>JAITUA010000019.1 GCA_031286615.1 Chryseobacterium sp. | reverse complement strand
AAGTTGGACAAACGCAAAGGCGCAAAGAAATTTAATAACATACTGCCTTAAGGCGCAAGAAAATCGAAATTTTCAGCAAGGATTAATGCATATAGTATTAGGAATATACAATTTTATCGCAGATAAAATCCTTGCGTCTTACAGCATAATAAAAGAAAAAACTTTGCGCCTTTGCGTTTCCCAACAAAAACAAACACTTTACAAAGCAGAAATCTCCTTCAGTTTCTCCTTCATTCTCTCAGGCGTCATCTGCCCCTCCTGATAATACACCAGATTCTGATGCTTATCCAGGAATACCCATAAAGGATAAACAGGCTGATTTCTATTTTTTGACAAAGCCAGCGCCAATTCATGAATTCCCGAATTTCCATTCTGCAGATATTCAAATTCCTGATTCTGAAAATGAATGGTCTCCTTCGTTTTTTCCGCTTCAAAATTGATGAAATAAAAATGTTCATTCATCATTCCTATCAGTTCCTTATCTTTACTCAAACGGTAAGATTCAATTTTACAGACCGCACACCAATCTGTATAAAGATGGATCACCACTGGCCTGGATTCTTTTTTTTGCAGAACCTCCCATTCAGAAAAAGTGCCTGTCTTCATCTGAGACAGATAAAAACAGGGCACTAACATTAAAAATAAAGTTATTTTTTTCATTTTAAAGTATATTTTACTCCCAGGAAACCTCTGATACGCTGCATTGGAGCATAGCCATATGCCGTATCAAAAGTATAATGATTGGGATTGTTGATAGGGTCATCAACATGTTTATCAAATGGGTCAAACGGTCTCATCAAAGGATCTTTAGGGGTAAAGTTGAATAAATTCTTGATTCCGCAGTACACTTCAAATCCTGATTTGAAACTCTTTGACACCTGAATATTAGCCAAAGAATAGAATGGTGAATACTCAGGTCGATAGTCATTCTGCAGAACAGGGAGTCTCATTGGCCCATAAAACTGTCCTGTAAAATCTATAGTCAGGTTACTTGGAAACTTATAAGTCAGATTGTATGTTCCACTCCACTTTGGGGCATGCAGCTGCTGTGTTTTTTGATTTTCATTATCAAATTTCTGGTATACATCAAGATAAGTTACTCCTAGATTGACACTCAGTGGAAACTGAAATGCAAAATCAACATTCAGGGAAGCTCCTCTTGAAATTCCATATCCGTGAAGATTATCATAAATGATTTTATTAGGATCAGAATCAAAATCACCTACAATTTTATTACTGAAATAGGTATAGAATGCAGAAGCATCAAGATTTACCAAACGGTTTCCCACAGGAATTTTCCAGATATAATTCAGGTTTCCGTTCACTGATCTTTCCGGCTTAAGATCTGATTTTACCACCACTTCCCTTGAACCTGTCAGCGCAGCATGATCTTCCGTAAACAAATTAACCACTCTGAACCCTGTTCCAAAATTGAAACGCAGCGTATGATACGGATTGGGTGAAAATTTCCATGCTAACCTCGGTGAGTGTACAGAATGGTGTACCTTATCATAATCATACCGGTATCCAAGCAACAGGGTATTTTTATCATTAATCTCCCACTGATCCTGGACAAAAGCTCCCCAGATCGGTGATTTCATCGGGGCATTGGTGATGCCATCTGCGGCTAATGTTCCCGGAGTGTTGTCGTCGTAAAAAGTTCTTTTGAAAGTAAGTCCGGCCGTGATATCATGCTTTCCGAAGCTTCTGTCCCAATACGTCTGTACAAAAGCGACCTTCTGCGTTGCATTGAAAGGATTTGATCCGTAAAATGAATTCTGGTCATGATAATTGTAAGAAAACTGAGTCACAATATGTTCCTTCATTGGCCATTCATACAACCCGAAAACTTCTGCCCGGTTGGTATAAATACTTTCTCCGTACACCTGATCACTTCCACGGTAAGATTTGTTCCACTGCATTTCTCCCCCAAAACGGTCTTCATACAGGTATCTCATTGCAAAACTTGCCTGCCTGTTTTCCTTTCTTTTAAAATTCCATTTGTTAAAAACTGAAATTCTGCTCTGTAAAGTGGCATCTGTAAAATTATCTTTGTTTTGATCTATTCTTTCCTGAAAGCTGAAATAATTTAAACTTAATAATGAAGCGGCATTCTTTCCTACGTTAAACTTGGTAGAGAGATCAAGATTATTCTCACTCCATGTACTCGTCATCATATCTACACTTAGCTTGGGAGCAGTCAAGGCATTCTTAGTAATAATATTAATTACCCCTCCCATCGCTTCAGATCCATAAATGGACGATGCAGGACCTTTTACCACCTCTATTCTATCCACCAGACTATTTGGGATTCCACTCAATCCATATACGGTGGAAAGTGAACTTACAATCGGCATTCCGTCAATCAGAATCATAGTGTAAGGACCTTCCAATCCATTGATGTGGATATCTCCTGTATTACACACAGAACAGTTCAGCTGAGGTTTTACTCCATTCACCATAGCAATAGCTTCAAAAATACTTGGAGTTGGGTTCTTCTGAAAGAATTTCTGGCTGTAGATCTCTACTGCCACAGGACTTTTGGATCTGCTCATCGGTTTTATAGTTCCGGTAACCACTACATCTTCAATGTTACTTGTTTTGATTTCTCTTTTGGTAACTCTGGCAGAATCCAGGTTTTTATTGGGCTGCAAACTTAAGCTGTCTGTTTCCTGCGCAAAACAATATGATGATAAAAAAGTGATAGAAAATAGTATTCGCTTCATGAAATTAAAATTGTTAGACAAATCTAACAATTATTTTTTAAATACAAAACTTTGCCGGAAAAATATAGATTAAGCCAAATTCATGAAAAATGATTAAATTTGAGAAACTACATACGAAAGTAAAATGAGATATCATCTAGCGGGAAATATCCCACCAAAAAGACATACGATCTTTAAGTCTCCGGAAGATAAATTTTACTATGAACAGCTATTCGGTACAGAAGGCTTCCATGGTATTTCTTCTCTGTTATATCATATCCACCGCCCTACGCAGATAAAATCTATCGGTGAGCCGAAAGATGTAACTCCAAAAATAGCTGTGGAAAAAAACGTTGCTCCAAGAATGTTTAAGGGAATGAATGTAACTCCTGAAGACGATTTTATGGACAGCCGAAAAATCCTTTTGATGAACAATGATCTGAAAATGGGATTGGCCAAGCCAAGAAAATCTATGGATTACTTCTACAAAAATGCGGAATGTGATGAACTTTTATACGTTCATAACGGAACCGGAATTTTGAAAACATTTGTAGGAGATCTTGAGTTCGTTACCGGAGATTATCTTATTATTCCTAGAGGAACTATTTATCAGGTAGAACTGAAGTCTGACGATACTGTATTTTTCGTATTGGAAAGCCACTCTCCTATTTACACTCCAAAGAGATACAGAAATGAATTCGGGCAGCTTTTGGAACACTCTCCGTTCTGCGAAAGAGATATGATTGCTCCTGTTTTCAAAGAACCTGTTGACGAAAAAGGAGAATTCCTGATTAAAGTTAAAAAAGAAAACCAGATCACTGACTTCATCTATGCAACACATCCGTTTGATGTAGTAGGCTGGGACGGATATTTTTATCCTTATAAATTCAATATTAAAAATTTCGAACCGATTACCGGAAGAATTCACCAACCGCCTCCGGTTCACCAGAATTTTGAAGGTCACAATTTCGTAGTATGCTCATTCTGTGCAAGAATGTATGATTACCATCCACAGGCTATTCCGGCACCTTACAATCACTCCAATATTGATTCTGATGAGGTATTGTTCTACACAGAAGGAGATTTCATGAGCCGTAATCATATTGACTTGATGGACTTCACGCTTCACCCCGGAGGAATTGTACACGGACCTCACCCGGGAGCCATGGAAAGGAGTATCGGTAAAAAATTCACAGAAGAATATGCCGTTATGGTTGATCCTTTCCGTCCTTTGAAAATTACCGAAGAAGCTTTAAAAGTAGAAGACCCTTCTTATAAAACTTCATGGTTGGAATAAAACAGTAAAAATTAAAACAACTTTAAATTTTAATATAAACCACAAAAGATCTAAACACTAAAGTTTTGAAAATCTAAGATTTTCTTCTAATGTGTACTTTATACAATAATTATTGAACACTTTCTTAAGAAAACTAAAGTGTTTAAATATAATTCTTTGTGACTTTTGTGGTTAAAATTCAAACAAATTTATTTTACATTAAAAAAGTCTATCCGGTTCATATCAAAAAGTATTACTGAATACATACAAAAGACGCTTTAAATCCTTTATTTAAAGTGTCTTTTTTCGTAAATTTGTGAGGTATGGTTAACATATTAGCCATCATTATTTTTCATGACGTATCCTAAGTAATGGTGGTTTAAAACAAAATCAATATTACATGTTAGAAAGAATCAGATTAGAAAGTCTACACCAAAAAGTAACCACGGCAGAAAATGCTGTAAAAATCATTAAAGACGGTATGACCATCGGGTCCAGCGGCTTTACAAAAGCAGGTGACAGCAAAGCTATTTTGCCGGCACTTGCAGAAAGAGGAAAAACAGAAGACCTTAAAGTCACTTTAATGACCGGAGCTTCACTGGGGCACGGTACCGACGGAAAGCTTGCAGAAGCTAATGTTTTAAAGAAAAGAATGCCCTTCCAGGTAGATCCTATTTTAAGAAACAAAATCAACAACGGTGAAATCCTATTCATCGACCAGCATTTAAGTGAAAGTGCCGAACTTCTCCATACCAAAAATCTTCAGAGCATTGATGTAGCCATTATCGAAGCCGCCTATATTGAAAGAGACGGAAGCATTGTTCCTACCACTTCTGTGGGTAATTCAGTAACCTTCGCTGCTTTGGCTAAAAAAGTAATCATTGAAATCAACACAGAAGTTCCCGAAGAAGTCTATGGAATCCATGACATCTACCAGGCAGAAGATTATCCTTACAGAAATGTCATTCCTATTGTAGCTCCATGGAACAAGATCGGAAGAAAAAGTATTCCTGTAGATCCTGAAAAAATTGAAGCCATAGTTTTTACTAACCGTAAAGACAGCCCGGCAGACATTGCAGAACCGGACGAAAAGACAAAAGCTATAGCCAAACATCTTCTTGCATTCTTTGAAAATGAGGTTCTGTTAGGACGCCTTACAGACAGATTACTTCCCCTTCAGGCGGGTATCGGTAAAGTAGCCAATGCAGTTCTAACCGGATTCAAAGACAGTAATTTTTATGACCTGACCATGTTTTCAGAAGTGCTTCAGGACAGTACATTCGATCTGATCGATTCTGGGAAATTGAGCTTCGCATCAGCATCATCCATTACCGTTTCTCAGGAATGCTATGAAAGAGTCTTAGGAAACCTTTCAAAATATAAAGACAAATTCGTGTTAAGACCTCAGAATATTTCCAATACTCCGGGACTGATCAGAAGATTAGGAGTCATCGCCATCAACACTGCTATTGAATTTGATATCTACGGAAATGTAAACTCTACTCATATCGGAGGAACAAAAATAATGAACGGAATCGGAGGTTCCGGTGACTTTGCGAGAAATGCTTATTTAAGTATTTTTGTAACTCAGGCAGCTTCAAAAGGCAACAATATCTCCCATGTTCTTCCAATGGTTTCTCATACAGATCATACCGAACATGATGTAGATATTCTGGTGACCGATATCGGATTAGCAGATTTACGAGGATTGGCACCAAGAGAAAGAGCACAGAAAATTATTGATAACTGTGTTCATCCTGATTATAAAGAAGAATTGCAATCTTATTTTGACAGAGCATGCGAAAGAGGAGGACACACCCCTCATTTGCTCGAAGAATCATTCAGCTGGCATCTGAGATTCTCTGAAACAGGAAGTATGAAGCAGAAAACAGCTGTAGAAACCGTTAATTAAGATTTCATCAAAATAATAAATAAAACAAAAGGACTGAATGCCAATGCATTTAGTCCTTTTATTTTTAGACTTAGCCTTTAACAATCCCTATATGACAAAAGTCTTTCCAATATCCTTAAAATATTTGAAATACGTAAGGTTATAAAGATTATCTTTGAAAGAAGAGCGGTATTTTATGAAGTAAAAAATACTGTGAACACCCTATAAAAAGATAAATTATGAATAATTACATCAGTGCAGAAGAAGCAATATATACGATAAAAAGCGGAAACCGGGTATTTTTTCACGGCAGTGCATGTACCCCTAATTACCTGATTGATGAGCTGGCAAGACAGTCTCACCGATTACAAAATGTAGAAATGGTTTCCATTACCCAACAAGGCAATGTAGAAATTGCAAAACCGGAATACAAAGACAGTTTTTTCATCAATTCTTTATTTGTTTCCACTCCTGTGCGTGATGCAGTGAATTCTGACAGAGGAGACTTTGTCCCTGTATTTCTAAGTGAAATTCCTATTTTATTCAGAAAAAATATCCTCCCTTTGGATGTCGCAATTGTCACGGTATCTCCTCCGGACAGACATGGTTTCTGTACGCTGGGAACTTCTGTAGATATTGCAAGAGCAGCGGTGGATACTGCAAAAATCATTGTTGCTATAGTTAATCCCAGAATGCCAAGAACCCACGGAGACGGTATGATCCACATCAGCAGAATTCATAAACTGGTTTGGCATGAAGAGGAACTTCCAACAGTAGATTATGGCTCAAAAGTTGGCCCCGAAGAAATGCTCGTCGGAAAAAATGTGGCTGAGCTTATTGAAGACAGGTCTACCCTTCAAATGGGTATTGGAACGATTCCTGATGCGGTTTTGAAATGTCTTACCAATCACAAAGATCTGGGAATTCATACCGAAATGCTGAGTGACGGCGTTATAGATCTTATTCAGGATGATGTCATCAACAACAAATACAAAGGATACAACGATAATAAAACCATTACAAGTTTCTGCTTCGGAACCAGAAAGCTCTATGATTATGTAGATGACAATACCGTATTCGCCTTCAGAGATGTGAGTGAAGTAAACTTCCCGATCAACATCATGAGAAACAAAAAGATGGTTGCCATTAATTCTGCCATCGAAATAGATCTTACAGGACAGGTATGTGCAGATTCTATCGGAACAATGCAATACAGTGGAATTGGAGGACAAATGGACTTTATGCGTGGTGCCGCATTAAGTGACGACGGAAAACCTATCATAGCCATTACCGCAAGAACAAAAAAAGGAATTTCCAGAATCGTTCCTTTTCTTAAACAGGGAGCTGGTGTGGTAACCACAAGAGGACATATTCATTACGTTGTTACTGAATACGGAACGGCTTACCTGTATGGGAAAAACCTTAGACAAAGGGCACAGGAACTCATCAGCATTGCTCATCCTGACGACAGAGAAATGCTGGAGAGAGCTGCCTTCGAGAGATTTAAACACTGATAATCAAATGATAAGGATTGTCAAATTGTTTTTTACCGAAAATCTCAAAACATATTTTGAATCTAAATCCGCAGAATCATAAAAAAGCATTAATCTTTTGGCAGTATTTTTGATAAAACTCATTCAAAAACAAGCAAATTGAAAACTATATATAATTCGATAAGGGAAGAAATTATAAAGCATTCCAAAGTAAGGAATTCTGTTTTGGGGAATGTGAATGAATGGAAGAGAAGCCATTATATTATTCTTTCCGAAATTATTAAAGATGAGCTCTCAGAAGCTGAAGAGCTGAAAGGGGGGAAAAAATTTGAAATTGGAAATACCATTTCGCATGTTACCCTGCAGCGTTTCTTTGAAAATGATTACCAGGACAAAACCCATAATGATCTCAGATTTCTTAAAACATTAGATAAAATCTGTATTTTCTTAGGCTACAAAGACCTGAACGATTATATTTTATCTGTAAGACATAAAAAACAGGACAACGAGGAGGCAGATAATCAGTCATATCTGACGCAGATGGTTTATGATTACTGTGCAGCAGCTTTTGAATTTTACAAGCTGTTTCCCACTCACAATACTGAAGTTTTGAAAAGTCTTGTATTTGACGATTCCCCGTTTCTGGAGAGAGCATCACAATTCAGTAAAGAACTTTGTGATAAGGATTTTCATCTGGTTACTAAAAACAACCGATCCAATTATGAAGTTTTTGATATTCATATCGTTACAGATGAACCGGACAAAAAAATACTGGAGTCTCAGGAATTCTGGAACCTTCTGTTCAAAGTGGGAGAAACCGGAGAAGAACATTTTGTCAACCAGCTGAGTACCCAGATTTATTTCATCCGTAAAATAAATAATACCTGGAAGATATGGGATAATTATAATCCCGATGCCGGAATGTTAAACAGAAAAATTGAAACAATATAAAAAGAAAGCCGCAGAAAATTTCTACGGCTTTCATGTTTCGAAATATTTTTTTCACTTGTCTTTTGTATTACAAATGTAAGTAGGCAATTTTAAACGTAAGAAACTTAAATATACTTAAGTAAACTCTTCTTTAACTTTATGTTAAATATATTCAATGAATCCAAGGGAATATTTTCGCAATGTCTAAGATTTTTGTAATTTGCATACCAATAAAATAAAAGTAAAAGAGAAAATATGTCAACACTTACATTTGCCGAGAAAATAGCTCAAGCAGAAAATTTCTTACCAATCAACGGTACAGATTATATTGAGTTTTATGTAGGAAATGCAAAACAGGCTGCCCATTATTACAAAACCGCTTTCGGTTTTCAGTCTGTAGCTTATGCGGGTCCTGAAACAGGAGTAAGAGACCGTGCATCTTATGTGCTTCAACAGGGAAAAATCAGATTGGTATTAACTACCGGACTTAAGTCTGACTCTCTTATCAGCGAGCACGTAAAAAAACATGGTGACGGAGTAAAAATTTTGGCACTTTGGGTAGATGACGCTTATGCAGCTTTTGAAGAAACAACTAAAAGAGGTGGTAAACCGTATTTAGAGCCTGTAACTTTAACTGATGAGCATGGTGAGGTAAGAATGTCCGGTATCTACACGTATGGAGAAACCGTTCACATGTTTGTAGAAAGAAAAAATTACAACGGAGCTTTCATGCCTGGATATGAAAAGTGGGAAAGTAACTATAAGCCTGAAGAAGCTGGTTTATTGTATGTAGACCACTGTGTAGGAAATGTTGACTGGAACAGAATGATCCCGACTGTAGAATGGTATGAGAAGGTAATGGGATTTGTAAACATCCTTTCTTTTGATGACAAGCAGATCAATACAGAATACTCTGCTTTGATGTCTAAAGTAATGTCTAACGGAAACGGATTTGCAAAATTCCCTATCAACGAACCTGCTGAAGGTAAAAAGAAATCTCAGGTAGAAGAATATCTTGATTTCTACGAAGGAGAAGGTGTACAGCACATTGCTGTTGCTACAAAAGATATTATCCACACCGTAACGGAATTGAAAAAACGTGGTGTAGAGTTTCTTTCTGCTCCACCAGAAGCTTATTACGACATGGTTCCTGAAAGAGTAGGCCACATTGATGAAGATCTTAAAAAACTTCAGGATTTAGGTATACTTATTGATCATGATGAAGAAGGATACTTATTACAGATTTTCACCAAACCTGTAGAAGACCGTCCTACTCTATTCTTCGAGATCATTGAAAGACACGGTGCACAGAGTTTTGGTGCCGGAAACTTCAAAGCTTTATTCGAAGCATTAGAAAGAGAGCAGGAAAGAAGAGGTAATCTTTAATTTTACATTAAAAAAAATAGGTTTTGTCAGAATACAGCATTCTGGCAAAACTTTTTTATAAAACACAGTATATGAGAAAACTTTTAATTGGGATTTCCCTTTTAGGAACTTTAGGGCTTAAAGCACAATATGGTTCATTGAATGAAATCCTTAACCGACTTGAACAAAGAAAAGGCATCAATCAGCATCTTGAAAATGTAAATATTGATAACAAGAAATTCGTTTTCATCAAAGATGAGGCCGATCATACGGAACGGGACTTTATTATTATCAAAGGGAACAATGCCACCTATGTAGAAGTTTTCGATGATAAAGCTACTGGAGAAAGCAGTTCTAATGTTTTCACCGGTGATATCATCAGAAAAAAAAATATTATTTCTTTAAGAGCAGATATGCTTGAAAATAAAAAAATACCAATGCCTGTTACGAAAACATTATTGTTGACCCAGCAGGATAATATTTTATATCTCATCGATGTCAATACCAGAGACAGATGGATAGATGAAGCATCTTACTCAAAAAAGACAAAATAAATATTCTGAGAAAAAGCTCTCAGCAATATTTTAATCTAACTAAAATCTAAACTTATGAAATCATTTGTAGACTATTCCTCAAACTCGGATTTTTCTATACATAATATTCCTTTCGGAGTCGCAGTTTTTAACAAAGAATATATCGGATGCTGTACAAGAATCGGAGATCAGGTAGTTGATCTTGCTACCTTGTATGATCTTGGTTATTTTGAAGATATTGAAGGATTAGACGACAATGTTTTTGAAGCGTATACCATCAACGAATTTATCGAGCTTGGTAAACCGGTTACCAATGCTGTTCGTACTAAAATTCAAACCTTATTACAGGAAGGATCAACTTTATCAAAGGATCAGAAAACAATAGAAGAAGCTTTCTATGATCTTGATAAAGTAAAAATGATGATGCCTGTTCACATCCCCAATTATACAGACTTTTACAGCAGCATTGAACATGCTACCAACGTAGGGAAAATGTTCCGTGACCCTGCAAATGCTTTATTACCTAACTGGAAACATTTACCCGTAGGTTACCACGGAAGAGCATCTTCAATTGTAGTATCCGGAACAGAAATCAACCGCCCGAAAGGTCAGATGAAACCTGCTGATGCTGATAAACCTGTATTCGGACCATGTAAACAACTGGATTTTGAATTGGAAATGGCTTTCATCATCAATAAAAATACAGAGATGGGAGAAAGTATCTCTACCAAAGAAGCAGAAGATGCGATCTTCGGAATGGTAGTTTTCAATGACTGGTCTGCAAGAGATATTCAATCTTGGGAATATGTTCCGCTAGGGCCATTCCTTGCGAAAAACTTTGGTTCTTCTATCTCTCCATGGGTAGTTACTCTTGAAGCTTTAGAGCCGTTCAGAACAGCTTCACCAGTACAGGATCCTGAAGTTTTAGAATATTTAAAATTTGAAGGAGATCAAAACTATGATATCAATCTTGAAGTCTATATTCAGCCAGAAAACGGAGAACAAAACCTAATCTCCGAAAGCAATTACAAACACATGTACTGGAATATGACCCAGCAGCTGGCACACCACACCGTAAACGGATGTAACGTGGAAGTGGGAGATCTATATGCCAGTGGTACCATTTCAGGAAGTGATCCAAAATCTTTCGGTTCTATGCTTGAACTGACTTGGAGAGGACAAAATCCTCTATCATTAAGCAACGGTGAAGAAAGAAAATTCATTGAAGATAATGATACCGTTACCATGAAAGCATGGGCTGAAAAAGATGGTATGAGAGTAGGTTTCGGTGAAGTTTCCGGTAAAATTATTCCAACACTATAATTTTTTACCACAAAAGTCACAAAAGGATTTATGATTACACAGTCCTATTTAACAGATCTAACATATAAGATAAATGGTGCTTGTATAGAAGTTCACAAAGTTCTAGGTCCTGGTTTATTGGAAAGTGTCTATCATAAATGTCTGGAAGAAGAACTTAGATTGAGAAATATTAATTTTAAGTCTGAGCTGAAAGTTCCGGTGTATTATAAAGGAAAAGAAATTAATTGTGATTTCTTTTGTGACTTTTTAATTGAAGACTTAATTGTGGTAGAATTAAAATCAGTTGCAAAACTAAACGAAATTCATAGAGCCCAACTTCTAAACTATATCAACCTAATGAAGAAACCAAAAGGCATTTTGGTAAATTTTAATGTGAAAAATTTATATCATGAAGGACAGGAAACCTTTGTGAATCAATATTACGATATGCTTTTTTGAACTTAAAAAAATAAAACAATTTTACTTAAAAACTTTTGTGCCTTTTGTGGTTAAATAAAAATATGAAAACAGTAATCCCCTCCGAGATAACTTCCGTACAACTTCAAACCATCATGCAGACGGCTGTTTCACCACGCCCCATTGCTTTGGCATCTACGGTAGATAAAGATGGTACCATCAACTTATCTCCGTTCAGCTTTTTTAATATGTTCAGTACGGTTCCTCCGATTTTGATTTTTTCACCCTCAAGGAGAGTACGCGATAATACAACGAAGCACACGCTGGAAAATGTTCTTGAAGTACCTGAAGTCGTTATTGGAACAGTGAATTTTCCAATTGTACAGCAAATCTCTTTAGCTTCTACAGAATATGAAACCGGAGTGAATGAGTTTATCAAATCCGGACTTACCATGAAAGATGCTGATCTTGTACAGCCTAAACTGATTGAAGAATGTCCTGTTAACTTTGAATGTAAAGTTTTAGAGGTAAAGTCATTGGGAGATCAGGGCGGCGCAGGAAATCTGGTAATCTGTGAAGTGCAGAAAATTCATATCAGAGAAGAATATCTGAATGAAGCCGGAAATCTGGATCAGAAAAAACTGGATATGGTAGCCCGTTTAGGCAGTAACTGGTATTCCAGAAGCAATGAAAACAGTCTTTTTGAAGTTCCAAAACCTTTGGTAACAAAAGGAATCGGCTTTGATCAGCTCCCGGATTCCATAAAATACAGCAAAGTATTTACAGGAAATGACCTTGGAATGCTTGCCAATACAGAAGTATTACCTGCGGGCAACTTCCATGCTGATGAAAATATTCATTTGAACGCCCAGAAACTGCTTCTGGAAAGTAAAGTGGAAGAAGCCTGGGTTTTACTCACGGTAAAATAAAAAAAGAAGCCTGAAATTTCAGGCTTCTTT
This sequence comes from Chryseobacterium sp., assembly GCA_031286615.1. Classification (GTDB taxonomy): domain Bacteria; phylum Bacteroidota; class Bacteroidia; order Flavobacteriales; family Weeksellaceae; genus Chryseobacterium. The sequence continues at coordinate 77,893 of JAITUA010000019.1, read as the reverse complement.
TTTTATGCTCGAAGTTGGAAGCTGGGAGCACGAAGTACATAATGTCTTATGAATAACTTTATTCCAATTAATAAACTTTTGAAAAATAGTTCTATTTTGATTTCAATAGATATAGAACACCATTAATGGCTTCTATCTTCCAGCTTCCCAACTTGTATATTTTATTTCGCTTTCAAGGTTTCGGAAACCGTTATTTTCCCTTTTTCAGCAAAGTCTGTTACCTTTCCGCTTTTATCAATAGAAACATTCAGATTATCATTCTTAGCATCGTAGTAGACATGCGTTGCATACCCAGGACAGTCATGCTGCTTACATCCTGAAAGTTTATAAATTCCGTTTTCTGATGTGACAGGACTTTCCACATTGAAATTCTTTACCATTTCATCATATTGGGCTCCTACTAACTTTTTCAGCCTATCTGTGATGCCCTTATCTTCAAAGAATTTAATATCATGCGGGTACTTACCAACATTTTTGGTGATAATATTGTCCGGAGCCGGAGCAGAAGGAGGTGGTGATGCTACAGAATCATTTTTTGTGATGACAGAATCTTTGGGCATTACTGTAGCCAAAGTATCTGTGCTTGCTGAAGATTCTGTTTTATTTTCTTTTTTACATGAAACAACGAATAATGAGAGCGCGAATGCGCCTGCAATAATTTTTTTCATAATTATACTTTATGGTGGTTAATTTATAATAACGTAGTTTTAAACGTTTTATTTCAATTTTTCTTTGATAAAATCAATACATTTTTCGATTACAATATTCAAATCTTTGGGTAAATCCTTGTCAGTCCAGGGCTCTCTCGCTCCGAAAGTATGATTGGCATTTTCAATCAGAAATAGTTCAGAATTTGGGTGAAGAAGATGAAGGTGTTCTGCCTGTTTTACTTCTACAGCTTCATCGTTTGTTCCATGAATAATCAGCATATAAGCTTTAGCCATTTCTGTGGCTCTTTCTACATCAAAACGGTGAATATCTTTTTCGTAATCCTCATAAAACTGATAATAGTGAGGCATTTCCTGTTTGGTACGCCCGTTCAGAGCATAATAAACTCCATTCTTCTTCCAGTTTTCAAATGCTTCTCCTTTGGGAAAGCGGTCTAAAGTATCCACACTGGCCAAAGTAATCAGCCCGTTAATTCTTTCATCTTCAAAAGTTTTAATAATAGAAATCCCTCCTCCCCTGCTGTGACCTATCAGAACGATTTTATCCTCATCTACATGTGGATCTTTACTAAAGTGATCAATGACCACTCCAAGGTCAGAAAGCTCTTTGGAATAATTATTCTGGCCAAAAGCTTCAAGATCTCCAAAATTGTACGGATCATCTGTGGTAGTTCCATTATAGGAAAAATTAAACTTTACGAAGAAAAAACCTGCTTCAGCAAACTTTTCTGCCATCAGATTCCATGCTCCCCAATCTTTATACCCTTTGTATCCATGAACAAACAGCACCAGCGGAAGTTTTTTTCCAGTGTCTTTATAAAAAACATCAGCAAGAAAACCTTTTGTTTCTTTATTTTCTAAATATATATTCTTTTCACTAATCAAATTCATAAAATAAACGGGTTTTATTTAATATTATTTATATTTATGGGATTAATTTAAACTGAAATTTATGAAAAAAACTCTACTTCTTTTATTTTTAATTACTTTTTCTTTTATCCTCAGTCAGACGACCAAAAGGGTGTTCTTTATCGGGAACAGTTATACTTACGTTAATGATTTGCCTAACCTCATCCAAAGTATTGCTGCTTCTAACGGCGATGTACTGGAGCATCACAGTCATACACCGGGCGGATCCACACTGCAGGATCACTCCAGCAACCCGGATGTGATTTCAACCATCAATCAGGGAAACTGGGATTATGTCGTATTACAGGAACAGAGTCAGCTTCCGTCATTTCCGGAGTCTCAGGTTCAAAATCAGGTATATCCTTATGCGCTTCTGCTTTCCAATTTGATTAAAACATCAAATCCCTGCGGAAATGTAATCTTCTATATGACCTGGGGCCGTAAAAACGGAGATGCCGCGAATTGTCCGGGACTTCCTGCTGTCTGTACCTATCAGGGAATGGATACTCAGATTTATAACCGCTATATGGAAATGGCATCGACTAATGAAGGTATTGTTTCACCTGTTGGTAAAGTATGGAGAACGATCAGAGAGCAAAACCCTGCTATTGAATTGTATGATCAGGATGAATCACATCCCAGCTATATTGGTTCTATGGCTGCCGCGTATACCTTTTATACTATTTTATTCAAGAAAGATCCTACACAAATTCCTTTTAACGGGAATCTTAGCCCTGTACAGGCTCAGTTGATCAAAGACATCGTTAAAACAGAGGTTTATAATCAGCCTGCTAAATGGTTTGTAACGAATAATGATGTTCACAGCAGATTCACCTATCAGCTTACCGGAGCAGGAACAGTTCAGTTTACCAACACAACACAGAATGCATCCGCATATTCATGGGATTTTGGTGATGGCACAACCTCAACTCTCGAAAATCCGGCACATACCTACCCTGCAGCAGGAAATTATAATGTAAAGCTGACAACAGCTGCCTGCGGAGTCACTACTACTAAAACAAAACTGGTTGTGGTAAACACCTTAAATACAGCAGAAACATCTATTGAAGATCCGGTTCAGATTTATCCTAATCCTGCCCAACATCTTATTAACATTACTTCTAAAAAGAGAATTGAAGTACTTTCATTTACAGATATTTCCGGAAGAATCGTTCATTATCATTTGAATAAAACACATTCAGGATATATTCTACCGCTTCAGCATTTGAGCAGCGGAGTTTATTTTTTACAATATAAAGCTGGTGAAAAAGAATTCACTAAAAAGATTATAAAAAAATAACCTTATTTTTGCTTCATGCAGAATTTAAGAACTGTAACCGTGACGCGTTACATTCTGCCATTGAGAGAAGGAGGGTCTCTTCCTGCTCTGGCAGAAGCTGATGATGATTTCAAATATGTATTAAAATTCCGTGGCGCAGGCCATGGGGTAAAAATGCTGATCTCTGAACTTTTAGGTGGAAAGATTACCGAAGCATTGGGACTAAAAATTCCTGAACTGGTTTTTATCAATGTTGATGCCGATTTCGGAAGAACTGAAGCCGATGAAGAAATACAGGATCTTCTTAAATTTTCCGAAGGTCTGAATCTTGGGCTGCATTACCTTTCCGGTTCCATCACTTATGATCCGGGAGTAAGTGTTGATCCTCTTCTGGCCTCAAAAATAGTATGGCTGGATGCTTTCATTACCAATATTGACCGTACTTTCAGGAATACTAATATGCTAATGTGGAATAAAGAGCTATGGATCATTGATAATGGTGCTTCGTTCTACTTCCACCATTCATGGCAGAATTTTGATACAGTGGCAAAAACGCCTTTCAAATATGTGAAAGACCATGTACTTCTTCCTAAGGCAAAAATGCTTGACGAAGCGGATCAATTTGCTCATGAAGTACTGAATGAAACTCTTTTCAGGGAGATTGTCAATACAATTCCTGAAGACTGGCTGCACTGGAATGATGCTGATGAAACGCCTGACGAAATCCGTGAGATCTATTTTCAGTTTCTGAAAACCAGATTAGAAAATTCTCAAATCTTTATAAACGAAGCTAAAAATGCAAGAGGATAAAATATATGAATATGCGGTAATACGCTTGGTACCTAAAGTTGAAAGAGAAGAATTTTTCAATATCGGGCTGGTGATGTTTTCCAAAAGGGAAAAATTCATCAGGGTAGAATTCTATTTGTGTCCTGATAAATTTAAACTCATGCACAGTAAGCTGGATTATGAAGATATTATCCGGAATCTTGAAAGTTTTCAGAAAATTGCCAATGGTGATAAAGACGGCGGCCCTATTGCTTTGCTTGATATTCCTGAACGTTTTCGCTGGCTGACGGCTGTAAGGAGTGCTGTGGTGCAAACTTCCAGGCCTCATCCGGGAAAATCCAAAGACTTAAATAATACTTTTGGTAAACTTTTTGAGGAGTTAGTAAAATAACACACCTTCTAAAAAGTTTATTATGAAATCATCCATATACAACATATCAATCTACAGGTTTTTAACAAACCTGTTTTTTATTTTATTTTTAAGTATATCAAATTTATTTTTTTCACAGAATTTTTCACAAGTCCCGGTAAAGACTCCTCCTGTAAAAAGTACTTTACTTCCTGAAATTGCAACAGTTTCTGAAGATATTGTTTACAAAACCAACAGAAAAGGAAAACCTCTTGCTCTGGATTTGTATATTCCTAAAAATGCTGCTAATGAAAAACTTCCGGTACTGATCTACGTTCACGGAGGTGGTTGGATAGAAGGCGATAAAGTGGTTCATGCCGATAATTATCTTGAAACAACCATTCAAAAACTGATGGCCAAACAATATGCAGTCATCAGTATCAATTATACGCTTTTGAGTGACAGCATCCATTTTCCTTCGCCTTTAGAAGACACTAAAGATGCAGTAAGATGGGTCAGAAAGAATGCTGAAAAATATGGCCTTGATACGAATAACATTGGCCTTTTCGGGGCTTCAGCCGGAGCTCACCTTTCCCTTCTGGCAGCCTATACTCCTGACAATACTTATCTGGGAAGTCCGGAACTTTCATCTTATTCTGCGAAAGTAAATTATGTGATTGATCATTATGGTCCGGCTGATCTTAACAAGCTTTTCCACACAAGATTAGGAACAATTCCGGTAGGAATGATCGGATTAATGTCAAAAAAAATTGTCGGTTTACAGGAAAATCTAGTGAAAGGAATTTCCGGCTATGATATCAGAAAAGACCAGGACAGATCTATAGAGTATCTTAAAACTCTGTCTCCAGTATATTTTGTTTCGGGAGGGGTTCCTACTTTAATTATGCAGGGCAATAAAGATAAAGTTGTTCCTTTAAGCCAGTCTAAAAAACTTCATAGAAAGCTCAACAGAGCAAAAGTGCAGAATTCTTTGGTTGTCATTGATGGCGGAGTACATGGCTTTGGGACTACGGATAAAGCGGTGTTAGAACAGATGACAGATCAAATGGTGGATTTTATCATCTCGCAAAAAAGATAATATAGTTAATTCAACGTAAAATAATATTAAATTATTAAAAATCAATCTAATAAATTATATTAAAACAACAAATATGCTAGATTGATATACATACGACTATTTTTTAATTGAAAATTAATTACCTTGGCTATTGTTTAAATTATATTTAATAAAACAACCAATAACTTAATTATTCATTAAAAAAAATAAGCAATATGGATTCTTTGAATAATATTAATGCGCTTACACTCATATTTGCATCTGTTCTTATTTTTGCGATAGCTTACCGTGTTTATGGTATTTTTATTGCCAATAAAGTTCTCAGGCTTAACGACCAGAATATGACTCCTGCGGTAGAATTTGCAGATGGTAAAGATTATGTCGCCACCAATAAAAATGTACTTTTCGGGCATCATTTTGCTGCAATTGCGGCTGCAGGGCCATTAGTAGGGCCTGTTCTTGCTGCTCAGTTCGGGTATCTTCCGGGAGCATTATGGATTCTGATTGGCTGCGTATTGGGAGGCGGAGTTCATGATATGGTTGTACTCTTTGCTTCTGTGAGACACAAAGGGCAAAGTCTTGCGACCATCGCTTCTAAAGAAATTGGAAAAGCAACTGGAACTGTAGCGGGGTTTGCCATCTTATTCATCCTGATTCTTACACTGGCCGGTTTATCGTTGGCTTGTATCAATGCTATGCATGAAGCTTCATGGTCTCTTTTTACGGTAGCCATTACCATGCCTATTGCCATTATCATGGGACTAATCATGCGCTATAAAAAGAACAGTGTCTTGTTTGCCAGTATTTTAGGCGGCATCCTTTTGATTGCCGGAATCATCGGAGGGCATACTCTAATGCAGAATCCTACCATGAATAATTTATTTTCCTGGGATATTAAAACAATTTCTATCGCGATTCCTCTATATGGGTTTATTGCTTCTGTACTACCGGTGTGGCTGCTTTTAGTTCCAAGGGATTATCTTTCCACTTATTTAAAGATTGGAACTATTATCATGCTGGCTATCGGGGTCATTGTGATTCACCCAACTATACAGATGCCGGCTATCACAGCTTTTGTCAATGGTGGAGGCCCTATTATTGGCGGACCTGTACTTCCTTTTATTTTTATCGTGATTGCCTGTGGAGCCATTTCCGGGTTCCATGCGGTGATTGCTACGGGAACAACTCCGAAAATGCTTAATAAGGAAAGAGAAATTCTTTTTGTAGGATACGGAGCCATGCTTGTTGAAGGTTTCGTAGCATTGATGGCACTTATTGCAGCTTGTACATTGATGCCTGGTGATTATTTTGCGATCAATACCCCAAAAGAGGCTTATGATTCATTTTTGGCAACTCACCCTTCTTTACATGGAGTAGATATTGATTATTATTCTCAGAAAATAGGAATTGATCTTTACGGCAGAACCGGAGGAGCGGTATCTCTGGCTGTAGGGATGGCTCATATCTTCAACAAAATTCCTTATATGGATCAGCTTACGGCTTACTGGTATAATTTTGCGATTATGTTTGAAGCGGTATTTATTCTTACTGCCATTGATGCAGGAACAAGAGTGGGACGTTTCTTCTTACAGGAAATGCTGGGTTCTGTAGTTCCAAAATTTAATGATAAAAACTGGATTCCGGGAATTATTATCAGCAGTCTTCTTTTCACTTTTGCCTGGGGATATCTGGTCTATACCGGAAATGTGAACAGCATCTGGCCGTTATTCGGAATCAGTAATCAGCTGCTGGCTGCCTGCGGACTTATCGTCTGTACCACAATGCTGATAAGAATGAACAGGGGAAAATATGCTTTATGCTCTGCTGTTCCGGGAGTGTTCATGGCCGGAATTACATTCTGGGCCGGGTACATCCAGGTGACCGCTATTTATATCCCAAAAGGACAGTACTTACTGGCTGCATTAGCGGCAACAGCAATGATTCTGATGCTTATTGTATTTATAGGTGCTTTCAGGAAATGGTATCAACTGCTTCAGATCAACAAAACAGTGGTTGATCATTATGGAGAACCTGTGAAAGAACTGGTAGAAAGATAAAATTCACATTCTATAAATTTAAAACCATTAAGAATGGATTGAAGAAATAAAGTATAGTTAAGATGAATTATTCTGATTTTAAGCTTAAAGCTAAGCTTATCTTAATACTCTTAAACTCTTATTAAATCTTAATGGTTCAAAAATAAAAGTTCATAAAAAACAGTTCAGAATTTCTGAACTGTTTTTTTTATAAACATTATCGGTAGTTTTATTTAAAAATTGAAATTAAGTCTTGCGAAGACATATCTCCCATTCTGCCCAAACTGTGAAGTGGAACGTGAATAGATAAATTGATCGTTATTCGTAGAGGCAGCAAGGTTTTTTGTTGGATAAATATCAAACAAATTGTTCACTCCTAAAGTCAATCCTACATTTCTAGTAAATTGGTAAGCTGCAGATATATCAGTAATGATCTTATCTCCGATCTGCTGGTGTTCATTGAAATCAATGATTCCGTCTCCGTTTACATCAATAATATCAGCACCTGTTACTTTTCCGAAATAGGTATTTCTCAGATAGAATGTAGCATTCTTCCATGAAAGTGTGTGTGAAAGACTGGCTTTAACTCTAGGTACAGCTTCTTCCAGATACACTCTTGATTTTTCAGAAAAATATACTTTTTCAAGCTGTGGTGACTGTAAAAGCCCTGCTGAGTGGATATCTCCTACCTGCTTGGTTTTATTAAGGTTAATAGCAAAGTTATTATCAAGTTTTATTCCTGAAAATCTTACATTATGCGAAATTACTACATCTACCCCTTTTGTTTCTGTATCAATTGCATTGGTAAAGAACTGTGCGGCATTGATTCCCAATTGATCATAGGCATCCTGTGCCTTCTGAGGAACGTTCGCTCTTAAAAACTGATCTGTAAGGATGATACGGTTATCAATTCTTGTGAAATATCCGTCCGCTGTGAAACTTAGCCCTGCTGAAGGAATCTTATAGGTAAATCCTACACTTGCTGATTTGGAAGTTTCCTGCTTCAGTTTTGGCATATCCAGCAATCCCGCCAGCTGAGAATCATTACTGAAAGTTCCCACCTCCAAAAGTTGATTATTCGTAAACAACGTAGAAGTTACATTATAATAAATCTGGTGGATAGACGGAGCTCTGAACCCTGTGGAACCTGCCAATCTCACATTGAAATTAGGGGCAACCTTTATTCTTGAAGCTAATTTATAATTAAATGTCGATCCGAAATCAGAATAATTTTCATATCTCGCTGCCGCATCTACCAATAACCAGTTGGTAAAGTTAAATTCTACATCTGCATAAGCTGCCACCGACTGTCTGTTTTTATCCACTGCATTCTCAGGTTTAAATCCATTGAATACCTGTGATCCTCCCGGAAGTAATGCCCCGAAGAAATCAGTAGGTCTTACAGAATTTCCGTTCCATACATTTCCGGATGCGTCATAAGTTGCATAAGAAGCTTCTTCTCCCTGAGTAATTTTAAAATTCTCATAGCGGTGCTCAGCTCCGAAAGCAACATTGATTCCTTCCCATACATCATATTTTTTGGAGAAATCTAAATTGATGGTATTTTGAGAAAATCGCAGTCCTCCGGCATTAAATTCCCTTGGTGAAGCAAAGCGTAAAGAAGTATTTCCTGTGTTTTGAATGTTATAAGTAAATGAATTCTGCCCGTAGGTATTACTGAAATCAATATTCCAGCCGTCCCATTTTCCTTTGATTCCTGCAGCCAGTGAAATATCCTGAATATCTGTTCCAATCTGTGGAAGATACCCGTTAGGATATAATCCTGTAAAGGTTCTGCTTTCACTTGGTCTTCTGTAAAATCCTCCGGAAGTTCCGTGTCTTAAACTATATCCTCCAAAAGTATAAACTTTCCAATTGTCACTGATTGGCAGTTCAGCATTTATAAAAAGCTGGTGGTTATTAAGTTTAGACTGTCCCACCTGCATATTGTAGTCTTTTCTGGACTGTCCTCTGTACGCCAGTTCCTGATCGGTAAAATAATTAAGCTGATCTCTGGTAAAATTGGCAGATTTCAAAACATTTTGTAATCCTGAAATAGTATTCGCTCCCTGAATTGAATTTTGCAGATCCTGAGAAAAGTAGTTTACATTCTGGGCATACTGATGGATATAATTCACAAGCTGCTGTGAATTGGGAGTATTGTTTATATTCGTAAAAAGAGAAGAAAGATTCACTCCATCGTTTAATGCTCGCTGTTCTATCGCGTTATAAGCATTATAGATAGGTCCGCTTTCTGTTCCGGCTCTATAAGTAGGATTTCTGAACTGTGAAGACCAGGTAATATTGAAGAAACCACCTTTGGTTCCGATTTTATTACCATAGTTCAGATCCAGCTGAATATTCTGTCCGTCAAACTCTCCGGTATGGTCATTAGCCGCAGGTGTTAAATTTCCTCCGTAGCTGATTTGTCCTGCCAGTTTTCCTGTATCTCTTTTCAGATCAAGATTGATTACTCCGGCGATGGCATCAGACCCATATTGTGCCGCAGCTCCGTCTCTTAATACCTCTATTCTGTTTAATGCAAAAGACGGAATGGCATTTAAATCCGTTCCTACAGTACCTCTTCCGGGTGTTCCGTTTACATTCACTAATGCTGAAGTGTGTCTTCTTTTTCCATTAACCAAAACCAATACCTGATCTGGTCCCAAACCTCTCAGCTGTGCAGGATCCAAATGGTCTGTTCCATCCGAGTTGGTCTGAATGGTTGAAGTAAATGAAGGAGCTACTGCATTAAGGATTTGTCCAATATTTGTTTGTGGAAGGATTATAGAAGATTCTTTTACATTAAATACATCTACAGGAACCGGGCTGTCTGTTTTAGATCTTGCTCCGGCTCTTGATCCCAATACCACTACTTCTTCTACATTATTGGTTTTTATACTGTCTTTATTTATTTTGATACTGTCTTTTTCCTGTCCATAAGTAAATACGCCGAGGAAAAATAAAACAGAGGCCGAAAGAATAGTTTTCTTATTTTTCATAGTTTAGAATTTGATTAACATTTATGTTTTTTACAAGATGCAAATGTAAAATATATTTATTAGTCTACAAAATCAATAGACTTTGTTTTTATAAAAAACGGTTATCGTTTCTTTCTATCCCTATTTAAAGTTATGATAATTTAAGAACATTCTCATAAAAAACATTGTTTTATAGAGTGTTAGATCTAAAATAAAAACGTCATGATCGCAAAGACACTTCGCTAGCAGAGAAAACTCTCTTCGCTGAGTGGAACGTCATTGCGATCGAAAAAATAAACATAACGTCATATTTACATTGCGAGCTTTGTGTTTAAAATAAAAAACTGACTTCTATAAAAATTTGGTGAGCTTCGTGCTAAAAATGATTTTAATAAAAACGCAACGCACGCTAAGAAAATACATTGCTTTTCTGCTTATTATTTTGATCGCAACGGCACTTCGTTCAGCAACGTACATTACATCGCTGAGTGAAACGTCATTGCGATCGAAAAAATAAATACAGTATGATATTCACTTTGCGAACTTCGTGTTTAAAAAATAAAAAAACGGATCCAAATTTTGAATCCGTTTACTTTATCTTATATTATTCTGATTTAAATCTTAGTCAGTTTAGCATATTTCAGAATCAGGTTTTTCTCTCCTTCATGAATGAAAATAACCTTTGCTTTGATATTCTGAGGATCTGTTCCATCCAGGAAACTAACTTCCCCAATTCCGAAACGGTCGTGTCTCACTTTATCTCCTACTTCAATATCCTGAGAAGAAGCTCCACTTGGGTTGATAATTTTAGCCGTACTTACCGGTTTCAGTTTTCTTACTTCCTGAGCAGGTTTTGAAGCATCACCTCTATCAATAGTCTTCTTTTCAACCTTTTTAAAGGATTTCATTTCTGAAGGATGTTCATCAAAAATATTGGATTTTACCCCTGAATTATTGATAAACCTTTTTTCAAGAGCCGGATTAAGGAATTCAATATATTCATCATCTATTTCACTTAAGAATCTTGAAGGTTCCGCATCAGTAATTTTCCCCCATTGAAAACGGGAAACTGCATATGAGAAAAACACCTGTTTCTCAGCTCTGGTCAATGCTACATAAAATAATCTTCTCTCTTCCTCAAGATCTTCTCTGGTGGCAGAACTCATAAAGCTTGGGAACAGATTTTCTTCCAATCCTACTAAATGAACCACCGGGAATTCTAATCCTTTTGAAAGGTGAATGGTCATCAATGAAACCATATCATCTTCCAGATTTTTATCCTGAGTATCTGCTGAAAGTGCGATATTTTCAAGGAAATTGGAAAGGCTCGGATCTCCGTCTTCCAGCTGCATTTGTTCTTCGATAAACCCTTGCATAGAGTTCATCAATTCCTGAACGTTTTCTACTCTGGAAATTCCTTCAGGTGTCTGATCATCTTTTAAAAACTTAATCAATCCGCTTCGTTTCGCCACTTCCATAGCAACACTGTAAGCAGTTTCTGTTTTCAGCAATACCTGAAAAGCTTTTATCATAGACCAGAAATCGTTCAGTTTGTTTAAAACCCCGTTGTTCAGCCCTAATTGAGGTGCATACATCGGAAGATTTTCCAATACTTTTGATACAGCAATATTATGAGCATCTGCAAAAACGATCAGTTTATTCTGTGTTGTTTCTCCAATTCCTCTTGCAGGATAGTTGATGATTCTCATCAGTGCTTCAGAATCATTTTCATTGATAAGAAGTCTCAGATAACCAATTAAATCTTTTACTTCTTTTCTTTGGTAGAAAGAAAGTCCTCCATAGACTTTATATGGAATATTTTTACGTCTCAGTGCATCTTCAAAAGCACGTGTCTGAGAGTTGGTTCTGTATAAAATGGCAAAATCACTGTATTTTCTCTGATCGCGGTTACGAAGTTCCCAGATATTTCCGGCAACAAAGTTCGCTTCATCAGCATCAGAAAGAGATCTGTAAATTTTAATCTTATCTCCTTCTTCATTATCACTGAATACATTTTTCTTAAACTGCTGTAAGTTTTTTGCAATAACTACATTAGCCGCATTCACAATATTCTGTGTAGAGCGGTAATTTTGTTCCAGAGAAACTGTTTTAGCATCGGTATAATCTTTTTTAAAGTTTAAGATATTATAGATGTTAGCTCCACGGAAAGAGTAAATGGATTGTGCATCATCCCCTACCACACAGATATTCTCAAATTTTGAAGCTAAAGCTTTTACGATGAGATACTGAGAATGGTTGGTATCCTGGTACTCATCTACCATGATATACCTGAATCTGTCCTGATATTTTGCAAGCACTTCAGGGAAACGGGTCAACAGTTCATTGGTTTTCAACAAAAGGTCATCAAAATCCATGGAACCGTTTCTGAAACACTGGTCTACATATTTCTGATAAATCTGCCCGATAAATTTCATATTCGCCTTTTCATCCGCTTCCATCAGTTCCGGATTGTTGAAGTAAGCTTTTACCGTAATCAGATTATTTTTATAAGTTGAAATCCTTGCCTGAACTTTTTTAGGTTTATAAAGATCTGCATCGATATTCATATCCTTCAGTACTTTTTTGATCACATTCAGGGCGTCCTGCTGATCATAAATGGTGAAATTGGAAGGATACCCAAGATAATGAGCCTCAATTCTTAGAATTCTTGCAAAAACAGAGTGGAAAGTTCCCATCCAAAGACTTCTTGCATTACTGTCTCCTACTACTTTTGCAATACGGTCTTTCATTTCACGGGCCGCCTTATTGGTAAAGGTAAGCGCCAGGATATTGAAAGGGTCTATTCCATTATGTATTAAATGGGCAATACGCATGGTAAGTACACGCGTTTTCCCGGAACCCGCCCCGGCAAGCACCATCAGAGGTCCCTGTAAAGAGGTAACGGCTTCATATTGTGATTCATTGAGTCCTTTCAAATAGTCCATACAGCAAAAAAATTTTGGGAACACAAAATTAATGTATTCAGAGGAGAATTCAAACTTTCATAGAGAAGTTCGAAATTTGAAGTATTCAACTTTGAATGCTAAACACTTTATTTTAACTGTAATTTTAAATTAAACGCTAATGTTCGCAAGGTTTATCATTATCATATAATATCCCTTTTGTTCGCAAAGACACTTCGTTCAGCCAAGATATCAACTTTTAATTATTACTGAGTGAAACGCCTTTGCGATCGTGCTTAAAAATTATAAAATCTTTGCTAACCTTGCGTTAAAATACAATTTCATTAAAAAAATCAATTCTTATTTTCTGACATTTCCCTTCTTCAAACATATATTTCTATACATTTTGTAACATTTAATTCACTTTTCATACTAATTGGTAAACAATTTCTAAATTTTATGAAAAAGCGACTTCTTTCTGCTGCTGCCGTAGCTTTCTTCGGGCTAATGCTGAATGCACAGCAAATCAAATTCGAAGAGTATGACCTTCCCAATGGTCTTCACGTAATTCTTCATCAGGATAACTCGGCGCCGGTTGTAACAACAGGTGTAATGTACCACGTAGGTGCAAAGGATGAAGTAAAAGGCAGAACAGGTTTTGCTCACTTCTTTGAACACCTTTTATTTGAAGGAACTCCTAATATCAAAAGAGGAGACTGGTTCAAGATTGTTTCTTCAAACGGAGGACAGAACAATGCCAACACCACCAATGACAGAACGTACTACTATGAAACATTCCCTTCCAACAATGAACAGCTTGGACTTTGGATGGAAGCTGAAAGAATGCGTCATGCTGTGATCAACCAGATTGGTGTGGATACACAGAGAGAGGTTGTAAAAGAAGAGAAAAGATTAAGAATGGATAACCAGCCTTATGGAAACCTTTTCACTACAATTCAGAAAAATTTATTTACCAATCACCCATACAACTGGCCTACAATTGGTTCTATGGAAGATCTGAACTCTGCTAAATTAGAAGAATTCCAGGCGTTCTACAAAAAGTATTACGTTCCGAATAACGCTACTTTGGTAGTTGCAGGAGATATCAAACCTGAACAGACTAAAAAATGGATCGAAACTTACTATGGAGGAATTCCAAAAGGTACTTTATATCCAAAAGATTTCCCTAAAGATGCTCCTATCACTCAGGAAAAGGAAGTAACGGCAACAGACCCGAACATCCAGCTTCCTGCTTATGTTTTCGCATACAGAACTCCGGCTAACAAAGAGAAAGATGCTTATGTTTTAGATATGCTTTCTTCTTATTTAAGTAATGGAAAATCTTCTGTTTTATATAAAAAATTAGTAGATCAGGACAAAAAAGCACTTCAGGTAGCTGCTTTCAATCAGGGGCTTGAAGATTACAGTATTTTTGCATTCTTCGCAATCCCGATGGGACAGACTACAAAACAGGCTTTACAGGCTGACATTGATGCTGAAATCAAAAAACTTCAGACTACTTTAATCTCTGAAGAAGATTATCAAAAACTTCAAAACCAATACGAAAACCAGTTTGTAAATGCTAACTCAAGCATTCAGGGAATTGCTGCTTCATTGGCAACCAACCACGTATTGATGGGGGACACGAATTTGATCAACAAAGAAATCGACATTTACAGATCTATCACAAAACAGGATCTTCAAAATGCTGCTAAAAAGTATCTTAATTCTAACCAAAGAATAATCATTAATTACGTACCTGAGAAAAAGTAATCATTTCAACTTTTTAGGTTACCATATGATTATAAAAAATTAAATTTTTACAAATGAAAAAGCAATTAACATATATAGCTGCAGCGTTTTTCTTTACAGGAATGGTTTCAGCACAAAAAATAGATCTTAATGCAATGCCGAAACCGGGACCTACTCCTGCGATTAACATTGCCAAGCCAAAAACTTTCCAGCTAAGCAACGGTCTTACAGTAATGGTGGTTGAGAACAACAAACTGCCAAGAGTAAGCGCCAGCCTTTCTATGGACAGACCTCCATACAATGAAGGAACTGTAACAGGGGTAAGTGAAATTATGGCTGAACAGTTCGAAAACGGAACTACAAATATCAGCAAAGATGATTTCAACAAAAAAGTGGATTATCTTGGAGCGAATCTTAATTTCTCTTCAGGAGGTGCTTCTGCCAACTCACTTTCAAAATACTTCCCTGAAGTTTTAGGTTTAATGGCTGATGCTATTATTAATCCCAAATTCTCTGCTGAAGAAATTCAAAACTCTAAAGAAAGAGCTGTTGAGGGATTAAAATCTGAGGAAAAAAATGCTTCTTCTATCGCATCAAGAGTTTCTAACGCTTTGATGTATGGAAAAAATACTTCAAGAGGTGAATTTGAAACGGTTGAATCTATCAACAAAATTCAGTTAGCTGACGTACAAAATACTTACAAAAAATACTACGCTCCGGACAATGCTTACTTAGTAATCGTTGGAGACGTAAAGTTTGACCAGGTAAAACCATTGATCGAAAAGTCTTTCAGTGGCTGGAAAAAAGCAAATACTCCTATTGCACAATTGGAGCCGGCTTCTAATGTTGCCAAAACAGAGGTAAATGTTGTGGATGTTCCTTCTGCTGTACAGTCTGTTGTTTCCCTAAACAACCTGAACACGCTGAAAATGAAAGATGCCAACTATTTCCCTGCAACTATTGCGAATTACATCCTTGGTGGTGGTGGTGAAGCGAGACTTTTCATGAACCTTAGAGAAAAGAACGGATTTACTTACGGTGCTTATTCAAGTATGGTAGCAAGCAAGTATTCTCCACAGTTCTCTGCAAGCGCAAGCGTAAGAAACGAGGTTACTGACAAAGCGGTTAAGGAATTTATGAATGAACTTAATGCGATTTCTACTGTAAAACCTGAGGAATTGGCAAATGCAAAAGCAAAGCTGAAAGGAGCTTTCATTATGTCTTTGGAGCAGCCAGCGAATATTGCCAGATTTGCATTAAACCAGAAAGTGCAGGATTTACCAGCTGACTTCTACACCAATTACCTGAAATCTATTGATAAAGTAACTGCTGCAGATGTTGCAAACGCTGTAAAGACTACCATTTTACCAAACCAAAGCAGAATTTTCATTGCAGGTAAAGCATCTGATATTTCAGAAGGACTGGAAAAACTAGGATACCCAGTAAAATATTTTGACAAAGAAGCTAATCCTGTTTCTAAACCTGCAGCACAGAAAGTAGATGCAAGTGTTACTATCGGGTCTATTGCTGATAAATATATCAACGCAATCGGAGGACTTGCTGCTGTTCAGAAAGTAACTTCTATCACGACCGATGCTACTACAAAAGTACAGGGAATGGATATGTCTATGAAACTTATTCAGGCTAAAGGAGGAAAAATGGCTATGGATATGAAAATGATGGGGAATACCGTACAAAAAATCATTTTTGATGGTAAGGATGGATACATGGAAGCCCAGGGACAAAAAATGCCACTTAATGAAAAACAGAAAGCAGAAATGTCAGATCCGGAACTTTTCCCGGAACTTACTTTTGCCAAAAGCGCAGAATATAAACTGGCAGGAATAGAGAAGTATAACAACGAAGACTCTTATGTAGTAAAAGGCACTAAAGATACTTACTATTACAGCGTAAAAACAGGCCTTA
This sequence comes from Chryseobacterium sp., assembly GCA_031286615.1. GTDB lineage: Bacteria > Bacteroidota > Bacteroidia > Flavobacteriales > Weeksellaceae > Chryseobacterium. The sequence continues at coordinate 61,223 of JAITUA010000019.1, read as the reverse complement.
AGACAGGTGAAGTGAAAGTAGGAGAAGGAGGATCTATTCCTACAAGCTACGCAGACTACAAAGATGTTTCCGGAGTAAAACTTCCGTTTACCATCATCCAGAATATGGGTGGAATGGATATTAATCTGGCGGTAAAATCTTACCTTATCAATCAGGCTAAAGATTCTGATTTCAAATAAAAACACCTTATTTTTATAGAAAAAACGGCAACAATTGTTGCCGTTTTTATTTTTATCAACATTTGGCGGTATCTTTTTTTGTCATTCAGTAAAAAAAGATTAAATTTGCCCATTCAAAAAGATATCAGAATTAATGGATACTATATTTACACTATTGATGGTTCTTGTTATGGTTGCCAGCGTTTTATTGGTAATTATCGTTATGGCACAAAATCCAAAAGGAGGAGGCCTTTCCAGTACATTCGGAGGTGCATCATCTGCACAGTTTGGAGTACAGAGAACCAATGATTTCATGGAAAAAGCAACATGGACTCTAGGCGGAACTATCATCGTTCTTATCCTTATAAGCGTTGTTATCACAGGTAAGCCATCTCAGGTAGTTCCTACACAGAAACAACCCGTGAAGAAAGAAGCTCCTGCAAAACAGTCAGCTCCTGCTACTTCTACAACAACTCCGGCACAAGCTCCTGCAGCACCGGCAAAATAAGAAAAATATCATCTTATATAAAACAAAAGCAACTCAAATTGAGTTGCTTTTTTATTTTAACTTGATCTTTTCAATCTGATACCGGAGTTTCAATCCTGCTTTTAAAAATGAATATTGCACAGGCTTCGATTCTTTATAATATTTATCAATAAAGATCTGCATAGCTCCGTAAAATCTCTTGAGATACACTTCATTCCGGATTGTACTCTCCCCTTTGTGATGAAGTATAGAAACTTTACCATAATAGAAGTTTTTATAACCGTTTCTTAAGAAGGTATAGCAAAGATCAATATCTTCTCCATACATAAAATAAGCTTCATCCAGCCCTCCTATTTTTTCGTAAACATCTTTTTTAGCCAATAAAAATGCTCCTGTCATCACTTCTACTTCAGCAACTGCATTTTCTTCAATATCATTCCTGTAATAAGACTTGGAATTATTCTTTTTAAAATTCGTAAACAGCTTTTCAAAAGAATTAAACATATCTGGTACTGAACGTTTACTTTCGGGAAGAAAATTCCCTTCTCCATCATGCATTCTTACTCCCAGACACCCGAAAGAAGGCTGAGAATCTGCAAAATCCAGTAGTTCTTTCATGTAAAAGCCTTCAAATTCCGTATCAGGATTCAAAAGTAAAATATACTCTCCTTTTGCAGTCTGAATCGCCTGGTTATTTGCTTTTGAAAAACCACTGTTGATTTCGGAAGATATAAAATGTACGTTCGGAAATTCGGTGATAAGATCACTCCAGGAGCTGTCTGTAGAAGCATTATCAATGACAATCACTTCATATTCTATCTCTTGTATATACTTCTGAAGTGAGAGGAGACAGCTTCTGAGCAACTGAGTAACATTATAATTAACAATAATAACAGACAGCTTCATATTAATCCTTTTCGTTATATGGCAATCTGTTGATAATAGATCTTCCTAATGAAATTTCATCAGCATATTCCAGTTCATCTCCTACTGAAATTCCCCTTGCAATGCTGGAAAAATTCACATTGAAACTTTTAAATTTCTTGTAAATATAATAAGCCGTTGTATCTCCTTCCATCGTAGCACTCAATGCAAAAATAAATTCCTTTACCTTTCCATCATTCAGTTTCTTTTCAATACTTGGAATATTCAATTGTCCGGGCCCTACTCCTTCCATTGGAGAGATTTTCCCACCAAGGATCAGATATTTTCCTGTATATTTCCCTGTATTTTCAATGGCAATGACATCGCGTACATCTTCAACAATACAGATGAGCTCGCTATTTCTTTTTTCATTGCTGCATATTTCACAAATGTCAAAATCCGAAAAATTATGACATTCTTTACAATATTTTATTTCGTTGACAAGATTAATCAGGGAATTTCCAAGACTTACAGCTCTGGAATTGGGCTGCTTCAATAAATGCAGTGCTAATCTCAAAGCCGTTTTTCTTCCAATCCCAGGCAATCCCGAAATCTCATCTACCGCCTTGGCTAATACTTTACTTGGGTAATCCATAGGTACAAAAATAAGGATTAAAGTTGATAATTAATAGTGAATAATGAATCGCCAATTCGCTTTGCTTGTGAATTTTTATAAAGTATAATAATTTTTTTTAACACTGAGTACGCTAAGATGTCTAAAGGTTAAAAAAATGGATCGCAAAGGCGTTTCACTCAGCAATAAGAAAACTTATATCCCAACTGAACGAAGTGCCCTTGCGAACAATATATATAAAAACAGCAAACAAACCTTGCGAACTCAGCGTTTAATTTTATTTTCCACCAAAATCATCTTATAAATTTTTGTAGAATTAATGTCTCTGAATGATATTTTAAATTTTCTCCCATATCCGAGAACTCTAAAAAAACCTTTATATTTGCGGCTTAAATTAAATATGAAAAAAATAAACTGACATGGTACTTAACAATCTTAACTATCCGCTGGATTTCAAATTCAAAATCACTACTTTAGCAAGTGACTTCAACATTACTGACAAAAACGGAAATTATGTAGCGTATGTGCGTCAGAAAATGTTCAAGTTGAAAGAAGATGTTGTCGTTTTTAATGATGAGAGCAAGTCTAAAGAGCTTTTCAGAATCAGAGCAAATAAATGGATAGATTTCAACGCTTCGTATTCTTTGAATGATCTTATTGATAACAAAAACTTTGGTAGACTAGCCAGAAAAGGTATGCGTTCTATCTGGAAAGCAAGTTATGATATTCTGGATGCCCACGATCAGCCTAAGTTTAAAGTTCAGGAAGACAGTGCATGGGTAAGATTCTGGGATAGCTTTGTAGGAGAACTTCCTATCATTGGAATGTTCACAGGCTATTTCCTTAATCCATCTTATACGGTAACTGGTATTGACGGAAAAGCTTATTTTAAACTAAAAAAGATGCCTTCATTCTTCGGAAGAAGATTCCAGTTGGACAGATTGATCGATATTGATGATGAGGAAGAAAGTTTAGTAATCCTTTCTCTATTGATGATGACACTTCTTGAAAGAGCAAGAGGTTAAATAAATAATAAAACCACAAACACATGAAATATTTAATCATTTTATTTTCTGCATTTTTATTGACAGCCTGCAAAAAGGAAAAAGAAACAGTTTCAAGTTCCGCTTCAGCTGATTCTTCACATATTGCTAAAGATTCTGCTTCAACAGGCACTTCTTCTGGTAATATTCTGGTGGGAACAATTCCGTTTCCTAAAGAAATCAAAGAATGCTCCTGCTATTTTGCCATAAACAAAGCTGATTTTGAAAATGAAAGATACATCTACGCAGATGATGCCGGAAAAACAGCTTATATGATGCTGGATGGCAAAAGACTGGCTCTGAATCTTATCTCATCAAGTGATATGGAGGTAGATGAACTGCTTACCAAGGAAATAGAAAATGATAATTATAAAATTTCTGTGAAAGGTAAAAAAATAAAAGGCGAAGAAGCTTTACTGTTTGAAGGTACTCTGACTATTGAAAAACCTGATGGCACCATCTTCACAACTCCGATCTATGGAGAATGTGGATGTTAATAAAGATAAAGCTGCAAAACATCTAAAAGACGGAACTGAAGAAGGTAAATAATTAGTTTTTTTGATTTTACCTCTTCCCATTTTTCGCCTTTAGTTAATGATAAAAAATGCTTCTGTATCCCACGGAAGCATTTTTATTTCGTAAATTTGAGAAAAATAAATTCAATGGAATTATCTAATATAGAACCGCAGATAATCTGGAAAAACTTCTCCAAATTAAATGCTGTTCCAAGGCCTTCAAAAAAAGAGGAAAAAGTAATCGCTTTCATCAAAGGATTTGGTGAAGATCTGGGACTGGAAACTACCGTAGATGAAGTAGGAAATGTTATCATTAAAAAGCCTGCCACTGCAGGAATGGAAAACCGTAAATCAATCGTGCTTCAATCGCACCTTGATATGGTTTGCCAGAAAAACAACGATGTTATTTTTGATTTTGAAACAGAAGGAATCAAAATGGAAATTGACGGTGACTGGGTAAAGGCAAAAGGAACTACTTTAGGAGCTGATAATGGGTTAGGAGTAGCAACAATTATGTCTATCCTTGAAAGCTCAGATATTCCACACCCTGCATTGGAAGCTCTTTTCACCATTGATGAAGAGACGGGAATGACAGGTGCATTAGGATTAAAACCAGGCCAACTGACAGGTGAAATTTTATTAAATCTAGACACTGAAGAGGATGATGAGATTGATATCGGCTGTGCAGGAGGTGTTGATGTAACCATCACTCAAAACTATGCTGCAGAAGCTCCAAAAGGACAAATTGTAAGAATTGAAGTAAAAGGGCTTCAGGGAGGACACTCCGGAATGGATATTCATAAAGGTTTCGGAAACGCAAATATTATTTTAGGTAGGCTTCTTTACAGTGGATTGGAAAATCAGAATATTGAATTGGTTTCTATCGACAGCGGAGGTTTGAGAAATGCCATTCCAAGAGAAGGTGTTGCTATTATTTCTGTGAGAAACGCTCAGGAGTATATAGAAAATGTAACGATTCTTAAGAAAGATATCTTAGAAGAGTTTGCCAGTGTTGAACCGGGAATTCAGATCAATATTGAGAACTCTACGTCTTCTGACAAAGCAATTTCAGAAGGAGATTCTAAAAAAGTGATCCTTACTCTAAAAGCTCTTCACAACGGAGTATACAGAATGAGTCCGGATGTGGCTGATCTTGTAGAAGCTTCCAACAACGTAGCCAGAGTAGAACTGAAAGGCGGAGAACTTAAAATCTTAAATCTTACGAGATCTTCTGTAGATTCTTCTAAATATTCAGTGGCTGAGCAATTGAAATCTGTAGCGGAATTAGCTGGAATGAACGTTGAATTCAGTGGTTCATACCCTGGATGGAAGCCAAAACCAGGTTCGGAGATTGTACAGTTAATGGAGAAACTTTACACAGAGAAGTTTAGTGAAAAGCCTCATGTAGTAGCTTGCCACGCAGGTCTTGAATGTGGAATTATCGGAGCCAACTATCCTGAAATGGAAATGGTAAGTTTTGGGCCAACCATCAGAGGAGCCCACTCTCCTGATGAAAAAGCAAACATTCCTTCTACTCAGAAATTCTGGAGTTTCCTGAAAGATATTTTAGCGAATATTCCTCAGAAATAGGACATTAAAATTACTATATGAATATCCAAAGTCTTATGATTTTGGATATTTTTAATTTGTTAGCCATGAAAAAAAAATTACTATTTTTATTTTACTTGATAATTTGTATTAAAACTTACTCTCAATCACAAAGATTAATGGGCGAATGGTTTTTAGACAGAGTATTTCTATCAAATGGAAAACGATTAGAAATAAATAATCGTAAATATTCCCTCTTCCTTTCATATAAAATAACCCCAAAAGAGCTGATGATCAATGATCAGAAGTTTAAAGCTGTTTTTTTTGAAGATCATATAAAACTTGAAAACAGAGATTTAACATACTGGTATGATGATCGTTATTTACTGGTGCAGGATGGTAATGAAATATATACCTTTTTAAAGAAAAATGATTTTACTAAAAAAAATCCTGAATTTAACCCCAAAATTAATTTCGTTAAAAATGACACTGTAATCATTGCAAATCAAATAATTAAACCCGAATTCAACCATGATAAGACATTTGACAGATTCATATCAATGAATATTTCTAATTACTCTTACGAAAGCGAAGATGATTTATATTTTAAAGCAGAATTTGTATTAACAAAAGATAATAAAGTTACTCAAATTACCATTCTTGATCCATATACCCCACAATATCAATTAGAATTTATTCAAGCTTTAAAAAAATCAGAAGAATACTTTGAAAATCCATACCGAAAAGATATGGTAATCACTTTTGAAAAATATTTCACGAGATGGGTGGGAAATTCAAAAACAAAAGAGGAAAAAAAGCTATATTCAACACTAGATATTGGGTTTAGATATTTTCATGGCAATAAATTTGAAAAAACAATAAAGACTCTTAGTCAATTAGATGGGATACAGATAGCAGATATTGAATTTAATCCAATCGTACGTGAAGCATATATTTCATTAGGAATATCATATCTTGCTGTTGGAAAAAATGAACAGGCATGTGTAAGCTTCAGAAAAGCTGGAGATTTAACAGATTTTGGAGTTAGAAATTATTTAAAAGATTTTTGCAAATAATATGAAAAGTATCACCGTATTCTGCGGCTCAAGTTTTGGCTCGCGCGACATTTACAAAGAACAGGCATTTCTTCTTGGACAAACCTTGGCTAAACAAGATATACAGCTCATTTATGGCGGTGCAGATGTTGGCTTGATGGGAACGATTGCGGATGGCGCATTGAGTGAAAAAGGAAAAGTCATTGGAGTCCTTCCCCACTTTCTGCAATCTAAAGAAATTGCTCATAAAAATCTGACCGAACTTATCATCGTGGAAACCATGCATGAAAGAAAGACCAAAATGAATGAACTTTGTGATGGTGTTATCGTTCTTCCGGGCGGCTACGGAACTTTGGAAGAGTTTTTCGAGATGATTACCTGGGCACAGCTTGGCCTTCACAAAAAACCAATCGGAATTCTGAATATTGACGGCTTCTATGATGATCTGATCAAACTGGTTCAGACTATGGTGGATAAAGGATTTTTAAAGCAGGTAAACAGAGATATGCTGCTGATCAGTGATACCATTGATGATCTGCTGGAAAAGATGAGAAATTATCAGGCGCCTACGGTTGGAAAGTGGATTTCTAAAGATAAAATTTAATAAAAAAAGAGGTATTTATGAAATATCTCTTTTTTATTATCGAAAAAAATCCAGATAAAAGATTAATTTAGAGAAGTATTCCAATGGATAAAATAAACATTAAATACTTGAAATAACTTTCTGAAATACAACAACAGCATCACAAAACAACCTGATATATGAAAACAATTACAAATATTTTTTGTCTGACATTATTTCTCAGTTTCTTGTGGAGTTTCTCACAAAATCAAAATTTAGCGTCAGATGGGAAAGCTGTAAAAACGGATAATCCATTACAATCAGAACTTGATCTGGAAGTAGATAAATATGTAAAAAAATACTACGAAGACCCAAAAGCGGTGGGACTTTCTATTGGAATCACAATAAAAGGCAAAGATTATTACTACAATTATGGAGAGTTAGAATATGGAAAACAAGTGCTTCCCAATAATAAAACCATCTATGAAATAGGTTCTATTACCAAAACATTTACGGGAATTCTCACTGCACAGGCCATTTTAGATAAAAAAATAAGAACGGAAGATGATATCCGGAAATACCTTCCTGAGAAATATCCTAATTTACAGTATAATAATCATCCTATTAAAATAATACATCTGGCCAACCATACTTCAAGAATTACAAGAATTTTCCCTAATCTTTATGAAAGACAGGACTATATAGAACTTAATCCGTTTAGCAATTACTCTAAAAAAATGTTCTACGAAGGGCTGAAAAACATGAAAATGGATACGCTGCCAGGTGTAAAATATACGTATTCTAATATGGCTGTGAATTTATTAGGTTATATTCTTGAAGATGTTTATCATGAAAGCTATTTTTCACTGGTCAGAAAATATATTCTGAAACCGCTGCAAATGAACAACACAACAGTAAGCCTTACAGATGCTGATAAAAATAATATTGCCAAAGCCCATAACAGTAACAGAGAAGTAACACCGTATTGGGACTTCTCAGAGTTGGTGGCCACGGGAGAATTAAAATCAAATACCAGCGATATGATTAAGTATATCAAAGCCAATTTTGCCGAAAATCAATCAAATATTTCATTATCCCATAAGTATACATTTGAAGGAGAAGAAGGCTCGCTGGGACTCAATTGGTTCTTTCACACCACTAAAAACGGAAATATAATGTATGAGCATACCGGTGGAACAGGTGGATCTAGAAGTTCTCTGGAATTCTTTCCGGGGCTTCAGTCAGGATTTATTATTTTGACCAACAATCTTGCAAACAGAAAAATCTTAGAAAAGGATCTGTCTGCTCTTGTTGAAAAAATATCTTCAAAATAAATAAAAACCCGTCCGAATTTTTCGGACGGGTTTCTTATTAAGATTAAAAAATATTTTCTAAGGATAAGGAGCAATTTCCACTTCGAGCCCTTCCATGGCATCGGCAATATGCAACTGACATCCTAATCTGCTGTTTTCTTTCACATGGAAAGCTTCACCCAACATAGCATCTTCTTCATCTCCCATTGGTTCCAGACCAGGATCATTGATCACATATACCTGACATGAAGCGCACATCGCCATTCCTCCGCATACACCAATAGTACCTTCTTCTGCCAATTCATAAGAACGGATAATTTCCATTAAGTTCATGGACATATCCGTAGGAGCTACGACATCATGGGTTACCCCTTCTCTGTCGGTAATTTTAATATTAACATCTGACATAATTCTGCAAAATTAGTCAATTTTTTTCACAACTGCCTTCTCTGCTTCTTTACGGCTTCCGTCGAATCCATCAACTCCACTTACCGTTGTATATTTCAATACGAATTTTTTACCAGGATTCAGTCTGTTATAAACACTCTGACACATCAAAGTAGCCTCGTGGAAACCACAAAGGATCAACTTCAGTTTTCCAGGATATGTATTGATATCTCCTATTGCGTAGATTCCGTCAATATTGGTCTGATAATCTAAAGCATTGTTTACAACGATAGCATTTTTTTCGATATTTAATCCCCAGTTTCCGATCTCTCCTAATTTTGGAGTCAATCCGAATAACGGGATAAAATAATCAGTTTCAATATCATAAGCTTCCTCACCATCAACCTGTACCGTAATCGCTTCTACTTTTCCGTCACCTTTAATCGCTGTAACTTCAGCAGGAGTGATAAGTTTAATTTTTCCTTGATTTTTCAGATCCTGAACTTTTTCTACAGAATCCAAAGCTCCTCGGAACTCATTTCTTCTGTGAATCAATGTAACTTCACTTGCTACATTTGACAAGAAAACACTCCAGTCAAGAGCAGAGTCACCACCTCCGGCAATCACTACTTTTTTGTTTCTGAAATGTTCAGGTTCTTTCACGAAGTACTCAAGACCTTTTTCTTCGTAGTCTGCAATATTATCCATCGTAGGTTTTCTTGGTTCAAAAGTACCCAAACCACCGGCAATGGCAATTGCTTTACATCTGTGAACAGTTCCTTTGTTAGTAATCACTTCAAACCATTCATCATCTACTTTAGTATAAGAAACAGCGGTTTCTCCCAAAGTAAATCCAGGCTGAAACTGCTTGATCTGCTCCATCAAATTATCCACCAATTCTCCAGCATTCACTGAAGGATAACCTGGAATATCGAAGATAGGTTTTTTAGGATAAAGCTCCGCCAGCTGCCCTCCCGGCTGTGGAAGCGCATCAATAATATGGCACTTCATTTTTAATAAACCAGCTTCAAAAACTGCAAAAAGTCCTGTAGGTCCCGCACCTATGATCAATATATCAGTGGTTATCATAATATTTAAGATAATTTAATTATACATGTAACTGCAAATTTACTAATTTTAATGCGAAGCATATTTAATTGATTCTAAATAAAAACCTGAGATTTGTCAAATATCTATCATTTAAGATTTTAAATTTGGCAACGTTTTTGTAAATGTCTTGTTATGAAGAAAATTTTAGTCCTTTTTGCAGTATTTATATTCTTTTTAGGCTCAGCCCAGATTGATAACATCGCGGACGGCGAATCCATCACTCTCAGAATTCATTATGGCTTCCTTAATGCAGGAACAGCAAACCTTACTACAAAACAGACCAATTACAAAGGAGTTCCCCATCTCTATGTAAAAGGTACAGGACAGACTACCGGTGCCGTAAAAGCGTTCTTCAAAGTAGAAGATTTGTACGAAAGTTTCATTAATACACAGACTGGATTACCAAGTTTCTATGTAAGAAATGTACGTGAAGGAAGCTACCGCCAGCATTTTGAAACGGTTTTTAATCATGATAACAATACATTAATTTTAACAGATAAAAAGACGCCGGCTAATGGTTCTAAGGTTTTGAAATCAGTAAAAGGAGTTCAGGATATGCTTTCATGTTTTTACTATTTAAGAAGTAAAAGCCCGGATGAGCTGAAAGTGGGAACCATAATCAATATGAATGTATGGATTGATGATGAAATGTTTCCTTTCCAGCTAAAAGTAACGGGTACAGAAAATTTAAAGACAAAATTCGGTACTATTAACTGTCTGAAAATTATTCCATCTGTAAAAAGCGGAAGAGTATTTAAAGAAAAAGAAGGCGTAACGATGTGGGTTTCCAACGATGCCAATCATGTACCAATGCTGCTGAAAGCTGAACTTGCAGTAGGTTCATTAAAAGCCAGTATAGACGATTACAAAAACGTAAAATATCCTTTGAAGTTTAGTAAATAACCATCTTTATGATTAAATATACAGCCTGTAAATTTTACAGGCTTTTTTATTTGATGTAATATATTCTTAACACAGGTTGTCTTAATAATAGAGGCGGCCCTACAGCTGCAGCATGTCAATACTTCTTTGAGGTACCTAGCGGATTCAAACCGAAGTATGGGCATAAGAAACAGACACGTGTAAATTTTTCAATAAGATCAGTTTTTAATTACGTTTTGTTTCTTAGGTCAGTAATTAAAAACAAAAAACCTCCGGAGCTCCGGAGGTTTGATTTTTTATAGTGTTTTGAACTGTTCCAGTGTTCTGATATCATTTTCAAAGAACATTCTGATGTCACTCATCTGGTAAAGAAGCATTGTAATTCTTTCAATTCCCATTCCGAATGCATATCCTGAATATTTCTCAGAATCAATATTCACATTTTTCAGTACGGCAGGGTCTACCATTCCGCATCCCATAATTTCCAGCCATCCTGTTCCTTTCGTAATTCTGTAGTCTGTTTCAGAGTTTAATCCCCAATACACATCAATTTCAGCACTTGGCTCTGTGAACGGGAAGAAAGAAGGTCTCATTCTGATCTTGGATTTTCCGAAAAGCTCAGTAGTAAAGAACTGGATTGTCTGCTTTAAATCTGCAAAGCTTACATTCTCATCAATATATAATCCCTCAATCTGGTGGAAAATACAGTGTGAACGTGAAGAGATCGCTTCATTTCTGAAAACTCTTCCCGGAGATAAAATTCTGATTGGCGGCTGATTTTCTTCCATAAAACGAGTCTGTACAGAAGACGTATGTGTTCTCAAAAGGATATCCGGATTCTGCTCAATAAAGAACGTATCCTGCATATCTCTTGCCGGGTGATATTCCGGAAGGTTAAGCGCCGTAAAGTTATGCCAGTCATCTTCAATCTCAGGTCCGTCTGCTACTGCAAAACCAATAGATTTGAAAATTTCAATAATTCTGTTTTTTACCAGGTTAATCGGGTGTCTTGAACCCAATTCCGATGGAAATGCAGGTCTTGTAAGATCTTCTTTTTCTACCACAATAGAAGATTCAGAAGAATTTTTCAAATCTTCCAATTTTACAGCAACTGCCTGCTTCAAGGTGTTGATCTTTTGTCCGAATTCTTTCTTCTGGTCGTTAGGAACTTCTTTAAATTTTTCAAAAAAATCATTAAGAACCCCTTTTTTACCGTTGTACTTGATTCGGAAGTTTTCGATATCTTCCCTAGAGGTAGCATTGAAGCCGTTTACTTCGATCAGTAGTTCTTCTATCTTTTCTATCATTATTTTACCCTTTCAAAATGTTTTGCAAAAATACGACTTTTATGTTTAATATTAAGTCCGTCATAAAAAAATCTGCCTCTTTTTCGGAGGCAGACTTCAATCACTTATTTCACTTAAATAAAAAAATTATTTCTTTTCTAAAGCTTTAACGCTGATCTGAAGAGTCACCTCATCTTTAATCACACCGTTTTCAGCAGGAGCCTGGAACTTTACGCCAAACTCTTCTCTCTTGATATCTTTCGGCTCAGTGGCTACACTCACTTCTCCATCTTTCACAGAAACATTAGCTTTAAACTGAACAGGTTTTGTAATTCCTTTAATCGTTAAATTACCATCCAAAAGAGTATTATAATCACCTTCCGTAGCCGGAGTAACTTTTGTAATTTCATAAGAAGCTGTTGGAAATTTTTCAACTTCAAAGAAATCACCGCTCTTCAGGTGGCCATTTAATTTCCCTAAATCTTCCGGACTGTCTTTCAAGTCTACAGAAGTTAATGAGCTCATATCAGCAACGAATTTTCCGCTTTCCAGTTTTCCGTCTTTCACTGTTACATCTCCGCTTTCAAATCTGATTGTTCCAAAATGACTCGTATTTTCAGATTTAAAAACTTTATATCCCTTCCATTCAACCTTACTGTTTAGCGTATCCAAAGTGAACTGGCTACCTTCCTTGGTAGTCGTCACCTCATTACTCTCACTGGTAAGCGGTTTATCTTTTTTACAAGAAACCATTACAGCAGCAACGAATAAAGCAGGAATCGCTATCGAAAACAGTTTTTTTCTCATTTTTGATTTATTTTTATTAGTTCCGCTAATATAATAAAAAAAATTATGTTTTCATAAAAACCTTACATTTGTAATATGCTATTAGAAATAAACAATTTATTTTTCTCTCACACCAAAGAAAATCCCCTGTTTCAGAACCTTAACCTAAGGTTTGATGAAAACAGAATTATAGCTCTTGCCGGAGAAAGCGGATGCGGAAAATCTACACTTCTCAACCTTATTTATGGACTTCTTGATTGGGAAAGCGGAGAAATTATTTTTAACGGAACGCGACTTTTAGGACCGAAAGGAAATCTTGTTCCCGGAGAGCCGGAAATGAAATTTGTGGCACAGAATTTTGACCTTATGCCTTATGCTACAGTGGCAGAAAATGTAGGGAAATTTATTTCAAATATCAATTTAAAACAAAAAAGAGAAACCGTAACGGAGCTTCTTGAAGTGGTAGGATTGCAGGAATTCGCCAATATACTTCCCAAATATTTAAGTGGCGGACAGCAGCAAAGAGTGGCCATTGCCAGAGCGTTATCTGTACTTCCAAAACTTCTGATTTTAGATGAACCTTTCAGTAATCTGGATTTTCCGAGAAAAATTGAACTCCGAGAAAAACTTTTCAAATACGTCAAGCAACATGGAGTTTCCCTAATCATCTCTACTCATGAGCTTCAGGACATTATGCCATGGCTGGATCAGATCGTCATTTTACAGGACGGAAGACTCATTCAGAATGACAGTCCGGAAGAAACTTACAGACATCCTTATAACTCTTATGTTGCGAAATTATTCGGGGAAGTGAATATTTTCAGCGAAAACGAGGCAGAAGATTTCCAGCTTTCAAAATTCTCCTACTATCCTAAAGAAATCAAAATCACGGAAAGCGGTCTCGAAGCTGAAGTCCTTGAAAGCAGATTTGCAGGAAACTATTATTGGAATAAAATTAAAGCAAGAAATAAAGAAATAGTAGTTTACACGGATGAAAAACTAGAAGGATTGATCAGTATTTCTTTTGTGTAAAGTAAAAGGATAAAATTGTCAATTTGTTTATTAGCCTGACTCCTTATTTTATAATTTACTTTCTCTCTATTCATCACATAACACCTACATTTACTTACACTTACCCATTAAAAAAAAATACAAACATAAGAATCTGTTATAAAACTTTTTCTTACATTTGTACCTTCAAAGCATAAGGAAATTTTTGGTTATTTCTCTTTCTGCCTTCCAGACGGACATTAGCAATCTTGCAATTAAGTCTTTTGAAAGATTACACTGTCCAATTTTTTCCTTTTCTTATTTTTATGCCATAAAAAAACAAAGTTTTCTTATGCTTTCTTTACAAATTCAGACTTAAGAGCCATAGCTCCAAAACCATCAATTTTGCAATCAATATTGTGATCACTTCCTGGTCTTAAACGGATATTTTTCACTTTAGTTCCTGCTTTTACCGGTTTTGGCGCTCCTTTTACAGGAAGATCTTTTACCACAACTACAGAATCTCCATCCTGAAGTTCGTTTCCGTTTGAATCCAATATTTTCCCTTCGTTAGCTGCTTCAGAAGCCGCTTCTGCGGGGTCCCATTCGTAGAAACACTGGGAACATACCATCATATTATCGCTCGGATAGGTAAACTCAGAGCTGCATTTCGGACAAAGTACTGTATCACTCATATTTTTAATTTTTGCAAAGGTAGAGCTTTTTAGAGGTTGAAGTCAAGAGGGAATAATTTAGATAGCGGAAAGAGTAATTAAGATTAAACGCTAAGGTTCGCTAAATTTGCTCATCATGTAGGTTTTGTTCGCAAAGGCATTTCATTTAGCAAAGAGAGAATACTTATTGCTGAGTAAAACGCCTTTGCGATCGTTCTTAAAACTATAAAATATCTTAGTGCTCATTGCGTTAAATTTATTTATGTATTGTAAAAAATTCATAATCGAAGACGATCTACAATTCCTATTCATCTCCCACAATTCTATTCTTAAACCCCAAATTCCAAACTCTCAATTAAAAGTCGTATTTTTGCAGATTCAAACAGCGAAGCAAATTTATGGAACTTATTCACAGAAACTTGGCCATCGGAATTCACGATGCCCTACAGGAGACATTTTTTGAAAAAAACAAATATGCCGATAAGGTTATTGAAAGACTTCTGAAAGCAAACAGAAAATGGGGAAGCCAGGACAGAGCTGTTGTTTCTGAGATTTTCTACAATATTATCCGTTGGAAAAAACGTCTTGAATATTATATGGGGGAAGGTGTAAAACCCAACAATATTTACAAGCTTATCATCGCCTATCTACTTTGGAGTAAGACCAATTATAAAAAATTTGAAGAATTTGACGGAATCAAAATTGCCGATATTCTTACAAAACTTAAAAAGAATACAGTTCCTACAAAAGCAATAGAGCACTCTATTCCTGAATGGCTTGCTGAAACTCTTGAAAAAGAACTTGGAGCAAAATGGGAAAGAGAAATGGCTGCTTTGAATGAGCAGGCACCTACCGTTTTAAGAGCAAACTCTCTAAGAACAACAACAAAAGAACTTATTTCTGACCTTTCTGATGAAGGTGTTGTTTCTTTTCCGATTAAAAATTATCCTGATGCTGTTCAGTTAGAAGAGAAGAAAAACGTTTTTCTTACCACAGCTTTTAAAGAAGGATTATTTGAAGTTCAGGATGCTTCTTCTCAAAAGATCGGTTATTTCCTTGATGTACAGGAAGGACAAAGAGTGGTAGATGCGTGCGCCGGTGCGGGAGGAAAAACACTTCACTTAGCAGCATTAATGAAAAATAAAGGTCAGATTGTTGCCCTTGATATTTTCGAGTGGAAACTTGCCGAATTGAAGCGTCGTGCTAAAAGAGCCGGAGCTCACAATATTGAAACCCGTATGATTGCCGACAACAAAGTAATCAAACGTCTTCATGAAAAAGCAGACAGACTTCTGATTGATGCACCATGTTCCGGTCTTGGAGTTTTAAAAAGAAACCCGGACAGTAAGTGGAAAATTGATCAGGACTTTATTGACAGAATTAAAAAAGAGCAGCAACAAATTCTTCAGGACTATTCTAAAATGCTTAAAAAAGGAGGAAAAATGGTGTACGCTACATGTTCTATCCTTCCTTCTGAAAACAATCTGCAGGTAGATGAATTCATCAAAAACAACCCTGGATTCAAAATGATTAAGGATGAAAAAGTAATGCCTAGTGAAGGTTATGACGGATTCTATATGGCTTTGATTGAGAGAATTTCTTAATCCAAATCAATAACAATACTTAAAACTACTCTATTTTCTGGAGTAGTTTTTTTTATTAAAAAAATCTTTCTAAAAAAATGTAACATTTTTTGTAACATTTAAAGCACATTGTCTACTAACTGTATAGATTAAACTGTTTTGACGCTGTGGAAACTTTAGAATAACTTTGCAGCAAACTCATTTTATTTATGCATACAAGAACTGTTTTCAATTTTCTAACGATCTTCTTATACTGTCTGTTTTCTGCACAGACCTATGAAATTCAGTATATCAGCTCATACAACGGAAAAACTACTGCTGACCAGCCCTCCACTATTGTTTGGGTTAATGAGAAAGAAAATTTCATCCTCAACAGTACGATCAAAGAACAAAAAAACAGCTTCCCTTATGAGATCACTAAGGTAGAAAAGCCATCAAATACTATTGTTTCATATGCTTTTTTAAAACCCGGATCCACTATTTCAACATCAGACGCTGAATCTGTAGGAAAACAGGATTTTGAACTTACCAATGAAACTAAAAAGATTTTAGGATACAACTGTAAAAAAGCGGTTACCAAAGTCAATTCAAATACTATTGAAATCTGGTATACGAATGATCTGAAGTTAAAAGGCGGACCTTCTGTTTTGGGACAGAATTTAGGTCTGGTTCTGGAAGTAGAGAGAAATAAGAATTCTTTAATTACAGCCGGTTCAATCAAAAAAATAAAAAATACAGGAATTGAAAATATTGTAAAAGGAAACATACAGACAACGGATCAGTTAGGATATAAAGATTTACTTTGGAAAAGCAGATTTACCACGCTGAATGTTTTTGAAAACGAAACGATCAATTTTTCGGATGCCTCTAAATCAGATGATAAGATAAAAAGATATGCCAACGGGACTATCATTCTTAAAAAGATAAAATTCCCGGCTATTACAGAAGGAGAAAATATTTTTGTAGAACTGAAACAGCAATCGAACGGAGACGCCTATGACAGAACAGGAACCGTATTTTTCATTCCTCAGGATAAAGAAAAATCCTTTTTTGACGGATTGGAAAAAGGGGCAAAAACACTTCCTGTCTATGAAAATGGAAACGGAAAGCAATATTACGGCATAACAGCTACAGACAACTATAGTCCTGCTATGGAAATGATGAGATTCTTTACCGCTTTTGGTATCCAGAAGTTCAATCATATTCAGCTTAAAGGAAAAGACTGGCAGACCATCAGCCCTTACCGACAGGATATTACAGAGCTTAAACCTGCATTATCCGGAAAAGAACTTTGGGTAGGTACATTTATTGGCAACTATGACAAAGGAGGACATAAAGTAAGCCTTGATATCACCATTCACAAAAGCGACCAGGCAATTAATAAAAACAATACAGCGATACCATTATTCAATACTCTAAATATTATGGAAATGGCTGGGCAGGATTATTCTACGATGTTCAATCAGGACAAAGGACTTCTTGTTAATTTCACCTTAAATAAAGACTTGAAAAATGCTCAGCTAAGATATACCACAACCGGACATGGAGGTTGGGAAAATGGCGATGAATTTGTTCCTAAGGCCAATTCTATTTTCGTTGATGGAAATCCAATATTTTCATTCGTCCCATGGAGAACAGACTGTGGTTCGTACCGTTTGTACAATCCTGCATCAGGAAATTTCCAGGACGGTCTTTCATCATCAGACCTCAGCAGATCAAACTGGTGCCCGGGAACGGTTACCAATCCGAACTTCATTCCTCTTGGAGATTTGAAAGCAGGTCAACATACAATCCAGGTAAAAATTCCTCAGGGAGCTTCCGAAGGCACAAGTTTCAGTTCATGGAATGTTTCGGGAACGTTACTGGGAGTACAATAAAAACAAAACCTTCTTGCATGAGAATTGCAAGAAGGTAAAAACACAAATGATGAAAAAAAATTATTTCGAGCCACAAAGTAAGGGTTAAAATTCATATAATTAATTACCATAGATTAATAAATATGTCATTTTTATTTTGTATGGAAAAACCACAAATTTTAGCCTGGCGAAAAAAATTAATCAAAAACATGTCAAATCCAACAAATAGTTAATATTTTTAATTTTAAAACATTAATTGATTAAAAACATTCCGTTTCAAACATTTTTTATTGTTATTTATAAACATCACCTTTACTTTTGTTTCATAAATAATAGAAATTATGTGTGGAATTGTATGTTTATTTGATGCCCAACAGAAAACTGAAGTATTAAGACCTCAGGTTTTGGAAATGTCAAAAAAAATCCGTCACAGAGGACCGGATTGGAGCGGAGTTTTTCAGGATGAAAAAGTGATTTTCTCTCACGAAAGACTTGCCATTGTAGATCCTACCTCTGGAAAACAACCTTTATTTACAAAAGACGGAAAAGTAGTATTAGCTGTGAACGGTGAAATCTACAACCATAGAGAATTAAAAGAAGAATTTCCTGATTATGAGTTCCAGACTCAGTCTGACTGTGAGGTAATCCTTGCTCTTTACAGAAAATATGGAAAAAATTTTGTTGAAAAACTGAACGGAATTTTTGCCTTCGCATTATATGACACTGAAAATGATGTTTATCTTATTGCCCGTGACCATATGGGAATCTGCCCTCTTTATCAGGGCTGGGACAAAAACGGAAACTATTATGTAGCTTCTGAATTAAAAGCCCTTGAAGGAGTATGTAAGAAAATCGAGACTTTCTTACCGGGACATTTTGTTTACAGTCCGGACGGCACTGAACTTCAGCAATGGTATACAAGAGACTGGGACAGCTTCGATCATGTGAAAGAAAACGAAACAGATATCGCAAAATTGAGAAAAGGCCTTGAGGATGCTGTTCACAGACAACTGATGAGCGATGTTCCTTATGGAGTACTCCTTTCCGGAGGTTTGGATTCCTCAGTAATTTCAGCAATTACTGCAAAATTTGCCCGCCAGAGAATCGAAAGTGGAGATACACAGGAAGCCTGGTACCCAAGACTTCATAGTTTTGCTGTAGGACTCGTTGGTTCTCCTGACCTGGCTGCTGCACAAACCGCTGCAAAACACATCGGATCTGTTCACCATGAAGTTAACTTTACCGTACAGGAAGGGCTTGATGCTGTACGTGATGTAATTTACCATCTGGAAACGTATGACGTAACAACAATCAGAGCCTCCACCCCAATGTATCTGCTGGCAAGAGTAATCAAATCCATGGGAATAAAAATGGTACTTTCAGGAGAAGGTTCAGATGAATTATTCGGCGGATATCTATATTTCCATAAAGCTCCCAACGCAAGGGAATTTCATGATGAAACGGTAAGAAAACTGGGCAAACTTCACCTGTATGACTGCTTAAGAGCCAACAAGGCGTTAATGAGCTGGGGAATTGAAGGAAGAGTTCCTTTCCTTGACAAAGAATTCATGGATATTGCCATGACTCTTAACCCTAAAGATAAAATGATCAATACAGCTGAAGGAAAAATCGAAAAATGGGTATTGAGAAAAGCCTTTGAAGATATTCTTCCTGACTCTATTGTCTGGAGACAGAAAGAGCAGTTCTCGGATGGTGTGGGCTATTCATGGATCGATACTTTAAAAGAAGTTGCTGAAAAAGAAGTAACGGATGAAATGATGACTAACGCGAGATTCAGATTTCCGCTAAACACGCCTCAGAACAAAGAAGAATATAGATACAGAACTATTTTTGAAGAACATTTTCCAAGTGAAACGGCAGCCGCTACCGTACCATCTGTTCCGTCTGTTGCTTGCTCCACTCCTATCGCTTTAGAATGGGATGAAGCGTTCAAAAAAATGAATGATCCAAGCGGAAGAGCGGTAAAGGTACATGAAACTTCGTATTAGATTATATTATTTGTTTCGAGATATTTTAACGCAGAGTACGCTAAAATATTTCCATTAGTGTTTAAGAACGATCGCAAAGGCGTTTCACTTAGCAACAGACAAACTGATATCCTCGCTGAACGAAGTGCCCTTGCGAACGAAATATATGGGATTAAAATATAAACCTTGCGACCATAGCGTTTATTTAACCTTGTCAATAATATTAATTCACTAATTAAAATATATATTTTTTTCATTCAAACATATAACTTCCTCAGTTATAATTTATCAATCCTGTAGCAATACAGGATTTTCTTTTGAATTAACAATAACAATATGGCATAATTTAACTGACAATCCAAAATAATATCTAATAAATAATTATATTTGGAAAACGAAAATATCAATTATAAAAAAATGAGAAGAAACCTAACTGTTTTATTTGCCTTATTAGCCATAAGTTTCGCTTTTGGACAAGGAAAATATGGCAAATATCTGAATTCAAAGAAGCTTGCTTTGGCTTATAAGAGTGTAAAAGATCAAGATAAAGATGATTACTACCAGCAATTCTACTGGCTTGTAAAAGCAGAGCAGCTAAAAACGTATCCTCACCTTAAAGATATAAAGCCTGTTGTTTTATATGAATTTGTAAAATATGTAAATCCTCAGAATCCAACAAAAAAACTGGATGCCAGAGGTAAAGAACTAAGAGCAACTGCAGAATTATCTTTAAATCAATATTTTAAAAATAAGAAATTTGAAAACAATTCTGTTTTAATGTATAACCTTGAAACGTATGTAGATCCTTCAAAAGGTCAGTACTACACAAAGGTTGATCCTGAGAAAATCAAGGAACTTGTACCGAAAGAATTGTTTGCTTTCAACTCTTTCAACAGAAATATGGGAGAAGAAAAAACATATTACCTTTGGATTGACAAGAAAAAAGACGATTTGAATATTGTAGATATCATCCCTAGCGAAAAAGAAGACAAAGCTTTCTATGCAAGACTGAAACAATATCTTCCAAGCTATAAATTTTCAAAATATGTTCCTACTGTAAAAAAAGGTAACAAATCTGATAAGACAGACATCGAATATTATTACATCATGCCATTTGAGCAGAATACCGATAACATCGAATACAAAACAAAGGATTTCAAAACTTTCACTTTAAGCCAGTATAGAAAAGCCGGTGACGAATGGAAAGGAGTAGAAAAACCTAGAAAATAAATCAAAAAGTCCTGTGAAATCTCGCAGGACTTTTTTAATTTTATATAGATTTCTCGATCTAAGAATCAAACTGCTTAAAGCAAGCAGGTTCTTCAAATAAAATAAGTCTGAACGTTTTTTAACGGTTCAGCCTATACGAAATGACAGAAGCAAGCACACCACAGACATCCATAAAGAAAATATTACCTCTGATTCTGGCTACCGCTATTTTTATGCAGATGCTGGATTCAACCATTTTGAATACTTCCCTTCCTTCTATTGCAAAAGATCTGAACGAGTCTCCACTTAATATGCAGAACGCCATTATCAGTTATGTTCTGACACTAGCTGTTTTCATGCCTGCCAGCGGATTTCTGGCGGACCGGTTCGGGACCAAAAAAGTATTTATTTTTTCATTGGTATTGTTCAGCTTAGGGTCTTTGTTTTGTTCCTTGTCTCAGAATCTCACCCATTTGGTTATTTCCAGGGTTATTCAGGGAGTCGGAGGAAGTCTAATGACTCCTGTCGGAAAGCTGGCACTGATAAAAACGTTTGATAAAAGTGAACTGCTTAAAGCGATGAACTTTGCTATTATTCCAGCGCTTATTGGCCCTGTACTCGGTCCGTTAGTCGGTGGCTATATGGTAGATTATCTTTCCTGGCACTGGATATTTCTGATCAATATCCCGATTGGTATTTTAGGAATTCTTTTAGGCTTAAAATTCATGCCTAATTATAAATCTGATGATGTGGATTTTGATTTAAAAGGTTTCTTAATATTTGCCGCAGCCTCTCTCCTGCTTTCCGTTTCACTGGAACTTTTTGGAGACATGCAGAATATCACTCCTGTTTTGCTGGTATTTATTATGGGCTTCCTGTTCCTGTATTATTACTACAAACATGCAAAAAGAGGAGGAAATCCTATCTTCCCGCTAAACCTTTTTCAGGTGAGAACTTTCCGGGTAGGTATTGTGGGAAACCTGGCCACCAGATTAGGAATCAGTTCTGTTCCGTTATTGCTTCCGCTGATGATTCAGATTGCTTATAAACAATCAGCAGTAACTTCGGGCTGGATTATTGCTCCCATGGCTTTAACAGCTATCTTCGGGAAATCATCTGTGATTAAAATCCTTGATAAATACGGCTATCGTCAGACTTTAATGATCAATACGTTCATCATCGGAACACTGATCTGCCTGCTCGCGATACCTGATATACACACTTCCTTATACTGGTTTATTCCCATTATTGCGGTATTAGGGTTCTTCAACTCTATACAGTTCACCTCTATGAATACCATTTCTATTGCTGACCTTCGGAATTTCCAGACCAGCAGCGGAAACTCTTTAATTTCGGTGAATCAACAGCTGGCTATCGGTTTCGGAATTGCATTCGGATTGATTGTTTTAAAACTTTTTGAAAATACAGATCTTATTAATGGTGAAATCCACAATGCTTTTCGATTCACATTTCTCACGGTAGGAATATTAACGATTTTATCAGGATTTGTTTTCAGAAGGCTGCACATTTCGGATGGAAAAAATATGAAGTCGAAGGAAGATTAAAAAATAAATTTACAAGTTCACTCTTCACATTTTGTCATCCTACCCTTCCTACGAACTTAACACAGATCAATGCTTTTCGCACATAACTATGGTAATTTTGTTTACATAATCAACAATGTGATGGCAACTAAAAAAATAGAAATCGTAGTATCTCCAAGACCTGCGCACTTTGTAGGCGATGGATTCAGGGTTCACAATTTTATTCCGGGAGTTTCCGGATTAGATATGAAAAGAATGGATCCGTTTATTATGCTTGATTACAATTCAAAATTTCATTTCAATGGTTCCGACAGACCAAGAGGTGTGGGAGTGCATCCCCACAGAGGTTTTGAAACAGTAACGATAGCATATAGCGGAAAAGTAGAACATCATGACAGCGCTGGCGGCGGCGGTATTATAGGAGAAGGTGACGTTCAATGGATGACCGCAGCAAAAGGAGTTCTTCATAAAGAGTATCATGAAACAGCATGGGCAAAAGAAGGAGGAATTTTTCAGATGGTTCAGCTTTGGGTGAATCTTCCGGCAAAAGACAAAATGAGCTGCCCGAAATACCAGGCTATTGAAAACTCTGCAATGGAAAGAGTAGATCTGGGTGAAAATGGTTTTGTGGAAGTAATTGCCGGCGAATATGACGGTCATAAAGGTCCTGCAAGCACTTTCACTCCGGTTCATATGATGAATGCCAAACTTAAAGCAGGCGGAAAAGCAGATTTTAATTTTCCAGCTCATTTCAATACCGCAGCTTTGGTTATTGAAGGAAGCATTATCGTTAATGGTGAAGAAACCGTGAAAACGGATCATCTTGCATTATTTAAAAATGAAGGTGAAACTTTCACGATTGAAGCAAAAGAAGATGCTGTTGTTTTAATCATCAGTGGTGAACCAATCAACGAACCGATCTATCCCCATGGCCCTTTTGTGATGAATTCCAGAGAGGAAATTATGCAGGCTTTTGAGGATTTCAACACCGGAAAGTTCGGATACCTTGAAGATTAAAAGAATTAAATTTATCTTAATCTTAGATAATTCCTTTTTTATTAACTTTATATAATGGCAAACCTTGTAGGTTTTGAAACCTATGAGGTTTAGCTATTTTACAACTGAGTTCTGTTTATTCTATTGGAAAACAGACACCTTTTAATACAAAATTATGAAACCAGAATTTGAAAATATACCTCTTGTAAAAGCGGAAAAAAGATTTGAAATAGAATTCAACGGACACTATGCATTCATTGATTATCGTGAGACAACGCACCAGATTGCTTTGATACATACTGAAGCAGACCCTGAATTGGCAGGAACAGGTGCCGCGGCTGCCGTAGTAGAAAAAACGCTGAATTATATTGAAGAAAGCGGAAAAAAGCTTCTTCCTTTCTGCCCTTTCGTTTTCGCTTTTATTAAGAAACATCCTGAATGGAAACGTATTGTGGATGAGAAATTTGAAGGATATGATAAACTTTAAATTTCCAGTAAGGTCACTCAATTTATTTAATTAACATTTTAAAAAGTATCACATCATCATGTCAAATATTGGACTTATCATTGAAGAAAAAGCAGCAGATATCGGAAATTTTCTGGTAGGAAGACTTCTACCTTTCCGTGAAAAAAGAGCTGTTGGACCTTTCGTATTTATAGATCATATGGGCCCTTCGGAATTAAAGGATTATCAGAATCTTGACGTTCCCCCTCATCCGCATATCGGATTATCTACATTAACGTATCTGCTGGAAGGTTCTATTTTCCACAGAGACAGTATTGGAAGTGCTCTTGAAATAAAACCGGGTGCTGTTAACTGGATGACTGCCGGAAAAGGAGTTGTACATTCAGAAAGAACCCCTGAATATTTAAGACACACAGATAAAAGACTTCACGGATTCCAGATCTGGGTAGGACTTCCGAAGCATCTTGAACAGTCTGAGCCAACTTTTCATCATATTGAAGCTGATGAGATTCCTGTTTGGGAAGAAGATGGTATTCAGTATAAACTTATTGCGGGTGAAGCATTTGGCAGAACATCTCCGGTTCCTGTTCACAGCAAGTTATTCTTCATCGAAATAAAAACAAAAGATGCCAAGAAAATAAGCATTGGAAAAGATCTTTACGGAGAAGCTGCAATGTATGTTCTGGACGGAACTGTAACTACTGATGGAAACTCTTATGGATCAAAGCAGCTGATGATCGCTAAAGACACCAAGCTTTGTGAATTTGATATGAGCGAAAACGGAACGGTATATCTTTTTGGTGGCGAGCCATTTGATGAAGAACGTTTTATATTCTGGAATTTTGTTAACTCTGATAAAGAATTAATAGATCAGGCAAAAGTAAACTGGAATGATCAGAATCATGAGGCATTTCCTTTGGTTCCGGGCGATGAAAATGAATACGTACCGCTTCCTAAGGCTATTTTAAACAGAAAATAATTTCAGTTCAAACCATGAAAATATTAGCATTTGCAGGAAGTACGTCTTCCACTTCTATCAACAGGGAACTGGTAAAGTTTGTTCTGAAAGATTTTCAGGATGAAGAAATCAATCTGATTGACCTCAACGATTTCACAATGCCTGTTTTCTCCGTGGATCTTGAAAAGAAAGGATTTCCGAATGAAGCCCATGGTTTTTTAAAAGCTATTGAAGAATGTGATGTCATCATTTGCTCTCTGGCGGAACACAACCGTTCTTACAGTTCAGCTTTTAAGAATGTTTTTGACTGGTCTTCCAGAATTAATGTAAAAGTATTCCAGAATAAACCTATGCTTCTGATGAGTACCTCTCCCGGAGGTTATGGCGGAGGAAATGTAATGAATACCGCAAAGACATTTTTCCCACAGTTTGCAGCAGATATCAAGGATACTTTTTCATTGCCTAAGTTTTATGAAAATTTTGACATGGAAAGCGGAGTCATCAATCCGGATATGCTGAAGGATCTTAAGAATAAAATACAAAACTTTAAAAACCAGGTTAAAACGAATGACTAAAGGAAGACTGGAGGCATTCAGTGATGGTGTCCTTGCTATTATTATCACCATTATGGTACTTGAACTAAAAGTACCTAAGGGAAATAGCTGGGCCAGTCTCACCCCTCTTCTTCCCAAGTTCCTGGCTTATATTTTCAGTTTTATTTATGTAGGAATCTACTGGAACAACCATCATCATTTGTTTCAGACGATAAAAAAAGTAAATGGCAGTATTCTTTGGGCTAATCTTCACCTGTTGTTCTGGCTTTCTCTGATGCCTGTTGCTACGGAATGGATCGGAACTACCGGTTTTGCTAAAAATCCTGTGGCAGTGTATGGTATCGGGCTCATTATGGCGGCAATTGCCTATACCATTCTGGAGCATGTCATTATCCGGTGCGAGGGAGAAGATTCCAAGCTGAAAGAGGCCATTCATTCGAAATATAAAGAGTATATCTCTATTATTTTTTATGTTCTTGGCATCGCTACTTCATTTTTTTATCCTTATATTGCCATAGGTTTTTATTATCTAGTGGCTCTTATATGGCTGATTCCGGACAGAAGAATCGAAAAATCATTAAAAGAAAATTGATATGGAAACACACGAATATCCCAACGGTAACATTACTGTCATCTGGCAGCCTCAAAAGTGTATCCACTCGGCTGTATGTGTAAAATTGCTGCCCAAAGTCTACAATCCTAAAGAACGACCTTGGATAAAAGCAGAAAATGCAAGCCCGGAAGAACTTAGAACACAAATAGACCAATGCCCTTCTGGTGCATTAAGTTATAAATTCAATACAGAAAAATAATGGCGGTAACGGTAAAAGCAAGTTTAGGAAAAACAAAATATTATACAGAAGTAACGGCGGGCGAAAATCAGATCATCACTGATGAACCGATTGATAAAGGCGGACAGAACAAAGGTCTTAACCCAATGGAAATTCTGGCAACATCACTGGCAAGCTGTACGGCTGCTACGCTGAGAATGTACATTGAAAGAAAGGAATGGGATGTAGAAAACATCAATGTGGAAGTAGAACTTGAAAATTTCCCATTAACAAAAAGAGCCGTTTTCAAAAGAGATATCAGCTTTGAAGGCATTCTGGATGATGAGCAGCTGAAAAGGCTACACACCATTGCAGATGCGTGCCCTGTTCATAAAATATTAACCAACGACATAGAAATACTAACTAAATTCTCATAATATGATCGAAGTAAAACAAAACAACGACGATAAACACGGAAGTTTTGAAGCTTTCATAGATGGAAGTCGCGCAGGAATGATGACGTATACCTGGGCGGGAGAAGAAAGATTTATTATAGACCACACCGAGGTGGAAGAAGCCTACAACGGAAAAGGTGTAGGTAAGGAAATGCTTCTCGCGGCAGTGGATTTTGCCAGAAAAAATGGAAAAAAAATTATTCCCCTCTGCCCTTTCGCTAAGGCAAGTTTCCAGAAAAGTGAGGAACTTCAGGATGTTTTAGTGAACTAGCCACGGTTTTCCACCCTTACAATACAACCCTTTCAGAGAGAAATCTGGAAGGGTTTTTATTTTTAGCAAAATACAGGCTGTAAAAACAAAATATTCGTCACAATTTGTTTTGAAACTAACAGTATTTCAAATTCACGATTCACGACTGATCTTTTTTATATATTTGCTAAAATTTAAAAATCAAGCATGAATTCAGGAACTATCCTTTTGCTATTTGTTTTCATCTATTTTATCGGCCTTTTGGTGATTTCTTATTTCACCAGTAGAAATTCTGATAACCAGTCATTTTTTATCGGTAATAAAAAGAGTAAATGGTGGCTCGTCGCATTCGGGATGATAGGAACCAGCTTGAGTGGGGTTACTTTTATTTCTGTTCCGGGAACTGTAGGAAAAATGACCGGCTCCGAATATATTTACGGCGGTTTTGAATACTACATGATGGTGATCGGGTTTTTCATCGGGTATTTTATTGTTGCAGCTATACTGCTCCCGCTTTATTATAAGATGAACCTCACGTCTATTTATACGTATCTGGGGAAAAGATTCAATGTGGAAGCACATAAAATAGGCTCCATCTTTTTTATTATTTCAAGGGCAATTGGCGCTACCGCAAGATTATATCTGGTAGTGAATGTTTTACAGATTTTCTTGCTTGAAGGGCTGGGAGTTCCATTTTGGGTAACTTCTCTTGTTCTTTTGCTGATGGTGCTTCTGTACACTTTTGAAGGAGGTGTAAAGACGATCGTTATTACCGATACACTGCAGACTTCTTTTATGATTATCAGCCTTGTAGCATGTATCGTTTACATTTTATCCAACCTGAATTTATCATTTGGAGAAGCATATACTATTCTGGAACAGAAAAACTATACCCATTTCATCAATTTTGATCCTAATTCCAAAACCTTTTTCCTGAAAACAATTCTGGGAGGAATTTTTATTACGATTGCGATGACAGGACTGGATCAGGAAATGATGCAGAAAAATATCTCTGTAGATAATCTTAAGAATTCAAAGAAAAACATGCTGACCTTCGCGGGAACACTTCTTATCGTGAATCTTGCCTTTTTATTCCTGGGAGGATTACTTTACCTTTTTGCATTACAGCACGGAGCAGAATACGGAACTCTGAACTCTGAAACAGTAACAAATGTTTTCGGATTTAAAGATGGTGCCGGAAATATTAAAAATATAATGGGAGACGACCTCTTCCCGGCTTTATCTCTTCAGGGGCATTTCCCAATGATGATTTCCGTTATTTTCATTATCGGATTGATCTCAGCGTTATTCCCTTCTGCAGATGGTGCTTTAACGGCTGTAACAAGTTCGTATTGTGTAGACTTATTAAACCTTAATGAAGATAAAACCAAAACTGAAAAAGAAAAGAAACGCCTTCGTATGAAAGTACATTTGATCTTTACGGTAGTTTTCTTTATTCTGATTATGGTTTTCAAGGCAATGAATGACAAGTCTATTGTTTATCTGATCATGGAAATTGCAGGATATACTTACGGACCACTTTTAGGGCTTTTTGCTTTTGGAATTTTCACGAAGTTTCAGATCTCAAGAAAATACTCCATTCTTGTAGTGACTATTTTAGCACCTGTGCTTACCTATCTGATCAATCTTGCTGTTACAACTTATACCGATTACAAAATCGGTGTGGAGCTGATTGTTCTTAACGGATTGCTGACCTTTATTGGTTTGTGGCTGGTAAAAAATAAACAACATTTAAGAGTCGTTTAATCTTTATAAAAAAATAAAAAGGCTGTCCTCAATTGAAGACAGCCTTTTTTATTTTGGTGAATGGATTCTTTATTCTTTAATCCACTTAATTGTTTTCTCCATATTTCTGGATTTAACTTTAATCAGATAATCACCTTTAACCAATTGTGACAAATCAAAAGTACCTACTTTATCATGGTTCAATTTATTATTAGCCTGAGTGAATACTAATTTCCCGCTTACATCATATACGGTCATATCATATACTTCATTTGAATTGGTAAATTTAATATTCAGAAGTCCTTTACTCGGATTAGGATATACTACGAATACATCTTTATTTGAAGCTGTTTCGTTCACTCCCAATGTCTGTGTGATCGTAAAGTTAATAGGGTTAATATTGTAAAACACATTCGTCTCTGCTGCCACCATAATTCTGGCTTGTGTGGTCGTTACATTTGGAATCGTAACGGTCTCGGAGCCATCATTTGCAGTAGAGCCTAAAATAAGTGTAGGATACGTAAGACCTCCATCTGTGGAAAGGAAAATGTTTACTGTAGCACAATTTACAGGGAAGGCTGTTGTGTTCGCTACATCCCATGTTATGGTCTGTGTAGAATTACCCGCCCAGTTGACAGCTGTGGTAGGCGCAGTTACATTGAACGGCCCTGAATTTCCATCAACAGTAATAATAGCATCATCATTTGAAACCCCTGCACATCCAGCGTTATTGTCTCTTACAGTAAGTCTGAACTCCATTGTTCTTGCATAGGATGGTCTCACTTCTCCTTTGGATACAGTACCATTGATTACGTCTGTAAGTTTTGGGAAATATCTGTAAGGAACAGTTACAGGTACATATGATCTGAATATAGCAGCATTACCTGTTGGAGCATTCCAGTCACCTGCCGGGCCTGCATCATTCTGTTCCCAGCTGTAGGTAAGTGGATTGTTATCTATATCTGAAGCGGATCCTTCTAATCTAAATGGTGTGCTCTTTGGTATGGTAAAATCACCCCCGGCATTTACTGTAGGAGCGAAATTATTCACCGGAAGTGTAACCTGACATGAGGTTGACTGAACTTTTGCTGTGATAGACTGGAATGATTTGGTATGGAAAGTAGGAATACTGTTAGGAGCTAAATTATTTGTGCTTCCACAAATTCCTGCATAAGCCATAATCGTAATTCCACTTCCTGGTTCTACAGCATTGGCAGCACTACGGTTACCATTACAGCTGCTTGTAATTGCATTAAAGGTATGAGGACCACCAAACTGGTGCCCCACTTCATGAGCTACATAATCAATATCATAAGGATCCCCAACCGGGTTAGAAGAACCTGTGATCCCTCTTCCTTTATTGGTTGCATTACAGATTACTCCTAATCCGGCTAAGCCACCACCGCCTGTACTGAAAGTATGGCCGATGTCATAATTAGTATTTCCTATCAGTAAATCAATCTGAGTCTGGCTCTCATTAATCAATGTGTTGGCATTGTTATTTCCGTTAAATGGATCTGTAGCAGCATTTGTAAAAACTACATTTGCTTCATTATCCACTAATACCAGCCTAGAAGCAACTTCCTGCTCATAGACTCCGTTTACTCTGTTTACTGATGTTACAATTGCGGAAAGGGTCTGCGCAACGGTAGGCGTAGCGGAACCAGTTGCTGCAACAGCATATTCTCCTGTGCAAGCCACTGCAAATCTGAAAACTCTAATTTGAGTCCCTACGCTTGGACTTACGGTTTTTTGTGCGCTTTTTTTTTCAAACGAAGAATCTTCATCTTTTACTCCGCAGGATCTCTGGGCTTTATCAATTAAGTCACTTTTCTTATAAATGATATAATTGTTAATATCCAATTTTGCATAAGGATCAATATAAGTATCTCCTTCTACTATAGATTTTATCTGTGCATGGAATCCCAGCTCGGTAAAATCCAGTTTTATAGTAGCGTACTTATCATCAATTCCCTGCCCTGTAAAAGTAACGATCTGAGGAAACTGGCTGGCTAGCCCAGGAGCCATCACTGAAGATTTCCAGATTCTGAATTTTGCTTTCTTACCATCCGGCATTGGCAAAACAATAATCGGAGCGTTATCTTTACGGTCACTGTCTTTCAACTCCGGAACGGAATTAAAATAACTTTTCATTCCGGCCACATCTAATGTATAAGTCAATGACTTTTCCGGCTGTACTGTCCTGTTTTTAGGATCTGCTTTGATGGACCTTTCACTTATCACTGTAAAAAAGTCCTGAGCTTTCCCTGAGGAAATGGATATCACAAATATCCCCAAATAAAATAATTGTTTAATTTTCATATATAATGGTTTGTAATTTTTATTAATTCAAACAACAAGACCAAAAACTAAAGAATAATCAGTTAAAGGTTTATAATTCAAATAATATTGAATTATAAAATTAACTAAATTTATCAGATATTGTATATTAAAATTCAAAAAAAACTGATCTTAAGTAGCAAAAAATCAACAATCAAGCTACCACAAAGCATTCAACTCAATATGCAAATTCTCTTTATTAAAATAACTAATTTTATAGACTTTTCTATTTTAATTATCTTTGCTACGAATGATACAAAGTCATTCAAAAATTAAACAAAAGAAAAAGAAATTAATTATCCCAACTTCAGTGTACGTCCGGATTGGGATGACAACAGCAAACCTATTAAAGATTCCGGTTATTTTAATATTGAAGACAGCCAGGCAGGAACGCTGTTAAGCTTTAAATTTGTTAATAATATTGTTACAGAAATCTCCGTTTACCTCAATGAGGGCTGTTAAAAGCAGGAAAATATTCAAATAAATTAAAATCCGGGTTTTGAGATCCGGATTTTTGCATTTCCATAAGCCGGTAAAAAATTGTAAATTCGCGTGCAAATAAATCAGACATAATGAGTAAAAGTATTGAAGAGCTAAAATCTCTTACTACGCAGATCAGAAGAGACATTTTAAGAATGGTTCATGCTGTAAATTCAGGACACCCGGGCGGAAGTTTAGGTTGTACAGAATACTTCACAGCCCTTTATGGAAAGGTAATGAACTATAAGCTTCCTTTCACTATGGAAGGCAAAAATGAAGATCATTTTTATCTATCAAACGGGCACATTTCTCCGGTATTCTACTCTACTTTAGCAAGATTCGGTTTCTTCCCTGTTGAAGAGCTGAGCACTTTCAGAAAATTAGATTCAAGATTACAGGGACACCCGACTACTCATGAGGGACTTCCGGGAATCAGAATTGCTTCCGGTTCTCTTGGACAAGGACTTTCTGTAGCTCTTGGTGTAGCTCAAGGTAAAAAATTAGATGGTGATCAATCTCTTGTTTACTCTCTTCACGGAGATGGTGAGCTTCAGGAAGGTCAGATCTGGGAGGCATTAATGTATGCTTCTGCGAAAAAAGTAGATAATATCATTTCTACTATTGATTACAACGGACGTCAGATTGACGGAGATACAGATGATGTATTAAGCTTAGGAAATCTTCATGCTAAACTGGAAGCTTTCGGATGGGTTGTCTTGGAAGAAAAGAACGGTAATGATCTTGAAGCTGTAATTGCAATCCTTGAGAAAGCAAAAACAGAAACAGGAAAAGGAAAGCCGGTAGCTATCCTTCTTCATACAGAAATGGGTTATGGGGTTGATTATATGATGGGATCTCATGCATGGCATGGTAAAGCTCCTAATGATGAGCAGCTAGACACAGCATTCAAGCAATTGTACCTAGAAGCTCCAGCTGATTACTAATATCTTAATATCTCGATTAATACAATAAAAATGAAATATACATATACAGAAAAAAAGGACACTCGTTCAGGATTCGGAGCAGGATTAGCAGAACTAGCGGACAAAAATCCTAATGTAGTAGCACTTTGTGCAGACCTTATCGGTTCTTTGAAAATGGAGAAATTCATTGAGAAGGCTCCTGAAAGATTCTTTCAGATAGGGATTGCAGAAGCTAACATGATGGGGATTGCTGCAGGTCTTAGCATTACAGGGAAAATTCCTTTCACAGGAACTTTTGCTAACTTTTCTACTTCAAGAGTATATGACCAGATCCGTCAGTCTATCGCGTATTCTAACAAAAATGTAAAAATCTGTGCATCTCACGCAGGTCTTACTTTAGGAGAAGATGGAGCTACTCACCAGGTTCTTGAAGACATCGGTATGATGAAAATGCTTCCTGGAATGACAGTGATCAATACTTGTGATTATAACCAGACTAAAGCTGCTACTTTAGCGATTGCAGATTTTGAAGGCCCTGTATATTTAAGATTCGGAAGACCGGTAGTTCCTGTTTTCATTCCGGAAGATATGCCTTTCGAAATTGGAAAAGGAATTATGCTTCAGGAAGGTACTGATGTAACAATTGTTGCAACAGGACATCTTGTATGGGAATCTCTTGTAGCTGCAGATGAGCTTGAGAAAGAAGGTATTTCTTGTGAGGTGATCAACATCCACACGATCAAACCTCTTGATGAAGAGATCATTTTAAAGTCTGTTGAAAAAACAGGTAAAATTGTAACAGCTGAGGAGCACAACTACCTTGGTGGTTTAGGAGAATCTGTTGCAGGTATGCTTGCAAGAAAAAGACCTACAAAACAGGAATTTGTAGCGGTAAATGATACTTTCGGAGAGTCTGCAACACCTGCAGAATTGATGAAGAAGTATAAAATTGATGCTGCTGCAGTAAAAGAAGCTGTAAAGAGAATTTTAGCTTAAAATAAGCTATTATAGATAAACAAAATCGGGCGGTTTCTTCGAAACCGCCCGATTTTTTTGTTATTGTGTATAAACCACCCCGTCAAAAATTCTTTGAATTTTCGCCACCCCTCCGGAGGAGGGGAATGGTCATACATCCATACTTTATTGTTTTAGTATTTATCCTGATTATTATTGGTCCGGTTGATTCAAAGGGATTCCTACAGCGATCAGAACGGGGTATAATATTTCCCTGACATATTCATCTTCTCTTCTTTCTGAAGCTTTAGAACCTGAGAAATAATTACTGATTCTGTAATTTTTCACAAACTGATTTCTCTTTTTCCCTATTGAATAATAGTATCCTCCTCTTTCATCATTGACAAAATAGGTCATTTCATCAAAATTCATGAGTTTTCTGGATAGTAAAAGTTTTCTGTAAATACACTTCTCTGATTTATCAAAAATATATTTCACAGGAACCCTGAAAAACAAATCAAACAGGAAGTAGATCATATAAATTCCCCATAGTCCCATTGCAATTTTAAACTGATCTCCGGAAGTTTTACCTTTAAAATAATATAGAATTACAGGAAGAGCAATCACTCCCAATGCCAGCCACCATACTAAAATACGCAGGAAATTGTAGTTGGGCATAAAGCTTATTTCACTTCCGTTTTCTTCAAACTTATAGCGGTCTCTGATATCCATTCTCAGGATTATTAATGTTCATAATATCCTCTGTTTCATTCACCATCTTCTGTATTCCTTTTTGGGTAAGAGCCTGGCCAATTGTAAGCTGTTTTTCTTTGCCATTCACTTCAAAATACATTGACAGCATTACATTTGTGGTGATAAAACCCATATACTTTGTTGCCAGCACATGAAAGTTTCTGAAGTTTTCTATCGGATAGGTTCTGGCAGGAACGAAAATGGTATGTTTTCCTGTAATCGTCATGCGATCCATATCAATGATGAATTTCTTGGTGAAAAAATTAACCAGAATAAGTGCTACCACGGCAATGATAACATAGCTAAGAGTCCTTACACTGTTAAAGAGCAGTCCTGCCACAATCAGGAAGATAATACATAGCACCGTTATAAATACCGGCTGGTTTTTAAAAACATATTGATTTCCTTCCTGTTTATAAAATTTGTAGTTGTTCATAATTAATATACTTGTTGTTCAATTTGGGGTTTCTGATTTGATATTATGAAAGGTTTATAGAGACTGTGAATGATAAGAGGCTTCTGAGACAATTATTTTATCGGGCTTCATATGTATATATTTAAAGTGTTTTTTTTATTCGTCATTCTTTTAATTGCCCCAGGTAGCCATCCAGTTCAGATATTCACTTCTGTATTCGTTATCATTAAGTCTTACGATAGAGTTTTTCAGTTCTTCCATCTCAAACTCATAATCTGAGACCGTGAAAATCAGGAAAATATCCTTACCTGTTATCTTTGTAAAAAAATTCTCATTTTTAAGTTTTTCCAGCACTTCAATACAGGTGGAATACAGTTTAGCCTGAAAACCTTCAAACCACTGATCATCATCGTCATGCTGACTAAGTTCTGTTCTCAACAGAGTGCAGATTTCATTGAACTCTTTATCCGCTCCTTCCATTTCATACGTCCATTCTGCCGGCTCATATTTATAATAAAGAGCATCATCTTCATCTGCAGGTTCCAGTACTTTTATAGTATTGGCTGCAGGGCATACTGTCATTGCACCTTCATCACTATACAATGCAAAGCTGTAAATCTCTTCTGCACCATGCTTTTCATACACTTCTAAAAAAGCTTTCTTAGCAGCATCTTCTATCTGCTGTTTCAAAATTTCAAAATCCATACTTCTTTTCTTTTTTAAAATGGGCGGTAAAATTACCTTTATCCTATTAAATCAGCACATTATATTCTTCATAAGAGTAGCCAAATTCATGATTATAGCTATTCTATTTTAGAATTTTATAGTTAGTCTTGGATTTTTTCCGCACATAACTTATGTTTTATGAATATGTTCAACATACAAAACAGGAAAATATAGAATGATCAAATGCCAATTAAAGAAGTACGGAATAAATGAAAATATAGCTTTAGTTTTTTACAGGATATTTCATGTCTAAACTGTAACTACATTTTACCGTTATATTTTACTTCACAAAGCCATTCAGCTAAACTAAAAATCTCATTTTAATACTGATCATAGCTGCCTGGATGTAAAAGAAAAATAAAATCAGGATTTTTTTTGTTATAAACTAAACGTTTTTCAGATCATTTTCTATCAAAACCGATACTTCTTCACGAAAAACATCATTAAAAACATGCAAATTTCTTTCAAAATGAATGAATTATCATGTTACTTCTACTGTTAAATTCATTCATTCACAGTCTTGTACAATAGAATATATTACTCTACAACATCCTATTATATTTCTAAGCGTTATTTACATTATCAGATTTCACTTTATACTTTTCAATATTTGAAATATTTCACCAAACCCATTGATTTTGCATTTGCATTTATGTACATAAAATAAACAACCTACTTGCAAATTTTATCCCACC
The DNA here is from genome assembly GCA_031286615.1 of Chryseobacterium sp. Lineage (GTDB taxonomy): Bacteria > Bacteroidota > Bacteroidia > Flavobacteriales > Weeksellaceae > Chryseobacterium. Next base: position 25,268 of record JAITUA010000019.1, on the reverse strand, counting down.
GAAGTGAACTGAATAGTTATAGATTTGAAAACATCAACGTTGACGGAATACATTCTACATCTTTGCATTGTATGTGTACAGTACATGAAAATATGTGAATTATTCACTCCCAATGTCAGGGTTTATATGGCAAAATAATTTCACGCAACACAACAAAAAATTTATTTAAACATGAAAAAATTATCAGGTATGAAGAGAGGGTTCTCTTCTTTGGAAAACAAAAAATTAAATGATTTAAAATCAATTAAAGGTGGTTTAATGGATTCCTCTGCGATCAACTATGTTCCCACAAATAGCGGAGACTGCTATGATAAAGAGACATGGATTGATCATGTACACAAAACAACTTTATACGTCTGCTAAGAGGAATAAAGTTGTTTTGTGTAGGGGAGGAAATAATTCCTCCCCTTTACAAATAACAGCATCGTAAATCTTATAAATACAGATTACCTAATGAAACGAAATTCAATCATGGTATACATAGGATACCTATCAACCATTATTTTTATTGTTCTTTCCTGCAAAAGCAATGATTATATCGTTTATTATAATAGAGTGAATGAAATTGACAGCCTTTACCGGATTGCTAACCAACCAGAGAAAGCTGTAAAGCAATACCGAAAGCTGTTCCGAAAGTACAACCCCAAAAACCAGGATCGCATTAAAGAATATGAAAATTACATAAAGCTTGCAGGTCAACATCACAAAAATTTTGGAGGGAAGAAAAGTCTTTACAAGCTTATCCCTTTGATTGCTCCTTACGAAGGGTCGTATGGAAGTTATTTCGGGTTGTTTCAAAAGTACGGCATAGATAGCACCGAGGTAAAACAGAGAATTGCAGACTGGAAAAAAGGTTTAAATAAGAGGCTGGTAGATTCTTTCAGTATTGCTTTCACACGTGATCAGGCTGAAGGTAGAAGAAACTTTCAGCTCATGGAAAAAAATGACAGGAAAAATGCACAACTGTTGAAATGGACCTTTGAAAACTATGGTTATCCTTCGGTACAAAAAATCGGACTCATAGGAAATGGCGGTGTATTTATGCCAATGCATCCTTTGTTCAGTCATATGGCTAACTCAAAAGAATACCCTTATTTCAAAGCAAAAATGCTGGAATATGTAAAATCCGGAGACTGTATACCAAAAGACTACGCTAATATGGTAGACCGGCACAATCTGCAAATCAGTAAAGAAGGAACTTTATATGGTTTGTACCTAAGCTATGATGCTGTTGTTGATACAATAAAAGCCAATAAGGAAAGAAAAAAAATAGGTATACCCAGCATTCAACATTCTTCTAAAATCACAAAAGATTACTTAAAAAAATGATCCTTATTATTTCCAATAACAACGAAAGAACCACTAATAAAATTGTAAAATGGCTCCTTCAAGAGAAAAAGAAATTTATCCGTATACATGAGGATGAAGTTTTTGAAATAAAAACGGAAAACAAAAAGATATTTTTACAAAGTAAAAGAAACATTTTTTTTCTAGATGAAATTACCAGTGTATGGTACAGAAGAGGCAGATTAAATATCAAACGCCTGCAGTATGACAATCCTTCTGTGAATGCCCATATGAACGAAATACAGCACTGGCTGGAAGATTATGTAAGAACAAAGCTTGAATCCAAGAAACATATCAATAAAGAGAGTAACAGTGATGTTAATAAATTATTGGTATTGGAAAAAGCCATAAAATTAGGGTTAGAGGTTCCGGAATATTTTTTGGCTGATAACACAGATCAGGTTTCTTTGAATACAACTATTGTAAAAACAATAGGAGGCAATCCTATATTGGATGATATTGATACGAATTTAAATGGTATTATGTATACTTCAACTGTACAAATAAAAGAAAAAACAAGGTTCTTCACTACCTTCTTTCAGCGGAAAATTGATAAAGAATTTGAAATCAGAACATTTTATCTTAATGGAAAATGCTATTCAATGGCTATTTTTTCTCAGAATGATGAACAAACAAAAACGGACTTCAGAAAATACAATCTGAAAAATCCAAATCGAAATATCCCATACAACCTTCCCTCGGATATTGAAGAGAAAATCCACATTCTTATGCAGTCATTAGACCTTAATTGCGGATCACTGGATTTTATCAAAGGAAAAGATAGAAAATTTTATTTTTTAGAAGTCAATACAATTGGACAGTTTATGGGATTATCTTATACCTGTAATTATTTTTTAGACAAAGAAATTGCTGATTACCTATGAAAATTAAAGTCAAAGAAAAAAACAAACTGCCTCTTACTTTCAAACATGTTGAACCCTTCAATAACCAAAAGCTTAAAAAGCCAAACGATATTATTTATGTTTTAAACTGTGAAAAGTGCCAAACCAACTACTATATAAGAGAAAAACCTATGAAATCATTAAACCGTTTGTTATGAGGTATTCTAATATAAAAACTCAAAATAGAAACATTAATTTAACTTATATAGTTTTCTTGATTCTTTGTCTATTTCTTTGTGCCTGCAAAAATCGAAACTATATTTTATATTACAATAAGATAAATGAAATTGATAGTATCTACAGAATGAAGAATGATACTCTTACTGCTATAAAAAAATTTAAAAGAGTATTCCGAAATTTTGACCCTCGAAATGATGAAAGAATGGAAGAATACGAAAACTATATAAAGTTTTCAGATAAATACAATAAAAATTTTGGAGGAAAAAAAAGCTTATATAAGCTAATACCCTTAGTTGCTCCATATTGGAAGTTCAAACGAGAAGATACAGATTTTTTTAAACTATATAAAAAACACGGCATTGATAGTATTACAGTAGAACAGAAAGTAGTAGAATGGAAAAATTCGTTAAACAAGCAACTTATTGATTCTTTTAGGATCGCATTTATCAGAGATCAGGCAAAGGATTCAATAACTGGTCAACAATCATTAAATAATTTTAGAAAAAATGCTGCATTGCTAAAGTGGACATTAGCAAAGTATGGCTACCCATCAATGCAAAAAATAGGACTTGAAACAGATGATGGTATTTTTATGCCAATGCTGATTTATTTAAATCATATGGCACAAATAGAAGACTATGAGTATTTCAAAACTAAACTATTGAACTATGTAAAATCTGGTGACCTACCACCTAGAGATTATGTAGAAATGGTAGAAAGACATGTTCAGGTTAATCATTTAAAACCTGTATATGGTGTAAAAAGTACTGATGAAGAAATTATAAAAGATTCTGTGAATATTAATTACAATAGAAAACTTATCGGCCTACAAAGCCTCAAAGCTAGGAGAAAAATAACAAAAGAATTTTTAAAGAATAATTCAAAGAAAAAATGATATTAATAATTTCGATCATCTTCCACAACTTCACATAGCCTATGAAATATTTTAATCTGTTCTCAACAATCCTTATTACCAAAGGAGCCAGCAGAATTCTCATTTCGGATCTACAGAGGAATGTATCTGAATTATATCCTCTGGAATTGTATGAGATTATAGAAGTAATGAAAAATCATTCTCTTGAAGATCTACTAAAAGATTATGATGAAGAATCCAGACCAATTGTTCAGGAATACATTAATCTCCTACTGGAAAAGGAATATGGATTTATCACAGAAAATGATTGGGACAGGAACTTTCCTCCTCTTTCTTATGAATATCATGAGCCCAGTGCTATAACAAATCTCTTTATCGAAATGGAAGATATTGAGCTGCTGCAAAAAATAAAACCTTCTATAGAAAATCTTGGCATTAAACATTTGGTTATTTACAGTTTAAAACCTTTAACAATAAATGAATTCATAGAAATTGATGATACTTTTAAAACCTCGGTACTGTCAGGAATAGAAATTTTTTCCCCGTTTCATCAGGAAATCAACCTATCTTTTATACAGGCTCTTCACAAAAATACAGTCAGAATATACAGGCTCATTTTATACAATTGTTCAAAACCTCCTTTCAAAGCTAAAGATGAATATCGGTTCTCGCTGAATTTTCTGAAAGATGACCTGAAAATATCTGCCTGCGGAAAAGTGGAACTGAAATATTTCAACACCAACCTTCCCAAAGTACTGGAAGCAATGAACCATAATTCCTGTTTGTATAAAAAGATAGGTATTGACCGAAACGGCACTATTAAAAACTGTCCATTGATGGTTGAAAGCTTTGGAAGCATCCATAATCAAAGCCTTGAAGAAGCAATAATCCAGCCTGATTTCAAAAAATATTGGAATCTGACGAAAGACAATATAGAAATCTGTAAGGATTGTGAGTTCCGTTATGTCTGCACAGACTGCAGAGCATATACCGAAAATGCAGAAAAAAGCAAAAAAGGCATCAATATATCAAAACCTCTGAAATGTGGTTATAATCCCTATACGGGAGTCTGGGAAGACTGGACCAAAAATCCTTTGAAGCAAAAAATTTTTCATTCATTAGAATTCATATAGTGTTCTCATCCCCTTTATATCCGGGAACGGCTTTTAAATTGAATTTAAAAGCCGTTTATTTTTTTATTATAAGTGATTATATTCTACTATTTGAAAAATTTCCATTTCGGGATAATGGCAAGCATTCCGAATCCTGTAAACAGAAAAAGATTGGTAACATCTGTGTACAAGAATGTAGACAGATAATAATTGTGCATAAAGAAGTGCATCACCAATAAAGCCGGAAACATAAAGATTCCTATTTTTCTGTAGAAGAACATCAGTACCAGCCCAATCATCATCAATACATCAATTGAAAAAATAACATAGAAATACCATCTTGGGATCTCCAGATATTCATGCTGCAAATATTCATCCACATCTATTCCAAGGCCCATTATGGTAAACAACATTAAGGCTGCAAATGCCAGTACAAATCCCCATCCTTTTTTCGGATCTTCGTCAAAATAACTGTATTCTTCCATACCTACAAAAATAAAGAACTTATGAGAAATTTCATAAGTTCTTTTATAATTATTCGTTTAAAATTTGACTTATATAGAGATAGCGTTGATCAATCTATTTTTGTCACTTAAGAATTCTTCCATAGAGATCATACTTTCAGTTCTCATTACGTCCTGAATGTCATCTATCTGATAAATAATTCTTTTAGCATCATCCGTGTTCTTAGCTCTTACTTTACAGAAAATATTATATTTTCCGGAAATAACGCTAGCTTCAATGACGTTAGGTAAAGTTGACAATTCTTTCAATACTTCCTGAGTACGGTTTGATTTTGTCAAAAGGATCCCTATGAAAGCTGTAAAGTGATAGTCCAGCTTACCATAATCGATATTAAGAGATGATCCCAAAATAATACCTGCATCTTCCATCTTTTTCACTCTTACGTGAATTGTTCCAGCAGAAACATCCATCTGCTTTGCAATTTCAGTAAAAGGCATTCTTGTGTTTTCTACTAAGAAATCAAGAATTTTCTTGTCTATTTCGTCCAGTTGATAGTTCATATTAGTTAAATTACAATTTCTTTAAAAAATCTATGTATTTTTTGCAAATTTACGAAAAATAATTTAACTAAAAAATATATATCAAATATTAACAATAATTAACACAGATGATAAAAATCATTAAAATATTCTGATTATTTACCATTTGATTTTATAGAATCTGTTTTTATTTCACCTTTTGCACCTGAAGTTTTTTTGTCTTTTTTCTTCTTTTTAAACAAAGAATTGAAGCTTTTACTCCACACAACTCCTCCTCCATAGGCTTGATTCGCAGAACCATTTGTACTCACCATACCCATACCAATATTGGTAGGTTTAGAGTATCCTCGTATGATTAAACTTCCATCATTCTTTTTAGAAAGGTCATATTCTACAGATCCTTCTCCGGAAAGGTAATTATTCTGTGTATTATCCGTTTTCGATAGAGGGATTCCCAATCCGGTCTTAATATTAACTCTAGGAGAAACCGCTACACTTACCCCTGCATTGGCTCTGTCTCCAACTGTTGAGTTCTGGTCTCCTTTTACATAATTAAGGTCAATCTGAAATTCATTACTCATTGTATTAAGAACAGATCCCAGCTGTTTAAGAAGCATGTTATACCCTTGCGATTCTGCAACGTTACCTACATTTACTTCTACTCCACCACTATTGGATACATTAAAGGTACTCAACAAAAGAACTGAACCGAATTGGAGTACTTTCTCTCCTTCCTGACTCATTTTAGCTGCCAGCGTTTCTCTTACCTGACTGGACACATCCATAGCCGTTACATTCAGATCAATCTGAGGGTCTACTAAAGATTGAGTAATATGAGCCTGTAATAGAACACTGATAGGCTGTAGTTTTCCCATGCTCAGATACTCCCCAACATTGGCTACCATCCTTATATAATTGGCGTTAATATCCAGTGCCGGCTTCATAGCGTCACCATCCCATCTGATACTACTGTTCCTTTCGATTTGGAAAGTCTTATTAAGAATCGCTTTAGAGACAAATGTTCCGTTATCTACTTTATAGGTACCGCTCATGGCAATATTTCCCTGTCTGTTCATATGGAACCTCAACGGATCTGCAGAACCTTTTACGGTAATATTTCCTACATCATCTCCTACCAGTACGTTTACAGTAGTTCCTTTATCTACGGCCAGATTGAAATCAATATTCATATTGGCTCCTGTTTTCTTCTTTTCTTCCAGCGTAATCAGACCGTCTTTCCCTTCTTTCAGGAACCTCAGCATCTTGAATTCTTCAACATTGGATGTAGAACTGGAATTAAAAGTAAAGGTACTTCCGTTAAGTGCCTTCATATTAGGAGTTGTAATACTTAATCCTGAAACAGGTCCATCCACATAAAGGTCTCCCTGTCCATAAACTCTTCCCCAGAACAGGTCAAAATCTTTTTGAGTAGTATTCAGCATCAACAGATTATCTGCTCTCATTACAAGAGATACCCCCATTGAAGAAAGCGTCTCAAACTGGATCGCCCCGGAAATATTTCCTTTGGAATTGGTTCTTCCATCATGTACTTCAATATTGTTGAGGATGGCTAATCCTTTGGTCAGTTGAATTACAGTATCATCAAATGAATAGTCTACTCCGGTAAATAAAAGTTTTAATCCAAAGTCTTTTAAAGCGATATCACCGCTATAATCAAGATTGCTGAGTTTTCCGTTGATTTTAAGATCTCCGGTTGCTTTTCCTCTCAGGTTTGCGAAAACAGTCTGTACAAACTGCTGTGTAAATGACAGGTCGAAATCACGCATTTCTGCAGTAAGATCAATGATAGGAGAAGAAGTATTGTTGTTTACGGTTCCTGTCAGATTAAGACTATTATTCCCAAGAACACCTGCAGAATGTACTTTTACATCAATATCATAAACGTTCAGCGAGAAACCATTGGTAGCAGAAATAGAAATATCTCCCATATCATTGCCGTTCATCTTGATTCCATCAATATTAAGATCTACCAGTGGCTGAAGTGTACTTTTATCCATTTTGATCTTAACACTTCCGTTCGCAAGACCTTTTATATCCATTGTATTTCCTCCGGACTGCATTTCCAGGAGTTTTTCTATAGAAAAGTCATTGATATCGGCATCTACATAAAAATCTTTTGCCGATTTAAATTGTGCTTCTTTAATAAACAACGCGCTTTTATCGGAATAAACCCTCAGATTTCTGATATCAAAATCTCCGGTATTCCTTCTATACGTAATGGAGTGATTGAGTTCCGGACTTGTATCTATGGCCCAGGTCACTTCATTGAATTTTACTTCCGTAGGCTCAAATCTGAACACATAATCTCCGGCAGCATCGGTAGACTGATCTACATTTATAGCATATTCTTTAAGCTTTTCATTAATTTCATCATCAGGGCTTCCATGCTTAAACACAGTAGCTAAATGAAGGGTATTTCCGTTTTCATTATTTCCTTTAAGCTCAAAATCTTTGATAACATTTTTATTATAAACTACCCTATTGATTCTTGCATACAATTGCTGATTCAGGTCTGCTGTGTTAATTCTTACCTTAACACTGTCCACCATTGCACTGTCTCTGTTGATATTTTTTCGGTCATTAACTTTATAATCAGGATTGGAAGCCGCCAGTGCTTTATCAGCATCCGTAATCTCTTCCTCCTTCGTCATCATATATTTCAAAGAAGCAGCATCCAGATTCAGGATCAGGTTGTTTGAATTTCCGTCATATTCACCTTCTACAATAGCTCCCTGAGGAAGTCTAAGTTCGGGTAAAAAGTAATTGACCAATCCCTGCTGAACATCAAATTTCAGGGCAAAATTCTGTCCGCGGTATAATTTTCTCGGCGGTGGTCCCACCAATATTTTTCCGACTCCGTTTTCAACCATTCCTGCAAGATCTGCAAGGCTGTATCTTCCCGATATCTTCCCTGTAGCAGCTCCCGGAGCATCCACATCAATCACACGGCCTCCTGCTTCTACAAAGGTTTTTAATTTGGCATTCGGAATATTATATTTTTGAGTTGCTGTAGCAAAGTTCAGATTGTTAGCATTAACGTCCAGCGTAAGATCATTAATGAAAGACATGGCCATCTTTCCGTCAACCTGACCGCTTACCACCTGGCTGCCAGGCTTATTGGTAAAATAATTCATGTTCAGATAGGTGACATCCGCGTTGACATCCATTGCTACTCTTGAAGTACTGAAATCTATTAATCCTTTAATTGTAGCTTTTGCCTGCTCATCATTAACAGTGATAAGTCCGTTATATTTTTTATGATCCAATAATCCATCCAGATACAGATTATTGATCGTTTTATCCATAATTTCAACACTTGCAATCTGAGATTTAGTCGTCAGACGCATGGTATTTACATCAAAGCTTTGCCCGTTAAGATCAAATTTACCTGAGATCAGGCCTACCGTTTTATTCTTTGTAATGACAGATGTATTAAGGTCTTTTACATCAAGATAACCGGAATATTTTGGCATCGCTGTGCTATACCCGGTCAACGTAAGTTTGGAAATTTTGGCCTGCCCTATTCCTGTCATCAGATTTCCGTTCTCCACATAGATCTGATCCGGATTTACTTTTGCTGTTCCGTTGTATTTTAATTTCCCGAAATCATCAGCAAAGTTCTTCATCTTTTTGGAGATAAAGGAAGGCATCATTGCTTTTAAATCTTTATAAGTAAAATCTGCGGAAAGGTCTTTTGTTTCAATAGCAAAATGTCCTTTCAGCAGGTTATCAACCTTCATCGTTTTGGTTGCAATATTCACATCAGGATTTCTGATCAGGAAATTCTCCAGATGGAACTTATTTAAAGGCCCCGTCATCGTCCCTGAAAGATTGAACGGTTTTATATTATCCCAGTTCGTCACAAAATAACTGATATCATAACCACTTACCTGGCTTCCCTGCTGAATGTTCATATCCCATCTTACTCTGTCTGCAAAATCTGACCATGATCCGTCATGAAGATTAAATTTAATATCTCCCTGAAGTAAGGTATGATCGGTATTCAGCGTAAGGTCTTTTAATGACAGAAACTGTTTCGTTAAAGACAGTTCTGTTGAAAAAGTATCCACAATATGAGATTTTCCCCACCTTGAGGTCACAAAGGACATATTATTGATCAAAGCAGAGACATTCGGTCCGTTGACTTTTACGTTAGGTGCTTTTAAGTTGAATTGTGTTGCCGTCAGCCATTTTCCCTGTTCTCCGGGAGAGTTTTCATTGACGATGGAAACTTTAGAATCAATAATCTGGACTCTGGAATTCAGTTGAAAAGGAGGTTTCCTGGGGTCTCTTTTCTTTCCGTCGTCAAAGAGCTCTGTAAATCTTACAAAATTGGATATACTGTCTCCTTTATAGGTAATTACTCTTACTTCTGCATTAACGAGGGTCAGGGAATTAAAGCTTAAAGAATTGCTTTTTCCTGAAATAGCATTCACAGCAAGGGAGATCCAGTCTGAATCTGCACGGAATTCGCGGGCTTTAATAAAATCGAATCCTTTATAATCTTTTACTTTTAAACCTTTTATCGTTACATCTCCAAAGTAGTTAACATCCACACTTTCTGTGGAAAACCCTGATTTGAAGTCTTTATTTACGATTTGAAGAGCCTGATCTGCCGCCCATTGCTTTGTTACAGGAAGATTGATAACAACCAATATACCTCCTACCACAAATAAGCCAAGCCAAAAGAGAATCAAAAGAAGTTTTGCCCACCAGGTATAGCTGGTAACGTCTTTCATCGCCTGTTTCCCAAACTCTTCAGCTGTTTCCACAGGATGATGTATAGCATCCGAAGCCAGCTCAGATGCTTCTTTTACTGTCTCCCGAACTTTTTCTTCAACATTTCCGACAGTTTTCTGCACCTGATCCCCTAGGTTTTCAGCTACAGATTTTTTATTCTCATTCTCGTTATTATTCTCTAACTTTGCCATTATTATGAGCGACTCTATAATTTTAGGTATTGAATCGTCCTGCGACGACACCTCAGCAGCTATCATCAAGGGAAATTCTATTCTTTCAAACATTGCCGCGAACCAGGCCATCCACAAAGAGTATGGTGGTGTTGTCCCTGAATTGGCTTCACGGGCCCATCAGCAAAATATTATTCCCGTTGTTGAAAAATCTTTTTCCAAAGCAAATATACAACAAAATGCAATCTCAGCTATAGGATTTACACGCGGACCCGGACTTTTAGGATCTCTTCTTGTAGGAACATCATTTGCTAAGTCTTTGGCTATGAGCCTTAACGTTCCGTTAATTGAAGTAAATCACCTTCAAGCCCACATTCTGGCCCATTTCATCGAAGATGCAAATCCTGTGCCGCCTACTTTTCCATTCTTATGTCTTACGGTAAGTGGCGGACATACCATGATTGTACTGGTAAAAGACTATTTCGATATGGAAATTATCGGAAAAACCATTGATGATGCCGCAGGAGAAGCTTTTGATAAAATCGGAAAGATTTTTGACCTTGATTATCCTGCCGGACCTATCATTGACAGACTTGCCAAGGAAGGGAATCCTGATGCTTTTAAATTCAATAAACCGAAGCTGGAAAACTATGATTATTCTTTCAGCGGTATTAAAACTTCGGTATTGTATTTCATACAGAAAGAAGTCAGAAAAAATCCGGATTTCATCAAGGAAAATCTAAATGATCTGTGTGCATCTGTACAGAAATCCATCATTGAAATCCTGATGAATAAACTTGAAAAAGCTGCCAAAGATCTTAACGTCAATGAAGTTGCTATTGCAGGTGGTGTATCTGCCAATTCTGCACTGAGAAAAGCAATGGAAGATAATAAAGAAAGACTGGGCTGGGGTATTTATATTCCAAAATTTGAATATACTACAGACAATGCTGCAATGATCGCCATGGTAGCAAAACTGAAGTTTGAGAGAGGTGAATTTACGGATTTGAGAACTTCGGCAACGGCAAAATACGATTTATGAAAATACTCTTAGAAGAAAAAGTACTGGGAACACATTCTAAAAAGAATTCAAAATATTATTGGGTATTAGAAACTGTTACAGGAAAAAATGAAGATGCAGAAAATGCCTTAGATTACTTTCCATCAAGTTCTGAGACAGGATATATTCAGGATATAAAAGAGGAAATTATAAAAAAAATAAATTCTGAACATCTTTTCAGTTTTCCATATACCCCAAAAGAAGGAGACTATTTATCGATCAAAAATAATTTGAGAAAACAGGAATATTTAAATCTGATTTTCATTAATAATATCTGGATTGAAGAAATATACATGTGTTCTTACCGTGAATGTGATACAGACATCTACACAACTATAAAAACAGGAGTTGCATTCTTAACTCAGGATATATGAAATTATTTTACGGAGAAATAACAGATCAGAAGGTCATCATCAATGACGAAGAACAGCAGCATATTGTAAAAGTGCTTCGTATGAGAGATGGTGAAGATATTCATGTGACGGATGGAAAAGGGAAACTTGCTTCCGGAAAACTCGTTATAGAAGGTAAAAAAGCAGGTATTGATGTTTCTGAGATCAAAGAAAATCTACCGGAATTCATTCCCAGACTTCATATTGCGATTGCTCCCACCAAGAATATTGACAGGATTGAGTTTTTTGTGGAGAAAGCCGTGGAAATGGGTATTTCGGAGATCAGTATTATTGTAACCGAGAAAACAGAACGTAAAAATATTAATATTGATAAAATCAGGAAACAGGCTGTTGCTGCATCGAAGCAAAGTCTGAGATTTCATTTTCCGGTCATCAATGATGCTATAAAGCTAACAGACTTCCTGAAAAACACTGATCCGGAACATACTTTTGTAGCACACTGTCATGAGAATCTGGAAAGAATTGATCTTAAAAATATTCCTCTATTGGAGCAGCTTACATTTTTAATAGGTCCTGAAGGTGATTTTTCTGAAAAGGAAATTGCATTTCTGGCAGAAAATAAAGTAAAAGCCGTTTCTCTCGGAAATCAAAGGCTGAGAACGGAAACTGCAGGAGTTTTTGTAGCAGCATGGAATTATTACAACATGATATAGATAACAAAAAGAGAAGGTTCAGCGCCTTCTCTTTTTTATTTCTGGATCTTATTTCCAGTCAATATTATTTTCTCTCAGATATTTGTCAAAGATCTGCTGTCCGCTTCTGATTGAATTTACCGTCCAAAGGATTTTCATTCTTAAAAGTTTTTCTTCATCCAGTTTATAATCAATATCAGATTTTATCAGCTTTTGTTTCAATTCATACATACAGATTGAAGCAGCCACAGAAACATTAAAACTCCTTGTAAAACCATACATCGGAATTGCCAGTGTTTCATCTGCAAAGTCTAAAATCTCCTGAGAAACACCTTCCATTTCAGTTCCGAAAACCAATGCAATGGGTTCTGTAATTTCATATTCAGGCAGCATTTTAGCATTATTTTCTAATGAAACCACCACAATTTTATATCCTCTGTCTTTAATGCTTTGAAAGGATTCCATATTTCGGGGAAGCTTTTCTACCTCAACCCACGTATCTGCGCCTTTTGTTACCCGAAGATTAGGTTCAAAACTATATTCTTCCTGTAAAGCGACTACTTTATGAAAGCCGCAAGCCTCCACAGAGCGTACAATTGCTGCTGCATTTCTAAACTGATAGACATCTTCTACAACCGGAAGCACAAAGTCTGAACTTTCCTGCGAAAAATGTTCAATTTTTGCCAGTCTCTCTTCGGTTAAAAACTGTTTTAAATATTCATAAGTCTGTGCTAAATCACTCATCTGCATCTAGTTATTTTTTCCAATAGCTCAATGTAACGCCTACAATTACCATCTTATTTTTATAAAATTTTGATCTAAGCCTTTCATTCATTTTCAAATCTTTGCAAATTAACGTAATTTTGACCTATGAACCCTAATCGGGCTCCAATTCTTAATTAAAAATAGTACATGAAGCGAAAAGTCCTGCTCATCTATACCGGTGGAACCATCGGAATGGAAAAAGATTATGAAACCGGAAGTCTCCGTGCCTTTGATTTTGGTAATATCTTTGAAAAGATGCCTGAAATGAGGCTTATGGAATGTGAAGTCTTCGTTCATCCTTTCGCCAAACCACTGGATTCATCGGATATGGGACCTGAAGAATGGAGGATTATCGCCAATTATATTCTTAAAAACTATAATGACTACGACGGATTTCTGATTCTTCACGGGACTGATACCATGTCTTATACGGCATCAGCATTAAGCTTCATGTTAAAAGGATTAAGAAAACCCGTCATCATGACCGGCTCTCAGCTTCCGATTGGTGATCTGAGAACAGATGCAAAGGAAAATCTTCTGACCAGCCTTTATTATGCCAGCCTTTATGAGAATGATGAAGCAGTAATACAGGAAGTTGCCATCTATTTTGAATATAAATTATTAAGAGGAAACAGAACGTTGAAATATTCTGCCGAGTATTTTGATGCCTATGCAAGTCCAAACTACCCTATTCTGGGACAGTCCGGAGTTCATTTGAATATTCTTAAAGATAACCTGTTCCGTTGTGATCCTGAAGTAGAATTCCATGTAGATGAACATATTTCTGAAGATGTTTTATTCTGGAGAATTTTTCCGGGAATGCACTTAAGTCATTTCAGAGAAATTCCTAAAATGAAGGTTCTTATTCTTCAGGTTTTTGGTTCGGGAACTATTTTCAGTAGTGAAAAAACCCAGGAAACGCTTCAGGAAATCAGAAATAACGGAACGGAAATCGTAGTGGTAAGCCAGTGTATCTCAGGAGGTATCTCATTCGGAAAGTATGAAAACAGTAATATTTTCTCCAGAATCGGAGCGATCAGCGGAAGGGATATGACCGCAGAAACAGCTATTACCAAAGCAATGCACCTTATTGATAATCCAAGCTACTCCGGAAGTTTTGCTGATAATTTCACCAGAAGCCTTTGTGGAGAAATTACGGATTAAATTGCAAGAATAATTTGGATATTAAAGAAATTACACTATTTTTGCAATCTCAAAAAGAGAGGTGTCCGAGTGGTTGAAGGAGCTACCCTGGAAAGGTAGTATACGGGTAACTGTATCGAGGGTTCGAATCCCTTCCTCTCTGCAAAAAAATTAAAGCCTGTGCTAATGAAGCACAGGCTTATTTTTTGGTTAAAATTCTTTACTCATATTCAATTTTCTACTTCATAAATATTTATACTCAAAAACATAATTGGTAATTTATACTATACAGCATCTGCCTTGTTCTTCGTTACTTTGGATTACAATCTAATCAATTAAAATCCAAATCAATATGACATCAACAAGTGTAAATGTAAATTCTTCAGGTCAACTCGTACTTGGAAACGGAGCACAGTTTTGGGTATACCTTTCACCTCAAAACGACACCGCCAAAATGATATCTACATGGCGTGTAACATTCTCACAGGGAAATTGGAGCGATACTATTTCCAGTGAAAATCCAACCAAACAAATTCAGACTCCCAATCTTTCAGGGATCTTTGAGATTAAAGTAGAATTACTAAGCGGATCTACCGGTACATGGCGTCAGATTCCGCCTCAGAGTGGAAGCCATAATGAAATAGGCTGTAATTCTAACTGTGCATCAATGGTAGGTATTGTTGCAGACAGCACCAATCCTCCTATCGGTGCTATTAATGCCCACTTTTGGACGACATGGGATGCCATGTGTAAGACAGGGCAAAACTAAAATATAAATAAACCAGTCCATAAAAACCAGATTGCCACAGTATACAAAATACTGTGGCAATTTGCTATTGTTTGTACCTGTATCAGAAAATTATACTCCTATATTTATTTATCCACTTTTCCACAAGTTATCCACATTTTATCCACAATCATTATTTGATTCAGAAAACTTCATTCCTAAATCTATCCTAAATCATCTCTTTATTTTGTCATGTTTTTAAACAGTATTAAAAGTTTTTGAATAAACATTCTATGAATAAAGCCTCTAATTTTGACATCTTAAAGTATTCTCACTGTGTATTAATGGTATTTTTATCCATTTTATGGTTTCGCAGTCATTTAAAACTAACAATAAAGAAGTTATCCATGATGTTGAGCATAAAGAAACTTTTTGCAGTATTATTTTTATTCGGCTTTATCGGTTCAACCTTAAAAGCACAGATCAGTCCACCCGGTTTGGGAGATGCCAATAATGCATTCTGGTCTGCCTTTGGAGTCAAACGACAGCTGGATTCTTTAGGAAAGAAACAAGCGTTGAGCTATATTGCCATCGGGCGAAAAAGCAGTCCGGATAATCATAATTTATTTTCAAAACAGGCTATCATTGTCTTAAATCACGAAGTATATCATTCTTTTGCACCCCATCAGCAGTACAGCTATGCCATCAGTTACCGCAGGCAGCCTCAGTACGAAAACACCGCTCCTTATGATAAAGAAAATACGGAACAGGAATTCAGAATTTACGGAAGATATGCCTACACTTTTGACCTTGGAAAGAAATGGAAACTAAAAAATACGGTACGACAGGAGTTCAGGAAGTTTTTTGATGCAGATTTTCATCAAGTAGAGGAAGATTTTCAATTCAGAACGCGTATCAAGAGTCAATTAACCTATAATTTATCTCCTAAAAACAATCAAAAGCTGGCATTGAGTGCAGAAGCGCTGTTCTCTATCAGTCATCTCAATGAACCTGATGCGCAATGGGGTTCTTTCGGGTATCGTGAAATGCGAATTGCAGCTTACTATATGTTTACAATCCCCAACTCTCCTTTTACAGTGGATATAGGATATATGGATGATCTGATCAGAGACAGCGGAAGTATTCATCATGGAGGTGTTCATTATCTGGCGGCGGACCTGATCTGGAATATTCCGTACAAAAAGAGATAATAAAAAGAATAATTTTATGACACCACATACAAAATCCCGGTCATCGCTGACCGGGATTTTTGTTTGAAACATAAGTTTCTCTGCAATATAATTAAGTATGAATGTTGGTGTAAAATATTAGTTGCACAACGTCAGAAACTGTCGGCTCAATTGTACATTGAATTTGGCTTCAGCTTTTGAACGGGCATAAATAGTTTGTTTAAAGGCATGTACCGTCTTGAGTTTCTGATCTATGAATTCGGCAATCTGCACAACAGAGAAAAGAAAGTCTCTGTATACTGCCATGCTCACCGTCTGTCCATAGTAGGGAAGATAAGCTTTTAGGAAAGGAATGGCTTTCTGATGGCGGTTATAGCTGATACAATATCCTACTCCTTCCATAGAGGTAATAATAGCATAGTGATTAAGATAATCCTGAATATTTTTGGTCCCATCCAAAGCATTTACATTTTTTGAACAAAACTTATTAATCTTATCCAAAATATGCTGGGCATACTCCATCATGGAAATATTTTTAAATTCAAAAACCTGGTTCATTCCATTGGATGGAGAAGTTCCGTTTTCACAATCGATACAGAATGATATCCCGATTTTTTCATGATAAGGAAAAAAACAGTCTTTCACTTCAATGGAAGCATCCGGCTTTAGCATGTCATCTGTAAAGTTATAATAGACATACGGACTGTAAAGTTCAGCAAGAGCATTCAGATAGTCTGTTTCGCTGGTATTATGATATTCTTCAAACCATTTTTCAAGGTTGTCGTAATAATTACTTTCAAAGTCGTTAAAGTTTAAGTAAAATGGCAATTCCATAGCTCTGTAATTTTGATATGACAAAGCTATATCCGTAATGCGACAAAACTTGACGTAATATATTTTTCGTAAAAGATTTTTTGATTAAAAGTCAATTTTGTTTCGCAAAGTCAATCCTCAATGATTATTAACGCTGATGTTCGCAAAGTTTATTAATATACATAGCTTATTGGTTCGCAAAGGCATTTCATTAAGCTAAGATTCCAACCTATTGCTGAGTGAAACGCCTCCGCGATCGAAAACATCATATAGTATTATAAAAACTTTGCGAACACTGCGTTTAAATTCAATAGGCACCCTGTAGGTGTAAAAAAATAGCAAATTGAGTATTCACAACCCAGATTCTAAACTTAAAAATTCACTAGCGTAGCGAATTGACCATTCACTTTTGATATTACTTATCATAATTCTTCATCACAAACTCGAAGTAATGAATCATTTTCAGGTAGTTTTCAATACTGAGATATTCATTGGTACTGTGTATGCTCTGCTGTTCTGCACTGTTGATCTTAATGGGCATGAATCTGTAAACATTTTTGCTTACAATCTCATATTTTCCGGCATCCGTTCCTGCCATGGTAAGGTATGGGGTAACAATTGCTCCGGGATGAATTTCCTTTACGCCCGCTTCTATCATTTTAAAAGCTTTCGTATTGGTTGGGGAAATTGCAGAAGCTTCTCTTGTATTGTCAATTTCTTCTACCTCCACATCAAAACCTTCAGTTGCTTTAGCTATATGATCTCTTACATCCTTTACTGAATTTCCGGGAAGTAATCTGAAATTAACAACAAATTCAACTTCTGGGGAAAGCACATTGGTACCATCACTTCCTTTCATCATCGTCAGTGCTGTTGTTGTTCTTACCAATGCGTTAGTTGTATTATTTTTAGTAAGTTGTGAAATCAAAACAGGTTTTAAAAGCCATTGATTGGCCAATGCCATTCTTGTTGTAAAAGGCATTTCACCTCCGATATTATTAAAAAATTCTTTGATTAACGGGGTAATCACAGGTTTCATCTGGTTGTCTTCCAAACGCTGCATGATAACAGCTGCTTTTCCGATGGCACTTTCCATGGGAGGCATAGAAGAATGTCCTCCAAGTCCTTTTACTTTAATTTTTGCGGAAAGAAAGCCTTTTTCAGCACATCCTACAACAGCAACATCTGTATCTATCCCTGCCACATTTCCTTTTCTCATAATTAATCCGCCTTCGTCATAAACGGCATCGAACCTCAAGCCTTTTTTCTTAAAATAATCTGCAATCTGAATAGCACCTTTTTGCCCGCCAACTTCTTCATCAAAACCAAACGCCAGATAAATATCACGTTGTGGAATCTGTTTATTTTTAATCATAGAATTCATGGATTCCATTAAGGAAAATAGCATTCCCTTCATGTCTATCGCTCCTCTTCCATAGATTCTTCCGTTGGCTACAGCTCCCGAAAAAGGGGCAAAATCCCAGTCTTCCGCTACTTTTGCAACAGGTTCTGCCGGTTTATCATCCGGACGGAATATATTTTCTTCATTATTTTTTATATCAGCATCTCCCGGTGGAACAACATCCATATGGGAAAGAAATAAAATGGGTTCCAGGGCAGGATTGCTTCCTTTAAGCCTGAACACCAGACCATACTGGTTCACCTCAACGTTTTCTGTATTCTGATATACTAATGGATAAGAGGTTTTTAAATAAGTTTTAAACTGATCAAAGGGCGCATAATTGAATTCACCTAAACTTCCTGTAGAAACGGTTGGAACCTTTATTCCTCCCGACAGCCTCATCACTGCAGAATCATTTTTTATGGGTTTCCAGCCTTCGCCTGCTCCGGTATTATTTTTCTTAAACGGATAGGTATAAGTTTTAATCAATACTACAGCGGCCAGAATGACAATGATTCCCAGAAGGATTAAAAGAACTTTTTTCATAGCAGATAAGTTTTGTGAAGTGGTTTGATCCTATAAATATAGCAAAGTATTTACTGTTTAACAATTTAAAACCTGGCTTTTTCAATCGCAAAATCTCCTGAATACTACTTTTAAAATTTTAAACTGATAAAAAGTACATGCATCTGTCCCCATTATGAACATCAGATCGTCATAAGAGCAAAAAATAAATGTATGAAGAATATTCTGCACATTATTTCCAGTGCGAGAAGAGAATTGTCTTATAGTAATAAATTGAGTTCTTTCATCTTAGAAAGACTTTTGCAACAGGGCAATATCAATAAGATAACAGTCCGGGATCTGGTTAAAGACCCACCGCCTCATGCTGATGAAGTGTCTATTCATGAGTTTTATAAGCATCCGGGATTGTATGATGAACAAAGTCAACAGCTTCTTTCATATGCCAATATGATTGTAGATGAAGTACGTGAGGCTGATATTATTGTTATTGGAACTCCCATGTTTAATCTGGGAATTTCCACTCCTTTGAAGGCATGGCTGGATCAGCTGATCAGGGCGGGAGTAACCTATGTTTTTGATGAACAGTGGAACCGTGTAGGGCAATTTAAAGGTAAAAAAATATATCTAGCAGTTGCTTCGGGAGGTAGGCGTGCTGAAGGTGCTCCAGATTATATTTCTGCTTATATTAAAGATGTTTTCAGAAATTATACGGGAATTACCGATGTGAAAACCTATTGTATTGAAGGGACTATGGAAAATGGTTTTATAGAGGATTATGAAGGTATTCTGAAAGGTTTTAATTCTGTCAATGAAATGCTTTAAAAAAGCAGGTGTTATTAATAAATGCAAAGTTTTCTATTCTTAATCCTGAATATGAAGAAGCAAAGAAGGAATCAACAAGTTGATGGGATGAAGCTTTAGGGTTTTTATAGTATTTTGTTTTTAACGCAAGAGCGCAAAGCTTTTTTTATCCTTATGTATATTTTAAGGCGCAAGAATATTTCGGCTTCGCTCAATATGAGATTTTCAGCAAGGGAATTATGATAAAATCTTGCGCCTAAAAAATAATTATGATAGTTCTTATCGTTGCGGGTTCTTTTAATTTAGGATTTCGTTCATTTCGGTTAGAATGATGGGTTTTCCATCAGTGATTACGATGGTATGTTCGTGCTGAGCCATATAGCCGCCTTTATTTCCTACCATAGTCCATCCGTCTTTCAATTCTACTGCAATATTGGAATCAGTGGAAATAAAAGTTTCGATAGCTACCACAGAGTTTTTCTTAAAGCGTCTGGAATCAAAACGGTTTTTGTAGTTCAGTAATTCATCGGGCTGCTCGTGTAAGCTTCTGCCTACTCCATGTCCGGCAAGATTTTTAATAACCTTAAGACCTCTTTTCTTCGCTTCTGTTTCCATTAAATGTCCTATGTCAGCGATTTTCACTCCGCCTTTTATATTGTCAATAGCTTTCTTTAAAATCTCTTTGGAAGCTTCCACGAGTTTCTGATGTCCGTGAATATCTTTCCCGATGACAAAAGAACCGCCATTATCGGCCCAATATCCGTCCAGTTCGGCAGACACATCAATATTGATGAGATCGCCTTCCTTCAAAATCCTCTGATCCGTCGGAATACCGTGGCAGAATTCATTATCCACGCTGATGCAAGTCCAGCCTGGAAATCCATACGTCAGATAAGGCGCTGACTTTGCCCCGAAACCTTCCAGTATTTTGGCTCCGTATTCATCAAGATCTTTTGTGGTCATGCCTGGTTCAGCATATTCCATCATCTTTTTCAAAGTATAGGCAACAGCTTCACTTACTTTTTGCATTCCGATCATCTGATCTTCGTTCGTGATTGGCATAGTTTTGTTTTGATTGTTATTGAGAACTACAAAGTTAGGAAATTAAAATATTCTGATACGATTTGTTTTAATTCCTAAAATTTGTGTATTGAAAAATGGGATTATCAGGTACTTTAATATCTTTCTACCCCCTTCACTCCCCCCCTCTACCCCTTGAACAAGGGAGTATTACCAGTTGTAAAAGTGGGTACGGGGACTTATGAAAACAGTTGAACTGGTTGTAAAGTAATTATACCTATTTGATAAAGTGGCCAAAGATACTTACAATAGTATTTGAAGGCATTTCTTAAATGGCTTGAAGCAGTTTACGAAATGGTTCCCGACACTTGATCAAGTGGCTCAAGATACTTATTATAGTGGTTAGAGGTACTTTCTAAGTGTCTGGAGGTTGTTTATAAAGTGATTCACAGTATTTTGATAAGGATGTATAAGGGTTTTGTTTTATTCGTGGACACGAGTGAAGACACTCGCGCCATCGGGGGGATGCACTTTTTATCTTATCATCCCAATGCCATATTGTACTTCCGTTTTCATCAGTTGTTCCTACTCAATCTTCTAATCTCTCATCAGAATCTATAAAACGTAAGGATTGTTATATGCATATCTATAAGGAGACCAGGCTCTATTTATTTCTGTCAATGGATCAACAACACTCCATCTTCCAAGATCGGGCATATACATCCTTGCACCATAATCATACATTCCATTTTCCTGAAGTTCTTTGCCATTATATTTATAGCTGTAGAAACTTCCGAAACCTGAAGGGCTGAACGAACCAGCGATATGATTCATCCCAAAAGGGTAATAATTGTTGGTATCAATAATTTCAGGAGCGCCTTTGCTGCTTTTGGCAAAACTTACCCTGTATTTCCAAGATGGTCTTTTTACCAACACATCTGAAACACCTGGTATGATCTTCAATATTTTAAATGACCTATTTTCTCTTTTCTATTGTTCTGGCTATCAGCAATATCATTTAAATTGAGATTTTCATTCTTATTTTTAAAATTAGAGTATTGATTTTCAATACTCTAATTTATCACCACATGTTTGAAACATTACCTATTCTTTCTGTGAATATATACCTGCGAAATGAAGTATATTGCACCAATTATAGAAGCACCAAGTGCAGCATAATTTGTAGTTCTCTTCATTGGGAAAAATATAAATACAACTATTATCGCGACTATTATTAAAATGCTAATAACGGATAAAGCAAGTCCCCAAACTGTTTCGTATATCGTTTTACCACGTCCAATATTATTTATTTTATCATTGTTAGTGTTAAGTTTTGATATTTTCCGTTCAAAATCAAATAGAAATTGTTGGAAATCATCTATGCTGTTATGGTCTGTGTTATGGTGAAATTTGAACTTTGTCCCATCTTTTAATGTAAGTTTAAATTTGTCGAATTGTCTGTCTGGTTCAAAAACAAAGTCCTTGATTTCCGTCCAACTTATATTTCTGTCTGGGCTATTTTGAAAAAGAAACTGTTTCAACCATTTCTTTTTTAATCCTTCATTATCAATAATTAACTCAATATCAACTGTTGCAATATAGCGAGGTACTTTAAATGCAAAAAATATAATTGGAGCAACAAGAACAATGATAAAAACTGGTTGATCTTTTGATATTAATCCCATTTTTGTCATTAAAATCATTAATTGTGCCCCTACAAATATTGAAGCCAATAATGAAAAAACCCAAAGAAATACAGAGGTTTGTTTTATATTATATGTTTTCGTCATTTTACTATCTTTTTTATCTTTGTTCGTTAATATCTAATAAGTCAGAAATAAAAAATAAATATCTTTTATTACTTAATTTTCTCCTGGTTTTGGAAACAATGAATTACCTGTTGAATATTCATATAAAAATTTTCCTCCGAAATAGATAAGACTTACTGGAGCTCCCCAAGGAGTAAAACCAATAGCTCCCATTGCCAAGTCAGCACTTGCTTCGAGTCCTGTAATTTGGCCAGTGCTATATTGTATAAGGGTTACTCCCATTCCTACACCACCTACAACTTTTCCTGCTATAGAATACGCAGAAGTTGCTTTTCCAGCAGCTGCATATCCATTTCTAAGCCCTTGTACTCCTCTTACAAATTTACCATTGGCCCCTTTTTCTAAAAGTTTGGTAGATCTAATAATACCTTTTGAATCTACCCAATGGTACTTACTGTAGATACTTTTTTCTAAAGCGTAATAGGTAATTCCTCCGGCAGTCATAGTATTTCCTACATGCCCCCAATCAAAACCTTTCTGAGATGGTAAATAATTAGAAGGCAAACCAATTTCTGGAAAAGGGGATTTATTAAGCTTCAGCATATGCGCCACCATCTCCTGAGCTGTTGTATCATCACCCAAAGCACCTCCTGTCCACCAGCTCATATAGCCGTTATTGGTTTTCAGTGAAAATTCTCCTCCATTTTGTAAAGATTGCATCAGATCTGCGTAGGCCTGTGTTTGTCCAAAAGTGGTCCCACTTCCGGTATACCCAAACCCACCAAAGTCTGCCGATGTACCACCGCTTCCATTAGGAACTTTCTGGTGAGGATTAAAACTGCCTCCCGCCATCTGCCACATATAGGAACCTTGCACCAAATGGTTTTCCATCCCTTCGTAAGGAACAGGTACGGCTTTTCTTCCATCAGGATCGATAAAGCTAAGCTTACAATGTGAATAAGATAGCTCTTAGAACGAAAGGGCTACTGTAAACATCTTGAAAATGTATGAGTGGAAAATCGCGTAAGTAAGCAACAATAAATACTAGTTTCTTGTTTTATTATATATAATATTAGACTTTAATATACCATAAAATAATTTATACCCTTGGTCTTTAATCTGTTTCTTTTGGGTTTTTGTTAAATATTTATACATTTCTGCAGGGCTACAATACTGTAAATAATATTTGTAAGACTGAAGTGGATTATATGAATATGAATAAAATTTAAACTTTTGGTTAGTAATATTATTAATATCTACTTTAACTTTATAGCTGATGGTTTCATGGGGCTTTATGAATATCAAGCTATTCATAATACTATAATTTATTTTTGCATTATTTATTTTAGATATTTTGTTAGAAGCTTTCCATTGGTTAATTAAATTATCGTAATTGATTTTTTGTTTTTGATATTCTTTACTTATCGAATCAAATTTATTAGGATCAACATAGTCATTAACATAGTAAGTCAGTAGATTATTATCACTTAAATTCTCAATCATTAACATTAATCCCAAGCTTGGAAAATTATCTTCATATTCTTGATAATTATCACATAGAGGTTCATATGGCCGCAAGTATTTTTTTTCCAATGGTATTACATAATTTTCTGAGGTGTTATTAGTTATAACAATATCCGCAATATTAGAATTAAAATCTAATTTAAAGTCCAATTTAATCTGTGAATACAAGGAGTTACTAATAATAAAAATAATTATAATAAAAATGTTTTTCATTTTATTTACCAAGTTGTTTGAGTTTCTGATTATAAATATTATTCCATTCCATTTGTAGTCGAGTATGATAACTACTTACTTTATCAATTATTTCTTGATTATATCCTGACCCTAAATTATTGATATTATAATAAAATGAGGCAGCTTCGAGTCCCGAAAACCCACACCATCTTGAACTACCTAATTTCATCTCCCAGTCAATACCCATAGTTTCCTGAAAAAAGTCAAATCCTCTTGTGCTTTTTTCAGGAGTACGAGTTGTTCTATTATAAATATCTCTAAAAAATTTATTTGCAAATACATGCCCATACATTTCATGTCCTAATGTATAAGCGAATCTAAGTATATTTGAAATATTATTCATATTTATAAGAATTCTGGTTCCTCTAGTTACACCTGGTGAGTTAATGCTAGAATCTTCCTCAAAACTGGGGTTAGTTATTAGAAATAATTCATTTAAAGCTGGAACTTCTTTAAGTAAAATATCTTTATCATTATATTTTGCTTTCGTATTAGCTGGATCACTCCAACCTGCTTTCTTCAATTGCTCAACCATAGAAAACAAGGCTCCAATACTTCCTCCACCTCCAAAATATGATTGAGCAAAGGTAATTGCCTCCAAACTTGTAAACGATAATCCTCCGGAGGATGGCTCACTTTCAGTATACCCAAACCCACCAAAGTCTGCCGATGTGCCACCGCTTCCATTAGGAACTTTCTGGTGAGGGTTAAAGCTACCTCCTGCCATCTGCCACATATAAGAGCCTTCTACCAGGTGATTTTCCATCCCTTTGTAAGGAACGGGTACGGCTTTTCTTCCATCAGGATCTATAAAGCTTACCGGGTTATTTAAGGCATAGCCATAAGGTGAAAATCTTCTTGATGTTTCTGCCAATGGATCAATAACGCCCCATCTTCCAA
>JAITUA010000014.1 GCA_031286615.1 Chryseobacterium sp. | reverse complement strand
TCCCAATTAATTTTAGGCGGAAGAGGTTTAGACGAAGTAGAGAAGATAATTCCAACAAAAGACGGTGGAGCCTTACTTGGAATTTATTCCAGAAGTGGATCTGTTAAAACGAATAATCAACAATCAACGATCAGTACTAATACTTCGACTGACAAACCTGCAACCCATAACCTGTTATCTGCAACCTCAAAGCAGAGCGACAATTTCGGTGAAGGCGACTACTGGATTGTCAAGTTAGACAAAAACGGAAAAGTAGAATGGGAAAAGAATTTTGGAGGGAAAGGAGACGATCATATCAGAACTCTCGCATTAACCTCAAATGGCTTTATCATTGGTGGAGAATCCAGATCAGAAAGATCAGGAAACAAAACGGTTGGAATTGAAGAAGGAACAGACCTTTGGCTGATTTCTTTAAATGAAAGAGGGGAGGAACAATGGCAGAAATCCTACAATTTCAAAAACAGAGATATTTTGATGGGAATGAGTGTGATTCAGAGCCAGGATTCAAGAGCTAGGAATCAAGAATTTACAAAAGGAATTTTATTAGGTGGCTACACCCAGGCGGAAGGAAGAGTAGAAACCGACGATGAAACCTTCTGGATGCTGTATCTGGATCAGAATGGTAATGAGCAATGGAGAAAGCATGTTAAAGGAGAATCCAGGCAAAAAGAAGAGAGACTTTCTGACTTAAAGCTGAATAGAGACGGTTCTATTATTCTTGCCGGAACCAGTGCAGAAGAACTGGGTAAAGAAAACTGGAAGATTGTAAAACTGGGAGACAAGCAGGTTGATCAGTTGATTGAAAAATATGACATTAAAATCTATCCAAACCCGGTATCTGATTATGCTTATGTAGAAATTGGCTTTGACTTTAAAGAGGCTGATATTCTGTTATATGATATGAGTGGAAGACAACTTCAGAGTATAAAAACAAAGAACAATGTGACTAAGATTAATACCCAGGCTTTGGTTCAGGGAGCGTATCTGGTGACAATAAAAACTGATAACAATAAAACGGCTAATGCCAAATTAATCAAGAAATAAACACAAGATAATGAAAAAAACCATAATTTCACTGGCAATCCTTGTTGCCGGTATGGGGCAATTTTATGCCCAGCAACAGCAGGTTAATTTCGGAGACTCTTCCAGACCTGTACCCTCTGTTTCTTCCCTTGCCACCTATGCCAATACTCCTGTATCCAATGCAACAGGTCTTCCGGATATTTCTTTCCCTTTGTTGGGATTACCAACTTCCAACAATGGGATGAGCTTAAATGTAGGACTGTCTTACAATCCTATGAATGTCTCACAAAGTGAACCTGCCAGCCAAACAGGTACAGGGTGGACCGTTTTTACCGGAGGAGTTATCTCAAGAAGTATAGAACTTGATATTGATGAGATGTATGATGATCCTTCTAATGGTAATTATGTTAAAAATAATTTTAATGACATTTATTATTACAATCTTCCGGGAGTTTCCGGAAAATTCAAATTTAAGAGGAATCTTACCACTAATACTTTTGAACTGGTTAACCTTTCTTCCAATAAGATTAAGATAGAGTATACACGCACCAGTAATACCGCAACCCTTATCCTTGATTCCTTTACCATAACCGATACAAATGGTACAAAATACTTCTTTAATGATTACAGCAGAAGCAATCAGGAAAGAAATGTTTATTCACAAGGAGGAAAGGTGTATAGATCTGCCTTCTTTTTATCCCAGATTAAAGATGCCAATAATGTAGAGCTTGCTAACTTTACGTATCAGAAAAACATAAAATATAAGAATGGCTCCAGCACACTGGTCTATGAAACCTGTAAATTAAAAACAATTACCTCACCCGGTTTCGGAAAAATTGAATTTGATTATTTATATGACTCTTTTTTGGAAGGTAGTATGAATGATCCGTATCAGCTTCAGAAAATAAGTTTAAAAGACAATTATAACCATATGATTTCCGGCTACGGCTTTGAATATACAGGAAGTCCTTTAAGAACTTTAATGAAACTTAAAAAGCTGGATAAGAATGAATCTGTATCTGAAACAACAGAATTTGAATATGATACGTCTGCAGCTCCGCAATCTCCGGGAATGAGCCCCCATGATTTATGCGACCAATCTACTTTGCCCACGTTACCTAAAGCAGTTTACGGAGTTTTAAAGAGAATAATAAGTCCGGCCAAAGGAGTGGTAGAATATAATTTTGAGCCGAATCAATATTACAAGGATCGCAATGAGCCAAGCTATGCAAATTCTATTTTGAGCGGAAACAGCTTTATAGATCCGGAATTACAATATTTGAGCCCATTCAAGGCTATATTGTATAATACCACTAAGCCGTTCCCTAATTACCCTTTTACAGTTTCAGGAACAACACCAACCAAAAAAGTATTTATTGTCTTTGGTGTTGAAGAGTTTTATCCTGTCCCGCCTTATTGGGACACCAATACTCCGCCCAAAGTAGATTATGTGATTTATAACAGTGGCGGAGCGGTTATCGGAGGAACTCAGTGCTATTCTTATCAATATTACTCGGTGAGAGAATATGATCTGCCACCCGGAAATTACGTCTTAGCTGTTAATGGATCCGGAGGAAGAGGGCAGGCCAATTTATTCGGAATGGAGCATACTCCGCAGCCTTTTTCCAACAAAGTGACCGGAAAAGGAATAAGAATCGCCAGTATTAATTATTATAACAGCAAAGCGGAAACAGCTCCTGTAAAAACTACAAAATTTGATTATAACAGTTTTTCAGACAGCCAGGCTTCATCAGGTATTTTATTCTCTCCGGAATTAGACGTGAATGCGGATAATTATCCATTATATAAAAATGTTAAAATAACAGAGGCTGATAATAGCAACGGTTATGTAAAGTATTACTACAAAAACCCGGACGATTATCCTAAGACGGCAGATTCCTGGCCTTATTATTCTTTAACCAGCGGTGGATTACTGGATAAGAAAGAAGTGTATAATGCACAGAATAAGCTTCTGGTTTCTGAGCAGAATAATTACACTTTTGAAGAAATCTTCGGATTAGATGATTATCAACTTTGGAGTAATAACTCTTTAACTTCCAAGCCAGGATGGCTGACAAAATCATCGGTTACCTCCACGAGCTATTTTGATAACGGGCAAAGTATTGAAGAGAAATCGGAAACTAATTTCAATGCGTTCAATTTTGGAATAAAATCTACCAAAAAAGTGGTGGACGGAAACACAGTAGAGCAACTTTATACCTATCCTGAAACCGGATATGCCAACCTCTCCAATGCTCATATTTTAGATGCCCCTGTCATTGCGGAAGAAAAAAATGATGGAAAAACCGCTTCCAAAGCAGAGACAAAATATGAAAATGCAGGCAGTACACTCCCAACTTCTGTAGTAACTACCAACATTAATGATGGAACTACAAAAACGACTATGAAATTTGATCTCTATGATGAAAAAGGAAATCTTCTGCAGTTTACATCTTCCGTAGGAATTCCCACGGCTATTGTATATGGCTATGACAAAACACAGCCTATTGCTAAGATAGAAGGAGCAACCTATGCACAAGTATCACCTTATATTCAGACTATTGTAGATGCTTCCATTGCGGATGCCCAAAACCCGGCTAATGAATCGGCACTACTTACTGCACTGGATAATTTCAGAAAAACAGCCGCATTGAAGGACTTTCAGATCACAACCATAACCTATGATCCACTCATAGGAATGACAACAACAACCCCTCCCAATGGAATCAGAGCAATTTATAAGTACGATGCTAATAACAGGTTACAAAAAATTGTAGATATGAACGGAGTAACCCTGAAAGAATATCAATACAACTACAAAAACTAAACACAATGAAAAAAATAATACTAATACTCAATTTGTTTGTGGTTGGTTTTACCTATGCACAGACTAATCTTAGTTCGACAGAGAACTATGTATATGAAAAAAACTGTCTGACAGAAGATTGCTCAAAAAAAACAGAATCCGTACAATATTTTGACGGACTTGGAAGAGCAAAGCAAAATATAGCGGTAAAAGCAACTCCCTCCGGAAAAGACATTGCCATTCCCGTAGAATATGATGCCTATGGAAGACAGGTAAAAAGCTACCTGCCTGTGCCACAATCAGAGACACAAAACGGAGCTTTATACGCCAACCCGCTTTCCAATGCTTCTACCCTGTACGGAAATGAAAAAATCTATGCCGAAAAAATATTGGAATCTTCTCCTCTGGGAAGACCACAGGAACAAAGACAAGTGGGTAACGACTGGGCAGGACATCCCGTACAGTTTTCGTATGCTGCCAATACCTCAGCAGATGCAGTGAAAAAATATACCGTGATAACAAGTTGGGTAGAGGGACGAACCAATGGAGCACCAAATCTTTCAGGAACTTATCCAGAGAACACTCTATACAAATCTGCTGTTACGGATGAAGATGGTAATATAACGACCCAATTCAAAAATAAGAAAGGACAGACCATCTTAACAAGAAAAAAAGACGGAACCCAGAATGCAGACACGTATTATATATACAACGAATATGGCGGACTGGTTTATACGCTTCCTCCATTAGCTTCTGCTTCTACATTAACCCCGACTGTATTGGATAATCTTTGCTATCAGTACCGGTATGATGGCTGGAACAGGCTGGTAGAAAAGAAAATACCGGGGAAATCCTGGGAATATATGGTGTATAATAAGGCAGATCAACTTATCTTGTCTCAGGATACCATCCTGAAAGGAAAAGGACAATGGCTTTTTACCAAATATGATCAGTTTGGAAGAGTTATTTACACTGGAATCACCAATAATCCTGCCAGCAGGGCATCCATGCAAAACAGTGCCAACATCAATACTAATTTATACGAAACCAGAACTGCTACAACAGGATTTGTCTTAAATGGCCTGCCAGTATATTATACTAAGGTATCTACTCCAACTGGTCTTAATGTACTGTTAAGTGTTAACTATTATGACACTTATCCTTCATACAGCTTCAATCCGGCTTTTCCTTCTTCCATTATGGGAAAGGTGCCGCTATCTGACAATTCAACAGCTAATGCAATAAGCACGAAAAGTCTTCCTGTAATGAGCCTTGTAAAGAATATTGAAGATGATAACTGGACGAAAAGTTATGTCTACTATGATAACAAAGGAAGAGTAATCGGAACGCATTCAATTAATCATTTAGGAGGATACTCCAAAACAGAATCTGAACTTGATTTTGTAGGTGTTCCTCAAAAAAGCAATGTATATCATGTAAGAAAACCGGGTGAACAGGGAGTAATCATTAAACAGCGTTATGTCTATGATTCAGGAAACAGGCTTTTACAGCATTACCATCAGGTAGATGACAAACCTGAAGAATTATTATCAGAAAATACCTATAATGAGCTTTCTCAAATAACGAGCAAAAAAGTAGGAAATAATCTTCAAAGTATAGATTATACCTACAATATTCGTGGCTGGCTGGCTGATATCAATAAGAGCCAGATGGGACTGGCAGATCTGGGAGGAAAACTTTTTTCTTATGCCATTAAGTATAACAAAAAAAATGGAATAGATAATCCTGATCCGGCACAATTTTCAGGAAAGAATGTAACCCCGAAATATAATGGAAACATTACAGAAGTAGATTGGAGAGCGGTAGAAACAGTAGGGGTAAATCCTTCGCTTACCCCAAAAAGATACGGCTATGCTTATGATTCAATGAACAGGATTACCGCGGGTTATTATCAAAACCCGGGCAACCCGTACAGTAAAGAAAATACAGAATCATTATCATATGATCTCAACGGAAATATCAGCAGTCTGTACAGAACTTCCGTAGCGGAGTATGGAAGCAATACGGCAACCGTAATTGACAATCTGGACTATGTCTATACAGGAAATCAGGCGACAAACATCAATGATATTTCCCAAAACCCGACAGGCTATGAAGGCGGAGGAAATACCATCACATATGACCTGAACGGGAATATGCTGACCATGCAGGATAAAGGAATCAGCTCTATTCAATATAATTATTTGGATCTGCCCAATAACCTTCACTTAAACAAATCCGGAAACGAAGATGTTACCATTAATACGAAATACAGAGCAGATGGAATAAAGCTGTCAAAAGAAAATATAACAACGATTACCGGATTTAACGGCTTTACAACGACAAAAAGGTTTACGGACTATTTAGACGGTTTTCAATATCTAAGAACAGAAAATTCTGGTTCAGGTGGTGGTTCAGAAACGTTGATGCTTTCTTCAATGTCTGCCAGAGCCATGCAGCCGGAAGCCTTTGGGATGATCACAGACCCTACTGTACAGCCTGTAGGAGAAGGCTTTACAGCCAGTCTGAAAACTCCGGATTTGCAGTATTTATCCACTGCAGAAGGATTTTATGATTATCAGAAAGATCAGTATATTTACCAATACAAAGATCATTTGGGGAATGTAAGGGTTTCTTACGGAAGAAATAGCGCAGGAGCTCTTGAAATTACAGATTCTAATGATTACTATCCTTTTGGGATGAATCACCTGAAAACAGGAAATGCATTCTTTGGGCGGGGAAGTTATAAAGATAACAAATACAACGGCAAAGAACTTCAGGAAACAGGTATGTATAGCTATGGTTGGAGAGAGTATATGCCGGATATTGGAAGATGGAACGGGATAGATCAACTGGCAGAAGCCTATACTTCAACTAGTACATATGCTTATGTAGCTAATAACCCTATTTCTAATACTGACCCAGACGGAAGATGGATGGATGACTCAGGACATATTACTGATACAACAGGGCAGACCTTTGGTTTTCTTGGTTCATCATATAAACCTCAAGGCGCTATAAATTATCTTGGTATAAATTATGGAGATGGCGGTGGCGGTAATGGCGGAAACCCTTTCAATCTTATTTCAACGGCATTAGGTTTAGGAGCAGGGACTTGGCATAATACAGGTTCGGGGTTTGAAGACGGCAGTGGTGTAAGTCTTGGTTATGACGGCAGTTATCAAAGTCTTAATACCAATTATGCTGAAGGAGGTATTGGTGAACCAATAAATTATGTTCCTGAAGTCATTGTAACTGGAAAAAAAGGCAGTGGCTTTGGAAAAGGATCATACAACAGTTTTATGATGGACCTTGGTGTCAACAATGCCAGACTGAGATGGAACTTAAGCCAAAGCAGATCTTTGCTGTATAGCGCCATAGAAAATACCAAAGTAGGAAGGTCTGTATCTGCAGCTGAAAACTTTATGTTTTTAGAATTACCTGCATCCCTTGCTGGTGGAGAGCTTTTATCTGCAGGATGGAGAGCTGCAGGAATGAGCAAAATTGTATGCGGTCCTGTAGGAAGAATTACCAATGGTCTTATTAAGATTTGCTTTACAGAAGGTACATTAGTAGCACTAGAAAAAGGAAACAAAAAGATTGAGGATATTAAAGTAGGAGATCTAGTATGGAGCTACAATGAAAAGACAGGAAAAAAAGAACTGAAAAAAGTAGTAGCCCTATCCCGCAATATTTCTTCTTCGTTAATAAAGATTTCTGTAAATGGGACAGAAATTACCTGTACACAGGAACACCCTTTCTATGTAAACGGAAACTGGGTAGAAGCTAAAGACCTTGTAAAAGGAATGGTCCTTACTACTTTAGATGGAAAAACTTCTCACGTAGAATTAATTAAATTCTTGGATGAAAAAGTAAAAGTCTATAACTTTGAAGTAGAAGGCAACCATAATTATTATGTTTCTGAGAAAGGGATTTTGGTGCATAATACCTGTTGGACCGAAAGATTAGGAATGTTTATGGAGTATGCTGCAAATATTGAAACAAAGTCTCTTACTTCTCAAGAAGCAACTATTAAACATTTAGAAAGTATATTTAAAGCTTTAGATAAAACAAGAACTGATGATAGAATTATAAAATTGGTTGCTGATGATATGGGAAATGTATTTCCTGAAGCTAAAGGTATATTAAGAATACAGCAAAGAGGTGCTGGTAATGCAACTTACGTTTATCCAGACGGAGGTTTCCAAATATTTCAAAATGGAAAACTTATTATAAATAAAATAAAATAAAAATGATAGAAAGACTTAAAAATGCAATTTTTAATATATCAGATTTTGAATATATAAATTTTTATCAAAATTCTGAAAGTATAAAATTTATTTATTACGATGTTATTGTTCATGGAAATAAGGATTCAATTTTAGTTTTTTATGATGCTGAAGAAATGGGGGTCTTCAATAAATTACGCTTTATTAATAAGAAAAATTCACTTGAAAAATTTAATACGATTTCAGATGCATTAAATTATATGAAATATCTTTCTAAAGTAGCTAATGATATACGGTATGAAACATATCATTATTTTATTTATAAATTGAAAGAAACAAAAATAGACACGAGAAATATTTCTTTTGGATTTGGAGGAAACTATTCAAATTATTCAAAAGAAAATTTAAGTATACGTTGTGATATAAGTGATATAAGTATAAAAGAAAATAAAATTAAATTTAATTTTGTTGTTACTTTTGATAAAGATTATAAATGTAAATTGTGGTTTTATCCTGAGAGCCCTGTTTGGAATGAAGGTAAAGAATGTCCAGAAACAGATGTTGATAAAATTATAGAATATATTCTTAATCTTAAAGTTTATAGTTACGATGATATTCCATTGAAGGAATCATAAAATTTAAATTAAAAGAGTAGTTAAAAAACTACTCTTTTTTATCTTTTAGATGGCAAAACTTCACTTGTAGAATCTATTAAATTCTCGGATGAGAAAGTAAAAGTCTATAACTTTGAAGTAGAAGGCAACCATAATTATTATGTTTCTGAGAAAGGGATTTTAGTGCATAATAATTGTGAATGGACAAGCGCAATTACTAATACGTTAGAAAATGCTTCATCAGGTGTAACAAGACACATCTCAGAGCATTTTTTTGCAGGTGAAATTAATATTGGAGGCAGGCCATTATCACAAATGTTTCAAAAGGGATTATCGTACAAAGGTATATTAGGAGAAGCTGCCTTGCGTATTGGAAGGGTGAAGGGACTATTGGAACATCAGCGCAAGGAGCAAGACAAATAATATTAGATTTTGGAAGAACAATTAATGAATCAGGAACAACAAGCCAAGTAAGAATTTGGATGAATGAAACAGGAACAAGCATTAGAAGTTTGCATCCTTATACTAGATAATAATAAATATGGTAATAAATAAAAACAAAGAACTTTTTGGCTTTCAGCCTTATGAATTTACAAGTTTTTTAGAAGGAAATTCTTTAATAAAAGGCTATAAATATTTAGATCAACTTGTATGCGATTTATTGATATTTGAAAAAGAAGGACACTATTATAAATATGAAGATGAAAATTTAATACTTTATAGTCCAACAGAGATTAATGAAAATGGAATGTTTTTCTTTAAATTAAAAAATAAATTTCTATTAACAGAGAATGAGAATTTTCAATTTTATGCAAACTATGAAATTGATAAAGAAGATCTGGATATTATAATGATCGAAGCTATTGCGAAAGAGAGCAATAATAAATATTACTGGACATATTCAACAATGGATTATTTAATTGAGACATCCAATAAAAGATCTCAAGATATATATTTTGATTATTATCCTAATGAAATTGCTTTCGTTTTAAACAGATTTTTACTTTTGAAAAATATTACCAAAAGTGATATAGTAGATAAGCTTCAATCTTTAAAAACAGAGGAAAATATAATTTCAGGATTTTATAAGTAATCTTAAAGGAGAGTTATCTTATTTAAAGGATGACTCTTCTTTAACTTGAGAGCTACAAAAGGAATATATTGAAAACAAAGAGTAAGACTAATCTAAAATAGGTAATGTTCTAAACATGGAAGTAATAAAAGTGTCTAAACTCTTGGGCAGTTTAAAGTAGTGGCTTTACTCTCTTTTCTAGAGAAACTAATGTACTTACCAGCACGATAATCTGGGAAATATAGGGATAAGTTTTGCAAAAAACAGCGCAGAAACTCTTGAGGTTACAGATTCTAATGATTACTATCCTTTTGGGATGAATCACCTGAAAACAGGAAATGCATTCTTTGGGCGGGGAAGTTATAAAGATAACAAATACAACAGCAAAGAACTTCAGGAAACCGGTATGTACAGCTATGGCTGGAGAGAGTATATGCCAGATATTGCAAGATGGAACGGGATAGACCAACTGGCAGAAAGCTACCTGTCTACCAGTCCCTATGCTTATGTAGCCAATAACCCTATTTTAATGACAGATCCTGATGGAAGATGGATGGATGACTCAGGACATATTACTGATACAACCGGGCAGACCTTTGGTTTTCTTGGTTCATCATATAAACCTCAAGGTGCTATAAATTATCTTGGCGTAAAATATGGAGATGGTGGTGGTGGACCTGCTCCAAAAAACAGCAAAGGTCCCGGAGTTATAGAAAGATTTATAAGTTGGCTGTTTGGAGGGAAGAAAAAAGCAGGAAGGCTAGAAGTTGGGCAAGTGGAGAGGATTTCAATTAGTTATGGACAAACAGCATTGTTTGGACTTATCAGAAATGCTAATGTAAACGCCAATGGTGAAAGCCCATTAGAACAATATAGAACATGGAGAGATTATTCTCTCTATAACGAAGGAGAAAACTGGCTGGACAGATTTGCCAGAAATGTGAACAGTTCCCATATGGAGATACTACAAGATGAAGGAAGCGGTGGCGGATTGATGTTTGGTGGTTATGGAAAGACTATAGCCGCTGCAGAAGAGGTTTCTATGACGTCAAAGATTGCTGCAGAAGCAGAAGCTCACGGTTTCAAAAGTTTCAATTCTGGAATAGACCCGGCTATAACAGGCAACTATTTAGAACAAATGATGAATGGTACATTTAATAAACCTGTAGGAGTAGCCGGATTTAGATGGGAAGGAAAATTTTATTTAAATGAAGGTAACCATAGAATGAATTCTGCTATTCAATATAAAATACTAACTGGTGACTATAAATATATGGATATACTTATGAACAATGCAAAATGGGATAACGCAAATCCTGTTAATTATGGAAAAATATATAAATTCCCTGTAAAACCAACAAGATAATGAACAGAATATCTATAATAAATTCAAAAGAGTTACAAACCTTAAAGGATATGAATGAGTATGTTTTCGTTAATTTCGCTTATGATAATGCTCTAAAAATAAGTTATTTTTACGACGAAATTAGGAAGAATGAACAAATTAAGTTAATTAATTTGTTTAATCAATTAACAGGTGTTGAAATTAGAGTAGATGATACCTTAGGTAAATTACACATAATTTTACTAAAATTATTAATCGATGGAAAAAAAGATAATATCATTATTAGCAATATTGGTTTCCATATGACATCATTTGAGTTTTTGATTGATAATTTAAAGAAAATCTTTGAACAGCTAAACGAATTAGTAAATAAAAATGTAATTATAGTTGACTGTAATCTTAATAATCCTGAAGATATTAAATATTTAAAGAAATATTTCAAAACTTAACCCCACTAGCGCTGGCGTCCTCGCTCGTGTCCGTGAATAAAATAAAAAAATACTGCAAAAGTAGTGGTTTTACTTTCTTTTTTAGAGAAACTGCTATATTTAGAAGTACTGAAATCACCTTGGAAATACATTCTTTGGGCAGGGAAGTTATAAATATAACAAATACAACGGCAAAGAACTTCAGGAAACAGGCATGTATAGCTACGGCTGGAGAGAGTATATGCCAGATATTGGAAGATGGAACGGGATAGACCAACTGGCAGAGGCCTATACTTCAACTAGTACATATGCTTATGTAGCTAATAACCCTATTTCTAATACTGACCCAGACGGAAGATGGATTTATGATGATGGAAGCATGGGGCTACCTCCTGCTACATTTGATCTTCATGGTTCTTCATATAGACCTCAAAATGTCACCAATTATCTTGGTGTAAAACCCGGAGATGGCGGGGGAGGTGATAGCTATAATTTTACTGGAAAATATGCACTTTCGATGTTCAAT
>JAITUA010000022.1 GCA_031286615.1 Chryseobacterium sp. | reverse complement strand
CCTAATCAATGTGGCTGGATTCCTGCGGAATGACATCATTGGGGATATTAAATCTTAGAATGTAAAATTCATAACTCTTAGACTGGACGGCTTCACAACTCATAATTCATAACTCATAATTCATAACTTATAATTCATAATTAATTCGTCTTCCCTAGCCCCGATAGTAATGGTTACCCCACAGCATGTGTAGGAGAGTGAGTGGGTTTGAGCGTGGCAATGCGCAGGCGTGAGGAGTATGAATGGATAGCGGGAGAAGGCTCTTATTATTAATGTTAATGTGTTCTATACTTTAATGAAAAGTATTACTTATTAATGACGGTATTATTTTTAAGCTCATAAACTGTCTGTTTTTATTAAAATGAATCTTTGCGTGAAAATACTATAAGAGTAGTTAAAATTTATCCTATTGTAAGTATACACAAATAAAAAACCGCTTCAACAAAGAAACGGTTTCCATTTATGGTATTTTGATTTTCAATCTTACATATCACTGTTGGTGTCCGGGCATTTGAAATCATCACTGCACGTTGCACAAACAATTACTCCACTGCAATAATACATGCAGAAATCTGCTTCAGGAAGAGTAGCTCCTCCAGAAATGTTTTTTAATTGGCCTTTTTGTAGTTTTTTTAAATTTTTCATATTGTTTTAATTAAAAATTTGTTGGTAAAGTAAAAATAGCTAAAATATTTTTAACTAAACAAGATATGGTATATAAAAAAATAAAGTTTAGTAAAATAAGAGACTCTTGAATCTGGTAAAAACTTAATTTTATTCAATTGTTTGATTATTAATTAAATAAATATTATTTTTAAGCAAGCGTTATCCGAAAAGCTTATAGAGTAGGAAATACCAAAAATCAAAAACTATGAAAAATCTAAAAAAACTTTCAAGAGAAGACAAGAGAAGTATTGTTGCAGGAGTTGACTTTCCTGCATATTGTTTTGAGGGCGGAGGACCAGGAGAAGGAGGGTGCTCTGCGGGAGAGATCTGTTCAGGTGGAAAATGTGTGCCTTACGGAGGAAATCCGGGAGGTGGAGGAAACCCAGGAAGTGGTGGTGATTCTTATACCTGTATCTGTCCATGGGGAACTTTCACCCAGCCTACACCATGCCCTGAATTTTATTGTATAACAGGATAGGACAAAATAATTAAACATCAATTAGCTCCTTTAATATCTCTTAATAATCTGTAGTAGAAAATTATTATTTTTATTCGGTGAATATTACTACTTTAGGCAGGCGTTATCCGAAAAGCTTACAGAGTAGGAAAAATAAAACAAATAACTATGAGAAATTTAAAGAAAATTGAGAGAAAAGAATTGAAAAGTATTTCAGGAGGAATTGATAAGTGCTACGATCTGAGGGATTCCCCTGATGATCTTTGCGCAGAGCTTAATAGTCAAGGTACAGGATGTTACAGATTCAATGGCTGTACAATGATATGTACGCGTGTTTCATGTTTCTAACCGAAATATTATATATTTAAAACGGCTGCCTCTATTTTGAGACAGCCGTTTCTTTTTATTTTTTAATTAATCCAAGTTCAATCAATCTTTCATGCAGGAATTCTCCGGCAGTTGTATCTTCGTATAGTTTTGGATTGTTTTCGTCTACACAATTATCAAGTGCATTTAAAGACATTGCACTGACAGGATGCATAAAGAAAGGAATTGAATATCTTGAAGTACTCCACATTTCTCTTGGTGGGTTTACCACTCTGTGGATTGTAGATTTCAATTTGTTGTTGGTATGTCTTGAAAGCATATCTCCTACATTGATCATCAATTCATCCGGTTCTGCAATTGCATCAATCCATTCTCCGTTGTGGTTCTGAACCTGAAGACCTTTACCCTGTGCTCCCATTAGAAGCGTAATAAGGTTGATATCTCCATGAGCTGCTGCTCTTACCGCATCATCCGGTTCTTCGGTAATTGGCGGATAGTGAATAGGTCTTAAAATAGAATTTCCTTCTGCGATTTTGTCATCAAAATAAAATTCATTTAAACCAAGGTGCAATGCTAGAGCTCTAAGAACATACTGTCCAGTTTTTTCAAGCATCTGGAATGCCTCTTTACCTACTTCGTTGAATTTTGGAAGTTCATCAACGATTACATTGTCGGGATACTCAGTTTTGTATTTTGAATCATCAGACAAATATTGTCCAAAGTGCCAAAATTCTTTTAAGTCTCCTTTTTTGAAACCTTTTGCAGTTTCTTTACCGAATCCTACATAACCTCTCTGGCCGCCAATACCTGGAATCTCATACTTTTGTTTCGTTTCCACTGGCTGTTCAAAAAAGTTTTTTACCTCTCCATACAAATCATCCACTAGGTTGTCATCAAGAAAGTGGCCTTTTAAGGCTACAAAACCAATTTCTTCATAAGCTTTTCCGATTTCATTTACAAATTTCTGTTTGCGTTCCGGGTTGTCCGAAAGGAAATCACGCAGGTCTACACTAGGTATTTTATCCATTTTTAGAAATTTACGAATAGCAAAATTACATTTTTTTTAATTTAAATGATTTTAAAATCATTATTTATAAGTTAAATTTGCTGTATGAAAAAATATTCTTCTAAGAGAAGTATCCAAATACTTGCACATCTTCTTCAACAGTACGGAATTGCTGATATCGTAATTTCTCCGGGGTCAAGAAATGCTCCTTTGGCCATTCATTTTTCGGAGGTAGATAGTTTTAACTGTTACAGTATTGTAGACGAAAGAAGTGCTGCTTTTGTGGCAATGGGAATGGCGAAAAGCGAAAAGAAACCGGTAGCAATTACCTGTACCAGCGGATCCGCAGTGGTTAACTATTATCCTGCTGTTACCGAAGCTTTTTATCAGAATATTCCACTTTTGGTACTTACTGCTGACAGACCGACTGATTTTGTTGATCTGTTTGATGGGCAGACGATAAGACAGAAGGATGTTTTTCATCAGCATTCCTATGGTGACTTCCAGCTTTTGGAAGACAGCAAAGAGCATGCAGAAGATATTAATTTCGATACTATAAAAAAAGCCATTGAACTTTGCTTTGAAAAGCAGGGGCCGGTGCACATTAATATTCCTTTGGAGGAGCCTTTGTATGAGCTTGTTTCGGAACTTCCTACTTTTCCTACGGTAGAAAAAACAATCAAACACAAAGAGTATGAAATTCCTTCAAGTTTAATTGCAGAATGGCATACTTCACAAAGAATTATGCTGTTGGTAGGGACAAGAGATTACAGCCCTGAGCTGGAAAATCAATTGACTCAATTGGTCAAAAACCATTCTGTTATTGTTTTGAGTGAAGCTAATTCAAACCTTCATCACGAGAAGTTTTTTAAACATATAGACCGTTATATATTTAATTTTACAGAAGAAGACTAT
Organism: Chryseobacterium sp.; assembly: GCA_031286615.1. Lineage (GTDB taxonomy): Bacteria > Bacteroidota > Bacteroidia > Flavobacteriales > Weeksellaceae > Chryseobacterium. Next base: position 212,305 of record JAITUA010000022.1, on the reverse strand, counting down.
AAAACATATGCTCCTGACCTGTTGATTACTGTGGGACAGAACGTGGTTTCAAAAAAGGTAAAACAGTTCCTAAGAAGTGCACGTCCTAAACAGCACTGGCATCTGGATGAAGTCTGGCAGCCGGATACTTATTTCTCACTGACTGAGAAAATTGAAGTTAAGCCTGAAGTTTTCTTCTCGAAATTGTTGAAATTTATCAATCTGGAGCCTAGACCTTATTTTAATCTTTGGGATGTTTTAAGGGATAAAAAAGACGCTAAACATGAGCAGTTTTTAAATACGATTGACTTCTCAGATTTTTATTTCTTTAATAAGGCTTCACAAACGATTCCTGAAAACTATAACATCCATTTCAGTAATTCTTCCGGGATCAGATATGCGCAGCTGTTTGATTTTGGAAAGCGAAAAATGTATTGTAACAGAGGAACCAGCGGTATTGATGGATCTACTTCTACGGCAATGGGATTTGCTATTAAAAATGAAAATCCTACTTTGCTGATCACAGGAGATTTAAGTTTCTTTTATGACATCAATGGACTTTGGAATCAATATATTCCGCCGTTTGTAAGAATTATGATCTTTAATAACGGTGAAGGAAATATCTTTAAAATCATTCCGGGGCCTGGAAATGCCAACCCGAATACATTAGACGAGTTTATTGCCACAAAACACCGTAAGAATGCCGAATCTCTTGCCAAGCACTTTGGTTTCTCCTACGTAAAAGTGGAGGATGAAATTACGCTTGACAGAGTTCTTGAGAATTTTTTCAAACCTGATGCACAGCCAAAAATCCTGGAAGTAAATACTCACGGGAAGAATAGCGCAGATGTACTGAAGTCATACTTTGAATTTATGAAATAACCTTAAAGGTCAAGATACTCTTCATTCCCCGGCAGATTGATAATTCTGTCGATAGGGTAGATGAACATATCATCAAAATCATTCAATGCATTAATGATCTGGAAATGGGTGAACTGCTTTATGTTTTGTAAAGTGATCTCCGTTTCTTTGATCTTTTTGTGCTTTAAAAGGTGCTGTCTCTGTACTCCGTTCAGCAAATAGGTAGCGGGAGTAAACCAGTCTTTCCCTTTTAAAAATAAAAGGTTGGAAAAAGAGGTATCGGTGATATGATTATTTTTAACGATAATGATTTCCTCTGCTTTGGATTTCATTTTCATTTTATCCAGCTCTTTACGGTCTTCAAACTTGAATGAATAATCAAAGCTATTGTTTTCTACCAGCTTGAAAGTCTGAATCTCAGGAATAGCGTAAGGAATCATCTGTGTCCTGATTCTTTTGTCAAGATCATAAGAGATTCTTAGTTTGAAAAGACCGTCTTCGTCATGCTGCAGATTTTTGTAAATCTTGGCCAGATCAATAGAGTCTTCTTTCCCGAAATGGGAGAATGTTTGATTGACACGTTTCTGGTGTAGATCCAATAGAAAAATCTCCTGATCTTCTACTTTAATGCTTTCAATGAATTGGGACATAGATTTTATTTTTCATTTCCTGATATTCGTCTTCTAACTTACTCATATGCGTTATACCGCCTCCGCTTTTGAAATAAAGCTGCTCTCCTTCTTTTTCTATAAAACGGATCATCACACAGCTGTCAACATTCTGTCCGTCAAACCAGCCGCAAACGCCCGTGTAATAGCCTCTTTCATATCCTTCCGCATCCAGAATTATTTCCAGTGTTTTAGGCTTTGGAGCTCCTAAAATAGAGCCTGCAGGAAGAAGTTTCTGCATAATACTTCCTACTTTTCCATCAAATTCAGGTTTTACCATTCCTGAAATTTCAGAACTCATTGCATACAGATCCTTTTGTTGGGTTTTGATGAAATCAATATGCTGGAACTGGTCCACTTTTACATCATCAGCTACCATGCTCAGATCATTCCGGAGCAGATCTACTACAGTGTAATGTTCTGCTTTTTCCTTTTTATCATTCTTCAGTATTTCCGCAGCATTTTCAATAGAGGCATCAATGGTGCCTTTCATGGGATAAGTTAAAATTTTACCGTTAATGATCTTTACAAAAGTTTCAGGAGAAAAAAATACAAAAAAATCTTTATAAAATACTTTATACTTCGCATTTGAGTGATAAAAAATTTCTTCTAAGGTTAAATTCGTCTCTATCTTTGTTTTTCTAGTATAGTTTACTAAATAAGAATTTCCTAACCGAATATTTTTCTGAACTTTATCAAAACCGATTTTAAAACTTTCCAACTTTTCAGGAAACGATTTCCAAACTACTTTTTTATCTAGCGCTTGTGTTTTTTTTGTGTTTGAAAATTCCTGAAAATCAATGATTAAACCTGATTTTTCAATTTCGTGTTCCTGATATATTTCGACACTCTCCGAGAGAAAGTCGATTACGAAAAAATAGGGAACCTTCTGAAGAGAAAGTTCGTCCATTTCCATAAATTTTTGATGATTCACTGAAAACATTCTGCAAAAATAATTATTGATGTTTACTTTTGCATAAATTTTTTATGATGCAGAACAAATATCCTCAGAAACCGGGACTAGATTTTATATTGAAGCAGGCTTTTTTTTATTGGAATAAAACACTGGTTTTTCAGTTGATGTTTTCCATCATCTTTTTCGCAATATTGCTTACCGCCGTTATGCTTTTTGGAACGAAATATGACGTTTTCTCGTACAATAAAGAGTTGGAGGAAGCCTTTTTACAGGGAACAAAAGTATATCTGAAAAAAATGGAAGCAATAACTGCTACCGAAAATTATCAGATGTTTACACTGGCTATCTGGGGAACTACAGCATTTTTATATCCGTTGAATCTCGGGATGTTCCAGATCTTCAGGAAAATTGATCTTAAAGAAAATATTGTGATCGGGGATCTCTTTGCCGGGTACAATGGGCTCAACTTTTTCAAATATGTAGGATATTTTCTTTTCTGGTTCTTTATTTACAGATTTACAATTCCTACCGTAGTATTGGCGGTTGCTTGGGTTGCTGTGACTCTGTTTGTCGCGCCACTTATGTTTTTTACTGATAAAAGGATATTTGAAGCAATTTCTCTGAACTTTAAAGCACTTAAAATGTATTTTGTGGAAATAATGGTTTGTGTAATCGTTGCTTTTCTATTTAAGTATTTAGGCTTTGCTTTGTTTTTGATAGGAGGGCTTTTCACGTTTCCTTTTTGGAATGCGATGATTTATTCACTGTATAAAACCGTTTTTTCAGAGAAAAGTTAAAATTCATTCGTGTTTAATATGATTTTTTACCAAAAAAAACTAATTTTGGTAAAATCATTAAATATTTAAACTATGTCTGAATTTAACGAATTTGATCAGCAAGGCTCTGTACCTAACAGAGATACGGGGTCGATTATTTCTCATGCCTTTGAAATGTATAAAGGTGTTTTCGGTTACGGAATTGTAGCAATGATTATTTATCTGGTTGGAGGGTCTGTTATTCAGATGCTTACCGGATTTGATTCTGCTTCTATCGTAGAAGATATGAAATCTTCAGGAGGTGATTTCAATTATTGGAGTGCTCCGGGACTTCCTTTGTATATGGGAGCTTCCAGTCTTTTCGGTCTTTTATTATCTCCTTTGTATGTAGGATTGATCTACATGGTGAATAAATATAATACCAAAAGCCCTATTGAGTTTTCTGATCTATTCATCGGATACCGTCAGAATTTTGTAAATATATTGATCTATAGCCTTCTATCAGGTATTATTTCTTCAGTTGCCCTTGCATTGTGTGTGCTGCCTATTATTTTTGTATATCCTTTCCTTTTATTAGGATATCCTATTCTGTTATTTGAAAATGCTTCAGCTACAGATGCTTTAGGGAAATCATTCAATATTGCTAAAGAAAACTATGGAATTTTCTTACTAACCGGATTCTTAGGATTCCTGATCTCTATTGCAGGGGTTATTCTTTGCGGAATTGGGGTTATCCTAACCGCTCCGTTTATTATGATTGTAATGTACTCTACATATTGTGCTTTCTTAGGAAAACCAAGACAAATTATGTACAGTAAATAAAATATAAAGTACATGATGAATAAGGACAAACAAATAAGCAGTGTTGCGATAAAGCAGATGTCTTTGCTGACCATTATTGTGGTGCTTGCAGGGCTGATCTGTTTTAATCTGGCATTGTTTATTCCCTCTGTTTTGGGGGCAATCACCATTTATGTAGTCTGCAGAAAATATAACTTTTACCTGCAGGAAGAAAAAAAATGGAAACCTTCTCTTGCTGCGTTTGTATTAATGTTTGCGAGTCTTATTGTCCTTATTCTCCCCATCTATTTTATTGCCGATCTGATTATTGATAAACTGGGAAATGCGCAGGCTTATATGGCCAAGTTCAATGTTTTCCTGGATAAAATACATTCTTACATATTTTCCAAAACAGGATTTGATATTCTGAGTAAAGAAAATATGGCGAAACTGAAAGATAATGTAGGAAGATTTTCTACGTCAGCGCTCAGTGGTACATTCAATACCCTTACTGTAGTAATGTCCATGTATTTTATTCTCTACTTTATGCTGGAAAAGCCAAGACTCTTTGAAAAGATTCTTACTTCTTCTGCACCGTTGAAGAGATCCAACATTTCTTTAATAGGTGATAAAATGAGAAAACTGATTATGGCCAATGCTATCGGGATTCCGGTTGTAGCAGTAGGACAGGGGATCGTAGCTCTTATAGGATATCTTATTTTTGGAGCTCCTGGAGCAATACTTCTTTTTGCGCTAACGGCTGCTGCTTCAGTAATTCCTGTGGTAGGAACAGCTATTATATACGTTCCGGTGTGTATCTTTATGATTGCTGAAGGAAATACAGGTCAAGGTATAGGCTTAGCGATCTACTGCCTTGTAGTGGTAGGCCTTACGGATAATCTTCTTCGTTTTACCCTTTTAAAGAAACTGGAAAACATCCACCCTTTGAATACCGTATTTGGAATTATCATGGGAATGAATCTTTTTGGCTTTATGGGACTTATTTTCGGGCCTATTCTGATCTCGCTGACCCTTCTCCTAGTTCAGGTGTACAGGAATGAATTTTCGGATGAAGAGACTCCTCCGGATCTTGAATTGCCGGGGCAAAATGATCTTGAAGAAAAATTAATTTAATTATATAAAAAGTGGAAGGACTGAATCCCGAAATATTAAAAGAAATCTGTGTTATGAAAATGCCGTTCGGTAAGTACGAAGGAACAGTTTTGATTGATCTTCCGATCAGCTACCTGGAATGGTTCAACAAAAACGGAATGCCAAAAGGAAAACTGGGAATGCAGCTTTCAACAGTTTATGAGATCAAATTAAATGGTCTGATGCATCTTTTGACTCCCATCAGAGCAGCAGTAAGAAACGGATTGTAAAGATTAAATAAACCAATTTCGGTATAAAGTTTCGGCGGCATCTTTGATGCCGCCGAAACTATTTTATAAATCAGTCTTATTAAGCTTTCAAAGCTGCGATTTCATCTCTCAGCTTAGCCGCTTTTATAAAGTCAAGGTTTTTTGCAGCAGCTTCCATTTCTTTCTGCTTTTGAGTAATCATTTTCTCTATATCCTCACTTGCATAGGTTGCTTTTGTTTCAGCAACTTTCTGAAGGATTTCTTTTTGAGTATATTTCTCATCCGGGAAGTCTTTGCTTCTTCCGACAAGGTTTTCAGAAATCTTTTTATTTAATGCTTTTGGTTTCAGGCCGTTATCGTCATTGTACTGCATTTGTTTAGCACGGCGGTATTCGGTTTCATCAAGAGTAGCCTGCATCGATTTAGTGATTTTATCAGCATACATGATGGCTTTTCCGTTCACATTCCTTGCGGCACGTCCTACGGTTTGAATCATTGATCTTCTGCTTCTCAGCATTCCTTCTTTATCAGCATCCAGAATAGCAACTAGCGAAACCTCAGGTAAATCCAATCCTTCTCGTAATAAGTTAACTCCAATAAGCACATCAAAAAGTCCCAGACGAAGATCCTGCATAATCTGAATACGTTCCAGCGTTTCAACATCGGAGTGAATATATCTTGTTCTGATTCCGAATTTGGTAAAGTATTTCGTAAGTTCTTCAGCCATTTTCTTCGTTAAAGTAGTTACCAGGACTCTTTCATCAGCATCCGATCTTTTATGGATTTCCTCCATCAAATCATCAATCTGGTTGATGGTAGGTCTTACCTCAATAATAGGGTCAAGAAGTCCTGTTGGACGGATGATCTGCTCTATATAAGCTCCTCCGGTTTTCTCAAGCTCATAATCTGCAGGAGTTGCTGAAACATAAATTACCTGGTTCTGAATAGCTTCAAATTCTTCAAACTTTAAAGGTCTGTTGTCCATTGCAGCCGGAAGCCTGAAACCGTATTCCACTAATGCTTCTTTTCTGCTTCGGTCACCTCCGTACATAGCGTGAACCTGTGGAACAGTTACGTGGCTTTCATCAATAACCATTAAAAAGTCTTTAGGGAAATAGTCAATCAGGCAGAAAGGTCTTGTGCCCGGAAGACGGCCGTCCAGATATCTCGAATAGTTCTCAATTCCTGAACAATAGCCCAATTCTTTGATCATTTCAAGGTCCAATTCGGTTCTTTCCTGAAGTCGCTTGGCTTCTAATGGTTTTCCAACAGAGCTGAAGAAGTCAACCTGCTTCACCATATCATCCTGAATATCTTTAATAGCTCCGTTTAAGGTCTCCTTTGATGTTACAAAAAGATTGGCGGGATAAATTTGTATCTGATCAAAATTGTCTTCTACATTCCCTGTAACAGGATCAAAGCTTTGAATTTTTTCAATTTCATCTCCAAAGAACTGAATTCTGATGGCATTATCAGTATAAGCAGGAAATACATCAATCACATCTCCTTTTACACGGAATGTTCCTCGTTGGAATTCATTTAATGTTCTGGCATATAATGCATTAACTAATGAATGAAGAAGTGCTGTTCTTGTCACTTTTTCACCAATAGCAATGGAAATTAAAGATTTATGAAATTCTGTAGGGTTTCCGATACCGTAAATACAGGAAACGGAAGCTACAATTAAAACATCCCTTCTTCCTGAAAGAAGGCTGGCTGTTGCAGAAAGACGCAGCTTTTCAACTTCTTCATTGATGCTCAGGTCTTTTTCAATATAAGTTCCTGTTGTGGCAATATACGCCTCAGGCTGGTAGTAATCATAGTAACTTACAAAGTATTCTACGGCATTTTCCGGAAAAAATTCTTTAAACTCCATGAAGAGCTGTGCTGCAAGAGTCTTATTGTGTGCCAGAACTAAAGTTGGGCGCTGAACGTTTTTTACAACATTCGCAACAGTAAAAGTTTTTCCGGAGCCGGTAACTCCGAGTAGTGTTTGATATTTCTCACCGATCTCTATACCTTCGGTAAGTTTTTCAATAGCTTGGGGCTGATCTCCGGTAGGTTTATATTCTGATTGAAGCTTAAAATCCATAGAAAAGAATGTATACAACAAAAATACGAAAGAAATTATTAGACAGTATAATGTTTTGAAGGTGAATATTTTGATAATAAAATTTTAACAGTCTCAACAGGAATAATTGAAAAAATAAAAAAAGCGCTAAAAATTAGCGCTTTCAATATTAAGGTTTTGTAAAAGTCATTGTTGCGGGGACTTTTAGCACAGAAGCAATAGGTTTCCCGTCTTTCGTAGCAGGTTTCCAGACTGTATTATTACTTATTTTAGTGACTGACTTAAGAAGTTCCCGGTTTAGCATTTCGTTATCTCCCGAAGTAGTTACCTGTGTTGTTTTTCCCATCTCATCGATGTGAATATAGGCAGTTGATGCTATAGTACCATATTTAGGTTCAAAGTTACTGGTATCAATACCCTGATTTACTTGCATTCTAAAACTTTTATCCCCATCAACATATTGTGCCGGAAGCTCATTAGTGCTCTGTGGAGTATTGATGGCTGTATCTGTGTTTTTACCTTGATTGTTTTCGCTTAAGCTATTTGTTCTTGGGACTATTGTATCTGAAACTTTTTTTAAATCTTGCCTTTTGAATCCCATTATGACAGAAGATTTTCCTTCCTGTCTGGTCTTTTCAAAATAAGCCGGTGTCATTAAAGTAACCTGATAAGGCTGAGGATTTTGTGCTGTTCTGGCGTTTGGATAAATTTTGCTGATATAAACATTTGAAAAATCCGTTTTTTTATAGTTTTTCAAAACGCTGTTTTCTATTTTTTTTGAATCAATCCAGACTGCGTAGTCTTTTTTATTTAAAAATGATTTCAGCTCACTCTCTGTTGGTATTCTTTTTTTCATTTCAGGCAACGCAAAGAATGTGATCTTCTGCTCATTTTTCTGGGTTTCATTCAGTAAAGGATAAAGTTCTTCCAGTCTTTTTTTATCACTTTCTGAGACCTTTTTTGAAAATTCAGCATATTTTCCATTATTCAGCAAATCTGCATACTTAGCCAATATGTCCTTGAATTCCTGATAAGCATCCTGATTGCTAGTTTGAGCAGAGGTTTCCGCTATTTTTTCTGGTATCTGAATATTTGCCGGATTACCTGCATAAGTTTTTTCAGAAAGTAAAACTGCGGCAGCAATTAGTGTTGTTATTCCAGCTGTTTTCTTTAACAGGCTGAATTTCGATTTTTTTGTTTTCATCATAATAAATCTTTTTTTGGTGTTATTAAAATTAAATGAATGAGTCAAAGCTGGGTTTTGGTGGCTAAGAATTTCGTCAAGAATAAGGTTTTGGTATTCTTTAATATTATAATTCTTTTTCAGTACTGCTTCATCTGCTAAAAACTCATGATTCGTAATCACTGCTTTTTTGTATATGAAAAGAACAGGATTGAACCAGGTAAAAATCTTTAAAAGATTCAGTATTACTAAGTCTACACTGTGTTTCTGATCAATGTGAGCCTTTTCGTGCAGGAAAATTCTTTGGTCAATTCTATTATTTACCATGTAATTTTTCCCCATATATATTGTATTCCAGAAACTGAACGGAGAAAAACTTTCACTTGTTAATATAATATTGTAACGCTCGTAAATACGTTTTTCACCTCTAATTCTTCTGACAGCTAAGAGAGCTAAAAGACTTTTCATGAGCAGAAAAAGTGTGATTAAAGCATACAACCCCCACACAATATTCATCCAATTGAAGCTTTCCTGTTCCGGCTGAATGAAAATCATTTGTTGAGCCGTTTCCTCAATCATCATTTGAGTTTGAGGCTCTATTTTAGCTTCAGGTCCTTGTATCGTAATATTGATAAATGGAATGATATAAGAAAGCAGTATACCACTTAATAAATACCATCTGTTGAACCTGTACATTCTTTCTTTTTCAAGGAAGAGATAATAAACGGCAATGAAAACAGAAGAACACAGAACTATTTTCAAAATAATGACTGCCATATCTATTCTTTTATTTGTTCATCAATGATATCACGTAGTTCTTTCAGCTGCTTTTGACTAAGCTTTGCATTCGATGTAAAAAAGGAGGCAAACTGTGTTACTGAGCTGTTGAAAAAACGATCAATCATGGAAGACATTTCTTCCTTGAAATATTCCCCTTTTTCTATTTTTGGATAGTATTCACGGGAATTTCCATATACTTTATAACCTACAAGTTCTTTGTTCTGCATTCTTTTAAGCAAAGTTGCAATAGTAGTTGCAGCAGGCTTAGGATCCGGGTATGTTTCCAGAATATCCTTCATGAAAATTTTTTTCTTCTCCCAAAGAATTTCCATGAGAATTTTTTCAGAATCTGTTAATTTAATCTCTTTCATTCTACAATGTTGTAATTTGTTCTACAAATGTAGAATAAAAAATGAAGCCAACAAATTTTATGGCATTATTTTTCCATTCATTATATAATCACCAATCCTAATATTATGAGAATCAATCAATTTTATGTTCCAGTTCTGAGTCTTTTTCTTATTTTATCCTCATGTAAAGAAAATCATGCGAATGCTCAGAAGACCGGAAACGATGGAAGTGTAGAGACAGAGAAGCCTAATTCTGACTACAAACCCGCATTCAAAGGACAGACAAGAATCAAGGCCGTAAAGAGTACAACAGCTTATAATGTAGAAATTCTGAATAAAGATTTAGGAAGACCCTGGGGAATTATTAATTTACCTGACGGAAGATTTCTGATTACGGATAAGAATGGTCACATGAATGTTGTTTCAACAGATGGAAAACAAGTGTCAAAGATAGAAGGTTTTCCAAAAGTGGATTCAAAAGGGCAGGGAGGAATGCTTGATGTAGCTCTTGATCCTGATTTTACTACCAACAATATTATTTACTTCAGTTTTTCAGAACCGTTTGGAAAAGGAAATTTAACTTCCGTGGCGAAAGGTAAGCTGTCTGCAGATTTCAAAAATATCTCAGAAGTAAAAGTTATTTTCCGTGCTGAACCTTCTTACGACGGAGATAAACATTATGGAAGCCGTCTGGCTTTTGATAAAGACGGACATTTATTTGTCAGTACAGGAGAAAGGTCAGATAAAGTAACCCGTGTGTATGCTCAGAAAACTGATAATTATCTGGGGAAAATTCTGAAAATTACAAAAGACGGCAAGCCTGCTCCGGGAAATCCTTTTATCGGAAAGCAAGGCTATAAACCTGAAATTTATGCTTATGGCGTGCGCAACCCGCAAGGAATGGCAATTGATCCTAATGGAAATCTTTGGGATGTGGAAATGGGACCGAGAGGTGGAGATGAGATCAATCTGATTCAACCCGGAAAAAATTACGGTTGGGGAGATGTGACGTATGGAATTGAATATTCAGGAGACAAAGTAGGACAGGGAATCACTCAAAGAGAGGGAAGTGAACAACCCGTCTATTACTGGGATCCTGTGATTTCACCAAGTGGGATTACCTTTTATACAGGAAATATTGAGGAGTGGAAAGGAAACCTCATGATTGGATGTTTAAGTGGCGAACATATTGACAGAATTGTCATGAAAGATAATAAAGTGATCGGTGAAGAACGTCTTCTGGCAGATCAGAAAGAACGTTTCCGTGATGTATTGAACGGAATGGACGGAAATCTTTATGCAGTAACCGACAGTGGTAAGTTGTATAAGATTTCAAAAAAATAGAAAAAACTGTATCAAATGTCATTCTGAACGAAATAAAATGTAGTGAAGAATCTTATGTTATTGGTTTATAAATAAGATTCTTCCTTCGTCAGAATGACAAAGGTGAAATTATTAATCTTTGATACAGTTTCTTTTTATTCAATTAAAACTTAAAGTTAAGTCTGGCAAAAACCTGTCTTCCGGCAAATCCCATCTGAACAGGGTCAAAAATACCTCCACCTTCTGTATTTCCATCACTTACATGAGAGGTTTGCAGCGTAGGATATCTGTTGAATAAATTTTTACTGCCCAGGGTCAGGTTCAGATTCTTACAAAATTCATAACCAAAAGAAAGATCGGTCGTTACTTTTGGATTATATATTTGTTCTGTACCATCATACCCAATCAGTGTTGCTTTGTCAAATCTTACCAACTGCAGATTTGCATTGAATTTGTTGATCTTATAATTGAGGTTTAAATTGACCTTTGTTTTTGGAGCAGAAGCAAGAATAAAAGCCTTTTCTCTATCGCTCAGGTAAATATCTTCTTTTCCTGCAAGCTTTTCCGAAGTATTCACTTTGGTGATTTCCATATCATTATAGTTTCCGGCTAGGGTAGCGGTCAGTTTCCCGGAACCAAGGTTTTCACTATAGCTTAAAATAAGGTCAACACCTTTCGTACGGGTATCGATCGCATTGGAAAAGAACTGTACCTGATCAATAAATGGATTATCTGCCTGAACATCTGCCGGCAGGTCTGCCTGTGCAAAATATCCGGTAAGAACAATTCTGTTTTTTACCTGAATATAATATCCATCCACTGTTGCCGTGAATTTTCCTGTGTTGAAAGTAAATCCGGCACTTCCGTTCACAGAGGTTTCCTGCTTCAATTGAGGAATTCCAAGGCTGCCTGCAATGTTACTATCGTTGGAAGCTAGCTGAATAGTAACCAATTGACCACCCTGAAAATTGGTAAACTGCTGGCTGTAGTATTTCTGAGCCAGAGAAGGTGCTCTGAATCCTGTGGAAACGGAACCACGGAAGGCAAACTGCGGTGTGATCGCATATCTTGTCGCAAATTTTCCATTTAAAGTACTTCCGAAATCATTATAATTTTCAAATCTTCCGGCAATACTTACCATCCAGTCTTTTGTAATGTCAAGCTCGGTATCTACATATGCTGCAAAGTTATTTCTGCTTTTGCCAATGTCTGTAGAATATCCCGGGAATCCCTGAGAACCACCTGGCCTTACATTGCCACTTAAAGGATTGGTAACAAGAAGGTTTTGAGGAGTACTGGCTGTTACAGGGTTTCCATTGATGTCATACATTGCATAGGAAGCTTCTTCTCCTTTGATGATATCAAATTTTTCATACCTGAATTCAGACCCGAAAGCGATATTCAACCCTTCCAGCACTTTGAACTGTTTCACGGCATTAAAACCTGTTGTATTCTGTAATAATGAATGTCCTCCTGCATTAAAGCTTGTAGGTGATTTGATACCCAGAGTAGCATTAATTGTATTGTCAATCTGATAGGTAAATCTGTTGTTACCAAAAGCATTATAAAAATCTACGTCCCATCCGGCAACCTTGAATTTCAGGCCGTTGTCAAACGTAAAATCTGTAATGCTTGTATTTTCAATCGGATTGAATCCTGTAGGATAAATTTCAGGAATATTTCCGTCTGCATCTGCTGATCTGGTCCATGCGTAGGCCTTGGTATTTCTGTGGGAAAAACCTTGACGGGAATAGAATTTCAGGCCATCAGATAAAGGTAGCTCAATATTTCCGAAAAAGTAAATGTTTTGCGCCTTTGCATCCCCGAAACGCTGTCTCGGAGCAGTATATAAGTCGGGATTTGCATTTCGTATTGCATAATCTTTGTTCATAAACTCTACTGTAAAGTTTCCAAAACCTCCGTTTGAGCCTATTTTAGTTCCTAAATTTCCACTGAAATCAAAAGTGGTTCCATCTACTTTATGATCTGAGACAACATCATTATTTCCAGGGCTTTTAAAAAGATTCATTCCATAAAAAGCATTTCCTTCAAAACCTTTATCCCGGTCATTCAAAATAACATTGATTACTCCAGCAATAGCATCAGATCCATATTGAGCTGAAGCTCCGTCACGAAGGACTTCCACTCTTTTTATCGCGCCAATAGGAATGGTATTCATATCATATCCGGTGTTTCCTCTTCCTTTGGTTCCGAAAAGATTGATGAGTGAAGACTGATGGTATCTTTTTCCATTCAACAGTAGCAAAGTCTGATCTGGCCCGAGACCTCTTAAAGTAGCAGGATCTACTGCATCAGCACCGTCAGACCCTGATTGTTTGTTGGAATTGAAAGAAGGCGCAGAAAACTGTAAAAGCTGGTTGATTTCCACTTGACCTGTTGACTGGCTTACCTGTTTAATGTCGATGATATCAATAGGAACAGGCGTATTCACTACTGTTCTTTTTTTATTCCGGCTTCCGGTGATGGCTACTTCGTCAATCTTTGATTCTTTCAGGGTATCCTTTATTTGCTGCGCATAGGATAAGGTAGAAACTCCAAGAAAAATAATGCTGATGTATTTTATTTTCATATAGATAATTTTGGGTGGTGATTTAATCAAAATTATCAATATTTATTTTTAAATCCATACTAAAATTAAATATTCAGTATGGATTTCTTAATTTAACAAAGATTTGTGTTAATTTGAGAAAAATAATAACTTTTTATTTAGATTTAATGAAAATTTTCAATGTTAAAAGCTGGTAATGATTCTGTTAATTCCTTCTTCTAAAATTTCCTGTGAGGTGGAAAAACAAATTCTGATATGCCCTTCCGCTCCTTTTCCGAACCATCTTTCTGATCCGGGAACAATAGCAACCTTTCCCTGCTTTAAAACATGTTGGGCAAACTGATCGCTGGACATTCCGTTTTCAATCTTTGGAAACAATACAAAAGTGGCTTCAGGCAGATTAGGAGTTAGAATTTCTGATCGGCTTAATAATGTAAAAGCGATATTTCTGTTACTCTGTAAATGGGCTAAAAATTCTTTATACCAAGGCTTTGCTTTCTCCAAAGCTACACTTCCCGCAATCTGTGACAAAGTAGAAACGCCTTCTATTGTTGAATTGAAATTGGATTTTTCTGTAAAATCTTCAAGGATGTCCTGGTCATTGCACAATACAGCTCCAATTCTCAGTCCTGCAATTCCAAATGATTTTGAAAATCCATAAACGGTAAAACTTTTTCTCTTCGCCTTATCAGAAACGGAAGAATAGGTATGGAAGTTTTTGTTATCATAAATAATGTCACTCCAGATTTCATCACTCATCACCCAAAGATCATGAGCTGAAGCGATTTCTGCTATTTTTATTAAAACTTCTTTAGAATATACTTTTCCTAAGGGATTGTGCGGATTGCAGATGCTGATAAGCTTGGTTTTAGAATTGATTAAAGAAACCAGTTTTTCAAAATCAATGTCTCCCGTTGTTGTATCTACAGGGCAAAGCATCACTTTTCCACCAGCTGTTTCTACTGACTTTTTGAAGAGAAAATCTACAGGATCCAGAATAATAGCTTCATCTCCCGGGTTCAGAACATAAGAGGCGATCAGAAACATTCCCTGAGCCGCACTGTTGACTGCCAGAACATTTTCCGGAAAAAAGCTTCCATGTTTCTCATTATTAAAATGATCTGCAACACTTTTTTTGAATTCCGGAAGACCAGAAAACGGTCCGTAGCTTAAATAGCCGTCTTTCAGGTATTCAATAATTCCCTGTTCTATTTCAGGGGCTGTCCTGAAGTCCGGATCTGCAGCGGTAAGAGGGATGATTCCTTCTTCTAAAGTTGCCCATCTTCCGTTGTAGGCCTTTCTTTTCAGTGCTTCAAAATTGATATCGTTATTGCTGAACATATTTATTTATAAGATATGGGTAAAATATTTTCTGATTGTTGACTGAGCGGGAGCAGGAACTGATTGAGCAATGTTCTTCCGTTGTTGATATGAACCTCAATTTCAGGTTTCCTTTTTGCTTCATATTTTCTGAACGCTTCTGTTTTATTCTGTTCTTCAACTAAACATTTCGTTAATGTAAAAGAGTCCTTCAATGCAGAGGTTACACCCTGGCTTGTAAATGGAATTAAAGGGTGTGCTGCATCTCCGATGAATACAATATTATCTTTATAAAAAGGATTCAGTTTTTCCAGCTCATAAACACACCATAAATGTACGTTTTTATAGTCTGATTTCTGTATAATTGATGGAACTATTGGATGCCAGTTTTCAAAAACTTCAAGCATATATTTCCTTAGATTTTCTGCTGAGCACTCGTTGATCATGTATTTTTCATTATCAAACTGTGAATACCAAAGAATGGTGTCATGGGTGAGTTTAAGAATCCCAAAAGTTAACCCGCCGTCATCATGATGAAATTTTATAAAGTCATTTTCAATAGAATCTGCAATTTCCTTATCCTGAATGATATTCACTACTTCGCTTTCCCTTACCACTTTCATGGTTTCATCTTTAAAAAAATGGTTTCTGATACGGCTTCGTGAGCCATCAGAAATGACCGCTATTTCTGCATCAATATCAGTTCCATCAGAAAGTCTTAATTTTCCGTTCTGCTGATTATCGGTGATTATGGTTTGTTCATAGGTTATCTTTTCAGGAGAAATGTTTTGAGCCAGCAGATCAATTAATGAATGTCTTGAAATCGCAAAAACATGGTTCAATTCCTTTTCTGCCAGTATTTTTCCTGTATGGGAATACTGTATGTATTTCTTTAAAAAATTTCCATGTTGAAGGAGAAGGTCTGGATCTATGATCTGATAAAGATATTCCATCCCTTCTTGTGGAATAAGAAAGCCATGACCTGCCAGATCTTTCTTTTTTCTTCTTTCGTAAATGTGATAATCAATCTTATGTTTCTCTAAGTAATTCGCCATGCTTAAGCCGGAGATACCGGCGCCCACGACAGCAATTTTCTTCATTTTTCGGAATAACGGTTTTTCAGGTTGGTTCTCAAGTATTTTTATATCTGTTTCATCAGATGGATACAAAATTAAAATTAAAAACCTTCACTATTCCAAAAAATTGATTTGATTTGGTTTTCTGAAAAATAAAAGAAAAAGATTATGTATTATGAGTGATAAAGAAACCTTTTGACTTTTAAGATAAAAAAAACCGGAAAAAAATTCCGGTTTTATGATTAAGCTTTTTCAAGCTGAACTGTAAAATGTCTTAAGATTTCCGGTTCCCAGGTGATCTTGTATCCTTTTGCTATTTCGTCACGTCTTTCATAAACGTTCTTAATAGCAGCAGCAATATAATCCATATGGTTGTTGGTATAGGTTCTTCTAGGAATCGCCAGACGCACCAATTCTAATTTAGGATAACGGTTTTCTCTTGTTGCAGGATCTCTGTCTGCCAATAGTGTTCCTATTTCTACAGTTCTGATCCCTGCTTCTTTATAAATTTCAAGACCTAATGTCTGTGCCGGATATTCTTCACGGGAAACATTCGGAAGGAAGTTTAGAGAATCAATGAATACAGCGTGTCCTCCGATTGGCTTTTGAACCGGAATTCCATATTCAATTAGTTTATTACCTAAGTATTCAACCTGAGAAATTCTGCTTTCAAGATAAGCGAACTCAGTAGCTTCGTCAAGACCTACAGCTAATGCTGCCATATCTCTTCCTGCCATTCCTCCGTAAGTAATAAACCCTTCGTAAATGATCGTAAAGTTGGAAGCTTTTCTGAAAACTTCTTCATTATTCAAAGCAATGAATCCACCGATATTTACTAAACCATCTTTTTTAGAACTCATCGTCATCCCGTCTCCATAAGAGAAAATTTCCTTACAGATTTCTTTGATGCTTCTGTTTTCCTGTCCTGCTTCTCTTTTTTTGATGAAGTAAGCATTTTCTGCAAATCTCGCAGAATCAAAGAATACAGGGATTCCATATTGGTCTGAAAGTGCTTTTACAGCCTTCATGTTTTCTAATGATACAGGCTGTCCTCCTGAAGAGTTACATGTAATGGTAATTAAGCAGAAAGGGATATTTTCTTTTGGATGGCTTTTATAAACTTCTTCAAGTTTTTCAAGGTTGATATTTCCTTTGAAAGGGTGAAGGTCATTAATATCAAAAGCTTCATCAATAGTACAGTCGATGGCATGTGCCTTTCTGATTTCGATATGCCCTTTTGTAGTGTCAAAGTGAGAGTTCCCCGGAACTACATCACCTTCTTTTACCAATACGGAGAAAAGAACGTTTTCTGCAGCTCTTCCCTGGTGTGTTGGTAATAGATATTTGAATCCTGTAATATTCTCTACAGTTTTCTGTAATTGTTCAAAAGAACGGGAGCCTGCGTAGCTTTCATCTCCTGTCATCAAAGCAGACCATTGTCTATCAGACATTGCTCCGGTTCCTGAATCGGTAAGCAGGTCAATATAAACATGTGAAGATCTTAAATTGAAAAGGTTATAATTAGCTTCTTTAAGCCATTGCTCTCTTTCTTCTCTGGTAGATTGGTAGATTTCCTCCACCATTTTGATGCGGAAAGGTTCCGCGTACGGTAATTTCATGAGTTAAAATATGTTTTAAATTGTTTGTAAAGAAAATGTGTTTGAAAATAATTTTCAAAATTCATCAATGTATAAATAAGGCTGGGAAGTACTATTCCGGAGCTTTAAATATATTTTCATCAGAATGGAATCCGGCTACACCGCCGCTCACTGCAAACTTCATTGCAGAAGCCGCTGTCATTCCCACTACAGGTTTGATGTTTTTTTCTTCAGTAACAATTACCCAGCCCGAGATGGCGTACGAGTGGGGAAGGTATACCGCAACGTAATTATGCTTGTCAACGTCCGACATTTCTTTTTGAGTTAAAAAGCCGATTCTCCAGATCTCCGGATTTTGATTGGTTTTTACCCATACAGGATCGTTGAATTTTTTCTTATCACCTACGAATGAAGACATCACGTCTTTCGTAGGAGTGTAAATATGCTTTACTCCCGGAGTTTTCTCCAGTAAACTGTCCATCGTATCGAAAAAGAATCTTCCGACTACGAATTTATTTCCCAGATATCCTAAAATAGCTGTAAACAGAATTATTGATACAAAAACAAGCCCAGGAATTTGCTTGGCAAGAGAAGGAACAAGATTGTCAATGGCACTTACAATATACCAGATTACAAAAATGGTAAGCCCGATAGGACCAATAATAACCAGCCCCTGAAAAAAGTTTTTCAGAAATAGATTGGCAATATTTTCAAAGCTTGGCTTCTTCAATGTATATTCTTTACTGTTTTATTTTAACCGTGAATAGTTTCTTTATTTCCGTAGGATTTAATAATGCTGGCTTCATATTCCAGCCACTCTTCCCAACGTTTGTTTACTTTCTCAGGATCTCCGAGTTGTCTTGCAAACCCAATGAAAGTTGTATAATGATTGGCTTCGGAAATCATAAGTTCTTTGTAGAAGACTTTAAGTTCTTCGTCTTTGATGTTTTCGGTAAGAACCTTGAATCTTTCGCAGCTTCTGGCTTCAATCATAGCAGCGAAAAGCATTTTGTCTACGATGAGGTCTTCTCTTGTTCCCTGAACGATAAATTTTGCCAGTTCATTCACATAGTCATCTTTTCTTGCTCTTCCGAAGGTATGCCCTCTTTTCTTAATGATCTCATGAACCTGATTAAAATGATCCAGTTCTTCCTGTGCAATGGCAAGAAGTTCTGTAACAATCTCAGGATATTCCGGAAGCATTGTAATCAGGCCTATAGCATTGGTAGCTGCTTTTTGCTCGCACCAGGCATGATCTGTTAAAATTTCTCCGATGTTTCCTTCTGCAATATTTGCCCACCTTGGATCGGTAGGTAGTTTCAACTTAAACATGTTGTAAAATTTCTGTAAATTTAAACAAATTGAGGTAAGAAATGTGACTTTATTTCAATTTGATCGTTAAAGTCTTAAGAGGCGGTCTTTCTTCTTAGGAATTCCAAAATATTCCAACCCCAGCTATCCACTTTTTTCAATCCGGCAGAAATAATGAAGGCTAAAATGATATTAATAGTATAAATAATGATCATTAAAACCCACCACGGCATATTTTCTTTTAACGGGACTACCAGGAAATATACCAATGAAGAACTGATTCCCTGGGCAAAGTAGAAGAAAATGGCATTCTTTCCGATATGGGTAATGAAATTTTCTTTTGTGATCTTTAATCGGTTATAAAGAACAAATAATGTTACTAGGGAGAATAGTGCCCAGATGATGTAAGGGATTTTTGGCGGGAATTTGTTTTTATTGATTTTATAGAAGATTTCTTCTCCATAGTACCAGAACATCCATACAAGAGCGGCTCCAACAAGTGCATATAATATAGGAATTGCTTTGGCGGGAATCTTTTTTCCACGCATTTTGTTTCCAATTAAAAAGACTACGAGATAAAAGGCCACATATCCCACCTGTCCGGCTGGATAATATTCTGGAAAGATGTTGAATAATAAGGTTAAACCAATGCAAAGCCCAATAAACCAGTTGATGTGTTTCGGGAAGAACCTTAAGATAAGGACTCCAAAAACAGTGAGAACATAATAAACTTTAAGATACCAGAAGCTTCCCATGACTACAGGAAAAGTGTCAGCATTGGTATATTGATGCAGATACCAGTTGCCCAGATTTTCCCATTGGGGAGTTGTTGAAATGTTGATAGCAGAATATTTAGACCCGAATGTGGAATAAAAGCTTTGGAGCCATTCCATCGAAAAGAAACTCAGTCCAAAAACTTTAAAGAAGTAATCTAAAAAGAACAGGAAAGTCACAAATATCATATAAGTGATCTGCAGTTTCAACAGACGGTACAATGTTTTTTCAATATTGGCTCCGGAAGTGATCCCGCTCAAGGCATAGAAAAGAGCCACGTCAAAAACCAGAGAAAAGACTCTTACTTCTGCGGGAATATAAAACTGTCCAGACCAGAAAGCGGTATGGATAAATATGATGGAAAGTGTAGCCAGCCCTTTGGCGAAATCAATATAGAGATCTCTGTTCATTATAGATTGCTTGGAAGTTTTTTATTTTTTCAAAAATACAAACAA
The DNA here is from genome assembly GCA_031286615.1 of Chryseobacterium sp. Taxonomy (GTDB): domain Bacteria; phylum Bacteroidota; class Bacteroidia; order Flavobacteriales; family Weeksellaceae; genus Chryseobacterium. Next base: position 192,154 of record JAITUA010000022.1, on the reverse strand, counting down.
ATTGATTTTATAGAACATAAAAAGATTTTAAAAAAAAGGGGCGGAACATACTGCCCGCCTCCTTTCTTAAATATGCTAAAAATGAATGTTCTTGTTTATTGAAGATGTTTAAATTCTTCTGCAGAAATTTCTCCAGACTGAATTTTTTTCAGCTCATCTATATATTGACTCATGTAAGCATCAATTTCAGGATTCACTGTATTTTTAGCCATCTTGTAAGTTCCATTTAATACTCCCTGATAATAATAGAAGAAGTTATAATCGAAATTTGAAGCATTAAGATCATACTGTCCCAAAAGGAATCCTAAACGCACTGCTGATCTTCTCTGTGCAGGTGTTCCGTGGTGGTTTACATTATTTGTCTGGTAATCGCCGATACTTTGAGCAAACTCATAAGCTGCAGCAATTTCCGGGAAGCTTGTTTTATTGTATCCGTTAGGTCTTCTCAAATAGTATCCTGCAAAACCATCAGCTTCCAGTTCATTAGGTCTGTAAGTTGATTCAGACACAGACGGAAGGTTGAAGATATACTGCAGTTGATGTCCATACTCGTGAGCAAGAATCATTGCATTGACAATATCACCGCCTTTTGATTTTGCATCATAATAGATGGCGTATCCGTAATAGATCTTTCCGGTAGAGTAGGAAATTGCATTGTACGTTGAATTGTAATTGGATGGATCATTCACAAATCTCAGTGTAGGATTGCTTCTTCCCCACATACTTGCAATTTTAGTCATCTGACCGTTCATAAAATTGGTGTCTGTGGAATTTTGTAGTCCGGTTAGTAAAACCGAATTAGCACTCCAGTTGTTATCTACATAAGAGCAGATTTTTTCCAGATTTCCTGGTTGATCAATTTTTGCACTAAGTTCTTCTTGCTGAGGTTGAACACTGTTGTCCATTTGGTCATCACTACATGCTGTCAATGAAGTTACAGCAATGGCGCCTGCTAGTAAGCAGAGATTAAAGTTTCTTTTCATATATAAATTCAATTTGGTAAAACGAAGGTATGAAATTATCTCTTAAGTGTGAGTACATTATTGAAAAAAATTATTCAAAACATAGTGAATAGGATTTTATTTGAAAAAACATTGCTTTGATTGTAAGCTATTTAGAAATTTATATGTATATTTGCACCTCGAAATAACTAAAAATTTATAAACAATGTTTGCAATTGTAGAAATAGCAGGGCTTCAATACAAAGTTGAGCAAGACCAGAAGTTGTTTGTAAACCGTTTAAAAGGAGATAAAGGAGGAAAAGTTTCTTTCGATAAAGTTCTTCTTACTGTAAACGGTGCAATCACTGTAGGCGCCCCAGCTGTAAACGGAATCACTGTAGAAGCAGAGATCCTTGACCACGTTAAAGCTGATAAAGTAATCGTTTTCAAAAAGAAAAGAAGAAAAGGTTACAAAGTGAAAAACGGTCACAGACAATCTTTAACTCAAATCGTAATCACTGGTATTACTGGTTTTGAAGGAGGAGCTAAAAAAGCTGCTGCTAAAAAAGAAACTGTGAAAGGTGAAGTTCTTTCTGACAACGCAACTGTTAACTTTGGTGAAGATCACGAGTTGAACTATCACTTAAAGAAAAACAACTTGTCTCAGTCTAAAGAGAACAGAGAAACTTTAATTACTTTAGGTAAAGCAGTTAAAGTGGAATTAGAAAAGAATATTCTTACTCATGAAGAAGTAGATGCTGCTATCATTAAGAATATCGATCAATTTAAAGCACTTAATAAATAATCCAGTAATAAAATGGCACACAAGAAAGGAGTCGGTAGTTCCAAGAACGGTAGAGAGTCTCACTCTAAAAGATTAGGTGTGAAGATTTTCGGAGGACAAGCAGCTATTGCCGGAAATATTATTGTTAGACAAAGAGGTACTCAGCACCACCCAGGTGATAACGTGGGAATCGGTAAAGATCACACTTTGTTTGCATTAGTAGATGGTAAAGTAGTTTTCAGAAAGAAAGCAAACAACAGATCTTTTGTATCTGTAGAACCAAACGCATAATTTTTAAGCGTTTTATAAAAATTAAAGCCTCAGCATTTGCTGAGGCTTTTTTGTTATTACAATTACGAGAAGCTTTCGGGATATTCAATTGTTCGTGAAATATTTTTATATTTGTTAACTGTCCAGTTATGAATCAGTTGCGGGAGTCGAAAAGCATAAAGAGTAGGCGCGCATTAAAACAAAATATCTATGAAAAATCTAAAAAAATTAACCAAAAAGAATTTAAAAGAAATGACCGGAGGAGTAGCTGCGGTTTGTCCTTCAATGTTTCAATCCTGTAATGAATGGTGCAGATGGTCACCATGGCAAAAATCACACTGTATGCTTTCTCAGCCATGTACAGAATGTTTTGAATAATATTAAATAATCTTCTTTAAGACTTTGCATAGCTGAACCTTACATTGGGTTCGGCTTTTTATATTAAGTTAAAAAAGTTTAAAAATATCCTTTAGTAGTGAAATAATTATATATTTGTCCGTTATCAAATAAAAATCATTGCGGAAGCCGAAAAGCAAAAAGAGTAGTCAGCAAATAAAACTAAATAATCATGAAAAATTTAAGAAAATTAACGAAAACCAGCTTGAGAAGTATTAACGGAGGTGAAGTATGGTGTCCGGCAAAACCTATTACATCATGTAATGTATTTTGTGGGTTGACAAAAGAGCAGAAAATGCGATGCCTGCTTGATGTAGAAGGTTGTGAGTGCTTTTAATACTTTATATAAAGCTGAAAAATAAGGTTCGGCGGCTTCAAAGAAGCCGCCGAACCTTATTTTTATATCATTTTTTGTTTAGAATCCTACCTGGAATCCTGCTTTAACACCGAATTTTGAAATATCCGGTCTGTCAAGATAATTTCCTCTCCAGTTGAAATCTACCCTGAAAATTCTAAGGTTTCCGATTCCTATATTTTCAATCCCGAATCCGTATTCATAATAAATATGTTCACTTGGTGCGGAATATCTAAAACCTTCTACATTGATTGCCTTTGAAGCATCGCTTAATGTCCCATAGGCTCCTCTGATAAATGCAACCTCCCGGAATTTAAGTTTTTTAATCAAAGGAATATAAGAAAGAATTTTACCGTTAAAATGATGCTCAAGCTGAAGAGTCGTATAAGCATCAGTCACAAATTCATAATAATTAAGCTGAGAGAATGTATTCGGTACCAAACCATAGGAAAGGTTTGCCGGAATAATATTCTGTAATGCCAGAGGAACTGTGCTGAAGTTCTTTCCTGCTTCAAAATTCACTACCAGTTTTCCCATACTGCCAATCAAAAATGGCTTATAAACCATAAACTGAAGCTTATCATAATTGAAGTCAGCATTAAATAAACCTTCAATACCTCTTGTGTATCTTAAAACAATAGTTGGTGCCAGGTTTCTGGCCTGGTAACGGTCAATTCCGGTTTGTGAGAACTTGGCGCCGGGTTTGGCAATTAAGCTAATGGTAATGTGTGAATCATTCACTGTTTGTCTTAGCCGGCCATCTTTATAATACATCAGGTTGAATTTCTCCGGAATGGCGGATTTAATGCTCTGCATCACTCCATCCACTCTTATCTGAAAGTTTTTCCAGGGTTCAATAGCGGCAAAAACACTTGTTTTGTTTACGGAGCTTAAAGAAATGTTTTCTCCTCTTGCAAAAAAGGTACTGGAAGATGAAGATTGTGGGGTAACACCATCACCGGATGTAAGCTGCCCTCCAAGCTGAACGATATCTCTGCTGGTTCCTGCTCCAATCATAAAACGGTTAAGCTTATTGAACATGTACCGTGCTTCAACACCATATTTAAACTGTTGATCTTTGAAACCATAAGCTGTATAAAACTGAGCTCTCCATGTATCATTCAATCCGAAATAGGTTCTTGCTCCTAATCTTATTCTGTCTCCTTCCACTTCATTCCTTCCGTAAATAGAAAAAATAGGACCGATATCTATTCCTTTAAAGGCATTATAATATCGTGAACCCAGGGTTTCAAACAGTTTTACCATTCGGTTGAATTTCGGAGTCTGCTGAAGCTGGTCAAGCATGTTATAAACACCTTGTTCAGCTTTAGATAAAGTGTCAGGTCTGGCTTTCGTCCAATAGGCATCGTCTTTATTGGTAAATTTATCCTCGTATTCCTCTTCCGTGCGTTTGAATACTTTTGGATCTAAAGGCTTATTAAACTCATATTCGGAATAATCTACCGATCTTTTGGCTATAATACTTTTGGACCCTTTCTTTTTTGAAAAAGGGCTCATTTCAAATTCAGTAATCAGTTTTTTAGGAAGAAAAGTTGTTTCATCAGGATTGTCATATTCCACCTGCGTATAGACGCTGTTGACGAAATTTACATTGATTTTCTGGGTTGATTTTAACGTTGCCCCTAAAACGGCATAGGTGTCCGTATCTATATAAAGATTTCCCTGGAAGGCAAGGATGTCTTTTCTCTTAGGCTGATATCTGATCTGGAAAGCTTTCTCACCACGAATAGTGATAGTGTCCATAAGACTGTAGTCATAGGTACTGAATCCATCTGTTCCTACAGGGCTTTGGAATCCAATATCAAAATAGTTAAGGGTATTGTCGTAAATGTTGATATCCCTATATAAGTTTTTAGCTGAAACGGTAATCACCTGATTGTCCTGGAAGCCTGACGTTTTTTGAGCCACCAATGTTCTTTTACTGTCCTTATCAGGTCTGTTTTTACCAAAATTCTCATATACGGCTTCATTTAAAAAGATGGGAAGTCCCAATCTTCCGCTGGCTGTAGAATCAGCATAATCGAAAATGAAATCCAGTTTATTGAAAATCTTTTTCTTCATGAAGGCACTGTCCAGATTATTCAAGTCAAATTGGGTCTTTTCGTATTCTTTATACGAATAGGTATCAAACTTTTCTAACCCATTATTTCTTTTCTGGGCCCATACTTTTTGCATAATGGCATAAGCAGGGTTTTCTTTTTTATTCTTGTATTTAGTCTTACCGCTTTGAAGAACAATTTCCTGGATATCACTTACTTTAGCCTGAGAAAGCTGTACAAAAATATTTTCAGCATTTTCAGGAGTGATATCAAGGGTTTCTGTAGTATAATTTTTTCTGGAAAATCTTAACTGATGAATAATGCTGTCTGATTCAATAATAAAGCTGCCTGAAGTTGTCGTCAGGGAAGGTGCTTTGTTGTTGTTGATAAAAATATCAACTTTATTCAGTTCTTTATTACTTTTTTCGTCAACTATCTTGCCGCTGGCTTTGTTTTGAGCACATACGGAACTGGTGAGCATCAGAAAAAAAAATAAAAGATAGTGTTTTTGGGAGTTATTGTTTAACATCATTCGTTTCTTCAGGCAATTATCATAAACAAAAAGTATGCAGATTATTTAAAAAATAGGTAAAAAAATAAAATATTTTTATTCTATTCTATAGAACGACAAAAATAGCGAAAATAATATAAGTGCTGACTAAAAATTATTGAGGAATTTTTAATGCTTAAAAGATAATAATCAGAGGATTAAAAGAATGCTAAAGTCACATTCTTTACCTATTATTCTGGCCCTTTTTTGTGAAATTTGTAAAATAAAAAAGACTTACATTTCTGTAAGTCTTTTTGCTCCTCCTGCTGGGCTCGAACCAGCGACCCTCTGATTAACAGTCAGATGCTCTAACCAACTGAGCTAAGGAGGAATTTCCTTTGTTTAAGGTGCTGCAAATATAATATGAATATCCGTACCAAGCAAGTTTTATCGTGTATTCTGAATCGTTTTTAGCTAAATGTATTGAAATTCAATAAGAAATATTTTCTGAATATTTCTATTGGAACCTATATGTCATCAAATAAATGCTGAAAATAACGTTCCGGTGATTCCAAAAAATTCTTTGTCAGCTGATAATGCTCAGTTTCTTTGTAATGAACTTTTTGAATTTTATCATCAAGTAAATAAATTTCAGCAGTTGGATAGCTCATTAATATCGGTGAATGGCTTGAAATGATGAACTGAGCTTTTCCTGTTTTTTCTAATTTATGAATAATAGAGAGTAAAGAAAGCTGTCTCTGAGGTGATAAAGCCGCTTCCGGCTCATCAAGGATATAAATTCCATGCTGAAAATGGTTATAGAATAATGATAAAAAAGCTTCACCGTGAGATTGTTGGTGTAATGATTTTCCTCCATACGCATCCAGAACTCTTTGATCTTCTTCAGCTACTTCATCGATATAGGTGGCGAAATTGAAAAAACTTTCTGCTCTCATGAAAAAGCCCTGAGAAGTTTTATGGTGCCAGGAAAGCGTAAGATATTCTGACAGTGCAGATTCTGTTTTATGAAAGTCGTAATTATGATTACGGTTTCCACCGGCCACATTGAAATTGCATTTATCTGCAACAGCTTCAAGAAGGGTAGATTTTCCAATTCCATTTTCGCCAACGAAAAAGGTAACATTACTTTTTAACCTTATATTTAAACCGTTGCGCAAAAAAGGCAGGTTGAAAGGAAAGTCTTGCGGATGATTATCTTGTAAATAAATCTTAGATAGGTAAGGCATTTTGCTTGATAGAATTATAAATCCTATCAAGCAAAATATGTGCAAAAATAAGAGCAGTATTTAATTCTTATTTCTTCAAATCTTTAAGGATTTCCTGCACGGCTCTTTCCAGCTGAGGATCATTGTCTTGGAGACGGTCCATGAAGGTGTTTTTAACATAAATGTCTGGTTTTACCCCTGTTTTTTCAAGATTTTGTCCGTCTAAAGTATAAGTTCCCCACGAAGGCAGTCTGTAAGAAGATCCGTCTACCAAACCTTTGGCTGAAGTGAAAATGATCCAGCGATAGGTGTCCTGGCCTATGATTTTACCCAGTTTTAGTGCCTTAAATCCTGCTGCAGTCATCTCGGCATCACTTAATGAGGCTTCATTAATCAAAAGTACAATAGGTTTTCCGGAAGGAGCAAAGTTTGGCTGTGTCGTCATTTTTCCTTCGCGATATTTCCATTGTAAGTAAGGCTTCTGAGAAAGGAAATTTAATACCTTATCATGAACGTTTCCGCCTGTATTGTAACGCAGATCAAGAATAACGGCATCCTTTCTGTTTTCCTGCTCTACCATATCCAGAAGGAAGCGGTCCAGCTCATCCGTAGACATGTTTTTCATGCAGGAATAAGCAATACGGTTGTTGCTAAGCTTATCAACACGCTGGTGGTTGTTATAAATCCAGTCATCGTAAAGGAGTCCTTTTAATTCTCCGTTTGATATAGGATGTACTTTGGTGGTAATATTTTTACCGTCACGGCTGAAAGTAAGAACAAGTTCGTCCTGTTTTTTAGGACTCGTAAAATATGTTTCACGGTTTTCGTTCGGGTCAATTTTTTTTCCGTTGACAGAAATCAATTGATCTCCTGGTTTAATATCGACTCCGGAACGGAAAGCAGGAGATTTTCTTACAATACTTTCCACTGTATAAGGCTGGTCTTTTTTGAAGATAATTCCTGTTTCGTTGGTGAAGTAGTTCAGGAACATTGCTTCTTCCTTTCCGGTTGAGGAAAACCCAGTGTGCGAAGAATTAAGCTCTCCTAAAAGATCATTTAATAAAATTCTCAGATCATTTCTGTTATGTACATATGGGATATATTTGGCATACTGTTCCTTTTTAGCTTTCCAGTCAATACCGTGGAACTTTTCATCGTAGAAGTTTTCTTCTACACCAGTCCATGCTTCGGCATACATCTGAGTAAATTCTGAAGCCAGATCTTTATTAAAACTATACTGAATACTTATTTTCTCTGGTTTCAATGCTGCAACTGTTGTTTTATAAATATTACCTTCGATCAGGGCAAACAGGTTTTTCTCATTTTTCGTAAGATAATAAGCTGCTTTATCGAAAACTTTTTCGGATTTGGCAGGCTCAAAATCTGTGAATATTTTTTTGTACAACTGTCTTTTTCCATTATCCTGATTAGAGTTGAATAACAGGATTTCCTTTTTGTCATCAGCGAAAACTGCAGGATCGTCCTGATATCCATATCGGTCGGTAACCAGTTCGATTCTGTCCAAGGTATCTTCAGGATTCACTTTCAGTTCTTTGATTACCGGTTCTTTCTCTTCCTTTTTCTCTTTTTCTTTGTCGTCTTCTTTTTTGTCTTTCTTGTCTTTATCTTTATCCTTCGCTTTATCAGAAGATTTTGTTTCTTTTTTTTCTTCCGTGAAGAGATTATCGAACTTTTCAGATTTAAAAGGTTCATCAAACCAGTCTAAAGCCATGCGGTAAATATTAGACTTCTGCATGCCTAAAGGATAAGACGGATTGGTTCTGTCACTGGTAAAATAGATATACTTGCCATTTGGTGACCATACAGGATCCTCTTCTGAAACACCAGTATTGGTAAGGTTTATAGTTTGTTCTTTTTTAATATTATAAATGAAAATATCCAGTTCAAAGTTTCTTTTCGCAGAGAACAGGACGTATTCATTGTTTGGCGAAAAAGAAGGTCTTGAGTTTTGGAAAGCCCAGATTTCATCCTTTACAATGGTTGTTGATTTGAAACTTTTTAAATCCAATAGTCTTACTTCATCACGGCCGCTTAAGTAAACCGCTTTTGAAAGATCGCTGTTGAGCGTTATATTGCGGTTGTTGCGTGAATCTTCTGTTAATTGTTTTGGCTGTCCTTTTCCGTCTGCCTGAATCGTAAACCAGTTTTGGTACCCATTGTAGGTCTGGCTGTAAAGCAGGGTGCGGTTGTCTTTCAGCCACTTTACTTCCATTGCACGTTCTTTTCCATCAGAAACCTGCTGTGCAAATTTTCCTTCAACATCCGATACAAATAAAACTCCACGGCTTATAAACGCCATTTTTTTACCATCCGGAGAGACATCATAATAGGAAATATTATTTTCCACATTGAAGTTCTGCTCTTTTTCCAGTGTTTTATTGGCGTTCAGGCTAACATTCAAAGGTTTTGAGCTTTTTGAAGGGATATCGTAAATATAAAGCTGATAATCCTTTTCAAAAATGACTTTGGACCCATCTGCAGAAACTGAAGGTTTTTTAATGGAAGTGTCAAATTGAGTTAAGGCAGTCTTTTTACCATTTTCGAGTTTGTAAAGATTGTATTCCCCGTTATTCTCATCGGAAATAAAGTAAATAATACCGTTTTTATCTACGCTTGGGTTGAAATCTTTCCCTTCATAGTTTGTATACTGTTTGAAGGAATTGCTTTTTGGGTTGTATCCTAAAATATCAGGATTGTTTTCTCCTTTGTAACGCTTACGCTGTACCTGATGAGCACTTTCTGAAGAGCTGGTGAAAAGATATTCTCCTGCAGGAGTTTCTACAAGTCCATTGGTATTGTTAAAATAATTGTTGAAGAGCTTTTGTGGCGTTTTTCCTTCAATTGTAGTTTTAAAACTGCCGAAATTATTATTTCTGCTTGATGTAAAATAAATAGTTTTGCTGTCCCATGCCCAGCTTTCCATTTCGTCTCTTCCGGTGTGGAAAGTTAACTGCTTGATTGTTCCTCCTTCCGCAGGCATTACATACACATCATAATTTCCGTATTGGTTAGAGCTGAATGCAAGCCATTTTCCATCTGGTGACAGTCGGGGATTGATCTCTTCTCCGTCCAGAGCTGTAATTCTTGAAGCGTTTCCGCCATTGGAGTCTGCTTTCCAGATATCGCCGTCATAAGCGAAATAAGCTGTTTTTCCATCGGGGCTCAATGAGGGACTTGATAAAAAATAAGACTTTTCCTGTGCCGAAATCCCTATAATAGAAAATGCTGTTAATAACGAAATAATAGTTTTCTTCATGGTATAATGGGTATTGATACAATACTATAATGTTGGTTTTATTACTCTTTGTCTTGGTAGAGGAGTGTTCATTTGCTGAGAATTTTAGCATTTTGAATAACTCTAAAAAAGAATAGTCGAATGAATACAGAAATAGTTACATGAAAAAGAGCTGAAAAGGCGGATAATATTCAGTGAAGCAGATTAATACTTCATAAAAGGTAAGACAAGTTACCAAAATCTGTCTTTTTGGGCTGCAGCTGTGTAATTGCTAAGATTAAAGCATAAAAAAAGACTCACATTTCTGTAAGTCTTTTTGCTCCTCCTGCTGGGCTCGAACCAGCGACCCTCTGATTAACAGTCAGATGCTCTAACCAACTGAGCTAAGGAGGAATGTCCTTTGTTTTAAGTGGTGCAAATATAGGACGAATATTTATACCCTACAAATATTTTTAAGAAAAATTTTAAAAAAATTATAATTTTCCTGTAAATACCTTGAAGATGTCGCTTCCAAAGATCAGTAACATCAATCCTAACAGGAAGATAACTCCAATCATCTGTGCATTTTCCAAAACTTTCTGAGGAACTGGTTTCCCTACAATAATTTCATATAAAGTAAATAAAACGTGTCCGCCATCAAGCCCCGGAATAGGAATAAGATTCAGGAATGCCAACCATACAGAGAACATTGCTGTAAAGCTCCAGAAAGCAACCCAGTTGATTTTAAAGCTACCGTCTGCATCTTTATCTACAGGCATATTTTTTACAATCGCGATAGGACCTCCTACGTTTTTATACCCCTGAACTTTAGAGTTGAACATAATTTTGAATTGCTTAACCTGAGTAGTTAATGCTTCAATAGTTCTTGTGAATCCTCTTGGAATAGCTTCTCCAAAAGAGTATTTTTTATTGGTTACGATTGCTTTTGCAATGCTTTTTGTATCAATTGCTACACCCAGTTTTCCGTTTTTGTCAACAGAAACTGCTGGTAAAGTCTGTAAAACTCCGTTTCTTTCAACATCTACAGTAATCGTTTTACCTTTGTTTTCGCTTAAAAGAGTGCTTACTTCATCAAAGAATGCCGCTTTTTTACCGTTGATTCCTACGATTTTATCCCCTTTTGCAAGACCTGATGCCTGAGAAGAAGGGGTTGCCAATGAATCTATAACCATAGAAACTCTTGGAGTGATATACAATTTTGCTTCTCTCTGCTTAAGAACATCTGCAACACCGTCAGCATTTACCGGGAAAGTAACTTCCTGCCCGTTTCTGTTTACAGTAACATGATCTCCTAAAAGAATATTGATTGAAGTGTTTTCAAGTCTTTCTGCAGGTTTTCCATCTACACTGATGATTTTGTCACCATTCTGGAATCCCATTTTCTTTCCTGCCGAAGTAGCTTCAATACCATTGTCGAATTTCGTGATATCTGTATAAGTTTCTCCGTTGAAGAAAGACAGGCAGCTGTAGATTAACCATGCAAGGAAAAAGTTAACTGTAACTCCTCCCAACATAATAATAAGTCTCTGCCAGGCCGGTTTAGATCTGAATTCCCATGGTTCTGCCGGTTTTTTCATCTGGGCAGTATCCATACTTTCATCCACCATTCCGGCAATTTTTACATATCCACCGAAAGGAAGCCATCCGATTCCGTATTTGGTTTGTTCAGGGTGTTTTCTCCAGTCGTTATCCGGCAGTTTTGATATATCGATAGGAACTTCTTCTTTCTTTCCGTTTACCTCTATTACTTCAGAATCCGGAAGGTTCTTTGATAAAAACTTATACTGCCATTTTCCGTTGATTTTCTTCATGGAGAATATGGAGAAGTAAGGATCAAAAAACAGGAAAAACTTCTCTGCTCTGGTCTTGAACCATATTGCCGGTAAAAAATGCCCAAGCTCATGAAGAAGCACAAGTATAGAGATGCTCAGAATGAACTGAAAAAGTTTGATTGCTATTTCCATTAATAAATTTTAGATTTTAATTTGCAAAGGTAACAATTATCAAAACTATGCCAAATAAAAAAGCTCCCCGAAACGAGAAGCTTTGTCATATTTAAAGACGATTTGATTATAAATTGAATGAAACACCCAGACTGCCATTATTACCTACTTCTGCAAATACCCCTATTTTCTCTGTGAAGAAATATCTGGCTCCGATGTGCGCTCCAACACCAAAGTCTTTTCCAAGCACTCCAAGGTCTACACCAGGGTAGATGTCCCATTTTGAAGGGAGGTTCAGTGCTTCCTGTAAATGAAAGTTTAGTCTTCCAAAAACAAAAACACGATTGTCCTTATCGTTGTCTTTGTAATTGTCAAAATAGCCATTAATTCCGGCTCCTACTGAAATAAGTTTATTGAGCCCATAGTCGTAAGTTCCCGTTACTCCGGTTCCATATCCCCAGGCACTCAGCCCCAGTTGTATTTTCTGATCTCCCTTTCCTGTCCAGGCCTGAGCTTGAGCCATAGCCCCAAAAAAGAAGATCGTCACCATAAAAAACAATTTCTTCATAAATTTTAAATTTTTAAGGATAGTAATAAAAAATATCTCTATCAAAAATGAAACCGAAAGAATGAGAGTATTATAAAAAGACAAGACTTTAATAAATTATTAAGAAATATAGATCAGTTTTTGTAGGTAAAACTATTTTTTCAACGGTTTAATTCTCCTTTTGTAATCATAAAAGCTGTATTTTTATACATCAGATTTGTAATAATTTAAAAAGAATAAAAGATGAAAGTGGCAGGGCTTAATTTAGATATCATCTGGAAAAATAAAGCTGAGAATTTTAAACTCATAGAAAATGAACTTCAAAATGTGGAAGCAGATCTGTTTCTTCTTCCTGAAATGTTTTCAACAGGCTTCTGTATGGATGCTTCTGAAGTTTCGGACAGAAATAATGAATCACTGGAATTTTTGAAAATGCTTTCAAAAGATAAAAATGCTGCCTTTTGCGGAAGTGCTCCCGTAGAACAAAACGGAAACTTTTACAACAGAATGTATTTTGTAAAACCTGATGGTGAGACATCTTTTTATGATAAAAGGCACCTGTTTTCCTTTTCGGGAGAGGATAAAGTCTATACACCTGGTAAGGAGAGAGTAATTGTTGAATATAATGGGATACGATTCCTTCTTCAGGTTTGCTATGATCTCCGTTTTCCTGTTTTTGCCAGAAATAATGATGATTATGATGCCATTTTGTATGTGGCCAACTGGCCTGAGAAAAGGGTAGGAGCTTGGGAACATTTGTTGAAAGCCAGAGCTATTGAGAATTTATCTTTTGTATTTGGCCTAAATAGAATAGGAACGGACGGAAATGATCTTTTTTATCAGGAAAGTTCTCACTGTTTCTTTGGTGATGGAAAAGAAATTTCCCAAAAACAAGGGAATTTGGTCTCTGCAGAATTGAATATGGATGAATTGAAGGATTTCAGAAAACATTTTCAGTTTTTAAATGACCGGGATAGTTTCTCCATGCAATTGTAAATAAAAATAAAGGCTGAATTTCATTTGAAATTCAGCCTTTATTTTGGTCTTTATCTAAACATATTGCTGTAGAAGATTGGTCAATGTATTAACATCATGAACACCACTTTCTTTCCATAGCATTTCTCCTTTTTTGAAAATCGCAAGAGTAGGAACTCCACGCACTCCATATTGAGCTGCTAATGCAGGATATTGGTCTACATCTACCTTGATGATCCTTGCCTGTTCTCCAATATTTTCCTTTACCGTATTTAATACTGAAGACTGTACTTTACAAGGTTGGCACCATGTTGCGAAAAAATCGATCAGTACAGGTCTTTCGGAATCAATGATTTCCTGAAATTTTTGTGACATAGTTTGGTTTTATTAGTTTGCTTTTTTGGTTGTTTCGTCCTGGATAGCTTTTACATTCTTCCAGCTTGTGCCATCATAGGCTTCCACTCCATTTTTCTTCAGGATTTCCATAGCCTGATCTGCCTGAACTCCTTTATTGCAGAACACAACAACTTTTTTGCCCTTCAGGGTTTCTATGTTGTTTTGAATATCTGCTAATGGAATGTTGATGGCATTTTTTGCCGTTCCTGCAGTATACTGTTCTGGAATTCTGACATCTACCAAAGTTACACCAGAGCTGTTAACTACTTCTTTGATGTTAGCTTGGGGGATGACAGCTGTGTGATTTGTTTTACAGGAACTTAGCGTAATAATTACTATTAGAAAAAGTCCCCAAAACTTAATTTTCATGATCTTATGATGTTTTGGATTGGCATACAAAATCTGTAGTCGGGAATTTTTCCGTCTTTTTGATACCATTAAAACCACCTTCTATTTCAGTAAAATTCCTGATTCCGTGTGAGTTAAGTATGCTTGCTGCGATCATGCTTCTATATCCGCCTGCACAGTGAAGAAAGAAATGTTCCGAATCATCAATCGTGCGAGCCCAATCACTAATTGCATCTAATGGCTTGTTGTACGCATTATCAATGTGTTCTGCAGAATATTCAGTCAGCTTTCTTACATCAATTACTTTTGCATCTTCTGTAAACTGTTCAGCAAATTCAGCCGGGGTAATTCTCTTGATCTCATCGGTTTCTTTGCCTGCATTTTTCCAGCCTTCAAAACTTCCTTTCAGATATCCTACTACATTATCAAAACCAACTCTGCTTAGTCTGGTAATTACTTCTTCCTCAGTTCCTTCATCTGTTACCAGTAATAAAGGATGTTTTACATCTACGATAAGATTTCCTACCCATGGGGCAAAATCTCCTTTCAATCCTATATTGATAGAGTTTGGAACAAATCCTTTATGGAAGTCCGCCGCTCCTCTTGTATCTAAAATTAACGCTCCGGTTTCTTCAGCCAAAGCTTCAAAATCTTCCGGTGCAACAGGCTGTAATCCTTTGTTCATTACAACGTCCAGACTTTCATATCCACCTTTGTTTAATGCTACATTCATTCCGAAATATTTCGGAGGAGCTGTTAAACCGTCAAGAACTTCTCTGATGAAAGATGCTTTATCCGGTTGATTAAGCGCGTAATTGGTCTTCTTTTGGTTTCCTAAAATATCCACCGTTTCTTTCTGCATATTCTTCCCGCACGCAGAACCCGCACCATGAGCCGGATAAACAGTAATGCTGTCATCCAGAGGCATAATTTTGTTCTGTAGACTCTCATACAGGATTCCTGCAAGGTCTTCCTGAGTAAGATTAGTTGCCTTCTGTGCAAGGTCCGGTCTTCCGACATCACCTAAAAACAGGGTGTCACCAGTGAAAATTGCCGTTTCAACACCATTTTCATCAATTAAAAGATAAGTGCTGCTCTCCATTGTGTGTCCTGGAGTGTGCATTACCTTTATTTTTACTTTTCCGATCTCAAAAATCTGATTGTCTTCAGCAATAATAGCTTCAAATTCAGGAGCAGCAGTAGGTCCGTACACAATCGGAGCACCTGTTTTTTTGCTTAAATCCAAATGTCCTGATACAAAATCAGCGTGAAAGTGAGTTTCAAAAATATATTTTAAAGTGACATTGTCTTTTTCCAGACGATCCAGGTAAGGTTTTACTTCCCTTAAAGGATCTATAATGGCAGCTTCATTCTCTGATACAATATAATAGGCACCCTGAGCCAGACAGCCCGTATATATTTGTTCAATTTTCATTGGGTCTTTTTTTAATGAGTTAAAGATACAAAGTATTAGATAAATTCTAAATGAAATGTTAAATCCCATTGATAGTTTCTTTCAATACTTTGTTAAACGAATGTTTAATCCATTGTGTTTTTCAGCAAAAAGAATGCCTTACAACTTATAAATTTGCAAATGCTGTTTTTTATCATGTTCTATTTAGAAACCTCCTATTGTTCACAGATTAATACATGTGGTTTGAAATTTGTTTATGCAGATACAAATTTATTTTTCGAAGAAATAAAGATAAGTTCATTGGAAAATATCTTTAAATATTCTCCAAAAATTTTATATTTATAAGTTAAAAAAGCGATCAGATGGCAGACAAAACACAATTTATTGAAGAACTAAATACAAGATACACTCCAAAAGGAGAACATATTATATTAGGAAAAGGAATGCTGGATGGAGAAGTCGTTACCGAAGTAAACGTAACAATTCCCCTGAAAACGATTAACCGTCATGGTCTTATTGCCGGAGCCACAGGTACCGGTAAAACAAAGACATTGCAGGTGTTTGCAGAACAGCTTTCCCATGCGGGAATTCCATCTTTGGTTCTTGATATTAAAGGTGATTTTTCAGGAATTGCAGAAGCAGGGCAGATGAATCCTATCATTGAAGAAAGATATGCTAAAACACAGCTTCCTTACAATCCACAGAGTTTTCCGGTAGAATTGATGAGTATTTCCGGTGGTGAGGGTGTAAAATTGAGGGCTACTGTTACAGAATTTGGACCCGTTTTACTAAGTAAAATCCTTGAGCTTAATGATACTCAACAAAGTATTATGTCTATTGTCTTCAAATACTGTGATGATAAAGGCCTTCCATTGATAGATCTTAATGATTTGAAGAAAGTACTGCAGTATGTGACGGATAATGCACAGGGAAAAGCTGAACTTGCAGCGAATTACGGATCTATTGCACCAGCATCTCTAGGAGCTATTTTAAGATCTATTGTAGCTTTGGAGCAGCAGGGAGCGGCAGGATTTTTCGGTGAATTAAGCTTTGATGTTCATGATTTGCTGGAAACAAGAGACGGAAAAGGAGTGGTCAATATTTTAAGAGTATCAGATATTCAGAATAAACCACAGCTTTTTTCAACGTTTATGCTTTCGCTTTTTGCGGAAATTTATATGACATTTCCGGAAGAAGGAGATAGCGGTAAACCAAAACTGGTATTATTCATAGATGAAGCACATCTGATTTTTGACGAAGCTTCCAAAGCGCTTCTTTCACAGATTGAAACAATGGTAAAACTGATTCGTTCCAAAGGTGTTGGAATCTATTTTATTACCCAGATTCCGGGGGATGTTCCGGAAAATGTGCTTTCTCAATTAGGGTTAAAAATCCAGCACGCTTTGAGAGGTTTTACGGCAAAAGATAAAAAAGAAATTTCCAAGGCCGTTGAAAACTATCCTACCACAGAATACTACAATGCTTCCAGCCTGATCCAGAATTTAGGAATTGGAGAAGCATTTGTTACGGCTCTGGATGAAAAAGGAATACCGACCCCATTAGTACATACCTATCTGATCTCACCGGAATCAAGAATGGATGTTCTGAGTGAAGCCGAAATCTCTGATCTGACAGGTAAATCAGCACTTGTTGCAAAATACGAAGAGGCTGTTGACAGAGAATCTGCTTACGAAATGCTAACCAACAGAATGGAGCAGGCGGCACAAAATCCAACTCCTGCACAAAAAACAAGACCTGTGAAAGAAGAACCGGGAATGTTTGAACAGGTATTACAGAGCAAAGCCGGACGTACTTTTACCAATACATTAATGAGAGAAGGAGCAAAAGCGATTCTCGGAATGTTCGGTTTAGGAGGCAGAAGAAGATAGCTTTAAGGGATAAAAAGGATGATTTGCTGGGTTTTGACATATTTTTTGTTATTTTAGCAGGTTATCTTTACTGAACAGTGAGAA
This sequence comes from Chryseobacterium sp., assembly GCA_031286615.1. Taxonomy (GTDB): domain Bacteria; phylum Bacteroidota; class Bacteroidia; order Flavobacteriales; family Weeksellaceae; genus Chryseobacterium. Next base: position 174,780 of record JAITUA010000022.1, on the reverse strand, counting down.
ATAAAAACTGATTTTATTGGGGAATAAATCAGGGTTTTAAATATGAATAATAAAACAGCAGTTAACACACATTAGAATGTATTCAATTATAGATATAGAAAGTAATGGTGCAGGTTATAGAAATGAATGCATTATAGATATTGCCATCTACAGATATGATGGTCAGAAAATTACGGACCAGTTTATATCCCTTGTAAATCCTGAAGGAGATATCACTCCTTTTGTACAGAAATTGACCAGTATTACCCCCAAAATGGTCAAAACTGCTCCGAAATTTCACGAAATTGCCAAAAGAGTCATTGAAATTACTCAAAATACAACCTTGGTAGGCCATAATATTGATTTTGATTACAGAATGCTTCGTCAGTCTTTCAAAAGGCTGGGTTATGACTTTAAAATCAATACTTTAGATACTATTCCTTTAGCGAAAAAACTGATCCCTGATGAGGTAAGTTACTCGCTGGGGAAACTGGTGAAATCACTGGGAATTCCTTTGACGAACCACCATAGGGCTGAGGGCGATGCAAGAGCTACACTGGAGCTTTTTAAACTTCTGATTTCAAAAGATACCGAAAACGAGATCATTCAGAAGCAGCACGATGAGTCTAATGCAAAAACTTATATCAATAAAATCAAAGAGCTTACTCAGGATCTTCCAAATGATAAGGGCTTTGTTTATTTTCAGGATGAAGCAGGGCGTATTATTTTCTCGGATTATGTTCAGGATATCAACAAGTTTTCCAAAAAGGTTTTTAATTCCAAATCGAAAAAATGGGAGAATATTCAAAAAGGGGTTGAGCAGATCAATTTTGAACTTACAGGAACAGATATTATTGCAAAGCTGATTTTGAATTCCAAGAATATTAAAAAGAAAGAAGTATTGCCTTTCGGGCTTTATTTCAGGAACAATAAATATGTTGTTGAAAAAAATACACTCAATAAAACAGAAAAACCGGGATTGAAATTCAGGTCATTTACCCAAGGGACGAAAGCGGTTCAGTTTATTGGTTTGCAGGAAGAGTTTAATGATTATGCAGCATTGAAGCAGAAAATTGAATTCAGAAAAAGAAATGAGCTGTGGCTTGGGTCTGGAAGAAAATTGGGCGAAAAATTATTTTTAATCATCGAAAACGGGAAAGTAATTTCATTTGGTTTTTATGAACTGTTTACGCAGATTCAGACTCTAAGTAAGCTGGCTAAATTAAAAATTGATCTTCCGTTATCTTCTACAGATTTGAATAATGAATTACAGCTGGCACTGCTTCGAGGCGATTTTGAGACGCTGCCGTTGCCAAAATAACAGAGAAATTTAAGCTTTAGTTATTTTATCGGAAAGAAGGAGTGTTTCAAATCAATTTTCGTAAAATAAAAAAATAAATAGTATTTTTGCAAAAAATAAATAGTAGCAATGCAAAATTTTAAACAAATAAAAACTGGAAAAAAGGGAGCTGTAAGGTTCTCTAAGGTTTGGAATATTTAAAAGAGTTGTCTTGCATAAAAAATAATCAATGCGGCAGACTCTTTTTATAAGAATCTGCCTTTTTTTATGTTAAAATGAAATTATGAATTCAAAAGAATTATTAAAGATTGCCAATGAGTTTGGCACCCCGGTGTACGTTTATGATGCGGAATCCATCAAAGTTCAATACGAAAAACTTACATCTTCTTTTTTAAAACATACAAAGTTCTTCTACGCAGCGAAGGCGTTGACAAATATCAATATCCTTAAGTATGTCAAGAATCTGGGCGCTTCTTTGGATTGTGTATCCATTAATGAAGTTAAACTTGGATTAAAGGCAGGATTTTCAAAAGAAAAGATATTATTTACTCCCAATTGTGTTGACCTTGCTGAAATAGAAGAAGCAATGACTTTTGGAGTTCATATAAACATTGATAACATTTCTATTCTTGAGCAGTTCGGGAATAAATACGGAAATTCATATCCTATTTTGGTAAGAATCAACCCGCATATTTTTGCCGGAGGTAACTATAAAATTTCAACAGGGCATATTGACAGTAAATTCGGTATTTCCATTCACCAGGTTCGTCACATCGAAAGAGTGATGAAAAGTACAAATCTGAATGTAGAAGGACTTCATATGCATACAGGAAGTGAGATCAAAGATCCGGATGTATTCCTTCAGGCTTTGGAAATCATGTTAGAGCTTTCCGAACATTTTCCGAATCTGAAATATCTGGATATGGGAAGTGGTTTCAAAATTCCTTACCAGGATAGTGAGGAAGAAACTGATGTAAGAACATTAGGGAAAAAAGTAGAAAAAGTAATTTCTGAATTTTCAAAATCTACAGGAAAGAAATTCGAATTATGGTTTGAGCCGGGGAAATTCTTAGTTGGAAAAAGCGGATATTTATTAGTTAAAGCTAATGTAATCAAGCAGACAACGGCTACTGTTTTTGTAGGAGTGAATTCCGGATTTAACCACCTTATCCGTCCGATGTTCTATGATTCTTACCACATGATTGAAAACCTATCCAATCCGAAAGGGGCAGAAAGAATTTATACCGTAGTAGGAAACATTTGTGAAACAGATACTTTCGCATGGGATAGAAAACTGAACGAAGTGAGAGAAGGAGATATTCTTGCCTTCCATAATGCAGGAGCTTATGGTTTTGAAATGAGTTCAAACTTCAACTCAAGATTAAAACCTGCAGAAGTGTTATTCCTGGATGGAAAAGCCCACCTTATCCGTAAAAGAGATGAGTTTGAAGACCTGCTGAGAAATCAGATAGAAGTCGTGATGTAAACTCAGACGATAATATATGAACAGCCGCCTTTTTGGGTGGCTGTTTTTGTTTTGAGATTAATATGTTTGGCTATTATTGATGGATTATACCTTAGATTTTCAAAGCAGATGAGGTTTAAATAGTTAAAAAGTCAAAGTTAAATTACAAAGTTTTAACATTGAAACCCGGTGTAGGTTTCAAAATTATTAGCTAAATTTGATAGACATAGGGTTGCTGATATCCATCTCTGGCCCTGTTCCTCACCAAAAAATAATACCAAAACATAATAATTATGGCAAAAAATATTGCAGAGCAGATTGTTGAAATGCTCGAAAATGCCAATGTGAAAAGAATTTATGCAGTAACCGGCGACAGCCTCAATCATCTGAATATTGCAGTCAAAAAAAGCAGCATCCAATGGATTCATGTAAGGCACGAAGAAGTAGGAGCTTATGCAGCTGCTGCAGAGGCGGAACTGGATGGTTTGGCAGTATGTGCAGGAAGTTGCGGCCCGGGACACGTTCACCTTATTAATGGAGTATATGAAGCGCACAGGTCTCATGTTCCAATGCTGGTGATTGCTTCTACAATTCCCAGTGACGAAATGGGAATGGATTACTTCCAGGAAACTAATACGATAAAACTGTTTGATGACTGCAGTTACTATAACCAAATGATTACACGTCCGGAGCAAGTGCAGAGAACCGTTCAGACTGCCATTCAACATGCAATTTCCAAGAAAGGAGTTGCTGTGATAGGACTTCCGGGAGACGTTTCCGAACTGGATGCAGAAGAAGGTTCTACTTCTACTCAAATCTTTAAAACCAATCCTGTTATAAGACCTTCAGATGATGAATTGAAGCAATTGGCAGCATTGGTAAATAACAGCAAAAAAGTAACATTATACTGCGGAGTGGGAGCGGGTGAAGCAAGTGCAGAAGTTATAGAATTGTCTAAACTTTTAAAAGCACCTGTAGGATATTCTTTCCGTGGGAAAATGGCCATTCAGCCTAATAACCCTAATGAAGTGGGACTTACCGGGCTGCTGGGATTTCCTTCAGCGTATCATGCAATGCACGAAGCAGATCTGGTTCTTCTTTTAGGAACCGACTTTCCGTATCAGAAATTCATGCCGGTAAAAAATAAAATTGTACAGATAGATGAAAGTCCGGAAAGATTGGGAAGAAGAGCAAAACTGGAATTAGGTTTTGCAGGAGACATCAAAGAAACAATAAAAGCATTACTTCCTTTACTAGAAGAAAAGACAGATGTTCACTTTCTGAATGAGCAGCTGGCATTTTATGATAAAGTAAAAGAAAATCAGTTGGAATATGTAAAAGATTTTGGAAAAGAAAATGCCATCCAGCCGGAATATGTGGCCCATACTTTAGATAAACTGGCCAAAAAAGATGCTATTTTTACTGTTGATACCGGTATGTGCTGTGTTTGGGGAGCCCGGTTTATCACAGGAACAGGAGAAAGGAAAATGCTTGGATCTTTTAATCATGGATCAATGGCCAACGCTATGCCGATGGCAATCGGGGCCGCTTTAGCCCATCCCGAAAAAGAAGTTATTGCCATGTGCGGAGATGGGGGATTATCTATGCTGTTGGGAGATATGGCGACTATTTTTCAGTATAAACTACCTGTAAAACTGATTGTTTTCAACAACAGAACGCTGGGAATGGTGAAGCTTGAAATGGAAGTTGGTGGAATGCCCGATAATGAAACAGATATGATCAATCCAGACTTTGCTATGGTAGCCCATGCCATGGGATATCCAGGTAAGAATGTACACTTTCCGGAAGAAGTGGAAAGCGCGATCAAAGAATGCTTAGATCACAACGGTCCTTATCTTCTGAATATCTTTACCAATCCCAACGCTCTTGCTCTTCCTCCTAAAATTGAGTTTGATCAAATCATGGGAATGACCAAATCTATGGCACAACTAATGCTTGGTGGTAAAATGAATGAAGTTTTTGAAACAGTAAAGACAAATTATAAACACATCAAAGGCCTGCTGTAAGAAGATCAGAAATAATTGGAAAGTTGCCTGAGATCCAGAACCTATAGGTAAAACTTCATGCTTTGCGCGAAGTTTTTCTTTTTTATAAATGAGCTAAATATTTACCTTTGTTTATTATTAGGAAACAAAATTATGAGAACAGTACTTTTATTTTTGACTTTGTGTGCAGGGACTTTTTCATTTGCACAGGATCAGGAAGAACGGGATGATTCCTTCATAAGAGATAGTAATAAAACCCTTTTAAAAATAGATATTAAAGAACCTTTTATGCAGGTTGCTGTGAAATGTAATGATTTTAAACCGGCAGCTTATGAAGGTGGGGTTGCAGCTTACAAAGACATCCTGAACAAATATATGTATGCTTATCTCAATTCGGATTTCTACGCGCTGACGGGAGATTTTACATTTACTTTGGTGCTTGATGCCAAAGGAAAGGTTGTGGATGTGAAAGGGATGCCTAAAGTACAGAACAGCGAAGTTTTTTTTGATGACATGCAGTATGTTGTAAGAAGAATAAAGAAAAACTGGACGCCGGCGTCTTGTGGCGGGGAACCTGTAGCTTCACAGATTAAAGTTAAAATGAACTTCTCTTCAATGTCAGCTGATATTGATTAAATAATTTAAACACAATAATGAAAAAGACTTTTATTATGTTTTTTCTGGCTTTTGTATCTCTGTATAAAGCGCAGATACTTGATGAATATCCGGAGAAACAGACCTTTTATGAAGGAGGAATGGTTAATTTTTACAAAGATGTTCATGAATTTCTTATCAATAGTAAATTGAAGGAATGTGATGATAAAGAAATTTATCAACCTAGAATTATCATTACCGAAAAATCTGAAGTTAAATTTATTAAAGATCAGGATACGGCTAATATTAGAAGGAACAAATGTGCATATGATCTTTCCAGAGAAGTTCTTAAGAATCTTAAAAAATGGAAACCTGCTGAAGTAAAAGGCTGGAAAATTGGAGCTATTACTGAATTTATTTTATATCCAAAAGATCTGATGAGCAATTATCAACCGGGTTATGATGCCAATAAATTTGTAGCACATACCAAATACCCAGAAGGATCAAAAGCTTTTCATACATTATTTCATGATAATTTTATGATGATTTTTGAAGATTATCAACTTAACGGGAAGGTAAATCTGGAATTTTATATCAGTAAAGACGGGCATATTATTAATCCTAGAATTTATCCTGAGATTTATAATCAGAATTTTAATAATGATTTTATGCGGACTCTTGCAAGGATGAAGAAGATCTGGATACCAGCTTTTTATAAAGATATTCCTATCGTTGAGAGGATTTCATTTCCGGTACAGTTTTCAGTAACATTTACTGAAAGATAATCCTGACAATCTGTCACAATATTTTGTATCTTTGCAAACTTATTTGTTCGTAATTTAAAATTGCGAACCTTAAATTGATTATCGTGCAGGAAAAATATATAGACGAAACGAAACAGGGCGAAGCTTTTGCCATTGCTGAAAGACCGGAAAATTCTAAAAAACTGTTTTTAGAAAGCTATGGCTGTCAGATGAATTTCTCTGACTCTGAAATTGTTGCATCCATCCTTAATGAACAGGGATACAATACAACAATGAAAGTAGAAGAAGCTGACCTGATTCTTTTAAATACATGTTCCATCCGAGAAAAAGCAGAGCAGACCGTGAGAATGCGTCTTTCCCAGTTCAAAAACCTGAAAAAAGAAAAACCGAATATGACGGTGGGTGTTTTGGGTTGTATGGCGGAAAGATTAAAAACTAAATTCTTGGAAGAAGAACAACTGGTTGACCTGGTTGTAGGTCCGGATGCGTATAGAGATCTCCCTAATCTTTTAAAAGAAACTGACGATGGAAGAGATGCAATTAATGTGATCCTTTCCAAAGAAGAAACCTATGCAGATATCAATCCCGTTCGTTTAGGCGGAAACGGGGTTACCGCTTTTGTTACCATTACCAGAGGGTGTGATAATATGTGTACATTCTGTGTAGTTCCTTTTACAAGAGGAAGAGAAAGAAGCCGTGATCCGCACTCTATCATAGATGAATGTAAAGATCTTGCCAACAACGGATATAAAGAAATTACCCTTTTAGGACAAAATGTAGACTCTTATCTTTGGTATGGAGGAGGTCCTAAAAAAGATTTCGCCAAAGCTTCTGAAATGCAGAAAGCAACAGCCGTTAATTTTGCCCAGCTTCTTGATCTGGTGGCTAAAGCTGTTCCGGAATTAAGAATCAGATTCTCCACTTCAAATCCGCAGGATATGAGTCTGGATGTATTCAAAATGATGGCAAAACACGATAACATCTGTAAATATGTACACCTTCCTGTACAAAGCGGAAGCAATAACATGCTGGAAGCGATGAACAGACAGCATACCCGTGAAGAATATCTTGATCTGATTAAAAAAGCAAAAGAAATTGTTCCGGAAGTTGCCTTTTCTCAGGATATGATTGTTGGATTCTGTAATGAATCAGAAGAAGACCACCAGGATACCTTAAGTCTCATGAGAGAAGTGGAATATGACTACGGTTATATGTTTGCCTACTCAGAGAGACCTGGAACGCCGGCTCACAAGAAAATGGAAGACAATATTCCTGCCGATGTAAAGCAGAGACGTCTTGCTGAGGTTATTGCACTTCAGGGAGAGCTTTCAAAACAAAGAATGAAATCTTATGTAGGAAGAATGCATCAGATTCTGATTGAAGGAATTTCCAAAAAGAACAAAAATCAATGGAAAGGAAGAAACTCTCAGAATGCAGTATGTGTATTCGATCAGCTTGAAGGACAGAAAATAGGTGACATTGTGAACGTTTTTGTCTATGACAATACACAAGGCACGCTTTTAGGGAGAACAGCGGAATAAGAGTAAGTTGTGATCAAAGCAGTCTATCTTTTTGCAATGCTTTCATTTGCTCTGGTATCCTGCCAGACAGAAAAGGCAGTCAAAAAATATCCGAATACCGTAGGTGATATTGAATTTGATGAAAAACTGGATGATGCTGGTTTTAAGAAATGTGGTTCAGAAAAATGGGGACATTTCAGTTTTCAGTATTATCAGGGTACAAAAGAATATAGCTACAAAGGTGAGAAGATTGCGATCGTAGAAAAACTTAAAAAAGAAAATATATATTCTGAAAAGAAGATAGACGGTTATATTACCGTAAGATTTTTAGTAAATTGTGAAGGAAAGACAGGATTGTTCAGATTACAGCATATGAGCCCGGATCTGAAAGAAACTGTATTGGATGAAGAATTGGAAAATAAATTGCTGCAGTTTACAAAATCACTCGATGGCTGGATGCCGAAAGAGATAAAAGGTTTAAAAGTAGATTATTATCAGTATTTAACCTATAAAATTGAAAATGGAAAAGTTTCAGAGGTATTACCTTAGCTTTTTGTTACTTATCGTTTACACCAATACTATTGCACAGGTCAACTGTAATGCAGTAGAGGGTGAGAACTGCAAAAAAGCGTGCGAGTTATACAACTGGGCTTCAGATTTACAAGGTTTCGCAGAATCTCAGGAAGGCTTCGATAAAGCCATTGAACTGTGTCCTGATTTCTCTCGTGCTTATATGGAAAAAGCAGTTCCATATCTTAAGAACGGAGATTTCGTAACCTGGAAAATTTTAATTGATAAAGCAGTTGCTTTAGATCCCCAAATGCACCTTGGATACAGAGGCTGGACAAAGTTTCAGTTTCTAAGAGATTATAAAGGTGCTATTCAGGATTTAGACCAGCTAAAAAAATATTATCCCGGAGACTTAGGAAGGTCTCAGAACGGAGACTATAATCTGGATGTAGTAAGAGCTATGTCCTACAGCGCGTTAGGACAGAAAGAAAAAGCCGCAGGGATTATAGAAAGGCTTCTGGCAACCAGAGGTTATGTGAAGGGAATGTTTGACCATTACCAGTTGGGAGTGACTTACTTTGAACTGGGAAGGTATGATAAAGCCCTGGAAAATTTTGAAAAACAAAGCAAAGAATACAACTTTGCCGAGAATATATACTTTAAAAGTAAAGTTTCTAAGATCAGAAACAAAGATTATTTAGATTTAAAAATGTTAGCCCTGCAAACGTATGATGAAGGAAAGACTATGAAAGATGTCTACACTCATCATTTTAACAAAATCTACAGAAAAGAGATTGAAGAGCTGTAGAAGATTAACATTAAATCAATAATCAAAAATTTACTTATGAGCAACGAGCTACAAAACATAAAAAACCGTTTCGGAATTATCGGAAACTTTCCCGCACTCAACCGGGCACTGGAAAAATCTATTCAGGTTGCCCCTACAGATATTTCTGTACTGGTAATAGGGGAAAGTGGGGTAGGAAAAGAATTTATTCCGAAAATTATCCATTCAGAATCCAAAAGAAAACATCAGCCTTATATTGTGGTAAACTGTGGTGCAATTCCGGAAGGAACCATAGATTCTGAGCTGTTCGGACACGAAAAAGGAGCTTTTACAGGAGCTACAGCAACAAGAAAAGGGTATTTTGAAGTAGCAGACGGAGGAACAATCTTTTTGGATGAGGTAGGAGAGCTTCCGCTGCAGACTCAGGTTCGTCTTTTAAGAGTGCTGGAAAGTGGCGAATTTATGAAAGTAGGTTCTTCACAGGTGCAGAAAACAAATGTAAGGATTGTAGCGGCTACCAACGTTAATATGATGAAAGCGATCCATGACGGAAGATTCCGTGAGGATTTATATTACCGTTTGAATACCGTTCAGATAGATATGCCGCCTTTGAGAGAAAGAAAAGGAGACATTCATTTGCTGTTCAGAAAGTTTGCGATAGACTTTGCAGAAAAATACAGAATGCCGGAACTGGAGCTGGAGCAAAGCGCTGTTCATTACATAGAAAGTTATTCCTTTCCGGGTAACGTCCGCCAATTAAGAAACTTGGTAGAGCAGATGACCGTTGTGGAAAGGAACAGAAATATAACTGCTGAGAAACTGGCCGAGTATATTCCGATGGAAACACACCTTCCCATGGTAGTGAACAGTCAGAATACTCCTAAGCAAAACGATTTCGGAAGTGAAAGAGAAATCATGTATAAAATTCTATTCGATATGAGGAATGATATTAATGATTTAAAATCCTTAACTTCGGAATTGATTAAAAACAGAGGAACGGCAGATCTGAGCAACCATGAGAAAAACCTGATCAACAGGATTTATACCCCTGAAACTCAGCCTCAGGTGAATCCGGGGTCTCTAGTCTATTTTGAAAATAATAATGATGCACCGGTAGTTCAGAATCCTACGATTATCTCAACTCCGGATGACAGTTATGAAGATATTGAAGATATCGAAATTGAAGAAAACAGACCAGAATCACTTTCTCTTCAGAATAATGAAAAGGATTTGATTATCAAAGCATTGGAGAAGCATAAAGGACGCAGAAACAGAGCCGCAGATGAACTGGGAATCTCACAAAGAACTTTATACAGAAAAATAAAACAATATAACCTGGAAGATTAGCACAACATAAATAATGAAAGTAAATTTAACACCTAAGCCGGTCAATTTTAAACTCGGAGAATATATTAATAAAGGTTTTGAACTTTTAAAGAAAGATTTCGGGAATATTTTTATAGCATTTTTAGTGTGCTTTATCATGTCGATTATTCCGTTCTGCGGATTATTGGCGATGGGTAATTTATACAAATATCTTCAAAGACTGAGCAGAAATCAGCCCGCAAGTCCCGGAGATATCTTTAATTTTAATGACTTTATGCCTTATTTTATGCTGCAGTTAATTGTTTTTGGAGGTGTTTTATTACTTTACATTCCTTTATTTGCTGTGCTGGGTATATCAGGAGCAATGTCTGGGAGTAATGACCCCAATCCAATGGTAGCTCTTTTTATGGTTCCTTACGTTTTTTTATTGATGGCAGCGATATACTACTTCGTATTGAAGGGTTTTTATATCATTCCATTAATCAGCCTTAAAGGGATCACGGAAATAAAAGAAGCCTGGAATATTTCAAAAGTAATGACCAAAGGAAATCTGTTGTCAATTTTTCTTTTCTCATTAATAGTAAGTATTTTAGCTCAGATTGGTATTGTTGCCTGTGGGATAGGAATTTTCCTTACCCTTCCGTTTTTATATACTGCAAACTATTTTGCTTATGAAGATGCTATTCAACAAATTGAGTATGATGAAATTATTGAAATTGGATCTAAAAATGAATTTTAACATTAAAAATATCAGCCCGAAACAATCACTGCTTACCGTAATGCTTTTTGTATTACTGGGAGTTTTAAATTCATGTTACAGCTTTACGGGATCATCTCTTACAGATGAAAAAACTGTTCAGATCAATGAATTTCCGAATAATGCACCCCTTGTAAACCCTGCATTATCACAACAGTTTTCTACCGCAATACAAAACAGATTCCTGCAGAGAACAACACTGAAAGGAACAAAAGAAAATCCTGATATCCTGATAGAAGGTGAGATTACGGACTATTCCATTACTCCTACTACAATCAGTTCCAATACCCAGACAAACCCTTCTGGAGGAGTGATTCAGCAGGCGCAGAATAAACTTACGATTACCGTAAAGGTACATTATGAAAACAAAATTCATCCGGATGCAAGTTTCGACAGAACGTATTCCGATGAAGCTGCTTTCAACAGTGATGTATCACTAAGTCAAATCGAAGACCAGCAGGTAAAACTGGTAACAGATAGAATTATTAATAAGATATTTAACGACATTGTAGCGAATTGGTAAGATGAATCCGAGAGTTTTAGAATTAATAAAAGATCCGAAAAATATTCAGTTCGAAGACCTTGGTCTTTTGAAAGAAGAGATTCATACTTTTCCTTATATTCAAAATATCAGGGCGCTTCATCTGTATGGAATCCATCTGTACGAAAAAGAAAACTATCAGAAAGAGCTTTCCACAACGGCAGCTTATACAACTGACAAGAAGATTTTGTATCAGCTGATCAATGGAAAGATCAAACAGGAGTCCAAATCAGAAATTGTTGAAGAGAAGAAACCTTCTAAAACAATTGAAAAACCAGCTCAATTAATCCAGAAAACCAAAGCTTTCCCTATCAAAAGAGAAGAGGAAGTTTCTGTGGAAAAACCAACAGAAGAACATAATGCTGCATGTGTTTTACCAACTGCAATGGAGGTTAAACACATTTATGTAAACGGTGAACGAAACAGAATTTTATTCGAAGGAGAAGAAAACTTCCTGGATGAGCAAAATTCTGAAACAATAGATATTGAATCTACTCTGGAATCAGGAACTTTAGTCACTCAAAAAACTGAAGCTATTGTGGAAGAACCTGCTCAGAAAGAAGAAGTACAGACTGAAATAGAAGAGACAGCAGCAGAAAACTTCACACCGGAAACCATCATTCAAGAAGATCAGATTTCTTCAGAAAAAGAAGAAGAAAAGATTGAAGAAGAAGAAAATATCAGTTTCCATGAGATCGCTCCTTTAGTACCTGAAGAAAATGGTGAAGCAGCAGCAGATGAGCCTGTAAAAGCAGAAACTGTTTCTGATGAAGAACCTGCTCAGCAAGAAGAAATACAAGCTGAAGTAGAAGAGAATGCCGGTGAGAATTTTACACCAGAAACTATTATCGACGAAGATCAGATTTCTGCTGAAAAAGAAGATACACAAGGCAATGAACAAGTTCCTCCAGTGGAATTATCCGATGCTGAAGTAAGCTTCCACGGCACGGAATCATTCATGCCGGATGTTAAAATCCAGGCCAATAACGAAGAAATTTCTGAAACAGCTGAAATTTCCCAGCCTCATGTAAATAAGCATGAAGAGGAAATGAGACGTCTGATTGAAGAAGTTGAGAAAAAAATGAAGGAGGCTAAACCTGTTGCTCAAGAAGAAAAGCCAGAGCCTGAAACGGCTGGAGATCATGAAATTAGCTTTGCGGAAACCCAGAATTTCCATTTTTGGTCAACAAGTGAGGATAAACCTTCAGAAATCAAAGAAGAGCCTGTAAAAGAAGAAGTTGTTGTAGATCAATTACCTGCAGAAGAAGAGATTAAGGTTGAAGCTGCAGAAGAAAAAGAAGAAGCTCCTGAAGTTCAGTCTTCATGGAAGCCTATGAGTGTCGAATCTAATATGCCTGATTCATTAATCAGCAAGTCAACAGAAGTGGTAGCCCCTGAAATAAAAGCTCCGGTTGCAGAAATAATCTCTACAGAAGAACCAGAACAGATAATGGAAGCTGAAGCCCCATCTGAAACGGAGCCCATTACAGAAACTGTTCAGGAAGATACTGTTTCAGCAAAAGAAGAAACTTCAAAAGTTGCTGAAGATCAAGCTGCCCCCATTGAAACGACCGAGGAAAATACTGAAAAAGCTGTTGAAAAAGAAGAAGTTCCGGTGATGAATGTTTCTTTCTTTGGAACCGATATTTCTACCCTTAAGGTTGAAGATAAGAAGGAAGGTAAAGAAGAGCCTGTAGAACAAATACAGGAAGTTACTATGAAGAATACAACACAGCCGCAATTGGACAGTAATGTTCCCGGTTTTATCAATACCTGGCAAAGCTGGCTTAAGATCGACAGAACTGAAGAGATCGAGAAAGAGAAATCAGAAACCAAAGAAAAGGCTATTGAAACCTTCATTGAAAATAATCCTAGAATCAGTCAGTTAAAAGAAGAAAGCTCCTATGTTGTTAAAGAAAAGAACGATGATATCTCACATTTGATGACAGAGACGCTGGCAAATCTTTACTTTGAACAGAAACTATACACAAAAGCAATAAAAGCGTTTGAAATACTAATCAAAAAGAGTCCTGAGAAAAAAGAATATTTTGAATCTAAAATTCAGGATATTAAGGACTTCAGAAGTAAAAACTAAAAGGAAAAAGGTACTGCTCTAAACAGTACCTTTTTTTATTTATAAATTCTGAGGGTTATTTTTACTACCTCTTAATTTTTTCCATGCCCTCCGTCCAAAAACAATAACAAGAATTAAGGTAATTATTGCAAGAATTGCTGCAATGACCGGTGCTGCCATAGCAAGAACAGACATAAGACCTGCTCCGGCTGTTTCCGTGGTTCCTACCACAGAATTCCCCAACCCTCCTGTTGTGGCTGTAGAAGCAGCCCGTATTCCCGCAAATCCGGAACTGATGGTAGCTGCCGTACCTCCACCTGCAATTAATGCCAGTGCCCATTGTGGAAATGTTCCCAACTCAGCAAACTGACTGGCAAACAATATAGAGCCTGCTACCGTCGCCATCGGAATAGAGACCGTATCCAGCAAATGATCAATAAAAGGGATGTAATAGGCCAAAATCTCAGCCGCTGTGGCAATTCCTGTCGTAATTAACGTAGGAAGGCCTGCAAGCCACTCAAAATGCTCATTCATGGGAATCCAGTTGAAATAAGAGGAAAGACTTACGATAAACATCGGGAGAAATACCCGAAATCCCGTAGCCGCTGCCAATCCAATCCCGATAAATGCGCTGATGATATAAGAAAAATAGGGAATATTATCTAACATATTAATTTTCAGATTTATTGTTTTCCCTAAATTACAAAAAGTATATGATATTAAGAGTTGTTAATTTCCAGGTTCTGGGTATAAAATACGGGATGCGGGTTTCGAGCTTTGCTATTTGTGATTTACTTTAAAATAAAAAATGCATAATCTTTGAGATAAAATGCCTCGCAGATCTCTGTTCTGATAAAAATTATTTTTTCTGTGCCTCGCAAAGCTTTATAAACTGAGCCTCCACATCCTGAAATTTTGGTGGCATCTCAGGAGAAACCCAAAATAACATAGCCATCGTTTTTTCACCAAAGGCTTGTTTAAATAAGTCCTTATTCAAACGGTAGCATTCTCTCAGTAATCTTTTGATCCGGTTTCTGTGTACCGCTCTTTTAAAATATCTTTTGGAAACAGAAACCCCAAATCTGGATGCTTCTACAGGAAGATTTGGCTTGTCTTTCAAAATAATGATTCTCAGATTTCCGCTGGTTCTCCATTTGCCTTTCTCAAAAAGCAAACTGATTTCCGTATTTTTTTTGAGCTTTTCCGCTCTGGGATACTTGGAATTTGTCATTTACGGAATGTGAATTTAATCCTGATTTAATAAATGATTAATCACTTCAGAAGCAGTGTACAACCCGAAAATGGCAGGCATATAACTTATGGTTCCGTAAAAAGATCTTTTATAATTGGTCCCGTCAGTCATTTTCAAACTTTCTTCATCCTGGATGTCATTAGCAAAAACACAGCGGACACCTTTGTCAATTTTCACTTTTTTCAGCCTTTTTCTTACCTGTCTTGCAAGGTGGCAGTGTTCTGTTTTGCTGATGTCTCTTACCAATACTTTACTTGGATCCGTTTTTCCGCCGGCTCCCATTGAGCTTACAATTTTGATCCTTCTTCTCTTCGCAGCGATAATCAAAGAAAGTTTTGGAGTAACACTGTCGATACAGTCCAAAACATAATCGAATTTTGCAGAATCCAACACTTCTTCCATTCTTTCCGGATTCAGAAATTCATTGATTTTCGTTAAATTAAGCTGTGGATTGATGTCAAGAAGCCTTTCAGCAACAACATCCACTTTATGTTTCCCGACAGTAGAGTGTAAAGCAGGCAGCTGTCTGTTGATATTTGTAATATCTACGGTATCACCATCCACAATGGTCATATTTCCTACTCCGGCTCTCGCCAGAAACTCTGCGGCAAAAGAACCTACTCCGCCTAAACCTACAACAAGCACATTCGCTTTGATAAGTCTGTCCAATCCTTCTTCCTTTATCAAAAGTTCAGTTCTTTCCAGCCAGTATTTATCCATTTTTTATTGAGTGTAAATTTTCTAAAATTTGTTCATTCAGTTGTTCCGGAGAAATAGCTTTTATTTCCGAAACTTTTATGTACAATTCTTCAATTTTAAAGTCTTCATTATCAGTTTCTAAAAAGATCCTGTCTAATGGAGTGTCTTTTATAATATCCTGCAAAGATAAATTATACAAAACAGCTTTTCCAAAACTCAGGTAAAAATTATTGCTCAGAAGATCTTCAGCAATTTGTCTTTTTTTATTGAAACCATGAATGATCATCGGTTGTTCCGCTTTCTTTTTAAAAGAAATGACCTCATAAAATTTTCTTACACAATGAATAATCAGAGGCTTTTTTACTTCATTTGCGATTTTTATCTGTCTTAAAAAAACTTCCTCCTGAATTTTCTGATCCACAGAAACCAAAGAATCCAAACCACACTCACCAATGGCAAAACAGTTTTCAGACATCGTGTTTCTCATCCATGAAAACTGCTGTTCTATAGTATTGATATCAATATCATTGGGGTGAATGCCGATGGAATAAGGGAAATCAGGCGGAATTCCTGTCGACAGATTATAAATTCCGTTTCTGATATATCTTTTATGATGATGAAAATCAAAAAAATCCATGTTCAAAAATAAGTATTTTCAGATTTAATTTAAAATTATTAAACAATCGTTTATAAATGTGTTAAAAATTTCTTAACTTTACTCAAAGTACACTTCATGAAAAAAAAATTTACAGAAAAACAGATTCACATACTGGATATTGCGGAAGAGCTCATCGCCAAGAAAGGATATGAGGGAACTTCTGTAAGAGATATTTGTTCCAAAGCCAATATCAATGTCGCTATGATCTCTTATTACTTCGGTTCTAAAGAGAAAATGATGTCTTATTTATATCAGTACAGGGTACTGAAAACCAGAGAAAATTTTTCGGAATTCGCAGATACCATCAAAGATGGGAAACCGGAAATGCAGATGCGGGAGATGATCAAATATATCGTTTCACAGCTATTCAAATATAATTACTTCCATGGGTTCGTTACTCAGGAACTTCGCCATACAGAAAATCTGAAAGATGAGTTGCTTGATTTCTATCAGTTATTTGTAAAAAAGCTGGATGAAGTCATTAAAAAAGGAGTGGCTTCCGGTGTTTTTACTTTTACCCCCAAACCTGAAGATATCCTTACCATGATTATTGGATCCACTTTATTTGTTATCAGGAATAAAAATTTTTATGAGCTGTATGTTCCGAGTAAAAACGAAGAAACATATACCCAAGAAGCGGAGAAAAAGGTAAGAATGAATCTTTTATTAAGTGTTTTTGCAATTTTGGGATACGCTGCAGACTAAAATTACGTTAAATATTCATAAAAAAAAATCTATTGACAAAAAAGTTATATTTTTGCAAATTAGTAAATCGGCTGTATAATCCGAAAACTGTTGAACTTTTTATATGAAAAAATATATTTTAGGTCTTTTTGCTGTAGCGGTGATTTCATCTTGTGTAAGCCAGCAGGAAAGAGCAATGAGGAGTGCTGATAAAGAATTTATCTTGAAAGCAGCTAATGAAAACTTTGCTAAGAAAAAGTGGAAAAATGCATTGGCTCTTTATGACAGACTTGCAAATCTTGTGGCAGGAACAGATGATTTCCCTAATGTAGGTTTCAACACTGCTTATGCCAACTATTATGACAAGAGTTATAAATTGGCAGGTCACCAGTTTAAAAACTTTGCAGTTAGTTTTCCGAAAGATCCAAGAGCTGAAGAAGCAGCTTATATGTCTGCATTGTGCTATTATGAAGGATCTATGGATTACAACTTAGATCAGTCTAGTACAGAATTGGCGATCAATGAACTTCAGGACTTCCTGAACAATTATCCAAATTCTGAGAGATCTAAAAATATCAGCCAACTTATTGATGAATTGTCTTATAAGCTTGAGTTTAAAGCCTATGAAAATGGAAGACAATACTTCAAAATGGGAGAATATAAAGCAGCGAATGTAGCATTGGAAAACGTTCTGGAAGATTTCCCAAGTACAAAACTTCGTTCAAAAATTTATGATTATATCATGAAGTCCCGCTATGAACTGGCGATGAAATCTATCTTTAATCTTAAAGCTGAACGTATTGAAAGTGCATTAACGTATACAAGACTGGTAGAGAAAGAACTTCCTAATACAGAATATTCTAAAACAGCTACAGATCTGAAAGAAAAACTGGAAAAGGAAAAAGAACACTTTGCTGTCGTTAAAAAAGAAACGGATGCAAAAATTGCAGCTTTAACGGCAAGACAGAAAAAAGAAGCCGAAAAATTGGCTGATAAGGGTAAAACTGAACAGCAGATTAAAGATCAGATTAGCAATGAAAAGAAAGCAATGCAGTTACAGAGGGACAGTGCAGCACTTAAGACCCCTCCTCCAGCAGCGACTTTCAAAATTCAAAGATAATTCGTAAATTTGCCATCTTAAAATAAAAATAATTTTCTCAAAATGAGTGTAAAAGATACAAAAGCAGAAGTAAATACAATTACTTACGATAAAGATAAGATTGAAGATAAAGTAGGTTCAATCTATGAAGCTATTGTTATCATGGGAAAGAGAGCAGAGCAGATCAATGCGGAGATCCGTACGGAACTTCACAACAAATTGGATGAATTTGCCGTTCACAATTCTACATTAGAAGAGGTTTTCGAAAACAGAGAGCAAATTGAGATCTCTAAACATTACGAAAAGCTTCCAAAGCCAACTTCAATTGCTATTGAGGAATGGTTAAACGAAGATGTTTATTTCAGAAAAACAGAAGATAGAAAATAATCATCTGTGTTTTTTATAAATGAGGGTCATAAAAGAAATCAGTTCTTTTATGACCTTTGTTGTTTTAAAGCCTTATTGTGTGGGAAAAAATAAGTATTTTAGTATTTCAAAAATTAGAACTCAATGAGTGTTTCCGGTAAAAAGATACTTATCGCCGTCTCTGGGGGAATTGCGGCCTACAAAATTCATTTTCTGATAAGAGATTTTGTGAAAAAAGGTGCCGAAGTACAGGTCATTATGACTCCCGATGCAGAGCATTTTGTAACGAAACTAAGCTTGTCTACGCTATCCAAAAAACCAGTGTATTCAGAATTTTACAGCGATAACGGAACATGGAACAGCCATGTGGAAATGGCTCTCTGGGCAGATGTTATGATCGTAGCTCCCTGTACAGCCAATACACTGTCTAAGATGGTTCACGGGATGTGTGATAATTTGGTTATTGCAACTTATATGTCTGCAAAATGTCCTGTTTTCATAGCTCCGGCAATGGATCTTGATATGTATGTACACCCTTCCACAAAGAAGAATCTTGAGCTTGCAGAAAGTTTTGGACATATGATAATTCCTGCAGAAAGTGGAGAGCTGGCTAGTGGACTGATCGGGCAGGGAAGAATGGCGGAACCGTCAACAATTTTTAATACTGTTGAAAACTATTTTACACAAAGCAATCATTCCGGAAGTCTTGAAGGAAAAGCCGTTTTAATTACTGCCGGCCCTACTTATGAAGCTATAGATCCCGTAAGATTCATTGGGAATCATTCATCAGGAAAAATGGGATTTTCTCTGGCTGAAGAAGCTTCAAAAAGAGGAGCAAAAGTGATTCTGATTTCTGGACCAAGTTTCCAAACCATTAATGATCCCAATGTTGAACTTCATAAAGTAACTTCAGCAAAAGAAATGCTGAAAAAAGTATTTGAATTTTATGACAATATAGATATTGGTATTGCCAGTGCTGCGGTGGCAGATTACGCTCCAAAAGAAATAGCGAAAGAAAAGATCAAGAAAAATGATAATAACCTGACGATTGAACTGGTTAAGAATCCTGATATCCTTAAAACCATGGGTGAAAAGAAAACACACCAGTTTTTGGTCGGTTTTGCTCTGGAAACCCAAAATGAAGAAGAAAATGCAAAAGGAAAGCTGGAGAAGAAAAACCTTGATATGATTGTTTTAAACTCTCTGCGTGACGAAGGTGCCGGGTTTAAGAATGATACAAATAAAATAAGGATCTTTACAAAAACAGAGAAAAAAGAATTCGACCTGAAATCTAAAGATGATGTAGCGAAGGATATTCTCAATTTTGTTGAGGCTCAACTTTTAAAATAATTTTAATAAATTTCCGTTCTCAATTTTTAATAGACAATGAAAAAAATTATAAGCTTATTTTTTCTGTTTTTTATATATACCCAAAGTTTTTCTCAAGAGCTGTTGGCAACCGTCCAGGTAAATTCTCAACAAGTAGGAGGAAGTAACCAGCAGGCATATAAAGCATTGGAGAAAAGTCTCAGGGATTTTATCAATAATACCAGCTGGACAGGGAAAAAGCTTCAGAATTTTGAAAAAATAAAATGTGGTTTTTCTGTTGTAATTGGAGAAAGAGATGGAAACAGATTCAAAGGATCTATTGTTGTTCAGGCTATGCGTCCTGTTTACAATACCACTTACGAATCCCCTCTAATTAACCTTCAGGATCAGAGATTTGGCTTTGAATACATTGAAAATGAGAGTCTTATTTTTAATGAAAGACAGTTTTCAGGAAAGAATCTTACGGATGTAGTCAGTTTCTACATTTATCTTATTTTGGGATTAGATGGAGATAGTTTCCAGTCTATGGGAGGGTCTCAATGGTATGCAAAAGCACAACAGATTGCCCAGAATTCCCAGAACAGAAATTATGAAGGCTGGAACACCATCAATGAACCAAGAAGCCGTTCAATATTAATCAATGAGGTGATGAATCCTAACTGGAACCAGTTACGTTCTACTATTTATACTTATCACAGAGCCGGAATGGATAATCTTTTCAATCAGGATCAGACTGCCGGTAAAAAAGTGATCTTTGATGCTCTGATGCAATTGAAAATGTACGAGAATACATTTCAGCAGGCATTTTTCTTTAACCTTTTCATGGATACAAAAAGTGATGAGATCTTTAATATCTTCAATTCCGGAAATAACGGAGGTTTGATTCTTAATGATCTTAAACAGACAATGATTATCCTTTCGCCGAAAAACATTGATAATAAGTGGAATAAGTGGAAAGTATAAGATTGAAATCCATTAATAAGCTTTAAAAATTTTTAAGAAGAAGTTTTTATAAGAAATTGGGAATGAAAAAAATGTTAATGAGCAGAAAGCACTTAAACATATTCTCAATTCATTAAAAAAAAACTTACTTTTACAGTTCAAACTGAAATTGGATTATAACCCGGATTATCAATGCTTTCGAGAATATATATTAAAAACTTTGCCCTGATTGATACCCTTGATGTATCTCTTAAAAATGGTTTACAGGTTATTACCGGTGAAACAGGGGCGGGTAAATCTATTATTTTAGGGGCACTCCGACTTATTTTAGGAGAAAGAGCAGATGTAAAATCCATTGCTAAAACTGAAGAGAAAAGCGTCGTTGAAACTGAATTCTCCCTGAACAACCAGTTTAAGAAATTCTTTATTGAAAATGATCTGGATTACGAGCTTCAGACGATTATAAGAAGAGAAATCCTTCCATCCGGGAAATCGCGTGCCTTCATCAATGATGTGCCGGTAACGCTGGATATTCTTAAAGAGCTTTCTTCGCAGCTGATCGATATTCATTCCCAGTTTGAGACATCCAACCTTTTTACCTCAGAATATCAGTTTAAAATTATCGACGGACTTTCTGATAATAGAAAAATTATTGAAGAGTATCAGAAGGAGTTTTCCGACTTTCAAAGCCTTAAATTGCTGTTGAAAAAACTGAAGACCCAATTGTCAGAAGCCAATAAAGAAAGTGATTATAAAGACTTTTTACTCAATGAACTGGAAGAGCTGAAGCTTGATGACGTAGATTATGAAGATGTACAGAACCAGCTTTCCATTCAGGAAAATGCAGGGATGATCTCAGAGAACGTGGGTCAGATCCTGTCCAGATTTCATCAGGAAGAAATAGGAATTTTGTCTTTCTTTCATGAAGCTACCCATAAGCTTTCAAAAATTTCTGAAGTTTCTACCAGTTTCGCAGAACTAGATGAAAGGCTTGAAACGTCTTTTGTAGAGTTAAAAGATATTATTTCTGAACTGGAACATGCTGCTGAAAGAGTTGAAATCAATCCTGAAAATCTGGTATATCTTACCGATCTTAATAATAAAATCAACGCTTTATTTCTTAAACATAATGTTTCAGATCTTAGTGAACTGATTGAGATCAGAAACCAGCTGGCAGGTGATCAGAAGGGAGCTTCTGAACTGGAGACACAGATTGAAGAAACGGAAGAGAATATTTCTCAAAAAGAAAAAGCACTACAAAGTCTGGCGGCAAAGCTTTCAAAGAACAGACACAAAAATATTCCTGTCTTCATCAAAAAGGCTGAAGGCCTTTTGAAAAAATTAGGTCTTGAAAAAGCTAAAGTTGATATAGAACTGCAGGATGCTGAAGAATTCAATCCGTTTGGAAAAGAAAATATCCAGCTGCTATTCCAGGCTAATTCCGGATTCCCTTTAAAACCAATTCAAACGGCCATTTCCGGAGGAGAAAGATCAAGGGTAATGCTGGCTGTAAAAAAGATTATTGCTGAAAGCGATGAGCTTCCAACCCTTATTCTGGACGAAATTGACACCGGAGTTTCAGGAAAAGTAGCTGAAGAGATCGGAAACCTTATGAGAGAAATGTCTGAAGACATGCAGCTGATCGTTATTTCACATCTGGCGCAGGTTGCTGCAAAAGGAAACGATAACTATAAAGTGGTAAAGCAGGATATTTCCGGCAGAACACAATCTACTATAATTCCTTTGAGCAACGAAGAAAAGCTGAACGAAATTGCCCAGTTACTTTCCGGAAGTAAAATTACGGAAGCTGCTCTGGCACAGGCCAAAGAACTTATTGGATAACTACATAAATCTATTTTTCTTTAAAAACTTGTAACATATTTTACATTATATTTACTAATGTAAAAAAAACTAACATATGTTTCTAAAGTTCCTTAAGCTTGAAATAAAAAGCTTTTTCCGTGGTACATCTTTAGGGATCAATCTGACCATGAAAATCCTCCGTTTTATTGGAATACTTTATTTCGTAGGCTGTCTTGTAGGTGGAGCTTTTATTGCTTTTTTCTATGCGCAGGAGGAAATGCATCAGAACCCTGTAAAGGTGGTTTCAAAATTCATGATTGTTGCCTGGATTATTGATCTTGTCCTCAAATATCTCTGGCAGGAAATTCCTACACAGAATATCAAGCCATTCCTTACGATGAATATCCGTAAGAATACATTGGTTAATTATATGCTGGTCAAAACTTTTCTTTCAGCATTCAGCTGGCTGAGTTCTTTATTCTTTATCACATTTTCATTGATTGCTTTATTCAACGGGTACAGTATTTTAGGAGTATTGGTGTGGCTTATAGGAGTGATTTCGTTACTCTATCTGAATAATTTCCTCAATATTTTCTTCAACGGTAAAGAAACTTTGGCGGTGATCATAGGAGTGTGCTTTTTGGGTATAGGAATGTTGGGATACTATAAAATAATTCCGGTTCTGTCTTATTCTGAATCTGTTTTCTTCAGTTTCTATGAGAGACCATACTTTGCACTGATTCCTGTTGCTTTGTTCGTAATGCTGTGGTGGATTTGTTTCCGGTACCTGCGCAATGAATTTTATCTGGATCAAGGTCTTGAAGCCAAGAAAACAATCGGGAAAACAGAGAATATTGCTTTCCTGAATAAATATGGAGTTATTGGAACATTCATCAATAATGATATTAAAATGCTGAGACGTAATAAAGTACCCAAAGGAATTTTACTGGGCAGCTTTATGTTTCTGTTCTACGGATTGCTGATGTTTACTTCTTCAATGTACAAAACACCGGCAATGATGATGGTTATGGGGCTTTTTGTAACAGGTGGCTTTCAGTTTCTGTTTGGGCAGAGAGTTCCCGCTTTTGACAGTTCATACTACCCATTGATGATGACCCTGAATGTTCCCTATAAAGAATATTTAAAGGCGAAATGGTGGCTAATGAATATTGTGACGGGAATTTCTATCATTATAGCCCTTTGCTATGCATATTTCGGCTGGGAAGTCTACATTACATTTTTTGCAGCAGGATTATATAATATTGGCGTGAATTCTCAATTTACCTTGTGGTCCGGAGCTTTCAATAAAACTCAGATTGACCTTAATACAAAAGAGAAAAGATTGGGACAGAAAGGGAGTTTCAATATGATCGCTATGCTTTTGCTGATTCCTAAAATGCTTCTTCCGATGGGAGTATTTGCCTTAACAAAATATCTGTGGGGAATTACAGGAGGAGTAATAAGCATTGCAATTATCGGGATTGTAGGATTTTTCCTGAGAGAAAAGATCTTCGATATTATCGTAAAACTTTACAAAAAAGAAAAATACAGCACATTGGATGCATTTAAAAATATAAGTTAAGCCATGATCAACATACAAAATTTATCTAAAACATACGGAACAGCAACAGTTCTTAATATTGAATATCTTGAAATTCCAAACGGGGAAACATTCGGCCTCGTGGGAAATAACGGAGCCGGGAAAACTACCCTTTTCAGCCTTATGCTGGATCTGATTCAGGCTACTACAGGATTTATAAGCATTGACGGAATTAAAGTAGCTGAATCTGAAGCATGGAAAAATAAAGTTTCAGCCTTTGTAGACGATACATTCCTTATAGGCTATCTTACTCCCGAGGAATATTTTTACTTCATTGGAGAGTTGAGAGGGCAGAATAAAGCATCTGTAGATGAATTCCTGAAGCCTTTTCATGATTTTTTCAATGGAGAAATCCTTAAATCCGGGAAATATGTAAGAGATCTTTCAAAAGGGAATCAGAAAAAAGTAGGAATTGTAGGAGCAATTATTGGAAATCCTGAGATCATTATACTGGATGAGCCTTTTGCCAATTTAGATCCCTCCACACAGATCAAACTGAAAAACCTGATCAAGGAATTATCAAAACAGGATGGTGTTACTTTTCTGATTTCCAGTCATGATCTTTCCCATACAACGGAAGTATGCAACAGAATTGTGGTAGTGAACAAAGGTCTTCTGGTAAAAGATATTCAGACCAACCCGGAAACATTGAAAGATCTGGAACATTATTTTGCAGATCAGGTTTCTGTTTCGGATATTTAATACCACAAAAAAGAGGTATGAATACGATAGAATCACAAAATGTTACAGACTATCCAAACAGCAACACTATTTTCATGGTGTGGAAACTTAACGACAGCCCGCAACTGAAAGATATTTTTCAGGAATTGTGTGCTTTGGTTTTAAATCTTAATAATTCAGTTTTCAATCGTTTTCCGGACAGCAGGGCAAGCTGTGTAATGGGAATTGGTGCTGAGGCATGGAGAAAACTTGAACTTCCAACACCACTTCCAAAGGAATTAGTCAATTTTGAAGAAATAAAAGGAATAAAACACACGGCTGTTTCCACTCCCGGAGATCTTCATTTTCACCTGAGAGCAGATAACAAAAGCCTTATTTTCGATATGGCTGTTGAAATATCAAAGCTATTGAGTTCAGTGGCCGAAAGTATTCTGGAAATTCATGGATTTAAATATTGGGATGCACGTTCCATTCTTGGTTTTGTAGACGGAACTGAAAATCCACATGGAGACGATCGTGACTATTTTGCAAAAATCGGAGATGAAGATCTTCAGTACAAAGGAGGAAGCTATCTTTTCGTTCAGAAATACCTTCATAACATGGATGCCTGGAAAGGGCTTTCCACAGAAGATCAGGAAAAAGTAATAGGAAGATCAAAAGAAAATGATATTGAAATGTCTGATGATGTAAAACCTTCCAACTCACACATTGCCTTAGCCAATATCGAAGGAGAAAATGGTGAAGAGCTGAAAATTGTAAGAGATAATATGCCTTTTGGAAGTCCTTCTACGAATGAGTTTGGAACATATTTTATTGCTTATTCAAGTACATTTTCGACAACAAAAAAAATGTTGACCCAAATGTTTATTGGTGATCCTCCGGGAAATTATGACAGAATTTTAGATTTCAGTACAGCAGTTACGGGAACGCTTTTCTTTGTTCCCACCAGGAATATGCTTGATGAATTCTCAGAATAAAATAAAAAAGGCTGTCTCAATCTGAGGCAGCCTTTTTATCAGTTATTATTTAGAGAAATTATATTGGATTCCCAGGATTATGTGAATCACACATTCCGTTTTCCACCAGACACTCTCTTTTTTTCAATTCACATGGATTGGTTGTGGGTACACTGCAACATGCATAAAATCCGTTGAATTGTATCAGATACATATTACAAAGTGGTGTATCCCCTCCCTTTATTGTTTTTAGGTTCTCTCTTCTTAATTTTTTAAGATGTTTCATGGCTTTCGTTTTAAATTAGTTTATCCCAATATAGGGAAAAATTAAACGTGAAAAATATTTAATTAATCTGATTTTCTTATTATTTGAAATAAAGAAAGAGGTAGAATTTGTAACTCTGAGTAAAAAAAATCAACTTATTGTATTAAACAGGAAAATATTTTTTTTAAAGTTGTAACCTTTTTTTGTTTTGATTGTCTTTAGTATAGAAACAGCATAAGCATGAAACTTTTGTTCGGAAATAAAAAGAATGATTTGTTGAGCCTCCTGAAAAAACAGGATCCGGCTGCACAGAAGATTTTCTATGAACAGAATGTAAAGAGATTCCTGAGTGTAAGCAAAAGCTATGTAAGCGATTTGTATCAGGCGGAAGATTGTCTCATAAAAGCATTCTGTAAAATTTTTAAGCACATAGAAAGCTTCAGAGGAGAATCGAACCTGGATAGCTGGGCAAGAAGAATTGTCGTGAATGAATGCCTGAATTTTATCAAAAGCCATAAAACAGTATTCTATCTGGATGAGATCAACCAATCTTTTCACGAAGATATACATGAACCGGAGATTGATTGTGACTTTAATGCGCAAGACCTTTTGGATCAGCTTCCCGATGCCTACAGAATGGTTTTTAACCTTTACGTGCTGGAAGGATATTCTCATCAGGAAATTGCTGATACTTTGCAGATTTCAATCACTGTCAGCAAAACACAGCTGTTCAGAGCAAAAGAAAAATTAAGAAAGATCTACTTTCAACAACAAAAAAAAGTGAAAAATGAAAACGTTTAAAGATAATATTGAATATCAGATCAAAAAGCAGATTGAGGAAAGAGAAATTGCTCCTTCACGTGATCTGTGGTCTGAAATTGATCTCCAGAATAACAATAATCACCGTTCCAAACCAAAAATGAACTGGTTTTTAGTAGCTGCATGTTTGATGTTGACATTGAGTTTAGGAGCAGTTCTGTTTTTTCTTAATCAGCCTTCAGAAATTCAACCGGAAATCGTAAAGCAGACAGAAAAAAATACTTCAGAGGAAATTATAAAAGATCCGGTTCAGAATAATGCTCCACTGGTTGCTAAGAATAATGATAAAAAGGAAGTAAAGAAAACAACACCTTCCCAAAATAAAGAAGAAGTGATTTCTACAGTAGCCATAGGTCAAAATAAACTTATTCCTAGAGAAATCACTGTGAAAAAACCGGAGATTCCTCAGATTTCTAATCCTAAACTTCTGGCAAAAGCCGATTCTTTGAAAACTCCGGTTAAAAAGAAAAAATATGTAGACCCTTCTACACTCCTTTTTTCAGTAGAGCATAAAGATGTCATTGAAAAAACAAAAGATGGAAGCAACGTGGCTACTACTATTGATCTGAATGCCAGATAATTTATCCGTAAAAAAATAAAATTAATAATATGATCAAGAAATTAATCGTAATGGGAATGCTGTGCTCTATTTCAGCATCATTACAGGCACAAAAGGCACTGAATATTAATTTGTCTTCTAAAAAAGACACAGAAGTAAGCCCGATTGTAAAAGAGAAAGTAGAAGAATACGCTACGAAGATCAATACTATTATCCAGGAAGAAAAAAAACTGATGGAAGACGAACTTGTCGTTTTGCAGGCAAGAAACCTGGATAAAGCGGATTTTGACAGAGAAAAAGCTCAGATTGCAGACCGTTATTCTGAGAAAATGGATAAAAGAATTGATGAACTTGGCTTTGATCTGGATGATGTTATTCAGAAGCAGGTAAGGTACTCACTTTTGAATACAGACGTTACTTCCAAAGAAGAGCTTAAAGAAAAATTGTTAAAAAAATTCCGTCCCAGCAGAAGCTTTACAGGATATTTCTCTTACGGAATTATGACTCTTACGAACAGTTCTCCTGATAATGAACTGGATAAAAACATCGGATATGCCAACAACCTGGAATTTGGCATGAAACTGAACTATCAGCTTAGCAGAACAAGTCCGTGGGCCGTTATTTCCGGATTAGGATTCTCCTGGAGAACAGTAAGAGCAGATAACAATATGTTTTTTACAAGAAGTGCCGATCAGGGAGTTGCTTTAGCGCAGGCTAATGGAAATCTGGATAAAAGTAAACTGAGAACAGGATATATTATTGTTCCCCTTGGTATGCAATATAATTTTTCCAAACTTAAAAATGCGGGAATGGATATTCAGTACAGAAGCTATTACAAAGGATTTAAAGTAGGAGCTAACGTGTATGGAGGGGTGAAAATGTCTACTAACAATATTGTAGAAGGAAATGACGGAGAAACCAGAGATCGCGGAAATTATCAGGTAAATCCTTTTGTATATGGAGCTCAGCTTACTTTCTCTTATAACAACGTCAGTGTATTTGTTAAAAAAGATTTCAGCAACTTCTTTAAAGACAGTTACTTTAAAAATGATAAAGCATTAATATTAGGCTTAAGCATTGGATTTTAGATTAAATAACCATTGATAGTAACTAAAAAACTCCGGGAAAGCTCCCGGAGTTTTTGTTATGGATGAGGTGGAAAAGTCTTACTTTAAACTTCCTACCATATCTTTAGGTTTTACCCATTCGTCAAACTGTTCAGCTGTTAAAAGGCCAAGATTAATAGCTTCTTCTTTTAACGTTGTTCCGTTTTTATGAGCAGTTTTAGCAATCTTAGCTGCATTTTCATATCCGATATGAGGATTCAAAGCGGTAACAAGCATTAATGATTTGTCTACAAGTTCTTTAATTCTCTCATGATTCGGTTCAATTCCTACGGCACAGTGATCATTGAAAGAAATACATGCATCAGCGATCAATTGGGCAGACTGCAGGAAATTATAAGCCATTACCGGCTTGAAAACATTCAGTTCATAATTCCCCTGAGTTCCCGCAAAAGAAATCGTTGTATCATTTCCTAAAACCTGAGCACAAACCATAGTTAAAGCTTCATTTTGGGTAGGATTTACTTTTCCGGGCATAATTGAAGAACCGGGCTCATTTTCAGGAATATGAATTTCTCCAATCCCGGAACGGGGTCCTGAGGCCAGAAGTCTCACATCCTGAGCAATTTTATATAAAGAAACAGCCAATTGTTTTAATGCTCCATGAGATTCTACAATAGCATCATGAGCTGCAAGTGCTTCAAACTTGTTTTCAGCAGTAATGAAAGGATGTTTCGTAAACTGGGCAATATATTCAGCAACCTTTACATCATAGCCGTTAGGAGTGTTCAATCCTGTTCCTACAGCTGTTCCGCCTAAGGCAAGCTCAGAAAGATGAGGTAACGTATTTCTTAAAGCTCTCAAACCGAATTCCAGTTGTGCCACATATCCGGAAAATTCCTGTCCCAGAGTAAGTGGTGTAGCATCCATTAAATGGGTTCTCCCGATTTTTACAACATCTTTGAACGCCTTTGACTTTTCTGCCAGCGTATTTTTTAATTTTTCCACTGCCGGAATTGTTACTTCCACTACTTTTGTGTAAGCTGCAATGTGCATGGCAGTAGGATAGGTATCATTGGATGACTGTGATTTGTTGACATCATCATTCGGGTGGATTTCAGATTTTTCACCTAATGTTCCGCCGTTATTGACGTGAGCTCTGTTGGAAACTACTTCATTGATATTCATGTTCGACTGTGTTCCGGAACCCGTCTGCCAGATCACTAAAGGAAACTGGTCGTTAAGCTTCCCTTCCAGAATTTCATCACACACCCTGGCGATCATATCTCTTTTTTCAGCAGGAAGTACTCCCAGATCAGTATTGGTATAAGCGGCTGCCTTTTTCAGGTAAGCAAAAGCTTCAATGATTTCATGCGGCATTGAGCCTTCAGGTCCTATTTTAAAATTGTTTCTGGAACGTTCCGTCTGTGCACCCCAAAGTTTATCTGCAGGTACCTGCACTTCTCCCATGGTGTCTTTTTCTATTCTGTAATTCATTGTGATTGAAATTTGTATGATCTGTTTATTCTAAAGCCACAAAAATTTTAAATATTGTTAAACTTTAATGAAAAAATAATGTTCTGGCTTCATTTATTTAGCTTTTATAAAGGTACTTATAAACTCAGAAACCCGCAATTTATAATCATTATAAATATCAATTTAAATGACTGATTTTACTCATATTTTTTTAATGAGCCGTATTTTTGCACAAACAAAAATTGAATGGACTTTAGATATCAGGATCCGTATCCAATTCAGAAAGATGATACGGTGTATAAGAAGCTTACATCAGATTATGTAAAGGTTGAAAAACTAGGAGACAGAGAAATTTTAACGATTGACCCGAAAGGACTGGAGCTATTAGCTGAAGAAGCTATGGCAGATGTTTCTTTCATGCTTCGTTCTTCACACCTGGAAAGCCTTAGAAGAATCATTGATGATCCTGAAGCTACAGATAATGACAGATTCGTTGCTTATAACCTTTTACAAAACGCTGCAGTAGCTGTTGAAGGAGCTCTTCCTTCATGCCAGGATACGGGAACAGCTATCGTAATGGGAAAGAAAGGAGAAAATGTATACACTGGAGTAGAAGATGGGGAATACCTAAGCAAAGGAATTTTCAATACCTATCAGAAAAGAAACCTAAGATATTCTCAGGTAGTTCCTTTGACCATGTTTGATGAGAAGAATTCTGGATCTAACCTTCCTGCACAGATTGATATCTATGCTAAAAAAGGAGATTATTATGAATTTTTATTCTTAACAAAAGGAGGAGGTTCAGCCAATAAAACATTCTTATACCAAAAGACGAAATCTTTATTGAACGAAAAATCTCTTGAAGAGTTCGTTAAAGAAAGAATTTCAGACCTTGGAACAGCTGCCTGCCCGCCTTATCACTTAGCATTGGTAATTGGAGGAACGTCAGCAGAAGCCAACCTTGCTGCAGTGAAAAAAGCTTCGGCAAAATACTATGACCATCTTCCAACAGAAGGAAATGAGGCCGGACAAGCATTCAGAGATCTTGAATGGGAAGCAAAAGTTCAGAAAATCTGCCAGGAAAGTGCCATCGGAGCTCAGTTTGGAGGAAAATACCTTACTCATGATGTAAGAGTGATCAGACTTCCGAGACATGCTGCATCTTGTCCTGTAGGAATGGGAGTTTCTTGTTCTGCGGATAGAAATATCAAAGGCAAAATCACAAAAGAAGGGATATTCCTTGAGCAGTTGGAGCAGGATCCAAAAAGATTCTTACCTGATACTCCTCCACACCTGGAAGAAGCAGTTGAGGTTAACCTGAATAAACCAATGCCGGAAATTCTTGCAGAACTTTCCAAATATCCAATCAAAACAAGATTGAAACTGAACGGAACATTAATCGTAGCAAGAGATATCGCCCACGCAAAAATTAAAGAAATCATCGACAGTGGAAAACCAATGCCGGAATATTTCAAAAATCATCCAATCTATTATGCAGGACCTGCAAAAACTCCGGAAGGAATGGCTTCAGGAAGTTTTGGGCCTACTACAGCAGGTAGAATGGACGTGTATGTGGATGAATTCCAAAGCCACGGCGGAAGTATGATCATGCTGGCAAAAGGAAACAGAAGTAAAGACGTTACCAATGCTTGTCATAAATACGGAGGTTTCTACCTTGGATCTATCGGAGGACCGGCTGCTATTCTTGCCAAAGACAATATTGTGTCTGTAGATGTAGTAGACTTCCCGGAATTAGGAATGGAAGCAGTAAGAAAAATCGAAGTAAAAGACTTCCCAGCATTCATTATTTCCGATGATAAAGGCAACGATTTCTTCGCAAATCTTGCTCACTAATTAGTTTAAAATTAAAATAAATAATAAAATAGAGCACTGATCTTTTGTGTAAAAAAGAAAAAAGCTTTATTTTTGCCTAAAATCTTAAAGAGAATGATAACGATATTATCAGCATTTTGGCCATTCTACCAGTTCCTTTGGACTATTTTCTTCATCACTATGTTCTTAGTGGGATTCTGGTGTATTTTTATGTTCTTCGGATTAGTAATCCCAATGTGGCTAACTGAAGGTTTGAAAGAGTATTTCGGAAAAGTAAAGCCTTTCGATCCTGAAGACATCAGAAGAAAGCTTGTTTCTGAGCAGGAAGGTGTAGAGGTTATCTACAGCGAGCCTAAAGGAAACGGACCTTTCCTTCACGATCACGGACATCATCATTAATTGATTGTCATTGCTTTTTCACCTGAATTCTGAAAAAGTAATATCAAAGCAAAACAACATATACAAAACCGCTTAATTCGTTAGGCGGTTTTTCTATTTATTATTCCTGAGGCTTTCCGGAGACACTCCGAATTTCTTTTTAAAAGCCCGAGTAAAGTTCTGAAGATATTCATAACCGCACTCAATAGCGATCTCTTTGATCATAATCTCCTTGTCAGTAATCAGTTTCTTTGCCTTCAGCATTCTGAGTTCCGATATATAATGAGTAATCGTTGTATGATACTGAGCTTTGAACTCCTTTCTGATAAGACTTTGATTCATACCCATATACTTTCCAATCTCTTCCGCTTTTATATTCCTGTGGTAATTTTCATCAATGAACTTTCTGATCATTTCAGGAGTTTTGGGAGTAGATTCCAGAATATTTTTCTCATTGAACTGCTCAAAAATCAGAATTAGAAGTTTGATGATCTTTGCTTCTATAAATAGCTTCTGCATAATTCCCTTTTTAGTATACCCCAGAATTTCCTTTACGATCATATGCATTTCTACGGTCATGTCCGGAGGTGTTTCTTTATGGAGGAATATGAAATTATTATGAGTCATATTTTCCAGAATTTCTGCATTTTCGCGGTTGAGGTCCGGGTTGATGAGGTTGAAAACATATTGATAATTGATCTGAATCTGAAGATATTTCAGCACTTCCTGGTTTTCTGTCCATAGCTCGGCAACACTTTCTTGGGGCGAATAATGGAGGATGTACTGGTTTTTCTTAAAAGAAAATTTGGTTCCGCAGTCATGAGCTTCCAAATTAATTTCATCACTTAACAGAAAAAGAAGATTAAAGCTTGCCTTCCCTTCCAGCATATGAGACTTGAAGGTTTGATCAGGGCACAGATCCTCCTGCATGATAATTTTGATGTCTTCGGATCTGAACAAAAGTCCACTTTTAGATAACTTCCTCATACAACACATTTTTACAGCCATGGTACAACTACTTAAGGTAAAAGTCCTTTACAGGATAACCAAAAGTTCGTAAATGATAACTCGGGGTTAATTATGTGAGGTACTTTTGCGCAAAATTAAATTAAATTTAGAATAATTAAAAATAATATTTTATATGTTTAGAGATTTACATTTTGCAGTACAGAAAATCAGAACGGGATTATCGTTGCTGACTATTGCGGGAAGCTGCTTGTACGCTCAGCAATGGGAAAATGTTGGAGGCATTCAGGATGTATCAGCAGGAGGAAGTAGTTTTAATAATTTAGTTATTGACAATTCAGGAAATTATTACCTGTCCTATTATGATGTTTCTGTAGCCAGAGGTTCTGTTCAGAAATTTAACGGAAATTCATGGTCATATTTAGGAGGAAGTGCGGGAGTTACAACAGGAACGGCAACTTACAATTCACTGTCTATAAGCCCTAATGGAAACAGCCTTTATTATACCAATCAGCTTGGCTATCCGGAGTCAGGGATGGAAGTTCGCCTGTTTACCGGATCTTTGTGGTCTCAGCTTCCCAATGTAACCGATAATACAGTTAATTATCAGGCTTCTGCGGTGTCTTTTGATAATATTCTCTTTACGTATGGATCTTATGGATCAGGAACTGTGAAAAGATATGCTGCAGGCTCATGGGAACAGGTAGGAAATGCCGGGTTTTCAGGAGGTGCAGAATTTGCAGAAATGGTGATTGGAACCAATGATATGGTGTATACATGTAACGTTTCCGGAGGTTTAAAGGTATATCAGAACAGTACAGGTGCAGGTCCTTTACAAAACTGGACTCTGGTAGGAGGTGCAGCAGCAGATGCTTCTTCTTCAGGAGAGCAATACAATGCTGATATCGCTTTGGATGGATCTAATACAATTTATGTAGCCTATGTTTCAAATTCAGCAGGTGGTAAAAAAGTGAATGTTAAAAAGTTTGACGGAAACGCTTGGGTTCAGGTTGGAAATGCTAATTTTTCAGACGGAAAAGTTCAGCACGTTGCTTTGGCAGTGACGGAATCCGGTAAACCGTATGTCGTTGCCAGCCGTTTTGAAAATGACAATTTCCTGAGAAATACAGTTTATAAATTAGATGATTCACAAAACTGGGTTGCTTTCGGAGGTGATTTTGTTTCGGATGGTGAAGCAAAATACAACGATCTTGCTATAGATAAAGCACACAATTATCTTGTTCTTGCTTATTCTGAAAATACTACAAAAGTGAAAAGAATTTCTCTGACGTTAAATCCTCAGACATGCAGCAATACAGATCCCGGAACCAATGCAGGAGATGTGGGGTGTGTAAGTTTTATGTATCGTGGTCAGCAGGTTGCTTATTCCACGGTAAGAGGTGCTGACGGAAAAATATGGCTTCAGCAGAATCTTGGAAGTACACAGGTTGCATCATCAATAGCAGACGCGAATTCATATGGAGATCTTTTTCAATGGGGAAGATGGGATGACGGACACCAGCTTAGAAATTCTCAGACAGCACAAGCGCCTTCACTTAATACACCGGAAGGAATTGCTGCTGCAGGAGGTGCATATATTATAGGATCTCCGGCATGGTGGGCAGGTTTTGCAAGTTCGGATACATGGAATGGAATAACAGCTTCACAGGCTAATGCTTCTACTGGGGTAGATCCTTGTAAAGCGATAGGAGCAGACTGGAGAATGCCTTCTCAGGCAGATTGGACTGCTTTAGTAGGAGCTGAAGGTATTGGTAACCCGGCAACAGCTTACAGCAGCAATCTTAAATTACCGGCAGGAGGATACAGAAGCTCCAGTGATGGTAACTTCACTTTCGTAGGCCAAAGAGGTTATTTCTGGAGTTCAGATACATCAAGTTTAGGAGCGAAATATCTGTATATCGGATCAACGATTGCCAATCCATCGGCTGGAGCTATGAGAGGGCAGGGGTCTTCAGTAAGATGTATTAAACCTTCATCTTCTTTAGGTACCTCAGATATCAGGCTGAATAATGCGGTAACAGGAATGTATCCTAATCCAACAAAAGGAATTCTTACTGTTAAATCAGATTCCGCTATTGACAAAGTAAACGTTGTCAATGCAGTAGGACAAAAAATGAATGTACAGTTCTCAGACAATCAGATCAATATGACTGAACTTCCTTCAGGGTTATATATCGTGGAATTAAGATTAAAGAATGGGCAATCCGTTTCTAAAAAAATTATAAAAGACTAACAGAATTGCAATAAGAAAGATTTTCGTCCAAAAAATAGTTCATTACAATTACTTTTATTGGGAGGCTCATGAAATTTTCATGAGCCTTTTTTTATTTTATTTTTTCCCGGAAAATTGAAATATTTGATGGTGAGTGGACAAGAATAATCGTTATGAAGAAAAATTTATACTATATTCGATAAAAAATAAGAAATGAAAAAGCTTTATTCCGTTGTTTTTCTGTTGATTGCAATGGCTGTTTTTGGACAGATCAACTATACAATTACACCTAATCCATTCAACGAGACAGATGCCATTACCCTTACTGTTCCTGGAAATCAGATTGATGAGTCTGCATGGGGTGTGTCTAACAATGCTATTTATATCTGGACGTGGTCTTTTGATACCAATTATCAGAACAGTCAGGACTGCCCTACCAATGGAAGCTGGAACAATTCCAATGACCTGAATAAACTCAATTATAATGCTGCTACAGATAGCTATTCACTCACTTTTACACCAACTTCTTTTTATGGAAGAACAGGAATCGGAAGATTGGGATTTTTATTGAAAGATAAAACCGGGTCCCATCAGACATCTCCGGACATATTTGTGAATGTAGGTACTTTAAGCTTGAATCTTACCAATCCGCTGGCTAATAGCCTGACTTCTGTACCGGTAGGAAACGCTATCAATATTACAGCTGCAACAAATACCAACGCAACATTTCAGCTAAAAGCAAATGGAACTGTTGTAAACTCAACGACAACTCCTTCACCAACCTATTCTTACAGTTATACCGTCACTCAGGATGCGAGTATGGAACTTGTGGCAACACAGGGATCCAATTCTAAAGCTGCAACATTCATTTTACAGGTTCCAATGAATGTTGTTTCTGAGACCATTCCAAACTGGATTAAACAGGGGATTAATTATCATCCGACCGATCAGACCAAGGTAGGGCTGGCGTTATATGCACCAGGCAAAAGTTTTGTACATGTCATCGGAAGTTTTAATAACTGGACGGTGAATGATACCTATTTAATGAAAAAAGATACCACAAACCCGGATCTTTATTGGATCGAACTTAACGGAATTACTCCTCAG
Organism: Chryseobacterium sp.; assembly: GCA_031286615.1. GTDB lineage: Bacteria > Bacteroidota > Bacteroidia > Flavobacteriales > Weeksellaceae > Chryseobacterium. The sequence goes on along the minus strand of JAITUA010000022.1, from coordinate 138,388 downwards.
CAGCTCTATACTTTCCAGTACAGAACGAATGATTTGAGAAAAGTGGCAGATCCATATTCACCACAGATCTTATCGTCTTATGATGATCCGTGGATTTCAGCTTCAACTTATCCGAATTTACCACTATTTCCAGCCGGGCAAGGGTTTGAGGTTTCAACATTTAAAACAGGACAAACTGCCTATAACTGGCAGACGACCAATTTTCAACGACCAGCGAAAGAAGATCTGGTAGTCTATGAATTATTATTGAGAGATTTCACACAGGAAAAGAACTGGCAGTCGTTGATCAATAAAATTTCTTATTTAAAAAATCTAAAAATCAATGCTATAGAATTACTTCCCATCATGGAATTTGATGGAAATCTTTCATGGGGCTACAACACCTCTTTCCATTATGCACTGGACAAAGCCTACGGAACTCCGGAAAAATTCAAAGAATTTGTAGACCTGTGCCACCAGAATGGAATTGCAGTGATTCTGGATGTAGCATTTAACCATGCAACAGGACGTTCGCCTCTGGTAAGACTTTGGAATGTAGATCCTGATGGAGACGGGTACGGAGATGTTGCTGCAAACAATCCTTATTTCAATCAGGTTCCGAAACACTCATACAATGTATTTAACGATTTTAATCATACAAGTCTTTCAACGCAATATTACGTTGAAAGATGCCTTCAGCAATGGCTGACGGAATATCACATTGACGGTTTCCGATGGGATTTAACGAAAGGATTTACCCAAAGCTGTTCTGAAAATGATGAAACCTGTACCAATGCTTATCAGCAGGACAGAGTTGACATTATGAAACATTATGCAGACAGGCAATGGGCAATTGATCCCAATTCATATATGATCTTTGAACACTTGGGAACGGATGCAGAAGAACAGCAATGGGCAAACTACAGGGTAGCAGAAGGAAAAGGAGTGATGCTTTGGAATAAACAAACAGATCCTTATAATCAGAATACCATGGGGTATAAAGACAACAGTAATTATGACAGAATGAATCATAGTCTTCATGGTTTTACCAATATGCGTGCTGTAGGATATGGAGAAAGCCATGATGAAGAAAGGCTGATGTTTAAAAACCTTGCCTATGGAGCTGTCAACGGAAGTTATGATGTTAAAAATCTTAATACTGCTCTTGAAAGAATGAAAACCTTTGGAGCAACTTTCTTTACCATTCCAGGTCCGAAAATGATCTGGCAGTTTGGCGAATTAGGATATGAGTTCAGTATCAACAGATGTGCTGACGGTACCATCAATAACGGATGCAGAACTGATGAAAAACCAGTTGCATTTACTTTAAATTATGATACGAATGTAAACAGAAAAGCCGTGTATAATACATGGGCTAAAATAATAACGATAAGAAATACCCATCAGATTTTTAAAACTAAAACGTACAGTATAGAATCTAATAATCTGACTAATGATCCTAATGGATTGATCACGAGAATTTATCTCTATGATCCGGCTATTACAAACGGAATCAAAAATGTGGTTGTACTGGCCAACTATGATACATCTGCAAAAAATGTTGTTCCTTACTTTCCTTACACAGGCCAATGGCAGAACTTGATGGATGACAGTATTTTGAATATAGCTTCTACCACAACTCCGATAACTTTGCAACCGGGAGAATTCAGAATTTTTGGAAATTATGCAGGTGCACTGTCAACAACAGATCCAAACGCTGTAAATAGATTATCACTTCAGATTGCTGATAATCCGATACAAAATGGAACTGCAAAAATAGTTTATAATAAAGCGAAAAACGGGGAAATTTTGATTTTTGATATGACCGGTAAGAAACTGGATTCATTCAAACTGAAGAAAGAAAACGGAACCTATGAAGTAAAAATCAATTATCCTGCAGGAACTTATCTGGTTCAGCTGAAATCAGAAACAGGAATTGCCATTCAAAAGATGATGATCAAATAAAAACAAACTATGAAGTTGTTTAGACTTATAAAAATGTTGAATATATAAAACCATTAAGAAGGATTTAAGAAATAAAGCGTAGTTAAGATGAATCATTCTGATTTTTAAGCTTAAAGCGAAGCTTATCTTAATACTCTTATCACCTTAATATTATCTTAATGTTTCAAAAATAAAACTTTACACAAGTTCTATAAAATAATAAAAGGCAGATTTGCAGTACAGCAGATCTGCTTTTTGTATATTTAAAAAATTAGTCTACTTTTGCAGTAGATTTATCAAGAAAGGTGGAGGGATTTGGCCCAAAGAAACCTTAGCAACCTGCACGATTCCAGAAGTGTAAAGGTGCTAATTCCAACCCTGCGGGGGAGATAAGTGAAGTCAATATTCTTATATGAATTCCATTTCTTGAAGTCTTGTATATCTGCGGAAATATCCGTCAGACTGTTATTATTAATTGGCAAGAACAAAAATGAAAAAATTAAGTACAGCGGTATTATTGCTTGGGACAATTTTGGTGGCTGCTCAGGAAAATGAGGAAAAAGGAAAACAAATCGAAGATATTATCATCGTTGGAAACCGTAATGTCAAAAGAACAAAACTGGAAACACCCGTTCCTGTAGATGTTATTAATATTGACAAAATTCAAAGAAGTTCTCCGCAAATGACGGCTCAGGATCTTCTGAATTATGTGATCCCATCATTTAATGCAGTAAGACAGTCTGCTTCTGATGGTACAGAACATATTGATCCTGTAACTTTAAGAGGAATGGGGCCTGATCAGGTTCTTGTATTACTTAACGGAAAAAGAAGACATACTACTTCATTAGTCAACTATCAGAATACAGTGGGAAATGGCTCTGTTGGAACAGATCTGAGCACAATTCCTGTCATTGCAATTGATAGAATAGAAGTGTTACGAGACGGCGCCGCAGCACAATACGGGTCTGATGCCATTGCAGGAGTAATCAATATTATTCTTAAAAAAAATGCAGGAGCCTCGGCAAGTCTTACTTACGGATTGACCGGCAGAAATGATGGAGATACTTACCAGGCGGGAGCCAATTACGGGACTTCATTAGGAAAGAAAGATGGTTATATCAACCTTTCCCTGCAATTAAGCCACAGAGGAAAAACCACAAGAACTCAAAATCACGATTTAGATATTTTCGGAGATAATTTCGCTTATGAATTTGCAGGTGACGCTGAAGCCGTAAAAGCTGCCAGAGCTGCGGATGATGCAGAAATTGAAAAAAGAGGATTAACCCGTGACGATTTTAATTTTCAGATCGGAGATGCCCAGATCAGACAGGGGCAATTGTTTTTCAATTCAGAATACCCTTTTAGCGATAATTTTAAAGTATATTCTTTCGGAGGTTTCAGTATTAAAGAAGGAAAAGGGTTTGGTTTCAGAAGACTGCCGAGCGAGAAATCTAATGTAGTTTCATCCATTTATCCGAATGGTTTTCAGGCCACTCTTGGATCTCAGGTATATGACATTGCCTATGCTGTAGGTGCAAAATATAATGTCAATGACTGGCTATTTGATTTAAGTAATACATTCGGAAGCAATACATTCAATTATAATGTAAGCAACACCAATAATGCTTCTCTGGGATCAAAATCTCCAACCCGGTTTTATGCAGGAGCGCATAGCTTCCTTCAGAATACGGTGAATCTTGATGTTTCCAAAAATATAAACCGCTTCAATATCGCTTTCGGTGGAGAATTCAGATTTGAACAATACCAGATCAAAGCAGGGGATGAAGCTTCTTACACCCAATATGATATCAACGGAAATGTTGCCACTGAAGGATCAACAGTGCTTGGTGCAGGAGGATCCCAATCCTTTATCGGGTTTTCTCCAAACAATGTCTTGAAAAAAGACAGGCATTCCACGGCAGTGTATGCAGATGTATCCTATGATTTAGATAAAAAACTGAATATTGATGCCGCTGCAAGGTTTGAAAATTATTCAGATTTCGGAAATACATTGAATGGGAAACTTGCTGTGCGATATGAGTTCATAAAAAATTATGCTGTAAGAGCTGCGGTTGGGACAGGATTCAGAGCGCCTTCACTTCAACAGCAGTATTTTAATAATTCCTATGCCGATATTTCTACTTCCGGTTCAAAGATTGTTACCAAAGGAATATTCAGCAACGATAGCGAAGCCGCCAGAATTCTGGGATTTGATAAGCTTAAACAGGAAACTTCTGTCAACGCAAGTGCCGGATTTACCCTGAAACCTTTAAACAAATTGACGATCACTATAGATGGCTACTGGATTAAAGTGAAAGACAGAATCGTAATCACCAGCAATATTACAGATCCAAGGTTAGACCAGTTTAAGGTAGAAAGCGGAAGATTCTTCGCCAATGCTATTGATACAGAAACGAAAGGAGTAGATGTAGTGGTTTCTTACGACTGGATTCTTGGAAATGGAAAATTAAATATGAATCTAGCAGGAAATTACACAGAAACAAAAATCACAGATTTCCATTTTCCGGAAAATTTAGGAACTCCTCAGGATCAGTTTTTTGGTCCCGATCAGATCAATATCATTGAAACATTGTCTCCAAAAACCAAAGCATCATTAGGATTAAATTATGGAATCGGGAAATTCAATTTTCTCGTAAGAAATACCTATTTTGGTAAAGTAATAAGAGATGGCTATCCCTTTGGAGGAGTCCAGGAATTCTCCCCAAAAGTAGTTACAGACATCAGTATTGGGTATGATATCACAAAAAGTATCAATTTTACAGTAGGGGGCAATAACGTATTTGATGTTTTCCCGGATCGCCAGATTTATGAAAATTCATACTATGGAGTATTCAAATATGCACCGGTACAGATGGGAACACTGGGGAATTATTTCTTCGGAAGACTTAATTTTAACTTTTAATCATTAAATGAGTACTACCTCACATCAGATTGGCTGGAAAACAGCCGCCGCTATTGTTGTTTCCAATATGATAGGAACCGGGATTTTTACTACCCTCGGTTTTCAGTTATCTGATATTACCAATACCTACAGTATTTTCCTGTTATGGGCTATCGGAGGAATTCTCGCTTTGTTCGGGGCTTTTTGTTACGCCGAATTAGGTTCGCATTTCAAAGGAAACGGAGGCGATTTTATTTACCTTAAAGAAACTTATCATCCACTGTTTGGATATCTGATAAGCTGGGTTTCTCTGATTATTGGATTTTCTTCTCCGGTTGCACTGGCAGCGCTGGCGATGTCAAAATATCTTTCCGTATTTGATTATACCTTTGGAAATGGTTTTGCGATTGCAGCTATTTTTCTTGTGGCAGTTTCATTATCATTCAGCTTAAAAACATCCAGCAGGTTTCATAACTTTTTCACCTTCATTAAAATAGCTTTTATTATTGTCCTGGTTATCCTTGGCGTTGGGCTTTCAGAATCTCCACAGTTTGGCAACAGCTTGAATTTCAGTGACAGCTGGCAGAATGAAATTATGCTTCCTGCATTTGCTACCTCTCTGGTATTTGTTACCTATTCTTATACAGGCTGGAACTCTGCTTCTTATATTGCCGGAGAAATAAAAGACGTTCAGAAAAATCTTCCCAAATCTTTGATTATTGGAACTGTTTTCGTGACGATAAGCTATATTCTGGTGAATTATATTATGCTGAAACATGCTCCTGTAAGTCAGTTAGCAGGAAAAGAAGATGTGATGGGAGAAGCAGCTGTCAATATGCTGGGATCTGCTTTTGGAAAGATCGTCAATATTTTTATTGCTCTGCAGCTGGTTGCAACAATTAGCGGATATTTATGGGTAGGTTCAAGGTTGACGCAGGCTTTTGCAAAACACACTTATATTTGGAAACCATTATCAGCGGGCAATAAAAAAGGGATTCCTGTAAGAGCTATTTTTGCCCATGCGGTGATTGCTGCCATTATTATTCTAACGGGAAGCTTTAAGGAAATTTTTGTCTATACCGCTTTTATTTTACAGCTTTTTGCAAGTCTGGCGATTTCAACCGTTTTCTTCCTTAAGAAAAAAGACAGGAAAATTTTTAAGTCGAATGCGTTCCATATTTTTCCGGCCGTTTTTCTATTGTTCAGTATCTATATTCTCTATTTTACATTTATTCATAATCCTAAAGAAAGCCTTATAGGAGTGGGAATTATTGCAGTAGGAATTATTTTATATTGGGTTGACAGGAGACTGTCCAAACAATATCAGAACAAGTCTTAACCATACAGAAAGACTGCTCAATAAATTTGTAAATCCATCTTTTTACAGTTTTGTTCCCTTTATCCCTAATGCTCAAAAATTTATGCTCATCAGTAATTTTAATTTTGAATTAATAATGCTTATCTTTGCACCCACAAAATTTCTACAATGTCTAAATCATTAATTCCAAAATTAGAAGCTATAAAACAAAGATATAATGAGGTTGCAGACCTTATTATACAGCCTGATGTCATTTCAGACCAAAAAAGATATTCTTCTTTGAACAAAGAATATAGTGATTTGGGAAAAATTGTAAGAGTTTACGATCAGTACAAAGGGGCACTGGACAGTATTGCAGAATCTGAAGAGATCATTGCAGACGGTTCAGACAGAGATCTGGTAGATCTGGCTAAAGAAGAAAAGCTGGAAGCCCAAGCTAAACTTCCGGGATTGGAAGAAGAGCTGAAAGTATTACTGATTCCTAAAGATCCTGCCGATGATAAAAACGTTATTGTAGAATTACGTGCCGGAACAGGAGGTGATGAAGCGGCTATTTTCGTAGAAGATATCTACAGAATGTATACCATGTATTTCAAAACAAAAGGATGGAGACATGAAGTAACAGACTCTAATGAAGCAGCTAAAGGGTACAAAGAACTGATCATGAAAGTGGAAGGAGAAGGTGTTTACGGAATCATGAAATTCGAGTCCGGAGTTCACCGTGTACAGCGTGTACCTGAAACAGAATCTCAGGGAAGAGTACACACTTCTGCCATTACAATTGCTGTTCTTCCGGAAGCTGAAGAAGTAGATTTTGAACTGAATCCTGCAGATATCGAAATGCAGACTTCCCGTTCAGGAGGTGCCGGAGGTCAGAACGTAAACAAGGTTGAAACCAAAGTTCAGCTTACCCACAAGCCTTCAGGACTTGTTGTAGTTTGTCAACAGGCTCGTTCTCAGTTAGCTAACCGAGAATTGGCAATGGAAATGCTAAGAACAAAATTATACGATATCGAATTGCAGAAAGTACAGGGAGATATCGCCGCACAACGTAAATCTATGGTTTCTACCGGTGACCGTTCTGCAAAAATTAAAACATACAACTACCCTCAGGGAAGAGTTACAGATCATAGAATCAACAAATCTATGTACAATCTGGACGCTTATATGAATGGAGATATTTCTGAAATGATTGATGCCGTAATTATGGCAGAAAATGCAGAGAAAATGAAGGGAGAAGAAGAAAATTATTAAAATTAAAACAAACAAAAGCAAAGCCTCTGATTCTTCAGGGGCTTTGTTTTTTCAAAAGACTAAACATAAAAATATCAACTATGAAAAACTACAAAATTATTTTCCTGCTGCTTACCATGATGGGACAGCAACTTTTCGCTCAGACTGAGGTGAAGAAGCCTAAAGAAGCCTTTGAATTATTTTTCGGAACTTTTGTGAATAATGACGAAGCAGCATTGAATAAGCTGAATGATTACTTAAAACCCACAGTAGAAGGGCAGAATGCTTACCAGGTAGATTTTAAAGAAACTTCAAAAGAAATGATGGATGGCAGCGTAGAGAATTTTCTGTCAGCTTTCCCTAAAGCAACGGCCGCGGCATGTAAAAAAGAAGCAGAGGAGTACTTTACAGCAATGTTCGGAAATTTTAAAGCAGGAAAACTAACCATTAAAAATGTAAAAGTTGTTCCCAATGAATATGTTGAAGGAGAAAAAATTGCAGAAATAAGTTATTCTGTAAGTTTCCTGGTTCCTTCAAAATTAACCTCCGGACCAAAAGGCGATTTGCATAAAATAAAAGCGGAAGATCTGAAAAAATATTTGATTCAGGCTGTTCAGGACTTCAAAAATGCCGATAAAACAGTCACAACCGATCAGAATTTTAATCTTTATGAACTTAAAGAAGGGGATAAAATATACTATTGGAATGGCAGCCCCGATGAGATTGTTACCAACCTTACTGATTTCTATTTTGAAAGCTTTGGAGCCAATGAATAGTTGAAAAAATATTCCATTAAACAATAAAGAGTCCCAATGCAAAGGGACTTTTTTTATTTCACATACTTTGCGTATTTTTGAGAAAAACCGATCAGTATGAATTTTAAACCTATATTGTTAACAGCTGGAGTTTTGTTTTCAGCATCTTTTTATTCTCAGAAAATGAATTATCCTAAAGCATTAAAAGGAAGCCAGACAGATACCTATTTCGGAAGTGCAGTTTCTGATCCTTTCAGAGACCTGGAAAACGATTCTGAACCTACAAAAAAATGGGTAGATGAAGAAGTAGCTTACAGCCAGAATTATCTTTCTAAAATTCCCTTCAGGGATAAAATTAAAAATCAGTTGAAGGAAATCTGGAATTATGAGAAAATTTCCGCACCTTTCAAAGAAGGAGATTATACCTATTATTATAAAAATGATGGTCTGCAGGCTCAGTCTGTTTTGTACAGAACAAACAACAAGACCAATACCACAGAAGTATTTTTAGATCCTAATAAATTCTCAGAAAAAGGAACAACTTCACTTTCGAATCTTTCATTCAATAAAAAAGGAAACCTTGCGGCTTACTCTATTTCTGAAGGAGGAAGTGACTGGAACAAGATTATCATCATTGATGCTGTTACCAAAAAACAAATTGATGATACTTTACTGGATGTGAAATTCAGCGGAATTTCATGGCAGGGAGATGAAGGATTCTACTATTCAAGCTATGATAAACCGAAAGAAGGAACAGTGCTTTCCGGTATGACAGACAAGCATAAAGTATACTTTCATAAATTAGGTACAAAACAGTCTGAAGATAAATTGATCTTCGGAGGAGATAAAACACCAAGAAGATATTTAAGTGCTGGTGTTTCTGAGGACCAGAGATACCTGATCATTTCTGCTGCTAATGCTACCAATGGTAATGAATTGTACATAAAAGACCTTCAGAAAGGAGGAGATTTTGTCCAGATTGTAAACGGATTTGATATCAATGCCAACATTGTAGATACACAAGGTGATGACCTTTTCATTTTTACAGACAAAGATGCTCCTAACATGCGTCTTGTAAAAACTACAATAAGCAATCCTGCTCCTGCAACATGGAAAGATGTAATTCCGCAAACTGAAAATGTTTTGGGAATTTCTTCCGGTGGAGGATATTTCTTTGCAACCTATATGATTGATGCAATAGATCAGGTAAAACAGTTTGATAAAACAGGAAAACAGGTCAGAGAAATCACACTTCCTGGTAAAGGAAATATTTCAGGATTCGGTGGAAAAGAAAAAGAGAAAGATGTTTATTTTTCTTTCAGCAATTATATTACACCGGGAACTACTTATAAATTCAATGTAGATTCAGGGAAATCTGAAGTATATCAAAAACCTAAAGTGAAATTTAATCCGGATGATTATGTTTCAGAACAGGTATTCTATACTTCAAAAGATGGTACGAAAGTTCCAATGATGATCAATTATAAAAAAGGAACTAAACTTAACGGTAAAAACCCTACGATCCTATATTCTTACGGAGGTTTCAATATCAGCTTACAGCCTTCGTTCTCTGTCGTAAATGCAATCTGGATGGAAAATGGTGGTATTTATGCCGTACCAAACATCCGTGGAGGAGGTGAATACGGTAAAAAATGGCACGATGCAGGAACAAAACAACAGAAGAAAAATGTTTTTGAAGACTTTATTGCTGCCGGAGAATATCTTCAAAGCAAAGGATATACTTCAAAAGAATATATGGCCCTTTCAGGAAGATCAAACGGAGGATTACTGGTAGGTGCAACAATGACTATGAGACCGGATCTTGCCAAAGTAGCCTTCCCGGGAGTTGGAGTTCTGGACATGTTGAGGTATAATAAATTTACTGCCGGAGCAGGATGGTCTTATGACTACGGTACTGCGGAAGACAGTAAAGAAATGTTCGAATATCTTAAATCATATTCTCCGGTACACAATGTAAAAGCAGGAACTTGCTACCCATCAACAATGATTATCACCAGTGATCATGATGACAGGGTTGTTCCGGCGCACTCATTCAAATTTGGAGCAGAACTTCAGGAGAAGCAGGCATGTAAAAATCCTATTCTTTTGAGAATTGAAAAGAACGCAGGTCACGGAGCCGGAAGATCAACAGATCAGGTCATCAGTGAAAATGCAGATCTTATATCATTTGCTTTATTTGAGATGGGAATAAAGAAATAACTCTAAAAAAATATAATAGTTAAAAAAACAGTTGATTTTATTTAAAATTGACTGTTTTTTTTATGTTGTTGTGTTTATAATTCTTATTTTTATGCCGGATATTTAAAGTTTATTAATTCTAAACTAATTAGGTAATTATGAAAAAAAGAATTTTACTAGTTTGTGCATTGGCTGCTGGGCTATCCAGTTTCAATGCGCAGAGGTGGGAACCTGCCTCACAAAGGACATCGCAAATCAGAAAAGAAGTAGAAGTTCAGTATTCTTACAGATTTGACTTGCAGTCGCTTAGGAATATTTTAAAAGATGCTGTAGAAACAGGAAAAGGCGCTCAGGCTGTTATTGTTTCTCTTCCTACAGCAGAAGGAAAGATTGAAAAGTTTGCGGTATATAGCGATCCAGTTATGGAAAAATCTATGGCCGACAGATATCAATTGGGGTCTTATATAGGAGTAGGAGTGGATGATCCTGGCAAATATGTAAGATTCAGTACTGCACCTACTGAAATGCAGTCAATGATTATAAAAGACGGAAAATTCCAGTTTATAGAACCTATTACTACAGATAAGCAGGTGTATGGAGTTTTTTACAAAACGAAAAGAACAGATGCTGACCATGGCTTTGAATGTTCTACAGAAGAAAAAAGCTTAAAAGATATCAAGTCTTTAGAAGCTTTCGGAAAAAAGAATCTTTCTAATGTAGGAATTACAAACAGACCGGCAAGTACAAAATACAGAACGTACAGATTAGCGCTTTCAACAACAGGAGAGTATACAAAGAAATTTGATCCATCTGGAGGAATAACCAATACGGTTACTCAGATGAATGCTACGATGACCCGTGTAAACGGTATTTTCCAGAAAGATTTTGCCATCAAGCTTATTATTCAGGATCTTCAAAATATTATCTATACTGATCCTGCAACTGATCCTTATACAGGAAACTTAAATCTACAGCTTCAGCAAACTTTAACAAGTGCGGTAGGAAATGCTAATTACGATATGGGGCATGTTTTCAATGCTTCCGGAGGTAATGGAAACGCTGGATCTATCGGATCTACATGTGTTGATCCTGCAACTCCTACTTCATTAGCAAAAGGATCTGCATTTACACAGAATACAAACCCGGTAGGGGATTCTTTTGATATTGACTATGTTGCTCATGAAATGGGGCATCAGTTAGGAGGTAACCATACTTTCTCGCATGTTTCAGAAGGTTCAGGAGTAAATATTGAGCCAGGAGGAGGAACTACGATTATGGGATATGCCGGAATTACAGGAGATAATGTTCAGGATTTTACTGATGCTTATTTCCATTATTCTTCTATTAACCAGGTTCTTAATAGCTTAGACAGCAAGCCTGGATGTGGAACATCAGAAAATATTACAACAAATACCGCTCCGGTAATTTCAGCTCTTCCTGCTTACAGTATTCCAAAAGGAACAGCATATTATCTTGATGCTTCAGCTACAGATGCTGATCCTATTAAATATACGTGGGAACAGTATGACAGTGTAGATTCTTACAACTCAATCTCAGGAGACAGCGGTTGGGGATATAATGCTCAAGGTGCTTTAACAAGATCTTATTTTGGGACAGCAAGCGGAAGAAGATACTTCCCGAGTCTTCCTGTAGTAATGTCTGGATCTTTAACTGATAAAACGAAATGGGAAACTGTTTCTTATATTCCAAGAGTACTTAAATATGCAGTAACTGTTAGAGATGAGAATGCTGCTAAACCAATGTTGGTATCTGCTGAAACTACAGTAACTGTTACCAATGACGGGCCTTTCAAATTTACTGGTCTTATTGATAATACTACGTTATATAACAACGCTGCCAATACAATTTCATGGGATGTAGCCAATACAAACGCTGCACCTTATAATGCTGCTAATGTAAAAATTGAATATACAACAGATCTTGTTAACGGATCAACATGGACAGAACTTGTAGCTTCCACTCCTAACACAGGAAGTTATACAGCTCAAATGCCTTCAGGTTTAACAGGTCCTGTTAAATTGAGAATTTCTGCCATTGGAAATGTATTCTATGCCGTATCTCCTAAGATTATAGTAGGAGCTGCTCCTACTTCAACTACAGACGCTCCAACAGGAGTAGGTTCAATTGCTGCAGGAATTTTGAAAACATCCGCTACAATTGGATGGAACAGCGTACCAGGTGCCACATATGCTATTAAATATAGAAAACTGGGAGAAACTAACTGGACAAATGCTGCCAGCGCTACTAATTTTGTATCATTAAGCTCACTTGAAGATGAGACTAACTATGAAGTTCAGGTGGCTGCAGTAGTGAATACAGTTCCTGGAACATTCTCTCCTACTTATGCATTCAAAACAAAAGGCTTAAGAACTGGTTCAGACTATTGTTTAATGACAACAGGTGGAAATAGCTTTGCAAGCTTTAGCTTTAACAGTGGTTTAGCTCAATTAAACTTAGCGAACTTAGCGTATTCTCAATTAACCTATAAAACTATTTTCAGTACTTATCAGGATTTTACTGAAGATGTAACTAAACAAGTTAATTTAACCAAAGGAACACAATATACATTGTCTTATTTCAATGTTGGTAACACAGCAGGTTATAATGACAAAATGGAAGTTTGGATTGACTTTAACAGAAACGGAGTGTTTGAAGCTTCAGAGAAAATAGGTACTAAAACAACTGTTCCTCCAGCGAATGGACAATATACAGGGACTATGGTATTCACTGTACCAGCTACTGCATATGCAGGAGATAAACTCCTAAGAATGAGAGTGGCAAATACTTTCTTTAATGCAGCTACAGGACCATGTGGCAGCCCATCAGTTCCAGTACAGGGAGGTGGTGTTATTTCACAAGGTTCATTCAAAGATTTCTCTGTAAAAATTACAGAAACTCTTGCGGTAAATGAAACAAAAGACGTTAAATCAACTGAAATTTCAATTTATCCGAACCCTGCAGATACTTTCGTAGAAGTGAAAAATCTTAAAGGTAAGGCAGATTACAAAATCTATACTGCTGACGGAAGATTAGCTCAGGAGGGTCAGATTGATGGACAAAGAATTAATGTTGCTTCATTAATCAAAGGTATGTATGTGATCACGATAAAAGATGACAAAAATACTTACAATACGAAGCTTATCAAAAAATAAGCAGACGATATACCAATAAGAAAGGCCGGGCATTTGTCCGGCCTTTTTCTTTTCTTTTGTTAAATTAAACTAAAACAGAGCGTTAACAGAAGTTTCATGTTTCGTTCAAAAAAATTAACTTTACGGGGACAAAAATAATTGGAATGCGAAAGACAATTTCTGTGAAAAAACCGGATTTTAATGTATTACCTCAGAAAAGAGAGATTTACAATTTTGAAAAAGACGGCCTTGAACTCAAATCATCCTATGAGAAAAAAGATGTAAAAGATGAATCATTAACGCAGACTTCTCCAGGAATTGCTCCTTATCTGAGAGGACCGTATTCCACAATGTATGTACAGAAACCCTGGACGGTTCGTCAATATGCAGGATTTTCTACTGCAGAGGAATCCAATGCTTTTTACAGAAGAAATCTTGCCGCAGGTCAGAAAGGACTTTCAGTTGCATTTGACTTGGCAACGCACAGAGGGTATGACTCTGATCACTCAAGAGTAGTAGGAGATGTAGGAAAAGCAGGAGTTGCCATCGACTCTGTGGAAGACATGAAAATCCTTTTCAATGAGATTCCATTGGATCAGATCTCAGTATCCATGACCATGAATGGGGCGGTACTTCCTATTTTATCTTTCTATATCGTAGCAGCAGAAGAGCAGGGAGTAAAACAGGAACTGCTTTCAGGAACTATTCAGAATGATATTCTGAAAGAGTTTATGGTAAGAAATACCTATATCTATCCGCCAGCGCCTTCTATGAAGATCATTGCAGATATTTTTGAATATACTTCGCAAAACATTCCAAAATTCAACTCAATTTCTATTTCAGGCTACCATATGCAGGAAGCAGGTGCCACACCGGTACTTGAAATGGCATATACACTTGCAGATGGGCTTGAATACGTAAGAACAGGAATAAAAGCAGGAATGAATGTAGACGATTTTGCTCCAAGACTATCATTCTTCTGGGCAATCGGGATGAATCACTTCATGGAAATTGCTAAAATGCGTGCTGCAAGGTATATCTGGGCAACCCTTTTAAAACAGTTTAATCCTCGGAATCCAAAATCTCTTGCATTAAGAACTCACTCTCAGACGTCCGGATGGTCTCTGACAGAGCAGGAACCTTTCAATAATATTACAAGAACAGCCATTGAGGCTTTGTCTTCAGCTTTAGGAGGGACACAATCTCTCCACACCAATGCACTGGATGAAGCCATTGCGCTTCCTACAGACTATTCAGCAAAAATTGCAAGAAATACTCAGATCATTCTTCAGCAGGAAAGCGGAATATGTGATGTGGTAGATCCAATGGGAGGAAGTAATCTGGTAGAAAGCCTTACTCAGCAAATGATCGAAGAAGCGATGAGATACATCGATGAGGTTGAGCAGGAAGGAGGAATGACCAAAGCCATCGAAGCAGGAATTCCAAAAATGAGAATTGAAGAAGCTGCAGCGAAAAAACAGGCTAAAATTGATAGTGGAGAAGAGTTCATCATTGGTGTTAATTCATTCAAATCCTCACTAAAACAAGATCAGATAGAAATCTTAGACATTGATAATACAGAAGTTCGCAGAAAGCAGATCGAAAGATTAAACACGATCAAAACAGACAGAAATGCTGATGCTGTTGAACAAATCCTGAATGAGATCCGTGAAAGCGCGAAAACAGGAAAAGGAAATCTACTTGCATTATGTATTGAAGCTGCAAGAAGAAGAGTTACTCTTGGGGAAATGAGTGATGCCATGGAAGAAACCTTCGGAAGATATAAAGCAAATATTAAAACAATCTCTGGTGTATACGCAATGAATGCCGGTAAAAACGAATACTTTGAAAAAGCCCTTCATCTGACTCAGAAATTTGAAGAAGAAGAAGGACGCCGCCCAAGACTTATGGTAGCCAAAATGGGACAGGACGGGCACGACAGAGGAGCAAAAGTAGTAGCCACAGCATTTGCTGATATGGGATTTGATGTCGATGTAGCCCCGTTATTCCAGACACCTGAAGAAGTGGCGAAGCAAGCCGTGGAGAATGATATTCATATTTTAGGAGTTTCTTCACTGGCTGCAGGACACAAAACATTAGTTCCTCAGGTAGTGGAAGAATTATCTAAACTGGGAGCAGATGATATCACCATCGTGGTAGGAGGAGTAATTCCCCAACAGGATTATGAATTCCTTTATGCCAACGGTGCAGACTTTATTTTCGGCCCTGGAACCAACCTTCCGAAATGTGCAGTAGAAATTTTAGAAAGATTTTTAGAAAAATAAACAGAAAAGCTTTAATTTCAATTTGGAATTAAAACGCAGCCTATGAATCTGAAAAATATAATAAAGCCTACGAGGAAAAAACTGTTTCTTCTCGTAGGCTTATTTATTATTGCTGGTGTTTTTCTGTTAGCTTCAGGGAAGGAAAATGAACCTATACAAACTTCGAAGATCGTTGCAGATACTTCTTTGGTGAAAAAGCATTTAACAGTACTTACCCAAACCCCACAATTTAGAAATCATAAAAACATAGAGCAGCTGAATGCAGTTGCAGACTATATCCATCAAACTTTCAATGCCAATGGTGACAGCACTGCTTACCAGGAATATAAAGTGGACGGGAAAATATATAAAAACGTAATTACTTCCTTTGGAACAGAAAACAAGAAACGAATCATCATAGGAGCTCATTACGACGTTTGTGGAGACCAGCAGGGAGCAGACGATAATGCAACCGGAGTTACAGCCCTTTTGGAGTTGGCAAGAATGCTTAAAGGTCAAAAGTTGAAGTACAGAGTAGATCTTGTAGCCTACACCTTAGAAGAACCTCCTTATTTCAGAACCGAAAATATGGGAAGTTATGTCCACGCAAAATATTTAAAAGATAAAAATATTGATGTCTATGGAATGGCCAGTGTAGAAATGATCGGGTATTTCAAAGATGAAAAAGGTTCTCAGAGCTTTCCTGTAGGTGTTCTTTCATGGATATACGGTGATAAAGGTGATTTTATTACTTTGGTTAAAAAATTCAGTGGAGCTGGCCCGTTTGTAAGAAACTTTATCAACAACTTTAAAGGCTCAGAACAAATAAAAACAGAAACCTTCTCAGCCCCGAAATTTGTAGCTGGAATAGACTTTTCCGATCATCTCAATTATTGGAACTTTGATTTTCCGGCACTCATGATTACCGATACTTCCTTCTTCAGAAATAAAAATTATCACGAGCCTACAGACACTCTGGAAACCCTCGATACAAAGAGAATGACAAAAGTTATTGATGCTATTTTTCTCAGTATTATTCACCTTAAGTGAAAAAAAATATTTTGATTCTCAGAAAAATTTATATATTTGCACCTGAAAATCAAGTTTAACCAATAAAAAACGACGAAGCAATGTTCAGAACTAAACAGAATTCTACAGTTGGATTGCCCCTTATGGTGGTAAGGCTTCGCGGTTTGGTACATTCTTAGAATAACAGTACAATAAAATATCAAAACCCGAAGTCGTAGAGATTTCGGGTTTTTTATTGCGCAATATTTCAAACTCCCAGGTTTACCCGAAATCTTTTTTAGTGTCATTACAGACAAAATAGGATGAGGTATATCCCTCAGAACTGTTACTGTCTATTATTAATCCATTCAACTAGTGTTTTAGTTGATTAAAAGTTGTGTGAGAAAAAAATTATGATCTCACATCATACTTCTGTGAACAATGGAAAATGATAACCTTCTGTTTTCCCGGCTGAGAAGCGTGAGAAGCAGAAAAAGAACAATTAGAAAAGATGTAGAAAAGCAGATAAGAAAAAAATATCAACGTAGTGATGAACTTTGGAATATCAGACGAAATATCCCATGGATTCCTTTGGATAAGCCTTATCAAAGAGGATTTGTAAGATGCTTTGCAGTAAGGGAAGATGTAATGAGGTCCAAAGACGGAGATTTCTTTGAAGGAATATTGAAGAAAATTAATACCTACATGTATTCCGAAAGCCGCCAGTTTTTAAAAAAGAAAAGAAAATTTGGGCGGAGAATATATGTAGAAAGAGCACAGAAACTCAACCATATTTCTTCATATTCCTGGAATGACCCAAAGCTGGGCCTTACAGCAAGAGAAAGGCAGTATTTTTTGAAACAGGAAGAATATTGCCCGGCCCGGAAGTCTTATGTTCCTTACTACGAATTTATTGAACCCTGGAGATTTGCCCTGCGTACAAGGCCCAATATGATTACCCACTATAAACCTGTAGACTTTGAACTGGAAAAAGAGTGTGCAGAACTGGGAGATTATTTAGGACAGCATAAAATTGTAGGAATTATCCGCAAAACAATTGATGGCAGATCATACCCATGGAGAAGAAAAAGAGAAGATATTCCACTTATCAAAAGCAGGAAATATATTACCTGCACAATGTCTGCAACAGAGATTGCAGAAAGCTTACAGGACTTATGAGTCCAACTGTTATTTAAAACAAAAACAATGGGAAATTTAAAACTAAAAGGAAAAGATATATTAAAACTGGGCTATCCAAATAACCAAAGCGTAAACGTAGCATTGGAAGTCATGAAAAGAAATTTTGCAACGAAGAATATTCACCATGTAAAATCTCTTTTAAAGGAAATCCTGCTGAATCCGGAAGAATTTGAAAAAGATCTGACTTTCGGACAAATTGCAGAAGCCCTGCTTTCATCCAAAAAAACTGAAAAAAGAATGTTGAATTCACAACGTGCCGCATTTCAGATTTTTGGTAACAATATTTCAGAAGAGGCAAAAAATCAGTTGTACACAGCTTTGAAACTGCCTATTTCTACACAGGGAGCATTAATGCCTGATGCCCATAGCGGCTACGGACTTCCAATTGGTGGAGTTCTGGCGGTGGAAAATGCGGTAATCCCTTACGGAGTAGGAATGGATATTGGCTGCAGAATGAGTCTCAGTATTTTGGATACACCTATTTCATATCTTGAAGGAGCAAGAGATAAATATGAAAAAGCTCTTGCCGAACATACAAAATTCGGAATGTATGAAACACACAAGTCTCACATAGACCATGAGATTTTTGAAAGAGATACATTCGATATGATCCCGATCTTAAGAAGATTAAAGGGAAAAGCAATCAAACAGATGGGGTCCTCAGGCGGAGGAAATCACTTTGTAGAATTCGGAGAAGTGGAAATCACCGAAGAAGACGAGCAGATTGGCCTGCCAAAAGGAAAATATCTGGGAATCCTTTCTCACAGCGGCTCAAGAGGCCTCGGAGCAGAAATTGCCCAATATTACTCAAGAGTAGCGACAGAACAGTGTCCATTACCAAAAGAAGCCCAAAACTTCGCCTGGCTGGACCTTAGTACACACCTGGGATTAGAATACTGGACAGCAATGAATCTCGCCGGAGATTATGCTTCAGCCTGTCATGATGATATTCACAGAAGACTTGTAAAAGCCGTTGGTGGAAGAGTAAAAGCCAGAATTGAAAATCATCACAACTTTGCCTGGAAAGAAATCCATAACGGAAAAGAAGTGATTGTTCACCGAAAAGGAGCAACACCTGCCAATGAAAATGAATTGGGAATGATTCCCGGATCTATGACAGCGAAAGGATTTATCGTTCGCGGAAAAGGAAACCCGGATTCCCTGAATTCAGCATCTCACGGAGCCGGACGAGCGCACTCAAGAGGAGAATGCAGAGCCCTTTTCACTCAGCATGACATCAAAAAAGAATTAAAACTTAAAAATGTCACGCTCATGGGCGGAAATGCAGAAGAAGCACCAATGGCCTATAAAGACATCAATGAAGTGATGAATGCACAGAGTGAATTGGTAGATATTCTGGGAACATTTCAGCCGAGAATTGTGAGAATGGACAGATAATCAATGTAATACTTTACAACCTTATGGGCTTCAATAGCCTGTAAGGTTAAAATGTTCAACTAAAAAAAAAACAAAAAATGGGAGCACCACATAACATAAAAAGATACGGTGAAGTCTGGCCGGAGTTCAGAATCCGGTTGGGACTCGAAATTTTAAATATATTAAAAGATAAAATCATTATATCAGGAGGCTGGGCATGGCATTTTATGTCAGAAAAAGGACATACAGAATACAAACATGCTCACGACCATAAGGATATTGATGTTTTTGTAAAGAAAGAAAATGTTGCAGACGTGGTTATCATTCTTCAGCAGGAAGGATTTCAGAAAGTCTGGACCCGGTATGATCATCTGCCGAGCGAGGAAAACTTCCGCAGGTATGAGAAAACAGTAGAATTGGAAAATGATAGGTTTCACAGAATTACCATTGATTTCTTTGAAAGAGATGATCTTGAAACTATCGAAGCCAATGGGTTTACCGTTGTGAGACCCGATATTTTACTTTCATTTTACAGAAATATTCATTCCAGTGACAAATGCTGGGCAGTAATGGCTGCAAAAGATTTATTACAAAAGGGAATAGATCCTGTAGGACACCCTTTATTAAGCAAAATGCCAACATAAAATGGAAAAATTAATACAGATCACTTCAGGAAGAGGTCCTTTAGAATGCCAGTGGGTAGCCGCTAAAGTTCTGAAGACCTTTCTTGAAGAGGCCAAACAAAATACAATAGAGTACGAAATCATTCATCGCGAAAATGGTGATGAAAACCTTACATTAAAATCAGTGACTCTGCTTTTAAAAGGAAAAGACGTTGACGCGTTTCTTAAAAACTGGCTGGGAACAGTTTGCTGGATAGGAAAAAGCACCTTCAGGAAACTGCACAAAAGAAGCAATTGGTTTATCGGGATTTTTGAATTGGAAGATGTAAAAATGATTGATTTCAACGAAAAAGATATCAGATTTCAAACAGCGAGAAGCCAGGGAAGCGGAGGACAAAATGTAAACAAAGTGAATACTGCGGTGCGTGCCACTCATATTCTGACCAAAGAAACAGTGTTTGTACAGGACTCACGTTCCCAGCTGGAAAATAAAAAGTTATCCGTTATCAGATTAAAAGAAAAGGTAATGGCAGTTTATATCCAACAGCTGGAAAGAAAACTGAAAGAAACCTGGTCTCTTCAGATGCAGGTAGAACGTGGAAATCCGGTTCGTACATTTTCAGGAACAGATTTTAAAAAGAATTACGAAACCAAGACATTCAAAAAACAAAGGAATGCCTTGAAAAATGACCTTAAAAACTACAACAATGACCTTAACTAAAAGTAAATATTATTTTGAAGCATTGGATTACTTTCCATTCAACCTTTCTGAATGCATGGATGCACTGAACTATGCGTTATCCTACGAACCGGAGGATGCAGACAGCCTGTGTCTGATGGGAA
Organism: Chryseobacterium sp.; assembly: GCA_031286615.1. Lineage (GTDB taxonomy): Bacteria > Bacteroidota > Bacteroidia > Flavobacteriales > Weeksellaceae > Chryseobacterium. The sequence continues at coordinate 117,591 of JAITUA010000022.1, read as the reverse complement.
GAGTATATTCCGAAGAACTGAAAGATTATGAAACCGCAAAGAAATACTTTGATGAAGCCATGCAGAGTAACATCGGAAATATCAATACGCCCAAATATTACATTGAATGTCTTTTGAATAATGAAGATTATAAGGAAGCCGAAAAATTAATTGAATTCGCTCTGAAATTAAAAGGAATTGACAAATCAGAAATTCTGAACTGTCTTTCTCTTCTGCAAGAAAGAAATTTTGAATATAAACAGGCTTTAGGAACACTTAAAGAAGCTAAAAAATTTGCTTACAGCCGTGCGGCCCTCGAAATACTTGAAGATAGAGAAAAGCTGATCAAAGGAAAAGTAAACAGAACAAGAACCATAAAAAAGACAGAATAATCTGTTTTGACTTATAATTAAAATAATAAGACTATCTCAAGTCAATTCATTTGACTTTTGTCATTCTGACGAAGGAAGAATCTCATTGATAACCATAAGCGTGAGATTCTTCACTCCATTCCATTTCGTTCAGAATGACAATTTTGAGGCAGTCTTATTTTTTGTTGACAGAGATCAGATAATCATACACCATTTGATGTTGGTCATCAGTCAGTTTAGCCTTTGGAGCCATTCTGCTCAATGTGTTGATCCATCCCTTGTCGTCATGTTTCGTTGGTTCTGGCAGCTTATGGCATTTTGCGCAGGAATTTTCAAAAATGGTTTTTCCTTGCGCCAACTGCTCGGATGAGGTATACTTGGGCCCTGTTACAGCCACACTTTTGGGTCCGCAGGATACCAGAAATGCTGATACTGCGATACCGGATAAGATGAGTTTTTTCATATCCTATTTTTGTTTGATGATTACTTCTTCACAGAAACAATATAATCATAAACCCATTGGTGCTGTTCATCCGTTAATTTTGCCTTTGGAGCCATAGAATTCATGATTCCTACCCATTGTACAGGATTATGTGAAGCAGGATCAGGTAATTTATGACATCTTCCACAAGAGTTTTCAAAAATAGTTTTCCCTTGGGCAATCTGTTCTGCAGTAGAGGTTGAAGTTCCTGCAGTAGCAGTGGATGTAGCAGCTTTCGGCGTACAGGATACCAGCAAAATAGCAGTAAACGAAGCCGCAGCGATGAGTTTTTTCATGTTTCTTCTTTTTGATATATAACAAATGTAATAAATTCCTTAAGCCGTTGATACAGGGCTTTCTAGTTTTAATTTAGAAGAAATAAAAATTAAAATCTTGAAAAATCAGTAATCTCAAATGAAGTTAATTTAAGTCTTTTATCTCATCATTATCAGCCGGCTATTGACCATTCCCATTTTAATTATTAATTTTGAATCAATGAAATTTTCTACAGAAGAGCTAATAGACGGAATACAGTCAGGAAACAAACGCCTGATTGCAAAAGCTATTACATTGGTTGAAAGTAAAAAAGCAGAACATAGAGTACAGGCAGAAGACCTTTTGAAGAAGATTATGCCTCTTACCGGAAATTCTGTGAGAGTAGGGGTGACAGGGGTTCCGGGAGCCGGAAAATCTACTTTTATAGAAAACTTCGGCCGGTTGGTGATTGCACAGGGTAAAAAAGTAGCTGTTCTGGCTATCGATCCCAGTTCGGCAATCAATAAAGGAAGTATTTTAGGTGATAAAACCAGAATGGAGGAATTGGCCAAAGAAGAAAATGCTTTCATTCGTCCTTCCCCGAGTTCAGGTTTTCTGGGCGGTGTAGCCAACACTACTTTTGAAACCATGATGATCTGTGAAGCAGCAGGATACGATTATATTTTAATAGAAACCGTTGGAGTAGGACAGTCAGAAGTCCTTGTTGCTGATATTACCGACGTTTTTTTATTCCTTAAAATCATTGGAGGCGGAGACGAGCTTCAGGGAATTAAGCGTGGGATCATGGAAATGGTAGACCTTATTTTCATCAATAAAGTAGATCAGGACAATCTTCAGAAAGCAAAAAATACAAGACTGGAATTAAAAAGAGCCCTGGATTTTATCCCACCTAAAGAAAAAGGCTGGAAAATTCCTGTTTTATTAGGATCAGCTCTACACAACGAGGGATTACAAGACGTTTATGATAAAATCTTCGAGTTTATTGATCTGAAAAAGAAAACCGGACGTTTCGACGAAATCCGTGTTCAGCAGGCCGAAAAGCGATTCGAATATTGGGTTCAGGAATATATTTTATCCCTGATGAAAAAGAGCAATACAGTAGAAGAAGCCTATCATATGCACAAAAAAAATGCTTCAGCGATGGTTTCCAATCCAAGTACTGAAGCAAAATTATTTGTTGAAAAATTTTTATCTAATGAAAACAAGGATTAAGGTTTCTCCTTTTCCTGTTTTACCTCAGTTTTTGAAACATATCCGTCATAAGTGATCGGCTGTCTGTCGTTACTCCTCATAGAAACGAAGGCTTTGCCGTTTTTAAAGATTTCAATATTCACTTCATCTACATTTTTTGCATCTTTAGGCTTGAACTTTAATGTCCAGGTTCCTTTTTTATTCTGAGTTTTATTGACTGTAAAATCTTTTGAAGTGAATCTGTAGCTGTTGTCATTTGTATTTCCATAAGTTGGATTGAATAATCTTCCGAAATATGGCAACACTACGTCCAGCGTGGTTTTACTCACATCAATGGTATAATCTCCGTTCAGATTCAGGACTCTCGTTGCAGTAGCATTAGGCATTGAATTCAGGACATTAATAACATCATAATTCGTAGGATTGGCTCTTTCTGCATGGAATGTGAATTCCTGAGAATCAATTAATGTGTCCACTGTTTTCGGATCTAATGAGCCCTGTGAAGCACAACTCTGAAAAAAGAACAGAAATCCAAAAATCATTAGTAAAGAAATATACTTTTTCATAATGAGATAATTATTAAATTTAAACAGCAAAATGTATGCAAATATATTCTTTCTGAAATATTTTGGAATAAAAATTGTTAAGGTTGAATTATTAACACTCAAACTATGAAAGTTACACATCTATTAGGAATGGGAGCTATTGCTCTGTCGGCTGTTGCCTGTACTACAAACCCGATTACCGGAAGATCGTCTTTACAGCTGGCCAACAATTCGGAAATTTTAACAATGTCTTCGCAGGAATACAAGACGACATTGTCTAAAGGTAAAGTAATTACCGGTACGGCAGATGCAAAGAGAGTGGTAAGTGTAGGAAACAGAATTAAAAGTGCAGCAGAAAGATATTATCAGAGTATAGGAAGATCAGCAGATCTTGCCAATTATAGCTGGGAATTTAATCTTCTGCAAAGCAACGAACTGAATGCCTGGTGTATGCCTGGTGGTAAAGTAGCCGTTTATACGGGAATATTACCGGTAACAAAAGACGATAACGGACTTGCGGTAGTACTGGGACATGAGGTTTCCCACGCACTGGCAGGCCACGGTAATGAAAGAATTTCTCAGGCAATGGTAGCACAGTACGGAGGTGCTATCCTGGGAGGAACAATTTCAAACTCACAATGGGCGAGTGTTTTCCAGAAGGTTTATCCTATTGGTTCACAGGTAGCTTTATTGAAATACGGAAGAGGACAGGAATCGGAAGCTGATGAAATGGGGCTATACCTGATGTCTATGGCAGGATATGATCCGAGAGCGGCAATCCCTTTCTGGAACAGAATGGAAGCAGCATCTACAGGAGCAAGACAACCGGAATTCTTATCTACCCACCCGAATCCGGAAACAAGAATTTCAGATATCAATAAGGATCTTCCGAAAGCTTTAGAATATTATAAGGCTGCGGGAGGAAAAATATAATTAGAATTTTAATCTTGAATAAGGCCTTATTAAATTTTTAGTAAATTTGATAAGGCTTTTTTATATAACCACCTAAACACAATATTATGAAGAGTTTATCAATTACCGGACTTATACTTTTGGCTGTTTCTGCATTACTTTTCTATTTGACTACAGATTTTGCCGTAGAACAAATAAAAATTTCTCACATTATGGGAGTGATGGCAGGAGTAGGAATAGGGCTTATCATTGGAGGAATGGTAGGGTATGTAAGCAAAGGAAGCGCTATAAAAGCGGAACAGAAGAAAAAGGAATTCAAACAGCTGCAGAAAGACAAAGAAGAGCTTGAAAAACAGGCCGCAGATATTGCAAAACGTCAGGCTGAACTTGAAAATCAAAATAAAAACCCTCAAATTTAATTTGAGGGTTTAAAGTTGTTATTTTCGATATTAAATTAGAATTTGTATCCTAAACCTACCATAAAGAGGTTAGGTCTGTTATCATATCTGATTTCCGAACCGGAAACTCTGTTGATAAAGTTTCTTTCATCCTTACTGAAAGCTCCTTCATATCTTGCATTTACAATAAGCTTTTTGATTTCAAGCTGTGCTCCAAACTGATAGCCAACGGTAAAATCATTTTTAGCATTTTCTTTGAAATCGTTGTAAGTATTGTCTTTATTTAAATTAAAACTTCCAACAGGTCCTACAAAAACGCCTAGCATATTCCCCAAAAGGTTATATCCTAAAAGAACCGGAACATCAATACGGTTGCTTTTAACATCAAAAGTAGTGTTCTCTGTAGTAAACTCATTTTTGAAGTGAGTATAATAGATTTCCGGCATCACAAACAATGAAGTAGGAAGACCCACTTTTAATGAAAGTCCGACATTGAAACCTACATTGTTTTTACCCGTTCCGTCAATGGCATCATTCACTGTTCCTTTAATATTAGACCAGGAAGGAGAGCCGGTAGGAAAAATTAAGTTAGCCTTACCTGCCAGTGAAATCTGTGCAGAAGCCCACATTGAAAATCCTATTAACGCTATACTAAGTACCTTTTTCATTATCGTCTATTTTTGTATTTGTAGTTTCAATCGTTTTATTATTCTCAAGTAAATATTCTCTCAGCTCTTTAAACAGTTCTGAAGAATAAACGAAATCAATCAGATTTTTATTGCCTGCTGTAATCAGGATGTCTTTATTACCTTCCCACTCTTTGATTCCCAGTCTTAGGTATACAATTTTCTCGCCAATCGTCATTACAGAGTTCATGTCGTGAGTATTGATGATGGTTGTGGTGTTATATTCTTTGGTGATCTCATACAGAAGATCATCAATTATCTTTGAAGTATACGGATCCAGTCCGGAATTGGGCTCATCACAGAATAAGTATTTAGGATTGTTCACAATCGCTCTGGCGATCGCCACCCTTTTCTGCATACCTCCGGAAATTTCAGAAGGATATTTTCTTTCCGCTTTGTCAAGATGTACTCGTCCTATTACTTCAAAAACCCTTTTCTTTTTTTCTCTGTAGGTAAGATTGGTAAACATATCAAGAGGGAACATGATATTCTCCTCCACTGTTAAGGAATCAAATAATGCACTTCCCTGAAATACGGTCCCGATTTCTGAACGAAGATGCTGTTTTTCATCTCTCGTCATTGTGTTGATATCTTTTCCGTCAAACAGAATTTCCCCTGAAGAAGGCATATAAACATTCAATAAACTTTTTAAAAAAACGGTTTTACCGGAACCACTCTGCCCAATGATTAAGTTTACTTTTCCTTTATCAAATGAAGTTGAAATTCCTTTCAATACTTCAACATCATCAAAACTTTTCTTAAGATCTTTTACCTCAATCATCAGCTTAATATTAATTGGGTTAAAATTAATTCAGAAATGATAATGAATACCATTGTCCATACCACTGCCTGCGTACTTGCTCTACCTACTTCCAGTGATCCTCCTTTTACATTGTACCCGAAATAAGAAGGAACCGTTGCAATGATAAAAGCGAAAACTATAGTTTTGGTAAATGCATAGTAAATAAATAAATTCGGCATATACATTTGAATACCAACGATATAATCATTTTCTGTCCAGTTTCCTGTTAAAATCCCGGCAATATATCCACCACCAATACCAAAAACGATACTGATAGCAATAAGAAGGGGATTAAACAGCATACAGGCGATAATTTTAGGAAATATCAGAAAATTGGGTGAGTTTACTCCCATGATATCCAATGCATCAATCTGTTCGGAAACTCTCATTGTTCCAATACTTGATGCAATATAGGAACCTACCTTACCTGCCAGAATAAGACTGATAATGGTAGGGGCAAATTCCAAAACCAAAACCGCTTTCGTAGCATATCCTACAAATGAAGGCGGAATAGGAAAGGAAGAAGCATCAAAGTTGTTGAACATCTGAATAGCCACTACCGCTCCAACGAATATGGATGTGAAGATGACAAGTCCGAAAGAATTTACTCCCAAATCATTAATTTCTCTCATGAACAGCTTCCAGAAAACCCTCATTTTCTGAGGCTTCTGCAGGGATTTTCCCAAGAGGATCATGTATTCCCCTACTGCTGTGAAAAACTTTTTTAACATACTGCTAAATTAGACTTTTTTATTTAATTGGGCTACAGTCGAGAATAAGACTAAAGCCTGGTTTTGTGTTAAAATTATTTCAATATTGGCCTGGCCCTGTTCTTTATTTTGCATTTTTATCTCCGCCTATAACCAGGAAAACGGTTTTTAAAATAATCACCAGATCAAGTACAAAACTCCAGTTTCTTACATAGAAAGCATCAGCCAGAACACGTTTTTTCATCTCTACTTCCACATCTCCGAAGTCACCGCGTAGTCCATTTACCTGTGCCAATCCTGTGATACCGGGGCTTACCATACTTCTCAAGCTGTATCTCCCTATTTTTGGCTTATAATAATTATCTACGGCAAGCATATGAGGACGCGGCCCAACCACAGACATTTCACCTTTCAGTACATTGATGAACTGCGGAAGTTCATCAAGACTGGTTTTCCTTAAAAACTTACCTACTTTGGTAATTCTTGAATCATTTACCGATGTGGTTTTGGTTGTGGATTCATCATTTACAACCATTGTCCTGAATTTAAAACAATTGAAAACTTCTTCATGGAAACCATACCTTTTCTGAAGGAAAAATACGGGACCTTTGGACGTTGCCTTGATTAAAACTGCAATGATGGGAAATACCCATGAGCATATAAAAACCAATATAACAACAGAGAACAGAATATCAAAAGTCCTTTTCATCAGAAAATTAGAATAATAATCTAAAGGATATCTTGCCTGGTTAAGGACCGGCTGGGTTTGTATGTATCCAAGATCATACAGGAAAAAATCGCTTTGCGTGATACTTGGAATGAGTGAAATATGAATCTTATTATCTTCTGCCAATTTGAAAATCTCATTCTGAATCCACTCACCATAGGAATTTTCCATAGATAGGAATAAGGTATGAATCCCATTCTTTTTCCAGAAAGCAACCAGTTCATTGATGTTGATCTCGGAATTTTCATATTCAAATATCCTATATCCGTAGTCTTTACGGTCTGTGAAAATATTCTTCAGAATTTCTGTGGAATGGCTGTCTCCTAAAAACATGACATTCCTGTAATTAGCCCCAAGGGAACGTAAATACTTGATCGCAAAATAGATCAGAGATTTTACAAGGAAGATGAAAATGAAAAGGTAAAGCGAGAGCCAGTATATATCCGAATTGAAAAATACATTGTTACTTACCTTTCCTATAAGCAGTACGCCAAGTATAAAAAAGAGGAAGTGGATTAAAAGGCGTTCAAGAAACAAGGTATACGTAAGGTTTCTCGGAATGTTGTATATTTTTGTCCTACCGCTAAGAAGCACCCAGAACAAAAACAACAGAATCAGAGAAAAAATATTCTGATACCAGGTTTCTTTATGGTATTTTAAACTTTCGTTTCTGCTTATAAAAAAGAATATGAAGATAGATGCAATAACCATAAGGTCAAGCAACATAATGATCGATTTCAGGTATCTAGAGTATCGAATTCTCTGCATCTATCAGTATTATAGCGGATAAGCCCAGCTAATTTAAGCTTTTTTACGGGATATTCAGATATTTGTGAGTCTGAACTGAAGCCTGCCATTCCGGATGTTCCAGGATGAAATCTGTGATCTTAGGATACATCTCATCTCTTTTACTCCATTCACTTTGAAGATAGAGCTTACAGCTTTCAGAAACTTTTGAAGCCTGTTCCTGCGCAAACGTAAAGTCATGCTGATTGAAAATGATCACTTTAAGTTCATGAGCTTTTTGATAGATCTCTTCTTTAGGCAGTCCTGTTTTCTTTGGCGAAAGGGTAATCCAGTCCAGATTTCCGCTCATAGGATAAGCTCCTGAAGTTTCAATATGTACAGTGCATCCCAGCTCTTTCAATCTGGAAGTCAGTATGTCTAAGTTCCACATCAGAGGTTCACCACCAGTCAGAACGATTGTTTTACAATGTTTTGCAGCTGTTTCTGCAATTTCCACTGCATTCATCAGAGGATGGAGTTCCGGATCCCAGCTTTCTTTTACATCACACCAGTGACATCCTACATCACAGCCTCCCAGCCTGATAAAGTAAGCGGCTTTTCCTGTGTGTGCTCCTTCTCCCTGTAAAGTGTAAAAATGCTCCATTACAGGGAGCATTTTACCTTCTTTTAATAAAATATTTTCTTCTTTATTCATTTTAAAATTAGTCGTTATAGACCGAAGTTTTGTAAGCAATGATGGTATTTTTCATCAACATCGCTCTTGTCATTGGGCCTACTCCTCCAGGTACCGGAGTAATCCAGCTTGCTTTAGCTGCACAGCTGTCAAAATCTACGTCACCTGCAAGGTAATATCCTTTTGGAGAGTCATTGTCTACTCTTGTAATACCCACGTCAACAATTACAGCTCCTTCTTTGATCATATCTCCTTTTAAGAAGTGAGGATCTCCCAAAGCGGTAATTACGATGTCTGCTTTTCTTGTATATTCTTCAATGTCTTTCGTATAAGAGTGTGTAAGGGTAACGGTAGAGTTTCCAGGGAAATCTTTTCTACCCATCAGGATACTCATAGGTCTTCCTACAATTTTACTTCTTCCGATAATTACACAGTCTTTTCCTTTGGTTTCAATATTATATCTTTCCAATAATGTTAAAATCCCGAAAGGAGTAGCTGGTAAGAAAGTATCCATTTCAAGCGCCATTTTTCCGAAGTTTTCAGGGTGGAAACCATCCACGTCTTTTCTTGGATCAATTGCATTGATGATCTTTTCCTGATCTATCTGGTCCGGTAAAGGCAGCTGAACGATAAAACCGTCAACTGCTTTAGATTTATTAAGCTCGTCAATTTTTTCCAATAGTTCTGATTCAGAAACTGTGCTTGGAAATTTGATTAAGCTGGATTGAAATCCTACTTCTTCACAGTCTTTTACTTTAGAGTTTACATAGGCCTTGCTAGCTCCATTATTCCCTACAAGAATTGCTACCAAATGTGGAGCTCTTTTTTTGCTTGCGAGAATCTTTTCTACTTCAACCTTGATCTCTGCTTTAATTTCCTTGGATACTTTAAGTCCGTCAAGAATTTCTGCCATTTTTACTTTTTTACTTTATAGATTTACTTTTACTTTCTTTTTACTTACTATTTATTTTCTTTATAGTAATTGATCAATCCATTGGTAGAGCTGTCATGAGAGCTTATTGCCTCATTGTTTTCAAGCTCAGGAAGGATTTTGTTGGCTAATACTTTTCCTAATTCCACTCCAAACTGGTCAAAGCTGAAAATATTCCAGATTACTCCCTGAACAAAAATCTTATGTTCATATAAAGCAATCAGCTGACCTAGTGAAAAAGGAGTTAATTCCTTGAATAGTATAGAGTTAGTAGGTGTGTTTCCGTGGAAGACTTTAAAATTGATCAGTCTGTCTATTTCTTCATCAGATTTTCCTGAATTTCTAAGTTCCTCTTCAACTTCTTCTTCCAGTTTTCCAAAGGCAAGTGCTTCAGTCTGAGCGAAAAAGTTTGCTAATAATTTATCCTGATGATCCGAAACTTTGTTTGGACTTTTTGTATAAGCAATGAAGTCTGCCGGAATCAATTCTGTACCCTGGTGGATCAGTTGGTAGAATGCGTGCTGACCGTTTGTACCTGGCTCTCCCCAGATGATAGGACCTGTTTCATATTCTACAAATTCACCATTTCTGTCTACACATTTTCCGTTGCTTTCCATGTCTCCCTGCTGAAGATACGCAGCAAATCTGTCCAGATATTGAGAATAAGGTAAGATTGCATACGTTGTTGCAGCATAGAAATTACGATACCAGATTCCCAGAAGTCCCATTAATACAGGAACATTTTCAGAGAAATCAGCAGTCTGGAAGTGCTGGTCAGTATCAAAAGCACCTTTTAAAAGCTGCTCAAAGTTTTCATACCCTACAGAAAGTACGATGCTTAATCCGATAGCACTCCAAAGAGAATATCTTCCACCTACCCAGTCCCAGAACTCGAAAATATTTTCTTCTGCGATTCCGAACTTCTTAACTTCTTCAATATTAGTAGATAAAGCAACGAAATGCTTGGCTACATCCTCCTGCTTTCCAGCCTTCAGGAACCAGTCCTTTGCTGAGTTTGCATTTGTCATTGTTTCCTGAGTCGTAAATGTCTTGGAAGCAATGATGAATAAAGTGGTTTCAGGATTTAAATTCTTTACCACTTCTGCAATATGATTTCCGTCCACATTGGAAACAAAGTGAACATTTAATCTCGTTTTAAAATGCTTTAAAGCTGAACAAACCATCACAGGACCCAAATCTGATCCTCCGATACCGATGTTTACTACATCTGTGATCTCTTTTCCGCTGAAACCTTTATGTTCTCCTGAAATGATCTTCTCAGAAAAAGATTTCATATGATCAAGCACTCTTTTGATCTGTGGTTTGATATTTTCTCCGTCCACAAAAATTTCACGGTCTGAGAAATCTCTTAGTGCCGTATGAAGAACTGCTCTTCCTTCTGTTTCATTTATTTTATCACCGGAGAACATTCTGGAAATGGCATCCTTTAGCTGGCTTTCTTCAGCCAGTTGTAATAAAAGATCCTTCGTTCTTGAATCGATTAAATTTTTAGAGTAATCAAAAAGATAGTTGTCCTTTTGCAGGGAAAACTCATTAAAACGGTTCGGATTGTAATGAAAAAGGCTTCTAAGATCAAAGTCATTTCCACCGAAGTGTTCATCAAGTGCTTTCCAGCTGTTAGTTTGTGTTGGATTTATTTTTGATAGCATATTACAGAATTTTTATTGTTCAGAAAATCATTGTATCGGATGAAAATAGCTCATAATTCATAATGATTTATTTCTGATCTGCAAATTTACGGAAAAATAAAACCTCAGATAAATTTGAAGATGATAAATAACGATTTTTTAAAAAACAAAACCTCAGAGCAGGTCCGAGGTTCTTGTAGAAATCTTTTGTGATAGTTTTTTATGGTATTATTCTTCCATTTCATTCAGGATCTTTTCCAATTGTTTGGCGCTTCCTCCATAGATATATTTTGTCCATAGAACAATGCTGGTTATAACCCCTAAAGTACCGATCAATACTGCAATGATTAATCCTTGTTGATGAGAAGAGGTGAGTTCTGTCAATGATTTACCTTGTTTTTCCATTGTATTATAAATCACCAATCCTATGGTTACCAGAAAATGTGGAAGTAATAAAAATCCGAAAGACTGGTATCGTTCCATGTTCAGGCGAAGTTCGTGGTATATTTTCCAAAGGCTGTTTTTGGTGTTTCCTGTGTAAAGCTCCGTCTGTTTGTAAAATTTATAAAATCCAAACAGATAATATGAGGATATTACGACCATCATTGTATAGGATATATAATAAATAATGTATTGTGAAGAAGGAAATTGAAACTGAAGAGGAAAGAAAGCCATAAGAATAATCGCAAGAATCTGCATAGGAAATTCTCTTTTCATATTTTTCTGAATCTTTTCTATAGGATGTTTACTTTCTTTTAGCTGTTCTATGGTATCAGGAATATGGACATCACTGTCTTCTTTATTCCACTGTTCTTTTAATTGATCAAAATTCATAGCCTGATTTTTTTATGATTTGCTGTATTTTTTCTTTTGTTCTGTTGAGTTTTACGCGGGCATTGCCTTCGCTGAGTCCCAGATTGTTTCCGATTTCTTTGTGAGACATTCCTTCCATGAAATAAAATATGACGGCTTTTTCTAAGGAATTCAGCTCCTGAACGGCACTGTAGAAAATTTCCAGCTGCCTGTCTTTTGTGGGATTATAATCTTCCTGCTGTACCTCAAAATGGTGAGGAGCATCTGTATGATTATTGGATCTCTGTTTTTCCTTTTTTAAAAACGTAATCGCGGTATTGATGGCAACCCGATACATCCAGGTTGAGAACTCGCTGTTCCCTTTGAAATTCTGATAGGACTTCCAAAGCTGGATAAGGATTTCCTGCTGCAGATCTTCCCGGTCTTCTACAGAATCTGCATAGATCCGCGAGGCTTTGTATAAAATACCTTTGTGCTGGTTGACAAGCTTTAAAAAGGCAGTTTCAGTTGGATTACTCACAGTGGTTTCATGGTTTGGTTATGATTATAAGTTTGATACCGGCTTTACGGTGTAACCTTTTGCTTTCAGAAGATTGATTAAACCGTTTTCTCCCCAAAGGTGGCCGCTTCCTACGGCAAAGAAAGAACTTTGGTTTTTCATCATTTCCGGCATTTTTTCTGCCCATTTTTTATTTCTGTCGGTAAGTACAAGCTTTTCCTGTCTCTTATTCATGAATTTTGGATTTTTAATCAACTGATCCAGATCTTTTAGATTTTCATTTTTAAATGCTTCTGTCATTTTCTTTGCTGCGATAGCATACTCGTTACCTAACTTCAACTGAGAGATTGTTTCTTTCAGATCGTATGCCTGGCTTATTGCGTAGGTCTGATCATCCACTTTTTCCAACCCGCTTACACTTTTCTTATTCTGTAAAGCTGTTTTCAATAATTCTATTTCATACATTTTTACTTCATTCTGAGAGCAGGGGATTGCTTTTGTGGCAACAAGAGAATATAAAGCTGTCGAACTGTGAGAATCAACATTTTTCAGATTGGTTCCATAATCAGCTAATATTTTGTCTAAATTTTTTGCTTGCTCAGGGGTAAGTTGTTCAGAAATTTTTTTATCAGCGGTCATCATTTTTTGGATTGAAGCCATTTCATTTTGATCAGTATAATTGATTTCCATAACAAAGCTTTCCGACTTTTTAAGAGCATCCCAAACCTTAGGTTTTATTTCAAAATCTTTACTGCATAAGATATGAAAAGTCCCGGTAATATAAGAAGGTTTAGAAAGACCATTCCCGGAAACCTCCCAAAGCAGGCTGTTATCTTTGCTGTTGGTGTTTCTTTGTGCATTAATAGTCATAGAACTCAATGATAATAACGCCGCAAATCCAAGTTTTAATAAATTTTTCATAGTATTAATTTTTTTGATTTTCTGTTCTTTTAAATAGTAGGTAAAACAGGTATTACAATCGTTACAGTTTTTTTCAAAAAAAATAAAAACCTCCTGAAAACAGAAGGCTGTAAAATCTAAAATTATGATGATAACCAATTGGTTAGTAGAGTTTTTTATTGTTGGATCTTCGGTTGCTCAGGTTTTGAAATTTTTCTTTTTCTTAGGAAATAGATCAGAGCTGCTGCAATTAATAGAATTGGCCAGATATTGATAAGGGCAACTATGATTCTCTGGATCAGATAAAAACCATAGACGAAGCCATCTTTTGCGTCATAGATGAAATTGTATTTATATTTATTATCTATGCTTGTGGTATTGGTAACGGCAATTTCAGCGATACGCAATTGAGGTTCTTTGATGTAAATATCAATGGTGCTGTATTTTAAATTATCCGTCATGTTCATGCTGGCAAGCTTTTGAAAATTTCCTTCAGACATATTCTCATCATCCAGCGTTACTTTATCTTTATTTGTTTTCAGCTTGTTGATGTTCTCAGATGTTTTTTGATTTCTTTTTCCTTCCAGTTCGGAATATTTGATGTTGGCTGTCACATCTTCCGCATTGATGGATCTTGAATTAAGAAATAATTTGTTTGAATTGATTGCTGTTAAAAGTTCACCCAGCTTTTCAGTAGGAATACGCACCTGCATTCTGTTTTCCGACTGGTATTTTTTAACCAGCATAGCTTCTTCGTTGGAAGTGTTGTAAATGTCTTCAGAAATTACATTACTTTGAAGATTGCTATTGGTAACAAAACCACCAAGTTCCTGAACCGATTTTTCAATGGCGATGGTTGCATTATATACATCTTTCACTTCCATGCTGACATCTGCTGTCTTGATGAACTGTTTGTCCTTTACCTTCATATCGGCAACTGATGAAATACTATCTGAAACAATAGCAGCAGTTGAATCTGTTGTAGCATAAGCATTAAGATCTGTTTCAGCAACTTCGCCTTTTTTACATGAATAAATTCCTAATAAAAGTACGGCGGATAGAGATAATTTAATGTAAGTCGTTTTCATAGCGTTGATTTTTGTTGTTTTCCTTGAGTCAAAGTTCAGCCAGAATCTTTTGTAACGCTTGAAAATCAAAAGTAAAAAACTTGTAAACGGAATATTCTCTTTTAATTGATTGAAATTAAGTGTTTTGTAAAATAAGAAAGGGTTTCGTGCTTTGCTTTCGGAGCAATTTTTGCTTATCTTTTACAAACCAAAATTATAATCTATCACTATGTCAAATACCTTTTCCAAAATCAGAAACGCAATAGGACTATTCACATCCATAGATTTTGATCAGCTAAGTGCCATTTCTCAAAAAGTGGATCTTCCGAAACTGATGCATAATTTCTCAAAACTGGATGATAAACAGCTTTCCGGGCTTATGAAAATGCTTGATCCGGAAAAGAAAAAGAAAGAACTTCCACCTATTGACGGAGATTTCTATGATATCTACCATACCCTTACTCCCGAACAGCGTGAAATTCAGCTTAAAGTAAGAGCTTTCATGGAAAAAGAAGTAAAACCTCTGGTGAATCATTACTGGCTCAGAGACGAATTTCCGTTTGAATTGATTCCAAAATTCCAAAAACTGGATATCTGCGGTGTTACTTACGAAGGTTATGGCTGTCCGGGAATGCCTTTTCTGATGGAAGGAGTTATTGCGATGGAAATGGCAAGAGTGGATGCTTCCATTGCTACATTTTTTGGAGTACAATCCGGGCTGGCAATGGGTTCTATTTATATCTGCGGGTCTGAAGAACAGAAGCAAAAGTGGCTTCCGCAAATGCAGAAATTTGAAAAAATAGGCGCTTTCGGGCTTACAGAACCGGAAGTTGGTTCCGGAGCGGCAGGAGGCCTTACCGTAACCTGTAAAAAAACACCTGAAGGCTGGGTTCTAAATGGTCAGAAAAAATGGATAGGTAATGCGACTTTTGCTGATATCATTATTATCTGGGCAAGAGATCTGGACAGTGGCGAAGTGAAAGGATTTATTGTTGAAAAAGATAATCCGGGATATTCTGTAGAAAAGATCAAAGGAAAAATGGCCTTGAGGATTGTACAGAACGGATTAATTACGTTAAAAGACTGTATTGTAACCGAAGAAAACCGTCTTCAGAACGCCAATTCATTTAAAGATACCGGAAAAGTACTGAGAATGACCAGAGCGGGAGTAGCATGGATGGCCACAGGATGCGCAAGAGGAGCCTATGAAAGCGCTTTGGATTATACCCGAAAAAGAGAACAGTTTGGGAGACCTATTGCTTCATTTCAAATGATTCAGGGGCATTTGGTAGAAATGTTGTCCAATCTTACTGCAATGCAAACTATGGTGTTCCGATTGTCTGAAATGCAGGATGAAGGAATTTTGAAAGATGAGCACGCCTCTTTAGCTAAAGTTTTCTGTACATTGAGAACCAGAGATATTGTTTCCAGAGCAAGAGAAGTAATGGGAGGCAATGGAATTCTACTGGAGTACGATGTAGCCAGATTTGTTGCTGATGCAGAAGCTATTTATTCTTATGAAGGAACAAAAGAGATCAATTCATTGATTGTAGGACGTTCTATTACTGGTTTCAGTGCTTTTGTGTAGAGGAAAGGTAGCAGAAAGCAGATAATAGGTTGTAGGCAATACGACCTGCAACCTATTATCTGTAACCTTATGAAACTAAGTGTTTATATTTTTCCTTGTTGTCAAGAATCATCCAAAGGTTGATCAGGAACATCACTCCGGCAATACCCATTCCCATTGGAGATTTGTCCATAGTGAAAACATGGGTAACAATTCCTACCATCACCGGTAAAATAACAATAGCTCCCAATGCTCTTGTTTTTGGGAAAATAAACAATAATCCGCCAATGACTTCTACAATACCCACTAATGGCATCAGCCAGCTGATTTCTCCAAAAGCTGCGAAGAGTTTCATCTGCTCCGGAGTGGGTTTTTCCATAGGCATATAATTAAAGAACTTGTTTAATCCGGCATTAATAAACATAAGACCGAACAGTAAGCATAAAATGAATTTTATTATTTTCATGATTGATGATTTGATATCAAATGTAAAATAAAAATAGGATATTTTGTATTTGATTTAACATAAAATATGAAATCAATTGTTAATGTACGTTAATTAGTGCTTTTGTATAATTTTATTGTATATCTTCGGAAGACAATTTAAACTAATAAATCATGCTGAAAAATCTTAAAAAATTAAACCGTACGGATTTAAGAGAAATCCAAGGGGGAGGAGGTGTAGGAAAATGTGATATAGGACCAATAGGCTGTCCATGTAAAATTCCACCGGGAGATCCTTGTTTAGGTGGCCCTGGAGGAGAACCTGGAGGTCCAACTTATGGATACTGCCCAGACAGTCAATCTTATATCCTTTGTTCGGAAACTTGTCCAAATGGAATGAGTCCTTTGTGTCCTCTTTCATAATAATTAAAAAAGACTGTCTTTAAAAAGGCAGTCTTTTTTATTTAAAGTTAAGAATATGTCAATTATTACTTATCGCTTATCACTCATTACTCATATTTAATCCATTTCCTTTAGTGTAATATTCTTAGAAATCTTATAACTTTTCTTCTTTTTATTAGGTTTCTGTTCCTCTCCGAGCAATCTTCCCCAAGGTTTGAGATCGTCAACTCTTTCACAGATGATTTTTATTATAGCAATGGCTGGTATACATAGGAACATTCCAGCAATTCCCCAAAGATGCTCTCCTAAAAGGATCCCGATAAATGAAAATAAAGCATTGATTTTTACTTTGGAGCCCACCACAAATGGCAGGACAATATTTCCGTCCACAGCATGAATGGCAATATATCCCAAAGCAACATAGATACACGTTGAAGGAGTAGATGTTGCAAAAGCTATAAAACAGGAAATAAGAAGTGAAATAAAAATTCCAAGATATGGGATCACATTTAATAGCCCGGTAAGAACACCTAAGAGAATTGCATATTTTACTCCTAAAACTGTAAGGAGAATAGATGTTAAAACAGAAACGATAATTACCTGAAGAAAAAGCCCGAATATATACTTCTTGGTCATGATACGGATCTCATTTACAGCTTCCTGTACGCTTGATTTATGTCTTTCGTTGAAAACGGTAACGATAAAATTATTTAAAAGCCTTCTGTAATTTAAAATAAAGATAAAAAACAGGGTGAAAAATATAATAAAGCCAAATCCTGTAGAGAAAATTCCAAAAGTAAATCCTAAAATTACTCCCGAAGAAGATAGCAGTTTAGTTAATCCCTGGTTAATGTAATCCACTTGTTCATCCACTTTCACATTAAATGTTTTGGAAACCCAGTGCTGAAGGCTATTGAAAACAGTGGTAAACTGTTCCTTGAGGTGTGGAAGATCTTTGCTGAAATCCGATAGCTGATTGGTGAAAAAATAAATAATACCACTTAGGATCATCAGCATAATAAATACTGAAGTCATTGTAGAAATAGATCTCGGAAATCTTAACTTTCTTTCCATAAAAGTAGCGGCCGGCAAAAACAGCATAGCCATAAGGAATGCAAGGAAAAACGGAGCTAAAATACTTTGTCCCAATGCCAGAAGATAGCCAAGACCGATGATAGAAATTACCACAAGTGTAAGCTTGACAAGGAAAGGAAGTCTAAGAAAATTCATAATCTATAAATCTGCAGTGTGGAATAAAAATAAGAAAACCCCTCTGAATTGAAAAATTTTTTATTCAATCCTTCAGAATTTTCTTCTATTGTATCAAATTTTATTCCATGCAGCAAAGAAAAGAATGTATTTGTCTATAAAACAGAAACACGCTCTGAAATTCAGAACGTGTTTCCTATTGAGAAGTTAATATGTTACAAATGTTTTTATTCTTCAATGGCGATGTCAATGACTTCCTCCATTCTGCTGACGTAGTGTACTTTCAGATCTTTTAAATAATCTTTTTTGATCTCTTCAACATCTTTTCTGTTGGCTTCACAAAGGATAACATCTTTAATTCCGGCTCTTGTAGCAGCAAGAAGTTTTTCTTTGATTCCTCCTACAGGAAGAACTTTTCCTCTTAAAGTAATTTCTCCCGTCATCGCAAGGTGAGGTTTTATCTTTTTGTTTTTAAAAGAAGAAACCATTGATGTAAGCATTGCAATACCTGCAGACGGTCCGTCTTTAGGAGTTGCTCCTTCAGGAACGTGTACGTGGATGTTTTTCTTGTCCAGTTCCTCCTGAGGAATTCCCAGGTCGTCATGCTTGGCTTTAATATATTCTAAGGCAATAGTTGCAGATTCTTTCATTACTGTTCCAAGATTTCCGGTCATTGTTAATGCCCCTTTACCATTGCTTAAAATACTTTCAATATAAAGAATATCTCCGCCTACACTTGTCCAGGCAAGACCTGTTACAACTCCTGGAACTCCGGTGATTTCGGATAAGCTTTTCGGTCTTGGAACCCCAAGGATTTCATCTACTTTGTTAACAGAAATTTTTGGATCATATTCCTTTACCAAAGCGGTCTGAAGAGCTACCCATCTTCCAACGGCAGCAATTCTTTTCTCCAGGGTTCTTACACCGCTTTCCGAAGTGTGGGCTTCTATAATATGTTTAAGCTCTGTATTTCCAAGTTTGAATGACTTTGCATCCAGACCATTTTCCTCCTGCTGTTTCTTGATTAAGTGTCTTTTCGCAATCTCAATCTTTTCCTCTAAAGTATAACCGGCAATCTGAATAATTTCCGTTCTGTCCAAAAGAGGAGTCTGTATGGTTGAAAGAGAATTGGCCGTAGCAATAAACATTACTTTTGACAGGTCATAACCCATCTCAAGGAAATTATCATAAAAAGATTTATTTTGTTCAGGATCAAGAACTTCCAGTAATGCTGAACTTGGATCTCCATGAAGACCCTGCCCGATTTTATCAATCTCATCAAGGACGATTACCGGGTTTGAAGTTCTGGATTTTTTGATCGACTGTAAAATTCTTCCCGCCATAGCACCAATATAGGTTTTTCTATGTCCGCGGATTTCGCTCTCGTCATGAAGACCACCCAATGATAATCTTACATATTTTCTTCCTAAAGCATCGGCAATAGACTTTCCTAAAGACGTTTTACCAACTCCCGGAGGCCCTACCAATAATAAGATAGGAGACTTCATGTTGTTTTTTAATTTTAAAACAGCCATGTGTTCCAGAATTCTTTTCTTGATATCTTCTAGCCCGAAGTGAGCTTTGTCAAGCACCTTTTCTGCTTTTGCAATATCAAAAATATCTTTTGTATATGTTTCCCAAGGAAGGTCTGTAAAGAAATCCAGGTAGTTTCTCTGTACATTATAGTCCGGAGAATTTGGATTCTGGCGCTGCAATCTGCCGATTTCCTTTTGGAAATGTTCCTCTACTTCTTTGCTCCATTTTTTGGTTTTAGCCTTGGCAATCAGATCTTCCACATCGCTTTCAGGTCCTCCACCCAATTCTTCCTGGATGGTTCTGATCTGCTGATTCAGGAAATATTCCCTCTGCTGCTTGTCAAGATCCTTTGAGGTTTTCTGATGAATCTGATTTCTCAATTCCAGCTTTCTGAAATCCTCATGCATCATTTCGTAGCATTGATTAGCTCTTATCATCAGGTTTTTCTCTTCAAGAAGCTTTTGTTTTGCTATCGAAGAAAAACTGGCATTGGTACAGATAAAATTAAGAAGATCATCATTATTATTGATGTTTTTGATTGCAAAATTGGCTGCATTAGGAATATTCGGATCCAGCTCAATGATCTTTAAAGCAAGATCCTTGATGTTCTCAAGCAATGCTTCATATTCCTCCTGGTTTTTAGGGCGTGTATCTTTTAATTTTGATATTTCTGCCCTGAAATAAGGCTGATTTTCAACTATTTTTTTAATCTTGAATCTATGGAAACCTTTCGTGATCGCTGTAATATTTCCTTCCGGAAGCTTAATGATCTTAATGATCTTTGCTAGGGTACCGGTAGTATAAATATCTTTTTCGGCAGGCTGTTCCATATCCGAATTTTTCTGGCTTACAATTCCAATGAAATCTCCGTTCTTCTGTGCCTCCTCAAGAAGCTGTATAGAGGTTTTTCTCCCGGCAGTAATAGGAATTACCACATTGGGGAACATCACCATATTTCTTACGGGAAGTATAGGGAATATTTTCTGTTCGGAATTTTTATCAGTCTCAGCGAAGTCGGAAAGATTGATTTCTTCAGTTACGATATCAAATCCGTCACTGATCATTTCTTCTAAACTAATATCTTCAAATTCTATCATAGTCA
Organism: Chryseobacterium sp.; assembly: GCA_031286615.1. Lineage (GTDB taxonomy): Bacteria > Bacteroidota > Bacteroidia > Flavobacteriales > Weeksellaceae > Chryseobacterium. The sequence continues at coordinate 96,974 of JAITUA010000022.1, read as the reverse complement.
ATCGAATGACAAATTGTCATTTTCGTTTTTTATCGTTAAAGGGATTTTTTATAATATGCTCTGAAAACGTGTGGCATATTATAATATTCTAAAAATGCACAATACTTATGCCATTTGTTTTTTACTTAAAAATACGGTCAAAATTTCCTTTTTTAGATAATCTTTGCATTAAAAATCAAAATAAAGCAGTTCTGTTTCTGTAATTTCTTAAAAATGTGTATTTTCGCAAACTGATAAAAAACTATAATTTATAAAATGGCAATTTTAGGACAGATTAGGAGTAAGCCTTGGCTTTTAATGGGAGTAATAGCCTTAGCGCTTTTGGCGTTCTTGGTGAACCCGGATAGTATCGACAAGGTTTTTGGTAAAAATCCTGACGTTTTAGGAAAAGTAAATGGTGAGAAAATCACCCGCGAAGAGTTCAATGATCAGCTTTTCGTGTTGCAGCAGCAGGCAGAACAACAAGGTCGTCCGAAAGCCGGTCTTGAAGAACAGGCGTGGCAGTTACTTGTACAATCTAAACTTATCAAACAACAGTTTGAGAAACTAGGCTTTGAAATGACTGATGATTATTTCTGGAACCAAATCCAGTACGATCAGATGTTTGCCCAAAATCAACAGTTCTTTGATGAGAAAGGTAACTTTAAAACTCAAGATCTTAAAAAAGAAATTGAAACATTAAAAAACACCAATCCTGAAGGATATAATCAATGGTTGAAAACTAAAAAGACGATTGAGTACAGACTAATGGCAAGACAGGTGTTTACCAATATTTCAGCAGGTATCACTACCGGTAAGAAAGAAGCAGAAGAACTGATGAAGCAGAGAGATCAGCTTGCAGATATCGACTTTGTGAAAGTAGATTACGCAGCATATCTTCAGAAAACCAAGATCAATGTTACAACACAGGATCTGGCAGACTACATCCAGAAACACCCTGTAATGTTCAAAGCTGAACCAAGCAGAAATATCGGTGTCGTATATTTCCCATCCAAACCTAGTGCAGCAGATGATGCAGCAACTCTGAAAGAAATTACAAAATTATATTCAGGAGGTACAGATGCAAGCGGAGGTACTGAAAACTTCCAGAATACGAAAAACGATTCTATGTTTGTAATGGCAAATTCTGATGCGCCATTCAATCCTCAGTATATGAATCCTGCTCAATTGCCTCCAACAATCAAAGATCAGATTACTACAGCGGCAGTAGGTCAGACTTTTGGACCTTATAAAGAGCAAGACGTTTATGTAGTTTCTAAACTTGTTGGTAAAAGAGCTTCAGATTCTACTTTATCAAGACATATCCTTATTGCATTCAAAGGAAGTCCTGCAGGTGAAGGAGTAACAAGAACTAAAGAACAGGCTAAGAAATTAGCAGACTCTATTGGTGCTATTGTAAAAGCAACTCCTGCTAAATTTACAGAATTCCTTAAGCTTTCCAGTGATCCGAATTCTGCAGCACAAGGAGGTAGCTTAGGGTGGACAACTCCGGAAACACCTTTCGTTCCAGAATTCCTTGCTTACCTTGCAAGCAATCCTAAAGGAGCTACAGGAGTAGTAGAAACGCAGTTCGGTTATCATATCATCAATATTGAAGATAAAAAATCAGGATCAATGGGGTATAAAGTTGCCAACCTTGTGAAAGCAATTAAACCTTCAGATGCTACTGAGGCTGAATCAGACAAAAAATCAAGAAAATTCATTCAGCAGGTTCAAGGAAAATCTTTCAACGATTTCGTGAACATTGCTAAAAAAGGAAATTACCAGTTCTCTAATCCAAAAGCAGCAAAAAGATTTGAAGGTCAGATTCAGGGCTTAGGTACTGAAAAAGATGCGGAGATCCTTACCTGGGCTTTCGATAAGAAAAGAACTAAAGGAGATACTGAACTGTTTACTGTAGACGGAACAGGTGATAAAATTGTAGTTTATCTAAACGGAAAACAAGATGCAGGTCTTGCTGATCCGGAATCTGTAAGAGATCAGATCGAAACTATCGTTAAAAATAAATTAGCTGCAAAACAAATTTCTGATAAAATTGCAGCAGCAAAAGCTTCTAGTTTAGATCAGGTAGCTAAATTATTTGCAGCTCCAAAACAATCTGCTCAGGTAAATCTATTGAACCCTTCAGTAGCTGGTGCAATGGAACCTAAAGTTGCCGGTGCAGCATTCGGTGTTGCAAAAGGTAAGCTTTCTAACCCGGTTGAAGGTGGAACAGGAGTATATGTTTTGATCAAAAAATCAGAAACAATCAACAAACAACCTGGAGATCTTAAACAGTTTACAGAATCTCTTACACAGAGAAGTTCTGGAATGTTCGGACAGGCTTGGATGAAGAGTCTTCAGGATAATGCAGATATTGAAGATTTTAGAATTGAAATCTGGGGTAAACTTGGAAATCAGCAACAATAAAAAAATCATTTCAATGATATAAAAAGCGACAAATTTTTTTGTCGCTTTTTTTTGTATTTAACGCAGAACAATATTGGAAAAGATTTATTTAAAATGTGTTATATTTGCTTATTAGAAAAAAATTAGCAAGTGAAGTTCAGTAAAGAATTAAAAGCTGGTGTGATCACACTTCTGGCTATTGTAGGCTTTGTGGTGTTGTTTCAGTTTATGAAAGGGAAAAGCCTTTTTACTACCGACAATATATTTTACGCAAAATATGACAATGTAGAAGGTCTGGCGCAGTCTGCGGCGGTTTCTATTAACGGATTGAAAGTAGGGCAGGTGGATAAAATTATTCCTCTTACCTCAAAAGACGGTAAAATTAATTTTGTTGTAAAAATTACAGTAGATAACAAATTTGAATTTTCAAAAAATTCATCATTAGAAATCTTTGAACCAGGATTAATGTCTGGCAAAGAAATGAGAGTAAACCTTGCATACGGAGGTCAAACCGCTAAAGACGGTGATACCCTGCAGGGAGCTTTTAAACTGGGAACGCTGGGAAGTCTTTCTTCTCAGGTAGGTCCGGTAAAAGATCAGCTGCAGGTGGTTCTACACAGAGTAGACTCTCTGATGGCTAATGCCAATCTGCTTGTTGATGCACAAAACAGAGCTGAAATAAAAGCTTTATTATCCAATCTTAATAAAACCGTAGGTGCCCTACAAACTACAGCAGGAAGTGTAAACAACCTGGTAGGACACAATGATCCTAAACTACAGAAAGTATTGGACGATGCCAGTCTTACGATGCAGAGTGGAAAGGTGACACTGGATAAATACGGAAATCTGGCGCAGAGCATTGATACTAAACAATTAAATGCAACTATCGCCAACTTGGATGCTACTGTAGGAAAACTGAATCAGGTGATTGGTGGAATAGACAAGGGAGAAGGAAGTTTAGGTAAACTGATGAAAGATGACCAGCTTTACAATAATCTGAACTCAGCATCTTCCAACCTGAATACATTAATCGAAGATATGAAAGCGAACCCGAAAAGATATATCAACTTCTCGGTTTTCGGTAAAAATAATAAAGACTAATACCCCTTATGCAGTACATCGATAACATTATTTTCCTGATTTTATTAGTGGCCGGATTTGGTTTGTTTACCAAAAGCCTTCTAAAGATCTATAGAAATATCAGGTTGGGTCATGAAATCAATAGGAACGATAGAAAAGGAGAACGTTGGGAAACGATGGCTCGTGTAGCAATGGGTCAGAGTAAAATGACGGCACGTCCTGTTGCAGGAGTTTTACACCTTTTTGTATATGTTGGTTTTGTGATTATTAATATCGAATTAATAGAAATTGTTGTTGATGGAATATTTGGAACACACCGTTTCTTATCAAGCATTTTTGGGCATACATTTTATAATTTCTTCACTGCAACATTAGAGGTTTTAGCACTTTTGGTGGTAATTGGCGTTGTCATTTTCTTTATCCGTAGAAATTTTTACGGAGTAAAAAGATTGACAATGAAAGAACTTTTCGGATGGCCGAAAAATGATGCAAACTGGATTTTGATCATTGAATTCGCTCTGATGATGGCTTTCTTTATGATGAATGCTTCAGATTTTATTTTACAAGCGAGAGGTGTTTTTCCTGAACATGGAAGCTTCCCGATCAGTGAAATGACATTAGTTCCGTTTTTGGAAATCTTTAATTTTGATAGTGGATTTTTGATGTTCACAGAAAAAGGAGCCTGGTGGTTCCATTTTGTGGGAATTCTTTTCTTCATGAACTATCTTTATTACTCAAAACATTTGCATATTATTCTTGCATTTCCAAGTACATGGTATGCAAATCTTGATAAAAAAGGAAAATTCAATAATCTTGACTCTGTAACCAAGGAGATCAAATTAATGATGGATCCTAACGCTGATCCTTATGCTGCACCAGCCGAAGGAGCTGAAGCTGATGTACCTTCTAAATTCGGTGCTGAAGATATCTTTGACCTGAATCAGGTACAGCTTCTTAATGCGTATTCTTGTACAGAATGCGGACGTTGTACTTCTGTTTGTCCGGCTAATATAACCGGTAAGAAACTTTCTCCGAGACTGATCCTGATGAAAACAAGAGACAGATTGGAAGAAGTAGGAAGAAACATTGATGCAAACGGAAAATTCGTTGATGACGGTAAAAAACTGTTGAACGATTATATCACAAAAGAAGAACTTTGGGCTTGTACAACATGTAATGCATGTACAGAGGCTTGTCCTGTATTGCTTGATCCACTTTCCATTATTTTTGAAATGAGAAGATTCCTTGTCATGGAACAATCTGCTGCTCCACAGGAACTGAATCTGATGATGACCAATGTGGAAAACAATGCAGCTCCTTGGCAGTACAATCAGGCTGACCGTCTGAACTGGGCATCGGAAAACTAGATAATTAATCAATTTGAAGATTTGAAATTGATGCCATTCTATATCATTTCAAATTTCCAAATTCTCACATTTTCAAATTGAAAAAGAAATGGATTTCAATATAAAAACAATGGCAGAATATGCTGCCGAAGGAAAAGCCCCGGAAGTTTTATTTTGGGTTGGATGTGCGGGAAGCTTTGATGACCGTGCTAAAAAAATTACAAAAGCATTTTGCAAGATATTAAATAAAATAGGGGTAGAATTTGCAGTGTTGGGACAGGAAGAAAGCTGTACCGGAGATCCTGCTAAAAGAGCTGGAAACGAATTTGTTTTCCAGATGATGGCCCTTACAAATATTGAAGTGTTGAATGCTTACGAAGTAAAGAAAATCGTAACGGCTTGTCCGCACTGTTTCAATACCCTGAAAAATGAATATCCAAGCTTAGGTGGTCACTTTGATGTAGTGCACCATACTCAGTTCCTTAAAACCTTAATGGAAGAAGGAAGACTGAAAATAGAAGGAGGAGCATTCAAAGGGAAAAAAATTACTTTCCATGATCCTTGTTACCTGGGACGTGCCAATGACGAATATGAAGCTCCAAGAATGCTGCTTGAAAAGCTGGATGCAGAGCTTGTAGAAATGAAACGTTGCAAAACCAATGGACTTTGCTGTGGAGCAGGTGGAGCACAGATGTTTAAAGAACCTGAAAAAGGAAAAAAAGACATCAATATCGAAAGAACAGAAGAAGCTTTATCTTTTGAACCAAAGGTAATTGCTACAGGATGCCCATTCTGTAATACCATGATGACAGATGGTGTAAAACACTTTAACAAAAATACCGAAGTTGCCGTAAAAGATATTGTTGAACTTCTTGCTGAAGCAGAAGATTTATAATTGTAATCTTATACAGGTTTATGAAGGTAGAATGGAGGCTCTCCTTTTTGTTTATAATTTCGATACTTGCTTTTCTTACATTCTGGAATTACCAAAACAGAGTATATGACTGGGACATGCCGGGGTATTTAGGAAGCATGTACACTTCTGAGTTCCCGAATTCACCGGATAAAGTTCGAATCATCACTTACGATGAAATAAAAAAAGAAGCTCCTGCAGATCATTATAGAGACATCATCGGAATAAAGCAATGGGACATTCCTAGACAGTATTTCGTAAAAAATACACAATCTTTTACAGAACAATTACCCTATTTTCAAATCAAAGTAGGGTATATTCTTGTAATAACCCTTTTTTATAAGCTGGGACTTACTTCTCCAATGGCCGTTCTGTTTACCAGTCTTATTTCTTATTTTTTTTCAGGATTATTATTGTTTTATATTCTAAAGCTCCTTTTTCCGAAGAAATACTGGCTTGCAGCAGGGCTAACGGTTGCCTGCATGCTTTTGCCGCCCATGACGTATATGTCCAGAGTTTCCACACCGGATATGTTCATTTTTCAGTTTATCCTGATATTTATTATTGGGCTGATCAAAAAATGGAGCAAATGGGGGATGTTTGTACTTCTGTTTGCAATTACCTTTATACGTCCGGACTATATTACATTTACCCTGACTTATATTATGGCTGTTTTCTTCTTTTACTATTTCAGAGAAAAGAAGATTGATGTTTCTCTTATTGTACAGGGTACAGTACTTTTAGCAATGTATCTGGCGATCATTAAATTTTACCATTATCCGGGCTGGAAAGATGTTTTTTACGATACCTTTATCAATAGAAGGCCTATTATTTCCACGCATCCCATTGATGTAAGTTTAAAAGACTATCTGAGTATTATTTATATCAAGATTATTTACTTTAAAAAAGTGACTTTGTCTGTAAGCATCATGATCGCAATCGTATTTTGGCGTTCAAAAGATGCTTGGGTAAGAATGATTTCCGTGCTTTTCCTTGTGAATGTATACATCAAATTCTTTTTCTTTCCGCAGTCGGCGGCATTGAGGTTCTTCTTTCCGTTTATCTTTCCACTTTTCATTATGATGCTCTATGTGCTGAGTAAAAAATACAATGATCTCAAACTCGAGAAAATTGCGTAATTTTGTCTCTAAGATAATAAGGGTTTGATATCATCATTTCAAAAATATTCTACTCAGGAATAAGAACTGAAAATAATTGTACAGATCCTTGAAAAATAAATACTTACATTATGAAAATCGAAGAATCTAATATTGTAGAAACCAACGACTACAGAGTCATTATATATCCGGCTTCAAGACCTTTTGAAACTAAAGAGGCAAAAGTAATTACTGAAAAACTGTTTGATTTCCTTGCTACATGGGCTGCACATGGAAAACCGCTTTCTTCTTCATTTAAAATTGAAAAGAATCAGTTTATTGTAGTGTGTGTAGATGAAGAGAAAGAAATGGCTTCAGGATGCAGCATTGATGCTCTAGGAAAGATAATGAGAGAAATTGATGAAGAATATCAATTGGGTCTTTTCGACAGAATGAAAGCTAGTTTTGTAGAAAATGGTGAAGTGAAGACTTTAAAGCTGATTGATTTTAAAACAAAACTGAGAAACGGAGAACTTTCAAATGATATTCAGGTTTTTGACTTCTCAAAAAACACTTACCTTGACTTTTTGAGCCACTTCCTTCTTCCTTTAGAGAAAAGCTGGGCGGCTTCTATAAAATAAACGCTATTAAGCTTATACAGCTGAATAATCATAAAGTGAGAACCTGTTTCTCACTTTTTTGTTTTAATGTATCTTTGCATAGATTCGAGTAAGACTAATGCCTAAAGTACTTTTTTTAACGACATCCCACAGCTATAATGATGACCGTATTTTTTATCATCAGGCAAAAGCTCTTAGAGATAATGGGTATGAAGTAAAAATATGCAGTTTATATGCAGATTATAAAGAAGTTATTGACGGAATTGAAATAGAATCCTACGCCATTCTGGAAGAAAGTATAGAAAAGAAAATGGAAACATTCCGTAAGGTTTGTGATAATTTTCAACCCCAGACGATCATTTGTTCTGAACCCCTTGCTGTAGTTGCTTCAAAGAAATTTGTAAAAGAGCATAATGTAAGCTGTATCTATGATGTTACAGAATGGTATCCTTCTATGAGAATGCTAAGCGGATATTCATCTTATCTGCTAAAGTTTGTTCATGCAATTAAATTTTTAATGATCCAATTGTATGCGGGTTATATAAGTACTCACTTTATCTTTGGAGAGAAGACTAAAAAGTTTCCTTTAGCTTCTTTTTTTCCATTCAAAAAAAGAATTGTTCTGCCTTATTTTCCTGACAATAGCTATATTTATCCCCATATTAAAAATCTAAATCCAGAGAAAATTACTATTTGCTATACCGGACAGTTGTCTAAAGAGAAAGGAATTGAGAATTTTTTTAGAGCCGCTGATACAGTACGGATGAAAAAACCCGGTTTAGATATTGAAATCCTTCTTGTAGGCGCTGCCAGAACTAAAAAAGATGAGATTTATTTTTCTGAACTATTGAAAAAATATGCATGGAAGAATATAAAGATAGTTAATACCGTTTTATTTGAAGATTTTACCCAATCTTATGCAGATGCAGATCTATGTTTTGATCTTAGAGATCTGAACTTTGAAAATGATCATTGTTTGCCAATCAAAATTTTTTATTATGCAGCATCAGGTAAACCTGTTATTTATACAAATTTAAAAGCTATCAGAAAATTTATGGATGTTTCTCCATTTGGATTTCTGGTAAATCCTACAGATGCGGAAACAATTGCTGATATTATTTTGAATTATATTCATAATCCCGAAATTTATAAACTTCACGCACATAATGCAAGAAAGGAGTATGAAGAGAAATATACCTGGGATAGTATAAAAGGTTCATTTACAGATTTTGTCAAACAAGCTATGGAAAGACCAAAAAGATGACCATTATAAAAACATTTATTTCTCGTTTTTTAATACTGATATTAAGTTTCGGTCTGGTGATCTATTCTACGAATATGTGGGGGAGTGAGGGAAAAGGAACTATCTCCATTGTAGTGGCAAATGCCGCTGCAGTAAGTTTTTTCAGTAGTATTTTTTCCGGCAGCAGTACTTCATATTTTGCTGCAAGATTTAAAATAGAGCAAATTCTTTTATATTCCTATTTATGGTCCCTTCTGATTGGTCTTTTGATTCCATTTTTATTTGGTCTGGCATCTATCCAGAGTCAATATCTTCTGTACCTTATCGGGATTTCAATATTTTCTTCGCTTCTGTCAACGAATATCAGCTTATTTATTGGGACACAGAATATTAAAATGTTTAATAACTATACCGTATTACAACAGCTGGTTCACATCATTTTTATTGGATTGCTGGTGTATGGTTTTGGTAAAAAGGATGTTTCTGTGTATTTTCTTGCCCAGATTGGGTGTCTCGTTTTTTTGTTTTTTACCAGCTTCTTTCAGATTATAAAAAAATGCAATGTTGCTGAAATATATTTCTCTAAAGAAGTAGGAAAAAATATGTTTGAATACGGCTGGAAAACTCAGCTGAGTGCTTTTGTTCAGTTTCTGAATTACAGACTTTCCTTTTATTTTTTAGAATATTTTGAAGGCCTTGCAAGTGTTGGCATCTTTTCCATAGGAGTTACTTTTTCAGAAGCAATCTGGACTATTACCCGAAGTATCGCTGTAATTTTATATTCTGATGTGGTTAACAGCAAAAGCAAAGATGAATCTATTCAAAAGACTAAAGATGCTCTAAAGCTGACATTTTTTCTCATGGCAGGCTTTATTTTAGGGATTATCCTAATACCCTCTTATGTATATGAAATGATTTTCGGGGTAGAATTTAAAGATACCAAAATGATTATGCTGCTGTTATCTCCGGGAATTTTTGCCATTGCGATGAGTGATATGACAGGACATTATTTTTCAGGAATCAGGGAGCTTAAAATTCTTAATATAAAATCAATAACAGGCTTACTTGTTACTATTATCCTTTCCTTTTTAACCATACCCAAATGGGGGATTTTGGGAGCTTGTTTTACAACCATATCTTCTTATTTAATATCAGCATGTCTGTTATTCCGAAAGTTTTATAGCGTAGCAGAATTCAGTTTCAAAGATTATATGATTTCAAAAGAAGAAATACAGATTTTAAAAGAAAAATTTATAAAAAAATAATGAGTCAGAACAATTCTTAATAATGAGCAAAATCGAATAGCTTATATTTTTGTCTATAATATCAGAAATATTTTGAAAAATAAAGAAGCAGCCTAAAGATTAATATTTTACCTTTGTATTTATGATGAAATATTTTTGGGGCATACTTATTGCGGCTTTTGCACTTGTAAGTTGTAAAAGTGATGATGATTCTTTGCAGAGAATAGATCAGTTACTTAATATCTATGTGAAAAACAGTGCCGGACAGGATCTCCTGAACAGTAAAAAAAGTGGATCTTATACCGGGTTTTCCGTAAATGATATTTTTGGAACTAAAGATATTGCTCCGGTAAGTATTTCGTTAAGAATGACAACAGATTCCTTATTCTATATGGAATATCTGGCAGGTGCCAAAAGAAGAAGACTAGATTCTATAAGTCCTGATAATCCTGGGACGGGAAATTCTTACTACTCCAGAATGCAGATTACCTATACAAAAAATACTAATGTAAGTGATAATGTGATTGATACCTTGGAAATTCAGTATCGTAATACACCAACGGTATTCCAGGTTTCAAAAGTTTTGTATAACAGGGTTCCTGTATTTTCAAAAGATGCTGATGCACCAACTTCAACAAATACCGTTACTATCACAAAATAATTTTTAAATTTGTACAATTGTTAGCTTATTATAAGCTAAACATCTAATTTTTAACATCTAAATAAAATGTTACAAGTCAATTTTTTGCGCGACAATCAAGAACGCGTTTTAGAAGGTCTTAAGAAAAGACAATTCAAAAATCTTGAGTTGGTAGACGAGGCTATCGCTGCCGACGACGAAAGAAAAAGAATCCAGTTTGAACTAGATTCCCAGCTATCCGAAATCAACAAAATTTCGAAAGAAATCGGGCTTTTGATGAAAGAAGGGAAAAAAGAAGAAGCGGAATCTGCAAAATCTAAAACAGCACAATACAAAGAGTCGAGCTCAGAATTGAAATCCCAGTTAGAAGTTAAGGAAAACGATTTACTGAATATTCTGTACCAGCTTCCAAACATTCCAAATGAATTGGTAAAAAGCGGAGCTTCTGCTGATGATAACGAGATGATTTTCCAGTCTCATCCGGTAGAAGGTCTTGGTGAAGGAGCTATTCCTCACTGGGAACTGGCCAAAAAATATAACCTTATTGATTTTGAATTAGGGGTTAAAATTGCAGGAGCAGGATTTCCTGTTTATTTAGGAAAAGGAGCAAGATTGCAGAGAGCTTTGGTTCAGTATTTCTTAGATAAGAACGTAGAAAAAGGATATACAGAAGTAAATCCTCCTCACGTTGTGAATGAAGCATCAGGATTTGGAACCGGGCAGCTGCCGGATAAAGAAGGACAGATGTATTATATCAACGAAGATAAATTATACCTGATTCCTACAGCAGAAGTTCCTGTAACAAACCTTTACCGTGATGTATTGCTTGATGAGAAAGATCTTCCAATCAAGAATACGGCATTTTCTCAGTGTTACAGAAGAGAAGCGGGAAGCTACGGAGCACACGTAAGAGGTTTGAACCGTCTTCACCAGTTTGAAAAAGTAGAGATTGTAAGAATTGAAAAACCTGAAAACTCTTATGCTGTTTTGGAAGAAATGGTGGAGCATATCAAGGAAATCCTTACCGATCTTGAACTTCCATTCAGAGTATTAAGACTTTGCGGCGGTGATACTGGTTTTGCATCTGCTATGACTTATGATTTTGAAGTATGGAGTGCAGCTCAGGAAATGTGGCTGGAAGTAAGCTCTGTTTCCAACTTTGAAACGTTCCAGGCGAACAGATTAAAATGCCGTTACAAAGGTGATGGTAAATCTCAATTGGTTCACACCCTGAACGGATCCGCAATGGCACTGCCAAGAATTATGGCGGCTTTGCTTGAGAACAACCAGACGCCAGAAGGAATCAAACTTCCTAAGAAAATTGCAGAATATGCAAGATTTGAAGTAATCAACTAAACTAATCAGTTAATTTAGTATACAATAAAAACCCACCGGATCTCGGTGGGTTTTGTTTTATTCTGTAACAATGATAATCTTTTTATCTTCGTTTTTGAGTTTTGTATCCTTATCATAAATGGCTTTCAGATCATATTCTATTCTTATTGAATGATCATCAATCTGCTTTACCCAGTCATGCTTCCCTGTCATTGATTTTATAGGGTTTTCAAACTTTAAAGTAGTGCCGATCTTTTTGAAAAACATAATCATCATTCCGGCCATCTTCTCACTTTCTTCCTTTGAGCTTTTGGAGCGAATAGCCTCTTCAATACTTTTAAGATTAAAGTTTTCGGTATCAATCGTAAGAGTTTTTCCGTCCCAGTTATTATAAATATTCTGATCCTGCGGGATTTTTTCAGTTTTTGTAAAACTTTTCAGCATCAGATAATCTTCCGGAGTAAAATGATCCATCTTAAAAGAAAACCCTGCAAGTGTGTTATTTTCTTTCGTAGACTTCATGAAGATTTTTTTCATGATTTTGATGGAATCGGGATTCTCTGTTTTTAATTTTCCTTCTTTTCTGGCAACATCATACATACTTGTCCAGGTAGTTGGAAGTCTATCCATTTCTCCGAATTCCTTTTGCTTTAATGAATCTGGTGTCATGGCCATCATCTCTGCCATAAACTCTCTTGTATCAATATCCATTACGGAAGTAGAGGCGGCGTCCTTGTGATAGACAATTTCAGAACTCACACTGCAGGATTGCAATGTAAAAAGGCTTATCAGCAATAAGACAATGGTTTTCTTCATGGTTGATTTAAATACAAATTAATGGCAGTTAACAGCCCCGTTCGGATCTTTAGAGATTGTCATAGCTTCTGCTTTTGGAGAAACATATGGAATTCCCAGTTCAAGACCTCTTAGAATAAATAATCCTCCTAAAATAATCATGATTACCGGAACCGCTTTCAAAACTTTTACTCTGAAAGCTTGATTCATGAGATTTCCAGCCAAAACAATGGCAAACATGAACGGAAGGGTTCCCAATCCAAATAAAGCCATATATAACGCTCCCTGCCATATTCCTCCACCTGCAAGACTTGCTGTAAGAGCCATGTAAACCATTCCACATGGTAAAAAGCCATTAAGAAGCCCTGTAGTAAACCTTGATCGATAATCTGCCTTCTGAAGAAGTTTTCCCAGATTCATTTTTACACTATACAGAAATTTGGATAGGAAAGGAATCTTAGATGCAAAATCTTTTCCGCCAAAGGAAAATACAGCCATTATAATCAAAAGAACTCCTGCAGTAATAGTCAGATATTTCTGGAAGCCTGCCATTTCAAATCCTTGCCCGATAATCCCAAGAAGTGCCCCTAAAAATGAATAGGTAAAAATTCTTCCGAATTGATAGGTAAGGTTCTGAAGATAGAAGTTGGCAGCCTGTTTTTTGGTTAATCCCATCGACAAGGCAATAGGGCCACACATTCCGATACAGTGAAAACCGGAAGCAAAGCCTAAAGCAATAGCCGATACAATAAGTCCTATTTCCATATCACATCATAATCCATTCTATAGTCTGTTTTATCTGTAGTCCAACTCAGTCTAAGTGTATAGTTACCCATTTTCAATACCTGTGAAGGGATTATGAAAGACTGGCTGGCATCAAGCTGTACAGATTTTTTGATATCTAAATTCTGGTCGTCGGTTCTGTTTAAAACAAATTTTACCGTAGTATTTGAGTTGTTATAATCTTTTGGAAAAGTAATTTTAATTCCTTTAGGATCCTGGCTGTATACAGGTTTTTCCGGTAATTCATCTGCTTTTTTCTTAGCATCAATGACATCCTGATATTTCAACTCTTCTTCATAATAATTATCGGTTACCATTTCCGAGTTCTTCTGCCCGTTCGGGAAAAGAAACATCATGGATAATATAAAAACTATGAATGCTAATAATGCAATTACAACACCGTGTCCCCAACTAAAGTTCTTCATTTTTATCTAATTAAAATTGCAGTTTGAATGGCCCTTCAAAATAAGTCTGATATGAATCAATCAATTTACCTTTCATATCGTAAACGCCAATGGTAATATTCTGTTTAGAAAGTTTCATTTCATCTTCCGGGAAACTGATATTAATAGTCCCTTTAGAAATCTTATCTCTGTCTACCTGAATTTTGCTGGATGCACTGTAGGTGATTTCACCATGTGCGGGATCAATTACTTTGATGGTAACGATCTTTTTCTCGTTTGTCTTATTCAGGAAAGTATAATTATAAGTATTGGTAATTTTTCCTTCTTTTACAAAGAAAGTACTACCTGCCGGTTTAATGAATTTAGCCTCCATTTCGCCACGGCTGTAAAGAAGATACCCTAAGAATCCTACAAGAAGGAATAAGAATACTGTAAATCCTTTCATTCTTCCTGTAAACTTAAATTGAGTTTCTTTTTCAATTTCGTTTTCAGAAGCATATCGGATCAATCCTTTTGGAAGTCCTACTTTTTCCATCACTTCATCACAGGCATCAATACAGGCTGTACAGTTTATACATTCCAATTGTTGCCCGTCTCTGATGTCAATTCCGGTAGGACATACCACTACACACTGGTGGCAGTCGATACAATCTCCTTTGCCAACGGCTTTACGGTCTTCGCCTTTTCTCCATTTTGATCTGTTTTCTCCTCTTTTAAAGTCATAGAAAACGTTGATTGTATCTTTATCAATCAATACCCCCTGAAGTCTTCCGTATGGGCATACCAATGTACAAACCTGCTCTCTGAACCATGCAAATACAAAGTAAAATGCGGCAGTAAGAAGAATCATTACGATAAAATTGGTAGGATGTGCAAATGGCCCTTCACCAATGATCTTGAATACTTCTTCATATCCTACAATGTACATGAACATAAAGTGCGTGATCACCAATGAAATAATGATGTAAACAGTCCATTTTAAGCTTCTTTTCCAGATCTTTTCGCTGTTCCACTCCTGTCTGTCCAGCTTCATTTGCTTGTTTCTGTCACCTTCAATCAAGTATTCTATTTTACGGAAGATCGATTCCATAAAAATTGTCTGAGGACAAATCCACCCGCAGAAAATTCTTCCGAACGCAATCGTAAAAACAATAATAAAGATTAAAGAGGCAATAGCACCTAAAGTAAGGATAAAAAAGTCTTGTGGATAGAAAGGCTGTCCAAAGATGAAAAATTCTCTGTCTATGACATTGAACAATAATAATGGGTTACCATTGAACTTGATGAATGGTAATGTGAAATAAATAATTAATAATAAATAGCTTACAATGTTTCTATAGTTGGTATATTTCCCTTTAGGCTTTCTCGGGAATACCCATCTTCTTTTTCCGGATTGCTCCATTGTCCCTATAGAATCTCTGTAAGTTTCAGGGTCCAGAACCTGTCCCTGTCCGCCGCGTACTTCTATTTCTTCTATGTCTGACATATGTAATAGGTTTTTAAAAAAGAAAAAACATAATTCGTTACTATTTTAATCTAATAACAAATTATGTTTTTTTCATATGTTTCTAATTTTTTAAATTATTCTTTTTCCCAATGTGCTTCAGTTCCTTGAGGAGCTGCTCCTCCCTGAGCCTGAGTCACTGGTGGTTGCTCTTGATTGATGTGATATACATACGCTGCAATCTTCTCAATCTCTGCACCTGAAACTTCTCCGTTTTTACCGAATGCTCTCATCGCAGGGTTAGTAGGAGAACCGTTCCAGTCCATATGGAATACGTTTTTGAATAACGTTTTCTCAGGCTGGTTGATCCAGTAGTTATCAGTAAGGTTTGGTCCGATACCTCCACTACCGTCTTCTTTGTGACAAGATGCACAGTTTGTTTTGAATAATTCTTTACCTTCTGCAATGTTATCAGCTGAATATTTAGCTGTTTCAATCGTTACAGGTGGTTGAGTTTTTTGGTATTCTTCAATACTAGCTAACTGCTCTTTATATTCTTTTTCATATTCGCTTAACGGGTGAGCGAAGTCTGTGAAAGAGTATGCAGCGATATATACAATACAAAAAGCGGTCCCAAAATAGAATAAACCTACCCACCATTTTGGTAATTGATTATCCAACTCCATAATTCCGTCGAAACCGTGGTCGATAAGGATATCTTTCTCTTCAGAAGCAGTTTGCTTTTTGAATGCACTTTGATACATTCTTTTTAGGAAAGGAACTTTCTTTTCAGCTAAATAAGCTGCTTTTTCTTCCGGAGATAATTTTTTGAATTTGTTGTTCTCGATAAGGTCTCCAATGGCGCCATGGATATAGGCAAGGATACCAGCGATCACAACAGTTCCCCAGAAGTAAGGTGAAGAAAGGAACGCGTAGCTCTGTACAAATAAATAATAAAAAACTATTAAAAGTCCAATTATTATTAAGATGTTTATAACAACAGGTGTTCTTTGTTTCATAAAAAATAGTTTAATTTTTTAAATTAAAATCGTCATCTTCATCATCCCCAAGAGGTGCTTCTTCTTCTTCTTTGTAATATTTTTTAGGCCTGCTAAAAACATAAATTACCAAAGCAACGAAGAACAGCATAAAGAAAATCAGAGCCAGTGTCTGGTAGAAACCAGCATTTTCTGTATTGGATAATATATCTTTAAAGTTCTGAGGAATCATAATATGAGCCTTTTAATGTTTTTTAGTTATTACTTGCTGTTTTGATTTCAGTTGTTTTGATATCTGTTCCTAATCTCTGAAGATAAGAAATAAGAGCTACAATTTCTTTTTTCTCTAATTCTCCCTGAGGTCTCTTAGCATAAGCCTGTTTAAGGTCATTTGCTTCAGAGAAGATATCTTTTACAATTTTTGCTGATTGGTTGTTTGCCCATTTATCTGCAGAATCGATTTCAGCCTTAGAATAAGGTACATCGAATACATTTTTCATCAGCTTCATTTTGTCTACCATCTTAGTTCTGTCTAAGTCAGTAGCAATTAACCAAGGGTAACGAGGCATGATAGAACCTGCAGAAGTTGATCTTGGGTTATACATGTGCTTGTAGTGCCAAGAACTTGGGTTTTTACCACCTTCTCTATGTAAATCCGGTCCTGTTCTCTTAGAACCCCATAGGAATGGTCTGTCGTATACGAATTCTCCAGCTTTGGAGTATTGTCCGTTTTTACCGTTGAATCTTGTGATCTCATCTCTGAACGGTCTGATCATCTGAGAGTGACAAGCGTTACATCCTTCACGGATATAGATATCTCTACCCTCAAGTTCAAGTGGTGAATAAGGTTTTACCGCAGAAATCGTAGGTACACTTTTCTTAAGAGACAGTGTAGGGATGATCTCAATTGAACTACCAATAGATATTGTGATGAAAGATAAAATACCTAATAATACCGGAGTTCTTTCCAGCCAAAGGTGAGTACCTTCTCCTTCTTTTCTGTTTTTACTGATGTTTGCTAATGCAGGAGCTTCAGCAGGAACTTCTTTCTGGAATGATCCTTTTCTTACCGTAGCAATTACGTTTACAATCATTAGGATAGATCCTGAGATATAGAATAAACCTCCTACGAATCTCATTTTGAAGTAAGGGATAATAGCCGTTACAGTATCCAACCAGTTTTTCCATAATAAGGTTCCGTCCGGGTTGAATTGCTTCCACATTAATCCTTGTGTGAATCCTGAAATATACATTGGAACTGCATAGAAAATGATTCCTAAAGTACCTAACCAGAAGTGCCAGTTAGCTAATTTTACAGACCAAAGTTTTGTTCTCCACATAATTGGTACCAAATAATAGATAACCCCGAATGCCATGAAACCATTCCATCCAAGAGCTCCTAAGTGTACGTGACCGATAACCCAGTCTGTAAAGTGACCAATTTTGTTGATGTTTTTTGTAGCTAAAAGGGGTCCTTCAAAAGTTGCCATACCATAACAAGTAACAGCTACTACGAAGAACTTAAGGATAGGATTTTCTCTTACTTTATCCCAAGCTCCTCTTAATGTAAGAAGACCATTTAACATACCTCCCCAAGATGGTGCAATAAGCATGATAGAGAACCCTGTTCCTACCGCCTGAGCCCAAGCTGGAAGAGCTGTATACTGAAGGTGGTGAGGACCAGCCCAGATATATACGAAAATTAATGACCAGAAGTGAATAATAGACAGTTTATAAGAGAATACCGGTCTGTCTGCAGCCTTCGGAAGGAAGTAATACATTAAACCTAGAACCGGAGTCGTCAATACGAATGCAACCGCATTGTGTCCATACCACCACTGTACAATAGCATCTTTTACCCCTGCATATGCTGAATAAGATTTCCAGCCTGTGAAAGATAAAGGTACTTCAAGGTTGTTGAAGATGTGAAGCATTGCTACTGCAATCCAAGTACCAATGTAGAACCAAATCGCTACATAAAGGTGTCTCACTCTTCTCTTTGAAATAGTCAGGAACATATTGATACCAAAAATGATCCAAGAGAATGCGATCAATATGTCAATCGGCCACTCGTGTTCAGCATATTCCTTAGAGGTATTGATCCCCATAAAGAATGTAATGAACGTAGCAACGATCATAAACTGCCAAGTCCAGAAATGTAACCAAGACAAAGTGTCACTGTACATTCTTGTTTTTAATAATCTCTGTAATGAGTAATAAATACCCGTGTAAACAATGTTACAAACGAATGCAAAGATTACGGTGTTGGTGTGCAGCATTCTGATTCTACCAAAACCAAATGCACCATGAGTGTTTATTAAACCTTGAATATTTCCTGATGCCAAACTTTTGATGGTTGTGTCATCTGTCCCGAAAAAGAATTCAGGTAATTCAGGGTAGAAAAGCATTAATGCCGCCGTAAGCCCGAACGTAAACCCTATAAGACCGAAAACTAAGGTCGCATAAAGGAACGCACGGACAATACCATTGTCATAACTAAACTTCTGTGTTTCCATATCAACTATTCACTATTTTTCTCAATTTTTATTATTTTCTCCTATTTCTTTCTCGTCTTTACTTTTGTTGCCTGTTTCATCATTTTCTTTGACTTTTTCATCATCAAAAAGGATTCTGACAGCCGGAGATTCATCATCTTCAAACTGTCCTTTTCGGGCATACACTATAAATACGACCAAGAAAATCGCAGCTAAAGAAACACTGCAGAGGATCATTAAATATAGAATATCCATTGGACAACAAAATTAACCTATTTTCGGGGTTCAAATTTAGTGAAAAATAATGACTTTCATCACGAAAAGACGATTTCAGCTAATTTAAAATCAGTCTAAATAAGGGCTTTTAAGCCTGTTTTTTGAAATATTTCCTACCTAAGATCCATGTTGAAAGTGTAGTAAAGGTAACCACCGTAATAGAGCTGATTGGCATGATGATTGCAGCAAAGAGCGGATGCATATGCCCTGTAACAGCGTAACTTAAACCAACAATATTGTACAGAAAACTGATTATAAATGTCATTTTCACAATAGTGATAGAACCCTTACAGACGTTCAGGTAATTGTCCAGTGTAACCACTTTATCACCATTCATAATCACATCAGAGGATGGTGTAAAACTATTTGTATCATCAGCAATTGCAATTCCCACATTACTTTGTTTTAAAGCCCCCGCATCATTAAGTCCATCTCCAAGCATCGCTACTTTCATGTGCTGATCCTGAAGGTTTTTAATGTAATTCAGCTTGTCTTCCGGGTTCTGGTTAAAGGCCATTCCTTTGTAATTTGGAATAAGCTCTTTAAGCTGATTTTCTTCTGAGGAATTATCTCCACTCAGGATAAATATTTTATAGTTGGTTAATTTTGTGAAAAGTTCTTTCAGTTTTGGACGGTATTCATTCTTAAAGATGAATTTCCCCAAATACGCTCCGTTTTTGCTGATATAAACCGCTGTTTCCAGATTTTTAGGTTCCTGGTCATTATAACGGGCAGACCCGATTTTATAAAGGTTTCCTCTTACATTGGCCTCATATCCCTTTCCTGAAATTTCAACAAAATTTTCTACAGGGAAGTAATCATCATTTACTTCAATGAATTCATATAATGATTTTGAAAGAGGGTGGTTCGAGTTCTTTAATAATGTTTTAATATTCAGGGAATCAAATTCGTTGATTTCTGGCCCTTCGTATTTGATATTTGATTTTTTTCTGTGGGTAATTGTTCCGGTTTTGTCAAAAACAATTGTATCAAGCTTCGCTATCTTTTCAATCGTTAAGGTATCTTTTACATAAAACTTATTTCGGCCTAAAATCCTCATAATGTGACCGAAAGTGAAAGGTGCTGACAATGCAAGTGCACAAGGACACGCAATGATCAGAATAGCTGAAATCACCTGGAACATTTTCTCCAGATCAATAAATGCCCAATAGGTTCCTGCAACAAGAGCAATACCTAAAATAATGAATGTGAAATACTTACTGATGTTGTTTGTCAGTGTGTCAAGTCCTGTTTCATGTTTTTTGAAGGCTTCTTTGTTCCATAGCTGGGTAAGGTAACTTTGATCTACGTCTTTGATAACTTCCAGTTCCAGTGATGATCCAATCTGCTTACCTCCGGCAAAGATCTTATCACCAGGCTGTTTGCTGATACTTTCACTTTCTCCTGTAATAAAACTGTTGTCGATGTTTCCTTCTCCATTGATAAGAATAGCGTCTACCGGAATGATTTCCTGGTTTCTAACGAGAATTCTATCACCCACTTTTATTTCAGAAAGTAAAATATTATCCTGTTTTCCTTCGAAATCAACTTTTGTTACAGCAATCGGATAGAAAGACTTGTAATCTCTGTCGTAGGAAAGTGCATTATATGTTCTTTTTTGGAAAATTTTTCCGAGAAGCATGAAGAATAAAAGTCCACAAAGAGTATCGAAATATCCTGGGCCATAATCTGTTACGACTTCATAGATACTTCTCCCGTATAGAACAAAAATTCCTAAGACAATCGGAACATCAATGTTGACGATCTTGTTTTTTAAACCATACCATGCAGATTTATAATAATCTGAAGCTGAGTAAAATACAACGGGTGTTGCCAGAAGGAATATCAAGGTTCTGAATAAGCCTTTATAATGATCCATCCAATAATCTTCACCTCCGATATATTCAGGAAAAGCAAGGAACATTCCGTTACCGAAAGCAAAGGCGGCAATGGCAAATTTTACCAATAAAGATTTGTCGAGATGATCTTCATTTTTATCAGCGGTTTCAAGGCTGATAACTGGTTTGTACCCCAGGTTAGTTAAAAATTTAGCGAGTTCGCTTAATTTCAGATCGTTATGGTTGAATGAAATCTGTAAGGTCTTTCTTGTGAAATTAACCTGCGAATATTTAATATGCTTATTTAATGTATGAAGGCTTTCTAATAACCAGATGCATGAAGAACAGTGAATTACAGGGATTTTGAATGTAACGAGACTTGTGTTTCCTTCAGAGAAATCAGTCACTTTTTCAAAAATTTCCGGTGTGTCTAAGTAATCAAATTGAGTAGAATTTTCATCATTCGGACGAATTCCCGCCCCTTTATTAAGCTCATAGAAATTGCTTAAATTATTTAAATTTAGAATTTCGTAAACAGACTTACATCCATTACAACAGAAAGTCTTTTCATCAAATAAAATTCTCTCTTTTTCTATCCCTTGACCACAATGAAAACAGTTCTCGCTCACCCCATAAAATATTGAACTACAAAATTATAACAATTTTTTTTGTTTATCGTGTTAAAAAGTTCTATTTTTGTGATAAATATCATATAAAATGCCGCAGGAACAACAGATAGCAATTGAAGAGAGGTTCGCCAGAGTTTTTAATGATAAATCATTTAAAGAAAGACTTTCTAGCGCAGATTTTGAAAAATACATTAATGGCAAAAAGAAACTGAGTTTTCAGAAACATGATACCATTTTCGAGGATGGTGAAACTCCAAAAGGAGTTTTTGTTCTGGAAAAAGGGGCTGCCAAACTTTCGAAATCAGGAGCGTTCGGGAAAGACCAAATTTTAAGATTTATCAAAGAAGGGGATATCATCGGCTATCGTTCTTTGCTTTGCGGGGAAAATTTCCAGGCCAAAGCAGAAGCTATGACAGATATTGAATGTGTTTTCTTACCCGCAGATATATTCATGTATCTTCTGGAAGTAGACCCTCAGCTGTCTTTCGTAATGCTTCAAAAAATCTCATACGAACTAGGAGAATCTTCAAATACCATTACTTTCCTTGCCCAAAAAACGGTAAGAGAAAGACTGGCTGAAATACTGCTGCTTTTGGAACAGAAGCTGGGAGTAGACCCAGAAGGCTTTATTAAGATCTCATTGACAAGAGAAGAAATTGCCAATATCATTGGTACCGCTACAGAAAGTGCCATCCGTCTGATCTCAGAATTCAAACAGGACAGTCTGATTGAAGTAGACGGAAGAAATATCAAGATCTTAAATCACGACAAACTCATGAAACTCGGTCATGTAGTTTTAT
The DNA here is from genome assembly GCA_031286615.1 of Chryseobacterium sp. Taxonomy (GTDB): domain Bacteria; phylum Bacteroidota; class Bacteroidia; order Flavobacteriales; family Weeksellaceae; genus Chryseobacterium. Next base: position 74,606 of record JAITUA010000022.1, on the reverse strand, counting down.
AAATCATACAAAAACTTAAGTCGGCTGAAGGCCGACTTTTTAACTTTTAAAAATAGATAAATTATGTCTGTTCACTCTGAAATTAAAAAAGTTACAACTGAAACCTTGCGTAAAATGAAATTCGACAAGGAAAAAATAACAATGCTTACAGCTTATGATTTTACCACAGCAAAGATGGTAGATGCAGGTGGAGTAGATGCTATTTTGATTGGAGACTCTGCAGCAAATGTGATGGCTGGTTTTGAAACCACATTGCCTATTACGCTGGATCAAATGATCTATCATGCTCAAAGTGTGGTAAGAGGAACCGACAGGGCTTTAGTGGTAGCAGATTTACCTTTCGGAACTTATCAGAGTAATCCTGAAAAAGCTTTGGAGTCTGCGGTAAGAATGATGAAGGAAGGTGGAGCACATGCTGTGAAAATTGAAGGCGGAAAAGAAATTTCCAAATCAATTAAGAAAATTATCAATGCAGGAATTCCGGTAATGGGACACTTGGGATTAACACCGCAGTCTATCTATAAATTCGGAACATATAAAGTAAGAGCTAAAGAAGAGGCAGAAGCTGAAAAACTGATTGCTGATGCACAGCTTTTGGAAGAATTAGGCTGTTTTTCTGTTGTATTGGAAAAAATACCTGCAGAATTGGCGAAAAAAGTGACTGAAAGCATTTCTATTCCTACTATCGGAATCGGTGCAGGAGCAGATTGTGACGGACAGGTTTTGGTATATCATGATATGGTAGGAATGAACAAAGGTTTCAGTCCGAAATTCTTAAGAAGATATCTTGATCTTTACACAGAAATTACAGGAGCAGTTTCTCAATATGTAAAAGATGTGAAGAATGTAGAGTTTCCAAACGAAAATGAAAGCTATTAATCTATGCAGAATCAACAATCTATCCAGGGAATATTATCTATCGCGGCATTAATTTGTCTTGCGGTGGGTTGGTTTAATTTATTTTCCCCGGAAATCAATCATTTGCTTTCAAGAAAAGTTTTTTATGTTCTGATAGGAGCGAGCTTCTTTATTCAGGCTCCGCTGCTTACCAATAAGAATTTTGTCTATGCTATGTATGCAGCCGCTGCCATCTGTGTATTGGGAGCATTCATTCCGGAAGGTTCAAAACTTTCTGCAGTAAAAACTGTAGGGCTTTTGGCGGGAATCATCCTTTCATTATCCAATAGAAGAAGATAGACGGAAGAAGTATGAAGGAGCAGATTATATATGAAGACAACCATCTTCTGGTGATTAATAAAAAGGTTGGACAGCTCGTTCAGGGTGATAAGACCGGTGATGAATCACTATTAGAATCCATCAAGAATTTTATAAAAATAAGAGATGCTAAGCCGGGAAATGTTTTTCTCGGCTTGGTTCATCGTATAGATCGTCCAACTTCCGGGCTGGTGATCTATGCAAAAACTTCCAAAGCGCTTTCCCGTCTTACGCAGATGGTAAAAAACCGTGAGGTGAAAAAAACATATTGGGCTGTTGTAGGAAAAGAAATGATCCCGCAAAGCCAGAGATTGGTTCATTATTTAAAGAAAAACGAAAAAAATAATAAAGCTATTGTTTTTTCTAAAGCGACAGATGGGGCAAAAGAAGCAATTCTGACCTATAATGTTATCAAGACATTAGACAATTATCTGTTATTGGAAATTGACCTTGAAACAGGAAGGCACCATCAGATCAGAGCACAGTTATCCAAAACAGGAGTTCCAATCAAAGGAGATTTAAAATATGGAGCCCCACGTTCCAACCCGGATGGAGGAATCAATCTTCATGCAAGAAAGCTGGAGTTTATTCATCCCGTTACCAAAGAAAATATTGAAATCATAGCTCCTGTGCCACAGAATGATGCAATTTGGAGAGCTTGTGAATAGGTTTTTCTGAAAAATAATAATATTAAAAATTAAATAGCTGTAAAGAGAGTGGTGTTAGCCGCTCTTTTTTCTTTAAATGAAAAGTTTAGCAAAATGAAATTATTTTAAATCATTTTTAATTTTTATTTTACAAAATATTCAGGTTTTGGCTTTATGTCTAATTTTGATCATAATTAATAATTTAAAATAAAGAATTGTTAGTTATTTTGGACCAGACGGTTGGGAAACAATAGATGCAGCTCCTAAAAGGAAGGTTGTGATTTAATGGAAAAATTTCAGATCCAATAGTAATACTTGTACGGCAGCGACTTATACTTTAGGTGATCTAAAATCAGAATTATATAGATTTCATTTACTAATGATGAATGGAAGTATTGATAATATTAAAATGATTAAAAAGTAAATTTTAAATATTATAATGTAAAATTGTGGCTATGGTTATTGTTTTTATTATTTGTTGTTAAAATTAATTACTTTCAGTGTTTTGAATGATATTTATTTAAAGGTCTTCATATGGTTTATTAATTAAACTAAAAAGAGTTCTGTTTTTAAATTATTTTTAATATTTTCATTTTATATTAGTATTTAATATTGTTTTTGTGTTTTAATATTGTCAATATTATTTTAAATCTTTGATTGTTTTGAGTTTTTAAAAATTTATTATATTGAGTGCAAACTTTATTTATGAAACACATTTACAATTTTTTTTCTCCATGCAGAAAAAAGAATTATTTAAAGAAAACAGCCCTCGGTTTAGCTCTTTTATTATCTGGTTATTGTACCGTAGATGCACAGGTGAGCATTTATGGATTTTCTCAATCATCGGGTACATATTCTCCGATTACTGCGGGTACTGTATTAGGGGTAGCAACAGATAATACCTCGACAGGTAATCTCAATAGTAATGTTTATCCTTTGGTTTTGCCTTTCAATTTTGTTTTTAACGGAACTTCTTATGATACGCTGCAGGTAACAAGTAATGGCTTTATTACTTTTGGAACTACAATTCCTGGAGGTACTATCACTTCGCCTATTTTAGGAGGTTTAGCTTATGAAGGGGCAATTTCAGTTTTTGGAAGGGATATAAGCAGTATATATGACGTAAATGGGGTTACAGGAGATATAACGTGGAAGACGGTAGGAACAGCACCGAATAGGGAAGTTGTTATTCAATGGAAAGATTTCAGGCCCAATGGAGGTACAGCAATGACCAATATATATACTTTCTCTTTTCAGCTTCGCCTAAAAGAGACCTCAAATATTATAGATATGGTTTATAGTGGTGGATCTTATCTGGTAGGAAGCACAGCGCTTTCTGGGACTACTCAGGTGGGGTTAAGAGGTGCTAATAATGCAGATTTTAAAACAAGGCTTAATGCTACAACATTAGAATTTGTAAATTCAATTCCGGGAACAGCAAATAGTAGCTCTCAAGCATTTAATACAACCGTTGCAATTCCCGGTATGCCAACTTCTGGTTTAACATACACTTGGACGCCGCCAACTTGTTATGTTCCTTCAGGATTTACAGGAGGATTAACTACAGCTAATACAGCAGCACTTTCATGGAATGCACCTGTTTCTTCTCCAGTTGGGTATGATATTTATTACAGTACCAGCAATATAGCTCCCACAGCTTCTACAACACCAATGGTACAGAATGTATCAGGTACTTCTACTACAATAAATTCATTAACCCCTTCTACAATATATTATGTTTGGGTAAGAGCTAATTGTGGGGGAGGAAATACAAGTATATGGTCACTTCAGCCTATACAAATCATAACCCAATGTGATCCACCTACAGTCACTTCGGCTACGGGAGCTACAGGATGTAGTGGTTCAACTGTTACATTATCCGCAGGAGTTAATCCAGGAGTTACGCCAATATGGTATGATGTCAATTCTGGAGGAAATGAATTGGGTACAGGAACTTCCTATACTACCCCTCCTCTCACTTCTACAACTAATTATTGGGTTTCTGCAGCATCTATAGGATCAGACGCTTATATTGGTAAAACTGCACCAACTTCAACCTCCGGAGGTACAGAATTTGGGGATTATGGATTGTTGTTTGACGCTTATTCTCCAATGATCATAAAACAAGTGGACATCTATCCTATGGGAAGTAACGCGACAGGAAAAGTTGTGATTAGTTTAAAAGATGCAGCCGGAAATATTCTGCAGTCTAAAGCTACAAACGTTAACGTAAGTGCGGCAGGAACATTAAACACGATAGAACTTAATTTTAAAGTCCCATTAGCAGGAATGAACTACAGGCTTGTCGTAGAAGCGGCAAATGATATAAACAGTATGCGAAGAGAAATTAGTACTGGGTATACTTATCCATATCTTTTGGCTGGTGTCTGTAATATTAAAGCAGGATTATCTTATGGAGCATCAAGTGCTACCTATTATAACTTTTTATACAACTGGAAAATTACTTCAATATGCGAATCGGCCAGAACAATGGTCACAGCAACAATGGGTTCTAATTGCTTAGGAATATCAGAAACGAGCGGAAAAGAGAGAATAAAAATATATCCGAATCCATTCTCAGAAACAGTTCATATCAATAAACCTGAATTAATAAAATCAGCAAAAGTTATAGATGTATCCGGAAGAATGATAAGCAGTATCAGTCAGATTCAGTCTAAATTGAAATTAAATGATCTTCCAAAAGGAATGTATATTTTGCGTCTTGATATGAAGGATGGTTCTCAACAATCAATTAAGATGATCAAAAAATAGCAATCAATTTTGTAATAAAAATAGTATTAAATTAGTAAAAAGGTCAGGGGGAATCTCTGACCTTTTTTTATTGCTTAAAAAATCAGATTTTGCTCATTCTAAAAAAATGTCTAACTTCGTCCCAACTTTAGGGGTGTCTGTTACCAACAGACTGAGACTTTACCCTTTGAACCTGATCTGGATCATACCAGCGTAGGGAAAAGTAGATGACTTTTGCTGTACATTCTATTGTACAATAATGGCCATTCCTAAAGTATATTTAAAATTATTAGGAATGGAACTTATAATCAACCACACCCGAAAAACATTTGATGTACTTCCTGCAAACCTGGAAGCATTATTGGCTATTGAGTTACCCGGAAAGAAAAAAGGTATTGCTGTAGCCCTCAACAATCGTATTATTCCGCTGTCAGTCTGGGCAGAAACCATTCTCAACAACAACGATTCAGTTTTAATCATTACTGCCACTCAAGGCGGTTAATTTTCATATTTAATACCAATACTTATGGCTCACTCCATTACATGTTCGCCATTTCCGAACTCAAAGAAAATCTATGTTGAAGGAAAAATACACCCTATCAATGTAGCAATGCGTGAAATACAGCTTAGCCCCACCAAATTGACCAATGGCGGCTTTGAACATAATGCTCCGGTAACAATCTACGACACTTCGGGACCTTATACGGATGAAAATGCAGTTATTGACATTCAGAAAGGGCTTCCAAGAATCAGAGAACAATGGATTCTGGAGAGAAATGATGTGAATATTCTGGAAGGAATCACTTCAGAATACGGAAAAGCCCGTCTGGCAGATCCGCGTCTTGATGAATTAAGGTTTTCTTACGATCATAAACCTAAAGTAGCACAGGAAGGAAAAGAACTTACCCAGCTTTACTACGCAAAACAGGGAATCATTACTCCGGAAATGGAATATGTTGCGATCAGAGAAAATCAGAGAATAGAACAACTGGAATCAGTGTCTAAAGAAATGGCTTTTCAGCATCCCGGACACAGTTTTGGAGCGAATACTCCCAAAAGCAAGATCACTCCGGAATTTGTAAGAGACGAAATTGCTGCCGGAAGAGCTATTATTCCCAATAACATCAACCATCCGGAAAGTGAACCGATGATCATCGGAAGAAATTTCCTGGTGAAGATCAATGCCAATATCGGAAACAGTGCTGTTTCATCCAGTATTGACGAAGAAGTAGAAAAAGCGGTTTGGGCCTGCCGATGGGGAGCGGATACGATTATGGATCTTTCAACCGGTAAAAATATTCACGAAACAAGAGAATGGATCATCAGAAACAGTCCGGTTCCAATTGGTACGGTACCCATTTACCAGGCCTTGGAAAAAGTAAAAGGAGTTCCGGAAGACCTGACCTGGGAAATCTTCAGAGATACCCTGATTGAACAGGCAGAGCAGGGAGTTTCTTATTTTACGATCCATGCAGGAGTTTTATTGAGATATATTCATTTAACAGCTAACAGAGTAACCGGAATTGTGTCCAGAGGAGGATCTATTATGGCGAAATGGTGTTTATTCCATCATAAAGAAAGCTTTTTGTATACTCATTTTGAGGAGATTTGTGAGATCATGAAGAAGTATGATGTTGCGTTCTCTCTTGGGGATGGTCTTCGTCCGGGATCCATTGCAGATGCCAATGATGCAGCTCAGTTTGCCGAACTGGAAACTTTAGGTGAACTGACAAAAATTGCATGGAAACATAATGTACAGGTCATGATTGAAGGCCCGGGACACGTTCCGATGCACATGATTAAAGAAAATATGGAAAAGCAGTTGGAAGAATGCCATGAAGCTCCGTTTTATACATTAGGCCCTTTGACTACTGATATTGCACCGGGTTATGATCACATCACTTCCGGAATTGGGGCAGCAATGATCGGATGGTTCGGGTGTGCAATGCTTTGTTATGTAACACCAAAGGAACATTTAGGACTTCCGAATAAAGATGATGTAAAAGTTGGAGTAATTACTTATAAACTGGCCGCACATGCCGCAGATTTAGCAAAAGGCCATCCCGGAGCACAATATAGAGACAATGCATTAAGTAAAGCAAGATTTGAATTCAGATGGGAAGATCAGTTCAACCTTTCTTTAGATCCTGAGACGGCAAGAGCTTATCATGACGAAACATTACCGGCAGAAGGTGCAAAAATTGCGCATTTCTGTTCTATGTGCGGACCAAAATTCTGTTCTATGAAAATTACTCAGGAAATCCGTGAATCTGCAGAAAAAGGAATGTTTGATAAATCACAGGAGTTTATTGAAAAAGGGAAAGAAATCTATATATGATCCTTGTTATCACTCCTGAGCTGATGGTTTCAAAGGAAACTGATCATATCAATCTGATGTTTCAGGAAGGACTTGATCTGCTTCATATCCGAAAACCATGGGTCAGCAGAAATGAACTGACTGAATTTATTACTCAGATTGATGAAGCTTTCTATCCACAGCTGGTACTGCATACGCATTATGATCTCAGAGAGGAATATAATATTTCAAGATTTCACGTCAGGGAAATTGACCGGAAGGAAGGGAGTTATAAATCTTTTGCGGAGGATAATAATATTTCAACTTCAGTGCATGATATCACAACCTACAATACTTTGGACAAAGAATGGGAATATGCTTTCATAAGCCCATTCTTTCCAAGTATATCCAAAAAAGGATATGGAATGGATTCTACCATTAAAGAAGAAATAATCCATCGTAACAATCCGGATGTGAAATTGATTGCTCTTGGAGGAATTAATCCGGATAATATTCATAACGTTTTTGAATCTGATGTAGACGGAGCAGCTTTATTAGGTGCTATTTGGGAAAGTGAAGAACCTTTAAAAGTATTCAAGAAATGCAGGAACGCCCTTATGTCATAAGTATAGCAGGCTTTGATCCAAGTGGTGGAGCAGGCTTATTGTCAGATTGTAAAACCTTTGAACAGTCGAAAGTAATGGGGCTGGGAGTATGTACAGCATTGACATTGCAAACAGCTTCCCAATGTCTTAGTCTTGAATGGCGGCCATTGGACGAAGTGACAAAATCGATTCAGGTGTTGATGGGAAGTTACCCGGTTTCAGCAGTGAAAATCGGAATTGTGAAAGATGCAGAATTTCTGGATGAAATTATAAAAACAGTAAAAATTGGCAATCCCGAAGTAAAAATAGTTTGGGACCCCGTTCTTAAAAGCACTTCCGAATTCAATTTTTTTGACCTTAAAACTCTTCCTCAATTAAAAACGATTGTTAATAAACTCAGTTTGATAACTCCCAATTATAATGAATACAGTGTTTTAAAAGAAAATAATCTTTTACCGGATACCAATAAATGCTCATTGCTGATTAAAGGAGGACATAGAAAAGATCATTTAGGAACGGATATTTTAGTTGAAAAGGAAAAAGAAATTGTTTTACAACCCAACAGTCATAATGATGAATACTTTCCTAAACATGGTTCGGGTTGTGTTTTATCATCAGCTATTACAGCAGAACTTGCCAAAGGTGAAAATATGGAAACAACCTGCCGAAATGGGAAATTATACATCGAAAAATTTTTAAAAAGCAATCCCTCTTTGTTGGGAACGCATGTATAGAAAAATGGAAAAATTACAATACATATCACAAGGAAATACACTACAGGAACAGGAATTTCATATCCGAAAAGCCCTTGATAACGGAATCAATTGGGTACAGGTAAGATGGAAAAATGCTCCTGAAAATGAATTAATCAGTCTTTGTGAAATATCAAAACAACTTTGTTCAGAATATCAGTCGGTTTGTATTATCAATGATCATGTACAAATAGCCCAAAAAATTGACGCCGATGGTGTGCATTTAGGATTAAATGACAGTGCTGTAGAAGAAGCCAGACAGATTTTAGGAGAAAATAAAATCATTGGGGGTACAGCTAATACACTTTCAGACATTATCCGGAGAATCAATGAATCTTGTGATTATATCGGTTTGGGACCATTGAGATTTACCACAACCAAAGAAAAATTAAGACCTGTTCTTGGGTTTGAAGGATATCAGAAAATCATAGATGGGTTAAGAGAAAAATCATTAGACATTCCTAAAATATTTGCCATTGGAAGTGTTACCCTTGAAGATATTTTAACATTACAGGAGATTGGTATTTACGGTGTTGCCGTATCCGGAATTATTACAAAGCAGCCGACTATTATTAATGAACTAAAAAAAGTAATGATATGAACAATCAGAAATTAGAAATAGCAGGAAGAACTTTTGAATCAAGACTGTTTTTAGGAACAGGAAAATTTGGAAGTCTTAGAGATATGGTACAGTCTGTCATTACATCAGAAACCGATATGGTAACCATGGCATTGAAAAGAATTGATGCCCAGTCCAATGAAGACAATCTGCTTGATTCCTTAAGAGAAACCAATGTTCATCTTCTCCCTAACACTTCCGGAGCCAGAACAGCAAAGGAAGCCGTATTAGCAGCACAATTGGCCAGAGAAGCACTGGAAACAAACTGGGTAAAACTGGAAATTCATCCGGATCCGAAATATTTGTTACCAGATCCTATTGAAACGTTATATGCAACCGAAGAACTTGCCAAACTGGGATTTGTGGTGATGCCTTACATTCATGCCGATCCTGTTTTGTGCAAACGTCTTGAAGATGCAGGAACTGCTGTGGTAATGCCTTTGGGAGCACCCATCGGAACGAATAAAGGATTAAGAACACAGGATTTTCTTGAAATCATTATCAGTCAGAGCAATGTCCCGGTAGTAGTAGATGCCGGAATAGGGGCGCCATCAGATGCGGCAAAAGCCATGGAAATGGGAGCAGATGCTGTTTTGGTTAATACCGCCATTGCTGTTGCAAGAAATCCATTAAATATGGCTGTAGCTTTTAAAGAAGGAGTTATTGCCGGAAGAAGAGCTTTTGAATCAGGATTGGGGGCAATTGCGAATCATGCCGAGGCTTCAAGTCCGCTTACTTCGTTTTTGTTTGAATAAATCAAAATTATGAAAAGTTTTAAAGATGTTTTTGAATGCTACCATTGGGAGGAGGTAAAGAATAAGCTTGAAAAAGTAACTCTGTCTGATGTAAGATCCAGTCTTCAGAAAAAGAATAAAACACTTGATGATTTCCTGAATCTTCTGTCACCAGTCGCTTCTCAGGAACTGGAACTGATGGCAGGAATGACACAGGCACTTACCCAAAAACGATTTGGAAAAACCATTCAGCTCTATGCTCCACTGTATCTCAGCAATGAATGTCAGAATATCTGTACCTATTGCGGATTCAGTCTTGATAATCATCTGAAAAGGAAAACACTTTCCGATATGGAGCTGATGATTGAAGCATCAGTGCTGAAATCAATGGGCGTGAATCATGTACTGCTTGTAAGTGGTGAAGCCAATAAAATAGTTGGAGTTCCTTACTTTCAGAATGCTGTCCGTAAGTTAAAACCTCATTTTTCCAATATTTCCATTGAAGTTCAGCCCTTAATGGAAGAAGAATACAGATTGCTTCATGAAGAAGGAGTACATTCCGTGCTGGTATATCAGGAAACCTATCATCAGGATGTTTACAGAGAATATCACCCGAAAGGTAAAAAATCAAACTTCCATTTTCGTCTGGAAACTCCGGACAGAATAGGAAGAGCAGGGATCCACAAAATCGGGCTTGGGGTTTTGTTAGGTCTTGAAGATTGGAGAATCGACAGCTTTTTCAACGCATTACACATAGATTATCTTCAGAAACAGTACTGGAAAAGTAAATTCTCTGTTTCCTTTCCAAGGCTCAGGCCAGCAGAAGGAATCATTGAACCCAATTTTATCATGGAAGATAAAGACCTTCTTCAACTCATTTGTGCTTACAGAATTTGGAATGAAGACCTTGAAATCTCCATTTCTACGAGGGAAAATGAAGTATTCAGAAATAATATAGTGTCTCTGGGAGCTACAGCAATGAGTGCAGGCTCAAAAACCAATCCTGGCGGCTATGCCGTAGACAAAGAATCTCTGGAACAGTTTGAAACCAGTGACGAACGAAGTATGGATGACATCAGACTCATGATTAAAAAAGCCGGCTACGATCCCGTCATGAAAGATTGGGATTCTGTTTATAGTGGAATTTAAAATTTTTAAACCATTAAGAAATTTGAAGGGGTGAAGCTTAGTTAAGATAAAGCGAAGCTCAACTTAACTTTCCTTACCAACTTAAAGAATCTTAATGGTTCAAATATAATTATGAAAAAAGATCATTTTTCACGATACAGCCGGCAGATATTTATTGAAGAAATAGGCTTGGAAGGCCAAAAGAAAATAATGGCTTCAAAAGTCCTTGTCATAGGTGCAGGAGGTTTGGGGAGTCCTATTATTCAATATCTGGCCGCCGCAGGAGTAGGAACTCTGGGAATTGCAGACTTTGATGAGATAGAACTTCATAATCTGAACAGACAGATCATCCATACCGAAAATAGAGTAGGATTATCCAAAGTAAAGAGTGCAGAAATATTTGTAAAAGAACTCAATCATCAGGTTACATTGAATGGGATTGAGGAAAAACTCAATGAAAAAAACGCTGAAGAAATAATTTCTCAGTACGATGTTATCGTTGACGGATCAGACAACTTTTCCACAAGATACCTGGTGAATGACACTTGTGTAAAATTAAAAAAAACTCTGGTTTACGGAAGTATTCTCGGATTCTCAGGACAGACAGCTGTATTTAATCATAACGGGAGTAAAAATTTAAGGGATATTTTTCCAGAACCGCCTTTCGATGAGGATATGCCGGATTGTGACAGCCTTGGCGTTTTGGGAGCTCTTCCAGGAATAATTGGCAGCATGATGGCTCTTCAGACGCTGAAAATTATAACAGATCTTCCGGTAAGTATCAATCAGCTGACATTGGTAGATACACTGAACTGGAGATTTCAGACGATAGATTTTTGATGTAAACACTACTATCACTAATGTTTTCACAAATAACACCATTTTACTATCAATAGGAAAGGCTGTCTCAAAAGTGTCATTCTGAACGAAATGAAGTGTAGTGAAGAATCTCATACGCTTTTTATTAATAAGATTCTTCCTTCGTCAGAATGACAAAAAGGCAATTTTATTTTACTTTTGAGATAACCTGTTTTACTTTTATAAAATCATCCGTTGGCTTTAGCCAAAACCTATTCTGTAAAAAAAAAATAAGCGTAAATCATTTTACGCTTATTTTTATTCTGTTATATGAAGAATTATTGTGCCTGTTGCATTACACCTCCGTTATCCTCTTTTTTGGTTTGGTTCAGGATGTTTGGATCCTCTTTTGCCAGTTTATTTCTTGTCGGAATTTTATAGTTGATAGAAAATCCGAAATTTCTCGTGTCATATTTACTGCTGATCATTACCGGTGTTCCTGATGGCGGGTTAGAACGTACCTGCATCATCTGTCCGTTGAAAATATCATTCGCGAAAACAGATAATGTCAGACGGTTGTTCATAAACTTCTTCGTCAATGTGATATCAAGAGAGTTGTTGAATGGTTTCTCTGCCGTGAAGTAGAAATATCCTGCCTTTGGTGTCAGATAGCTGTAATTGGCTGTCATTTTGATATCTTTAGGCAAAAGAATCTGAGTCATGATATTGAAAATCCAGAACCCTTTATTGTTCAGATTGTCGATTTCATGTTTTTGATAACCAGCATATAGGTACATGAAGTTAATTTTATCAGGGTTGAAATCGAACTTCATAATCTCACTCATAGGTTTGCTGAAAATCATAAAAGGAACCGGCAATCCCACGTTGAAGTTGTGAATTTTCATATTTGAAATATTCACCTGCTCATTAAAAAGTTTTCTTCCGTCTTTTCTGATGATCTGTGCCACCTGATTACTTGCCGAGCTTACACTATACCCGATAAATGCATAATCAAAAGCTGATACTTTTATTTCATAATTATCAAAAATTGTGGGCTGTAGATTCGGGTTACCGTTTACCTCCGTACTTGGTCCGGAGAACGTTACGTTATTCGGGTTTAAGGCAGAAATACTTGGTAAACTGATTTTTCTGTTGTAATTCGCGGCAATATAAACCTGATTCATCATGTTATACTGCACACTTGCGTTCGGGAAAAGTTTAAACTTATTGAAAGGAATCAAATTAGCCTGTACAAGTTTTGCATCCTTATCAAAATATCTTGTTACCCCGGAAATATCATAGTTTTCAGCACGGGAACCCAATGTGAAATCAAACTTTTTCAATTTTGCCTGGAATTCCAGATAAGTTGAAGCAGTCTGTCTCTGATATTCAAGATTGGTTAATCCAAAACTTTCTGTATCGTAATCCTGTTTTTCATACAATCCTCCAAAACTTACCTTTCCGCCATCAAGAAGTTTGATAGGCTGGGCATAATCTACTTTGAAGTTGGCAATATTCATCACAGATTCATTATTCAGAATATCTTTTAAGCCATTGGTAGGGCTGTCAAGAGGTTCATTGGGATAATTTACAAATGTCCCATCCTGAAAGTAATTATCCTGAGAAAATTTACTGTCTGATCTTGTATACCCAAACTGGAAGTCCAGTTTTTGAGATTTATCAGCAAAACGTTTCTGATAGCTTACCACGGCTTCCTGTCTCAAAGTATTGGTATGGGCAACATCCGAAGAAGTATAGAAAGCTTCTCTTAAATCCTTCAGATTTCTCTTGAAAGGTAAATCTCCATGTCCGTCGCTTAAAGTATAGTTATCATTATTGTTGTGATAAATGTCGTAGTTTAATAACAATCTGTCCTGCCCTAAATCAAAAGTTAATCCGGATTTTGCAAAATATCCACGTCCATATCTGTCGGTGTGACTTGTTAAAAGCTCATCCTGCTGACCATTCAGCATACTTTCACGGTAGTTTTGGCCCACATTCAGCTGCCATCCGAAATATTTATTTCTGGCATTTAAATTTACTGAGTTGGTCGTTCTGCTTCTATACTTGTCGTAATTCGTGAAAGAATAATTTCCTGAATAAGTAGCAGTTAAATATTTATTAGCGTTTTTATTAGTGATGATATTCATGATCGCACCTCCGGAAGTTGCCGGAAACTCAGCACCTGGCTGGGTGATCACTTCAATTCTTTCCACAGAATTGGCAGGCATTCCTTCAAGGAAGGAGTTCAATTCATTAGAAGTAATGTTTAAAGGTCTTCCGTTAAGATATACTTCCAGCATTTTTCCCTGGTACATCATTCCTGCGATATCAGTAGATACAAGTCCCGGAAGTTTTTTTATTCCTTCCAAAACGTTTCCATTATTCAGCTGGGGTTGCTCAGAAAAGTCAAAAATAGTACGGTCTGCCTTTTGTTCAACTGCTTTTTTAGTTTTAGTGATGACTACACCTTCAATTTGCTTTTCCTGAGGTTTATTATTTTTTTCCTGTGAAAAAGCAAAAACAGAGCTTAATAAGGATAGAGCGAAAATCGTTTTTTTCATAATGTTTTTAATGATATCCGGTTAGACGCTGAAAAAGATAATTTGTTACGCTAAAATTTTGAAAATCGAAAATTTAGGCTAAATTTTTTTTTAGTATTGTTATCACTTTATTTATTTTAAGGAAGAAAATTCAATAAAATCATATTCTGCTGAAGATGTAAAAAGCTGTCTTAATACTGTCACATGGCCATTTCCTGCAATCACAAGAATTCTATCTTCACTGTTGTGCGGTATGTTTTATTCTTTCCGAGTTTGAAATTCCCATCGGAGAAATTTATAGAGCAGGTCTTCTGGATAGATTAAAGTAAGATTGTAAGTTGTTTTGGCTAAATCCTAATACATTTTATAATTTTAAAAGCGGATTAAAGTATTCTCCTGTTAATTTTTAAGCAAAATATTCAGTGGGATTGAAATAAAAAAGACGACTTCAATTGAAGCCGCCTTTATATTAATTAATCTAACAATTAATCTTATTTTTCCTGTTGTTTGATCAGGTTCAGAGCTGAACCAGCCTTAAACCAATCAATTTGTTGATCATTGTATGTATGGTTAGCCATGATGATATCTTTAGTTCCGTCAGCATGAACGAACTCCAAAGTCAATTGTTTTCCTGGAGCAAACTGATCAAGATCTAAGAAGTTAACTGTGTCATCTTCCTGGATTTTGTCATAATCAGCCTCATTAGCGAAAGTGATTCCAAGCATTCCTTGTTTCTTAAGGTTAGTTTCATGGATTCTCGCAAATGATTTCACCAATACAGCTTTCACACCAAGATGTCTAGGCTCCATGGCAGCGTGCTCTCTTGAAGAACCTTCACCATAGTTCTGGTCTCCTACAACGATTGTTGGAACACCTGCAGCTTTGTAAGCTCTTTGTACAGCCGGAACTTCACCGTATTCACCGGTTAATTCGTTTTTAACTTTATTGGTTTCCATGTTGTAAGCATTTACAGCTCCAATCAACATGTTGTTTGAAATATTATCTAAGTGCCCTCTGTATTTCAACCATGGTCCAGCCATAGAAATGTGGTCAGTAGTACATTTCCCGAAAGCTTTGATCAATACTTTAGCTCCTTCGATGTTTTTACCATCCCAAGCAGGGAATTCTTCCAGTAGCTGAAGTCTGTCCGAAGTAGGACTTACATTCACAACAACGCTTGAACCATCTTCTGATGGAGCCTGATATCCGTTGTCATCTACCGCAAAACCTTTTTCAGGAAGTTCAAAACCTTTAGGCTCATCAAGTTTTACCTGTTCACCAGCCTGGTTCGTTAAAGTATCTGTAATCGGGTTAAAATCTAATCTTCCGGAGATTGCAACAGCAGCTACCATTTCAGGAGAAGCTACAAATGCGTGAGTATTTGGGTTTCCATCCGCTCTTTTTGCAAAGTTTCTGTTGAATGAGTGGATGATAGAGTTTTTCTCTCCTTTTTCAGCACCTTCTCTGTCCCACTGTCCGATACATGGTCCACAAGCATTGGTAAAGATTCTTGCATTTTCAAATTTTCTGAAAGAATCTAAGAAACCGTCTCTTTCCGCTGTGAATTTTACCTGCTCAGAACCTGGATTGATCCCTAAAATAGCTTTAGGTTTTACTCCTTTTGCTACTGCATCTTCTACAATAGATGCCGCTCTTGATAAATCTTCATATGAAGAGTTGGTACAGGAACCGATAAGAGCCCATTCAACTTCTAGTGGCCATCCGTTAGCCTCAGCTTTAGCTCTGAATTCTGCAACAGGAGTCGCTAAATCCGGAGTGAAAGGCCCGTTTAAGTGAGGAGTAAGTTCAGAAAGGTTGATTTCTATTAATTGGTCGAAATATTGTCCAGGGTTTGCATATACTTCTGCATCACCTGTTAGATGTTCAGCGATTTTATCAGCGGCGTCTACTACGTCTTGTCTTCCGGTAGCTGCAAGATATCTTCTCATAGAATCATCATATCCGAAAGTAGAAGTTGTTGCTCCAATTTCGGCCCCCATGTTACAGATAGTTCCTTTACCGGTTGCTGAAAGAGATTCTGCTCCTTCGCCGAAATATTCTACGATGCATCCTGTTCCTCCTTTTACAGTAAGGATACCTGCTACTTTTAAGATAACGTCTTTTGCAGAAGTCCATCCGTTCATTTTACCGGTTAATTTCACTCCGATAAGTTTAGGCATTTTAAGCTCCCAAGCCATTCCTGCCATTACGTCTACTGCATCAGCACCTCCTACACCAATGGCTACCATTCCCAGTCCACCTGCATTTACGGTGTGTGAATCTGTACCAATCATCATTCCTCCAGGGAAGGCATAATTTTCCAATACTACCTGGTGAATGATACCTGCTCCCGGCTTCCAGAATCCGATTCCATATTTATCACATACGGAACTCAGGAAGTTGAATACCTCAGAGTTTTTGTTGATACCTTCCTGTAAATCTTTATCAGCACCTACTTTTGCCTGGATCAAGTGATCTGCGTGAGCAGTGGAAGGAACAGCAACTTTAGATTTTCCTGCCTGCATAAACTGTAAAAGTGCCATTTGTGCAGTGGCATCCTGCATTGCTACTCTGTCTGGTGCGAAGTCTACATAAGAGTTTCCTCTTTCATAAGCCTGTGTAGCATTTCCTTCCCAAAGGTGGGTGTAAAGGATTTTTTCTGAAAGGGTAAGAGGTTTTCCCACGATTTGTCTTGCCGCAGCAATTCTTTCCGGGTAACGCTCGTACACTTTTTTGATCATATCAATATCAAAAGTCATATCGTATTTTAATTTTGTTCTTTTTCCGTTTAATGCTTCTTTCTCTTATGTTTGAAAAAGAAAAATCAATTCTTTATACATCAAAAAACGTTCCTATAATCCATTAACAGGATGATTTTGACGATATTTTCAAGAGATTTTATAACTTTCAATTTAAGAAAAAATAGATTCTATTTTCGAGATTTTATCAGAAAAAAAATGTATTTAACTTAAAATAGAAACATTCTAAACAAAAAATTGGAAGATTTTAAATCCTAAAGGACTAAAATCTTCCAATTATATGATTTTCAATAGTCTTACGACTTATTTATGAATTTTATTAGTGAACGCTTGTACTTGTTAATTCTTTAATAGAAGGTACAAAGGTTGTAAGGTCAATTCCTTCAACTGCAGCTTTATACTCATCAATGCTAGGAATTCTTCCAATGATAGCAGATAAAACTACAACCGGGGTGGAAGCAAGCAGAGATTCTCCTTTTTTACGTTCAGAATCTTCAACTACTCTTCCCTGGAAAAGACGTGTAGAAGTTGCCAATACTGTATCTCCTTTAGCCGCTTTTTCCTGGTTACCCATACAAAGGTTACATCCGGGACGCTCAAGATACATTACATTTTTGTATTCAACACGAGCTTCTCCTTTTGGAGCATTATCATCAAATTCAAAAGCTGAGTATTTTTCTAATAATTCCCAGTCTCCTTCTGCCTTCAGCTCATCAATGATGTTATAAGTAGGTGCTGCTACTACAAGAGGAGCGCTAAATTCTACTTTCCCTTGTTGCTTTTCAATATTTCTAAGCATTTGAGAAACAATCTTAAGGTCTCCTTTGTGAACCATACAAGATCCTACGAAACCAAGGTCTACTTTTTTCTCCCCTCCGTAATAAGAAAGATCTCTGATAGTATCGTGAGTATATCTCTTAGAAACATCATCATTGTTTACATCCGGGTCAGCAATCATTGGTTCAACAATTACATCAAGGTCTACCACTACTTCAGCGTAATATTTAGCATTTGCATCCGGAGTCAAAGCAGGTTTCTCTCCTGATCTGATTTCTGCAATTCTCTTATCAGCTTTGTCAATTAATCCCTGAAGAACTTTATTATGGTTGTCCATACCCTTATCAATCATGATCTGGATTCTGCCTTTTGCAATTTCCAGTGATTCAATCAAAGTATTGTCTTCAGAAATGTTGATAGAAGCTTTTGCTTTCATCTCTGCAGTCCAGTCTGTAAAGGTAAATGCCTGGTCAGCAGGAAGTGTTCCGATGTGAACCTCAATGATTCTACCTTGGAATACGTTTTCTCCTCCAAACTGCTTCAACATCTGAGCCTGTGTCGCATGAACCACATCACGGAAGTCCATGTGTTCTTTCATGTTTCCTTTGAAGGTTACTTTCACAGATTCAGGAATCGGCATAGATGCTTCACCCGTAGCTAATGCAAGAGCAACTGTTCCTGAGTCAGCTCCGAAAGCTACTCCCTTAGACATTCTTGTGTGAGAATCACCACCAATAATGATAGCCCATTCGTCTACAGTAATATCGTTAAGAACCTTGTGGATTACGTCAGTCATTGCGTGGTATTCACCTTTCGGGTCACGGGCTGTAATAAGACCGAACTCGTTCATGAATTTCATCAGTTTAGGAATATTAGCCTGAGCTTTTTTATCCCATACTGAAGCGGTGTGACATCCTGATTGGTAAGCACCGTCAACAATTGGAGAGATCACAGTTGCTGCCATGGATTCCAATTCCTGAGAAGTCATAAGACCTGTTGTATCCTGAGATCCAACGATATTCACCTGCACACGAACGTCTGAACCAGCATGTAAAACTTTCCCTGGTGTAGTTCCAACAGCATTCCTGTTGAAGATTTTTTCTACAGCGGTAAGCCCTTGCCCCTCGTGAGAAATTTCTTTTGACGGAGCAAAAACCGCAGGAGCTTCAATTCCTAAAAGCTGAGCTGCAAATGTCTGTAGTTTTTTACCAAATACGATAGCATAAGATCCACCCGCTTTGATGAATTCCATCTTTTGTGGGGTGAAAGATTTAGTAAGGTCGATTAGTTCTTTATCGCCGTTATATAATTTCTTTTCTTTTGTATTAATTGTTAAAACAGTTCCTGTTGCTACTGAATAAGCTTCTTCAAGAACGATATCACCATTTTCATTACGAATTGGGTTTCCGTTTTCGTCAACTTTCTTTACCCAGTTTTTAAGGTCAACACCAATACCTCCGGTAACGTCTACGGTTGTAAGGAAAATCGGAGAAATACCGTTTGTTCCTCCTACAATTGGAGCAATATTTACGAATGGCACATATGGACTTGCTTGTTTTCCTGTCCAAAGAGCAACGTTATTTACTCCGGACATTCTTGATGAACCTACACCCATTGTTCCTTTTTCAGCGATAAGCATAACGCTTGCATCAGGATGTTGTGCCTGTAAAGCTTTAATTTCTTCCTGAGCCTCAGGCGTGATCATACATTTACCATGAAGTTCACGGTCTGATCTTGAGTGTGCCTGGTTACCCGGAGAAAGTAAATCTGTAGAGATATCTCCTTCACCAGCAATGAATGTTACTATTTTGATTTCTTCAGCAACTTCCGGCAGCTTCGTGAAGAATTCCGCTTTTGCATAGCTTTCAAGGATTTCTTTTGCAACTTCGTTACCACTGTTGAAGGCTTCCTTCAGGCGGTTTGTATCTGCCTCATAAAGGAAAACCTGTGTTTTAAGAACGGCTGCAGCTTCTTTAGCAATAGCTGCGTCATTACCTAAAGCAAGATCCAGCAATACTTCAATAGAAGGCCCGCCTTTCATATGAGATAATAATTCAAAGGCAAATGCCGGGGAAATTTCTTCTACTACGGATTCACCCAGAATAATTTCTTTTAAAAATTTTGCTTTCACTCCCGCTGCACTTGTAGTTCCGGGTAGCGTGTTGTAAATGAAAAATTTAAGAGAATCCGATCGGTCAGCATTACCTGAATCTTTAATCTGTGTAATGATTTCGCTTAGTAATTCAGCACCATCAATTGGCTTTGGATGAAGCCCCTGGGTTTTTCTTTCTTCAATCTCTTTGATGTAATCCTTATAAATATTCATAATAGAAGGTCTTTCAACATTAAGGGTAGGTCTGCTTCTTCTTTACCGGTCTGTACAAATTACAGTTAATGACATTTTGAGTTCTCGCATTTTGATGCAACATTAACCGAATAAAGTCAGCATAATCTACACTTTTTTTAAAAGTTTTTAAAATTATCAAACAATTCAAAATGTTCCCAAAATTACGAATTTTTAATATTTTATAGAAACGAAATTATTTAGATTCTTTATAAATATGAATTTTATAATATCTATTTTTGGTCATATTTTTGTAGACATATGGCGAATATGAAAAATATCCTTAAAGTTTTATGCATTTTTACTTCGGTTTTCGTTTTTTCACAGACTAAATCTGTGAAGAAAATAACGGTGAAGAAAGGTGTGAAAACTGCGGTAAAGAAAGAGCCTGCAGCCAATAAGCCTAATCCTGATTTAGTAGTAGCCAACAAAGATCTTCCGGTTTTGATTCCTAAGAAAAAAGGAGATCATTTTGGGTATGTTAACCAGAACGGAAAATTTATTATTCAACCGGAATATCATATTGCCGTATTTTTTTATGAAGACTGCAACCTTCTGAATTCTCCTAATGAAAAAGTCAGAAAATTTGGAACAAAGGAATATGCTACAGTAGAAAAAGATATGATCTCTTACAGGGTAGACCAGTCTGGAAAGAGAGTATACCAGTTCAAAGAAGCAGATTTTGGAAAATGTATATTTGAAGAATATAAACAGCAGCTATTTCAGGCTTATACTATGAATGGCTTTTACGGAATTATTGAAAAGTCAAAATTTGTGAATGCCGCAGATTACAGGCAGTTTCAGATTTATCCTCAATATCAGTATCTGTACATTATGGAAGGAGATGATGTGGCCAATCCGATGATTGTTGCTTCCAATAATGATAAATTTGGAGTCATTGACGTTAACAATAAGATCATTATTCCTTTTGAATACGCCAATATTAAAAGAAACTTCAGCTGGAAGCTGGGTAAGATGTTTGAAGTGACCAAAGATGGATCAAATTATTATTATATCGATGCGAACAATAAAACCTACTAAAGAATTATAAATGATGAATGATTCATTCAATAACTCCTATTTTTTCTAACCCGTAAATCACCTCGCACCCCGAATCTCAATTCATATATTTTTTGTAATTTTGCAGCTGAAATAAAGGGGTGCTGTAACAGGCTGAGATTATACCCAATGAACCTGGAACAGGTAATGCTGTTTAGGGAACCATTTAAATAATTGATAGATGATTAGCGATAAATGATCGATAAACATCAATGATCATTTGCAATTTGTCAATTATCTCATAATCACCCCTTTTATTCATTAAATGTTAAGATTTATAGAATGAAAGGATTATTTTTTTTAGGGCTTAGTGTAGGCTCTGTCGCCTTTATCCAGGCTCAGAATAAGGACTCTCTGAAAATCAGAGAAATTGAAGCGGTCAACTTTACCAAAAGACTGCCGGTTGCAAAGGAAATCATCAACGTACAGAAAGATTTAGACAGTAAAAATTTAGGACAGGATCTTCCTATTCTTTTAAAAAACCAAACCTCCATTATTTCTACTTCAGATGCAGGAAATGGGGTAGGATATACCGGTTTTAGAATTCGTGGAGTTTCAGGAAGCGGGATTAATGTAATGATGAATGGCGTCCCGTACAATGATTCTGAAAGTCAGGGGACTTTTTTTGTGAATGTTCCGGACCTTACAAGTTCTGCTTCACAGATTGTTATTCAAAGAGGGGTGGGAACCTCCAATAATGGTGTTTCTGCTTTCGGGGCAAGTATTAATGTAATTTCTAAAGATCCTGAAGAAAAGTTTTATTTTAAAACAGATGACAGCTACGGCTCATTCAAGACCTATAAATATTCAGCTGAGATAGGCTCCGGTAAGTTCTGGAAAAACCGTCTTTCTGTAATGGGAAGATATAGCCATATTCATTCTGATGGGTATATTGACAGGGCTTCATCAAATTTACATTCTTATAATTTTACGGCCTTATTTGAAGAAGGAAATACCAAGTTACGTTTAATGGCTTTCGGTGGAAAAGAAAAGACTTACCAGGCATGGAACGGGATTGACCGTAAAACCTGGGAAACCGATCCTAAATTTAATATTTCAGGTGCCATTTATGATGCCAGTTGGGAGAATATTGTAAGTTTCTATGACAACGAAACAGACAATTACAGACAGAACCATTATCAGTTGCTTTGGGAACAAAAATTCAGTGACCGATGGAATCTTGAAACTACTTTTCACTATACGAAAGGGAAAGGATATTATGAAAACTACAAGCAGGGAGATCCTTTTTCCAGATATAATTTACCTGATTTGACTGAAGGAGGGCAAACTGTAAAATATTCAGATTTTATCAGAAAAAAATGGCTGAATAATGATTTTTATGGAGTTGTTTCAACACTTTACGGAAAGTTTGAAAACTTAGACCTGAACATGGGAGTTGTAGCCAATCAATATTACGGAAGACACTACGGAAATGTTACGGGTGTATTTTTTCCTCAGATTGATGAAAGTGAGTATTACAAAAGCCGATCGATAAAAAATGAAGTGTCCGGTTTTGCAAAAGCTTTGTTCAGAGTAGATAATTTTGAATTTTTTGGTGATTTACAGCTTAGAAAAATCAATTACAATACTAAGATTCTGATGGCAGGTGATGGTGAAGGAGCTGATTTAAGTAAAAACTGGTTGTTTTTTAATCCAAAAGCTGGTGTAAATTACAGAATAGAAGGAGGTAAAGTTTTCCTTTCCTATGCCCATGCCCACCGTGAACCAAACAGAGATGACCTGATGGCGAATAACGATGTGAAAGCTGAAAAACTTCATGATATTGAAGCCGGTTTTGAAAAACAGTTTGGGATTGTATCATTTACTGCGAATGTGTATTATATGTACTACGTTAACCAATTGGTATTAAATGGTGTACTTAATAATGTAGGAGCATTCATCAGAACCAATTCCGGGAAGAGTTACAGAAGAGGTGTGGAACTTGGTGCATTGGCAAAATTATCCAAACAATGGGAGGTTTCAGGAAATTTAACTTTAAGCCAGAGCAGAAATCAGGATTTTAATATTCAAAATGGAGATGTTCCTAAAAGCCTTGGAAATACACAGATTTCTTTCTCTCCGAATGTGATTGCCAATTTAAGTCTGAAATTTAACCCTACAAAGAATTTTCAGTTTGCTTTAATGAATCAGTATGTCGGGAAACAATATCTGGATAATACGGAAGATGCCAATCTGCAGCTTAAAGATTATTTCCTGACAGATTTCAACGCTCAGTATCAGTTTAAAATTGCCAATAATGAAATTGCATTAAAACTATTGGTAAATAACCTGTTCAACAAGAAATATGTCAATAACGGGTCTGTGTACGAAGGACAGCCGTATTATTTTTCACAGGCAGGAACCAATTTTATGTTTGGAGTGAGCTGGAAGATTCAGTAATGAGAAAGTTGGAGAGCAAATAAGTGAATTTGAAAATTTGCCCTTTTACTCGTTTCATTACAATTGTTAAGCTTAAAAAAAGAAGTTTAAATAGCTGTATTCCAGTTTTGATACAGAATAATCAAAAGACTGTCTCGGCAGTCTTTTTTTATATAGGTTAAATATCTTAAAAAGTCATGAAAAAGTTATAAATTTGCTGCCAAATGAATATTTCAGCATACATTTTAGAATACTTAAAACAATTTGGAACTGCCACGGTTCCAGGCTTTGGGGTGTTTTCACTGAAAAATTCTAAGGCAATTATCAATTCCGAAAACGGGAGCATCTTACCTCCAGCCAGTCAGATTGAATTTACAATAGACTACGAAGTACAGGCTGAAGATCTTACTGCTTTTATTGCAGGACAGAAGCAGATGTCCTTGGAGGCTTCAAGAAGTGATCTTAAGATCCAGACAGATTTTTGGAAGAAGAAACTTCAGGCCGATCAGGTTCTTGAAATTCAAAACCTTGGAACAGTTTTCATTGAAGAAGGACATACTCATTTCAAAGGAAAAAGAATAGAATCAGGGCGTCCGGACTTTTATGGACTGGAAGAGATCAGATTTTCAGATATCAATAACGGAGAAAAGGTAAATCCTTCAGTTAATCGCGAAAAGGATTTTAAATTCAGAAAAACAATTCTCTGGACTTTCCTTTTGATTATTCCGGTTTTGGGGATTTTATATCTGGCTTTTACCCAGCAGGAACTTCTTTTTGGTAAAAAGTCTTTCAATAAGGTTTCTGTACAGACTTCTACTCACAGAATTGTAAAAGATACCATTAAAGTGATGGTACATACCCCGAAAACATCCGTTTCAGATTCTTTGAAAAAAGATTCATTAGCAAAACCTGTCGGAAAAGCTGTAAAACCAGCTCCGGCCGTTCCAAACAATACTAAGACTAGATGGCAAAAATAAAAAAAGCGTCAGAATCTCTGACCATTATGACCAATATCGTTCTTCCGAACGAAACCAATTCTTTAAGAAATCTTTTTGGGGGTGAACTTTTAGCAAAAATGGACCGTTGTGCGTCTATTTCTGCAGCAAGACACTGCGAGAGAAGAGTTGTAACCGCTTCTGTAAACCACGTATCTTTCAACCACCCGATTCCGGAAGGTGGAGTAGTGGTATTGGAGTCTAAAGTTTCCAGAGCATTCTCTACTTCTATGGAAGTTTATGTGGATGTATGGTTGGATGACCCTATCAATCAGAAGAAAATTCACACCAATGCAGGTATCTATACTTTCGTTGCAGTGGATGAATTCAACCGCCCGATTCCGATCCCGGAAATGGTCCCGGAAACAGAAGAGGAAAAAGAAAGATTTGCAGCAGCATTCCGTAGAAAAGAACTTTCATTAATCCTTTCCGGAAGAATGAAACCTTTGGAATCTGTAGAACTTAAAAAACTTTTCCAGGAACCTCAGGAATCTAAGAAAGACAAAAAGTAATACTTATTACTTTATCAATAAAAATGCTTTTAAACTTTGCTGAGTGCTCACGCCTTTGCGAGCTTAAAAGCATTTGTTTTTTACGCTTAGGCTTTGCGTTAAAATAAATTTCATCATTCAGAAATAATTATTATTAATTTCTCAATCTCTGAATTTTTTAATTTCTAAATTTTAAATAAAAAATGAAAATACTTCTTTTAGATAAAAATCACCCTCTTATCACTGAGCAGCTTCTCGCTAAAAACTTTATATTGGAAGAGGATTTTACGTCGTCTTATGATGAGGTTTGTGATAAAATTGAAAATTACGACGGGATTATCATCAGAAGCCGTATTCCATTAGACCAAAATTTTCTGGAGAAAGGGAAGAACCTGAAGTTTATTGCAAGAGTAGGAGCCGGAATGGAAAATATAGATATTCCTGTTGCTGAAAAACTGGGAATCCAACTGATCAATTCTCCGGAAGGAAACAGAGATTCTGTAGCAGAACATGTGGTTGGAATGCTGCTTGTGATTATGAACAGACTTTTTATTGCTTCTCTGGAGGTGAAAAACGGAATCTGGAAACGTGAAGAAAACAGAGGAGATGAATTGCTTGGAAAAACAGTAGGGCTTATCGGATATGGAAATATGGGAAAAGCTACCGCTAAAAGACTTTCGGGGTTCGGGTGCAAAGTGATTTTCCATGATATACTTCCTGGTCTTTCGGATGAATATGCAACACAGGTTTCATTGGAAGAACTGAAGCAGTCTGCTGAGGTTTTGAGTCTGCATATTCCTTTGACTTCAGAAACGCATTATCTTATCGATGAAACGTTTATCTCAGAAATGAAAAACGACTTCTATTTTGTCAATACAGCAAGAGGAAAGAATGTGAAAACTAAAAGTTTAGTAGAAGCGTTGAAGTCAGGAAAGGTAAAAGGTACTTGTCTGGATGTATTAGAATACGAAAAGTCTTCTTTTGAGCATATTGAAACAGAAAATGAAGATTTAAAATATCTTCTTGAATCTGAAAAAGCAATTGTTACGCCGCATATTGCCGGCTGGACCCATCAGAGCAAAGAAAAACTGGCTCAGTTTATTGTTGATAAAATTGTCGCTTCACATTGTTAGACAAAGAAAAATAAAAATTTAAAAGGCGGATTTACAAAAAGTGAATTCGCTTTTTTTATAATTTTGCCCCTTCAAATTTTACTTTCCCTTTCATTTATGTTAAATAATTCATAATGTCCCTCTCTTGGTTATTATTTATTTTTGAGTTTTATTAAATTGCCGCTCATTTTGAATCTCATGACGAAGCGTAATTTTGTACTTATCCTAACTATTCTTTTATCAATATTTTCCTGTAAAAAAAAGTCTGAAGCCAAAGAAGTTTCAGCTGAAAACACGACTAATCTGCCCAACTATGGAAATGTAGACTTTGGAAGTATTTTCGTCAAAGGTGACGGACAGCTTTTGAACAAACAGACAACGGTAAGCTATATAGATCAGTATTACAAAAAAATATGGGAAGAAGGTAACCTTAGCGGTGGAATTCTGGTTGCTAAAGGAGATGAAATTCTTTACGAAAACTATAGAGGCTTCGGAAGAGAAGGTAATCAGATGCCGATTGATAAAAATACACCATTGCATGTGGCTTCGGTTTCAAAAACATTAACGGCGATGGCGATGATGAAACTGATTGAGGCTGGGAAAATAAAGTTTACAGATCATCTTACCCAGTTTTTTCCGGGGTTCCCATATCCGAATGTTACCGTTCAGACTTTGTTGGATCAAAGAAGCGGTCTTCCGAAATATGAATATTTTATTACCAAAATACAGCCCGCACCGGCAGAACTATCCAAACAATTTATTACGAATCAGGATGTTTTGAATATGATTATCAAATACAAACCTGATCTGGCAAGAGATACCGATACAGGATTTATGTACTGCAATACCAACTTTGCTTTATTGGCTTTATTGATAGAGAAAGTGACAAAAACTCCTTTCCCGCAGGCAATGAAAGAAATGGTTTTCACTCCGCTGAAAATGAATAATACGTACATCTTCCAGGAAAAAGATATTCCTACAGCTTCACAGTCTTTCTATTATGGAGGAAATAAATTGTATCCTCTTGACAGATTGGATCTTATTTATGGTGATAAAAATGTGTACACTACCCCAAGAGATTTGTACAATTTCTCAAAAGCAATGTATTCGAAAAACTTCCTGAAGCCAGAACTGATGGAGATGGTTTTTGCTCCTTACAGCAATGAAAAGGCAGGAATGAATAATTATGGATTAGGATTCAGGATGAAAATTTTTGATAATGGTGAAAAGCTGACCTATCACAACGGATGGTGGCATGGTACAAACTCTGTATTTGCCCATCTTTTAAAATCTAAAGTTACCATTGTTGCTATCGGAAACAAATATTCAAACAAAGTATATACAGCGCTTGCTTTATCAGGATTATTTGAAGATTTTCCTTTACAAAAGGAGAAGCTGCATACCGTTATGCATGACAATAAAGATACTTTAAATTCCGGACAGGAAGTTTTTGGAGAATAATGTTTATTTTTGCTTAAACATTTTCATGAAAAGGTTTCTTTTATTATTTGTTATCTGCTTTCTTGTACATTCATGTGCAAGAGTGGGATCTCCTGTTGGAGGGCCTAAGGATACTTTAGCACCAAGATTTTTAAGTTCAAACATTGATACTACAAGAATTAATGTTAAAAAAGATATTCACGAGCTCCGTCTGGATTTTGATGAATATGTGACATTGAAGGACATTAATAAAAACCTGATAATTTCACCTCCAATTAAAGGGATAACCAGAATTCTCCCTTCCAATATAGCCAACAAATTTGTACTGATCCAGTGGACTGACACTCTTCAGGCTAATACAACTTATAATTTCAATTTCGGAAATTCTATTGTAGATAATAACGAGTCGAATATACTGAGGTATTTCAATTTTGCTTTTTCTACGGGAGATAAATTGGATGATCTTTATATCAGTGGTGAAGTAAAAGATGCACTGGATATTAAAACGAAAACGGGAACAACAACGGAAAATAAACTTGTGGTTGGATTGTATCAGGTAAAAGATACCATGGATTATAAGAAAAAACCTTATTATATCACAAAGGTAGATGAAGATGGATATTATGAATTGAATTATCTGACTCCTGGAAAATATAAAATCATTGCTTTTGACGATGAGAACGGAAATTCTATGTATGACCCGGGAAAAGAAAAAGTTGGGTTTCAGAAAGACCCTGTAGAGGTGGAAAAATCTATTTCAGGATTGAATTTAAAAGTATACCCTTCCAGAAAAGCAGTGAAATATTCGGAGATGAAAGAAATTGCGGGTGGGATTATAATGTCATTTGAAGGAAATCCTGATGACGTAAAAGTTCAGTCACTGAATGAAAAAATAAAGGATATCAAAATAACGCACAACCCAAAATCCGACTCTGTCAGAATCTGGTTTGATGCTGTAAAAGATGATGTCGGGCAGACAGCCAATGAAAAACTCACATTTACTCACAATAAAGGCCCGAAAAAAGATAGTGCCTACAGCGTTTCTTTATTTTACAGGTATAATAAGAAGAATGTAATGGATGTCGTTAGTGATAACGACGGAACATCAATCGCTCCAAAAGCAGATTTAAAACTTGCATCAAACTATATCGTTGATAAAATAGATCCATCAAAATGGACATTAAAAATCAAGGGCGACAGTTTAACAACTTTACCGTTCACCGCTAAAATTTCGGATACAAATCCTTATCAGATCCATGTTCAGTCAGATTTTGTGATGGGGAAAAGCTATGAGCTTACTGTTCCTAAGGAAACAGTTTCTTCATTCTATGCAAAAAACAGTCAGTCAAAACGTTTTGATTTTGACGTTGCTAAAGCAGATCAGTTTGGAAGCGTTGAGTTTTCCATTGCAAATGCTCCGGAAGCTAATTATTGGATTCAACTGATAGATTCTTCGGACAAAATTGCCTACCAGAAATATATAAAAGGAGACAAGGTGAAGTTTGATATATTAAGACCTGCAGAGTATATTGTAAGAATTCTGGTAGATAATAATGGAAATAAATTCTGGGATGAAGCAGATTTCGCCAATGATATCTTTGCTGAAGATGCGTATATTTTCCATAAAAAAGTGATTGTAAGAGGATTGTGGGAAACAAGAGAAGATTGGGATCTGAAAGATACCAGAACACTTGAAAGCCCTAAATCAACCTCTCCAGCACCAGCTTCGACTCCAATTTCAACGCCTGCTTCGTCATCGGAAACCTCTCTGCCTGCTGCTCCTGCTACTACGAAACAGTTGAAAAAAGAATTTAAGTCTGGTAATGCCGTTTTAACTCCTTCAAAATAAAAAGATGAAAATGGCTAAGAAAATAGTATTCTGGACATTGGTAGCATTTGCCCTGATTCAGTTTTTTCCTATTGACAGGACCAATAAACCTGTTGATTCTGCTGCCAACTTCGTTGATGCAAGGAAAACACCCGAAAAGATCAGTACATTGCTTAAAAATGCATGTTATGACTGTCACTCCAATGAAACAGTTTATCCAAAATATGCTTTTATCGCACCTGTATCATGGTCTGTAAAAAGTCATGTGAATGAAGGCAGAGAGCATCTCAACTTTTCGATCTGGGAAACTTATAATAAGGATCTGAAGAAGAATATGATCACTAAATCTATTCAGACAATCCAAAGTAAAGCAATGCCAATGCCAGGTTATATAGTCTATCACAAGGAAGCAAATCTTTCGGAAGCAGAAAGAGCATTGCTGATTCAGTATTTTGAAGAAATGCTGAAGACGAATACCTATTAAGTTCTACAATAAAAAAACTCCCGCAGATTTTACAAACTAAGCCTATTGTTTAAACAACTATCTGCCTGATCTGTAAAATCTGCGGGAGAATATTTACAAAAATTATTTCTTTAAATAGCTCTCAAAAAATCTCTTCTGAGAATCAAAAGCAATATCCTCAAGGTCTAGCTCCTGTAAAGGAATCCATACCGCTTCTGAGATCTCTGAGAGTTCAAGATTTACCTCAAACTTTTCCGAAACATTATACTCATAAAAGAGATCGATGGTATTGTAATCAATTTCTTTATATTGATAGATATTGGGAAGACTGGTAAGGTATTTCAGATTAGAAATATCGATCTCAAGCTGAAGTTCTTCAAAAAGTTCTCTTTTACAGGTTTCCTCTGCACTTTCTTTAGGATCAACGAATCCTCCGGCAAGATCAAGTTTTCCTTTTTTAGGATCTCTGTTTCTTCGGGTAAGGTAAATTTCGTCTCCACATCTGATGACAACTGCTACAGCACCTGCCACATTATTATACAAAGTAAAACCACATTCCGGACAGCTCCATTTTTTTTCGCCGTCCCAGTGTAAGGACTCTTTGCCGCAGTTTGGGCAATATTTCAATAGTTTCATTGAGCAATATTAATATTTCTCGGGTGATAACTCAAAATAACATCCCTTAATTCTTCCGTCTTCAGATGCGTATAGATTTCCGTTGTGGTAATACTGGAATGCCCCAGCATTTCCTGAATATAACGAAGATCTGCTCCATTCTGCAATAAATGCGTAGCAAATGAATGTCTGAAGGTGTGTGGAGATATTTTTTTGTTAACCCCTGCTTTATCTGTAAGTTCTTTAATAATAAGAAATACGATCACTCTGGACATGGATGTCCCACGGCTGTTCAAAAACAGAGTGTCTTCATATTTTTTATTGATCTTACCTTTAGAACGTACCTCCTTGATATAACTTTCCAGCAAATCAGCAGTATAGTCGGCCAAAGGAACAAAACGGGTTTTGTTTCCTTTTCCGTTTACCTTGATGTATTGCTCCTTAAAGTTGATATTGGAAATCTTCAGATCAATCAGTTCAGAAACACGAAGTCCACATCCATATAGTACCTCTATGATGCTGTGGTTTCTTTTTCCAAGATCTGTATTGACTTCAATAGCAGCGATAATTTTGTTGATATCAGGCAGGCTTAGGGTATCAGGTAGGTATAATCCCAGTTTAGGGCCTTCAAGTAACGCTGCAGGGTTGTCTTCACGATATTCATCTTCAAGCAGAAATTTAAAAAAGGCTTTGATGGAAGATATCCACCTTGCCTGTGATCTCTCACTGAATTTCTGTTTGGAAAGATTGAAAATGTATTCCTGCAGGTTTTCGTAACCGATAGAATCTGGACCGACGTTTGCCAGATCTTCTTTCGCATAATCTTTTAATTTCTTAATGTCCCGAACGTAGGCGTCGAGAGTGTTTTCTGAAAAATTTCTTTCGAAACGAAGAAATATTTCAAAATCTTTGATCTTTTCATCCCAAGTCATTTGTGCTTATTTTTTTAGTTCACAGTCCGATATTTGTTCTATTTCAATGTTATGGTTCCTCAGGAACGATATTCCATCGTCATCTGAATACTCATTAATATACACCAGTCTCGTAATTCCAGCCTGCAGAATCAGCTTGCTGCATTCTTTACAGGGAGAAAGCGTCAGATATAACGTTGCTCCTTTTGCAGATTGGGTAGAAGCGGCCAGCTTTAATATAGCGTTGGCTTCAGCATGCAATACGTACCAGTGTGTTTTCCCCTCTCCATCTTCACAGCAGTTTTCGAATCCCGAAGGAGTCCCGTTGTAACCATCTGAAATAATCATCCTATCTTTTACGATAAGAGCTCCCACCTGTTTTCTCTTACAGTAGGAGAGTTTTGCCCATTCTTGGGCCATTTTTAGATAAGCTTTATCAAACTTATTCATACCGCAGCATTGTTTTTTTCGAAATAATTTGGATTAAAGTCTTTTAGAAAGTTTAGAAGTTAGGCTTTCTCTTCTCTAGAAACGCAGTAACTCCTTCTTTCTTATCTTCCATTTCAAAAAGTTCTCCGAAATATTTGATTTCAGTTTCAAAACCTTTCTCCGTGTCAGATAAATTCACGGCATTTATAGCCTTGGATATTGCCATTGGTGAATTGTAGGCAATAGTGTTTGCTAATTCTTTCGTTTTGGTTAATAATTCTTCAATAGGATATACTTCATTGACAAGTCCGATTTCTTTTGCTTTTTGGGCAGGGATCATTTTGGCAGAGAAGATCATTTCGTTGGCAATACCTTTTCCTACAAGCTTTGGAAGCCTTTGAGTTCCACCGTATCCAGGGATTAATCCAAGAGTTACTTCAGGAAGTCCTAATCTGGCGTTTTCCGATGCATATCTGATATGGCATGCCATGGCAAGCTCTAAACCTCCGCCTAATGCAAAACCATTTACGGCTGCAATGACAGGTTTAGACATATTTTCAATTTTATTGAACAATGTATTTTGTCCGTTTCTTGCAAGTTCTTCAGCTTTTTCCTGTCCGAAGTCGCTGAATTCCTTGATATCAGCACCCGCTACAAAAGATTTTTCTCCACTTCCGGTAAGGATAATTACCCGGCAGGAAGTATCAGCGTTAAGCTCATCCAGTGCGGTACTGATTTCCTGAATTGTTTTTGCATTTAAAGCATTTAAACTTTCAGGTCTGTTTATGGTAATGATAGATAATTTATCTTCTTTTTTTAATAATATGTTCTCGTAACTCATTTTTCCACTTTAAAATATCATCCTTTGCAAATTATGAATTTTTTACAAAAAAAAGGAAAAAATATTATTTTTTTTTCCTTTTTTTTAATTTATCATTCAATATGATTATTTGGAATGATTCATCATATTTGCATCAATATTGACGTTTAGCTGAGAAGCTACTTTCATGCCAAGCTCAATATTGGCACGAAAAAAATGACATAATTGTCGGTTGATAATTTCATCTTTTTTCGGTCCACTGATGCCTTTCATGCTGCCTATAATATTTTGAATCAAGTGATCTCGGTCTTCGGCATTCATTGCTTTTGAATACAATAGTCCAGGCTGAGTATAATGATCACTGTCATTGTCGTTTCTGTTATAACTGGCTACATGAGCACTGTCTAATTCATACTCAAAGCCTTTGTAATCAGAATCTGCTTTGATATCATCGAAACTGTTCGGGTGATAATTCGGTTTGTCCTGATAGTAGCTTGAATCAGCCATATAGCCATCTCTCTGATAGTTGTTGACCGCAAAAGGACATCTGTTTACTTCTAATTGATGAGCATTGACACCGACTCTGTAGCGGTGGGCATCAGGATAAGAGAATAATCTTCCCTGCAGCATTTTGTCAGGGGAGAAACTAATTCCATTAATCAGGCTGCTTGGTGAAAAAGTAGATTGTTCAACATGAGCAAAATAATTAACAGGAACTTCATTAAGCTCCATTTCTCCTACCTCAATCAGTGGGAAATCATCATGGAACCACACTTTTGTTATATCAAAAGGATTCCATCTGAAATCTTTTGCCTGCTCCTCAGTCATTACCTGAATGTACATAGTCCATTTCGGGAAATCGCCGTTTTCAATAGCATTGCAAAGGTCTTCCTGAGCGAAGTCCGGGTTTTCACCGGCCATTTTTACAGCCTCTTCATCAGTGAAATTTTTCACTCCCTGTTTTGTTTTGAAGTGGAATTTCACCCATACTCTTTCATTATTATCATTGATCATGGAGAAAGTATGAGACCCGAAACCATGCATATGTCTGTATCCGTAAGGGGTTCCTCTGTCTGACATTAATATGAGAACCTGATGAAGCGATTCGGGATTTAAGCTCCAGAAATCCCACATCATTGTGGCACTTTTTAAATTGGTTTTTGGAACTCTTTTTTGGGTATGAATAAAATCCGGGAATTTTTTCGCATCCTTAATAAAGAATACCGGAGTATTATTTCCTACAAGATCCCAGTTTCCGTCTTCAGTGTAAAATTTTAAAGCAAAACCTCTAGGGTCTCTCGCGGTATCTGCACTTCCTTTTTCTCCTCCCACAGTAGAAAAACGGGCAAACATTCTGCATGAATTTCCTACTTTTGAAAACAGCTTTGCCTTTGTGTACTGGCTGATATCATGGGTTACGGTAAAGGTTCCGTAGGCTCCGCTTCCTTTGGCGTGCACTATTCTTTCAGGAATTCTTTCCCTAACGAAATGCGCAAGATTTTCCTGAAGAATAAAGTCTTGCAGCAATACCGGGCCTCTTGGTCCTACCGTCTGTGAATCCTGATGCTCAAAGTAAGGTGCTCCGTTGCTTAACGTTAATTTTTTAGAATCCATATAATTGAAAATTTGAATAATTCTTTTTCCTTTTTCTAAATCGAAGTGTAAAGGTAGTGAATATCAAATTTACTTGAATTTTTAATTGCTAATAACAAAAACGTTATATCTTTGTAATAGATAATATTAATCAAATGAACATTCAGCAACTGGAGTATCTTATCGCTGTTGATAAGTATAAACATTTTGGTAAAGCAGCTCAGGCATGTTTTATTACGCAACCTACGTTAAGTGCCATGATACAGAAATTTGAGGATGAACTGGATGTGAAGGTTTTCGATAGAACGACTCACCCGATTCGTACCACAGATGTAGGTCTTCAGATTATTGATCAGGCAAAAGTTATTATAGAGTCTGTCAATGAGCTGAAAAACAAAGCGAACCTTTTGAATAATATTTTAGGAGGAACTCTTAATCTGGGGATTATTCCTACAGTTTCTTCTTTCATTCTTCCTACGGAAATCTTCAAATTCCTTGAAGATAATCCAAAGATTCAGATGAATGTAAAAGAAATGACAACGGATAATATTATTAAAGCTTTAAAAGCCGGAGAACTGGATGCGGGAATTATCTCAACTCCTTATGATACCGCTGATGAGTTTTATCAGGATTTCCTATTCAATGAAGAGCTGATGATTTACAGTTCCAATACAGAAGCAAACAAAAAGAATTCTTACATCATTCCGGAAGATCTGAATGTAGAAAAAGTATGGCTGCTTGAAGAAGGAAACTGTCTTAGAAATCAGTTTGAGAACATATGTCATCTGAAAGAAAATACATTGAAGCCTAAAAACTTAGATTTCTTAGCTTCCAATATTCAGACTCTGGTACACATGGTAGATAAAGTAGGAGGGATCAGTATTCTGCCGGAACTTGCATTGAGCCAGCTTTCGGAAGAGCAGAAGAAAAATGTTTTCAGATTCAAAAAACCTTTCCCTTATAGAGAAATCAGTATTATTTATTATAAGCCAACCTTTAAGCAGAAAATTATTGATGAATTGTCACATTCTATCAAAACTTCTTTAGAACTTAAGTTGAATTATCACGAAAGTCCAAAAGAATTTGTAAGCATTAAGCCTCAGTAATGGAGATGCTTTAAAGTGATAGAAATCATCAATTTAAATAAAATTATAATTAATAAACAAAATTTTTGAGTATTACGAAAATAGTGCTTAAATTTGCTGACGTTTATTACGAGGAAAAATTTGACCTGATTGCAACCTCTATAAAAATATGCTAAAACAGTATTCTTTTTTCTGGGCAATTTCATTCATATTTTTCGTAAATACTATTTTTAAATCTTTAAAAACAAAAGAATTATATGTCTTATTTATTTACGTCTGAATCAGTTTCAGAAGGACATCCGGATAAAATTGCCGATCAAATCTCCGATGCATTAATCGACCATTTTTTAGCATATGATAAAGACTCAAAAGTAGCATGTGAAACTCTTGTAACTACCGGACAGGTGGTATTGGCGGGAGAAGTAAAATCAGATGCTTACCTTGATGTACAGACCATTGCCAGAGAAGTAATCAACGGAATTGGGTATACAAAAGGTGAATATATGTTCAATGGAGATTCTTGTGGAGTAATATCTGCAATCCATGAGCAGTCACCTGATATCAACCAGGGAGTTGACAGAGCTGTAAATGATGAGTCTTTTGAAGCGAAAGCAAATGCACAAGGAGCAGGAGACCAGGGAATGATGTTCGGGTATGCTACCAATGAAACGGCTAACTACATGCCTCTTGCATTGGACCTGGCACACACTATTCTTAAAGAACTTTCTGCAATCAGAAGAGAAAATAAGGAAATCACTTATCTTCGTCCGGATGCAAAAAGCCAGGTAACTATTGAGTATTCTGATGACCACAAGCCAATCAGAATTGATTCTATCGTAGTTTCTACTCAGCACGATGATTTCGCAGCTGAAGAGGAAATGCTGAACAAGATTCGTGAGGATATTAAGAACATTTTGGTTCCAAGAGTTGTTGCACAGCAGACAGAGGAAATCAAGGCTTTATTCAACGATCAGATCAAATATCACATCAACCCTACAGGGAAATTCGTAATCGGAGGACCTCACGGAGATACTGGCCTTACAGGAAGAAAGATCATTGTTGATACCTATGGTGGTAAAGGAGCTCACGGTGGTGGTGCTTTCTCAGGAAAAGACCCTTCTAAAGTAGACAGAAGTGCTGCATATGCAACAAGACATATTGCTAAAAACTTAGTAGCTGCAGGAGTGGCTGACGAAGTTTTGGTACAGGTTTCTTATGCAATTGGTGTGGCTGAGCCTTGTGGATTGTATATCAACACTTACGGAACGGCAAAGGTAGACCTTCATGATGGTGAGATCGCTAAGAAAGTTTCTGCGATTTTCGATTTAAGACCATATGCTATCGAGCAGAACTTAAAATTAAGAAACCCTGTTTATCAGGAAACAGCTTCTTACGGACATATGGGGAAAGAGCACTATATAGCTGATAAAACGTTCAATAAAGGACAGAAAAATGAGCTTACATTAAAAAATCTTGAGTTCTTTACTTGGGAGAAACTGGACAAAGTAGAGGAGATTAAAACGGCTTTTGGAATTTAATTTCCCTTAAAGAATAATAAATGAGCTGCTTTATCTTTGGATAAGGCAGTTTTTTTTAATTTTACACCTTAATAATATAGAAAGATGATGAATTTTCGAACTGTAGTTGCTGTCCTGTCCCTGTTTTTGCTAAGTACATTAGCAAAGGCACAATATACCATGCATAAAATGATTACGGTGGGGTATACCTACCAGAATCAAAGCTTTGGTGAAGTAGGAGGTAAATTGCTTTTTCTTAAAAATGATGATGTGATTTACAGATTGGGAGGATCTGCGCTGATGGGAGTTGCGGATTCCAAATTTGCTATTATGCCAAAGCTGCAGGCTGATGTTCTTCTTAATTTTGAAAAAAATGTAGACTTCTACCACTCGTATTACTTTTTAGCAGGAGTAGAAGGAACCAATAAATATATTGCCCCTAAAATAGGAGTTACCTTATTTGGGATGCTGGACCTTACGGGAGGCTATGCCTTCCCTATTGGAGACACCCGTTTGAACGGAAAAGAAATGAAAGGTCTGAATATTAATTTTACATTAAATATCCCTACAGTCTTTATTCATGACATGTTTAAATGATTTTTTTTAGATTTTTCTCTATAAAATTTAATAATAGGTTAACAGTTATTAAAAAATTATTATATTTACATCATAATAATTGTACTACCGCCTATAGAAGAGACTCTACTCTAGAACTGTTTTGTTTTACAGCAAAGGCCAGAAGAAATATCTGGTAGAATGCCTGTCTGCAAATATTTATATTGAGAAGAGTTATGAAATCAAAATCGGATAGTTTACTAATTTCCCTTTACCAGAAAGGAGACGAGGCTGCGTTGTCTACCCTCATTCACCGACATCAGAGAGAACTTTTTACATTCATTTTTTACAAAATTAATGATGAAGATTTGGCTAACGATATCTTTCAGGATACATTCATGAAGATTATTGTGATGCTTAAAGAAGGGCGTTATAACGAAGAAGGTAAATTTATTCTTTGGGCAAAAAGAATTTCCCACAATTTAATCATCGATCATTTCAGATCAAAAGCAAAGAATATAAAAGTTTCAGAAACTACTTTTGAAACAGATGAATATTCTATTTTTGATTTGATCAGAGAGCCTTCTGAGAATATTGAAGATCAGCTTGTAACGAATCAGATACAGGAAGATCTTTTAAGGATGCTGCAGTTTTTACCGCAAAATCAGCAAGAAGTTATCAAACTGAGATTTTTTGACGGTCTGAGTTTCAAGGAAATTGCAGATCATACGGATATGAGCATTAATACGACCCTTGGAAGAGTACGGTATGCGCTGATAAACCTGAGAAAAATCATGGATGAAAATAATATAATATTGACCAGATAAATAATATTTTGGGAAATTTCACGTTTTAAGGAAAACATACTTCGCTTATGAAAAAAAATGACTCCTTAAAAGTGAAAACTTTGAAACCTAAGAAACAAACCATTAATTTTTTGCTTAATTTTTCTAAAAGCCTTGAAATTGTGAAAAGCAAGAGCAAAAATTATCCAATTTTAAAAAATTAAAATGATTAACTTTGTGCTGTATGAAAATGCAGCATGTTTTTTTTGACCTGGATAATACACTCTGGGATCACCGTAGAAATGCCTATCTTACCATCAAGGAACTTTTTGAAAAACAGGAAATAGCTTCAAAGTACAATATTGACTTTGAGGAGTTTCACTCTGTTTACCATGCTGTCAACGAAGATTTGTGGGAAAAGATCAGAGATGGCATTATTGGCAAAGAGTATTTGAGAGAACACCGTTTTTATGACTCATTTAAACATTTTGGAGTAGAAGATAAGGAACTTGCCCTTTATTTTGAAGAGCATTTTCTTGATAATATCGTGAGTCATAATGAATTGGTAGAAGGAGCTGAAGATGTTTTGGAATATCTGAAAGCTAAGAATTATACA
This sequence comes from Chryseobacterium sp., assembly GCA_031286615.1. Taxonomy (GTDB): domain Bacteria; phylum Bacteroidota; class Bacteroidia; order Flavobacteriales; family Weeksellaceae; genus Chryseobacterium. The sequence continues at coordinate 35,945 of JAITUA010000022.1, read as the reverse complement.
TTACACATTATCTCCAATGGATTTCAGGAAGTAACGGAAAGGAAATGCACCCTGTCCGGAATTGCACCTTATTTTAAAACAATTACAAGTGCAGATGCTGTGGGAGTAAGAAAGCCTAATCCCAGAATTTTTGAATACTCCTTAGGACTTTCCGAAGCCAGCAAAGAAGAAAGTATCCTGATAGGAGATGACTGGATTGCTGATGCAATGGGAGCAACAGACTTTGGAATGGATGCCATTTTCTTTGATGTTTATAAGGAAGATAAACAGAAAGAAGGGTTAAAAGCCATTACTCATCTTCAGCAGATTAAAGAATACTTATAAAATGTAAGACCGTAAAGTCTGCAGTATAAATATAAGCCACTAAGATCATCTTAGTGGCTTTTCTGTTTTTATAGATTTGGGAAATCAACCTAAATTTTGATTTAATTTTTTTACCGGATGAATATTCCCAATTCTTTCCCAAATTGATTTGGAACTTTGCTCCATAATAATGACAGAAAAATTAAATGTTATGAAAAATGTAAAGAAAATCGCAGGAGTATTGATGATCATGTTTTTATTAATGGGAAGCTTTGTTTCTGCACAAGACAGAGCGATCAATGCTAATCAGTTACCCAAAACAGCTAAAAACTTTCTTGCTGCCCATTTTAAAGGAATACCTGTAAACTCCGCTATAGAAGACAGAGAAATCTATGGAGTAGATGAATACAAAGTATACCTTACCAATGGAATGAAAATGGAGTTTGACAGCAATGGAAACTGGAAAGAAGTGGATGGAAAACATCAGAAACTACCCTATGGTTTTATCCCGGTATCGATCAGAAACTATAGTACAAAGAATTTTCCCAACACTTACATCATCAAAATTGAAAAGAAAAGATGGTCTTATAAAGCAGAACTTTCCAACGGATTGGAGCTTGAATTCGACAGAAACGGAAATTTTAAAAGAATTGATGATTAACACTTAATTACAAACACTAAATTTTAATATTATGGTCAACTGGAATTTAATAAACAGCAACGGAAGAAAGATTTCTTCTGTTCAGATTAGAAAGAATATGGTTTCATTTATGACAAGAAACCATCCTTGCAGCGTAATTGAATCTATTGAAAGAAAATACAACGCTTACAAAATTCATTTGATGAACGGTCTATGTCTTGTTTTTGATGCAGATGGACGTAATGTGAAATCAAATTAGATTATTCATGAAAAAGGACCTGAGGGAAGAAGGTAGGGAGTATTTCCATTTTGTAGATATCTTATCGGTAATTTATCATATAACCCTTATACTGATGATATTCTCGTAGACTTTCAGATGTGTATCCCTATCTCCGGCTTCCCTCCTTATAATTTCCTATATTTGATATAAGTTAATCGCGCAGCAGAGCATATAGACCCAGAGGTATGAAGATTTTAATAGTAGAAGATGAACCCGAACTGAAAGATACGGTACAGAAATTTCTGGAGGCAGAACATTTCATTGTGGAGTATGCCGAAAATTACAGTAACGGACTGGAGAAAATTATTTCTTATGAATATGACTGTATTTTGCTGGATATTATGCTGCCTGACGGAAACGGAATAGATCTGCTGAAAGAGATAAAAAAAATGCACAAGAAAGATCCCGTAATCATCCTTTCTGCCAAAGACTCAGTAGATGATAAGGTAACCGGATTGGAAATAGGTGCCGATGATTATCTTGCAAAACCTTTTCATCTTGCGGAACTAATGGCAAGGATCAAGTCTGTGATCAGAAGAAAAAATCAGGATGGTGAAAATATCATCCGATACAAAAATATAAGCATTGATCCCGAAAACAGAACCGTGAAAGTTGGAAATGAGGAATTGGTCCTTAACCGTAAAGAATACGATCTATTGTATTATTTTGTGATTCATCCGGAAAAAACGTTACAGAAAACCACATTGGCAGAAGCTATCTGGGGAGACTATATCGATCAGGCAGACAGTCTGGATTTTATTTATTCACAGATTAAAAATCTTCGTAAGAAATTAAAAACACTCAATGCTGAAGCTGATTTTCAGGCAGTGTACGGAATAGGATATAAATTCATCTGATGAAAATCTCTTTAAAATATTATACCATAAAATACCTGATCATGATCCTGCTGTTCATTATTGCAGTTTGGGCAGGGCTGTTTTATGCCTACATTCTGGATGAAGTGCATGATAATGTGGATGACGGATTGAAGGACCGGAAAATACAGATTATCAAAGCTGTTTATCTGAATCCTCAGCTGCTGAAGAATAAAGATTTTGGCTTTAATGAATTTAAAATCAATCCCATTAAAGCTGAAGAATATCAGAATAAAAGCAGGCTGTACAATAAGATGTATTATATGGAATATGATGATAAGGACCAGCCTTACAGAGTTCTTGAGGCAGACTTTATCGATCAGTTTAAAAATCAGCAGAGGCTTGTCATAAGAACTTCTACCGTTGAAGAGGACGAATTGATCTACGACCTTACGACTGCTTTAATTGTGCTTTATCTTCTTCTGGTAATAAGTATTGTTGTCATCAACGGATACCTGTTGAATAAGGCAATGAGGCCGTTTTATCTGATTTTGGATAAACTTAAAAAATATCAGTTCGGAATCCCTTTTTCACAGGAAAAGCAGGCTTATAAAATCACTGAGTTTGAAGAATTGAATGTGGAAATCAATGAAATGATTGAACGTAACGAACTTGTTTTTTATCAGCAGAAACAGTTTATTGAAAATGCCTCTCACGAACTTCAGACTCCTTTGGCTATTGTTATTAATAAAATTGACCTCCTGATTCAGAATGATGACCTTGATAAAAAGAGTCTGACCTTCCTTACCGAAGTTAAAAATGATCTGCGAAGAATGGTAGGCTTAAATAAATCATTATTAATGCTTTCCAAAATTGAAAACAGCCAGTTTAATAAAACATCAGACGTTGATTTTAACGGAATGATTGCTCAGTTGGTTCAGAATTATGAAGATTTCATTGCATTTAAAAAAGTTGAGGTCAATATTATAGAGAAAGGAAAATTTGTCGCAGATTTTAATCAGGATCTGGCGGATATTTTGCTGTCCAATCTTCTGAAAAATGCCGTTAAATATAATACTGAAGAGGGAACGTTAAATATTATTGTTGAAAATAACCGGATTACATTCCAGAACAGTGGTGCATCAGTTCCTTTAGATAAATCCAGAATATTTAACCGTTTTTATAAGCAAGGATCAGATCATACTTCTACCGGATTAGGATTATCTATCATTAAAACCATTATAAAACAATACCCGGGATGGGATATTGTCTATGAATTCGGAGATCAGATGCATTACTTTATCTTAACAAAGAATAATGGGAAATGATATTCCGAAAATAACAATAAATGAAAAAGCCTTTCAAACGAAAGGCTTTCTTATGTTTACAACTTAGAATTAAAATCCTAAGCTTGTTCTTACTCTTTTAAGAGTTTCCAGTGCAATAGGTCTGGTTTTCTCGGCTCCTTGCTGTAATTTTGCTTCCAGCTCGTCAAGATTATTCATATAATAAGTGAACGTTTCTCTTTCTTTCTCAAAACGTACCAGAATAAGATCCAATAATTCTTTCTTAGCATGGCCATACCCAAAGTTTCCGGCAAGATACTTGGCTCTTAACTCTTCAGTCTGCTCAGGAGTGGCAATAAGCTCATAGATCTGGAATGTTTTATCCGTTTCAGGATCTTTGGGTTCCTCCAAAGATTTAGAATCAGATTCAATGCTCATTACCTGTTTTTTCAGTTCCTTTTCAGGTAAGAAAATATTGATAATATTTCCCATTGATTTAGACATTTTACGTCCATCAGTTCCGGGAACATATTTCGTGTCCTGCTGAAGTTCTGCCTGTGGTAATACAAGGACTTCTCCCATTTGATTGTTAAATCTGGAAGCTACATCTCTTGCGATTTCCAAGTGCTGAAGCTGATCTTTTCCTACAGGAACAATTTCTGCATCATACAATAAAATATCTGCAGCCATCAGAATAGGGTAAGTAAACAGACCTGCATTTACATCCTGAAGTCTGTCAGCTTTATCCTTAAATGAATGTGCTAATGTTAATCTTTGATAAGGAAAAAAACATGATAAATGCCAAGAAAGTTCACAGGTTTCAGCGATATCACTTTGTCTGTAGAAAAATGTTTTTTCAGTATCTAATCCACAAGCAAGCCAAGCCGCAGCAATCTCGTAGGTATTTTGTCTTAATGTCTGCGCATCTTTAATCTGTGTAAGCGTGTGAAGATTCGCAATAAATAAAAATGATTCATTTCCTTCCTGCTTGGAAAGTTCGATAGCAGGAATAATGGCCCCTAATAAATTTCCAAGATGGGGTGTTCCGGTGGCTTGAATGCCGGTAAGAATTCTTGACATTTGTTTAAAATTTATATTTAAAAATTAATGAATAGCAAATTTACGAGGTTTGCCGGAAATAATGAAAGATAAAAGATAAAAGATAAAAGATAAAAGATAAAAGATAAAAGATGTTGTCATTTAAAATTCAATAGGGCTGGGTTATAATTCTGAGCGGAGTCGAAGAAAGCCCAGCCAGCTTAAAATTCAACATCCATTGGCTTTAGCCAAAACCTATCAACCTTGAATAATCTATATGCCTTTACGCTTCACCCGCGAAAATCTGTGAAATCCGTGGGAAAAATATTAAGGAATTACAATCTTCTCCCCTCCAAATTTTGGTTCTACTCCAAAAAGAAGATCCCAATATGCCTTAGCTTTGGCAGCATACTCTCTCATATTGGTTTTTAACCCTGCATATTTATTCACATCGGCAGCATTATACCCAAAGGCTTCCATTCCATTTTTTCTGGCAAGGAAAACGGCTCTTTCATTATGGAATTTCTGAGAAATAACAATCAGTTTTGTCTGGCTGAAAATATCTTTTGCCCTTACCACAGAATCCAATGTTCTGAATCCGGCATGATCCAGAATAATTTTATCCTGTGGAACTCCTTCCTGCACCAATGCCAGCTGCATATCTTCAGGTTCATTATAGTCTTTGGTGCTGTTATCTCCGCTAACGATAATGTATTGTATTTTTCCGCTTTTGAATAAATCAGCAGCGGCCTTAATTCTGTTATAGAAATAAGCATTCGGGGTTCCGTTGCTTAATGTTTTTCCTGTACCTAATAACAGACCTGTTTTTGCTTCAGGTACATCAGCGATATTGTAGGAAACAAAAGGTTCACTGTCTTTTTTGATGCTGTAATTTGCCCAGGCAATAAAAATAATTCCTGCAACCAAAAGAAGCAGGAAAATTTTAAAAATATTTTTGATTATTTTTTTCATCCGAAATATAACATTAAAACTCCAGTCCGTTAGGGAAAGCTCTTTTTCTGAATATTAATAAGAATGCAGCACCAACCGTGATGGCTGAGTCGGCAACATTGAAAATATATTTAAAGAATTCAATATGTTTTCCACCTATTAAAGGCCAGCTTTCAGGAACGTACCAGTCTACTACCGGGAAGTGAAGCATATCTACTACACAGCCTTTCATAAAGGTAGAATATCCATGTCCGAAAGGAACAAGCTTAGAGACGCCTCCATATCCAATCCATCGATCGGTAGTTGCGTCATATACTGTGCCGGTATCGAAGATCATCCCATAAAACATCCCGTCAATAAGATTTCCGATTGCTCCGGCGAAAATAATAGCCATAGGAATCAAAAGATAATTGGAAGCTCCATCTTTTAACCATTTTTTAAACATATATACCATTCCTCCAATCAGGAAAACTCTTAGAATTACCAGAAAATATTTTCCGATGATTCCACCAAAATGAAATCCATAAGCCATTCCGGGGTTTTCAACAAAAGTTTTGTTGAAGAAACCGTTTATCACAGGAATACTTTCGTTCAGTTCGAAATGAGTTTTGATATAAATTTTTGAAGCCTGGTCAATCAACAACACTAAAAATGTTATCGCTAATATCTTTTTCATTACTGTCCTTTAGGTTTTGAAGGCTTTGCAGCCGGCTTATTGTCGCTTGCTTTCTTGACTACTTTCTGTCCGTTATACGAACTTTTAACATGAGCTTTTTCAAATTTAATGCCCATTTCCTTCAAAACACTTTTCAGTGCACTCAGCTCCATAGAATTTTTAGGATGTACTATGATAGATTCCATTTCTTATATTTAAATATTTACATTTTGGACAATTCGTCAAGTCTTTTTCTGTCTTTTTCAGACAAATCATTCACTCCGTTTTTACCCATTTTGCTTAAAAGTCTGTCGATCTCTTTCTCCCGTTCACGCTTATCAGAATTGAACTTGTCATCAATAGTATAGTTTTTCTGCTGATCAGGAAAGAATCTGTTTTTGATCCACTCTCTGTTGAAAAACAATAATACTATGGCGACAATAGCTCCCAAAATTAATAATTCGCTCATGGGTATACATTAAAAATTAGGTTTATAAAGTATCCGTGAATACGATATAAACCCAATATTATTTACAAACCTTACGGTTATTTTTGCATATTTTTCGCTTCAATGCTCAGCGTAGCATGAGGAACGGCTAAAAGTCTTTCCTTAGGAATCAGTTTTCCTGTTACTCTGCAAACACCATACGTTTTATTTTCGATTCTGATCAAAGCATTTTTAAGATCACGCACGAATTTTTCCTGTCTTCCTGCCAAAATAGAGTTCTGCTCTTTACTCAGCGTTTCTGCTCCTTCTTCAAAAGCTTTGAAGGTAGGAGAAGTATCATCCGTTCCATTATTCTGGTCATTGATAAAACTTTCTCTGATAAGCTGAAGATCTTTTTCTGCCTTTTCTATTTTTTCTTTAATAATCGCTTTAAATTCCTGTAAATCAGCATCGCTGTATCTAACTCTTTCGTCTGACATATTCTTTCTCTTTTTTAATAAAATTATGAAATGGAATTTGAAATATAATAACTACATGTTAATTTTTTTCAACATTTATCTTAAAATTAACCTCATCTATTTCGATTTCGTTAAAATTTGAAAGTGAAGATACAATTTCTATTTTACTTGACAAGACTTCAGAAGAAATATATTCTTCATTTTTCTTAATATCACTCAGGAAAGGAGAGCTTTCTTCTAATGTGATTGAAATTCTGTCTGTCAGTTCAAAGTCTTTATCTTTTCGCAGGTTTTGAATTCTGTTGATGAATTCTCTTGCAATACCTTCAGATTTTAACTCATCGGTTAACGTCAAATCTAATGCCACAGTTGTTTTTCCGTCTGAAGTAACCGTCCATCCCGGGATATCTTTTGTTGAGATCTCCACATCATCAAGGGTGATTTCATATCCCTGAACGTCTATTTTTCCTTCTTTTTCAAGACCGGCAATCTGTTCTGTAGTAAGATTTGCAATCTCGGCACCCACCACCTTCATGTCTTTTCCTAATTTAGGACCAAGAGCTTTGAAGTTAGGCTTTATCTGCTTTACAATTAAATGAGATGCTTCTTCAGCATTGATTAACTGTAATTCTTTTACGTTGACTTCCTGTTTAATCAGTTCTGCCACAGCAAGAATTTGTTCTTCTGTTTTAGAATCCAATACAGGAACTAATACCTTTTGTAATGGCTGACGAACTTTTACATTTTCTTTCTTTCTTAAGGAGAAGACCATACTTGTAATGTTCTGAGCCAAATGCGTTTTTTCAACCAGATCCTGATCAATTAAGCTTTCATCAGCTACCGGGAAGTCTGTTAAGTGTACAGATTCACAGTTTTCTTTACCTGTTACTTTATTTAGATCCTGATATAACTGATCCATAAAGAACGGAGCAATAGGAGCAGATAGTTTTGCAACTACCTCAAGACAGGTATATAAAGTCTGGTAAGCTGAGATCTTGTCATCAGAATAATCTCCTTTCCAGAAACGTCTTCTACACAATCTTACGTACCAGTTACTTAGGTTGTCGTTCACAAAAGTACTGATGGCTCTTGCTACTCTTGTCGGTTCATAGTCTTCGTAGAAAGCTTTTACTTCTTTAATCAGAAGATTCAGTTCAGAAAGAACCCATCTGTCAATTTCAGGACGGTTTTCCACTTCTTTTTCAGAATAGTTGAAGCCATCCACATTCGCATATAAAGCAAAGAATGAATAGGTATTGTAAAGTGTTCCGAAGAACTTTCTTCTTACTTCGTCAATTCCTTCAATGTCAAACTTCAGGTTTTCCCATGGGTTTGCATTAGAGATCATATACCAACGGGTAGCATCCGGTCCGTACACAGAAAGTGTTTCAAATGGATCTACTGCATTTCCTAAACGTTTTGACATCTTTTGTCCGTTCTTATCCAGAACAAGACCGTTACTCATTACATTTTTATAAGCAACAGAATCAAACACAGCAGTTCCGATCGCATGAAGCGTATAGAACCATCCACGGGTCTGGTCAACACCTTCTGCAATGAAATCAGCAGGGAATGCTTTATTATTGTCGATTAATTCTTTATTTTCAAAAGGATAATGCAATTGAGCATAAGGCATAGACCCTGAATCGAACCAAACGTCGATCAGGTCACTTTCACGTCTCATTGCTTTTCCTGAATCAGAAACCAATACCAATTTGTCTACTACATTTTTGTGAAGATCCACAAGCTCATAGTTAGACTCAGACATATTTCCGATGATGAAACCTTTGAATGGGTTTTCAGTCATCAGCCCGGCTGCAATTGATTTCTCGATTTCGTTGTATAATTCTTCTACAGAACCGATGATTTTTTCTTCTTTCAGATCATCTGTTCTCCAGATCGGCAACGGAATACCCCAATATCTTGAACGGGAAAGATTCCAGTCGTTTACATTTTCCAACCAATTGGCAAAACGTCCTTCTCCAGTAGCTTTCGGTTTCCAGTTGATTTCTTTGTTCAAATTAACCAGTCTGTCTTTTACAGCAGTCATTTTCACAAACCATGAATCCAACGGATAATACAAGACCGGTTTGTCAGTTCTCCAGCAGTGTGGATAAGAGTGAACATATTTTTCTACTTTGAAAGCCTTGTTTTCCGTTTTCAAAAGGATCGCAAGTTCTACATCCCATGATTTCTCAGGAGCTGTTCCTTCATCGTAATATTCGTTTTTAATATAGGTTCCGGAGAATACCTCAGGAACATTTTCTCCCTTGATAAATTTACCCTGTAAATCTACCAATGGTACAAGATTGTCATTTTCATCTTTTACCAACATTGGTGGGATCTCAGGTTGAGCCATTTTAGCCACTCTCGCATCATCCGCACCGAAAGTAGGCGCAGTATGAACAACACCCGTACCGTCCTCTGTGGTTACAAAATCTCCAAGGATTACTCTGAATGCATTTTCAGCATTATCATTTGGCGTAAACCAAGGAACTAACTGCTCGTATCTTGTGTCAACAAGTTTCTCTCCTGTAAACTCTTTTAAAACCTTGAAAGGAATTACTTTAGTTTCCGGAGTGTAATTGGCAAAATCTTCATCTGTACCTTCTGCATATTTTTTACCGAAGACTTTAGGTAAAAGAACTCTTGATAAAACAACAGTTACAGGTTCAAATGTATATTGATTGAAAGTTTTAACTACAACATATTCAATATCCCTACCTACAGTAAGAGCGGTATTGGATGGAAGCGTCCATGGAGTTGTCGTCCATGCAAGGATATGAACATCCCCGTCAACATCATTGAATAATGCTGAAGAGTCTTTCTTTACTTTAAACTGAGCAACAACCGTAGTATCTGAAACATCACGATAGGTACCAGGCTGATTCAGCTCGTGAGAAGAAAGTCCTGTTCCTGCTTTCGGAGAGTAAGGCTGGATCGTGTAACCTTTGTACAACAAGTCTTTGCTATACAATTGCTTCAATAACCACCAAACGGTTTCCATATATTTTGACTTGTACGTGATGTACGGATCATCAAGGTCCACCCAATATCCGATTTTCTCCGTAAGATTATTCCAAACATCGGTATAACGCATTACCGCTTCACGACAAGCTTTGTTATAGTCTTCAATAGAGATTTTTTTGCCAATATCTTCTTTTGTGATTCCTAACTCTTTTTCTACACCCAGTTCCACAGGAAGACCATGCGTATCCCAGCCTGCTTTACGGAAAACCTGTTTCCCGTTTTGCGTCTGGTAACGGCAGAAAATATCTTTCAATGCTCTTGCCATTACGTGGTGAATTCCAGGCATACCGTTTGCTGAAGGCGGACCTTCATAAAAAACAAACTCAGGATTTCCCTGACGAATCTCAACACTCTTATTGAAAGTTTTATTTTGTTTCCAAAATTCCGCTACATTCTCTGCTACGTCAATAAGGTTGAGGTTTTTGTATTCTTTAAATTGGCTCATTGTAAATATCTCAATATCGTTGATTAATTAAGTCTGCAAATTTACTAAAATTTGTCGGTTTATAATATATGTTTTATTTCGATATATTCTATTAAAAAGTTCAATTTCAGAAATATAAATGGAGAAGATAAGAAAAAGTGAATTGTGAATCGTGAATAAGTGAATTTTTCTGACTGTTTTTTGCATGAGATTCAACGCAATTATTTAATAGGAGCGGGCTTTAGCCCGCTTAAATAATAAAAATATCCAATGGCTTTAGCCAAAACTTGATTACGCAAAGTTCACAAAAAGATCTTATAAATGGGTTAAAATTGCTCGCAATGGCGTTTCACTGAGCAGAGGAAGTCTGTGGTTAAGAAAACAAAGGTGATTCTAAAAATGAATATCCTAACAAGCGCTTATTGGCCGAAATTTTGTACATTTAAATAGATCTATAAACTCAAATGCTGTATGAAAACCTTTTATCAACTGATGCTTTTTGTCTGCTTTATCAGCTCAAGCATTGTGCAAGCTCAAAATAATTACCCTCAGAATTATTTCCGAAATCCATTAAACATTCCCATGCAGTTGGCAGCCAATTTTGGTGCTGTAAGAACAAATCACTTTCACATGGGACTGGATCTAAGAACCAACAGTCAGGAAAATTTGCCGGTTTTAGCAGCTGCAGAAGGGTATGTAAGCAGGATAAAAGTAGAGCGTTACGGATTTGGAAATGCTGTGTATGTTACTCATCCCAATGGTTATACTACCGTGTATGCCCATCTGAACAAATACTTCAATAAGCTTGATGAATACGTAAAGGAAAAACAATACAAAGATGAAAAGTGGGAGCAGGATATAAGTTTTCAACCCGGACAGTTTCCGGTAGAGAAAGGACAGCAAATAGCATTGAGTGGCAATACAGGAGGATCAGCAGGCCCGCATCTGCATTTTGAAATAAGAGATACCAAAACAGAAGAATGTCTTAATCCGCTACTTTTTGGCTTTGCTATTCCTGATAATATAGCTCCAATTATCAGCGGATTGTATTGGTATGACAGACGTTTCAGTACATATGAACCTGGTGCTAACGGAATTGCAGTGAAAAAAGCTGGAAATGTTTATACTTCTAATCTTGTTCAGGTCAATTCTCCCGAAATAAGTTTTGCCATTAAAGCTGTAGATAAGGCCAATAAGGGTTTTAATCTGGGAATTTATAATGCAGAATTACTGATGGATGGCAAGCTGATTTACAGTTTTAAAATTGATAAAATACATTATGACGATACCCGTTATATCAACGGCTGTATAGATTATACTAAATTCATCAGAGATAAAATGGGAATTCAGCACTTAGCTGATTTACCAGGAATGAAACTTCAGAATTACAGTACTCCGAATTTGACTGGAATTATCAATCTTCAGGATGAGGAGGTTCATAATATTGAAATAGTACTGAAAGATACAAAGGGAAATATAAGTCGGTTAACAACAAAACTCCAGTTAAATAAAACTTCAGATAAAGTATCTTCTACAGGGAAAACTGTAATGCCTAATGAAGGAAAAACAATTTCCACAGAAAATACAGAGATTAATTTCAGCAAAAATGCGGTCTATGATGCTGTAAATTTCAAAGCTTATGAAAAACCGGATACCGATCCCACTGCAGCTTCAAACAGTATTGTTTTACACAGTCCATATATTCCGGTTCAGGACGAATATACTTTGAAAATAAAACCTAATAGAAAGTTATCTGACACTGAAAAAGATAAAGCCGTTATTCTCCTTGACTATGGAAGTGATAAGAATGTGGTAAAAGCAAAATGGAATGGTGACAGAGCAGAAGCGCAGTTTAACAGATTGGGTACCGCAAAATTATTAGTAGACAATAATATGCCTTCTGTTTCCTCAGGCTGGGCTGAAGGAGCATTGGTAAACAGCAGTTCTTTATTGTTAAAAGGAACAACGAAAGTGGGAGATATTATTTCATTCCGGGCAGAACTGGATGGGAAATGGCTTCGATTCGCCCGTATAAAAGATAATTTTGTCTACACCTTTGATGAAAAATGTCCCAAAGGATCAGGATCTCATACTTTAAAAGTAACAACCATAAATACCGCTGGAAATACAAACACACAAACCTTTACCTTCCAGAGATAAATAATCTTTTAATACTTAAATCTTTTAATTTTAATTAAATAAATTTGCTCTTTAAAAATTAAAATCATTGGAATTTCATCCGTCAATCGAGAAAGCAGGCATTCAGGAAATCAAACTATTTCAGGAAGAAAAACTTCATGAACTTTTGACTTATCTTGAAGCTCATTCACCTTTTTATCAAAAACTGTTTAAAGAAAATAATATTCATATTGCTGACATTCGTACTTTGGAGGATCTTCAGAAGATTCCTACCACAATGAAGAATGATCTGCAGCAATGTAACCATGATTTTTTCTGCATAACACCAGATAAAATTGTTGATTACAGTACCACTTCCGGAACTTTGGGAGATCCGGTTACTTTTGGACTTTCGGATAATGATCTCGAAAGGCTGGCTTATAATGAAGCGATATCTTTCGCTTGTGCAGGAATTCAGAAAGGAGATGTTGTTCAGATGATCACCACCATAGATAAAAGGTTTATGGCAGGACTTGCTTATTTTCTGGGCTTAAGAAAAATGGGCGCAAGCGTAGTGAGAATGGGACCAGGAATTCCCGAACTGCAATGGGATTCTATTTTTAGATACAAACCTAAATATTTGATTACCGTTCCTTCTTTTCTTTTGAAAATGATTGATTATGCTGAAAAACATGGATTGGATTATAAAAATTCAAGTGTCTATGGAGCTGTATGTATCGGAGAAAGTATCAAAAATCAGGACTTTACAGATAATATTCTTTCGCAGAAGATCAAAGAAAAATGGGATATAAAACTTTTTTCCACCTATGCTTCTACCGAAATGAGCACTGCTTTCACAGAATGCGAATTTCAGATCGGAGGACATCATCATCCGGAATTAATTATCACAGAAATTCTGGACGATAACGGAAATCCGGTTAATGAAGGAGAAAGTGGAGAACTTACGATTACAACTTTAGGCGTTGAAGCAATCCCTTTGCTAAGATTTAAAACCGGAGATATTGTAAAAGCACACTATGAACCCTGCCAATGCGGAAGAAATACGATGAGGTTAGGGCCTGTAGTAGGGAGAAAACAGCAGATGATCAAATATAAAGGAACAACGCTGTACCCACCGGCAATGAATGATATTTTAAATGATTTCAACAATATTTTATGCTATCAGATTGTTATTCAGGCCAACGAAATAGGTCTTGACGAAATTATCATTAAACTAAGTACAGAAGAAGAACACGACAGCTTTGTGAATGAAGTAAGAGATCACTTCCGTGCAAAATTGAGAGTAAGTCCGAAAATTGAAATCATTGATTTTGATATCCTGTCCAAAACAGTTTTCAATCCAAACAGCAGAAAACCAATTACTTTTATTGATTTGAGATAAAATTAAATATAAAGAATGACCGGGAGCTGCATTTTTATATATCTTTGGTCGCTTAAATATTAGAGCTAATACACTATGAAAAAATTATTACTGCTGCTTTTTGTAGCAATTACAACATCAACTTTTGCCCAAAATAAAATCAACTTTGAACAGGGGAATTTTGATTTTTTAAAAGATCAGTCTGAAGTAAATGTACAATTGGTATTTGATAACGCTGTTTATCAGGAGAAAAACTTTACAGAAGCTCAATATCTTGAAAATAGAAAAGCTGATATCACAGCTAAAAAAAATGAAGCTGTTTGGAATAACTGGATTTATCAGTGGGGGAAGTTTAAAAGTTCTGAGTATTTAGACTATTTTCTTAAAGGGATCAATGGAAAATCAAAAAAAGTGACTTTTAAAAAAGATGCACAGACAAAATATACTTTGATTATTGATGCAAAATGGATCTACGCAGGCTGGTATGGCGGAATGATTGGCTCTCAGGAAGCTAAACTGACTGCAGATTTGAAGTTTGTAGAAACTGAGAATCCTTCAAAGGTAGTGATGAGATTGCAAGCAGATAAAATAGGTGGTAAGCAGATGAATAAAGAATTTGCATGGGAATACGGAAGAATAGCAGCAGCTTATGAAGTTACAGGTAAAAAATTAGGAAAAGAAATTAAAGCAGTTATAAAATAACAAAAACGGTCTGAAAATTCAGACCGTTTTTTTATGCTTGGTTTTGCTGTTCCTGTTTTTCTAGTTTGATCAGGTTGGCAAGGTTTTTAATAACTGTATCGTGCTTTTTCACAAAAGGATTGTCTTTGTTCCAGACATAACCTGCTAAAACAGCACAGATCTTTTTCTTTACGTCCGGATTTTCCGGCTGGTGAAAGAATAGCTCCTGAAGATTTCCGGTATACCATTCTTTTACATACGTTGTGAAAACATCCACACCGTATAAAATATAATCTGTGTATTCCGTCTGCCAGTTGATTTTTTCTCCCTTTAACTGCCTTAATGCCAGTTTTGCGGCTAGCATTCCGGATTCTGTGGCAAAAGCCATTCCTGAAGAGAATACCGGATCAAGGAATTCTGATGCATTCCCCGTTAAAGCAAACCCATCTCCGAATAAACTTTTTACCGAGCAAGAGTAATCTTTGAGATGTCTTGGTTCAAAAAGGAATTCTACATCCCCAAAACGTTTTACATAATAATCAGAAAGAGAAATAGCTTTTCTTAAAGCTTCGGCTGTGTCTCCGTTTTCAGATAATTTATCAATATATTCAGTAGGGCCTACAATTCCTAAACTTGTATTTCCATTAGAAAAAGGAATTACCCAAAGCCATACTTCTGTTTCAATAATGTCAAAAGAAATTAAAGTTCCTTCCTCTCCCGGTTCTCTGTTAATATCATTTACATGAGAGAAAATAGCAGAGTGAGGCGATAATTTTGAAGGCTTCTCCAAATCAAGAAGACGAGGGAGAACTCTTCCGTAGCCGCTGGAATCAATAACAAATTTTGCATGGATTTCTTTTGTTTCTCCATCCTTATTTTTTACCGTAGTTACAGAATCTGTTCCGTTAAATTTTATGTCAATAACTTCAGTCTCAAATTCAAGATCAATTCCTTTATTAATGACTTCCTGAGCAAGAGTATTATCAAAATCAGCTCTCGGAACCTGCCAGGTCCAGTCCCAGCCTTCCCCGAACTTGTTGCTGAAATCAAAAATGCAGACCTCGTCACCACGAAGGAAACGTGCCCCAAGCTTTTTTTCAAAGCCCATTTTGTCTAATGCAGGGAAAAGTCCGGCCTCTTCAAAGTGATCCATTACCCTCGGAATTAAGCTTTCACCCACTACCAGTCTGGGGAATTTTGTCTTTTCGACTACTTTCACGCTGACGTTATTGTTCTTCAGGTATGAAGAAGACACGCATCCGGAAGGTCCGGCTCCGATTACAAGAACGTCAACAAATTCTTTGCTCATCTTTGATTTTTTATTTTAATAATAACTTTTATCTTTGCCGCAAAATTAGTGACAAATAATTAATATTTTACAAAATTATCAACTATTACTTTTAATTGATGAAAATAAATAACTTTTTAGAACTGAAAGACTTTCAAAAAATTATCATTGAGAATGAAAAAATAGAACTGGATGAATCACTTTTATCAAGAGTGGATAAGAGTTTTCAGTTTTTAAAGGAGTTTTCAAAAAATAAAGTAATATATGGTGTGAACACCGGTTTTGGGCCGATGGCTCAGTTTAAAATCAGTGATGAAGATACGCACCAGCTTCAGTATAACCTGATAAGAAGCCACTCTTCAGGAATCGGAAACCCTTTGCCTGCAGATGAGGTGAAAGCATGTATGCTGGCAAGACTGAATACTTTGTCATTAGGGAATTCCGGAGTACACCAGTCTGTTGTTTATCTTCTTCAGGAGCTGATCAACAGAGATATTACTCCATTGATCTTTGAACATGGAGGAGTAGGCGCAAGTGGTGATCTTGTTCAGCTGGCTCACCTGGCTTTGGTACTGATCGGAGAAGGAGAAGTATTTTACAAAGGAGAAAGAAGATCTACCAAAGAGGTTTTTGAAATTGAAGGATTAGAACCGATAAAAGTAGAGATCCGTGAAGGGCTTGCTTTGATGAACGGAACTTCTGTGATGTCAGGAATCGGTATTGTGAATGCTTATAAAGCGAATCAGCTTACAGATATTTCCCTTAGACTTTCTTGTGCAATCAATGAGATTGTACAGGCTTATGATGACCATTTATCAGAAGCTTTGAACGGAACTAAAAAACATTACGGCCAGCAGAAAGTGGCAGAAAGAATGCGTGCTCATCTTGCAGACAGTAAGCTGATCAGAAAAAGAGAAGATCATCTTTATACTCATTTTGAAGAGCAGGAGAAAGTATTCAAGGAAAAAGTTCAGGAATATTATTCTTTAAGATGTGTTCCTCAGATTCTGGGTCCGGTATTAGATACGCTGGAATATACAGAGAAAGTGCTTGAAAATGAGATTAATTCAGCAAATGATAATCCGATTATTAATGTTGAAGACCAGCATGTTTACCATGGAGGAAACTTCCACGGAGATTATATCTCTCTGGAAATGGACAAACTTAAGATTGTGGTAACCAAACTGACAATGCTTGCAGAAAGACAGCTAAACTATCTTCTGAATGCTAAAATCAATGAAATTTTGCCTCCTTTTGTAAATTTAGGTAAATTAGGTTTCAATTTCGGGATGCAGGGAGTACAGTTTACGGCAACTTCTACCACGGCAGAAAGCCAGATGCTGTCAAATTCTATGTATGTTCACAGTATTCCAAACAATAATGATAATCAGGATATCGTTAGTATGGGAACCAATGCTGCGGTGATCTGCAGAAAAGTGATTGAAAATGCTTTTGAAGTATTGGCCATTGAAGCCATTACAATTATTCAGGCTGTTGAATATCTTGGGTTCCAGGATAAAGTTTCATCTTCTACAAAGAAATTGTATGATGAAATCAGAAAAATTATTCCTGCTTTCTCAGATGATATGGTGATGTATCCATACCTGGAAGAAGTGAAGAAATATCTGAAAGGAATGTAACTATTAGCTGTCATGGATTGTCTATTCAATTAAAGACATCCTCTCAACTTAAAAAAAACTAAAAACGATATAAACACTAACGCATGAAATGTGCAATTGTAACAGGAGGCTCCAGAGGAATCGGGAGGGCAATCTGTATAAAACTGGCTGAAGAGAAAAACTATCACATCCTTATCAACTACGCTTCAAACGAAACCGCAGCAAACGAAACGTTGGCTAAAGTAGAAGAATTGGGTGCTACAGGAGAAATCCTTAAATTTGATGTAGGAAATACCGAAGAGACAAAGACTGTTTTAACGGACTGGCAGGAGAAAAACCCTGATGCAGTAGTAGAAGTGATCGTCAATAATGCCGGAATCACAAGAGACGGTCTTTTTATGTGGATGCAGAAAGAAGACTGGAACAGCGTGATTAATACAAGTCTGGATGGATTTTTCAATGTAACCAATTTCTTTATCCAAAAGCTGCTTCGTAACAAGTACGGAAGAATCATCAATATGGTTTCGGTATCCGGAGTAAAAGGAACAGCCGGCCAGACAAATTACTCAGCTGCAAAAGGTGCTGTAGTAGGTGCTACAAAAGCTTTGGCTCAGGAAGTTGCCAAAAGAAATGTTACTGTAAATGCAGTAGCTCCGGGCTTTATCAAAACAGATATGACTCAGGAGTTTAATGAAGAAGAATTGAAAGCCATGATTCCTGCCAACAGATTTGGAGAAGCAGAAGAAGTAGCAGATCTTGTTGCATTCTTAGCATCTAAAAAATCTTCTTACATTACAGGAGAAGTGATTAATATTAACGGAGGAATTTATTCATAACATGGAAAATAGGGTTGTAATTACCGGAATGGGAATTTATTCCTGCATCGGGACGTCTTTAGAAGAGGTCAGGGAATCCCTATATCAAGGAAAATCCGGTATTGTGTTAGATCCGGATAGAAAAGGATTTGGTTTCAGGTCCGGTCTTACAGGAGTTGTTCCAAAACCTGATCTGAAAAACCTTTTAAACAGACGCCAGCGTGTCAGTATGGGAGAAGAAAGCGAATATGCTTATCTGGCGACCATGGATGCATTGAAGCAGGCGAATCTGGATGAAGAGTTCATGGATTCTCATGAAGTGGGGATCTTATACGGAAATGACAGTGTTTCTCAGGCAGTTGTAGAATCTATTGATATTGCAAGAGAAAAGAAAGATACTACATTGATGGGGTCGGGAGCGATCTTCAAATCAATGAATTCAACGGTGACGATGAACCTTTCCACCATCTTTAAACTGAAAGGAATCAATCTTACCATAAGTGCAGCATGCGCAAGTGGTTCACACTCATTGGGACTGGCTTATATGATGATCAAGAATGGTTTTCAGGATATGATCATCTGCGGGGGAGCTCAGGAAACCAATAAATATTCTATGGCCAGCTTTGACGGATTGGGAGTTTTCTCAGCCAGAGAAGATGAGCCTACAAAAGCATCCAGACCTTTTGATGCAGAAAGAGACGGATTGATTCCAAGCGGAGGTGCTGCCAGTCTGATTGTTGAAAGTTTAGAATCTGCCCAAAGAAGAGGAGCTCCAATTATTGCAGAAATTATTGGATATGGTTTTTCTTCAAACGGAGGACATATTTCAACACCCAATGTGGATGGACCTGCTTTGGCAATGGACAGAGCGCTTAAGCAATCAGGATTAAAAGCTTCAGACATTGATTATATTAACGCTCATGCGACTTCTACCCCAATTGGTGATGCCAACGAGGCAAAAGCAATCTATGAGATTTTTGGAAGTGAAGTTCCGGTAAGTTCTACCAAATCTATGACAGGACATGAGTGCTGGATGGCAGGTGCAAGTGAAGTAATCTACTCAATTCTGATGATGCAGAATGATTTCGTTGCTCCGAATATTAATCTGGAAAACCCTGATAATGAAGCACAAAAGATAAATTTGGTAGCAAAAACAAAAAATCAAAAAATTGATGTATTTTTGTCGAATTCTTTTGGGTTTGGGGGAACCAATTCTGCATTAATAGTTAAAAAATTTGATTAAAAACATGGAAAGGGAAAAAATTGTTGCTATTGTTAATGATTTTCTTGTCAACGAATTTGAGGTTGACGGAGACGAAATCAGTAATGATGCCAACCTTAAAAATACACTGGGCTTAGACAGTCTGGATTATATCGACATGGTAGTCGTGATCGAATCTAATTTCGGAGTGAAATTAGGAGAAGCAGATTTCAAGAAAATGGTAACATTTGATGATTTCTATACAACGATTGAAAACAAGATTGCTGAAAAAAACGCATAGTTATTGAGTAAATCTTTATTCTATAAAAATGAGCCAATGTAATAATATCACGGTGATCCGGTAATGGACACTTAAAAAAGGTAGTATTACATTGGTTCTCTGTTATATTAAATTCTATATATGAACAAGTGGAAAGGTAAATCTAAAGGAACAGTACTCGGATACAGAATATTCGTCTGGTGTATTAGAAATATCGGGATCAGAAGTTCATATGCGGTACTTTATTTTGTAGCGGCCTATTACTCATTATTTCAGAAAAAAAGTAATCAATATATACGCTATTACTTTCAGAAAAGACTGAACTACGGATATTGGAAATCCAAAACTTCCATCTTTAAAAGTTACTTTACTTTCGGAAAAGTCCTGATCGACAAAACTGCTATTTCTGCGGGACTCAGAGAAAAATATACCTATGAATTCGACGGTATTGAAAATCTCAGAGATCTTTTGGCAGCTAAAAAAGGAGGTGTCCTCATTAGTGCTCATATCGGTAACTTTGAAATTGCTGAACATTTTTTCGCAGATATCGACTTCGACTGCCAGATCAATCTTGTAACCACAGATCAGGAAGTTACCGTGATTAAGGAATATTTGGAGAGTGTTGCTGTAAAAGAAAGTAATATCAAGTTCATCTATGTAAAAGAAGATATGTCGCATATCTTTGAAATTAACAAAGCTTTGTCAGAAAATGAGCTGATCTGTTTCACCGGAGACCGTTATTTTGAAGGTTCCAAATATCTGGAAGCAGACTTGCTGGGAAAGAGTGCAAAGTTTCCGGCTGGTCCGTTTTTGATTGCCTCAAGATTAGGCGTTCCGGTAGTATATGTTTATGTGATGAAAGAGAATAATCTTCATTACCACTTATACGCGAGAGTGGCCAAGAATATTAAGAATCGTGATTCACAGGGGCTTTTGCAGTCATATGTTCAGAATCTTGAAACCATGGTGAAAAAATATCCTCTTCAGTGGTTTAATTATTTTGATTTTTGGGATGATGTTGATTAATTTTTCTATTTTTATCCAGTAAAAACAAACGAAAAACTAAAAACCATTAAGATTTACTGAGAATTAAGATCATTAAATAGTATTTTCCAAATAAAATTTCTTTGTTTACTGTACCAAAGTAATCTTTAAATATCTTAAATTCCCTGTTTCTTAATTATTAAAAGCACATTCTCTTTTGAAGAAAGCATATGACATACTTGTAATCGGCAGCGGGTTGGGAGGTCTTGTTTCGGCTCTTATTTTGGCGAAAGAAGGTATGAAAGTGTGCGTTCTTGAGAAAAACAATCAATACGGAGGAAATCTGCAGACTTTCTCACGTGACAAACTGATTTTTGATACAGGTGTTCATTATCTTGGAGGTTTATCAAAAGGTCAGAATCTGAACCAGTTCTTTTCCTATCTTGAAATTATGGATGATCTTGAGCTTCAGCAGATGGATGAAGATGGATATGACAAAATCAGTTTTGGAGAAGAAGAAATAGAATATCCGCACGCACAGGGTTATCAGAATTTTGTTGAGCAGCTTTCTAAATATTTCCCTGAAGAAAAAGGAAACCTTGAAAACTACTGCGAAGAGATTCAGTATGTCTGTAGCCAGTTTCCAAGATATCATGTGGTGGGAAAAGACAATTACAACGAGGAAATACTGCATCTGAATACCAAAAGATTTATAGAATCCGTTACCCAGAACAAAAGACTTCAGGCTGTTTTACTCGGTTCCAATTTTTTATACGCAGGAGATTCTGAAGATGTACCTTTCTACGTACATGCTTTAACGGTAAATTCTTATATCCAGAGTGCTTATAAATGTATAAAAGGAGGAAGTCAGATTTCTAAACTTCTGATCAGAAAACTTCGGGAATATGGTGTGGAAGTTCACAAGCATTCAGAAGTTTCTGAATTTGTTTTTAATGAGAATAATGTATTGGTATCCGTAAAAACGAAAGAAGGAAAAGAATATTCAGCAAAACAGTTTATCTCAAATATAGAGATTCGTTCCACTATTAAACTAATCGGAGAGGATAGACTTAAGAAATCCTTTCTGAACCGGGTTTTGAGCTGGAAGCCGGTTTCATCATGCTTTAGTATTTATCTGGTTTTAAGACCTCACAGTCTTCCGAACTTCAATTACAACAGATATCATTATTCATCTGAAGAACAGGTCTGGAATGCATTCCGTTACCGGAAAGAAGCCTGGCCGGAAACCTATATGCTTTCCTCCACCCCTTCAAAACATCATCCTGAATTTGCAGAAAGTCTTACCGCAATTTCCTATATGGATTTTGATGAGGTGAGAGAATGGGAAAATACATTCAATACTGTAGCAGATGAGCATGAAAGAGGAGAAGCGTATGAAAGATTTAAACTTGAAAAAACAGAAAAGATGCTTGATGCTCTGGAAAAGAAAATTCCTAATCTAAGGCACGCCATCAAAACAATATATACTTCTTCACCCTTGTCTTACCGTGACTATATCGGGAATTTTGAAGGAAATATGTACGGATACATGAAAAGTTCGGAGAATCCTCTTAAAACAATGGTTTCTCCACGTACCAAAATTGATAATCTTTTTCTGACAGGACAATCTGTGAATATGCATGGGATTTTAGGAGTAACCATCGGAGCTTTTAATACCTGCGCAGAGATTCTGGGAAAAGAAACGATTGACATGCGGTTGACACAAATGATTAATAAAAACTAAAGTGAAAAAAACGAAAACCATTTATTCACCCTATAAAAGAACTCTTCTTTACCTTACTTTTTGTTTTTTCCTCATTTCCTGCGGAATATCAAAATCTATCCATCATATTCCTGATGTAAAACACTATCCACTCGAGGTTCCGGAAGTAACCCGAATCAATGACAGTACTTTCAGATATAACCAGAATTATCTTACGAAAAATAAACAGCAGCTCTGGGAACTTTATATCAAAGGAAATCCCTTACAGTTAGGATATAATAATGGAGCGCTCACCCAAAGTTTAATGCAGAAGCAGGAAAGTATTTTCTTTTCAAAAGTTGAGGGATTTGTGCCGTCAAAATTTAAACAGAGGCTGCTGAGAGGCTTTTTAAAATGGTACAACAGAAAAATGTACCTTAATGTAAGAGAAGATTATCAGGCAGAATTATACGGTTTATCACAATATTCATCTGATCAGTATGATTTTATTGCTCCGAAATATTTAAGAAACCTTTATCTGCACGGAGCTCATGATATTGGGCATGCGATGCAGGATCTCGCTATGGTAGGATGTACTTCCCTTGCGGTATGGAATGAAAATACAGAAGACGGCGATCTGTTGATCGGAAGAAATTTCGATTTTTATGTTGGTGACGATTTTGCAAAAAATAAACTGGTAGAATTTGTTCAGCCGGAAGAAGGAATTCCCTATATGTCGGTAAGCTGGCCGGGAATGATAGGTGTTGTATCCGGAATGAATAAAGAAGGGATTACAGTGACTATTAATGCTGGAAAATCAAAAATTCCTTTGACGGCGAAAACACCTATTTCTCTTGTAACAAGGGAAATTCTGCAGTATGCTAAAAATATTGATGAAGCCATTGCCATTGCTAAAAAAAGGAAAGTTTTTGTATCTGAATCAATTCTTGTAGGAAGTGCTAATGACAAAAATGCAGTAATTATTGAAGTTTCACCTAAGAATTTTGGTGTGTACAGAGTACAGAATACCAGCAGGGTTCTTTGTACGAACCATTTCCAGTCAGAAGCTTATAAAGATGACAAAAGAAATCAGAAGCATATAGAAGAAAGTCATTCGGAATACCGATATGAGAAACTTCAGGAGCTTTTGCAGGAAGAAAAAAAGATCACTCCGGAAAAGATGGCATCCATTTTAAGAAACAGATCCGGTTTAAAAGATGAATCTATTGGTTATGGCAATGAAAAAGCACTTAACCAACTTCTGGCGCACCATGCCGTTATATTTTCGCCTCAGAAAAAGCTGGTTTGGGTGTCTTCCAATCCTTATCAGCTGGGAGAATTTGTATGTTATGATCTGAACAAAATCTTTTCAGACAAAGGGCTGCAACCTGATGACTTTTCAAAATCAAGTTTGAATATTCCACGTGATCCCTTCGCAGATTCAGAAGAATTTGAAAATTATGAACGGTCTAAAATGGTAAGCAAAGAAATAAATGCAGCAGCAGAAGATAAAAATATACTATTGACAGATGATTTTATTCCTTATTATCAGTCTATGAATCCTGATTTCTGGTTGGTTTACTATCAGTCAGGAAAATATTATTTTAGTATAAAAGAATATTCAAAGGCAAAAACTGAATTTGAAAAAGCTTTGACGAAAGAAATTACAACGGTTCCGGACAGAAAAAATGTTGAAAAATACCTGAAGAAAACTTTAAACAAATTGAAATGATTCCTAAATATATAAAACTGCTGTTCTGCGTTCCTTTTATCATTATTATTTGCTATTCAGTTTATTTGTGTACGGTTTACAACTCAATATCTGAAACCATAACCATTCATGGGTATGGAAATATGAAAGACAATTACGGCAGCAAAATATTTCTTGTGATGCCGGTTCTTATGAATCTGGTGATTCTTCTGTTTATCTGGTTGATTATCAGAAGACCGGATAAAATAAAATTTACTTTTGAAATAGAAGAAAATGAAAGAGAAAAAACTTATCATATAACGCAGTTAGCTCTGGTAATTATTGCGATATTTGTCACCATCATGATGACTCCGTTAGCATTTTCTGACGTGGTTTATAAATAATTGATCAATGAAAAAACTTTTAACTTTATTCTTTACCGTATGTTTTCTGTTATCATTTTCTCAGGACAGAAAAGAGATCGGAAATACTTTCATCAAAACGTTATTGGTAGATAAAAATATTGAAAAAGCACACTCTTATTTTGACCCTTCCATAGCAGGGAAGATTCCCGTAGATCAGCTTAAGACCGTTACAGAACAGCTTCAGGGACAGATTGGAAGTTTGAAAACTATTCTTGAAGTGAATAATGAGGGAAATATCTACTATTATTATTCAGAATTTGAAAAGGCCAAACTGGATATTCAGATCAGCTTTGGAGAAAATAATAAAATGGTTGGCTTCTTTTTGGTTCCCCATAAACCATTTGAAAAACAGGATGAAAAGACCACACTAAAAATAAAAAGCGATGCTATTGAATTGAATGGGACGTTATTGATTCCTCCTTCCAACGATAAAAAAAAATTAGTCATTTTTGTTCATGGCTCGGGAGCGCATGACAGGGATGAAACAGTAGGAGAGAATAAACCATTTAAAGATATTGCAGAATACCTTTTAAACAACGGAATTGCTTCCTACCGATATGATAAAAGAACGTATTCTTATCCGGAAGCCTTCAACGAAAAATCTACTGTAGAAGAGGAAACAATTAATGATGCGGTAAATGTGACTCAATATTTTAAAAACAATGAAGACTATAAAGGATATCAGATCATTATTCTGGGACATAGCCAGGGAGCTTATATGATGCCTGAAATTGCAGAGAAAGCTCAGGCTTCAAAATATGTTTTCATGGCAGGTAATGCCAGACCGCTGCAGGATTTGTTGGTAGAACAGTATGGTTATCTTCATTCCATAGATCCGGCTAAAGTTCCGACTGAAGCTGTTCAGGAAGTAAAAAAACAGGTTGCCTATTTAAATTCATCCCAATTCAGTTTAAGTTCGCCGACATCAGAACTTCCGT
The DNA here is from genome assembly GCA_031286615.1 of Chryseobacterium sp. Classification (GTDB taxonomy): domain Bacteria; phylum Bacteroidota; class Bacteroidia; order Flavobacteriales; family Weeksellaceae; genus Chryseobacterium. The sequence continues at coordinate 10,495 of JAITUA010000022.1, read as the reverse complement.
TGGGACAATCTGCTGCGTATTGGAAATATTTAAAAGACTACAATCAGCTTAATGAAGTTAAAAAAGTAAAAGCTCCCATGTTTTTTGCACAAGGCGGAAGAGATTACCAGGTCACCGAGAAAGACTTTAACCTTTGGAAAGAAACATTGAAAAACGATAAAACGGCAGTATTTAAATTGTACCCAGCTTTAAGCCACTTATTCATAGCGGGTTCCGGAAAGCCATCTCCAAAAGATTATGAGACAAAAGGAAAAGTTGATGAACAGTTTTTGAAAGACCTTGTACAGTTTATTCTGAAATAATGTATTCAGCGTAAAATATAAAATAATAACTACTTGTGATGAGCCTGGAATTTTATTCCGGGCTTTTTCAATTGTTTTCCGGGCTTACTTTATTCAAAAATAAAAAAGATACCACCCCTGCAAGAGCAGAAAGAGTAGAGCTTAAGATAAAACTGCCGATGATATATTGCAGCAGATTATTCTTTATCAGTTCAAAATTTAAATCCTGGTTTAAAATATCGCTGTCACCACTTACAAATGGTGCTCCCAGAAACAGAGAAGCTGCAATAATAAAAGGAATAAAAGGAGGAAGACTTACATTGGAGGCTACAAATGCAAGTACTTTATTAAGTTTAAAAAGTACAGATAAACTGATGACCAAAAGCGTTTGAAATCCCCAGAAAGGCGAAAGACCTATAAAGACTCCCAGCGCAATAGAAAATGCTTTTGTACGGTTGCTCCCGTCACTTTCTAGGACATCTTCCTGAATAAATTTTTTAAAGCTTTTTTTTTTGAAATTATTCAGAAAATTTCTCGGAATAATATAAAATAGTGTGATTGTTACCAGAATCGTATTCAAAATACTGATTCTCGTAAAATCTTTAAAAGGTCTGAAATGTGAAACCCGTTCTGCCGGATCATACAAAACCTTGATTGGAACATTTTTTACAGGAACGTGTCTCCATGCAGTTCTTACAATGATTTCGATCTCAAATTCAAACTTAGGCGTAAAATATTTCTTTGGAATTTTATGCAAAGGATAAAGTCTGTAGCCGGACTGTGTATCTTCCAGTTTGATTCCGGTTTCAAACCAAAACCAGAAATTGGAAAAACGATTTCCGAAACTGCTTTTCTTGGGAATGCCATCCTGAGACATATTTCTGTTTCCGATCAGAAGAACCCCTTCTTTTTCCTGAAGAAGCGCTTCTACAAATACAGGAATATCATCCGGATAATGCTGCCCGTCTGAATCAATGGTAATGGCATAATCATACCCTGACTTCTTTGCTGCTCTGAAACCTGTTTTAAGAGCATTTCCCTTTCCTTTGTTCTCTGGTAAAGAGATGATCATAATCTGAGGATATTGAGCAAGAATTTGGGGCGTAGAATCTGTGGAACCATCATTGACCACAATAATACTTCCGGTGTAGTTGAGAACACCGTCAATAACCCTATTCAGAGTCTTTTCATTATTGTAGGTAGGTATTAAAATGCATATTTTCTTTTCAGAAATTGCATTTTGTACTTCAGCAAGGGACATTTTTTTATTTTAAAGTGGCTCTTTCAGCCTCTGTCATGGTTTTAGACTGCACTGCAAACCTTTTGATATAGCCTTTTAATGCTGCATTCTGTTTGCTGTAATTATTCAGAAGGAATGCTTTATCATCCTTCAGGCTTCCGCGGTAACCAACAATTTTCGGGATATTTTCCTGAACACTCATTCTGATCAGACGAAGTTCAGCATTGTTGGGATTATTTTTGATAATGCTTTCAAGACTTGTAGCGCCTGTCTTTACCAGAGACTTTCTGTTGCTTTTAGCAATTTTTGCCTCCATAATTTTTGCTGCAGCTTTATACCCAACAGTTACAGCATCAGAACCGGATTGTTTTTCTGCAGTTTCGATGAAGCTGGCGGTATTGGTATTGGATTCGTTGGCTTTAGCATAGCTGTTTCTCAGCGTTTCAAGATCAGACTGAAAGAAAAAAACAAATGCTGCTATGAATGATAAAATAAGTTTCATGATGGTATTTTTTTATAGCTTACAGACAATTTTAATGCAATAGTCTCGCCAAAAGAAGTAATATTTTTTACTTTAACATCATCTTCATTTTCGTTAATATCCAGTTGAAGTTGTAAGTCAGGAGTCTCAAAAGGATTGATGATCGCCATGAATTTTACATTCGATGCGGTTTTTAAAAATAACTTTGAACCTGTAAATTCCTCAGTCAGTTCCTTAATAATCTGCATCATGCAAACACCGGGAGTTACCGGATTTCCAGGGAAATGTCCTTTGAAAATGTCGTGGTCTTTATTAAGATTGATGTGAGCAGTAAACTTTCCGTCTTCTGCTTTCTCATAAGATGTTAAAGTATAAAAGTCTGTAAGAATGGTTTGCATGATCTTATTTTTTAAGATTAAATGTACAATACAGTAGGTCTGAAAAATGACGTTCAGTTATTGTACAGTTTTCCTGTTGGAAATTATTCCGTTTCGGTTATTTGAAATAGTTTTATGTTGATCTTAAAATCTTTGTGCTGTAAGTTTAAGCTATCCGCGAAGATAGGTTTTTTTGCATCAAAAGTAAAATCGATTTTCTCCTTCCTATTTCTCGTGTAAATGATCTGTTTCAGTAAACTATTTTCCTTATTGAAGAATAAATAATAGCTTTTGTTCTCAATTTTTGAAAGATAGATTTTAGCATTGTCATTCTCAAAACTTTCGCTTACCGGGTACTGTCTCTTCAGAAGCTGCTGGAAATCATTTTTCAGAAAATTGATGACTATTTTTTTATCCAGATCAGGAAGTACATAATTCAGTTTAAAACTATTGTCGGAAACTTCAAAATCAATCAGCTTATTCCCAAAATCTGATGTTAATGCGACACGATGCGTTGTTTCGTTCAGTTTTTTAATAATCAGAATACCGCTTACATGGTTTTTATAAATGTCCATCTGGCATTTGTAGACATAATCTTCACCTGAAGAGAAATATAAGTTTTCAACCGTCTTTTCAGAGGCAGGAACTGGTTTAGCATCAGTTAGCTGATACGTTTTACAGGAAACAGCCAGACTCAGGATCAGGCTATAAAGAAAACTCTGACGCAGGAATTGATGCATTGATTTTGGTATTTTTGAAAACAATATTCGTAGTATCTCCGGAAGCTTCCGTCATATTCACCTGGGAAACCGTAGACTGGTTCTTCGGGAAATACAGCTCAATCTGTTTGATATATTTAAGCAGTTGTGATGTTTTAGGAATAAACTTCGCTACATTATAATTTCCATTCTTAAAATAGATAACCGTGAACTCAGGGTCATTGAACATTGTTCCGTTTGAGCTTCCTACAATCAGTTTGTTGATCTTCTCAAATGTTTTGCTTTTGGCATCTACAGATGATTTCTTCCCCTGATCATTGATGAAGATTTTATTGCTTTTAAAAACAATGCTGTACTGATAAGGTTTGGTATATTTCCAGCTCAGCATATTGGGAGTCTGCAGTGACATTCTCCCATAAGTTACAATGCTTTTATCCAGAAAGTCCATTTTTTTGGTCTGGGTAAAATCACTCTGTAAAGTTTTGATTTCTTTAGTCTCCGAAGATACCTTAGACACAAATGCTTTAGCTTCAGCTCCTGACATGGCTGTATTTTGTGCAAAAAAGAAACCGGAAACCAGTAAGAATGCTCCGAAAGCAATATTTTTAATCATTTCTATTTGAATTTATAATTGTATCAACAGTAAATGTTGAATATTTTTTATCCTTCAAAAATACTAATAAATTGGCCAGTACACGACAGGTCTTTTCCGAAGTGTCATGAAGAAGGATAATACTGCCTTTCTTCAGGCCTTTAGTCACTCTGCCGTAGATCTTCTTTTCATCATCAATGATGGTATCTAAAGACCGGACATTCCATCCTATGCTTACTTTATGCGTTCTTTTGATCGCTTTTGCAATATTGGGATTTGTTACCCCGAAAGGAGGTCTGTAAAGATGAGTTGTTCTATTTCCTGTATTTTTAATCACTTCATCACACTTTTCAATTTCGTCAATCATTTTTGAAGTAGATAAAAATCCTGTGGAATTGGAATGTGATAATGTATGATTTCCGATCGTATGACCTTCCTCTATGATTCTTTGAAATGTTTCAGGATATTTTTCAATCTGTTTTCCAATACAGAAAAAGGTTGCCTTTACCTGATATTCTTTAAGTAGGTCTAAAAACTTTGGAGTAAACTCAGTAGGGCCATCGTCAAAAGTAAGAGCTACTTCTTTGATCTTTGTGCGTTTATGAGTGATACTGTTAACAAAATATCCCAGTTCAATATCAAAAGAACCCCAGACTACAACTGCAGAAAAAGCAAAAAAACAAAACAGATACACCCAAAAGCTTCCATGAAACGCATAAATAAAAACGTTACAGAAAAGATAGAACAGGATGAATGGATAATGTTTCATTGCTGGTTGGTTTTTTACAAGTTTTATAGGCGTAATATTTATTGTATACCATTGTCACTCCGTAGGAGTCCAGACTAATTTCTAATTTAGATTCCACGCTTCACTGCGTTCCGCTCTGAATGACAATTAGACCGTACAATTTTCAATTTCAACAATTATGCCTTTTCCAATAGCACCAGACTGTGATCATCACCCGCCAGATGATTATAAAGAAGTACATTATTTACGCTTTCCTTCTTTTCTGCATTAATCATCATCACTTCCGGAATCTGCTGTTCTTTAAGGATATGACAGGCGATAAATGTTGAAAAACCACTGGCAGTATTAAATTCTCCACTCAAATGCTTGTAATAAAGCAAAGATGAGTTTGGAAACAGATCCATTGCTTTGGTATAGTAAACGTCAGAATCTGCATCTCCACTGAATCCTAAGATAACAGCATCAATATCACCGGTTGAAAGATTATTCTGAGTTAAGAAATTTTGGATAAAGTCCTGCACTTCATCTAACTCAACTTTGTTACTGATATAGATATTTTTAAGCTTTGCGTAAGAGCTTTCGGTCTTATTTTTCCCTACGACAAAGAAGCTGGCACCTTCACCCCAAACTACTCCGTTGGTGGTGGAATGTAAATAATCAGCAGGAAGATCTGCTTCTTTTTTTATCGTATTATTTAAACAGTAAAGCTCCATTGTCCTGGCAGTCTGTTCATCTGTAGAACCTACCAAAACATTTTCTGCTTCTCCGTCATTGATCTGAAGCTGAGCATCCAATAATGAAAACTCCAGTGAAGAAGATGTATTCACATACGTGAAGTTATACGCATGGCACTGTAGTCCAAGAGCAATTTGCCCTGCTACCGTATTGTGAGTAGACTGGATGAAAAAGGTAGGGGTAAGGAACTCTTCATGATTATCAATCACATTTTTCAGGAACTTTTCAGAATCCTGCGAGCAACCCATTCCGGTTCCTACGATGATGGCATCCGGCTGTTCAATACCTGCTTCTTTTAAAGCATAATGTGAGGCTACAGAACTCATTTTTACCGTTTTGGACATTCTTCTGATCATAGCTGGCGGAATGAACTCTTTATAATTGGGTTCTATCGCTTTGATGATATGGGAAGAATTCTCAGGAGTAAGATTCTGAAGAATATTTTCGTTTAAAGTGTCCTGAACTGAGATGCAGGATGCACTGTTGATGTATACTGCACTCATGATTTTGAAAGAATTAAGGTTGAACAGTTTCCTCCAAACCCAAACGAATTGGAAAGTACATGATTGATATTTTTTTCTTTCAGTTCGGTAACAGGAGTAAGATCAAATTCTTCCATTTTTGTTTTGAAATTCAGGTTCGGGAAGATAACACTGTTTTGCATAGCTAATATTGAGAATACAGCTTCAATTCCTGCTGCCGCTGCCAGCGTGTGTCCCGTAAATGCTTTTGTAGAGCTGAATTCAGGAACATTATTTTCACCAAAGATTCTGATCATAGCAATTCCTTCTGATAAATCATTATTAGGAGTAGCTGTTCCGTGAACGTTGATATAATCTATATTTTCTTTAGATAATCCTGAAATTTTTAATGCTTGCTGCATCGCTAAAAATGCTCCCTGTCCGTTTTCAGAAGATGCTGTCTGATGGTGTGCATCGTTGGTATTTCCATATCCCGAAAGATAGGCAAGAACCTTTTTATTTTCTTTTTTGACTATCTCTTCAGACTCAAGAACTAAGAAAGCAGCTGCTTCCCCAAGATTTAATCCTTTTCTGTTGTTGTCAAAAGGAGTGTTGTAAGAATCCGTAAGAATCATCAGGGTGTTGAATCCGTTCAGTGTAAACTTTGAAAGAGAGTCTGTTCCTCCTACAATGACACGGTCCAATACTCCGTTTTTGATCAGTTTAGCACCCATCATAATGGCATTGGCTGCTGATGAACATGCTGTACTGATGGTAGAGACCATGCCTTTTAATCCCAGATAATCGGCAATTGCCAATGAGGAATTTCCGGCATCATGAGCGTCAATATATTTTTGCTCTTCAGGAAAGTCTTCGTAAGAGTAGAAGTATTTTTCAGTAATATCCATTCCTCCTACACTGGTAGAAGAGATCAATCCGGTTCTGTAACCGTTGATATCTGAAATTCCTGCACTTTCTACAGCTTCTTTAGCAGCAACCATTCCCAATAAAGAAGTTCTTGTTACATTGTTGTCTTCATCAAGCTGAAGCTGTTGTACAAGTTCTTTGTTGGATAATTTTATTTCACCTGTTTTAATGATTCCGGCATGTCGGGTTTCAAACATTTCAATGTCTGAAATTCCATGTTTTCCGGATTGTAATGAAATAAAATTTTCCTCCACATTGTTTCCGATGGAGGAAATGATGCCCATTCCCGTTATGGCAATTTTTTGACTCATGGTATTAAATAATGTAACAGTGCAGCGATCTAACAATTGATTAATCATTGCTACATGGCTACACTGTTAGATTGTTATATAAATTTATTTCGTTCTGTTGTCTTCGATGAATTTTGCCATCGTGTCAATAGATTGAAAGATTTCCTTTCCTTTTTTAGGATCAGCTAATTTTATTCCGTAGTCTTTATCAAGAAGAACGATCAGTTCCAAAGCGTCAATAGAATCCAGTCCTAATCCTCCTCCGAATAATGGATCAGTATCTTTGATTTCCTCTACAGATACGTCTTCAAGGTTAAGAACTTCAATAATTTTGTGTTTCAATTCTGTTTTTAAGTTTTCCATAATTAAGTTGGTTTACCAGTGCTTCAGTATATCATTAAGATCATTATATCATCACACTGTTATATTGTTACATTTTTATAAGGTTAGCAAATATACAAAAGCTTTGTAATTTTCTTGATACAATTCTACCCAGCCGCACAATACTTTGTCAGCCTTCCCGGACAGCAGGATTTGTTCAGAATAGTCGTTTAAAAAATTTTCATCAAATTCATCCAAAACAAAAAAAGCATTTTCTGTCTGCATTTTGTGTTTGATGCTGATTTCACCAACACAGATATTGGGTAATGTATAGACAAAAACTGCCGGACTTGGATAAAAATTATCCTGATTATTGATACTTTCCTGATATTTGAAATCTGTATCCAGGCTGGATGACCTGTTGGCAAAAACGATGGCTGTTCTGCTGTGATCTTCATCTTTCAAAATGGTTTCGGCAGAAAGAAAGGCCAGCTTACTCAAATGATCCATTTTATGAAACTTGGGATAGCTGAGGTCTAAACTTTTATAGGCTTCTTTGGCAAATTCCTGAAATGTTTCGCCAGGGCTTTCAAAAATAAGATTTCCGTCAACGGTTATTTTTGAATGTTCTATGGTGCAGGTGTTTGTTTTCTTCATTAATGGTGTTTCCATTATTTCTTCAGCAGGCTTTCTATTAATTTATTCTGAGATTCAATGAGTTTCGAAATCTGCTCCTGGTTTTTTAGAATACTTTCAATAAGTTCAGGAGATTGCATATTAATAGTTGAATCCTTCGGGTATACAATATTTGATGTCTCGAATGTATTATTAGAAATTATTACAGTTGCATCATTATTGAATAGCTCCTGTATTTCAATTTCAAAAACCTCTGCAATTTTTCCCAGTTTATCTATATTGGGTTTTGCCTGATCTGTTTCCCATTTGTTATAGGCCGGTTGTGAAATATCTAATCGGTAAGCGGCATCAGCCTGTGACCAGTTTTTATCTTGTCTTAGCTGCTTTAGTTTGGTTCCTAAGCTCATGGAGGTATTTTTTACAAATATAAAATAATTTGAAATGATAACTGTTGGTTATTGATTTTATAACCAACAGTTGTTGTACGAAGATAAAGTTCTATATAATATTGCATTTATTATCACATTTACGTGATAATAAATATTATATTTAACCTAATAAAACCAAATGTCTATGATGAAAAAAAACTTAAAGCTGCTCGCTTCAGCAATGGGATTCATTTTCCTTCTCTACGCCTGTAGTACGGATGAGATGGCCAATTCTGAACAAAGAGCACAAAATGAGAAAATAGGAGCTTTTGAAAGGTTTGAAAATCTTCGTTCCCAGGAAATCCTAAGCAAGAAAACACATTCTTCTAAAAGTGGAGTTACTCTTCCGTTAAGCTATGCACAACCTTTCAGTGAAATTATTTACCAATTCCTGGTGAAACATCCTGATTTTTATGATAAGCTGGCTGATGATTTTGGAGAAATAGATTATAATGTGGCTTCACAAACCTTCGGTGAGGATAAAAAATACATTTTCTATCCGATACTGAGAGATGGAAAAGTGACCGCTCTATGGTATGGCAAACTGAATGAAGACAGAAGCTGGGTAGATTTTTATCTTGTGCATGATGCCTCCGCTTCCACTCAAAGAATGATTGGAGAGTTTCAGAATTATTATTCTAAAAAAATGGCAAGCAGAGGTGAGCCGGATCCTCCTGTAAAAGAAATTCCGGAGATCATCATTACGCCTCCAAGCACTAACCCTCCTATACATGATCCTATTCCCGGTACAGGTGGTGACGGAACCTATACACCTCCCTATACAGGAGATATGAGTGGAGGCCCAATTATGCATGGTGGAGGAACCGGAAGTAGTACTACACAAGATCCTTGTAAAAAGGCAGAAAGCTCAATGACGAGTGCCAATACTATTCTAAAAAATAGTGAAGTACAACAAAAAATGGATGTTGCTTTAAAAGGAAAAGTTCAGGCTTCTAATGAATGGTCTGTAGCAATAGGCCAGAAACCTAATGGCCAGTATGAAGTAACACCACCCGTAGAGCAGAATGCTTCAAATGGAACCATTCCCACTTCTCAATTAACAAGCCCTTATATTGGTGATGGACATTCTCACGCCGGAAGTAGAGGCAATCCTTCGGGAGGAGATTTATATCATATGATTACTTCCCTTGCAGGTAACCCTGCCCTTAAATATCGCTTTGTGTATGGTAATTCTGATGAAGGAACAGCGGAGACCTATGCCTTAGTCATTAATAATGCTTCTTTGGCTCAGCAATTTCTTAGTCAATATCCAAAAGATGAAAATTATGATCTTGAAGGTCATTCAATTAAAGAAAAAAGTGTATTAGGAATAGAGTTTTATAAAGCAGACGTATATTATCAATCTGGGGCATCTGAAAATAGTTCAGGAGAAAATTACGATAGCAGAGCTGTTGCAATGGCTTATATTTTGAATAAATTTAATGCGGGTATTAGTATTGCTAAGGCGGATGCGAATGGAAATCTAAAAAAAATAAACGCAGAAATAACGCAGATAACGGTACCGTACAGCGGCGGGAAAGTTAAAGATGGTGTGAAAGTATCAAAATGCCCGTAATTTAATTATTAAAAAAAATAATATGAAATCAATATTTTTAAAAGGCTTATTTATTATCAGTATATTTTTAATGCATAACTGTAAAGCACAGTCTGCATCTGTAAACGAATATATAACATTTTATAATGGAGTTGTTCCAAAATTAAATACTGTTGCCGCGAATAAAACTCAGTTTTATGGGCAAAACTTCTCTAAATTTTATAATGAATTATTAAATAAAAATGTAAGTATTGTAAATTTAGGATATGGTAGCAAAACAGATACTGGTAGAAAATATTATAAACTAAGATTGTTTTTTTGTGATTCGAATATGGATAAGCCCGCATTGGACAATAAATTTCAAATTCCCTGGATAACAATTACCTTTCAGGATGAAATTCCTTCGCAAATTAAAAGCATGGTTTTACAGTATCATGGAGAGTGGAATGATACTTTTGTTCAGTTTTTTTCGAATATGAAAATTGAAAGCATAGACTTTATTGGCGTTAACGGTTATAACAGCAATGATTGGTCTGGAAAATAATTTTTAGGAGAGGGTGAAAATAATGGTATATCCACAATGAATTTTAAAATTATAAATGTGAAATCTATCTTTTTAAAAAGCTTATTTATAATAAGTATATTTTTAATGCATAACTGTAAAGCTCAGTCCGCATCCGTAAATGATTACATCACATTTTATA
>JAITUA010000015.1 GCA_031286615.1 Chryseobacterium sp. | reverse complement strand
GGTAGAGAGACTCCGCTTTTAGAATAATGCGTTTTCTTGTTCAGGATTTCTTGTGAACGTAGGTTTTCAAATCTTTCGAAAGCACCTATCTTTTCGTTTTGTGTTCTTTGTTCGGAATTCACCATTTCATCTGTCCTACAGGAATAGAAAAGGAAAATGAATCCCAGTGCTGAAGCAAATAGCTTCAAGTTTTTTTTCATCATAAGCATGTGTTTTTATTAGGTTAAATATATAAAACTTTTATTACTCTACAAATGTGTGAAAAAAAATAATACCACAATGCCCTGTTTTTGATGCAGATTTATTTTGGGAAAAAAATTATATTTGTTCTATTCAAAAAAATATTTCGGGTTATGAACACTACTATTGGGAAAAGAATAAGAAAGCACAGAGAAGAGAAAGGGATCTCTCAGGAAGATCTGGCAGAGAAACTTCATATCTCCAGGTCTACCTACCAGAGAATAGAAAACGGGGAAACTAACTCATGGGTAAATCATATTCAAAATATCTGTACTTCTCTGGACGTAAGTATGGAAGATATTCTGAAACCTGAAGAAGCAGCTCTACAAATTAACACCCATAATGAATCCACAAACGATAATAGTAGTGGTATAATTCAAAATCAAACCAATAACTATAATACATCAGAAAAACTGATAGAACAGTACGAGGAACGCATCCGAGAGCTGAAAGAGCAGGTGGAATACTGGAAAAACAAAGCAGAAAAACAGTAATATACCTCTGTTTTCCTACAAACCTGTTACTATCCTGCAACTGGTTTGCGGGAACACCCGAAAGTATTCTCACCCCTGAAACATCTTTTCGGGAAAACCTGAAAGTAGCCTGACCCCTCATCAAATACTTTCAGATCTTACTGATTCTCTATTACTATAATGTAATTAATTTATAACTTAATAAAACACAATTTATGAATGCTATTGATCTATCCAAACTTCGTAATGCGGAATACCTGCAATACATGAAAGATTTTACAGGAATTATTACCCTGAATAATCCCTCTTCCCTGAATATAGACAGCAAACTTTCTGCTTTTACCTCAAAAACTACAGAACTGGAAGTCCTTTATAAGAAAGCCATAGCCAGCGACAAAACTCAGGAGCTACTGCTTCTGGATGAGAAAAGGGATAATGCCGTCAATGGAATTTATTATTTTCTTCTCTCCCAAACTTATCATTATGATATTGCAAAACCTCAAAAAGCCCGCTTGCTCCTGAATAATATAGCACTATATGGAAGCGGTATTGCACGCCTCAACTATCAGGCAGAGACAGCAACCATTAATAATTTTCTCCGCGATTGGGAAAACAAACCGGAACTTACAGATGCTATAGACTACTTCAATCTTTCTGACTGGATGAATGAACTGAAAACAGCCAACACGAACTTCAACAACGTATATCTTTCCCGTACACAGGAATATGGAGATGCCAGCCCTGAAACCATAAGAACAAAAAGAGAAGAAATAAACACAGCCTATTATGCATTAAGGGACAGGATAGATGCGCTTCATCTACTGACTGAAAGCTCTCCGTCTCCTTACTCTACAGTAATTAATCACCTGAATGCTCTTACAGACCAGTATAATATACTGCTTGCAAACAGACAGCCAATTCCTGATACAGGAGCTGCTACAGAAGGCTTACAATAGAAAAAATATTCCGAATACAGGCCGCCATTGATTTTTACACTTATAGGGTTTGAAACCTTATAGATGCTATCCGGCTATTGAAATCACTGTTTACAAAAACGAAAAAACCTCCCGGTTTGGGAGGTTTCAATATTTTCATTTCAGAAAATTACAGTAACAATGTTAATGGACTTTCTAAATATGTTCTTAATGTCTGTAGGAATTGAGCACCTGTAGCACCGTCTACCACTCTGTGGTCACATGCCAATGAAAGTTTCATTGTGTTTCCAACTACGATCTGACCATCTTTTACGATAGGCTTCTCGATGATTGCTCCTACTGAAAGGATAGCAGAGTTTGGCTGGTTGATGATACTTGTAAACGTTTCTATTCCGAACATTCCTAAGTTAGAAATAGAGAATGTAGATCCTTCCATCTCGTTAGCCTTAAGACCTTTGCTCTTAGCTCTTGAAGCCATATCTTTTACGGATGCAGAAATCTGAGTATACGTCATCTGATCTGTATTTTTCAATACAGGAACTACCAATCCGTCAGGAATAGCTACAGCTACCCCAATATTGATATTTCCTCTGTGGATGATCTTATCACCTGCCCAGCTTGAATTCACCTGAGGGTGTTTTCTTAAAGCAATTGCAGTCGCTTTAATGATCATATCATTGAAAGAGATCTTAGTATCAGGTAAAGAATTGATTTCTTTTCTTGCTTCAATTGCTTTATCCATGTTGATCTCAACCATCAGGTAGTAATGAGGAGCAGAGAATTTACTTTCAGAAAGACGTTTTGCAATAATATTTCTTACCTGAGAGTTTGGTGTCTCTGTATCTTCACCCTGTACGAAGCTTACTGCAACCGGAGCAGCACTTGCTGCTGGAGCTGAAGCAGCTGGTTTCGCAGCCGGCTGATAGTTTTCAATATCTTTTTTAACGATTCTTCCGTTCTCACCAGATCCCTGAACACTGTTGATATCAACTCCTTTATCCTGAGCCATTTTCTTAGCCAGTGGAGAGATTGCTACTCTGTCAGAAGATGAAGAGTCTGCAGCAGGAGCCGCTTTTTCTTCTGTTTTAGCTTCTGCTTTTTGTTCAGCTGGTTTTTCAGTTGATGCAGCTGCAGCTTTCGGAGCTCCTACAGCGGAAACATCTGTTCCTGCAGGGCCAATAATTGCTAATACTGAATCTACCGGGGCAGCACCACCTTCTTCTACACCTTGCTTCAATAATACTCCATTGAATTCAGATTCAAAATCCTGTACTGCTTTATCTGTTTCGATCTCAGCAAGAAGATCTCCTTCTTTTACTGTATCTCCTACATTTTTGTGCCATTTAGCTACTTTACCTTCTGTCATTGTATCAGAAAGTCTTGGCATTGTAATAACTTCTACTCCAGCCGGAACTTCTGTTGCAGCAGGTGCAGCAGTTTCTGCTTTAGGCTGTTCTTCTGATTTTTTTTCTTCAGTTCCTGCAGCGGGAGCGGCAGCTCCACCTGTCAATCCTGAAATATCTTCTCCTTCATTCCCGATAATAGCCAAAACAGAGTCTACAGCAGCAGCACCTCCTTCTTCTACGCCAACGTATAAAAGGGTACCTTCTATTTCAGATTCGAAATCCTGAACGGCTTTGTCAGTTTCAATTTCCGCTAAAATATCTCCTTCTTTTACTTTATCTCCTACTTTTTTATGCCATTTTGCCACTTTACCTTCCGTCATAGTGTCGGACAGGCGGGGCATCGTAATTACTTCTGCCATAATTTTCTAATATGATAATTTGTTAATGTGATGATGAGAGAATTAAAAAATCTAATTCATTTTCAAATTCTCAAATTATCTAATTATTAATTTTCTAATTTGTCTAGGAATGGATAGTTTTCCTGAGCATATACATACTCATAGATCTTTTCTGCTTCTGGATATGGAGAGTTTTCCATGAATTCAATACACTCTTCAACAAAGTCTCTTGATTTATTATCCATAGTTTCCAATTCTGCTTCCGTAGCCCATCCGTTTTCTAAAATTCTGTGTTTTACAAGCTCGATTGGGTCATCGTTTTTATGAATAGCCACTTCTTCTTTAGATCTGTATGGCTCAGCATCAGACATAGAGTGTCCTCTGTAACGGTATGTTCTTGCTTCAATGAAAGTAGGCCCATCTCCTCTTCTTGCTCTTTCAATAGCCTCATAAGCAGCTTCAGCTACTTTTACAGGATCCATTGCATCTACAGCAAGACAAGGCATTTCGTATCCTAATCCTAATTTATAGATATCTTCGTGGTTGGCAGTTCTTTTTACAGAAGTTCCCATTGCATATTGGTTATTTTCTACCACAAATACTACAGGAAGTTTCCAGTTCATTGCCATGTTGAATGTCTCATGTAAAGAACCTTGTCTTGCAGCTCCGTCTCCAAAGAAACAGATGTTTACTGCTTTTCTGTCAAAATATTTATCTGCAAAAGCAATACCTGCTCCCAAAGGAATTTGTCCTCCAACGATACCGTGTCCTCCGTAAAAACGGTGTTCTTTACTGAAAATGTGCATAGATCCACCCATACCTCCGGATGTTCCTGTAGCTTTACCGCAAAGTTCAGCCATGATTCTTTTAGGATCTACTCCCATCGCCATTGGATGGATGTGGCATCTGTAAGCAGTAATCATGCTATCCTTTGTCAAATCCATCGCGTGCGTGAATCCTGCAGGGATAGCTTCCTGACCGTTATACAAATGTAAAAATCCTCTGATCTTTTGTTTTAGGTAAAGAGAACGGCATTTGTCTTCAAACCTTCTCCACATTGTCATATCTTCATACCACTTCAGGTATACCTCTTTAGAAAATTCTTTCATGTGTTAGCTCTTGCTTTTTTATGATGAAATAGTTGAGCAAAATTATGAAAAAAACTTCGTTTTTATTCTATAGATAGATAACTTTTCGTTTTTTCTGTAAAATCTATTTGCAGGCCGAATGGATTATTCTTAATTTTCGACCCTTCGAAAGGTTCATAAAGTAACATTTCATCTTATATTTTCTAACCTCGACATATCAGGAATCACCCTATTTATATAGTTTTCCTGAAATATTACATTATTCGGAGATATCAGAATTCGGTACTTTTTGTAATCCTATTTCTTTCCTGTTTAATTATTGTTAATATATCTTTTGGTTATTTCAAGAGCTTCTTTTCCGGAGAAAAATCTGTAAGTTTCAGGGTTCTGTCCTCAATTTCATTAACGAAATTACCATATTATTTTGCTGTTCTGGCTTTAATCTCCTTCCATTCTTTATCTGCCATAAATCCTTCACACGCTGTTTTCATAGCAGCTTCATCTTTCCACTCAAGCAGATAAACAAATTCTGTTTTTTCCCTGATCAATTAAAGGTATACATTTTCGGCAAAATTTAATATTAATTTAAAATAACTGAAAAATAATTTTACTTCATCACAAAGAACTGATATTGAATTATTTTCATATAATTTAACTCCTTTCCTCCCTCTGCTTTTCGTTTGTTTTTTGAGGTTATAATGGTATATTTGGTTTTTAAACTTTATTATGGAAGAAAAGCAATCTTCATTACTACACAAAATTTCAAAAGTCATCTCTGATTTTTTCAATCCTCTGGTCTCACTGATCATTTTCTTCATATATATGAGCATCAGGGAATACACGCTTAAAGATTCTATGATGTACTTCATTCCCATATTGGCAATGATTATTATCCCTGTTGTCATTTGGCTGGTATGGAATGTGAAAACAGGAAGATATACCAATATGGATGTCTCCAACCGGGTTCAAAGGAAAACACTGTATATATTTATTGCAGCATGTGTGATTGCTTATCTTCTTTTCCATTACATCAGAAACGGCTCGGTAGATCTTGTCATGCTGTTTATTTTAATTCTTCTTTTTGCTTTACAGATCAGCAATCTTTTCATCAAAAGCTCGATGCATACTGCATTCAATATATTTGTAGCGGCGTTATTTTTTAGCCTTGACTGGAAAATGGGCCTTCTATGGCTGGGAATTGCTGCTTTGGTGGGGATTACCCGTGTTATTTTAAAAAGACACACCGTAAAAGAAGTATTTATGGGAGCTGGAATAGCTTTTATGGTATCTTTTATCTATCTTTATTGCAATATTCAATTTCAACATTAGAATACTCTATGAAAATAAATCATCTTACTGCCGCAGAAGAAAACTTTATGAAGCTGTTTTGGAAAATGGAATCTTTCTATCTGAAGGACGTTATGGAGCAGCATCCGGAACCTAAACCACACCAGAATACAGTTTCCACTTATTTGAAAATATTGGTTGAGAAAGGCTATCTATCCACCATAAAAGAAGGAAGAATTTTCAAATACACAGTACTTGTTCCTTTGGAAGGATATAAAAAATTTCTGTTGAAAGAACTTTCGCATAACTTTTTTAATAATTCAGGGAAGGAAATCCTGGAGCTTTTATTAAGCGAAAAATTAATTTCTCAGGAAGATATGAAAGGTCATTTTGATCTGAAAATCGAAATAAAGCCAGCAAAAGTTGAAGAACCAAAGTTTGAAATTGCTGAAGAAATCTTAAGTCCTAAAAAAGAGAAGAAGACCAAAGGAAAAGAGAAAGAAAAGGAGAAGGAGAAGGAGAAGGACAAAAAGAAAAAGAAGAAAAAAGATTAATCTTAACCTCAAAAACACCAAATCATGAAAACAAAATTCCAGGAAACATTAAGCCGGGCTAATGAAGTCATCTTCCGCTATCCGATGGTTCTGGCAGTGGCTTTATTAGCTGCAATCGGGGCCATTTGCATTGCTGAAACAGAGCTTGAAGAAGTTACAACATATATTAAATTCACGATTTGTGCCTGCCTCGGAATTTCACTGATGTTTGCTCTGAAAATGGCATCACAGAGAGTCGGAAAAGAATTACTATTACAATTATGTGGTGTTGCTTTTCTTATTGGCTTCTATTGTATCCTGCCTGATAAAAAGAATAATTTTACCGAGGTCTATACTTATATCATTGCAGTTACGGCTCTTCTCTCCCATTTATTGGTTTCTTTTGTTCCGTTTCTTCAAAAAGACAGAGAACTCAGATTCTGGCAATACAACAAAAATCTTTTCATCAATTTCTTTCTTACCCTTGTATTCACAGGGGTTTTGACCGGCGGAGTTGAATTAGCTATTTTAGCCGTTGATAAACTTTTTGATTTTAATTTCCATCACAGACTTTATACAGATACTTTTTTTGTTCTGGCAATTTTCGGGAGCAGTTTTATTTTCCTTTTATTTAATGACAAAGGTTTAAATAATCTTGAAAAAGATGGGACATATCCTGTTGTTTTAAAGTTTTTCACTCAGTTTATCTTAATCCCGTTGCTGCTTATTTATGTAGCAATTCTTTATTTTTATTCTTTTAAGATCTTGATCAACTGGCAGCTTCCAAGAGGCTGGGTTTCTTATCTTGTCCTGGCCTACAGCATTGTTGGGATCCTGGCGTTGCTTCTGGTTCATCCATTAAAGGAAGAAAATGCAAAATCGTGGGTTAAGGTATTTTCAAAAGCATTTTATTATACCATTGTTCCTTTGATCATCCTGCTTTTCACCGCTATTTTCACAAGAATCCTGGAATATGGCTATACAGAACCGAGATATTTCGTTTTCCTTCTCGCTCTTTGGCTGTTGAGTATTGTTGTTTACTTCATTTTTAACAGAAAGGCAACTATAAAATTTATTCCGGTCAGCTTATTTTTATTTGGAGTTTTTGCTTTAATCTTTCCTTATCTCAATGCTTTCAGTGTTGCCAAGAGAAGCCAGAAAGCAGAGCTGATGAATATTTTAAATCAAAATCAGTTAATCAGTGCCGGTAAAATTAATTTTAATAAAAAAGTGACAGATACAGTCCGTAATGAAATTGCTGATAAATTTGAATTTCTGGCAGAGAGAAAGCAAGGTGAGTTTTTATCAAATCTCCTGAATCAGAAAGATCAGGCTGAATTATCAGACGACATTGAAAAAGGTACATTTTACAGCGTTAATTATACTATTCAAAATAAATTTTCGGATGTAAATATCACGGTTAAAAATAAACCTTATGAGCTGAACAGGATTGTTCTCATTCCCGAAAAACAAATTATAGGAATCGAAAACTATCAATACCTACTTTCTTTCCACCGTTACAGCAGAGATCCGCAAAAACTGAATGAAGATCAGTTCGAACTTATCGATCAGCTGACTGATAAATCTTCGTTGATACTGAGATTAAATTCTAAAGAAGAAGTAGATTTCGGACCGCAGATCATTCAGCTGTTTGAAAAAAACAAAAATAAAAACGGCACCGTAAAAGTTCCTGATATAGCAATGGAGTCTGATTTAGGCAAGTACCATGTTAAGGTTATTTTCAGTGAAATTACAAAAGAAAAAAATTCTGATGATGAGCTTGCCAGCATTTATTATGAGGATGTTTACATCCTGATAAGATTAAAATAAAAGATCAAAAAAAGACTGCCGCAAGGACAGTCTTTTTTTATTGTATATAAAAATGTTTTATCTATTAGTTCCTGAACTCCATAATGGGGAGTTTCTACTATAGATCACAAGGTTTCCGTCATTTTGTACTGTAAGTTTTGTAGCACCTCTGTTCTCTGTATTTGAACTCCAAACAGCTCTGTTATAAGAATCATATACTACCAGATTTCCGTCACCCTGAAATTCAGCTTTGCTTCCTCTATTATCAGTTGCCGTAGCCCAGATAGCATTCCCGTTTCTATTAGCCAAAACAAGATTACCATCATCCTGAAATACCAGATAATAACGTCCGTCTGAAGAATACAGTTTTGCATCCTTACGGAATCTGTAACCTGTTGACACATAATCTTTGCTGCCGTAACGGTCACGATTACCCCAGCCATTATTATTCCTGATACCGCCTTTAGATGCCCACAAAGGGTTAGAGCCATTATAAATAACAAGATTACCATCATCCTGAACGGATAATTTGTTAGCTCCTTTACCATCAGTATTTGAACTGAAAGCAACTCCGTTTCCACGTGAATATACTACCAGATTACCATCTTCCTGAAAAATTGCTCTTACGCCTCTGTTGGTAGTTTTTGATTCCCATGCAGGAGCACCGGATCTGTTATAAAAAACGAGGTTTCCATCATTCTGAAAGATCAGATAATACTCATTATTATCTGCCCAGTATTTTTTGTCCTGTCTTAATGTCTGTCCTGCATAAATGCTTTGTGCATTGATTAATAATCCGCCAAACACCATCATTAATGCTAATAAATGTTTTTTCATTATAATTACTTTTTGATTGATTGATAATTTTCTAAAATTATGCCAAAACACTTCAATATTTCAATACAAAACTCTAATCAAATGATTTACTGGAAATTAAATTGCATAAAAAAAGCGGCTTAAAGCCGCTTCATATTTTTTACCAACGATTTCCGCCGCCTCCGCCACGGTTGTTGTTACCACCGCCATAGCCACCGCCACGGTTGTTGTTACCACCACCATAACCTCCGCCACGGTTGTTGTCGAAGCTTCTTCTTGGTTTTTCTTCTCTAGGCTTAGCCTCAGATACGTTTAGAGCTTTTCCGTTGAATTCTTTTTGATTAAGAGCTTCAATAGCCTGCTGTCCTTCTTCATCACCCATCTCTACGAAACCGAAACCTCTAGAACGACCAGTTTCTCTGTCTGTAACGATTTTAGCTGATGATACATCACCAAATTCTGCGAATAGATCGTGCAACTCATACTCTTTAGTTGCGTAATTGATGTTTGAAACAAAAATGTTCATTTTGAATAAATTAAAAAATTAATAAAAATTTGGTATATAAAAGAAAAACAACATAAATTAATGAACAAATATTGATTCCAAATATAAACGTATGCAAGATACAATTAAAAATTTCAAATCAAAGCTTTTTTTTAATATTTCTCACATTATGTTGAATCTCTAAAGTCAAAAACAATCTACACATAATAAAAAATACTGATTTACAAGTAATTACATGTATAAATTCCATTATTATAAAATTAATTAATTTTTTTTAAATAGAAAAGATATTTAACATCTATAACTTTGATACTCCATAAGATAGTATTCTATTTGTAGGCTCCCAGCTATCTGATTTAATAAAAAATCAATTATGAAACAGCACACTACTAATTACACCAATACCTTTATTGAAGCAGCCGAAGACTGCCCTGTTTCCCAGGCTCAGATTCCTCCTGAGAAAAAAGAAAAAACAATTGCCAGCATTCAATACGAGAAACTGATAAAGAATCCTTATCAATATTCATCGGATGATATTATTTTTGAGTGTTATGCCATTAAAAATGATATTTCAGAACATGAAAAACAGAAAGAAAGAGAAAAATTCTATTCCAAAGGTCAACCATGTCTCCGTTGCTCTCCCCTTGCGAAAAAATATGGATTTGGATTCCATCATAACTCAGAAGGAAAAGTTGCTTTATTTCCCGTAGAAAGTAAAGAATATCAAACGCTATTGAATGACTCTTCTGTTACAAAAGCAAAAGCGATGCGCTCCAAAAGAAAATGATTGAGAAAATGAATCGCAATTTTCAGATCAATAAATGCTATTCTTTTGAAAACATCAGCTTTTAACACTAAATTTGTAGTACAAATTATTAAAAGATATGAACTACCATACCAGAAAATGGGTAAAACCTGAAGACTTGAATCCTAATCACTCTCTTTTTGGAGGAAGACTCCTTCAATGGATCGATGAAGAAGCAGCACTGTATGCCATTATCCAATTGGAAAATACAAAAGTAGTGACGAAGTTTATTTCAGAAATTAATTTCGTAAGTTCTGCAAAGCAGGGTGATATTATAGAAATAGGAATTGAGGCAACTCATTTCGGTTCTTCTTCTGTTACTTTAAGATGTGATGTGCGAAATAAAATGACCCATCAAACTATTATTACGGTAGAAAAAATCGTAATGGTAAACCTGGATGCGGAAGGCAACCCTTCTCCTCATGGCAAAACCCAGATTGAATTCGTAAAAGACAGGTTAAACAACAGTCTATGAAAATTTTCATAAAAAACATGGTCTGCAACAGGTGCATTGCGGCAGTAGAGAATATATTCCATAATGCAGGGGTAAAAACAATTGCCGTTTTATTGGGTGAAGCCGAAACAGAAACTGAAGTTTTGCCTGAAAAAATGCAGGCCATAGAAAAAGAACTGCTTGATACAGGTTTTGAAAGAATCATGGATTCTGCACATCAGGTGGTTGAAAAAATCAAGAACCTGATCATTATAAAGATCAGCAGTCTCGATATTGCTGAGGACTTTCTGCTTTCAGAATTTTTAAGTTCAAAACTCCATAAGGATTACAGTTCACTTTCAAAAACATTTTCACAAAACGAAAATATCACCTTAGAACAGTTCTTTATTCTTCAGAAAATTGAAAAAGTAAAAGAACTTCTTCTCTACAATGAATTCAATCTTACCGAAATTGCCGGAAAACTTGGCTATAAAAGTGTTCAGCATCTTTCTTCCCAATTCAGGAATATAACCGGATTTACCCCTACTGAATTCAAAAAACTTAAAGAACACAACCGCAAAGCACTTGACAATCTATAAAGTAAGACTGCTTGTGGGTTTATGAGTGAAGAAGTTAAATATTCCTATCTCTCTTACAAATCCTCCTACTCTCACCCCTCCTACTCTAAAAACCCTCAAACCCTCAAACTCTAAAACTCTAAAACCCTCATCCCATCCTCACCTAATTTTATAACTATTATCCTTAAATTTATAACAACCTTAGCTTTCCATTTTGGAAATTTGTAGTATAAATTTAAGAATCATGGAACAACAGTATAAAATACTCGGAATGACCTGTTCCGGCTGTCAGAAAAAGATTTCAAATCAACTGAATAGCGTTGAGGGTGTTCAAGCCGATGTCAATCTGGAAAACAATACCGCAACCATTACTTCCAGTCATGGAGTAAAACTTTCAGTTTTAAATGATGCTTTGGCAGAAATAGGAAAATACAGACTTGAAGACCCGAATAATCCTGAGAAAACCTTTGTAAAACCTCAGGACCGGGTATCTCCGTCTTCTGTATACTATTGTCCAATGGAATGCGAAGATGATAAAGTATATTTCAAACAAGGGGAAAGATGCCCTGTCTGCAAAATGTATCTTGTACCTATCGAAGAAAAATTAGCCAAAGATCCCAATCATAAGCCAACCTTTTCTGCAACCAACCTTCCGGAAAATTTTAAAGACAGTATCGGAAAATACTATTGTCCAATGTTTTGCGAAGGTGATAAAGTGTATGATGAAAAAGGAGATTGCCCTGTCTGTCATATGCATTTAGAGCCAATCACGGAAGAGCTTGTTCAAAAAGGAAGTTCACACCAGCATCATTCTCATTCCCACGCTCACCATCATGATCACCACAGCCATAATCACGAAGCACCTAAAGTAACTGATGAAATGGCAGGCAGATATTACTGTCCGATGTATTGTGAAGGAGATAAAACCTATGACTCCAACGTAGGATGTCCTGTCTGCGGTATGGATCTGGTAAAGTATCCGGAAAAGAAAACTGCAAAATACACATGTCCTATGCATCCGGAAATCATTCGTGATGAACCGGGAGATTGCCCGATCTGTGGAATGGATCTCGTAAGAATGCCGGATAGCGGTGATGATGAAGAGGATGAAACATATAATATATTAAAGAGAAAGTTCATTACTTCATTGGCATTTACCATTCCGGTTTTCATTTTATCAATGGGCGGCATGTTTATTAATTTCCCTTTTTCTCACCAGATTCAGGGGTTTATTGAACTTGCTTTAACTCTTCCGGTAATGTTTTATTCCGGATGGTTCCTGTTGAAAAGAGGTTGGATTTCTTTCAAAACATGGAATCTCAATATGTTCAGCCTTATAGCGCTGGGCGTGGCTGCTGCATTTATTTTCAGTATTGTGGCGTTAGTATTTCTGGACATTATCCCGCATGAAATTCGTGGACACAATCATGAAATTCCGTTGTATTTTGAAGCTGTCTGTGTGATTTTAACGCTTGTTATTTTAGGCCAGCTAATGGAAGCTGCAGCTCATAAAAAAACAGGTAATGCCATCAAGGAATTAATGAATCTTTCACCGGACGAAGCCAATCTTATGGTAAACGGTGAAGAAAAGAAAGTACTGCTTTCTCAGGTGAAAATTGGAGATTTATTAAAAGTAAAACCGGGTGAAAAAATTCCTGTGGACGGAAAAATTACCGAGGGAAATTCTATCCTGGACGAAAGTATGATCACAGGCGAACCTGTTCCTGTTGAAAAGAATGTAGATGATAAAGTGTCTTCAGGAACAATAAACGGTAATCAGGTATTTATAATGAAGGCCGAAAAAGTAGGTGACGAAACCCTGCTTTCACAGATCATTAAAATGGTCAATGAAGCCAGCCGAAGTAAAGCGCCAATCCAGAAGCTTACTGACAAAGTTTCAAAAGTTTTTGTTCCTATAGTAATTCTTATTGCTGTACTTACTTTTATCCTGTGGCAGTTTTTCGGCCCGGAAGGAAAAAGAACTTTATTTGCTTTCGTGAATGCTGTTGCTGTTTTGATTGTAGCATGTCCTTGTGCTCTAGGGCTGGCAACTCCCATGTCCTTAATGGTTGGAATCGGCAAAGGTGCTAAAAACGGAATTCTGATCAAAAATGCTGAAGCTCTTGAACAGATGAATAAAGTAAATGTTTTGATCACGGATAAAACGGGAACTTTAACGGAAGGAAAACCATCTGTAGAATATATTGAAACAACAACCGGAGATCAGCAGCAGATTTTAAAACTTGCCTTTTCTTTGAATCAAAACTCAGAACATCCGCTTTCCAATGCTGTCATAAAAAGAGCAAAAGAAGAAAATATAACTTCTGAAAAAGTGGATCAGTTTGAAAACATTTCAGGAAAAGGAGTAAAAGGAAATATCAACGGCAAAACAGCTTATTTAGGAAACGAAAGTCTGTTGACCTCACATCAGATCACCATTCCGGAAAGTTTAAAGCAAAAAGCTGTGGAAGTACAGTCAAAAGCACATACCATTTCTTATATCGCACAGGATCAGCAGGTGCTTGGCTTCATCAGCTTTACGGATAAGATAAAGGAAAGCTCCAAAAAAGCAGTCAAACAGCTGATAAGTGAAGGAATTGATGTGATTATGATGACCGGAGATAATGAGCATACAGCCAAAGCCGTAGCTGATGAATTAGGAATTAAGCATTTCAAAGCCAACTGTCTTCCGGAAGATAAACTGAACGAGGTAAAAAGGCTGCAACAGCAAGGTAAGATCGTTGCGATGACCGGAGACGGAATCAATGACTCTCCTGCCCTTGCCCAATCTAATGTGGGAATTGCCATGGGAACAGGAACGGATGTAGCTATTGAAAGTGCTGAGATTACTTTGCTAAAAGGAGACATCCTGGGAGTTGCAAAAGCGAAATTATTAAGTGAAAAGCTTCTCAAAAACATTAAAGAAAATCTTTTCTTTGCGTTTATCTATAATGTACTGGGAGTTCCGATAGCGGCAGGATTATTGTATCCATTCTTTGGAATTCTGTTATCACCGATGATTGCTGCTGCTGCAATGAGCTTCAGTTCCCTGTCTGTGATTCTGAATTCATTGAGATTAAACTCCGTGGATCTGGATATAAAATAATATCATGACAAAAGAAAATCTTTACATAGGGTGTTCGGGATTTTACAATAACGACTGGAAAGGGTCATTATATCCTGAAAATGCCCCAAGTAAAGATTTTCTTTCTTTATACTCAAAAACATTCAACGCTGTAGAAATCAATTCTACCTTTTATAGAAAACCCACCTCAAAAACACTTTTGAAATGGTATGATGAAACACCTCCTTCCTTCAGGTTTTTCATTAAAATTCCAAAATCCATTACCCATATCAACCGTCTTGAAAATTCAAAAGAAGAAATTGCACTCTTTTGCGACCACATTCAAAGTAATCTGAAAGATAAACTGGCGGGATTTCTTTATCAGCTTCCTCCTTCTTTTAAAAATACAGCAGAAAACACGGAACGGATCATCAACAATATTGATCCTACATTTCTGAATGTTATTGAATTCCGGCACATATCATGGTGGCAAAAAGAGATATTCGATTTTTTACAACAACATAATATCATCTTCTCAGGGGTAAGTTTTCCCGGCAATCTTCCCGAAGATCTTATTATTAATCATCCTGAGACCCTCTATTACAGACTTCACGGAAAACCTGTTCTTTACAAATCTGAATACAGTGAAACCTTTTTGGATGAACTTGCAATGAAAATTAGAAATTCCCAGCAAACTGCTTTTGTATTCTTTAATAATACCTGGGGCACATCCGCTATTACAAATTCTCTGTATTTAAAAAGTATTTTAGAATAAAACTAAATGTACTACTCTGATTTTGTTAAAATTAAATAATTCCCCATCATTTGAAGAATATTGAAAACTTAATAAAAATAGAGAAAAACTATTGGTTTAGCATTTATAAATGTTAAAATTTAAAGAAACCCAAATCATAACTTCACAATTCATCAAACAAAGGAAATATCCCTTAAAATAAAGTTCTTAAAATAAACTTAAAAAGGAAAAAACATGCACAGCATGGCATGTAATTTGTTAACTTTCAACTGTTATTTTTAACGATTTTTAACAATTTAAATTCCATTATCTTTATGAGAAAAATTTTTGCGGGAAAGTCAACAAATAAGACTTTTCTCGGGATGTTTGCATTGATGAGTGCAACTTCGGCTTTACTGTATAGCTGTAATTTTAAAAATGAAGTGAATAATGACCCTGTCGTCAGTTCACAGGAACATCCTTCCGCAGAAATAGTCCCTAAAATGGACAATGAAAGCGTAGATCCGGATAAAAGAGTGATCTACCTTACTTTTGATGATGGCCCTAATCAGGGAACCGAAAATCTTTTAAAAATCCTGGATAAAAGAAACGTTTGTGCCACTGCCTTTCTGGTAGGAAAACACGCCTATGGAAGCAAAAAACAAAAAGACGACCTTCTGCTTCTGAAGCAAAATCCTCTTGTAGAGCTGGCCAACCATAGCTTTAGCCATGCCCATAACAAATACACAGATTTTTATAAAAATGCTGAGTCTGTAGTACATGATTTTGATATCGCCAAAGACAGCTTAAAACTTTCTGATAGAATAGCAAGAACTCCCGGAAGGAATATCTGGAGGCTTAACAATATAAATGTAACTGATATCAAAAGTTCTACTGCAGCCGCTGATGGTCTTAAAAAAGCAGGTTACAAAGTAATCGGATGGGATCTTGAATGGAGACCTTCCCAGAAAATGACCTTAAAAGGAAGCCATGAAGCGATGATCAAGAAAGTTGACAGTATTTTCTTTAACGACCTTGAGAAAACTTCAAGACACCTTGTTTTCCTTACTCATGATCAATATCTAAGAGATACAGACTCTATCAATGAGCTGGATCTGTTTATTGAAAAACTGCAGAAAAGCAACAGGTTTGTTTTCAGAAAGATTTCTCAATATCCTAAGATCAATGAAGTTTTGAATTAATTTTTCCATAAAAAGGAGTATGTAAAATGTATTCTTCGCTGGTAACTGTCAGGGAATTTTCGGAAATTTGCATCTATGAGTATTAAAGAAAATTATAAATCCATAAAAGATCAGCTGCCATCCAATGTTCAGCTGGTTGCTGTTTCGAAAACCCATCCCGCTTCTGCAGTTCAGGAAGTATACGACCTGGGACAGAGAGTTTTTGGAGAAAACAAGGTTCAGGAACTGATGGAGAAATCCCCTCTCCTTCCTCAGGATATCCAATGGCACCTTATTGGCCACTTACAGACCAATAAAGTAAAATATATCGCTCCTTTTATAGATACGATACAAAGTGTGGATTCTGAAAAATTATTATCAGAAATCAATAAGGAATCCGGAAAATACAACAGGATCATTAAAGTTCTGCTGCAGGTAAAAATTGCGGCTGAAGAAAGTAAATTCGGGCTGGAAATTGCTGAAGCGAAAAATCTGTTTCAGCAGTATGCTGAAGGTCATTTCCCCAATGTTGAAATTACTGGTTTAATGGGAATGGCAACATTCACGGATGATGAGCAACAGGTAAGAAATGAATTTTCAATCCTGAAGGGGCTTTTCGATGAATTAAATCAATCAAAAACATTAAATACATTATCAATGGGAATGAGTGATGATTTCCCGATAGCTATTGAGTGTGGTGCTAACTCTGTGAGGGTTGGATCGGCAATTTTCGGAAGAAGAGACTATTCAAAATAGAATATTTAGGTACAGTTTTTGCTAATAATTGAAACAAAAAATTTAAATTTGCAACTATGCAAAAAATCCTTATAGTAGAAGACGAAAAAGCAATCTCGGGAGTACTTCACAGTATTCTTTCGGATGAACTAACCGATTATGAATTTGTTATCGCTGAAGACGGCCTTGAAGGTTACAAGCAGGTAGAAAAAGAAGATTTCGCACTGGTGATTTCTGACATTAAAATGCCTAAACTTTCAGGAACTGAACTTTTGAAGCAAAGTCTCGCATTAAAACCAGAAACTACTTTTATCATGATCTCAGGCCACGCAGACATTGACTCTGCTGTTTCCTGTTTGAAAGAGGGTGCATACGATTTTATCTCCAAGCCAATTGACATCAACAGACTGATTACAAGTGTGAAAAATGCTTTGGTAAAGGAAACCCTGAAGAAAGAAAACAAAAATCTTCAGACTGAAAACAAAACCTTAAAGAGAAAAGTAAATAAAAAATACCAGATGATCGGTGATTCTCCTGCTCTTCAAAAGATTCAGGATATGATCGAAAAAGTAGCCGCTTCTGATGCCAGAGTTCTGATTACAGGGCCTAACGGTGCCGGAAAAGAATTGGTAGCCCACGCCATCCACAATCAAAGTGAACGCGCAAGAGGCCCTATGATAGAGGTAAACTGTGCTGCAATTCCGTCTGAGCTTATTGAATCTGAACTTTTCGGACACGTAAAAGGATCCTTTACAGGAGCTATTAAAGATAAGCAGGGAAAATTTGAGCAGGCTAACGGTGGTACCATCTTCCTTGATGAGATTGGTGATATGAGTCTTATTGCTCAGGCTAAGGTATTGAGAGCTCTTCAGGAAAGCAAAGTTTCTCCTGTAGGAAGTGATAAAGAAATAAAAGTTGACGTAAGGGTAATTGCGGCAACCAACAAGAATATGCAGAAAGAAATTGAGGAGGGGAAATTCAGAGAAGACCTTTACCACAGACTTTCTGTTATTGAAATCTATGTTCCGCCATTGGATGATAGAAAAGAGGACATCAAATTGCTGGTTGAACATTTTTCAGGTATGATTGCTGATGAGCATGGTACTGCTGTGAAAAAATTTGATGATAAAGCTGTTGATGCTTTAAAATCTCTTTCATGGACTGGAAATATCAGGGAGCTAAGGAATGTTGTGGAAAGATTGATTATTCTTGGTGGAAACACTGTTTCTGAAGGTGACGTTGCAAGTTTTGTAAGGAAATAATAAAGCTATTATTTATGATATTATAAAAATTGCAGTGTTACCACTGCAATTTTTTTTTGCCCTATTTGAATTATAAACTATATGAATCTTAAAATATTATGAAATTTTTAAATAAAAACTATACGAAAGAATGCCTGACTTTGGCTCTGCCTGTGATGCTTACCCAGGTGGGGCAGGTTTCGGTAAACTTATTCGATAATATTATTGTCGGAAAACTTTTGGGTGCTGATGCGTTGGCATCCGTTTCATTGGGGAATGCTGTGTTTTTCTCCATATTTGTATTAGCGCTGGGCTTTTCATTTGCCATCCCGCCATTGGTTTCTGAAGCACATTCAAGAGAGGATCATGCGACGATTAATTCTGTGTTCAGTCATGGGTTTATCATCAACATGTCTGTTGGGGTGATCCTGATGGTAATTTTACTTTTGGGGATGCCTCTGCTCTATCACTCTGGGCAGCCGGCCAAGATTATTCCTGATACGGTAGGGTTCTTAAGTATAATGGTAATCAGTATGATTCCATTTATGGCATTTCAGACCCTTCGTGAAGTTTCTGAAGGCTTATCTTATACCATTGGAGTTACAAAGGCAACCATTATTGCAAATATCATCAATATTGCCTTAAACTATGTTTTTATCAAAGGACTTTGGGGAATTCCCGCAATGGGGGTACAGGGATCTGCTCTGGCAACCCTGATTTCCAGAATCTTCATGGTTGTTTTCCTTTATTTTGTTTTGGTGAAAGAAGAAAAAACAAGACGTTATATTAAAGATTTCTCTTTAAAAATTAAGGATTTTTCAAAGCAGATGTTTGATAAAATGGTGAAGTTGGGATTACCTACAGCTTTACAGATGTTCTTTGAAGTAACCGCTTTCGCCGGAGCAGCATTTATCTGCGGACTGATCTCTGCTCATGATATTGCTTCTCACCAGATCGCCTTAAGTATGGCCTCATTCACCTTTAACCTATGTGTTGGGTTTAGTGTTGCTTCTACGGTAATGATCGGCAGAAAAGTGGGTGAACAGAACTTTGTGGAACTTAGAAAAGTAGGAATTAACAACCTGAAGATCGCATTTATTTTTATGTGTATCTGTGGATTGGTATTTATTTTAGGAAGAAATATACTTCCGACTTTCTTCACGAAAAAAGAAGAAGTGGAAGTGATTATGCTCGCATCAAAACTAATGATTATTGCTGCACTGTTCCAGCTTTCTGACGGAATACAGGTGACTGCTTTAGGAATGCTGAGAGGGTTACAGGATGTAAAAATTCCATCTATTTATACTTTTATCGCCTATTGGGTGATTACGATTCCTTTGGGATATTTCTTCTGTGTTACTTTGGAAATGGGCGCATTCGGAATGTGGATTGCTCTTGGACTTGGATTGACAGTCTCCGCTGTTTTCCTGGTGAAACGATTCCTGAATATGTCTGCGAAAAAAATTAAGCAGAATTCATAAAAAATAAAAAGGCTGTTTCAATATTTGAGACAGCCTTTTTTTATGTGCGTTAATTTTAAATAAAGCATTGATTTATTTCCAAAATACGTGGTTATGCATATTTCTTAAACACAAATAGCACAATTTAAATTCACAAATAGACACAAGCTTATTTGCTTTTATCTCAATTAATCTATTCTCTTTCCTAAAATCTTCAGGCTTCTTTCAACACCATCCAAAATTGCTACATCAGGCAGACTTCCCCAATCTTCAAATCCAAAGTGTCTGAACAGTTTCAAGCTAGGTTCATTATGAAGGAAAATAAGTGCTACCAGGTTTTTTACCCCAAATTTTCCGGCGTTATCAATACAATATTGAAGAATTGTTTTACCATATCCCTTTCCTCTGCAGGTTTCATCCAGATAAATGCTTACTTCCACCGTTCCGTTGTATGCTGCTCTTTCATGGAATGAACTGAAGCTTACCCATCCAATTGTCTCGTTTTTTTCATCTTCAACCACCCAAAGCGGTCTTGTCTGAGGATTATGTTCTTCAAACCACTTTAGCTTGCTTTCTACAGAGACTTCTTCCATATCTGCAGTCACCATTCTTGAAGCAATTGTTGAATTATATATAGCTACGATTTTATTTAAATCTGCCAATTCAGCATTTCTGAACTTTAATTTTTCCATTGATGAATATTCAACTTAATTTTATACAAAAATAATAAATTTTCAAAACACCCCACAAAAACAAACACTTAATTACTAAATTTTAATATTTAAAATAAACACACCCCTAAAAAAAAACACAAACAAGCTATCAATTAAAACACAATTGTTTTTTTAATACGCAAAGGCACGATAGAATTTAAAAATTCGATGTTTTAAGGCGCAAGGATTTTATCTCCGATAAAATTGAATGCTGGTTATTTTTTTCCTACTCAAAATGCTGAAAATCTCATATTGAGCAAAGCCGAAATATTTCTGCGCCTTACAATTATGAATATCAACAGTAAAAACTTTGCGTCTTTGCGATTTCCCAACAAAGAATAAGAATATTCCTTATATATTTTCCAACAAAATCATTTCAAACCCTTTAAGATTCGATTGAGACTTCTGACTGTTATTCCCAGATAGGCCGCCATATCTTCTTTTGAAATCTGAATTCCCTGTTGTGACTGCATATTCAATAATTGTGTTAAAGTATGCTCTACTGTATAAAGCTGTTGATAGGATGCTCTGCTGGAAGTATTGATAATTCGTTCTGCAAATGAATCCAGCAATAGATGATTCAGAGACAGATCATTCTTGATTAAAGATTTAAAAGAAGAGATAGAGGTTTCATAAACCATTACCTCAGATATTGCTTTTACCCCGCATAGACAGCTTATATTTTTAATCAATTCTACTTCTCCAAGGATTTCGCCGTTTCCCAGAAATTCGACAATGTATTCCTTTCCATTTTCTTCGGTGAAATAACATTTGGCAATCCCTTCTTTGATCAGCATAACCTTTGACAGCGGCTGATCCTGAACCAAAATATTTTCATCCCTGGAAAAAGACTTTAACACCACTTCTTCTCTACCCTCCTGCTTATGATAAAGTTCTTCAAAATAATTTAAAAATGCCTGATTTGTTCGTAACATATGGATCCGGGACAAATGTCCTTTGCTTATTGAGTTTTTATACTGAATTTTGAGAACAGAAAATTACAAAACAAAAATGAATAATCATATTACTACGATTGCCTTTGATGCGGATGACACACTTTGGATCAATGAACCCTATTTTCAAGAGGCAGAAAAAGAATTCTGTGTGCTGCTTGAAGATTATCTTCCGCAACATTCGGTATCACAGGAATTATTTAAAACAGAAATGCAGAATCTTCACCTGTACGGTTACGGAGTAAAAGGATTTATGCTTTGCATGATTGAAACTATTGGCAGGGTTTCCAATAACACTGCTCCATTGGAACTGGTAAACAAAGCCATTCAACTGGGGCAGAATCTTCTTCAGAAGCCAATTGAATTATTGGATGGAGTTACAGAAACTCTTGAAAGTTTAAAGGGAAAATACCGACTGGTTGTTGCTACAAAAGGAGATCTTCTGGATCAGGAGCGTAAACTGAAAAATTCAGGATTACAGGACTATTTCCATCATATTGAGATCATGAGTGATAAAAAAGAAAGTGATTATAAAAAGCTTCTGAAACATCTGGACTGCAAACCTGAAAACTTCCTGATGCTTGGGAATTCTATAAAATCAGACATCCTTCCGGTATTGGAAATCGGAGGTTTTGCTGCTCATATTCCTTATCATGTCACATGGAGCCATGAACAACATGATATTAATCTGGAACATCCGAATTTTATGGAGCTTAAGAGTGTTGATGAAATTATCAGCTATTTATAAATGTCTCGTCCTGCTTAGGACGAGTTTTTTTATTAGTTTAGTTTATTTCTACAAAAAATCATGTAATCTTTAATATATTCAGAATTATATTTTTTTTCAAAATATATGATTTTTTCATAATAAGGAATTTTTATTTTTTCATATAAATAATACGAACAGATCAGTTCAACAATACTTTTGGGAGATTCTTTATTATCCAAAACTATTTCATCCAGTTTACAACGCAGAGAATCTATTTCCTCATGTTTCCACAGGGTTTTTACTTCAGCAGATTCCATGAACATCAGGTCAATATTATTTAAATCTTTTTTACTGTGGATAAGGCTATCTTTCCATTTTTTATAATTACTAACATTATTTATATTATATTTTTCAGCTGCAACATTTTTATAAATTTCATCTGCCAAAAAAGAATTATGCCTTATACATCCGGACTTCACTACAAGAGAGTCGTTGGATTCTAAGTACTTCTTAAATATTTTTTCAATTGATTTCGATTTTCTGGAAAACAAAATATTTGAAATATAACTCTTTGCAACAGTTCCGCCATTAAAAGCAATATATTCCAATTCCTGCTCCGTTGCTATAGTGCTTATTTCTGTATGAATGTTATAGAATACACTTTCATGCCCGTCAAAATCTATATTTTTAGATTCAACCTGTTTGCTTTTTGACAGCTCCTGATATAATTTATTTACTTCGGGAGATAATTGCCCATAGCACAAACCGGAAATCATTAACAATAAGATTATTTTTTTCATTGAGGAATAATGGTTATAGTTTTTAAATAAAAAACCCGTTCAGATTTGAACGGGTTTTGATGTGAATTATTATTTCTTCAAACACTTTTCAAGGAACTGATCCTGCTCCCATAAAAGGTGTAAGATATTTTCTTTAGCCTGATATCCATGAGCTTCTTTTGGAAGAAGAACCATTTTTACCGGAGCACCAAGATTTTTCAAAGCCTGGAAGTATCTTTCAGTTTGTAAGGTGAAAGTTCCCGGGTTGTTATCTGCATCACCATGAATCAGAAGAAGCGGTGTTTTCATTTTATCAGCATTCATGAATGGAGACATTGTATTGTAGATCTCCGGAATATCCCAGTAATTTCTCTGTTCACTCTGAAACCCGAATGGTGTCAACGTTCTGTTATATGCCCCACTTCTCGCAATACCACAAGCAAAAAGGTTTGAATGCGTCAAAAGGTTTGCTGTCATAAAAGCACCGTAAGAGTGCCCTCCTACAGCCACTTTCTTTCTGTCAATATATCCAAGATGATCTACTGCATCAATTGCTGCTGCTGCATTTGCTACCAACTGAGGAATGAAAGTATCATTAGGTTCTGTTTTTCCTTCGCCAATAATAGGGAAGGCTGCATCATCCAGAACTGCATATCCTTTGGTTGTCCAGTATACAAAAGATCCGTAATACGGGAATGTAAAGTCGTTCGGGTTTTGGGTATTCTGTCCTGCTGTATTTTTATCTTTATATTCAGTAGGATAAGCCCAGATTAGCAACGGAAGCTTCTCTTTTTTCGCTTTTCTGTCGTAATTAGCAGGAAGATAAAGCGTTCCCGTTAAAGTAACACCGTCATTTCTCTTGTAAGTAATCACTTCTTTGTAAACGTCTTTGATACTTTCAAAAGGATTGGCAAAGGTAGTTACCGCTTCTGCTTTATTAGATTTAATATTCTTTTTGAAATAATTAGGATAAAGGCTCGGTGACTGTTGAGTCGTAAGAATTTCTCCCTTTGAAGCATTAAGAATATCAATGATCTCTTCTTTACCGTTTTTGATATTAGAGGTATAAAGTCTTTTCTTTTTCAGTGATTTCACGTCCATTTCATCAATAAAAGGATGCTGTCCGTCTTTGGTAAATCCATCTCCGATCAGATAAGCTTTTCCTCCTTTCATATCAATTACATATCTCCCATACTGGTTTTTCGTTGTGTTGAAATTTCCTGGATCACTGTAAACATCCTGATAATTTCTGTCATCGAAAACTTTAGATTCTCCGTTGTTTGTATCTATCAGATAAGATTTTGTATTTCTTGTGTCATACCAGCCTTCAGAAACAATGGCATAATGATCATTAGTCCATACTACATCGTCATATCTTTGTTTTGTTTTGAAAAATGATTTCGGAGCTGCTGTAAATGGTGCTTCCCAGGTAAATATCTCGTCTCTGTAGTCTGCTGTTTTAGACTGATCTCCTCCGTCCAAAGCTTCGGCAAAGGTAAGCGTAGCAGGAGCATCACTTCTCCATCCCATATCTCTTTTTCCGGTTCTTACCGATGAGAATCCTTTCGGCATTATTTCATTCAAAGGAACTTCGTTTACTGTTTTTACAGCATTTCCTTTCATATCATATATCACTGTTGTAGATGGAAATCTGTTGAGCGGAACAATATAAGAAAACGGCTTTTTAATTGTTGTAGCCATAAGATAATTTCCGTCCGGAGAAAAACTCAAGCCGGCATACATATCCTGATCTTTCACTTTCTTAAGACTTCCTGTAAGATCTACATTGTAGATTTCAGAAGCTGTAAGAGTTTCGAAGTTTTTTTCGTCCTGAGGGTTTTTCAAAAGATCCTGATACGTTCTGTTTTGAGAAACTTTACCATCTGCTGTTGAAACAATCGGGCCTGTCGGAAGATCTTTGGCTGCATCTATAAGAGCAGGTCTGTTTTGTGGAAGTGTTCTGATCAGAAAGCTCTGAGAATCATTGTACCATAAATAAGGCATACCTAAGTTGGCATTCAGATTATCAGCTGTAATTTTTTTGGCAGAAGCAGTTTCCATGTCTACAACCCAAAGCTCTACCCCTTTACCCGTTGTATTGGTAAAAGCCAGTTTCTTCTCATCCGGAGAAAACGAAACGTATGCAATTTTTGGATTGGAAGGCAGATTTTTTACCTGAATCTCATTTTTATCATTGATCTTCCTGATCTTCAGATTATTTGAGTAGGTCATACTGCTTGAAATATTAGTAACCGGATTGATTCTAAGCCCCCCCAGTTTCATTTCATTCTGGCTGAGATCTTCCAGTGTTTTATATGTTGGACGATAAGTAAAAACTACCCAGTCTTTTTTGCTGTTCATCAGAACACTTGGAGGTCTTTGATAATCTGCAAGTTTTAAAATTTCAGCAGAAGGTTTCTGATAGGTAATATTTTCCTGTGCATCATAAAAATTGAGAAATGCCAATAGGCAAATAGTCAGTTTTATCTTCATATAAATTCATTTTCTACGAATGTAGTGAATTTTAACAAATTTCTAACATTAAAAAATAAGACTCTTTTTGGTGTCATATTTATTTTTTCATTACTTTTATCTTACAAATTAAAATAATATGAAAAATTTAAGAAAATTATCAAAGAGCAATTTGAAAACAATTAAAGGAGGAAGTGCTCCATTATGTGATCCGGGATACATGGCTTGCAGAGTAGGTAAAACTCCAAGCGGTGCTCCTATCTGGGATTGTTTGCCAAATTGCAGACCTTAAAAAACAAGAAAGGCACTTCATGTTGAAGTGCCTTTCATATTTTATATTCTTATAAGATTACCAGTCTGAAGCCCTTTTTCGTCTTTCAATCATATGATCTACCGAAACTTTCCCGGCTCCTATTACCATGAGTAAAAGATAAACGGAAAGATAGACAAGTGCCATTTCTCTTTTCTCAAAAGGATCTGCTCCATGTACTGCAAAAGCAGCAATAATCATGGTAAAGATCAGAAAACCTAAGGAAACTCTTGTAAAAAGCCCTAATATAAGTAGTATTGAACAAACAAATTCAGCAAAAACCGTAAGAATCAGAGAGATCTGAGGGCCAAGTCCCATAAAATCGAAAAACTCGATTTTACCGCCTGCCAACAGCATCTGAAGTTTTGGAAAGCCATGAGACAGCATTGCAAAACCAACAAATACTCTCACAGCTAATAAAATAACATCTTTAGGTATTGAGCTCCAATTTGAATTATTATAGTTCATTTACTAAAAAATTTATACTAAGGTAATAAAAATCTTTTAATACAACGGGATTCCGGCTATTTTAGTTTATCTGTAACCGAAATTTTTAAGATCTCTGTCGTTCTTTCTCCAGTCTTTTTTCACTTTCACAAATAAGTTTAAATGAATTTTTTTGGTGAAAAACTTTTCCAGGTCTAATCTTGCTTCAGTTCCTACTTTCTTGATAGCTTCACCTTTATGGCCGATAATAATTCCTTTCTGAGTATCTCTTTCTACATAAATAATTGAGTCTATAAAAATAATTCCTTCTTTCTCCTTGAACTGTTCAGTCACTACTTCTACCGAGTATGGAATTTCTTTATCATAGTTCAAAAGAATTTTCTCACGTATTGCTTCATTTACAAAGAACCTTTCGGGTTTATCTGTGTACTGATCTTTATCGTAGTAAGGAGGATTTTCAGGAAGTAAAGATTTTATTTTAGGTAAAATAACTTCTGTATTGAAGGCATTCAAAGCAGAAATAGGTAAAATTTCAGCTTTTGGAATTCTGTTGTGCCAGTCTTCTACTAATTTTTCAAGTCCGGCCTGATCGGTCTGGTCTACTTTATTTAATAAAAGGAGTACAGGTACAGGGATTTTATTCAGTTTATCAATTAAAAATTCTGATGGTTCCGCTTTATCGGTAACGTCTACAATAAACAGGAAAACATCGGCATCCTGCAAAGAGTCTTTTACAAAATCCATCATTTTTTCCTGCAATCCGTATTTTGGATCCAATACTCCCGGAGTATCGGAAAATACAATCTGAAGGTCATCTTCATTATAAATACCAAAAATTCTGTGGCGGGTTGTCTGAGCTTTCTGCGTCACAATCGCCAACTTCTCTCCCATTAATTGGTTGAGTAAGGTCGATTTTCCCGCATTGGGCTTTCCAACTATATTTACAAATCCAGCTTTGTGCATAAAAATAATATTACGAACTGCAAAGTTACTAAAACAAAATTGGTCTTTACGGTTAATCTTAATTTTTAAAAGAAAAAAGAGAGTTATTTGGTTTTACATTCAGTTAATAAAAGAACTTAAAAAAATTATATTACTATGTTTTTCTGTAAAAACCATAAAATAATTTTGTATTGCATTACTTAAAACTGATATTTTTGAATATTAGAATTCATCTTTATGAATATAGACCAGATTCTTGACAAGGTTTACCTTCTTCCTGAAGCATCAAAAAACAGTTTAAAAGAGCATATCACCGAAGTTTCACATCCTAAAGGGTTCTGCCTGATGGAAGCTGATAAAGTGGTTCCTTATCTTTATTTTATCCGTAAAGGGATTGCGCGTGCCTATTCTTCAACTGCTGATAATGATATTACCTTCTGGTTCGGTAGTGAAGGACAATGCATCCTTTCTATGAAAAGTTATGTGGAGGACAAACCCGGCTATGAAAGCATCGAATTACTGGAAGACTGTGATCTTTACAGAATGGAAACAGAAAGCCTCAGAAAACTGTTCAATGAAGATATTCATATTGCCAACTGGGGCCGAAAACTGGCAGAAGCCGAGATGATAAAATCTGAAGAACTGATTATTTCCAGACAGTTCAAAACATCTTTGGAACGCTATAAAGATATTATGGCCTATCAGCCTGAGCTTCTGAAAAGGGTTCAGCTGGGATATATTGCATCGTACCTTGGGATTACGCAAGTAAGTTTGAGCAGGATACGGGCGGAAATCAAGTAGATTGAAAATTGAAGGATTGAAAGATTTAAAATTCTATAATTTTTAATTTATGTTTTGGCTAAAGCCAAAGGAGCTATTTTGTATTCTTGAGAGCGGACTAAAGTCCACTCCTATTGATATAGTGTCAGATTTACTTCCAGTTTCATCCTTCCATCCTCCATCTTCTTTTCATTTTTTAACAATTGTAAAATTTTTTCTCCTGTTAAATTCTGAACTTTGCCGTAGAAAAATTTAAAAAATGAATTGGTTAATATTAGTTATCGCGGGATTATTTGAAGTTGCCTTCGCATCATGTCTGGGAAAGGCAAAAGAAACATCAGGAACTGAGATGTACCTGTGGTATGCCGGTTTCCTGATAACGATGACCATCAGTATGGTTTTATTGATTAAAGCGACCCAAACCTTACCTATTGGTACTGCTTATGCTGTATGGACGGGAATTGGAGCGGTAGGAACTGCTTTAATGGGAATTATCTTCTTTAAGGACCCTGTAAGTTTTTGGAGAGTTTTCTTTATTGTAACGCTTATTGGCTCTGTAGTAGGCTTGAAAGCAGTGTCTTCATCACACTAAAAAAGCATAAACTTCTATCAATATTTAAAAATGAAACCGTCTTCGTAATGAGGACGGTTTTTTTCGTTCTGAATTTTAATTTTATGATCCTGATAAACAGAAAAGCAGGAATGAATTCTTTTTATATCTTTACGGGAAACTTTTAACTATGAAGAAATTATTATTCCTTTTAGCAGGTAGTTTACTTACAGCCCAGCAAACTTCTGAGCTGCTTGCCAACAACTGGTATATTTCCAAGATGGTAACAAGCGGCGGCCAGACAACCAATACTCCATTAATAGACAATGGAGTTCCAGCCACGACTTTCAATTCAGCGGGAGGGACAAGCTATGTTATTAATTCCAAATATTACAATTCATCAATGATGAGTTTTGGAATCATGCCCGGAACTAATAATCTTATTAAAACATCCAGTTCTTGTACTCTTCTATATTATAACGGAGGGAATGCAGTACCTGTTCGTGCTTACGATCAGAAAAACTGTGATATTTACGGTTTGACAGCTTATGCATCTATATACAGTTATCAGATTACAACGAACGGTAATCTAAAGACACTGGCGATCACAGATCCTTCAGGAAACAAAATATATTATAATAACAGCGCACAATTAAGCACCAGGGAAAGTGAAGCAGTTAAGAAAACGTTCAAAGCATACCCTAATCCTGTAAAAGAGGTGTTGCATATTGAGAATATTGAGAGAAGGCTTCCGCTTATGATTTACGACTTATCAGGGAAACTGGTATTTGAAACAATGACAAATGATGTTACAATATCAATTGACACAAGCCATTTCCCAAAAGGCCAGTATATTTTAGTTTTGGAAAATTATAAATCATATCCTTTTACAAAAGAGTAACAGAAATAAAAAACCCGTCTTCAATTATTGAAAACGGGTTTTCTTTTATTTTTTATAAACTATAGGCAAGATTTCATTGTGTCTTAGCCCATATTTTTTAATTTCTTCTTCTGAGAATTTCTGTGAATAGAAATTCGGATCTGTTTCAAAGCCGGCTTTTCTTAAACGGTCGAAATAATCCATTCCGTACCATCGAACGTGATCGTATTGTCCGAAGTGTTTCTGGCGTTCTTTCGGATCTTTAATGGTAAAATCTTCATAGGTTTTCTCCAATGAATTTTTCATCGGAACCTGAAGAATTCCCCATCCACCGGGCTTCATTACCCTGTACAATTCACTCATTGCTTTGGCATCGTCTTCGATATGTTCCAGAACGTGGTTACAGAAAATAATATCAAAACTTTCGTCTTCAAAAGGTAAATCCAGAATATCAGCCTTCACATCTACAATCGGAGAATATAAGTCTGCCGAAATATAGTTCAGGTTACTCATTCTCTTGAATTTCCTTAAAAATTCCTGTTCAGGAGCAATATGCAGAACTTTATAATTCTTAATAAAAAAATCAGTTTCATTCTGAAGATACAGCCACATCTGGCGGTGTCTCTCCAAACTTAAAGTTCCGGGAGAAAGGGCATTTTCTCTTTGTTTTCCATATCCATACGGAAGAAATTTTCTGTAAGATCTTCCATCAATAGGGTCATAAAACTGATCTCCTTTGAAAAACTGATAAATAAGCGGTCTTGCCCAGATACTCATTTTAATAAGCATAGGGCGTGGAATTTTATTCAGTAAAAGTTTCGTTACCTTTTTCATTAAAAATCCAGTTGGAACTGCTTTTCTTCATCACTTACAATCCCCAGAGCTTCATATACATAGTCAAATGTTGAAAGCAACACCGGCTTACCATTGATTACCGCTACATCGTGTTCAAAGTGAGCAGATGGCATATTATCAAGAGTCGTCACTGTCCAGCCGTCATTATGGAACTTTACTTTTTCAGTACCCATATTAACCATCGGCTCAATAGCAATCGCCAAACCGTCTTTGATTACTTTTCCACTTCCCTGTCTTCCATAGTTAGGAACCTGCGGATCTTCGTGCATTTTTCTTCCTAAACCGTGTCCTACAAGTTCTCTTACTACTCCATATCCTTCTTTTTCACAATGTGTCTGGATTGCATGGGAGATATCTCCTATTCTTTTTCCTCTGACAACCTGCTCAATTCCTTTGTATAAAGATTCTTTGGTAACCTGCAGTAATTTTTTAACCTCAGGCTTCACTTCCCCGATTTCAAAAGTATAGGCATGATCTCCTACAAAACCGTTAAGAATAACCCCACAGTCTACGGAAAGAACATCTCCTTCTTTTACTATATCCTTGTTTGGAAAACCATGAACTACCTGCTCATTCGGAGAGATACAAAGAGAATTCGGGAATCCTCCGTAGCCTAAAAATGCAGGCTCAGCACCATGATCTTTAATAAAATCATGAGCCAGTTTATCTAAATATAAGGTCGTAATGCCTGGTTTAATTTCTTTTGCCAACATTCCCAATGTTTTAGAAACCAGTCTGGCACTCTCCTTCATCAGACGTAATTCGTCTATCGTTTTTAATTGAATCATTGTTGTATAGATGTTAGATATCAGATGTTAAAAGCTAGATTACAGCATAATGTGTATTTCTATATTATAACAATCTATAGACATTTTCTGATCAAAAAAGAAGCTTTGATTTGACATTAAAACTAATTTCTAATATCCGGCTTCTCATTTTTATCCTACCAGAAAAGTCCTTTTTTCTTTTCTTTTTTAAGTTTTGAATAGGCAAGAACTTCTTTCCCTTCTACACGGAATTCTATTCTTTCCTGAATAATATTGTAGATCTCACCCCATCCCGGGAATCCTCCTAAATTTCTGTCATCAATAAACCAATCTGCATCTAATTTTCTGGATTGTGTTTCATGATCAAAAACTTCTCCTTCAAAACTTGAATTCACTGCGTAAAATTCTATTCCGTTTTTTTGACAGAATTCTACGGCTTCATCTAATGTTTTTCCGTGTCTGTAAGTCCAAAGTATAAGTCTGTATCCTTCAGCCTGAAGTCTTTTCAAAGTTTCAAATGCAAAAGTTTTTGGTTTTCCGATTGCCGGGTAAGCATCATCAACAATAGTCCCGTCAAAGTCAACAGCAATCTTTTTATTATTTAACATTTTGTTTTTTTTTAGCTTTGCAAAGATAAGAAATAAAAAGAGTGCCCAAAAGAAAGGCACTCAATACTTTTATATTTTAAATAATAATGTAAATTTCATTAGCTTTTTACCCAGCTAAACTGGAACTGAAGATCCGGAGTAGAAACTCTGTCTGTGATCTTCTGAAGCCTTGCAGGAAGCTTCATCAGGTATTCCTGAGCTTTTTCTGCTTTTTCTGTAAGTCCTTTTACGTGCTCAATTTTCCATTCATCTAAAAGGTCTTTCATAATATTGATATAATCCTGACCTGTGTATACCATACATCTTTGTGCAGCATCTGAGAAATGTCCCCAAAGTTCTCCGGCTTTTTGTCCGGACTGTCTCATCAGGTGAGCAGGCATTACGATCTTTTTACGCATCATATCTTCAAATGCAAGAATCATTTCTGAAGGGTCTACTTCAAGGATTTTCGCTACGAAATGCTTGTATGCTTTAGCGTGTCTTGCTTCGTCCGCAGCAATTACACCACACATTTTTGCCAATTTTCCGTTTCCGGATTGTTTAGCCAATGTACCTACTCTTCTGTGAGAGATATTGGTAGCAGTCTCCTGGAAACTTGTATAGATGAAGTTTCTGTACGGGTCCATGCTAGTTCCTAAATCGAAACCATCATTAATCAGGTATTGAGTTGTAATTTCAACTTCTCTCATGTTTACTCTTCCGCACAGATAAAGATATTTGTTTAATAAATCTCCGTGTCTGTTTTCTTCAGCAGTCCATGCTCTTACCCAATTGGCCCAGCCTAGTTTTTCTTCCTGATTGATTCCGTCAACTCCCATTAACCAAGACTCATAGGAAGGA
Organism: Chryseobacterium sp.; assembly: GCA_031286615.1. Taxonomy (GTDB): domain Bacteria; phylum Bacteroidota; class Bacteroidia; order Flavobacteriales; family Weeksellaceae; genus Chryseobacterium. The sequence continues at coordinate 646,866 of JAITUA010000015.1, read as the reverse complement.
AGAGCTTCTTCTGTAATACAGTCCCCGATTAGTGTTACGAAAAGATCGTAAGGCATTTCGCGGGCAAAAGTCTGAATTTCCTCTAAGTCGTGTTTAAATTCTTCGCTTGAAGGATCTGGTAAATAATCGGAAGGCTGCCAAATTTTTTCAATTGGCGTTAAAAATTTATCAAGAAAAGAACCTACTTCCTTTTCCAATAATCCCATTACTTCTTTCCTAACAAGCTTTTGATACATTTTACTATTCAGTTTTAATTTACAAAGATATGATTTATTTATTATTTAACGCATAATAAAGTATGCAACTCATACCTTATCTGACATAAATCATAAAAGAATACCGTCATACAAAGTATAACGGCATTCTTTTGACAATATTATTGAATTTTAATCAACTAAAACATCTCCCGTCATTGCAGCCGGTATTTCAACGCCCATTACTTTAAGGATTGTAGGCGCTACATCCCCCAGTTTTCCTGGTTTCAGATTCCAGGTATGGTCTTTGTCCATTACGATGAAAGGCACAAGATTGGTTGAGTGCTGTGTATTTGGAGTTCCATCCGGATTCAACATTACATCTGAGTTTCCGTGATCAGCAAGGATAAAAACTGCATATCCGTTTTCGTAAGCAGCAGTTGCTACTTTTTCGATACACTGATCTACTACTTCGGCAGCTTTTACAGCCGCTTCAAAAACTCCTGTATGTCCTACCATATCTGTATTGGCGAAATTCAGACAAACAAAGTCAGCCGTTCCCTGTTCCAGTTCCGGTACGATTGCATTGGTAATATCATAGGCTGACATTTCAGGCTTTAAATCATAAGTAGGAACATCTTTCGGGCTTGGGCAAAGCAGTCTTCTTTCTCCATTAAATTCTTCTTCTCTTCCTCCTGAAAAGAAGAAAGTAACGTGTGGATATTTCTCTGTTTCTGCGATTCTGATCTGAGATCTTCCATTTTTTTCAAGAATTTCCCCCATTGTTTCCGTTAAAACGTTTTCGTCAAAAACAACCTGTACATTCTGGAATGTTTTATCATAGTTCGTTAACGTAATATAATAAAGGTTCAGTTTCTTCATAGAATATTCCGGGAAATCCTTCTGAGAAAGAACTTCTGTAATTTCTCTTCCTCTGTCTGTACGGAAGTTGAAGCAGATCACTACATCATTATCAATGATTTTTGCTACCGGCACCACGTTTCCTGTTGCAGTAGTATTCATTAAAATGATCGGTTTCAGGAATTCGTCTGTAACGTTATTATCATAGGAAGTCTTGATCGCTGCCAAAGCATCAGTTGTGGGTTCACCAACTCCTTCTACAAGGGCATCATAAGCTAACTTTACACGTTCCCATCTTTTGTCTCTGTCCATCGCATAATATCTTCCTACCACTGTTGCCAGCTTTCCGGTAGTAGCATCCATATGCTTCTGAAGTTCGTCAATAAACCCGAATCCGGAATGAGGATCACAGTCTCTACCATCGGTAAATGCGTGAACAAATACGTTCTCATTTAAACCGAATTCTTTTGCAGCCGTTAGTAATCCTTTTAAGTGATTGATATGTGAGTGTACTCCTCCGTTGGAAACCAACCCGATAAAGTGTACTTTTTTATTTTCTTTCTTTGCGTATTCGAAAGCATCCTGAATCACTTTTTCCTGACCCAGTGTTCCGTTTTCAACCGCCATATTCAGTTTTACCAGGTTCTGGTAAACCACTCTCCCTGCTCCGAGGTTCATGTGCCCAACTTCAGAATTTCCCATCTGTCCGGCAGGAAGACCTACAGCCAGTCCACTCGCTTCAAGCGTAGTATGCGGGAATTTTTTGTAACAGCTGTCTATGAATGGTGTATTTGCTTTATCTATTGCAGAAACGTCCGGGTTTGTTCCCAATCCCCATCCGTCAAGAATTGCCAGTATTGCTTTTTTTGACATTTTGTAAAACTTTTGTTAGACAAATTTACCTAATTTCCTATGAATAGAAGAATTTGAAGTCTTGAATTTTATGGATTGCTGATCATTAGAGTGATATCACAGACAATCAACCCTGTCAGGGTTTAAAATCTTGACAGGGTTGAAAAATTGAAATTTCATTGATTATTTGAGTTCATTAATCCGTAAATCTTTTTAATTTTGCGGTATGGATTTACGAGATCAATTGAAGAATCTTTTTCCTGATCATGAAGAGCAGGATTTTGAAATGCCTGAAGAACAGTTCAAGCAGAAAGAACCTTTGGTATGCAAGTTTGAGAAAAAAGGGAGAAATGGTAAGCCTGTAACGATTGTTGAAGGCTGGGAAGGCAGTGAGGAAGACCTGAAAAAAATCTCAAAGAAAATAAAAACCACCTTAGGTATAGGCGGCTCTGAGAAGGATGGAACGATTATCATCCAAGGAGACAACCGTGATAAAATAATGAATATCCTTAAAGAAATGGGATATAAAACCAAACGTGTTGGCGGATAGATCTAGAAATAGATCTGCGTATCCGGCAGTAAGGTTTTTAAATTTTCAATGGTAGATTTTTCTATAGGATTTCCTGTAAGAATCAAAGTTTTCAGATTTTTCAGCTGCTTGATTTCTACAGGAATATCTTTCAGATTATTGTTGGCCAGATTCATGCTGACTACACTTTTCAACCCTTTTACTTTGGGTGAGATTTCCGAAATATTATTTCCGCTTACATTCAGAAATTCAAGATGCTGAGCTTTGAAAAGATTTTCCGGAAGCTTGTTGATGGCATTCTGCTGCAGTTCAAGATATTTTAAGTTTTTAGGAAAAGACAAATTACCAAGATCATTAATCTGATTATCAGAAAGATTCAGAAATTTAAGATTTCTGATCTGATCCAGTCTGTCCGCAATAAAACTGATCTGGTTTCCCTGAAGATTAATTTCTTCCAACGCTACAATTTCCATAAGTGCTTCGGGGAAGGTATTCAGGTTGTTAGCATCAAAATGCACCACTTTTAAGTTCTGGAGCTTTGCAATATTGGGATTAATGCTTGTCAGGCTATTCAGATTCATTGAAAAGGTCGTCAGTTTTTTCAGCTTGCTTACCTCATCGGGAATGTATTTAATGCTGTTTTCATTCACATTTAAAATCTCCAGTTCTTTCAATTCAAAGAGTTCCTGATCCATTTTCTCAAGCTTATTGGCCATGATATTCAGAAAGAATAACGAATCAAGCTTCACAATCTGAGGGGGAAGATTGAACAATCCCTTTTCTCTGAAACTCATACTGTACACTGCTTTTTTACTGCTTAAAGCATCTTCAATATTGGTAAAAGTAGGATATTTCACAGGGTCAATCTGTGCTTTGATCTGCGAAAGTGATAGTATGGAAATAAGTAAGAAAAGTTTTTTCATAAACATAAAAAGGTCTGCCAGCAACAGAAGTCACTGACAGACAAGAATTATAAATAATTTATTTCTTTAAAAGTTTAACTGTTTTCTGGAAACCTCCTTCAGCTTCAATATTTAAAACTAAAACACGAGATCCTTCCAACTGTTGTGTGAAATCAAGGTCCAATACTTTGTTTGTCCCGTTGAACTTCTTCGTAAATACGATTTTTCCGTCCATGCTGTAAGCTGTCACTGAAATATCTTTCAATCCTTTTACTGAATTGATTTTTACGATTCCTGAAGTAGGGTTTGGTGCTACCGTTACTGTATTTTCTGCAGTTTTGCTGTCGATAGTACCTAAAGTTCCTTCAGTTCCAAGGTTACTTTTAAGTGCAATTACGATGGTTGCTGATTTCCCTTTATAATTGATTGTATTTCCTGTAGCATCCACATCTGTAGAGATTGTTGAATCCGGGTGCTGAATAGAGAAGAAACCAAATTTATGATCAGGCGTAAATGTCAATCCTGTAGGCTCTGAACCTGCCGGCATAGAAGCAAATAATTTCACTTTAGGATTAGCCTGTGTATGATCCGGAGCAATTACCCAAATATAGTTTTTACCTCCATCCTGAAGTACCCAAAGGTTTCCAAGTTCATCAAAAGTAAGGTTGTCATTTCCGTCTCCCCAAGCTTCAGATTTCATTCCCTGAGCTGTATTGAAAGAATATACAGAAGAACCTCCTCCTACAAATGTTTCTACCTGAGAAGCTGTAGTTCCGTTATCCTGTAAACGGTATACTCTGTCTAATCCTTTTGCTGTAAAATAGATTTTCCCGTCTAATGGGCTGATATCAACATCTTCTACTCCATTAAACTTTGTTCCACCCAATGACTGAGCAAGCGTAGCTGTATTGTTTTGGTCTGCTTTCGTTTTATTAGGAACCTGAATCCATGTTGCTGTAGTTCCTACCGGATCTCCCGCAGTTGATAATCCCTGATCTAATTTTAAAACATACAGATTTCCTGAAGAAAGGTTATTCGGAGTATCCATTACATATTTATACACCATGTGTGTTCCACCATCTTCCCCATAATAAGCAGTTGTTCCTGCGTTATTCACCACTACGTTTTCGTGGTTCATGATTCCCATCTGCCAAAGTTTTCCTTTAGATCCGTCAGTATTTTTAGAAATTACCTGAGCTGTTGCAGGATCAATCTCTACCAACCAACCGTAATCTTTGTATCCATCATTGTTCACATCATTGGAAGTCACAGATTCTTCTGCAGTTACTACGGTTCCCCAAGGTGTAATTCCTCCTGAACAGTTTCTGATGGTTTGTACCAGACTTGGATCTGAGAAACTTACCGCTCTTGATTTTGTCAGCTGCCAAAGCTTTGAAGTCGCATTATAATTGATTTCTGCCATGGTAACTCCTCCTGGATTCGTTTCATGGTTTACAGAAAGATATCCGTTCGTACTGCTTCCTGTTTTTGGAACATAAGCTGTAAAGTCATTCTGACCTCCTACTAATCCTCCTCCTTCTGTATAACTGTCTCCTTCTTTTAAAATAAGCTGGTATTTGTGTTCAGCAGGGATAATTAACTTATCAGTCTGTGCTGTAGGAACAATTGAAGTAAAGCAGCTGATGTGTGTTCCGTTACAAGCAACAGGAATGGTTGTATTGGGTGTAGTTTTCAGGTAAGCATCAATTCTTAAATCTGAACTGGTTGTACTTCTGTTGTGCAATTCTATAGAAAGTCTGTTGACACCGTTTACAAATTTTGATTTTGGAATCGTGAAAAGGTTATAAACGCTTTCTGCCACTCCATCTATAGTTGTAGATGAAAAAGTATTGAATGTAACAGCACCTGCAGGCATGTTGTCTCTTACTACTTCCACTCCGTTAAGGTATACTATAATACCGTCATCTCTCATTATTCCCAATTCCATATTATCGGAAAGTGTCGAAAGATCTACTGTAAAATCTTTAGCAAAATAAGCTGTAGTAAGTCCTGAGTTGATGGTTGTGGTTACAGGATCTCCATATCCTAACGGACCGTTACCTACCGACCATGTTGAAATGTCATAAGCCTGGGCATTCCATCCGGCAGGCTGAGCCTGATTGTTATCTTTGTAGCTCCAGGATGCATTCTTATTGAATATTAGAGTTTGCGCCTGGATACCTGAACTGGCCAGTATAGCCAAAGCTCCAATTGTTAGTAGTTTTTTCTTCATTTTTATTTGATTTATTAGACACTGCAAAACTATTTTTTTAGAGCTTTTCCTCTGTTAATAGGATTTTAAATATAAATCAGTGAATATTAACTTATCAAAAACCTAATGTTAATGGGATTAATTTTTTGTTAAATGATGCGGAAATCTTGGGTTGAAGGGTGAGAGAGAAAGAAATGATTACTTGATTAGGAAATACAAATTGAAATTCCAAAACTCGTCATCACATAAAAACATATCCCGAAATCCAAACCTCATCTGCTGGTATTTAAACTATAAAATGCTCAAACTCCTAAACTCTCAAACTCCTAAACTCTCAAACTCTCTCACTCTCTCACCGCCTACTTCGCTTTACTCACATCCGTAAGAGCATTCAGAAATGCGATAATCTGTTTTATTTCTGTTTCGGTAAGGTTTAATTTATCGGGTGCAAGGGTTTGGTTTTTCATTTTTAATCCTAATCCTTCTCCGCCTCCTTCATTATAAAAATCAAGAACTTCTTCTAATGTATTGAAAGCTCCGTTATGGAAATAAGGTTTGGTAAGGGCAATATTTCTCACCGTGACCGTTTTGAATGAATAATCATAAATCCATGATTTTTCCTTTTTCACAGGACTGTTTCCTCTTCCTAAGTCCTGATCAAGCTCCACCGGAAGCTGTTTGATTGGTCTGACAGGTATTCCCAGTACTTCAGATTCATTTTCATTAAAAAACGGCGGTACCAATCCTGAAAAGTGAGGCGCAAAGTGACAGGTTGCACAATTGGCTTTTCCCATAAACAGGTTGAATCCTTTTTTCACATCTTCAGAAACATTCTTTTCATTTCTCATGAAACGGTCAAAATCACTGTCAAACGAATACAATGAAGCAACATAAGAGCTTAATGCTTTCGAAAAGTTCTCTTTACTGATGTTTCCATCTTTGAAAGCTGCACGGAAAGCTTTTTTATATTCAGGTTTTGTTTTTAGTTTCTGAATAATACTTTCATAGCTTGTATTGAATTCCTGTTCATTATAAATGACGTGTTCTGCCTGCTGTTCCAGATAAAAAGCACGAAGGTCATAGAAAAATCTCTTGGCAAAAACAGCATTATATAAAGACGGTGAATTTCTCAGTACAGTTTTTCCTTCCACATTGCTTTGTGATTTTGCTTTAAGATCTGTAAAGGCATTTTCCTGAAGATGGCATGTTGCACAGCTCATTTTCCCGTTGCCGCTTAAATTCTGATCATAGAAAATTGATTTTCCAAGATTTCGTAATTCAGGATTATCTTCTGAGGATTTCAGCAAGGTATAAAAATACGGATCTAAAAAGTCACTGCTGAAAAAGTTCTTGTTTCCGACATTCCAACCAGAAAATTCTTTAAGATCATCTGGTCTCCCGTCCCATTTTCCAAGCTCTTCGTATAAAGGCTGGATATATTTTTTGTAAAACTCGATTCTGTCAAAAGTTTCAAAATCGGTATTTTTTGAAAGGTAACTGCTTCCTTCGGTTAAAATCTGATTGGCTTTCTGAGTATTATAATTTTTAAAATAAGGATCATCATTAATGTATTTCTGCATCCCTGAAAAAGCATGGCTGGCTTCCTCAGAAATATTCAGAGAACCTGGAGTATCAAAACCCGTCACTCCTAGAGAATAGATTCTGATCAGCTCAATACGTAAGGGTAATGTCTTGTTATTGCCTTTGCTCAATCCATTTTTTAAAGCACTTAGATAAAACCCGGAATAGCTGTTGTATAAAAAGGTAGTAATTGTTTTGATCTTTTCTTTTTCATTTCCTGCTTCATCTGAAAATATCAATTCATCCAGTACCTGCAATCCTTCAGGGGGAAGTGTATAAGCAGACGTTCCGGCGGCTTCAATATGAAACAATGGAGCTGCATTTAAATGGGTTTTGGTAAATTCAGGATAATGATAAGCCACATAAAATTCTATTTCTTTGAATGAATTTCTGGTACTGCTCAGTGATTTCTGTAATTCTTCAAGGGAAATTCGGTCTTCTGAGAACTTATCAACATCTGATTTCAGCTGTTCAAGCTTGATTTTGAAGTTGGACAATCCTTTATTGACAAATGTATTTTCGCTTTCTTTTCCTTTATAAACAGGATTAAAAGACATTACTGCAAATCCTATCAGAAGGACGATTACAAGCAGTGGATAAGATCTCATGAATTTTTAGCGGCAAAAGTATCGATCTGATGTTATCTCAGTTTTAATAACAGATTAAATAATGTTTATATTTCTGATATGATATTTTTCACTAATTTTAAACCCCGAAATCAAATTCATTATTCTAAAGGAAACGGGTTATTCGAAATACCGGTAAAAATAATGGCGGAAGATTATTGGGCGAGGATTTTTTTAAATTGAATTCAACACATCAAAAAAACTAAAATAGTATTATGAAAACAAAACTATGGTTTGCTCTTGCAGCAAGTTTCCTTTCTCTGACGGCATTTTCGCAGAAAAAAAAGCAACCGGAAAAGCAATCCGGAAAGCCGCAGGAAATGGCTGTTTATGCAGAGAAAAAAGGTTCTGATTATTATCTGGTACGCCTTGAAAAGGATAAAAACATCCCCAATGTTTATGTGTATTCCAACGGTGTTACCAAACCTTATAAAAATTATTCTGATCTGAAAGATATTGTGGCAGAATTTCCCGGAATGATGACTTCCAACAATTCCACAAAGGAAGAACTGATTTCTATTCTTAAAAAAGATGACCATTTCTACGAAATCACATCACAGCGAAAGGATCCTAAAAACATTGAAAAAACTGTTGTTACCGTGTATGAGGTAATGAATGGCCAGAAAAGAATCGTAGAAGAATACAATGATATCTATGAAGTTATGGCATCTCCTTATAAAGAAGCGATTATCATTAATTAAAAAAACAAAAATATACATATTATGCTAAACAAACTTGCTGCCTCAGAACTTGTTCTGAATGAAGACGGAAGTGTATACCACCTGAATCTTTTACCTGAAGATATTGCTGACAAAATCATCCTTGTGGGTGATCCTGACAGAGTGGCAAAAGTTTCAAAATACTTTGATACGGTAGAGATCAAAAAAAATAAAAGAGAATTTTACACGCATACAGGAACGCTTCGTGGTGAAAGAATTACTGTAATGTCTACGGGTATCGGAACTGAAAACATCGATATTGTGATGAACGAACTTGATGCATTGGTGAATATCGATCTTAAAAATAAAGAGTTTAAGACTGAGCACAAAGCCCTTGAGTTATTCCGTATGGGAACTTGTGGAAGTGTAAACCCTGATGTACAGGTTGACAATATGCTGGTTACCCAAAATGTAGTAGGATTAGACGGACTGATGCATTTTTATCAGGATTATGACTTTGAAAATGAGTTTTCCAAAAACTTCTTAGAAAAATTCCCTTACGAAAGAATCAAGCCGATGCTTTACTTCTCAGACTGGGCTGAAGAAATGGGAGAATATTACAAAGATGCCAAATACCATGGAAATACAGCAACATTCCCGGGATTCTATGCTCCACAGGGAAGACAGCTTCGTCTAAAGGCAGTAGATGACAAATTCTTAGAAACATTGAATGATCTTGGAATCACCAATTTCGAGATGGAAACCTCTGCAATCTATGCGCTTTCAAAATTATTAGGACACAAAGCAATTACCGTAAATAACGTTATTGCCAACAGAAGACGCGGTGAGTTCTCTGCAGACCACCATGCTTCAGAGAAAAACCTTATTGATTGGGTATTGGAAAGAATTATTAAATAATTTTATTTTATTGATATAGTACAGAACCTCCGGAAGTTGTTTCCGGAGGTTTTTTATAGGTTTTGGCTAAAGCCAATGGAATCTGATCTACTTTGAAAACTGGCTTCCTTCGTCTACGCTCTGGATTATAACCCGTTCCCATTGAATTTGTATTGCTGAATTTTGTTCCTTTCACGATGAGTAAAGTTCATCACTCACCTTGTCATTCCGTAGGAATCCAAATACACACGTTTTAAAAATAACGCAGAGATTCCTGCGGAATGACAAAGGTGTCTATAGAAATTTCGTAAGTAAAAATGGGTTAAAAGCCAGTGATAGATGATACAAATGCTAGGATCACATATGAAATCTTCTAGGATCCGGACACTGAATTTATTTAAACACGCTAAAGCCATTCCCATTGAATTTGATTTTGCTGAATTTTGTTCCTTTCACGATGAGTAAAACTAACCACTCACCTTGTCATTCCGTAGGAATCCAAATACTCAACTTTTAAAAATAACGCAGAGATTCCTGCGGAATGACAAAGGTATCGTCAGAAGTTTCGTAAATAAAAATGGATTAAAAACTGATAATAAATAATTACAAATGAAAAGTCCTCGGATCAGGATATTGAAATATATAATCCAGCTCTGAAATTAATTTTGAAGACAGAACTTTCTTTCCTTTTACTTCAAAAACTTCCTCATCGGGGATATTTTTCTGTGCATTAATTACCTGACTTTTTGCAGGATGAACCGGAGCCGTAATATTATAAAGTTTTGCTTCTGCTTTACTTTCGATCATTTGTGTGATAATGGCACTGATATCAGCATAATGGATATGATTCACGGCATGATCAAGATTACTAACATTATAATTTTTCAAAAGCCTGTTGTCTCCCATCAAGCCTCCTAATCTCAGAATATTGAGCTGAGGATATTTGTTTCTCAACATTCTTTCTCCCGATATATTCTCCAATGGAACATCTTCTTCTGTAAAATCTTTTGGAAGATCCGGATAAACACCTGTGGAACTCATTAGGAACATTTGACCTTTAAAATCTCCGATAAATGCTGATAAATTTTGGATTCTGTTATATAAAGAACTTACGCAACAGCTTTTTTCAGAAACCGGAATGGTAATAATCAAAACATCAATATTTTTAATTTCCTCCCATTGAGAAACAGATTCTGTCAGCTGATAGTCCGGAAAAGAAGCTAGTACTGCATGAATTCCTTTGCTTTCCAGATCATTTACTTTCTTATCTGTTGTTGTCGTTGCAGATATTGCATATTTTCCGGATAAGGAGGAAGCTATTCTCTCTCCCAGCCAGCCATAGCCTATAATTCCTATTTTCTTCATATTTCAACAGAGATTTTCATTTTTTAATGATACAAAAATATCAATAAGTTATGAAACAAAGTATTCATAAGCCTTTCAAGATTTTTTATTTTGTAGTTTATTTTACTGGACTCTGAATAAATACTTACAATCATGTTCTGGTAAAACAGTCTTTTATGTGGTCATTTACCATTCCGGTAGCTTGCATATGGGCATAAATTACCGTAGAACCCACGAATTTGAACCCTCTTTTTTTAAGTTCTTTGGATATAAGATCGGAAATTTCTGTTGTGGCAGGGACATCAGCTAAAGTTTCGGGACTGTTATCAATGGGTTTTCCGCCTGTAAAGTCCCAGATATAGTTAGAAAAACTCCCGAATTCTTTCTGAATTTCCATGAATCGCTGAGCATTGGAAACTGCTGCCAGAATTTTAAGCCTGTTTCTGATAATTCCTGGATTGTTCATTAATTCTTCGATCTTCTTCTCTGAATAAACAGCTACTTTTTTATAATCAAAATGATCAAAAGCTTTTCTGAAATTTTCTCTTTTAGACAAAATAGTATACCAGCTCAGTCCGGCCTGAAAGCTTTCCAGAATAAGGAATTCGAATATTGTTTCATCATCATACACGGGTCTTCCCCACTCTTCATCATGATACTTTCTATAGAGATCATCTTTTTCGCACCATCCACACCGTACTTTTTCCATAATTATCAAATTTTATCTACTAAAGATACTGCTGATTTGGAAAAATATAACAAAAGATTATGAAAAGTTTAACAAAGAGGCTCTCTTTTAGGAATAGTTATTGTTTAATTACTGATACCAAACTAAAATTTATACTATTATGAACAATTCAGAGTACAACAAAGCGGAAAATGCAGTAAACAATGTAGAAAATTCTTTACAAAATGCAACGGACAAAGCCAAATGGAAAATCAATGAATTGGCAGACAAGGCTAAAGATTATATTAATGAGAAAAGAGATAATGATCAGGAAGCCAGCCAGGAAGACTGGCTCGACAGGGTAAAAGCTAATGTATCCGATGCCTGGGAGGATATCAAGGATAAAGCAGATGAGGCATGGGAAAAAACCAAAGATGCGGCAGAGGATGTAAAAGCAGAATGGAACAAGAAAACCAATTAGTATTTCAGTCATATAAATATTTTCAATAAAATGGAGTCTTAAATTGATAAGGCTCCATTTTTTATTATGCCATAACCACAATTATTGCTACATTTGTATTATAATAAACATTAAAAAATTATGTCATACGGTTTACTTAAAGGCAAAAAGGGAATTATTTTTGGAGCCCTTAATGAACAATCTATCGCATGGAAAGTTGCTGAAAGATGCCATGAAGAAGGTGCTGAATTTATCTTATCCAATGCTCCTATTGCTTTAAGAATGGGAGAACTAAATGGTTTAGCAGAAAAAACAGGTTCTGAAGTAATAGGTGCTGATGCTACTTCTATAGAAGATCTTGAAAAACTTTTTGATGCCGCTGTTGCAAAATTTGGAAAAATCGACTTTATCCTTCACTCTATCGGAATGTCTATCAACGTAAGAAAAGGAAAACATTATACAGAAATGAACTACGACTGGTTGGAAAAAGGCTGGGATATCTCCGCTGTTTCTTTCCATAAAGTAATGCGTGTAGCTTGGGAAAAAGACTGTATGAACGAATGGGGAAGCATCCTGGCGCTTACTTATATTGCTGCTCAGAGAACATTCCCGGATTATAATGATATGTCTGATAACAAAGCTTATCTTGAAAGTATTGCAAGAACTTTCGGAAACTATTGGGGTGAAAGAAAAGTACGTGTAAACACCGTTTCTCAGTCTCCTACAATGACTACTGCAGGCAGCGGTGTGAAAGGTTTCGGAGGATTCCTTGGATATGCAGAAGATATGTCTCCGCTAGGAAATGCAACCGCTCTTGAATGTGCAGACTATTGCGTTACCCTTTTCTCTGATCTTACGAAGAAAGTAACGATGCAGAACCTTTTCCATGATGGTGGTTTCAGCAGCTCAGGAGTTACTCAGAAAGTGATCAGCAAGTATGATGCTGAATAATCATTCATTAAAAAAATAACGGACAAAGTTCCGTTCAAAAATAAATAAAACCCATGAAGTTTTTCATGGGTTTTCTGTTTCTATTATCTGGAAATTCATCATTTCACAAATAAAACCCGGCGGCCTCTTTGAGGCCGCCGGGTCTGTCAAAAATAATGTTAATATGATATTATAAAATTACGGTCTGTATAGAGTGTGCAGGAGCATTCAGCTTGGCAGCCATTCCTTCTATCCATAGATTGGTTTCGATATCATTGTCAGAATCATTCATAATAACGGTTACCAACTGTCCGTTTTCATTCATAAAGGCAGAAGACGTGAGTGCAGCTCTGTTGGAAGAACTTCCGATTCTCTGAGCATTGGGTTTGATATATTTTGAAACGTGCCCTATATAATAGTATTCATAGGTATAGAACACTTCTCCCGTTTTGGTGTCTGCAATAATCGGGGCAAAGCAAAAGTTTCCTTTGTGGTTAGGTCCTCCGGTTTCATCCAACAGAATATTCCAGTCGGTCCATAATGCATTTCCTTTGTTGAAATCGTTCAGCATATTTTTGCTGTAAAGCTCGCCCAGACTTACATCATAGATCTTATCCATACTGAATTGTTCTTTACACCCTTCGGTGAAAGCCAGGAATTTATCCGGAAAAGCTCTGTGTGTTTCTGCTAAATTGTCAAAAAGCTGGGTTTTATTATTCCATGTTTCATACCAGTGATAGCCAATACCGCTGGCGTATTTTGACGTTTCAGGATCGCTTAATGTAGTGGTTGCTCTTTGATAGATAAGGTCTCTGTTATGATCCCAGATCATTACTTTTTTATCTTTGTATCCGTTTTTCCAAAGCGTTGGTCCAAGGTTCTTTTTCAGGAATTCTCCTTCTTCTTCAGCAGTATAGATACATGATTCCCAGCTTTGGGTAGCCATTGGCTCGTTTTGAACGGTCAATCCCCAGATATTAATGCCTCTTTTTTCGTATTCTTTGATGAATTTGATATAGTAATCTGCCCATGTCTGATAGTATTCATTTTCCAATCTTCCTCCTTTGTACAAACTTTTATTTGATTTCATCCAGGCTGGCGGGCTCCACGGAGAGAAATAGAAGGTAAAATTATTCCCGATCGCTTTCTGAGCTTCTTTAATCATTGGAATTTTATACTTCTCATCATGAGCAACGTTAAATGTTTTCAGGGAAGTATCATTATCCTCTACATAAGTGTAAGAATCACTGGAGAAGTCACAGGAGTTCATATTGGTACGAACAACAGTGTAACCCAATCCGTTTTTCCCAAAATAAGCATCCAGGATTTCCTTCTGCTTGTTCTTTGGCATTTTATAAAAGGTTTCTGCTGATGCATCTGTGATGGCACCACCAATTCCTATCAGTTTCTGATATTTAAAGTTGGGAGCCACAAAAATACAGGCTTCCGTTTCTTTGGGCTGACCAAATTGTTCAAATTTAACGGCTCCTTTATCCGCCATCTTCTCATCCGCTTTCGAGTTGGTAAGGATCACCTTAGCTGTTTTTCCTGCATTCTTTTTCCAATAATTCTGAGCATTGACATTGATGACAACGCCTACTACAAAACAACTTACAATTAGTTTTCTCATGATTTTTTTTCTGTTTTTGGACCTCTTGTCCTCATTTTCATTATTTATTCTGATAGACTCTTACGTAGTCTATGTAATACTTCTGTGGAAAAATAGCATCATCAATGCCTTCTTTTCCTCCCCAAAATCCTCCTACGGCAAGATTCAAAATGATATAGTAAGGTTTGTCAAAGGGCCATGCTTCATTATTTTTTTCTTTATTCACATAGGTGAAAAATTTTTGGTCATCGATATACACATCTATCTTTTCCGGTGTCCAGTCTGCTTTATAGACATGAAACTTTTCGCTGGCATCTTTCACAAACAGTGTATCTGTTTTCTGTGTTCCCTGGATATGATTGTATTTCTTTGTATGAACGGAAGCATGTATAAATCCCTGATTATAGCCAACATGCTCCATGATATCCAGTTCACCGTCATCCGGCCATTTCTTCATATTTTCACTCATCATCCATATTGCCGGCCATGTTCCACGGCCTTTGGGAAGTTTTGCTCTGACTTCTACTGTTCCATATTGAAAAGCAAATTTCCCTTTGGTTAAAAGCCTTGCGGAAGTATATTTATTGTTTTCCCAATTTTCTTTTTTGGCTTCAATGATGAGGTTTCCTTTTTCCATTCTGGCGTTCTCAAGCCTGTTTTTGGTATAAAACTGAGCTTCTTCATTTCCAAAACCACCTCCGCCTACATCATAATTCCATTTTAATGAATCCGGAAGGCCCTTCCCATTAAATTCATCATTCCATATCAGGGTTCTGCTGGAATCAGGCTTGTGCGAGGCACAGTTCGTAACAGAAAGGAATAAAGTTCCTGCTGCAACTATTTTAATGATATTTTTAGCTTTGAGATTCATATGTATTAGGTTTTAAGTTTTGGCTAAAGCCATATTCAAAATCTTTTATTAAGTGGGCTTCCTTCGTCTCGGCTCAGGATTATAGCCCGCTCCTATTGAATTCAACTCTCATCAATTTTATTTTGTCCAGTTGATTCTTTTTGTCTGGACATGTTGAGAGTCAGTTCCGATCATAATATCGAATTCCCCGCTTTCCCAATCAAAGTTCAGATTGTCATCAAAAAACTTCAGATCTTCCGGTGTCAGCCTGAACTCTATCTTTTTACTTTCTCCTTTTTTGATAAATACTTTCTGGAAACCTTTCAATTCCTTTACAGGTCTTACTACTTTACCGAAAAGATCCCTGACATAAAGCTGAATAACCTCTTCTCCATCATATTTTCCTGTATTGGAAACGGTAACACTGATATTCAGAGTCTGATTTCCTGTAAGGCTTGCTGAGCTTAATACCATATCAGAATATTTGAAATCGGTATAGCTTAAACCATATCCAAACGGATATTTCGGGTCATTATCAAGGTCTATATATGCTGAAACATAGTTTCTGTCCGTATTATTTTTTGCAGGTCTTCCTGTATTATAGTGATTGTAATACACCGGAATCTGCCCTTCTGTTCTTGGGAAACTCATCGGAAGCTTTCCTCCAGGATTCACGGTACCGAACAGAACATCTGCAATAGAGTTTCCTGCTTCAGTTCCCAGCCACCATGTGTATACAATTGTTGGAATATTATCTGATGCCCAGTTGAAAATAAGAGGTCTTCCTGCATTAACCATCAAAATGATTGGCTTTCCTGTTTTCGCAATTTCTTTCAATAAATCTTCCTGTACTCCTGTAAATCCGATAACACTTCGGCTTTTTGCTTCTCCGCTCATCGCATGGCCTTCTCCCAGTGTCATAATCACCACATCTGCTTTTTTTGCCGTTTCTATGGCTTCTGCAAACTGGGTTTTATCCTGATCATCTACATTACAGCCTTTTGCATAAAGTAAAGTAGAATTTTTATCCAGCTGATTTTTAATTCCGTCAAATTGAGAAACGATTCTTTGGTTGTCATCTTTAAACGCAACAGACCAGAAGCCGTGATTAGCTACTGTTTCTTTACCGAAAGGACCTATCAGAGCTACTGTTTTTGTCGTTTTTGAAAGGGGAAGAATATTTCCCTGATTTTTAAGAAGAACAATACTTTTTGAACCAAATTCTCTTCCGAATTTTCTGTTCTCCTGGTTATTGGTCTGTTCTTTTTGTCTTTTTTCATCGCTGAACCGGTAAGGATCATCGAAAAGTCCCATTTCAAATTTCTTGGTTAAAATTCTTCCTGCTGCATCATCTACCAGTTTCGGATCTAACTTTCCTTCCTTAACCAATTTTGGAAGTTCTGCCATATATACACGGCTTTCCATATCCATATCGCTCCCGCCCTGTATTGCTCTTTCTGCGGCTTCATTAGCATCTTTGGCATAACCGTGAGGAACCATTTCCCCGATGCTTCCCCAGTCTGAAACCACAAAACCTCTGTAGTTCCATTTTCCCTTTAACAGATCTCTCTGAATATATTTGTTGGCCGTCGCCGGAATTCCGTTGATGTCATTGAAAGAGTTCATGAAAGTTGCTACTCCTGCTTCAGCAGCAGCTTTGAACGGAGGAAGGTATGTTTCATTGAGCTGTCTGAGACTCATATCTACAGAATTGTAATCTCTTCCACCTACCGCTGCTCCATATGCCGCGAAATGTTTTGCACAGGCCATCACAGCATCAAGACTTCCCAAACCTCTGCCCTGAAATCCTTTTATCCTTGCCAGTCCTATTTTTGTTCCCAGGTAAGTATCTTCCCCAGAGCCCTCCATTACTCTTCCCCATCTCGGATCTCTGGCGATATCCACCATTGGCGCAAACGTCCAGTGAATACCATAAGCAGCGGCTTCTGTTGCAGCGATTCTTTCTGATTTTTCTATCATTCCAAGATCCCAGCTTGCCGCCTGCCCCAGATTTACAGGAAATGTGGTACGGTATCCATGGATAACGTCCTGCCCGAACAGCAAAGGAATTTTCAGCCTTGACTGCATCGCCAGTTTCTGAAACGATCTGGTTTCTTCTGATCCTGCCACATTCAGCATGGAACCTACTTTACCTTTTTTAATTTCTTCTAAAACGGCTGCCGAATTAGATTTCTGAGGTCCTGTAGCATATTCAAACCCACTATACTGCACCATCTGCCCTACTTTTTCCTCAAGGGTCATTTTAGACAGCAATTCTGCTACTTTCTGATCAATGGTTTTCTGTCCGTAAGCACTCATTCCCAATGTGGAAAATGCCAGTAAGAAATAAACTCTTTTCATAGTATCAAATTAAAAAATATAGGTTGCTGTAGAACGTCCTGAAATTGTTACAGCAGCGGTTTTCCCGGCAAATTTAATATTAAAATTCTCATCTGAAGGGCTATCGTTCTGCACAATTAAAACTATTTTCCCAAATTGAGTCTTAAAAGCAGCAGTGGAAAGTTTATCAGATTGTGTGGAAGCGATACGCTGAGAACCTGCAGGAACAAACTTTGAAGCATGTGCAATGATATAATAGGAAACATTTCTTGTGAAATTTTCACTGCCAGACACAGTAATTGCTCCTTTACATTCTGTACATCCTCCATCTGTATGCGGCGCATATTTCGGATCGTTGGCAAGATTCCATTCCAGCGCAATTTTACTCCAGTTTCTCATAGACCCGATGATTACATTTTTTGTGTGCCAGTTCAGATCTTCGGTAAAAGTTCCTTTGGATCCGGTCCATTGTTCGGTAAAGTATAAATTCTTGTCCGGAAAAGCATCATGTACCGTACTTAGTGCTGAAATATCTCCTTCATATAAGTGAAAAGCAGACCCATCAATATACGGATTGGCTTCGGAATCTTTTAAAATATCAATGGCATATTCAGGTTTGTTGCAGTTGTGATCATACACCACAATTTTAGTGATAATTCCATTTGTTTTAAAAACCGGACCTAAATGATTTTTGATAAAATTCCTCTGCTGTTCAGAAGGCATGTATAAACTGGGATTATTTCCAGGATGCAAAGGTTCATTTTGAGGGGTTACAGCATCAATGGTAATGCCTTCTTTTTTCATTCCCTGAATATATTTTACAAAATATTGAGCATATGTTCCATAGAATTCAGGTTTCAAACTTCCTCCTTTTGATTTACCATTATCTTTCATCCAAACTGGCGGTGACCATGGCGCTGCAATGATTTTAACTGAAGGATTGATTGCTAAAATTTCTTTTAACATAGCAATCAGATTTTTATCTTTTGCCAAGCTGAATTTTGAAAGAGAAGGATCCGTCTGCCCTTCCGGCAAATCATCGTATGAAAATACTTCACCATCGAGATCGGAAGCTCCTATACTTAGTCTTAAATAACTGATAGAAATTGAGTTTTTGTTGTTTCCAAAAAGCTCATTAAGCAGTGCTTTTCTTTTGGAAGGCGACAATCTGTTGATTACCTCAACACTTCCTCCTGTTAATGTATATCCAAAGCCATCAACATATTGAAACTTTTGAGCATCATCAATTTCAATATTCTGAAAGCTGTTGGAAGTATTTACAAATTTAACAGAAGGCTGCTGCTGTAATTTTACACTTTCATCGCCTTTTGTAAGCCAGTACTGCACTTCGTTTACTTTGTTGGAAGCAACTGATGTACACGACAAAGAAAAAAGGGCCACACCACTAAGTAGTGCGGCACCTCTAAAGAAACTATATAAGTTGTGAAACTTCATATTTTAGTAACCAGGATTTTGTTTTAAAGCTGTATTCGGCAATTCATTGAACGGAATTGGAAGAATTTCATTTTTATTGGCTTTAAATCCTTTGAAGGCAAGTTTAGAAGGGGCATCTCCCCATCTTACAAGATCAAACCATCTGTGGCCTTCCCCGGCAAGTTCTCTTCTTCTTTCATCTTTAATAGCCTGTAAAGAAACAGGAACCGACGTTAAACCAACTCTTGCCCTCACTGCATCTAATAATGCCTGGGCTCTTGCGCCTGCTCCACCTAAAGCTTCTGCCTCCATCAGGTAAGTATCTGCTAGTCTTATAGCAATATAATTTTGCCTGAAATTCAGCTCCGGAGGTCCTGGAAGCGATGTTTTTAAAGCATTTGTAGGTAAATACTTATTAAGAAAATATCCGGTATCTGCAAAGGCAGGAGCATAAGTAATCTTGCCTTCTGTCACCAGTTTTTTCGCGTTGAAAACGGTCACATCCAGTCTTGGGTCATCCTGCATAAAACTGACATAATTCTCTGTTACGGTATTAAATGCCCAGCCTGGATAAATATCGGGAGCATTATTATTCAGGATATTTTTTAATGAATAAGAACGGGGACCTACCATTATGTTGATAGAGTTTCCTTCGTCTTTTCCCTGCCCCCAGAATCCCCAGTCAGAGCTTCCTTTATTGGTATGCATTACTTCAAGGATAGATTCTGATAAGAATTTGTATTTATTTGGATCCTGGTCAGTTTCCAAGGCAACTTTAAATAAATCTGCATAATTTGCCACAAGTTTGTAGCCATACTGGCTGGTTCCTCCTGGCGTACCATTTACTTCAGCAAATTGTGCAGCTGCCTGAGGCATTTTTTTATCATAAAGATAAATTTTACCCAATATAGCTCTGGCTGTTCCCTGGGTGATTCGCCCTTTATCACTGATACTCGGTGTCATCATAAGGTCTGGAATAGCAGCAATGATATCAGTTTCTATCTGTGCATAAACATCATCGGGCTTAGCCTGTGGAACGTTCCAGTAATCATCATCAAACTTTATGGTATTAAGAATCAGAGGAATATTTCCAAACATTCTTAGTAATTCAAAATAATATAAAGAACGAAGAACTTTAGCTTCTGCGATATATCTTTTTTTAAGATCTTCATTCATATTTGCTCCCGGAACTCTTTCTATTAAAAGATTAGCACGCGCAATTCCCTGGTAATAATCCCTCCAGTAGCTGGCAGGCATTGTATTGGCATTGATCATATAATTGTTCATTCCCTGGATACCTGCTCCATCATTGGAGTTTCCTCCACCGGAATAAAAATCATCAGATCCTGCATTAAAAAATGTAACTGTATTCTCAAATCCTGCTGAATACTTTCTTAAAGCATCATATACGGAAATCAGCGCACTGAAAGACTGCTGCTCATTCTGAAAATACAAATCTGTATTAAAAGATCCTGAATTCTTTACATCATCCAGATAGGAATCACTACAACCGATATTTGTAAAACTAAGACCTGTTAAAAACGCTACGGCAAGTCCTTTATATATAAAATTCTTATTTTTCATTTTGTTGGTCATTAAAATTGAATATTAGCTCCTATAAGGAATGTTCTGGCTTGTGGATAGTAAGCTCTGTCTACCCCAATAATATCCTGTTCAGAATTATTTCTGCCTGCAATTTCCGGATCATATCCTGTATACTTTGTGAAAGTAAGCAGGTTTTCTCCTGTGATATACAGTCTCACTTTACTCATTCCGAAACGTCTAGTAACATCCTGAGGAATGGTATAGCCTAACTGAACAATTTTCAGACGTACATAATCTCCTTTCTGAAGGTAGTAATTGGACATCCATGAATAGTTGTGGTTAGAATCGTTGCGGGTAAGTCTTGGATTATCATTGGTAGACCCTTCACCTGTCCATCTGTCCAGAATTTTTGTCTGGTAATTCGCATCAGGAATGTCCAGCCTTCTTAAACCCTGGAAAATCTTGTTACCAGCCTGTCCCTGTGCAAATACCATCAGGTCAAAATTCTTATAGCTCATATTCACGGTAAGCCCAAAAGTATATTTTGGTATAGAGCTTCCTAAGTTTACTTTGTCATTGTCATCTATTTTTCCGTCTCCATTATTATCCTGCCAAATAAAGTCCCCCGGTTTTGCATCCGGTAATAATTTTACCCCATTGGCATTTACATAATTGTCAATTTGTGCCTGATTCTGGAAGACTCCACTGTAAGTCTGTCCGTAAAATGATCCGTAGGGCTGCCCTACTGCTACTCTGGATACCGCCCCCATAGTCTGGAAAGAAGCCAGATTGAAGTATTCAATATCATCTTCTAGTCTAAGTACTTTGTTTTTTATGGTTGCGAAGTTACCGTTAACCGAAATGCTGAAATCATCCCAATTCTTCTTATAGCCTAATTCAAGTTCAACACCTGAGTTTTCCATATCTCCTACATTTGCCCACGGTGAAACAGGAACTCCTACATAACCGGGAATATTAATTTGTCTGAGAATATCAGTAGTTTTCTTTTTGTACCAGTCTGCTGTTAAGGTAAAGTTGTTGAACAATTTCAGATCTGCAGCAATATTCAGCTGGCTGGTCTGTTCCCACTTCAGATTAGGGTTTTCCAGGGTACTTTTCGCATAACCAATGATAATATTATTACTGGAGTTGGTATAATTACTCCCGGAAACCATGAAGCTTGCAAATCTGAAGTTATCCATTTCGTCATTCCCTAACACTCCGTACCCTCCTCTTAGTTTCAGATTATTAATCACTTTATTCTCCGGCCAGAAGTTTTCTTTATGAACATTCCATCCCAGTGACATAGATGGGAAAGTTCCCCAGTGCTGATTGGTAGCAAATTTTGAAGAACCATCTCTACGGATCGTTCCTGTAAATAAATATTTATCTGCGTAATCATAAATGATTCTGCCAAAATAAGATGCTTTACGGGTCTCAATACCGTCCCATCCTTTTGCTGTGATATTTTCCCTCGGAATATCAAAGTTGAAGGAAGCATCCTGCCAGTTATCAATAGGAAGGTTACTGTAAGTCAAACTGGCACCGCCCGCAATGTTGTATCGGTAAACACCCTGCCCAACCATAATATTGATGTTGTGATCACCAAACTTATTCTGATAGGTCAATGTATTTTCCATACTCCATTCGAACTTATTTTCATCCACCTTATTCAAACTGTTAAATCCGGTATTATTAAAATTTGGACTTAAATAATATTTCGGTGTAAAGGAGCGGCTTCCCCAATAGGATTTCTTACCATTTAAACTTGTTTTGAATGTAAAGTGATCAAGAAACTTGAGTTCTGCAAAAACATTCCCCACAAAATCATCAGACCAGTTATAATTGCCTTGTTGTATGTGACGGAAAGCCTGCGGATTGGTCATTTCATTATTTACATATTGGGAAATTCCGTAAGGACGTCCCTCAGAATCACGGATGATATAAGGATTGCTATAACCGTTCGGATCTACCATAGACCAATCTGTTACAACAACCGGAGTAGTAGGATCAAGATTAACTGCTGAAGCTAACGGTCCTCCGAATTCTTCGTTTGCACTTACCCCCTGAGATTTTACATGGGTATAAGCAAAAGTTTGACCTATTGTCAGATAGTCTGTAACTTTATGGGTTGAGTTGAATCTTGCATTGATTCTTTTGTAATAAGAAATATCACTCAATACAATACCAGACTGATCAAAATATCCAAATGATGTATAGTAAGTTGACTTTTCATTACCTCCTGTAATGCTTACTTCATGAGACGATTTTTCACCTGTCCCAAAAATAGCATCCTGCCAGTTGGTTCCTTTTCCAAAGGATTCCGGATTGTTAAATCTGGGAGCTTGTCCATCATTAACGAAGCCCTCATTGATAATTTTAGCATACTGTGTAGCATCCAGAAGGTCCAGTTTTTTTGAAGCATTTGAAAAACCATAGAACCCATTGTAAGAAAGAGTCAGTTTTCCTTTTTTCCCTTTTTTAGTAGTCACCAGAATTACTCCTTTTGCCGCAGAAACTCCATAGATTGCAGAAGAAGCTCCATCTTTTAAGACTTCAATACTTTCAATATCAGACTGGTTAAGCCATCCGATATTGTCTACAACAATACCATCTACTACCCACAAAGGACTGTTACTTCCAGCCCCGAAGCTGGTAATACCTCTTACGCGTACAGTGGCAGCAGCTCCCGGCTGACCGGAATTGGTTACTACAGAAACTCCGGCTGCCCTTCCCTGTAATACCTGTTCCGGCTTACCAGATGGAATATTTTCAATATCGCTGGCTTTAATACTCGCTATAGCTCCTGTCACATTACTCTTTTTCTGAGTACCGTAACCAATCACTACAACTTCGTCTATTTTGTTTTCTTTAGCAATTGTGTCCTTCGCCTTGGTGGTCTGGGCACTGAAGTTGGCCGTAAAATAGAGGACGGCAACCACTCCTACGCTTCGTGATATTCTTACATTCATATACAGTTATTGTTTAATTCTCAAATTGAGACAATAAAAATATATTTTTTTTCAATTAATTAACATTCTATTCATAAATATTTTAATTTTTCTTTTATTTTTCAGGGTTAGAAGCCCTATCTTCGCATCAATATTTCATAAAATTTCACAAAAAAACAATAAAGTAGTCTCCCAAAATGATCATCAAGCTTTCTAAAATTTCTCTTCCGTTAAAACTTACCTTTCTAATTTTTTCAATGGTTTTGAACTGTATGGGATTGATCATTCTGCAGTTGTCTGAAGAGAAAATCACCTACGGAGAATTGGGTTTCTTAGAATCTTTTAAAGACTTACCTATCGCATTTATCTCTCTTTTTGCAGTAAGTTTCATCAACAAAACGGGAACCAAAAAAGCATTGATTTCAGCTTTGGTAATTGTTGGTTTTTGTTCTTGTCTGCTGCCATTTATAGAGGTTTTCTGGTTTTTTAAATTATGGTTTGCCATCATTGGGGCGTGTTTTGCGATTGGTAAAATCTGCGTTTTCGGGATTATAAGGAACAATATTTCAGATGAAAAATCGCTGGCAAAGACGATGAACAGCGTAGAAGCTTCTTTTATGATCGGAATCTTTGTAGTCAATACCTGCTTTGGATGGGTGGTATCCAGTGAATACTCTGAATATTGGAAATTTTGTTTTTTATTAATCGCTTTCTTATCCGCATTAACGATATTCCTGTTATCAAAAATTACAATTTCTGAGGCTAAACCTTTGGAAAACAAAAGTGTATTCACTGAGCTTTCAGGATTTGTAACTCCTTCAATACTATTATTCCTTGGGGTTATATTTTTTATCGTTTTTGTAGAACAGGGATTCAACTCCTGGCTTCCGTCTTTTTATAAGAATCATCTGAAAGTCAATTCATTTTTTGCTCTTCAGGCTACATCCTTTCTGGCAGTTTTTTCTTATGTAGGGAGAACAATAACAGCCAATATTATCCGTAGATTTTCTTTACCGGGCTACTATCTTTCATGTATGGCTTTCATTATTTCTTTATTGGTGATTATTGTAGGTGTACAGTATTTTGATTCAGTAGATTCAAAAATAATTCTCTTCTTATTTCCTGTGATCGGTTTGTTTTTGTCACCGCTCTATCCTGTCATCAATTCAAAAATGATTGCACAGATGGATAAAGAAAAGGTAAACCTATTCACTTCTCTCATTGTTATTTTTTCTTCTCTGGGCAGCTCTGTAAGCTCAATTATTATGGCTGTTTTATTTGAAAAACAATTATTAAACTTTTATCCATTATATATATTATTTTTCGTTATTATTCTTTTTGTTACCAGTTTAGTATTTTTTAACGTTTCAAAAAGAAAATAGTTTTATTTTTACTGCCATGAAAATCAAAGACACAAAAAGTAAAGAAACACTTAGGGAACTTATCGATACCAAAGATTTTGTTGCCCATATCTCTGTGGACTGTACTATATTCGGCTTTCATAATAACATTTTGAAAGTTCTTCTTTTAAAGTATCACGATCTGGATTTATGGTCACTTCCGGGTGGTTTTGTTTTCAATGATGAAGATTTAAGGGAAGCTGCAGCAAGGGTTTTATTCGAAAGAACACATCTTAAAGATATATTTCTGAAACAGTTTCATACGTTTGGGAGAATAGACCGTACAGAAAATAATGTTCATCAGATTCTTCTTAACAATAAAGGAATTGAGGTACCGGAAGATCACTGGATTTTTCAAAGATTCATCACAGTAGGATATTGCAGCCTTATTGATTTTTCAATGGCCAATACTTTCCCCGATGCCTTCAATGAAAGTTGTGAATGGTTTGAGGTAAGCAATCTTCCCAAGATGGCCTTTGATCACGACAGAATCATAGAAACAGGCTTAGAATACCTGCGGATGAATATTAATACAGAAGTAGCGGCCAGCAATCTGCTTCCTGAAAAGTTTACGATGAAAGATCTTCAATCTCTTTATGAAACCATTTTGGGGCAAAAATTCCGAAGAAATAACTTCCAACGCAAAATCTTAAGTTTAAATATTCTTGACAGGCTGGAAAAATTATATGATGGCTCAGCTAATAAAGCTCCTTATCTGTATAAATTTAAAAGCAAGGTGCACAATTCTACCAATCAGTATCCTATATCTAATGATGAGGAGGCTTAAAACACTGAATTTATCTTATAAACAAATAAAAAGAGCATTATCTGTCTGAAAACCAACTGAAAGA
The DNA here is from genome assembly GCA_031286615.1 of Chryseobacterium sp. GTDB lineage: Bacteria > Bacteroidota > Bacteroidia > Flavobacteriales > Weeksellaceae > Chryseobacterium. The sequence goes on along the minus strand of JAITUA010000015.1, from coordinate 621,172 downwards.
TAAGTTTTCAAAAAAATTTTCAAGACACCACGAAAAATGTTACTTTTAACCAAATCAAAAAATCATGTCATATTATCCTCTTACAAGCATCCCTGATTATTATGGAATTGATGCTTTACTTACTGAAGAACACAAACTAATCCGCCAGTCTGTAAGAGACTGGGTTGAAAGTTTTGTAATGCCGCAGATTGATCAGGCCGCTCAAAATCATACAGATATACCTAATCTTATGAGAGAATTAGGGAAAATCGGAGCATTGGGACCTTATATCCCGGTTGAGTATGGCGGTTCAGGATTAGACCAGATTTCTTATGGTCTGATTATGCAGGAGTTGGAAAGAGGAGATTCAGCAGTACGTTCTGCAGCTTCAGTTCAGAGCTCTTTGGTGATGTTTCCTATCAATGAATTCGGTTCTGAGGAACAGAAAATGAAATATCTTCCTAAGCTTGCTGCCGGAGAAATGATCGGATCTTTTGGATTGACAGAGCCTAATCATGGTTCAGACCCGGGTTCTATGGAAACTTATTTTAAAGATATGGGAGATCATTATCTTTTGAATGGGGCTAAAATGTGGATCACCAATTCCCCTCTATGCGATATCGCTGTAGTATGGGCAAAAAATGAAGAAGGAAAAGTACAGGGATTGATCGTTGAAAGAGGAATGGAAGGATTTACTACCCCCGAAACTCACAATAAATGGAGCTTAAGAGCATCAAAAACCGGAGAATTGGTATTCAATGATGTAAAAGTACCCAAAGAAAACCTTCTTCCTGGAGTAACAGGACTGAAAGGGCCTTTATCTTGTCTGAACTCTGCAAGATATGGAATTTCATGGGGAGTAATCGGTGCTGCTATTGACTGCCACTGTACTGCTGTTCAGTACTCTAAGGAAAGAAAACAGTTTGGAAAACCAATTGGTTCTTACCAGCTTCAGCAGAAAAAACTGGCTGAATTCTTAACTGAGATTACAAAAGCTCAGTTATTATGTCTTCAGTTAGGAAATCTTAAAAATGCTCACAAAGCAACTCCTGCTCAAATCTCTATGGCTAAGCGTAACAACGTTAATATGGCTATTGAAATTGCCAGAGAATCCAGACAGATCCTGGGTGGTATGGGAATCATGGGTGAATTCCCAATGATGAGACACGCTGCTAACCTTGAATCTGTGATCACTTACGAAGGAACACATGATGTTCACTTATTGATCACCGGATTAGACATTACGGGAATCAACGCTTTCTAAAAAATACAAAATATATAAAAAGAGTCTGGCCGAGGGTCAGACTCTTTTATTTTACTCACATTGCAGAGAATTGATATTCAATGAATAATTATTGATGTCGTAATATTTTCTTGAATTTATTAAAGTCATTACCTTAATACCATAGAAAATACATCAATATGAGAAAAATTACAACTTTTTTACTGGGCCTTACTGCCCCATTCTACTTTGCACAGCAGGCTGGAGATGTCGTAAGTGCGGAACAGAAACTGGATTTAACACCCCAGGGAGTCATCAATTTTATCTCCAATAATCTTGGTGATCAGGATGCTCCGGAATTTGCCAGCTACCTGAACAGCTTTAATGTGGGGCTAAAGGGCTACAAAATCACTTACTACACCAAAAATGAAAACAATGTTCTTGTAAAAGCTACCGGGTTGCTAATGTATCCCAACGTAGGCTTCAAATTATCAACAGTTGTATCTGATCACGGAACTACAGACAGCAGAAATAATGTTCCGTCTAATTTCAAAGGAGCACTAACAGCAGGGTTTGTTGTTGAATTGTCTTATGTACTCAATGGCTATATTTTAATGGCTCCTGATTACGTAGGAATGGGAACCGGAGAGGGAGTTCATCCTTATGTAGACTATGCAACTGAAGCAGGCGCGACTATTGATTTCATCACGGCTGCCAACAAAGTACTCGGTCAATTAGGAGTTAAACGCTATGATGAGTACTTTTTAGCCGGATATTCCCAGGGAGCCCATGCTGCGATGTCTACTCTAAAAAGATTAAGCATCTCGAATCCTAATAATATCAAATTCAAATATGCGTATATGGGAGACGGACCCTATGATTTCTCAGGAGTTACTTTAAATAAAGGAGTTTTGGAGAAAGATATTTATCCATTTACCTCATTCCTGGCCAATGTTCTCCATACCTGCAACAATACGGGATACAAAACATATAATAACAATATTTCGGAAGTCATTTCCGCAGAATATCTTGATAAATACAATTATCATGTTGTTCAGGATAACGGCGGACTTTTATGGGGGCCAGTGATATGGAGAAAACTCTTTACGACAAATTTCGTGAATGATGTTACCAACAATCCCAATAACAAGCTAAGACAGTGCATGAAACCAAAGGATGTGTACGACTGGTACAACAAAACTCCAATGACATTAGGCCATTCTACTGTTGATTTAGCTATTCCACCTGAAAATACTTCTAAAACTATCGATGTTCAACGTGGCTATTATGCATGGTGGGATTTAAATAAGTATAAATTAGATTCATTTTACTGGGGACCACTTGGCCATGTAGGCGGGGTTCTTCCTTTTACTTTGGCTTCAAATGCTAAATTCAATACGTTGAGAAGCGGCGGACTTCTTAATGAATGGGCAATTGCAGGATCTGTTTTCGGCAAACAGTCAGCAGAAAAAACATCTGAAAAACCTTCTCCCCTCTCTTCACAAATAAAACCGGATCTGGGCAATATGCAGTTGATTGAAATAACAGACTTCAATCAAGAAAAAGCTCAGAACAGAACAGCCAGTGAACAAAATTTATCCACTTTGAAAGACGGAGTTTATTTATTAAAAGTATCGGAAAACAATGAAAATAAAATAATTCCATACATCAAAAACACGCCTCAGGAAGTTGCTGAAAACGAAATCGTACAATCTGCGAACTCATCGTTTTTACAATTAAAAGTTAATCCGGATGAACTTACTGCCGTAAACGTTTTTGATGAAAACAAAACACTGATCAAAAGTATTTCTCAGCAACAATACCGTGAAACCGGAGGTATCAATGTACAGGATCTCGAAAGTAAAAACTATACGTTTGAAGTGGTAACTCCCTATTACAATCTTCAGTTCAATAAAGCAATTGGAGGTACATCATCTCCTGAGAACAGTACTGATATTTTCACTCAAAAGCAGCAAATTATTGCAAAAGCAGGCAATGATATTAAAAACATCAGCATCTATAGTATTTCCGGTGCTCTGATCGCTCAGCAGGAAGTTAACAGACAACAGTTTGAATCCCGAAATTTAGAACCGGGCGTTTATCTGGTACAGGTCACGCTTTCTAATGGAAAAATCATTAATAAAAAAGTAAAACTTTAGAATCAATCACTCTTCTATATCTCATTTCAAGTTAATTTTTGGCACTTCAGCAATGAAGTGCTTTTCATTTATGCCAATCCAATAACTCCACAAAAAATAGTTAGAGATAAATTGCACCTAAAATAAAACATAATTATGCAATTCATTATTACAAACCATTTTACATCTAAAAATTTCAACTTTCAACAAAAATATTATTAAAACAGCAAAAATGATTCTTGTCATTTATTTTAAATTATTCTAAATAAAATTAGTAAACTTATATTGATGCTCTTACTTTTGCCGAAAGAATAATGCCAGATGGTACACCATGACTCCCGATTCCCTTTGAGGCTCCGATTTTTCAGCTTTCTTATTTTTATCATCACGATTACAGCAGCCAAGTCCCAAAATCTGGAATTTACAATCACTTTTGAAATAAAAGACAAAAATCAGACTTCACTAAAAGACTCTGAAATAAAAATTTTCTCTGAAGAAAACACTTATACATCTTCTACCAATGAAAAAGGAATAGCAGAAACACATCTTCTCCCCGGAAAATATAAAATCGAGGCCTGGAAAAACGGAATTCTTGGATATTCAGGTACAATATCTGTGACAAAGTCTGAAGCATTTGTTTTTTCATTTGCAGAGAAGATAAATACTATTGAAGAAGTGGTTATTACAGCCAAAGAAGGTAAAGGGCTTACCTCCTCCTCTATAATCAGCCAGCGGGCTATGCAGCATTTGCAGCCTTCAAGCTTTTCTGATCTTCTGGAACTTCTTCCTGGTGGAAGGTCAGGCGATCCGGTTCTTAATCAGGTTAACAAAATAAGCCTCCGCGAAACCGGCAGACCAAGCAGTGATTACAACACATCTTCTATGGGAACTACATTTTTGGTTGATGGTGCTCCGCTAAACTCTAATGCCAACCTGCAGTATTCTTATGATTTTTCAGACAAAACCAATAACGGACTTAAGAGAAGGCTTAATATAAACAGCGGTGTAGATATGAGAACCATTTCTACGGATCAGATTGAGAGCGTGGAAGTTCTCCGTGGAATTCCGTCCGCTGTCTATGGAAACCTGACTTCAGGAATTGTAAAAATCACGAACAAATCCGGATACACAAAATGGAAAGCAAGATTTAAGGCAGATGGTTACAGTAAACTTTTTGCCGTAAGCAAAGGTTTTGAAAACAAAGAAAAAGATCTGAAAATCAATACAGGACTGGATTATCTGAATGCAAAATCCGACCCAAGAGACCGGCTTGAAAGCTATAAAAGAATTACCGCTCATATCGCCGTTATAAAAGAAAAAAAATGGGATCACGGAACCGGTAAATGGCAGAGCAATCTCAGTTATACAGGTTCACTGGACGGTTCAAAATCTGATCCTGATGTAGACCTGTCCGAACTCAATTCTTATGAGGTGAATAATCATTTTTTGAGTCTTTCCAATTTGTTTACGTATACTAAAAATGAGCCTTCATTCTATCGGTCAACCGAAATTCAGGCAACGGCTAACCAAAGATTTGACAGGATAAAGCAGACCAAATTTATTCAGCTGGAAAATGCAATGGCCTTTCCTCTCTCAGCAACTGAAGGGGAATACGATGGTTATTATCCAGAACCAAGATATATTTCCAATTATACAGTGGACGGAAAACCTCTCGATCTGTTTGTTAAAATGATCAATAACTTTCAGGTAGATTCAAAATCTGTTCACCATGAGTTCAATGCCGGATTCGATTGGCAGATGAGTAAAAACTGGGGCAAAGGGCAGCTATTTGACATCTACAGACCCATTGACCCAAAAGCTACTTTCAGACCACGCCCTTACCGCGATATTCCGGCTTATATGACTTCAGCATTATTTCTGGAATCTGTAAGTTCATTGCATGCAGGTAATCACAAACTTATATTGGCATTAGGATTAAGAGGAAATGCTATGATGAATCTTCCTTCTCATTTCAAAATGAATGGAAAATGGTATACAGATCCCAGAGCCAACTTCCAATGGGAACTTCCTTCGTTTGACTGGATGAACAAAAAAGCAATTTTAGCTTTAACATTAGGATATGGTAAACAGAGCTTATTTCCGGACCTGAATTTATTATACCCTGAACTTATTTATAAAGACATTCAACAGCTCAATTATTTTCACAACAATCCAAACTACAGAAGAATCAATTATAAGACATTGATATACAATCCACAGAATACTGAAATAGAACCTGCTGTGAATGAAAAATTTGAAGCAAGAGTTGATTTCAGTCTGGGTGCACATCAGTTATCTGTTACTGTTTTTAAAGAAAATATGCGCAATGCATTTCGTTCCATGAATGAATATGCTTTGTATCAATATAAAAAATATGACACTTCTGGTCTGAATCACGATGCTATCACTTCTCCGCCAGATTTGAATACACTTCCCTATCAGACAGTGAATGAAAACTTTCTGTATGCCACTCAGCGAAATGGCAGCAAAGTAGATAAGGAAGGTGTAGAATTTCAATATTCTTCCAACAGAATTCCTGGAATTAATACAAGATTTACTTTAAACGGAGCCTGGTTTCGTACAAAATATGGCAACAGCCTGCCGGTATACAGAGGAAGAGATTTATTGATCAATGGAAGACCTTATCCTTATCTGGGATTATACGAGGGAATGGAACCTAATTCGTTGAATGAAGTACTGAATACCAATCTGATGATGGATACTTATATTCCCCGTCTGGACCTTGTTTTTTCATCCTCATTCCAGTTTTCATGGTATTCTATGAGAAAACTTGAGCCTATGAGCGGAATTCCAAGCCATTATGTAGATCAGGACGGTCATATCTTCCCTTTTAATCCGGAAACAGCCAAGGGAACAATCCTTGAAAGTCTTATCATCGCTCAGAATGAGGACTTATATAATGCCTCCCGAAGACCTATGGAAATGAACCTCAATCTGAAAGTAACCAAAAGCTTCAGAAATAAAGCTGTTGTAGTATCTATGTTTGCCAACAGGCTGTTCAGCTACTATACACCTTACAATATCAACGGATTTACCATCAATAGAAAAGGTGCTTATGATCCTTATTTCGGGATGGAAATCAATTTTAATTTATAAACAATTTCAATTCAATAAGTTATGTTAAAACATGTATTAAGAACACTGTTCGTATTGTGTGCAGCAATTGCGATAACAGCCTGTTCTTCAGATTCCAATGATGTCGCAGAGGCAAAAACTTCGTTAAAGCTGGAACTCAAAGTAGTTCCTGAAAATATTCAGGTTAAAGAATACAAACATCTCACGATAAGCTTCAAAGAACTTAATTCCGGATTTACGATTACGCAGGAGCTTAAAAACACCAATAAACTGCAGGTTGTTCTTCCCTCGGGAACTTATAACATCATTGCGGAAGGAAACATTATGTATGGTGATAATTCCGGGTCGATAGAAGCCAAAGTTGCCGGTGTACAGAACGGGATTGTCATCAATGGCAGTGAAACCAGCAAAACTCTGGATCTTGCGTTAAAATCAGGCAGCAGCAGCGATCTTATCCTTGAAGAAATATTCTTTACCGGAACCAAAACTCCACAGGGAGCCATGTACTTTGGTGATCAGTATTTTAAAATTACAAACAATACAGACCAGACTTTGTATGCAGATGGCATGCTGCTGATACAATCCAGCTTTATGACCAATGAAAAACAGGATTACAGTCCCAACATCATGGGAACGACTTTATCTGCCGGAGCTATTATCAGAATTCCGGGAAATGGAGCGACCTATCCTGTAAAGCCGGGAGAATCTATCATTATTGCTGAAGATGCTATTAATCATAAAGATTTCAACCCTTCTTCCGTTAATCTATCCAATGCTAACTTCCAGATTTTTAAAGAAGATTCTGATGACATTGACAATCCTTCGGTTCCGAAAATGGTAAATGTTTTTGAAAAAATGGTGATTCACACACAGGGATATTACGCTTATGCGCTAGCACGTATGCCACAGGGAATGACCAATGAGATGCTGATCGCTCAAAACACATATACTTATACCTACAACCTTACTATAGGTGGTGATGTGTATCCTATGGACGGAACTGCTGTCAAAATTCCCAACGAATGGATTACAGATGCTGTTAATTTAAGTGTACAGGATTCATTTCAATGGGTAGTAACTTCTCCTTCTCTGGATATGGGATGGACTTCTGTAACTACTTTTGACGGAGATAAAAACCGTTTTGGAAAAGCTGTACGCAGAAAAGTAACGGGAAAAACAATAGATGGTAAAGATATTCTTAAAGACACCAACAACTCCACAACAGATTTTGAACATGGTGTAAAACCATCTTTATTCAACTAAAATGAAATATTTTCTTTCCATATCCATCCTGCTGATTTCTTTTTCAAGTGTAAAACTGCATGCTCAGATCACAGACACGATAACAGAAAAAGTACGTGAAGAATACAGCTTTGAAAGGCTTATTAAAAATAGTATTACCACCAATCCTGCCAGTTATGCCGAAGCAAGGAAATACGATATCACAACTTTCAATGTGTTTACTGAAAAAAGCAATACTCCCAATCAGCTGCAACAAAAAGGCAAAGGCAAAAATCTGTGGGGTGCAAAGGTCTACAGCTTACAAAAGCTAGATGACAGAACAACAGTTTGGGGTAATGCTTCTTATACCCAGGGAAAAAATAAGCAGGTGGTATGGAACGAAAATTCAGATTATGATCTCATCTATCCTTACGTGGCGGCCGACAGTGTAGGCGGAGATATGAAGTTTGAAAATTATAGATTTTCAGGAGGATATTCTAAAAAAATCAATACTTACACATTGGGGATTACGGGAAGCTATGAGGCAACATTGAGCTATAGAAATATTGACCCGCGACCGAAAAATACAGCCGCCCATTTTTCTTTGGCAATGGGTGCCAATAAACTGCTGTTTCAGAAGTTCAGAATCGGGGCTTATGTGAATGCTGAAAAATATACTCAAAAGCATTATCTGAGCTTTGTGAGCAATCAGGGATATCCTATGGTCTATAATATGAGCGGACTGGGAAATTACAATGAGCTGCTTTCCGGAAAGCTCCGTCAGGCTTATTATGAAGGCTGGTCTTATGGAGGAGGATTACAGATTTTTGAAGCAGACAGCAAAAACTGGTATCTGAATATAGGTCTGAAAAAGTTTAATCTTGATAAGCTATTGACAGAATACGCGGATCTCAACGCTTCAAAAATTAATGAACGGCAGTTGACCTTTTCAGCAGGAAAATTCTTTGATTCCGGGAAAATAGTCTGGGGAATTTCTGCCGAAGGAAACAATACAGAAAGAAAAGGAACTGAAAATCTGTTTTTGAATGAAAACTCAAGAAACTACCTCCAGATCGGAAGTGTGGAAAAGTACAATCACAAGATCAGCAGTATCATTTTTAAAGGGCTCATACAAATGGGTAATGAAAAGGCAAAATCCTCTTTAATCCCCTTTTTTGGATGGATTCAGGAAAAAGAGAAATACAGCAGTCCCACATCAAGAATAGAATTAAGTAAGATAGTCTATGGCGCGAATTATCAATGGCTGAAAACTTTTGACCACCAGCAGACACTTTCTGTAATTGCAGGACTTTCCGCAGCTAATATCTATCAAAAGGATGCTCTTTTCAACAATTCCGGAAAGCCGTCCATTAATACAATGCTTCAGGAGAATTATCTCTTTCAGTCTTCAGATTTCTGGCAGGCAAAGCTTGATATTAATTTTCATTTCAGCTTTCCGGTTATCAAAACCGCTTTTGTAGGAGGTAAAATCATGTACAGCCATTTTAAAAACAGAAGCAATACCCTATTTGCAATCAGTATAGGAAGTATTTTTTAAACACATTATGATAAAATTTTCAGATCTTAAATTAATCGCAGTCCTCGGAGGTGTCTCCCTGTTCTGTATGCAGCATACCATTCAAAAGTACAGGGTGGATTATGGAGAAACTGTGGAGCAATATAAAAAACCTGTAAAATTCTGGCCTAAACCCACAATCGATGCCGGGGTCAACTGGAAAGAATTTGAGGCTATAGACTGGGATTCCAACTATTATGAAACACAGGAACTTCCTGAAGTAATGCTTGGAAAAAAACTGTTTTTTGATCCCAAACTATCATCATCCAGCCAGGTATCCTGCAGCAGCTGTCACAATCCTGAACTGGGCTGGGGAGATGGCCAGGAAGTGGCATTGGGAACAGATCATCTGCAGGGAAAAAGAAATACACCTTCTCTTTTTAATATTGCAGACCGGAATTCCTATTTCTGGGACGGAAGAGCCAAAACGTTGGAAGAGCAACTCGTAGGTCCTATTTCCGCCCATAATGAAATGAACATGAAACCAGAAAAACTCGCAGGAAAACTGTCTAAATTGAAAGAATACAGACAGCTTTTTAAAGAAGTATATCAGACGGATAAGATTACATTTGATAAAATTGCCAAAGCATTAGCAACTTTTCAAAGAACCATCAGAAGCCAGCCGAGCAAACTGGATAAGTTCATGAAAGGAGATTATAAAGCGATGAGTGACCAGGAAATTTACGGCATGCATATATTTCGTACTAAAGCAAGATGCATGAATTGTCATTATGGGAAAAATCTGACAGATGAATCTTTTCACAACATAGGGCTTACTTATTACAAACGGGAGTATGAGGACCTGGGATTGTATAATATTACTAAAAACTCAGATGACACAGGAAAGTTTAAAACTCCTTCTCTGAGAGATCTTAATTATACCGCTCCATGGATGCATAACGGGTTGATGGATGACATGCACGGCATTGTCAGTTTATACAACAGCGGTATGCAGATGATCAATCCTACTCCTGAAGAAAAGAAAGCTGATCCTAATTTTCCTGTTACCGATCATCTGATAAAACCTTTGAATCTCAATGAGCAGGAACTGGATGCAGTGGTTTCATTTTTAAAAAGCATGTCCGGAAGCTACTATAAAATGCCAAGACCGGAAATCCCAAGGAAATAGTTTTAAACAGAATAAATAATTGATTTTAAAACAGTAAATCCTTTTATCTAAAGTATATTTTTAGGTAAAAGGATTTTTAATATTTTCTAAACCGACTCCGGTTATTTTTTAAAACTTGAAACCAACACTGAAATAGATTCTTGAAAAATCAAGCTGGCTGTTTCTGGAAACATTGATACTTATTGGGCCGATAAGAGATTCATATCCAAGGTTTACACCATATCCAAACATATCAAAACTTTCATTAAACGGAGAAAGCTCTTCACTCACTTTTCCATAGCTGAAAGAAGGAGTAAGATAAAGCTTTTTCATAATTCTGTACTGAAGTGAAATTGCCGTTTTGGCAACAGAAGTCATCGGAAGTTCTTTCTGACGAAGACCATTGAATTCAGGGCTTAAGAGATCATAATTATATTCACTTCCTCCAAGGTTATATTTCTGATTCAGGAAGAGATAAGGAACCTGATAGTCTCTTTTTGATCCAAAACTTGCTCCCAAAAACACATTTGCTTTAACCGTCAGTCTTCTTGTAATCGGATAGAAAAAATTCTCATTCAAAGTAAAAGAAATAAGGTTTTTAGGTTCGTAATAATAAAAGTCTTTAGGATTTAGGATCAGATACAGAAGAGGCTGTACTGTATTCAGATCATAAAGCTCATATTGATCTCCGTAATAAAATCTTGTACTCACCTGAAGATGATTTCCTCGTGTTGTGAAGTATCTTTTGTTGAGACTGTTCTGTTCAAACTTCAGGAATGTATTGAAATTACTGTGGTTATACAATTTTTTACTGTAATTATCTACTTTTGCCTGATCCACTTTATCCAGTAAACTGTACATTCTTTCCGTACTGAATTCTGTTCCCAATGATAGGTAAGCATTTGGATTAATATTATAGTTCAGTGCAATCTTTCCTGTTATATTACGGTACATATGGTTTGGAAAGCGGTCACTGCCATCATCATTTACATCATACAATCTGAAGTTCAGGTCATTACTTTTAAGATTAATCATCTTAGCTTCCAGATCCAGCCACAAACGCTCTCCACTGTCCAGAAACTGCTGATAAGCAAGCTTAGCCTTAAAACGTTCTGAAATATCTACAGTTGCTAAAAATCTGGATCTGTTCAGGAGAATATTCCTGTAGGTATAATTAACAATAATCCCAACCGACTGTTCCGTATCGTAGTGCAGAGCCAGTTTAAAAGCCCCTTTTTTTGCCCTTTTCACAAAAACATTCATCACAAGACCATCATTTTCATTGGTGTACGTATAATACACCTTTACATACTGACGCATTCCGAATACCCTGTCTATTGCTTCGTTCACTGTTTTTGCATCGTAATACTTTCCTTCCGTCAGCCCCATTTGCTTCTTCAGCACCTCAATTTCTGCTGCATCGGTAATAGGAGTTTCATCTTCTTCGTTGAAAGTAAATTTTGTAGTAGGCAGCTTTACCTCTTCAATCATCTGATGTTCATATTGGATTCCGGCTTTTCGCTGAGCTTCTGCCAGGGCTACAAACTCAGGAAGGTGTTTTCTGGCTTCCACCTCTCCGATTTTGATGATCCTCCTGAATTTGGCAAAATCCTTCGTTGTAATCTCGCCCAATGGATCTACAAAGTCTACCAATACATTAGACAGCTCTTTCTGATGTTTAAAATCCTCTACTGAACGGATGGCGTGAGTCTGATAAATCATCTTCATCGGATTTTCAATTTCTTTCTTGGTAAAAAGCCTGAAGCCCGTATATCCTCCAATCACAAAATCCGCTCCCATCTCCCGAACCTCATTGGCTGGATAATTACGATCCAATCCACCATCTACCAAAAGCTTTCCATCAATATAAACAGGTGCAAAAGCCGCAGGAATTGCCAATGTAGCCCGAATAGCCAGCGGTAAAGAGCCCTGTTTCTGCATCACCAGGCCTCCGTTTTCTATATCGGAAGAAGTAAGTTGAACAGGAATTCTCAGTTTACTGAAATCATTGATATGTTTTGCATTGAAAGTAAGTGTATTAAGAACTTCTCCCATATACTGTCCTTCAATATACGAGCTTGGGAGAGTAGGAAATCCTTTGACTACGGGAAATTCAAGAATATATTTATCATACTCGTCTTTTTCACTGATATTGACTTTGCTGTAAGGAATTTTATTACTCAGAATCCTGTTCCAGTCCATTTTATAGATCGTATGCTTCAGCTGGTCCGCATTGTACCCCATCGCATACAAACCGCCCAGAATCCCGCCCATACTGGTTCCTGTGATGTAATCTACCCTGATTCCCAATGAATCGATCATCTTCAGAATCCCAATGTGTGCAAAACCCTTTGCTCCGCCACCACTGAGAGCAAGGCCAAATTTAGTGTCCTTGGTCACATTCTGAAGGGCAATATTCAGAGAATCATTCTTTTGCTGAGACTTGATAATAAGAGAGAAAGCGATGGCAAAAAATATCAGGATCTTTTTCATTGGTAGTGCTTAATGTATCTGATTTAAACTTTGAAAGCTTTTAATAAGTAGTAAAGATACACAAAAAGTTACCTGCTTTATGGCTGTTTTCACGAAGTAAATCAATGTATTTCAGCCCGTCACTTCAAAAAAATAACTTATTCATTCTCAGATTTAAAATTCATCTATCCAAATATTAAATAATTTTAATAAGTTTTTATTGTTTCCACAAAATTGACATCCGGATTCAGAATTTCAAGAATCAGGCTTTTGACTGATTTCATGGCATCATCAATATTTCCTTTGTCAAACTGCAGAGAAACCATTCCTTTTTTAGCATCTGCAAAGCTCCAGATTCCTGTTTCAATTGGATATCCCCAAAACTCAGGAAGATGCTGCACCACATAATGATAAATACAAAGCTGAAGCGCCTGTTTTCTTTCACTGTTATGGAAGTATTCAGTTACATTATCCCCATCAATTTTAACGCTGAGATTTTTAATCTTTGCTGTTTTGTAATCAATAATTCTTAGAGTTCCGTTCAGTTTATCAATCCGGTCAATAAATCCGAAGAAAGAAATTTTATCATTTCCATCCAAAGGAAAATCAATGTTTTCAAATCTTCTTTCGATATCAACAATCTCCAGTTTGTTTCCCTGTTTTATCAATTCAAGATCATGGGTAAGAACATTTTCAATCACTTTTTTAGCAATTGCTTTATGAATATAATTCATTCCCTTCTCATAGAATTCCGGCTGATGTTTCAGCTTTTCAATGGCAATATTTACATAATGATCTATCGCTTTAACTGAATCTTTTAAATCACTTTCTTTTAAAACCTTACCCTTCAATACCTCATACACTTCTTGAAGTGAATAATGGACCAGATTTCCGTAATTCTTCACAGAAAGTTCTTCTTCAATTTCGTCCGTTTCCGAGGTATTCAAAATCTTGGAAAGATAGAAATCAATCGGATTATAGAGGTAACTTGTAAGGTGGGATGCAGATACTTTTTCCTTCCATTTCTGAAGGCGGTCCTGTACAATCTGCGTCTTGGAAATCTCTATGGGTTTGGTAGTAATAGGCTCAGAAGAATTTTCTATAATCAGGTGTTCGATCTCGTGTGAACTCTCCATTTCAATCTGTGTAATGAAACGGCTCTTCTCCCCTGTATTCACTCCGGAACTTAGAGCATTATATAGCAAGTGCACATTTTTCGCATCCTGAATCAGCCTGTAAAAGTGATAGGCATAAATGCTGTCATTTTCCAGGAAAGTATGAAGATCAAAGAACCTTCGGATGTCAAAAGGAATATAGGTATTCTGAGAGTTTCCGAGAGGAAGTTTTCCTTCGTTGACAGAAAGCAGAATGACATTTTCAAAATTCAGGAGACGCGTTTCCAATAATCCCATAATCTGCAGCCCTCTCAACGGTTCTCCCTGAAAATCGATACTTTCAGAATTAATATGCTGGTTGATCAGAATTTCCAGCGTTTCCATTTTAATCTCAATATTGTAGGGAGTCAGCTGGTTTTTGATGATCCTGAATGCATTTTCAAAGTGAGAAACATTCTCATACTGAATATCATCTATTTCAAGCCATTTTACCTGCTGGCAGAACGTAATAAGCATATCAAGATAAACATTTGTTCCTTGAGCTTTTTGAAGCAGGTTGAAGTATGATAAACCACTCAGCAGTTCATGCAGAAGCTTGTTAGAAATATAAACAATATTCCTCTCCTCTACTTTGGCTTTAAAATCGTTGATAAGAAGCTCATCTTCATCAGATTTTGGCAGTTCTTCCAGAATCGGAAAAACATCTCTATAGTAATAGGAGGATTTATTTTTTTCCAGTTGTTTCTGTAGATAGAACAGACGTTTCACAGCATTGGAGAAAGAGAGGTTCTTCAATGGGAATCCCATTGTGATATTCAGATTATCCACACCATGCATTACATCCAGACTCGCAGGAAGGAGGTTTTCATCCAGCAATACCACGGCTGTATTGGAATAGGTTTTATTATTGATTTCCTTAAAGATCTCCGGCAGCACTTTCGTCTGAGTCACATTTCCGGATACTTCGTATACTTTAATTTTTTTAGGCTGGTTAAAGTCGTCTTCTATCCATTGGAAAGTCCTGTTGTCATCAAATTCTTTCCATGTTTTATGATTTCTCAGAAACTTTCCCGCTTCCTGCCTTTCGTCGTTGAAATAATAACGGTCTGCCTGAAAAAAACATTGCGCTTTATTCCATTTCAAAAGACTTCTTACCAGCTTTTCCTCTACCGGAGTAAAGGCATTGAATCCGCAAAAGACAAATTCTTCTTTGGTATCTTTAGCAAAATCAGCAATCTTAGCTTTTGCAACCTCATGAATCATTCCGGAAGTCGCCCAGCTCTTTTCCTGCAGTCTCTCTTTTAAAACAGGGAGAAAAACGTTCATATTCTGCCAGAAATTAAGAAACTTCTTTCTTGGGACCTCCTCATCATCCCCCAGGTTTTGAGCCCATTCTTTGATCCTTTCCTCATCAAACATATACTGCAGAACTGCCTGATCACTGTCTGAGAATTTGAGAATATCATCCCAATCCTTCTGCAGCGTAGGAAACCACTTCAAAAAGTCCGAAAAATCATCCCTGGGAATAAGATTCAGACTTCTGTACACATCGAATGAGAAAAGCCACAATGGAATTCCCTGAATCGGCTGTTGATCGGAAATTTTATTGATGAGTTCTTCTATGGTAAAAAAATTGGGAAGAAGCCCTGAGTAATTATTTTCCTCCAGAATCTGTCTGATAAACACAATGGGACGTTTTCCGGGCAGAATGATATTGAACGCAGAAAGGTCCGGGTTTTGCGCTAGCAGTTCGTGAATGATCTTATTGAGGAATTTCAAGGGGCTTGATAGCTTTTTAGGTTGTCTAGTTGTTCAGAAATCGTATTATTATATTCTGCCTGTTTTTCTTTATTGATTCCATGACGGGTTTCTCTGTCATAGGCCATCTGGAAGTTTTGATAATCAGCGGATATCCCGTCATAAATTGCTTTGAAATATTTGTTATAATCACCGGAAGTCCTGATTTTTTCAGCGACTGCCTTTCTGAATTTTCTTACAAATAACTCTGCAATATCAAAGTGCTTTTGCTCATGAAGAAGAATGTAATCATCCATCTTTTTCACGTCCTTCCAGGATTTCTCTTCGTTAAATATGGTTTTGATGGTAATCGTAACCGGTGCTTTTGGATTGGAAGATTTTATAGAGGAAAATTCCCAGCCGCAATGGGTATATGCTGCTACATCGGGATTTTTTTTCCTATTGACCGGACTTTTAAAATTATCCCAGGTCAGCTTTCTGCCTTCTTCCCAGGTAATTTTTTGTCCGAATACCAACTCAGCTGCCAATAAACACAATACAAAAGTCAATCTCATTATTCTACCACAATTGTTTTCGCAATCCAGTTATTGCCTCCGTTCCAGAATTTAAAAGTATAGGTTCCTTTTCTCTGTGGACTGAAGTTGATTTGATTGGCTCCTACATAACTTCCCTGCGTACAAGGACCGTTTGTGATATATTTGTAGGAAGTAACCGTTCTTTCAAGATTAGTATTGTAAACATAATCATAGCCATAAAAGCCATCACAATGAGACGGATAGGTGGAATAAGTCTTTATGCTCTGTATCGCGAAAATGTCCATGGTATCATTGACAATTTTCACGCTGTCTATTTTGATCTTATCGATAGATTCTATTGTATGGTAATCGTCATCATTACACGAAACCAGAAGCCCGCCAAACAATAATACTGAAAATCCAATATTTAAAAGTTTTTTCATAACCTTTAATTTTCTGATTATTAATAAATATTTAGCAAAAATTATTCCCCAATCACATGAAATCAGGAATTAAAATTACCTTTTGATACATAAACCACTTTTTTAGTATCAAAAAATTCTTCATCAAAATAGTGTTTAAGGTTGAAAATTTCACATTTAAGTCCGGCCAGTTCTTCTGCAAGATCACCGCCTTTCAAATATAAAATTCCGTTATGTTTAGTGTTAAACTGTTCTTTTTCAAACTTTCCTTTCAGCCATCTTAAAAATTCCGGCATCTGAGTTACCGCTCTGCTGACTATAAAGTGGAATTTTTCTTTCAGTTTTTCTGCTCTTCCGTGGATAGCTGTTACATTCGTCAATCCTACCCCTTCTGCTACAGCCTGTACCACACTGATTTTCTTACCGATAGAATCAATCAAAGTAAATTCTGTTTCAGGAAACAGGATCGCCAGAGGAATTCCCGGAAAACCGCCTCCGGTTCCGATATCCAAAACTTTTGTTCCCGGAGCAAATTCCATCACTTTTGCAATTCCCAAAGAGTGGAGAATATGCTTTTCATACAGCGACTCCATATCTTTTCTGGAAATTACATTGATTT
Organism: Chryseobacterium sp.; assembly: GCA_031286615.1. Lineage (GTDB taxonomy): Bacteria > Bacteroidota > Bacteroidia > Flavobacteriales > Weeksellaceae > Chryseobacterium. The sequence continues at coordinate 603,931 of JAITUA010000015.1, read as the reverse complement.
TTTCATTCCATTCATTGTACAGATTTTCCAATTGGGAAAACTGTTCTTTCTGTTTTTCAGTAAGATCCGGGAAATATTTTAATAGTAACGATGCAGACATGTGAATTATTATAAACAGCAAAAATAAGTTTTATTTCTCTTGTATTCAAATCTACTTTTCCCGGCAGACCCCGATCTCTCGTTTTCAGCAGAGACCATTACTTCGCAATTCCCGGAATTACAGGTACGTTCAGGTTTCCGGACTGGCTGATTGTTTGTACGGCAAAAATATAATTGTCTTTGGAAAGCGGAACTTTAATGGAAAGTCCTGTTGTAAATATTTTTTTCTGCCATACCGGACTGTCTGTTTCCCGTGCCAGCACATAATAACCTGCCGGAGTTCCTGATTTTGGTTTTTCCCAATGCAGGGTTGTAGAATTGGTCGGTTCTTTAACGTCCATTTCTACTTTTTCAGGTTTTGACGTGGATTTTGCAAGACTGGCAAGTACTGCGATATTGGCAGCTACATTCTTCTTCAGATATTTAAAATCTATAAATTCCGGAAGGTCACCATATTGCTTATTATTTTCTATTCTTATATCCTGATGCTGATGGTCATAATTCTCATAATACTCGGTCAGCCTTACGGAAGGAAATCCGTTATTGACAAAGCTGGTATGATCTCCTCCACGTAAAAATCTGTCATTTCTGTAGATCAGTTTTATTTCAAGTCCTTTGATGTATTGTTCTGTGATTTCTTTAATATATCTTGCCAGCTGTCTGGATTCACTGTCATTTTCAAAACCCAGATTTCTGATCGCCATTGCTTTTTTGTCGAGATCTTTATACGGCAAACCTTCACTGAATACACGGAGTACACGGGTATTGACCTCTCCTGTTTCTCCTGCTTTAGGATTACCGATCATATCATTGTTCAGGACGGCTTCCAACTGTACCCCTTCTCTTTTAATTTTTTCAGCCAATTGTTTAGATCCCAACAACGATTGTTCTTCTCCGGAAAAAGCCACAAAAATAATAGAGGCCGGAAATGAAGATCTGCTTAATATTCTTGCAGATTCAATAACAGCACTTACTCCACTGCCGTCATCATTGGCTCCCGGTGCTTTTGAAGTTCGGTTCATCACATCTGTTACCCTTGAGTCAAGATGTCCGCCAATCAGGAAAATTCTTTTATCATTAGGATCTGTACCTTTCAGAAAGGCAACAGCATTTCCAAGATTGACTGCTTTATCAATTCGTTTTCCATCCGGCTGAAGATCTTCCTGCTGAAGATAGACTTCCATTCTGCCACCGGAATTTTTAGCATAATCATTGAATTTTTTAATTACCCAATTCCTTGCGGCACCTATTCCATGCTTTGGATCATCCACTGTGCTTAAGGTATGCCTGGTTTCAAAACCTACCAGTTTACCGATATAAGACTTTAAAGAATCTTCACTCACCTGCGAGACATATTTTTTCACTTCATCATCTTTTGAATGTTTCTGAGAAAAGACAGTACAGGAGATCAGCAATAAAAAAACGGAATATTTCATAAATAACGATCTTGATTGCTTAAAGATACGAAACCCTGAACTTCGGAAGTACTTTTTATTTAACCAAAATTTTCACTTATCTTCTATTATTGATCGTCATTTGACCCAAACACGAGTCAACTTTTTATTCCTATCCAGGTAACACAATGATTCCAAACAGGGAAAATATGTTCAAAACCTGACAAAAATCTTTTAAGTACCCCTACTTTTATTACCCCCAGAAGACGTTTTTATTATATATTTGTTAAAATTCAAAAAATAGATGGATAAACTTTCAGATAGAGTAAAAAGATTAGGATACTCACAGACATTCGTAATGTCAAACAAAGCCAGAGAAATGAAAGCCAGCGGAATAGATGTGATCAGCCTAACTCTTGGCGAGCCGGATTTCGATGTTCCGGACAATATCAAACAGGCCGCTTTTGATGCCATCAACCAAAACTACAGCCACTACTCTCCTGTTCCGGGATTTCTGGAACTGCGTGAGGCAATTGCCTATAAATTAAAAAGAGATAATAATCTGGAATACAAACCCACCCAGATCTGTGTTTCAAATGGTGCCAAGCAAGCTATTTTGAATGTTCTTGCATCTATTATCAATGATGGTGATGAAGTTCTTCTTCCCGCTCCATATTGGGTAAGCTATGATGAAATGGTAAAAATGATGGGCGGAAATTCCGTAATGCTTCCTACCTCTTATTTAACAGACTTTAAAGTAACAGCAGAACAGCTTGAAGAGGCTATTACAGAGAAAACCAAAGCTGTACTTTTCAGTTCTCCATGTAATCCGTCAGGTGGTTATTACACTTACGACGAATTAAAATCCATTGCAAAAGTTATCGCCAAATACCCTCAGGTAACGATAATTTCTGATGAGATTTACGAATATATCAATTACGAAACAAAAACAACTTCTATTGCACAGTTTCCAGAAGTATATGAACAGACCGCGGTAATCAACGGAATGTCAAAAGCATTTGCAATGACAGGATGGAGAATCGGATATTCTGCATGTCCGGAATGGCTGGCAAAAGCTTGTGAAAAAGTACAGGGACAGATGACCAGCGGAGCCAACACCATGGCACAGAGAGCCTCTATCACTGCATTGAAAACAGACCCTTCTGAATACAGATACATGATTGATGCCTTCAAAGAAAGAAGAGATCTTGTGTATGAACTGATCAAAGAAATTCCAGGATTCAAAGTATTACTTCCTAAAGCAGCATTCTATTTCTTCCCGGATATTTCGCACTATATCGGAAAAACTCTGAACGGAACTGAAATTAAGAATTCTGATGACTTTGCCATGTTCCTTCTGGAAAATGCTCATGTAGGCTGTGTCGGCGGATACTCTTTCGGAAGTCCGGAATGTATCAGATTCTCTTACGCAGCATCTGAAGAAGATTTGAGAGAAGCGATGAAGCGAATCAAAAATTTACTGGAACAATTCAACTAACAAAATTAATAACCAAAAATAAAGCACAACAGCAATGAATCTGTTAAAAAAACTAACCATCGCAACGAGTATTGCCGCTGCAAGTTTTGCAGGACATGCTTTTGGCCAGGATTTCCAGTGGAAAGAGGGAAATTCTAATGGCTATAAGTATAAATACGTTACCAACGACCCTACTTCCGCAAGGTATTACACCTTGAAAAACGGATTAACAGTTATTTTGAGTCCAACAAACAAGGACCCAAGAATTCAGACGTATATCGCCACAAAGGCAGGAAGCAAAACCGACCCTGCAGATCACACAGGTCTGGCCCATTATCTGGAGCATATGCTTTTCAAAGGAACCAATAAGTTTGGATCTAAAGACTGGGCGAAAGAAAAACCTCTTTTGGACCAGATCGATGCTCTTTACGAAAAGTACAACCAGACTAAGGATGAAGCTAAAAGAAAAGAAATCTACAAAGAGATTGACAAAGTTTCCGGAGAGGCTGCAAAATATGCAATTGCGAATGAGTATGACAAAATGATGGCCGGTATGGGAGCTGACGGAACTAATGCCTTCACTTCCTTTGAACAAACGGTATACACAGAAGATGTGCCATCCAATGTTCTTGACAAATTTCTTGCTGTACAGGCTGAAAGATTCAGAGAACCAGTTTTAAGACTCTTCCACACAGAGCTTGAGGCGGTATATGAAGAAAAAAACAGATCTCTTGATGATGATGGAGATAAAGTTTTCGATACCATGTTTGCCAACCTTTTCCCTAACAACAATTACGGAAAGCAGACAACCATCGGAACGATTGAACATTTGAAAAATCCTTCTCTACACGCTATCAGAGAATATTACAATAATTATTATGTTCCCAACAACATGGGAATCATCATGTCCGGAGATTTTAACCCGGATGAAGTGATTGCAAAAATCGACAAGGCTTTCTCATACATGAAGCCTAAGGCCATTCCTGAATATAAAGTTGGACACGAAAAAGCAATCACAGCTCCAATTGTAAAAGAAGTTACAGGACCTAATCCTGAAAATGTAATGCTTGGTTTCAGGTTTCCCGGTGCTTCCACAAAAGATGCAAGAATGCTGAACCTTGTTGGAAACATGCTTACCAACGGACAGGCAGGATTAATTGACCTTGATCTGGTAAAAAAACAAAAATTACTGGGAGCCTATGCCGGTTCTTATGCTTTAAAAGATTATTCCGTACTACTTTTACAGGGAAAACCCACTGAAGGACAATCTCTGGATGAAGTAAAAAATCTTCTTCTTCAGGAAATTGATAAATTAAGAAAAGGAGAATTTTCTGATGACCTTATTCAATCTATTGTAAACAACGAGAAGAAAGGGATTATTCAGAAAGATGAAAAATATTCGTCAAGAGCAAGCATCCTTATGGATGAATTCACTTCAGATGTTGACCACAAAGCGACACTTGAATATGTAGACGAAATTTCTAAGCTGACGAAAAAAGATATCATGGATTTCGTATCCAAATATCTTCAGAATAACAACTACGTTGCAGTTTACAAAAGAAAAGGAGAAGATAAGAGCATTGTAAAAGTTGACAAGCCAACCATCACTCCGGTTTCTGTAAACAGAGAAGATCAGTCCCCTTTCCTTAAGAAGATTGATGAAATGCCTGAAAACCCTATCGCTCCGGTATGGTTGAATTATGATAAAGACATCGCTAAAAATAAATTGGCCGATGTAGACGTGCTTTCTGTAAAAAATACAGACAATGCACTCTTCAGAATGTATTATCACTTTGATTCCGGAAAATGGAACAACAAAATCCTTCCATTGGCAGCAGAATACCTTCAGTATTTAGGAACTAAAGACAAATCTTCTGAAGTTATCAGTAAAGAGTTTTACAAACTTGCTTCAAGCTTCAATGTAGGTGCCGGAAATGAAGAAACTTATGTTTCTCTTGAAGGTTTAAATGAAAACTTCGATAAAACGATTGCTTTATTTGAAGATCTGATTAAAAACTGCCAGGCAGATCAGGCTGCTCTTGACGCTTACAAAACAAGATTGAAAAAAGCGAGAGCAAATGCGAAGCAAAATAAAGGAACCATCATGGCCGGGCTGAGAAGCTACGCACAATATGGTGCACAGAATCCATTCAACAATGTACTGAGCGATGCTGAACTTGACGCATTAAAAGCAGAAGACCTTATCAATGTACTTCACGACCTGTTCAATTTCAAGCATAAAGTATTGTATTACGGTCCGAAATCAGGAAACGAGGTGGTAGCATCTCTTAAACCTGTTCATAAACTTCCTGCAACCTTAAAAGATCTTCCTAAGTCTAAAACTTTCGCTCAGATCCCGACGGATAAAAACAAAGTATTATTTGCTCATTATGACATGGTGCAGGCAGAAGTTTTCTGGGTAAGAAATGCAGATCAATACAATCCTTCAACAACTCCTACTGTAAGCTTGTTCAACAACTACTTCGGAGGTGGAATGGGATCTATTGTTTTCCAGACGATCAGAGAATCTAAAGCACTGGCTTATTCTACGTATTCTTATTTTGCGCTTCCCAGCAAGAAAACAGACAAAGATATGATTATGGCGTATGTAGGAACACAGGCAGACAAATTCAATGAGTCTACAACAGCAATGAATGAGCTTTTAACTACCCTTCCAAAATCTGAACAGTTATTTGAAACCGCAAAAAGCGGATTGAAAAAATCGATTGCTTCTGAAAGAATCACCCAGGACGGAATCATCTTCTCTTATCTGAAATCTCAAAGACTTGGAAACAACTTTGACATGAGAAAGAATGTCTATGAACAGGCACCAAAACTGTCTTTCACTGACATCAATACATTCCACGATAAGGAAATGAAAAACAAAAACTACACATACTGTCTTGTTGCTTCTCAAGATAAAGTAAATGAGGCCGATATGCAGAAATTAGGTGAAGTAAAAAAACTTAATTTAACCGAAGTATTTGGTTACTAAAATAAACAAAAGCCCTGTTCTCAGGGCTTTTTTATTTAACAACTTACCAAAAATGATTATAGATTTTATTTATCGATGTTTGTTTGTTTGATAGATGAATCTTTCATATCTTTGCAATAGAAATTTAAATATAAAAACAGAAAATTATGTCTTTAGTAGGAAAAAAATTCCCAAATTTAACAATTGACGCAATGTCGGAAATGGGTGACGATCTAAGAATCAACATCCTTGATGAAGCAGTAAACAACCAGCAAAAAGTTCTTTTATTCTGGTACCCTAAAGATTTCACTTTCGTATGCCCAACTGAGCTTCACGCTTTTCAGGAGGCTTTAGGAGAGTTCGAAAAAAGAAACACTAAAGTAATCGGTGCATCTTGTGATACTAACGAAGTACACTTCGCATGGCTGAACACACCAAAAGATAACGGAGGTATCGAAGGAGTAACTTACCCACTTTTAGCTGATACACACAGACAATTGGCAAACACTTTGGGTATTGTTGACCAGGATTTCGAATATGATGAAGATGGAAACGAAGTTTTCACAGGTTCTAACGTAACTTACAGAGCAACTTACCTTATCGACGAAACTGGAAAAATCTTCCATGAAGCGGTAAACGACATGCCTCTGGGAAGAAACGTAAAAGAATTCTTAAGATTAATTGACGCTTACACGCACGTTCAAAAACATGGTGAAGTATGTCCTGCAAACTGGGAAGAAGGAAAAGATGCAATGAAAGCTGACAGAACTTCTACAGCAGAATACCTAGCTAAGAACTAATATAATGTGTTAATTTGAAAATGAGATAATTTGAAAATTAATCTCAGGATAGTTTAAAATTATCTCATTTTCTTCTTTACAAAGCATTGACACATTTTCAAATTAATAAATTTTCAAATTACAATCATGTACACAGAATTAACCGAAGATACATTACAAAATATAGTTAACGACAACGAAAAAGTAGTTGTTCAATATGGCGCAACATGGTGCGGAAACTGCAGAATAATGAAGCCGAAATTCAAAAAACTGGCATCTGAAAATGATACGATCCCATTTTTATATGTAGACGCTGAAAAGCTTCCTGAAAGCAGAAAATTAGCAAAAGTGGACAACTTACCTACTTTCGCGATCTTTAAAAACGGAGAATTGGTCAATCAGGTTCAATCTAACCAGACTGAAAGTTTAATTAACCTTTTTAATGAATTAGCATAATGAAATTACCCGTAATCAGACAGTTTTATCAGAATCAGACTCCTGAAAACCTTGAAAAGACATTAGAAGTACTGGAAAGTTTCTGCGAATTCAGAGGAACGAGTGAAGAAGACTTAAATGTTGCCGGAGAATTGATCACCAATATTTGCGGAGCATTAGAAGTTCACGCCAACGTACAAAACGGAATGAGTGAAAAAGATGCTTTAAATTCTTTTGCTCAGAAGGTTTTAGGATCAATCGACAAATAAAATAACATCTTTTGATTATTTTAATTAAGAGATTGTAAAAAAACACAAAATACAATACCTGAGGTTTTCCTCATTACTATACTTTTTTCTATTCTTTAAGAATCTACATCAATAGTAAAACCTACTTCAAAAGGCTTTAATCAGTCTCCTGAAGGTGGCAGCTGCATGAAAACTTTTAAAGAATATCCAACAAAATCCGGTGAATTTTCATCTGGATTTTTTGGGTTTATGATTTAAAACACTAATAGCACAAATACTTTACACAAATTTCACAAATAAATATACACTATTATCTTTATCAATCTGTGAAATCCGTGGCTATAAAAACAATTTTAAAATCAATATAACTTTCGGCTAAAGCCATCGGAGATACCCATAAGTTAACCGGGCTAAAGCCCGTTCCTATTGAATTAACCATCATGATCTAAGGTAAAATACACCCTATTGAATTCGTGTTATTCGTGAAACCATTAGTAACATTTGTGTTCAAAAATTGTGTTCAAAAAAAATCCCGATGAAATATCACCGGGACTATTATTTTAAAAGATAAGACAACTCATCAATTAGTTTCTTCTGCTCATCAAAATACTTAGAATATACCAGAAAAGAAGCATGATAGAAGCAAAAAGCTGTAATGACGCTCCTACATACTGGTTCGTTCCATAAGAGTCTTTTAATTTACTTGTCTGATATAAAATAGTAGCCGAAGCTAAAATGACCATTCCTACCGAAAACCATAATCCAAGGTTAAAACCAAAGATCATTCCTCCTGCAATCAGTCCGATGGAAATAAACCCACCGATTACGATGATGTTCCTTAGGAAAGAAAAGTCTCTTTTAGAAGTAAAAGCCACCGCCGAAATACCTGCAAACATTGCAATAGTTAAAGTAGCAGCCTGGAAAATTACATTTGAACCACCTGCCATATTGGTTGCAATAAAAAGCAACGGCATAAATATAATCGCTTCCAGTAAGATATAAAATCCTAATCCTAAATATTGGGTAGATTTACTTTGGGAAAGCGACCATTTAGAAGCTAAAACAGAAGCTAACCAGAAAACTCCGATAATCAGCAGCCAGATATATCTCTGAGCAAACATCATTGCAATAAGCTCCGCTGGAACAGTTTTCAATAATATCGTTTCAACTCCAATAAATGCAAGAATAGATAAAGCAACATGCAAATACGTCTTCTTGTAAAAACTCGCCTTTTCAACCTCCGAAGAATGAGCGACTAAAACATCTGTCATCATAGTTAATATTTTTTATTAATCGAAAATAAATTTATAAACTTATTTTGCAGGCAATACACCCAAAATCTTTCCGTCATCCTCAAATACAGCTGTAATAGCCTCTTTGGAAGAAGATTCTCCTGCATATTTATATTTAATACTTGGATGATTGGTACCATCCATTGTTTTATAATATCCTGCCTTTAAGATTTCAAGCTTTTTATTGGGATCAATGCCCTCTTTAACCTTTTTAAGAACGTTGTCTGTTACAATTTCCTTTACTTTTTCAGAAAGCAATCCGTCAATTGTCTTACGGTCAGAAGCCTGTAAAGCCTCAACAAACTTAAGAAAGTTATCATTGTACAAACTGATTTTCTCCTTACTTATAGCAGCCAGCTGCTCTTTTTTCTGGTTACCCTCAACCTTTACACCTGCTACTTTCTGAGCAAACATCAACTGTGCACCCACAAGAGCAATTCCCAGCAATAATTTTTTCATAGTATTCATTTTTGTTATCCGGTGAAATAAGTCATGGAAGATACGAAAATCAGACCAGTTCTAAAAATTTCATTGTATCCACATTATCTGCATAGGTATCAAGCCCCGGATTTTGAGCTTCTCCAAATGGAATAGCATTCAATCCCAAGTCTTCTTTAGACACCACACACTGAATATTTTCTTCGTTTTCAGCAATAAATGTTTTTACATCATCCAAAGACTCATATCTGCTGAAATTGATTACAGAAAGCGGACTGAAAAGTTTATCATCTTCTTTCAGCATTACAAAATTATTATCCCAGAATTTATCCTGATTTAAAAGATAAACCGCTCTGTTATAATCATAATTGTTGGCATATTTATTATGATTGATAATATCCTGGAATCCTAAGAAGTTTTCAAACAATCTGTCAATAACAAAATCCTTTGGAATGAAAATTCTCGTCACATTTCGGCATCCCAATCCAAAATACTGGAAAATATCTTTTGCCAGCAGCTGCAGTTCTGCATCTGTTTCATCACCTTTCAACACAGCAACAGAAGTTCTGTTCTTGCGGATAATGCTTAAATGATTCTTAAAATAATATTCCAGATATCTGGCTGTATTATTGCTTCCCGTAGCAATTACGGCATCAAAATTTTCTAATTTCTCTACAAATTCAAATACAACATTATCATTGGAAAATTCATTCCATTTTTTTAATAAAAACGGAACCATGTATTTATCTTTTGAAGACAGTTTAATAACTGGAATATGATTGCCCAACACAACAGACATCACATCATGAAAGCCCACCAAAGGAATATTTCCTGCTAAAATAAGTCCAACTCTTTTTGAAATTTTAGAGATTGAATAATTTCCCAGCCAGTTTTTGATATTTTCTTCAGTCAAAAGATCTGCCCATTGCTGTAAAGCAAATTTCTGATTATCAATAGTAAACCATGGATTCTCTATTTCAGACCTTTTCAATAATAATTCAATATCTGCATCATCTTCGTTGTGATCTTCCGGTTTCTTCGCTAAAAACGCTTTTATATAATCACTTAATTTAATAAGTCCTAAAACTTGATTTTCGGTATTCATAATTACTTTAAAATTGGGGAATATTTTGTAATTTTGTGCAAATTTAAAAAAAATTAGCGATGGCTATTAAAATAACTGATGAATGCATTAACTGTGGGGCTTGCGAACCGGAATGTCCAAACAATGCAATATATGAAGGAGCTGTAGATTGGAAAGCTTCTGACGGTACGGCTCTTCAAGGTACAATTACAATGCCGTCCGGACTTACTGTAGATGCAGATGCACCACAGGAACCTGTAAGTGATGATGTATATTTCATTGTAACAGATAAATGTACAGAATGTAAAGGATTCCACGAAGAACCTCAGTGTGCGGCGGTTTGCCCAGTAGACTGTTGTGTTCCTGACGAGGATCACGTAGAATCTGAAGAATCTCTTCTTAATAAAAAAGCATTCTTACACGGCGAATAAAAAAATTCCGTCTCATTATCTGTGAGGCGGTTTTTTTGTCCAAAACCCAATTTAACCAAAAATAAAGCTGAAGGACTATAAAATCCGGAAGCAACCAAAAAATAAAAATATGAACAAAAAGCACAACTTCAGCGCAGGGCCATGTATTTTACCACAGGAGGTATTTGAAAAATCAGCACAGGCTATTCTGGACTTCAACGGTATCGGATTGTCTCTTCTTGAAATCTCTCACAGAAGTAAGGATTTCGTAGCTGTAATGGACGAAGCGCGTGCAATTGTAAAAAGACTGATGAATCTTGGTGATGATTATGAAGTTCTTTATTTAGGGGGAGGAGCCAGCCTGCAGTTTGCCATGGTACCATACAACCTGATGAAAGTAGGAGGAAAAGCAGCTTACCTGGATACAGGAACATGGGCAGCCGGAGCCATCAAAGAAGCAAAAAAAGTAGGAACAGTAGATGTAGTAGGTTCTTCAAAAGAAGAAAATTACTCTTTTATTCCTAAAAATTATACTGTTGGTTCAGAATACGATTATTTTCACTGTACTTCCAACAACACTATTTATGGAACTCAGATGAAATCATTCCCTGAAGTGGACACTCTGATGGTTTGTGACATGAGTTCTGATATTTTCTCAAGACAACTGGATTTTTCCAAGTTTGATCTGATCTATGCCGGTGCTCAGAAAAATATGGGACCTGCAGGAGTTACTTTGGTAGTAATAAAAAAAGAAATTTTGGGCAAAACAGGAAGAGAAAATATGTTTTCGATTCTTGATTATTCTCAGCACATCGCTAAAGAATCAATGTACAATACACCGCCGGTATTCCCTGTATATGCTTCTTTACTTACTCTTCAGTATCTTGAAAAAAACGGAGGAATTGCTGCAGCAGAACAGAGAAACGAAGCAAAGGCCAAGCTTCTATATGACGAAATCGACAGCAATCCCCTATTTGAAACTTTCTGCGTGAAAGAAGACCGTTCACTGATGAATGTTTCTTTCAAAATCACAGACGAAAGCAAGAAAGAAGAATTTGACAATGCATGGAAAGCAGCAGGTATCAGTGGATTAAACGGACACAGAAGTCTGGGCGGTTACAGAGCAAGTTTATACAATGCCTTACCTATTGAAAGCGTACAGGTTTTGGTGGATGTAATGAAGTCAATCAAATAATTAAGTATTAAAAATTCAAAGATTGAAAGATGGAAAAGCAGTTAATTTAAATTTATTAATTTGCGCCTCAGTTTTAAAATTTTGAAATATTTACATTTTTCAATCTTTAAATCAAATAACTCATGAAAGTTTTAGCAAACGATGGAATCTCAAAAGCAGGAGAAAACACTTTAAAAGAAGCCGGAATTGAAATTCTGGACAATAGAGTGGCCCAGGATCACGTTATTAATTTTATCAACGATAATAATGTGGACGTCCTTCTTGTAAGAAGTGTAACAAAAGTGAGACAGGAACTGATTGATGCATGTCCCGGCCTTAAAATCATTGGAAGAGGCGGTATCGGGATGGACAACATTGATGTAGAATATGCCAAAAGTAAAGGTATTAAAGTAATCAACACTCCTACGGCATCTTCAAAATCAGTGGCAGAATTGGTCTTCGGACATTTCATTTCACTGGCAAGATTCCTTCACGAATCCAACAGACTGATGCCTCTGGAAGGAGATACTCATTTCAGTGCTATGAAAAAGTCATTCAGCAATGCCTATGAACTTTCAGGAAAAACATTAGGAGTAATCGGCTTTGGAAGTATTGGCCAGGAAGTCATTAAAATAGGAATTGCTTTAGGAATGAAAGTAAACGTTCTGACAAGAAGCCCAAAGACAGAAGTTCTTACCCTGAACTTCTTCAACGGGCAATCTGTCGACTTTGAAATCACTTCCACCAATGATATGGACGCGTTCCTGAAAGATGCAGACTTCATCAGCATCAATACGCCGAAAACGAATGAATATATTATAGACACCCCTCAGTTTGAAAAAATGAAAGACGGAGTCTATATTGTAAATACTGCAAGAGGAGGTGTCATTAATGAAGTGACACTGATCGATTTTATTGAATCAGGAAAAATAGCCGGAGCTGCATTGGATGTTTTTGAAAATGAGCCAAGCCCGGAGCTTCCTTTACTGATGAATCCTGCACTATCTCTTTCTCCGCACGTTGGAGGAAATACAGTAGATGCTCAGGAAAAAATCGGTATCGAACTTGCAGAACAAATTATTAAGCTACAAAAAGAAACTATAAGATAAATATGCCTGTTTTTAAACCTTTCCGTGGAATAAGACCTCATAGAGACTTCGAGAGTACTTTCCCTACCCATCCACTGGATAATTTTACCCAGGAAGAGATCACAGAGAAGGCTCAAGTTGAAAATACTTACATCAATATGATTAAACCCTATGTTGTAAGTAAATCTAAAGATATTGACCGGAATCTGCGAAAGATCCGTTCTACATTTGAAGAACTTCTGGACGAGAAGAAATTGGTCCAGGATAATTCAGCCTACTATCTTTATGAGCAGATCTACCCCAACAAACAGGTGTTCAGAGGACTTCTGGGATTAGCAAGTATTGAAGATTTCTGGAATGGAAAAATCAAAAGACATGAAAGTACCATTCCTCAGAAAAAAGAAAAACTGGCTCATTACCTTGAAAAAGTAAACCTGCAGGCAGAACCTGTATTGCTTACCTATCCGGCCAACTCAAAAATTGAGCTGCTGATGAATCATGAGGAGAAAAATGTTCCTATCTTCAATCATGTAGATACCATTGGTATCAGACATAAAATCTGGAGAATAGACAACCGCCTGAAACTACAGCAGTTTAAAGAAGTAATAGATCAGATTGATTCATTTTATATTGCTGACGGACACCACAGAATTGGTTCTACAGCAATAAATGCAAAATATCATAAAGAGAAAAACAAAAAACATAATGGTACAGAGCTTTACAACTTTGTCTACAGTTTTATTGTTTCCAATCAGTCTATTAAAATTCATGATTATAACAGAATTTTACATGATCTGAATGGTATTTCTCCCGAAGATTTCCTGAAGGAACTTGAAAAATATTTCCTTATTCATGAAAAAGGAGAAACCTCCTACTACCCTTCTCAGAAATTCCATATCTCAATGTATATGGATGGGAAGTTCTACTCTCTTCATGTGAAGCACGATCTTCGTTCCAAAGAGATGTCTCTGGACAACCTGGATCACCACCTTATTGACAAGTATATTTTTAAAAATATCCTGAAGATTGAAGATCCGGACAGTTCTGAGCTTATTTCTTATGTAAAAGGAACTTCCAATATCAACGGAATCAATATTTTAAAAGAGAAAGTAGACAGCGGTGAAGGCAAAGTTGGTTTCGGAATTTATCCTGTAAGTTTTAACGATATGATTAAAATTTCGGATTTAAGATTAAGCATGCCTCCAAAATGTACATTTATTGAACCAAAACTGATTACAGCTCTGGTAATGTATGATATGAAACCTTAATAAATTCCTATTTTTTCCCTACTTTTATCAAAGGAAAGAAAGGTAAATAAAAAATGAAAAAAATATTCATTATACTTCCACTCTTTTTGAGTGGATTTTTATTTTCTCAAAAAAAGCCACAAAAAAATCCGGCAAAAAAAACAACTCTTGCTAAATTCAATTATCATGATGAATTCAGAAAAATTTCAGATGAAATCATGACCAATGGTAAGGCTTATGACAATCTTGGAGAACTTACAAAAGGAATTGGACCACGTTTCAGCGCAACTCCCGGTTATACAAAAGCCGTAGAATGGGCTGAAAAAAAGTTCAAGGAAATTGGTATTGAAATGATTTGGAGACAAGAAGCCAAAGCACCTGTCTGGATCAGAGGAAAAGAATCTTTACAGATAAAAGCAGGAAATGGAGATTGGAAAAATATCAAAATGCTTTCTTTTGGAAACTCTGAAGGAACAGGAGGAAAAGATCTTACAGGTGAAATTGTTTTAATTAATTCCACTTCAGAGCTTAATGCCATGTCAATAGGCCAGTTAAAAGACAAGATCGTTTTCGTGAATGTTCCTATGGATCCGAAAATCATCAATACAAGTGACTCCTATTTGCAGACTGCAAAATCAAAATTAATATCTGCTTCTATCATTGCTAAAACGGGCGCAAAAGCATTAATTATAAGATCACTGACAACTGCTAGTGATGATACTCCTCATGCTAAAATGATTTATTATGAACCAGATGATAAAATTAAAATTCCAGCTTTATCTATTGGAGTAAGATCTGCAGATGAGTTGGAAAAAACATTGAAAAAGCAAAAAGTCACCGCTAAAATCAACATGACTGCTGAATCAAAAGGAGACACCACAAATCCAAATATTATTGCTGAAATTCAGGGCAAAAAAGATTCTAAAGTGATTGTTTTAGGGGCTCAGCTGGATTCCTGGGATTTTGGCGAAGGTGCTATTGATGATGGAACAGGTGTTGTTCAGTGTATCGAAGTTTTAAGAACACTGAAAGCCCTTGGATACGAAAATAACCACACCATCCGCGTAGTTCTGTACGCCAACAGTGAAAACGGAGGTCAGGGCCGTGAGATGTATGCCGCTTTTGTAAAAAAGAGAGATGAAAAGCACGTTTTTGCCTTAGGAACAGATGCCGGAGGTTATTCTCCACGAGGATTTTCTCTGGATATGTCACCTCAGAGAAGAAGATTGATTTACCCATGGAAAGAATATTTTCTTCCTTATGGCGTTTATGATTTTGACCAAACTGAGGCGATTCAGGATATCTCTCCCTTAAAAAAACTTGATATTCCCTTAGCAGAACTGGTTGTAGATCCCCAAAGGTATTTCGACTACCACCATTCCGAACAGGATACTTTTGACAAAGTGAATAAAAGAGAACTTCTTCTCGGAGCGGTCGCCATCACACAGATGATTTTTATGGTTGATAAAAACTGGTAATATGAAAAAGATATTAGGAACTTCATTATTGCTTTTTGGAATGACTGTTTTTGGTCAGGCTAAAGAAGATTCTATCCAATTCAAAAAGATTTCCACAGAAATTCTGAACAACGGCAAAGGATACAATGAACTGAGAGAGCTTACCAAAACGATAGGCAACCGTTTAAGCGGATCTGAAGCCTATGAAAGATCAGTACAATGGGCCGCACAGAAACTTCGTGATGCCGGAGCCGATAAAGTATGGCTTCAGGATGTCATGATCCCGGTATGGGTAAGAGGAAAAGAGTCTCTGCATATCCAGACTTCAAACGGAAAATGGAAAAACATTAAAATGCTTTCTCTCGGAAATTCCGAAGGCACAGGAGGAAAAGATATTTCAGGTGATATCATTATGGTAAAATCACTTGAAGAATATGATAAACTTCCAGCTGAAAAGGTAAAAGACAAGATTGTATTTTTCAACTATCCTTTTAATCAGGGAAATGTACAGACTTTCATTTCTTACCGCGATGCCAGTGCTTACAGACGAACCACCGCTTCATTAACGGCTAAAAAAGGAGGTAAATTCGCCATTATCCGGTCTCTTTCTTCCGCTCTTGACGATGTTCCTCACACAGGTAATATGCGCTATGATGAAAATATTTCAAAAATACCGGCCATTACCATCGGAAATACTACTGCTGATGAACTGGAAATGTTGTTGAAAAAACAGAAAGTAACAGCCAAACTTAATTCCAACTGTGGAATGAAAGGCGAAAAGCTTTCCCATTCTGTAATCGGGGAAATCACGGGTAAAAAAGACCAAAGTGTTATTGTTGTCGGCGGACATCTTGATTCCTGGGATGTAGGTGAAGGCGCTCACGATGATGGTGCCGGAATTGTGCAAAGTATCGAGGTCTTGAGAACATTTAAAAAATTAGGAATACAGAACAACCATACCATCCGCGCTGTCTGCTTTGCCAACGAAGAAAACGGTACAAAAGGCGGAAAACAATATGGCAAAATTGCCAAAGAAAACAATGAAAAACATCTTTTTGCTATAGAAACGGATGCCGGAGGCTTCTCACCACGGGGAATTTCTCTGGAAATGGATGATCTTCAAAGAAATCAGATCAAAAGCTGGGTCAACCTGTTTTTACCTTATGGAGTTTACAATTTCGAGGGTAAATATTCCGGATCGGATATTGCTCCGCTTCACGAGATGGGAGTTCCCACAGCTGAACTGGTTCCTGATCCGCAGCGTTATTTTGATATTCACCATACCGAAGAAGACACTTTTGAAAAAGTCAACCGAAGAGAACTTTTGCTTGGTTCTGCGGTAATGACACAACTTATTTATATGATTGATAAAAATTGGTAAACAATGAAAAAGATATTAGGAACTTCATTATTCCTTTTTGGAATGGCTGCTTTTGGCCAGTCTAAAGAAGATTCTATCCAGTTCAGAAAAATTTCCACAGAAATCCTGAATAATGGAAAAGGATATACTGAGCTGAGAGAGCTTACAAAAAACATAGGTCACAGATTAAGTGGATCAGAAGCCTATGAAAAGTCTGTAAAATGGGCAGAACAGAAACTTCGTGATGCCGGAGCCGATAAAGTATGGCTTCAGGAAGTCATGATACCGGTATGGGAAAGAGGAAAAGAATCTCTGCACATCCAGTCCGCTAACGGAAAATGGAAAAGTCTTAAAATGCTTTCCCTCGGAAATTCTGAAGGAACCGGAGGAAAAGATATTTCAGGGGAAATTATCATGGTAAAATCTATGGAAGAATATAACAAACTTCCAGCTGAAAAGGTAAAAGATAAGATTGTATTCTTCAATTATCCTTTCAGCCAGTCATTTATCGAGACTTTCAAAGCCTATGGTGATGCTGCAAAATACAGAACAACAGCAGCTTCTTTAACTGCTAAAAAAGGAGGTAAATTTGCCATCGTAAGATCTCTGTCTTCTGCTTTTGATGATGTCCCACACACCGGAGCTATGCGCTACGAAGACAAAGTCTCCAAAATACCAGCTGTAGCTATCGGAAGTACAACAGCAGATGAATTGGAAGCTTTACTGAAAAAAGAGAAAATCAACGCTAAACTTAACTCCAACTGTGGAATGAAAGGTGAAAAGCTTTCCTATTCTGTAATCGGGGAAATTACCGGCAAAAAAGACCAGAGCGTTATTGTTGTTGGAGGACACCTTGATTCCTGGGATGTAGGTGAAGGCGCCCATGATGACGGAGCCGGAATTGTTCAAAGCATTGAAGTTTTGAGAACTTTTAAAAAGCTGGGAATACAAAATAACCATACCATCAGAGTGGTTTGCTTTGCCAATGAAGAAAACGGAGTAAAAGGCGGAATTCAATACGGTAAAACGGTAAAAGAAAAGAATGAAAAACATCTTTTTGCGATAGAAACAGATGCCGGAGGTTTCGCACCGAGAGGAATTGCCCTGGATATGGATGATGCCAAAAGAAATCAGATCAAAGGCTGGTCAAACCTATTCCTTCCTTACGGAGTATATAATTTTGAAGAACGGTTTTCCGGAACAGATCTCTACCCGCTTCATGACATGGGAATTCCTGCCGCTGAATTGATGCCAGATTCTCAACGCTATTTCGATATTCACCACACGGAAGAAGATACTTTTGAAAAGGTGAACCGAAGAGAGCTTTTATTAGGTGCTACCGCTTTAACACAGATTATCTACTTGATTGATAAAAACTGGTAACAAATATAAAAAACCGTCTTTAGAGGCGGTTTTTGTTTTTTAGAGGCTTTTTATTATTTCAATAGGAACGGGCTATATTAATTTCTTATGGCATAAAATTATCTTTTGAGATTTTTAATTTTACGCTTATACAAAAAATTTCTCCACAAAAAGTTTTTCCAAACATGGTCTATTCCTCCTCCCGATTCCCAATTGATATCAAACTTTCTTCCTTCCCATGCGTAGACAGGCATTGGAACTTTAGAATGAAACATCGGTGGATTATCTTTTACTACGGCTAAGTAATCAGCATCAAAATTTGATTTTCTGTAATATTGAATTTCTATTATTGTCTCTTTTCTATTTGCTTGGAAAATATATAGAGTAACATCATAAAGATCATTAAACTCTTTTTGTAAAATTTCCACTGCCGAATCCAAAGTAAGTAAGGTCTTTGAATTATTTATCCTATTCCGGGACATTCGTTGTTCAGTGAAGTTTTTTCCTTCAAATTCATTAAAATCAGACAGAATATAAAACAGGTTGGGGGAAATGGTATTACAACAATAGATTTTCGCCAACTGCAAAAGATTGGCTATACAAATATTGATGTTGTCTTTTAAATCTTCCCGGTTCATTTTCTAAACAATTCTAAAGTATTTTAAATATAAAAAAATAATTGCGCCGTAATATTTTCTTTGTATCAAGCAACCCAACCTTAAAAACAGAAAATTTTTCTTTGTTTAAGGAAATAATAGATGAAAACACGTTTTATCAGGAGCTTCATCAATCCCCTGAAACAAAGTGTTAATCGCAAAACTTTTACTTTGGCATGATATTAGCATGTAAGATAATGAGAAAAAATTAAAAAAACACTAAGGATGAGAAAAAAGGTTTTCTGTGGATTTTCAGTTTTTCCACTGATTCAAATTCATATCTAGCATATGAATCCTTTTTTTTCTACGATGCCGTACCAGATACGGGTTCGTGATTAATTAACCCCCGTTGATTTTTCACTGCAATTTTGCATCCCGTATCTCACTGGTATCACAATAACCAGGAATCATTTATTGATTCAAAAAAACAAGAATATCCCGGACTTTTAGCCCGGTATTACGATATAAATAAATGGCAAAGTCATCGTGAACCTTAGCCCTGTAAAGGAATTTATTCTTTTTACCGTGATGAGTGCGCCTTTATCATATTAATTAATGTATAACCCTTAAAATGTAAGTAATGATGAGAGACTTTTTTGAAATGATTTTTAAGAGAAATGAAGATGCTGCAAAAATGAATATCTGGAGCGTACTGCTCGTGCTAAGTTTTGCTGCCTTTTCTGTATTGGTATACGCCTTAAAACCAAGCTTAAACAGCTTAATTATATATCTGACGGCATTTGCTGCTTATATCGGCTTTGGCCTTGTATTCATCAGTTCTTTAACCGGAACAGGTATGAAGAAAAGATATTAAAATATAACTTTCAATTAATTTTTACTGAAAAAACCGTCCTGTTTGGGGCGGTTTTTTATTTGTATAATTAAAACCAGACTTATTTTATAATTAATGATCCTTATAATCTGTCCAACAAAAAAGCTACCCCTCCGGAGCAGCTCGCGATAACAAAGTTATCTTAACATCGTAAAAACTTATTCTTTAAAAAGATCCTTCATCATTTCATCAAGGATCTTTTTGGTTTCTTCTTCGATCATATTTCCGGATTTTTCAACCATCTTTTCTCTGAAAGGTTCACAACAGGCTTTTATCCCGAAGCCTTCATCTGTTTTAATCAATTCCGGATGCAGACCGTGTTCTTCACACATTTCTGACTCAATTTCTTTTTTTATGAGGTCGTAATTCAGATCAAACATATTTTTATTTTGTTTCTTATAAGTGTTGGGTAAAGATAGAAGTAATTGACATTTACCGAAATCCGTATTTCTACGGTATTTATAAAAACAAAAAACCGCTCCTTCCGGAACGGTTTTCATATCTTAAAAAGATTCAATTATTTTACTTTTACAAGCTCAACATCGAAAACTAACCAAGAGTTTGGCGGGATCACTCCTCCTGCTCCTCTTTCTCCGTAAGCCATTGCCGGCGGGATCAATAATGTAGCAGTTTCACCTTCTTTCAACAATAGGATACCTTCATCCCATCCTTTGATTACTCTTCCCATACCGATTGGAATTTCGATCGGCTCATTTCTTTTGAATGAAGAATCAAACTCCGTTCCGTCTACTAATTTACCTGCATAGTGTACAGATACATTATCACCAGCTTTTGGAGCTTTACCGTCAACTGTTTTTGTAATTTTATAGTAAAGACCTGATTCAGTTTTTTGCATACCAGCTTTTAGATTTTCAACTAATTTTTCCTGGTTAGCTTTGAATTCTTCTTCTCTTTTCTTCTTTTCAGCTTCTTCTTTAGCTAAAAAAGCCTTATTGTTTTCTGCAATCTTTGCTTTTCCTTCGTTGAAAGTTTTAGCTGCATCGTAGTGCTTATACTCGTCACCTTTACTGAAAACAGAAACTTTTTCCAGAACGATATCTGTTTTAGGCTTATCCTGAGCTCCTTTTTCAACATTAGCAATAGCATCAATTACATCATTTCCTTTTACCACTTTTCCGAAGATCGTGTGTCTTCCATCTAACCAAGGTGTAGCTACTTCAGTGATGAAAAACTGAGAACCGTTTGTATTAGGCCCTGAGTTTGCCATAGAAAGAATACCTTTTCCTGTATGTTTAAGATCATTTCTTTCATCCTCGAATTTATATCCCGGATCCCCTGCTCCAGTTCCCTGAGGATCTCCTCCCTGGATCATGAAATCTTTGATTACTCTGTGGAAAATAGTTCCGTCATAATAAGGAACTCCCTTAGCCTTAGCTTTGTTGTCGATTTTCCCTTCTGCAAGACCAATAAAGTTGGCCACAGTTACTGGTGCTTTCTTGTCCTCAAATTTTACAATTAAGTTACCTTTTGTAGTTTGAAGATTGGCATAAAGCCCGTCATTAAGACCTTCGTAAGTTTCTTTGTCTACGTTCATTTTTTTATAAATTGGGGTACAACTCATCAGCGAGATACTTGCCGCTGCCAGAATTATATTCTTGTTAAACAATTTCATTTATTATAGAGCTTTTAATTTTATGATTAATGGAATGTCGTTATCTATTTTCTTTTCGTCTCCGAAAGTTCCGTAAGCCAAAGAAGACGGCACCAAAAGCGTCACTTCCTCTCCATCATGTATAAAACGCAAAGCGTTCTCCACTGCCCTCAGTTCATCAAAGTGCCCGAATCTGGCATCTCTTCTCTCAAAAGACTGGTCGTAGATTTTAGTTTGGTCAAAATCATACAGATCATAAGAATAAGAAATCAAAGTTTCATCTTTTCTCCTTTCTCTCTGATCATAGCCTTCAGCCGTTACCCAGTAATTAAGCTGCGTAGGATAAAATTTCACAGACTGGCCATTGATCCAATCCTGAATCTGGCCTCTTTCTATGGCATTCAGATTTTTCATCCTGTTTTTAGAAACATCCAGATCTTTTTGGCTTAAAACACCGCCTACCGGAGGATGGGCCGTCTGTGTATTTCTGTTGCAGCTCAACAGGCTTATGGCTGATATGAAGAGTATTTTTTTCATAAACTTTTGCGAAAATACACATTTCGCGAATCAATTACAAAACTTGACCCAGAAATATGTGAATGTAAAAATGTATCCATCTACTAATAAAACAAAGCAACTGGCTGAATCCTCTCATTAAAAGTCATTCAATACATTTTATACGATTACATAAATACAAAAAAAGCCGGGAAAAACCCGACTTTTATATAGTTTATTAAAAAAAATATTAAACTGTTTCTAAAGCGTGATCTACCACAACTCTCCATCCGAAAGGATCTTCGGAAAGATTATTCTGCAGGTCTACCAAGTCTTTCTTAAGAATAGCAGCAAAGCTTTCTTCGTCAGATAATCTTGGAAGCTCAAGTTTTTCACCTTCATATCCTAAAGCCTGGAACTGAGTAGTAACAACAGCTGTACCTACTCCCCACACTTCTTTAAGAGAGCCATTCTTCAGCGCTTCAATAACTGTTTTCACAGGAATTGGTTCTATTTTCACTTCAATTCCTCTTTTCTTAGCTAACTGAATGAAGCTGTCTCTTGTTACTCCGTCAAGGATTTTTTCAGAAGTTGGAGGTGTAAAGATTGTATCGTTGATTCTTACAAATACGTTCATTGTACCACTTTCTTCAAAATATTCGTGAGTAGCATCATCCGTCCAGATGATTTGCTCATATCCTTCTTCGATCGCTAATTGCGTAGGATAGAAAGAAGCAGCGTAGTTACCTGCAGCTTTTGCAGAACCTACTCCTCCGTTTGCAGCTCTTGAATAGTGATCAGAGATCTTTACAGATACCGGCTCAGAATAATAGCTCTTCGCTGGTGTTGCAACGATAGCAAACATATATTTATTAGATACTCTTGCTTTCAAAGCTTCCTCTGTAGCAAAAATCAATGGTCTGATATAAAGAGACATTCCCTCCCCCTGAGGAATCCACTCTCTGTCTATATCTACTAAAGCTTTTAACCCGTCTAAAAACATTTCTTCAGTCACTTCAGGCATAGCAAGACGCTTTGCTGACTTATTGATACGTTCAAAATTCTTTTCAGGCCTGAAAAGGAAAACCTGCCCGTCTTTGTCTTTATAGGCTTTCATACCTTCAAAACAAGCTTGTCCATAGTTTACTCCCATCATAGCAGGTGTAAATGGAATCGGACCGTAAGGAACTAATTTTACATCACCCCATTTCCCATCTTCATACTCACATATAATCATATGATCTATGAAAGTACCACCAAATGAAAAATCGTTAGGGTCAAATGTAGAAATTCTGGAGTTTTCAGTTTTTTGAATTATCATTTTTTAAAATTTTTACGATGTTCTACAAATTTAACATAATTTTCTAAATATAAAAATTTTAGAGTAAATTTGACAAAAAAATAGCTTGAAAAGAGAGATTAAGACCACAAACGATGGTAGTAAAACACTGTTTATCAATGAATTAAATGAAAACTACCATTCTCATCATGGAGCACTTCAGGAAGCTGAACATGTGTTTATTAAAAATGGATTGAATTTGATAAATGATTGCGAAATTAATATTTTAGAACTCGGTTTTGGAACAGGTTTGAATGTTTTGGTAACAATTAATGAATATTTAAAAACTGACAAAAATCATGTCATCAATTATTTTTCGCTTGAAAAATACCCCATAAATGAATCCGAAGTTAAGGATTTGGCATACTTTGAACATTTTGACAACCCTGAGTTTAAAAATATTTATCAGAAAATTCATCTGGCAGATTGGGAAAAGTCAGTTGAAATCATTAGTGGATTCAACCTTAAAAAGATAGAATGTGATTTTTTTGACCTAAAAGACATCGATCTGCCTAAAATCAATCTTGTTTATTTTGATTGTTTCGGTGCCAGAGTGCAGCCTGATCTGTGGGAAAAGCCATTATTTGAACTGGTTTCTGACAAAATGGCCATTAACGGATTATTAACCACCTACTCTTCTAAAGGCAGTGTAAGAAGAATTCTTCAGGAGCTGAATTTCCAGGTAGAAAAAAAACAGGGACCTCCGGGAAAGAGAGAGATGATCAATGCAATTAAATTATAGAATGGAAGCCTGAGGATGGAAGCAGGATGTTTACAACCGGCTATTCTATTAATATTGATTTTTTATTTTAAAATAATAACTAATATATAATAAGATACGCTGATTAAATATTATTAAAAATAGATAGTATTAAACTTCCAGCTTCGAGCTTCCAACCTCCAGCTTTTTCTCAACAAAATTCCTTACATTAGCTATACAAATATTATACATTATATATATGATAGATAAGATCAACATTAGAGTGTATGCGTGTGCAGTAAAAGATAAACAAGTTCTTACTTTATTTGAAGAATATGCCGGCGAACCTTTAATGAAATTTCCGGGTGGCGGATTGGAATATGGTGAAGGAGTACTGGAATGCCTGCATCGTGAGTTTGATGAAGAGTTGAATGTACAGATCAATGTCCTGGAACATTTTTATACTCAGGAAAACTTTCTGGTTTCACGATTCAAAGAAAACGAGCAGCTTCTTACCATATATTATATAGTAGACATAGTGAATGAAGAAGATTTTATTATCATGGATCCCTGCATCGAAAAAACAGAGTGGATTGATATAGACAGACCAGACAATCCTTTTCCTCTTCCGATAGATAAGATTGTATTTGATAAATTAAAAGAAAAATTCCTGTAAGTATTCTTACAGGAATTTATATTATTTCTTGACTTTAAAATCGTTTGCTCCCGGGTAAGGCTGCAGATACCCTGAATTCCAGTTAGACTGAAGCAATGACTCTACAAATTCATCAGTTCTGTTTTTGTGTGGATCGTAGTGGTCTTTCAGATCAATATCGGCCATTTTTCCTTTTACATTCCACCAGAAAGCACTCCATCCGCCTCTCAGTTCTTTGATGATTTCAAAGACATTTTTTCCGGTAGCCCTGTTCATTAGCTTTGCAAAAACCTGTCCTTCGGTAGTTGTAAGATCTCTCAGCTGTTTTTCATACTGATCGGCCAGCATATTCTGTCTTTCTCTTACAAATTTTCTTTTAGCTTTACTATCCATATCATTCATATCTTTCTGGATATCTCTGTACTGCTGTAATGCGGTAACAAATAACGGATATACTCTGTACAGCTTTTTATTCAGAAAATAGTAGTAATTTTTATCCAGTTGATTATTAAATCTCGGTTTATTAACCAAAACCAACTCGTCTAATACAACCACAGGCTCGCCGTTGATTTCATAAATCTTGACTTTTTGCTGCTCGTCATAATAATATTTATTTCCAAATTCATCTGTCTTCAATGATTCAGCCGGATATTGATTGAGTGGTTTTGCCACTACACCATCCTTTTGGCCAAAAACACTGACTCCAAAAAAGAAAATAAAAAGGCAGATAATCTTACTAAAATTCATTATTTTTACACTTATAAGAAGAAAAATTAAACGCAAAAATCATTCCTTTTTATGAAATTTGAAAAGAAATCTTTGAAATTTTTAGAAAAATATTTAAACACTTCATCTCCAACAGGTTATGAACACAAAGGACAGGAAGTCTGGATGGACTATATCAGACCCTATGTTGACAAAATAGAAGTAGATCATTATGGAACCTGTTATGGGATCATCAATCCGGAAGCTGAATTTAAAGTAGTGATTGAAGCACATGCTGATGAAATTTCATGGTACGTCAATTATATTACCGATGACGGATTAATCTATGTGATCAGAAACGGAGGTTCCGATCAAACGATAGCTCCTTCAAAAGTGGTACATATTCACGGAGAAAACGGGATCGTAAAAGGAGTATTCGGATGGCCGGCTATTCACACGAGAACGAATCAGAATGAGCCTACTCCGAAAATCGAGAATATCTTCATCGACTGTGGCGCTACTTCAAAAAAAGAAGTGGAAGAAATGGGAATCTTTGTAGGATGTATGATTACTTACCCAGACGAATTCTTTGAAATGAATGACAGATATTTTGTCTGCAGAGCACTGGACAACAGAATCGGAGGTTTCATGATTGCTGAAGTGGCAAGACTTCTAAAGGAAAATAAAAAATCTATCCCTTTTGGGCTTTATATTACCAATTCCGTACAGGAAGAAGTAGGTTTATACGGAGCAGACATGATTGCTGATACCATCAAGCCAAATATTGCCATTGTAACAGACGTAACCCACGACACTACAACTCCAATGATTGAAAAGAAAAAAGAAGGAGATCAGAAATGTGGTGCAGGGCCGGTAGTATTTTTTGCTCCGAGTGTTCATCATACGATCAGAGAATTGATTATTGATACGGCAAAAACTAAAAAAATTCCTTTCCAAAGAGCGGCGGCAAGCAGAGCTACAGGAACTGATACTGATGCTTTTGCCCATTCCAACGGCGGAGTACCAAGTGCTTTAATTTCCTTACCTTTGCGTTATATGCATACTACGGTAGAAATGGTGTCTAAGGAAGATGTAGCTAATGTCATCAAGCTTATCTATGAAACAGTCCTTAAGATCAAGCCGGAAATGAAACTGAAGTATCATTAGTAGAATCAAGATACCAGACACAAGATTCAAGATATTCAAAATATGCAAACAAAAACATCTGTTTTCAACCTATTTTGGTTCTTGGTTCCTGACTCTAAATATCTAATATAAAGTAAAAATGAAAACGAAGCTTATTGCTCCATCCCTTTTATCAGCAGACTTTGGGAATCTGCAAAGAGATATTGAAATGCTGAATAATTCTCAGGCCGACTGGTTCCACATTGATGTAATGGACGGCCGTTTTGTACCCAACATTTCATTTGGTTTTCCGGTAATGAAAACCGTTCAGCAGCATGCCAAAAAATTTGTAGATGTTCACCTGATGATTGTGGAACCTGAGAAATATGTTGATGAATTTATCAATCATGGTGCAGATCTTATTTCCGTTCATTACGAAGCATGTACACATCTTCACAGAACGATTCACCACATTCAGAGTAAAGGAGTAAAAGCAGGTGTTGTTTTGAACCCTTCCACTCCTGTATTAATGCTTGAGGACATCATTGCAGATGTGGATCTGGTATTGTTAATGAGTGTAAATCCCGGATTTGGAGGACAGAAATTCATTGAAAACACTTACAAAAAGATTGCTGAAACCAAAGATCTTATTTTAAGCAACAACTCTACGGCACTTATCGAAATTGATGGTGGAGTGAATCTTGATAATGCTTCTAAGCTTTTCGAGGCCGGAGCGGATGTTCTTGTTGCAGGAAATGCTGTTTTCTCTACAGAAAGCCCTGAGAGAACTATTGAGCTTCTGAAGATTTAATAAGTATCTTTATCATAAAAAAACAAAAGGCAGCCAATGGCTGCCTTTTCTCTTGTTTGAAATGAAGTCTTCGTGGTTATAAATTTTTTTCCAACATTTTGAAAATGTTAAAAAGCTGTTTTGTCTTACTAACATTACAAATATCTGAATAAAACAGTACACATACATCCGTAGAAATACTGAATCTGTCATTAAGTATTTTCACCTATTCGGAATCTTTTTACACTTCCCTGTTCCAAATACAGGCACAGACTACAAAAATGATTGAAACGACAGAAAAAACAGTTCTTATATTATTCAGAAAATTCCATCTGTTTTCAAAATTATCACGCATCTGCCTGATCGCTTCTGTTGTAGAACTGGAAATATCAAACTTATCCAATGCATCATTCATCGGGACATTTCCGGCAACTGTTACTCCAAAAACCCCGATGAGATAAGCCAGCGATGCCAGCACGAGAAAAATAAAAACAGACTGATGTCCGCGGAACAAAAAGGCAGATACCGGAAGGAGAATCGCTGTTCCCATAAAACTTATGAAAAAAACCGGATTCAGAATTTCCCGGTTGATGTTCTGCATAGCTTTAAGATATTCCACATCAGAGAGTTTTCCCAGTCCGAGAACTACAGAACATGAATAAGCATAGAAAAGTCCTCCTATCAGAGCAGTGAGGACAACAGTAATGATCAATACTAGTGTTGTCATTTTCATATATTTTGATTTTGGTTATCAGGATAGAATTAATAAGGATTCCATTTTTTAATAATATTCTGGGCCGTAAGAATCATTTCCGGGTCCCAGTTCTCTGTTTTAAAATAATGAAAATCCTGATCTTTAATGCCTTCTGCTCCTGCCCCATCAAAAAGAAGCCTGGTAAGCCTCGATTGCTCTTCGAATAAAACCAGATCTTCTAAAGGTTTTTCTGAAAGTTGTATTTGCCGTTTGTCCCAGCTGCTCTTTTCTTTCCTTTTCCAATCTGAAGCTTCGGTTATTCTTTTAACTTTATTGAAATCATTTAGGAAATTTTCTTTATCCTCTTCTGTTTTCAACGTATGCCCCAACCTTTCAATAATAATATATTCCAGATTTTGACATTTTGCTAAAACAGAGGGTAAAACAGAAAAAATCTCTTCAGGAATAACATCATCATGCGTATCCCTTCTCACCTGCTTTTTCCCATACACACTCTCCTGCCAGCTTCCTCCGGAAAGATGAATCTCTTTTACCTTATCTAAAGGGTACAGATCAATTATTTCCTCTATATCCACTTCAAAGTTACAGGATTGACAATAAATATTATGAAGATCAAGAATCAGAAAACCATTGGTATCTTCGGTTAGTTTATCAAGAAATACTCCTTGTTCCTTTACATCGTCTATAGAAAATGAAAAAGCCAGATTTTCTATACCTACAGGAATATCCACGGCCTGCTGAAGTCTGTACAATCTGTCTTTTCCTATCTGTAAAGTTTTGGGATGCAGAGATACCGGCAATGGCACTCCCTGATGAAAATTTTCGGTGTTCATGAAACCAAAATGTTCCGTGATATGATTGTATTTCCTTAAGCTGACTTCTTCTTTTAGCTTTTGCAGCCATTGTTCCTGCCTTTCTGTCCACCTTGCATCAAACAGGGAATAATAAACACCATGTCCTATTAAACGGTTATTTTCTGCATAAAAGTTTAGCAGATCACGAAGCCAATCCGGTTCATTGGTGTGATAAAGAGTATCAAAGGACCATTCCAGAACATCAATAGCGTTGTTATGCAATAACGGCAAAACAGCAGAAACAAAATCAGCTTCTGCCATCATTGATATTCCTAACAGTGGTTTTTTCATCTTTTATCCCATTCCACAAGCCGGGCAGCCATGGCCACGAAGAACAAGCGTATCTTTTTTTACGATTGGTTTAGGAGTTCCCGGTTTTTTCTTTTCAACAGTGTCGGGAGTTGTTGCTCTTTTTACTTTTTTTACAGGCTTTTTAGATTTAGCTTCAGGCTTAGTGCTTTGTGCAGAAACTCCTACTGCTAATAAACTTGCCATTAATACTACTGGAATTTTCATAATTGCTTTTTTTCAGATAAAATTTACAATAAACGTTCCATTTATACAATCCGATTTATTCAAACTTTTATTTTGAACTCAAAATCATATGGAGATGGTCTTTATTTTAGTTTTTTTATAAAAATTAAATTTTTTTTCAACACATACAAAAAACAAAATATTATAATCTGGCTTACTCAAAATAGGTATAAAATTAGCACTAATTTTAGGATTTATTGTTTTAATCTTTGACAAAGTATTATCTGAATATAAAGTAATACTTTCATTTGGATTTATTATTTGGACTAATCCTATTCCTATGTTTTGAATGAGCTCATCATTTTGATACTCTAATAGTGTACTTTTCTTTTGACAGCTAAAAATATCGAATACAAATAGTAATATTAGCGATATTTTAATTAAAATGGACTTTTTATGCTTTTTATCTTAAACCTAAATGAAAATGATCTTGGTGAACGGATGTGGCCTTTCCTTTAGTATTTTTTATATTACTTTTAATCATCACATTTTTTTAAAACAATAGGATTTTCATTACTAATGAGAGATTCTGTGTATTGTCTTTGCTTGTTTACTTTATTATAAAATCCTAACCAATTAAATTCGATTTCATCACCGCCCAAAAATTTTATAACTGCGACTTCTTTATCATTTAAATAGGCTTCAGAGTAGACCTCTTTGGCTCCTACACCTTCAAATTGTTTCAATTTATATTTAATATTATTTTTTTCAGTTTTGTCTTCTATTTTTATCAAATGAACATAATACTGGTTGGGTTCAATGGTCATAATCAATTCATTATTGTCTTTTATTGTTATACCTATTGGATTATCACAATTGATACTCCAACGACCAATTATATTATTTGTAACCTCTTCACCACATTCGTCCGAACATTCTCTGCATGGTTGAATTTTGTTATCCTCATTCCTCTGGCTCATCTTAAATTCTTTCAACATATAAATTTCCAATTACAGTATTATTTTTTTATTATAATCAAAAAAATTATTTTATAAAACCATCCATTTGTATTTTATATTTCTTTTTTATAATTTTTTGATCATTCATTTCTTTTTTTGAATAGAGCTCAACACCATCTTCTTTTGTAATAGTAAAAGCATTAATTGTTTCTCCACCCATTTCCGCTATTTTTAAAGAGGAGATTAATTTACCTTTTTTGGCAATTATTAAATAGTAACCTTCAATGTCAGAATCTGTGTATGCGCAAATTACAGGTTGGAAATCATTAATCTTTGGTAATAAAAAGAATTTTGTTGGAGATTTATTAATACCATAATAATCAAGAATATTTTTATTTTCCGGATATGAATAAGAAGGATATCTTTTTGTGCATTCTTTTTCGTTATCATAGCAAGTATTATAATAATTATCAAAATCAAAAGGTAATTCACAAATATTGTAGTTCTTTTCTTCAGATAATTTATTCTCATTTTTATCTTGTGAAAAATCGACGCTCTTATTTATTATTAAGTTATTTCCAAAATCTAAAAATGATTGTTGAGCATCTGGTATTAGTGTCTTAAAAAAATCTTCACCTTCACCCTCTTTTTCTATTTTATCTAATTTGTTTGAGTTATTATATTTAAAAATATAAGTCTCATCATAAGTATCTGTTAAGACATCATCTTCATACATTTTTACATCAAATATTACTTTTATTGTGTTATCAATCTGCTTAATGCTTTTTGGTGAATAACTAAGAGCACATCCTGAACCACAACTTACAACAATAGATTCTTTAGTAAAACCATTAATTTTATTGTGGTCTGTTGAATCAATTTGATGTTTTTGAATTTTGGTAGTATCATTCTTTACAGTAGGTATCTCTTTTTCTATAGTTTCTTTTTTACAGCCTATTATAGATAATAATATAAGAATTACTGAAATTTTATTTATTCCCATTTTTTGAATTTATCAATTTATTCTAGAGTAAAAAAAAAACACTTTTTTAAGTGCTTAACATTATTCTGATTTTATCCTATAGTTTAACTTTTGGTAGTTTTTTGACCATTTCATTGATAAAATAGGCATTTATTATTTCGAAGAACTTAATTTCACTTTTGATCATTTACTATATTATATTCTTGTTTAATATTATATATGCTAATCCTTTTTTAATTCTCCCTGCTCCGATGACGTTTCCCAATTCCCAGTAGAATTAAGTTTATATGTATTGAGATTATAATGACAACATCCTATAATACTCTGAGTTGTAAGTGTTTTGTTTACAGTATTTATATCTTCTGCTAACATACCGTGTTGTAAAGGAAATGAGTCTCTAGGTAAAAATATCCCATTTTTATCCTGTAAATAATATTCATATAATTCACCGCTACTACCACCATTATCCCAAACAACAGCAAAATCTTCTAAACCATCAAAATTAAAGTCTTTAATGATAAATTTTTCACATGGTAAATCACTATAGTTTGCCCATGAATTTGGTTCAAAATGGATCTCTTGTGGTTTTTTGTTTTTTTTGTCTGTTATTATAATCCAGGCTGAAATTGGATATTTTTGTTCTTTGTCATTTCTATATTCTCCTGCTTCAAAGCTAAATTTATATCTACCACTAACATCATTAAAAACACAAGATTTATTCTTTGGTTGGCAAGATTTATTTTCAATAGTTTTTATTTTTTTTTCAACTATAAATAAATTTGTATCATATTCATTCAATTTACATGATATAATACCTTTTGCCTCATCTATCCAACTTAAAATATAATATGAGCTTTCCTGTTTATCAATGTATAAATAAGTTTGATTTCCTTTATTTTTAATATGATCTATATTGAAATCAGAATCTTCCATTGGTGTATGATCATATATTTTATTTTTACTTATTGTAATAAATCTATCAGCATCAGTGCAGTAATAATATTTACTGTTTTCTTTATTTATAAGTAACCACTTTCCATAATATGAATCGATATTAGCTTCTTTCTGATTATTTTTATCTGTTATCTTATTTTCATCTTTTGTCTGGCAAGAAATCAATATAGATAAAAACAACCATAAAAATGATACTTTATTTAATTTTTTCATAATTTTAATTCTTTCTTATCCCGTCACTGAATCCAAAATAACCTATTTGTATGTGAAATTATTTTTTCTGACTTAAGTATTCAGAAATTAGTTTTATATATAATGAAAAAGAATTTTCAGGAACATTCTTCTCCTTTATTTCTTTTATTAATATCCATTTATTATTTTCATATAAATAAATAGACTCTACTGCTTCTTTGTTAATATCAAACTCTTGTGTTTTATTATCATATTTTTCAATAAATTTTTTATCCAATAGACTTACTAGAATATAATATTTTTCTTTTTGTAATTCAAGTTTCTTTCTGATTTTGGGGGAGTCATTTGCAATATCTATTGGATTACCTGCCTTTGAAAAATAACCATTAGGATTATTTATATTCCAGTAATATTGTGCTTCTTTATCTTTACCAATAAAATTCACAGAAAAAGCACCGACATTTTTATCTAAATAAGAATAAGAGGGGTACAAATCTCCAGTTAAGTTATCTGAAATTGAGAATCCATTTTTTTTATATTTCTCATCTAAAAAATTAATTTTAGTATAATTATTATTTGTAATTATAGATTTCTTATTTGGAGAATCTATTTTATCTTGTGTTTGACCATTACAACTGTTTAGAACAAGCAAAATTGTAAGTATAAATATTTGTTTCATAATTTAATTGGATTTCCTTGTTTTGTTTCATCAAATTTTGTTTTCATAAATTCTTCTGCGTCGATTCTTTTTGTACTTCCATAAAATTTATTTTCTCTTGACGCTTCAATATGAACATGCCAATACTTAATTTCTATTCCTCTTGAGCCATTAAGTTTTAATCCTGCGTTTCCAGTACATCCTGATACTCCTATTATTTGACCATGTTTAACTTTTTGTCCTTTTTTAACATTTACGCTATCCAAATGACAATAAATAATCCAAACATCTTTTCCTTCTTTATCTTTAGATTTTATAGTAATTGTATTTCCCATAGAGTTCGATTTATATTCTTGAGACTTAAAGGATACTACAGTATCTACAACTATCCCACATAATAGGGAATGGATTTCAACAAATTTACCACCACTAAGAATATCTACTCCAGTATGATAATAACCTTTCGGATGATTTGAATTATATCTTTTTTCTCTATTAAATCTATTTTTATTTACATTATCACTCTGATTATTTATTTTAGGATTTGGAATTACATCTGCATATTCAAAACATTGAGAACAGTCATCCGAACATTTCCCATCTAATTTTAAATTTTCTTTTGTAATACCATAAGAAAAATTAGTTTCTTTTACAGATAATCCTTCTGTATATATTTCTTGAGCTACCATCGCTACCTCCCAAACATAAGTATTACCGTTTGGATCAGTTGGAACCTTTTTCTTAATTTTTTTTCCTTTTTTATTGATTTTAGTTACATATTCCCATTCTCCCTTTTCTTTATAAAACAAAGGATTATTTCGATATGCTGCACCATGTAAAACTACATAATCTCTTTCTGAACCGTGTCCACATGCTTTCGGATATAAAACAGCTAAATATAAATCTGCCAAAGTTTTGTATTTGGCTTTCTTTGGTGTCAAATGTTTTTCAACATAATTCATTTGCTCTATAAAAGTCATTTTAACTAATTTTCCTTGTGTTGTTCCTATCGTTTCGGCAGCTCCTTCACCAAATTGTATAAGACCAACATAACCAATTCCATTATCAATAGAAGGGCTAAATGTTTCTGCGGTTTCCAAAGCCATTACAGTCATTAATCAATTTGGATCAACTCCAAGATTCTTTGCAACTTCAATAACTTTTTTTCTTTCATTACATCCAATTTTATCTCCCCAAACTAAATCATATCGTTTACAAATACATGTACTGCTTTGTTCTATTTGCTTCTGCCCCTTCACCACCGCCGTACTTTTCACCTTCTCCACCTCCATCAAACCATCCGAACTCACTCCAAATCTTTTAGAATAAGCCGATACATCCAATGGTAAAACTTCTATAAAATAATTCTGCGATTCAGAATCTCCAATATCCGCACCTTTCTCAAACATTTTTTCAGTAATGGTAAAGCCTCCCGTTGTAATAACATTTCCTTTTACTTCAAGTCTTCCGCTTCTGGAAATCTCATCATTAAAACCTAAGGCATCATATTCCCAAACGACATACTGAACATGCTTACCAATCATATTACTCGTATGGATACAAACTCTTACCCAATCGCCAACTACAGCTTTTGATAATTTCTGTCCATTATTATTCACAAAATACGCATCCGTTATTCTCGCCTGTACATCTGCCTGTCTTGGCGCAGAAGAAATTTTTGTTGCAGGAAACTTTGGTGTGTTCTGCTTAGGCTGAGCTTTCTGTGGTTGTGAAACAGGTTTCTTTGGCTCTTGTGGTTTGGGAGTTGAAGGAGATTGATGAGTCGATGAAGTCTGCTGCTTAGGTTGCTCTTTTTTATAATCAGGATTGGCAACATTGACATTGACCTGATTTGCCCCTTGTATCTTTCCATAATAACTTGCCGTTACATAATATTCGTGATTTTTGCCCTCATCTTTATCCCCTTTCATCAAATACTTATTGGCTATGCTTTTTAATATTTTTTCATGTTTTAAAAGTTTGATACTTGCCTCTGCAATTCCTTTCTCATTTACTTTCGCAGTAAAGGGAACACTATGTTTGTTATTTTTGTTAACCGTAGGGTTATGTCCTGGTCCTTCTGCATCGTCTTCCCATAAATGAAACTCAACGGTCTGATTAAACATTGCAACACAATGTGCTCTTGCAGTAAGTGTATCGCTGTAATGCGCTTTGTTTACATCCTTTGATCCTCCATTAAATAATATAACCCTTTCAATGCTTGGTTTTTTACTACTGGTTGGAACAATGATAAGTTCTCCAAACAATCTGGTATCAAACTTTTGGGTCAGCACATTCTTCGTTGCTTTATATACCTGAATCTTAAATTGAGTTCCCAAAAAAGTTTCTCCAAGCTTATAGGTCACTTTTGCACCACTTTTGGGTTCTTTCTTGGTAATATCCAACCAAGTCCCATTTTTTTGTTTTCGCCAGAGATACCAAAAATATTGAATATCATTGCCTGCAAATATACCTCCTGAAAAATCGCTGATCTGGTAAATTTCTTCTTTGCCAACAACGGGATTTTGTGTTCCTAAAATCATAATAATTTTGTTATTGGTTTACTCGTAATCATATAAGTATGTTTCATCGTTTTCGTCCTGAAACTCCGCAAAATTCATTACAGGATTATAGATTTGTTGTTCTCTTGCATCTGCCTTTTTCACATTACTATTCCCTGCTTCACTTTGCTGGCCATGTTTGAAAATTGTTATCTTTCCTCCGGTTGCACACATCAATTCGGAAAGTTCTGTTACACAGCTTTTGCCCATTACTTTTACTTTTTCGTAAGTCTTTGTCCATTTTCCTGCTGGTGCAAATGCACAAGGCAAGTATCCTCCCGAAGAGGGTTTCAGTTTACATTGTCACTAAATTTGGAACATTTCCTTTTTTGTTCAGCAGGTGACCTTTACAATGAAATAATATTACTTAAAGAAAATTTATTCGGATTTTACTCTGCTTTTATTCACGTATCCTTATGTTTTTTCTTTTGTTTTTACTAAAAACCAATCATCTGTATTATTTAAAACATTAATATATTCTCCTGATTTTATTTTCTGTAAAATTTCTGAATTTGTACTCTTTTCTTTACGGAGATTAGTATATCCATCAGGATCAATTATTTGTATTTTTTATCTAATAAATTAGATATTTCTTTTATTTTAGAATAAGATGGATCATAATAATTATCTATCTTGACTGACAGGAAATCAGCATAGAAAAGAATAACAATATATACAATATTCTATTTAATTATTCATTCATTGCATTTTTTTAAAATAATATCTTTCATTCCTGTTTCTTGATAAAAACTGTTATCCTTAAATTCTCTTTTTTTTGTTTTTTTATTGTAAAATCCATACCAATAGAAGTTTACTGTATTATCATCAATTTTCTTAACATAAGCAATTGGTTCATCATTCAAATACTCCTTCCAATTCAGATCTGTACCAATAGATCCTAAATCTTCAGGAAGTTCTTTTAATTTATAAGCAATTCCTTTTTCAAAACCATATCTTTTTACTTCTACCAAATCAATATAAATTTGATCATATAAAAGAACTAAAGACGCATTTTTCCCTTCAATGGTTATACTCCCTGCTCCTTGATCGCAACTAGTTTTCCAAGTTCCATCTGCAGAATAGTTATTGGTTTTTGTAGTTATATCTTTTTCAGTTTCGTCATTGTTGTCACAAGATAACTTTACGTAAGCAATTTTCTTATTTATAATATTCAAACTGTCAGAAAATATATTTTTTTTATTGCTATCCGAATCTAAAAATTCCCATATCAAGTCATCTTTTCTACTTATAACCCATATTTTGTTTTCCGGTATAGGTTGATCATTTTTAAAATAATAATAACCGTCAGTAACTATTTTATATTCTCCATCTTTAATTTTGGATATGTTTTTTATTGTATGATAAGCACCTTCCTGTGGATAATAATAAAAAAGAATTTTTTCAGAAATTTTCAAAGATGGATAGCCACCATCACATCTATCAATTATTTCATATTTATTATTTTTTTTTGTAACTCCAAGAAATGTTTTATTTAAAATAAAATTTTTATCTTCGATTGAAAGTAACTTTTCTTCTTTTTGACCTTTACAATTTACTAATGTTATAAATGCAAATACTAAATAAAAATAATTTTTCATTTTAAAATTGTATTAATTTTCCTTTGTTATCTAAATTTCTTCTGACTTGTGTCAAAGTATAGCTTCTGTTAGGTTTCCATACTTTATCTGAATGAAGTTTATCGGAATATAAAGTGAATTTAAAATTACCTTCAGCTCCTCTTCTTGTTGCGACATCCCAAAAAATATACTTTGAAACATTATTATCACAAAATCTTCCAACTATTATCACATAATGATCACTTGTATTAATGTCCTCATTATATCCATAGTTTAATGTATGATTAACTCCAACCATTATTGGATAACCAGCTTCAAGTGATTTATCAATATAATTCATTCCGTTTTTAAAATCATCGGCATTTAATATAAGCTTTGTATGATCTTTAGATTCAATAGATGTTTGATAATATGATTCTTTTCCTTTTTCTGTAGGATTTTCAGGAACAACTCCCAAAGAACTCATAATACTTCTACACGTAAGATTACAATCTGTTTTTGTTTTTTGAGCTCTAAATGTCATTTTACTTCTTAAATCAATATCTTGTTTTCCATCACAAACAATAGTTGAATTATTCTCTGATTTAGATTCCTTACAACAATGTTTATCAAATTCTTCTAAAAATCCTGTTTTCAAATGTAGGGGACTTATACCTTTAAGTTCTTCTCTTAAAAATTTCTCATAATGTTCTATGCATACCTTTAAAGGGGTTGCAGGCTGTTTTTTCCCATTATATAAATAATGACTTTCATCGTTTGTTTCGGGAAGACTTGCCCATATAAAACAACCATCCTTTTGAATAGCATCTTCAATTTTATTTGCAATAATTTTATTAATAAGGCTTGGTCTTTGTTTCTCCATGAGAATAATGCAAATTTTATCTTGAGATTCTGGCTGATAGTCTGCAACTTTATATTTTTTTAAACGATCTCTTTCTTCAAAATATTTTCCTGTTTTTTTCTTCTTTACTACTTCAAATCCTGCTAATTCCCACCAAGTATACCTCATTACTTGATAGGCTCCTGCTGCAGAAGATCCTTGGTCTTCTGGTTTGGCTTTAAATATTTGTTGAGGATGAGTACTTAAATCCGTTATTTTATTTCCCGCAAATGCAGTAGTATAGCCTTTTTGGAAATCATGAGTTATATAAATTGTATCATTTTTCTTTGTAATCTTATTATATTTCAAAGACTTAATTAATTCTCCTGTTCCTTCTCCAACTCTTACCATTCTTATGAATGCTCTCACTCTAGCTTCGCACTCACATATTTTTTTATCACCATCCCTATTTTCTTTAGGTGCATTTTTTACAATCGCCGGAGACTTAGTTTGTTCTGCTACAACACTACCAATTTTTTCTATTCCTTCAGCAATAATTTCTGATACTTTGGCAACAACACCTGTATTAGTACCTGAACTATTATTACTATTATTTGCAGGAGGACTTGTAGGTTGTGTTGTTCCATCGCTTGCTACTACAGGTGTTTTATTTGTTGCTTTTTTATTCTCGTAAACGGCAGATACAAAAAACTTCTTCGTTGTATTTTTATCTCCGGTAAAAAAATCCATAAGGGTTTTTGGCGTAGCATATTCAGACAAACTAAATGTTACTTTGGCTATTCCGTTTTTATCAACAAAAGCTTTTTTAGGTTTTTTGTATTTGTCGGAGTCTGAAACTCCTTCTTCCCAAAGGTAAAATGTAATCTCTTTCCCAAACAAATTAGACGTTCTTGCTTCTGCCGATAATGATTCACTGAATTTTGCTTTATTGACATCAGAATTTTCCCTATTTAGTAAAATAACTCTTCCGATAACGGGTTCTTTTGCTGTTCTTGGGGTTACAACCAAGTTAGCAACAAATTTCTTTTCCATTACATTCAGGAGGTTTTTAGTTTCTGTATGGACTTCTATTCTATAAGGAATCCCTACTACTTTCTCTCCGAAAGTATAAGGTGCTTTTTCACCATATTTTATATTGTTTGAAACTTGTTTCCAACCGGTTGCTTTATCTTGTTTGAACAATGTCCAGATATATTTTTCTTTCGGTTTATTGTTGAAAATAGGGGTGCTGAAATCAGGAACCAAACCAGTTAGTTCATAAAATGTTTTTTCTTCAGCCTTTGGACTTGTACTTCCTTTGATAAATTTCATAATTCTTTGTGTTTTTTATTCAACCTCAAATGAATCCTCTCCATTTATTTCTTCCTGAAACTCCTCAAAATTCATTACAGGATTATAGATTTGTTGTTCTCTCGCATCTGCTTTCTTTACATGGCTTTTTCCCGCTTCACTTTGCTGGCCATGTTTGAAAATTGTTATCTTTCCTCCGGTTGCACACATCAGTTCCGAAAGCTCTGTTACACAGCTTTTGCCCATTACTTTTACTTTATCGTAGGTCTTAGTCCATTTTCCTGCCGGTGCAAATGCACAAGGCAAGTATCCTCCCGAAGAAGGTTTCAGTTTACAATTCCCAAATGGCATTGCTGGTGGATCAAGTGTCAGATCATCTTCTGTTACGGCAAGATAATCCGCTTGTCCGTCTGCATCATTCCAATAATGCTTTTGGTGCGATGTTACCTTAAACTTAGGAAATTTAAAGCCCTGATTACATTGGCACATTCCTTTCTGCACAACAAAGTATTTGCCGTCGTGTTCGCTGGAAGAACTCTCGCCTCTTCGTTTTTCCTCTTCCTTTTTGTCTTCCTCTTGAGATTCTTCCTCCTGATTCTCTTCAGAAGATTCTTCATCCATTGAGTCCTGACCTTCATCTCCAAATTCATAGTCTTCTCCTTCTTCTATAAAAGGTTCTTCTTCGGATTCCATCTTATCTTTCAAGTATTTAGAGTCTTCGGGAATCAGGATTTCTTTGCCAGGAATTACTTCAGTCCCCAACAAATCATCCAACGGACAATAGATATTATGATATGAGCGGAGGGTCTGTCCATCCTTTACTCCAAATTGCTCTGCAATGGAGTTTAAAGAATCCCCTTTCTGTACAATATATTTTTTCATCGGTTTTTTGTGTTTTTTATTCTTCAACTAATGTACTGAACTTTATCACCTTTTTTTCTTCTTCTTTAGCGCTAAGTATCAAATCATGTTTCTGATACCTTTCTCCATTGTATAAAAGTATAATGCTGGCTTCAATTTTTTTCAATTGTTTGGTTGTTTTAGAAGTTGTATAAAGTAGTTCTATTTCACCTGTTGTCACTTGATTTTCCGGCGATTTTTCTAATTTTATCCCATTCAATAATTCCTGTAAGCTACAATCCTCTCTTATTTTACCCTTAATTATAATCTCTACATTATCTGGATTTTCAAAATCATATTGGGTATGAAATCTGCATTTTACCGGAAATGAATTGGAAACCACATAAAAACTTTCTTCCCATTCTGTTTTTCTACGGAAACAATCCATTTCAGGAAATAAAACCTGATACAATAATGCAGATTGAAATTGCTTTAACAAATAATTTTCATTCTTAATACTTGTATTAAACTTATCAAGATATGATCTATTAACTTCACCAACAAAAAAG
Source organism: Chryseobacterium sp. (assembly GCA_031286615.1). Classification (GTDB taxonomy): domain Bacteria; phylum Bacteroidota; class Bacteroidia; order Flavobacteriales; family Weeksellaceae; genus Chryseobacterium. Next base: position 563,238 of record JAITUA010000015.1, on the reverse strand, counting down.
TCTTCTAATTCAGGTCTTTTACTTTCAAATTTTTTAATAAGAGCTTTATGGTCGTAAAACCCTTTTATCTTTCCCTGTACCGGAACTATAAATGTAAGTGGAGAGATACTCTCTATACATCCTAAAGAAAGGTTGCTGATTTTATCATTTGGCTTCTCTCCACTTTTTTTGTATTCCGTGGTTTCCACTTCGGAAATAAAACCTTTACCATCCGTTTCGGAGATTTTTACTGAAACTGAATAATTAACTATTACATCTTTTTTATCCGGTTGTTCAAACCGTTCTGTTGCTTCATAATTTAATGCATAAAAACCCTTATTCAAATGAAAAGAAGGAAGACTGTTGCTTAAAGATATTTGCGTTTGGTTTTCTTTAAGTTCTGCAATTTTTTCGGAAGAAGGAATCAGAATTTCATGAACTCCTCCAAGATCATTCCCTATAAGACTCTTCAAATCGCAATAAGTATTGTGATAACGCTTCAGTGCCTCTGCCGAAATTCCCAATTGCCCTGCAACAGACTCTAAAGTATCTCCTCTTTTTACCTGATATGTAGATATGCTGATATCCATTTTTTATATAAAATTCTTGTTTTGCTTACAACAAATATTGATTTTTTTCATATAGGAGTAATCTAATCCGAGACAATCCCAAAGTTATTTACACTTATTAATTATTGTATCTGGTTTATATAAATTCTCATATCGTAATTCCCCAAAATAACATTGCTGTATATATTTTACATTTTAAAAATGTAAAATATACTATGCAACTATCACAATTAGATAAGAAATGCATACTTATCGGATCTACAAATTATTCTCAATGATTAAAAAATATTTATAACTTGAATTATTCTTTGTGTAATATTTTATATTACTATAAATATCATTTACATTTATAAATCAATGTATCTATTTTTTTTGTCCATCATCTGATCATTTTAAACCATAGAAATAAAGTCTTCCTAAAAGCTTTGTCGAATCCATTTCACATGGCTCTATGGTAAATGTAGCAAATTGATCTTCAGCGTATTGATCCAAACACCCCCTAAAATAGCCTCCTGGTCTTTCATCATCTAGAAAGCTTTTAGTGTTTGAAGAATATTTATAAAACATCTTGTATTCATCTTTACTTTTTGAGTGATTCTTTATTAAAAAAAGACTTTTAATTGCTTTTGATTGAATAAACTCTATCTTTTCATCCTTACAAGAAAAAAAAACTAGTAGAATAATTAAAAATATTATTTTCTTCATACCATTAAAATTTAGGACCTCTCATTATTTCTCGCATCCGTTCTGCTTTTTGCCTGTCTGCTTTTTCTTCTTCTTCTTTTATTTTCTGTCTTTCTGCCTTAATTTCTACAATTCCGCTTTTTAAGTTACCTTTAAATTCTTGTGAAAAAGTCATTTTGTAATAAAATTCAATTACACTTATTTACTATTGTATCAATTTTTATATACCTACTTCCTTTTGTATGTAATCCTTTATAATATAACTCTCCAATAAATTTTGATGAATCATTCTTGCATTTAATAAAAAAAAGTTTTGCAATATTGTAATCTTCTATATCTTCTAGCTCATGACTTGAAAAGCCTCCTGGATCGGGGAGCTGATCTAAAAAATATCTAGTATCGGAATTATCTGAATAAAAATGAATTGATGAATCATTAGGAATTTTAGGATTTTTTACTACAAAATCAACTAGTTGATTTTGTAGTAAAGAATCCTCTTTAGGAAGATTCTTTACTACAAAAAATCCTTTAATAACTTTAGACTCGACAAACTCCACTTTTTTTTCTTTACAAGAGATTAATAATAAACATACTATAAGTAAAATTGTTATTTTTTTCATGTATTAAAATTTAGGGCTTGTCCAAATATCCTGTTGAATCTTTTCGTTTAATTCTCTTGCATCTTCCTCTCTCTGTTTTTCTCGTTCGGCTTCTAACTCAAATTTCCCTTTTTGCAGATTGCCCGTAAACTCTTTAGTAAAAGTAATTTTAGTAATAAAAGGCTTATAACCTCGAAGATGCTGAAGAATAAACCAACAAACAAAGACTTCTCCTAAGCTTGGGATGATGTTAAATTTCTTCTCCATATCCGGCAAATCCAACCCAAAATGATCCCAAAGTGTTACTGACATTTATAAATTATTGTATCTGGTTTATAAAAATTATATTTTCTACTATTATAAAATCTCAACTCTCCTACCAATTTTGTGGAATCATTTTTACATTTATTAATTCTGAACCGTGCAATACCATCTCTATCTTGGTAGTTAATTATTTCTTCACTAGAGAACCCCCCAGAATCTTCATTGTTTTTTAAAAAGTATTTTGTATTAGAGGTATATATATAAAATTCTATTAAACAACCGTCTATTAATCTATGAGGATTCTTTACTAAAAAATCAACTAGTTGATTTTTTACTAAAGAATCATTTTTAGGAGGATTCTTTACTAAAATAAGTTTATGAATTGTCTTTGATTCTATAAATTCTGTTTCTTTCTTACATGAAAATAATAGAAGTATAATGGCCGTAAATACAAAACTTTTTTTCATTTATTAAATTTTAGGGCTTGTCCAAATATCCTGTTGAATCTTTTCATTTAATTCTCTTGCATCTTCTTCTCTCTGTTTTTCTCGTTCGGCTTCTAACTCAGATTTTCCTTTTTGCAGATTGCCCGTAAACTCTTTAGTAAAAGTAATTTTAGTAATAAAAGGCTTATAACCTCGAAGATGCTGAAGAATAAACCAGCAAACAAAGACTTCTCCTACGCTTGGGATAATGTTAAATTTCTTCTCCATATCTGGCAAATCCAACCCAAAATGATCCCACAATGTTACCTCATATTTTCCTGTATAATTATCTCCACTGAATTTTACTTCTTTCAAAACAACTTCTGCCGACCAAATATCATTGGTTGCTATCGTAAGTCCTTTAGTTGCTTCTATGGGATTACCATAAGAATAAGAAGGTTTTGAAAATTTTTTATCTCGATTGTTCTTTGCATTTTTAAAATCTTCACCAACTAAAAAATAAGGATCTTTATCTTCCACCTCCTCTAATTTCCTAAAATTACTTTTCAGTTGCTCTGCAATGTAATCTTCGACTTTTTGGCAATAGGCAATAGTTTCGGGATGGTCTTTTATGTTTCTTGTAAGAACTTCGTCTTCATATATTCCACCATTGTTCTGTCTGAATTTTGCAATCATTCTATTTAAATTACCTTGCAATTCTCCTCTTGCAAAATAGAATTCTGCCGTATTTTCAAAATCCCAAAACAATTGTTCATCAGAAAGATTATCAAAAATCCTAACATCTAATCCTGTGGAGATAATACCATATTTTGTACTGTAGCATTGCTCTTTGGTATAAATCGCCTTTACATTTTTGTTTCTTACTTTTTTAAGTGCATTTCTTTCTTCTGTGGGAGTAGGAAACTTTGTTATATAAACGGCAGTGTGGTCTACAGGAGCTTTGTATTCTTCCTGTTTTTTATTGGTTACAACGACTTCTTCTATTTCATAGGGCTCCATAAGTACATCATCTTCTGCATCAGCGAACAGGGCATGTTTAGAAACATCAAAACCAAAAGTTTTATATTCTTCTGTGTATTTTGAGCGTCTGTCTGCCGAGTATATCAGCTTTTTATGTGGATGCCCCGTTCCGTATGTCATATCATCCGCAATATCTGATCCGTCAGGTTTTAATCCTGGCATTTTATATCGGTCAATTACCAAAACTCCCATTTCCAAATAATCTGCCTGTTTCTTAGGTATCTGTTTGTGCTCCCAGTCTTTATGTTCAGATTGATAACTGCATCTGCAATACAGCCATTCCAAGTGATTTTTCATGTAAGGAGGTAACTCCTTATCAAGATTATCAGGAGTAAGGGTAAATATGATGATTGCTTTATACTTTCCTCCTATATTTTGTATTTTGACCCTGTCATAACCTATTTTATTATCTTTTGTATTTACTAAACCTACAAGTGTTTCTTTTTTTGTCGATTTGTCAACATTATATAATTTGAACTGAACTTCTTCTCCTACTTTTACATATTCTTTATTCATTATTATATTCAGTCTTACAGTTTGTCCGTAAATAGCTCTTTTTATAGGCTCATCTTTGTGGTTTGTCCAAATAGCACTTTCAAAATAACGACCTATTTTTAATTGTTTTCTTTCTGTATTTACATCATTATTCACTCCACCCCCTCCATTTTGGACGTGGTTTCCTTCTACAATATTTTTCGTTATCTTGCTATCTTCCTGTATTTTACCTCTCGCTTTTCCTTTTATATTTTTAGCAAATATCTGTATTTGTCCTTTTTTTTGTTCTTGATTTTCCATAACTCAAAATTTTATGCGCTATGTCCCTCTTCTCCAGATAAATTATGTATTGTTTTCTCACTATTCTGTACATAATCTTTCATTGCTACCACTTCTATATTTTCTGAAGCGTTCTTATGAATATCATTAGCTTCATAACTGTAGTTTTCATTTGCAATTTTGGTAATATTAGTAGCATTTAGGCTATAATCTAATGTTGCATTCTGAAAAATGTTCATTCCTGCAACCTCTGTGATATTCATGCCTACAGAATTGCTTTTGTTCATTCCAACTGTTGTGGTCATATTTTGCCCAACATTGATATTAAGATTTTTTCCTGCCGTAAGGGTCATATCATTTGGAGCATTGACATTAATATTACCCTGTCCATCCATCAGATAGGTATTCCCACTGGGGTCTTCTATGAAGACAGAACCTTCTGCATCGTTTAGAATAATTTTAGTTCCACTTCGTGTATGAATCACTTTCTTGTCATTTCCACTTGTGTGATAAGAGCTCGTTTCACTACCATTATAATGCATTCCCATCACAAAAGGTTTTTCTGCATTTTGGCTTTCAAAACCTACCAAAACTTCTTCACCGATCTCAGGAACGAAATAAAATCCCTTACCGGCTCCGGAGTGGGGTTGTATCAATCGTAGCCAAGGTGTCATTTGGTTTTTTTCCTCCTGCCAAGGGAATTGTACCCGTACTCTTCCCATTCCCATAGGATCGTTGTTATCCATTACTCTTGCTGATTGCTCTTCACCTTTCGGTACGGCTTCGGTATCAATGTATGGAGCATTAAACAAATCAGGAATAGCGGTAAACTCATTATAGTATTCTCCGGGATCGTGAATATGTTTTATCTCGATGATGCGGTAAGTTTCCATCGCTTTACCGTTAATGTCCGAAAGTTCGGCTCGTCCTCCGATCTTCAGAGCCGGATTGGAGCTTCGTCCGGTTACCTGCATCAGGTTTTCTCTTTTTTCTTTCTCTAATCTAACAGCTTCTTCCAGTTCTTTTTCAGATTGCATGATTCCTGTATGGTTAAAGTGCATTTTCGGCTTCTTTTTAAAGAGATTTCCCGATCTGTTCACAGCAACGCTTTGGAAAAGGTTTTCTTTGAATTCACTTTGTTGTGTTTTGCCGTCCTTTTCTATTTTTGCTCCGCTTTGGGCATCATAACCCGTAAATCCGAAATCTTGAGCTCCGATTTTCAAAGAAAACTTAACATCTATTAAATCGTTTCCTTCCTTAAGTTTAAGTATCGGCTGTGTTCCGGTTCCGAAAATCATTCGTTCCCCGTTGTAATAGAAAAACTCCCCATAACACACTGCCAGTCTGCGAATGAACTGATAGTCCGATTCTTTGTACTGAACGGTATAGGGAAGCACATGCTTTACATTAGGAAGATCAACATTTATCTGGGCTTCCGTAGGATAGATTTCACAAACCTCTTTTATTATTTGCTCTAAGGTTTTATTTTCAAAACTTTGGCAATCTTTCCCGCTTTCCAGTAAAATACTTGGAGAAAATCCTGTAATGACCAAATCACCATAACCACCTCCTTCATTTTTCAAATTATCAATTCCGCCAATAATTCCGCTGAAAACCTGTTGGATTGTCCCAAACTTCCAATAGGAAATAGTAAGGTCGTTCCCAAGAATATTCTTGGAGTTTTCCAGCACATACCCTTTAAAGCTGTCCAATGCATCATCGGGAACAGTAATCGTAAAGGTATCGTGGTCAGCTGTTTTTTGATGAAGCTCCACCTCATAGCTGTTTTTTAGCAGGAATTCTTTTCCGTTCATTGTCAAAAGACAGTAGACGTTGGGATTATTGGAGTCATGAAGTTGTTCCTTGAAAGACCTTGATGTACCAAAAACAGTATTTAAATCTATATTTTCCATAATTTGCGTTGTTTTGTAGGTTTATAAATAATAGATAGTAATACTCTTTATTCGCTCCAAAGTTTTTCATGAACGGCTCCATTCACATTAAATGTTTTGGCGATCAGATGCATTTCGATCTGCAAAGGCTCATCATTGCTGGCATTGAAATGTTCTGAGAATTCCACGCAAAAGGCTTTCTCAAAAACAAGCTCCTGCAATTTACTCATAGCATCCCTGCGGTAAAAAACGATCTTTCCGTTCTTGACCTGGCTATGATCGAGCATCCAGCTTAATAATTCGGGATTTCCTGTACTTTCGATACGGATTACAATTTCCCCACCTTTTGGCATTCCTTTAGGCTTTCCAGTGGAGTCTACCGGCTGAACAAATTTGTATTTGCATTCCAATATATTGTAAGTATTCCCGTCTAATTCTAATTTTGATAAAAACGACATATTCTTTAAGTTATAGGTTATGAGTAACGCATGATAAGCAATGGAGAATACTAATACAACTCTTTCCTTTAGTCGGTTTCCTTCACTTATATGCAAAAATGGGTAATACTAATTATTACCCATTTTATCTATTTAATAGGGTTATACCCATTCGTTTTCATATTTGCCTTCTCCCATTGAGATGCTCCTTGCAGAGATTGTAAAGGATTCGGTAAGTGGATTTTCTCCTGAAGCATCAAACTTTTCTTTGTGCTTTACTAAATACGCTTCTGAGAACTTCAGTTCTTTCAAAGTAGCTTCGCTGTCCCTTTTGAAGAATACTACACTTCCGTCTTTTCTTTCAAACGAATTGGTCATCCATTCAAAAAGATCTGTTGCTCCGGTTCCTTCTACGATAACATCGATTTTTCCTCCACGGGTTACTGTGGATGGTCTTCCTGTGGCATCAGTTTCCTGAAATAATCCGTAGTTTATACTCAGTACATTATATTCTTTACCTGCTACTTTTAGTTTTGCTTTAAATGACATAATTTAAAAATTTTAATTGTTAATATGAAGTATTTGTGTTTTCTAAAATCCTTTTGTTTTCAAAATGGTTTTATTTACATTAGGTTTATGTAATAAGCAATATTCCTTCTAAAGAAGAGAAAAAAATTCCCACTTCTTTACTATTGAAAAATAAAAAGATTTTGGTTATTCAAGCTGAAAGAAATTTTTTTCAGCAATGAGGATAATGATAAATCGGATTATACCCACTCATTGGTATGCTTCGCATTACCCAGCTCAATTTCTTTTGCTGAAAGCACGAAGGTTTCCGTTAATGGGTTGTCACCTGATGCATCAAAATTTTCGTTGTATTTCACAATATAGGCTTCTTTGAATTTCAATTCCTTCAAAGTCGCGTCACTGTCCCTTTTGATGAATTTTACGCTACCGTCCTTTCTCTCGAATGAATTGGTCATCCATTCAAAAAGATCGGTTTCGCCTGTGCCTTCTACTGTGATAAAGATTTTCCCGCCACGGGATACGGAAGAGGGCCTTCCTGTCTTCATCATATAAATTACATTTAAACAAACCAAATATGGAATATAATCTCAAAGAAACGATTCCTCCATTATCAAATTTTAGAATCATAACCGAAACAAATGTAAGATTATTTTTTTATCCTCCAAATGTTTTTGATAAAAAAAATAACATTTTTTTACATTTTTAATAGCTAAATGCAATATAAATTATAAAATCAATACTAAATATATAATTAAGATATATTTTTATTAATTTAAAAACTTTAAATATATTTGATTATTATTATCAATATCACAAACAATTAACAAAAATCGTTATGTTTATTTATTTTGATTTCTATATTGTAAAGTAATCTTAAAATGAAAAGTGCAGGAGATAATTATTCCCCTGCACCAAAAACACAAATGATGAAAAATTTAGGAAACGACCAATAATTTTGAACTCTTTTCTGTCTCCTAAATAATACATACTACGATTGCAGTAATTATGTTATTAATAATATTATTTCTGCTCGTATTCCGTATCCCATTCGTTACCATCATCTCCCTTATGCCCATCCATTTTGATAAGGAAATTCTTAGCCGGGAAGTATGGTTTCATATGAATATCCAAGTGGATTCTGTCTTTTTGTACCGGATCCTGCTCAAATCTTCTGATCTCAAAATTTTCAATCAGCTTGCCAGGACCTGTGATACCGTCTAAAAAACGGACGATCTGGTTCATAATTTCTTTTCTTGTAACAGCAGTAAAGTTTTCAAATGCTCTTCTGTTCAGAAAATCCATCAGTACTTTGGTTACATAATCGAAAACCCTTACCACAGAATAGGTCTGCAATCCTAAGTTATCACCATTAAACAGGGTTTTTCCCGAGAATGCCATTACTTTCCCGTATTCATTTACCATAGGAATCAATCCTAAGTTTTCAAGGTTGGCAATTTCACTTTTCTTAAGATCGAATTTCACTCCGTCCACTTCATTCATTCCCCCGAATTTCTTTCCTGCGGTTACTTGGGACATCAGCGTTTTGTACACTTTTCCGGCCAATGCTCCTGATGGCGGAATGAAAAGGTCATCCAATTCGTCAATTTCCTCAAATCTTCCTCTTCCTACCAGCCAGTTGCAGGTCATCAGCACGTTGGAACGGTAAATATCTCCTCCTGTGAGATATGCCTGATCGAACATTTCCATCACATCATCCGGCTCATCCAAATGTTCGAAATCCGTTACCAGCATAACTTTATTCTGGTGAGCAATCTTTGCCCATTTCTCCACTACAGTATTAGAGCCTAAATATCCCGGAATAACCAAAAGCCCATAGTTATTCTTCAGGTCTAAACGGTCATAATTATCGGAAAGCTCTGCGTGGATAGTATCAATAAAACGGGTATTGTCTAAATCTTTCAGCTGCTCTAACGTAGAATTGACAATCGTTACATTTTTTACTTTATCCGATTCCGTATTCTTATAGAATAATGCTACGGTTCTGTAATTCCCTTCAAGCTCTCTTGTTACATCCACCGCTTTGGAAAGATTTTTAGAAAGCAGTTCTTCTGCTGATTTTCTCTGGTCTTCACAGTGTGCTACCATATCGGTTAAAGAATCACTTTTGCTGATAACGCTTGCCCAAAGCTCCAGCGTTTTTTTAAGGGTTTCCCTTTCTTTCTCTTTTCCTTTTTCAGTCAGGAAGATCTTTCTTCTTGCTTTTCTATCCGGGTTGATATTCTGAACGTTCTCAATAGATGTTTCCAATAAATCAAAAGCTCCGTAGCGGGCTAATTTCTCGATAGATTTTTCTAAGGAAACCTGTTGTCCTTTTTTCTGTTCCAAAACAGGAGCTTCTGCTGTCTGTGCAACTTCTTGTTGTTTTTGTGACATTTTACTTTGTGTTTCTGTGGTTTATTTGTTCTCTTCTAATTCCCTGATCAATGACTGCAATGTATCATGCAATGCTTTCTTGGCATCCGGATCTTCCAATGCGGCTTTAAGAATTTTGTTGGTCTTAAGCTGCTTCACGATCTTCTGATACTGGTCTTTCTCTGTTTCCAATCCGGTCAGAAAACTGCTTTGAGCCGTAATTCCCTTTGTTCCGAAATCTCCCAGATTTTTGAATTTCAGATTCTCCATTTTCATAGAACCGTTCGCATCTTCAAAATCGACTTTAACTTCCGGCTTGTAGTGCTCAAAGACTCTCTCTACCGTAGTAAGTCCTTCTACCAGTTCCGGCTTTACCGGATCATCGGCTGTAAGTTTCTGTGCGAAAAGTGTTCTGTTCTGTGGAATTTCCCCAATCGCTTCGTTTGCGTCCAGTGGTACTTCATTACCACCAATCCCTTTGTTTACTAACATAATGTATGGTTTAAAATTGTTTACTTTCTTTTTCAGAGTTGTAATCCAAAGATGATATCGTATTTTCCGCAAAAGAATAGCTGAAATGAGAATTATTCAGGCTTCATAAGGAATTAAAGCGATTTCATCAATGTGTTTTTTGTTTTTATAAATATATTAAAATCTTCTATATGAGCAATTTCTACTTTTTACTTTTCAAATAACCGGTATGGATATATATTGGCAGAAGCATTTTTAAGTTTTAAAGAAAAGCTTTCACACAAATAATTCCATTCGGATTCTTCAATTATATCTGCATTTTCCTTATTACGAATAAGAAAAATATCAATGGTTCTGCTAAAACCTCCTTTTAAGGAAACTTCCTTTTTGGTTCCTTTCTTCACTTCTATACCGGTAATGGTATTTTTGAAATGATTCATTCCAAAGGCTCTAATATCCGCAACAGTGACAATTCTTCCTCTGGTAAGAAGCGCACTTCTGTATTCCAGAATTTTATCATGAGGCGAAAGTTTTTTTCTTCCTCCAACAGAAGGTTTGATCATCACAGCAGCAGGTTTTACTATCCCGTTTCCTGTTTTATCCTCTGTCATTACCGTAGCGGGTTTGAGATTATTTGCTTCTTCGGCTGCGGTAGACCAATATGAAATAGAGCATTTAATTTCCGCATTCTCATTTCCTGAAGAAATAATCAGGTATGGATTATTGGTCTGTATAAAATTCTTCTCTTTGGCCACCTGATGAAGAGAAGCTACGTTCTGGTTGATCTGTTTAAGGGTTTCATTGACAGAATTGATACCCATTCCTGCAAAAGCAGCTGTTTCATCCTTGATCAGCTCTAAAAGATATTGCAGCAACTCGGAAGCATTTCTGCTATCAAAGCGGGATACTCCACCTTTTCTTAGTATTGCGATCATTCCTTCACTATCCGCATCATAATTTTTTATATCCAGCCTTTTGCCGTTACGGTCATCGGAAACATAATCCAGATCTAAAAAATGGTCTTCTTCATGGATTGGGATGATATTCAGCCTTTCCTTAATTTTACGTTTTAAATCTCGGTTTCTGATATTAAGCATTGGAATACAATTTAAGGCAAAACGTACATTTTGCAATATATCAGGTACAATGGCTTCAGAAAAGCTGAACTTAAGCCAGATCACATCACTTTCTTCTCCTGCTCTGTGGTTCGGAAAATTCCTTATGAATAGCTCCTCTTTTTCGGGGGTTTCCGAAAAATCAATTGTACCTTTCAGCGTAAAAAAGTTTCCTGCATAATACTGGTTCGCTTCACTATAGATATATTCCAGGTCAGAATAATTGCTGGTGATGATATTTTCCAGATTTAAGCCATTATTTTCTACATTGTAACCTTCCTGAAGAGCATATTCTTTACCTGAAAAATATACTTTTACCTGTTTGAGATAATAAAAAAACAGCTCTTTCTGATAGGTATTGTTGATATCAATAAAAAACATCAGGTCTTCCGGATTTTCTTTATTCGGGGAATGGATACCCAGCCACAGCTCTCCGGAAGGGAGATACTTTTCGGCTTTTCCCACAGCATCCTCAGAAAAGAAGCTTTCAATATGATTCAGAGTACCGTCATAAGCAATATATTTTACTTTTGCCGTTGTCAGCTTCGCTTCTATGGAGGGGCTGAAATAAACTTCTTTTATAATGCTTTCCGCAGGATTATAAATATTCTGTTTCCGGATGGAAGTTTTAAAGCTGCTGTATAGGGATATTGCTGCATTATTCTCCAATGGATCGACCTGAAGGAGAGTCCTTGCCGGAACAACACCCGAAACTTCTTCAGGAAACATAACTTCCAGCACTCTTTCAATGATTCTTGCTCTGGAACTTTCCAGTTCAAAGTCCAGCTTTTCAAGTTCTGCGGCACAGGCAGACAACAGTAAGCCGACAATAGGATCAAAAGAGGTTTCCGCTTCTAATTCATTATATCCCCACATACGGGCGGCTCTTCTTAATATCCTGTCTTTAATACGATCTTGATTCATGGTCTGTTCTGTGTTATATTTTATCCAAACAAATTATCCTAAAAACCCTTTTTTTCAGGTTTTATTTCGTCTTCTTCTGCCAGAAAAGTGTGTTTATGGTTATTTGCTACTTTTTGTTGCTCTTTGGTTTCTTCTCTCGGAAGATAACCTGTTACCCCGTTTACTTTTACAAAATCCCAACCTTCTATATTGTGGACTGTTTCTATTTCCCCTTTTGCTATAACTTCACGAGAGAAGCTGGAAAAATCGGGACGGTCATATAATTTATAAGTTGTTGAATGGCTACTGTTATTACCCGATTTTACTCTACTTTTATGTATGTATCCTGTTTTACCTTCTTTTGTTTTTACTAAAAACCAATCTCCTGTATTGTCTAAAACTTCTATCTTTTCTCCTGTCTTTACTTTTTGCAAAATTTCTGATTGTGTGTGTTTTTCTTTGCGTAGATTAGTGTAGCCGTCTAGATCCTCTATATGATTGTTTAAATATTGGGATTTTATAATTTTTGAAATATCCTCAATTTTTGATTTTTCAACCAAATACATTTCAAACCCTTCTTTTCCATTTTCTTCAATATTATTTTTTTTTGCTTCTTGAGTTTCTTTAACTACATTTAGTTCTATATTAGAAATAATATAACCTTTTCCAATTAGTATTTCAACAGCTTTATAATCTTCCTGCTTTATAGCTTCATTCATTAATAAATTTAGTGTAGTAACATCAATTTTATATTTATCAATAAAATATATCAACCAACTACTATCTATATAATATTGCAAATCAAAAAAAGTTTCGTTGTTTATCAAACTTGTCAAATCTGCTTTATCAAAATCTTCAGATAATGGATGTTCCTCTTCATATCGTTTAAGTTTTCTTTTAAATTTTTGAATTTCAGGATTTGTATTATCTAAGTCTTTTGGAGTGAATTTTACTACCGTTCCTTCATTGAATAAATATGAAAAACTAAACGAGTTACTATTCATTTTATTTACTTGTTTATTCTTTAATTTTCTCCATTTGTTTATTGGCATTATTTCTCCCGAAACCACTTCATCTACTAATATTTCACTACAATTATTTTTATCTACATAGAAGATTGTGTATGTTTCCCAATGAAACTGTCCATTAAATCCAGTTTTTATCATATAATACTGATGATTTTTTATTTCTATGCTATCAGTTATAAATGATAAATGTTTTTTGTTTTGCGAGATTGAATCAACAAACTTACTTTGCTTTTTAACTTCGGGTAAAGAGTTTACTACATTAATTGCTCCATCAATACTACATCTTTTTGCTTTTTTTTGACCATCACATGAAACCGCAAACATCAATAATGAAAAGATATAAACAAATTTGATTTTCATAATGACTATCTTTTACCCAAATAAATTATCCCCAAAACCCTTTTTCTTTTCAGGTTTTATCTCGTCTTCCTCAGCAAGAAAAGTGTATTTACGGTTTTCTGTTGTTTTTTGTTGCTCTTTGGCTTCTTCTGTTGGAAGATAACCTGTTACTCCATCTATTTTTACAAAATCCCAACCTTCTATATTATGGACTGTTTCTATTTCGTCTTTTGCTATAACTTCACGAGAGAAGCTAGAAAAATCCGGGCGGTCGTACAATTTATAGGTTGTTGAATGGCTACTACTATTGCCCGATTTAACTCTGCTTTTGTGTACGTAACCTGTTTTGCCTTCTTTGGTTTTCACTAAAAACCAATCGCCTGTATTGTCTAAAACTTCTATCTGTTCTCCTGTCTTTATTTTTTGCAAGATTTCTGATTGTGCACTTTTTTCTTTGCGTAGATTGGTGTAGCCGTCGGGATCTTCGATGACATAAACTTCAATCGAATCACTTTCATTAATATGTTCCTGTTCAGTTTGGAATACTTTAGTAAAATATTTTAAAGCATCGTATCCAAAATAATTATTCTTTCCAAATTCTTCTATTAAATTTGGATAAGAAATAAAAATATTATTTAGTAATCCATAAGAAAAATCATTGCCTGTATATATATCATCGTTCTCTCTACCTTGGAGTCCAAGGTTTAAAAGAAATGCTATTGCTCCATCAATATCTTTGCTTAGTAATTTGTTCTTATTTACTATTTCCTTTTTATTGTCTGCCAAATAAAAGGTTATATGAGATATTAGCTCTTGATTTTTTGATAAATACTCTAATAGTTTTTTTCTAATCGTATGGTCTTTATTATAGAAAACAATTGATAATATGAAATTATTTGTGTAATCTTTCAAGTCCTGTATGTTGTTAGAAATCTTTTTTAATAAAATTTCATTTTTTTCATAATTGAATAGAATAACAATATCCCTTGCTAAATCAACATCACTATGGGTAGTTGTTAAAATAGAAGTTAAATCATTTTGATATATAATTTTATTCAGATTAACAACTGATTTCATATATGGATAAGTAATTAAATTCTCTTCATTAATTTTATCTATATCCGGTAAAACATCATCTCCTATTTTTATATATTTTCCTTCTTTAGATATTTGGTAATCTATAGCCTCATTAAATATGTTAATTTCATTATAACCTTCTTCTAAATTTCGGGTATTTATACCTAAAAGCTCTTTATTAATATTTTCAAAATTTTCTTCAGGATTTTGAAATTGTGATTTATTCAAAATTTTGCTAAATATTTCCATCTCTTTTTTTTCTATATTGGAACTTTTATTCTCTTGACCTTGACATGATATATTAAATACCATAATTAAAGCATATATGTATTTATTGAGCGTCATTTTTTTACTCTATCCGACCTTATTTAAATTACTGAGGACATTTATTCTGAATTTCGTTAGAGCTAAACTCTTGAAATGAAATTTTTCCGAAATTTTTCTCTGAACATAAGATATTATTTTTTTCACCATCATTCCAATGTATAATTTCTCCATATTTAGAAAGGACAATCTCTCCCGCCTTTTCATCGTATCTGAATGTAATGTATTTATTCGAGATATATTTATCTGGAACTTCGTTTGATAATTCAATCGTAAAAAACTGATTTTTGACAACTAATCTTTTGAAAGCATCTCCAAAATTGTTTGGATATATATATTGATTTGTTAAAATCTTATACCTCTCGTTTTGTTCATTTAAGAGAATTAAAATTGGTGCAATTCTGGTATCTGGATCATGTGGATCAACATCATTATTATTACCTAGAATAATGATTTTATCTTTAAACGTATCATTGTTTAAATCACAATCTCTTTCTTCTACCACAAAATACTTGTTTCCTGCAACAGAATCTATTATCCTTTTTGAATCTAAATTCATTGAGTTGGTAGGTTTTCTGCTATTAAAAAACTTTGGGTATTCTTCTCTAACATCTATTAAATCTAGTACTTTATATTTTCCATTCTGATAAAAAATTAAATACCAAGGGTTTTTATATTTTGGGATTTCAACGAATTTTTCGTTTGTTTTAAATCCAATTATATGGTCACTATTATAATTTTTATACGGTATTTTCATAGAATCTAAATAAGTTGATGCCTCAGAAAAGTAATTATTTGCATCATCTGCAATAGTATAAAAATCATCTCCTTGTTGCTTTTTGAGATTGTCAATATCTTTATCATCTGGCGAGATAAAAAGAACACCTTGATTGTTCAAAAAAATAGTATCCGACTTCGAAAAAGTTGATGTTTCGCTCTCAAAAGATTTCTTACATGCAATTGTAAAAGTACACGTAAGTAACATATATATGAATAAATTTCTCATAACTACTGGGGTATTTCGAGATGATAACATCCGTTTTCATCAAGAAGAGTTTTTATTTTTGGTGTTATTACTTTCTTGAAATCTTGTGGATTACTCATTCCCTGTGTAACATCAAAAACATTTACAAAATTAGGATCACCACAATGTCTTGAAACTTTTGATGGTCCTATTTCTTTTATTTTCATCTCCATTTCTTTTATAGTTCCTTCTTTATTTTTACCTTTTGCTTTTGCAGACTCATATGCATCTAAAACTCGTTGACCTGGCTCTTTATAAGTTTTTCTTTGTTCTTTCATCCCTTTTTTAATAATGTTATCATACATAACTCTCGCTTGATTATATGGGTCTCTTGCTGTACTTGTAATTGTGATTAAATAATTTTTAGTTTGTTCGCCTACCTCTCTTAAAATATTTAAAGATTTCTCACTTACCACAGATTTATCCGCATTTTCACCAAACTTAATTATTACCTTAGAGTCTTTTGGTTGTTCACTATTTTTATTTTTTGTCAAATTGCATTGATTTATAATAAAAATAATTGAAGTTATCTTATCAAAATTATCTTGTTTTTCATTCCAGTTGGTAGTTATTTTTTTACCACTTTTGTCTTTAATATCTACATTATTTCCAACTAAAGGACAAATAACTCCTTTAGCATCTTTAGTACCTAATGTCAATTTATTAAGAGGAACTCCTTTTTTATTTTTTTTCCAAAGAAAAAAGATCATTGAAGTAGATACACCTAAACTAATTTTTTCACCAACTAAATCTGGATTAGACAAAACATCAGTATTTTCATATTTTATTGTGTAGGGGTTACAAAAAGAGTATATTTCCCTACCTGTAATTTGGATTAATCCTCTTCCTCTATAATTCCATCCATCATCTCCTCCAATATTACCTAGTTCTTTTCTATTGCTATAAGCTATATTAGCAATCATTTTTTTATCTGCTTTAAAGTGATTTTGTCTACTTCTTCCATATTTATAAGCTAACTCATTAGGAGGACCGCCTCTTTTTCCGTTTGCACTAAATGCTCCAAAATTATCTGGTAGAGCCTCTGCTGAATAATTGAAACCTTCACCTTCTTTTAAATCAAGACTTTTTCCTCCTTCTACTATTGCCTGTGCAAAAAAATGTGCTTTGTTCCAGCAAGTATTCATATTCAAAACCTTCATATACTTGTTATAAGTATCTGCAACTATTTTCCTTTTGGAAGCATCGGCATTTGGGAAAATGGTTTTCAAATCATCTGCTGTTATATCCTTTTCACAATTCGGACATTTGTGATCTTTTTTATCCTCTTTCTTTTCTTCTCCCTTCACCTTTGTCATACTCTTCCCGGTTTCCGTTTTTGTTCGGGGAGCATCCTTATCTACGGTTACCACGCCGGATTTTATTTCGTCTCCTGCATATTCCACTTCCAAAAAATACTCTTGTGTAGTGCTGTCGCCACCATCATTTCCTATCTCCCACATTTTCCCGGTAATAGGAATGCCTTTGTAGCACACATCTTTGGTTATTTTTACCAACTCGCTCCATATTTTATCATTGGAGATGGTATCCTCTTCCCAGATTGTCAGCTTTACGGATCTGCCCACCATATTTTTGGTTTCTATCTTTGCAATAACGCCTTGGATGGTTTTAAAATTGTTAATTGGCTTATCATTTTTGTCTACAAAAGACACTTTTACAATTTTCCCTTTCGAATCCGGTGCTTTGGTCTTTGAACCTGAGGTGACGGGGGCTTTATACGTTTCCTTCTTCGGAGCAGAAACGGGAACCGGATTTTTATTGGGCTTTGGCGAGCTTGCCGGGCTTTTCGGATTTGTATTACCCGCATTTGCAGGTGCTTTTTGCGATGTTCCTGAATCGGGATTGTAGGCTGGGTTTTTGAGATTCACATTGTTGCTGGCTTCCAGTTTCCCGAAATATTCTGCTGTTACATAATACTCGTGGGTTTTACCTTCGTTCTTATCTCCTTTGGCAACCTGCATATTGGCTATCATAGATGCCATCGCATACTGTGCCATATTAAATTTTGCTTCAGCAATGCCTTTCTTTACGGTTGCGGGTACTGGGAATATATTAATCTTATTTTTTTCATTTATAGAATCGTGTCCCGGTCTTTGTGCATCATCTTCCCAAAGCGTAAAATGTAAAGTCTGCCCTTCCATATCAGTGCAGTGGGCTTTAGCTACCAATGTATCCATATAACTCAACGGTTTTGTTACTTTCTTTCCGTTGATATCAAGAAGTTCTATTTTGATAATTTTAGGATTTTTTGCCGACTTCGGCTTTATTATCAATTCCCCAGAATCTTCTCCCTTGATTACTTTCAGCTTTATCCCTTTTCTGGTAAGGCTTTTTTGGGTAAAGGTATAAGAAACAGTATCTCCGTATTTGGTATTTTCTGTGGTTTTACGCCAATTTCCGGCTTCCAGAACATAGATAGTCCATTCCGTCAGTAGCGGTTTCTGCGGAGAAAAAGGATTGTTATATGATATAGGATTAAAGCCCAATGAAACTATACTGTATTGGTTTTGTTTTCCTATTTCCAGTGTTGAATTTCCTATAATCGTAAGTTTTGGCATAATTTCTAAACTTTAAAAATAAAAATCATCTCCTTCCAGATTCTCTATAAACTCTTCCAAATCCACTAATGGATTTATCTGGTTATGTATCTGTGGATTGACATTTTTGAAGTTCTGTTTACTAAGTTCTTCTTTTTGCCCATGCTCCAAAACCTTTATTTTTCCGCCTATGGCGCATTGGAGTTCGGAAATTTCGGTAAGACAACTTTTACCCATTACTTTTACTTTTTCATAAGGTTTATTCCATTTTTCCACAGGAGCAAAGCTACAAGGCTGCCCATTCTTTATGGAACAGTTACCAAACGGAATAGCAGGTGGATTGAACTGAATATCATCTTCTGTTACAGCAAGATAATCCGAAGCACCATCCTCATCATTCCAATAATGTTTATGGTGACTATTCACTTTAAAATTCGGAAACTTAGTACCTTTGTCGCAAACGGCTTTTCCTTTCTGGATGATAAAATATTTATTTTCGTGTTCGTTTGACATTTTTCATTTATTTATGTTGGTTAAAAAATTAAATACGATCAATTGTTATTTCCATTCTCTCATCTTTTCCGTAAAACAAGGTTTTTATATGCACTTTGGCAGATTGAACGGTTTTATACTGCTTATCCAATTGGTATTCTCCCCAAATCGAAGACTCCAATAACAAGGTATTTTCTTCTTTAACATCATTTTCCGGATACCACTGGTCTAAAATCTGCTGAGGCGTTCTGGAATCAATACAATCAGCAGCTTGTTTTATAATAATTTTATCCTGCATGTTTTCTAGCTCCATTATATTCTGATACAGTATTCTATAATTATGGAAACGGTGTTCTGAACTCGATTTTCCATTGGAATATTCTGTATAAGGCGCAAAAAAGAATTGAAGGAACAGATCTCGCATCAGATATTTTTGCAAGCCTGCGTCCATTACCCGGTTCATCTGTTCTACATATTCTTGGGAATGAGCATCTGTATATTTATTATTTGTTTTTTCTTTTGTTGCTTTCCAGCGGGCAGTTATTTCCTTCAGATTAATAATTCCGTGAGGACATGCGGATGTACTAAGAGAAATTTCTAAAGGATAAATGAAATCTGTACTTTGGATTACTAAATTATATAACTTCAGTTCTGGATCCTCTCCATTTATTTTATAGTTTCCTTTTTGATATTGCATTATAGGAAAACCATCTTTTGTTGTACCAACATATTTAATGCGAGCATTGAAACCCAAACTATCTTTGTTTTCCTGCTTATTCCCAAAATAATGGACAATTTTAACGAAGTATTGTGCATCAAAACCTAAAAAATATGGGATTAATACCTGGTTTTTCAGACGTTCAGCCTCTATTGCTTTATTTTCGTTTTTAATCTTAATCCTTTTAGAGATAATCTTTTCTATGTCATGTTTTTCCGGAATGAAAATCTCCTCTCCCGGAAAAACAACCGAACCAATATGGTTACTGTTTTTGGGCGAATTTTGATTATGGAAATACCGCAGCATTTCTACATCGGGAATATCGTATTTTGAAACAATATCTTCCAGGGTTTCGCCTCTTTGTACAATATGTGTCCTTAGGTAAATTGACATTTTTATTATTTTATTTCTTTTTTAATATGAAAGTGGACCTACAAAAAACGAATTACTGAAAGTAAAGTTTCGATTGGTTTCCAATATGAGTCCCTTAATGGCAATAGTTACTCTTTTTTTCATTCTTCTTTTTCCTAATGTTCCTAAATTATAATCGTTTACAGATACTTCTACATTCTCCAATATCAATCGTTTTTCATGCCTTGTAATGGAGGTCTTCAATGTTTCTGCAATCATTTCTTTCAGGCTGTTGTCACTCTTCATCAGGTCAAAATCCATTTCCCAGATTTCCGTACCATAGGTTTCATCAAATTTACATTCGCCTAATGCGGTGGTAGCCAAAAGAAATATGTGCTGACGGATCGAGGTATCCAAAGCAACTTTTTCAGTATCTTTTTTTCCGGTCAGAGCTTCAAAATCAACCGGTATTTTATAATAGATTCCTTTCATCGGTATTCAATTCCTTTTTTATCAGATATACATTACTCTTTTGATATTTCCTTTGTCATCGTATTCAAAATTCTTAGGCACCTTTTTCCTCTTAATAATATGAAGCTCCACTTTTGGGGTAAGCTTCAGAAATTTCTCACGGAAGAGAATATCCCCGATAAAGCTTATACCATTGTCCTTATCTACTACTATAAAGTATTTTTCAATAGATTCAGGCTTGATAAAGCGGTTAATATCTCCGGCATACAGCATAATTTTTTGTCCGTTTCCTTCCAGTTCATAGGTAAGTGTATCCATAGAGAATTTTCTGTACTTTGAAATATCGAACCTCTCAATGTCTTCTAATTGAGGTTCAAAAGCAATCGTATCATACAGGAAAGAGGTCTTATCAAACCGTTTAAACCCGAAGAATGATAAGAAGCTTTTTTTGGTCTTGCTTTTCACAAAGCTCAGTGTATCCCGTGTTACCTGATACGCCTCTGTTTCCCCTGTTTTATCATCCGTTACGGTTAGCTTATAGGTAGGAACTTCAATTTCTTTTTCTCCCACTTTGAGAGCAATGCTTCCTGCTTCCTGATCCGAGATGATAAGGGTAATGGTATGCTTTTTTAATCCTGAATCGGTACGGACAACAACGCCTTCTTCTCCGTTTCCTCCGTAAAATGGGGAACCGGGATTATTGGTCATCCCTAAATTCAGGTTCAATTCCGGTAGCGGGCTCATTTCAGTAGTTTTCAGTTAAAAATTCAGGGATTAACATTTTCTTCTTGATTCTTATTCTTTTTATCTTTCTTCTTTATCTTCACTTCATCGGACTTTTTAACTTTATACCCTAAAAGGCAATCAAGCTGATGTTTGATATCCTGATTCTGTACTTCACCTAAATAGAGCTCATAATTTTTCTTATAGGTATATATTTTAACCATTGTGATATCATTGTCCCTTAGCTTTTGAAGCTCTTTCTTTTTTAATTGCCTGGCAAAAAAAGATTCACAATTCAACGGATATTCGTTCTTCAGAGTAATGATTTCTCCCGATTTGAAATAGATGTCTACATTCTTATCTTTCTTTATGCAGATATTATCTGCAAGAATCCTCAGATAGAGATACATCTTATTTTTCCTTTTCCCAAGCTGAAAAGTAGCGTAAGTGAACTCCTCATTATTAACCCTGAGCTGAATGGGCGGGGTACTGGCAAAGAATTGTTTATCCAGCTTTTGTTTGGTCTGGATAATCCCACAGTCAAAATGAGCAAATTCCAACGAATCTGTTTCTGTGTTCTGCGCATTTATTCCTCCGGAACATACTATAAAAAAACAAGAAAGTAGGATTTTTTTTAGCGTCATAACATTTGGCTATTGTGCCTGATACAATTGTCTGCAAACATCAAGGTCGGTTTTCATTTTATCATATTCTTCCTTCAATGTTTTATTGATCGTACTCAAGCTATCCATTAATACCTGATTCCCTGAAAGTTGCTTTACTTGTTTCTTCGCATCGATCAGATCTTTATAGGACATAATGGTATTATTGTACATATTTTTGTTTTTCAGGGTGTCTTTCGGGAGCTGCTTGTACATATCTGCCAAAATGGAAAGCGCAAGCTTTTCATTGAAAAAATCATTTTGTCCCCGTACACCGATAGAATCCACCGCATGCTTCACTTTTTCTAATTGAAAAGAAAACTTATTCTGGGTTTCCATTTCTTTTTTCATCCTCGTATTTTCTGCTTTCAGAAGACTGTTCTCTTTAAACGGAAAATAGGCATTAAAGAAAACGGCTGTTATCAGAACCGAAACCGTAAGCAGGAAAAACAATACAAAAAACCAATAGGCACTTCTCCGTTGTTTCTTATTTAAAACTTCCATATTATAAGTTAGAATTTTTGAATTTTAATAGTTATCAGTCTGCAAGAAATGTCCGGCTTCGCTTAGCATGAATAACCGCATCTCTTTCATCTGTATTCTCAGAAACGAAAATGCTTCCATCCCGTTTCTTACCGATATAATCCAGCCTGCTTAACACAGCATACAGATCTTCCAGCGTTTTCATGAATCGTATAACTTTGGCAATCACGATATCCATTTGGTTATGGTTATAATCCGTATTGATAGCTTCGGAAAATATAATCTCAAAATCCCCCTGGCTGACGTTGCACCATTCCGCAAAGTAATTCAGCAGCTCTTCTTTTCCGGCTCCTGAGCGGGCATCAATAAAATTTTTCAGTATCCTTGCCAAAGCGACTACGGATACCAGCATTTCAGCAGGTGAAGAATGGGGTGACATCCACCGGAATTTATTGATTTCCATACCCAGGTAATTCAGGGTTTTATCCGCCATCAGTTCCATCATCAATGCCAGTTCATTGCTCTGCTTCCTGCTATAAATTTTTTGTGCAATCTGAGCTGCATACAATTCAATCTGTCCGTAAAAACGATCAATTTCCATATAAAGCTCCTGAAGTTTTTGGTGACCGGAAACGGTTACACAGGGCGGGATATAATTTTCATCGATCTTTGATTCTCCCGAACTTACCAGAATTTTACCAATGGTAAGATAATGAATCCCGAATCCTACCGTATTTTTTAGCTCATCTTCAGGAATAAGGTTAAGGGTGTATTCGGGAAGCGTATATGGATACCTTGGCGGGTTTTCTTCGGGGTCAGGTTCCCCGTGGGGTGTTCTTTTGAAAGGGTTGACTGAAATACATGCCAGCAGAACCGTATTTTCATTTTCTTTCAGTTCTCTGACCGTTTCGGGATAAGGAATGGAAAGACTGAGGTTTTCCGATGTGCTGTTTCCAATTTCTATTCTCGAACCGTTGGGAGTAATAGCGTGGCATTCTTCCACTTTTATTCTCAAAAGCTTATGATTGTCGATAATCAGGTTGATTTTAACGGGATCTTTTACAGGCAAAAGACCATAGCCGATCATTGAAGTATGGACTCCCACAGCATCCCGGACAGAATCGCTTACAAAATTCTGAACATCCGTGAAATGGGTTTTATTGATACTCATCCCGTCTATCCAGTTTACCGGGAAATGACTAAGTTTTTCTAACATAAATTTGTTTTTATTCGCTTACAATTCTTTCATTATCCTTTTCCTTATTAAATTCAAAATCCGTTTTAGGATTTTGAATTTTATTTTTCATCACCTGATCCGTTCTCATACAGAAAACTACGCTGTTTTCTTCGATACCGTTCATATACAAGGTAAGTTTAGGGTCAATATATTTTGTCACTTCATACCATTTCGGCTGAAGGAAGAATACCCAGTCGAAAAGCCCGTTTTCATCCTCAATCTGTATTTCTTCGCCCGGATGTCTTTGATTATAATCCACAACAAAGTTGTAGAAAAGCCTTCCAAAATCTATTCTTGTCGGTCCCTTGGCACGGTAAATACTAAATTTAGAAGCTTTCTTATCTTTATCCATCACATAGGTAAATACCACCATATCCCGCCATTCTTCATCACTGAGCCCGATATTTTCTTTGTAATTCTCCGGAAACTGCCACGTAACATATACCTTGGGAGGAATGTTCATGGCACGGTTAAATGTATCGTTAAGGAAAGTCGGGATGAAAAACACAATGAAGTGCCCCAACATCAGATACACAAGATCCGTCCCATTGAGAAAAGTATAGATGAGCATAAACGGAACAGACGCAAAGCATACTGACAAAAGAGCAAACAGGTATTCGTTCCCCGGTTTCTTAGAACTGAATTTTTCAAAATATCCTCTGTATGCGTAGCAATGAATAATTCCTATAATCAGGGAACATACCTGATAAAAAACGAACTCATAAAGGTTATTATCCTGAAAAAGCTTATTGTATCCTAATAGCGCAATAATAGCATAAACAAAAGCAAACGAAAAAAGGTAAATGTAAAATTTAGAACGGTATTTCTGTTTGAACTCTGCCGTTTTCTGTGAAAAAATCATCGTGAGAATGATACATACCGCAATCACCACAAGGACAATGACCAGCAGCTGAGGGTCAAATAAATTGGTAAAGTATTTCTTTATATTGTTCATATGCTCGTATTATAGCCCAAAACGGGTGCTTCCATAGTATTAAACTCAAATTTCTGCTTATCTTTCGGAAGTAGGATAACTGTTTTTATTTCTACTTCTATCGGAAAGAAATGCTCGTAAAACATTTCTGTAAACTTCTTTTTATTCCCCTCATGAATAAAGTCTTTCAACGATGATTTTCCCAAAGGTCCGATCTTAATATCCAAATGGCAGGAATAATCATCATAACGGGTACCTGTAATAGTATCCAATCCAAGGTGGGTTTTACCCAGAGAAATTCCCTGGCTTTCATCTGCATACTGCTGATAATCCCTGTAGCTGACTTCTACAGGCTCTTCCAGCAGGACAGAAAGAATATGCGTTGCAAGGGAAATGTTTCCTACAATTTTATACGCAAAAGGCAGCAGCCTTATAAATTTGGAAACCAAAAGCGGCGGGAAATCCCGGCTGATATTCCAGAAGTCATAAAACATACCCGGAACTTTGCTGCCATTGAGCTCAGAGAGAAAAAGACTTTCAAAGTTTTCCGTTTTTACACCACATCTGAACAATTCATTTTCAAAAGGCTGAAAAAATGTTCTTGCTGCTTTCTGCTGTTTCTTCTGCTCATTATATTCCTTTATCATGATATCTATATCCTTTCCCGGAGTATCACTTTTAGAGAAATGAAAAATATTTTCCGGAAGTATATCATACATGCTGTCCCTTGATAGATTTAAGCTCAATATCTGGGTACTGTCATAATTGTAGTCAATAACCTGCGAATCCAGCACATCAAACCGATATGCCCTGGAAAATTGCCCTTCGTTACGGATCACATATTGTTCCTGCCCGATATCATTTTGCTCCTGTAGGTCATTAACGATCACTTCGGCTCTGATATCATCTTTCAGTGTCCTGATAAGTTTTGCGATTTGTTCCAGATGCTCCATAAACTATTGCTTTTCTTTTAACCTTCCCGCTGCTACATACCGAAGCTGGAAGTATTCATCATTGAAATTGTAAATTTGAAGCCCTTTAGCCGTACAGGCCAGAATCCTGTCATTGTGAAGATAAATTCCTACATCCGAAATAGGATGGAATTTGTCATATCTGAAAAACAAAATATCACCTTCTTTTAAAAAGGCTCTTCCGGTAAACAGCTGTATAGATTTGGAACGGAAAATTCCATCAGGAGTCTTGGAGAATGTTTCTCCGTACACATCACTGAAAAGTGCCTGTACGAAATAAGAAGCATCTGCGCCGACCTGTTTTTCCAGCATTTGTTTTCTGTAAGGGGTGCCTATCCACTCATCAATATAGGAATACAGCTTGTAATCCCGGATCTCCTTTGGCATTACCTCTAAAATAATGGAATATTTCTCCTTGACCTTTAAAACATCATCACTAAGTCCCTGTGGATTATCATCCACAACAGAATATTTGAAATCAGATCTTTCTTTATCCTTCTGAACAATTTGGGAAAATTCGTCAGATGAATAATTATAGGGGATTTCTTTGATGTACTTTTTACTACTGCATGAAAAGGCAACGATACAAAATATCGAAGAGATGACTATGTAAAATAGCTTATCAGGTTTCATCAATTTGGTTTTCAACAAATATAACAATTTATCAATAAAACATTGTCAATAAACAAACTTTTGGCCTAAAAATTGATAAAAAATTAAAGAAAATTCTAAATTCATCACAATTTAATAATATAGATTTTTCAGTAATAATGTATTATATTATTAATAAACAATATTCATTTTCATCAATAGCATATAGTTTGTAAATAATATTCAATTTTTATTTCAATTTATATAATGTATTAATTTATAGTTTTTTTCCAGACCAAATCATTATCCACCAATGAAACTTCTACTGTATCACCGTCTTTAAACTCTCCTGCAACAATTTTCTTTGCTAATGGTCTTCTTAATCTTCCGCGGATAACCCCCTTTAAAGGTCTTGCACCGTATTTAATATCGTACCCTTCTGTGGAAAGGTATTCTTTGGCTTCCTGGGTAATGACTAATTCTATATTGAGATTTTTAGCCAGATCCAGTAATTCTTTTTTCAAATGAATTTCAAAAATTTTCAAGGCATTGTCCTTGCTGATCGGTGCAAACGGAATGGTTTCGGTAAGTCTTCCTAAAAACTCGGGACGGAAGAAACGGCTCATCATTTCCAATAGTTTTGAAGAAGGCGGTATTTCTCCTTTACCAAAAGATTCTACAATAAATTCAGAACCGATATTGGAAGTAAACAGAATAATGGCATTGGAAAAATCACCTTCTTTCCCCAATCGGTCATGCAACTTTCCTTCGTCCATAATCTGTAGAAAAACATCGAATACGGATGTGTGTGCTTTTTCGATTTCATCAAACAATACAATGGAATACGGTCTTTGACGGATTTTATTGACCAAAAGTCCGCCTTCTTCATAACCGACATATCCCGGAGGAGCTCCATACAAAAGTGCTGCGGAATGTTCCTCTTTGAATTCTGACATATCAAAACGGATAATCGCATTTTCATCCTGGAATAGAAACTCGGCAAGGGATTTCGCCAATTCGGTTTTTCCGGTTCCTGTTGGTCCGAGAAAGAAAAATGAGCCAATTGGCTGTCCTGCTTTGCTCAGCCCTGAACGGGTTTCCAAAACGGCTTCCGAAACAATAGTAATCGCATGATCCTGTCCGACTACTCTTCGGGCAAGTACACCCTCCATTTCGTTCAGTTTTTGCTTTTCTTCTTCTTTTAGCTTACCAATCGGAATATTCGTTTTTTGGGAAATAATCAAGCCTAAATCGAACTCCGTGATATGGGTTCTTTTTTCCTGAGCTATTTTTTCCGTTTTTTCGATCAGTTCTCTGGAAAATTTTAGAGTTTCGTCCGCATTTTCAAATTTCGGAAGCTCTTTTTCCTCCTGCTCTGTATCTGATGTACTGATGAGATATTTCGTTTTCTCAATTAAATCCTTCAACAGCCAGTCGGAATGCATTTTCCGTTCTTCTTCCGTATAATTGTTGGTGTTGTCTTCCAGATAAATGATTTTCGTTACCAGATGATTTCTTTCCTTTAAAAAAGATTCTCCGGCAGTTTTAAGAACCGACATTGTATGGTCTATCAAATCAATAGCAGATGCAGGCAGGCTTTTTTCTTTCATATATCTTTTGGAAAGACGGATTGCCTCTTTCATCGTATCATCGTCTATTGTGATCTTATGATGAAGCTGGTAATCCTCTAATGTTTGTTTCAGCATTCTGAAATGCATCTCATCATCGGTTTCTTCCAGCTTCAGAAGCTCGAACATTCCTGTCAAGCCTTGTTCTTTTTCAATTTTCTTGGTGTATTCTTCAATCGTAGAAGTGGAGATAATGGTCAGTCCGTTAGACAATTCACTTTTCAATAAATTCACAACTCCCGAATCTGACCCGTGGCTTCCGAATAAAGAATGAAATTCTTCAATGATTAATACCGCTTTAGGAATGGATTTCAGTTCCAAAGCAATGTTCTTGATACGGTCTTCAATTTCCCCTTTGTAAGAAGCACCGGCAATAAGAGCACCCATATCCAGCTCGAAAATTTCCACTTCGGAAAGAATGTCGGGAATCTGTTTTAAAAGAACTTTCTGAACAAATCCTTCGATAAGTGCAGTTTTTCCAACACCATGATCACCAATAACCAAAACATTCTGTTTACTGAAACGGCATAAGATTTCTGTGATCTTATTGATCTCTGTATCCCTGCCTACAAGAAGCTCTTTTCTG
This sequence comes from Chryseobacterium sp., assembly GCA_031286615.1. Taxonomy (GTDB): domain Bacteria; phylum Bacteroidota; class Bacteroidia; order Flavobacteriales; family Weeksellaceae; genus Chryseobacterium. The sequence goes on along the minus strand of JAITUA010000015.1, from coordinate 534,990 downwards.
TTTTTCTTTTTAACTTGCTCTTTTTTGTTAATGCAGTATTTCTGAATAAATCCTTTGCTGTTTTTTTTAGATGATTCTGCTATTATATTTTCCTGCGTTCCACCGAATGTGGATACATCCTTTAGCAATTCATTTCGGGAAACCGGAAAGGTTTTCATCTGGTCAAAATTAAATGCCACTCCCGGAGAGCTGATAGAAACCATTACAGCGAATAGAGAAATCTCTTCTTCAGCTAAAAGCTCTCTAACGGCATCTGCCTCCGCAAAAATTTCGTCAATGATTTCGTCAGGTTCACAGGAATATTTATTAGGAGATTTAGGGAGCTCTTCAATGCGTACTTCCGCCCATTCTTCCAGATAAAAAACATCAATACCCAATGCTTCCAATTGCTTTAACAATGATAAATCCCTGTTAAGCATTGCTTTTAACAGGTGTGCTCCTGAATAATGGGCATTTAGATTTTCTCGTCCTATTTTTTGAGCTATATTGAGTGCTTTGGCTACTTCCTGATCATAGGTGGTTTGTTGATTCATCTTAAAATTTTGTGTTTTTGTTTTTTTATTCTTTCATCCAGATCATCCATTTTTTCACCTTATAATGGATGTTGATATTCTGAACACAGTTATTAGCATCTTTATTCAGGCGTAATGCCGTAATTTTTATTTTATTTCCTGCAATATTCTGGCAGAACTGATCAAAAGGAATCAGCTTTTCATCATTAGCAACTACAGGAATATCGTATTTTCCACAGAGGTAATCTTTAAAATCATCCTTTGTTTTTGCCTGTGTAGCGACTTGGTTAAGTAATAGCTGAAATTGCTCGTTAGAGATTTCAGGAGCTTTTTTAGCGGCTATTATGGAATCTTTTTTGGATTTTGTTTTTGGAGAAACAGGAATGTATTGCAACATATCAACCAGCGGATCTTTTTGCGCATCTCCCATAGGTAATGAAAATGAGGAATGAGACTTTTCAAATTCGTATGATTTAATATCAATTTTCTGTTTTGCCTTGATAGTCTTCGGAGCGACATAAATGGTTTTTACAGCGGTATGTTCTACATCTCCGTTGACAATAAGCGTAATTTTTTTATCTCCTGTTGTTTTGAATTTATAAACAGGCGATTTTCCTAAGGCATCAGTACTGGCTGTTTCCCCAAAGCTCCATTCCCAGGATTCGCCACCTTCTTTTTCTGCATTGAAATAAACATTTTCTCCAACGGTTGCAACATCCGGAGCCATAATAATAGGAAGATAACCGGTCTGCTGGCTGATGCTGGTAATGGTAACTAACTTTTCATGGGTGCAGTTTCCGTTGATCTTCAGCTTTACGATATATTCGCCAGGCTTCTTATAAGAATGAAGGGTACGCTGTCTGCGGTCTACCACAGTACTATCCCCAAAATCCCACTCCCAAGAAGTTGCTCCTTTGGTATTGTCATTGAACTCGACTACTTTGTTAACGATATATTCATCCGCATGAATGTAATAGTTGGCATTTTCACAGTCAACATGGCGAAGGTACTGGTACAGTAAAAAAATTAAGCTTAAAAGTAGAATAATTCCGAAGCTTATATAGATTTTAGGATCAATATTGGGTAAGAAATTGGCATACTTTTTCTTCATTAGGTTTTTGTTGTGTTTCTTACAAAGATATTTACTTTTTAGTTATACACAAATTTTTACTTTATTAATCCTTTTTATTTGTATGTTTCATTTTTACAATCTATTGCATTTTTGAGATACACCAATTTTTTTGCATTGTTTCGGTATCCATCGCAAAGTCCCACCCACTGGATTATTCATAATTCTTAACTAAAACTTCCGTAAATGTTTTTACGCTGTTATCGTGATAACTGATATAGTTACTCCTGATCGGGGTTACATTGTAATCTTTTGCCCAATCATTAAAAATTGTATTCTCTTTTCCTTTGTAAACAACAACATTTGAACAGGCAAAACGAATATTTCCCCTGTTTAATTCATGCAATGTTTTTACCAACTGCCTTTCGTTTTGTTTATTCCATAATTTGTTACACTCACTGCAAGTAATCAAGTATGGCAGGTCAAAGTATAAAAAATCACACTGTCAGGAATTACTTTTTCCAAAAAATCAACATAGCCTAAATTGTACGATTTAGAGCGTCAACTTTAGCTCTTTATGACTTATTTATGGCTTTTTATGTCTAAATTCGTACCTTATGAAATCATCAATATGTTGAGGTTGTCCTGTTTTTGTCAGGGTTTGTCTGCATAGTGGGGATTATTTAGTAATTTTTCATTAAAATCATAAAAATACAATAATAAAGGTAACACCCTGGTAATAATTATGAGTAAATATCAAGAAATTGTTGCGGTAATGCTTTCTTTATTTATATTTAATGATAAAATAAAACTATATATGAAAAGCAGCCTGATTAAAGCTGTTTTCCTTGGGTTGACATTATCGGCTTATACTATCGACGCACAGGTTCAAACAGCTGACAACAGCAAGAAAATGGAATGGTTTAAAAATGCCAAACTGGGTATTTTTATTCATTGGGGAATCTACTCCGTGAATGGAATCTCCGAATCATGGTCATTTTTCAACAATTATATCAATCACGAAAATTATATGAATCAGCTGAATGGTTTTTCAGCTTCAAAACATCAGCCGGAACAATGGGTAAACCTTATTAAAGAATCCGGAGCAAAATACGCTGTTATTACAACCAAACATCATGACGGGGTTTCATTGTGGAACTCTAAGGCTGAAAAAGCGACTACTATTCCAGGACAGTCTTTGGCTAAGAAAGATGTTTTAAGTCCTTTTGTCTCCGCTTTGAAAAATTCAGGATTAAAAACCGGACTTTATTTCTCTTTGCCGGATTGGAGCCATCCTTATTATGACATCAACACCCGGACAAAAAAACGGTACGAAATAAAAGACGACCCTAAACGATGGCAGAATTTCATCAGCTATTATCAAAGCCAGCTTAATGAACTTTCTTCTCAATACTCGCCTGACCTTCTTTGGTTTGATGGAGACTGGGAACATACTTCTGAGGAATGGAAAGCTACTCAGACGCTGGATCTGCTTAAGAAATACAATTCCAATATCATTATCAATTCAAGACTTAATACTCATGGAGATTATGATACTCCTGAACAGGGAATTCCTGTAGTTCCACCACAAAATCCATACTGGGAGCTTTGTTATACCATGAATGATTCCTGGGGATATCAACCTTTCGATAAAAGTTATAAAACACCTAATATGATTGTCAGAACCCTGGCAGACGTGATCAGTATGGGAGGAAATCTCCTGCTTGATATCGGACCCAGATCAGATGGCACCATTCCCGAAGAACAGATTGAAATTCTGAAAAATCTTGGTCGTTGGACTTCCAAAAATCAGCATGCCATTTATGAAACAACCCGTGGAATTCCTTTTGAAAATTATAAAGGAAAATCTTCTTTATCCACCACAAAAAAGTCATTATTCCTTTATCTGGAGGAAGCCAAAAACTTCACAAAGATTTATGGACTGGGAACAAAACCTACTTCAGTAAAAGTTATCGGAGATCCTTCTGCTGTAATCAAAACAGACTATAATGCTGAAAAAACACTGACATTAAATTTTTCCAATGTAAAATTTGATAAAGATGTCACCGTTGTAGAGCTTACTTTTGATATCCCACCTTTATTTTTGAAAGATTTTAAGAAGGAAGATCGTCCTCTCGCAGAAATTATGGATGATAAAAATACGCAGAACGCAGTCTATACTATAGCCAATGCACTATATAATGGTCATAATCTGCCAACTTCATCAGGACTAACCAGTGATGGGCTTGATATGAAAATAAAAAAAACACCCAACACCAATCAGGAAACTCTGCAATGGATAAGTAAACATGCGGAAGCACTTTATGAAACCGAGAAAGGATTACCAGATGGACATTATCCTGGAATGAGCGCATTATCAAAAGATAAACAGACACTCTATCTTTTTGTAGAAGGAACACCTACAGGTCCGATTGCACTTAAAGGAATAAAGAATGAGATTGCAAGAATCAGAGTTGTGGGAGAAGGTACAATGCTCTCACATACCATTTACAATAAGCTGTACTGGAGTGCCAGGCCGGGAATTATTTACATTGATATTCCCAAGGAAAAGCTGGATAAGCAAATGACGGTCATTGCTGTTTTACTCAACAAGCCTCTTGAGCTCTACAGAGAAAATGTGGGTGCCATTGAAAACAATCTTTAATAGAATGTCATAAAAAACAAAATCCGGAGAAAAATCTCCGGATCTTTTATTTTGTAAGATGATTTTCTTAGAAAATCTCTCTTCCTGAAAAATGGAACTGAGCTTCGATTAATGCATTCTCGTCAGAATCTGAACCGTGAACCGCATTTTCTCCGATGCTTCTTGCAAACATCTTTCTGATTGTACCTTCAGCTGCTTCTGCAGGGTTAGTAGCACCGATTAATGTTCTGAAGTCTTCAACTGCATTATCTTTTTCTAAAACTGCAGCAACGATAGGTCCAGAGCTCATGAATTCTACCAACTCACCATAAAATGGTCTTTCAGCGTGTACTTCATAGAATTTTTTTGCATCAGCAACTGTAAGCTGAGTTAATTTTAAAGCTTTGATTTTAAAACCTCCTTCAGCAATCTTACCCAATATAGCACCGATATGTCCGTCAGCAACTGCATCAGGCTTAATCATAGTGAATGTAATGTTAGACATAAATGTATATTTTTTTAATGGCGCAAAATTACAAAAAATATCTTTGATTTTTATTTTAATTTTTTTTTAACATAAAAATAACTTTTATTAAGAAATCATGAACTAATCTTTGGCACAGTAATTGTTTATTCTATTGCGATTCTCATGTTTAATTTGAGTTTTCATGGTTATTAGTTTTTACCCAGCTTCGGCTGGGTTTTTTATTTTCAAAAAAAACAACCTTTTTTTATCAATTCTATAATTTTCAAAGCTATAAAGAGGAATATTTAACAATATTATTGCTTTTATTTCGATCAATAAAATAATCAGATTTTCTAGAATATCATTTTTTCAATCAACTAAAATGTGCCAAAAGTGGAGTTATCTGCCAAATTTGTCACATCAAAAAGTAGAGTTATCTAAAAAGCATATTTTTTTCGTAAAAATTAAGAAAACAAATCATAAAAAAAACAGACAATCCATAAAGATGTGAAATTTGACCTTCAAAAGATAATATCTAAAAAATATTATTTTGACATGACAACAATAGAATATGTACAGATTGTCCGAATTAATCTGCAGTGGTTATGGAATCGTAAATTGATCTCGTTAATTATTTCTGAGAAGCTTCTTCCGCCTCATCCATTAATTTAATGTATGTAGCATAGCGTGAATGTTGTATTTCTCCTGTTTCAAGGGCATCAAGAACAGCACACTTGGGCTCATTCACGTGAAGACAATTGTGAAATTTGCACTCTTCTCTCTTTTTGAAAATCTCAGGGAAATAATGCTGTACTTCTTCTTTTTCAATATCAATCATGGCAAATTCACGGACACCAGGGGTATCTATAACATTTCCGCCAAAATCCCAGAAGTGCATTTGTGCAAAAGTAGTTGTATGTTTTCCTTTCAGGTGAGTATCTGAAATTTCGGATGTTTTTAAATTTAATCCTGGCTGTAAAGCATTTACCAGAGTTGACTTTCCACAGCCCGAGTGCCCGAAGAACACCGAAGTTTTATCTTTAAGGATTTCTTCCAGCTGATCAAGGTTCAGTCTTGAATAGGAAGAGATTTCCAGTGTCTGATATCCAATTTCCTGGTAGAGAAATTCTATATCTTTTACAATTTCTATTTCTTCTCCATGGAGAACATCAATCTTATTAAAAAGAATCAGTGGTGTAATGTTATAGGCTTCACAACATGCCAGAAATCTGTCCAGAAATCCTAAAGATGTTTCAGGATGCTTTAAAGTAAAGATAAAACAGGCCAAATCAATATTGGAAGCAATAATATGAGCTTCTTTTGAAAGGTTTACTGATTTTCTGATCAGGTAATTGGAGCGTGGTTCAATTTTCGTAATCCAGGCAATATCATCCTGTTCCAGTTGAAACTCAACAAAATCTCCTACAGCAAGTGGATTGGTAAGTCTGGTTTTTATTAATTTGAATTTCCCCCTGATTCTGGCCTCGAAAATTTTATTTGTTTCCAATTCCAAAACCTGGTACCAACTGCCTGTAGATTTAATGATTTTTCCTTTCATAGATAATACTGGTGCAAATATAAGGAATTAGGGCTTAGAATTCGGGAAATAGGTTAAAAACACATGTTTCTATTTTTCTAAATCCTGAGGTCTAAGCCCTAATCAATATTTTTTGCTGGAAACAGGTAATCGATTTCAGGAATTAAAACTATTCTACTTTTCTTAAAACCTAATCTCTTTACTGCTCCCTGCAATTTATCTCTTATCGATCATAATGTTATTCTGAACTTCGATAGATTCTTCGTGAATTGCTTTGAAGACTTTTTCAATAAATTCCTGAGACATTCCTGTTTCTTTCGCTTTTTGAGTAGCGTATTCAGTGATTACTTTCCAACGTTCAGGCTGGAAGATTGCAATATCATTTTCCTTTTTAAGCTTACCGATCTTTTCAGAAATTTTCATTCTTTGAGAAAGAAGTTCAATTAACTGGAAGTCAAGATCTGAGATCAAGGTTCTGTGTCTTCCCATTTCTCCTTCAAATCCTGCAAGATTAGAGCTTCTTACTTTCAGATTACCAATAAGGTCTGCAAGAACTTCCGGAGTAATCTGCTGAGAAGCATCACTCCACGCTTCATCAGGATTGCAGTGTGATTCAATGATAGCTCCCTGGTATCCTACGTTAAGAGCTTCCTGTGTGATGTCAGCAAGACCTGTTCTGTTTCCGCAGATGTGTGACGGATCAATCAGCATCGGAATATTTGGAAACTGGCTCTTGAAATCAAGGGCAATCTGCCAGTTCGGGTTATTTCTGTATTTTGTTTTCTGGTATGTCGAAAATCCTCTGTGGATTACTCCCAGATTTTTAATATCCTGACCTAAGAGTCTTTCCAATGCTCCAATCCATAATGCAAGATCCGGATTCACAGGGTTTTTCACGAATACAGGCTTATCTGTTCCTCTTAAAGCCATTGCAATTTCCTGTACTGTAAATGGGTTTACTGTAGAACGCGCTCCGATCCAAAGAACATCTACATCTGCTTCCAGAGCGGCAAATACGTGGTGTGCGTTTGCAACTTCAGTAGCTGTTTTAAAACCATACTCTTCTTTTACTTTTTTTAGCCAGTTCAAACCGATCACTCCTACTCCTTCAAACCCGTTTGGTTTGGTACGAGGTTTCCAGATTCCTGCACGGAAAACGGATACATTGGCATTGGATTCTTTAATTCTCCTTGCAGTTTCAAGCATCTGAGCTTCACTTTCCGCACTACATGGTCCCGCGATCATCAGAGGCTGTGTAAGCCCATCGATCCACTCATTTTTCAAATCATTTAAATTCATATTCTAAATTTTATTGTTTTTTTATATAATTTTTTCGTTGACAGCAATAGCCCTTTGGATTATAAAATTTAATTTATAATTCTTTTCAAAAAATGCCGTTCAAAATTGTTTAAAGGAATCAGGAAAATAATAGGGCTCTACTTCTCCTGTATTTTTTGGAAAGAAATTCAGTTAACAGTACCAATAAAATCGGTAATACGTTCTGAAATTTCTATAATAAGAAGCAGAAAAACTAAAATAACCGCTAAAAAAGTAATTAGCGGGTGCAAAAAAAGACAGATATGTGTTAGTCAATTTTTCCATTTTATTCTAGAAATGCGTTTGTTTTAGCCTTTCTGGTTATAATTTGTTCTTGTCGAAAACATATTTTCAACAGAAATATTTGACAAATATATAAAAATTATGTCAAATCAAACTTCATTAAATCATCAAGATCTTTTAAAAGTGGATTTTTTTCGATCATTTTTTCAAACATTTTTCTCTTGGTCACTACCTCAATCTTCAGATTTTCAACGTCTCTGACGTATTCTATCTCAATAATATGGTTTTGAACTTTTCTTTTAAAATGATTAAAAAATTCTCCGCTTATTTTATCAAATTCTACTTTGGCAGAATCTGAAGGGAATAAAACTTTGATTTTATTTTCCTCAGCTTTTTCAAGTTTGAAGGTTTTTACTGCGTTAAAAACAAAGTTATTTTTTACCTGAAGCTGTTTAAGCATAATTTTCCATTCCATCTGCAGATCTGTATCTGTAAAATGGTTTTGAGGAAGATTTTCATTTTTCGCAACAATTGTTTCTCCTGTTTCTACTTTATCTTCTTTATTCAGGAAAGAATTGATGCTGAAACCGGAAGAAATTCCCGGTCTTGATAATGGTTTGTTTGTTTTTATTACTGGAGCTTCCTCAATTTTTTCTGAAGCTGTTGGCTGTTGTTCTGCCTTAACTTCTTTTTTCTCCGGAGCTTTTTCCGGCATTTTCACCTCCTGTTTCTCACTAAGAAACGGAGCCAGGATCAGGAACTTTTTTTTTTAGTATCGCCTAAATTAGCTGTCAGTGAAGCCAGCTGCATTAATGCAATTTCAACCGTAAGTCTTGGGTTTTTGGAATTCTTATAATTAATATCTGCATGGTTACAGATTTCAATACCATCAATCAGCTGCTGGGCGGCCCACTTCTGTCCCTGTTCTATAAATTTAGATTTTGTCTTCTCTCCCACTTCAATGAGATCGATAGTAGAAGTATTCTGTGCCATCATCAGATCTCTGAAATGATTTCCTAATCCGGCAATGAATATATGGGGATCAAATCCTTTTTTTACAATTTCATTGAATGCAAAAAGTACTTCAGGAATTTTGTTTTCCTTAGCAAGATCTACGATATTGAGATATTGATCGTAATCCAGGATATTCAATACTTCAGCTGCTTTTGCCAGCGTAATATTTTTCTGAGAGAAGGTTGAAAGCCTGTCGAAGATAGAAAGCGCATCTCTTAATGCACCATCAGCTTTTTGAGCAATCAGGTACAATGCGTCATCTTCGTACTGGATATTTTCTTTCTGCGCAATATTTCTCAGGTGGCTCTGGATATCCTCAATTGTAATTCTCTTGAAGTCATAGATCTGACAACGGGATAAAATTGTTGGAATAATTTTATGTTTCTCCGTGGTAGCCAAAATAAAGATAGCATGAGCAGGCGGCTCTTCCAGTGTTTTAAGGAATGCATTGAAAGCGGCAGAAGACAGCATATGAACCTCGTCAATAATATACACTTTGTATTTACCTACCTGAGGTGCAAATCTTACCTGATCTATCAGTTCCCTGATATCATCTACAGAGTTATTGGATGCAGCATCCAGCTCATAGATATTATAGGCAAAGCCGTCTTCTGAAACCGAGCCATCTTTCTCATTGATCTTTCTTGCCAGAATTCTGGCGCAAGTAGTTTTACCTACACCACGAGGACCGCAAAAAAGCAATGCCTGAGCTAATTGGCTTTCTTCAATTGCATGTTCTAAAGTATCCGTAATATGAGATTGCCCTACAACCGTATCAAACTCCTGAGGACGATATTTTCTTGCAGATACTATAAAATTTTCCATTGGTCAAAAATAAGAAATATAGTTTTAATTTGAAAATTAAAAGTTTTCAAATATCAACAAAAAGCATATTTCTGTTTAAATCGGAAAACTTTTAACCTTTACTTTTTTTTGCTGTATGCAAAGTCAATCAATTCAACAATAGCCCCTTCAATCTCTTTTCTTCCTTCTTCAGTTTTCAGGTCAATACCACAGAATTTGTTGGCATTATATCCTGTATAAAGGTTAAGATAGTAAGCACCAGAAACAATCAGAGCCATAATTGCTCTATGTCTTGTTGCCACACCTTCCCCAAAGTAAGGGTCTGAGATATTTCCAAATAAAACCTCTCCTACATCTTCACGTTGTTCAACCAGTTTTTTAAGAATAGGCTTACTTTCTGAAAGTTCCCAAAGGATAATTTTCTGAAGCTCTTTATTTTTCTTCAGGTTTTCGAATTGATTAAGTACAACCATTTTGGTAAGTTCATGTCCGCCGTCGGAAAAATCCATATCAACGTCCTGATTAACCTGGCTCCAGTAATCCTGAGATTTGATATATTCATCGATCAGTTTATCTGTACTTCCAAAGTACTCATAGATCAATTTTTTATCAAATCCGGCCACCGCAGCAATTTTACTTACTTTTAATCCGGAGTACCCTTTTACTCTTAAAATTTTACCAACTGCAGCAAGCAGTTTTTGCTTTGTTTTTTCTTTGTCCCTAATGGGGCCCTGCACTACTTTTCTAGGCATAATTTATTATTTTTTTGCAATATGCAATTTTTTATTAATATCATCAAACGCATTCAGCGTTTTGTCGAGATGTTCTTTTTCGTGTCTGGCAGTCACACTCATCCTTATACGCGCATCTTTTCTTGGTACAGCCGGGTAAAGAATCGGGTTGGTATAGATTCCTTTTTCTATTAGTAGTTTTCCGGCTTCTCCTGTTACATAAGGATCTCCAATTTTTACGGGAATAATTGCGGAACAGGTAACTCCTGTGTCCAATCCTAAATCATCAAGCCCTTTTTTGAAATAATTGATATTATTCCAGAGTTTTTCTCTCCAGATAGGTTCTTCGTCTATTAAATCAATGGCTTTAACAATTCCTGCGGATGATGGCGGAGCTGTTGCTGAGAAAATCTGCTGACGGGATTGGAATCTGATAAATGCTGCTATTTTTTTATCGGCAATGACATATCCTCCAAGGTTACCAAACGTTTTACTGAATGTTCCTGTGATGATGTCTACTTTATCCAGCAATCCAGCCTGTTCCAAAGTACCTCTCCCTGTTTCCCCAAGGATACCGACACCGTGTACGTCGTCTACCATTAGAAAGGCATTATACTTTTTTACAAGATTGTAGATCTCATTAATACGGGAGGTATCACCATCCTGGGAATACACTCCGTCCACAATAACGAGTTTCGTACGGTACAGATTTTCAGATACCTTCAAAATGTGTTCCAAAGATTCCAAATTATTGTGCGGAAATGTTTTTTTATTAGTAAAAGCACATCCTTCGTGTACACTGGCATGCACTGCCATGTCTAAAATAGCCAGATCTTCTTTCTGCATTAAGCATTGTAAAGAAGCGCTATTAGCTGTATAACCGGTAGTAAATACTACGGCTTCATCTTCTGTTCTTTTAAAAAAACTTGAGATCTTTTTTTCTAAGGCATTGTGGTAGTCAAAATATCCACCGATAAGAGGAGTAGCTCCTGTACCTGTACCATATTTTTCGATTCCTTCAATGGCAGCCTGTTTTACTTTTGGGTGCTGTGTAAATCCTAAATAATCACTTGATACAAAACTAACAAATTCTCTATTTTGGTTTGCAATATTTACATTCAGTATCGCATTGGTTCCTGAAGTGTTCTTCAGTCTGTAATTCATGTGTCCATTAGACTTTACATAGTCTAAATATTCATAAAAAATTTCAGCCCTTTGAGCCATATCATTATCTGGTATATTCTCAAAGTCTTTAATAGTTGCTGTTGTGAAATTGATGCTCATCCTTAATCTTGTTTGTTGTGGTTTAAAAGAAACAAATATATAACTATTTAGAGGGCCTGAATGCCTGCATTAAGATTAAATATTATTAAAGACACAATAATTTATTCTTATGATCTGGTAACCAAAGTATTTATATATCTCTATCTTTTTAACGTTCTTTTTCCTATTGAATTAATTAGTTTTTTCTTACCTAAATTTAATAAAAAAAGTAAATAATAAAGAAATATTAATATATAAATAATAAAAAAAGGCGATAATTCCCTACAACCATCTCATTTATAAAAGATTATTTTCAGGCAGTTTTCTGGTGATTATTCACTAAAATGCCAATAACAATGGAAAACCCTGCCTGTTTAAATCCCTACCGAGAGAGGCAAATCGTCACAAATTCCCTGCCACAGCAATTTTAAAGAAATAAAATAAGCAGGTTAAAGTTGATTACAATTCCTAAATTCTCCGGGAGTAGAGCCTGTCATTTTTTTGAAAAATTTTGAAAAGTTGGAAGGGTCGTAAGTAAAAATACGGGCAATTTCTGCAACTGATTTATCGGAATTAACAAGCATCTGTTTGGCCTGTTCGATAATTTTTCCATCATAAAAATAACAGGGATGTTCTCCCGTTTCCTTTTTAACCGTATCGGTGAGATGTTTATGAGAGATTGCAAGTTCTCCGGCAATTTCGTTCAGTTCCATAAAATCGGAAACAGCTCCGGAAATAACATCTTTAATATGTTTGTCCAGAAAGGTAAAATATTGACGGGTAATTTCTTCACTTCTTTTCATCACTTATTGATCTTGCTAATCTGTATTCAAGGTATAAATTTAATCATAAGATACAAAATAACATGGTGAACTTTTCGGATATTTCAGACTGAATTGTCAATAAAACTGTCTTTGAAGGCTTGTGTAGAATTTTTTACTTTCAGTTTTTCCAAAATATTCTGCCGGTGTCTGCTTACGGTATTGACACTTATGAAAAGTAGATCTGCAATTTCTTTGCTGGCGTAGCCTTCTCCTACAAATTTTAAAACTTCCAGTTCTCTTGGACTCAGGATATTTTTATAATCAAGTTTATCTTTTACAACAACTTCTCCTTTTATTGTATTAATAATCATAAAATCAGGGACTGCAGATGAAGTCAGGGCAATATTATAAAGACAGAGAGCCAGTCTTAATCTGCCATTGAAAGGTGAATACACATAAAACATCCGGTGTTTTACCCAGCGGTATTCTTCATTTTTATCCTTCATCCTGATTTTTGATACGACACTGTATTCTGTGCGATGTTCTACTTCCATAGCTTCCAGTAATTTGAAAAAACGGAGTTCATGAATATATTTCTTCAGCCGGTCATCAGGATGGATTTTTTTTAACATCTCTTCTTCCCAGATGGAGTCAATTTTTGTGGGATTTTCGCCCATAGTCAGTCCCAGTTCACCAGCTGCTGCAGATTTATAGATATAGCTTTTATTCGCCTGCATATCGCTCAATACACAGATTGCCCCTTCCATCTGGGAGTACACAAGTGCTCTCTGCTTATAGACTTCTATATCAAGCATGCATTTTCTGGAAGCGTTATCAAGCAATTGATCGCTGAGCTGTTCACGGATTTCCATAATGGTTATTTATCAGTATTGACGCGAATGAGGTTTAATAATACTTTTGCTAAAATAATAATTTACCCTTAGAATTTATCCAAAGAGAATGAAGAAATTGATTTTAGGCTTTTGCGCCCTATTCCTGATTCAAAAGCTTTCTGCCCAGAGCCTGGAAAAAATGACATGGTTCAATGAACCTGAAAAATGGGAAATCAAAAACAACAGCCTTTCGATGTTTGTAACGCCGCAGAGTGATTACTGGAGAGTTTCACATTATGGATTTACCGTGGATGACGCTCCTTTTTATTATGCCACTTATGGTGGCGAATTTGAAGCAAAAGTAAAAATCACCGGCAGTTATAAAGCCCGGTTTGACCAGATGGGTCTTATGCTGAGAACCGACAAGGAGCATTACATCAAAGCCGGAGTGGAATTTGTAGACGGCAAATATAATCTGAGTACTGTGGTAACTCATAATAAAAGTGACTGGAGTGTCATCACATTGGAAAAAACACCTCCTTCGGTATGGATAAAAGCGGTAAGAAGGCTGGATGCTGTGGAGATATTTTATTCTTTTGATGATAAAAATTATATCATGATGCGAAATGCACCTCTTCAGGATAATACTCCTGTAATGGTGGGTTTAATGGCCGCCTGCCCAGACGGACAGGGATTCAATGCGGTTTTTGAGAACTTTAAAGTAAAGCATCTGCCTGATGAACGCAGACTGAAGTGGCTTGAAAATAATAAATAATGATTGAATTACATTTCAATATACAATCAGTTTAATTCACCTCCCGTATTTATGGGAGGTTTTTGTATGTTTAAAATTGATTTTTTGAATCGGGGAATAAAAAAGAGGCCCACATTTAATGCAGCCTCTTTTGTTTTTGAGATAAAGCCGTTTGTGTTCTTAGAATCATTATTTATACAATAAATCCTCTTTATTCGTTGTGAAAATATTTTTGCAAAAGTATGAATATTCATAAGCCTTAACAAAGATACCATGTAGAATTAACCTCGGTTTTTTGTCAAACTTTTACTACAAAAAGCAATTAAATCCAGCTAAAAACCGTTCATCAGGAAATCTTAAAAAAATAGAAAAGCATCAATATTTATTATTTGCAAAATCCTAAAACCAATCACAAATTCGGTACAGCACTGAGATTAATAGGATGATTTTCAAAATGAATACAGTATAAATTTATCACTTATTATTGAAATACCATAATATTTCTGAAAATTTTGTGTACCTTATCGTCTGCAAAGCGGGATAAAACTTGTACAAAACAGATTTTGAGATACTGATTTATCGCCATAATTTCACTATTTTTACACAATCAAAAAATATAAAACACAAAAGACCTGAAAACTTCAATGATAAAAATTTATTTTCAATCGTTCCTGCCCATTAAAAAAACATTGACTTGTACAAACATTATTAACCGTCTTTTGCATTAGTGCAGGAGATATAGATCAGTTTTGCACATATATGAGAGTTTGGGCATTTATATTTGCTTGCATCTATTTAAACATTCACGGGCAGAGCCACACTTCTACGTGGTACAATATAGATAATGGGCTTCCGCAAAGTAGTGCAAAGGCTATTGTCAAAGACAGATATGGTTTTATCTGGATCTCCACTGAGAACGGTCTTGTACGGTATGACGGGAGTTCGTTTATTACGTTTAATAATTTCAAGGTAAGCAATCTTCATTTCGGGGAATTTATTGGCGATCCGGTTCTGGACAGTATTACGGTCCTTAATAATTTTCAGGAGAATAAAATCATCATTAAAAACAGGTTTCCAAAACTTTCCAGCCTTACCGGGAGTGATAAAATGGCTTTTTCTAAGGGCAATACTATTGTACAACGAATTGCCAATAATATTATAACCTCAAGCTTTTATAATGATATTCATTATTTTATACAGCTTAAAAATTCAGCCTATTATTTTACAGAAAAAAACTTCATCATCTATAAAGAAGGAAAAAAAGAAACAAAAATAGCAATCCCCTTTACCAACAAGGATCTGAATAATACTTTTGTACTGAATGAAACTCTATTTATTAATGACCTGAAGAAAAGAAAAACCTATTCTATTCATAAAGGACAGCTCTCTGTTTCTGAAGAACTAACACTTTTTAATCACCCGGACACCAAGATTTATTGGCAGCAGATTACCAATCAGACTTTTATCATCAATCATGATAATATTTATATTTTAGAAGGTAATGAAAAGGATCTCCGCTTAAAATTTCTTATTAAGTTTGATGAAATAGGCAATCACTCCTACTGCTCTATGTTCTTTGATAAAGACTTCAATAAACTTTATCTGGGAACGCTTAATAATGGGCTTAATGTGCTTAAGCTTACCAATTTTTATATATCAAAGAAAGAAGCAGATTTTTCCAACAATGTGTATTATGCTTCTCTCCCGTTCAGTAAAAGCACCATCATTGCAGAGGACGGAACAGAATTTGGAAAAAATGGTATTGTCAATAAACACCTTTTCGGATGTAATGATAATTATCTGATGATGTATGACGATTCTGAAAACATTCTGATCAGAAAGAGAAACAGTATTATCAGGTACTACAAAAATTCAGGGTACAAAAAGAAGGATTCTACTTTTATCAGCAACAGGTTTGAAAGTTTCATGAAAAGCGGAAATCTTTATGGAACTACATTTACGGATCTTTCTGGTACTCAGCTTCGTCTTTATAAAAAAGATCTGTTTACCCATCCGGATTTCATTTATAATTTTAAAAGTTTTGTCAATATTTTTTTCCAATACAGTGATCATGAAATTTTAACCGGGAATAGTGATGGTTTATATTCGATAAAACTGGAGAGCAATACAATAACTCCAATAATTAAAAATATTCATATCAAAAGTATTTTCAGGACAAAGGATAATCTGATCTGGATTACTACGAATAAAAGTGGGTTTTATCTTTTCAAAAACCACAAACTTATCAAGATGCCGAATGACAGGAATGGCTACCTGCAATCTGCTCATTATATGCTTGAAGATCAAAAGGGTGCTTACTGGATCTCTTCTAATAATGGTCTTTTTAAGGTTCCTAAAAAACAACTGCTTCAGTACGCAGAAAACAGAAAAACTCCGGTATTCTATTACCGTTTCACCAAAAGAGACGGCTTCCTGACGAATGAATTCAATGGGAGTTCAGAGCCTAATGCCTATGCTTTGGAGAATGGAGAATTTGTATTCCCATCAATGGACGGTTTTGTGTTTTTCAACCCGAACAACATTCGGACTTATTATCCGGAAAGGAATAAAATCTATATCGAAAGGGTAAAAATCGGAAATGCTGAACCTCAGTATTTTCATCAGATGCTTGATTTAAAGAATGATTATAAAACGGCTGATGTTTTTATTGATATCCCCTATTTTTCTAATCCGGAAAACCTTTATCTTGAAGGAAAAATATCGGGAAAGGAAAATACTGAATGGGAACAGATTGCAACTGGAAATGAATTGAAATATACCATCAGTAATCTTTCTCCAGGTGAATATACGCTCAGTATAAGAATCCTTATTTCTCCGGACGGAAAGTATGAAGTTAAAACAGTTCGTTTCAACATTCAGCCTCTTTTTTATCAGACATTATTGTTCAGAGTGTCTGCTTCTGTTATCATATTGATTATCATCATTATCATTGTTCAGCTGACCACCAACTTTTTAAGAATAAAAAATAAAGCATTAAAGCAAATTGTCCGTAATAAAAACTCTGAACTGAAAGAAACGTCTCTTCATCTTGAAGTGGTAAAAAACAATCTGCAAAAGGAAACGGAATATCAGAAAAAACTAGTGGAAACCATCAGCCACGATATTACCACTCCTATCCGATTTATCGCTATGCTTTCTCAAAAACTTCATGAGTCTGATGATGTGGAGCTTCAGAAAAAATACTTTGACAGTATTTATAAATCTTCGGAGCAGCTTTACCAGTTTACTCTGAATTTAAAAGAATATACTGAGCTTTACAAAGCGGAAAATATTTTTGAAGAAAATGAATATCCTATCAACAGAATCCTGGAAATCAAAAACAGGCTATTTTGTGAAATTGCCAAGGAAAAGGGAACAACAATCACCCAACTCGCTGAACGCACCATATATTCTAAGGTAAACGAAAGTATCTTAACAGCCATTATTCATAACATTCTTGATAATGCGGTGAAAAATACCTTTGAAGGAAACATCAGCCTGAATATTACAGAAAACCAACAAAAATCCACAATCATAATCGCTGATACAGGTACCGGAATGTCTGCAGAACAGATTGCCACTTATATGAACCTGTTCAGAAATCCTACGCTGGAAACCCCAAGCTTCAAAGGAAAAGGGCTGGGTCTGCACATGGTTATCCATCTTGTGAAAAAGATCAGCGCTGAAATCAGTTTCAGCCAAAACCAGCCTTCGGGAACGGTTGTGAAAATCATACTCAATAAAAACTAATCTCTATGAATGAAAGAATTTTAATCGCTGATGATCATTATGTTGTAAGGGCAGGAACCTCTCTGGTTCTTGAAACTGCCTATCCGGAGTTGAAAATAGATTTTGCAGAAAACTATGACCAGGTGAAAAAAAAGCTTGGGAGTTCACGTTTTGACCTGCTTATTTTAGATATTGATATGCCGGGAACTCAGTATAAAAAAATGATTCCGGAGCTTAAAAATATACAGAATGACCTCAAAATTCTTATCTTTTCAGGCTATGACAAAGATGTGGCCATCCAATATATCAGAGAGGGAGCTGAAGGTTACCTGAATAAGCAAAGCAGTGAGGAGGAAATCAAAAATGCGGTGAAAACGGTAATCGAAAAAGGATATTTTTATCCGGCAGAACTGATTGGCCTTATTATTCAAAACAAAAGAAACAATCCTGTAGAAAAGTTGTCATCCCGTGAATATGAAATCTTCAAGCTTCTGGCTGACGGAAACGGAAACCTTGAAATTGCCAACAGGCTTAATATCCAAATGTCTACCGTGAGTACTTACAAAAAAAGAATTTTTCAAAAACTAGATGTTGCCAATATTGCAGAACTTATCAAGGCCTATGAAATGATGCATTAACAAAAAGGGGCTGAAATCACATAGTATTCCGGCCCCAGAAAAAACACAAATCTCATTAGATTTTTTCACCACCTGATCTGTTGATTTTTTATAGAATCAATGTATTTTTAGAATCATAGAAAAACGTTCTGTTAATATAACCTCTGCACAGATAGGAACAATTCTCTTGTGTTATCAGAGGTATTAGAATCTGTTGTAGTAGCATCACTGCTTCCTGTTGTAGATTTGTTATCTACACGGAATGCATAATACACTCTGTACCATCTTGGCTCCGGTTCCTGTATCGTAATATCAAATGTTACCGTTTCATTGTGGGACTGTGTAAGATAAACACCATCATCAAACTGTCTGTAGGCTCCTGGTGATAATTTAATATTTCCGTTGTCAGAATCACCCGTATGGGTAGACATTTCCGAAACCCAGATTTTTACATCTGAAGTACCTACGTTATAGAGTCTTGGATTAAAAGTGGTAGCTGCCCCTGTACCCGCCGAACTGCTGTTAAACTGAGCATCCAGTCTTAAGAAACCTCCCAACACAGGAAGATCAGAAAGATAAGTACTGGCCAACGTACCAGCTCCGGAGGTACTGGCAGGAATGCTTCCATGGTAATAGATCAGGTCTCCAATGGTAATATCATCATCTTTACCTCCAAATGCAAACTTCCAGGTAGTTCCGTTGAACATATAATATCCTGCTTTATCTACCTTTGCCGTCTTTGCAGAAGGCATCGTCACGGCTTGAGTCACATACACCAATGCTCCGGTCTGCGCCGCTAAATAGACATCATCTTTCGCCCTCAGCTGATCGCCCGTTACTCTAGGAGCCATTACACCATCAGGAACAGTAGTGACATCCGGCTTTCCTTCTACGTGTAATGTTACTTTAGGAGAATCTGTATTGATACCAACCTGGGAATATACAGCTGTTGAAATACACATCATTATGCCAATAAGAGGTAATTTTATTTTCTTCATTTTAGTATATTTGTTTAAAATTATTTAGGGATAAATACATTACGTAGATCAATTGACATATTATCAATTAACCCTTGTTGAGTTAGCTGGTGCAAAGTTATCTGCGCTGATAAATCAAATTCCTTAATAATCAATGAAAAACCGGAAACGGCTCACCAAAACACAAATAACTAACAATCAACATTTTACCGCAGTCATTTTTTGATATTTGACTGTTACGAAGCGTATTGAAATGATTTAAAATTATCTGTTACCACAAATGAATACCGCAAAAGACATAAAAATTGAACAGTACAAAAGACAGCTGGTGTATTATTACAACATTCTGATGTCGGTGATTCTTGCTGTATTTGGGTTGATATTTACTTTTATCGTCCCGGATAAAGTAATGGCCTGGTATCTCTTTGGAGGACTTTTTTTACTGGTCTACACTTACCTGATTGTACGCAAAACGTATTCGGTAAATGTAATGGTACATTCCTATATTATCATTGCCACCATGTATAATTTTTATATTATGCTTGCTTTCTGGAACAACTCTATTGCAAGTTTTGTCTGGCTTATCCCAATTCCGCTGGCAGCGTATGTTTTTTTTCAGAGGAAATACGTTTTTATCTACAGCCTTTTTGTACTATTGAATATTATAGCAGGATATATTATTACAAAAAATTTCAGCTTTGACTTCCCTCTGCACAGCCAGGATGATGTAAGAATTACAGATACTATCCTTATGGTTTCCAATGTAGCTGTAATATCCCTTCTGATCTATTTTAAAGACAAAATAAAAAGAGTTGAAATTTACCGTGAAATTGAGGAGAAAACTCTGAATCCAGAAGTTCAGCCAACCCTTGTAACAGAAAAAGCTCCTTTTGCAGATGAACTGTTTGATAAAATTGAGCATGTCATGAGAGAAAAACAGTTGTATAAAGATGTTAATTTTAATATTTCAAAACTTTCTGCGGAAATGGATATCAACAGCAGCTATATCTCAAAGTCCATCCGTACAAAGGGATATCCCAACTTCAATAATTATCTGAATATGCACCGAATTGAGTGTGTAAAAAGGCTGCTTACTGAAAATGATATTGAGAAAGTAACCCTTATGTATATTTATACCGAAGCTGGATTCTCCAACCAGTCTACTTTCAACAGGGTATTCAAACAGATGGAAAGCATTACTCCTTCTGAATACATCAGCAGTTTGCAAATTCACTGATTTGTTTCACCAATGCATATGATTGAAATAATGATTTTTAAATTCGGAAAATAATCAGGAAATTTACAAGACTTAATTTTTCTGTCAAACCACTGCATTTTAATTGCAAAAAAATCATGAATTCATCTGAAAAAGCCAATCAGGGAAGCTCACGTTTCCGATTTATAAAACTTTGTATTTTCTTTTCAGGACTTTCGGTTTTTGCTCAGCTTTATCTTTTCCAGCCGATGCTGCCTATGGCTGCAGAACAGTTCGGGGTATCTGTAGGTGATACTTCCCTTCTTGTCTCCTCCTCCACAATTGGTATGGCATTAGGGTTATTATTTTTTGCTTTTAAAGCAGACAGCTATTCCAGAAAGGGTCTGATGGTCTTTTCATTGATTTCATCTGCTCTACTTACCATTATTTCCACCTGGATCCCAAGCTTAAGTCTCCTGATCGCTATCGGAGTACTGAAAGGCTTTGTTGTTTCCGGAGTTTCTGCAGTTGCTCTGGCCTATCTCACAGAGGAAGTGAATGCTCTGGCAGTACCGGCAGCCATCAGCATGTACCTCAGCGGTAATACGATTGGCGGAATGAGCGGAAGAATAATGGCTACCCTTCTTGCTGGTGAATTCGGATGGCGGAATGCTGTTCTTTTTATCGGGATAGAAAGCTTCATTCTGGGGGCTGTATTCTGGAAATTATTTCCGGAGTCTAGGTTTTTCAATCCACAGAAAACAGATTATCACCTTAAGGTAAAACAGATGAAATTTTTCCTGACTAATCCTTATATGCTTCGACTGTATTGCACAGCTGCTTTGCTGATGGGTGTTTTTGTGAGTGTTTATAATTATCTGACGTTCAGACTGGAAGCAAAACCATTTTCATTAAGCCATTTTATCATTGCTTTTATCTTTCTCATGTACATTTTCGGAGTCTTTGGTACGATGGTCACCGGGCGTCTTTCCAGAAGGTTTCCCATGAATGATATCCTGAAAGGTTCTATCCTGTTTATGCTCACCGGAGCCGCATTGTTGTTATCTGAAAATATCTATATTCTTATTTTCGGACTTGGTCTTTTTACGCTTTCCTTTTTTGCAGCCCATACGATGGCCAGCCAGATGACTGCATTGTATGCCAAACGTGGAAAGTCTTCAGCTACTTCCATTTATTGGCTGTTTTACTATTTTGGCTCCAGTATTCTGGGTAGTGGTACCGGTTATCTCCTTCATGCTTATTCCTGGAATGTCTTTATAGGAATTCTTATCATAGCTGTTATTATAGCTCTTCTGCTAACTACGGCTAATGTAATGCCTAAAGGAAGAACAAAAAACTAGTACCACATACATACCACATCATTTTTTTTGGCAATACGCTATAATTCGCCTATGAGTGTACTATTTTAACATATTATTAATTTTTTATAGCAAAAATTTAACCTAACCTTCACTAAAACAGCCCACAACAATGTAATGCCGGGCATAGTATTTGCTGTTTATACAGAACTTTATCATCACCTAAAAAACCAAAATATCATGAACGTAGTAGATTTAAAAATCAAGAACTTGGTGGAGTATAATAATCAGATTTATACGATCTCTGAGATCTTTCATAATGTCGAGCAGGCTTATTTTGTAAAAATTGAAAATGATATTCAAAGTATCTCAGTCCCGGCAGATTCTATCAAACCTATCAAAATAACAGAAGAATGGCTTGAAAAACTGGGATTCTCAAGAACGTACAGTTCAGATAAGAGTATACGGTATGAAAGACCGGAACCTTTTATAAAATACGATATAGACCTGAGCTCCAGAAAAATACTGGAAGGTCTGAAAATATATGGGAACGCTATAAAGTGTAAATACATCCATGAGTTTCAGAATATTTTCTCAAGCTTGTTTGGAAAAGAAACAGCTTTGCATTATGGTTATTTGAAAACAGAATCGTAGTTTAAATAGTTCTAAGCTGAGAAGACCACAATTTACCTTGTAAATTGTGGTCTTCTTCTTTTTAAATAGGATTCAAAAGATTGCCTTATCACTAAAAATTTTTAATATTTCCGTAAATTTGTACCTATAGTGCGCCCTGACATGATCGTTGGGAACAAAGCACAATACTTTATGATGGATACGGATACTATACTTTTACAGCTGATAAAACATTTTAAGGAAATCGTTTCTTTAGAAGATAAGGATATTGATTATATCACTTCGAAATTAGAAATCATCCAGCTCAAAAAGAAAGAATATCTCCTTCGTGAAGGTCAGATTTCAAGACACATGCGCTTCATTGCTCAGGGAAGTCTGTACGCTTATCATATTGATGAAAAAGGAAAAGAAAATACGACTCAGCTAGGTATTGAAAACTGGTGGGTGAATGATCTGTACAGCTATCTGAGCGAACTGCCTTCAAGAATGTTTATTCAGGCTAATGAAGATACCACGATTATACAAATCAGTAAAAGCCATTTGGAATTACTATACAAAGAAGTCCCGCCCATTTCAGAATTCTGGCGGCTGAAAATGCAGTCTGCTTATGTTACGTTACAGGAAAGAACCTTTGAGCATTCAAGAGTTGATGCTTATACCAAATACAGGACATTCGTCAGCACCTACCGCAATATTGAACAGCGTTTTCCTCAATACATGATTGCTTCCTATCTGGGAATCACAGTAGAATACCTGAGTTATCTCAGAAAAAAGCACCTGTCTGACCTTTCTTAAGATTTCTTAAGTTTATTCCGTTCCAGCCCGAATAATTTTGCTCTCAGAATTTAATGAGTGAAATATGAAGGCAAAAATCATCACAATAACAGCTCTTGCGTCAGCTTCCCTGAATCTGAATGCACAGAAACTTTCTTATACTCCGGATCTTGTTTTAGGACATCGTTCGTATACCTATATGCACAATGTCAATTATCAGCTGAATGAACGGTTGAAACTGAACAATCTTACATTATTTGATACAGAATACACCAAAGACAAAGAAAATATATTCTTCATCAGAAATACCCTGGCTTATAGCTTTACCCAAAGACTTAGCGCCAACGCAGCGTTTGGAATTAAAAATCCGGGAGCATTTTTCAGTGCTTATCTGCAATATAAGATCATCCAGCCCAGCTATTCTCTCTCCTACTCCATAGGAACTACTTATCAGAAAGGATTTTCACTGGAGCAGTCCATATCATTTGAATATACTCCTTATCTGACAAAAGATCTCAAAGGATATTTCAGTGTACTGGCTATTGGAAATCTTGATGACAGCGGATATCCCAGAGGACTGCAGTTTATCAGACTTGGTGTGAAACAGGATAAAATGATGTACGGGCTGGCCTCCAATTTTGATCAGTTTAACAACGGAAAAAAGACCCTGGAAAATATCGGGGCATTTATAAAATATAACTTTTAAATAATAATACGAAATGAAAAAGAACATTGATCTAGGAATGCTTATCTGCAGAATAGCTATCGGATTTCCCATGTCGGTTTATGGAATCAGCAAACTGATCCACGGAGTTGGATTTATTAAAGATATGATGACCATGCACGGCTTACCAGCATTCTTTGCTTATGGTGTCTTTGCGGGTGAAATTATAGCTCCTGTTATGTTGATTATAGGATTCAGGGCAAGGCTGGCAGGATTAATTTTTGCTGCTAATTGCTTTACTGCTACCCTCCTTGCGCAAACCGCTAATATTTTCAAGCTTAATGAATTTGGAGGCTGGGCTTTGGAATTATTGGTGATCTATATGCTGGTAAGCCTAAGTTTTTTCTTTACAGGAGCTGGAAAGTATGCAATTTCTACCCAAAATAAGTGGGATTAAAATACCTTGAAATTTTCTATTCACTATTGATAAATCAGGATCTCAGGATTCTGGTTTATTTTTTTATCAAATGACAATAAACAGACATCAGATCCTTGGTTTCATTCCGTATTTTTACAGTAAACTTATGTATTTTCAGAACAACTATGTATTTGAAATAATTCTGGCGTTTATATAAAATAAATGTCCCCATTGAAGAAAATTAGTCGTCATCAAGATGAATCAAAAATTTGAATACAATGAAAGAATTCTTATTAGTCTTCCGTGCAGATTACAAGTCTATGCCTAAGACATCACCGGAACAGATGCAAGCCAATACCCAGAAATGGATGGACTGGATCGCAGGAATTGCTGCGCAAAATAAACTGGCCGACAGAGGAAACCGCCTGGAAAGCACAGGACAGGTTGTAAAATCTGATGGAATAATTTCTGATGGTCCGTATGCCGAAATCAAAGAATCCATCATGGGATATACACTCATCCATGCAGAATCTATTGAAGAAGCGGCTGCTTTATGTAAAGAATGTCCTATTCTGTTATTTGGAGGAAATGTAGAAGTAAGGGAAATCAGTAAATTGTAATAATTACCTTTGTTACAGCCTTTTGATAAGCCATGACAAATCCGAATGAAATAACACCGCATTTATTCAGAACCGAGTACAGTAAAATAGTTGCTGTACTTTGCAGAAGTTTTGATATCAAACATATCGAGATTGCAGAAGATATTGCCAGTGAAACCTTTCTGAAAGCTTCGGAATATTGGGCATTACACGGAATTCCGGATAATCCATCGGCCTGGCTTTACACGGTGGCCAAGAATAAAGCAAAAGATTATTTCAAACACCTTTCCATTGTTGAAAAGAACAAAAAAGAAGTAAGAACCACAGAAAAAGAGTGCCCAGACATAGATTTTGATACCAAAAACATCACTGACAGCCAGCTGGAAATGATTTTTGCAGCCTGTAACCCTGTCAATTCCCGGGAAACTCAAATATGTCTGGCTCTTCAGATTCTCTGTGGCTTCAGTGTTGAAGAAATTGCCAATGCTTTTCTTTCAAAAACGGAGACGATTAAAAAACGCCTGCAAAGAGGTCGGGAAACTCTCAGAACACACCATTTTACAATAGATTCTTTACGTGAACAGGATATTCACCAGCGATTGGAAACGGTACTGACTTCTTTATATTTATTATTTAATGAAGGCTATTTTTCCAGAACGAATACTCTTTTAATCCGTAAAGACCTTTGCCTGGAAGCCATAAGACTTACCCTGATTCTTACTGACAATCAGTTGACCAACACCCCAAAAACCAATGCTTTGCTGGCTTTGATGTGTTTTCAGAGCTCGAGGCTTGATGCAAGAACCAATGATGAAGGTGAAGCCATTCTTTTTGAGGAACAGGATGTAACATTATGGGATAAAGTTTTGATCGAAAAAGGCAATTATTACCTGATAGAAGCCTGTAAGACCGAGAGTAGTTCCGTTTCAAAATATCATCTGGAGGCAGGTATCGCGTATTGGCATACTTCATCTGCTAAAGATAAATGGCAGCATATTTTAAACCTTTACAATCAACTTGTCATCATTGAATATTCTCCGGTTACAGCCTTAAACAGAGCTTTCGCTTTTTCCAAAGTCTATGGAAATGAAATGGCCGTTACTGAAGCAGAAAAGCTTAACCTCATCAACAACGAATATTATCACGGATTGCTGGGATATTTGTATGCTGAAATCAATCCGGATCAAGCGATTGATCACTTTGAAGAAGCCATTCGTCTTACGAAGTCAAAACCGGAAAAACAGACTTTACAGAAACAGGTCAATCTTTTAAAAAAGCCAAAGTAAGATTAAAAAAGAACCTCCAAAAATAGTATTGAGAGGCTCTTTTATTATTGAGTATCTGCGGTCCTGAGAAGTAATTCCTCTTTCCCGATAAGGTAGATGTCGATCAGTGTTTTCTTGCTGATGGTGACCCTATCGCCGTTTTTAATCTTGTACTTCTTTTGTAAAGGCTTTTCGTTAAAATAAACTGTACCTGAATCAAGCAGGAGGTTCAATTTAGATGATGAAAGACCTAAACATGTTCTGATAACGGTTGAAATTCTTACGTTAAAATCAAAAGAACATTGTATTTGAAATGAAATCGTCTCACTGTTCATTTTGATCAGATCTTCAACAAGTATGTTATTGTATAGAATTTCATATTCTACGCTTTCCATATCTGCTTCTACATTATTTTTCCTTCTTATTTCCTGTGAAAAAGCATATTCCCAGGCAATTTCTGTATTGTTTTCTGAAAATTTATTAAAGAATTCTTTACTGACAGATTCTGTTCTTATTCTTGAAAAAACAGTCATGTTATAGGTGTTGCTGCATTTTACACATCGGTAAATCAACCATATATCAATATTCTTTTTTTGTGCATTCAATCTGAATTTATCGCTGCAGTAAAACCTGTCGCTGTTACAATGATTGCATTTCTTTTTTAGTAAGGGAGTGTTTTTCGCTTTTACCTCCCAAATATGTTTTGTACTCATTACTTATAATCGTGCCTGGTATTCTTTGTTGGATTTTTTCCATATTATTCACGCATTACAAGAAGGTTATACATCTGAGATTTACCCAAAGACTATTCTTAAGGTATAATTTGATCTGTATTCAGTCTTTGAAATCATAATGATTAAAGCATAAACAACAGATATAACTGCCTTTCGAAGGCAATGCAATAGATAATATGATGAAATGAAAACCTGTTCGGATAGAATTATCCAAACGAAAGAACGATCAGCCTGTGGTTACGAAGACTGATACTAAGCGATAATAAGTTTAAGTGTTGTTCTCAAAAACGACCTATTTACTTGGTTATGATAAAAGTAGTCAATTTCAGAGAAGAACACACCATTTTTTCATATTAAATCAAAAAGGAAAACAAACAGCTTAGATTTCATACACAAATCTGAACCATACAACAAATAAAAATTGAACTATACAACAAACCTGTTTTTTCTGTTTCTGACGAACTTTGTCGTATTAAAATCATCAAAATGAAACAGATTAATAAAATTTACATCAACGGTGAATTTGTTACACCGAATGGAACAGAAACATTTGACCTTATCAACCCTACAAACAATCAAAAGACCGGAGAAGTTGTTCTTGGAAATGAAGAAGACACCCGAATGGCCATCGCCGCAGCGAAGAAAGCTTTTAAAACCTTTTCAAAAACAACAAAAGAAGAACGTATCAGCTTACTTCAAAAACTTCATGAAGCGGTTAGTAAACGGGAAGATGAACTGATTTCTGTGATGGTAAACGAATATGGAGGAACGTTACAGTTCTGCAGGATGAGTGTTCAAAATGCAATTTCAGCCTTTACAACAACTATTACTACGCTGGAATCTTATGACTTTGAAAAGACAGTGGGACATTCTAAAGTACGTTTTGAATCTTTGGGAGTGGTAGGAATCATTACTCCATGGAATGCCAGCAACAGTTTTATCTGCAACAAACTGGCTACCGCTATTGCTGCCGGTTGTACAGCCGTCATCAAACCAAGTGAAATGAGCGCTGCCCAAACCCAACTGCTTACCGAATGTTTCCACGAAGCCGGATTGCCTGCCGGGATATTCAATATTGTAAACGGGTTAGGAAATGTAGTAGGTGCAGAAATCACCCAGCATCCTGATATCGCAAAAATCTCTTTCACAGGGTCCACCCTTACAGGAAAAGCTATTGCCAAAGGGGCCGTAGATACTATGAAAAGAGTAACCCTTGAACTTGGCGGAAAGTCTCCGAATATCATTCTTGAAGATGCAGATCTGGAAAAAGCTATTCCAATGGCCGTTTTCGGAGCGTATATGAACAATGGACAAGCCTGCATTGCTCCTACCCGCCTGCTTGTTCCTGAAAACAGATTGCATGAAGTGAATGAACTGGCTAAAAAGGCTGTAGAACAGGTAAAAGTAGGAAACCCTAATGAAGAAGATACCCTTGTAGGACCTATGGTAAGCACAAAACAGTTTGAAAGAGTACAAAGCTACATTCGTTTGGGACAGGAAGAAGGTGCTACTCTGCTTGCAGGTGGCGAAGGAAAACCGGCAGGCTTTGAAAATGGTAATTTTGTCAAGGCAACTATTTTCACCAATGTACGTAATGATATGCGTATTGCTCAGGAGGAAATTTTCGGACCTGTGCTGTCTATTATTTCTTATAGTAATGAAGAGGAAGCGATTGCTATTGCGAATGATACTACCTATGGGCTGGCAGCTTACATCAGTTCTTCTGACAAAGAGCATGCAGAACGTATTGCAGCACAGATTGATGCCGGAAGAATCTGCATCAACGGATTTTCACATGATCCTTATGCTCCTTTCGGTGGGTTTAAGCAAAGTGGTATCGGCCGTGAGTATGGTGTATTCGGATTGGAAGCTTATCTGGAACCTAAAACCATTCTTGCCTGATAATAAAATCCTCAAAGTCTTTGAATAGCAGGCTTTGAGGATTTAAACAATAAGTAATTCATCATTGATACTAAAAAAGTTTTGTAAGTTTGAAAAAGAATCCATCAAGAAATAACCGCCTGAGCCATGAGCGAAAATAATATTCCTTTACCTATCAATTACTCCTGTCATTTTTCAGAATTCAGGGAAGGAGAACAGTTTGCACGAATCCATAGTCTGGGGCTGGTTCTTTCCGGGGAAATGGAACTGAATGACGGGATCACAAAGACAATATTTAAAGAAGGTGAACTTTATTCTGCGAGAAAAAACCGTCTTCTGAAGTTTGCAAAATACCCACCTAAAAATGGGGAGATAAGAACGGTAACCATCTATTTTGATGAAGCCATCTTACGAGATTTCAGCCGTGAATATGGTTATCAGGCAGAGAGGAAAGACAATACTCCGGCTTTTATAAAACCGGATCAAAAGGCATTAACTTCTTTTATGTATTCTTT
Organism: Chryseobacterium sp.; assembly: GCA_031286615.1. GTDB lineage: Bacteria > Bacteroidota > Bacteroidia > Flavobacteriales > Weeksellaceae > Chryseobacterium. The sequence continues at coordinate 505,719 of JAITUA010000015.1, read as the reverse complement.
ACTGGCTTATGAAGAGCTTCCTGCTTCTACAGAGCTTCTGCAACTCAAACAGAAAGAAGCTTTACTTCTGATGCTGAGCGACGATCCTGGTCTTAAGGATATTTTATTTGATTTCTCTGAGCCTTACAAAATAGATATTGAAACTTTTATGAACAAAAACTTTCATTTCAATGTCAATGTAGAACGGTTTGCTTATTTGACGGGAAGGAGCCTGTCTGCTTTTAAAAGAGATTTTCAAAAGATATTTGGGTTACCTCCAAGACAATGGCTTCAACTAAGACGATTAAAGGAAGCTCATTTTCTGCTTACTCAAAAAGGGAGATCGGTTTCTGATATTTATCTGGATCTGGGCTTTGAAAATTTATCGCATTTTTCCTTCGCATTTAAAAAGCAGTTTGGTTATCCGCCGAGTTCATTACAGATAAAATAACTTAGATTTCATCTAAAAAAATGTATCTGAAAGCGAGGATCACCAAAATAACAGATCGCGCTATGAAAATCATAACACGATCTGAATTATTGAATCTAATTATTTTAAAGTTTTTTTAAAGTGCATATTCTACGGAAGCTTCTTTAGCGGCTGCCACCATTGCTATCAAAGCTTTTTCTGTTTCTTCCCAGTGTCTTGTTTTCAGTCCGCAGTCAGGATTTACCCAAAGCTGATTGGCCGGAATGACGTTCTGGGCTTTTCTTAACAGTTCAATCATTTCTTCTTTGGACGGAACTCTTGGCGAATGAATATCGTATACTCCCGGGCCGATTTCGTTCGGATATCTGAAGTCTGCAAAAGCATTCAGCAGTTCCATCTGAGAACGGGAACATTCTATGGTAATCACATCTGCATCCATATCGGCAATGTTTTCAATAATATCATTGAATTCCGAATAGCACATATGGGTATGAATCTGTGTAGCATCTTCCACTCCACTTGCTGAAATTCTGAAAGCTTCTACAGCCCATTTCAGATAATTCTGCCAGTCTGTTTTTCGTAATGGAAGCCCTTCTCTTATCGCAGGCTCATCAATCTGAATGATTCTTATTCCCGCTTTTTCAAGATCCACAACCTCATCACGGATGGCCAGAGCAATTTGTTTACAGGTCTCTGAACGAGGCTGGTCATCACGTACAAAAGACCATTGTAAAATGGTAACGGGACCTGTAAGCATTCCTTTTACCCATTTTTCAGTCTGGGATTGTGCATATTGAGACCAATATACCGTCATCGGCGTTGGACGGGAAACATCACCAAAGATTACAGGAGGTTTTACACAACGGCTTCCGTAGCTTTGTACCCAGCCATTTTTCGTAAATACAAAACCTTCCAGCTGTTCCCCGAAATATTCCACCATATCGTTACGCTCAAATTCTCCGTGCACCAATACATCTATTCCTATTTCTTCCTGCCAGTTGATGGTTCTCTGAGTTTCTTCTTTCAGTAAAGTATCATACTGCTCTGCTGTAAGTTCTCCTTTCTTGAATTTTGCTCTCCAGCTTCTTACCTCCGTGGTCTGTGGGAATGACCCGATGGTTGTTGTTGGAAATAAGGGAAGCTGCAGTACTTTCTGCTGTTCTTCTTTACGGATTTTGAAGGTATTGATCCTTTGTGCATCTTTTTCAGTAACAGCATTCGCTCTTTGCTTCACCTCATCATTATGAATAAGCGAGGATGTTCTTCTGCTTGCAATTGCTTTTTTATTTTCTTCAAAAGAGGTAAGAATCTGTTCATTTCCTGTTCCGGATGCCAGTTCTTTAAGTGTTACCACTTCTGCCACTTTTTGTTTGGCAAAAGCCAGCCAGTTTTTAATTTCCGGATTAAGAGCGGTTTCAAAATCCAGATCACATGGTGAATGAAGTAATGAAGAGGAAGGAGCGATTAAAACCCTTTCAGATCCCAATTTCTCAACTGCTTTTCTGATGAGAGACAAAGATTTTTCAAAATCATTTTTCCAGATATTTCTTCCGTCAACTACTCCTAATGAAAGGCTTAAGCTTTCCGGAATACTTTTAAGGATTTCATCCAACTGTTCCGGGTTTCTTACAAGATCTAGGTGCAATACATTCACAGGAAGTGATGCCGCAAGTGATCCGTTATCATTTAATCCTTCAAAATAAGTAGCCACAATAAATTTCAGTTTCGGGAAGCGTTTTCTTATTTCGGTGTAAACAAAATGATAGGTTTCTTTGGCTTTTTCTGTTAAATCCAATGCTAAGAAAGGTTCATCAAACTGAATCCATTCTGCGCCCTGCTCCTGAAGTTTGGTTAAAATCTCAGTATATACGGAAAGAAGGTTTCCAGCCAGATCCAGTTTATCAAATCCTTCTTCTTTTTCTTTTCCTAACAGCAGATAAGAAACCAGCCCGATGATTACCGGTTTTGCATTGATTCCCGCCTGTTTTGCTCCCGCAAATTCATTGAAAATTTTATCTGAACTCAGTTTAAACTGCTGATTTTTATAAAACTCGGGAACGATATAGTGATAATTGGTATCAAACCATTTTGTCATTTCCATCGCAGTGATATCCAATCCTTCTTTCTGGTATCCTCTTGCCATAGCGAAGTAAAGATCCAGCTCAGTGTTGTTCTTTTTAAGCACTACTTCATGATAACGTGTAGGAATTGCTCCCACCACAAGGCTCATATCCAATACCTGATCATAGTATGAAAAATCATTACATGGAATAAGGTCTATTCCTGCTTCTTTCTGAATCTTCCAGTTTTGGTTACAGATCGTTCTGCCTGTATTCAGAAGTTCTTCCAAAAGGATTTTACCTGACCAATATTGCTCGCAGGCTTTTTTGAGTTCTCTTTTGCTACCAATACGCGGATAGCCCAGAATGTGAGTTTGCATTTTTAAACTTTTTAATTAAACTTAATGGTAAAGCCCTTTTAAAATGCTTCGGAATGTTTTAACGGATAAAATTTCAGGGATCATGATATAACAAACAATACAACTTCCTCACAGAGAAAATGTATACATCCGATATATCATCTGTATGACCCAAAAGCTTCAGACCGCGAAAGCATTGTCAATTCAGTAAAGGCAGGTCTCCTGACTTGTAACAGTTTCCGTCATCCTTCCCGCTTTGGCAGTGGATATGCAAGGACAGAAACCTTTGGTATATTACTTACAGTTGCGCGACAGCTCGTGATTCTCACACGATTCCCTATTAATCTACGTTAAGTAAAACCTTTCCTGTTTGATGAAGTATCTAAAGAACTGTGCTTTTAACGATGGCAATAACTATCAATAAAAGTTTTTAATTTTGTGTAAAATTAATAATACAGAATAAAAATACAATTGAAACTAAATAATTAAGCAAAATAAACTTTTAAAAACACTAATAAAAGCATATAATTCTTTAAATTTGATTGTTTTTATAATCTAAAAGAATATTATTCTGTGGAACAACTTGATGACAAGGATCTACAGCTGCTTAGGCTGCTTCAAAAAAATGCAAAACTGACCGTTAAAGAACTTGCAAAGGAAGTGAACCTTTCCACTTCACCGGTTTTTGAAAGGGTAAAAAGATTGGAACAGGAAGGATTTGTGAAAAGATATGCTGCTGTTCTTGATGCTGAAAAGCTCAACCGTGGGTTTACAGTTTTTTGCCAGATCAAGCTGAAAATTCATGACAGATCTGTAGGCTATGATTTTGTAAAAGAAATTTTAGAAATTGAAGAAGTGGCTGAATGCTACAATATTTCCGGAGATTTTGATTTTCTTCTGAAAGTTCAGGTACGGGATATGAAACATTACCAGGATTTTGTGTTTAACAAACTGGGATCTGTAGATTCTATCGGGAGTACCCACAGTACATTTGTCATGGCTGAGGTGAAAAACAATCATGGGCTGACCATTTAAATAATGGAAAAACAGAGAATTGAAAATGGAAGATGATACTTAATTTAAAGCATATTATTTTCAATTCTCGGCCTTCCAGTTTATTAGTTTCCTTTAAAGTCCGGGCTTCTTTTTTCTATGAATGCTCCGATTCCTTCATTGTGATCTTCTGTGGTAAACAATTCCCCAAATAGAGCGGCTTCCTGCTTTAATCCGTCTGTGATATGCAGCTCAAATCCGGTATTGAGCGACTGTTTCGCTTTTGCAACGGCTACAGGTCCTCTTGCAGCAATTGTTTCTGCCAGTTTTTGAGCTTCGTTCAGTAATTCTTCGGGAGCAAAAACATGATTGACAAAACCAAAGTCTTTACAGGCCTCCGCGGAATAAAATTCTCCGGAGAAAACCATTTCCCTTGCTTTGTATAATCCAATTGCCCTTGGAAGACGCTGGGTTCCGCCAAAACAAGGCAATAATCCTAGTGTCACTTCAGGGAGTCCAAATTTTGCTTTCCCACTGGCCAGAATAATATCACAGGATAATGCCAGTTCACAACCTCCTCCCAACGCAAAGCCATTTACAGCGGCTATCACCGCAAACGGAAGTTCTTCAATAGCATTAAAAGCGGTCTGTGCAGCAATTGAAAACGCCTCTGCTTCTGCGGGAGTCATCTGCTGCATTGCTTTAATATCAGCCCCTGCAACAAAAGCTTTTTCTCCGGAACCGGTAATGATTAATACTCTGATATTTTTATCTGGTTTTATCTGTTCGGCAAATGATTTAAGTTCCTGTAAAACCTGTTCATTCAATGAATTTAAGGCCTGCGGACGATTAATTGTTAACGTTCCAATGTGTCCGTTCTGTTGATATAGTAATGTTTCAAAAGTCATTTTTAAAGGTCTCTGTTTAGAAATTGAATAATACTTGAAAAGTCTGTTTTTCCGTTTCCTGATTCGCTCCACATTCTGTATAAATTCAATGCCGTATTACCGAGTGGTGTGGATGTTTTGGTTTCCAGACCTGCTTCTGCAGCAAGCCCCAGATCTTTTGTCATCAGGTCAACAGCAAAACCATCGGAATAATTACGGGAAGCAGGAGCATTTTCCATCACTCCCGGATAAGGGTTATACACGTCCAGCGACCAGTTTTTTCCGGAACTCTTCTGCATAATCTCACTTAAAATCTGAGGATTAAGACCATGTTTCACTCCAAGATTGATGGCTTCTGAAGTTCCGATCATATGAATGGCCAGCAGCATATTATTACAGATCTTGGCAACCTGTCCCGCCCCGGATTCTCCGGCATGAAATATATTTTGCCCCATACATTTGAGTATTGGCCTGGCTTTTTCGTAGTCTTCCTGTTTACCACCAACAATAAAGGTTAATGTACCCGCCTGAGCTCCGGCAGTTCCTCCGGAAACAGGTGCATCTATCATTCTGCAGCCTTTTGAAACAGCAAGTTCAGCAACTGTACGGGCTGTAACAGCATCAATAGTACTGCTGTCAATCAATAATGTGTTTGGTTTCAGACTGCTTATAAACTCTTCTGAATAAAGATCAGCTACATGTTTTCCTGAAGGCAGCATAGAAATCACAACATCTGCGTCCTTACAGGCAGCTACAGCAGATTCGGCAGCCTGTCCTCCTTCTGAAACCAGTATTTTCAAAGCTTCTTCTGAAAGATCAAAGCCCATCACATGATGGCCTTTTTTGATCAGGTTAACGGCCATTGGCCCACCCATATTTCCTAATCCTATGAATGCTATATTTGACATAATTTTTTAGTTTAAAGTTTAGAGTTGAGCGTTCAAAGCGTAGTACTTAAATCTCCATTCCCAATTTTTCATTTTCCATTTTAAGTTCTTTAAAGTAGGAATCTATCCATTCTTCTGTAATATCTTCCCATATTGCGGGATGCCATTTCGGAGACATATCTTTGTCTACTAATAATGCTCTTACTCCTTCTGCAAAATCAGGGTGAATGCAGCATTGGCAAGATAGATTAAGTTCAGATTGAAAAACCTCTTCAAGGCTTAAATCTTTACCTTGTTTCAGTTGTCTGAAAATAATGTGCGCTGAACTTGGAGATCCGGCTTCAAAGCTTTTTACACCGTTATTGATCCATTCATCTTTATCATTATAGCTGATTAATATTTTTCTGAAGTCTTCCAGAGAATCTACACCTTCAAATTTTCTGATAAAAGACTCATGTAAGGCTGCCTGAGACTGAGGAATAATGACCTCTTTTGAAATATTTTCCAGGATATTGGAAACAGTTTTATGAGATGCTCCGTTCCAGTCTGCCTGCTGAAGGGAATTCAGAATAGTTTCTTTTAAAGAGGATTCTATGTAATAATCTGCCAATCCTAAGAATTTACAATCTGCACCATCCAATCTTGCGCCTGTTAATCCTAAATAAACTCCATAAGCGGAAGGCATTTTATTCAAAAACCAGGTTCCTCCTACATCAGGATACAGGCCAATTGTAATTTCGGGCATTGCCAGCTTACTTTTTTCTGTAACGATGCGGTGTGAGGCACCCACCATCAGACCAATTCCACCTCCCATAACGATTCCGTGTCCCCAGACGATGACAGGTTTCGGATAGGTATGGATGGCATAGTCTACCTCGTATTCTTTTGAAAAGAAGTCGAAACAATCCTGTGGAACTTTTGTACCGTCTATTGCACGCTGTGCAATAATAGCATCATGTAATTTTCTCACATCACCCCCTGCACATAATGCTTTTTCGCCAGCTCCCTGAAGGAATATACAGGCTACTTCTTCGGAGGTCTTCCACTCTTCCAAAACAGTTTTCAGTTCTTCTATCATTTCCAATGACAGCGAATTGAGGGTTTTCTCAGAATTCAGGGTAATAATTCCGACCTTATTTTTTATTTCTGTTATAATTACACTCATGGTATTTAATTAAAAATTGAGAGTTGAAAATTGAAATTTATTATTAAAAAGTTGTCTAAACTTTATACAACCACAAAAGACACAAAAGTTTTTATTTTAAAACACTTTAGTTCAAGCAAGTTTAAAATAATGCTGCAGAAAAGTTCACAACAAAACCCAGGTGTACTTACTATGCCTACAGTCTGGCTCTAAAACCTTAAGTTTTTAAAACTTTTGTGCCTTTTGACTTCGTCGAATCTTCGATTTGTGGTTAAAATAATCAATATTAAAATTTAGACAGCTTCTAAGTTAAATATGAAAACTCTGTTTATCATCGTATTTGCAAAGTGGCTCCCTCTTCAAGAATCTTTCTTGAAATCACAAGTTTCATAATTTCATTGGTTCCTTCCACTACCTGATGTACTCTGGCATCCCGCATCAGCCTTTCAACCGGAAAATCCTGGGTACAGCCATAGCCTCCTAAGATCTGAAGGGCCTCGTTGCAGATATTAAAACTCATATCCGTAGCCAGTCTTTTCGCCATTGCACAATAAGTAGTGGCATTGGGATCTTTGGAATCAAGTTTGAATGCTGCCAACTGTACCATTTGACGGGCTGCAACCAATTCTGTCACCATATCAGCAATTTTAAACTGAAGAGACTGAAACTGGGCCAAAGATTTCCCGAACTGCTGCCTTTCATGCATATAGCGCTGAGCCTGATTAATTGCACCCTGTGCTGCTCCTACAGAACATGTACCGATATTGATGCGGCCTCCATCCAATCCTTTCAGAGCTATTTTAAATCCTTCCCCTAATGTACCTAAAAGATATTTCTCTTCTACCTCCACATGATCTAAAAATACAAAGCGTGTCGGCTGCGTATTCCAGCCCAGTTTTTTTTCTTTTTCTCCAAAACTGATTCCCGGAGTATCGGCATGTACTACAAATGCACTGATTCCTTTGGTACCAGATTCCCCCGTGCGGGCCATTACAATTAATATATCACTTTCACCTGCTCCGGAGATAAAAGCTTTGGTTCCATTAATAATATATTTGTTTCCTTTTTTTATGGCAGTTGTTTTCAGGCCTGCTGCATCTGAGCCTGAACCTGGTTCGGTAAGACAATAGGAGCCTAAAAGTTTACCTGATGCGAGATCCGGGCATAAGTTTTTTCTGATTTCATCATTTCCAAATTCATCAGTCATCCATGACACCATATTGTGTATGGTAATATAGGCCGTAGTAGAAGGACATGCTGCTGCCAGTTCTTCAAATATAATGGCAGCATCCAGCCGTGATAATCCCAGTCCTCCGGCTTCTTCACTGGTATATACACCGCAGAAACCTAATTCTCCGGCCTTAATAATAGCTTCTTTGGGAAACTTCTTTTCAGCATCCCATTCTGAAGCATATGGAAACAGCTCTTTTTCAGCAAACTTTCTCGCGGCATCCTGAAATGCCAGCTGATCTTCATTTAGGTTAAACTCCATAGTATTGAATTGAAAATTTATTTGAATTGAAAATTGAGAATGAATAATCGAACATAAAAATTGGATCATTGAGCATTTCAATCATTTTCAATGATCTACTTTCTCTTATTTTAAGTTGATGGTCATGTTCACACTTCCTCCCGGCACATCTTCTTCAAACCAACGGGCTGTAATGGTCTTGGTTTCGGTGTAGAAACGAACCCCTTGTTTTCCGTAAGAATGCAGATCGCCAAAGAATGACTTTCTCCATCCTGTAAAAGAGAAAAACGGCAGTGGAACAGGAATCGGAAGGTTAACTCCAATCTGCCCTACTTCAATTTCATGCTGGAATTTTCTTGCAGCAGCTCCTGAATTGGTAAAAATTGAGGTTCCGTTTCCGTACGGGTTTTCATTAATAATTCTGATCGCTTCATCTAAGGTTTCTGCCTTTAATAATAGTAATGCCGGCCCAAAAATTTCCTCTTTGTAGATATCCATATCCACAGAAACATTATTAAATAAGGTAGGTCCTACAAAATATCCTTTTTCATAGCCTTCTACGGTACAGTTGCTTCCATCTAACAGAACTTCTGCTCCCTGATCGTAAGCACTTTTAATCAATCTTAACACTTTATCTTTTGATTGTTGATTGATTAACGGACCAAATGCAGCAGATTCATCAGACCAAACTCCTGGTTTGATTGTACTTAAAGCCATTTTAATATCTTCTACCCAGTTTTGGGCCTCTCCTACCAATACTGCAACACTGATCGCCATACAACGCTGGCCGGCAGCACCACAGGAAGCTCCCACCAAATTATTGATTACCTGACTTTTATTCGCATCCGGCATGACCACCATATGATTTTTAGCTCCGCCAAAAGCCTGAACTCTTTTCAGATTATCGGTTCCGGTACGGTAAACATGTTCTGCAACCGGTACAGAGCCTACAAATGAAATAGCTCTGATATCAGCATGATTCAAAATATGGTTTACCTGATCTTTGGTACCATGAACAATATTTAAAACACCTTTAGGAAAGCCTGCCTCCAAAAACAGCTCTGCCATTTTCATAGAGGTCATAGGAGTCTGCTCGGAAGGTTTTAAAATAAAGGTATTACCGCATGCTATCGCCATAGGAAACATCCACAAAGGAATCATGGCCGGGAAGTTAAAAGGAGTAATTCCTGCACAGACCCCAAGAGGCTGAATGTAACTGTAAGTGTCTACTCCTCTTGCTACGTTTTCTACTGTTTCCCCCATCATCAGAGTCGGAATATTACAGGCATGTTCTACTACTTCTATACCGCGCCAAACGTCTCCCATAGCATCTGCAAAGGTCTTTCCGTTTTCCTTAGAGAGAATTTCTGCAATTTCTTTTTGATGTTCTTTTAAAAGATTCTGGTATTTCAGAAATAATCTTGCTCTTTCAGGAGTGGCAACTTCTTTCCATATTTTGAAGGCTTCTACGGCAGCTTCAATAGCTTCATCTATTTCAGACAATTCCGTGAGAGGAACTTCTGCAAGGATCTCCTGTGAAGCAGGATTTTCTACAGGAAGATAGTTTTTCGTTTTACTTTCTGTAAAATTTCCATTGATTAATATTTTTATTTTTTGTGACATAGTTTTTAAATTAAAAATGGAGCATTGAACGTTTTAATCATAAAAATTGAGAATGGAGAATGGAGAATTGATCATTTTCAAAAAAATATCGACTATTCATTAAAAACGTTTTGATATTCAATTCTCCATTTTCTTATTGATGTTAAATGACTAAAAGATCTACAAATTCATTGACGTTAAGATTCACTAAGGTGTCATATTCCAATGAATTTTCAAGGATTGTTCTTTGTTGTTTTTCCGGGAAAATACGGGCAAGATTAACTTTATATTTCTTGATCAGTTCAGGAATACCTTCATCTCTTCTGCGTTTGTGACCAATGGGATATTCTACCACTATTTCGTCTAAAATGGTTCCGTCATTAAGTTCTACTTTCATCGCATTTGCAATAGAGCGTTTTTCCGGATCGTGATAGTCTGCTGTAAACTGAACATCTTCTACACATTCAATTTTGTCACGAAGTATATCAATTTCAGGATCTGAAGCAATGTTATCTTCATAATCGGCAGCTGTCAGTCTTCCATAAATCAATGGTACAGCCACCATGTATTGGATGCAGTGATCACGGTCGGCAGGATTATTCAACGGTCCTTTTTTATCGATAATTCTAATCGCTGCTTCGTGGGTACGGATGGTAATTTTTTTGATATCATTTGTTGTTTTCCCAAGGCCTCTTAAAGTTGCGTGTAATGTCATTGCAGCTTCCACTGCAGTCTGCGAGTGAAATTCTGCAGGGAAAGAAATTTTAAAGAGTACATTTTCCATTACGTAAGAACTGTATTCTCTCTGGAATTTGAATTCATTTCCTTTGAAGGAGACATCATAGAATCCCCATGTTTTTGCTGTCAATACAGATGGATAGCCCATTTCTCCTGTTTTTGCAATCAGTGCAAGACGTACCGCTCTTGAGGTAGCATCTCCTGCAGCCCATGATTTACGTGAACCTGTATTGGGAGCGTGGCGGTAAGTTCTTAAAGACTGTCCGTCCACAAAAGCCAGTGACACGGCATTGATAATTTCATCACGGTTTAACCCGATCAGCTTTCCTACAACTGCTGTAGAAGCCAGCTTTACCAATAAAACGTGATCCAGTCCTACTTTGTTGAATGAATTCTCCAGTGCCATTACTCCCTGAATTTCGTGAGCCATAATCATGGCTTCCAGTACCTGTTTCATTTTCAAAGGAGCTTTTCCTTCTGCAATATTTGTTCTGGATAACCAGTCTGCAGTCGCTAAAATCCCTCCAAGGTTATCAGAAGGATGTCCCCATTCTGCTGCCAGCCATGTATCATTGAAATCCAGCCAACGGATGATCGCTCCGATATTGAACGCAGCCTGAATAGGATCCAGCTGGAATTGGGTACCCGGTACCTTTGCTCCGTTAGGAACTACGGTTCCCTTTACCACAGGTCCTAAAAGTTTTGTACATGCCGGATAAGTCAATGCTTCCAGACCACAGCCGATGGTATCAAGAAGACAGTAGTGAGCGGTCTTCCATGCTAAGTCATTTTTAATTTCGTAGTTTAAGACATAATCTGCAATGTCTGTTAATACCTGATCGGGTTGTGGTCTTTCGTTTGAGATGTGTGAACTCATTTTTTATTATTGAAAAATTTTAATTAATTAAAAGTTAAGTGTGAAAAGTTGAAATGAATTGTTTCTTTTCATTTCCGCCATTCTATTATTTACGGTCGTTGATGGACACAAATTCTTTGTTTTCGGGCCCTGTATAGTTAGCACTTGGGCGGATAATTTTTCCATCCTGCCTCTGTTCGATAATGTGGGCACTCCATCCTGTTACTCTTGAAATAACAAATAACGGAGTAAACATCAGGGTAGGAACTCCCATCAGGTGATAAGAAACAGCGGAAAACCAATCCAGATTCGGGAACATTTTCTTTTCTTCCCACATGATCGTTTCCAGTCTTTCAGCAATAGTATACAGCAGCATATCTCCTGCTTCTTCTGAAAGTTCTTTCGCCACTTTTTTAATCACAACGTTTCTAGGATCTGAAATGGTATACACCGGATGCCCGAAACCAATAATCACTTCTTTGTTCGCAATACGCTGGCGAATATCATTTTCTGCTTCATCCGGAGAATTGTATCGGCTTTGGATTTCAAAAGCCACTTCATTAGCTCCTCCATGTTTCGGTCCTCTCAAAGCACCAATTGCTCCGGTAATGGCAGAGTAAATATCAGATCCTGTTCCGGCAATGACACGGCTGGTAAATGTTGAAGCATTAAATTCATGTTCTGCATAGAGGTTTAACGAGATTTCCATTGCTTTTACCCATGAATCTGCAGGTTTTTTCCCGTGCAGCAGGTGAAGAAAATGTCCTCCTATCGTATCATCGTCAGTTTCTACGTCAATTTCTTTTCCATTATGAGTATAGTGGTACCAGTATAGCAGACCTGAGCTGAAAGATGCCAGTAATTTGTCTGCAATATCCCTTGCTCCTGCCATATTATGATCGTCTTTTTCCGGCTGAATACTTCCGATAGCGGAAACCATGGAACGCATAACATCCATTGGATGAGCAGCTGCGGGAATACTCTTAAGAATGTTTCTCACGGAATGAGGCAGCCCTCTCAAAGATTTCAGCTTGGCTTTATAATTTTTCAATTGCGCTCCAGTAGGCAGCTGGCCATAGATCAAAAGATAGGCTACTTCTTCAAATTGTGCTTTTTCTGCCAGATCCAGAATATCATATCCTCTGTAATGGAGATCGTTTCCACTTTTTCCAACACTGCAAAGCGCAGTATTACCTGCTGCTACCCCTGAAAGCGCAACGCTTTTTTTAGGTTTAAATGTGGGTTCACTGTTCGTTGACATTATCAATTATTTTGTTTAAAAAGGTTGTCTAATTTTTGTTCATAGTCGTAATAACCAATGCTTTGATAGAGTTCTTCTCTGGTTTGCATGGTATCTAATACATTGGCTTGCGTTCCGTCTTTGCGAAGGTGTTCATACACATTTTGCGCTGCTTTATTGGCTGCACGGAAAGCCGAAAGCGGATAAAGAATCAATCCCACGCCTGCATTTTTTAATTCTTCCACCGTGTACATTCTGATCATCCCGAATTCTGTAATATTGGCCAGTACAGGAACTCCTGTAGCTTCAACAAACCTTTGGTAAAAGCTTAAGTCCGGAACAGCTTCTGCGAAGATGAAATCTGCTCCTGCTTCTTTGTAAGCTACTGCTCTTTCTAATGTTTTTTCCAATCCTTCATTAGCAAAAGCATCAGTACGGGCACCAATTACAAAATTCTCATCGGTGCGGGCATCTGCTGCAGCTTTCAGCCTATCTACCATTTCTTCTTTGGTTACCACTTCTTTTCCCGGGCGGTGTCCACAACGTTTTGCACCTACCTGGTCTTCAATATGCAGAGCTGCAGCGCCTGCTTTAATCAATGATTTTACGGTTCTTGCAACATTGAATGCTGAAGGTCCAAATCCGGTATCAACATCTACCATCAGTGGTACATCACAAACATTCGTGATGCGCTGAACATCAATCAATACATCTTCCAGCGTGGTAATTCCTAAATCCGGAATACCCAGAGAACCTGCAGCAACACCACCTCCTGAAAGATAAATTGCATTGAAACCTGCCTGTTGTGCCAACAGCGCATGATTGGCATTAATGGCTCCAACAATCTGAAGAGGACTTTCTTTTCGCATGGCCTCCCGAAATTTCAAACCGGGAGACTTCAAACTTTCACTTGTAGTCATTATAATATTTATTGTTTTAGTTGAAATTTGTTTACTGAAGTCCATGAATAGGCATAACAACAGCCACCGCCATTCCATGATATGGTGGTAAAAAGGAAATTAAAAGAAAGCTGGTCTGTCTTATTCGTTTTTTGTGATCCGGAATTATACATCATTAACTCCCTGCAAACCTGTTTATCTCCAAGCCTGCTGCTCCCGCATAAATAATCGAAATCGAATGGGTACATTTTTCTAACTTTTTATATTGGTTAAATCCTCATAAAAAGTTCCTGATAAACTTCACAATGCCTGTGAGAAAGAAAAATATGGAAAAGGAAAATACGATGAATACACGATAATGAAAGAGCATACTGCCTCACTACTTATCTGCATCACAAAAATAACACGAGCCGACAAATTACATTGATCCCACTGTTATCCATATCGTATCATACCTGACTATAAGCTTCAGACCGCGAAAGCATCGTCAATTCGAAATAGGCAGGTCTCCTGACTTGTAACAGTTTTTATCGTCCTTCCCATATAGCGAGGTATACAGTGAACCTTTTTTGATAAAAACCTTGATGTTACTTACAGTTGCGCGACAGTTCGTGATTTGCACACGATTCCCTTTTAAGACACAGCTAAGTGTAACCAGTTTCGGTTGATAAAGAAGATGTTAAGAACTCCTTGGTGGTAAATATAGGTATTTTATAAAAACATGAAAGACATTTTATGCAAACAATAATTATTTAACCATAACGCACTGATTTTGTTATTATTAAAAATACACTTTTTATTCAACAGGCATTATAATTTAGATTATTCTGCTCGTTTTTCGTTACTAAATTCTTAAGATATGCAGTAAAAAAATGAAACAACTTTAAAGAAACAACTTTCTTGTTGTCATTTTTTACTCTGGAATTTAAGTATTTTTTTGAACGGTTTTTTAAGGGATAGTGGATATTTATCTTTTGATATTAAATGATCTTTTTTATATCATTTTTTAGTCATCAATTTTAAATTTTTATTCTTCAATCCATTTTCTGAAAGCAGCTGTGTTGCTTTGTAATCAGAGGGGTTTTCAGTACTTTTATTTGGAATGAATGGATAGAAAAAATCCGCCAAAAAGTGACGGATTTTATAGGATTTGAAAGTTTGTTGAAATTAATTGGCTGCCGGATCAATCAGTTCTGTGGTAAGTCCTAAAGATTTTAGCAGGTTTTTATTGTCAAAAAACAAGGTTGCATAATGTTTCCCTTTCTTAAAAATCAGTTTTGAACCTCCCGGAAATTCACTGTCTGCACCAAGTTTCTGCGTTTTAGCATTGTATTTACTGAACTTGGTTTTGCTGTCCTGCAGTGTAGTTTTATTCATGATAAGACCAAATGGAAGGCCTTCTATCACTACGGGCTTATTGTCTGAAATGGTAAAAAACATCTCATCAATCACATTGTTTTTCCCAAGGCCGCAATACAGTTCCAATCCTGTTTTTGTAGGCCATTTCGCATATTTTTCCTCGTTGGCATCTTCATAAAACACAGGTTTCATATTTAATGCTTTTGAGATCTTATCGGGAGTCTGCGGAAAAATAAATTCGGAATTTTTATCTAATAAAGAGTTTAGAACTGCTGTTTTCTGTGAAAATACCGTGATACTTACCAGTTGAAAAAAAAGGATTAAGATGAAAGTTAATGGTTTCGTCTTCATGGATTGTTTAAAATTTTAATGATTTGAAGGTTAAAGGTATTAAAATTTTGATTAAAACCATATTTTAACTATTTCCTACATTGTCTTTCTGACTTTTGTTATTTTCTTTCTTGTAAATTAAAAACGGTACCGGCAGGGTCTGTGATCCAGTGCATATTTTCAGGAAGTTCTTCAATTTCGTCACAGGTTTCTACCCCGTTCGATCGCAGGTATTCTGTAGCTTCTTCTACATCAGGAACTGTAAGCTGCAACCAGGTTTCGGAATGTGTATAATTATCTACACAGTCCAGCCAGATAATATTATTCCCGAATTTTACCTCATGGGTTCTGGAAACAGTTGGATTCTTAATCGGTTTTTCTTCAACATTTAACTTTAAGATATCTCTATAAAAGGCTACCGTTTTTTCATATTTACTTTTTGGAATTTTTATGGCAATATTTATTCCTGCTTCAAATTTTGTATTCATATTGGAGGTTTTTGCAGTTGTAAAAATAAAAGGCTTCTATTTACATTTCAACATTGCCTGTCACAATCTCACCGGAACGTCTGTAATTGGCTATAATAACTCCTTTTGACGTTACATGGTTTTCTGTCAGAGCAAAAGCAGCCGGAACTGAATCATTATCAAACAGTTTTTTCCCTCTGCCAAGGATCAGAGGATAGATTTTTAGGCGAAGTTCATCTACAAGATCATGTTTCAACAGCAGATGAACAAGTTCGCTGCTTCCCCAGATCTGAATATCAGCACCTTCGGATTGTTTAAGCTTTCGGATGTCATCCAGATTTTTGAGGAAAAAGGTATTCTTCCAATCTGAGTTTTCTATAGTTTGAGAAAGAACGTATTTATTTCCTTCGTTGATTCCCGGCCAAAATTCAGCATGCTGAGGCCAGTATGATGAAAAAATATCAAATGTTTTTCTCCCCAGAAGATAGTCAGTCTGTTTCATCTCTTCCTGCATGATTTCACCGAAAAGTTCATCACCATAAGATACGGTCCATCCGCCATACTTAAAGTTTCCGGATGTATCTTCTTCAGGACCGCCGGGTGCCTGTATGACGCCATCCATTGTAATCATTGATAAGACAGTTATTTTTCTCATTATATTTAATTTTATGAAATGATATTGTATCTTATTATTTTAAAAAGCTGTTCAGGTAATTCAGAATCATTGCTGTCTGCATCATCAGGCTAACATGGGTTTGTCCCGGGGCGATCGCCAATTGAGATTTTGGCATTGGGCCCATATCTGCAAAAACATCACCTCCCAATAATTTATAGGTTTTTGAAAGTTCTGTTTTATCCAATCCATCATTATCACCTGCTATAATTAAAACTGGTGCTGAAATTTTAGCAATATTATCATCACCCAGATTGAATGGCTGTCCGGCAGAAGCAATCATCTGCTCCAGAAACTTTGTCCATTTCGTTTTATCAGGCGCTATGGCATTGTAGGCAGTATGCATAGGGCTGTTTGTAAAGAGTTCGGGTTTCATTCCTTCGAGAGCTTTATTTACTTCAGGCAGCCAGCCTTTAGTTTTATATGTTGATGAAATAATCACCAGTTTGTTCAATCTTTCCGGGCTTTGTATTGCCAACTGATAAGCCACTTCTCCTCCAAAACTGTACCCTGCAACGTCTGCTTTATCAATTTTCAGATAGTCCATTACCTTTGTAACATCACTAGCCAAAGTAGCATGAGATAATTTCCTTTCTGAAAACGGAGTATGCCCATGTCCCTGTAATTCAAGCGCTATTACTTTTCTGGTCTTAGACAGTTCCGGGATCAGCTCGCCCCAATTCATATCAATCGTCATGAAGGCACCATGTAACAATATAACAGGTTTTCCTTTTCCATAGACCTCGTAGTAAACTTTGATGCCATTAACAGGTGCATAGCCACTTTCAGAAGGTTTTACTTTTTGTCCATATACCTGGGATGTGATAACGATAACAGTTAAAATCAGTAATGATTTCAAAGCGGTGGAGAATTTGAATAGACTTTTCATAATATTATCAGATTTGGTGATTAAACTTTTAACCAAAATTAGCAAGTCATTATGAAATTTGACTTGCCACAAGACAAGATTTATTCAAAAAATATCAATTTGTTACACATTCCTATAGCATGGCTTATTTACTCCTCTTTACACACATTACATTTTGCTTAATTATTGAAAATTTAAAGGAAAATATCCAACAATAAACTCATTGAAAATAAATATTTTCATAATAATTCTATAACAGTTGACAAAAATTGATTAATTTCGAATAGAACTAAACCTATATTATTATGAAAAATTTAAAGAAAATCGAAAGACAGGAATTGAAAACAATTAAGGGTGGTATTGACTGCAGAGGCGGACAGCTTTGTTTAATTGGCGGAAAGTGGCAGTGTATGCCATATGACGGATGTGGTGGTGGAAACCAACCTTAAGTTTTAGTTTAATTCAATTACTTGACTATGAAAAATTCTAAAAAAATTTCAAGAGATCAGTTGAAGAATATTAATGGCGGAGCATTGAGCTGCTCCGAAGCATGCTGCCCACCTCCGGGAATCAAGAGATGTCCGTGGGTAATTTGTATAGTACCATGTGAGATATTAAGCTAAACACTGTATTCTCCAAAATAAAGCCTGCAATTCCTATGAGTTGCAGGTTTTTATTTTAAGTTTACTTTTCATTCAAAAAAAAATCTCCCAAAATCAGATTGGGAGACTGAAAAAATACAATTAGATTGTTGAAACCTACTGAAATATCATTATTGTTCTACTATAGTAAGTGCATTGTAAGCACCGCTTCCTGAAACATCAAACTGACTGGTTGTACCATCAAATGCCACTGTAATCCAGGTAAAAGGTCTTAATTTGCTGCCTTTATTCAGATATACACTTACTGTACACGCTGAGCCTACCGGTACTGCATTTGGACTTGCTCCGGTATCGGAAGCATATCCATTATTTGTTTTTATTCTTTGTGTAATGGTACCGGCAGAATCTCTGACTTCCCAAATTGCTTCTGTTTGATTATTAGCACCGGTATTTACCTGGCTGGATTGTAATGCAAAAGTAAAAGTTGCAAAATAAACACCATCACGCGGTGCCGTAAATTCACCTGTAGCCGGGTTGAAATTCGAGGTTGGAACCCCTGAATCAGAGTCTAATTTTTCAGTCCAGTTTGTTAAATAAGAAGATCTTCTCTGAACTACACCAGATTTGGTGCCTATTTCTGAAGGGGTTGCACTTTCAAACACATAGGTATCCTGAGTAGTTTTACTTGCCATTACTATAATACGCGGTTTCCCTTTAGGAAAAAAACTAACCCAGTTTGAACCGTCGGAAAATTCTAAGTATCCCTTTACCCCAATGGCCGGACTTGCAACATACCGTAATGCACCAGCACCAGCCTGAGCAGCCGTTTTTGCAGTATTTCCAATAGCCACAGAGCTATTTGTTCCACCGCGCAGATCCAAAGCTACCTTAGGGCTGGCAACCATTGTACCCATTTTCCCGGAGCTATTGATTATAATATTACCGGCATCTGTTTTAACCTCAAGAGGATTTGTAGGATTTGGTATTCCTATTCCTACTTGAGCGTTTATATAAGTTACATTCAGTGACAAAACGATAACAGCACTGATCAATTTTTTTATTTTATTTTTTCGTCCCATTATTTCGTATTTTACAATTCACTGATACTTAAATTATTTAATTTACTGTCGTTCAAAGTATTTCGGGCACTGCCTATATTATGCCTAATGCTGAATTTTATCGTATCATCTTTTTTAAGGTTGAAAATAGCATTACAGTTACCACTTATATAGTTACTTACTGCACCAGCCTGAAAAGCAGGATAAGAATTTATTGTTTTAAATACAGGAATATTATCTGTACCTTGACTGCTTTCTATTGCAGTTTCTATGAATGTATTTTTAGGAATATTTCCATTAGCAAGGGTAATGTTGAAAGAAACCAGATAAAAACCATCACGAGGAGCCTTAAAAATTCCTGTGGAAGGATCAAAATCTCCGCTTGCACCGGAACCTAAATCAACTGTTTCTGTCCAGCCTGTAATAACCGTTGAAGCTGCACTTGGAATGCTTTGCGCAGAGCCTTTACTTGCATTTACCAGTGCTTTGGTTGGAGCAGTAAGTGGCAATGCGATCCATTGTTCACCATCAGAGTATTCTAAAAATCCACTGTTATTATAACGTATTGCTCCTCCTCCTGCTGCAGAAGGACTTTGTGAACTATTCCCTAAACCCATAATTCCCTGGTCAGACGAAGACCTCAGATCAACTTTAGTAACGGGATTTAAAAGTCCAAAGCCAACTTGGCCATCTGATGTAATAACAACATCATTAGATATTTTTGTGGCATCAGGAGCTGAGCCATTATCTTTTCCCGCATCTATATGTAAAGGTTGTGCAGGTGTAGGAGTAAAAAATCCTGTTTGTGCAATTGTTTTAGTTGCAGAAAAGAATAAAATACAAGCCAATAGTTTATAAGTTATACTGATCTTATTTTTCATAGTCTATATCTTAATGTTCTATTATGGTTAAATTATTAAATCCATCATCTGGATTTGCAGGATTCGAGGAGTCTGTTGTAACTCTAAGCGGGATAGCACCTGAAGTGAGATTCTGATATAGTCTGACACTTACTTTAGTCCCTGCAACAAGAGTAAGGGTAACGGTACTTGATCCTCCAGCCTGTGTTGAACGGGTAGAATTTGCGTCATCAGCTGTACCTGTCATAGACTGACCGAAAGTTTTATATACACTGGCAAGAACAGTGCTTGTAGTGGGATTATAAAATTGTGACTCAACTCTGGAACCGTCACTGATAACTGCTCCGTTAAAGTTGAATGTTAATAAAAAAGTATAAGTTCCATTTCGGGGAGCTGTAAATTCACCAGAGCTGGGATCAAAGCTATTGCTCATATCACGTACCTCGTTCCAATTAATAATAGTTGTTGCAGAAGCAGATGGTATAGACTGACTTACAATTTTACGCACAACGATCACAGCTTTTTGGGGAGCAATATAAGCTTTGTGCCATACCGCGCCATCAGATACTTCTATCTTAGCTCCTACCGGTATATTATTTACATCATATCGTGTAGCTCCCGCACCTGCTGTTACTGCCGACATTGTTGTTGTTCCTAAACCAAGAGCGTTTTCACTTCCTGCTGATCTGATATCAAATTGAACCTTAGGATTAAGAACTCCTGCACCAATGAATCCTGTTGTTTTATTTACAATAAAATCATTAGAAACTTGTGTTACCGTTGGTGCTCCTGAAGCAGAATTATCCTTAGCTCCATCTACATGCAAAATCCCTTGTGGATTACTCGTACCCATTCCTACCTGAGCACTCAATGTAGTGATAAGGAAGCAACAAGGCAAAATCATTGTTTTATGTATTTTTTTTCTCATATTCTCACTAAAAAATTTGAGGTAATAAAGGTTATCAATCTTTACTATTAATGATAAGATTAATCAGCCTCTCATAAGTCATTTTAATAATTTATAACCCGGGATTTCAAAATGAAAATAATTTCTTCAACAAAATGTACATTTATTACATGAATCATACATGTAGGTTTAATAATGTAGCAGCCTATCAATAAAAATATTGTGTCTTGGGGATTAGGCAAATGTGTTTTTAGAATCTTGTTTTCATTGATGTAAACATCAGGTCAATAATAATTTTTTTTGCAAAAATGTTGATTTTTCGCAATCAGGCAAAACATAACACATCGATAGATTTCTATATCTCGATAGATTTTTTCATGATATAAGATTCTTAAAGGGTTGTTGTATTACTACCGTTCGGATATTTTCAAACAAAGCAAAGATCAAGTTGTTTTTATCAGGTAGTACATAGATCGTTTTCAGATTATGCTTTAGTACGTTTGATATTTATGTACAAACAAAAAGCTGTAAATATTTTACAGCTTTTATACCAATAGTTTATATTCTTTATTTTAATTTGAAACTAGGGGTGATTTTAATACCTAACCAAGTCCATGTCTGCAAATTTTTAGGATCAGGAACATTTTTAACAAATTTCATGCTTTCGCCTGCGAACATAAATGAATGTCCAAGGTTTGCAGTAATTACTTTCCCGAATGTATGGGTAAAAACCATATCTAATTCGCTTCCTAAATAAGATGAATATTTCTCTCCTATATTATTAAAACCTAATTTTCCGTTTGAAGTAAATACATGGAAATTGGTTTGCAACTGAGAATTGGAACCGATTTTAAAATTTGATTTTAAATAGTAATCATTCAATCCAAAGCTGTTGAAATGACTGTTTCCCAGATAGAAATAATCCATAAACCCATTATACAAATGGTTGGTACCATACAAAGGACTGAAAGAGCTATTTTTACCAGATTCAGTATCATAGTTTTTCCCGGAAAGCCATTCCGTTCCGGCAACGACATTGAATTTTGGATGAATTATAAAATCTGAATTGACAGAAAACTGGTATGCAGATTTACTTTGGGCCTGGGTATTTTTTCCGGTTTGATAATATGCAGAACCAAAAAAGCCAATGTTTTCAAAATATTTTCTGGCATTTACTCCCAACGTTAGCATATCATAATGTGTACCGGAAGGATTCTGAAGCACATTATTCATCGCAATAGCAGAAAATTGAAATTTATCTTTTCCCGTGTATTGGTAATGGATGATTTGAAGAGATTTTGTGATTTCACCACTCTCAGCAATGCTGTAGATTTCTTTTTCAGGGATATCATTGGCATCATTGTCATCATTGTTATATGTTACAACAGCTTCAATCCGGGAATTTGAGTTGATTTTGTAAGCTCCTTTTACTGCATCAAAGCTTCTTCCCTGCATTGCCCAATCAAGTGCACCCACTAAACGTTCGTTATCATAAGAAAGAATCTGCCTACCAAGTTTCATTGCGAACTTGTCTGAAAACTGATATTTTGCCCAAGCTTCATTCAGGATAAAGTTTTGATTTTTCCCGGCAGTAGTTGTTGTTTCGCCCCATGTTCTTACGTCTTGTGCACTGATATAAACTTCCAGTTTTTTGTAGTAATAATCGATTCCGAAACGGGCACGTGAGGCAACCGTTGTTTCAGCAGATTTTCCTGTTGGAATTAAAGTTTTTACTCCATTATCGAGTTCTCCTCTACTTCTCAGGTCAACATTCAGTTTTAAACTATCTATTTGTGCATTCGCATGACTGAAAGCTAAAACTAAAACTCCAGCCGCTATTATTTTTTTTAACATCTTCTAATAATTTATATTGCGCTTTTTAATTATCTATAGGTCTAGCAAGGTCTTTCACAGCCTTTTCTTGTATAGAAATACCAATTCACAAAAGTGGCCATCACACAGCCTGCGATAAGAAACCAGAAGAATAAACGGGCATCACCGGAAATAGCTCGGGACTGACTGATCAATACATTGAAAACAAATGGACCAAAAGCAGCTACAGCAGCAGTCCAGCCGATCACACCAGCCGCTTTTCTAGGAGAATTTGAAAAAATAACCGGATATTGTTTAAAGGTTGCGGCATTCCCAATTCCTGTAAAAAAGAATACACAAAGAATAATTGCTAAAAATCCATTAAAATCATTTTTGCTGGTAGGTGTTAGATATCCACCAAAAATCAAAGCCAGGAAAAGAAGAATTAAGCATAATCCTGTAAGCTGTGTAAGAAATGCACCTCCAATTTTATCAGCTACCTTACCAAAAATAATTCTGGTGGCAGAACCAATAAGAGGACCATAAAATGCATATTGCAAAGGATCGAGATCTTTATCTAAAGGAACATACAGGTTTTTGATCATTAATGGAAAAGAGGCAGATAATCCTGCAAAGATTCCAAAAGTCATAATGTAAGTCATTGTACAATACAGGGTATGTTTATCCTTGAAAATATCCAACTGTTCTCTGAAAGTAGCCATCACCGGAATACTTTTTAAAGAAAACCATGCCCAGATACCTGTTATAAATAAAGGAACAACATAAATAAATGCGATATTCTCAAGATAAATTTTCTTTCCGGTAGCAACAATCATTTCACCTCCTCCAAGGAACGAGAATATTGTCAAACTCATAATGAGAGGAGAAAGCAGCTGTACAAGACTTACTCCGAAATTTCCAATCCCAGCCTGAATTCCCAATGCTGTTCCCGCTTCTTTTTTGGGAAAGAATAACGAAGTTGAAGGCATATAAGATGAAAAATCTCCACCACCAATTCCCATTAAAAAACCAATAATCATGAAATACTGGAAAGAAGTATTGGGATCCATTACTGCAAACCCAAGCATGAGCAGAGGTATGATTTTAATAAAAGTAGTTATGGAAATTACTTTTTTTGTTCCATAAATAGGAATGAGAAAGGTATTTACAATTCTTAATATACCACCTGCAAGGCCGGGCATTGCTGCAAGCCAGAAAAGCTGGTCATCTGAAAATTGGTAACCAATCTGTGGCAATTTGATGACAATGACACTGTATAAAAACCATGTAGCAAAAGAAAAAAGTAATGCAGTAGTGGTAATTGTAAGAGTCTTCCATGCAATTTTTTTTCCTGTAGAGTTCCAAAACCCTTCGTTTGAAGGATCGTAGTTGGATAACCATTCTGAGTTATTCATCTGTATTTATATTAAATTAGAAATTTTTATTTTATAATCAATGTTCAATTTTATCTTTGATATGGGGTGCCTCGCGGTACGTCATATGTTTAATAACATGATTCATCCAGAAAAGAGAGATTGCTGAAATGATGAACACAAAAATCCATGAGCTGGTCCACAATCCCGAAAAATCAAGGAGATATCCAAAAAGAATAGGTCCTATAAAGCCTCCCAGTCCACCTATAAGTCCTACCATTCCGCCAACAACTCCTATTTCATTTGGGAAATATTCAGGGATGTATTTATAGACCGCCGCTTTACCAATCCCCCACATGATCCCAAGGAGAATAACGAGGACAGAAAACACCCAGATGTGAGCTTCAAATTTGATAAGTGTATGACCTTGGGCCAGCAGTTGTTTTTTGTTTACCTGTTGGTTTTGCTTCACTAAAACTTCCTGCCATGAAAAGGATTCCGGAAGTATGGATGTATGTTCAGGAATTTCGGGTTTGGATTGAATGTTCAGAGCTTCTTCTCCTAATACAATTTTATTGGTTGAAACCTCAGTAATTATTCCTGTTTTCTTTGCAGTGATCCCCTTGCCTGGTGTCAATATATCCATCTTAGGAAGCATAAGAAAACCGCTCAGAATAAGAGAAGAATAAAGGACCCAATTCATTACTTTCCTTGCCCCGAATTTATCTGACAAGTAACCTCCAAAAGCTCTTATGACTCCGCTTGGTAAGCTAAAGGCTGAGCTTAAAAGCCCTCCAAGAATCAATGATGTTTTATAAACACTGACATAATAAGGGAGAAGCCATTGAGAAAATGCTACAAATAATCCGAAAACAAGAAAATAATAGAGCCCGAATCTCCATACTCTAAGCTTGGATAGCGGTGCCAGAAGCTCTGACATTGTTTTATCCTGTACTTCAGCTTTTTTATTTTTAACGAAGAATATAAAGATCAATCCGATCAGGATGAGTATAATTCCGTAAATAACAGGAAGCATTCTCCAGCCGTTTTCCGGATCAGTTGCAGACAGATAATTCAGTAAAGCAGGGGCAAAAAACGTAGTTAAGGCAGCACCGGCATTTCCCATTCCGAAAATACCCAGCGCTCTACCCTGCCATTCTTTCGGATACCATACAGAGGTAAAGGCAATTCCTACGGCAAATCCGGTTCCTATCATTCCGAATAAAGCACTTAATAAAAAATAAATCCAGTATGAATTCGCAAAATAAAGCAAGAATAAGGGAATACTACATAATAACAGTAAGGTTGCAAATACAGGTTTTCCCCCATACTTATCAGTTAGAATTCCTAAAGGCAGCCTCATGATAGAACCGGTAAGAATGGGAATTCCCAGAAGCCAGCCTGTTTCAACTACCGACCAGTTAAAAATACCATTATCAACCAGATAAGTTACCAATACCCCATTCATTGTCCAGCAGGCAAAGCAAACTATGAATGCCAGGGTATTCAGGAAAAGGACTTTATGTGCAGAGGCTAAAGAATTTTCTATCATCAATCTATATTTTGAATTTCAAAATTACTTTTTAAATAAGACAAAAACATCTTATTTAAGATTATTTTTCTGATTTCTGTTAAAAGTCATACAATGCACCTTTATCAATAGTATTTCACAATAATTAGAAAAAATGAGTTTTAAAAGACAGACATGTGAGATCCACATAATGAAAGCTCTATAACATGCAAAATACTTTAATGGCTGAAGTTTCACTTTACTTATAATTGTTTAATTTCAGACAGGATTTTGTATTTTTGTAATTCAATTTTTAATTAGTTAGACGGGTTTTCTTTTCTAGCTATAATAATTAGATAAAATAATGCTGATATTTTCATACACATGTCAATACGCCATAAAAGCCTGTATAGTGTTGGCGTCCGAGAGAAAAAAAATAGGAATAATTGATATCTCTGAACAGATTGGTACGCCTACTCATTTTACCTCGAAAATTCTTCAGCAGCTTACCAAGAAACAACTGATTTCTTCCGGAAGAGGAAAAGGGGGCGGATTTTATCTTAATGATGAGCAATTTGAAAAACTAACCATTCAGGACATATACGAAAATCTTGAAAGAAAAGGAGTTCTTTCTTCATGCCTTTTAGGCCTTAAGATCTGCAGCAGCGAGAATCCCTGCCCTATTCATGATATGGCAGTAGTAGTGAAAGAAAAGGTTAAAATAATTTTCGATTATAAAATTAAAGATTTAAAAGACCTCGGAAGTGTAATGAAAATGATGGAGTATCCCGGTTCAACAAGTTGATTTAAAAATCACCTGATAACCAGTTTTTTATGAGCATAATCTTCAAACTCATTTTCGTTATGGCTGATCACAAAAAAAGTTACTCCCTGATTGATAGAGGTTTTCACGATCTCCTCTTTCATTACCTTTCTCATTGAAGGATCAACGGCTGAAAAAGGTTCGTCTAAGAGAGCAATTCTGGCATTCTGAACCAATGTTCTTGCCAACGCCACTCTTTGCTGCTGGCCACCGGAAAGCCTGGAAGGAACTGTATTTTTCAGATTTTCCAGATTGAATATTTTTAAAAGGTGATTAATAACATCTTCGTTCTTTTTTTTCTGCGCAAATTCAATATTTTTTTTCACAGTCATATTGGGAAACAAAGCATAATGCTGAAACATCAATGCGATATCACGTTTTTGAGGTGACAGAAAGGTTTTGCTTTTTGTATCTGTTACAACAGTATTATTTACTGTAATGAGCCCGTAATCCGGAGTAATTAAGCCTGATATTATTTTAAAAAAAGTAGTTTTTCCAATTCCCGAATCTCCGGAAACATGGATGATACTCCCTTCTTCAAACAGCTCATTTATCTCAAGAAACTGATTTCCCGAGGATGTAAAAATCTGGTGTTTTATATTGATCTCAATCATCGGAATGTTGTCATATTAACTTTACGGTTGATACTATAAATCAGCACTAAAGTAAGAAATGAAAGAATAAAAAGTACAAATGCATATCGGTTTGCGGCTTCAAAATTGAGAGCCTGAACCTGGTCATATATTGCAACAGATGCTATTCTTGTTTCTTTAGGAATGTTTCCGCCCACCATAATGACAATACCAAATTCGCCAATACAATGTGCAAACGTAAGAGCAATTCCGGTAATAACGGAAGTTTTGATGTTGGGAAGAAGAACTTTAATCAGCGTAACAATTTTGGATTTACCCATCGTATAGGAAGCCTGCCTCAACTCATCGGACAATGAGGAGAAACCGTTCTGAAGAGGCTGAATCATGAAAGGTAAGTTGGCGATAATACTTGCAATAACAATTCCGTTAAATGAAAAAGCAAGCCGGACATCAAAATATTGTTCTAAAAACTGTCCAAAAGCATTATCAGGGCTAAAGGCCACCAAAAGGTAATATCCCATCACCGTTGGCGGCAAAACCATAGGCATACAGATGAGCGCTTCTACGATAAATTTCAGTTTAAACCGTGAATAGGTAATCCAGTAAGCCACTGGAATGCCAATGATAACCAGAATAGTAGTGGTCACGAGTGCCAATTTTCCGGTGAGAAGTAAGGTATAAACAAAATCCTGATCCAGCATTAGAATTTAATTACAGGTTTATAGCCATATTTTTTCCAGATTTTGATTGCTTTTTCACTTTTAATAAAATCGAAAAAAAGCTGAGCTTCCGTTGTTTTCTTTCCTTTCAGAATAATACCGCTTTGCGGAATTGGTGATGATTCCTGTTCTGAAAGCTCATAAAATTTCCCTTTTCCCGTCATTTCTTTACCTATCACATTGGAAAGAGCAACAAAGGCAATATCAGCATTACCGGAAGAGGCAAATTGTGCTGCCTGATTAATATTTTCAGCCCAGACAATTTTATGTTCAATCATCGTATAGAAACCGGATTTTTTCAAAGCTTCAACGGCATTTTTTCCGTAAGGAGCCAATTTCGGGTTGGCAATGGCTATTTTTTTTACTTTCGGATTTAATACAAGCTTCAGACCTTCCGAAACGTCTAAATTCGAGCTCCACAAAGCAATTCTTCCATACGTATAGACTGAAGAATTCCCGAAAGCTTTATGGGTATCTTTAAGCTTTTCAGGAAATGAAGAATCCGCTGAAAGAAACAGATCAAAAGGTGCTCCGTTTATTATTTGCTGAACCAGCAATCCTGAAGAAGCATAGGTAATTTCAACTTTTCTACCAGAGTTTTCTTTTACATAAGCGTCTTTGAATTCTTCTAAAACATCTCTAAGATTGGCAGCTGCAGCAACAGAAATTACAGAACTTTCATGGTTGTTCTTACTGTCCGGTTGCTTTTTTTTGCAACTGAAAATTACAAATGAAATTAAAAATATACTTAATACAAGTTTTAACTGAGTCAATTTATTCATAACATTAACTTCATAAAAGAAAGATGTAAAATTATTATCTGATTAAAAAGATAAGGTTTTCTGATCAATCAAAGCATTACAAAACAAAATTACTTTAGTTTTTCCAATGTTTTACATTTTTCTTTATCACCGGTTTTTATCACAGAAATATCAATGTATTTAACAGTTCCGCCACTTGATGACTCAAATTGTTTTGCTTTTTTATCAGCATATTCAAAGGTGTAGCCAATTCCCATAACGACTTTATGTCCGTTACATTCTCCCATGGCTAAAAACAGATATTCTCCTAACGCAGATTGGATATTGATGCTCATTTTTAAATATTTAGATTATTATATTGTGTTGATTTTACTCCTTTTTAATGCTGGGCTCCAGCCACTATTTTATAGATATGAAGAATTCCCGGAAATATGGCGTCCATTGATTCCTCAGCTCCTTTTGTAGAGCCTGGAAGGGCAATAACAAGGGTATCACCAATCATACCCGCCAGACTTCTGGAAAGCATTGAATAAGGGGTCCGCAGCTGCCCGTAGCTTCTGATAGCTTCTGCAACACCGGGAATTTCCCGCTCCAGAAGAGGACGAACAGCTTCAGGGGTTACATCCCGTTTTGACAGTCCGGTTCCTCCCGTGATCATGATAAGCCTGGTTCCCTGCTCTACATCTGATTTTATTTTTTCCTGAATTTCCTTGATTTCATCAGGAATAACAACATAATCATTAATATCTACATGATGTTTTTCCAGAGCGGCAATAATCGCTTTTCCTGCTTTATCTTCTTTTTTTCCGGCAAAAATACTATCTGAACAAACAATTACGGATGCATCAATACCTTCTCCAGAATCTTTACGATCTGATTTTCCTCCTTTTTTCTCCAGCAGTTTAATACTTTTTATTTCAATATTCTTATCAATCGGCTTCAGCATATCATACATTGTGAGTGCAACTACAGAAGCAGAATGCATGGCCTCCACTTCTACCCCGGTCTTGTAAATGGTATGAATTTCTGAGGTGACATGAATATCAAGATTCCTGATTTCAAACTGAATTGAGGTATATTCTATCGGAAGCGGATGGCAGTCCGGAATAACATCGCTTGTTCTTTTGGCTGCAAATAATCCTGCAGTCTTTGACATTTCAAATACATTTCCTTTCGGAACTTTATGATTTACAATTGCATCGATCGTATCCTGTGAACTTACGCTAACTACTGCTTCGGCAATAGCTTTTCTAAGTGTACTGCATTTGTGGGTGATATTGACCATATTCCTGTAATTAATTTTGTTGTTGACTCCTTATTTTTGCTTATCTGTTTTCTTTCCAGGTATGGGATTGATCTTCTAAAATCTCTTTTCCCCACAAAGGAATTTCTTTCTTAATTCGATCTACCATTTCGTCACAGGCATTGATGGCTTCTTTTCTATGCTCAGCAGAAGTAAAGACAAATAAACAGATCTCGCCAACCTTGATATTTCCTAATGAATGGTAGATATGCGCACATATCAGCTTATATTTTGAGATGATTTCTTCCCGGATATCATGGGCTTTTTCCAATGCCATTTTCTGATAGGCAGTAAACTCCATGTATTGAATTTTTTTATCATTAATCACGTCTTCACGAATCTGTCCCAGAAAAATACTGTGTCCGCCAATATTGGTTTTAACGGTATGCTTGGCGATACTTTCTGCGACAAATGAGGGACTGATAGGGCCTTCAATAAATATATTTTTTATTTTTTTCATGATAATATTGATTTTGCTCCGGCTGGAAAATGTTTGATTTCTTTTTCCGGAAAATAGGATTTTGTAAGTTCTAGTGCCTTTCTGCTTCTTTTTCCTGAAGCACAGATAAAGCAGAGATTCTCGTAGTTTTCTAATGTTTTCAAATTCTGTTCGAGAGAAGCTAACGGAATTTCCAAAGCCTGGAATGAACTTAATCTCGGCAGCTCATCTGTTTCCCGAACATCAATCAGAATGCTGTTTTTCTGACTCAGGAATGTCTGTAAGTCTGCAGTTGACGGAATGTCATTTTCTTTCCTGATATTACAGAATTCTTCATAGTTGAAATTTTTAAATTGTTCAATTGTTTCGGGTCCTGATTTTTCTTTGCCTGGATTAAAATTAACAATCATTGATTGGTAATTTCTGGTATTGAAAGACAACAGTTTATGAATCAGCACATCTTCTGAGCCAATTAACAGCTTGATTACTTCATTAGCCTGAAAAGTACCTATCACAGCCGAATGCGCCGGTAAAACTCCTGCTTCGTTACAATCAGGGACTTCATTCTGATTGGGTGGTACCGGAAAAAGATCACGATAATTGGTTACCTTATTGTCCTTTTCCACATTGAAAACAGAAATCTGGCCTTCATGCCTGAAAATAGATGCATAGACCAATGGTTTTTTCAACAGAACGCAGGCATCATTGAGTAAATACCGGGTTGTAAAATTATCCGTACAGTCTACAATGACATCGAAATTATGAATAATGGAAAATACATTATCTGATGTAAGCATTTCCTGAAATGCTGCAATCTCAGTATCTGTATTCATCTTATTCAAATGTTCAACTGCGGCAATAACTTTTGGTGTTCCCACATCCTGTTCATCGTACAGAAACTGCCTGTGGAGATTATCCATCTCTACAATATCAAAATCAACGATTCCTATTGCTCCTATTCCGGAAGAAACCAGAATCTGAAGAACGGGACACCCCAAACCTCCTGCACCGACAACCAAAACTGAAGATCCAGCGAGTTTTTCCTGTGCAGTGATTCCGAAGTCCGGGAGTATCATTTGTCTGTTGTATCTTTTTAAATCCATTCTTAAAAAAGTTTTTATTTGCAACATAAGGTTAGCCAATTGTTTACTCAATGGCTTTCATTCCTACTGATTATCAGATTATTAAAATCAACCTCCTGAATAAGGCGGCAGCAAAGCGATTTCTGCATCACCGGAAATAGGTTCTCCGTCTTCAGCCTTTACTCCATTCACTACAATTAAAAATATAAGTTCTTTTAAAGCCGGAAATTTTTCATACAACAGTTTTTTTAAATCAGAAACATTATTGATTTTTTCCGTGTCCAAATCATATTGACTGTTCTTGAAGATGTCTGTAAGTTTTCCAAATATTTTAAGTGTCATTATTTTATTTTTAAAAGTGATAATTTAATGCTGTTATGAATGATCTTCCTTCTTTCGGATAGCCATAAGACAGATAATAATTTCTATCTAACAGGTTTCTTACACCGAAGTCAAAGTTTACCCCTTTTACAATATTTACAGAGAGTTTGGCATTCACCAAGGTAAATTCAGGTGCCTGATCTCCTGTACTTGTTATATATCTTTTTCCATAAAATTCTACATTGACATTAAGGACAGAGCGAAGCGACGGAGCTTCTAATTTTGTGTAAGCCATCATTTTATGGTTAGGAACATCGGTAAATTTCTCATTACTTCCATCCGTCATATCTTTCATATCAATATAACTGTAATTGGCTCCCAACGTTATATTCTTTACCGGGATATAATTCAGGGCCAGCTCATATCCCTGGAATATTGCCTTACCGATATTTACATTCTGGATAATGGGATTTCCATTGTCCTGAGATCCCACTGTTCTTGCAAAAATGGCATCCCGTATCGTATTGATAAATCCTGAAACTTCATAGTTGAACTTATTCCCCAATTTTGCTGAATAAGTAAGGTCGTAAGCCCATGTATATTCTGATTTTAAATCCGGATTGGGAACCTGATTTCCAAAACGGCTGGAATATCTTTCTTTCTGAGAAGCAAATCTTGATCTTTTGGATGCGGATGCTGTAATGGTATGATTTTTAAAAGGTTGTATAATAATTCCTCCTTTGTAATCAAATGCATGATCAGATCCTTTCGGGAAGTCATATAAAACATTTTTTTCGCCTGTCTCATAATGAGTTCCGTATTCCTGAGCTTTGATGTTGTTTCTTGAATTAAAAGATGCCCCAACAACTGCTTTTAAAAAGGAATTGATAGTCACAACATCTTCTAAACCAACGTAAAAAGTGTTGTCTTTATAGTTTTGTTCCGGTTCTCCGGCTTTGAACTTTTGCCCTGAAGTGCTGTCAGCTAAAATTTCTTCATTGTATTCTGTATGTGAATCATATTTATTATTCACAGAAAGCGTAATGACATTGTTTTTAACCACTTCAGTGGTCAGATTGAGGATCGCACCTAATGAATAGTCATCATACACGCTCGAAAAAGAGGAATTCTTGTTGAGCAAAGTATAGGTATTATCGTCATACTGTTTCATTTTATTGTAATAGGTATCGTAATATCC
The DNA here is from genome assembly GCA_031286615.1 of Chryseobacterium sp. Classification (GTDB taxonomy): domain Bacteria; phylum Bacteroidota; class Bacteroidia; order Flavobacteriales; family Weeksellaceae; genus Chryseobacterium. The sequence continues at coordinate 473,116 of JAITUA010000015.1, read as the reverse complement.
TGTAAAATTCAGGAACGTTTTCGGAGCAACTAAGGTCTTTGTTTTAATGTATATACTTTTCTTATCATATACCGGGTAATCGCGCCAATTGCTGTTTCCTTTATTATAAGCATTGGGTGAGATATTCTTTTCAGCATTTTGCGAAAGAATACTCAATGAATATTCATCTGTTTTGTTAGGTGTATACCCAAATTTGGCACTTAATCTGGTATCAACAGATCCGGAATTTTCTCTTTCCAATGACGGCTGTAGTTCTGTACGGTCAAACTTTCTGGAAATTAAATAATTATCAATTTTCAATATGGAAGCAGACCCCATCAGGTAATATTTATTTTGTCTTGTTCCGATGTTGAGTGACGTAAAATAAGAGTTAATACCCGTTCCGTCAGCAAAACCTACGCCTGACTGCCCGTCAATATCTAAGGCCTTTACAGGTTTTCTGGATATAATGTTCACAGCACCACCCATTGTATTGGGGCCATATTGAACGGAAACCAATCCTTTTTCCACGGAAATACTGTTGATATCAAAAGTGGTGAAGCGGCTCAAATCAAAATTACCATCATAAGGGGTATAAATAGGAATTCCGTCATAAAAAACCGGTGTTCTGAGAGAATTAAATCCTCTTACCAGAATGCTTCCTTCATTTCTTGCTCCCATCTGCGTGATGCCTACACCCGGCAGTAGATTGACTGCATCTACCACATTCATTTTGTTGAAATCCTGCATCAGCTTAGCATCAATTCTGGTAATGGGTCCTTCATTTTTTTCTTTTCCATGGATATTGACCTCCTGAATTTCATACAGCTTCTGTAAGGTATCAGTCTTTATCTGTTCTTGTGCAAACATATTCAGTGAAAATAAAATTGCACCTGCAATCACATAATTCTTTTTCATGATCTTAACTCTTTGATTAAAATTTCAGCATTCTTAAAACATTCCGGTGTATTGATATTCAAAAACTGACTTTCAAAATCACCCCTAAACTTTATATAATTGGCATTTTGCTGCTGAAGAAAATGCATCATTTTTAGATTTTCTTTTTCTATTGATTTTGTGAAGGCATCCAGAAAGCGATAAGGGTAAATACCCACAACCGGATACACTTTTTCCTGATATTGCGCTATGTTTATCCTGTTTTCCTCTTTTGTTTGAAGCATCTTCTTTATTAATTCTGATGAAAAGAAAGGCATATCACAGCTGCAGATAAAAATATCGTCTTTACAGTATTCTAAGGCAGAAAGAATTCCGCCCATCGGGCCTTTATGAGCAATAACGTCTTTAATAATTTCTTTAGAATCAGGATAATTTGAATGGTTACCAGAAATATAAACCTCATCAAAAACCTGTGACAGATTATCTATTACATACTCTATTACAGTTTTCTCACCCAGCTTCATCAGGGCTTTGTCCTGACCCATTCTGGAGCTTTGACCTCCTGCTAAAACAACTGCTTTCATAGTATTTAAATGGTTTCTTTTGAGAATTTCAAAAAAGACTCTTCTGCTGTTTTGAATTTTTCAACGATGAGTTTTCCGTAATCAGTGAGCTGGCTTTGCCCTCCGGATTTTCCACCTACTTCTTTTGTAACAATTTCACAGGAGGCATTAGAATTAATATCACGCACGATTCCCCAGGCTTTCCGATAGGGTATTTTCAGTGCTTTTGCTGCTTCTGCGATACTTCCCAACTGATGAATATGTTCTAAAAGCCTGGCTCTTCCGATACCAATCTTCAAACCCGATCCGGTTTCTATCCATATCCTGCCTTTGATTTTCAGATTTTCCATATTTTCACTTTTTCACCAATATTTATTTCTATGGTCGTTTCAGAAAACTCTACCAGACAATTGGCCTGAGCTGCCGAATTCATTTTATAGGATTCCTGACCGTTGAGAATACGAACATTTCCTCTGGAATAGAATGCCTTCAGAAACTGAGTCTGCTCATTGTTTTTTTTTCTTACGTAGGATTCTGAAATAGCAAAATCCACTTCTTCTTCAAAGTTCTGACGCCCGAAACATCCAAGCAGAAATGGCTTCACATACTGATGGTAACAGGAAAAAACAGAAGCAGGATTTCCGGGTAATGCAAAAACAAATTTCTTATTTTGCTTTCCGAAGAACAACGGTTTTCCAGGTTTTTGCCTGATTTTGTAGAATAATTCTTTAACGTCAAGTTTTTCCAGAGCAGGTTTCACATAGTCATAATCCCCGACCGAGATTCCGCCTGTTATGAGTACAATATCATTATGATCTAAAGCTTCTTTAATCGCATGAAACGTTGCATCTTCTGTATCTTGAGCATGCTTTATACACGAAAACTGATGATTGATTTCTGCTAAAGCCGCTTGTAAAGTATATCTGTTGGAATTGTAAATTTCACCTTCTGCCAAAGGATTTCCCAGTTCAACCAATTCATTTCCAGTGAAAACAAGTCCTATTTTCAGACGCTGATAAACCGTAACTTTTTCAATTCCAAATCCTGCCAGAAATCCGATCAATGCGTGATTGATGTATGTATTTTTTTCAACAACTACAGTTCCTGACTGTGTCTGTGAAGCTTTCAGGCGAATATTTTCACCCTTTTGAATTTCATTAGTATCAAAATGAATAAGATGTTCATTCTGTTTTACCTTTTCCTGCATCACCACAGTATCAACACCGTCCGGAATTTTAGCACCTGTAAAAATGCGAACGGCTTCTCCCCTGCCTAAAACAAAATCATTCTTTGAAACGCCTGCGGGAATGATTTGGGTAACCTTCAATTCTGCAAAATCTTCAAGGTCTTCAAAACGAAAACCATATCCATCCATTGCTGAGTTATCAAAAGAGGGAACATCTAAAGTTGCCCGTATTTCTTCTGCAGCATAAAATCCCTGTGCTTCTAAAAGTAAAAGTTCCGTTTTCTCTGTTGTGAAAATTTGATCCTGAATGATTTTTCTGGCTTCGGAAACGGATATAAAATGGTTCATCTTTTTTCGTTTTGAAATTTTCAATTTAATTATTTTACTCTGGTCACTTCTATGCTTTTCAGCCATTTTACGTGACGCGGGCCTGTTTTGGTATCGGAAAGGCTTACCACAATCATTTCCCCTTTTTTCTTGAGTGGTTCTCCGTTTTGTTCAAACACTACATATACTTTCTCCCCTGCCGGATTGTTGAATAATTCTGCCCAGGAAAATGTAGCCTTGTAATCATCTGAAGCACGGGCAACAATGTAAAAATTACGGTCTTTGTGGTCCTTTTGGGCAATTTTTGCTTTATCTAAAATATCAGTAAGAAGTACTGCTTTTGTAGATTCTATACTGTCTTTGGTTAAACCGCTCTGACAGACAATTTTGAAGTCATTGAGTTCCTTCACATTCATTTTCTTCAAAGAATCTACGGTTAAGGTAAGCGGATTGACTACATCTCCTTTTACCTGAACTTCCCGGCTTACATATTTCAAATCATCTTTATCATCATGCTTATGGTTTTCTTTTTCAGAAACGGCTTGTGAAGTTTCTGCATGTTTTTCAGCCTGAGCCGTTTCCGATTTTGTACATTGCGTCATTGTGAATGTTATCATTACAACAGCAATGAATTTAATTAATTCTCTCATTGTTAATAAATTATTGAGTTTAGTAGAGTTCGTTATGTCTTTTTTATCCTATCGGTTGATAAAAAATTTCATCCTCCTATTTTGATCATACTCCGGTTAATCATTGATTGGTTCCTGACACTTTCCATTTCAGAAAATTGTCCGCCTTTTTCTTTGTGTTTTTTGATCATACCGACTTGTATGAGTTCTGTTATTTCTTCTTTATTTCTGAAAGCTTTAAGCAAATCAAACTCATCAGCACCGAAAAGGCAGTTTTTCATTTTTCCATCAGATGTTATTCTGATCCGGTTACATCCTGCACAAAATGAGTTGCTCATGGTAGAAATCAAACCAAAAACACCTTTACTTTCTTCGTTGACTCTATATTTTCTGGAAGTATCATTTTTATGATCTTCTATTTTCTCATACGTGAAATGCTGAGAAATCAGGCTGAGCATTTCAGCAATCGGAATAACTTTTTTCTTTTCCCAGGAATTTCCACTGAAGGGCATAAATTCTATAAACCTCAGCTCAATCGGGTAATGATGTGATAAGGCAATGAATTCCGGAATTTCATCTTCATTGAAACCCCGCATGATGACCACATTCAGCTTAACATTAAATCCTCTTTTGATACTTTCTTTGATATTCTCCCAGACTTTTTGGAATAAATCTCTTTTGGTAATATATTTGAACTTATCCCTATCTAAAGAATCAATACTGATATTGAGGTTTTTAACCCCACATTCCTGAAATAATTCAAAATATTTGTGAAGCAAAACACCATTGGTTGTTATTCCGATGCTTGTCCCTAATGTTGAAATCTTACGGATGATTGTTTCAAAATCATTTCTTACCAATGGTTCTCCGCCTGTAATCCGGATTTTATTGATATTAAACTTATTAACAAAAGTTTTTGCAATTTCAAAGATCTCCTGACTGGTCATCAACTCGATGGATGATGTACTTTTAAAAGGCTCATCCGGCATACAGTACAGACATCTGAAGTTACAGCTATCGGTAATCGAAAGTCTGAGATAATCATGTTTTCTGCCAAAAGCATCAAGCAGATCAGTAGGCATGGTCATTCTCATCGTCCTTTTTTTTATTTTGACCAGTCGGGATATCAGGTACGTATCTTAAAAAGAAAACTGTACATAGAAATATGATGACTGAAGCAATGGCTGAATAGGTTGAAAAGTCCAGATGCTCTTTGTCTAAAGCTTTATTGATGGTTCCAAACAGAAGCCACATCTGCAGGCTTACCAGTAAAATATAAACACTGATAATGGCTACAAGCATTTCATTGACTCTGAAGGTTACTTTTTTTATGGGTTTCTTTCGTACTGACATCTTTATTTATTTTGGGGTGAATCTATCCGTGAGATTCTGCTGTTTGTTTTACGAAATCTGTTACGAATATTTTATCTTCTTTGATGACCACTGTAAGCTGCGGAAGTGGTCTGGGTGGTGGTCCTTGTATAACAGAACCATCCTCCGGATTGAAAAAGCCGTGGTGGCAAGGACATTCTATGACTTTTTCATTATGATTGTATAAAACGGAACAGGAAAGGTGGGTGCATTTCTGCTCGAAGACTTTCCATTTATCTTCTGCCAAACGAATCAGCATATAAGGTGTTCTATGGTCTTCATTGATGTAGAAAGTCCGCATTCCGCCTATATTGAGATCTGTAGTTAATCCAACGAAATATTGCCCTATTTCCTTTTCTTCTTTAAAGAAATTGAATGCAGGAATTGCAACATTGGCCAAAGCTAAAGTCCCTGAGAAAAAGGTAATCAATTTGATGAATTCTTTTCGGGAAACGTAGGCTGCTTCACGCTTTTTAATTGGAAAATCGGCTTTCCAGGCGGGTATTTTTTTATTATCTTCTGACATTGTAATTAGTTTTAAAAGACTTTTAATTCTTCACTGCCTTTCGGCATCATTATATTTACTTTTGTGTTTACGATTTCTTTTCCGAAAATAAAGCGGTTTACCGGTGTACTGTTCGGTCTTTTTTTAGCTACGTTTTCTCTGGTATCAAAGGTTAATGCACCACTCGGACAAACTGTGGCACACATTGGTTTCAGACCCGTACTGGTTCTGTCGTAGCACATGTTACATTTCATCATCAGCATTGCGCTCTGATCCGGAATTTGCGGAACTCCGAACGGGCAGCCGATAACACAGTTGGCACAACCGATACATTTGGAAGTATCTGCAGTGTGAACGATTCCGTATTCATCTTTTGTGATGGCGTCTGCCGGACAAACATTGGCACATATAGGATCTTCACAGTGCATACATACCTGAACGGTAGTCTGAATTGTTTCTGCTCTGTCCACATAATGAATATGAATCATTGAGGTTTCTCCATTGGTTTCGCACTCTGCACAAGCCATCTCACACGAGTGACAGCCTATACATCGCTGCATGTCAACGAAAAACTCCATATCATTAAATCTTTCAAATTGCTCTGCCATAATTTTTTTTACTTAATATTGAATGTCTCTGCTTTGATTGGCAAATTCTTTTGAATGCTCTCCTTTTTTTCTTCCTGTTTTTTCTATTTTGCAGGCGCAGACCTTAAACTCTGGAATTTTTGAAACAGGATCCAAAGCATCAATGGTTAATTGATTGGCTGAGTTTACGCCACCCCAATGGTAAGGGATAAATACTGTGTCCTGTCTGATTGTTTCCACTACATTTGCAGGGAACAAAGCACTTCCTCTTCGGGTAGAAACTTTGATCAGATCATTTTCTTCAATACCATATTCAGCGGCAAGATTTGGGTGAATTTCCAATAAAGGTTCCGGATAGAGGTCTACCAATTTTCCAATTCTTCTCGTTTGTGAACCACTTAAATATTGGCTTACCACTCTTCCTGTAGTTAAAACAATCGGATACTCTTCATCCGGTTCTTCGGTTGGTTTTTTGTAAGGAGTAGGATTGAAATGGGCTTTTTTATCATTGGTATTAAATTGTCTGTCTTCCCAAAGTCTTGGTGTTCCCGGATGATCTTCAGTGGGACAAGGCCAGAAAATACCTAAATTCTTTTCTACTCTTTCATAGGTAATACCGTAATAGTCTGCTGCACTGCCTTTTGAAGCTACTCTTAATTCATTAAAAGTTTCCTCACTATTTTTATAATTGAATTTATCTCCTTCTCCTAGTCTTCTTGCCAGTTCCATCAGAATTTCACTATCTCTCTTAGCTTTTCCCGGTGGATCTACTACCGCCCGAATTCTTATTACACGGCCTTCAGCAGAGGTAGTTGTTCCTTCTTCTTCTTCCTGTAATGAGCCTGCAAGAATAATGTTCGCATGACGAAGGGTTTCGGATAAAAAGAAATCAATTCCTGCATAAAATTCCAGTTTTTCTAATGCTGCACGAACATTGTTATTATTGGGTAAGGAAACCAACGGGTTAAAACAAATTGATAAAAGTCCTTTGATCTCACCGCGGTTGATGGCTTCGATGATCTCGTAAGCACTCAATCCTTTTCGTGGCATATCTTCTTCTTTGATTCCCCATACATCGGCTACAAATTTTCGGTGTTCCGGGTTTTCAATATCTCTGTTTCCGGGAAGCTGATCGCATTTGTGCCCATGTTCTCTTCCACCCTGTCCGTTTCCCTGTCCGGTAATTGTTCCGTAACCACAATAAGGTTTACCGATTCTTCCTGTTGCCAGAACCAAATTGATACAGCTTGAAACATTCTGAACTCCTTTGGAATGGTGCTCTATTCCACGGGCATGCATCAGGAAGCTGGTTTTTGCTTTCCCCCACATTTCTGCGGCTTTAAAAATCAATTCTTTTGGAATTCCAGTAATGGCTTCGCCCCATTCTAATGTACATTCTTTTACCGCCTCAGCAGCTTCTTCAAATCCTGAGGTATAATTGTTAATGAAATCATTATCAAGCCAATTATTATCGATCAGAACTTTAAGCATCGTATTCGTTAATGCAGAATCGGTTCCCGGTCTAAGGGGCAAATGAATATCTGCAGTTCTTGCAATGGGTATCTGACGTGGGTCAATCACAATTAATTTTGCACCATTATCGCGGGCTTCCCAAATCTTGTGTGTAAGAACCGGAAAACATTCACTTACATTGGCTCCGGTAATGATAATGACTTCGGCATGTGCTAAATCTGCCCAGCTGTTAGAAGAGCGATCCATCCCGAATGCTTTTTTATTTCCTGCACCTGCACTTACCATACAAAGACGGCCGTTGTAATCAAGATTAGCAGTTTTTAAGGCAACACGGGCGAATTTACCGACCATATAACTTTTTTCGTTGGTCAGTGAAACACCGGAAAGCATTGCAAAGGCATTTTTCCCATATTGATCCTGTATTCTTCTGATTTCTTTAATGACTGCATCGTATGCCTCATCCCATTCTATAGGTACAAACCCTTTTCCTTCTACTCTTTTATAGGGTGAAAGTAAGCGGTCCGGATGATTGTCCTGCATATACCTCTGAACTCCTTTGGGACATAATCTTCCTTCATTAAAGGGAAAGTCGTTCCAAGGCTCAAAACCTACCACTTTTTTGTCTTTTACTTTTAGCTGAATTCCACACTGCAGACCACAAAAGCAGCAATGTGTTTTTATTAAGGCATCAGGATTCTGAGGATTAGACCTTACTGTTCCTTTATTCGGATAGTGTTGATGCGGTCCGAATACACTGATGATTTCGTCGGCTGTTACGGGTAATTTTGCCATTGTATTTTATTTTAACCAAAATAAGTTCCTGATTTCTGTCTTGCTTTAAGGTGTGCTTTTGCAAGCATTGCTCTTTTTCCTTCCGGGCTATAGTCTAAATAGCTTTTACCGTCTTCACGCTCAAGATCAAATCCCATTTCTTTTGTAATTTCTTTTAAGTCTTCGATGTGCATTTTTGTAGTGTATTCGTCTCCGGTGTGCGGACAAACCTGCATCCCTCTGCGTTTTCCTTCAATTTTGTAAATATTGGCTCCTACCTGCGCAGGTCTTTGGAAAATGTGAAAGAACTTCCCAAAAGGAATCCACATCAGAAACAGCGCTACGGTAATGGCATGGGTAATTGCCATAAACTGGCTCATTTTCCCTTCCAGAAATGAATAGTCAAACCAAATTCCTAACCCTGTAACAGAAACAGCTACAAGCAAGATCAATGGCAGCCAGTCTCTCTCAAACCATTGGGTAGCAATTTGTCCCTCATCCACAAATCTTCTGTGCATCATGATCAGACATCCGATAATAACCATAATTGCGGTCCAGACCAGAATATGAAATAATATGAGAGCCATTATTGTATTGAGTGGGAAAGTCATTACTGTAAAGCCCATCATGTGGGTTTCATACATATCAGTAGTTCCTTCCTTCAAGGTAAAATGCATCCACCCGAATGTCAATCCAAATGTTACTGCAAAAGATATAAGACATCCTGTGGCTAAAAGAAAATGACCAAACCATCTCGCCTTACCTCTTGGAAGAATAAACCGCTGAAACAAAATATTACGGACAGATAAACGGATCACTTCTTTGATGTAAATAGGATAATCTTTACTGAAAATAAATTCCCATGTGCGTTTCCAATATTTCTGTGTTGCCGGACGCTGCTTCCATACCGAATGGTGATACACCACTCCAAAAGTCATACTGATTGTTCCGAAGAAATAAATAATTAACGCTGCATCAAAGTTCTGAAGATTAACGGACCCTATTACTGTCATAGCGATAACCACTAAGGTTGCAATAATGGCATTAATGAATGCTTTCCTGTTGATATTTGTAAAAATGCTGAACATCTTTTATGTTTTTAATAGTCTCTCATCAATAATCAGAGATAGACTATATTATTCTTTAGCAAAGATACAGCAACAAAATTTTAAATAAGACTATTTTGTCTTATTTAAAATTATTCAAAATTAATTTGTTAAACCAGAAGAGTATATCGTATTGATAGATAATATTTTATGTTAAATATGATTTACATCATATTATAAATTTATAGTAGTTGCAGGATAGTCAAAATTTCCAGAATTCGGGAGTCCTAATATTAACTTTCATATTTAACTATAGTACAATTAATCTTTAAACGGCTGCACTGCATTTAGCCACAAATCGCTCAAACTTCCGATCTTTATTTCGCAAGACCGGTCCGTGACCAAAGCAGATGATAGCTGGCTTCAATTCTGCCAATTTCTGAAGCGATTTGATATTGCGCTGCTGATCCGAAGTGAAGATATTTGGTGGAAGCCGCAGCCCTGTTGCTGTCGTAAGCAGGTTCATATTTGTAGCTACGTCCCCTATTATCAGTACACCATCCCGCTCGCGGAACAAAGAAATATGACCCGCCGAATGTCCCGGTGTTTCTATTACCCGAAAGTTTCCGATCTTATCGTTTTCAACGATTGTCTGCTCAACTTTATGCCCCTGCCCTGCCCAATATTTTTGTTGAAGCTTTGCTATCCAATGCTGTGGAACCGGGTAGTCGTTGGTTACCATACCTGTTTCGGTTCTAAAAACTTCGTCGGGATGACAGAGTAATGATATCGCGAACTCGGCACATATCTGATCGCTACAGCCCTGATGGTCTGCATGAGCATGGGTAAGTACATGTTGATAAACAGGGATTTTCTGAAGAGCTTTCTTTATAGCTGCAAATGAACTCCGTATTCCGGAGTCTACCAATACACCTTCGATAATATAGCAGTTGATACTGTTTCGTGGCATCAGTGAAATCTGGAATACCTCGGGAGCAATTTGACGTAACATAATTTTTTGTGCAAATCTACATCCCTGATTAAGGCTACATAAGGACATTTGTCCTATAATATTCCGGGTCTAAGAATTTGTCCCTTCGCCCGCGTAAGGGATCGCTGCGTAATGCCCAGATATGATGCCAGATCTTGTGTCGCTATGCGCTGAACGAGCATCGGTTCATTAGATAAGACATGATGGTATTTATCCAAAGCTGACTTATTATTGTAACTCAGCATATAGCGTTCCTTTTGGTCATACTCCTGCTCTATTACCGATTTTATAACTCCGTTCAAAGCAACTATCTGTCTCATCAGCAGCTGATAGTCTGGGTATTTTATTCTATAGATAACACTATCTTCTACAGCCCTGATACTTCTTCTGGATTTTTCCTGCGTTACAAATTCAGGAAATGAAGTCACAAATTCATTTTCAAACTTAAAGCAGGTTATATTTTCCTTTCCTTCTTTATCGGTAGCGTATGCTTTTACAGCGCCACTAATAATAAACCCAATATAACGGCAAATTTCATCTTCATGAATAAAAAAATCACCTTTTTTTAAGTTAATCGGTTTAAAGAACTGTACAGAAAAGTTGATTTCATCATCTGATAGTCCTCCTGTTGAGGATAGGAAATTTTCAAATACATTAGTCATTTTTGTAATCTTTCTATTCTTTTATTATATTTTTAACCATCTATACCATCTGCGTCAACCAGTCCATATATAACCCTTATTCTTTTTTTAATGTAATTACTAATCTTCCTAGTGCTCAAAATAAACATATTAAGACTCTAATCGATAAAATTAAAAAATAGTTGTAGATTTTTGTCCATATTTATAAATGCTCTTTTAATCTGCAATTACAATGCAAATATGATACATCAAAATGAGCTTTGAGCGTTTTTAATTGAAAAAGAATTTATTATTTCACTAGTGATTTCTTTAATGAATTTGTCGAGATTGCTTGTGATAATAAATAGTGAAAATAGGATTCCTTCAACTTCTACGAGTAGTAATTTGAGGAAGTAAAAGCTTTCTATATTTACTACTTTAATCTGCATTACTTTGGTCGATACAAACCATGCATTATCGTGTTTGATTCGTTTGAATTTGGTAAATTCATCCTCAACACCAACGATATCAACAAATGCTTCCAGATAAACCAACTCGTTTCTTAGGATGGTAGCAACATTGGTTACACTGCCAATCAATTGCAAAGGTTGGCTATTAAAAATATTCATTACTATGATAAAATCTTCATTTTCAACAATGAGCTGGGGTTTTATCAATACTTTTTTTAAGACTTTGTCAGAGGTATCAAACCGTTTCTCTAAATTTTCTGAAAACTTCCATGACGTAAAAAAATCATTATACCTCTTATCATTAACAGGAACAAATCCGACAGGAATTTGAAATAGTATTTCATTATGGGGTGTTGTTAAAAGGAACTTTCCATCTTTACTTGTAATGGTTGTATTTCCTTCGTAGAATTTTAAATTTCTCAAATGAAATGCCTGAGCGAAAGAAGGTTCTATTCTTTTCCCTTTGGGCTTTGAAAACAAGGCTTCTGCAGATTGATATTGATTAAGAAATTTCTGCCGATCAAAATGTAAAGAATCAGGATCCTGATCAGGATTATAATAAAATCGCTCCCGTGAATAAAAGTTATTCTCAAAATTTTTCAAAATGGAAGTAATAAGATCTGTATCTCCGCAATTGTTTTTATGCTCTATAAAGCCATCTATATCTGACCGGAAGAAAATCATTTTTGCCGTAGAAATATCACATTTGGGATGATTAATAATAAGATTCAATAAATCATTACCATTGTCGTAATTATGATTTTGGGCGATATATTGTAGCTCTATCGGTTCACCTATACTTTGAAAGATTCTTAAATCGAGCTCTCTTCCTTCAAATGAATAATTAAAAAAATTATGAGCCAAAAAAGCAGCTCTCTTTTCTGATACGTTGAATTTCATGGTTCACTTTTATTTAAAGTTTTAAATGATATCTATTATAGCTTCTTATATCATTAAAATCTGCAACTAAATAAATTAGTATTTTTAAATATATGAAAAAGAAAAATACTAAAAATAGAAAAAGGCTTGATGACAGAGATTTCAAGCTTCTTTGGGCTTTATCGGGTAGTTTTTGTGCACTTTGCCGCGAGCCTTTCATTGATATGGATACTCTTGAATGTACCGTTCATCAGGCCCATATAATTTCCAGACATGATACCAATGTGCCAAGCTACAGAGACATTCCCATTAAAGAAAAAGATAAATATGAAAACCTCTTTCTGCTGCATCCTACCTGTCATGAGAAAACAAAATATTTCACATTAGAAGAACTACAGGCTATAAAAACAAATCATGAAAAGCATATAAGAGATACCCTAAATGGTATTTATAATCCTTATCCTATAGGTAATGGTAAGTTTGCCACGTATCCACATGTGGTTTATTATCCAAAGGAAAGGGCGTTTAATCCTTTCAATGCCTATGTGGCTTTGTTTAGTATTGCTATTTTTAACATACTTATGGTTTTCTTCTTCATATATATTATAAAAGAAAAGTGGGAGATAAATTCAGTATTTTTAATGAGCTTAATACTTATTACGAGTATCATGTACATGATAAAAATTATCAGTGATCTAAAAAGAAGACCTGTGACAATTGTGCATGAAGCAAAATGTATTTTTTCAGGATGCAATGGAGAAGTAAGCATCATACGGCCTTCTCCAATTTATGATGGTATTAGTAAAAGGAATATTCCTGAACCGGGGATCGGAATATGTAATTTTGATTACACCCATACTTTCACCGTTCCAAAAAATCTGTCCTTATCCAATAGAGGAGATTATCATCAGTTTAAAATATAATCATAATGTGTTAAAATTATATAGACCTTTGCTGATTCTATTATTATATTTTGGATAAAAATTCAAATATTGCTTGTTAACCAATCTTAAAATTTTGGTTAGATTGATAACACATCTTTTAAAAGCCCTGTAAAGATTGGTATACTTAGCTAAGTTATAGCCTATAATAATTTCCTTTAACGTCTTTGAGGCAAGAAGAATATTTCCAATTGCCTCAATCATTCCCTTATTATATTATTTAAAATAATGAGTGATTTTTTCACTTTCAGGAACTACTTTAGAGTCAAAATATTCCAGTAATTTTCCTTCGGGGCTGATCAGGAACTTGTTGAAATTCCAGCTTATTTTTGCATCCATTACTCCATTTTGAGACTTGTGGGTAAGATAATCAAATACCGGAGTGATTTTTGAACCTTTTACATCTACAGCGGTGGTAAGGGGAAAGGTTACTCCATAATTTTTTTCACAAAAAGATTTGATTTCCACATTGTCATGAAACTCCTGATCTGCAAAATTATCAGATGGAAAACCTACGACAACCAGTTTGTCACCATACTCTTTGTAAAGCTGCTCCAATCCTTTGTATTGAGGAGTATATCCGCACTTGGATGCAGTGTTTACAATAAGAATGTATTTCCCTTTGTAATCAGAAAAATCAATTTTTCCGCCGTCTATGGATTCAATCTTAAAATCATAGATTGATTTTGCAGGTTTTGGGCCTGTAGAATCATCTGATTTAATAAATGATGAAAGGCTTATGATTCCTATAAGCACCATTCCGATAAAAAGTATTTTTTTCATTTAAAAAGATTTTACTATTAATTTATAAAACTCAGATTATTTATTTAATGAGGTAAGCATCTGATCTGCTGCCATTATTCTTCCTTCTTCATCTTTAAAGATCTTTCCTTCATTTTCAATTTTTTTCAGTACTCTGCTCACCACTTCCCTTGAAGTCCCTAAACTTCCTGCTATTTCTCTATGCTTGATTTTTACAGGCTGATTTTCCGCTAAAATCACTTTTCGTTTAATATAATTAATAACTCTGATGTCCAGATGATGGAACATCGCTTCGTTGATCATATCCATTACCGCTGAAAATCTCTTTTCATATTCATGAAAAAATATGGTATTAATGGCAGGAAACGCTACCAACCACCTGTTCATCACTGCCAGAGGAACAAGAAGAACTTCAGAGTGTTCTTCCGTAGTAGCATATACTTTACTTATGTTATCATTAAAAATTGACGAAAAAGTCATCAGACAGTTTTCTTCATCACCAATATAATAATATACAAGTTCACGGCCATCATTCAGAGAGTAGACTTTAATAGCACCTTTTATTAAAAACAAAACATACTTAACGCGATCACCTTCTCTGATAATTTCTTGTCGGGCCTCTATTTTTTCATGGATACCATGAGTTCTAATCTCTTCCAGAAAACTCTCTCCAAGAAAACCAAATTTACGGCTAATAAACCCGTTTACAATATTATTTTTTTGCTCCATATTTGATTGTTCTTTATTTAGTAATAATCTATTTCTGTTTTTATATTTCTGCTTTCCGGAAATTACTTCTGATTGGGCAAAACATTAGCTTTCTCCAATGTTAATCAGAGATTTATTTTGTATGTATTATTTTTAATTGATTATTTTACCGTTCTTCAAGCCACTGAAGAAATCGGGAAGCCTTGTCTTTGGTAACCAATGGCTTTTCAGGAGTTGTAATTTTCATGCTAACAAGGAGTTTGCGTGAGAAATAATGTTCCACTTCAACAATGGCTGTAAAATTGATCAGGTATTGTCTATTGATCCTGAAGAATTGAGCCCCTGAAACCAATTGTCCTATTTCATCCAATGACTGTGGAATAGAATATTCTTTCTGATCAAAAGTCACCAGTACCGTACTTCCGAACTGGCTGTAAAAGCAGGCAATTCTATCGACAGGAATATTATTGTATTTATTGTTGGAAAACACAAGGAAATTGGTTTTTCCTCTTCCGGTGGTAAGGGTGTTCAGGATATCTTCCAGTTTCCGATCAGATGAAGGAGCATGCTGAAAAAAATTTTTAAGATTAATGATTTTGTCAAAAGCTGACTGAATATCTTTTTTCTCAAAAGGTTTTAAAATATAATCTACTCCGTTACTTTTAAAGGCTTCTAGGGCATATTCATCAAAAGCAGTACAGAAAATAACAGGAACTTTTATCCTGACCTGACTGAATATTTCAAAACAGTTTCCATCTGCCAGCTGAATATCCATAAATATCACATCCGGAATCTCAGTACCTGAAAGATATTCAACAGCCATAGCAACACTTTCAATATACTGCACTATGGTAGCTTCCGGTTGTACCGCAACAATCATCCGTCCCAATGCCTTTGCGGTTTTGATCTCATCTTCTATTACTAAAACTTTCATGTACTATGGGTAATTTGACTGTGAAATTAAGATCATTCTGCAATATGGTCAGCTCTTTTTCAGCAAAATGTTTGTAACGTTCTCTGATGTTTTCAATGCCTATCCCTGCAGATTCCTGTGGAATATTTTTGGGCTGGAAATTGTTTTCAATAATAATATACCCATCTTCACTGTATAGCTTTATGACTAACGGATGTGCCAGTGACACGATATTATGTTTGATACAATTTTCACATAGCAGCTGCAGCGTAAATGGAGGAATGTGAGAATTTAATATTTCTTCAGGAATATCTATCTTAAACTCTATGCCGTCTTCAAATCTTGATGTTAAAAGAAAAACATAGGCATCCAGTATTGCAAGTTCCTTTTTTAAGGGAATGAGATCCATTTTTCTATTGTCTAAAGTAAAACGATAGAAATCCGCAAGCCTGACCACAAAATCTCCGGAATTCTCATCTTTTATATCAATCATAGACTTCAGCGTATTGAGACTATTGAATAAAAAATGGGGATTAATCTGCTGTTTCAGCAGTTCATATTGAGCATTGAGATTATCTGTTCTGATCTGTTCCAGCTCAAATTTGATCTGCTGTGAATTATACGTCTGATACAAAAGATACAGAAACATATAAATCGTAAGATTAATCAGTATTCCTCTGAATTCGTACATTACTACCATGGTATTGAATCCATACTTTGGAAAGATAATATGATGAATAAGCACTATGGCCGCCATCATTACAACTCCCAGAGAAAGGCTGACCACAAGCTTTTTATTGAAAAAGCTTGTTGATATATTCTGAATAGAAAACTTAGGCAGACTGTAGATATTAAAATACCATACAAATAAAGAGTACAAAAATGAAATGGAAAAGTCCACCATCAGCTCTCCCAAGGTAATATGCATGCGGAGTACTTTGGGCAATGAAGCCAGAATTCCCATAAAAAGAGCGCTAAATAGAATAATTCTCGGATCAATCCTGAATATCTTTCTTCCGTTGGTGTTTATATATTTTGCATAGATCATAAATAAAAATCAGGCAGTTAAGCAGTCACAAAGATACAAAAGCTAAATAACGGCACGGCAGCACGTCCGCTATTTAGCACTGAGATTTCTATAAAAACAAAAAATTAAGGCATAGCTGCTGCCATATTCTTCACCGGTACCGGCCATATACCACCTGGAGAAGGAAATGAACTCCCTTTATTAGATCCCATTACCATATTATCCTGACCAAAATAGTACAGAGGCCATCCTTTATAAGTAAGTTGTTTTCTTCCGAATACTGTAATGGATCCGAAAAGTGTTTTATCCAGTCCTGAAGGAACTACTATTTTATCTGTTTCATAAATGGGCCAAACTCCGTTATTAGAGAAATCAGAGGCCGTAAAATTATTTTTGTTTTGCTTATCATTCTTAAAGGTATATAATGTTACTCCTTTGGCATCTGTAAAATATAATGTTTTTCCTGTACCTTCCATATAAGTTGATGTATAGTTTTTTCCATCATGCCCTACAAGCTGTGCATTGGTAAGCATAATCGTATAATCAGGTTTTGCCACAAACCATACTCCTCCGATATTTTCCCCACCTGTTTTTCCGGCATCTTCTTTCACATTTGTTCCATTTACCAAAGGTGCATAGTAATAAAGAGGTCTTCCTTTGTAGGTTACCTGCTTTTTCCCTGAGCCCGTCGTTATTGTTGTAAAATCAGAAAGTTCTAATCCTGCTCCCAATTTTTCAGGTGAAAGATTATCCACATTGAAGATGGGCCATATCGGTTCACATCCCCCGGTGCAATTGTTTGCGGCAGTAGCATCATTGGCAAAATAATAAAGTGTATGCCCCTCCTTATCTGTTAATATACTTCCAAGGCTGGCATCATTCCTCAACTGTACTTCTTTAACGGCAGGATCAGACGATTCATCCTGATTATCCTTTGAACATGCGACGGAAGTGAAAAGCAGCAATACTGCTGAAATGCATCCTGTTACTAAACTTGAACTGAATGTAAATTTTCCCATTTTTTAATAGTTTTTAATGAATATTATTTTTTATATGTGATTTTAAAATCCTTTTTTAAGGCATTATTGAAGGTTTCATACTCAGAATTGTTCGGATTCTGTCTGCTCCGTCTGCATTTACTTTCTTAAGTTCTTTCCCTTCATATTTTTGATACTGGATATTGGAATTATCTGAAAATGGCAGTCCGCTTTTGATAACTTCTACAGATAAAAGATGGTCAGGGATTTTTGCTCCATACCAATAGGGATCTTCTTTCTGTGACCAGGTAATCAGCGCCAGTATTCTTTCTTTATTATTACTTTTTTCAGGATAATCTTCCAATTCATCAATCGCTGAATCAGTACCATACAGTGTCATCATGGTCTGTTCTTTATGGTTAATAGAAGAGGTTACCACCTTTAAGTTCATTGCATTAAAATCAAAGTTCTCAGGAAGGGAAGCATTTTCATTCACTGGTTCATACTCTTGCTTGACACTGCAGCTCATCACAAATACACACATTACTAAATAAACAGTTAGATTCTTCATAGCTTAATGGTTAATGGGAGAAGTAAATACGAAATCATTGTCTTTCATAGGACGGTGACAGCTGATGCACTCATTGGCAAAGTCGGCTGTTTTTCCATATGGTTCAAGCTTGGGTGATAAAAATCTTGCCCAGCCCCAGCCTTTTGTGGATGCAAATTTTTTAGAATCCTTGATCATATATTCCACTTGTTTAAAGGCTCCGGTAGTGACATTGCCGTCACTGTCAATGATCTGGTCCCATGCTACTTTTGCGAATATGGTTCCGTCGGGCCATGGATTTGTTTTATGTTCCTTTGCCGCTTTTACAGCAATATCATTTCCGAATATGATACGCATAGTTCCATTATCCAGCCTCTCTGTAGAGCTTATCGGCTTCCAGTCTTTGTAATCAGGAATATAGCTGATCCCATTTAGTGCAGTGGGGAATGATGGTTTTGACGCTGTAGTATGCATTGCATTGACTTGCTGAAATTGTTTGTTATAGGCAGAAATCTTTGCTGTATCAGGTTTTTGTTTTGGAGCAAGAGAAGTCAAATATTTTTTCAGGATTTGGATATCTTTTTCAGAAAGCTTAGCTTCAGGGTGAAGCAATTCATAGCTTTTAAGAGGCATTGCATTCAGTTTAATCTGATTAAAAGCTTCCCAAAGTTTTGCATTTTGTGCCGGAGGAGCCAGTTTATCCCATTCGGAGAAATTAAGTCCCTCTTTCCCTTTTTTAATATGATCTGCTACCAGCCAGTAAGCCGGAGCAATCTGATCAAACCATTTCAAATCGGTCTGATTGGAATGGCAGTCAAAACAAGAACGCTGCAGGATAGCCCTTACATCGCTGGGAACATGAATCTCACCGGTTATGGGTTCTTGTTTGATTTCAGGTCTGTAAAACTGAATTCCAATAAAAATAACAAGCACTATAACCAGGATATTTTTTGTTTTTATTTTTTTAAAAAAACTATTCATATCTGTTTATTTTTATTCAAATTTCAGGACTTTTTCATATGTGTTGTTCTGAAAATTTGATCAATCGGACAAATTTTACTTTGAATCTGACAATTGCGGACATGAATTTTTTGAGACCTAAAAAATAAATACCGGAAATTTATAATACAGGATGATATACTAACAAAAAAGCTATCTATAGTGAAATAGATAGCTCCCAGTTCAAAATAAATAATTAACTGTATATGGAGTTTAAATCTGCTATATATAATATTTAACAATCAGCAAGTTATTCATTGTATTAAAAATACAGTGGCACTCATAATGAGATTAATAAATAGAATTGTGAATAATGTTGGTGAGTGTCCACTGTATTGCGCAAACCAATCAATCGTTCACGTCAAGCGGAAATTCTGAAACCTCCTTATAGTATTTTTTTGGTTTGCTAAATACCAGTACAATGAGCGAGATAAAAAAAATCATAAAGAATATGAGAGCTATTGTCTGGTATAAACCAGTATTGTCAGTATTGGTTAAAAAATCCTTAAAATTCTGTGGTATCATAAAGAATTCTGTTATTTGGTTAATTATTACTTACTGTTTTAATTTCAGTTGTTTTTATGTCCGTTCCGAGTCTCTGTAGGTAGGAAATTAGAGCGACGATTTCTTTTTTCTCAAGTTCCCCCTTCGGTCTTTTTGCATAAGCCTCTTTCAGATCGTTTGCCTCCGAGAAAATGTCCTTCACAATTTCCGCTGCTTGATTATCTGCCCATGAATTCGCTGAATCTATCTCAGCTCTGGTATATGGTACATCATATTCTTTCTTCATGAACACAATCTTATCAACCATTTTTGATCTGTCAAGATCATTGCTGATCAGCCATGGATATCGTGGCATAATGGATCCCGCAGAAGTAGACCTCGGGTTGTACATGTGTTTGTAATGCCATGAACTTGGGTTCTTACCGCCCTCCCGATGAAGATCAGGTCCTGTTCTCTTTGACCCCCAAAGAAATGGCCTGTCATATATAAATTCTCCTGCCTTGGAGTATTCACCGTTCTTACCGTTAAACCTAACGATCTCGTCCCTGAAAGGTCTGATCATCTGTGAATGGCAGGCATTGCAACCCTCTCGGATATAAATATCCCTCCCTTCAAGTTCAAGAGGCGAATATGGCTTCACCGCAGAAATAGTAGGTACACTTGCCTTTAGTGACAATGTCGGAATAATCTCCACACCACTTCCGATGGATAATACCAAAAAGGATAATATACTCAACAGATAAGGAGTTCTTTCGATCCATAGATGCGTTCCCTCACCATCCTTTCTCTTGCTGCTAATAACTGCAAGTGCAGGTGCCTCAGCAGGTACACTCTTCTGGAATGATCCGTGCCTGATCGTTGCAATAACATTCACAAGCATCATTATTGCACCTGATATATAAAAGGCTCCGCCCAAAAATCTCATCTTATAATATGGAATGATCGCTGTTACCGTATCGAGCCAATTTTTCCACATCAATGTACCATCTGGATTGAACTGTTTCCACATCAGACCCTGCGTAAATCCTGAAATATACATCGGTACGGCATAGAATATTACTCCCAGTGTACCGAGCCAGAAATGCCAGTTGGCCATCTTTACGGACCATAGTTTCGTTCTCCACATGATTGGAACCAGATAATAGATCATTCCGAAGGCAATGAAACCGTTCCAGCCTAGGGCTCCTAAATGTACATGTCCGATAACCCAGTCCGTATAATGCCCGATCTTATTAATATTCTTGGTAGCCAAAAGCGGACCCTCAAATGTTACCATTCCATAGCAGGTAACCGCCACTACGAAAAATTTAAGGATCGGATTGTCCCTGACTTTATCCCATGCTCCACGAAGGGTAAGAAGTCCGTTCAACATTCCTCCCCAGGAAGGAGCGATCAACATGATCGAAAATCCAGTACCTACAGCCTGTGCCCATGCCGGAAGGGCCGTATACTGTAAATGGTGAGGACCCGCCCAGATATACACAAAGATCAGTGACCAGAAATGTATAATGGAAAGTTTATACGAAAAAACAGGTCTTTCCGCTGCCTTGGGAAGGAAATAATACATCAGTCCGAGAATAGGCGTGGTCAGGATAAAGGCTACCGCATTGTGACCATACCACCACTGTACCAGTGCATCTTTTACTCCCGCATACATCGAATACGATTTCCAGCCAGTAAAGGATAAAGGTATCTCCAGATTGTTTAAGATATGTAGCATGGCCAATCCTATCCATGTTCCAATATAGAACCATATCGCTACATAGAGATGCCTAACTCTCCTTCTTGCAATAGTCATAAACATATTAATACCAAAAATAACCCATGAAAAAGTTATTAAAATATCAATAGGCCATTCATGTTCCGCATACTCCTTGGAAGTATTGATACCCATAAAGAAGGTAATAAATGTCGCTATGATCATAATCTGCCATGTCCAGAAATGGATCCATGACAAGGTAGGACTTGCCATTGGAGTTTTTAAAAGCCGTGGCAATGAATAGTAAACTCCCGTATAGACACTGTTGCAGACAAATGCAAAAATTACCGTGTTGGTGTGAATCATCCTGATTCTTCCGAAACCAAATGCACCATGGGTATTGATTAGTGACTGGATACCGCCCGATCTCAGACTCTGTATCGTGGCATCATCAGTTCCGAACAAAAACTCGGGCAATTCCGGATAAAACAGCATCAGTGCAGCCGTTATACCGAAGGTAAACCCGATCAGACCGAATATGATCGTAGCATATAGAAACGCCCTAACAATATCGTTGTCGTAATTAAATTTCTGTAACTCCATATTATTATTTATTTTTTCTGTTTTCACCTCCTTTCTTATTTTTAATTTTAATCTATCCGTCATCTTTCGGAATAAGTTGTATGGGTAGATTTATATGAGGTCTATTTGAATTAATTTTCAAATTTATAAAGAGAACCGTTTTCACATACGGTACTATTCGTGGAAAATATCGTTCTTTATTGGCTATATAGAACGCTCCTTGCAAGGGATAAAAAGGGGTATGGTTTTCAATATTCCTCCTCCAATTATAGGAACCCATATTAAACTAACGATAACCTAAAATCTTCATGGTATTCTAACTATTCTGTTTTTCAGCAAAAACTTCATAGGTCAGATTTTCATCACCGTCTCTATTAATAAGGGCCTTCTTGGGCGAAGGAATAAGACAGTGGTTAATCGGGAGGCATAATAGAGTTCTTTGAACCAGAATTTGTATAAAAATCAGCACTGTCCATGTCAGCCTACCAAGAAGATATGGTCTGTAATCATATTACAGATTGTTGACAACAACCATAGGATATTCCTGTTTATTGTCCATGTATGTGTTATAGCACTTCTCTTTAGTCCGCAAATCTTCTCATCACTCCATTCAATAAGATGGAAAGTAAGCCTTTCTTTGGAAAGAATTTTATCAGGGTTTGCTATAATATTGTTTGCGGAATGCTTCAGGAGTAAGCTGTGTGTATTTCTTAAAAAACTTTATAAAATATGAGGTATCAAAAAAATTCAGTTCCATGGCAATATTGGCAACTGAAAGCTCGTAATTAACTAACATCCGTTTTGCTTCAAGCAACACTCTACTCCGGATGATTTCTCCTGCAGACATATTCAACTGATCTTTACATAGAAAATTCAAATGGTTAGAAGTAATATAGAGCAAAGCTGCATAATCTTTAGGAAGCCGCATATCCTTAAAATTATCCTGTATAAGATCAAAAAACTGTTTCAAAAGAATTGAATTATAACTGGTTCTGCTTAAAACAGGAACAGGTCCCAACTCTCTGCTTGCAATAACAAATAGCCTGAGCAGTTCAGCAGCTATCATCATGGGTGTTTGATAAGTATTATTATTTAATTCGTTAAGAAGAGCCTCAAAGATTTTAACAACCTCAGATCTCATATCATCTTTAATCTTCATCATCTGTTCATTTGAAAAAACATTAAAGAACGGAAACTGATCTACAGCGGAAGAACTCAAAAAAAGCTTATCAAAAAAAGTAGCAGAAAAATTCACAACATATCCGTCAACATCACTCTCAAATTCCCAGTTATGAACCTGGCCTGGTGACATAAAATAAATACATCCTGGCTCTATAGGATAACTTTTAAAATCAATAACATGCCTCCCCTTTCCGGAAGTAAAATATACCAAATGATAGAAAGAATGTTTATGAATATTTTGAATAGTAGGATTATTTATTAAATAACCTCGAAACCTATCTGCATTAAGCATATCATTTGATATCTTGTTAGTCACAAGATGAAAAATATCAAATGTTGGGTATTGTTTTTTCATTATTACAATTGATTATACTTCAATTTATTTTCATTCAATAATCAATCGCTTTCAAATTTAATCCAAAAATTATTGTAAAAATGGTACTAATCAGTCTAAAAATAGTATAATTCACTCACAAAAAACAGTGCCCTTAATACTATACAAAAGAAAATAGGCTTATAGTTGCCAACACTTTATTTTTTGTAAATTTACTTATGAAAAATAAAGAATTGCTTCCAAGGAATGAAGAGATCACTCAGAGTTTTTTATTATTGGTAGACACATATATTTCTGATCTGCTTGGAAAAAGAATAGAAAAGCAACTTTCGACTTCGGATTTTGCAGATTCTCTTCATATTGCTAGCCGGCATCTAAGCAATACTCTTAAATTGACTCTTAATACTTCCCCCTGTGAGATCATTGAAAACCGTGTTATTGAAGAAGTTAAAACCTTATTAACTGAGACCGACCTTTCAATTGCAGATATCAGCCATCAATTTGCTTATAGGGATACAACCAACTTTATTAAATTTTTCAAAGGTATTACTGGAGTCACGCCTTTACAATTTCGCAAAAGGCAAAAGAATACTACAAATCCAATGTAGCAATGCATTTTCTGAAGTTTGCATTATTTTAAAGAATAAAGTCAGCCTAAATTTGCTGAATAATTAAAACTTTAAATATGAGCGAAAAAAAGAAAATCGCACTTGTTACAGGTGCAAGCAGAGGCTTAGGTAAAAATATGGCTATAAACTTAGCGAAAAAAGGAATCAATGTCATCTTTACATACCAATCAAAAAAAGAAGATGCTATTCAAACTGCAAAGGAAATTGAAAAATATGGTGTCCATACTGCTTTTTTACAGTTAGATGTAAAGAATATTCATAACATTCCCTTATTTTTCAAGAATCTGGAAAACTGTTTGAAAGATAATTTTCAAACTGATAGGATTGATTATCTTATAAACAATGCAGGAATTGGTGAGTATGCCACTTTCGCAGAAACTACGGAAGAACAATTTGATTCCATGTTCAATATCCATATTAAAGGAACATACTTTTTATCACAATCAGCCTTAAAAATGATGAATAACGGTGGTGGCATTATTAATATTTCCAGCGGATTGACCCGTTTTTATACACAGGGCTATGCAGCTTATGCGGCGGCTAAAGGAGCCGTTGAGATTCTTACTAAATATCAGGCTGCAGAATTAGGTTCCAGAGGAATCCGCGTAAACGCTGTTGCCCCAGGACCTATCGAAACTGATTTTGGTGGCGGTGTTGTGAGGGACAATAGAGATTTAAATCAAATTATTTCTTCACAGACAGCACTGGGCCGGGTTGGATTGCCTGATGATATAGGAAGCATTATTGCCTTTTTATGTACTGATGAAGCAAGATGGATCAATGCACAACGTATAGAAGTCTCCGGAGGCTATTATTTATAATCTATACAATTAACAATCCTTTTTTAAGGATTGTTAATTGTATTTTAAAGTTTTCAAAGAAAAAGTCTTTTTGGTTGGATACTAGCCTTTTATAGTGATATCAAAAAATTTAGTAATTTTGGTAATGATGCTTGTTGCTCTGCTTTTCAATATGTTTCCGTTAGCTCAGAGTAAATATGCGAAATTAATTCTGTATATTTTAGATTATTAATAAACGTATAGCTCATGATAACCTTTAATAAACATCTTTTACCGCCAGAAACCAATAGCAATATCTGGACAATAAAAAAAACCGTTGTCAGAAATGCATTTATTGACCCTCCTCATGTAGCGAATGGGAATATGTACCTGGTAAAAAAGGGTGCAATTAAAATTTGTCTTTTTAATGAAGACAAGGAGACTATCTTAAATTTTGCAACGGATGGAGATCTAGTATGTAACCTCATCTCGTTTTTTACCGGACAATCTTCCCAGGTTTATTTGCAGGCCATCAAAAAAACAGAGTTAATCGGAATGCCCAAATCTACATTTGACGATTTATTAAACCGTGACCATAAATTTGCTTTCAGTTATATGAAAGCTTTGGAAAGCAAGATCGTAGAAATCTTAAACAGGCAGATCATTCATTTCACACAAAGTCCACAGCAAAGGGTTGATATTTTGCTTCAGCAAAAGCCTGATATTTTTCAGCAAATACCTAAACGCTATATTGCTTTTTACCTGGGACTGGCACCCGAAACTCTAAGCAGGCTAATAAAGTCTTGAGTTCAGTCAATTTTTAAGTCTGTACGTTTTCAGATATTTGTACATTAAAAAAAGTAACATGAATTTTTTAAGAAAGCATTGGTATGATATCGGAGGAATATTGGCAATTTTAGTTCTAGCCTATATTTACGTGGATTTCAAAAGCCTATCTCACTATCAGCTGTTAATGTGGTTGAGTTTGGTTTCACTGTTTTTTCATCAACTGGAGGAATATCGAATTGCCGGTACATTTCCGGGGATGATCAATACTGCTATATATCACAGCGATATACCTGACCGTTATCCTTTAAACCCCAACACATCTTTGTATGTAAATGTCATTGTCGGATGGCTGTTTTACTTTCTTGCAGCAGTATTTGCAGAGAAGGCGGTCTGGTTGGGTTTGGCAACTATAGTCGTTTCTATTGGCAACATAATAGCCCATACTTTCCTTTTTAATATCAAAGGTAAGACGCTTTACAATGCAGGATTAATAACAAGCTTGTTGCTGTTTGTGCCTTGCATCTATTTTTTCTTTTCGATCGTATATGAAGACCATCTGATCAAAGCAAAAGACTATTTCATTGGTGTTCCACTGGGCATTGTTTTAAATGTAATAGGAATCCTCAAACTCATTGACTGGATGGCTGATAAAAACACCAAATATGTTTTTGAGCAAAGAAACTTATTAAGCAGGGACAGAAACCATTAAACGTATGTATCTTTATCACATTCAACATTATTTCTTACAATGTGATAAATCAATAAAGATTATGGACACTTCACTTTCCAATAAGCAAGGGTTTTAATATAGCTTTTTATGCTGTATGAGTAATATTGTTTTACTGGTACAATGCTTATATAAACATTTTGCAAATTATCAGCTTGAAAATCCATCAGTTATTCAATTCTCCTTCTATCAATTTACAAAAAAGGTATTACCACAAAATGTAGTAATACCCCCCAAAAAATATACATAATATTCAGACCATGTAATTTAACTTATTGTAACAAGGCTGCTATATGGAAATGGTTTATTAGTTTTTTACTTCTAAAATATCAGTATTTATATTATTATTTGAAAAAATAGTATACAATCATATGTATTTATCTTAAATTCAATATTTGGACTAATTTTATCCGAGAAATAGATTATTTTTTATAAGAGAGTTATGATACCTTTTTCCAAAAACTTAAGAAGCCATTAAAGGCCGAATCTACCAATTCAAAGTTGGTCGGAATTTCATCCCACTTACTCCAATATGTCACTAATCGGGTTCCAACCGGAGTTTTATTCAACTGTTCTTTTACATAATCTGAATAAACTTGATATAAACCACTGTCTGGAAGAATTGTATTATCAATCGGATTTGAAGTATCTATATTTTCAAAAAAAGAATTAAAAAAATAGAAAGCATCATAATCAGAAAAATTGATTTCATTGATATTGGAGTTGATGAATTCTACATTCATGATATTATATCTGTTGGCAATTTTCCTTGACATTTTAGTAAGTGCCACTCTTTGCTCCACTCCATAGAAAACCCCTTTTGTAGAAGCAGCACCAACCAGACAGAACTTTCCGGCGCCGGCACCGATATCAAGCACTCTTTTGCCCTGTTTTTCTGTCAAATATTCTGCGGCCATTTTAGCTACAGCAACAGGCGTCCAATGTCTATCTGCTACAGATTTTATATTTGGAGGATATATCTCATCAAAGACCACATCTTCTACATCCATATTTTGGCTAAGCTGCTTAAAAATCATTTTATTATTGTTATATAATCTTCATAGGTTAAAAATTCAGCAGTTGGTATAGGAGTTGAAAGAATAAAAAACCAGCAATTATAGGGATCTGTGTTAATATGAGAAGGTCTTACGGCTATATTTTTATTGATCTCTGCAATTTTACAATTACATGGAGCAATAAGCTCAAAGGTCTTATTGATTCCATATACAGATCCAAAAGAACTTTTTTCTGTTATTGAGATTTCTTGCTTACTGAATTCAACCCAATGTATTTCACCTACCTCTTTTTGAGCAAAATCTGTAATGCCTATACAGAAATCATATAAACCTATTTTTCTTAACCACAAATGATTTCTTGTATAATAAAGATTTTTGGGAACAAGCATACAATTTTTCAATCTATTTTTTAGTAAATGGAGTTTTAACAATCTTAGCTTTAATCGGTTTATTTCGTATATTGATAAAAACTTCACTCCCAGGCTCAGCATTTTCAATAGAGACATATCCCATCCCTATTCCTTTTTTAAGGGTAGGAGACTGAGTGCCTGAGGTAACCGTTCCAATAATGTGATCATTGTGGTCCAAAATTTCATAACCATGACGGGGAATTCCTTTGCACTCAATTTCAAAACCAACTAATTTTTTAGTAACACCTTTTTCTTTTTGAATTTTTAAAAATCCGTTGTAAATAAAGTCCTTCGTAAATTTTGTTATCCAGCCAAGACCTGCCTCCAGAGGCGAAGTATAATCATTAATATCATTTCCGTACAGACAATATCCCATCTCAAGACGCAATGTATCCCTTGCAGCTAAGCCAATCGGTTCTATACCATTATCTTTTCCTGCCTCAAATATAGCCTCCCATAAATGAGCCGCATATTTGTTTTCAACATAAATTTCAAACCCTGATTCTCCGGTATAACCTGTCGTTGAAATCAAAACATTTGGAATATGTGCCAGTTCACCAATGGTAAATGTATAAGATTCCATTTCTTTTAAATTGATATCCGTCAGCTTTTGTAAAACTTGTATCGATTTTGGTCCCTGAACAGCGAGTAAAGAGATAGAATCTGAAATATTAGTTATTTCTGCTCCGAAAGAATTATGTCTTTTAATCCAATTCAGATCTTTTTGGATGTTTGAAGCATTAACAACCAGCAGATAATCATTTTTACTTATCTCATAAACCAGCAAATCATCAACAATTCCTCCTATATCATTAGGCATACAGCTATACTGAACTTTTCCTGCATAAAGTTTTGACGCATCATTGCTTGTTATTTTCTGGATTAGCTCCAAAGAACCCTGTCCCTGAATTGAGATTTCTCCCATATGAGATACATCAAAAACACCAACATGATTCCGTACTGTTTCATGCTCTTGCATTACTCCTGTATACTGAACAGGCATTTCATAACCTGCAAATTCTACCATCTTTCCTCCAAGAGCGTGATGCATCGCGTTAAATGCTGTCTTTTTTAATTTTACAGTCTTCATTGGCTATAAACCTATTAAGGATGCATATGAACCGGATCTCAACAGCCCCTCCGCATCAAACAGATTCTTAACTTTAATTTTAATCATCCAGCCTTCACCGTAAGGATCGGAATTAACTAGTTCGGGATTGGTTTCCAGTTTTGGATTGACTTCCAATATTTCACCGGTAAGAGGAAGAAACAGATCAGACACTGTTTTTACGGCTTCTACACTTCCGAATACTTCGTGCTCTTTTAAATTTTCACCTAAGGTTTCGATTTCAACATATACTATATCTCCTAATTCACGCTGGGCAAAATCGGTAATCCCGATATAAGCCATATCATTCTCCAGTTTAACCCACTCATGATCTTCAGTGTATAAGAGATTTTCAGGAATCTTCATTACTACAATTCTTTTATTAATTTATATACTTATCATTGCTTAATCTCATTTCTGAGTAAAGGTCCCCCACTCAGTATTTCTTCATCGGCAAAAGACTCAAAAGACTCAAAATTCTGTACAAACTGCTTTGCAAGATATAACGCCCTTTCATCATATGAAGACTTATCATCCCATGTATTTTTAGGATTTAAAATTTCAGATGGAACGCCCTCACACTCAAGAGGAATCTGAAGTCCAAACACATCATCTTGTTCAAAATCAACGTTTTCCATTTTGCTTTCAAGTACTGCTGATATCATTGCTCTTGTATAAGATAACTTAATACGCTCTCCTACTCCGTAAGCACCTCCTGACCAGCCGGTATTAATAAGCCACACCTTAATATCATTTTCTTTTAGTTTTTTTCCTAACAGTTCTGCATATTGGGTAGGATGAAGTGGTAAAAAGGGTTTTCCAAAACATGCTGAAAATGTGGTTTGTGGTTCAGTAATTCCAGCTTCTGTCCCTGCTACTTTTGCTGTATAGCCTGAAATAAAATGATACATTGCCTGCCCAACAGATAATTTTGATATCGGGGGAAGTACTCCAAAAGCATCACAGGTTAAGAAAAATATATTTTTTGGTGTTCCACCAATCGAAGGATGTACTGCATTATTAATAAAGTCAATCGGATATGCTGCTCTCGTATTTTCGGTTACTGAAGTATTGTCATAATCAACAATATCGGTCCCTTCAAAAAAACGGACATTCTCCAATAAAGTTCCAGGACGGATTGCAGAAAATATTTGTGGTTCTTTTTCCTTGCTCAGATTCACACATTTTGCGTAGCATCCACCTTCGAAGTTAAAAACACTTTCATGATCCCATCCGTGTTCATCATCACCAATTAATTTTCTTGAGGGATCTGCCGAGAGTGTGGTTTTGCCTGTTCCGGAAAGGCCAAAGAAAACAGCAGTATCTCCATTAACTCCAATATTAGCAGAACAGTGCATAGAGAGTACATTTTTTTCAAACGGGAGAATATAATTCAACACTGTAAACACTCCTTTTTTTATTTCTCCGGTGTAACCACTTCCTCCAATAAGAATTATCTTCCTGGCAAAATTGATAATCGTAAAATTATGTTGACGGGTCTTATGGATCTCAGGATCTGCTTTAAACTCAGGAGCACAAAGAATCAGCCATTCATGCTGAAAAGTTTCTAATTCCTTTTCTGTAAGTCTCAAAAAAAGGTTACTAACAAATAAATTTGACCAAGGAGTCTCTGTGATAACCTTTATTTTCAATCTATACTCAGATTTTGCACAAGCGTAGGCATCTCTAACATAAATATCTCTATCCGAAAGATGGTTGATAACATTATCATACAACCTTTCAAAATCATCAGAAAAAAAAGGATGATTAACTTCACCCCACCAAATGGAATCTCTGGTTGTATCATCCATCACAATATATTTATCCTTTGGAGAACGTCCTGTGAATTCTCCGGTATCACAGGCTAAAGCTCCTGAATCTGTAATAATCCCCTGCCCTTTCTTTAGGGTTTGGGATATCAATTGAGATACTGATAAATTATAATAGACTTCTTTCTTCGGTATAATACCAATATTTCTTAGAGTTTCTAAATATTCCATAAGTTGATGCAGATTTACTATGTCGACAAAAGTAGGAGCTTTACCAGAAAACAGAAATGATACATATCTTCCATAAATTTGATTTAAGTCAAATTTATATTGACAAAAAATTTCTTAATTTAGTAATCAATGATTTCAAAGTTTATTTTTAATAATCAATATCTTTTTGAAGAGCTTTCTCTCTATGAAAAAGAGATGCTTCAAAAGGTGATGCAGATTAAAAATTATCGTAAAAATGAGACTATATTTACTGAAGGAACGATTCCAAATGGGATTTTTTTTTTAAAAGAAGGCAAAGTAAAAAAATACAAAGTAGATAATGACGGTAGAGAACAGATTATCTATATCTATAATGCAGGAGAATTTTTTGGTTATTCAGCGATATTAAGTAATGATTCCTATGGTGATACAACTCAGGCTATAGAAAGTTCTGTTATCGCTTTTATCTCAAAAGAAAATTTTCTGAATATTCTTGATCAGTCGAAGGTATTTTCCAAATTGCTTCTCAAAAGCCTTAGTCATGAATTCAGTGTAATGGCTAATCTCATGACAGTTTTATCCCAACGAACAGTCAGAGAACGTGTAGCACTCAGTTTACTGATCCTGCATAATAAATACAAAACAGATTTTTTGGAAAATAAAATATACATTACCCTTTCCAGAACAGACCTTGCCAGTATGGTTGGAACAGCCAGTGAAACATTAGCTCGGATACTTCATGATTTCCGGGAAGAACATCTTATTGTAATGGAAGGAAGAAAAATACATTTAACAAATTTAGAAAAATTGACACGTATTGTCAATGTTTATAGATAGTTATAATTGATAGTATATTTCCTAAAATCTATTTGAAAAATTATTTTTCTTCCATAAAATTATTCTAAAATTTGATATAAAGAAACTATTTATGTTTAGACATAAAGGAAAAGGTCGAAAATATTCCCATAATTTAAAACTAGCATCTATTTTATCCAGTGTTGCAGGATTGGTTAATATCACCGGCGTTCTTTCTGTAGCCAACCTTACTACAAACGTAACAGGACACTTTGCTTTTTTTTCAGAACAACTATTTTTAGAAAATTATAAAATGGCACTTATTTATTGTACATTTTATTTTTCTTATCAGGTGCTTTTATTTCTGGATTAATTATTGAATGGACAGCAAAATACAAACCTCATAACTCATACATAATTCCCCTATCTATTGAAATTATCATTATTCTTTTTGTAGGTTTTTCATCGGACTTAATATCAGATATTTCTCAAATGATAATCTCTTCGGCATTGCTTTTTGCCATGGGGCTGCAAAATGCCCTAGTAACCCGTGTTTCACAATCAGTAGTACGGACCACTCATCTCACAGGACTGTTTACAGATCTGGGAATTGAATTATCACTCCTGTTTTTTCACATCAAAAAGCGAGGCGAAAACAGGTAAACAAAAGCATTTTTTTTAAATTAATGATTATCCTCTGCTTCTTTCTGGGAGGAATCCTTGGGGCATTCACCTATCAGCATTTTCAGCTGAAAACCCTTCTTATTCCTGTTGGTTTGCTTTTATTTGCTCTGTGGTATGACAGATTATTAATAAGATATTATTATATCAAAAGAAAATTGAGATAAACATATTTTCCAGAGAAGTCCTATCACTCATAAGTATTATTTGTTACTGTCAATTCCCTTTTGTAAAAAGACCGCATATTTTTTCACATCAGGCTCATAGGCTATAGGGTCAACCAACTTATTTCCATTGGTATTTACAATCACATAATAAGGCTGGGAATTTGTCTGGAATCTGGAAGTTTGAAAATCGCTCCATTTATTCCCGATTGTTTTAATTTTTTTGCCGGTTGTACCGGAGATGAACTGTTCTTTTTCAGGCAATACTGTTGTATCATCCACATAGAGGGAAATCAGCACATAATCATTATTTAATTTTTCCCATACCTGCGGGTCACTCCATACATTGTCTTCCATTTTACGGCAGTTAACACAACTCCATCCTGTGAAATCCAGCAGAACAGGCTTGTTTACCGTTTTTGCATATGCTACTCCTTCATCATAATCATGGAAACAATTCAGGTTCTGAGGACAGGACTGAGTATGTTTTTCTATACCGGCAGAGGCATTATTGGTGTTGACAACTGCTTTATCCTGATTCCATTCTTTATAAAAAGACGGCGGTAAAAAACCACTTACCAGCTTTAATGGCGCTCCCCATAACCCCGGTATTAAATAAATCACAAAACTAAAGATCAATATAGATGAAATTAAGGAACTGATGGCTACTTTCGGCTGAGTTTCCTGGTCATCAATTTTAAGTTTACCCAACATATACAAACCGAACAGTGAAAAAATAGCAATCCAGATCGCAATGAAAAGTTCTCTTTTCAAAAATCCAAGCTGATATACCAAATCAAATGCAGATAAAAACTTCAACGCTAATGCCAGTTCCAGAAAGCCTAAAATTATTTTTACTTTTCCCAGCCAGTTGCCTGATCTTGGTAATTTTTTAAGCATACTTGGAAAGGCTGCGAAAAGCATAAATGGAATAGAAAGGGCAAGGGCAAAACCAAACATACCAATCGCGGGCCCAATGACATTTCCACTAACGGCAGCCTGAACCAACAGACTTCCAATAATAGGACCAGTACAAGAAAAAGAAACCAGTGCCAGTGTAAAAGCCATAAAAAATATCCCAATCAATCCTCCTTTATCTGACATTTTATCTGATCTGTTAAGCCAGGAATTAGGCAGGGTTATTTCAAAAACGCCTAAGAACGAAATAGCAAACACAACAAAAATCAAAAAGAAAATAAAATTTACAATTCCGTTGCTGGCAAGTGCGTTAAGTGCATCCGGCCCCAATGTCAATGTAATTATCAATCCAAGGGCTACATAAATAACGACAATGGAAGCTGCATAAATAATAGCTTTTTTTACACCTCCATTCTTTGTAAAATAACTTACAGTTAAAGGAATCATAGAAAATACACAAGGGGTGAGCAATGCTAAGAATCCTCCCAAGAATCCTCCTAAAAATATCCACCATAAATTGGTTTCTTTTGCCGGATTTTCTGAGCCTGTATGGGGTGCTTTATAATGCAGTGTTATGTCTTCTGTTTCAGGTGGCAGACACATGGTACTACCACAGGACATATAACTAATGGTTGCTTTTACAGTAATAGGGTCGCTGGTTTTCGGTACTATTTTCTGCACAAAACTGACTTCATTTTCAAAGTAGTAAAGCTTCTGATTATTGAATGCCTGCTCTACCCTTTCAAGCGGTTTCGGCTCAGTAACGCCCCCTACAAGGCTGTACTGATCTGATTTTGAAACATCAAACACCGTTGGTAAAGGCCCATCCTGCACCTTATTGAACTGGCTGTTAATATGCCATCCTTTCTCTATAGTAGCAGAAAATTTCACATTCAGAGTATCTCCTGATTCCTGCTCTATCATGGCTTTCCATTTTACAGGGGTTTTCTGTATTTGCGCATGTGTATTTCCAATGCCCAAAAATGATATAATCAGTATTCCAAGAATACTCATAAACTTCTGATACATATTGATAAAATAATTAAGTGAAACAAAGGGTTGGACAAGCAACCAAAAACCGCTAAAAGGAATACGTCATTACAACATAAGAAAAATTGTTGAACCCTTATCTGAAGTGTATTCCCATAGCGACATGAAGAAAAAAAATTATAATAAATGAGCTTATTTTTCATAAGCCTTTGAAAAGTCAAAAGATCTGTTTATCTATTCTTCTGCACTTTATCCGGTTCAAAATCCAGAGAGACTGAATTCATGCAGAACCTCTTATTCGTGGGCGGCGGCCCGTCATCAAAAATATGTCCCAAATGTGCGTCACAACGCCCACAAAGCACCTCTGTACGTACCATGCTGTATGATGTATCTTCTTTGTATCGCACGCTGGTTTTCCTTAACGGTTCATAAAAGCTGGGCCAACCGCAACTGCTGGCAAACTTGGCATCTGACCGGAAGAGGATATTGCCACAAGCGGCACAATAATAAGTTCCTTTCGTTTTACTTTTCCAGTATTTACCTGTGAAAGGCTGTTCGGTATTGTTTTTCCTTGCGACTAAATACAAATCCGGAGATAAAATTTTTTCCCATTCACTGTCAGATACTTTCAGTCTTGTGGTATCGGTAGTTGAATAATATGGGTTATGCTCATGCCCTGTTTCTGATTTCATATTTTGTCCGTATATACTTCCTGTAATCAGAACAAGTATAACGCTGAAAATGAGATTCTTTATCATAATTGCATTATTATTTAAGCTTGTTTTTAAATATTTTTTTGAATTTTTCCAGCTCGGGCTGAATAACATATCTGCAATATTCCCGGTAAGGATTCTTTTTATAATATTCCTGATGATATCGTTCTGCATCATAAAATGTAGTGAACGGTTTTACTTCTGTTACGATAGCATTGCTGTAAATATGCTGTTCGGTCAGCTGATCAATATAATATTCTGCTCTTTCACGCTGATAGGCATTGTGGTAAAATATCGCTGAGCGGTATTGAGTTCCTACATCATTGCCCTGGCGGTTCAGCTGTGTAGGATCATGTGACAGAAAGAAGGCTTCCAGCAACTCATCATATGAAATAACAGAGGGATCGTAAATAATATTAGCAGCCTCAGCATGTCCGGTAGTTCCTGAAGAAACCTGCTCATAGGTTGGGTTTTTCACATATCCGCCTGTATATCCTGAGGTTACTTTCTGAACACCTTTCAGTTGTGAAAACTTTGCTTCAATACACCAGAAACACCCTGAAGCAAAGGTTACTGTATCAACTTTAGCAGCTGTTTCTCCTGCAGGTTTTATCTTTACTTTTTCAAAATTTTGTGCATAAATTCCTTTAAAAGAAATTAACAATAACGCAAATAATAGGATTAAAAGCTTTTTCATTGATCTGATATTTCTTAATACATACTCTCTTTCAATTCCATAATACAGATTATACTGTACTTTCCAATCCGGAATTGCGATGGCATCTATTTGCCTGTTGTTTCTTTTGCAAATTCAAGCAGTCCGCTTCCGTCAACATATCCTGTATGGCTGTCTATTACTTTCCCATTCTGATCCAGAATGAGCAGTGTAGGCAATCCTGAAACACCCCATTTTTTAGCAAGCTTAGCGCCTTCACCTTTTTCAACATCAACACTCATATTGATGAAATTTTTATTGAAATAAGCTGCCGCTTTAGAATCTTTAAATGTTGTTTTCTGAAGCTCTTTGCAAGGCCCGCACCA
Source organism: Chryseobacterium sp. (assembly GCA_031286615.1). Taxonomy (GTDB): domain Bacteria; phylum Bacteroidota; class Bacteroidia; order Flavobacteriales; family Weeksellaceae; genus Chryseobacterium. Next base: position 436,905 of record JAITUA010000015.1, on the reverse strand, counting down.
TGTAGCATATGCATCCACAAAGATTTTTCTATGGCTTGCCTTTGCTGTAGCCAATACATTTTTATAATCTCCCGAGCTAAAATTGATTTCCTGTTTCGCCTGTTTTTGCTGTGCAGCAATACTTCCGGAGAACATTGAAAATAAAAAGAAGCAGAAAAATCTGATATCAGGAGAACTTTTTATATTTTTCATAAAAAATTGATAGATTAAATTTGAATTCTTTCGGTATTTGAAAGGGGTACTGGATGTTTTTAAGATTTGTTTAGAGATGCATCATACTACAAGGCTGTAGCTGTCCCCCTCCAATTACCACCAGAAAAAGTCATTATCCGGGTTAAGAGCTTATTATTTACCTTTCAGATAAGATAATACCTGCTTTGAATGTTCATCACCTTTCATAAAATCTCTGAATTTGTATGCGATGGATCCGTTTTTACCAATGACGAATGTCTCACGACCGCTTAAAACCATATTTCCCAGATCTTCCTCTTTCACTCCGAACAGATTCAGAACTTTATTGTCCGGATCGCTCAGAAGGTCAAACGGTAAATGTTCTTTCGTCTGAAAAGCTTTATGGCTCTCTACCGTTCCATTGTTGATCCCGATAACAAGAGCATTTGCATCTTTATACTTTTCATAGGCATCGCGGAAAGCGCAAGCTTCTTTAGTACACACCGGACTTTCATCCATTGGATAGAAAAAGATTACGATTTTCTGTTTCCCAATATGATCTGCTAAACGAAAATCCTTACTGTCCTGGTTTTTCAAAGTGAAAAGTGGTGCTTTGGATCCTTTATCCAAGGTTTTTTGTGCAAAAGCTTCGGTAGCTCCCAAACCGGTCATAATAAGCACCAGTAATAAAACGATATTCCATTTTTTTAGTTGTGTCATAGCTTTGAATTTTTTAAAATTATACGAATGTATTGATAGGGTAAAATTGCGTGATTAAAAAGAGAAACGTTTTTGATTTAAGCCCAATTGTTTGTTGATTTAGCTCAAATAAAACCATTTGATACAATGTCTGTTTAGAACTTTTTTAGCATAACAATATCACGATGCAATATGTGATTCTGAACTGATTTTTATTTTTAATGCTTTAGAAATCAAACAATTTTGTTCTGCGGTCTTGGTAATGGTGTGGAAGCAGTCTTCATCTATTCCGGGCACGTAACCAGTAATGGAAAGATGTATCCCTGTGATATCAAAACCTTCCATAGATAAGGTTGCTTCGGTATCCAATGATACGGCTTCAAATCCCTGTTCTGTTAAAGAATGGCTTACTGCCATCGTAAAACATGCTGCATGTGCCACCGCAAGCAATTCTTCAGGATTTGTCCCTTTCTCTTCTCCTGTGAACCTGGTTTTAAAACTATAATTGGTTTTATTAAGGATTTCGCTTTGTGTAGTAAGTTCGCCCTTACCTTCTTTTACACTCCCAGCCCAATGGGCTTTTGCTGTACGTTTCATATCTATTTATTTGTTAAATTATCTGTCATTATTGACATTACAAAGTTGCGCATCAGCAGAGGAAAAGACTTTTTAAATAAGCTCAATAATTTGGTTATTTAGCTCAAAACAAAAATTATAAGTAGCTGTTCTCCATATTGTTTTAGAGCAATTGGGAACGATTATATTTCTTCCAATCTCAAAACCCTGATGCATGTTGCTATCAGGGTTTTGATTAATAATGGATGAGTATAGAATTGAACCTTAGTATTCTTCAGTATCATGGTCCCGCTTATTGATTTAAATTGAAATATTAAAAAGACAGCATGGATACTCCTACATGTACATAAGGAGAGCTTTTGGTTGTGCTTTTTATAGATGCATTGCTGTATTTTTCGCCATCTCTGAAAACTCTTGAAGCCAGAAAGCTGTTGATTCCCCCTCCCACATTCAGCATGACATTTTTTGCGAACAGATATTCAAAGGCGGCTCCGCTTTTCAACTCAATTGTGTTATAACTGATCTTTCCATCAAGAAAATCATTACGATGATCATAAAAAAGAGTATAAGATGTTTGGTTGGATCCTACACTGAACCAGGCATTCTTCCCTATTCCTTTTTTCAGATTTGCCCCGTTGGGAAGGTCAACTATCAGCTCCAAACCTGACGAAGCAAATTTGTGGTAATAGTTGATGATAGGTTCAACAGGTAATGGCGAAGAAGGATCTACCAGTACCAAAAGACCCACAGAGAATGAAGTATTTTCATTCTTTTTAAGCGGTAAGGTAAAACTTCCGTTAAAATTGAACCTCCGGACAGTATTTAAATTGTCAGAAATCCCTCTGGCAACCAATGAGTAAATAATAGGCTGGTTGAAGATCATGTCTGACCTGGAATAATTTAGTGCCAGGTCAATTGTACTCTTATCGGACGTCACCGGCAAAAACTGCCCATTATCTGCCCCATGAGTAATATCCTTCAGCTTGGTTGAAGTATAGGTATAATATACGGTTCCAGAAAGCGAGTTATTTTTCCAGCGAATAGCCGGTGTATTGAAAAAAGAGCTTATGCGTTCAGTTTTTATCTTTCCCTTTGCCAAATTATTATCATTGAATTTCGCATCAAAATCATTATAACCATAACTGTTTACGGAAACCCCAAACTGTCTTAAAGCAGGATATCGTATTGCAAGTTCTTTTTTGCTGACACCCACTGTATCTGCCGCAGGATGTATAGAAGACATGCTTACCATATTCTGAGCTTTTATTCCGCCCGATACTATTATTAAATTTAAAAAGATAAATCTGAATTTCATTTTTTTAATTATTTAAAAAATTTAACATATAAGAGTCTTTACAGCAGGCCCCATTTTAAAAAAATCTGATTCTTTATACACTGAAAGAGTATTATTCTTCTGTATAAAGTGACACCACCTTCGTGTTTATTTTCTTTTGTTTAATATACTGAAAGACAGATCCCGCAATGAAAAGGATAAAAAGAACAACAAGTGTTTGCCCGATTATCGGATCTTTAATATCCTTCGCCAAAGGATGCCCTATCGGAACTCTGGTAAATGTTTCGTTAACAGTAGGCACCAGTGATAAGAAAAAGCTGAACGACAACAGAAAATTCTCAAAATATCTGGCTCTTTTGCTGCTTTGCTTTTTTGAATAAAGGAAATACGCAACAGATACTAAAATGATAATGAATATTGAAAAAACATGTCCAGGATTGAAACCGCCGTGTTTTGAGATCCCTAGTGCTGTTACAGAAGTAACGAGTGTAGCATAAAAATACACTCTTCCTGAAAATACGTCAAGATTGATCTTGCCATATCTGATAAACCCTATGATTGCACCTACAAGCGCTGCAATACCAATAACTGTGTGGAAAATTCCTAAACTTGATAAACCCATTTTTTTCTATTTTATGTTAATGACTTTTTATAAAATATTGGCTCAATAAAGAGGCAGCTGCTCATCCTATTGCTTTTGTTAAGCTTTAGTAATACTGCTTTTTCAGAAGATGATCTGTATTCATCATTTTTCTAACATTCAATTTTGCTCTGCTCCCAGAAACACATTTCATCGTAAGCATTTGTTAGCTGCCTCTTATTAAACCAAAACACAATCTATACCTTCATATCTACTTTTTATTATCAATAATCTGATAAAATAGACTCCTGTAGGAACAGTACAAAATTGCAACAGAAGCACGAAAATGATTTTATGATTTAGTTCAAAGATTTGATATTTTGGTCCAAAAAAAGCATCCTTAAAACCTGTTTAAGAATGCCTGTTATCATTATTGAAAATGTAATTTATAATCCGTAAGCTGTCATTAGCTTTTTACTTTTTTTTAGACTCATGACGGTAATTGGTAGGAGTGGTATTGTACTTATCACTAAAGCTTTTGGTAAAGGTGGCCAGATCATTAAATCCGCAATCAAAGGCAATTTCAGTAATCCGCTGGTCTGAAACCAAAAGGAGCTCTGCCGCTTTTTCGAGCTTTTTATTTTTAATATAACTGGCTGGAGTATCATTGTATAGTTTTGCAAATTCTCTTTTAAATGAAGACACGCTCAGGTTATTCTGTTCTGCCAGCTGTTCAATCGTTAACTGGGAAAAAAGATTGGCTTCAATGATCTGTTTAAAAGAATATGTGGTGGGAGAAAAAAGCTGTGAGAGAATCAGTTGCACGGCTTCTGCATTTTGAGTCTGGGATAACAATAATATAATTTCTTTCAGCTTCAGCACCAGTATATCTTCATTGATGAGTGAAGGATTTTCAAAATAGAACAGCAATCCTTCCACATACTTCTGAATCAGGAAATCATTATTTATTTTCTCATTTGATTTGTTTGAAACGACATTCTTAGGTGCATGCAGCAGCAAAGGTAATTCTCTGTCATAAATTTTCTTTAATATATCCGGATAGAAAGTCACAATTACAATCTGGCAATTGCTGTCCGGTTTCGCATTATGAATCTGCTTTCCGGAACTGATGCAATTCAGGAATAGCGAATAATGCGTAGGAATATTCACTTCATCATCATCCATCTGATACTGAAATTCCCCTTCCAGAACATACAGAAAGCAAGCCTGCTCGGCAACGGGGAAATCAAATTTAAACGGAGCTGTTAATACAATTTTCTGCATCATCGGCTTTCCGAACAATTCATATTTTTTGTAGTCATTTACCATAATTATACTCTGATTTATTTTTAAAGGAAAAATATTCTTGCTTTTCCCGGCCTTTATTTATGATCTTATTATTTTTTCCAGCTCTTCGCGGTGATCTTCTCCCCACTGTGCTGTATATTTAATGGCTTCTATTAAAGATTCTCCCAAAGAAGTAAGTTCATACTCAACCTTAAGGGGACGTTCGTCATAAACTTTTTTCGTAAGGATCCCATGTTGTATCAGCTGTCCCAATTGAGTATCCAGAACTCTTCGCGATGCATCCGGAATTTTCCTGTGCAGTTCACCGGGGCGTTTTATTCCAGAATAAATACACCATATCAGGCTAAGTTTCCACTTTCCGTTAATGACCTCTATAAATAAATGCAGCCCGCAATCCAGTGATACCGGAATCTTTTTCTTGTACATCACTCCTCGAATTTCTTGTCAAATATATGTTATAAAAAGTTAATTTTCATATAGCTGAATTTAGCCGTACTTGATTGATATAAAACCTATATATAATTTCGCACTATAAATTTATATACAATGAAAAAGAAATTATTTGGCACAGGAACAGGTCTGTATGCAAGTGAAATTATATTGGGAGCAGCAAGCTTCGGGACACGAAAAGGACACGGAACAGCTCCGGATGATGCTTTGAAAATACTATCCGCTTATGCAGATGCCGGAGGAAATTTCATAGACACCTCTGACTTTTACCAATATGGAGAATCTGAAGAACTGGTAGGAAAATTTATACAGCATCAGCGGAATGATTTTATCACTTGCAGCAAATACACCCAAAGCAGTAAAGTGAACCCCCAAATAAGCAATACCGGCAACAATCGAAAATCGATGAAACAAGCGGTAGAAGCCAGTTTAAAACGACTTAAAACCGATTATATAGATGTTTATATGCCTCACCTGGATGACGGAGTTACTCCAATGGATGAAATTATAAGAGGCATGGAAGATCTGATAACAAGCGGTAAAGTGCTGTATATGGGCTTAACAAATTTCCCGGCATGGAAGGTATCGGCTATTGCGGCTTCTACAAAATTAACTGCTGTTCAGCTGGAATATAATTTATTACAACGTACTGCCGACCGTGAGTTTTTGCCTATGGCATCGCAATTCGGATTGGGAACCATGATGTATTCACCTTTAGCCGGAGGTACACTGACAGGAAAATACAGAAAGGGAGAAGCAGGACGCATTACCCTCGCTTCAGGTTCAGAGTACCAGGAAACGAACAGACAAAAAATATTCTTGATAAACTTTTCAGCATTTCAGAGGAACTTGGGGCAACACCGGGTCAGGTAGCATTTGCATGGGTGGTGTCTAAAGGTGCTTTTCCAATTTTGGGAGCCCGTACCATGGAACATTTTACGGATGGGTTAAAAGGCTATGCCACTTCGTTAACAGCTGATCATATTAAAGAGCTGGATGAACTGAGTACCGTTTCTTTAGGATATCCACATGATTTATTGGCTACTGTAAGAGGTTAGTTGTATTAATATTCTATTCTGAATGATCATTCATCTATGTTTTAAAATCCGAAGATCCAGATCGTGTCTTTTGATTTTTACCATTTTACAGTAAAAATTGTTCAAATAAGATATCCTGTCCAATAATCTCCACCCTTTTTCTCCCAAGACAATATATTTTTTTCTAAGGCAATGATACCACTCTTCAGTATGTAGTCTCATAGATCCCATTTTAAAATTGATGGATATAATAAATCGTTTGTGTTTTTTCAACTTCTATAATATTTGATGTAAAATAATGATAACTCCCCAACACACTCATCATTGAAATGTATAAATTTGCATATGAAAACATTAAAACCAAAAGAACGAAAAGGACAATTTCGGGTAGCAAAAATCGGGGAAAATAAATGCACATTGGAATCTTATAACCGAAGGGATTTTTATAAGATAAGCCTGGTAACGAAAGGCTGGCCACCATGTCAGTTATGCTATGGTGCCCTGGCTCCTATTGAGGTTGATAAGCCTGCTTTGGTTTTGCTTAATCCTTTGATTCCTCATTCGTGGGTTGTTCCGAAACGTGAAATTGAATCTGAAGGATATTTTTGTGTATTCGATCATGATTTTATCAGTCATAACACTGAATTGAACGGCTTGGCCAACCAAATGTTCAACAACCAGAAATCTCCGGTTTACTTTCCTGATGATAAAGAGCTAAGTTTCCTTTCTGTTCTTTTTGCCAGAATGCGTACCGAGGCAGATCTGTCTTACAATGACAAGGATAACCTGTTCAGAAGTCATTTAAATTTGCTTTTCCATGAAGCTCTTCAGATACGGCAGGATGATAATCAGGTAGAAAAAGGCAGCTCAAGAATTGCCGGTTCATTTTTCAGTATGCTCAGAAAGCAGTTTCCGGTAGATTTACCTTTACAACCTATTAAACTGAAAACAGCATCCGATTTTGCGGATCTTCTTGCCGTTCATGTCAACCATCTGAATACAGCAGTGACTAAAGCTTCAGGAAAATCAACCACAACGCATATTAACGAACTTATATTTGCTGAGGCTAAATCTTTACTGAGCTATACCACCTACAGTGTTTCGGAAATCTCATTTGGTCTTGGTTTTGAATATCAAAGCTATTTTACGCGGTTTTTCCGGAAGTTTGCAGGAATTACTCCCTCGGAATTCCGAAACACCTTTGAAAAGTATAAATAATACTTTGAAATGTCTTTGCCTTCCGGGAACAATCTCTATAGCTTTGTTTCTATAAAAAAATAGTATGGACACATCAATTCAATCCACCTTTTTATTGGGTGACGACCTGGAAATCAACCGCATGGGACATGGTGCTATGCGTATTACTGCACCGGATTTATTCGGAATGCCGGAGAATCCTCAAAATTCTATAGACGTATTACAACGCGCTGTAGAATTGGGTGTTAATTTTATAGATACAGCAGATCAGTATGGTCCGTTTGTTTCTGAACAGCTGATAGCGGAAGCCCTTCATCCTTATCAGGACAATGTTATTATAGGAACAAAAGGAGGTCTTGTACGTTTTGGTCCCTGGGCAGATATTAACAACGATGCCAGCCCGCAACACTTGCAAGATGCATTAGACGGCAGCTTACGACGATTAAAGCTTGAAAGGATCGATCTTTATCAATTGCACAGGATAGACCCTAAAGTTCCTGCTGAAATAAGTTTTGAGTTCCTTGCCAAAGCACAGCAACAAGGGAAAATCAGACATATCGGTCTCTCTGAGGTTTCTGTTGACGAAATTAAACATGCCCAACAGTATTTTAATGTAGTTTCCGTACAAAACCGTTACAGTGTAATGGAACGCCAATGGGAATCTGTACTGGAATATTGCCAATCACAAGGTATTGCATTTATTCCGTGGTTTCCGATAGGTGGCGGAATGACTCCAATGAAGGAGAAGCTTCAAAATATTGCAGACCGTAAGGGTGTGAGTATTCATCAACTGGCTCTCAGCTGGCTTTTACACCGCGCGGATAATATCCTGCTTATTCCCGGAACATCAAGTCTGCAGCATCTGGAAGAAAATATAGATTCTCAGAAAATCAGGCTTGATCAGGATGATCTTAATGAACTGAATACTTTAGCGGATAATGTATAAAATAAAAAAGCCCGGCGGATTACATGCATCTGCCGGGCTTTTTTTAAAGAAAGAAAAATATCCTTAAAACTCTATCTATCTTTCCATTAATAGATTCTCTGGATAACTGGGGTGAAAAAAACAGGGAAATTTATGAGAATATCTTCAGTACTGAAGATGAAAACAAATGATCATTTACGAAACTTTTTGACTACGTAAATCTGATATTTGGCTACATGTCCCTTGAAGGATTTACAGAACTTTGTGATACAAAAAAAATAAAAAAATGAAAGTATTCGTTACAGGAGCCTCAGGCTATATCGGGACTGCAGTTGTACAAGAACTCATCAATGCAGGACATCAGGTGGTCGGTCTTGCCCGTTCGGAAGAATCTGCAAAAATCATCAGTGATGCCGGTGCAGAAGTATTATTAGGAAGTCTGGAAGATCTGCAGATTTTACAAGAAGGTGCCAGCCAGGCCGATGGTGTTATCCATACCGCATTTATTCATGATTTCACACAATATCTGAAAGCAGGAGAAGTAGACAAGGCTGCCATTAATGCAATGAGCGAAGTATTACAGGGCACTGATAAACCGCTTGTGGTAACCTCAGGAATGTTGGCTTTACCACAGATTGACGGCTTTATCAGAGAGGAAAGTTCTGCGGCCCATTCTCCCCGTACTTCGGAAGCATCAATTTTAGAGCTTGTTAAAGAAAAAGGGATCAATGGATCTATAATCAGAATCCCTCCTTCCTGTCATGACAAAGGAGATAAAGGTTTTATTCCTTTTATTATTGCACAGGCCCTTAAAAACGGAGTTTCAGCGTATCCTGAAGATGGAACCAACCAATGGTCTTCCGTGCATCGTCTTGATGCTGCAAAAGCCTTTAGACTGGCGGTGGAAAAAGCAGAAAAAGGAGCGGTTTACAATGTTGTAGGAGATCAGGGTATTGAAACTAAAAAAATTGCAGAATTAATCGGGCAGAAATTAAATCTTCCCGTTCGTTCATTGTCTGGAGATGTCCTAACCGTACATTTTGACTGGATGTCCCTTTTTATTACATTCGATGCCAGAGCTAATGGAACAAAAACAGAAGAACTTCTGGGCTGGAAACCCACTCATATAGGGCTGCTTCAGGATATGGAAGAAAATTATTTCTAATCCGGGGTTACAATCATTCAATTTAAAATACTTTTATTATTGCCGGAAGTTTTCAAATGTATTCGTCCGGCAATGGTAAAAGCTAAAGTTTCATCCACCATAACAGACTATAAAACAAAATTATCCTTTTTTAAAAGCAATCAATACATTTGTTATATGGAAAAGCCAGTCAGATTAAAAAGCATTAGCGATTTTCACAGTTCCAGAGGGTTACCACCCCCTGAACATCCGTTGATCAGCATCATTGATTTTGGCAAAGTTCCCCAAAATGTGGTTATAGGTGATCATAGCTGGCTGTTCGATTTTTATCAGATTTCCCTGAAAAAAGGGATTGATTTTAAAATGAAATACGGACAGCAGGAGTACGATTTTGATGAAGGTGTTATGGGATTTATTGCTCCTAATCAGGTTTTCAGAATTCATACTGACCATCAACAGGTTCAGAAACGTTCCGGTTGGATGTTGCTTGTTCATCCTGACTTTTTATGGAATACGCCGCTTGCAAAAACCATCAGGCATTATGAATTTTTCGGATATAACATTCACGAAGCCCTCTTCCTGTCCGAAAAAGAGGAAAAAATCCTGAACGCGATTGTAAAAAATATCACCCAGGAATGCCATACCAATATTGATAAGTTCACCAAGCAGATCATCATTTCGCAAATAGAAACGTTGCTAGGATATTCTGAGAGATTTTACAACCGTCAGTTTATCACCAGGGAAAAATCAAACCACAGAATTCTTGAGAATCTGGAAGAGTTGCTGGAAAAGTATTTCAATAATGATGACCTTATTTCACTGGGGCTTCCTACCGTACATGAAGTTGCAGACAGATTGAATGTATCTCAAAAATATCTGAGCAGTATGCTAAAGATTCTTACAGGCAAAAGCACTCAGCAGCATATTCATGAAAAACTGATTGAAAAGGCTAAAGAAAAATTATCCACCACCAATCTGTCTGTCAGCGAAATTGCATATAAGCTGGGTTTTGAACATTCACAGTCTTTCAGTAAGCTTTTCAAAAGTAAGACAGGGCAAAGTCCACTGGAGTTCAGGTCTGGTTTTAATTAGCGTTCAATGATCGTTTCCGAACTTTTTAACAATAAAAAATTAACCCATACACCCATCGTAATCTTCTAAAATTTCTGTAAATTTATTTTGAAATAAAACAATACCCACTTGTCGGGTGAAAAACTTTCCAAAATGAAATAACAACGTGAAAGCAATTATTGTCAATATTTTCCTTTTACTTCTTGTCGCAAATACTATTGCATGCTCCTCACCTTCAAAGAATAATTCCGAGGAATAATTCTGTGCAAGCCGATAGTAAAGACTCCTCAATGCCCATGCAGTACTTATTTTAAAAAATCAGAAGACCATAGAAGATAAAATATGGTCAGATGGTCATTATGAGATTACCAATTAATTTCTCCTTCTTCACCATAAAATTTGCCAGATACGCCATCATCAGGAAGTGTAGCAAATCTCACGATCGGTTTTGCCCCTTCTTCCACTGTTTTTGTTCCCTTATAATTATTGAATTCGGTGGCTGTATGACCTGGTGTTACGCTGTTTATTTTAAATTTTGTATTCCTCAATTCATAAGCCAGTGCGATAGTAAATGCATTAATGGTAGATTTAGAAGCTCCGTATACTGCAAAAAATGGTTTTACAGCATCGTATTTAAACCAATTGGGATCAGCATTATCACTTAATGAGCCCACTTCGCTCGATACATAAACAATGATGGGAGCATCTGACTTTTTTAAAAGCCCAAGAAACTGCTGGGTAACTTCAATGGTTCCGAATACATTGGTTTGAAAGACCTTCCTGTAATTTTCAATACTTGTTGTAGAAGGATCCTGCGGCATATCCCCTAAAATTCCCGCATTGTTGATCAGAACATCCAAAGCCCCGATTTTCCCTTCCAATTCTATTCTTGCACCTTCTATTGATGCGCTGTCAGAAATATCCAGCTGTAAAAATGCAGTATTGGAGTATCCCATTTCATTCAAATGCTGAACGGCATTTTCTCCTTTTTCTTTATCTCTGCTGCCCAGGTAAACAAAATATCCCAATGCAGCCATTTGTTTTGCTGTTTCAAAGCCAATTCCTCTGTTGGCCCCTGTTATCAGTACTGATTTCATCTATATTATTTTTATGTTTAATTACCGTTGACTTCAGAAATTTGTTTCAATTGTATTCTGCAAAATTAGACAGTAGGAAAGCAAGAACCTGTAGACATTTAATGTCAATTATTGGACAAATTATAGTTTTTTATGAAGTGATTCCATTTCTGTAAATTATCACTCATTTTTACCAAATGATAAATTTAATAAGGATCTTTTCACTAATTTTCAGTTATGAAAGAAATGATTGATTTCCTATTACAGTTTGGAAATTTAAACACCCAGCAGATTGATCTTATTGCAAGTAAAGCTGAAGAACTTGATCTTCAGAAAGACGAATATTTTTCCGAAGCGGGAAAAGTGCCTAATCAAATCGGGTTCATTATGGAAGGTATTCTACGGGTATGTTATTATGACAATAAAGGCAATGAAATAACGAAATATTTTTGTGATGAAAACCATCTTATTGTAGACTGGCATCATTATGACGCAAGGATTCCTGCCTCTGAATATGTTCAGGCTGTTACGGAATGTAAATTACTGGTATTCTCACGTCAAAACTGGGAAGAACTTTCCAACACCATTATCGGCTGGGATAATATGGTAAGTAAAATAATTCAAAAAGCACTTATTAGAAAGCTGGACAGAAGAAGTCCGCTGGTTTCAGAGGATGCCACTACAAGATATCTGGTATTTTTAGAAAAATTCCCTTCTGTAGCGAATCGGGTTCCTCTTTCTTATATTGCTTCTTATTTAGGGGTAACCCAACAATCTTTGAGCAGAATCAGAAAGAATATCCGATAAGGATGATCTAATTTATTTTTTTTAAAGGAAATAATAAAAGTTTTTCAAATCACCATTAAAGTCAAAAAATCTCTTTTTACCAAATGGTAAATACTTTTGTTTTTAACAGCTCTACTTTTACCAAAGTAATTTTAAAATCAAAGAAATGAAAAAAGTATTAATAACGGGAGCGAATAAAGGAATTGGCTTTGAAACAGCAAAACAGTTATTACAGGAAGGTTTTTATATTTATCTGGGAAGCAGAAATCTTGAGAACGGAGTAAAGGCTGCTGATCTTTTAAAACAGGAAGGTTTTACTCATGTAGAGGCAATACAGATTGATGTTACCAATCATGAATCCGTACAAAACGCCCGTTTGGAGATTGCCCGTAAAACAGATGTTTTGGATGTTCTGATCAATAATGCCGGAATCACAGGAGTAAAACTGAATGAAGACGGAAGTTTTCTCCCACAAACCGCGATTGACACAGAGGTTGAGGTTTACAAAGAAGTATATGAAACCAATGTATACGGTGTAATCAGAGTAACACAGGCATTTCTTGATCTCTTGAAAAAATCAGAGGAACCACGGATTGTAATGGTAAGCTCCAGCCAGGGTTCTATCACATTGCACAGTGATCCAGGTTATCAATATTACAATTATAAAGGTCCTGTGTATTTATCTTCAAAATCGGCATTGAATATGTACACAGTAAATCTTGCTTACGAATTGCGTGATACCAATTTTAAGATTAATGCAGTAAGCCCAGGATTTACTAAAACGGACCTCAATCATAACAGAGGCACAGGTACCGTAGAAGATGCGGCAAAAAGACTTGTAAAATATGCGCTTATAGGCAACGATGGCGTTACCGGAAAATTCTTCTGTGAAGAAACCAATCCTGAAACGGGTGAAATTCCTTGGTAGAATCCAATAAAAAGCGGAAGTTTTCACTTCCGCTTTGGTATTATATGAATCAATGATTCATCTTTGTCAATACAGCATTAATCATTCTTTTCCGGATATATTTCTTTACGAAGTATTCCCTTTTCTACACTTTCATTGATTAATCGTTCTGTATACTCCCATATTGAAGATGAACCTTCCTTAATGACAATTTTCTTATTATAAACGGTTTGATATTCTATATCATATTCTGTCCATGTTCCTCCGTTATTACTGGTATTCTGTAGTAATGGCTCTAAGCGGTCCATTGTTCTAGCAAATTTTGCTTCAGCGGTATGACCTTCTTCAAATTCTGTCCAGATCGCAATAAATTCCTCTGCCTGTTTTTCCGGCAGAATTCCAAAGATACGTTTGGCAGCTAAAAGTTCTTCTTCTGTATTGGTGTGATTTTTCGTGGTATCATAAATAAAGGTGTCACCTGCATCTATTTCCACCAAATCATGAATCAATACCATTTTCACCACTTTTAATACATCAACAGGCTGGTTTGAGTGTTCTGCCAAAACAAGTGTCATCATCGCGAGGTGCCAACTGTGTTCTGCATCATTTTCTCTTCTGTCACTATTGAAAAGTTTTGTTCTGCGCTGTATATATTTTAGCTTGTCGATTTCTTTAACAAATTCTATTTGCTTTAATAAAACATTCATATCCATTGATTATTTTTTACTATTAATGTATTTTCATTCAGCATGTTGCAGCTTATTTCAAGGTTGTCATATCTATCACATATCTAAAGCGGGCTCTCCTTTCACAACATCATCAGAGGTCTGATTGATCTTGGTTATTGGGATAATTTCAACTTTGGGAAAAATTTTATGCTCCATGGAATACTCCGCCATTTCCCGGGTTTCTTTAGTTCCTCCGATCAGCGAAAAATACATATGTCTTCTAGGGTTCTCCACAAATACCTGTGTATTAACAGAAGAAACCTGATCCAAAGCGGGTTGTCCTATCGTATCTATCGCTGCATATCCTTTGGCTTTTATAGCTTGTATCTGATGAATGTTCTGCGCTTGCACTGATACTGTAGCAAAAATAAGAAATGCCTGCAATACCAGCATTTTCATTTGACAAGTTTTAAAAATCATATTGTTTGTTTTATTTCGTAAAGCATTCAATAAAACCTATTGACAAGGTAAATTATCTGATGCAGGGCATCTTTATATGTATTGAATCTCAAAGTTTGTATGAGTATTTTAAATATCTGCAAAATTATTTACCCGGGGTACTTCTGATTCGGTTATCAGTATATGATAATAACGGCTTTGAATAAATAAAACAGGTTATAAAATACTATTGAACTATAACAATACTGAAAAGTGAAAGAATCTAGCTATGATCTCTCCGGATGTCTGAAAGCAGAAGCTGTCAATCCTGTATTTCTCTTAAAAAAGCGTGAAAAATAAGCATAATCCTCATATCCTAAATCGCAGGCGATTTCCTGTACATCTTTTGTTGAATGAGCAAGCAACCTTTTGGCTTCAAGTATGATTTCCTGATGGATCCAATAACTGGCAGGAAATCCGGTTATTTCCTTCATTACCTGATTGAGATACAGTGGTGTTACGTTTAGCCCTACCGCATATTGCTTCACCTGCTTACAATCTTTAAAATTTTCTTTTATGTGTTGTTTAAAATTGTTTGCCAGTGCATACTTCGGGCTGTTGACTCGTTTTAATCTCGTAGAAACCCTCAGCAACTTGGAGGCAATAATCCCTGAAATAGCATCCACCAAAGATTTAATAACAGAAAAAATCACATCATCTTGCTCTCTTTTTTCACTCCACAATCTTTCCAGATGATCAGCAAATGTAAAAATGGAATCATTATCATCCAACGCTGCATATTGTGCAACATTTAAAAACGTATCAAAAATTTCACGGAACTGTTTTGAAATACAGCCTAAGTCCACAAATAAAAGCCAGCCTCTGCAATTTTCAGCTTTCAGGTAACGGTGTACCTGGCCGGGAGCAACGTACAGAAGTCCGGCACCTATAATCTCAACCTCATTGAAATCTATTTCGCAGATGAAATGACCATCCATCTGGATAATAAACATATAATAACCATCACGATGCAATCCCTGTTCTACAAACGGGAGCCCTTGTAATGCTTTTATTTCTATCCCATTATCCAAGAAATCCTGATTATGGATTGCTATTTTGTCCCTTTTTGTCAAAATGAAGAGTGCATTTTCTGACGTTAAATATAATAATTGTATCGCATTATATCGCTGCAATATTTCAGGTATCAATTATATTTTTTACTTTTATATGACATTTTTTTACTGGTTAATGTTGAGAAATAGCAGAAATAAAAATCATTCCCGCCTGAATATTTTTCTACCCCAACCTAAAGCCTTCGTATAGCAAGATGTTAAGATGAATAATAAAGACATTCAGGAATACACCCTGCCGGGCAGTATTAAAAACGGTATTTTAATTCATCCTTTTCTGAAAGAGGGAGGAATATCTCATGATATTACAAAACCTCACCGTGACAATCATTATCAATTACTTTTCGCTTTTGAAGGGCAGTATCATTTCAGGATAGATTTCGAAGAAATAGAAATCCGGGCTCCTTTTATTCTTCAGATTGAACCCGGGCAGATTCATCAGATCATCAAAACTGAAAATCCGAAAGGCTGGGCATTTGGCATAGAGCCATCTTTTCTGGAAGAAGAATTGAAAAATTTCCTCGATAACAGAAACCATCAGATCATCAATCTTGAAAAGAACGAATTTTCTTTACAGGAATCCGCGGACAAAATTCTGGAAAGAACCTTCTTTTTACAATCCAACACCATTAATGTTTATACTTCCAGAGCTATTTTTCATCTGGTAAGCAGTGTACTGTACCTTCTTATTAACGAAACAGATATATCAAAAAAAGAAAGTTCTGCAAAGGAAAAAAGAGCGTATGTGATTGAACAGAAGTTCAGGGCCTTGCTTAAAAATAAATACAAAGAATGGAAAAGTCCTTTTCAATATGCAGAAGAGCTTTCTATGACAACGGCTCATTTAAATGATACCATTAAGGAAGTAACGGGTAAATCTGTCACGGCTCATTTACAGGAACAAAATATACTGGAAGCCAAACGTTTACTGTATTTTACAGATCTCGAAGTAAAACAGATTGCTTTTGATATTGGTTTTGAAGACCCTGTTTATTTCGGAAGATTATTCAGAAAGTTAACAGGTTCTACTCCTTTAGGCTTTCGTAATCAATTCCGTGATTAGTACTATCATCACCTTTTCCTGTTATACAATGTAAGAAGTTCCTGTGAGTAGTTTTGCATCAATAAATAATTTAATTATGCAAGCAACGAACAAGCATATAGCTATTGAAGCAGTTAGAAAAACAGGCAAACATTTTCTAAATGAATTCAGAAAATCAAATATTCCGCAAACACCGGATTCTCTTATGAAGGCATTATCAGATATTGAAACAGAGTGCCTGGAAATTCTTAAAGGTCATATAGACCCTATTTTCGGTAATATTCCCTGGGCAGAAGATGATGAATTTGATAAAACTTCACAAAAGACACCCGCTTCTCATGAAAGTTACTGGCTTTGCGACACTATGGACGGAGCCATCCAATATTTACAGCATATTCCAGGATGGACAATTAATCTGGTATTGATAAAACAGGGAGAACCCGTTTTTTCTGTTATTTATGATCCGCTAACCGATGAGTGTTTCCATGCTGAACAAAATAAAGGAGCCTATCTGAATGATACCCGTATCTCACCTTCTGAAAAAATATCCCCGCAAAATATGGTGGCAGTTCTTGAATATGGACATCAATTACAATATTCAGACAACTGGAAAAAAGATTTTTCAGCTTCCCTGATTCACCTTACTGAAAATTTTGGTATTGTAAGAAATTATGGACCTCATGGGTTGCAATTGGCCTATATTGGAGCAGGGCGAATAGATTTATTTGTACAGCGTGACCTGGATACTCATAATTGGCTTGCGGGAATGCTTATTGCTAAAGAAGCCGGTGCTAAAATGCTTTCAGCAGATGGTGAAAACTGGAAATGGGGACATGAAAACCTGATTGCAGGAACTCATTCAGCATTAGATATTTATTTCCAAACTCAAAAGAATACATCATGCATATCGCAATAATTGGCGCTTCCCGCGGTGTTGGTTATGAAGCAACCTTATTGGCTCTTAACAAAGGATACATAGTAACGGTATTATCATCACACCATGAAACATTGCCTGATAATAAGAATTTAATAAAAATTAAAGGAAGTGCAACAAATCCAAAAGATGTGGCAACAGCAATAAAAGATACAGACGCCGTACTCATCACCATTGGTACTCAGCAAAAGAAAAATACTACTCTATTTTCTTCTATGGCTAAATCTGTTGTCACTGCCTGGGAAGAATTATATTATGACAAACCGATTCTGGTGGTTTCCGGATTTGGGGTAGGTAAAGGATATCCTTATGCGAATCTGTTTACAAGGCTAGTCATCCGTTTTTTTCTAAAAGATCAGTATAAAGACAAAGAACTGATGGAGGAAATCTTTGCCAACAGCCGTTCAAACTGGGAAATGGTTCAGCCTGGTATGCTGACTAATACTCCTCTAACGTCCAGCTATAAGACTTTTTCGTCTTTCTTCAAAGGGATGCGGGTTGGAAAAATATCAAGAGCGGATCTTGCTGATTTTATGATTAAAGAAGCGGTGAACCCTCAATACAGGAACAAAAAAGTTGTCGTAACCTATTAAATTTCAAAAAATCACGTAATAAACATTCTGCAAATCAATGATTGGCAGAATGTTTTTATAGGATTATAGGATTTTTTTTCAATATTGTTTTTTGTAAAGTTTCTCTAATGACTATACTTTCTTTACAGATTCCCAATCTTTCAGCGACTCAGCATATACTGTCTTTACGCTCACTTGAGGTTACAACTTGAATCTTAATTTTTTTCTGATCCTTTTGATGCTATTAAAGTTCAAAAGTATAAGAATCCTGTTCTAACAAAAGCAGAAACGTGAAACTTAAGGAACAATATGAAAATAATAATTATTCGTTTGATTTCCTTTACTTAAAAAAACCTTGATTCATTAATTTTGTAAGGATAAAAAACAGGTGCATTTAACAATTTTACAAAATCATGGAAAACCAAATTTTAACATTCCATTAAGTGTGACAACACCGATAATATTTATAGCTCCAATTATTTTACCAGCTTCATCAGCACGAGGTGAAGATCTGGAAGTAAGAGTTTCTGCACCCGCAACAGGCGACCATTTACCTATTATAATCTTTGCTCACGGTTACGGAAAATCATTAGATGAATATGCTCCATTAGTTAATTTCTGGGCCGCCCATGGATTTGAATCCAAACTTCACTAAAAATGGAAATTCCGGCCTTAGTTATTGCAGGAGATAAAGATATTTCAGCCTTAACAGTTCGCGATTGGGATTGGTTTACGGACGCCTATTATTTAAGTCCTGGAGCTGATGCATTGCTAATCTTATTCAAAGCAAAACATAGTCTTGGAGGAATTGCGGGATATGAAGCTGCTGAGACTACAGATGAAAAACCTGAGCGTGTT
This sequence comes from Chryseobacterium sp., assembly GCA_031286615.1. Taxonomy (GTDB): domain Bacteria; phylum Bacteroidota; class Bacteroidia; order Flavobacteriales; family Weeksellaceae; genus Chryseobacterium. The sequence goes on along the minus strand of JAITUA010000015.1, from coordinate 418,042 downwards.
CAGTTGCTCACTTACCTTACATATGCTTACTTAAAATCTCGCTTTATACTGAAGGTACAGAATGAGCTGATGCCAAAAAATGGCTAACGGAAAGCATAAATCCATTGAGCAAAATAATAGTAAAATAGATATAATGTTTTTTCTAAACCATTTTCATCGTAAAAAAACTGTCGAAATCCTCCGTTAATAACGAAAAATGCTTTTTCTGCCACTGTTTCTTCTTTTAAGACCAGTGCATTCTTTTTATATTTTCTGTGTTCAAAATAGGAATGGAACAATTGTCCCTCCTCAGGTGAAACAGATATATAAGATTGAAGAGCTTTCAGAAAATTTCCATGGATTAAAAATAGAAAGAAAAACCGAATTATTTAATCTCTTTTATGCTTATAGCAATACCCCCACTTGATGCTAATCTTTTCTTCAATATTGTACCGGAAGTTATTTCCTGCTTATTAATTTTATAATCTATAATGCTGTTTTTCCAGTCTGCTTTTTTTCCATCTTCATAGACAGTGGCTTCATATTTTTTTCCTTTTGGAAGAAAGCTAAAGTTGATTGTTGCTGTTCTTTCGTTTTCATCGGTAATACCTCCTACAAACCATTCATCTTTATTTTTCGCTTTACGGGCAATAGTTATGTAATCACCGGGCTCAGCTTCCAAAATATAAGTATTATCCCAATCTACCGCAACATCCTTTATGAACTGAAAGGCATCCGGGCGTTTTTTGTAGTTTTCTATAATGTCAGCTGCCATTTGTAACGGACTATAGATCGTGACGTATAGGGCAAGCTGCTTTACCAGTGTGGTTCTTACTCTTGATTTATTTCTACCATACACAGAAAGATCGGTTTGAAAAATTCCAGGGGTATAATCCATCGGCCCTCCCATCAGTCTGGTAAATGGTAAAATGGTAGTATGTTCCGGCTTATTGCCTTCTACGGATTCAAATTCTGTTCCTCTTGCTGACTCCTGGGCCACCCAATTTGGATAAGTTCTGGAACGTCCTGTTGGTCTTACAGCTTCGTGAGAGTCTACCATAATTTTATACTTAGCAGCTCTCTCTGCAACAAAATTATAATGATTGACCATCCATTGGCTATCATGATATTCACTCCTTGGAATAATGGGTCCTACATATCCTGTTTTTACGGCATCATAATTATGCTTATTCATAAAAGAAAATGCATCATCCAATTGTCTTTCGTAATCAACAACAGATGAGGTGGTTTCATGGTGCATGATAATTTTAACTCCTTTGGTTTTAGCATACGTCCGAAGTTCTTCTACATCAAAATCAGGATAAGCCTTGGTAAAACTGAATATCTTTTCTTTTTCGTAAGGTGCCCAATCTTCCCATCCTTCATTCCATCCTTCTACAAGCACTGCATCAAATCCGTTTTCTGAGGCAAAATCTATGTATTCTTTTACATGTTTGGTATTTGCGGGATGGTGATTGTTGGGCTTCAGTGTAGAGTAATCTGTTTCTCCAATAATAATGTCCGAAGTATCCGTATATGCCCAGGTAGCACCTCCGCCTATAAAATATTCCCACCATACTCCTATATATTTCATAGGTTTTATCCAGGAAGTATCATCAATTTTATTAGGTTCGTTGAGATTCAATATCAGTTTTGAAGCAAGAATATCCCTGGCATCATCACTAATAACGATAGTTCTCCAAGGTGTTTTCATCTGAGTGCGTACAAAAGCCTTTTCTCCGTTTCTGTTTGGACTTAAATGAGCACTAAGTTTATAGTTCTTGTCATCAACATTCAAATGCATCGCGGGATAATTTACCAGTGCTGCTTCATGAATATTAATATATAAACCATTATCAGATTTCAGCATAAGCGGAGTCTGCACAGCTAAAGTCTTAGAAGGAGCATTAGAAGGTAAAGGCTCTTTTCTTACTTTATCAATAAGTGATGAAATTTGAGAAATTTTTGAGATGGTAATAGAAAATTCGTTGGTATCATAATCTGCCGGTATCCAGAATGCTTTATCATCTCTGTTAAGATTAAACTCTGTAATTTCTTCATTTATTCTGAAGTTGTGCAATTTATCCTGAACAGGGAATTCATATCTGAAACCAAGCCCGTCATTAAATAACCGGAATCTTACATTTACTTTATAACCTGTCTGAACCTGCTCTAGATAGACCAGCATTTCCTTGTGATTATCTCTGATCGTTTTCTGCTCACCCCATACCGGATCCCAATTTGTATCAGACGAAGAATATTTGATATCTGATACTTTAAACCCTTCAAAAAGAGAGATGGTATTATTGATTACAAATCCCAGCCTGCTGTTTTCTACAACACTTTTGTTTTTATAGTCCAGATGGTAAAATGCTTCTCCTTTTTTACCGAGCTGAAATGTAATTTGAAGATTTTTATCCGGAGACTGAAGCTCTTGTGCTTGTAATGAGGCGAATGAGGAACAAATAAACAGATAAAGTAAAAATTTCATGGCAGATTTTCTGATATAATGAGCAAATATAAATTATTTAAGTTATCAAAATATACAGGAAGATGGATAGATTTGCAGAAGTTTTTTTCGAGTTCACAGATTCAATATAAACTGTAATGTAAAGATTCGGTAAAAAAGGCAACTTTCAGAAATAGCTTTGTCAGGTCAATCAAAAGTCAAATTATTGTATCCCAAAAAGAAAGTTCATAAAATGTAGATATTTTTATTGGTTATATCTAGTAAAATCAATTTTTGAAAAATCAGAAAAATTAACCAATAACACGCTTCAATGTATAAGTTATTATATAGATTATCACAGGTATTTAGAATTCTAATAAAATCTTAAATCAACTTTCTATAAAATTCTCTAATAGGGATTCCAGATGAACCTTACATTGGAAATATGTATATTGTAACCCCTTATAATGTTAGTCTAACGCATGATCTTAGAAACTATGCGGAAGAAAGTAATGTCGATTTGATACAGTACAAATCTGTTTATCAAATGCGCGGAAATTCGATGTACATCAATTTCATATTAGATGGAAGGCCGATAAACACTGCATCATCTAATACTGCGGTTCCTGTTTTTAGAAGCGGCAACTAAAATACATACTATGAGAAATATTTTTTTAATTTTAACAATATTAATTAGTATATCATTAATGGGACAAAAACCTTATTCAATCATCAAAACAAATAGTGATGAGCATAATCCTTTGGAATTTATATTCTTTGATTCCAATTTAGAACTTTCAAGGGTTTGTACTAAACATAAGACAAAGGAAATTTACTACGTAAGACCTGTACTTGGAAATTATGCTCTTTATGTTTATGATAAAGATGAAGCTATACGTATTTTAAACTCTGAAGAACCGATTGATTTAGAAGGGAAATTAGAAAGTGATTCACAGGAGGAAATTGAAAAAATTACTCCGGAGAATATTGACCAAAAGTCGTTAGAGTTTTTAGAGCGGTTCAATAAAAAGTTTAAACTGAATGTGACCTATACTCCTACTGAGGAAGAAATGGATGTTATTGATGAGCGAATGAGGAAAACAGTTTGGAACAAAGAAAATATTTTCCTCCTGAACTTTTATTGGATGGAGGCTACTAAAAGAAGATTTAATTTTAGCTGGACTTTTAGAAAAATAAAAACCTTCAATCCGTTCTACGAGCCTGAATACGTAGATCGTTTGGGAACGGGAACTTCATACTATACGTTTCTAAGACCACCCGTGAAGAAGTTTATGTCGATAAAATGGGCTTTGGGACTAATCACATCCAAAGAGGTGATGGATAATGTTAGAAAATAGTATCTTTCTAGCATAATAAAGACAAAATCAGGAATTCCTGCTTTTGTACTTTTAATGACATTGTTGAAATTTTATGTCATATTTTTAAAACATATTCTGTACATTATAAGCGTAACTATTTAGTAATCATTTTTTTTTATTTTTGAAGAAGGAAAGTGGAATATTTATAAATTTAAATTTATAACTTATTATACCTGAATTACAATAATAATTCTAGCACCTGCGCTAGCATCCAAAAATACAAAAGCTTGTAAATTTTTGATTTACAAGCTTTTTTGCGGAGAGTGAGGGATTCGAACCCCCGGACCTGTTACAGTCAACAGTTTTCAAGACTGCCGCAATCGACCACTCTGCCAACTCTCCTTCAACTCCGGCTATACCGTTGTTTTCAGTGGTGCAAATATAGAGCGTTTTTTATTACTGACAAAATATTTTTTGAAGAAAATTTACATTTCTATGTTTTTGAGGAAAATTCTATTTTTTCAAGCCGTTAAATCAATTTTATTAACAATTCAACTTCAGCTATTTACCCTTCAATAAAGGTATTTTACCTTCATTAATATTTTTTAACGCATATTTTATCCGTAATAATATTCTGTAGTGACATCTCCACTAAAAGCCGGATACATGTCCTGTTTCTGCATATTCAGTTCAAATAATCTTTCACCATCTTTATTTCCTCCGCGTATTTTTAAAGAATACCATCCATTTTCCAGAGATAGTGTGACACTATTTTCTTCGCTGATAGCAGCAATATCTTTTAAATAACCAATACCAACAATTTTCACTTCATTATTAGCAGTCTGAAATATCCAGCCTTTGGACTCTACCTCTACCTCATCATCATTCAATATTTTTTCGTCATTCACAGAGACCCGGAATACATAATAATCTTCTTCTACCCCTATTATCGGAATAGCGATTCCTGATTTTGTTATTTCGTCTCCATGTTCATTTTCTACGAAATATTTTAAAATATTATTACCCGGAAGATGATTTTCCTGCAGGTAGTTTGCTAAAAGCTGTGGACTAAACACCACAAAACCCTTAAGTTCTGAGAATATTTTCTTCATATATATTTGGATTGGATTTGGATTAAGTTTTATCTGCTAATCATCATGTAAACTTCTTTAAATTGTTTTAATATTTGATTAGTCCAGTTCAGCACGTGAAAACAAATCTTTAATTAAAGTTTCATCTTCACATGCTTTTTTAAAGTTTAAAATAAAATCTTTCAACTTTTCTGAATCGGAAGAGTAAGCACAAAACATTCCTGCTTCAGGATCAAAATGAATGATATCCATCAGATCGGCTCTTTTTTCTCTAATAAAAACGTCTGCCAATGATGCCCAATCATAACCATTTCCTTCAAACCCTTCATCAGCACGGGTATCAAATATTTCCTGTTTATACGCTCCCACGTCTAAGCACACCGAAAAGCTGTTTGAATGCTCTACCCAAAAAAAGGGCCTGATAACTTCTTTTAATTCATTAATTTCCATAGCCTTAATGTTTCTATTGCTGGAGCAGAGCCAGGTTATTAGTTTTTATAGCATCTTCAACTCTTGTTGGGTTGAAGATTGTCCAGGGATTATATTTTTTAGCTTCGTCATTACTTATTCTCTGCTTTGTTCCACCTTTCCATAAGTCAAAGCTATTTTCTGTACCCAGAATAAAAGTTATTTCGGAATAATTGGAATCCTTATTTTTATCATAATTATCTGTTTCAAAAATGAATCTCCATCTGCTTCTGTCAAAAGCCAGCGTAGTATGGATAGGCTCTGTTAATCTTCCCGAATTAAGAATTATATTCTTATCCTTTGGAATTTCACCTGTGTATTTGAATATTTCAATAAGATCTCCTGTTGAATCATTCTTTTCAATTAATCTTCCATAAGCATAGGTCTCATTTTCAGAAAATTTGAAAGATTTATAATTTTTAATATTTTCCTTTACCCCTCCAGGTAAAAATAAGGGTATGAAAAAGATACTGCCTTCTTTTTTTTCAAAGTATTCCATAAATTATTTACATTTTATTCTTGTTCCAGCTAATTCAGCTTCTTTCTTAATTTTATCGTATTCAGCTTTAAAAGCAACACCTCTAGGATCTGTACGGGTTTTTTCAAACGAGTTTATTTTATTTCCTCTATTTGTAGAGGATATTTCTTCCCCAATAATTCCTGTTTTTGTTTCATACTGCTCAATATAAAACTGCTCATATCCTCTTGCTTGTTCTATTGTTATATTTTCCTGGAGAACTCTATGAGTAGTTGTTTCTCCATATCTTCCTGTATCCATATGCTGAGACATCCTATCACCAACATTTTGTTTAGTAATACCTACATAATATGGAGTTGATGATCCGTTTTCATATAATGCATATACTGCATATCCAGTTGTACCAAGTGGATCTAAGCCAAAGACATCAACCCAGTTATTGCTGTCAAAAACATATGCATAAGGGTTGGGATTATTCCCAAATAAGCCTATGGGGTCTTTTGTCAGATATACGCCACTGCTGCTGTCATAATACCTATATCTGTTATAATAAAGACCGTCTGTTTCTATATCCTCATATTGCCCAAGCTGCCTGAACGGAATAAAATATCTGCCACCTTTCACATTTTTAAGGTTTCCATAAATATCATATTCTGTACTCCAGACTACTCCCCCTTTTTCATCAAAAGCCTGAACAGGTCTGCCTAAGTAATCAGAAACAATACTGTAGCTTTCTCCGCTAATAATTTTGGCACATGGCACATATGAATTTCGTTCATATACCCATGTAACCACATTTTGTACAGGTTCTTTTCCTGCGATGATATTTCCGTCATCATCTACTGTGGTTACAGGTTCTTCCTCGATATCGTAACTCCATTCATGTAAAAGCACATTGCCATCCCAAATATAACGAGTTATTTTCTTTGCTCCAATTTTAGATATTCTTCTTCCCAACGCATCATATCCAAAAGTCACCTCTTTTCCATCCGGACGTTTTACTTTGGAAAGCATACCGTTGGCATGCCAGAAATAGGCCCAGTCACCTGGGTTCCATTCCGGGCTTTGTACTTCTTCTGGAGATAAAAAATTTACATCCGGCAAGTCTATACCGTTTGGCAGCTTAGGAGTATTCAGCCAGTCTGAAGCTATAGTTTTGTAATAAGGATGCACGTTGTTTTCTTCTTCCCGATACTCAGGCAAGACATTATTAACCGGCCGTTTACTTTTTAACAGTAAATTTCCTTCTTCATCATAATGATAGAACCAGTTTTTGTCACGCATCAGTTTTCCGCCTTTATCGTATACACGGTCGGTTCTTCTTGCACTTTCGTACAGACAGCCAGTTTCATCAGGATTTTTATACTGAACTTCCCCACTGGAATTTTCTGCTGCGACAAGGCTTCCAAAGGCATCATAATCAAATCTTGTTCTTCCTCCTGTCACTCTGTCCAGAACATGAAGCAAACGGCTTCCCGCCGCCCAGTCATAGTCTTTATGGAAGGCAGTATCTGTTTTATTGATTGTCACTTTCTGACTTATCGGCATTCCGATATGATCAAACTCAAAACTGCTTTCTACCCCACCCGTCATTTCGCGGGAAAGGAGCTGCCCATTTTTACTGATATCCAGGTCCATCTGCCATGGCAACTGAAGATCCGAAGTAGCTGCTCTAACACTTTTAAGATGTCTCAGATCATTGTAAGAATATTCTATTTCTGCACCCAAACTACTTTGTAGACCTATAAGATTTCCCTCACTGTCATATTCATATTGAATAGAATGTTCACCTTGTTTCTCAGTGGTGATCTGACCTAATTTATTTCTCTGGAAACTGATACTGCTGTCTTCATTATCAGCTTTAACCAGTAATCCTGAAGTATCATATTGATATGCCTCCCAGGTGCCGTCAGGATAATGGGTTTGTGTTATTCTTCTTCCTAAATCATATTCATAGAATGTATTGTTTCCCTGAGGAGTTCTTTTTTGGGTAATGAGCCCGTCTTTGTCTCTTATAAAGAACTTTTTCTGACCGTCAAAACCTGTTTCCCCTATGATTTCATTGTTATTATTTCTTTCAAAAGAGTAGATTTCTCCCTTTTCATTGGTAATGCTTACCAAGTTTTCATAAGCATCATATCCAAAAATCAAGGTTTCCTCTTTTTTATTGGTAATTGCATTTCTTCTCACCTTACGTTTCAGGCTTCCCAATGGGGTATAACTCAGCAGCCATTCTGCACGCCCGTCTGTGGCATATACCGGAAGGTCATAAGCATCATAGCGAAGTTTCAAAGGCAATTGTCCTTCTTCATTTACTTCTATTACCCTACCCATTCTATCTCTGTTCAGGATGGTTCTGTTTAAAGGTTTCGGACTGAAAACCAGCATTCTTCCATATTCATCATATTTCAGATATTGCTCAGCGCCTGCACTATTGGTCAAATGGATAACCTGACCTCTAGAATTGTACTCATAATGTGTGATAATATCTGCTCTTCTACTGGTTTCAGGAAGTCTTTCTGCATCGGAATATTCGTAATACACACTTTCTTCTGTAGGATCAGTGTAGCTCAATAATTTTCCATCTTCATCATAACTCCATGTTTCAGAAGTCCCTGAAGGTGAGAGACGGGCAATCACCTGTCCGAATTCATTGTACTGATAATGATATTCTTCACCGTCCGGACTGTGGAAAATCCTGATATTTCCCATTTCATCGTAGGTATATCCTTCAACTCTTCCCTCCGGAGATCCTATCATTTTCAGTTCGTTGTAAGCTGTGTAATCATACCAGGTTTCCCCTCCTTCTCCATCTACCGATTTATAAACCAGAAAATTTTCATCGTAATGATATTCTTCTGTTTTGTTGTTTTGTTTCGGATAAATAACTTCAGTGAAACCTTCTTCATCATGATACTGAAGTTTTCCTTCCATATAGCCATCTGCTCCTTTGGTATGTGTTACTCTTCCTTCTGCATCATATTCCCACTGATAACTCATTCCGTTTCGGTTGGTTCTTTTTACCACCTGATTTTTTCCATCATACTCAAAGACAATCGCTTTTTTGTGAATATCCCAGACATGGGTAAGATTTCCCCGCTCATCATAATCGTAGCGAACCTGCAGATCTCTTTGTTTTTTATAGCAGTAATATACTTCTGTTACTTTTTTATATTCGGAATGAATAACCGTTTCAATACTGAATCCACTCTTTACATCTTTTATACTTTTCAATATAATATTCCGGTCTTCATATTCATATTCTCTGATCGTGCCATCTCCATATTCAATACGAATGACTTTATAAATTGTTCCTTCCGTAAAATGATGGAAGCGTTTATAGGTATAAATATCGGTTCCTTTGCGGATCACCCAAATACTGCTGCTTGGTCTGTACTGCCATATTTTCTGATCTCTGAAATAGGTCATTTCTTCACCAATTTCCGGTGCGGGAATCAACATGGCAATATTTTCGTCAGGATGCATCCAACCGGCAAACTTATTATTTTCTTCAGGAAGAATAAACAAGTCATGATTATTGAAAACTCCGTTTCCTAAAGGTCCGAAATCATAAGGTCTGTCACTGTGCCATACGTTTCTCCATTTTAAAGGAGTACTTCCCTGAATTTCAAAATCATCCCATTCAAAAACCATGGCTCCTGTAACAAGATTAACCGGCTCAAATCCCCATTTGCATAATTTTTTAGACAAAGCATTGGCAAATTTAAATTTACTGAACGGCGCTTTTTTAAGAACACTGTTATTGAACTTCTTTAATCCATTAGCTCCCAGTTTTCCTATTTTCTTGGTCAGGCTTCTCATTAAAAACATTCCTGCAAGACGCATCAGCATTTCTCCGGGTGTATAGACATGGGGAACAAAAGCACCCCCCACCAATACAGGTCCACCTGTATTGATCTGAATATACATGCTTGAAAAGTTATTATAGAAGGCAAAGTAAGCCAGTGGATTTTTCTTTGGTTTGTCCGGCATAGCAGGCAGCATAGTCATTCCGAAAGGGAATCCCATACAGGTAAGCACCTGCTGCGGTTGGTTTCCGCTCATTTTACTTCCCTGCGCCAAAACGGTCTGTGAACCATAATACACTTCTCCTTCATGCGGAGCTTCCTGAGGAAAAGGAATGATATAAACCGGAATCAATGAAGTGATATGCCTGAAAGGAATCACCACTCCCATTACACTGGTAGTGGTGGTAGCTTTGTGCCTTCCGTGAACGTATATAGAGCCTCCCATCGGAATACTTTCCGGCAGTGACGGCATCAGATTTCTTGCAAACTGTGGAATCGGAATGGTGATGGTGATATAATCCATGATATCAAAAACAATTCCGATAAAAGGATGTGGCAATGGCAGTGGAATCAGCATAAATGACGGTGGCGGCGGAATCAGCGTCCAGTGGATATCAATTGCCAGCACAATATCAAAATGCTTACTTGTATGCTGAATGGCAGTGGAAGGCATTGCCGGAGTATTGACTTTGATCAGTTTCACTTTACTTTCCGGAGCTGCTTTTTCGGCAGTCACAGCACTTCCTCCTCCGCCTCCACCACTACTTTTCCCAGGTTGGGCACTGTCTCCTCCAGCTAAGGATTTAGCCATAGATACAGGATTCAGGGAATCAACGTTATTTTTCATACCGTTCTTCCAACCCTGTTTGGTTTTGTCCCAGCTAACTGAAGTAACATCTGCGTTCACCTTCAAAGAGCGGTCCGGGTTCATATCCGGTTTTGCAACCTTTATGGGTTTTACTGTCTTTTTATTCAGATCTGCCATGATTCTTTTAATTTGAGATTACCTTGCTTTTGGTCTTTCTACACTTACCCTCCAGTCATCACCAAAATAAGTCTTCATTTCATTGTCCAGTATTGTTTTTTTAGAATGGTCGCCTTCGTATTTGAGAATCAGCATTGAGGCTACAAACCGCAGGCTGCTCTGTTCGCGTAACGAAGGATCCATTAATTTTGCTATGTCGAGGCATTTTTCAAAATACCTTATCATTTTGTCTTTTGTCAGCACAGTATCATTCAATGTTCCGATGATTCTGTAGCATTCAATAGCCATCGCATATTCTCCTATCTTTTGTGCTGTTTCTGCAGCTTTTTCAAATATTTTTTCTGCCTTGGATTTTTTGGAATTTCCTAACAGATGGCTTCCGTAATTCATATACATCTGAACTTCCAGAGGCGAGTCAGGTTCTACTTCTTCAAATATAGTCTGGTAAGTATCTTCTGCTCTGTCTTTTTTCCGGTCTGCTGTATACGCCTGCGTAAGCATAAAATAGGCAGAGATCTCTCCCTGTTTATTTTTTTGTTCTTTAGCCAGCTTCACGGCTGTTTTTAAGGCATGTTCCGCTTCTTTGAATCTTTCTTTACTTAAATGATTACTCGCTATAAGAATCTGCTGCTGAAAATCCGTATCCGGGCTGTTTTTCTTCCGGTTAGTATGCGCTGCGGTATTCTGCATTAACTGGTGAATATCCACTTCTACCCTGAAACTGTGCGCTGAAGGAATCTGTGTTAATGTCCTATGGGTATGATGTTCTGCCCAAACCAGCTTAAGATCTTTATTTTCTGACATTTCACAGATCCTGCACCATTCTTTCACCCAGAGGGACAACTCTTCTGTATCACTGATTCTGAGCGGAGCTATATAGAGGTAAATCTTTGAATCCTTAATATTGGGGAAGTTTTTCTTTAATTCCAGCAAAGGATAAAATGCTTTGTAGGCATCAGTTTTAAAAGCTTGTTCCGGATCTTTGAGCTCCCATTTCGGAATATTTTCTTCACTTTTTTTCAGCATTTCGTAGAACTCGGTCCATTCATCCAGTAAAGTCTGCCCGAAAGATTTCATTCCGTTAAATTCCTGATAATGGAGTAAAAAGATATCGTCTCCTTCTTCGTCTTCTGAAAGTTTCGACTTTATAAATCCGTCAAAAAGATCGGTTTCATGTTTTTCTCCTATACAGATCAGCATAGGTTTTTCTTCGTTCTTTGAAACGACTTTCTGCCATTGCCTTTTTAATTTTACCAACTCCAAATCTACTGGATTCATCTGCTTTTAATTCAGTTTTACAGTTCCACTTACAATATTTGTTTCACTTCCGCCACCTACATTTATTTTTCCTCCACTGCTGAGATTGGCTTCTGTATCTCCTCTCATAGAAAGGGTTTTGGTTCCGATATCCAGAGTATCTGACTTGATTCCGACTCCGGAAGTAGGATCACCGTCTTCAGGACCTACTCCAACACCGATACTTGTTGTTCCTCCAACTCCGATATTAACTCCCTGTACAAATATTTCTTTTCCTTTGATCTGAATATTTCCATCTTTATCCATATAAATAGAACTGCTTCCACAATTCAGCGTAATGGAAATTTTACTGTCTATACTTATATTTCCTGCGCCATCCAGAAAAACGGAATTCTGGTCTTTATCCCTTACGGTAATTCCTCCTGCATCGTCCAGACTCATGGTATGCCCGCTTTTACTGCTTAAGCTTTTAATATTATTTCCGGTTCCGCCGCCGCCGCCAACTCCACCATGGAACATTCCTCCCATCACGAAAGGACGGTCAGGATGCTGATGGGCAAAGTTGACCACTACCTGATCTCCTTCTTCCGGAATGGCCATAAAGCCTCGGTTTTTACTTACTTTTTCACTTCCTCCACCATCAGGAGTCATCACCCGGATATATTCTGTAGTGGTAGAGCCATTCTGCCAGTCAAACTGAACTTTAACTCTTCCCTGATTTAAAGGGTCTGTATTGGAAATCACCTTGGCAAATTGTGCATCTGCTTTTGGAATATGAAACTCCGGACGTGGAATAAATCCCGTGTCAGAAGCTATTGCCTCAAATGTTCCGGTATAATATCCTCTTGCATCCACCTCGTGATACATATCTATAATCATCAGTTTGGTGAAATAGGTTGTTTCACTGCTTTCTGCTTTCCGCATTTCAATATCTGCAATACAGCCCGGATACAGGAATGGTACTGTTGTAACGCCTGAAATAACAAATACTTCTGAAGCTTTACTTCCCGCTGTTCCTTTCTGAGAGTTTTCCACATCCATGAAAGAGACCGCTTTTATCGGAGCGACTCTCAGTGAAGGGGTCGTAAAGGTTTTTTCTGAAATTTCATAAGCTCTTTTGGCTATATCTGAAGTATGGGTAATCTTAGAATTTCCTGTCGTTAATTTTTCATTTTTACTGCTGTTATATCCATAAAATGAAGGATTCACGTGCTGGGCTTTCATTTTGATCTTTACATCACTCACACTGCTTCCGTAAGTAAGTTTCACAGGTTTTTCCTGAGGTGGAAGTTTCCCGAAATGCAGGACTTCACCATCGTAATAAAACTGCTCTCCATACGCTTCTGCTATTCTTGCCAGATAGTTGTAATGGGTTTCTTCATATTGTGAGCTGTAGGAAACGTTTCCGTGTGCGGCATCTACTCTGAAATCAAAGGAATTCTGTCCAAGACCTTCTTTAATCACCTGATCTGCAATACTGTTCAGACTGATCTCCTGTGCACCGCCAAAACTCTGAATATGAGGAGCTGCGTCCAAAAGAACAGTGGGACTTGACCCTGTAAGAACAATATTTCCCAGGCTTCCTTTTTCCTGACTGAACCCTACTTCGGTGATGACTCCTACAAAGTTTCTTTCGGGGCCGTCTTCAACGTCTTTGTATCTGAAAATAACGGTAATTCTTTTTCCCAGAAAGTTCTGAGCTTCTTCCAGATTATGGTTTTCTGAGCTTCCCAGAGTATCGTGAGCAAGCATAAGGTCAAACTCATGATGTTTTACAGCGCTTTGTTTTAGCTGAAAATGTTTGAAATGTTTGATTACTTTTCCGTCAATTACAATTTCAAGCTTTATCACACGGTTGATTCCTGCTACCTGATTACCAGGAATCGTATTGGCGTTATAGATTCCGGAAGTAGGCTGTTTTGACCATACTTTGTCTTCTACCAATGTGGGTGGATTAGGCTGTTTAACCTGGTTCATAAACATTTGGGAACCACTTTGAACCATTCCGGTGTAAGCCTGGGCCTGAACCATTTTTTCTGTAGCTTTTTTAATAGTTCCACTTGTTTTTTCCTGTACTTTCTGCGTAGTCTTGGTTACAGCCTGATCTTTCAGACTCTCTTTCAGATTATCTACTGCAGGAATTTTATCTTTGGAAACAGGCCTTTTGGGTGAATGATCGTCCTGAAACATAGTTGTAATATTTTGATTGATTGGAGTGTCAAATTTTTTAAGGCTAAAATCTACCTGAACCAAAAGATCAGATACATTTTCGTTATCCACGTTCTATTCTAGGAATAAAATCCGGATATTGGGGTCAGAACAGGGCATAGAATCATGAATAAAAGGTAAAGCAATTCTTGTATTTACTTTACTCCCTGTTGAATTTCAGGAGTTCTCCTGTGTTTATCGTGATGACTGGCAAATTTTAATCATTATTATTTCTTTTGTAATTGGATTGGTGGTATTACAAAGATAAAACGCTAATCTCTATTCAAAAAATTTTCAGTGAGTAATCTGAAATTTTGTAGTAGTTCTACGACTTTCCATTAATAACTCCAAAACAAATGATAAAAAAATAGAAATAAACAGCTCTTTATCAAATGGATATTTAACATTTTTTAATAAATAAAAACAATAAATTTATCACTTAAAATAGAAATATACTAAAACAATACTGAAGTTCAACAATAAAAAACCAGCTGAAAATAGTAAACTTACAGCTGGTTTTTTATTAAAACGGTTTAAACATATTAAAACCATTAAGAAGGGATAAGAAATAAAGTAGAGTTAAGATTAATCATTCTGATTTTTAAGCTTAAAGCGAAGCCATCTTAATGTTCTCAATACCTTCATACAATCTTAATGTTTCAAAAAATAAAAAGTTTAAACAAAGTTCATTTAATCATTCAACAATAAAATCGTTTTTACTGTTTTCTCAATTCTGATACTTTTTTCAGATAAACATCGGTCTGATCCAGAAATTCCTGATTGGTCTGCTGTATCTGGATATGAGGAATAATTCCCTGCCCTCTTTTCTGGTCAGGAAGATTCTGCGCATCCTGAATGACATGCACAATAGAGAATCCGGTCTGAATCCCGGTATTGGGAAGTTCATATACCAACGGAAGATGGCCGTTATGTTCATAGTACCCTCCCACTGTTTCTTTTCCGATCACAATGGCATTGGTATAAGATTTTATCAGCGAGGCCAAATGTGACGCCGCAGAAGCAACCCTTTGATCGGCAAGCAGATAAAGCTGTCCTTTAAAAGTTCTGTCATTAGGCAGGATGGAAGGATTCTTATCATCCGCCCAGTAATATTTTCCCTGAACCCCTTTTGGATATAATGATTTCAGGTAAGCATTCAAACCGGTTTTATCTGTTACTCCATTCGTCAGAAAAAGAGAGGTTATTACCAGTTTTTCTTCCATAGGCACTTCATTAAAGTTGGTGTAGGCATATTGGCTGTCACGGAAAGGTCTTTGTGTAAGGTAAGAGAATACTTTTTCATAAAGAGCGCCTGTACCACCGGTATTTCCTCTTAGGTCTATGATCAGGTTTTCTATTTTTTCTCGTTCCAGAGTATCCATCATCTGTTCCAGAAAAGCGCTGAATTTTTTATAGGCAGGATCGTCTTTCCCGGTTGCAAAATCAAACCCTCTCAAAGACAAGCGATAGATTCCGTCTGCTTCTTTATTCAGGCTGTATTTTTCAGACAGCAGTTTTTTGTCAAAGGCAAGCGAATATCTTGAATCCTGAAGTTTTTTAAAGTTTTCCAGTGATATTCCCGGCAGTGAAACTTCTTTTACAGTTCCGTTCCATTTGTAGCTGATGACATAGTTTTTATGGGTTCCGAATTCGATGTAAAATTTATCCAGCATTCCTCTTTCAAAGCCTGTTGTTTCTTTGTAAGGAACTGAGTATCCGTCAGAAAAGTAATATCGGGAAAAGCGGCTGATCATCTCTTTTGCAGGAACTCCGTTGATAGAAAGGATTTCAGCACCCAGAGGTAATACATTGTCTTTTGAATCCTGAAGCAGACGACCGTCAATATTTTTTAAAGTAATGGGTAAATATTCCGGTTTCTGTGTAAGATAGTAAGAAGCATGATTGGGCAGATCTGTATAGTTATGACAGCTTCCTTCAAATCCGGTAACTTTTGCAATGACTTTATAAAAATCAAAAATATTTTTGCTGTTTCTTGCTTGTTCCTCAGCCTGTTGGTAAATACTGTCAATTTGTTTTCTTGTTCTGTACACATACAGTCCGGAATTTGCTTTTTCCCTTATAGCACGGAATGTATGAAGGTCTTCTACCAACTGATCAGAGCTGAATTTCCCATCCAGAACAGGTACATTTTTGGATTCTGTGATGGAAACTTTGGCCGTTTTACTTTTTTCAACATAAGATTTGGCCCAGATTTTAAGTTCATATTTTTTTCCTTTTTCCGGCGTAAAGTAGAATCGTTCAACACTCTTTATGCCTCTGGAATCATCCTGTTCTTTTACCTTTTTCCCATCCATAAACAGGGCAATTCCCAGATTGGCATCTGTGGACTGTACTGAGATCCAGGAAGGTTTATGAGATTGGGGAGAATATTTCAAGGTATCTCCAGATTTTAGGTCTGAATGAGTCTGTGCATAGGCACTGTTTAAAAATAGTAAAAGAGGAATGATAAAAGGTCTGGCCATTATAATTTTTTGAATGGGCTAATATACAAATTAACCCAAACGGATTAAAATTCTTCAAAACCTCTTTTCACTTATAATTTCACACTCAGCTCCTGAACTTCTTCGGCAGAAAAACCGTAGATCTGTGGGGTTTTTACATCGAGAAGATTGAGATAAATGTATAATTCTGCCCTGTGATGAATCTCATGTTCTATCATTGCGCGGAGCCATTTCCAAACAGAGATTTCACTGTTGGCTGGAGTCAGGCATTTACGGGTAAGATCCTCATCGGAAAGACTATTGATAATTTCCAGCGTTTGTCTGTGCATTTCATTGAAAAATTTCACAGTGTTTTCATAGCCGTCAGCCAGTTCTTTTCCACATCCCGGATAAGCGCTTTTACTTCCCAAGATGGTTTCTCCATACATATACCTTTCTATAGTGGCAATATGTCTTATCTGATCGCCAATGGTAAATTTTCCGGGTTTATAGGAAAAATCTATATGTTCAGGCGGAACTACTGCGATAATCCGGTTGGTTCTTTCTCTTATTTTCTCATAATAATCAATGAATGATTGTACCGTTTTTATTTCCATATCTATTGCTTTATCTGATCCGTTTTGAAGGATGAATATAAAGAAATCTAATGAGAGATATTTTTTGCTTTACTATAAATTATTCATAAAAATTAAAAAAATCCCCAATAAGTGATAGTAAAATTTGGCAGCTTACTAAATATCCAATATTTTAGTTAAAAATAACCATGATGAGAAAAGGAATTTGCCTGTGTATTATTCTACTTAGCTTTAACAGTCTTACTGCTCAGTCTGCAAAAATTGATACTGAAAAGCTTCTTGAGTATTATGAAACACAGCGTTATGCCGATGCTGCAAAATATCTTCAAAGCATATATCCCGGAGACACTGAGGATATAAAAGCTCTTTCGCAAATAGCCTACTGTAATATGATGGCAGGAAAACTACCGGAAGCAGAAAAAAATTATCTGAAAATCAATACCATCCAACCCAATAGCCTTCCCACTCTATTTAGCCTGGCCAATATCAATTCCAGACGGGGGAATGCTGCTAATGCCAAAACCTACCTTCAACAAATCATTCAGCTGGATAGTCTTAATTTCAATGCTTATAAGCAGCTTGCAACTTATGCTGATACTCCTGAAACCAAACTGAGCTGCCTCAAAAAAGCCAACTCTATTAACGCTACGGATCCTGATGTAGCTTATGATCTTTCTCTGACCTACAGCGGCCTGAAACAATATCAGCCTGCATATGATGTTTTGAAAACAGCTATTGCTTCTGACCCTGAAAATTTCACTTTACAACAGGCGTTATTACCCGTTGCCAATCAACTCGCAAAATATCCGGAAGTAATTGAAATTGGCGAAAAACTTCTGAAAAATCATGCTGATGTGAATGTAATGAATGATATGGGACAGGCATATTTTTATGTAAAAGATTATCAAAAATGTGCCGGTATTTATAAAATGCTGGAAGATATGGGAGTACAAAATGAAGGGACATTGTATTTCATGGCCTTAAGTTATCGTGAACTGAAAGATTATAACAACGCTGCCATCTATGCACAGAAGACCATTGATGAAGCTATTTCAGACCACACTACTCTCTATTATGCGGCACTGGCAGGCATTTACGAAGCCAAAAACCAATATAATGATGCGGTGACAGCTTATAAAAGAGGATTAACTTTTGGTACCAGCAATATTATTTATTACCGTTTAGGTCTTCTTTATGATCTGAATCTGAAACAGCCTAAGAATGCGGCCACCTACTATCAGATGTACCTTAAAAACCATCCGGATCAGGAAAAGGAAAAAGATCAGATTGCGTATGCAAAAGGAAGAATTACTGTTTTAAAATAGGATAAAATGGAGTGATTTTGTGATTATAGTCACAAGTGAAACCTCCGGTGAACCACTAATTTTGTATTCAACAATAAAAATAATATTTATGGACAATACAACCCAAAATGTGGCAGAACAGTTTATTCAATATTTGAATGAAGAAAATTTTGACAAGGCGGAAAACTGTCTTGATCCTGATTTTAAATTTATAGGCGTACTAGGAAAAAGAGAAAGTGCATCCGTTTACATCAAAGATATGAAGCAGATGAAGTTTAAGTATGAAATCCTGAAATCTTTTACGTCTGGTGAAGATGTATGTTTCTGGTATACTATTGATATGGGAGAAAAGTCGATAGAAGCTTCCGGATGGTATCAGATTAAAGATGGAAAGATTCATACCTTAAAAGTACTGTTTGATCCCAGACCTTTGTTGGATAAGTAAAAAATAATGAAAATCCGGAAATCCTGCATCTGATTATATTACATTTGAGCAAAGACTAAAGACAGATTTAAAATAAAATTAAACTCTGTCCCTATTCTTAGGTCTTAATCGTCATTTAAATAAAGAATCTGATTATGAAAGAATTTGCGTTAATCTTCAGACTGAAAGACGTTTCCGATTTTAAACCTTCTCCGGAACAGATTCAGGAGCGCCTGAACTGGCTGGGAAGCATTGCTGCACAAAACAAACTTGTAGATAAGGGAAATACTCTTTTGCCCTCACTGGGAGCTGCAAAAACGGTAAGAACAAATCATATTGTAACGGATGGACCTTATACCGAAATCAAGGAATTCATCAGCGGATATATTATTGTACGGGCAGAATCTATTGAACAGGCCGTAGAAATGGCGAAAGGAAATCCTATCTTTAAAATAGGCGGGAATATTGAGGTTCGTGAAGTTTTGAAAGTGAATAATTAAGATGGAAGCAGGAAGATGGGAGTTATTGAAGTTTAAGTATAAAAGCTTTTTCTTCATTTAACATTTTTTAAATCCAGCCTACTTTTTTCCTCCAAACCGTATATTCAACGTTTTTATCATCTATTTCCGGAATGTCTTCAGGTTCCGGAATTTTGTAGATTTCTGCCTCAGAAAGCGCCGGAAGATTTACTTTTTCCCGTTCTTTGTTTAAATTTTCTTTGTTTTCTACGGGATATACCTTTCCATCAGTGGTAAGCTGTGTTCCATATTTTTGAGGTTCGCTTTGAAAGAACTGAATCCGGTCGTATAAATAGGCTTTATGGATAGGGTTAATATCATTGCTGTTTTCCTCCATCATAGCACAGCATTTTTTCATAAATTCAGGCTCACCAATCGCGTGTTGGATAATCAGCCATGCAGCATTGCTTCCTTTTTCACCAACTTTTGAGAGGGTTGGAAATCCTATTTCTGTTATAATTTCCCGAAGCCTTTGGGCATTAGCTTTATGAATCTTTTCCATTTCAGGATGATAGCCCCCGGAAAGTTTTCCTGCAGCGAGCAATTCTTCTCTTACAGTCAGATCTTTGTCGGCGAGTTCGATCAGTTCTTTTTCAAATGGGAAATTGTCCATACTATGATAATTGATTGTTGATAAAGGATAGTCCTTAGCTGCGTCTATTTCAGTTTTATATCAAAATTCTGTCAAGGATAAACGCAGCTCTCTTTTCTACAGTAACTTTCGGTACTTCAATGATATTGAAGCCAAACTCCTGATAAATCTCTTTCATACATTCAAAAGTAAGAGTGGCTATTTCAATGGTTTGTTTTCTTTCCGGGTCATTTTCATAAATCTCCTTCCATGGGGGAAGAATAAAAACATTGTTATTATAAACCATTTCTCTGGCTTTTGCTGTCATTACTTCCGGAACAGGAATATTTTCAAGCCTCATATACCCCAGCGTATCCCATATTCCCCGGTCAAAGAAAACGGGTTTCAAATGAGTCGATTGATTGAATTTCTGATAAGTCTTCACAGACTCTTCAAACATCAGATTGGCAAAAAGTTCTTTGTTCAGCCATGGAAGTCCTTCTCCGCCGGTCTCCATCTGTTCTTTAATAATTCTCCTGCCTTCTTCGGGGGCTGTTGTCAATCCATATTTGTTTAATTCATCCAGCAGCGTTGTTTTTCCGGCTCCTGGGCCGCCTGTAATGATGTATAATCTTGAAATATCCTGCTTCATGAGTTTAAATTATTTTTTTTAATACAGCCCATGTAAAACAGAAATTTTTACTTTCCTGCAGGCTTAGTTATTATTTTTAATGATACTCTTATAGGTATTAACACGATCTTCTTCCCGATGCATATTACACAATATCAAAATATTATCCGTATTGTACTTTTCTGAGACCTGTTCTAATCTCTGCTTTACAGACTGTGGTGTTTCTATGATAATTCTCTCTAAAAAGGTGAAAAATTCATCTTCATCTTTAGTTCCCAAAACCTTCTGCTCTATGGCTTCAGGAGATAGAACAGCATTAGGACTGACTAATTGACGGGATTGTAAAAACTGATAAGCCATTCCATAAGCATTCCGTCTGGCTTCTTCAATGGAATCTGCTACTGATACCGCAACCGCCACCTGCAAAGAAGGCTGGGAAAAATATTGAGTGCCGTCAAATTCTCTGAGATAAGCTTCTGTATTTTCCATTCCGTTCTCACTGTTCATAAAAGCAGCGAAAGAATATCCTGTCCCATGCTTAGCAGCTTCTTTTGCGGAAGTCATTCCTGATCCCAGCCACATGATTTCAGGAAGATGCTGTAGATGGGTAGGCTGTGCAATCAGTCCGTCATAAATTCCTTCTTCATCCCTGATCAACTGAATGATTTCTTCCAGTTTCGTTTCCATATTTGATAAAACTACCGGTTTATGATTATTTAGCGCCATAACAGCATCTTTCAATCCTCCGGGAGCTTTTCCCAATCCGAGAATAAAACGTTCAGGATATAAAGTAGAGAGCATTTTAGACCATTCTGCAATTTTATAGGCAGAATAATTTCTCATCATAATTCCGGCTGTTCCTATTTTGATACGGCTGGTTTTACTGAGTATAATGGCTGCTAAAAGTTCAGGACTGGAACTGCCATAAGCTTCTACTCCATGATGTTCGGAATACATGATGCTATGAAATCCTGTTTCTTCAGCCAGTAAAGCAAGATTGACACTGTTTTCCAATGCTGTGGCTGCATTGCTGCCCATTGTTACAGGTGACTGGTCCAAGATCCCTAATTTCAGCTTCATACTATAGAATAGATTTTATGTGAAGGTATGAAAAAAGACGATATAACTTTTTTATTCTTTAGGTGGAAAAACAATGCCCTCATCTTTGATCAGGTCGTAGCCAAACTGCATAATGGTTTCGATTACCGGAATGGCTTTTTTCCCTTTCTCTGTAAGACTGTACTCCACTTTCGGCGGTACTACGGGAAATATTTCACGATGAATCATTTCTTTAGCTTCCAGTTCGCGCAGCTGGCTGGTCAGCATTTTGTCTGTAATATGAGGAATATCCTTTTTAAGCTCACTGAAACGAAGAGGTTTTTCCTGTAATCTCCATAGAATAGGCATTTTCCAGGTTCCTCCAATATGGCTTAATGCAAATTCAATAGGGGTATAATACAATCTTTTATCGTGGAAAAATTGAGGCATAGAAATGTTTTTTACAGTAATACTTTCAAAAAGACAGGTATAGACCTTTCTGACAGTGTACTCTACAAATTTGCAAAAAAATATGTAAATAAACAGAAATCTGTATGGACAAAAGCTAAGTTTTAATAGAAAAAATAAAACCTCCCGTTATCCGGAAGGTTATTTTTATAATAGAAAATGATTATGCACATAGAAGGCTTCCACAGCCGCCACCGCCACCGTTTCCATTAAGATAATAACAAATGGGCGTAGGACAGCCACATGCAATACATTCACTGGCTGCCGGAGGACGACCTCCCATAATTGATTTTAAACCTTTTCTCTCGATTTTCTTTAGATTTTTCATAATAAATAAGTTATTAGTTTGTGATGGTAATTTAATAAAAAAATCATTGAGAACGCGTTCTCCAGATGTTAAAATAATATAAAAAACAGTCTAGAATTTAAGGGCATTCAATTGGCTGAATTCTTCCTTTTCATAGATCTTTTCAATATTGCCATTTTGTAGAAAAGCGATTTTATCACAGGTATGAAAAAGAGTTTCAATAATATGGGAACTTACAATGACTATTTTGTTTTCGGATTTCAGCTGTCTGATAATGTCATAAAGGATGTGAACTCCCTCAAAATCTACCCCATTGAATGGTTCATCCAGGATATTAATAGGTTTATCCAGCATGAGCATTCCGATAAGAGCCAGTTTTTTCTTCATTCCACTTGAATAGTACTGCACATATTTTTTCATAGGAAGATTGAATTTTTCAATGATTCCCTTGATTTCAACTTCTTTTTTTGAGGTAAAATAAGCAAGATATTCTTCTCCCGTAATGTAAGGGTAAAAATAGTTTTCGGTTTCCAGATAAGAAATCATTTCCCGCTTCAATCGTTCGTTCTTCCAGGTGATAGTTCCGGTAAACGGCATGCTTTGGTACAGGGATTCAAACAGAGTGGTCTTTCCAGCCCCATTTTTCCCAAGCAATCCCAATATGCAGCCTTCTTCTATGGATAGATTCAGATGGTTTAAAACATTCTGGTTTTTAAAATGAACATGTATATTTTTAATCTCCAACATAGATTCTGATATTTTGAGATGCTTCTTTTATATTTTTTTTCAACAGGAATACCGCCGGAATAATGATTATACTGCATATGGTATACTCAATAAAAACGCCTATCGTATAGTAATTGCTCTTTTCTTTATGATGATACTGCTTATATTTCCTGGTCAGAATGAGCATAAA
Organism: Chryseobacterium sp.; assembly: GCA_031286615.1. Taxonomy (GTDB): domain Bacteria; phylum Bacteroidota; class Bacteroidia; order Flavobacteriales; family Weeksellaceae; genus Chryseobacterium. The sequence continues at coordinate 394,785 of JAITUA010000015.1, read as the reverse complement.
ATACAGGTTCATAAAAGCAAAATAATAAAGCAGGTATAAACTTTCAGCAGGGTTCAGAATCAGAAACAGGCAGTATGTTGGCAGGAGCAAAGCATTGAAAAGCAGAGAATTTCTTCTGAGCTTCTCTTTTAAAGTATATTTTTTGAAATACATTTCCAGCATTTCTTTGTTTTCATTAGGCTCGTAAAGATGTGAGATATAATCCAGAGCAAAAACTCCTGCAAGAATCAGAGCTACAAGGTGATAAGATGAGCACCATAGAATGACGAATCCCAGAACTGCCAGCAAAGTATTTTTTCTCAGAAAGCTCTTCCATTCAAACAGATCATCAGGAATAAAGTTCCACTGAAATGTCATCCAGGGTTGGGTTCTTGGAGTGATAAAAGCCAGTAAGGCAAAAATTGGCAGTGAAAGTAATGCGGTTTTCTCAAATGTGTAATGAATATTTCCGCATAACAAAATACTGTAAATGAATCCCGCTTCCAGTACAATGATCCAACGCCAGCTTCTGACAAAGACTTTTTTAAGAAAAGGAATGTCTTTTCTTTCGTAATGAAACAGCAGTGCCAGTATAAAAAATAAGGGAGGATAATAGTAACTTTCCGGCAGCTTCATGATCACCAGAACTCCCAGAATAATCAGAACAGGTATGCCTGCTCTCGGATTCAGGTTTAGCAGCCTGAAACTTTGATAGAATCTGAATGTTAAATGATTAGATAATTTCTTCAAGGTGTTACAGTTATCTTTTAATCCTTTATTTTAAATTTAAAGGTAAATATTTTTCTATTTATCATTTGTTTTAAATTTCACAAGAAGCTTTTCATCTCTCAGAGGATAGCCGTCTTTAGAGGCGAAACTTTTGTTCGTCAGTACAAATTCATACTCCTTACCTGGCTTCAGATCTGCTGAAAGGACTAATGTTCTGTCATTATTTTCCATTCCTATTATTTTGGTGATGGGAAAATACTCTTTTCCTTTATCGGAAAGATTGAAGGAATAGCTTTTGGGAAGCATTTCTTTGGAAAAGGTAATTCTTATTTCTTTGGTGTCAGCATTTACATGTACGGAACCGTTTGCTGGCTCTATTTTTACAACATAGGGTAAATTTTTCTCATATTCTTTGATCAGCTTTTTCTTATCAATTTTTTCATTGAAAAATTTTGATCTGGTAAGAAAATTTTCAACAGCCTTATCGTTGTCATAATTCAGCTCTATAATATCTTTTATCGCCTGTTTTTTATCTTTTGCATTCTCGTAGTAGGATTTAGAGATCTCATATCCTATATAATAACCCATATCGGCACTTTCTCCTTTCCTTCTCCCATTATACAGCCAGTTTGCAAAATTACCGGTAAACATTTCTTTTTTAAACAAATCCTTCACCTCAGCGGCATGTGCTCTCCCATAGGAAAGATATTTCCTTTCCAAAGGCTTATTCATAACCAGTTCGGCAATCAGGTCACAGACACCTTCTTTGATAGATTGGCTTAGAACTCTTCTGCGGTCTCCAATCTGCTGGGTATGGATATATTCATGAACATTTAAAGAGACGATATTATCCAGAGACTGGTTTGCAAAAACACCCTTTATCCAATCATCCTGAAACTCTGAAACATCTGTAGACGGAAGTCCGGTGGCAAGTTCCGCACCCACCAACACTTTATTTCCTCTCACTGTCCCTCCGGAATTAAGTCCGCCTATTGTAAAGTACATTTCAGCTTCTTTAAGGTCCGGATAGAGTTCCTTCAGCCTGATAACACTGGCTTCCAGTTCATTTGTTTTAGTTTTTATCGTCAGGGTGTTTGGCCTGATCGAGTTCAAGAATTTAGGATACTTTTCTATGATGTTTACAAACACCGTATCATTGTAATCTCTGGCTTTCATAAAGGCTTTCAGTCCTGGTGTTGCTTTATCTGTATAGAGCTTCTTAATCAGAGTCAGTTTTTGGGTATGATCGTTTGTTTTTTGGATGCTGTCATAGGCTACCCAAAAATTGTCAATATCTGAAGTAAAAATTTTAGCTGATTTTTGTGAAAAAGCACTTGCAAATACAAGCGAAAAAATAATCGAAGTGAAAGTTTTCATGGTTGTTTTTAATACCACAATGATACATACAATTATTATATTTCACAACTCTCATTTTACAGCATCAACACAGGATATTTTAAAGCTATAGAAGCTAAAAATCTATCACAATAACTCTAAAAAAATAATTCGGAATATGTATTTTATCATTTATTTATAATAATTCCAGATAATTTTATTTCTTTCCATTTTATTGTCGCAAATATTTAATACTTTAGCTTAATAATTTGAACGAATGGGAATAATCCTTAAACCAATTGATATTGTAGATGATATTTCACAAGAAGATTTCCGTGAAAAATATCTAAAGCCATGTAAGCCAGTGGTAATCAGAAATATGGCAAGAAAATGGCCTGCCTACCAAAAGTGGACAATGGAATATATGAAAGAAGTGGTTGGCGACGTTGAAGTTCCCCTTTACGACAGTTCCAAAGCAGATCCTGCCGCTCCTATCAATACTCCGACTACGAAAATGCCTTTTCGTGACTATGTTGACCTTATCCAAAGGGAACCTACTGACCTGAGAATCTTTTTCTTTGATCCTATAAAATTTGCTCCAAAACTTTTGGACGACTATGTTCCGCCAAAGAATCTGATGGGTGGATTTTTAGATAAATATCCGAGTATGTTTTTTGGAGGTAAAGGTTCTGTAACCTTCCTTCATTATGATATAGATATGCCTCATATTTTCCATACTCACTTCAATGGAAGAAAACATGTTCTTTTATTTGAATACAAATGGAAATCAAGACTTTATAAACTTCCATATGCTACTTATGCACTGGAGGATTATGATATTGCCAATCCTGATTTTGAAAAATTCCCGGCATTGGATGGCATTGAAGGAATTGAATGCTTCCTGGAACACGGAGATACTTTATTCATGCCTACAGGATGGTGGCACTGGATGAAATATCTGGACGGATCTTTCTCTATTTCCCTGCGTGCATGGGACAAAAGCTGGGCTGTAAAGGCACATTCTCTTTGGAATCTTGCCGTGCAGCGTAATTTTGATAATTTCATGAAAGGACGATACAAAAAAAGGTATATGGACTGGAAAGAAAGAAAAGCTGTAGAGATCGCGAACAATGCATTAAAAAGAGGACTTCCTAAATAACAGGAAGAATTTTATACTAATAAAGAGGATGGCTTATTATAATCATCCTCTTTTTTTGTTTAGAGACTTTAATTTTTTAAGATATCGTTTAAAAATTAATTAAATTGCGTAGTAAGTTCCCTAATCTCCGTGTATATGTTTGAAAAGTTAATCGATAGTTTTGAAAAGCTGTGTCTGCAGATTATTATTGAAATATTACTGGTTCCGGTAACCATTTTCAAATTATTTCAGGATCCCCGCCGATGCTATGATCTTTCTGTACATGAGATGGAAAAGGAAGAAACCGAACGTTTTCAGGACCATCTATCCCCTATCAAGCTGTCCGTTTACACGTCTGTCATGATTTCTGTACTTCTGATGGATTACGGCGGTGAACACAATATTATTTCAAAGATCAAGGGATTAAGCATGGTAGAGAAAGCATTATTTATATTTCTGATGAATAATGTTACGGCAGTACTATTCAGTGTTGCTTTATTATGGTACAAAAAGGAGAAAGTAAATACAGTTGCTTTCCGTACCCTGCTCTTTTCTTTCATTTATACTACCGTATATACCTCTACTCCATTTTTCATACTAATCAGTTCTGCCATGTTTCTGGGACAAACCATTAATGTGGAATCTTATCTGGACCACCTTGGAAAAGTAACCAATTATGAAACAAGAGATTATATCTTTTTCATAGCTTTCCTTGTTTTTATGATCGTTGGTCTTATCGGTATTTTTAAACTTTTAAAAGCTTTACATTACATTCTGAAGAATAATTTCAGTTATCATCCTTATATCGTCTGGTTTTTTACGCTGTTGTTTTTCGTTATACAACTGTATTATGCCAGAGGATTTATTTAAAATATACCGGTCTGTTCATATTTTGTTTACATTTGTGGAAAATCTTAAACTATGCCCCGACCTCGCGAAAGAATACTAAGCACCGCTATGGTCCTCTTCCATAGACAGGGCTACAACAATACAGGCATTAATCAGGTCATTGAAGAGGCAAAAGTATCAAAGGCAAGTTTTTATCAGCATTTCAGATCTAAAGATGAACTTTGCATTGAATTTCTCAATAAAAGATATGACTACTGGGTTTCTGAACTTGAACAGTTTACATCAGAAACAAAAACAGTACAGGAAAAGATCCTGAAATCGTTTGATTTTCTGGTTGATATGAATAAAAGAGAAGACTTCAGAGGATGCAGCTTTCTGAATATTTTATCTGAAATTCCTGCTGATAAGGAAGAAATTCATAAAGTAATCCGATATCATAAAAATAAGCTGAGAGAATCCTTCAACGAAGATATCCAAAACGATATTGCAGCAGCCCATATTTACCTTCTTTTTGAAAGCTCGATACTTACAAGTCAGCTATACAGATCCAATGATTTGATAGAAAAATCTAAAATTATCGTGCAGGAGATACTCAAGTCTTCACATTAATCCTTTCAAAATATGGACATTCCTGATATTTATTCTTTTTTAAAAACAGATCTTCATTTATCAGAGGTAGTTACCTATCCTGCTAAAACAATACTGCTTGATGAGGGAAAAGTTTCAGACAGAATGTTTTTGGTAAAAAGCGGAGCATTAAGAGAGTTTTTCTATCAGGACGGAAAAGAAATTACATTGGAGTTTATAACGGAAAATCAAGCTGTTTCATCTTTTGACAGTTTCCTGAATGGTACGCGCAGTGAATTTGTTATTGAAACATTAGAGCCTTCTACAGTGTATGAACTGCATATTGATACTTTTCGAAAACTTATGGAAGATCAGGAGTTTCAGCATACTTTTCATCCGCTTTTTTACAAACGTTTCAGTGAAATCAATAAACGTCTGATCTCCTTTATTAAAGATTCTCCTCAGAACAGATACGAACAGCTTCTTAAAAACAGACCAGAGCTGCTTCTACGATTTCCACAGCATTATATTGCCTCTTATCTTGGTATTACAAGTGTTTCATTAAGCAGAATACGAAACCGCAGGTAATTTCTTTACAATTGTTATCGTTCAGTCATCAATCTGTAAGGTAATTTTGTTTCAAAATAATAAAGTTATGAAACATTTTATCCAGCAGGTATTCAAAGAAGTATTAGAAAACCCTGTATTTGACGAATCATTAATTGAAAAATATTTTTCAAAAGAATATACTCAGTTTGTAGATCATAGCCAGCTGAACTATGACGAGTTTGTCCTGCATATCAAAAAGCTTAAAGAAAAAGTAGCGGAACAAAAACTCGAGATCATTAATTATGCAGAAAACGGGAATATCATATTTACCAACCACACTGCGAAATCTATATTAAAAGATGGGACCAGAGTTCTACATAAAGTATTGGCAGAATTTACCATTCAGGATCATAAGATAATACGGTGTGATGAACTGACATTATTGGTAGAGGGAAATCATACTGAAAAAAATCTAGGGTCTGAAATGTAGATGACAGGAGTGTATTGCTTTACAAAACTCAGTTTGTATATTAACAATTCTTAAGAAACACTTAATTTTCTCTTCAACTCCTTTTCCAAACAGTCGTTTAATTTTGTTGTGATTTTTATCTAAAAAAGGAAAAGTGAAGAAAATTTTTACATCTGTTTTGTTTTGTGCCTCTATTTTTTTCTATGCGCAAACCGGATCTTTGTCCGGAAACATCAATGACGATTCTAAAATTGCCCTGCCTGGAGCCAAGATCTCTCTAAGTCCGGGAAATATATATACAACCTCAGATGAGCACGGAAACTTTGTTTTCCTGAATGTTCCTCCGGGAAGTTATACCATGAAAATTGATTATCTTGGGTATGGTGTTCATGAATACAACGTAACAGTTGAAAGTGAGAAAAATACCCGCCAGAATATTATTTTCGACAAAAAAGAAAACTCTATTGCTGCAATTGTAGTATCTGGAGCTACTTTAAAGAATCAGGCGAGAGCTTTAAACAAGCAAAAGAACAACGCCAATATTACTAATGTCATTTCTTCTGATCAGATCGGGCGTTTTCCTGATGCCAATATCGGGGATGCTTTGAAACGTGTGCCGGGAGTTACCATACAGAATGACCAGGGAGAGGCCAGAAATCTTATTATCAGAGGGCTGGCTCCCAACCTTAACTCTGTTACGCTGAATGGGGACAGAATTCCCTCTGCTGAAGGAGATAACCGTAATGTACAGATGGACCTGATTCCTTCTGATATGATCTCCACGATTGAGGTTAATAAAACCTTGACCCCGGATATGGATGCTGATGCCATCGGAGGTTCTGTAAACCTTATTACCAGAGCTTCCCCGAACGGACAAAGGATTTCTGCAACTGTTGCGGGAGGATACAATCCGATCCGTGAAAAAGGAAATTATACTGCCGGATTTGTATATGGAAACCGATTTCTAGATAAAAAACTAGGGGCTGTATTCAGTTTCTCTTATAACAACAATAATTTTGGTTCTGATAATATAGAACCGGTGTGGAGCCAGGCAAACGACCCTGCACAGACCGTTTATGTAAGTAAAATGGGAGTCCGTTATTACAATGAGCACCGTATCAGACATAGTTTTGATCTTAATATGGATTATGAATTCAACTCCAAAAACAAGATCTACGCTTCTGCAATGTATAATTTCAGAAATGATAAAGAAACCAGGCTGGCTTTAGGATACAAAATAAAACCGGTCTATAACGCCGATGAAACCGAGATTACAGACTGGAAAGGAAGTATCACAAGACAAAATAAAGGTGGTGATGCTGATAATGACAATACCCGTCTTGAGAAACAAAAAGTTCAGAACTATGCTCTAAGAGGGGAACATTTATTAGGTTCTAAAGTAGATCTGGACTGGTCGGTAAACTATGCAATTGCAAGCGAAGATAAGCCTCATCAGCGTTATATTGAGTTTGAAAACAGCAAAATGAATTTCTCTCCTGACCTTAGTAATCCTGAAAAACCGATGTTCAATCTCCTTGCTGCGGATAATTTAGGAAGTTATAAACTGAGTGACCTTTCGGATGCCAATAACTTTACACAGGAGAAGGAACTGGGCGCAAAAGTGAATGTACGTTTTCCATTTTCTGTAATTGATGGCCAGAAAGGGCGTCTTCGTACCGGTTTCCGTATGCGTCTGAAGAAAAAAGAAAGAGAAAATGATTTCTATGCTTTTACTCCTGTGAACACTATGGGAAGCCTTTTATCTGTTCCTACAATACATCTTGACGGTCAGAACTTCCAGCCGGGAAATTATGTTCCGGGAACATTCGTTGACCCTTCTTTCCTTGGAGGGCTGGATTTATTCAATCCTGCTTTGTTTAATGGTAAATTAAAGCCTGAGAAATATCTTTCAAGCAATTATAATGCGAAAGAGCAGATTTATGCAGGTTATATCCGTTGGGATCAGGATTTTAATGATAAATTATCCATGATCGTTGGAGCTCGTATTGAAACAACCAACATCGATTACACCGGAAATTATGTAATGAATGAAGAAGATCTGGTAGGAAAAATCAATAATACGAATACTTATACGAATGTTCTTCCGAATATTTCCTTTAAATATGTTCCGATGCAGGATCTTGTGCTTCGTGCAGCATTTACCACAGCTCTTGCCCGCCCGAATTATTATTCATTGGTTCCTTACCTTAATGTTATTTCAGAAGACGAGATTGTAGCTGCCGGAAACCCGAACTTAAAAGCAACCTATGCGTATAATTTTGATTTTATGGCAGAAAAGTACTTTAAGTCTGTAGGGATACTTTCCGGAGGTATTTTTTATAAAAACCTGAATAACTTTATTTACACCTATTCTCAAAGAAATTATACGGCAAATGATTTTGCGAATGATTTTGCAGGACAATCCAATCCAATTCCTGCAGGGGAAAGCAACTGGAAATTTACCCAGCAGCGTAATGGTGACAATGTAGATATTTATGGGTTTGAAGTAGCTTTACAAAGACAGCTTGACTTCATCCCCGGAGCTTTCTGGAAGGGTCTTGGAGTGTATGTAAACTATACGTACACGAAATCCAAAGCAAAAGGAATTACCAATGAAGAAGGTATTGAAAGAACAGATGTAGGATTCCCGGGAGCCGCTCCTCATATGTTCAACGGATCTCTTTCTTGGGAAAACAAACGTTTTTCAGCCAGAGTTTCTATGAACTATGCGTCTCATTATATTGATGAACTGGGAGGAAAAGCCTTTGACGACCGTTATTATGATAAACAGTTTTTCCTTGATGCCAATGCTTCCTACAAAATTACAAGCCAGCTCAGAGTTTTTGCAGAAGCCAATAATCTGACGAATCAACCGTTAAGATACTACCAGGGAATCCAGAGCAGAACCGCCCAGGCAGAATATTACAGACCAAGGTTTACAATGGGGGTGAAATTTGATTTTTAAATACACATGAAAAACATACATTATATACTGGCTCTTTCAGTTCTTCCTTTTGTGATGAACTGTACAGGGCAGAAAAATTTAGCAGAAAAATTAAAACCAGCTGTTATTACAGAAACTGTAGTTCATGATACGGATGATCCCGCTATATGGATCAATCCACAGGATGCCTCAAAAAGCATTATCATCGGAACTGATAAAGATACCAACGGAGGATTATACGCTTTTGACCTTAACGGAAAAATCATCAATAAGGTTTTAGGATTGAAACGCCCCAACAACGTTGATCTGGAATATGGTTTTATGCTGAATGGTAAAAAAACAGATATTGCTGCCGTAACGGAAAGGGAAACCAATAAAGTAAAGCTATATACGCTTCCTGAGCTGAAAGAAATTGGAGAAATCTCTGTATTTGACGGAGAATCCGAACGCGGTCCGATGGGAGTTTCTCTATATAAAAATCCGCAGACAGAAGAAATATTTGTCATTGTGGGAAGAAAATCAGGACCGGCTGACGGCTACCTTTGGCAATATAAACTGATTGAAAAGAATAGTGCCATTACAGGAGAAGTTGTTCGTAAATTCGGGAAATACAGCGGATTGAAAGAGATTGAAAGTATTGCTGCAGATAATGAAATGGGCTATATCTATTATTCTGATGAACAGTTTGGGGTTCACAAATATTATGCAGATCCGGAGAAAGGAAATGAAGAACTATCAGTTTTCGGGAAAGGTGATTTTAAATCTGATGTGGAGGGAATTTCAATCTACCCTACTTCTAAAGGAAAAGGATATATTCTGGTTTCCAATCAGCAGAATGACACCTTCAATGTTTATTTAAGAGAAGATCAGTCCAGAGGAAGAATTGCAGAAATCCCTGTTTCTACGATGGAAAGCGACGGTTCAGAGGTAACGAATGTTAATTTAGGTCCAAAATTTCCTAAAGGAGTTTTCGTTGCGATGAGCAATGGCAGAGTATTTCACTTTTACGATTGGAGAATGGTTGAAAAAGCCATTAAGTCTGCTGTGAAATCCGTTAAATAAAAAATTAACCTTTAAACCATTAAGATCTATAAGGTTTTAAGAGTATTAAGTTGGGCTAAATTCATGAGATTGCTTCACCTATGGTTCGCAATGACAATACAGTTCAACTTAATACTCTTCATTTTTTAGCTTACTGAATATGCTTCTTCAGAAACTCTGCAGTGAATGATATTTTGTTTTTCAACAGCTCCGGCGGAGTGCCTTCAAACAATACTTTCCCGCCAAATTTTCCTGCGCCTGGCCCCATATCAATAATCCAGTCTGCCTGTGAAATAATATCCAGATTGTGCTCTATGACAATCAGTGTATTATTCTGATCTACAAGGCCATTAAAAAAAGTCAGCAGTTTTTGTGTATCACTTGGATGCAGTCCTGTACTCGGCTCATCCAGAATAATAATCTGATTGGTATTTTTCAGTTCTCTTGTCAGTTTCAGGCGCTGTCTTTCACCTCCTGAAAAGCTATCAAGTCTTTGTCCAAGAGTCAGATAATCAAGCCCTAACTGTATCAGCAGGTCAAAATTTTTGAGAACAGGCTCTTCTTTAAAGAATGAGGCAGCTTCGGAAACAGTCATATTCATCACTTCCACAATCGTTTTACCACTGTATGTATATTCCAGCACATCAGGATCAAATCCCGAACCTCCGCAAACTTCACAAGGCTGTTCAATATCGTCCATAAAGGCAAGATCAATCTTTTCTATTCCCAATCCTTTACAGTTTTTACAGGCTCCTTCACTATTTCTGCTGAACAGCTTATCTGAAACATGATTAGATTGTCCAAAAAGCTTACGTACAATATCTGATATTCCCAGATATGTAAGCAAATTGGAACGGGCACTTGCAGCGAACAAAGATTGATCGATAATGGTCACATCAGGATAAAGCTCGGGCAGAATACGGTTAATCAGAGTACTTTTGCCAGATCCCGCCACTCCTGTTACGACTGTCATTACTCCGGTTGGGATATTTACAGTTACATTTTTAAGATTATACTTATTCGCATTTTTAATTTCAAGGTAGCCATCAGACTTTCTGAATTTTTGTTTTATGAATGGTTTCCTTGCAAAATAAGATCCTGTTTTGCCGGTTGAAGTCTTTAAGTTTTTAAATGTTCCCTCATATACCACTTCTCCCCCGTTTCTTCCTGAGCCCGGACCTATATCAATAATATGGTCTGCCATTTTTATCAGATCCGGATCATGCTCTACAATCAAGACAGAATTTCCCTTATCCCTGATCTGCTGTATAATAGTAATAATATTTTGCAGATCTTTTGGATGAAGACCAATGCTAGGCTCATCAAATATATATAAAAGATCTATCAGACTGTTTCCCAGACTCCGCACCATTTTTATACGCTGAGACTCTCCTCCGGAAAGGGTGTTGGTGCTCCTGTCAAGAGTCAGATACTGCAGACCGATGGTCATAATATTCTGCAGTTTCGCCGAAAGTTCTTTGATGACAACCTCATATTGCTTTGAATCCAACGAAGTAATAAACTCAAGCAGTTCATCTACTGAAAGAGCCATACAATCTGCAATATTTTTACCTTCGATCTTACAGGACAGTATTTTTTCATTCAATCGTTTTCCCTCACATAACGGACAGGTTTTTGTGATCACAATATTTTTCAGGGCATCTTTTCTTGTGATGTTTTCTTTAGAATCTTTTTTCAGGAACGCTTTTTCTATTCTTGGAACAATGCCTTCATATTTTACAGTTTTTCCCCATTCTTTATTGGGATGCCTTGGTTTATGTTCCGGTGCATGCAACAAAATTTCCCATTCTTTTTCGGTAAAATCTTTCAGCTTTTTATCATTATCAAAATAGCCGGACAAAGTATATCTTGTTAAACGCCACCCACCCTGCTGAAAGGTCGGAAACCGGATAGCCCCTTCATCTAAAGATTTCTCACGATCAATTAATGCATTCACATCCAGAGTCTGAACAAAGCCCAGTCCTTCACATTCCGGGCACATTCCCTGTGGATGATTAAATGAAAAAACGTTAGAATATCCTACAAAAGGTTCTCCCATTCTCGAAAACAACAACCTTAAGGAAGCTGAAACATCAGCTGCCGTTCCCACTGTAGATCTGGCATTTCCTCCTAGCCGCTTCTGATTGATGATGATAGGAACATTCAAATTTTCAATTTTATCTACATCAGGCAGGCCGTAGTGCTGCAGACGGTTTCTGATAAAACTGTTCTGGGTCTCATTAATCTGTCTCTGAGCTTCTGCTCCAATGGTTTCAAAAACCAGTGAAGACTTCCCGGATCCTGATACTCCCGTAAAAACCACGATCTTATATTTTGGAATTTTTATGGAAATATTTTTGAGATTATTTTGCCGGGCATTGGTAATTTCTATATTTTCCATATTTAAAATGCTTAACTTTGTTAATAATTAACTAAGTTAAGTATATTTATCATGAAACACATTGAAAAAGAGTTTTTTAACACATTCACAAATTTCCAATGCCTTATTCTGGCGCATATGAACCGGGGAAATATCAATGGAGTTACAGCGGCTCATTATAATATCATTGAATTTATTTTAAGAAAAGAAACAGCCACAGGAAAGGAAATTTCAGCAGCATTTAACATCAGCCAGGCAGCTATCTCGAAGCAGCTGAAATTTCTGATCAGCAATGATTTGATTATTAAGAAACAGCAGGAAACAGATCATAGAAAATACAACCTTTCAGTAACGGATAAAGGAAGGTTTATTATAGAAAATTCAGAAACTTTCCGTAAAAACATTACCGGACAGACAGCTTCCATACTGACTTCTAAGGAATTGGAAAGCTTTAATTACCTGTTAAATAAAGTATTGAATCATGTAAAATTATAATACTTCTCTCCTACTTATACGTTCTAAAAAGTCTGTCCCAGATAGAAGTATAAAATCCAAAATTTTTGCTTTCATCCAGATGATGCTGATTATGAAATCTTGTTGTTCCTACGAATAAACGATCAAATGAGGCCGGAAAAAACTCTCTGTTCAGATGTCCTATGGTTCCCCAGATAAGGTTGAGCAAAAGATAGATGGAAATAGAAATTACAGAGAAATCATAACCGATGAGTAAAACAAGCATCATGAATCCAAATCCTATTGTTTCAAAAGGATGCAGAACGAAAAGGCTCAGAAAATTGGTACTTACATGCTCGTGGTGCTTTCTATGCAGAATTTTGTAGATAAAAGGCAGATGGGCTCCATAATGAAAGAAATACATCAGAAGATCCATCAAAAGAAGCAAAGCAATGATTTCCACTGTTATCCCAACTACCGATTGGGTTTGTCCAAGCACAATCCATCCGTTTTTCCATAAGAAAACTCCCAGCAGCATGACAAAGCTGTTACAGATTACAGTAAAAAGGCTGAGGTAAAAATCGGATCGTGTGACAGGATGATTTTTTTCCTGCAGCTGACTTTTACGGCAAGTTTTTTCAATAAAAACATATAAACCTATAGAAAACAGGTACAAAAAAACGTTAATGACAAGACTGAATATGATCCACTGTGGCCAGGAAAACTGCCAGAACAGATGTAAATAACCGGAAAGTTCTGTGTGATTAACATTCATAAACCTTTCATCCTTCAGCTTGATGTTATAAAGGTATGAATTTCATAATAAAATCAGCTGATAAAGTAAATTTCAGATATTATTTCTGTCTTGCTTTTCTTCTAAGCTCCCGAAGTCTTACGGTAAGGTTTTTCCGTAAATCATTATGATACTGGCGATAGTTTTTGATGCTGTTCTCCAGATTCTTTTTATTAAGCAGATATTCTTCATACAGATGACCCAGTTCTGAAATCTGTGTAGCCACATCCGAAGGCTGGCTTTCAGGATCTTCTGCAGCTTCTATCAACAGACGGTAATATTCAATACGGCTGGTCAGGTTCATGTGAAGTTTCGGTTCTATACCCTGCATGATTTTGTGATTTTATGGTGTTCCTGAATAGGTAAAAGGCAAAAAGGTTTTATCCTTTACTATTCGATATTATTTTTTTATTATTAAATAAACCTTTTAATTTTTTCCTGAACCATTAAGATTGTATTAAGGTGTTAAGATTATTAAGATCAAGCTTTGCTTTAACTTAAGATCAGAATGATTAATCTTAACTATACTTTATTTCTTCAAACTTCTTAATGGTTTAAAATATTGACATTCATTTTCTTTCTTTGTCTTCAATCCAGATTATTTCTCCATCATCACCGGAGGCACATCACTCTGGTATAGAATTGTAACGCTTCCGTTCTTTTCCTGACCTGCAGATTTGAAATAACCTCCGTTAAGGGCAGAAGAAATAAGGGTTTCATTAGGATCACCCAAAGGTAATAATGGCAGCCCGGCATATTCGTTGACCATGATCTGTGGAGATATTCCATTACTGTATTCTCCGGCTCCACTGGCATTAAATACTTTATAGATTACCGGATGAATCTGCCAGGAAATTTTTCTCGGCTTCCGTTTGTCTTCCACTACAAATCCGGCCATATCTTTACCTAAAGTAGTATCTCCGATCTGAATAACCTGCATATAAGGCTTCAGGTTGTTGATGACAATTTCTGCTGCAGATGCTGTACTGTTGGAAGTAAGGATAAATACTTTCTGCAATCCCAATGCGTTGGCACGTAAAGCATTAAAATCAAGAGCCTTTGGATCATAAGCGATCTGCTGGGCAAATGTTCTTTTTACTTCTCCTCCGTTTTTATTTCCTTTAAAAATGATAAATGGCGAACCAGATGACAGCCCTGAAGGAATCAATGAGCAAAGAGCTGCAGCAGATGATACCGACCCTCCATAGTTATAGCGGAGATCAAGAATCAGTTCCTGTACTCCGGCAGCCTTAAATTCTGCAAACTTCTGGTTCAGGGTTTGTGTCATTCCGTCCGGGAAATCATAGATATACAGATATCCTGCTTTTTTACCGTTTTTCTCAAAAATTTTAGATAAGATGGGCTGTTCAAAAGAAAAGCCATAGTAAACGGTAATATTTTTTTCATCGGTAACCGTTCCGTTCTGCCATTTCCCTACGGTAAGGTCTACAACGGTCTGGTCTTTAATAGATGAAGTCATTGATTCTGCATTAGCTGCTGTAATGACTTTTCCATTGATCTTGGTCATAATCATTCCCCGTTCCAGTCCTGCATTGAAGGCCGGAGAATTTTGAAGAACCAGCTTTACGATTGTAACAACCTGGTTGTTGGCAAGCTTGGCAACGGTATAATCAAAACCGTACATATTCCTTATGGAACGTGGATAGGTAGAAGAATCTTCAGTATTGACCATGAAAGAAAACCGGTCCTGCGAAGACAGCAGACTTTTAAAAAAATCTTTTACGGGAAGACGGTAATCTGGTTTTGCAGGCATCTGATCTGCCCAGTAATAATACCGTTTCATACTGTCCTGTACCCAGAGATTGACAGATTCTGTACTTCCTTCCGGAAAAACAGGTGCGCTTTCGTCATTATTATTCGTACACGAAATGAGAAAGACTGCGATTGCAATGCATTGAAGTTTTAAAATGTTTTTCATAAGCAATTACAGATATTCTGCTACATCAATATCTCCTTTTACTACCCATTCTCCGTTTTCCATTTTTTCCTGGAGAACAATCATGTTTGCTCCTGTGTGCTGTTTCAGTTTCACCTGAATCATTTTAGATCCTGTATAAGGTTCTGTAGTTCCCGGTTTATACAATTCCAGATATATCGGAGCTGTAGAACTGAAAAAACTATAGATTTTCACTGCGGTAAAGTTGTCTTTTCCAATGTTGTCAAATTCTGCCAGTACTACTCCATTTTCTCTTTTAAGAACTCCTTTCACCTCTTTCTGTGTAGTTCCGGAAAATTCGCCAAGATTGGGAAAAATAAATTCAAACCCTACTTTTCCAAGGTTAACCTGAGGTTTTACAGCATAAGTCTGCAGATAAATCCCCGGAAGATTGAAAAAGTATAAGTTTTTAAAATCATTTATATTGTCATAGGTAATATTGTATTTTGCAATTTCGGTTCCTGTTTCATTATTATATACAGACAGTTTATTGGTTTCTCCCTGATCCAGGACAAACTGAAGCTGTGTTTCTATTTTATTGGTATAGGACGTTTTTCCATCAATGGATACAGGTGCTCCATTGAACCTCAGCTGAAGGACATCAGGCTTGGAAAATCCTTTGATATTAACCTCTCCGGGTTTCTGTACTTTATCATACAGCTCCATTGTGTTGCTGTCTGTGCATGAAAAAAGTGCAGTAAATAATAGTAGTAATGCAAAGATTCTGTTCATCTTTCTTCAATTATTTCATTGTAAAACTTTAAAAATATTACCCTACCCGGGGGCAGGGCAATATATAATTATAAAAAAACTAGTT
Organism: Chryseobacterium sp.; assembly: GCA_031286615.1. GTDB lineage: Bacteria > Bacteroidota > Bacteroidia > Flavobacteriales > Weeksellaceae > Chryseobacterium. The sequence continues at coordinate 378,785 of JAITUA010000015.1, read as the reverse complement.
GGATATGTTCTGGATAGTCTTTATCAATACTATCCATTATCTTATATTAAAAATTCATGGTGTTTCTAAAATCAGTTTCTAAGAGGAGAAAAATTATTTTTTAATAAACTTCACCCTTTCCGTAGTCTTTCCATCTGTAATTTCTGCTACATAAGCACCAGATGTAAGACCTGCTGTATTGATCGCTTTAGAATACTGAGCGGTAAGTACTTTTTGTCCTGCTGCGCTGTAAATGGTTACCACCGTCATATTTTCTTTCAATGCAGGATTAAGCTGCAGCTGCAGAGATTCTTTTACCGGATTTTCTGCTATTTGTGTTATAATTTTGTTTCTTTTTACATCCTTAGTTCCCAAAAATGAAGTAGCGTAAATTCCCATTTCATCAATATTGATATTCTGGACATTATTTCCGCTTGTTTTTCTGTTTGACCACATTCCGATATAGATTTTCTTCCCTGCAAAAGCAGAAAGATCTACAAGGGATTCTACAAACTGGGTAAGGTCAGCCGGAAAAGGGTTGGCCGAATCACCTACCTGTATTTTATATATACTCTGAACATCATTTCCATCTGCATCTACTGTCATTGCCTGGAAGTCCGATAATGCAGGAACTTCTTTCTGTGGTGTGCTTACATAAATAAAAAGCTCTCTGGCAACAATAGTATGAGTAGATCTCTGTCTCCCGATATAGGCAGCCAGAGTAACGGTTCCTGCAGTATTTGTAAGATCAATCTGAGGAGAAATAATCCAGTCATTTTCTGTTGCAAATCCAGTAGCATTTCCACTTGGCACCAAACTGATAGAATGACGAAGAACTCCGGTAGTTCCATAGGTCAGAGCAGTTCCGTTGTGATAAATGTTCTGTCCCTGTACCCATCCGTTGCTATTGTTGTTCAAATCATGGAAAGTCCAACCCTGAAGGTCAGCAGGAGTATCAAAAGAATTTCCCCATACCAGTGACTGTGCTGCAGCCATGTGAGATAAAAACAAAACAGATGATAAAATTATTTTTTTCATAATGCTGATTATTAAGGTTTTTGAAGTAAAAGCAAGGAATCAGCATACGCTGTTCCCTGCTTTTTAAAGTTTTTTATTATTCTACAATTGAGAAATTGTATTTTGTCCAAAGTCCCTGGAAGTTTCCACAGTTTCTTGGGGATACGTTCCAACCACCTTCGTTGAAGAAAGGCTGGCTCATACCCCATAGAGATGCAGGAGTACCAGTCAATAGGTTAGCTGCAGGGATTCCTGCTGTTCCTGTACCTGTAACTGAAGTAGTAAATCCGTGGATCTGGATTGTGTTGTATGCTGAAGCTGAAGAAAGTTCAGAACCTGTACCTTCTACTTTGATTCCCACAGGGTAACCTGTAACCACAGCGTTATTTAATGTTAATCTACCGTGTCTTCTGATGTGGATACCGTTTTCATACAAAGCACCTTTAGTAGAGTTCTTAGAACCAATAATTGTAAGGTTGTTGATAACCGGGTGAGTCAATAATGATGTAGAAGAACCGTCTGCGTTGTTATCAAGCTCGATACCGTTAGAATCCGGGCTTGCTCCGCTAAGACTGTGCGTAGAGTTGTAATCTGCCAAAGCAAGAGCACAAGTAATAGTTCCTGTATATCCGTTATCGAAATCGAAGTTATCATCATCCGCAGCGAAAGAAACAAGGTTTGAAGCGTTTACAGTACCACCGAAGAATTCAAAAGAATCATCTTTTCCGAAAGATACCTGAATATGATCCAAAGTAGTTCCGTTTCCTACTCCTCCTAAAGTAAGACCGTTGATTTCGTTCCCTGAGTTAGGAGCCAAAAGATCGAATCCTGCAAACTCAATACGTACATACTTCAATGTTCCTCCGTTGTGAGAAGCATTAGTACCTCCGTAATAGAAATCCGGACCAGATAATCCTTCAACTGTTTTTGTGAATGGAGTGTTGGTAGGAGCATCTCCTAACATGATAACACCTCCGAAATCACCAGGAGCAGCAGTTGTATCTTCGTTTCCGTCTAGCAATTTGTAGCTTGTGAAGATAATTGGTTGCGCTTCAGTACCTGCTGCGTTGATTTTTCCTGTTTTAGCAATTACCAAAACTCCTGTAGCAGTATTGCTTGTGTTTGGTTTAGCTTTAATGAATGTACCCGGCTGGATTGTTAATGTAGCACCATTTTTTACGGTTACAACTCCATCTAATTCAACTACACCGCTCCATGTAGTATTTGTAGTAATAGCACCACTTACGCTGGTTACCGGAAGAGCCGAAGCTGTAAGGTACTCAGCAGAAGTAGATTTCATTTCGAATGGAGAAGATGAATCCGCCAGTTGATCGTTTTGACAAGCTGTAAGAGATAATGCTGCCACTGCAATTAGAGTTAGTCTTTTCATTGTTATAATTTTTAATAAAATCCGGTCGTGTTATTTTATATACCAGATCAGTTTTTTAATATTCAGGAATATCTGCCTCTCTATTCCTTCGATTTGGTTTTTAGAATTCATCCGTCACTGCAGGAGGAGCTGCATTGGGGATGTTCCCATAGAAACCGTTAATACCTGGGAAAAGCCATTAACGCTCGGTTTTTTTCTGAACCGGTACTGGTGTGCGCTTCATCAGTATTCTTCCAGTTTTTGATCAGGTTACCGAAACCTGTACGATGCTATCCTGAGCTCTTTTTATATTTACATTTGGTGTCTTCTTTTTTAAAAAGTATAATTCACGCTTAAGCTGAACATTCTTCCACTGTAAGCCCTGAACATAATTTTATCAATATCTTTATCATATTTATCTGTTGCTCCCGGAAGCAGCTCCCAGCCTTCTCTTTCTGTTCCTACATTACTTCCTCCTCCGTCTTTTGCCGCCAGATAAGAATTAAAATTGTTATAATATTCTTTTACCCTGTTGAAAAGGTTTCTGACATTAAATTTCACTTCAAAATTTCTGTTACGAAGGAACTTATAAGAGATCTGTGCATCTGCAACAGCATAAGGACGCTGAATTTCTTCTCCCTTGTATGCATATCCTACTGTGATGTACTGGTCTCCTTTTGCGTTATATAAAAAACTCATCCCTAATCGGTTTCCGTCATAGATCAGTCCAAGATTGTAGGCGTAAGGAGTCTGCCCGTAAAGCGGTCGTTTCACTTCGTAGGTTTCATCATTATCACCTGTTTTGTACAGATCCTTAAAAGCAACTACTTTCGTATGGTTATAAGTAAAGTTTCCGCTTATGAAAAGCTTTTCCAGAAAAGTTCCGTCTGCGATAAAGCCTAAACTTTTTCTTACTTCTGCTTCTACTCCTATCAGTTTTGCATTTTTTGAATTTCCATTGTACAGGAAAAGGTTTCCTTCACTGGAAATATGACCTTCACGTTCAATAGGTCTGTCTATATTTTTGTAGTATAGTCCTGCTGAGAATATTTCGCCCAATCCTGGAAACCATTCAAACTTAAAATCATAATTATTAATGACCGAAGAGCTCAATTCCGTATTGTAAATCAGTCCATTGGCAATAGGATCAAAATACGGAAGTCCTGTTCTTTCATTAAACTGAGGACGGATGACAGATTTGTTGTAGGCAAGCCTCAGATTGATCTTATTGGTAGGGCTGTACGTAAAATTCACGGAAGGCATCCACTGCCAGGGTTTATCATCTATAGCTGCTCTCATGATATATTTGGAATCGGATGGATCCAGCTGCTGGGAAATCATATCATACTTAAAATATTCTGCACGAAGTCCCCAAACTAATCTTAATTTCTTCCAACGATTGTCAAACATTACAAAAAGTGCATGCTGATTAACTTCTCCTTCATACTTGTCATTTTTATAAAGTCCTCTCGTTTCCCAACCAATACCACCCGGAACATAATGGGTACCATCAAACCAGCCAGCAAGCGAACCATACATCGTTAAATAGTTCTTTTCGCTATTCGGAACGTCCCGGTTTTCGTCAACACGAAGGAAAAACTTCTGTTGTTGGTTGGTATTGTTTTTTATAGCTCCGGCATATCCGGTTTTAATTGTATTTTTAAAGCTTCCTGCATCCATGTCCCATTTTACAGAAGCTCCATAGTTATAATCTGTTTCTCTGTTTTCAATATATCCTCTGTAAAAATCTGCTCCGGAATTGTAGATCTTATGAAACGTTAAGATTTCATTTCCTATAAAATCATACCGGGTAATATACTGTGTGTAATCTTTGGTATCGGAAGAAACTCCTGTACGGGCTCCAAACCAGCTGATTTCTGTATTTCCTATTTTGTGACTTCCTTCGATTTTATTTTGTAAAAGAGTCTGAAAAATCGGGTAATTGGTATTATCAGTATAAGGTCTGTCTAAGTTTTTGATCTGAGCCGGATCATTATTGGGAATAATTCCGTTGTAAAAATAATTATAGGCCAATTCTGCATTGGCAGCCATTCCGCTTCCGGTAGAGTATTCATTCCATCCGGTTACTCTTGTCAATGTATTATCAAAGATATGGGTATAGGAATTACGGAATGAAATTCTGTTTTTTCCCAATTGTAAACCGAAATTAAGCATTCCTGCCAGCGTAGAATTATAGTTGTAGGAAGCTCCGCTGTTTTTGAAGTTGTAAAACGGAATCTGTCCGTTTGCATCCGGCATTCCTGTGGTATCCAGCCAGTTTCCTCTTCCTGTATGGTCTATATCCAGTTTATTTTGTTCGTTTCTGATGACAAATGCTCCGGCAAATCCCCATTTATTATTGTTCTTAAGGGCATAAGTTCTTCCCAGGGCCAGTTGTATATTAGATCCCATATCACCTCTGGTCTTATAGGTGCTGAAATTGTCATTGGTAAATTGTCTGGACTGTTCAAAAAATTTCGGATCCGTCCAGTTCACGGCTTCCAGTCCTTTGGGAAAATCCCTGGTCCCGTCGTCATATCCGAAATAATCATACTTTCCCCGCTTACGTGTCAGGAATTCTTTAAACGCCGACTGGTCATTATAAGAAGTTCCCATCGTTACAGTTGTAAAATTCTCGTTGGGAATATCTTTGGTTCTCACTTCTACATAGCCTCCGGCAAAGCTGGCATTCATATCAGGTGTTGCAGATTTACTTACCACTACACTCTCCACCATGGCAGTAGGAATGATATCAAATGAGAAATTCTGATTATAGGCTTCTGTACTTGGAAGATTAATTCCGTCCATGGCTGCCGTGTTCCATCGTTCTCCCATAGATCTTACGACTACATATTTATTATCAATAGTAGTAATTCCCGTTACCCTTTTCAGAGTTCCCCCTACATCGCTATCCGGTGTTTTAGAGATCTGTTCTGCCGAAATACCGTCACTCATCTGTGCCGCTTTTTTCTGTTGAGCAAGGAGTCCCGCCTGTGTATCTGCTTTACGGGCTGCGGTAATCACAACTTCTTTAATGTCTGTAATCTTATCAGAAGCTTTGTTCAGAGCAAATGATACCGAGCTTGTTTCTTTATTGGTGACAGTTAGTTTTTCAACTCTCAGCGTATTATATTTAGGTGCTTTTACGGTCAGGTTATAGGTTCCTGAGGGAAGATCTACTGTAAAATCACCATTATTATCTGTTACAACAGTTTTCTGGGCTATATTAATTTCAGCTCCGGTAATGGGATTTCCTACCTCATCCACTATTTTACCGGAAATACGTCCGTTTCCCAACACTGAGATATTAGAATTTTCATATTTTATCGAAATAAGATCACCATGCAGACGGAATACTACAGGAAGGCCATTGGTAATATCCTTCAGACAGTTGTTAACAGAAGTATTTTCGCATTTTACCCCTTTTACCTTCAGCTCTTTAATATCTATTTTGGAATAAGCGAGTCTCATTCCTGTTTTTCCGGCAAATTCCTCCAAAACTTCAATCAACGGTCTGTTGGCAGGTACAGAAAATGTTACTTTCTGAACCAGCTCCTGTGCTTCTGCGGCTACAGTAAAAAATAAGGCTGCTATGGTAATCCCACATTTCAAACTTTTCATACTTAAAGTGTTCTCTTGATTATGATTATTTAATTTTTTGAGTAGTGTTTTATTTTTTCAGGATATAGGTGTTTTCTTTTTTCTGTACTTCCAGTCCCAGAATGAAAGCCAGAGATTCAATATTTTCTCCTACTGTGCCACCGGTAAAATCTGCGGTGATCTTCTTATCTTCAGCATCTTTAGGATACAATACTTTAGTATTATAGCTGCTCTCCAGAACTGTTACTACCTCTTTTAAAGGAACATCATTAAAGCTTAAAGACAGGATTGAAGAAACTTTCCCGGCTGAATTTTTCACCGGACTTATTGAAATGACTGCTGTAGTATGTGCAATCCCGAAATTCGTCCATTTCTGATTTGGCTTAAGAAAAGAAACAGGAACTCCCGGAGAAGATACAGCCACTTTCCCCTCATACAGATCAACCGCTTTTTTCTTCCCTGATTGGGAGATTTTAAATACCGTTCCCAAAACTTTAGTACTGAAACCGTCAGCACGTACTACAAAAGGATGTACTTTTGACTTGGCTACGGAGAAGATGGCATCTCCTTTTAAATCTACCACTCTGGTAGAAGCAGGAAATGATTTTACAACGGTAAGTTCAGCGCCCGGTAAAAGGGTAACCACAGATCCGTCTTCGAGATGAACAATACGGTTTTCCGATTTTGCAAGATAAACATCAGGTTTAATGAACATGGTATAAGTGAAAATACCTTCCAACGATAAAAGCAGAATAATAACCGCTGCAATTTTATACAGGTTTGTTTTAAACCTTGTCACAGAATGTATAGAAATAATATCTGATTGAGGAAAATAATGTTCCAGTCCGGATAATATCCTTTCTCTGGATTCTTTTCGATGAACAGTATCCAGATCTTTTTCAGTCCGGATTCTCCATTTTGTTAAAAGTTCTTTTTCTTTTTCAGAAATTGGTTCTTCAGAAACTTCCCTTTCCCAAAGTTTGAAAACAAAGGCTTCAATATTTTTATATGTTAAATGATTTTTCATAAAGTCTTTCATGGTATTCACAGATACTTCTATCTATAAGACCGTGAAAATGAAAAACTTCCCCAGGGCATTCTTAACGTTATATTCATATTATGAGCAAATTGTTAATAATTTTCACCATTTTTCATATTCAGACAACATTAACCCGCTATTTTGCCCCCGATTTTCAGAAATATTTAATCTTACTATCCCCAAAGTTCACAAAAAGTTAATTTTCCTTTAGGTAATTTTGCATCAACAATATGAGCCCAACAGACTATACATTATTAAAGAAAATAAAATCAGGCGACCGTCCTGCATTTATGCTGCTGTATGACCGATACTGGGATAGTCTATATAACTTTGTTTTTGTGCGGACCCGGGATAAAGAAATTGCTGAGGAAATCCTTCAGAACCTATGGGTAAAGATTCTTGAGAATACAGATACGATACAAACTGACGATTCCGAAAGTGCAAAAGGCTATCTTCTCCGTCACCTTCATTACCGTATCCTTGACTTTTACAACAGTTATAAAAAAGCCCCTCCCACTCTGAGTATTGACGAGTTTGACATCCCCAGTGAATTAGAGATATCAGATACTGATTATTTTGAAATTCTTGAGGAGAACGAGATCAATTCTTTATTATCAATGATTGATGAAGTGGTTGCCAGGCTTCCTTCCACGGAGCAGCAGGTATATGATATGAGAATCCGGAAAAATATGTCCGTTAATGAAACCGCAGAAGCATTGGGAATAAGCAATAAGACGGTAAGTAATAAATTAAGCAAAGCTTTGGGGGAAATCCGTGAACAGCTGAATCCTGAATATCAGTCGTCTAAGAAATTAGTGTCTATTCTATTGCTGATGGAGATTTTGATGAGGTATTGAGATGCGGGTTGCGGGGTTTGTGGTTATGTCAATTGTCAATTTGCTGCGCAGTCAATGGTCAATTTTTACAGCATATATTAAAATTCACAGCGAAGCGGATTCACCATTCACCCATTCTCTATTCCCCAAACACCGGCAGCAAAGTATTGCTAAAGTTCAATATTTTAAAGTCGGCAAGATCAGAATGGATGGTTTCATCATCATTGGTAAAAACAATGGTCTGCATTCCGGCTGCTTTTGCTGCTTTTAATCCTGAGTGACTGTCTTCAATAGCAATGCAGTATTCAGGAGAGACACCCAGATTTTTTGCAGAGGTAAGATATACAGCCGGATGAGGTTTTCCGTGAGATTCAAATTCAGACGAATGAACGGTATCAAACAGGTCACGAACCTGAAGTTTTTCCAGAACAACATGTGCCACACGCAGAGGCGCATTAGTTGCCAATCCTATTTTATATTCTTTATTCTTAAGATGTCTGATAAATTCCTGTACACCGGACATGGTACAGTCCTGGGTTTGTATCAGATCGATCACTTTTGCAACAACTTTATTTTCCAGATCAGATGCATCCCGGTTTTCCCATGGAAATCTTTCATACCAGAATTCTGTCACTTCCTGAGTGGTCATGTATTTGGTTTGTGCCGCCAGCTCTTCCGTGACCTGCACCCCATAAGATGAAAATACATCAAGCTCTGCCTGGGTCCAGAATTTTTCTGAATCTATCAGGACGCCATCCATGTCAAATATTACTGCTTTTAAAGCCATCTTTTGAATGATAAATTAAATTACTGGCTGATTTTATAAACACAACGCTGCCCGCCGGAAATAATATGGTCTACTCTCTCAACCGTATATTCTTTCCCGATCAGCGACTGAAAATTGGAGAGCTCAGCGCGGCAGAATCCTTGACATTCTGTTGCTGCAGCACATATCGGGCAATGGTTTTCGATCAGAAAATAATCTTTTCCTTCTTTTTTCCATTCTGCCATATATCCTTCTTCACTACGTACTTTTGCAAGGGATTCAAGGCGTTGTTCCAGAGATTTTGTCTTAGAAAGTACTTTTTCATATCGTTCATGAGTATTCTTCTCACGATCACTGATTAATAAATCCAGGGCATTTTCACCTAAAAGATTTTTCACTGATTTCAGGATCTGAACGGTTACATCTGCATGAGTATCTGGAAACTGTGCCAATCCTTTTTCCGTAAGGGTATAGTAAGTAGAGGGACGTCCTACCCCTTCACTTTTCACCGAAGCCTCGATCAATCCTTCCTGAGCAAGATTTAATAAATGTTTTCTTGCCCCTTCTTTGGTAATCGACAATTCTTCAGCGATAAGAAGTGATGTAACTTCACCTCTCATCTTTAAAAACATCAGAATACGATCAGCAGCCGGCTTCTTCATTTGGCAATATTTAAGTTGTTTTATTTTTCAACAACAAATATAGTCATTTTCTATAACCTTCAAAAAAAGCACACAAATCACACATTCACAATCCTTTGTATTCTAAAAACGCAAAACCCATAAAACAACTTAAAAGTTGTTTTATTCAAATATATTTTTACCTTTGTCAGACAATAATCAAAAAAATAAATACGATGAACCCATTTACATTACCTCAGTTACCTTACGCTTATGATGCTTTGGAACCTTTTATAGATAAAGAAACAATGACAATTCATCACCAGTGCCACCATCAGGCCTATGTTGATAATCTGAATGCTGCGCTGGCACAAACCAATGAAATCAATCCTGATCTTGATTCTTTACTGCAAAGGATAAGTGAATACAGTCCTGCTGTAAGAAATAACGGCGGAGGACACTACAACCACTCTTTATTCTGGGAAATTCTTTCGGCTCAACCTAAACTTAATCCTGAAGGTGCACTTAATGATGCTGTCATTGCCACTTTTGGAAGTCTTGAGAATCTTAAAGCAGAAATGAAAAAAACAGGTTTATCACAATTCGGATCCGGATGGGTATGGCTTTTTGTAAAATTCAACGGATCTCTTGCCATCAGTTCAACCCCTAACCAGGATAATCCGATGATGGATGTTCTTTCGATGAACAGAGGCTTCCCGATTCTTGGGATAGATGTGTGGGAACATGCTTATTATCTTAATTATCAGAATAAAAGGGCAGATTATCTGGATTCTTTCTGGTCTGTTCTGGATTGGTCTTCTGTGGAGAAAAAATATGAGGAGGCTTTGTCAAAAGTAAGATAATTAACACTTATTACAAACAAACTATGACTGAGGAAAATTTTATCAATAAAGCAAAAGCTTCAGGTATTATTGCCTTTGATCTTTCAGACTACAAACCAACAACGGAAATTGTGGAACTGGATATTAAAGCTCATCTCTTCATGGGAATGATTGTCAAGGAAAAAGAGTTTAAAGAATCAATTGCTGCGGTGGATTTTTCTGTCTATAACGAAAAAGCAGTAGGAATCATCTGCTCTACGGATGCAATTATCCCGCCATGGGCCTATATGCTGATCATGGAAAAACTATCACCTTATGCTTCTTATGTAGATCTAAATAATGCCGAAACGGTTCTGCTCGATCTCTGGAAACGCCGTCTCATCTATGCAGACCTGAAACATTACAGAAATCAAAAAGTAGTAGTCCGGGCGAGTACCCATCATGATCCTGCACTTTATTTATTAGCTGCAGGTCTTCTGAAACCTTTGGTTAAAACACTGATGTATGGTGAGATAGGATTACCTAAAGTAATTTTTAAACAATAAAAAATGAAAGCAATCATATTCAACGGATCTCTGGAAAGAAGATCACAATCTACTTCCGGACTGATTTCCAATTACTTTTCAGAGCGTCTGAAAATGCTGGGAATTCAGACTGATATTTTTACCCTTGCAGATTCCGGTATTCCGTTATTTGATGTCACACTTACCAAAACTCCTTTGGCAGTAGAACGCATGACCCAGATGTTTACCGATGCTGAGCTGCACATCTGGCTGGCTCCGCTTTACCACGGAAGCATTCCGGGAGTGATGAAAAACTGCCTGGACTGGCTTGAAGTGACCGCCAACAGGTACGAGCCTTATCTTACTGATAAAACTGTCGGACTGGTATGCTGGGCAGATGGTCTTCAGGCCATGCAGGGAATCAATGCCATGGATTCTATTGCCAAGTCATTAAGAGCATGGCCATTACCATTCAGCGTACCTATTGTGAGATCATCATTATTTGATCCTGAACATTCAACTGAAATTTCGGAATTCTATTCAGGTAAATTTGATAAACTTATCAGCATCGCAACAACTAAAAAAATAGAAAGCCTTAGCTCTTCAACATTCATAAAGTCAAAAGATTAGTCTCGTGATACCTTTTATAAAGCAGATGTAGGGATTTCTCATAGAAATTGCTGCAGATTAATGATTTAAAAATAAAAATTAGCACACTTTATGCTGCTTATTTTCAAAGAACAGTGTTGAACTGCTGTAATTAAGTTTAGCAGGGATTTCCGAACCGTTCAACGTTGAAGAGATCCCTTTTTAAAACCCTCTAAACATACACAATATGGCTATAAAAATAACGGATGCCTGTATCAACTGTGGGGCCTGCGAACCTGAATGTCCCAACTCTGCCATTTACGAAGGAGCCATCGACTGGCGCTGGAAAGACAAAACAAAACTTTCAGGTCATATAACATTCCCGGACGGGACGGAAGCTGATGCCGATACTTATAATGAAGCTGTTTCAGACGAGGTTTATTATATTGTATCCGGAAAATGTACGGAATGTAAAGGTTTTCATGAGGAACCTCAGTGTAAGGCGGTATGTCCTGTAGACTGTTGTATTGATGATCCTGATCATCGGGAAACGGATGAAGTATTACTGGATCGGCAGAAATTTATGCACAGTGCCTAAGTATTCGGTTGAATGCTGATGAATGCTATGTAGCAGGAAAACGACTAAAAATTTCTATCTTTTATATTTAATTTTCAATAGAGGCGGGTTTTAACCCGCCCTTTTATATTATTATTCTTCGGCTTTAGCCAAAACTTATTTTTCTTTAATCTCACTGTAGATTTTTTGTGTAAAAGGAGTTTCTATTCCCAGTTCAGCTCCATATTTTATAACAGCTCCTGCAAATAATTCCAGCTCATTATCTTTCTTTCCGGAATGAATGTCAAGCTGTAAAGAAGTAGGTGTTTCAAAAGGAAATGTAGACGCTTTTTCAAAAGTTTTATCAATGATGTCTTCCTGAAGGTAAATTTCTTTTTTATCTGCAATCTGCTTTATTTCTTTCATAATTTCGGCAGCTTCATGCTTTTGCTGTTCATTGGTACATACCTTCCCGATAGATGAATTATGTTTAGCTGTTACCAATCCGAAACTGGCGATGAAAATGAATTTCGTCCAGATATCCGTTAAAGAATTGTCTTTAAAATCAAAATCTATTTTACTTTCGCTCAGAAGATCGGTAATCCATTCCAAAGAAGTGGAGAAATGCTCAGGATCTCTTCCTACAATCATTTTTCCGGCTTTTCCTTTATGTTCCACAGTTCCTCTTTCTTTAATATGGGAAGCCACATAGATACAGGTTGGGAGAACCGTATGCTCAGGGATTATTTTACGTATTCTGTCATAGATATCTGCTCCGTTCATCATCGGAAGTAAAATGGTTTCTTTATTGATGACCGGCAGCAGTTGTTTACATACATTTTCAAGATCATATTCCTTTACACAGATCAACACAAGATCAGGATTTTGAATATCACTGATGCTCTCTTCAACAGCATTGGGATGTGTCTGGGTATTGGAATGCTCGGGAGATAGCAGAATCAATCCGTTTTCTTTTACTTTTTTATAGGTTTCTCCGCGGGCAACAAAAGAAACAGTATATTTTCCGGAAGTTTCGTTGGTCTCATTTATTTTAAAACCAAAGTAACCGCCTACTCCACCTAATCCTACAACGACAATATGTTTTTTGTTCATGAAATTATTTTCAGCAAATATCAGGGTTGATCTCAAAAATATCACTTGACAAATGAAAAGAAATTAAAGTTTATGAATATCCCTTCTGACCCGGCTCAGGGAACTGTCTTTAATTCCCAGATAAGAAGCAATTATCTTCAAAGGAACATGCTGAAAAATATCAGGATCTTTCTTCATCAGATTAAAATATCTTGTGGAAGCTTTCTGACTTGCCATTTCTATCAATCTGTCATGAATATTGTAGTAATTAAGCACAAAAAGAAGCCGGCTGAACTCCCTGAATTCAGGAATATTATGAAAATTGTCCTGTACATTCTCCAATCCTGTCTCCCAGAAAATACAGTCGGTCACCGTCTGGTATATTTCTTTGGTTGGCTGCTGCCTGAAAAAAGACAGAAAATCATTCACAAAACACGGAGCTGTATAGATATTGGTTGTAATCTCCTCATTATCTTCATTCAGTATATAGGAACGTACATACCCTTTTTCAAGAAAGTATGTTTTGGTGCTGATGGCATCTTTATCCAGCAAAACAGTGTTGGCTTTTAATTCAAAATGGATAAATTTTTCTGTGATCTTTTCAACCACCTCCGCTTTGATACTGAAAAGAGAGTGAAAGTAAGTGTTAAGTGATGATTTGTCCATAAGAATATAGTCATAATTTACTTTGAGCCTCCTAAAATAGGGATAATTCCTAAAAGTTGGGTTAAAAATTCCCCTTCAAAAACTCTTCAAATTTCTGTCACCTCCAGGGAGAATTTCCACATTATTAGAAATTATACTTATTTGAACTGTATTATGTAAAACAAATATAGAGGATACTTTCATTTGTTAAAGTAAGAAGCCACTAAACTTTATGTTTAATGGCTTCCTGTACTGTATTTAAATATAATATTACAATTATTCTTCAGACATGACTTCATCATAAGTAACAGGGTCTGTAACTTCCTGATATTGCTCCCATTCCGCTTCCAGCTGTCTATTAGTTTTCATATCTTCTTCAAGTTTTAATGTTTCGCGGTATTGTTTTGCCTCCGCTGCCAGTGTCCATTTACAGCCAATCCCCATAGAATCAAGATAATTTCTGATATCATGAATATTTAATTTAAAAAACTCCTTTCTTGGGTTAATTTTATTCAACTGACTTTTTAAAAACTTTTTATGAAGCTGTTTTTCTAAAGCCGGAGCATCTTCAGCATAAATCATAGCATGAACATCAAATTCAAAAGGAACACTTGCATCCCCCAATTCACGAACACGGTCAAGAGGATCCAGACGTCTCGTCATACCAATTTTATAAACATCTTCACCAAATGAGCCAATGTTTGAAATAATATAAACATTTCCTGTTCTGGTCTGCTGCGCCATAGATATAGCTCTTTGGTTTTTTTCCTCTGCCTGACTAAGCTTTTGCTGTAACTCTTCGAGCTTTTGCTGAAAAAGCATTTTTTGTTCTTCATTAGCTTTTGCAACCTGAGATTCTGCTCTTTCTATCAGCTTTTTTAAGGTCTGTTCTTCTTTTTCAGCTTCTTTTATTGCTTTCTCATATTCTTTACGAGCTCTTTCTTCCTCTCGAATCTGCTCACGAATCTGCCTTTGCTCTTCCTATTCCTGCCATTTCAGCTCCTGAGCAACAACGGCCCACCTTAGTTCTTCGATTCTTGCGCTATGATATACTTCTGATATTCTTGCATTTCTAAAAGCTTGACCATTAAAGTTTACCAACTGAAATGCATCATCCATCTTTTGTTTCAATATACCAAAGTTATCTTTCTTTACGGAAGCCAGAATAGAATCTACCTTTCCATTATAAGCATCAATAACAAAGTCGATAGCTGTATTTCTTCTTGATTCATCCATATAATCACAGATACCCGCCTGTCTGCTGACAATCATCAGTTTATTGTTCTGTCGAAGCTTTTTAAGATTATCACCGGCTTCCTTATGGCTGAAATCTTCTGCCAGTTCATCCAATAAGGTATAAGTGGGAACCAAATATTCATTACCATAGCCCTCAATGACATTTTTCATTGCTCTTATTCTGTCCGCAATCTGATCAGACTCTCTCAAACTTCTATAAGCATCACCTCCTATTGATTCTGCTCTCGCTTCAGCATTATCTAAAATACGTTTAGCTTCATTTACAGCGTTTTCGTACAGTAATTCTATCTCTCTGTTTTTTTTCTCAGTATTTTCCTTTACATTTCTGCGAAGTTCACGGGCCTCAAGTTGAGCATTAGAAAGTTCTTGTCCTGCCTTTTCTCTCAATCTCAAACTATCCCTTTCAGCTTTTTTAAGAAGATAATCACATTCAACCTTAATATCAATAATGTCCTGATACTTTCTTAGCGCATCATTATTCCGCATCAGTTCAGTTATTTTTTTGTTGAGAGTCATTTTATCAAGCTGTAATTTGGAAATCTCCATTTTCAACTCATTATTCTCGTTTTTAAAATTGCTGATCAGAGTATCTTTTCTAAGTGATTCTTTTTTAAACTTTCCTGATTTGTTGAATGCATAAAGCATCAGTATAAACAAAATAATAATCAATAAAATTGCCATGGTCGAGATTTTTACCCGGCAATATTAGATAAAAAAAACAGACAAAACTTACGGAAAACCGTAACTTGAATGCATCTATATCTTGTCAGTCTATTCCAAATTTTGTAATTTCCTTCTTTGAAAACAACATTCTGCAGGCATAATTATGGACAACGATTTCTATTATAACTTCATTGAACCTGACAAAGAGATTGCTGATTTTGTTGAAAATCTGGGAACTTTTCAGAACCTCTCGGGTGAAGCTAAAGAAGTTGTGATTATTCCTGACGGAAGAGTTGATTTGTTCTTCTCTCAGTCGGATTCAGAACCTTTTCATGTGACGCTTCTCGGGCTGGAAACTTATCCGGAGCAAAGGTATATCGCTCCCCATATGACTGCTTTTGTGATCAGTTTTAAACCTATTGCTGTTGAATATATTTTAAATACATCTATCGCTGATCTATTGAATACAGGAAAAGAACTTTCTCCGGAATTCTGGGATTTTAAAGCTGATGATTTACAAAACTTTGATCTTTGTTGTTTAAAAGCAACTAAAAAAATTAAAGATCTGCTTCCCCAAAAGACAGATGAGAGAAAACGCAGGCTTTTCGAGCTGGTATATGCTTCAAAAGGAGAAATGAGTGTACAGGAACTTTCTGAAAAAACAGACTGGAGCAGCAGGCAGATCAATCGTTATTTTACCAAACAGCTTGGCTTATCATTAAAAGCTTATTCTACTATTTTGCGTTTCAGGGCATCTCTGGAACACATCGCACAGGGAAGGCTCTTTCCAGAGCTTAATTATACTGATCAAAACCATTTCATCAAAGAAGTGAAAAAATTTTCAGGGGTGGCTCCTAAAGAATTATCCAAAAATAAAAACGACCGATTTGTACTATTATCCGTATTGAAAGGAAAATAAATTTGCATTGTAAAATTTAAATTAAAAATGCTGATAGAAAACAAATCAATAGCAATCGTTGGTGGCGGTCCCGCAGGGCTTACACTGGCAAGACTTTTACAGATGAAAGGAGCCAACGTAAAAGTATATGAAAGAGATTTCAATAAAAATGCACGGGTACAGGGCTCTCCTCTCGATATGCATGAAGATTCCGGGCTGGCAGCCATCCGTAAAGCAGAATTATTGGAGGAATTTAAAAAGACCTTCCGCCCCGGAGCAGACAGAACACTGATTGTCAATGAACAGGCAGAAATATTTTTTAGCGACCATGAAACAAAACCTGAAGAAGATTTTGGACATGAGCATTTCCGTCCTGAAATAGACCGCGGACCTTTACGAAATATGCTTTTAGAGTCATTACATCCTGAAACCGTAGTCTGGGACAGTCATTTTCTTACGATGGAGCCTCAGAATGAAGGATGGCTTATACATTTTAAAAACGGAACTTCAGAATATGCAGATCTTGTCATTGCCGGTGATGGAGCTAATTCTAAAATACGTCCTTATCTCACTGATATTAAACCTATTTATTCCGGAATTATCATGCTGGAAGGAAATGTTTCAAAAGAGGCTGCTCCTCAAGTCGATGCTATGATTAAAGGAGGAAAAATAATGGCGTTCGGGAATACCAAAAATATTCTGCTTGGCCAGAAAGGTAACGGAGACCTAGGATTTTATGCAAGCTTTAAAGCTGATGAAAACTGGCCTGCGGACAGCGGTCTTGATTTCTCTGATAATGCACAGATGCTACAATGGTTCAAAACAGAATATTCCGAATGGAGCCCTATCTGGAATGAATTATTTGAAAATGCTGTAACTCCATTTATTCCGCGCCTGATCTACTCTATGCCTTCAGATCAGATCTGGGAGGCACAATCTAATCTAACTCTGATAGGTGATGTTGCCCATGTAATGCCTCCATTTGCTGGAGAAGGCGCTAATATGGCTATGCTGGACGCTCTTGAACTGAGTGAATATTTAACGGGTAATACTTACAGTACTTTACAGGAAGCGATTTCCAGCTATGAACTTCATATGCGGAAAAGAGCGGCCATTGCCACACAGGAATCCCTGGAAAACGGAGAACGGATGCATTGTGAAAAATCATTAGCAACCATGCTGGATTTTTTTAATGGTCATCTTACTTCATCATAAACAAAAGGCTGCCTCAACCAGAGACAGCCTTTTTCAGTTAAATAAATCTTTTTTCTCTCCGCTTTTTTAGATCCTGATGCAGAGATTCATAAGTGTTATTTCTTGATTAGCTTAGTATTATAAGTATTCTTATCATCTTTTATAGTAATCACATACATTCCTTTTACCAAAGAAGCAACGTTGATCTTTCCTTCAATTTTACCTTCCTGAACTAATCTTCCGTCTGCACTGTAGATTTTGTAATCTGCTTTACCTTTAAGGTTTTTCACTTCTACAAATGTATCTGCAGGGTTAGGATAAATAGATACTTCCGATGATTTTGTGTCTGCTGCTTCTCTCACAGCAAGTGCTCCAGCAGTTATTTTCACAGGAAGATCCATAATACCTCCTGCCTGGCTTGGAATTTCACCACATACATCAGCAAGAGAAGCATTTGAAAACTTACCCACAATTCTCATTCTTAATAACTTATCCCCAGAATAGGTATCTGCCGGAACTGTAAAAGTGAGGTTACCCATCCCAACATTACCTGTAGGGGCTGCTCCGGATCCCTGAGCTACTCTTTCCGTTGCTTCAAAAATCCCGTTTCTGTTGTAATCAATCCACGCAGAAACATTTACCTGCATTCCGTTTTGTAACAAGTTACCTATTCTAGGTGCAAGAGTATAGGTATTTCCCTGTGTCAGATTAACAATTTTAGTAGGGTCTTCACTCAAATCTTTATAAGATCTTGCGGTGGCATCGGTATAATCTATATTAGCAACAGCCACTTTTAAGATTGCTCCAAGATAAGGTGAACCTGTATTTAAAAAACAGTAGTCAACTCCGGTCTTTAGTCCTTTTGTTTTAAATGTATAGTTATTAGAAAACGCACCAGGAGCTGAATTGATGACAGCCGCCACCTGTACTTCATAATTTGTTTCATCTTCTAAATTATTCAAAACTACTGAATTGGCCTGACTCACAGCATTAGACCAGTTTACAGTTCCTGCTTTTCTGTAATTGATTGAATATGATGCTCCCGGAACACTATTCCATGATACTCTTGCTGTTGTTTTAAAAATCTCAGTGGCAATAGCAGCAATACCTGTAGGAGCTGATGTATTAGACGTAGGCGCACTACCAACAGTAATTGCAGGAGATACTGCATAAAATATATTACCTACCGCTGAAACTCTTAGCTTTACGGCTCCGCTAAGATTACCTGGCATTTGAGCGCTGTAACTTCCCGTATTGGGAGTAGTGGCTACAAGATTAGTCCATGTAACACCGTTATCTTTAGTATAATCTATTTTGACGCTTGCTGTATTGTAAGGAGCGACATTCGTATTGGCAACATCCCAGTAGATGGTGTTTACTGCATCATTATACAACACTGAAGATGCAGTAAGTCCATTGAACTTGAATGGTCCGTCATTTCCTACAGTAACTGTAGTTGTAGAGCTGGAAACCATTGGACGTTGAGCATTTTGATCTCTTACTGTTACAGCATAATTTAAGATACGAGGGATATAAGATACAGATTCCCAACCTTGCTTATCCGTTAGAATACCATTCATTACGGTTTCCAACTTAGGGAAATATCTTCTTCCGTTCGGTGTACCAGGAAGTGATCTTGTTAATGCTCCTTTTGGATTATATCCCCATCCGCTATCTCCTGAAATTGTAGAAGACTCATCTGTACTGTCATTCTGTTCCCATGTGTAATTCATAGGATTATTTTCTGCATCCACAGCAGCTGCTTCAAGATAATAAGCAGTTCCTTTAGGAATGTTATAAGCTGACAATGGATTAATTACCGGAGCTGTATTATCAATGATATTCTGAGATACTCCACAATTGTCCTTACCTTCTAAACTAGTCAGTACCTGATCAATTGATTTGTAATGAAAATATCCATCAGCATTAGCCTGTACATTATCATAGGTAATTCCTGCATACCCCATAATGGTTGTTCCCCCTCCTGGCTCTACATTGGCCCCTGCGTTTGCATCTGTGACAGAAGTATTTGAAAATGTGTGATTAGCACCCAGCTGATGCCCCATTTCATGAGCAGCTGTAAAATCAAAAACTTCTCCTACAGGTACAGGTCCTTGCGTAAAAGCTGATCCTTTTTTCTTGTCCGTATTACCGGCAGGATCTAAACAGACAATCCCAATACCCCCGGCATTCCCGCTCCTTTCCGCATTTTGATTAAGAACGTGCCCAATATCATAGTTGGCATTTCCTACTGCAGCAGTAAGGGTTTGCTGCAGCTGAGTATTTAAGTCATTTGTATAAGGATCTGTAGCAGGATTGAGATAAATAATCTGGGGAAGATTCTGAACCGTTAAATGAGCCCCGAAATCACGTTCAAAAACACCATTTATACGGGTCATTGTATTGTTCATTGCAGCCAGAACAACACCTCTTTTCACATCATCTGTAGCATTAGCAGGAGTTCCCGCTGCAATCAATTGATATTGGCTGTATTCTCCGGTAACGGACAATGCCATTCTGAAATTTCTGTATTTTGTATTAGTAGGTCTGTTGGTAATACCTATTCCGGAAAGCATGTTTTTACCATTCTCCACTAATTTATTAATAGCTTTAAAACCATGTTCTTCTGTATCGCATTTGAAGCCATGCTCTCCTTCATTCTTCGTTTTATAAAAAACACCATAAGTCTGCTTATCTTCACTTATAGGCTCTATAAACTGAAATATACCGTCTTTAATAATCATAGACTGCATATCTGTTGGGGATGTACTGAATCTTAAATACTTAGAAGCATCATCCACTCCAATTCCGACATAGGATCCCAGCTGATATCTGTCTACAAGAGATTGATCCATTACAGGATTGCTATAGACAGCAAATTTTTCGATTTTACCCTCTACTGTTGGTAAAGAAATAATAACAGGACGTGCATTTTTTCCCGTCTCTTCAGCGTTTTTCAGCATTTCTCTCAAAGACTTCAGATCAACTCTGTAAGAGTGCTGCACTTCTACTCCTTCTCTTATACGTGAAGATTTTTGAGAAACAGGTTCCCATCTCTGTGCATTGAAAACCGTAAAACAAGACGCTAATGCGCAAACGAATAAAATTCTTTTTTTCATAGATTTATTTAAAGTTATTTTGGGAGGTTCCTTGAAAATATTGTGCAAAGACTGTTTCAGTTTCTATTCTTTAGTCATCATTAATAATAAAGTTACCATTATCACAAATTCAATAAAATGAAACATATCGTATAATATTCACAATAAAACTCTCTACAAAACTTATATATTTTTAATAAAAAACAAAAAAAGATGATACTACATAGATACACTTTTTTTATAAATAACTGGATATCAATAATTTACATTTAGCTTTTTTTGTGTTCATTCATCAGCAGAGTTTTAAATGATAAAATACCTTGGATATTCTGATTAAAATATAACCGGAAAAACAAATTGAAAATCAGGAAAAAAGTAATACTTATCTGCTACTTAAGTAACATCCAAAAAGATAAATTATAAAAAATACAGGCTAAAAAATGAAGCAATTTAGAATTGCAGGCTCTTTTTTTTATAAATAAACCTCCAAAGCAACTAACAAAAACAACTAACTGTTTATCAATGTTTTAAAAACACAAACGCCCGATGTAGTACCCGTGTAGTACAGTCTTTTTTTCTGTTTTCGTTAAAAATTTTCATATTTGACCCAGAGACCACAAAAAAATCCAAGTGGTGAAAAGAGAATATTTTCGAGTACTGTCTGACCTGATAAATCAGACAGTTTTTTTTGTAATTATTTCAAGGTATCAAAGAAATGATAAATATCTGTTTCTCCCGGAATATTGAGTTTCTTTCTTATTCTGTATTTTTTCTGCTGAACACTTCTATGCTGAACCAAAGTATAGCTTGCAATTTCTTTGGAGGTGAAATGCAGTTTCAGCATTGCACAAAAAATCAATTCAGAACTTTCAAGATTGGGATTAATTGTTAAAAGCTGATCTATAAATTCAGGATAAATTTCTTTAAAACGGTTCAGAAATTCAGGATCATTCTTCTTACCAAGTTCTAATACCTCTTCCTGCTTATTATCATTCATCCTGATTTTAAGGTTTTCAGCTTCAATAGTAAGTACTTCTTTTCTTTTCCCCAAAGCCCTGATAATTCTCCAAGCATATAGTCCTAGCAGAGAAAGACCTGCCAGTGACAGAAAGATAATCCAGTATATCTTGCTTTTATGATGGTCAGCATCCTGTTGAGCCCCCGTAATAAAAGATTCCATATCCTGATTAATTGTGGCCAGTAAAGATGTATTGGTTTTATAATAAGCATCTGTATAGGCTTTCAGGTAGAGATATGCTTTTTCCTTATCCCCTGTGCGTTCATACAACACTCTGAGGTCGTTATAGATATACTTTCCGTAGTAGGCATAGATGCGCTTAGTCTTCGCATTGATCTTCAGAGCCTTTTTAAGTGTTTCTTCTGCCTTGTCATACTCTTTGTTGGTAAGAAAATATTCTCCCATAATAGTATTGGCATACAAGGCTATCCCGTCATCCTTCCCTCTTATATTGGCTTTGTTATAAGCAGTGCTTACATATTTATATGCAGAGTCTTTGTTTTTATGCATATAAACATAATCACCTATAGCACAATCCGTAAGGCCTGAGTTATCCAGCTTTTTTGCTTTGTGAAAATATTCAAGTGCTTTTTCGTAATTCTTTTTCTGGATAAAATAGAGGGCCTGTCTGAAATAAATACTGAAAAGAAGATCATTTTTAAGCTCAGACTGACCGCTTTTCTGGATCAGGCTCATCGCTTCATTATTATATTGAAAAGCTTTGTCAACTCTTCGTAGTTCTATATTAAAACGGCCATAAACATTATAAAATCTGGCCTTATGTAGATTATCTTCTGATTGATCCAGGATTTCTTTCGCATTGTCAAAAAGAATCTGGGACTTCTGAAAATTTTCTAAAGAAATATTAAGCTCTGCCAGATTGATATAGCACAGCGCTTTTCCGTCTGCGTAATTTATTTTGTCAGCCAGTTTGTAATACTTTTTATTGAGATTGATCAGAGAATCATATTCTCCGGCCACTCTGAATTTCTCATTCTGTTTCAGCAGAAAAACATCAAATTTCTTTTCAGCCTCTTTCTTTGAATGAGAATGGCACGAAACCAAAACAATAAGTAAAACAGCAAGAAAAATACGCATCATATGTTTCTCTATTTAAGCTAAATTTCTGTATAAATTATAATTAAATAATCTCTCAGAATACAATTGTACTCTATTTTTTAAATTCTCCAGTAGTGTTTCTGCTGAGATCAATAATAAAATCTTTTATAAAACAGAATCCAGTACTTTTTATTGTGATGAAATTCTTTATTCTGTTAAGTTTTCAAAAAAGTCATAAATATCTGTTTCTCCGGGGATATTCAGTCTTTTTCTGATTCTGTATTTTTTCTGCTGTACAGATCTGTGCTGTACAAAGGTATAGTCTGCAATTTCTTTGGATGAAAAGCGAAGTTTCAACATGGCACAGAAAGTCAGCTCTGAATTTTCAAGATCTGGATTGATTTTCAAAAGCGCTTTTATAAAATCAGGGTATAGTTCTTTGAATTTTAATAAAAAAGAAGAATCATTCCGCTTGGCAAGTTCTATTACTTCTTCCAGCTGTTTGGTTTCCACATGATTTTTCAGCTCATCCGTTTCTTCTTTCAGTGAGTTTTTCTTTAGCTTTAAATTGTTGATTATTTTCCGGACATATACTCCTGAAAAGGTAAGAACACTGATAGACAAGGCAATAAATAACGGAAGATCATTCTTATGCCAGTCCGACTCCTGCTTTACTTCAGATATAAAATCTTCAGTCGCTTTATTCATCGTGGTAAATCGGGCAGCATCAAACCTTCCTTCTTCCTCCATATACTTTTTCAGATAGAAATAAGCTTTCCCGCCGTCATTCTTTTTCTTATACAGTTCTGCCAGTGCTTTGTAAACCTCTTTGATGTGTGAAGAATACGTACGTCTTGTTTTGATATTGATGTCCAAGGCTTTCATAAGTGCTTTCTCGGCTTGCTCGCTGTTATCCACTTCATTATAGTAATATCCCATGGTATAGTAAACCCAAAGAGATTCTACATCGGTTGTTTTTTGACTTAACATCTTCTCATCTGCCCGTTCAATATATATTCCGGCAGAATCAGGTTTATGAACAAATAAATAGTATTGGGCAACCATACAATTGCTATACGCCGAGTTTTCCAGCATATTCGCTTTGGTGAAACATTTTAAAGAAGTCCCGAACCACCCCTTCCATGCATAGTAAATTCCTTTGTTTACATACAGCCTTGGAAGAAGTTTTTGAGTAAGGCTTGTTTTTTCGGCCTGTTTTAAATAATAGAATGCTTTCTTATTGCATTCAATGGCCTTGTCATTTATTTTAAGATGAGAATAATACAGGCTGTAATCATTATAAAATGCAGCTTTATGATAACTATTCTCAGAGTTTTCAAGATCTTTCTCTGCTTTGTTGAAAAAAAAGCGGGCTTTATCATAATTTCCAGCCGAGACATTTACCCCTGCCATATTCAGGTAGCAAAGGCCTTTTCCAGCTTTATATTTCATTTTCGCAGCCTTTTTCAGGTAATTTATATTCAGCCGGATAAGCGCTTCATATTCCCCTGACAGCTGAAGGTCTGAAGTCTGGTTTAATAAAGATGTATCAAAATTCTCTCTTTCTTTATTCTGGGAATCACGGCTGCACGAAAGCATACATAGAAATAACCCTATGCAGATTGTACAGGCTATTATTTTCTTTATATCCTTTGAGTTTATTTTTTTATTCGTAAGAATGATCCAATTAATTCTTTTCATCAGCACCATTTTTCCCTATGTCTACCTATACATATTTTATTAAAATATGCTGATAAACTTCTACTATTACTTTAACTATTTTCCCCAATAAGTGTTATAAATATACATAATTTATCATGCTAATAATGAAATAAGCAATTAATTTTGCAAAAATGTAACATTTAAATAAAGTACCACAATTTCCCCTTAAACAGACATTTTTCCTCAATTTCGTGAACGGTTTTGTTCATTATTTCAATCTAAAAAAGCTGTTTTTCTTTATAATAAGACTATCTGAAAAGAAATTTGTTACAAATACATCAACTGGTTTGAAAATTTTAATATAATTATTGGGATTTATATTAAAAGAAAAAAGTTCAAAATGATGTACATTTTTGTATCCGGATATTAATGAAAATGATTAACCAAATAATTATGACAAGTATTAACTATCGAGACCCACTGAAGATTTCATAAAAGGGTTAGAAAAGCAGGGCATTCCATTTGAACTTTTTAGAGCCCAGCGACAGCCAGTTTCTATATATCACAATCAAAGCGAGACGCCGCTGTTTGCCAAAAGTATTGAGAGACATGCATTGAGACAAAATTAATCTTATATTAAATAAAAAAAATGGAAACACCAATCTATGAACGCAGCAAAACAGCTTTGTTGTTTATTGACCCTTACAACGATTTTCTATCTGAAGGTGGGAAAGTGTGGCCAAGAGTAAAAGAAGTTGCCCATGTCATCGCTATAGGATTACTCGCCAACACCTGTGTTGAAAGCACAGCCCGTTTTGCCATGGAGTTAGGATATCATGTAACTCTGGTAAAAGATGCAACAGCAGCCTTCACTCCCGAAATGATGCATGCAGCCCATGTTCTGAATGGTCCTACTTATGCCCATGCATTGCCCACGACTCATAAACTTATCACAGCATTACCTGCAGAAAACAGCACAGAATTATAGAGGAATGATGTAAAAAACTGATTTATTTCAATGTTTTTAAGCTGTTTATTTCAGAAATGAAATTGATATTAAATAGAAAAGGCGCATGAAAATGCGCCTTTTTTAAATGATTAAAACCTGAACAGATTTTTGGTGACCCGGCTGGGATTCGAACCCAGGACCCATACATTAAAAGTGTATTGCTCTACCAGCTGAGCTACCGAGTCGGTCACTTACTTTTTTCAAGTAAATCCCTTTGTTTAAGGGACTGCAAAGATAGAAACTTTTTCTTTATTTACAATACTTCACAGACATTTTACGAACCAAATTTCGCTAACTTTTACAAAATCAGAGACAAAAATTTCATGCTCTATTCCCGATAAGGTCATTTGAATTTCAATTATTATAAAATGATTAAGAAATATCATTCCAATAAAAAATGGATTGCTCAAATGAACAATCCATTTTTATTTAGTGACCCGGCTGGGATTCGAACCCAGGACCCATACATTAAAAGTGTATTGCTCTACCAGCTGAGCTACCGAGTCGGCCACTTACTTTTTCAAGTAAATCCCTTTGTTTAAGGGACTGCAAAGATAGAAAAACAGTCTTAAATTCCAAACTTTTCCGGTACTTTTTACAATAAAATTCACAGCCAAAAAGTCAAACACCTGTTTATAAATTAATTACGTTAATTATTTTTTTTGATAAAAATTACTGGAATAATGGGAAGTGCCAAATGAACCAGTTTTTTGAACATAAAATATTTTGCTAAATCAAAAATATAATATATCTTAGCAACTAAGATAATTAGTTAATAAATTAAATTGATGGCTAAAAATAGTATACAGGATTTTCGCGAAGCAAGCAGATCATATTCTGATGCTTCTATTTTCATGCATGAAGCTATTGCCAGAAAAGCTGGCCTTTCCAGTGCTGACCATAAGTATCTGGGGCTTATTCTGAAGTATGAATCTATAACAGCAGGTGAAATTTCAAAGTTAACAGGCCTTACTACCGGTGCTGTGACAGGATTAATAGACAGGTTGGAGAAAAAGGATCTTCTTAAGAGGCAGTTTATCCGTGAAGACCGAAGAAAAGTAATCATCATTCCAAATGTTGAGAACAGCATGAAATTATTAGGTCCAATTTTCGATGAGCTGCAGCAAAAAACACTTACACTTATTGCTACTTTTTCTCAAAAGGAAATAGAATCTATTGAACGCTATTTCAGAGAGGCAACTATTCTTATGAAAGAAACAGCAGAACATTTAAACACCCCATAAAAGCATAATAAAAACCATGGAAAGTTTAACCGTCACTTCAATTACCCGCGCAGAAATATGGCTTTGCATTACGACATTGCTTTATTTCCTTATGAATGGCGCACAGATTTTTGAAACTCTTGTATTTGTGCCTAAATGGGCTTCTTCCCCACCCGAAACATTTAAATTCCTTCAGGATGGAAAAGGAACAAGTCTGAAATTTTTCTGGATCATCCTTCATTCTCTTCACGAAATCGCTTTCATTCTTGCTATTATTTTTTGCTGGAAAATTGATCCGGTAAGGAACTGGCTTTTGGCTTTATTCATCATTCATGCGGCAGTAAGAGTCTGGACATTAACCTTTTTTGCTCCTAATATTATACAGTTTCAAAACCTGGCAGCATTCCCTTTCATTTCAGAAGAAATAATATCCAGGATGTCGCTTTGGAAAACCCTTAATTATGTCCGGGTAGCTATTTATATTGCCGTTTCAATAGGCCTTATTCCTCTTTGTATTAAACTTTTCAGCTTCCGTCATTAATTATTTATTCAAAAAAAAAATAATTTTCGCCAACTGTAAAAGTCGGCGAAATTTTTCAAATCAAACTATTGTATTTCTAATGTGGAATATCAGCTTTATTATTCTGATATTCAAAAATCTTAACGATTGTATCAACTGTTTCCTGCCCCAGATGCTTTCCAATAAGATAGAGGGCAGCATCAATTCCGGCTGTAATTCCTGCAGTAGTAATCAGCTGTTCCTGATCAACATAACGTACATTCCGGAGAACATGGGCTTCAGGATTATATTGTTCTAAAGCATCCAGCAGCATACTATGAGTTGTGATATCATGACCAGCAAGTATACCCGTCCCGGATAACAGCATGCTTCCTGTACATATTGTAAACACAACAGTTCCGGTATCATAATGATTTTTAATCCATTTCAGAACAGTTCCCTGAAAATCCTTATCCTGAATATATTTCATAATATGATCTGGATTTGCACCTGGAATGACAATCATATCCGGTTTTGGACATGTCTGCAAGTCATAGGTTGGAATAACAGTCATCGTATTTGCTTCCGTGTATACGGCTTCTTTTGTTTTTCCGACCGTAAAGCAATGATAGCTGTCGGGCCGTATGACATCTGCTTTAACAAAAACATCCAAAGGACCATTTAAATCAAGTACTTCCACCTGATCATAGACTAAAAATGCTACATTCATTGTTTTACTGTTTTGTTCATGTTTCATAATTCTATTATTTTAAGTTGATTATTTTGGAAATAAGGACATAGTTCTTCCTTACTGACAATTGATTATCATCAGTTTTTATAATAAAAAAGAGAGAAAAAATGATTATTCTGTACGCTTAAATGTTTTCCGGTATTGCGCCGGGGTGAGGGAAATATTTTTAAGAAATAAACGACGCAGCGAAATAACACTGCCAAAGCCGCATTTATCAGCTATTATTTCTATACTCATATTGGTATATTCAAGCATATTTCTGGCCTGATCTAACCTCATCTTTTCAATGAATCTGCCAGGAGTTATTCCTGATTCTTTTACAAATACTCTCGAAAAGTTGCGGGCACTCATGTTCAGAGATTCAGCAATATATTCTACTGTTATGGTCTCTCCCAGCTTATTTTTCAACAGATCCCGAACCTGTTTTGTAAAAGGAGACATGGTTTCATATTCCGGTAATGCGTTTCCAAACTGAGACTGCATTCCGGGTCTTTTTAAATGCAGAACAAGATGACAGGCGACTTCTGCTGCCAAAGCTTTACCAAAATCCTCTTCCAACATTGCCAATGCCAGATCCATACCTGAAGAAACACCTCCTGAAGTATAGATGGGTTTGTCACAAATAAAAAATGGATTAATATTAACCTCCAGCTTTGGGTAAGATTTCTGCAATATATCTGCAAATTTCCAATGGGTAGTCACTTGCCGGCCATCCAGCAGACCTGCTTTGGCAAGAACAAATGCTCCTACGCATACTGATCCCATCCGCCTTACTTGTGGTTTAATATTTTGAAGATAATGATAAACATCGGGACTGATCTCATGCAGTACACTCAAAGTGGTACCAGCTACAAGTAAAGTATCTACAGAAAAATCAATATCATAAATGGTATGACTACACGATAACGGCATTCCCGAACCGGAATAGATTATTTTCTCTGATGTTCCGGATACCAGATGAACATGATAACCGGAATCCTGTCTTTCGTTATTCAAAAAACGGTTTGCTGATGTAAAAACATCCCACGGTCCGGCAATATCAAGCAGCTGTACCTGTGGTAGTGCCAAAAGCACTATATTTTTCTTCCCGGTATGTTGTACTTCTTTCTTCATATCTCGTTCTGTATGAATACAAATGTAGAGAGAAAGCTGCTTGTCTGCAATGACAAAAAACATACAGTTCCGGCCAAAATATTTTTATTTTTTCTGTCATAACAAAAGAGACTGCCTTATCAGACAGTCTCAGCACTCTACTATAAAATTAGCTTAATAAGCTATACTTTCAAATATTAAAATTTTACCTAAGCTGGCGACAGTCTTCGGGATTTCAAATAAAGAGCAGTACGGTTCAGATAAGGGAAAAGAAAAATTAATAACAGTGAAGCCGCAAGAAGCCACACCATCATTTCATAATAATCCATAGCAAAACGAACATGATTCTGAACATTCATTCTTCCCACTAATAATTTATTGGCTGCTTTTACCGCCTTTTCTTCAGGCATTCCTCTGGAAATAAGTTTAGCCGTCTGCTGATGAAGAAAATTTTTGACTGCCGGGTCTACAGCAGTTAAATGATCCTGAAAAGCGTTATAATGACGGCTTTTTTCAAACAATTCAAAAAAATTGATCAACGCTATACTAATACAAAATCCCAAATACCTGACTGCCAAAGCTGTTGCAGCTGCTGAAGAACCAATAACAGCGGGAACTGACGAAATGATAAAAATAATCGTCGGAACCATAATCAGCCCTACTCCCAATCCCTGAAGAAACAAGGGAATATAGTAATTGAACTCATCGGCCTGAATGTCAAAAGAATAATACATTAATCCATGAAAGATCAACAGCATTAAAAATCCTGAGCCCCAGATGTACCGTATATTTTTCTTTTGCAACACCATACAACAGGCAATAATTACCCCGGCAACCAACCCTGCAAGATTGAAAATGTTTATATAAGAAATATGAAACGGATCCAAATGCAGTTCCGAAGCAAAATAATTGTTGGCAATCCCAGACGCAAACCGGCAGATATACATTACAAAAAGGATCAGCAATCCTACTTTAAAGTTTCTGTATTTAAAAATCCTCAGGTCAATATAGGGTCTTTTAATGGCCTGCTGCCGGAAAATGGATATTCCTCCCAAAACAACAATCCCTATGACACTTCCCAGAATCCGGTTATCCTCCAGCCAGTAATATTCCTGTCCAAAAATGTTAATATACCCCACCAGTACCAGAATAGTGCTGAAAAGCCCAAAGCTCTGCCAATCGAGCTTATACAGATGAAATCTCGCATGAGTCCTATAATTGCTCATGGCAAGAGTGAGAAAAATAAGTCCCGGCAGATAAGAGAATATGGCCGTTTTATAGACAATATTAAAGTTATAGGAATCAATAAGGTCTGCAGTGATCAGATTATTAAACGGCAGCGCACAGATCAGAATTCCGAAGAATACTGAAAAACTGATCTCCCTTCCTCTTTCACTGCTCAGTCTCGTAAAAATAAGAGTAAGCGAAAGGTTCACGTTTCCTGCAAATAACATTCCCTGCATAAAACGTACTGGAAACAGGATGTAAATTTCCTTGGTACAATAACATACGAGACAGGCCAAGATCTGCAGCGTGGTAAACAGAAGAAAATATTCCTTTGCCGCCAGAAAACTGAAAAACCTTCTTTCCAGACTGTAAAATCCTACATATCCTGCATAGAACAGTGCTACAGAAAACTGAATATCCGCAGGCTCACATCCATAATATCCCGCTGCAGCATTCACATTCGCCAAAGGAAGAAAAAATATAATGATCCCCGGAAGAGTCATCGAAAAGAGGATGATCTTGATGAGCCATTCAGGTGCCCATCTTTTGAAAAAGGGCATTTGTCTTTTAGCCATTAGAATGTTTTTTGTCAGCATATACATTCACGTTCATTCCCACTTTCAGGACATCAATATCTTTTCTTATTCCATCTACTTTTATTCTCACAGGAATACGCTGAACAATCTTTACATAGTTCCCTGTAGAATTATCCGGGGGCAGCAATGAAAAACTTGATCCGGTAGCTGGGGAAAGCGAAATAATGGTTCCTTTAAATTCCCTGTCAGGATATGAATCTGCTACAATTTTCACTTGATCGCCGATATGCATATCCTTGATCTGCGTTTCCTTATAATTCGCAACCACCCATTTATCTGTTTCATTATTGACAATAAATGCCAGCGTTTCTCCGGCATCAATCATCTGCCCTACTTCAACGGTTCTACGTCCCATTCTTCCGTCATAGGCTGCGGTAACCGCGGTATAGCTTACATCCAGCTTGTGACGGTCCAATAGTGCTTCCAGTCTTGCAATTTCTGCCAGAACAACTGTTTTCTCTGCCTGAATATCATTTATTTTTGATCGTGAAGCAGCATAATTATCCTGTGAAGATTTGTAATCGCTTTCATTTACGTCCAACGTTGCTTTTACATCTTCAAGCCTTTGTTTTGTGGCAGATTCTTCATCGTATAATTTTTTATATCTGTCATAATCAAGCTTCTGCTTCCATACTTTTGCTTTGTTGGCATCTATCTGGGCCATTGCTGCGGCAGCTTCTTTTTCTGTGGTACCGGTATTGCTTTCCAGTACTTTCAGCTGGGCACGGGCTTTCTGGAGAGCTGCCTGCGTCTGTTTCTGCTGAAGAATATATTCACGGTTATCAATAATAAGAAGTGTATCACCTTTTTTAACTTCCTGGTTTTCTTCAAATTTCACGGCTACAATGAATCCCCCTGCTCTTGAGATAATAGGGTTCACATATTCCTGAACCTGTGCATCATTCGTCTGTTCATATGCATAATAGTCCTTTAGGGTAAAACCGCCCCATACAGCAAGTGCTGCAACAATTAAAACTGAAATCCATCCTGTGATCTTTGTGATCAGTCTGTCGGTGGGAGTATATTTTTTTTTCATGGTATTATAAAACGCCTGTAATGTTTTGTAGTAAATAATAATTGTTCTGTGCCATAATCTTTGCCGCTTCCAGTTCAAATTTTGTCTGAAGAAGCTGTATATCTGCATCCAGCAATTCTGTAATAAGAGAAGTCTGGCTGAAATAAGTATTCTTAATGATACGCGCATTCTCTTTGGCCTGGATGACATTGGCTTCCGCTACCTTTATCTGCTCAAGGGCTTCCTGGTACCTCAGATAGGCTTCTTTCACCTGCTGCCTTACTTTGTCTTCCGTATCTTTATGTGCCTCTTCTTCTTTTTCAAATTCCAGCTGTGCGGCTTTTACTTTATGGGTATTATGGTAAAGGGAAGAAATGGAAAAAGACGCCTTGATACCAACTATTCCCAATGAATACCAATAAGGATTATAGGGATAAAGAAAAATCTGCGGGTTGGCATAATAAAATTCACCATACATTCCGATTTTAGGTCTTACATTGGCTTTTACCTTCTTCAGTTTAAGTTTACTCAGCTCTGTCTGCTGTTCAGAGACATGATAACTGAAAGAATGATCCAGTGCCAGCTTCAAATAATCTCTGTAAGGGGTATTTTCATTCCATTGATTAAATGGAGCTTCAGGAATAACAGTCTGTTCATCAGGAATACCAAGGATAATATTCAGTTTTTGAGTCGCTATAAGAATATCATTTTCTATGGTCACCAAAGCCATCTTCCGCTTCGAAAGCTCAAGCTCAATCCTTAAAACATCACTTTTTAAAACGACCCCGTTTTTATAAAGGGCCTGAATTTCTTTAAGCTGTGTTTTCTGATCGGCAATATCCTGCTGAATAAGGTTTCTGAAAATTAAAGTTTTTTGAAGCTCAAGATAAAGAGCTGCTGTTTTGTAATGAATATCAGAAACAGACTGCTCCTTCTGGATATCCTTAATTTTCTGAAGGGTCTGGTTTTCTTTAATCTTAAGATTCAGCTTATTTCCGTTATAAATGTTCAGATAAAAATCTGCTCCGGCCCGGTAAAGGGTATGAATAACTTCATGCTGAGTTGGTTTGGAAAAGATTCCGTTTTCATAGATAGGAATATTGGATGCTTTTTCTGCAGAGCCTTTAACTTCTATTTCTGGAAGCCGTTCTCTTTTCGCATCTTTTACTTCAGCTTCCGCAATGTCTACATTGATGGTATTGATTCTGATATGGCGGCTGTTTTCTTCAGCTTTTTGCCATGCATCTTTTAAGGAGAGTCTTATAGTATCCTTAGTTGGACTGCCTGTCTGAGCTGATATTGTGTAGGAAATTCCCAGCATCAGCAATCCGGCGACATAAATTTTCATTTGAATTTTTGAATTATTGCACTGCAAATTTATCCTCAATCCTGAAATTATCTTTATCTAAAATAGTCAACTTTTACATGATTCCGGCCAAATGATTATATTTGTATTTTCACTGGTATTTTATATTTTTTTATGGGATTAATTGCTGCGCTTCCTGATATTGATAAAGACGACAAAAGTGTATTTGTTATGCACGAAAAATCAGAAAAACTGATTCCCTTCCACAAGCATACAAAAGGACAGCTGAGTTATGTAGAAGGTGGTATTGCCTATATTACGATCAATAATAGAACGTATGTAGTTCCGGCCCGGCATTTCTTCTGGATTCCGCAGGGAATGGAACATATTTTAGAGATCGGGCACACCGCCACTGTTCTTCGTTCTCTTTATTTTTATGCCCATGATGATCTCTCAGATCCTTTCTACAACAGATTGGGAATATATCCGGCATCAGAACTGCTGATTCAGATGATCAAGTATACTGAAATATGGGATGAAAAACATGTTACTTCAAAAGACGAAAACTTTGAATTTCTGGTAGCTTTAAAAAAAATCCTGCCAAAAACCCACCATCAGCCTTTACCTATTATTCTTCCCGCTACCCACAACAAACAGATGATGAGGATTGTATCTTACCTGGAATGGAATATCGGGGAAAAACTTACTTTGGCAAATGTAAGCGGCAGATTCGGGCTGAGTGAACGCTCCATGTCCCGTCTTTTCAAAGCAGACATGGATATTTCTTTTCTTCAATACCTGAAAACGTTAAGAATTATAAAAGCCATTGAATTACTTTTAAATACAGACAAACCCATCAATGAAATAGCTGATGATGTTGGCTACAGCTCTATCAGCGCTTTTAGTGATACATTTCGTGAATTTACACAATCCAGACCTTCAGACCTGAGAAAGAGTAATAAAAGTACTCAAAATTCAATTGGATAGCCAGCTTTACATGATCTTCGTCAGTTTTAAAAAAAATAAAAGAGTAATTTGTCTTTTATTAAAATTTTCTTTCTATCTTTGTCTCATAAAATTCAAAAAATGTTTTCAAAAACCTGTGAATATGCCTTAAGAGCTTTGATCTACATCGCCCAGCAGTCTAAAAATGACAGCCGGGTCGGGATTAAAGACATTTCAAAAAGCATCCATTCACCGGAACACTTTATCGCCAAAATTTTGCAGGACCTCAGCAGAAAAGGATTTGTACAATCTGCCAAAGGCCCGAATGGAGGTTTTTATATGGATCAGAAAAACCTGAATACTTCCATTGCTGATATTGTAAGGGAAATTGACGGTGATAAGCTTTTTTCCGGTTGTGGACTTGGTTTGGATCAATGTTCAGAAACACACCCCTGCCCTTTGCATGAGCAGTTTAAAAGTATCAGACAAGATCTCCGTATCATGCTTGAAACCTCAAAAATTCAAAATTTTGTTGATAATCTGGATTTAAAATTAACCCATTTAAAGGTGTAAAAAAAATTTAAATAAATAAAAGACAAAAAGGTATTTATATATTAAAAAAATTGCTGTCATACTTTCATTAACCCTTTAAAAAAAGTCTAATGCACACAGAAAATATTGAAAAAATGTCCGGACACTGGTTACTGGCTAAAATCGGTAAAAAAGTGTTACGTCCCGGAGGTCTTGCCCTTACCCAAAAGATGTTATCAATGCTGGACATCAATTCTACTGATGATATGGTGGAATTTGCCCCCGGTCTTGGTTTTACCGCACACATGACCTTGGAAAAAAAACCTGGTTCTTATATAGGAATTGATGCTGAACAAAACGCTGTAGAGCATCTTAACAAAGAATTTCAAGGAACCTCTGCCCTATTTAAACTTGGAAATGCTGCGGAAAGTTTTTTACCGGAACAATCAGCCAGTAAAGTATATGGGGAAGCTATGCTGAGTATGCATGCAGATCACCGGAAAGCAGAAATTATCAAGGAAGCCTACAGAATATTGAAACCTAAGGGTTATTATGCAATTCATGAACTGGCTTTAAGACCTGATAATCTCGACACTAATGTAAAGCTGTATATTCAGAAGGAACTGGCTTTGGCTATCAAGGTCAATGCACGTCCGTTAACTGTTTCCGAGTGGGCAGCATTATTGGAAAAAGAAGGATTTAAAGTACTGAAAGTAGAAACTGCACCGATGCATCTTCTGGAACCTCAAAGAATTATTGATGACGAAGGCGTGTCCGGAGCCGTTAAAATTGTTAAAAACATATTACTCAATCCTTCCATCAGAAAGAGAATTTTCCAAATGAAAAAGATCTTTAAAAAGCATGAAAAAAATATGTGTGCTGTAGTGATTATCGCCAGAAAAGAATAAGTAGAAATAAGGTGATAAAAGTCAGAATAAATAAAAGATAAATTCCTCTTTTATATTGAAAATAGATTTTATATTTGTATAAGAAAAGAAGAAGAAAACACTTAAAAAAAACCGGTAAACTCCCCGGATCATCTGCAGTTCAGGATTAATAAATCCCTGTTCATGATATGTGAATCAATCTAAATTGTAAAATTCAAAAACCTGAATATTTATTGGTAGTTTAAATAAATCAATTTAAAAAATTATTCAATAAAAGACAAAAAGGTGTTAATATCTAAATAAAGATGAAACTGAATGCTAAAAATCCTATTGTGTTAATGATGCTTTGTCTGATGGCGGGTGTTTTTATCACGGTCAGTTTTCTGGAAACCCCAATAAAGTTTCAGGTTCCGGGAATGACACTTCCCGTAGCCCTTGGACTTGGAATGGTGATGTTTGGAATATCCACTAAAATACAGTGTGTTTTTCTGATCCTTATTATAGCAGGAATGCTCATAAGCAGAAAAAAATATACGAAAACAGACTTTATATTAATAGTTTTTTTATTAGCAATCCTCCTGTTAGAAAAGTTCTGGATGCTTCCTATACTTGATGACCGGGCCCAACTGCTGTCAGCCGGAAAACCGGTTCTATCCTCAGAAATGCATAACTATTTCATCTATGCTGAATCTGCAAAAGCAATCATCCTGGGTATAGCTATCAGCTTACAATTTACAAAACAAAAAAATGAATACTGAAGAAATTCTGCATAACGTTTACTCTTGCAGAAAAATTTAAACCCTAATTCCCTTATTATGAAAAAAACGATCTTAATCACCACAGCATTATGCACAGTGATGGTATTTAATGCCTGCAAACAAAGCACTTCAGCAGATACAAGCAATGGTGCCAATACAGCGAATATCAAAACGGATGGCACAAGCGAAGAATTAAAAATGCTGGCTCCACCCAATGTTCCGGCTCCTGTAGGAAATCGTGCTGCTAAAAAAATCATTGTAAAACTGGAAACAATAGAAAAAACAGGAGAACTGGCAGATGGAACACAGTATAATTTCTGGACTTTCAACGGAACGGTTCCCGGAAGCTTTATCCGGGCAAGAGTTGGAGATGACATTGAACTTCATCTTAAAAACAATGAAAATAATACCTTCCCGCATAATATTGACCTTCATGCAGTAAACGGACCTGGCGGTGGTGCTGAAGCTACTTTTGTGGCTCCCGGTAAAGAAGCAACTTTTACTTTCAAAGCACTCAACCCCGGATTATATGTTTACCATTGTGCAACAGCACCTGTAGGAATGCATATTGCCAACGGAATGTACGGCCTTATTCTTATAGAGCCTGAAGGCGGCCTTCCAAAAGTAGACAAAGAATTTTACATTATGCAGGGAGACTTTTATACTAAAGGAAAATTCGGAGATAAAGGTTTGCAGGAGTTTGACATGGATAAAGCGATTGCCGAGCATCCCGAATATGTAGTCTTCAATGGAAATACAGCTTCTCTTTTAGGAGATAAAGAACTTCAGGTAAAAACAGGAGAAACAGTAAGATTCTTTGTTGGGAATGGTGGCCCGAACCTTACCTCTTCTTTCCACATTATCGGTGAAATCTTTGACAAAGTATACATCGAAGGAGGCAGCAAAATAAATGACAATGTACAAACAACGGTAGTTCCTCCCGGAGGAGCGTCTATCGTAGAATTTAAAGCAACAGTTCCCGGAGAATATGTGATTGTAGATCATGCGATTTTCAGGGCATTCAACAAAGGTGCTTTAGGTAAGATTAAAGTAACCGGAGCAGAAAATCCGGCAGTGTATAAAAAGAATCAGTAATGAATTAAGGTTCATTGAGATTTCAAAAGAGAAACAATGAGAGCTTTTGCAGTTATAGTATGTCTGGCAGTCTGTTCACTAATGACATGTTGTTCTGAGCAGACGAAAAGTCCGAAGGTAAAAACTTCAGCCCAACATCATTTAAACCTGATTGTAAGTCAGAAAAAAATGATTGAAATACCGGGAGGAACGTATAAGGCATTCATCGGGAAAGATTCCGGAAGAATTGTACGGGTACAGACTTTTTATCTGGATGACAGCCCTGTTACAAATCGGGAATATCTTGACTTTCTTAAAGCAAATCCTCAATGGACAAGAAGTAAAGTACTAAGACTCTATGCAGACACTAATTACCTGAAACATTGGAAAAGTGACTACGAAATTCCAACAGGAGCAAGTCCGGAAGCACCCGTTACCAATATTTCATGGTTTGCAGCTGAAGCGTATGCAAAAAGCACAGGAAAAAGACTTCCGGCAATCGACGAATGGGAATATGCAGCACTGGCAGATCAACAAACTCCGGATGCCTCCAAAGATCCTGCTTTTACGGATTATATTCTGAAAGCGTATCAAAAAAAGGATAAAAACAAACAACCAATAAAACAAGAACCACCCAACTATTATGGAGTTTATAACATGTATGGAATGGTTTGGGAATGGACTTATGATTTCAATTCAGTGATGATGAGCGGTGAATCCAGAAAAGATAACACGGTAAATGACAACCTTTTCTGTGCCGGAGCAGCAGTAACCTCTTCTGATTTAAGAAATTACGCAGCCTTTATCCGGTATGCATTAAGAGGAAGTACAAAAGCAGACTACTGTCTTAATAATCTCGGATTCAGATGTGCTAAAAACAAAATTGACCCTTATGAAAAATATAACCCTGATATTACTGACTTTGATCATGATATCCTGTGGCAAGAAAAATGAAGAGATAAGCCCAGATTCTATCTATAACGTACAAACAAACTGGGAAAAACAGGATGGCAAGAACGTAACATTCTCAGATCTGAAAGGAAAAGTACTGGTAACCGCAATGATTTTCACTTCCTGTAAAACGGCCTGCCCAAAACTGACCGCGGAAATGAGAACAATCTCCCAGAAAGTAGGAAAAGTAGATCCAAAGGATATTCAATACGTATTAATCTCCATTGATCCGGAAAATGATACTCCAAAAGTAATGAAGAGATACCTGTATGTGAACAGATTTGATGAAAAAGAATGGACTTTCATCCGGGGTAATGAAGAAGATACCCGGGAACTGGCCAATATAATGGCTGTGAAATATAAACAAATATCTCCTATAGAATTCTCCCACTCCAATATCATTACAGTGTATTCAAAAAAGGGAACTCTGGCTTTTCAAAAAGAAGGTCTCGATAGCGATTACGAAGCTATTGTGAACGAAATAAAAAAACAAATACAACTTTAAATGGATAAGATTATGAAAAAATTACTTGTAACAGCTGTGCTGTTTTCTCTCGCTGTAACTTCATGTTCAGATAAAAAAGGTACAGATACTATTCCTCAACCGCAGGAAACCAATACAATGCTGGAAGAACCTAAACCCCAGGAAGCTGCACCAGCCACAACTCCTCTTTCAGGAGCTGAAGCAGAAATTGCAGAAGGAAAATCCCTTGTAGAAGGAACAGACTGCTTATCATGTCATAAAATAGATTCAAAACTTGTAGGTCCCGCATATCAGGAAGTTGCAGCAAAATACAAAGAAGCAGATATTGATATGCTTGCACAGAAAATTATTGACGGTGGCAAAGGCAACTGGGGAGAAATTCCCATGACTCCTCATGCAGGATTGAGTAAAGATAATGCCAAGCTGATGGTAAAATATATTCTGTCACTTAAAAAGTAGTAAAAAATTTAAAATAATAAAAGACAAAAAAGTATTATATTATGAACACAAGAACAGACTTTATAGGAAATATGGTTGCTGAAGATTTCAGAACGGCAGCAATTTTTAAAAGACATGGAATTGATTTCTGCTGTAAAGGCGGAAGAACCATAGAAGAAGCCTGCAGCAATAAAAAACTGGCTCCGGAAAAGATTTATGAAGAACTCGAAGCCCTTCCTAAAAATGAAGGATCTGCAATAGATTTCAACAGCTGGCCTTTGGATTTGCTGGCAGATTATATTGAGAAAACCCATCACCGTTATGTAGAAGAAAAAACACCTGTTCTGCAAGCTTTCCTTGATAAATTATGCAAAGTTCACGGAGACAGACATCCGGAGCTGTTTGAAATTAATGCAATATTCAATGAATCGGCACATGATCTGGCAGCTCATATGAAAAAAGAAGAACTGATTCTGTTTCCTTTTGTAAGAAATATGGTGAAAGCCAGAATATCAGGTGAGGCACTCCTTCAACCTCCTTTCGGAACAGTAGAAAACCCTGTTAATATGATGCAGCACGAGCATACAGTAGAAGGTGAACGTTTCAGAAAGATTGCCGAAATCACGGATGAATATCTTCCTCCCGCAGACGCCTGCAATACGTACAAAGTAGCATTTGCCATGCTTCAGGATTTTGAAAATGACTTACATAAACACATTCATCTTGAGAATAATATCCTTTTCCCAAAAGCAATCCGATTAGAGAAAGAATTTGCCGTTGAATCTAAAAACTAATACAGAATGACACCTAAAAAACTTTGGATATGGCTTGCTGTAGTAATGGTTGCTTCGTTTGCTGTTCTTATCTTTTATGGAACTGAAATTTACAGAAAAATCCCTCCAATTCCTGAGAAAGTAGTGACTACAGACGGAACTGTGATCGCTACCGGACAGGATATAAAAGACGGGCAGAATGTCTGGCAGTCTATTGGAGGGCAAACGGTAGGAAGTATCTGGGGACATGGTGCTTATATTGCTCCGGACTGGACTGCAGATTATCTTCACAGGGAATCTGTGCTGCTGCTTGATGAATTGGCCAAAAAAGACGGTAAAGTATATAAAGACCTTCCGGATGATGAACAGGCCAAATATCAGGTACTGTTGAAGAAAGAACTTCGTACGAACACCTTTAATGAAGGCAGTAATGAAATTGTTTTCTCTCCTGAACGGGCCGAAGTACAGAAACAATTAGCCAAGTATTATTCAAATTTATTTATGAATGATGCTTCTATGGCAAAACTCCGGGATCAGTATGCCATCCCGGAGAATACCATCAAAGATACCGGAAGAATGGCTCAGATGAATGCTTTCTTTGCCTGGAGCACATGGGTATGTATTACGGAAAGACCCGGAGATGATGTGACGTATACCAATAACTGGCCGCATGATGAATCGGTAGGAAATGTTCCTCCGCCTTCACTTCATTTATGGTCTGGTTTCAGTGTATTGCTCTTGTTGGGATGTGTTGGTCTTCTGGTATTTTACCATGCCAGAAATAAAGAGGAAGAAGTCAGCGAGATCCTTCCGCTTGAAGATCCGTTGCGAAATATGAAGCCTACCCCTTCTATGAAAGCTACTTTAAAATATATATGGGTAG
This sequence comes from Chryseobacterium sp., assembly GCA_031286615.1. GTDB lineage: Bacteria > Bacteroidota > Bacteroidia > Flavobacteriales > Weeksellaceae > Chryseobacterium. The sequence continues at coordinate 338,042 of JAITUA010000015.1, read as the reverse complement.
TTGCTTTACTGATCCTGGTTCAAATGCTGGCCGGAGTTGTTACCGCTCACTACGGTGTGGAAGGAAGCGGATTTTACGGTATTCCTCTGGATCAGTTTTTACCTCAGTCAGTTTCCAGAAGCTGGCATGTACAGCTGGCGATTTTCTGGATTGCTACCTCATGGCTGGCAACAGGACTTTATATTGCCCCGGCAGTTTCCGGACATGAACCGAAATATCAGAAGCTGGGAGTAAATATTTTATTTGGAGCTCTGCTGATTGTTGTTTTGGGTTCTCTTACCGGACAGTGGCTTGGTGTGATGCAAAAGCTTGGTCTTGTTGACAATTTCCTTTGGGGACACCAGGGCTATGAATATGTGGAACTTGGAAGAGTCTGGCAAATTTTGCTGCTGGTAGGCCTTATTCTATGGTTGGTTTTAATGGTAAGAGCGTTGCTTCCTGCATTAAGACGTAAAGATGGAGACCGTCATTTATTGACATTGTTTACCCTCTCAGCTGTAGCTATTGCTTTATTTTATGGAGCAGGATTAATGTATGGAAGACAAACCCATATGGCTATTGCTGAATATTGGAGATGGTGGGTAGTTCACCTTTGGGTAGAAGGTTTCTTTGAAGTATTCGCAACGGTAGTCGCCGCATTTTTATTTACAAGACTGGGATTATTGAGATTGAAATCTGCCACGAATTCAGTATTGTTTTCTACGATTATATTTCTTGCCGGAGGAATCCTGGGAACATTCCATCACCTTTATTTCAGTGCCACTCCTACAGCGGTATTGGCGTTAGGAGCTACTTTCAGTGCGTTGGAAATTGTACCACTTGTCCTGATTGGTTATGAAGCATACCAAAATTACCAGTTGAGTAAATCAACCAAATGGATTCAGGCTTATAAATGGCCGATCTACTGTTTCATTGCAATGTGTTTCTGGAATTTTCTGGGTGCCGGAATCTTTGGATTTGCTATCAATCCGCCGATTGCGCTTTACTATATTCAAGGGCTGAATACTACCGCTGTTCACGGCCATGCTGCTTTGTTCGGAGTATACGGAATTTTAGGAATCGGATTAATGTTGTTTGTATTACGGGGACTTTATCCTGACAGACAATGGAATGATAAATTAATAGGCTGGGCTTTTTGGCTTACTAATATCGGATTGCTGGTAATGGTAACCATCAGTCTTCTTCCTATAGGCATTATGCAGTCGGTAGCCTCTATAAAAGAAGGTTACTGGTATGCACGTTCTGCGGAATTTATGCAGACGGATATCATGCACTTCCTGAGATGGATGCGTGTTCCCGGAGATATTTTACTGGCTGCAGGTGAGCTGCTTCTGGTAATTTTCATCATCGGACTTAAATTGGGTTGGTCGTTGAAAGAAAAACGTTAGCATTCTTTATTCAAGCCTCATGAGTTTTCCAGCTTGTGAGGTTTGATTACCTTTAAATTATTTGACTTTAACGCAAAGAACTATTACTATCCTATATTTCAAAAGAAGGCAAAGGAGAGCGACTTTGTCGCAGATGAAGCAATTTGATCTATGCATTCGCTTAATAATCAATCCCATTGATTATACTCGTTGCTCTCTAAAAATCATAAATATCATGAAACGCAATGAAAATATTATCCCGCTTTCCAAAGATCATCATTTCGGGCTTTTATGCAGTTGGAAAATAAGACAGGGACTGAAAAAAGAAATTGAGGGTTCGCAGATCAAAGATTATATTCTGTATTTCTGGAATCATCATCTGAAAAAGCATTTCAGGGAAGAAGAAGAAATTCTGTTTCTTTATCTTGAAGATGAATATACACTCCGTATACAGAAAGAGCACAGACAGATTCAGAATATTGTTTCTCAAATTTCATCCTCAGAAAATTTTGATCTTTTCTCACATTTTGCAGACCTTCTGGAGCAGCATATCCGTTTTGAAGAGCGCGAATGGTTTCCTCATCTTGAAGAAAAACTGGAAGCTTCTATTCTGGAAAAAATCGGAACAGCACTGAATGATATTCATACGGAAGAAAAGGATGATTATGAAGATGAATTCTGGAAATAAGTTTGACTTTATTTTATTGATGCTAGCTAAACTTCAGAAAAAACCACAAAAGTCACAAAAGCTTTCATTTAAAAAAATTTTAGTCCAAATAAGTTTAAAATAATGTCGGATAAAAGTTCGCATAAGATGAAAATCAAAGATTTTCACAAAACTTAAGTGTACTTATTATGTATAAAGTTTGGCTCTAGAAAAAATTGCGTATTTAAAACTTTTGTGACTTTTGTGGTTAAGAATCCTCACTGTAAGTTTAGACAGCTTCTATAATTAAAAAGAGACTGTTTCAAAAGTCAAATTGTTGACTTTTGTCATTGACTACGTCGAATCTTCGATTTCTGACGAAGGAAGAATCTTATTGGTAATCAAATACATGAGATTCTTCATTACATTGCATTTCATTCAGAATGACACTTTTGAAACAGCCTCTTTTCCTTTAATAATTTATTGTGTCGCTTTCATCATGGCATTGGTAATTTCAATTTCCTTTTTTCTGGAATATGCAGAATCAAAAGGCTCCATGACATTGAATAAATATTGGTAAAAAGGTGCAATCTGCCGAACATTTTCAGATTCTTTAATTGCTTTTTCTTTGCCCATTTGCTGTAATCCCTTAATAAAAACACTGAATTTTTTATCAATCGGCTCCATTGATTTTAAAAGATAGGCATATGCTTTTTCTTTCTGTCCCAATGTTTTGTAAGCTTCTGTAACCGCCGAAACAACTAATGCATATTCCATTGGTTTTGACCTCATCTGTTTTCTGGCTGCCGCTTTAAATGCCGGAGAAAGATTTTGATAGTAGTCATATTCTTCAAATATTCCTTTCTTAAGGGTTTCTGCCAGCTGAAGACCTTTCTGCTCCTGCCCTGCAACAATATATCCGGTTACCATTGAGCTTAATGACCTTGGATCATTGTACTTCTCAACCGGAATTTCTTTCGCTGCAAGGTCCAGCAGTTCTAGTGCCTTAGCTTTCTGTCCGCTGACTACAAGTGCAGATACAGCCCTGCTTACGGACATTCTGTAGCCTAAAATATTGGAAGTAGCCGTTTCATTATAATAAATACTGAGATCTTTAAAATTCCCCCATCTGAAGTTTTTCACCACCTGATACAGAGAATTGGCATCTACTCTTCCTTTATCCCCATCCGGACTCTGAGGAGTGTGAATAGGAACCAATCTGTAGCTGAAACCGTCAAACTGCAGATATTCGTCAAGATAAAAGATATTCTCACTGTCATACATTCCTCCAGATGAGAAATTAATGGGACGTTTCCAATCGAAATTGGCCAGCATATCCAGCATCATCAGATTGCTCTTGTAAAGGGTGTTTGCTTCATAATTGATCGTAATCTGATCTACTGCTTTAGAAAGATCAGCCTGATTGATGATCCCCGACTTTACAGCATTTTCCTTATTTACCGGAAGGATAAATTTACTCACCGGAAGTATATTATATTTTTCATATTGCTTTTCCCCGAAGTACATCTTCAGCAATTCATCTTTTTCGGATGATTTAAGTTTAAGGAATCTGATAGCCTCTTTCACCGTCAGAGAATCCTGAGTAAGATATTTTCTGAACTCCTGGAAAGCTGTGTCCGGTGCTCCCTGTTCTTTCAACATTTGAAAAAGTCCTTCCCAATCTTCTTTTTTCATCAGATAAACCTGATCATTGACACCATCCCTGTACTCTTCGTGAGTGAGTTCTCCCGGAATTCCTTTGGCATTATATGTTTTTCTTTTTACCTGATCTATATTCCAGGGGGTGGCTAAAAGGGTAAAGTTGACCGTTTTCACATCATCCCTGAATCTTTCCGTCTCCTGAATTGCCCACACCGGAAAGGTATCATTATCACCATAAATAAAAATAATATCGTCCTTAGGCAGCGAACGTAAAAATGAATAGGCATAATCACGGGCTGCAGTCTTTTTACTGCGGTCATGCGAAGTATAATTCTGGAACCCCATCATAAAAGGAATTCCCAGCAACACAACTCCAAGAATAATATTAGCTGCATTAGATTTAATTTTAGACTGAATCAGCCAAAGTACAGCTCCTGCTCCCAGACCAATCCAGATGGCAAAGGCATAGAACGAACCTACCATCGCATAATCTCTTTCCCTTACTTCAAATGGTTTTACTCCGGTATAGAAGACAATTCCCATACTTGTAAGAACAAACAGAGAAAGAACAGCGTAAAATCTCCCGAAGTCCCTGTTCAGCTGAAAAAAGAAACCGATAAGTCCTAAAATCAATGGCAAAAAGAAAAACTTTACGGTACTTTCATTTTTAAATTTAGCAGGCATATGATCCTGATCACCCAACAAAGCATTATCAATAAAAGAAAATCCTGAAATCCAGTTACCATTGGTATTTTCCAGATGTCCCTCAAGATCATTCTGTCTTCCTACGAAATTCCACATCAGATACCGGACAAAGTAGTATCCGTTCTGGAATGAAATGAAATAATCCATATTCTGGGCAAAAGAGGGGCGTTTTACCTTGATAAGATCGTAAGGTTTTACTTTCAGATAATCTTCTGCGGTGATAGAATCTCCTTCATATTTTGCTCTCAGGTCATCAAAAATCCTTTTAGCCTCCGGATTGTCTGCTGCTTCTTCATTATCATAATTGAAGGTAAAATCAGGAGCGCCATACAAGGCAATATAATTGGCGGTAACCTCTTTATCCTCATTGAACATCCTTGGCATGAAACTGATATGCGATTTATTAAACACATAATTGAATCGTTCTCCGGTTTTTCTGTAAGTTCCGGTTTTTTCATCTTTTTCGTAGATGTCTCCGGTTACATCTCTTTTGTAGCTTCCGTCTTCCTCTTTTTCCAAACCGTTTCTGTCGAGAAAGGCAGTGTAGTTCTGTCCGTAAATTGTGGGCCAGTCACCATATTGTACCCTGTTGTAATAATCTCTCATTCCTATTGCGGTATCCGGATCATTAAGGTTCATTGGCGGATTGGCATTTGCCCTGATGGGAATCACCAGCCAGCAAGAGAAACCAATCATCATATAAACCAGTGATAAAACGATGGTCTGATACACTTTTCTTTTTGTTTTCCTCGCATATTTAATCAGGAAATAACTCATAGCAATCATAAGAACAAACGCCACAATCGTCCCTGAATGAAAAGGAAGTCCCAGCCCGTTTACAAAGAAAATTTCAAGTTTTCCAAATATTGTCATCACCAAAGGGAAAATAATCTTGAATACAAAAGCAAGAATTCCCAGCGTTACCAGATTAGCAACCAGGAAACTCTTCCAGGAAAAAGTATAGTTTCGGGCGTAGTATACCAGACATATGGCAGGAATAGCCAACATACACATCATATGCACCCCCACAGAAAGTCCTATTGCAAAGAAGATAAGAATGATCCATCTCTCGCTGTCAGCTGCTTTAGATTCGTTCTCCCATTTGGTGACGAGCCAGACCAGCAGTGCGATAAACATAGAAGCCATTGCATAGACCTCTCCTTCTACTGCTGAAAACCAGAAGGTATCTGAAAAAGTAAAACATAAAGCTCCGATGACACCAGCAAACAGGATTGAAATCTCCTGAGATCTGGTAACATCTTCAAAATCTTTATTCAAAAGCCGTCTTAAAAAATGGGTAATCGTCCAGAACAGAAACAAAATAGTAAATGCACTGAACAATGCTGACATAGCATTGATCACAATAGAATAATTTTCAGCATTTCCCAACGCAAAAATACTCGCCACCGCTCCCATAATCTGGAATAAGGCAGCTCCCGGAGCATGGGTTACCTCAAGTTTTACTGCAGAAGAAATATATTCTCCACAGTCCCAAAAACTCAGGGAATGCTCCATTGTTGAAAGATAAGTGATAAGTGCAATAGCGAAAAGGAACCATCCCAGTACGGTGTTCCATTTTTTAAAAGACCAGTTTTTCATATAATATTTTCAATATGTATATGACAACCGAAGAAAAGAATTTATTACATGAAAGAAAACTTATTTAAATATTTTTATTTCTAACCACAAAGTCATAAAAGCGTTATTTCAATTTATTAGTTTAAAAACCTGTATAAAAAAGTTCATATAAGAAGAAAATAAAGATTTTCAAAAACTTAAGTGTACTTTAATGCATATGAAACTTAATGCTTAAAACTTTTGTGTCTTTTGTGGTTTAAAATATCTTGGTTTATTATAAATCTTTAATAGGTATTATTCAATCCTCCATCCAAAGGAATGCTTGTTCCGGTAAGATAATTTGAATATTCTGAAGCCAGAAAAGCTACCAGATGACCATATTCTTCCGGCTGCCCGAATCTTTTCATAGGAATTTTATTTTCCCTCGCCTTTTTTATTTCTTCCGCCGAATTACCACTTTGCTGAGCTTCATGGGTAACCAGTTTTTGAATTCGTTCGGTATCAAAATATCCTGTAAGAACATTATTTACGGTGATATTATGCTGTGCAATTTCATTAGAAAGGGTTTTTGCCCACGCAATGACTGCAGAACGGATAGAATTTGACAGTGCCAGACTTCCGATAGGTTCTTTAACAGACAAAGAAGAAACGTTGATAATACGGCCTCTTTTCTGCTGGATCATATAAGGCAGAGCCAATAGTGTTGTTTCACAAACCGTTTTAAATAGAAGATCAAATGCTTTCTGATAATCATCCGGCGTTTTATCGAGTGCTAATCCTGGTTCCGGACCGTTTGTATTATTTACCAGAATATCAACAGAATGGTCATTAAAATATCCTTTTATAATTTTTTTATAATTTTCAAAGTTTGAGAAATCAGCCACCAGATATTCATGCTTCTGTTCCGGATTGATTACCGGCAGTGAAGAAACGAAATCTTCAAGTTTTGTTTCATTGCGGGCCATAACGGTGACATTAGCGCCGCATTTTGCCAGTTCAACAGCAATCCCGGCTCCTATTCCCTGAGTTGCCCCTCCTACTAAAGCATTTTTTGAAAAAAGTTGAATATTCATAATGTTTGATGAATGTTAATTGGTATTAGATAAATGTAAGAAAAAACCTCAAAATTATATTTTGAAGGTTTAATTTTTTAAGCTTAACTTCTTATTTATTTGACAACTGTAGCTTCAAATTCTACTTTTAAAGTTTCAAATAAACCTGTTACTTCCAGCATTGTCGTTGCCTGTTCGATCTTATGTCTGGCAATCCACTCCTGAAGAATGGGAAAATAAGGCCAGAACTCTTCAGTAGAAGTTGTATAGATATTTAATCTTACTATACCACTACATTCATATCCCGCTGTGCGGATCACTTCTTCCAGATTGGCAATAGCCTGTTCCAGCTGCGATTTCATATCCTTATCGCTGGATGTTCCGTCAGGATCAATAGCTGCCTGCCCTGAGCAGTATAAAGTACTTTCAACGTTTTTTACCTCTACAGCCTGAGAATAGCTTCTCTCATCCTGCCATTTCCATGGGTTAACCGTTCTTTTTTCCATTGTATGAATTTGTTATATGTTACGGTACAAAATTGCAGAACAAACACAACAAATCCCTGTGATCCGGATCACGATTATGAGGTGATTCCGATCACTTTTTTACAATGGCAGACGGCTCAAAGTTTCCCTGGAAACGCCTAAATAAGCAGCTAAAAGAGATTTCGGAACACGTTGGATAAGAGAGGGATGCTTTTTCAAAAGCTGATCATAGCGTTCTTTTATTCCGCTTGTCATCATAGAAATGGTTCGCTGCTGAGCAGTAATAAATCCCATATATGCTTTTTCCAGAAAAAAATGTTCCAGTTTGGGCAGATGGGCACAGAGCTTTTTGTAATCCTCTAACTGAAGACACAATACTTCTGTATCTTCAAGACATTCCAAAGACATTGTTGCCAGAGTTTGCTGATAGTAAGCCGGAAAATCTGTTTCCCACCAGTCTTCCATCGCAAATCCAATAATGTGTTCTTTTCCGTTTTCATCGGTATAAACCAGTTTCAGAAGACCTTTCAGAACAAAATAATTATAAGGCACCGTTTCTCCTTCCTGTACTAAAAACTGATGTTTCTTATATTTTTTATAGGTAAAGCAGGATGATATGAATTCAAATTCATCATCATTCAGAGGGATTATTTTTTCAATGTGAGATCTTAACAAATGCAGCATGTTCTGTTTCCTATGATATAAAAATACGATTTAAACAACTAAAGTTTTTGCTTCAAAAGCTCATCAATCTGTCTGTAAAAGGAATCTTTACTATAATCTGCCAATCCTTTATGATGCAGACGGATTTCACCTTTTTTATCCAGGATAACCGTTGTAGGCAAAGAGCCATTATAAAGTACTCCAGGAATATTGCCTGCCGGTACCAGAAAAGGAATTGTAAATCCTTTTTCTTTTAAATATGATTTTCCAAGAGCAGTGTTATCATCAAGATTTACAGTAAGAAATACCATATCCGGATTGTTTTTATATTGATCATACATCTTTTGAACTGAGGGAAACTCTGCCCTGCATGGAGGGCACCATGAAGCCCAAAAGTTGATGAAGACTACTTTATTTTGTAAATCAGAAATATTAATGACGGTTCCATCTTCACTTTTTAGCATAAATCCGGCATAGGAAAATCGTGCTGAAGTATTCTGATTCTCTTTTGTTTCCGATATACTGGAATTGAGGATTCCCGTAGAAGCAACCTGTCTCATCAGCCATGCTTTTGCATCTTTATTTACCAATACGATAATGAACAATATTGTCAGTATTGTAGTGGAACCATTTTTCCTGATCCACATTTTAACATTTTCCATATTCTTCCCTCTTAATTCTTAGCCAAGATAAGACTAAAATTCCGATCAAAACTTCCGAAGATCGTTTTTAAGCTAACAATCTTTCGATCACAGCTATAAAAGCCATTTAAGTCTTTAAATCTATAATTTTCATCACAAACAGCAATAAAGCTCTTTAACAACCGTTAATAATTTATTTTTTAACATAATCAACTAAAAAACAATTTATAAATCAATATACAATGCATAATATTATTTTTTATGCAACAGTCTTATTTTATTCTTGCTTTTACCATTTTCAACAACACACTTTTTCAATGGATTTATTTCATAATTAATTTGTTACGTGTAACAAATTCCCTGTTCATCCAACTAATCGTACATCAACAAAACATTAATTCTTATACAAGAGATCTACTACTTTAAAATAAACTAATGCAAACATCCTTTTTAAAAATTACCGCTGCCACCGCAGCGCTCTGTTTCAGTACCCTGGCAATAGCCCAGAAAACCTATTCTGTAAGCGGAACTGTGAAAGACAAAAAAAACGGTGAGCTGTTAATCGGAGTATCGGTAAAAGTAAGTGAAGATCCTACCATCAACGTTACAGCCAATGAGTATGGATTTTACTCTCTTTCACTTCCTGCAGGTACTTATACCGTCATTATTTCCAATCCCGGATATAAAGATTTTGAACAGCAGATCACAGTAGATCAGAATATGAAACTTGATCTCCCACTTCTGCCTCAGGAAGAGACAACAAAGGCCATTGACGAAGTAGTGGTAACCGCCGTTAAAAAGGATAAAAATTTAACCTCTGCTCAAATGGGAGCAGAAACGTTAAATATAAAAAGTATAGAAAAGCTCCCCGTTCTTTTTGGGGAAAAGGATGTCATGAAAACCATACAGCTTTTACCGGGTATCAAAAGTAACGGTGAAGGAAGCAGCGGATTCAGTGTAAGAGGTGGTGCTACGGACCAGAACCTGATATTACTGGATGAAGCACCGGTTTATAATGCGTCTCACCTTCTTGGGTTTTTAAGTACATTCAACAGTGATGCCTTGAAAGATGCGAGTATCATCAAAGGAAACAGCCCTGCTCAGTATGGAGGCCGACTTTCGTCTGTATTGGATGTCAAAATGAAAGACGGTAATAATAAAGACTACAACCTGAATGGAGGAATCGGTCTGATCAGCAGCAGGCTGAGTGTAGAAGGACCTATTCAGAAGGAAAAATCATCATTCATTGTTTCGGGAAGAAGAACGTATGCGGATTTGTTCCTTAAAACCAACAAAGATTATAAAGATAACAAGTTATATTTTTATGACCTCAACCTGAAAGCCAATTATCAGATCAACGAAAACAACCGTATTTATCTTTCGGGATATTTCGGAAGAGACGTTCTGGGATTGGGAGATACATTCAATACAGATTGGGGAAATACAACAGCAACTTTAAGATGGAACAGCATTATCAGCAGCAAGTTATTTTCCAATACATCTTTCATCTACAGCAATTATGATTATAAAATCAGTCTGAAAAATGATGATACGGTATTTGATTTAAATTCAAAAATACGTGACTGGAATCTTAAGCAGGATTTTACCTGGTTTGCCGGAAACAAGCATTCTGTACGTTTCGGTCTTCAGTCTATTTATCATACTCTTACTCCAAGCAGTGCTTCCGGTACTACGGTGAGCAGCTTTCCAAGAAATCCTAGATATTCATGGGAGAACGCGGTTTACATCAACGATGATTTTAAAGCAACAGAAAAGCTGACCATCAATTATGGAGTAAGACTTGCGATATTCAGTGTATTGGGAGGAGATACTTTCAATACGTATGAAAACGGAGTACTTACCGACAGTAAATTCCTGGAGAAAGGAAAATTTGGGAAAACGTATGTGAATCCTGAACCGAGAATCAGTGCAAACTACCGCATTAATGAAGTGAGCAGTGTGAAAGGAGGTTATTCCCGAAACACGCAGAACCTTCACCTTCTAAGCAACAGCAACAGCGGAAATCCTACTGACCAATGGATAGGAAGCAGTTATACGGTAAAACCTGAAATTGCAGATCAGATCAGTGTGGGCTACAGCAGAAATTTCAACAACAATAATTATGAATTGAATGCTGAAGTTTACTATAAATCTATGAAAAATCAAATCGACTTCAAAAATGGGGCTCAGATTGGATTTGATGCCGGATCTGATGTAGAAAGTGAACTGTTGTTCGGAAAAGGTAGAGCTTACGGTCTGGAACTTATTGCCAAAAAGAAAAGCGGAAAACTTACAGGATGGATTTCCTATACTCTTTCTAAAACGGAAAGAAAGATCAACGGCATTAATAATAATGAATGGTACAACGCCAGAATGGATAAAACCCACGACCTGTCCATCGTTGCCACTTATCAGCTTAATCCGAAATGGAGCTTTTCAGGATTGTTTGTTTACAGCACAGGAAATGCCGTTACCTTCCCTACCGGAAAATATGAGCTGAACGGGCAGACCATATTCCAATACAGCAACAGAAATGCTGACAGGATGCCTGCTTATCACAGAATGGATCTGAGTGCGACTTATGAGCCAACTTCCAATAAGCGGTTCCGAGGTTCATGGACTTTCGGAATTTATAACCTTTACGGTAGAGAAAATGCCTACACAATCAATTTTGAAGACAACCCTGACCGTCCCGGAACAACACGTGCAATGCAGACTTCTCTGTTCCGATGGGTACCCAACATCACTTATAACTTCAAATTCTAAATCATGAAAAATACTTTTTATATCATATTATCTCTCTTTGCATTAACTTCTTGTGAAAAAGAGATCGATCTGGACCTGAACAATCAGGGTGGAAATATCGTCATCGAAGGAAATGTAACCAATGAACCGGGGCCTTATACTGTACGAATTACAAAATCAGTCAGTTTCTCAGAACCTAATCAGTATCCTGCTGTAACCGGCGCTCAGGTTATTTTAAGTGATAATACGGGCCAAACCGAAACACTGCAGTACACAGGAAACGGAATGTATCAGACAACCACTTTTGTGGGGCAGCCCGGAAGAACCTATACGCTGAAGGTACAGGCGGAAGGAAAACAGTATACCGCTCAGAGCAGTATGCCTGAAATTGTTCATTTTGACGGGCTTGAGCAGAGTTCATTCAAATTTGGTGACAAAACCACTTATACCCTTTTACCGATCTTTACCGATCCGATGCCGCTTGGAAACCGTTATCTTTTTAGTTTTACGATCAATGATCTTCCTAAAAAATACATGAATACCTTTTCCGACAATGTAAATAACGGAATGCCTAACCAACAGCCGCTTATCCTGCCTAATGACGATAACAAAGGCAGAGACCATGAAGTGATAGTGGGCGACAAAATCCATGTAGAAATGCGGTCTATTGATAACAATATATTCACTTATTACAGTGCTCTGCTTCAGATTTCCGAAGGCAATGGCGGAGGTACTACTCCAACCAATCCACCAAGTAATATCAACAATGGAGCTTTGGGTTATTTTTCCGCCCATACCACAGATACGGAGACTTTTGTCATCCAGCCTGTAACTCCATAAGTTAAAAAAGGATATTCCAATCACCGGAATATCCTTTTTTATTTTTGCTCTATCTCAACTTTCTTTTTAAGGCATAATACCTGTACAAGAGCTTATCATACCGTATAACGAAGAACAATAATCCTGCAGTTATAATTAATGTTTTTAATTGGATCATACTATAACTGTAACCACCAATAATACATCCTGAAAAAAAGCAGGCAATGATTACCAGCTTCAAGGTAATGGTCTTTTTAAGCTGTTTCTGTTCATTTTTCCTCTCCTTAAAAAACAGTTTTGAAAGTTCTATTCCCAGATCTGTAAACAATCCTGTAAGATGGGTTGTTCTTACTACCGACTGTGACACTCTTGTAACCAATGAATTCTGAACACCCATTGCAAAAAGTAAAAGACCTGCAATTGTATGAGAAGATACCGAAATTTTGAATTCCTCATAATCTGACATTCCTACAAATCCTAATATCAAAATTTCGGTTATTAAAGGGATTAGATGCGGACGAACTGTTCTGTGCCCTGATGAAAATTCAACCAATAAGCTGGAACAAAAGGCTCCGCCCAGAAAACAGATAATAAACAAAAAGTAAGTAAGTGCTTCACTGTAATGATCTAGGAGAATCTCTTCAGAAAAGAAAGCAAAATGTCCTGTTATATTGGTTGTAAGCACTTTAACAGATAAAACTCCTATAATATTCACTATTCCGGCAACGAACGAAAGTGCTGATGCCAGCTTAAGGTTGTGAAAATAGGTTCTGTTTTTCCCTCTGTGTCTGAACATTTTAAATCTCTGTAAGAAGTATCTACTATTGTCAAAAAAACAACTGGATAAAATAAATAAGTAAAAAAAAATAATTTAGAAATGTCAGTGTCAAACTGTGAAAAACATGTCCGCTTAAATATTTATCCAGTGTTCTTTATAGATTTGTTATATTCCTTTTGTATCCTTAGTAATAAATTACAGGCAATTACAGTAAGTAAAAACAGCTTCACTGCAGCACCTTTGAAATGTTCTGTTTCTTAATTCAAAATCAATTTTATTACTTTTGTAAAAGTAATTCGTTTAGGAAAAAAACTTGGTGATCCATATCAGTTTAAAATGTGATTTAAGTTAAAAAACCGAGTGCTTATCTAATAGTCCGTATAGAAAAATTATGATCTCAAAATTTATTTTTAATAATCAGTATCTTTTTGACGAGCTCCCTGAATATGATAAAAATCTGCTTACAGGAGCAATGGGAACCAGGAACTACCGTAAAAATGAGCCTATATTTACTGACGGGACAAAACCTAATGGTATTTACTACCTTAATGAAGGAAAAATAAAGAAATACAAGGTTGATAATGATGGCAGGGAACAGATTATTTACATTTACAGTTCAGGTGAATTTTTCGGATATTCTGCCATTCTGAGCAATGAATCTTACGGAGACACTACCTCAACATTGGAAAATTCTGTTATCTCATTCATTTCAAAAGATAGTTTTCTGGATATCCTTGACCAATCATCTGTACTTTCAAGGCTACTGCTGAAATCTTTAAGCCATGAATTCAGTGTTATGGCCAATCTTATTGCCGTTTTATCTCATCGTACTGTAAGAGAACGGGCTGCTTTGAGTTTGCTTATTCTTCATGATAAATACAAATCAAATAATGAACCTGATGAAGAAGTATTCATTTCCCTCTCCCGTATAGATCTGGCAAATATGGTGGGAACAGCCAGAGAAACATTAGCCCGCATTATTAATGATTTTAAACAGGAAAAACTCATAAGATCGGAAGGACGTAAAATACAGATCATCAACTTTAAGCAGTTAATTCATATTGCTAATTTTTATTAATAAAATAATTTAGTTTAAAAAGCTTTAATTTTCTACTGACAAGCTGTTGTCATAAGTACCTGTTACCTTTGTTTAAAATTAGTTTAAACAAAAAATATCTTATGAAACTTACCTCATTAAGGCTCATCAGCAAAGACATCAAAGCAGCAGTAGAATTTTACGAACAAACCATGGGAGCAACTGCCAGATGGTATACTGAAGATTTTGCAGAACTCTCTGCAGATTCCATAACCATTGCAATTGGCAGTACCCGAACAATGCAGATGTTTTCGGAAGGTCTCACAGAATTTACGGGAACAAAATCAATCATTATTGAATTTATGGTTAAAAATGTAGATGAAGAATATGAAAGAATTAAAAGTATAGCCTCCGAAATCATTCAGGAACCCACAACAATGCCATGGGGAAACAGATCACTTCTGTTCTGCGATCCGGATGGAAATATTATTAACTTTTTTACTCCGGTGAGTGTAGAGGCTGTGAAAAAATTCAGCTAAGTTTTTCATCAATAAAAAAACTCGCTGAACACACAGCGAGTTTTTTATTAATATGAATTTTAAAAAGAATTAAATCTATTTCCCTAGGAACTCAATTGCTTTCGCTACAAAGGTATCATGATATTGATAGAAAGAGGCGTGTCCTGAATCCGGGAAAATCACCAATTCTGCCTGATCTAAATTCTGAGCCATATTTTTAGCATTCTGAACAGATACAGGAAGGTCATTTTCACCATGAACAATCAGTACAGGGTTTTTGATCTTTTGTATTTCTGTAAGAGCATCAGCATTGGGCTGAGCCCAGGTCAATACAGCCGTAAATTGCGAACTTGAAGCAGCTTCATTTAACGGAAGATCCCTGTCTGTTGTACGAAGCTGAATTCTGGCATAAGACGCTTTTCCCTCCTTAGTACTCTGGGCCGATTCTGTAAATCCGAATTTCAGGAAGGAAGCTTCAGGACTTAATCCTGCTGTTCCTGCAACAATATTGGGTAAATTCGATAATCCGATGGCTCCCTGAGGCCCTGTTCCGGTTAAAATCACTTTATTAATCAGTGAAGGATGCGTCAACACTATTCTCTGGGCAATAAACCCACCCATGGAAAATCCCATGATATTCACTTTGTTCAAATTCAGTGCATTGATAAAATCGACAGCATCATCGGCCATCGCCTGAACGGTGTTAGGAGTCGTTCCTTTTGAGGAAGCCACTCCTTTGTTATCAAAGATAATTACTTTGTATTTTTTTGCCAGTCCGTCTGTTACTGCAGGATCCCAATCATCCATAGATCCACCTAATCCCGGCAGCAGCACCAATGGAACTCCATCTTCTTTTCCTAAAACTCGGTATGCAATGGCATTTCCTTTAACGTTTATGAATTGGGTTTTCGCAGTTTGGTGGTTTCTGTTTTGTACCTCCTGTACCGTGGGAGGTTCATTTTCTTCAGTGCAGGAAACTGTTGCTACGGTAAAAAGAGTTAAACATAATAGGCTAACGGCTGAGATTTTTCTGATTGTTTTCATTGTAGTTTATTTTTGTTTGATTATGGTGCAAACATAAAACACAAAAAAAGGCAGAACACTCAAAAGCTTTATCAACAGGACATTTTAGGAATTCAATTAGACATTTTTGAAGGTGAAAATTACAAGTGGAAAGTATAAAGATGATTTTTTGAAACTTCTTATACTGTTTTCAATGCATTGAGGGTTTTCATGGCTTTTTCAGCATCTTCTTTTGCAATAAAAATATGATCATGAAAATAAGCCGCAACTACATTACAACTAATACTTTCATGTTTCAGAGCATTTGCAAAGGCAGCTGTGAGCCCTACAGCTTCCAGAGAAGAATGAATATTCAGAGTAATCCATGCCGTAATATAACTGTAAGCCATACTCCATTCGTCTGCCATCTCTTTTTTCAAAACTATGGTAACCGCTTCATTTTCCCGAAAGAAAAATAAAATCTTTTCTATATCCGGTATCTTACTAAGGGCTTCAATAGTACAAAATACATATTCTCCGGCATTTAATACCGGCTCCATATTCTGAAGCAGAATGGTCAAATCTTTTTCTCCTGTCATCTTTTTAAGTACAAAACTAAGATATAGATTACAGCATCTGTTTATCAAATGATAAAAAACAAAAAAAGAAGGCTGTTTGCCTTCTTTTGCTTTGTAATTATAACCTGTCAACTGAACCTTTTTATATGTGTTTGTGTTTTTTTCATCTGGCTTTTTAAGAAGGCCGTTTAAGGTTATTCATCACTCAATTTAGTTTCATCAGTGTTTTATTAATTTCATCATTTGTGTTTCTATAACTATCGTTTATTAATTATATAGTTATAATCATTTGTTGTTTTGTGTATAAAATTTAATACATGAATAAGTATTTTTGATTTACTTTTTTCATTACTTAAATTTCACAGTACAAAGGAACAACATTACAAAATAAAATCCCCTATAAACCCCATCGATACACCTCGATTTGCTTATAGATATTTATCGATAAAATAAATTCTCTAATGATAAGAAGTGAAGAATCCCCTACAGACTGCTATAATTCATGGTGCGTTTTAATAAGGTCTACCAGCTCAACCATGTTCTCTATCTTTAGTTTTTCAAAGATATTTTTTTTGATTGTGCTTACTGTATTTTGCTTGATATTCAAGCTGTTTGAAATTTCCAGATTTCCATATCCTTTGGCATAGAGTTCTGCAATCTGCAGTTCCCGTTTGGTCAAACTGTTGATCGGGCTTATCAGATCCGGATTGTAGACAAGCTGCACCAATAGATTCCTCAAAAGATCAGAAAAATATTCTCCCTTCTCTATAAAAGTGGTGATTGCGTCTCTTACTTCTTCCTCTTCGCTCAGTTTGCTCAGGTAGCCGTTTGCACCCGCCTTGATAAATTTAAGACCATGCAGATCCTCTTCAAGTCCTGTAAAAATCAAAACTTTAAGATCAGGATTTACACTTTTCATTTGAGGCAGGATATGCAGGCTATTTCCGTCCGGGAAATGTGCATCAATGATGGCCATCTCAACTCCTTTTGATTCTATCAGCTCCAATACCTGGTGTAAGGATGAAGTCTGAAAGACTTTAGCGTTGGGAACAATATCACTGATTACAATTTCCATTCCTTGACGTACAATGCTGTGATCGTCTGCCAACAGGAAAATAATTTCTTTATTTTGAATTGATGTTTCCATTATTATTACTATTTAAATTGATCCTGAATCTCACTTTCGTTCCTTTATGAAGTTTACTTTCTACTGATATATCGCCGTCAAAAAGTTCTACAATTTCTTTTACCAGATTAAGACCAAGTCCGGCTCCCAGATTATCTACCTCATCAGATACCATCCCCTGATAGTAAGGATCAAAAATTTTACCAAGATCAGATTCTGATATCCCTACTCCGGTATCTCCTACCGTTGTAATCAGGGAAATTTTATTTTCTCCTATAAGTTCTGTAGCCATAACGAGATCAATCTGTCCGTTTTCTGTAAATTTGTTGGCATTTCCCAGAATATTCATAAAAATCTGGTTGATTCTTATATTATCCGAATATACCTCTACATCTTCAGGAATTCTATCCGTTACCACAAACCTGTTATTTCTGGTTTCCAGATAAGGAGTAATGACCTTCACAATAGCACTGATCTCATCTTTAAGATTGAAAACCGATTTGATAAGTTCTTTTTCAGCATTCTCGTTTTTAGTATATTCCAAAATCTGGTTAGATTGCAGAAGCAGAGTACTGTTTGTAAACTTAATAGATTTAAGATAATCCTTTATCGTTTCATCTTCTGTAGTTCTGTGAATCTTATCAATAAAAATATTGATGATTTTTAACGGAGATCTCAGATCGTGGCTCAGCATTCCCAGAATCCTGTTTTTAAAATTAAGGTTCTTTTTAATCTCTTTATTCGCAGCATTAAGTTTTCGCTCATATATAAATGCTACTCTTGTAAAATACATGATCAGAATGGATACAATAAACATGAGAATCATCAATCCCAATACCAGATAACTCCTGATTGTATTATTATTGGAATTTTGTTCGTTGTATTCCTTTTCCAGTTCTGTTTTAAAATCCTTAATGGCATTTTCATAGACTTCTATCAGCCCATTACTGTAAACAAGTAATTTACTGAAATTACTGTAAAACTGCAGGTTATTTTTCTGACTTTGAGCAGCAAGCATCTGTACCTTCTTTACTTCAGCTGCATAATGCTTATCCATAGACTTTATCGTGTTATCCATTTTGGATTTTACCTGAGAAAGATCTATGGTTTTATTGTTGGTCATCGTAATTACCGTACTTTCCTTCTGAACATCTACTTTCCCTGTTACAGCATCCTTTAAACGACCGAAAAAGCCTTTCTTTTTAACAGTATCGGCATATGTACGCGTCTGAATTTTCAGATCTTCAAAATCATTTTTATATTTTGCGGGTTCATATTGTCTATCCTCAATCTTTGCAGGCGGATTCAGAGATGTCTGATATACTGAATCTATCAATGTTTTTAGTTTCGCCGTCTTCAGGGTATCCTGACGGTGAGCAGCCAGATTCTTTTTCAGCCTTGGACTTGTATTTTCATATTCACCAATCTTATCAAAATTGGTTTTAAGCTTTCTTAATGATTGAAAATAGAGCTGCAGATCATTATTATCCTGAGTAGCCATATATTTTTGAAGATGATCCTGAGCATCCATAAAATCTTTTCTGGAATTATCCGTCAATCCGCCCAATGCACGGGTTTCCTCAAGCTGGTCTTTAATAAACTTCAGCTTCTTCCCGTTGACAAATTCATTATAAAAAAATATGGCGATAATAACCTGTATAAGTAAAATACAAAGGATCAATGAGTAATGAACAACTTTTCTCAATTTAAAATTTAAGAATTTATATTTCATATTTGTTTATCAGTTAAATGAATTTCCCGGCTACACGAGTCCATTTGGCATTAATTTCCAACAATATTCCATTATTTTCAATAATTCCGTAATAATGAAGTATCATCCAATTTGCAAAGTTAAAGTAATTTTTGTCTTCTTATAATAATGAATATTTGATTAAACCTTTAAAAATGAATTTTATTTTTTATCAAAATACCTTATAAGCATTAAGTTTTATTCACGTAAACTCATTTTTTTAGATCAATTGCAAAAAATAAGGCTCAGTTAAATATTCTTCTTATATCTATTTTGTTATAAATAGTAAATCATAATTGATAAAATGATGTATAAAATTACGAACTTCCTTCTATCTTTCCAATATTTTTTTTAAGGCTAAAACATCATTCCATACAAGCTTTTCTCATCATTAGGTATTTCTACTCAATGCAACAATTGGTTATTTACACTCTAAGAACATATAGCCTCTTCTTTGTTACTTTGAAATGCTTATTAATAGTGACAATATTTCATGGGAAGCCATGATATTCACATGTACCGGCAGATTCCTCTCTACACATCATCCATCGTATAAATAGGATTCGGAGATTATTGAAGACCAGCAATGGTGGTACATTTCTACTGACTGCTGCCTTTACTTTTCTGTATCTCTTCAATACGATTATAAAAAATAAAACAAAATAACCTATGATTACAGAAAACTACGACGTAATCGTCATTGGCGGAGGAGCAATAGGTCTGGCAACGGCCTATCATCTTGGTCAGCGCCAGGCAAAGACTTTGGTATTGGAACAATATACTTTTATGAATCAGCTCGGCAGTTCGGCAGGAGTATCCCGCCAGTTCCGGATCCCTTATCCGGATGAATATATGGTACAAATGGCTTTGGACTCTCAACCTTATTGGGATGAACTTCAAAAAAAGACGGATATCCAATTGCTTGATAAAGTAGGTACACTCTGGTTTGGAGATCCTGAAGTACATTCTACCGAAGGAAATATTGCCGAAGCAGAGAAAGCTTTAGAAGCTTTAGGTGTTCCTTATACCAACTTAACTTCCAAGGAGATTGAAGAGCAGTATCATTTCAAAAACCTGCCGGATAATTACGTAGGTCTGTTTCAGCCTGACGGGGCAAGCATTAATTTCAAAGCAACTATTGAAACGCTTTTAAGCCTTTGCCAGAAAGAAGAAACCGTAGAGCTCAGAGAAGATTCTCCTGTGCTTGAGATCAAACAAAACGGTGAACTTTTTGAGTTGACCACTCCAAACGGAATTTATATTGCCAAAAAACTGGCCATTATACCGGGGCCTTACATCAATAGTGTAATCAACTTACTGGATTTTAAAATAGAAGCTTCATACTGGAATATGTCTTCTGCTTATTTCAAAAAGACAGATCCTTCAATTCAATATCCAACCTGGTTTGTGTTCCAGAATGCAACGGGAGATAATGGCAATCAGTTTTACGGTTTTCCTTCCGTTGAATGGGATCATCCTGAATACATTCGTGTGGCACCGGATTTTGTCATCAATCCTTTGGAAGAGCCAAGTGACAGAACATTAATTCCAAACCCGCAGGAACTGGCCTACACATCCCAGTGGATACACAATCATATGACTGGTCTTAGCATAGTCCCGGAATATACCTCAACATGCCTTATCGCTTTGAGCACAATTCCCAATAAAGAATTACTGATTGATTTTGCTCCTCCTTATGTACCCAATCATAAAAACATTGTGGTCTATGCCACAGGATGGGCCGCAAAATTCACTCCTTTCTTAGGTAAAATCATGTCTGATCTTGCATTAGACGGACATACTGATTTTGACATTACTCCATTCCAATTAGGATATAAATATTTCTTAGCACTTTAAAAAATTATAAAGCCATGAATCAAAAAAACGTAAATAAAGATACACCGCTGTATCCGGGAATGCAGCCCGATCTGAAAGTAGAAGTAGCCATTATCGGTGCCGGAACTTCCGGATTATATACTGCTTTCCGCTTGGTGACCGATAATAAGTATAAAGCTCATGAAGTACAGGTCTTCGATATGAGTGACAAATTGGGAGGAAGACTGGAATCCGTAATCATGCCGGGAATGAATTTCTGGGGTGAACTTGGAGGAATGCGTTATCTGACTTCCCAGGAAATTGTAACCACTTTAATCGAGGGCTATCCATTGAAAGAAGAAGATTCAAGCAAAAGAACTCCTGTTCTGAAGGATAAGATGACTCCTATCCCATTCCATATGGGTGAGCCTGAAAAGCTTCTGATGTACATCAGAAAAGAACGTTTCAAGCAGAATGCCTGGACAGAAGAGCAGAAACATGATAACAAGTTGATCACCCGTTATTATCTGAATGAAGGGGATGAAGGTTTCAGTTCTGATCAGTTATTCAATAAAATTATTTACAACGTTTTAATGGCAGATGCATGGGTGGCTGAAAATTATAAAGAACTGATCATTGCAGATCCTAATGGCTATGATTATACATTTAAACTGACCAGCCGGGACTGGGATGCTATAAAACCAAGACTGATGTACAATTTCCCTGGTTCTCCCTATGACAAACGTCTGGTAAATGATATCGGTTTCTGGAATCTAATTAAGGATCAGGTTTCTCAGGAAGGTTATGAATTCTTAGCCAACGCCGGAGGATATTATTCAAATACCATCAACTGGAATTCTGCTGAAGCATTTCCGTATATGGTAGGAGATTTTTCTGCCAATACTACCTATAAAACCATTGAAGAAGGATATGACAGCATTGCTTATGCAATAGCCAACGCTTACATGGAATATGAAGGTGCACGCATCTGGTCCGAAAATAAACTCATTACCTTTACCAAAGATCATCATTTAATTGCAACTCATAAATACGAACTTACTTTCCTGAATATACAGAGTAACACGACATGGAAAGTGTATGCCAATTCAATAGTGTTGGGTATGCCGAGAAAATCTCTCGAACTTCTGGATCAGAATAACTTCTTTTTTGACGCTAACAGACATCAGGAACTGAACAAAAATATCCGTTCTATTATCATGGAGCCTGCATTTAAAATCCTGATGGGCTTTGAAGGTCCTTGGTGGAGAGATCTGGGGATTGATTCCGGACATTCCATTACAGACTTGCCAATGAGACAATGTTATTATTTCGGTACTGATGCTGAGACCAAAAACTCAATGTTACTGGGAAGCTACGGAGATATGGAAACCGAAACATTCTGGAAAGCACTTTCTGATGACAAAGTTTTGTTTAAAGTAAGAGCGGCAAGATCTGCATCACTGGAAGAATTGCATAAGTTTGATGATGTTCAGGCTACAGAATTCATGGTGAATGAATTGATGAACCAGCTGAAAGAATTACACGGTATAGATATTCCACAGCCTTATGTAACTTATTTCAGAGACTGGACAGATGATCCTTACGGTGCAGGATATCATGCTTGGAAGGCTGGCTTCTCAGTGAAAGATGTCATGCCTTATATGAGAAAACCTTTAATAGATGAACATATTCATATTATCGGGGAAGCCTACTCTGATCAGCAAGGCTGGGTGGAAGGAGCCTTCTGTGAAGCTGAAAAAATGCTTCAGACCCATTTTAAATTAGACTGGCCGTACTGGCTGGATCGTGAATATTATTTAGGATGGTAATCCTGAATACATAATAGTAAGATGATGTGTATAAATAAAGTTCCGGATTATTTCGGAGCTTTATTGCTTTTATTTACCCTTAAATTCACGACTTTAGAACACATAATAAACTCATTTTAAAATCATTAAATTCAATTTCAATTTTTCAATCAAAATATTTATTGCAGTATTATATAATTTATTACATTTGTATAACTAGTTATATAATCAATTATACTTATGGATTTATTTGAAAAAACAGGAAAAATTGCATTGGGCATCCGGTTGCGGTTTATGGCTTCAAATATCACAGAAGAAGCAGCAAAGATTTATGAACTTTATGGTGTTGATTTTTTACCAAAATGGTTTCCGGTGTTCTTTGTTCTGTCCGAGGGTGGTTCAAAGACCATTACCGAAATCGCTGAAGAAATAGGACATTCTCAACCATCAGTAACCAAAATCATTAAAGAAATGACCAATGCGGGATTGGTTAAAGACAATCAGCAATCAGATGATAAGAGGAGAAACATTACCGGACTTACGGAAAAAGGAAAAGAACTTTCTGAAAATATAAAAATCCAGTGTACAGATATTGATCATGCTATCGATGAAATGATTGACGAAGCAACACACAATCTCTGGGAAGCACTTGCAGAATGGGAACACCTTTTTGAACAGAAATCTTTGCTTTCAAGAGTAAAAGAACAGAAAAAAGCCCGCGAAAGTAAAAATGTAAAGATCGTTGATTATGATCCGAAATACCAATCTGCATTCAAAGCACTTAATGAAGAATGGATCTCTGCTTATTTTGAAATGGAAGATGCCGACTATAAAGCATTGGATAACCCTGAAGAATATATTTTAAATAAAGGAGGAAAGATTCTTGTTGCCTTATACAATGAAGAACCGCTCGGAGTTTGCGCTCTTATCAAAATGGATGACCCTGATTACGATTTCGAACTGGCAAAAATGGCTGTATCTCCCAAAGCACAAGGAAAGAATATAGGCTGGCTGCTGGGACAGGCTATCATCAGCAAAGCAAAAGAATCCGGAGCATCAAAAATATACCTTGAAAGCAATACCATCCTGAAGCCCGCCATTAATCTGTATTACAAACTAGGCTTCCAGAAGGTATCCGGACGTTCAACTCCTTATCAACGCTGTAATATTCAGATGGAATTAGATCTAAAAAATTAAAATATGTACGATAAAAAAGTAGCTATCGTTATTAAAGACGACCTCTTGCCCTGGCAAAAACTTAATGTTGTTTCTTTTTTGGCTGGAAGTATTGCAATTGGATTTCCCGAAACTCATGGTGAGAAGTTCATCACTGCAGATCACGAGGAATATTTAGCTTTTATCAAACACCCTACCCTTGTCTATAAAGCAGATAATGCAGAAAAACTTCAGAGAGCATTCCGCCGGGCAAAAGACCGCGAACTGGCAATAGGAATCTATACCCAACAGCTCTTTGATACCAGATCAGGTGAAGAAAATGTTCTTGAAATAGCAAAACATACTGCAGATAATCTGGATCTGGTCGGTATGATTGTATACGGCGAAAATAAAAAGGTTGACAAAGCTTTAGACGGGTTAAAATATCATGA
This sequence comes from Chryseobacterium sp., assembly GCA_031286615.1. GTDB lineage: Bacteria > Bacteroidota > Bacteroidia > Flavobacteriales > Weeksellaceae > Chryseobacterium. The sequence continues at coordinate 313,661 of JAITUA010000015.1, read as the reverse complement.
ATAAAAACTACTCATTAAAAGCCAATTTCTTATAATACTAAAAATGCACAACGATTACCTTGTGCATTTTTTTATATCATCTCATATTCAGCGATTGGAAAAACATGAGATCTTATATTCTTATTCCATATCACAATCATTAGTATTTTCTATTTTTCTAAGGGGATCTTGAGATGATATTTTCCTAACTTTTCAGTTTGAAACGAATTAAAGAATACTTCAGACAATTCATTATATACTCTGAAATATTCAAAAGCAAATAACAGCTTCATCATCTTATGACAGATAAAAATTTTAATCCCGGAAAAGGCTTTATATTCAGTAAACATGTGCCTGAGGAATTATCTCATTTTGACCGGGTCTTTGATGTTTTCAAAGATTTGCTCACCCATACTTCCGGAGATCTTGAGGAAGCCTTTGAATGGCTTGATATGCTTGATAAGGAATATGACATTTTCGATGAGGAATATACCCTTCAGGATTTTGAAGAAGATCTTAAAAAACGGGGATATATCAAAGAAGAAGATCCCGAAGAAGGCAATACAGGAAGCGGAAAAGGTAAAAATATATTAACTCCAAAACTGGAAGCAGCACTTCGCGAATACGCTTTAGATCAGATATTCGGAAAGCTGAAGAAAAACGGAGCTGGAAATCACCGCACCAGCAAAACTGGAATTGGCGACGAACGCGATGGTGAAAACCGTTCCTTCCAATATGGAGACGACTTAGCCGCCGTAAACATGACTGAAAGCTTAAAAAATGCCCAGATCAATAACGGAATTTCAGACCTGCGGCTTACAGAAGAAGATCTTATCGTAGAGGAAACCAAACATAAGGCCCAGATGAGTACCGTCCTGATGATCGACATCAGCCACTCCATGATCTTATATGGTGAAGACCGTATTACTCCGGCGAAAAAAGTTGCCATGGCACTTGTGGAACTGATTAAGCGGAAATACCCTAAAGATTCCATTGATATCATTGTTTTTGGAAATGAAGCGTGGCCGATCAAGATCAAAGACCTTCCCTATTTAAAAGTAGGGCCCTATCATACCAATACCGTAGCCGGCCTGGAACTGGCCATGGATATTCTTCGCCGAAAAAGAAATACCAACAAGCAGATTTTCATGATTACTGATGGAAAACCAAGTTGTATTCAGCTGCCCAGCGGTGAATTTTATATGAACAGCTTTGGTCTGGATGAGAAAATTGTTAACCAATGTCTCAACAGAGCAGCACAGGCCAGAAAGCTGAAAATTCCTATCACCACTTTTATGATTGCCCAAGACCCTTACCTGCGTCAGTTTGTAGAAGAATTTACGGCTCAGAACAAAGGAAAAGCGTTTCTGACGGGACTGTCAGGTTTAGGACAAATGATCTTCGAGGATTACGAGAAAAACAGAATAAGAAGAATATAAAGATCAGATTTTAAATCATTTAATATAAAAATCTGATCCGATAAATAGTATTACAAGACAATGAAAAACGATATTACATTCAAAGAATTAAAAGCCTCCGGTTATACCCATAAAACGATTAATGAGGAAATCCAGGCGAACTTAATTGCCAGGATTAAAGCTAAAGAACCTGTATTTGAAGGGCTTTGGGGTTATGAAGACACCGTGGTTCCCCAATTGAAAAAAGCTATTCTTGCCGGACACCACATCAATTTACTTGGGCTGCGCGGACAGGCAAAAACAAGAATTGCAAGAAGTATGGTCAATCTTCTTGATGAATATATGCCCATCGTAAAAGGATCGGAAATCAATGACAGTCCATTCCAGCCAATTTCAAAATATGCCAAAGATCTCATTGAAGAACTCGGTGATGAAACTCCGATTTCGTGGGTACACCGTTCACACCGTTTCTATGAAAAACTGGCTACTCCGGACGTAAATGTTGCGGATTTAATTGGTGATATAGACCCCATCAAAGCAGCTACTTTAAAACTTCCTTATTCTGATGAGCGTGTTTTACATTACGGAATGATTCCGCGCGCCAACCGTTCTATTTTTGTTTTGAATGAACTACCGGATTTACAGGCCCGTATTCAGGTTTCCCTTTTTAATATTTTGCAGGAAGGAGACATTCAGATCCGTGGGTTTCAGCTGAGAATGCCGCTTGATATTCAGTTTGTTTTTACCGCTAATCCTGAAGATTATACCAACAGAGGAAGTATTGTAACGCCATTGAAAGACAGAATCGGGTCACAGATTTTCACCCATTATCCAAAAACAATTGCTCTTGCCAGACAGATCACAGAACAGGAAGCATTGATTTCTGCTGAAGATAAAGCTCAGATACAAATTCCTGACCTGGCGAAAGATCTTTTGGAGGAAGTGGCTTTTGCAGCGCGTATCAGTGAATATGTAGATGCAAAAAGCGGAGTGAGTGCCCGTCTGACGATCAGTGCCATGGAGAATTTAATTGCCGCAGCTAAATTACGTTTGATTGAATCCGGAGCAGCACAAACTACTGTCCGCCTGCTTGATTTTATGTCCATCATTCCTTCCATCACAGGAAAAATTGAACTGGTATATGAAGGAGAACAGGAAGGCGCCGATTATGTTGCCAAAATACTGATTGACAAAGCGGTTATGACTCAATTTGAAAGTCTGTTCCCACGCATCTCCAAACTTGAAAAAGAAGGCATCAAAACTCCTTATACCGACCTGATCAGATGGTTCAATAAAAATCATTTGGAACTTAATTATAATGATACGGATGAAGAATTTTATGCTAAACTCGACGGGATAGCTCCTCTGACTGCCGTAGTGGAAGAAAACACGTCTGAACTGAGTCCGGAAGATCAGAATTTCTGCAAAGAATTGGTATTATGGGCATTGACTATCAGCAATAAAATTGATAAGTCTGAAAATCAAAATGCCTTTACATTTGATTCACCTGGAATTGGACAGTTCTTGCGAAACTAAATCAATATTAAATAGATTAAAATATAAAAACCTTCAGAACTGATCTGAAGGTTTTTTATTTTGTTTCTGAAAAGTCTCATAAATTTGACTCCCAATAAAATTATTTTAGACTTTATACCATATTATCATTTTTAAGTATAGCAGCTCCCAAAGGATTGTCAACCAACCATAGCCATTCCCCATCTGCATTCCTTTTCATAAGGCATGAAGTATGACCAGTCATGTGTATAGCATGTCCATCCGGAGCAATTCCCGTCATTTCCCATTGATCAAGCCACATCGCAAGATCATTCACAACGGTCACGTGGGGAACTTCTCCCTGGATATCCAATTTTAATCTGCAGATCTCATTCATTGCCAATTCTATCTGTTCAAGACCTCTCAGCTCTTTTCCATCTCTATCAATGTAGACTGCTTCAGGATGAAAACAGTTTAGTGCTCCTGCAGCATCTCCGTTTTTTTATACAGTGACGGAAATAAGCTACTGCTCCTACTTCCGTTTGTCTGTTAAACTCCTGCATTTTATTTCAGATTTCTGGAATTCAATTCTTCTTCTAACTGTTTCTTATTTTTATTCCAGCGGCTGGCAATAGAACCTACAAAAAATAATGGCAAAACGGTCAGAACTCCGAAACCTCCAGTTATGGTGCTATAAACAGAAATACCTACTATTACTCCCAGAAGCACAGCATTGAGAATATTATTGGATTTGATTTCTTTTTTCTTTTCTAATAATTCATGGTCGGTTAGTTGTGATAATTCTTTTTCCATGGGTTATTTCAAGTTTTTGGGTTATTTTTTGTTTTTAAAATGGTAAAATTATGGTTTCTGGATTTATTTTTACCGAAAGCTAAAATACAATTTTGCTGAGATATTTTTTTATTTCTTTTATTTGTAATGTATTTCAGACTGTACATTTCTGAAAAAATAAAGCGTATGGAAGACAACCTGAACTGTATTTACAGAGTCATCAATTTCATGGAAAAAAACTATGATCAGCCCGTCTCTGTAAAGGAACTGGAAGAAATCTCCAATTATTCTTACCGGAATATCCAGCGTATTTTTAAGTACAGCTGCGGAGAAACCATAGGCGCTTTTCAGCAAAGACTGAAGGTAGAAAATGCTTATAAGAGAATTCTTTATACTCAGGAAAATCTCACCACAATTGCTATTGAAGTTGGATTTGCCAATATTGCTTCTTTTTCCAAGGCTTTTAAACAGCATTTCGGAATTTCTCCAAAAGCGGCAAAATTAAGTAAGGAACAGCTTCTTTGTGAAGATGAGATTATTCCGGTAACATCTGATGTATTGCTGGAACCAGAAATTGTCTTTCTTAGACCAATGCAGGTATATTATCAAAGCGTTAAAACTTATTATAACAATGAAGAAATTGAAGTATTGTGGGAAAACTTCATGCAAAACAATTTTCCTGATCCCGGAACAGAATATTTTGGAGTTATAGCAGATGAACCATTGATTAAAACAGAAATCAATTGCCGGTATGATGCATGTTCTTCTACGCAGTCCATTAATAAAAAGCTGCCTTCAAAAACAATATTCGGTGGTAAATATGCCCGCTTTACCCATATAGGTAGCTATGAAACGATAGATGAAACCTACACCAAAATCTACTCCCGATGGATTTTTAATTCTGGTCTTGAATTTTCACACTCTCCTATCATAGAAAAATACGAAAGACATATTGAACAGGAAGATAATCAGGAAGAACAGTTGACTTATATTTTACTGCCTTTGAAGTAAATTGTCAATTTGGGACAAGTTTTCACATTTTTATCGATCTAATTTTGCCCTGTAAAAAATAGATCAATTATGCAAAAAAAGAAAATCATGTTCCTGTTATTACCCGCTCTTTTACTTTCCTGTTCTCAGGCAGATCCGGTAGAAACTCCAGATGCAGCAAATACCGGAACTGTAGTTTACAAAATGCCGGAAGAATCTGCTCCACACGAAGGAACCTGGCTTCAATGGCCCCACCAGTATCAGTATGGAACAACTTACCGCAACCGATTGGATGCAACCTGGGTAGCAATGACCAAAGAACTGGTACAGAGCGAAAAAGTTCATATCATTGCTTATGACGGTATAGAAAAAGCTCGTATTACAGGGTTATTAAACAATGCCGGAGTTCCTCTTACCAATATCAATTTCAAACTTTATCAGACAGATGATTTCTGGGTGAGAGATAACGGTCCTATTTATGTAAAGGATCAGAATGGTCAATTATTCATTCAGGACTGGGGATTTAATGGCTGGGGCAACAAAGCAGATTACAGCAGATGTAATGCAATTCCCTCAAAAATAGCTGCAGACACCAATGTACCTAAAATCAATCTAAATTCCGTGATGATCAATGAAGGCGGAAGTGTGGAAATTGACGGAAACGGAGTCTTGATGGCCTGTAAAAGCTCCATCCTTAATAACAACAGAAATCCGGGGATGACCCAACAGCAGGCAGAAGCTATATTTACCAAAAATTTAGGCGTAACTAAATTTATCTGGCTGAATGGAAAAGCGGGTCTTGATATCACCGATATGCATATTGACGGTTTTGCCCGATTTGCAAATTCGTCTACTATTATCACAATGAATCCTGATGACCTTAATTACTGGCAGGTTCCTGACGGCGACATTGATAAATTATATGATGCTACCACAAAAAATGGTTCTCCTTACCAATTCGTAAAAGTTCCGTTAACGAGAAATGACGTGATAACCACTTACGGAAAAAATGTAGGCCGTGCTTCTTACATCAATTATTATATTGCAAACAACCGCGTACTGGTCCCTAATTATAATGACCCGAATGATGCTGTTGCCAATAATATTATCCAACAGTTATATCCCGGCAAACAGGTCGTTGGAATAGACTGCCGTAACTTATTTGCCAATGGCGGAATGGTACACTGTGTAACGCAGCAGCAGCCTCAATAAAAAAAATTCCCAAATGGATAAAGTCTGCTGATCGGCGGACTTTATTCGTTTATAGGCAAAGTATTGTTTAGTCAGATTTTTAAATACTTAATCTAATTAAGCTCTATTTGTTACTATAACTGAAAGGCTGTCGCCAAAAAATAGCGTAAATTTGTTCTGTCCATCAAGTAAAGGATGGTTTCACAGTTTAAGTATTATGAAAAAAACAGCAGTTTCTTTATTGGCCCTTCTTCTGAATATTGTTTGCCACGCACAAAATTTTGATGTCATTCCCTTAGGGATTTATGGTGGAGAGCAGGAGGACAATTTATCAGCCTATCTGGTAGGCGCTCCGAAAGACAATGCATTTCTCTGCCTTGATGCGGGTACTGTAAATGCAGGAATACGAAAAGCCATTCAAATGAAAAGTCTTGACGGTTCTGCAGAAACGGTTCTGAAAGATCAGATAAAAGGATATTTTGTATCTCATGGGCATTTGGATCATTTATCAGGATTAATCATCAATTCTCCGGCAGATTCTAAAAAGGATATTTTTGCTATAGCGCCGGTGATTCAGATTTTGCAAAATCATTATTTCATCACAGATACATGGATTAATTTTGCCGATCAGGGCCAAAAACCGATCCTTGGGAAGTATCATTATAACGAACTTCAGGAAGGAACTGAAATTCCGGCTCCTAAAACTCCGTTTTTTATAACAGGCTATGAACTGAGCCATGTAAACCCATATAAAAGCAGTGCTGCACTGGTAAGAAGAGATGATCATTACCTTCTTTATCTGGGTGATACAGGCGCTGACCGCATAGAAAAGTCCGACCGTCTTGATCTTCTTTGGAACACTATCGCTCCACTTGTTAAAAAAAGACAGTTAAATACAATATTAATTGAAGTTTCTTTCCCAAACAGCCAGCCTGAACATCTGCTCTTTGGCCACCTTACTCCTAATCTTCTGATTGAAGAACTGAGCAAGCTGAAAGAAAAAACCGGAAAAAACAGCCTTGAGGGACTCAACATCGTGGTTACGCATAGAAAACCAACGGGTGATAATCCTGAACTTATCAAAAAAGAGCTTTTGAAAAACAATCCTTTAAAAGTAAATTATATTTTTCCGGAACAGGGCAAAAAGATTAGTTTACCATAACAATAATAAAAAAGATGAAGCAGAAATAAGCTTCATCTTTTTTATTAATACGTGATTTAGATGGAATGAGTTATCACAGCTATACTGTTCTCATTTTTTATATTTGAATAGCAATAACACCCATCATTTGGAAAATATCATCAATCATTTTAAAAAGTATCTTCCTTTAAACAATGAAGAAATACAGGTTTTGAAAGACCGGATAATGGAAAGGAAAATTAAATGCAGACAGTTTCTTTTGCAGGAAGGAGATGTATGCAAGTATTTTACCTACGTGCAAAGCGGCTGCTTCAAAATATATGGTGTGGATGATAAAGGTGTAGAGCACAATCTTGTTTTTGCAACAGAAGACGACTGGATTTCAGATATTGGCAGTCTTCACAAAGAAATACCTTCCAAACTGTTTATTGAAGTGATTGAGCCATTAGTAGTGTTACAGATTTCCAAAGGAGATTTATGGTTTTTATATACCAATTATCCAAAATTTGACAGAAATTTTCGTGTAATCATTGAAAACAAGTACATTGAACTTCAGGACCGCTTATTGCAAACATTTAGTACCACTGCCCTGGACCGGTATGAAAGTTTCATCAGCCAGTACCCTCATTTGGCAAATAGATTACCTAATACACAAATCGCTTCCTATCTTGGTATTACCGCCGAATTCCTGAATAAAATATATTTAAGGCAATCCAGCTTAATGTAACATTCAAAATTGAAGAAATTGTACTATCAGATAGCATCGCGTTTGTACGTACACAATCAATGGGTACACAGCTTATACATGCTAACAATCGGAAAACAGAAGAATTAAACAGGGAATTTTTCCTTATGAAAAATGAAAATGACAGTTGGAAAATTTCACGATATACGTTCAATCAGCCAAAGTAATATTGATGTATAGATATACTTTAATTAAAAAGCCTTGAATCAAATGATTCAAGGCTTTTTTGCGGAGAGTGAGGGATTCGAACCCCCGGACCTGTTACAGTCAACAGTTTTCAAGACTGCCGCAATCGACCACTCTGCCAACTCTCCCTAAACTCCGGCTATACCGTTGTTTTCAGTGGTGCAAATATAGAACGATTTTTAATTTCTGCAAAACTTTTCCCACACAAATTTTAACAAAACTTAATAATAGACTAGAAATCAAGGGAATTATTTTTCCTGCATGTATCTCCTATTCCCTGTCTACTATAGCAATGAAGCTGTTTTTTAAAAGATCGGATGGGTATACAAACTGATCTCCATCCTCTCCCTTTACCACAATAGCTCCCTGTTCATCGTTCAGGCATTTGTCCAGCTGGGTTTTCAGGTCGTTTAGTTTTCCATGGGAAGCTTCAATGATATAGGTTCCGGTAACATGTGTTATTTTGATGACTTTTGTTTCCATATTTTTTTGATTAGTCATTAAATGTAGGAATTTTACTTTAAGTGTGAGTCATTTATTACCAAACAGAAAACGCTTTAGAAATGATTAAAAAAAACATTATAATAAATTAAATAATAAAACTCACTGATTTTCTGTTCTCAATTATACAATTTATATTTGTAAGGATTCATCGCAATATTAAAAACTAATAATACTATTTTTCAAATGTTTACTCAATCTTTTATTAAAAGTACGATTGTTACTGCCTCTCTAGCTTTTTCCTCAATGGCTTTTGCTCAGAAAATTCCTATGTCTGTTCTTCCATCCGGCCACCTGATTGTAGGAGCTGAAATAGATGGTAAAAAGGGAAATTTCATCTTCGATACCGGAGGAGGAATTAATCTTTTTCTGGGCAATTTTTCCAAAGAACTCGGTTCAAAAGAGACTTATAATTATCTGACGGCTTTTCGGGCAACCGGTGAAAAGATGACCATTCCTCTTTTCAAATCGAAAGAGATTATTTTTAATGGCAAGAAATTTAAAGATACCTGGTACTCCACTCATGATATGGAGATCAAAGGAATTGATGGCTTGATTTCCCTTCCCATGCTTTATGATACAGAGTTTATCATTGATTATACTACCAACGAGCTTGTCTTTCCAAAAGAAAAACTGAACAGCAAGAAAGTGATGGATATCCAGCTGTCTACCAATGCAGACCAGTCCATGGATATTACTACTTATGTGCTTTTGAACAATAAATATAAAATCAATGTTCTTCTGGATTCCGGCTCTGGTAAAGATTCTTTTTGGCTGAGTGAACACCTGATGAACACGCTGGATATCAAAAAGGAAACCCTGCAGATGATGGAAAAGAAAAGTGAATTCAATCCTGATCTGACAACCAAGTTTTATATAGGTGATATTGGCTCTGTTTCTACCCCTTTTGCTACCGTTGAAAAGCCTAAAGTCGCTTTTGTGGAAGGTCTTATATATGAAGGTAAAACGAGTATCAACTGGCTGGGTAAAAAACTGGGATTCAATCTTAAAGAGAAGAAGATTTATATTTTGGATTAGAATTACAGATATGTTGTAAAACTGTCATTCTGACGAAGGAAGAATCTTCTATCTTCTAGATGTATGAGATTCTTCTTTCGCCAGAAAAACAATATGGAAGATATGCCGGAAAAAACCACCCCGTCAAAAATTCTTTGAATTTTCGCCACCCCTCCATAAGAGGGGAATAAGCACGTCTTCAGTTGTGATATATGTCGTAATACAGATTTCAGAAATTTTCTGATAAAAATCAAGCTGACTATTCCCCTGCCGGTTCAAACAATTCTATCTTGTTTCCTTCCGGATCAAGAATGTGTACAAACTTCCCATATTCATATGTAGCTACCTCATCCAGAACAGTTACCCCTTCTTTCTTTAGTTCCTCTACCAATGCTTCGATATTCTCTACATGGTAATTGATCATGAATTCTTTTGATGATGGCTCAAAATACTGGGTAGATTCTTTAAAAGGACTCCACAGTGTATATCCTTTCTTATCAGAATCAGCTTCTTTCCAGTCGAATTTAGCTCCGTATGGACTGGTAGGTAATCCAAGGTGGGTTTTATACCATTCGTTCACCTGTTCAGGGTCTTTACACTTAAAGAAGATTCCTCCGATAGCGGTTACTCTTTTCATTTTTTATTCGTTTTTTTAAGTTTATATTAATGGAATGCAATTCGGGGTTGTTTGCAGTTTCACAAATATATTAATGTTTTCATTAGATATTTCATGAATTTTTTATTGGATATAGAGAAATATTTTGTTGGAAAACGCAAAGACGCAAGTGATCTTAAAAAGACTGCTTATAAGGCACAAAGATTTTATCACTGATAAAATTGATGATCGCGTATATTTTAAGCCTCCCGTTGAAATCTTCTGAAACATTGCATAACCTTAAACCATTAAGATGAATTAAATAATTAAGAATATTAAGATGAAACACTACGCTTTCTAAAACATCTTCGATGTTTCCTTAACTTTCCTTCAAAGCTTCAATGTCCTTAATGGTTCAAAATAATTTGAAAAAACCTGCTCCTTTGTGTTTTCCAATAAAAAAAGCGCACCCATCAGGCACGCTTTGTATTGTATAAATTGAATATTATTAGTGTAATTCAGCTAAATATTTTTCAGCATCCATTGCAGACATACACCCGCTTCCTGCAGCTGTAATAGCCTGTCTGTAGATGTGATCCTGAACATCTCCAGCAGCAAATACTCCCGGAAGATTTGTTCTTGAAGAACCTTTTTCTGTTAAGATATATCCGTTTTCATCAAGATCTACCTGACCTGCGAAGATATCAGTATTCGGTTTGTGACCAATTGCAATAAAGATTCCTTCAACATCTACTGTAGATTTCTCCTGAGTCTGGTTATTGATGATTACCGCTCTTTCTACCAGGCTGTTTTCACCTTCAATCCCGATTAATTCATGGTGAAATTTAACTTCGATATTCGGAGTACTTTCCACTCTGTGAACCATTGCTTTTGAAGCTCTGAAAACGTCTTTTCTTACCAATAAAGTTACCTTTTTACACAATTTGGCAAGGTAAGTAGCTTCTTCAGCAGCTGTATCTCCTGCTCCTACTACTACAACATCTTTTCCTCTGTAGAAGAATCCGTCACATGTAGCACAAGCTGAAACTCCACCTCCTGCATATTTTTTTTCATCATCAAGACCTAAATACTTTGCAGTAGCTCCGGTAGAGATAATTACTGTTTTTGCAAGAATCTCTTTGTTTCCTGCGTATAATTTGTGAACACCGCCAACTTCTTTAGAAAACTCGGCTTTAGTGATCATTTCATAATGAACTTTGGTATCAAATCTTTCTGCCTGTTTTTGCAGATCCATCATCATTTCAGGACCTGTAATCCCAGCTGGATATCCTGGAAAGTTATCCACCTCTGTGGTTGTAGTTAATTGTCCGCCTGGCTCCAAACCTGTATACAATTCAGGTTTAAGGTCTGCTCTTGCTGCATAGATAGCAGCGGTGAAACCAGAAGGTCCAGATCCAACGATCACACAATCTAAAATGTTTTGCTCCATAATTTACTTTGTTCGAAAAGATTTAATTTGAATTAAGACTGCTAATTTCGGAATTTTTAATTTCTCCTTAAAGTTATTTTAATGATACTTGTCAATATCTGATATGTTGAATTTCGATGGTACTTGTTGTGAGGTTCGGGTTTGAGGTTGAGTTATTGAGATTCGGGGGCGATTGGGTACAAAAATTTAACACTTTTACAGCTCATATCCCGCAACTCGTATCTATTACTTCGTACCTAGTACTCGCATCACACTTTCATCTTAATTTTATCTACATTGATAATCTTATACACCAGTTCTCTGATCAGTTCAGCTTCTCCCATATTCACTGCTCCAAGTCCTTTCCCTTTCATATCAAATTCACGGAGAATAGAAATGACTCTTGTGGCATGTTTTAAAGGATAAAGCCTTGCACTTTCTGCATAATCTTTAATAAAGTAAGGATTTACGCCCATTTGGGATGCAATGGTCTGTGGAGACTGCCCGGCCATCGTCTGATAGATAATAACGTTTGAAAAGTAATTATAAAGGCTTGCCAGCATCATTACAAAGGGGTTATTCTTCGGATTCTTTCCCATAAAATGGGCAATTTTAAAAGCCGTATTGGCATTTTTCGTCCCTAAAGCCTTTTGAAGTTCAAAAATATTGTATTCTTTACTGATTCCAATATGATTTTCAACAATGGTTCCGTCGAGAAGTTCACCTTCTTTAAGAATGATTTTTAATTTGTTGAGTTCATTGACAATTCTTGACAGATCGTTACCTAGATATTCTGCCAGAAGATGGGAAATATTGGGTGCTGTATTGATTTTCAGTTTCGCACATTCATCTGAAATCCATTTAGGAAGATTGCTTTCCTTTACAGATTCACTCAGAAAAAGAGCTTTGGCTTTATCTAAAGCTTTGGCTGCCTTTTTCCGGCTGTCCAGTTTCTTATGTTTGTGTGCAAAAACCAACACTGTAGAAGGAACAGGGTTTTCTACATAAGATTCCAAAATTCTGTTTTCCTCTTCATTGAATCGCAAATCCTGAGCTTCTTTCACGATAATCACCTGTTTGTCTCCCATCATCGGAAACTGCCTGGCCAGAGAAAGAACCTCCTGGTAAGAAGTATCTTTTCCGTAAGTAACCGTCTGGTTGAAAGCTTTTTCGTCTTCTTCCAGAAAGTTATGTTCAAGGGCTTTCACAGCGACATCAATAAAGTAAGCTTCTTCTCCGTGGAAAAAATAAATAGGCAAAACTTCTTTATTTTTAATATTTTTGAGGATTAAATCTAATTCTTTCATCTTATTAATGGAACTTCCAAAACTGAATTTTCAGGAAACTTTTGATTTTAAATTCAAGAAAGACAAAGATAAGTTTTTTATTTATGATCTGGTTCGTAAAACTTATCTTCTGCTCACTCCTGAGGAATGGGTAAGACAGCACTGGATACACTATTACCTTACTGTAAAATCTTATTCCACATCAGCCCTGATTACAGAAAAAAAGATTGTCCTGAACGGGCTGACCAAACGTGTTGATCTTCTGATTACCGAGAAAACAGAACCGATCATTCTGATCGAATGTAAAGCACCACAGATCAAATTAACGGAGAAAACATTTGAGCAGACAGCCAGGTACAATTCGATTATCGGAGCCAGAGAAATTATTCTGACCAATGGACTTCAGCATATCAATGCTTATTACAAAGACGGGCAATATCAGTTTTACAGACCAGAATAAAGAAAGGCAGAGGTTAAGAAACTATACTATCAAACAGTCACTGAGTTTCATTACCATCCATACCTTTCCTGATACTGATTTAGCAAAGGAGTTAAAGAAAATTGGAATTGACGTTTAACTCTTTTAAATATTTTCTTAATTTTAATCTGTTTTACAATTCACTAATTCACAAACAATTAATTATGATACGTTCTATTTTATTAACCACAATGATTATGGCTTCAGGAACTCTTTTCAGTCAGAAACTTAAAACTGTTTCCTATCAGGACGGTGCCCAGAAACTGAATGGTCTTATCACTTCCAATGCAGGAAAAAAACTTCCGGGAGTTCTCATTCTCCCAGCATGGAAAGGGATTGACGAAGAGGCTAAGACGGCTGCTCTTGAACTTGAAAAACAAGGTTACATTGCCTTTATTGCTGATATTTATGGCGAAGGAAAAATTCCTGCAGACAATGAATCTGCTGCTAAAAGTTCAGGATATTACAAACAGAATTATAACGAATACCAGAAAAGAATTTCACTGGCTTTGGAACAGCTGAAGAAAAACGGGGCTATTTCTGATAAAACAGCGGTTATCGGTTATTGTTTCGGTGGTACCGGAGCTTTAGAATCAGCCAGAGGTCATTTACCTGTTGCAGGAGTAGTTTCTATCCACGGAAGTCTTGCAAGGGATCAGAGTAGAAAAAATGAAGCTTTAACTGCTAAAATCCTGGTTGAAAATCCCGCTGATGATAAAAGTGTAACTCCTGATGATTACAGTAACCTCATCAAAGAAATGAATGAAGGAAACGCCGATTGGCAGATTATCACTTATGCCCACTCAAAACATACTTTCACAGATCCGAAATCACCGGATTATAATGAAACCATGGCAAAAAGAGCATGGAATCATACCCTGATGTTTCTGAAAGAAATTTTAAAATAATCATAAAAAAGGCAAATCCGCTGAGTTGCAAATTTGCCTTTTCCTTTTATATTTTTATTCAATTATGGTTTAGCTACCAGTTCAACATCATATTTTTTTGGAGAATATTTGGTCAGGGAACCGGTTGCGGCATCAATTCCAACTCCTATTGCTCCTCCCAGAATAATATTAAGCAAAGTTACTGCATTAAAGTTTTTAGTCAGCTTCACTTCTTTCTTTTCAAATCCTTCTTTTTCAAATGCCACCATCTGCTTACCCAAAGCTCTTGGGATTTTAGCAGTACAAGGCGTTGTACATTTTTCTATTCCTTTGTGAAACACTTTTGCCCCTTCAGGAGTTGAAGAAAAAGCTATTGAATCCTGAGTTCCTGTAAAAATTGACGCACATGAAGTAGTAGAAAGTGTAATGCTCAGCAATAGTACAATTAATAATTTGTTTTTCATAAATTTTAAATAGTTTTTTTAAGCCCGCGAACTTACAAAATAATTTAAAACATCCAATATCAATTTTAAAAAAAATACAATAAAATATAGAATTAATGGGCGTTTCAATAAAATAACTCTAATTTAACACCAAACAAAAAAAAAGCAAATCCGAGGATTTGCTTTTTTATATTTTAACAATTTTCTTAATCTACTCCTTCCTCTTCTCTGTTGACCAACTCCATAGAAAATGCCGGCAGGCAGATGGCAAGGTATTCACAAGGTTCTGAAAATGGATTACTGTAACGGATTCTTGCTCCTTTTTCAATAAGAATACTCTGACCTTTTTCCAGAGTAACGATCTCTCCATCAATTTCAAACTGTTTTTTCCCTGAAATGATATAAGTAAATTCATCAAATTCCGGGGTTTGATGAGGCTCACTCCAATCCGGAGGTGCTACCATATGAGCGATTGAAACATTAGAATTCCCTGTAGAATTTCCCCAATGTTCTTCTATCAGCTTTCCATCGTTAGTAGGAACTACAAATGGTGAATGTTGAATTTTATATTTTTTCATACCCAGGCTTCTTTTGTGATTTCATATACGAAATTGGTTCTTGTAGGCTCTGCAAAATAAGCGACTTCTTCTTCAGCAATTTTTTGTCCTCCAAGTCTTTCCAAAGCTGTCTGTGAACGGAAATTTTCTTTTCCGATATGAAAATGAACCTTATCTACAAACTGGAAGATATAATCCAGCATCAGCTTTTTAACCTGTGGGTTGATACCTTTGCCCCAGGATTTTGTTCCATAGAAAGTATATCCGATGAAAATATGACTGTCTTCTTCATCAAAGTTATAATACCGGCTGCTTCCCAATACATCTCCGGTAGCTTTCTCAATAATTTTGAAAGCTCCGCCACTCTCCATAGCTCCTGTAAAAAAGTTTTCAAAAACCTCTCTCTGATAACGATCTTTGTTGGGATGCTGCTCCCAGACTTTAGGATCGGAAGCTACTTCATATAAAGATTCAAAATCCCCTTGCTGTAAGGGGATTAATTGAAATTCTTCATTCTCTAAAATGGGCTGAACAGAAAAATTCATTGCTTAGCTCTTTTTAGTAGAATCTGATTCTATTTTCTTGATTTCCTTCAATTTATCAGAAATCTTGATTACAGTGTCTAATTTTGATGGTTTCAAAGGAACTTCTGCCTGAGCCATATCCCATTTGATGACTAAGTTCCCTGTGTTTTCATCTGTAGGATTCAAAGTTATTTCAAACCACTCTTGCTTGTCTGTAAGTGTATTAACCGGTACGGTAACATCTACTACGTCCTGTTTAGGATCATAGGTATAAGCTCCCCACTGCTGGAAATCTTTATTCAGGATCACTTTCCATTCTTTTTCTGTAGGAACGATGAACAATCCGTAAGTTCCTGCAGGAACTGTTTTTCCACCGAAATTAACGGCTTGCCCAAAAGTAATTTTCGTAGACGAGTTAGCACCTGCTCTCCAAACCTGACCATAAGGAACCAATTCTCCAAAAATCTTACGTCCTTTTACTCCCGGTCTTCCGTAGTCGATAGAGATTTTAGACATTGAAAACTGCTGCTCAACCTTCTGACGCGGACTTGCTGCCGGTACAGAATAATCCTGAGCAAAACTTAATGCTGAAACTGAAATGCAAACTGCTGCTAGAAACTTTTTCACGTGTAAATTTTTGTTTAAAATTACAAAAATCAAAACAAAATAGCTTTCACAAACTTCGTTAATTTTTGTTTTACCGATATTTTTCTACAGTTATATTCTTTTAAGACAATTCTCTTTAGAAATGAATTTTATTTCCGATTTTGTTATGAACGATAAAAATATTTCTAAAACAATATAGCCTTTTCCAATTCCAGTAACTTTTGTTTTCTCCAGATTCCTCCACCATAGCCTGTTAGCTGTCCGTTACTCCCAATCACACGGTGGCAGGGTATTATAATGGATATCTTATTCAACCCGTTTGCATTGGCTACAGCTCTTACAGATTTGGGATTCCCCAGAATATCTGCCTGTTCCTGATAGCTTCTGGTTGCTCCATAAGGAATTTTCTGTAAAATATTCCAGACTTCTTTCTGAAAATCTGTTCCTACGGGAGATAGAGGCACTGTAAACGTTGTCCTTTTTCCTTCAAAATATTCGGAAAGCTGTTTTTCCAATGTGTCAAAATGAGAGTTCTCACCTTGTATAATATTTGCTTTAAAATACGCTGAAATACTTTTCAGTTCTGTAGGAAGTGCTTTTCTGTCAGAAAACTCCAGAAGACAGATTCCATTTTCATCAGCACAGGCTATCATGGTTCCCAGTCTGGTTTCAATTCTCTTCAGATCAATAATTTTCTCCATTGTATTATTTTTAGGAGATACTCCAAAAATATTTTTAAAACTCTCGTTAAAACCACTCAAACTGTCATATCCCATATCAAATGCTACTTCTGTGACCGATTCTCCCTGTTGGAGCTTTTTAAATGCTGTATTGAGCTTTGACATTCTCTGAAAAGCATGAAAAGTTATTCCATGATGTTTCAAAAACCATCTACGGACTGTTGCGGGCTCCAATCCTCTTTTTATAAGATCATAATCTTTAAGCTTCAATGTTGGGTCATCAGAAATTTCTTTCAGTAATTCCTTAATATGTGCTGGCGTTGCATGGAGATTTTCCAGGGGCCTGCACACTTTACAGGGACGGTAGCCTTTTAGCATCGCATCTTTGGTATTGGAAAAAAATTCTACATTTTCAAATTTAGGTTTCCGTGCTGTACAGGTCGGTCTGCAGAATATTCCCGTAGTTTTTACCCCCATCCAGAATATTCCTTCAAATGAAACATCTTTGGTATAAGATGCCTCGTACATTATTTTTTCTGTGAGCTCCATGATTAAATAAAAAGAGGTGAAAAATTTCTTCCGTTTGTAATCTTCTGACTTGCTTTTTCAAGCTCTATGTAGATTTCTACATTCCATACATTCCCCAATAATAATGACTCTTCACTCTGGTGTAATTGTTTAAAGCTAATCATTGTTTTTTTATTCAAAAGTAGAAAGATTATAGAGCTGAATACAACCGAAAAATAGACATCTATTTTTTAGTGATCTCAGAAAATGAATTCAGATTTAAAACAAAATTGCTTTTTCAAGCTCCAGCAGTTTTTGTTTTCTCCAGATTCCTCCGGCATATCCCACCAATTCACCATTGGAACCTATCACTCGATGGCAAGGGATTAAAATAGCAATTTTATTGATTCCATTGGCTGTTCCTACAGCACGTATCGCCTTTGGATTTCCTAATATTTCTGACTGCTGCTTATATGTTCTTATTTCTCCCATCGGAATTTCACGGAGAAGCTGCCAGACTTTTTCCTGAAATTCAGTACCAGTGGTAAACAATGGAACTTCAAAATGGCTTCTTTTTCCTTCAAAATATTCTGTTAGTTCTTCTTCCAGCTGTAGAAAATGGGTATGTTCTTTTTTTACAAACTCTGCTTTCAAAACTTTTGATAAGGCATTCAGTTGCTTTTCAATATTCTTCCGGTCTGTAAATTCCAGCAGGCAGATTCCCTGGTCTACAGCACAGACAATCATTTCTCCCAGTGGGGTTGATATATTTTTTTGGTGTATTTCCATTTAATAACAATAAAAAAACCTCATAAGAATTCTTACAAGGCTTAAATTTATACATAAAAAATAAATTTAATATCCGTAAACAGCAGATACTCTGAAATAATCATTTGGAATATTATCGGAAATCTTTTCCTGATAATAAATTATGGAGGGTAGATTATTATTTTGATATTGAGAAACCATTTCAAGTTCTTTTTTCGGGCTATCAGGAATCGAACCCCAATAATACACATTTTTTTTACTTACATTATTTCTGGAAATTTGCGAGTAATCCTGAAGCATAAAAATATTATAAGCATATTCAGGCAATGCCAATATTCTGTTTCTGTCAATCAAAAAATCAGGATTTATATTATTGTCATATTCATAAGTGATAACATTTCCCAACTTAGATAAATTTCCTTCTTCATATCTTTCAACCTTTGTTATATTCTTATTATTCATATAGATTTTAAGCATATCTGTATTGAATGGTATACCAGAATAATTATCAATATAGTTTTTCACAATAATGACATCTCCAGAGGGATATTCAAAGGTTTTGTAATTCTTCACATAGTTCAGATCTATGTTTTCTACTTTTACAAGTCTTTGATTATTGTCATAAATTAGTTTTCTTTTTTCACTGAACGGCAATGGATCAGACAGTCCGGGATAAGAGTTACCTTCGATAGAAATTGAGGTTAATAATCCATTAGTATACTCAAGATTTTCGGTATAATTACCATTAACATCCCAGACCTTAACCAATTTATCATTGCTGTATTCAAACTTAAAATCTAGTTTTTCGATAAGGGAAGCTGTACCACTTACCAACTCTTCATCTTTAATGGTAAGTGTTTTAATTTTACCTAATGGCAAATCAGTATCTGGTATTTGGTTGTCTAGTTCTTCAGAGTTTCCACATGATATGATAGAGAATAATAGAATTCCTAATAAATATTTCATATAAAGTTTTTTAGCGCCGCAAAACTATGAAAAGTTAATAAATAAAGTTCAACTTTATGAGTTGACTATTTTCCGAATCCACCCTCGCCGGATTGAACAAAATTGGATTTTTTTTTAGAAGCAATTCTTCAACCATTTCATTTTATTATTTGCTTTTCCAAAGATAATAGGTAATTTTAATGTTTTAAAACACTAATCACTTATAATGCTCAAAAAAACAGCCCTTTTTATGCTGCTTTCTATTGGATTTGCCAGTATGAAAGCCCAGCAAACCATTCCTTTCCGGATTACAAAGCACAATAATATCATTGTGAAGACCCTTGTCAATAAAAAGGATTCTCTGGATCTGATGTTTCAGATTGCGATGAAAGATTATTCAATTTCCCCTGAACGAAAGCATAAAGCGGATCATATTATTTTCAACAAAGAAGAAATCAGCGATCATAATACCGTAGAAATTGGGAAAATCATCCAGAAAAATGTACGCTTTTTTGATAATCAGTTAACGGGACATGAGGCTGACGGAAAAATCGGAACCGGAATTTTTGATGGTAAAGCATTTAAAATTGATTATGACAACAACCAATTTGTGATGTATGATAAAATGCCGGACCTGAAAGACTACCAGCCTTTAAATATCATCTTAGATCATGATGGATTCTATCTTGCCGGAGATAATATTATTGATGGAGACCAACAGCAGGAAGCTTATTTTGTACTACAATCAGGATTTTCCGGAGCTATTTTGTACAGTAATGAATTTGCTGAAGAAAAGCATCTGGATAAAAAACTGAAGGTAACAGGAGAAAAAACGCTGAAAAATTCTGAAGGAAAAATCTTAACTACCAAACAAGCTATTCTTCCGTATTTCAAGTTGGGAAAAAGTATGTTTAAAGATGTTTCTATAGGTTTCTTTGCAGGAGAACTTAAAACACAAAATGTAAGTTATCTGGGTGCCGATATGCTCCGCAGGTTTATCTGGATCTTTGATGCTGAGAGGAAAATGGCTTATATAAAACCCAGCAAATACTTTTCAGAGCCTTACTACAAAATGAATTAGAATATGATAAACACCTTAAAACTAAGAAAGATCATGAAAATCAAAACTGCTGCGGCCATTTTATTTTCCTCAATGGTTATTGTAAGCTGCCAGAAGGAAGAGAAAAAAACGGCTGCCACAGAAACAAAAACTACGAATGACTCTGTAAAAACAACAAAAACCGAGGAGAAAATAGATTACACCGATTTTAATATTTTCAGTTTATCTGTTATTTCATCCGCTGAAAAAGATTCTGATATGGATATTTTCATTTCTGTTTCAGATGTCTACAAAGGAGAGCAACCTATTCCTGCAGATATTGTTAAAAATCATAAGCAGATGACTTATGAAGAACGCCAGCATTTTGAACTGGATGCTCCCAGCAGAAAAAAGCTGTTAGATGGGATTCATCTTACAGAAAAAGATTCACTGTATATTTATGAGTATGGGAACAACAGACTTCAAAGAATGCCTGTTAGCCAACTAAAAGCAGTAGCTTATCTAAGTCCTTATACAGATAGTGAAGATTTAGATCCGGATTCTTATATGATGGGCTTTCAGGTAGCTACTCACCAAAAAACCACAGAGTACGACCGATTTAATAATGCCATCGCATATTTTGGAAATAAAAATCCTTTCGTAGAAAATAAAATGAAAGCGGTGAAATGGCAAAAAGCAGATTCCGATATTTCAAAAAAATATTTTTCTCATTCAAAATTAGCTCAGGGAAAAACCTATCAGTCACAGTATGAAAATCTGACCTATTATCTGCAGGATTATCTTGAAGAAGGAAATATTGTAGATCGTAAACTGGTCGTCATCAATGATCGTAAAGAAAAAATTGCAGAGAAAACATTCAGTCTTGCAGGGAGTGATGGTGGAGAATTTCTTCCTTTGTATGGAACAGATGCTGATGAAGCTAACATTTTCCAATATACAGGCCATCTTTTCAAAGGAAAACCTCCGGTAATTTTTGGGTTTCTTGTGCAGTCTTTTGGCTGTCCTTCCATTGGTTTTTTAGATAAAAAGGAGAAGGATTTTCCTATAAATTGTGATAACAGGCATTAAGCAAAATAGTAAAAAGGTTTTCTCTACAGGAAAATCTTTTTATTTTTACTTAATCCATCCATTGATTAATAACTCTATCTCCCTTAAAATATAACCATTTATACTTATTTCCATAATCAAAATAAGTATTGAAGTGAAAATACATTCTCTTATTTATTTCATCAAAGTAAATCTTATTTTCTTCTGCAATATCAGTACTACGCTCGCCTTCCGGAGTACTATCCAAATCACTATTGATAATAAATTTAAAATGATTCAATGGGTGATATTCTATCGGCATCCAAGTTTTTTTATCCAAAGAATAAAATTCATTAGCACCTCCGAACCTTGTTTTATAATCAAATTCAAGGCCTTTTATATGAATGGAACCATCTTCTTTCCACATAAAATGCCAATAATCTTTAAGACAACAATCCTTGTAAAAGGTAATGACAGATTTACCTTCATCCAAGTAACCTAGCTTAAAAAAATTGAAAAAGTTAATATTGATATATTCATCTTTATCAAAAACAGGATAATCATAGCTTAATTTTTTTCCGCTTTTAAAAGGTTGAATGGTGCTAATAAAAATAACCCTCTTCTGTCCTTTCGCATTTTTAACCTTATCAATCAAAACATACTGCAGTTCTAATTTTTCAGACTTTTCAGGGTTCGGATTTAATTCACTATTGGTATTTACTTCTGAAAGTCTGTTAGGATTATTAGTTCCATAAAAACTTTTAGAAGGATAATCTCTGTTTACATAGCGGATAAAGGCTGTAAAATCAGAAAGTTTAATTTCAGAGAACCTGATTTCTTCATTACTTCTTAATCTGGCTACTTCTTTATCAGTCTGATTAAAAAAACTTTTACAACTGAAAAGGGAAAGTAATAATAAAAAAATGAACACTTTATTTTTCATGATTGGAAAGATTAAGATTAGATATATTATAAGAACCTCCGGCAGAGATATAAAAAGGTTTCTGGTTCTGATGATAAGAGCTTTTGGTAAGATAATGGATAATATTCTGCACTTCAGACAAATCATAAACATTATTAAGCCTTATAAATCCGTTCCAATTCTCTGTGTTTCCTATTCCAAAATTCCAGAAGCCATGATTGAAGTATTTTTGCTTCGGGTCAGCATAATCTACATAACCGAAAAGGAATTCATCTGCTGTATCAAAAGCAAATTCCGAATAACCTGTAAATCTATAAAAGCTTGCATTAATATTATTGATTTTACGGTCCATTGGTAAATTAATATTGACAAATCCTCCACCTGTATAATATCGATCTTCTTTGTCTCCTAAGCCAGTGCTCTTAATTGGTGTTCCTCCGTCATTAAGATATCCAAATTGAAAATTCTCTATTTTAAGTCCCAAAAAGCCAACCCTTTGTAAACGATTAGATTTAGAGATATTGGCAGAAAGGTGATAAACCCAATTGGCTCCAAAAGTAAATGAAGAGTTGAATGGATTTTGTAATGATGGCTGAGTCAGATCCGTAAAGTAGTAAAGGGGGCTATTTCTGTTTCTGATATATTCTAAAGAATTGTTTCTGAATTCATTATTTAAACCGGAAGTTAAAGATAGTGAAGCGGCAAATTGATTTGAAAACCTTTTTTTATCTGGATCCTGATACGTACTAAAACCTCCATAATTAATAATATACTCCACATTTATAGCTGGCAATAAGGAATTAAAAGTAAGATAACCTACTCCTGTACTTACTCCGAATCTGATATTAGGTGTTCCATACTGAAGTTCGATAATGGCTTTTGCGGCTACACCCAACTGAAGATTCTTCGGCATATCTGTCTGATTAATATTCATTTGTGAAAACATCCAACTGGGCACAAAGAGTAATGCCCAAATTATCAGAATTTGTTTTTTCATGGTGTTATTTTTATTGGTTTCAGCTGTTTTAATCTATATGATAACCAATTATATAATTTAATTCTCAAATATGTTTCAACTGCTTACCTAACAAATTTAGATACAAAACCTTAATATTACCATCCCCTTTTAGGGTGATTTTATTTTTAAAACTAATTTCTTTTACAAGCATCAAAAAAAAGCAAATCTGTTGGTTAACGGATTTGCTTTTTTATTTTCACTTCTTTATTTCTTAGGATAATATCGGTCTTTCAGATTCATAAAATAGGTTTCGGATTCTTTGAAACCATTACTCTTCATGAATTTGATGACTACATTCAGGTAAGCTTCTGAAGGGGTGAACTCTGTGCCCATTTTTTCAGAAAGCTTTTTATAATCTTCTTCAAGCAGCTTGGGATTTTTGGCAAGTTGCTTTATATCCGTTCTGAAACCTTTAAATATAAATTTTAATGCTTCATAATTTCCCGGATAGGAAACTGTTCCGTGGGTTTCTCCTTCAAAAAAACGATGTTTATAATTCAGAGATCCGTTCTTTTCTATGATTCCTTTAAACTCTTCAATGGCCTGAGTCATATCAGAATTCCAGTTTTTCTGCTGTTCTTCATTGTCTGCCTGAGAAACGTACAAAGATTTTTTTGCAGGAAACTTCTTATTCTTTTCCAGATACTCTTTTGTTCTGGTGATGGTCACTTTATTATCCCACCATAAACTTGGATCGTTCGCAACATAAGCATTGAAATACTCCGGATGCAAAAGGAATGTATTGATGGCAAATAATCCCCCGAAAGAATGCCCAACCAATACAGAATAATCCTGAGTCCTGTAGTTTTTGGTGATGAAGGGCTTTAGCTCTTCCTGCATAAATTTCAAGAAATTTTCGCCCCCGCCACTGTCGGCAAAAAGTATAATATCCGGATTTACAGGACTTTTCTTCTGAGCTTTTGTGGGAGTAAGATCTCTTGTCCTTTCGGTATTTTTAATTCCCACAACAATACATTCGGGAATATCGGCATAAGGGGTTCTGGCAATAAAATCCGTTAATCCTGTATAATATTCAAAATTGATTTCTCCGTCTAAAAGATAGATTACCGGATATTTGGCGGGACTGATGGTATTGTCATTATAGGTTTTAGGCAAGTGAACCCAAATTTCCCTGTTTTCATTTAAAATTTTTGAAAATATACTTTGCTTCTCTCCTATTATCAGTTTTTCCTGGGCTTTTCCAGATGTGAATACTAAAAGTAATGAGAGTGTAATAATTTTAAACCAGTTGTTCATGGTGTGAATCTTTTCTGTGTTGATGAATGTTTTTAACTTCTTTATTCTTTTTGGGTGATTTGTTTCTTCTGCCCCACCAGATCAGGAATCCGGTCACCGGAAGACTTGTACAGATAATCCCGATAATGAAGGTGAATATTTTACCAAACATTCCGCCCCAATATCCTACATGAAGATCGAAATTCATATGTTCAATCACTTCATGCATCTGCACTTCTTTCGGATAATCAATTTCTTTTCCGGTATATTTATTCGTTTCCATACTTTTCCCATTGACAAGGCTTTTTAACCCGATAAACTGCGCTGCAACCACATGATAAACAGTTGCAGAATCATTTCTTGGAATACTCATCCTGAACTGTTTTGCATTAGGAAATTCCTTGAATTTTTTGTCGACGAAATCAGCGTAAGACAAGGCTTTTTTCTCAGAATCAAATTTAGGTTCATATTTTTCTGCAATGGTATGGGCATCCACTGCTCCGCCGAAAGCCTGCTGGGTAAGATTGGTTAAAACTTCATAGGCCATAATGAGTCCTGTAATGGTAATAAATACTGCAGGAAGCAATGAATAAAAGCCAAAGACATTATGAAAATCATAGTTTTTTCTGCGCCATTTTGTTCCTGATTTTATTTTAAACGCAGTTGTTCTGGTTGTTTTGTTCCATTTTTTAGGCCACCAGAGAATCAGTCCGCTTATTAATTGGATAAAAAATATAATTGAAGCAATACCCACTACCGTTTTACCGAATTTTCCTGCCAATAATTGGGCATGAATATGCGCTACAACATAGAAAAACTCATAACTTTTTGTAGAACCGATTACCTTTCCGGTGTAAGGATCAAGATAATGATAGGCAAATACACCTCTTGGGCCACGTTCTTTCTTCTTCGGTTTATCCGCTTTGTTGGCGGTTTTGTCTTTAGGCGGTTTAGTTGCTGATGCCACCCTGAAACTTCTGTCTGCTTCTTTATAAGTATCAAAATAGAATGCTTTTCTGTCCGGAACCTGCTGATGGAACTGAGCCAGTAATTCTTCAGGTGCCATTTTTTTAGCATTGACCGGGGCCTGGACATATTTGGCACTTCCGCCGCACAGATCAATGATTTCGTCACAAAAGACAAATACAGTCCCTGAAAGAGTAACCGTCAGCACAATGATCCCGGAAACCAGTCCGAGCCAGAGATGCAGCCATCCGGTGAGCCTTTTGGTAAGGGATTTTCCCTGCTTTTTTTTAGGATTAGTTTTTTTGTTTTCCATATCTGTTTTCATCATTCAAAAATGTAATAGTTGAAAATGCAAAGGCGCAACAAGCTGATAATAATGGCGTGTTTGAAAAGTGAAAAGAGTTATTCCTGCTGCCATTTACTTTAGCATATTTGAGGGCATCAGAAACGGTTGTTAATTATCAATCAAAGTGTTACACCTTTGCGGTTTTCATCCTTATATTTTCGTTGAGATTATTTTTTTGTTTTTCAGGTTTTAAAATTTAAATGCAAAATTGGCAAGGATCTCTCTTGGCTTCTGTGGCTGTCCGTAGAAGTTCCAGTAGTTTTCATTCAAAGCATTATTCATTTTCAAACCGATTCTGTATTTTTTCTTATCATAGAAAACTGTAGCACCCACTGTAGTATAAGAAGGAGCAAGGAAATGATTGGTAATATTGATGTAGGTTTGATCCACAAAATTGAATCCGGCTCCGAAACCAAGCCCTTCATACGCACCATCCATAATCTTGTAACTTGTCCATAGATTGGCTACATGTTTTGGTGTCCAGGCGATTCTTTTTCCGCTGTCTTTGCTTCGGTCGTCATATTTATTATCGTTATATCCATATCCCGCAACGATATTCCATCCTTTGAAAGGATTGGCAATAATCCCTATTTCCAGCCCCTGGCTTTTAATATTCCCATCCTGAATGCTTCCTATTCCGCCCGGATCGGCAACCAATCTGTTTTTAACATTAATATTATAATAACTCACAGTCGTCAGTAATTTTTTATTGAAAAGGTCTACTTTAAAACCTGTTTCAATCTGATTTCCCTGCTCCGGATCCCATTTTGTCAATACACCGACTTCATTCAATGACGGAGCATAATTTTTAAATCCATTTACGTAATTGGCAAAGAATGAAATCTGGTCTTTTATAATTTCATACACTAATCCGAATTTTGGAGAAAACTGGGTCTGGCTGTACCCAGTGACTTTATTTTCAGGATATCCGTTTTTAGTAGAAATCTCTACTCCATTTACTACTGTATCGTCATTTTTATAGCTGTCTACTCTCAAACTTGCCATTACCAGTAAGTTGTCTGTGATATTCAAAACATTGGAGATATAACCGCTGATCGTTCTGAATGTAGTAATATCCGATTCTGTAGATTTTCTTTCCTTATTCATGAATTTGTTTCTTGAAATAGGATCCCAAGGGGAAGAGCTGTCAAGGCTAACTTTATCGTAAGGCATGAAAACATTGCTGTATCCGTTGGCTTCATAGTAAGGGAACTGATATTTTGTTCTTTGCTGGAAATAATCTATTCCTACTACCATACGGTTTCGTAAACCTCCTATTTTAAAATCTCCTGTAAAATTCTGCTGGATATTGTCTGTGGTTACTTTAAAACTGTCAAAAGGACGGATCATTCTTTCGACCTGATTATTATTCAGATATCTGAGTACTAAAAAGATAGATTCATTTTCATTGGCTTCTCCTCTCTGGTAAGACGTTCTTGAAGTCCATTGGTCATTGAATTTATGGGTAACCTCAGCCATCGTTACAAAATTGGTTCTTTTGGAACCGATATCATTGCTTGTAAATGCTCTTTTGTAAGCAACTTCCAGGTCCTTCATGGAGTGTAAGGTCAGTTTTTCTGAGTTTCTTACGTAAGCATTCAATGTTTTATCCGGAGCATGAAACTCGGTATCAAGTGTTACTGTGGTTTTGTCACTTACTTTATATAAAACACTTCCCGAGAAGAACAATCCTTTGTTGTAACCGGCATCCTGAAAAGAATCCTGAGAATACGCTGCCACATTGAATCTTGCCAATGCTGTTTTTTCTTTATTCAAAGGGGTGTTTACATCTGCCGTGATCCTGTTCATTCCCCAACTTCCGGTGGTATAATTGATAATTCCCCCGAAGTTTTCCTGTGGTTTTTTTGTAACGATATTCACTACTCCACCATAGTTGGCCAATGTTCCTCCAAATAAGGTTCCGGATGGTCCTTTAATTACTTCTACTCTTTCAATATTAGCGATTTCGGACTGTACTCTTGGGTTTTGAGTCAATCCGTTTCTGAAACTTGCATTGGAACTGAATCCTCTCATGAAAATATCATTCCCACTGTCGTTTACACTGTTACTTACCACAACACCCGGAGCAGAAGCCATCGCTGTGTTGAAGTCCATAGCTCCCATTTCACTGATGATTTCTTTGGGAACAAGGTTGTAAACGGTAGGGTTTTCAAGATTTTCAAGAGGAAGTCTTGCGATGGATTCAGATTTTTTGGTTCTGTAATTATGGGTTCCCTGGAGAGATACGGACTGGATTTCAGACACTTTAATGGTATCTGTTTCCTGGGCACTCAGCATCGTTACGGCTAATAGAGCTGCAGAAATAATTGTTTTTTTCATGTTTATAATTAAGTTAGTTCCACAAAATTATCTTATTTTTATTAATTCTAAATAAAAACATGATACAAATCATAAAACTTCCTTTAGGAAAAAAGCCCTTCAAAAGGGGATTTAATAAAAATAAATAACAATTAAAATTCAAATTTTTCTTATCTTCAAAACTCCATATACAGCTAATTATTGATTATAATTTTCAAGAAATGAACAACAACATCCAAGAAATCATTCAGCACTTTCTTCAGTTTCTCTCGGAAAGAAATCTAAAAGAATTAACTAACCTATTTTCTGATACTGTAGATTGGTATATCCCTGGGGATGAAGAGAAAGTACCCTGGCTAGGCATAAGAAATAATAAGCAGGAAGTATCCGATTTTTTTGAACTTTTATGGAAAAACACAGAACCCATTTCTGCTAAAATCGAACATATTTTCACCGATGATGAAAATGCTGTTATCACAGGAGAATTTGCAACGAAGATGCTTGAAACAGGTAATATTGCAGAGTCTTTATTCTGCATTCAGATACGTATTCAGAACAATAAAATTATACGCTACAGATTATTGGAAGATAGTTTGGCTTTGGATAAGTAGGCTAAATATTATTTATCTTATTGATAACAAAATACATTGGAGTTTCTTCAACTTATCAAAAAATATTGGATATTTCTTAAACCATTAAGAAGAATTTAAGCAGTAAAGCATAGTTAAGTTAAGTTAAGATAAATCATTCTGATTTTTAAGCTTAAAGCGAAGCTCATCTTAATACTCTAAACATCTTAATGCAATCTTAATGTTTCAAAAAAGTTTAAACAAGTTTATTATTAATGAGATTCCTTCGTAAGAAATCGCAGATTCGCTGTAGTCAATGACATCGCTGTTAAAATCTAAAATTATCTTTTATATCACGGCAGCAGCCATCATCGACATATAATAATTGGCACAATGCAATGCGTTGATTAAAACAATCTCTTTATCAGGAAACATTTCAAAAGCATCTGATGTTGTGATCTGATATTCATAATTCATGGAGGTCCATTTTAAATGGGGTTTGATAATCATAAGTTCCACTCCTTCCTGATCGGTAAGGACAAATGATTCTTTAAAGATGCCTCTGTGTTTAAAGAGATAACCGTTTTTCACGCCATCAAAATAAGTCTGCACCACGATTTCACCATTCCAGTTCATCCTGAATTTTAAAAGGACTCTTTCATGGTCTTTCAGCTCAATGGTAGTTCCCCAAAAACCTTTTGGTTCCACCTGATAGGTCTGTCCATCAGCAATTTCAATGACAGCATTAAATTTAAACCAGCTTGTATAAGTAAGTTTTCCAATTAATCTTTCTTCTTTTATGACTTCAAAAGATAAAGAATTGCTTGATTTTGCGTAATATTCTGCCATGGTTATATTTGATTTGGTGGAATTTTTATTAGTTTTTAAATAGTAATAACAGCCTGAATTTTAACGCTCTAATTTATAAATAATTCGGCAAACATAATCTACTTTTCAACTAATCCGACAAAAACTACAGTGAATTAATTCCTGCGGGTCTTTTTACGTTGGAAATTTACACTCAAATACGTGTCTGTACAGCATACAGCCTGTTATTTCACTTCAAACCAATACTTCCATTTTTCATTATCTATTCCAAATTTTCCCTGCCACCATCTCGCAGGATATCCAACATCATCATTTCTAATGGGTCTATGCTCCCTTTCCGGATAAGTAACGTATTGGTCTGCATACCCAAAATGGGCATCATCATGTAAGATTCCGATAACTCCCAATATTTCCAGCAATCCTAACCGTTCTTCGTCGTTTGATTTTATTGTTTTGGAAATCTTCTTTTTGAGCTGAGAAATTCTGTCATTGGGTTCTGCTGCTTCTATAATTCCTTTCAATTCATTGAGAATCTTATAATCATTTTCGTTTGGTTTAACGGCCAAATGTTTTGGAAACTGTTCTACATCAAATAAAACCTGGATTAAGCTATCAAAACAGCTTCCGTCTTTATATTTAAAATAATTGATGGTATTGAACTCGATAGGATCTTCAAATTCAAAGGTGTGAAGACCGCAGACCGCACAGATCTCTTCATTGGGCTTTGGACTTGCTGTAAAACTATGTTCTGCCACACTTTGTGCAATACAGTAGCTGGATAAAAATGAACGATATTCTAATTGCCTGGTACTTAAACTATAAAGAAAAGCATCTACCACTTGCTGTTTATTAATATCAGCAACAGCTTTTTTAATTCTTCTGCAAATTTCATCATGACTTATTTCTTCCTGATCAAACATTACAGATTGCTTCTTTGCATACTCAAAATCGTCTTTGGTAATATATTGCATGTAAGTTTCCCAATCAAACCAGTCTCTTAAACTTTCATCCTGAGAACTTTTTATGGTATTTAATAAAATTTTTATGGCTTTTTTATCCATTCTGGCTTTTTTCTTTATTCAATTTTATAAACATAATCATTACGAATGTACCGGCTTTTATTCTGCAGTTCCGCAGGATAAAATATTGTTCCATCAATCTCAACACTTTTAATCTTATATCTCCAACTTCCATTATGACTGTTGTAAATTTTTGTTGTTGAATTTGGATAAAGTTCAACAACGATGGAAGAATCTCTTATTTCTATTTTTTCAAGAGACTTGGGATTTTTTATTTTATAAAAAGACCGCGGTGATAGTATTCCATTCTCATAACTAAATCCAAAGTTGCCGGATCCATTATCAATCGCTTTTGAGATAGGATAACTATAATTGATCTTTATTATTTTTTTGGCCCCGGTCAGATTCTGAATATAAAAATCAGTCAACCAGGAACATCCTGAAAGTACCATTACGAAAATAAAGCTTAAGAATCCTATCGTAATTGACTTTGTACTCATTGTATTGAAGTTTAGATGGTTTTTGTAAAAATAATCAGATAAGTTTAATTTATGAGTTTTTCCGATAAAAAAATCCCACAAGAAAACTTGCGGGATTTTGAATATTTAATTCTCGAAATTACATCGTCTCCATTTTGAAGCTCATGCTTTCGATTACTTTTAAGATTGCTTCTACCGTATCCATTGAAGTTAAACAAGGAACACCGTTTTCCACACTCATTCTTCTGATCTGGAATCCGTCTCTTTCTGCCTGTTTACCTTTTGTAGTGGTATTCACAACATACTGAACTTTTCCTTTCTGAATAAGGTCGATAAGGTTTACACTTTCTTCTCCGATTTTGTATCCGATCTTGCAAGGTATTCCTTTTTCCTCGAAGAATTTCGCAGTACCTTCTGTAGCCCAGATTCTGAATCCTACTTCATGGAATCTTGCTGCAAGAGCCGCTGCTTCGTCTTTGTGCTTATCTGCTACAGTGAACAGTATAGATCCGTGCATTGGAACTTTTCTTCCTGCTGCAACCAATCCTTTGTAAAGTGCCTTTTCAAGAGTTGTATCTTTCCCCATAACTTCTCCTGTAGACTTCATTTCAGGGCCTAAAGAAATATCAACTTTCGTTAGTTTAGAGAAAGAGAATACCGGTACTTTTACAAATACTCCTTCTTTGTTTGGAACCAATCCGTTTTCGTATCCTAAATCTTTCAGCTTTTGTCCTAAGATTGCCTTTGTTGCAAGGTTAGCCATTGGAACTTCTGTGATTTTAGATAAGAAAGGAACTGTTCTTGAAGAACGAGGGTTTACTTCGATTACATATACATTTCCTTCAAAAAGAACGTATTGGATGTTCATTAATCCGATAACTTTCAATCCTTTTGCCAGTCTCTGTGTATAGTCTACCAAAGTATCTATTTCACTTTGAGAGATATTCTGTGGTGGATATACTGCGATAGAGTCTCCGGAGTGAACTCCTGCTCTTTCAATGTGCTCCATAATTCCCGGAATCACTACTGTTTCTCCGTCACAGATTGCATCAACCTCAATTTCTTTTCCTACCATGTATTTGTCAACCAAAACAGGGTGCTCAGGGCTTGCTTCTACCGCATGCTCCATGTAGTAAGCCAGTTCTGCTTCTGCGTATACAATTTCCATTGCTCTACCTCCAAGAACGTAGCTTGGACGCACCAATACCGGGTAACCGATTTCGTTAGCAATTTTTATAGCTTCTTCTTTAGAAGTTGAAGTTCTTCCTTTTGGCTGAGGAATTCCAAGTTCCTGAAGTGCTTTTTCAAATTTATCTCTGTTTTCAGCTCTGTCAAGATCTTCCAGTGAAGTTCCTAAGATCTGTACTCCGTGAGAGGCTAATTTATCTGCAAGGTTGATCGCAGTTTGTCCTCCGAACTGTACCACTACTCCTTTAGGCTTTTCAAGCTCGATGATGTTCATTACATCTTCTTCTGTAAGCGGCTCGAAGTAAAGTTTATCAGAGATTGAGAAATCTGTAGAAACAGTTTCAGGGTTGTTATTGATGATAATTGCTTCGTAACCCATTTCTTTGATCGCCCATACTGAGTGAACAGTAGCGTAATCAAACTCAACTCCCTGCCCGATTCTGATAGGTCCGGAACCTAGTACGATGATTTTTTCTTTGTCTGAAACAACACTTTCGTTCTCTTCCTCGTAAGTTCCGTAGAAATAAGGAGTTTCACTTTCAAATTCAGCAGCACAAGTGTCTACCATTTTGTAAACAGGCATTACTCCGTTTTCTTTTCTGAAGTTGAAAACCTCACGTTCTTTTACATCCCAAAGAACTGCGATATTGATATCTGCGAAACCTAATCTCTTCGCTTCAATTAATGTTTCTTTATCGAATTTGTTGGCAGCGATTACTTTTTCGAAGTCAACTAACTTTTTTAGTTTCCAGATGAAGAATTTATCAATTTTGCTCCATTCTACAATCTGTTCCCAATCGTATCCTCTTCTTAAAGCATCTCCGATGATGAATAGTCTCTCATCATCACACACTCTGATTCTTCTTTCGATTTCCTCAGCAGTAAGTGCTTCAGCTTGTTTTGTTTTTAATCCTAAATGCTTGATTCCTGTTTCTAATGAACGGATTGCTTTCTGTAAAGATTCTTCAAGGTTTCTTCCGATGGCCATTACTTCACCAGTAGCTTTCATCTGAGTAGAAAGTCTTCTGTCCGCCGTCTCAAATTTATCGAATGGGAATCTTGGGAATTTTGTAACCACATAGTCAAGAGCCGGCTCAAAACATGCGTATGTTTTTCCAGTTACCGGGTTCATGATTTCATCAAGTGTTAAACCTACAGCGATTTTTGCAGCGATTTTTGCAATCGGGTAACCTGTTGCTTTACTTGCTAAAGCTGATGAACGGGATACTCTAGGGTTTACTTCGATGATATAGTATTCAAAAGAGTGTGGATCCAGTGCAAGCTGTACGTTACATCCACCTTCGATACCTAACGCTCTGATGATTTTCAGTGAAGCATTTCTCAGCAACTGATACTCTCTGTCTGAAAGGGTCTGAGAAGGTGCTACTACGATAGAGTCTCCTGTGTGAACTCCTACCGGGTCAATATTTTCCATGTTACAAACCACAATGGCATTGTCGTTTGCATCACGCATTACTTCATATTCAATTTCTTTGAAACCAGCGATTGATTTTTCAATCAAACATTGTGTAACCGGGCTGTGCTTTAATCCTAATTCGGCAATTTCTTTCAATTCTACCTCGTTGGAAGCAATACCCCCTCCTGTTCCCCCCATTGTAAAGGCAGGACGAACAATTACAGGATATCCGATTTCATCTGCGAAAGCAAGTGCTCCTTCTACTGTATTTACGATATCAGATTCCGGAACCGGCTCATTCAATTCTCTCATCAACTCACGGAAAAGGTCTCTGTCTTCTGCTCTGTTGATTGCAGAAAGCTTCGTTCCCAATACTTCCACTTTGCATTCTTCAAGAATTCCTGATTTTTCCAATTCTACCGCCATGTTTAGCCCTGTCTGACCTCCTAATGTTGGTAATAATGCATCCGGACGTTCTTTTCTGATGATGTGGCTTACAAACTGTAATGAAATCGGCTCGATATATACTTTATCCGCGATTTCCACATCCGTCATGATCGTTGCAGGGTTTGAGTTGATCAAAATTACCTTGTAGCCCTCTTCTTTTAAAGACAGGCAAGCCTGCGTTCCTGCGTAATCAAATTCAGCTGCCTGACCAATGATGATAGGTCCTGAACCGATTACTAAAATTGTTTTTATATCTGTACGTTTTGCCATTTTTCTTTTTTTAGATACAAGATGTTAGATGTCAGATTTCAGACCTCCAACAAGATGTTTTTTACTTTTTTAAATTATTTTTGAATGAATAAATCATTCTTTGAATTTCATTCAGATTTGATATTAAACTATTAACTTTTTCTGCTTCGAGCAAATTTAATTCTTTGGTTAAAATTAACTGTGTCTGCAGCTCAAAGGAGGAAGCATTTGCAATTCCAAGAAAATGATAAAACTCTCTGTCATTATTTCTTCCTGCTCCTTCTGCTATATTGGAAGGAATAGAGATTACAGATCTTTTAATTTGAGAAACCAAACCAAACTTTTCATCTTTAGGTAACTCTGCACAAATGATGTAAACTTCTTTTGCAAGTTCAATCGATTTCTGCCAAAAAACCAGTTTTTCAAAATTATGCATAATAGAGTCTGCTATCTGATGTCTAATATCTAATGTCTTTCTTACTTTTTAAAGTCCTCCATCATTTGAATGAACTCATCAAACAGGTAGTTTGCATCTTCAGGGCCCGGACTTGCTTCAGGGTGATACTGAACTGAGAAACAAGGATGGATTTTGTGTTTTAATCCTTCGTTTGTTCTGTCGTTCAAAGCGATGTGGGTTTCAATAAGGTCTGTTCCTTTTAAGCTTTTCTGATCTACCGCATATCCGTGGTTTTGAGAAGTAATGGCTACCGTATTTTTCTCTAAATCCAATACCGGGTGATTTCCTCCTCTGTGTCCGAATTTCAGTTTGAAAGTTTTTGCTCCACAAGCAAGACCGATCAATTGGTGTCCTAAACAGATTCCGAAGATTGGAACTTTTCCTAATAATCCTCTGATCATGTCTAAAGCATGCGGTACATCTTCAGGGTCACCAGGACCGTTTGACAACATAATTCCATCTGGATTCATCAACAGGATTTCTTCTGCTGTAGTATCCTGAGAAACCACAATGATGTCACAGTTTCTTTGAGACAGTTCTCTGATGATCCCCAGTTTTGCCCCGAAGTCTACCAAAACTACTTTGAAACCTCTGTTCGGGTTGGCGTAAGGTGTTTTTGTAGAAACCTCCTCTACCTGATTGATTGGAAAAGTTGTTGTTTTCAGTTCAGAAGCTACGGCAGCTTCATCAGCATCAGCATTTACGATTTTTCCTTTTACAACTCCATAGTTACGAAGAATCCTTGTCAGTCTTCTTGTATCAATTCCTGAAATTCCTGAAAGGTTTTTCTTTTTAAATAATTCATCTAAAGTAATCTGAGTACGGAAATTGGAAGGAAGATCGCAAAGTTCTTTTACGATAAGCCCTTTGATTGCCGGCTCAATACTTTCATAATCATCACGGTTAATACCATAATTTCCGATAAGCGGATAGGTCATACAAACAATCTGACCGCAATACGATGGGTCAGAAATCAATTCCTGATACCCTGTCATTCCGGTATTGAAAACTACTTCCCCTGCAGTTTCCAATTCTGCTCCGAAACCTTCTCCATGAAACACTTCACCGGACTCCAGTATTAATTTTTTCTTCATTTTAAACTTTTATCTCTTATTATTTTATTTATATATCATTAACAGACCGCCCCTACAGGGCTCGGATTTTCATCCTTTGTTTCTATGGGCTTCACCCATTGCTATTAACAGCTCGCCCCTACGGGTCTCTTTAACTTTTAACTTCTTACTTGGCTCTTACTTAAAGGTATAACCCTTACTTTCCAACGCTTCTTTCAAAATGGCCATTCTTGCGAATACTCCATTTTGCATTTGCTTAAAGATTCTTGATCTCTTGCATTCTACAAGGTCTGAATCTATCTCCACTCCTCTGTTTATTGGAGCCGGGTGCATGATGATTGCTTCTTCTTTCATTGACTGTTCTCTTTCTTTAGTCAAGCCATATCTTTTATGGTATTCTGAAGCAGTGAAACTCATTGCAGCATCGTGCCTTTCGTGCTGGATTCTTAATAACATTAAAACATCCACTTCGCCGATCAGTTCATCTACTGACATATAAGTCCCGTTGATTAAAGCTCCTTCGTCAAACCACTGTTCCGGTCCTGAAAAGTATACTTTAGCGCCTAATCTTCTTAAAGCCTCCGCATTTGAGTTCGCTACACGGCTGTGTTTTACATCGCCTACAATTCCTACCTTCAATCCTTCAAACTTCCCGAATTCCTGATAGATGGTCAGTAGATCCAGCATACATTGTGAAGGATGGTTTCCTGTTCCGTCTCCTCCATTAATCACCGGAATGCTGATATTCTTTAATTCTTCGAAGTACCTGTCTTTCTTATCCCGGATTACCACAAGGTTTACTCCTATACTTTCAATGGTCTTTACTGTATCATAAAGACTTTCGCCTTTGTTTACCGAACTGTGTGATGCATCAAACGGAACTACCTGAAGTCCCAGTTTTCTTTCTGCAAGATCAAAACTTGTTTTCGTTCTTGTACTGTCTTCGAAGAAAAGGTTTGAGCAAAAAACTTCTCCTTCAATTTTAGCAGTTTTACCGTTCGCAAAAGCCATCGCTTCTGTCAGTATACTGTTGATTCTCTCGGTGCTTAGTTCTGTAATCGTAAACATAATTCTTATTTTTGGGCATAAAAAAAGCGAAGACAACAATCTTCGCTAATAACAATAAATATCGTAAAGGGCGCTTTCGCCCGGTAAATCTAATGATATAAATGCTTTTTTATTCATTAGGTGCAAAGATACAACAATTTTATGAACCTACAAAAACAAAATTTAAAATAAATTAAAAACCTCAGTATTTCCTTATTCTCATTTAAAATTAATATTTTTGTTACAACTCAAATTATTTTATGGATTTAAAAGACAAAATGATTCTCAGCATTATTCAGGAAGACTCTACATTATCGGTTAAAGAAATTTCCGAAAAAATTGGTCTTACCTTTACTCCTACGTATGAGCGAATCAAACAACTGGAGAAACATGGGATCATTCAAAAGTATGTAGGACTTTTAAGCCGTGAAAAACTTGGGTTAAATATTGTGGTCTACTGTAATGTCCGTCTCAAGGAACAATCCAAGAAAGTATTGGAAACCTTTGAGAACCACATCGGAAAATATGATGAAGTACAGGAAATCATCAGCCTTTCCGGGGAGTATGACTATATGTTGAAGATCATTGCCAAAGATATCAATTCATATAATGAATTTGCTGTGAATGTGATCTCAAACATTCCTAACATCGGGCAGTACCACAGTTCAATTGTGCTTCACGAGGTGAAAAAGTCTACCAAGTTCAAAATTGATCTGGAATAATCCTTCTATTTTTAAACCCAAACTGACTTAAACTTCTTGCTGAAAATCTCTGATTTTCTTGCGCCTTAAAAATAATTCACATCATTGTCTTTGCGCCTTTGCGTATACCAAACTCTTTATAATCTCTGATTTTGTTAGAAAACGCAAAGACGCAAGGATTTTATCTCCGATAAAATTTCGCCCTGCATATTTAATCTAAATTTCAAACTGTAAGTGATGCTTCATAAGGTGAAAAATCCACTACATTTAGAATAAATCCTTTATTTAAACCATTAAGAGCTTATAAGAGATGAAAAATTA
This sequence comes from Chryseobacterium sp., assembly GCA_031286615.1. Classification (GTDB taxonomy): domain Bacteria; phylum Bacteroidota; class Bacteroidia; order Flavobacteriales; family Weeksellaceae; genus Chryseobacterium. Next base: position 275,814 of record JAITUA010000015.1, on the reverse strand, counting down.
TTAAGGAATTCGCAAGCGAATTTTAAAACTATGCAGCTGAAAAAACCGCAGATTCTCTTAACTTATATTAACCATTCATCTACCTTAATGGTTCAATTTATCAATCATCAAATTCAAAGAGCGGAGTAAAATCCAACCATTAAGATCACTTAAGCAGATAAGATTTATAAGATTAAGGCTTTCACAACGAAAAGGCAGCAGACTAAAATAATTTAGAAATTCTACTGATTTTACTTAAGTTTTTAACGACCTTAATGGCTTAGATTCTAACCCAATAATTTATTTTTCAGTTTATTGAACTGATATTCTATTTTATCCAGACAAAGATTTCCGATACTTCCCTGGTGGGTATGTTCAAGATTTCCAGGTTCAAATTCGAACTCGTTGTTTTCAATTTCCTGCCCTACTTTCACATAAGCATCACGGAAAGAACTTCCGTTTTTTACTTCTTCATTGATCTTCTCTACACTGAAAAGGTATTTGTACTTCTCATCATCCAGAATTCCGTCTTTTACCTGAATATTAGGTAAAGTGTAGCTTAGAATCTCCAGACATTCTTTCAGGGAATCAATAGCTGGGAAAAGAATTTCTTTGGTCAGCTGTACATCTCTGTGATATCCTGAAGGCAGATTATTTGTCAATAAAATGAGTTCATTCGGAAGTGACTGAATTCTGTTGCATCGTGCACGAACCAGCTCAAAGATATCCGGATTCTTTTTATGAGGCATAATACTGCTTCCCGTAGTAAACTCCTTTGGAAAGCTGATAAAATCAAAGTTTTGATTCAAATACAGGCATACATCATAAGCAAATTTCCCGAGTGTTCCCGCTAAAGTTGCCATAGACATCGCCAGCATTTTTTCTGACTTTCCACGGGTCATCTGAGCGTATACAGAATTATAGTTCATCGACTGGAATCCTAAGTTATAGGTTGTACTTTCACGGTTGATCGGAAAAGACGAACCATAACCTGCCGCTGATCCCAATGGATTTTTATTGATGATATTTTTCACCGAAAACAGCATTTCCACATCATCCAAAAGCGCTTCCGCATAAGCTCCAAACCACAATCCGAATGAGGAAGGCATCGCAATCTGCAAATGGGTATACCCCGGAAGCAATACATTCTTATGCTGATCTGCCAATTGAATCAGAATCTGGAAAAACTCATCAGTAAGAGCTGTGATCGTACGGATCTCATCCAATAAATAGAGCTTAATATCCAATAAAACCTGATCATTTCTTGATCTCGCGGTATGGATTTTCTTTCCAGTATCTCCTAATTCTTCAATTAAGATTGCTTCTACCTGAGAATGGATATCCTCAGCTTCTTTATCAATTTCAAAAGTCCCATTTTCAATTTGATTTAAAATAGTATTCAAAACAGATATCATCTGCTCTGATTCTTCCTGGGAAATAATCCCGGTTTCTGCTAACATTTTGCAATGTGCCATAGAACCTTTGACATCATATTTTGCCAAACGCTCATCGAAGTCAAGATCTTTCCCAACGGTAAATTGAGTGACTAATATATTGGTGGCAAGGTTATCCTTCTGCCATATTTTTTTCATATGTAATTATTTATTTTTTTTAAATCATATGCAATCACCATTTGTATCTGTTGTATTACCAGAAAATTCGTTAGCAGTGATTTCATAATATCTGATTTAAAATATTTGTTGGTTTTGACATGCCCGGCAAGGCAATCCTTATTACTATTAACTATAAAAAAACATTTCCTTATGATAAGCTTTCATTTCTAATTTTCTTTTTGCATAAATCTTATTAAAAACTAAACTTCGTGCCTGCCGGGCGGAGTCAAAACATATATTGAGTCGGAAGTCTGATGCTGGAGGCAGAAAGCTAATAACATACTGCAATAACTTCCCTCTTCCTACACCCATCTTCCTTTTTTATAACACTTTTTCTAAAATACTGATGTAGATTTCTATTCCTTCTTCTATTTCATGGATATAGATAAATTCATCTGCAGTATGAGAGCGCCTACTGTCTCCAGGACCCATTTTCACTGATGTACATGGGATAATCGCCTGATCTGAGGAAGTAGGTGAACCATAAGTTGTCCTTCCGATTTCGATTCCTGCTTTTACAAACGGATGATCCATTTCGATCTTTGAAGAATTCAGCCTGAAAGACCTTGCGGTGAGCGTTGATTCCATGTGAGACTGTATGATTTCAAACGCTTCCTGGTTGGAATATTCGTCTGTTACCCTTACATCAAGTGTGAAATTGCAAGATTCCGGAACAACATTATGTTGTACTCCTGCATGAATTCCTGATAAAGTAACCTTAACTTCTCCCAGATATTCTGAAACTTTTGGAAATTTAAAGGCTAAAATATTCTGCAGATCCTGCATACATTTTACAATCGAATTATCATAATTAGGATGAGCGGCATGAGAAGGAGTACCTTTCATTTCTCCATCAATCACAAGAAGTCCTTTTTCTGCAATCGCCAGATTCATCTGCGTGGGTTCTCCTACAATGGCGAGTTCTACGTTGGGTAGCTGCGGAAATAAGGCTTCGATTCCATCAAACCCTGAAATCTCCTCCTCTGCCGTCAAAGCAATAACTAAATTATATTTTAAATCTTCTTTATCATAAAAATGCAAAAAAACCTGAGCCATAGAAACCAAAGAAGCTCCGGCATCATTACTTCCCAATCCGAACAGTTTGCCGTCTTTTTCAACAGGAACAAACGGATCAAGTGTATATGCTTTGTTAGGCTTTACGGTATCATGATGCGTATTCAGTAAAACGGAAGGTTTAAACACATCAAAATGTTTATTCACCGCCCAGATGTTGTTTTTAAAACGTTTCGTAGGAATCTGATGCTTTTTGAAAAAATTCTCAATTTCCACTGACGTGTTGAATTCATCTTTACTGAATGAAGGAATCTCAATCAAATTTTTAAGCAATCCGATCGCATTATTTAACAGCTCTTCTTTATTATAAACAGATTTCAGTTCCTGCATGATGATTTTCTATATGATTTTTCAATTCTGTTTCCTTGATCAGAAACACTTTCTCTACATTATTTTTTACAGCTCCAAGAGCATTTTCAAGTTTGGGTAAAATCCCTTTGTGAAGCTTTCCTTCTTCTTTTAATACTTCAAACTCTTCTTCATTTACACTTTTGATCACGGATTCAGGATTGTTTACATCTTCTAAAACACCTTCTTTATCAAAACAATACAAAAGCTCCACTTCATATTTTTCCGATAGCGCCTGCGCCATCACAGAAGCAATGGTATCTGCATTGGTATTAAAAAGGTTTCCTTTTCTATCGTGGGTAATTGCAGAAAATACAGGAACAAGATCCAGCTTGATTAATTTTGAAACCAGCTTTTTATTCACACTTTTCTTATTGATATCCCCCACAAATCCAAAGTCAATTTCAGGATGTTCTCTTTTTTTAGCTTTAATTAAGTTTCCATCCGCTCCGGAAAAGCCTATAGCATTGCATTTTTTCTGCTGCAGCTTTTCAACAATATTTTTATTGATTCCTCCTGCATATACCATCGTTACAATATCCAATGTTTCTTTATCGGTAATCCTCCTTCCGTTGATCATTTTCTGTTCAATGCCCAATTTATCAGCCAATGTGGTGGCTAACTTTCCTCCGCCATGAACAAGGATCTTTTTTTCCTGAATTTCAGAAAATTGTTCTAAGAATTGGGCTAACAATTCTTCATCATCAATTAAAGCTCCGCCAATTTTTATGATGTATAACTTTTCTTTCATTGTAAACGTTTTGTGATCCATACCTTTTTCTATCCTTGTCAAAGTTTAAAATCTTAACAAGGATTATTTCAGGCTTTTAATTCATCTAAAATTTCACTGAAAACGGCCTGTGCAGAGAAAATCCGGTTTTTTGCCTGCTGATAGATAATAGAATGATCTCCATCCATCACCTCATCACTCAACTCTACATTACGACGAACCGGAAGACAATGCATTACTTTTGCATCATTAGTATGAGCTAATTTTTCATTGGTCAGCATCCAATCACCTTTCACTTCAGGCATGGCAGCATAATCATCAAAAGAAGACCAGTTTTTCACATAGATGAAGTCTGCATCTTTCAAAGCTTCATCCTGATCATGAATTACTTTTATGTCTTTTGTAAAGTTTTTATCCAGATCATATCCTTCAGGATTGGCAATTACCAACTCTACATCCATTTCCTGCATCCATTCTGCGAAAGAGTTTCCAACAGCGTGTGCAATAGGTTTGATATGCGGTGCCCAGGTCAATACCACTTTTGGTTTATGATCTTTTTTCCAATTTTCTGTGATAGTAATACAGTCAGCAAGACTTTGTAGTGGATGACGAGTAGCCGATTCCAGAGAGATCACAGGTACTTTTGCATGTTTTTCAAATTGGCTTAAGATGCTTTCGTTTACGTCATCTTCCTTACTCTTCATTCCTGCAAAACAACGTACTGCGATGATGTCGCAATATTGATTCAGAACTTCAATAGCATCTTTGATATGTTCTACCGTATCTCCGTTCATTACAGCTCCGTCAGCAAATTCAAGATTCCAGGCTTCCTGTGTGGCATTTAATGTCAATACATTTAAACCAAGGTTTTGTGCTGCAATCTGACTGCTCAAACGGGTTCTCAGGCTTGAGTTTAAAAATACAAGTCCTATTGTTTTCCCTTTTCCTTTTTCTGTTTCAGTAAGCGGGTCAGCTTTTATTTGTAAAGCTTTTTTTATGATTTCCTGTAAGTTTTCTACATCACTTACAGAGGTGAATTTTTTCATTTTGAATTAATTTTAAAGATTTTGTTTACACATTGATTAGGCTTCTTAACGCAAAGGCGCAATGTTTTTCACTAATACCATTTTTTCCGTTCGCAAAGGCGTTTCACTCAGCAATTGGCGTTTGTTTTTGTCATTCTGAATGAAACGCAGTGGAATGAAGAATCTGTAATCAGTAACAACGAGATTCTTCCTTCGTCAGAAATCGAAGATTCGACGTAGTCAATGACAAATACTCCACTCAACTTTTCATTTTGTTTTTAAATCGTTTAGATATTTTCCAATACTGCCTTTAAAGCATTGATGAAAAGATCTGTTTCCTCTTTTTTGATATTCAGTGCCGGAAGAATCCTTAAGACACTTTTATCATTAGAGTTTCCTGTGAAAATATGATGATCGAACAATAAGCTTTTCCTTATTTCTGAACAGTCTCTGTCAAGTTCTATTCCGATCATCAATCCTTTCCTTCGGATGGATTTAATATGTGGTAAATCTTTAATTTCATTTTCAATATACCCGCCCATTTCCTGAGCATTTTCGATAAGATTTTCATCTTTCATCACATCCAGTACAGCAATTGAAGCAGCACAGGCAAGATGGTTCCCTCCAAATGTTGTTCCCAGCAAACCATTGCTCGCCTGGAATTTAGGATGAATCAAAACTCCTCCAACAGGAAATCCGTTCCCCATTCCTTTTGCCGTTGTAATAATATCTGCTTCAAGACCGAACTCCTGATGAGCAAAGAAATATCCGCTTCTTCCGTATCCGGATTGCACTTCATCCAAAATAAGAACAGCATCATTTTTCTCACACAGTTCTTTAATTTTAGATAAAAATTCCGGTGTAGGAATCATAATTCCGCCTACTCCCTGAATTCCCTCGATGATGACAGAAGAAATTTCATTTCCATACTTCTCAAAAGTCTCTTCAAGTTGCTGCACATCATTCCACTCTGATTTAATAAATCTTTCTGAAAAGTTAACCGGAGCAACAATTTTAGGATTATCTGTCACTGAAACTGCCGCCGAAGTTCTTCCGTGGAATGAACCTGAAAAATAAAGCACTTTACTTTTTCCATTATGAAATGAAGCAAGTTTCAATGCATTTTCATTGGCTTCAGCCCCCGAATTACATAGGAAAAGATTATAATCTTCATATCCTGAAAGTTTTCCCAGCTTTTCTGCCAGCTCAGTCTGCAATTCATTCTGAACGGAATTGGAATAAAAAGATATTTTTTCCAGTTGATCTTTCAGCTTATTCTGATAATGTGGATGATTATGGCCAATAGAAATTACAGCATGACCTCCGTAGAAATCAAGATATTTTTCTCCTTTGTCGTCCCAAAGAAATGATCCCTGAGCTTTTACCGGATTTATATTGAATAATGGATATACGTTGAATAAATTCATTTTTTGTTTTTTTTAATTTTTCTTTTGTCTTGAAACAAAAGAAACAAAAGTTCAAGACCTGGAAACTTCCGCTAAAAATTAGTTCTATTCTCTAAAAATTCTAAAACTTGTGCGAAATCCAAATTGGCTCTTCGGTTCTATATTTCCCTCGCACTTCAAACAATAGAATTTTCTTAACGTTCATAGAATTAATTTTCTTAACGCTCCATTTTCCTAAGTCAGATTTACTTCTTGTTTAAAATTCTCAATTATATATTGTCAATTTAAAATGCTATTGGCTTTAAATTCAATCCTGCATTTTCTTCCCAGTTCATGGCCAGATTCATATTCTGTACTGCCTGTCCCGAAGCACCTTTTAACAAATTGTCAATCGCTGAGTGAATAACGACAACATTTCCACTCTTTTCGATTTGAATCACACAGCGATTGGTATTGACAACCTGCTTTAAATCCACTGCCTTCCTACTTACCATAACGAAAGGCTCCTCCGCATAAAAATCCTGATATAATTGTTCTATTTCCTCCAGCTCCAAATCCGTCTTCATCGTGGAACTTGTAAAAATTCCTCTTGCAAAATCTCCTCTCCATGGAACAAAATTCAGGGTTACTTCTTTATTATTAAATGAAATCAACTGCTGTAAAATCTCATCCCCATGCTGATGCGTTAATGTTTTATATGCTGAAACATTATCATTTCTCCAGGTAAAATGAGTTGTTGCCTGCAAAGACTGTCCGGCTCCTGTAGAACCTGTAATCCCTGTAGTAAAAACTTCATTCAATACTCCTTTTTCCGCAAATGGCAGTAAAGCCAATTGAATAGCGGTAGCAAAACATCCCGGATTAGCGATGCTTTTAGTATTTGCCAGTTGTTTTTTATTGATTTCAGGTAATCCGTAGATAAAATCTCTGTTTCCAAAGTTTCCTTCTAAACGGAAATCGTTTCCAAGATCAATTACCAGCGTCTCATCTGTGACAGGGTTCTGAGTTAACCAGTTTTGACTTTCTTTATGTGGAAGACACAGGAAAAGAATATCCACCTCTTCAGGTTTATCCGTCAAAACCATTTCACAAACCGTCGTTAAATCCGGGTACAGATCCGAAATTCTTATTCCCGAATTCGAACGACTATATAAAAAACTCAATGTCACATGGGGATGAAAGGCCAGTAAGCGTATCAGCTCACTTCCTGTATAACCGTTGGCACCAATTATTCCTACTGTTTTCTTCATTTTGATTCTGACAGAACTCTATTCTGCCTTGCATTAATCGTTCTTTCGGAACTAATTGATATTTTGGTTAATCTGGTGATATATATTTAAGGAATTGCTTACAATTTTAGTATAGCCCTTCACATCATCTCCTGTCCATGCTCTGTTTGCTTCTCCATAACTTCCGAATTTATCGGACATCAGGTCATGATCAGATTCAATTCCATTAAGAACAAATCTATATGGATGAAGGGTTACAAATACTTTTCCAGTCACTGTTTTCTGAGAATCAGCCAGGAAAGATTCAATATTTCTCATGACAGGATCTAAGAATAGCGCTTCATGAAGCCAGTTTCCGTACCAGTCTGATAACTGAGACTTCATCATTTGCTGATATTTTGAAAGTGTATGTTTCTCTAATAAATGATGTGCTTTGATAATTACTGATGCTGCAGCTGCTTCAAATCCCACACGTCCTTTAATCCCAACAATCGTATCCCCTACGTGAATATCACGGCCAATTCCATAAACCGAGGCCAAAGCCTCTATTTTCTGAATAGCATATACAGAATGTTCAAAATTTTCACCATTCACTCCTATTACCTCTCCGTTTTTAAACTCAATTTCCAGTTCTGAAGGCTGAGTTTCTTTAATCTGAGACGGAAAAGCTTCTTCCGGAAGATTATTTCTGGATGTCAATGTTTCTTTACCGCCTACTGAAGTTCCCCAAAGTCCTTTATTTACAGAATATTGTGCTTTATGGAATTCCATTTCATAACCGTGCTCCTTCAAAAATTCAATCTCATCTTCACGGGATAAAGCCATATCACGGATTGGCGTAATAATCTCAATATTCGGACACATTACCTGGAAAATCAAATCAAAACGAACCTGATCATTTCCAGCTCCTGTACTTCCGTGAGCAATGGCATCTGCATTTACTTCAATGGCATATTTTGCAATTTCCTGCGCCTGAATAGTACGCTCAGCACTTACGGATAAAGGGTACGTATTGTTTTTTAACACATTCCCGAAAATCAAATATTTCACACATGAATTATAATAATCTTCCTGAGCGTCTACACACCTGTATTCTTTTACCCCAAGATTTAAAGCTTTTCTTTCCAACTCTTTTTCTTCTTCTTTTGAAAAACCTCCGGTATTTACAGTGACTGCATACACATCATACCCTAGTGTCTCACTAAGATATTTTGCACAGTAGGAAGTATCTAAACCTCCGCTAAACGCTAAGATGACTTTCTTTTTCATCTGGACTTCTTTTATTTTTATTAATGGTCACATGGAATTCACTTGCAGAGTTTTGTGCAGAATACACAAAATCACTTTGGCTTGCTCCATTATATTTATTTTCAGGCTGATCATTTACAACCTCTTTTTTTTCTATATTTTCAGGAACAAATAACATGGCTGTACACAGACAGTTCTTACGTTTCTTCATCATTAAAATTTCATAGTTCACACAGTTCTTGCAGCCGTTCCAGAATTCTTCATCCTGAGTCAGTTCAGAATAAATTACCGGTTTATATCCTAAATCGCTATTGATTTTCATTACTGCTAAACCTGTTGTCAATCCGAATACTTTTGCATCCGGATATTTATCTCTAGATAATTGGAAAACCTTCTGCTTGATTTGAGTTGCTACGCCCCCGTTCCTGAACTTCGGTGATACAATCAATCCCGAATTGGCTACAAACTTCCCATGCGACCAGGTCTCTATATAACAGAAACCTACCCACTCACCGTTTTCAGTGGCTACCACAGCATTGCCCTCTGAAATCTTCTTACTCAAATATTCTATGGAACGTTTTGCGATCCCCGTTCCTCTGCGCTGTGCAGAATCATACATTTCCTGCTGTATTTCACTCACATACATGAGATGTTCGCATGAGGAAATTTCTATTTCCATTTATTTATCTAATTTTTTTGGCAAATTTAAAATATATTTTCTTTAAAATCCAAATAAAAAAGATATTTTTTTTGTTTTAAAATTTTAAACAGGTAAAATTATCTTTATTGAAAAATATACATTTGCTAATTTATTATATATTTGCTAAAATAATATAGTTATGGAAAATACCTGTCCTAAATGCAACAGTACCAAAGTAGTAAAAAGTGGTATCATTAATGAAAAGCAACGTTTCCATTGCAAAGACTGCAACTATTATTTTACGGTTAAAAAGCTGGGAAAACAGATTGATGATTATTATGTAACCAAAGCACTTCAGCTATATTTGGAAGGCTTAAGTTATCGTGAAATTGAAAGAATTATCGGGGTTTCACATGTCACCATAAGTTCCTGGATTAAAAAATACAACATCACCAGACCTCCCCACTCTGAATTCCATCCTGTTTATAAGATATTGAAACAAAATGAATTGATTGATTACATTGCACAGGAAGAAAACATTAAAAATTCAGGAATTATTATTACTCAGTTTGCTGATAAGTATATGCTGATCAAATGGGAAAGGTTTAAAAAATAGATATGAGTTCCGGGGTGCGAGTTTCGGGATATAAAACACAGAGTAACACACTAAATATCAACGATCCCTGAATCCCAAGTCTTGAATCTTGTTCCTCGCAACGTGGATCGCAAAACCCGGATTCCGGAACTCAAAACTCATAATCAAATAAATTATAACTATACTATTACCACTAATATATATTAAATTTTCGTAACTAAATTATTAATTACAATTTGGCATTCACAAAAAACAACGCCAAAAATTGATAATTTATGAAGAAATTACTTACATTTATTGGAGTAGCCTTAATCAGCAGTTCTCTATACTCCCAAGGTTCTCCTGATTACGGCAATGGCTTAAAAATAAACCTCAACCCGGATGGTGATAAATTCGTCCGTTTTATTTTATGGGACCAGCTTTGGCTGAGAAACACCTCTATGAATCCCGGAAGTATGGTAGGTGGTGAGCCCACAGACAACTCCTGGAGCATAGGAAACAGACGATTACGTGCTTTAGCATACGCACAGGTCTCTAAAAGATACATGATTCTCCTTCATTTCGGAATCAACAACCAGACCTTCATCAATGGAGGAGCTACAGGCACTTCCGGTACAGGAGGTTATGGAAACGGAAAGAAAACCCAGTTATTTTTTCATGATGCCTGGAACGAATATGCAGTTATTTTACCTGGAGAAGCAGGAAAATTCAGTTTATCTTTAGGGGCTGGGCTTCATTACTATATGGGACTTTCCCGTATGACAATGGCTTCTACGTTAAATTTCCTTACACTAGACTCTCCTGTTTTCTCGTGGCCGCTGATCGACAACTCAGACCAATTTGCAAGACAGCTTGGGATGTTTGCGAAAGGCAAATATGGTAAACTGGAATATCGTTTCAGTTTGAATAAACCTTTTGCCACAGATCTTATTCCGGTGAATGTAACAGATCCATCAAAAGCTGTTGCAGTAGACAACAACGGAAATCCCAGTTTTTCAAAAGCAGGATATGTGGAATACCAGTTCCTTGATGAGGAATCGAACACCCTTCCATACAAAGTGGGATCTTATCTGGGAACGAAGAAAGTTTTCAATGTAGGCGCAGGTTTCTATCATCAGGCAGACGGAACAAGAACTTCTGTGAATTCCAACATTGAAAAGCATGATATTACTCTTTTTGCTGTGGATGCTTTTGCAGACATTCCTTTAGGAGAAGCGAAAAACAAAATGGCAGTTTCCACCTATGCAGGATATTATAATTACAATTTCGGTCCAAACTACGTAAGAAACCTGGGAACAATGAATATCGCCGCTTCAGACCCCAATTTTATCGGAAATAAAGCCATTGCAGGACCAGGGAATCTACAACCGACCATCGGAACAGGTAATATTATCTACGCACAGGCTGGTTTACTATTACCAAGCCAGGCAGAAAAACCAAAAATCAGGATACAACCTTTTGCAGCCTATACTCACAAAAATTTTGAAGCATTTGATAAATCTTCATCTCAGTTTGATGTAGGAGCCAATTGGTTCATAGATGGACATCATGCAAAAATAACAACACAATATTCAACAAGACCGGTTTACACGAGCCCTACGGAAAGTCCTTCTTCTAAAGGAGAATTTATTGTGCAATTTCAAATCTACCTTTAAAATTTGAACCATTAAGAACAGTAAAGAATCTAAGATAAGTTAAGCTCCATCAAAGATGGATAAAAAGAATACCGCTGAATAAAATAGTCTTAGATATAATCTTAATTATTCTTAACCCCTTAAAAGTTCTTAACGGTTTAAAAAATTCAATGTAAAATCCTATTCCACTAACATCAAAAACTAATCAATATGAGCGAAAATCATCACGAAAGCTACGAAAATATGACTGACAGGCAGAAAAACCGCACCATATGGAGTGTGATCACCGCCTCTTCACTCGGTACATTGATAGAATGGTACGACTTTTATATCTTCGGAAGTTTGGCCATTGTTTTAGCTACTAAATTTTTCCCTGCCGATAATCCTACCGCAGCATTTTTATCTACCCTGGCAACTTTTGCTGCAGGATTTGTGGTAAGACCTTTCGGAGCCCTATTTTTCGGAAGACTGGGGGATATCATCGGAAGAAAGTATACTTTTCTTGTCACTTTACTGATCATGGGATTTTCTACTTTCCTGATCGGCTGTATTCCAAGTTATAAAACCATTGGCTTTATGGCACCGGTTTTAGTTTTAATTTTAAGATTACTTCAGGGACTTGCCCTTGGTGGTGAATACGGAGGTGCTGCCACTTATGTAGCAGAATACGCACAACCTCACCGAAGAGGTTACTGGACATCCTGGATTCAGACTACAGCAACAGCCGGGCTTTTCATTTCACTTATCGTTATTTTAATCACAAAATCCACCCTTTCTGCGGAAGAGTTTGACAACTGGGGATGGAGAGTTCCTTTCTGGATCTCGATTCTGATGGTTGCCGTTTCTTATGTCATCAGAAAGAACATGAAAGAATCTCCTCTTTTTGCCAAGGCTAAAAGCGAGGGAAAAACGTCTAAAAACCCTTTAAAAGAGAGTTTCGGGAACAGATACAACTTCAAGTTTGTATTATTAGCCTTATTCGGAGCGGCAATGGGGCAAGGAGTTATATGGTACACAGGACAATTTTACGCCATGAGTTTCCTTCAAAAGGTAATGAATGTAGAATCTGCACAGGTGGACTCACTCATGGCTACCGCTTTATTTTTAGGAACTCCTTTCTTTGTATTTTTTGGCTGGCTCTCTGACAAAATCGGGAGAAAAGCAGTAATGATGACGGGAATGTTAGTCGCTATTTTAGCCTACAGGCCTATTTATGACAGTATGTTCAAGAGTGTGAATCTTGAAAGCAAAACTATTGCAGCCAATGGAATTACAGAAAAAAGAACCGCTAAAATCCACAGTGATATTGCCACAGACAGTTTGGTTACTTTCCATAAAGAAACTCTTTACACAGATGGCACTTTGATCAAAAAAGACAGCATTACCCACTGGTCGCCTGCAGGACCTGTTATGAAAGACGGAAAAGCGGAAGAACCAAAAATCTCTACCTCTGTAAAATTAAGCGACGACACCAAATGGTATCTGGTCTTCCTGGTATTTATTCAGGTAATATTTGTAACTATGGTATATGGGCCTATTGCTGCTTTCCTTGTCGAAATGTTCCCTGTGAGAATCCGATACACTTCAATGTCGTTGCCTTATCACATCGGAAACGGGGTATTCGGAGGACTTCTGCCTGCAGTGGCAACTTATCTGGTGACTACCGGGAAAGAGGCAGGACATGCTACATGGTATCTTGAAGGACTTTGGTATCCGATTGGAGTTGCTGCAGTATGTCTGATTATCGGATTGTTTTATCTTAAAAATAAGAACAATAATCTTCACGATTAGGTACTGAATCACTCAAATTTTTATTAATTTTAAAACTACTAAAATGAACGGACTAAAAAAAATATTAGGCATTCTCTGGATCGCAATCGCGGTGATTGTGGGATATTTCGGAATTACAGTACTGGGAATCCCAAAAATCGCATCCGGAAAGCAGGAAGACCTGGTTTTTGGTATCATCATTCTTTTTGTACTGATGCCGATTATTTCAGGAGGAATGGCCATTTTCGGCTATTATGCCCTGAAAGGAGAATATTCTGACGATAAAATTTAAAAAGCAATATAGATAATTGATGGATGTGTTATCCATCAATTATCTTTTATTAATAATCATTTATGAAAAAGAGACACGAGCAAAAACTTATCATACTGAGCGTAGGGCTAATGATCGCTTTCAGTATTCCTATTTCATTGCTTTTCAACAGTGAAAGGGAGGTTCTGGGCTATCCTATGATCCTTATCTACCTGTTCGTGGTTTGGATGATATCCATTGTGATTTCTTTTGTAATCGTAAAAAGACATGATGAGTAGCTTCGCATTATTTTTTGTAGTTCTGTTTTACCTGGCACTTCTTTTCTTAGTTGCCCACCTGGCGGAGAAGAAAAAAAGTAAGCTATGGATCAACAATCCTTACATCTATGCATTGTCTCTTGCGGTATACTGTACTGCCTGGACGTATTATGGAAGCATTGGTGTTGCAGCTACAAGTGGATTAAACTACCTGCCGATTTACATTGGCCCTATCATGATTATTCCCGCATGGATCTATATCAATACCCGGATTGTGAGAATTTCAAGGGTTAATAAAATAAGCAGTCTTGCCGATTTCATTTCATTAAGATATGGGAACAGCAGAAGTCTGAGTGCTATCATTACTGTGGTTTGCCTTTTGGCTATTGTTCCTTATATTGGTCTTCAGATCAAAGCAATTTCGGAAACCTTCCATTTGGTAACGGAAACTCCGATGTCAAAGAATATCCTGACCGATAATGCTACTTTTGTTGTAGTTTTAATTGCCTTGTTTTCTTCCTATTATGGAACGCGATATGTAGATGCTTCGGAAAAACGACTTGGGATTATTTCAGCCATTGCACTGGAAAGTTTTTTAAAGCTGTTCTTTATTATCATTCTCGGACTTTTCGTGATCTATTATGCCTTTGACGGGTTCTCAGATATCTACGAGAAAGCCAGCAGGTTTAAAGATTTTAAAGAAAAAAATACCTTTAATGGCATTGAAGGGGCTATGAACTGGATGATCTTGTGCATGATTTCCGCAACGGCAATCTGCATTTTACCAAGACAGTTTCACACCGCAATTGTTGAAAACAGACAGGAGAAGCACATCAAAACAGCGATTTGGTTTTTCCCTCTTTATCTTTTAATCTTCACTGTTTTTATTTTCCCGATTGCCTGGGGCGGAAGACTTATTTTTGATGGTCAGAATGTAAATCCGGAGTTCTACTCTATTCTGATTCCACAGCATTTTGACAATACATTGATTACTGTGCTTGTTTTTCTGGGAGGATTGAGCTCATGCATTTCCATGATTATTATTTCTGCCATTACTCTATCCATCATGCTTTCCAACAACCTCATCATTCCTTATGGATTGCTTGGAAAATTAAAATCCGAAAGTGAGGAACAAAACACAAGAAGTATTACCAATATCAGAAAAATCAGCATTTTCGGACTGATTATCATGGCTTTTGTCTTTTATAAGTATTTCATTCTCAAAACATCTTTGGATTCCGTAGGATTGATCTCATTTGTTATTATTGCACAGCTGGCCCCTGCATTTTTCGGAGCTTTATTCTGGAGAAGAGGAAGTTACAAAGGCGCTGTTACAGGGCTTATAGCAGGATTAGCAATCTGTTATTTCGGATTAATTATTCCGCAGTACTATTTTTCATACAATCAGGAGCTCAAAGGAGTACTGAGAGACATGTATGATGCTTTTGGATTTTTCACTATTCCTTATCTGGGAAGAATTCCACAGATTTTTTTCTGGTCGATGCTGGTCAATACAAGCCTGTTTACCATTGTTTCCGTAAGCTCTAAAGGCAATTACCGCGAAAGAAACTTTGCTGAATTGTATGTAGACATTGACAAATACATTCAGAACCATGAAAATGCTTTTATCTGGCGTGGGACAGCCTATATTTCGGATATCCAGAATATTCTTGAACGTTTTTTAGGCAAAAATAAAACAGAACAGGCACTCCGAATTTTTAATTTAAAATATAGTATTGATTCCAAAACGGAAACCGCCGACTCAAGATTTATAAAATTCTCAGAAAACCTTCTAGCCGGAAGAATTGGAACGGCTTCGGCAAAAATATTAATTGAGGGCGTTACCAAAGAAGATAAAATATCGTTAAAAGAAGTTTTGAATATCCTCGAAGAATCTAAGGAAAATATCAGCTTAAATAAAAAACTTACCGAACAGTCCGAAGAACTGCAAAAACTGTCTGACGATCTGAGAACAGCCAACGAAAGCCTGATCATTAAAGACCGCCAAAAAGACGACTTTCTGGATTCTGTTGCCCATGAACTGAGAACCCCAATCACTGCTATCCGTTCCGCGGGAGAAATATTGGCTGACGATGACGATATTCCTTTCGATATCAAACAGGAATTTTTAAACAACATCATTACAGAATCTGACAGATTAAGCGAAATCATCAATGATATTCTCTATCTTGACAAATTACAGCATGGCGAAATCTCTCTGCACATTCAGGAAAATAATATTATTGAAACCTATAAAAAGGCATTAAGCCCACTTCTTCATCTGATACAACAAAAAAATATCCATTTAAGTGAAGTTAATCTTTTGAATCAGTTTATATTTGAATACGATGAGGCGAGAATGATTCAGCTGTTTCAGAATATATGGGGAAATGCTTTAAAATTTACAGATGAGCAGGGAACAATCCAGACCAAATTATTTGAGAAAGACAAACAGCTCACTATCAGCATTTTCAATACAGGGAAACATATTCCGGAAGAAGACCTTGAAATGATTTTTGACAAGTTTTATCAGTCTAAAAATCAAAACATTATAAAACCTACAGGAAGCGGACTGGGACTGGCTATTTCCAAAAAAATAGTACAGGCACACGGAGGAAGTATAAAAGCAGAAAACAGCGGACTGGGCGTAACTTTCACCATAAGCATTCCTGAAAAAACTAAAAAAGAGATTACAGATGAAGTTGAACACCACTAAAACCTTTTTATGAGAAAGATAATTATTGCGGATGACGAACACAAAATACTAATGTCGCTGGAATACAGCTTCAAGAAAAATGGCTATGACGTTTATATTGCCCGTGATGGTACGGAAGTCCTTGACTTTTTGAAAACAATGATTCCGGATGTGATCCTTCTCGACATTATGATGCCGAATCTTGACGGATACAGCACTCTAGACCTCATCAAACAGGACGAAAAACTGAAAGACACCAAAGTCATCTTTCTGAGTGCCAAAAACAATCCCAGAGATATTGAAAAAGGACTGGAAATGGGCGCAGATGCTTACGTCACAAAACCCTACTCCATCAAAAAACTGATGCAGCAGATTGAGGAAATGTTTTAAATGGGTAAAATTAAACCATTAAGATTCATAAAGGTATTAAGAGTATTAAGAAATTGCTTCGCCTTCGGCTCGCATTTAGATCCTTGTCATGTTTTTAAACCTTGACAAGGATAAGCAAAAAACAAACCCAAGACTATTGATATGGATACTGATATATTATTTAAACAAAGCATACAAAACAAAGAAGACTTCTGGAAAGAACAGGCCGGAGAAATACAGTGGTTTGATTTTCCGACGCAGATTCTCTCTAAAGACGAAAATGATTACCCGCAATGGTTTTCCAACGGGAAGCTTAATATGTGTTACTTGTGTATCGACAAACATATTGAAGATGGATTCGGGGACCAGACTGCCATAATTTATGATTCTCCTGTCACCAGCCAAAAGAAAACCTACACCTTTAATCAGACAAAAGAGGAAATTTCAAGATTCGCAGGAGGGCTTGCTTCTTTAGGATTAAAAAAAGGAGATACAGCAGTTATTTATATGCCAATGATTCCTCAGACTCTTTTTGCTATGCTGGCATGTGCGAGGATCGGGGTTATTCACAATGTGGTTTTCGGAGGTTTTGCTCCCCACGAACTTGTGGTAAGAATTGACGACTGCAAACCTAAAGTTTTAATCACAGCAACTGCAGGAGTAGAAATTGCCAAAAGAATTCCTTATCTCCCGCTGGTTGAAAAAGCTATTGAACTGGCACAGGATAAAGTAGATCATATTGTTGTGTACAACAGAAAATTAGTAGATAATCAGGATGAAATGTTCGATGGACTGATTGATTATGAAGAACTGGTTGAAAAATCAGCTACGGCAGACTGCATTTCTGTGGAATCTACCCACCCTCTTTACCTTCTTTATACATCAGGAACTACGGGCAAACCTAAGGGGATTGTTCGTGATACCGGAGGTTATGCGACCGCCTTAAAATTTTCCATGAAGTATGTTTACGGAGTGGAACCGGGAGAAACCTATTGGGCAGCTTCAGATTTCGGATGGGCAGTTGGCCATAGTTTTTCGGTGTACGGACCGCTTATCAACAGAAATACGACTATTATTTTTGAAGGAAAACCTATTATGACCCCTGATGCAGGAACGTTCTGGAGAATCATTTCAGAATACAAAGTTTCGGTGATGTTTACTGCACCTACCGCTATCAGGGCAATCAAAAAAGAAGATCCGAACGGAGAACTGGTAAAAAAATATGATTTAACCCATTTCAAAAAGCAGTTTCTAGCGGGTGAAAGATGCGATGTGGCTACTCTGGATTGGTTTGCAGAGCATATCGGAGTTCCCGCTATAGACCATTGGTGGCAGACAGAATCCGGATGGCCTATGCTTGGATTGCTGACTCAGGATGAAAATTATCAGATCAAAAGAGCTTCAGCAGGAAAACCTGTCCCCGGATACGATATTAAGATCTTTGATGAAAACGGGCTGGAGCTTGACCCTCATCACGAAGGCTATCTGGTAATTAAACTTCCTCTTCCTCCCGGCGCCATGCTTGGAATATGGAAAGACTACGAACGTTTTGAAAACAGTTACCTGTCTCAGTATAAAGGCTATTATTTCTCCGGGGACGGTGCAATACAAGATGAAGACGGCTATATTTTCATCACTGGAAGAGTGGATGATGTGATCAACGTTGCGGGACACAGACTTTCAACTTCTGAAATGGAGGAAATTGTTTCTTCACATCCGGATGTTGCGGAATGTGCTGTGGTAGGTATTGATGATGATTTAAAAGGACAGGTTCCTTTTGCTACAGTGGTTTTAAAGAATGGCTCGGCTATTTCTGAAGAAGACGTTGAAAAAGATATCATTCAGATGGTCCGCAATAAAATCGGAGCAGTGGCTTTTCTGAAAAACGCAATGGTTGTCAAACGTTTACCCAAAACACGATCCGGAAAGATTTTAAGAAAACTGATCCGAACTTTACTTGACGGAAAAGATTTCCAGATTCCTTCAACGATTGACGATGAGAAAATCATTGATGAGATTCAGGAAAAAATCAGGGAATACAAGGCCTAAGCCGGAAATTAAACATAAATTTAAATACTTATTTAAACTATTAAAAAATATTTGAACCATTAAGAGAAATAAAGGTATTAAGAAAAATTGAGTTCATCAAAGATGGATAAGAAATACCTAAATAAATAGCTTCAGCTATACTCTTAATTATTCTAAACTACTTAAAGAAACTTAATGGTTTATTGTTCAAAAATTTAAAACATAAAAATATTTATCAATAAATAATCAAAAAAACGAAAGGGATATGAGAAATTACTTAATAGAAGATTTACCACAGTATTTTGAAGATTATAAAAAGTCTATCAAAAATCCTAAAAAATTCTGGGATAAGGTAGCAGATCAAAATTTTGTGTGGTACCAAAGATGGAGCAAGGTTGTTAAGTACGATATGAATGAAGCTAAAATCACCTGGTTCAAAAACGCGAAACTCAATATTACCAAAAACTGTATAGACAGACATCTCGCTATAAGAGGAGATAAAACAGCCATCATTTGGGAACCCAATGATCCAAAGGAAGAAGCACAGCATATTTCTTACCAGGAATTGTATACCCGCGTGAATAAAACAGCTAATGTTTTACATGATATGGGCATTAAAAAGGGAGACAGAGTTTGTATTTATCTTCCCATGATCCCTGAACTGGCTATTACAATGCTTGCCTGTGCAAAGCTGGGAGCAGTACATTCTGTAATCTTTGCAGGATTCTCAGCTTCAGCAGTAGCTTCAAGGGTAAATGACTGCGAGGCAAAAATGGTGATCACATCAGATGGAAGTTACAGAGGAAATAAAGTTCTTGACCTGAAAAGTATTGTTGATGATGCTTTGGACAAAACACCAACGGTTGAAAACGTTCTTGTCGTCAAGAGAACCCACAACGAAATTACAATGAAAGAAGGAAGAGATCACTGGATGGCTGATCTGTATGAGAAAGCTTCTGCTGATTTTGTTACGGTAATTATGGATTCTGAAGATCCGCTTTTCATTTTATATACTTCCGGATCTACAGGAAAACCAAAAGGAATGCTTCACACCTGTGCCGGATATATGGTGTATACGGCTTATACATTCAAAAATGTATTCAATTATAAAGAAAATGATATTTATTGGTGTACTGCAGATATCGGGTGGATTACGGGGCATTCTTACATTCTTTACGGACCGTTATTAAATGGAGCTACCACCGTAATTTTTGAAGGCGTTCCTACTTATCCTGAACCGGACCGCTTCTGGGAAGTAATTGAAAAACATAAGATCACTCAGTTTTATACCGCTCCTACCGCGATCCGTTCTTTAGCGAAGGAAAGTACGGAATGGGTAGACAAACATGATCTTAGTTCTCTAAAAGTCATTGGTTCCGTAGGTGAACCTATCAACGATGAAGCATGGCATTGGTTCAATGATCATGTTGGAAAGAAAAAATGTCCGATCGTGGATACCTGGTGGCAGACTGAAACAGGAGGAATCATGATCTCACCGCTTCCTTTTGTTACGCCAACGAAGCCTACTTACGCCACTCTTCCACTGCCAGGGATACAGCCTGTTTTGATGGACGATAAACGAAATGAAATTACTGGAAACCAGGTGACCGGAAATCTTTGTATCCGTTTTCCATGGCCGGGAATCGCCAGAACGATCTGGGGAGACCATCAAAGGTATAAAGAAACCTATTTTACCGCTTTCCCTGGGAAATACTTTACAGGTGACGGTGCCTTGAGAGATGAAGTGGGTTATTACAGAATTACAGGGCGTGTAGATGATGTCATTATCGTTTCCGGACATAACCTTGGAACCGCACCTAT
The DNA here is from genome assembly GCA_031286615.1 of Chryseobacterium sp. GTDB lineage: Bacteria > Bacteroidota > Bacteroidia > Flavobacteriales > Weeksellaceae > Chryseobacterium. The sequence continues at coordinate 255,082 of JAITUA010000015.1, read as the reverse complement.
TGAAGACAGTATCAACCAGCATCCTGCCGTTGCGGAATCTGCTATTGTAGGCTATCCGCACGACATCAAAGGAAATGCGCTGTATGGTTACGTAATGCTTAAAGAATCCGGAGAAGGACGTGATAAGGAAAATCTGAAAAAAGAGATTAACCAATTGATTTCAGATCAGATCGGGCCAATTGCAAAGCTGGATAAAATACAGTTTGTTTCCGGGCTTCCGAAAACGCGTTCAGGAAAAATTATGCGTAGAATATTGAGAAAAATTGCAGAGGGTGACTTCAGTAATTTTGGAGATATCAGCACACTTTTAAATCCTGAGATTGTAGAGGAAATCAAAAACGAAAGAATTTAAACTTATTCAATTTTTTAACCAATGAAAGCCCTGGAAGTTATTTTCGGGGCTTTTTTATTCGTTTTAATTATATAGTTAATGTACATTTTTCCTAAAACAGAAGAACAACGAAAGGACTTATTTTTAAAAATAAACATTATTTAATTGTTAAAATTAAACACCCGTTCAATAATTATTCTCAAATATTGCTTCACTCTATTGAAAACAGAATATTAATTAACAAATTATATTAACTTAAACACAATGATAATAAGAAAATTATTACTAACTTTAGTCATAACTTTAAAACCAATTAACTATGTCACATATATTAGCTGGACTATTTGATCATCGCAGCGATTACAAACAACTGGAAAGTGATCTGGAAAATTCAGGATTTGAAAACACAGATTACATTGTGTACCTTAACAGTGGTTCTAATAATTCCCAATATCTGGCAAGTGTTACCGTAAATGATATCAATCAGATTGACCTTGCCCGGAACGTATTTATTCAAAATGCAGGATTGAAATCATACTTATTTGAAAACATGAATATCAATGAAACGAATTATGATACCATTAAAAAGTACATTGATGCAAGAAACAGAGCTGAAATTCATAACAGCCCTGATATTAAAATCAAAACGTCAAGTGACGGTATGAATTCTGAAGTGAAATTCTAATCGATATAAAATCTAATAGCCGAAGATCCGTAGTGTATTCTGCGGATCTTTTATGTTTGAAAAAACTAAAAAATTTCGTATTTTCGTCTTATTATAGGCATGTGCACAAATGAGTTACGATTTAGAACAAGAGAATAAAGAGATCCTTGCGAGATATAAGGACCTGATTTCTAACACATACAGAACGTTGGATGAGGAAAATAATAAGCTCATCCGAAAGGCATTCGATATCGCTTTGGATGCTCACAAGGATCAAAGGAGAAAATCCGGAGAACCTTACATCTACCACCCTATTGCTGTTGCTAAAATTGTAGCGACAGAGATTGGTCTTGGAGCTACTTCTATTGCCTGTGCACTCTTGCATGACGTGATTGAAGATTCCGATTATACTTACGAAGACCTGAAAAAAATCTTTGGAGAAAAAATCGCCAGTATCGTGAATGGACTGACCAAGATCTCCATTATGAACCACCAGAATATCTCTGTACAGTCTGAAAATTACAGGAAACTGTTACTGACTTTATCCGAAGATTTCAGAGTTATTCTGATTAAAATCGCAGACCGTCTTCATAACATGAGGACACTGGAAAGTATGGCTCCGGATAAGCAGAAAAAAATCGCTTCAGAAACGGTTTATATCTATGCTCCCATGGCCCACCGTCTTGGATTGTACAACATCAAATCTGAGCTGGAAGACCTTTCTTTAAAATATAATAGCCCCGAAGTATATAACGAGATCACGGAAAAATTGGAACTTGCCAAAGAAAGCCGTGAAAGATATATCGATGAGTTTACCAAAGAAGTATCGGAAAGGCTTCGCGAAGAAGGATTAAACTTTAAAATTAAAGGCCGTGCAAAAGCAATCTCCTCTATTTACAGAAAGATGCTGAAGCAGGGAGTTTCCTTTGAGGAGGTTTTTGATAACTATGCCATCAGGATTATTTACAAATCGGATGCTAAGAATGAAAAATTTCTTGCTTGGAAGATCTATTCTATCGTTACCGATGTATACCACAGTAACCCGTCAAGAATGCGTGACTGGATTACACAGCCTCGTTCTACAGGATACGAAAGTTTACACTTAACGGTTTTAGGTCCGGATAGAAAATGGATTGAAGTTCAGATCCGCTCTGAACGAATGGATGAAATTGCTGAAAAAGGTGTTGCCGCCCACTACAAATACAAAGAAGGCTACAAACAGAGTTCTGATGACAGAAACTTTGAAAAATGGGTAACCGAAATCCGCGAAGTACTGGAACAGCAGCAGAACCTTTCTACTTCAGAGCTTTTGGATAATATTAAGCTCAATTTATACTCCAAAGAGGTATTTGTATTTACCCCGAAAGGAGAAATTAAAATCCTCCCCACCAATGCTACCGCTCTGGATTTTGCCTTCTCAGTCCATTCTGACTTGGGGATGAAATGTCTAGGAGCTAAAATCAATGGAAAACTGGTTCCTATTTCCTATATCCTTCAAAATGGGGATCAGGTAGATATTCTTTCATCGCAGAATCAAAAACCGAAATCTGACTGGCTGGAATTCGTAGTGACTTCAAAAGCCAAATCAAAGATCAAAAGTTATTTGAACTCCCAGAAAAACCAACTGGTAGAAGATGGAAAAGAAATCCTGCAAAGAAAACTTCGTCATGCGAAAATCAATTTCAATGATGAAGAAATTAATAAACTTCAAAAGTTCTTTAATTTAAAATCTTCTCAAGAACTATTTCTTAAATTCCAAAGCAACGAATTGGATGTCAGTAGTTTGAGAAAATACATTGAAAGTAAAAATGTATTTAACAACTTACTGTCAAGATTCAGAAAATCACCTAATAAAAATCAGCATTTCGAGGAACCGAAAGAGGAAAACCTTGACATGATTATTTTTGGTAAAGATGAAGAAAAACTGAACTATAGCTATGCAAAATGCTGTACGGTAATTCCAGGGGACAAAATTTTCGGATTCATCACTATCTCAGACGGAATTAAGGTTCACAGTGATAGCTGCCCGAATGCCATCAACCTGAGAGCGCAGTATGACTACCGTGTCATTCCTGCCAAGTGGGTAAATGCCGAAAGCTTCAAAAACAGAGTGAAAATTGAAATTGAAGGACTTGACAGAATGGGTATGATTAATGATATCACTACTGTTATCAGCGGAAGTATGGGAATGGATATGAAAAGTCTTTCTATAGAATCCAACAATGGAGTTTTCACAGGAAATATCATTCTTGAAGTTAAAAACAAAGGCCAGCTGGAAGAAACTTTCAAAAAGCTTAAAAATATTAATGGGGTTTCAAGAGTGAGACGACTACAATCATAAACATGAATTTATCTCTTTATTTTAAAAAATTCTTCAACAACAGTCAGTCTTCAGGAATTATTCTTATTTTCTGTGTACTTGTTTCATTGCTTATTGCCAATTCATCTGCTGCAGAGAACTTCCAGCATTTCTTAGACAAAGAAGTGGGCACTCATATTTTTGGACTGGAATATCCTGTCAGCATCTGGATCAATGACGGATTGATGGCAGTATTCTTCCTTCTGGTAGGCCTTGAAATAAAACGGGAACTGGTAGAAGGTGAGCTTTCATCCTTTAAAAATGCATCACTCCCCATTTTTGCAGCCGTAGGGGGAATGCTTGTTCCGGCAGTGATTTACAGTATTTTCAATACCGGAACAGAATACAGCAATGGCTGGGGAATTCCTATGGCTACTGATATTGCTTTTTCACTGGCAATTATTTCGATGCTGGGTAAAAAGATACCCAATTCTATCAAGATATTTTTAGCAGCATTGGCAATTGTAGACGATCTTGGAGCTATTCTTGTGATTGCAATTTTCTATACCGAACAAATCCACTGGAGCTATCTCCTGTTATCATTTGGGGTAACTGCCCTGCTGTTTATTTTAAATTTCTTAAAAGTAACCAAAACTATATTTTATATTATTCCCGGACTGTTTTTATGGTATTTCCTTCACCACTCCGGAATTCATGCTACTATAGCAGGTGTTTTACTTGCCTTTTCAATACCTACCAATGCTTCCAATGTAGAAATATCACCATTGGAAAAACTGGAGCATCAGCTTCACATTCCGGTAAGCTTCCTGATCATGCCTATATTTGCTTTAACGAATACCAATATCACTTTTTCCAGTGAAATGGTTTCCGGTGTTACCAGTACACTTGGATTGGGAATTATTTGCGGTTTGGTATTGGGTAAACTGATCGGTATCAATCTGTTTTCACTTATTGCCATCAAATTAAAGCTTAGTTCTCTGCCCCAAAACAGCAACTGGCTTCAAATGATTGGTGTAGGTCTGCTGGCAGGAATTGGATTTACCATGTCCATTTTTATTGCATTACTTTCCTTTAAAGGAGAAATTCCGATTCAGGATGAAGCGAAATTTGCTATTTTGATTGCGTCCTTTATAGCTGCTATTGCAGGATTTACCATATTAAGTATAAGTTCAAAAGAAAATCCCGAACTGGAAGAGAATTAATCTTTCTTTCGGGCTTCCAGTTTTCTCTTATGTTCATCGTCACCATCAAAGTCAGGTTCCGTAATCTGGCTGTGATAGTGTATGGTTTCTCTCTGGATTTCATCAGACAGCAGTTTTTCTATTCTAAGCTTTCTGATGGCCATATTAAGTTCATTTCCGAATAAAAGCAGATATACATTCACATTCACCCAAACCATCAGCAGGATCATACTTCCGATGGATCCGTAAAGTACGTTATACCTCGCAATATCCTTTACATAAATGGCAAAAATATAAGTAGTGACAACGAATAATATTGTAGTTAAAATAGCACCTGGAACTGCCTGACGGAATCTTGTAATTTTTACCGTTCCCAACCAATAAAACAAGGTCAGAAGAATAAAGTAAAAAAGAGGAAAAGAAACGAATCCAATAATACTGGAGAGGTTATCTACAAGCCAGGTAATATCATAAGCCGGAGTAAACAGTTTCATTACAACCTCCACATAATACACCCCGAAAAGTGCTAAAAAAACAATGGTAATAAATCCTATTGTAATAAAGAATGAAAGAATAAACTCCTTTACATCACTCAGTTTTTCATCCGTATTTTCATTAAAACCATTAATCAGAGAGAATGTACCATTTGTAGCAAAAACAAGCGCAAGAACAATGGTCAGATTACTGATTCCCCTCATATTTGGAATAATATTGCTTTCAATATATCCTCTTACATCACCTTCCATATTTGAAGGGAACACATTATGCATCAGTACATCAAAAATATAGAACTGCAGTTTATCATAATGCGGCATATAGGGTAAAACGGAAAGAAGAAACAGAATAAAGGGAAAAAGACTTATGGTAAAACTCCAGGAAATAGCCGCCGCCTTTCTACCAATTTTTCCTTTGAAAATCCCGGAGATATAGATCTGAAACATCTGCCAAAGCGATATTCCTAAAACAGGAATATGGATGCTGTCAAAAAACTCTTGAATCTTCAAAATAAATTTTGGAACTTTTACACTCATCGATCTGTTTTGTCTTTATACAAATGTAGGGGAATTAAATTAAATGGGGAAAAGATAAAAGATGATAGGTCGCAGGAATTAGGTGGCAGATAGAAGGTAGTGGGATTCTGTGAAATAGTAATGAAGGTTTATTCAAGTCAATAGTGAATTTTGCTTCGCAAGTGAATGGTGAAATTTTTTGAAGGATATTAAAGAAACAAGATAATAATAGCCTAAATAGACCTAATAACTAGAAACTAACAACCAGCAACTAGAAACCTACAACAAAAACAACCTGCAACATTCAACCCAAAACTTTGAACTTTCCTCCCCGAAGCCCTATCTTTGCTACCTGAAACTTCTTACAATGCGAATCAGTTTACTTTGTATCGGTAAAACAGACGATAAGGAAATTACGTCTTTAATTAATTACTACCTTAACCGTTTACCTAAACACTGGAATTTTGAAATCACTGAAATTCCGGATGTCAAAAACGCTAAAAACCTATCTCCTGATCTTCTTAAAAAGGAAGAAGCCAAATTGTTTTTAAATCATATTGATAAAAATGATCTGGTAGTAATTCTTGATGAAAAAGGGAAACAGTTTACCAGCCGTGAATTTTCGCAGAAAATTGATACCTGGATGAATTCTTCTGTGAAAAAAGTACATATCCTGATTGGAGGCGCTTATGGCTTTTCTGAAGAAATGTACAGCAGAGCGAATGAAAAAATGTCTTTATCTAAAATGACCTTTACCCACCAGATGATCCGCCTGTTTATTGTTGAGCAGCTTTACCGCGCTGATCAGATTTTACAGGGTAAACCTTATCATAACGATTAATCCAAAAAAACTGTCTCAAAAATCAAATAGCTTTGACTTTTGAGACAGCCTCATTTTATTTATTGAATTTATTTCAGGCCAATCTGCCTTTTCGCTTCACCCACTACAAAAGCAACGGAATTGGCGATATTAAAACTCCTGATCAGTTTAGACATAGGAATGGTCAGATGATTTTCAAAACGGTCCAGAACCTCTTTACTCAGGCCTACACTCTCTTTTCCGAACACCAGCCAATCTCCATCCTGAAAATCGGTTTCCAAATATGATTTTTCAGCATGTGAACTCATTAAAAAAACGCGGGATTTATCAGGGATCTGCTGTATCCACTCTTCAATATCTGCATATTCAGAAACATCGAGATGCACCCAGTAATCCAGTCCGGAACGCTTCAGGTTTTTATCATTAATTACAAATCCAAATGGGTGAATCAAATGCAACCGGCTTTCGGTTCCTACACATAATCTTCCGATATTTCCTGTGTTATTCGGTATTTCAGGTTCTACAAGAACAATATTCAGCATCTCTCTTTTCTTTATTCGTTTTTAAAACAGTTAAACCAGAGTTTGGTATTTTAGTTTGGATTTAATTAAATAATAGGGTTGTAAATTTCAATTTATTTCTTGCCACATTTAGCATAAGAATCCGTCAGCACCGCCTTTTCATAACCTAAAGCAACCGCTTTATCAAGATTTACGCATGCTTCTTTAAGTTTAGAAGTATCCATTAAAATCATGGCTTTACTTACATAAGATTGCGCAAATTTCGGATCTATGGAAATGGCTTTATTGGCGTCTGTAAGTGCTTCTTTATATTTTTTCATTTTAAAATATACATCAGCTCGGCCGTTGTAAAGCAATGATTCAGGTTTTTCAGAAATAAGTGTATTGTAATCTTTTAAAGCACCATCCAGATCACCATTATTTTTTTTCAGATTGGCCAGTCCTGTTTTTGCAAAAATATTATCAGGTGCAAAAGTCAGAATCTGATTAAGATCTTTGATGGCAAGATCCTTTTTTCCCTGGCTGTCGTAGATTTTGGAACGGGTAAGGTATAAATCCGGAGTTTCAGGATTCACTTTCAATCCTTTTTCTACATATTCCAGTGCTTTTATTTTGTTTCCTTTCTGGCTGTAAAGCGATGAAAGGTTCACATACACAGAAACCGACATAGGGTTTGCTTTTAATGCAGAATCATAAGATTTAAAAGCCTGAGTGGTCTTTCCCAGCCTTCTCTGAGCCGTCCCGAGATAATCATAATATTCCGACTGAAATTTTTGAATCTGTTCTTTCTCAGCCAGCTTTAAGTACTGCTCTTCAGCACACTTATAATCAGCTTTGTTAAAACAGTCTGCGGCCAGCTTTTTATCCTGGGCAAAAAAATTAAGGGAAAAACAAAGGGAAGTTACTAATAATAAAGTTTTTTTCATGAGGTTATGGTTTGTTTATTGATCACTTTTTTGGCGAGTGCACCAAATATCACTCCCAATAAAGATCCAACAAACGCCCCCACCAAAATATCAATTGGGAAATGCACTCCTAAATAGATTCGGCTGTACGAAACAACCAGAGCCCATGCAAATATAGCATAAGGAAACCATTTAATCTTCTTTTTCAGTAAAATACCTAAATAAGTTGCCAAAAAGAAGGTATTGGAAGCATGAGCCGAATAAAACCCAAACTGTCCGCCACATTTCACAATCCTCATATGATGCTCCAAAGTAGGGTCATGGCAAGGCCTTAACCTCGCTACCCCATATTTGAAAACATTGGCCAGCTGATCGGAAACAACAGCCCCCAGCCCAATAAATATGAGAATAAAAACTAAAGTTCTTAATTGATAATTTTTGTATAAAAAATAAAGAAAAATAATATAAAGAGGTACCCAGATCCAGGTACTTGAAATCAGCATCCAAAACTGGTCGAAAGATGAATCGCCCAAATTATTAAGGTAAAGAAATACCTTTTTATCTTCCTGAATGATCTCCTCCATGATTATCTGCTTACAGGTCCCTCATGAGTTTCATCATCTGCAGGCTTAAGTTTTGGAGGTTCATTAGAAGCAAGAGTCCCAGGCTCCGTCAGAATATCTTTTTCAATATCCTTCATCGGGTTAAAATCTTTGGCAGCATCTTTTACCTTTTCAATCTCACGCTTTATCTCAGAAACAGGATTATCTGTTTCCTTCATGATTTCAGTTTTGATATCTTCTACTGCTCCACGCATTTTTCTAACGCCTGCACCTAAGTCACGCGCAATCTGAGGCAGTTTATCCGGTCCGAATAATACAACGATTGCAATGGCAATGAGTGCCATTTCTCCAATGCTTAATTCCATCCGGTAAAATTACGAAAGATTATTGCATTTATGAATGGTAAACTAAAAATTTAAACAAATTTTAAGATTTTGTAAAATGAGAAAGGAAGTTCGGTGTTTTTGGTGGCTATGAGTTGCAAGTTTCTAGTATTAGTTGTTAGCTTTTGTTGCTGGATTTATTTACGTTATCACACTATCCTGACTCTTGACTCTTGGCTCTTGGCTCTCCTAAAAAAATCCACCATTCCCTTGCGAAGCAAAATTCATTATTGACTTGAATAAACCTTCATTACTATTTCACAGAATCTTCCCCCTAATCCCTAATCCTTGCTACCTCCTACCCGCCACCTGGTTCCTTCCACCTATAAATTAACAAATACTTAATTCAAAACTATGAGAATTACACAACAATTCAGTATATTTATAATGCACAACCAAACATATATTATTATGAAAAAACTAGTGACTACTTTTAAAGTTTTCGCCGTATTATCGGTATTGGCACTCAGCAGCTGCCAGAACGAAAACAACGAAATCAATCAACAGGAAACAGTTCAGGCAAAAACAACCGTCGCAGACCTGAAAAAAGAGATCACTCCTCTTTCCTCTCAAATTGTTCCTGAAGCGGTACAGCTTCAACTGAATGAATCCGGAAAAAATCTTGAAACTTATCTGAAAAATGACCTGCAGATTGCTGAAGTGAAGGTATTGGGAAAAATTTCAACCCAAAAAGGCATTGATCTTTCCAAAAATCTTATCACCGACAAAGACCAGTTTATTGCATCAGGTAACATTATGGATCCGTCTTCAGTAAAGATTGGAAAAATCGGAGATCTGTACAGCGGAGATGATCTGACAACAGCTCAACAGGGACTAAAAGAAGCTGTCACTGAAGAAGTGAAAGCCGGAACCAACGTTATGGAGATAACATGGAACGGAAAAAACGGAAAATTTACCACCCTATGTTTTTACAAAGATTCAGGGATTATCTGGGATAATATTTTCGGAGGTCTTATCATGATGGATCCACGTGGAAATTCGGAAGCCTCTGACAACAATCAGGCAGCAAAAGTAGTTTCTACCTGGTATAAACAATGGTGGACAGCAAGCTGGCTATGGGGTTCCAAAAGAGGTGAAGCCGGATATCAGATTACAATTTATTATTCCGGTTCTACAGTTTCCAATGCAGATGTAAGCGATTGGGGATATATCAGTTTAGGAAAAGCGAAAAGTGAAAGTAAGATTACAAAGAAAACAGGTGCTTACGGACAATGTCGTTATGCATTGGGACTTTGTACGCCTACAGGGTCTTTAAGCTTTAATTCCAGTAACTTTTCTGTGTCATTCTCAGGATTGGGCAGTAATATTGTAAGTAACGGGACAAAATCTCTTTATCCATAATTTTCATAAAAATCAGATTTCAAAAAACGGGAAGCTTGCTGAGCTTCCCGTTTGTATTTTATATCAAGGTTTTTTGAAGATATCCATTTCAAGTTTTTGACTTCAGCGCTTCTACTGCATTTTCTTTCAGTCCGAAAGTATTTTTCAGCATGGCAAACAGCTCTTCATTATTATGAATCAAGACAGATTCTTTTTCGCCTTTTTCATATCTTATATTCAGAGTATTCTGACTGAAAGTGTAGCGGGCTTCTTCATCTACTTTGGAAAGCACCAGATTTTTCTTAAAATTGGATTCAGGATGTGTAGACAAGTACCAGTTGGAAACTTCCAGATCTGCATGTTCTACCCGTTCGAGTGCAAAACGATAAATCGGCAGCCATTTTTCCTTCCAGATCCAAAGGAAATACATTCCTTCTTTTTGTGAAATCTTAAAGAGACCGTTCGGGGTCTGCTGTGGGTCTTCGTTATTTAATAACAAAGGTGTAGTAAGTGTGGTTGTTCCAAAACCGCAATCTACCAGATATTTTTGTCCTTCTATATCAGCGATAAGCATCAAATGGCTTCTGGCAGCACTGCTGTCTTCTTCCCTCCGCCATACTACTCTTCCCAATTGCAGTTCAACACGGAATCCCAGACTTGAAAGTACTTCTCTTAAAAGTAAATTTTGTTCATAGCAATATCCACCCCTCGATTCTGTAACCAGTTTTTTGAAAATATCATCCAGATCCAGAGAAGGAACTGTTCCTGTGTAAGAGTCAATATTCTCAAAAGGAATATGTTTAGGATGAAGCTGGTGTATTGCTTTCAATACCTCCATACTCATTTCCGGAGTTCCGGAGAAATGAATCCGCTCGAAATACTTTTCCAGATTTAATGTATCCATAATTTATTTTGTGTTTAAAAAAGCAGAAAAACTACTCCTGTAAAATTATTGAATAGATTGAACCCAGAGCGGCAAATATGTTCGGAATAGAACAAATCTATTGATTCTAAAACTCCTTTTCTATTTTTACTTTTCTTTTTTTCTGAAACGCAGAATAAGTAATCACGACACTGATTGCCATTAAAATAAATGCTAAAAAGAAAGGTGCACCGGAAAACTTGAATGGCGCTTCATCATGCGTGAAAAAGTAAAACAGGTTCGTCATCATCGGAGGTCCGATAATAGAAGTTGCACTCATTAAGCTCGTCAACGCTCCCTGAAGTTCACCCTGCTCATTGGAAGGAACACTTTTTGTGATGACAGACTGTAATGCCGGTCCACAGATTCCTCCTAAACAGTAAGGAACTAAAAATACAAACATCATCCATCCTTCAGAGGCAAAAGCAAACAGCAGCATTCCTACTGCATAGAAAGCCAGTCCGTAATAAATACTTTTCTGCTCTCCAAGCCTTGGAGTAGTCCATCTGATAAGCCCGCCTTGTACAAGGCCAACCAATAAACCTACTACTCCTAATGAAATCCCCACCATTCTTTCTGTCCAGTTGAACTTATACATCGTAAAGAAGCTCCAGTTGCTCTGTACAGCATGGCCTGCAATATAAATCAATATTAAAGAAAGAATAAGCCCTGAAATCTCAGGGTGTTTACCTAAAAATTTAAATGAACCAATTGGGTTTGCACGTTTCCAGTCAAACTCTCTTCTTTTATCTTTATCCAAACTCTCAGGAAGGATGAAATATCCATACAGGAAATTAAGCAGACACAAGCCCGCAGCAGCATAGAAAGGAACTCTGGCTCCATAATGACCAAGTACTCCGCCCAGAACCGGACCTATAATAAATCCGAGCCCAAAAGCAGCACCTATCAGACCAAAATTCTTGGCTCTGTCTTCATCAGTGGAAATATCTGCAATGTAGGCACTGGCAGTGGTGACACTTGCGCCCGTTATTCCGGCAATAATTCTTCCCAGAAACAGCCACCAGATTGTGGGTGCCAGAGCAAGGAAAATATAGTCCACGGCAAATCCGAAAAGAGAAATCAGGATCACAGGTCTGCGTCCATATTTATCACTCAGGTTTCCAACAAGCGGAGAAAATATAAATTGGGTAAATGCATAGGCAAATCCAAGCCAGCCACCATATTTTGCAGCTTCACTAATATCTGCATGAATGAGTTCCTCAATTAATTTGGGAACAACAGGAATAATGATTCCCCATCCTGTAATATCAATCAGTAAAGTAATAAATATAAAGCCTATAGCTGCTTTTTTCTTTGAATTTTCCATGATGGTGCAAAATTAATCAAATCTTAAAAATAATGGTTCTAAATTTCCATGTATTAAGTATAACATGAATAATATACTTTTAGCATCTACAGTGAATAAAAATCAGATAGTAAGCAAGAAAAAAAGCCTGTTCCAAATTTTCTTTTGAAACAGGCTTGTATAATCAATTAGAAATCAATCTATTTAATTGGAGTTCAATTTTGTATATATCATCCGGTTTGTAATAATACATTTGATCAGACAGTTTTGTTTTACAGTTACTTTTACCACATTGGTATATTGATAGCCAGTGGTATTTCCGCTGAGTACAGACCTCACGCCACGGCGATAATAAGTAGTCTGTGTAACTGGTGGGGCATCATACGTAACAGATGTTGCATTGGTAATATTCGCAAATGTTATATTATCTGTTGAACTTTGCCATTGATATTCTGCTAAACCACTTACCTGTGCTGCTGTAGTCTGATTAAATAAGGCCGGATCATTACTGATATCCATACACACCGTCTGATCTGCCGAAATAGTTCCGGGATCATTTACAGAGTTTACAAAAAGTCTTCCTACAGTAGAAATTGCCTGGAAGGAACAGGTATGAAAGCTGGAGTTGGCCACTACACGGTATTGATTGTTATTAAACCCTACAGGAACATTGCTGATCGTAAGAGTGGATGAAGTAACATTGCTGTAGTTGGTACCATTCGTCAGATTGGTCCACGTACTTCCGTTAAGAACCTGCCATTGGTAAGTAATATTATCCGGAGTTTCATCTGTAGGAGTATTATTGATCACAGCAGTCATAGTGGTTGATCCGCCTGCAGCCACTGTTTTATCAGAAGGTTGAGACAGATACGTCATAGGAGCCAGATAATACTCAGAAAGAATATTATACACCCTCATCTGACTGAATGAAAAACCCACCCCTATAGCTTCTCCAAAATCCAGCCTTACTTCATCCCATGCTGCTGTGGGAATTACTTTAATGATCCGGCGCCCCTGGTTATCACCAAAATCAAAGAAGAAATGTCCATTGATACCTGTACGGTAGACTTCCTGTCCATTATTATAGAAAACAAAGTTTCCCCCATTAAAACTGGGATTAAAATTGAAACCATCCGAAGCAAAGTCAATATACACTGGTTTATTAGCCTGAAAATCGGCTCCGCTGGTTCCAACCCCTACATACATGCTGCAGAAAAGTCCTGCACCTGTACCCGGCTTTAAGGAGGCAAATGAATTGACATCAGTATCAGTCATATTATTAGGATTAACAGCCTCTTTTCCCAATCTGAAACAAAGAAACCCACCATCACTTGAACTTGATGTATTGGTATCCAATAATCTCCCACATCCGCCATTGGGAAGTGTCACCATCTCCTGAGATGTCATTTTGCCTGATACAAAAAGACAAACTGCTATAAGCATATATCGTAATATTGAATTTGTTTTCATCATCAATAATTTTTAAAGTTAATTATACACGGGATACGCATCCCTGAACAAGGATGATTATAATAGCTGTGTGCCTCTTAAAATTATTTGATTACAAATACAATATTCACGAAAGAGCAGGCAGTAGCCGATCCTATCACATCATAGCGAAGAATTCCATTCGCATCAATACTTACATTACTTAAAACTGTGTTGTCAAAATCAGTCACATAATAATAAAGATCTGTTGCATTTACAAAAAAAGGAATCGCTCCCGGAGCTCCTGTACTTGAAACTTTTGGGGTAGAAAACTGAGTTTTATAAAGCTGGAATAAATCTTTTGTTCTTCCTGTACCTAACGTAGAAGTATCAATACTAATGGAAGGCATATAGAAGAACTTAACTACATTCCCACTGATCGGGATCCAGTTTGGACTGGAAGGGGTTCCGATATTCTGAGCCAGAGCCTGTCTTGTAAGATCATAGACCAACAAACCATTAGCTGGTGTAGGGATTGTTGTGAGATCAGCAATTCTGGGGATCAATACACCTTTATTGGTGCCTGTAACATCTAATGCAGAACTTTTATCAGGATTTGAAGTACTAATCCCAACTTGTGCACTAAGGAAATTAGCAGCACATAATGCCGCAGCAACGAATAATTTTTCGACTTTCATTTTTGTTTTGTTTACAGTAAATATAAAATAATTAATTACATAAAACTCTTATTTTTTAATAATTTTTAAATAAAATAACCATTTCAATAGAAACCTGTAAAAACCCTTTGTTATTCGGCAATTATACAAAAAATTTTACTCTCTAAAATTTGAGTTATTAAACATAAGTCTACTTTAACACTATTCTAAAAAATAAAATTTATCAAAAAATAAACAACAAAATCAAACTGAAAACAATTAATAAATAGTTACCAATAAAAAATGAATAAAATAATCAGTAATTACTTGAAAATTCTACCATTATTTATGAAAAGACATCTATATCACTGAAAACATTTGTTAGCTGCTATTAAACGGATTATAAACCCATAAAGCAGTAAAAAGTATATAAAAAAAAGACCGCTTCTTCCGAAACGGTCTTTATTAATTTATTGTAGTTTGTATTACTTTGAAGCAAGCTCTTCTTTTGTAGAAGTGGTTTTTCCATGTACCTCTTCTTCTTTTCCTGTTTTAAGGAAGTCATAAGCAATTGCAGACGCAATAAAGATAGATGAATACGTACCGAATCCAATACCAATTAACATAGCAAACATGAATCCTCTCAAGTTATCACCACCGAAAATGAAGATCGCAAGGATAACCAGAATCGTAGTAAATGAGGTGTTGAATGTTCTACCCAATGTACTTGAGATAGAGTCATCAAACAGACCTGCTAATGTTAAAGATTTTTTCTCTCTTAAGTATTCTCTAATTCTGTCGAAGATAATTACCGTATCATTGATTGAGTAACCTAATACAGTAAGGATTGCAGCAACGAAATCCTGGTTGATCTCCATGTTGAACGGCATAAACTTATGAAGTAATGAATAAGCTCCCAAAATGATAACCGCATCGTGGAATAACGCTGCAACAGCACCAAGAGAGAACTGCCATTTTCTAAATCTCACCAAAATATAGATGAAAATACCTGCTAATGCTGCAACTACAGCAAGAATACCATGAGTCTTGATATCGTCAGCAACCGTAGGTCCTACTTTCTCAGAAGAAATAATTCCTGAATGATCTTTATCTGCAGATTTGAAATCTTTTAACGTCATGTTTGCAGGTAAGCTGGATTTTAATCCTTCATATAATTTCTGCTCAACAGTCTGGTCAGCTTTTAAAGATTCATCTTCGATAAGATAATCTGTAGAGATCTTCAGCTGTTTGTCGTTACCGAAAGTTTTAGCTTCTACAGAAGAGTTTTTACCATCCTCAGTCTGGAACATCTTCACCAAATTAGCTTCAACATCTTCAGCATTTACAGCTTTATCAAATCTTACCACATAGTTTCTACCTCCTGTAAAGTCGATACCGTATTTGAATCCGTGGATTGCAATAGATGCGATACAAACAACAGTTAAAACACCGGAAATGATGTAAGCATATTTTCTTTTTCCAATAAAATCGATCCATGTATTTCTGAAAAGATTTTTTGTAGCACCTGTCCAAACTGAAAGATGTTTTCCTTTATTCAATCTAGAGAAGATCATTACTCTTGAAATCAATACCGAAGTAAAGAATGTCATCAAGATACCGATTCCTAATGTTAATGCAAAACCTTTGATTGGCCCTGTTCCGAAAAGGAATAGTACACCAGCCGTCAATAATGTCGTTAAGTGACCATCAACAATGGCGTTTAATGCATGTTTGAAACCGTCTTTGTATGCTTCAAGAATACTTTTTCCTGCGAAAAGTTCTTCTTTAGTTCTTTCATAGATAATTACGTTCGTATCTACCGCCATAGCCATTGTAAGTACAATACCCGCGATACCAGGAAGCGTAAGGGTAGCATCTACGGAATCCATAATTCCGAAAATGTAGAATAGGTTGATGATCATTGCAATTACTGCATAAACACCAGCTCCACCGTAGTAGAAAATGATATAAGCAATAATTAATAAGAATGCGATACCGAATGACATTACACCCGCATCAATAGATTCTTGTCCTAATGAAGGCCCTACAACTGTAGCCTGAACTACTTTTGCTCCTGCCGGTAATTTACCTGCTCCTAAAACGTCAACCAGTTCTTTAGCTTCTTCCTGAGAGAAGTTACCGGAGATCTGAGTTCTACCGTTTGGAATGGCATTTACAACGTTTGGTGCAGTATAAACTCTACCGTCAAGCGTTACAGCAACCGGCTTACCAACGTTTTTCTCAGTTAATGTTTTCCAATCTTTTGCTCCTTTGGAATCCATCTGCATGTCTACTACTACTCTGCTCAGCTCATCATAGCTGATGTTTGCAGTTTCAACAGCACCGTCTACCGGAGCTTTTTGGTTGATGTTACCTCTGATAGCATACAATACCAAGCTTTCGGCATCTGTAGCTTCAGGTTTGTAACCCCACATGAACTGTGTATATTTAATGTTAGCCGGACGTAAAGACTGACCTACTTTACTGTTTAAAATTTTATTTACAACAGCTGTATCGGATAATTTTACGTTAGCAACACCGTTCGTTCTTAATTTGTCAAGCTGTAAAAGGTTCATGAAGTTCACATTCTTTGCCACTCCCATAGAATCTCCTTTTGCAGCAACCATAGTTGTCAAAGTCTGGAAATAAGGTGCAATTTCAGGAACCTGCTGTACTTCCCAGAACTGAAGTTTTGCAGAAGTCTGAAGCATTTTCTTCACTTTATCGATGTCCTTCATACCAGGCATTTCCACAGAAATTCTAGCTGTTCCAGGTACTCTCTGAACGTTTGGCTGCACAGCACCCATTTTATCAATTCTCGTTCTGATTACCTCAAAAGCTGTTCCTACAGATGCATCAATTTTTCTTTTAACAATGCTTTTCACCTGCTCATCAGGAGTGTTGTACTTCACCTCAGTAAGGGTTGTATTTCCGAAAATTTCCGGATCTGCCAACTTAAGGTTTGTTCCTTTAGCTCTGTTAACTAGATCGAATTGCTCGAAAAAGTTATCGATGTAAGCTTTTGTAGAATTCTTCTGTGCTTCATCAGTTTTGTTTAAAGCCTCGATAAGAACAGGGTTTGTAGAATAATTTGTTAAATCATTCACAAGGTCTCTCTGGTTGATCTCCAAAAGAACGTTGATCCCTCCTTTCAAGTCAAGACCAAGTTTCATTTCCTTGTCTTTGGCTTTAGTGTAATAAAGTTTTGTGAATCCTAGATTCAAAGTATCCTTAGAAAGTCTAGCAATTTCTTTCTGATACTTCTCCGGATTGTCTCCTGCAATAGCAGTCGCCTGCTTTTCAATTTTGCTGGCGTACCATGTTGGTAATAGCTCGTTTAAGCAAATCAACCCTAGTACAATAGCGACAATTGTAATAAGTCCTTTTCCTTGCATTTTGTTATAACTACGTTAAATTAAGTCGGCAAATATAATGATTTTCTTGTATTTTATGAATTTTTAACAACAGAAATGGTTTATTTTCAGATATATTGGTATTCTGAGTTCTATTTAAGATTTAACAATTTTTTCCTGCTATCATAATGAAGTCTTCAAAATCTGATTGGTACAAAATTTTCATTCACCTGATCAACACACTAACTATCAAAATATTATGAAAAAACTACTTTTTACCATTAGTATTTTTTCTTCCTTAATTGCTAATTCTCAAAGCATTAATTTGGAAGAATTTGCCACGGGACTTACCAGTCCGGTAGAGATTACAAACGCCAATGACAGCCGGCTTTTTGTTGTTCAGCAGAACGGAATTATTAAAATTATTCAACCCAACGGGACAATTAATTCCACTAATTTTTTGAATATCAGTTCAAAGATTATTTTTGGTGGCGAAAGAGGTCTTCTGGGACTTGCTTTTCATCCGCAATACTCTACCAACGGGTATTTTTTTGTATATTATAACAACCCGGCAGGGAATATCATCGTGGCGAGATACAGTGTCAGCTCAACTGATTCTAACGTGGCTGATCCAGCTTCTGAAAAAATCATGCTCAACATTCCCAAACCCTTCGACAATCACAATGGAGGAAGCATTCATTTTGCTCCTGATGGAAAACTCTGGATCATCACCGGAGATGGAGGAAGCGGCGGAGATCCGAACAATAATGCCCAGAATAAAAATGTATTGCTTGGAAAAATGCTGAGAATAGACGTGGATGCTACCGGGCCATATAATATTCCTCCTGATAATCCTTTTGCAGGAGCCGTAGCTGGCGCTGACGAAATATGGGCTTATGGCCTCAGAAATGCCTGGAAGTTTTCTTTTGACCTCACTACAGGAAATGCGATGATTGCAGATGTTGGCCAGGGAGCAATAGAAGAAATCAATAAAATGCCCATTACCCAGGCTGGTTTAAACTATGGCTGGCGCTGTTATGAAGGCAATACAGCTTACAATACAGCAGGATGTGCAGCCCAGTCTACAATGACCTTCCCTGTTGCCGTATACGACCATTCAGGCGGAAAATGCTCTATTACGGGTGGTTATGTCTACAGAGGAACTCAATATCCGTCACTTCAGGGGAAATATTTTTTTGCAGACTACTGCTCTACCCAGATCGGAATTCTGGATAATAATAATACTATCACATGGACGAGTCCTTATTCAGGAAATAACTTTTCTACTTTCGGAGAGGATTATCAAAAAGGATTGTATGTAGCAGCTGTGAATAATGGAAAGATTTTTAAAATATCCACGGGGACTTTAGGAACTCAGGAAAATACGTTAGGAACAATAAAAGTTTATCCTAATCCTGCTTCCAAAGAAATTTTCATTGATGGCATTACAGATAAAAAAGCAACTCTGGAAATCATCAGTGCAGAAGGTAGAAAAGTATTGGAAGCAGATAAAATCTATAATGGAAAAGGAATTAATATTTCAGGAATACCTGCCGGGGTTTATTACATTAATCTGAAATCCGGAGAATTGAAGTCTTACAGTCAGAAATTGATTATTAAATAATACTATTTTGTTATAAACGCAGACGAAACGCTAAGATTTTTAAGTTCTATGAAAAGTATCGCAAAGGCGTTTCACTAAGCAGAGGATGCTTACTAAACGCAGTGGCCTTGCGAACAAAAAAGACAGATAAGTATTGTAAAATCTTTGTGAACATATCGTTTAATGATAAGATCAATTTCAAAGCAATAAAAAAGCGGTTCAGATCTGAACCGCTTTTATTTTTATATTGTCATTGAGAAAATCCTTGTTTCAGGTTTATTTCTCATCATTCTCAGGTCAAAAACCATCGCTACATTTCTTGTGAAAGCTCTTCCGGCTTCTGTAATTTTAACTTCAGTTCCGTTAATCTCAACCAATCCGTCATTTTCCATTTCTTTCAACATTTCCAAAGCGTTTTCAAGCTCCGGGAAAGAATTGTTGATATCAAAAGTGGTTTCAAGCTGACACATCAGATTCAGAATATGTCTTCTTACAGTCAGATCTTCTTCGCTCAAAACATGTCCTTTTACAACAGGAATTTCGCCTTCTTCAACCATTTTCTGATATTCTTCAACCGTTTTTACATTCTGGGCAAAAGCATACCATGAATCTGAAATAGCAGACATACCAAGTCCTACCATCAGCTGGGTTTTGCTTGACGTATACCCCATGAAATTTCTGTGAAGTTTTTTATGAATCAAAGACTGATACAGATCATCATGTTCAAGAGAGAAATGATCCATTCCTACTTCTATATATCCTAAATCCTGAAGCAGCCTTTTACCATCTTCATACAAACGGCGTTTTTCTTCTCCGCTTGGCAGGTCATTTTCATCAAAACCTCTCTGTCCCACTCCTTTTACCCATGGAACGTGTGCATAAGAGTAGAATGCAAGTCTGTCCGGCTTCAGCTCCATTGTTTTTCTGATCGTGTGTTCCATCGCTTCCCAATTCTGGTGCGGCAGTCCGAATACAAGATCATGGCTGATTCCTCTGTAACCAATTTCCTTTGCCCATTCTGTAACGTTTTTCACATTTTCAAAAGGCTGGATTCTATTGATCGCTTTCTGAACTTTAGGATCATAATCCTGAACCCCAAAGCTTACTCTTCTGAAGCCAAGGTCGTATAAAGTCTGAAGATGTTCTTTCGTGGTATTGTTAGGATGTCCTTCAAAAGAGAATTCCGGATGTTCCGCAATGTCTACAGTTGAAAAGATCCCCTCCAACAATGTTCTTAAGTTCTCAGGAGAGAAAAACGTAGGAGTTCCTCCACCTAAGTGCAATTCTTTCAGTTTAGGTTTTTCGTTGAAAAGGTCAAGATAAAGTTTCCACTCTTTCAAAACACTTTCCAGATAAGGCACTTCAACACTGTGCTGCTTGGTAATACGTTTATGACATGCACAGAACGTACACAAAGCTTCACAGAAAGGTAAATGGATATAAATAGAAATCCCCTCCTCTGCATTGCTTTCATGAAAAGACCTGATTACGGTTTCCTTCCATTTTTCCGGTGAAAATGTAGACTCATCCCAATACGGAACGGTAGGATAAGAAGTGTAACGCGGTCCGGGAATATTATACTTATCTATTAAAGAGTTCATTTTGAAATTTAAAATTTTATAAGGGCATGAAATTTAACATCATTAAAATTCATCTTACAAAATTAACCATTAGTTATGAATTTTAACCTATGAATTATATTAGGTTCTATTTTATAATGAGTCTAAATACGTATGATCAGGCTTTTGACAAATAGTGATAAATTCTATACCTTATATTTAAAATTTTAATTTCATGACAGCAATTCTGTTATTTCCTGCAAGAACAATATGATTACCATTTATCCATTGGCAGACGAAGAAACCTTTCTCTTCAGAAATTTTTTTCCAGGTCTTTCCAAAATCCGAAGAATAGCTGATGTGCTTATCTCCAACTGCAATGATTTCTTTTCCTTTTGATCCGGGCTTAATTTTCACACAGGTTGTATATCCTGCATTCTGCCCTGAAGCCTGAATCTGCCAGGTTTCTCCACCATCATTAGTGGTTGCAATATTATTGACATTGGCGTCCTGTTTTGTATAATCTCCTCCTGCTGCGATCCCGAAATGATCTTCAAAAAAATCAATGGAATATATTCCTTGTGAGGATTCTCCCTGAATAAAAGGTGTTTCGATAATTTTCCAATCCAATCCTTTCTGTTTAAAAATTCTGGAAGCTTTTCCACCTGTTGCGATCCAAAGAATATCTTTGTAGGAAGCAATATTGGTATTGCTTGCAGCAAATGCAGCTTCTCCTTCTTTTAACTTTACCTTTTCATGATTGCTGATAGGAGGATTCCATATCTCATACATTTTCTTTTGAGGGAACAATAATGCCAGCTTCATAAAAAGATTTTTATCAGGATCGCTGAATGTTACGCCATATCCATCTTTTACAAAGTGTAAAGCATCATAAAAAGCAGTTTTTGCCGTGTCTTTAAAGACAATTTGTGATTTCAGATCTTTTTTATCGATTTTAAAAAACCGGGCAGGGCTTTCAATATTGATGGTATAAAAAGAGGTTTTATCCTGTGCCAGCGTTCTGAACTGAAGCTTATCTTCGGAAAGTTTTATCTGCTTCTGATTTTTATAATCTTTAAGATCCACAAACCCGAATTTGGAATCTGTGCCGCTATACCAGACTTTATTGTCATATAATTCCAGCGCTCTGATGCTGATTTTATCATTAAGAATGGTTTCAAGGCTTTCCACCTGTTGGGAAAACGCTGTAAGGCCTGCGGACAGGAATAAAATGGAAAAAATCTTTTTCATATAGATAGTATTGTGACAAAAAAAACCGCCGAAGCGGTTTATATTATTAATCTTGGTTCTGATATTTTTCAGGATTGTTAAGTTTACTGTTTGATTTTCCATAAAGGAAATATACCAAACCTCCTAAGAACAACCATACAGCAGAAAGTTCCAATGCATGAGCACTTAAGTTAAATATCAAATAAATATTGATAAATACTCCTAATGCAACAACTATTTTATAAGCCGGAACTTTGAAAGGTCTGATCAAATTAGGTTCTTTTTTTCTCATTACCCAAACGGCAATACAAACCAGTGTAAATGCAAACAGGGTTCCGAAACTTGTCATATCTGCCAATGTTGAAATTGGAGTAAATGCAGCAATAAATGCCACTACAATACCCAATAAAATGATTCCTTTGTAAGGTGTTTTTGTTTTTGGGTGAAGCTGACCGAAGAATCCGGGAATCAATCCATCTTTTGCCATACCAATGAAAATTCTTGACTGTCCCATCATCATTACCATTACTACGGAGATTAATCCTACTGTTGCAGCAATCGTTACTACATTACTTGCCCAGTGTTTTCCTGCAATTTCAAATGCATAGGCTACAGGTGCTTTAATAGCATCAGGATATTTCCCTTCCGGGTTAAAGTCTGTATAATGCATCATTCCTGTTAGTACAAGCGATACACAGATATAAAGCGCTGTACACACCAATAGTGATGCAATAATAGCGAAAGGAACATCTTTTTTAGGGTTAATAGCTTCTCCTGCCTGTGTAGAAACGGCATCAAAACCAATATAAGCAAAGAAAATAGCTGCTGCTCCGGAAATAATTCCTTTAATACCATAAGCAGAAACCAGATCTCCTTCAGAGTTTTTGATCTGTACCTGATCCGGAATAAAAGGCTTCCAGTTTTTAACACCATCTACAGCGTTGTAAAGATCAGTATTGGAAAAAATAATATATACTCCTGCAATAATCACAAAGATAACGGCAGAAGTTTTCATCAAAACAATCAGGTTATTAGCTCCTGCTGCTTCTTTAGTTCCTTTTACCAATAATGCAGTAATTAAAAGAACAAGAATAAATGCCGGCAGGTTCATTGAAAAACCATCTCCTGTATAACTGGCAGGATCTGATGTAAGATAGGCCGGTAAATGAATATTAAAGATTTTCAAAAATTTGTTAAAATATCCGGACCAGCTCACGGAAACGGCCATACTCGCCATGGCATATTCGAGGATGAGACACCACCCCATGGCCCATGCAAAAATCTCTCCTACCGTTCCGTATGCATAAGCATAGGCTGAACCTTCTACAGGAATAATGGATGCAAATTCTGCATAACATAATGCAGCAAAAACGCAGGCAATACCTGCTATGATAAATGAAATGGCAAGTGCTGGTCCTGCGTGATAATAGGCTCCTGTTCCGGTAAGAACAAAGATTCCACCTCCGATGATAGCACCCACTCCAATTGCTGTTAAACTCCATTTTCCAAGGACTTTTTTCAGCTCACTTTTCTTCATATCTGCCTCATAGGCACTTAGTGGCTTTTTAACCCAAATTTTCGACATGTTTTTTTATTTATTAAGGATTTACGAAAATATAAAAAATTTAGGAACTCCCACGTTTATCGTTAAACTTTCCTTAATTATTTTACATTAAAGTATTTAAAACCTGAACAACACATTATATAATCCATTTTAAAAAGTCCATATTTTTGCTTATTTTTGATTGCATGAATTTATATGATCTTTTTGTAAAGCCTTATGAAAGCTATGATTCTTTACAGATTACTCTGGAAGCATTGGGTGCAATTTTCGGAATACTGAGCGTATTTTTTTCCATTAAGAAAAATATATGGGTATACCCTACCGGCATTATTTCAACTTTGATCTATGTATACCTTCTTTTCAATGCCGGGCTGCTGGGAGACTGCATGATCAACGTCTATTATTCTGTCATGAGTATTTATGGCTGGATTCTATGGGCAAGAAATTCTGAAGATCATGTTCATGTAGAAGTTACATGGGCTACCCGAAAAGAATGGATATATGCAAGTATTCTTTTTGTGCTGAGTTTGGCATTTGTTACTTTTATTTACTATTGCAAACCTTATATTGATAATTTAGAGGGTGGTTATCTTGGATTATATCATCTCGATTGGGCAAATTGGATGGATATTTTTACAACTTCAATATTTTTAGTAGGAATGTGGTTGATGGCCAAACAACGCATTGACAACTGGATTTTCTGGATTATCGGAGATATTATATGTATGCCAATGATGATTTTTAAGGGACTTGGAATCACTTCGGTTCAATATTTGGTATTTACTATAATGGCTATCTTAGGATACGTCAATTGGAAAAAAAGTTTTAAAGAAAAAAAAAGTACAATAAAGTCATGAAAAATTTATTTAAAATAGCAGTCAGTATTTTTGCTATTGCCAGTTTAACCTCTTGTTTAGCATATACCGACGGATACGGAAGTAACGGAAATTATGGATATGGAGATCCTTATTATAACAACGGGTATTACTATGCACCTTCCGGATATTACGGAAGCGGTGGGTATTATGGCAATGACGGCTATTATTACAGAAACAACGTTAATTACTACTATGATAATGGAATACCTTATTACTATGACAGTTATAACAACTCCAGAAGAAAAGTCTATGTAGAAAGAAGATCTACTTCTTCATCAAGACCTCAAAACGGATTCCAGAACACTCGTACAACGAATAGTAACGGTTCATATAATAATAACGGAGGATTCAATAATAATAGAAACTCCAATAGCAATAGCGGGTTCAGAAATCAGAATAGCGGTTCTCAGAACAATCAGGGTAACCAAAACAACAGCGGATTCAGAAATTCCAACAGTAATAGCGGATTCAGAAACCAAAGCAGTGGCAGCCAGAATAATCAGGGTAACCAAAATAACAGTGGATTCAGAAACCAGAATAGCGGCAGCCAAAGCAGTGGCAGATCAGAATCTTCCGGCGGCGGATTCAGAAACAGCTCCAGCGGCCAAAGCAGTAGTTCCAGCAGACAACAGAGCGGCGGAGGCGGCTTTAGATAAAACGATTATAAATAAGAAAACGAACGGTTAACACTGTTCGTTTTTCATTTTAAATATATTAATTTTGCTTCTTCATTTAGACAAAAAAATATGGAATTTTATAAATATCAGGGAACAGGAAATGATTTTGTAATGGTAGACAACCGTGATCTACAATTTACTAAAGATAAAAACAGTATTGAAAAATTATGTGACAGACGTTTCGGAATAGGTGCTGACGGCCTTATTCTATTGGAAAATGATCCGAACTATGACTTCAAAATGGTTTACTACAATTCTGACGGAGGAGAAAGTACCATGTGCGGAAACGGAGGAAGATGTCTTGTAGCTTTTGCTTTTTTCCTGGACATTTTTGAAGATAAATGCAAATTCATTGCGACAGACGGAGAGCATGAAGCAGAAATCCATAACGGGATCATTAAATTGAAAATGATTAATGTGGACACCATTTCACAAGACGGAAATGACTTTGTTCTGAATACAGGATCTCCACATTATGTAAAATATGTAGAAAATCTTCCGGATTACAACGTGTATACTGAAGGAAACGGGATCAGAAATTCAGAAAATTATAAAGAAAAAGGAATCAATGTAAACTTTGTAGAAAAAATTTCTGATGATGAGATTTTTGTAAGAACCTATGAACGAGGCGTTGAGGACGAAACTTACAGTTGTGGAACAGGAGTTACGGCTTCTGCTTTAACTTTTCTTCAAAAACATAATCTAACCTCTGTAAAAGTTAAAACTTTAGGTGGAAATCTTAAAGTTTATGCTGAAAAAAGCGGAGATACATTCCAGAATATTTGGCTGGAGGGTCCTGCAAAGCAAGTTTTTAGAGGTAAAACAGATCTTCTTTAAAAACAAAAAACTTTTAATCAACATTTATAAGAATGAAAAAAGCTATTCTCATTATCATTCTGCTGGTTTTTGCAGCCGCAGGATTTTTTGGTTTGAGATTTTATAATAAATATTTAGGAAATAACGTAGAAAAAGACGGTTATGTTCTGATTCCTCACAGAGCAGGTTTTAAACAGATCCTCGATTCTATTGCTCCTTATATTAAAGACAGGGAATCTTTTGAAGCTGTGGCTAAAGAAAAAGGTCTTGATACCAATTTTAAAGCAGGACGTTATCATATCCAGAGCGGAACAGGAAACAAGAACCTTGTTAATATGATCAAAGCAGGAAACCAAACTGCAAACTCTTACAGAATCGGGGATTTTGGAGATATGTATCAGATGATTGGTAAGGTGACCAAAAAAACGGAAATTGACTCGTTACATTTTATAAATGATCTGGATGCTGTGGCACAAGAGAAAGGCTATAAAAATGTTGAAGATCTGAAAAAATATTTCTTCATTGATACTTATAATTTCTTCTGGACCGTAAGCCCAAAAGAATTTTTCGCCAAGTTTGAAAATCAGTACAATGATTTCTGGACAAGTGAAAGAAAAAACAAAGAACAGCAGTCTGGCCTTACAAGAGATCAGATTTATGCTCTGGCTTCTATTGTTTATAAGGAATCCGGAGGAAAAAAAGATGAAATGAAAACGATTGCCGGATTATATTTAAACCGTTACAGAAAAGGGATGAAACTTCAGTCTGATCCTACGGTGATCTACGCGATCAATAAGCAGACGAATTTTAAAGAATCTATTAAAAGAGTATTATATAAGCATTTGTCTACACCATCACCTTATAACACTTATGCAAACGCAGGTATTCCTCCGGGACCGATCTGTGTAGTGGATAAAAATTCGATTGATGCTGTTTTAAATGCTGAAAACAACAATTATATATTTATGTGTGCTGATCCGGCAAGATTCGGATACCACAAATTTACTGCAAGTGCTGAAGAACATGCTGTAAATGCAAAGGCTTATCAGGACTGGCTCAACTCAAAAAATATAAAATAAGTTTAGAAAGCACCTAAAAATTTATACAGTTAGAAAAACAATAAACAATCATAATGTTTTGAAGATCAAATTGATATGGATATTCAAAATATTATGGGTTATCCTTTTACGATTTTATACAAAAAAATAACCTATGAAGAATAAGACAGAAATTGTCAATATTTTCACCAGAAAAACTTTAGGACTTACGTTAGTACTTTCAGCAGCGGCGATGGCTTTTGCACAGGAGAAGGCTGGAGTTTCAGGAATCATTGTCAACAAAAAAAACCAGCCGGTTCCTTACGCTTCTGTAACTTTCAGCAACAAGACCAACAAAACTTTAAGTGATGCTGTACTGACAGATGAAAAGGGACAGTATAAACTTGAGCTTATACCTGGAGATTATGATATCACGGTAGAGGCTATTGATTATAAAAAAAATGTAGTCAGTAAAAATATCGCAGCAGCAGGTAATATCGGAGCATTATCTTTAGAGCCTGAGGCAGCTACAACCATTGATGGAAAAACAAAAGAAATCCAGGGTGTTGTGATTACCGCTTCGGCAGCGAAACCTTATAAAGTAGAGCTTGATAAGAAAACATATGATCCTTCACAGGATATTGTGAGTAAAGGAGGAAATCTTCAGGATGTTTTGACCAATGTTCCTTCAGTTTCTGTAGATACGGACGGAACGGTTTCTATGAGAGGAAGTACCAATGTAAAATTTCTGATTAACGGAAAGCCCTCTGCCCTTCTGGGAATAGATGATGGAGCGAATGCCTTACAAAGTATTCCGGCTGATCAGATTGAAAGAATTGAAGTTATCACCAACCCTTCTTCTAAATTTGAAGCAAGCGGAACTTCCGGTATTCTGAATATCATCCTTAAAAAGAACAAGAAAATCGGATTTAATGGTAGCGTTGTAGGGTCTTTAGGATATTTCCCGAGAACATCACTTAACACCAATCTGAGCTGGAGAAAAAATAACTGGACATGGTTTGTAAACGGTGGCGGCGGTTACACGGAAAACAAAACGAAAAATAATTCGGAAACCACTTATCACAATCTTACCTTTCCAAACATAATTCCTAATCAGCAGCCTAATGATGTTCTTGTACATCAATTGCAAAACTCTGCCAATAAAACGTATAATAAAAATTATAATGTAAGTGCAGGTTTTGTGTATGATTTATCTGACAAAACATCGATCAATCTTACAGGATTAGTAAGAACATTTGAAGGAGATGGAAATGAGCTTCTGGATACTTATGACAGTTTTTACAGATTTTTCAGAGATTCCCCGGATCCAACCACTACAGCAGGAAAATGGAATTTATTAAATCCTTTTGGAAGAAGAGATTCTAAAAGTGTATTCAATAACCTTGCTTTTCAGGGAGATGTAGGTTTAGACCACAAATTTGATGATAATGGTCAGAATTTATCGGTATCATTAAGTTTGCAAAGAAACAGAAGCAATAATAATGCAGACATTCTTGAAACCAATGACCTTCGTCCTGATGTGCAGGATATTACCCGAAGACATTCAGTAAGCAAAACAATTATTGGTAAAGCTGATTATGAATTACCAATAGGAGAAAAATCTAAACTTGAAGCAGGATACAGATTGGATGTGAATGACAATACTTATAATAATTTTGTAAGCAGTACTTCCAATAATCCTTATATCCCTAACTATAATAACGATACGGATTACAGGGAGATCTTCAATGCTTTCTATTTACAGTTTAAGAGTAAAATCGGAGAAAAATTTGCTTATCAGCTTGGTTTAAGAGATGAGCTTTCCAATGTAAAGATCAATTACATCAATCAAAATCCTAATGATCCGCAATTAAATAAAACAAAAAATTACAACAATTTATTTCCAAGTGTATTCTTAAGCTATGATGTTTCTAAGAACAATCAGATTTTGGTTAATTATTCCCGTAGAATAGACAGACCACGATCTTTCTTCATGGTTCCTTTCCCGAATTACAGCAACAGTCAGAATATCTTTGAAGGAAATATAGATCTTAACCCGTCTTATGTAGACTCATTTGAAGTAGGATATAATATTACAAGAAAAAAGTTTACTATTAATCCTACCTTATATTACAGACATGCCACTGATGATACTAAAATGCTAGTTTACAGACCTGATGAAAATCTGGGAGTATTCTATACAAAACCTATCAACCTGGGAAGTGATGACCGTTATGGTTTGGATCTGAACTTTACCTACGATCCTTTTGCATGGTTAAAAATAATGGGTAGCTTAGACATGTTCGGATATAAAACAACCGGAATTGCCTATTATGATGCTCTTGATAAGAATAAGCAGCAGCAAACCCGTAATATGGACTTTACCGGAGATGGTTTCTCTACCAGAGCACGTCTTAATACAACATTTAAACTTGATAAAACATTAAGTGTACAGCTACAGGGATTCTATAGAGGAGCTCAGAAATCTGCCAACCAAAATACAGAGGATATGTATGCACTGAACCTTGGTGCTTCTAAAACGATCTGGAAAGGAGACGGAACAATTTCCTTCAACATTCAGGATATCTTCAATACAAGAAGCAGAGAAGTACTTAGTTTCAATGAGGATTATACCCGAAGAAACTATATGCAGTGGCAGCCAAGACAGTTTTCTATTTCTTTAACCTATAGATTTAAACAGGGTGAAAAAGTAGATCAGCCTAAAAAGAAAAAGGATATCAATTCCAATGCAGCCGGAGACGACCAACAAGGCGGCCCGATGTAATACAACAAAAATCCCGAAAATTACTTTTCGGGATTTTTTATTATTGTTATTTTACAGTTTCAGCTTTTGAATCTTTTTCTTTTTCAGCTTCATAGATTCTTCTTCTCAGATCACTGGTAGAAAACCTATGGTCTCTTTTGTTGTAAAAGATCTCAATTCCTTTTTCTTCACAATATTGTTTGCCTGTAAAATCTCTGTCCATATAGTCATCTCCAATGATTCTTACATCAATCACAAATGATTTTAAAATATCCAGCAGATCTTCTTCTGTATAATAAGGAATGATCTCATCCACGGCATTTACTGCTTTCAGTTGAATATACCTTTCAACGATAGTCTGGCTTGGCTTATTTTTGTTGGGACGATCGTGGGAAGGATCGATCTGAAGTCCAACAATTAAATAGTCACATACGGTTTTAGCTTCTTCAAGCATTTTGATGTGTCCAGCATGTAATAAGTCAAATGAGGAAAATGTAATCCCTATTCTCTGTGTCTTCATATTAATTTTGAATTAAAAACTTCACTGAAATAAATGTTCTTTAAAAAGATAAAAACAAAAGATTCAGGAAGACGTTTTGTAATTTGTTTATATAATTCGCTCTTTAATTATTTTTTCATATGGTTAGAAAAATTTCAGAACCATTGAAACTATATATTCCTTGTATTTAAATATTTCTGCCATTCCCAAACCGTTCTTAAAGATTCTTCCAGAGACGTTTCAGACTTCCAGTTGAGTTCTTTTTCGGCCTTTTCAGGATTGGCATACGCAATAGTGATATCTCCTTCTCTTCTGGCACAAATCTGATAGGGAACTTCTACATTATTAGCCTTTTCAAATGTTTTCACCACTTCCAACACGGATGAACCTTTTCCTGTTCCCAGATTGTAGATATCAATCACAGCTTCAGAAGAAGAGTCTTCCATCAATTTTTTTAATGCGGCAACATGTGCTTTCGCCAGGTCAACAACATAAATATAATCCCGAACTGCTGTTCCGTCCTCTGTAGCATAATCATTTCCCCAAACACTCAGCTTTTCACGAACTCCTGACGCCGTCTGCATTACATAAGGTACCAGATTATTAGGAATTCCTATCGGCAGTTCTCCAAGCTTTCCAGAAGGATGGGCTCCGATTGGGTTAAAATATCTTAATAATGAAAGTTTACGTTGATGGGCATTTGCAAAATCAATCAGGATCTGTTCTCCCATTTGTTTTGTCTTCCCATACACACTTTCAGGTACTTTCAAAGGTGTATTTTCATCAATCGGCATTACATCTGCCTGCCCATATACTGTACAGGATGAACTGAAAATAAAGTTGGAGATCTCTCTTTCTTTAAATTCCTTAAGAATATTAATCAGTGAGAATAAATTATTCTCATAATAATCTACTGGTTTTATCTGGCTCTCTCCTACTGCTTTAGAAGCTGCAAAATTGATACAGCCATCTATCTGATGAGCATCAAAAACCTGAGTAAGAAGTTCTTTCCTTCTTAGATCAAAAGGATAAAAAGCAGGTTTTTTACCCGTAATTTCTTCTATATTCTTTAAAATAAACCTTTCCGTATTGGATAAATCATCTACAATAACTACTTCAAAGCCGCTATTGATAAGTTCTACCACCGTATGAGAACCGATATATCCAAGTCCTCCTGTAACAAGTATTGCCATTTTTATTTTTAATCTTTGTGTTTTCCTATATTTTCTATTTCGCTTTTTGCCGGATTATGTTTTAAATAATTAATTAAAATTGCGGGTCCGATAACCAATACTGCTATTGTTACTAAAAGTGAATAAATAGACTTTGCTGAAGTCTCTCCCAACTTAGCATAAAAAGTAACCAACCCTGCAATCATTATTAAAAACATAGAGATATTAAGATACAAGAACATTCTTTTTGATTCTTTAAAAATACTTATAAAGGTCATAATTAGTAATGTAAATATCATAAATGTTAATGAATAATAGGGTATTTCAAATCCAGTATATTCATCTTTTACTCTATATCCTTTAAGCAGAATATTAATAACTACTGCTCCATAATAAATAATCCAAGCAAGAACGAAAATAATTGTAAAAAAATAAGCGAACTTATGCTTCAATATTCTTTCTTCGTGAAGCATATCTATTTCATAAACTCAAGAACAGCATCCGTAATATACTTCAGTTGCTCTTCGTCTAATTCTGTATGCATTGGTAAAGAAATTACCTGATCCAAAAGCTTGTCTGTATTCACAAAGTCTGCGTCATTACTTTCCTGGAAGTACGCTTTCTGCTTTCTTAATGCTACCGGATAATAGATCATTGCAGGGATTTCTTTTTCCGTTAAAAACTTCTGAAGTTCATTACGTTGTCCGTTCAGAATTCTTAAAGTATACTGGTGGAATACGTGAGTAGAATTTTCAGCTCTTTTTGGAGTCAGAATATTCGGGTTTCCTTCAAATGCTTCATCATAAAAATCTGCTGCTCTTTTTCTTGCTTCGTTGTAAGAGTCAAGGTGAGGAAGCTTTTTTCTTAAAACAGCAGCCTGAATACTGTCCAGACGGGAGTTTACTCCTACCTCATCATGATAGTATCTTTCGTACATTCCGTGGTTTACAATTCCTCTTAAACGGTGAGCTAATTCATCGTTATTGGTAAAAATAGCTCCTCCATCTCCGTAGCATCCAAGGTTTTTTGAAGGGAAGAAAGAGGTGGTACCTACTGTAGACATTGTTCCTGCCTGTTTTACAGTTCCGTCAGAGAATGTATATTCTGAACCAATTGCCTGCGCGTTATCTTCAATAACATATAAATTGTGCTCTTCAGCAATTTTCAAAATTTCTTCCATATTGGCACACTGTCCGAAAATGTGTACCGGAATAATCGCTTTTGTTCTTGGCGTAATGGCTTTTTTAATCTGTTCCGTAGAAATGGTGAATGTATCATAATCTACATCTACCAATACAGATTTTAGCTTAAGCAGGTGAATTACTTCTACCGTTGCAGCAAAAGTAAAATCTGCCGTGATGATCTCATCTCCTTCTTTCAGATCCAAGGCCATTAGGGCAATCTGTAATGCATCTGTACCATTGGCACATGGAATGACATGCTTTACTTCTAAATAAGACTCCAATTCATTCTGGAAAGACTTTACTTCAGGTCCGTTAATAAACGCTGCAGAGTCCATTACATTCAAAACTGCATTGTCTACATCATTCTTTATTTTGTAATACTGACTTTGCAAGTCAACCATCTGAATTTTTTTCATATAATAAATATTTCTGTAAAAATAAGGAATTTAATATCCTATCAAAAATTTTATTGATTTTGTTTTTATCTTTATACAAAATAATGTTATGAAAAAATTTTTACTCTTTTGTTTCCTAACGGGTTATCTTAATGTATCTGCCCAAACAGAACTTGTTTTTGTTTTCTTTACTGATAAGCCCAACAAAGCTGCATTTTATGCAAATCCGCTTTCTGAACTCAGCCAGAAATCGCTCAACAGACGTACAACGCTGGGAATTCCTCTCAACGATCAGGATGCTCCTATTGAACAGTCTTACCTTCAGAATCTTCAAAATTTAGGATTTACTGTTACCGATTATTCAAAATGGCTCAACGGAGCGGCAGTGAATGCTACTCCTGCCCAAAAAACGTTGCTACAGGCTCAGTCTTTTGTTTTATCTGTTGAAAGCTTTGCCAGAAACAGTTCAACTACGGTAAAAACTGCACCCACAAAATGGAAGGATGATGCAAGTCTTGATAAAATACTCACCACCTTTAATTATGGTTCCGGTGCCGGCCAAATAGACCAGGTCAATATCCGCCCTCTTCATCTGGCGGGTTATACCGGAACAGGAGTTTCTATAGCAGTCATTGATGCCGGATTCCCAACAGTGAATACGGGAACTGCTTTTTCCAGATTATGGAATGGTAATCATATAAAAGCGGCCTATGATTTTGTCACTAAAACCGGAAACATTTACAATACAACACTCAGTCCGCATGGTTCTGTTGTGTTAGGTGCTATCGGCGGATATCTGGAAAACATATTCGTTGGTTCTGCTCCCGATGCTGATTTCTATCTTTACCGAAGTGAAAATGCTACTGTAGAAGTTCCTGAAGAAGAGCTATATTGGATTGAAGCAGCTGAGGAAGCGGATAGAAAAGGTGTGGAAATCATCACTTCATCACTGGGATACAACGTTTTTGATGAAAGCCGTTACAATTATACCTATGCAAATATGAACGGAAGTACTTCTTTCATTGCCCGCGGAGCAGGTATTGCTGCTGAAAAAGGTATTTTTGTTCTTGCTGCTGCCGGAAATTCCGGGCTGCAGCCATGGCATTATCTGATGACACCAGCTGACAATGCTAAAGTATTCTCCATCGGGTCTGTAGATTCAGCAGGAAATGCATCCGGATTTTCTTCTTTCGGACCTAATTCTCTTGGAGTAGTAAAACCTGACGGAAGTACTCAGGGAACCGCTACCACCACAGTGTATGATAATGCTACTACAATTGTGAACGGAACCTCTATTGCAACTCCTATTGCTGCAGGAGGTGTGGCATGCCTTATCCAGGCATTTCCAACGATGGACAGGGAGCAGATGAGAACAAAGCTAAGACAAACGGCTTCACTTTATCCTGGCCATTCAGATCAGATTGGATATGGTATTCTCAACTTCGGAAGTCTGTATAATCTGGTTTTGAATACTTCTGAAATGGTAAAAAAAGAAAAGTTTTCTATATTCCCAAATCCGGCTAAAAACATTTTGAATATAGCATCGGAGCAGGAAGTTTTGTCTTTGGAAATCTATGATAATCTGGGAAGGCTGATCAGAAAAAGCGGCCATCAGAAATCTATTAAAGTGGAGGATTTTGCAAAAGGAACTTATTATCTGAAAATTCAGATGAAGGATAAGGTTTACTATGAGAAATTCTTAAAGGAATAAAATTTTTTGTCCCTCGCAGATTTTGATTTGTTGAATGTGCGAGGGATTTTATGAGTTTTCTAAAACCGCATACACTCTATTTTGGCTAAAGCCGATGGATTGATTCATAAAAAAGAACGGGCTAAAGCCCGTTCCTATTGATATACTATATTGATATACTGTACAATATGTACAAAATATTTATTTAAAATAACTTACGCTGAGTTTCTGCTTGCGTTAATATTTCCGAATAAAGAACGTGTTACCAGCTTTTCATAAGCTTCTTTATTGCCCTCTCCTTTCTGTATTTTCATCAACGCATATTGTTGGATGCTTAATAATGGAAGTACAATCTTTTCACGGATCTTCACGGATTTTCTTGACAAAGGATCTTCTTCCTGAAGCATTTTGAAACCGGTCAGCTCCAGCATGATTTCTCTTGAAAGCTCATATTCGTCAAAAAGAACATTCCAGAATGCACCAAACTTCGGATTGCTTTTAATATAATAAGTCAGCGGGAAATAGGATTTGTTCATACTCATCATGGAGTTCAAAACTAAAGTTTTAAAGAAATCCGAACCTTTATACAGTTCTCTAACTTCTTCAAATCTTCCCTGTTCTTTCATCTTTTGCATGGCATATCCAAAACCAAAGAAACCGGGAACATTCTGTTTCAGCTGTGACCATGAACCCACAAACGGAATAGCTCTCAGATCTTCAAATTTCAGTTCGCTGCCGTTTCCTCTTTTTGAAGGGCGGCTTCCGATATTTGTTTTCCCGTAATATTCAAGGGTACTCATCTCCTGAAGGTAAGGAACAAACATAGGATGAGCCTTTAAATCTGAATATTTTCCGTAGCTGATATCTGCCAATTCGATGATCAGAGCTCTTTCTTTTTCCGTAAGCTCTTTTTTTGCATTTTTGAATACGTCATTTTCTACACCAGCTGTCAGAAGCTGTTCAAAATTATATTTTGCCTGTTCTTTATTTCCAAAAATACTGGTTATCGTCTGCCCCTGAATCGTAAGTTCAATCTTATTATTGGCAATAGTTTTTCCCTGAGAAGCGTAGAAATCGTGGGTTTTTCCTCCTCCTCTGGCTGGCGGTCCTCCTCTGCCATCAAAGAATACAACTTTGATATTTTTTTGCTCGGAAAGCTTAGTCAATACTTCTTTAGCTTTATAAATTTCCCAGTTGGCTTTTAAATATCCGCCATCTTTGGTTCCATCAGAAAATCCAAGCATAATGGTCTGCTGATTTCCTCTTTTTTCCAGATGCTTTTTGTAAACAGGATTATGATAGAGTTCATTCATCACATTTTCGGCGTTGGCAAGACCTTCCATCGTTTCAAAAAGCGGGACAATATCCATATTGATATCTTCGTCTTTGTACCCGCAGATCTTAAAGAATGCATAGACATTCATTACATCCTTCACCGCATCGGAATTGGAAATGATATAACGGTTCATTCCTCTCAACCCGTTCAGATTCTGAATAGCTGTAACCTGTGAAACGGTTAACAATGTATCTTTTACAATATCTTCAAAATCTTCAGGATTTACGCTTTCCGAAATCTGAATCAGCTTATTGAATTTTTGTTCGTAATCAGCATCTTCATTTCCGTATACTTTTACGTAAACGTCATCAATCACTTTCTGATGAATCCTGCTGTCCTGGCGAATATCCAATGTTGCAAAGTGGGTTCCGAAGATCATCACACGATCCCTGAAATTAGTCAGAAGGTCTAAAAACAAAGCGTTGTGTTCATTGACTAATATTTTTTCCGCTTCTGCTGCTTTCTTTAAAATATCTTCAGCTGTAATAGTTTTTCCATCAAAAATGGCAGCGTACAACTGTTCACTTAATTGGGTTAAAATTTCAGAAACTCCTCTGAAGCTCAATCTTCTTCTGATGAATTTCAAATGACTGTAATAGGACTTCAGAATTGCTGAACGAAGTTCTTCTGCTACCCTTTTCGTTACTTCTGCGGTTACAAAAGGATTTCCATCCCGGTCTCCTCCAGGCCAGAATCCAAGCTGGATAATATCTTCATGCAGGTGAAAATGTCCGTTTCCAAAAGTCTTTTTGATTTTCGTAAATAATTCGCCAATGGTATCGTAATACACATATCTCAGGTATGAAATGATACTTAAAGCTTCATCTATAGGAGTAGGTTTTTCTTTGTTGACAAAAGGTGTCTTTCCCAATTGCTGCAGAAGCATGTCAATCTGAGTAACGGAATCACTGGTAATAGCTCCTCTTAAGTCCTGAATGATCCTTTGTACTGAACTTGGATAAAACTGAGTAGGGTGCGCCGTGAACACTACTTTTACGCTAAAATCTTTTAATTTTTCGCGTACTTTTTCAATTTTATGGTCCTGAAAAGAACGTTCAAAGAGATTGGTTACGGTTCCGCTGTCACTTTCAGAGTGAAGATTGGGAAAAGCAGCATCTTCAATACTGTCAAACAAAACTACCTGTCTTTCTATATACTGAATGATCTTAAAAAGGAGTTCGAGTTTCTGCTCTTCGGTCTGAAGATCGGTATGGTTTTTAAAAAATTCTTCGACAATATTTTCGGGAGTTTTTCCTGCTTCATAGCCGGTTCTGCTTTCCTCATAAAGAAACGGAAGCAGCATTCCGATATTCGTCATTTTATCATAGGGCAGGCTCATAAATAATGAATTGTAGATCTGGAACTTATTTTCCACAATCTGCCTGAATTTTTCTGCGCGTTGGTCGTGTATCATAATAACAAATGTAAGTGATTTTGGAATGAGTTGAATTGATAAATGACAAAAAATACGGTCATGAAAATGAAATTTATATTAATTTTTGTTCAGAAGATTTGATTCATTCAGGCTTCTTTTAATCACCGAATTATTCCTTTTGCAAAAAGTATGATAACCAGTTTACCGAAACAGAATGTTTAAACTGATTTCTAAAGGTTTGTACGGATTTCGCTATCTTTGCAAGATAATTCTAAACCCAATGGGCTACATCAGAGAATATTACGAACAGATCGTCAAGCTGCAGGAATCTGAATGGGCGTTTATAGCGGGGCATTTTCACAGAAAAGTGTATGCTAAAAATGAAGTCATTACCCAGCAGGGTGATACGGAGAGTTACTTATCCTTTATAGAATCCGGACTGGTAAGATTTTATATTCCTGATGATGAGTATGGCTATACTTTCAGCTTCAGTTTTGAGAAAGAATTCAGTTGTGCTTATGATTCCTTTCTTACTCAAACCCCTTCTGAATATGAGATGCAGGCTTTGACGGAAACTGTAGTATGGCAGATTTCTTATGATGATCTTCAGAAAATTTACAGCCAGACCAATGTAGGAAATCATTTGGGGCGTTTTGCTTCTGAAAAACTGTTTCTGGCTAAAAGTAAGAGAGAACTTTCTTTACTGAAATTGAATGCCAAAGAACGTTATCTGAAATTATTTACCGAACAGCCGGAAATGCTGAAACGTGTTCCTTTAAAATATATCGCTTCCTACATCGGAATCACACCACAGGCTTTAAGCCGAATCCGCAGACAGATTAATTAACATAGGTTCATTGTATATCTTTTCTCTTCTGCAGAACTTTGCAGGAAAATACGACAATGAATTTATCTATTCTGGCCTACGGCAACCATGTTTTAAAACAAAAATGCTCACAGATCAAGGAAACCTCTCCGGAAATACAGAAACTGGTAACCGACATGTGGGAAACCATGGAAAATGCCAATGGCTGCGGGCTTGCTTCTCCTCAAATTGGAAAAACTTTACAGCTTTTCGTTGTTGACAGTCAGATCATGTATAAAAATCTGGATACAGAAGATCAGATTTTATATTTCGGGAAAGATGATAAAGGCATTAAAGAAACTTTTATCAATGCAAAAATCACACGCAGTTCGGAAGAAACCTGGGAAGATTATGAAGGCTGCCTGAGTATTCCCGGATTATCTCAAAAGGTAAAAAGACCTTGGGAAATCACTATTGAGTATCTGGACCAGCATTTCATAAAGCATACTAAAACGTTTACCGGATTAACTGCCAGAATCATTCAGCATGAGTATGACCATACCCTTGGAGTTTTATATACCGACCGCCTGAAACCTTTGGCAAAAAAGCTCATGGAATCTAAGCTTAAAAAAATCATCAATGGGAATATTACTGTGGGATATCCGATGAAGTTTTTATAAATTTGAGACCAACCATATATGTCAAATCCTTTTCAATGATAAAGCTAAATTTCGGGATTGTTTTTCTAATTATCTTTGCAATTATATTTTTATTAACCGGATTTTATTTTTTTAAGCTATATCCTTTATTTTCTGTTATTTTTTTTATCGGAGCCATTGTAAATAGTATTTTACTGTACAGAGAATACTGTGATCAAAAAAATAAGATAAGTTTTAATAATGATAATATTCCTGAAAGAATTAAGATCAAATATCCTATTTCGATCACAATTGTTACTCTATTATCTTATTCTGTTTTTCCTGCGGTTGCCATTTTCGGGCTTATCATTTCCAGAACACACTTTCATTTAACTGACTCTAAAGTTTTTAGCATAATAGCTCTGTTCATCAGCATTTTTATAATTGCTTCTTATTTAGAAATAAAGAAAAAGTCAAAGAGATTTATTATAATCAGTGATAAAGGTATTCAACTGGGAGTTGATCCCCATATGCGATGGAGTGATATTAGTGAGGAAAAAATAATTACTAGACATTTCAAAGGTCAAGACCATCGCCGTGATTACACTTCAAGTCTCAAATTCTTATATTTATTGTATAATAACAAAAAAATAGAAATCAACATCGATGATTTTGATATCACAGATTATCAGCTTGCACAGATCTTGAAAATATTTAGAGCTCGTTTTAATAATTCAGGTTTAATATAATTTTCATTAA
Organism: Chryseobacterium sp.; assembly: GCA_031286615.1. GTDB lineage: Bacteria > Bacteroidota > Bacteroidia > Flavobacteriales > Weeksellaceae > Chryseobacterium. The sequence continues at coordinate 215,397 of JAITUA010000015.1, read as the reverse complement.
TTTTACTTTCACAACATCCATAATCCATGAAAAAAATATTTACTTTCTTACTTTTAGCAATTCTGTTCATCTCTTGTGAAAAAGATTGTTATAACGCACCACTACCTATCGTTTTTGAATTCGTAAATTCCAATAATGAAAATCTTATTGCCAACGGAACATTGACCACCTATACGGTACAGGATGAAAATAATGTTAATGTACAATTAACCAAAACATCAGACAACAAGGTTATTGTAGAAAATGTAGGGGCCTATAACGGAACAAAAAACTATAAATTTTATTCTAATATTAAAAACCTTGATTTTGCAATACAGTCATCAGAATTCAAAGGAGCTTGTGATGGGTATCAAATCAATAAACTGACTTTTACGGGCATCAATATTGATGTCACTGATGAAAAAGGATATTATAAAATTGTATTGGAATAATTCTCTTTAAATTTGCACTGCAAAACACTTTTTCTATGAAACTCATCATCACTTTTTCCCTGATCTTTTCCAATCTGCTTTTTGGCCAGATCAAGGTTCCTGATGATTATAAAAAAATTCCAGATATCCTTGATACGGTAGATTATCTCTATCCTTTCATTGTTCCTGATAAAGATTATGCCTACTGGCGTGTGCTCAGCAATGACACTGATTATGAAAAAGCAGTAATCTATGAAAGCCAGGCTCCCGATTTTATGACCATCAACGAGCCTGTTCCGGAAAAAGGTTTTTTCCAGAAATGTATGGGCAACAACTGCTTTTCATACATCCTTGCATGTAAAAATGAAAGGTCTGTTTATTTTTCTAATGAACAGCAGCTAAGAGATTTTATCGGAACTGTGGACAATCTTCCCGAAGCTATTTTACTGGCAAAAACGTATGGTTATTCAGTTGATACGAGTAACCGTTTTACCGGAGCTTATAAAATTGAGGACCGTCATATCTCTATGTATCTTATGCAGTCTAAAGGCTGTCCGGTTGTGAAAGAGTCTTTTTTGGTTAAAATCAATAGAAAAACCGGAAAATTGGAGGCAAAAAGTAATGGAATCTATGCAAAGGATGAAAACTGTACTTCCTTGTAATTATTTTTTTGAAAACGCTAAGACGCAAAACAATTTTATATACTTTATGTTTTAAGGCGTAAGGATTTTATCTGCGATAAAATTGATAATCTCATATTTTAAACCATTAAGATTTTTTAAGATGATAAGAGTCGTTAAGGGAAATAGCTAAAGCTATTTTTCAGCGATATGCTTCATTTTTCCATCACAGATGGTCTTAATTATTCTTATTGCCTTCATTAACCTTAATGGTTTAATTTCCTCATCTGGCGGTTTATATATTTATCGCTCCCTGTCCTGATGCAATGAGATACGCTTCCTTCAAGGTTTCGGAATAAGTTGGTAATCTCATATTTTAAACCATTAAGATTTTTTAAGATGATAAGAGTAGTTAAGGGAAATAGCTGAAGCTATTTTTCAGCGATGTACTTCATTTTTCCATCACAGATGGTCTTAATTATTCTTATTGCCTTCATTAACCTTAATGGTTTAATTTCCTCATCTGTCAGTTTATATATTTATCGCTCCCTGTCCTGATGCAATGAGATACGCTTCCTTTAAGGTTTCGGAATAAGTTGGGTGGGCATAGGAAATTCGGAACATATCTTCTGCCGTTACTTCATATTCCTGGGCGATAACACCCTGAGCGATCAAATCTGCTGCTCTAGCCCCAATAATATGAACTCCCAGTACTTCTCCGTATTTCGGATCTACCAGAACTTTTGCAAAACCTTCCATATCCATTGAAGCCCGGGCCCTTGCACTTGCAGAAAACGGGAATTTTCCAACATTGTAAGCGATGTTATTTTTTTTCAGATATTCTTCGGTATATCCTACTGAAGCTACTTCAGGCCATGTATACACCACAGAAGGAATTCGGTTGTAATGAATGTAGCGCTTTTGTCCGTTAATGGCTTCTGCTACAAAGACACCTTCTTCTTCAGCTTTATGAGCCAGCATTGCCCCACCAATAACATCGCCAATCGCATAGATATTGGAAGCTGATGTCCGGTTATTGTCATCCACTTTTATAAATCCTCTCTCATCAAGCTGTACGTCTGTATTTTCAAGACCGAGACCTTTTACATAAGGACTTCTTCCTACCGCAACCAAAATATAATCTGCATCTAGCTCTCCTTCTGCTCCGTTTTTATCTTTAAAAAACACTTTAGCTTTGGAACCCGCATTTTCTGTTCTATAAACAGCCTGATTAAGACGGATATCAATTCCTTCTTTTTTCAGGATTTTCTGAAGGTTTTTTCCCAGTTCGTGATCCATCGCGGCAATCAGATAATCAGCATATTCCAGAATGGTCACTTTTGTTCCGATGCGGTTGAAAATAGAAGCCATTTCTACTCCAATTACTCCACCGCCAATAATCACCATGGATTCCGGTTTTTCTTGTAAAGACAGTGCTTCTGTAGAGGTAATGATTCTTTTCTTATCAATTTCCACTCCCGGGATACTTGATGGCTTTGATCCTGTCGCGATGATATAATGCTGCGCTGTAATTTCTTTCGTTTCAGATCCGTTTATAATTTTCACAGTAGAATTATTAACAAAGCCTGCAGTTCCTTTCAGTCGGGTAATTTTATTTTTATTCATTAAAAAATCGAGACCTCCGGTATTTTTGGAGACTACCTCTCCTTTTCTCCTGTACATTTGCCGGAAATCAAGTTCAATCTTGTCCAATTTTATCCCATGTTCGTTGAATTGATGTTGTGCTTCTGCATAATGATGGGTACTGTCCAGTAAAGCTTTGGTTGGAATACATCCTACATTGGTACATGTTCCTCCCAGCGTATCATACTTTTCTATAATTACAGTTTTATAACCCAGCTGTGCACTTCTTATAGCAGCCACATATCCTCCGGGGCCTGAGCCGATTACGGCAATGTCATAATGATCCATTTGATTTATTAATTTTTTATGATTAAATTTACTTGCAAAATAAAAGCAAAATTAAAATAAACGCTTTCATTTTGCAAGTGTTATTTTTAAATTAACAAAATGAGTAAAAAAAGATCAGACTGCCCGATCAGCTGTTCCCTGGAAATGTGGGGTGATAAATGGTCCTTGCTAATCATAAGAGATCTTATGCTGAAAAAGGAATGTACTTATGGAGACTTTCTGAAAGCAGATGAAAAAATTGCCACCAATATTCTGGCCTCCAGACTTCAGAGTCTTCTGGATAATGGAATTATTGATAAAAAAGATCATCCGGACAGCAGGTTAAAAATTCTTTATTTTCTGACTCAAAAAGGTATTGATCTTATTCCGGTAATCGTTGAAATCAATCTTTGGGGAGACCAATACCTCACTATTCCTGATGACCGGAAAAAATTACTGGAAGAGATTAAAAAGGATAAGGAAGATTTTATCAGAAGAGCTAAAGCCTATCTCTCATCTGAAGTTTAATATGCTTCATACAGCCATAGCTTTCATAAAATATAATAATAGCAATTTTAAAATTTCGTTAACTCAATTTTCCTTTTCCATTCCGTAAATTTGGGTAAAATAAATTTAGAACAATGCTTAATTTCGAGTTTAAAAATCCGACAAAAATACTTTTCGGGAAAGGTGAAATTGCTAAAATTTCCAAAGAAATCCCTAAAGACGCCAAAATATTAATGATTTACGGAGGCGGAAGCATCAAAAATAATGGTGTTTACGATCAGGTAAAAGAGGCTTTAAAAGATCATGAAGTATATGAGTTTGGCGGAGTTCCTGCCAATCCTGAATATGAAATCTTAATCAATGCCTTAAGCTTTATTAAAGAAAAAAATATTACTTATCTTCTTGCAGTTGGTGGCGGATCTGTAATTGACGGAACGAAATTTATCTCTGCAGCAGCTAATTATGCAGGCGAACCATGGGATATCCTTAGAAATTCGGTAAGAACTTTTGAAGGAGAAGGAATGCCGTTTGGAAGTATTTTAACGCTGCCTGCAACCGGTTCAGAAATGAACTCAGGGTATGTTATTTCAAGAAGAGAAACTAATGAGAAATTATCTTCAGGAGGCCCCGGGCTTTTCCCACAGTTTTCTGTATTGGATCCAGAAGTAGTCAGATCAATTCCAAAAAACCAGATTGTGAACGGAATTACAGATGCCTACACTCACGTGTTGGAACAATACATGACTGCTCCTTCTTCTGCTGACCTTCAGGAAAGAATTGCTGAAAGTATCCTGATCAGTCTTCAGGAAACCGCTCCTAAAGTATTGGCCGATGATTTCAACTATGATGCTGCCGGAAACTTTATGTGGTGCTGTACAATGGCTCTGAACGGACTGATTCAAAAAGGAGTGATTACAGACTGGGCAGTACATGCTATGGGGCATGAGCTGACGGCTTATTTCGGTATTGATCACGCAAGAACGCTGGCAATTATCGCTCCATCCCACTACCGTTACAATTTTGATGACAAAAAAGGAAAACTGGCACAATATGCGGAGAGAGTCTGGGGAATAAAAGACGGAACTGTAGAAGAAAAAGCAGAACTGGGGATCAGAAAATTGGAAGAATTCTTCCACAGCCTTCATATCAAAACCAAACTTTCTGAGTACACAGAAGACTTTAAAGGAACAGCTGAAAAGGTTGAAAAAGCCTTTACAGACAGAAAATGGCTAGGTCTTGGAGAATACAAAAAATTAACTCCGCAAGATGCTTATAAGATTGTAGAGATGAGCTATTAATGATTCAAAGTTCAAAATTTAAGGTTTAAAGTTTAAAGTTTAAGATTATGCTGAACCTTCTAAATTTTGGCGGAAGATTGAGTAGCAATTTATTTATAGGGAAGCAGGTTTTAGCCTGCTTCTTTTGATTTTAGAGGATTTATACGCTTGTAAATACTGATAATCATTCCAAAATTATTCAATTTACAAACATTCGTTTAAAAAATCATTATTTCATTATAGATATTTCAAATTTATTTATATTTTAGCATATTCTTAAAATTTGTGAAAATGAAAAAACAGCTACTTTTATTTACCTTTTCTGCCCTGGCGCTTACTTCTTGTAAAGATGACAATCTTGAAGCTTACGAAATGGATATCATGAAGGGAGATTGGAAGGAAGTTAAAAGGGAAATAATTTCCGGAAAAGATAATAAAACAGTGCTTCAATCTTATCCAAACACCGGATGTGCAGCTAAAAATACTCTTTTCTTCAGAACAGATTATTACGTGAGTTATACAGCATTTACAGGAGTAGGTGCAGACTGTCAAATGGATCAAAAAAGCGAGGGAAGGTATACTTATGATGCTGACTCAAAAGTTTTGGGAATTAAGCTTGGCGATGAAGAAGCATCGTCAAATTATAGAGTGGATGTCCTGACAGGTAAAGAACTTAGGCTTGCCCAGCAGTTCGGAAATTTTGATCTGGATGGAGACAAAATTCCAGAAGTTACGTATGTTACTTACAAAAGATAAATCATAAAACTCCCGATTAACGGGAGTTTTTTATTACTTTTATATCTAATTTAAAACTGAATATAATGAAGAAGATTCTATCAGCATTTCTATTGCTGTATTTTGCTATTGCCTTTTCTCAGGAAAAAAAACCAATGTTCTGGCAGGACATCCAGGAATTCAAAAAACAGGATCAGCAAAACCCGCCGCCAAAGGATGCTATTTTATTTCTGGGAAGCTCATCGTTCACAAAATGGACTGATATCGCAGATTATTTTCCTGATCAAAAAATAATCAACAGAGGATTCGGAGGGTCAAGGCTTACAGACCTTAATGATTTTTCGGAGGATCTTTTAGCTCCCTATCAGCCTAAACAGATCATTATTTACTGCGGTGAAAATGATTTTGCAGACAATCATCAGCTAAAAGCAAAAGTAGTTGTTGACAGATATAAAGCTTTTTATAAAAAAATACGTGAAAGATTTCCTAATATTGAAGTTGATTATATCTCTATCAAATACTCGCCAAGCAGAGAAGTGATCTGGCCGCAGATGAAAATTGCCAACAAAAAGATTGCTGCATTTATGAAAAAAGAACCTAATACTGAATTCATTGATGTGACTAAAGCAATGGAAGATGCTAATGGAAATGTAAGAAAAGATATTTTTGTGGAAGATATGCTTCATTTTAAGCCGGAGGGATATAAAATCTGGACCAAAGTGATCACTCCTTACCTGAAATAAACTACCACCCATGATAAAAAAAACAATAACCATTTTATTTTCTGTTTTATTGTATTCTCTTTCATTTTCTCAGGAGAAGCCTAATGAAAAAGTTCTTCAGGAGCTTTCAGATAACGCCTGTAAGTGCGCTGATTCTATTGCTTTATCTAACAGAAAGAAAGAAGATATCATCAAAGATGTTCACGGATGTATTGACAAATACACCGGAGCGCTTCAAATATCTACCCTTTTGAAAGGAGCAGAAAAAGCATCTAAGGGAAATGAAAAAAAAGAGATTAACCTGACTTTTAATACGAATAAGAATTCACAGCAGTACAAAGACAGCTACAATGAACTTGAACGTTATCTGATGCAAAACTGCGAGAGTGTTCAAAGAGCTACCAAAACTACTGAAACCAGTTATGACAAGTTCTCAAAAAACGATACAGCAATTGACTTCTATGAGAAAGCCGCTGAAGCAGGAAAAGCAGAAAACTGGAAGGAAGCCATTCAAAATTATGAACAAGCGGTAAAAGCTGACCCTAAATTTATTTATGCGTGGGATAATCTGGGAATCACCTATAGAAGAGTCGGAGAATATGATAAAGCTCTTAATGCTTATAGACAATCATTAGCTGCTGATCCAAAAGGTAAAATGCCTTTACAGAATATAGCAATTACGTATGTTTATAAAAAGGAATACCAGAAAGCTATAGATGCATATAACGATTTTGATAAAGTATATCCAGGTGATCCGGAAGTTTATTATGGAATGGGACAAGTCTACTTTACTTATCTGAAGAATAATGAAAAAGGTCTTGATAATATTTGTAAAGCATACAGAATTTATTCTGAACAAAAATCACCATACCGATCTGATGCTGAAAAAATGATAGGATACATTTATAAGAGCATGAAAGATGAAGGTAAAACAGATAAGTTTAAAGAGATCTTAAAAAACAATAACATTCAATTCGATTAAAAATAAAAAACGATTCCATTATCAGGAATCGTTTTTTATTTTATTTCTTTCTTTTCGATTTCGATATTGCTTTCTGCTGGGCTCTGTTGGCTCCGAATTTCTTAGGTGCCTTTCTTTTGGAAGGTCCTCCCCAGTTTTCTTTTGTATTTTTAGCTTTCTTATCGTGGAATGCTCCTCCTCCATCATTCAGTTTTACCTGTGCAGGGTTTTTCATCACCACCTGATCTTCTTCAGCCGCGATCTTTTTAGGATTGATCTTAACTCCTTCCGGGAATTCATTAAATTTCAATTCTTTATCCATCAATAGCTCAATATCAAGAATCAAAGGTTCTTCTTTTTTAGTGACAAAAGTAATCGCCTTTCCTTCTTTATCTGCTCTACCTGTTCTACCGATTCTGTGAATGTACTGCTCAGGAATATCCGGTGTTTCAAAGTTGATAACATGGGTAACATTTGAAATATCAAGACCTCTTGCCATTACATCCGTAGTAATCAAACCTCTCACCTCTTCATTCTCAAAGCTTTTCATTGCCTTAAGTCTGTAATTCTGAGACTTGTTAGAGTGAATCACATCAAACTGTCCCGGGAAAAGCTCATCAATTTTAGTAAAGAGCAGATCGGCATGTCTTTTATTATTGTTAAAAATCAATACTTTAGACATATCTGTTTCATTTTTCAGCAAATGCTCAAGTAAGTTGATCTTTGTATTGAAGTTTTCTACTTTATAAGCGGTCTGTTCAATTTTTTCAAGCGGCGTTCCGGATTTTGCCAATGAAATTTCAATCGGGCTCGCAAAGTACACATCCAGCATTTCATCTACCGCTTCCGTCATGGTTGCAGAGAAAAGAATGTTCTGTCTCTTTGGTTTCATCATTTCAAAAATGTGAGTAAGCTGCGGTCTGAAACCTAAGTTAAGCATCTCATCAAATTCATCAATGACTAATTTTTGAACTTCTTTAAGAGAAATAGCGTTGTCTATGGAAAGGTCCATCACTCTTCCCGGTGTTCCTACCAAAATATCACAACCATCGTTGAACAATAGTTTTTGGGTATTGATATTTTTCCCTCCGTATATTCCGATTACTCTTGCAGTAATATTTTCTGTCAGTTTCTCAAGGATTTCAGTTACCTGTACCACCAATTCTCTTGTAGGAACAAGCACCAAAACAGTTGGATTTCCTGTCTTGCTGTATTTCCATGTTTTCAGAACGGGTAAAAGATAAGCCAATGTTTTTCCGGTTCCGGTCTGAGCAATTCCCATTACATCTCTTCCTGAAAGAATAGGTTTTAAGCTTTTCTCCTGAATGGGTGTAGGTTCAAATAATTCCAAATCCGCTAAAACATCAAGAATTTTAACCGGCAGGTCAAAATCTGCAAAAGTGAGTTTTTCCATTTTGCAAAGATAGGTATTTAATTTTGTAGTATGGAAGCAGGAGGTTTGAAGCTGGAAGATTATCAGGATTCACGGCTAAATTTATGATCAAAATGACATAATACCCGGATCATTTCTTCCAGCTCCCAGCTCCCAACATCCCGCTATTTTATTTAATTTACTTTTACACTATTGACCTTGATTTTAATGTCATCATCTTCCCATTTGCTGGAGGTAACGATAACATATCCTTTCTTTTTTGGATCTTTTTTGATCGGAAACCTGTCTTCTTCCCATTGATTACAATGCGTTGAAATAGATGGCAGCAATGGTTTCCAGCCAGCTTTACTTAAAGTATATACATAGAACGGATGCCAGCAGCTGGTACACCAATTCGGGTAAAATCCGATCTCATCTTTCCCATCACCATTAAGGTCTCCCAGATTATACAGACTTCCCTGATTGGCTGGTGAAATCGTTATAGGCTTTATGTTTTTATCACTGAAGTAAATAGTTGTTTCGCATTTTCCTTCACATTCGTCACCACAGTCACTGACTTTTGTGTAGGCATATTCTTTGGTTCCGTTTCCGTCAAAATCTCCCTGAATATTCTCTCCATTGGTTTCCTGAGCCATACCACATGAGCTGAATAAGGTAATTGCAATTATAATAAGTGTTTTCATTGTGGATTTTTGGTTTTTAGTTGTGGGTTTTCGGTTGCGAGATTCGGGGTTTATAGTGCGGAATAGAAGAATTTTAATTGTTTAATTTTTTAATCGTGTATCACTTTCTTGTTACTCTCAGTAAAAGTATTAATACCAGAACAATTGAAAATACAAAGCCCAAGACTGCTACTAACGACAGTTCTCCTATTCTCGGTCCTGATTCTGAACTAAAAACGATGGCTGTTGCAATGATATTTGCCCCTAAGACCATAGCCAGAATCAGATTAATTACACTGGATTTGATCAGCTGATTGGTCTTGTCTATATTTTTGATTTCGCTGGAAACGGTGAATTTATTTTCATCCAGTTTTTGGAGAACAGAACGAAGCTCTTTCGGGATTTCATCTACATTATCCGTGAAATTCATCATTCTATCCATCCCTGTCTTTAAAAGGTTTTTGGGATTTATTTTTTTGGTGAAAATCTTTTTCGTGTAAGGATGAAGACTTTTAACGATATCCAGATCTGGGTTAATACTTCTTCCAACGCCTTCTATCAGACTGATCCCTTTGAATAAAAGATAGAAATAATCCGGCATATAAAGCCTGTTATCCTTCAAAATATCCTTCATCTTGTTGATGATCACCTGTACATTGATATCCTGCAGTGATGAGCTGTGAACAAAATTCAAGATATCTTCTACGTCATTTTCAAACCGTCTTTCGTCCGGTATTTCATAGCTTATGGCCATTTTTTTGAGTGACCGGACTATTTTATGGGAGTTTTTGGCGACAAAACTTACGATAAGATTTTCAAGAATTTCTTTATCATTAGGCTGAATTTTTCCCACCGCCCCAAAATCTATGAAGACTATTTTACCGTCTTTTTTCACTAAAATATTACCGGCATGAGGATCTGCATGGAAAAATCCATAGTCTAAGATCTGCGATACAAACAGCCTTAATCCTGCTTCGGAAACTTTTAAAGGGTCAATATCATTTGCCAGCAGCACTGATTTATCGGTAACCTTTATCCCGTCGATAAATTCCATACAAAGAATATTGTTGTTGGAAAATTCTTCGTAAACTTTAGGAACATATGTTTCTTTATTATTCTTAAAGTTCAGACGGAACTGCAGTATATTATTTCTTTCATTAGTCAGAGAAACTTCTTCAAGCAATGATCTTTCAAAGGTAGAAATAGCCTGTTTCAGATTGAGCTTTTCTCCTATTTCAGAATAGGCAGAGATCAGCTTTTCAATGTCTTTGATCAACAATAAATCATCTTCAATAACTGACTGCACATCAGGTTTTCTCAATTTTAAAATCACTGGAGTGCCATCCAGCAAAACGGCCTTATACACTTGTGCTATAGAAGCTGTAGCGAGAGGTTGTTTCTGGATTTCACGAAAATAGTCCTTCACGGAAATATTGAATTCACTTTCCAGCGCTTCTTCTACGTCCATATCTACTGTTTCCACTTTGTCCTGAAGTTTCTGCAGCTCCTGAATCAATTCCGGCGGTAGTAGGTCTTCTCTGTTACTGAATGTCTGACCCAATTTTACAAAAGTAGGCCCCAACTCTTCAAGAGCCAGTCTTATTCTTTCGTAAACGGTTCCTTTTGAAATAATCTCATCTGAACCGGATATTTCTTCCTGCTTATTTCCTCCATTCATCCTTGCCAGCATATCTTTGAATCCATATTTACTCAATACAGAAATCAGTCTTGCGGATCTTTTCAGTTTTCTTTGCTGCTTATCAAACATAGTATATCAATAGTAGGTGCAATTTACTCCAAAAATTGTTCCTTTATGAAAAGAATTATTGCATCAACACCAATCTGTAAAGTTAAAAACAGCAACATATAATCAATGTTTTAAAGAATTAAATACACCAATAATTACAAAAACATTCATTTATCATAAAAATTAATATATTTACAACGTACAAATAAAACAAACCAAAAGTATTACAACATGAAAAATTTACGTAACAACAAACTTTCAAGAGAGCAATTAAAAGGAATTGCAGGAAGCGGAATCATTATCGGAAACTGCTCAAACCAATGCTGTCCTACAGACGGTAGACCAAGATGTCCAAAACTGATCTGCCCTGCTGTAGTATGTCCGCAGTACATGTAATCTGCCCACTCAAAGAAAATTTTAGGTAAAATAAAAAGAGACTGTCTTTCCGGGCAGTCTTTTTTATAGTATGGCTACAATTTTAAACAATATCAAACGGCAACAAACCATAAGTTTTGGCTAAATCCTTTATTACAGATAAATACATAATAAGCGGGCTAAAGCCCGCTTCTATTGATATAAAAATCTATTTGAATTACCTTTTGAGATAGATCATCTTTATTTAAGATAGGTTTCATACAGGTCTTTCCGGCGGTCTTTCATCACCTGGACCGAGCCATTATGATGAAGATCTTTCAGTAAGTTCAGATCTACGTCCACAATCAGGGTCATTTCTGTGTTGGGAGTGGCTTCACCTTTTACCGCATTGGACGGAAAGGCAAAGTCTGAAGGGGTGAATACGGCAGCCTGCCCGAACTGAATATCCATATTATTTACTTTCGGAAGATTTCCTACACAGCCGGCAATCGCTACATAACATTCATTTTCTATAGCTCTGGCCGCAGCACAGTGACGTACTCGCATGTAGGCATTTTGAGTGTCTGTCAGATAAGGAACAAACAGGATTTTCATACCCTGATCTGCTAAAATCCTTGGCAATTCCGGGAATTCTACGTCATAGCAGATGACAAGACCTATTTTACCACAGTCAGTATCGAAAACTTTGATTTCATTTCCTCCTTTCATTCCATAGTATCTCTTTTCGTTTGGCGTGATGTGAATCTTTCTGTATTCATCCATACGGCCGTCGCGGTGAAGAAGGTAACTCACGTTGTACAAATCATTATTCTCATTATCAAAAACAGGCATACTTCCGGAAATAATATTCACGTTGTAACTGATTGCCAGTTCTGAAATTTTTTCTTTGATCTGCTCGGTAAGCTTAGCCAGTTCTATCATACTGTCTCTTTCCGAAAGGTTATTGAAAGGGGCCAGCAAAGGTGTATTGAAGAGTTCCGGGAAGAGAACAAAATCAGATTTGTAGTCTCCCATTACGTTCACAAAGAATTCTACCTGTTCGTAAAAGGCTTCAATGTCTTTGAAAGTCCTCATCTGCCATTGTACCAATCCAAGACGGATAATGCTGTCCTGCATGGTATTGGGTTTTCTGCTGTAATAGATGTTATTCCATTGTAAAAGAACCGCATTTTCTCGGGAAGCTTCATCTTCGGGAAGGTATTTCTTCAGGATTTTTATCGGAAGAAAATTATTGGAAAGCTGGAAAGACAATACCGGATCATAGATCTCCTTATCTCTTACTTTTCGGATATAATTTCTTGCGGAAAGTTCGTGGCTGTATTTATGATAATTGGGTATTCTGCCCCCAAGAATAATGGATTTTAAGTTTAATAATTCGCAAAGTTCTTTTCTGGCATCATATAGTCTTCTTCCCAAACGGAGCTCACGAAATTCAGGGTCAACGAAAACTTCGATTCCATAGAGGACATTTCCCGTTGAAGTATGGGTATTGAAAGTATAATTTCCGGTAATATCACTATAGGTATGATCGTCTCCAAATTCATCGTAATTGACAATGATCGAAAGCGCTACAGCAGCCAGCTTACCGTCTACCGTAATACAAATCTGTCCGTTAGGAAACATTTTTGTAAGCTTATCAATACTTTTTTTGGACCAGATGGATTCCGACATTTGCGGGTAGGCCCTTTTCATCGTTTCCGCCAGTTCATCATAATCCTGAAGAGTCAGGTTTCTTGTTTCTATTTGCATTTGATGTAATTTTACTTAAATTTAGGGAAAATATTTCACTTACATCCTTATACAAAGTACTTCCCAACTATTTTACACAAAATTTAACAGTGGATATCACCGAAACTTTACAAACAGCAGTTCATTCAAATAATTACTGGAAACATTCTGATTTCAGCACTGTAATCGAGACACTTATACCTCATTATAGTATTGATATAGAAATGGAGATAGAAAAAATATCTGTTCTACACCTGGAAAATAAAACCATCGGATATATCTGTTTAAATTATCCTCTTATTTTTATCGAAAGTCAATATGCTTTACAAGTAAAAAATATTCTTCATTCATTTCATGATATAGAATACATTATTGTTGATACTCTCTCTAATCCATATCTCTCTGTAAGTCCTGATATTTACAATGTTTATTTTGACTTTATGGAAAATTTGAATGCTTTTTCTGCTGAAGATTTTTATTTTTACAATGTCGTTTAAAAAAACGATATTAATATTTTTATTGGCTGATGAAACCGTACGCAATAACTTTACTTATTAGCATTTCAATTATTTTTATTCTAAGAATTTTTTATTCAGACTCGTCACTCAACATTTCGCATAATTTAAACTTGTTTTCAGCATATGAAATAAATGTTCAGGAAGTTAAAACCCTTGTTTATTTATATTTAGCTGGAATAGTATTTTTAAACTATCTTATTTTCCATAAGCATATACTATTTAAGTTAACTTATTGCTTGTTAATTACAATAAATATTATAATTATTATTTCTTCATTGAAACAATTTTAATAGAAAATATCTAAGGACAGGATTATATTATAAATTATGGAAGAGTTGATTTACCAAAAAATTCAGGAATACGATTCAAAAATGGAAAATTTTAAAATTTCATTTACTGATCATACCTTATCAATAGATAATTTAATTAGTTTGTATAGATTTAGAAATGAGATAGCAAGATCTGAAGATGTAAAGGAATTAACACAAAAAATTCATGATGATTTCTGCCTGATAAAACAACAGTGTCATGAAAACATTAAGTTTGTCACTGCAAGATATGATGGAATAGCTAGAATGTTCTTTTTTAGTGAAGATTATTCTAAAATTTTTTCGGATCATCAATTTTAACAAAAAAATCCTACCCAAAACGGGCAGGATTTATATTTTAAATTCAAGTCAAAGATTATTCCCACTCAATAGTTGCAGGTGGTTTGCTTGAAATATCATAAGCTACTCTGTTGATTCCTCTTACTTCGTTGATAATTCTGCTGGAAACAGTATCTAAGAACTCGTAAGGAAGTCTGCTCCAGGTTGCTGTCATAAAGTCGATGGTGTTTGCAGAACGAACTACAGCTGTATATTCGTAGGTTCTTTCGTCACCCATTACTCCTACAGATTTTACCGGAAGAAGTACAACGAATGCCTGAGATACTTTTTCGTAAAGGTCATTTTTGTATAATTCTTCGATGAAGATATCGTCAGCCTCCTGAAGGATTCTTACTTTCTCAGCATCTACAGCTCCCAATACTCTGATTCCTAATCCAGGACCTGGGAAAGGGTGTCTGTATACCATGTGGTGAGGAATTCCTAATTCTTCTCCTACTCTTCTTACTTCGTCCTTGAAAAGCTCTCTTAATGGCTCTAATAATTCGAATTCCATATCTTCAGGAAGTCCTCCAACGTTGTGGTGAGACTTGATCACTGCAGATGGTCCGTTAACAGACTGGCTTTCGATAACGTCAGGATAAATGGTTCCCTGCGCTAAGAATTTAGCACCTTCAATTTTGTGAGATTCTTCGTCAAATACGTGGATAAATTCGTTTCCGATGATTTTTCTCTTCGCTTCAGGATCATCAACACCAGCTAATTTTGTAAGGAATCTTTCTTTAGCATCCACCATTTTAATGTTCATATGGAAATGCTCTCCATACTGATCCATTACTTTTTTGCCTTCATCCTTTCTCAATAATCCTGTATCTACGAAGATACAAGTCAACTGATCACCGATTGCTTTGTGGATCAAAACAGCGGCTACAGAAGAGTCTACTCCTCCTGAAAGTCCAAGGATCACCTTGTTGTCTCCTACTTTCTCACGGATTTCCTCAACTGTTTTTTCGATATAGTTAGTCAGTTTCCAGTTTTTCTCTGAGTTACAGATTCCGAAAACAAAATTTTCAAGCATTTTCCCTCCTTCTTCTGTATGAGATACTTCCGGGTGGAACTGAACACAGTAGATTTTACTTTCTTCGTTAGAGATAGAAGCAATTACTCCTGATTTTGCATTCAATTCAAAACCTGCAGGCAATTCTCCCACTTCATCAAAGTGACTCATCCAAACTACAGAGTTCTGAGTAACTCCTTTTAATAAAGAACTTTCTTTAACGATCTCAAGGTTTGCTTTTCCGTATTCTCCTTTTTCTCCTTTATTTACTTTCCCTCCTAAAAGGTGAGCGGTCATCTGCATTCCGTAGCAGATTCCCAATACAGGAACTCCCTGCTCGTACAATTCTTTTTCAACCAGGTGAGCATTTTCTGCATTCACAGAGCTTGGTCCACCGGAAAGGATAATTCCTTTTGGCTGTTTTGCTAAAATATCTTGTAATGGTGTATTGTAAGGTAAGATTTCAGAGTACACCCCCATCTCACGGATTCTTCTTCCGATAAGCTGGTTGTACTGTGATCCGAAATCTAAAATAATAATACCGTTGTTCATTGTTGATAATTGATAAATAATGATTAATTATGAGCTTTAAGCAATAGGCGTCAGGCTATAAGCTTTTTACACTGCAATAAGCATACTGTCTATAGCTTATTTAACTGTTTTACAAAAAAAGACTTGGAATGACTCCAAATCTTTTTTCATGATTTTTATTAAAACTTTCCGATGTCTTCTCTGTAGAAGCCGTAATCGAAATGTACATGACCTGCATCTTCGTAAACTTTTTTGCGGGCATCTTCGTAGGTAGCTCCTGTAGCCACAATGTTCAGTACTCTACCGCCATTGGAAACCACTTTGTCACCTTTCTTAACAGCGCCTGCGTATAATAGTTTGCTGTGCTTTAATTTGTCTTCTCCTACGATTTCAAAACCAGTTTCGATGTTTCTTGGATAACCTCCTGAGCACATTACCAGACAAACAGCTTTTTCGTCTTTAAATTTAAGCTCAATTTCTTTTCCATCCATACAATCCTGGATTACATCAAGAAGATTATTTTCCATAAGAGCCATCAATACCTGAGTTTCAGGATCTCCGAATCTCATGTTGTATTCCAGAAGGTAAGCTCCGTTTTTCGTAACCATTAATCCGAAGAAAATGATTCCTTTAAATCCGAAACCTTCAGCTTTAAGACCTTTAACAGTAGGTTCTAAGATGTTTTTCTCGAAGTCTGCATAATGCTCCTGAGTGAATTCCGGGCTTGGTGCCACAGAACCCATTCCTCCTGTATTTGGTCCTGTATCTCCGTTTCCTGCTTTTTTATAATCTTTTGCAGCGATACATGGGAAAAGTTTGTCACCATTAGAGAAAGCAATAATAGACGCTTCAAAACCTTGTAAATATTCTTCAATAACTAAACGAATACCTGCATCTCCATAGATTCTTCTGATCATGAAGTCATGGATGGTAGCTTCAGCTTCTTCAAGGTTGTCACAGATAACAACACCTTTACCGCCTGCTAAACCACTTGCCTTGATCACTAAAGGATATTGCTGAGTCTGAATATATTCTTTAGCATCATTGTATGAATCAAATACTACCGCTTTAGCTGTTTTGATATCATAGGTCTGCATAAATTTCTTAGAGAAAGCTTTACTTCCTTCCAGACTTGCTACCTTTTGAGTAGGACCGAAAACTTTAAGATCGTGTTTTTTAAATTCGTCCTTGATACCCGCTACAAGAGGGGCTTCCGGACCTACGATCGTAAGATCAATCTTTTCTTTAATAGCGAAATCTCTAAGTTCTTTGATTTCTGATAAATGAACATTTTTCCCTATTACATCGGTAGTAGCATTCCCGTTAGCAAAAAACATTTTAGAAATTCTTGAGTCATTCTGAAGCTTTGCCGCTAAAGCAGATTCTCTACCGCCTTCACCTATGATTAATATTCTCATACTTTTTTATTATCTAGTCTTATTTTACAAATATATAATTTTGAATGCTAAAAATACAATCCCTAATTATTTTTTAATTCTATTTTAATTAGTGGAAAAAGTGTCTAACACCTGTAAACATCATTGGGATACCGTGCTCATTTGCAGCTTCTACACTATCCTGATCTTTTACACTTCCACCTGGCTGAATAATCGCCTTGATACCTTCCTGAGCGCAGAAATCTACCACATCACGGAAAGGGAAAAATGCATCTGAAGCCAATACTAAATCTCCGGAGAATTTTTCTTTTGCTCTTTCGATCGCCTGCTGTGTTGCCCAGATTCTGTTTACCTGTCCGCCACCGATACCGAATGCCTGAATTCCGTTGGAAACTACAATAGCATTAGATTTCACATATTTTACTACTCTCTGAGAGAAAAGTAATGCTTTTTTCTGCTCTTCTGTAGGCTGTACTTCTGTAACTACTTTGATATCGTCTGAGAAGTAAGTATCATTGTCCTGAACCAGAATACCTCCATCTACTTTCACCCAGGTCTGTTTGTCAGAAACAGGGTTTACAATTTTGATAATTCTTAAGTTCTTCTTTTTTCTTAAAATTTCAAGTGCTTCTTCATCGAATTCAGGAGCCATTACGATTTCAAGGAATGTTTTGTTTAACTCTTCAGCTGTTGCTGCATCAATTTTATAGTTCATTGCAACAATTCCGCCAAAGATAGAAACCGGATCACATTCGAATGTTTTCTGGTAAGTTTCCAATGCTGAAGTTCCGATAGCAACTCCACAAGGGGTAGAGTGTTTTACGGCACAACAAGCCATTTCTTCTTTGAATTCAGTAACTACTTTCCAGCAAAGGTCCATATCACGAAGATTGTTGAAAGAAAGTTCTTTACCACCAAGCTGTTCAAAATCTTTCATTGCTCCATTCTCGAAAGTAGAAACATAGTAAGCTGCTGTCTGGTGAGGGTTTTCTCCGTATCTTAAATCAGCAACTTTTTTGTAAGAAGCATTTAAGTAGGTAGGATATTCTTCATCTAAAAGCATTCTTGAAATAGCCGCATCATAAGCAGAAGTAAGGTTGAATACTTTTCCTGCAAGCTTTTTACGGGTTTCAATGTATGTATCTCCGTTTTGCTCCATTTCAATTTTCACTGCTGCATAATCTTCTACATCAGTGATTACCGTTACAGAATCAAAGTTCTTTGCTGCAGAACGAAGCATTGAAGGGCCTCCGATATCGATAAACTCTACTTTTTCGTGTAAAGAAATGTCTTTATTTACATTTTCAAAGAAAGGGTAAAGATTTACGATCACCATGTCAATCAGACCAATTCCGTGTTCCTGAACGGTTTTCATGTGCTCTTCGTTGTTACGAACAGCCAGCAATCCTCCGTGAACTTTCGGGTGTAAAGTTTTCACTCTTCCATCCAACATTTCAGGGAAATTGGTTACCTCATCAATCTGAATAGGATTTAAACCAGCGTCTTTCAAATGTTTGAACGTTCCTCCTGTAGAGATCAACTCATAATTCTGAGCTTCCAAAAACTGCGCGAATTCTGTTAATCCACTTTTGTCAGAAACACTGATTAAAACTCTCTTTTTACTCATTTTACTTTCAATTTTTTACTTTTTACAGCTATTTCAAACTGTATCCGGGTCTTTCACCTCCGGATTTACTTTTATTTACTTAGATTTCTTTAATTATCCCGTCAAAAACTCTTAATTTTTGACCCCTTTCCAAGAAAGGGAATTAGTTTCCAAGGACCTTATTGATCGCTATCGGAAATATTTCATATTCAATCTGGTGAACTTTCTGAGCCAATGTTTCGGGAGTATCTTCAGCGGTTACTTCAAAAGATTTCTGAAGTATAGCTTCTCCTTCATCAATGCCCGGCGTTACAAAATGTACAGTGGCCCCACTCTCTACTTCTTTAGCTTCTATTACTGCATTATGAACGTTCATTCCCCACATTCCTTTTCCTCCGAATTTCGGAAGTAAAGCAGGATGAATATTGATTATTTTACCATTCCAGTTTTCACAGAATTCAGATTTTAAAATAGATAAAAACCCTGCCAATACGATAAGATCTGTATTTTCCGGGATTACTTTAGCCAATTCACTGCTGAAATTCTTTCCTCTTGGAATGAGTATGTTTTCTATATTGTGATTCTTTGCTCTTTCCAATCCGAAACATTCTCTGTCTGCTACTACCAAAGATACTTTTGCATTCTGAATTTCTCCAGCTTCAATGGTATCAATGATTCTCTGCAGATTGGTTCCTGAACCGGATACGAGTACAACGATGTTCTTCATTATTCAGATGTTAGATCTCAGATTCAAGATTACAGACTTACAGTCTGATGTCCAGGTTTTGAAATCTGATGTCATTTAAAATTTCAAATCGATTTTTTCTGCTCCTTCAGTGATTTCTCCGATTTCGTAAGCATCATCTAAAAGGTGTAATACTTTTTCAGCATGTTCAGCATCTACAACGATCACCATACCTACACCCATATTGAATGTTCCGTACATTTCCTCACGGGCTACTTCACCTCTCTTTTCAAGCTCAAGCATCACGCTAGGAATTCTGATTTTTGATTCGTCAATAGAAGCACAAAGTCCTTCCGGAATAATTCTTGGAACGTTTTCGTAAAGACCACCTCCTGTAATGTGAGCAATTCCGCTTACTTTTACTTCTTCCAATACTTTATGGATATCTTTATAATATAGTCTTGTAGGAACTAAAAGTGTTTCATATAAAGGTTTTCCTTCAAATTCTTCTTCAAAGTTCGGGAATACTTTTCTTACTAAAGAGAATCCGTTTGAGTGGAACCCTGAGCTTGGTAATGCAATAATTTTGTTACCTGGTTTGATTGTAGAACCGTCAATAATCTGATCTTTTTCTACAATTCCTACACAGAATCCGGCAACATCATAATCTCCAGGCTGGTACATTCCCGGCATTTCAGCAGTTTCTCCACCAATCAATGCACAGTTGTTATCTTTACAAGCTGCTACCATTCCTAAAACAATTTCTGCAGCGATTTCTGAATCAAGCTTTCCGCAAGCCAGATAATCAAGGAAAAATAAAGGTTTTGCTCCGTGGCAAAGGATATCATTGGCACACATTGCGAAACAATCTACACCAATGGAATCATATTTTTTAGTATCTAAAGCTACTTTCAGCTTTGTTCCTACTCCATCTGTTCCTGATACAAGAACCGGATTTTTGTATCCACCGATCTCATAGAAAGCTCCAAAACTTCCCAAATGGTTCAGTACATTGGAATTGTGGGTTTCACCGACCGCTTTTTTGATCTTGTCAACCGTTTTGTATCCTTCTTCTTTGTCTACTCCTGCTGATTTGTAAGTGTTGCTCATGTCTGCTTAGATTTTTAGATATAGGATTTCAGATCTCAGATTTCAGATGATTCTTATCTTGTATCTGACGTCTTGCGTCTTCTTATCTTTTAATATTTCAATTACTTTTATACTCGATTTTAGAAAACAAAAAAGCCGACAATCTTTTCAGATTATCGGCCGTTATTTTATCTCAGAATTTCAGAGCCCACAATTTTCCCTTTATGAGAAAAACATTGTTTATAGGAGGTCTGAATTTTCATCTCTTTTCTTTTTGCAAAAATAGTAATTTTAAATGAATATTCAAATTCTATTTTTCAAGGATGGTTTCAATAGCCGCAATCTTCTTGATTTTTTCTTTTAACTCACTGATTTTATCTTCGTTAGAAATTTTCTGAGCTGCTTTATCAAAGTTGTCATTAAAGAAAGGTAATGAAAAAGTTTCCACCACATTTCCTCCGTGGAAAGGAAAACGCTTTGATGCAGCTTCCAAAACTCCTGCTCCACCTCTACCTCCCGGAGATGTAGACATCAATAGCATTGGTACTTCGTTCCAAACTGTTCTATCTTTGATTCTTGATACCCAGTCGAACACATTTTTGAATGCTGTAGAATAGGTTCCGTTGTGTTCTGCCAGAGCCACCAATAGTACATTGGCACCATCAATTTTGGCAGCAAAGTCATGAGCTTCCTGAGGAACACCACCAGCCAATTCTCTTTCATGCTTATAAATTGGCATTTCGAAAGGATTCAGATCTACTACTTCCACTTCTGCATTTTCAAATAATGTTGACGCGTATGCCACCAACTGCTTGTTCATTGAAACGTCTGAGTTACTTCCTGCTATTGCTAAAATTTTCATAGGTGAGATTTATTTTTAAGATTACAAATTTAGTTTTTTATTTAAGATAAGACGGCAGTTCCATTGGGACTTCCATTAATAATATTTCGGTGTCTTCTACAGCTTCGATATTAAAACTCTGGGTATCCCAGATTCCCAATCCGTCTCTTTCATTCAAAACACGGTCTCCTATTTTTGCACTACCTTTTAAAACAAATGCATAGACTCCGTTTCCTTTTTTGTTGAGCATATAATTTTTGCCGTTTCCCTTTGTAAAGTTGGCAAGATTAAACCATGCATCCTGATGGATCCAAACTCCATCATCATTTTTATCAGGAGATAAAATCTGCTGAAATCCATTGATTTTTTCACCTTCTTTAATGCTTTTCTGGTCATATCTTGGTTCCACATCCAGTTCTCTTGGGAAAACCCAGATCTGAAGGAATTTCACCTCTTCATCTTTATTTTTATTGTACTCGCTATGTTTTACACCTGTTCCTGCACTCATCACCTGGATTTCTCCTTTTCTGATTACTGCTGTAGTTCCCATTGAATCTTTGTGTTCAAGATCTCCTTCTAAAGGAATAGATATAATTTCCATATCTCTGTGTGGATGTGTTCCGAAACCCATTCCCTGAGAAACGGTATCATCGTTCAATACTCTCAAAACACCAAAGTTTGTTCTGTCTCTGTTTTGATAGTTGGCAAAACTGAATGTATGGTAAGAATTTAACCATCCGTGGTTGGCATGACCTCTTGAATCTGCTTTATGATATACTGTTTTCATTTCTGTGATTATTTATGATACAAATGTACGGGATGAGTTGTGTAAAAAAGTTGATGTAGGGTAAGAAAGGAGATTTATGGAAACAAAAGAGTTTAGGAAATAAAATGACGGGTAGGTTGGAAAACGCTAAGACACTATTTTTTTTTATATTCTTTATGTTTTTAAGGCGCAAGGATTTTATCTGCGATAAAATTTTATGTCGGATATCTTTTCTCTGAAGATTTAATGAATTGAACCTTTTGTATGAATAAGTTCAAACATCTGTGTCATTTGTAAAATCTGCGGGAGATTAATTCTGCTCTTTGTTATAAATATATGTTTTGGCTAAAGCCAGTTGATAATGCTTAAAGAGAAAGCGGGCTAAAGCCCGCTCCTATTGATATTTTGAATTTAATCTATTTATTTTTTAAAAATGTACCTGCTTGATTTCCTCTTCAATTTCCTTAGGGGTTTCATCTTCAGATTTAACAAAAATCATTGTTACTAAAGCTCCTATTAACATACAGACACCTCCAACAACAACATAGTCCATCGCTTGTTTTCCGAAAACGCCGCTTACCACCGGACCTCCAAACAATCCATTGATAATTTGTGGAATCACAATAAAGAAATTGAAAATCCCCATATAAACCCCCATTTTTCTCTGTGGAATGACTTCAATAAGCATTGCGTAAGGCATTGCCAAAATACTCGCCCAGGCAAACCCTAAACCAATCATAGAGATCCATAAATTGTTGACATCTTTAATAAAATACATTGAAACCAATCCCAATCCTCCACACAATAAGGCTAAAGCATGAGTCTGTTTTTTCCCAATCAGTTTTGCAATAGGAGTCAACACAAATGCAAACGGAATTGCCCAAAGATTATACATTCCGAAAAGTTTTCCGGTAAGATCTCCCGCATCATTAAACGCTTTGGAATGGGTATCTTCCGGTGAAAGTCCAAAATGATGGGTTGCCAGCGCACTGGTAGTAAATACCCACATGGTAAATAACGCAAACCATGAAAAGAACTGAACAATTCCCAACTTTTTCATCTGGGTAGGAATTGCTGCAAAGTCTTTGAAAATATCTGAAAACTTAGATTTCTGTTGTTCTACTTCCTTTCCATCTTCAAACTCAGCGAACTCCTGCGGGGAATATTCTCTGGTTGTCATTATGGTGTACAAAATTGACATAATAAGCAATACTGCTCCTATATAAAATGAGTAAATCACATTATCTGCTACAAATCCAGCCGGGGCTTCGTTGGAAATTCCCATTTTCGTTAACCAATCCGGCAGATAAGAGCCCAATACAGCCCCGATTCCAATCAGAATTGTCTGCACTGAAAATCCTATTGTCCCCTGATGTTTCGGGAGCATATCACCTACCAAAGCCCGGAAAGGTTCCATTGCGATATTCACCGAAGCGTCCATCATTGCGAGAAATATTACCGCTAACAGAAGAGCATTGGCTGCAAACATCTGGGTAACTGATGCAGCATTCGGAAGAAGTACCAGCCCTATAGCGCATAAAACAGCTCCAATTAAAAAGTAAGGTTTTCTTCTTCCCAACGGACTCCAGGTATTGTCTCCCATATGCCCGATAACAGGCTGAACAATGAGTCCTGTAACGGGAGCAACGAGCCAGAACCAGGATAATTGATGAACATCAGCTCCTAAATTCCCCAGAATACGGCTTGCATTTCCATTTTGTAACCCGAATGCCATTTGAATTCCAAGGAATCCCATACTCATGTTAATAATCTGGAGCATGGATAAGTCTGGTTTTTTTCTTCGTCCAAATGGTCCCGAATTATATCTCCCCACCATTTCTGCCATTATGACTTCAGTTTTTGGATTAATGCATCTTCAATAAGGGCTTTTTCTACCACCACTTTATCTACCACCTCATTAGGAACGGTCACAGAAAGAACGTATTGTTTTACCTTCCAGCTTCCATTGATTTTCTCTACCACTCCGGAACCTCTGCATATTTTCATCTGAGTATCCAATAGTTCATCGAACCACGCCAGTTTTCCATCTTTACTGAAGTAAATATTTCTTTTAAGGGCTTTAAAATTCCAGGTTTTCTTTTTGTCGAAATAAGGTTTAGCCCACACCATGAATTCTTTTTTATTCCATATTTCGGTAGCATCTGTTCCGATGAAGGTAGATTCATCCGCAAAGAAGTTAAAATATTCTGTGTAATCTGCCTTTGCAGCAGCTACGTTGAATGCATCCAGCATCGTACTGATTGCCGTTTTTTCTTTCTCAAATGTATTTTTTGACTGAGCACTGAATAAAGAAAATCCCACTAGAAAAAGGATTAAGGTATAAGCAGCCGTTAGTTTTTTCATATGTATTAATTATTTTTCAAGTTCAATGATGAGTGGTGTTTTTGCAGGGATATTCATACTGTTTTGTAATGAAATCTCTTTTCCTGAAATTACTTCTTTTCCTTTCGTAAATCCATTAAGTGATTCGGTAAATCTTTTCAAGTCTAACGTCTGATCTTTTTCATTATTGTTGATGATTACCATTACACTTTCTTTTTCATTGTATCGGAAATATACAAAAACACCATCCTGGGGAACGAAATTTTTAGTTTTCCCATTATGAATCACCTCTTTTCCTTTTCTCCAGTTTAATAATTTCTGCGTAAACCGGAAAAATTCTTTCTGTTCCTTAGTCTGAGCAGATGGATTGAAGGCATTCTGAGCATCAGACTTCCAGCCTCCGGGAAAATCTCTTCGGATATCGGCATCACCTCCTTTCGTCTTATCTCCTCTCATTCCTATTTCAGATCCGTAATAGATCTGTGGAATTCCTCTTACTGTTGAGATCAGAGCAAGTCCTATTTTGTAAGCATCAGGGTTTGCATTAAAGATTTCATTCCATCTTTCTGTATCGTGATTTTCAAAGAAAACCAGGAGATTATTGATATCCGGATAAAGGAAATCGCTGGTAAAGGAATCATAAATTCTGATCATCCCTTTATCCCAGCCCTCTTTTTCTTTAAGAGCTTTAGGCATATTTTCAAACAGCATAAAATCCATTACAGATGGTAAATGGGAGTTATACCCTTCTATCGCGCCTATTTTGGAGTTTTTCTGCCATGCTGCAATCTGTGCCGCCGTATAAAGCCAGGTTTCTCCTACGATATTGAATTTCGGATATTCATTGGTAATGGCTTTAGCCCATTTTGCCATGGCATCTTTATCGTTGTAAGGATAAGTATCTACACGGAATCCTCCCAATTCTGCATATTCTATCCACCAGATTGCATTTTGAATCAGATATTTCAGAACCAATGGATTTTTTTGGTTAATATCCGGCATCGTGGTATCAAACCATCCGTCCAGCGCATATTTTTTATCAATATCGGAAGCATTGGTATCGAATTGTGTTGTCGTTTTATAATTGGAGCGTTTAAATCCTTTCTCCCCCTCGTCAAACCAATGTATCCAGTCTTTTGAAGGAAGGTCTTTGATCATCCAGTGTGAACCACCCCAATGATTGGTGACATAATCCATCACCAGCATCATATTTCGTTTGTTCAGCTCTTTGGATAAAGTTTTATAGTCTTCATTTGTTCCGTATCGGCCATCAATTTTATACAGATCTGTCTGGGCATATCCATGATAAGAATATACTTTTTCATTGTCTTCATTCACCGGGGTCAGCCAAACTGCCGTAGCTCCCAGATTCTGAATATAGTCAAGGTGGTTGATGATACCGCTGAGATCTCCGCCATGTCTCCCATTAGGCAGGCTTCGATTTGCTTTTTCTGTAAGTTCCGGTGTAGAATCATTCTTTTCATTACCATTGGCAAAGCGGTCCGGCATGATCAGATACATGACATCTTTTGAGGTAAAAGATTCGCGGTTGGCTGATCCCGGATTCCTTTGCTTCAGTTCATATGCATAGGAACTCAGGTTCTTGTTTCCTTTTTTAATGGTAATAGTAAACTTCGGAACGTTTATTTCATTGGTATTTACGGTAATAAAAACGTAATTCGGATTATCAACTTTCCGGATGTCTTTGATCTGTATTCCATCCGAAAGTGCAATCTCGTTGTAGGCAACGTCTTTTCCGTACACAAGAATCTGAAGTTCGGGGTTTTTCATTCCTTTCCACCAGAAAGCCGGCTCTATTCTTTCCAACGTTTTTTGGGAAAAGGCTGCAGAAGCTATTGAAAGGGCTAATGCTGCAAATATTGTCTTCATATTAGTGTTCAATTTAGCATTTAATTTTCATATAGGCATTCAAAATATGATAGAATACTTCTTTTTTTTCACTCTGATCTCTATAATTATTCAAAAATCAGCATCCATTTTTTAACTTTTCCCTATAAAAGTTAAATTTTTCATAAAAAATTCATGCTAAAAGTTAATTTATCCCCGTTTTTATCTTTAGTTTTACAGAAAAAATGTTTGATTTCAGTAGTATGTTTGAAGCTGAGGGGCCAGATGTTGTGTACACATGGACTATTCCTGTGTTTGCTGTAATTATTTTTGCAGAAATGGCCTACAGCCACTTCAATAAAGAGAAGATTTATGAGACTAAAGATGTAGCAACCAATGTTCTTTTTGCTTTGCTCAATTATGGATTAGATATCATCATGAAAGGTTTCTCTTTGTTTGTCATGATGTTCTTTTATCATCACCGTATCTTCGACTGGCAAGAGGGAATCTGGTATTGGATCGCTGTATTCCTTGCTCAGGATTTCGCTTATTATGTTCACCATTATGTAGATCATCACTCACGTGTTTTCTGGGCTGTACATATTACCCATCACAATTCTGATTATTTCAACATCAGTACGGGATTCAGAAGTCCTGTATTTCAACCTTTATACAGGTATTTGTTTTTCTCTCCATTAGCATTTATGGGTTTTCATCCATGGCATATTCTGGTAGCCTATTCTGCGATCCAGATTTATGGCACTTTTGTTCATACACAATCTATTAAAAGCATGGGATTTTTAGAATATATTCTGGTTACTCCTTCTCATCATAGAGTACATCATGCTTGTAATATCAAATATCTGGACCGTAATATGGGAATGGGGCTCATTATCTGGGATAAGATTTTTGGAACATTCGAAAAGGAGGATCCTGAGGTTCCTGTGAAATATGGCATCTATCCTAAGATGGAGTCTAAAGATCCCGCAACTACTCTATTCTATGAATGGCGAAGAATAGGAAAAGATATCAGACAGCCGGGACTTTCCTTCAAAGACCGCATACAATATCTCTTTAATTCTCCGGGATGGAGGCATGACGGTACAGGTAAAACAGTAAAGCAGTTTCAAAAGGAATATCTTGAGAAAATAAAAAATAAGACTTCTGCGGTAAAAAAAGAGCCAGTTCCAGAAGCAGAATATGAATATACTGAGGCACTGGATAAGTAAAAAAAATACCCCGGACATCGAAAAACCGATGTACCGGGGCACCTTAGTGTATCTTCAAATTATTTTACCGGTTTAATAGAAATTGCGAAACCGCCGCTTCTTACCATTTTAAAATTAATTTTTGACTTGGCTGTAATCTCTTTCTTGTAGATATTATAGCTTTGAGGATTATCAATATAATCAGCATCTTTTCCATCTTCATAGATTGTTGCTTCATATTTTTTTCCTTTATCCAGGAATGAGAAATCTACGGTGTATTCACGTTTGTTTTCATCAGTAATACCTCCTACAAACCAGTTTTCAGTTCCTTTTGCTTTTCTTGCTGTGATCACATAATCTCCTGGTTCTGCGGATAAAATCTTTGTATCATCCCAATCTGCCACTACATCCTTGATAAACTGGAATGCATCCATATGTTTTTTGTAGTTTTCAGGTAGATCAGCAGCCATCTGAAGCGGCATATACATTGTTACATAAAGGGCTAACTGTTTTACCAGCGTAGTTTTTACGAAACGGTTATCTCCAGGGAAGTAATAGTCAAGTTTTGTCTGGAAAATTCCTGGTGTGTAGTCCATAGAACCTCCCATCCATCTTGTAAACGGAAGAACAGTCTGGTGATCGGGTTTGTTTCCTCCGAATGCTTCATATTCTGTTCCACGCGCTGCTTCTGCAGAGATGTAGTTTGGATAAGTACGGCTTTCTCCTGTAGGTCTTACAGATTCATGAGAATTGACCATGATTTTATAGTCATTTGCTTTTTCTGCAATTCTATAGAAGTGGTTGATTGTCCATTGAGAATAATGGTGTTCTCCTCTAGGAATGATATCTCCCACATATCCGGTTTTCACAGCGTCATATCCATACTTATTCATAGTTTGGAATGCTTTATCAGCCCATCTTTCATAGTTCGTGGCTGAACCTGAAGTTTCATGGTGCATAATCAGTTTAATACCTTTTGAATGTGCATATTCATTCAACATTTTGATATCAAAATCCGGGTAAGGCGTAATGAAATCGAAAACGAATTCTTTAGAGTGTCCGAACCAGTCTTCCCAACCAATATTCCAACCTTCAATCAATAATCCCTGGAAACCATTTTCTGCAGCAAAGTCAATATATTCTTTAACTTTTGTATTGTTTGCAGCGTGTTTTCCGTTTGGAGTCAATTTGGCAAAATCAGTTTTACCTAAGTGTACATTTTCAGCTGTAGAATAAGCCCATTGTGATTTTCCGATGATCATTTCCCACCAAACTCCCATGTATTTTGTAGGGTGAATGTAAGAAGTATCGGTGTATTTTGTAGGCTCATTAAGGTTAAAGATCATTTTAGAATCCATTACCTGCTCTGCTTTCGGAGCTACAATAATTGTTCTCCATGGTGTTACCGAAGGAGTTTGAATATA
This sequence comes from Chryseobacterium sp., assembly GCA_031286615.1. Classification (GTDB taxonomy): domain Bacteria; phylum Bacteroidota; class Bacteroidia; order Flavobacteriales; family Weeksellaceae; genus Chryseobacterium. The sequence goes on along the minus strand of JAITUA010000015.1, from coordinate 186,431 downwards.
CCCTTTGGCTCCTTGTCTGTCAGCTGTCAAATGCGTTTTAAACTTATAGTTCTGTGCATCTACTTCCAGATGGGAAGCCGGATAATCTAATACGGCAGCTTCAGCAACATTGATATACAATGGTTCTTTTCCTTCTTTTTTAAGCATTAAAGGAGACTGAACTGCATTTTTAACCAATGACTGGGAAGCGTTGGCATCATATGCTTTATCCCATTTTGATGGAATTTCAGAAACTTTTGTTTCCTGATACTGATATTCCTGAGAGTCATAATCTGCAACCATCCACCATGCCTTCATATCGGTAGGGAAATCAATTTCAGAGTCTTCTTCTCTGATCACGAAATAATTCAGATTCTTCTGCTGAGGAAATTCATATCGGAATCCTAATCCATCGTTAAACAATCTGAATTTTACCACAATACTTCTTTCTGTAGAAGCCTGATTAAGGGTAACTGCCAGTTCGTTGTAATGATTGATATAATTTTTCTTTTCTCCTAAAACCGGCTGCCAGGTTTCATTTTTGGAGTCTCTTTTTTCATCTGTCTTTGCAAAACCGTTGTTCAGATCGTATTTTGCATCTTCTGGTTTGGCAATCTCAGAAGCGAATTTTATGGCTGTGTCTTTAAATAATCTCAATCCCAATTTAGAATCTTCAACTACTACTGTACCGTTGTACTTCAGGTTATAGTAAGGTACTCCTTCTTTCAGCTGAAAGCTCATTTCAAACTTTCCGTCCGGAGATTTTAAAGATTGGGCTTTCACACCTGTAAACATCATTGAGAGCAAAAGCGCTCCAACTGTAATTTTCTTCATAATGACTATTTAATTAGCTTAAAAAATAGATAAAAAGTGCTGCTTTACCGCAGCACTTTGCTTTATTTTAGTTTGATTTACAATTTAGTAACGGTTAACTTGTAAAATGCTGAATTGTGTAAATCCAGTTCAATTTTATAGTTACCTGCCTGTGATACTTTATATCCAGGATCACCTGTAACAGTTCCTTCTAAACTTAAATAAGACTGAACACCTGTTCCTGAAACCAGTGTCTGATCTGCATCTTTTGGCTGGAACTTTATTGCCCAATCATCATTTGCTCTGAATTTAAATACTCCGGTATTAGATAAAGCAATAGAATTGATGACATATGTTTTGGTTGCCGGATTGTATACAAAGTCAGTATCTGATCCCCATCCTGTAGGTGTTGCATCTCCAATAACTCCAAAGTTTGCTAACACAGCAGAATAAGTATTTGCTGCCCAGTCTACTTTCATGTAATAGGTTCCTGCTACAGGAGCTTTTATATTATCTCCATCAGCTTTTAATTTTCCTGAATTGGTTCCATCATCTCCCTTGTTTCCTGGCCAGTCCTGGTTGATCGCAAACTTATATTTTCCATCTTCGGCACCAGTAACCGTTTTGATCCATATAAATCCTCTATATTTATCATTTTTCTCAGGAGAAAACAGATTGGGTGAATTAGCAGGAGTCCAGTCTGCATAACCTGCTGCTCCTGCATAACTTCCCGGTACATTGATCTTAGGATACACTAAATCCGGATTTGGTGTATAAGGAGTTACCTTCACAGTGATTACGTTGGAATAAAAAGCCGCCGGCCCTACTGAAGTTTTAAGCCTTACTTCAATATCATTTACAACATCCGGCACAGCTCCAATAGAAAACATTGCGCCATTCATTGCTGCATGGGTAACAGCACCTGAAGTCATATCATTGGAAAAGTCGATAGCAGCACTTTTTTTAAAGCCATCACCTTTCATTCCAAATTCTATTTTTTGATTGGGAACTACAGCAATATTGAATGTTGGTTTTGTCCAAGTAAAATTAATTACAGCGTCATTAGCATTAAGTTCATTAAGAACTATTGTACTTTTATCCGCAGATATCTTACTGTCAGATGTTTGATTAATAACCGCCTGATCTTCATCTTTTTCACAGGAAAAAACTAGAAGTCCGGTAAAAACAAGGGCTAATATTTTGAATAAATTTTTCATTTTTAACAGGATTTAAAATTAATATCCAGGATTCTGAACCAGATTTGGGTTAGCAATAATATCTTTTGCAGGAATAGGATAAAGGTTTCTGTAGTCTTCTACACTTTTTCCATCTTTAACACCACCTTTCCATGGCCATAAATAGGCGCCCGTAGTAAACTTACCATAACGAATAAGATCTGTTCTTCTGGTCATTTCCCAGCCAAGCTCTCTTCCTCTTTCATCTAATATATAATCAGTATTAATTGATGCTACTGTTCCGGCACCTGCACGCGTTCTCAAAGCATTTACATACCCTAGCGCTGTAGAAGCATTTCCGCCACTTCCACCTCTTAAAGTAGCCTCCGCATACATCAGATAAATATCTGCTAACCTAAAGATTGGAACATCTGTATCGCAGAAATTTCCTGATGCATCAGATCCTGGTTTACCATCACTTGTTAAGTTCTTATATTTAACAAATGCATAACCGTCTGTAAAGACTCCCAGATCATTAATTTCAAGATTTTGACCATCTGTGTAAAAACTCTTTCTTTGGTCAGATGCTGATCCTGCAAATAAATTTACATAAGCTTTTGTAGTTCTTAAACCACCCCAGCCACCACTGATACCAAAACTAGAACCAGGCATACTTCCTCCTACTCCGGCATGGATAAGATATGTTGTACCTCCGGATGTTTGAATATGAACACCATCAAAAGCAATTGGAAATATAACTTCAGGGTTATTTTTATCATTATCAGCAAGGAATAAGTCTGCATATTTTGTTTTCAGAGAGTATCCTGCCTGTATTACTTTGTTACAATATGTAATACAATCTGTATAATGATTAGATCCATTATACACCTGTGAGTTGAGATAAAGACGTGCCAGTAAAGACCACGCTGCAGCTTTATCTACTCTTCCATAAGCATTTGCTTTCGGATCTTTAAGATCTCCTGCTACTGCCAATAATTCACTTTCAACAAAATTAAAAAGTTCTGTACGGCTGATTCTTTTAGGTGGATTTACTGAACCTGGCAAATAGCTTTCGTCTACGAATGGTACATTCCCAAATAAATCCAAAGCATAGTAATAAGATAAAGCACGCAGATATCTTACTTCTGCCCTCATATATTTAGCTTCAGATAAATTAGTTCCTGTAATATTATTCGATGCTAATTTTTCGTCAGTTACATTTCGTAAAAATTCATTACTGGTCGCAATTTGCGTAAAAATTCTGTAATATGCACCTTCAACAAATTCACTCGAAGAATCCCATGTCATTTTATGGATTGTCTGCAATGTTCCATCGTTCCAAGCGATTACAGCTTCATCTGTTGGTAATGTTTGTAATGTATATAGTACTCTTGTGTATTGTGAAAAGTTTCCATCAATTCCGTTGATATCAGAGTTTCCTCCATTAGCACTCTGTCCTCCGTTTGCAAAACCTCCATATATTTTTGCTAAAGCCATCGGGTAATTAGCAAAATCAGTAAAAACACTTGCTGAAGTTACATCTGTAATTGGCTGTTGCTCTAAATCATTAACACAAGATGTCACAGTAAGAATACTGAATAAGGCTGCAACAGCTATTATATTTGTTTTAAATTTTTTCATTTCTCTTAAAATTGAAAGTTAAATCCTAAAGAATACACTTTTGGCATCTGATAATATCCATTATCAATATTTCCAAATACTTCAGGGTCTATCCCGGAATATTTGGTAATCACGAATACATTTTGCAGCATTGCATACACTCTAACATTACTGCCTTTATAGAAAACATCTTTAAAATTATATCCGGCATTAATATTATCTAATCTAAAGAATGAAGCATTTTCTACAAAAAGGTCAGAGAAATATTGAGGGCTTGAAAATCTGTAATCTGCGGCTGTAGAATATGTATTCTGCAGATAGTTGTTTGTCGTTAATGATTGAATAGAACTATTGGAAGCCGCATTATTATACACATAATTTCCCAATACAGCTCTTGCACTTAAGCCAATATCCCAGTTATTATGAGAAAACTTGGTATTGAATCCTATAATTGCATCTGGTTGTGTAGACTTGTAATAATATCTGTCATTAACATCAATTTTACCATCTCCGTTTCTATCTAAATACACTCCATCCAAAGGTTTTCCATTAGTATCGTACACTTGTTGGAATACATAGAACGCATTAGGCTGACGTCCTACTGTATGAGCTTGAATTGTGTTATTAACACCTCCATCAATTCCTCCTACCAAAATTCTGTAAGTATCATCTGCTCCATTAATCAATTTAGTAATTTTTGATTTATAGTGTGTAGCATTAAAGGATACTTCCCATGTAGTGTTCTCTCTTTTTATTGGGATAAATGTAATAGCAGCCTCAATACCTTTTGTCTGCATATTCCCTACATTCAACAAGTTATGGTTACTCAAATCTCCCGCTGCGATAGGTGAATCTACAATCAGATCTTTTGTATCTTTCTGGTAGACATCAATGGAACCCGTGATTCTATTTTTTGCAAAACCAAAGTCAATACCTGCATTTTTGGTTGTTGTAACTTCCCAGCCCAGATTCGGATTATAGATTTCTGGTCTCATCATAAAGAAGAATTGGTCTCCAAACTGATATTCAGCCCCGCTGGAGCTTAAATTATAAGCAGCATAAGATGGGTAGTTTCTAGGTTTATTAGTATCCAACGCAGGCAGTTCCTGTTGACCGGTTTTTCCCCAACCGGCTCTTAATTTTAAAGTATTTATGCCTGTATCTTTCAGGAAGTTTTCTTCATTAATTTTCCAGGCAACGGATACTCCAGGGAAATTCCCCCAAACATTACTTTTTGTACCATTATAAAATCTTGAAGATCCATCTCTTCTGATTGAAGCGGAAAGGATATACTTATTAGCTATTGTAAAGATTCCTCTTCCATAGAATGACAGAAGTACATTTTTGGTTTCAAAGTCATTGGTAAAGGTATTCTGCCCTCTTCCCTTAAGTGTAGTAGAACCAGGAATAATTGTATGAAAATCCTGATATGCATAACCTGCCGTCAGATCAACTGTTGTAGAAATAGAGGTAATTGTTTTTAAATAATTTAAATATGTTTCCAACAATTTATTCTTTTTCTCCATCGTATATTGGTTATAGGTTCCCAAATCAACGATACCAGCTCTATATATAGGACTTACGGTTTTTGCTCCGTTACTTTTAGAATAATCATATCCTGCATTAACATTTACATGCAAATCAGGTAAGAAGTGCAGTTTATAATCTAGTTGGATGTTACCTAAACCTCTCCAAACGGAAGATACATCATGCACCCCATTTAAAAGACCTAACGGGTTAGATGTACCATTTACATTAAGCCCGGTAACATTATTATTAGGATCAGTCCATTCATAAAACCCTCCGTACTTTGAATTTCCCGAATATACTGGCTGTGTCGGATCAAAATAAGTAGCAGCCTTAATTACTCCACCATCCACAAATCTGTTATCTGTAAAAGTACCTTTGGCATTAACATTTACAGTAAGATGATTATCAAAAAACTTAGGATTTAAATTTAATCCAACAGATGTTCTTCTGAATGAGTTTGTTTTTACAATACCATTCTGATCATTATATCCAAGTGATAAGCGGTATGGCAACCATTTAACTCCTCCCGAGAACGCAAGATTATTATCTGTTCCCCATGCTTTCTGATAAATCTGATCCTGCCAGTTTGTATTTGCACTGCCAAGTCTTGCCGCATTGGTTGCAACAGCAGCATTTGTTTTTGCCAGATCATTCACAAAGGATCTGTATTGATCAGCATCCAGAACATCTACATTACCCATTTTTGTTGAGACAGATGTAAGTGTTGAAAAATTCACTTTAAACCTACCGGCTGTTCCTTTCTTTGTAGTAATTAAGATTACTCCGTTCGAAGCTCTGTTACCATAAATAGCAGTAGCGGAAGCATCTTTCAGAATATCAAAACTCTCTATATCATTTGGATTGATAAGTGATAGAGGATCTGATGCACCGTTTACTCCGGAAAAATCCTGAGGAACTCCATCAATAACTATTAACGGTGAGTTTTCTCCGTTTAATGAAGATGTTCCTCTAATTCTTATTTTAGTTCCGGAACCAGGTGCCCCACTGCTGTTTGTAATCTGAACTCCTGGTGTTTTACCCTGGATCAGCTGTCCGGCGGAAGTAGCTCCTCCATTAAAGTCTTTTGCGGTAACGGAAGTAATGGAACCGGTAAGGTCAGATTTTTTCTGTTTTCCATACCCAATTAATACAACCTCCTCAATTTTCTTCTCCTGAGGAACAGAGTCTTTTGTCTGCGCGTGCATTATTGTGCTGGCCAATAAAAAAGCGGGCGCAATTTTCAATACTGTTGTAAAATTATTCACAATCATATTTTTTTATAGTTTCGTTTTTTCAGTCTTAATTCGGCTTGTAGCCAGACTCGCAATTTAAAAAAAAATTAGAATTATCGTAATTTTAATATAATTTTAGTTAAAATTATGTATATTACGACACCAATTTTAGTTAGTTTTTTAGATTTCAATAATTTGCACCGTCTTATGCACTGCATAACATTTGTATTAAATTAATATTTAGTTAAACAATTGTTTAACTTAAATTCATATTCAACCTTCAAAAAAAGCATTCTGCATCATAATAACACCACCAATAGCGGTATTCAACAGATATTCCTTATCTTTGCAGTTAAAACTTTACTATAAATGTCAAACAGAAAGATGATTACGGCAGCTTTGCCTTATGCAAACGGGCCGGTTCATATAGGACATTTGGCAGGTGTTTATATTCCTGCGGATGTTTACGCAAGATTTCAGAGAAGATTAGGAAAAGATGTAGCGTTTATCTGTGGTTCAGATGAGCACGGAATTCCTATTACCATAAGAGCTAAAAAAGAAGGAGTTACTCCTCAGGATATCGTTGACAAATATCACGGGATCATTAAAAAATCTTTTGCTGATCTGGGAATTTCATTTGATGAATATTCAAGAACGACGTCTAAAAACCATTATGAAACCAGCCAGGATTTCTTCAAGGTTTTATATGAAAAAGGAAAATTCACAGAAGAAATTTCTGAGCAGTATTTTGATGAGCAGGCAGGAGAATTCCTTGCTGACCGTTATATTGTAGGAACATGTCCTAATTGTGGTAACGAAAATGCTTATGGTGACCAATGTGAGAAATGTGGTTCTACTCTTTCTCCTTCTGAGCTGATTAATCCGAAATCAATGCTTAGCGGAAATGTTCCTATTCTTAAAGAAACAAAAAACTGGTATCTGCCATTAAACGAATACGAAGACTTTTTAAATGAGTGGATCATTGAAGGCCATAAAGACGACTGGAAACCTAACGTATACGGACAGGTTAAATCTTGGTTGAATGACGGACTTAAGCCTCGTGCCATGACAAGAGACCTGAACTGGGGCGTTCCGGTTCCACTTCCAAATGCAGAAGGAAAAGTATTGTACGTATGGTTTGATGCTCCAATCGGTTATATCTCTTTCACCAAAGAATGGGCTGAGAAGAACGGAAAAGACTGGAAAGATTACTGGCAAAGTGAAAGCAGTGACCTTGTACACTTCATCGGAAAGGATAATATTGTATTCCACTGTATTATTTTCCCGGCCATGATGAAAGCTCACGGAGATTATATTATGCCTAAAAATGTTCCTGCTTTTGAATTCCTGAACCTTGAGAATGATAAGATCTCAACTTCAAGAAACTGGGCAGTATGGGCTCATGAGTATGTAGAAGACTTCCCTGGACAACAGGATGTTTTAAGGTATGCTCTTCTTTCATCAGCTCCGGAAACTAAAGATAATAACTTTACATGGAAGGATTTCCAGACTAAGAATAATTCTGAATTAGCTAATATTTTTGGTAACTTCATTAATCGTGTTGCTGTATTAATTAACAAAAACTTTGAAGGAAAAGTTCCTGAGGGAGATGTTAATGCTCCCGAATTAGAAGAAATCAGCAAAAGAGCTGTTGAAATTAGAAACTTCCTTGAAAATTATGAATTCAGAAATGCTTTAACAGCATTCATGAATCTTGCAAGATTTGGAAACCAGTATTTACAGAATGAAGAACCTTGGAAAACTGTTAAAAATGATATTGAGAAAACCAAGAATACATTATTTATTGGAGCTCAGATTTCAGTTGCCCTAGCAAATTTAGCTGAACCATTCTTGCCTTTTACAGCTCAAAAGCTATATGAAATTTTTAATGTTGAGCAAAAAGAATGGACTGAAATTGAAAATTCAAAAGTATTAATTGAAGCAGGTCACTCAATAATGGCTAATGCTCCAATTTTATTCTCTCAGATTTCAGATGATGTCATTGAAGCTCAGATCCAGAAATTAGAAGATACAAAACAAAACAATAAAAAAACAAACCCTAACGCAAACCCTATGAAAGAAGAGATCACGTTTGATGACTTTACTAAAATAGACCTTAGAACAGCAACCATTACAGAAGCTGAAAAGGTAGAAAAAGCAGATAAATTGTTGAAACTTACTGTAGATACAGGAGTAGATGTAAGAACTGTTGTTTCCGGGATTGCAGAGAGCTTCACTCCTGAAGAAGTAATCGGTAAGCAGGTAATGATCCTGTTGAACCTTGCTCCTAGAAAAATCAGAGGAATTGAATCTCAGGGTATGTTATTATTAACAACAAAACCAGACGGAAAATTATCTTTCGTAACACCTGACGACAGCAATGTTGAAAACGGTATTGAGATCGGGTAATTAAAATCCTTATAAAGATCACAGGCTGTTTCATTAGAAGCAGCCTTTCTTTTATATACAGCTTATGGTCAGTAAAAGTGTTTTAAGAAAGCTTTCCAATCAGAAATTAGAGGGATATTTAAAAAGGCAATCGCTTTGTTCCGGAAGCCGTTCAGATCGCTTTTGAAATTCTGGAAGAAAGAGGACGTATTTTCAGTGAAGAGGAAAAGGAAACTGTTTAGCAATTGATTCAGAATAAAAAAGAAGAAGAGGAAGCAAAACGTGCAGAAGAGGTAGAAGTCTGGAAAGACAATAATAAGAAGCTGTTTCCCACTATCCACTCCTACTCCTCGCGCCGAGCTTTCACCCTAAGCATAGCCGAAGGATCTCTTTCTTGCTGCGGGGTAACCGTTACTATCGGGGCTAGGGAGAAGTACAAAAAACAAAAATTGCCATCCTGTTCACAGAATGACAATGCATTATTTGTTGAGATTGCTTCGCTCTCAGCTCGCAATGATTTGTCTTTAATTATTTCTTGGTAAGCTTTGCCAAATAAGAATCTTCATCCTTCAAAACTCTTTCTATTGTAAAGCCGTTATTTTTAGCTGCATTTTTCAAAGTGTTGAAATCAAGGTACAGCCAGGTAATTGGTTCTTCAGATTCACCTTTATAATGAACTACGTAATCCAGTTCTCCGTAATATCCACCTGCAGGAATATACACTCCTCCATCTTTATCGCGGTCAAACATATAAAGGATATCCGTGCTGTCGATCAGAACTTGTCCATTTTTATCTAGTAAAGAATATAATTTCTGAAGATAGGTATCAATTTTCGCAAGGCTTTCAAAAACACCAGTACCGTTCATCAATAATAAAATCGTATCAAAAGTCTCCCCTGAAAAGTCAAGCATATTTTTACAAATTACTTTTTTAATGCCTCTCAGCTGGCAGACTTCAATAGATTTCGGCGAAATATCCAATGCGGTTACTTCAAGATTTCTTTCATTCTGAAGATATAAAGAATGAGAACCTGCCCCAGCTCCGATATCCAGAACTTTCCCTTCGGATAATTCCAGTGCTTTCTGCTCAATATCATTCATTTCTTCAAAATCTCTGAATAAATATTCTACCGGAAGTTCATCCAGCTCAGAAATTGATGTTTCAGTCTGCAGATCTTCAGGATTATCATTGTGGTAATAATCCCAGATCGCTCTGCCCATTAAATCTTTCATAGTGCAAAGATAAGGGTTCGGGATGATAATTGCCAGCTTATTTTGTTGCAGGGTACGAGTTGCGAGTTGCTGGTTGTTTTGTTGCTGGTTATCCATACCATTAGACTCACAACCTTAAACTTTAAACCTTAAACTCTAAAACCCCTCCTATTCTCAAACTCAAAATCTCTGCCGCCTACTCCATCGAATCCTTCTCTTTATGTCTGTCTGCCTGAGATTCATTTTCTGCTACCCCCGCTTTCCAGTAAGAATAAGCGTATAATTCCTGTGAGGTCCAGTTTTTCTCTTTTCTCAGATAGGTACGGATTTCTTTTACACTTGAAAATTCACAAGCAACGTAACCAAATTTACTCGCCTCAGGAATCTCAATACTTTTTACAATATTTGGAATTTTACTGTTGATCTGAGGTTGTGCATTGTGTATCCATTTAAAATCAATTTGAGCCTTGGTTTCAAGCAGTTGTTCGTCTTCTTTTCCATGAACTTCAATGATACATGTGCCTTTTGCTGTTTCAGGAAGTGTTTCCAGAATAGCACTGATCACCGGAATAGCTGTAGCATCACCTACCAACAGATACCAGTCTGCCGCAGGATATAGTTCTTTTCCTTCCAAACGCATCATCACTCCAAGCTTGGAACCTTCCTCAGCTTCTCTTACCCATCTGGAAGCAGGGCCTCCGTCCCCGTGATCTACAAAATCGATGATTAATTCATTTTTCTCCAGATCAATTCCTCTGTGGGTATAGGTTCTGATGGCCGGAGCTACCTCTTTAGGCGGATAAACCCACTGATGGTTTTCATCCAACGTGGGAAAGTGAATCTCGTTGAGACCCGCTGGCGGAACAGCAATCTTATTATTATCTCCCACCATGGTATTTTTGAATACCTGAACTTCCGGTGAGTATAAATACACTCTGATAAAATGGTCAGTAATGTATTCTTTTCTGGTTACTTCGGCAACAATCTGCCCTGTTGAAATTTTAGCCATAACTGATTTTTTTAAATTAAAATCCGGTTTCCGATCAATCTCAGAAACCGGATTTGAAATACAATATGTTTTCAGATCAAGGCATTTAAATCCTGATCGTATTTTTAAAATTCAAAAGTGTAAGAAAGATTGAATGTTCTTCCTCTTCCTTTATAATTAAACAATTCCGGAAGTCCGTAGGTAGAATATAAAACCTGGGAACGCTTGCTCCAAATGGTTTGATAATCTGTATTAAACAAATTCTGGATTCCTAAATTGAATTTACCCCAGTTAAATCGGTATCCCATTATCAGGTCTGAAGTATTGTAGCCTTCAACAACATTATTAAGTTCGTCTTTCTGTTTGAAATTCTGTAACGACTGGAATCTGAATGACCAGTTTTTAATATTATACCCGATATAAGTCACCAATTTTGAAGGAGAAGCATTGTAAATTTCCTGTTTTTGCCATTCTCCTTTATTATCAACTTCAGATTTGATCAAAAGTCCGCTTGCTCCGAAATAAACTCCATTGCTTAAGGAATAGGAAACCTCAGCTTCGATTCCCATGTTTCTTAATTTCAAATCATTCACGAGAATCTGGAAAGTCTTTTTATCTACGGCAACTGTTTTATCAGAAGTACTCAGGAATCCGGCAATCTGGGCTCTTAAACCTCCTCTGTTTACACGGTATCCTATTTCAAACTGATTGGTTTTGATCGCCTGCAGCGGCTGTTCTTTTACATTGATACTGGATACAACATCCCAATTTGTTCCCACAAGTTTATATTGCCCGATTCCATAAAACTTGGCAGGATCGGCTAAACTTGCACCTTGGGAAAAAGTTCCCCAAACCTGATGCTGTTCATTGAATTTGTACAATAATCCGGCATTGGCTAAGGTTACATTATAAGAACTTTCACCTCCGGGAATTGCAGATGCTGAACTTCCGTATCCCATCGCAACCTGTGTCTGCTGTTCGGAACCTACAAAGTCATCCATTTTAACATTAATATGCTGATAACGGATTCCTGCATTCAATTGTAGTTTTGGAAGAATATTATATTTTGCCTGAACATATCCTGCATAGCTTTGTGAGTGGTTGGTAGGATATCTTCCCAGACTGTATTTTGTTTCATTGATCAGACCTCCGCTGGACATTGTTTTGGCAATATCATAAACGGATTGTGTTCCTTCAAATTTCTCAAAATCAAAATCTGCTCCGTAGGTAACGTTTAATCCACGCCATGATTTGGATAGCAAAGCTTTAATCCCGGAATAATAAGTATCCTGCTGTGAAGAGGACATATAAGGTATTCTTCCTGTCTGTAACGTAACATTTCCAGGGAATGGATAAAATCCTAGTTTTTCACCACGGGTTGCCAGCTGTACATAAAGGTCCTGACCGCCCAAGATTCCGTTTGCATTATAAGCTACTGTTGCCATATAACGCTCTGTACCTACATTTTTGTCAGATGAGAAACCATCTCTCATTTGGAGTAATGATGCATTTTTGGTAGTGAAGGCACTTAAATTTTCACCTAAAAATAAACTTCTGTCTCCATTAAATTTTGAATTGTAATACTGAAGGGAAGCCGTGATCTTATGTTTATTGTTAAACTGATATCCTCCTGTAGCCAAAATGTCAATCGACTGGTTATACTGAAGGTCGGTTTGTGTAATATCTGTAAAAAGCTGTTTCTGATCTGCTCCATACACACCTCCGTTCTGCTGATAAGCAACTCCCAGCCTTCCGAAGAATTTATCATCTTTGGCAGCAATGGACTGAGCGGCACGGAAATCATGGTCGTCTTTACCCATAAAACCTGTACGCGCTCCAAGTTCTGTTTCTCCACTGATTCCTTTTTTGGAAGGTGTTTTTGTAATAATATTGATAATCCCTCCGGTAGCATTTCCTCCATAGATTGAGCTTGCTCCGGAAAGAACTTCAATTCTTTCAATATTAAAAGGATCGATGGCATCCAGCTGGCGGCTTATGGCACGGATACTGTTCAGAGAAACTCCGTCGATCATCACCAGCGCAGAACGGCCTCTCATATTCTGCCCGTAGTTGGTTCTTCCCTGTGGACCGATATCCATAGAGGGAATCAGAATTGATAACATTTCTTTAATGGGAACTCCGCTTTTAGCCTGTTCCTGGATCTTTTCTTTCTGTACAACCCAAACGGTTCCCGGAACTTCTGAAATTTTCGTGGGTTTTCTGGAGGCTACAATCACCACATCTTCAATACCTTTAGAGGCAATAGAATCTTTCACTGTCTGGGAAAACATCACTCCCGAAACCAAAAGACCTATGAATGCATACTGCTTTTTCATTGTTTCTACTTCAAAGTTTTATAATCTCACAAAGATAATTCTTATTTAGAAGGAATAAAAATAACACACTATGAGATTTTCCTTTTTTAGATGGAAGTTTGAAGAAGGGAGCTGGAGGTTATTGATGACTTGTAAATCAATAAAAGTTATAAGAACCTCTTTCGGAATAAAGATGTTAAATAAAAGCAAATAGGTATAAATCGTCTTTCATAACTTCCCTCTTCCAGCATCCAGCTTCCTACAAAAAACGTAAAATCCCGACCCAACGAAGGACCAGGATTTTACTAGTGAAAAACAAGGTTCTTTTATACTGCAGGTCCTGCAGCATCTTTTATTTCTTCTAATAATTTTTTTCTTTCACGAAGTCTTCTTCTTGCAATAACAGATTTACCGCCAAGAACTCTGATAAATCTTAAATACTGGAAACGTTCTCGTCCAAAATGATGAGTAAGAACATATATCAATACTCCAAGACCTGCCAAAATAATGTATCCGAACAGCTTTTTACCTGCTATAATAATAGCATTCAGCTGAATTGCTTTCATATTAGAAGCTACATTCTGAGGTTTAATCGTCATCCCATCCATATAAACGGCAAGATCTCCTATAGCAATCACCTGGAAATGGTACTGAAACCATGAATAAATTGCTGAAAAAAGACCTACCGCAAGGAAAGTTCTCCAGACCAGAACAAGTCCTATCGCTGCCAGCATATCATCCATTTCAAGTTTATCCAACGTATAAAACCACACCGAGATAAATAATGCACACATCCCGTACCCTTTCAGAAACATCGGCAGGTACCAGTTATCATAATTGAATTCCAGCACCATGGAAAAGTACATGATGATTGCATAACCCATCATCGCTGCAAATCCTGAGAAGATGAACATTTTCAACGGTTTCTCTTTTTTAAACCAAAAGACGGCAATCACTCCTGCCAGAATAATCCCGGGAATCATCAGCATGCTGAGTCTCGCATTCGTCACCGAGTCATATCCCAGCACTCCTACCGCAAAAGTATTCTGAATAGATGCCGTTCCTAAAAACATTCCCAACCAGATTAACATAAACAGACCGTGCTGTACATTGTTCTTTGCAAATATTTTAAATGAAAGATAAGGTCTTTTCAACGTCAACTGACGAATGGTAAGTAATGCAAAATTTGTAAAGGCAGCAATACTTGCATTGACAATATTCTTTGAATTCAGCCAGTCCTGCTGTTTCCCGAAAGAAAGTACGTAAGCTGAAAACATGAAAGTGGAGATAAAAAGCAAAATACTCAGCCAGTCTATATAATGTAATGGTACTTTCAGGGCAAAGTATTTATCATGCATAAAAATCCAGTGAATAAGTGCCAATATCATACATAAAACCGATGTCAGAATATAAAACTGCTGCCAGTTGTAAGAAACGGCCACTTCAGCGGCATAATAGGTAGCGACCTGGTTCATCACCAAAACAAATGTATAGAACAGGCCGTAAAACATTCCACGGTTTCCGATCATCATCATCAGCGGAAGAAACAGTTCTATCGTGATCATCATTTTCATAAACCCGATAAGCAGAGAGGTAGATACAAAAACCATAGGCTGCAGGGTTGTTGCATTCACAAAGTTCAAAAATGCGAGAATCACCAACAAGGCTACCATCTTATCTCTTACTTTGAACCTCATTTTCATTCTGAGAACAATGGGCATACAAGCCCCCATTCCTATTGTTGTAGCATAGTTGGCCCACATGAAGTATTCTGTCATGGCACCGGTACCTCCTGTCAGATAGCTGATATTCCCTGTATAAACCCCACCGATAGGCATTACCACGGCAAGCAGCAATACAATCAGCAGCAGCTGTACGGGTTTCGGTACCCAATCGCTATATAATCCTTTGTTGTACATGATTTTTTAGGTAATAGATTTCAGATATCAGATGGCAGAATTTCAACATCAACCTTTACTTTCCACAGCATAATGTCCGGAATCTGATATCTTCCATCTTTTAGTCTTTATTAATATTCACATTCATGTTCATTCCTGCACTCAGCTTATCAAGATCTTCTTTTGTGTTGGAAGCTGTAAATTCTATTCTTACAGGAATTCTCTGCTGTACTTTAATGAAGTTCCCGGTAGAATTATCTGTCGGTACACTAGAATATCTTGATCCGGTAGCGGCCGAAACAGCAGTTACTACTCCTTCAAATGTTTTACCTCCTAAAGCATCGGCTGTCATAGATATTTTCTCACCAATTTTAATATTGGGCATCTGGCTTTCTAAAAAGTTGGCTGTTACCCATTTCTGACCATTCAGAACAATGGTTGCTACTTGTTGCCCTGGTTGAATCAACTGTCCTTCAGAAAGGGTTCTTCTTCCCATTACCCCATCATAAGGTGCGGTAATCACTGTATAGGAAAGATTGATCTTGGCCATATCCAATGCAGATTTCGTTCTTTTGATTTCCGCATCGTTTATTCCCAGCTTGCTTTTCACTTCAGTAGTGGAAAGGTTTGCTGACTGTTTTTGATTCACCAGCGTTTCATAAGCCGCCTTTTGCGCATCATATTCAGTTTTTACCTGATCGTATTGCTGTCTTGTAACCGCTTCAGCTGTCAAAAGATTTCTGTATCTGTTTAAGTTCTGCTCTGCATTCCATAGTCTGGCTTTTGCTCCTGCAATATTAGACTGCATCACATTGATATTGTTAGAAACGGTATTCACAGAAGAACTCGTTGCCGTTCTTTGTGCCATAGCATTCTGGTAGGCAGCTTCAGCTTGTCCCAACTGAGTAATAATTTCACGGTCATCCAGAATAACCAGGGTATCTCCTTTTTTTACATGCTGATGCTCTATGAATTTAATTTCTTTGATATAAGCAGAAACCCTTGTATTAATAGGATTAATAAATTCCTCTACCTGTGCGGCTTCTGTATAGGTTTTACTTCCGATATGGAAATAATTGCGTACCAGCCAGAATAATCCAAAGCCAATGACCAAAAAGACAATAATATTGGAAATAATAGCTCTGATTTTATTGGTTTTATTTTTCTTTTTTTTATTCTCTGCGCTTTGTGCAGCAGGAGTTGGTGTTGTATTTTGAGTGGTTTGTTCCTTGTTTTCCATTGTTGATTTTCAGTTTTAAAAATTAAAGTGTTCCTGTAGATTTCAAAAGGTTATAATACTGATACAAAACATTGATTTCAGCATTGGCATAATCTAGCTCTGATTGCAGTTTCTGGTTTTGGGCATCTATCATTTCTGCCTGTACTGCCAGTTGGTTCAGATATTTGGCTTCCGTAATCTTGTAGTTTTCTTCTGCCAGTCTTTTGGAGTCATTCAGAATATCCGCCTGCTGGATTGCTTCCTGATATTTTGTATAGGCTGCATTCACTCCCATATCTACATTCTGCTGTACCAGGGTCATTGCATCATTCGCCTGGTTCTTTTGCAGCTCACCTAATTTTACTTTTTCTTTTGTTTTATACAGTGTATCGATATTATAACTCAAAGAAACTCCGGTCTGCCAGCCTCCGGAATACATATCCAAAACAGGATTTCTCGTCGTAATGGGTCTTTGCAGGGTATACCCTCCAAATCCGGCTACGGTAGGTGCATTATCGGTTTTTATGATCTCAATGTTTTTATCTGCCACTGCAATGTTTTTTTGAGCAGATTTAAGCAATGGGTTTTTCTCATGAGCAAGATCTGTATAGTAATCCATACCTATTCCCGATTCTTTATTTTCTAAGTTTTCTGTAGGAACAATTTCTGTATCCGAGGATAAACCTAAAGCAATATTCAAATTATAATTAAGGATTTTCTTATTGTTGGAAAGCGTCAGAATTCCCTGATCCAGATTTTTGATGGCCAATTCTCCACGAATCACTTCGTTTCTGGTTACCATCCCCTGCTGATAGAACTTCTGGACATTTTTCAGACGTTCCTGTGCCAGTTTTTTATTATTCTGAAATACCTCTTCTTGATTCATCGTTTTATAGACATCCAGATAATTGGAAATTACCAAAAACTTTACATCCTGTTTATTTTTCTCTAAATCCAATTCAGAAAGCTGCTCACGAAGTCCTGCCATTTCAACAGACTTATTCACCAATCCTCCTTTGAAGATAAGTTGTGTAGCCTGTACAGCATATGAACTTCCGTAATGCGGCATCGGAACTTTTGTAGAATTTGTAAAATCTTTGTCGATTGCTACTGCATCCCCTAGATAGAACTGACTTGTAGAAGCAGTAATAGTGGGCAGTTTCTGAAGTTTAACAACATTCGTGTTCTGCTTTGCAATATCAATGTTCTGTGCAGATACTTTGAGCTGCTGATGGTTCTGAACAGCGAGTTCCGCCACCTCACCTGCGGTCATCTGCTTGATCTGTTGTGAAAAAAACAGCGCGGGAAAAGCGGCTATCAAAACTGATAGTGCTGTTTTTATTTTCTTTGTCATTTTACCTTGTTTTACAGATGCAAAGTTAGGGCAACAACAAAATCAATCAAATGTTTGATTTTTGGAAAAAGATGTTCAAATGTAAGATTTTAGCTTTCGAACAGATGTCTGTACTGTGTAGGACTTACCTCCAGATGTTTCTTAAAAAAGTGAGAAAACGAGTATTGATCACTGAAACCGAGAATAGAAGAAACCTCTGAAACTGGTTTATTGGAAGAGTTTAGGAGTACTTTTGCCTCATTAATAACAATTAGAGCAATGATCTGACTCGCAGATTTACCTGTGATGGTCTTCACCACAGAAGAAAGATGTCTGGTTGTAATCGACTGCCGCTCGGCATAAAACTCAACGGTTCTTTCTGTAAGGTGATGTTCTGCAAGATCGGTAAGAAATACAAATACAATCTCTTCCTGTCTGGACATCTGATTCATAGAACTGTTATCCTCTTTGGAAATAATCCCGGCCATCTGGTAGCAGAAAACAGAGAAAAGATGTTCTACCATTTCTTTCTTATACAGCATTTCTGTTTCAGAATCCAAAATATACTTCAGGAAATTGACACTTTTCCAGACCACCTCCATTTCATCTTCAGGAAAAGGAACGCCTTTATTCATCTGCTGTCTGAAATAACGATAGGTAATCAAACGGTTAAATTTCAATGATAGAGCCGAAATAAATTCTCTTTTATAAGAAACCATGCGGGACTGAAAATCATCTGTTACAGAAACCACTTCATAGATGGTTTGCGGATCTGTTACCATAAACATATTGGCTGAAACTTCCAGATCGCTGAAGTGCTGCCGAAGCTTTATAGTTCCTGATTTAATAAAAATAAAAGCAGGATTATCGGGACGAAAGGGTTTATCAACAGCAATTCTTTCGAAAATATTACGTTCCGTAAAAATATCAACTCCGAATTTTTCTAGGGCAGACATAAGACAAATGTAAGCAATCTTACCAGTGATTACAAAATTTTATTATTTTAGCATCAATCCAATTTCCTGTCAATATGAGAAAGGTTGATCTATTATTTGCAGAATACAGTAAAAGCCATAGAAACGCTACCAACAAGTTCATTCACTGGATTTGTGTGCCTTTAATCTTTTGGACGATTCTGGGTTTTGCCTCCCTTATTCCCTCTCCTCATTTCTGCGCTTCCTATTTCGGATGCGTCAGTATCATCAGCTGTATTGTGATTGTTCTTATTACTTTATTCTATATCAGGCTTTCTCTTTTGATCGCTATTTTGATGGCTGTCATTATGCTTATTATGGAGCATTTTATTTATCTGGCCAATATCAGTTTCGGTAAACAATCATGGACCGTTTTCCTTTCTGTTTTCGTTATTACCTGGATTTTCCAGTTGATAGGTCATAAAATAGAAGGACAAAAGCCGTCCTTCCTCAAAGACCTACAATTTCTACTGATCGGCCCAATCTGGCTGTTAGGTTTTATTCTTAAAAAAACAGGAATCAGATATTAATCTTCCAGCGCGTATACTGCAAAACTTGCCAGCCAGTGATCTCCTCCGTAATTTCCCTGGAAAAGCAATGGCAATCCATTGGCAAGAAATACATCCGCTGTTTTTCTGAAGTCTTTTTTCAGTGGATGATTGGCAGGAAGTGCATTTGAAATTCCTTTCATACACCATGCTTTTGAAAATGATAATCCTACAAGATGAACAGTCTGATAATCGCTAAGATCACTTACCACAGGGATTTTTTCAACATTTTCCAGACTTCTTTTTTCATAGAAGGCACTCAGCCACTGTACAAATTCTTTCTGAGGAAGAACTCTGCGCATCAGATCAGCAATTTCAAGACTTGGCGAAAAGAAATCTGATCCGTCCGGTTCAAGATAAGCAGGTGTTTTCTGCTCTTTCAAGAAGAAGTATTTAGCCTTTTCCATCAGCTGACTTTCAAATTCTTTATCTTTATTGGCTCTTGCCCAATCTATCGCAAAAGACATTGCAAATGCAGTATTGGGGTGAACTCCGGTTCTGTTTGGATAGGTTTGCTTTGGAAGGTACGTTTTCCAGGACTTCAGAATCTGATCGGTTAACGGTTTCAGGTTTTCGTGCCATATTTTAGCTTTCGGATGATCCCAGTTGGTAAGCTCTTCGTCCAGTTTTAAGATCCATGCCCAGCCATAAGTTCTCTCAAAAGTTCCTGTCAGCTGATATTTTGTAAAATAATCAGCCTCTGTTTTCAATTTATCCTTCTGAAAAGATTCATCCAGAATTTTTTCAATTTCTTTGGCATTGGAGAGATTGGGTTTTGTTTTTAAAAGTCTTGTCAGCATCCAATGTCCATGAACAGAGCTATGCCAGTCAAAACACCCATAAAAACTAGGGTGAAGATCTTTTGGAGTTAAAGGGACTTCGCCTGCATTATTGATGATATGCGCTGTTTTATTCGGATATTCCTGATTGATACAGTGAAGTGGTTTATCGGATAATTTCATCGCCATTTCGTTTGTAAGTTTCGGAACTTCCTGGGCATACATCAGAAATGGAGAAAACACAAATGCTAAAAGACTTTTTTTCATGAATTAAAAATAGAAATAATTTGGTATTTTATTATAATCTCCCACATAAATTATATCTATAGAAAATATCATCAAAAAATACTATACTTTTTAGAAAAAAATAACTACTTTTAGGAAAACATTAAATATGAAAATTAAAAACATTTTACTGGCAAGCTCAGGTTTCCTTACCGGCTTAGTGTTAAGCATTACCCTCATCTTAGCAATTTCTTATCTATCCGGATTTTTAACAATACAATAAAAGTTTAATTATGAATATTTCTATTTTCAAAAAAGGTTTTATTGTGGGTATTATTTTCGGAACTATAATCTCATTTTCTTTCTTAGGCTATATATACTATGTAAGTAAAAAGAGTAAAGAGCAAAGTGAAAAGATAAGCGAAACCAAAAATTTCAAAGATTTAAATTTACACCTTGAAAATCTGGACGGAAGCCCATTTGATATTAACCAATTTACTGGCAAAAAAATACTGGTCAATGTATGGGCTACATGGTGTGCCCCATGCGTAAAAGAAATGCCCCTTTTACAAAACACATATAATGAACTGAAAAATGATTATATCTTCATTATGATCTCTGATGAAAAACCTGAGACCATTAAATCATTTATGACTAAAAAGGGTTATAATTTTACTTTTGTAAGAAGTAGTGAAAGTCTAAAATCAAAAATTGGAATTTTTCCAACTACATTTATATTAGATAAATCACACAATATAAAATTTTCACAGTCTGGATCATTCGAAGATATGAGCGAAAGTGATTTTAAAGCTTTACTATTAAAATAAATTTGTTTAGAAGCTCTTTAAATTTTATTATTTTTCTTCTATAGCTGAGAAATCTTTTTGTAAAAACCCGGACATCTTCGATGTCCGGGTTTTTACAGCACTATCAACAATTTATACTGTTTCCAGTATAGTTGAAAAAACAAGAATAGTGCAATAGCCTTGTTAAGAGCTGTTAAATATTTTTATCAATTTTCTAACAAGAAAAAGCCGCCTTATTACAAGGCGGCACTATCAATTTTATATACTTTTTACTTTCTAATGGTTTTAGTAATCGTGCTTCCATCCTTATTAAGAATTTTCACAAAATAGATTCCGGATTGAAGGCGGCTGATATTTATACTGTTTTTCCCAGGATTCATAAAAGTCATGATCTGAAGTCCGTGGGGAGTAATAATATCTACCCTGCTTATTGTATCAAAGTAGCTTTCCGGTACAAAATTCATCAGATGTTCAGATACGATCACTGAAAAATCACTTTCTTTCTGGATAAGACTGGATGTTTTACAATCCTGACCTTCATTGCAGTCACTTACAACTTTCCAGACCGCATTATTCCCGGGTGTATCTCCCGGATTTGCATACCATTTGTTTTCCCATATTTTACAGGCATGGAAAACTTTTGTTCCTGCGACCGGATAAGTTTTCACTGAACTATATTCCTGTGCGCCACAATATGTTACCGGACCACTTGATTCACAGCCAGGACCTTCGGTGTATGCACTTATTTCTTCCCATACCATATTTATACCCGGCAGCTCTCCCGGATTTGCATACCATTTATTTTTCCATATTTTACATGAGTAGAAAACTTTCGCTCCGGCTGTAGGATATGCGTTGGCTGCAATATATTGTTCTGTTCCACAATATGTTTGGCCATTTCCGGATGTAACTTTCTTAGTTCTGACTTTTAATTCATTACTCATATCAGAGAGCTGATCATTCATCGCAACAGATCTTACGGTATAACGATACTCTGTGTCTTGTGTTAAGCCGGTTCGTAAAAAGCTTGTCTGCACGGTCTCTCCTACTTTGATTCCATTTTCAAAGACCTGGTAATTTTTGATCCCCTGCGAATGGGTTGAAGCCATCCACATAAGTGAAACGGAGTTTTCGGTAACGCCCATTGAGTGAAGATTGGATGGAGCTGATGGCTTTTCAGGAGTACCTTCACTGTTTGTTTTTACAGTGAGTGGCAAACTTTTCCCTGAAGTAAGCCCTGACGAGCCTTTCGTCTGTATCTCATACGTATACGTTGTATTTGCTGTTAAACCGATATCTTCAAACACCGCCGCATTTACCTGTTGAATATTCTGTCCATTACGGAAAATAGTATAAGATACAGCATCTGACTGCGGAGCCCAGCCTATTTTAGCAGAAGAACTGGTTACTCCCAGCTGAGTTAATCCAGTAGGTGCTGCCGGAGGTGTAGAAACTGATCCTGAGGTTACATTAACATCAATTACATTATAAAATGCATTGGTGGTATCTGCTACGTCCCATACCGCTAAGATAATATGATAGCCTGTACGGTTAGCAGGAACTGTAATCTGATGAGACACATTATCCTGTGGAGGTGTCCCATTATGTGTAACTGTACCAATGAGCTCCAGATCCTGACGGGAAAGAGGTTGATTAGGATTCCAGCCTTGTTTGGTCATGTAATAATGCCATTTTGCAGTTGCATGGTAAGCCAGATATTTCCAGATAAAAGCATTCACCCCAGTGGAAATATTGGTTTTCTTCCATCGGTCAGGGGTTTGGATATCTAATGTAGTATCTCCGCCTATACTTCCATTAGCAGAAGCAATCTTTCCATCTGCCGGACCTAATGCGGGGAAACCTTTTGGTGCTTCCAGAGATCCAGGTTCATTAATGATAGATCCATAAATTCCAAATGCTGCAGAATAGCCAATCGCAGCCTTATCCAGACTTCCCTGATATCCTCTTGAGGCAGGGCTCATTACATATCCATGTGCAGATACATGAATTAAAGAAGGCACTAGCATAGCCAGCATCAGCAATACCGGAAAAAAAATTTTACGTGTAATCATATTTTAATATTTTGGTGTTGATTTGGTTTGATCAATTTTATACAAAACTGAACTTTGAAATTATAACCTTCCTTATCATTAAAGAAAAGCGAAAGATATTAGCTTAAATCTACGAAAACAGTTTAAATTATAAGATTTACAATAAATGTTAAATAAAATAATTCAAACCAATTAATATTATAAATTAATTTGCGAATTTAAAACCAATAATATGTTATAATTAAATATAAATTTAGAATATTTTACACAATAAAAGTACAGAAAACCTCATGATATTTATCACATATTGTTGAAATATTATAGAATTAAGTCAAGATCAAGTAGCTTGAAGAGTAGAAAATTTAAAAGGCATTATCAATTCCATGAGGAAAATTACCGATAGTTCTTCTGGTTTTCAAATCAAAAAAAACTCCTATGCTTATGTTGTAAAGCTATAGGAGTAAAGTTTATTTTCCAAGTACAAATACCGCAGGAATTTTATGAAGTTCCGGCTTCTGTTTCTGCCAGTCTTTTATAGATTTTGTCTTGATAAATTCATGTTCAGGATCGTTGATATTAGCCGCAATACAAAGCTTGGTGTTCAGTGATAAAAACTTACACAGATCTTCAAAAAGCTGATTGTTTCTATAGGGGGTTTCCATGAAAATCTGTGAATATCCGGTTTTCTGAACCAACCCTTCAAGATTCATGATATGTTTCTTTTTCTCTCCTTTGTCAATAGGAAGATAACCATTGAAAGTGAATTCCTGCCCGTTAAATCCACTGGAAATCAAAGCCAGAATAATGGATGAAGGTCCTGAAACAGGGATTACTCTGATGTTTTTCTCATGACACCATTTAACGATCAGGTTTCCAGGATCAGCAATACAAGGCAATCCAGCTTCTGACAACAATCCGAAGTCCTGCCCTTTCAACATCAGTTCCTGAGCTTCTTTAATGTCTGCATTTTCTGTGTATTTGTCTAATAAAAACAACTTCAGATCGGCCTGCTTCTTTTCCGGAGCAAAAAATTTAACAACTTTTCTTGCTGTTTTTTCATTTTCCACGAAGAAATAGTCTGTCTGCATGATATAATCTTTCAAAACAGGCGAAAAGTGGTTGATAGAAGTGTTTTCTGATAAGTAAGCAGGGAGTAAAAAAAGCATCGTATTATTTTTTAGTTCTTTCGTTTAATGAAGGTTGTGGGACGTATTTTGTAAGATCCATAGAAAAGGTAACGGAAGTGATCTTCCAGGTTCCGTTGATCTTCATCAGTGTCCAGATCTCCTTTCCCCAGTTTTCCATTTTACCGTCATACCAAAAGCTGTAATCGAAATTGGCAGAAGCTATTGCTCCATCTTCCACGATCTTAATGTTGTCAAATTTCTCTTCAGATTTATCATCTTTAAAACTTTTGATAAAAGCTTTATAATCATCTGCAAAGTAATAGTCTGCCTTAGGATTTTTCTCAAGACGTTTAGTCTGTGTTCTGTCTTTGTAAATTCCTGTCCAAAGTACAGGTTCCTGAAATAAAGAGAGATATTTGGCTTCATCTCTGGTTTTAATACATCCCATAAAGTCGTCCATTACTTTACGGATTTCTATTTCATCTTTGGTTTGGGCAAAAGATAAATTAAAGCTTACCAGAAACAGTAACAGCAGTTTTTTCATGATTATGATTTAGGTATTTGGTTCTTTATAGCATCACACCCCCTATCCAAAAGCTGAAAGACTTTTTCAAAATCACTCATATCTCCCCAATAAGGGTCGGGAACCTCAGCATTTTCATGATCTCCCAATACTTCTAAAAACAAAGATACTTTCTGTCGTTCTTCTTCGTTTCTTGCTTTGGAAACAACATCTTCAAATACATCAATATCCATGCAGTAGATCTTATCAAAGGTTTCAAAATCTTTTCTGGTAATGGGTCTTGATCTCTGTTTTGAGATATCAATATTATGATTGGCGGCGGTTTTAATGGCTCTTTTATCGGGATGTTCTCCTTCATGCATCGAAATAGTCCCGGCTGAGTCTACCATAAAGTTTTCCGGCACTTTTGTTTTCATAATTCCTTCTGCCAGAGGGCTTCTGCATATATTTCCCAGACAAACCATTAATATTTTCATATTCTATCTATTTAAAAAGAGACTTTTGCCACAACAAAACTAAATAAAAAATGAAGAATAAAACTATCCTTCATTTCAATTTATTTCTGGTCAACAATGTTATTGTTTGATTCTTTCTGTAAGGTCTTTTACGTACTTCTTGATTTCTTTATCAATTTTTGATACGTCTTTGATGGTATCACAAGCATACATTACTGTAGAGTGGTCTTTCCCTCCCATTTCTTCACCGATTTTTGTAAATGTAGAATTGGTGAATTCTTTAGAAAAGTACATGGCAAGCTGTCTTGGTAATGCAATCTCTCTTTTTCTTGTTTTTGACAGTAATTGCTCTTTTTTGATTCCAAAATAATCACATACAACTTCCTGAATGTAAGGAATGTTGATGATCTTTTTCTGGTTGGCAGCAATTCTGTTGATTGTTTCCTTTAACAATTCAAGACTCAGGTCTCTCTTATATACTGTAGAATAAGCAATCACAGAGTTGATCACACCGATAAGTTCTCTTACATTGGTTTTCGTTTCCACAGCAAGGAAGTCAAGCATATCTCCCGGAAGAACGATTCCGTCTCTGCTTAGTTTATCCTCAATGATTTGTCTTCTTGTTGATAGATCCGGAGATTTGATCTCTGCAGAAAGTCCCCATTTGAAACGGGAAACAATTCTGTCCTGAATATCCATAATATCAGCAGGCGCTTTATCTGAAGTAAGGATAATCTGCTTTCCGTTCTGATGCAGATGATCAAAAATGTGGAAGAAACTGTCCTGTGTAGCTGATTTTCCTGATAAGAACTGAATATCATCAATAATCAGTACATCTACCATTTGATAGAAATTCGCAAATTCAGTCTGCTTGTGTGCTTTGGCAGCAGAGATAAACTGCTGGATAAACTTTTCAGAAGACAGATAAAGAACTACTTTATCAGGGAACTGGTTTTTTACTTCAAGCCCTACTGCTTGGCCTAAGTGGGTTTTTCCAACTCCGTAACCTCCATATAAGAATAACGGGTTGAAGGCAGTTGCTCCAGGTCTTTTTGCAATGGATCTGGCTACAGTAGCTGCAAATTTATTGCTTTCTCCTTCTACATAACTATCAAAAGAATAGTCAGGCTTAAGGTTAGAATCTATATTTACTTTTCTTATTCCAGGAACTACAAAAGGATTTACGATATTAGCAGAGAATCCTTGTGGCATTGTTTCCTGTGTTTTTGGAGTAGGAACACTTTGTCCCTTGATGTTCATGGTAACTGGTTTTTCTTCACCTTTTGGTCTGTTTTCCATCACAGAATACCATAATTTTACTCCTTTTCCAATATTTTTCTTCAGGGCAGCAGAAAGTAAGGACAGATAATTGTCCTCTATATATTCCTTGTAAAAATCGCTCGGTACGATAAGCGTAAGGTTATTTGCTACTAATGAAAGTGGCTGAACCTTATCGAATAACATATCGAAAGATTTTTCAAGTTTTTTCAGGTCAGAATTGTCTTCAGCTGCGTTCAGGTTATCACGCATAAACTGAAGGCATTTCTGCCATATCATCATTAAATTGTCATCCATTTTTATGCCCCGATTATTCTTTGTTTGTACTGTGTTTAGAAGGAAGACAAAGGTCCAATTTTTTCTTTTCAAAAAAAAATATTGCAGGTATTGATTATTTAAAAATATATTTGTATGTATAATTTAACACCTAAAATGATACACACAACACACTCAATACGAGTACGTTACGCAGAAACAGATCCGATGAAATATGTATACTATGGTAACTATGCAACGTACTTCGAAGTGGGGAGAGTTGAGCTCTTCAGAAGCATCGGAATTTCATACGATGAAATTGAAAACCAAGGAATTTGGCTCCCTGTTTCAGACTATAAAATTAAGTATATCCGACCAGCTTTGTATGATCAAAAATTAGAAATTCATACTTATGTTAAAAAAATTCCGGGAGTAAGAATCGAATTTGAATATGAAATTTACAATGAAGAGCATATTAAAATAACAGAAGCTTCCACTACTCTATTCTTTCTGGATGCAAAAACCAATAAGGTTATCAAGTGTCCCGATTTCCTTATGGAAATGATTGAGAAGAATTGGAATGAGTAGTCAGGTGGCAGGAATTAGGTGACAGGAGTTAGGTAGCAGGTTGTAGGGATTAGAAGTTTTAAAGTTAAAGCCCCTAGGTTTTATGTAACCAGCATCTCGCATCACATAACTCGCATTACGTAACCCGCAACTTTATACCCCGAACATTGAACCTTATTTATGAATTAATTCGCACCTTTGTGCCTTTATTTTAATCATCCCTTATATATTATATTATGAAGATTGCATTTTTGGGACCTCATGCCAGTTTCACACAGCTTGCCGCTGCGCAGCTTTTCCCCGATGAAGAGTTATTACCACAAGCCAGTATTCTGGATTGTTTTAAGGCTGTAGAAAGCGGAGAAGCAGTAAAGGCGGTTGTACCTTTGGAGAACTCTATTGAGGGAACAGTTTCTATGACGCTGGACTATTTGTATAAAACCCCTTCTATTAAGATTGAAGCAGAAGCGGTAATGCCTATTGCGCATCACCTGATGATTCACCCGGAAAATTCTATTGAGAATATTGAAAGAATATATTCACATCCACAGGCACTGGCACAGAGCTTTCATTTTCTGGACACCCATTATAAAGAGATTCCAAAACAGGATTTTTCTTCTACTGCTGCTGCCGCGAAATTTGTTTCAGAGAATAAAGAGACTCCTATTGCTGCTGTTGCGAACCAGTTTGCCGCCAATTTGTATGGACTGAAAATTATCAACCGTAATATTCAGGATTTTGAACAGAATCATACCCGGTTTATCATTATCTCTAAGCAACAGAGTACCTACCAAAATAACAATCTGGAAACTCTGGGAGAAAAAGCAGGAATGCTGATTACTCTACCGGAAGATCATCCCGGCGGGCTGCATCAGGTTTTATCGGTTTTTGCATGGCGAAAGATGAACCTCAGCAAAATTGAATCCAGAACATTAAAGACCGGACTGGGCAATTATTTCTTCTTTATCAATGTGGAAGGACCTTGGGAAGAAGTCTTACATGGAAACGCACTCAAAGAACTTGAATCAATCAATGCTAATGTTGATTTTCTTGGAAACTATAAAGAATTCCTCTTAGAAAGCTAGAAAAAAGTAAATATATACATTAAAAACACTGCCATTTGAGCAGTGTTTTTGCTTTTAAACCCATTAAAAACCTGAAAAAAATATTTTTTTACAAAAAAATATCCGACGTCCAATACGACACTTTCACCACTAAAATAACCCACACAACAGGGAGAAATATTTTCCTTTAAACACCTTATAAACAAGCAATTAAAAAGAAGTTGAATATAATAACTCGTAATTAAATTATGAAGTAATATCACCCAAAATATAAACATATGTTTAAATATTTTACATCATATTAATATTAAAATTATAGATTTCACAATGATGAGTATAATTTTTATTGTATATTTGCTAAGCAACTAATTAAAAATCTTGATCATGAAAACTAAACTTTACAGCTTAATGTTAGCATGCGCAACCCTACCTTTATTTTCGCAAGTTGGTATCAATACAGCTACTCCATCTGCAACTCTAGATGTTAATGGAACATTGAAAGTTAGAGATACGCCCGCAGCTACATCATTACCTGGCTATCAGGTTTTAGCAATTAACCAGGGAAGTACTCAGGTTTACACCGTAGATCCAGCACTATTAATCGCAGCATCCGGTATAAATACTACAGTTTACGCTGCAAAGAAGACAGCAGGAATCAGCCTCTTGAACCTTGGACTTTTTCCCTCAGGATTCAGAGCAGTTAACTTCTTAGCAGCAGAAAGAACCTTAGGATCTGCAAGCTTATTCAGCGACACAGATAACACTTATACAATTCCATCCACAGGTGTTTATGCCATAGGCTTTACATTTCGTTATGGAACCGGATTACAAGCTTCGATACTAGCTAATAATCCAGGAGTTGGTATTGTAAGAACAAGAGCCGGCGTAGCAACTACTATAGATAGCCGTCCGTTCAGTGGTGCTAACCTGATTTTATTAAGCCTGACGATTTCCGAAAGTTCTATTAATTCAGTGTATTCCTTCCAGGCAGGAGACAAAATTTCATTTGGTCTTGTTGGATCAACAGCATTGGACGTAGGCTTATTAGGATCCAGTGTTGCTTCATTCTCCATTTACAAAGTATCCAACTAGTAAAAAACATATTGTTAGTTATCTATACCATTTAACCCATCACTTATACTGTGATGGGTTAATTTTTAAATAGCTTTTCAAACATTTCTTTATATTTGATAAAACTAATGAAATGAATGAATTTATTACTGTCGTCATACTTATAGTAATCTTCATCATTTTCAACAATCTGAATACTAAAATCAGAAGACTTGAAAAGGAAATCACTGACCTTAATCATAAAATCAATAAGGCCCCGGCTCAGTCTGAAGTAATCCAAAAAAAAACTTCAACGGAAGAAACTATTATTCCTCAGCAAGCACCATCTCATCAAACTACGCCTGAAAGAATAAGAAACAGGGAAGAAAATGAAGAAATCCCAATACCGGTTCAAAAAGACTGGCTGGCTCCTGTTTTTGATTTTTTAAAACAAAATGCTCTCACCATCATTGGTATTTTTACTCTTGTTCTCGGAATCGGTTACTTTGTAAAGTATGCCATTGATAAAAACTGGATTGGTGAAACTGCACGAGCGGGTATTGGCTTTTTTACCGGAGCAGGAATTATTATCATAGGCCATTTCCTCAGAAAAAACTATACCGCATTTGCTTCTATTATAACCGGAGGCGGAATTGCCATGCTCTATTTCACCTCCACCATTGCTTTCAGGGAATATCATCTTTTTACACAGAATACAGCTTTTATTATCACCGCCCTGATTACAGCAGCATCTATTATCTTATCCTATTATTATAAAAGTGAAGTCTTAATTATTTTTTCATTAATAGGAGGTTTCAGTGCTCCTTTGATGATCAGTACCGGGCAAAGCAATTACCCTTTCCTTTTTATTTATCTTACTCTTTTAAATATTGGAATGTTGATAGTCTCTTTTCTTCAACACTGGAAAAGCGTGGGATGGACTGCCTATATTTTTACAACCGCTTATCTTTTTTATTGGACGAATGAGAGTCCTCAGCTTTTAAGCATTGCTTTTTACATGATAAGTTATGTAATTTTCTATCTTTTTGCCCTGCATAATTACATCAGAAAGAATATACTTTCAACATCTGATATTTTAATACTTGCTTTTGCTAATTTTTCGAGTGTTCTGGGACTGCTTTATATTTTTGATACTTTAGCATATGAACCTCCCATTATTTTTCCCCTTGTCTTTGCTGCAGTCAATTCTATTCTGCTCTTTAGAGAATATGGACGAAAAAACTTCGGGGTTGCCTATTCTGTATTTGCAGGACTCGTTACCAGCCTTATCACTATTGCCATAGCTATTCAGTTTAAAACTCACCTCATCACGAGTATCTGGGCCATAGAAGCCACACTGCTTCTTTTCATCTGGAAAAAGACAGGACACAAAATTTTCAAGATTTTCTTTTACATACTTTTCCCATTGGTCATGATTGCTCAGATTATAACCTGGACAGAATATCTTGAGACAACAGATTTTAATATCATATTTAATCCTCCGTTTATTACCAGTTCGTTTACGATCGTTTCCCTAATAATCAATTTATATTTATTGAGTAATACCGGAAAAGAATCACAGGAGAAAGTCAACACATTTTTTGAAGATCTTGTTACTATCGTGAGCTATGGAGTTATTTACATAAGTCTTCTTCTTGAGCTCACCTATCACGTTTCAGGGATGCCTTGGTCAGCAATTGTTGGGATAGGACTGTTATTCAGTATTTATTATCTGTTTATTCTATTTTTTTTCAGAAAACCACTAAGTATCAGAAGTGATGTTCAAACCGTTCTGATTTATCTGTTTTTCTTTCTGATTATTCTCAATACTTCAATTTCCACACTACCAGTTGTCACGGCTGTTTTAATGAAAAAACTACATTCAAGCTTTTATTTACTTCATCTGCTTCAGTGGATTCCTTTTATATATGTATGTTCCCGGATCATTCCATCATCAGAATTCCATAAACTCAGGATTTCTTACTGGATCCTGTCTTTGACACTTATCATTTCCGTAAGCTGTGAGCTTCATCATTCTTATGTTTTAATGGTTTCTAATGACCTTCCTCATTCTTATGAAGCAAGTGCCCACTTCAATATTCTTTATCTTCCTATTGTATGGACCATTCTTGCGAGTATTTTTATTTACATAGGTTTGAAAAAGGATATCCAGGAATACAACAAGGTTGGTTTTGCATTGATAGGGCTCATGGTTTTAAAACTCTACGGTTATGATGTATGGCAAATGGATAATATTTCAAGAATAAGCGCCTTTATTGCTCTCGGAATTATCTTATTATTAAGTTCTTTCACTTTTCAGAGGTTGAAAAATATCATCAGAAATATGGTTGATAAAAAAGATAAAAACGAGGAAACCACAGACTGATAATCAAAATAAAAGTTTTTATCATAAATAAAATGTAAAACAATCTAAGATTTCATTCACATTTTATAAAAAATAACTATATTTATCACGTTTTTAACAGTTACATATTCTGATTATGAAAAAATTACTCTATTCTTTTTTAATACTCTCTTCGGCTACTTTATTTGCACAGCAAAAAAATCCTGCTGTGAAGTTTGCAGTTGCTGACAACGCTATCGGAACAGTAGAATTGTTCAATGCGAAAAAGAACGTACTGCAGGTTTCTAAAGTATACAATACTCCGGCAAGTCTTCCCCAAAGTTTAAAAAAATACAGTTCTGTTTTTACAAAAGGAGTGACTGAATACAAATTCAAAAACGGAGAAAATATATTTGACAGAATGTCATTATCCAATATCAACGCACAATATAATATTCCGGCAGACAATCCGGTATTTATTGAAGGTTATGAATTTGCGGACACCAGCACAATGATCTATCCTGAAATCAAGAAAAGAGCTGAAACAAAAGATCACAACGGTAAGAAAACATTGTTTATCTATACTACCGAATAACTTGAATAATATAAAAAGGATGCCATTTTTCAGCATCCTTTTTTATTTTAATATTTATTCTTCCATTTTTTCTTAAGTTCCTCATAGATCTTCTTTTCGGTAGAATTATTACCGGGCTCATACAATTTCACATTCCTGATTTCCTCGGGAAGGAAGTCCTGTTCTACAAAGTTTCCTTCATAAGAATGTGCATATTTATATTCTTTTCCGTAGTCCAGATCTTTCATCAGCTTTGTAGGAGCATTTCTCAAATGAAGCGGTACCGGAAGATTTCCTGTTTGTTTTACCAAAGCCAATGCTTCATTAATAGCCATATAAGCAGAATTACTTTTAGGAGAAACCGCAAGATAGACCGCCGTTTCACTTAATATGATTCTTGCTTCAGGATTTCCAATCACATTGATCGCCTGAAAACAATTGTTGGCAACCACCAGCGCATTAGGATTAGCCAGTCCTACATCTTCAGCGGCCAGAATAAGCATTCTGCGGGCAATAAACTTAATATCTTCTCCTCCGGCAATCATTCTTGCCAGCCAATAAACAGCTCCGTTCGGGTCACCACCGCGCATTGATTTGATAAAGGCGGAGATAATATCATAATGCTGCTCGCCATTTTTATCATAGAGCGCCATCGTCTCTTGAAGAACTTCAAGAACATCTGTATTGATAATTTCTGTTGTGCCGGAATTTTTATATTGGTTCAAAACCAATTCTACAGAATTGATTAACTTCCTTGCATCACCGCCCGAGTATTGAATGAAAGCTTCTTTTTCAAGGATTTTAAAATCTGTTTCTTCATCTTTATTAAATCTTTCAGAGGCTATATCAATCAACTCTTCAAGTTTTTCATAGCTCAAAGCTTTTAAAATATAAACCTGGCTTCTTGAAAGCAATGCTGAAACCACTTCAAAACTTGGATTTTCCGTAGTAGCTCCTATTAGAACAATCCAGCCCTTTTCTACGGCATGCAATAGCGAATCCTGCTGGGATTTATTGAAACGATGAATCTCATCAATAAATAAGATGGGTGATTTTCCGGAAAACAAATTCTGTTTTTTAGCATCATCAATGACATCACGAACATCTTTCACCCCTGAAGAAACGGCAGAAAGTTTATAGAACTTCCTCCCTGACTGTTCTGAAATGATTTCGGCGAGTGTTGTCTTCCCGGTTCCGGGAGGCCCCCAAAGAATCAGAGAATTCAGCGTGTTATTTTCAATCATTTTTCTGATTGTTCCTTTATCGCCGGTAAGGTGTTCCTGCCCCAATACATCGTTCAGGGTTTTGGGTCTTAATTTTTCAGCTAATGGAATATTTTGATTCAAACTAATTCTATTTTTAAGATCAATGTTTCGGATTTTCGATCACCGAAACTTATAACAAATTTAAACTAATTTTCATTTTTTTACCCTATTTTTGCATTGTTTTGAAACTTACATTTAATAAAATCATTACATTTCCGCTGGTAATTTTGATAAAATTTTACCAATGGTTCATCTCGCCCTTACTTCCCAAAAACTGCCGTTACGAACCTACCTGTTCTCATTATATGATTGAGTCTCTTCGGGTTCATGGGATCTTTAAAGGATTCTGGCTGGGATTTAAAAGAATTTTGAGATGCCATCCGTGGGGAGGCAGCGGTTATGATCCCGTTCCACCCAAACATAAATGTCAATAATCAAACTATTAAATCAATAGAAAATGAATACTATTTTTTTCAGAATTTATCTTGTGCTGTTTGCGTTCACAACGCAGCTTTTTTTTGCACAGGAATACCCTGGAGGTTTATCTGACGGAACTTTAGATATCAACGGAAGCAATGTTCCTGTAAAAATCTATTCTACCACTGAAATGGGAGACCTTACCGCTTTTCCGGACAGAGAATCTAATAAGAGCCAGTCTTTTGTTGTGATCCTTAACGGATCCAGCCTTGAACCTTCTTATTATAATTATGCCGCTTCAGCATTAGCAAGATTCAAAGATTCCAACTATCAGTTTTTTGATAAAAATTTTAAGCTTATCAATTCTGCTGCGACCCAGGAAAATGTTACATTGTTTAAATATGCGGTAAAAACTGCAAAACCTATTACAGATTCTGATAAAGTAGAACTTAAAACTCCATTCAAAATATGGGATCCATCGAAAGGAATTCATATCGGATCATTTACCCTTCACTTTTATAGTTTGATGTTTGTATTTGCATTTGGTTTCGGATATGTTTTAATGACGAGAATCTTTAAAATTGACAATATTAACCAAAGATACCTTGAACCTCTTTTCACATGGACTTTAATTGGAACAATCCTTGGGGCAAGATTAGGACATGTTATTTTCTATCAGCCGGAATTGTTTAAAGAAGATTTCTGGAGTGTATTTTTACCCATAAGTACAAAAAATGGTTTTAAATTCACAGGATTTTCAGGATTGGCAAGCCATGGTGCTACTATCGCTCTGATCTTCACGACGCTGTATTATTCATTTAAAATCATCAGAAAAAATCCGTTTTGGGTATATGACAGATTAGGTATTGTAGTTGCTTTAGGAGGTGCATTTGTAAGAATGGGGAACTTTTTCAATTCTGAAATCGTTGGTAAACCGGCTGATCCAAATTCTCCGTTTGCATTACTTTTCCCACAGCAAAGCAGTGAATATGGTCTTACCGTACCTCGTTATCCA
Source organism: Chryseobacterium sp. (assembly GCA_031286615.1). Taxonomy (GTDB): domain Bacteria; phylum Bacteroidota; class Bacteroidia; order Flavobacteriales; family Weeksellaceae; genus Chryseobacterium. Next base: position 151,412 of record JAITUA010000015.1, on the reverse strand, counting down.
AGCCAGTTATTTGAAGCTGTAGGATATGTTCTTCTATTCATTTTGTTATGGATACTTTACAGAAAAACAGATAAAAAATATCAGCAGGGATGGTTATTCGGTTTATTCTTTATTATTCTTTGGGCCATCAGATTCTTTGTTGAGTTTCTTAAAGAGCCGCAAGGAGACGAATTCATCCAGATTGGAGGTCTGAACACAGGTCAGGTACTTTCTATTCCATTTATGATTGCAGGAGTTGTTATCATGATCGTTTCTAAGAAATTTAAGATTACTCCGGAAGAAAATGAAAAACCTGAGTATATTGAAAAGGCATAAGCACAAACTGGAAATAGAATAACTCCGGTTTTAAGATAAAAAAAGGCAAATTTGTATTACTACAGATTTGCCTTTTTCTTTTTAAGCTTAATTTTAAAAGCCATCATTTCATTTTTCTATTACAAACTTCTGGCAACTTTCCTGTTCAGCTCCTCAAAAACACTTCCGAATTCACTGATAACATCCGTAGGAAGCATAGATTCTTTTGAATGCCTTTCCGCAGCAAGATCAGCCGATCTTCCGTGAAGCCACACTCCCAAAATACAGGTTTCTTCTTCAGAGTATCCCTGTGCTAAAAGTGAAGTCACAATTCCTGTAAGGATATCTCCACTGCCTCCTTTCGCAAGACCTGCATTTCCTGTTATATTGTAAAATACATTCCCCTCCGGAGTAATAATTTGGGTGTGATGATCTTTCAAAACAATATAAATATGATATTCTTTTGCCTTTTCTCTGGCTAGCTCAAGTCTCTTAAAAGAGTTTTCTGTACTTCCGAAAATCCTTTCAAACTCTTTAGGATGAGGAGTAATGATTGATTTTCTTGGAATTAATTTTAGATTTCCTGGCTTTTTAGAAATGATATTCAATGCATCGGCATCCAGAATCATAGGACTGGTATAGTTTTTCAGAAAAATCAGAAAACTGTTCTCAGTATCCGCATGAGTTCCCAGTCCAGGCCCTATACCACAGATAAGGTCTTTATCTACCTCAAAGTTTGTAATAAACTCCTTTCCTCCCGTTATAAACATGGCTTCCGGACAAGAGGTCTGCAGTATCTCATATCCACATTCCGGCGCAAGTGTAAAGGTCAGTCCGGCTCCGGTTTTTAAGGCGGATTGTGTAGCCAAAACGGCAGCTCCTATTTTCCCATAGCTTCCTCCTACAATTACAGCCTTCCCAAAACTTCCTTTATGGGAAAACTCCTGCCTGGGTTTAAATATAGATTCTATCAACTGATCGTCAATGACAAAGTATTGCGCATCCGTTGTATCAGCATAGGTTTTACTTAAATCAATATCCAACACTTCTACTTTTCCGGTATATTTTCCGGTTTCGGGATGAAGGAATGTTCTTTTCCAGCATTGAAAAGTAAGGGTATAATCAGACTTCAGAATAACAGGATCATTATCAAATATTCCATCTGAAGATAACCCGGAAGGAACATCAATGGATATCTTAATATTCTTTTTAGAATTTAGCTGCTCAACAAGTCCTTTAACCTCCCCTTCCAGCGGCCTGGATAAGCCTGTTCCGAAAAGAGCATCAATAATGATTGTTTTATCATCAAAATTATAGTCTTCCTTCTGATCAAATTTTCTGACTGAAATTCCTGATAAATCACGGAGTCTTTTCAGATTGACCAAAGCATCTTCTGAAAATTTTCTTTTGGAATCACCAACAAATACATCGACATCAAAACCTTTAAGGTACAATATTCTTGCTATAGCCAATCCATCTCCTCCATTGTTTCCGTTACCACAAAATACGGCCAGCTTTTTATGATTTTTACAATGTTCCGATATCCAGTGAGCTGCAGCCATCGAAGCTCTTTCCATCAATTGGATAGATGAAACGGGCTCATGGGAAATCGTAAAATGATCCCAGCTGCGAATCTGTTCTGCGGTGAAGATTTTCATAGGTGAAACAAACTTTTAAGCAAATTACAAAAGATTTTTCATTATGATATCACCTCAATAATAAAAATAAGGAGACCTCATGAATGAAATAAAGTATCTGTATAAAGCTAAAATATTCATTAAATTCAATTCTATGAATTTATCATAAAATTCAATATTTCGGGAATAAAAAACTATAAAAAGTAGTGTTTTTTACATTTTTTAATTATATTTTTGTTTATATACTAATAAAAAAATATAAATTATGGGATTTGTAAAAGAATTTAAAGAGTTTGCCTTTAAGGGAAATGTTCTCGATCTGGCTGTCGGTGTGATCATTGGTGCAGCATTTGGTAAAATTGTTTCGTCTTTGGTAGAAGATGTAATCACTCCTCTGATATTAAACCCGGCATTGAAAGCAGCCGGCGCAGAAAACATTGCAAAACTTTCATGGAATGGTGTTGCTTACGGAAATTTTATTTCAGCCGTAATCAGTTTCCTTTGTATTGCTATGGTTCTTTTCTGGATCATTAAATTTGCCAATAAAGTGAATAAAAAAGAGGCTCCCGCTCCGGCAGGACCTACAGAAGATCAAAAATTACTTATGGAGATCAGAGATTTATTGAAAAGCAAAAATATCTAATCTGATAGCAATATTTTAAAATAACAAAGCACCTCTACCCGAGGTGCTTTTATTGTATATTATCATTCAATTATTGAATCTGTAAGATACTTGAAATCTGTTCTGCCAAAGAAAGCCCAATTCTGTCTTGTGCTTCAAGAGTAGATGCTCCCGTGTGAGGGGTAAGAGAGATTTTAGAGTGATTAAGAATTTCCTTGGATGGAGTTGGTTCGTTAATGAAAACATCCAATCCGGCAAATCTTACTTTTCCTGAATCTAACGCCTTAATTAAAGCAGATTCATCAATAACTCCCCCTCTGGAACAGTTCACAACAGCTACTCCGTCTTTCATGATTTCAAATTCATTCTGACCGATCATATAACCGTCTTTTTGAGCCGGAACATGCAGCGTAATAAAGTCTGAATGCTTTAAAACTTCCTGTAATGGTTCTGTTTCTATATCAACGTTAATAAATTGGTTGTTATAAAATTTTACTTTGATACTGGCTTTTCCTACATTATTATCAGCAGCAACCACTCTCATCCCAAGTCCTAAAGCAATTCTTGCCACTTCCTGTCCGATTCTTCCCATTCCTACGATACCAATCGTCTTTCCTCTTAGTTCGATACCGGCAGCATATGCTTTTTTAAGATCTGAAAATTCAGTATCACCTGCCAAAGGCATTTTTCTGTTGGAATCCTGAAGAAATCTCGCTCCGGAAAATAAATGAGCAAAAACAAGCTCAGCCACCGATTCCGAAGAAGCCGAAGGAGTATTGATCACGTGGATTCCTTTTTCTCTTGCATAGTCTACATCAATATTATCCATACCTACTCCACCTCTACCAATAATGTCGATAGATGGGCATCCGTCAATAATATCTTTTCTTACCTGCGTAGCACTTCTTACTAATAGAGTACGGATTTTGTGCTCGTTAATATAATCTACCAAAAACTCCTGTGGAACTTTTGTAGTAATCACTTCAAAGCCTTTTTCTGTCAATGCATCTATTCCGGATTGATCCAGGCCGTCGTTTGCTAAAACTTTCATAAAATATCAAGTATATTAAAAAATGAAAGATTTAAAAATTAAAGGAATTGGGTTCACATTTAATCTTTAAATCTTTGAATTATATTTTTATTCGCCGTCTTCTTTGAATACCTCAATGGTCACTTGTTTTTCTACCAAATCCGTAAATCTTCCTTTGTATCTTGTAGCTCTTACCAGGTGATTGTCTATCCAGTGATAATTTCCTCCTCTTGGTTTTCCGCAAAGTACGCTGTGGTATTTGAAACCATGCTTATCCAGCCAGTCTATGGTGATTTGTTTCAGATTTTCGGTTCTTGAAGTAAAAAAGCAGATCTGGTGCCCTTCATCATACCATCTGTTGACAGTTTCCAATGCATCAGGATAAGGTTCGCAGGTCACCATTCTTTCCGGTTCTTCATTTGGAACGTCATCTGTAATGGTTCCGTCGATATCTATTAAGTAATTTTTTACGCCATCCTTTAGAATAGGACTAATGTGTTCAATGTATTCTAATTCCATTACTAAATATTAAGTAACAAAGTTAGCGTTTTTACAACTATCAGGCACATTAATCTCTGTTTATGTTAAAATTATACTACAAAAACTATTATTTAAAGAATAATATTAACATTTTATCAGCCATTTCATGACAAATAGTTAAAATTTTTCGTTTTGATATTTCTTTTTATGAATAATATATAAGAAAGTCAAAATAGCAAAAGTGGATTTGCAGATTTGTTTCTAAGCATTCTCTATCTCTCAGGATTGTTATAAAAAGCATGATGTTTATCTAAAAATTTCCAAAATACATTTATTACTCTTACATTTGTAGGAATGGAAGAATTTGTCGTTTTAGTAAATCCTGAAGATGAAGTTTTAGGGCTGATGGAAAAACAGCAGGCTCACATCAATGGCCTGTTACACCGTGCTTTTTCTGTATTTCTGTTCAACAGTAAAGGAGAAATGCTTCTTCAGAAAAGAGCTTCAGGAAAATACCATTCTCCCAATCAATGGACCAATGCCGTGTGCTCGCACCCAAGAGATGGGGAAACCTATAAGGAAGGAGCAATACGAAGACTAAGAGAAGAACTTGGAATTGAGGCAGAACTTTCAGAAAAATTCAATTTTATTTATAAAGCAGATGTAGGCGGCGGCCTTTGGGAGCACGAGCTGGATCATGTATTTGTGGGAAACCATGAAGCCGATTTCAATCTGAATAAAGAAGAAGTGGAAGAGGTAAGATTCATTTCCCCCGAAAATCTTGATAAAGAAATTTCCGAACATCCTGAAAACTTTACAGAATGGTTCAAAATCATTCTCGAAGAATATAAACACCATTTTTAAATGATGAAGAAAATATTGTTTTTTTCTGCAATGTTAACGGGAAGTCTGTTTTTTGCCCAAAAAGCAAAGGTATATGAGAGTCCCAACTACTCCATTAATGTACCAGACGGCTGGAAATCTACGAATGACAGTGAGATCGTCAACATTTTTCCTACCAGCCAGATAGGAGCCATTACGATTTCGGAATATCATGATTTGGCACTTCCGAAGGAAGAGGTGAAAAAGTTCATCCTGGCACTTTATAAATCACAAGATCAAGAGGATAAAGTAAAAGGTAAAAAGAGCCAGAAAGGATATATGGAATATCTGTATGAACACTTTGATGAAAAAGAGAAGCTATTCTGGATAACCAAAGTTTTTCAAAAAGACAAAAACTTATATTTAGTTTCCATCAATTGCGGCCAGAAATTCTGGAACGGAAACTACATGACCCAATTCAATGAGACTTTTAACAGTTTTAAAATAAAGAAATAAAAATTAAATATGAAGAAAACAGCCTTGTACGACAAACATGTTTCTTTGGGAGCTAAGATCGTACCTTTCGCAGGTTTTGAAATGCCTGTTCAATATTCAGGGGTTACAGAAGAGCACTTTGCAGTAAGAGAAAAAGCAGGATTATTTGATGTTTCCCACATGGGACAGTTTTTCATCGAAGGGCCGGGTTCAAAAGATCTATTACAGTTTGTAACTACTAATAATGTAGATGCTTTGGAAAATGGAAAAGCTCAGTATTCTTGTCTTCCCAACGAAAACGGAGGAATTGTAGATGACCTTATCGTTTACAAAATGGAAGATGACAAATATTTCGTAGTTGTGAACGCTTCCAACATCGACAAAGACTGGAATCATATTTCAAAATACAATACTTTCGGGGCTAAAATGACCAATGCTTCTGATGAAATGTCATTATTAGCAGTTCAGGGGCCTAAAGCTACTGAAATCCTTCAAAAGCTTACTGAGGTAAATCTTTCAGAAATTCCTTACTACCACTTTACAGTAGGAACTGTTGCCGGAGAAAATAATGTGATCATTTCAAACACAGGATACACTGGCAGCGGTGGTTTTGAGATTTATTTCAATAACGAAAGTGCTGAAAAGCTTTGGGACGCAGTAATGGACGCTGGTAAAGAAGAAGGAATTATTCCTTGTGGATTAGCATCAAGAGACACTTTAAGATTAGAAAAAGGATTCTGTCTTTACGGAAATGATATCGATGATACAACCTCTCCAATTGAAGCTGGTTTAGGGTGGATCACTAAGTTTGATAAAGATTTCGTTTCTAAAGATGTTTTCGCAAAACAAAAAGAAGAAGGAGTTACAAGAAAATTAGTTGGTTTTGAGCTTACAGACAAAGGAGTTCCAAGACATGATTATCCTGTAGTAGATGCTGAAGGAAATGTAATCGGAAAAGTAACTTCCGGAACACAGTCTCCAATGAAGAAAATCGGATTGGGTCTTGCATATGTAGACAAGCCTCATTTCAAATTAGGATCTGAGATCTTTATTCAGGTAAGAAACAAGAACATTCCTGCAAAAGTGGTAAAAGCTCCTTTTGTATAATTGTTCAAAAGATATATTATTAAATAAGAGAGGCTGTAATTTAGATTACAGCCTCTTTTTTGTTTAGTAGCAGATACAGCAAATTGTCCTGTCTGCATTACAGGCATCTCCTACGTCTGGTGTATTGGAAATCACTCCTCCTGCAGGCCCGCATAAAATACTGCAAGGCGGGATGAAAGCAATTCCTCCACTCACCTCTTTTAATTCTGATCTGGTCAGTTTTTTTGTTTTTGAAAAGTTTGTTTTCATATTGTAAATTTTTGGCGATTATAAATATAGTCATAAATAGCATTAAAAATCAAATACTTACAACACATATAATAAAATATCCGGCTCAATAATGAATTCATTAATGAACCGGATAGCTCAACTATTTAAAGTCTTATTTATTCGCTTACCCCAAAGAACTTCTGCAATTCTTCAACATTTTTCTTATCATTTCCTACAAAGATCTCTTTATCTGTAATAAAAACAGGTCTTTTCAAAAAGGTATAATGATCCAGCAGCAATTCTTTAAAATCTTTTTCAGTCAATGATTTTACATCTAAACCTCTTAATTTGATCTGAGTAGATTTTTTACTGAATAATGCTTCGTATGATTTTGTTTTTTTATGCATTTCGGCCAATTCTTCTTTTGTGATCGGCTCCTTTTTGATTTCGCGAAGTTCCCAGTCTGTAAGATCGAATTGGGCTAAAATTTTTCTGCAGGTATCGCATGTGTTGAGATAAAATACTTTCTTCATTATGGTTTCTAAATCTGTTATTGGTTAAAATTCGCTTTCATTGAAAGTTTCGTCTTTCAAAAGTAGGATTTAATCTAAAACTTTGGAAATTATTAAATAACTTTATTCAAATTTTATAAAGATGCAGAACAAGCCTATTACTTTTCAGTTTATTTCGGAGCCTTCAGATGTGAATTACGGAGGAAATGTACATGGAGGAAGTGTTATGAAATGGATTGACCAGGCCGGTTATGCATGTGCGACAACCTGGAGTGGTAATTATTCCGTTACCGTATATGTAGGCGGAATCCGTTTTTATGACCCTATTAAAATTGGTGAAGTAGTAAAAGTAGACGCTCAGGTGATCTACACCGGAACTTCAAGTATGCATATCGCCATCAATGTTTTTTCAAGAAACCTGAAGCAGCCAAATTTTGAGAAAAAAACCCACTGTATTATCGTCTTTGTTGCCGTAGATGAAAATGGTAAAAAACTGCCCGTACCTAAGTGGACACCGGAAACAGAGGAAGAAAAACAGCAGGAAATATATGCTAAACGTCTGATGGAGCTGAGAACACAGATTGAGGATGAAATGAAGCCATTTTTGTAGAGACCAGGTGCGAAAGTTTAAAGCTTAAGGTTTAGAGTTTAAGGTTGTAGGCAACTAACAACCAGATAACCAGCAACTATAACAAAACTAACCACATTCTATGAAAGGTATTTTCACCTTAATGGCATTTCTTATGATAGCTTTGGTTCAATCTCAGACCCATCGGTTTATTTATGAACTGCAATATAAGATGGATTCTACTGAGGTCACTTATGAAAAACTGAACATGATTTTGGATATCACCCCAAAAGAGGTGAAATTTTACGGAAGAAATCTTATGACCACAGATTCTTTAAATAAGAAGTTCGGGATGAATACCAGTCATACGGATATGTCCGGACAGGTGGTGAAAAGAAGGATTAATTCTTCTGAGAACGAAAATTTCATCAATATCAAAAATGGATATTATTCTTTTAAAACGACAGATAAAGTAAACTGGACCATTTCCGCTGAAACCAAAAAAGCAGATAACTATACCTTGCAAAAAGCGACAACCCAATTCGGGGGTAGAAACTGGACGGCATGGTTCTGTAAAGATATTCCGTTTAACGAAGGTCCCTTTAAATTCCGGGGACTGCCGGGGTTAATCTTTGAACTTTCTGATGCAAAACAAAACTTCATTTATCATCTTATTAAAAGTCAGGAATTACCGGAAGTATATTCTACTGATGATTTCCTTGAATCCAATTTCGGCAATAAAGCTATTCCCATCAATGAAAAGCAGAAGCATAAACTAGTCATGGAGTTTTACAATGATCCTTTTGCTTTTGAAAGGAATAACTTCAGCAAATCCAACAACGACCTGAAAATAAATATCAACGGAAAAGAGATCCACAACGTAGATGAACTTAACACGCAGACCAAAAATATGCAGGAAGTGATAAGAAAATACAACAACCCGCTCGAAATCGATAAGGCTATACATTATCCAATCTATTAAAACTCTGATTTATCTTTAAGTTTGGGCTAAAGCCGGTGCAAAGTATTAAATTGATGTGGGCGGGCTAAAGCCCACCTCTATTGAATTTTAACGACAAGATCTTTTATCTTTTATCTTTTATCTTTTATCTTTTATCTTTTATCTTTTATCTTTTATCTTTTATCTTTTATCTTTTATCCTTAATTTATATATTTGCATAATCAAAAGGAAATGGTGTTCTTCCTTACCCAACCGCTTTACAAAAGCTGATGACGCCTGATTAAAAGATTATTAACAAATAACTAATCAGGATTATTATGTCAAAAAGTCAAAGAACCCTTGGTAAAAAAGCAATTTTCCACACTCATTTTTTCTTCAGAAAATTTCCGGCTCTGCCTTATATTTTAAAATGGTTATGTATTAGTATCATTATCGGTGCATTGGTAGGAACTGCTTCTGCAGGATTTCTCCAATCATTGGAATGGGCTACAAATTTCAGGGAAAATCATCTTTGGTTGATTGGTTTGCTTCCTGTAGCAGGATTTCTGATTGGACTGCTCTATCATTACTTCGGAAAAGATGTTGAGGCTGGAAACAACCTGCTGATTGATACAATTCATGAGCCCAAGGGAATTATTCCGTTTAAAATGGCCCCTTTTGTTTATCTTGGAACGATGGCGACCCATTTCTTCGGAGGATCTGCAGGCCGTGAAGGAACAGCTCTTCAAATGGCAGGGGCTATTGCAGATCAGCTTACCAGACCTTTTAAACTCGACAGAAATGAAAGAAAAATATTAATTATTGCCGCCATTGCTGCCGGATTTGGTTCTGTTTTCGGGACTCCTTTGGCCGGAGCAGTTTTTGGACTTGAGGTTTTTCTGATGGGAAGAATACGATATAATGCGATATTTCCTGCTTTTGCTTCAGCTATTCTGGCAGACTGGGCAACCAACCTATGGAATGTAAAACACACTCATTATCATATTGACATCATTCCTAAACTGGAATTTTTGCCTATTTTATATAGTATTCTGGCAGGAATAGCCTTCGGGGTCTGTGCTGCTGCTTTCAGTAAGATCATTCATTGGGCAGGCTCTGTTTTCAAATCAAAAATTAAATATCCGCCCTTTCGTCCTGTAGCAGGTGGAGTTATTATTGCCCTGGCAGTTTTTGCGATGGGCACCACCCGATATATCGGATTAGGAGTTCCTGTGATTGTGGAATCTTTTGAGAAGCAGCTTCCTTTGTATGATTTTGCGTTAAAAATGATTTTTACCATTGTTACGCTTTCAGCCGGATTCAAAGGAGGAGAAGTCACCCCTTTGTTCTTCATCGGCGCTACATTAGGCAGTGCTTTATCTCTTTTTATTCCGTTGCCGTTCGGATTATTGGCGGGAATGGGATTTGTGGCGGTATTTGCCGGAGCAACCAATACTCCTTTAGCCTGTATGCTGATGGGAATTGAATTATTTGGAGCAGAATGTGGCGTATATGTAGCCATTGCCTGTGTTGTATCTTATCTTCTTTCAGGCCACAACAGTATTTATAGCAAACAGAAAATCGGAGAAGCGAAAAACAGAAGATTTGAGAGTCAGCAGGATCGTTCAATTTCGGATTTTTTATAAGTTGCTTTTTGTTGCTAGTTTCTAGTTGTTTTTATTTCCAGTTACTTTAAACTCCGAATCCAGCAACTCTCAGCATTTCCAACAATAATTCGTAATTTTACGCCATGTTCGATTACAGATTAAAAGTTTTCCATACGGTAGCTTCCCGATTAAGTTTCACTAAGGCTTCAGAAGAGCTTCATATTTCACAACCCGCTGTTACTAAACATATTAAAGAAATTGAAACTCAGGTAGGTGCCAAGCTGTTTGACCGTAAAGGAACTTCTATCCAGCTGACTCAAAGCGGAAAGATTCTGTACGAACATGCAGAAAAGATCAGAAATATCTACCGCGACATGGAATTTGAGATCAGCCAGATCAATCAGCAGCATAAGGGAAAGCTGATTATCGGGGCAAGTACAACCATTGCACAGTATATTTTGCCTGAAATTTTAGCGAAATTCAATTCTTATTATAAAGATATTAAGATTGAGCTTCTTACAGGAAATACAGAAACAATCTCAACACTTTTAAAAGAAGAAAAAATAGATCTGGGGATTATTGAAGGGGAATCACAGTCTTCTTATTTTGAATATAAAACTTTTAAGCCAGATGAAATTGTTCTGACAGCAAAATCAGATCACCCTCTTGCTCATAAAACTTTAAATTTAAAAGACCTCTATCATCTGGATCTGATCTTCAGAGAACAGGGTTCCGGAACTCTTGAGTTTATACAAAACAGGCTTAAAGAAAAAGAAATCAATATCCATGAACTGAATACCGTCATGCAGCTGGGAAGCAGTGAAAGTATCAAAAACTATCTTCTCTACTCAGAATGTATGGCATTTCTTTCTATCAGCACCATCCTGAATGAACTTAAAAACAATGTCCTGACTGTGATTGACATTAAAAACTTCAGTATTGAAAGAGACTTTCATTTTATTCTGCCTAAAGGAGAGCAATCTGAACTGATTAAGCTTTTTTTGAGGTTTGCAGAGTAAGCAATAAGCAAAGGTATAACTTTTAGTTATCCGATATAACAAAATACGATTTATTCTGTTATACTATTTTTCGGAATTTTGATGCAGATTTTAAAAGTTCGCATTATGAAAGATTTCATCCAAAATGAAATGACCCGGAAAGTATTTTTTATTGCATTGGCGGTTCTATGTCTTACCCCTCTTATATCTTCGCCAATTGCCCTTGTTTTGGGTTTTGGCCTGGCCGTTTTTATCGGAAATCCTTTTGAGAAACATCTTCATCACTATATTCATTTACTCTTACAGATTTCAATTGTAGGCCTGGGATTCGGGATGAAACTGGATGAAGCTTTACATGCAGGAAAAACAGGCTTGATGTTAACCGTTGTGAGTATTTTTACAGTAATGGTACTAGGTTATTTTCTGGGGAAAATATTTAAACTGGAAAGACCTCTGTCTTACCTTATTTCTGCAGGAACAGCTATTTGTGGAGGAAGTGCTATTGCTGCAGTATCTCCGATTATAAAACCGAGCACAAAACAGATTTCTCTTGCTTTAGCCATTGTTTTTACCCTCAATTCTATTGCCCTGTTTGTCTATCCCGCCATAGGACATCTGCTGAACCTTTCACAGGAACAGTTTGGGCTTTGGTGTGCGGTGGGAATTCATGACACAAGTTCTGTTGTAGGTGCAGCCAGTAAGTATGGCGATGAAGCCTTGAAAATAGCAACGACTGTAAAATTAGCCCGTGCTCTTTGGATTATTCCGGTTTCATTGATTACAATGTTCATTTTTAAAAGTAAAGATTCAAAAATAAAAATTCCTTGGTTCATCGGTTATTTTATTGTAGCTATTCTTCTGAATACATATTTCCCATTTCTTGACCGTTTCAGTACTTCTATAACTGTTTTAGCAAAATCCGGACTGAATCTGACGTTGTTTTTCATTGGTTCTACCCTTTCTCTCCAAACCCTGAAATCAATAGGATTTAAACCTTTACTCACCGCAGTACTTCTGTGGATTACCATAAGTGTCGGCAGCCTTCTGTATATTATCCATTAAAATGAGCAGAACCCTTTTGATATCAAAAGGGTTCTGCATATTAAATGTGGAAATGTTTATTTCGTATTGAAATAATTTTTTTAGATTGCGGCATCACCACAAGTATAAACCTGTGGACATCCAATATATTGTACACAATACCAAGGTCCTGTTACAGAGCCAGAGCAGCTGCATCCGCAAAGAGATAAATCCGGGTTTCCGCTTACTCCTCCTGCAATATTCTTAAGGTCTTGTTTTCTTAGTTTTTTAGCGTTTTTCATAATGTTCGTGTGGTTTAGTTTGATTAAACAATATAGTTTTAGTTACATTCCAAAGTTAAACAAATATTAATTACACGCAACAAAAATCAGAATAAAATTAATAATTTATTGATTTTAAAGTAATTATTATATTCAAAATAAGGAATAGCACAGGCTTATTTATTAAACAGATTAAATTATTCTGTAAATTCAAGATCTCTGTCGTGAGTTTCAGAAATGGTAAGCGAGGAATAAAATGCAAGGCCAAATACCACCACTCCCACTATCGCAGCACTTTCCACCACGGGAAAATGTCCTTTCAGAGAATCGAAAGCAAATATCATAACCGGTACAAGCCCTCTTACCATATTGGGAACTGTTGTGGTTGCCGTATTTCTGATATTGGTACCAAACTGTTCCGCAGCCAGTGTTACAAACATAGCCCAATACCCTGTTCCGAAGCCAAGCCACACACAAAACAGATAATATTTTGTTTCTGTATTGGTATTGCCGAACAACATGACAGCAACTCCAATCAGAGTAAAGATCAGCATATAAAAAATGGCCATTTTACGGGATTTTAAAGCATGAGAAATAAAACCACTCAACAGATCACCGACAGAAATCCCCACATAAGCCCACATAATTGCTTTTCCGGGGTTAATCTCCTTTATTCCTAATTCAGGGGCAAACTGATTGGCTAAAACAGCAAGAATCCCTATACAATACCATGTAGGCAATCCTACAGCAATACATTTTAAATATCTTGTCAGTCTGTCTTTATTGGTAAAAAAGGATAGAAAATTACCTTTTGAAACGTTTTTATGTTCAATATTCTTATAAATTCCGGATTCGGATACGCTTATTCTCAGCACCAATAACATAATTCCCATGATCCCGCCAATAATATAAGAGATATTCCATCCTCCGGCCAGCTCTACGGTAAGCTGAGCCACTACAGCTCCCATTAATCCAAAACCAGCCACCACTGAGGTTCCGATTGCTCTAAGACTCTTCGGCAGGCTTTCAGAAACCAGTGTAATTCCCGCTCCAAGCTCGCCGGCAAGGCCAATACCTGCAATAAACCTCAAACCGGCATATTGGTACACCAAATGTTCTTTTGGAAAGTAAGGAAGAAAACCGCAGGCAATATTAGCTAAGGAATACACTAAAATAGATCCGAAGAGTACGGAAAGTCTTCCTTTTTTATCTCCGAAAATCCCCCAGAAAACGCCTCCGATAAGAAGTCCCACCATCTGACAGTTCAGAATAAAGGTTCCGTCAGCATCCGGATTAAGTCCCAGTGCTTTTAAACTTGGTATTCTAACGATCCCAAATAAAAGAAGGTCATAAATATCTACAAAATAGCCTAAAGCGGAAATAATAACGGGAATTGAAAAAATGTACTTCAGTTTTGAAGACATGGACAGTTCTTGCATTTTTAAGTTTTGATAAAAATAAAAAACCTTTCAATTTCTTGAAAGGTTTTTATTAAATATCTTTTTCTGATTATTATCTGGCAATATTCACAGCTCTCGTCTCTCTGATTACTGTTACTTTTACCTGTCCCGGATAAGTCAGTTCATTCTGAATTTTTTCAGAGATATCGTAAGAAAGTTGAGAAGCTACTTCATCATTCACTTTTCCGCTCTCTACCATTACTCTCAGTTCTCTACCAGCCTGAATTGCATAAGCACTGGATACTCCGTCGAAGCTTAATGCTGCAGATTCAAGATCTTTCAATCTCTGGATGTAAGATTCCAACACCTGTCTTCTTGCTCCCGGTCTTGCTCCTGAGATTGCATCGGCTACCTGGATGATCGGAGATAATAATGACTTCATTTCAATCTCGTCGTGGTGAGCTCCAATAGCATTTACTACTTCAGAGTTTTCACCATACTTCTCAGCCCACTGCATACCTAACAAAGCGTGTGGTAATTCTGATTCCTGCTCAGGAACTTTACCGATATCGTGTAAAAGACCTGCTCTTTTGGCTAATTTTACGTTTAGTCCTAATTCAGCAGCCATAGTTGCAGCAATGTTTGCTACTTCTCTTGAGTGCTGTAGTAAGTTTTGTCCGTAAGAAGAACGGTATTTCATTCTACCTACGATTTTAATCAATTCAGGGTGTAATCCGTGGATTCCTAAATCAATGATAGTTCTCTTTCCTACTTCAATAATTTCCTCTTCAATTTGTTTTCTGGTTTTTTCAACTACTTCTTCAATTCTCGCCGGGTGAATTCTACCATCGGTAACCAATCTGTGAAGAGATAGTCTTGCAATCTCTCTTCTTACTGGGTCAAAGCATGAAAGAAGGATAGCTTCTGGGGTATCATCAACGATGATTTCAACACCTGTTACCGCTTCCAAAGCACGGATATTTCTACCTTCTCTACCAATAATTCTACCTTTTACTTCATCAGACTCGATGTTGAAAACAGACACTGAATTTTCAATAGCCTGCTCAGTTCCGATTCTCTGAATAGTCTGGATAACGATTTTTCTCGCTTCGTTTTTCGCATTCATCTGAGCTTCTTCCATGATGCTCTGAACGTGTGCCTGTGCTCTTGTTTTAGCTTCTGCTCTCATGGTCTCTACCAATTCTGCTTTAGCTTCATCAGCTGTATAATTAGATATTTTTTCAAGTATTTCTACTTTCTTAGCCGTAGCTGTATCTAATTCCTGCTGTTTTCTTTCAAGGATCTCGTTCTTCTTAGCGTAGTCTGCAATCTGCTTGTCTAAATCTTTTTCAAGTTTTCCGGTCTTGCTAAGTTCATCATTCAGCTTATGCTCTTTGTCTTTCGTTCTCTTTTCAACTTCCTGCATTTTCTTTTCACGGGACTGAATGTCTGCATCATGCTGAGATTTCAGTTCCAGGAATTTTTCTTTTGCCTGAAGGTTTTTTTCTTTCTTTATGGATTCAGCTTGTACGTTAGCTTTTTCTATAAGGTTTTCGGCATTTTTTGTTGCATCATCTATGATAAATTTTGCCTTAGTATTCAATGAGCTTTTAGAGAAAAACATCCCTATGATTGCCCCAATAACTAAGCAAATAACGCCGGCTATAATGGCTGTTGTCATAATATATATTGAGTTTTAATTGTCTTCATATCCAAATAAAAAAGCCTACAATAATCCAGAGATTGAGAGTAAACTCCTAATCAACACGATTTGAACTGATTTCCATTGTCTGTAATCCGGAAATCCGGCACGCCATTCGATGGACATTTGTTCGGTAATTGTTTAGCGTTGAGTTTACCTTTAATGTGTTAGAATTATTGTAGGCAGTAATTTTTCAGGAAAAAAAATCTATTTCCCGATTTCATTCAACGACTGATTAATCTGAACTAATCTTTCGTTGGTAGAATTAATATTTTTTTCGTAGTTAAGAGAAACTACTTCTGCATTGGTTCCCAGTTTAAGGGCACACATAGCTAAAGCATCCTGTTTATCTCTTACATCGAAGTTCTGTTCAAAATCTTTAATCATATTCTCGATCTGCTTCCCTACTTTACGCAAAGTTTCTTCCTCTGCTGCCGGTACGTTCAGCGGATACACTCTTCCTGCAATGTTGACGGTTATTCTCCTTATCTCCATTATAATCCACTGTTTTGAAGCTGAGCAATACAGAAATCAATTTCTTTCACCAATCTGTTGATATGGTTTTTCATTAATCTATTGTGTTCAGGATTTCCTGATATTGCTGAATAAAGTTTTATATTTTTTTGTTCTTCTGCTAATACCTGATTCTTTCTTCTTTCCTCATCATACTTCTTCTTCAACTCTTCATGCTCAATATTTAATTCTCTTAGATTTTCAGTAAGATTTTTATAATTCTTTTGCAGAGTCGAAATTTTTCTCTCTAATTCTGAAAAATTGTTTTCTAAATCTTGAAGCATTTCAGGTTTGTATATTCTAACTAGAAGCAAAAATAAAAAAATAATAACACTAACAAAAATAAAACGCTCTATATTTTGATATACCAACAAAAAAGGAGGTACTAATGCACCTCCTATGTATTTTTAATGAAATATTTTTTATTCAAATTTCAGAACAAACATTACGGCTCTTGTCTGTAATGTTGAAATTGCTGAAGCCCAGTAAGGAGGTGTAGTAGCATTATCAGCCACTTTCTCATTGTTCATGAAGAATGTTCCTCTGATGGCAGGAGTCAGTTTAAATTTGTTGAAATAAAACTGGATTCCCATTTCTGCAGACCATGCAAAGTTATGGGTAGTTGATCTGTAAATCCCCTGCATGTTATCATCTGTAGAAGTTGCATTAGACTGAAGGTTTACAACATAGTTCACCCCTGCTGCAACGTAAGGTCTTGAATTGTACCATCTTTGTCCGTGAAGTTCCAACATTACAGGAATATCAATTAACGTAGATTTAATTTCTCTTACTTTATCCTTTTCCTGCATAGGGAATGGCATAAAAGGAGGATTGGTCAAAGAACCACCCGCATAAATGTCATTGGATTGAGTATTAAAAGTCAACTGTCTTTGTGCAAACTGTAAACCTGGTTCTATCCTTACATCAAGATAATCATTCAGTCTCCATTTTGCAATAAGCCCGGCACCGAAGCTATAACTTTCCTTAGATGTAACAAGGTTTTCATTATCATTCATCCCATATTTCGGATGCAAAACAATGCGGTAATCCAGTCTGTTCCCGTTCAAATAAAACCCCCAACTGAATTTCTGCTCGTCGAAATCTTCCAACTTATCCATTCTGTTTCGGGTTCTGAATTGCGCGTTTGCAAAAACGGCAACATTTACTGAGGTTAAAACCAGTGCTTTTAATAGAAATTTATTCATAGGTTACTTTGTTGCTTTATAAATTGTGGCTATACCTAAACTTAATTTTTTATATTCTACTTTCTTAAATCCCGTATCTAAAAGAATTTGCTTCATCTTCTCCCCGAAAGGAAAAGCATTTACAGAATCCGGAAGGTATGTATACGCCCTATTATCCTTAGAAACCAATCTGCCGATGGCAGGCAATATATTTTTGAAATAAAACATATAAAATGGCCCCATGAAACCCTCAACCTTTGAAAACTCCAGTATATAAACACTTTTGTTATCTTTAACTACTCTTCTTAACTCTGCTAACCCTTTGGTAAGATTCTCAAAATTCCTTACTCCAAATGCAACGGAAACAGCATCAAATCTATTGTCCTCGAAAGGTAAATTTTCTGCATCCCCTTTTTGCATGGAAATTTTGCCGTCTAATTTAAGTTTTTTTATTTTAATAACGCCAACATTCAGCATTTGTTGTGATAAATCTAATCCAACTACTTTAGAACCGGTTCCTTTTTCAATAGTAATTGCCAGATCTCCCGTTCCTGTAGCCACATCCAGCACTTCCTGCGGATTATCATTTTTCATCCATCTTACCAGTTTATTTCTCCATAAAACATCAATTTTCATGGATAAAACATGGTTCAGAAGGTCATACTTCGGTGCAATATTGTCGAACATATCCTCTACCTGGCTCTTTTTTGTAGCCTCTGAATTGTAGGGAGTAACTTTGGTGATATCTTTTGTCAAAACTTAAAACTTGTAATATTCTTTATAATAATTTAGGTAATCCTGCTTTCTGAAGATTTTAGACCGGGATTCCACTTTCTGGATATTCTTGATCACTTTGTCATAGTCTTCATCCACATTGTAATAAAAATCTTCTGTGTAAAGCTTATTGAAGCGTCTGGCTCCTCCGTAATAATCCTTTCCGTCAATGACCGTTTTATCAAGGTTGGCCAGTAACGAATCTTTTTTAAGATTATATCCGTAGTATTGATCATTTACATAGTAATCCTGATGAGTAATATTAATCAGACCACGAAGTTTATTCACTTCAAATGCTGAATCATACAGCATTTTTTTGTTCTGATCAAAAACCTGAATAGAGTTTTTCCCTTTATTCAAATCCACATGCACATACTGCCCGGCAGAGATGATTCCTTCAGATCCGTTATTGATCTTAAAGTAATACGTATTCGGGGTAGGATTATCTACAACATAATAATTCTTCTTGGCTAAAAAAAGGAAGTAGATCCCAAAGGCAACGATAAACGCCACAGCTGCAATAAGTAAGCCTTTTAAGGACGAGTTGTTTTTCATAGATTGTAAAGTACAATTTTTGCAAATTTAATAATATTTTTAATTCTCCGTTATTAATATTAATTATTAACTTTGCATCTTTAAAAAAATCATATAAACGAATGCCGAATACGATCATTATTGGCTCTGGATCTTATATTCCGAACAGAGTTATTGGTAGAGATTACTTCATGAATTCCGAGTTCTATACAGAGGACGGAGTAAAGATTGAAAAGCCTGTGGAAGAGACCATTGCGAAATTTGTAGAGATTACAGAAATCGAAAACAGGAGATTCATTGAGGATGATCTTTCCAACTCACAAATCGGTTATGAAGCTGCAAAAATTGCCCTTGAGGATGCAAAAGTAGACGGCGAGGAATTGGATTATATCATCTATGCAAGCAATTTCGGGGAAGTTACTGAAAACGGATACGCTGATTTCATGCCTACAATGGCAGCAAGAGTAAAGAATAAACTGGGAATCAAAAACAGAAAATGCGTAACATATGATATGCTTTTCGGATGTCCAGGATGGGTGGAAGCTATGATTTTGGCTGACAATCTTATCAAAGCTAAAGTAGCAAAAACAGTTCTTGTTATTGGAGGTGAAACATTAAGCCGTGTAACAGATCCACATGACAGAAACAGAATGATCTTTGCAGACGGTGCCGGAGCAGTAGTGGTAAAAGCAACTAACGAAGAAAATGTAGGAATTATTGCTCACAATACAATCTGTGACAATGGTCCGGAATTAAATTACCTTGAAAACCAGCCTTCTATCAACAAAGAAGTAGATCAGAAACGTTTATATGTAAGAATGCTGGGAAGAAAAATTTATGAATACGCTCTTAAGAACGTACCGGTTGCGATCAAAGATACCATTACAGATGCAGGTCTTTCTATTGAAGATATAGATAAAATCTTAATCCACCAGGCAAACGCGAAAATGGATTACGCTATGATTGAAAGACTTCACAGGCTGTATGACATCAAAGAATACGATCACGCAATCTCTCCTATGACGATTCAGGATCTTGGAAATACCTCTGTAGCAACAATTCCTACCATGTATGATTTAATAATTAAAGGAAAAATGGCAGGTCAATCGTTTAAAGAAAAAGGGAACATTGTGATGACTTCGGTAGGTGCCGGAATGAACATCAATGCGCTCGTTTACAGATTTCCTTAAAATATTTAATAAACAAAAAAAATATAAAAGCACAGGGAAGTTATTCTTTGTGCTTTTTTTATCAGAACATGCAAAAGAATTTTTTAATTATCGCTGGAATCTTCCTTTTTTTGGAAGTTTATATTTATCAGGCTATCAGAACACTCACTGACAATTCATGGATAAGAATCGGATATTGGGTACTTTCATTAGCCGTGTATGGGATTTTCGCTTACGAAGTTACTCATCTCCAAAGATCCGACAGAAGTATGGTAAG
The DNA here is from genome assembly GCA_031286615.1 of Chryseobacterium sp. Lineage (GTDB taxonomy): Bacteria > Bacteroidota > Bacteroidia > Flavobacteriales > Weeksellaceae > Chryseobacterium. Next base: position 131,236 of record JAITUA010000015.1, on the reverse strand, counting down.
GGCTCAGATTATGATCTCGTTATTTTTGATTTTCATTCTTCCTAAAATTTTTGTAGTTCTGTTTTTATTAATTGATGATATTTTCAGAACCGGAGGATACCTGGTCGGCTTTACCAAATCTTCGGAAAATTTCTTCCCGGAAAGAAGGAAATTCCTAAGCATCGTAGGTTTGGGAATGGGAGGCGTTCTTTCCGCTCTTTTCATAGACGGGATTACTTTTGGTAAGTACCGCCACACCGTAAGACGAGTAAGGGTAAAATTCAATAATCTCCCAAAAAGTTTCAAAGGATATAAAATCATCCAGATCTCTGACGTCCACAGTGGAAGCTTCTCCGATCCCAGCAAATTACAACATGCAATAGATCTTATTAACGAACAAAAACCCGACCTTGTATTATTCACCGGAGATATGGTTAATAACGTTGCGGATGAGTTCAAACCTTTTATTCCTTTATTTTCAAAAATTCAGGCTAAAGACGGCAAGTTTGCGGTATTAGGAAACCACGATTACGGAGATTACGTATCCTGGGAGTCGCCTGCAGCTAAGAAAAAAAACCTTGACACCTTGATTGGTTATGAAAAGCAGGCAGGTTTTGATATGCTGAGAAACGAGCACAGAGTTATCGAAAGAAACGGAGAACAACTTTACATTCTGGGGGTTGAAAACTGGGGATTAAAACCATTTCCTCAATTCGGAAAGATTGATGATGCTTTAAAAAACGTACCGGAATCCGCCACAAAAATATTAATGAGTCATGACCCTACCCATTTTGATTATGTGGTGAAAAAACACCCTGCAAATATCCATCTGACGCTTTCAGGGCACACGCATGGGATGCAGTTTGGACTTGATCTTAAAAATGTAAAATGGTCACCTGTTCAGTACCGATACCCAAAATGGGCCGATTTATACGAAAGCGAAGGAAAACTACTGTATGTAAACAGAGGGTTCGGAGTATTGGGATATCCGGGGAGAGTGGGCGTATTGCCGGAAATCACTCTTTTTGAACTAAGCTAGTTGAGAAGTTCAAGGTTTAAAGTTTAGGGTTTAGAGTTAATGTCAGAGGTTTAGAAATTGAATTATTATTTATCTCGAGAAATAGTTCTCCCTAATCCCTTCAAGCTAACACCTATCACCTAAAAAATATAATCTTTCATACGGGAAGTAGCCATTTCCCGGTCATTGAGAAAAGTAAGGAGGGCATCTAGTTTGTCCTCCATTTTTTTGCCCGAAAATAAGCTTCTGTAAAAAGGAATATCAAAAGGGTATTTCTTAAAATCTGTAAACTGCCATGTGTTCAGATAGATCAATACAAATTCTTCATTCTGCAATGTTTCCAGAACCATATTTTGGTAATACTTCATCGGCAGGATCTGAAATACGAAATCATTATAGGGAAGCTGACTGTAAGGAGAGATACTTTCCGGGACAATACTCAGCCCATCCTCTTCTGTAATTTCCGTATCTCTTTTAAGTCTTTTGAAAGGAAAAAGAATATTAGCATTATCTATATTGGAAACATAATTAAATTCCATCAGCTTCAAAATTTCCTGTGAAACTTTTACATCTTTCTGACGAATTCCTCTGATCTGTTTTTCCAGAAGATCCTGAATATTCTTTTTGGCATTTTCAATTTCTTCAGGAGTTGAGTCTTTATTATAAAAAGCAATTTCATGCCCTTTGGATGAAATTGCTTTTATTAAATTTTGAAGTTTTCCGACAAGAGAAATCTCTACGAAAAAACTTGATTTGATATCATGAATATCTAAAATTCTAAGAATTGCTCTGGTATTATTTTCTATAATTTTTAAACGCTCATCATCAGTAATTTGAGAGCCATTTTTTACTTCAGCTTCAATACACGTGATGTTAAAAGTTAACAATACCATTTAAATTAAAATTTATATAAATTCTATAAAATATTAAAAATCAGATGTTAAAATAATTAATAATTAAAGTAAAACTTTACATTATTAATCCTTACTTAATTTTACCTTTAGATTTTTGATCATATCTTTTGTCATTTCAGAAATTCCGAAATCATAAGTGAGACCCCAGTCTTTTTTAGCAACTGAATCATCAATAGAAGCCGGCCATGAATCTGCAATTGCCTGTCTGAAATCCGGGTTATAATCAATAGCAAAATCTGGAATTTCTTTCTTGATTTCTGCTGCCAGTTCTTTTGGAGTAAATGACATTCCTCCTAAATTATAAGAAGAACGAACAGATAAACTTTCTTTCGGAGCGTCCATTAATTTCAAGGTTGCATTGATGGCATCATCCATATACAACATCGGCATTCCTGTATCTTCGGAAATGAAACTTGTATATTTTCCATCTTCAATTGCTTTATAGAAAATCTCAACAGCATAGTCAGTAGTTCCACCTCCTGCCGGAGTTTTCCATGAGATCAATCCAGGATATCTGATACTTCTTACATCTACACCATATTTATCGAAATAGTATTCGCACCACTTCTCCCCTGCCATTTTGGAGATCCCGTAAACCGTTGTCGGATTCAACACGACATCCTGTCCCACATCATGTTTTGGAATTCCTTTTCCAAATACAGCGATAGAACTTGGCCAGAAGATCTTTTTAAGAAGCCCTTCTTTCGCCATTTCACAAAAATGAAGCAGTGGCTCAAGATTTAGTTTCCAGGCAAAAATAGGCTGCTTTTCCGAAGTCCCGGATAAAAGTGAAGCCAAATGATACACTGTAGTAATTTCATAATCATGAATCACCTGTCTTACCAATTGTGTATTGGTAACATCCATTCTTTCATAGTGTCCGGCAGAAGTAATCCCTTCCTGCCATCTGTCCAATCCTGAAGCAACAACATTTTCCGCTCCGTGGATTTCAACAAGTCTGTTCGTAAGTTCGGTACCAATTTGTCCCAAGGCACCTGTAATCAGTATTCTTTCCGTATAGGATTCCATTTTTCAGATTTTTTTAGAATTGTACAAAAGTAAAAAAAACATGCCAACCATAATAAAAAAGGTACACTTTCGCGCACCTTTTATAATTTTAAGAAAAATATGATTAAAAATTAAGATTCATTCTGGCAAAAAGGAATCTTCCGTTCATTCCAAACTGAGAAACATTTCGGGAATACACAAACTGATTGGAATTTGACAAATCGATTGTACTTGGAGTAGCAGAATAAACAACATTTCCGCCACCATCTACACCAGTTGCCCTCCTAGCCGTTACAGGTCCATAATTCTGACTAGGATAAATATCGAAAATATTATTTGCACCTATTGTCAGTTTAAATGTTTTTGAAAAATTATATCCAATAGAAAAATCTGTTATTACTTTTCCTCCCAAAACCGGATGTTCTATTTCTACAGCCTGCCCATTAATTACCTGAGCCTGAACAATCCCATCTCCGTTTACATCCACCACATTAGGATCTGTAACTTTACCAAAGAATACATTTCTCAGTAATACACTGAACTTATTAAATTCCAGTGAATTATTTAAAGAAGCTTTAAATCTCGGGATTGCTTCTTCCAGATAAACCCTGCTAGCCTCAGAATAATAGCTGTTGATTTGCCCAGCCTTTATTAAAATATCCGAACCGTGAATATCTCCAACCCTGTTTGTTTTAGAAACAGTAACTGCTAAATCTGAATTCAGGGAAACATTTCCTATCTGAGCTTTGTGAGAGATCACCCCTTCAATTCCTTTTGTTTGAGTATCAATGGAGTTAGCAAAAAATGTAGCTGCCGTAGCATTTGCCGCATCAAAAGCAACCTGTAAATTTCTTAAAGGAGTTCCATCTGCATATGTTCCTGATGGTCTTGAAAACTGGTCAGTAAGAACTACTCTGTTGTTCACTCTGATATAGTAACCATCTAAAGTTACGCTAAGCTTAGCCACTGGAAATTTAGCTGTAAAACCAGCAGAAAAACTTTTCGATTCTTCCTGCTTCAACTGTGGAATTCCTAAAATCTTAGCCGCATTGGAATCATTGGAAAAAGTACCTACTTCAAAAGGATTTCCGCCCACAAATTGTGTAGAAGTAGAATTAAAGTACATCTGCTGCAAGGAAGGAGCTCTGAATCCTGTAGAGTGAGCAGCTCTGAAATTAAGATTTTCCGTGATCTTATACCGGGTAGCTAATTTATAATTAAATGTAGATCCAAAATCTGAATAATTTTCATAGCGTAAAGCAGTGCTTACAAGCCATTTATCTGTAATATCCAATTCTGTATCGGTGTAAAGAGCTACGGAACTTCTGCCTTTGCTTAAAGCATTTTCCGGTCTGAAACCTGGAAAAACCTGAGAACCTCCCGGCCTGCTGTTCCCTAAGAAATCTGTAGGTTTCATATTTGCCGGAGTTGCAGGTGTTTGAATCGCTCCATTTATATCATAAAGCGCCCATGAAGATTCTTCTCCATTTGTAATTTTAAAATTTTCAAATCTTGCTTCTCCGCCAAAAGCTATATTAAATCCTTTCAGCCAATCCACTTTTGTATCAAAATCTGCATTGATGGTATTTTGCGAAAAACCAAGTCCACCTGCATCAAAACTGGTTTTACTTGGATATTTCATACTGGCATTAGCAGTATTTTCGATCGTATAATCAAAGCTATTCTTTCCAAAAGTATTACTGATATCATAATTTATTTTTCCTAATTTCCCTTTAAAACCGGCAGAAAAAGAGACATCAATAACGTCAGAGGCAATTTCCGGTAAAAAGCCGTTAGGATAAATAGAAGTAGATGTTCTGTTCTGATTGGGTGATCGGTAAAATCCCGCAGCATTACCATGTCTGTATGAATAGCCTCCAAAAGCATATCCTCTTATTCCGGAAGTAATTTCAAATTCGGAATTGACAAATAACTGACCGCTGGTAAGTTTGGATTGCCCTACTCTCATATTAAAATCATTTCTAGTCAATCCCCTGTAAGCCAGCTCATTATTTGTAACATCAAATTTCAGTGCATCCTGCATTGCGGAAATAGTATTAGCATTTTGAATCTGAGCCAATTGCGGCGTGGTAAAATAAGAGACATTTTGAGAATATTGTTTAATATAATCCAGTATCTGATTAGAATTCGGAGTATTATTGATATTTGAAAACAATGAGGAAATATTGACTCCATTATCTAAAGCACGTTGTTCTATTGCATTATAGGCATTAAAAATATTAGATGTATTTGCATTCGCTCTTCTTGTATCCTCTCTCTTCATTAAGCTACCCGTAAAGTTGATAAACCCGTTTTTTCCGATACTAGTACCATAATTAAGGTCCAACTGGTATTTTCCCCCATCCCATCCTCCGGAATGATCATTTGATCCTTTAGAATTAAACCCTCCTGCCATAATAGCCGATGTAAAAGTATTAGTACTTCTTTTCATGATTACATTAATAACCCCGGCAATTGCATCAGAACCATATTGTGCGGAGGCACCATCCCTTAAAACTTCCAGCCTTTCAATTGCAAAAGCGGGAATAGCATTAAGGTCTGTTCCTACAGAGCCCCTTCCCGGAGAACCATTAATATTAACTAAGGATGAAGTATGTCTTCTTTTCCCATTCAATAAAACCAAAACCTGATCCGGCCCCAGTCCTCTCAGTTGTGCAGGGTCAATATGATCCGTTCCATCTGCTACTGTTGTTGAATTCGAAGTAAAAGAAGGTGCAGCATAGTTCAAAATCTGGTTAAGGTCAGTTTGAGGACTTAGTACCGATTGTGATCCTATATTAATAACATCTACAGGAACTGGAGTATCCGTTGCAACACGGCTCTTATTTCTGGAACCCACCGTGATCTTTACTTCATCTACTGTTTTAACATTTACAGAATCTTTTGTCTGTCCATATACATTGACAGTAACAAAAAACAAGACTCCCAAAGAAATAATTTTCTGGCTTTTTTTTCTCATTGGTTTTTTTTTCAAATGTAACAAATAAAATAAAAATAAAAACAAATAAATCATTAAAAATCAATATTAATTAAAAACAATACAATAAAATTCATTATTTACTAAATAATTGTAAATTAAATTTAAATTTTACTAACAAATAAAAATATATCAGAAAATTCCTCTCAGACTCATCATTGGCAATTATTTACATGAAAAAAATCTATACTTTTGTTTCAAGAAAAAACAATCATATGAAGAAGATTTTAATTGCTTCGATGCTGTTGGCAGCTCAACTTAGCTGGGCGCAATTCACAGATATCAACATTATCAAAGAAGTACAGGTCAAAAAGAAAGGTGTTGTAGTCTCTGCTCATCCGCTAGCCAGTGAAGCGGGAGCCAAAATTTTAAAGATGGGCGGAAATGCCTATGATGCTGTTACAGCAACACAGTATGCCCTTGCTGTAGTATATCCTCAGGCAGGAAATATTGGGGGTGGTGGGTTTTTAGTAGGTGTAAAAAATAATGGGGAAAAATTCACACTGGACTATAGAGAGACTGCTCCGAAAAAAGCTTCCAGGGATATGTACATTGATAAAAAAGGAAAAGCAAATACTGATCTTTCTCAAAACGGAAGACTGGCGGTGGGTATTCCCGGAAGTGTGGCAGGTTTCTTTGCTACTCTGAAATACTGCAAACTCCCTATGAAAAAGATTATTCAGCCTGCCATTGACCTTGCGGAAAAAGGATTTGCTATTACAGATAAGGAAGCAGAAATGCTGAACAACCAAAGGGAAAAATTCCAGAAACATAATAAATCTTCTATCATTTTTGTAAAAGATTCTCCATGGAAAGCCGGAGATTTATTAATTCAAAAAGACCTGGCCGAAACGTTGAAACTGATCCAGAAATTAGGAGCAAAAGGCTTTTATGAAGGAAAAACAGCCGATCTTTTGGTTGCTGAGATGAAAAGAGGCAACGGAATCATAACACTGGAAGATCTTAAGAATTATAAGGTTGCGGAGAGAAAAGCTCTTGAATTTGAATACAAAGGGAGCAATGTGGTAACCATGCCTTTACCTTCAAGCGGTGGAGTTCTTCTGGCACAAATGCTAAGAATGGCAAGTTTTGAAAACCTTGAAAAATATCAGCAGAACTCTACAAAAGCAGTTCAGATCATGACTGAAGCGGAAAGAAGAGCCTTTGCAGACAGAGCAGAATACATGGGTGACCCGGATTTTATTCAGGATAAAACTTCTTATCTGATCTCTGACGACTATCTGAAAGGAAGATGGAAGAGTTTTAGTTTTGATAAAGCCACGCCAAGTGCAGAAGTCGGTAAAATCATAGAACAACCTAAAGAATCTATGCAGACTACTCATATTTCCGTTTTGGATAAGGATGGAAATGCTGCCTCTGTAACCACAACTCTTAACGGTTATTACGGAAGTAAAGTACTGGTTTCAGGAGCCGGTTTCTTTTTAAATAATGAAATGGACGATTTCTCTATCAAACCGGGTGTACCCAACATGTTCGGAGCAGTAGGTGGAGAAGCCAATTCTATCCAGCCGAATAAGAGAATGCTGTCTTCCATGACTCCAACTATTCTCCTTAAGAATGGAAAACCTTATATGGTAGTGGGAACTCCCGGAGGAACTACAATCCCTACTTCAGTATATCAGTCTATTGTGAATGTTGTAGATTTTAAACTGAACGCCAATATGTCAGTGAATGCACCAAAATTCCATCATCAATGGCTTCCGGAAACGATTACGGTAGAAAATAACTTTCCTGAAAGTACAATTTCGGATCTGAAAAGCAAAAATTATGTGATTGAAAAAACAAAATACATCGGAAAAACAGAAATGATTGTTCTTGATGAAAACGGAAGCATCCATGCAGTGGCAGACGGCCGTGGAGATGATTCTGTTGCAGTGGAATAATAGTATCCGTCAAAAAATTAAATACAGCTCCGGCTTCATTCGTAAAAGGTTTTTGCCTTTTACGAATGAAGCCGGAGTTTTTTATTAATCAATCCACTGCTACAGATCTTTTCAATGACTTTCGTCATGTTTTTAGATAAATTTTCTTAATTTTCGCCCTTAAAAAAACAAAACGACTGTTCTTTGAAAGCAAAAAAAATATACAATCAGCTTTATTTCCAGGTGATTATAGCGATAGTTGCCGGTATTCTTCTTGGAAAATTCTATCCTGAATTGGGAGAAAAAATGAAACCTCTGGGGGATGGATTCATCAAGTTAGTAAAAATGATTATTGCCCCGGTCATCTTTATTACCCTTACACTGGGAATCGCTCACATGACCGATTTAAAAAAAGTAGGCCGGATTGCCATAAAAGCAATGATCTATTTTTTTACATTTTCAACTCTGGCGCTTATCATCGGATTATTAGTAGGAAATATCTTACAGCCGGGTCATGGTTTAAATATTGATCCTGCTACTCTTTCAGGTGATGTTTCACAATATCAGGCAAAAGCTCATGAATCAACGCTTACAGGATTTATTATGAATATCATTCCGGAGACTTTATTCAGTCCTTTGGTGGGTGATAATATTCTTCAGGTTCTTTTGGTTGCTATTTTAATGGGAGTGGCTTTGGTTTTAACAAAAGAAAAAAGCCATAAAGTAACTGATTTTCTACAGGATCTATCAACTCCGGTATTTAAAATTGTTCATATGCTTATGAAACTGGCACCTATCGGAGCATTTGGGGCTATGGCATTTACTATCGGTAAGTACGGACTTCATTCTGTACTGAACCTTATATTCCTTGTTGGGACATTTTATATCACTTCTATCCTTTTTGTAGTTCTGGTATTGGGAGCTGTAGCCTGGTATAACGGATTTAACATTTTCAAGCTTCTTTTTTACCTTAAAGAAGAACTTCTTCTTGTGTTGGGAACCAGCTCTTCAGAATCTGCACTTCCGGGGATCATGGAAAAACTTGAAAAAGCTGGCTGCTCCAGAGCTATTGTTGGTCTCGTAGTGCCTACAGGATATTCCTTCAATCTCGACGGGACCAATATTTATATGACCCTTGCCTCTCTGTTTATCGCACAGGCATTAAATATCCATCTTCCTATTGAAAAACAACTGATGCTTCTATTGGTAGCCATGTTGAGTTCAAAAGGAGCTGCTGGAGTTACCGGTGCCGGATTTGTAACACTGGCAGCAACACTGGCAGTAGTTCCTGAAATTCCAATTGCGGGAATGACATTAATCCTTGGGATAGATAAATTTATGAGTGAATGCAGAGCATTAACGAATGTAGTCGGGAATTCTGTAGCTACGGTAGTGGTTGCCAACTGGGAAAAACAGCTTGATAAAAAACAGCTTCAATACTGCCTGGATCATCCGGCTGAAGTTGAGAAAAAACTGGAAGTATAAGCAGGTAGCAGATCATAGGCTGCAGGTATCAGGAGGTATTCTATGAAGTATCCGTGGAAGTTTATTAAGGTCAATAATGAATTTTGCTTTGCAAGTGAATGGTGAATTTTATCAGAGACCAACAACCGGCAACTGATAACTTTATACTATTTCCCTGTAGCTTAAGCCTTAAACTTTAAATCAAGATACTTAAGCTTGACGGCTGTACTTTAACATGAATTGGTGATTTGATTTTATTGAATTCACCGTCAAGATGCCAATTTTTGGTATTGACTTTAAAAGATATTTCAGAGACTGGAAGGTAAGTGACATAGTCATCATCTTTCAGTCTTTTGGTAAACATTCTGAAAGCAAACAGCGCAGAATAGGTCAAAGGAAACTTTTTCACCAAAACCATATCCACCAAACCATCACTTTTACTAGCTTTCGGAGCAATGTAAGCGTTGTTTCCAAACTGGCGGGTGTTGGCAATATTCATCATCAGATACCTTCCATTGTACTGCTGATATTCTTCTTCAAAAAACTTCACTTTAATAGGTTTGTAGTTGAAAAAGGTTTTTAAGGAAACTTTGATATAGTTTTTGAATCCACGGCTTGTTTTTTCAAATTCCTTAACAACTTTCCCATCAAATCCTGTTCCTGAAACATTGATAGAAAGCCTGTCATTTACTGTAAAAGTATCAATCTTTCTGGAATTTTTGACTTTTATTTTTTCTAAAAGTTCATCCAGATTTTTACTGAACTGAGTTTCATTGGAAAATCCGTTTCCTGAACCTGCCGGGAAAATAGCCAGAATTTTGTCCGTATTAATCAGATTTTTGGCCACGGTAGAAATAGTACCGTCTCCTCCTATGGCTACAAAAATATCCACTTCTTCAAAATGAGACTGGATAAACTCATCGGTTCCGGGAATAGATTCTGATACATAATACAACGGGTTGTTAACCTTTGTTTTAAGTTCATTCAAAAACGGCTGATAGTTTTTTTTGGCCGAAAAAGGGTTGATAATAAATGCTACTTTTTCCATTAACGCAAAATTAAAAAATGCTTCCTGATCTGGAAGCATTAATTTACTTAATTTTCATTCTTTCTTTAAATTCTGCATTTAATGTGCCTTTCAGGTCTTCCCAAGAGACAGGAATTGTGATATCTCCTGCTGCAAAAGCGGCAATTTCGTAAGGACTGTAATGGAAATACAGATTTTTATCATCAAAATAAAAGTTATCGGATGCAGGAATTTTCTCAACCAACAGCATTTCTGAGTTTTTTACTTCTCCATCACCATCCATCGTTCCACTGTTGATTTTATTGATATTTTTCATCAGAATTGCTTCAATTTTATGTTTAGGCATTGAAGTAATATCTTTCAATTCTAATTTTTTACTGTTTTTAAGATCAAAAACTCTTTCTGAAAAACCATAATTGTCATGAGCTCCTCCTTCGTATCCGCTTCCTACATACTGAATATGCATATAATCATTTGTGTTGGACATCAAATTCATATGTGAGCTTGAATACCAATTCTGAGCATAGGTAACATCTGAAACCCAATCTTTATTATCATTTTTCATAGAGCTGAAATAATCATTCTTTTCTTTATCAAGGTAAGCCTGAAGACCTGCTTTGGAAAAGTCTTTGATTTTTTCATTCTGGAAATAGATGCTGTCTAATAACTTTTTATCTTTTATTGAAGGAAAAACCAACAGTTTTGAAGTGTAGCTCACTTTTAAAGAATCTGTGATCTTTGTAGAGTCATTTACTTTCACAGAGTCTACTACAAATGCTTCAGTGGTTTTATTTTCGGTTTTTTCTACTGGCTCTGCCTTTTCATTTTTTTTACAGGCAGTCACTGCTAAGAAAGAAGATAATGCTATAACAGCAATCGTATTTTTCATAATTCTGATTTTTGGTATCAAATACAAAAACCATTCAAAAGATGAATGGTTTTTGAAAAAACTTTATTTTTTTTATAAATCCTGCTTAAGTTTTCTTTAAATCTTACTTTTTAACAAGGCTTATTACCTGATTTTCAAACTTAGATGCTACTCCCCAGATTTGCTTAAATGCAGGATAATATTCTTTCGGATAATCTGAACTGTTCACTTTTGTTGTGGTAGTCACTTCCAGTTTATTTCCTTTTTGTTCTACAGAATAGGTATATGCTATTTCTTTATCTTCAGTAACGATTCTTTTTTCTTTAGGCATTTCTTCAATGACATATCCTTCAGGGATCTCAAGAACGACCTTTTTCACTTTGGTGACAGGTGATCCAAAATCGATGGGATATTGTCTTACTTCCGTCTGATCAAACTCGTTTGAGTTTTTGTTTAAAAACAGCATCGGGTTGATGATCATTTTCTTTCCTACTCTATCAATAAGGTTCATAGAGGAAAATTTCATGCTGCTTTCAAAATCTCCGTTTTCCAAAACTTTTGAATTGATATCCGTAAAGTCCATAGAAAAGTTTTCCTTATACTGTTTTTTGTACTTTTCAGCATTGTCATCATAGCTGTCTTTCACATACATGGCATAGGCACCTGTGTCTCTGTCAGAATAGGTTCCGGAAATACTTCCGTCATCATTGATCTTACCATTGACTGTAAGGAAAGTGTTGCTTGATTTTATATTGGACATTTGAATCTGCAGAGTCTTTTCCTTAGTGACCAAAATCCCATATTGATTCCAGTTTTTAAGAGGTATTTCATCCAGAGAGGATTGTTTAGAGGTAGCATCATAAATATGCAGCTGTTTATCAATATTGATAGAAGCCAATACAAAATTCATATTGGAAATATTGGGAGAAACCAGATTAATCAATCCATTTTCCACGGTAGAAATTACTAACGGATCAGCCTTAAGCCCGGCTTCGCGAAGCATCATTACCAGAAAAAGATTAATTTCTGCTGCATTACCAACCTTAGTTTCCAACAATTTTTTGATACCATCTTCTGTATAGATTCCTTTATCTTTATTCCAGGTAAAAGTCTTCTGAACATATGAAAAAATAGCGTTTGCTTTTTCAAAATCGCTTTTCATTTCTGAAACTCCTGCCGGCATGTTTTCTTTTGCCAGTTTTGTTCTTTTCAGTTCTCCCCCAAAATCGTCACTTTCGTAAAGTCTTTTCCCAATCTGATCCCATGAAGATGAATACAGTTTAAGCTCACCAAAGTTAGTAGAATTCAATTCTGCACTGATTTTCGTTCTGAAATTTCTGTCATTTCTTACAAATTTTTCAGTTTTAAAACCTTTCAAGTTCTCAAAAGCAAATCTAAATGTCTTGTACTGTGCGCCATACAGGTTTCTTTCCTCTATTTCCCTGTATTTAGGCGAAAGTCCACCAGTATAATTTACATTGTAAGACATATTGATAGGAGTATCAAGAACATATTCTGTGTTCAGTGAAGGAGTATCAGATTCTATCAATACCTCTGGAATCATAAATCGGAACGGAGATACAATTTCATATTGATATTCTAAGACTGATCCGTTTTTCACACCAGGAAAAGCAAATTTTGTCAGAGTAACATATTTATTTTCCTTACTTTTATATTGTGAGCTTTTTTCTACTTTCAGCGGAACTGTGATTCCGTTTTCAAGATTGTATGTAAAAGCCTTGAATTTACCCAGTGATTCTCTGTTGGTTCCAACATTATAAATAGGGATTTCAAGATTCAGCCAGTCTTCTGCTTTATCTTTATCATAAATCTTAACTCTGTAATAATATCTTTTATGCAGATTCCCCGTGTTTGTATCCACCATAAAGTAAGCAGACTTATACAAAATTTCAGCAGGGGCATTTTCATCCAATAAAGATTTGGTTTTGGATAAATCTGCATCATTGAATTTCGGAGGGTTCAGAAATTCGTATTTCTTCTGAGCATTAATCATTATTGCATTGGCAGAGCAAAGGACCAATACTATTAGTTTTTTCATGGTTATATTTTTGTTATTAAAATTTTTGAATTATCCATGTTCAGAATTTTTTTTCTGAAGCTTATGTAATCATTATATTTTTCTTTTGGATACAATCCTTTATTGATCTGCATTTTTCTGATCACTTTTATCTGATTGTCATTTTTAACAAAGCTTAGCTTATATGACCCAAATTCAGAAGTGATGTTTGAGTTATCCGGAATTTCATCAATTTTATAACCCAAAGGAAGAATAAAAGCAATTTCATATTCATCTTCAAAGGACATATTGACTTCAAAAGGAAGTTCACGATTCTCATCCGTCTTATAAACAACATCAGAAAAAATAGGTACAGATCTGAATAAAAGGCTATTTCCTGCTTTTTTAGAGAAATTATTGGTTTTAAAATCAAGGTCGTACGTAATAACAGCATTATCTCTGTCATTGGTAAAGTTTTTCATTTCCACTTTTTCAAAGTTTAAAATGTCAAAATTTGCCTTTACCGCGTCATTTTTCTCTTTTGGATTTAGATTTACGAATCTTAAATTATAATCATATTGATTTCCCGTGTAAGAAAAATTTCCTGTTCCCGCGATACTGTTATCCTCGTTAAGGTTAATTTTCAACACCTGTCTTTCCTTATTTTGTTCTGCTTTATACACAGGTGTATTGATAAGTTCGATTCCTTTTGAGGTCACCGCCAGTGCATTTCTATCAGTAGTACTGTAACTTAAATGGTTAAATGCGATCTGCTGAGAGGTATTTTCAAGCCAGATATTACCTTTTTCAGTTGGTACCATCAAAATAACGTGGTTTCCACCCATAGAAGGGAATTCAGGATCAAAAGAAACCTGCGAACGGCCAGAAGTAATGATGCAATAATTGGAAGGAATTCCTGCTTCATTCAAAAGAACTTTCATATAATTCGTAAGTCCCTTGCAGTCTCCGTATCCTTTTTTCTGAACCTCATCCGGCATCATAGGCTGCCAGCCGCCAATTCCTAAAGCAACAGCAATATATCGGCTTTTGTTCTGCATGTACTGATAAATTTTCTTCACCTTATCTTCCACAGATCCCTGCAGTTGTAAAGATGCTACTTCAGCCTTGATAGCAGGAGTAGAAGCTGAAACCGGTATCAGAAGATCATTATAAATCCAGGTTCCGAAATCTGTCCAGTTATTTAGAGTTCCCTGCTTTCCTGCCAAACTGAATTTTGCAAGTGCAAAGTTTACTGAAGGCAAGATTTTAACGGGCTGCGGTATCATAAAAGCATCATCAATTGCAGGTACATTCTTATATGAATAGGTTTTATCATTTGCACTGCCACTTTCTATTACAGAAGCATAGTTGTATTTTGACGGATATATCTTAGTGCGAAGTTCAATTCCTGAAGTATTAGTAATTCTAAACTGAGCTTCTTCCAGGGATGTTTTAATAGAAGTAAATGGCACAAAGTCAGGAATGAAAACTGTATTTTCATCATCAGTTTCATAAGAAAAGTCAACAGTATAAGGATATTGAGCAGGGGTATAAGAATATACCAAGACTCTGTTATCAGAATAAAAGATTCCCTGAGGGTTATTCGCTATATCCTGAAAGTCAGACTTTGAAACACTTTTAAGCTTTTTTCCGGCTTCATCGTAAATGGTTACTTTTACATTTGAAATACGTCTTGCCTTATCATAAGGAATATAGGCTGCCGCCTGATCATTACCATCTTTGTTTAAAACTGTAGTAACCTTATTATACTGATATTTTATTTGATCAACTTTATTGATCTGAGCTGTTGTAAAATCTCTTCGTATAACAACATTAGCATTTTTCTTTAAATTCTCAGGAATTGCAGAAGCAGGATAGCTTTGTGCAAAATGTAATGAGGCAATAGAGAAAGCCCCTAAAATTAAAATTTTCATCATTACTGTTAATTTTAAATAAAAATTAAATTATTAAAATTTTATATCATTTTTTAACCAAACTAATCACTTGATTTTCTGTTTCAGAAATTGTTTTCCAGATTTGCTTAAAAAATGGATAATATTCTTTAGGATAATTTTGGCTGGCAACACCTAATTTTGAAGTAATTACTATTTTGTTACCAATCGTTTCAACCTTGTATAAAAAAGAGATTTCCTGGTCATCTGTAGCAATTTTTTTATCTTTCGGAAGACTCGAAACTTTATAATTTTCAGGAATTTCTAGTTCTATTCTTTTTTCTTTATTAAAAGCCGAAATAAAATCAATCTGATGTTTTCTTTCCTGGGATTGATCAAACAATTCTTTTTCAGTATTCAAAAACATGATTGGATTGATAAGTATTTTGTCTCCTACTACATCCATTAAATTAGTATCAGAAAATGTCATTTGGGTTTCAAAATCACCATTAACCAAGAGTTTTGCTTCCACATTTTTTCCATCTATATTATATCGTAATGGAAATACTTGTTTATATTTATCCTTATTTACATCAAACTCATCATAAGAATTAATTGCATACATCCCATTATCTTTTTGTGTAAAAGTTCCTTTTACTAAAGAATTTTCCAGGTCTAAGCTAGCATTAATATTCATTTCTTTTTTGCTTATATTGGTATTAGAAAATGAAATAGATGTTCCTGTTTTTCCTTCCAATAAAATCCCGAAGTCATTCCAATCCCTTTCCGGCAACATATTTACTTTAGAATTAAAGGATGTTGCATCATAAAAATAAATTTGATTATTAATTTTAACTGACGTCAATACAAAATTCAAGTTATTAACGTTAGGAGAAATAATATTTAAAATACCATTATCAACAGTAGAAATCAGAAGAGGATTAGCATCAATTCCAGCATCTCTTAAAAGCATGATCAAAAGAAGATTTATATCTGCACTATTCCCAGATTTTGTTTTTATAAGTTGTCTTAAATTCTGAGAAGCCATTATTCCTTTCTTGTCATTCCACCTGTAATTTTCTTTGACAAAATTGAAAATTCTATCTGCTCTACCTAAAGGATCATAATATGTTTTAATATTCTCAGGAAGAATATCTTTCACATTGCCTTTTAAGAAACTTCCAAAGTCGTCAAAGCTATAAAGCTTGTCTGCAAGACTATTCCAATCTTTGAACTCATTATAAGCAAAATGCTTAGTTGCAAATCTTTTAAGTTCAGGTTTTACTTTTCCCCTAAATCTATCTAAATCTTTTACATAATTTTCTTTCTGAATAGATTTCATGTTCTCATATCCAAATCTGAAAACATTATATAAAGCTCCTAAACGATCTTCGGTAGTTGTGACATAGTATTTGGGTTTCACAACACTTCCTGTACTGTTGAAAAGATAAGTAATAGGCTCATCAGGATATTCCAAATTATACTCCTGATAAACAACAGGAATATTATACTCCAGAAAATATACTGGATTGGCTATATTATTACTCGTCACTTTATAGCTATATTCTATTACAGATCCATCTGAAATATTAGGTAAAGCAAGTTTATAGATATTTATACCTTTTGTAAAACTCTCTTTTAGCTGCTCTTTTTTATCAATTAATACTTTTTCAACTTTATTATTGAAAAGGTTATATATTCTAACTTCAAATTTACTCAGAGATTCATCGGTAAGGAGAGGAATACTTATATTAAGCCAATCTTCTGAGCGCTTTTTATCATAGATTTTAATTTTCGAATAGCATTCTTTTTCTAAAGAATT
This sequence comes from Chryseobacterium sp., assembly GCA_031286615.1. Classification (GTDB taxonomy): domain Bacteria; phylum Bacteroidota; class Bacteroidia; order Flavobacteriales; family Weeksellaceae; genus Chryseobacterium. The sequence continues at coordinate 114,346 of JAITUA010000015.1, read as the reverse complement.
ATCATTCCTGATATTATATCGAACACTATTATATAGAATCTCAGCAGGAGCATCCTTTTCTATCAATGAGTTAGTTTTTTTCAGATCCGATTCATCAAAGACAGGTGGCGATAGGAATTTATGTTGTGCAAAAATTACATTAAACATAAGACAGCTCACTGCTACAGTAAGTTTAGTATTAATTTTCATCGAATATTATTGTTTTTGGAATTTTCAGGAATTGCAGAAGCAGGATAGCTTTGTGCAAAATGTAATGAGGCAATAGAGAAAGCCCCAAGAACTAATATTTTCATCATAGTCATTAAAATTAAGCAAAAATAAGAAAATCTTAATAACTGTTAAAAAAAATATAAAAGGCTTCAACATTGTGAAGCCTTAACCTAATACTTAAAAAAGTACTTTTTGGATGTACCTATAAGGATATGAACACATTATCAACTTTTCATTATTAAAATTCTGAAAAGTTAAAACAGAATATTTATACTCATTCCAGATATCTATTCTGTGCATGAAGTGATAAAACTTCATATTGTCTGCGTTTCAAATTTAAAATAAATTACGATTCATATAATTCAAAAACTGTAGAATTAATAATAAGAAGAAGTACAATTAATTCTACAACCCACAATCATTAATAAAAAAAAGACCTCATTTCTGAAGTCTTTAAGTTTTTCATTTTCTTTTTTAATCATTTGGAACCAGTTTACTATCAAAACGATCACTGCCAAGCCCCAATACAGGGATAAAGATAAATCCAAAAAGGAGGATCAGAATAGTGTAAAGAGGAGTTTCTTTGCCAAAACCTTTAGCTAGTCTGTCATATACAACCCAGCATGCATAGATATTTACCAACGGAATAAAGAATAGAATAATCCACCATATTGGCTTTTTCACGATCTCCAACAATACTATTGAATTATAAATCGGGATAAAAGCGGCCCAGGCATCTTGTCTTCCTGCTTTCTGAAAGATTTTGTACATGCAGTATCCATAAAAGATATAGCATAGTAAGCCGAAGAACATTGTTCCGATCCCTAATCCCGCAGCGGCTGCTCCAGACACTGCATCTGCCCCATTGTAAGGGTCTGTTTGTAAAAGAGTTAACATATTATTGTTTTTTTGGTTTATCCAAATATAAAAAAAGCTTCTAAATAATTAGAAGCTTTTTTTATTATATTTTTAAAAACGTTTATGCATCAATTTTTGCATATTTCGCATTTTTCTCGATAAACTCTCTTCTTGGCGGAACTTCATCTCCCATCAACATTGAGAAAACACTGTCTGCTTCCACTGCATTATCAATGGTTACCTGTTTCAGAATTCTGTGTTCAGGATTCAGGGTTGTTTCCCAAAGCTGTTCAGGGTTCATTTCCCCAAGACCTTTGTAACGTTGTACTTCTACTCCTTTTCCGTCTGGAGACATTTCTAAAGTAAACTCTTCACGTTCTTTTTCATTGTAAGCATATACTTTTTTGTTACCTCTCTTTAATAGGTATAAAGGCGGTTGCGCAATATAGATATATCCGTTCTCAATAAGTTCCTTCATATATCTGAAGAAGAAAGTAAGAATCAGAGTAGAGATGTGAGAACCATCGATATCGGCATCGGTCATAATCACAATTTTATGATATCTAAGCTTCGCCATATTCAAAGCTTTGCTATCTTCTTCAGTACCTACAGATACTCCAAGGGCAGTATAGATATTTCTGATTTCTTCGTTGTCATATACTTTATGAAGCATAGATTTCTCTACGTTCAAAATTTTACCTCTTAACGGAAGAATAGCCTGGAAGTGTCTGTCTCTTCCCTGTTTAGCTGTTCCACCTGCGGAATCTCCCTCTACAAGAAATAGTTCAGATTCAGCCGGATCTTTGGATGAACAGTCAGAAAGTTTACCGGGAAGACCAGAACCTCCCATTGGAGATTTTCTCTGAACCATTTCACGCGCTTTTTTCGCAGCCTGTCTTGCCTTAGCAGCTAAAACAACTTTTTGAACGATTACCTTAGCTTCATTAGGGTTCTCTTCCAAGAAGTTAGTAAGCATTTCTCCTACAATTTTATCAACAGCACCAGAAACTTCAGAGTTTCCTAATTTTGTTTTGGTCTGTCCTTCAAACTGAGGTTCCATTACTTTTACAGAAATCACAGCTGTTAATCCTTCACGGAAGTCATCACCGGTAATTTCTACTTTTTCTTTTGCCGGAAGTCCTAATTCGTCTGCATACTTCTTTAAAGTTCTTGTTAAAGCTCTTCTGAAACCTGCAAGGTGAGTACCTCCTTCGTGGGTATTGATATTATTAACGTAAGAGTGAAGATTTTCGTTGAATGACGTGTTATAACGCATCGCCACTTCAACAGGAATATCGTCTCTTTCACCTTCCATGAAAATCACGTGCTCCATAATAGATTCACGGTTACCATCGATATAAGCAACGAATTCTTTCAGCCCTCCTTCAGAATGAAAAACTTCTGAACGGAAAGATCCGTCTTCCAATTTTTCTCTTTCATCGGTAAGCGTAATCGTAATCCCTTTATTAAGGTAAGAAAGTTCTCTTAAACGGCTTGCTAATGTATCATAATTGTAAATCAGTTCAGTAAAAATGGTATCATCCGGCTGGAAAAACTGCTTAGTTCCTCTTTTCTCACTATGTCCGATTTCTTCAACCTGAGTCTGTGCTTTTCCTTTAGAATAGATCTGTTGATAAACATTCCCGTCTCTGTAAACAGTAGTTACCATTTCATTGGAAAGTGCATTCACACACGATACCCCAACTCCGTGAAGACCTCCTGAAACTTTGTAAGAGTCTTTATCAAACTTACCTCCGGCTCCAATTTTTGTCATTACAACTTCAAGGGCTGATTTCTGCTCTTTTTCGTGGAAATCAACCGGAATACCTCTACCGTTATCACTTACTTCAATTCCGTTTCCTTCCTTGATGCTAACGAAGATTGTATCGCAGTATCCTGCCAATGCCTCGTCAATAGAGTTATCTACTACTTCATAAACCAAATGGTGAAGACCTCTTGTTCCTACATCACCAATGTACATTGAAGGACGCATACGAACGTGCTCCATTCCTTCCAATGCCTGAATACTACTAGCTGTATATTGTTTTTGACTCATATTAAATATTAAAAATCTTGCTCTATGCAAAGACTTACAAATATCGTGATTTTTTTCGAGGTATGAAAGTTAAAAAGTGTCAAAAAAATGTAGAGTTTTCTTATTGAAAACATAAGGAATTGTAATCCATAAAAGAATCAAAATTAATTTGTATTCCTGAAATATCAACTGTTTTAAATCATACTCAACATCAATAATTTATGCTTAAATTTATTAACTGAAAAGTTGATATTATGGATGATTTTATTGCTGCCCGTGCCCAAATGGCACTTTCTCTGGGCTTTCATATTATATTCTCCTGTGTGGGTATGGTGATGCCTTTTCTCATGGCTTTTGCCCATTGGAAGTACCTAAAAACCAATAATGAAGTATATAAAGGGCTTACAAAAGCATGGAGTAAAGGAGTAGCCATCCTTTTTGCTACCGGAGCTGTTTCGGGAACAATGCTTTCTTTTGAGCTGGGGCTTTTATGGCCAGGTTTTATGAAACATGCAGGTCCTATTTTCGGAATGCCTTTTTCACTGGAGGGAACAGCTTTTTTCATTGAAGCTATTGCCATCGGATTCTTTTTATATGGGTGGGAAAGATTCAACAAATGGTTTCACTGGTTCTGCGGATTTCTTGTAGGAGTAAGCGGACTTGCTTCCGGAATTCTGGTAGTGGCAGCCAACTCATGGATGAATTCTCCAACGGGTTTTGATTATATTAATGGGCAGTATCTTAATATAGATCCTATTAAAGCAATGTTCAACGATGCATGGTTTCCACAGGCTCTTCATATGACTGTTGCTGCATTTTGTGCGACAGGGTTTGCAGTAGCCGGAGTTCATGCCTTTATGATTATGCGAAAAAGAAATATTGAATTTCATACTAAAGCATTTAGAATTGCCGTAGGTTTTGCTCTTATCGGAGCATTCGGAGCACCTTTAAGTGGTGATGTTGCCGCAAAATCGGTAGCAGAAAGACAACCGATAAAACTGGCAGCTATGGAAGCTCATTTTGAAACTGAAAAAGGAGCTTCATTTATCATCGGGGGAATTCCGGATGAAGACAAAGAAGAAGTGAAATATGCAGTGAAGATTCCAAAAGTTTTAAGTTTCCTGGTGAGTAATGATTTTAATGCTGAAGTAAAAGGTCTTAAAGATTTTCCGAGAGATGAATGGCCTCCTATTGCGGTTGTTCATTATGCTTTTCAGATCATGATCTTTTTCGGGGTAGTGATGATTGGTATTGGAGTTATTTATTTATATTCTTTTTTCTTCAGAAAGGAATGGCTGAGTAAAAACTGGCTGTTAAAGACCTTTTTAATAGCAACCCCTTTTGGATATATTGCTCTGGAAGCGGGATGGACAGTCACAGAAGTGGGCAGACAGCCGTGGATTATCTACGGAATTATGAGAACAGTAGACGCTGTTACCCCAATGCCTGGAATACAGTATTCATTCTACTTCTTTACTGCAATTTTCATATCATTATCGATGATTCTTATCTTCCTTTTAAGAAGACAGATTCAAATGGTACCGAAACTTTACGATCCTACCGACCCTCAGTTTAACGATAAAAACAAAAAATCATGATCTACGTTGTTATAGGTTTTCTCTGGCTTTCCATCTGTCTTTATATTATTCTGGGAGGGGCCGATTTCGGAGCTGGTATTGTAGAGCTTTTCAGCAATAAAAAAGCCAGACATAAGACTCAGGAAATTATGTATGAGTCTATTGCTCCTGTATGGGAAGCCAATCATATGTGGCTGATCATCGCAATTGTGATTCTTTTTGTAGGGTTTCCCGAAATCTATACCACCATGTCTACCTATCTTCATATTCCTCTGGTATTGATGCTGGTAGGGATTATTGCAAGAGGAACGGCATTTACTTTCAGACACTATGATGCTGTGAAAGATAACTGGCAGGTTTTATATACCCAGATTTTCTATTATGCAAGCCTTTTAACGCCTTTCTTTTTAGGGTTAATTGCTGCGGCAACGGTTTCCCACTCTATCAATCCTGACGCGGTAAGTTTTGTGGATTTATATATTTTTAGCTGGCTGAACTGGTTTGGAGTTTCGGTAGGTCTATTCACTGTTGCATTGTGCGCTTATCTTGCTTCTATCTTTTCATTAAGAGAGACCCGTGATAAAGCAGATCTTTTACTGATGATAAGAAAATCCAAGCAAGCGATGATCTTTGTGGTCATTACAGGAATATTAGTATTTTTCACAGCTTATATTTCAGATATTCCTCTTTTGATGTGGGTATTTTCAAAACCTTTGGGAATTATGGCGATCGCTTTTGCTACCATTGCATTATTGCTTATTCTAAGAGCGTTGAACCGACAAAAACTGCTTCCGGTACGTGCATTGGCAGGATTTCAAATGGTCATGATTTTAGTGGCTGCAACATATCAGCATAATCCGAATATTATTTTATTAGGAAACGGACAACATCTTTCATTACTGGAACATATGGCCCCCGAAAAAACCATTGCCGCATTGGGATGGGCTTTGATGCTGGGCTCCTTATTTATTCTTCCGTTTTTATTTTATCTGATGGCTTCGTTCAGTAAACTGAGAAAATAATAAATATGCCGGATTACAAGGATAAAACAGAACTTATTGAAGAACTGAAGAAAAGATTCCAGCTTTACAATCAGGAATTTGATGATATTAAAGAAGACGAAAAAGATCTTCTGCAATCCGGAGTTGACAAAACTCCATCACAAAACATTTCTTATCAACTGGGCTGGACTCACCTGCTTTTGCAATGGGAATCTGATGAAAAAAAGGGAATTGATGTTAAAACACCTACTCCCGAATATAAATGGAACAATCTTAAAGGATTATATCAGTCATTTTATGATCAATACGGATCTTATAGCTTACAGGAGCAAAGAGCATTATTAAAAAATCAGGTTAATGAAATTATTGCATGGATAGAAAGCCTGAATGATGATACATTATTCATTCCCGGACAAAGAAAATGGGCAGCTACACCAGCTCAGTGGCCAGTCTGGAAGTGGATTCATATTAATACCGTGGCTCCGTTTAAAAACTTCAGAACACAGCTTCGGAAATGGAAAAAAGAAAAAGGTACAGAATAGCTCTGTACCTTTTATATTTACATCTTCTTTAGAAATCTTAAGCCAATTTCATCAAAAGATTTTCGTCAATCTTCTCTACTTTCACAATATTGTTCTTTGTCAGAGTTTTGGAAGCTTTATCCCATTTTTTACCGGATAACTGGCTTCTTTCTTTTACTTCTGCTAAAGACATTGCTTCTTCCTGAGAATTAAGGATTTCAAGGATTACTTTTTCATCTTCTCCCAATTCAATCTGTGGAACCGCTTTTTCAGGTCTCATCTGAGGGAAGAACAACACTTCCTGGATTGATGGATTATTCGTTAAGAACATGATTAATCTGTCCATACCGATTCCTAACCCTGAAGTTGGCGGCATTCCATATTCCAATGCTCTTAAAAAGTCCTGATCGATGAACATTGCCTCATCGTCTCCTCTTTCAGATAAAGTCATCTGTGCTTCAAAACGCTCTCTCTGATCGATAGGATCATTAAGCTCTGAATACGCATTGGCAATTTCTTTACCACACACCATTAATTCAAAACGTTCTGTTAAGCCTTCTTTGCTTCTGTGTTTCTTTGTCAGTGGAGACATTTCGATCGGATAATCTGTAATGAATGTCGGTTGAATGAAGTTTCCTTCACATTTCTCACCGAAGATTTCATCAATTAATTTTCCTTTCCCCATCGTCTCGTTTACTTCAATACCGATAGACTTGGCAAAATCGTATAATTCCTTTTCAGTTTTTCCTGTGATATCAAATCCTGTATATTTCAGGATTGCTTCTGTCATGGAAACTCTTGGATAAGGAGCTTTCCAGTTGATTGTGTGTTCACCGAAAGTAGATTCTGAATTTCCATTCACCTGAGTGGCACAGAATTCCAATAATTTCTCAGTGAAATCCATCATCCAGTTGTAATCTTTGTATGCTACATAGATCTCCATAGCAGTAAACTCAGGATTATGCGTTCTGTCCATTCCTTCATTTCTGAAGTTTTTAGAGAACTCATATACTCCGTCAAAACCACCTACGATCAATCTTTTCAGATATAATTCGTTGGCAATTCTTAAATATAATGGAATATCTAATGCATTGTGATGTGTGATAAACGGTTTTGCAGCAGCTCCACCAGGAATTGACTGTAAAATAGGAGTTTCTACTTCAAAGTAACCTGCATCGTTGAAGAATGTTCTCATGGCATTGAACAATTTTGTTCTTTTCACGAAAATTTCTTTAACCTGAGGGTTCACCGTTAAATCTACATAACGTTGTCTGTATCTTAATTCAGGATCTGTAAATCCGTCATGTACAACACCGTTTTCGTCTGTTTTAGCCTGAGGAAGAGGGCGTAAAGCCTTAGTAAGAAGTGTAAAGTTCTTTACTAAAACGGTCATCTCTCCTACCTGCGTGGTAAACAATTCTCCTTCAATACCGATAATATCACCGATATCCAAAAGATGTTTGTATACTTCATTATATAGTTCTTTATCTTCACCCGGACAGATCTCGTCTCTGTTGAAGTAAACTTGAATTTTTCCTTTAGAATCCTGCAATTCCGCGAAAGAAGCCTTCCCCTGAATTCTGCGGGACATTAATCTACCAGCGATCTTCACCTGTTTACTTTCAGAAAAGTCCTGTTTTATAGATTCTGTAGTATCTGTAATGGTATACTCATCCGCAGGGAACGCATTAATCCCCATTTCAGTAAGCTTATTCAGCTTTTCTCTTCTAATGATTTCTTGTTCTGATAATTGCATTTCTTATTTTTCTAAAAGCGTACAAATTTAGGCATTTTTGACATGACCATCAATGGCTTTTTTAAGAAATTTTAAAAAGTGAAGAGGAATGATGTTGAGATTCGGAGTACAGGATATTGGGATACAAGATTCGGGATGCTGTCAATAGTTAATTTTGCTTCGCAAGTGAATGGTGAGTTTTCATGGAAAATCAAGATAATGATAACCTAATAAAAACAGCAACAAAAAAAACTAGCAACCAGAAACTTTAAACTTTAAACTTTGAACTTTAAATAAACCAGGTCTTTCTGTCTTTTTGAGGAATAAACGTCCAGGCCAGCATTCTGCTTACTTTTTGTCCCTGTGCCATATCAATGGTTTTCATCTCTACAGCGTTTACTTTCTTTAAAAGATTAGTGAGTTTATTGAGATTGTCTTTTTTGGAAACCAGACACGTGAACCAAAGAACCTGTGATGAAAATAATACACTTTCATGAATCATCTTTGTAATAAAAGCCAGTTCACCTCCTTCACACCAAAGCTCAGACTGCTGACCGCTAAAGTTAAGAAGAGGTTTGGTTTTCTTTGATTTATTAAGATTTTTTGTTTTCCTGATATTTCCTTTCATTGCAGACTCTTCAGAATCATGGAAAGGAGGATTACACATGGTAAACGTAAACCTGTCATCAGGATTAATGATATTGGTAAAGATATGATCAGCATCAGGCTGACTTTTCAACTGAATAACAGAAGCAAGATTTTCATTTTGACCCAGAATATTTTGAGCATTTACCAAAGAATCCTGATTGATATCTGTACCCAACATTTCCCAGCCATAGGATTTGTGGCTGATTAAAGGATATACAAGATTGGCTCCTGTTCCTATATCCAATCCTTTTATAGAATTTCCTGTTGGAATTTCGTTCAGCTGTTCAGCTAAAAGATCGGCAATATAGTGTACATAATCTGCTCTTCCGGGAATGGGAGGACAAAGATTGGTGTCAGGAATATCCCAGCCTTTGATATGATAAAAATGTAAGAGTAAGGCTTTATTGAGCAGTTTAACCGCTTTTGGAATGCTGAAATTAATGGTTACCGTCTGATAAGCATTAACGAAGACAAAGTGTTTCAGTTCCGGCACACAAGAAATAAGTTCATCAAAATCATAGGGATTACGATGTAGATTTCTTGTGTGCAGACTGGATTTTTCAGCAGACATATTTTATTTCTTCTGACTTAAAATATATTCTACCATTTTTTTTGCATCTTCTTTAGATACCTGTGGATGGGGAGCCATAGGCACACTTCCCCATACTCCACTTCCGCCTTCTATAATTTTGGAAGCAAGCAGTTCTGTATCCTTTTCAGAGTACTTCCCTGCAATTTCCTTATAAGAAGGTCCTATCATTCTCTCATTCACAGAGTGACATCCTGAGCAATCCAATGTTTCCATGATCTGATCACCTGAAAGATTAGATGCTGCCGGTTCTGAAACAACTGCAGTCTCAGAAGAAGGTGCCACTTCTGCTGTATTTTCTTTTTTAGAACAGGAAATAATCAGAAGACCGATTGTTCCTGCCAAAAGTATTTTTTTCATTATTTCTTCGCTGTAGAATCTGTTTTAGCAGCTTCAGGAGCAGTTGTAGCAGGAGTTGCAGCAGCAGGAGCAGCAGTTTTAGCTGTAGAATCTACAACAGTAGTTGCTTCTGGCTCTTCCATCATAGTGTTGGTATCCTGTAAAGAGTGATCTGGCTTTTTCTTGCAGCTTGCTAATAATAAACCTCCGATAAATGCGATTGCTAATACTTTTTTCATTTTTTTCTAATTTGGAAGCAAAAATATAAAAAATAAAGTTTTAAACTTATGACAAATGTTTTCTTTGATAAATATTTTTTAAAGGCTGAATTGTCATCAGATCAATAAAAAAATAATTCAAACACTGGGGAAATTTAAATAGGCTTACTATTTTTGTATCACGGATGATCCGAACCAAAATCAATCTATTAATTGAAAAGTTTATGACTAAAAAAAATCTATTGGGTACAGCTTTCTTCACTCTACTCTCTTCCCTTCTTTTTTCCTGTGATAATTCATCGAATGAGCCACAATCAGAATATACTGATAAAATTGAATCTGTAACACTTTTGAAAACAACAAAATCATGGGATGGAACTGTGTATCCGTCTTATCCCACAACACAGCCTGAAATATCGGTTCTGAAAATTGCCGTACCTCCCAACAAAGCTCTGGACTGGCATAAACACCCTGTCATTAATGCAGCATATGTAGAAAAAGGAGAAATCCAGATTGAAAGAAAGGAAGACGGCAAAACACAATGGGTAAGAAAAGGCCAGGTTCTTCCTGAAATGGTTAACATTGCTCACAGAGGAAAAACCGGAGATAAAGGGGCAACGCTAATTGTTTTCTACAGTGGAACGCCTGATATTCCTTTGTCTGAACCAGTAAAATAGTTGTTTTAAACGCCAGGTTCGCAAAGTAATTAAATAAAACTCTTTTTTTGTTCGCAAAGGCACTTCGTTTAGCTAATGATGACAAACCTTGCTGAGTGAAACGCTTTTGCGAACACATATTAAATAATAATCTAATAACATCCTTACGATCTTAGCATTTAAATAAAATAATTATATTTAATGCATGGTTTTAATTTCAAAAATTCTGTTTTTCACCAGTCATCATGGTTTTTATACCGTGATTCTGTTGCTGATATTCTTTGGAGGGCTTTCCTATCTGACCAAAAAAGCATGGTTTCTGATTCCAATTATTCCTTTGGCTATATTAAACGGGATTGGAGGGCAATTTTTAAATGCATGGTTTTTAAACAAATACGGAGTGGAAAGCACTGCAATCATCACGTCTGATGTAGAAACCAACTCCACCCTAAATGAAATGTATATCCATGATTATGAGGCTATTGTAAAGAAACAGGACGGAAAATATATTTCAACGTTTTTCTCTACTACAACCGCTTCTATCTATCCGATTGAAAATGCAATCAGAATTCCACGAACGGAAGTTTCTTTTCCTGTAAAATACATTCCGGGATATGAAAAAAATATAGTGATTCTCTACAATCAGTCTGATGAAGGACAGGCTAATCTTAAGTATTTAAAATTGGCTCCTATCAATTCAGCAAAAATCAAATATGAAGCAGACAGAACCAATAAGGAATTCATTGAAGAATATATTGCAGCATTGGAAGACTATGTAAAGTACTATGATGATGAATCTTACAAAGAGAAAATAAAAGAATTACAACTTGAGCTGAAGCAGCTTAAATAGGAGATTCTTATATTAAGTTTTTTAAATTTTTACTATTTTTTAGTTTTTGTATTAAAAAAATTTCTACATTTGTCCCATGTTTACAATGAGCAACAATATTTGGTGGTGGCTTTCAAACTCTTCGTCGGGTCTGAAGGTATTGTCATGTTGCTAATCATACAGCAGAAATAATCAAAAAACAATATATAGGCTTTGACGGATACCGTTGAAGCCTTTTTTTATTCTTTAATCTTACAAAAAAACAAAATGCATACTGACACAATTAAAATAAAAACTGTTTCGAAAAAAACGCTGGGAGATCTTCATACGCCCATGAATATTTATCTTAAAATCAGAGATAAATTCCGTGATACCATTCTTCTGGAAAGCTCGGATTCAAAAAGTATTGATAACAACTTTTCCTTCATCGCTGTGAATGCCATTGCTGGAATTGAAGTGAAGAACCTCAACGAATATGAAATCAAACTTCCTGCTTCTGCTCCTGTAAAGCAATTCATGATGGAACGCAATATCACAGATATATTTGAAGAATTCAGGAAGATTTTTAAATGTGAAGAAACCAACGATCCGATAGAACAAACGGCTCAGAGTCTTTTTGGATATACAAGTTTTGAAGCGGTACAGTTTTTTGAAAAGATCAATCTTAAAGCACAAAGTAAGGAAGTTGAAATTCCTGTTCTCAGATACAGATTATATCAATACGTAATTGCAATTAATCATTTTAATGATGAAATGTATATTATTGAAAATTCTATTGAAGGGGTAAAATCTGACTTCCACCTGTTGGAAAACCTTATTAAAAATCAGAATACTCCGGTGTACCCTTTCGAAAAAACTGATGAGGAAACATCTAATATTACTGATGAAGACTATAGAGAATTAGTAAAAACAGCCCAAAAGCACTGCATGCGTGGCGATGTCTTCCAACTTGTTCTGAGCAGAAGGTTTGAACAGAAATTCAAGGGAGATGAATTCAATGTATACCGTGCCTTGAGAAATATCAACCCTTCTCCATATCTTTTCTATTTTGATTATGGAAATTACAAATTATTCGGATCAAGCCCTGAAAGCCAATTAATTATAAAAGACCATAAAGCAATCATTCACCCGATTGCCGGAACCTCTAAAAGAACGGGAAACTTTGAGACTGATCTTCAGGCTATTGAGGAATTAAAAGCTGATCCTAAAGAAAATGCAGAACATACCATGCTGGTAGACCTGGCAAGAAATGATCTTGGAAAACTCGGAAAAAATGTAACGGTGACCAAGCTTAAAGAAATTCAGTTGTTCTCTCACGTAATCCATATGGTTAGCGAAGTTACAGCAGATGTTGCCACTGATATCAACCCTCTTGAAATGGTATCTGCAACTTTCCCTCAGGGAACTCTGAGTGGCGCGCCGAAGCATAAAGCGCTTCAACTTATTAATCAATACGAAAAAGATTCCCGCGGATATTATGGCGGCTGTATAGGAATTATCGGTTTGAATGGAACCTGCAACCAGGCCATTATGATCAGAACTTTCTTAAGTAAGAATAATACACTCTTTTACCAGGCTGGTGCCGGTATTGTGGCAAAATCAGTTCCGGAAAATGAACTGCAGGAAGTCAACAATAAACTGAATGCATTGAAAAAAGCAGTGGAAAAAGCAGAAAAAATAGTTGAAAAATAAAATAAGCCCTAGTAACCAGCAACTAGCAACCAGCAAAAGAACAACCTAACAAAAAAGAAATGAACAACAATATAAATACTCAGCAGCCACTTAAAGTTCTCGTTTTTGATAACTATGACAGCTTCACTTATAACCTGGTCCAGATTATTGAAAGAATTCTGAATCAAAGAGTGGATGTGGTAAGAAATGATGAAATTACCCTGGAAGAAATCGGAAAGTATGATAAGATCATTCTCTCTCCAGGGCCTGGAATTCCTGAGGAAGCAGGTATTTTATTAGACCTTATTAAAGAATATGCTCCTACAAAAAGCATTCTGGGAGTATGTCTCGGACAGCAGGCTATTGCTGAAGCGTTTGGAGGAAATCTGATCAATCTGACTGAAATCTTCCACGGAGTAGCAACCACTACTGAACTGGTAAAAGAAAATACTAAACTTTTCAAAGATCTAAGCTCAGGCCTGGAAGTAGGCAGATACCACAGCTGGGCAGTAAATCCGGAAGGTTTCCCGGAAGAATTAGAGATCACAGCTGTAGACAAAGACGGAATGATCATGGCTTTACAGCATAAAACTTATGATGTACACGGAGTACAGTTCCACCCTGAGAGTATTTTAACACCCGAAGGAGAAGTAATCATCAAAAACTTTCTTTTATCGTGAAAACATTAGAAATCCCATCAACAACAATAAAAACTCCACAAATGAAAGAAATACTGCAATACCTGTTCAATCATAATACGCTTTCAAAATCAGAAGCCAAGGCTACCATGATTGAGATTGCACAGAATAAGTTCAACACTGCAGAAGTCACCGCATTTATCAGTGTTTTCCTGATGAGAAATATTACTCTGAAGGAAGTGGAAGGATTCAGAGAGGCGCTGCTACAGATGGCTGTTCCTGCAGATATAGATGCCAGTGATGCTATTGACATTGTGGGAACGGGAGGTGACGGAAAAGACACTATCAATATCTCAACATTAGCCAGTTTTGTGGTGACCGGAGCCGGACAGAAGGTAACCAAACATGGAAATTACGGAGCTTCCACTACCACCGGTTCATCCAATGTACTGGAAGAATTGGGTTATCAGTTTAAAAATAATTCGAAGCAATTGAATGAAGACCTTGAGCGAGCCAATATTTGCTTTTTACATGCTCCTTATTTTCATCCCGCGCTGCAATCTGTTGGATTATTGAGAAAATCTTTAGGTTTAAGAACATTTTTTAACCTTTTGGGGCCATTAGTTAATCCTGCAAAACCCAAATATTCAATGATTGGGGTGTATAACCTGGAAATAGCAAGAATTTACCAGTACCTCCTTCAAAAAGAGGAACGTGAGTTTATTCTGGTACACGGCCTTGACGGATATGATGAAATAAGTCTTACTGACGACAGCAAAATCATTACAAAAAACGGAGAAGAAATTTATTCTGCTGAAGATTTAGGTTTCAATCCGGTAACGCTGGAGGATATTAAGGCTGGAAGCACCGTTCAGGAAACGGCAAAAATATTTATGAATATTCTGGAAGGAAAAGGTACGGAACAACAAAATTCTGTGATTCTGGCCAACGCTTCAGTAGCACTGTACAACACGCACCGCTTCGGAACGTATGACGACTGTCTTCTTTTAGCTAAGGAAAGCCTGCAAAGCGGAAAGGCACTGAACAGTTTTAATCTTTTAATTAATTAGTCTTATTATTTTTTTTAACCGTTAAGAATTTTTAAGTGATGAAGAATAGTTAAGATAATAGCTAAAGCTATTTATTCAGCGACATCCTTTATTCTCCATCTTTGATGGCTTAATTTATCTTATTATCTTAATATCCCTTAATGGTTCATCATTTTTATTATCTTATTAAATTCTGCAACAAATGACTATACTGGATAAAATTATTGAACGAAAAAAACTGGAGATTACCGGAGCAAAATCACGCATATCTCTTGACCGGTTAAAAAACACAGGCTTTTTTGGAAGAAACACCAATTCTCTGAAAGAATCCATCCAAAATAAAAGCGGAATTATCGCTGAATTTAAAAGACAATCTCCATCAAAAGGAATCATCAACAATAGTGTAGAACCTTTAGAAGTGGTTTCAGCATACGAAAACTTTGGAGCCAGCGGAATTTCTATCCTGACTGATCATGACTTTTTCGGTGGAAACTTAAATGATATTGTAAGTGTAAGAAATGATATTAATATTCCGATTCTGAGAAAAGATTTCATGATTGATGAATATCAGTTCTATGAAGCTAAAAGTATTGGAGCTGATGTCATTTTACTGATTGCATCATGTCTTTCACCCGCTCAGGTAGAAGAATTTACAGATCTTGCTCATGAATTGAACATGGAAGTTTTACTGGAAATTCATACGGAAGATGAACTGAAACATTATAATTCAAAAATTGATCTTGTGGGGATCAACAATAGAAACCTTAAGGATTTCAAAGTGGATCTGCAACATTCTGTTCAGCTGAAAAACCTGCTTCCAAAAGAAGTTTTATCTGTAGCGGAAAGCGGTATTTATAACCTGGAAGATTTTCAGTTTTTAAAAGAAAAGGGATTTGACGGCTTCCTGATGGGAGAATATTTTATGAAAAATACAAATCCCGCTACAGCATTTGAAGAATTCGCTGCTAAAATTTAATATTGATAATGCCAACAATGAACTCCACTACTATACATCCAAAACTCAAAGTCTGCGGTCTTACCAAACAGGAACAGATTCAGGAATTGATTTCCATGAACGTAGATTTTCTCGGCTTTATCTTCTATGAAAAATCACCGAGATATGTTTTGAATCACCTGAGCCTGGAAGAGATTTCTATTATAAATCACCAGGGAAAAACCGGTGTTTTTGTGAACGAAGCTGCAGATGATATTCTACAGATTGTTCAAAAAGCCAAATTGAATTTTGTTCAGCTTCATGGTGACGAAAGTGATAGTTTCATTGCTGAATTAAAACAAAAACTGGATCCGGAAGTCAAGATCATTAAAGTGATAAGGATAGGAAACAATGATTCAGAAACAAAAAACGGAATACTACAAACTTTCAGTCAGCAACCTGCGGCCTGCAACCCGTCACCTATCACCTATTATTTGTTTGATACAGACGGAAAAGCATTCGGGGGAACAGGGAAACAGTTTGACTGGACTTTACTGAACGATCTTAAGATTCCACTGCCCTACTTTTTAAGTGGTGGTATTTCAGAAGAAAATATTGGAGATATTGAAGCTTTACAACAGCAGCCTTTTGCTTTAGATATCAATTCAAAATTTGAAATCGAACCTGGAAATAAAGATATTGACCGTATAAAAAAGTTTAAAAACCTATATCAATAAAAGATATAACCCCTAAAAAACACAACAATGAACATACATTTGCTAAAAAAGACATTTTATAAAGCCTTATTTCCTCCTAAGTTTGGGAATGAGAAAATCCAGGCCCTGTACCATTTTGTTGCTGAAAATGACAGCAATATAGAACATTGGGAAGTTGGCGGATTATTGTCTGAGTTCATTGAAATCATTAAAGATTTTCAGGAAACCGATATCCAGTATTTTTTTGAAAGAATCAGCTTGTGGAACAGCTATTATCTTGTTATTATTTCGGATAAGTTTCTGGAAAGCCATGTAAGATCAGTTATAAAATATGACTTAGGATTGATCTATGCTAAAATATTTCTGTTGTATGAAGACGCTGATTCTTATTATCTGATTGACAATCTGGAAATTGCAATTACCATGTATCAATCCAAAATAGATAAAGCAACTTTAATTGATTTAATGCATAAAATAGAATTATTACATTATAAAAAACTGATTACCAAACAACAACATGATTACCACCTCACATTTATTAATAGCTTAAACTCATGAAATATCAAGTAAAAGAAACAAAAGATCTAACGGAAAATGAGATAGAACATATCTTACAGCTTTGGGATATCTCTGCCTGGAACAGCATGAAAACTGCCTATTTCCGGACTTTTTTCAAAGACTCAGAATTTCATTTTATGCTGGATACCAATGAAAATGTTCTGGTATTGATGCGTGTCAATTTTGATTTTACTTTAAAAATAGCCGGCACTGATTATTCTTTTGCAGAAGCTGTAGGCCTTGTGTCTGCTCACAAAAAGAAAGGGTATGGAGCCGCTTTAGTCCGTCATTTTAAAGAGAATGCCATTCAGAGAAATTTGGATACTATTGGTTTCTGCCATTCGGATCTCCGTCCTTTTTATGAAAAGTGCTCAATTGAAATTCTTCATGACAAAGCCAAGACGATCAAAGAAAGTATCGGGTCGGAATGGATTAACTCTGAAGACGATGATATTTTGATTTTTAATGCATCAAAGGAAACAAAAGAACTGCTCAGGCAGCTGAGTTCACAGAATAATGCTTATTTAATTACTAAAGAATAAAAAAAATGAATTATAAAAACCCCGATGAAAACGGATATTATGGAGAGTTTGGAGGTGCTTTTATCCCCGAAATGCTCTATCCTAATGTAGAAGAATTACAAAAAAACTATCTTGAAATTATAGAATCTGAAGATTTTCAGGCTGAGTATCAGGATTTACTGAAAAACTATGTAGGCCGTGCCACACCGCTATATTTTGCTAAAAATCTAAGTCAGAAATACCAGACTCAGATTTATTTAAAACGGGAAGACCTCAACCACACCGGAGCTCATAAGATCAATAATGCTCTGGGACAGGTTCTATTGGCAAAACGTCTTGGAAAAACCAGAATTATTGCTGAAACCGGAGCCGGACAACATGGTGTTGCCACCGCTACAGCATGTGCTTTGCTTGGTTTGGAATGCATTGTTTATATGGGAGAAATTGATATCCAAAGACAAGCTCCGAATGTTGCAAGAATGAAAATGCTGGGTGCGGAAGTTGTGCCAGCCACTTCAGGATCAAAAACACTTAAAGATGCTGTAAATGAAGCATTAAGAGACTGGATCAACAATCCTCAGACGACTCATTATGTGATTGGAAGCGTGGTAGGTCCTCATCCATTCCCGGATCTTGTAGCAAGATTTCAAAGTATTATTTCAAAAGAAATCAAAGAACAGCTTAAAGAGAAAATCGGAAGAGAAAATCCGGATTACGTGATTGCCTGCGTAGGTGGTGGAAGCAATGCTGCAGGGACTTTCTATCATTTTGTGGAAGAACAGGATGTAAAGATCATCGCTGCTGAAGCAGGAGGTTTGGGTGTAGATTCAGGAAAATCTGCTGCTACAACATTTTTAGGAACTCTTGGAGTACTTCACGGAAGTAAAAGCCTTGTCATGCAGACGGAAGACGGTCAGGTTATAGAGCCCCACTCTATCTCTGCAGGACTGGATTATCCGGGGATCGGACCTTTTCACGCCCATTTATTTAAAGAAAAACGTGCTGAATTTTTCAGTATTAATGATGATGAAGCTTTACAATGTGCTTTCGAGCTGACCAAACTGGAAGGAATTATTCCGGCATTGGAAAGTTCCCATGCGCTGGCTGTTCTTGACAAGAAGAAATTTAATGAAAATGATGTTGTCGTCATTTGTCTGAGCGGCCGTGGAGATAAGGATATGGAAACGTATTTGAAAAATCTGTAAAATGTAAAAAGTATTCATGTAAAATAACCTTATACTATATGAAACCAAATCATAAATACATTTTGCATGAATACATCAATACAAAAAAGAAAGAAATGAAAAAACTAAATATATACTTCACAGCAGGAATTCCACAACTGGAAGACACCGCTGATATTATAAAACTGATTCAGGATTCCGGAGCAGATATGATTGAGATCGGAATGCCTTATTCTGATCCCGTGGCTGATGGTCCGGTGATTCAGAAAGCTCATGAACTGGCTTTACAAAACGGAATGACGATTGAAAAACTGTTATCTCAGTTAAAAGCTATCAAAGACGAAATCAGAATTCCGATTATCCTGATGGGATATATCAATCCGGTATTGAGCTTTGGATTTGAGAGATTCTGTGCAGCATGTTCCGAAAGCGGTGTTTCAGGGTTGATTCTTCCTGACCTTCCCCCTATTGAGTTTGAGAAAAACTATCAGTCTGTTTTAAAGCAGTACAATCTTAATTTTACCTTTCTGGTCACTCCGGAAACGTCTGATGAAAGAATGATGTATCTTGATTCTTTAAGTTCAGGTTTTCTGTATGCAGTAAGCTCTTCCTCTACAACGGGAAATGAAAATGCAGTTTTAAAAAATGAGTACTACCTTTCCAGGGTAGCTTCCCTCCCACTCAAAAATCCTGTGATGATCGGATTCGGAATTAAATCGAAAGAAGATTTTGAAAATGTAACAGAAAAAGCGGATGGCGGCATCATAGGAACAGCTTTTGTGAATATTTTGCTTCAGGATAAAGACTGGAAGAAAAGTGCTATAGATTTTATCCATTCCATCAAAGAGTAAAATTCACTAAATTTGTATATCAAAAATTGAAATGAATACAAATCAAAATAAATCAGTAGAATTTGAAGACTTAGGGGTCAAAGAATATCAGCCAGCCTGGGATTATCAGGAGCAGCTGATGAAAAATATCATTGATACCAAGATTAAAAACAGAGATCTTCCTGCGGAACAACATACCACCACTCCCAACCACCTTCTTTTTGTAGAGCATCCTCATGTATATACTTTAGGAAAAAGCGGACATGAGGAAAATATGCTTGCCGGCATTGATAAACTGAAAGAGATTGATGCTACTTTCGTAAAGGTAAACCGTGGCGGAGATATTACTTATCACGGTTACGGACAGGTTGTAGGCTATCCTATCCTGGATCTTGAGAACTTTTTTACAGACATTCATTTATATATGAGAAATCTGGAAGAAGTAATCATCAGAACTATTGCAGAGTATGGCATTAAAGGTGAGCGCTCTCCGGGAGAAACAGGAGTATGGCTGGATGTAGGGAAACCTTACGCCAGAAAAATGTGTGCTATGGGAGTGAAAGCTTCAAGATGGGTTACTCTTCACGGCTTCGCATTGAATGTGAATACGGATATGCGTTATTTTGAGTACATTATTCCATGTGGGATCAAAGACAAGCAAGTGACTTCTCTGAAAAGAGAACTTGAAAGAGAACTTACTCCGGAAGAAATGGAAGAACTGAAAGCAAAGATCAGAAAACATTTTGCAGACGTTTTCCAGGCAGAATTGCTCTATAAATAATCAGTACAGATTAATATATAATACTCATAAAAACCAGTTTCAGATGTTGAAACTGGTTTTTTAGTTTAAATACTATCAGAACATTTAAATTCTATGGAATCTAAACTGTTTTTACCTATAATTTGGAAATCAAAGGTTTTCAAAACCTTATAGATGTTGAAAAATAGTGCTGATTTGTGAAATTGGCCAGATTCCTACGGAATGACACAATTGGAATCGAGGTTTTACCCCACAGTTTGTCCATTCCGTAGGAATCCAACCCATGAAAACCAGAAATTTACAATTTAAAAAAAAATATTTTCTTTAAATTCACCACTATAATCATTAGTTTTTCACCATTTCCAATATCATAAAATCAATAAATCAAAAGAATAATTTATTTTTTTTGAAAAAATTCTTGTCCATATTTTAAATTTTATTACTTTTAATATCACAAAATAGTGAACTATTGCAATTGAAATGTTCACTGAAAATTAACCACCAAAATATTAAAAACTATGAAAAAATTTCTGTTATCCATGATGGTATTCGTGACGGTACTGTCATTTAATTCCTGCTCAGATTCAGCTGCCAGCCAGGATCCTAATCTTGTTGCTAAAGAGTCAAACGAAATCGCAATGAAAGATTTCGGTAAAACTGTTCCGGTAGGGATTGACAAAGAAGATGGGAAATTTAAAATCTCATTTATGGTTACTGCCCAACCCTACTACATCAAAGACACTAAAGAAAATGCAGGTTATATTTCCATGATCAGGCAGGCTGTTGAAAACGAAACTCCTGTTCAGATTTTCCTTAAAGCCAATACCAGCGAAATCGCAAAAGTAGACAAAGCTACCGCTGAAGATATCCGTTATTTCAAATCTATTCTTACTAAAGAAGTAAAAGAAGAAAACCGAAAAGCAGTAAGCGTTATTCCTAACCTTGCCACTTTAAACAGTCTGTTTGCTCAGATAAAAAATCAGGCTTGCGGAACTTCTACAGCTTCGTCTCCGTGCATCACATTCAGATATCCTGTTGACGGATGCTATGCAAGAGCCCACAAAATGAGACAAATACTATTGAATGCAGGATACGACTGTGAAAAGCAATTCGTATATGGTAACCTGAGAGCTTCTACAGGAACTTGCTGTGTATCGTGGGTATATCACGTAGCAATATTGGTAAGCTTTAAAAATGCTTCCGGAATTGTTGAAAAAAGAATCATTGATCCATCATTATTCTCCAGCGGGCCGGTAACTGATGCTGCATGGAGAGCTGCATGTACCAACACAAGCTGTGGATCTGCTTCCGTATCTTCATTTGCCAATACAGCAGGAAATGTATACTACAGAAGTCCGGCAGGATCTTTATTGTATGATAACAACTATGTAAATACCAATTGTGTATTGAATATCTTCTCATCCCTTTCAGGATGTTCTCCTTCTCCTGCACCTAGCGTAGGAAGCTGTGGATTTTAACTAATTTATATAGAGCTCCTGCATTTATTTTGATACATTGCAGGAGCTTTTTACTTAATACTTTTTGCTATGAAAGCCTGGTCCTATTTATTATTACTTTTTATTATGATTACATCCTGTTCCGGTAATTCCAGTTCACAGAACTTAACCTGGTATAATAATGCTACTATTTCAGATATCACCGAAGATCCGGATAAACCAAATGAAATGGTGCGTGTTGCCATTGGAATCAGTGCTCAGGTTTTTTATATTTCAAAAAAATCACCGGAGTACAAAACTCTTATAGAAAAGGCAACCCAAAGCTTTAAGAAAAATAAAACCTATAATATTGGTATTGAAAATAAAACCAATATCATTAAGGAAATTAAAGAGGTCAAATAACCTTTAATTGTTCTGAAATAGTCTGCCCTTATCTGATCACAGAAATCCCGGCATCTACTTTTACTTCAGCCCCATGGATATAGGAGGCTTCTTCTGAAGCAAGAAACAGAACTACATTGGCTATTTCTGACGGTTCTCCTTGTCTTTTAAAAGGAATGGTAGGAATAATATCCTCAATGGCATTTTCAATTTGTTCCCCTGTTAAGCCTGTATTATTAAAAATATTGGTCTTAATATGTCCGGGACTCACTCCGTTGACACGGATACCGCGCTCTGTAAGCTCTACCGCAAATGTTTTGATGAAAGACTGTACTGCTGATTTCGCCGCAGAATACACGGAAAAATTATGCATCGCAATATCCGTCGCCACAGAAGTATTAAAAATAACTGAACTTCCGCTATTCATCAATGGCAAAATTTGCTGCACTGTAAAAAATGGTCCTTTTACAAGAAGATTAAAAAGTTCGTCGAACTGATTTTCATCCACATATTCTAGAGGTGCAAATCTTCCGTATCCAGCATTGGCAAAGACCAGGTCAATATTTTCGGTGTATTTTCTGACTTCCCGCTGCAGGTTCATCAGGGCTTTTATATTTCCGGCATTGGATACAATTCCAAAAGCCTTTTCTCCAAGTTTTTCCAGGGCAATATTCACAGTATCTTCACTTCTTCCCGTAATAATAACTGTTCCTCCTTCTTCAATGAATTTCTGAGCGGTAGCCAGACCCATTCCATTTGTTCCTCCGGTAATTAAAGCCGTTTTGTTTTTAAATCTCTGCATTGTTTTTGGTTTAAAATTCTTCTACAAAGATTGGAATAGAAAGAATCTTAAAAAATCCGAATCATGCGAAAATGAGCTAAAAGCAAACTACTTAATTTCTATTTATTTTAATTCATCAATAATCGTCATCAATAAAATCTTTCAAAATTAAATTGCACACAATTGAATTGCTTGTACATTTGCAATGTTGTTTTACTTCAATTCAAAAAAAACATGAAGTGCAATAGCCGCCAAGTAGTTTAATTTAAAAAACAATAAAAAATGTCATTAATAGAAAACCTAAACTGGAGACATGCTGTAAAAGCTTATGACCCAAACAAAAAAATTTCACAGGAAGATCTTAATACTATTTTAGAATCAGCAAGACTGGCTCCTACTTCATCCGGATTACAACCATTCAGAATCATTGTGGTAGAAAATCAGGAACTGAAGGAAAAAATGGTAGCAGGCGCTTTAAACCCTGAAGTAATGAGAGATTCTTCTCACGTTTTGGTCTTTGCAGCATGGGACAGCTATTCTAATGAAAAAATTGACAAAGTTTACGATTATCATACGGATGTAAGAGACCTTCCAAGAGGTCGTTTCGGAAGCTATACCGATAAAATCAAAGAAATGTATGGAGCACAGACTCCTGAAGAACATTTTGCACACACGGCCCGCCAGACTTATATTGCCTTAGGAATTGCCCTGGCTCAGGCTGCAGAACTTAAAATCGACAGTACTCCGGCAGAAGGATTCAGCAATGCTGTAGTGGATGAAGTATTGGGATTAAAAGAATTAGGATTAAAAAGTGTAAGCCTTTTATACCTTGGATATCGTGACGAAGCCAATGACTGGCTGTCTTCTATGAAAAAAGTCAGAATTCCAATGGATGAATTTATCATAAAAAAGTAATACCTTCATCGAATCTTTCGTACTCAAACTTATGGAAAATCCGAAAACACCCAAACTAGAAAACCAGATTTGCTTCCCGCTGTATGTTATCGCCAAAGAGATCACAGGACTTTACCGTCCTTTCCTCGATGAGCTGGACATGACGTATCCGCAGTACCTTGTTATGATGGTATTATGGGAAGGTGACGGACTTACAGTAACCCACATAGGGGAAAAACTGTTTCTCGATAGCGGCACTTTGACACCTCTTCTTAAAAGATTGGAAACCAAAGGATTTATCATCAGAAAAAGAAAAAAAGAAGACGAAAGAGTGGTTGAAGTATTTTTAGACGAAGCCGGAAAACAGCTTCAGAAAAAAGCATGTGAAATTCCGGGAAAAATTCAGGAAAGACTGGGTATACAGCCGGAAGAACTGCTGCACCTTAAAGACACAGTTCTAAAAATATTAAACAAAATTGAAAATAAATGAAAACGTTATATACAACTCAGGTAACTGCTCAGGGAGGCAGAAACGGACATGTAAAAAGTGAAAACGGAGTATTGGATTTTGATGTAAGAATGCCGAAAGCATTAGGAGGAGCCAATGAAGATTTTGCCAACCCTGAAATGCTTTTTGCAGCCGGATATTCTGCATGTTTCGACAGTGCCCTGAACAGAGTCATCAGTCTTTCTAAAGTAAAAACCGGAGAAACGGCTGTTACCGCACAAGTGAGCATTGGCCAACTTGAGAATGGTGGTTTCGGATTGGCGGCAGAACTTGATGTCAACATCCCTGGAGTTTCTATTGAGGAAGCACAGGAATTGACAGAAAAGGCACACCAAATCTGCCCTTATTCTAATGCAACCAGAAATAATATGGAGGTGAAATTATCAGTAACCAACAACGATTAATCCAATTTTTTTAAGCATAGTTATAACGAAAGGAGCTGTTTCCATGGAAACAGCTCCTTTTTATTTTATCTTTAAGTAAGATGATTAAGGATATTTTAAAAGATTAAATTTACTATTTATTCTCTTAGAAATAAAGTAATTTTGTTTAATGGACATCATTATAAATATTGTTTGTCAGGTGTATGCGGGGCAAAAGTCAAGGAAGACAATCAATTTAGTATTAAATACATTTCTTCCGGGCTACAAAAAATTAAATCTGGATTATACCTATCCAAGGCATGACAAAAATTACATTTTCAAAACAGAAGATGAAATGATTGGTTATTTCATTGAAACACCTTCTATCACTCAGACTTTTTATTGGAATAAATATCATGATAATCCCAACAAAATCATGGTAGGTGCAGATATTACTGATGACGACAAACTTATTATGAGCCTAACCTTAAATGGTACCAAGGAAACTGAAAAAATGTATTTCGACCAGCTCAAAAGTATTTTACAATCTGATATTGGAGTGATTTCACACGTTGATCCCGCAGATTATGAAGATGGAGAAGATTTTATTTTGAAATATAGGTAAACAAATTATAGCGCACTGACCTAACTCATAATTCATAATTCATCATTACCTCCTGTCTTTCATTACATCACTTTTCTGATAGGCATCTACTTTTCTATAAGAATTATTTTTCTCTTTTTCTTTTTTATCGGAGATCAGAATGCCGAAAAGATGGTCAATTTCATGCTGGAAAATAACGGCCGTGAAACCTTCTACAATTTCTGAATATTTCTGTCCTTTCAAATCCACATACTCCAGTTGAATCACTTTGCTTCTGTAAAACTGATCCCTGAAATCCGGAATTGACAAATCTCCTTCAGGACCAAGATTCTGCAAATCGGAATGCCAAACAATGACAGGATTGATAAAATATTCCAGAGGAGTTCCTTCTTTGTCAAAACGCTGTACCCAGATGATCTTTCTGTTGATTCCCACCTGTGGGGCTGCAATTCCTACTCCACCATCAGTAGAAAGAAGAGATTCTTTCATTCTTTTTACCAGAACAGCTGTATTCGGATCAAGAGGATCTGCTTCTGAAGAAATACTCAGCAATGTTTTATGCTGGCTGGCATCCGTTGTCTGATAAATCGGTAATGCTGTATTTATATCTCCCTGATTGATGATTGAAATCTCATTGGAAGTGAGTTTCTGGGCGTTCAACAGCCCGATAAAAAAGATCAGCAGGATGGGTAATTTCTTCATGTTTTTTGAATGTGGTACAAAGGTAAATATTGTAGAATAAAAATGATTATTTATAAGTGAATTTTATGTTTTGGCTAAAGCCGTTGAAGCTTTTATATAAAAATGGCCGGGCTAAAGCCCGACCCTATTGAATTCAATGTAAGTTTAATTTTTGTCATTCTGAAAGGAATGCAATGTAGTGAAGAATCTTATAATAAATTAACAGTGTGATTCTTCCATCGCCAGAATGACATTTTTGCAAGATTAAAAAGTCTTGGTCATATCCGCAGGGATAATCAGATTAAAATCTGTTGGAATATACTCTTTAGCAGGAACTTTCAATTCAGGGTCCTCTGATTCAAAAACAGAGATTACGGCCATTTTCAGGTTAGGATTTTTCTGTTTGATATACCAATAGATTCCGCCAAATTCTTTGCTGTGATAGTTTCCGTTGTAATGGATAAATGTTTTTCCGGCCTGGAAGTTTTTCAGGATAGATTCTGCCATTGTAGCATCTTTCGTTGCCTGGGCTGAAATAAAATTCATCACTTTTGTTCCTTCTGCATGATCTCCCATCATTGCTTTCATTTCCGGATATCCCGGAGTGTCTAATGTAACTTTTATCGGTAACTGAGCAATATATGTTTTCTCTTTTTCAGTTAATTTATTCAGGGATTCCAAACCTTCTTTCGCAGTTTGAGAGGCATATTTCCTGGGGATATTGGTGGCAATAAAATTCAGTTTTTTATTTTTAGCAAAATCTACCAAAGATTTGTAATCCGTTGCATAGTTGTTCCATAAACGTGCGGAGTCTTTGAATGTTTTAGCATCAAATTTTCCGTTCAGATATTGGTTCAGCTGAGTCTGATTGTCTCTTTCAAACATTTCAGCTCCTAAAATAAGCTGTCCGTTCTTTTTTGCAAACAGAGCTTCTGTAATTTTAAGCTGAAGCCAGTGATTGATAGAACTGTTATGGTTTTCACCAAAAAAGACCACATCATAATCTGCCAGTTCTTTCACCAGTTTTTCCGTCTTTACTTCTTTTCCTTTTTTATCATAAAACTGGAAAGCTTTAAGTTCCTGCGCCTTCAAAGAACAGAAACCGGCAAGCAGTATCGCTATGAAAATATTTTTCATTTTTTTATATTTAACCACAAATTACACAAATATTTTGGCACTCATTGTACTATTATTTCAAATTCACTTATCTGTAAATCTACCCTTAAAGTCTTTGATTATTCTTCGCCAAAATCCGAATAAAAAAGACCGCTTTGAATTTTACAAACAAAACGGTCTCATTCAAATCATCTAATTATTACTTTTCTAAAGCTGCTACAAGGTCCTTCCACTCCTGAAGCTCAGGAACTCCAGGTTTCCTTTTTCCAAAGAACTGAACAATAAAGTCTCCTTCTTTGTTGAATACTTCGATAGCCGTTACTTCTCCGTCTTCAGTTGGTTTTTTAACGATCCAGGCTTCTGCAATTTTCGTTACATCCAAATGTAAGTTGAAGTCCGGGTCCATTACGTTGAACCACTGCTGGTGCCAAAGCGTTTTCTTTACGTTTCCGGTGTGGATCTGGATGATTCCTCTGTTTCCTACGAAAACCATGATTGGTGTATTTTTTTCAGAAGCATCTTCAAGGATGTTTACCACCTTAGCATTGTCGATTTTCTTAGCAAATCCTTCCGGTGCCAATCTTAATGCCTGTGTTCTGCTTACCCCATATTTTCTTGTCATCATGAAGAAATCATGAGTATCTTTCAATTCTGTCCATGCTTTTTTGAAGCCTTCCACATCAATATCTGAATCTGCTTTCTCAGCCTGTTTTGGAGCTACTGCTTCAAATACAAAAGCCTGATTCTGATCTTCAGCTTTAAATTTTTCAACCAAGGCATCGAAAGCTTCTTCGTTGCTGTTTTTTGTCAGGTAGATCTTATGCAATGCCAGACCATCCTTTCCGAAAAACTGAAGACTCTTCTTATCTCCTTCCACTACTGCAAAAGCAAACTTCCAGTGGTTAAGGAAAATTCTAAGGTCAATATCTTCTCCAACAAAAAGCTGTGCGTGCGGGCTGCTGAAATCACTGTTCTGATAGATTCCTTTTCTTTCGTGAACACATTCATCATTACGGGTAAGAGCCATTACTTTTCCCAACTGCTCAGCTTCTGTAAGAATTCCCGGAAAATCTGCGTTTAAAACAGTTACCTCTTCTCCTACACTGGTCAATAATAGTTCTGCTTCACTTACACCTAGCTGTGCAGCGGCATTTCTTATTCTTATATGTGGATTTTCTGCTTTCAGAGCTTCCCATTTTTCCTTTAAATCATTAACTAATGTGCTCATTATTTTATTTTTTTATGGTTAAAATTGTATAAATTCTTTGTATTGTTTCTTCTCCTGTTTTACTTTTTATCTGCTCTTCTTTTTCAGAAGTTTTCATTCTTTTAAAATGACTCTTGGAGATCAGTTCTTCCATTTCATTGTTGTTGTAGAGTGTGAAATCATACTCTGTAAATGGTAGCTTTTCCATGAAATCTCTTTGCCCGAATGTAAGAACGAATGTTCCGTCATCTTTTAAAACCCTGTAGATCTCGTTTAAAAATTCTACCGGATTTTCCCAGAAATAGACAGTATTTACTGTAAATATTTTGTTGAAAGTCCTGTCCTGAAAAGGAAGTTTCTTACCTTCGTACAAAACAAAGTCTGCCTGGTTTTCAAATTCTTTATTGAGTTTTCTGGCTTCATTATGCATAGTTTCAGAAATATCAATTCCTGTATATCTGAGATTTTTGGCAAGGCTCATGATACT
The DNA here is from genome assembly GCA_031286615.1 of Chryseobacterium sp. Taxonomy (GTDB): domain Bacteria; phylum Bacteroidota; class Bacteroidia; order Flavobacteriales; family Weeksellaceae; genus Chryseobacterium. The sequence continues at coordinate 85,791 of JAITUA010000015.1, read as the reverse complement.
TTTCAGGTGCCCGGCATTGCCGTGTCCTATTTCAAGGATATGCTGACCGTCATCTATCACAAGTGTTTTGATACTTTCTAACGTCATACCGATGTTAGTGGCATTCATCATTTCACCAATCTCGATGCCTTTTTCTCCCTGAGGATTGGCAAGATTCTGTGCAAGGATTTTAAGTTCTTCTTTTTCCATGGTTATCCAAAAATGATCATTGGGTTATTTGTAATAGGGTGTCCGCAGATGGTACAGGGAAAATTATAGGCTTTGCTGATGTTTTCTGCCGTGAAAACTTCCTGTGGAGTTCCAAAGGCGGAAACTTTTCCTGATTTCATCAATAAAATCTTGTCTGCAAATTGTGCGGCAAGGTTCAGATCATGTAAAACAACAATGGCACTGTTGGCTTTTTTTGTGAAGTTTTTGATAATTTCCAATGCCTTATACTGATGTTTTATATCTAAATTGTTCAAAGGTTCGTCCAGAAAAACCAGTTTATGGGTAATTTCATTCTGTAGTTGTGCCATTACTCTTGACAGATGTACCCTTTGCTTTTCTCCTCCGGACAGGGTATTATAATCTCTGTCTTTAAGATGAAAAATATCGGTTTCGTACATCATATTATTCATGGCTTCCAAATCTTCTTTACCGGGCTGGGCATCAAAATAAGGATATCTGCCCATCATGACTACATCTTTTACTTCAAGCGGAATATCATTACTGTTGTGCTGAGAAAATTTTGCTTTATGTCTGGAAAGCTCTTTCACATTCCACTCATAAATAAGTTTATCTTTAAATAATACTTTTTGTTTTCCGGATTTCACTTCATCTGCCAAAACACTCAGAAGGCTTGATTTTCCTGCTCCGTTCGGACCTACAATGGCTAAAAATTCACCATATTCCAGAGAGACATCTATTCCATCCAGAATACGGAATTCTTTATGTTTATAATTAATCTGGTGTGCCTTGATCATTACAGTGATTTTTTAAATTTAACCAAAATAGCAATAAAGATAGGTCCTCCCATCAGTGCAGTCAGAATTCCTATCGGAAGTTCAGACGGCGCTACAATACTTCTGCTGAATGTATCTGCCGTCAGCAGCAAAATACTCCCACACATGGCTGATAAAGGCAGGATAAAGGTATTATTGGATTTGAATAAAAGTCTTAAAATATAAGGCACAATAAGACCTACAAAACCAATTGTCCCTGAAAATGCTACACATGTTCCTACCATTAATGCAACAGTGATGATGATCTGTTTTTTCAGTTTTTCTACATTGATTCCCAGGTGCTGTGCATCTTTTTCTCCCAACATCATAGCATTCAAAGCTTTTCCCTTTGGTAATAAAATGATGTAAGCTATCGTCATTACAACGGCCAGAATGATATTCTTTGTCCATGTAGCGGCTGCCAGACTTCCAAGATTCCAGAAGGTTAAATCTCTAAGCTGTTCATCTTTTGAAATATAGATCAGGAACCCGGTAATTGAAAAACCTATTGCCGTTATTGCAACTCCGGTAAGCAGCATCATCACTACATTTGTTTTTCCTCCGCTTGTTGAAATCCTGTATACCAGCATCATAGATAAGAATGATCCTACAAAAGCAGCAATTCCTACCAATGAAAATTGTACAACCTCAGGAAGATATTCTTTGAAATGTCCTCCTAAAACAATCGCAATTGCCGCCAGCAGGGTTGCTCCGGATGTAAGGCCAATCAAATCACCTGTTGCCAGCGGATTTTTAAAAAGTCCCTGAAGGCTGGTTCCCGAGACGGAAAGCATTCCTCCTATTAAAATCGCCATAACAATTCTGGCTGCTCTTACGTCCCAAATCACATATTTATCACTTAAGGACAAAGACGGATCTCCTTTTATAAATTGCCACAGTGCCCTGAACGGAGAATTTTCTCCGAAATCATAAACTCCTGTATTAAGTGACAGTACTGCTATAATGACTAGCAGTACTGTACTTATAATAAGATAAAAGTATAGTTTACTTTGTGTTTTCAATTAAAAGTTTGTTTAATCCTACTGCTGCTTCTCCTAGTCTCGGTCCGAAACCTGATACTAAACCTCCATCCATTGCGATGATCTTCTTATTCTTTCCTGCATTGGTTTGGGAAACGCCCGGCATTTTAAGAGCGCCTTCGTTTCCTCCTGCTCCCTGTAAACCTGTTTCAAAGAAGAACAGAACATCAGGATTAGCTTTTACAACGGCTTCAGGGGTCAATGGTTTGAAGTCTTCAAAATCAGTTACAGCATTTTCACCTCCTGCAAGAGTAATCAATGAAGCCATTGGTGTATTTTTACCACTCACCATCAGCATATTTCCTCTGGCGTAGATGAACAATACTTTTGGTTTTTTAGCAATGGGCTGTACTTGTTTAAGATCAGCATCAATCTTGTCATTTAATTTCTGGTAATCTGTATTTCCGATAGCTTTTGCCACAGATTCGATTAACTTTTTAGTTCCATCTACTGTATATTCCTGTTTGAATACTTCAGTTTTAATTCCGGAAGCTTTGATTTTCCCCATTAATTCCGGGTTGATATCTTTATCAGAAGCTAAAATTAATGTCGGAGACACTGCCATGATCGGTTCAATGGTCATTGATCTCATGTGACCTAAATCTTTAGCCGTAGCTTTTAAAGATGCAGGATAAGTACTTGTAACATCTGTTCCTACAATTTCTTTTTCGTGACCCAAGGCAGCTACTATTTCAGTAATTCCTCCGTTTAATGTTACTATTTTATTGTTGGTTTTTGGTGCTTCAGAAGTAGCTTCTGTTGTATTTTCTTTTGCTGATCCTTCTGCCTTTTTGCAAGAATACACTGCTACAAGTACAGAAGCTGCAAGGATGAATTTTTTCATGATATACTATTATTTGATTATTTTATAAAGGTTCAAATTCAAAATTGGTGTATCCACGGTTTCCGTTTTCGTCTTTCATTTTGTTGAATCTCAGCTTAAAGTAGAAACCTTCAGCATCTTTCAATACAAAGAAACGGTCTGAGTAGACAAAAGGAACCGGATTCGCTGCCGTCCCTGTTGTTGTTCTCCACTTATCACCAATGGCTCTATGATCATTAAAAACAAATTTGGCCGACTCAACGTCTTTCAGTTTGAATGCTGTATAAGCCTGATCCAGACTTCCGGTAACACTTACCTGGTAAGCACCTACTCCATTCAAGGTATTGGTGGTTACAAAATCTGCATAGAAGTAGCTTCCCGCACTGGTTGTAGGCCCCATGAATACCTCATTGGTAAACGTTGTGAAGGCTAAATCCCAGCTTTTTTTCTTAGGCTGAATTTTTACAGGTGTACCCGTCTTCAGATTGAAGAACGAAAAGTTGTATTCAGTATCTTTCGTAATGATATATTCTTTGATCTCTGTTCCTGTTGCATTCAAATCAGCATAGCGAATTTTGTATCCGTTCTGAGCTCTCAGGATCTGAATTTTCTTCCATCCTCTCGGATCACCGGATAATGAAACGGAACCTGCCCCGATATTGGCTGCAGAAGGTATTTCTCTTCCCAGATTGATAAGGTAAACAGGATTATCAGTATCATTTTCTTTGATGGCATCAATTCCGGAAGTCTGAGTCAGAAAATTACCATTAGGATTGTCGATATATTTCATATTGGCAGCATCAAATGTACCCACCTGAGCAATTTCTTTCAAACTTTCAACATCAGCATCTTTTACTTTACCGATATCTGTAGCATCTGGTATTTTAATAACTGTCATAGCAAGAGATCCGTTCATAATCACACGAAACTCATCTCCTGTATAAAAACCAAGATCCCAATCTGTTCTGCTGTTGACAGCCGGATTGGTGTAATCACTCAGATCAATCCAAACCTGATTAGGTTCTGTAGGACCACCAACTTTTACATTGACTTCTGAACCAGTCATGGGAGGAACCGGAACCGGATCTTCATCTGCAGAAAGGCAAGACTGTGTGGCCATCATGATGGAAAAAATAGAAAATATTTTTAAATATTTCATAACAGTAACTTATTATTTAAAATTGAAACATTAATCTGGCAAAATAGCTTCTGCCATAGTATAAATTAACAGAACCACTCGCTGCTGTGTGGGCAGAACCGGCAACTGCAGTAGAGTTTAATCTTGTTACATCAAATATATTTTTCACTCCCGCAGAAATTTCAAAATGCTTATTCCAGAAAGGCTGGCTTACGATAAAATCCATCGTATGGAAGCTATCTACTTTTCCAAGGCGGAAACCACTTGCTCCATCAGACACATAAATTCTGTCCGGACCTGTAAATTTGTAGTAAAGGGCAAAATTGGTATCGGTATTTTTCAGTTTGTAAGTTGCGGAAGTTCCTGCCTGTACCAAATACTGGAAGTCTGTAGGGGAAGAGGATGTTAAGTCATTCATGGATACCGATGTTCCGTTTACAGATCCTCTTAAAGACAAGGCAAACTGATCTTTTCTAAAATCTACATTGGCTGAGAATAATAGATTTCTATAGGTATTAAGGTTCATGTATTTGTAGGTAGAAGGTTGTTTTACCACTACCATTTCAATCCTGTCACGTACATCCAGGTATAACGCATCTACTCCATAAGCGATCTTCCAGCCATTATCCACTGAAAAGTTCTGATTCCAGAAAAGTCCTGCAGAGAATCCCTTTTCAGGATTTAAATCAGGGTTTCCCTGTACATCATGGTTAAGGTTTACAAAATACGTGTACAGTTCATCATATTTAGGGAAACGGTTTGCAGATCCTACGATCGCTCTAAAGTTTGAATTCTCAGAAGTTTTATATCTTGCTGATAAGGAATAGTTGTACTGATTATTAAAGTTCTCACTAAGGGAAAGTCTTACTCCCGGTCTCAATGAAAATTTATCTGAAACATTCCATTCTGCGGAAAGGAAATTGGAATAGGTAAATATTTTTCTTTTTACCGCTTCTCCAAAGAAATCTCCGGCAATCAGTGCAGCATATCCATTGGTATAGTCTAACTCGTATCCTAACTGGAAATCAAAAACTTTACTGTCAAGGAAATTACTGAACATCCCTCTTGAGTAAATGACATCAGTCTTATAGTAAGATTTTTCATCCTGACGACTCTTTATCGCTCTGTTCGGAATGTCATAATTGTAGTCGTAGTATTTTCTGTCCTGATTCTGATAGGAGAAATCTCCCATGTATCGGATATGTCCCAGATTGGTTTGAATGTTAAACTGGTGTACCCATCGGTCTGTATTGTACTTTCTGTCTCTACTCTCATAAGAAACTCCACCTACTCCGTCATTCAGCGGATTTCTGCTTACTTCCGGATTATAGAAGTTAAATTTCTCATTAAGATAAGACAGTTTGTAGAAGAATGTTGTTTTGTTTTTTGTATATCTTAACAATGCAGAGGCATCATATTGGTCTTTCGGGTTCCATTCATACCCTCTCTGATTGTCCTGTCCGAAATATTTGTAACCTTTGCTCTCTCCTTCATATCCCATAAACTGGTTATGGTTGAAATTGATGCTGGCAAACCATTCATTATTGATATTATAATCTATATTCAGGTTCTGAATATGTCTTCCGTTCCCTTTTTTCTTAAGATCGTAGTTATCCCTTACCGTTTCTTCCTGTACCGAGCCTCTTACACTTACTTTTTTTGTACTGGTTTTCTTTGTAATAATATTGATTACCCCGGCAACAGCTCCATTTCCATATTCAACACCCATACTTCCTTTTACAATTTCAATTCTTTCGATATTGCTCAAGGTAATTTTGGTAAGGTCAATATTGCTTCCCAATCCTGTATCTCCTACTACCGGAATATTGTCTATAAGGATTTTTACATAATCACCATTGAGTCCCATAATATTGGCAGTTGAATTTCCTGAACGGGTATCCGGAGTGATCTGTATGTTAAGACTTTGATTTAAAACCTCGGCAACATTAGTGGCTGCCATATTTTTAATCTGTTCTGCATCAATAACATCAACCTTATAGATAGATTTGTTAATGGACTTCTGCATGTACTGTCCTGTAATAACAACTTCTTCAATTTTCTTTTGATTAAGAGAATCCTTTTCTTGTGCATTCATCCATAAGGCTACGGATAATGATAGAACGGAAAGCACTTTCTTCTTCATAAGGGTACAAATTTTCGACAAATATAAAACTTTATTTAGACTCATTAAAAATAATTGTATATTTTTGTGGAATAATTCTAAATAAAGATAATCTCATGAAATTAAAATTACTTTTAGGAACTCTGATGTTTACAGCCTTAACAGCGAATGCTCAGGTATCTAACATCAATGAAAATTTCAATAATTTTACAGCAGGGAATACAACTTTCCCTCAGTTTGGATGGTCTGCCATTGTTGCACCAATTACCGGAGAGTTCCCTCCTGTACCTCCGAGAATGATTGTAGCAGGTGATTCTAACAGATTCGTTCAATCTTATGCAGGAAATAATGCGACAGGATCTTCATATCTGATTTCTCCACAAATTGAAGCTCCAACCGGAAATAAAACATTAACTTTTGATACAACTTTAGTATCTCCATCTCCCGGTCCGGGAAGTATTCAGATTGGGGTAGCATCCAATCCTGCGGATATGTCAACATTTGTTCCTGTCGGAAGTCCTATCAATGTATCGGTTATTGGCACAGTTCAGAATATCAGTGTAAATATTCCGGCATCTACAGGTTCATATATTGTATTTAAATTTACGCCTACAGCAACGCACGTTGCAATCCAGGTTGATAATGTAGTGTATAACACGACAGCATCTTTAGGAGTAAATGATAACAATAAAGTGACGGAAAATATAAGATTTGCATTAAATTCTGATCAAACAGCTTTAGAGTTTAAATCAAAGAAAGATCTTAAAAACATTAGTATTTACTCTGCTGCCGGACAAAAAGCAACGGAAGGAAAACCAAACGGACAAAATTTTGATATCAGTACTCTTCAGACAGGAGTTTATTATATGAATATTGAAACTTCTGAAGGAAAAACGATTCAGACAAAATTCATCAAAAAATAAGGTTTATTAGACTATTATTTGCCTTTTTAAAGCCGGCGGGATCATTCCTTCCGGCTTTTCTGTGTCCATATTTTATGTAAACAAAAGGACAATTAATATAAAAACACGATAAAAATCATGTTTTTATTTAGAATCATTAAAAATAATTATATATTTTTGTGGAATCATTCTAAATAAGGATTTAAAAAATAAGTTATGAAAACAAAACTATTATTGGCTTCAGTATTGGCTATGTCTGTTCAGCAGACTGTTTTGGCACAAACTGATGCATTGGGATACTCACAGGTAAATATGACAATGGGGAGCGGATATCAAAACAGAGTATTTGTAGACCTTGCAGATGGTAATATGGTTTCTCAGCCTGCCAATACCTGGGATGTTGCTTTTTATAGAAATTCAAACTATGCATTTGGATCAAGAATAAATGATGCGAAGGATATTGAAGTATTCACCGCTTCAACCAATTTAGCAGACTGGGATAATATCAGCATCAGCAATGAAGCGTCATGGGGAGACCCTCTTTATAACCCGGACCAGACCACTGACTGGAGTCAGGGAGCTTTTGAACAGGGACCTGTGACTTCTCCAAACCCTAATATTCCTTCAACAGGATGGGGAGTTTACAATCCGGTGAATCACCATATCCAGGGGAAAGCTATTTTTGTTTTAAAATACCCTTCAGGAACGTACATCAAATTTGCTATTGAAGATGCCTTTGCAGGATATACTTTTAAATATTCAAAATGGAATGGCACTTCATGGGGCGCTACAGAAACAAGAACACTCGCTAACGGAACGGATGATTCTTATTTTAATTATTTCTCATTTGATAGCGGTGCAAAAGTTCCTAGTCTTGAGCCGTCAAGAACTGCATGGGATTTCGTATTCACAAAATATTACACATTCTATATGGGCGTGCAGATGTATCCGCTTTCCGGAGCCATCCAAAGCCCTAATATCAAAGTAGCAATGACGCAGCCGGAAACACAGGCTACAACAGCTTATACAATCCCTGCCAATGCAAGTTTCTCATCAGCTATTACAACTGTGGGACACTCATGGAAAGGCATCGGAACGGTAAAAAGTGATGTGGTATACTATGTGAAAAAAGGAAACGACTACTACAGAATGTACTTCACGACTAATGGTGGAGCAAGTACAGGAAATATGTATTTCAAATACAAAAAAATTACGGAAACACTAGGAATTACTGAAGTTGGAAAAAAAGCTTCTTTTGGTATCTATCCTAACCCTGCACCAGCAGATAAAAAAGTAACGGTTCTTTTTGATGTTAAAGAAAAAGCAAGCAACAAAGGAAATGTAGAGGTCTATGATCTTACCGGTAAAAAGGTATATTCTGCTGAACTCAGCAATCAGGCAGGATTCTACAAGCAGGATCTGAACCTTTCTACACTTACATCAGGAAATTACCTTGTAAAAATTACTTACGGTGGTCATTCGGAGACGAAAAAGCTAATCGTAAAATAAACTTTTATTTTAATACTTTCTATTTTTTCTAATAAAAAGGCGGTTTCAACCTATTGAAACCGCCTTTTATTCTGTAAGGAAATTGGGAAAATCTTTAAGCCTAAAATTTCTTAATCTCATAATTTCTTAATTCTTTAAATTAATATATCTTAAATCCTTTATAAACTTCTGCAGAGCTCTCCATGATTTTGGAAGCATCTTTACGGAAATCCAAAAGGTGATCCTGACCATTATGTCTGTTGTGATGCTCTACACTTTCCCAAAGCTCGATCAGGAAGAAAGTCCCTTTATTATCTTTATCCTCAATAAGGTCATACTGCAGGCAGCCTTCTTCTTTTCTTGTTTCTTTCACAAGGTTCTGAAACAGCTCTACCGCATCCATCAAATAATTTTCATTAAACTTAAAAAGTGCAATGATATGTAAATTCATGTTCTAATATTTAGTGATGTAAAAGTAAAATATTTTCAAAACCGAATATCTTTTTACGCCCTTTATTTTTCAATATAAAGCATAATTTTTAATTAAAAACTGATTTATAAATAGTTATAGAACTCATCACAATCACCAATGTTCCGATAATCACAAACATTTTCTTCACAGGAAGCTTTGCCGTAAGCATAGCTGAAAAAGGAGCGGTAATAATTCCGCCGATCAAAAGGCCAAGAATGATATTCCAGTGCTGGATTCCCAGGGTAAAGAAAAAGGTAACGGCGGCCGTTAGGGTAAGGATAAATTTGGCTACGGTAGAACTTCCTACGGCAAATCTTGGGGTGAAAGCATTTTTAATCAACGTTCCGGTTACCAGAGGGCCCCATCCACCTCCGGCGAAAGAGTCTATAAAACCTCCTATCACTCCCAGTCTGGTAAGATTGGTTTTCCTTTTCAATGCTTTACTTTGTTTTTCTTTGAAAGCATTCGATAAAATCTGAATCCCGAGATATAAAGTATAAAAAGCGATCAGTGTTTTGGTGATCTTTGCATAATATTCTCCAAGGTAAGTAAGACTTACCGCACCAATAACAGCCCCGATAACTGCCGGCACTGCAAGTTTCTTCACTAAACTTTTGCTGACATTTTTCAGTTTGATATGGCTGAGACTTCCCGCTGCTGTTGTAAAACTTTCTGCTGAATGGATACTTGCGCTTACAATATGCGGTGGAATATTCAAAAGCAAAAGTGTGGTAGTACAGATCACTCCATATCCCATTCCCATTGATCCTGCCACAATTTCGGCAAAAACCCCTACCAGAAGCATCCAGTAAAAAATATAATTATCTTTTGCCAGAATGGTCTGCAGTTCTTCCAGATATCCCAGCTCATACATTGAAAAAACAGCAATAGATATAATGACTGCTGTCACAAAAAGGATATTAAGTCTTACCTGAATTTTTCTTGAAATCACCATATTAAAAACCCGTTTTAGTCTGTACTTCCTGATTATCTGTCACATTGAGAATAAAGACATTTAACGATCGTATGTTTTCTGCACTTCTGTACAAGGAAATATTATCAGATATACGATATGCAGCATCAGAATGCACTGCAGTCATGGTGAGTGTAAGCTTTTGTAATTGGTTTGCCTCTTCTTTTGAAATCATAGTTTATTCATTTGAAGTACTGCAAATATCTGATAAAATATTTATCCTACAAAAAAAGTAGACTATTAATTCAAAAAAAAGGATCAGGTCAGTCGACCAGATCCATTAAAGTTTTTTTCTCCAGAATATTCAGCGAAGCATCCCGGACTTCTATCAGAACATCGTGAAGTCCACAGTGATCTTCATTGCAGTCGTCACATTTTTCATAAAAATTCAGACTTACGCAAGGAAGCATGGCAATAGGGCCATTTACCAAACGAATGATTTTTGCCAGTTTTACATTTTCAGGTTTTTCCTTCAGAAAATATCCTCCACCCTTTCCTTTTTTACTGTCAAGAATTTCCGCTTTTTTAAGTTCAAGCAGAATATTTTCCAAAAACTTTAAAGGAATCTTTTTGTGTTCCGCAATTTCAGAAATAAGTATTGGCCCTTCATTTCTTTTTTCTACAAGATATGAAAGCGCCTTAAACGCATATTGAGATTTTTTTGAAAGCATTACAGCAAAAATAAGAAAATTGTTTAACATTTGAAAAAGAGGAGATGGTGAACAGATGAATGTGCAAATTTGAGCTCTGCTTTTACGTATTTTTGCTTATCCGGCTTATCCGTAATTTTACGGTTTCAGTACCACATTTTTGCCTTTCTCCTATTAAATCATTATGTTTGCCATATGTTCAGTAAACAAGAGGCACAGCAGTTAAAAAAGGAATTTTGGACAGCTTTTGGAAGATCATTTCCCAGAAAATGGATTCTTTATGATACCAAAATCAAGGATATGGCATTTAAATTTTCTGCCGACAATAAAAAAGCAGAAGTTTCTCTGGATATCGAAATGAAGGACGAAATTTTCAGAAACGCCTATTATGAAAAGATCTGGTCATTGGAAGATATCTTAAAAGATTACACCGGAGATTTTCATAAAGAAGAATATTTTACGCTTGATAACGGAAAGATTATCAGTAGAATATGGATAGAAAAGCATAATGTTTCTATTTTCAACAAAAATACCTGGCAAGAAATTTTTGAATTTTTTGTGGACAAAATGGACGGTTTCGAAAGGTTTTACTATGAATATGAGGATTTTATAAAGGATATATAGAATACTTACGAAATAAATACTATTTTACACTTCAGGCTTAGATAAAAAAAGAAAACTTATCTTTGCGATACCACTTAAACTAATAGATGAAACTAAATAACGTGATTAAAAATGAGAAAAGTGTACAAAAACATTTTTGGAGAAATCATCTCTAAAAGTAAAGCTGTGAAGCTAAACGAATATCATCTGTATTATTATGTGGAGGGTTCCGATTTCCTAAAAGAAATTGAATTCATCAACGAAGACAGTGTTTACAACATCAATTATTTTTTAAGTGACGAAGAGGACGAGGCGAATGTAGTAGAATATCTTAAGGAAAAATCTGACTTTTTTGATATTGAAAAAAAAGAAACTGCCGAAGGTTTTATTATTTCTACCAATAAATTGTATTCCTTATCCGTAGATGATTTGCCTCTAATTTCTAAAACCGTTTTCAAAACGGACGATCCTGAAAATTTTATCTGTTCTCAGGTCATCGATAACGAAACCCATGAACCACAGCTTGAAAGAACCATAAAATGCTGGTACACCCAGGATGAAAGTGGTGAAAAATATGCCGCTATAGAATGCAGCTATCAGGAAGACGGAAAGCTTGAACTGGCTGTAGACAAGACTCCAGATCCCGACCATGAAGAAAATTGGGTTCATTATGATTATGACACCTTTCAGGATCTTCAGGCACAGATTTCTACTGACATCAGTTATTACAGAACTGCTGCTTTACTTCCGAAAGAAGCCTATCAAAAGTAATCTATAGTTTTTTTGTACCAATCTCAAATATTATTGAATATAAATGTGAACTCAATTTTTTATAACTGAAACCGGAATTTAGAGATCTTACAAATTATTTTGGAGATTGCTGTCAGTACTTTACAAATTGAATCTCAGAAAAAATAAAATAGAGACTGTTCCAGAATTGGGACAGTCTTTTTTTTTTAAACACTTCCAGTTGTAACAAAATAACCTTACCAAGTGTCTTATTATTAAAAACATATGGGAAGGGTTTTATTATTAATGGTAATTTCATGGATATTGATATCATGCCACTCAATGAGAGCTGTTCATCATACTAATCATGGTGTCAGAGATTCTTTGAATGCGGATGTCAACAAAATATACCGGCAAGGCTTATTCAACGGGTTTGCGGTTTCAATTGTAAATGAAAAGTCGACTTTGTATCAAAAGGGATTTGGTTTTTCAGATGTAAAAGCAAAGAAATTTTATACTGAAAATACAATACAAAATATAGCATCCGTTTCCAAAACATTTGTTGGAATTGCTCTTCTTAAAGCCCAGGAACTGGGAAAATTGAATCTGGATGATCCTGTTCAAAAATATGTACCTTTTAAAACAGCCAATCCTAATTTTCCTCAAACACTGATTACCATTCGTCAACTTGCAACTCATACTTCATCTATTCTGGACAATGAATTTTATTTATCTAAAAATTATTTTCTGAAACCTGATCAGAATCTGAATGGTGTAAAACTCAATTTTGACGATGAGCAGATATTCAATCCTGCAGATTCTATAATTCCAATGTCTGTATTTTTAGAAAATGTGCTGGCAGAAAACGGAAAATGGAATAAAAACAGTTTCTCTACCCATAAACCGGGATCAATCTATGAATATTCAAATGTAGGAACTGCTCTGGCAGCCTTTATTATTGAAAAAGCTACCGGAAAAACATTTAACAATTTCACAAAAGAATATATCCTGAAACCTTTACAGATGAAAGATTCAGGCTGGTCATTTGATGAAGTAAAATTTTCACAATTTTCCAGGCTGTATGAAAACCCAGACACTCCTCTTCCCTATTATCAATCTGCAACATATCCGGATGGAGGCTTTATTACGAGTATCAATGACCTGAGCAAGTATTTAACCGAACTTATCAAAGGCTATAATGGAAAAGGAACAATTCTGACTCAGAAAAGCTATAAAGAATATTTTATGCCACAGCTTACCGAGTCCAATTTCGAGGAAAGAAACGACAAAAATCCTTACAGCGAATCTTATAATACAGGAATCTTTATGGGTTTTGGCTATACGGGTTATATTGGCCATACCGGAGGTGATCCGGGAGTAATGTCTATGCTGTTTTTTGACCCTAAAAATAATCTGGGAAGGATTATGATCTTTAATACCAATTTCTCAGATAAGAAGGGAAATGATGCCTTTTATGGGATCTGGAATGTATTGGAGAAATATCAATTGAAACTATAAGCCAGATATAAAAAGGTCCGGAAGATACTTTCTTCCGGACCTTTTTATTTTTTATCCAAATTTCTTTTTCCTCAACCAGAAGAATAATCCTCCGATAAGACCGATAATCACCAATGGGAGCAGTAAGTTCAGCCACTGCCATGTGGATTTCTCTTCAGTAATTCTTTGTCTGTCCAGAAGTCTTTCTTCAATGTTTCTGTTTCTCAGTTCCATCAGGTTGCTGTCATCCAACAGATAATCCAGGGCATTTCTAAGGAACTGTTCGTTTCCAAATTGCTCATTCGTCAACAGATCTACTCCTAATGGAAGTGGTTTGCCTTTGATCACCTTATTTCTTCCCACATCACCGTCTGCAATAACGATCATTTTATTTTCCGGGCTTGAAGTTTTGAATCCGGGGTAAGATTTTCTTTCAATTCTGGATGCATAGGCAGAATTAAATTTTCCTTCCAATGCTACAGCGAAGATCTTCGGTGTACTTGGTTTTTCCATTTGTCCAAGACTGTCTACGCTTGCAATTTCTTTCAGATCAACATAATTCGGAACCTGTTTCAACAATGTTCTTTCACTGGATTCAAAAAGAACTTTTGTTTTGATATTCTTTCTTCCTCCTAAAGTATCAATAGAAGTCGGGAATTCAAATTTTACAGGGTTAATATTCTTTGTGACCGGGTTATTATTTTCAGCAATTCCAAGCGGATAATACGGCCAAGGCAGGCTTGTGTATTGTGGATTTCCACTCACTTCTCCTGTAACCAGTCTTAACAGGGCAAACTTTTTAACGTCTTTTACCAAAGCCGGATTAATTCTCAATCCATAATTGAAAAAGAAGTCTGTCATATTAATATCAACAGGGAAAGGCATTACTTTTTTGGATCTTGTTAAAGTATCCATCTCAGCATTTACCGCATCAATCATCCAAAGTGTTTTCCCTCCATTCATGATGTACTGATCGAGAATTACTTTTTCATTATCCGTAAAAGCTTTTCTGGGTTTTGCAATCACTAAAGCACTCATTTGCTTTAATAAAGGAATATCTTCTAATGAAAGTTCAGTCTGGTTTTTAGGAATAATGGGTCCAGCATCATAGTTTTCCATAGCCAGCTGTACAAATCCCTGGAATTCATCCGGGTTCAATTCATCATGATTAACCAGAATTCCGATTTTCTTTCTTTTTGCGGCTGTAATATTTTTAATGTTGGAAACAAGGTTATATTCCAGTCCTTCAATAGATCTTGTTAACTGCTGGTCGGCATCAATTCCTGCCTGTTGTACTACCAACGGTATAGAAACACCATCATTTCCATGTTTGATTACAGCGTATGGGAAAAGGGTGATCTGTGAGATCTTTCCATCTTTTACATCCGGAAGAATAGACGGCTGCATTCCCATAGCCATCAGCGTGTCCTGAGACATTTTTGTTTTAATCGGATCGATGAATTTAAAATCGATCTTCGGATTTATTTTTCTGAATTCTTCCAGCATGAATTTCGTTTCGCTCTGAAGCTGTTTGAAACTTGCCGGAAAATCTCCTTCCAGATACACTTCAACGGTCAGAGGCTTTTTAACGGACTCCAATACTTTGATGGTGTTATCTGAAAGTGTATATCTTTTTTCTTTTGTTAAGTCTAATCTGATTCCCGAATACGTCAGGATAATAACCAAAGGAACAATCACAATTAAGAAAATTCCCAGTGGAGATTTAGCATTGATCTTCTTCATAATTCTACTTCTTTTTGTTTATAAAATGATTGGACAATACTAGTGAAGCACCAATGACAAGAACAAAATACGCTACATCTTTAAAATCAATAAGCCCTCTTGTAAAGCCTAAGAAATGCTGATAGAAACCTATATTCTGAAGGATAAAATCTGCCCCTCCCAAAAGTTTATAACTTGCTAATTGCTCGATTCCGAAATACATAATAAAGCACATGAAAACGCCTAACAGATAAGCCATAATCTGATTCTGTGACAATGAAGAAGCTAAAATTCCCACGGCAGCAAATGCCGCAATTAAAATAATCAGTCCAAAGTAGCTCCCAAAGGTCATTCCCAGATCAATATTTCCCGCAGGAACTCCCAGCACATAAACTGTATAAAGGTAAATGAGTGAAGGAATAAGGCATAAAACCCCAACAATCCATACGGAAAGAAATTTTCCGGTTACGAGCTCAGAAACCTTTAACGGCTGTGAAAAAAGCCAGTTTAATGTTCCCGTTTGCTGTTCTTCAGCAAAAGTTTTCATAGAAAGGGCCGGAATGATAAACATCAGCAGCCATGGAACCAATACGAAATAACTCTGAAGCGAGGCCATTCCGATCTCAAAAATATTAGAATCGTTGTCGAAAAAGAACAGGAAAAGAGTTGCTATCAAACTGAAAGCGGCAATGATCACCCATGCACTCCAGTTTCCAAAGTAACTCCAAAGTTCTTTCTTTAAAATTGCAATCATAGTTTTTTTGTAAGATGTAAAAAGGATGCATGTTCTCAGACATACGCCCTACTCCACAATTATTTATTTTTTTTATTTTTATTAACCAATTTTACGGTCATCATGATCAGAAATACAAGAACGAAAAATCCTGCGATTAATTGCCACCAGTATTCAATTGCCATCGATTTTAAAATAACGGTAAATACTACCAGAAACAGAATGAATGTGGCAATTTCATTGGCCTGTCTCAGCTTGATATTGGCAGTTGGCAGTGTATTTCCATTCAACGCCTTCAAATGAAGTACTTTTTTCCAGCACCAGTAATGGTAAATGGCTAGTCCGATAAGGAAGGTCAGTTTTAAATGAAACCACCCCATTTTCATCAGTCCCGGATTTAAAAAGATCATGACCAATCCGCATACTGCCATGATTACTCCTGCAGGGACAGTAATAATATTCCACAGTCTTCTTGCCATAAAAGTGTACTGCTCTCTCAGAATTTTCTTTTTCTCTTCAGGAAATTCATCAGTATCCTTATAGTAAACGAAAATCCTCACGAGATAAAAAATCCCCGCAAAGTAGCTTACCATAAAAATAATGTGCAGCGCTTTGATTATTGTATAAAGCATTCAGAAAAAATTAACAGCAAAGATAAGCTTATTATATAATTGTTAAAAATAAATTTCTTTTGATCAGGAAAATATAAGTAAAAACAGTTTTATATAAAAAATAGTTCGGCTCGGGGCAGCAAAGCTGCCCGAGCCGAACATTATATTTCCATTGTTTTAATCAACTCAATAATTAAGAAATCACTCCTAATTCTTTTCCAACTTTTTCAAAAGCAGCAATCGCTTTATCCAAATGTTCTCTGGTATGAGCAGCAGATAACTGTACTCTGATTCTCGCTTTTCCTTTCGGTACTACAGGATAGAAGAATCCGATTACGTAAATTCCTTCATCCATAAGCTTTTCTGCCATTTTCTGAGAAAGAGGCGCATCGTAAAGCATTACCGGAACAATGGCAGCATCTCCGTCAGGAATATCAAAGCCTTTCGCTTTCATTTCCGTTCTGAAGTAGTCTGCATTTTCCATTACCTGATCACGAAGAGAGGTATTATCAGAAATCATATCCAATACTTTCAAAGCAGCTCCTACAATTCCAGGTGCTAAAGAATTGGAAAATAAATAAGGTCTTGAACGCTGTCTCAGCATATCAATGATCTCTTTTTTACCGGAAGTAAAACCTCCTAAAGCACCTCCTAATGCTTTTCCTAAAGTAGAAGTGATGATATCTACTCTACCCATTACTTCATTAGCTTCGTGAGTTCCACGGCCGGTTTTCCCGATGAAACCTGTTGCGTGAGAATCATCTACCATTACCAAAGCATCATATTTATCAGCAAGGTCACACACTCCTTTCAGGTCTGCAACAATACCGTCCATTGAGAATACTCCGTCAGTAACGATAATTTTGAAACGGTGGTTCTTTTCAGAAGCAGCAATTAACTGAGCTTCCAAATCCGCCATATTATTGTTTTTATATCTGTATCTCGCTGCTTTACAAAGACGAACACCGTCAATAATAGAAGCGTGATTCAGTTCATCTGAAATAATAGCATCTTCTTCTGTAAACAATGGTTCAAAAACTCCACCGTTTGCGTCAAATGCTGCCGCATAAAGGATCGTATCTTCAAGACCTAAAAAGTCAGCGATTTTTTTCTCCAAATCCTTGTGAATATCCTGTGTTCCGCAGATGAAACGTACCGATGACATCCCATAACCATGAGATTGAATCATTTCCTGAGACGCTTTCATTACTTCCGGATGATTGGATAATCCCAGATAATTATTCGCACAGAAGTTCAAAAGCTTTTTTCCGTTAGCTTCTATTTCTGCACTTTGCTGAGAAGTGATGATTCTTTCTCTTTTGTAAAGTCCGTCATTCTCAATATTCTGAAGTTCGTTCTGTAAATGCTGAAGGTATTTTTCAGAGATCATTTTTGGTAATTTTTTAGATGTGCTAATTTACTAAAAAGGCAGTAAAATAAAACCTTTTATATGTTTAATTCTAAAAAATCAATTCAGGTTTCAGTTTTAACACTATTAGTCTATAAATTTAGTAGGATAATATTTATATTTGTTTAAAATTTGAGAGCATGAGATTACAGCCGGTACAAAAAATAAAGACAATCAATTCGGAAACCTTTATTAAAGACCATATGAAGCCGAGAATTCCAATTATTATTGAAGATTTTATACATCCCGAAAGCCCTGCCTTCAAAAAATGGAATTATGAGTATTTCAAAGAAATTGCGGGAGATCATAGAGTAAATATTTACGGCAGTGAACTTGATTCCCTTGACAGAGTAGCAAGTGATCCTATAACACAAAGCACATTTTCAGAATATCTCGATCTTATACAGTCCGTTCCTACTGAACACCGCCTTTTTTTGTTTAATTTATTAAAAATAAAACCCGAACTGAAAAATGATCTTATCTACAATGATGTTACGAATGGTAAAATTTTAAAATGGCTGCCTTTTATGTTTTTTGGAGGTGAAGGTTCCGTGACAAGAAATCATATTGACATTGATATGTCACATGTTTTCATTACCCAGTTTCAGGGAATCAAAAGAATCTGGCTTTTTCCCTGGGAACAGTCTGATATCATGTATAAGCTTCCTTATAATTTCCACAGTCTTGCCCAAATAAAAAACCCTGACTACAGAAAATATCCTGCGCTACTCTATTTAAATGGTTATGAAGCAGTAATTCATCCTGGTGAAACACTTTATATTCCTTCCGGATGGTGGCATTATATCCAGTATGATACAGAAGGTTATTCCATTTCTGTGAGAGCTTTACCATCAAGTCCTCTTGAAAAATGGAGAGGCTTTAAAAACCTGGTTATCACAAGACATTTTGACAATCTCATGCGTAAACTATTTAAAGAAAGATGGTTTGGGTATAAAGTAAAAATAGCCCGGAAGAGAGGAGCCAAAGCAGCCAGAAAACAAAGAAGCTTTCAGATCTGAAAGCTTCCTATTATTGTATCGTCAATAGTAAGTAAAATACCTATTGATATTCTACAGTCTTAAATTTTAATGTTTGATAAATTTGATACTTTTTTCATCAATCGTAATAAAGTAAGTCCCTGGAACCAATTCTGAAATTCCAATCGCTTTACCCGGCTGGTAAGTTCCTTTTGTAACCAGTTTTCCATCTACAGCATGAATCGTAAAATCTGCAGCTCTGCTGATACCTTTCAGATTAATTTCATTTTTTGCAGGATTTGGATAGAGTCCGAAGTTTTCCTTCTCAACAGAAGAAACACTTAAGGTATTATCCTGAGTAACGGTAGAGTTTTTCTCCAGAATCTGGTACTCATAATTGAACTGAACACTTGCAATAGGGAATGTTACAGATTCTAAAAAACTTTGGTTATTTGAAGTATTGTTAAGAACCAGATAAGCAGTTTGTCCTGAAGTTCCGGTAACTTTTATAGGTAAAGGCATTTCAAAAAAGCTTACGTTAGCGCTGCTTTGTGTCTGAGAAACCTTAAACAAAGCCTGATTACCGCCCTGCATCCATTTTATAGTATACGTAGGATATCCTTCCCCATACACCCAGTCATTAAAAAATTCTGTAAAATCTTTACCGGTAGACTGAAGCAGAGAAGCATTAAAATCCGCGGTACGCACATAACTGTAGGCCAGGTTTGGTCTTGCGTGATAGTCTTTGAGTGCCTGATAAAAAACAGCATCACCTAAAATCCACTTCAACATTCTCAGGATATAGCCTCCTTTAGAATATGTCAGTCTGCTGTCGAATATTCTCCCGATACTGGAAAGTCCGCTATCTGGTACATATACCGTTCCCGTTGTACTTGCTGTAATATAATTGGATTGACTTTGCAGATAATTAAGAAATTCGGTATTAGTCATCAGTAATTTTTCATTGGCAACATGTTCCCCGAAAGTAGCAAAACCTTCATTCAGCCAGATATCATTCCAAGCACCGCAGGTTACCTTATCACCAAACCACTGATGGGCAAGTTCATGGGCAATAAGCTGTTTATTCCAGGCTCCCATAGAAGACATCGTCTGATGTTCCATACCACCACCGTACATAAATTCCATATGTCCGTATTTTTCATTACGGAAAGGATAAGTCCCAAAATACGTCTCAAAAGTATCCATAGCCAGTTTCGTCCATTGAATATTATTCAGACTGGTTTGATTTGAATTAGTGGATGGATAAATATAGTTGACAAAAGGAAATGGAGGATTTCCGATGGTATCAGTAAGCTTGACAAAGTTGGTAATTGACAACGCGATAAGATAAGCCGGTGTAGGATACATCGTTCTCCAGAAAGTAAGTTTCGTTGATCCTGTAGGAAAAGTTTCGGACATTAATTTTCCGTTGGCAGCAACACTGTAATTGGATGGCGTTGTAATTTTGAAATCAAATCTTTCAATTTTATCATTCAAACTTTGTTTTGTCGGAAACCAGTCCTGTGCTCCATAGGGTTCATTTAAAGTAGAAAGTATCGGAACTCCGCCTTGGGTAGCTGTTGTAAAGGCTCCATTGGTACTAGGAGGCATTCCTGAATAATGAATCGTCAGAGAATCCAGCGTATTGGCAGCTATTGGAGTTTGAAAATCAATTTTCACTTCGTTGGAAGGAAGCTGTTGAAATACAAGATTGTTACCATGATATTTAACCTGAGAAACCGTTAAAGAAGTGGTCAGGTCAAAATAAATACTTCCCATACTCTGAGTAGGCTTAAAATGAGAAGTTACCGATCCCGAAATATTATTGGAAGCCGGATTGAGTGCAACATCCATTCTTTGATACTGTAAATCGTAATTCAGAGTATTGGGATTCGTATTCCCAATATTCATTTTTTGCGTAAAGGATTTTTTCTCTTTT
Source organism: Chryseobacterium sp. (assembly GCA_031286615.1). Taxonomy (GTDB): domain Bacteria; phylum Bacteroidota; class Bacteroidia; order Flavobacteriales; family Weeksellaceae; genus Chryseobacterium. The sequence goes on along the minus strand of JAITUA010000015.1, from coordinate 64,981 downwards.
TCGATCAACCCTTTCATATCGATGTTTTGCTCATGCTTCTGGCCATAGAACTGCTGAGAAAATAAAAATCCCAACACCAAAAGGTACAATTTTGTCATGTTTAGAAAAATTTAATCAAATATAAAAAAAACCTTTTAATCAATGATTAAAAGGCTGTTATAATATATAAAATAAAAAATTTTTAAAGATCCAGTGCTGGTTCAAGAATTTTTTCCATTCTCTTTTTCACCATATCTACCGACCCGGAATAGTTATTCACCATTAAAGAAAACACTAATGTTTTCCCGGAATTCGTTTTCAGATATCCTGCTAATGTTTTTACTTTATTCAGTGTTCCCGTTTTTGCAAAAACCTGTCCGTTACCTTCTCCAATGAACATTCTTTTTAAAGTTCCGGATTGTCCTCCGATTGGTAAAGAAGTCAGGTAAGATCTATAATATTTTTGATCCATCAAAGAAGTAAGAAACTTCACCTGCGAAATTGGAGTTACGTTGTTACTTCTTGAAAGTCCGCTTCCATCTATATAATTAAGGCCAATCATATCAAAACCGGCATCTTTCAGGTGGTCTGTTACCACAATTCTTCCTGATTCTGAAGTCAAATCACCCATTTTCTGATAACCAACTGTTCTTAACAGAGCTTCAGCCAATGAATTATCACTGTGTTGATTGGTATAATAAATAATATCACCTAAAGTCGGGGATTTATAAGCTGAAAGCATTTTTCTTCCTTCCGGTGCTGCATCTGTCATTTTCGGACTTACTTTTCCGGTAACAGGAATTCCGCTTTTTACCAAAGTTGTTCTGAAAGAATTGGCAAGGTATGCCGGAGCATCAGGAAGTTTGGTTGTTAAAGCCCCGTTTCCTTCATATTTATCAGCATATACCATCTGATGATTGTAAGGAGAGACATAGAAAAATTTCTTATCTGTTGAGAAACTTCCTTTTTTAACAATCAGTTTTTCGTTAGCCGGGTTAATATCACGGGTACTTCCTGCAGGCAGATAATAATTATTGTTTTCCAACCATACAACATTTTCCGGAAGCACTGAAATATTGCCTTTGAAAAGCGCTGTCTGAATGATAATATCACCATTTACCTTTTTAATTCCCTCTCTTGAAACCCCACCTACGAAATCTGAAATAATATCTCTATAAGATGATGCGCCTGCTTTGTTTGTTCCCAAAGAAGGATCACCGCTTCCTATGACATAAAGATTTCCATTCAAAACTCCATTTTCATCTATAGTTCCTGAATACTCCAGCTGAGTCATCCAACGGTAGTTTTCACCCATTAGGTTTAATGCCGTTTCCGTTGTAAGCAGCTTTGTAGTAGAAGCAGGTACTAAGGGAGTATTTTCATTGTACGAAGAGATTACTTTCTTCGTTTTCGGATCGTACACTACGAATCCCCAGCTTGCATTTTTCAGCACAGGATCCGCCATCATTGTGTTCACATTAATATCTACAAGTTCTTTTGCTGACAAAACAGTTTTCTCCACCATCGTACTAACGGGTGAAGGCAGGTTTAAACTGCTTTTCTGACTGTCATAATTCTGAGAATAAAGAACGGTAGAAACGGTAGATTGAGCCAGGAAAAGACCAGAAGCCAACACCGCCGCACTTGAAATATATTTTCTGAAATTTACCATCTATCTTCTTTTTGTTCTATAGTTTTGACGCTATAAAAAATGACAGGTTAAATCATTCAATTAAAGAGCCAAACACTTAATCAACGTCCAAAAGTAGAAATTATTGTCATATAACAGACCACTGACCCGTTATAAAAGAGTGTAAAGTTTGTTAAAAATTGTTAAAAATCAACAAAAATGTCTTTTTTAATGCTTTGATATGCAGTGATTTCATCAAATTCTTTCAAACTTATCAAAACCAGATTTTTGAATTTCTCATAGTTTTTCCCACGGGGAAGCTTGAGCATAATCTGGAATTGATACAGATTATTCAGCCTTGCAATCTGAGCTCTTTCAGGCCCTAAAACACAATCTTCCGGAAGGTATTTTCTAAGAATGGAACCCAGAAACTGGGAAGCCCGGTCTACTTTATCTTCCTTTCTGTGTTTCATTTCAATCATAATCAGCTTCGTAAACGGCGGATAATGGAATTTCTGGCGTTCAGTAAGGATGTATTTATAGATCTTCGCAGGGTTGTTCATCTTGATCAGCTGGAATACAGAATGATCGGGGTTAAAGGTCTGAATAAGGATTTTTCCTTTTCCGGAAACCCTTCCGGCTCTTCCTGAAACTTGTGTAATCAACTGATAAGCCCTTTCTTCTGCTCTGAAATCCTGTACATATAATAAGGAATCCGCTTTGGGAATAGTAACAAGTTCGATATGATCAAAATCCAGTCCTTTTGAAATCATCTGAGTTCCTACGATGATGTCTGTTTCTCCGTCTTCAATCTTTTCATACAGCTTTTCATAGGCAAACTTCTTACGCATAGAATCCACATCCATTCTGTCTACTTCATTTTCCGGAAACAATTTGGAGACTTCTTCATGAATCTGCTCTACACCTACTCCTCTTTCGTTCAGCTTTTCAGAATTGCATTTCGGGCAGGTTTTCGGTTTTGAAGCTCTTTGTCCGCAGTAATGGCATTTCATTTCATTGGCAGCCTTGTGATAGGTCATCACCACATCACAATTGGAGCAATAATTGACATAACCACAGCTCTCACATTCTATTACATTGGAATAGCCACGACGGTTGTGCAGTACAATCGCCTGTTTTTTTTCATCCACCGTCTTTTTAATCTCTTCAACAAGTTTCAGGGAGAAATTTCCGGAAACTTTTTTAGAATCCAATGCTTCTTTGAAATTGATCAGTTCATATTCCGGCAGATTCACATTCCCGAATCTTTCATTCAGGAAAATATATTTCATTTTATCTTTTCTGGCTCTGTAGTAGCTTTCGACAGAAGGGGTTGCAGATCCCAGAATCACTCCCGCATTGTAAAATCCCCCTAAAACCAATGAGGCATCTTTAGCATTGAAATAAGGTGTCACTTCTCTTGGTCTGTAGGCTGAATCATGTTCTTCATCCACCACAATAAGTCCAAGATTCTGATAAGGTAAAAACAATGCATTACGGGTTCCGATCAGAATACGGATGTCATTCTGCCTGATTCTTCTCCACACTTCTACTCTTTCAAAATCTGTCAATTTTTGATGGTAAAAACCTAGCTGCCGGCCATATTTTTTTTCTAATCTCTGCGTAATCTGTTTGGTAAGGGAAATTTCAGGAAGTAAAAACAGAACATTTTTTCCTTCTTTGATACATTCTTCAATTTTTTCTAAATAAATATGCGTTTTCCCTGATGAAGTTACCCCATGAAGCAGAACATTTTTCCCTTCTTGAAAAGCTTCATCAATCTCAGATTTAGCCATTTTCTGCTGTTCAGAAAGTTCTTCCAGTTCAGAAAGTTCTCCTTCATAGCTTTCAATTCTGTCTTTCTGCATGTAGTATTCCTCCACAAGACCCTTGTCTGCTAAAGGTTTGAAATGAGAACTCCCAAAATAACCGTCCTCAAACAGCTCAGATTTTTTAATATGAGCATCAGGATTTTCTGTTTGTTTTTCTAAAATAAGAAGGAACAGGTCTTTCTGCTTTTGGGCTCTGTTTAGTTTTAAAAGAATGTCCGTAAGATTCTGATTGGCCAAAACCTCATCCTTAATTCTTACGTAAGCTACTTCTTTAGCTTTATATTTTTCAGCAATTTTTTCATCAATCTCAATATACTGAAGATCAATCAATGAATTGATGGTCTTAATAATATCCTTTTTAGGGATAAAAGCCTCAATATCTGTCAGGTTGATCAGCTGTCGTACTTCAAGTGCCTGGATCAGGTACATTTCATTGACATCCAGGTTTTCAAAATCAATTACTATTCCTGGTTTTAATTTTAAATAGGTTTCACTTTCCAGTTTCAAGGAAGAAGGGAATGAAAACCTGTAAATTTCACCAAGACTGCACAGATAATACTCCGAAAGCCAGTTCCAGAAACGAATCTGTTCTTCAGGAACAATCGGTTTATCATCCAGCATGCTGATGACTTCTTTAGCCGTAAAATTTTCCGGTGCATTGTCGTGAAGCTCAAATACGATTCCCGTATAGATCTTCTTTCCGCCAAACGGTACCAGAACACGCATTCCGGGTTGAATTTCGGACATCATTTCCTCAGGAACTTTATAGGTAAAAGATCCTTTGAGGTTCAGTGGTAAAACAATTTGAGCGTATTGCAAGGGAAATATTTAAAGTGTAAAATTAGATTTTTCTTCAGAGAACTGCAACTTTGTAGGGATTCTTTCGTGTTCGTTAAACAGACAATTAAACCCTACATTCTCAGGTACCATTCTATCATTCCACAGAAATTTGCGAAAAAATCAATAATAATTCAATAGGAACAGACTTTAGTCCGTTTGATAAAAATTAAAATTTCAATTGGCTTTAGCCAAAACTTATATTATAACGCAATGCTCACAAAGATGCTATGAATAGTTTTCAATTCGTTCGCAAGGGCGTTTTACTCAGCAAATGTATTCCTACGGAATGACAAAGTGTACGGATAAAAGAACAGCACAAATTCAGAAAGTCTCTAAGAAAGAATCCATCAATGGTTAAAACAGTAATTGAGTCATTTCATACCAAAATGCAGAAGTAAAAAATCCTATAATGATACTGACTCCGATGATCAGGTTGGTCAGTTTTGTATTGAGTCTGAACTGCTCTGCGATAATACTGGAGGTAACCAGTGTAGGCATCGCCGCTTCAAATACGGTAATTTTAGCCACGTCTCCTTTTATTCCCAGTAATAAAGCCATTCCCAGAACAATTGCCGGGGCCAAAATCAATTTATAAAGCATTGACATTGACATCTGAGGAATCAGTTTTTTCCATCCGTTAAATTTCAACTGCAGTCCAACTGAAAACAAAGCTAACGGACTTACCGTAGCTGCAAGCTTATCAAAAAACGGTTCTGCAACGGTAAAATCAATAAACCTCGACAGTATCAGAGCGGAAATACAACCGATTAACGGAGGAAATGTAATGAGTCTTTTTAAAATAAATACTGCGCTTACTTTTCCTGATCTGCTTCCTCCTTTTACAGCAGCAATAATTCCCAAGGTAGAAAGTGCAAAGAACATCGTTTGGTCACAAATAATGGCAATACTCAGAAGTCCTTCACCATAAAAAGCACTGATTAAGGGAAATCCTATGAATGATGTATTGCTGTAACCGCTTGCCAGTTCTAAAGTACTTCTGGAACGCCTTGAATATCCCCTGCTCCTGCTATAAAACATCATAAAGAAAAAGCAGAACACGGAAATTAAAAATGTGGCTGCTATCGGAAACAACATTTCTGTTGTCCATTTTACTTTAGGCAGATATTTAAACGAAACTGCCGGAAGAGCAAGATAAAGAATCCAGGTATTGATGCCCTTATGAGCATCGGGGTGGATAGATTTTGTTGCTTTGAATATCATTCCTGCAATAATGCACACTGCAATCAGAACAAAATTTACCATAACTGTAAAGAAATATGCTACAAATTTACGGCTGATTTTTGAGTTGGAAGGGTAAAATTTATATTTTTTTGAGTACAATTCCGATACAGTAGAATATCAAATCCGGTACAGAAAAGGCTCTTTTCACTTATTACAAAGCCTTAATGGATTTTTTTCACCCATTCAATAAACCAATCTATTCTTTTTATCAATCACAGTTTAAATTTCAAACTATTATTTTTATAATAAATAACTATATTTTAAATAATTTTTATAATAACAAATTATAACGGAAATTTGTATCGTTGATAAGAGATAAAATATTATCTGAAAATAAATCAGTAGAGAATATCTTTTAAAAAATGCATTTGTAAAATAATAAAATAAGACCAATCATCTCATTTTTTTAATAACTAAAATTTTAAACAATGAATATTAATATTTTTAAAGAAGCAAGCATAGGTTCCTTAGACCTTAAAAACAGAATTGCTATGGCTCCAATGACCAGAGCCAGAAATGAAGACGGAATTCCGAAAGGTTTCAATGCTGAATATTACGCACAACGTACCGGTACAGGACTGATCATTACGGAAGGTACTGCGATCTCTCCAACGTCAAAGGGAGTACTTCATATTCCGGGATTATATACTGATGAGCAGGTAGAAGGCTGGAAACTCGTGACTGATGCTGTACATCAGAAAGGAAGCAAAATTTTCACTCAATTATGGCATGTAGGACGTGTTTCCCACGTAACGATCCAACCGGACGGGCAAGCCCCTGTTTCTTCTTCTGATATTCAGGCAGGTGAAACGCATGCATGGGGATATGATGAAAACGGAAAAGAAGGTTTTGTGATTAATTCCAAACCACGGGCATTGGCTACTGGTGAAGTAAAACAGATTGTTAAGGATTTTACTTTAGCAGCTGTAAATGCTGTAAGAGCCGGTTTTGACGGAATTGAACTTCATGGAGCTAACGGATATCTTATTGAACAGTTTCTGAACCCGTTTGTAAATACCCGTAATGACGAATATGGCGGAAGTATAGAAAATCGCTCCCGTTTTTTACTGGAGATTGTAGATTCTGCAATTGCAGCGATTGGTGCTGATAAGGTAGCTATCCGTTTAACTCCTTATGGCGGATTATACGAAATGCCTTATTACGATGAGATAGAAGCTACTTATGAGTATCTGGCGAAAGAACTTTCCAAGAGAAATATTGTTTACGTTCATATTATGGACCAGAAATCGAGAGGAAGTTTTGCTTTACCGGAAGATTTTATGAAACGTTTCAGAAACTGGTATGATGGAGTGATTATTCTTGCCGGAGGTATGGACAGAGAGAAATCTGAAAAACTGATTAATGAAGGGCTAATAGATATTGCAGCATTCGGGGAAGCTTTTATTTCCAATCCTGATCTTGTGGAAAGACTTGAAAACAACTGGGAACTTACTCCTCCCAAAAGAGAACTTCACTATGGACTTACCATGGAAGGGTATCTGGACTGGGAAGTATACAATAAACAACAATCAAACTAACATAATTATTGTTTAAGTTTCACTATACTATCAAAAAGAGCTATCGTAATAGATAGCTCTTTTTATTTTTATAATTTTTTATACTTATCAATATATTAATCTTTCATCCTGTTTTTCAAATCTACTTCAGCACCAAGAATTCTAACAATCTCTATTTCTTTTATTCCAATAATTCTGTAAAATATAATATGCTTATTTGATAAAAATCCAAAAATATCATATTCAAGCTCAGGATAAGATTTTCCAATCTTAGGATTTTCCGCAAGCATCTGACAAAAATAAATGAGCTCCTCATAATATTTATCTGCCTGAAATTCAGACCAAAATTCTAAAGTATATTCATAAATTTTAGTGATATCTTCACAGCTTTATTAGTAAAAGTATATTGAGCCATTACCTTTTTATTTTAGCTTTTAATGCTGCCAAATGTTTTTCTGGATTAAAATCAGCAGCTATTCCACTTTCAATACCTTCCCGAATAGCATTTCTAAGAATTTGAATTTTATTTTCTTCTTCTTCAAGTAATCTTAAACCAGCTCTGATCATTTCACTTGCATTTTTATATCGTCCTTCGGCAATCTTATGATCTACAAAATCTTCAAAATAATCACCTAAAGAAACTGATGTATTACGTCCCATATGATTTTGATTTTAAATTTAACATATCAAAGTTACCATTTTTTGGTAATTCAATCAAGCTTTATCAGAATAAAAGGTTAACCATTCATCATTTCTAAATTTCCATTATTCTTTCATCACATCCCAAAGGCTCATTAATTCAATATTTTCCAAAGGTCTTGAAAGAATAATTCTTTTTGAAGTTCCCGGCAGCAGATCAAAGAAATTATCACTGAAATGAATATCTCCAATCAAATAAACATCTTTTGCAAGAACATCTGTTGAGATTTCAATTTCAGTTGGTGATATTTTTCTGATTTTGATATTTGGTTTTGAAAGTTTAAGGTCTTTTGGTTTATTAAAAAAGAAGAGCTTTTGAAATGTTGTATCCTTTTCTGAACTTATCTTTAAAACGACTTCAGACAGATTAAACTCTGCCAATTCTGATTTATTTATACTTCTGATTTTCTTACTTACATCAGCATTTACAACATCTGACTGATTGGCTTTCCAAAGTATTTTTCCTTTAAAATCAATTAATTCAAACTTCGTATCCACTTTCAATTCTTTCATAAGGTCACTTATCAGATAAACATCATAGCTTTTATCTGTCTCGGTTATTGATACCAAAACAGGTTCAAAGCTTCTTTTTGCCTGATAATGGAAGGCTTTCCAGTTTCCAAGATAATCAATGGAAGACCATGAAACTACCGGCCAGCAGTCGTTGAGCTGCCAATACAGCGTTCCCATATTGTAAGGTTTTGCACGGCGGTGAGCCTCAATGGCAATCTGCATACCTCTCGCCTGCAGCAGCTGTGAAACGTAATTGTACTGAACAAAATCCGTCGGGATTTTATAATCACGTTTCAGATATTCATTAATAATATCCCAACCTCTGGCGTGCTTTTCATGTGCTTTGATAGTTGCATTTTGCAGATTTAAATCCGGAGTTCCTGAAAACATGGATTTTGTAGTTTCAAGGCCTGGTGTTCCCTGAAAACCATATTCAGACATGAAACGTCCTACTTTTTCGTTATAAATCTCAAATGGCTGCTCGCCCCACCAAACTCCCCAATAGTGAGAATCTCCTTCTGTAAGGCTTTCTTTATGACCCCAACCGATAGACGGAGAACTTGGCCAATATATATTTTTATCTGACTTCAGGTTTTCTGCCAATGCATTGGGAATGACATCATGGAATAACTTTTTATAGTCTTTCCAAACCTGCAGTGAATCATTTTTTGAATATTTGAACTGTTTCTGATATCCCCAGTTGACAATAGCTTCATCAATTTCATTATTCCCGCACCACAAAGCAATGGACGGATGATTCTGAAGTCTGTTGACCTGATCTTTTACTTCTTCTTTTACATTGTTTAAAAATGCTTCGTCCGCAGGGTAAAAACTTCCTGCAAACATAAAATCCTGCCAGACTAAGATTCCGTTTTCATCGCAGGCTTTGTAAAATTCATCATCTTCATAAATACCCCCACCCCAGATACGGATCATATTCATATTGGCGTCTTTGGTATCTTTGATCAGTTTCTGATATTTTTCTTTGGTCATTCTGGGTGAAAAACTATCTCCCGGAATCCAGTTGGTTCCTTTGATATACAACGGATTTCCATTCACTTTAAAATAGAATGATTTTCCTTTTTCGTCTTTTTCCTGAATCAATTCTATGGTTCTTAATCCTATCCTTATGTCTTTAACATCAATATTGTTAAGGTCTTTTGAAAGTTTTATTTTAAAATCATAAAGATTAGCTTCGCCACTTCCGTTAGGCTGCCAAAGCTTCATTCCTTTTGTTTCATACGGAACTGATATTGTATTAATTCCTTTTTTTAAAGTTATTTTTTTATGGGTTTTATTAAGATCCAAAGTGTACTCTCCTGCATTTTGAGCATAAATTTCTACTTCAAAATGTAAATCAGAGGCTTTTTCAGCGTTACTCTGAATGTCTTTAACGGTAATAATTTTGGCATTATTCCAGAATTCTAATGTAACATCTTTCCAGATTCCCGCAGTAACCAATCTTGGTCCCCAATCCCATCCGAACTGGTATTGTGCTTTTCTCACAAAACTTCTTGGTGATTCCGGCATGGTAAACGGAACTTTTTTAGCCAGTTCTTTTCCGGTATTGACAGCAGATTGAAACTTAATCTGCAATGTATTATTACCCGGTTTAAGATATTGTTTCACAGGAATATTCCATTTCCTGAACATATTATCCGTTTTCTTTAAGAGTTTACTATTAAGATAAATTTCTGAAAATGTATCCAGCCCATTAAAGACCAAATCAATATTATCATTTTTCAGTTCCTGAGATGAAACCGTAAATTGAGTCTGATAATCCCAATCTTCATTTTCTACCCATTGTACTTTTTTTTCATTTTCATCTTTAAAAGGATCAGGAATGACCTTGTTATCCATTAAATCCAAATGAACGGTTCCCGGTACTTTCGCAGGAAGCCAGTTTTGATCTTTTGAATTTTTAAACTGCCAGTTCTCAGAAGACAAGCTTCTTTGGGAAAACTGTGCAAAAAGGATATTCTGCATGAAAAGGAAAGCAAAAAGGATCGTTCTATTCATCAATAAATTTGTTTTGTATTGTTACTATACCAGTGATTTTGTCATTCCGAGGTACGAAGGAATCTCTACTAAGAATTTAGATTCCCGCTGCGCTTGGAATGACAAACTAAGTGTATATAATGCATTACTTACTCTTCAACGCAGCCACTTCAGCCGGGTTCGCAAAAGCACCACCATCCGTAATGGCTGAAGAATGGAAATAATTTGCATTGGTAACAGCTCTGATTTCTTCAATATTGGATGAACGAAGTCCGCCTCCAACGAGGATTTCTATTCTTCCATCGGAAAGCTCAACCAGTTTTTTCAGATTTTCTTTTCCTTCTGACACGTTGGGTTTCTGGCCGGAAGTAAGAATGGTTGTAAAGCCGCATTCAATTACTTTTTCTAACGACTCTTCCAGACTTGCAGCACGGTCAAAGGCACGATGGAAAGTACATGGAAGCGGTGCGGCCAGTTCAACTAAAGTTTTATTCTGTTCAACATTAACCTCATCATTTTCGTTGAGAATACCAAATACAAAACCGTCTGCCTGTAAAGATTTCAAATGAACCAGATCATTTTTCATCTGTTCAAATTCTGAATCCGAATAGGTAAAATCACCTCCTCTGGGGCGGATCATCACAAAAATCGGGATATTAATTTTTTCACGAAGCTTTTTCATCGTTTCAAAGTCCGGAGTGGTTCCTCCTTCACTGAGACCGTCACATAATTCTATTCTGTCAGCTCCGTTTTCAAAAGCAATCATTGCTGATTCGGGATTAAAGCACGCTATTTCTATTTTTGACATTGTGTGTATCTGTTTAATTCTACTTTGGTTCGTCCTGCAATACATCTGCAATCAGAAAGGAACCGTTTTCTTTTACTACTTTTATTACTGATGGATATTCAGCTTTAAAACTATTATCAGTCAGCACTACATTAAAGATATATTCATCTTTTGAGGAAGATTTTAAATTGCAGCTCCCGACTTCAATTTTATCCCAGTCCTGTGCTGTAATCAGGAAACCCACTCCGACACCTGCTTTATTAGTATCAAATTTTGATTTCCATTTATCCTGAAATTCTTTTTCAGTCAGACTTCCATCTACGTCCATATCTACATTCGTTGCATCCGTTTTATAATCAAAATAATCTTTCGTCGTGATCTTCTGCATATTCTTTTCTTCACTTCCGATATCAGCTTTAAAATAATCTACAATACTCTTTTTCAACCATTTTTCAGCATCTTCTTCTTCATTGGATTCATCATTTAAAACTACTTTTTCTTCTGTCTGCTGCGGTTTGACATCTGTTTTAATCTCCTTCTTTTCTTCCTTGCATGCGATAATGAGAAATAAGGAAGCGATAATCGTTCTTTTCATATTTTGTTTTAAGTTTTGGCTAAAGCCCTTGTATGGCTATATTTTATGAAGAACAAGCAAAACTCATTCTTTTTTAATTTGAATTATTTCAGAGCAAATTCAGGAGTTTCAAGGCGGTTACCTTTCTGATCATACACTGCAAAGTTGAATCCGTCCTGAATACAGTAAGAACCGTATTCTCCTTTTTTATTAATCGCAATAAAACCTACCTGAATATCTTTCAGATTTTTGTTTCTTCTTTGATTGATTTTTACAATTCTTTCTACTGCTTCTTTGCACGCTTCCTGCGGGTTTCTGCCTTGTCTCATCAGCTCTACCACAAGATGAGTTCCTACCGTTCTTATGACTTCTTCACCATGACCTGTTGCTGTAGCCGCTCCTACTTCATTATCTACAAACAGACCTGCTCCGATAATCGGGGAATCTCCTACTCTGCCATGCATTTTAAAAGCCATTCCGCTGGTTGTACATGCACCGGAAAGGTTTCCCTGAGCATCCAATGCAATCATTCCAATGGTATCGTGATTTTCAATATTGGCAATGGGTTTATACTGGCTGGTTTTTAACCATTCTTTCCATTCTTTTTCGGATTCCGGGGTAAGAAGATTTTCTTTTTTAAAGCCCTGTGAAAGGGCAAACTGCAATGCACCGTCTCCTACCAGCATTACATGGGGTGTTTTTTCCATTACCGCTCTGGCAACAGAAATAGGGTTTTTCACATGCTCCAGACATGCTACTGAACCAATATTATAATTTTCATCCATGATACAGGCATCCAGCGTTACTCTTCCATCTCTGTCCGGACGGCCTCCATACCCCACACTTCTTTCTTTAGGGTCTAATTCCACAAGACGAACTCCTTTTTCTACCGCATCCAGAGCTTTTCCTCCTTTTCCCAGGATTGTCCATGCTTCTTCATTGGCTTTTAACCCGAAATTCCAGGTAGAAAGGACAATCGGTTTGTTGACAGCTGTAACAGTAGGTTCAGGTAATTCTGCAGCCATCAGATCCAATGGGTTTACGGCAAGTGCGGCTGTTGCAATTCCCAGTTTTTTAATAAAACTTCTTCGGTTATTGTTCATGGTATCTCAAATTGTATAATACCCACAAATCTAAAAAAAACTTCTATGAAATCCTCATGGCGGCTCAACGAATATCCGTGTATTATTTTTATTTATCTTTACTGCTGTAATGGACTCATTTAAAACTTTCAGAAATATCTCTTTCTTTCAGGAACTCTCTGATGAAGAAATTACTATTCTGGTCAATATCAGTACCCCAAAACTGCTTAGAAGAAAAGAAAAACTGGCTGAGCCCGGTAAGTCTTTTAATCAACTGTTCATTCTTTCCCATGGATTATTAAGATTTTTCTTTGATGATGAAGACGGTGTTGAAAGTAATCTTTTTCTCCCTTCGGAAAAGGAGGCTGCCATTATGGAAAGCCCGGAATCTTATACTAATGAAAACGAAGGAAAATACACTATAGAAGCTGTACTGGAAAGCCAGATTTTCCTGTTCAACAAGAGTGAATTTGAAGAAGCCGCATTTCAAAACAGAGGTATCTATAATGTATATCTCAAATCTTTAAAGCTCATCATCAATATAGCTAAAACACGCATTGAGCAGCTTTGTTCTACCTCCCCACATTCAAGATATGAGGAGTTTCTGGAAACCCGCCCTTTTACTTCACAGAACGCCAACAGAAAGTATATTGCCAATTTTCTGGGCATTACTCCCAACTCTCTCTCGAGGATGACAGCCCGTATCCATAAAAAAAGGAACGAAAGAAAAAAATAACTTAGGAATACTTTTTCTCACTTTATTCATTCTATTTTTGCTTACTGAAAATACTGTTACCCAAACAATTAAAAGCAAAATGAGAAAAATATCATCCAAAAAAACATCTTATTATTGAATCATCTTTAATCTTTCTTAAGATTCAGAGTAACCAGGCAGATCAATACTGACAGCCGGTTACCACCTTGTTTACACTTCATTATTACCTTATACAATTATTTTATGCAAAGAACACTCTTACTTCTTTGCCTGCTGTTATCATGCAATTTTGTTCAGGCATCCACAGGCAATTTAGAAGACAATATAGCGAATGCTGCTTCATGGTTAATTTTACTTGTTTTACCTCTTGCAGGCATTTATCTCTTCTGGAAAGTTCATATTTATCCGGAAAAAGTAGCAGAAAAAAAGAAACATCCTCAACTGAACGCCATAAAAAGTATGTGCCTCCTTTCCCTTGTTTTTGGAGGCCTTTTATGGCCGGTTGCTCTAATCTGGGCCAACTATGATTATGGTAATCAAAATGCCCCTGAAGAAGACACAGAAATCACGGAAGAAGAATTGAAAACCCTCGAAAATTAACAAATATGCTTGAATTACTAGTCGCAATATATGCCGGAATATGCTGGCTTCTTATTAAAAAATTAAAACTAATCCCCTGGACCTTTACTACACAGGTAGTGGTATATTCATTGCCTATCTTCGGATCTATTGCTTTAATATTAAGCTTAAATTACTACTGCCCTATTACTTCTGATGTAAAAGTAGGAAACCGAAGTGTGGATATTACCACTCAGGTTTTAGGAAAAGTAAAAAAGGTATATGTAACTACCAATCAGGAAGTAAAGAAAGGAGATACTTTATTTGTACTGGACAGAGAGCCTTATGTACAGGAGATCAAATCGCTGGAGGCTAAACTAAGCAATATGAAAGCTACTGTAAGCTCTTATAATACAGATATCTCAGCTTCCAGAAAAAATATTGCCGGGTTACAGTCACAGCTGGATCTGGCTAATAAAAGAGCGGCTCAGTACAAGGAATTGGTGGAAGCAGGAGCTGCTAATAAATTTGATCTTGAGCAGGCAATCACCAATGTACAGGATTTGCAGTCAAGAATCAGTGCTGCGCAGTCACAGCAGCAGTCTTTGGAAACCAAATCCAATGCTTCTTATGGTGGAGAAAATTCATCAGTGTCTGAAATTCAGGCAAAACTGGACCAGGCAAAATGGAACCTTTCCCAAACAGTTGTTCTTGCTCCTACTGATGGAGTGATTCCCAATGTTCAGTTGAATGAAGGAGCGATCATGGCACCTTTTAAATCTGCTTTCGTGCTGATTCAGAAACAGCAGTCTGTGATTGGATTTTTTGCCCAGAACGAACTGGAAACGGTAAAAAACGGTAATGAGGTAGAATTAGCTCTTAAAACAGAACCGGGAAAAGTTGTGAAAGCCAGACTTGAATATGTAATTGATGCTACCAGCCAGGGAATTATGAATAATGCGGGAGGAATGCTTGGAGGAAACGGTTCTACAGCGGGACTTCCTGACACAGCCAGACAATTGCCTGAAACTGATGGAAAACTTATTGCCAAGTTTGTTTTGGAAGACAGTCAGAAACAGCTTACTGTTGGAGCAAGAGGAACAGCTGTCATTTATTCTGACCATATCAAACCGCTTCATCTGATCCGAAAAGTAATGGTACGTGTAAGCAGTAAAATCAATTATCTGATTCCTAAACTTCATTAATATGTGCAAGAAATTAATTTTATTGAGTATACTTTCCGTAAGTTTAAGTTCATGCATCGGTTATAAAGAGCCAGCTAAGGAAAATATAAATGAGCTTAAAGAAAAAAGTGAAATTGCATCTCATATTGAAATCCCGGATGAATGGATCTTCGACAGAAAAGCGAACTCAAGATCGGTTTCCTATGACTGGATCAATGATCTTAAAACTCCTCAGCTGGAAACCCTGATCAATGAAGGAATGCTTTATAATGCTGATCTTATTATTGCGAAGGAAAAACTGAATCAGATTGAGCTGGCCATGGAAATTTCCGGAAGTGATCTTTATCCGAGTGTAAGTGCGGTGGCTAATACTTCCAATAATTTAGTGAGTGATACTCAGATCCGGCGTCTGGCATTAAAAGCCAATTGGGAGATTGACCTTTGGGGGAAAAATAAATCTTCACAGATGGCAAGCACCAGCAATTATTTTTCTGCAAAACATCAGAATACCTTGCTGCATCAATCTATTGCAGGGATGATTGCTAAAGCTTATTTTCTGAATATTGCGGGAAATATTCAGGAAGATAAGATTGAAGGCTACATTCAGAAGTCCAAAGATCTTGAAAAGCTGTATATCATTCAAAAGAAGGTTGGAACGGCAAATGCTTTGGATATCTCTAATATAACAGCAGAGATTATTTCCCTTCAAGGTTATCTGGAAAAGGTAAAAAACGCAAATGCGCAATCCAGAAGATCACTGGAACTCCTCACCGGAAAGTATCCGAAAGGAAAACTGGCTACTCAGAATTTTTTTAATGCTGTACCTAACACTATTCCTGAATCTTTTCCGCTTGAGCTTTTAGAAAACAGATCAGATATACAGGCTAATCATTTTCAGATTGAAAAGGCTTTTTATGAAGTACAGCAGGCAAAAGCGGCAAGACTTCCTTCATTAAGCATAAGCACCTCTCTTGGCTCTGCCGGAAGTAATGTGGAATCTATCAATTCTTTATTTTCCAATCCGTTATTAAAAGTGGGTGGCGGATTAGTTTCTCCTTTATTCAACAGTGGAAAGCTAAAAAAGAATGTAGAGATAAAAAATTCCCAGCAGAAACAGGTCGTTGAAGAATATTCAAAAACAGTCCTGAATGCTTTGAACGAAGTGGAATCTTCTTTAGCCAATCTACGGTCTATTGAAAAACAGATTACTTATACAACTAAAGCCGTCAGTGAGCTGAAGAATAACATTACCCTCACCGAAAAACAAATAAAAGTAGGCACCAATAACAGTTTTGTACTGATACGCAAGCAAAGGGATCTCCTGAAAAATGAAATGAACCTCATCAGTCTGGAACTTCAGTACAGAATAGAGCGTATTAATCTTTATATGGCTTTAGGAGCGGAGAACTTCATTTATTCATAATTTTATACATAAAAAAGACTGCAGATTATTTTCTACAGTCTTTTTTAAGGTATTAATGGGGTAATTGATCTCTGAAATACCCATATACCCAAGTTCCGGCAATTGCGCTCAACAAGGTAACAGATACTGCCAAAGCTCCTGTTCCGATCTGAGCAAAAAGAGGTCCTGGGCATGCTCCGGTAATGGCCCATCCAAAACCGAATATCAATCCTCCATAAATCTGACCTTTATTGAACTTTTTAGGCGTCAGGGTAATAGGTTCACCATATATTGTCTTGATATTGAATTTTTTGATTAGCCACACAGAAATCATTCCTACCAACACGGCACTCCCAATGACTCCGTACATATGGAAAGACTGCAGACGGAACATTTCCTGTATTCTGAACCAGCTGATCACTTCTGCTTTCACAAAAATAATCCCGAATATAATTCCAGCAGCAAGGTACTTCAGATTATGATACCATCGATGAGTAAGCGTACTTTCGTTTACACAGACAGCATCCTGATGACGTATATCATGTTCTTTTTCTTTTATCATTTTAAATTCTTTTTTTTAATTATGCCTACAGGGAAAGGATCACTGGCAGAATAAGATTAGCCATTACAAAACCTCCGATCATAAAACAGATTGTTGCCACCAAAGAAGGCCACTGCAAATTGGAAAGCCCCATAATTGCATGCCCGCTCGTGCATCCTCCTGCATATCTTGTTCCGAAACCTACTAAAAAACCGCCAACAACCATTGTGATAAATCCTCTCAAGGTCAATAGACTTTCAAAATTCATCAGCTGTCCCGGAACCATGTTGCTGTAATCCGTAATTCCGTAGCCTGCCAGTTCGGTTTTCAGATCCGGATTGACCGTAATTTCTTCTGGATTAAACAAAAAATTAGCTGCAATCATTCCTCCGAAGAAAATTCCGGCTACAAAGAATAAATTCCAGGCTTCTTTTTTCCAGTCGTATTTGAAAAAATTCACATTTGCCGGTATACAGGCAGCACAGACATGTCTCAGTGAAGAGCTTATTCCAAAGGATTTATTTCCCATAATTAATAAGGTAGGCACAGTAAGCCCAATCAGCGGACCGGCAATATACCATGGCCACGGTTCTTTTATAATCTCCAACATTTCTTCTTTTTTAATCTAATTTATTTAAAATTTTAGTCTGACATACAAAATCACTTTTAGGAACACTTGTCAATGAAATCGCTTTAAAACCTCCTTCAATCTCTGTAAAATTCCTATATCCTCTTGCCTGAAGGATACTTGCAGCCATTGTACTTCTGTATCCGCTTCCGCAATGCATATAAAAGTGCTCTTCCGGCTGTATGTGATTAATCCATTCATTAATATACGCTAAAGGCATGCTGTAAGCTTCATGAATGTGTTCTGCATTATATTCACTTTCTCTTCTTATATCAATGATTTTTGCTTCTTTTTCTTTTATTTCGGCTTCAAACTGTTCTGCAGAGATACGGTTGACAAAATCAATTTCTTTTCCGCTCTTTTTCCAGGCATCAAAACCACCTTCCAAAAATCCTAAAATATGATCGAATCCTACTCTGCTTAATCTTGTTACAGCTTCTTCTTCAGTTCCTTTTTCCGTTACCAGAAGAATAGGTTGGTTTACATCAGCAATTAAAGCTCCTACCCAAGGGGCAAAATCACCATCCAGTCCTATATTTACCGACTGTGGGATAAAGCCTTTGGCAAATTCATGATTGTCTCTCACATCTAAAATTAAAGCGCCTGAAACTTCAGCAATTTCCTCAAACTGTTCCGGAACCAGTGCCTGCAATCCCTGTGAAAGAACTTCATCAAAACTGTTGTATCCTTTTTTATTCATCATGACATTCATTCCGAAATAAGCAGGAGGAGGTAAAAGTCCATCTG
Organism: Chryseobacterium sp.; assembly: GCA_031286615.1. GTDB lineage: Bacteria > Bacteroidota > Bacteroidia > Flavobacteriales > Weeksellaceae > Chryseobacterium. Next base: position 46,513 of record JAITUA010000015.1, on the reverse strand, counting down.
TTACTTCTTTTATAAAACTCTGTCTGTCCTTTTGATTCAGAGCATAATTGGTCTTTTTCTGATTTCCCAATGTATCTACCGTTTCTCTCTGCATATTTTTACCACAGGCTGAGCCGGCTCCGTGAGCAGGATATACAGTAATATCATCATGTAAAGGCAAAATTTTATGATACAAACTGTCATATAAAAGTCCTGCCAGTTCTTCCTGAGTCATATTCGCTCCTTTCTGTGCAAGATCCGGGCGGCCTACATCTCCCAGGAATAATGTATCTCCGCTGAAAAGGACTTTCTCATCTCCATTTTCATCCATCAACAGATAACATGAACTCTCAAGAGTGTGCCCTGGTGTATGAAGAACTTTGATTTTAATATTTCCTATTTCAAATATCTGATGATCTTCTGCAATGATGGCATCAAACTCAGGTTTTGCGGTCGGGCCATACACAATTGGAGCTCCGGTTTTATTGCTTAAATCAAGATGTCCACTGACAAAATCAGCATGAAAGTGGGTTTCAAAAATATATTTCAATTGTACTCCATCTTCCTTCAATCTGTTGATATAAGGTTCTGTCTCTCTTAAAGGATCAATAATTGCAGCCTCTCCTGCTGAGGTAATATAATAAGCTCCCTGTGCCAGGCATCCTGTATAAATCTGTTCTATTTTCATTGTATCTATTTTTTGATTTTGTTATCTGATACAAATCTCCCGCTTTCTTTTTGCCTCTACAGCTACTTTTGTTACATAAGAGATTTAAAGGAATATTTCTTTGGTAATAATGTAAATACCCATGATAAGAATAAACCACCCGAACGCAGGTTTCAGTTTTTTCCCGTCTATCTTTTTTGATAACTGTGAACCTATTATAATTCCTGCAACAGCAATTGTAGTGATAGAAATCAATAGTCCCCAATCTATTTTAACATGATTTACGGAAGAAAAAAATCCTATCAAAGAATTGAAAGAGATAATGACTAAAGAAGTTCCTATCGCAATCTTCATTGGAATTTTTAAAAGGTTAACCAATGCCGGAATAATCATAAAACCACCTCCTGCTCCCACCAATCCGGTGAGAACACCTGCAATAGAACCCTGTACTCCTGCAAGTAAAGTATTATTTTTATCTGCAGCTCTTTCTGACAGTTTTTCTGAAGTGTTGCTTTTTATCATTTTATAAGAAGCCAGAATCATCAGGCCTGCAAAAATCAATAATAAAAAAATGTCTCTGGTAATGGTAAAGTTTCGTATTCTGAATACTTCCTTCGGAATTAAAGGGAGAAGGTATATTCTGGTCAGAAAAATAGCGAGCAGAGAAGGAATTCCGAATATCATTGCCATCTTAAAATTGACCAACCCTTTTTTAAAATACGACACCGATCCAACAAGACTGCTTATTCCTACTATAAAAAGGGAATATTCTGTTGCCAGAAAAGCATCGAGACCAAAGAGATAAACAAGGACCGGAACGGTGAGAATACTTCCTCCGCCTCCGATCAAACCGAGAGAAATCCCGATTAAAACTGCTGCTGCATATCCTATAATTTCCATTTTACTATTCAAATAATAGGGCAAAAATGGGAAAGTGAAAAGAGGTGTACAGCTACTTTTGTTACATAAGGAAGGTTTAACACGAATGAACACTAATATGTTCACAAAGGACACAAGGAAATTACCTGAGATTGGTTCTCCTTTGGTTTGCAATGGCGGTTTGACCACCCCGTCAAAAATTCTCTGAATTTTCGCCACCCCTCCAAAGGATGGGAATTTGAGTATCCTTCATTAAAATGAGGTATAGTTTATGAATTGAGGGTTTTCAGGAGCGTGATTTTGTTTCTGCCCAGTTTTAGTTTACCGTCTTCTTCCAGCTGTTTCAGGAGTCTGGAAACGACTACTCTTGCAGTTCCAAGCTCATTTGCAAGCTGTTCATGGGTTGTGTTGATGGTTTCAGAGTGAGTAAGTTCTGATTTTTTCTGCAGCAGATTCAACAGTCTTTCATCTACTTTTTTGAAAGCAATTGCATTGATGATATCCAACAGTTCTTCAAACCTTTTATGATACAATCTGAAGATATAATCTAACCATTCCGGGTGTTCTTTAATGAATAAAGAGACTTTGTCTACCGGTAAAAAAAGGATTTCCGCATCTTCTTCAATTTCGGCTTTTACAATACTTTTTTCATTGTGCATTCCGCCGAGAAAAGACATGATACAGCTTTCTCCCGCTTTGATGTAGTACAGTAAAATTTCACGTCCATCCTCTTCAGTCCTGATGACCTTCAGCATTCCTTTCATCACAATAGGAATAGAGCGTATGGAAGCATTCTCATCTAAGATAACATCTCCTTCATGGTAGTTTTTGGTTGTACCATATTGATACAGCTTTTCTACCAGATCCGGTGATGATGAAAATTCGGAAGAAAGGATGGTATCGTCCTGCATTTTTTTAATTCTAATAAGACTAATTTACACCAATTTCATCTACAAACAGCCATGCCTTTGAATCTGCTCCAGGATTTCCTGCCGGAATAATGCCTGCATTTTCTATACTTACTTTCAGGTATTTTGCATTCTGCTTTCCTACATTCAATCTGATTTTTCCTTTGGTATTTTGAATCTCTGCGGCCGCAATCTCCTTGATCATTTTAAAATTCTTATTATCATCAGAAACGAAAATTTTCGCAGATTTTGCAAGGTGAATCCAGCTTCCTTTATTTTCAAGGGTATTGAAATAAACTTCTGAAAAAGCTGTTTTCTGACCAAAATCTATTGTTGCCACCACATCTTTCCCCTGAAAGCCAAGCCATGTTTTACCAAGTTGTTTTACATTTCCGATAATACCATCTACCAAAGTAAAAGCACCTCCAAAAGAATAATTTTCACTTGGCTGCTGTTCAAGGCTTATGTTTTTTCCGGTAGTCTTTGAAATAGTAAACTGCTGAGTAGAGATAGCACTTTTCAACTGACCATCTTCAAAATAAGCTGATTTTATCGTTAAAGAATTAGGAATCTGAACAGCTTTCTCATAAGTTTTAGAATTGATGGAAGGATCTGTTCCGTCAAAAGTATATCTGATCCCGTTTGAATTCTGCGAGGTAGACAGTTCATAAGCAATTCCGTTATTTGAAGGAATTACTTTTCCGGTGATATTATAAATGCTTTTGGCATAGTTCACCTTCATCTTATCCAGAACTTTAAACTGATTGATTACTCTGTTTTCAAACTCTTTATAATTTTTAGGATCTGAGGTTCCCCAACCCACTTCGGAAAGTGCCATTAATCTTGGGAAGATCATATATTGTACCTGTTTAAAGTCTAAAATATATTCTGTCCATAAATTAGCCTGAACTCCCATAATATATTTGGCCTGTTCGGCATTCAGTTCGGAAGGAATAGGATTGTAAGAGTATATTTTGTCTAAAGGAGTAAAACCACCAAAAGCATTAGGCTCAGATTGTGGATCTCCCTGATAATGGTCGAAATAACAGTATGCTCCGGGAGTCATTACGGCAAAATGTTTTGATTTTGCGGCTTCAATACCTCCGTTGACACCGGTCCAGCTCATCACAGCAGCGTTGGGAGCCAATCCTCCTTCCAAAATTTCGTCCCAGCCAATGATTTTTCGTCCTTTGCTGTTGACATATTTTTCAATTCTATGAATAAAGTAGCTTTGTAAGCCATGCTCATCTTTTAAGTTGTTTTTCTTAATCAACTCCTGGCAGTGTGCACATTCTTTCCATCGTGTTTTCGGGCATTCGTCACCCCCGATGTGAATGTATTGGGATGGGAATAACTTTATCACTTCATCCAAAACATTTTCCAGAAAAGTAAATGTTTCATCTTTCGGGCAGAAAACATCATCAAAAACACCCCATTTTGTAGCAGCCTCAAAAGGCCCTTTTGTGCAGGCTAATTCAGGATATGCAGATAACGCAGCCAAAGCATGTCCTGGCATTTCGATTTCCGGAACTACAGTGATATGTCTGTCCTGAGCATATTTTACCACTTCTTTTATTTGTTCCTGAGTATAAAAATAAGGTCCGTAAGGTTTCCCGTCAAAAGTATTATCAACATAAGCTCCAATCATGGATTCTTTACGTTTTGAACCTATCTGAGTCAGTTTTGGATATTTTTTAATTTCAATTCTCCATCCCTGATCATCTGTTAAATGCCAGTGGAAAGTATTCAGCTTATACATCGCCAGATAGTCTATATATTGCTTAACCTCTTCCACTGTGAAAAAATGACGGCATACATCCAGATGCATTCCTCTCCAGGCAAACTTTGGCTGATCTTCGATTTTTAAAGCCGGAATTTTCTTACTCTCTTTATATTGCTCGAAAACCTGAATCAATGTTTGCAGTGCCAGAAAATAGCCTTGTTTGGTGTACGATTTTATATGAATCTGTTTTGGAGAAATTTCTATTGAATAATACTCTTTTTTCTGCTCTCCATCTGTTGAAGCTGCAGGAATCATAGAGTAGGTCAAATGGCTTCCACCATCCTTTTGAATATTCTGAAATTTAAACTGAGAACCTAATCTTTTTTTGAAATATTCTGTTTCTTCTTTTGGTAAATTGCTGCTTAAGAACAGAGTTTCAGGTATTAAAAACTCTCCCTGTGAAAATTCAACTTTTTGAGGGTAAGGAATTAAATTCAATTTATTTTGGGCAAAAATTACGTTTGAAATCAATACAAAAAATACTAAAAAAGTCCGTATCATTGGATGGAATTAAGATTTAAGCTAAGATAATTATTTTTCAAAACTCTTTGGGCCTTTTTAAAAACAAAATTTAGACATCTTAAATTGTTTAAATTCTTATGAATGGACAATTTACAGTTTACTAAATCATTTTTTTTAGATATTCTTCTATTATATTCTCTGTATTATGGTTTGCTTTTTGATCAACTTAGACGATTAAAAAAAATTAAAAGATTTAAATTTGCAAAAAAATAGGATGACAAAAAACATTTTTCTGGCAGTTGGATTATTATTCTCAATGTCAACACAGGCACAAATTTTTGATATCATAAAATCTACCGTTAAAGACAAAACAGGCGTAGATCTGAACGTTCCCGTAAAAAATAACGGTACTAAAAGTACTACCTCAACGACAACTTCCACCCAGACTAATAAATCATCTGCTAATCTTGGAAACCTTACCTCTACTCAGATTTCTTCCGGATTAAAAGAAGCATTAAGCATCGGGGTAACGGATGGAGTCAAAAAACTGGCGATTACAGATGGGTTTTTCAAAAATGAAGCGGTAAAAATTTTAATGCCAGAAAAATTAAGAAAGATCGATACTACTTTACGTTCCATCGGTATGGGAAGTCTTGCTGATGAAGGCGTAAAATTATTGAACAGAGCTGCTGAAGATGCCGTAACAGAAGCGGCTCCTATTTTTACCAACGCTATTACTTCCATGACGATTACGGATGCCAAAAACATTTTATTAGGCAGTAATAATGCAGCAACAAGTTATCTTCAGGGAAAAACCCAAAGTCAACTGTTTAGTGCTTTTCAGCCTAAAGTAAAGGCATCATTAGGAAAAGTAGGTGCTGATACGCTTTGGAAAAACCTGATTTCAAAATACAATACTTTTACAGGACAGTCTGTAACAACAGATCTTAACGAATATGTTACTACAGAAACCATCAACGGTGTATTCAAAATGGTAGCCGATAAAGAAAGCGGAATCAGAAATACCCCGGCAATGAGGACGACAAGTATTTTGCAGAAGGTGTTTGGGGCGCAGGATGGGAAATAAGCAAGTTTAAACTAAATATTAAAAGCTGTTTCATGTTGAAGCAGCTTTTTTTGTGGGCTTTAATTTCTTTTGTCTTGAAACAAAAGAAACAAAAATTCAAGACCTGGATCTCTCCGCTAAAAATAAATCCTGTTCTCTAAAAATTCTAAACTTGCGCGAATTCAATATTGTTGAATCGGTTCTAAGTCTGTCTCGCGCTTCGGACAGGAGAATTTTCTTAACGTTCTCAGAATTTATTTTTTTAACGCTGCGATTTCCTATGTCGCTTTTAAAGTTATTATTAGAAATATTTTCCCTTTTCCAGAAGTTTAAATATAAAAAACGTTCATGTTGAAGCAGCTTTTGTTAGGTTTTAATTTCTTTTGTCTTGAAACAAAAGAAACAAAAATTCAAGACCTGAAACTCTTCGCTAAAAATAAATCCTGTTCTCTAAAAATTCTAAACTTGCGCGAATTCACTATTGTTGAATCGGTTCTAAGTCTGTCTCGCGCTTCGGACAATAGAATTTTTTTAACGTTCTCAGAATTTATTTTTTTAACGCTGCGATTTCCTATGTCGCTTTTAAAGTCATTTATAGAAATATTTGGCAGAATTTTAAATGATAAAAGCAGGTTCAATTATAATAATTTTTTGGTGGGTTTTAATTTCTTTTGTCCTAAAACAAAAGAAACAAAAATTCAAGACCTGGATCTCTCCGCTAAAAATAAATCCTGTTCTCTAAAAATTCTAAACTTGCGCGAATTCATTATTGTTGAATCAGTTCTAAGCATGTCTCGCGCTTCGGACAGGAGAATTTTCTTAACGTTCTCAGGAGTTATTTTCTTAACGCTCCGAATTCCTATGTCGCTTTTAAAGTTATTATTAGAAATATTTTCCTTTTTCCAGAGGTTTAAATATAAAAACGTTTCATGTTGAAGCAGCTTTTTTGTGGGCTTTAATTTCTTTTGTCTTGAAACAAAAATTCAAGACCTGGACCTCTTCGCTAAAAATAAATCCTGTTCTCTAAAAATTCTAAACTTGCGCGAATTCAGTATTGTTGAATCAGTTCTGGGCATGTCTCGCGCTTCGGACAGGAGAATTTTCTTAACGTTCTCAGAATTTATTTTCTTAACGCTCCGATTTCCTATGTCGCTTTTATTTTATGTCTTACAAAAATTTTCGGCCTCACTTTGTGAGGCCGAAAATTTTATATTATAATCAGATTAGAATTGCATTTCAGGAATTTCACCTTCAATGATCAGATCTGCTTCTGTAGCTTTAATAATATCTTCTACTGAAACTCCCGGTGCTCTTTCCACCAGTTTGAAACCTGCCGGAGTTACATCCAGAACAGCTAGTTCAGTAACCACTTTTTTCACGCAGTTAACTCCTGTTAGAGGAAGTGTACATTTCTTAAGGATTTTACTTTCTCCTGCTTTATTCACATGCATCATTGCAACAATAATGTTTTCAGCAGAAGCTACAAGGTCCATTGCACCTCCCATTCCTTTTACCATTTTTCCGGGAATCTTCCAGTTGGCAATATCTCCGTTTTCTGAAACTTCCATTGCTCCAAGGATGGTAAGGTCTACTTTCTGACCACGGATCATTCCGAAACTGAATGCAGAATCGAAGAATGAACCTCCTTCTAAAATAGTAATAGTCTGTTTTCCGGCATTGATGATATCAGCATCTTCTTCTCCTGCGAAAGGGAAAGGCCCCATCCCCAAAACTCCGTTCTCACTCTGGAATTCTACGGAAATACCTTCCGGAACATAGTTGGCAACCAAAGTAGGAATCCCAATTCCCAGGTTTACATAATAACGATCTTTCAGTTCTTTTGAAATTCTTTTGGCAATTTGTTCTTTTGTAAGCATAATAAAAACTTAGACTGCAATTTAATTATTTTCACTTGAATACAAAAGGGCTTTGTTGTATTCAATAATTAACACTGTTAGTTAAAATAATATCTGTAATTTTGCTTCATTATTTTAACAGAATGAAAATACTTTTCAAATATCTTAAACCTTATCAGTGGCTGATTCTCATTTCATTATTTTTAGCCACTATTAACCAGGTTTTCTCTTTATTTGCACCAGCTATTACCGGAAATATTCTGGACCAGCTGGTTACTCATCCCAACTTTTTTGATAAAGAAAAGCTGTTACCCAGAAACCTGAATGAATATTTATATGGAAGTTCCTTATATCATGGTGCTTTTTATTTCCTTGGGCTTCTTATCGGAACGGCAATGGTAAGTAGAATTGCCAAGGCTTTTCAGGATTATGTGGTAAGCGTTATTACCCAAAAGTTTGGAGCTAAAATATTTACAGATGGATTAAAGCACTCTATGGCTCTTCCCTATCAGGAGTTTGAGGATCAGAGAAGTGGTGAAACCTTGTCTATTTTAACCAAAGTAAGAGAAGATACGGTGAAATTCATCACCAACTTTATTAATATTTTCTTCGGAATTTTAGTCAGTATTATTTTCGTTTCAGTGTATGCTATCCGTTTACACTGGTCTATTATGCCGGTGTATATCTGTGGAATTTTCCTGATTGCTTTTGTCACCAATCTATTGAGCAAGAGAATAAAAAGTATTCAGAAAAACATTGTTACTGAAACTACTGCTCTGGCGGGAAGTACTACAGAAAGCTTAAGAAATATTGAAATTGTCAAAAGCTTGGGGCTAACCAATCAGGAAGTGATTCGTTTGAATAACAATACCTATAAAATTCTTGGTCTTGAGCTGAGAAAGGTGAAAAGCATCCGTTCTTTAAGTTTTATCCAGGGAACGATGGTGAACTTTCTTCAGCAGATGATTACGCTGACTTTATTGTATTTGATTTTTAAAAACATTGTAACTCCAGGGCAATATCTGTCTCTGATGTTTTACGGTTTTTTTATTTTCGGGCCGATGCAGGAGATTGGGAATATTATTATTTCTTATCGTGAAGCTGAAGCGTCTCTTCAGAATTTTGACCGTTTAATGAAAAAAGAAGTGGAAGAAAAACCTCTTCATCCGAAACAAATTGGCGCTATTGAGGAACTGGAATTCAAACATGTTTCTTTCAAACATCAGTCTGCACAGTATAAAGCTTTAAATAATATCTCTTTTGATCTTAAAAACGGAGAAACGATTGCTTTTGTAGGGCCTAGTGGTTCCGGAAAAAGTACATTGGTAAAACTGCTGGTTGGATTGTACAGGCCTCAGGAGGGGAATATTTTTTACAATGGAATTAATGGAAAAGAGTTTGATTTTGATGAACTGAGAAATCAGATTGGTTTTGTAACGCAGGATACCCAATTATTTGCAGGAACTATTAAAGAAAACCTTCTTTTTGTAAATCCATCAGCTACTGAAGAGGAACTGGCTCTTGCTTTACAGAAATCGAGCTGTACTGCATTGCTGGAAAGGGCTGAGAAAGGAATTGAAACCATTATTGGTGAAGGCGGTCTGAAACTGAGTGGCGGTGAAAAACAAAGAATAGCAATTGCAAGGGCTCTTTTAAGAAAACCTCATCTTCTTATATTTGACGAAGCGACTTCTGCCTTGGACAGTATTACTGAAGAGGAAATTACGACAACCATCAAAGACATATCAAAAGAAAGAGAACAGATTACAGTACTTATTGCACACCGTTTAAGTACGATTATGCATGCTGATAAAATCTATGTTCTTGAACGCGGACAGGTAGTGGAAACAGGTTCTCACAGCAATCTGATTGCCGAAAAAGGACTTTACTACGCCATGTGGAGACAACAGATCGGGGAAAGAAAAACACTGACTCCTCAAGCATAAAAAAAGCGCTGAAAATATTTCAGCGCTTTTTTGTTTATTATCTGAGCTTATTATTTAGTTCTTACGGTTCTCTGCTCAATTCTTTTTTCAAATTTTTCTCCCTGGAAAATTCTTTGAATCATGATTCCCGGAATATGAATTTCGTTTGGATCCAATTGTCCCGGTTCTACCAATTCTTCTACTTCAGCAATGGTGATTTTTGCAGCACCTGCCATAGGATGGTTGAAGTTTCTTGCTGATCCTTTGAAGATAAGGTTTCCGGCATGATCTCCTTTCCATGCTTTTACGATAGAATAATCTGCTTCGTAAGCATGCTCCAGAATGTGAGGCTTTCCTTTGAATTCTTTTACTTCTTTCCCTTCTGCTACTTCAGTTCCGTATCCTGCAGGGGTATAAAACGCTGGAATTCCCGCCTGGGCAGCTCTGCATTTTTCTGCTAAAGTTCCCTGTGGAGTAAGTTCTACATCCAGCTCACCGGAAAGCATCTGTCTTTCAAATTCAGCATTTTCTCCTACATAAGAAGAGATCATTTTCTTGATCTGTCTTTTGTGAAGCAGTAATCCTAATCCGAAATCATCTACTCCTGCATTGTTTGAAATACAGGTAAGCTCTTTCACATCACTTTCTACCAAAGCATTGATTGAGTTTTCAGGGATACCGCAAAGACCGAATCCGCCAAGCATCAGTGTCATTCCATCCTGAATTCCTTCGATGGCCTCCTTTGCATTTTTTACTCTTTTATCTATCATGAAATATTAGATTTTTCTGTTGGCTAAATTTAATAAATTTTCCGGTATATCCCACGACTGGAAATAGTCCTGAATTGAATCCTTTTTTTGAATCTTTTTTTTCAACATTTAAAACTATAAAAATCAATCTTTTATCAATAAAAACAAACAAGTCTGTTCGTTTTTATGGTATTTCTCATCAAATTGATTTATATTTGAGCCTTCAAATCCAGAAATTCACTCAATTTTATTTCGGATATCATTGATTTAAACACAATTTTAATATAAAAATTATTTTACGGCAGAATAGTATTGCCCTTTACTTCTTCTGATCTCTTCAGAGAAACATTTCAACATATACCATCACATTAATCATATCAAAATCAAATTTTAAATAAAAACATGAAAAAATTATTTACCTCAGCATTACTTGCCCTGGTACTCAGCATCAATGTGTATGCACAGGAAAAAACTTATTTCGATGAAAACTGGGAAAAAACCACTCAGGATAAAATGGAATATTACCGTGAAACAACTCCTAAAGGTAAACTCACCCTTATCAAAGACTTCTATAAAGACGGAAAATTACAGATGGAAGGTCTGGCTTCTGACATAACTCCAAATAGTGAAGTTTTTGACGGAAAAGTGACCTGGTACACTCCTGAAGGAAAGATCATGAGTACTGTAAATTATTCTAACGGAAAGCAGGTTGGAGCTTCTCAGTCTTATGATGATAAAGGCCGGATTACAGAAGATATGGTCTACAAAGCAGATGGAAACTTTACTGGAAAAATGGTGGCATACAAGGATCCTGAAAATGAATCTTTTTATAACACGATAACTACTTATGAGAATTCTCTGCCCGTAAAGACCATTATTTACGATGAAGATATTAAGGGAATCAGGTACGAAACCACTTCTGATAAAGACGGTAATTATGAGACTAAATATTACGGTGAGAAAGGGAAACTTATTGGCACATCTCCTTCGGGTTCAGGAGAAGGGCTGCAGGTAGATTATTACCCGAATCCAATGAGGATTTCAAAAATCGAAAAAACTAAAAGTGACGGCTCTATAAAGGAAAGTATCATCTATGCTAAAAACGGACAGCTGCTTCAGGAACAGAAGAGGAACAAAAAAGACGGTTATAAAACCACGTATGATGAATCCGGTAAAAAAATAGGCCACCTTGTTTATCAGTACGATAAAGAGAATGATATTTACCAGCCGACAGAGGGTGAAGATTATGAGCTTAATTATGATTATGCACTGATATCTTCTGTTGATATATATAAAAACGGCTCAATCATCATCAGTAAATATTTTGACGAAGAAGGAAAGTTATCTTCTGAGAAAACCTTAAAAGACAATGTTACCCAGGAGATTAAATATTATTCTCCGGACGGAAAACTGAAATCTACCTTAATCTATAAAGATGAAATGCCATATAACGGTACAGCCTACGAAGGACTTACTGAAATTCAATACAAGGAAGGTGTTTTAGTGAATACTAAAATGTATACTGAAGAGAAAAAGCTGAAATCTGAGAAGAAGTTAAACTCTAAACAGACCGCTTACGACGCCACTATCTATGATAATAAAGGTGCTCTTTTGTACACTTACAACCAACCTTTGAGTGAAGACGGAGATTATGATTACTTCTTCACCGCACAAATTGTACAGTATGTAAAAGGAAAACCTGCCAATAAATCTTCTGTAAAAGCAGGCATTTTACAAAGTGGAAAAATAAAACTCACTACCCTAAACGGAGTCAAAGAGCTTGAACGCAGTGGAAAATGGGTACTCCTAAAACTGTATAGTACTGATGGAAAGCTTCTTCAGGAAACAAAAGCACTGGCTGATATACCGGAAGAGTATGCTTCCACCGAAAATCCGGCTACATTAAGCGAGGATGATCTATACGTTGACTAATTATCGCATCAATATATTAAAAGCAGTTTCAATTTTTTAGAGCTGTTTTTTTGTTAATTATAATCCGGATTTCACAGATAATAACGAAGAACCTATTTTGGCTGACCTCCGATTACTTTTATAAGATTAAAAAAGAGACCGCTATTTCCAGCGGTCTCTAAAATTATAATTGTGTTTCGTTTACTTGTTACTGAATAATCAGTTTTAAAGTAAAGAGTTTTCTTCCGTGTACTTTTACAAAATAAACGCCTGCCGGAAGATTTTCATTCACCAAAGAGAAACGTTGGTTATTGATATTTTTTGATACATAAAGCAGTTCTCCTGAAGCTGAAACCAATTCGATTTTCTCAATCGGGTAATCACTCTTAATGAAAGTAGGCTGCCCCGGTTTTGTTGGATTTGGATACAACACTACATTTTTCTCTGTACTTCTGGTTTCTTCAGTTCCTAACGTTGGTGAAGTTACCTGAAACTGTACTCTATTTGAAACTTCCGTATAAGAATCATTGGTAAACATAACCATATAATAATTTCCTGGTGTAGCAGGTACTGCTGTTCCCTGAATTGTCTTTGTTCCCTGAGTTACTCCGTCAAAATAGGTATAAGAAACAAAGTTATCATCCGGTGTCTGAACACTTTGTGGGTAAATTCCCAACCAGTCTTTGATAATCCCTGGAGAATCTGTCCATGAAGCTGTAATATTTTCACCTAAAGTATATACCGGTTTATTGATCCAAAGATCAGTTACGATATCTCCTACTTTAAAAAATACCTTCTCCCCGATTCCGTTATATCCGTCTTCCAGCAGATACTGAGCATAATAATATCCTTTCGGAAGTCCTGTGAAATTAAGCGTTCCTGATGCAGTAGTTACATAGCTCCATTTGATAGAAGCTGTAGTTCCCGGAGTCTGCCCCATTTTATAAATTCCGATCCAATCTTTCTGTAAGTTGGGCCCATTTGTAAAATTAAGAACCACTGTTCCTCCTACAGGATAGGTATCAGAAGTTGTCTGCAGCTGAACTTTCGGTCCTACATAGAACTCTTTTCTTGGAGTGATTTCCGTATAACCGCCGTTAGCAAAAAATCCTGCAAAGTACTGACCTTTATTAGCCATACCATTATTAAAAGTAACCGTTCCTGCTACCTGTCCATTCGTATAACTGTATACTTGTGAAGTTGTACTGGCCGGCGTTTGCCCTTTTTTATAAATTCCTACCCAATCCTGCTGATTCCCCGGACCTCCGGTGAAAGTAGCAGTAATCGCTTCATTTTGGGTATATTCTGTTTTATTTAAGGTAAATGTAGGATTTGAAACAACACTTCCTGTAATTTCAAACTGCTTTACATCACTCCAGTCACTCCACTCCAGGTTTCTGTCTCTGTAACGCGTTTTCACGTAATAGATTCCGTTTGGAATAGAGTTCGCAGCCAATGTTGCTTTTGTAATATCTACTCCATCATTCAGGTTTTTGGTTTTATCCGGAGTTCCGTTTCCGTCTTTTCCGAACCAGTTTTCAAAATCGCGGTAGAATTCTTTTTCAATCACAGAAAAATTGGATGTCTTACTGATCAGAAACTGTGTTGTGTTCAACAATTCATTATTTGAAGAGCTAAATGCACTTCCATTCAATGTCAAAGGTAAAGTGATAGTCCCCGAGAAACTGTTTGTAATGGATGGTTTTGCCGGTTTAGGCTGATTTTTATACCTGTGGAAAGAATCTACCAACACATTATTTTTCTTGTTGTAAACTCCTCCTATGGAATAACATTCAATATCCACTTTTCCTGTCGGAATATCTACTTCTACGATCTGGTACGTCCAGTCTGTCAAAGTTTTCTGAACATCATCAAAATCTTTTTCATTAGACATTCCCCAATACTGATCCCAAGCCGTTCCACCAGAAATAATCTGATAGTTTGGTGTATTTTTAAGCTGTCCTCTGTGGTATAAATGATGGTGGGCTCCCACGTGCATTAAATATTTATCAGAAGTTACCAGAAGCGGTACAGCATTTTCTCTTACCCATGTAGAGATATCTCCTACATATTGCTCAGCCTGATAAGGTCTGTGGCTTAAAGAAATGATCCAGTCTACAGTAGTATCATTGTTAGCTGCTGTTAAGATCTGCTGAAGCCATGTCTGCTGTGCAGATCCCGTATGTTCTGAGCTTAAACTTACAAATAATACATTCCCAGCCTGCTGAGCATAATAATTTTCATTTCCTGAGCTTATCCCTTTATAACTAATTTCATCAATATAAAAATGAGCATAGTAAGAATTCATTCCCATCGTTCCATAGGTTTCATGATTTCCTACTGTTGTCTGAATAGGCAGATACGGTGATAATTTGATGTTCTTTTTAAAGTGAACATTTTCATAATGATCCAATGTTCCTACATCCACCTGATCTCCCACCATAAAAGTAAGAGCAATATTATCCGAAGGATCTGAAGCAGCCCCGAATTTTTCCTTTAATTTTTTATAGGCATTCAGCGTAAGCGTGTCATATCTGGGTTCAGCTTTAATCTGGTTATCACCCATAATAAGGAAACGGATCTTTCCATTGGCTGTTACAGCTTGTCCAGGTAAAGGAAGTGTTCTGAAATTGTAGACAGCAGACTCGCTTGTTCCTGTTTTTATCTTATAATAGTATTTTGTATTCGGCTGCAGATTGGTAACCTTTGCCGTATGATAATAATAGTTGTTGTTGTATCCGGTATCTGAAAAGATATTGGTAGTTCCTGTTACCGTCACGTTCAAATTCGTTGGAGAATCTCCGTAGATCACTGTTGTTTCATTATTGGAAGCTGTTTTCCAATTGACGATCATAGAGTTCGGGGTAGGATTTTGTAAATAAGGAAACAAAACCTGCCCGAAAGCCATCTGGACCGCGAAACAAAAAAAGAAGAAATAATGTTTCATAATAGCTTTAGTTTTAAAATAACATATATAGTTTTAAGTTGTGAATCAGGAATTTAAAAATCGGTGTTAAGATTTTTTATTTCGGGCAAAAGTAGAATTCCCATATAAACTCTGTCTGATGGTATTTTAAAGAAACCGTTAATTTTTTAACAAACGCGGAATGAAAAAATTATAGTTTTTAGTACATTAATTATTTGGCGTATTCAAAAACTATTTTGTACATTTGCAACCTGTTATTCAACCTCTGACGAAGAACGTGTAAGTTGCTTAGCTTTAACATTTTATTTTATTAATAATGGATTTATTAAAGTACGTACAAGACAAGTACATTGCTAAAAAAGAATTCCCTGAATTCAAAGCAGGTGATACAATTACTGTGTATTACGAAATTAAAGAAGGACAAAAGACAAGAACTCAGTTCTTCAAAGGAACAGTTATCCAATTAAGAGGTACTGGTTCTACAAAAACTTTCACTATCAGAAAAATGAGTGGTGATGTAGGTGTAGAAAGAGTATTCCCTATTAACCTGCCTGCGCTTCAAAAAATCGAGCTTGATAGAAAAGGTAGAGTTAGAAGAGCTAGAATTTACTACTTCAGAAACCTTAGAGGTAAAAAAGCAAGAATCAAAGACGCTGCTTACAAGAAGAAATAATTCAGACAACAATACATACAAAAAGAGGCTGTTTATACGTAAACAGTCTTTTTTTTGTTTAAAACATTTTTTATTTTCTACCTGGAGCTCCTATTCCAGTTTCTAAATTATCAATATTTATTTATGTTCATTAAACCCTTGACAGGGTTTGGCGAGATTCATAATTATCCATACACTTTATTAACTGCAAAATATCACTCATGTTTTATGAGATACTGCAAAGGAGTTGAGCCTGTCTGTTTTTTGAAAAACTCAATAAAAGCACTATCTGAAGAGAAGTCCAAAATATGAGACACCTCTCCTATTGAATTACCTTCTACCAAAAGTTCAATTGATCGCTGCAATCGCCATTGCTGTCTCCATTCCTGATAAGACAGCCCTGTTTCTTTTTTAAAAATACGGCTGATTGTTTTCTCCACAGCCCCGGTTTTTTCTGCAAGTTCTTTCAACATCGGCGGTATGGCATAGCGCAGAGTCCATTCTTCTGAAAATTTCTTAAAACGCCAGTCTTGTGGTATTTTAAGTTCCATTTTTTCCTCCGGAGCTCCGCTTATTTCATCCCAAAACACATTAAGCAGACTGATCTGATCACTTCTGAGATCAGACCATTCCCAAAAACAGATCCTTTCTATAATTTCCTTTAATAATGGATTTACATGCAGAATTCTAAGGCTTGAACTCATATATTTCTTTGCATAAGATTCATCAAAATAGATAGATCTGTAAGCCACAATATTTCTGAAGTTCACCCGATGAATCTCATTGGCAGGAATCCAAAGCATTCTGAATGGAGGCAAAACCAATTGCCTGTCAGAAGTAGTAACGGTCATACAACCAGATGGTGCATATAATAACTGAGCTTTCGTTGTATGAAAATGAAAGCCGGAATCATGCATCACCATATCAGAAGCTATTCCAATTACTTTTTCCCGAATGGAATCTGCATCAAATTTTTCATTTTGCTTCAATACAGCCATGTCCTATTTTTGATGTTTTTTGTTTTTATATCATTATAAATATACATTGAAATTTTGGAAACTTTGCAGAAAAAAAAATGAAAAAGACAAATCCGATCTGGCTGCTGACCGTACTTATAATGCTTCCTCAGTTTGTAGAAACCATTTACAGCCCGGTTTTACCAATGATTCAGGAGCAGTTCGGAGTGAAGGAAGAATCTGTTGCCCTTACGATCAGCTTATATTTTATAGCATTTGCATTGGGAGTAGCATTTTGGGGAATACAATGTGACAGAATCGGAAGGAAAAAATCCCTTGAATTCGGGCTTATCACCTATGGAATCGGAACATTGACAGCTGTTTTTGCTCCCAATTTCATGATTTTCCTTAGTGCCAGGATTATTTCTGCATTTGGAATTTCTGTGGGCTCTATTGTGACACAAACAATTCTAAGAGATACTTATGACCAAAACAATATCAGCAAAGTATTTTCCTGGATTGGCATTGGTTTATCCATAAGCCCTGTAGTTGGAATGATTACCGGATCAGTATTGACTTCTTCCGTTGGACATCAGGGCGTTTTTATAACCCTATGTCTGCTTGCAGGATTATTTTATATTCTTTCCCGTAAGAAAATTTCAGAAACCCAGCATTCAGTAAAGGAAATCAACGTGGGTATTTTAACTGAATTATTAAGGAGAATGCTTCGTGACCAAGCAATCATAAAGTGCTGCTTACTGATTATGAGTTTTAATGTCTTATTGTTTTCTTACTACTCACTGGCTCCGTTTATCTTTAAGGAATATCATTATTCCTCTTATGTTTTCGGATATAGCAGTGTCATATTGGCTGGCGGAACATTTGCAGGAGCAAAACTTAACAGATTCCTGCTATTGAGGAATATACAGCCTAAACACTTAGTTGAAGCTGGTACATTTACTGCATGTATCGCCTCTATTTTCGTATGGATTCTGATGAGTAAAGGGATATACTTTTTAATCCCTTATTTTTTCATTGTGATGGCATTCAGTATTGCAATTCCAAATGTTCTCAGTACTGCACTTATCAATTATAAAAACGAAACCGGAAGTGCAGGAGCTTTACTGGGACTGATTTATTATATCCTGATAGGCTTAGGTCTGATAAGTATTGGTTTTATACAAAATTTAGGGATTTCCTGTATCTTGTTTTCTGGAATTGGAGTTTGTGCTTTACTATTTATTGATCGCAAAAAGTAATAATTTGAAACATTAAGTTTAAGGAAAGTAAAATAGCTTATTATTTTAATCGCTCAGGAAAACTTAATGTTTCAAGTATTTTATTGTATAAAATTATACAGAGCTTCAAAGAACTGAGGGTACACTTCGATGTGTGGAAGATGCCCTACGTTTTCAATCTCTACAAGCTTTGAGCCTGCAATTTCACGCTGGGTTTTCTTTCCAAGCTCCTGATACTGTCCCATTTTTGGCTGGAGTTCCTTGGGAGCTCTATCTTTCCCGATTGCCGTTCTGTCTCTTGTTCCAATAATAAGCAATGTGGGAACTTTTATATTTTTAAATTCATAACATACCGGTTGGTTATAGATCATATCCGAAGTAAGCGCTGCATCCCAGGCTACCTGAGGGTAATCTTTATGAAGTGTCCATCCTGCAATCAGATCAAGCCAGGGCTGATATTCTTCTTTCCATTTGTTATCATAATAGAATTTAAGCTGATAGTTTTTATAGGTTTCCGCAGTATTTTTCAGTTCGGACTGATACGCCTGATCGATGGTCTGATATGCTGCATAAGTCTTATAATCCTCCAATCCGATTGGGTTTTCGAGAATTAGCTTCTGTACTTTCTCAGGATATAATAGCGTAAATCTGGTTGCTACCATTCCTCCCATCGAATGCCCCAGAACGATTGCTTTATCAATTTTCAGCTCATCAAGAATTCCTTTCGTGTTTTCTGCCAGTTGTGAAAAAGAAAACTGATAAGCATGAGGTTTTGATGATTTTCCAAACCCGATCTGATCAGGAATCACTACCCTGAATCCTTTCGCAGACAAATCTTTTGCTGTTTTCTCCCAATACGCTCCGTTGAAATTCTTTCCATGAAGAAGCATTATTGTTTTTCCATTGGGCTTTTGTGGCTTTACATCCATATAAGCCATTTTCAAATCTTCTCCCTGAGACTTAAAATTAAGAAAATGAACTTCATAAGGGTATTTATAATCTGAAAGCATTGCATCCAGAGGTTTTATCTGTGAAAACATAAAACCTGACACCATCAACCCAAAAGCAACCGTTATATTTCTAAAATGTTTCATGAAACTTCTATTTAAAGATTAAAATTAAAAAAAACCGCTCCAAAAGGAACGGTTTCAACTGTTATTTTTATTTAAATATTTTTTTAAGACAATTCTGCCACCGAAACTTCTTTTACTTTTTTTGAAGGTAAATTCATCAAAACAATTGCAAAAAGGATCAAAGCAATTCCTATCCATTGAATCAGAAATACTTTCTCACCTAATAAAACAAAGGCCATCGTCACAGAAACCGGAAGTTCCAGTGATGAAACAATACTTCCAAGACCCAACCCTGCATTTGGAAATCCGACATTGAATAAAATTGGTGGAATAATGGTTCCAAAGAGAGCCAGTACAAATCCGTATGTCAGGAATATTGAATAATTGAATGAGTGAATATGTTCTGTGTTATCTGTAAAATTCAAGTATAATGATTTTAAACCATCAAAATACATAGGTCCGATCTGTGCAAAGAATAAAAATGCAAAAACCACTACAGAACCGCCCGCCAGCATGATAATACTTTTCCTGAAAACCGGAAGGTGGGTTGCCAGTGTATTGGAAGTAAACATTGTCAAGGTATACGACGCAGCAGCCATCAATCCCCAGAAGACTCCATGCCAGTCCAGCTCAATTTCCATATTGATAAGATTCGTGGCCAAAACTGTTCCCAGCAATACGATAACTACCGAAACTACTTTTCTTGCATTGGGCAGTTTTTTTGTAAGAATACTTTCCACCACCACGCTAAACCATACCGACTGCATCAACAGTACAATTGCAATTGAAACATTGATATATTGTACAGCAATATAATAGAATAAACTTGTTCCTCCTAAAGAAGTTCCTGCAAGCAGCAGCATTCTTACTTCTTTAGAATTTGGCAGCGATAATTTCTGTTTTGAGGTTAGGGTCTGAATAAGATTAAGGATCAAAAGTCCCGTCAAACCTAATACGAACTGAGAAGTAGTCACTTCTGAAGTAGTGAAACCATCATGGTAAGCCATTTTCACAAAAGTGGCCAACATACCATATATACTAGCTCCAATCCCTACAAATAAAACACCTTTTAGTATATTTTTCTTCTTCATAATTTTTTTTCAGCCTGCAAAGTTACAACATATAAATTAAACCAATCCGAAGTGTTATCATGATAGATAAACAAAATCGCCACAAGCAAGCTTGTGGCGATTTTGAAATTAATTATAAGTAAATTATTTTTTAACCATTACTTTTGAAGCAGCTTCAAAACCAAGTCCTTTGATTTTCACCATATAAGTTCCGTTTACCAGGTTGCTTGTAGAAATTGCTTTCTTAGCATCCGGTGAAATCTTATCTTCAGAAGAAACCAGTTTACCAGACATGTCATAAAGCTCTACGCTTACTTTTCCAAGAGTATTGCTTGGGAAGTTGATATAAAACTCATCTTTAGCCGGGTTTGGATAGATAGAAATATTCTTATTTTTATCACCATTCACTTCATTGGTAGCTAATAAACATTGTTCTGGTACATTAAAGTCCTGAACCTGATCATTAATATTATTTTTCACTCCTGCAGTTGCATTCAATCCTAAACCTCTTCTTGCGAAAACGCCCCAGATCATACATTTGTCAACACCACCAGTTGTTGCTAACTCTGCTGCTAATATTGCATTTCTTCCATCAATAAAGCTAGGGTTACATGTCTGAAGTTTCAAAGCATCTGTTACCAGCTGTAATACTTTTGTACTTCCGTTAGGAGTTGTGGATAATACATCTGAAGAGTATCCGTATTTTTCAACATACTTCCAGTGAAGATCCCATAGCATGGTAGCCCAAACGAAACCAATAGAGTGTACATCCGGAACGATTGCTGATCCGTTATTGTATTCCATTCCATTGGTATCTCCATATGTAAATCCGTTAACAGCAAGGTTTGTTGAATATTTTGCAGGTCTGATACCAGCACCTGTTATCGGCTGACCTAATGCATAAGTACCTGTACCTCTTGCTACGGTAGCATTATCCCCAGCTTTATTAGTCAACATTAAGGCGAAGAAATCAGACCATCCTTCTCCCATCTGTTCTTTACTCACTCCTGAATTCAGACAGTTGTATCCCGTACCTGTCATTCTGTTGGATATACCGTGACCATATTCATGAGTTACGATCCCGTTATCAAAACTTCCATCAGGAGTCATATTTCCTTTCAAGGTAACATTTACAGTAGTACTTGCTGCCATCTGAGTTTTGATATATTCTCCCTCTGCATTGGTAATAAGTACAGAAGGAATTGTAATTGTTGGGTCAGTACCCGCCATATTACCCAAAGTAGCTCCATTCACTGCGTTGTTATAGACAATCACTGCTTTAGCTCCGGCATCCTGAAGATTTTTCACTTTAATAGCAAAAGAACATGTTCCTCTTTCAACCAGTCCTATTTTCTCAGTCAATGAACTTGCAGGCAAAGCTGTACAACCATCCAAAACTGATGAAAGTGCTACATCTCCTGTTATTCCGCTCATAGGTAGCGGATTACCAAACTGAGCAGTTCCAGCTCCCGGTGTACGGGAAACAGCAGCCGTTGGTGCGTTATAGTAGAATACTCTTCCTACCGGAGACCAAAGGTACATCTGCATTTTACCATTATAACCATCCTGTCCTGAAGAGAAATTCGCATTATTTAATCCGCTTCCATCCTGCGCCTCAGCATATACAGAATCATCATCTCCTCCTACAGGTCCATTACCAAAATTGTTCTGCTGGAAGTTTCTGGCAGATTCTGTAAATCCGAATTTGTAGAAAACATCATGAATTCTATTATTCAGATAAAATAAATTCGTGATAGCAGCATTTCTGTTGTTTAACGGAGTTTCATTGATATTAAAAGGGAAATCAAAATTTCTTGTAGCTCCACCATCTGCCGGAGCTCCTGTAAGATAATCAGGCGCTGTTAAAGCTGTTCCTGCAGCATCTTCATAGGCAAAAACATTATTTCCTCTTGTAACAGTATAATGATTAGTTCCATCAGAATGCCACCCTTCAGGGGAAGCACTCAGAATCCAAGGATTAGTAATGATTGATCTTGAACCAAAAGTAGGTGCTTCAATTGGCAATGGAAATACATTATAGGATGCATTATCCGGTAAAAGTAACGGAATGTTATTCTGTGCTACATTATTTTGAGGCCCCATTAGTGTATTCTCAAAATGATCAGCATGGCTGTATTCAGCATCTGAGCTATAGGCATCGTGATGGAAATTACAAGATAAAGTCAGGTTATTCTTTAACAGGATATTTCCATTGTTGGCATCTACTAAAATATTCCAGTAATTCGGAGTCTTTGGTTCTGTTAAGGTATATTCATAGGCTAAACGCAAGTTTCCGCTCTCGTCGTTGGCATATACCAGTCTTTGATTGGCTGATGTAGCTTTTTTTTGAGTCTTTTCAAGATATTCAAGAATCGTAAAATTTGCAATATCAGGGTTTTTCAGATCTTCAGCAATTTTCTGAAGAGCTGTGCTTTTATTAATAGCAGCTGTACCAGATGTAGATGCAGTATAATCTTTTACAAAATTATCAGTATAGTAAACAATTTTACTGTCCTTGATCAATGCTGTTCCTACAGAACTATAAATTGGTAAACCATTATAAGTCTGTAAAAATTTAACAACATTACCATTCAATGATTTTGACGGATCTACATTATCAACAATGATATTATTAAGATCAGATTTTTTATATTCTCTTATTTTATTTTGAGAAATATAATCTTTAATCAGTTTTTCATTATCCTGTCCAAACAATACTGTTGGAAATGCAGAAAATACTGCAAACAAAAGAGGTAAAGCTTTATTTTTCATATCCATTATTAAAGCCGCTAATCTACAAATAATTCATAAGTTTTCAATATTTTTTTTATTTAAAATTTAAAAATAAATAAATACACACAAAACCATTAGATTAATATTATTTTACATATTTCTCAATAAGGAGAACCTCATCATAAATTTACGCCTACCACATTATATTTAAACTATCTTTAAGTCATTAAACTTTAATTATTTCATTAAATAAATCACACATCACTGTTATATTCTCAATGATCATCTACTTATATTTATATTATTTTTTTGAAAAAGCTATATTATCTATCCTTTTCCTTTATCATATTGTACTTTCTATATAGTATAGCGATAAAAAAAGCCGCTCAAACGAGCGGCTCCTTATATATTCAATGGTGTTGAAGATTATTTACCTTCTTCCATTTTTCTTTTCAACTCTGCTAATGCATCGATGTCTCCAAGAGTAGATCTTTCTTCGTTGTTTGAAGAAGAAGATACGTTTCTAGAAGAAGATTCTTTAACGTTTTTCTTTTCTTCGTCTCTGAAGATACCTGTGTGAGATACTACTACTCTCTTGAATTCTTTGTTGAATTCGATTACTTTGAATTGAGCATCTTCACCTTTTTTGATTTTAGATCCATCTTCTTTCTCTAATAATCTTGAAGGGCAGAATGCTTCTACTTCAGCATCTTCGAATTGAACAGAAGCTCCTTTATCGTGAACTTCTACAGCTTTACCAGCGTGGATAGTTCCTTCAGCATATTTAGTTTCGAATTTATCCCATGGGTTTTCAGTCAATTGCTTGTGACCTAGAGATAATCTTCTAGCTTGGATATCTAATTCAAGAACTACAACGTCTAATTTATCACCTACTGCGCAGAACTCAGATGGGTGCTTGATTTTCTTAGTCCAAGAAAGATCAGAGATGTAGATTAATCCGTCAATACCTTCTTCTAACTCAACGAATACACCAAAGTTAGTGAAGTTTCTTACAGTTCCTACATGCTGAGATCCTACCGGATACTTAGCTTCGATGTTTTCCCATGGATCTTTAGACAATTGCTTGATACCAAGAGAAATTTTTCTTTCTTCTCTATCTAAAGTTAATACTTCAGCTTCTACTTCATCACCTACTTTTACGAAATCTCCAGCAGATCTTAAGTGAGTAGACCAAGACATTTCAGAAACGTGGATTAATCCTTCTACACCTGGAGCGATTTCTACAAATGCACCATAGTCAGCAAGAACTACTACTTTTCCTTTTACTTTATCACCTACTTTCAAGTCAGCAGAAAGAGCATCCCAAGGATGAGCTTCTAATTGCTTCATACCTAATTGGATTCTTGTTTTCTCATCATCGAAATCAAGGATTACAACTTTTACAGTCTGTCCGTCTTCCAGGATTTCAGATGGGTGGTTCACTCTAGACCAAGAAAGGTCTGTAATGTGGATCAATCCATCAACACCTCCTAAGTCAATGAATACACCGTAAGAAGTAATATTCTTAACAGTACCTTCAAGAACCTGACCTTTTTCAAGCTGAGCGATGATTTCTTTTTTCTGACCTTCGATATCTGCTTCGATCAATGCTTTGTGAGATACAACTACGTTTTTGAACTCAGGGTTGATTTTCACAACTTTGAACTCCATAGTTTTTCCTACGAACTGATCGTAATCTTTAATTGGCTTAACGTCAATTTGAGAACCAGGTAAGAATGCTTCGATTCCGTGAACGTCAACGATCATACCACCTTTAGTTCTTGATTTAACAAAACCGTTAACGATTTCTCCAGTTTCGTGAAGTTCGTTTACTTTATCCCAAGCTTTAAGCGTTCTAGCTTTTCTGTGAGATAATTGTAACTGACCAGTTTTGTCTTCTCTCTTGTCAACCATTACTTCTACCTCGTCACCTACTTTTAGGCCTTGGTTGTAACGGAATTCGTTAAGAGAAATAACACCTTCAGATTTGAAGTTGATGTCTACGATAGCTTCTTTGTCAGTTAATCTTACAACTCTACCAACTAAAACGTCATTATCGTTTAGGCTGTTAAGAGATCCGTTATAGATTTCTTCTAAATCGCTTTTTTCTTTTCTCGCATCTGCATCAAGACCTGATTCGAAAGAATCCCAATCAAATTGTTCTGGTGCTACGTTTTGGTTTAATAAAACCTCTGCTGAATTTGTCTCTTTTGACATTTTCTAATAAAAATTTGTATTCCTTCTTTTTTAACGGTTTGAATAAATGCGGATTAAAAAATACGGAAGTAATTAATTTTAAGTAATTTACCCATCAAACCTTTTCGCCACAAAAGTGGGTGCAAAGATAGGGATTTTATTTGAGATAAACAATACATTTATCTTTACAAAATTTCTCGTTAAACAACTGAATATCAATATTTACGATTGAAAGATTAAAGGATTTAAAAATTTGAAAGATTAAACAGTTCAGGAAAAACCAAGTTATTTTGAAAAAAGATAAAGATCTGGAATACAATTTATAGAGATTCTTCACTACGCTTTGCTTCGTTCGGAATGACATGGTAAAGAACAGACGATAATCAAACTATAAACATTTAATAATGAATTTTGCTTTGCAGGTGAATAGAGAATGAATACAGTTTGAAAATTAACAAACGAAGTGAATTAGCTATTCACTATTGACCGTTTGTAAAATCTACTGCCTATTTCACTACCTTTGCATCATGGAACTACAATCAATCTACCAGAAGCTGCAGATTCAGGATATGAATCAGATGCAGAAATCTACTTATAATGCGTCTGATAACAATACAGACATTGTTTTACTCTCTCCTACAGGATCAGGAAAGACTCTTGCTTTTTTGTTTCCGGTTCTTCGGAATCTGAAAAAAAATGTTCAGGGGGTTCAGGCATTAATATTGGTTCCGGCCAGAGAATTGGCTTTACAGATTGAACAGGTTTTCAAAGCAATGGGAACAGATTTTAAAGTATCTGTTTGTTACGGAGGACATGACAAAAAAATAGAGGTTAACAATTTAATTGAAGCTCCTGCAGTATTAATAGGTACTCCGGGAAGGGTTGCTTACCATGTGAGAAATAATAATTTTAATCCGAAGACGATTAAAACCCTGGTTCTTGATGAATTCGACAAAGCGCTGGAACTGGGTTTCCATGAAGATATGGAGTTTATTGCAGGCTCTTTAAGAGGACTTTCACAAAGAATTTTAACTTCAGCCACCGCAATGGATGAAATTCCATCGTTTACGGGTCTGAAAAATGAAAAAACGATTGACTTTTTAAAACTAAGTGAAGTAAAACCAGACATTCAATTGCGAAAAGTAATGACCATTTCTGAGGAAAAACTGGATACTTTGTTTAATTTAATCTGTAAAATAGGAAATAAAAGAACTCTTATTTTCTGTAACCACCGTGAAGCTGTTGACAGAATTTCTGAACTTCTTCATCAGATGGGAATCGACAGAGAAACCTTCCATGGCGGTATGGAGCAGGACGAAAGAGAACGTGCATTGCTGAAATTCAGAAATGATTCTGCAAGAATTCTTATCACTACAGATCTTGCTGCCCGCGGACTTGATGTTCCGGAGGTAGAATCTATTGTACATTATCAGCTTCCTCCAAAGGAAGATGCTTTTATTCATAGAAACGGACGTACTGCAAGGATGAATGCCAAAGGTTTTGTCTATCTGATCATGACAGAGGAAGAAAATTTCCCATTCATTAAAAATAATACTCCTGAAGAAAGTGTTGCCGGATTTACTAAAGTTCCGGAAAAAACACCTTTCCAGACTATTTATATCAGTGCCGGAAAAAAAGACAAGGTCAATAAAGTGGATGTTGTGGGATATCTTATCAAAAAAGGAGAACTTCAGAAAGAAGATATCGGTTTGATTGAAGTAAAGGATACCACTTCCTATGTTGCTGTTTCCAGAAATAAAGTCAATGCTGTTTTAAGAAAGCTACAAAACGAAAAACTGAAAGGGAAAAAGGTAAAAATGGAGGTTGCTTATTAAACCACAATAGTCACAAAAGTTTTTTAAGTTGATACTTTGTGCATATAAAGTTCACATAAGCTTGTGAAAATCTTCAATTTTCAAAGATAAAGTAATTACCCGTGTGAGAATTCCCCTCCTCCGGAGGGGTGGCGAAAATTCAGAGAATTTTTGACGGGGTGGTTTCAAAAGATAACAAAAGAGCTCTGATGTTCCATTCGCGGTAACTTCAGAGCTCTTTTACTTTAAGAAATGTACTACTTTATTCCCCTTACTTTGGTAGGAAAAGTATACACAGATTTTGAGGCGGTAATGAAGAGTATATCCTTATTTTCTCCACCAAAAGTTACATTGGAAGTCCACTTTTCAGGGATAGGAATATGGTAAATTTTCTTTCCGGAACGGTTAAAAACGTGTACTCCATCTCCTGTAAGATAAAGGTTTCCGTGCTTATCCAGCTCCATTCCGTCCGATCCCATTTCACAGAAAAGTCTTTTTTCAGACAGTTTTCCTTCATCCAATATGTCATATACATATGTTTTTCCGGCATCAATATCAGAAAGGTATAATTTTTTCAGTTTTTCACTGCCTACAATTCCATTCGGCTGGGTAAATGTATCCAGCTTGGTTACTTTCCCTGATTTATCTCTGTAATAAAGGCTTTTGTGTGGTAATTCCTGTTTAAAACCGATCCAGTAATCTCTTTCATACAATGGATCTGTAAAGTACATTCCTCCGGCCTCATCATTCCATACATCATTGGGACCGTTCAACCTTTTTCCTTCAAAACCTTTAAGCAGAACTTCTACTTTTTTGTCTTTGGAAATTTTCCAGATTTCTCCCTGATCATCTGAACAGGTAATCAAATATCCGTCTTTGTCAAAGTGTGTTCCGTTTGCCCTTCCCGTCTTGTCTAAGAACTCTATGACTGTATTGCTTTTCCAGTCCCAATAATAGATCTTATCATTGGGTTGATCCGTAAAGTAAACATTTCCTTCTTTATCTGCTGATGGTCCTTCTGTGAAACTGAATGTATCGGAAACCTTTTCCGGTTTTACTCCTTCATAAAACATTTTACTATAATTTACTGATTGACAGTTTACCAATGCGAAAACCAAACCAATCATACCTATTTTTAAGATATTCTTCATACTTCATTTTTAAACCTGCAATTTACAATATGACCTACAGCTTTCAAAATATTTTCTCATTTTGGTGCAATAAAAACAATAAATACAAAATGTCCTAATTGTCCTATTTTTGAAGTAGATCATATTAGTAGTAATAGGATATAATCCGGAGCTTTGCAGTAACAGGATCAATCACTTTTTTCAATGGAAAAAATCAATGTAAAAAAGAAGGTGAATTCTGTTGAAAATAGTACCAAAATACTTTTATAGCATACGATAATGAGCGCAGAGTCCAACAATATCAAATCTTTGGAAATTGAAAATGAAGATTTCAGAAATTCAGTGGGAACCATGGATGAAACCGGAAAAAGGAAGTGGATATTCCCCAGAAAGCCTAAAGGAAAATATACTAACTACAGGAATTACGCCAGCTATTTTCTTCTTGCTTTATTTTTCGGACTGCCTTTTGTAAAGATCAACAATAATCCTTTCTTGCTCATCAATGTCATCGACAGGAAGTTCTTTATCCTCGGACAGCCTTTCTATCTGCAGGACTTTTTCATCCTTGCATTAGGCGCCGTAACTTCTGTCATTTTTGTAATGTTATTTACCGTGGTTTTCGGAAGGATATTCTGTGGATGGCTTTGTCCTCAAACTCTTTTTATGGAAATGGTTTTCCGTAAAATAGAATATTGGATTGAAGGAGACCGAAATAAGCAGATGAAACTGGACCGACAGGAATGGGATGCTGAGAAGATCCGAAAAAGAGTGACGAAATGGTCCGTATTTATTTTGATTTCCCTGATTATTTCTACGTTCATGTTTATGTATATTGTAGGCTATGAACAGGTTTTTCAGATTATGCAGGAAGGACCTTCAGAACATCCTTTGAAGTTTATTACTATGATCTTTTTCACGATGACTTTCTATTTTGTTTTTGCATGGCTTCGTGAGCAGGTATGTACTCTGGTTTGCCCTTACGGAAGACTTCAGGGAGTTTTAATTGATAAACAGACAATCAACGTATATTACGATTTTAAAAGAGGGGAAGGCCGTTCAAAATGGAGAAATAATGAAGACAGAAAAGCGGCTGGCAAGGGAGATTGTATAGATTGTAACCAATGCGTTGTTGTCTGTCCTACGGGAATTGACATCAGAAACGGGCAGCAATTGGAGTGTGTGAATTGTACTGCCTGTATTGATGCCTGTGATGAAGTAATGGAAAAGGTAGGTTTACCTAAAGGATTGGTGCGTTATGCTACAGAATCAGAAATTGAAAACCGCGAAAAGTTCAGGTTTACTCCGAGAATGAAAGCGACAACCGTTATTCTGGCATTATTGATCGGATTTCTTGGATTTTTAATGTACGACCGTGGTTCTATGGAAGCTAAATTCATCAAACCGGCTGGCTCAACATTTTTCGTTAAAAACGGTAAAATCACCAATACCTTTATTTATACACTTCTGAATAAATCTAATGAGAAAAAGATCCTAAATATTAAAGTTATCACTCCATCGAATGCTGAAATCACTTATTTCGGTTCTGAAAAAATCATCTTGAAAGGAGACCAGATCCTGAAAGGAAACATCAATATTTCCTTCCCTGAAGATGAGATTAAATTCTCAAAACAAAATATGATCATCGGGGTGTTTGATGAGAAAGGAAAACTGGTAGATTCATTTGAAACAACTTTTGAAGGACCGTTTAAATTAGCTTTGTAGGAAGGAGATAGTGG
Source organism: Chryseobacterium sp. (assembly GCA_031286615.1). Lineage (GTDB taxonomy): Bacteria > Bacteroidota > Bacteroidia > Flavobacteriales > Weeksellaceae > Chryseobacterium. The sequence continues at coordinate 16,804 of JAITUA010000015.1, read as the reverse complement.
TTGTAGGGATTAGGGAAAATACTTTGTGAAGTATTGATAGAGGTTTATGATATCAATGTGAATTTTGCTTCGCAAGTGAATGGTGAATATTAACAAAGAGCTAAGATATGAGAACTGACAACATTAAACATTGAACTTTAAACTTTAAACATTGAACTTTAAACTTTAAACTTTAAACTAAATTAAGCCTTATATTTCCTCATAAACTGCGTAGGAGTCATTCCGGAGTTTTTCCGGAATACTCTTACAAAGTAGGAATATTCTTCATATCCTAATCTGAAAGCAATTTCAACCAGACTTTCGTCCAGATACATCAACATTCTTTTGGCTTCCAGTACAACTCTTTCTGTAATCACATCTGTAGCTGTTTTTTGAACAACAGTCTGTACAATTCTATTCAGATGTTTGGATGAAATACCTAATAAGGAAGCGTAATGGGCAATCGATTTATGTTCTGCAAAATGCTGTTCAATCAAATTTTCAAAATCCTGATAATGTTTAAAATAAGAAAGTCCGGCGGCAGAAGCCTGTGTATCAAAATCTTTTGAAAATAATCTGGTGGAATTAATAAAGATCTGAGACATCAATGATAAAATAAGACCTTCTTTCATGATGTTTTTAGTCTGATGTTCTTCTCCGAGTTCCTCAAATAGACTAATATTCTTCTTCAGTTCCAAAACATCCAGCTGAAGTTTTCTAGGAAAAGACACAGATCCAAAAAAAGGGAAATTTCTCAGTTTCTGATTTACATAATGCATTTCATAAAATTCCTGAGAACAAAAGAAAATATAACCTTCTATATCTTCGGAAAGCTCCCAACTGTGAATCTGTCCGGGCGAAAGAAAGAAAAGGCTTCCCTCAGAAACATCATACTTCTGAAAATCAATTTCATGCACCCCTACTCCTTTGGTGAAAAGAACAGCAGCATAAAAATCATGTCTGTGTGGCTTTTCTATATGACGATGTCCTACCACCAAATGATTCTTCATCGTATTAAAATAAAAATCTGAAGTATTTTTACCTGCCTGGAAAAGATCAATATGAAGGACAGAAATAGGATTCATTAAGTAAGTTTATATATCTGGTAAGTATTCACAAATGTAGACAAAAAAGGACCAGTAATACCGATATTTCTTATCCGTTACAAACTAATGTATGCTAATTCAGGATAAGTTTGCTGTTGTATAATGAAAGTCAGACCGTAGTTTTTCCAATATATTTGGATACAACTTTAAAAAATTTTTATCTTTGAAGTTTAGGAGTCGTAAAATGAAAATAAATTTAGCTGATAAACTGTATTATTCTATAGGAGAAGTAGCAAAAGCATTCGATGTAAACACTTCATTAATACGTTACTGGGAACAGGAATTCCCTATTATCAAACCTAAAAAAAACAGAAAAGGCAACCGATATTTCACTCCTGAGGATATCAAAAACCTTCAGATGATCTATCATCTTGTAAAAGAAAAAGGATACACTCTGGACGGAGCCCGTATCGCCCTCACCACAAACAGTAAAATCTCCGAAACCATCACCCTTATCGACAGGCTTGAATTTGTAAAAGCTGAGCTTATTAAACTAAAAGAATCTTTGGGAGAAAGGGAGGAAGAATAATTTTATACAATATATTAAAATCCGCTGCATTTACTACAGCGGATTTTTTGTTTATACTCTCTACTACGTATCAAACCTCGGTAAGCTTCCAGGAGGAAATGCTTTTTTCTATAGTTATGAAAAGCGGGCAACCTATTAATAAAAACCACTGACGGCTTCGCTTTTTCTACCCCCTTCACCGCCCCCCTCTACCCCCTTGAGTAAGGGGGGGTATAGCCAGTTATATAAGTGGCTAGAGGGTGTTCATTAACGGTTTCCAGCCCCTTTGACAAGTGGGTAAAGGTACTTATAGAACGGTCTGAGACCGTTAATGAAGTAGTTGGAGGCTGTTCCGAAGGGGTTCCAACCACTTCATAAAGGGGCTCAAGAGACTTACTATAGTGGTTAGAGGTACTTTCTAAGTGGCTGAAGGTACTTTCTAAGTGGCTGAAGGTGTTTATAAAGTGATTCATGGTATTTTGATAAGGATGTACGAGGGCTTTTATAAATAAAACCACTGCACAAGCAGTGGTTTTATTTTATCAACTCAAAGTCATAGACTTTGTGTAGCGGGTTTTATATTTATGGACACGAGCGAGACGCTCGCGCCAGCAGGGGTTTCTTAAACCTTAACATTTCTCACTTTCTTTTTGTCATAGAATGTGTCAGCAGAAAAAATTAATTTTTCAAAATCAAATAACAATTTCTATTTTGAGGATTTATTAATTTTTTCTCTTTTATAATAAAATTTGTTATTTCTTTATGAGTAACACTATCTTTTATTTTTAATGAAAGATGATGATATTGTGAAAACAAACTTAGAGTATCATTTCTAACTGACCAAATTCCAGATAATTTCTCAACAGAACTTGGGTATATCAAAACAAATCTTTTGTTTTTTTCAATTAACAAAATATTTGAAGGAGCATCTGTAGAATAGCATTTATTCTCGTACCTCCCAATTTTAAATCTAGGATTGCAACTAAATAGAAAAAGAGACAAAAAAATTATTAAAGTATTTTTCATTTTTTATAATATGTTTGGCCATTGACACGAAAAGCTCTTCCTTTATTAGCTATATTTTGCAAAGCTGCCTTTTGTTGACTTACTGGCAATTTTAGAGCTTGAGATATTTCAGGATGATTTACTGTATTGATAGGACCTGTAGGTAAACCATCATAAAGAGTTGGAAGGCTGTTCGTTGTATAAGAATCATTTTGCCCAAACAATTTCCCTCTTTGGTATCCAGCAACTTCATCGGTTTTGTCATTTAAAAAAGTAACACCTTTATCATTTTCACTTTTTGTTACACCACCACCTTCTCCAATTTCAAACTGAAATCCATGTTTTAATTCATGAGAAAACATTGCTAAATCTGATCCACTAGGAATTAAAAGATAAGCTTTACCATCACTAAAATTAAATCCCAATGCCCCTACTTTTGAAGATGAATCATTCAAGTTATTACTTTCAATAACATCATAAATTTGATTAGAGCTTGCCATTACATTGATTTCTCCAATAGTATTATCTAAATCACTATTAGAAGCATTATATCTATCAATCTTCTTTTGCCAACTTTTCATTTCTTTTTCAGTCCCTCCATTATGCATCATTTCTTGGTATTTATTAATCTCATAATCATTATCTACTCTTTTTTCTCTTGCCTTAGCAATCAACTTGTTAACCCATTCCCATGCATCATCAGTAAATTCATTTCCATCAATATCAAAATATAAGACAGGATTATTTCCAGCATAATGATATGGGGATACAGAAATATATTTTTTTGCTTTGTTATCCATTACCCCCATCGTCCAATATCCGGCATATACATCCTCGCTCCATAATCATACATCCCTGTCTCCTGGAGTTCCTTATCGTTGTATTTGTAACTATAATATCCTCCAAGATTAGAAGTACTAAGCATCCCTTCAATATGGTTTAAACCAAATGGATAATAGTTGTTGGTATCTGTAACTTCAAGAACGCCTTCGCTGTTTTTTGCAAAGCTTACTCTGGCATTGCCAAGGTGATATCTGTACTGGTAAATATAACGGTTTCTCTAGAAAAAAAAGAGTAAAACCACTGCTTGTGCAGTGGTTTTACTTTATTCATGGACACGAGCGAGGGTGCTCGCGTCAGCAGAGAGGAGGATTTATTCTATTAACTAAAAGCTTTATAATTTATACAAGTAAATACATTATCTAAAATTTATATTATTTTTTAATATTTATTAATTCTCCACCTTCATAAAGTTGATACAATTTTAATGAAGAAAATTTGTTTAAAAACTTTTTAAATTCTCGAGGATTAGCAATCTCAGCGTCAATCATTTTTCCACTAATCTCAGTAATTTTATATTCTTTATTTATACCAATAGTCCAAAGCTTAGTATTTTCGTCCAATCTATCAGAATAAGTTTCCTGATCTAATATTTCAGTATTATTTTCTTCATTAACTTTAAAATTTAATGATTTAAAATATTCTTGACATTTACTTGTTGAATTAAAACCACAAAAAACAATAATATTATTGTTTTGAAAAGTAAACCATTTGTAAATAACGGTATTTTTATAAATTTTAAAGTCTTTATCTAATGTTTCTATATATAAACCACTTTTATTAGAAGTCGAATCTGAAAACATGCTTATGGCTATATTATCTCCATATTTAAAAGGTCGTTTTAAAGTATCTTTCACATAAAGCTTCATTACTTCGTTCGTTATTTTGCCTAATTTTTCAACTTTATTTTGTGCTGAATATTGAGAAAATATCAAAAATGATATTAAAATTATTAATTTTTCCATTTTTATTACTTTTTATGATAACCATTCTTGATTGAAGTAACTTCTTCTTGATTATAGTAAACAGTTTTAGGGCCTACATAATAGCTAGGATTGTAAATAAATAGTGTTGCTGCTCTTGGAAAACTAGAGCTACTATTTTTATCTCCTTGTTTTACCGCTTTTCCGGGTAATTTCAATTTTTCAAAGTCGTTCCCATTACGTCCCGTCATTTTTATGTCATATCCACTAGGACCAATTTCATAGACATTATCCGGATGGTTATGTCCAAACAATGAAATTGAATTGCTATCGAAATAATTTATAAAAGGATATATCGATACCGCCCCCGGGGTAGCCGGTTTATCTAATGCTCCATCTTTTCCTATTATGGATTGTTGGCTGCCATCTTTTAAACCTGTTGATACAATAAACTCAGCATCTGAATTATCAGATATGTACTCATGCACTCCTAAAGCTTTTTTCTCGTTATCAAAATCAATTATGCTGTATGTCTGAGTACTACCATTAGAGTACTCAACATTCCCTTCTTTTGTATGCTTCTCAATATAGCCAGCTTCTCCAACATCTACGCCACCATCATTTTTTTCTTTGAGATTACCATTGCTATCAAAATTTTTTGAAGCATAAATAATATCTCTATCTGATTCCGCTCTCCAGGTTATACTACCATTTCTATCTAGCTCATAAATATCTTCATTTCTTCCATCTGGGTCTATAAATCGTATCGGATTATTATATGCATATCTATAAGGTGTCCATCTTCTATCTGTCTCCGCCAGCGGATCTATAACACCCCATCTACCAATATCTGGCATATAGAACCTTGCTCCATAGTCATACATACCACTTTCCTGCAATTCCTTACCATTATACTTGTAACTATAATATCCTCCAAAATTAGAAGTACTAAACATCCCTTCAATATGGTTTAATCCAAATGGATAATAGTTGTTGGTATCTGTAACTTCAAGAGCGCCTTCGCTGTTTTTTGCAAAGCTTACTCTGGCATTGCCAAGGTGATCTTTGTATTGATAAATATAACGGTTTTGCAGGATAAAATAAAACCACCGCAATTGCAGTGGTTTTGTTTTTATTTGGTCAGCTCAAAGTCGGGAGACTTTGCGCAGCGGGACACGAATAGCATGCTCCCGCCAGGGTATGCTAACAAAAATATTTACTCAAACTTAATATTTAGATTTCCAATACAGTCCATAAATCTTTTTTGATTTTCTTTTTTAAAATAAGGAATATCTTTTACACCATCTTTAATATCATTATAATTTATCTTGATAGCTCCATAACTATTAACCTGTTTACCAATGATATAATAATTTTTGGTGAAAATAATTGGTTTTGGGGTAAGCTCATCAACTTCCAAACATTTTTTCAATTCATCTACCTTATTTTCTATCACTAATTGATATCTATAATATTCATTCAAATTGTTCTTTTTAAAGTCTTCTATTGATTTTTTTTTCGTATAAAATATAAAATTGCCATTTTTTACTTTTTTGTACGAAAGACTATCAATTCTCAATTTGTAAGGGCTATTTGTTATCTCACAAACATCTTTATTATCGAAAATAATAATCCCGTTGTAAAATCCTTCTTCATAATGAAATCCATCTTCAATATAAATACGTGAATATTTTTTTTCAGGATTTATATTACAAGATTCTATTCCTAACAATCTAAATTTTGTTAAAGCATTTTTCATTCCCTCATTTTCTTTGGAATTTAAATAAGAATTATTAAAAGAAACATCGTTATTATTGAGTAAATTTTGATTAATTTCTTTTAACGAGCTTTTACTTTGCGATAAACAGCTAGTAAATAGCATTATGCACAATAAAATATAGTTTTTCATTGGTTATGATTTATATTAATGTGATCTATTTCTAAATCTTTGATAGTGAAAGTATGCAGCTGCTCCATAATAATTATACCTATTTTGTAATATTTTTTTATTGGCCTTAAGCACGTTATCAACACTTGGAATAGGAGTTATTTGACTTCTATTTGAATCATAGTATATACTGCTTCCAGCACTATCAATTAATCTACCACCTTCACTAGGAAATTTTTTCCCAACCCCATCTATAATTGTTTTATAGTGAGTTCTCAGCGGAAGCCCTGTTTCAGCTCTCACTATATTTTCGACATGTGTCCCATAAATTTCAGCAGCTGTATTTCCAAACCTTTCATCTGGGACTGCCCTTTCTCCTAAAGCAAAATATCCATAAACATGTCCCATTTCATGTGCAATAGTTGCATATAAAGGTGAATTTTCAGTATTTATTCCTGATGTTGTCCATAAACCATGTGGAGATGTATTTAGTTCAACAATATTACTAACACCATGTTTAATTTGTGATTCTCCAGTTGTATAATACACCCCATCTTCCAATATCCGGCATATACATCCTCGCTCCATAGTCATACATTCCTGTTTCCTGTAGCTCTTTAGCATTATACTTGTAGCTATAATATCCTCCAAAATTAGAACTACTAAGCATTCCTTCAATATGGTTTAATCCGAATGCATAATAATTATTGGTATCGGTAACTTCAAGAATGCTTCGCTGCTTTTCACAAAGGTTACCCTTTTATTCCCAAGGTCGCCTTTTTAATGATAAATAATTATTTGTAATAAACCACCATAATATAAATTATAGTGGTTTATGTCTTATCTGCTTAAGTTCATAACTCTGCAGGTAATTATTTACACTTTGTAGATACAGTGTCCATGTACAAACCACTCTTATGAAAATCTATTACATATGGTTCTTCTGATCTACAATACTTTTTTCTGTATTTTTTTTTATCCAGATTGTAAATTTTTATTATTAGAAAAGAGGTATCTTTAAATAAATCCATTTTAAGAGGTATAATATAACTATAACGCTTAATTGGGTCTTCCTTATTACCATATGCATCAAATCGTAGTATCATATTTTCTTTGAAAATATCACTAACAATATCAATTTCTTTTCCAGGAGAATAAGTAAACTCATATTTATCCGATGAAGTTTTATTATAAAATTCTAAGCCAATTGGGCTTGTGATGATTTCATCATTTATAAAAATTATTAAATTGACTTTTTGACTGTAAGCTATTACTGACACAAAAGATGACAATAAAATTATAATCTTATTAAGGTTTAACTTGACCATTTTCATAACTAGATAATATTTTATTAACTACTGGTAAACCGATTCTCATAGTCTCATTAGCATTGCGATCATAAAATATAGCTCCTTGTTTATTATAAGGATCTTGAACTGTACCATTAGAATTAACCGTCACAGCATTTCTTTCTAAATTACCCGCAATAATATTAGTATTACGGTTGGCAAAATCTGCCTTATCACCTGAAGAAGGTTCCGTTACTACAAAAGTATAGGTTTTTCCATTCTCAAAAATTGTTTTAGTTGGGTGTGTATGCAATACAATATCTGAATTTGGTTGAGTTCCTATACCATGCTGCACCGCTACGTCAATTGGACTCACTGTTCCAGTTCCTTGATTAGTTGCTTTATCTATAATTGCTTTCCCTCCAGTTGTAAATGTTGTTCTATTACCTGCTAAATCAATATCTGCTCTTACTTCATGTAATCCTCCAACATTATCAGGGCTTATGATATGATTAGACTTCCCAGCAGTTAATTTCAAAGCTGTGGAAATTGCATTTAGACTTGCTACCCCTCCAATTATTTCTTGCTTTGAAGATGTTAAATAATTACTTTTATCTCCCTGACTTATATATACTTTTTTATCATTTTTCCCGTCACTACCTAAATACTTCCCAGTAGTTTCAAAAAAATCGCCAAAAGGAGCCCTGCCGTCTGGATCAATAAATCTAATCGGATTATTAAAAGCATACTTGTAAGGACTATGTCTCGTCATCTTCTCCGCCAACGGATCTATAACACTCCATCTACCGATATCTGGCATATAAAATCTCGCGCCATAATCATACATACCCGTTTCCTGCAATTCCTTACCATTATACTTGTAACTATAATATCCTCCAAAATTAGAAGTACTGAGCATCCCTTCAATATGATTTAATCCAAATGGATAATAGTTGTTGGTATATGTAACTTCAAGAGCGCCTTCGCTGTTTTTTGCAAAGCTTACTCTGCCATTGCCAAGGTGATCTCTGTACTTGTAAATATAGTAGTTCCTCTAGAAAAAGAGAATAAAACCACTACTTTTGCAGTGGTTTTTTATTTTATCTATGGACACGAGTTAGGACGCATGCTCCAGCGGAAGAGTTTTTAGTTTATTCTATAAACGAGGGTATTAGAACCATCTCATAATTATCCGTATTTTTAATATATGGATATCTCGAATGAGCAGAAGCATCAATACTATTATAATATCGCAATTTTATAAAACCTATATAAAAAGACTTTATCTTTTCATCTAATTTAAGAATTATAGATTTTCCATTTTCTTTTTTAGAGCTGTAATCATACTCTTGTTCAATAATGTTCATTTTTTGTCTATCAGCAATTGAATGAAAACTAAACGAGTCTGTATCAAAAAGAAAAGCTTTCTTTTGCTTAAATAATATTTTGATGTTTTTTTCTTTATCAAAATCTTCACTTTCCATTATAAAAATACCCACTTTATCATAATCCGGAACCACAAGTACAGGATTTTTAAAAGTTATAATTTTTGATGTCAGATAATAATCATCAAACTTCTGTGAAAACAAGAAGTTTGAAAATAATAAGAACACTATTATATAGAAATTATTCTGTAGAGTTAGGCGAATATTTAACTTTTCCTTTTTTAAAACTTTCATAATCTTTTTCGGTCTTTAAATTACTGTTTGTGGTATCAATTACTACACTTCGTGGATTTCCATCTACTTTGGTTTTATCACTTGCTTTATTTGGATTATTGGTATCTCCATCAAAATAACTCAAAATATCTTTTATATAAGTAGAGTTTATAGAATCCCCAGTTTCTGAAGTATGAGTCATGATATCGCTTGAGATTGCTTTATCATCATCAAGTCCTAATGTATGACCTACTTCATGTCCTCCTGTATCATCATTTGATGTTGATCTTACAGTAATTCTTTGCCCTTCTGATGTTATTCCTTCTGTTGTGGTTGATTCTAATTTCATCCTATTATCATCTACTGTAAAAGAATTGCCGATTCCTGATTTATCTCCATTTAATGCACTTTTTAAATCTGCTCTAACATTAGATTTAACATCCGTAGTGGTAAGAGCAAAAACAACTTTGAGTGATTTTTCTATACCATTCCCATCTTTATAAGTGTATGAATATTTTCCACTTTCTTTATTCCATTTTGCTACAGCAGCTTTTGCAGCATTCATATCCCGGCTTAATGCATAATAATTTGCAGTAACGGTTATTATACCACTTTTCATATCTATGCTTATTCCAAAATCTCTTCCATCATAGTCGACAAAAATCGCAGGATTGTTTCCAACATAAGTATATGGTGACATTCTTGTATATTTCTCTGCTAACGGATCCACTACACCCCAACGTCCAATATCTGGTATATACATCCTCGCTCCATAATCATACATCCCAGTCTCCTGAAGTTCCTTACCATTATACTTGTAACTATAATATCCTCCAAAATTAGAAGTACTAAGCATCCCTTCAATATGGTTTAAACCAAATGGATAATAGTTGTTGGTATCTGTAACTTCAAGAGCGCCTTCGCTGTTTTTTGCAAAGCTTACTCTGGCATTGCCAAGGTGATCTTTGTATTGATAAATATAACGGTTTTCTGTGAAACTGTAAAATCCTTCAGCTGTAGGTACAAAATCGAGTTTCCATACCGGAGTACCACCAATACCGGAAAGGGTATTGATATTCTTATAGGCCTGCTCTTCAAAAGCTGTTTCCGTACGACATTCAAGGCATATCCCACCCCCTTCACGATATGAATACTGGAAACCATCCAGATAATCGGTCATTGTAATAGTTGTCTGCCCACGTGGCGGAGCACTGGAATATGTTTTACGAAGTTTCACACCATCAGCACGATACAGATATTCTAACCCGCTGTTCATAGGAAGTCCGAAAGGATTATTCTGGGTGATTGTATAGGAATCCGGTAAACTCAGATAATTATACTGAATAGTCTGAATTCCTTTATCCTTCATGGTGATCATGTTTCCATTGAGATCATAATCAATGATATTGTTCCCTCCTTCATAACCAGAATCATTTAATGAACTTTCAATGATCTGATTCAAACGGTTTCCTGTATATTTATATTCAAGATTATCTACCTGTGTAGCGGTTGCACCGTAAACAGGGATAGCATTTCTTTTTAAAAATGTAATATTTCCGTTTGCATCATAGATTAAACGCTCATCAAAATTCTTATTATGCGGATTAGTGGTCTCCGGTTCTGCATATTCGGCATCTGTTAATCTATTAAGCTTATCATAAGTATAGTTATATCTTTTCAGATTATTAACAGTTGACATGTTCCAGTCTATTTCAGCAATGTTTCCATTATATTTACCAGGAGAAATATCTGAATAGACAGGATTTGTATATTTTACTTTATAACCAAAAAGTTTTCCGTTTAGGTTGGCTGGGTCATTAACCTGGGTCATCCAGCCTCGGATATTGTACTTATAATCTATGGTCTGCAATGGTGATGCAGCAGTTGTTCCTCCCACTTTTTTAGATTCCAACTGTGAAAGTTCATTATACTTATTCTGAGCAAGAATTTCTACAGGATTACTATCCACCTGATGCTTATGAACCAGTAGCCTATTCTGGTTATCATAATCAAAAGTTTCTGTAATGACTCTTTCCGTATCTGTATCTAACCTCCTATGTCTGGTAATGTTTTGTTGCGGTAATCCTGCAAAATCAAGTTTAGACTCTGTATGAGTATACCCTCCCAAATGATTGATAGAATGGCTTCCAATAACTCTTCCTTTATTATCATAATAAGTATAGTTTTTTGTCCAGTTATCATCTTCAATATTCTTTACAAAGCTCATCACAGGAAGCCCTTTAGTACTTCTTCCATCAACCGCAGGGTTAGCAGTAAGTACAGGGTTTCCCTGAATAGCTGAAGGAAATGCCGGATTGAAATTGTATGAAGGATAGGTATCATAGTAATTAACACTTAACAGTATATTAAGACCAGTAGGAGAGGATAGCTTAGTATAATATACAGGTAAACCGTTTAAGGTAAATCCTGGTGTAGCAGTCCTGGTTTCATATAAATTAGCATTGATATTAACACTATTTTGCATTGACGCCCTGCTGGCAGGATTATTTGTGATTCCAGTATAAATGACTCTTCCAAACTTGTCATATTTAGTGAAAAGCCATTGCCCTTTATCTTTAAGAACTATATCCTGGGTCATAATCAGCCTATCCTGTTTGTCATACACCATATATTCCCACCCTTTGCCGGGAAGTTTCTTTTCTACCAGACGACTTCTTCCATCATATTTATACTGATAGCACAAATCATTAAGTACAGTATTGGGATCTGCTTCTACAGAGGCTTTAGGAGGAATCACATAAGCCAATTGGTTATAATTGTTGTAAACGTAATAGGTATCTGCATTTTCTGTAGCATTGATTACTTTTCTTACCAATAGCACCTGTCCCTGTCCGTTTTTAAACTCAATGGTTGAGTTGCCGTCTTCATCGGTAACTGTATTTTTATACAGCTGCCCTGTTCCATAGGAACCGGATAATATTAGTTTTGATTCAAAATTAGTATAGCTAAAAGTGGCCGTATATTTTTTAACCTCGCCATCTGCATTGGCATCATATCCAAAAGTAATAGGTTTATTATCCCAAGCGTTTCCAACTTGTTTTTGTCCTAAAATACGGTCTAATGGTGAGTTTTCCAGAATTTTTTCTGAATAGATTTTCTCTGTTCCATAAGGGCTGCTGCTTACATTTGATAATGGATCAGGAGTAATGGCTCCGTTAAGAGTTCCTGCCTGCGGAACAGGAAGATAGTCCTGAACCTGCCTTCCGAACTGGTCGTATTTGATAGGGGTAACAACATCTTTTCCCAATGGAGATGCTTTTACGTTGACGATTTGTTTTGGTCTTCCCAAACCGTCAAAATATTGAACCGTTTCTGAGGATTTGGTAGCTGAAGAACCATTATAATCAAGATACGTTTTACTCTGTATATAATTTTCAGTATTAGGAAGTACCGTAAGCTGTGCATTGGTTAAATTGGACAGAAGTAATACTCCTATCGGTATTATCAATTTTTTCATTGTGTTTAGTTTTTATAATTGTACATCATCTCCTTCAATACCTTGCCATCCATATCAGTCACTTTTTCAAGTCTGCCTGCGGAATCGTACAAATAGTTCTCTCTAATTCCTGATGGTGGAGTGATACTTCTTATACCGAGTGATAGATCATAAGTATAGGTCGTGGTCTGATAATTTGGTAAGCCATTTCTGAATGAATTCAATGCAGACAATACAGCAAATTCATCATTATTACGTCCTGCTAAAGCATCAGTATCAGAAGCATTAACAATACTGTCGATAAAAGATTGTTGAATATCAGATAGTTTTGCACCTTCTATTTTTGCAATGGGCTGAGTATTGTTATACCCCCAGATTATTGTTGTAGAAACACCATTCTCAGTCGTATACTGCTGTAAATTGCCTTTCCCATCATAAAGATCATAAGTAACTTTAGCCGACGGAGTACTGTTTGACAAATCATAGGATAATGCCATACTAGGATATATATTTGCGGGGTTATCATACTTAACTTCTGATTTAGAAACTAATTTTCCAGCATCATTTATATCCTGCTTTTCCAGTATAGATGTTTCTAATGGAGTGTCTACGATATTCGCATTGATCAATTTTTGATTTCCTTTTTCATGAGCATATTGATAGTTAGTTTCTGTAATTTTCCCATCTGTATTTGTACTCTTAATCTTTGATAAATTCACTCCATTGGAAGACTGATAAAAATATTCTGACTTAGATGATACTACATTACTGTTTAAAATATCCTCAGAAATAGTTTTGCCTGGTGAGAATGACCCTCCAAATAGCTTAAAGAAATATTTAGTTCTTAATCTATCTGTAACATAAGAAGCAAAATTATTGGGGATAACTTCCGAAACATCTATAAACTCTGTATGGGAGGATTTTAATTTATTGAAATTCTGATCATATATCTCCTGTTTATATAATTTTCCTCTTTTATAATTATTTGAACGGTAAGGAAGGTTAATATTTGCTATATTAACAGGATAATAATTTATATCCAAATTAGTTAAATTATTATCAACTACTTTATTATCCTGGCTATCAGGATACATTTTGTAATCGGTAAAATAATATTTTGTATATCCTTTATTATTTTCAATTTCTGTAACTTCAGAATATAGTACAGGAAACGAATTCATAGACGTATCAATAAAATTATCTGAATAAGCATTCAGTTCCTCATAAGTACCAAAAGGCTTTTGAACTCTTATATAAACTAAATTGCGATAAAAATTGGATAGAATTCCACTTGATTTAATGCTTGCTCCATTGGGAGAATAGTTGCTGATATACTTATACTCTTTAATACCTACTTGAGTTCCATCATTAGAATAATTTACGATTTTATTAATTCGCCCTCCACTTACAATTCCTTCTGATTGAATTAGTGTGTTTTTAAATTGTGATGTGGAATTCCTGTCTATTTTTTCGCTATACTTATGAGGTTCATAAATGAATTCACTTTTTCCTTTGGTTGGATAGGTTATTGTTTTCATTAATCCCATTGAACATAATGTAGGATCTGCTTCTCGTGTATTATCTGTAATTACGTAGTCCCCAGTATTTTTATTTAGTGTAAAATTTGGAATCGTATTCATCCTAGGTTTATTATTAAAATAACCCCAATAGTCTATTAATCCTGCATCCTCGGGTAATGTAGTTTTATTATAATAATCAAAGCTATATTCTTGTAAATAATCTGATGAGATCCTGTTTTTTCTATGCATCTTTACCTTATCTAAAAAAAAGTAATCTTTGTTTCTGTAATAGTCAAAATTTACTTGCTTCACTATTTGATTTCCAGAAGTATTATAGAAAACAATATTTTTTAACTTTAGAGATGGAATTGTATGCCCTGCATATGGATCAAATCTTTCGAAATCAAAGGAAACAATTGTTTTCCCATTTAATAATATTGAATTTGGAAAGCTTTTTTTAGTAGCAGAATATGACGTTGTCGAACCATTACTGGATGTAGTAATGTTGCCCCAGTGAATAGTTCCGTCCCATAACAAACTTCCACTGCTTGTATTATAATTTTCATTTGTAGCTGTAATCTCTTGCTTAAAAATCGTATTATGATCAAACATTAGTAGAAAAGGCTCTTGTAAGTTCCTAATATGTCCAGGATTATTTCTGCAAAAGTTTCTGTCAGTTACACTAGGTGTGGCTTTACGATACTCAATTTCTAGTATATTAGAATTAGGATATTCAATTTTGAATAAATTCCATGAGGTGATAATAAAAGGGTTTTCTGACTCATTTTCTGATAATAAATGATATGAAATCTCCAGGTTTTCATAATTACCCCCAAAATAATATTTTATACCTTTTTCATCTGTAATTATAATAGTTGTAGCTTTAGTCAAGCATTGATTACCATTTATTTCGATCGGATTAAGAGGTTGTTTAGATGAAAGTCCTGAAATATCAATTTTTAGATTTTTATTATCCGAAATAATAATGGGTTTCATATCATTTCCAATGAAGAAATATCCACTATTTCCCATAAAGTTAAAGCTAAACTTATCTGGTTCAATTTCAAAGGCGTATGCTCCTGTCTTAATTCCTATTCCACCATTTCCACTAGGAAGTTGACTGTAGTTTTGGTTGTATATATCATTATTAGTTTTATTGGATGTTTTAACACCTTCTAAATATCCATATAAGCCTTGTTTTTTCGGCCAATCTGAAAAGAAATCATCAGGCAATCCTCTTACTTCTCTACTAATTGCTCCTCCAATATCCAATGACCAATCTAATCCGACATAGTTAGATTTTTTTGCAGGAACAAATCCTGTCCCATAATATCTCAATCCAATATTATATCCACTTCCATTATAAATATCTCTATAATTAAAAAGGTTGATATCATAGGAAACACTTCCTGTATTCATACTAACAGGAATATTACCAAATTTTTCAATACTATAAGTCTGTGGAGATTTTATTGTAGGTATATTCTGACCTGAATAAAATGATATTCCAAATAAACACAATATTGATAATGTTATTTTACGGTTTCTATTATATTGCATGTTCATTATTATTAGTGTTTATTTCTTTATTAATTTGGCATTCGCCGTTTTATTGTTATCAGTTTTTATCGTCACCAGATATGCTCCCTGAACCAAAGCCTGAGTATTAATCTTAGTCACATTGTTCTTTGTTTTAATACTCTGAAGCTGTCTTCCAGACATATCATACAACAGGATATCTGCTTCTTTGAAGTCGTTGAATCCTATTTCTACATAAGCATAGTCAGAAACAGGGTTTGGATAGATCTTAATGTCGTATTTTTCAATTAACTGATCTACCTGCTTATCTCCAAGTCCAAGCTTTACTATTTTCCAGTTTTCTTTACCCAGTTCTTCTGCACTGGTTCCGGCAAGAATAATAGAACCGTCTCTGTTCAGTTTCAAGTCAGAAAGTCTCTCTTCCTTCTTTCTGGATTCTCCTTTGACATGTTTTCTCCATTGCTCATTGCCATTCTGATCCAAGTAGAGCATCCAAAAAGTTTCATCATCAGTTTCTACTCTTCCTTCAGCCTGGGTATAACCTCCTAATAAAATTCCTTTTGTAAAGTCTTGATTCCTGGCTCTTGAATCCTGGCTCTGAATCACACTCATTCCCATCAGAATATCTCTGTTTTTGAAATTGTAGGATTTCTGCCATTGCTCTTCTCCTCTTTCATTTAAAGAAATCAGCCAAAGGTCTGTTCCTTCTTCGATTCCAACTGTTTTGTTTCCTGATCTTTCTGATCTGGATTCTCCACCGATTATGAAGCCATTTGAGGTTAATGCTAAGGTTCTGATATGATCGTCTCCTTTCCCTCCAAAGTTCTTCTCCCATTCTACTTTTCCGTTTTTGTCTAACTTGACAATCCAGTAGTCGCCTTCACCGAAATTGTCGCTCTGCTTTGAGGTTGCAGATAACAGGTTATGGGTTGCAGGTTTGTCGGTTGAAGTATTAGTGTTTATCGTTGATTGCTGATTATTCGTTTTAACAGATCCACTTCTGGAATAAATTCCAAGTAAGGCTCCACCGTCTTTTGTTGGAATTATCTTCTCTACTTCGTCTAAACCTCTTCCGCCTAAAATTAATTGGGA
>JAITUA010000005.1 GCA_031286615.1 Chryseobacterium sp. | reverse complement strand
ATACTATATGCATTAATCCTTGCTGAAAATTTCGATTTTCTTGCGCCTTAAGGCAGTATGTTATTAAATTTCTTTGCGCCTTTGCGTTTGTCCAACTTTAAAAGGTTTTCTTTTTATTTCCCGCAGATTGCACAGATTTCTGCTTTGTAAAGTGTTTGTTTTTGTTGGGAAACGCAAAGGCGCAAAGTTTTTTCTTTTATTATGCTGTAAGACGCAAGGATTTTATCTGTGATAAAATTGTATATTTCTAATACTATATGTAGTAAATCCTTGCTGAAAATTTCAATTTTCTTGCGCCTTAAGGCAGTATGTTATTAAATTTCTTTGCGCCTTTGCGTTTGTCCAACTTTAAAAGGTTTTCTTTTTATTTCTCGCAGATCATTTAGGACACACAGATTTTTTTTGTTTGTTGAACCTTTAAAATCTGTGAGTACTGTCTCAATCTTTAAATTTTTTAAATAATTAAATCTTTTAATTTTCCCCTTCCGCATCTATCAAAACCGCCAGTTGAATACAAGGCTTATCAGAACGGTTGCTCCACGCATGATTTGTGCCTCGCTGAATTACAATATCACCCGGCTTCAAAAGAGTTTCTCCTTCTTCCATGATGAGATAAAGCTCGCCGGAAAGGATAATGATATAATCCAATGTTGGTGTTTGATGCATCATCGGATGAGGTTCATTTTTTTTCCATTCAACTCCTAAATCTTTATCAGGCGGAATCACTACATACCTGAAATAAGTGCCATTTTTGGGAGTTTGCGGAAATCCGGTGTTAGGAATTCTGGTTTCAAAATCCAAACTGGCAGGCATTGTTTGGGTGTTCCACACATCCGAAATTATTAATCCCGGAAAATGTTCCACTGCATTTTCTACCGGTTGGTCTTCTATGATAATAGATTTTCCGTTTTTAATTCCTGTTACGATTCGTCTTGGTATTTTGTTCATAAGTTAGTGCTTCATGATAAGTTTATGACCTTGGGTCTGATTATTTTTTAACATAGAATGTGCCTGCAGAACAGTGTCCAGAGAAAGATTTCCTATGAGTTTGTGTTGTGGTGGAAGAATAGTTTCGTTCTCAATGAGTTCTTTTATTTTAAGTAAGCTGTTTTTGTAGTACTCATATTTTTTGATCATTCCATAAGTATAATTGGAGATATTCATCACCAGACTTCCTTTATTGAAAAGAATTTCATGAGCATCTTTAGTGACTAAAGCTGTTACGTCTACATAAGTTCCATTAATTTTTAAAACTTCAGCAGTCACTTCTGACATGTAATTTCCTACGAGATCAATTCCATATTCAAAAGGTTGGTTATTGTTGGCTTTTAAAATATTTTCAATAAGATTTTCATCTTTGTAATTAACGATCTGCTGACTTTTTAATCCTAAATTGAGTAGCAGTTGTCTATTTTCTTCACTGCCAACGGTTGCTGTGATATTCCGGATATTGTGGGCCAGTAAAAGTTTGATCAAAAATGAGCCAACGCCTCCGGCTGCGCCAGTGACAAGAATTGTGTTTTCCGGATTTAATTTCAGACGGTTAAAGATTTGCAGAGAGGTAAGTCCTGCGGAAGGAATGGAAGCCGCCTGTTCAGACGAAATATTTTTTGGTTTAAAAGACACAATAGCTTCAGGTACGGCAATATATTCTGCGTAAGTACCGTTGCTTCCCATAGAGCCGCTGCCACAATACACTTCGTCTCCAATGTTGAATTGCGTAACTTCAGGACCTTTCCCGACAATGATTCCTGATAATTCTCTTCCTAATATGGGAGAACTGACTAGTTTTCGTTCCAGTTCGTTTTCCAGCATCTGATAATCGATGGGATTGAAACCACTGGCTTTAATCTGGATTAAAACTTCATAGTCTTTAGGTTTTGGCTGTTCGGTAAAACCATCCTCTAATTTTCCGTTTTTATTCAAAATAACTGCTTTCATACTTTAAAATTTGATAAACAAATGTAAAGAGGGAATAGTTTATATTTGCTACTAGTTAACTAATGGTAACTAGTTACCTTCATGAAACTATTATGGCAAAAATTACTGAAAACGGCATCGAAAGAGAAGCCAGCTGTACTGAAGAACTGTTCGCAATGCGGGACAGTCTGGATGTTTTAGGAGGGAAATGGAAGCTGATGATTTTACGGTATCTGACAAACAGGCCAGATCAGATGATTCATTTTAAAAAGCTGGAACGCAGCATTGAAGGAATTTCTGCAAAAATGCTGAGCAAGGAATTAAAAGAGCTGGAAACAAACCTTCTGATCACCAGAACCATTCAGGATACGAAACCTATCACGGTAACGTATGCAGTAACCGAATACGGGAAGTCTGTTTTTCCGGTGACGGAAACATTAGTCAATTGGGGAATACTTCATCGGGAGAAAATTAAAGAATCAATGGGATAGTTATAAGATATTGGAAAACGCAAAGACGCAAGGATTTTCCTTTAAATATGTCTTAAGGCACAAGGATTTTATCTTTGATAAAATTTAATTCTGTTGAATTTTAACTGAAACAAACTTGCTGAAAATCTTTGATTTTCTTGTGCCTTAAAGTAGTATGTTATTAAATTTCTTTGCGCCTTTGCGATTACTAATAAATATTGCTTCATAGAGAAAAGATCAAATAATCTATGTCGATGAAAAAATCCTCAGACCTGAATTAGGTTGAGGATTTTAATACTATCAAATTGTATCGTACTATTAATTTTTATTTAAGCCAGGACTGTACGAGTTCAGTGTGGTTTTTTACCCATTCTTTGGCGGTGGCTTCTTTATTTTTACCCTGTTCCATCTGGACTAAAAGATCGGCCATACTTTCATTATCAAAATGGATTTTAGAAAAGAATTTTGCCAATTCCGGATGATCTTTGCCAAAGCTTTTTCTGGAATAGGTTTTAATCTGTTCTGCTTCTCCAAATATCTTTTTAGGATCATTGAGAAACTTAAGCTTCATTTTTCCAAACATCCAGTGAGGCTGCCATCCCGTTACCACAATCCATTGTTTACGTTGTATCGCATTCTGTAATTCGGTGATCATGGCAATGGTAGATGAGTTGATCTGTTGATAATCCAGTTTATAGTCAATAATTGCTTTATCAGTTCCGGTGGTTAATCCCGCTCCTTTTTCAATTCCTATAATTCTGTGATTGAATTGATCCTTATGTTGATTAAGCTCTTCAATAGAGTTAACAGGAACATATTCCGGTACGACCAATCCTATACGGCCGTTGTCATAATTGGTTCCAAGATGGGTTAATCCCGGAAATTTAGCAAGCTTTTTCGCATGGGTGTAAGGTAGCCAGACTCCCATGAAAAGGTCTGTATCTTCATTATTCATCGAAGCCAGAATCATATCCGTTGAGGCTTTTTGAATAATAACGTGATATCCTTGCTCATCCAGAATGGCTTTTGCAACGTGTGTCATGGCCACATCTTCAGCCCAGCCGTCTACCATTCCGATGGTAATATATTTAGAGTTTTTTATGTTTTCACACGAATATAATACAGCAAATACCAGCATTAAAACGGGGAAAAACAGATATTTTAATTGTTTCATCTTATTGCTTTTTCTTTACAAATCCCTGAGTAATCCTGTCGAGGATAATCGCTAAAATCACAACGGATAATCCGCTTTCAAATCCTAATCCGATATCCAGATTATTAATTCCTTCCAATACTTTTTCACCTAAACCACCTGCAGCAATCATTCCTGCGATCACCACCATGGATAAGGATAACAGTATGGTTTGATTGATCCCTGTTAAGATCGTTTTCATTGCTAAAGGAAGCTCTACTTTAAACAGAATCTGCCGGTTGGTTGCTCCAAAAGCTCTGGCTGCTTCCACGATGTCTTTCGGAACGGCTTCAATTCCCAATGCTGTTAATCTAACTGCGGGCGGCATTGCAAAAATGATGGTTGCAAAAGCACCGGGCACTTTACCAATACTGAAAAACAGTACAGCAGGAATCAGGTAGACAAATGCGGGCATTGTCTGCATTAAATCCAGTAAAGGACGAATGATTTTGTCAGCTATTTTGCTTTTAGCAGCCAAAATTCCCAGTGGAATAGAAAGGATAAGGGCTGTAATTGTGGACACAAAAATAAGTGCCAGCGTTTCCATGGTTTCTTTCCATAATCCCATTAAAAATATTAAACTCAGTCCGGCTGCGGTTACCACAGCAATGCCTTTTCCGGCTTTCCATAATGCCAGCAGCGTAAAAAAGAGAATGATTACATAAAAAGGAGTGTTTGTTAATATCCATTCAATCCCCATGATAGAGGAGTTTCCTACATGTTTTATAACATCAAATACAGGTTTTCCATTTTCTGTGAGCCAATTGATTGCAGTTTCTACATATTGACCTATATCTATAGTTTTATTCATCTTATTGGTTGTTTGCGATTTCTTTTAATTCAATAATTTCTTCTTCGTTAAACTTGGTCGCTTCTATGACAAGAGATAACTGGGTAACAAGACCTAAAAATTTGTTGTCTTCATTAATTACCGCAATGGCTGATTTACTTCCGGAAATCAACGGTAACATTTCTTCCACAGTTACCTCAGGATAAACTGAAGGAACATTACTGTTGATAATTGATTCCACTGTAGGTTCTTTCTTTTTGGCAATGCGGACGACATCGTTAAGTGTCACAAAGCCCAGAAATTTGTTTTGAAAATCTACCACAGGTAAGTTTTCTAATCCTGTGGCTCTCATTTTTCTTAAAGCTCCTTCCGGACCGTCTTTTCTAAAACGTACCACCGTAGCCTTGTCAAACATCAGAGATCTGGCTGTGATAATTGTTTTACGGTCTACTTTCTCTACGAAAGCTTTTACATAGTCGCTGGCAGGATTGGTTAAAATATCTTCTGCTGTTCCAATTTGTTCTATCACACCATCTTTCATAATGACGATACGGTCTCCTATTTTAATGGCTTCGTCCAAATCGTGTGTAATAAAGACAATGGTTTTTTGTAAAGTATTTTGCAGTTCAAGCATCTGATCCTGCATTTCTGATTTTATCAATGGGTCCAGTGCAGAAAAGGCTTCATCCATAAGTAATACTTCGGGATCGTTGGCCAAAGCTCTTGCTAATCCTACTCTCTGCTGCATTCCTCCTGAAAGTTGGGAAGGATACTGGTTTTCAAAACCATTTAAACCAACAATATCTAATGCTTTCTGTGCTTTTTCATCGCGGGAAGCTTTGCTTTCTCCCCTGATTTCCAGCCCGAAACCTGCATTGTCTAAGATAGTATGATGAGGCAGCAGCCCGAATTTCTGGAACACCATACTCATTTCTGTTCTTCTTACTTCCAGAAGTTCCTTGTTGTTTTTGCTGGTAATATCATCGTCATTGATGTATACTTTTCCTGAGGTGGGCTCATTCAGTCTGTTCAGGCAGCGCAGTAACGTAGATTTTCCACTTCCTGACAATCCCATGATGACAAAAAATTCTCCTTCATAGATCTCAAAACTTGCCTTGTTGATTCCTATGGTGCAGCCGGTTTTTTCAAGAATTTCCTTTTTGGAAAAGCCTTTGTCTAAAAGTTCCTGAGCTTTTTCTTTGTTTTTGCCAAAAATAATAGTCAGATCTTCAACTTTAAGTTTTACTTTTCTACTGTTTTCATTTTTTTCCATATTCAGAATTTTTGAATTAATAAATGATATAAAAAATTGTACACCAATTCATTATATACGTTTAGCTTTAGTTGTTCTGCTGATGAGGTTAGGATAAAATAATTTGCTAAGCTTTTAATGATAAAAGCTTTTAACAAAAAAAATAATGCATAAGAACCATGAGGCCTTATGTTTATTTTAAATATTTCAATAGATTATACTCTAGAAAAAGAGTGTATTATGTAAAAAGAAATTAATCTTTTACATAGATTCTACAATTAAATTACTGATGAGGTAATTACAGATATGTGTACTGAACAACTTGAACGCCTACTTTGCATCAAAATGCAGGCCAGCATAAAAAAACTGTGTATCATTTTTTTATGACGGTGCAAATTTACGAATTTTATATTAAATGGATTTTTGTGGCTGTAATATGTTGATTTTCAATAGTGTTTTTGGATTGAAATTTCATGGGAATTTTTTCTCTTAATACTAAAATCTAAGAGAAGATTGACATTACAGGTATGACCTGGTAAACTATTTCAGTAAAACTGCAATGATTGCCAGTATGGCGGGCAGTGCCTGTACAAAGAATATTTTTTTTGTGGCAGAAATAGCTCCATAAATTCCGGCTACGGCTACACATCCTAAAAAGAATAAAGCTACATTGGTCTGCCATTGCGGATCTTTAATCAAAAATGACCAGATGAGTCCGGCAGCAAGGAAACCATTGTAAAGTCCCTGATTGGCTGCAAGACCTTTGGTAGGTTTAAACATTTCTGCAGGCAGAGCAGCTTTAAAAACTTCCTTTCCTTTTGTTTCCCAGGCAAACATTTCCATCCACAGAATGTAGATATGTTCTATTGCGACTAGGGCGATCAAAATTTTTGCAACGATGTCCATGATTTATTGTTTTTTGGAATTGTAAAACTAAAAAAATAAAGTTAAGTTTGATTACTAAATATTATAATGGAAACTTTCAAGGCACATTTAGATAAATTCATTACGGTCACTGAGGAGGAATTTGCTTCTATCATTTCTTTTTTTCAGATCTTAAAAGTAAAAAAGAAAGAAAACCTGATGCTTGAAGGTGATATCTGTAAATTTAAATATTTCGTATTGGAGGGGTGTCTGAGAAAGTTTTTTGTGAACGAAAAAGGAGTGGAACAGACCACTGAATTTGCTATAGAAAACTGGTGGATGTCTGATACTTTTGCTTTTGAAAAACAAGAGAAATCAAGTTTTAATATTCAGTCTGTAGAGAATTCCAAAATTCTAGCTATTGATTTTCAGTCTCAGGAACTTTTACTGGAAAAGCATCCCGTTATGGAACGTTATTTCAGAATGGTCTACCAAACGGCTTATGCAGCGGCTGAGAAAAGAATCCGTTATATTTATGAGATGACCAAAGAAGAATATTATGTGCATTTCAGTACGTTGTATCCTTGGTTTATACAGAGAATTCCTCAATATTTAATTGCTTCCTTTTTAGGATTTACTCCGGAATATTTAAGTGAAATCAGGGCGAAGTTACGATCTTAAACCAGTTTAAGATTTTTACGGATAAGAAACCGGAAATTTGTCATGTTATTAAAAGCCAATACAATGACAGATATCAAAAATCAATTTCCGCAGCTATTTTTAAGAATTGCTCTTGCTGTAACAATGCTTTCTGCTGTGGCAGACCGATTTGGATTTTGGAGCAAAGAAAATTCAGCATGGGGAAACATGGAGAGTTTTAAAGAATATACAAGACAGCTGACATTTTTTCTACCGGAAACCATGAGTACATTCTCAGCGTATGCCGCTACTTTCTTCGAGATCCTTTTTCCATTGATGTTGATTGCGGGGTTTAAAACCAAAACTGCAGCCTATGGAAGCAGTATTCTGCTGTTGATTTTTGCCATATCTATGACCATTGCTTCAGGACCTAAAGCTCCACTCAACTATTCTGTATGGGTAGGAAGTGCGGCAGCTCTCTTATTGGCGGTTCAGCAGCAATATTCTTTAAGTATCGATCAATTAACCAAAAAATAATACATATTATGAGCGCAAGATTAAATATTGCAACAGTAGATTCAGCAGCTTACAAAGCAATGATGGGATTAGAAGGATATTTACAGACAACTTCTTTAACTCACATTCAGAAAGAATTAATTAAAATCAGAGCTTCACAGATCAATAAATGTGCTTTTTGCCTTGATATGCACACAAAAGATGCTATTAAATATGGAGAAACACCTCAGAGAATTTTCATTCTGAACGGATGGACAGAAGCAAAAGAATTCTTTACGGAAGAAGAGCAGGTACTTTTGGCAATGACAGAGGAAATTACGCTGATCAGCCAAAACGGATTAACTGAAGAAACGTTCCAAAAGGCAAAATCATTTTTTGATGATAACCAGATCGCTCAGATCATTATGGCAATTATTACGATCAATGCATGGAACAGAATTGCAGTGAGCACACATCTTCCGATTGCAAAATAATGAAGTAAGGAAGCGGGGTGTTGGAAGATGGAAGTTGATGAAACCTGCATAACTTACGGATGTTTACTTTTTATAAAAACGGCCTTTCAGTTTTTGAAAGGCCGTTTTAATGTAAAATACAAAGTGACAATGTAACACGGTCGGGTATTAATTCTAAAAATAAATTCTTTGGTTCATTTTATTTTTTAAACTGGAATTACATTGTCTCTCCGTTTCTTGGATATAAAAGTTGTTTGAATTTTACCCAACCACAAAAGGCACAAAAGGTTTCATTTTAATACACTTAAGTAAGTTTAAAATGAGACCGCAGAAAAGTTCACACAAGATGAAAATCAAAGATTTTCACAAAACTTAGGTGTACTTATTACGCATAAGACCCGGTTCTGAAAAAAGTTTAGTGTTTAAAAACTTTTGTGCCTTTTGTGGTTAAAATAATGAATATAAAAGTTTAAACAAGTTTATACTGTAAGCATTTAATTTAATAAATAGCGACAGGATTCACATTCACCTGAGTAGATCCTACATATAAAGGCTGTCCCAGAACGAATAAGAATTCCCACACTTTTTGTTTAACCAAAGGGCGGCTGTCAATCAGTTCCAGGTTATAAATTCCTTTTTTAGCCAGCATAAACTGGTTGATGGGGAACTCTTCTTTACTTTTTGGATTAGGGTAGACTTCAGAAGCCCAGGTGTCACCGCCAAAAGCCACGATTCCCTGATCGGCCAGCCATTTTGCAGCATCCATTCCGATTCCCGGTTCTGTTTCCAGGAATTGTTTGTTGTCTTTACCTGCCAATTCCAGCCATCCGGTATTGAAGAGAATGATATCTCCTTTTCTTAGGGTAAGTCCCTGTTTCTTTAAAACAGATTTGATATCTTCTACAGTAAATTCTGTTCCGCCGGGTACAATTGATTTACCATAATGAGCGGTCATGTCAAGAACTACACCTCGGGTTACAAAAGGAGGTACTTTTTCCACACCTAGTTTTTTAACACCTTCTACCGTTACAAAATCTGTCGCTTTATTTCCGTTGTAGTAAGTATTATCAATACCAATGTGTCCGATACCGTTAAGCTGTGTTCCCACTCCGGTCCATCCGTTTACCAGTTCATCATTGAACGTAAATTTATTGGGTCCTATGCTTTTTCCTCCCTGTTCTCCGGGTTGAATATTGTATAAATTAAAGCTTCTGTGTCTGAAAGCCGGAAGGTTTTTATCAATAGGAACGGCAAGAGCTAACGTTTTACCTTGTTTCACGAGTCCCAGTGCTTGTTTTACTACTTCAGGAGTCAATAAATTGGCGGCCCCGATTTCATCCTTTGCTCCGTAAGCAGAAGGATACCATGATTTGTCTTCGGGATTAACAAGGGTTTGAGCTTTTAATGTAATGCTGTTAATAGCCAATAGCGTTGCTAACCCGAATATTTTAATCAGATTATTTTTCATTTTCTATGATGTTTGAGGGTTAAGGGAGGGAAAGCTGGGAGAGGGAAGGGGGAAGTTCTATTAGTGTGTTGATAATTAGCAGGTTTCTATTGCACTATTCTGCATGTAATAAGAGATTCCTCCTTCGTCGGAATGACATTTGAAGTTAAATTATAAACTAATCTATTGATTATCCGACATCAATAACTTCCATCTTCCAGCCTCTTTCTTCCAGCTTTTATATTAAATTTCGCTTAAAGCTGAATTGATGAAATTCAATTCTTCCTGAGAAAGGTCAATAGACATCGCTTTTGCATTTTCGATGGCTTGTTGTGCATTTCTTGCTCCTGCCAATACTACTGTAATTGCCGGCTGTAATGTAGTCCATCTTAATACCAGTTGAGAAAGGCTGGCTCCTTTTTCCTGTGCAATAGGTTCAATTTTTTCTAAGAAAGTTTTTACTTTATTCAAATCAAACTGCGAGAAATATCCATTTCTGTGGTCGTTATCTTTCAATTGGGTTTCTTTGAAATATTTACCGGTTAAAAGACCTCTTTCCATAGGGCTGTATACGATAATTCCTGAATTGTTTTCCAAAGAATAAGGAACAAGATCGTTTTCAATGGCACGGTTCAGCATACTGTAAGAAACCTGATTGCTGGCAAGTGTTAAAGTTCTGTTCGCTTCTTCCATTTGAGCTACGCTATAGTTACTTACCCCTGCAGCACGGATTTTTCCCTGTTGAATCAATAGTTCCATAGCTTCCATAGTCTCACAGATAGGAGTGGTGCTGTCTGGCCAGTGAAGTTGTAAAAGGTCGATATAATCTGTCCCTAATCTTTGTAAGCTTTCTTCAACTTCTTTGATAATGTTTTCTTTGGAAGCCAATTTATAAACGGGAAGAGTCTTTCCTTCGTCTTCTGCATCAAAGAAAAATTCTCCTTTTCCGTTATTGCTTCCGTCCCATACCAATCCGAATTTTGTTAAAAGCTGGATTTTTGAACGGTCTTTTCCTTTGATAGCTTCACCAATCATCTCTTCACTCAATCCGAAACCATAAAAAGGTGCGGTGTCGATAGATGTTACTCCGTGATCTAATGATGCATGAATAGAGTTGATAGAGTCTTGCTTTTCATTACCTCCCCACATATTTCCTCCGATAGCAAAAGCTCCGTGTGTGATTGTTGATAATTCTAAATCTGTATTTCCTAATTTTCTGTATTCCATTTTGTTTGTTTAAAATTGTTATAGGTAAACCACCCCGTCAAAAATTCTTTGAATTTTCGCCACCCCTCCAGAGGAGGGGAATTCTCGTCATTTCAATGGTGAGACTTTTAAGAACTTAAAATCTTTTGTGACTTTTGTGGTTAAAAATTATTTGTTATTTATTTAATTCTTTTAAAATAGCTTCTCCAACGCTCTTTGCAGATTGAGGGTTCTGTCCTGTGATCACTCTCTGATCTGCAACTACATGGTTCTGCCAAAGCCCTGATTTTTCAAATTGTGCTCCTCTTTCTTTCAGTTTGTTTTCTAATAAGAAAGGAACAACATCTGTTAATTTTACTTCAGCTTCCTCTTCATTGGTAAAAGCATTGATTTTCTTTCCGTCTACAAGGTATTTTCCGTTATTCAGCTTGATATTCACCAATCCTGCCGGTCCGTGGCATACACCTGCTACAATACCTCCGTTTTCATAAATTTTTGAGGCAATATCAGAAAGTTCTTTATTGTCTGCAAAATCCCACATCGCTCCGTGTCCTCCTGCATAAAAGATGGTTGAATATTCTTTCGGGTTCACTTGTGAGGGTGTCATAGAATGATCAATCTTGTGCTTGTATTCTTTGTTTTCCCAAAACTCTTTGTTTACCGGATCTTTCAAATCGAAACCATCTACTGGAGGAGTTCCGCCTTTCGGGCTTACAAAGTCAATTTCGTATCCTGCTTTGTGAAGAACTTCCCAAGGATGGGAAACTTCTCCCAAATAATATCCAGTATCTTCACCAGTACTTCCTTTTTTATCATGGCTGGTTACGACGAATAAGATTTTCTTTTTCATATTTTTTGATTTTTTGGTTTGTGACTGCACGAATCCTATCGTGAAGATGGCTAGTATTAGAAACGCTAATTTTTTCATGATTAAATGATATTGGTGATATAAATCTGTGGTTTTTCCTGAAGCTTTTCATCCACCAAAGCCCCGAAGGCCTGAATGTAAGGCTGCTGGTTGTGCTGATCCAATCCTACTTTACTTTTCCAGATTTCGTAGAAAACGAATTCATTTTTGTCCTCAATTCCCTGATGAAGGCTGTAAAGCTCACATGCTTCTTCTTTTCTTGTTTCTTTTACCATATTCTGAAGAACTTCCAATACTTCTGCCTGATGTTCTCCTTTGGCTTTTATAATTGCTGTAAGATGAATTTTCATATTAAATAAAATTTTCGATTGAGTTATAAATTGGTTTCCATTCAAGTTCTGCTCTGGCTTTGTCTGCGCTGCATATACTGTTGGATGCAAAACCGAAATAGCCTCCCGCAGGACCGAAATTATCAACGGCATCCTGTATACTTAAAGATTTGGCAGGTTCCAGATTATATTTTTTGCTGATGATTTCTGCAATGTTTCTTAAAGATGAAGCGCCGTTTTCTGCGTAATAGATAGAACCTTCTTTTGCTTTTTCCAAGGCCAGTACATACAGCTCTGCCAAATCTTCAATGTGTAAGGTGGACCATATATTTTCATCTTCTCCAAAATAAACACCGTGTCCTTTTTTCTGAGAAAAATTAACCAATGCCGGAATTTGAATACTGTCTTTTTTTATTCCCAAACCTTCTCCGTACACCATGGTAGGAACAATAACGATACTTTTTATGCCCTTTTGAACAGACTGAAGAACATAATTGTTGATAAGAACCCTTGATGCCATTTCCAGTCTTGGAGTCAGAGGAAAATCTTCAGTATATACAAAATCACTTCTTTTACCATTTTCTTTACCTCCGAAAATAGCAGATCCGGAAGTGAATATGAATGTCTTATGACTTCCTTCCATTGCTTTGATAAAATTATCCACAGCATAAGCATCATCCGCAGAATCAGCATTATGAATGACTGCATCAACGCCATCAACAGCTGTTTTGATTAAATCTTCATTGTGAATATTCCCAATAATAGTTTTGATGCCCAATGATTCCAGTTCCTGTACGTGAGTTTCGTTACGAACTAACCCGGTTACTTCATAATTTCTGTCAAGCAGTTTTTTAGCGATACTACCTCCTATATAGCCGGTAATACCTGTGATCAGTATTTTTTTCATGATACTAATTCTGGTTTTAATTCTTTTTCAAAAACGTTTCTTACATGTTCTCTGTAAAGTTTCATATCACGCTCTACATTAGCATTTTTCTCCACATCGTGGAAGTGGAAACTTTCCATTTTCTCTAGTGAGACAAAGGCATTCATTCTATGGAAACCAAATAATGGTCCATCATCTACACTTCTTTCACTGAAGAATTCTCCGGGAAGTGTGAAAGCTGTTGCAGGAGCATTCCAGCTTGTCGTCAGCATATATTTTCTTCCGCCAAGCATTCCTCCCGTACCGTAATTGATTTCAGGATTCTCAGCCTTTCTTCCGTCACTCATATAAATTCCTTTTGCATGACCTGCTGTGAAAACTTCATCAATATATTTTTTCAATCCGTTCGGAAGCTGGAACCACCAGATCGGAGTATGGTAAATAATGTAATCTGCCCAGACAAACTTTTGCACTTCTTCATGTTTATCATAATTTTCACTTACATTAGTGATCTTCACTTCTACATTATCAAATTCTTTAAGAGCTGCCAATGTATTTTCTGCAATAGTCTGATTATATTTTCCTCCGGAATGTCCGAAATTCTGTCCTCCGTTGATGATTAGTACTTTTTTCATTTTTTTATGATTGTTTAAATTTTACTCTGCAAAGTTAGGATGGATGTTTGTATAATAAAAATAATATAAATTATAGGGAAGTATTATTTAAATTATAGTTTTTTCGAATTTCAAATTTGAAAGTGAATTGTGAATGGTCAATTCGCTTCGCTTGTGAATTTTTTTAAGGTTACGAGATTCGGGTTGCGTGATTCGAGATTCGAGATTATGAACAATTGATACTTGTACATATGCTGATTCACTATTCACTTTGCGCAGCAAAAATTCACCATTAATTAATTCCATTTTCATGGTTAAATATCATATTATATCCGAACTGAAATTCCCTACTGTCGTGTAAATTTGTTTAACAAATTGAAGGACAATGATACAGATAGCCGTTTTTAGTGATGTGCATGGAAATCTTCCTGCTCTGGAAGTCGTGTTGGAAGATATTGAGAAAAGAGGAATCAGGCAGAGATTTTGTTTAGGGGATCTTGTGGACTTTGCCCCTTGGGGAAACGAGGTGATTGAAAAAATCAGAAGTCTTAACATTCCTTGCCTGATGGGAAATCATGATGAAAGAATTGCTTTTGATATTCCTGTTGTTCCTTTGTCCAAGCATTCAGAAGAAGAAACGAATGCCAGATTTATAGCGATCGATCATTCTAAAAAACATATTACAGAAGAGAACAAAACGTTTTTATCAGAGCTGCCTTTTCATTTAAAATTAAACTATAAAGTAGGAAAGAAGCACTGGAATATTCAATTGGTGCATTCCAGTCTTGAAAGTAACGATACTTATCTCTATGAATCAGAAAATGATGAGGTTTTTGAGAATATGCTAAAAAGCTCTCAAGCTGATGTTGTGGTGATGGGGCATACCCATTTATCTTTTAAAAAACAGTTTGAAAATAATGGATGGGCTGTCAATTGCGGATCTGTAGGTCGTTCCAAAGAAGAAAACAGACTGGCTTCTTATGTCATATTCACTTTAGACGAAGAAAAAATTACTCCGGAAATTATTCAGTTACCATATCCGATTGATGAAACGGTCCGTCAGATAAAGGAAAGTGAGATTCCGGATTATTATGCATCATTTCTTAAGAATGAAAATGTATTAATATTATAATTATTTTGTAACTTTGCATCAGAATATTAATAATTAAATCATGGTCAATTTAGAATGGTATCGTACTTTTAAGGCGATATATAAAACCGGGACATTGACGGGTGCTGCTGATGCTTTATTTATATCACAGCCGGGAGTGAGTCTGCATTTAAGTTCTCTGGAAGCTTATGTAGGATACAAACTATTCGACAGAACCGGTAGAAAAATGATCCCGACAGAACGCGGAAAAGTATTATTTAATGCCGTTGCTGAGCCTATTACGAAACTTGAAGATGTAGAAAAAAACTTCCAGAAATCTACAGAGAAACATACGCCTACCATCAGTGTTGGAATGTGTTTTGAAACTTTTCAGACGACGCTGGAGCAATATGTTTCTTCATTACCTTTTAACCTGATTATCAGTTTTGGAGAATACCCGGAAATGCTGGATCAGCTGGATAAAGGAATTCTTGATCTTATCATCACTCCTAAAAAAGGATCTTCACCCAATATAGAACATGAAGCTTTCTCTTCTGAACAGATCATTCTGGTGGGCGGAAAAGATGTGGATACAGCGGCTTTCAATAAGGTTTTGAAAACCAAAGATGCAGAACAGATCGAGGAATGGCTGAAGAATGAAAAGTGGTACGGAACCACAGGAG
This sequence comes from Chryseobacterium sp., assembly GCA_031286615.1. Classification (GTDB taxonomy): domain Bacteria; phylum Bacteroidota; class Bacteroidia; order Flavobacteriales; family Weeksellaceae; genus Chryseobacterium. The sequence goes on along the minus strand of JAITUA010000005.1, from coordinate 49,548 downwards.
ATATGGAGCACCTTTTCCAGTTCTGGACTCTTAATTTTGGTCATAAACCTAATTTCCGTCCGAATTATATTGTTCCTAATCTGAACTCAATCATCCGTTGTCTGAAAGGAGGAACAGGATTAGCGGTTGTTCCCGATTTTCTATGCAAAAAGGACATTGAAAGCAGTGAGGTGAAACTGATCTGGGAAGGAAAAAAGAAACTGGAAAACACGCTGTATTTCGGATGTCGTAAGAAAACCAATTATCAGACTGAAATAGAGCATATTAAAGGCTTATTCCGTCAGGTGATGGGTTAATACAACCATATCGCGCATTTGTAAACCGTTTTCATATATGGGATCTGGATAATTTTCAATAAAAAAATCTTTCAGGACTCCACTTTTAATGAAACCGTTTTTCTCATAAAATCTGATCTGTTGGAATCCGGTATCCGAGGTTCCGACAGTCAGAATTTTATAATGATTTTCTTTCGCAATTTCTTTTGCTTTATCCATCAGAATGCTTCCTATTCCTTTACTTCTATAGCTTTCAATTACAGCCAAATTTTTAATTTCCAGTTCTGTATTGCTGCTTTTATACAATGCCATCACCGCAATATTTTCGGTGCCGTCATGCAAAAGATAGAGATCAGAATTAAAAATATACCGATCAATAGCTTCTTTGGTTTCATCAGCCAGCAGCAATAAATGATAAGGAATTTCCGCATCGGAATTTAATAAACTGAATGTAAAATTTTCCATTTAAAGACTCATATGAATAAGTGGATAATTCTTTCCTGAGCCGTCTTTTTCTGATCTTCCGATCTTTCTGAACCCCATTTTTTCATAAAATCCAATCGCTTGTGGGTTCTGTTCATTCACATCCACTTTGGTCAGTCCGGTCTTTTCTTTCATAAATTGATAAAGGCCTTTTCCATATCCTTTCCCACGGGCATCATCGTGAATGAAGAGCATTTCAAGGTTTCCTTCTGCTACGGAGGCAAAACCTTTAACGTCATCGTTTTCTGTAATTAAATAAACCTCCAGATTAGGAAGATAATCTCTTGGAATAGCTTCTTTAAAATAATTGAAATCCTCTTCTGCAAGAAAAGTATGAGTTGCTTTTACAGCCGATTCCCAGATTTCCATAATTCTTTGGTAGTCTTCTGCAGTTGCCAGCCTGATATTTTGTGACATGATTTTTAAATTTAAACAAAAATAGAGAAAATAGCGATGGAACGCCAGCTGAACAATTAATTTGCAACTAACAACTAACAACTAGCAACAAGCAATTAGCAACTAACAACTCAAAGCTGGAATTATATAACAATTTTTTAAATGAAACAGTAAAATTGGTAGGCAGAATTTTCAATTTTTTGTCGCAAATTTGTTTATCACTTTATATTAATAACTAAAATAAAGACTTATGCAAAAGAAAACCTATACAGGGCAGCCTGTGGTAACCTTAAATAACGGAGTGGATATTCCTGCTTTAGGCTTTGGAGTATGGCAGATGGAAGACCTGAAAGAATGCGAGAATGCAGTAATCAAAGCTATTCAGAGCGGATATAGAATGATTGATACTGCTGCTATTTATCAGAATGAAACAGCTGTAGGTGCTGGAGTGAAAAATAGCGGAGTAAACAGGGATGAGCTGTTTATCACGTCAAAAGTATGGGTTCAGGATCATGGATATGAAAAAGCTAAAAGTGCTTTTCAGAGAACATTGGACAGATTGCAGATGGATTACCTTGATATGTATCTTATCCACTGGCCTTATGGAGATTTCCTGGGAACGTGGAAGGCTTTGGAAGAATTATACAAGGAAGGAAAGATCAAAGCTATAGGCGTATGTAATTTTACGATCGAAAAACTGGAAGAATTAAAAGCTAATTCAACAGTGTTGCCGGTAATCAATCAGATTGAGCTGCATCCGGTATTCCAGCAAAAAGAATTGCAGGTATACGACAGAGAAAATAATATCATAACACAGCCATGGAGCCCGCTTGGAAACGGTAATGCCAATCTTTTAAGCAATCCTGATCTGAAAGCGATTGCTGAAAAATATGGTAAAACCGTAGCTCAGGTAATTTTAAGATGGCACCTTCAGGAAGGATTCGTAGTGATCCCGAAATCTGTGACACCATCAAGAATTGAAGAAAACTTTAATGTATTTGATTTTGAACTTACAGAAGATGAAATGAATACTGTTCGTTCTTTAGATACAGGAAAAAGATTGTTCTTTGATCCTAAAGATCCTGATTGGGAACAAAAAATGTTGAATTCCGTAGCGGATATTTAATCTTCAGACGGACCAATAAATAACTCCCGCAGCTTTCATGAATAGACAGATCAGGAATTTGAATTGTTATGAAATCTGCGGGATTTTAAATTAATAATCCATGACAGCACAGGAATTCATAGAAACACTTTCATTATTCAAGAATGAAAAAGAACTCGATAAAGTGGAGAGGTTTTTCAAAGGAAATGATGGGGTAACAAGGAGTTTCGGAGTGAAATTCGGAGATGTTTTTACTACGGCTAAAGAATTTTCTGCGATGCCTTTGAATGAGGTCAACAAACTTCTTGACAGCGATTTTTACGAGGTAAGAATGGGTGCCGTAAGTATTATGGATTTTCAGGCCAGAAGTAAAAAAACGAGTGAAGATCAGAAGAAAGAACTCTTTGATCTGTACCTGAACCGTCATGACCGTTTGAATAATTGGGATTTTGTAGACAGGGCAGCCTGCCATATTATAGGGGAATATCTTATTGACAAACCAAGGGATATTTTGTATAAGCTTGCCCATTCTGACAGTCCGTGGGAGAGAAGAACAGCTATTGTAAGCACCCATGCCTTTATCAGGAAAAATGATGTTGGTGATACTTTTGCCATTGCCGAAATCCTTATTCATGATACTAATGAACTGGTGAATAAAGCGGTAGGAAGCTGGGTAAGAGAAGCCGGTAAAAAAGACAAGAAAAGATTACATGATTTTCTTGATGGTTATGTGAAAACAATGCCTGCTGCAACATTTTCTTATGCCACTGAAAAGCTTGATCCAGAGTCAAAACTAAAATATAAAGCACTCAGAAAAGCAAAATAAATCTTGCTTTGTTCAATGGGCAACAGATGTTTATCAACAACCTTAAACTCTAAACTTTGAACGTTAAACTTTAAACTTTAAACTTTAAACTCTATTCTGAGCAATATCATATCATTGAATAAGAAGTATTGCCTCATTCTTCGTAAATTTTAATAAAAATAATTCTTATGTTTTGGCCGGATACAATCAGTAAAAAGCTAGGGGTACAATATCCTGTCATTCAGGCTCCGATGTTTGGAGTAAGTACGGTACAGATGGTGGCAGCCGCTGCGAAAGCAGATTGTCTGGGATCACTGGCATTGGCTGATCTTTCCGCAGACCAGTCTGTTGAATTGATCAGAAAAACAAAGAAAATTACGGATCAACCTTTCGCTGTTAATATATTTGTCCATCACATTCCTGAGATGACAGATGATTTAAAAGAAAAGTTTGTCAAAACCAGGCAGTTTCTTGAGCAGTTTGCCAGAGAACATACTATTGAAGTAGAACTTCCGGAACTTGAGGCCATCAATATAAACACTTGTCATGAGCAGGTGGATGCCATCATTGAAGAAAATTGTAAGATATTGAGTTTTACATTTGGAAATCTGGATGGTCAGAGTATCCAGAAGTTGAAAGAAAACGGAGTTACCCTTATCGGAACCTGTACGTCTGTGAATGAAGCTTTGCAGCTTGAAAAATCAGGTATTGATATCATTTGTGTTCAGGGAATAGAGGCGGGAGGCCACAGAGGAAGTTTTGAGGCGGAGCCTGTTCCGCAGATCGGAGGTTTGTCTTTGCTGTCACAGGTGTATGATCATGTGAATGTTCCCTTAATTTATGCAGGAGGAATTTATGGAGCCAAGACATTAAAAGCTGTTAAAGATTTAGGTGCACAGGGCTTCCAGGTGGGAAATCTTTTACTGGCTTCTCAGGAAAGTGCCTTACAGCCTTTTGAAAAGGAAAGACTGAAAAAAGTGAAAGAAGAAGAAATTATTTTAACGAAAAGCTTTTCCGGAAGATATGCAAGAGGAATAAAGAATCAATTTATAGAAACGGTTGAAAACTCAGAATATATTTTACCCTATCCTTATCAGAACAAACTGACCAATGCATTGCGTAAAGCAGCGAAATCTTTACAGAATCCTGAGTTCGTATCCATTTGGCTGGGACAGTCTATCCATCCGTATAGTGAACTTTCCACAGAAGAAATTTTGAGAAATCTGATCAAAGAATGTGAAAAATAGATCAATATGTTTACAATTTGCTGGTAATTTTCTATTTTCGTGAAATATAAAAACTAAAATCAGCGAAAATAAATGAAATTTTCAGAGGGAATCCAGAGATCACTTCCGTTTGGCTACCTGTTGCTTGTCGTAATGGGAATATTAAAAGAAAGTGTCTTCTATTACCAGATAGGCATTAATATTCTAAAATATTCAACAATTATGGACATCCTGATCAGTCCGATTGCTACCTTAACGGCTCATCCTGTGATATTGATTATCCTCATCGGTATCATTATATTTTCATTTGCTTTTCCCTCTTTTTTATCAAAACAGGCCAGTAAAAATAAACGCTGGGCATTCCAGATGGCATCTCTCAAAGGACATGAAAATATGAGCAAAGAGGCTATTGAGAATCATTTTACCAATATGTTTGTGAAGTTTCTGGCCATGATGCTGCTGTCTTTCTTCGTAGGAATAGGATGGGGTGAAGGACTTGGGCTCAAAAGAAAGATAAAGGAGAGCAAGCTTAAATATGACTATACACTAAATTATGGTGATGAAAATTCTGAACTGGTACATTTGATAGGATCAAACAGCATGTATTACATTTATCTGGCAAAAGGTAATAAAACAATAAAAATTGCACCGGTGGGATCCATCAAAAGCATCGAGTTAACCAATAACAAGAAAATTGAATAATAATTAAAAAAGCTTCAGAATATCATCCGAAGCTTTTTATTTATTTTGTTAAATCAAGACCGCCAAAATTTCCGGAACTCATCATTAAATAAACACCATCCGTTTTATCCAATGTATTCCAATAGGCATGAAGGTCTTCAGCGTTTGTAAAAACCTTTAAATTCTCATTCTTGAATTTTTCTTTGATAAATTCTGGTGATATAGGCTCCATTCTCTTAATCTTCAAAGCATCTTCAGAGTAGAAAACGATAGCTTCATTCAATCCGTCCATTGCATGGTCATATTGCTCAAGGAAAGCCGGATTTAAACTGGAATACGTATGAAGCTCCAGAAATCCGTATTTCTTATCATTTTTAAACTGTTCTGTGAAAGCTTTTACAGCTGCCTTCACCTTGCTGGGTGCATGGGCAAAATCCTTATAAAGAGTTCCTTTATCCTCCCTTTCTACTTTTTCAAGACGTTTGGATGCCCCTTTGAAGCTCATAATAGCCTCATAGAAGTCTTCATCCATAATACCAAGCTGTCGGCAGATATGTCTTGCTCCTTCCATATTCAACAGGTTGTGAGCTCCAAAAACAGAAAGAGGAACATCTCCCATTTCAGTTTTTAAATACACTTTTCCATTATTGATTTCGTATTCAGGAGTGTTGTAAGGGATTTTTCTGAAATAATTTTCAGCACTTTCCACTACTTTCACTACTTCCGGATCTTCTTCGTTATATACCAGAACTCCTCCCGCTGTAATGCTTGCTACAAATTTTCTGAACTGATCTATATAATCATCAAATGTCTTAAAAACATTGATATGATCCCATGCAATACCACTCATTAAAGCAATATTCGGCTGATACAGTAAAAATTTAGAACGAGGATCGATAGGAGAAGAAAGGTATTCATCACCTTCCAGAACCATGAAGTCATTATCCTGAGTCAGTTTTACCATACAGTCAAAACCTTCAAGCTGAGCCCCAACCATGAAATCCACATCTTTCTGATGGAAATTCAAAACGTGAAGGATCATTGAAGTAATGGTTGTTTTACCATGTGATCCGGCAATGACAACTCTGGTTTTATTTTTAGACTGCTCGTACAGGAATTCAGGATAAGAATATATTTTCAGACCCAGTTCTTTTGCTCTTGCCAATTCAGGATTATCCTGATGGGCATGCATTCCAAGAATAACAGCATCAATATCTGGAGTGATCTTTTCCGGGAACCAGCCCATTTCCTGAGGCAGAATTCCTTTCTTTTCCAAACGGGATTTTGAAGGCTCAAAAATAGCGTCATCAGAACCTGTCACCTGATATCCTTTGTCTTTTAATGCAATCGCAAGATTATGCATGGCGCTTCCGCCAATGGCAATGAAGTGGGTTTTCAATTGTATTTACTGTTTTTTAACATTAGTATTAATGATCTGCTGGAAAGCTTCAAGAATGTTGTTCCAGTTGGTCTTGTAGTTCGGGATGATCATACTGGCATCCGATTTACTCCCTTCATTTGGACCTTTCTTGACATTGATGGAAGTTGAAATATTGTCGTATAATTTTTTACGGTCTTCCTGTATTCTTCTGAAATTATTCTGAGAAAGAACCTGATCCAGTTTCTTTAAATCCTCATCAGAGATTTTAAAATCCTGCTTGTATTTCTTGCCCTGCCCTTCAAAAGAGTAGTGTACATTATTTCCTTTTATAAGAAGATTTTCATATACCGGAGCATAGCCTCCACTTTTCGAATAGCTGATATCAAAATCCGAATATATCTTTTGGCTGCTGCATGAAACTAATACTATGATTGCGAATAAGATTCCAAGTATTTTGTTCATAATTTTTTAATTTACTTTAATTATTTGAGTCCTTTTGTTCTAATTTTTTAGCTTTAAGTTCTTCATCATAACTGTGTAATAGGTTGAAATCTTCCGTCTGCTCAATGGCAGTCATTATTTTCAATAAAATTTCCGGTGCTTTTTCATTATCATAATCAATATCCAAAGGAGCTTTGAATTCCATCGTAGGTTTTACACCGGTTACCTTTACGCGGAGTCCTTTTTTATCAAAAGCTCTTCTGAATCCGTTTATTTTGATCGGAATTACAATAGGACGCTGATTCTTTACCAATTTGGCAGTTCCTCTTCGTCCCTGTGCAAAAGCAGAGGTAGTTCCTTGAGGGAAAGTCGCTACCCAGCCATTGTCCAATGCTTTCATAATATTGTCTACCTCACTCATATCAACCATTCTGTTGACATTTTTTCCTTCAGCTCTCCATGTTCTTTTTACCGTTACAGCACCTGCAATTTTGAAGATTTTGGGAAGAATACCTTTATTCATGGTCTCCTCCGCTGCTACATAGTAAAAATCGATCTTTGGATTCAACAGGTAGATCGGGTTTTTTATCGTGTTCAGATATCCGTTGTTTACAGCACAGAACGCATGATACATGGCTGCCACATCTGCAAAATAGGTCTGATGGTTGGATACAAAAAGTACGTTAGAATCCGGAAGATCCACAAGGTGTTCTGTTCCGGTTATTTTTAACTTATTAAAGCCGTTGAATCTTCTGTATGATACAACTCCTAAAATAAAAATAATAAACCTTTTCAAAAAATAAGGTGTTCCGAATGCATCGGTGAAAATATTTTTCTTCGCCATCTCTCAATTAAACACGGTAGTGCAAAGTTACATTTTTTTCAGCAACTGGCTGAATTCACTTAATATCATTGCTGTAGCACCCCAGATAATGTATCCGTTGAAATTGATCACAGGAACCTCATGTCCGCTTGCATTAGGCAGTGCCATAATTTCGGGGGTGTCTGACAGATTTAAAAAGGAAGTGATAGGAAATTCTATGGTTTCCACAGCTTCCGTCTGCTGAAGAACGAAGGCAGGATTCTTTTTAGTATAGGAAATATAGGGATATACATAAAAATTGCTCGGTGGGATATAAATAGGAGACATTTCTCTGATGATCCTTACATAATGTTTGTCTATTCCGATTTCTTCAGATGTTTCCCGAACTGCAGTTTCCGCAAAATCTCTGTCCATCTCCTCACGCTTTCCTCCAGGCAGTGAAATCTGCCCGCTGTGTCTGTCATGCTCATTAATGGTTCTTTGGATCAATGGAAAATACCACTCATTATCTTTCAGATATAAAACGATATTGACGGCCGCAAATTTGGGATTCTTTGCCAATACCTCATCATAAGTAAAAACGGGACGGTAGGGAGGGGAGAATACCCCATGTGCATGTTCACCGGGAAGTTCTACACTTTTTATTTTTCGTAATAAATCTTTTCCAAAATTTTCCATAGCTCAAATTTAACAATATATCTTGAAGAAATATGTGCCTTAACATTAATTAACCATGTAATATTAGGATGAAAAAGTGAGCTGCTTTGAATTTTACTTCACAGGTGAAAGATGAATAGTTGCTGATAGTTAGGATTTTAAAACCCGGCACTGTGAAGTTTTATTGCTCATAATAAATTTGGAAAAATGAGTGAAAATAACGGGCAGAGAATATTTAATATTCACCACTGAATGAGCTACTTATGATTCTTCAAGTGACTCCCGTATTTTTCCGTAACTGAAAACAATGACTTTCGTACAACGGCAAATGGTGACCCCTGCAACTATAAACAGTGACTTTTGAAATTTACACTTTGATGGTGGTTTTTCATTTTGTCTCAGAAGCTACCTTTGCCTTACTATTAACCAATTAATTTTTACTAAGATGAAAAATTTACTTACAGGTGTATTTACACTATTCGCCATGAGTTTCGGATTTGCACAATTCAATATTGATGTAACTACCCAAACAGGAAACTTAAATGTTGCTACTGTGGATCAGACTGGTCTTTTGAACATCAACTCTTTGACACAGACAGGGAATCGTAATACTGCAGACATTGATCAGGTAGGTATTTTGAACGTTAATACTGCACAAAGTATCGGAAACAGAAACTTTATAGACGTAGATCAGGTGGGTATCGGAAACTCAAACGAAGTCATGCAGATGGGAAACAGAAACTCTGCTTCAACTTGGCAGCTTGGAGTTCTTAACTCTACAGAACAAACTCAGATCGGAAGAAGAAATGATGCTTCTTCAATACAGGTAGGTTTAGATAACTCTGTTGTTCAATATCAGGACGGAAGAAGAAATGAAGCTTCAGCTATTCAGTTAGGTAGTGGTAATGAAGCATTCCAGGTTCAGCTGGGAAGAAGAAATGAAGCCAGTGGACTTCAGATAGGAGCTAATAATATCCTTGTTCAGTATCAGGATGGTAATGATAACAGTGCTACTCATGTACAGGCAGGAACAGGAAATATCGCAGCTTCAGTTCAGGTAGGAGATGATAATACTTCTGTGGGAGTACAGGCAGGTAATGCAAATCAACTTTATCAGTTCCAGTTAGGTGATTCCAATACAGCAATTGACCTTCAAATGGGTAACGGAAACTTTACCTGGGTAACTCAGACTGGTGACTCTCATATTCATGTAGGAACTCAGATGGGTAACGGAAACTCAATGATTGTGAATCAATCCAATTAAGCCCTATAACACATACTGTAAATCTTAGAAATTGTAAAGGAGAAACTACAGGGTTTCTCCTTTTTTACCTCCGGTTTCACAGGTTTGCATCAGTATCTTTAATACATAGAGGCCATGTTTACTTTAAGATGGAGTGTTCTTGCTCTTTTCATAGTATTGCCATTACAGGCACAGGAAATAGACTGGGATAAGATCAACAGCAATACAATCTTTAATCTTATAGCCAGGCAGCAGATTGATCAGACTTCATACGGTTCCAATATCATTCAGATAGGTGATTATAACAATGCCGAGCTTTCTCTTAATGCCAGAACTAATATTGCTGTAAAACAATTGGGAGACTTTAATACGCTTTATTTTATCAATTCATTTACAGATAAAGAAACTAAAGCTGCCATTACCGCACAAGGAAACAATAATATTATTGATGTCACGGGAAGCAACAGTATTTCGGATGGAATTCAGATCAATGTAAAGGGAGATAATAAAACAGTTTTCATGAGAAATTATTAAAATACAAATGATGAAACTTTTATATTCTCTAAGCCTGAGCACATTTTTTAGCTTCCTGTCTGTATGGACATATGGGCAGGAAGATAAAAAAGTAAATGCAAGAATAGAGAGCAGCCTTCTTGAAAATCAGATTATTCTGAAAGCAATTGTAATGAACAATACCACCGTTTATAAGGAGCTGAATTACCTTTTGGTTTCTATTAAAAAAGGAAACGGCGGGAACCTTTCAAACAATCAGCAGAGTGGTAAATTTTCTGTTAATCCCAATGAAGTCAAAATACTATCGGAGATCAGTGTCAATCTTGAATCTAAAGATGCTTTGAAAGCCTTTCTTTATATCAGGGATGAAGAAACACAAAAACTGGTCGCCAAAGACAGTTTGGAGCTTAACAGTGATCTTTTTAAAAAGAAAACAGCAAAAGTAGAAGAAGATGCGGCTTATGAACTGAGAGGACTTACCATTGATGAAACCAAAACCAAGGTTGGAAAAGATTTTTACGATCTGTTTTATATGCAATACAGCCAGCTTCCGGATAAAAGCAGCAGTGCCGTTACCATTACAGAGCTTCCCCTTCGCGGAACAAGCGGCCAGATCAATATTCAGATTGAGGATAAAATTATTTACAGTTTTATGACCAATCCTGCAGAAGATTATTTAAAAGAACAGCTGGTCTACAGCTTAAAATATATCAAAGAATTTAATGCTAAGAAAAACCTTATTAAAAATGAATTTATCTATTAAAAATGTCCGCCATGAAAACCTTTATCATTATTTTGACCTTTATTGCGGGTATTTTCTACGGAAAATCTCAGCAGCTCGTCTACAAACCGGTCAATCCGGCTTTTGGGGGTGACACGTTTAATTACCAGTGGCTTTTAAGCTCTGCCAATGCACAAAACCAATTTGACGAAAAAAATGATTTCAGCGATCTGCTGGATCGTGTAAACTCTCTTGACAGCTTTACTCAGAGTCTCAACAGACAAATTCTCAGTGAACTTTCAAGAAAACTGTTTGATGAACAGTTTGGTGATGGAAATATAAAGCCGGGAAATTATCTTTTCGGATCGCTTTACTTACAGATTACCAATACTAATCAGGGACTTTTAATCAATATTTTGGATACCAGCAATGGCGATCAGTCCGAGATCGTAATTCCGAAATAGGAAATAACTAAAAATAAACTTACCATGACAACCTACACTTACACCAGAATCTTTTTCTGTAGTTTCCTGCTATGCATTCTGCAGGCTTGTAGTTCAATATTTGGTTTACCTTCGGATCCCGAAAAACCAACAATGGGAGAGGTTACTTCCTCTACCGCAGAATTGAAAAACCTTCCCCTTCCCAAAGAAAAAATTGTAATAGGGGTCTACAAATTCCGTGACCAGACCGGCCAGTATAAACCTTCCGAAAACGGAAACAACTGGAGTACGGCAGTCCCTCAGGGAACCACTACCATTCTTATCAAAGCACTGGAAGACAGTCATTGGTTTATCCCTATCGAAAGGGAAAATATTGCCAATCTTCTTAATGAAAGACAAATCATCCGTTCCACAAGACAGGAATATATAAAGGATGCAGATAAAAACAGCCAGGCACTTCCTCCTCTTTTGTATGCCGGAATTCTTCTTGAAGGCGGCGTAATCTCCTATGACAGCAATATCCTTACCGGAGGACTCGGAGCAAGATATTTCGGAATCGGTGCTTCCACACAATACCGCCAGGATAGAATTACTATTTACCTTCGTGCTGTCTCTACCCTTAATGGAGAAATTCTTAAAACAGTTTATACTTCTAAAACCATTCTTTCAACCAGCGTAAACGGAAGCTTTTTCAGATATATTGATACAGAAAGGCTTCTGGAAGCTGAGGTGGGACTTACCCAAAATGAACCCGTTCAGCTTGCTGTAACGGAAGCTATTGAAAAAGCTGTAAAATCCCTTATCGTAGAAGGAATTAGAGACAAAATATGGGGAAAAGCAGTGGATTCCAATGGAGGATATCAGGCTTTAATCAATGAATATAACAGAGAGCAGGATCAAAATGACGGAAGAGCTGTGGGCGGAAAATATCCGGAAAGCTACAGACAGAAAGTTTCCATATTCGCCAATATTGAAGGGCAGAAAGTGAAAGATGATTATGTAGGCCCTAAAATGAATGTTGGAGGTAAAGTAGGATTTAAATATTTCCTTACTCCCTACCTGAATATGGAAGTGAATGGCAGTTATTTTACTCTTGAAAATTCAAATATTGTGAAAAGAAACTATTTCGGTCCCGAAGTGAATCTGGAATATATACTTTTCCCTAAATATAGATTCAGCCCATACGTATACGGCGGGGCAGGAGCGATGTATTCAAAATATAAACCCCAATACAAAGCACAATTTGGGGGAGGGCTGGAATATATGATCAGCCGGAATGTTTCACTGAGGGCTTCAGCTCAATATGACCTGGGCTTCAAAGATGACTGGGAAGGCCTTGTAAACGGAAAAAGGAAAGATCAGGCTTTACGCTTCGGTATAGGAATCAACTTTTACTTCGGAAACAAATAAAAATACGAATTATGAAAACTTTAATTAAAATACTCAGCATATTCATCTTTGCTTTTTGTCTGTTTTCATGCAATGAAGACCTTGTAGAACAGGCTCAAACAGGAACATTAAAAGGAAAAGTCGTAAAAAGAGGCAGTAATGTGCCGCTTTCCAATGTGAAGATCTTTACTAACCCTACAACACAAACGGTTTTCAGTGGTACAGACGGTTCTTTTGAAATCGCAGGCATGCCGGTAGGTAATTATTCTGTAAAAGCAGAACTTTCAGGATATATTACCAGCTTTCAGTCTGTCAATATACAGAATCAAAATCAAGTGGTAACAGCAGTTTTTGAGATGGATGATGACACATCATTAAATTCTCCTCCCGCTACACCACAGTTGCTAAGTCCGATAGATAACGCAATAAATCAACCTTTGAGCGTCGAATTAACCTGGAGCGCAACAGATCCGGATACAGCGGATGTTTTAAAATACAGTTTAGCAATTAAAAATAATCTTGACACTAATGTGATTCAGGTTAATGATTTGACAGCTAATCATTATACGCTTTCAAATCTGAAGTTTGGTGTAAGTTACTTCTGGCAGGTGTCTGTTTCGGACGGCATTCACCAGCCAGTTTTAAGTTCTATCAGTAAATTTACCACCAATACGGTGCCGGCCAACAGGTATCATTATACTCAAAAACAGAATGGAAACTTTGTTATCATCTCCAGTGATGATCAGGGGAATAATTTCCAGTTTACCAATTCTTCTTATAACAGCTGGCGGCCACGTAAGAATAATAATGCAGGCCTTATTGCATTCCTTCGTACAGAAGGCGGAAGTACCCATATTTATACAGCCAATCCGGACGGTTCCAATCCTTTTAAAGTAACAACGGTGGCTGTAGCAGGCTTTAATAATTATGAAATGGATTTTGCCTGGAGTACAAATGGTAAGGAGCTTATTTATTCTAATTTCAATAAACTATACAGGATCAATAAAGATGGCAGCGGTCTGAGTCTGGTCTACACTACTCCGGACGGAAGTATGATATCCGAATGCGACTGGAGCTATGATGGTAGTAAAATAGCGTTGAAAACCAACGATTATAACGGTTATAACACCAAAGTTTATGTTATAGACATGACGGGAAGTGTCCTTAAAACCGTTTTATCCGGTTCTCCGGGAGCAAGCGGCGGTTTGAATTTCTCCGTAGATGGGCAGCTTCTTCTCTTTACCCGTGATGTCTCAGGATATCTTGATGGAAGCGGAAATTACAGACAGCTGGATTCACATATTTTTATCTACAATCTGGTCACAGATGCCGTAAGTGATATTTCCGCCGAAAGCGAAAAAGTGATGGGAACCAATGATCTTGACCCAAGGTTTTCACCAAATAATGCACAGATTATTTTTATGAACACTTCCAATGATAATATTTCGCAGAAAAATGTAATGGTTATTGATCTTAACAGTAGTTTGACAGATCTTACCCGAACAGCGCTTTTCAGCAACGGGGAGATGCCGGATTATGAATAAGGTTCAGGGTTTTAAAGTTTAAAGTTCCAAGTTGTGAGCCGGAGATTGGAAATCTGGGTTGTTTGCAGATAAACAATAAGGTTAAAGTTATATAAGCTTTTTCATCGCTCAATTTCTGATCTCTATGTCTCACTTCTTATCTTAACAATGAAAAAGGATTAATAATAAGTTGCGCCTGATTCTGGTAATAAGAATGAATTCAGGCATAAAAAAATTCCAGACTGTAAAGTTTGGAATTTTTTGAGTTTTTCATGGGAGAATTTCAGTCGATAATATGATTCTCAATAGCATATTTTACAATTCCGACTGAGTTTTTCGCATTGAGTTTCAAAAGAATTCTTTTTCGGTGTGTTTCTACCGTATTGATACTGATAAAAAGTTTTTCAGAGATGTCTTTACTGCTGCATCCGTCGCAGATCAGTTTAAGGATTTCCATTTCACGGCGGGTGAGTGGTTCTTTAATGTGCGGACTTTGCTTTGCCTGTTCGCTGCTGATGAAATTCATCATTTTTTCCTTTGCATGATCACAGATATAGATTTCATTAAGGAGTAAAACATTAATGGATTTCAGGAACTCATCATAGGTGCAGTTTTTGTCCAGATAACCTTTGATGCCTTTGTTGAAGAGCTTCCGCATATCTATCACGTCATAAGAGCTTCCTATAACAATGATTTTGGTGTTTTTATGTTGAGAAATAATGTTTTCTACCAATTTGCAGATTTCTGTAAGCATGAGCATGTTGGAGCTCATGATAAGCATTTCCGATGGTTCTTCTTTTAAATGTTTGGAGAGGATTTCTAAAGAATTACAAATGTCAATTGTGCTGAAAATTTTGCTTTGTGTAAGCAGTCTTGATAATCCCTCTGTATACAGCATGGGTTCATCAAAAATGGTTAATCTTGGTTTCATCATGGTCTGTTTTGTTTATGTAAAAATATGAAAAAAACTTTACATTTTGAATAAAATTGTTAAATAATTTTAATTTATATTGTTTTTATTATTAATAAAATGTAGTTTTTGTTAATGATTTAATAAATAATTCTCTTGTTGTGGAGTTTTTTAGAGTTATTACTGTTAAAATGTAATGTTCATCATTGTTTTCGGGATTTAATTTAAGATGTGGTACTATTTAACTAACGTGGTAGGGATATGCTTTACCGGAAAATTGACCGAGTTGGCGATGAAACAATATTCATTTGCTTTATGATGAAGTTGTTCCGCTTTTTCAACCATTGATTCTTCCAGAACTGTTACCTTGGGATGTAATGTTGCTTCCGTAAAATGACCGCTTCCGCTGGCTGTTTCTTCCATTGTACCAGTTGCTTCGTCAATATATTCTGTTACAATAATACCGGCTTCAGAACAAAAGTGCAGATACCATAGCATGTGACAGGAAGAAAGAGAAGATAAAAGCATTTCTTCTGGGTTATGTTTTGTTCTGTCACCCCTAAATGCCGGATCAGATGATCCCTCTATAACAACTTTGCTTTCTACTGAAATTCTGTGACTTCTTTCGTATTCTTTATATCCGCTTGTTCCTGAACCTTGATTGCCTGTCCATTGAATAGTGATTTTGTAACGGTGGTTTTTCATAATTAAAAGATAAAAGATAAAAGATAAAAGATAAAAGATAAAAGATAAAAGATCTTGTCGTAAAATTCAATAGGGGTGGGCTTTAGCCCAGCCTAAATATACAAAAAACATCTATTGGCTTTAGCCAAAACTTATAACAAGAAAAGATAATAAAAAAACCTCCAGTACAACTGAAGGTCTTAAATTTTTAATTAGAGAATTCTATTAATTCTTCTTTTTTGGCATTGTAGATTTTGTATTCTAAATATTTAAAAGAATCTCTTGGAACGATGGTTACCCATTTTTTGTATTTGATAAACCATTTCATTTGGATGCTTTTAATGCCTTTGGTAAGGTAGGCTTCCACAAATGGGTGTACATGCAGGTAGATTTTTCCTTTCTCTTTCTGCAGGATGGTTCTTAAGGTTTCACCCATTCTTTCCACGATAACAATAGGAGCTACAATTTCTCCGTCTTTGTTCGGGTTTTCTTCTTTGGTGTCGATCTGTTTTTCCGGACGGTTTCTTTGTCTGGTAATCTGGATCAATCCAAATTTACTTGGAGGAAGTATTTTGTGGCGAGCTTTGTCGCGCTTCATTTCCTCTTTGAGATGCTCGTAAAGATCTCTTCTGTGATCAGAATTCGGCATGTCTATGAAATCGATTACGATGATACCTCCCATATCGCGGAGGCGAAGTTGTCTTGCGATCTCAGTAGCAGCCATTTTGTTCACTTTCAGTGCATGTTCTTTATTGACAGCAGTTCCGGTGGTAATATTGTTACCGGAGTTGACGTCAACGACGTGAAGTGCTTCTGTGTGTTCAATAACAAGATAAGCGCCTTTGGAACTTGGGATGTTAACGTGTTTTCCGAAGCTCTGTTTAAGCTGTTTTTCAACATTGTAATATTCCAGAAGAGGAATATGAGAATCATAAAACTGGACAATATTTTTCTTTTCAGGTGCAATTACTTCCACGTAATTTGTCATTTCGTTCACCATTTGCTCATCATCGCAGATGATATTGACGAAATCCTGATTAAAATTGTCTCTTAAAATAGCTGAAGCTTTGTCTTCTTCGCTTAGAACTTTAGACGGAACTTTATTTCTCTGGATGTTTTTAAAAGTGCTTTCCCATTTCTGAACCAGCTGGTTCATGTCATTATGAAGGTCTGCTACTTTTTTTCCTTCGGCTACTGTTCTGATGATAACTCCGAAACCTTCAGGCTTAATGCTGTCGATTAGGGTTCTCAGTCTTTCCTTTTCTTCGAAGCTTCTGATCTTTTTAGAAATAGAAACTTTATTGTCGAAAGGGATCAGAACAAGAAAACGTCCTGTAAGAGAGATTTGAGTAGAAATTCTTGGGCCTTTTGTAGAAATTGGCTCCTTCGTGATTTGCAGCAGAACTATATCGTCTTTGGCGATCACTTTATCTACTGTTCCATTTTTGTCTATTTCGGGTTGTATCTCGAAATTCTTTAAGCTTGAAGTGCTTTGTTTTTTAGAAATAGTATCTTTTAAAAACTTTCTGTATGTAAGATACTGAGGTCCCAGATCCTGATAATGCAGAAATGCATCCTTGTCATATCCGATGTTCACGAATGCTGCATTCAGATTGGGTGCTAGTTTTTTTACTTTTCCTATAAACAGATCTCCAACTATAAAATCGCTTTTGTCCTCTTGCTCATGAAGTTCACATAGTCTTCCGTCTTCCAGTAATGCAATCTTTGTAAGATCATCTTCATGCGAAACTATTAGTTCTTTCTTCATTTTTTAATAAGATAAAATTGTTAAGATCATAGGAAGTGGATGTTTTTCTCGATTAATTCATCTATTAAATATAAGGATTTTGAATGAAAATCATTATATGTTTATTAAAATAATATTTGAAACCATCCGTTTTCCGCGGACTCTTATAGTTGCAAACAAAAATATAGTTAGTGAACTTTAAGAATTTAAATCCACCAACTATATTATTATATTGTAAATCTCGAGAAGAGGAGATTATTTTTTCTTATGTCTGTTTGCTCTTCTTCTTTTCTTTCTTTTGTGAGTCGCAACCTTGTGTCTTTTTCTTTTCTTTCCGCTTGGCATAATTTTAATTTTTTAGTAACTAGTTAATATTCAGTTAATGTTCTTATTTTACTGCAACTTTAGTTTTTACTTTCTCAACAAATGATTTTGAAGGTTTGAAAGCAGGAATGTTATGAGCAGGAATCTCAATTGCAGTGTTTTTAGAAATATTTCTTCCTGTTTTAGCAGCTCTTGTTTTAATGATAAAAGATCCAAAACCTCTTAGATAAACGTTATCCCCATTATACATAGAAGTTCTGATCTCCTGCATAAAAGCTTCTACAACTTTCTGTGTTTCATTCTTTTCTGTTCCCAACTTATTTGAGATGGTGTTTACCAATTCTGCCTTTGTCATTTCCTTATTTTAATTTTAAATTTTAGGTGTGCAAATTTAGTTAAAAAAATTGAATACTAGCAAATTAGTGGCAAAATATTTTTATTCAAATCGTTGAGCTTTTTATGTATATGCTATATTAAGGCAGGGTGGCAATAATTTAACAATAAAATAATATAGCGGTATAAAGGTACAAAAAAAATAATGAACAAAATTTAATAAATGCCGATAGCGATAGGTTCTACAGGGTTTTCTTACTTATAGTAAGCATTTATATACCCTCCTCAGTCTCCATCAGTTATCCGGAATTTTAAATTTTAAATCTGAAATCAGAATTTTTATAAACTGGAATTGTAATATCCGTTTTCTACACAGAAACGGATAAGGTGAAGCTTGGTTTTCAGTCCCAGCTTCTCTGTAAGCCGGTTGATATAAGTGTCAATAGTTCTTGTACTCAGGTTAAGTTTTTCAGCAATTTCTTTGTTACTGAATCCTTCATAGCAGAATCTCATCAGTTGTATTTCAGCCGGAGAAAGCTCTTCCTGCCCCTTTTTCTGCCTGTCCATATATTCCTGTACCGCAAGTGGCTGCTGCTCCCATTCCTTAGAATAGGTTTGATAATCAAAGTCTTCAGAAGCAATGCTTCCCTTGATAATATCTTTGATAATGGTGCTCTTTTTCTGACAGTAATAGATATTAGGAATTTTTGAAAGAATTTCAGCCATATCTTCCTGGTAGGTGCCGGAATAGGTAATAATAGGGGTTTCAGTATTGTTTTTTCGAATATATTTGATTGCTTCAATTCCGCTTAAAACCGGCATAAATAACTCAATGATGAACACATCTTCCTGCCTTCTGTAGATTCTGTTTACCAGCTCGTGCCCATTGTTACAGTCATTCAGAAGCATATAGAAAGGATTCTCCATGAGTGTTTTGATCATTATTTTTTTAAAATAAAAATCACTGTCAGCAATAGAAAAACGTACGGTATTAGATAATATTTTACTCATTCTTAATATCGATTTGGCGAATGATATTTAAAATTTAGAGGTCTAATTTATGAAAAACTTATCAAAGAGAAAATTAATATTAACTTAATCAGGGTTTTCACGAAACAGGCTTAGGGAAATTACGTATTGTGCATAAAATTTTTTTTTTATATTTTCACAGGCCAAACAAATCGCAAATTATGTCTTCTAACAGGGAAAAAAAATTAAACAAATCTGACGTCAGAATAGGCATTTGGAAGTTTATTCTGTCTTTTGTCGTTTTGTCGGTTGTAACTTTTACGTGCTTATTTCTCTTCTTTAAGAGTTATGACATACAACGTGAAGGGATCAGCCGGGAAGCTGAAGCCTATAAAGAACTGATGCTTCGAAGCGACGTGCTGAAAGATCACATTGATGATATTTATGACAAAATGAACCAGCTTAGTATTAATAAGGTGGACAATGAGGTGTTCCTCAGAACCAGCATTATGGATAACGTGAGAGATGCCAAAAATATTATGGGCAAAGACAGTGCGCAGAGCTTTAAGCACTATGCTATACTGATGAAACAGATAGCGCCTATGATGACTTTAAAGGCTAAAATCACTGAGGTAGAATATAAGAAGAAAACCATTCTAAGGGACTTGGATGAATGTATGGGTAAAATAAAAGTAACGAATAACGAGCTTAGAAAAGACCCTACAAGAAATTTCACAGGAAGTAAAAGAAGAAGATAAAAAGAAAAGATATGCAAGGACAAATCACATTATCGAAGAAAGAAAGGCATTATCAGTTTTTTTATTTAATACTGATGCTTGTGACGGCTATGTTATTTTTAGGCGTAATATTTTTAAAAGGATTTGAATCTCCATTTTCTGATGAAGACGTAAGAGGAATTCAGAATCTTGAACAGAAAGCTGAATTTGAACATCATCAAAAAATTGTTATTCCCATCATGGACAGTACTTATGCGATGATCACAAAGCTTACTAATGACGGCCCGCAGCCTTTTATAGAAAATAATATTCAGTTAGGGGTGAATGACCTTAACAGCTATTTCAGCAGTACTGATGTTATCGATATCAGAAAAGATGCCTATCCCCAGATTGCAAAATTCTATAAAATGTACTTTGATGATAAAAAAGTGATTTCAACCACTTCAGAAGACATTAAAGTTTTCCAGAAGCAGGTGGATGAATGCAGAATCGGATTTAAGGATAAGCAAAACAAGCTTTATCAGCGTGAGCAGGATCTGAAAGCGAGAGTACAATAAGTAATAAATACTAGGAACTTTATATAGAACACATCACAATTATTAACTATGAATTATTTTCAAAAGAACAAGAAAAACATTATTATCGGTGTTGTTGCAACTTTGCTCATCGCGGCATTGGTTGCTCTATGGCTGCAGAAAAAAGTTATCCATTCAGCCGATGATATTGTTGGGGTGGTTTATCCGTCTTCACTGGCGGTAGGAGACACGCTTTTATTCGAAGATAAAACCCAGTTTGCGAAAACCAAAAGATGGAATTTCGGAGACGGCACAACTTCTGATAAAAACAGCGGGATTCACTTCTATAATAAACCGGGGTACTATCAGGTGAGTTTGATCGTTGACAATAAGTATACGAAATCTTTCCCTGTAATGGTAAGCGCAAGAAGCGTTCAGAAAGCAAAAGATACTGCAAAAACTGCCACTACTATTGAAGCAGTAGCTCAGGCTATGCAAAATGAAAGCGTGTCTTTCCGTGCCATTTCTGATGCAAAAGTGTTTGCATGGAAATTCGGAGAAACAGGAAACACAGATTCTAAAGATAAATTTACAATCTATTCTTATAAAAAACCAGGAGACTATGTGGTAACGCTATACACTGAAGAAACTCAGGAGCCAATTTACCATCATATCAAGATCCTTCCGGCTTATGATGCACTTGCAGAAGAAGAAGTTTCAGTAGAAGATTCTTACGCAAGAGTAGATAATGATTTCAAATATCACCTGCAGCAGATTGCCAATGGAAACAGTTTCAATATGCATTACAATTACCTGTTGAAAACCTATTTGTGTAACAATGAAAACACTGTAGTAAAGGTAAACGACAGCAAAGTGAACAACTTCTACATGTATTGCGCCGGTCTTCAGTTTGACAAAAATACGGTGATTCAGACTGTAAAAGTGAACCTTGATGATAAACAGGAGTGTGTAACGAAAGTAGAAATCAACCAAAGCAAATAATATCATCCGGTTTACGGATGCGCCAATCATTAAAGATAAAATAGGATGAAAAATAAATTTCCTCTAGCAGCATATTATATAGGGTTATCAGTATTATTGACGAGTTGCCAGGTAAAACTGCCGTCAAAGAAAACCCCGGAACCGTCGCAGTACGGACAGGTGGACGCTTCCCCTGTCGTTAACGGTTATCCTAAAAAGTCAGCTCCATGGATCGTTATTTCAGACAGATCGAGAAATACGGCTTATCTGGATAAAGATGATGAGAAATCTTACAAAGAAGTAAAATTCCTTGAACCTTTAATGGTTTTAAAACATAGAGACGGAATGGTAAAAGTAGCGGAATATGTTCCGGATGCTTTAATGAAAAAAGTTTCGTCAAAATCTATCAAAACATATGGATGGATTCCTGAATCTGACCTTCTTCTTTGGAACAATGCTTTAAAAAGCGAAAAAACAGGATATCCTGTAAGAGTAGCCGTAGTACCAAGTAACAGCGAAGTCATCAAAAACGCTGAAAGATACTATAAGAATGACTCTATTATGGTGTTTAATTCACCAAGTCTTATTGAAACAGCCAATGTAAAGATTCCAAACGGACAAATTGTATATGTCTACAAACAGGCTGAAAACAACAAACGATTTTTAGTAGGTAAAAAACCTTCAATTGATATAGACAGTATCGGCAAAGGACTTTACGGATGGGTAAGTTCTAACGTGATTTCCAGTTGGGGAGAGCGCTCGGCGATCAAACTGAAAAATACAACAGGGATCAATGATTCTGCTTTAGGGATCTATGAAGGATATCCTGGAGGATCTGGATCTGATGCTGAAAATAAAAAAGCGGTTCTTCTTACAGACGTTAACAAAAGAACACAGCTTGAGAATATTTTTCCTGTAAACCTTCCATTGGAACAGGCTCCAACTCCGGATTCAAAAACAAAATATTTTACCAATATTTTAGATTACAGCAAGAACTTCGTATCGAATGTATTGGGTGAGCCTATTTATTTTGACCGCTACAGAGAGATCACAGACAGAGATAAAAATATTAATATCGTTTTTGCATTGGACGTAAGTGCAGGAAATGCACCTTATGCACCTATCGTAAAATCATTACTACAGGATCTTCAGCTTAGATTTGAGAAACCATCTTATTTTAGCAACGTTAAATATGGAGTGGTACTGTACAAAAATAACCCTTGTGGGGAGAATATTTCTGTATCCAACCTAAGTGCAGACTACAGTAAAATGACAACGTTCATTGATCAGAAAACGAATGAGATGAACTGTGCAAGTAATAATGGGTATCAGCCGGTTGGTGAAGCTCTTACTGCAGCTGGAAACCTTCTTTCAAGCGTACCTGATGAAACTAATATTGTTGTTACCGTGGGAACTTCTGCCAACCAAAGCGGAAACATGTACAGTGTGATCAGCTCACTTACTCAGGCTCAGGCAAGACTGATTATGTTCCAGACGAGTGCAAGATCATCAGATACCTACAATGATTTCGTATTGATGGCTGAAAATGTTGTTACCAATACGGCTAAAAATATTGCTGAACTTAAAAAACAAAAGATCATCAACCAATATGATGTTCTTACCAAAAATAACTTCAGTCTGGTAGAAGGTGATGCAGGATTCTTCTCCTTGGCTTACCCTAAACAGAGTATGTCTCAGGGATTTGTTATTTTCCCTAAAAAAGGTGATATTACAACTCCCGGATTCCTGAAAAAATCTGTAGACAGCCTTATTTCACAGGTTACTTTAGACAACCAGAATATTGACAAATCACTTAATGAATATTTCCATTCATCAGTAGGAGCAGGAAAAACAGATGTTGATGTAAAATACAAATATCTGTATCCGGGTCTTACCAATCCGGTTTCTGCAGGAATTGCAGCACAGCTGATCAATTACGGAAGCCCATTCCTTGTAAAAGGATATATTCCAAAAGATCTTAAAGATTTTACGCCGGGAATAGAAAAAGGAATTCTTATTTCTGAAGCGGAATATGACAACTTAAAAGCTTTCTATACGGAAGTATACAGAAATACTCAGGCAGACCGTCCGGACTTTAATCAGGCAAGAGCAGTGAAAGAATATGTGAAGCTGCTGAAGAAATATAACCCGACTATAAAATTCCTGGACAAAGGAGATCTTTATGAGCAGCCAATGTCTTATGCTATTGGAATGAGTACAGGATTTGATCTTTCCGAAGAAGAACTGATGGCTAAGTACAAACTGAAAGGTTGGAAAAAATCGAAAGTTGTTCCAAGTGAAACTGTGAAAAACTATTTCTATCACTACAAAAATTTAGCAGACAGAATGCTTGCCAACAGAAATAACCCGGCTGTAAAGATTCAGCAAAACGGACAGACTTTCTACTGGCTTAATGAATACTTTACACCGTCAAGGATTCCGACAGAACAACCGGAATACACAAAGCACTAAAAAATTCATTTTTATTATATCAAAAGCAGAAGTATATCCTTCTGCTTTTTTTGTGTCCGGAAACCGGTAATGAAAAATTGAAATACTTAAACTTTAAACCTTAAATTTTGCACACAAAATTCATATAAAAGTGAATTGGCTGTTCATAATTCACCTATAACTTCTCAATTATCTCTCTCCATAGTGTAAAACTAATTTTTATCTTAAAAATGGGATTTAATTTAAAATACTGTATTGGTGGGTGTTGTGGCGTTGTATGTAAATCTATTGTCGTAGAATTACGACAAGAAATCGTAGAACTACTACAATTTCTCAGATTTATATTGAAAAGTTTTTTTTAGCGAAAAAGAGGCTCTATATTTGCTAAACAATCACTGAATCACAAAATATTACTAACGATTAAAATTTACTAATCATGGCCGAAAGAAATTCAAGAGGAATCTTAAAATTCAACAACGGTGAAGGACAGAAGCTGTTAAAAATGAACTACAGCGTATCCAGATCTACAGACGTTTCAGGACGTGTAGCGTCAGATCCTTCTAACGCATTGATCAAAGTAACAGTAGAAGCTACAGAAAAATCTGATATTCTTGAAAGCTTGCTGAATGGTAAATACAAACCTACAGTAGGGGAAATTACATTCAACAAATCTCACGAAGAAGGAACATTGATTACTTTGAACTGGCAGAACGGATATGTAATTCAGCATCAGGTTGATTTTGATGCAATAGACAGTAATAGCATGCTGATCAGCTTTGTAATCAGTGCTGAAACCATTGATTATGGGACTTCTCAGTACGCTGGACTTTGGCCGTCAAGCTAAAATTTACACACATTATCAACATTCATAAGAAAAAAGACTGTCCCTATTAAAGGCGGTCTTTTTTTGCCTGGATGAAACTTATACCACAAAATTTTACTCTAACATACTTATATAACCCCTGTTGTATAAAATATCGTTATCTTTAATCAAACACAAAGCATATGAAAACCGAATCAAAGACAAAAGGATCTTCCTTCCGCCCGTCACAGAACGCAGACGGAATATCTGAGAATCATCATTCAGGAATCAACCGGTTGGTTAAATTGTCGCTGGTTGTGGAAGGTAAAATTATTAAGTACTACAAACACTTCACGCTTAAACAAAAAGCTAGCCGCCACCATGAATTTAGTCTTACCCTTGCCCATGACGCACTAGGAGACAGACAGAGCCATACCCTTGAAGAAGCTAATAAATTTTTGGGAAAACGTCTTACTGCTGTTATTTCTTACAAAGATATTGAGAAAAGTCCTGAAAGAAATTTTGTCGGGATTATTACCAAAGTGGGATTCAGCCAGGAAAAAATGAGTCTTGGAAATATTATTCTTTCCGGATACAGCCCAACAATTTTATTGGATGGTGCTCCGCATATACAGAGTTTTGGCGGAGGACAACCCGTTAATATGGGAATCATAGCTGAAGAAGTAATCAAACAAGGAATTGATAAAGAACGATTTGATATAAGAATTGATACAAATGATTATTCTCAGATCATTTACAGCAGCCAATACAATGAAACCCATTACAATTATCTGGCAAGAATGGCAGAAGCTTATGGGGAGCAATTTTATTATGATGGCGAGGTATTGCACTTTGGAAAACTTCCTCCACAGAATAAACCTATCAAACTGCTCTATGGTAGTAATGCAGATAACGTCAAAGTAGAGTTAAAAGCTGTACATACGAAACCTCAATACTATGGCTATAACAGCAGTAAAAATGAAAAACTGACTTCCGGAGAAACTCCTGTAAGTCACTTGGGTGATCTTGCCAGTACAGCATACAGACATAATGATAAAATATATAAAACTCCGGCACTTCAGATTGCACCTATTAAAGCAACAACCCATCTGGATGTTGAACATTCTCAAAGAAGCACTTCAGGAAGTGAAGCGGTAAACGTATTTTCTGTTTCCGGATCTACAACAGTTCCGTTTTTACATCCGGGATGTATTGTAGATATTCACATGAGAAAGCCGGACAGCAATGAAACGTCCTATTTTACCAAAGTGATGGTAACAGAAGCCGTTCACGAAATTGATACAATCGGACATTATTCAGGAACCTTTGAATCTATTGCTGCAGATACTGGTTTTTTACCCAAACCTGAATTCGATGTACCTGCCGCACAACCTCAGATCGCAACCGTAATTTCAAATACTGATCCGGAAGGGCAGGGAAGAGTTCAGGTGAGATTTGACTGGCAGATGAATGATACCACCCATTTTGTTCGCGTAATGAGCCCCGATGCAGGAGGAACAGATCAGATTACACAAAATCGTGGCTATGTAGCTATTCCTGAAGTAGGAGACCAGGTGATGGTCAATTTTGTTCACAGTCACCCCGATAGACCTTTTGTCATGGGAGGAATGTTTCACGGTGGAATAGGTCTTGGAGGTGGTGCAGACAACCGTGTAAAGTCTATTCAAACGAGAAGCGGCCACAGAATCGTTTTCACAGAAGATGAAAGTATCATTATTACTGATAAAAGCGGTAATGAGATTCATCTAGATACTACCGGAAGCAATATTAATATTACCGCACCGGAAACCATGACCCTGAACTGTAAGAATATGAACATCAATGTAGGAGAAAACATGACTACAACGGTAGGAATGAATAAGTCTGATAGCATAGGACTAAATAATACAGAATCTGTAGGAGCCATGAAACTTACATCAGTAATTGGAAACGCAAGTACATTTATTACAGGAAAACTCACAGAGATTATTGAAGGGGATGTGCATAGTGAAACAAAAAAGGAAAGAAATGAGATTTCGGAAAAAGAAATTAACATTACATCCAATGCTTCTATAAATAAACACGCTCAGCAGGAAGTACAGAATAATAGCGGGGATAAATCTAAAGCATATTAATCATGAGCAGGACTAGAATTGTAAAAGGTACTTATACCAAAATCTCTCAGGAAGATCATAATATGTACTCCCGGGAGAGTATTATCTCACGTGCTATGAAATGGATTTCTGAAAAGGGTGATGCAAAAGGAGTAAGTCATAATACGCCAAACGATCCTCCTCCTCCTGAAATAAAAGCAAAATGCGTTGTTCACTTTCGAAGTAAAAATGGCTGGCAGGGAGAAGATTATGGTTTTGACTGGATGAGATTGGGGGAGACCTCTAATTTTGGTGATGTTAATTATGAAGATATAATAGCAAAGCAATATACGGATGCTACTTATACAGTATTGGAAACAAATATCAATGAATATGATGGGAGCTTTAAAAAGGAGCCTGTCTTATATTCTAAACTTAAGCAAATATATGGTGTTTACAGTATTCCATGGAAGAAAAAAGCAGATGGCACTCTTGAAAATTATTATTGTTCCTGGCTATCGCTTTACCCGTCCCAAATCAAAGACAGTAAAACAAATCAGCTTATTGCATCTAACTTTAAAAATACCAAAGCTGTTTTAAGCCTTAATATTGAAGTAGATGAAGAACCGGACGCTTTAAAATTTAAAGAAAATAAGTTTTTCAAAATTTCTCCTATGGAAATTTCTCCTAAAACTAAAGGGAAACACAATCTTAAAGATTTTGTAACCATAGAATGTTTGGAAGAGTTTTCGAATGATGAGATTATAGAAGTTATTGCAGTAAAAAAAGACAATGCGGGTATTGAAACTTCTGAAGTCGCCGGGAGATTAAAGGTTTGGGCTAATCATGCTGCCAAAAGGAAAAAAACTAAGTTTTTAATTATTGAATTAAAAACCCCTGAGCTCACACCTGGAGCTACTTCAAAAACAGGTAATTCTGCTGGACAGAAAGCATTGTTTGAAAATTATTTACGCCAGGCGTTGATAGAAGCAGATGTTGAAACAGAAACTATAGACGTATCTACAGATTCCCATTTTAAAGCAGGTGGTAAGTATGTCATTGGAGGTAAAATTGCTGCTTATTATCAACCATCAGGTAATGCTCCATCGGGGTTTGTTACTCTTCAAAATTATATATACGATAAATTGAAAACACAGTTGAAAAATAATAAAATTTCTGAAACAAAATATGATAATCATTACATTGCTATCTATCTCGGAGAAAGCGGGGGATTTGTAGATGCTTCTAATCATGTAATTGCGCTCAATGGATATAGTAATGGCAGGTTTGTAGTACTATTTCCAACAAAAAATAATCAAACAGCAGCTCACGAGTTTCTTCATAGTTTTGCATTACCTCACAGTTTTACTAATTCAGAAGCCGATGCAAAAGCACAGTTTACTTATGAATATGCTAAAACAGAAAATATTATGGATTATTCTCATCACATTCCCGAAACACGTTATAATCTTTGGAAATGGCAATGGGTGATAGCTAATACAAATACCAAATAATTATGAAAAAAATATTTTTATTATTCAGCTTATTGATACTTTTTTCATGTAAATCTCAAAAAAGAAATATGATAATTCCTACAATAGATAACAAATTTGAAAAGTTTGATATAGACAAATTTAGTAAATCAACAAAAAAAGAAACTGATGTGGTAAGAGAGTTTCTGCCCAATGGAAATTATATTGAAATGAGTATGGCAAACTCTGGTAAATATTATACTGAATCATATAAAGGTTCTTATTTTATGCTGTCTAAATCATATTATCCAAATGGAAATATAAAACATAAGGGTATTATGTTTAATGTACCTTGGGGAGCTCCTTTTCAGAAAGGAATCTGGTATGAGTTTGATGAAAATGGAAAATTGATTAAAGAGGTTGATTATGATAAGCCTTACAAATATACATTTGAAGATATTTTAAAATTCTGTGAAGAAGAAGTTATTCCCGTTACAAAAGGTCCGGTATTACAAAGTACAGGTTTTCATACTATAATTTCAAGAAGAATAGAAAATGAAAACCCCATTTGGGAAATAGAATGGTTAAAGAAGTCTAATCGTGTTGAAAATATAATTTTAGATGGAATTTCTGGTAAAGTCGTCTCTAGAAAAGAAGCAGAATATATTAATAATTGAGTTTTTCTAATATCTATTATGAAAAATGGTGCTTTTATCGCTAAGTTGGTTGGTGATTTGTTTATGATAATCCTACTTATAAATAAGAAAATCGTCCCAAAGTTAAATGATTAAAAACTTTTCATAAAAGCATCATATAAAACTAAATAACCTTTAACATCGATGAACAAAATTACGGATCACCTGAAATATTTCTCCAAACTATCCGCAGCATTCATCCTCAGTATATTTAAAATTTATGCAATAGGACTTATTTCGACTATTGTTACCCTGATATTTGGGATTTATATTCTATCTGATCGTTTAGGTCCGTCATTGGGACATACAGGAGCAGTTGCATTTTTAATAACGACAATTAAAGCGAAACCTGTTTCGGCGGTTCTATTTTATTTGTTAATGATCACGGCTCCGTTTTTAACAGTTGTTTTTGCTTCAAAATATGCAATGTCTGTAGTGATCAGCAAGCTGCTTCAGGATCATTCCAAAACAATTGTAATCCCGTTTATCGATAAGGTGATTGGAATTTTTAAAGCGAAACAGCCAACTGTTATCCGTACAAGTGCTGATTTTGCAATCGCTAAAGTTAAGTTGCTGAATGAGTTTAGAAACAGTTCAGAAAACAAAATTCTCAAACGTATTTTAGGCTATGCTTTAAATAAAATAAAGTTTGACGAACTGAATCTTGGAGATGATAATGCAGACTTCTCCGAAATTATTAAAACTACTCTGGTTGAAAAACTGTATGAGCTGGCAGAACCTTCGGCGATGTTATTTTATATCTACATCGGACTTCAATGGTTCAGTCTGATTTTATTATACTTTTTGAATATATAAAAAGAAAAAGTGGGGTCAGCATGCTAATTTGTTATAAAATTTAACCATCAGAATCAGGTTGAAAAACAAAAAAACACCGTTGTTACTTCTCTAATTGAAGAATTAACTATCTTTATCTCGTTTAGAATAAAATAATTAATTTTAGCTACACAAAAATAATAACTTTTGAATCTCTGACAGACAGGGATGAAAAATGTAGATCAAATACCATCAAATCTGAAGTACAGACAACAGAACGCAAATATATTAATATAAGAAAATTATAAATGGGAGTACTAGTAACCAACGAAACCGTAAAGCAACTATTTCACATTGCTCAGTCGATAGCGAAGGAAAATTATAATGGAACCTATGGTGGCCCGCATATTCTGCAGGCTTTAATGCATAAAGATATCGGACTTAATGAATTTCTGAAAAGTATAGATAAAGATCCCGGCTATTTTTATGAATGGGCAGACGTCCGTATTGAAGAATACCCTAAGACAAACCATCTTCCTGATGAAGTAGGTCAGGATGATGCGATAGATAATCTTATTGAAGAAGCTGATGATATCCGTTTAAAATTAGGATTGGATGAAATTACCCCTATCTGTATTCTGACAGCAATTGTAAAACCACAGGTTGTATTCTCACTTCAGCAGCTGAAATCACTTCCGTTGAGAGAACATGAGATATTCAATCTATATAGAAAAGATACACCGTTTACCGTTTCAGAAGATGGTGATTTTTCATCATTATTTTCAAATGGTTCAGACTATTCAGATTCTTCCTTTCCTTCCATTAAAAGCTATTGTGTAGACAGAACGGCACAGGCGAGAAAAGGAGAAATTGAAAATATTATCGGTAGAGATAAAGAACTCAGAATGCTGATAGAAATTCTTTGCCGCAGAAGCAAACCGAATGTGATCATCATCGGGGAACCCGGAGTAGGAAAAACAGCATTGGTAGAAGGATTTGCTACTGAAATTATCAAAGGAAATGTTCCTGAAATGCTTAAAAACGGTACCCTTTTAGAACTGGACACCGGAGCATTACTAGCCGGAACTTCTTATAAAGGTGAAATTGAAGACCGTCTGAAAAAAGTAATCAATGAATGTAAGAAAATTGAAAAAGCCATTCTTTTCATTGATGAAATTCATACCCTTTTAGACCCCAAAGGAAGTATCGGAAATGTTGCCAACCTTTTGAAACCTGAGCTCGCCAGAGGTGAAATTACCGTAATTGGAGCTACAACGCAGGAAGAATATAGAAAAATTATAGAACCGGAACAGGCTTTTAACCGTCGTTTTGAGGTCCTAACCGTGCATGAGCCGGATGAAAAGACCTGCGTGAAAATGATTGATGTCCTTCTTGAAGGCTATAAAAAACACCATGGTATTGAAGTCGAAAAAACTGCAATTCCGGAATGTGTACGTCTGGCTAAAAGATACGCAAAAGGTAAAAAATTACCCGATGCCGCTATTGATTTATTAGACAGAACAATGGCAGCCATCAAAATGCTTGATGAATTGTCAGAAAAAGAATTGAGCAGCTGGAAAGAAAGCTATGATGCTATTTTAGAAGAAGAATATGCAGACAGCAAAGATAAGGCTGATGAACTGATATGGACTTACAATCTCCTGAGAGATAAAATAAGCCCGATCCTTTGGGGGTCGCTGAGCGAGCAGCCTGCCATTGACAACTCGATGCCGGTAGATCAGATTCAGCAAATTATAGAAGATACTTATGCCGAACTTTTACAGCATGCTGCGAAGAAAAGGGAAAAAGTTGACAGACTTGAACTTGCCGCTGTAATGGCAGCGAAAACCAATATTCCAATCGGAAAGATTCAGGCTCAGGAAAAAGAAAAACTCCTGAATATGGAATCTCTTCTGCTAAACAGAGTAGTAGGACAGGACCATGCATTAAAAATCCTTTCAGATGCTATTGTTGAAAACCGAAGCGGATTGAATAAACCAGGTCAGCCAATTGGATCATTCTTCC
Organism: Chryseobacterium sp.; assembly: GCA_031286615.1. Taxonomy (GTDB): domain Bacteria; phylum Bacteroidota; class Bacteroidia; order Flavobacteriales; family Weeksellaceae; genus Chryseobacterium. The sequence continues at coordinate 17,931 of JAITUA010000005.1, read as the reverse complement.
TTCTGGGACCTACAGGAACCGGTAAAACTGAGCTGGCAAAATCAATGGCAGAATTACTTTTCAATGATGAAAAGGCAATGGTACGTTTTGATATGTCAGAATTTAAAGAAGAACATTCTGCAGCCTTACTATACGGAGCGCCTCCGGGATATGTAGGATATGAAGAAGGAGGTATGCTTGTCAATAAGATCAGACAACAGCCTTATACTGTTGTTTTATTTGACGAAATTGAAAAAGCCCACCACTCAGTTTTCGATGTGTTCCTTCAGATTATGGACGAAGGAAAAGTACACGATAAATTAGGTAAAGAAGGAGATTTCAGCAATGCATTAATCCTGTTTACCTCCAATATCGGAAGTGAAGAAATTGTAAAACAGTTTGAAGAAGGAAAAGTTCCTGAATCATCTTCACTGATGCAGATTATGTCCAATTCAGGACGATTCAGACCTGAGTTTTTAGCAAGAATCACAGAGATCATTCCTTTTGCACCGATCACAGAATCTATTGCAGAAAGAATCTTCAATATTCAGCTGAAATCACTTCATACTTCATTGACGAGACTGGGAATTGCTTTAAAGATCAGTGATGATGCGGTAAGAAACCTTGCATTAGGTGGATTCAGCAGCAAATATGGAGCAAGACAGATCTCAGGAGTAATCCGTGCACAGCTTGCCAGACCGATCTCTAAAATGATTGTTAGAGAAGAAGTAAAATCCGGCCAGACCATTCATGTAGATTGGAATCAGGAAGAAGAAAAACCAAGCTGGAAAGTAGATTAATTAGGAAGCGGAAAGGCAAAAAAATACATTTGCCTTTCCGCTTATAAATACAAAAAAAATGAAAACCATTGTCAGAAATATTTTTACAGGCTTACTATTATTAGGAACTGTTATCAGTGTAAACGGACAGTTTCTTGCTGCTACAGATACCTCAGAAAGCAGTGTGAGAAAATATAAAGGTATCATTAATGCCAATAAAGATCTTGTAGAATTTATTGAACAGTTACTCCTTCAGAAAGGTCTTCCCAAGCATTTGAGAAACCTGGCCCTGATAGAATCCCATTTCGACAGAAATATTACTTCCGGAGCCGGAGCAGTAGGCATATGGCAGCTGATGACTGCACATGCCAACCAATACGGACTTACGGAACAAAACCGTACCGACGTTTATAAAAGTACAAAAACAGCGGTTATCTCATTAGCAAACCTTTATAAAAAATATAACAATTGGGTGACCGTTGTAGCAGCCTATAACTGCGGTGAAGGAAATATTGCCAAAGCAATGGAAGCAGCAGGTTCCTCTCAATATCACGAATTCTCTAAATACCTTCCCGGAGAAACCATTAATCATGTGAAGAAATATCTCAACGCATGTTATGCTACCGGAGAACTTCAGAGCGTTTTAAGCAACTACAATTCTTCCAGGATCAACAAGATTTTCTTTGAGGACGGAAACAGAAGAGTGATGACTGCTTCGCTTTCAGAAACAGAAATCAATGCCGGATTCAATCTGAAAGTTGTCGCTGATGAACTTAATGTAGACATGGATAAAATCCTCACCTGGAATCCCGGTATCGTAGAAGAACTGCAGAAAAAAGGAGAAAGCCCTTTCTATCTTCCGGTAGACCTGATGCCGGATTTTCTACTAAGAAAAAATAAAATACTGGTTCGTTCCATCAAAGAAGGAGCAAGTACCCAACAGTAAATAATCTCAAATACAAATAAAAAAGCAATCAATGTTCAGTTGGTTGCTTTTTTTATTATAATAACTGATCTGTTAAAAAAAGGCCAACATTATATTAAAGGAATCTTAATATTTCTCACTTAAGTGGTAAATTTTTATTGTTGTTTTTCAATAAGTTGAAATCCTTTTCTGGTACTGGTTTGAATGGGTTTGTTAAATCCATTGTCGTAGAATTACGACAAGAAATCGTAGAACTACTACAAATTTTCAGATTTATATTGAAAAGTTTTTTTTAGCTGTAAAGAGCCTCTATCTTTGCTAAACAATCACCGAATCACAAAATATTAACGATCAAAATTTACAATCATGGCAGAAAGAAATTCAAGAGGAATCTTAAAATTCAACGGAGGAGAAGGACAGAAGCTGTTAAAAATGAATTACAGTGTATCCAGATCTACAGACGTTTCAGGACGTGTAGCATCAGATCCTTCTAACGCATTGATCAAAGTAACAGTAGAAGCTACTGAAAAATCTGACATCCTTGAAAGCTTGTTAAACGGTAAATACAAGCCAACAAAAGGAGAAATTACATTCAACAAATCTCACGAAGAAGGAACATTAATTACTTTGAACTGGGAAAACGGATACGTAATTCAGCACGAAGTAGACTTCGATGCAATCGACAGCAACAGTATGCTGATCAGCTTTGTAATAAGCGCTGAAACCATTGATTACGGTACTTCTCAGTACGCTGGGCTATGGCCTTCAGCAGGTAATTAAGCCTATTCATCATCTTAGTAAAAATAAAATTGGTACAGAACAGTTTACTCACCCGAGTTTACTGTTCTGTTTTTTTATATAAGATCATAATGTTATAAAAACATCACGAAATAAATATTTAAGTCTCAACCTGTACATGTCTATAGTGAATAGTTAGATAGTTTTTGATTACTATAAAGTTGCTTTTTTAACGCATTATTTCTCTTATTAGTGTAATATTAAGAAGGATTTTCTTATTTTCTGATAATGTTTAATATATTTATTTATAATAGGTTATGCTTTATTTTAAGTCTTTTGTCGTAGAATTACGACATGAAATCGTAGAACTACGACACCAAATCGTATAATTACTACACTTTTTCATATTTCTGTTCAAATGCTTTTTTTTCAAAACCCAGGGAGCTATCTTTGTTATATAATTATTGAATAACAATTTATTACTAACGATTAAAATTTACAATCATGGCAGAAAGAAATTCAAGAGGAATCTTAAAATTCAACAACGGTGAAGGACAGAAACTGTTAAAAATGAACTACAGTGTATCAAGATCTACAGACGTATCAGGACGTGTAGCATCAGATCCTTCTAACGCATTGATCAAAGTTACAGTAGAAGCTACTGAAAAGTCAGACATCCTTGAAAGTTTGTTAAACGGTAAATACAAACCAACAGTAGGAGAAATCACTTTCAACAAATCTCACGAAGAAGGAACATTAATTACTTTGAAATGGGAGAACGGATATGTAATCCAGCACGAAGTTGACTTTGACGCAGTAGACAGCAACAGTATGCTGATCAGCTTCGTAATCAGTGCTGAAACTATTGACTACGGTACTTCTCAGTACGCTGGACTATGGCCTTCTACAGGTAAATAATCCAATACAATTTAAAAAAAAGGAACAGTATGCCATTGGTATGCTGTTCTGTTTTTTATCCATAATTAATAACTATTTATACAACAAAAATGTTCAGAAAAATTCTGTTTATTCTTGCTTTTACTATGTCTTTTATTTCCCTGCAGGCGCAGAGCAGTTCCACTTTATATAATGGGACCATTAACGGGAAAATGCCAGTCACATTATTCTTCCAGTCTGTAGACAGTGATTGTGGAAGTGGTGTTTATTATAATGCAATGTACAAATATGAAAAAGTGAGCAATTGGCTTGAACTCAATGTCACCGAAGGAGCTCAAAAACAATTCTCAATGGTAGAAGAACACTTTACCGGATTAATGATTATAAAAAAAGAAGGTGATGTGATGAATGGAATCTGGATAAGTCCTGATGGCAAAAGACAGCTTCCCGTACAATTAAAAAAAGTAACCATAAGCAGCAAAGAAATGGAGGTTTACAGAAGCAAAATGGAACAGGTTAGCTACGAGAACCATGACTGCTAGAAAATAAATAGTGAATGATTACTGCTGCATAAAATTGACAAGTAAAGCGAATGGATCATTCATTATTCATCATTTGAAACCCCGAATCCCTTCCCCGAACTACCAACTTTTACTCCTATTTTCATATATTTGTTCATTATTCAAAATATGGACGCAACACAAGATAAAAGGCTGTTTCTCATCGATGCGTATGCGATGATTTTCAGAGGATATTACGCATTAATCAGGAATCCAAGACTTACCAGTAAAGGGCTGGATACTTCTGCGATCTTTGGTTTTACCAATTCTTTGATCGAATTGATCAGAAGAGAAAAACCTACCCACCTGGCAGTAGTTTTTGACGTAGGACAGGCTAGTGTAAGAACTGATGACTATTCGGATTACAAAGCCAACAGAAGCGAAACTCCTGAAGCGATTAAAATTGCTGTTCCATACATCCACAGAATTCTTGAAGCCATGCATATTCCACGCCTTGGAATTGAAGGATATGAAGCTGATGATGTAATAGGTACCATTGCATGCAAAGCAGAAAAAGAAGGCTATACCACTTTCATGGTAACACCGGATAAGGATTTTGCACAGTTGGTTACAGATAAAATTAAAATTTATAAACCAGGCTTAAAAGGTGGTGATATAGAAATTCTCGGAGTGGAAGAAGTAAAGGCAAAATATGAGATTGAAGACCCTAAACAGGTAATTGATTTCCTTGCTATGATGGGAGATGCGGTAGATAATATTCCCGGGCTGGAAGGTGTGGGAGAAAAAACTGCGATGAAGTTTCTGAAAGAATTTGGAAATATCGAAACTTTACTAGCCAATACCGATAAGCTGAAAGGAAAACTGAAGGAGAAAGTGGAAGCTTCCGCAGAACGTGGTATTTTATCTAAAAAATTAGCAACCATTATCTGTGATACCCCTGTAGAATTTCATCAGGAACAGTATGATCTGGAAACTCCGGATTTTGAAAAAGTAAAAGAAGTCTTTGATGAAATAGAATTCAGGAGACTTTACGAAAATCTTTACAGAGCTTTTGCTCCTGCTCCAACAGAAACAGTGGTGGTGAGTGAGGTGGAAGTGAAGCAGACTCCGGCCGGTACAGAAATAAAAGGACAGGTGATGCAGCTTGATCTTTTTGCCAATTTTGAAGAGCTGGAACAGGCTACTTCTACAAAATCGACCATTGAGCAGAACGATCATCTCTATCAGTTTATTGATAATCCAAAAGCACAGAAAAAACTGGTCGACAACCTGTTAAAACAAAAGGTTGTTTGCTTTGATACGGAAACCACATCATTAAACGAACTGGAAGCAGAATTGGTGGGAATGAGTTTTTCTTATAAAAAAGGACTTGCCTATTATATTCCGCTTTCTGAAGACAGAGCTGAAGTGTTGCAGACGTTAGAGATTTTCAGACCGTTTTTTGAAAAAGAAGACCTGCTGAAAATTGCTCACAATCTGAAATATGATTATAAAGTTTTAAAACAATACGACATCACCGTTAAAGGGGCGATGTTTGATACAATGATTGCCCACTACCTGTTGAATCCGGACGGAAGACACGGTATGGATTACCTTTCAGAAGTATACCTGAACTATAAACCGGTATCCATAGAAACCATTATTGGAAAAAAAGGTAAGAAACAAGGCAGCTTCAGAGATGCAGATCTGAGAACACAGACAGATTATGCAGCAGAAGATGCAGACATTACTTTCCAATTGTATGAGCTTTTTGCACCACAACTGAAAAAAGAAAATCTGGAAGAGCTTTTCTATAATATTGAAATGCCTTTGATGGAAGTTCTGGCAAAAATGGAACTGGCAGGTATTTCCCTGGATGAAAAGTGGCTGGCACAGGAAAGTGTAGACCTTGAAAATGACCTGAAGCAATTAGAAACCACAATTTTTGAACTTTCCGGAGAAGAATTCAATATGAATTCACCAAAACAGCTGGGAGAAATCCTGTTTGAAAAAATGCAGCTGGATCCGAAAGCCAAAAAAACAAAGACAGGGCAATATGCAACCTCAGAAGATGTTCTTCAGAAATTAAGTTCAAAACATGAGATCATCAAGCATATTCTGGAATACAGAACCTATCAGAAATTAAAATCAACTTATGTAGATGCCCTGCCATCACAGATTGATAAAGAAGATAATAGAGTACACACCAATTTCTCACAGACTACAGCCGCTACAGGACGTCTTGCGAGTGTAAATCCGAACCTGCAGAATATCCCGATCCGAACTTTAAGAGGACAGCAGATTCGTGGAGCCTTTGTTTCCGGAGAAGGAAAAAAGATTATTTCCGCCGATTATTCACAGATTGAACTTCGTTTAATTGCTGAAATTTCAGGAGAGGATAATATGATCAAAGCGTTCCAGGACGGAGAAGATATTCACGCTTCCACAGCAGCAAAACTCTTTAAAATTCCTTTGGAAGAAGTTTCCAAGACCCAGAGAAGCCAGGCAAAGACTGTAAACTTTGGTATTATCTACGGACAGGGAGCTTTTGCATTGGCAGAACAGACCGGATTGTCCCGTACAGAAGCCAAACAGATGATCGAAGCATATTTTGAAACCTATCCAAAACTGAAGGAATACATGGCAGAGCAGGTGAATAAAGCACGTCAGCTAGGTTTTGTAGAAACTATATTAGGAAGAAAACGTCATTTGAAAGATATCAATTCCAACAATTTTGTGGTAAGAGGTCATGCAGAAAGAAATGCAGTAAATGCGCCGGTTCAGGGAAGTGCTGCAGATGTTGTAAAACTTGCCATGATCAAAATAGACAGGGAACTTGAAGAACAACAGTTAAAAACAAAAATGCTGCTTCAGGTACATGACGAATTGATATTCGAATCTCCTGCTGATGAGATTGAAGCCGCTTCAAAATTAATCAAAACTGAAATGGAAAATGCTTTAAAAACACAGGTTCCGTTGTTAGTAGAGATTGGAGTAGGAGACAACTGGCTGGAAGCTCATTAATCAATACTGAAAATCATACCTTAAATAAAAAACTTCCGTCTTTTGGGTGGAAGTTTTTGTTTTTTTAATGTAAAAGAATTGGAAGAATATTTTTATTTTATCATTCTTATTATTGCCAGATCATCTGTAGGTTTTACTCCATACTGATGTTCCAGCAGCTTAAGTTTTCTGTTAAGCATTTCTTGAGTATCACTATTTTGACGGTCAATCATCAAATATTCTATACAATTGACCATTTCATCAGAATCTGTTTTTTTAATTTTTGAAAAGCTCAGAATACCATCAGTCGCTATGGAAATATCATTCAAATCGTTAAAAAATATTTTCTGAGATTGAGCAGAATACCAGTCTTCAAAATTTTCATGAAGATGATAGGCAAAGTAATCTGGTTTATTATCACGATCAAATTCCGTGATCTTTCCATTGATACAAACAACACCGTCACCAATGGTTAAGATAATTCCTTGGTCCTTAATTTTGTCATAAATCAAGATGCTAAGAGTGGTTAACAACTCTTTTTCATCCAGCATCATATGATTTTTAATAAATACAAGTTCTTGGAATAAGCCTTCAACTATTTCTTTGAGATCTTCGTCTAAGCTGCGTTGAATATCTTTTTCGTATAAAGATTTATAACCTGTTTCAATGATAACTTTACGTAAAAGCTTTCCAAAAAGAGCTGAGGCAAAATGACTTTCCATTGCTGTAGAGCATCCGTCCATTACAGCACATACAATTTTATCGGAATCAATCTTTTTAATAAGTAAATAGTCTTCACAGTGATTAATGTGATAATCTCCGATTTGTAAGGTAGAATATAAATTCATCAAAGGCTAAATTACTTCTATTTCTTTTATTAACAAAAAGTGACTCCATACCTAAATGAAGTCACTTGTTATAAATGGGAAAAATCCCAGTTTTAAATATCATATTCTATTTCGCCCACATAATGTAGCGAAAAATCATCATTTTCTACAGAAACAGGATTAGGAATTGCAAATCTTGTTGCAAAGATGATAGCATTCACAGGAGTATCCAGACTTAGCTCATTCAGTTTGTTTTCCAGGATGGGAAGCCACTGGTCAGCATAAGAATATTCTGCAAACTTGTCATAAAGACTAAGCCTTTCATCTTCAAAACCATACTCTATAAAGTCATCATCAAACCATTTGATGTTCTGTGATTCTGCGAATTTTGAGACGTACTGATCATCAGTTTCTTCATCTATATAATAATTTTCATCCTCTTCTACGAAACTATAAAAATCTTCTTCATTCTTGAAATATCCTAACCAGAAGTGTGAAATTTCTTTATCCATAATAATCTTTTTATTCTAATCTTTTTGATTGTTTACTTGTATCAATAGCTTTTTCAAGCCGTGAAAGTCTTGTCTTTTCCTGTTTGGCACTCATAATCCAGTGTATGATTACCTTTTTATAGGAAGGAGCCTGACTTTCAAAAAAATCCCACGCAGCCTGATGATCTGTAAACTGTTTTTTATAAACAGGATCAAGAGCAACTTCTGCTTTTTCATGGGAATAAATTCCTGATTTGTTCTCTTTTCTGAGGTTAAATGCCTTTTGCCCTGCAGGAGTCATCAGTCCTGCTTTGGTGAGCTCTTCAACTTTCTTTATATTGATGTTGCTCCAGATACTAGACGATTTTCTAGGAGTAAAACGTATAGAATAACTTTCGTGATCTATTGATTTTCTCACGCCGTCTATCCAGCCAAAACATAAAGCCTGATCTACAGATTCAGACCAGCTCATAGAAGGTTTTCCACTTCCGGTTTTGTAGAATCCCGTTAAAAGTTCTTTCTCACCTTCATGGTGCTTCTCAAGCCATTTTCTGAATGCTTCTTTTGTCGGAAAAAATGTAGGTTCCATAGCTCCTGTACTTGCCTTTTTACATTTAATCTGTAATATTACGAAAGTTTTCAGTCAAATAAAATCTTCTTGCCCTAAACAAAGTTTATTGATAACCCCGAAGATAAATTTTTTATTGTAATTTTATTCTACGTTTAAATTATAAAAAATGGATTTTCTTCAGGACCATTATACTGTCAAAAATGAATTATTACTCATTCTTATCTCTGTTATTTTAGGACTGTTTATTGGTGCTGAACGTGAATACCGTAATAAATCTGCGGGTCTCAGAACCTTTATACTGGTTTGTTTCGGGGCCTGCCTCTTTACTATTCTTTCCATAAAAATTGGTGTTGAAAATCCGGATCGTCTCGCAGCTAATATCATTACCGGAATTGGATTTCTGGGTGCGGGCGTGATTTTCAAAGGAGACAATAAAATTGAAGGAATTACCACAGCAACTACTATTTGGGCAACGGCTTCTATAGGAATGGCAGTAGGTTCCGGATATGTATACATTTCCCTGTTGGGAACGGCTTTGGTATTGATTGTTCTGAGTGCTTTGACTTACCTGCAGAATTTTATTGATAATTACAATAAAGTAAGGGAGTATAAAATTGCTGTCACGAGCTCTGCGGATATTCAATACTGTGAAAACATCTTTAAAGAACATCACTTAAAATATCTGATGATTAAACAACAGTATTCACCGGAAAATTTGACAGTTATCTGGCGGCTAACCGGAAAAAATACCCGTCATGAAGAAGTAATCAGACGTTTGGTAGACGATCCTAAAATTAAAGCCTATCAGTTTTAGATGAGGTATCAGCAAAAAAATAAAGGCCGAAGCCCTTATTTTTATTTTTTCTTGAATACATAAAGATCCTTGTTGGGACCATCAATTTCTTTTCCTTCCATGTCCAGTTGGATCAGCATATTTTCACCCACTTTATATTTATAATTGGCAGATTTCCCTTGTAAAGTAATCATGCTTCCCGTAGAATCCCATGCAAAAGAGCCTTTATCCTGATTCTTTGAATTTCTGTCAAGATATTCTTCAGAAATACTGAATGTTTTATCATTATTCAATGTTAAAGAAGTCTTGATTCCCGGACAGTCAGCACAAGGAACTGTCGCTTCATAAGTACCGGCCCAGTCCAGCGCATTTTCAGAAGTGTCACCAGCTGCTGTAGGAGTAGCTTTCGTGATACTGTCTGTAACAGCTGGTTGAACAGTTGTTGCAGAATCTGTGGTTGTACCTGTTGTTTCAGTTGTTTCTTTTTTAGAACATGAAGCAAGGAATAAAACTGATCCCATTCCCAACATGAGTATTTTGCTTTTCATCATAATAATTGATTTAAATATGTTTTTAATATTAAAGTTACTTCCAATCAACAAAAACTAAGCCAGAAGGAGGGTGGGAGTTTAATGTTTAAAGTTTAAAGTTTAATGTTGTTGGTTGATAGTTGTTGGTATACGGTTCGGGTTTACTGTATACATTAAATGAATTTTCTGCTTTCCCTCCATTAATACATTTTACTTTTTACATTTTACAAAAACCTACTCTTAACAACTTTTCCGTCTGTTTTATAAGGGCTATTCTTATTTTTCTTTGTAAATTCGGGCAAAATTTTGATTATGACAAAAAAGATACTTTTATCTGTATTTCTTTTGCCAGCTGCAATGGCATTTGCACAACAATATGGAGGAATGTGGATTCCTACTGAGCTGAATGAAAAGGAAATGAAGGATTTGGGAATGAAGATTTCTGCAAAAGATATTTTCAACCCTCAGAAACCAAGCATAAAGGATGCGGTAGTACAGTTTAACGGCGGATGTACTGCAGAAATTATTTCGCCTAAAGGACTGCTTTTAACCAATCACCACTGTGGTTTCGGTCAGATTCAGGCGCATTCTACGGTTCAGAATGATCTTCTTTCAAACGGATTCTGGGCAAAAAATACACAGGGAGAACTTCCTAATCCAGGCGTAAAAGTAGATTTTATTGTAGATATAAAAGAAGTTACTGATCAGATTTTGGAAGCCACGGATAACCTTACGGAACCGGAACTTACCAAAAGGATCAACAATAATATTGAGGTTTACAAAAACTCTCAGAAAATTGAATCTTACCAATCGATCATGGTTAAGCCTATGTATTATGGAAACAAATACTATGCTTACACCATTGAAACGTATAAAGATATCCGTCTTGTAGGAGCTCCGCCTCAAAGTATCGGGAAATTCGGAAGTGATACGGACAACTGGGTTTGGCCTAGACATACCGGAGATTTCTCTATGTTCAGAATCTATGCAGACAAGAATAATAAGCCTGCAGAATATTCAAAAGACAATGTACCTTACGTTCCAAAACATTATTTACCGGTTTCTATAAAAGATAAAAACGAGAACGATTTTACTTTTGTATTCGGTTTCCCGGGAAAGACGACAGAATATCTTCCTGCAGTAGGTGTAGAGAAAATCATGAAGGATATTGATCCTGCAAGAATTGCTGTACGTGATGTTGCTTTAAAAACATTGGACGAAAAAATGCGTGCTGATAATGAAACACGTATCAAATACGCTTCAAAATACGCTTCAGTAGCAAACTACTGGAAAAAATGGATCGGTGAAGTAGAAGGATTGAAAAAATCCAATGCTGTGGAGAAGAAAGTAATGTACGAAGGTTCTTTAGTTGCTAAAAATCCTGAGATCAAAAATACATTGGATCAGCTGAATAAACTGTACAATGATCAGGCTCCTTATGCTTTAAACAACGCTTATTACACAGAGGTGGTAAGAAATGCAGAGACTTTAAAGCTTGCAGGTGATTATTATGACTTTGTAGCTTCTGTAGAAGCAGGAAGAATGGATGAAAAGGAACTTACAAAGTTAAAAACAAAATTAACCTCTTTCTACAAAGATTACAGTGCAGAGCTTGATGCTAAAGTAACCGCAAAATTATTGGCTTTATACGTTAATAAAACAGCACCACAGTTTTTACCGGCAGGTTTCAGCAAATATAAAGATGAAAGTCCGAATATTCCTGTAATAGAAGATATGTCTAAAAACTCTGTCATCACAGGAAGAACTGCAGTGAATGGAGGAACATTGACAACAGATATTGATAAAGCGTTTTCTAATCAGGATAAACTGATCAAGACTTTAAAGAAAGACCCTATTTATCAGTTATATGTTTCTATGAAAGAAACGTATATGAAAACTGCAGATCCGCAGTATACTTCAATGCAGGCAAAAATTGATGCTTTACAGAAAAAGTTCATGGCACAGCAGATGCAGACGGATAAAGACAGAAAATTCTTCCCGGATGCTAACTCAACCCTTCGTGTGACGTATGGTAAAGTAAAAGGATCTACGCCTAGAGATGCCGTTTCTTACGGATACCAGACTCACCTGGCAGGAGTAATGGAAAAATATGTTCCTGGAGATTATGAATTTGATGTTCCAAAAAAGCTTATTGATCTTTACAACAAAAAAGATTTCGGAAACTATAAAGATAAAACAGGTGACGTTCCTGTAGGATTTACTGCGACGAACCATACAACAGGAGGAAATTCAGGAAGCCCTGCTCTTGATGCCAACGGAAATCTTGTAGGATTAAATTTCGACAGACAATGGGAAGGAACAATGAGTGATATCAACTATGATCCACGTTTCAGCAGAAACATCATGGTAGACACAAAATATATCCTTTTCATCATCGAGAAGTTTGCTGACTCAAAGTGGCTTGTTGACGAAATGAAAATTATAAAATAATTTTTAAAAGTTATACCTTTAAGAATCTATTTGAACTGAGTTTTGAATAGATTCTTTTTTATTTTAAATAAGATGAAAGAAAGGATCATCAATGTTTTAGCCGCTTTTGAATCTGATAATATCGGGAAATCTTTTCCGCTGGATTACTGTTTGCCGCTTTATCACAGTGTCTCAGACAGAGAACTTCCTCATATAAAACATGTGATCCGTTATAAGAATACAAAACAGTTTGAAGAAGATCTTGATCATCTTGCAAAGAATTTTCAGTTTGTGGAGTGGCAGGAATTCAAGGATTATATGTCCGGGGATTTTAAACCTAAGAAAAAAATTGCCCTGCTTACATTTGATGATGGTTTCAGAGAGTTTTATGATATTGCTGCTCCCATTTTGGAAAGAAAGGGTATTTACGCCTGCAATTTTGTAAATCCGGCCTTCATAGACAATAAAGATATGATGTTCAGATGCAAGGCCAGCCTTCTTGCAGATGCCGTTGAAAAAAATAAAAATATAAATCCTGAGGCTTACCGACTGTTTTCTCTTGATCATCATGTAGAAAAAGGTATTTTACAAAAGAAAATTTTACAGGTTAATTATCAGGGAAAAGATATTCTGGAAAAGCTTGGTGAAAAACTTGAAGTGGATTTTAATGCCTATTCAAAAGAATTCAAACCTTATTTAAGCACAGAAGAGTTAAAAGAACTTACCGGAAGAGGTTTCGGAATCTCTTCTCACAGCTGGGATCACCCGAAATACGGAGACTTATCTTTGAAAGAACAGATGAAAACTACAGATAAAACTTTTGTTTATTTGAAGGAAAACGGTTTCCTCTATGAAAGTTTTGCATTTCCGTTTACTGATTTTGAAGTTCAGAAAGATTTTTTTGATGAGCTCTTTAAAAATGAAGAAATCTACTGCAGTTTTGGCTGTGCAGGAATAAAACTGGATAGTGTAAAGAGAAATTTTCAAAGAATTCCAATGGAAATGGGGGAGAGCGGAGAACAGATACTGAAAAAAGAAATGGCTTATTTCAAACTGAAAAAACTGATAAATAAAAATACGATCCTGAGAAGATGATAACGCTGAAAACATTCAACAGAAAAGAACTGGGAGATTTTGTATCATCCGGAGAATTCCTGCAGTATGATTTTCTTCCTATTACCAGACATCGTGCATTGTCACAGATTCAGAATCCTAAAGCGTCAGAGGAAGATACCCTTCTTATTTTGGCTTTCTTTGAAGAAAAACTCATTGGTTATGTAGGATGTTTCCCGGATTATTTTATCATTGATGGAAAAGAAATCCGATATGCGTGGCTGAGCACTTTGTATGCAAACCCTGAATACCGGAAAAAAAGACCCGCAAAAGCATTGCTGAAAAAGGTTTTTGAAGAATACGAAGGCAGAATTGCCATTACAGAATTTACCAAAGAAGCAGAAGCACTTTATAATATTATGGGTGTTTTTGAATATGTTTTTCCTAAAGAAGGGAAGAGGTATTACTTCAGAACAGATGCGGCTAAAATGATTCCTGAAAAAAAACCGGGAACACAGCCACTGACACCACTTTTTCAGACTTTGGATGCTGCTGCCAATTTATTCATATCAATAAAGAATTTACCTATACAGAAACCGGATTTCAAATATGAAGTTCTTCCTCGTATTGACAAAGAAAGTGCAGATTTTATGACTGAATTTTCAGGAGTACGCAATGCAGATGAAATCAATACTTTTATAGACTATCCATGGGTTTTGGAAGGCAAAAAAGATGAAAAATATCTCTTTTCAAGCTTTGCTGATACATTTACATACTTTTGGATCAAGATTTTCGATCAGAATAATCAACTCAAAGCTTGCTTATTATTACAGCTCCGGGACGGATACCTCAAAATTCCCTACCTTTTTTCAACCGCGGATTTAGCTGAGGTTGTTCTGTTTTTAAATTATTTCATCGTAACCAATAAAGTGAAAGGATTTACAAGTTATCAGACAAGGCTGAACGAAGCAATACAGCAGTCAAAAGTATTTTCCCATATCTATGACCGTGATTTTAAAAGAGAATATCTGTTTCATCAACAGCTGTTGGAGTTACTTCCAGACAATTTTAATCCCAATTATCAGGATGGAGACGGGGATTGTATGATGACGTAGTTGAATTATAAATTATCATTCATCATTGATAAAAACAAACCGCCCGATAGCATTATCAGGCGGTTTATTTTTTTAGTGTCCGAAAATATCTTTCAGACTTACTTCTTTAAATGTTCCCATTTTATTAACGGCTTCCATATTCAGATTTTCTTTTTTACCGATAATGGCTGTGTTAAAATCTATGGATTTCACTTCTGTCTGATAAAAATGTCTGATATCTTCAAATTTCAGATCCTGAATCTGCTTGTAAATATCTTTCCTGAAATCATGATAAATATTCAGTTTCTTCAATCTTAAGGTGTTGAAAAATATATTATTTCGGGTAACCCTTGTTGAAGCAATCTGTTTCAGAGCAGCATTTCTGGCGTTCTCAAACTGAATAGGCACTTCAGGAAGTTCGTTCATCAGTTCATTCAGCGTATCTACAGCAATCATAAGTTTATCAGGCTGAGTTCCGATATAAGTTGTTACATAATCAGGATGATTGAGCTCAGAGTTGGCTGCATAAGAAACGTAAGCAGAATAAGCAAGGCTCTTACTTTCACGGATCTCCTGGAAAACAATTGAAGATAATCCCCGTCCAAAATATTCATTAAATACATTGACCTTTCCAAAATGAAGCGGATTCACCAGATTTCCTCTTCCAATCTTGCTCATTTCCATCTGAACCATATCATAATTGATGAAATTTACATTTCCTCCTGTGGCTGGCTCAGGATATTGTTTAGCTACTGGTATCTGAAGACTTTCAGTTTCTATATACTGACCAATATATCCCCTGAAATTCTCAAAGTTTTTACCATAGAAGAATACCTGATATGGATATTTGAAAAGCTTTTTCATTCTGTCAGTGAATACTTCAGAATTGCTGCTTTCAAGTTCTTCTTTGGAAATAACATCCGTAAAACGTGAGTGAACGCCCAATTTGGTGTAATTGGTCAATGCTGTCATAATACGGTTTTTATCCTTCTTGATGGCCTGGCGGTTTTCCAGTACAGTTCCCACAAACTGATTGTAGATTTCCTGATCTGGTTTTACATCATGCATCCAGTGCTGCAGAAGAGCAATTCCCTTTTCTATATTTTCTTCAAGTCCGCTTAGAGAGATAATCAACTGGTCATTTGTGGTTTTAAAATCATTACTGATTCCGATTTTAAAAAATTCCTTTTTTAAATCCTCAGGCGAAAGAGTATCCGTACCCAGATATTGCAGCAGTTGAGTAGAAATTCCTAAATCTCTGTCATTGTCACTTCCAAAAGGAAAAATGAAATGCAGCTGTGCAATATCATTATACTTATTCTTGACGAAGCTTAATTTCTTTCCGTTAAGCTGATCCGTAGCAATTTCTTTCTGATAGTCGATAAATTCAGGCTTAATATCCTCCGTCTTATCCATTAAAATTTCTTTTAAAAACTCAGACTGAGTATCTCTATTGATTTTAACAGGCGTTATACCTGGATTTTCAACTCTGATCAATGTGTCATTGACACCTTTTTCTTTATTGACAACAACATAATTTTCTTTGAAAAAATCCTTGGCAAAATTTACTACATCTTCCTTCGTAAAAGCAGCATACTCATCCATCTCATTCAGTTCCTGTTCCCATGTTCTGCCTTTTATATAAGAATCGTACAGAGTTGTAGCAAGCCCTTCAGCTGTTTCAAGCCCCTTCATTCTCTGAAGCTTGAAATCATTGATGATGGCTGGCAGCATCCAGTCAGGGAAATCGCCTTTCTTTATCAGTTCAATTTCCTCCAGAACCATGTTTTTTGCTTCCTCAAGAGTTTGTGTTTCTTTAGGTACGGCTACAATAGAAAAATATCCATATTGTCTTAAACCTACAGAAAAAGCCTGAGCCCAAAGCATTTTTTGAGTCTGATTGATATGTAAATCCAGTAATCCGGCTTCACCTCTGTTGCTGAGAATATTGGCAACAACATCAGCAAGCATGGCATCCCTTGTTCCGTAGCTTTCTGTTCTCCATGCCAGCTGAGTGCGTGGAGTAGTAGGACTTTTCACCGTTCTCGTTACAATTTCTGTAATTGGCTGCTCAATAATCGGTGTCTTTTGCGGAAGCTCTTTATAAGGTAAAGTGCCAAAATATTGATCAACTAATTGAATGGTCTCTTCAAAATCAAGATCACCAACCAGCACCATTGCATAGTTATTAGGAACATAATATTCATCAAAATACTTGTGAATAGCCTTCATAGAGGGATTTTTCAAGTGCTCGGGTCTTCCCAGTGTTGTCTGTTGGCCGTTAGGATGCGTAGGGAAAAGAGCATCCATCAGTTCATAGCTTACAAGTCTTGTGTCATTGTCCTGAGCTCTGTTGAACTCTTCATATACAGATTCCAGTTCCGTATGGAAAAGACGAAGTACAATCTCAGAAAACCTTTCCTTTTCTATTTTCAGCCACTTTTCAAGCTCGTTGTTCGGAATATTGTTCTTATATACTGTTTCATCAAACCAGGTGTGCGCATTCGTTCCGCTGGCTCCCAAAGAAGAAATAGCCTTGTCATATTCATTCGCAATAGCGTACTGGCTGGCTTCCTGAGAAACTTCATCAATATTTTTATAGATCTCCTTTTTCTTTTCAGGATCCTGTTCTGCTTTATGCTCTTCATACAAGTCTGAGATCTGGTCCAGAAACTCTTTTTCTTTTTCCCAGTTTTGAGTCCCGATGTGAGAAGTTCCTTTAAACATCATATGCTCAAGATAATGAGCCAGCCCTGTATTATCGGCCGGATCATTATTGCTTCCGGTTCTTACAGGAATGAAAGTCTGTATCCTCGGAGCATCGAAATTTTGAGCAAGAAAAACTTTCAGCCCATTTTTCAAAGTATAGATTCTGACGTTATTTTCGTCGTGTGTTATCGTAATATATTCGTATTGGTTTTTATCAGTATGAACCGTTTCCTTATATTTTCTGTCTGTCATATAAAACTCATTTCACTCCTTAGAATCCGGAATGCACTACAAATGTATGAAATCAAAAAAAATGTTGGCCGGTTTTTATCACTATTACATCTATTGCTATAGTTGAAAAGGTAAATCATAAGAATGAAAACCCATTGTAGAAAGGAAACAAAGGCTGCTGCCGGTAATTTCCTTTTTTGTTTAATATCTTTTATTATACATATAGGTATAACCTTTACTATTCATTATTGTATATACCATCTTTTTCAGGAGCTTCATCCTGCTATCCATTCCTACTCCTCGCGCCTGCGCGCTGCCACGCTCAAGCCCACTTCCTCTCAAACCCAAGCTGCGGGGTAACCATTCTATCAGGGCTAGGGG
>JAITUA010000017.1 GCA_031286615.1 Chryseobacterium sp. | reverse complement strand
ATTCTCACATTTCCTAAATGATCTTTGTACTGATAAATATAACTGTTTATAAAATAAAGCAAAACCGCTGCTAGCGCATTTATTTTGTTCTATCTGTGGACACGAGCGAAGACGCTTGCGCCAGCAGGGGGATGGGTTTACTTCTTATTGCTTAAAGATTATAAATCCACTAGATTCGAAGGTTTTCACTTAATCTTAGCCCATTTCGGTAATTCCTTCCAGCCTTCAGGCGGTGCTTCTTTTATGCTATCTGGCACTGGAATATTGGGGTAAATTGTTGAAAAAGAAGTATCTTCCAATGAAAATTGCACTAAATACCTTGCAGGAATTTTAATCTCAGGATCTAATGCATAGATATTGGTAGCTTCATAATTTTTACCTTTTACGGTATAATCATATTCAATTCTTTTATAGGATATTATGGGCCAATACATTTTTCTAGCATAAGCAATTGTATAGTTTCCTTTTTCTATTGGAGACTGCTTATAATATACATACCAAAATAGTGGTGATATCAATACTAAATAAAGTAAATAACTCCATTTGGATCGTCTATCTGTTAAATAATATAATAAAGTCTTTTTTTGTTCTTCCATTATGGTACTTTGTTTTGAAGGGTCGCCCTTGTATAATCTGGCGTATTCATTAATACATTGGCAACAGCCGTTCCTACTGTCTGCCCAAAGCTTGAAGTGGTACGCATGTAAGAACCTATCACTGTACTTTTAAATGATGATGTACTTGTAATCTTATTTACTGTTGCTCCTCCAGCAATGCTTAACCCTGCCTGGGTTACATATGTTCTTGCGGACACACCTCCTGTGAAGACTGATTTACTATCAGCAGCATTTATATTTACGGCAGTTGAAACAATAGCATTTCCAGCATAGCTCATTCCAGCACCTGCTAATGCTGATTGAGTTAAGTTAACGTTAGTTAAGGCTTTTCCTATATCTCCTCCATTGGTTGTATAGTTGGCGGCTGCTTGCACGGAGGCATCTGTTAAAAATCTTCCTGCTGCTGCGGCCCCCATTTCTCCCGATAAAGCAAAACCACCTAATCCACCAGTAGCAATAGCAACAGGAACCCCAATAAATAGAGCCTTTTCAACACCTTCCAACTGCTTGCAAGCAGCACAATTATTAATTGCTTCACCCAATCTTTCTCTATTTACATTCGTAAAATCTTCAGACCAACTTCCATTTTCTCCTAAAGTCACTTCAGAACCAGACCTAGAAGTGTAAGTGTTATTTGTTTTTCCATCAGAATAGCTATCATAATGAGCTGCTTTTGCTTGTGATGCACTTTTTATCTTATCGTCCCAATGCCATGTTGTACTTCCGTTTTCATCAGTTGTTCCTACCCAATCTTCTAATCTACCATCAGGATCTATAAAACGTAAAGGATTATTATATCCGTATCTGTAAGGAGACCAAGCCCTATTCACTTCAGCCAATGGGTCTACTACTCCCCATCTACCAAGGTCAGCCATATACATCCTCGCTCCATAGTCATACATTCCTGTTTCCTGTAGCTCTTTACCATTATACTTGTAATTATAATAGCTACCAAAGTTTGAATAAGACGATCCTCCAATATGGTTTAATCCAAAAGGATAATAGTTATTGGTATCCATTGATTGAACTACACCGGCATTATCCTTCGCAAAAGCTATTCTCACATTTCCTAAATGATCTTTGTACTGATAAATATAACGGTTTTCTGCGAAACTGTAAAATCCTTCTGCGGTAGGTACAAATTCTAATTTCCACTGGGAAGCAGGAGGAAACAGAGGTGGCTTTTTGGAATAAGCCTGTACTTCAAATGCTGTCTCTGTTTTACAGGTCAGGCATGTACCGCCGTTATCTTCAAATGAGTATTGGAAGCCATCCAGATAGTCTGTCATACGGTTTGTAGGAAGTCCCATATAAAACTGCTGTGAAAATGTTTTACGAAGCTTCACCCCATCAGCACGGTACAGGTGTGATATCCCCATATTGATGGGCCTGTTCATATAATCAAAACTCTGAATTGAAACTGACTTAGGCAAATTCAGATAATTGTAAGTAATGGATTGAATCCCTTTATCCTTCATATCGGTCATACTTCCGTTAAGATCATAACCAATAATATTGTCTCCTCCTTCATATCCTGATGGGTTAGTGGAATGTTCAATGACCTGATTCAGACGGTTTCCTGTATACTTATATTCAAGATCATCTACTAAAGTTGCTGTAGTTCCGGATACCGGATAAGCATTTCTTTTCAGGGTCATAATATTTCCATTCAAATCATAAGTCAGATTTTCATTGAAGTTATTATTGTATGGATTGGTCGCTTCAGGTTCTGTATAGATGGCATCCTTCAATCTGTTAAGGGGATCATAGGTATAAGAATATCTTTTCAAAGCACCCTCCGAAGCGTTTCTCCAATCTACTTCTGAAATATTTCCATTGTATTTTCCAGAAGCTAATGTGCTATAAGTAGGATTGTTATATTTTATTTCATACCCAAATAGTTTTCCATTCAAAGTTGCCGGATCATTGATCTTGGTAAGCCAGCCCCGGATATTATATTTATAATCTATAGATTGCAATGGATTGGTAAGATCTGTTCCTCCCACTTTCTTATTGGTAATCTGGGAAATTTCATTATATGTATTTTGGGTTAAAATCTCTATTGGATTACTGTCTATCTGATGTTTATGTACCAATAATCTGTTCCCGTTGTCATATTCAAATGTTTCAGTAATTACTTTTTCGGTATCAGAATCTAGTCGCTTGTGCTTTGTCACTGTCTGTTTTGTAATACCTGCAAAATCCAGCTTGGATTCTGCATGGGTATATCCTCCCAAATGATTGATGGAATGACTTCCAATAGCTCTTGCTTTGGTATCATAATACGTATAGTTCTTTGTCCAGTTATCATCTTCAATATTCTTTACAAAACTCATCACAGGAAGTCCTTTGGTGCTTCTTCCATCGGCTGTAGGGGAATCTGTCAATACAGGCTCTCCCTGAATAGCTGAAGGGAATGCAGGATTGAAACTGTATGCAGGATAAGAGTCGTAATAATTTACAGATAATAAAGCTACCCATTTAGAAGCGTGAGGATAAGAAATGGCTGGATCATAGAAAACATCCATTCCCTGTCTATTGAATACAGATGAAGTAGTTCTTAGCATATTCCCTGAATCATTAGCCAATTGCTGTTCTGCATTTCTTTCTCCTCCAGTAGCGAGCCCTGTCACAGCAACTCTTCCAAACTGATCATACTTGGTATACAGCCATTGTCCTTTTGCTCTTAATACAGCATCCTGAGTTCCTACAAGTCTGTCCTGTTTATCATAGATCATAAACTCCCAACCTTTGCCAGGAATTTTCTTTTCTACCAGACGATTCCTTCCGTCATACTTATACTGATAACACAAATCATTAAGTACAGTATTGGGATCTGTTGCTACGGAAGCTTTGGGAGGGATCACAAAGGCTAACTGATCATAATCATTATAAACGTAGTAAGTATCTGCATTCTCTGTAGCATTGATTACTTTTCTAACTAACAGTAACTGTCCCTTGCCATTTTTAAACTCTATGGTTTGGTTTCCGTCTTCGTCGGTAACTGTATTTTTATATAATTGCCCCGTTCCATAGGAACCGGATAATATTAGTTTTGATTCAAAATTGGTATAGTCAAAAGTAGCGGTATATTTTTTAGCCTCGCCATCTGCATTGGCATCATATCCAAATTGTACAGGCTTGTTGTCCCATGCAGCACCAACTTGTTTCTGGCTTAAAATACGGTCCAAGGGTGAGTTTTCCAGAATCTTCTCTGAATAAATTTTCTCTGAGCCATAAAGAGATGACTGAGTGGCATTGATGAGTGGCGAAGTATAAATTACTCCGTTCTGCGTTCCCTGTTGTGGAATAGGGAGGTAGTCTTTTACCTGCCTTCCGAAACTGTCGTATTCAATATGAGTAACTATATCTTTTTCTGTTGGGGAAGCTTTTACATTGACGATTTGTTTTGGTCTTCCCAAGCCATCAAAATACTGTACAGTTTCTGAGGATTTTGTAGCCGAAGTACCATTATAATCCAGATAAGTTTTGGACTGGATATAATTTTCAGTATTTGGAAGTGTAGTGAGCTGGGCATATGTTAAGTTGGATAGAAGTAATACTCCTATCGGTATTATTATTTTTTTCATCGTGTTTAGTTTTTATAATTATACTTCATCTCCTTCAGTACTTTGCCATCCATATTAACCACTTTTTCAAGTCGGCCAGCCGAATCATAAATATAATTTTCTCTGATACCTGATGATGGTGTGATGCTTCTTACCCCAACTAAAGGATCATAGGTATACGTGGTAATCTGATAACCGGATAAGGAAGTATTAGCTCTGAAGGTATTCAATGCAGATAATAATGCAGTCTCATCATTGTTTGAAGCCGCTGAAGCATCTGTATTGGAGGCATTCACAATCGAATCAATTAACGACTGCTGAATATCTGTTAATTTTGCTCCTTCTATTTTAGCAATCGGCTGGGTTTGGTTGTAACCCCAGATGATTACTGTTGATATACCGTTTTTAGAAGTGTATTGTTGTAAGTTACCGTTATTGTCATACTTATCATAAATAATCTCAACTCCCATTAGGTTTGTCTTTAAATCATAGGATAATTCTGAAGTTGGAAATACATTAGTTGAATTTTCATATTTAACTTCTTGCTTATTGACTGTTTTTCCATTTTTCTTTTTCTCAACCTCTATAGGTTTATTCAAAATGTTTACATCAATCAATTTCTGTATGGATTTATCTTTGGCATTTCTATAATACTCTTCTATAATATTATCATTAGAAATTGATTTTTTATAAATCAATCTAGCATCATCATAATTATAAAAATTCTCTTCTTTTATAATATTACCCGAAAAGAATTCTTCTCTGCTATCAGAGTGTATATTATTAAAATATCTTAGTAAATAATTTGAAGCAGTATAACTTCCAGATAGCTCTTGCCCGCCAGTTAGATAATAAGATGAAAATGCTTTTTGAACTTTAAGAGAATCTTTTACATGATAATCATACATATAAGTTTCTTTTTTTATAGGTGTAGTTACCCCTTCTTTATAATAGTTAGCAGAAATCAATTTTCCTCTTCTCTCATCAAATGATTGTACATAAGATTGAGGGAATTTTAGAAATTTTAAAAGATTTTTAGCTCCTTGATCAGTAAAATTAGTATCAGATACCATAAACTTATCCGGGTAATCACTGAAATTGCTATATTTTTTCTCTATATATCCTTTTCCTGTTATTTGTTCTATTATTCTGGAATATCCAACAATTGCATTGGTATTAAATCCAATGCCAGGTGAAACATTTGTCCTTGTTATGCTAGCTGGAGTTGTTATAAAATTAATTTGTCCTGAAGAAGAGTTGTCATCATTAATATATTTATATTTAATTTCTTTACTAATTGTATTTTGAGAATCATATAATTTCATATTACTGATTCTTGTACTTCCCAAAATATATTTGGCTCCTTCATACATAAAATCGTCATTTTCATAATTTAATTCTAAAAATCCTCCAGTCGGATATACTATTTTTTGTAATAAACCTAGCTTAGAAACAATTGAGGGCGTTTTATCTATACCATTAGTTGACTCAAAATAAGGCGTTTTATTTATTAGTTTAAATGGTAAAATATTATCGTTTACCAGATCAGGATAGAAATAAGTTTTTGCAACAGGAAAATAATTATTTTCATAAGGATGAAAGTCTGTTTTTGAAAAGGTAATATTGGAGCTATTGTTATTATAATATCCCAAAAAATCAACTTTTGAAGAACTTCTCGGAGGAAAATTATTATTATCATAATAAAAACTATACATTCCAGAAGTAGAATCATATATACTGTTCAATTTTAAACGTTTGCATTCATAATTTCCTAAAGAACAATTTCCAGAATCAAAATATGTGTATGTGAAATCGGTATGCTTTATAATATTTCCATTTGTATTTTTTACCTGAATATTAGTAAGACCATTACCAGGGTAATCAATTCTATTAAAACCATAAGTAAATTCAACAGTTTCTTGATCTGTTGAAATTTTTTTCAATCTTTTAGCCGATAATTTTGATGTGGCAACCCTGTTCCATAATACTGGAGAAGGTTCATAAATTGTTGAATTACTTCCTGATGCATAGTTGTAAGCTACATTATAGTTTCCAAAACCTACATATTGTAACGTTGTGAGCGATGGGTGTTCATAGTTATTGGTATAGCTTTCATATTCAAAATTGATTTCTTTACCTGAAATAGGATCTTTTATCTTAGTGAGATACCAATTGTTTACCTGAATAGCATCATGACTAAAAAAATCCTGTGGATATTCGGTTAGCTTTGAAATTTCATAATCATTAAATGTATATATATATCCATTTTCACCTGTTATTTCAAATTTATCAACTTGATAAAAAGCACTTGCTTTTCCTTGATTACCCCAAAATGTACTTTCATATCCACTACAGGTCGGCCTAATAGTTAAAATAAGATTACTGTTCAATTTTGCATTAGTAGAGTTAAAAAAGGTGGCCTTAAATTGAGTATCATTAATTCTTGTCAAATAGAATTTATCATTAAAGCCAGGAGCATTAATATAGTAGAAATCTGGAGCTGCATCTATCATAGTATCATCACTCCATTCAATCCTACTATTTATACATAATTGTTGTCCAGGAATATTAGAATAAAATAGCTGGTCAGGAAAAGCTGTTGATAAGTACCCTTTTGATTGTCTGTGCCATGATAAAGACTGCTCTGGTTCAAAAGTAGAGGTTGTATAGTATGAATATGTTTCTGTAAAATCATTCTGATCATTTACTTTTACAGTTAAGTTTCCACCTGCGTTTAAATTCCATCCTAGTCCTACTGACGTGGCAATATCTGCAACTTTATTACCTTTTGTGTTATAAGAAATATTAACTGGAACTCTTATACTTCCAAAATTAATATCATAAATAGGAATAGAAATATTTGTTTTCCCAATATAATCAAGTTCAGAAAAGTCACTATATTTCATCAAATTTGCGACTTCTGGTGATGCAACATTATATAATTGTTTTTCTAATAACTTTTGTTGTGATTTGTGTTCTGTACAAATAAAAAAAGAGAAAAGTACAATTAATTTAAATTTATTTTTTTTCATTATTTTTTAATTAATTTAGCATTCGCCGTTTTATTGTTATCCGTTTTTATCGTCACCAGATAAGCTCCCTGCACCAAAGCCTGAGTATTAATCTTAGTCACATTGTTCTTGGTTTTAATACTCTGAAGCTGTCTTCCACTCATATCATACAACAGGATATCTGCTTCTTTAAAGCCCTGTCCTGAGCCTGTCGAAGGATCAAAGCCGATTTCTACATAAGCATAATCAGATACTGGATTCGGATAGATCTTAATGTCATATTTTTCAATCAACTGATCAACCTGCTTGTCACCCAGCTTCACAATCTTCCAGTTTTCTTTACCTAGTTCTTCTGCACTGGTTCCGGCCAATACAATAGAACCGTCTCTGTTCAGCTTTAAGTCAGAAAGTCTCTCTTCCTTCTTTCTGGATTCTCCTTTTACATGCTTTCTCCATTGTTCATTCCCATTCTGATCCAAGTAGAGCATCCAAAAAGTTTCATCGTCGGTTTCTACTCTTCCTTCCGCCTGGGTATAACCTCCTAATAAAATTCCTTTTGTAAAGTCTTGATTCTTGGCTCTTGAATCCTGGCTCTGAATCACACTCATTCCCATCAAAATATCTCTGTTTTTGAAATTGTAGGATTTTTGCCACTGTTCCTCTCCTCTTTCATTTAAAGAAATCAGCCAAAGGTCTGTTCCTTCTTCAATTCCAACCGTTTTGTTTCCTGATCTTTCTGATCTGGATTCTCCACCAATAATGAATCCATTTGAAGTTAAAGCCAGTGTTCTGATATGATCGTCTCCTTTCCCGCCAAAGTTCTTTTCCCATTCTACTTTTCCGTTTTTGTCTAACTTGACAATCCAGTAGTCGCCTTCACCGAAATTATCCGTGGATTTTGAGATACGGGATACGGAGTTCGAGTTTTGAACGTTTGACACAGAACCCGCATCTCGCATCCCGGACCCCTTTTCGGACCCCGAAACACGAACCTCGGAACTTCTGGAATAAATTCCCAGTAAGGCTCCGCCATCTTTCGTTGGAATCATCTTTTCTACTTCATCTAAACCTTTTCCGCCTAAAATTAATTGGGAGAGTTCTTTTCCGTCTTTATCAAGTCTTGTGATCGAAACATCTTTTGAACCATATCCTTTTGAAGAATTCTGTACGTTACCAGCAACAAAGAACCCTAAATCTGTGGTTTGAATAACTGCTCTTGCTTCTTCATCGGAAGAACTTCCCAACGTTTTCTGCCATAATTCATCACCAAATTCATTGATTCTGATCAGCCAGATATCTGAGCCTCCTTTCGAATCATCTTTTTTATCTAATCCTTTCCCTGAATAAGAGGTTCCGGCTAATAGAAATCCGCCATCCTGTGTTGTAACGGTAGCTGATAAGTAATCATGATTTGATCCTGAAAAGTATTTCTCCCAGACTTCATTTCCTTGTTGATTAAGTTTTACAAGATGGAAATCATACCCATTGTTTTGCTTACTGCCTGAAGCTTGCTGCTTATCGCTTTGAATAGAGCTTCCCGTGATGAGATATTGTTGATCAATTGTTGTAGTAACCAGGCTTAAAAAATCCTGAGTGGAGGATTTGATGTCTCTTTGCCAAAGAACCTGCTGAGCAGAAACGCTCAGAATAGTGCACAGAGTAAGGGCACTCATAGAGAGTTTTTTCATAAATTGTGTTTTATTCTTCCGCAAAGTAATATCTTTACGATACATCAGGCAATATCAAACCTTATTTTGCTAAATATTCATAACAAATCAATTTATTTCACCAGACTTTTTCAATCATAAAAGCTTTTTTATAGAAAAAAACCTTTGAAATATTCAAAGGTTTTATTTATTTCTGTTTTGAAGAATCTTCTCTATCTCTTCCATTGAAAAGCCTTTCGCTTTTAATAAAATCAAGAGGTGATAGAGCAAATCTGCGGCTTCATTTTTAAAAAGGTCATCATTATTGTCTTTTGCTTCTATAACTAGTTCTACGGCTTCTTCACCTACTTTTTGAGCCATTTTATTGATTCCTCTCTGATAGAGTGAATAGGTATAAGAGTCTTCAGCTTTGGTATCTATTCTCTGAGATATTTTCTCTTCCAGTTCATACAGAAAACCTTTAGCACTTTTTTCCCCGAAACAACTGAAACTTCCTGTATGACAAACTACATTTTTAGGAACAGCTTTAATTAATATTGTATCCTGATCGCAGTCTATATCAATACTTTTTACTGTTAAAAAATTACCTGACTCTTCCCCTTTTGTCCATAATCTGTTTTTGAAACGGCTGAAAAAGGTAACAATTCCTTCCTTTTTTGTTTTTTCAAAAGCTTCTTCATTCATGTAGCCCAGCATCAGTACCTGCAATGTTCTGCTGTCCTGAATGACTACCGGAACAAGGCCGTTATCTTTATTAAAATCTATTTTCATCGTACTTCAATTTTTTGCATTTTTAATTGTTGTTTTAAATCCTGAATCCCTATTTCATTAAAATGGAAAATACTGGCAGCCAACGCTCCTGTAGCTTTTGTTTCATCAAATACTTTAACAAAATCATTTACAGCACCAGCCCCTCCTGAGGCAATCACCGGAATACTGACCGCTTCAGAAACCAGCTTTGTGATTCTGAGATCAAACCCATTTTTAGTGCCATCACCATCCATCGAAGTCATTAGAATTTCTCCTGCTCCCAAACGCGCCGCTTCCTGTGCCCATTCTATAGTCGTAAGCTCAGTAGCTTCTCTTCCTCCTTTGATATGCACAAGATCAAGATCACCAATCTGTTTTGTATCAATAGCTACCACAACACATTGGCTTCCGAATTCTTTAGCCAGATCAGAAATAAGTGCCGGATTTTTTACAGCCGAAGAGTTGATG
Source organism: Chryseobacterium sp. (assembly GCA_031286615.1). GTDB lineage: Bacteria > Bacteroidota > Bacteroidia > Flavobacteriales > Weeksellaceae > Chryseobacterium. The sequence continues at coordinate 155,857 of JAITUA010000017.1, read as the reverse complement.
CTGATCTTGTCTGCGCCCGCTTCCAAAAGCTTCCTAACATCTTCTACAGATGAAATACCACCTCCTACTGTAAAAGGAATACTAAGTTCTTTTGCAATATCTTTTACCAGTTCTACAAATGTTTTTCTATCTTCAATAGTTGCCGTAATATCCAGGAAAACAAGCTCATCAGCACCTTCCTGTTCATACTTTTTGGCCAACTCAATCGGATCTCCTGCGTTTTTAAGGTCTTCAAAATTGACACCTTTTACTGTACATCCATCTTTTATATCCAGACATGGAATGATTCTTTTCTTAAGCATTTTCAATAAAGTTTTGAAGTTGTTGCAGGCTTATTTTGCCCTCATAAATTGCTTTTCCGATAATTGTCCCGGCACAACCGATATCTTTCATTTTATAGACGTCAGCGATGCCTGAAATACCTCCGCTTGCTACGAGCTGAACTGATGTTTTATATAAAATCTCAATATAAAGCCCTGTAGACGGACCTTCCAGCATCCCATCTTTTGAAATATCAGTACATATTGCTGTCTGCATTCCTTTTTCCTGATACTGAAGAATAAAATCAACAATGTCATGATTACTCTCTTCCAACCAACCGGAAGTTTTAATTTTCCTGTTTTCACAATCTGCACCCAGAATTATCTTCTCAGCTCCATATTTTTGTATCATCTCATAGCAGAATTCAGGATTTTGCACCGCAATACTTCCTAAAGTGATCTGTTTTGCCCCTGAATTGAAAGCCATTTCTATATCTTCCTGAGTTTTTAACCCTCCTCCAAAATCAATATGCAATGAAGTCGAGGCAGCAATGTTTTCCAAAACTTTTTGATTGACAATATGTTTCGATTTCGCCCCGTCAAGATCCACTAAATGAAGATATTGAATCCCAAAACTTTCAAATTCTTTCGCCACTTCTACAGGATCTTCGTTGTATATTTTTTTTGTACTGTAATCTCCTTTTGACAGACGGACACATTTCCCGTCGATAATATCTATAGCCGGAATTATTTTCATCATTATAAATTTATAAAGTTTCTGACAATCTGATTTCCCACTATTCCTGATTTTTCAGGGTGAAACTGCACGGCATAGAAATTATCTTTCTGCAGAGAAGCACTGAATGGCAGGATGTAATCACAAACAGACGTTGTAAAGTCTGAAAGCTCACAATAATAGCTGTGAACGAAATAAACATCATTATCCTCATTCATTCCTGAAAATAATGGCGAAGTCTGTTCTGACAAGGTATTCCAGCCCATGTGTGGAACAATATCCCTTGATGGAAATTTTCTGACATTGATATCAAAAATCCCCATCCCTTCAGTATTTCCTTCTTCATTTTCTTTACACATCAGCTGCATTCCTAAGCATATTCCTAAAACCGGCTGTGTAAGGCTGGGAATCAAAAGATCAAGTTCTTTTTCCTTTAACAGTTTCATGGTTGACGAAGCTTCTCCAACACCGGGAAAGATAACTTTATCCGCTTTTAAGATCTGTTCAGGATCATCGGTAATCACAGAATCAATATTCAGCCTGTTGAGTGCATTCTGAACAGAATTGACATTTCCTCCGTTGTATTTTATTATGGCAATCATATTTATAAACTTCCTTTTGTAGAAGGTAAACTGTAATTAGTATCTGACTGGTTTACTGCCATTTTAATTGCTTTTGCGAATGCTTTAAAAATGGATTCAATCTTGTGGTGTTCGTTATCTCCTTCTGCTTTGATATTCAAATTGGATTTCGAGGAATCTGTAAATGATTTGAAGAAGTGAAAAAACATTTCTGTTGGCACATCCCCTATTTTTTCTCTTTTAAATTCAGCATCCCAAACCAACCAGGGTCTTCCCCCAAAATCAATAGCTACTTGAGAAAGGCAATCGTCCATCGGAAGCAGGAAACCGTATCTCTCAATCCCTTTTTTCTTCCCTAAAGCTTTTAGAATAGCTTCACCCAGCACAATTCCGGTATCTTCTATCGTGTGGTGCTCATCTACAGCAAGATCTCCATTTACCTTGATCGTAAGATCCATATTTCCGTGTCTTGCAATTTGGTCAAGCATGTGATCAAAAAAGTGAAGTCCGGTTGAAATATCTGATTTTCCGTTTCCATCAAGATTGACTTCAATTTCTATATCGGTCTCATTCGTTTTTCGGGACACCTTAGCTTTCCTCATTCCTGATTTTAAGAACTGATAGATCTCTGCCCATCTCGTTGTAGACAGATCTGCTTCCTCATTAAAGTTTTTATTAAGATAAATAGATTTAATGCCCAGATTATTAGCAAGTTGAACATCAGTACTTCGATCACCAATTACATATGAATTTTCAAGATCATAATTGCCATAAATGTATTTCCCCAGCATTCCAATGCCTGGTTTTCTTGTCGGGAGATTTTCATGTTCAAAACTTTTATCAATTAAAACATCGCTAAAAATGATCCCTTCATTTTCAAATGCTCTTATCATTTTTTCCTGTGGTTTTATAAAATCTTCTTCAGGAAAACTTTCAGTTCCCAACCCATCCTGATTGGTTACCATTACCAGTTCGTAATCCAGTTCGTTGGCAATTTTTGAAAGGTATTGGAAGACTCCCGGATAAAACTCAAGCTTTTCCAGAGAGTCTACCTGAAAATCTGTGGGCGGTTCAATAATTAACGTTCCGTCGCGGTCTATAAAGAGTACTTTTTTCATATATTTTTATAAATTATTTTTAACCATTAAGATTTTTAAGTGATTAGGAATTATTAAGGATATAGCTGAAGCTATATGTATATATTTATCTTGATAAAGCTTAACTTTTCTTATCATCTTCTTTTCCCTTAATGTTTTATATTTTAACAAGCTATTTTATATACCTTTTAAAAGATTAATTAGTTTTTCATTTTCTTCACGGTTTCCCACATTGATTCTGATACATCCGGGAATTGCAGGGTCTCTTCTGCTGGTTAAAATCTCTTCTTCAAGCATTTTTCCATATATGTTGTCTATGTTTTCCATTCTAATCAGAAAGAAATTTGCATCCGTGGAAAATACTTTTGAAATACATTCTATTTCCTTAAACTGCTCTTGAAGCCATGCTCTTTCTATCAAAATATTGTTTACATTATCCTGAAGTCTGTTATCATCATCCAGTGTTTTTAAAATCAGCTCCTGACTTAATACATTTACGTTATAAGGCGCTTTTACCGTATTGATCAGGTTGATAATTTCTTCAGATGCATAAGCCATTCCTACCCTTGCACCAGCGATTCCCCATGCTTTGGAAAAGGTTTGCAATACGATCAAGTTAGAATATTGATCCAAAAGTTCAAGGCTTGATTTTTTTCCAGAGAATTCGATATAAGCTTCATCTACCACCACAATTCCGTTGAAATTCTGAAGGTAAAATTCAATATCATCAACACTATTTCCGGTAGGATTGTTAGGTGAACATAAAAAGAAAATTTTAAGAGATGAATCTGCTGAAATTTTTAAGAAATCATTTTTGATGATCTCAAAGTTTTCATCCAGGTCCAATTTCAAAACCTTATTTTCATTAATAGTTGCATAGAAAGCATACATTGCAAAGGACGGATTCATCATCAGAATGGCATTTTTTTTAGGCTCACAGAAAATTTTAATGATAAGGTCTATCAGCTCGTCACTTCCGTTCCCTATAGCAATCTGTGAGGGCGAAAGGTTTTTAAGCCCTGCAAGTCTGTTTTTAAGCTTTTTCTGAGTGGAATCCGGGTAGCGGTTGCATTCCCCGAAAGGACTTTCATTGGCATCCAGCATAACCGGTACATTAAATTCATTGTGATCCCTGAAACTGATATAGGGTTGTAATTGTAATATATTTTTTCGTACTAAATTCTTGATACTTGTATTTTTCATTGTATTACTTTTCATTTTGAAATTATTTTCAAACCATTAAGAGCTGTGAGCTGAATTCCAATCTATTGGAATCTTAACTTTACTTAAAACCTTTATTTCCTTAATGGTTCAATTCTTTTTTGTTAAACGCAAAGGCGCAAAGTTTTTTAATTCTAAAAACTTTTTTAAGGCGCGAGAAAATCTAAGATTTTCAGCAAATGCATGCATATTATTTTTTTACGGTTTTCCAACAATTATTATTTTAATCTTATGGATACTGCATTTTTGTGAGCAAACAGGCCTTCTGCTTCCGCCATAAGTTCTATTGTTTTTCCTAAATTCCGAAGACCTTCTTTTGAAAGATGCTGGAAGGTTATTTTCTTCACAAAACTATCCAGTGAAACTCCACTGTAATTTTTTGCATAAGCATTAGTGGGAAGTGTATGGTTCGTTCCACTAGCGTAGTCTCCGGCACTTTCACAGGAATAATTTCCAAGGAAAACTGAGCCTGCATTCTGAATGGCCGGGATATATTTTTCAAAATCGGCAATAGCCAGAATAAGGTGCTCAGGAGCGTAAAGATTGCTGAACTCAACAGCTTCTTCCAAAGTATTCACCAAAATAAAAGAACTGTTTTCCAAGGCCTGGGCTGCAAATTCATTCCTTGGTAATTCTTTGATTTGCTGTTCAACAGCACTGATTGTTTCATTAAAAACTTTAAGATCAGTCGTAATAAAAACAACCTGACTGTCACTACCATGTTCTGCCTGTGAAAGAAGGTCTGCGGCACAAAATTCAGGAACAGCCTGTTCATCTGCAATCACGAGAACTTCACTCGGACCGGCAGGCATATCAATGGCAACTCCAAAACGCTGGGCATACTCTTTAGCGGCTACAACAAACTGATTTCCAGGTCCGAAAATTTTATTGACCTGAGAAATACTTTCTGTTCCTAAAGTCATAGCAGCTACAGCTTGGGCACCCCCTGTTTTAAAGATTTTTGAAACTCCGCAAAGTTCTGCCGCATATAGGATCGCTGGATTGATATTTCCATTTTTATCCGGCGGTGTACACAGAACGATTTCTTTACAACCTGCAAGGTTCGCAGGAACAGCAAGCATCAGCACTGTAGAAAATAAAGGAGCAGTTCCTCCGGGAATATAAATCCCCACTTTTTTAACGGCACGATTCTCGCGCCAGCAAACAACTCCTTGCGTAGTTTCGATTTTTTGAATCTCCTGTTTTTGTGAAGCGTGAAATTTTGAAATATTCTCTTTTGCCTGTTGAATTGCCAGCTTCAGTTCATCTTTTATCTGTTTTCCAGCATTCCCGATCTCTTCTTTAGAAACAGAAATGCTTTGAGTATTTGCTTTATCGAATTTTTTATTGAACTCTATTAAAGCTTTGTCTCCGTTTTTTTCAACTTCTGCAAATATTTCTGTGATGAGCCCTGAAATTTCTTTCTGCTCAAGAACAGGGCGTTTTACCATGTCTTTCCAGTTGTCTTTTGTGGGAAATCTGTATATATTCATTGTACTATTTTTAATTTTAACAAGCTATTAGGTTGTTGATTTTTAATTGTTTTTTACGCAAAGGCGCAAAGTTTTTAATTTCTATATCACTTTTAAGGCGCAAGAAAATCAAAGATTTTCAGCAAGTGTTAGAGTATTCTATTTTAATCTTTGCGCCTTAAAACAGTCTTAATTTTTGTTCTTTTGCGTCTTTGCGTTAACCAACATTTTAAATAACCATTTTATCAATTGGAATGATTAAAATATCCTGTGCTCCGTTATCTTTCAATTCATCAATCACTTCCCAGAATCGTTCTTCATCAATAACAGAATGAATACTGCTCCAGCCTTCTTCTGCCAGCGGAATAACTGTAGGACTTTTCAAGACAGGAAGAACTTCTGATACTTTCTGAATTTTTTCATTGGGAACATTCATCAGAATATATTTTGAGTTTTTTGCTTTTAAAACAGCTTTGATCCTGAATACAAATTTTTCCAGAATCGCTTCTTTTTCAGTTGACAATTGAGGTGTTTGAGCCAAAACAGCTTCTGATTTGAGTAAAGTAACCGTTTCGCGCAATCCGTTTTTGAACAATGTGCTTCCGGAACTGACAATATCACATATCCCGTCTGCCAGACCTATATTAGGAGCTATTTCTACGGAACCTGAAATGACGTGAATGTCGGAAGTGATTCCTTTTTTTTCTAAAAAGTTTTTAAGAGTATTTGGATAGGAAGTGGCAATTTTTTTACCTTGAAAATAAGAGAGTTCATCGGTTTCCACTTCTTTGGAAACGGCCAATGACACACGGCATTTTGAAAATCCAAGCTTTTGGATTGTTTTTATATTTTTACCTTTTTCAATCAGAAGGTTTTCGCCAAGAATAGCAACATCCACCACTCCATCTTCCAGATATTGCGGGATGTCTGAATTCCGAAGGTACATGATTTCCATCGGAAAGTTATCTACTGAAACTTTGAGCTGGTCTTTCCCGTTGTTGACGAAGATTCCGCAGTCTTTGAGAAGCTGTAGAGATTCTTCATAAAGCCGGCCGCTTTTTTGGATTGCAATTTTTAATTTACTCATTTTGCCTTTTTTGGGTCCGAGCAAATAAAAACTGGTCTATTGAGATTTCTGAGAAGAATTCAGGAAACAAAAAAACCGCCTATTTACTCAGACGGTTTTAATTATTTTTGATTTTAGCACATACTTATATCAATCAATTCCGCCTAACAGAGATGATGATAATAATGATGTAATGCTAAAAAAGTTGGTTTCATTGTATTGAATTATGATGCAAATGTAGGATTTATTTTTAAAATGCAAAGTTTTTTCAGATAATTTTTTGATAAAAACTCATCAGTTCCTTCGCTATGAGTTCGTCATTAAATTTCTGAACAAACTCAAAACCCTTTTCCTCACGGCGTTTTCTTTCGGATTCATTTTCCCAGAGAAATTTTAGTTTGGCACGAATATCAAGATCATTATCAGGATTGATATAAACAGAGTCTTTTCCTCCTGCTTCGGGCAGACAGCTTGTATTGCTTGTAACCACAACAGTTTTGGAGAAAAGTGCTTCAATCACAGGGATTCCGAAGCCTTCAAAGAAACTCGGGTAGACAAAAATATCTGCCAGTTTATAGATCGCAGCCAATTCATCTATAGAAACTCCCTCCAGAAACAGCACCTGCTTTTCCATCTTGTTTTTTTTAAGGAAATTCTCTATTTTCTGATAATATTTGGTCTTCCTTCCCACTACTACAAGAGGAATTTCTGTACCCTTGATCGCTTTTACGACATTCAAAAGATTTTTACGGGCTTCGATGGTTCCTACGTTGAGTATAAATTTTTCAGGAAGGCTATATTTATCCTTTACAGCCTGCATCAGTTCAGGAGACTGCTGTTCTTTAAAGGCATGATGACATCCTTGATAAATGACTTCAATCTTAGTCTCAGGAACCTTTAAATACTGAATAATATCTCTTTTGGTCTGTTCTGAAATAGCAATGATTTTATCAGCCATATCAGCTGCTTTTTTAAATTTCCAGAAGTGTATTCTCCTGTCAAAAAAAGAGTAATACTGCGGATATCTTACAAAAATCAGATCATGAATGGTAACCACCTTTTTAATAGGTTTTGAATCCCATTTTAAAGGAAGTTCGCCGGATAAACCATGGAAAATGTCAGCTCCTTGCTTTTGGGCATCTTTACCCATTTTCAGCTGGCGTGAAAAGTTTCCTTTTGAGGTTTCAATATAATGAACATTCGGGCGCTCAAGGATCTCTTTTCCACGCTCGGATTTGTTTTTATTAAGCAACAGATACTCGTTATCCGGTTCGTGCTCAGAAAGCATTCTTACCAGATCTCTTGAATAGTTTCCCAGACCGGATGTATTGTGGAAAAACCGTTTTGCATCAAAGGCAATCTTCATCGCTGTATCTGTTTTTGAAATTCCTGAAATGTACCGAATGTATGTCCTTTCGCTTTCAGCCAGCCTACAAATGAATCAAATCTTTCCACCATCTCTTTTCCTGAGTTTTTTACCGTAAATCCAGGAAGTTTAAAAGCTTCATCTTTAATCTCTGCAAATTCCCATGGATGGAAATAAATATTAAGATAATTGTCCTTTTTCAAGGTATCTGAAGCCAGTTTTTTGTACAAAAACAACGGGAAATTATGAAAACTTAACCAAAACAAAGGAATTCTGAAGTTAGGAGAAACCGAGGCCGGAACCTGAGTTACATTCCCTTCTTTGAAATAGGTTCTGGAAACTTTTAAATTATTATATCTTCCCGGTAAAAACGTAGGATTGATGGATGAATTGTATGAATATCCTGCCCTTTCAACTTCTTTTTCGTCTACAGGCATCATTCTCGGCATTCTTAACCCGGTTACTCTGGTAGAAAATAATTCTTCCAGTTTTTCTCTTGATTCTTTGAGGTGCTTGTCTTCAAATTCTGAATGAAACCACGTGTGAGAAGCCAGTTCATGACCTTCACTCAATAGTCTTTCAATAAGATGTTTGCTATTTTCTGCAAAAACTACGGTAGAAAAGAAAGTAGCTTTTGCATTATGTTTTTTAAGGATATTGAGTATTCTTTCTAATCCTGTTTGTGAAATTGAAATCTGCTTTTCAAAGGGAATCTCACCCTTATATTCTAATGGCATATCAAATTCTTCAATATCAAAACTCAATAAAACCATTCTAAAAATTTTTGTTTTTAATAATATAATTAGGTCTGTCTTTCACCTGTTTAAATATTTTACCTAAGTAAATCCCCATGATTCCGAGGATGATTAGCTGAAGTCCACCGAAGAAAACTATCGTCATAATCAATGATGCCCAACCGGAGATCTCTGTTTTTGCAATGAAGGAATGAACCACATAAGCACCATATCCTATTACCGAAAGTGCTGAGAATAAAAAGCCCAGATAAGCTGCCAGATACAATGGTTTCACACTGAAAGCTGTGATTCCCGTAAAGGCAAAGGTGAACATTTTTTTAAGATTGTAGCTGCTTTTTCCTGAAAGTCTTTCTGCAGCGGTAAAATCAATTCCAATCTGTTTAAAACCCATCCAGCTCGTCAGTCCTCTGAGAAATAAGTCATCTTCGTTAAAGTTTCTCATTACATCAACTGCCCTCGCATCCAGTAATCTGAAATCTGAGCCGCCTCCTTTCGTTAAATTAACGTCTGACAGGCTTGATAAAAGCTTATAAAATAAGTCTGATGTTTTTCTTTTAAAGAAGGATATCTCCTTTGGATAAGTCCTGAAAGTAAAAACCACATCATAGCCTTCCTCCCATTTCTGAATCATTTCAGGGATAATCTCCGGCGGATGCTGAAGGTCTCCGTCCATCGAAATAACTGCATTTCCCAAGGCATTGTCCATTCCTGCTTTTACTGCAGGTTGATGGCCAAAATTCCTAGAAAACTCAATGAATTTCACTTCATCGTATTGATTGGAAAGTTCTTCTAATTTTTGTTGTGTATTGTCTCTGCTGCCATCATTTACAAATATGATTTCAAAGTCGTAATTAGGTAAGCCATCAAAAACTTCTTTAATTTTCTGATGGATCATAGCGACATTTCCTTCTTCGTTATAGGCAGGAATTACAATTGAAATTTTCTTCATATTTATTAATTCAGGCTGTAATTTTTCTCAAAATCTTTAGTCAGAAGCTCATAAGTCACTCTCAACCAGATTACAATACAAGGTACAGCTTTTAATGAATATTTGATGATATAGTTTTCTTTTACAAATTTCGGGAATAGATCCGAAGTTGAAAAACATGTGAAAATAATGACGAAAACAAGCAATCCTATAATAAGAGGTGATCTTTCTTTCTGCAGGAAAAACCATATCAGCACTCCTACAACCGCAATAATATAGGTTGGAGATTCTGAACTGGAACTGAACAATACCAAAAACAGTAAAGTTGAAGCCAGAATCATCAATTGGAACGCATAGTGTTTGTATTGCTTAATTCTGATATAAGGTAAAGCAAAAAGCGGCAATCCGCCGGCTAAAAATACAAGATTGGAAATAGATGCATCTCCTAAAACTCTTCTAACAAAGCCCATCAGCGAGATGTCCTGCATATTTCCCAACACCTGATTTTCGTTGTTCTTTTCTACAATAGACTGAAACCAGTCTGAGTAACACTGGATCACAAATTGCGGGCTTGAATACGCCATTGGAAGTACAAAAAACAGTACTGCTATAGCAATTCCTGAAAGAATAAATTTTGTTTTATTTTTAATGAAGAAAAACTGTGTCAATCCTACAATTCCGTAGATTTTCACAAATATTCCTATTAAAATTGCGGTTACAGATTTCACCTCTTTTCTTTCGTAAATGTATACTGCAGATAACAATAAAAGGCCTGTCAATGCTACATTGAACTGCAAACTTAAAGCTGCTGTAATGTATTCCTGAAGACAAAGCAGCCCGAAAATTGCTTTTTTACTGTCTGAAAACGGCAGTTTATAAATACCATAAATGAAGATAAAAGTATTGGCAATATTCCATAGTGAAATTCCCAGCCAATCCGGCATCATGGCAAACGGAGCAATCAATGCACTGAAAAATACGCCATAATGGTTTAAATCAAAATAAAGATCAGGGTAATGGATAAATAAGTTTTTCTGATGGATGGTATTAAAGAATACATTTTTAAAAATCAGGTAGTTATTGATCGCATAATCTCCTCTCAGGTATTTGGAAATTGCTGTAACAACGGATATAATAAGATAAACCCCAAATATATATTTAGGGTTTAATAATATTTTAAGAAATTTTTCTTTCAAGATTGTGGTATTAGCTTACAATATTAATTTTAAACCGCTACATTATTATCTCTCAATGCATCATTCAGAGATGTTTTCTTGTCTGTAGATTCTTTTCTCTGACCAATGATCAATGCACATGGAACCTGGTATTCTCCAGCCGGATATTGTTTTGTATAGCTTCCAGGGATTACTACTGAACGTGCAGGAACTCTTCCTTTGATTTCGACAGGTGTATCTCCAGTTACATCGATAATTTTTGTAGAAGCTGTCAATACTACGTTTGCACCCAATACGGCTTCTTTTTCTACGTGAACTCCTTCTACAACGATACATCTTGAACCGATAAAGCAGTCATCTTCAATGATTACCGGAGCTGCCTGTAACGGCTCCAATACTCCACCGATACCTACACCACCACTCAGGTGAACATTTTTACCGATCTGTGCACAGCTTCCTACAGTTGCCCATGTATCTACCATTGTTCCTGAATCTACATAAGCACCAATATTTACGTAAGACGGCATCATAATGACTCCCGGAGCGATGTAAGCTCCCTCTCTTGCTACTGCATGTGGTACAACTCTCACTCCTTTTTCAGCATAATTTCTCTTTAAAGGTATTTTGTCATGAAATTCAAACGGACCTACCTCAATAGTTTCCATTTTCTGGATCGGGAAATACATTACTACCGCTTTCTTTACCCATTCATTTACCTGCCATCCGTTTTCAGTAGGCTCTGCTGTACGAAGTTCACCTTTATCAACCAAAGAAATAACCTCTCTGATTGCTTTTTGGCTGTCTTCATTCTGCAATAAATCTCTGTTGTCCCAGATATTTTCAATAGTTTGTTGTAACGACATGTTTCTTATTTAAAATTATACCGGCCAAAGATACAAAAAAGTTCAGCAAAACCGTTTTTAACGTTGTGCTTTTAATAAAGGCCCAACATACGCTTAACCCTATTTTTATAGGCAAGGTAAATTTGTCCGTGTTCTTTTATTAAATACTCCTCTTCAAGCCTTATTTGGATCTGCATCAAAACACTTCCAATCAAAAGGAAAGTCAGAGCAATTACAGTTGGAATAACAAGAAAAAAACCAACAAGACTTACTGTCATTCCCAGAAATATAGGATTTCTGGAAAACCTGAATAATCCATGGGTTATCAATTCTGTTTTTGTTCTATTATCGATCCCAATACGCCAGGAGTTTTTCATCTGAATCTGAGCTTTAATCACCCAAATCAACGCAAGGATCATTATAATAAGTCCAACATATTGAATGATATTATTCTCCAGAAAACTGATCTTATAAACAGAAGAAATGTCTTCGGAAGAAAATGAAAGAAACAGTATATACATAAAAAGTGCGAACAATACGAACTTAAAATATAATCCTACAAGCCCATAAGCAGAATCATCATTTGGAAGGACATTCGGGTTTTTGCCAATCTGCTTTGCTACTTTGTAACTGATCCCAACAAATGAAATGAGGAAGAAAAGAATGAAGTATAAAGGAATAAAGAATCTGATAAAGTCTGTCATAGATAATAGTTTTAAACAAATTACCGGAGTTTTTTGATGCAATGCTATTGCAATGACAGGGACTTTATTGGGATTGCAGAAATTTCCAATTGGAAACCTAAAATTCCCCTCCTTTGGAGGGGTGGCGAAAATTCAAAGAATTTTTGACGGGGTGGTCAAAGAATATTGTCACATACGTTTTGGCTAAAGCCAATTGATTGTTTTATCTTTTATTGAACGGGCTAAAGCCCGTTCCTATTGATTTTTAATCCAAAATAATAAACTCAATTGTTCTGACAACATGTTTTTCATGAATAATTCCTTGTGAATAAGGAATATTGTGACCGGTATTGTACTTTGTCAGATACGCCTTATTAATTTCTTCGGTAAGTTCGTTGAGGTCTTCAGGAATCACAGCATATACAGGATAAGTGACTTCCCCACATTGGATTTCTCCTGCTGAATTTTCTAAAAAGGCAGTAAACCAACTTCTTTCAGCGAGTCCCCATGATCTTGCAAATACTCTGTCCTGAACAACAATCATCCAGATTTCCAGAAACTCAGATCTATGTTTTCCTGCTTTTATTCCAATGAGGTTATTGGTTTTGATGTAGTGTAACGCGTTTTCTTTATTCATTCTGTAAGTTTTTGGTAAAACTAGACTAACAAAACAGGAATAAAAACTTTTTTATGTAAAGGGTAAGAAATAGAATGCAGATAGCTCTTTTTCTAATGTCGCTGAGTTTTAAAGCATTATTTTACCTAGAGCAGAATGGAGACATTCTTTATAACTTTTAGCCACGGTAATTTTCAATTCGCCGCATATGAGATGATTATCTTCAAAAGATTCTATATTGGTAAGATTGACGATGTATGAATTGTGAACCCGCATAAATTCGTCCGGCAGGGTTTCAATGAGATCTTTAAGTGTTTTGTAGTAAATATATCTTTTATGATCTATGGTATGAACTTCTACATAGTTTCCAAGCCCTTTAATGATATTGATATCTTTGAAGAAAAGTTTGACCAACTTTTTATCTGTTTTAATAAAGGCAAAGGTTCGGTTCTCTATCATTTAAAAGATTTTTCACAGAACTCTTTGGGCATGAAGATAGGCCTTATTCCAGTATTTTTCGTTCAGGGATGAAATGATCACCCCTTTTGAGGTAGAAGCATGGATAAACTTCACTTCTCCGTCAGGGCCAATATCATGAACAATTCCTACATGAGATACCCTGCTTCCTCCTGCTGTTGCAAAAAACAAAAGATCCCCGGGTTTTACGTCTCTGATATCAATATTTTTTCCGGCTTCAGCCTGATCAGAAGACCTTCTTGGGAGGTTGAAGTCATTTTCTTCAAATACTTTTACAGTAAATCCGGAACAGTCAAATCCTGATGATGTATTTCCTCCGAATTTATAGGGTGTTCCGATGTATTTTTCAGCGTCCTTCAGAATATCATTAATTGATCTGGATACACTTCCGTCAAATTTTGAATCCAGTTTTCTGAGGTTCTCAGATTTTGCAACTGTCTTCGTATTTGATTTCTTACTGCCGGAAACACTTTTCGATGATCCACAGGAGACTACAAAAGCAGATGCAATCAGTAAAACAGACCACTGCTTTATTCTCATTTTTTGTTCAAATAATCCCAATCCCATATTCGTCTGATTTTTACTTGTTTAAGTAATTCTTCAACAAATATACATTTTATATTTTAATTATGATATAACTATACTACAACTATATGGTAAATATATGTTAAAATTTTGTTTTCAAGTATTTATTGGTATATTTGATTTCTATTTTGAAGATATGGCAACATATGAAAGTCTCATTAAGATCACGGGGGCTGTAGGTGACCTTGTATTTTATAATCTGAACGGTAAGAATGTGGTTCGGAAGAAAAGCGGGTTCAATAAAACTGCCTTTAAAAAAAGTCCGTCTTATGAGAAAGTGCGGCAGAACAGCTCGGAATTCGGGCATTGCTCTAAAATTGGGAAAATTATCCGGAATACTCTGAACCTCTATATTAAAGAAGCAGGTGATCCCCTCCTCTACCAGAAGTTCGCAAAGGTTATGACAACGATCAAAGATCTGGATATGATTTCCGAAAGGGGAAAACGAACGGTTGAAAATGGTTTAAAGACTGAAGAAGGAAGAAGGCTTCTGAGAGAATTTCAGCTGGGTACAATTCCTAATGTTTTAGATTGTATCAGAATTGAGAATCATATCCTATATAAAAACGTTGATTGTATCGCTGATAAATCTGTAGTTGTAACTATAAAATTAGATTCTGAAAATTACAGCACAGAATATGCTGAAGAAATAATCAGCTGGAATCAGCAGCAAAGGCCTTTTAAAAAGTATTTTTCAGAGAATGATCTTCTCGTTTATTTTATAGTTCTGAAGAATGGTCATGATGAGATTACCCATATGGGATTTGTTTAAATAAAAAAGTCTGCAGAATTTGCAGACTTTCTTTTTTTATTTCTTCTCTCCTTTCCAGCTTCCTGACTGTGCAGGTGTAGGAAGTGAGTTGGACCAGTTTCCGTTTCCTTTTTTTTCCGTTGTTAACGTTCCCTTGAAATCTCCTTGTGAAGGAAGCCCTACTCTTGCGTTAAGATCTCCCGATTCACTTAAATTTCCGGAAATACTATAGTTTTCATTATTAACATCGGAATGCATTGTTCCTACCACTTTACCACTCTCATCTACCACGAAGTTCCAAACTCCTTTATCATTTCCTTCATAAGAACCTGACCATGTTCCTACATAATCATAGATGGTATCATCATTAGAGCTGCAGCCGATAAATAAAAACGCCGTTAATAAAAGTAAAAAAAGTTTCTTCATAGTTTCAGTAGTTTTATAACCTAAAATCCTGTTATTCTCGATGTACTTCCCTTCTAAAAATTCCGTCACAGAGAATAGTGCTTAATATTTATTATTTTTTTGTTCCGTGCAAATCTACTAATTTTTTCATTCAAATTATCTGAATTTTAATTAGCACCCAATATGTTTATTAAAAAACAACATATTTTGGCTAAAATACAAATATTTTTCAAACAAATACAAGGTGTATAAATTTTGAGTTATTTAAAAAATGATCCATGAAATTTGATATTACTCTATTCAATATTCGTTTACAATTAGTTTATATGAGATTTCAGGCGATTTCCACATCCATTTTAAAGTTATTTCCTACATTAGTGAAAAATTTAACCTTTTCAAAAAATATCATGAAAACAAAAACATTCTTTTTGGCAGCAATTGCTATTGGTGGGAATCTAATAGCACAGGTAGGGATTAATACACCTATTCCTTCTCATACATTAGATGTCAATGGTCTGGTAAGAGTAAGAGGACTTTCAAATGCTGAAAAAAAAATTGTTGCGGCGGATGCACAAGGAGTTTTAACTCTGATATCTCCTGAAGAAATTTTCGCTCCGAAAGCTTTATTGAACACTTCAACTTCTTCTACAGAACAAAGGTTAACCGTCTATGAAGGAAAATGCTTTCAACCTGCTGATAACGCTTCTTCCTGCACCGTTTCTTTAAATCATTACACCTCATGTTCCGGATTTACCAATCCCGTAGACACTCAAATTATTGTGGGACAAGGTATCAATACGGGTAACGGACAGTTTTTAGGAACCTGGACAGCCCGATATGTTGATAATAAAGGATTCAGCGGAACAACTGCTGTTGCCAACCAGGTTGCACCGGATTATCCGAGGATCTCCTATCCAACGGCTAATAATGTAAACTATTTAGGAAGTGGTAACTTCAATGGTCAATGTAATACTGATCTTGTAACAACGATCAACCAGACCACCGGAGATATAAAAGTAGAGTCTGTAAAACGAAGCATGTTTGCACATCTTGTGTATCTTATCAACATCGCCCGTTCCAGATCTTTATAATAGTCGATATTTGATTTCAAAAGAGACAGCCACAATTCAATTGTGGCTGTTTTTATTTTTAACAGCTTTTATTGTTTATGGTTTCCCGTAAAGCCTATGCAGCAAAAGACCTTTTCTTTGCACAAAAATAAATCATGGAAGCAAAAATCAATAGTTCTGGAAAAAAACGTGGCTGCTTACCTGCATTCTTAATTATTATCGGATCTCTCACAGTGTTTGCCGTATTCCTCGGAATCTTTATTTTTATTTTCAGTGCTGATGCAACTCATAAAGAGGTTCAGGCTAAGAATACTCTTTACCACATAGAATCTGATCTTCTTTTTAATGAGAAACTATTGTTTAAAGATGATTATGATAAGGATGATACCACAGCAAAGTACACTGCCTTATTCCAAAATCTGGCCGGAACCTATTCCATACGAACCAGAGATTATGATTTTACGTTTAGAAAAGGAATGAGAGAAGTGCATGTTATTCCCGTAATAAATAACAAAACAAACAGTGAAAAAAGAAAGATTTATGATATTAAGTTCGGCGGACCTACTACGGGACACCTTGCTTTTGGGCTGAAGGACAAATACGGCAAACCAGGTTTAGTTGATTTTCAATTTGATAGTAGAACCAATTCTGAAAAGATTCTGGTTGTAAAATATCTTTTTAACAATGCAAAATATTGTCAAAGAGGTGTAGCATACGATGTATTGGAACATACAGGGGATGCATTCTAACTTTTCACATTTAAGATACAAAGAAACGTTCTCTGCAAATATCTACCCGGTAATAATACTAAAAAAGCCCTCTTTTTGGAGGGCTTACTATTTACTTTTTATTGGGAACGCATTCACATGAACAATCATGCAGATCTTGCATATCATCACAAATTCCTACTGATCTACACTCATAATGAAATCCAATTTTACATTGAGGAACCGGAGTCGCCCCACCTTTTACTGATTTTAACTGCTCTCTTGAGATTTTCCTTAAATTTTTCATGGTTCAAATATTTTAATTCGCCACTAATATAGCAATATTCTCTACAGAATGAATTAAACCGTTAATTATATCTATTTGAATTAATTATATTTGATTTAAATATTAAAATATGAAAGTAGTTTTTGTGTCAGATGATTTAAAGGAAATTGATATTACCATTCCAGCAGTTGAGTTTGATATATTACCCGTTGTGGGTGACTGGGTAAATATAGAATCATATGTAGATGAAATACAGTGGCAGGAAATTGAAAAGTATTTATACTCAATCAACAAAATGGCTTTTGGATTAGTTAATGGCAGAACCTGGACCAGAGAAAATAATGAAAATATCCTTTATGCTCATTTGTTATTCAGCTCTCTTGATGAGTAACAATAACCAAAATAAAAAGCCCCCATCGGGAGGCTAAAACTATTGGATGAATGAAAAACTTATCCCAAATGTAGGAAATATTCATTCTGCCATTTATGCGTACAATCATAATCAGAGATTTTCATTGCTGCTAATTAAAGGAAGGCAAAAGACGAATAATAAGTTTAATTGATAATCTCCCCTTTGCTGTCATCTAATTTTTCACGAAATCTCTGAAGATCTTCAGGATTAGGTTTTGTCCATCCTTCAGCTTCACCGATGATTTTCAAAGGCATTTCAGAACGATAAGAACGGGTGGGATTTCCTGGAAATTTCTTATCTGTTACATTAGGATCATTCTCATAAGTACCTGTTGGTTCTACAATATATACATGTTCTGCTCCATCACCTTTTGCTAAAGCAGCAGCAAGCCCTGCTCCACTCATCAAGGCAGTGAAATAGATATGATTCATTTTTAATTCTGACTTATAATTTGAGATTCCGCCAGCCGTCAGTAGATCTCCAATCTGTAAATCGGCTTTTGTTCCATGGTAAAAAGGCCCTTTATCAGAAGGATTATTTTGTAATAACAATGCCAGTTCAGCGTTCTTTTTTGATGTTTCAAAATCTCTTAATTCCTCGTAGGATTTAGAAATGTTCAAATAAAGAGAAGGCAATGCACTTTTAACTGTATCATCATTTATCTTTAAAGCAAATTCCAGAGAGGTTTCAAGCCATTTCAATCGATCAGCAGGCGTTTTTTGATGACGAGATACATAATGAGCAGCCAGAAATTTTTCATGATCGTTCGCTGCTGCTTCCCAGGCTTGTAAAAACAGTCTTCCTGCTTCTTCAGGCATAGCTTTATCTTCCAAATTCATCCCCTGAATGCAAAGCTTGATAACATTATTAAATGGTGAAAATTCCATACTTTATTTTTTCTTATTTAATACGGCAAGATAAAGAGCTTGTTGATCTGGTTCTGCATAAAAAACTTATAACAGATCTTAAGCATAGATAAAGATCAACCTTTAAAGATTACTCTTTTATTATTTCAGAAATATCAGTTCTGCAGATAATCTTTAATTGTTTTCAATACTCCAAAACTGTCATTAGTAGAAGCTTCAAAATTGGCTGCCTGTTTCACATTCGGGTGAGCATTTTCCATAGCATAAGAATATTTTGCATTCTTCAGCATTTCTATATCGTTCATATAATCCCCGAAAGCCATTGTATTTTCAGGAGAAATCCCCAGCGACTTCTGAAGTATTTTCAAAGCGTTTCCCTTATTGATATCTTTATTCATGACATCCAGCCAATGCGCTCCGGAAATGACAACTTCAAGTCCCTGATCTTCAAATCTTTTAAGGGCAGGATAAAGATGTTTTTCAGAACCATCCGGATGATAAACTGCAATTTTAAAGGCGGTATCATCAATTTTTTCCGTCAGATCATCTTTCTTCATGTTTTTGGTATAATACTTTGAGAAAAATTCTACGAACTGCTGATCGTCGGTTTCATAATAAGCATATTTCTTAGCGGACAATACAGCTTTGGCATCCGGCATTTCACGAACGGTCTTGATGATCTCAACAATATGTTTATATTCCAGAGTATCAGCAAAAAGTTCCTGATCTTTATAGACCACGTAACCACCGTTTTCAGCAATAAAACCGATCTCACTCTCTATATCTCCGAAATAATGGGTAATCCCGGGCATCTGCCTTCCGCTCGCCGGCACAAATAAAATATTTCTTTTTTTCAGTTCCTTGTAAACATCCGAAAACTCAGGGCTCATTTCATGGCTGGAATTAAGAAAAGTCCCGTCCATGTCGGTAACAATTAATTTAATATGCTCCATAATTTTAGTGGGAAAAGCTACATTCTGAATGAATCAGAATTACAATTGGTTTATTCTTTTTCAAAGATACCGATTTTATTATTTTTTCTTACAATGAATATTTCTTAATATTTCATTTTGCATTAACTTTTTAATACCCTTGAATTTTCCTTTTTCTACGTTCTCTGTTCGGCAAAAACAATTATAAGAGTCATTAGTGACAGCCCATATCCAAACTTGAAAAAGTAAATTATTATTTAAGCAATAAGTATAAAATTGATCATTACCACAAAAAACATTCAGTATATTTGTAATAGGACTCATCATATTTAAAATGTTGACAGATAAATTTGGAAGGAATATTAATTATCTCAGGCTTGCAATTGTAGACCGATGTAATCTCCGATGTACATACTGCATGCCGGAAAAAGGTCTTACCTGGATCAAGCAAAAGGAATTAATGACTGATGAGGAAATGCTCAGAATCTGTTCCGTATTTACAAAAATGGGAGTAGATAAAATCCGGATCACCGGAGGAGAACCGTTTGTACGAAAAACCAGCATTGAACTTATCCGGAAAATATCACAATTAGACGGCCTGACAGATCTCAGCTTAACGACCAATGGTCTTCTTACCGAGCCCTATATTCCGGAACTTAAAAAATTTGGGATAAAATCTGTTAATCTCAGCCTTGATACCCTTGATAAAGACCGGTTTTTCAAAATTACCAGAAGAAACAGCTTTGATAAGGTCATGAAAACGTTAGAAGCTCTCCTTCAGCATCATATCAAAGTAAAAATCAATACGGTGGTGATGGAAAATGAAAATATTGAGGATATTATTCCCTTGGTAGAACTTACGAAAGATCTTCCTGTTGATGTACGTTTTATTGAAGAAATGCCTTTCAACGGTGGTGATACAGATATTTCTCTGAAATGGAATTTCTCACAGATTTACAACTATATAAAAGAATATTTCCCTGAAATACAAAAGATTCAAGATCCTAAACATTCAACGGCATATAATTATAAGATTCCCGGTTTTGCAGGAAATATAGGAATTATTGCAGCATATACACGTTCATTTTGCGGAGATTGCAACAGAATAAGAATCACACCTTCCGGTATCCTCAGAACCTGCCTTTATGAAGGTACCGGTATAAATCTCAAAGATGAGATCCGGATGGGAAAAACAGATGAAGAGCTGAAAGATATCATAATCAACAGCATACAAAACAAACCAAAGGACGGCTGGGAAGCTCAAAAAGAGAGTCTTACCGCATCACAAATTCATCAGTCTATGGCAACAATCGGAGGATAATTATGGAAATGATCAGTGTACAACAGGCAGAAGAAATCATACTTTCCCAAATCAAAAACTTTGGAACGGAAGAGGTTTTCTATGAAAATGCTTTAGGAAGGATTTTAGCTGAAAATATTACAGCAGATTCTGATTTGCCACCCTTTGACAGGTCTACGGTGGATGGAATTGCAATACATTTTAATTCACATAAAAATGGAATTCATACCTATAAAATAAAGGCTGTACAAGCCGCCGGAGAACTTCCTGTTTTTATTGATACTGAAGACGAATGCATTGAAATCATGACCGGAGCCGCATTACATTCTTCTATAGATACCGTGATTCGTTATGAAGATATTTCGATTAACAATAATCTGGCGAGCTTTACAATTCCGATAAAAAAAGGACAGAATATCCACCTGAAAGGAAAGGACAAAAAAGCAGGAGAAATATTGGTAAAAGCCAATCAGGTCATTACCCCCTCCATTCTCGGAATTGCTGCATCGGTAGGAAAAACATTATTAACCGTAAAAAAACTTCCTAAGGTTGCTATTATTTCCACCGGAGACGAAATGATTTCCCCTGAAGACCAGCCTACTCCATTTCAGCTAAGACGTTCCAATGGAATCACTATAAAATCCGTTTTGGAAAAATATAAAATCAGTGCAGATCTGCTGCATTTGAATGACGATTTTCAATTAATAAAAACAGAGCTTTCGCGATATATCGAAACGTATGACATTTTGCTGATGAGCGGCGGAGTGTCTATGGGAAAATTCGATTATCTGCCTAAAGCCTGTGAAGAAGCGGGAATAGAAAAACTTTTTCACAAAATAAAACAAAGACCCGGAAAACCTTTTTGGTTTGGCAAAAGTCAGAATGAAAAACTGGTTTTTGCATTCCCAGGGAATCCTGTTTCCGTATTTATGTGTCTTCACCGATATTTTATTCCCTGGCTGGAAAGATCTTTAGAGATTCCGGAAACTACCCAATATGCGGTTTTGCACAATGACCTTGATTTCCCTTTTCCATTGCAGTATTTTGCTCAGGTAAAACTCCATGTGAACTCATCGGGGCAGGTCATTGCAGAATCTGTCAATACCAATGGTTCCGGAGATTTTTCCCATCTTGCGGAAACTGATGCATTCATAGAACTTCCTCTGGAAAAAACGGAATTCAGGAAGGGTGAAGTCTATAAAGTCTGGAAATATAATTTTTAATCTTACACATGACAAATTTTTCACATCTTAATAAAAAGGAACAACCAGGCATGGTAAATGTCGGGCAGAAAAAAATTACGCACCGAAAAGCAGTGGCTAAAGCGGTGGTAATACTTCCTGAAAATATTTTGGCTGCACTTCAACAGGATGATTTCAAAACAAAAAAAGGCTCAGTATTTCAAACTGCTATTATTGCAGGGATAATGGCCGCTAAAAAAACAGGCGAATTAATCCCACTCTGCCATCCGATTGGTATGGATAACTGTGAAATAGAGATTGATATCAATGCTGAAAACGAGATTGAAATCTATTGCACTGCTGAGATTGAAGCTAAAACAGGTATCGAAATGGAAGCTCTTACGGGAGCATCTGTTGCCGCCCTTACCATTTATGATATGTGCAAAGCAATGAGCCATGATATTGTCATCAAAGAGATAAAACTAATCGAAAAATCAGGTGGAAAAAATGACTTCAAAAGAGACTGATTTCCCTCAATTGAACGGGCTGGTGCTTGCAGGGGGGAAAAGCCTGCGAATGGGAAATCCTAAAGATAAAATCAATTGGCATGGGAAAGAACAGCGGTATTATGCAGCTGATCTTTTAGCTCCGTTTTGTGAGAATGTTTTTATTTCCTGCCGGCAGGATCAATTGGAACATTTCGATACGGATTACAACGCCCTTACCGATACTTTTTTAAATATGGGCCCCTTCGGTGGAATACTTTCTGCCTTGCGTGCCCAAAGAGATAAAGCATGGCTGGTGGTAGCTTGTGACCTGCCTCTGCTGGATAAAAATTCATTAGAATTTCTGATCCGGTCCAGAGATGCTGAAAAGGCTGCTACAACTTACGAAAGTCCTTTTGACGGTTTACCGGAACCCCTAATCACCATCTGGGAACCCAAAAGCTATCCCTTACTTCTTAATTTTTTAGGTTTAGGAAATACCTGTCCCAGAAAGGTTCTGATGAATAGTGATACTTTGATCCTGAAACCCAATAATCCTGATGCTTTGATGAATGTAAATACACCGGAAGAAATGACAAAAGCAAAGGAAATTCTAAAGAAATCATAAAAGCATACCTATGAACGATCCTTTTGAACGCTATCACTGCCAGATTTCTTTACCTGGATTTGGTATTTCTTCCCAGGAATTGCTTCATAATGCTAAAATTCTGATTGTGGGCATGGGAGGTTTGGGTTGCCCCACGGCACAATATCTTGCTTCTTCAGGAATAGGAAAAATTGCTCTTGCGGATGATGATCTCGTTTCGGAAAGCAACCTGCACCGTCAGATTCTATATACTCCACAGGATATCGGAACCTATAAAGTAGATGCTGCAGCAAAAAAGCTACAGCAGCAAAACCCAGCCGTTTCCATAATTCCTTACCGTTTGAAAGTAACTTCCTCAAATGTTATGGATCTGATTTCTGAATTCGATCTGATTGTGGAAGGAACAGATAATTTTGAAACGAAATGTCTGTTAAATGACGCCTGCGTTCTGGCTGGAAAACCTTTGGTCTATGGTGCTATTTACCAATATGAAGGCCAGGTAAGCATCTGGAATGTTTTACAGAAAGACGGCACCTACTCCCCCAATTACCGTGATGTTTTTCCTGATGCGGAAGAATCTCAGGTTCCCAATTGCAGAGAAGGCGGTGTGCTCCCTACACTGGCAGGCATGATTGGATGTATGCAGGCCAATGAAGTTATAAAATATTTTACTCAGCCACAGAATGTATTAGCAGGAAAATTATGGCTGATGAATGTTCTGAACGGCAAAACCCAGGTTATTAAATTAAGAAAAACATCTGTAGAAATTACAGCTTTGCCCCAGACTGTTCAGGTTATTACGTTTGAACAGCTGATTCAGGAGAAGGATCATTTTGAAATTATAGATGTACGTTCTGTGGAAGAACATCAACATTTCAATATTGGAGGAACCAATATTCCTGTAGAAGAACTACAGCACCATGTACATTCCTTTTCCGGTTTGCCAAAACCTATTTTAGTGTATTGTCAATCCGGGAAGCGCAGTGCAGAAGCTGTAAGAAAGATAAAAAAGGTTTTCCCTGACAAAGAGGTATTTTCATTAAAAGGCGGCATTCAGACTATACAGCCTTAAGATTACAGACTAAATCTTTGTGAGTGCAGATTCTTTATGAGCTGCAATATGATCGGATTTGTCACTTTTGATTTCATATTGAGGGCTGTCTTCACTGGCATGGTGAGTATAACCTTTATAATTGAAGTCTTTTGTATGAATCGTAATGATTGTTCCTGAAACTCTTCCTGCTTCAGAATTCCAGCTTACTTTATCTCCTATTTTAAATTTTGTTTTCATATCATTTATCTTTTAATCAAATAAACTTGCATCTGAATAAAAAACCTTTCCATCATATACTCTTGCTGGTGAGGTGTAAGGATGCTCTTCTATTTTTCCGACATTCATAATATGCTCTACTTTCCAGCCTCTTGCTTTAAGATAATCAGAGACCATAGATCTGTGACAGCGCCACCATACCGCTTCAGAGCACATAAAAGCTGTTGTTTTTTCCTTAGCAATGTCTTCCAGCTTTTCAACCGCAGTTACAAATTCTGAGGTTTGCATATAATCAGCATATCCCCGGAAAGATTCATTCCGCCATCGGCTGTTTACTGAGCCGGACTGTACCTTTCTCCTGCCTCCCAATTCTTCAAGATGGATATATTCAATATCATTTTCAGGAAGTATCTTTTCCAGATTTTCTTTATTGAACCACGGATACTTTTTTGATCCCGGAAATCTCCGGATATCTGCTAAAAATTTAATATTAAATGAATTAAGCATTTCAATGAAATACTCCAATGAATGAACGGAATGTCCAATTGTATAAATCACATTTTTTTCTGAAACCTTCATACAATTACCTTTAAACCTTTATCAATCAATAATATTCTGAGTCATTTTTTGAGAAACAGCAATCTGTTCCCCTGCCATCTCATGAATCGTCTCATCAATCATCACACACATACTGTTGAGAGCCAAATCGTTGGCATCTGTTCCAAAAGGTTCCTCAATCTCATCCGCTATCGCTTCAAACGCGACAAAGGTATAAGCCACAAATACCACAATAAGCGGTGTAAACCATCCTAATGAATCTACCAGTCCAAACGGCAGCAAGAAACAATAGATATACACCGTCCGATGCAGCAAAACCCTGTAGCTATAAGGAATTGGAGTTGAAATAATTCTTTCGCATCCTCCCAGAATATCAGAAAGTTTATCAAAATTTTCATCAAAACGTGCCTGCTGAATAGAATCCAGACCGCCTTCCTCTTTTGCTTTCTGTACCCATTCCGCCAGTAATCTCATAATAACTGCCGGCTTATATTTTGATGCTGCTGCAATTTTCAGTTGATCTTCATTAAGCCTTGCCTGTAAATCTTCATAAGCATCTGTTCCTCTCAACTGATGTTTCAGCGCAAAAACAAAAGCACTAAGCAACTGAACAAAATGATGAACTGAAACCTGATTATGGTTTAGGTTTTTCAAAGTGATTGCCTGGCGGGTCAATGCGCGGGCCGTATTCAACAAAGCTCCCCATAACTTGCGCCCTTCCCAAAACCGGTCATAGCTGGCATTGTTTCTGAATCCAAGAAATAAAGCCAATACAAAACCGAACAGAGTAAGTGGCGCAGGGTTTAACGGAACCTTAAACGAAAGAATGGTTCCATGGAAATAGGTCACCACTAAAGAAAGCATTAAAAGCAATCCCAAACGGGGAAGCAATGCAGGCAAAACAGAGCCGTGCCATACAAAAAGCATTCTGAACCAGTGTTCCTTTTTTCTTATTATCATTATTACTACTCTAAAATATTATTCCGCCGTTACTTTTTTATTGATCCGATGAGTAATTCCGTAACCTGATAGCTGCTGCGTGCAGGCTTCTTTTCTCCTTCAGCAATGATACGTAACGGGCCTTTTTCTTTCAATAAAGGTTTTCCATCCATCATATCCGCAATAATCACTTTTTTATCAGCAATTGATGAATCAAGCTCTGCCAAAGAAAATAAAACCTGATATCCATCTGCACATTTTACAAGAAGATATTTCGACAGGTTTTCTCCATGCAAATCTTTCCCTGAAGGAACTTTTGCCCAAGCAAGAATATCCTGAATAGAAACTCCTGTATAAGCGTGTGTTTTCCCTTCTTTATCCTTCAATATTGCTTCTTTTTGAGGCATTTTTGAAAGATCGGACAGACTTAATTCTAAAGGCTGTATAACTTCTCCGGAAATTTTTAATTTAAATCCGGTTTGAGCTGATACTATGCCATAAAAAGAAATTATGACCGCAAAAAATAGTTTCTTCATGATTATTATTTGTTGCATTTAAGATGGTTCCAGACCTGTTCCAGTAGCTGCAATCACATGGTCATCAATCTTTTTAAAAATGTCAGAACTGTGTTTTCGGATTTTGATACGGACATATTTGGAAGCAGGCATATTAGCTCCATTTACTACGTTATTGATGGATACCAAAACATTGGTTTCCGGAAAATAGGTCATGGTACTTTTCTGCGGAATAGGATATTTTACAACAATAAAAAGAGGGGCAATTCTTTCGATTCCATCATCATAATTGAAAAGGTCTACGTGATCTCCTTCTTTGAGGCCGGCTTTTTCAATATCTTTTTCGTTCATCATGACAATCCTTCTTTCATTGAAAATCCCGCGGTAACGGTCATTCAAGCCATAAACAACTGTATTGAACTGATCGTGTGTTCTGGTGGTTCCCATCAGGTATTCGTCATCAGCAAGCGAATTGTCTGGTACAGCGGTTATATTAAAAGCTGCTTTTCCCGGATAAAACTCACTGTTGAAAATACCATCTCTCGGTCCGTTCGGAAGGTAAAAACCACCTTTTTGCACTACTCTTTCGTTATAGTTTTCAAATCCCGGAATACATTGCTCAATATCATTACGAACGGCATCATAGCTATTAATAAATTGATCCCAATCTATCACGGAACGTTCACCCAAAACAGCTTTTGCCATTCTGCAGGCAATATGCGTTTCGTTGATGAGGTGCTTTGAAATAGGATCGAGAACACCTCTTGACCATTCTACAACACCCATCGAATTTTCTGTACTTACATGCTGAAGTTCTCCATTAATTATATCTTTTTCACTTCGGGAAATTACCGGTAAGATCAAGGCCTCTTTCCCATGGATCAGATGGCCTCTGTTGAGTTTTACAGAGACAATCACAGACATTTCCAGTTTTCGCATAGCTTCTGCGGTAAAGGTTGTATCCGGTGCTGCCGAAATGAAATTCCCGCCCATACAGAACATAAACTTCACTTTTTCCTGATGCATTGCTTTCAATGCGTTCACAACATCGTAACCGCCTTCTCTTGGAACTTTGAAGCCATAATATTCTTCTAATCTGTCTAATTGTTCAGTTGTAGGATGATGATTAATCAATAATGTTCTGTTCCCCTGCACATTGCTGTGACCACGAACTGGACAGGCTCCTCCACCCTGAATTCCTAGGCTTCCTTTCATCAACAGGAGATTCACAATATTATAAATCATTTCCACACCATTATGCTGCTGGGTAATTCCCATTCCCCAACAAATAATAATGCGTTTTTTTGAAGCAATCATCTGTGCGGCCTCTCTTAGATTTTCAATCGAAATGCCACATTCTTCTGATAAGAAATTGAGATCATAGCGTTTCAACTCTTCAACCAATTCGTTGAAACCTGCCGTTTTATTAATTATAAAATCCTGATCTAAAACCTTCCCGGGATTTTTAGCTTCTTCTTCTAAAACCAAAATCTGAAGGGCTTTTAAAAGCGCCATATCTCCATTGATTCTCACAGGAAGGTATAAATCTGACAATTCATAAGGCTTATTCAGCAAAGCTCGAACTTCCTGAGGATTTTTGAAACCTTTTAAACCCGCTTCAGGAAGCGGATTGATGGCCATAATTTTTGCTCCGTTCTTTTTTCCTTTGGTCAGAGCAGAAAGCATTCTCGGTGAATTCGTTCCTGGGTTTTGCCCTATGATCATGATGAGATCCGTATCATAAAAATCTTCCAGTTTTACCGTCCCTTTTCCAATACCAATACTTCTGGAAAGCGCATAACCAGAGGTTTCGTGGCACATATTGGAACAGTCCGGAAAGTTATTGGTCCCAAATTCACGGGCAAATAACTGGTACACCCAGGTAGCTTCATTGCTGGTTCTTCCTGAGGTATAGAATATGGCTTCGTTAGGAGAATCCAAAGCGTTCAGTTTTCCGGCAATTTTTGCAAAGGCATCATCCCAGCTTATAGGCTGATAATGTGTTCCGCCTTTCGGCAGATACATGGGTTCTGCGATTCTTCCCAACTGACTGATTTCAAAATCTGTTAGTTTCGCTAAATCATATACTGAATTTTCTCTGAAAAAATCTGCTCCTACTGTTTTTGAGGTTGCTTCTTCCGCCAGAGCTTTTGCCCCGTTTTCACAGTATTCGCCTAATTTAGAACGTTCGTCATCCGGATCCGGCCAGGCACAACTTGGGCAATCAAAACCGTCAAACTGATTCATACTGAAAAGTGCCCTTCCTCCGCGGAGAACAGAAGCATTGAGCACCAGCTGGTCCAGAGAATGGATAACAGCCGGAAATCCTGCTGCCCAGAGTTTTGGTGGTTTCAGTTTCAAATCCAGCAATTTATAAGGAGGCTCTGCTGAAGGTAACTGGCTCTTATCCTCTTTTATTGTATTGAATTCATCTCTGTTTTCCATGATTTTTTAATTTAAGAAAAAGAAAAAATTAGCACTGTAAGCTTGGGTTAGGATAATTGTCGCTTTGATCTTCCAATGTATTATCAATGCATACAAAATCCTTTTCTATTAAAATTTTCACCAGTCCGGATTGTCCGTCAAACCCTACTCTGTCTGTGGAAATCCATTCTGTGATCATTGTTCCCGGCATTTTCAGAACAATTTTATTTTCAATGAAAGTGGCAGAAAGTTCTGAATCGTCAGTCTTTTCGATAGTATAAATAAACGGACGGTCTATAAATTCTGTAAAGCTAGAAATGACTCCGCTCTTCCCTAGTTCTGCAACTTCAGACTGCGTAAGACGAAATCTTACTGAATTGTCTTTAATTCTTATTTTCATAGTAAATTTTCAATTTTAAAATGGCTCCCGTTATGGTAAATATTAAAACGGTTATCCCTGAGAAAGCCCAATAAAGTCATATCAAATTCTTTTGCGAGATCTACCGCCAGGCTGGAAGGTGCTCCTATTGCTGCAACAGTAGTAATTCCTGCCATTGCTGCTTTCTGAATAAGTTCAAAACTGGCTCTTCCGCTTAAAACCAGAATTTTATCCGTAAGAGGAAGAAGGTTCGCAGACATGGCATGTCCTATAAGTTTATCCAATGCATTATGTCTTCCTACATCTTCCCGTAAAGCAAGCAGATTGCCTTCCCAATCAAAGATACCGGAAGCATGTATACCTCCTGTAGCACTGAAATTATTCTGGAAAGAGCATAGTTTTTCGGATAACTGATAGATGGTTTCAAGGGAAACAACCGTATTTTCTTTTTTCTGATGAAGAAAAGGGCTTACGGTCCGTATAGATTCTATGGAGCCTTTTCCGCATACGCCACAACTGGAAGTCGTGTAAAAGTTTCGGTCGGCTTTCTTGAGTTCAGGAACAAAATTATCGATAAGCTCAACAATTACAACATTTTCATTGTTTCTGGAGCATTCTGATTCCGGGTAATGTATATTTTTAATCTGATTCCGGTTGGAAATGATTCCTTCTGTAAATAAAAAGCCTGCTGCCAGCTCTGCATCGTTTCCCGGAGTCCGCATGGTTACGGATATATTTTTAGATTCTTTTTGATCTGCTGCAAGATATGAAACCCTTATTTCCAAAGGTTCTTCTATAGAAATGTCATCTGTAAAAGGAAAACTGCCGTTTCCATTGATTTTGACAATTTCTATCTGCTTGACTGATTTATTGGATAACAGATCGGCTTTCATGATTTAACAACTGGTCTAGTAAAGGTACAAAATTTTATTTCTCAAATCAGGGATGTGCAGAAACCCATTCTTCTCCGTTTTCCAGCACTTCTTTTTTCCAGATAGGAACCGTTTGCTTGATTGTCTCAATAATATAGCTGCACGCATCGAAAACAGCATTTCTATGCCCATCGCTTACGACGATTATTACCGCTGTATCACCTGGAAATAAAGTTCCGGTACGATGATGAACTACAATATTTTTTACTGAAAATAAAGAGATAGCCTTATCTGCAATTTTTCGCATCTCCTTAACGGCCATGGATTGATAGCACTCATACTCCAGCCTGGTAACAGTTTTGTCTTTGGTATGATTTCGTACTGTTCCTACAAATGATGCAATTCCCCCGCATGCTGGATCTGAAGCAAGGGTAAAACATTCCTGGATATCCAGTGGATTCTCTGTTATTTTTATATCAATCATATCTGTTATCCGCCGCTTACCGGAGGAATTATTGCTATTTCGTTAGAAACTGTTACGATCTGACTGTCTTCTGCATATTCATCGTCAACGGCAATAAAATAGGATTTCAGTTTTTTCAGTTCCGGAAAATCTTTTTCCAGCAATGTTTTCAGTGCTTCAACATCGGCACCTTCGTCTATTTCTATTTCTTTTTCCGAAGTTCCGAAAATATCTTTCGTGATTCCGAATGCTAATATTTTGAGTATCATTTTTAATTTTACCTGATTAACAATATTGTAATAAAACGCTACAAAAACCCGATAGTAGTTTCTTTTAATGATTAAAAAAATTCAATGCTCCGTAAATATTGTAGAATATTATTTCCTTACAATAATACTGATTTTTAAAGCTGTATTTGAGCTTAGGACAAAAAAGTTAGCCCTGTAATTTATAAAAATAATGTTCTAAGGTGGTTACAGAATACAATAAATAATATTCTGCATCTAAATTTTGCACCTACTCAACATTTAAATGTATTCTGTTTCAAATTTTTATCAAATAAAAACTACAAAATAGTTGCATATATTATTTAAATACTTACTTTTGTACCCGCTTCGCAATAAAAGAAGATATGGGGGATTGGCGCAGTTGGCTAGCGCGTTTGACTGGCAGTCAAAAGGTCACGGGTTCGAATCCCGTATTCTCCACTTTGTGTATCAGATAAAATCTTTCAAAAATGCACTAAAAGTTTGATAAATCCTGCAAAAATTCAATTTTGCAGGATTTATATTTTACGATCCTGAACCGAAGAATATTTGATGATTTACTTAAATTGATT
Source organism: Chryseobacterium sp. (assembly GCA_031286615.1). Classification (GTDB taxonomy): domain Bacteria; phylum Bacteroidota; class Bacteroidia; order Flavobacteriales; family Weeksellaceae; genus Chryseobacterium. Next base: position 124,737 of record JAITUA010000017.1, on the reverse strand, counting down.
ATATATTCTAATAAGATATATTTCCTTTCTGCAATCTAAGCTCTGTACAGATCGTTTAGCCTATGATTTAAACGCATATTCATCATACACTGTATTGATAAGCTCATCAGGATTGATATTTCGTGAAAAAATAGGATAATGAAAACGATCCAGCTTATTAAGAATACGTATAAGCTCCATTTTCTCGTAATAATTGAGATTTCCTGCTACGATATTGGTCGCCTGGCGGATTTTTTCCATTTGCTTTTCCAGGATCTGCAATCCTCTTCCGGTAATACGGATTAATTTACTGCGTTTGTCTACATCAGAGTCTGTCTGTTCAACAAGTCCCTGGCGTAAAAGTCTGGCAATAATCAGCATACCTACAGGCTTATCATGAATATTTTTTTTGATAAGAGCCATTTTTGTCATCTCACCAAAAGCTTTAAGATTAATCAGATAAATAAAGTCTTCCTGAGTAGAAAATTCAGAATCTGAGATAGCAGACTTTGAGTATGTTTTTGCATACCGGTTAAGGTGAACAAGTAATGTACTGATGGCGCTCTCCGGTGTCCTTCCATTCTCCTTGCCTTCCCAGTACGGCTCTTCAGTTTGATTTTCTTCAATATTCTCTTTATCAGAAATCCATGCTTTAAAACCCTGAACGGTTACCGGGTACAACTCAGGATAAGTGCTGACTTCTGTTTCGAATTCTTCCAGCAGATCTATAAAATCTTTAATAAGCGTATAGTTCATTTCTTTTAAATAGTTTACAAATATACTAAATCACATTATATATATCAAGACTAATAAAGAAACAATATCCTTCTATTGTGGTAACTTATGTTTTCCGATCATCCATTATGGTATATTAAACATCTAATACGGTACAATAATTGTTGAAAAATAATAAGAAGAAGTAAAATAACCATATGGATCATATAGAAACCGAACCAATAGATTTGGTAAGAGATAAAAATTATATTGATAAGTACTTCAGTTTAGCCATAAAAAGAGAATTGAAGATAGAAATCAATGTGAGCAATGAATATATTGCTGCACAAAACATTGTTTCAAGAAAATTTATTCTGGTTAAAACATTTTCTGAGGTTGTCATGGGAAATCCGGAGCTGTATTTTTTATTGACTTCTTTAATTCATGATGTCAATACCCGTCTTTTAACAAAAGGACAAATCATTAGAGCATTGGAAAAATAAAAAGATCCCTCAAAAGTTTTGAGAGATCTTCATTTTTTTGATGTAAATCAGGTTTTATACCTGTTCTTTTAAGTGTTTCGCAACCATTGCCTCCAGATCATCGAGATTAAAAGGTTTTGAAACATAATCATCTGCTTTTGCTTCCGATGCTAAAGCAACAATATCATTATTAGCCGTAACGTAAATTACCGGAATATGTTTAAATTCTTCGGTGCTTTTGAGAAGTTTTGTAGCTTCTACCCCTCCTATTTTAGGAATCCAGTTATCCATCAGAATAACATCCGGCTGATAATCTGCCACTTTCTCAAGGATGTCGTGTGAAGTCTCTGAAATTCTGACATCATATCCGTTTTCTTCAAATATGATGGTGATGACTTCTAAAATAGCCGCTTCATCATCAAAAATTAAAATTCTCTTTTTATTCATATTATGTAGATTATTCTATTCTTAAATATTATAATTGCTTTATATAATCCGCTAAATCCGCGGGTTTGATAATTAAATCATATTCAATTGCTTCTATAGCATGTTTAGGCATAAATTCCACCTCTGCTGTTTCGGGATCCTGAATCCAGGCCTGCCCATTATTCCTCTTAATATAGCTCAACCCTTCTACCCCATCTGCATTAGCCCCTGATAAAAGGACACCTATTACATTTTGTCCATAAATTTCAGCCGCAGACTTAAAAGTAACATCTATAGATGGACGGGAATAGTTCATTTTTTCCGAACTGTCTAATGACATCCATTGAGTATTCTCAAACAGCAAATGATAATCTGCAGGAACAATATATATTGTGTTATCTTCAACCGCAGTTTTATCTTCAACCTCTATGACCGGTATTTTTGTAAACTGCTGCAGTAATGTCCGCAAAATATCTCCGGATTGAGCTTTACGATGGATCACAAGTACAATGGGAACAGGGATTGAATAATCCAGGCTTTTGATCATTTCTATAATGACCTGTAAGCTTCCTGCTGATCCTCCGATAACAATTAATTCTGTATTGGTTTGTGATTTCATTCCGGTAATTATTAATGATGATCAATTTTTTTCCAGATTTTCTGATCTTCAACCTGATGATAGTTTTTGTCAATAGCAGAAAAACGAAGAGTTTCTTTCGCTCCCAATGCGAGAAAACCTAAATTCTCCAGACTGTCATCAAAAAGCCTGAATACCCTTTCCTGAAGTTCTCTGTCAAAATAAATTAAGACATTCCTGCATACGATGAGCTGAAAACTATTAAAAGAACTGTCTGACACAAGGTTATGTGTTGATAAAATCAATTTTTCCTGCAGACTTTTATCAAATCTTACACTATCATAATTGGCGGTATAATAATCCGAAAAGTCTTTTAATCCGCCTGAAAGCATATAGTTTTCCGAGTACAGTTTCATCTGCTGCAAAGGGAAAATACCAGCTCTGGCTGTTTCAAGAACGGCGGGATTCAAATCAGTCCCATAAATCAGGGATTTACTATAAAGACCGGCTTCTTTCAGCAGAATGGCAATAGAATACGCTTCTTCTCCTGTTGAACATCCTGCAATCCATACCCGGATTAGCGGATAGGTACCTAACTGAGGCAGTATATGATCCCGCAGTGTTTTGAAAAAAGAAGGATCTCTGAACATTTCCGTAACGTTTACTGTAACTTCTTCTACAAAACGTTTTAAGTACTCAGCATCATTCATAACGGTGTATCTGAGCTCTGCAAAACTGGTAAACCTGTCTAAAAGACATATACGGTTCACTCGTCTTTTAAATGAAGCTCTGCTATAACCGGAAAAGTCATAGCCATACCTCTCATAAACATCTCTGATGAGATATTCTATTTCTTCATCTTTTATGATACTTGGCTCCAGCATCTATGAAAGTTTTTCTATTGCCGTTATTAACAGGTCCACATCAATTGGTTTTGATATGTAATCATCAGCTCCTGCTTCCAGACATTTCTGGCGGTCTTCAGCCATTGCCTGCGCAGTGACAGCAATAACCGGCACATGTTTGATTTCCTGTGTATTCCTTATCATTCTTACGGCTTCATACCCATCTATCCCAGGCATCATCATATCCATAAGAACAATAGAAAACTCAGGGTGGGACTTCAGAGTTTCTAAAGCATCCTGAGCCATTGTGCAGGCTTCAACGGCATATCCACGGGCTTTAAGCGTTAGCTTCAATGCAAATATATTGCGTGGGTCATCATCCACGATTAAGACTTTCTTATTCATCAGAATTTTATCTGTTTAACTTTCATATAACCAAACACGAAGGAGCGACAATAGCTGATCAATATCTACGGGTTTTGAGATATAGTCTGAAGCTCCAGCTGTTATACATTTTTCACGTTCTCCAATCATAGATTTGGCAGTTACGGCTATAATAGGCAATCTTTTATAGGCCGGCATTTTTCTTATCTGCTTTATTGTTTCATAGCCATCCATTTCCGGCATCATCATATCCATTAAAATAACGTCTATGTCAGGATTGTGGTTAATTTGTTCCAAAGCGTGTTTTCCATCCATTGCTACAATGACTTCAACTTTATATTTTTCCAGCGCTTTGGTTAAGGAAAAAATATTACGGACATCATCATCAGTAATGAGTACTTTTTTGCCACTCAGGACTTCTGTTAAAGAACCGAGCATTCTGCCAGTGGTACTTTCCGCCGAACTGTTTTTTTCTTCCACCAAATGTAAGAATAAGCCCACCTCGTCTAAAATTCTCTGATAGGAATGCGCTGTTTTCACCACAATTGAATCCGCATACTGCTTTATTTTGAGCTCTTCTTCTTTTGATAAATGATGTTCAGTAAAAATGATAATCGGAAGATTTTCAAGCCCCTCGTTGGTTTTGATTGATTCTATGACGTGATAATCATTTCCTTTTGTGCTTCCAATATCCAGAATTACACAATCAACAAAGTCTGAAGTGAGTGCTTTTACACTATCCTCCACACTATGTTCTACTGATAATGAAATATTAAAATTACTCAGGAAATAAGACAGTGCACTGGCATGTTTGGCATTTTCTTCAACAATTAAAACTTTTTGAGGTCCTTTTTGTAATGCTTCTTCAATTTTCCTGAATACATCAGTCATTTTATCCAGAGCAACAGGTTTGTTGATGAAGTCCACCGCTCCTTTCATAAGACTTTCTTTTTTCACATGTAGAGCAGACATCATATGTACAGGAATATTTTTTACAGTGGTATCAGACTTCAGTTCGTCCATTACCTCCCACCCATCTTTTACAGGAAGCTGAACATCCAGTAAGATAGCATGTGGATGATATTGTCTGGCAGCTGACAGAGCATAATCTCCTCTTACCACAACAATACCTTTATAATTCTGTAAATGGGCATACTTCAATAAAGCTTTTGCAAAATTGGTATCATCTTCAATAATCAAAATAATTTTATCACCTTCCTGAATATTATCCCGGTCATCAGGTACATCTTCGGGAATTTCTAAAGTATTTGTATGTTTACTTTCTCCTTCATCCAGGATATTCTGAATTTCCTCAACATCTTCACGGATAATTTCTACCAGATCCTGATCGGTTTCAGGCTGAATAATTTCAGTTACAGGATGTACAGGAATAATAAAACTGAATTCACTACCTTTATTCACTGCGCTTTCCAAAGCCAGCTCACCTCCTAAAAGCCTCGCAATTTCACGGCTTATTGAAAGTCCCAGACCAGTACCTCCAAATTTTCTTTTTGTAGATCCATCAGCCTGCTGGAATGCTTCAAAGATAATTTTCTGTTTGTCTTCTGCTATTCCGATACCGGTATCTTTCACTGAAAATATAATAAAATCAGGTTTTTCAGAGTGTTTTTTAACATGTAAATCAATGCTTCCTTTTGTGGTAAACTTCAAAGCATTGGACAGCAGGTTTCTTAGTACCTGATCAATCCGAAGACGGTCACTTTCAATAATATTCTGTACGTCTGAATCAATTTCAATGTTGAAAGGAAGGGCTTTCTCCTGAAATACGGGACTGAAAAGGCTTTTCAGGTCTTTTATGATATCTTCAATAACAACTTCCTGGTATTCCAGGGTCATTTTGCCTGATTCTATTTTTGCCAGGTCAAGAATTTCATCTATTAATGTTAATAAACTTGTTCCTGAGCTTTGAATAACTCTTGCAGATTCTACCTGATCTTCATTAAGGTTCTCATCCGGATTTTCTGCCATTAACCTGGATAATAGAAGGATTGAATTAAGAGGTGTACGCAATTCATGAGACATGTTGGCAAGAAATTCTGATTTATATTTGGTACTGAGTGCCAGCTCTTCTACTTTCTTCTGAATCTCATTGTTACGTTCAGCAATCAAATGATTTTTTTCTTCCAGTAATCGAGAGCGTTCTTCCAGTTCTGCATTGGCCTGCATCAGCTCTTCCTGCTGTACTTTCAATTCTTCTTCTGAAGCCTGAAGTTTCTGTGTTTGTGCCTCCAGTTCAGTATTGAGATTTTCAAGTTCTGAGTGCTGCACCTGCAGCTCTTCAGACTGTGCCTGAGTCTCTTCCAGCAGCTGCTGTTCTTTCTCTCTTCCTTTTGCCGCATTCAGGGCTATTCCTATATTCACACAGCATTCCTCAAAATAGCTGATTCTGTCTTTATCAAAATTAGAAGTAGATCCCAATTCAAGAACTCCTATTGCATGCCCATCTGCAAAAACCGGTATCAGAATGATGCCATAGATCTTAATGGTACTGCTGGCAAAGGTTACTACAAAATCATCTTCGTGAAGATTATTGTACACCTGTGTTTTAGCATTTTTAAAAGCCTGTCCTACCATTCCTTCCCCTTGCTCAAACGTTTTTTTCATATTCGCTTCCAGCCCGAATGCGTTGTTGAGTTTCAGGATACCTTCGTCAAAAAGATACAATGAACCGTTGATACAGTTTCCGTATTCAATCAGCTGACTTAAAGCTTTATTGGAAACTTCTTTTACTGATTTATTTCCGACAAGGGATTCATTCAGCAAAGCAAGTCCTTTCTGGCGCCAATCGCTTTTATTAATTTTATCAAAAGATGTTTTAAGGGATTCGGTCATGTGGTTCAGGGATTCTACAAGATCTCCAAGATCATCCTCCGAGTTATCCACAGCTTTCTCACTGTAATCACCATTGGCTACTCTGTTTGCTATTTTTTGGATGGCGCTGACACGGCGGGTCATTTCCTGATCTTTATCTCTGAGCATTTTCTCCAGTTCATCTCTTCTGATAAGGTCGGCACGCATTTTAAAATAGAAAAATGTAGTCACTATTATAGCAGCCAATGCAGAAAAGACAATAAAAAGGACTGTTGTTCCTGACGAGCGTGTTAAATCCTTATTTTTAATTTCTACCTGACTTTCTTCATACTGCACAAAATCTCTTACAATTTTACGGCACTCATCCATATAAGCTTTGCCGGTAACGATTTGCTGTTGGGTCATCACAATACCCTTCCGCCTGTTTTCCACCAGATTTTTAAGGTTATCCATCACCTGGCTGACTGCTACTTTTAATCCGTCAAGTCTTTCCTGTTGGTTTTTATCCTGCACCCCTAATGATTCTACAAGTACCAAAGCCTTGGAATATTCTCTTAATCCTCGTTTATAAGGTTCGAGAAAATCTTCTCTTCCAGTCAGCTGATAGCCTCTGTTTCCTGTCTCGGCATCGAGCAAAGCCACCAGAACATCCTTAACAGCCGTTACAGAACGCCTGCTTTTTGAAAGGCTCTCACGGTGATTCATTTGATTTTGAATACTCCAGTATGAAGCTACTGAGCTGGCTATCAATATCAGAAGTGAAAGACCAATTCCAAACTGGAGATTTCGTATAATTTTTTTTGGCATGAAGATTAATTTAATGGTAAGGTAAAATAAAACGTAGAACCTTCATCTACGATACTGGAAACACCAACATTTCCGTGGTGCTGTTTGATAATTTCAGAGCATATAAACAGCCCGATTCCCATCCCCTGGAACTGTAGTGAAGATTCTTCTACACGATAAAACTTTTTGAATACCGCATCCTGCTTAAAATCAGGAATTCCAATTCCAAAATCAGTAACATTTACTCTCACTTCCTGAGCTTCATGATCCACAAAAGTAGTAACGATCACCTGATTATTATGAGGGGAATATTTGACAGCATTGGTTAGAAAATTAATCAGTACCTGTTCGATCCGGATCTCATCCAAAGGAATTAAAATATCAGGTTTTGTTCCGTGGCGTTCTATTTTTACCTGTTGCTCATCATGAGTCTGTAATATGGTTTCAATCGCGTTACTGATTACATTTTCCAGATTAACCGGCTTTTTATTTATTTTCAGTTTTCCATTTTCAATTTTCGACACATCCAGAAGATCGGTGATCAATGTATTGAGCTTTTCAATCTGTGTCTGAACTTTTGTAAGAAACCCTGCTTCCGGACTGTCTTTGTCTAATTTCAGTTTTCTTTCCAACAGCTGAACATAGGCTTTAATACTGGTTAAGGGAGTTTTTAATTCATGGCTGGCAATACTTAAGAATTCATCTTTTTCTTTTTCCACTTTTTTCTGATCGTCAATATCAGTAAATGTTCCCACCCAGTTTTTAATGCGGTCTTCATCATATACAGGAGTTACCCTAAGCAAATGATATCGGTAATGACCTGAAATAACATTTTTAATTCTGATTTCTAATTCCAGAGCTTTTCCTTTTTTCCTGCATCTCTCCAGTTCTTCGGTTATATTATAATCATCAGGATGTGTTTCAGGGAAATCCTTCTCATTCTCAGAATACTGATACCATTTACCGTTAACGAAATCAACAATTCCATCTTCATTAAGGGTAAATGCAATCTGAGGAAGAGACTCCAGCATGAGATGAAAATGATCGATCTGGGATTTCATGGTCACCTGGGATTCCCTTCTTCCTTTCACTTCCAGTTCCAGATTCTGCTGTGTTTTTTTCATTGCAATATTCTGCTCCTGGAGATTATAGAAAGTTTTCACCTTAAGCAGAAGGATTTCAGGATCTACAGGCTTTGTTACATAGTCTTTACCACCAGAAGCGTAACCTTGGGTAATGAATTTTTTATCGGTATTAACAGCGGATAAGAATATAATAGGAACATCTTTCGTTTTACTGTAGTCTGCAAGCGTTTCTGCAACTTCAAAGCCATCCATATCAGGCATCTGAACATCTAAAATAATTAAGGCATAGTCATTTTTCAATGCTTTACCAAGAGCCTCTTCACCGGAGCCGGCCGTTTCAACCTGAAAATCTTTAGATTCAAGTAATTTTTGAAGTGAATAAAGATTACTTTGGTTGTCATCAACAATTAAAATCATAGAAGTTAAAATCAATAATTAGTTACGGATACTTTAGCATCAAAAATACTCACAATATTTGAAAAAACAGTAATTTTTACAGGTTTATGCATAAGGATTTCGTACCACATTTTTCAAGAAAAACATCAATGGCATAAGGATTGAAATTATTTAAAGTCTTTAAAAAAAAAACAGAAAAATCATAATTATGAAAAAAACAATAAGCTGCATGAATATCGATGAGAAAATCCTTCATTCATTCGGGGGTGAAAATGTCATCTATAAGGCTCACGAGTTTATTTTCAAAGAAGGTGATCATTCACAATATTATTTTCAGATTATCAGTGGAAAAGTAAAACTGAACATCTTTACTGAAAACGGAAGGGAATTTATTCATAACATATTGGGTAAAAATCAAAGTTTTGGAGATCCGCTTCTTTTTATTGAAAAGCTTTATCCTACCAATGCTATAAGTTTACAAACTACAGAAATTGTAAAGATGTCCAAAGATAATTTCATGGAAATGCTTAAACGTAATCCGGAACTTTCTCTGGAAATGAATATGTGTTTATCACAAAGACTGTATTATAACAACTTAATGGTCCGTAATCTGGCATTAGCAGATCCTATTCAACGACTGAAAGGCGTAATGGATTATCTGAAAAGCTATCATGACGGAGACTGTCAGCACTGTTTTCCTATAGAGCTTACCCGCCAGCAAATTGCTGATCTTACAGGACTGAGAGTTGAGACAGTCATCAGAACGGTAAAAAAAATGGTAAAAAATGAAATGATAAAGCTTGAGGGCCGCAGGATTTTATATTAAAATGAAATAAGATTTCATTTTTAGAAATCAAAAATAGATTACAAATGAACTATAAAATAAAAATATGGCCGGAATTAAAAAATTCCGGCCATATTTTAAACTAACCTTAATTTGTCTTTTTTCTCCATTCTGCTTTCACATCTTCAGCGGCATCTTTTGTTTTTTCCCATGCTTCATCAGCTTTATCTTTAATATCTTCCCATGCATCTGAAACATTTGATTTCACTCTATCCAACCAATCTTCCTGAGTTGCCTCCTGATCATTATCTCTTTTTTCATTGATATAATCCTTAGCCTTATCCGCTAACTCACTGATCTTCCATTTTGCATCATCAGCTGCATTTTTTAAAGAGTTCTCAGTTTGGTTTACTGCATTTTCCGCTTTGTTGTAATCTGAATTATTCATAATATAATATTTAAGTATTTAGTACATAAATAAACAATGTTCATGCCTAAAAAATAAAGATCATGTTAAAATTTTCTTAAAATTAAATTATTACGATTTAACAAATCATCTATTGGTCAAAAGGACTTTTTTATCCTGCCTGATACCTTACAGCCTTAAACTAAAATAATCTGTTATGCAGAGATCTCAATGATTCTATCCTGAAAACAGATGGAACCAATAATGAAATATTATTTTCACTTCCTCCGTAGGAAATCATTCGTATCGGTATATGCTTTACCGCTTCAGAGACCATAGTTGCATATCCATGATTATCTTTTCTAAAATCTCCGACAATGCATATGATAGACTGCTCACTATCAATTTCAACTGCCGAAAAGGCGTTAAGCTCTCTTACAATTTCAGAAAGATTATCCGTTTGGTCAATGGTAAGCGAAACTGCCACTTCAGAAGTAGTAATCATATCTATAGGAGTTTTGTACCGTTCGAAAACTTCAAAAACCTTTCTCAAAAAGCCATACGCCATCAGCATACGGGAAGACTGAATACGGATTGCCGTAATCCCATCCTTAGCAGCAATGGCTACAATCTGATTTTGATTTGTTGTCTCTCCCGAGATCAATGTTCCTGCTGCAGATGGGTTCATGGTATCTAATAATCTTACAGGAACATTATATTTTCTTGCAGGGAATACACTTTGGGGATGAAGAATTTTGGCTCCAAAATAGGATAATTCTGCTGCTTCATCAAAACTTAGTCTGGCGATAGACTTAGTATTCTGGACATATCTGGGATCGTTATTGTGGAACCCATCAATATCTGTCCAGATCTGGATTTCTTCTGCCTGCAATGCTGCTCCAAGTAATGAAGCCGTATAATCAGAACCTCCCCTCTGCAGATTATCAATTTCACCCTGAGCATTTCTACATATATATCCCTGGGTAATGAATAATACTTCTTCCTGGTATTTTTCTATTTCAATACATGCTTTTTTTCTTATTTCATCAATATTGGGTTCCTTATCTTCATCAATTATCATAAAATCTAATGCTGATAACAGTACAGAAGAGACTTCTTTTTCCTTTAAATGCAAATGAAACAGAGTAGTTGAAATAATCTCGCCTTGTGCAAGTATAATACGCTCTGCACTGGAAGTGAAATTTTTATGTTTGAACTGATAAAAGAGATCAAAAATTTTATCAATAAATGCTGAAGCTTCAAGAATCCCTTTTTCTGTCTTAAACAATTCATTTACAAATTTTTTATATTTCTCATATAGCACATCAATATGTTTATAGGCCGCTTCAATATCCTTGTTTTGATATAGCTCCGATAATTTCACCAAATCGTTTGTGGTACCGGAGACAGCTGATAAAACAACAAGATGCTTGTCTGATGCCTGAGATTTGATAATTGGTAATAACTGCTCAATCCGCTCCGGACTTCCTACCGAAGTCCCGCCAAATTTCAATACTTTCATAATATATTAAATTGTCAAAATTTTTCAAAAAAAAAGAGCCTGTCGTGATGACAAGCTCCTGATGTATTTGATTTCTAACCAATAGGAAGATGACTCACGACATTCGACGTAAGTACTGTTTCTTTCCTTTTTTTAAGTTAGATAATATCATTTTCTTTTTTTGCTGGGCAAATATACAATTTTTTATCAATCTTAAAAACGCAATAGCGTAAAATCACAAACATTATTTAGAGAAAAGAATATTTGTGGCTACCAAAATAATAAGTGTAAAAAGCAAATATTCTCTTTCATATTTTTATTACACATTATAATATCAGAGTATCTAACCATTCAACATATTAAATGGAAGGAATAAAAATTTTTGATTAGGCTATAAAATTAAAGATGAATAAAATCCAAAGCAAGGACGAATTAGTAAGTATAATATATGAGTACAAAATAAGTGTAGAAAGAATCACTTCAGGGATCAAATATAATATTTGTTCCCTATTAAGAGATCTAACATAAAAAGATAATCATTACGGGTTTCCGTAAATAAAATACAGACTATAAAAGTATTTTAGAAGTATGAAAGAATTTATTAAAGATTGTCTATTATTTCAAAGTCCGGATTTGTCTGTAAAAATAATCGGAATGATCACCTGGCTATGCGTAACAGGATGGATGGTTTTGGTTTATCAGATCTTTTTCAAGTAGCTCTATTAGTTTATGGACAAACATCCAGGAAACGAAATGATAGAACTGGAGCTTATAAAAAATCAGCACAAAAGAATGAAATGAATTCCAGAAGTTTTACCATATACTCAAATCTGGCTAGCGAAACGTTTCTCAGTAAATGACCAGGAAAAGAAGATTTTCATCTTACTTACTATAGTTGAATAACGTGCATCTCAGCACTATAACACCGTATATCTTTCATAAAATGGAGTAACCTTTGTCTTTACAATAACTAAAGCAACTAAATCATTACATATAAAGCAAGATATAGTCATGGTCCTGTACCATTTTTTTATTGTGAAGGTAATCCAGTCGCCCTTCTCGATCAATTGGTACATTTTTTTCTTAAAATACCTCATAATATGATCTTTCCTCTTTCCTTTTAATGAAAACAAGTCTTTCATAATCTTTGATAATCTTTAATAATTTTTAGTTTAACAAGTTTTTATGTTATCCTTATTTCATGGGTTAGTTTTATTATTCCAAATATAGTGAAATACTGTTACTGATATTATGATTAAAATCATAAAATGTATGTTAAAATATCACAAATCCCTTCTGGCAGGGAATTTTTAATATCAGAGAATTGATGAAGGAATCAAAAAAACAAATAAAAAATGTGGTATTTTTTTTCAAAAATTTTATCAATTATGGTTTGTTTTTTGTTGTGCGTTTATAAATTTTAAAACATAATTCATTATTAACTTATAAAATTTAAAGACATGATAATAGGTGAAGATTTATTATTGGCCTATGGTGCAAATTATGAAAACCTTGAAGCGAATCAAACGATTTTTCATGAAGGAAGTTTGCCAAAGTTTTATTATCAGATTATTAATGGCATTGTTGAACTAAACAACTATCATGAAGACGGCAAAGAATTTATTCAAAACATTTTGTATGACGGGGAGAGTTTTGGAGAATCATTTCTTTTTGATGAAAAGGTCTACCCTACCAATGCTACAGCTAAAACTCCCTGTACTGTTCTCAAATTATCCAAACCAGATTTCTTCAGCTTACTGGACCAAAATCCGGAAGTTCCTTCCAAAATGTTTAAATGTATGGCTGAGCGGTTGTATTACAAGTATGTGATGCTATTTAATGTTTCCTCACCTGATCCTTTAAATAAGCTCAAAACGGTAATGGACTATCTGAAGGGCAATAATGACAATAACAAATATTCATTTCAGATTCCCCTCACGAGACAGCAGCTAGCTAATTTAACAGGGCTGCGCGTGGAAACAGTGATCAGAACAATTAAAAAAATGCATAATGCGCATTTAATAAAAGTTCAGAACAGGAAGATATTTTATTAAAATCAGGAATTCAGTAATAGCAGATAAAACCTTAGAGGCTCCCTGAAAAAGGGAGTTTCCCAGCATATATTAAGACATTTGGGTATTGGCCATATTAGTTTAGGGTTTCAATCAATTATTGTTATATTTTTTAAAGAACAATGACAAGCCTTTATTTTATCGACCATTTTAAAAAGAAAAAACTGCAGAATAATGAATCTGTCAACAATTGTCTGAAAAATAAAGTATCTTCGATAGAGACAGAAATTTTTATCAATCATGAAGTTAGAATTATATCAAATAGATGCATTTACTGAAAAAATTTTCCATGGAAATCCTGCCTGTATTGTTCCTTTAAAAGCCTGGTTACCCAATGCGCTGCTTTTAAAAATTGCCCGTGAAAATGCCGTAGCCGAAACAGCTTTCTTTATCGATAACGGCAGTACGATTCATCTGAGATGGTTTACCCCTGAAATAGAGATGGATTTATGCGGACATGCTACCCTTGCTACAGCACACTGTCTGATCTCAATCTTAAACTATCAAAGCAGCAAAATCGTTTTTGAAACGAAAAGCGGTGAATTAACAGTTGAAGTTAAAGATGGTGTTTACTATATGGATTTTCCTTCAAGAATGCCTGAAGCTGCTGTTCTTCCGGAAAACTTGTCCAGATCGCTCAATATTCAGCCTAAAGAAGTTTTCAAATCAAGAGATTATATTCTGGTATATGATTCTGAGGATGATATCAAAAATATCAACATTGAAAGATCTGTTTTTGACCTTATCAATCTGGATCCCGGCGGTCTTGTTGTGACGGCAGCCGGTACAGACAGTGATTTTGTATCAAGATACTTTACTCCACAGTCATCTATTCTCGAAGATCCTGTAACCGGGTCTGCACACTGCTCGCTTATTCCGTTCTGGTCTTCAAGGCTAGGAAAAAATACGCTTTTTGCCCGTCAGCTATCTGAAAGAGGCGGACAGCTCTATTGTGAAAATAAAAAAGAAAGAGTGATTGTGGCAGGTAAAGCCAAAACGTATTCTATGGGACATCTGTGGCTAGAATAATATAATCCAATCAACCTGAATGGTCAAACAACTCGTTCTGGAGAAGGATATACTGGATGACAGCAAAAGGACATTCATTATCTTTGTTTAGTGTCTTTTCTACAAAAATTTGATTCTCCAAAAGAATGCAGGCAAAAAACAGATCAGATATCCAATAAAAATTTTTTATTAAATATGAACGAAATTAAACTAGATTAATTTCAGTGAACTCAAACTGTACTACATTTGCTAAAGAATTAAGACAATAAAAAAAATTATCACATAAATCAACAATTAATATTAAAAATTTAAAATCATGAGCACATTTACATTAAAAGACGGAACTGAGATTTTTTACAAAGACCAAGGACAAGGACCAGTATTAATGTTTCACCACGGATGGCCATTATCATCTGATGATTGGGATGCACAGGTTATCTTTTTCTTACAGAGAGGTTACAGAGTAATTTCCCATGACAGAAGAGGCCACGGCCGCTCTAGCCAGAATATCTACAACCACACTATTGAACAATATGCATCTGATGCTGCGGAACTTGTGGAATTTCTTGATTTAAAAGATGTAGTTCATATTGGGCACTCTACAGGTGGTGGTGAAGTAATCCGATATGTACATAAATATGCCAATGGCAGAGCAAAAAAAGCTGTATTAATCAGCGCTGTTCCTCCAGTTATGGTAAAAAGTGAAAACAATCCTGACGGTGTGCCAATGGAAGTTTTTGATGGAATCAGAGAGCAGACTCTAAACAACAGAAACCAGTTTTATTTTGATCTGACGTTTCCTTTTTATGGGTACAACAGAGAAGGAGCCAATATCAAAGACGGAATTCAGAGAAACTGGTGGAGACAGGGAATGATGGGTGGAATTGTTGCTCACTACGATGGTATTAAAGCATTTTCTGAAACTGATTTCACAGAAGATTTGAAAGCCGTTGAAATTCCGGTTTTGGTTTTACATGGAGAAGATGACCAGATTGTTCCAATTGAAAATTCTGCTATAAAATCAGCGAAATTATTAAAGAACGGTAAACTGATTACTTACCCAGGTTTTCCTCACGGAATGCCGACTACAGAGCATGAAACGATCAATAAAGATCTTTTGGAATTTATCCAGTCTTAATATCATACCTATTATAAAGAAAGGTGGACTGTAATAGTCCACCTTTTGTTTATAAAATTAAATTGCTTAATAATAAAGCTTTTTACATGCTTATAAACCGGAATATATTTCTTTAAAATGATCCATCCTTTAAATGTCTTTTGAGCCTATAACTCAATGATGCAAAGTATCTAAAATGGATATCAATCATATTAAATCCATATTAAGTTTAAATTTATGACCATAATACAGTTTGACTTTTGACAGACTTAAATCTACCTCAAAAAGAAAAATCCAAATCATCATCAGAAGGTCTGAAATTGGAGTGCATTGCTGCTGTAAAATAATCACAGAATACCTGATAAACGGCAGAATCAATAGCTGTTGCCCGTATTCCAAGCTGTGTATAAACAGTAAGGATCTGGTGGGATAATTGACTTGTTAATGCTGTTCCATAAGTATGAATCTCATTTTGCTGATCTGCTGAAATCTCTTTGTTATCAGCAAGAATATTTTCAATATTTCGGGCCATACTTAGTACCTTTTCAAAATGCCTTTCAACAGATTCTGCAAAGTTTTTGAAATTGATCTGAGGACGGATAAGCCTTGCCTCTTCAATAAAGTGAGCAGACATTCCCAGGTAATTTACCAAAAGTGTCAGATCAGCAAAAACCCGAAACGGAATGCTGTCCAGAATATCATCCGTGAAGAAATGATCGTACACAAAGCTATAATCTTCACTCACCACAACATTCTCAATCGTAAATGAATAAGTACCGCTGGCTTTCATTCCCATAGATTTCCAATTGGGAATGATTTCAGCCTGTTCTCTCGGAATAATAAAAGAATGAATTATCTCGCTGCCTTCATGATCTAATACAGGTTTGCCCTTTTCTGTAATCCTGGCATTCAGTGTAAAATGGGTCAGATGGGGAGCTCCTGTGGCAAAATTCCATAATCCATTAATGATATACGTGTTATCATTTTGTTTTTCTGCAGTTCCGCCAACCATTCCGCTTCCTCCAAAACAAGTGTTAGAATTGGTAAACAGTAATTGAGCCACTTCTGGTTTTATATTTCTTGAGAAATAATTGGCTCCGGCACAAAGGGTCAGCATCCAGCCAAAGCTTCCATCGGTTTCAGCCCAGCCAAATAATGCTTTAAGCCCTTCCTCAAAACGATATCCTAACCCTCCATATTTTTTCGGTACCCAGATCTTCAGCAGTCCTTCTTCATGAATATGCTGTATCACCTTATCAGAAATTACAGAAGCTCCCTGAAGTTCTTTTCTGATGTCTTTAGTATTGAGCATTAGCTTTGGTTTTAATGATTTTTTGCCATTCCATATAACCGGAGATTGCTACTAAAAACAAGAATGATGTTAATACAGCATAGAGATACAATTCTTTATGCAGCAGCAAGGGGATGGAAATAATATTACTGATATTGAGGATTATCCAGTTTTCAATTTTTCTTCTTGCCATGAGCCACATTCCTGCCCAGGCAAAAGCACTTACTAAAGAATCCCAAACGGGAACATCCGAGTCTGTAAAATGAGTAAGAAAAAACCAGAATAAACTAAAAGTTCCCAGGACAATGCCTCCGGCAATCCACTTTTCAGAAGCTGAGGTGACAGAGATCTCCATTTCAGATTTCTGTTTCCCGAATTTCCAATACAGCCATCCGTAGATGCTCATGATCAGATAATAAAGATTTAAGGTAAATTCAGCATACAGTTTTGAAGTAAGCATCACATACAATGTAAGCAAAATACCGGCAATTCCGAAAAGATAGTTGTTGACATTGTTTTTACGGGCCAGTAAGACCTGAATTACTGAGAATAAGACTCCGAACCATTCAGGTAAGGTAATCTGTTTTAAAATTTCCTGCATCATATTAATTTAAAAATCAAATGATGAGATGATAAGTAAGCAATCCCTACGCTGGTATTACCCAGATCAGGTGTGGAAGTATATTCCTGGGTATCATCTCAGCCACTGTTACCAGCAGCACCCCATTGTTCGGCAAAGGTCCTGTTTTTTTCCTTAAAAAGAAAGAATATCAGACTTTTATTTATTCCTGTTGACTCATTTTTTCATTATTAAAAAATAAATAAGATTATATAAGCAAATCATCCGTCTGACTATATGACCAGAATTATAAAAATACTGCTGATTAAATGATAATTTAGTGCAGTATTATGTTTAATCTAAAAAGTATATATTATGGACAATCGACAAGAAATATCGGTACTGAACGACTTGCTTCACATTACCAATGACAGAATTGAAGGTTTTGAAAAAGTGGAAGGAAAAGTATGGGAAATGTATCCTGATGTAAAGGATGAATATGACCATATGATTTCCCAGTCAAAAATTATGAAAAATGAACTCATTAATCTCATTACAGAAAAAAAGGGCGTTCCGGAGGACTCTTCTTCTATCGCAGGAGCTATTCACAGAACATGGATTGACATTAAAAATTCATTTACCATGGGAAATCTGGTAGAATCTACATTGGAAAATGTAGTGTTTGGAGAAAAAGCAGCCATAGAAACTTATGAGAATGCTCTGGGCTATGGTAATCTGAGTGAAAAGAGTAATAAAATTGTATCCGAACAGCTTCGCAATCTAAAAAGCTCTTACAGCCAGTTTAAGAAAATTGAAGAATATAAAAAGAAAGAATAATTAATAAAAAACTCCCCTTACAAAAGAGGAGCCTTATTAATCAAGAACAAATAATATATTTAATCATTTTCAAAATTATCAAATATACTGTGTCCGTTTTATGACACAGGTCATATTATTTCACAGTATTTTTAGCTTTTTCCGATTCTTTCAGATGATGCTCCAATGTAGGGAGAGTC
Organism: Chryseobacterium sp.; assembly: GCA_031286615.1. Lineage (GTDB taxonomy): Bacteria > Bacteroidota > Bacteroidia > Flavobacteriales > Weeksellaceae > Chryseobacterium. The sequence goes on along the minus strand of JAITUA010000017.1, from coordinate 106,477 downwards.
TTACCTGCAAAGGATTTCAGAGAAGATTCTTTTCCTTCTGCAGCTTCTTTTTTAAATTCTTCTATGTCTTTTTTATGATCACTGACCATAAGATCCGTATACTTTTTATCAAAGTCTTTTCCTTTTTTAGCTTTCAGATCATCATACATTTTCTGCTTTTCAGCATCCAGACCTGCAGGTAAGGTATAGCCTGTTCCTGACGCCCATTTCTTGAGTTCGTCATTCGCTTTGGTATGATCTGTGACCATCATCGCTCCTAAAGATTTCACAGTGGAATTTTCAGCATTGGTTGCTGCCAGATCGCCCATCATCACTTCCATCAGCCCTCCTTTTGCTGCTGCATCTGCAAACTTTTTGTCCTGATCACTGAGAGAGGTGATTTGGTCTTTTGGTTCTGTCATTTTAGTGGAATCACTCACTGTCATTCCAGATTCAGCTGGAGGAGATATGGTTGTACTTTCCGGGGATTGACTGGACGATGTCGGTTCATTTTTTTTGCAGGCCGTTAAAGCAGCCACCGCAAAAAGTGTTACTACAAGATTTTTCATAATATTAAATTTTAAATGGTGATATAAATGAAGCCAACAAGGACTTCATTTATTAATGCAACAATTTATCTGCCAAAAGAGATATTGCAAACACACTCCACCAATCATAAAACATTATAAATGAATATTCTATAATTGACGAACCAGCCGGAAAGTAAGATTGATACGCTCTTTCATAGAGATTACAGATTTAGCAATCCGATGTTCCCAGTTCTCCTGCAAATCTCCTTTCATAATCAGCAATGAACCATGAGGAAGAGGAAGGCTGTATTTACTCTGATGATGATCTTTTTTCCGGAAATCAAAGTTTCTGGTCTGTCCTAAACTTATTGAGGCAATCACCGGACGGTTTCCATATCTGCTTTCCTTATCCCGATGCCAGGCTACAGAGTCATTATGATCCCGGTAAAGATTAAGCAATACGGAATTGAACTGATAGCCAAATGTTTTTTCTATTCTTTGTCTTAAAGAAAACAGCTCTGGAGTCCATGGATTAGTCTCCAGCTCGCCATTACCGGACGGATAAGCATTTTCTTTATCTCCATACCATGCTGTTAAGCGCGGTGTGAGCACCATCTTATCATACATTTTCTGGGTTCTTTGTTTCCAGGGAGCTGTTTCAAGCAGATGAGCCTTAAGCCGGTCAGCTTCTTCCTGATTCAGAAAATGTTCTCTGTATTCCAGAAGATCTTTTGGAAATTCATACAGATCTTCTGAATCAAACAAACTGAGCTGGGTCATATTTTTTTAACTTTTAAATTCTGAAATTATATTTCTCTTTAAAGCAAACCGCCGTTACTCATGTTCGGTTTTCCTGAGATTTTTTACCAACTAAGTTTTTATCGCTATTAGAATTGTAGGCTATAGGAGAAAATCAGATTGATACAAACAATATCTGCAAATATATTAAAATTGATACAAAATCAATCAAAAACTAAAACAGCATTTTTTGAATCTCCTGAGATTTCGACAATAAAAAAGAGACCAGAAATAAATTCGGTCTCCTTCTTTATAGTGAATGCATTGTTTCTATATTGCTTTGCTGTTAAGATTGGTATCAGCAACTTTTGTTAACAGCTCATCACATTTTTTCTCTTCATCTAATGTACTTAAAAGGTTTTTAAGACAATCCTTCTCTTTCAATACTTTTGCAAAGGCTGCAAGTGTACCGTATGTGGCAATTTCGTAATGTTCAACTTTTTGTGCCGCTGCAATAATTCCTGCATCTCTTACTGCTCTCGGCTCGGTCTCCTCCAAAATACTTTTTCCTTCATCCAATAATCCCTGCATAGCATCGCATTTCTTTCCCTGAGCTTTCTTACCCAGTGCCTTAAAACATTTTTCCAGCCTGTCAACATGGCCTTCCGTTTCCTTAATGTGTTTGTTGATTGCTGCTTTAAGTTTTTCGCTTGTCGCATTTTTCATCATTCTTGGCAGAGCTTTCAAGAGTGCCTTTTCAGCCCAATAAATATCTTTCAGTGACTCTTCAAAAAGGTCTTCCAAACCTTTGGCTGCATTTTTTTTAGCCGGAGTTTTTGCAGATGCTTTCGCTGATGTCGTTTTTTTAGCTGGTGATTTTTTGGTTGCTGTCTTCGTTTCCATAATATAATAATTTAGTGTTTGATTGGTGATAAATCTGCAACTATAAGACCATTTTTACCTTAAATGCTGAGATGTGGTATATAAAATCATTGTAGAATAGAGTTATTTTTAAGACCTATATACTCGCGGATAAAAGTTTGATCAGCTTTCAAATTACTATTATTCATATCGGTGCTCCTGTCCGGTACAAATTATCAAACAACGGTATAACGTTTATGACTCTAGTCAATCACCAAATGTTACATCATCAAAACGATGAATAATTAGAATATTTTAAAGAAACAACAATCGTCACGATGAAAAATATAAAGAAGCGCATAATTATTTTATTGATTTAAACATATTTCCTGTTTATGATAATTCACTTTTATAACAAATTGTAAATTAAAGAACTGAATTAATTAATACATACAAAAAAGTCAGTAATAATGGATCATTCGTATGCTGTATGAAATCACGTAATGAAGATTTAATGCTTTATTAAAAAATAAATATCCATCTTTGCAGCCTTAAATTCAAAAACGCTAGTTTATTTCATGAGCATTATTTTTAAAAAGCGACTATTTATAGCGCTTGTATTACCTACGGCCGCCCTTTATTACGGGCAGAGTACGAAGGATTCTTTAGAGAAATCAAAATCTATTGATGAGGTGATGTTGGTAGGTAGAAACCTTTCCCAAACAGCCAAAGAAAGAAAAACTCCTGTTGCAGTTTCCACCATCAAGGCTGCGGAAATTCAGGAAAAGTTAGGAAACAGAGAATTTCCTGAGATTATGAAGTCTACTCCATCCGTGTACGTGACCAAAGTGGGCGGAGGTTTTGGAGACAGCAGAATCAACATGAGAGGTTTTGATGGAGCTAACATTGCAGTGATCATCAACGGGCAGCCGGTAAATGACATGCAGGGAGGAACTGTATACTGGTCTAACTGGACCGGGTTGGCAGACATTGCAAGCAATATCCAGATTCAGAGAGGTTTGGGAGCTTCCAAATTTGTAGTTCCTTCTGTAGGGGGAACGATCAATATTGTGACCAAAGCTACCGATTCTGAGCAGAAAGCAATGATCAAAGGAGAAGTAGGTAATGATAATTACTCCAGAATATCTGCGATGTATTCTTCCGGATTAAAAAACAAATGGGGAACAACTGTATTGCTTTCCCGTTGGCAAGGTGATGGTTATATTAACGGAACACAGGGAGAAGGTTATTCCTGGTTTTTCTCAACAGGATTTAAGCCCAATGAAAAACATGCGTTCAATTTAATTGCAACCGGAGCACCTCAAGTACATGATACGAGAAGATCTTCTGCAACCGGAGCGAATGTGGCTACTCTACAGCAATTTGATACGTATGGAAGAAGATACAATCCCCAAACGGGAATGTTGAATGGTTCTCAATTCAATTTAGCACCTAACTTTTATCATAAGCCAATTGCATCATTGAACTGGGATTGGACGATGAATGATAACCTGAAGCTATCTACCGTTCTTTATGGTTCTTGGGGACGTGGCGGTGGTGGTACCGGACTGAACGGTTCTATCAAAAACGGCAGCGGTCAAACTATGAATTTCATGAATTATGGTGCGGGCGGAGACGGTACTATCAACTGGGATATGATTTACCGTTATAACAGAGGTGGCATGGTGACCGATTATAATGGAAACACTTTCCAGAAATCAACCTTTACTGCACCAGCAGGTTCTCCTGGTGATTATAACGGTCAATATGTAGCTACACTGAACGGAACCAATGGTATTGTAAGAAAGCAAAGTATTAATGCTCATGACTGGTATGGCGTAATCGCAGATCTTAATTACAAAAAGAATAACTGGACCTTTAACGGAGGTATTGATCTTAAAACTTACAAAGGGGCACTTTACGATATTGTAACCGATATGCTGGGATCTGATGCCTTATTTGTTTCAAGTACGGCAAATGCTCCAAAAGGATACTATATCAACAATACGGTAAAACCGGAACCTCTTACCAAACTTAAAGATGCTCAAAAAGTCTCTATCCACAATGAAGGCCTGGTAAAATGGGCAGGTTTATATGGAATGGTTGAATACAGCTCTGAAAAACTAAGTGCATCTGTTCAGGGATCAGTTTCTGAGCAATACTACAAAAGAAGAGATTATATGCTGTATACTCCTGGAAACCAGGAAACAAAATGGTATCACAAAACGGGTTATATTGTAAAAGGAGGTGCCAACTATAATATTGATGAGCATCATAATGTATTTTTCAATACGGGAGTTATTTCAAGACAGCCATTATTCAACGCACTGTTCCCTTCAAACCAGAATATTTACAACGATGCAAAGAATGAAAGAATCTTCTCTGTAGAGTTAGGATATGGTTTCAAATCCCGTTACATAGATGTGAATATCAATGCTTACAGAACGCAGTGGGATGACAGATTTATTTCAAGAACCTTTAACGCAGGAGCTGCAGATGTAGCCAACTTCTCACAATTACAACTTGGAAATGCTTATTTCTACAACGCTCTGAACGTTGGACAATTACACCAGGGTGTTGAATTGGAAGCGAAGGCAAGACCATTTGCTAACCTTAGGCTTAGAGGGATGTTATCATTAGGAAACTGGAAGTACAAAGGAAATGCAAATTTCAACATTCTTGATGTTCAAAACAATCAGGAAGTTGCAGGAGCTACAGGAGTTATTAACATCAAAGATCTAAAAGTTGGAGATGCTGCACAAACTACTGCAAGCCTTGGAGTTGATTACAGCATTACCAAAGCTTTCAGTATTGATGCCAACTGGGAATATTATGACAAGCTATATGCACAGTTTAACCCAATCAACTTCCTTACTGAGGCAGCAAGAGAAAAAGGAATTGTAAAATTGCCAAGCTATAATTTATTTGATGTAGGTGCTTCTTACAAATTCACACTTGATGCAAAAAAATCTTTAACATTGAGAGCAAATGTCTACAACTTATTCAACAAATATTATATTTCTGAATTAAGCTCCAATATTTTTGCAGGTGACAAAATTGCCAGCGGGCCAAATGCCGGAAAAACTTACCAGGAAACCGGAAGAGTTTATCAGGGTATTGCTGATGGTAACACAGGATTCCTTGGTTTTGGAAGAACGTGGTCTGTTGCAGCGACTTTGAGATTCTAAAATAATTTCATTTCAATAATGAATTCAAATAACCCGCCAGAATTTGGCGGGTTATTTATATTATATGACTATTTTAAAGAAATAAATAATACATTAGACAAGAAAAATAATTAATATCAATTGGATATGGATCAGGAAACGACGGATTATATTATCAACTATTTCAGCAACTTAATGACTAACCATGAAAAGTTAGCCCTAAAACATCAAATGTCTTCTTTCAAGAGTAATGAAAATCCACAATTCAGAAAGATAATGATAGATAAAGGCTGGATAAGTTCCGACCCTGAAATCACAAATCTATTAGAAAATGGTTATGAGATCTTTAAACAAAACATTGTAACGCGTATAATGACTGAAACTCCTGAAAAAGTTTTTTTAAATAATTGTCCGAAATGCAACAAATTAGCCCGTACTCCACATGCAAAACAATGCAGACACTGCGGATATAGCTGGCATCATTTAACCGTTGCCCAATTTACGCTTAATGATACTTTTCAGATTACAGGAAGAAAATTTTTCTTAACAGGACAAATTATAGAGGGTGAAATCAAAGAAGGACAACACATAGATCTGAGAATGCTGGGACTTAATAAAAAAATCAAAATTGAGTCTATTGAATTTGTTCTTAAACGCCAGGACGGAAAAGCCTGGGAAGATATTGCTCTTGGAACAAACGAATTAACAGAACAAGACAAAGAATATCTAAAAAGTATACATCCTTTTAAAAAGACTCTTGATATCATTATAGAATAAAAAACAGCTATCACCGGAGTACAGCTGTTTTTTATGTAACCAATCATTATTTTACTTAGAATTCTTCACCTGCAGTGCCCTCTGATAAAAAGACTGGCTTGCAATTTTTTCTTCAGCTTCATCAATAGCCGCCAGCAGATTATTATTGTTATCGGTAATTTCTCCCAGAATCTGTGACATCAGTTCCCAAACGGGTTTCATCTTTTCAATAAGTTCCTGTCCTTTAGAAGTTAATTTAAAAAGTCTTTTCCGTTCATCCTCCTTGTCTTTTTCCCATTGGATCAACTCCAACTTTTCAAGTTCTTTGAGTAGAGTGATCGTGGATGGGTGGGTATACCCTATTTCATTGGCAATTTCTACAACGCTTGCTATTTCTTTTTTGTAAATGGTAAAGATCACCGGAAACCATTTCAGTTCAAAATCAATTCCAAATGCTTTATAGATCAATGCTCCGTCTTTCCTCAATTGTTCACTGAGACGGTGTAATCTGGTTGATATAGCAAGAATTCCTGCTTCGTTAATCACATTCATATTCAGTCAATATTTAAATGGTAAAAAATATCATCGGCACTCATCAAAGGGAATTTTGCAGGAAGATTTTCTTTTTCAATTTTCACAAACTGATTCCTTTCGTAGAAACGCTGTGCAGCTTTCAGGACTGTAATGGTACCCAAATACAGATCATCAATTCCGTTTTCACGGCAGAAAGAAATTAAAACTTCCAATAATTCCTGAGCAATATTCAATTCTTTACCCCTGAATTCTTTTTTAACAAACATTTTTCTGATCGCTCCTGCCCTTTCATCAAACTTAACCAATGCAATGGAACCTACCAATTCGTCCCCCACAAAAGCTCCCCAAAAGTTACCGCCAGCTTCCGTATAAAAACTTTCAATCTGTAAAAGATCAGGCTGATCTTTAATGGTGATCGGAATATTAAACTCCTTCTGCTGAATATTCAAAATCAGGTCAATCGCCTGTTCCGAATAAGAATTTCCTATGGGATGAATCTGTAATTTCATAGTGTTCCAATTTTAAAGTATAAAACTACGTAGTTAAATATATATATCCAAATTCATTTTACTTTTTAAAGAATTTTAACACGGTTGATAATTAGAAAATTAATTAATCTTTAAACATTTCAATAAAAAAACGTATGCCATTACTGACATACGTTTTATCGTTTATATTGCAGAATACGGTTATTTCCAACCTCCTCCTAAAGCCTGATAAAGCTCTACGGCAGCTTTCATTTTACTGTATCGTGCATTTGAGATGTTAAGTTCGGCATTCAATGAATTCACACTTGCATTCAACACTTCAAGATAGTTTGCCATACCATAGTTTACCAATTCCTGAGAATAGTCAACCGATTTTTTGTAAGCATCCAGCTCTTTTTGTTTTAATTCAATGAATGAATCCTGTACAGAGAAAACTCTGATAGCATCCGAAACTTCTTTTCCGGCAGTAAGAACTGTCTTTCTGAAGTTCAGATAAGCAGTTTCCTGATTGGCAAGACTTACATCATAATTTGTTTTGATCTGTCTTTTGTTCAGAATTGGCTGAGCCAGCCCTGCTACTACATTCGCAAATAATGAATTTACACTGAATAAGTGATCAATATCCACAGACTGAAGACCACCACTTCCTGTCAATTTTAAAGTAGGATAAAACTGAGCTTTGGCAGAATTCGTCAATTCGAAAGCATTCATCAAGCTGTATTCTGCTCTCATTACATCCGGACGGTTAGCCAGAAGCTGAGTAGGATATCCCAATTTTAAATCAATCGGAAGGTTCTGCGCTTCCAATGTAGATCTTTCAATAGAATGAGAAGGCTCTCCCATTAAAAGACTCATAGTGTTTTCAAGAAGCTGGATCTGTGTATCAATATCAATCAGTAATGACTTTGCATTGAACACAAGTGCCTCACTCTGCTGTACCGCTACTTCAGTAACTGTTCCTGAAATTTTTAAAGCCTTTGTCGCTTCTAAATTTTTCTCTCTTACTGCAATAGTTTCTGTAATAATTCTCTTCTGTGCATCAAAAGTTAACAATTGATAGTACGCAGAAGCGATGGAAGATACCAGACTGCTTTTAACTGCTTTATGGGCTGCAACAGTTCCTAAATAAGTGGCCAGCTGTGCTTTCTCCTGTGCTCTTAATTTACCCCAGATATCCGCTTCCCATCCGATACTTGCCGTAATGTCAAACTGGTTTACATAACGTCTTTCTCCAATGATCTGCCCAAACTGAGTGTTGATAGACTGGGTCTGGAAAGTATAGTTGGGTCCAATTGAAAGTGTCGGCTGGTAGGCAGCTTTACTTTGTTTCAGATAAGCTTCTGCAGAATTAATACTTTCTAAAGCAATTCTGATATCCAGGTTGTTATTCAGCGCCTTAGAAATATGCCCCTGCAGTATAGGATCTGTGAATATTTCTTTCCATGAAATATCCGCAATGCTGGTACTGTCTGAAGGAAGCATATCTGTACGGAACAGCTTTTCGTCCACAACGTTCTTCGGTCTTTCATATTCTTTTCTTGCCATACAGGATGAGATGGCCCCGAGTATGAAAACTGAAAAAGTGATTCCTTTTATGATGTTTAATAAACTCTTCATTATAAAAAATTAGAAATTAGATGTAAGAGACCGGAAGCCAGATATGGTTTTTAGAGTAATTTCTAATATCTGACTTCCAGCTTCTCTAATTAATTTTATTCTGCTAAATTGATATCTTCTTTTTTGATAGGTTTAATTTTTTCCTGCAGTGTTTCAAAGATCACATACAGAACCGGAATTACAAATAATCCCAAAACAGTTCCTATCAATAGTCCGATTGCCGCACCCGTAGCGATAGATCTGTTACCTACTGCTCCAATTCCACTTGCCAGAACCAACGGTAATAAACCGAAGATAAAGGCGAATGATGTCATTAGAATAGGTCTCACCCTTGCTTTTGCTGCATTGATGGCTGACATTACAATGGTTTCTCCATGATGTCTCCTTTGAACAGCAAATTCGACAATAAGGATCGCATTTTTCGCCAGTAGTCCCACGAGCATGATCAGGGCAATCTGGAAGTAAATATTATTTTCCAGTCCCATAATCTTCTGTCCGAAGTAAGCTCCCATTACCCCAAGAGGAAGAGAGATAATAACGATTAGCGGAAGGATATAACTTTCATACTGTGCAGAAAGGATAAAGTAAACGAAGATCAAACTTAATCCGAAAATCAGAAGGGTCTGAGATCCTGAATTTAATTCTTCTCTGGTCAACCCTGTAAATTCTACGGCATAGTTTTGATTCAGAGTTTCATCAGCTACCTGCTGTACAGCTGCAATAGCATCCCCGGAACTGTATCCGTCAGAGTTAGCACCTGTCACTTTTACTGAAGTAAACAGGTTATAACGGCTAACAGATTGTGGTCCGTATGCTTTTGTCAATGTTACAAACTGTGAAATCGGAGACATGATCCCTGATCCTGTTCTTACATAAAGCTGATTCAGGTTTTCAATATTCTTTCTGTTTTCAGGAAGGGCCTGAACCATCACTCTGAACTGTTTTCCATACTTGGTAAAGTCGGCAGTATAAATACCTCCGATATATCCCTGCATGGTAGCCAGGATGTCATTTACAGAAACTCCAAGCTGTTTGCTCAGCGGAACGTTAATTTCCATCTGATACTGAGGATATTTAGTATTGAATGAAGTCTGCGCAAACTGAATTTCCGGTCTCTGCATCAGCTTACCGATGAATTCATTGGTTTTAGCATCCAGATCTGCATATTCTCCACCAGACTTATCCAGCAATACCATTTCAAAACCTGCACTGTTACCAAATCCAGGTACACTCGGCGGTTGGAAGAATACCACTTTAGCATCAGGAACAGATCCTACAATTCCAAATAATTTTTTGGTAATATCTTCAGAAGTCTGCCCGTCTTTTTTTCTTTCTTCAAATGGTTTTAGCTTAACAAAGGCAAGACCGTTGTTACTTCCGTTTCCGGATAAAAATCCTCGTCCGGTAGAAATCGTTACGTTCTGTACGCCCGGAACTTTCAGTGCTTTAGCCTGAAGTGTTTTCAAAGCGTTGTAAGTTCTTTCCATAGAAGCTCCCGGAGGAAGCTGAACATCGGTAAAGATAATCCCTCTGTCTTCTGTAGGTACAAATCCTTTCTTCATACTGCTGCTTGCCCAGAACAAAATTCCTCCGGTAACAGCGAAAATAATAAGGGTTACCCATTTATGTCTTAACAAGAATACAAATCCTCTTCCGTAACGTTCAGTTGTTGTTTTAAAAGCAATATTAAACTTATAGAAAAACTTCTGTAACAGGTTTAAATTTTTATACTCTTTATGGTGCTCTGCGTGAGGTTTTAAGAATAATGAACATAAAACCGGACTCAGTGTTAATGCATTAATAGCAGAAATGATGATGGCTATAATCAGTGTGATACCAAACTGTTGGTAGAATACCCCTGTAGGCCCTGTAATGAACGTCACCGGGATAAATACTGCTGCCATTACCAGCGTAATAGAGATAATAGCCCCTGTAATCTCATCCATCGCTTCCACCGTTGCTTTTTTAGCATCCGAAATACCATGCTCCATCTTGGCATGAACAGCCTCGACGACGACAATGGCATCATCCACCACAATACCGATGGCGAGTACCAATGCAAACAAGGTCAATAGGTTCAATGAATATCCGAAGAGATTCAGGAAGAAGAAAGCTCCTACAATAGATACCGGAACCGCAATGGCCGGGATCAGTGTAGATCTGAAGTCCTGAAGGAAAATATATACTACAATAAATACCAGAATGAAGGCTTCGATCAGGGTATGTACTACCTTTTCAATAGAAGCTTCAAGGAATTCATTGGTATCAAAGTTGAAAGTATACTTTACGCCTTTCGGGAAAGTTCCTTCAGCTGATTTCAGGTATGCTTTGATATTTTTAATAATCTCCTGTGCGTTGGATCCCGGAGTCTGGAAGATACCCATACTGATAGAAGGATTGTTTCCGTTCTCCCCGATTCCTGTATAAGACTGACCTGCCAATTCTACTTTAGCAACGTCTTTCAACATCAGGTTTTGTCCGTTTGCAAGAGATTTGATGATAATATTATCGTACTGTTCTTTATCGTTGAATTTACCTACATATTTGATGATATATTCAAAAGAACTTCCGCTGTTTTGTCCGATAGAACCTGCTGCGGCTTCTCTACTCTGCTCGTTGATCGCATTGGTAACATCAGTAGGAGTTACACTGTAGGCAGCCATTTTTGCCGGATCCAGCCAGATTCTCATCGAGTAGTTTTTACCTCCGAAAACGTTAGCATCCCCTACACCATTTACCCTTTTCAGGTTTGGAATAATATTAATATTCAAAAAGTTCTGAAGGTATACGTCATCCAGATCTTTATTTTCAGAATAGAAAGACATATACATCAGGGCACTGGTCTGCTGCTTCTGGGTTACAACCCCTGAACGCGTTACTTCAGATGGTAAAAGAGGTGTTGCTCTGGCCACACGGTTCTGTACGTTTACTGCTGCAATATCCGGATCTATTCCTTGTTTGAAGAAAACCTGGATCTGTGCAGAACCATCGTTCCCGGCACTGGAAGTAATATAATCCATACCTTCCACCCCGTTGATCTGTTCTTCCAGAGGCACTACCACACTTTTCATCACCGTTTCAGCATTGGCTCCCGTATAGTTTGTGGAAACACTTACCGTAGGTGGTGCAATGTCCGGATACTGTGTAACCGGTAACGAGATCAGCCCTAGCACACCGAGAATCACAATCAAGATTGAGATTACGGTAGATAAAACCGGTCTGTTAATAAAGTTTTTTATCATTAGAATTTCGGTTTTATTGATTGAACAAGACTATCCATTTTGATTGGCTTCGGTTTTACTGCTGTTCCCGGTTTCAAACCTCCGATACCAGCTGCAATAACTGTTTCACCTTTGTTAATTCCAGATTTGATAAGCGCCAAATTGTCGATTCTGTCAATAACATTTACAACAACATTTCTCGCAGTATCTCCTTTTTCTACTTTGTAAACGTAAACAATACCCTGTTGTTCGTAAGTAGCACTTTCAGGTACTACAAGAACATTATCATATTGCTGAGGGAATCTGATCGTTCCACTGTTACCATTGCTTAATAATTTCTGAGCATTCGAGAAAGCAACTCTGAACTGAATAGTCCCTGTTGTAGGATCAATCTGACCGGTAATGGCTTCAATTTTTCCTTTTTCAGGATAAAGACTTCCGTTAGCCAGTTGAAGCTCAACCATTGGTAAGTTTTTGATTTTCTCAGGCATAGAAGCTCCCGGAGACTTTTCAAGGAAATCAAAATACTCTTTTTCATTCATTGCAAAGTAAGCATAGATCTCAGATGTATCGGAAATCGTTGTCAGAGGAGTCTGATCAGACGGTCCTACCAAACTTCCTACTTTTAATGGCAATCTTCCAATCACCCCTGAAATAGGAGCACGAATGATGGAATATTCGATATTGGCTTCTACTCCTTTATAATTGGCTTGTGCCTGTCTTTTAGAAGCATTGGCTTGTTGTAACTGGGCCTGTGCCTGTGCCAGCTGAGCTTGTGCAGTCTGCAGCTGAACGTTACTGATGATATTTTTCTGAACCAGAGGTTTTAGTTTGTTTACTTCAACCTGAGCAGCATTCACAGAAGCCTGAGCAGCGGCAATACTGGATTCAGCAGCACCGATTCCTGCTTTGGAAGCAGCTGCATTTTCGTTCAGGATATTGGTTTCCAAACGGAACAAAGGCTGTCCTTTAGTAACATATTGTCCTTCATCTACCAATACCTGGGTAATATATCCCTGTATTTTTGCACGTACATCATTGTTTACCCTACCTTGGATGGTAGCCGGAAACGTCTGATAACCCACTATATTTTTTGACTCCACGGAAATAACAGGATATGGCTTGGCACCATCCTGTTTCGGAGCTTCTTTTTTGCAGGCTGTCAGTGAAAGCGCTGCAATGGAAAGTATAACTAGCTTATTATTCATTTTATAGTTTATTAAGAGATTCCTGAATATTTTCTATGTTTTTGTTTAAGAGTGCTTTGTAAACTTCTATTCTTTCATTGTATCCATCGTCTTTACTTTTTTTAAAATTGTTTAAATCATCTAATAGTTTTAATTCGTCCTTCATTTTCTGGACAATTTTCTCGAATCGTATTTTTTTGTATTCATCATTGATGAAAAAATACCGCTTCCGCTCATCCATTTTGTTATGATCTACAATAAGCTGAGCATTTAACAATAATGAGATACTGGTAGAAACGGAGCTCTTGCTTGCGGAGAGCACTTCAACAAACTCGTCAAAAGTAATTCCTACTTTCTCATAGTCAAAAAGAAGGTAGGAATAAATTTTTGATGCTAAAGGGGGTAAGCTGAACACGATACCATAAAATTTTACGGCATCCTGAAAAATTTTTTCATCAATTTCTATACTTTGGTGCATAATATAAAAATTTGAACAAAAGTAGAAATTAGTTCAGAACCAAACGAACAAACCTGATAGAGTTTATAAATACAGGCCGTTTTAAAAATTCAATGAAAGATGATTTAACTTTTTGCTTAAATTATAATCTTCTCAAAAGCCTTCCTCATTCCATCTCTCAAAAGAACCTCTCCACAATAAGAATATCCTCTGCCTTCAAGGATTTTCAACATGGCAACATTATCATGGTTGGTATCTACTTTAATACTCTGAATATCATGGGATTTTGTAAATTCTTCGATGTGATCAAAAAATTTCTTAACCATTCCCTGCCCTGCAAATTTTTCATCTACAGCCACTCTGTGAACCACTACAAACTCACCATCACTCAGCCATGCTCCTTCTATGGTACTGTAAGCTGGTTCATCATTCAGAATCAGGGCTCCATAAACTGCAATTTCTCCGTCTACTGTTAAAACATGTCCGAAACCTTTGGCAATATCACTTTCCACCGTTCCAAGATTAGGGTATCCGTTCTGCCATTGGGTGCTTCCGTCTTGTCTTCTTCTTTCAATAGATTGCTGGATAATTTCCCAAATCCTGTTTCTGTCTTCAATTTGCGATTGTCTTAGTTTGATCTCCGGGTTCATGTTGTAAAGTTGATTTAAAAAATTAAATGATTAAATGATTTAAAAATTGAAAAACAGAATAGCTGCTCATTCAACCTTTGAAATATTCATCTTTTTAATGGTTTGTAATTAATTAAAAAACCGAAAATTAATCTTAATTAATTTTCGGTTTGAAGTAGTAAAATTTAAAATTATGAAATTGTTTATTGATTTTCACTTTGTTGAAGGTAAGCATCAATAATTTCAAATGCTTTTTTTTCTTCTTCCAGATCTACCATTACCTTCAGCGAAGTTGCTGTTGGGGTTGTGGTAAACGTAAGATAGTTATTTTCAACGGTATTTGCAATTTGTGCGTCATCCAATTTAGACTTAACCAACTGAATTTCTGAAGGGTTATCACTTACATAAACTGATACTCTCGTACTTCTTTCCATATTCTAATTGTTTGAGTATCTAAATATACGATGTTTTTTTTTAAATTACAAATCCTGTGTTTTAAATTTTATTAATATTGTTTTCAATTTTGTCTAAAGCAAGCTGAATTTCTTCCTTTGTCACATTCAAATGAGGTCTGAAGCGAAGAGACTGATCTCCACATGGAAGAATGATTAATCCATCATTGAAAAGCTCATTCATCAGGTGATTTCTCTGTTCTGCAGACGGCAGGTCAACAGCACACATCAAGCCTCTTCCTCTTGCATTTGAAATCTTTTCAGGATATTTTTCAGCAAGAGCTTTCAAGCTTTCCAATAAGAAATCTCCAACTACTCTTGCATTTTCTACAAGGTTTTCTTTTTCAATCACCTCCATCACCAACTGAAAACGAAGCATATCAATAAAGTTTCCTCCGAATGTAGAATTGATCCTTGAGCTTTCTCTGAAAACATTATTCGGAACTTCATCAAATTTTTCTTTATTCGCTAAAACACCACAAACCTGTGCTTTTTTACCAAAAGAAATGATGTCCGGTTTTGCTGTAAAGTGCTGGAATGCCCACATTTTTCCTGTAATGGCTATACCTGTCTGAACTTCATCAAAAATAAGTAAGATATCGTTGTCATCACAGATTCTTCTTAATCCCAAAAGGAATTCGTCTCTGAAATGGTTGTCAC
The DNA here is from genome assembly GCA_031286615.1 of Chryseobacterium sp. Classification (GTDB taxonomy): domain Bacteria; phylum Bacteroidota; class Bacteroidia; order Flavobacteriales; family Weeksellaceae; genus Chryseobacterium. The sequence continues at coordinate 91,201 of JAITUA010000017.1, read as the reverse complement.
CTCCTTCTGCCTGAATAGGTTCTATGATGATACAAGCCACTTTATCAGGGTGCATCAAGATAGCTTCTTCAATCTGAAGTAAAGCAAGGTTTTCATTTTTGATTGTTTCTTCAAGGTTTTCTTCTGTAATCGGGAATTTCAATTTCGGGTTTAAAATTCTCGGCCAGTTAAACATTGGGAAATATTGGTATTTTCTTGGGTCAGAAGTATTGGTTAAACTCAAAGTATAACCGCTTCTTCCATGGAAAGCCTGTTTGAAGTGAATACAGATTCCGGCCTCTGTTTCTAATCCTTTTGCAAAGTTTTTGCGGGTTTTCCAGTCGAAGCATGCTTTCATAGCATTTTCAACGCCCATAGTTCCGCCTTCGATAAAGAAAGCATATTGTAATTCTTCAGGAATAACTACTCTTTCAAATACTTCAAGGAAATGAGCATATTCTTCAGAGTAAACGTCAGCCAAAGTAGGTTTATTTACAGCCATTCTTCCCAACCATTCTGATCTTTCTAAAAGGTAAGGGTGATTGTATCCGATAGATGCAGATGCAAACATAGAGAACATATCCAGGTACTCTCTGTCTGTAAGTTTATCATAAAGCCAAGATCCATGTGATTTTTCAATATCCATCACAAAATCGAAACCGTCTGCCAACACATGTCTTCCTACTGTTTCTTTTACTTTATTTGCTTTTATATCTAATGTCTGTTCCATAATAAATTGTTGTGTGATTTAATAAATGAATGATTAAATGATCCAAAGAATGAAGCATTTAATCATTCAGGTTATTAAGTTTTATGTTTTTTGAGTGCTTTAAGTAAAGCTTTTATAAATCGAATTTAATTCCTTGTGCTAAAGGAAGTTGTGCGGTGTAATTTATAGTATTGGTTTGTCTTCTCATATAGTATTTCCAAGCGTCTGATCCAGACTCTCTTCCTCCTCCGGTTTCTTTTTCACCACCGAAAGCTCCACCAATCTCTGCACCAGAAGTTCCGATATTTACGTTGGCAATACCACAGTCTGAACCAGCATGAGAAAGGAATAATTCTGCTTCTCTTAAGTTCTGGGTCATGATCGCAGAAGACAATCCTTGTGGAACATCATTCTGAATTGCGATAGCTTCTTCCAGTGTTTTGTATTTGATCAGATATAAGATGGGTGCAAAGGTTTCATGCTGAACAATCTCATAAGAGTTTTTCACTTCTGCAACACAAGGTTTCACATAGCATCCAGATTCGTATTCTTTTCCGGTTAAAACTCCGCCTTCAACAACGAATTTCCCACCTTCTTTTTTACATTTCTTGATAGCTTCTTCGTATTGGTTTACAGCATCTGTATCAATCAGAGGACCTACGTGGTTGTTTTCATCCAACGGATTTCCAATTTTCAGCTGCCCGTAAGCTTTTGTTAATCTTGTTTTCACTTCATTGTATACACTTTCGTGGATAATCAGTCTTCTTGTTGAAGTACATCTCTGGCCTGCAGTTCCTACAGCTCCGAAAACAGCTCCAATGATAGACATATCAATATCAGCTTCTTTTGTAATGATAATTGCGTTGTTTCCACCTAATTCAAGAATAGATTTCCCGAATCTTTCCGCTACTTTAGAAGAAACCATTCTTCCTACTCTTGTAGATCCTGTGAAAGAAACAAGGGCTACTCTTTTATCGTCTACTAATTTCTGCCCGATTTCGTGGTCTGATACCAATACACTTGAAACTCCTTCCGGAAGATTGTTTTCTTTAATTACTTCCATCATGATATTCTGGCATGCAATAGCACAAAGCGGTGTTTTTTCAGATGGCTTCCAGATAGTAACATTCCCACAGATCCAGGCCAATGCTGTATTCCAAGACCAAACGGCTACCGGAAAGTTGAATGCAGTAATGATTCCTACTACTCCCAGCGGATGGTATTGCTCATACATTCTGTGTCCAGGTCTTTCAGAGTGCATTGTATACCCCTGAAGCTGTCTTGAAAGTCCTACAGCGAAGTCGCAGATATCAATCATCTCCTGAACTTCACCAAGTCCTTCCTGTAATGATTTACCCATTTCGTAAGAAACAAGTTTACCAAGATCATCTTTATATTCTCTTAATTTTAAGCCCAGCTGTCTTACGATCTCTCCTCTTTTGGGAGCCGGGATCAGTTTGAATTCCTGAAACGCCTTTTGAGCCGTTTCAATTACTTTGTCATAATCACTTTCTCCGGAAGTCTTTACTTTAGCGATCAACTTTCCGTCCACAGGAGAAATGCTTTCTATCACCTTTCCTGAAGCGAAATATTTCCCGCCTGTTGAGGTACCTTTGTTCTCTTCTTTAATACCTAAATTTTTCAGCGTTTTTTCGATTCCGAAATCCTTTACTTTTTTTGACATAAAATCTTACTTTTCGTTCTCTCTAAAGATAAAAATATTATGTGAACCTCAAAACTTTAATTTTTAATGTGTTTTTTATTTGGACTAATTATAAACATGCTTATCTTTGCAGGGTAATCATTTTGATAATCGCCAATGGAAAATTCACAAGAAAATAACTCAAAGCTTAAGAAGTGGTTCAAGCGTGTGGGATGGGCAGGACTTGCTTTCTTTACCATTAAAGGCTTGATTTGGCTCGTCATATTCTACGTTGGAGCAGATAGTCTTCAGAGTTGTATAAAATAAAAAAGCAGAGAAAATTTCTCTGCTTTCTTTTTGGTATAAGGTTAATTGAATTGTTATTTATTTATTGAAAAGCTAAAAAAAGAATCCTTTTTTATATTTTCTGTAACTTCAAAAAGAGAGGAAGTTCTGTCTTTTGACAGCGATGTTCCCTGAAAAGAGCATGTCTACGCCTCAATTCATCTTTTTCAAACTACTCTTTCTTCTTTCTCCCTGCATTGATCAGGCTTTGATGCAAGAGGTATTCTATCTGTCCGTTCACACTTCTGAAGTCATCATTGGCCCACTTTTCAAGGAGTTTATAAGTAGACTCATCTATCCTTATTACAAAAGATTTTTTGCTTTTGCTTTCTGAAGAGTTCTGAGCTTTTTCTGATTTCATTTTCTAAATTCTCTAACATTATTTCTGACTATTGTAGTGCAGAAAATATCTGCATTACAATCTACTTATTCATTTTTCACTTTTAATTATAAAGTGTTCCCGCATTTAATATCGGTGTTGCAGCTTTTTCTCCGCAAAGAACCACCATTAAATTGCTTACCATTGCTGCTTTTCTTTCATCATCAAGCTCAACAATATTCTCTTCTGAAAGTTTTTTTAATGCAAGGTCCACCATTCCTACAGCTCCTTCCACAATTTTGGTTCTTGCCGCTACAATAGCCGTTGCCTGCTGTCTCTGAAGCATAGCTCCTGCAATTTCCGAAGCATAGGCCAAATGCGAAATCCTAGCCTCCTGAATCACAATTCCTGCTTTTGAAAGACGGTCTGTAAGTTCCTGCTCCAAAATAGAATTGATTTTATCCCCACCTTCTCTCAATGTAATCGGAGCATGATCATCTTCTAAATTATCATACGGAAAGCTCATTGCCAAATGACGTACCGCTGCTTCACTCTGCATTTTTACGAAATCAGAATAGCGTTCTACATCAAAAGCCGCTTTATAAGTATCTCCCACTTTCCATACGATGACAACCGCAATTTCAATTGGATTTCCCATTTTATCGTTTACCTTCAAAGTCTGACCTTGTAAATTCTCAGAACGTAAAGATATTTTCTGTGATGAATACAAAGGATTGATGAAGAATAATCCGTTTTCTTTTACACTCCCAACATATTTTCCAAAAAAGTTCAGCACTCTTGAGTGGTTGGGTTGAATAATCATTAAGCCTTTTAAGAAAAAGCACGAAAGAAGAAAGCAAAGCATTGCAATAACCACATAGGCTATACTTTGATCTACTCCACTAACAAAAAAGTAAACTGCTGCCACAAACAAGGCAAGGCAGATGACCAGTGTAAGATAACCTGACATAGGTTTTAATGTTTTTTCCATGATTGAATTTTAATTTGATATTATTTTGATATCATAAAGATGGTAATAAATTTTGAATTATGAGTTATGAATTATGAGTTTTTTGATACGGGTTTCGTGATTTGAGATATTTAACTAAGCGCAAAGTCCACGAAGTTAATTTATTGTTAGTGCTTTATTTGTGTTCGCAAAGGCACTTCGTTTAGCTAAGGCTCTCTCATTTTGCTGAGTGAAACGGCTTTGCGAACAATATTCATCATAATATAATCATTGCGAACTTAACGTTAGGATAAACCACAGCTATTTATTACAATCAGCTGTACTCATTTTGCTGAGTGAACGCCTTTGCGAACAATATTCATCATAATATAATCATTGCGAACTTAGTGTTAAGGTAAAACCCAGCTATTTACTTTTGGTTATAAGACACTTCGTTTAGCTAAGGACACTACTTCATTTTGCTGAGTGAAACGCCTTCGCGAACATTAACTCATCATAATATACATCATTGCGAACTTAGCGTTAGGATAAAACCAGCTATTTATTTTTGCTTATAAGACATTTCGTTTAGCTAAGGACACTACGTCATTTTGCTGAGTAAATCGCCTTTGCGAACGATAAATCAACACAATAAAAAAATCATTGCGAACTTAGCATTAAAACAACTCCTCCAAATATCAAAAACAACAGGAATAAAAAAATCCCGGAATTTATTTTCCGGGATTTTAATTGATATATTGAACGTTTTATTTCTTCGTTAAGGTTTTAAACTTGAAATAAGAAACAGCTGATAAAAGAATCATTGTTCCTATTCCGATGTATACCCAAGCCGGTACTGGTACCGGATCTCCCGCTGCATAAGAGTGAAGTCCGCTTAAGTAGTAGTTTACCCCAAAATAAGTCATTACCATTGAGCAGAACGCAAACATTGTTGCTACGTGGAATGCCCATCTGCTTCTCAATCCAGGTACTAATCTCATGTGTAATACAAATGCGTATACCATGATGGAAATGAACGCCCATGTTTCTTTCGGGTCCCAGCTCCAATATCTTCCCCATGATTCGTTTGCCCAGATTCCTCCTAAGAAGTTTCCTACTGTTAATGCAAACAATCCGATTGTTAATGACATTTCAGAAACGATTACCAATTCCTTTAATGTAGTATCGTGGTGAATCTTATAAGTTTCTTTATTGGATATAATGTAGAATACCAAAGAGATCACAGCAATAATCATCGACAGTGCGAAGAATCCATAACTGGATGTAATGATCGCTACGTGAACAATTAACCAATATGATTTCAATACCGGAACAAGCGGCGTGATCTGCGGATCAAGAGCTGAACCTCCGTGAGCAAATCCCATCATAATAACTGCCACCATAAATCCGGCTGCAGGAATTAATGCATTAGAATTTCTGTATAATAATAAACCTGCAGTAATACCTACCCAAGAGATGAAGATAATGGCTTCATAACCGTTACTCCAAGGTGCATGTCCTGAGATATACCATCTTGCTACAAGTCCTAAGAAATGACAAAGATATCCTACTAAACCAACAGCAATGATTACTTTGATGATTTTATTTAAAACTTTATTGGATTTAAACAGCTCAACAAATCCTAAGATTAAAAGAAGTCCTCCAATAATGGTATAAAAAATCAATAGTTTAAAGTTAATATCTGCTTTATTCATGAAAACCTCAAGATCAACTTTAGATTTTGCAGGAACTACTGCTTTACCCCATTTCTGCTGGTATTCTGAAAGCTTCGCCAATTCAGTATCTGCTTTACTCCAATCACCGGTTTTCTGTGCAGTAAGCGCTTCAGCAAAATAAGGTCCCATCACCTGTTGAGATTCCATGTCCGGTTCAAATTTCTGATCTAACCATGAATGCCATGTGTGGTTGGCATCATTCTTCACAGGAACAATTCTCATAAACTGACCACTGAAGAACTCATTGAAGATCTGTACTCTTTCGTTTACAGCAATTACTTCTTTATCATAGTTCGTTTGCTCAGCTGGTTTTTTACGGAATGCCGTATTATAATCATGCTCTAAAATATAAGCCAGATTACCATTAGCATCTGCAGGGAAAAGGTTCATCAATGAAGTATACCCGTCTTCATCTGCCTTTGTTTTATTTTTCAGTTCATCACCTCCTTTCGTTCCCACTTTAATCATCGGAACCATAGTCCAGCTTGGTGTGTCTGTATTGATAGAAAGGAACCATTGGTTGGCAGTCAGATACTTTCCGTCTGTTCCTTTGAATTTATCTTTTTTGTATAATTTTCTTAAAACATCCAATGCTTCTGTATTGATAGGAACAATTCTTCCTTCAAAACTTTGCACCAAAAGATATCCGAATTTATCAGCATGTTCTTTACTGATTTTGTTTCTTGCAATGATTTCGTCCGGAGAGATAGATCTCATTTTCCCCATTGGAGTTGCCAATGAATTCTGCTTTGGAGCAGCGCCATCAAGCGGTTGAGCAGATGGAGCCGGAGCGTGGGTGTGATTATCACCTTCTACATGAATGTGTTCTCTGCTTCCGTCCGTTGTCCCGTGTGTTTCAATTTTTTGCGCGTTTAAACCTAAGCTTAAAAACACTAAAAGTATTGTTGCTGCTTTTGTCTTCTTTTTGTTTGCATCAGTCAGCATTTTATTCAGTTTCCAGAAGTGAGTTCCTTTCCAGAAGAAGATCACAAACATTCCTAAGAATAAAAGTCCGTATCCGATATAAGAAATCAAAGTTCCCCAGTAATCGTGGTTTACAGAAAGAACTGTTCCCATTCTGTCCGGATCAAAGCTTGACTGGAAGAAACGGTATCCTTTATGGTTAAGAACGTGGTTCATATAGATTTTATAAGGAGTTTCTTTACCCTCATCAATGATTTTTACATGACTTTCATAAGCACTTGGAGATGAACTTCCAGGATAAGTTTCCATAATGAAGTCATCCAGTTTCAAGGCGAAAGGAGTATTGTATACTTTAGGTCCGAATCCTACCATGATGTTTAAACCATCCATAGTAACCTGCTTGTAAGCATTAGGATTTCCTTTTTCCACAGAAAGATCTACAATTTGTTTTGTTTTTGGTCCCTGAAGCTCAATCTGAAGCATATCAGGAACGTTAGCATCTTTCTTTCTGTCACCTTCAATCGCGATCAGTCTTCCTTTTTTAAGACCTTCAGGTACTACAAGTTTCAGTTCGTTGATGGTATATAAACTTCTTAATGCCAGAGGCTGAAACTCATCTTTCACAGTACTTCCTGTTGCCTGAGTAGCCATTGTCATAAAGTTGGCATCTACAGGTGTCTTGATGAATAATTTTCCTCCTTCATTTTTGAATTCAACCGCTCCTTCAATAGCTCTGTTGAATGTCACCAAAGTTCCGTTGATCGATTTCGTCTCACCCGGTTTGATGTAAATATTCTGTCTTCCGGTGTTTCCGGTAGATACCAGGTGAAGATATTCGGCACCGTTTGGCTCAGCGACAAGACTGTCTTTTTTTCTTTGAATGTATTCTTTAGCAAACACTTTCACTTCTTTTCCGTGGAAGTCATAAGTTGCTTTCAAATCTTTGTTCAAAGGAGACATCAGATAAGGAACATCCTGATAATTAAGAACATCACCTTTTTCTTCGATCTGGATTTTAAAGAAATTTTTATCCGTTACGATCTCGTTTGAAGTTTCACCTTCTCTGATGTGCATAGTACCCTCAAAACTGATGTATCTTGTGATGGCACCACCAATAAAAATAAAGATAAAGGCAAGGTGAAACACAAGAACCGGCCATTTCTCTCTTTTCCATAGTCTGTATCTTCCGATATTTCCTATGAAATTAAGAATGAGCAGGACCATGATCAGTTCGAACCACTTGGCCTCATAAATTAATGCTTTTGCTGTAGGAGTTCCGTAGTCGTTTTCTAAGAACGTTGCATAAGCCATTGCAAATGCATACACCAGCAACAATACAGCCATTGTCCTGGTTGAGATAAGAATATCTTGGAGCTTCTTCATGATTTAATTGTACTTGACATGCAAAAATAAGCATGATAAACCACAAAGAGCTTAAAAAAAGCTGTTTTTTGTCACTTTGGCCTCTGTTTTGCTTATTTTGAAACATTCTTAATAAGCCTGAAAACATTAGGGAAAATTCAATTTTTAAAACAGTGAAAATATAGATTCATAATACCTATATCCACGATTGAAGGCTTCTATTTTTAATCTCAAAAATTGATCCTGAAACATCCAAAAAATGGTCAATACTATTAAAGAATTTTCTTTCTGATTTTACTCAAGAATTCATGCGTTATTCCCAGATAAGCTGCAACCTGCTGCTGGGTAAGTCGTTGTTCCAATCCGGGATATTTTTCAAGAAACTCAAGATAACGTTTATCTGCTGTTTTACCCGTTAATGAAAGTATTCTTCTCTGTAACGCTACGGAAGATCTCTGGTTCATGATTCTGAAAAGCCTTTCTATCTGTGGCATTGTTTCGTACAGATTTTCTTTGTCTTTTTTGGAAATCATTAATACCTCGCTGTCTTCAAGAGCTTCAATATTCAAAATACTCGGAACGTTGTTGATAAGGCTGTCTATATCAGTGATCCACCATCCTTCTACAGCAAAATACAAAGTCTGTTCAAATCCGTTTTCGTTCAGGTAATAGATTTTAAAACAGCCATTCAGAACAAATCCTTCAAAATTACAATAGTCCCCTTCTTTGAGAACAACTTCTTTCTTTTTAAACTTTTTGTATTCAAAAGGCTTCATAAACCGGTTGAAATCCTCTTGGGAAAGATTTACATAGTTGCTGATGTTTTTATAGAGCAGATCAGACATTGTTTTATTTAAGCAAAATAAAGGTATCAAAATTATTGACACCTTTATTGAATTAAGTTATGTTAAGTTATTTTTGTTCCTAAGCAATGGAACTTCAATTTTTGTTGGGTAAGCGCAAAGACGCAAAGTTTTATTATATACTTTGTTTATTTTAAGACGCAAGAAAATCGAAGATTTTCAGCACAATTTTAAATATCATTTTGCGCCCTTGCATATCCAAAACATGCTCACTTTTAAGCCTACTTACTTAAAAATTCTTTTGTATTTATTACACGGGTATAAAGATTTCCAAGAGCGGAAATTCCTGCTAAAAAAGACCTTTGAACTTCTACAGCCTTTACCACTTCCCCATTCAGTTCACGGTTTCTGGTTGCTGTAGCATCTCCAATAATCAAATTATTAAATCCAAAGTCGAAAGCAGCTCTCGTAGTTGCTTCTACACAAACATCCGTCATCATTCCTGTAATAACCAGATTTTTGATTTTGTTCGACTGAAGATAGTTCAGGAGATCCGTTTCCCGGAAGCTGTTGGGAAAATGCTTGGTAATTATTTTTTCATTTTCTTTTGGTAAAACCAACTGATTAATCTTGGCTCCATCCGTATCCGGAAGAAAAAAAGCTGCTCCTTCATCCGTTGAGATATGTTTGATATGAATGACAGGAAGATTATTACTCCTGAAATATTCTAAAATCCTTTTTGTGTTTTCTCCAGCCTGCTCAGCCTTTTCCAATGTCATTTTTCCTCCGGGGAAATAATCATTTTGTACATCGATAATTAATAATGCGGTGTTTTCCATTTTTTGTTTTTGTGCGTTCATTGTAATCATTGAAATTAATATCAGGCCTAAGGTCAGAATAGTTTTGAATATGTTTTCCATGTGTGAAATTTTATGAGACAAAATTATAGTTGTTTCAAATCCTAACCTTTGAACTAGTTCAAAAAACACACATGATCTTTAATAATATCAATCATAATTTTAAATATTATTATTTTTTTTATTCTTCTATATTTAAATCAGAAATTTTATTATCTTTTTTAAAGAAAAGCAAATATGATTAGTTAATATAATTTAACAGCATCAGATTTGCATAAACAAAAAAAATAGCCCTATTTTTATTTTATAATTGCGAACAATATTTTTTTAATCAAATTTTAAATAATCGTTGTAAAAAGTGGGATTTCCAAAAAGTTTTTTGGAGAAAAAAGATTCTTTTAGTGTTGAAAAAACATTAAATTTGCGACATTGATATTATGGATAAAAAGACACAAAAAAAACAGACTGAATCGCCTGAAGCAGGCAAAATCTTATCTAAGCCGCGCATTTTTTCCGGGCTTACTTTTATACTTTTATCGGCTGTTCTTGCATTCTCATTCATTTCTTATTTAATGAACTGGAAAGCAGACCAAAGCCAGGCAGGAACAATGCTTGACAAGAGTATAAAATCTTCCAATATCTTTGGCAAGGCAGGTGATTGGCTGGGGAATATTTTCATTTTTGAAAGTATCGGTATTGCTTCATTCATCATTGCATTTTTATTTCTTGTAGTGGGTACGCTGATCCTTAAGAAAAAAATCTTCAAACCATGGAAAACCTTCGGGCACTCTTTATTTTTTATCTGCTGGCTACCAATTTTTATGGGAGCACTTACTAAAGGACAAGGTGTTTTAGGAGGAGTGTACGGTTTTCAGATCATGGATTATCTTAATTCTATTATCGGAACGGTAGGTCTATGGACCGTACTGGCGGCAAGTATCCTTTTATATTTTATTCTTGAATTTAATCTTCGTCCAAGTTCTATCAAGGCAAAGCTGGATAAAATCAACGAAAATACTATTGGAAAAGTAAAATCTATGATTCCTGATTCTAATGATGATTTTGAGGCAGATGAGGAATTAAAAAAAGAAGCTGAAGAAATTGAAGAAACAGCACCATCGCGTGTAACGGTAAGTGATGTTACCAATAACACTTCCAATAATTCAATCAATACAATAAAAGAACCAGAGCCTGTAAGTGTTCCGAAAGGATTTCCCGAAGTTCCGGTTTCCACCAATATAGAAACCATTACTACTCCAAACCACACTTCTTTTGAAGCGGAGCCAAGAGAGGTTGCCCAACCGGTAAGTTTAAATCTTTCTACAAAACCTATTGTTCCTGTTTCTACTCCGGAAGAAGCGTTTGACATCAGACCATCTACTCCATCTTCTGCTGTAAACACTGCACCGGCACAGGAAAATATTAAATTCAATGTAGAAGTAGCTCCTGTAATTGACATTCTGGATGATTCTGATAAAAAATCTCAGGAACTGATAGAAAAGCATGGTTTGTATGATCACAAGCTGGATCTGGCTAAATTCCAAATGCCGCCTGTAGAATTACTGAAAGACTATGGCAGTGAAGAAATCTCTATCAATAAAGAAGAATTAGAAGAAAATAAAAACAAGATCGTTGGACTTCTGAAAAACTTCAACGTTGGAATCGCAGAAATCAAAGCAACAATTGGCCCTACTGTTACATTATATGAAATTGTACCGGAAGCGGGGATCAGAGTTGCTGCTATTAAAAAGCTGCAGGATGATATTGCATTGAACCTTTCCGCTTTAGGAATCAGGATTATTGCTCCAATGCCTGGAAAAGGAACGATCGGTATTGAGGTTCCAAGAAAAAATCCTACCATGGTTTCTATGCGTTCTGTAATTGCTTCTCAGAAATTCCAGAATACAGACATGGATCTTCCGGTGGTTTTCGGAAAAACGATTTCTAATGAAATTTTCATGGCCGATCTTTCAAAGATGCCTCACTTACTAATGGCGGGAGCAACAGGTCAGGGTAAATCTGTAGGAATTAATGCTATCCTTACTTCGCTTCTTTACAAAAAACACCCAAGTGAACTGAAGTTTGTTATGGTGGATCCTAAGAAAGTGGAACTTTCTTTATATTCAAAAATTGAAAGACATTATTTAGCAAAACTGCCGGATGCAGAAGAAGCAATCATTACAGATACCAATAAAGTAATCAATACACTGAACTCTCTTTGTATTGAGATGGACACACGATATGATCTTCTTAAAAATGCTTTCTGTAAAAACCTGAAAGAATACAATAAGAAATTCGCTGAAAGAAAATTAAATCCTGAAAACGGACACCGTTATTTACCTTATATTGTATTGGTGGTAGACGAGTTTGCAGATTTGATTATGACTGCAGGAAAAGAGGTTGAATTACCAATTGCCAGACTGGCACAGCTTGCCAGAGCCGTAGGGATACACCTTATTGTAGCAACACAAAGACCGTCAGTAAACGTAATTACAGGTATGATTAAAGCCAACTTCCCTGCAAGAGCCGCTTTCAGAGTAATCTCCAGTGTAGACTCCAGAACGATCCTTGATTCTCCGGGAGCAGATCAGCTGATTGGTAAAGGAGATATGCTTTATTTCAATGGAAATGAGATCCTGAGACTTCAGTGTGCTTTCGTAGATACGCCAGAGGTGGAAAGACTTGCTGAATTTATTGGAGAACAGAAAGGATATGCTTCGGCATTCTTACTTCCTGAATATGTTTCTGAAGACTCCACAAGTACAGTAGGCGCTTTTGACCCGAATGAAAAAGACGCTTTATTTGAAGAAGCAGCAAGAATTATTGTTTCTACCCAACAAGGTTCTACCTCAATGCTTCAGAGACAATTGAAACTGGGATATAACAGAGCCGGAAGAATTATGGATCAGCTTGAAGCCAGTGGTATCGTGGGAGGTTTTAACGGAGCTAAAGCAAGAGAGGTCCTGATCAGCGATCTTCATTCTTTGGAACAGTTTTTGGAAGATTTGCGTAGTTAAGGGAAAAATTGAATGATTTAACCTTTCAAAATTTAAAATGTCTAAAGATTATTAAATAAAAAAATGAAAAATATTATTTCAAAAGTTATATTAGGAAGTTTTGTTGTAGGTGCAGTAGGTATGGCCGATGCTCAGAAGATTGATGCTAAGGCTAAAAAGATATTGGATGATATTACAGCCAACTACAATTCTAAAAAGAATTCTTACTTCAAATTTTCTTTTGGAAGCGGTCTTAACGGACAGGTGACGAAAACTGAACCAGGTATTTATTACGCTGCGGGAGAAAAATACAAACTGAAGATCATGGATACAGAACAGATCTTTGATGGAAGCAAGATTTACAATATCAATGCAGATGACATGGAAGTAACAGTCGCTAAGCCTAACGGAAGCGGTACCATGTTCTCCCCTATCAACTACCTTACAACTTACAGAAACGATTATAATGTAACATATAACGGTAAGAAGATGGTAAATGGTGTGAATGCTGATTTTATTAAACTTACACCGGTAAAAGCAAACGGAATACAGTTCGTATATCTTTTTGTAGATTCTGCTAAAAAGCAAATGGTAAAACTGGAGCAGCACGGAAACAACAAAGATGTGGCCGTAATTGCGATTAAAGAATACAAAGAAAATCAGCAACTGGACCCTAATATGTTTGTTTTTGACAAGAATAAGTTTAAAAACTACGTAATTACAGAACTTTAAAAAGCTGAAAGTGAATTGGCAAATAAGCAAATTTGCTTTTAAAGTTAAAAAAATAACAAAATATAAAAAGCCACAAGTAAACTTTGTGGCTTTTTGATTAATTTTGGCGCATGTTAAAAATACTAGACCGATATATCATAAAAACCTTCTTTGGACCGTTTTTCTTTATATTCAGCGTATTGTTTTTTATTTTTATTGTAAACATTATCTGGGTTCAATTAGGACAGTTTATGGGAAAAGGATTAAGCTACTGGCAGATCCTTAAACTTCTTTTTTACCTTGGGGTAAACGTCATCAGTATGGTATTACCGCTTACCATTCTCCTTGCGAGTATTATGTCGTTTGGGGAATTCGGAGAACGGTATGAGCTTGCAGCAATGAAAGCGGCAGGAATTCCTTTGACCAGAGTAATGACTCCCCTACTGGGAATCTCAACAGTCTTGGCAATCATGCTGTATTTTTTCTCAAGTAACATCATTCCCGATTTTCAAAAAAAAGCAAAGAATATGCTTTTCAATATTGCACAAACCAAGCCTGCTCTTAACTTTACACCTGGCCAGTTTATAGACCAGATACCTGGTTATATGGTGAAATTTGACAAGATACACGGAGAAAGCGGGGAGAATATTGATGGAGTTTTTGTACATAAAAAAGCGAATGCTTACGAAAATCAACAGTCTATCGTAGCAGAGAAAGGACAGTTTGTTCCGGCTGCAAATAAAAACTTTTTAAAACTTGTACTGTATAACGGATATGTATTTGAAGATGCATTTGCAGGAAAAGGTGACAATGTAAGAATAAAACAGCCTGATCAGGCTATTAAATTTGATACATTGGTATCTCATTTTGACATCAGTGAGATTATTAATAAAGCGATTGAAAAAGAACAGATCACGGATGATTACCGTTTTGAAAATTATAATCAATTAAATAAAACCATCGCTAAAAACAAAAAAGATAATAAACAGTTTTTTGATAATATTGGATCCGAAGTCCTTAACCAGACCAATTCTGTCATTACCTATATGGATAAAGGCAATAAACATAAAGTTGCTCCCAAAACTCAGATAAAACTGGATACAGTAAAAGGAGATAAAAAACTGGAAATCATTTACAATTCTTACAACAGACTTGACAACCTGAAATCCACTTTGGAGTCTAAAAAGAATGAATACAGCTCCAATGTAAAATACTTCAGTAAAGTTGTTATTTATCAGCAAAGGATGGTTGCCTATTCTGTGACGTGTATTATCTTCTTCCTGATTGGAGCCAGTTTAGGTTCTATCATCAGAAAAGGAGGAATGGGACTTCCTGTAATCATCGCCATTGTGATTTTCATTATCTTTTATGTAATGAATGTTGGAGTAGAAAACATGTCCTGGAGCGGAAAAATGAATCCTTATCTTGCCGCATGGCTTCCTAACCTGATCCTTCTTCCTTTTGGAGTTTGGATGACGTATAAAGCCCTTACAGATTCACAATTATTTGATGCTGAAAAATACAAAGTATTATTCAAACCTATTACGAAAAGGTTTACCAAAAGTAAAGAACATCAGAGGTATCAATAACTCTGACATCAATAATAAAAGTAAAAAGCTCCGATTTTTTTCGGAGCTTTTTTGTTGAGTTATTTTGAACATAAAAAATTATATTTGCTGAAACTTAAAAACAAAACCATGAAGAAATTACTACTTATTGGCCTGTTCGGTCTTATATCTCTTAATGCTTACGCTCAGGATCAGGATGAAAACGGCACCTACAACGGTGAAAAATACGGTTACATTATTGATAAAAGCGGAAAAAAGACTGAAGGCGTTGTACATCTGCACGGAGGATATTCCAGTCCTTGGCAAAATCAGTTAAAAGTAAAATTTGCAGCCATTGCTGATATTGATAAAGTAAAGAATAAGATCAAATTCAAAACCTACGACACTGACGATATTAAAGAATATATGGTATATGAAGGTGATACTCCAAGGATTTTTAAATCGGTAAAATATTCGAATATGAGAGAAGCGTTAAACAGTTCTGAAAGCTCAACAGGGTTATCAGCAGGTTTTAAAGCAATCAATAATCTTTCAAGAACAGATCAGTTTGCAGAAGTAGTGACAGAGGGTAAAGTAACTGTTTATAAACTCTATGGTTATCCTACAGCTCTTTCTCCCAACAGCACACAGGCAATTACACAGGCAGAAACAGACCGTTTAAGAGAAAATCCCAATTATATCTTTTCTAAAAAAGGTGGAAAAGTGGAAGAACTCACTCCTGCAAAAGCAAAAATCATCCTTGCAGACTGTCCATATGTAAAAGCAAAAATTGCAAAAGGAGAATATGGTTCTCTTAAAAATGAAGAGAAGAAAAGATCCGGTTTCGGGAAATTTATCAGAGATGAAATCAACAATGCTACAGTAGATAAACTTTCAATTATCAATGAAGTGATTTATGATTACAATGAAAATTGCAAATAAAAAGTAAGGCTTTCAATCGAAAGCCTTTTTTGTGACATTATTTTCTTTATTTTTATCTATCACCAAACCATTTGTCTTATGAAAATTCTATTTCTCACAGCAAGTTTGTTTCTTGCTTTTTCATGTAAAAATGATAAAGCAGTTCATAAAGAATCTGCTTCAATGGACAGTTCTGTCATAAAAACGGATTCTGCACAAGCCAGCACTGCGAAAGATCCAATTGATCAGATTAAAAAAGAATATGCTGCCCTTCAGACTCAATTGGAGACTAAAAAACTAAGTCAATCAAAGTTTATTTATAATTGTAATGATGAACCTTCTGGGGAAGTTACTTTCTATTCGGACAAAAATGAGATCAAAGTGATAGAGCATTTTTACGCAGAACACAGTCATTTCTCCGGATCTCAAAAATACTTTATAAAAAATGGAAAGCCTTTCTTTATATTCAGACAGGAAACCGTATGGAATTTTGATGGCGGCACTCCCGAAAAACCTGTTACGAAGGATGATATTACAGAAACCCGTATCTATCTTCAGAATGATAAACCCTTGAAATGCCTTGAAAAGAAATACAGCATAAAATCTGATCAGAAAGAAAAAACAGCGGAAAATATTCCAAGTAAAGAAGTGCAGTGTAATGCAGATGAATTACTCAAAACCTATCAATCTCTATTAAAGCACAAAGACCAAAAAGGATCAATACAATGTCTGTAAAAGCAAAAGAGGTTGTCTCAAAAGCCAAATGATTTAACACTTGTCATTGATACAACCTCTTTTATTTTTTATATTTTAAAATTTGTAAACAAAAGCATTGATATTCATTCCTGCCCCTACAGAAGCAAATAATATCACATCATCTTTCTGGATCTTATGATGTTCAAGTTCATCCTTTAAAATCATAGTCAGCAAAGACGGAATAGTCGCCACACTGCTGTTTCCAAGTTTATGAATGACCATAGGCATTATATTCTCAGGAACAGGTGTATTATATAATTGGTAAAATCTGTTAACAATTGCTTCATCCATTTTTTCATTAGCCTGATGAATGATAATTTTATTTAACTGACTTATGGAATATCCACTGCTGTCCAGACATTTTTTCATGGCATCCGGAACATTTACCAAGGCAAATTCATAAATTTTCCGCCCGTCCATTTTGATGTATTTTGTATCGGGACATTTTTCATTATTGTAAGATTTCCCAAAATACAGATAATCTTTCTCCTCAAAGGTATAAGAAGCTGACAAATGGGCCTTTATTCCGGAGTCATCATCGTTGTTAACCTCCAGCACAGCCGCTCCTGCTCCATCAGCATAAATCATACTGTCTCTGTCATGAATATCCACTACACGGGAAAGTGTTTCTCCGCCAATCACCAGACATCGTTTTGCAATACCGGCTTTAATAAATGCATTAGCCTGTATTACCCCTTCAATCCAGCCGGGGCATCCAAAAAGAACATCATACGCCACACAGAAATTATTTCTGATTCCTAATAAATGTTTTACCCTTGCCGCAAGACTTGGAACCGCATCAGATTGAACTGTTCCAAAGCGAACATCCCCAAAATTATGGGCAAAAATAATATAGTCTAATGTTTCAGGATCTATTCCTGCATTTTCAATAGCAGCCTTAGCTGCGATAAATCCAAGATCTGAAGTAACCTCTGTATTATGAGCATATCTTCTTTCTTCAATACCTGTAATTTTTTTTAACTTATCTGTAATAGATATATTATTTTCTTTTAATAATATGCCCTTTTCATTAAGAAAAATATGTTTATCAAAAAATAGATTAGTTATTGTTTCCGATGGGATGTAATTGCCTACCCCGATAATCTTTGTCATCATTTTACTGTTTAATTTCTTGTATGTATATAAAAGTACAAGATTTGTTTTAATATTATAATGAATGAACGTAAATACTTCTCAATATAGTATGGAAGAAGAATGCGTTGCATTGTAAAAATTAAACATATTAGTAAAAAAACAACAAAAAAGAGGTCTCCATAAGAAACCTCTTCAATATTTTTCTAAAAACTGAAAATTATACTTTCATAATTTCAGCCTCTTTTGTCTTAAGATGCTCATCACAAATCTTCACGTATTTATCTGTATAAGCCTGGATTTCTTCTTCCACTCCTTTTACAACATCTTCAGAAACTCCATCCAGCTTTTTAAGTTCCTTCAAACCATCCTGTCTTGCATTTCTTACCGTTACTTTAGTATTCTCTGCTTCTACTTTAGCCTGTTTTGCAAGCTCTTTTCTTCTTTCCTCTGTTAAAGGTGGAACATTAAGGATGATGTTTTCTCCGTTATTAGAAGGCGCAAAACCTAAGTTTGAATTGATGATCGCTTTTTCAATCGCATTAATGGCAGTTCTGTCCCAAGGTTGAATAGAGATTGTCATTGCATCCGGAACAGAAACATTCGCAACCTGGTTGATAGGAGTCATTGCTCCATAGTATTCTACCATTACATCCTGAACCATTGCTGTAGAAGCACGTCCTGCTCTAATTCTTTGAAATGCGTGATCCAGGTGCTTTACAGCTGCATCCATGTCTTGTTTTACAGATTCTAATATAAGATCTAATTCTTCCATTATTATATTAAAGTTTGATAAATTACACATCTATTAATTAACCTGAATATCAATTAGTTAAAATTCACAAATCCTGTAAACATCAGTGTTCTTTCACTGTTTTAAACTATTTTTTTCTATTCAGTGCTGCAAAAATAATGATTGTTTTTGAATAATAGGTATTTCACACATGGATTTTGTGTACTTGCTCCCGCTTTGGTAAAAAGAAGGTTGTTTCTAATGATCTCAAATGAAGTCTTCCGGTACAAATACCTATAGAATATTTTGGTTATTTCTACTGATTTACACGCCGTTTTTTATGGCTTATTTTACTTTATCATTTAATGAAGTTCTCAATAGAGATTACAATATCACACAAAAGAGAATTTTAAATAAAAGAACTCATAATCACTTTATAAACTAATTTAAACCCATCAAATCATGACAAATCCATCTTTAGATGCCTATCAGCAAGTATTTGGTATGGCAGGTCTTGCAAACCGCGCAGGAGGCTACAACGGCCTAGGTATCCAATTGCAATTACAGCTTCAGTATGACTTATCTTTTTATTTTAACAATGTTCCTCCTGTTAAAATAATGGGTCAGAAAGCACCTTCAACAGCTGATCCTTCAGTTCCTCCGGTATTAGGAAACTGGGATCTTGTCTGGGGACCTGCCCTGGTCGAAGAAAAGAATAATAATGTCCCTACAGGAGTTGCAGATAACGCATTATACGTAGTTAAATGTGATTCTGTTGCATTTCCGGGAGGTCCTACATTGCCTGCTTATGTTGTGGCTGTAGCAGCAACTAATCCATCATCACTTTACGATTGGGAAACAGAAGATTTCGCAGTTTCAGAAGTGGTAAACTGGACAACTTATAACCCTTCCGATCCCACTACATCACCATATAATGGCACAGATCCTTACATTTCAAAAGGCACTGCTACAGGTGTGGGTATCCTTCTGGGACTTAAAAGCCCTGATTTTGCAGCCTCACCTAACACGACACTGCAGCAGTTTCTTGCAGGCTTAAATCCGGAACCGGGCACAGCCATTATATTTTGCGGGCACAGCCTTGCAGGAGCATTATCACCTACCCTTGCCCTTTATCTGAAAGAAAACAAAGATCTGAATGCTTTCGGGGTAACACTGGTATACCCTACTGCCGGACCAACTCCGGGTGAAGCGGTATTTGCAAGCTTATTCAACAGTAAATTTCCACCGTTACCTCCGGGATGGGAGGAACAAAAGGGTACTTACCAAAGCTGGAATACCATGCACTGGAATGATCTGGATGTAGTGCCTCATGCGTGGACAATATCAGAACTGGAGAAAATTGCAACTATATATGGTCAGGCCACTACCAATATGACTCCTTATATATTACAAACTTTACAAAAAATGGCTATTGATGACTCTTCAAAATCAGGAGCCAGTTATACAAGAATACAAAACCAGTCGCTTCCAGGCCAACTCCAAACCACTATCAAAACGCCTCCTGCGACTTTACAAGATTATATGCTTCAGCTAGCCGTACAACATGTTGCCATGTATAATGGTATTCCTGCAACAGGGCCTAATCCTCAGGTAAATGGCCTTATTTTACCACAGCCATTACCCAAACCGGATGTTGTAAATCTGATACCGGGAGTAACTGCTGTCACTGAATCTGAGATGATTATAAAAATAATAAATCAGATCATTGAATGGATTTTGTCACATTATACTTTAGTTGAAAAAGAAAATGTCACACAAAATATTGAAGCAGATAAATAGGCGTTAAAACTATTATAAAACAAAACACCTGTCACGAAAATCGTGGCAGGTGTTTTTTATATTTTTCTAATACAATTGATTATAAATCAACCAAAGTACCTACATTTTCTCCGTCAACAATTTTTGACAGGTTACCGTCTTTATTCATATCGAATACGATGATTGGCAATTTGTTTTCGTGGCTCAAAGTAAAGGCAGTCATATCCATTACCTTAAGGTTTTTTTCAAATACTTCATCGAAAGATAATGAATTGTATTTTACAGCATCAGCATTCTTTTCAGGGTCGCTGTCATAGATACCGTCTACTCTTGTTCCTTTTAAGATCACATCAGCTCCAATTTCGATTGCTCTCAAAGTAGCCGCTGTATCTGTAGTAAAATAAGGGTTTCCAGTTCCTGCTCCGAAGATGACAACTCTTCCTTTTTCAAGGTGTCTTACCGCTCTTCTTTTGATGAAAGGTTCAGCTACTTTATCCATTTCGATAGCAGACTGAAGTCTTGTCTTGATGCCAGCATCTTCCAATGCTCCCTGCAATGCCATACCATTGATCACTGTTGCCAGCATTCCCATATAGTCCCCCTGCACTCTGTCCATTCCTTTTGCAGCTCCTGCAACACCACGGAAGATATTTCCTCCTCCAATCACGATCGCAACTTCACAGCCTTTTTCAACTACTTTCTTGATTTCAACAGCATATTCCTGTAGTCTTTCGGTATCAATACCATATTGTCTGTTTCCCATTAAGGCCTCACCGCTCAGTTTCAGAAGGATTCTTTTATATTTCATCTTTTATTTTTAGTAACTTTTTATTAGTATGGGTCTACCCCGATTTTGATTTTGCAAATATAATCATTAAAAATTTTGATAAAAGAAAAATATTAAATAGAAATAATGTAAGAAATATTTTGAAAAGTACGAAAAAGGATTATTTTTGCATTAATTATAAATTGAGTTGAAGAAAATTATCATTTTTTCATTATTTCTATCAGGAATTGTTTCTTATGCGCAAACAGGAACAAATGTTTATCCGTTCTTAAATGTACCTGTATCTGCAAGACAGGCTGCTTTGGGTGGCGATGCAATTTCGATAAGAGATTATGATGTTTCCTTTGCTATTGCAAACCCTGCCCTATTAAATAGAGATTCTGACAAACAGCTTTCTGTAAACGCAACAGCTTATCTTGCCGATTCAAAATACGGAACGATTGCTTATGCCAAAGACTTTGATAATGGCCACATGGCTACCATCAATGCCAGGTATATGAGCTATGGAAGTACACCGAGAACGGACGAAAGCGGTTTCGAAAACGGAGAATTCAAAGCTTCGGATGTAGCCATTGGTGCAGGCTATGCCTACCAGTTTGAAGAAGACTGGACGATTGGTGGAGGACTTAATTTTGTTACCTCAAAAATTGACAACTATACTTCTTCCGCAATTTCAGGAACAGCGGGAATTACCTATCATAATAAAAAGAACAAAGAGGTACTTTCTTTGGTGATGAGAAATTTTGGTTTCCAGCTGAAGTCATTCAATGGGACAAGAGAAAATCTTCCTTTCAGAATTGATCTTGGCTATACCAGAATAATCAAGAACTTCCCTCTTGCGATTACCATTACTGCGCATGATCTTCAGAAGTTTGATATTTCTTCAGAATATAACCTGGACGGACAGAAAGTGAATGCCGGCAGAAAAATTGCAGACCACTTTTCATTGGGAGCGGAATTGTTTCCGGAAAAGAATTTCAACATACGCTTGGGTTATAATGTAAAAAGAGGAAATGAGCTGGCGGTTGCAGATCAGAGAAATTTCTCAGGACTTTCTGCAGGATTTGGAGTTAAAGTTTCCAGATTTCGCATAGATTATGCCCACGTGAGATATCACAACTCTTCAAATGTCAACCAGATAGGAATTTCTATGGACCTTTCAAGCCACAGAGGAGAGTAATCTTTCCGGCTGAAATTTTCTTAATTATTCTGAATTTTTCTTACTTCCTCTTGATTTTTAAGAAAAAATCTTGAAATTTGCAGTATGAAAAAACCTGTAATTGCTATCGATGGGTACTCGTCTACCGGAAAAAGTTCTATCTCTAAAATCATTGCAGATAAACTGGGGCTTATTCATATGGACACAGGAGCTCTCTACCGAGGAGTTACCTGGTATGCATTGCAGCACTGTCTTGACCAGAATGGAGGAATTGATCTGAATACATTATTCTCTTCTTTAGACCAGATCAGCCTTGAGTTTAAAAACAACGACGGAACACTTATTCTTTTCCTTAATGACACGGATATCTCCAAAGAAATCCGTACCAATATAGTATCTGACAATGTAAGCCTTGTTGCCAAACAGAAAGAAGTAAGAGACTTTTTGCTGCAGTCACAGCGCACTTTGGCAGAAAAAGGAGGTGTCATTATGGACGGACGTGACATTGGGACAGTAGTTCTGCCAAATGCGGACTACAAATTCTTTCTTACTGCCAGTATTGACGAAAGGACCAGCAGAAGATTTTTGGAACTGCAAGGTCTGGGAATTGAAGCAGATAAAGAGCAGGTAAAACAGAACCTTATAGAACGTGATAAGATTGACAGCGAGCGTGAAATAGCCCCATTAAAGCAGGCTGAGGATGCCATCGTTATTGATAATTCCGAATTGACCAAAGAAGAAACTATAGAACTTATTTTATCTCACATCGAAAAGATTTAACAATTTTTAATAGGCTTAAAGCCTCCTTTGGTATACAAATTGCAAGTTTTATTACTGTAAAAACTAATCTATTATTAATTATTAAAAAACTTAAAATGTCTAGAAAAGGAAATAATACAGCAGGTATATTGGCAGGACTTCTTGCAGGTGCTGCAGCAGGTGTAATCTTAGGAATGCTTTATGCACCGGAAGAAGGTAAAGAAACCAGAAAAAAAATAAAGGATAAAGCAAATGATCTTAAAGATCAGGCTAAAAATAAATACGGAGAGGTTTCTGAAAAAGTAAAAGACCAATATGGCAATATTTCTTCTACTTTCAAAGAAACGGCAAACAGCGTAGCACATACTGTGAAAGACGGATATGACAAATATAAAGATCAGATTGTTTCTAAAACTGCAGATTTGGCAAAAGATGTAGAAGCAGAACTGAATGATCTAAAAAAATAAGTAATTTATCTTTTTTAAGTAAATTACAGAAAGGAACTTTTGTGCAAAAGTTCCTTTTTTTGTAACTTTAAAAAAAAACAATGATAGAAACTATTAAAGAATACGCCTCCAAGAGAATAGATCTTCTGAAAATTGAAGCGACCGAAAAGTCGTCTCTTTCTGCCGGGCTCATTACTTACTTTGTAGTACTGCTTGTTGCTTTTGCTTTTTTTATTATCCTTTTCAATTTTGGAATCGCTTTCCTTATCGGAAAAGCACTGGATAATTATTCTTACGGATTCTTAATTGTTGCGGCATTCTATGCACTGGTAATGGCATTCGTTGTTGCTTTCAAAACTAAGATCGTAAATACTGTTGCAGATCAGGTTATTAAATTTTTAAATCATTAAACTATGGGCAGAAAATACGAGAGCATAGAAGAATTAAGAAGAAAGAAAAAACTGCTTCAAGGTGAAATAAGTGATCTGGAGAATCTTCTTACCTTTAAAAATACGAAGGAAAGTCTGAGTGCATTTACCAACGGATTAAGTGACCAGTACCTTCAGGAAAAGATAGATGAAGACGGCGATGAAAAAGTAGTTCTGAGAAAGGACATCATTGCCAAACAGCTTACTTCAGAAGTAAAAGATTTACTGATTAACAAAAATACAGCTGTAGGAATTGCAAGCTCAGCTTTCAAAGGTGGAAATATTACTGACGGCCTTGTTAAATTGGGAGTTACCGCTATTGTAGGAAATTACGCCAAAAAGAATATGAAAAGCTCCAACTGGAAGAAAAAACTGATTGGTGCAGCATTGATCTACCTCGCTCCTATAGCATTGAAGTATGTAAGAAAAAAGATGGAAGTATATCAGAAGAATAAAAGTGTTTCCAGTATGGAACAGCTGATTTAAGGAATTAGGGCTTAGGATTTTATTTTTACTTCCTAGGCCCTAATCTCTAAGTCTTATTTTGAAAATAACTGTCCTAAAATAATCCCGGCAGCCATTGAAACATTCAGGCTTTCTGTAGACTGGGATTTCCCAAATCGCGGAATACTGATGCTTTTTTGTAAAAGCTTTTCGGTTTCCGGCCTCATTCCGTTCCCTTCGTTTCCTAAAATCAGATTGATTTTTTCAGGTTTTTCAAACGTGTAGATGTTCTCCCCTTCCATATCCGTTCCGATATTTATATTTTCTGTTGCAGAAAGATATTCTACAAGATCAGTATACACAACATTAACCCTGGTAAAAGAGCCCATAGTAGCCTGAATCACTTTCGGATTGTAAACATCTACGGTATCTTCACTGCAGATGATCTGTTCTATCCCGAACCAGTCTGCCAGTCGTATAATCGTTCCTAAATTTCCGGGATCCTGTATTCCATCCAAAACCAGCTGTATATTCTTATCCGCCAATTTTTCTTCCTCAGCAAGATAACATACCGCTACGGAATCTTTTGGTGTTTTAAGAAAACTGATTTTTTTTAATTCATTTTCAGAGATATGGGTAACAGGAATATCAGTACGGTCCAATTTTTGCGGATCGGTTGATAATATTTCTTTAACTTTAAAGTTAGAATTAAAAAGTTCACAAATGATTTTATTACCTTCAACCAAAAACAAATTGTATTTTTGTCTGAACTTCTTTTTATCTAAAGATTGTAAAACTTTTATTGTATGAGCTGTAAGCATTATAAGAATTCTCCTCAAAAATATTATAAAATTATCTCATTTGCAACATTTGTTGGTCTCCTTTATGCTTGTAGTACGACAAAAAAAGTTCCTGAAGGCGAATACCTGCTTACCAAGAACACATTAGGGTTCGAGGATAAGAAAGAATTTTTCGATGAGGAACTGAAAGATTATATTCAGCAAAAGCCCAATAAAAAGCAATTCCTTTTCATGCCATTAAGTCTTCTTCTGTACAATATGGCTGACCCGAAATATGATACGATACTTAATGAATATATGACCTATCCCGGTGAGATGAGAAATCAGAAGCTGAGAGACTCTTTATTCCTTAAATACAATATGAAAAGCAGTGTCGGAAAAAGCCTGCTGTTCGATCGTTTACTGCATAATTGGGGAACACCGCCTGTGATTCTTGATCAGACCAGAAGTGAAAAAAGTGCTGAGTCTATTAAAAAAAGACTTACCTACAGAGGATATTGGGATGCGGATGTAACGTATAAACACTCCCTGGACTCCGCTTCAAAAAAAGCAACCGTTAATTATTCTATTAAACATAACGATCCTACCCGAATCAAGGATTATTTTTACAATATTCCGGATGCGGGGATTAAAGGTTACTACAATTATAACCTGAACAGAAGTCTTGTGAGATCCGGACAGATACTTGATCAAACCGTTCTGGAGAGAGAGGTAACCCGAATTACTGATCTGATGAGAGAGTTTGGCTTCTACAGATTCAATGCTTCCAATGATGAGGTTTATTTTGTGGCAGATTCTCTTAAAAGCAGGAAACAGGTTCCTTTGACACTTGAAATCCATAAAGACTCTCTGGATACTCCTTATAAAATTTCGACTTTCGGAAATATAGATGTTGCGATTGTTGATGAACCTGGTGATTACCCTAAAAATACAAAAAAAGACAGCTTAAGAAGAATAAGATTCCATACGATGAATGATAAGTATAAACTTTCATCCGTATGGAGAGCTATTATTCCGGATAGCAAAAAGGTTTTTGACCAGACTAAACTTGATGTAACCAAGAGAAATCTTTTGGCGATGAACAATTTCAGCATCGTTAAGGCAAGAGACTCTCTGAGACAAGGAGGAATGGCTTCCCCTAACGACAGTATTGTTGATGTTTTATATGTATTAAAACCGCTTCCGAAGTATGAGTTTAAACTGGGAACAGATATCAATTATTCTCAGGTTTTAAATCTCGGTATCTCTCCTTCTGTTGACCTTACTACCCGAAACGTTTTCAGAGGGGCAGAAAACCTTTCCACGAGCCTTTCAGGAACATTTGGCTCGATCAGAAGTACCAAGGATATTGATAAAAGAGTTGCTGCCTATGAAATATCAGCTCAGGCATCATTGAATTTCCCGAGACTTTTACTTCCGTTTAATTATTATAAATTCATTCCTAAACGATATACGCCTACTTCATCTATTTTGTTAGGGGCATCCATACAGAACAACATCGGTTTGGGAAGATTGATTTTCAATACGGGGCTGAATTATCAGGCAAGTGTTAATGATCAGGTGTATCATAAGCTTACTTTATTCAATACTCAGGTCAGTCTGACAAAAAATAAAGATGCTTATTACGATTATTTTGTGAATGACGGAAGGGTAAAAGATGAAGTTTTCGGGAATTATTTTATGTTTAACCCTGAAACTGCACAAACCGGACAAGATTATAAAGATGGAAAACTAAGCGTAGATGAAGTTTCAAAAAAGATTATCGAGAACGACGCTTACCGTGCGAGTCTTAATCAACAGGGAACTGATCTTTTGACAGCCTTCAGAGGAACATTGGTGAATAAAGACAGGCAGACACAGGACGTTCTTATTTCTTCCATGATTTATAACTTTGTATACAGTGAAATTGGGAAAAAAGAATATCCAAACGCCTTTTATTTCAATGGAAAAGTTGAGCTTGCAGGTAACATTTTAAGCTTATTCAATAAAAAAGATAACGACGGAGGTGTTGTTACCGGTCCACAAAAAACCATTTTCGGGCTACCTTATGCACAGTTTGTAAAATTTGATATTGATGCCAGAAAGTATTTCAAATTCAACGGAAACCAGACATTGGTACTTCGCCAGTTTATCGGGGTGGGAATACCGTTTGGAAATTCTCAGGACATGCCAATCATCAAATCATATTTCAATGGAGGTTCCAACGATATCAGAGCCTGGGTAGCATTTGGAGGATTAGGTCCTGCAGATTCTCAGGTGGATGAAAGAGTGCGTACTTATATGACAGACAATGTAAAGCTTACGACCAATATTGAATATAGAATTCCTTTCAATAAAACTTACGAAGGGGCTTTATTTACAGATATAGGAAATACATGGAGTCTTCGTAATTATAATGACGGATATGGAGATGAATTTAAATTCAATAAGTTCCTCAAACAGGTAGGTATAGGAAGTGGATTCGGATTAAGGTTGAATATCGCCTATGTAACGGCCAGAATTGACCTTGCTTACAAGATCTACGACCCGAATAAACCTGATGGAGACCGATGGAGATTCAAATATTTCCAGCCTTTCAAACCTACTGTTAATATCGCGTTCGGATATCCTTTCTAATCTAATCCGGAGAAACGCCTAAAATAAAATAGACTACAGCAATCACCCGGGCGAGGATTTCCCTCGTCTGGTTTCTGTAGAAACTTTCTGATTTTGTGACATCCTGAGCATCAAATCCCAAAGCATTCATATCATTGTTCCTCGCAAAAAACAAAGCCCTTAGGTTGTGATATCCCTGCGAAACAATAATTACATTTTTCTTTTTATACACATCCTTACAACGGAGAATACTTTTATAGGTATTGAAACCTTTCGGGTCTTCCACAATAATATCTTCCGGGACACCTTCCAGATAAACCAGATAATTTTTCATTGCTCTCGGTTCATTGTAACCTGTACTCTTCTCCCCGCTCACAATAATTTTCTTGATCTTCCCATGATGGTAAAGAAGAGCCGCAGCATCCATTCTTTTGGTAAAATAAGGATTAGATTTTCCGGATCTCATTTTTGGAGATGTTCCCAGAACCAATGCTACTTCCCTTGGGGGAATTTTTGAGATTTTAGTATAGGTTCTCCCATTGGTAAGCCCGAAAACCCACACATTACAGAAGCATATCATCAGAATTCCCAATTCTAATGATATAAAACCCAGATTAAATATGTTCCTAATAACTCTCAACTAAGATCAAAGTTAAGCTTTATTTTCTTACTTTTCACAATAGACATACAAGCTAATATATGTCCCTGCTCTTCCTCTTTTTCGGTAAGATACTCATTTTCCAACAGTTCCACTTCACCTTCCTCTAAAGAACATTCACAACTTCCACAAATTCCGGATTTACACGAATAAGGAACCGGAAACTTCTGGATCAAAAGCTGCTGCAGGATTTTATCCTTGTTATCAGGAAGATGAGTAGTATATTTCTTTCCGAGCATGGTAAATTCAACCTCTATATCTTCAATCAGAGGAAATTCTTTTTCTACAGGATAAATATCATCATTAAATTCTTCAAAAAGTTCAAAATGGATGTTCTTTTTCGGAATCCCGTGATGATAGCAGGCATTGGCCAGTGTCTTGATCATTTCTCCTTTCCCGCAGATCAGCACTTCGTCTACTGCATCCCAGATCGTAGATTCTTCGTCAGTATCATCCAAATGAAGAATCTGATTGATAATAAGATTTAATTTCTTGGCATCCAATCTGCCATAAAAAAACTGATCTCCTGTTTTCTCCTGCGAAAAAAAGTAAAAAATCTGAAGTCTGTCACCACATGTTCTGGCAAGAGTATCCAATTGATCACGGTACACCAGATCATCAGAACTTTTATTTCCAAAAAATAAAAATAACCGCGTTCTGGGTTCGTTGTGAAGAATATTTTTAAAATGGCTCAAAATCGGGGTAATTCCAATACCGGCAGCAAAAGCTACAATCGTTCTGAACTCACTGGGTTTAGACACCAATGTAAATCTGCCTCCAGGATCACTTACCCAAAGTTCGTCGCCTATATTATAGTTTTGAAATAACTGAGAAGCAGCACCTTCAGGAGAGTTAACCTTTATTCCCAGACATATTTTTCCCTCATAAGGAGCCGAAGTCATTGAATAATCATTAATAACCTCTTTACCATTTGCCTGAAATCTTATACTGACGAACTGCCCGGCTTCAAACCTGAAATTTTCCTTTAAATTCTCAGGAATATCAAACTCCAGAGAAAAAGTATTTTTGGTCAGCTCTTCCTTTTTCGCTATTTTTAACGGATGAAACTGTATCAGTTTCCCTTTATAGATTTGTTGTTCCATAACTTCAATTCAAAAATAGATAAAAAATAATTTATGAAGAAGATAATTTTATCCACGTTACTCCTTACTGCATTGTACAGCTGTAAAAAAGAAGGCCAGAAAACTGAAAATACAGCAGCTTCAGATTCTATTTCTGTTGCTCAACCTACAGATGCTGAAGAAAGTACGTATGTTCCCAAAGAACTTTCTCCTGAAAATGTAAGTCAGCATTTAGCAAAAAATAATGATACTTTATATGTCACAAACTTTTTTGCAACCTGGTGCGGCCCATGTATGAGAGAAATTCCGAGTTTTAAAAGTAAAATGGAGGAACTGAAGGGTAAACCTGTAAAATTCACTTTCATAAACCTTGATGATAAAGCTGATTGGGCAGGTGCTGTAAAGAATTTTGCTACTGAAAATAAGCTTGGAAAAAGTGTTATCTTATTGGATGGACAAAAACTGGATCAAAATTTCTTCGCTTCCAATTTCAAACAATGGGACGGTGGTTCTATTCCTTTTACTTTTATGAGAAAAGGAGATAAAACCGATGAATATCTGGGAATGATGACGGAAGATGTATTAAATTCAAAAATCGATTCTTTCTTAAAATAAAAATAGACTGAACTCTTTCTGAATCATGTCAAAAAGATTTAAAATCCTGTGTTTGCTATTCGTGATTGGCATTATTATTAGTGCTGTCATCAATCTGAATACAGGATTTTTAAGTTTAAATTTTCAGGATTTCTTTCTGGATTCTGACCATAATCAAATCGCCGAAATCCGTATCAACCGTGTTCTTGTAATGATGCTTGCCGGTATTTCAATTCCGACTTCAGGTTTTCTGATGCAGGAATATTTTCAAAACCCACTCGCAGGACCTGATATATTGGGAATTACTTCGGTCGCCAGTTTGTCTGTCGCCTTTTATATTTTCTTTTCCCACAATATTCTACTTCCTGAATTTTTACAGAACAGTTTGCTCAGTTTGTCAGCTATTGGAGGAAGTTTGCTCCTGATGCTGATACTATTGTCGATGTCTAACCGATTTCAGGACAAATCTTATCTCATTATTTTTGGGTTTCTTGTATCAGCTTTTGCCGGAGCAATTGTATCATTGCTTCAGTTTTATGCAGAGAATCAAAGCTTGAAAAACTATATATTATGGTCTTTCGGAGCCAATAATATAGTGAGCAGAAATCAGATCTATGTATTGTTTGTTTTGGTTTTAATTGGGGCATTTATCTGTTTTAGGGCTATAAAACCACTTATTGGAAACTCTCTTGGTAATTCCTATGCACAGAGTTTAGGCGTAAATCTGAAACAACTGAAACTTTTAATAATAGTTGCTTCCTCTCTCCTTTCAGCCTCTATTACGGCATTTCTGGGACCTATCCTCTTTATAGGAATTATTGTTCCTCACTTCTGCAGACTCGTTTATAACCCTTCAAAACTTTGGCAGCAGTGGATTCTTAATATGTTTCTGGGAATGCTGATCATGTTGCTTTTCTCCGTTATTGCAGAAAAAACACAGATTCCTCTGAATGTGATAAGCTCTGTATTTGGAATTCCTGTGATTCTGATGATGCTTCTGAAACAGAATAAGGTATAAGTTTTTTTTGGAAACGCAAAGACGCAATTTACATACCTACGTCATGTTTTAAGACGCAAAGATTTTATCTATGATAAAATTTAACACTGAATATTCTAGACCACAACATCTTTAAACACTTGCTGAAAATCTTGATTTTCTTGCGCCTTACAATATGCAAATTGCATAAAAAACGTTGCGTCTTTGCGTTTACCCAAAATATTTTAATAAATAAAATTATAAATTCTTATATTTAAATTGAATAAAACACCACAAATGACGGAAAATGAACTCTCAAAAATTGTTTTTGAAACAGGATTAAAGATTCATAAAAAGCTTGGAGCGTGGCTATTTGAACATGTCTATGAAGAATGTTTATTCTATGAATTAACAAAATTCGGATTTTTAGTAGAAAAACAAAAACTTCTTCCAATCATTTATGAAGAGTTGAAAATAGACAATGCTTTCAAACTTGATCTGATGATTGAAAGCAAATTAATTCTGGAGATAAAAACTGTTGAATATATATCGCCTGCTCATAAAGCCCAGCTTTTAACTTATTTAAAAATGACAAACTGTAAATTGGGACTATTGCTCAATTTTCAATCTGCTGTTTTCAAAAATGGGGTAACAAGAATTGTAAATAACTTATAAATAAAAAGCAGAAAAATTTTAATAAAGTCAGATTCCTTGCACCTTAAAACCTTATTTTTGTAAAAATATTCTGCGCATTCGCGTATAATCCAATCAAGTATGCACCTACAGATCAAACAGGCAAATATCGGTTACAATACAACCTTAATCTCCAATGCCAATGCGGACTTGAAGCTTGGTGACGTATGCCTGTTGATTGGAAATAATGGTGTAGGAAAAACAACGCTGATCAAATCTATTCTGCACCAGCTCCCTTTGCTAGATGGAGAAATTTCTATTAGTGGAAAAAATGTAAAAAGTCTTTCTGTAAAAGAAATTGCGGAGAACATTGCTATTGTTTTTTCAAAGTCGGTTATTCCGCAGCATTATACCGTTGAAGATCTTATTTCCCTTGGGAAATATATTTACTACCCTTTTTATTTTGAGCTGAAAAAAGAAGACCGTGAAGAAGTTGCACATATCATTGAAGAACTGGATTTAAATCAATACAGATATACCCTTCTTAAAAACCTTTCAGACGGAAACCTTCAGAAAGCCTTTATCGGACGGGCAATAACACAGAATTCTCCGATTATTATTCTTGACGAACCCACTACCCATCTGGACGAAAAAAACAAGATCATTATTCTTAAAACTTTAAGGAAACTGGCTAAAGAACAGAATAAACTGATCCTGTTTTCTTCCCACGACTGGAGGTTGGCCAAAGAGTTTGCAGACAAAATATGGTATGTAAAGGAAAGACAGCTGTATTCGGGAATTGTGGAGGATATTCTTCTCCAACATGATGAACTCACCAATGCATCATTATTTCAAATCAATGAGACTTTTATTCCGCCTTTTATCTCGGCACCGCAGTTTCACAAGGAAATGCTGTATTCTCTGCTTCAAAAAAACTTTCCAAAAGACCTATCTGCCCTTAATTTTGACTTTCACAATGCTTTTTGGGTAATTACTAAAGATTCATCCCAATACCAATGTGAATCTTTTGAAGAAATCATCAGTTTGATTAAAAACATTCATTAATACTGGATTTTCTTTGATTAATTCGCATACTATGCATGCATAGTATTATGCTAATCATACAATTTAATCTATTTATTTTCAACCTATTAACAAAATTTAACGTTAGTAAATACTATGCATGCATAATATTTGCTAAATTTGGGTAAAACCATTGACGCAAAAATGATGGATAATAATAAGGAAAAAATAGAAAACGTAGATTTAATTTTAAAGCAGACCTGGCTGGCTGTTTCTAAAATGTACACAGAATTAGCTCAGGAACATGATTCCACAGCGGTACAAGCCCTTACTCTTCTTAAAATTGATCCTAAAGAAGGAACGCGAAGCACTAATCTTGGTCCAAAGATGGCTATTGAACCCACTTCATTAACGAGAATCATCAAGCTTCTGGAAGATAACGGATATATCTATAAGGAAAAGACAACCACTGATAAAAGAGAGGTTATCATTAAACTTACAGATAAAGGATTAAACTCCAGAAATATGTCAAAGGAAGTCGTTGTCAACTTCAACAAGAAGGTGATGGAAAAAATTGCTCCCGAAAAGCTGGATGCTTTTAAAGACGTGATGACCGAAATCATGAAAATAGCAAACGAATTATTAAACAACAGAAAATAAATTATGATGAGACCTTTGGGTATCATATAATCTTATAAAAATAAAAATTTACATATGAAAAGAAGAATCAAACATGTAACGGTTCTTGGTTCAGGAATTATGGGAAGCGGTATCGCTGCTCACTTCGCCAACATCGGTGTTGAAGTATCACTTTTGGATATTGTTCCTTTTGAACTTACTGAAGCTGAACAGAAAAAAGGTTTGACCAAAGATGACAAGGTAGTAAGAAACAGAATTGCTTCCGAAAACTTTGAAAAACTTAAAAAAGCAAGTCCTGCACTTCTTTATTCACCAAAGTTTGCAGACAGAATTAAAATCGGAAACTTTGATGATGATTTGCCGAAAATAAAAAATACGGACTGGATCATTGAAGTAGTAGTAGAAAGGCTTGATATCAAAAAGTCTGTTTACGAAAAGATTGAACAGTTCAGAAAACCGGGAACATTGATTTCTTCTAATACTTCCGGTATTCCTATTCACTTCCTGACAGAAGGAAGAAGCGAAGATTTCAAAAAATATTTCGCAGGAACACACTTCTTCAATCCGGTAAGATATCTTCCTCTTTTAGAGATTATCCCTACCAACGAGACAGCTCCTGAGATCATTGATTTCTATATGAATTACGGAGCGAAGTTCTTAGGTAAAACAACCGTTTTAGCAAAAGATACTCCTGCTTTCATTGCCAACAGAATCGGAGTATTTTCTATGATGGATCTTCTTCACAATGTACAGAAATTAGGTCTTACCGTTTCTGATGTTGATAAATTAACTGGTCCGGTGATCGGACGTCCAAAATCTGCTACGTTCAGAACAGCTGACGTTGTAGGTCTTGATACTTTGGTAATGGTAGCCAACGGAGTTCGCCAGAGCGGTGCCGAAGCCAATGATTTCAATGATGTATTTGCACTTCCGGGATATATCCAGAAAATGATGGATAATAAATGGCTAGGTTCAAAAACGGAACAAGGTTTCTATAAAAAAGTGAAAAATACAGAAGGAAAATCTGAAATTCACGGATTGAACCTTGATACTTTAGAGTATGAACTTCAAGGAAAATCATCATTCCCTACTTTGGAATTAACAAAAGCGATTGACAAACCAATTGACAGATTCAAAGTTCTGATCGGAGGTAAAGATAAAGCAGGTGAACTGTACAGAAAATCTTTAGGGGCATTATTCGCTTATGTTTCGCACAAAGTTCCTGAAATCTCTGACGAGGTTTACAAAATTGACGACGCTATGAGAGCTGGTTTCGGATGGGAAAACGGACCGTTTGAAATCTGGGATGCTGTAGGTGTTGCGAAAGGTATTGAGCTTGCAAAAGATGCAGGATACGAAGTTTCAGACTGGGTAAAAAATGTAGATACTTTCTATAAAGTTAATGACGAAGGACAAAGTATTTATGTTGATAAAAACTCAGGAGAATACAACAAAATTCCGGGTCAGGATGCATTCATCATCTTAGACAATATCAGAAAAAACAAAACCCTTTGGAGTAATTCCGGTGCTTCTATTGAAGATTTAGGAGATGGAATCATCAACTTCGAGATCCGTTCAAAAATGAACTCTCTTGGAGGCGAAGTTCTTGATGGATTAAACAGAGCGATTGATTTAGCAGAAAAAGAATATGACGGATTAGTTGTAGGAAACCAGGGAGCTAACTTCTCTGTAGGAGCCAACCTTGCGATGATCCTTATGATGGCTATTGAGCAGGATTGGGATGATTTGAATATGGCAATCGCTTACTTCCAGAAATCTATGATGAGAGTACGATACTCCTCTATTCCTGTAGTAGTTGCTCCTCACGGAATGACACTAGGTGGAGGATGCGAAATGACAATGCATGCAGACCGAGTGGTTGCAGCAGCAGAAACATATATCGGATTAGTAGAAACCGGAGTTGGTGTAATCCCTGGTGGTGGTGGTACTAAAGAATTGACTTTAAAAACTTCCAGAGAATTCCACAACGATGATGTGAAAAATAACAGGCTTCGCGATGCTTTCATGAACATTGCAATGGGTAAAGTAGCTACGTCAGCATATGAAGCTTATGATATGGGAATCCTTGAAAAAGGGAAAGACATTGTTTCCGTAAGCAAAAACAGACAAATTGCAGAAGCTAAAAAAATAGCGAAATTATTAGCAGAACAAGGATATACTCAACCTATCGAGCAGAAAGTAAAAGTTCTTGGTAAAGATGCATTAGGAATGTTCTACGTGGGTACTGACCAGATGTTAACCGGAAACTTCATCTCTGCACACGACAAGAAAATTGCAGATAAACTAGCTAATGTAATGGTAGGTGGAAACCTGTCTGAACCAACAGTTGTTACAGAACAATACTTGTTGAATCTTGAAAGAGAAACCTTCCTTCAGCTTTGTGGTGAAAGAAAAACTCTGGAAAGAATTCAGTACATGTTACAAAATGGAAAACCGTTAAGAAACTAATTTGTACAATGTCGGATGTAAAATGTAAAAAGTATTGGCATGCATAATTTTAGAGATTTAGAAGTTTGGAAGAAATCAATTCTGCTTTGCAAGCATTATTATATAATTTCTAAAAATTTCCCTAAAGATGAGTTATTTGGCTTAACCTCACAATCAAGGAGAAGTTTATATTCTATCCCATCTAATATTGCTGAAGGAGCTGGCAGAGATACCAATCCTCAATTTTGTCAATTCTTGAACATTGCATTAGGTTCTTCATTTGAATTTGAAACTCAAATCATAATTGCTAATGATTTGGACTTCATAAAGAAAAATGAGTTTGATTTACTAATGACTGAAATCAGACATATTCAAAATATGATAATTAAATTAAAACAAAATTATTCAAAATAGAATTGTACAAGGTATTATGCATTCATACTGAATACAGTACAACTGACATTTTACATTATACATTTTACAAAAATTAAAAAAAAATGAAAACAGCATATATAGTAAAAGGTTTCAGAACTGCCGTTGGAAAAGCTCCAAAAGGAAGTTTAAGATTTACAAGACCTGATGTCATGGCGGCTACCGTTATTGAAAAATTAATGGCTGAGCTACCACAATTAGATAAAAACAGAATTGACGACCTTATCGTAGGAAATGCAATGCCTGAAGCAGAACAAGGGCTTAACGTTGCACGTCTGATCTCTTTGATGGGATTGAATACAGATAAAGTTCCGGGAGTTACCGTAAACAGATACTGCGCTTCCGGAAGTGAGGCTATTGCTATTGCTTCTGCAAAAATTCAGGCTGGTATGGCAGATTGTATCATCGCTGGTGGCACAGAATCTATGTCATACATCCCAATGGGAGGTTACAAACCTGTTCCTGAAACGGATATCGCAAAAACAAATCCTGATTATTACTGGGGAATGGGTTACACAGCGGAAGAAGTTGCAAAGCAGTATAACATTACAAGAGAAGAACAGGATCAGTTTGCTTTTGAATCTCACATGAAGGCTTTAAAAGCAAATCAGGAAGGAAAATTTGCCAATCAGATTGTTCCAATTCCTGTAGAATATAATTTCCTGGACGAAAATCAGAAACTACAGACTAAAAAGTTTGATTTTTCAATAGATGAAGGACCAAGAGCTGACACTTCATTAGCTGGTTTAGCAAAATTAAGACCTGTATTCGCGAACGGAGGAAGCGTAACAGCCGGAAACTCTTCTCAGATGAGTGACGGAGCTGCTTTCGTAATGGTAATGAGTGAAGAAATGGTAAAAGAATTAGGATTGGAGCCTGAAGCAAGATTAGTTGCTTATGCTGCAGCCGGATTGGAACCAAGAATCATGGGTATGGGACCGATTTATGCAATTCCTAAAGCATTAAAACAGGCAGGATTAGAATTAAAAGACATCGACTTGATCGAGCTTAATGAAGCTTTTGCATCTCAGTCTGTTGCTATCAAGAAAGAATTAGGTTTAAATCCTGATATCTTAAACGTAAACGGAGGAGCAATTGCTCTTGGACACCCACTGGGATGTACAGGAACAAAACTTACCGTTCAGCTTCTTGACGAAATGAGAAAGCGTGGCAACAAATACGGAATGGTTTCTATGTGTGTAGGAACAGGACAAGGAGCGGCTTCTATTTTTGAACTACTTTAATAGATAAATAGAGAATAGACGGATAGATAATAGAAGGTAAGAAACACAAAAATGTATGAATGATTTTAAAAGACACAATTTTAAAAAGCTTAAAATTTGGCAAATGAGTATGGAGTTATCAAGATTAACTTTAGATCTTACAGATACTTTTCCAACTTATGAAAATATGGTTTGAAAAGTCAAATGGACAGATCTGCAATCTCAATTCCATCAAATATAGCCGAAGGTTCAAGCAGAACAAATAAGTCTTTTAGTCATTTCTTAGATATTTCTTTGGGTTCTTCATTTGAATTGCAAACACAAATATTGTTGGCAAATCATAGAAAATATTTATCTGTTGAAAAAACCGAAATCTTTGAAACTAAGATTGAGGAATTTCAAAAAGCGACAATGGTATTTCAGAATACTTTAAACAGAGACTAATAAGAAAAGACAAAAAGATAATAGACAGATAGAAAATAGACCACACTAAATAATCTATCATCTATCTGTCTATTATCTAAATGTCTCAAAAATTAAATAACAAAATAACATATGGCTACATTAAAAGGCGGGGAATTCCTAATCAAACAAATTCCTGCAAACGAAATTTTCAGTATTGAAGAACTGAACGAAGAGCAAAAGATGCTTCGTGATTCAGCAAAAGAATTCATAGACAGAGAGGTAGTTCCTCAAAGAGAGCGTTTCGAAAAGAAAGATTATGCATTTACTGAAGAGACAATGCGTAAATTGGGTGACATGGGATTGTTGGGAATTGCTGTTCCTGAAGAGTACGGTGGTCTTGGAATGGGCTTTGTAACAACAATGCTTGCCTGCGATTATATTTCCGGAACTACTGGTTCATTAGCAACGGCTTATGGAGCACACACTGGAATCGGAACTCTTCCTATCGTTCTTTACGGAACTGAAGAGCAGAAGAAAAAATACCTTCCGGATTTAGCAACAGGAACAAAGTTTGGTGCTTACTGCCTGACAGAGCCGGATGCAGGTTCTGATGCCAATTCAGGAAAAACAAGAGCAAAACTTTCCGAAGACGGAAAACATTATATCATCAACGGACAGAAAATGTGGATCTCTAATGCAGGATTTGCAGATACATTTACATTATTCGCGAAAATTGATGACGATAAAAACATTACAGGTTTTGTAATCAACAGATCTGAGCTTGAAAACCCTGAGAGTTTAACTTTCGGAGAGGAAGAGCATAAATTAGGTATTCGTGCTTCTTCTACCCGTCAGGTTTTCTTCAATGATATGAAAATCCCTGTAGAAAATCTTTTAGGGGAAAGAAACAACGGTTTCAAGATCGCTTTAAATGCATTGAATGTTGGCCGTATCAAATTAGCCGCTGCTTGTCTTGATGCACAGAGAAGAATCTTAAACCATTCTATCCAGTATTCTAACGAAAGAAAACAGTTTGGGGTTTCTATTGCGACTTTCGGAGCCATCAGAAAGAAACTGGCAGAAATGGCAACTGGTGTTTTCGTAAGTGAGGCTGGTTCTTACAGAGCAGCTAAAAATGTTCAGGATAAAATAGACGAGTTGGTTGCAGGTGGATTAAGCCATCAGGAAGCAGAATTGAAAGGTGTTGAAGAATTCGCGGTAGAATGTTCAATCCTTAAAGTATTTGTTTCTGACCTTGCTCAGCACACTGCAGACGAAGGAATCCAGGTATACGGAGGTATGGGATTCTCTGAAGATACACCAATGGAAGCTGCATGGAGAGATTCAAGAATTTCAAGAATCTACGAAGGTACCAACGAAATCAACAGATTATTAGCTGTAGGAATGCTTATTAAGAGAGCAATGAA
Organism: Chryseobacterium sp.; assembly: GCA_031286615.1. Lineage (GTDB taxonomy): Bacteria > Bacteroidota > Bacteroidia > Flavobacteriales > Weeksellaceae > Chryseobacterium. The sequence continues at coordinate 52,083 of JAITUA010000017.1, read as the reverse complement.
AGGTGAATTGGATCTTTTATCTCCTGCAATGGCAATTAGTAAAGAATTGATGGGTATTCCTTCATTTGAAGTTCCTGATTACTCAGAATTCATGAGTGAGGAAAAAGCAATTATCGCAAATCTTAAGAAAGTGTTCTTAATGGTTTCAGGAGCTGCACTTCAGAAATTCATGATGGATATTGAGAAACAGCAGCACTTATTATTAAATGCTTCTGAAATCCTTAACCAGATCTATATGGCAGAATCTGCAGTATTAAGAGCAGAGAAACATTTCTCTCCTGAATCTGTAGAAGCAGCGATGGCACAATTGAACCTTTACAAAGCTGTTGAGAAAATCATCACTGCGGCTAAAGAAGGAATCGTTTCTTTTGCTGAAGGAGATGAGCAGAGAATGATGCTTTCCGGATTAAGAAGATTCACGAAGTATACCAACCACCCGAATGTAGTAGCTTTAACTGAAAAAGTTGCAGCTCACTATATTGAGAAAGGAGCTTATTAGTCTTCAACAACATAAATTTGATTCAAAACGCCTCGTCCTGGGGCGTTTTTTATATCTTATAAAATATAAAATCGAAATATCCCCACCCTCAAAAAAACCTAAAAGTATTTGTATGATGAATAGATATTTAAAAATTTTAAATATCAATAATTTTTGCTAATTTTATTATAACTAAAAACCATAAAACGCGAAACATAATATGAAGACATTATTTCCCCTACTCCTTTTATCCGCTGCTCTGACGGCACAAAAAAAGGAAAACTTACTCCCTGTTCCCAAAACAGATACTGTAAAAATAGTCAGCAAAGGGAAATTTCCCGGATACTTTGCATTGAAATCAAATCAGCCCCGGACAGAACTTTATAAGATGTTGATTAAGAAACCTGATGACACTATGATATATCTGGCTTTGAAAGAACCTGCAAAGGACTATTCACAATACAAAATTGTAAACGCTATTACGCCTGACAAACTCCAGGTAAATCCAAAAAAACTCCTACCCTCTAAATAACACAACACCAATTCAAAAAACGATAAACATGGGAAAATTTATTATCTCTAAAAGAACAAACGGAGACTTTCAGTTTAACCTCAAAGCAGGAAACGGACAGGTTATTTTAACCAGCCAGGGCTATAGCACAAAGCCATCGTGCGAAAACGGAATCGGATCTGTAAAGACCTATTCACAGGAAGATTCAAAATTTGAAAGAAATACAGCCAATGACGGCAGATGCTATTTCAATCTGAAGGCTGGAAACGGACAGATCATAGGCACCAGCCAGATGTATGAATCTGACAACGGCATGGAAAACGGAATAGAATCTGTAAAAAACAATGCTCCACACGCTCACGTAGAGGATGAAGCAAATCTTTAAAATGAATTGAAATAATCTTGATAAAAATGTCTTATTTTTTTAAGGCATTTTTTATTTTTGTACTCTATTTTTCATTAGAAATGACAAAAGAAGAATTACTAAACAGAGCAATCAAAATTGCCGACAAAGCACATAAAGGACAAACCGATAAATACCATGCTCCCTACATTGGCCACGTAATGCGTGTGATGAATTATGGTAAAACACTGGACGAAAAAATCGTTGGTGTACTGCATGATGTAGTAGAAGATCATCCGGAAGAATTCAGTCTGGATTATTTAAGGTCTGAGGGGTTTCCAGAATATATCATTTTCGCTATCAGCTGTCTTACCAAGTTTGATCCGGAAGAAGATTATGATGATTTCATTAAAAGAACAGAAAGATCTCTGCTCTCTGTTGCGGTAAAGCTGAATGACCTTCGTGACAATATGGATCTTAGAAGAGTCAACAGAGAACTTACGCCTAAGGATATTAAAAGATTCAACAAATATCTGAAAGCATATCGTTATCTGATAGAGAAATATTAATAAAAACACATGACTAATAACCTACCTAAAATTTCATCAGCTTATCAATCCAAGCTGGTCTCTGCTATTGTATCTATTTCAGTTTTTTTCCTGATCTATCTGATCCTTATACTTGTCTCACTTCTGATGATCTTTTTATTAGGATATGGAGCAATAAAGCTGTTAAGTATTTCTCTCAATTACTTTACAGTTTTTGGTGCAGCAGGATTATTAAGTGTTGGAGTTTTTGTATTTATATTTCTTGTTAAATTTATTTTCAAAAAGACGCATTACAGTACCCGCCATCTGATAGAAGTCAACAGATCCCATCAGCCTGAGCTGTTTGCTATAATTGATGAAATTGTAGCTGAAACCAAAGTAAATGCTCCGCAGAAAGTTTTTCTTTCACCCGACGTGAATGCCAGTGTAAGCTATAATTCTATTTTTTGGAGTATGTTTTTGCCGGTAAAGAAAAATCTGACGATCGGGGTTGGACTTATCAATTCAACCAGTGTAGGTGAACTAAGGTCCATTTTAGCCCATGAGTTTGGACATTTCTCTCAAAAAAGCATGAAGGTTGGCGGCTATGTGAATCAGGCTGAAAAAATAATCTTTGAAACTGTTTACAATAACAAACAGTATGAAAATTTTATATTGGAATTTTCAGGAGGCAATGCTGTTTTTAAAATTTTTGGTCTGATATCTGTCAGCTTCATCAATGCATTTCAATCTGTTCTTAAAAGTATATCGAATTTTCTTTTCAAAAACCATGCATCTCTCCAAAGAGAAATGGAATACCACGCAGATGCTATTTCAACCTTTATTACCAATCCTGAAGAGCAGGCTTCATCGCTGTTAAGGTTGGAATTAAGTGATGCTGCTTTTAATTATTCTTTCAATTTTTATGTTGAAAGCCAGCAAAAATACCTTCCAAAAGATCTTTATAAGAACCAGATTTCTTTAATGAAAATCTTATGCGAAAGAAATAATCACCCTTATGTAAACGGACTTCCCAAGATAGACGCCGAAGATCTTACCCGATATAATAAATCCAGAATAGAAATTGAAGACCAATGGACTTCACATCCGGATATCCTAAAAAGAATTGAAAGGATTAAAACAAACGAAACCAGAAATACAGCTGCAGACCACAGATATGCAAAAGAAATCATCAGTGGTTTTGATAATATCTGTGAAATCATGACGTCAAAATTCCTCACTTTACGCAATGTAAAAAATGTAGGAGAAGTGATAGATGATGAAAACTTTATACAACTTTATCTGGGAGATAGTACCTATAAAACTTTCAGTTCAGATTTCAATGGATATTACGAAAGGCATAATCCTATTGTAGAAAATATTGAATCTGTAATTTCAGATTCCTCACCTCATCATGTCTCTGAACTTTTCAGTGACAAAAAAGTATCTCTGGTCTACGAAAAATCCGGAATAGAGAGTGATATACAGACTCTGCAATATCTGGCGACCTATCCGAAAGAAATAAAAACCTTCAGATTTGATGGCAGTTTATACAAAGCAAAAGATGCCAAAAATCTTATTCCTGACCTTGAAAATGAGCTGAAAAAAGTACAGGAAGAACTTATTGAAAATGACAAAGCCATCTTTAAGTACTATTACCATATTTCTAATGAGGATCTGAAAAAAGATCTGCTTGCCAAGTATAAGAAACTGGCAGTGATTGACAGAGAATTTGACGATTTCCAGAAAAGTCTAAATGAATTTACAGTATACCTGCAGTTTATGGCGGTCACTTTACCTTTTGAAGAAATCCGTAAACATAGAGCCAAGCTTTTAAAAGCCGAAGAACCCTTTAAACAAAAGACCAGAGAACTTCTTGAAAACTCAGCTTATAAGGAAGCCTTAAGTGATGAAGACAAAAACCTTTTACAGGAATTTGTAGATTCTGAATACATTTACTTCAACAAAGACAAATATCTTGAGCATGAAGTAAGTGCTGTATCCTTGTTGATTGAAAAATACCGGGCATTACTCAACGATCACTATCTTAATTCTAAGCTGGATTTATTAAATTTTCAGTCAGGTTTAAATAAGAATTAATCCGCACCCGGGAAATCGTAGGTCTTCGTATGATGATCTGTTCCATCAATGTTGATGTTTAACGCAAGGTAAATAAAATGTAAATTTTTATTCCCTTTTGCTTCAAATTCACGCTGCCAAAGATATCCGCTCACGATTCCAAAGTAGTCATCAATCTGATAACCAAACCCGCCATAGACTCTGTTTCTGGCAAAACTAGGCTTCATTGGGCTTACAAAGAAGATTTCGTCATACGCATTAGCGAAGACAGTTCCTTTCTTAACGGTTTTGGAATTCAAAGGAACACTTACATTCAGACGGTATCTATAGCGCATTCTCTGGGAAGTAAGATCTGTTTTAGGCTCATAGAACCAGCTTTTTTCAACACGAAAACGGTTTTCAAACTTCACGATGCCTTTTTTAACATCAATGACATCCTGAAGCCATACTCTGAACTCTTCTCTGCTTAAACTGTGCTCTTTATAGTTGACATATCTTCCCAATCCTACGAAAGGCTTGTGATTTTTGGTAAGATTATACCCTACTCCCCCTTTTATCTCATAATAATCAGGGTAGGTATAATCTTCATTACCACGCATCTGCCCTTCTGCATAAAGGAAAAATTTCGGATGAAACTTATAGGTCAGAGTTACTGCATTGAAGCTGGAAATATGTTCCTGTGCTTTAAAAAAAGAAATTCCAAGTAGTAAACCTAAGCCTATAAGACGTTTCATAAAAAATTTTTGCAAATGTATATTTTTTAACAATTTGTTAATATTAACTTTTATTCATTTCGAATTAACATTTACTTAATATTAATTGTGTAGGAAAACCCAATGTGGAACCACCTTTGCGGCATTGCTACTCCAAATGCTTCCGTGTAATTTGTGTTCGTAATATTGTTAATCAACACATAGACTGAGTAGTCCTTTTTAGCAAAACTCAGCTTTTCATCAACAAGATTATAAGTTCCAAGATTCACTCTTTCATTATAACGGTAAACAAGCTCGTTGGTAAAGTTTTTCAGGAATTTCACCTCTAATTTGGAAACCAGCTGGTGCTTCAGATTATCCAGAATATATCTTGAAACCAATCCGTTTTTCTCTTCATATTTGCTGTCGATATAAGTATATCCAATCGTATATTTCAGCCAGTCTAACGGCCTGTGGCTCCACTCTGCTTCAATTCCTTTGGTTTTAATATCTCCTACATTTTCTGCAAACCAGACTTTGTCATTCAGGTCATTTTTAACCCAGTCAATAGAATTGCTGGAGTTCCTTAAAAACCCGCTTATTTTAGCTAAGATCCTGTTGTTCTGATATTGATATCCTACTTCGGATGAAAGCGCATTTTCAGGCCTTAAATCCGGGTTTCCCTGTTCCGTTTTACTTACATAAAAAAGTTCGGTAAAGGTGGGTATACGGTGTACTTTTGCAATATTTCCGTAGATTTTACTATTGGGATTAAAGTTATAGCCGACATCCAAACCGGGATAAAAGAAATTCCCTTCTTTAGAATAGTTGGCCCATGAAATTCCCGGGCTGATGTTCAGCTTTTTATCCAGTAATGAAAAATGATGCTCAAAGAAAACCTGAGATACAAAACGGTTTCTATCACCCAGATTACTGCTCACCAAAAATTCTTTTCTAAGCTCTACTCCAATTCCGGTTGTTCCCAATCCCCATTGATAGCTGGAATTTACTTCGCCGCCTACATTATTTCCAATATGCATATTTCTGTAAAAATCAGGATTCCATCTGTCATAAAGGTACATATCCTGTCCTCTTCTCCAGTATACATTTGAATTCAGTTTCAGTTTCCCAAAAGTCTGCTGATGAGCTACACTTACAATAGATGCCTGTGTTTCCTCATACTGTTTTGTTGCAGCACTGGAAGCATAAAAACCATTGGCCCCGAATTTCTTTTCCGAAAAACCAGCCTGTACTCTTACATCCCCGTTTTTAATGTTTAGTTTTCCCTGATAAAAAACATTTCTGATCTCATAATCAGTATTAAACATATAACCTTCTGAAGAAGCAGAATTGGCCTGAAGAGAACTGGTAAACTTTTCATTACCTAACTGCGCATTAAATCCAATGCCATACGTACTGAAGTCTCCTCCTTCTGCACTGATCTTCACTTTCTTACCGGGAACTGTTTTAGTAATAATATTAATAACACCGGCATAAGCATTCTGTCCGAAACGTCGGGCTGCCGGCCCTTTTATGATTTCTATCTTTTCTACATCATCCAGATCAACCGGAATATTCATATTGTTATGTCCGGTCTGGGAGTCATTCATCCTGATTCCGTTCAGAAGCAGAAGAACCTGCTCAAAAGAACTTCCCCGGAAACCGATATCACTCTGTACCCCATTGGCTCCTCTCCTTCTGATATCCATTCCGGGTACCTGCTGAAGAATTTCGTCTATACTTTTAGCCGGAGAATTTACAATATCTTCTCTGCTGATAACACTGATATTCTGGTTGGCACTTTTATAAGATGTAGAGATAAATTTTCCCTGAAATTCAATGCTTTCAATATCTGTTGTCTTCTCCTGTGCATTTACCCAAAGTAAAGATCCCAGAAAAAAAGCACTTCCTATCTTTTTGATCATAATCGTTTCCGTAGTTTTTTCTTTTATAACAGATTCCAAAAGTAAGGGAGTTCACCAAGACAGGCAAATGATAGTTGTCATAAAAAAAAAGATGCAGCGTAATGCTGCATCTGTGTGTGAGGGAGTAATTCTATCTTTTCTTCATTAAATGTGTAACCAGATCTCTGAATAATTTTCTCATATCTATAATTACATATTTACGGGTACAATTTTAAATAATTTTAAAATACAAAACAATAGTTTCATGAAAAAAATTAACATAATTTCTAAAACTATGTAAAATACAGTAAAATAAACAGTAAAACAGGAATAATTCACAAAACTCACTTGATTTTATCATTTTCCGAGGATTGTTTTCCAATTTTAGTCGCCTGATTTACCATTTATAATAATAATTTTTAACAATAATATATGCATAAAATTTTCACTAAAAATTCGTAATTTTGTGGGTCTTAATTTTATGATGAAACTATTCTGTTTCAACTGTATTTTTTTAATGCATTGTTTAAAAAAAATGAGGCTGAAAAGATCAGACAGATTCAAGAATAGAGGAAAATTCAATTGATGACAGCCTTGGAATATTCTGTGGCAAAACACCATTATACTGGCAGCCTTAATGCTGTACAGTCATTTTTATGAATAAACAAAATATGGCTAATACAACAGAAATAGACATAAAAAAACAGATTTTCGTTAAGAATGCACATCTTAACAATCTGAAACATATAGATGTCCTGATCCCGAAGAATAAACTGATTGTTATTACAGGAGTTTCAGGAAGCGGTAAGTCATCTCTGGCCTTTGATACCATTTATGCTGAAGGACAGAGAAGATATGTTGAAAGTTTAAGTTCTTATGCGCGTCAGTTTTTGGGGAAATTAGAAAAACCAAAGGTAGATGACATTAAAGGACTTGCGCCGTCTATTGCGATCCAGCAAAAAGTAATTTCTTCCAATCCGCGTTCTACGGTAGGAACCTCTACAGAGATCTACGATTATATGAAACTTCTTTTTGCCAGAATCGGAAAAACTTTTTCTCCTGTTTCGGGAGAAGAAGTGAAAAAAGACTCGGTTTCTGATGTGGTAGATTTTATCAAAGCATCTAAGAAAGATACCTCTTTCTTATTGACAGCTCCTTTGGAATATGATGCTGATAATTTTAAAGAAACACTGAATATTTTAAAACTGGCAGGTTTCACAAGACTTGAAATCAACGGAAACTTAGCGGGAATTGAGGATCTGGAAAGCTTTGGATTTGCTCCGGAAAAAGGAATGACAATCAATCTTGTCATTGACCGTTTCTCCTATGAAGAAGACGAAAGCTTTTTGCAGAGACTTGCGGATTCTATTCAGATGGCATTTTATGAAGGACGCGGCTACTGTTCATTAAAAAATACAGATACTGAAAAGGTAAAGGAATTCTCCAATAAGTTTGAACTGGACGGAATTGAATTTCTGGAACCGAATGTTCATTTTTTCAGCTTTAATAATCCATACGGAGCATGTCCTGCATGTGAAGGATATGGAAAAGTAATCGGAATAGACGAAGATCTTGTAGTTCCCAATAAAACATTATCCATCTACGAAGATGCCGTTGTCAGCTGGAGAGGTGAAACTATGAGTGAATGGAAAAAAGACTTCATCAAAAAAGCAGGTGACTTCCCTATTCACAAACCTTATCACCAATTAACAAAAGAACAGAAAAATTTCCTTTGGAAAGGTGATGGAAAAAGCAGTTTCCCATCCATCAATAATTTCTTCAAAATGCTTGAAGAAAACTTATATAAAATCCAGTACAGAGTAATGCTTTCACGATACAGAGGAAAAACCCTTTGTCCTACGTGTGAAGGATTGAGACTGCGTGAAGAAACAAGCTGGGTAAAAGTTGACGGACATAATATCCAGTCGATGATAGAACTTCCTTTGGATGAACTGGCTCCGGTAATCAATGGATTAAAGCTTTCAGATCATGACAAAGAAGTTGCCAAAAGGCTGATCTATGAAATCACAACCCGTCTGGAGTTTTTATTAAAGGTAGGATTAGGATATTTAACATTAAACAGAACTTCCAACACACTTTCAGGAGGAGAAAGTCAGAGAATCAACCTGGCAACAAGCTTAGGGAGTTCTTTGGTAGGTTCAATTTATATTCTGGATGAACCTTCTATCGGCCTTCACTCCAAAGACACGGAAAACCTGATTGAAGTATTGAAAAACCTTCGTGACCTTGGAAATACCGTAATTGTGGTAGAACATGATGAAGATGTAATGAGAGCTGCGGATTATATCATTGATATTGGTCCGGAAGCGGGTTACCTTGGTGGTGAACTGGTATTTGCAGGAGATTATAAAGATCTTAAAAAAGCCAACACCCTTACTTCAGAATACCTTACAGGAAGACTGGAAATTGAAGTTCCGAAGAAACGAAGAAAAGGAAAAGAATGGATTCATATTAAAGGGGCCCGTCAGAACAACCTTAAAAATATAGATGTAGATGTTCCACTGGAAAGCCTGGTTGTTATTTCCGGAGTTTCAGGAAGCGGAAAATCTACGTTGATGAAGGAAATCCTTACCAATGATATTCAGATCCAGCTTGGAATGGGTGGTAAAAAAGGAGACTATGATTCTGTAGAATTCCCGAAAAAACTGATCAAAAACATTGAATTGATTGATCAGAATCCTATTGGAAAATCATCCCGTTCAAATCCGGTAACCTATTTGAAGGCGTATGACGACATCCGTGATCTTTTTGCCAAGCAGAAAGTAGCAAAAATGATGGGCTACAAACCTAAACATTTCTCCTTCAACGTAGATGGCGGAAGATGTGATGAATGTAAAGGAGAAGGTGTTATCAACGTTTCTATGCAGTTCATGGCAGATATCGAGCTTGAATGCGAGGTTTGTAAAGGAACACGATTCAAAAACGAAATTCTTGAAGTGAAATTTGATGAGAAAAACATCTCAGATATCCTTCACATGACCGTTAATGAGGCTCTGGAATTCTTTAAAGATAATAATGAAGAGAAGATCGTAACGAAACTGAGACCTCTTCAGGAAGTAGGTTTAGGATATCTGCAGCTGGGACAAAGCTCTTCTACCCTTTCCGGCGGTGAGGCACAGCGTGTAAAACTGGCTTCATTCCTTGTAAAAGGGGTAACAACGGACAAAACCTTGTTTATCTTTGATGAACCTTCCACAGGACTGCACTTCCATGATATTCAGAAGCTGTTGAAATCACTGCAGGCATTGATTGACCTTGGACATTCTGTGATTGTTATTGAACACCAGCCGGATATCATCAAATGTGCCGATTATATTATTGATATCGGTCCGGAAGCAGGAAAACACGGTGGTGAAGTTGTATTTGCAGGAACTCCTGAAGATCTGACAAAAAACAAGAAATCTTACACCGCAAAATACATCAAGGAAAAACTTGAACAATAAATTAAGAGCGACTGTTTCAGAAACAGTCGCTTTTTTTATGTCAATTTAAAATAATAACAGCCACATTTTAATACCTGTTTCAAAATAGATTCTTTACCTTTATATATCATTTCAAAATTATTTTTATGCCCTGGAATCCCGAATTATACGATCAGTACAAAGATGTACGCTACAAACCCTTTTACGATTTAGCAGCATTAATCAAGCCTGAAAACAATATAAAAGCCATTGACTTAGGCTGTGGTACCGGAGAACAGACCTCTATTTTAACCGAAAAACTGACAGGTTCTACATTTTTAGGAATTGATTCATCAGCAGAAATGCTCGAAAAATCCAGAAAATTTGAAAATGACAATTTACATTTTAAGCTTCAAAGCATTGAAGAAACAGCAAAATCTGATCAAAAGTGGGATATTGTTTTCAGTAATGCAGCTTTGCAATGGGCAGACGATCATGAAACTTTATTTCCTAAAATCATTGGACTCTTATCACCTGAAGGGCAGCTCGCTATTCAGATGCCCGTTCAGAAAGAAAATGTCCTCAATCAAATTCTTATGGAAATGGCAGACGAAGAACCTTTTGCATCACAGTTAAATCATTTCAACCGTGACTCACCGGTGCTTTCAATGGACGATTATGCTCAGATTCTATTTGATAACGGAATTCAGGATATAGAAATTTTCCAGAAGGTTTATCCTATTATTGCAGATGACCATGAGGCTTTATATGAATTTATTTCAGGAACAGCCTTATTACCTTATCTGGAACGTCTGGAAGGAAATCAAAAAGAAGATTTCATTACCAAATTTAAATCACGTATCGCACAAAGGTTCACAAAATATCCTGCTATCTATGCCTTTAAGCGAATACTGATGTATGGCCGTAAGAAATAAAGATATTAAAACAGAATCAGCCGTCTCAGAATTCAAATAGCTTGAACTTTGTCATTATGACGAAGGAAGAATCTCATTGATAACCAATATGTGAGATTCTTCACTACATTTCAGTTCGTTCATAATGACATTTCTGAGACGACTGCTTCTGTTTATTAATAAAATAGTTATTCTTTCGGATTATACAAAAACGGACTTTTCCTGATATACTCAGAATTTTCAATCTGAGAAAACAGAAACTCAGCCAGATCTGTGGCACTGATACTTTCTCCTTTACAATCAGTAAGATTTGTTTCAGTTTTAAAACTTTCATCAGTAAGATGAATGAGTGGTAATCTTACCAACGTCCAGTCCAGATTGCTTTCCATAAGAAATTCATACTCTTTTTGCTTATCAGCTGTTGTTTCGGGATAGTTCTGATACATCCAGTCTGTAGCCATTTTTACCCTTTCATTTTTTTGATCAGATAATGTATTCACACTCAAACCCGTTGTTACAATATAACGACTGATCCCATGATGATTCATCGCACTGATGATATTTCTTGCTGCATCACTGAAAATAGATTTCTCTCCTTTGGGCTGGCCCAGAGTACTCATTACAATATCAGTCCCTTCAATTAATGAACGCACAGCTGCTTCATCTCTTACATCTCCTTTTACCACTTCAATTAAAGAATGTTGAATGGTAAAATTTTCAGGATGTCTTACTAAAAGTTTGAGGGAATATCTCCTTTCCAAAAGGTTTTGAACCAAATATTGACCGGATTTTCCTGTTCCGCCGATAACGGCAATTTTATAGGTATTCATAATGATTTTTTTTAAATATTAAATATCAATAATCAGCAGCAAATTGACCGCTGATGACTGTTGATACTACAAATGACATATTGCCTTTGCTTTTTCGATATGATATAATAGAAATATAGGGTTCAGAAATTGAACCTAAGATTTTCAGGCTTCAGAATGACTCCTGAATCAGTAATATGTATTACGAGATTTTAATGAATTAAAGTTACATTTTTTTCATCATTAAAAAATCAAAAAATTTATGATTTTGACAACACTTATTAAAAGAGAAAGTTTATAACTTTGATAATAATCTCATTATCAACACCTTTCAAACCAACCAATTTAATATTATGATTTACTGGGTAACTCAAACAATAGGATCTTCTGCGAGAATGTACAAAGAAGATGCTGCAGCTTTATGGAGCGGAACCCATGTTCATCAAAAAAGCAATGTTCCGGCCGGCGTGCTCGTATTTCCCCGTGAAGCTCAGTTTCCGAAAGAATGGGCAGAACGTTTCGTGAATGTGACCAGCTTTAAAAAGATGAATGAGGGTGATCATTTTGCTGCCCTGGAATTACCTCATATATTTGCAGATGAACTAAGATCTTTCTTTTATTCTATCAAATAAAACCATCCATGAAGTACTTCTTTGTTATCCTTTTTTCTATTCCTCTTTTTATAATCAGCTGTGCTGTACAAAATAAACACACTGAAAGTCATGATTATGAGGTAAAACTGGATACTTTAACCTTTTTCGATCAAAGCAGAAACCGTAAGATTCCTGTTGCCTTTTATTATCCAAAAACTGATAAAAAGATCCCCAATCAACAGGTAATTATTTTCAATCATGGCTATGGTTTCAATAAAGGCGGAGATTACTTTGAATATTCTTATTTAACGGAAAAATTGGCTTCAAAAGGTTATTTTACGGTAAGCATTCAACATGAACTGACTACAGACAGCGCACTGCCAACAGAAGGAAATTTACAGATGGTAAGAAGACCTTTCTGGCAAAATGGTTCGGATAATATTCTGTTTGTGCTTAATGAACTTAAAAAAACGAAACCGGAACTGGATTATAAGCATCTGACATTAATAGGCCACTCCAATGGTGGTGATATGGCTGCATTATTCGGCAATCAGCATCCTAATCTGGTATATAAACTGATCACAATGGACAACCGGAGAATGTTCCTGCCGAGAACTTCTGTTCCTAAAATTTATACTTTACGTTCTAATGATTATCCGGCTGATGAAGGTGTACTTCCCAATGAGACAGAACAAAAAAAGTATTCTATGACAGTACAAACAACTTCCATCAATCACGGTCACATGGACAATAAAGGCAGTGATGAAGAGAAAAAAATCTTAACTGATTTTGTTGTAAAATACCTTTCTGAGGAGTAATTTCAAAGATTCCCACAAGTTATCCACAACAAATTGTGGATAACTTGTGAATTTTAACATTAAATTCATATTTCGTATTAAAATTATTACTACATTTACTATGTAATAAACATCGAAGTGGAAACTTTATTTGCTTTTCTTACTACTATTGAAATTGCAATTAAATTTGAAATAAAAATTTAAGCACAGCATTGTCGGCTGTGCTTTTTATTGTTGTCTAATTAAAAAAATGAGATGTATTTATCTACTGGATCTGCCCCTAAAGGGCAGATTCTTTTATCCATATATCCTTTTAATGTAAGCTTTCGGAAGATTATTTAGCTTAATTAAAATCTGGGAAAAAGTAATTTGTGCTGCTTACATTTTCACGCAAAGGTATAATTTATCAATTTATACTCTAAAGGCAGCAAAGATGTAATCAACTTCTTTGTTTCTTCATAAGCCAACGCATAGCTTCATCAGCGACATTGTCGCTTTCTTAGCTTCCTTATTAATAAAGTATTGAATTTTGTCTTTGCGTTAGAAAATTTTAAAGAATACAGGACAAAGCTTCATTTAAAACAGGCCTCATAGTTCAATGGATAGAATAAAAGTTTCCTAAACTTTAGATCCAAGTTCGATCCTTGGTGGGGTCACAATTCATACTTAGAATCTTCAGAACGACACCGTTCTTTTAAAAGAAAAATCCCCGGACTTCTCCGAGGATAAAAACTTATAATAAAAAATTTTATTAACATTTCAAAATTAATAAATCTCTATTAATTGAATTATGATTGTAGTCATAAAAAAAACCTCCCGTGTCAATAGGGAGGTAAAAGTGCAAAATGAATTATAAGTTATAATGATGTGGTGTTAAATAAAGTCTCTCTTAAAAACTCTTTTTTATCATTAACAATGCATATGCCATACACTTCACTGTTTAATGAAATCGTACTTTTTGTGGTACATTTTCTTTTGACGCAAAAAATCCCCGGGCAACCGAGGACATTAAAAAAACTTGACTTGTACTTTTAGTTTATACAAACGCCGTAAATATACGGAGAGACTGTAGTTATAATTATACGGGAAACCGTAAGGACGGTTAAATATTATTCTGTAGTTTCGACAAAAATAATATATATGAACAAAATTAATAGATACGAAGTAGTTAATGCTAACAGCATGGATGATCTTGTTAAAAAGATAAACAATTACATTGACTCTGGATGGACAATACATGGAGGAATATTAAAAGGCGATGAAAGGGACAATAGTAAATATTATCAAATAGTAGTACTAATAGCAGAATAATATTACCTATCTTATAGCTTTATTATACTAAATTGTCACGTAGTTGATGATTGTTAATAATTAAACCTGTCATAATTTCTACAATCTAAATATTTTTTATATTTTTGCCGCCTTTTATTTGCATAGGTATGAATTTTGTATAAATTTGTACAAACTATAACCATGATAAAAATACAAAAACGTCATTATGAAAACAAAAATTTTTTCTAAATCAGAATTCTTAGAGGACAATGATAGAATTGATCAGACAGATTCATTAAAAGAATTATTGGCTGATGTTCTTGTTCTTTTTGAAGAGTACGCTGAAAAACACGATGTTTCTAATGAAGAAAAAGAAACATTTAAGAATATCATTTTCAAATATTATCTTAAAAAAAAGGGTGAAATTTATTTGAAAGAGCATTTAAATGAGTTAAATATCTATGTGAATAAGATGCTATGTCATGCGGTTGGAAACATAAAACCAAACGATATTTCAGAATATTATGATTTTTATTATTATAATAAAAAACATCGACATTCAATAACACATGATATAAATTGATAAAAATGAGCGAAACTAATAACGAAGAAAACCACGAAGAAAACCAACTCGATACAAACCATACTATTTACCAACCGTCTGAAAATAATGATATGGCTTCATTTGGAAAACCGACAGGAATGGAAAGCATTTTCCAAGAACTGACAATGATGGCAATGAAGAAAAAGGATTCAGGATTGGATATTAGCAATTTAAATTCAGCTCAGGTTGATAAGCTTTTAGACGCAATGGCTAAAAATGAAGAAAATGCGTTTGCTTATCACACAAAAAAATTAGATGTCCACAAAGATATTGAATCCCAAAAAATAAGTGCTTCAATTGTTGGTGAAAGAACTAGTAGGTTTGTTTACATAGGATTACTTGTTCTTTTTGCCGTGTTAACTATGATAATAATTGTTTGGCAGGAAAAACATTTTGTTACATGGCTCTCTTTTGTTACGGGATTAGCTGGCGGATTTGGAGCAGCTAAGATTCAGAGTAAACCTAAGACAGCTGCCTTAATAAGTAAATCAGAAGAAACAGAATAAAAATAGCCCCCACCTAACAGTGGGGACTTTTTATTTCGTAAAAAACATATCCGCTTCCGCCCTTCTTCTACGGATAAGCCCTTTTAAAACTTTTCCTCCTGCGATAATATATCGTTTTGTAAACCAATCTTTAATTTCCAAATCTGCCGCTCTTTTATTAATCAAAGAAAACAAAGTCTCAGATCCTCCGGTATTATAAGCATGAGAAACCAAAGCATCAAACTGATTCTGATTAAGTTCTATTTTCACTTTTGAGTTCACGATCTCTTAATAAGTTGGCAGGACTTCAGCGAATAGTTCTACTCCTTGTTCTTTTGTGATCGCTGGATCTTTCATGGTTACTTTCTTTCCTCCCGGATAGTAAGTATTCCCATATCCAATTGTAGGAATTCCTGCAGAATCCAGATAAGGCTTAGCGCTGAAACCTTCAAATGATACAATCAGACTGATTCCTTTTTGTGATGTTTTCATGTATTTAGCTTTATGTATTGGCTCAGCAAAATTAAAATTGTAAATCCCAAAACAGTGAGGAAAAACACCTGTTTTTATTGAGTGTTATTATTGTTTTCCTTTTAAGTACTGACTTTCTTATTCAGTGCTAAGGTCTCTGTATTTTACGTTTGTTGCTTATCTTCGGCTTGTTAAGGGACGTTTGCTGAATTTGCTCAATCACTGGATTTATTGAGGCTGTAACTTATAAACTTAATATAAAAACAAAAACCTCCCGAATCATCGGAAGGTTATACTGTAATTTGTCAGAAATATGAAATTTCAATGGGCCAAATATAATAAGTTGTTTATCTCGCAAAATATGATCTGGATCATACTGCTACAGAAAATATTTCATGAGCCTAAAAGAAACTATAATCATTAGGTTTGAAGTCACAGCCTGAAAAATATCTGTTACTTTTTCTTCATCATCCCATTTTTATCAAATTAAATTGTACTTTTGTTTTTCTATTATGCAAAAATTTCTCAGAGTCTTTTTTGTTTTCTCTTTACTTCTGATATTTGTTTCTAATGTCAGCGGCATAACAACGTGTTTTGATCACGCTAAGCATGCCAAAAGTAAAGTGATCTATAAAAAAGGTTCCAAAGAAGAGAAAACTCCTACCTTTTCACAGGACGACGACTGTCAGTGTGCACTTCATATGCATATGAACAATGTTCTCCTTCCTGAACCTTTGGATATGGATTTTGCCATCAATAGTACGAATGACAACGAAATGCCTCAACCGAAAGCCATTTCATACCGTTGCCTTCTCGACTTCTTCAGCTCCCGGGCTCCCCCATCCTCATTTTTCGCGGCATCTTAATCTATACTGCCTTTATTTTTTGTATACAGATTTCTTAGTCTGTACTGTTATTCCGTGGATACCTGTGTTTTCACACAATTAAAGATATCCTTTTATTAATGGGCATTTTCACTGCCCGTACATCCCTGTTCATGATTACCAGTAATTTTAATTATTCGGGAATAATTCATTGTATTTCCCCAAATTCTGTGAAACTTTTAAGTTTAAGTTTCCTCACTGCATCTTCATTTCTCTATGCTCAGTCCCGTTCTGAAGATTCCTTATCTACAGTGGTACAAACGGTAGAGATCATCGGAAGAAAGTCTAAAGATTATACATCGGACTACTCTTTCGCTGCCACTAAGATTGCTATGAAAAACAAAGATCTTCCTTTAACTCTTAATACGGTTACCAAGGAACTGATCACCGACCGCCAGGCCTTTCAGCTTGGAGATGTTATGAAAAATGTGAACGGAGTCTCCCCTTCCAGCTATTACAACCAATACAACATCCGTGGAATCAGTCAAAATGAAGAAGGACAGATTATCAATGGAATGCGCACAAGACAGTATTATTTTCTACAGCCCATGACTTCCAATATCGATCGTGTGGAAATTTTCAAAGGTCCTGCAAGCATTACCATGTCCAGTGTAGATCCCGGGGGAACAATTAATATGGTTACCAAAAAACCGTTGTCAACTTCCCATCACGAGATCAGTTCATCGGGAGGCAGCTTTGATACTTACCGTGTTACCACAGATCTTACAGGCCCTTTAAATAAGAGCAAAACTCTGTTGTATCGTTTTAACGGCGCTTATCAAAATGCTCATTCGTTCAGGGATCACGTCAAGAACAGTGGGATTCTGATCTCTCCTTCCATCACCTTTGTTCCCAATGAAAAAACATCTGTGAATGTAGAAATGATTTTCAATGATCTTTATGGAAATCTGGACAGAGGACAGCCTATTTTCGGTGCTGTTGCAGGAAAAACAGATTTGTACAGTACACCAAGATCTTTGAATCTGGGAGCTCCTGATGATTTTTTTAAAACAAGAGAATTGATTTTAATGGGAAGTCTTGCCCATCATTTTAACTCATTCATCAGCTTTAATGCCTCTTATATGAAGCAATACTGGAGAGAAAACCTGCAGGAACACCGAACCACCAATTCTTTTGTCCCTGATATGGATAATAAACCGGTTTCCAGCCTTGCAATGATGCAGTTTGTACAAAGGAATCAAAACTGGGCAACAGACAATATCAATGCTTATTTTAATTTTAAATTCAAAACCGGTGCTGTTCAGCATCAGGCTTTAATAGGCTATGACAGCCAGATCTGGGAAAAACGCAAAGGCGGACAGCAAAATGCAGCAAGAGGTTTTCTTTTGAAAAACGGTTCTGTAGCACCTTCTTACAAACCTGCCAATGCTGCTGATTACCAGACATTCAATTACAACGGAATACTCATTCCTAAACCCAACGTCACTCCATTTGATCTGAATCCGGGTGCAGAAAATTATCAGGGTAATGATTTTAATACATTGAATGTCATAACTCCTCTGCCTTCTGCTCTTACAACTACCCATGCAGCTTATATTCAGCATTTTTTCACGTGGAAAAAGTTCAAAATTTTATCAGGAATACGTCAGGAATGGTTTCAGGACATCACCAATTTCAAAGAATCCAATGAGTCTTCATTCCGGAATAATAAACTTCTGTACAGATTCGGGATCACCTATAGTCTTACGGATAACATTAATCTTTATGGGACTTACCTTACCGGATTCCAGCCACAATCCAATACGGTGACATTAATGCCCAATACCTCCAGCCTTACAGGGTCTGCTGCCAGATTTAAACCTTTGACATCAGATCTTAAAGAACTGGGAATGAAAGCACAACTTTTTAGAAAAATTTCATTGAATCTTGCTGTGTATGAGATCAATCAGAGAAATATTTTAATCAATGCCAACAATCCTTCGGAACCTGATGAACTTGTGCAGAGAGGAGCCGACCGGAGTCGAGGATTTGAAGCTGAGATTTCGGGACACATTCTTCCTCAATGGCATATTTACGGAGGTTACAGCTATATTGATGCTAAAATACTGGATGATACGAATCCTGATCTTGTAGGGAAAAGGAAAGAAAATACTTCTAAAAATTCTTTCAATATCTGGACGCGATACAACTTTTCAACGATAGAGCTTATAAAAGACTTTGGAATTGGAGCGGGAATGCTTTACCAGAGTTCAAAAGTACCATGGTTTACAAGAAGTTTTGAGCTTCCGGCATATACTACCATAGACGCTGCATTGTATTATACTCCAGCAAAATCTGTTCAGCTGGCTTTTAACCTGAATAATATTACCAATAAGGTCTACTGGATCGGTGCTCAGAATTACTTAAGATTATTTCCGGGTACACCAAGAAACTATTTACTAACTGCTACTTATAAATTTTAAATTATGGCTATTTCAAACTTACAACTGATTGTGAGAAAGACCTGGCAGGACCTGTTCAAAGGGAAACAGAACCTGCTCATCACCATCACTGTACTTCTCTTCTGTATGCTGAGCATCGGCATTGGCTTTACAAAATACACCGATTCTTTTTCAAAAATAAAAGAATACCGGGAGGAAGTCCGGGAACATTGGGAACACAGACCTGATAAGCATCCGCACCGCATGGCTCATTATGGCTATCTGGTTTTCAGAATCGGGCATCCGCTGAATATTTTCGACAACGGATTAGATGACTATCTTGGAAATGTAATATTCCTGGAAGCACATAAACAGAATACGGCCAATCTTTCGGAAGCCGGAAGTTCTGGGACTTTAGTAAGATTCGGAGCTTTCAGCAGTGCTTTTATTCTGCAGAGTATTGTTCCTCTGATTATTCTTTTTTTAGGGTTTGGATTAATTGTACAGGAACGTGAGAACGCTACCTTAAAAATCATCAGTGTACAAGGGGCCTCAGGAAGAGATATTATCTGGGGAAAAGTTCTGGGACTCTGGCTGTTTTCTTTATGTTTCCTGATTCCGGTAATTCCTGTTGTTTTCATTGCTGCATTGATGTCACAAACTACAGATTCTGCTGATATTCTGATTCGTTTGTCATTGCTCCTGCCCGCTTATATGATCTATTATTTTTTCATCAGCGTCTTAACGGTTATCGTTTCTGCGAACAGTAAAAGTACCTCTTCAGCGCTGATCGGTCTTATCGGGTTCTGGCTTTTGTTCATTATTGTTTTGCCAAAAGGAGTTCAGTTTGCAGCACAGAATTTATATCCGGCTCCTTCCCGGATTGCTTTTGAGACCAATCTGGAAAAAGATATTTTAAAATCAGGAGACAGCCACAATCCCGATGATCCTCATTTTAAGAAAATTAAAGACTCTTTACTTGCACATTATAAAGTAAAAACAACCAATGAACTTCCCTTCAACTATGGCGGATTTGTCATGAAGGAAGGGGAAAAGATAAGCTCCCGGATCTATATCAGGCATCAAAAAGAGTTGCAGACCATTTACCACAAACAACAAAATCTCACAGATATTTCGGGTTTAATCAATCCTGCTATTGCTGTTAAAAATTTTTCAATGATTGCAACAGGCACCGATTTCTTCTCTTATACCCAGTTTCAAAAGCAGGCCGAAGAATACCGCTATCAGATGGCTCAGCATTTAAATGATCTGCAGATAAAGCATATCAGCAATATAAAACCGGAAAAAGGAGGACCGCCTGCCGTGATTGATAAGGATAACTGGAAGAAATTCCCGGACTTTAATTATCAGTATACTAATGTTTTGGACAGCTTGAAAGAGCAGTCAATACCTGCTGTTGCTTTACTTCTTTGGTTAGCAATAGGTATCGCTGCTATTGAAATAAGTGGAAGAAAATTAAAATTAATCTAGATGAATCGTTATTTATACATACAATTTTACCGTAACAAAGCATATATCGTTGCGTTGTTATTCTTATTCTTGGCCGGGATGATGGCTATTTCTACCGGGAAGAAATTTCTGGACCGGAATGAAGATATTATTTCTAAAAGCGGAGCATTCCAGAAAGAAAGCATAGAAAGGAACACGAAGTTTCATAAAGATGATCTGGGATTGGTTCTTTATTATATTAAATTTAATCTGGTGAATGAAACTCCCAGACTGGCTGCCCTGAATATCGGAATGCGAGACTTAAATCCTTCAATACAGGGAGTAACTATCCGGAATCTTGAAGAACAGCGCTATAATTCTGATTTTTATAATCCAGCCAATGCTGCTGTCGGAAACTTTGATTTCAGTTTTGTGATTGTTTTCCTTTTCCCATTGGTGATTGTCGCTTTTTGCTATAATCTGATTTCTGAGGAAGAAGAAAGAGGAACCTGGAAGCTGCTGTCGGTCCAAAGTGGCAATTTACAAAAGCTTTTGGATCATAAAATGCTCATACGACTGGGTGCTGTAACAGCGGTGTATATAGTACTAATGATTGTTGCTTCGGTATGGATAAAGATTCCTTTAGACCTTTATTATTTTGCGTTTGTCATCAGTGGATGGCTTTATATTCTGTTTTGGTTTGCGCTGTGCAGATGGGTTATTTCTTTCCGGAAATCATCAGCTCAGAATGCATTGATTCTTCTTATTGTATGGGTCAGCATCAATTTTATCATTCCGATGAGTGGTAATATTCTGATCCAAAAGATCTATCCTGTTCATGAATCCCTTAAAGCTGTTATGGAACAGAGAGAAGGCTATCACAACAAATGGGATGAAGCCAAGCGCCCGACTATGGAAAAGTTTTACAAAGTATATCCTCAGTACAGAAATTTTACGGTGGAAGAAAATGATACTTTTCCCTGGACCTGGTACTACGCTATGCAGCATATGGGAGATCTTGAGTCTGCGAAATCTGCAGAACTGTACACTGAAAAAATGCAGAAACGAAATCAGGCAGCAACTTATTTAGGTTATCTTCTTCCGAATCTCCATACTCAGCTCACAGAGAGTCATCTGGCAAAAACTGATATGAGTAATCAGCTGCAGTATGCGTCTTCGCTCAAAAAATTCCATGAGAAAAAACGGTTATTCTTCTACCCGCTTATTTTCTCGGGAAAAAATGCAGAATCTATGAACTGGGCACAGCAAACCATAGAGGAATTCAGTTTGTCTGAACATTTGAAGTGGTTTCAGCTATTGCTGCCCTATCTCATCTTCATTGCTTTATTCATGATCCTTTCACAAAACAAATACAGAAAACTATGTTAAAAACAATCAACTTACATAAAAAATACAACGATTTTACAGCGCTTCATTCTCTTAATCTTGAGGTAAAGAAAGGAGAAATTTTCGCTCTTTTAGGACAAAACGGAGCTGGAAAAAGTACAACGATCAATATTCTTCTGGGACTTATTAAAGCCACTTCCGGAGACGCTTTCATTAATGATATTTCTGTAAAAGATCATCCTCAAAAAATTAAAAAACACCTTGCTTATATCCCTGAAACCGTTCTTTTGTATCCAAATCTCACTGGAATAGAAAATCTGGATTTTTTCTCTAAGATCGCAGGATTTGATTATCAGAAAGATGAGCTGTCTGCATTATTAAAACGAACAGGATTGCAGGAAACGGCACATCAAAAACCCCTTGGAGGATATTCCAAAGGAATGCGCCAGAAAGTAGGAATTGCTATTGCTCTCGCTAAAGATGCAAAAGTTCTGCTCCTTGATGAACCTACCAGCGGACTGGATCCGATAGCTACAGCAGAATTTACAGAGATTGTGCGCCAGCTCGGTAAGGAAGGCAGAACTGTTCTAATGGCTACTCATGATATTTTCAATGCCGTAAGCGTAGCTACCAATATCGGTATTATGAAGCAGGGAGAACTTGTACAGAACCTACCTTCCAAAGCATTTACTGCACAGGAATTACAGGAGCTGTATCTGAAAACAATCTGATGATCCGATTACTTCAATAAGTAACTTTTCATATTAATATCAATTGGTTGATGCTCAGTGGCTTTTTTGTCACTGGGCATTTTTGTCTAAGATACTTTTACGCCAAGGCTTTCTTATATTCGGATAAAGCTCTTTCTCTGGCATAGGTATGTTCTACAATGGGTGCCGGATATGCGGGTGTATTCCATTCTGGCAGCCATTTTTTGATATATGAAAAGTCTTTATCAAATTTCTCAACCTGAGCTGTCGGATTAAAAACCCTGAAATAAGGAGCTGCATCACAGCCGCTTCCTGCTGCCCACTGCCAGTTTCCATTGTTTGCTGACAGATCATAATCATTCAGCTTTAAGGCAAAATAAGCTTCTCCCCAACGCCAGTCGATCAGTAAATGCTTACATAAGAAACTAGCCACAATCATTCTTACACGGTTATGCATATAGCCTGTCTGATTAAGCTGTCTCATTCCGGCATCTACAATAGGATATCCTGTAGTTCCTTCACACCAGTGTTTAAATTCTTCTTCATTATTCCGCCAGTTAATATTATCATACTGCCTTTTAAACGATTGATGAACAACCTGAGGGAAATGATATAAAATCTGCATAAAAAACTCACGCCAGATCAATTCTGAAAGCCATGTTGCATTATGATCCAATGCAAAAGAAACACATTTCCTTATACTGACTGTTCCAAACCGTAAAGCAATTCCGAGTTGTGTGGTATGCTGTAACGCCGGATAATCACGGTATTGATCGTAATCATCTATAATGGAAGCATCCAGAACAGGTTTTGTAAAATCAAAATCTGTTTTTCTGAAACCAATCTCTTGTAAGGTAATGATATCAGAATGTTCCTGTGAAAAGAAATTTTTAAAGTTTAATTCTACCGATTTATAATGTTCCGGAGTTAATGCTTCACGCCATTTCTTTGCAAAAGGAGTATAAACGGTATAAGGAGAACCGTCTTTTTTAACAATCTGGTCTTTATCAAAAATGACCTGATCTTTATAAGCTTTAAAAGGAATATTTTTTTCCTTGAAAAAATAATAGACTTCCTTATCTCTTTCAATTGCCTGAGGTTCATAATCCCGGTTACAGAAAACACCTTCAATATGATATTCCTCGGATAATTTACGGAGTATTTCTATGGGTTTACCATAATAAGTATTGACTTTTGAATGATGTTTTTTCAATGAAATATTGATATCCGTCAAAGCCTGATGAATATAATCTACCCTGCGGTCCTCTTTATCTTCCAGTTTCCCGAGAATATCAGTATCAAATATAAAAACAGGCATTACCGGAGCATCTGACTGAAGTGCTTGATGAAGTCCGATATTGTCCTCCAATCTCAAATCACGTCTGAACCAGAAAAGGGTGATGGTATCTTTCATAATATCTTAATTCAATTCATTGATCATTCCTGCTTTGAAATGAGTTTGATAACCAAGGAATAAATATACAGATTTTAGCACATACATATTTTCAGAAATTCGTATTATTCGGCTTTATCATTACATTTTGTATGATGATATGAATTAAAATTTTCCGACATTTGTCCGGATTATAATGAATAGAAATTTACGATAATGGAAGAATTTGAAGTACCGGTAATCTATAAAGGTAAAGAATTGTTTTTCAATGGAAAGCTTGCCACTTTCTCATATGGCTATAAACTGTATGTGGATGTTGACGGAACAGAAGTTGTTATTGAACGTGATGATCATGGTGACTTAAGAGCTCTTCTGCCGGATGCTGCTTCGGAAAAAAATATAGACAAAGGGCTTATTGAAGCCATTATTGAAGTTTTCAGAGAGCTTCAGGTTTTATAATTCGTTCTGAATAAAAAAGAGATTTACAAAAGTCTCTTTTCATTTCTATATTAAGTTTTGCTCACTCGAAAACTACATAGTTTACTTTATCTACCCCCGTGTTTCCTGTTTTTTCATGATATGCATACAGAACAAGTTCATAATTTCCCGGAGAACTGATGAGGTGGCTTCCTTCAAACAGATTGGTTGAAACCAGTGACATATCTATATTTTTCACAAATTTTCCGTCTTTTTTCAAGATTCCTTTCACTTCAATTTCATCGGAATTCCATACACCACCTTTATCAATGACACATCCGCACATCATGACAATATTAGCCTGAAAAAGGAAAGGTTTATCTTTGATAGTGTTCAAGGCAATATACTGATGGGTTCTTGGCTTCAGAATATCAATGATGTATCCCGGAATTTCAAGAATAATTCCTTCTCCTAAAATATGCTTCCCGGGAATCAGCCACAATTCTGTGCTTACCACCGCCTGAGCCTGTTTGCTGTTCAAAGGAGAAATCACTTCTATATTCACAAATGTGGGTTCATCAATATCTACGGCAGCCATAAAACCTCCGGTCTGAGCATCTGCAATAGAATTTCCTCTGATTTTAGGCGTTTTCATAATCAGATCTGTGTTTCCGGTACTTCCCGCAGTATTTCCTTCTGCCAAAATTCTTTGATTAAGTTTATTTCTGATGATGATATGAGCTCCGCCTAATGAAGTTCCGATAAATTTAGCATCTCTTGCTTTCGCTCTTATCATGATTTTTGTTTCTGTTGCCGAAATCATAAGATTGGAAAAAAGAAATGCTGTGATGAGAATTAATGCTTTCATGATTTGATTGATTTTAAATATTCCTGTTTAAACCTGTGATGGAAAGATTCATCTTTTAATTCCTGATCAATATGATCCAGATACGTGAAAATCGCCAGATCTTCTGACAATACTTTCAGGATTGCTTTTTCACAGCTATCCCAGATCTGCTCCAGTTGGGGCAACATTTCTATGGCTTTTGGAGATAATGAAATAATCTGCTTCCGTTTATCCACACTGTCTTTTTTGATGATGAGATAACCATTTTCATTCATTTTTTTGACAATAACCACAACTGATGGGTGTGAATATCCCAGTGGTTCAGCAATATCGGTAATTGAAATTTCCCCTTTTTTCTTCAACAACATAAAGACCAGATACCAATTAGGTTCAACATCAATCCCGAATTCTTTATAAAATTTACGAATATCATGAGACATCCTGTCGCTGATTCTTTTCAGTCTGCTATCCAAAGCTTTATATCCTAATTCTTTAATAAAATCAAAATCCATCTGAAATATATTTGCTGTAAATATATAAAAATATAAAATCAACTATATAGTTGACTTTATATTTTTTTGAATTAAGAATTTAAGATAAAAGTTATTTGAAATTCTTCCTGTACTTATATCGAAACTCAGATCACGGGAGA
Organism: Chryseobacterium sp.; assembly: GCA_031286615.1. Taxonomy (GTDB): domain Bacteria; phylum Bacteroidota; class Bacteroidia; order Flavobacteriales; family Weeksellaceae; genus Chryseobacterium. The sequence continues at coordinate 26,102 of JAITUA010000017.1, read as the reverse complement.
AACTACAAACAGGAGACAATCGTCAGCTGTTTTTCTATTAAACGAAGAGAAAGCGTTGTGGTTTCATCTTATTGAAAACTGGATATAAATATATAACAGCCCTGATCATCTGAGAATATTCAGGACTGTGTAATTTCTTTATTCAGACCACGGCGAATGTAAGATACAATCACAGAAGTTTTTCCTTTCGAAATTCGGGATCATGAAGGCGCAAACATCAGCTTTAATGTTTCCAAAAGTGGTTTCTGTCTTATGTTCAAAACCACCGAAAAAGGTAGGAATAATCTTCCTTTTAAAATCATTTCTTGGAAAAGCACTGATAATTTCCTCCCGATGTTCTGCACTCAGGTTTTCATATCCTTCTCCCATCACATCCAATCCTACTCCTGAATACATTAAGGCTACTTCATTCTCTTTATGTTCTGCAATTCCGATAGTAGTGTGAAGCGCAATAGTATCCCAAACCAGCTGAAGTTTATCCTGAGCAATCCCATACCCTTTCAAAAAGTCTCTTGCTGCATTGGCTCCGTCTACCTCAAATCTCAGGTCAGGACTGCTGTAATGAGAAACAAGCCCCAAATCATGAAAGACCGATGCAACGTATAATAACTCTGTATCATGCGTCTTGTTTTCCCGCTTGGCATTCAATGATGAGAATAAAAAAACACGCAGGGAATGATTGTAGATAAATTCTGTTCCGTGTTCCAATAGAAGCTCTGTGGCTTCTGTTGCGATTTTGCTGTCCGGAATGATGATTCCGGCAACTTCTTTCATACGATTTACTGACATAGCTTTATGTAATTTTATCCAAAGGTATCCTGATTACAAATGCCTGAGAATATCAATAAATACAGATAATATGTCAAAATTTCCGTCTGTGCTATACTCCGATATGAATGAAATTACTACGATACTTTGCCGGAGATAGTTCCGTATTTTTTTTGAAAAAGTGGCTGAATTGTTCCGAGGTCCCGAAATTAAGCTGATACGCAATCTCTTTTACAGTGTAAGAGCTAAACTGAAGAAGTCTCTTCGCTTCCGCAACAATCTGTCCGTTGATGATCTCTTTTGTACTTTTATTACTGCATCGTTTACACAGGTCGCTCAGTCTCCGCGGGGTAATATTCAACATCTCTGAATAGTCGTTTACTGCATGCAGAATATGAAACTGACTGCTCAGCATCTCCATAAATTTGCGGTAAATGATATAATCCTGACTGTCAAAAGTTTCTTCTTTTACGATTTTTATGTTAGCTAACTTGATCATAATGATCTTTAAATAAGCTGCCAACACATCCATCTGATTGGTATAAGACTCTGTTTTGTATTCTGTCAGTAAAATTTTAAATAAACTTAAAAATTCATCTGTTTCGGTCTGATTCGGTAACAGCTCTTGATTCGCAGCGGCATTATTAAACAAAACCGCTTTACAATTACTGGCACTGGAAGGAACTCTTTCCCAAAAACAGTCTCCAAAAGAAATATGAGAGCCACAGACATCAGAATGATTTTCAAACTTACAGATCTGGCCTTTAGAGAGTAAAAAGATTTTTTGGCCTGCAATATCAAAAGTATGTTCATCTACGGTCAACACACCTCTACCACTCTCAATCATTAGAATATGATGATAATTGAGTCTTACAAAGTTTCCGGAATAAGGAATACCATCTTCCAACCGCTTTACGGAAAAAGAATGATCAATAACAGATTCGGTTAAAATTCCTGAGACCTGTTTCATGGAAAGAAATTTTTAATAAAGATAGAAAGATTTTGAAATGCAAGATTAACAAGGAATAATGAACCGGAAAATGTCAAAAAACACCTAACGGATGTCAAAATTCCCTTAAAAATTATGATTTTCTGAATACTTTCATCTGTCCGGCCATAACCGCCAGTAAAATCCCAAAACAGGCAAAAAGACCGTATGAATACCTGAGATCAAAACTTTCAGCAATATATCCGATAAGAGGCGGCCCCATCAGAAATCCCAAAAATGAAATACTGGATACAAACGATAGTGCAATACTTGGTGCTACAGTACTCACCTTTCCAACAGTGCTGTAAACTGACGGCACACTCAGGGAACTTCCAAGACCAATGATCATAAAAGCAATGATACAAATCCATAATTCCGGGAAGAAAACGCTTAGAAAAAGTCCTCCGCTCATCAGAATACCGCAACATTGCAAAACGATCTTTTTCCCATACTTTTCTATGATTCTGTTCCCGATAAACCTGCCTAAAGTCATCATTAAAATAAAACTTGTATATCCCAGTATCACAAGATTTTCAGGTGCTTTAACTATAGTTTGAAAATAAACCCCGCTCCAGTCGAACATTGCTCCTTCAATCGCCATACTCAGAAATCCTATGATTCCCAAACCAAACAGTGTAGGATTCACAGATTTAAAAATTGACCGGGTTTGCGGCTCAGCTTTATGAATAATATTTGTCAGATTTCTTTTACTGTAAAACCAAAGTATTCCTACCAGAATAAAAATAGTGACAAAATGATAAAAAGTTCCCACATGAAGGTTAATCATCAATAAACCAACAACAGCCCCCGTAAGACCGGCAGAACACCAGGCTCCGTGATAGGAAGAGAGAAGGGATCTCTTGGTAATAGATTCTATTTCTATGGCCTGCGTATTGATTGCTATATTGCACATATTTCCGGAAACCCCGAAGAAGAACAGGACAACTGCAAGCGTCCAGTAAGAAGGCGATAAACCCATCAACAAAAGAAAAAAAGGATATAACAAAAAAACTCTTTTAATTATCCAGCTGCTTCCATAGATACTAATCAGTTTTCCAGCCAAAACCATCGTGGAAAGCTGTCCTATCGGCATCAGAAGTAATAATGTTCCCAGTTCTGCCTCATTGATGGAAAGTGCATTTTTAATGATAGGAATCCGGCTGGCCCAGGAAGAAAAAACAAGTCCGTGGGCAAAAAAAAGTAAAAAACATGCTGTCGGCATTTTTGCATTAAAAGATTCTCTCTCGTTCATTATAACTGGGTGATAAAAATTCCTTTTGCAAAGGTAGACACGCTCTACTATTAAAATCTAGTTCATTTTTGTCATTTTTATGTTCCATTTTAACCAATAACAAAAAACACCCGGTTCAAAAAGACCGGGTGTTTTTATATCTAATTGAAAGACTGTCTGTAACTCAGAGGCGTTTTATCTGTTTTCTTTTTAAACAGTTTATTGAATGACTGTGGATGTTCAAATCCCAGGGCATAAGCTACTTCAGATACAGAAAAACCTGTGGTAGTAAGATATTCTTTAGCCTTTTCAATCAATTTTTCATGAATATGCTGCTGGGCATTCAGCCCCGTAAGGTTACGAAGCATATCACTCAGATAATGAGGTGACAAATTAAGAGTGGAAGCAAGAAATTCTACCGTAGGAAGTCCTTTATTCAAGGTTTCCTGCTGATTAAAATAATTTTCCAGCACAACATCCATTTTCGTCAACAGATCACTGTTTACAGCTTTTCTCGTTATAAACTGTCTTTTATAGAAACGGTTGCTGTAATTGAGAAGAACATCCATATAAGAGATGATAACATCCTGGCTTACTTCATCAATCGTGGTATTCAGTTCATTTTCAATATTATTCAGCAGTCCTGTTATCATTGTTTTTTCCTGATCAGACAAATGCAGTGCCTCATTCGTATCGTAAGAAAAGAAACCGAAGTTTTTGATATTCTTTGCTAAAGGATAACTTCTGATAAAATCCGGGTGTACCAGTAATGTATAACCGCAATATTCTGCATTCTCATCAGTGGAAAGTACCTGTCCGGGTGCAGTGAACATCATTCCTCCTTCATTGAAATCATAATATCCCTGCCCATAGCCCATTTTCCCGGTGGTAGAATATTTATACGAAATTTTATAAAAATTCAGGATAAAACTTCTTTTCAGCATATCCTTTTTAATGCTCATTTTCGTATTATCCACAAGGCTTACCAACGGATGAAGCGGCTTTGGGAGCTGCAACATGTCGTGCAGTTCTGATATGGATGAGATTTTCAGAGGAATGTTATCTTTCTTTTCCATGATATAAAATTATAAATTATTTGATTGAAAAGACAGCATAAATGTGATTTACTTTATACTGTCTTCCAAAAAGCTGATTAAATAAACTGTTTGCCAAACTGCTCTCTGAACGCTTCATCACCTAATTCAAGGCGCTGTGCATAGATTGCTTTAGCATCTTCTCCTGCTACATATCTCAGCTGTTTCTTACCATCTGTAGCAGCCTCGTACACCACTGCTGCAATCTGCTCAGGAGTAGAAGCAGCTTCCATCATTCCTTCCATTTTAGAAAACAGAGAATTCGTCATGTCTTCATACGCCGGACTGGATGCTGAGTCCAGAGAGCGGCTTACAAAATCTGTTTTGATTCCCCCGGGGGAAACAGTTTTAACATCTATTCCAAAGGTATTAAGCTCAAAAGCTAAACTTTCGCTCCATCCTTCAAGTGCCCACTTGGTAGCATGATAAGTAGAGCCTAACGGGAATGCAACCAGTCCACCTATAGACGTTGTAGAAATGAACATTCCTTTTTTCTGTTCTCTGAAGTAAGGAATAAATGCCTGGGTAACGCGTAGAACACCTAATAAGTTCGTATCAAGCTGTTTTACAATCTGCTCATCAGAAAGCGCTTCCAAAGGACCTATAAGCCCGTATCCTGCATTATTGTAAACCACATCAATATCTCCCAGTTCAATAACCTGTTTAGCCGTAGACTTTATCTGCTCCGGATTGGTAACATCCAATGGAAGTACAATCACGTTCTCCAGAGCTGCAAGATCAGTCGCTGCTTCAGGGTTTCTCATTGTAGCGATCACTCTCCATCCGTTGTTTTGAAATAATTGGGCAGTTGCTTTTCCTAATCCTGTAGAAGCACCTGTTATAAAAATTGTTTTCATTTTTCTTTGTTTAAAATTACAGGACAAAGTTCAGCATTAGAACAAACCCGGGAGTTGCCAAAATGGGGTAAGCTGTAGCCAAAACGGATTCTCAAATACATTTGTTTTTTGTAAGTTTGCCTTCATCAATTTTTATGGCAGAATATATTCTTGACAACGTTAATATCAGTACACTTTCCGTATATGACCTGCTGAAACATACCTCAGACAGCGCATTCATAGGAATCAGGGATTTCCGCGAAATCTACCCTGCTGCTATTGAAAACAATACAGGAATATTTACAAAACAATCTTCATTACAGGATTTCCCAATGGTCAGCATCAGCAAGGTCGGCAGTTCACTACTTTGCTCTTGCACATGTGACAGCCAGAAAGACCTGCTTTGTTCTCATCAGGCAGAAATTATCCATTGTATCATTGAGGATAAAAATTACCGCCTGTTTTTTGATGATATTCTCCGTAAAAAAGCTTTTCTTCCTAAAGCAAAAGCATATGGGTTGGAAAATGAACCGGATCTGGATCAATATTTTCAGCTTGAATATAAGGATAGTAAAATTGAAATCCATCCCAAGATCAAGGAAATGCTTCCTGTAGAGGATGTGCAATTTCAGAGAGATTTTATTCCTAAGCTTACCTCAAAACTGGATGAACTTACAGTACTGGAAACAGGTAAAAAACAGATATTGGTTATCGGTAAGCACCGCTATTATAACCATATGACCTTCACCCTCATGGAAGCGGAAATAACGCAGACAGGTAAGCTCAAAAATCCCGTGACTCCTGTAGATTCCATGCAGCTGATTTGGAAAGCCGAGAAACCGGCAGAAATTAAATTTTATACAGCCATCACCTCTTTCCAGAATAATTATAATGAAGATTACAATCCTTCAGAACTGGAGGCTTTAAAACTTATTGTACAGAATCCTTTAGGATTGGATGTCTATTATCACGACCGGGAAATTGCAGAAACGGTGTCTGCAAAATCACTTTCTCAAGTTGAATTAAAAACTTTAGATGCCGAGGTTCAATTATCTGTATTTAAGAAAGATCCGTTTTACGAAATAACAGGAGAATTGTTATTTAATGATATCTCTGTTCCTTTCAAAAATATTGTTCTCAGAAATGAATATTTCGTATATAACCGAAACATTTTCAGCTTTGTAGACCATCCTGACATGCTCAAAATCATCAGATTTTTTAAGGTTAATAATGAAATTTTACTGATTCATTCCTCAAAATATGAGGCGTTCATGAAGGATATTCTTTCTACTATAGAAGAACGTATTCATATAAATTACAACTACATACAAGTCGCAACGAAAGTACAGCTTGAAGAGAAGAATTATCACACGGAAAGAGTAATTTATCTCCGTCAGCAGGAAAATTATATTGGCATTACTCCCGTTATGAAATATGGAGATGTAGAAGTTCCGGTATATTCCAGGAAGCAGCTTTTTGATACAGACCAGAATGGAAATCCATTTAAAATAGAAAGAAACGAACCAGCAGAGGCCCGCTTTACTTCATTGGTCATGCAGCAGCATCCTGATTTTGAAGAGCAGATGGATGGCTATCAGTATTTTTATCTTCACAGGGATAAGTTCCTGGATAACAACTGGTTTCTTGAAGCATTTGAAACCTGGAGAAATGAAGGAGTAACCATACTGGGTTTTAATGAATTAAAAAATAACAAATTAAATTCCCACCGGGCTAAAATCAATATTCAGATCACCAGTGGGCTGGATTGGTTTAATGCAAAATTAAAAGTAGGTTTTGGTCCTAAAGAAGCCTCTTTAAAACAGCTTCACCGCTCAATTCGCAATAAAAGTAAATTCGTTCAGCTGGATGATGGCAGCATGGGAATTCTCCCTGAAGAATGGATGGAAAAGATAGCTGCGTACTTTCATGCAGGAGAAATTGACGAAGAACTTTTAAAGATTCCGAAAATCAATTTCACGGAAGTTACCTCTTTATTTGAAAAAGAAGTCCTGAGCCAGGAGGTTCAGGAAGAGCTCACCACTTATTCCGCTAAGTTCTCAAAAGTAAAAAATATTCCCAAAGTCAAAATTCCGGCAGCGCTGAATGCTGAACTTAGGGATTATCAGCATGACGGACTGAACTGGCTTAATTTTCTTGATGGATTCAACTTCGGAGGGTGTCTTGCAGATGATATGGGACTTGGAAAGACCATTCAGATCATTGCTTTTATTCTGTCACAGAGGGAAAAACGAGGACATACCACCAATCTTATTGTAGTTCCTACTTCCCTGCTTTTCAACTGGCAGGAAGAGCTCAGCAGATTTGCACCTTCTATAAAAGTCCTGCTTCATTATGGCGCAGACAGACCAAAAACAACTGCTCATATGCAAGACTATGAAGTAGTGCTTACCACTTATGGAATGATGCTTTCAGATATCCGTTTTCTGAAAAATTTTATTTTCAATTACGTGTTTCTGGATGAATCACAAACTATTAAAAATCCAAATTCGGAAAGATACAAAGCAGCGAGACTGCTTCAATCGAAAAACAGGATTGTATTGACTGGTACACCTGTTGAAAACAGTACTTTTGACCTTTATAGCCAGCTTTCTTTCGCTTGTCCGGGGCTTTTGGGAAGCAAGCAGTATTTTAAAGATATTTATGCCATTCCTATTGATAAATTTGAATACAGTAAACGGGCGTTAGAACTTCAGCAAAAGATAAAGCCCTTTATTCTCAGAAGAACCAAGAAGCAGGTTGCAAAAGAGCTGCCTGAGAAAACAGAAACGGTCATCTACTGTGAAATGAATGCAGAACAGCGCAAAATATATGATGCTTACGAAAAGGAACTTCGTGAGTTTATTGCAGCCAATGATGATGACGATCTGAATAAAAACAGCATGCACGTCCTTACGGGTCTTACAAGACTCAGACAGATCTGTAACTCTCCTGTTTTGATGAAAGAGGGATATTCCGGTGCAAATGCCGTTAAAATCGAGATTTTGATGGAACAGATCCTTGGGAAATCACAAGATCATAAAATTCTGGTCTTCTCACAGTTTGTCGGAATGCTTGATCTGATAAAGACTGAACTGGAACGCCACAATATTCAGTTTGAATATCTTACAGGGCAGACTAAGGACAGAGGAGAAAAGGTAGCTAACTTCCAGAAAAATGATAACATCCGGGTCTTTTTGATCAGCTTAAAGGCTGGTGGTGTTGGTCTCAACTTAACGCAGGCGGATTATATTTATCTGGTAGACCCATGGTGGAATCCTGCTGCCGAAAACCAGGCTATTGACCGAAGCTACCGCATTGGACAAACCAAAAATGTAATTGCCGTCCGGATGATCTGTTCCAATACTGTGGAAGAAAAAATTCTTACGCTTCAGAAAAAGAAAAAGCAGCTGGCCCAGAATCTGCTTACCACTGACGGAACAAAGTTTCAGGGACTTTCCAAACAGGATCTTATGGATTTACTGGAATCCGGATCATAACATCTAAAAGCTGAAAATAATCCAATTACATCAATAAAAAAAACCGACAGGTAAAGGACCTGTCGATTAAAAACAAAAATTGATATGGATATGATTTAGATATGATGTGTCTATTTTTTGATAATCTTTTCTGTGACTGTTTTTTGATTTTTTGTCAGGATTTTAATAAGATACGTTCCCGGAACAAAATTGTTCATAGAAACTGTCATTGAACTGCCTTCCAGCATTTTCTGCCCTGACATATTATAAATTTCATATTTATCCAGCCCTTCTTTTATACTGATTGTTACCGAATCTGCTGTCGGGTTCGGATATATTTTAACATTGGCTGAAGCATCTTTGGATACTTCCATTGTTGAAAGGCTTTCCGGCTGAATTTTAAGGGTATAATCTTCTGCCTGCCCGATAAACCATCCTGAAGGACAGGGAAGATTCTCCAAAGTTCCCATCCATGAATTGGATTCATATGCTTTTACCAATCTGAAACGGGTTTCTCCAAGCTGTGCTCCTGCCGGAATTGTAATACTACCGGATGTAACTCCTGATTCTGTAGTAGTAACCGGATTGGAATTGTCCAGATACCCCAGATTAAACTTCTCATCCGCATCAAACTGATTATTATGATTAAAATCAATATAAGCATAGGCTGATACGGTATTCTGTCCGTGTGTACCTCCTGTTACTGTTATAGGATAAGTATTTCCACGGTTAACAGTAAAGACAGTCGCTGTAAAGTTTTCAAGAACGTCTGAGTTACCATCAATAGCACTGTTTTTTACGGTTCCGGCAAATTCTACCTTGCTTATTTCACTTACTGTAAGACTGGTTACATTTTCAGCACCACAGTAAGGAGCCGGAAAATTCACTGCATTCCCTACAATATTGACGGTATAATCTTCAGTCTGCCCTGCTCTTAAACCAGAATCACAAGCTGAACTGATAGAGTTGGGAGCATTAGGGTCTGAATAAGCCTGAACATTTGTATTTTTGAGAACGCGCATTCTTGTACTTCCATTGGCCGCAGCAGCAGGAACCACTATTATATTATTGATCGTAAATGCATTGGCTGGATTGGCTGCTTCAAGTCTCCCAATATAGAAGCTTTCTCCGGCATCATCAAAATTACCATTCTGATTAAAGTCTATAAAAACAACTACATCACTCGGAAAAGTACTGGAAGGACCCTTTACAGATATATTATAATTATTTCCGGGCTGCAAATCTGTAGACATTGATGTAAAATTCTCATAAATTTGCGCATTTCCGGATTGAACCGGTGATGAATTATTAATGCTCCCGAAGGTAACGTTACTAATCATATTGCTGTCAGCTCCATACTGAAACGCAGGCATGCAATATTGCAATTGGGCATTCGCCAGTGAGCAAAGTACAATACCAGAAAGAGTAGTTATTTTTTTCATTTTTTGGTTAAATTTCTTGGGACAAATTTATATTTATTTAGAATGAATAAAAATAACAATGCAATGATATTTGTCAGTTTAATAAAAATAAGCATTTTTCAATCTATTAGTATTTATTAAATAATTCATTTTACTAATGGATAATCAACCTGTTATAAATAAAAAAGCTCTTTCTCAAATTTTGTTTTAAGAAAGAGCTTTTCTTTTAAAAGAATGAAATCTAATGAATTTTACCTGTCTAGCTTACATTTTCAATGAGAACAGCAGACGCTCCTCCCCCTCCGTTACAGATGGCAGCTATCCCAAATCTTCCTTTTTCCCGGCGAAGTACACTAACTAATGTTGTTATAATTCTTGCACCTGAAGCACCAATCGGGTGCCCCAAAGCGACCGCTCCACCGTAAACATTTACTTTATTCAGGTCATAACCCAAAATCTGCTGATTGGATAAGATAACAGAGGAATAGGCTTCATTAATCTCGAAATAATCAATATCGGATAAATTGAGACCTGTCTGTTTCAGTAACTTTTGAATGGCAATAGATGGAGAAGTGGTAAACCATTCCGGAGACTGAGCCGCATCTGCATAGGCTACAATTCTGGCCAGGGGTTTCAAATTATGCTGTTGGATAGCCTCTGAAGATCCTAATAGTATTGCTGCAGCTCCATCATTCAGATTACTTGAGTTGGCGGCTGTCAATGTCCCGTCTGCTTCAAATGCAGGCTTCAAAACAGAAATTTTCTCAGGAATAAGTTTATCAATATCTTCGTCTTTATCTACGATTATAGCGCCTTTCTTTCCTTCAACCGATATTTGGATCAACTCATCACTGAACTGCCGTTTTTTGCCGCTTCCTGAGCCCGGTGATAGGAAAACAAAGCATATTCATCAAGCTGCTGACGTGTTAATCCATATTTTTTCACCCCTAATTCGGCCGCACTTCCCATATGGAAATCATTATACACATCCCACAACCCATCTTTGATCACACCATCAGTAAGATAAGTGTCTCCCAGTTTTGTTCCCTGGCGAAGCTTAACGTAATGAGGAACATTGCTCATACTTTCCATTCCGCCGGTCATGACAATATGCTCCAGACCAAGCTGAATCTGCTGAGCACCAATGATTGCAGACTTCATTCCGGAAGCACAGACTTTGTTTATTGTTGTGGCATCTTTATCTACAGGAATTCCACCAAAAATAGCAGCCTGCCTTGCTGGAGATTGTCCCAGCCCTGCACTGATTACATTTCCCATGTATACACTGTCTATATATTCCGGAGCCAATCCTATGTTTTCATAGGCGCTTTTAATTGCTGCAGCTCCCAACTCAGGAGCGGTAAATCCGGATAGGCTTCCCATAAAACCTCCCACCGGGGTTCGCTTTGCAGCTAATATAAATACTTCTTTCATTGGATATTATTTTTAATACCGATCGGTATATTTAAAGTGAAAAAAAAATCCCTCATATTTCACAAGGGAATACTACAAAGATAATTAAAATATACCGATTGGTATATTAAATGTTAAAAAAAAATCTTACATATTACAGTAAGACTTTAATTTTTATGTTCTGCTCAACTGATCCAGTTTTTTAAGCAGTGTAGGCATTCTGTAAGTGCCATGCATCTGCTCTACTTTCAGTTGAACTTCATCTACATTCATTCCTTTGGCAGTAACAAAAAGCGGTGTTTTACTTTCTCCACGGAATACACTTCTCCTTTGGGAATCCGGAGTTGTAAATTCATTTTTTGCAATCCCAACAATAGGATACTTCTCTTTCAATTTTTCGTAAAGATGGCCGCCCAGTCCAATTTTTCCACTATTATCCAAAGTAACATATCCGTCAACAATGATAATATCTTCAGGTTTTAATGCTATTTTCGTCAGCAAACTTAAAATGCAGGGTAATTCTCTTTTATAAAATGCTCCGCTTTCATATTTTGAACTTACAGCTGTTTGTTCTATAAAAACTTCTACTTCTTTTTCAGATGTCCAGTCCTCAAATGCAATACACACGGTATTGGCATAATCCTCATAATAATAGGTATCAAATGCGTAAATCATATTTTATCCCTTAAAAAAACTCACCGAAATGCCACAAAATCCCTGAAGGATCATGCACAAAACACTCTTTCCCCCATTCCATAGTTCTTACAGGTGTAAGTCTCACATTTTCATAGGTGTCTGTAAGCTTTAAAGATAAAAGTTCTTCCCAGAATTCATCTGTATTGGCCACTTCCATGAAGATCATGGTATTATCAACCCAATCTTTTGCATAATAATCCTGAAGGTAAAAGCCTATTTCCTCCCGTATAAACAGAGATAGTTTAGGCTCGAGAACAACTTCTTCAAATCCGAGATCTTTATAAAAGTTTCTGCTGATCTCAAAATTCTGTGCTCCGATAAAAGGTCTGATAGATTTTAATTTCGGTGTCATACTATTTTATTTTTCCAGTGTTCATAGGTCATTTCAAACTTTATTTCTCCTTTTCCATGGGTGCCTGTTTCCTTCCAACCAGATTTTCTGTAGAAAGTCTCAGCCCTTGTTCCTGGTGAAGTACCAAGCCACAGATCGTCTTTCTTTTGTTCAAAATACCAGTCGAGCATGATATCATGAAGTTTTCTGCCGATTCCCTTGTTTTCAAAATCAGGATGTACAAACAAAGCCCAGATATTGTTTTCTTTAAGATCTGCAATGGAAAAACCAACAATCTGTCCTTCTGTCTCACTTACCCATCCTTTTCCTCTTTGAAAAAGAAACTCCTCACAGTCTTTATCTGTAACCAATCCCGGATCTGATAATGTATTTTCTTTCACCGAATTTCTTACAACCTGTATCTGTGGAATATCTTCCGGTCTTGCTTCTCGAATAATGATGTTCATGGTAATTGTTGATAAATGCAAGGTATAAAATATTTTATCTTAATCCTTGTCAAAGTTTTATAATTACTGATTATTTTCTGTCAACCACAATTCTTTCTTCTCTATTGGCAATATCCCAGGCTGTAGTAAAGATAAGCTGGGTTCTTTTCTCCAATAATTGATAATCAATCTTTTCCGGATCATCACCTGGTTTATGATAGTCTTCATGAATACCATCAAAGAAGAATGCTACAGGAATATTATGTTTGGCGAAGTTATAGTGATCTGAACGGTAATATAATTGTTCAGGGTCATTCAAATCATCATATTTATAATTAAGTTCCAGATTATTGGTTCTCTTATTTGCGGCTTCGTTAATTACTTTAAGCTGGGAGCTTAACATATCAGAACCAATAACATAAACGTATTGTTTTCCTCTGTTGGCAGGATCATCGCGCCCTATCATATCGATATTAAGATCAACAACGGTATTGGCTAATGGGAAAACAGGGTTTTCGGAATAATATTCTGAACCAAACAGTCCATGTTCTTCTCCTGTAACATGCAGAAACAGGATTGATCTTTTAGGTCCTTTTCCTGCTTTTTTTGCCTGCTGGAATGCTTTTGCAATTTCCATTACGGCAACAGTTCCGCTTCCATCATCATCTGCTCCGTTGTATACCACTCCATTTTTTGTTCCTACGTGGTCATAATGTGCAGAAACCACAACAATCTCGTCTGGTTTTTCACTTCCTTCAATAAAAGCCAGGATATTTTCAGAATCAGGCAGGTTACCTCCACCTCTTTTTTTCATAAAATCAGACGGAACTTTCTGATAGTATGAACCTAATGCTTTCGGTCCTGAAATGCCAAGGTTTTTATAGTAATTAATCATATACTCTCCCGCTTTCTTCTGTCCTTTACTTCCTGTATCACGCCCTTCCATATCATCTGCTGCAATAACATACAGATTTTTCTTTAAATCATCAGCGTTGATTACCTTGTATGCATTGTTAAATGCCTTGCTGTGTTTTGTAGAAACAGGATGTGAAGAATTTCCATCAGCTATTTTTGCCGTTCCACAACTGGTTACTACAGCCATGGCAAATAACGGAATAAGTATTTTTTTCATAAAGAATAAATTTCTTAAAAATAACAAATTTTATTGAATCCTAACATGAGGCATCAAAATCACAAAATCATATGCTATTCATCATAAAAATAACAATACTTCAATTAAAAACCCAATACGATATTAATTTTTTATTATATTTGATTAAACCGCACAATAAATGAATGAAATTTACGGATTTACTCATTATTCCTTTTTTACAGAAATGTCCGAACTGGCAATCAGGCACGGAAGCTTTGATCTTTCTCTGGGTCTTCCCGATTTTGATATTGATGAACGCCTTAAAATATTTTTAAAAGAAGCTGCCGAAAAAGAGACTTATCATTATGAACCTCTTTCCGGCAATCCCTTTTTGATTGAAAGTATCATCCATTTTAATGCAAAACGGACTAACAAAATTTCTGTTACCGCTAAGGAAATAACCATTGTCCCGTGTGCAACCTTTGCTTTATATACTTCCCTTAAATCCATTTTAAATCAATATGATGAAGTAATTATTATTCAACCGTCTTATTACACCTATGGACCTGCTGTTGTCATGAATGGAGGAATTCCTGTTTATTATGATCTTGAAGGTGATTTTACAATCAACTGGGATTTGTTTAAAAACTGTATTACTGAAAAAACCAAAGCTGTCATTGTCAACTCTCCCCAAAACCCAACCGGAAAAGTATGGAAAAAAGAAGACTGGAATCAATTGTATGAACTGATTAAGGACCGCAACATTTATTTGATTTCTGAGGAAATATATGATACGTACTGCTATGATGAAGCCGAGCATTATAGTTCTTTTATTCATCCTGGGCTTAGGGAAAAGACATTCTGTATTTTTTCTTTTGGCAAAATGTTTCACACTTCCGGATGGAAAGTGAGTTACATGCTTGCTCCTGAAGCTTTAACGGCAAGATTTCAATGCCATCAGCAGTATATTTCTTACAGTGCCAATGCTCCGGCACAATATGCTATTGCAAAGTATCTGGATGTATTTGATCCGGCTATCAATAAAAAGGCTATGCAGAATAAAAGGGATATTTTTAATCAGTTAATCCAGGAAACTCCCCTGCAGATAGAACAACAGGCAGAAGGAAGTGTTTTTCAGGTGGTTAATTTCAGGAATATTTCGTCAACAATGACAGATGTAGAGTTTTCAAAATGGCTTACGATTGAGAAAAAAGTATCCTGCCTTCCACTTTCGGCTTTTTACAATTCAAAACAAAATTCAGATTATGTAAGGTTTAGTTTTGCTAAAAAAGATGAACTGATTATTCAGGCGTTGGAGCATTTGAAAAAGAATCTTTAATTTTTTTATGTCTTTGTTCTTTCCACAAATTAAACTAATTTTCGCAGATGGTTGTGGATATTCATTTATTAATTTTCACATTTTCATGCTATCCAAATAATAACAAAAGCACCGCCAAGGCAGTGCTTTTGTTGTATTGTAATGATTTTAAAGAGCCAGAACTCTTACATCAATTCTTCTGTTTTTTGCTTTACACTCATCAGTGTCATTGGCTTCACATACCGGATGTTGTGATCCATAGCCTTCAGCTTCCACTCTGTCTGCAGCAACACCAAGTTCAAGTAATTTAAGTTTTGCTGTTTGTGCTCTCAGATTTGATAATTTAAGATTACTATCTTCATTACCGCTGTTGTCTGTGTATCCGCCTAATTTTATTTTCAAATTTGGATAAGCATTTAAGATTTCTGCCAGCGTGTTTAACTGAAGCTCATACCCTGCTTTCAAATCGCTTGAGCCTGTTTCAAAATAAAGGTTTTCAATGGTATACCATTTATTAGGATCTAAAGCAGATTTATCTTTTTGTTTTATAACATTATAAAGTTGATAAAGCTGGCTTCCATCACCTATAGCAATTGTTTTTCCTCCATCCAGCTTTATTTTCTGAACATTTCCTGTTTCATATACAAAGTCACCGTTTTCATTAAGATGTCCTTTAATTTCTCCCGGAACTACAGCAATTATTTTGGCATCTGCACTTACACCTGTTGCAGCACTGGTAATCCCTGTAAGACTTTCTATTTTTGCTTTTCTGTTTGCCTCTATTTTGTCTTTATGCAATACTGCTAAAGTAGGTGCAATTACCAAGGAAACAATTGACATTAATTTGATCAGGATATTCATGGAAGGTCCGGAAGTATCTTTAAACGGATCTCCAACGGTATCTCCTGTTACAGATGCTTTATGTGGCTCTGAACCTTTATAATAGGTCTGTCCATTGATATCTACTCCTTTTTCAAATGATTTTTTAGCATTATCCCAGGCTCCTCCTGCATTATTCTGGAACATTCCCATCAAAACACCACATACTGTGGCACCAGCAAGGAATCCGCCCAATACTTCAGGCCCGAAAATAAATCCGATCAAGAGCGGTGAGATGATTGCTATAGCCCCTGGCAGCATCATTTTTCTGATGGAAGCATCTGTGGAGATTGCAACACATTTTTCATATTCTGGCTGCGCTTTCCCTTCTAAGATTCCCGGAATTTCACGGAACTGTCTTCTTACTTCTTCCACCATAGCCATGGCAGCCTGCCCAACCGCAGTAATTGCCAGTGATGAAAAGATAAACGGAATCATTCCGCCAACAAATAGGCCAGCTAAAACATCTGCTCTGTAGATATCAATTCCGTCAATTCCTGCAATTCCTACAAAAGCTGCAAATAAAGCTAATGCCGTTAAAGCTGCTGAAGCAATTGCAAATCCTTTTCCAGTAGCGGCTGTTGTATTTCCTACAGCATCCAGGATATCTGTTTTTTCACGTACCTCTTTGGGAAGTTCACTCATTTCGGCAATACCACCAGCATTATCAGCAATAGGTCCAAAGGCATCAATTGCCAGCTGCATTGCTGTAGTAGCCATCATTCCTGCTGCTGCAATAGCAACACCATAAAGTCCGGCACACAGATAAGATCCGTAGATTCCTCCTGCCAGTACAATAATCGGAAGTAAAGTAGATTCCATACCAACTGATAAACCTCCGATAATGTTAGTTGCATGGCCTGTAGAAGACTGTCTCACAATACTGGAAACCGGTCTTTTACCCATTGCAGTATAATATTCTGTTATGATACTCATCAAAGTTCCCACAACCAATCCTACCATTATGGCTCCAAATACTCCCATTTTAGTAAACTCATGGCCTCTTAGAACCATTTTTTCAGGAAGGATATATGTTACCAGGAAGTAGGATGAAATGGCTGTAATAACAATACTACCCCAGTTTCCAAGGTTTAAAGCATTTTGTACACTGGAAGTGGATGAACCTTCATTATCATTAATTTTCACAAATAAAGTTCCGATCATTGAAAATATAATTCCTGTTCCTGCAATCAGCATCGGTAAAAGGATTGGAGCAAAACCTCCGAAAGCATCATCGGAAATAGTTTCTCTACCTAACACCATGGTTGCCAGAACCGTTGCAACATACGACCCGAAAAGATCAGCTCCCATTCCTGCTACATCCCCTACGTTATCCCCTACGTTATCTGCAATCGTTGCAGGATTTCGGGGGTCATCTTCAGGAATTCCTGCCTCAACTTTCCCAACAAGGTCAGCACCTACATCTGCTGCTTTTGTATAAATACCGCCTCCTACTCTTGCAAAAAGTGCTATGGATTCTGCTCCTAAAGAAAATCCGGTAAGAATTTCAATGGTCTTTTCCATTTCGTGAGAATCTACTGTGGCATCAGGTGCAAAAATTTGTTTAATGATCAGGAACAATGCTCCTAAGCCTAGAACAGCGAGTCCGGCAACTCCCATTCCCATAACGGAACCTCCGGTAAAAGATACTTTAAGTGCTTTCGACAGTGAAGTTCTTGCTGCTTCCGCTGTCCTGACATTAGCTTTAGTGGCAATTTTCATCCCGATAAAACCTGCTAATGCAGAAAATACCGCACCTACAGCAAAGGCAATACCGATACTCCAATGTGAATTGGCATTGCTTGATCCCATTACGGCAAGTAAAATGGCTACTACCACCACGAAGTACATTAAGATTTTATATTCAGCCTTTAGAAAAGCCATTGCACCGTCTGCAATATGACCGCTGATTATTTTCATTTTTTCATTTCCGGCATTCTGTTTATTTACCCAGTTGCTCTGTAGAAATGTATAAAGCAAAGCGATGACACCAAAAATTGGCACTAACATAAATAGATCCATAGTTTAATATTTTTTTGGTAATAGAAAATTAAATATAATAAATAATTACCATCAAAGCATTAAAAATTTTAACAGTATGACGTTTATCATCAAAAAGAATGAAAATATGCCGAAGAGTTCAGGACAATCAAAATTTATGAAAAAATGAGACAGAATAGAGGTTTCAAAGAAATCATCTGGGTGAAAAACCTTTGAATCATTTAAATCTTTAAAATAAAATAAGGCATTAAAAGAGTCATTCACAATTGAGATTGCTTCATGTTTCGTTTGCAATGACTTTAGTCAAATAAAAAAGGATAAACAGAAAACTGTCTATCCTTTTTTATTTTATGAATCAAGAGAATTTTATCCTCCGAATTTATCTGCGTAATCTGTTTGAGAAGCTTTAATCACTTTTCTTGCGTGCTCAGCTCCGTAAACCTCCTGGATTCTACATTTTGCAGGCTCATCCGGTAGGTTTTTATACGTTAGGAAGTAGTGCATCAATCTCCTTACCTCTGCTTCTGGTAATTCAGCAATATCTCTGAAGTGTCCGAAAGCGTGGTCATTGATCATTACTGCAACAATTTTATCATCAGCTTCTCCTCCGTCAATCATTTTGAAACCACCGATTGGAATAGCTTCCATCAATAAACCTCCGGCATGGATATTGTGAGAACTTAAAACACAAATATCAAGAGGGTCATGATCTCCCATTGTAACATCAGTAGCTCCTGATTCTACAGCAAGTCTCATCACTTCTTTATCACAGTATGTTCTTGGAACAAAACCATATAAAGCTGGAATGATATTAGAGAATTTCTGCGGTCTGTCTACCTTTAAATATCCTGTTTCTTTATCTACTTCATATTTAATAGTATCTGAAGGAACAATTTCCACAAATACGTTTACAACATTTGGCGCATCTTCTCCTGCAGAAATTCCGTGCCATGGATGTGCTTTAAAATTTGGAATCATTATTTATCTGTTATTTTTTAAGTTATTATTAAAATTTCTTTTCTTAGGTCTTCAATTGTTTCCACAATATAATCGTTGCCTTCCATATAGTTCATGATGAAAATCGTTTTAAATTCATCTAACTGAACCTCTCCTTTCAATCCGTCATAGGTTTTGTGAAGCAGCTCTATGATAGCATTTTTAGAGTCTACGATATTCTTCCATGAATTTTTTGTGATGTATAACTGCTGCGAGGAGTTATATTCAAATTCTTCATTTATTGTTTTTTCGGTAAGGAAAATAAACTCATGAACAGCTAGTTCTCTGTCAAATCTCTGGATAAGGTTTGACGGCTTCATTCTGTCCAGAAACAAAGTCATTCTTTCGTAAGAATGTGCTTTATTCTCTGAATTTGATTTCACGGTGAGTAATTTGATTTCCTGGTTTTTAAGGGTAATGTACGAGTGTACAAATTGTCTGAGCAAAACCAGAAAAGGAATTGCAATAATCAATGCAAATGCATACGGTAGATATCCTGAGAGACTCGTCATAATTTTAGACTGCAAAATTACTAATTATTTTCCGTCTTCTAAAGAGTTTTTAAAGATATCCACTTTAGAATTTTGTATATAAACTAATGCCAATATAATTATAAGGTAAAAGCCCAGCATCATCCTGTTTGCCAGAGATGGAAAAACCAGGAATCTCATCATCACAGTTCCATAAATAATGGCAAAAAATAAGACCTGTGCCTGTTTTTTTTTGTTATAAACAGAAAAATTCTTTGCCAGAATAATGATTATAAAAATCAAAAGAACCGGAAAGTATGAAGAATTCAGCTCAAACATCATTTTACTTTTAATAAAATGAATATAATCTGAAAAAGAAAACGGATCAGGCTGTGACACGGGATAGATCTGAACTTTAATAAACTGATTCATAAAGAGTGTAGACCATGAAACCTGGTTAAAAGCCTGTATTAAAAAGAAGGAAAGAAACAGATATCCGTATGAGATCAATAATGGAGCTGTTTTTACCTCAAGCCTGTTTCTATAAAGATAAATAAGGCCATACAGGAAAGAATAAAAAATAAAATACTCCGGTCTTGTAAGAATACACAACATGGCAAAAATCCCCGCAAGAAATAAATTTCTTCTTACTAAAAATACATAGAAGCTCAAAAGAAGCAACAGACATGATAAAGAATCTGCTGAGACGTGTCTGGCGGACTCCGGAAAAGGCTTGAATAAGGAAATTAAAATCGTGATGATAAAAGCAAGACTATAATTTTTCAGAATCTTTATCAGAAAACTGAAAATCAGGATAAGAATCAGGGCGTAAGAAATAATTGAAATTAAAGAGTTGGAAGCAGATGCACTAAAACCTAATTTAAAGAATGACCAATTGATGAAATTATAAAAGGGTTTTACCACAAAAAGCTGCAATTCTTCTTCATAGGCTTTGGGGTTTTGTGATAATATTTTATAATATGTACTTTCGCCCTTCGCTACTTCTTTCACCATTGGATCTACAGGTCCTAATCCTGCAAAATCAGGATTCTTTTCCCGCAACTCATCATATACCTTCTGATGAATTTCTTCAATTTTCATATCGGGATATTCTGTTTTATAAATCAACCCCATATAAGCCTCCATATCAGTATTGTAATAATGGTTGTTATATAAGTAGTATGACATAATGCATACATAGATTGAAAATATAAAAACAAGAATATTTTCCCTTTTTTTCATACGTTGATATTATAAGTATACAAATGTAAAAAAACTATCATTTAAACTTATATTCTTATAAAAAGCTTTTATAATAAAGGATAAACCTGTATTAAAGTTCAAAGAGCGCCGGCCTTTGGGTCACTTCGTGGTAGCATACGCTATTTTCGTCAAAGAAATGATATACAAGACTTTTTCTTGTTCTGTTTTTATCAGTATGAGGCTCTCCTCCATGAAGAATATTGGCATGCCAGATTAATAAATCTCCTTTTTTTGCCTTAAAAACTTCTTTTTTCAGTCCCAGCTCTTTTACTTTATCCTCAAGAAATGTTTCATAAGCTCTGTAGCTTTTCTTACCGATTTTCAGAGCTGTTCCTTCATTATCATAATCAGAATTCAGGAAGTATGGAAGTTTATGGCTTTTTGGAATATAATGCAAAGCGCCGTTGGTTTCATCCACATCTTCCAATGCAATCCAGACTCCAAGCAATCCTCCCAAAGGGTAAGTCGTCATGTGGATACTGTCTGAGTGCGTTTTTTGCTGGCTTCCGTTGATGAAGTTGATACTTTGAAAAAGTTTAGACTTTCCGTTCAGTAAAACAGATAAAAAGTCCAGCAGTTCCTTATCGCTTCCAATGTTTTTAATAATTTCTGAATGATGAATGGCAAACATCAGTTTTCCTCCATAAATAAACTTCAATGTTCCATCTTCCATCAGCTTATCAATCTCTGTATTGATTTGATCTGCCGTTTCCGGAGTCAGGAAGTTTCTCAGAATCATGTAACCATTATCATCATACTGCAGAGCACTTTCTTTATTCTCTTCCGTCAGCTTTTTAAAAAAAGGAGTTTCCTTAAGTTTCGCATAATCTAATGTTCTTTCACTGGCAGGAAGATGGGCAAAATCTTTACTTGAAATACTTGAAAAATAACTCTTATTAATACCATATTTCTTATACAGCGGGATATTATGCTTTAACTTATTCTTTTTAAACAAGTTATAAAGCATATATGATAGTTTGTACTGACGAATCTGTTGTAACATAACTGTTTTACTAAGGATTTTATAAAGTTACGGAATATTACTTAATTAGAACCAATCTAAACAATGCTTTTCATCATAAAAATGACTTTCCCCTCATGATGAGATATCCTAATTTTTTTAAAAGGTTCTTTTTTGAATTTTCAATAATTCCATAAGGTCTCAATTCCGGGCGGAAGCCTCTGAAAAACTCTTCAATATTGGGCAATTCACCTCCTTCGAAATCAAAAATATGGGTTTCTATATTTTCTTTAATGATATAATCAATCAATACGGAAGCTCCTGATAATTTTACATACTCTTTATCATTAAAATTTCCTAAAAGCGCCACCATATTGTTGTCTGAATACGTCGCAATCACATTGACAATTTTATGCTTATAATAAAAAGCAGTAAACTTCAGATAATCCTGTTTATGGAAACTTTCGAAAATCCTCATGAATTCAAACAGGTCATTGTCTTTGCTCAACCCTATTGTATTAGCTTCTATAAAAGTTTTTGCCTCATCGTAAGAGATGACTTTAATTTCTGATTCTTTTACAACTTCTTCATCTAAACGAAGTTTTCTTTTTCTCTTGGGAGAATAGTTGTTACGTACTTTTTCGTAAGTCGCAGGATATAATAAAAAGTTCTTCTTGATTCTGATCTTTGTACGAAGCTTGTTTACATCATTAAACGGATAGGCTCTGATCATATAATTCTTTTCCAGATATTCTAAAAAAGCCTCATTAAGGTTTACATCGTCTTTAGCAGAAAAAACACCGAGTTGCTGGCAGAGCTTCGGATTGTGAACAATTTTCATCCCATATTTTCTTACAAAAGGGACAGGCATCACGGCCTCATAATCCTTATACACCAGAATTTCCCACGGCATTGTTGAAGTTGTATCTAAAAAATCTTTTGTAGCAGAATATTTTCTTTGTTCGGAATTTTCTAAACATTGAGCATATTTTACAAAATCAATTTCATGGTATTTTAATCTTCTAATCATAGTAATCCGGCGTCCGTGAAACTAAAATAGGTATCCTGTGTGACGATAATATGGTCCAGAAGCTGGATACTTAGCGTGTTTCCTGCTTCTTTTATTTTTTGTGTAATGCTGATATCTTCACGGCTTGGCTTTAAACTGCCGGAAGGATGATTGTGGGCAATGATAATGCCTGTTGAAAAATGTTCAAGTGCTGTTTTATATAGAATTCTGACATCTACGATAGATTGACTGATTCCTCCTTGAGTCAGTTGCGAAACATGGATCACTTTATTACTGTTATTAAGGAAAATAGCCCAAAACTCTTCTGTTCTTAAGTCAGAAAGCTGATTTTGAAGAATAAGATAAGCGTCATTGCTGTTACTAATCACAGTTTTTTCAGGAATTTCCTGTACCGTTCTTCTTTTCCCGATTTCTAACGCTGAGATAATCGAAATAGCTTTTGTGATTCCAATTCCCTTAAATTTCATCAGATCTTTAATGGAAAGCAGGCTTAGCTGGTGCCAGTTATTATTGACGGAGGTTAATATTTTCCTTGCAAGTTCTACCGCATTCTCCTCTTTATTTCCACTTCCCATAATAATAGCCAGGAGTTCAGAATCAGAAAGCGAGCTTTTGCCTTTCTGCAAAAACTTTTCTCTGGGTCTGTCATCTTCTGCAAGAAATTTTATAGTCATGGAAAAAGAGATTATGAATTAATAAAATGCATATAAGATCACCGGCTTTTTCGACTGATCAATATATTTCGCTGTTTCTTTAAGAGCATTCACCGAAAGCATCGGACATCCTAAGCTTAAGCATGCCGGAGTCTGGGATTCCACATCCGGAATACATCCGTAGGAATGAAGGACAATTGCTCTTTGCATAGCATTACTGTTGGTAGAATCAAGTCCTTTTAAACGGTAAGCTTTACCAAACTTTCCCACATAGCTTTCTCCTATGGCATATTTTCCAAGAGATGATTGATAAGAACCTTCAATATTACTGAATTTTAAAGCATCTGATTTTGGAATGACAGAACCTGAACCATGAGATACAACGGCCTGTTGTACTATTGTATTATTTTTCAGGTTATAGATGAAGTAACGGTATTTCCCGGAAGGTATTTTAAAGTTGATAAAAACAGCCAGCTCCTGGTTATATTCTTTTCCTTTAATATAATCTTTAATCTCTGAAATCTTTGCCTGAGGCACATTCAATGGATTCAACTGCTGGGATTCAGCTTTTGAACAGGAAATTAAAATTATAAAAAGAAAAATAAAGAGTTTCATCATCTGGCATCGTATGCTTTTATTCTATGATCATTCCGTCTTTCATGATGAGCTTGCGGTCTGTAATTTCTGCAAGATTCGGGTTGTGGGTTACAATTACAAATGTCTGGTTGTATTTATCTCTCAGATCGAAAAATAACCTGTGAAGATCATCTGCATTTTTGGAATCCAGGTTTCCTGTAGGCTCATCCGCAAAAATGATTTTGGGTGAATTGATTAAAGCTCTTGCTACAGCTACCCTTTGCGCTTCTCCCCCTGAAAGCTGGTTGGGCTTATGATTCAGCCTTTGTTCTATCTTCAGATCTTCAAATAAAGCATATGCTTTTTCAAGCGCTTCTCTTTCATTAGCTCCGGCAATTTTTGTCGGAAGCAATACATTTTCCAGCGCTGTAAACTCCGGAAGAAGCTGATGAAACTGAAATACAAAACCGATATTCTGATTTCTGAACTTCGACAGCTGCTTGTCATTCATATTAATAAATGACTCTCCTGCGATCTCAATTTCAGTATCATATTTGTTTGATTGGCTTGGATGATCCAGCGTTCCTAAAATCTGCAGCAATGTAGATTTACCTGCTCCTGATTCTCCCACAATGGAAACCACCTCGCCTATTTTGATATGAATATCAACTCCTTTCAGTACTTCTAAATTCCCATAAGATTTATGGATATTTCTTGCTTTAATCATGATTCAAAAATAGTAATTTGATTTTGAAATTCCATCAAGAAGAAGTATGATAATTCTAAATTTTTCAAGCATAACAATAAAAGAACCTTTCAAAATGAAGGTTTTTTTTTATTGTTATTTTATTAGTAAATGTTAATTCATATCCCTTAATACTCAAAACTCCTACTTTTATTTATACGAACAAGATTCATTTTACTATCTTCTAAGTTATACAGAAAATTAATTAATTGATGACTAATGGTTGGAGGAAACATGGACTTAAAATATTTTCGCTCACCATTGTAGTACATTATAAGTGTAGTTACTGCGCCATCATAACCATCCTTTTCTGGAAAAGACCAGCTTTTTACATTTGAGGTTTTTAAAATATCAATCAGTTTATCAAAAGCATCTGAAGATAACTGCCCTTCGAACACGCCAGATTTCTCTTTATTATCTATAATATCTCTATTTAAATAAACCTTACCATCTTTATCAATCTCTAAATCAATTTTGGGGCAAGTCCCAAGACAATTTGTTGTATGATAAACAAGCTTATCAAAAAGGATTGTTTTATCAACATTATATTCCTGCTTTGTAAAGATTATCTTTTTGTTTCCAAAAAATTCTCTCGACAAAATAGAAGTGGGGATTAATGCCAATCTTCTATCGGTCAGTTTACTAATATAAAAATCATATTTTTCTAAATATGATTTTTCAGAACCAAGCTTTGTATATTGAGTATAAAAACTAATAGTATCTTTTTTAACATTAACTTTCAACTGTTCTTCCCTATTAGCAGTACTCAAAATATTAAAATTATTCCCTTTCTCCTTAATGACAATAACATCATTAGCTGTAGAAATCCATACCCCTTGAAGCTTCTTATCTTGTCCTTTCACTTCAAAGGAAAAAATTGAGAAAATAAGTATAACAATTTTTATAATATTTTTCATAATCTGTGTTTGGGAAATAAAACCTCCCAAGCTGGGATATATTATTGTTTTGTTAATATTATGCCTTTTGCATCAGGAATTACTGTTTTATATCCATTAGGACAACTCGTAATAATATCCATATCCTGCATAAAGACCAATTTCATTTGATTTAAATTATTAAGATCTGGAAAGGATAAATAAACATATCCCCCATCATTGCAATCTGCATTAGCTGTATAAGACATTTGATATTTCATTAAAGTTTTATCAAATTGGAAGCCCTCCATTGCATTTAGATCATTAACATTTAATGAAGTATACAAAATATTGCCAATGCTGTTTTTTACAATAAATCGACCAATAAGTTTATCCCAAAATTTTTCGTTAAACCAACCTCCGTCATTTTCTTTTTTTATAAAGTGAAATTCATATGTTCTACCATCAGTATAAGTACCTTTCCATATTCCTACAAACTTATCTAGTCTATTGTTTGTGTCTTTTATAGAAGTATAAGGTGG
>JAITUA010000013.1 GCA_031286615.1 Chryseobacterium sp. | reverse complement strand
AAAAAAAGCTTAAACATTATCCTGCCAGCTTACTTCCTTTAAGGGCTCCTCTAAAGAAGTTTGGATTCCTGCGGAATGACACAATGGGAATAACAGTATATCTCCACACTGGTTTGTATAGGAATAATAGAATTAAAAACTTCAACCTGATTACCGAAATCCAGCAACCAGAAACTCGCAACTTTACAACCCGAAACCCATCATTCATCATTTATAATTTATAATTTATAATTCCCCCACCCCTAGCCCTGATAGAAATGGTTACCCCACAGCATATGTAGGAGAGTGAATGGGTTTGAGCGTGGCAATGCGCAGGCGCGAGGAGTATGAATGGATAGCAGGATGAAGCTCCTGAAAAAAATTGTATATATAATAATGTATAAGATATATTTTCCCAGATGGTTCAAAAAAAAACATTCCGTAAGAATCCTAAGTATAAGACTCCTACGGAATGGGTATAAAACAAAGTTGTATTTTTTAGTTCAGAACGTATGATGTTCCGTCTCTTCCGTCTTTTAATTCTATTCCTTCTGCAAGCAGCTTATCTCTGATCTGATCTGAAAGGTCGAAATTCTTAGATTTTCTTGCCTGATTTCTCAATTCGATCAATACTTTTAGAGTTTGATCAAGCTTTTCATTATTATTTTCCTCTACAGTCTGTA
This sequence comes from Chryseobacterium sp., assembly GCA_031286615.1. Lineage (GTDB taxonomy): Bacteria > Bacteroidota > Bacteroidia > Flavobacteriales > Weeksellaceae > Chryseobacterium. Next base: position 740,527 of record JAITUA010000013.1, on the reverse strand, counting down.
ATCCCAGAACATCGAAGATAAAAGCATTCAAGGTTGACTTTAAATCTTCAAGATCTGCTGTTGAGATCGTTTCTTTACTGTCATTCAGAGCAAAAATATATTTCACGGCTTCAAACAGGTGAGCAATGAGGATTGGTGAATTGAAATCGTCTGTTAAAGCGTCATATGTTTTATCTTTCCATTCTTTCAGGCTGAAACCGGATTGTTTTGTATCATCAGGAATGATTGAGTTCAATACTTTTACAGCTTCCATCAATCTGATAAATCCTTTTTCACTGGCTATCATTGCATCGTTTGAAATATCCAGAACACTTCTGTAATGTGCCTGCAGGAAGCAGAAACGTACAATTGAAGGATGGAAAGGTTTTTCAAAGAAGTCATTATCACCTGTAACCAGCTGCATGGGAAGGATATAGTTTCCTGTAGACTTGCTCATACGCTGAGAATTCATCGTCAACATATTGGCATGCATCCAGTAATTTACGGGTGCTGCATCATTGCAAGCTTTCCCTTGTGCAATTTCACATTCGTGGTGAGGGAACTTAAGGTCCATTCCGCCTCCGTGGATATCAAAAGTTTCTCCTAAATATTTTGTACTCATCGCAGTACATTCAAGGTGCCATCCAGGGAATCCTTCTCCCCAAGGGGAATTCCATCTCATAATGTGAGCAGGTGATGCTTTTTTCCACAATGCAAAATCCTGTGGATTTTTCTTTTCTCCCTGTCCGTCAAGATCTCTTGTATTGGCGAAAAGTTCTTCTATGTTACGTTTTGAAAGTTCGCCATAGTTCAATCCTCTTTTGTTGTATTCTAATACATCGAAGTATACTGAACCGTTGCTTTCGTAAGCAAATCCTCTTTCAATCAGCTTTTGAGTCAATTCGATCTGTTCTACGATATGTCCTGTAGCCGTAGGTTCGATATTGGGTGGCAAAAGATTGAACATATCCAATACTTTATGGAAATCTACTGTATATTTCTGTACAATTTCCATAGGCTCCAGTTTTTCAAGTCTGGTTTGTTTTACGAATCTGTCGTTATCAACATTTCCGTCATCGGTAAGGTGGCCTGCATCGGTAATATTTCTTACGTATCTTACTTTATACCCCAAATGAGTCAGAGTACGGTAGATAAAATCGAAGGAAAGGAAAGTTCTCACATTTCCTAAATGCACATTACTGTACACTGTAGGTCCGCAGACATACATTCCAACATTTCCGTCTAAAATAGGTTTGAATATTTCTTTTTCCGCTGTAAGGGAGTTATATATTTTTAGTTGCATTTATTTTTAAGTTAAAAGATTCAATGATTTTAAAGATTCAAAAATTAGTTAAAAAATAATTCTGTCACAACAAATAATTGTTGTGATAAAAATTTTATCTGAAACTTTTTTAAATTTTATCATAATTAAATCGCTTTTAAATGATGCTGCAAATGGTCTACATAATCATTAATAATAAACTCCAATGTAAAAACCTGCGGCTTTGTTTTGGTTGTATCGCAGGTTCTCTGTAATGCTTCATCCGGGATATTTTCCACTACATGAACAATCTGATAGTTCAAAGACTTCCAAAGATCAATAAGATCCGAAGTAGGAACATTCTGATAGTTCTGCGCTTTTACCCAGATATTCTGATCATATACAATATTTTCGTTCTCTTTATATTGAGTAACAACAAATCTACGAATATTTGTAAAAGCGCTGTCACAAAGATGCCCTATAATTTCTTTTTTAGACCATTTTTCCGGAGCGCTTCTGTATGACCATTCTTCTTCAGGGATATTTTGAAATCTCTGAAGTTCGGCATCAATAATATTTTTAAGAATTTGGTAGTTCACTGTTTATTAATCCAGTTTTGCATGGCTTCCTACGTAATGCAGGAATTCCTGTCTTGTAATAGGGTTTGTTCTGAAAATACCGCTTAGTTCTGCAGTAATGGTAGAACTTGCAGTATCTTTTATTCCTCTGCAGTTTACACAAAGGTGTTTTGCATCAATGATACAAGCTACATCTTTTGTTCCCAAAGCTTCTTTCAAAGCATCTACAATCTGCATCGTAAGTCTTTCCTGTACCTGTGGTCTTTTCGCATAATAATCTACAATCCTGTTAATTTTTGAAAGACCTATTACCTCACCATTAGAAATGTAAGCTACATGGGCTCTTCCTATAATGGGTAAGAAGTGATGCTCGCAGAAAGAATATACCGTGATATCTTTCTCCACCAACATCTGACGGTATTTGTATTTATTAGAAAAAGTGGAAATTCCCGGTTTATTTTCAGGAAGAAGTCCTCCGAAAATCTCATTCACGTACATTTTGGCAACACGTCTGGGAGAATCCTTCAGAGAATCATCTGTCATATCCATTCCCAATGTTTCCATAATCTCACCAAAAAGCTCAGTAATTTTTTCTATTTTTTCCTGTGGCGATTTATCAAAAGCATCTTCCCTTATAGGCGTATGTTCTTTTCCAGTGAAAATATCATCGTCGTTATCAGTAAAATCAACCATTTTTATTTAATTTGCAGCAAAAATACGGATAATATCTATTTCTCTATTTCAAATAAGATGAAAAACATTATCTTTTATAGCCATTTCTGATTAAAAAGCCTATGATTATTGTCGAAGAAGTACAAAACCAACTCCATAAAAGGGAATTTCTTGAATTCCCGACACAGCTTTATCAACACGACAAAAATTATATCCGGCCTTTAGATAAGCATATTGAGGAGATTTTTGATCCTGAAAAGAATAAATTTTTTAAAAACGGTGAGTGTAAAAGATTTCTGTTTAAAAAGAATAACAAAACGGTTGGTAAAGTAGCTGTTTTTGTAAATGATAGTTACGAGCAGAATCAACCTACGGGAGGAATTGGTTTTTTTGATTGTATTAATGATCAGGAAACAGCTAATTTTATTTTTGACCACTGCAAAAACTGGCTTCAGGAGAAAGGAATGGAAGCTATGGACGGGCCAATCAATTTTGGGGAACGGGACAAATTCTGGGGACTTTTAATTGAAGGTTTTATTGAGCCTTTGTTTGGAATGAATTACAACCTGCCTTACTACAAAAACCTTTTTGAAAATTATGGGTTTCAGATATATTTTGAGCAGCTTTGTTTTACCAGACCTATTTTTGCGGAAGTTTCAAGAATTTTTACGATTGCTCATGAAAGGAACAGAAGAAATCCTGCTATTTCAGCCCAGCCTATGAAAAAGAATAACCTGGCTAAGTTTGCAAAAGATTTTACTGAAGTATATAATAAAGCATGGGCCTGCCATGGGGAAGGAAAACATCTTGAAGAGGCAAAGGTCCTGAAGATGTTCAATACCATGAAACCTATTATCAATGAGCATATTTCATGGTTTGTATATGAAAATGAGAAGCCGATTGCCATGTGGATCAATATTCCAGACCTCAATCAGTGGTTTAAATATTTGAATGGAAAATTCGGGCCTTTTGAAAAACTCAAGTTCTTGTTTCTAAAACGATTTAAGAAGAATGAGAAAATGGTGGGACTTGTTTTCGGGGTTATTCCGGAATGGCAGAAGAAAGGGATTGACGGATATATGATCTGGGAAGGAACGCAGCATTTGAGGAAACATACGGATTTTAAGATCACAGAACTACAGTGGATTGGTGATTTTAATCCAAAAATGGTCAAGATTGCAGAAACTCTGGATACTTCAGTAACGCGAAAACTGGCTACTTACCGATATTTGTTTGACAGAAATAAAGAGTTTGAGAGACATCCCATCCTATAAAAATAACCCCCTGTGAAAATCACAGGGGGTTCCTTCATTTTTGGTACTTTTATTAGAATAGCTCACCGGCTACTTTTTTTATGTTGTCACTCTTCCCCATGGAGTAAAAATGCAGAACAGGGACTCCAAAATCCAGCAATTCTTTGCATTGGGCAATTGCCCATTCTACTCCGATCTGCTTCACAGCTTCATTGTTTTTTGCATTTTCAACTTCATTGATAAGTTCTTCAGGAAGGTCTATTTTGAATACCTGCGGCAGTATTTTTAAATGCTTCTTCGTAGCAATTGGCTTAATTCCAGGAATGATAGGAACCGTGATTCCCATTTCTCTTGCTTTCTGAACGAATTCAATATACTTTTTATTGTCAAAAAACATTTGAGTAACGATATAATCTGCTCCGGCATCAACTTTTTGTTTCAACCATTTCAGGTCATAATTCATGGAAGGAGCTTCCATATGTTTTTCCGGATATCCCGCAACACCTATGCAGAACTTATTAAGCTCATCACAAACCTGCTCTTCATTATGAAGATATTTTCCTCTTCCAAGGTTATTGATCTGGTCCACAAGATCCATAGCACTCGCATGTCCTCCCTGTGTAGGCTCAAAATACTGATGTCCTTTCATGGCGTCTCCTCTTAAGGCCATTACATTATCAATTCCAAGGTACATACAGTCTACCAGCAGATATTCTGTTTCTTCTTTTGTGAAACCACCGCAAAGTAGGTGTGGTACGGTATCTACGTTATATTTATGCTGAATAGCTGCACAAATTCCCAGAGTTCCCGGGCGCATTCTCGTAATACGGCGCTCCATAAGTCCATTCCCTTTGTCCAGATAAATGTATTCTTCTCTGGATGTTGTAACATCGATGAAAGGTGGTTTGAATTCCATCAACGGATCTATATTCGTATACAGGTCTTCAATCCCGATTCCTTTTTGTGGCGGAACAACTTCTAGGGAGAATAAAGTTTTTCCATTTGCATTTTTAATGTGTTCTGTTATCTTCATGTCAATTTTAATCTGCTAAATTTGGTGACAACCATTTTTTCGCTTCCTGGATGCTACAACTTCTTCTTGCAGCATAATCTTCAAGCTGGTCTTCTGTAATTTTCCCTAATCCGAAATATTTGGCATGCGGGCTTCCGAAATAATACCCGGAAACAGATGCCGTTGGGAACATAGCCAGGCTTTCTGTAAGGAAAACTCCTGTATTTTCTTCTACTTTTAAAAGATCCCAGATGGTTTTCTTTTCCAAATGGTCCGGGCAAGCCGGATATCCTGGTGCCGGACGAATTCCTTTGTATTTTTCGGCAATAAGTTCTTCGTTGCTTAAACTTTCCTGGTTGGCATATCCCCAGTATTCTGTTCTGACTTTTTTGTGTAAGAATTCAGCATAGGCTTCTGCAAAACGGTCAGCCAATGCTTTTACCATGATGGAATTGTAATCATCATTGGCTTTTTCGTATTCAGTAGACAGTTCATCGGTACCAAATCCTGTTGTTACACAGAAAGCACCCACATAATCGGTTTTCCCTGAACTTTGGGGAGCGATGAAATCACTTAGGGCCAGATATTCTTTGCCTTTTGATCTTTGAGCCTGCTGTCTTAGGGTTAAAAACTTTGCCTGTTCATTATTATTTTCATCAAAAATCAAGATATCATCAGATTCATTGGAATTGGCTTTAAAGATTCCAAAGATCGCTTTTGCAGTCAATAGCTTTTCATCTAAGATTCTTTTTAAAATAACCTGAGCATCTTTGAATAATTCTTTAGCCTGAGCTCCTACCACCTCATCTTCCAGGATATTCGGATATTTTCCGTGGAGATCCCAGCTTCTGAAAAACGGAGACCAGTCTATGAAAGGAAGAAGTTCATTCAGATCCTGATTTTCGATAACTTTTATTCCGAGATTATTTGGGGTAAAAATTTCTTCATTTTCCCAATCAATTTTAAAATGACTTTCCCTTGCTTCCTGAATGGATACATAATCTTTATCTACCTGTCTGTTCAGAAACTTCTCTCTGAAGTCGGAATAGTCATTCTTTAAATCCGAAACATATTCTTTATTTCTGTCACCCAATAATGAACTTACCACGTTTACGGCTCTTGATGCATCATTCACGTGAACAACTGCATTTTTATATTTTAAATCGATTTTCACTGCGGTATGTGCCTTTGAAGTTGTAGCACCACCTATTAATAGAGGAAAATCTAAATTTTGTCTTTCTAATTCTGAAGCGATATACACCATTTCATCCAAACTTGGTGTTATTAGTCCGCTCAGTCCTATAACGTCGACTTTTTCTGCAATAGCAGTCTGGATAATCTTTTCAGCAGGAACCATTACTCCAAGGTCAACAATTTCATAGTTATTACAACCCAAAACAACACTCACAATATTTTTTCCGATATCATGAACGTCTCCTTTTACAGTTGCCATCAGGATTTTTCCATTGGCAGGTCTTGATCCGTCTTTTTCAGCTTCAATGAATGGCTGTAAATAAGCCACCGCTTTTTTCATTACTCTTGCAGACTTTACTACCTGAGGCAGGAACATTTTCCCGCTTCCGAATAAATCTCCTACCACTCCCATGCCCGTCATCAGATTAATTTCGATAACATGAAGTGGTCTTGCTGCTAATCGTCTGGCTTCTTCTACATCTTCTTCAATAAAACGGTCGATACCTTTTACCAAGGCATAGGTAATTCTTTCCTGTAATGGATTGTTTCTCCATTCTAAGTCTTCGGTCTTTTCTTTTTTGACTGATTTATGTTTTTCTGAATAGTCAAGAAGTCTTTCTGTAGCATCTTCTCTTTTATCCAGAATTACGTCTTCTACAAGCTCCAGTAATTCTTTATTGATTTCATCATACACTTCCAGCATCGCCGGGTTTACGATACCAATGTTCATTCCTGCCTGGATGGCATGATAAAGAAAAACAGAGTGCATTGCTTCTCTTACGGTATCATTTCCGCGGAAAGAGAAGGAAACGTTGCTCACTCCACCACTTACGGATGCATAAGGAAGATTTTGTCTTACCCAGCGTGTAGCTTCAATAAAGTCGATGGCATTTCTTCTGTGTTCATCCATTCCCGTTGCCACCGGAAAGATATTTAAGTCGAAAATAATATCTTCTGCCGGAAAGCCAAGCTGGTTGACTAAGATATCGTAAGAACGTTTTGAAATTTCAATTCTACGGTCAAAATTGTCAGCCTGCCCTACCTCATCAAATGCCATTACAATGACTGCTGCTCCGTATCTTTTAATGGCTTTTGCATGTTTGATAAATTCTTCCTCTCCTTCTTTCAAACTGATAGAATTCACTACACACTTTCCCTGGGCTACCTGAAGACCGGCTTCAAGAATTTCCCATTTGGAAGAGTCTACCATTATCGGGATTCTAGCGATATCCGGTTCAGAAGCAATTAAGTTAAGGAATTTGATCATGGATGCTTTTCCATCAATCAATCCATCATCAAAGTTTACATCCAGAATCTGGGCACCTCCTTCTACCTGATGGCGGGCAATATCTAATGCTTCAGAGAACTTCTCCTCCTTGATCAGTCTTAAAAATTTTTTGGAACCGGCAACATTGGTTCTTTCACCAACGTTGATGAAATTACTCTCCGGGGTTATGATAAGAGGCTCAAGGCCTGATAATCTTAAATATTTCATTTTATTCTTCTAAAATATAGTAGGCATTATTTGCATTCTGCCTCAATAAATCCCTATGCTTGCTTAAAGCAGTCAACAGTGGAAATCTTTTATAAGCAAGATCATATTCTCTGGCAAATTCTTCAATTTCCTCTGTGATCTCGTTGTAATACATATAACTGTAATTTGGAAAGAGGTGATGGGCCACATGAAAATTGAAATTTCCCAACATATTTCTTACCATCCAGTTATTTTCTTTTAAATCGTTCGTCACTTCAAACTGGTGACGAAGCCAGCTGAATGGAAGACCATTCTCTTTATCTAATTTCGGAAAGGCATTCTCAGGAAGCGGATGCAAAGGCAGTAAAACAAACAATGCAAAAATACTTGCTGAAATCACCTGTAAAAACCATGCTCCCAAAGCCAATCCTATTGATACTTTAAAGAACATAACAGGAATCACAATCTGATAAAAGAAATAGAACAGCTTATAACTGATCATTTTTATTTTTTCCTTAACGGGTATTTTTCCCTGAGTTTTTAAAATCACCCTTTCCTTATCAAAGAAGTCTCTAAAGTCTCTTATAAACATCCAGTTGAACAAATACAACGGATATACTAAAAAGAAAAACTTATCCTGATACTTCTGTACTCCTTTTGCTTTGATCCACGGTACAATTAAAAGCAATCCGCTCTGCTCGATATCCGTGTCCCATCCGTCTACATTCGGATAGGCATGATGGCTTGCGATGTGTCTTTTCTTCCAGATATAGGAATTAGCTCCTATAAAATCAAAAATATGAAGGACTAAATTATTCAGCTTTTTACTTTTATAGATATTATTATGGGCTGCTTCATGAATCAGGTTCAAATAAATTAAAACCAGAGAGATTCCCATTAACACAAAACTCAATATATAGATCCAGTGCTTTTCAGCATTAAAAAGAGCCAGGAAATATAATCCCAGATAAACCATCGGAAGAATAACTGCTTTTATCTGAATATAGATATCTCTGTTTTCAGAAATGGCTTCCACTCTCTTATTCACTTTCTTTCTCAACTCATTAAAGAGTTTGACATCTTCTGAATCTTTTAAGTAAATCGGCTTTTCCATTACATTAAATTTTGTGGTTTATTTAAAGATAATATTTATAACCGAGCCTTCATTATTGATTTTAATTAAAAAAATCTATCAAATCAGACAAATTCTCTCAATTTTCTAGGTGGATATTTTTCCACCAAATCTGCAATCGCCTTTATATGCTCAGGAGTTGTTCCGCAACACCCTCCGATAATATTTATCAATCCTTTTTCAACATATTCCTTGATTTGTCTTGCCATATCTTCAGGGGTTTCATCATATTTTCCAAAAGCATTGGGTAAACCAGCGTTCGGATACGCTGAAACATAGAATTCTGAGTTATGGGCCAGTGTTTCAAGATAAGGAGTCAGCTGATCTGCGCCTAATGCACAGTTGAACCCTACACTTAATAAATTCAGGTGGGAAACAGAGATCAGAAAAGCTTCTGCCGTCTGCCCGCTCAAAGTTCTTCCTGAAGCATCTGTAATAGTTCCTGAAACCATGATCGGAATTTTGATTCCTCTTTCATCCTGCAGCTCATCAATGGCAAACAAAGCGGCTTTTGCATTCAGTGTATCAAAGATGGTTTCCACCAAAAGGATATCAGAACCTCCATCCAACAAAGCCTCACACTGTTGTTTGTAAGCGACTCTCAATTCTTCAAAAGTGATGGCTCTGTATCCGGGATCATTCACATCAGGACTTAAACTTGCGGTTCTGTTCGTTGGCCCGATAGATCCTGCTACAAATCTTGGTTTATTTGGATTTTTTGCGGTGTATTCATCACAGGCTTTTCTTGCAATCTTCGCAGATTCATAGTTCAGGTCATATACCAGATCTTCCATATGATAATCTGCCATCGCAATGGTAGTTCCTGAAAAGGTATTGGTTTCTATGATATCAGCACCTGCTTCCAGGTATTTCTTGTGAACTTCTTCAATGGCCTGAGGCTGTGTCAGGGAAAGAAGGTCATTATTTCCTTTTACCGGATGTTCCCAGTCTTTGAAACGCTCTCCACGGTAATCTTCTTCTTCAAACTTGTATCTCTGAAGCATTGTTCCCATAGCACCGTCAAGAATTAAAATTCTTTCGGATAAAGCTTTATATAATTGTTCTGAATTTTTCATTTCTTATCTATTTTGGTCATCAAAACGGGCTTTAGCCTGTTCCTATTGAACTAGTCTAAGGCCTGTTTAAGATCTGCAATAATATCTTCCACATTTTCCAAACCTACTGAACAACGAACCAGTCCTGCAGTAATCCCAACTTCATTTCTTTCTTCATCTGACAGTTTAGAGTGTGTCGTAGATGCCGGATGGGTAACGATCGTTCTTGTATCACCTAGATTAGCAGAAAGCGAACACATTTGTATCTTATCTAAAAAGTTTCTTCCTCCTTCTATTCCTCCTTTGATTTCAAATGCCACGATATTTCCTCCAAGCTTCATCTGCTTTTTGGCTACTTCATAGCTCGGGTGGGATTTCAGGAATGGATATTTTACTAAGTCTACATTCGGATGGTTTTCTAAAAACTCGGCTACCTTCAATGCATTCTCACAATGTTTTTCCACACGAATAGCCAATGTTTCAAGGCTCTTTGATAATACCCATGCATTAAAAGGAGACAATGCAGGACCTGTATTTCTTGCGAAAAGATAAATTTCTCTGATCAGGTCTTCTTTTCCTACTGCTATTCCTCCTAAAACTCTTCCCTGTCCGTCAATCAATTTCGTTGCTGAGTGTACAACAATATCTGCACCATATTTGATGGGTTGCTGAAGATAAGGTGTTGCAAAACAATTATCTACAATAAATATCAGATTATGTTTTTTTGCAATCTGCCCGAAAAATTCAAGGTCAAGAATCTCAATAGCCGGATTGGTGGGAGTTTCAAGATATAAGATCTTTGTATTGGGTTTAATGTATTGTTCTACATTTTCCGCGTCTTCCGCTTTAAAATAAGAGGTTTCAATATTCCATTTCGGGAAATATTTGGTAAATAATGTATGTGTGGATCCAAAAACTGACTGGCAGCTTACGATATGATCGCCGGCATTCAACAAAGCTGCAAATGTAGAATAGATGGCTGCCATCCCTGTTGCAAAAGCATATCCGGCTTCTGCACCTTCCATTTTTGCAATTTTGTCTGTAAACTCTGTTACATTAGGATTAGAAAAACGGCTGTATAAGTTTTTAGGTTTTTCTTCAGCAAAACTGGCTCTCATATCCTCAGCATCCTGAAATATAAAACTTGATGTAAGGTATAATGGTGTAGAATGCTCATCAAACTGACTTCTTTCAGTCTGAGTTCTTATTGCTGATGTTTCAAAATTTTCCATATAGTTTTAATTTTAAAATAATGTACAATGTATTTGTGGCTGCTATTTAAGCTTGGTTAAATAAGCCCTTCACATTACTTTCATCTTCATTAATACATTGTACATTTTACTTTGTACAAATTATTTGGTTTCACTTACTCTTAAAATATCCCCGAATACTCCTCTGGCTGTCACTTGTGCTCCGGCTCCGGCTCCCATAATCACAATTGGATTTTCTCCGTAGCTTTCTGTATAAATTTCAAAGATTGAATCTGAACCTTTCAGTTGTCCTAATGCGGATGTTGCCGGAACTGAAATCAACTTCACATCCAACTCGCCTTTATCTTTCTGCAGATCACCGTGTAGATCCCCTACATATCTCAATACATGTCCAGGCTCCTGATTTTCTTTGATTTTCTGGTATTCTTCGTCCAGTTCTTCCAGTCTTGAAAGAAATTCTGATTTTGAAACTTCAAGCAGGCTTTCCGGAACCAGATTTTGAATCTTAATATCTCCGAATTCGTTGATTAAGTCTAATTCTCTGGCCAAAATCAATAATTTTCTTGCTACATCATTTCCTGACAGGTCTTCTCTTGGATCAGGCTCTGTATATCCTTTTTCCAAAGCTTCATTGATGATGGTTGAAAATTTATCGTCTCTTAAAGAAAAATTATTGAACACATAGCTTAATGTTCCGGAGAATACTCCTTTAATTCTTGTGATATTTTCTCCTGAAAGGTGTAATAATTTGATGGTGTCAATTAATGGTAATCCTGCACCTACATTGGTTTCATAGAGATAACGTCTGTTATTTTTACTCAACGTATATCTTAGCTTTCTGTACTCTTCAATTGGAAGGGTATTAAAAATCTTGTTTGAAGAAACCAGATCGAATCCGTTTTCTGCCAAAGCATGATAGTTTTTCACAAAATCCTTACTTGCAGTATTATCCACAACAATCAGATTCTCTAGTTGGTTTTCGTTGGAGAAATTAATAAGCTCCTGAACACTTGAAGGATGTTCTGCGGTTAAAACCTCATCACTCCAATTCGCATCAAATCCTTTTTTATTGAAGGCAATTTTCTTTGAATTGGCTACAGCAACTACTTTAAGGTCTATTTTTTTACGTCTTTTAATCTCTTCGGAAGATTCCAGCACCTGCTCTATCAAAGTTTTTCCTACATTTCCGTGTCCTATGATCGCCAGATGAACGGTCTTTGGCTTCTTGAAAATTTCAGATTCTATAATATTTTTTGTTTTTTCATCCTGAGAAGAAGTCACTACGATGTTTACTCTGTTCTCTCCCGCAACCTGATTCAGTAATAATGGGAAAACATTATTTCTAGCCAGTTCAGCAAAAACTTTATTGAAATCTTCTGCTACAAAACCAATAACAGAAACATTATTGATACTGTAGATCTGGGAAACTTTTCCAGATTTTCTTTCTGCTTCAAATTCATCAATAAGACAAGCGACTGCTTTTTCAGCATCATTTTCCTGAACCAGGATAGAAATTCCGTTTTCTATCGCCTGCTGAGAGATTACCCCCACACTGATACGCGCTAAAGTAAGCGCTTTAAAAATTCGTCCGTCAATCCCGATTTCTCCCAGGAAATCTTCTCCTTCAAATTTGACGATTGATCTGTTCTTCAAAAATTTTATTTCGTTAGCATTTTTCATTACTTCTGTAAAATATTTTTAATGATATTATTTAATTGTTGATATTCCATTAGGAAGGCATCGTGCCCGTGTATAGATTGGATCTCGTGATAAGAAACATTCTTATTTTTCTCTTTTAAGTTTTCAAAACACATTCGGATTTCAGAAGCCGGAAAGAATAAGTCTGTATCTACGGAGATCATCTGCATTCGTGCTTCTATTTTCTCCAGTGCTGACTCATCAGCATTAATATTCATTAAGAGATGATTCATCAGCTTGTACGCTTTTAAACTAAATCTTTCGTTTAATACGTTACCATGATAAACCAACCAGTCTTCTGATTCCAGGCGTTGTTTTTCCTGATTATATTGGTTTTGAAATCTGTCATTGAGTGACTGAGGCGTTCTGTAACACAGCATGGCATGAATTCTTGCTTTCTGTAACGGTTCTTCTTTATCATTCAATAAAAATTTCTGAACCAGACATTGGGCATGAAGCCAGTCGTGTGTTCTGTAATCACAGGCTATAGGAATAAATATTTCTGCCAGATCCGGTTGCTTAGCAAGCATTTCCCATGCAATCCCTCCTCCCAGAGAGCCTCCAATAATGGCATATAAGTTTTTGATATGTAAAGTTTCAAGCCCTTTTAAAAATATCGCTGCGATATCTGAAGAGGTGAAATCTTCATAGTCTTCAATTAAAAAATCGTCATAACCGTTTCCTGGTATATTGAAACACAGAACTGTGTATTGATCGGTATCAACAATCTGATTTTCTCCCACCAACTGTTTCCACCAGCCTTTTTCTCCGGATACTTCTGAGTTTCCGGTAAGAGCATGATTGATTAAAATGATGGGTGCTGTAAACAGATCTTTCCCAAAAAGCTGATAGCTTAACGGGATATGGTATTCCTTTTGGGAATTGGTTTGATACGAAAGATTTATATAGTTTAGTTCTGTTTTCAATTCTATTATATTTTAATACAAATACAATTGAAAATGCCACAGGAAATGGCTGAAAAGAACTTCAGTAAGTTATCTGTCCAAAATACTTTGGTAGAACGTAGCACCTTCTTTGCTTGCGCAAAGGGTTGCTAAGGTTTCATAGGGTCTAATCCCTCAACCTTTCTTGATAACATTTTCAATATTTGAATGAACGAATGGTGCAAAGGTAGTTCTTTTCTTTTAATTTCAAAAAAAAATTATTTTAATATTTAAAAAAGCCCTTAAATACAAGTATTTCAAGAGCATATTAATAATTGTTCAGATGAAAAAAATTGGAATTATTTTTCAAAAAAACTAACTTCGTATGGAAAAATGATGAGATATGACCGCCGAAAAAGAAAGATTACAAGATACTAAATGGAAAAACTGGGGCCCGTATGTAAGCAACCGGCAGTGGGGAAATGTACGTGAGGATTACAGCTCAAACGGGAATGCCTGGGATTTTACCAATCATAATAACGCCGAAAGCTATGCTTATCGCTGGGGAGAAGAAGGCATCGCCGGAATTTCTGATGTAAAACAGTTGTTCTGCTTTGCTTTTTCATTCTGGAACAAGAAAGATAAAATGGTAAAAGAACGGTTCTTCGGATTGAGTAACCCGCAAGGGAATCATGGTGAAGACATCAAAGAAATCTTTTATTATCTGGATAATACACCTACTCACAGCTATATGAAAATGGTGTATAAATACCCCATCAATGAGTTTCCTTATGATGAACTTCTTGCTGAAAATGGAAGACGAAGCAAAAAGGAACCGGAATATGAGATTTTCGATACCGGAATTTTTGATAATGATGAGTATTTCGATATTTTCATTGAATATTGTAAAGCTGATCACAATGATATTCTGGCCAGAGTTACCGTCTGTAATCGAAGCCAGCATGATGCTCCTATTGTAGTAGCACCTACTGCATGGTTCAGAAACAACTGGAAATGGGGGTACAATACCTATAAAGCAGAAATGAATACTTCTCATGACGGAAGTATCAACATTGGGCATGACAGTATTTCGATCAAAAAATTCTATTCCCGGAATTCAAATGCACAAAGTGTATTTTGTGATAATGAAACCAATACATCCAGACTTTATGGGACTCCTAAAACGGAGAACACCTATTTTAAAGATGGTATCAATCATTTTATTATTGATCAGGGAGATACTGTAAATCCTGAAAAAAAAGGAACAAAAGCTTCTTTTCTGATTGATGAAGTTGTAGGAGCGGGAGAATCTAAAGTTTTTGAATTCAGATTGTGTCCTGATGAAACGGATGAACCTTTTGAAAATTTTGACAGCATCTTCAGTACCCGACAAGCTGAAGCGGAAGAGTTTTATAACGATATTCAGAATGATACGGTAAATGAAGATGAGAGAAATGTTCAGCGACAGGCTTTTGCGGGACTTCTCTGGAATAAACAATTTTACCACTACAATATCGGAAAATGGCTGAAAGGTGATCCCAATTTTGAAGCTCCGAGAAATTTCAATGAGTATGTAAGAAATACAGAATGGAATCATCTTCACAATAAGGATATTATTTCTATGCCTGATAAATGGGAGTATCCATGGTATGCTACCTGGGATCTGGCATTTCACTGTGTGCCTTTTTCTATTATCGATGCAGAGTTTGCCAAAGGACAACTTTTGTTGCTTACAAAAGAATGGTATATGCATCCCAACGGACAGCTTCCTGCTTATGAGTGGAATATGAGTGATGTAAATCCGCCTGTACATGCATGGTCTTGCTTCCGTGTTTTTAAAATTGATGAAAAAAATAACGGAAAACCTGATTTATTATTTTTAGAAAAAGTATTTCAAAAGCTGCTGCTGAATTTTACGTGGTGGGTGAACAGAAAGGATAAAAACGGTAAAAATATTTTCGGAGGAGGTTTTCTTGGTCTCGATAACATCGGAGCTTTTGACCGGAATATGGTTCTAAAGGACGGTCAGCATCTTGAACAGGCAGACGGAACAAGCTGGATGGCCATGTATGCATTGAATATGATGCGTATCGCCATGGAGCTGGCCCAATATTATCAGGTGTATGAAGATATGGCGATCAAATTTTTTGAACATTATCTTTATATCGCTGAAGCTATGGAAAACCTGGGTGAGGGAACGAAAGGATTGTGGAATGAGGAAGACGGTTTCTTCTATGATGTATTGCAGCTTGGAAACGGAGATAGTGTTTCTTTAAGATTAAGAAGTATTGTAGGCTTGATTCCAATGTTTGCTGTGGAGATCGTAGACCATCGTTTGCTGGAAAAGATGCCGAATTTCAGAAGCAGAATGGAATGGATCTTAAAAAATAAACCGGAACTCACCAAACTTGTTTCTCACTGGGACGAGGAAGGACAAGGCAGAAAACATCTGATGAGCATCCTTCGTAAAAACAGACTGACAAAGGTTTTAACCAGAATGCTTGATGAAAATGAGTTCCTGAGTTCTTATGGAATCCGGGCTATGTCTAAGGTATATGAAGAGAATCCTTTTGTATTTTCTGTACATGGAAATCAGAATATGGTCTATTATACTCCTGCAGAGAGTGACAGCCGAATGTTTGGCGGAAACAGCAACTGGCGCGGACCGATATGGTTTCCTATCAACTTCCTTATCGTGGAAAGCCTGCAGCGCTTCCATTATTATTATGGAAATAGCCTGAAGGTAGAGTTTCCAACGGGAAGCGGCGATAAAAGAAACCTCGATGAAGTAGCCCAAAATATCAGCAAAAGACTTTGTTCCCTATTTTTAAAGGATGAACATGGGCAGCGTGCTTTCAATGGTGGTAATCCAAAATTCAATTATGACGAACATTTCAGAGATTATATCACATTCTTTGAATATTTCCATGGAGATAACGGCCGTGGTGTAGGAGCTTCTCATCAGACAGGATGGACAGCCACTGTAGCGAAACTGATAAAACCAAGACTTACCTTTTAATAAGCAATCAATAAATAGGTAGTGAGTAATAAAAAAGCCGGATGAGTCATCCGGCTTTTTCTATTTTTAAATAAGAGATTAAATTTTTTCTCCGTTTACATAGACTTCGTATCCGATTTCTACATTCGGTTCTAAGGTTTTTGATACAGAACAGTATTTTTCAAAAGAAAGTTCTGCTGCTTTCTGTGCTTTTTTAGGATCAATTTCTCCCTCCAAAAGGAACTTAACGTTAATAGATTTAAAAGGTTTTGCATCATCTACCTGTACTCTTTCTCCTTCAACCTCTGCCTGAAAGCCTGTAATATTCTGACGCTGCTTCTTTAAAATCGAAACTACATCAATTCCGCTGCAACCAGCGACTGCCATGAGTACACTTTCCATTGGAGAAACTCCTTTTGCTCCCGGCTGGGAAGTATTATCCAAAAGAATAGAATTTCCCTGTGCATTGGTACATTCAAATAAAAAATCGTCGTTTATTCTGTTAAGTGTAATTTTCATTATTTATTGCTTATTGCTTCTACAAAGTTATAAAATTCCTCTCGCTTTTATCTCCAGATATTTATTGATAACATCAATATTCAAATTTTCCGGAAGAGTATATACCGTATAGATTCCATATTTTCGGAGTTCCTGAATAATCAGTTTTTTTTCAAATTCAAATTTCTCAGCGATGATCTCATCATAAATTTCCTGCATATTTTCAGGATTTTTGTTAATGATTGTCTGCAGTTCTGAATTTTTAAAGAATACGACTACCAACAAATGGTTCTTAGCAATACCGCGAAGGTATTTCAACTGTCTGTTTAATCCATCCAGTGTTTCAAAGTTTGTAAAAAGCAGAATTAAGCTTCTTTGATTGATGGAATATTTCACATCCTGATACAAACGGTTGAAATCACTTTCAAAAAAATCTGTTTTGATATTATAAAGTGCTTCGGAAATTTTTTTCAGTTGACCGGATTTATTATCGGCAGCAATTTTATTTTCAGCTTTTTTAGAAAAAGTCATCATACCTGCCCTGTCTCCTTTTCTCAAAATAATATGAGATAACGCCATGGTCGCATTGATTGAATAATCCAGCAAACTTAATCTATTGAAAGGCATTTTCATGGTTCTTCCTTTATCAATCAGCATAAAAATGCGCTGTGATTTTTCATCCTGAAACTGGTTAACCATCAAACGGTTCGTTTTGGAAGTTGCTTTCCAGTTGATCGTTCTGATATCATCTCCGGGTACATATTCTTTGATCTGCTCAAATTCCATAGTATGTCCCAGTTTTCTGACCTTTTTAATTCCACCTAATAAAAATTCACTCTGAATGGCCATCAGTTCATATTTTCTGAGATGGATAAAGGACGGATAAGAAGGCAGCATAGCGTCCTTCTGGAAAATAAATCTTTTTGAGATCAATCCCAATGGTGAAGATGCATAAATATTCAGTCCACCGAAATGGTATTCTCCTCTTTCTTTAGGTTCTAATGAATATTGAAAGAATGTATTTGCTCCTGAAGCGATATGTTTTTCAATCAGAAAATCTCTTTTCTGAAACTGGAACGGGATTTCATCAATAATTTTAGTGGCTATTGTAAAGCTGTAGTTATTTTTAATATCAATTTTCACAAAATTCTCATCTCCGTTGGACAATTTTTCCGGCAAAATTCTCTGAACCTGTAATGCGTTCTTTTGATTAAAAAGCAACAGGAAATCTACCATTGCTGCCAAAAAACAGATCAACAGTACAATATGGGCTACCCACATCAGCACCGGAAAGAAAAATGCAAGGACATACAGAATCCCCACTCCGATGAGTGTAAAAAAGAAACGTGTATTGATGTATAAGTTTTTCATTATTTAGGTTGCAGGTTGCAGACTCTAGGTTTTAGTTTATGTGGACCTTTATTGGTTTTTTCTCAATCATTATTATTGCAGTGAATTAATTAATCCGTTCAACATTTTAGATATTTCTATAATCCTTTCATTTAGTTTTAAATAATCATCTTCAATTAAAAATTTGAGATTTTTTGAGATAATTAATTGTGTTTCTACTTCTGCACAACTCCCTCTAGATATTTTTAAAAATTGCAGATAATCAGGTTTGCTTCTTCTTGAGTTTCCTTCGGCAATATTGGATGGTATAGGAACGGCGGCTCTTCTTATTTGTGATACTAATCCGTAGATTTCTTCTTTAGGAAAAGTTTCTGTAATTCTATAAATTTCAGTAACAAAATCAATAGATTTCTGCCAAACTAAAAGTTCTTTAAAATTTGCCATATATAATTTTGTAACTATTTAAACATTCACCCACTATCACCTGCTACCTGCCACCTATTAACTAAGACCCTACCTAGGAATCTCTATTCCCTGTAAAATCTGACGGATAATTTCATCTGCAGTAAGACCTTCCATTTCTCTTTCCGGAGATACAATAACTCTGTGTCTTAAAACTGCGTAGCTTGCTTCTTTAATATCTTCCGGAGTCACAAAATCTCTTCCTCTCAGTGCTGCAAAAGCTTTTGATGCAGTAAGAAGTGCTAATGAAGCTCTTGGTGAAGCCCCCAGATATAAGAATTGGTTTTCTCTTGTGTTGATGATAATTTTAGCAATATATTCCATCAACTGACTTTCCACAATAATTTCTTTTACAAGATGCTGATAGTTTTTCAATTGTTCAGCTGTGATAACACGATTTACTCCTTCTGTTTTATCTTCTTTTTTACTTTCGTGCTGGTTTTTAATGATCGCTATTTCCTGCTCAAGATTAGGATATCCTACATTGATTTTGAATAAAAAACGGTCCAGCTGAGCTTCCGGAAGTCTGTACGTTCCTTCATGTTCAATAGGGTTTTGTGTAGCTATCACCAGGAAAGGTTCTTCCAGTATATACCGTGTACCATCCATCGTAATCTGTCTTTCTTCCATGACCTCAAATAATGCAGACTGCGTTTTTGCCGGCGATCTGTTGATCTCATCAATCAGGATGAAATTGGAAAAGATAGGTCCTTTTTTAAATTCAAATTCTGAGTTTTTCACATTGAATACAGAAGTTCCTAAAATATCGGAAGGCATCAGATCCGGTGTAAACTGAATTCTGCTGAAGCCTACATCAATTGTCTTAGCCAATAATTTTGCAGTAATCGTTTTAGCTACTCCGGGAACACCTTCAATCAAAACGTGTCCGTTTGAAAGTAATGCAGCCAAAAGATGTTCAATCATTTTCTCCTGTCCTACAATTACTTTTCCGATCTCAGATTTTACTTTCTCTAAGCTTGCACGAAGTTCAATCATATCAATTCTCGACTGAAACTGCTCTTCCTGTTTATTAAGATTGATTGAGCTTTGGTTTTCTATATTGGGGTTATCAAAGTTTTCCATAATAAATTTTATTTGGATCAGTCTGACAATGAACAACGGTATTCCTTCATTTGAATTGTCGTTATCAGCATTGAAAAACTGTTATATCATTAGGTTATTATATTATTTAAATATTTCATCAAGGATCTTATTGATCCTTGCAAGATCTTCTTTCATTACACTGGCGTAAGGGTCCTGCCCTTTTTTGATAAGCGCTATAGCTTCATTAATCATCTCCATATTTTTCCCGGTTTTCAACTGTAGTTTTTTTGCAAGTTCTTCATCTAAATTCTGAGTATCTATTAGCAGGTCCATTCTCACTTTGTTCAGAAAATACTGGGATTTCTTTGCCATCATATCATGAAAATCACCTTCCTGAAGATACAGATTTCCAATACTTTTTACAAAATCCAGAGAAGTATTCCTCAGAGGCTCTGTTACCGGTACTATTCTCTGTTTTCTTTTTGCATTAAAGAAAATGAAAAGAACAAAACCTCCCAAAAACACCCACCACGCATACTTTAAAGCCGGATTCGACAGTACAAACCTCATGAAGAAACGTGATGCAGAACTTTTATTGGATACAAACCAAAGCGTTTCTCTATCCGGAAGATATGAAAAAACATCCTGTGCATATTTTACATTCCCTGGCTTTAGAAGATAATAATTGGTCAAAAAAAGAGGTTCGGTATGAGCGTAAATATGTCCTTTCCCAAACTTTACTTTGATAAAGTTGGCCTGATCTGTATTCTTTTTTTCCACCGTTTTTCCCAGAACTTCAACATAAGGTTTAATGAATGAAAATCCTCTTCCTGATGGAAATTTATCTAATTTAACAAAATCATTCTGATATTTTTTGTCGGTAAGCTTCAACACATTTTCTTCTTCAAAAGAGATTTCGGAATCATAATATCCGATACTGTCTGAAATTTCTTTCGGCATACGGGCCACCATTAAAAATGCATCCGACCCTTCAGATACCTGCGTCAGGATTTTATTCCAGGATTCTTTGTCAAAATTATTTTCAATAACGACAATATTGTGAGGATCTTTTTTATGCTGATTGTAGTATTCGTAGGGAATCTGTTCAATCTTCTTCAGATTGTTTTTAAAAAGATTTTTAGCTTCATTATTAAAAACAAACAGTCCGAACGGAGACTTTTCATTGATGTCAAAATTCTTGCGCCAGTCTGTCGTTTCTTTTTTGTTAACTTCAAGCAATGCCAGAATAATCATCACAACGATGAAAATTGCAGCATATGTTTTGAAAGTTTTATTCATGGTTACTAATGTTAGGGTTTAAATGCCTGATATTGGTTTTTAAATTTCTGGTAGCTCTGTTCTTCAATATTGAATTCTCCATACCAGACATAATCAAAAATATAAGACAGATTAGAGAATTCGTTTTTCAGATGAGGAGCTTTTAACTCTACGGCATAATCCTTATTGGTTTTTTCCGGATTCCAGTTGATCAGCTTTTTGTCACTCAGTTTTTTAAGAATAAACAGGAACTGGTAACGAACTGCTGAACGATAATCTCCTGCCAGTTCATATTTTGCAATACTTTCAGGGAAATTGATTTCATGGATATTTTCATGGAGTTCCTGCACGTTGAGATCCAGCTTTTTATTCTTTTTACCAAAAAGAAAATTTCCGTCTTTTCCCATGATATATTTAATGATGAAATACAACAGAAAACCTATCAGGATAATCGCAAACAGCCGGATAAGGATTGCGGTAAATTCCCCTGACTTTGTCAATGCTGTTTCCCCAAAAATCCCCTGTATAATTTGATTGAGCTTCCGCATCAGCTTTTGAAAAAAAGACTCTCTTGGCTTTGATACGGAATAATCAAATTCATTTCCTTTATATCTTGACGGTATATTTTCTTTGAATGTTTTTGGATAAGCTGTATTCTCGGATACCGGATTTTTCATCAATACAGAATCAGCACGCAGCATATTTCTGTAATGCCCGGTTGTATACAGAGAATCTACCAGATCATCAGAAGTGGGTGTATCGTCCTGAGCATGAACATGCCCAAAAGAGAGAAAAAGCAGTATGAAAAGAAAAATTTTATTCATTGATTCCAATAGTGTCTATTTCTGCAAGTTCTACTTTCTGGTGAAGATCTGTTCTGCTGTCATAATACATCAATCCTGCATTTACATACATCAGGTTTGAAAGAAAAAATGAAATCAGCATTGAAACTCCATATAATACAAAAAATAAAATTCCTACAGCTCCGGTAAAAGGATTCTGCTCAAAATTTCCATCCGGTGTAGAAGTAAGGAGCGATCCGTAAAAAAATATCATCGGAATAAATGTGAATATAGATGTTATCATGTAAATAATAATAAACATCACAAATGCGGATCCCCAATATTTCCAGTAGGGTGATTTTTCACTCCCGTTCGGATAAGAAAACTGCGATCTTAATGAGTAGCTCAAACTTCCCCAGAAACCTCTGTCCGAATTAAAATAATCGTACATCAAAAATGTAGTGAAATTGAATATCGTTGGGTAAAGAAGCAGTATCAAAAAAAATCCGATAATAATAAAAATAAGGATATAAGAAAATCCTACCACAAACAAAACCGCCGGTGTGACAATAAAGATCATTCCAAGGCACAGCTTCCCGATTTTGCCTGCATTGCTTTTAAAATCATTAAGGATTTCATCTGCTTTTATTTTCTCCGCACCCTGTGCAATTCTTTTTAAATAAAAAACAGGATACAGGTAATTGACAATCATCAGAACCATGAAAAGCAGAAAAGTCAGTATTCCTACTGTAATCAGCATGCCCGCATTATCTGAAAAATACTGTTCAAAATAATATGTTTCCCCACCAAGATTTGACCCGAATATCTGAGAAAAGAGTTCTTTATATCCGAAAATAACAACGGTTACCATTAAGATCAAAAGCAGCCCATTGATCAGAATATAGTTTTTAAAATAATTCTTCCCGTATAATTTGAAAAAATTGAAACTATCACTGATAAAAGTTCCAAAATCTCTTTTTTTATAAAACTGTATCATGGATGTGTTTATTAGTTTTTTTGTAAACAATTGACGGATACACAAAATAGTAAAATCCGATAATTGCCAGTGAGCCAAAAATAATGATAAGGTTCAAAATTAAAGGCATCTTCAATGCATGTCTGGTGACATACCCTTCTATAATCCCTGCACAAATAGTGAAAGGAATAGTACTTAAGAATATTTTAAATGAATCTTTAAATCCTTTTTTAAAAGAATTAAATCTTGAAAACGTTCTCGGAAATAAAATAGACGCCCCAAGAATCAATCCGCACATCGCTTCCACCACCATGGCAAAGATTTCAAAAACTCCATGAAGCCATATTCCTCTTACGCTGTCTTTCAAAGCTCCGTAATCATAGAAAAAATACTGGAAAGCCCCCAACATTACACTATTTGAAAGCAAAGCAAACAAAGTTCCTACTCCTCCGGCAATTCCATAAATATACAGTTTTGCTCCCACCTGGATATTATTAAAAATAATTCCAATGGTACTTCCCCATGTGCTGCCACTCTGATAAACTCCCACCGCATTATTATGCTTAATATTTTCGATGGTTTCATTCACATAGCCTTCACCCAGAATAATATTGACAAAGTCCTTATCGTAAATGGCAGAAAGCACTCCTATTGAGGTAAACAAAATGAAAAAGAGAAAAGCATACATCAGATACCTTCTGTACTGATACATCAGCAGCGGAACTTCAGTTTTGAAAAAATAAACCAGCCTGTTTTCCTCTACCCTTTTTGTTTTATAGATCTTCTGAAAAATCTGTGCAGACAAATGGTTCAGGTAAACTGTGGTATTACTTTTCGGATAATAAGTCTGGGCAAAAGAAAGATCATTGATCAGGTTAATATACAATGAAGACAGGTCATCAGGATTTTTTTTAATTTTCCCTTGAATAACCTGTTCTATTCCCAACCATTTTTCTTTATTTTGTTTAATGAAATAAACTTCTCTCATAATTGTTAAGGCTAAAATAATAAAAAATATGTCTCAAATTGCGATAAATACCTCACAAAATGTAAATATTAATTTTAATATTGCAGGCGTAGGAGAAAGGATGCTTGCCTTCATTATTGATCTTCTGATCAGGATCGCTTATGTGGTGATTATCCTGTATTTATTCTTCAATATTCTTGATCTGGGATATTTATTAGACGGTCTTGATGAATGGTCTATAAGAGCTGTATATCTTATCCTTACTTTTCCTATTTACATCTATCCGCTTGTATTGGAAAGTTTAATGGAAGGCCAGACACCCGGTAAAAAGCTAATGAAAATCAAAGTGGTAAAGATTGACGGTTATCAGGCAAGTTTTGCCGATTATATGATCCGTTGGGTTTTCAGGATTGTTGATGTATCATTTGCCGGAGTTATAGGACTTATCTCTATGATTGTTTCTAAAAACAACCAGCGTTTAGGTGACATTGCTTCCGGAACCGCTGTCATTTCCTTAAAAAACAATATCAATATATCACATACAATCCTGGAGAATATCCACGAAAATTATATCCCTTCTTTTCCACAAGTCATTGCTTTGAGTGATAATGATATGAGAATTATCAAAGATAATTACACCAAAGCGTTGAAAGTAGATGACCGCCAGATCATCAGTAAGCTGTCTGAGAAAATTAAAAGCATTCTGAAACTGGAAATTGATGCTACTAAAATGACGGAAAGACAGTTTATCAATGTGATTATTAAAGATTACAATTACTACACGGGAAAAGACAATTAGTGTCAAACGTCAATTTTGCTTTGCAAGTGAATGGTGAATTTAAAAGCATCTAAAAATTAACAGCCAAGCTTATTACTTATTGCTTATTGCTTATTGCTTATTGCTTATGCAAAGGTCGGTGCAGTTTTTGTATGTTTAAACCTAAAGTTCAGAATCATGAAATTTGAAAACAATAAATCCGGAAACGGCGGGGTTCTTACCCTAAACAACGAAATAAAAGAAGTAGGCAGACTTACCTATACAATTTTCCCTGAAGATCATAAACTGATTATTTCATTTGTTCTGGTACATCCCGAATTTGAAGGGAGAGGAATGGGAAAATTCCTGGTAGAAGAAGCCATCAAATTTGCCAGAGAAAACAATTGGAAAGTATATCCACACTGTTCCTATGCCAGATCTGTGATGATGAGAATGAGTGATGTAGATGATATCTTTTTAAAGAATTAAAACCTCGTTGAGCAAGATATCTTCAATATCATCCGGGTAATCTACTTTCAGATGATGATCTGAAGCAACCCATTCCATAATTTCCTGAAGATTTAAAACCTTTGAATTGGGGATTCCCATTTTATCAAGGGCACATGCATTACATTCCTGTTCATACTGATTGTGGATAGGAATTACGAATAGTTTTTTGTCCATAAACAAAGCTTCTGCCGGACTTTCAAAACCAGCATTGCACAAAATTCCGTCACAGCCTTCAAAGTACTTCAGGTATTGCATTTCATCAATAGGAAATACTTCCACATTTTTTACTTTAACCTGTACTTTGCTGTATTTTGAAAACACTTTCCATTCCACAGGAATTTTTCTTAAAACCTTGATAATATTTTCATCCGCAAAGCTGGGAAGATAGACAAGATAATATCCCTGTTTATAAGGATTAAGATTTCTTATTTTTCTTCTGATTACAGGTTTTTTGATCTGAGGATGGTAATTCTCAAAATGAAATCCTATTTTCCTTTCACTCGGAACGTAGTATTTTAAAATCATTTCTCCCAGAAAGTCTTTTTTCTTTGGTTTGGGGGTTTCCGGAAAACTCATGGAAGCCTGATGGCTGAGTTCTATCATCGGAAGCTTTTTCAATTTGGAAGCCCAGCCTGTCAAAGGTTCATAATCGTTAATGATTAAGTCATATTGTGACAGTTCCAGTTCCCTGATTGTTTTGGCAGCTTCAATGAACTTATTCTCTGTAAACGTTTTTCGGTAGGATAAACCGCCTGTTTTGTTATAAAGAAGGGAAATACCTCTGTATTGGAAATTGATGTCAAAATCAGCCTTTAATTGCGATTGATGTCCGCTGATCAATGTATCAACGGATGCATATTTTTTGAGGAGAGGAATAATTTCCTGTGCTCTGGCAACATGACCGTTTCCAGTACCCTGAAATGCATACAAAATCTTCATCTAGGAAAAATTGGTTACGATTTTTAAAAGAGCAGAATTATCCATTTCCTGAATCTCTTCCACTTCATCATCTTTCAGTAAATGTTTATGCTCATCATAATAAAAAATTGTCCATTCTTTATTATTGTATTCTAAGGCAGAGAGATTTTCGATCCAGTCCCCCGAATTCAGATAAGTACAAGATCCTTTTTTATTAACAACTTCACGGATCTGTGGTTGGTGGATATGTCCGCAAACTACATAATCATAATTATTGTCAATAGCCAGCTCTGAAGCCGTAAGTTCAAAATCTCCGATATATTTTACCGCTTTTTTCACATTGTTTTTGATCTTTTTTGAAAATGAATATTTCTCTTTACCCATTTTTTCTAAGAACCAATTTACAACATTATTGATAATAATAAGGAGATCGTAGCCTTTTCCGCCAAGCTTGGCGATCCATTTTGAATGCTGGACGGATGCATCGAAAACATCACCGTGAAATATCCAGGTTTTTTTCTGATCGATATTCAGGCAGATTTTATTACAGACTTTAAGTTTCCCAAGTTCAAAATCTGTGAACTTCCGAAACATTTCATCATGATTGCCCGTGATGTAATAGACGTCTGTGTTCTTGGTTGCCAATGAAAGAATCTTTCTGATTACTTTCAAATGAGGTTTAGGGAAGTAAGACTTTTTAAACTGCCAGATATCAATAATATCACCGTTCAAAACTAAAGTTTTAGGCTGGATAGAATTGAGATATCTCAACAATTCTTTAGCCTTACATCCATAAGTTCCCAAATGAACATCCGATATAACAACTAATTCAACGTTTCTTTTCATAGTTTTGTACAAAGAAACTAATTGAAAGTTAACTGTATATGAATGCTATATTATTTTTTATAAAGAGTCCATCAGCTCTTCTGTAATTTCCATATTGTGGTAAACGTTTTGAACATCATCGTCCTCTTCGAAACGCTCAAGCATTTTCATATTAGCTTTGAACTGTTCTGCATTTACTTCTTTTGTGTTGTTTGGAATTCTTTGAAGTTCTGCGCTTTTAGCTTCAATTCCCAAATCATCCAATTTGTGAGATAAAGAACCAAAATCTTCAAAAGCTGTTGTAATCATTACTTCTTCTTCATCCTTTTCCACATCCTCTGCACCACCATCAATCATTTCCATTTCAAAATCATCCCAATCCATTTTGATCTGAGCCAAATCGATTGTGAAAATTCCTTTTCTATCAAAGATGAATGCCAATTCACCATTTTTCCCAAGGTTACCGTCAAACTTATTAAAAACAGCTCTCACGTTTGCTACAGTTCTTGTTGTGTTGTTTGTAGTACATTCTACAAAAAAAGCAACACCACCTTGCCCGTAACCTTCATATGTGATTTCTTCATAGTTCTCTGCATCAGCACCGCTGGCTTTCTTAATTGCACGTTCTACGTTATCCTTAGGCATGTTTGCACCTTTTGCATTCTGGATACATCTTCTCAGGGCCGGATTGGCTTCAGGATCTGTTCCACCAGCCTTTACAGCCAATGCAATGTCTTTACCTATTTTGGAGAATGTTTTGGCCATTTTATCCCATCTGGCCATTTTAGAAGCTTTTCTATATTCAAATGCTCTTCCCATTTTAATTTTTAAATTTCCAACAAAATTACTCAAAAGTCGACAAAAAAAAAATACCTCCAAAAAATTTGGAGGTATTCATTATTTAGAAAAATTAATTATTTTTTCTTTTTAGCTGGAGCTTTTTTAGCTGGAGCTTTTTTAGCACCTTTCTTAACAGCTTTTTTAGCTGGTTTAGCTACAGTTAAGTCATTTTTCTTGTAAGTATCCCACTCAGCACCTGAGATAGCTCTTACGATAACTTTTCTGTCTTGTTGTCTTTCAGCATCAGATGCAGTTGCAGGAACAGTAGCTTCCTGAGAACCGATACCGATAGATTTCAATGTTGCAGGGTTTACACCTCTAGCTTCTAAAGCAGCTACTACAGAAGCAGCTCTTTCTTTAGAAAGTTTCAAGTTGTAAGCAGCAGCACCTTTAGCATCTGTCATACCTACTACTACGAAGTTTTCAGCTGGAGCATCTTTGATGATTTTAGCAGCGCTATCTAGTTTTTCGTTTGATTGAGGTCTAATTGTAGCCTTGTTGAAATCAAATAGGATATCTTTTAATTGCTCAGTAACAACAACAGCAGTTGGTTTCTTAGGAGCTGGACATCCGTTGTATTCAGGAAGACCTGGAACAGTAGGACAAGCATCATCTTTATCTAAGATACCGTCACCGTCTGTATCTGGCCAAGGACAACCATTGTTTTCAGCAGGACCTGCTACTGTAGGACAAGCGTCATCTTTGTCGATTACACCATCACCGTCAGTATCTGGCCAAGGGCATCCGTTGTTTTCAACTGGACCAGCCACATCTGGACATTGATCGTCTTTATCTGGAACTCCGTCACCGTCAGTGTCAGGACATCCTTGGAATTCTGGTAAACCTGGAGTATCTGGACAAAGGTCATCTTTATCTAGGATACCATCCTTATCTCTATCTCTGTTTCCGAATCTGAATAAGATAGAAGCAGAAGCTTGCCAGAAGTTAGCAACTGTAGAGTTATCACCTGGAGTTGACACATAATCTCCCTGAACACCAAGACCGAAGTTCTTAGTTACCCAGAAGTTAGCACCAGCACCTGTAGCTACAGTAAAGTGGTTAGCTTTACCATTTTCGTTACCATCCTTACCATTAACAACGTTTTCGATTGGATTACCGTTAGCGTCAACAGATGTTCTAGGGAAAGTAAGAGCTGTATAGTCATGTCTTAAGTAGTTAGCACCAACTCTTAAATATGGATCAAACCAAGATTCTTCGTTCCATAAAAGACCTGCAGCGTGAGCCTGGAAACCAAGACCTGTCATTAGGAAAAATTCTTTCCCCATGTTGAATCTTTTGTTTTCAACATTCCCAACAGAAGTCTGCCAGTCAATTACTAAACCTTTACCAACATTTCTAGCAACTGTTAACTTAGATAATGGAGGTGTAATAGAGAAATTGTTCACATTGAACATACTCTTCGTCAAATTGTTAGCAGAGAACGTATTACCGAAGCTTGAACGTGCTGCTACGTGGTTTTCAGCATGAGCACCAACTCCGATTAACCACGGATTGTTGGTAGTCTGTGCGAAAACAGTAGAGGCAACAGTAAGCGCCAATGCTGAAATTCCTAATTTTAGATTTTTCATAGAATTAAATGATTAAATAATTGATAATGCAAAATAAATATAATTTTTCTTTATATACAAAGTTTTTCAAATGATTTTTAACTTTTCTTTAATATTCTGTCCAGGTTCCGTTTATTTTCTCTATCTTTTATCGCCTCTCTTTTATCGAAAAGTTTTTTCCCTCTACCCAGCGCTATCAGCACCTTTGCTTTCCCCCTGTCAGTGATATATAATTTTAAAGGTATTATGGTGTTCCCAGCATCCTTTAACTTTTTTTCAAGTTTTTGTAATTCTTTTTTGTGCAAGAGCAATTTCCGTTCCCTTTTTGTTTTATGATTGTAAAAAGTACCTAATTTGTACTCATCAATCATCATGTTGATGATGTATAATTCCCCATCAATAAACTGACAGAACGATTCTGTGATAGATGCTTTAGATGAACGTAAAGATTTTATTTCGGTACCCGTCAAAACCATTCCTGCTTCATATTCTTCAAGAATTTCATATTCAAAACGGGCTCTTCTATTTAATATGCTAACTGTTTTCTCAATCTTCATCATTTTAAAATTTCGTTAATGAAATATATAAAAAATACCATACAATTAAAAACTTGACTATTATATTATTACAAAATACCCAAATTCTTTTCGTATTTTTGCGCCAAATTTACAAAACTATATGTTAACAGTATCTAACTTATCTTTACAATTCGGGAAAAGAGTTCTTTTTGACGAGGTAAATATTATGTTTACCAAAGGAAACTGCTACGGGATCATCGGAGCAAACGGTGCGGGAAAGTCTACATTCCTGAAAATATTAACAGGAAAGCAAGATCCTACAACAGGACATGTATCTCTGGAACCAGGGAAAAGAATGTCAGTTTTGGAGCAGGATCACTTTGCTTATGATCAATATACTGTTCTTGAAGCAGTTTTAAGAGGTAATAAGAAATTATTTGAAATAAAGGAGGAAATGGATGCGTTATACGCAAAAGAAGATTTCTCTGACGAAGACGGAATTAAAGCCGGTGAACTAGGTGTTATTTATGATGAAATGGGAGGTTGGACTGCAGAATCTGACGCACAGACCATGCTTTCAAACGTTGGAGTCAAAGATGATATGCACTGGCAGATGATGAGCGAACTTGAGAACAAAGACAAAGTAAAGGTTCTTTTGGCTCAGGCTCTTTTCGGTAATCCGGATGTGTTGATTCTGGATGAGCCTACCAACGACCTTGACATTGACACAATCTCATGGCTGGAAGATTTCCTTGCTGATTATGAAAATACAGTAATCGTTGTATCTCACGACCGTCACTTCCTTGATACAGTGTGTACGCACATTGGTGACTTGGATTATGCTAAACTTAACCTTTATACAGGTAACTACTCTTTCTGGTATCAGGCTTCTCAATTGGCAACAAGACAAAGAGCTCAGGCCAATAAGAAAGCTGAAGAGAAGAAAAAAGAACTTCAGGACTTCATTGCGAGATTCAGCTCAAACGTTGCAAAAGCAAAACAGGCTACTGCAAGAAAGAAAATGATCGACAAATTAAACATTGACGATATTAAACCATCTTCAAGAAGATATCCGGCTATTATTTTCGAAATGGAAAGAGAGGCTGGTGATCAGATTTTAGATGTAAAAGGTCTTGAGAAAACAAAAGATGGAGAATTGCTATTCTCTAATATTGATTTGAATCTTAAGAAAGGGGATAAAGTAGCTGTACTTTCTAAAAACTCTTTAGCAATTACAGAATTTTTCGAAATTTTAGCAGGGAATGTAGAAGCTGACAAAGGAACTGTTGCCTGGGGCGTTACAACTAACCAATCTCATATGCCTTTGGACAACACCAACTTCTTTCAGGAAGATTTAAGTTTGGTTGACTGGTTGAGACAATTTACAAAAAATGACGAAGAGCGTCATGAAGAGTTTGTAAGAGGATTCCTTGGAAGAATGCTTTTCTCAGGTGATGAAGCTTTAAAATCTTGTAAAGTACTTTCAGGAGGTGAAAAAATGAGATGTATGTTCAGCAGAATGATGCTTCAGAAAGCAAACGTTCTTTTATTAGATGAACCTACCAACCACTTAGACCTTGAAAGTATCACTACTTTGAACAACTCTTTATCGAACTTCAAAGGAAATCTTTTATTGGCATCTCATGACCACGAAATGCTTTCAACAGTCTGTAACAGAATCATTGAATTGACTCCTACAGGAATTATCGACAGAGAAATGACTTATGACGAATACCTTGCTGATAAAAAGGTAAAAGAATTAAGAGAAAAAATGTATTCTTAATAAATACATCATTATAATATATAAAAAACCTCAAAGCAGTGCTTTGAGGTTTTTTTATTGCAAATAAATAGATAATTATTTCGTTAATTTGGCTGTAGGCAGAGAAACTGTTCCCGGGTCTTTCCAAAGACCATCTTTCTCAGCTCGTTTTTTAATAGACTCCGCCCTTTTATTACTGTCAGGGTGAGAATTGAACATTTTCTCAAAATTACTTTGTGTACTTCCTTCTGAAAGCAGCGCTAACTTTTTGAAAGCTGTATAAGCTCCAACAACATCATATTTATTAGCTTTCATAAAATCATATGAATAGGTATCTGCTTCTGATTCCTGTTTTTTACTGTGTGAAGCATCCAAGAATGCGTTAGCCATCTTTCCTACCTGGCTCTCATTAAGAGTAGCTACAGCAGAAGAAGCCGATGATGCAGCATCTAATGCCGCTGCTTTCAGGTAAGCAGATTTCATAGCATCTTTTGTATCCTGATTTTTCACATGTCCAATCTCATGCCCGATAACTGCCAGCAATTCATTGTCTGTCATGATATCCATCAGAGAAGAGAACACACGTACACTTCCGTCTGCACAGGCAAACGCATTGATATCTTTTACTTTATAAACTTTGTAATTCAAATTCAGACCATCCTGAGATTTGTGTTTTCCAAACAATTTGTTCAGTCTCACGGTATACGGGTCTTTAGGTCCTGCTACGGCATTATTTTTATCCATCCAGTCTACTGACTCTTTGGATAATTTCACCGCATCTTCGTTCGTAAATGTTAGAGCTTTTGCACCATTTGAAACTATTCCCGCTGCTTTTCCGAGGTTAATTTTTTGTGCATTAATCGAATACATAGCCCCAAATAGTATAAGGCATAGAGTAATTTTTTTCATAGTCATTTAAAATTTGGAGCACGAAGATAGCCTTTTTTTAACAATTATTAAGTCGAAACTTCGTTCCAGTTCTTTCTAGAATGCTATTTTTTTTCCTTATTTTTGTGAAATGAGTCAAAAATGGATTTATAAGCCTGAACCCGATGAGGAAGTTGTGGACAGACTAAGTTCGTCACTTGGTTTTGGTACTTTTGAATCTAAAATCCTCGTTTTAAGAGGGATTGACAACTATCAAAAGGCCAGAGAATTCTTCAAACCAAACCTTAACGATATACATAATCCGTTTTTAATGGCAGATATGCAAAAAGCTGTAGAGCGTATTGCAACAGCTATTGAAAATGGCGAAAAAATATTGGTCTATGGTGACTATGATGTGGACGGAACCACAGCGGTTGCTTTGATGTACCTTTATCTCAGCAAAATTGTTGAGAAAAAATATTTAGACTATTATATTCCTGACAGAAATTCTGAAGGGTATGGAATTTCTACTGAAGGAATTGATTTTGCCAAAGAAAATGGGTTTTCATTAATCATTGCTCTGGATTGTGGAATAAAGGCCCTGGATATGATCAACTATGCCAAAAATCTGGATATAGATTTTATTATCTGTGACCATCACCTTCCGGGTGAAGAAATTCCTGATGCTGCAGCCGTACTTGATCCTAAAAGAAATGACTGCCGATATCCTTTCAAAGAACTTTCCGGATGTGGTGTTGGCTTTAAGCTCTGCCAGGGATTAAATACAATTTATAAATTACCGGAAGCAGAATTATTTGAACTCACCGATCTTCTGGCCATTTCTATTGCTGCTGACATTGTTTCCATGACAGGTGAAAACAGAGTGCTGGCTAAAATGGGACTAAAAACCCTTAGAAAGACCAGAAACCTGGGATTAAGACTGCTGATTCCCGAGGATAAACTTTCTCATTTTGAAATTTCAAATATCGTTTTTGAAATAGCTCCTAAAATTAATGCAGCCGGAAGAATCTCTCATGGTAAAGCAGCCGTAGAGCTTATGGTTTCTGATAATCTGAAACACGCTAATCAGATTGTAAGCGATATCATGAACCTCAACGATGAAAGAAGAGAGCTGGATATGAACTCTACTCTTTCTGCATTGAACCAAATTATAGAGTCTCAGCAAGAAACCAAACACACAACCATCGTTTATCATCCTGAATGGAATAAAGGAGTGATTGGTATTGTAGCTTCCCGACTTATAGAAACGTATTACAAACCCACTCTGGTATTTACTGATGGTAATAACGGGGAAATGGTAGCTTCTGCGAGATCTGTTTCTGATTTCGATGTGCATGAAGCTCTTGATATGTGTTCTGAGTATTTCCTTAAGTTTGGAGGCCATCACGCTGCCGCCGGACTTTCTATGGAGAAAGACAAGTTTGATGCTTTCAAGGTAAGATTTGAAAAAATTGTTTCTGAAAAAATCAAAGATCATCAAAAGGAACCTTCCATCGCCATTGATACTGAAATTACAGTTGATGAAATCAACAGAGAGTTTATTAATTTCCACAGAAAACTTGCTCCATTCGGTCCTCATAATATGAAACCTATTTTTACATTGAGCAATCAGAAATTGTCCGGTTATGTGAAAACTATGGGGAAAGATAATAACCACCTGAAATTTTATATCAAGCAGGAATCTACAGGACGAAATATTGAGTGTGTAGGATTCAAGCTGGGACCATTTGTTGAAGATTTTAAAAATAAAAATTTTGACCTTGCTTTTACTCTTGAAGAAAATCACTGGAAAGGCAATGTCACTCATTATTTAAATATTAAGGATGTGAAATTCAGGGATTGAGAATAGGGATTAGGATTTAGCAATAAGGGAATAGGGAAATGCATATGGGAAATTATAAGGAATTAATCGTTTGGCAAAAATCTGTAGATCTCGTTACAGAAATCTATAAAGTAACAACAACTTTTCCAAAAGAAGAACTGTATGGACTTACGAGTCAGATACGCAGGTCCTCAGTTTCAATTCCATCTAATATTGCTGAAGGTCATTCCAGAAGATCTACTAATGATTATCTTCAGTTTTTGAAAATTGCAAGAGGTAGCAGCGCTGAATTGGAAACCCAATTAATTATTTCAAAAAATTTAAATTATTTGAATCCTGAAAATTTTCAAATTTTAATCGAAAAAATATCCGAAATATCAAAAATGCTGAATGCCGTAATTACAAAACTTCAAACTCCCTAAGCCCTAATTCCTGCAACCTAATTCCTTGTAACAATGAAAAAAATCGGTTTATTTTTCGGGTCATTCAATCCTATTCATATCGGACATCTTATTCTGGCGAATTATATTCTGGAAAATTCTGATATGGATGAGCTTTGGTTTGTAGTGAGTCCACAAAATCCGTTTAAAGACAAAAAATCTTTACTTAAAGATCATAACAGGCTTGATATGGTACAGCTCGCAGTAAAACATTATCCGAATATGAGAGCTTCTAATGTAGAATTTTCTCTTCCTATGCCAAGCTATACTATCGATACACTTACTTATCTCCATGAGAAGTATCCTGAATATTCTTTCAGCCTGATTATGGGAGAAGATAATCTGAAGAGTCTTCATAAGTGGAAAAATTCTGATGTTCTGATCAAAAATCACCATATCATTGTTTATCCAAGAGTATTTGAAGGAGAAAAAGCAGATTCTGACTATTTACAGCATGAGAATATTTCTCTGATCAAAGCTCCTGTTATAGAACTTTCTGCCACTGAAATTCGTAATATGATTAAAGACGGCAAAAATGTAAGGCCGATGTTACCTCCTGAAGTTTTTGAATATTTGGATGGTAGCAGTTTTTATAAGTAATTTTGCAAATCAGAAAATGAGAGGTTAGAGAAAGACTCTTTACTATTAACTCTCAACTTAGAACTAAAGGAATGGACTTCATCGAAAAATTTTTCTCAAAATATTCTCAGGAAAAAATCATCAAATGGTTTAAACAGATTTGTGTTGCGGAAGCTATTTCATGTCTTTTACTGTATTGTGTTGCGATGATCTGGATCCGATATGATGAAAATTTATATTCTATTATTTTCATCAGTGTTATTGGAAGTTTACACGGATTATTTTTTACGCTTTACCTTATACTCTGCCTTCCTGCAAGAAAAATTTATAATTGGGATGATGAAGATTTTGTTTTTGCCTTATTATCCGCATTCTTCCCTTTTGCAACGGTTTGGGTAGATAAAAAACTAGCCCGATTCGACAGAGAATAAATAATAAAAATACTGCATATAAAAAGGACCTTTTCGGTCCTTTTATTTTTACGTTTGTCATAAATCCCGTTTTACATGTCCTGTTGCAGTGAAGGTGTGATTTCCTGAATTATTGGTGTATGTTCCATTCACTGTGAAATCTATATAATCACCCACAGCCCCAAAAGAGGTTATATTCACAATCATATTCCCATTATTAGTTGTAACAGCCCCTCCTGAAAATTCAAATCCATAACCTGTGTTAAAACTTGTAGCAACTCCCAGCACATTGATTTGCTTCATATAGAAAAAAGGTCCCGCAGAATTCGTTGAGTTTATTATCAATTGCTTGGCCGATACAACAGGCGACGTCGTCGTCAGCCCTCCCCACTTTACATCAAACAATCCTACGATATTAACGGTTGGTTGATTATCAATTTTATAACTGATCAATTCGTTCAAAGAATTACAAACCACGATATCCCCCAAATTGACTGTAGCAGACGGAGCAGTGAAAGTTACTTCATGAGTGCTTTGTAAATTAACGGTATCAAACCCTTCGTAGATAAACTGAGGATTTGCAGTACATGCATATGTGTTAAATGTAAAGCCTCCGGTACTGTTTACTGGTACTGACATATATTGGAAATAGTACATACCCGCCACTGGTTTAAGTACTACATAGCCATCGGTAACATCAGTATTTGTACATGTTTTAAGACTTCCCTGAATAGTATAATTGACAGATGTCGACGGGCTTATGGTAATTTCAGGAATTGTTGTTATAATTCCAACCGGAAAAGGGCCTACATTAGAGGTATATAATACGTTATTACAAACATCATAAACTTTTAAAACGAGAACCTCACCTGCCGGAACAATTCCCGAGACCGTTCCTGTATTATCTGTCATTCCATAGGTTTCATATGCTTGAGAAGTTCTGTTTAAAGCGACTCTAATATTAGGTAAAACCTGCCCTGCTGCGTTTTTTACAGTTACTTTCATTGTTGCCTGCGCAAACTGTGCATCATAATTCCACCAGGAAAAATGACTTACTGTTCCTACATAGGTATTTCCAATCTTTGTTGCTGAGCCTTCTTCTTTCCACATTCCGGTCTCTTCATTATAAGACCATAGCGGTATTGTGGCTGGTGAACTGGAAGTTTGTGCAGCATCCACAGGAACGGTGATTTCTGCGGAATGGCCGTTTGCAATCTGAAGACTTTGTCCCGCACTTCCCGTCAACTGTACATGCAGCATTCCAAAAGTTTCCATTATTCTTGCATTGCCTGCTGAATTGGTTGCCAGAAATGAACCAGGCATTAATTCATTAAGGTATTG
The DNA here is from genome assembly GCA_031286615.1 of Chryseobacterium sp. Lineage (GTDB taxonomy): Bacteria > Bacteroidota > Bacteroidia > Flavobacteriales > Weeksellaceae > Chryseobacterium. Next base: position 703,591 of record JAITUA010000013.1, on the reverse strand, counting down.
GTTGGATGGTGCTAAATGGAAAACTCCAACACTCACATTTCCTGAATAGGCATTTCCGTTTGCATCTTTGAAACTTCCGTCAAATTTTACTTTAGTTCCGTTGGGTAATGAAACGGTAGATGTAGAACCTGTAGTAATTGTAGATGTTACCGTTGCAGGAATCATCATGATATTCACTCTATTCACTCCGTTGGTAGGCACCAAAACCCTTGATGCATTAACATAGCCGGATTTTGTCACTTTTATATGAGCAAAATTTTCTTTTACCGAAGCATTTTTAAATGTGAAGAAACCTTTAAGATTGGTTGTAACTGTACTTGTTCCGATGGTAACCGTTGCCCCTGATACCGGAAGTCCGTTTGTATCAAGTACCACTCCCTGAAAGTTTTTTTGTGCGGTATTTCCAAAGTTATAATTGGATGGAGGATTTGTTGTGTTGTCATCTGTTTCTGAGAAAGTCTCATTTTTACATGAAAACATTAACACAAACAACAATAATAAAAGGTAAAGTTTTCTCATATGGTATTAATTTTTAGTTTTTACTAAATTAATAATAAAATACAATCATTATTATTTTTTCTGATTTCTCATCAAATATTTCTACAATTTTTCATCTATTTCATTTTGTCATGTAACAAAATTGAACTTTAAATTGTCTAATTAAGGAACAAAGTCATTAAAACTTTAAAATTGATATAAATTTTAGTTACTGATAATCAGTAGATTAAATAATAATCAAAAACATTTTAAGTACTTTGCATTGCATGATACTAAATTTATTATATATCTTTGTAATGTAAAATAACAAACCATACAAGCTATTAATTAAAAAATAATATCATGAAAACTCAAATTCTTATTGCAGCACTATTTTTCGGTGGACTTGTAACTGCCCAGCAGAAAAAAGACAGTTTGAAAGTAAATGCTATTGATGCAGTGAATATCAAGAAGCAGGTTTTCAAAAAACAGGGAGACCGTTTAATTTACGATGTAGCTTCTTCATCCATCGCTAAAGGAACGAACACCTTTAATCTTTTAAAACAAACTCCAATGATTTCCAGCATTGATGGAAAAACACTGAAGATCTTGGGGAAAAATGATGCGGTGATCTATATCAACAATAAGAAAACAAATATGGATGCTGAAGCATTAATCGAAATGCTGAAGTCTACTCCATCAGAGGATATCCAGAAAATCGAAGTGATTACGGTTCCGGGAAGTGAATTCCAGGTTGAATCCAAGGAAGGCGTGATTAATATTGTAATGAAAAAAAGTAAGAACAACGGTTACAACGGAACGTTGAAAATGCAGAATGAGCAAGCTTATTACAATAATCCTAATGCAGGAGCTTCTTTTAACTTCAGACAAGGAAAATGGTCCGGTAATTCAAACTTCAGAACAGGAAGCTGGACAGACAGACAAAGATATACGCTCTCTAACGGGGATCCTACTTTCAGAAATGAATCATTCGGGTTTAATGATGATCCTAATAAAAATTTTGGCGGAGGTTTTAACGTTGATTATGAGATCAATAAAAAGCATAGTCTTGGTTTCTCCTACAACATGAGATATAATAAAAGTTTCAATTCTGTACTGGATATTACCAACTGGCAAAATGGGGTTTTAAATAACAGAACAGTCAATAATGAAGATGCACAAACGAGAAATCATTCTTTCAATTTAAATTATGAGATGAAAACAGATTCTCTGGGAAGCAGACTTACCTCAAATGTTTCTTACCTGTGGTTCAACAGAGATAAAGTAAGTTTTAATGAAAGTTTTCCTTTAACTAATGATACCATCAACAAGTATTCTGCGCTTCATCAATCAGTACCTCAGATCATTAACAATTATGCAGCAAATATCGACTACCTGAAAAAAACAGCTAAAGGCGCAACATGGTTAATGGGAATCAGCTATAATCATACAAACACTGATAATGATACCAAACAAGACAAATTAATAGGTGGTGATTTTGTGATAGATCCTAAACAAACCAATCACTTCATTTATAAAGAAAATATTCTAGGTATTTACCTGAACTATGAACGTAAACTGACTGAGAAAATATCCGGAAAAATAGGAGCCAGATATGAAATGACCAGAAGTACCGGCGAGATTCTGGAAAAAACAGGGTTCGAAAGAAATTACAACAATCTTTTACCTTATCTGAATTTAAATTATGCCATCAATTCTGATCACAACCTGAGCTATACTTTCTCAAGCAGAATCCGAAGACCAAGATTCTGGGAACTCAATCCGTCCAGAACCTATTTCACTCCTACAAATTATACACAGAACAATCCGTTTGTTCTTGCCTCAAAATTCTATAATCAGGAGCTGAACTATATGTACAAAAATGCATTCTATGCCAATCTTAGTTTTAATATGGTGGAAGATGCATCTGCTTCTGATATGCTTCCTTTACAGGGAACTTTAACAACTCCAAAAAGGGATGAGAATGGAAAAATAATCTATGGTCCTGATGGTAACATGATAATGGACACTACAAGATTCCTAAGATATATAAGAACCAATTACGGTAAAAACAGAGAGCTCGCTCTTACGCTGGGAATGAACAAATCATGGTTTAAAGACATATGGACAACCAACTATTCTGTTAATTTGGGCTATGTTACTTACAAAGGCGGAGTATGGGAAGATCCAACGTCTCAGCTAGGTCAGTACGAATCTGAGTCACTGGATCCTTATATCATTGATGTCAAAAACTACAATATGTCTGCAACGATCAATAACATTATCAGACTTTCATCCAAAAAAGACTGGTTCTTAGGAGTTAATTACTTCTTTGCAAGCCAGACAGCTATGGAAGGAGGTATGATAGGAGCGAGACAAAGTTTCGATCTTAGTCTGAAAAAAATTGCGGGCGACTGGACCATTGTAGCAGAAGTAAGCGATTTATTTAATCAAAGCTTTTACAGGGTTAAAGGAGTACAGCCAAACGGAAAATATAATAATATAACCAACTTCAATTATCCAAGGTTAATGAGCATCGGGGTTACTTATAATTTCGGAAATCAGAAACTGAAAAAGGCAAGGGAAATGAAATCAGCTAATGATGCTGTAAAATCAAGAACCTAATCTATAAAAACTTATATCACTCAACCACTCTTAAATAAAAACAACATGAAACGTATAATTTTGTCAATGGCTATCGTATTCGGTACTTGTGCATTTGCCCAGGAGAAGAAATCTGATACGGCAAAAACAAAAAATATAGAAGGAGTTACGATTACAAAGCAGGTTTTCAAAAAGCAAAGTGACCGTTTTGTATATGATGTGGCAGCATCTCCTGTTGCCAAAGGAAATACCACTTTCGACCTTCTGAAGCAGACCCCTTTATTATCTTCCACAGATGATAAAACATTAAAAATCGCAGGAAAAAACAATGCCCTGATCTATATCAACGGAAGAAAAAGCAATATGGATTCTGAGTCCCTGGCTCAGTTCCTGAAAAATACTCCCGCAGAGAACATCCAGAAAATTGAAGTAATTACTGTTCCGGGAAGTGAATTCCAGGTTGAATCATCAGATGGGATCATCAATATCGTTCTAAAGAAAAAAATGAGTGATGGTCTCAACGGAAATATGAGAATGTCTAATACAACCAGTAAATACAACGGAAGCCAGGCCAGCTTCTCTGCCAACTACCGAAAAGATAAACTGGGAGTGAGTGCCAATCTTAGCGGAGGTGAAAATATAGAGGCACAAACCTACACGTTAAGAAACGGAACTGCCAAGACTTCTAACGAATCTACAGGAGATATTGATGATCCGAATAAAAACATAGGAGGTTATCTGAATATTGATTATCAGCTGAATGACAAAAGCAACCTTGCTTTATCATGGAATACCTGGGCCAATAAAAGCTATAATTCTACCGTAAATCTTTTCAATACCATCAAGACAGAAGGCGGAACAAAGTATACATGGTCCAAGAATAAAGAAGATGCAAGATCTTACAACAATTCCGTGAATTTAAATTATGAATTAAAAACTGATTCCTTAGGCAGCAAGCTTAATGTAAATGCGGCTTATCTTAATTATAAAAGATTCCAGTTTACAGACAACAGAACGCATATGTCTGATGTGAATATGGGACTCGGAAAAATGACTACACAGGTATTTCAGGATCTTCCCCAGATCATTAATAACTTCTCCGGAATGGTAGATTATAATCAGAAATTTAAAAATGATCTGACCGTTTCAATAGGAGGAAATTATAACAAAACCAAAACAGACAACGATTCTAAAAACATAACTTATTCTTTTAATCCCGTAGAAGCTCCGGATTCAAGACCCAATCATTTTATCTATGATGAAAACATCTATGGTATGTATGTGACCGTGGAGAAGAAGATCTCGGATAAAATTTCCGGAAAAGTAGGGGCAAGATATGAGATCACCAATAGTCTTGGAACTTCTGACAATGCTCCTACAGACGAACTTAAAAGGATTGAAAGAAATTACAGCAATATCCTTCCTTATTTGAGTTTCAACTACGCAATCAATGATAAAAACAATATTTCTTATTCCTTTTCAAGCAGGATGAGAAGACCGAGCTTCTGGGAAATCAATCCGGTAAGAAACATTCTTACAGATGATAATTATACTCAAAATAATCCGTTTGTAAAGGCTTCCTCTACCTATAATCAGGAGCTGACTTATATGTACAAAAACTCATACTTTCTGATTTTAAACCATTCTTATATTCAGGATGCTATCACACAGGTTCCGCTGCAGGGTTATCCGGTATCACCTGAAGGTAAAATAGGAGAAAATCCTGTCCTTAGATATATAAGAACCAATTTTGGAAATAAACAGGAAATGTCTGCCATGGTAGGTATTCAGAAGTCATTCTTCAAGCAATACTGGACTACTAATTTCAATATCGGAGTTCAGCATAACATCAACAATGGAAGTCTTGATACCGATCCTACTACAGGAGACCGTTTTAAAGATGACAAAGGACCAAACGGAAAATTTATTACCTATACCAACAATATCAGCTCTACCAGTCTTCTGATCCAGACTAACAACACGATCCGTCTTGATAAAAAGAAAACATGGTTCTTCGGACTTAATTACTTCTTTGTAGATAAGCAGCAGATTGAACTTGGTTCATTGAAAAACTTAATGAGCTTAGACCTCAGCATCAAGAAAGTGTGGAACGACTGGACTTTTGCAGCAAATGTGAATGACATCCTTAATACCAACATCGTTAAAATTGAGGACTTCCAGGAGAATGGCAATTACAATTACATCCACCAAAACCGTTACAACAGAAACGTAATGATAAGCCTTACCTACAATTTCGGAAACCAGAAAGTGAAAAAAGTAAGAGACATCGAAGGTGCATCAGATGCTATCAAAAGCAGAACGAGATAAAAGATTATCTTTCTTCATATTCAATTAATTATTCTTACAATATCCGCTGATTCTTTTCAGCGGATTTTTTATATTTAATTGCTATGAAAAAAAATATACCTATTATTTCGGTTTGCTTAATCCTATTTTTTCTATGGACTGGCTGTAAAGAAAAAAATATAGAACTGGGCAAAGGCATCAGCTTTGATAAAGAAGAAAATATTCATTATGGAAATAGCCCGGAACAGATTATGGATCTGTATGTTCCCAACAAAAAATATCCGGGTAAAAAAGATGTATTTATCATTATTCATGGTGGAGGATGGCGCAGTGGAAATAAATCACAATTGACTTTCTTCACGCTTTCTATGATGCAGAAATTCCCTGATCATATTTTCGTCAACATGAACTACAGACTGACATCGGCCACTCAATTTGGACTTCCAAACCAAACTGATGATATTAAAAAAGTAACTGAACTACTAAATAACAAACTGGGCTACAACCCCGGTCTGATTTTATTAGGAAACAGCGCCGGCGGACATTTATCTATGTTATATGCTTATCAGTCTGATGCTGATAAAAAAGTAAAAGCAGTGATTAATATTGTTGGTCCTGCAGATCTCTCAGATCCGGGTTTCAAAAATTATCAGGAATATTCTTTTGTGGAAAAAAGACTTGTAGATCCCCGTGTACCAAAACCGGGAACATCACTAATAGATTTCGCAAGTCCTGTAAAATGGATAAGAGAAAACTCCCCTCCCACTTTGTCTTATTATGGGAATTCGGATCATGTCATACCTTCTACCCAGGAAAAAATCTTAGATTCAGTTTTAAAGAAAAACCATGTTATCCATGAATCCTATCAGTTCAATGGCGGACATCTGGATTGGGATAAACATTCCAATGATGAGCTTCTGATCAATAAAATTGAAGCTTTTCTTAAAAGGCATACAAAAAAATAACACGTTCTGATATTTCAAAACGTGTCACTTTTTTATCTTTTAATAGTATTTATTCAGATTTTGCAACGGCTGTCCTTTCTGAAACCCCATTGGCATTGAAAGCTTCAATCTGGAAATAGTAAGCATCCGTTCTGTCTGCTCCTGTAAAGAAATATTCATTCTTACCGTATACCATAATGCTTCCGTACAATTTATCCGGAGACTTTCCAAAATAGATTACGTAGCCGTCTGCGTCAGGATTCTGCTGCCATTTCATCCAGATACTTCTTCTTTCACCATATTTCTTTGGATCAGCTCTTAAAGGCACAAAGCCTTCCACTTTAGCGGGTTGCTTCCCTGCTCCTTTTCCAAATACCCTGAAACCACTCAATGCAAATTTTCCTGTAGGCATTTTCAGATTTTCCATTTTCAGGAAACGTGCTTTTGCAGGCTGCTCTAGCTCTACATAATCGTGAGGAACATCTTTTGTATTTTTGCTTTTATCCACAATCACATTCCACTTTTTCCCGTCATTGGAACCATAGATTTTGTATTGATGCATTTTCCCTAAAGTTTTCCCCATAAACTCCGCATCCTGATCCGCATAATTGATCTGAATGGCATTGATAGTAGAAACCTCCCCTAGATCTGTCTGGAACCATTCCCCGGAATTTCCCGTTTTAGCACTCCAGTACGTTTTGATATCTTCATCTACAGCATAATTAGGCTGATATCCACCTAAAGTAGATGAAACCTGAACCGGTTTATTATAATTCAGCAGCATCCATCCGGCAAAAAGACCTTTAGTAAAATCTTTTCCTTGTGCATACTGTGGAAGGTATGTAGGATAATCCCCATAAGCGGTATTACAGTACATCACATCATCTTTATCAAAGCCTGCCGGCCAGATTCCCAGTCTTCTCTCAAAATTATTTTTAGTGGAAATAAAGATGGTTGAAATGTGCCACCAGTTTTTATAATTATCTTCAAAAGTAGCTCCGTGACCCGCTCCTCTGGCAAAACCTCCCGGTTTATAGGAAAACGGATTATGCTGTTGGTATTCGAAGCCCTCCAAAGGATTTTTGCTGACGTATACTCCATCAGAATATCCACTGAATTCTGTTGCCGGAGCTCCATACTGCATATAATATTTTCCGTTATGCTTCGTCATCCATGCCCCTTCCACAAAAGGCTGAAGAAAAACATTGTCATTGTATTCACCGAAACGTTCCCAGCCATGATCTTCTGGTTTTAATTTAATAATAGGCTTTACGAAACCTTCAGACTGAAGATTTTTCACTTTCACTTCTGTTCCCAGCAGTGGCCATTCATTACTTGAACCCCAGTACAGATACAGCTTATTTTTATCTTCATCATAATGGAATGCCGGATCCCATGCTCCTACTTTTAAAGTATCTACCGCAATTTTCCAATCGTCTTTGGTAGGATTTGTACTTTTCCAGATCGGAAAGTCCTGCTCCCAGGTAGAACCATAAACATACAAAGTATCTTTCATGGCCCAAACCGCCGGAGCATTAAGGTCATGGGTATATTTATTGTCTCTGAGAAATTTTCTTTTTACAAACTTCCAGTCCAGCATATCATCACTGTACCAATATCCTTCCTGATTGGTAGAAAAAAGAAACAGCTTATTCTTAAAATTAACAATCACCGGATCTGCCGTAGCACGGTGTTTTCCCTGTTTTGAAAAAACTTCAAAAGGTGTATAACCATAATCAATATTGATGGGATTACAGAATGTCTTCTGCTGTGCTCCTGCAATGATTCCGAGAAAAACTGCTAATAAGAGAAAGTATTGTCTCATTTTTAGATTTTAAAGATTACCGCAAAGTTAGCTAACTTTTTTTGGTTTTCTCCAAATAAAGCCATCCAGCAGATAATGAGTAAGCTGAGGCACGACTAGTAACGGAACCAGAAACTGAAACCATTTTTCTGAGAGCATCACATTCAGGGAAAAATGCTCGTTCCAAACCAGAGTTTCCCACAAAAATTCTTCTAAAAACGCAAATCCTAAAAGAATACCTACAAATAAAAATATTCCGGAAAAAGATTTAAAAACCTGCATTCTGTTAAGCTGATTGTTTTCCTTTTGATGTATTTCCCGGATATAAATCAATGCGATATAAGGAATCCCATGGGAAACCACATTCAGAAAAGTAAAAAGAAGATCATTGTTGAAGTACACGATTCCAAAATACCAGGAAAGGAAAGTTCCTGTGATCAGTGCTGTTTTGGGAATATTAATTCTTTTGGTTTTTAAAGCTTCAAAAGCAGTTTTAACAATCCAGATAATCAGAATGGTAAAATATATGACTGTGAGTAAATGAGTATAATCCGGAAGGTTTTTAAGCCAGTCAAATTCATTATTAACAAACCAGGTAAATGCACGCGGTGTACTGAACCAGTATAACATGGGATAGATTGTTGCGGAATAAACAGCTATCTCATCTATTTTTTTGCTCCAGTTATTCGGTTCAAAACGGGCATAGATTCTCATAAACCCATACTGTTGTCGTATAAAATGAAAAACGGCAACCAAAGCCAGTACCGACCAGAATGTAAGACTTCCAAATTGAAACAGAATAATTCCAAAAATCCAGCTTACAGCAGGAATACCGAGATAAAGCAGCTTATTTTTCTGTACTTCTCCTTTTACAAAATAGGTTTTGAACAGTGTAGAATACACATGAGCCACATCCACGAAAACAATCAGGAAAAGCCATGTATAAAAGGAATAATGATTTTCCAGTCCCTGAATCTGTTTCTGAAAGAGAAAAATAATGAGCAATACCAGGAAAGGCGGCGATAAAATAAACCACCAGTCAGTTTTTGCATTATGTATCCAAGGCTGTTTCATTGTATTATTTTAAATCATTTTTTCTGCAGTCCGGATTCCCTGATAAAAAGCTTCTTCAAAAATAGATATTCCTGAAAGATCGGAATGGGCAAAGAAAATTTTATCTTCAATAGGTTCTTTTGCCATTTTGGTTTTTTCTCCAAACATCTGATCAGGTACCGGTGCAATCATGGCATGTCCTATTTTATGAAACTGCATTTCCAGAATAAAATCCTCTATCAAAGGGTGTGCTTTCTTCAGATCATCCAAAACTAAAGTCTTCAGTTCAGCATCTTTCATTGCATATAACTTTTTTCTTGCTTTCCTGCAATCTCCGGTTGAAAAGCTCTTATAATGGGTAATCACTTTTTCACCCATAATCTGATTCAAATTCTGATGCTGATCAAAGATATAACCCAAGCCAGAAGATCCATAAATCACATTATCCCAGGCTAACTCTTCATCTCCTCCGAATTCATTCTTAAGGGTAATTGTTGTTAAAAGCCAAGGAACATAATTAAATGAAGCCGCTTTCTGATGATTAAAAATTCTTTCGTTTACAAACTGTGGTGATGCAAATAATACTTTATCTGCAATGATCTTTTTTGTTTTTTTCTGAGTATTATCAAAACTTAAGACCTCAACTTTGTCATTAATTTTCACATCAAAAACCAGATTTCCGGACCTATGTTTTCCTTCTATATATTTTGAAAAATGCTTTGCTAATCTGGCATTACCTTCCGGCCATGTGAAGACCTGATCTTTATATTTCGTACTCCAATTGTTCTTTCTTCCTGCGAAATAATGAATTCCTGCCCATGCAGAAACGTAATCTATTCCTAATCCGAAATCATCTCTGCAGGAATAATCCAGCAGCCAAAGGAGTTCTTCGGAATGATAATTATTTTCTTTAAGCCAGTCTTTAAAAATGATTTTTTCAAGTGTCAAAACCTCATCATCTTTGCTGGAATCATGTACAGGAATGGCAAACCAGTATTTTCCCTCTTCATCTTTCTTTACACGAAGTTCATCCATCAACTTAAAAAAACGGTTAAGCTCTTGCTGGGTTTCTGCTGAAATTCCTCTTTGTGGAACAATATCGTTCTGCCAGGAGTTTTTGTAAAACAATCTTTCCTGCTGTGGAAAAGTCATTTGATACTCATCAAGAATGGGTTCTCCATTATCTTCGGTTCCTAAACAAATTCCACATTCTTTCAGAAACTCGATGATTTCTATATTCTCTTTGTTCGGCAACGGTAAATAATGGGCTCCTAAAGGAAATTTTGAAAATGAATTCTGCCCGTTGGAAGAGTTTCCTCCAAGATGGTTTTCCATTTCAAGGAGAAGATAGTCCTGTTCATGATGCTGGCTGAAGAACCTGCACGCTGAAAGTCCGGAAATACCACCACCTACAATAAGATATCGGGTGTGGATAACTTCTGAAAATTGTGGAAAATCTTTTGCCCACAGCCGATGCCCGAGAACATGGTTGGTTCCGGTGATCTTCAACAGCAACGATTTTACTTTCTTTCCGCAATACTGCAAAAAGGGAAGCATAAGACTACCTAAAAATATAGTTTTAAGAAAATCCTTTCTACTGTACTTTCCCCCACTCTTCATCGAAATAACGAACTAGTATCTGGTTATCCAGACGGTTAACTTCTACTTCTTTCACCTTCATATCTTTATTGAAATAAGACATTTGTGAAAAATTATAATCATAGTATTTCAAACCGGGAAGCTTTCTGTAAATCCTGTTGTTGATGGGTTCATATGAAGCCATAGAAAACCCCCATTCTCCAAAAGACGGCACATAAGTATGGTATGCTGCTGTGAAAGGAAAAATCTGATTAATCGTTTTTTCTATACACCAGAAAGATTTGGGCGCGAAATACGGAGAGGTGGTCTGCACCACAATTTTGGTATCAAGAGTAGTGAGTCTTTCCAATTCTTTATAAAACTGCAGGGAATATAGTTTTCCTAAGCTGTAATTAGACGGATCCGGAAAGTCTATGATGATGACATCAAACTTGTTTTTGTTCTCTTTTACCCAAATGTAAGCGTCTTTATTAATCACTTCCACTTTAGGATTGGAGAAAGAGCCCTGATTCAGCCTGCGCATGGTTTCATTGGTCTTAAAAAACTGCGTCATTTCCCCATCAAGATCTACAAGCGTTATTTTTTTAACATCTTTGTATTTTAATACTTCTCTGGCTGCGAAACCGTCACCTCCTCCCAGAATCAGAACGTTATCAATATTTTTTGCCATAGACATTGCGGGATGTACTAAAGCTTCATGATAACGGTATTCGTCGGTAGAAGAAAACTGTAAGTTATTATTCAGATATAAACGGAATTCGTGGGTGTTTCTGGTGAGAACAATTCTTTGGTAAGGAGAACTTTTGGTATAGACTACATTTTCACCATATAATTTTTCCTCAGAATAAGACAAAATAGTATCAGAAAAAATAAAAAGCCCTACTAATACAATAAATGCTGCAATAGATTTTACTTTTAATGACAAAGGTTTTGACAATTCCTTGGTGAGATAATAGCATAGAAATATCGCAATAGAGATATTAATCAGTCCGAAAAACAAAGGTGTCTTTACAATTCCCAGCTTTGGAATTAAAACCAACGGAAAGAGAATCGACGCTAATAAAGCCCCGATATAATCGAATGCAAAGACATTTGACACTAAATCTTTAAACTGTACTCTATCTTTCAGAATATTCATTAAAAGCGGAATTTCCACTCCCACAAGGCATCCTGTGAAAAAGACGAAAAGATAGAGAACGCTTTCAAAATGTGCGAGTGTATTAAACAAAGTAAAGAGCACAACAGAGCTGATTCCGCCTACGATTCCAACCAGGATCTCAATCTCAATAAATTTATCGATCAGATTTCCTTTGATGAATTTCGCAAAATAGGAACCTACTCCCATCGAAAACAAATACACCCCAATAATAAAGGAAAACTGCTTTACAGAGTCTCCTAAAAGATAGCTCGCCAGGGCTCCGGCCACCAATTCATAAATCAATCCACATGTAGCAATGACGAATACTGAAAACAATAAAAGCAGCTCAAGAGGAATCCTCTTCTTATCCATGAATTGCAGCGCTTATAATCATTGAAATTCCGATGATAAATGCTCCGAAGACAATAGCCAGTGCTATATTTTTGTTCTGAGCGATCTCATGCCATGTTTTTTCCGGAGTAAGCTTTTCTATAATGAAATAGCACACAAGCAGAATTGCGATTCCTAAGAATGAGTAAAGAACCGAGTTTAATATTGGTAAGAAATTGATGTTGTCCATAGTTTTTATTTTTTTATTTGTGATAGTATCTGTAGAATCCTACTCTGGAATGGCTTCTGGTGGTTCCGTCGCGGTATGTTTCCGTTTTGGCACAGTCACAGACCTGATTTCCCTGATAAGTAAGGTATACAAACCAGGTCATGAAAAGTCCTCCGATCATGCAGAGTATCCAGTTTTGTCTTATGTAATTTAAAATATTAGTCATCATGATGTGGCATAAGGTGTATTTGAGCTATTCTTCCATTTATTAACATTAAAGAAATGTCTTCCTATCCACATAGCTATAAAGAGAGCAACCATTATGAATAAAATAAACCCGAAGTTCCAGAATGAAACGGGAAGCCATGTTGCTTTGAGCTGTACATAGGTATTGCTTGAAATGGGATCTGTAGTGAGTTTAGGTGCTTCGGCATTGATCAGGGAATCCAGCTTTTGAGTTCCGAAAGACGTTTTAGCAAGTCTGGCAACTTCTGATGTATCTTTTTCCAGTGTTTTTCCGTCTGTAAAACTTGTAGTCTGGCCCTTAAACAGATCATTGATCTCGACAGTTCCTGATTTATCACGTGATATAATCACTTTTGAGTCCGGAGACTGAAGATTGGAAAAGGAAGGTAAAGCGCCGTCCTTCTCTGCAGAAATAAGAAAGTGATACTGCCCGGAACTTACTCCACAAAGATTAAAGTCTTCGGACTGACTTCCTTCTGACCAGCTTTCTCCATCTTCGTAACCATGATATTGTTCGATATCTTTGGAGGTATAGATAATTTCATTGGTCTTTTCATTCACAAGACTCAGCTGGATATTCGCCCAGGAATTATCCACCCCTGAAAATGCATTCACCTTTAATGGTGCTGAGCCTCCTGAAAGGGTAAAGCTGCTGCTCACCAATTCTTTGTCCTGTACATCCGTAAAATTGATCGTCTGCGCAAAAACAGTTTCGTTAGTCCTTGATGTATACACGTACAGTTGAAGCAGACATATCATTAATGCAGCCACACAAAAGATGTTCAAAGCCTGTTTCATATCAAAATAATAAGGCTGAACGATTCCTATTCCTGTATAATAAGGCATATGCCCTATTTTAAAAGCTCTTTTAACCTCATATTTTGAAATATGAACTCCGTAGAAGTATTGATTTTTTTTACCCACAGTCTCCTGTGAGATCATACGGGTTCCGTTGACGTATTCTTTGTAAGTAGCAAGATTGAAATCAAGATGTTCATCAAAAAATCCGGCAGCAGCGTAAATACTGCATGGAGTATTTTCATACCAACGGTAATTTCTTCCTTGATAAGTTCTTACGGTTGAACTTTTACCTTTAAAATCATCGGGGTGGATGGTCACCAGGAAAACCCAATGTCCGTCACTTTCACTCAGGAAAGCATCACCTCCTTTGCTGTCTTTTAGATAATATTCGCGCCAGAAAATATTGGTACCATATCTTTTAACAATAATAGCAACAACTGTATATTCTTCACCTCCGATCTTTCCTTTTTGTCCGACATCTAAAACAACGTTTTCCGTTGGTACTTTCAAATGCTTGATTTGTTTGTTTCCGGCTACATCAATGAGATGAGAACAGGTTTGACAAACATATTCTTCAACAGGAAAGGTGAGATCTATTTTATTTTCTGATTCGCATGCTGGGCAGACATAGTGCATTTTTATCTGTAAATTTTGTGTTTTTGAATGGTATTAGCTTTAAAATACTGAACCACTTCATCTGCAATCTGCTCTACTTTTGTGGTATTGTCCTGTGTATAATTGCAAAGGAAGACATCAAAAGTAAGCTGTTTAAATTCCGGCCACGTGTGGATACAAAGGTGAGACTCTTTAAGGATCACTGCGGAAGTAAAGCTATCATTCTCAAAAATATGATTGGTTACTCCTACAATTTCTACATCTTTGGTCTTCAGAATTTCTTCTGTAAACGTCAGAAAACCTTTGCTGTCTAATAACAAATCTTCTGACTCTGTTTCCAAAGTCAGAAGAATATGTAAACCTTTACTTGATAATGGGTTCAATTAATTTTTTCGTAAATATATTATTTTTTTGGAAGAAAAACCTCAGCAAGCATACATCTTGCACTTCCTCCTCCATTTACTTCAATGGTATTCAGGTCTGAATAGATAATTTCGCAGTATTTTTCAATAGCCTCAACTTGTTCTTTAGTCAAAGACTGGTAAGCGGTCTGGCTCATCACCAGGAATTTTTCACCATCTTTATTCTGAACCTGAAGCATATTTCCTGCAAACTGCTGCATCTGCTCTTCAGAAATTTCGATGATTTCTTTTCCGGAACCTTTAATGGTTTCAATTACTTTTTCCCTTTCCAGCTCATCATCAATACAGTCAAGACAGATTACGACAAACTTATCTGCCACACACATCATTACATTGGTGTGATAGATAGGAAGTCTTTCTGCTCCTACCGTCTGGAATGAATGGAACACAACCGGAGTGAATCCGAATTTTGCACAGAATTCTCTGAACAGTTTTTCATCCAGTCTCAAAGAAACAGAACCGTAAGCAATTTTATTATCGTGATCGAAAATCATACTTCCTGTTCCTTCCAGGAAATGTCCCTGAGTTTCAGGAAAAGACCAGTCATCAATTTCAGCAACTTCAAATCCCTGATCTTTGATACTTTCAATAATATCGTCTCTTCTTTCTACTCTTCTGTTGGAAGCGAACATCGGATATAAAACCACTTTTCCGTCTTTATGGAAGCTCACCCAGTTATTTGGAAAAATAGAATCGGGAGTATGAGGATCTAATGTGTCTTTTATAGTGATGACATTAATTCCTTTTCCTCTCAGCTTTCCAACAAAGGTATTGAACTCAGCCAAAGCTTTTGACTGGATATCAGAACCTGTCTGTTCTACCTGAAAGTAATTGTTTTTTGCTGTCTCAGCGTTGTAACCGAATGCAATCGGCTCTATCATTAATACTGTATCTGTTGTTTGCATTTTTTATAAGTTTGAGGGTGTTAGTGTATGAGAGTTTGAGAGTTTTTCAATGGCTCACAAATTATTCCCTTCTTTAGTAATCGGAGAAAATGAACACCATTTTTCAGACTGGTTCATCATATTAACTAACATTCCTATTATTTGGTTATATTGTTTGTACAAATGTTCATATTGCTCTTCATTTATATAATTGCAAGCAATAGAAAATTGAAGCCATGTTTGGGTTTCTCTTGCTTCTCCTTCCGAGTCTGTAAGTTTAGCAATGAAAGATTTTTCATATTTTCTTTTTCCCCAGGCCTCGCTAATATTTGCTGTTACAGATCTTGACGATCTCCTTATCTGGTCTGTAAGAGAATAAAGTTCTTCTTTCGGAAAAGATTTTGAGAGTTCAAAAATCAGTTGTGCTGTTTCAAATGATTTTTGATAAACGTTTAGGTCCTGATGAAATCTAATCGTTGACATACACTAATATTTATTTAAAGTTAAAAAAATATTCAAACCCATCAACGCTCTCACCTTCAAACCCTAAAACTCTCAAACACTCCTACTCCATTATTCTCTCACAAGCGGCATTGTAGAGCATCTCAACAAACCACCCATTTTGGAGATTTCTCTGTAAGGGATTTCTTCAACAGTCATTCCCCATACGTTTCTCAAATGGTCATTCATTCTTGTGAATGCTTTGTCTGAAACTACTACATCAGGTGCAATTGAGAAGATATTCGGGAACATTTCAAACATTTCTTCGTCATTGATATGGAAGCAGTTTTCTTCTCCGAAAATATCGATGATTAAGCGGTAGTCACTTTCATCTACGAATCCGTTTTTATAAATGATACATTTGTCTTCTCCTACGGGATTAAATGTACAGTCCAAATGCAGAATGCCTTCAAACGGAACTTTATCGTTTTTCTTCAGTTCCAGATCAATAATTCTTTTCTTTGGAAAATATTCTTTTAAGATTTCAATGGCATACTCATTGGTTCTTGCCGTCTTATAGTTTCTGTAATCTTCGCTGAAGCAGGTTCCAATGAAAATAAAATCATTCCATACGATTACATCTCCTCCTTCAATATGTGCTGTTTCCGGAAGGTTGATGATCTTTCTCCATGCTACTTTCTCAAAAACACTTTTGTATGCTTCCTGCTCGTCTGCTCTGTCCGCGATCACATTTGAAATGATCATCTTGTCATCAATCACAAAGGCTACATCTCTTGAGAAAACCTGGTTGTAATCTTTGATGATACTTGGACGCAGTACTTCAACGTCATACTTTTTCAGAACTGCTTCAAAAGCGTTCATTTCATTGATAATATCCTCTTCTTTAGGATAAATGTTGTGTTCGATTGAGTAATATGACTTTGCGTCATAACTTTCCTCTAGTGTGGGAACTGCTCCCAGTGAATTAGGCTGGCCTAGAACTACTGACTTCAGCCTACCCGTTTCGTTTTTAATGTTTAGTCTCATAAAGATTTATGCAATACTACAAATATAAGTAAAGGTCTCTATCTGTAAAACTTTTGGAATATTTTATGTATTAAATTTGATCTCCAAAACCGGGCCCCTTCAACAAAATTTCCTTGTCTGTTCAGCTAACTGTAGTGAATAGCTCCAAAAACATCTACAACTTACTATTTTCCATCTACATAAGAACAGAAAAACAGATAATTCTATTATTTAATTTCCTATATTAGTGATATAATTTTCGCGAAATTATATCTCTTAAAACTTAACTATTAACACCAAAAATCAAAGTTATGAACAAGAACAATCCGGTGCTGAAAAACGCACAAAAATTAGGAAGAGAACAACAGAAATCCGTTATGGGAGGTGCACCAATCTCAACAGGCAGAAGATGCTGTGAGTGGGATGACACAGGAAAATGCTATATCTGGACATGCGACAGATGTCAATGTCCTTAATAAATGAAAGCCTGCTTTTTCAAGCAGGCTTTCTTATGGCAATATACTGGGATCAATCAACTAAAGTTTATTCTATGGATTATTCCTAATCTGAAAATAAAAAATCCCAAAGCAAGCTTTGGGATTCTTTTTATGGTATAAGCAAATATTATCTGCTTGCAATATCGATGTAGTTTCTTTCCTGAGCACCTTGGTAAACCTGTCTTGGTCTTCCGATTGGGTCTCCTTTCAGTCTCATCTCTTTCCATTGAGAAATCCATCCCGGAAGTCTTCCTAATGCAAACATTACTGTAAACATTTCTGTAGGAATTCCTAACGCTCTGTAGATGATTCCTGAATAGAAGTCTACGTTTGGATATAGTTTTCTTTCTACGAAGTACTCATCTTCAAGAGCTACTCTTTCTAACTGCATTGCAATGTCAAGAGCTTTATCCTGGATACCTAATGCTTTAAGGATATCGTCAGCAGCTTTCTTGATAATTTTCGCTCTTGGGTCGAAGTTTTTGTAAACTCTGTGTCCGAATCCCATTAGACGGAAGTTATCAGCTTTATCTTTAGCTTTAGCAACATATTTAGATACATCACCACCATCTTTTTCGATGAGTTCAAGCATTTCGATTACTGCCTGGTTAGCACCACCGTGAAGTGGTCCCCAAAGTGCAGATACTCCAGCAGAGATAGAAGCGAAAAGACCTGTATGAGCAGAACCTACCATTCTTACTGTAGAAGTAGAACAGTTTTGTTCGTGGTCTGCGTGAAGGATTAATAATTTATCTAAAGCATTTACAACTACCGGATCGATTTCAAAATCAGCGTTTGGTAATCTGAATGCCATTTTGTAGAAGTTCTCTACGTAGTTTAGGTTGTTATCACCGTGGTTTAATGGTAAACCTTGAGTTTTTCTGTAAGTCCAAGCACAAAGGTGAGAGAACTTAGCGATCATTAGCTCAGCTGCGTGATCCATTTCTTCTTTAGAGTTTACGTTAACTGCTTTCGGGTTGAAAGCTGTCAAAGCAGAAGTTAAAGAAGATAAAACTCCCATAGGGTGAGCAGAACGAGGAAAAACATCAATGATCTTTTTCATTTCGTCTGCGATGAAGTTATATTTTTTAATGTTGTTGTCGAATGAAGTAAACTGATCCTGAGTAGGTAATTCTCCATGTAATAAAAGATACATTACTTCAGTGAAGTTAGATTTTTCAGCAATTTGCTCAATTGGATAACCTCTGTAGAATAATTCTCCTTTATCTCCGTCTAAGTAAGTGATGTCGCTAATAGTAGCTCCTGTATTTTTGTAACCTAAATCCAGAGTGATCAAACCTGTCTGGTCTCTTAATTTTGAAATATCAATCCCTCTGTCTCCGATAGTACTATCCACGATTGGATATTCATATGAATTACCGTCGTAATTCAATATTACTTTGTTGTCTGACATTATTTATTTATTTTTTTTAAATATACCACTTTCCATAAAATACGGCAAACTAAAAATTTCGCTTGCCGTTATTTATAAATTCGATTAATTATCTTTTGATTTTAAAAGCTTCCAATCCTGGGAAAATCGCAGTTTCGCCTAAAGCTTCTTCGATTCTCAATAATTGGTTGTATTTTGCCATTCTGTCTGATCTTGAAGCTGAACCTGTTTTGATCTGTCCACAGTTCATTGCTACTGCTAAATCAGCGATGGTAGAATCTTCAGTTTCTCCTGATCTGTGAGACATTACTGAAGTGAATTTGTTGTTTTGAGCCATTTGTACAGCTGCCATTGTTTCAGAAAGAGAACCAATCTGGTTTACTTTTACAAGGATAGAGTTCGCAATGTTTTCTTTTACACCTCTTGATAATCTCTCTACGTTAGTCACAAATAAATCATCTCCTACCAACTGTACTCTGTCACCGATTTTATCAGTTAACATTTTCCAACCTTCCCAGTCATTTTCCTGCATACCATCTTCAATAGAAATGATTGGATATTTAGCAGCCAGTTCAGCAAGGTAAGAAACCTGCTCGCTGCTTGAAAACTGAGCCGCATCCGGAGTCTGGAATTTTCTGTAATCATAAATTCCGTCTTTGTAGAATTCTGAAGCTGCACAGTCTAATGCCAACATAATGTCGTCACCAGGCTTATATCCTGCTTTTTCAATTGCCTGAAGTAGGGTATCCAAAGCATCTTCAGTTCCTTTGAAAGTAGGAGCAAAACCACCTTCGTCACCCACCGCAGTAGACAAACCTCTTGAATGAAGAATAGATTTAAGATTGTGGAAAATCTCAGTTCCTTTTCTCAACGCATGAGAGAAAGAATCCGCTTTTACCGGCATGATCATGAATTCCTGGAATGCGATAGGAGCATCTGAGTGAGATCCACCATTGATTACATTCATCATTGGAACAGGAAGTGTGTTTGCATTCACTCCTCCTACATATTTATAAAGTGGCATTCCCAATTCTGCAGCTGCAGCTCTTGCTACGGCCAAAGAAACACCAAGAATAGCATTAGCACCAAGATTTCCTTTGTTAGCCGTTCCGTCAAGATCAATCATAATCTGATCGATATAGTTTTGTTCAAAAACAGGCTGTCCAACTAAATTCTCTGCAATTACTTCTTTTACATTTTCAACAGCTTTCAGAACTCCTTTCCCCAGATATTCTGAACCACCGTCACGTAATTCTACCGCTTCGTGTTCACCTGTAGATGCTCCTGAAGGTACAGCAGCACGGCCCATTGCCCCGCTTTCTGTAAATACATCTACTTCGATGGTAGGGTTACCTCTGGAATCTAAAATCTGTCTTGCTTCTATATAAGAAATTGCACTCATTTTTTATTTTTTTTAGTTTAGACAAATTTAATCAAAATTTAACTTTTAGGGGTATTTCGAGGGATTTTTTTGAAATAAATCCAAGTTAAATTTTAGTTAATTTATATTATGATAATTCCATAATTTCTTTGTGCTGAATTGAGGATTTAAAATAGGGAAAGAATCATAAAAAAACTCACCTTTTAAAATTGTAAAGGTGAGTTTTCATTCTCTAATTATTATGCTATTCTTTTTTCATTGCATCAAAATTGAAACTGACATTTAAGAAGCCAAAAAGATTATTGTTTTTAATATCATATTTTAAAATCAATGGAACCCAAAGGTTTTTTAAAATTCTTATTCTTAAATCTGCATTGGCCAGGAACTGGTCATTTTTTTCGTCAGTCATTATTCCTGAAACAATTCTTTTATATTCAAAATTAGGTTTAAGCTCTACGATAGATTTTTCTTTCGTTTCCCAAATTGAAATATTCAATCCTAATTGTGATGAAAACTCCTTTCTTTTTATAACCGATGTTGTGATACTGTCCTTTGCTTTAAACTGATTTCGGAAGTCTATTTCCAATTTACTTCCGTTTTTAGATTTCAATCCTTGCAGATAAACCAAATTGGCATCAAACTCATCTAAAAATTTTGTATTTTTTTGAAAGTTACTATTAAAACCAATTTTCAACAATGGCTTTCTTTTAATAGCATCAAGTTCTTGTTCATATACTTCAAGGAAATATTTTCTAGTATCCTGATAATCGGATGGTAAGTATTTTATAAAATCTTTTGGGAACAGATCTATTGGAATAATATATTCATCGGCATTATTACTTATTGCGTTTTGTATCTGATTTATTTTTTTGGTTTTGTCCGGATCGTCATTTTTAATTAAATCCGCATTATATCTTTCCCTGGCTGTTGTAAGTATTTCAAAATACTTCTCATATAATTTTGCTGTTTCTCCATTCACCAATGTATTTACGCTTAGATCCCTTTTGTTGACCAAAGCCCAATCAAAACCGTATGAAAATCCGTCGAACTTATAATCATTGTCTAATTTCAGGCCCATATTTATTTGAAAATTTCTTGAAAAATTTTCTTTAACGTAGTTTTCGTCAATTAGCAATGTACTGTCTACTTCACTCTTTATAGCAAATATTGTTGTCTTGTATTCAAAAGATTTATTATCACCTGTGAGGTTTTTGGCTGCAAGCTGCATAAAATTGGTAAATACATCATTCCAGTTACCAGTTTTACTACTGTTTACAGTTTTACGGGCAATATTAGTTTTTTGCTTTAAATCAATATTATTCTGACCATGGAGGGTCAACATATTGAAGAATACCAATATTAAAGTAAATAGTAAGAGTTTATTTGTTTTCATGTCCTAAGCTTTAAAATAATATTCTGCATAAATATGTTTACCTTTTTGAGTCGATGGGTTTGCGTATGATAAGTCTTTATCTAATACAATTTCTTTATCATCAAAAATAAGACTTATAATAGCTCTCCTTTTGTCAGAATCAGCATTACCGCCCCCTATATATAATGTATAGTCTCCATTGAGATCAGTAAAAACTTCTTCAAAACTTTGTTTTTTTTGTACGGGGTTAGAGGTGTGTCCTCTTTTAACTAATTTATAGTAAATTCCTAATTGGGAACTACCTCCTTCAATTGTAACTTTCAGTGTTAATTTTTTCATGACTTATAGTTTTTTAAGTTATTATTATTTTATTTTCTTGGTGTAGGAGATAAAAGGCCGGCTAAGGCTCCAATAGCTCCTGATGAAATGGTTGCAAAAATTGTTACCAGCTGATTATTTTTACTTTCTCCATCATTCCAGTAAGCAATAAGAATAAGTCCTGCTATAATGGTAATTACCGCCAGCCCAAGCATAATCACGATAATTCTGTAGATCCAATAATCGGTGTCTTTGGGGTTTCTTATTTCCACCTCTTTCATAGCTTCTACAGGATTGGTTTTAAATTTCTCCTGAAGATCAGTGTTGTTTTTTAAAGCAGCTTCCAAATCTCCAATACTGTCATTAATAAGAGTTTTCATGGCTTTTAGTTTTTATATATCAAATTTCCTTCTAAAAAGCACACCAATCAATTACACAAAGGGGTAATTTTCATATTATTATTTTAAAAACCAGACAGGTTCCGGAATTTTCAGATGAAATATGACATTCACCGGATAATTCATTCATTCTTCTTTTCATATTTCTGAGGCCATTCCCTTCTTTTTGGTTGTCAGAAATCCCGATTCCGTTATCTGATATTTTCATAGAAAAGTTATTTTTTTCCTGTGAGAATGAGAGTTTCAATGTATTTGCATGGCTGTGTTTGTATACATTATTCACGGCTTCTTTTAAACAAAGAAAAAGATTACGTCTCATTTCAGTAGAAATTGAAGTTTCTGCTGTGATATCTTCACATTCTGAAAGCAGTACTATTTTTGTTTTCTTTAAAAAATTTCCGGTATACGATATCGCATAATCGATAAAGCTGCCTAAAGTATCATTTCCTGAGTTCAAACTCCACAGCATTTCCCGCATGGAAATATTCATTTCTTCTGAAGTTTTCAAAAGTTCATCAATATCGCTTTGCAGATCATCATCTTGTGCTTTCTGCTTTAGAAATTCTGCCTGAAGTTTCAGTGCAGAAATTCCTGCTCCCAGATCATCATGCATATCGTGAGAAATACGTTCACGTTCCTGCTCAAGAACTTTTTGTTTTTCGAGTTCTTTCTGAAGGATCTGGTTCTGATATTCTGATTCTTTAAGCTGCTGTTCTTTCAGATACAGAAGCTGTTTTCTATTGTACATTAATACAACGAAAATTGTAAAAGCAACCAATAGCACAACTAAAAGTAATGCGATTAAAAAAATAAGTTTTATTTCTGAAGGTAAAGACTTCATTTTTTTTCCATTGAGTTATATTTATGTAAAGCAATATAAAATAAACCACCGCATACAATATTGATTACATTTAATATTTGTTTTAACAGTTTTAAAAATGGTTTATCAATTTCATTCAACAGATACATGGGAATAATTCTGAAAAGAAAAAAACAGCTCCACAAAAGTATCGATGTTGAAATCCAAAAAATAGGATCGTCTGTAATTTTCGATTTATTAATATTGTTTAATTTATAACTGCACCAATACAAAACCTGCAGTATATTGATAACACAATATGTGATAGCAATCTTCAAATTATATTTATCAACATAAAAAAGTTCAATATTCAATCCTGTTACTATTAAAACGATTGCAGATATTGCAACCGCCATCTTCTTGTTTTTAATGTGTCGAAAATAAAAAATGATAAAATAAAAACTATTGAAAAGATTCAGATAGTTATACTGAATTGATCTGGTTGAAATAATATTAATTTCTGAAAAAAAATCTATTGCAAAATTTACGATCAGATACAACAAAAAATAGTCTTGAGAGGATAATTTTCTTCCTCTCAAAACTATGATACCTTTTATTATGACAATAAAAGAAATTATATAGTAAATTGTAATAAGCATCCTATGGCTCTAAACTTCCCTGGTCGTAATATGGAAAATCTGCATTAAATAATTGTTTATTATTATCTGATGGCATGGTTGCAAGATATATTGACTGTTTCCCTCCTCCAAAACTTACCGTTTTTTTTCTACCAATACATGGTATGAATTCAAGCCTGGAAATACTTTTTTTAAGGCAGCCTTCCAGATACATGTGCATTCTATCAATGTACTGTTTTACGAGAATCAACTCATAGCGTATAGAGTTTGCTACATAAGCGTCATTGGATGCATTAGTGAGAGTTCTGCCTAAATTCGTACTATCAAAGTTTCCTAATTGATTGGGATCTACCTCATAATATCTATCCAGATTAAAAACAAAATAATGTTTATCCGGCTTGGCTGTATCTGACGCTTCATGGAAGGAAAGACTTGCATACAAGTATCCTTCTATACTTTTCAGTGATAATTGATTTTCAGGCATCATCCTGGAAAATTCACTAATTGTACTATTTGTAAGTTCTCTAAAAGAGATTTTCATTATTGTATACCCTTCATTCAAATGGTCTCTAACAAGGTTTTCAAATAATTGAAAATTTATGTATAATTCCTGGCTAATATCAGGAGCCCGCTGCTCAAACAAAGCTCTGTTTTTTAAAAATTCGTCATCTCCTATAGGATGGGTTAAGAAAAAATTTACCCCATTCTTTGTAATATAATCCTTTATCCATTGCTCACGCTCCGTAAACTCCTTCATTTCATAGAAGTCCTTAATAGTTCCTTCTTTTTGCATCGCAATAATTGCAGCTTCCAGAGCACATTTAAAATCAGACAATTCTTTTTCCATTGTTTCTTAGTTTTTTGATTGGTTAAATTTATTAATTGCCTCCACTTTATTGTTTACGTGAAGTTTTCTGTAGATATTCCCGACGTGTTTTTTTACCGTATCAATGCTGATACATTTTTTGTCCGCGATTTCTTTATAAAGAAGTCCCTCTGAAAGAAGTTCAAGAATTTCCTTTTCACGCTCTGTAAGTTCATCAAACCCTTTAATTTCCGGAAGCTTTCTTTCAAAATGTTTGAGAACTTTTCGGGCAATGGAAAAACTCATAGGAGCTCCGCCCTGGTATACATCCCGGATAGAAGAGAGGATTTTATCCATACTTTCTCCTTTTACAAGATAGCCCATCGCACCGGCTTTTAAAGAATTAAAGATCTTTTCATCCTCCTCAAAACTGGTACACATGATGAACTGTGTACTCGGCATTTCTTTTCTCAGTTTTTCTATGATTTCAATTCCGAGCATATCCTGCAGCTGGATATCCATCATCACGACATCGGGGGAAATAGCAGGAAGGTTTTGCATGGCATCATTTCCATCAAAGAACTGAGCAATTACCTTCATATCATCTTGGTAATTGATTACTTTCTTCAACGCATTGTTGTAGTTTTTTTCGTCTTCTACTATCGCGATGGAAATACTCATGACTTATTTTGTTTGTAGCAAATTTCAACAGAAAACAAATTAAAATCAATTACACCTTTGGGTAATATTGACATTTGAGTTTATAATGGTGATTAGCCTTTTAGTTTTACTAAATTTAATCAATTTTTCATTCCAAAACCAACATTAATTTAAATTAACATCAACATAATAAAACAAACTATAAATAAATGATAATTTAATATTTAAAAATCAAATATTAATACAAGGAAAAATCATTTCGTTGGATCAGCTATCGGATAAATATTCATTTATTTGATAATATTCATTTCGTTTTTTAAATTGTCATGTTGAAAAATCACTTTATTTAAAGCGAAAAAGAAGAAAAATATATTTTAAAATCAACAGAAATTTCTCATATTGTCAGGCATGATTTTTGTAAAATTTAAAGAATAAAAATCATCGTAACTAACAAATAATATAATCATGAAAAAAAGTCTTTTAGCACTAGGTGCTGTACTTGCATTAACAGTTATCAGCTGTAAAAAAAATGAGAGCGGAAATAAGAGCATTATCAAAACAGACAGCTCAGAAACTGTAATTACAGACAACAACGGAAAAATAGATTCGGTAACACAAAGTTCTTCAACGGTAGATGTAAATGGGCAGAAAATTGAAAAAACAGATTTTGTTTATAAAGCTACAGACGGAACCTTAGTGAAAGTTGTATTCAAAAACGATCCAAAAGAAAGTACAGTAGCTATTACCAGCAATAAGAAAACTTTTACATTACCTAAGACAGAATCCAAAGGTGATGAAACGATTTACAAGAAAGATGATATGACCGCAAGGGTAAAAGGAGACAGCCTTCACCTTGAGCAGGGTAATAATATTATTGAATTGAAAAGAACAAAGATCTAAAATAGCAATGTCCTCAATATTGAAGGACATTTTTATTTGTAATTACATTAAAGGAAATAAAAAAACCATCCGGATTCCGGATGGTTTTTTTTATATATCTGAATGAATATTATTCTTCAGTTTTTTCTTCAGTAGTGTCAGCTTTAGCTTCTTCTACTTTCTCTTCTACTGCAGGTGCTTCAGCTACTACAGCTTCAGCTTTTTTAGGTGCAGCAGTTGATCTTCTGCTTCTTCTTGTAGCTTTTTTCTCTTCAGCATTAGGGTTGTAAAGCTCGTTGAAATCTACTAATTCGATAAGAGCAGTATCAGCAGCATCACCTGGTCTGAATCCTGTCTTGATGATTCTTGTATAACCACCGTTTCTTTCAGCGATTTTAGGAGCTACAGTTCTGAATAATTCAGCAACCGCAAATTTATTTTGAAGGTAAGAGAATACTACTCTTCTGTTGTGTGTAGTATCTTCTTTTGCTTTTGTTAATAGAGGCTCAACATATACTCTTAAAGCTTTAGCTTTAGCTACAGTAGTGTTGATTCTTTTATGCTCAATTAGAGAACAAGCCATATTAGAAAGTAAAGCACTTCTGTGAGAAGCTGTTCTTCCTAAGTGATTGAATTTTTTACCGTGTCTCATTATTAATTATTTATCAGCGTCTAACTTATATTTTGCAACGTCGAAACCGAAGTTAAGACCTTTTGAATGCACTAATTCTTCTAGTTCTGTCAAAGATTTTTTACCAAAATTTCTGAATTTCATCAAATCAGACTTACTGTAAGAAACCAATTCTCCAAGAGTTTCTACTTCAGCTGCTTTTAGACAGTTAAGGGCTCTTACAGAAAGATCCATATCTGCTAATTTAGACTTAAGAAGTTGTCTTGTGTGAAGAGTTTCTTCATCGTACTGGATAGATGCTTTTACAGCTTCAGTTTCAAGCGTGATTCTCTCATCAGAGAATAGCATGAAGTGATAAATTAATATCTTAGAAGCTTCAGTTAAAGCATTCTGAGGGCTGATAGACCCGTCAGTTTCTATATCTAATACAAGTTTTTCGTAGTCTGTTTTTTGCTCTACACGATAATTTTCAATGCTATATTGTACTTTCTTGATCGGCGTAAAAATAGAGTCGATAGCAATAGTCCCTACAGGGGCATTGTTTGACTTATTTTGTTCAGAAGGCACATACCCTCTACCTTTTTCAATATTGAAAGTAATTTCGAAAGTTACATCACTGTTTAGGTTGCAAATCACTAAATCTGGGTTTAAAACCTCAAATCCATTGATAGACTTCCCTAAATCACCAGCAGTAATAACCGTTTGACCTGACACTTTAGCAACAACCTGCTCGTTAGCCTGGCCTTCTGCTGCAGCTTTTAATCTTACCTGCTTAAGGTTAAGAATAATTTCGGTAACGTCTTCGATTACTCCTGGAATAGTTGAAAATTCGTGCTCTACACCTTCTATTTTGATAGATGAAATAGCGTATCCTTCCAGAGAAGAAAGCAACACTCTTCTCAAAGCATTACCGATTGTAAGCCCGAAACCTGGTTCTAAAGGTCTGAATTCGAATTGACCTTTAAATTCATCAGAGTTAAGTAAAATTACTTTATCGGGTTTTATGAATTGTAAAATTGCCATATTATTGGGTTGAGCAAAAATTTGATTAAAAAATTATTTAGAGTAAAGTTCCACGATAAGGTTCTCCTTGATGTCTTCCGGAATCTGGATTCTTTCAGGAGCAGAAATGAAGGTACCTTCTTTCTTCTCATCGTTGAATTGTAACCACTCATAGTTTGACTTAGAAGCCAATGCATTGGTAACAACATCAAGAGACTTAGACTTTTCTCTTACAGCGATTACATCACCAGCTTTTACCAAGTAAGAAGGGATATTAAGGATTTCTCCGTTCACAGTGATGTGTCTGTGAGAAACTAATTGTCTAGCTCCAGATCTAGTTTTAGCAAAACCTAATCTGAAAACTACGTTATCCAATCTTGATTCACAAAGTTGTAATAGAACTTCACCTGTTACACCTTTACTTCTGTGTGCTTTTTCAAATAAGTTAGCAAACTGTCTTTCTAAAATACCGTAAGTATATTTAGCTTTTTGTTTTTCAGCTAACTGAACTGCATATTCTGATTTTTTAGCACCTCTTCTTTTGTTAGGACCGTGTTGTCCTGGCGGTTGGTTCTTTCTTTTTTCGAAGTTTTTATCATCTCCGTAGATTGCAGCACCAAACTTTCTAGCAATCTTAGTTTTAGGTCCAATATATCTTGCCATAATGGGTAAATTCTAAAAATTAAACTCTTCTTCTTTTTGGTGGTCTACATCCATTGTGTGGCATTGGAGTCACATCAATGATTTCGCTAACTTCAATTCCTGAATTGTGAATAGATCTGATAGCAGATTCTCTACCTGCACCTGGACCTTTCACAAACACCTTTACTCTTCTTAATCCAGCTTCATGAGCTACAGCAGAGCAATTTTCAGCTGCCATTTGAGCAGCAAAAGGAGTGTTCTTTTTAGAACCTCTGAATCCCATTTTACCGGCAGATGCCCAAGAGATAACCTCTCCACTTTTATTTGTTAAAGAAATGATGATGTTATTGAAAGAAGCTTGAATATGTGCTTCACCAATAGCTTCAACTTTTACTTTTCTTTTTTTAACTACTTTACTTTGTTTTGCCATAATTCCTAACGATTATTTACTTGCCTTTTTCTTGTTAGCAACTGTTTTTCTCTTTCCTTTACGGGTTCTAGAGTTGTTTTTCGTTCTCTGGCCTCTTAAAGGTAATCCTAGTCTGTGACGTATTCCTCGTTGGCATCCTATGTCCATCAATCTCTTGATGTTCAATTGCACTTCAGATCTTAACTCTCCTTCTACTTTAACGTTTTCAGAGATATATGTTCTGATTGCAGCCAATTCATCGTCATTCCATTCGTTGACTTTCTTGTCTTCGCTGATACCGGCAGCTTTAAGGATTTCAGAAGAAGTACTTCTTCCTACTCCATAGATGTAAGTTAAACCGATAACACCTCTTTTGTTTTTTGGTAAATCAATACCTGCAATTCTCGCCATAATTTAATGTTAGCCTTGTCTTTGTTTAAATTTTGGGTTCTTCTTGTTGATTACGAACAGTACACCTTTTCTGCGTACGATTTTGCAATCAGCGCTTCTTTTTTTAATTGATGCTCTTACTTTCATTTTGATAGTATTTATTTTTTACAAATGCCAAATGGAAAGTGTATTCCATTTGGCTAATTGTTTTAATATCTAAATGTGATCCTCCCTTTTGTTAAATCATAGGGAGACATTTCTAGTTTTACCTTATCACCAGGTAAAAGTTTAATATAGTGCATTCGCATTTTACCGGAAATATGAGCAATAAGAATATGCCCATTTTCAAGTTCTACACGGAACTGAGCGTTCGAAAGTGCTTCCGTTATAACGCCGTCTTGTTCAATATGTTTTTGTTTTGCCATAAATTAATATCCAGTCGTTCTAGACAGTTTAGACTGCATTAAGCCATCATAATGATGATTCAGCAGATATGTATTAATCTGTTGAACAGTATCTAAAATTACACCTACCATAATTAATAGTGACGTTCCCCCGAAAAATAGGGCAAACGCATCTGTCTGAACAAAGCTTCCATGCACAATTGCTGGAAGGACTGCAAAGATAGATAAAAAAATTGCACCTGGCAAGGTAATTTTTGATAAAATATCATCTAAGTAATCTGCTGTCTCTTTCCCTGGTCTTACTTTCGGTACTAAACCTCCATTTCTCTTCAAATCATCAGCCATCTGGTTTACCGGAATTGTAATTGCAGTATAGAAAAACGAGAAGATAATAATTAATAGCGCAAACAATACATTGTACTGCCAGCTAAAAACATTCTTGAAACCTGCAAGAAAAGTGTTAGACTCATCGAATTTTGTTAATAATCCTGGTACGAACATCAATGCCTGAGCAAAGATAATCGGCATTACACCAGCAGCATTTACTTTCAATGGAATCCATTGTCTTGCGCCCTGCATAAGATTCTTGTTTACACCTCCTCTTGCTTGAGCTCTGCTTACATACTGAATTGGAATTTTTCTAACAGCCACAGATAAAATCACGGCCAGAAGAACAACTACCATCCAGAATAATACTTCAATAAGGATCATGATAGATCCCATTCCTCCTTTTCCGTTCTGCACGGCCATTTCCTGTACGAATGCTTCAGGTAATCTTGAAAGGATCCCAACCATAATAAGGATGGAAATACCATTTCCGATTCCTTTGTCGGTAATCTTTTCACCTAACCACATTGCGAATACTGAACCAGCAACCAAGATTACAATACTTGGCAACCAGAACATGATAGAATTTGGCTCTACAAAATATGCAGATTGGAACTGAGCATACGGTAAGAATAATTGAGTAATAGAAGTTAAATAAGAAGGTGCCTGTACCAGACAAACTCCAATTGTTAACCATCTTGTAATTTGGTTCAATGTATTTCTACCTGACTCTCCATCTTTCTGAAGCTTCTGAAGATAAGGAATAGCCATTCCCATCAACTGAACAATAATAGAAGCAGAAATATAAGGCATGATTCCCAACGCCATTACGGAAGCGTGGCTGAAAGCTCCCCCCGTAAACGACGAAAGCAAGCCAAGGAGACCTGCTCCTTGCTTGTTACCGCCTTGATTTTTATAATGCTCTAAGAGATCTCCCACCTCTGCAAGGTTAATTGCCGGAAGCGAGATATAAGATGCGAATCTATACACAAGGATAATACCTAACGTAAAGAGAATTTTGTCTCTTAACTCCTTTAGGCTCCATATATTTTTAAGTGTTTGTATAAATTCTTTCATTAGTAAGTATTATAAGGTAATTGCTTTTCCACCTGCCTTAGCAATAAGCTCTTCAGCAGATTTAGTGAATTTGTCAGCAGAGATTGAAACCGCAGATTTCAATTCTCCTCTACCCATAATTTTCACTAATTCGTTTTTAGAAACTATCCCGTTTTCTACTAAAACTTCTTTCGTGATATCTCCAGTGATGGATTTGTTCTCGATTAAAGTTTGAATAGTATCAAGGTTAACTCCTCTAAACTCTTTTCTATTTACGTTTTTGAAACCGAATTTAGGTAATCTTCTTTGTAAAGGCATCTGTCCACCTTCGAAACCGATTTTCTGAGAATAACCAGCTCTAGCTTTCTGACCTTTGTGTCCTTTTGTTGAAGTACCTCCTTTTCCACTACCTTGACCTCTACCAATTCTTTTTGAGTTGAAAGTAGATCCTGCAGCAGGTTGTATATTATTTAAATTCATTTTAATTTCTCTTTTATAAAATTATTTTTGAACTTCCAGTAAGTGACCTACAGCAGCTATCATTCCTAAGATAGAAGGAGTAGCTTCGTGTTCCACAACTTGGTGAAGTTTTTTTAATCCTAATGCTTCAAGCGTTCTCTTTTGGGTTTTTGTTCTACCAATAGCGCTTCTTACTTGCTTTACTTTAATTGTTGCCATTGTTTTAATTATTAACCGTTAAACACTTTACTTAGAGAAACTCCTCTCATTCTAGCGATCTCTTCAGGTCTTCTGATATCCAATAACGCTTTGAAAGTAGCTTTCACCACGTTGTGAGGGTTAGAAGATCCTTTAGATTTTGAAAGGATATCGTGAATACCAGCAGATTCCAATACCGCTCTTACCGCACCACCGGCGATAAGTCCTGTACCGTGAGAAGCAGGTCTTAAGAAGATATCTGCACCACCGTATCTAGCAGTAGTTTGGTGAGGAATAGTATGGTTCATTACAGGAACTTTTACAAGGTTTTTCTTAGCGTCTTCAACTGCTTTAGCAATTGCAGAAGCAACCTCTTTAGATTTTCCTAAACCGAAACCGATAATACCTTCTTCATTACCTACTACAACAATAGCAGAAAATCCGAAAGCTCTACCTCCTTTTGTTACTTTTGTTACTCTGTTAACAGCTACGAGACGATCTTTTAATTCTAATCCTCCCGGTTTTACTCTTTCTATATTATCTAGTCCTAACATATTTTCCGAAATTTAATGATTAGAATTTAAGTCCACCTTCTCTCGCACCATCAGCTAAAGCTTTTACTCTACCGTGATATACGAAACCGTTTCTGTCAAATACAATACTTTCAATTCCTGCAGCGATAGCTTTAGCAGCGATAGCTTTACCAACAGCAGCAGAAACTTCAGTCTTAGTACCTTTAGCGTCTACACCTTTTTCTCTAGAAGAAGCTGATGCTAAAGTTTTACCATTTTTATCGTCGATTAACTGAGCGTAAATTTCCTTATTACTTTTGTATACAGATAATCTTGGCAATTCAGAAGATCCAGAGATTTTCCCTCTTACTCTTCTTTTGATTCTTATTCTTTTTTCTAATTTACTTAATGCCATAATACTTATAATTTATTAAGCAGATTTACCAGCTTTACGTCTAACAATTTCTCCTACGAATCTTACACCTTTTCCTTTGTATGGCTCAGGCTTTCTGAAAGAACGGATCTTTGCAGCTACCATTCCTAGAAGTTGGTTGTCGTGAGACGTTAAAGTAATAATTGGGTTTTTACCTTTTTCAGTCAATGTATCAACTTTCACTTCACCTGGAAGTTCTAATACGATACCGTGAGAGAATCCTAAAGCTAACTCAAGTTTTTGACCTGCGTGTGATGCTCTATATCCTACCCCTACTAGTTCTAGTTTCTTTTCGAAACCTGCACTTACACCAACAATCATGTTGTTGATTAACGCTCTGTATAAACCGTGAAGCGCTTTGTGTTGTTTAGAATCAGATGGTCTGTTTACGTTCAGTTCACCATCTTTTTGTTCTATAGTAATTCCTGCCGTAAGCTCCTGAGAAAGTTCTCCTTTTGCTCCTTTTACAGTTACTACACCGTTGTTTTCAGTGATTGTAACTCCAGCTGGAATTGTTATAATTGCTTTACCAATTCTTGACATTTTCCTCTGATTAAAAATTAATAAACATAGCAGATTACTTCACCGCCTACTTTCTCTTCTCTAGCTTTCTTGTCAGTCATTACTCCTTTAGAAGTAGAGATGATAGAAATACCCAAACCGTTTAGTACTCTTGGAAGTTCAGTAGAACCTTTGTACTGTCTCAAACCTGGTCTAGAAGCTCTTTGAATAGACTTAATAGCAGGTTTGTTAGTTTGCTTATCGTACTTTAAAGCGATTTTGATCACTCCTTGAACAGCGTTATCTTCAAACTTGAAGTTTAAGATATACCCTTGATCAAATAGGATCTTAGTAATCTCCTTTTTGATTTTCGATGCAGGAATTTCCACCACTTTGTGGCCTGCGCTTTGTGCGTTCCTTACTCTTGTTAGGAAATCTGAAATTGGATCTGTTACCATTTTTCTTTTATAAATTATTGGTTAAAGAACAATCAGTATTGAAAAGACTTGAAGAGAAAAATATCAGACTTCAGAAAACTTCAGTCTGATATTATTGTTCTTTAGTATCTCGACAACTTAATTGTCCCGATTTTTAATTAGTAATTATTACCAACTAGCTTTTCTTACACCTGGGATAAGACCGTTGTTAGCCATTTCTCTGAAAGTTACTCTGGAAATACCAAACGTTCTCATGTATCCTCTTGGTCTACCTGTTAGTTTACATCTGTTGTGTAATCTTACAGGAGAAGCATTTTTAGGCAATTTTTGAAGTCCTTCGTAATCACCAGCTTCTTTAAGAGCTTGTCTTTTAGCAGCGTATTTAGCAACTAGTGCTTCTCTTTTGCGCTCACGCGCTTTCATTGATTCTTTAGCCATTTCTTAGTTCTTTTTAAATGGTAAACCGAAGTGAGTTAGTAATGCTTTAGCTTCTTTATCTGTTTTCGCAGTAGTTACGAAAGTGATGTCCATCCCTTGGATTTTTTTCACTTTGTCAATTACGATTTCAGGGAAGATAATCTGCTCAGTAATACCTAAGTTGTAGTTACCTCTACCATCGAAACCATCAGCTTTGATTCCAGAGAAATCTCTGATACGTGGTAAAGCTGAAGCAGTAAGTCTGTCTAAGAACTCATACATTCTCTGAGCTCTCAATGTTACTTTTGCTCCTACAGGCATTCCTTTTCTTAGTTTGAATGCAGCTTCATCTTTCTTAGAGATTGTACCTACTGCTTTCTGACCTGTAATGTTTGTAAGTTCTTCTACAGCATAATCGATAATTTTCTTATCTGCAGTAGCGTCTCCTAAACCTTGTGATACAACAATTTTCTCTAATCTAGGTACTTGCATGATTGACTTGTACCCAAATTCTTCCATCATTGCAGGAACAATTTGCTCTTTGTATATTTTTTTGGGTCTTGCTATAAATTCCATGTTAATTCAAATTATAAAGTTTCACCCGTTTTTTTGTTAACTCTCACTTTCTTATCTCCTTCGATTTTGTAACCGATTTTGATAGCTTTTCCGTCTTTACCAACTAAAGCTACGTTTGAGATATGAATAGAAGCTTCCTTTTCAGTAATTCCTCCTTGCGGATTTGAAGCTGAAGGCTTAACGTGTTTTTTAACGATGTTAAGTCCTGCAACGATTACTCTAGGGTCTTTTCCTTCTTTCTTGATCACTTCAATAACTTCACCAGTCTTACCTTTGATATCTTTCTTACCGGTAGTAATGATTACGTTATCTCCTCTTTTTATTTTTAACTTTGACATTTCTTTTAAAAATTTTAAAAATTAAAGTACTTCAGGAGCTAATGAAATGATTTTCATATATTCTTTGTCTCTCAACTCACGAGCAACAGGTCCGAAAACACGTGTTCCTCTCATTTCTCCCGCTGCGTTTAGTAATACACAAGCATTGTCGTCGAATTTGATGTATGAACCATCTTTTCTTCTTACTGCTTTTTTAGTTCTTACTACTACAGCTTTAGATACCTGACCTTTTTTAGCGTTTCCTGATGGTGTAGAATCCTTGATAGTAACAACGATTTTATCACCAACTGAAGCATATCTTCTTCTGGTTCCTCCCAGAACTCTAATAACTAGTACTTCTTTAGCACCTGTGTTATCAGCAACTTTTAATCTTGATTCTGTTTGTAACATTATTACTTAGCTTTTTCAATGATTCTTACTAATCTCCATCTCTTGCTCTTGCTCAAAGGTCTAGTTTCTTGGATCAAAACTGTATCACCTTCTGTGCATTCGTTGTTCTCGTCGTGTGCAGTATATTTTTTCGTTTTCAAAACGAATTTACCGTACATCGGGTGCTTTACTCTTGTAGTTTCACTAACAACAATAGTTTTTTCCATTTTATTGCTGGAAACCACTCCGATTCTTTCTTTTCTTAAATTTCTATCCATTGTAAAATGAAATTATTGTTTGTTAGTTAACTCAGTGTTTAGTCTTGCGATTGTTTTTCTCAAATCTCTGATTTGAATCGGGTTTTCAATTGGGCTGATTGCATGAGCTAATTTCAATTTAGAATATTGAGCTTTTGCTTCAGTTAATTGAGCTTGAATATCACCCGCGCTTAAATTTTTAATATCAGCATTTTTCATTGTATTCAAAGATTATAGAGGTTTAACAAAATCGTTAGCAACGATGAATTTAGTAACTACTGGTAATTTTTGTGCAGCAAGTCTTAAAGCTTCCTTAGCGATATCGTAAGGTACCCCTCCAACTTCAAACATAATTTTACCTGGTTTTACTACAGCTACCCAATATTCAACAGCACCCTTACCTTTACCCATACGTACTTCCGCTGGTTTCTTAGTAATTGGCTTATCTGGGAAGATTTTGATCCATAGTTGACCTTCTCTCTTCATATATCTTGTCGCGGCGATACGAGCTGCTTCAATCTGTCTTGCAGTGATCCAAGCTCCTTCCGTTGCTTTGATCCCAAAAGTTCCGTAAGCAAGTTGACTACCTCTTTGGGCATTCCCCTTCATCTTCATCTTGTGAACTCTACGGAATTTGGTTCTTTTTGGTTGTAACATAATTTCTAAATTTTAGATTTTAGATTTTAGATTTTAGATTTTTTTTAATTTTAAAAAAGTAACGGTAATTTAAAATTCAAAATTTCTAATCTAAAATTTTAATTATTATTGTTATTGTTGTTGTTTTTTCTAGGTCTTCTGTTGTCTCTGTCTCCTCCTCTGTTTCCTCTGTCTGACTGACCTCCTTTTTTCTGTTGTCCCACTAGTGGAGAAAGTTCTCTTTTACCGTAAACTTCACCTTTCATGATCCAAACTTTTACACCTAGTCTACCGTAAGTAGTGTGAGCTTCTGCCCAGTGGTAATCAATATCAGCTCTGAAAGTAGACAATGGAATTCTTCCTTCTTTGAAAGATTCTGATCTTGCCATTTCAGCTCCGTTCAATCTACCAGAGATTTGAACTTTGATACCTTCAGCACCCATTCTCATAGTACTTGCCATTGCCATTTTAACAGCTCTTCTGTAAGAAATTCTGTTTTCAATTTGCTTAGAAATACTATCAGCAACTAGTACAGCATCTAATTCAGGTCTTTTGATTTCGAAGATGTTGATTTGAATATCCTTACCTGTAAGTTTCTTCAATTCTTCTTTCAATTTATCAACTTCCTGACCTCCTTTACCGATGATAAGTCCCGGTCTAGCAGTAGTGATTGTAACTGTTACTAATTTAAGTGTTCTTTCGATATAAATTTTTGAAATACCACCTTTAGATAATCTAGCCTCAAGGTATCTTCTGATTTTGTAGTCTTCAGCGATTCTGTCTCCATAATCGTTTCCACCAAACCAGTTAGAATCCCATCCTCTGATGATACCTAATCTATTACCAATTGGATTTGTCTTCTGTCCCATACCTTGATTAATTTTCTTTTTTACCTAAGATTAATGTAATGTGGTTTGATCTTTTTCTGATTCTGTACCCTCTACCTTGTGGAGCTGGTCTTAGTCTCTTCAATTGTCTTGCACTGTCTACAAAAATTTCTTTAACGATAAGATTTGCTTCTTCAATATCCGCACCTTCGTTTTTAGTTTGCCAGTTAGCCATTGCAGAAAGCAATACTTTTTCTAACTTGTTAGATGCGTCTTTTTTAGAATATTTTAGAATGTATAAAGCTTTGTCTACCTGCTCACCTCTAATGATATCAGCTACTAATCTCATTTTTCTTGGAGAAGACGGGCAATCATTGTGTATTGCTTTTACTACGTCTTGGTTTGTCAATTTACGTGCTAATGCACTTTCTCTTTTTCTTGATCCCATGATTATCTGCTTCCTTTGTTTTTGTTACCACCATGACCTCTGAAAGATCTTGTTGGAGAAAATTCGCCTAGCTTGTGACCAACCATGTTTTCTGTAACATAAACTGGGATAAAAGATTTCCCGTTGTGTACTGCAATAGTTTGTCCTACGAAGTCTGGAGAGATCATTGATGCTCTAGACCAAGTTTTGATAACAGTTTTCTTGTTAGCTTCTATATTTGCCTGAACCTTCTTATCTAAAGTATGATGAATGAACGGTCCTTTTTTAAGTGATCTTGCCATAATTATTTTCTTTTAGATACGATGTAACGGTTAGACACTTTGTTTTTCTTTCTAGTTTTGTAACCTTTAGCTGGTTTACCGTTTCTAGATCTTGGGTGACCTCCAGAAGAACGTCCTTCACCACCTCCCATTGGGTGATCAACCGGGTTCATTACAACTGCTCTAGTTCTTGGTCTTCTACCTAACCATCTGCTTCTACCAGCCTTACCTGATACAGTTAACTGGTGGTCAGAGTTAGAAACAGATCCAATCATTGCATAACATTCAGTAAGAATCATTCTTGATTCTCCTGAAGGCAATTTGATGATTGCATATTTTCCGTCTCTTGAAGTCAATTGAGCTGAAGAACCAGCACTTCTTGCTAAAATTGCACCTTGACCAGGCTTCATTTCAACACAAGAAATAACAGTACCTAAAGGAATGTTTTTCAACTTCATTGCGTTTCCTACATTTGGCTCTACGCTTTCTCCAGAAATTACTTTCTGATCAACTTTGATACCGTTTGGAGCGATGATATATCTCTTCTCTCCGTCTGCGTACTCTAATAAAGCGATAAATGCAGTTCTGTTTGGATCGTATTCTACAGATTTTACAGTTGCTTCAACGTTTGCTTTGTTTCTTTTGAAGTCAATAATTCTGTATTTCTTTTTGTGTCCACCTCCGGTGTAACGCATGGTCATTTTACCTGTTTGGTTACGTCCACCTGACTTTTTAATACCAACTGTTAGAGACTTCTCTGGTTTGTTGGTAGTAATTTCCTCAAAATTGTTTACAATTCTGAATCTCTGTCCCGGGGTGATAGGTTTTAATTTTCTAACAGACATTACTATTATTTATAATTAATAATTAATTTACAGCAAAAATATCGATAACCTCACCTTCAGCAAGTTTGATTACCGCTTTTTTCAATTTGTTTGTCTTTCCTACTTGAAGACCTTTTTTAGTGTACTTTGAAGAAACCTTCGGAGCATAAATCATTGTGTTAACGTCTGCTACTTTTACACCGTAAGCTGCTTCAACAGCTTTTTTAATCTGGATTTTATTCGCCTTAGGATCAACTAAGAAAGAATAAGAACCTCTTAAATCTGTAAGATAATTAGCCTTTTCTGAGATAACTGGTTTAATAATAATAGACATGACTTATTTCTTTAAATTTTCCTGGAATTTTTCAACTGCACCTTCGAAGAAAATAATCTCACCTGCATTTACTAAATCGTAAGAACTGATCTCGTTGAAGTTCATTACTTTAGTTTTAGGCAAGTTTCTTGAAGATAAATACACATTCTTGTTAGCTTCAGGAAGAACGAATAAAGATTTTTTACCGTTAAGTTCCAATGCATTTAATACATTGATGAAATCTTTAGTCTTAGGAGCAGCAAAGCTCACATCTTCTAAAACTTTAATGCTGTTATCTCTCATTTTCTGAGATAAAACAGATTTTTTAGCTAATCTCTTAAGAGCTTTGTTCAATTTGAATCTGTAGTCTCTTGGTTTTGGTCCGAATACTCTACCTCCACCTCTGAAAGTTGGAGATTTGATATCCCCGTATCTAGCAGATCCAGATCCTTTTTGCTTCTTAAGCTTCTTAGTAGAAGCAGTAATTTCGCTTCTTTCTTTCGCTTTATGAGTACCTTGTCTTTGTGCAGCAAGATACTGTTTAACTTCTAAGTAAACCGCGTGCTGATTTGGCTCAATTCCGAATACTGTTTCGTCTAGAGTTACTTTTCTTCCGGTCTCTTTTCCTGATGTATTTAATACTACTAGTTCCATTTTCTGATAATTACATAAGAATTTTTAGCTCCCGGAACAGCACCTTTTACTACTAAAAGATTTTGTTCTTGATCAACTTTTAACACTTGAAGGTTTTGAACAGTCACCTGCTCACCTCCCATTCTTCCAGCCATTCTCATCCCTTTGAATACTCTTGAAGGGTCTGAACCAGCACCGATAGAACCTGGAGCTCTAAGTCTGTTGTGCTGACCATGAGTTGCCTGCATTACACCTCCAAATCCGTGTCTTTTAACAACACCCTGGAAGCCTTTACCTTTTGAAGTTCCTGTTACATCTACATATTCACCTTCGATGAATAGATCAACACTTACTACCTCTCCTACTTTTGCTTCAGTAAATCCATCGTGGAATTCTACTAATTTAGCTTTAGGAGCAGAACCAGCCTTTTTAAAATGACCAGCTAACGCTTTACCAACGTTCTTCTCACTCTTGTCATCGAAACCTAATTGAACAGCTGTATAACCGTCTTTTTCTAAGGTTCTGACCTGTAAAATCGAGCATGGACCAGCTTGAATAACTGTACAAGGAATGTTTTTCCCTTCTTCGTTAAACAAAGACGTCATACCGATTTTTTTACCAATAATACCTGACATTGTTTATATTATAATAAAATTTATCCTTTATTTATCACCATTTTTCGGAAGTCTGAAGTAATTTCTACTTTTGATATAGGCATACTACGCTCCTAAAATGAGTGTGCAAATTTATGAATTATTTTATAACTGACAAATATTTTGAGTAAAATATTTTGATTTTTAATCAATTAGATGATTTTGAAAAAATTCAGAGCAACTTTCTCAAAGATTAATTTTGATTTTAAAAAAGAAATTAGGATGAAGATCTTATTGAGCCATAACAGTAACTCCAACTTCTTCCAGTCTAACTCTGTCTTCCGCTGAAATACAATTGTCAGTAATGAGATAATCCACCTGATCCAAAGCTGCAATCTTGCCAAATCCTTTTTTATTCAGTTTTGAAGAATCTGCAAGAATCACTGTTTGATCTGCACACTCCATCATAATCTGGTTCAGATGAGCTTCCGCAGCATTGGAAGTACTGATTCCAAATTCCGGATCAATACCATCAACTCCCAAAAAAAGTTTATTACATGAAAACTGCTTAAGAATACCTTCGGAAATAGAACCCACTATAGATGTAGAACTTTTCCGCACTTCACCGCCCAACTGTATAATATTAATATTAGGATTATTACAAAGTTCAATTGCTACCCTCAAAGAAGATGTTAATACTGTAAGCGGACCAAAATTCATCAGCATTCTGGCAAGATAATGCATTGTAGTTCCGGATGCTAAAATAATACAGTCGTTTTCCTGAATCAATGACAGAGCTGCTCTTGCGATAGCCTGTTTCGCTTCTACATTGATACTTTCTTTCTCTACTACATTTTTTTCATAAGCATACCTTACCTGCTTACTTGCCCCTCCATGATTCCTGAAAAGAAGCCCCAGACTTTCAAGATAGTTCAAATCCTTTCGGATCGTAACTGAAGAAACATTGAGTTTTTCACACAGATCCTGAACAAGAACATGTCCTTTTTCATCAAGCTCTTTCAATATTTCATCCTGTCTTGGTATTAGCTTTTCCATTTTATTCGTTTCATCAAAAATACCGCTTTTTTTTCATTTTTAAAAATTTCATTTATTTTCTTTTTGCTTTCATTTTTAATTTATATATTTGAAAACGAAACATAAACGAAACATTTATGAAACGAAACGAAGAACTCAGTAAGTTAACCAATGTAAAAGAATGGGACTTTATTGTCATAGGAGGAGGAGCCAGTGGTTTAGGTTCAGCATTAGACGCAGTAAGCAGAGGATTCAAAACTTTATTGATTGAATCTCATGATTTTGCAAAAGCAACATCCAGCAGAAGTACCAAACTGGTACATGGCGGAGTAAGATATCTTGCCCAGGGAGATGTCGGATTGGTAAAAGAAGCATTGAAAGAAAGAGGACTTCTGGCAAAAAATGCAGCACATATTGTAAAAAATCAGTCTTTCATTATCCCGAACTATACATGGTGGGGAGGAATCTACTATAAGATAGGACTGTCAGTATATGATTTCCTTGCCGGAAAATTAAGTTTGGGAAAAACAAAATACATCAGCAAATCAAAAACTGTTGAAAAGCTTCCTACTATTGAACAAAATCACCTGATGAGTGGTGTTGTTTACCAGGATGGACAATTTGACGATGCCAGACTTGCGATTAATCTTACCCAGACCATCATTGAAAAAGGTGGAAGCGCAGTCAATTATGTAAAAGTCATCAATCTTTTAAAAGATGCTTCCGATAAAGTAATCGGGGTTGTTGCAGAAGACCAGTTTTCTAAACAGCAGTATCAGATTCATGGTAAAGTAGTCATCAATGCAACCGGTGTCTTTACGAATGACATTCTTAATATGAATAACCCTAAGCACGGTAAACTTGTAGTACCAAGCCAGGGAATTCACCTTGTATTAGATAAATCTTTCCTGAAAAGTGATGATGCAATCATGATTCCTAAAACTTCAGACGGCAGGGTTTTATTTGTTGTTCCATGGCATGACAGAGCTTTAGTAGGAACTACAGACACCCTTTTAAAGGACGAAAGTTTTGAACCTCGTGCCCTGGAAGAAGAAATCAACTTTGTTTTAAATACTGCGAGACAATATCTAGCTAAAAAACCAACCCGTGAAGATGTAAAATCAGTTTTCGCCGGGCTTCGTCCCCTTGCTGCTCCTAAAGACGGAAGCAAAAGCACAAAAGAAGTTTCCAGAAGCCATAAAGTGATTACATCAGAAACAGGATTGGTTTCTATTATCGGTGGAAAATGGACTACTTACCGCAAAATGGCGGAAGATACCGTAAATGAAGCCATGAAAATTCACAAGTTGGGAAATAACCCATCCAAGACAGAGCATCTTTCTATCCATGGAAATGTAAAACCGGAACAGGTAGACAGAACGAATCACCTGTATGTTTACGGATCTGATATTCCTTCTATAAAAAAACTACAGGAAAGTAACCCTCGTTATGCTCAAAAAATTCATCCGGACCATCCTTTTACTGTAGCAGAAATCGTTTGGGCTGTAAGAACGGAGATGGCAGAAACTATTGAGGATATTCTTGCAAGAAGGGTACGTTTACTGTTTCTTGATGCAAGAGCCGCTATAGACAGTGCTCATAATGTAGCAAGAATCATTGCTGAGGAAAAAGGATATTCTGAAGAATGGGCTCAGCAACAGGAAAATGAATTCATTGAATTAGCAAAAGGGTATTTATTGACTCCTTATTCACCTAAAGTTATCAACCTAAATTAGCACTATATACATGAATGAAAAACTTATCCTCGCTCTAGACCAGGGAACAACTTCCTCCAGAGCGATTCTCTTCAATCATAGTGGAGAAATAAAATATGTATCTCAGAAAGATTTCAGACAGATATTTCCTACTCCGGGATGGGTAGAACACGATCCTAATGAAATATGGTCTTCACAGATCTCCGTAGCTGCAGAAGTTATCGCCAAAGCAGGTATTTCCGGACTGGAAGTTGCCGCTATTGGTATTACGAACCAACGTGAAACTACCATTGTCTGGGACAAAGAAACCGGTGAGCCTATTTACAACGCAATTGTATGGCAGGACCGCAGAACTTCAAAATACTGTGATGAACTGAAAGAACAAGGACACGCAGAAACAATCAAAGAAAAGACAGGACTTGTTCTTGACGCATACTTTTCAGCAACCAAGCTAAAATGGATTCTTGATAATACGGAAGGTGCAAGACAAAAAGCAGAAGAAGGGAAATTATGTTTCGGAACGGTTGACACATGGTTGGTCTGGAAACTTACCCGCGGGAAAATGTTTATCACAGATGTTTCCAATGCCAGCAGAACAATGCTTCTGAATATTCATACGTTAGAATGGGATAATGATTTATTAGAATTATTCGATATTCCAAAAGCTATTCTGCCTGCAGTGAAACAAAGCAGTGAAGTGTATGGTGAAACTGCCACTACTCTGTTCTCTACCAAAATTCCGATCGCTGGAATTGCTGGAGACCAGCAGGCTGCATTATTCGGCCAGATGTGCATCACTCCGGGAATGGTAAAAAACACTTACGGAACAGGATGTTTCTTATTAATGAATACAGGAACAGAAGCGGTTTCTTCTAAAAACAGTCTTCTTACAACTGTAGCCTGGAAAATTAATGGAGAAGTGAACTATGCGCTTGAAGGAAGTGTATTTGCAGGAGGTGCAGCCATTCAATGGTTAAGAGATGGACTTAAGCTTATTCATTCATCTGAGCAGGTAAATGAATTGGCAGCTTCTGTAGAAGATAATGGCGGTGTATATTTCGTTCCTGCATTAACGGGCCTTGGTGCTCCTTATTGGGATCAGTATGCCCGCGGAACTATTGTAGGTATCACCCGTGGTACTACGGATGCCCATATCGCAAGAGCTACATTAGAAGGAATTGCATTTCAGGTTTATGATATTGTAAAAGCAATGGAAGCAGATTCCGGACGAGCAAGCC
The DNA here is from genome assembly GCA_031286615.1 of Chryseobacterium sp. GTDB lineage: Bacteria > Bacteroidota > Bacteroidia > Flavobacteriales > Weeksellaceae > Chryseobacterium. The sequence goes on along the minus strand of JAITUA010000013.1, from coordinate 659,651 downwards.
TTGAATTAAGAGTAGACGGAGGTGCCTCTGCAAGCGATCTTCTGATGCAGATACAGTCTGACCTTTTTGGTTTTAAAATCACACGACCTAAAACACTTGAAACAACAGCACTAGGAGCAGCCTACCTTGCCGGCCTTGCTGTGGGATATTGGAAGGATGTAGCTGAAATTCAGTCTCAATGGATTGTTGACAAAGATTTCCACCCTCAGTTGGAAAAAGAACATGTTGATAAAATGGTACACTCATGGAGAAGAGCTGTATCACGTTCTCAAAGCTGGATAGAAGATTAATTCACTGATCAAAAAAAACTTATATGACCCCATTTATCGCAGAAGTTATCGGGACGATGCTTCTAATATTGTTAGGCAACGGTGTTGTAGCCAATGTTGTCTTAAAAGATACGAAAGGAAATAATTCCGGGTGGATCGTGATTACTACCGCATGGGCATTGGCCGTTTTTGTGGGAGTAACCGTTGCAGGGCCAATAAGTGGTGCCCATCTGAATCCGGCTGTAACCATTGGACTGGCCATTGCAGGAAAATTTTCCTGGGATCTCGTTCCTTCTTATATCGCAGCTCAAATGATCGGAGGAATGCTGGGTGCATTTTTGGTGTGGCTGTTTCACAAAGATCATTTTGCCATCACGGAAGATGAAGGAGCTAAACTGGCCTGCTTCAGTACTGGTCCGGCTATCAGAAAGACATCCTCTAACCTGATTAGTGAAATTATCGGAACATTTGTATTGGTATTCTGTGTTTTCTATTTTGCAGACCCCAGTATTTCTTTACAGACAGACCCAACCGCCAAAGTAGGGTTAGGTACTATCGGAGCTATTCCTGTGACGTTTGTGGTGTGGGCAATTGGTTTATCGCTAGGAGGAACAACCGGATACGCCATCAACCCCGCAAGAGACCTTGCCCCAAGAATCATGCATGCTATATTACCTGTAAAAGGAAGCAGTGATTGGGGATACGCCTGGATTCCTGTTATAGGCCCAATCACAGGGGCTATAATCGCTGCAGTTATATATGGATTTTTAAAATAAACAAATGATGAAAAAAATCTTAAAGGGAATCTTTCTCCTTGCTTTGGGCACAGGAAGGTTATTTTCACAGGAAACTGGCGAAACCAAGGAAACCAAAGAAGGCAGGCTTGATTTTACAGCCAACATTCAGAATAATCACTTATGGAGAGGGCTTATTATTACAGACAAACCTGTTGTAATGGGAAATCTTTCCTATGCTTTGGATGCAGAGAAGAAATGGAAAGTGGGAATTTGGGGAGCTTCTGCATTAGCGGATGATAAGGACAATACTCATTATAAGGAGATCAATTACTATGTTCAGTATTCTGACGGTCGTTTTTATATTGGATTATGGGATCTTTATAACTCAAGAAATATCAATACTGCAGTAGCTGCTGATGATATCTTCAGCTATTCACAGAGAAGAACGGCACATATTATTGATTTAAGAACAAATTATACTTTCGGACCTTCGTTTCCAATCAATATTGAAGCAGATATAATGCTGTATGGAGGAGCCAATGCGGGAGAAGTCATTCTGGAAGCTGATGGAAGTTATAAGAAAAACAGATACTCTACTTATGTTCAGGCAAGCTATCCTGTCATCAGCGGACAGAAAGTAAATCTGGATGCTTTTGTAGGAGCCGGATTTGCTCTCAACGACAAAACCTTTTTGTATGGTAATGGCAAAAACAGCTTCGACATTGTAAATGTAGGGGTAAAAGCAGGTAAAGTAGTCAAGATCACAGATCACTACAATCTTCCCGTATCTATGATGGCGATGTGGAATCCGTCTAATAAGTATGCACGAATTCAGCTTGCTGCAACTGTTTTTTAATCTGAATGAAACTAAATTATAGAAAAATCACTCCTTTTGGGGTGGCTTTTTGGTATACCATTTCCCCTAAAAAAGAGAATGACTATTTGAATTTAAAATATGGTAAAAATCCCACTAATAACCGGGTTTTTACGGAGAGTATTTTGTTTAAATATCTTTACTTTTGAAAAAAAGATTAATGAAAAAGATTTTCAGTTTAATGATCCTTTGCATCAGTATTTTTACGTTGGCACAACAGGTAAAGGTTCCTTTTACCGGATACAGAAGCTTTGATATCATGAAAGGTTACAGCGGCACCGGTACTCCTCACTATTATCTGGATATAAAAGCAAATGGAGATGTTCATTTTGGATACGTTCAGGTGAATCAGGCAGACGGAAAAGAAACAACAGAAGAGATCAATGCCGGAAAATATGCTCCTAATAAAGTCATGAAAGTAGCTTTTAAAGAATATGAGGAGACATTTTTGGTGAAATTCGATAAAGACAAGATTTACCTTACCGATGAAAGGGGGAATATTCTACATCTTGACGGATGCTGTTCTTCCAGAGAGAGTGTTGATAAGGAAACCTGTAAGTGCGAAAGTGAACTTTACAAGTAGTAAAATAGTATATAGAGAGAGTCGCTCCATCGGGGCGGCTTTCTTGTTGTGAAAAGCAATCACATCAAATTAATCACCGAGATTTTACGGTTTATATTTTGCTTAAATATCTTTATTTTTGAAAAAACATATAGCTGCAATGAATTGTGGCTTCAAGAATGATTTGTATCAATGAGACATTTTAAAATTTTATTCGTATTTCTCCTCTTTCTTGTAGTATCATGCAATAAGAAAGAAAATCATCCATACACATTCTATTACTGGAAAACCAATCTGAAGCTGGGTAACGAAGAAAAGAAAATATTAGACCAGGCCACCGTTCCTTACCTGTACACGAGATTTTTTGATGTAGACAAAGTGAACGGAAAATTTCAGCCGGTAGCTGTTATTACAAAAGACAAAAGTTTTCAGACGAATAAACAAATTGTTCCTACGGTTTTTATCACTAATCAGACTTTGTTGGGCATTTCTGCAGAAGAGATCAGATTCCTTGCGGAAAGTATCCATCTTTTAATTCAGAAGAAGACAGAAGAGTATCATCTGAAAACCAATAATGAAATTCAGATTGACTGTGACTGGACAGCGGGAACACGAAATGATTATTTTAAATTTCTGAAAGAACTTAAAAAGATCTCCGGAAAGGAAGTCACCTGTACCCTTCGTCTTCATCAGGTAAAAGATAAGAAGCAGACCGGAATTCCTCCTGTTGAAAAAGTATATCTGATGTGCTACTCCACTTCATCACCACTGGAAAATTCTGACAAGAATTCAATTCTGGATATCAACATCCTAAAAAGCTATCTTTCAAAAATGGAAGACTACCCTATCAAAAAAATCGAAGTAGCGCTTCCTATTTATTCCTGGGGAATTATCACCAATCATTTGGGCAAACATAAACTGATCAATGCCTTATCTAAAAGAGATCTTGAAAACCCAAATTTCAAAAAGATATCCGAACACGAAGCTCAGGTGTTGAAAGATGGATTCTATTTTGGAAGTTATTTAAACAAAGGCTTCAAAATAAAGGCAGAAGAAATTTCTGAAGAACAGCTTAAAGAGGTAATCTCATTTTTAGAAAAAAAAATCCCACATTTTAATATTATTTATTATCAATTAGATAGTAAATTTGTGTTAGATCGGAAATTTTAATCTCCCAGAGATAGAGACATACCTGTCAAGACCAAAACATAAACTATTACACAAAATTAAAAAAACACTACGAACCCTATGAAAAAGTATATTCTTTCGCTTGCGGTTGTATCACTTTTCTATACAAAATCTGACGCCTGTGCATGGTCAGATCCTGATTATGATTACTTCAACCTTTTTACGCAAACCATCATCAAGGACAAGGCTTATCTTCCTTTTCTGCACAATTATTCAAGCAGATTTTATGGAGGATACAATCCTGCATTGATTCCTGATGACAATATTGAAACATGGAAAAAGTTCTTTAATAATCAGCTTAGCTATACCGAGACTCAGAATCTGGTGTATAAAATGAGCATGAACGACCTGAATGCCTTAAAGAATGGAAGTCCAGCAAATCCTCTTCTACAAAAGCTGGGTTCCGGGTTCTATCAAAAATATAAAGAAGGTGTTGATTATTTGATTGAAGCCAAGTATCTGGAACCTTATATGAGCATCAATTATGTTGAAAATGAAAATTCATTTTATTACGACAGAGATGCCAACAGGAAAAATGCAACAGCTCTTGATTATAACAAAACCATTGCTGCTTTAACGTCTTTGTACAATGCGGCAAGAAACCCTGAAATCAAACAGCGTTACGGATATCAGCTGGTACGTCTGAATCATTATACAAGAAACTATGATTCTGCAATGCAGGCTTTCAAAACTTATGTTGCTCCGATCAAACTGAAAGGAACTGTTTACTTCATGTCTCTGGACCAATTAGCCGGAGCACAGAGAGGGTTGGAAATGAATAGTGATGCCAACTGGAATTTCTTTCAGGTATTCATGAACAGCAAAGACCGTAAGGAATCTGCATTTGTTTCTATGAAGCTTTCTGATACGGCATCTTTCAGTAACATCATGAAGAGAGCCAATACGAACGAAGAAAAGAATATGGCTTATTTTCTTTTAGGGTATGAAGACTTCAACAATCCGATTCCGACCATGGAAAAGATGTACGAAATCAATCCTGATTCTGAGATCCTGAAGGTAATGGCTGCAAGAAGCATCAATGAACTGGAGAGAAGCTATCTGCCTACCTATTACTACACTTCAGACGCTGCTAATACTCCGTATATACAAAGAGGAAAAGCTGATAACAATGCTGCAAAAGATACTAAAGCCGCTACTACCACTGAAGTAAAGGAAGAAAAGCTTTCTTTCTGGCAAAAAATTGTAAGGTTCTTTAAAAACCTTTTCGGAGGTTCAAAATCTAAAGAATCTGCTGATGGAAAGAAAACGGATCAAAGCGATGATGAGCTGCTGGACAATCCAAACAGAATTCCATTCTACACGACTTCCGGATATGGATATGATGATAAAATGAAGGACTATCTTGATGACCTTCAAAAATTCACTGATAAAACGAAAGAAAAGTCTAAGGATGAATATTGGCAGATTGCAGATGCCTATCTTAAATTCCTGAAAAAAGATTACAAAGGAAGTACAGAAATTCTGGAAGATATTAAAACAACAAATCCTGAATATCTGGAAGAAATCAAACGAATGAAAGTTCTGAATGACATTGTTTCCCAACCAAGGATTGATGCTGCTTATGAAGATCATCTGATGAAGGATTATGCTGAATATTTCGTTGAGAAAAAGGTAGAGAAAGACACAGCTGCTACAGATAATTTCGATTATTATGGTGAAGTGCCGTCTACCGCCGATTTCCTTAAAGATGTTATGGCAAACCGTTATTTCCTTCAGGGAGAAGATGGAAAATCATTCCTGATGAACAATAAACTTTCGGATCTTCAGTACAACCCGAATTCTACCCTTGTAAAGAGTGTGGAAGAGTTTTACAGAAAACCTGATAAGACCCAGTTTGAGCAACAGATTATTGCTAAAAATATGGATAGCGTAGGTAATATTGATGCTTTCTTCAATAACATATACGGGGACAGAGCAATGAGACTTGCCGATTTTGAAAAGGCAAAATCTTATTATGAAAAAGCAAAAAGCTTTGCCGGTATTCCAAGACAGAATTATGAATGGACAGAAAAGAATGGTCAAACCATTACAAGCAAACAGTATACTCCTACTGAATACAACGGGTTCAAAAATATTTCAAATCTTGTATTCGGGCATAATGTCTGGGAAAGTTTCGGAAGTGCGGATACAGAAAGTATGAAAGCGGAGAACTATACCGATTTCCCTTTCATTAAAACCAGCATGGACAAACTTGAGCTTGCAGATGTTTTGATTCAGCTTAAAAAGGTTGGAAACGGAACGGGTGAAAAAGCGGCAAAAGCCAACCAGCTTATCGGGAACCTATTGTACAACACCTCTATTTTAGGATATTACCGTGAATTGTTTGTAATGGATATCGATAACAGTAATGGAGGTAAATATGACTTCTGGAATACTGACAGAAAGAATCCTTACAAGTATTATTATAAGAACTTCCTGGATACTTCTTATATTGAACCTGACAACTTTGATCTATCAATCAATTATTATCAAAAAGCTCTTAAGCTTTCCGGCAATAAGGAAGAAAAAGCAAGAATCTTATTCCAGATGGCAAGTGCTGAACAGGGTAAATATTATCAGTACGAAGCGAAAGCTCCAAAAGATTTCGATTATTCTGATCCTAAATGGTCTGAGAAAGAAGATGCCCGCCAAAAGGAAATGGACAATCTTAAAAACCAGAAATACAGAACCTATTTTGCTCAGTTGAAAGCACAGTATTCTGATGCGGAAACAACGAAAAGCCTGATGGGAAGCTGTAGTTATTTCAGCTATTTTATGAGATAACAGTTTAATTAAATAAAAAAGGAATCAAATTGATTCCTTTTTTTGTTCTTTTTTCTGCATCCATTCTTCATGTTTCCTTTTAAAGAATTCGTATTTGTAATCCTGATTTCTTTGTGCGGCATCAATGGAATGGGAAGTATGAATATCTGCATCTTTCTTAGCAAGCTCACCCAGTTTTTCATAATAGATATGAAGCTGGTCCAATTCTGCTTCCGTAAGATCTTCAATGTCTACAATTCGGTTGCTTGCTTTTTCGTGAGCAGCAATAATTTCATTAAGCTTTATTTGTATAGCTTTTGAATCTTTATTCTGGGCTTTCTGAATAAGGAATACCATCAGAAATGTAATAATAGTAGTGCCGGTATTGATAACAAGCTGCCAGGTTTCGGAATAGTCAAAAAAAGGTCCGGAAACGGCCCATACTACTACGATAAGGAAAGCTCCCATAAAAGCGTATGCACTTCCTGTAAATTTTACAGCCCAATTTGAAAATTTTTCAAAAAAAGAATTTCCCTTATGCCCCATAATCTCTGTTTTTAGAATAATAAATGTATAAAAAATTAATCTGAAAACGGAAAAATATGATGAATTTGAGGTATCTAAATATTTCAGGCTGAATTTATTCTTATTTCATTTTCCGGAATCGGTGCCACCAGATCAGAAATCCGGTCACTGGCAGAGAGCAGCCGATAAGAGAAACAATAAAGTAAAGAATAATACTTGGCAGTCCCATGATCTCTCCTGTATGTAAAGGTTTTGCTAAAGATGTAAACTGTTTGTTCAAAGGTTTGTCTGAAAACAATTCTTTTGTTTTAAAAACTCCGGTTTTATCAAATGTTACTTCATCCGGTAGCATCATTCCCAGGAAGTTTTGCCTGTTGATTTTGATAACAACGTACCGCGGATTTTCTTTGTTGGGAAGCTCTATGCTTGTAACAGCAGTGTAGGGAAGGTAGTGGTCTGCCAGCTGTACAATTTTATTCACAGAAACGGAAGTAACATCTTTCAGGTTTTTCTTTTCGTCCTGTTTCTGAAGCATATCTTCCAGAAGTCCTCCGAAGGCATCATCTCCATTATCTTCTTCTTTTGAAATGTTATCTATTGACGATCCTCCCAGACTTATGATAAGCGCATTCTTCACCCATGGGTAGGTCACATATAATCCGGTAACGGCAATAAAGAAGAGCATCAGAAAAGTATAAAATCCCAGTGTATTGTGCAGATCGTAATTGACCCTCTGAAACTTTGCTTTGAACATGACGGTGAGGCCCTGTTTCAAAAACTTCAGTTTCTTCGGAAGCCAGAGAATAAATCCGGAAATCAGCAGAATACAAAACATAAGAACTGAAGCTCCAACAATCTGCCTTCCTGCATTTCCCATCATCAGATTTCTATGAAGATCCAGAACTGTTTCAAAGAACTGTCCGGAACCAACATCCGGTTGCCCGAGAAATTCTCCTGTATACTGGTTATAGTAAGTACTTTTATCCAAATTATTCTCACGGTAGCCAATCACATAACTTTTCCCCTGATCATCGGGAATCATCAACGAGGTAAGCTTTTTATTATGCTTTAATAATTCTGCCTGGATGAGATCGGGATTCATCGCTTTTCCTGAGCCCGGGCTTATGTATACTTTATCTCTGTTGCTGAAATCAATAATCTGATTTTTGAATGCATAGAGACAGCCGGTAAGACACATTATAAAAACAATACTGCTTGATAAAAGTCCCAGCCAGAGATGAACAATCCACATCAGGTATTTTGTAAGCGATTCGTTTTTTCTTCTTTTCCTGTAAAGGCTTTTGAATAATAGTCTCATTGTTTAACAGCAAAAACATTAAGACAGTAGTACCGTCTTAATGTTTTAAATTAAATTGATATGAATAAATTAAAAAAAGTTAATACAAATTCGGGTAAGGAAGCATGAAGCTTTTGATGGAATTATCTTAGTCTAAAAGATTACCACTTAACTTTAATCTACATTCACCAAATTGAATATGTTTTCTTAAAAGTAGTAAGAACTTTTAGCCCAATATCATATCCATCTCCTGCTTCCTGCTTCCAGCCCTTACTGGTATCAATGTCGTTTATTTTCTTCCTTTAAACTGAACATCTTTTACGATTGCTTCAAACTTCGTATAGTGTTCAGGGCTTAGTGCTTTTTGAATAGCAGCCTTTCTCTGGGTATCAAATTTTTCCCAGTATTCTTTAGCCAGATCATTATTCCCATGATATACATCGTGTGCGTCATTAAATGCTTTTTCAAAGGCATCATTAGCCGCATTTACTACTTTGAACTCATCCTCAGAAAGCTGTGCTTCTGTCTTGATTCTTTCCAGTAATGCATTGTCATATCTTGGTCTTTTTCTGGAATTTTCGTCTACAAACTTATTGAACTTCTCCATCTGTGGACCGTCTAAAACGGTAGCCATTTCGATAGACTGCTGTTCTCTCAGTTCTTCATTTTTGATTCCTAAAGCTACGCGATCCATATTACCACCCTGAGCTTTTGCTGCCTGGAAGTTCTGCTCCTGAAGCTGCTGATATTTTGCAGTAATTTCATTAAAGTTTTTTTCCTGTTCAGCAGTAAGTTTCACTTCTGTTTTAAACTCGTTATAATCTATTCCTTTCTTTTTGTCTCCTGAACACGAGACAGCCGCTGCACCAAGTGCCAATGCGAAGAATATTGTTTTGATACTTTTCATAATGAATGATTTTGTTGATTAGAATTTATAATTTACCTGTACAGCAAAGTTTCTAGGCTGAATCTGATCAATATATCCTCCTCTGAAATAAGAGCTGTATCCTACGCTATCAAAAATATTATTAAAGAATACTCTTATTCCCATTCCATTTTTCAGGGTATATCCTGCCTGGGCATCTACTGTAGTATATTCCGGCATATCGAAAGGTTTGTCTCCAGGCTTCACACTGTTCAGGTGACCTGCTGTGAATGTTTTCTGAGTCCATTCGTCAACCGGTCTTTTTCCAACATAATAAATTCCCGCCCCTATATCAAGTCCTGATAAAGTACCATTATTGAATTTATAATTCAGCCATCCGTTTGCAGTATGTTTAGGAGCGTTCATTGGTGCAGATCCATTGATGTAAGCAGGACTGTCCTGGTACTGAGCATCCAGATATGCCCATCCGGACATTACCTGAAGATTCGGCAGAATTCTTCCGATAAGCTCTACTTCCACTCCTTTTCTTCTAAGGTTTCCTGCAAGGCCATACATTGTTTGTTTGTCAATGACAACAGGGTTATAATTTTCGTCAAGAATAGTGAAAGAAAGGTGATCTGTTTTAATGTCAAATACCGTTACATTAAATCTTAAACGCTCGTTAAACCAGTCTGATTTAATACCAGCTTCCCATTGTTTAGTCATTGACGGGCCTACTCTCCCACCATCTAAAAGGAAATTATTAGAAGACCTTAAAGATGTTGTTGTTGTATATGATCCAAATACATTAACATTTGGAAGTGGAGAAACAATCAATCCGAAATTAGGATTCCATGTATCTACAGATTCATTGGCAGAACCATTGAGTCTGCTGTAACGAAGCCCCAAATGAGCTTTTACATATTTCCCGATGGTCATCACATCCTGAGCCATTGCACCGATACTTGGTGTCAATACAGCGTTTGATCTTCCCAGATTTTTATAGATAACATTTACCGGAAGCTGATTCGGAATAGTTCCGTTCACTACGTCAACAATATCAAGTGGATTAGCCGCATAGGTTGTATTTCCGATTTTTGTAGCACGTGCAGTAATTAAATTACCTGGTGCAATTGAGTTTTTATATGCTTCAAAGGTTGTAGAAGATGTTTCTGTTTCTCTCCAGTCAAAGCCAACCTGAAATGTGTGGTTAATAAATCCTGTCTTTATCTGCTCTCCAATGAAGTCTAACTGTAATACTTTGTTGATATCTTCTCCCTGTGATTTTCCTATAGTACGCTGTCTGATATTATAATTGGTTTCACCAGCCGGCAATGACACAGATGAAGCTTCAGAATCTGTATTACTCACGGAATTCACGAAAGCTGCTCTCACTTTTAATTTATCTGTAAGGTTACGTACAATTGTAGTCGCAAAGTTGTACGTTTCAGTTTTTGAATAATCAGATGTGTATCCTAAAAACTTTCCTTTTGGCATGTGATATAATGCTTCAACAGTTCCCGGTGCAAGGTTGATTGTTCCTCTGTCCGGTGTTCTTTTATCATGAAGATAATCCATTTCCACATTGATTAATGTTTTATCATCCGGGCGGAAAGCGATGGATGGATTTACATAAATCCTTTCCCCCTGTACATGACTTCTGAATGAATTATTGTTTTGGTACGCTCCATTAAATCTCACAGCTACTTTTCCCTGAGGGTCCAATACTCTCTGGAAATCTACGGTAGGTCTGTAAAAATCCCAGCTTCCGTAACGGAATCCTACATTAGTCTGATCAATGAACTGAGGTCTTTTTGTAACAACATTAATCACACCTCCTGCAGATCCCAAACCATTTCCTATTCCCTGACCAATAGCAGCAGAGCCTTTGATAACCTGAATACTTTCTACTCCCTGCATATCAGTAATCATCCCTGCCGTACGGAAATCCGAATCCAGCTGAACTCCGTTTTTCAGTACAGGAACTCCACGATATCCTCTGATAGACATACTTTCGTTTCCACCTCCATAACTTGAAAACAGGGTTACTCCCGGAACGTTTTTGGCAACATCAGTGACTGTAAGTGCTCCTAATTCTTCAATTGCTTTATGGGAAATGATAGAAATACTCTGAATCTGATCTCTGGTTTTCAAAGGCAATCTGGTAATTGCGTCCAAGCCTTGCGGCTGTTTCTTTTTTTCACCAAACAGTTCTACTTCTTCAATTTTCTTGTGTTTAACTGAATCATTTACTTTCTGTGCATTGGCCAGAACTCCACCCAATAACAGCAGAGAAAAGGATACTACTTTATTCATCTGATAATTTTTAGCAAAATTATTATTTTTATTCATTCTAAATAAATAAACAAGAGTGACATATGTCACCTGAAAAAGAAGTATTAATATCAGATCATTAATCCCTGCTAAAGACCCTTTTCAATCCCTAAACAGATGTACACTATCATTAAGAGTAATTCCCTGAAGGGTTTTTATGGTTATAGAAAGTTCAATTCAAAAAAAATCAGATTTGATGATGTATCAAATCTGATTTTCAAATAATATAAAAAAAACCGTCCCTAAAAAGGAACGGTTTGTATAATCATTGCAAAGTATGCATTTATCACACTTTAATTTCAACGTCTACACCTGAAGGAAGTTCTAATTTCATTAGAGCATCAACAGTTTTAGAAGAAGAAGAGTAGATATCCATTAGTCTCTTGTGAGCTGATAATTGGAACTGCTCTCTTGCTTTTTTGTTTACGTGCGGAGATCTCAACACTGTGAAGATTCTCTTATTCGTTGGCAATGGAATTGGACCGTTTACAACAGCACCAGTAGCCTTTACCGTTTTTACGATTTTCTCAGCAGACTTGTCTACCAAGTTGTAATCGTAAGATTTTAGTTTTATTCTGATTCTTTGTGACATTTCTTTAATTTAAAAATTAACCTTTTGCTTTAGCTATGATTTCTTCAGCAACGTTTTGTGGAGTAGCTTGGTACTTCTCTAATTCCATAGAAGAAGTAGCTCTTCCTGATGAAAGTGTTCTTAGAGTAGTAACATATCCAAACATTTCAGAAAGTGGAACAGAACCTTTGATTACAACAGCACCGTTTTTCTCTTCCTGACCACTGATTGTACCTCTTCTTTTGTTAAGGTCACCAATGATGTTACCCATATATTCTTCCGGAGTTACAACTTCCAGTTTCATAATTGGCTCCATAATTACTGGCTTAGCAGCACGTCCCGCTTCTTTAAATCCTAATTTAGCAGCCATTTCAAATGAAAGAGCATCAGAATCCACCGCGTGGAAAGATCCATCCTTAAGAGTAACTTTAATACCTTCAACTTCGAAACCAGCCAAAGGACCGTTCTTCATTGCAGCTTTAAAGCCTTTTTCAATTGCAGGAACAAATTCTCTAGGAACGTTACCACCTTTGATCTCATTGATGAATTCTAAACCAACTTTACCTTCGTCTGCAGGTCCTAGTTCAAATACAATGTCAGCAAATTTACCTTTACCTCCAGACTGCTTTTTGTAAACTTCTCTGTGGCTGGCAACTTTTGTTAAGTTTTCTTTGTATTCTACCTGAGGTTGTCCTTGGTTAACTTCAACTTTGAATTCTCTCTTCATACGATCTACGATGATATCTAAGTGAAGCTCACCCATACCAGAGATAATCGTTTGTCCAGATGCTTCGTCAGTTCTAACCGTGAACGTAGGATCTTCTTCAGCCAATTTAGCTAAAGCGTTACCCATTTTATCCTGGTCAGCTTTAGTTTTAGGCTCAACAGCGATACCAATTACCGGATCAGGGAAAACCATCGATTCAAGAACGATTGGGTTTTTCTCGTCACACATTGTATCACCAGTTTTGATAGATTTGAATCCTACCGCTGCACCAATATCACCAGCTTCAATATATTCAACCGGGTTTTGCTTGTTAGCGTGCATCTGATAGATTCTAGAGATTCTTTCTTTATCTCCTGAACGAGTGTTCAAGATATAAGAACCTGCATCTAGTCTTCCTGAGTAAGCTCTGAAGAATGCTAGTCTTCCCACGAACGGGTCAGTAGCAATCTTAAATGCTAATGCAGAGAAAGGCTCATCTACAGATGGTTTTCTTGTGATTTCAGCGTCAGTTCTTGGATCAGTACCTTTGATATCATCTTTATCCAATGGAGAAGGCAAGTATTTACATACTGCATCCAACATAAACTGTACTCCTTTATTCTTGAATGAAGAACCACAAGTCATTGGGATAATAGATAAATCGATAGTAGCAGCTCTCAATGCAGCATTGATTTCTTCTTCTGTAATTGAATCCGGATCTTCGAAGAATTTCTCCATCAAAGTTTCGTCATATTCAGAAACAGCTTCTACTAGTTTCTCTCTATATTCAAGAACTTCATCTTTCATATCTTCAGGAATTGGCACTACTTCGAAAGTAGCTCCTTGTCCTGCTTCATCCCAGATGATAGCTCTGTTTTTAATTAAGTCAACAACACCTTTGAAATCTTCTTCAGCACCGATTGGTAAAACGATTGGAACTGCGTTAGATCCTAACATATCTTTAACCTGGTTTACCACGTTAAGGAAGTCAGCACCTTGTCTGTCCATTTTGTTTACGAATCCCATTCTTGCAACTTTGTAGTTGTCAGCAAGTCTCCAGTTTGTTTCAGACTGAGGCTCTACTCCATCTACTGCAGAGAATAAGAATACCAATCCATCCAATACTCTTAAAGATCTGTTTACTTCTACTGTGAAGTCAACGTGTCCCGGTGTATCAATGATGTTGAAGTGGTAAGGCTTCGTTTCAGGTAAAGCTTTTCCTTGATCTGTTGGAAAGTTCCAAGAACAAGTGGTAGCTGCAGAAGTAATAGTAATACCTCTTTCTGCTTCCTGCTCCATCCAGTCCATTGTAGAAGCACCATCGTGAACTTCTCCAATTTTGTGGTTTACCCCTGTATAGAATAGAATCCTTTCTGTAGTGGTAGTCTTACCTGCATCAATGTGAGCAGCGATACCAATATTTCTTGTAAATTTAAGATCTCTTCCCATTTCAGATTAGAATTTGAAGTGTGAGAAAGCCTTGTTAGCTTCCGCCATTTTGTGAGTATCAGATTTCTTTTTGAAAGCAGCACCTTCTTCTCTAGAAGCAGCTACAACTTCGTTAGCTAATTTCAAAGCCATAGACTTATCATTTCTAGCTTTAGAATATTTGATTAACCATTTCATTGCCATAGAAATTTTTCTATCAGCTCTGATTGGCATAGGGATTTGGAAGTTAGCTCCACCTACTCTTCTAGAACGTACTTCTACGTGAGGCATTACATTTGTAAGTGCATCTTTCCAGATTTCAAGTGCAGTTTTTTCGTTATCTCCTTTTTTAGTTTCTACGATCTCTAATGCATCATAGAAAATTTTGAATGCGATTGACTTCTTACCGTCAAGCATTAAGTTGTTTACGAATCTCGTTACCAATTGATCATTAAATTTCGGATCTGGTAACAACGGTCTTTTTTTCGCTTTTGTCTTTCTCATTGCTTTTGTACCTTATTTAATGATTATTTTTTCTTTCCTTTTGCAGGAGCAGCAGCTGCTTGTCCTGGTTTAGGTCTCTTAGCTCCGTACTTAGATCTTCTCTGAGTTCTTCCATTTACACCAGCTGTGTCTAATGCACCTCTTACGATGTGGTAACGTACTCCCGGTAGGTCTTTCACCCTTCCGCCTCTAACCAATACTATCGAGTGCTCCTGTAGATTATGTCCTTCGCCCGGGATATAGGCATTCACTTCTTTACCGTTAGAAAGTCTTACCCTTGCTACTTTTCTAAGTGCAGAGTTAGGTTTCTTAGGTGTAGTTGTATATACTCTCGTACATACACCACGTCTTTGTGGACAAGAATCAAGGGCAGCCGATTTGCTCTTCTTGGCAAGCGTGGCTCTTCCTTTTCTTACTAATTGTTGAATAGTAGGCATTTAATTGCTTTTTATTTTAGGGTGCAAAAATAGTAATATTTTTTTAATCTGCAAACACTTATATAAAAATTAAAATCAAATACTTACATCCGAAATCGAACAGGTTTCTATATGACAATCAGAGAAGCATAATAAACATGCGGAAAAGGAACAGAAAAACAGAAATTTCTCTGCTGAAAAAATGAGTATTAAATAATTATGAAGTTTATACAATAAAGGGTAACTCTCACAATTTCTCATTTCAAACAAGATATGAATACTGCGTTTGATACATCCAAACTATTTTAAAAAACTTTCGTATAGTTATCATCTATTGATAATCCTGAGAGTTCGGCACGATATTTCGTAAATTTGAGATATCAAAATGATAAACATATCTTTCATCCTCAAGCTTCACAGAATACTCAATTGAAGCCGGTGATTGTATCCGACCTTAAAAAATAAATATATACATATGAAAAATGCTAGTATCATTGGCCTTAAAGAAGCCGATTGCAAAAAGATCTCAGAAAAATTAAATGTACTATTAGCCAACTATTCGGTATTTTATCAGAATACAAGAGGTTCTCACTGGAATATTAAAGGAGAGCAGTTCTTTACTCTTCATCCGAAATTCGAGGAGCTGTACAACAGTCTTGTTTTAAAAATTGATGAAATTGCAGAAAGAATCCTGACTTTGGGAGCTATTCCTGCACACAATTATTCAGATTATTTAAAGGTAGCAACCATTAAAGAAAGCAAAGAAGTAACTGATGGCACCAAAAGTGTTGAGCTAATTTTAAGCTCTTTCAAAGTAGTAATTGATCTGCAAAGAGAACTTTTAGATATTACAGATGAAGCAGGAGATGAAGGTACCAATTCGCAAATGAGCGATTATATTACCGAACAAGAGAAAGAAGTTTGGATGTACAATTCTTATCTTGGAAAATAACTCCATAAAATGCATTGAAATATTTCAAAAAAATCGCCTTACATTTAGGCGATTTTATTATTTATTTTTATATTTGCGTTAAAATTACACATATTATGAACGACGTAAGACTGAACTCTATCCTAGATAATGATTTTTATAAAATAACCATGCAGAATGCAGTGGTAAAGCTATTCCCAAGTTCTATTGTAAAATATGAATTTATTAACAGAGGGAAGCACCACTTTCCGGAAGGATTTGACGTTGCTTTAAGAGAAGCTGTTAATAAAATGGCTGAACTTAAGCTTACGAAAGACGAGAAAAAGTTCATGGCAAGAACATGTCCTTATATTGATCTTCCGTATCTGGATTTTTTGGAAGGGTATCATTATGACCCGTCTGAAGTAAAAATACACCAGGAAGGAGGCGATCTTTCCGTTGTTGTAGAAGGGCTTTGGTACAGAACAATTCTATGGGAAGTTCCTTTGCTGGCTCTGATCAGTGAACTTCACTATGAAATGAACCATATGGAAAGAGATTCCAATGAGGTGGTGATGAGTAAAACGATAGAGAAAGCAGATTCATTAGGAAGACTTGGAGTAACTTTCGCAGAATTTGGAACCAGAAGAAGACATTCTTATAAGGTACAGAATCTGGTGATGGAAGCATTGACTCAAAAAAGAGATTCAACCTTTATCGGAAGCTCTAATGTTCATTTTGCTATGAAGTATGGTGTAAAACCTATCGGAACGCACGCTCACGAATGGTTTATGTTCCACGCTGCCGAATACGGATTCAAAATGGCCAATGAAATGGCTCTGGAACATTGGGTAGATGTATACAGAGGGGATCTTGGAGTGGCTCTTTCAGATACGTATACTACGGATGTTTTCTTCCAGCAGTTTGACAAAAAATTTGCAAAACTTTTTGACGGCGTTCGTCATGACAGTGGAGATGCTTTGGAATTTGCAGATAAAACTATTGCTCACTATCAAAAGAACGGCATCAATCCTATGTTTAAATATATTATTTTTTCGGATGCCTTAAATCTTGAAAAGGTAGAAGAAATCACCAATTACTGCAGAGGAAAAATTGGTATTTCATTCGGAATAGGAACCAATCTCACCAATGATGTGGGATTGAAGCCAATGAACATCGTAATGAAACTTATTGGTGTACAGGCTCCAAATAAAGAATGGATTCCTACAGTGAAACTTTCTGATGAACATGGAAAGTATACAGGTGATCCCAAGATGATTGAACTGGCCAAAGAATTTTTAAGAATAAAAGATTAAAATAAACTCATCTGGAAAATTAGATATAACCTCGTAACCATCGAGGTTTTTTTGTATCATATCATTTTTTGAAATTCAGTGTTCATAAATCTTTAAGGTTTTTATTATATTTATCAAAATAAAACAAGATGAAATCAAAACCATTATTAGCCGCATGCCTCCTTATATCAGCATTGTCTTTTGCTCAGGAAAAGAAAGCAGAAAAACCTAAATACAATCAGGAACTGGCAACTTCATTAGGAGCTGATAAATATGGAATGAAACCTTATACTATTGTCATGCTGACAACAGGTTCCGTTAAGATTGAAGACAAATCCAAAATGGGCGAACTCATGAAAGGTCATATGTCTAATATTGGAAAACTGGCAGATGAAGGCAAAATTATAGTAGCCGGTCCTTTCCTTGAAAAGAATAAAGAAAACTACCGCGGAATGTTTATTTTCAATACCAAATCTAAGGAAGAAGCTGAACAATGGGTAAAAACAGATCCCGCTGTACAAGCCGGAGTCTTTAGTTATGAAATTTTCCCATGGTATGGTTCAGCAGCTCTGCCTTTGTATCTTAAACATCATGATGAAATCTCAAAAGAAAACCCGTAATATCATTTTAAAAAAACATTGATAATCTTGAAGAATATATCACTTTATTAAAAGAAGAAATTAAAAGACTAAAGGAAGACAAAAAATAACTATTTCAATACTTCTTCCAACAGAACCAGACATTACCAAACTCAAAAAAATAATAACCATGAAAATAAGACTAATCGTTTTACTGTGTCTAGCATCAACAAAACTACTCTTCGGGCAAACTGTTCCCAAAGAATACACTGATAAAGTAAAAGCGGCTGAATCATTTTACCAGGCCAAGGATTTCAAAAACTCTGCGAGCAACTATTCAGAAGCATTTAAATCTAACGGCTGGAAAGCGTCTCTAAATGACAGATATAATGCAGCATGCTCCTGGGCAATGGCATCAGGGCCAGACAGTGCATTTTCCCAACTTGACAGGATTGCAGTAAAATTCAGTAATTATAACCATATAACAACAGATACAGACCTTAGCTCTTTACATAATGATAAACGATGGAAGCCTCTCATCGAAAAAATCAAAAAAAATCAGGAAAAAGCAGAAGCAAATTTGAATAAACCCCTGGTCGCAAAGCTTGGTAACATTTATAATGAAGACCAAAAGTACAGAAAACAAATCGGTGATATTGAAAAAAAATACGGTGGGAATTCAAAAGAAATGGACCAACACTGGAGACTTATCAATAAAAAAGATTCACTAAATCTTATTGAGGTAAAAGCTATTCTTGATAAATATGGCTGGCTGGGTCCTGATGTTGTGGGCGGACAGGGAAACGTTACATTATTTCTTGTTATCCAGCATGCAGATCAGGCAACACAGGAAAAATATTTACCTATGATGAGAGATGCTGTAAAAAATGGTAAAGCACAAAGCGGCAGTCTGGCCCTTCTCGAAGACAGGGTGGCCCTGAGACAAGGTAAAAGACAAATTTACGGCAGTCAGATCGGACGTGATCCTGAAACACAAGTATATTATGTATCCCCACTGGAAGATCCTGACAATGTAGATAAAAGACGCGCAGATGTTGGACTTCCTCCATTGGCAGAGTATGTAAAAAATTGGCAAATGAAATGGGATCCCGAACAATATAAAAAAGACCTGCCTAAGCTGGAGGCAAAAATAAAGCAAAAATAAACAGAAATCACATCCTTATACTATTCATAGTTAGATTTCAAATCTAATTGACACTCTTCTATTTCAAACTTATCTGGCATTTTAAAAAAATCTAACCTTCATTTTAAGATTTATCATAAATTAATTCAACCATCATAGAATAATTTACTATTTTAGTTCAATATTTCTAAACCTACTTATTTAATTATAAGAGTGTTAAGAATAAAAAATTTACTAAACAAAAAAATTAAACCATGAAAAAGAACTTAACAAAGCTTTTGAGAGCAGATTTGAAAGATGTATTTGGAGGAACACTCTATCCGGCAGAATGTCCCGGAGGATGCCATGGTGAAGGCATGATCAGATGCCCTGACGGCACCACCACAATGACAAATTTTATATGCACGGGAGGAACCTGCCAACCGGCTGCAATGTGCAAACCATTGGTTCTTGAACCTTTTCCAGATCCGATTATAATCACCCCATAATCTGAATGACAATAAATAAAGTGAGCTTTTCGGCTCACTTTTTTAGTATCTTTAAATAAACAAAACCCATTAATTGGTGTTACTTATCAAAGTTTATTTATATATAATCCTATCAAAAACTTCTATTTCTAGTCAGTTGTTTGTCTTTATTATTTATTTTCTATAAAAATACTTATTTCAAACTGTTCCTTTACCGGGATACCATACATCTTTGCTGATTTCCATGTATTAAGTTCTTTTACTTTAAAAACTTCTTCAATAGCTTTTTTGGTATTTTTATCAGTATATTTTAGAATCTCTATCTTTTCTACATTATCATTAATACCTAGAATTATACGAATCCTATTTTCTCCTTCTCTTACATTTTTGGGAAGCTTAAATTTTTCAAATAAAACGTTTCTAAAGTGACTTATTCCTTTCGGAAATTCTGCATTCAAAATCATTGTACCTAAATCATCTATACACACTACATTTTTTTGTTTTTCACATTTTTCTAAAGACTTTTTTGCAGTTATGTTTATAATATTAATTTTAGCAGAATCTATTTTATTAGCAGGGAAAAGTTTTATATTTTCTATTCCTGTTGAAAGATAAGCCGTATATTTTTGTCTCACAGAACAAGAACTAAGCAAATAAAGCATCATAAAAAAAGAAACCCATTTCATCACTTTGGAGCCTGAGTTTTATTTGTTAATCCTCTTACATACCAAAATTCTATCTTTTTAACTATTAAGTTTTTATAGAAATTCTCTGCTGTAGGATTCCAAAACCAATGATATTGATTTAAAATTGCGGTTGCTTGTTGAAAATCAAAAGGTTGCTGAAAATAAATGTTTATATATGGATTTACGTAATTGTATTGACGAATTTCCGCCCTTGTTTCTGCGTCCCCCACAAACATTAATTTTAAATATGCACTATCTGGATCGTAAGCCTTTATAACAATATTATTTTGAGCTAATGCCTGGAGGAAAACTGAAAGCGGTTGATTATAATAGTTAGCCTTATTTGGTATAAGATTATTTAAATTAGAAACAGTCTTATTATAAAAATTGGGATAATCTGTTATGCTTATAGGTTGACTTGTTTGTGATTTACATTGTGTAAAAATAATTACAGTAATAAAAAATGTAAGTAAAATATTTGTTTTCATAATAGTATTTTTATTTTTAAGGACAAGGCTCTGCTCTATAGCCTGTTATTTTTTTACCCCCTGATGCTGGGATTTCATATTGAAAAGATACGGATCTAAGTGGTTTCAAATTTCCATTAGCATCTGTTTTTGCAAAACTAATTCCCGTATCATATTTTTCCAAAATTTGCGCATACGCTGATTCCATTCCATCATTCTGACTGTTTCCCGAATATGATGGTAATCTTCCTATCATATAATTTTCATATATATTTATAAAATCTATGCCTACATTAAATTTATCATTAAACATTCTTCCATCATCAGATGTATTACTCAAAAAGGGATAAGCAGCTAGAAAAGCTTCGGCTTTCACTCTATCAGTTACAACTAAAGCATATTTAGTACCATTACTACTAAAAACAAATGATGCCTGAAAAGTTGGTCTTTCTTTCGCAGATTCGAGCGTTATATAAAGGTCTTTCGCAGATGGAGGGGGTGCCCCATGGCTGGGATGGGTATGTGCCATTGCAAGAAGATCTCCAACAGAAGGTATGCTGATTGAAACATGGCCAGGATCATCAGGATCATTACTTGAATAAGGATCCTGTGCTATTGGTGTTGTACTCGTTCCAATGATAGCAGTACCATATTCATAATGGTCATTTTTAGCATGATTTTCTAATGCGCTTAGCTCTGTAGATATTGTTGGTGCATGTAATAAAGTATTAACTATACTTACAGGAACACTTGCTTTAGCACAAGGATCTCCATTATTAGAGCCTCCCCCTACATTGGGATCAGTAGGCACCCCATAACAGCTTCCATCACCTAAATCTGAGCCCGGTTGTTGAGGTCCTGTTAAAATCTTGGGATAAGGACACACCCAAGTAATCGGGGGACCATCTCCACCACCGCCATCTCCGGTACTACTGCCACCACCGCCACCGCTTCCACTTCCGTCATCTACACTGGTGCAAACATATAATAAAACTGTTATTAAGTGCGATTGTTCATCAGCAGTACAATCTGTTTCGCCATTGTGATGCACTCCTTCACTACACCAGGTATAGGCTTCTGCCGTTACATATCCGCAGCTTTGTGTAGATCCTTTGCCCAATGCTTGTGGCAATATACCTACGCCCAATTCTGTGACAGTAGATTTTCCTTTAGTATTTACATCTCCTCCGTTCATTAGAATTTTCTTTTCCTGAGAAGTGAAGTTATAGGTAATTAATAATTTTCTATAAGTCCCATCTGATAAAGGAGTAAAGACCAAATTTTCTATAGGAGCATTTTCCTTTTCATTATTTCTTATAATCCGGAAAGTATATGTATGATAGTGAGATCCGTTTTCCATAAAGACAACATGATCTGTATCTATTGTAAAATTATCATAATCAATAGCTTTCCCTGCAACAAATCGTTTGGTTTTCTTTAAATCATTTTCTGCCTGTTGCAGTTCGGAAATCAGTTTAGATTTATGTTTACTTTCATTAAGTGTAATTCTTTTTGAGTAAAGTTTAAACTGATTGCTGTTGTCGTAAGTTTCCTGATGATCAGGAAGTAAATCATTTCTACAGGACTGTAAAATAAAACCTAAGACTGCCAGTAAGAGCAGCCCGATAATAAAGCTTTTTTTCATTCAATTGAGTTTTAATTATTAAATATAATATTTTTTATATTCACTTCGAGGAAAACTATGACAAAACTAAAATTAAATCTCAAACTGTACAGTAAACTTTGGTTGTAAAATGTCCAATCTTTAGTTGTTTTTTTATTTTTTTATTTCTTTAGCATAAAATATAAGAGTATGACTTTGGGAACCAAACTTAATAGACTAAGGACAGAAAGGAAACTTACACAAGTTCAGATCGCTGAAAGATTACACGTTTCTCAAAATGCCTATAATAAATGGGAAAGCGACAAAGCAAAACCTGCAATGGAAAACCTTATGAAAATTGCAGATTTTTACGAAACTGATGTTTATGAATTATTAGATGAAACTCCTATTGTTCAGAATAATACTGATAGAGCTATAGGAACAATTCATAATAATAATACAGTAACTATTAATAATACAATTTCTGAGGAATTAATAGAAAGTTTATTGAAGAATCAACAAGATATCACAAAGCTTATGGAAGCTCAAAGCAAACTTATAGAAAGCTTACTAAAAAAATAAAAACAAAGAATTCATAATAAAAAAAGCCGGGATCTTCCTCACGGATCCCGGCTCATAATGAACAAAATAAAAGAAACTATATTGCTTCCTTATGCTTTTTGCGGTAAGCATAATGGAAAATAATTGGTAACACAGTAAATGACAGCAGCATACAGATAATTAATCCTCCAACGATCATGATGGCTAAAGGTTTCTGAATTTCGGAGCCCATTCCATTGGACATTGCTGCCGGAAGAAGTCCCATAGATCCCATCAAAGCGATCATTACTACCGGGCGGATTCTACTCTTCACTCCCTCTGCAATGGATTCTTTGAGAGACAACCTGTTTTGCAGATTCTCTTTCATCACTCCAATCAAAACGATACCGTCTATTGTAGCCACTCCGAAAAGGATAATAAATCCGATTCCTGCTGAAATTCCAAAAATGGTTCCCGTAAACCAAAGGGATAAAAATCCTCCGATGAATGCAAATGCAAGGGTAATGGAAGAGATCAGCGTATCTTTAACGTTCCCAAAGTTGAAATACAACAACATCAGAATTAGAACTAAAGAGATCGGTACTACCATTGCAAGCTGTTTTGCGGCTCTTTCTTTGCTCTCAAATTCCCCTGCCCATGTCATTTTATGATTTTTCGGAAGTTTTACTTCTTTGTCGACCTTGGCTTTGGCTTCTTTGATAGTACTTCCAAGGTCACGTCCTTCAATATTAAATCCAACTCCGATATATCTGCTGTTTCCTTCACGGTAAATAAATGACGGTCCGGTGTGATAATCTATGGTGGCAATTTCTTTCAACGGCACTTTCTTATTATCTTGAGTCGGGATGAGAATATTTCCCATTTTTTCAGGTGTATCACGGTATTGTTTTTCAAACCTAAGCATTACGTCAAACATTCTTTCTTCTTCGTAAAATTTGGTTGCAGCCTGCCCTCCAATCGTCATTTCAATCACGGCTTGTGCATCTGCTGTGGAAACACCATATTTTGCCATTTTGGAATCATGGAGCTGTATTCTCAATTCCGGAAGCCCGATATTTTTGAAAACATTGACGTCTGATATTCCCGGAACCGTCCTGATAGAATTGGCCACTTTATTGGCGTAATTTTCCAGCTCAAATAAATCATTCCCAAAAATTTTAATAACCAACGGAGCTTTTACCCCGGCTACATATTCTTCCACATTATCCTGTATCGGCTGGCTGAATCCAAAGTTGATTCCCGGATATTTTTCCAGGGAAACTCTCATTTCTTCAAGAAGTTCGTCTTTGGATATTTTTTTCTTCCATTCATTTTCCGGTTTCAGCTGAATATTAAATTCGATATTAAAGAAACCTGTTGGATCGGTACCATCATTCGGGCGGCCTGTCTGAGTCATGACAAATTTCACTTCATCATATTTCATGAGAATTTCTTTCATTTCTTTCGTTAACCGTACTGATTCATCCAGGTTGACACTATTCGGGAGAGTTGCTCTTACATAGATGGCACCTTCATTTAGTTTGGGCAGAAATTCAGATCCATAATTAGAGAATCTCCATCCACAGACTGCAAGCAAAGCAACGAAACCAATAATGAATCCTTTTTTGTGACGGTCACTGAATTCGTAAATTCTATAGATATTCACTCTGAAGAATCTTGAAATAAAGTTTTCTTTTTCTTCAATATTTTTCGTCAGTAAAAGTTTACACATTGCCGGAACATACGTTAAACTTAAGATCAACGATCCTAATAAAGCATACCCAAGTGTAAATGCCAAAGGAGAGAACATTTTACCTTCTACTTTCTGGAAAGAGAAAATCGGCATCAGGGCAACAATAAGAATCAACAGGGCAAAGAAAATATAACTTGCTACGCTTCCTGCGCTTTTCTTGATGATTCCCAGTTTTGATATTTTGTTGAATCTTTTCAGCCCTATTTTCTTGGCTTTAACCTCAAGGGCAACAAAGACGTGTTCAACAATGACGAGTGTTCCTTCCAGAAGCAATCCGAAATCAAGTGCTCCCATTGAAATCAGGTTGGCCGGCAATCCCTGAATTTTCAGCATAATTATAGCAAACAGGAAAGCCAAAGGAATGACCGATGCAACAATAAAGGTTGTTCGCCAGTTGTAAAGGAAAATAAATACAATAATGGAAACAAGAATTACTCCTTCAATAAGGTTTTTGGAAACGGTATGAACAGTTGTATTGACCAGTTCCGTACGGTCAATGATCGGAACAATCTGAACATCTCCCGGCAGTTCTCCTCCATTCAGCTGTTCTATTCTGTCTTTCAGTCTCGCTATGACTTCGCTTGGATTTTCACCCCGAAGCATGATGACAATTCCTTCTACAACATCATTTTCTTTGTTATATCCTACCTGCCCCAATCTTGGTTTTGCGGAAACTTTTACTTCAGCAACGTGCTTTACCAGAATTGGCGTAGAGCCTTTCACCTCGATCTGAATATTCTCAATATCTTCTTTTTTCTCTAAAAGACCAATCCCCCTCACTACATAAGCCTGATCTCCTTTTGCCACTACATCTCCTCCTACATTGATATTACTCTTCGAAACTGCTTCATACACATCCAGGGGGGAAAGGTCGTAATTGTGTAATTCCGTAGGATTAATTTTTATTTCATATGTCTTTTCTTCTCCACCAAAACTTACTACATCCGCTACACCGGGAACAGCAAGCAATTCTCTTTCAACAACCCAATCCTGAATGGATGTAACTTCTTTGATCGGAAGTTTACTTTTAATGATATACCGGTAAATTTCACCGGTCGCCCCGGAAGGAGGTTCAATACTGTATTCGGCTCCTGCGGGAAGATTTACATTTCCCAGTTTATTAGATGCATATTGCTGGGCATAAAAATCATTGACATGGTCATCAAAAATCACAGTGACCACAGATAATCCGAACAGGGAAATAGAACGCACCGATGTTTTATTCGGAATAGCATTCATTTCCTTTGAAATGGGTAAGGTGACGAATTTCTCTATTTCTTCAGCACTTCTTCCCGGCCATTGGGTAATGACTCTTACTCTGGTATTGGTAACATCCGGAAATGCTTCAATAGGAGTATGTATATAGGAATAGATTCCTCCGGCAAGCAATAGAAAGGTTCCCAAAAGAACGATCAATGAGTTTTTTAAAGAGAAGGAAACTATATTCTGTACAAATTTTCGCATTACTTCGTGGAATTATTTAATTGGTTTTTCAGGTTTTCATAGATCAGCAGCCCATTGGAAGCAATGACATTTTCACCTGGTTTTAAATTGCCTTCTATATAGATATACTGGTTATTGGAAGCAATCTCTGTCACGGGTCTTATCTCAAGTTCACAGTCTTTTTTGTAGACTACAACATAGCTTTGGTTATTATCAAAGATTAAAGCTTTGGCAGGAATAGCCAGTGCACTTTTATTTTGTGAATTAATTGGCAATACTACATCTGCAGACATTCCCGGTCTTAGCTTCATTCCATTATTATCCATAATAATTTTAGCTTTAAGGACTCTTTCATTTTCATTGAAAACCTGGGAGATATTATCAATCTTTCCTGAGAAGCTGTCATCCGGATAGGCAAGAGTCTTCACCACTACGGGTTGATCTACATAAACGTGTCTCATATTGGTTGCGTACACATTCGCCATTACCCATACTTTATCCAGGTTGGAAATGGTAAAAAGCTGGTCTCCACCTGCAGTAACCGGCATTCCTTTGGAAATATTTTTGGAAATAACATATCCGTCTGCAGGCGCTTTGATCTGAATAGTATTCCCTCCCGCCGAATACAGCTGCATATTTTTCTGTGTCTTGGAAATATTAGACTGCAAAATGGCTACTTCTGATTTTGCTTCCTGTAAATCTTTCTGAGAGGCAATATCATCCTTATACATAGCTTCTACAGAAGACAGCTTTCGCTTCGCTACTGCCAGCTGAGCCTGCAAGGTTTGGGTATCATCCTGCATTTCGTTGACAGCCGTACTTTTTACACTGGCCAGCGTCTGTCCTTTTTTTACATAATCTCCAAGGGAAAAATAGGTATCAATTACAACTCCGTCTACAAGACTTACAAAAGGAACTGTTTTATCTGAATTGCTCTCCACTTCTCCGGTAAGCGTGATACTTTCTTCTATGGGAAGCATTTCTGCTTTTACGAGCTTAATATCTTTTTTAAGCTCTTTACTGATGCAATAGTTTTTTTCGGCTTCCTTATTTTCTTCTTTTCCGGCACAGCCTGTAAAAATAATGAGGGCAGACAGGTAAGCCGCGGCAATGTATTTTGTAATAATTTTGTTCATATCTTATAAGTCTTGTCCTACAACATACTGCAGGTTTTCGTAGTATTGATTAAGTTCTTTTTTCGTATCCAGTATGATCATTTTGTTTCCGATATAGGTATCCAGAAAATCCATGTATTCCAACATGCTGATATTTCTTAGTCTGAAGTTTTTCTCGTGGCTTACCAGCAGCCCATCTAATGTAGATTCATAGCTTTCATCGATTTCTTCTGAAACCTGCTGTGTTCTGATATAGTTTCTAAAAACAGAGACAATTTCGTTTTCTGACTTGAGCATATTTTTACGGGTCTCAAGCTTACTTTTCTCGATTTCAAGTTTCGCTTCCTGGATATTTCCTTTGTTTCTGTCGAAAATGGGTAGATCCATAGAAACTCCCAGTCCTATAAAGTCTTTCATAATATTTCCCCCACGGTCGTATCCAATGGAAACAGCCACGTCCGGTGTTTTCATGGCATTTTGAATTTCCAGGTTTTTGGCGGCATGCTTTTCTTTATTTTTTGCGATCATGATATCGGGACGGTTTTCTTTTGCCTTTTCCATCCATTGATTTACTTCCAGCTCTGAAAGTTGTTTTTCCGGCATGACAAATGAGTCCGAAATCACCAGATACGTTTGAGAAGGCAGCATCAACAAAGCCTTCATCTCTACCTGCTGATCTTCAATTTCCTGTTTTAATGAAATCAGTTTTTTCTTGAATTCAATTTCCTGTGCTTTCAGTCTGACATATTCGGCTTTACTGATATTTCCCAGCGTTAACTGATTGTTATAGGATTTTGTTAATTTCTCAATGGAAGCAATTTGTCCCTGATAGATTTTCTGCTGTTCCTGATTGTAAAGAATTTCAGTGATCGTATTTCTCAATGTTTTCTTAAGCTCACGCAAAACTTCCTGCAGTTCATACTTTTCTCCTTCCACTTCTATTTTCTGAAGCTCAATATTTTTTCTTCTCTTTCCCGCAGTCTGAATTACCTGTTCTATTTCAGCAGAGATTTGTGTGTTTTTTCCCCAGTTTCCGATCAGTGCCGGCTGTTCTTCTATGTCATAAGTTCTCCATAGATTTACTTCGCTGATGCTTAATTTGGGGTTTGGCCAGTATTTAGCCTGAACAGTTCTTGCTTCGGCTTGTGAAATTTCAAGCTTCTGGGCAATAAGGTCAAGGTTTTTAGCCAGAAAAATAGTTTCAGCTTCCTTTCTGCTGATTTTCATAGTATCTGAAATCTGCGCTGAAAAGAAACTGAAACAGGGAATATAAAATAGGGTTAAAAATAGCTTCTTCAAGATCTTTTATTTTAAGACCACAAAGCTATTCGTCTAATATTAGAGGGAATTTTAAACAGAATTAAAATTCGGTTAGTTCAACATTAGAGTTTGATTAGAATGATTTTCATTTCCGGAAATTGTGCTTGAATAGTAATGTTTGGGCTAAAGCCAAATGATTACGAATGTATTTTGTAAGCGGGTTAAAACCCGCTCCTATTGAATATTTTAAAACACGAGTAATTTCACAGATGACACAATTATGAATGAACCGGAAATTTAAGAAGTACAGTTGTTCCGATGTTGACAACAGAATCAATCTTCATTATAATATGATGATGATCGAAGATACTTTTTGAAAGGGATAAACCAATTCCGCTTCCTTTCACCGTATCTACATTTTTTCCCCTGTAAAAGGTTTCGGATATTTTAGCAAGATCTTCTGTAGGAATTCCTCGTCCTTCATCCCGAACTTCAATATACAGTTGATTTTCTTTTTCAGATAAAGTAAGCACTACAGGTTTATCGTAAGAATACTTAATAGCATTTTCAACAATATTATATATAGCAAGGTAAAGTAGTGTTTCGTTTCCGGGGAATTCCAGCAAAGCAGGTTTTGTTACCTGAAGCTGTATTTTAATGGATGAATTATTTTCTTTTGCCTTAGGTTCCAATTTCTCATAAATTTTCCAGATCAGCTCATCCACTCTCATTTGTTTATGAGAAGACTCAAGCTTTGTCATTCCGGACATCAGTAAAAGATTGTTGAGAATATTTTCAATCTCGTACACATTTTCTAGTGATTCTTTTGCTACTTCCCGATACTCTTCCGGAGTTCTGTCTCTTTGGGCAAATACTTCCAGATTTCCGGAGATCGCAGCCAAAGGAGTTTTAAATTCATGAGAAACATAATTGATAAAGTTCTGCTGTAAAAGAACATTTTCTGAGATTCTTCCCAACAGTTTATTGTAGGATTTAATAAGATCTTCAATCTCATCATTGGTATTGGTAGAAGTAATTGCCGTAGAAATATTGTTGTACTCCACCTTATTGATAAGCTCTACAACATTTGAAATAGGCTTATAAACCACCTTTGAAAGATAGCGGCTCAGAAAATAAATCGCAAGCAAACCAATCACCAATACAGAGAGCATAATAATGGCAAGCCTCAATATCTGGGATTGAAAAGAATCATTTGATGATTTTACAAAAACTACGAAATCCCCCTGATTGTCCGGATAAAAAATTCCATAGTAGAATTGGTTATCAGACATAAACTGGATTCCTTTATTAGCCCGGACCGACTGCAAATGAGAAAGCTTTATATTCTTATCATTAAGGTTATGCCCAAAAGTGACTTCGTTGTTCTGATTGTAAACCGCTACCCTGTTATTCTGAATCAAATGATTGTATTCTTTCTTGATCTGGGCATGCCTGTCTTTTGGAAGCTCATCTTTTTCAAGATAATAAATGGCAGAAATAAGAGCCGTATTCCTTAGCTTTTCAAAATAAAAAATCTTTGTACTGTCATAATAAGCAAAGAATATCACCGCAGATGTGATGATAGAAACGATGCCGAATGAAAGGCTTGAAATAAGGGTAAATCTATTTCTGAGCGTCATTTTCAGTCTTTAATTAAATATCCGGTTCCTTTTACCGTATGAATAATTTTCTGTTCTGTTTCGTCAATTTTATTTCGGACATAAGAAATATAAACATCCACAACATTGGTGGTGTTATCAAAATCTATTCCCCATACTTTATGCAAAATCTGAGTCCTGCTCAATACCTTATTTTTATTCTCCATCAGAAAAGTAAAAAGTTTATATTCTGTAGGGGAAAATTCTATTTCCTTATCATTTTGTGTTACCTTGTGAAGATCCGTATCAATGACAATATTTCCGCATGATAAATATTGATCTTCCTTCTGGTAGCTTAATTTATTTCTTCTGGTTAACGCTTTAATTCTTGAAATCAGTTCTTCAAAATGAAAAGGTTTTGAGAGATAATCATCAGCACCCATGTCCAGCATTTTGATTTTATCATCCGGACTGTTCAAGGCACTTAAAACTAAAATTGGAGTATAATTTCCTTTAAATCGTATGATCTGCGTAAGCTGCATCCCATCCAAACCCGGAAGCATGATATCCATTAAAATAATATCAAAATCATAGGTATGAAGAAGTTCACGAGCCTTTTCTCCTGAATCCGCAAGGGTCAGATTGTATCCAGCCTCAGAAAGGCCTTTTATCAGAAAATTGCTGATTCTTTGATCATCTTCTACCAACAAAATATTCATAAGTCTCTGAAATTTCCCATAAATATAGGCATTCTTGTTCAGAAAGGAACCTGAGATGATGGAAGAGAGAAGTAATTGAATGCAATAAAACAAATACCAATCATTTATTTATCCTTTAAAAATAGTAGAACAAACAACGATTATTGCACATGCAGCTTCCAGCCTTTTTTCATAATTTTGGAAAATGGAGATGATATATTTAATTATTGGATTTGTTGCCGGTGGTATATTGGGAGCGGTTATATTGTATTTTGCACTGAAATCATCTATGGTTTCAAGAAGTTCTTATGATGAATTGAATACCTTGTCCATTAAAAATCAATCTGATCTTGAAAATTCAAACCTGAAAATTCAGGAACTTAATCAAAACATTAGTAAAGAGAAAGAAGCCAATATGCTGCAGCAGGATCTTCTGGACGATCTGAAAAATGAATTTTCTAAAATCTCCGCAGAATATTCTTCTTTGAACATTCAGTTCCAGGAATTGAAGCAAATCAATCAAAGACAGGTATCTCAAATAGAAACTCATATTATCGAAAAACAGGACATTTTCGCTAAAAACTCTGAACTTTCTGCTAAAAATGAAGGGTTGCAAAAATCTCTTGACACCCAAAAAGAAGAAATTATCAAAATTCAGGAAGATTCTAAACTTCAGTTTGAAAACCTTGCTAATAAGATTCTGGAAGAAAAAACAGAAAAGTTCACTACTTTAAATCAAAATAACTTAAAAAACATCCTTGAGCCTTTTCAGGAAAAAATAGCTGATTTAAAAAACAAAGTCAACGAAGCCTACGAAAAGGAAAATAAAGAACGTTTTTCTCTTGCTGAAAAAGTGAAAGAACTGGCAGAACTCAATCAACAGATTTCTGATGATGCCAAAAAACTAACCCGCGCTTTGAAAGGAGAAAGCAAAACCCAAGGAAATTGGGGTGAGATGATCCTGGAAAGCATTCTGGAAAAATCAGGTTTGGTAAAAGGAAGGGAGTATTTTCTTGAACATGAATTACGTGATGAAGACAATAAGGCTTTATTCTCAGAATTTTCCGGTAAAAAAATGCGTCCGGATGCTGTTGTAAAATATCCTGATGAAAGAAATGTCATCATCGATTCCAAAGTCTCACTTACAGCTTTCACAGAACTCGTAGACGAAACTGATGCAGATATTTATGCTATAAAAGTGAGCCAGCATCTTGGTTCAATTAAAAACCACATTAATCAACTGAGTCAAAAAGCATATGATGACTATGGAAAATCATTGGATTTCGTAATGATGTTTATTCCTAGTGAACCCGCTTATATTGCAGCAATGCAGGCAGATCAGAATCTCTGGAACTATGCTTACGAAAGAAGAATTTTGTTACTGAATCCAAGTAACCTAATTACTTCCCTTAAACTGATTGCTGATCTCTGGAAACGTGAGTATCAGAACAGAAACTCCATAGAAATTGCAGAACGCGGTGCCCGACTTTATGATAAGTTTGTAGGTTTTGTGGAAAACCTGGAAAAAGTAGGACGAAATCTTGACCAGGCAAAAAACGTCTATAATGATGCTTACAAACAGCTTCATACCGGAAACGACAACCTTGTGATTCAAACTCAAAAGTTGAAATCGCTGGGAATCAAAAATAAAAAAGATTTACCACAAAGTCTTATTGACAACAGCAATCTCATTGATCCATCAGAAAGCTAAAACTCTCAGAGTCCGTTGAGCAAACTCATATTTTCAAATAAAGATCTGTTTAAAATTAACCGGAACAGCCTTTTTATCAAAACCAGAGAAGTTCAATGATAAATTTTGCATAATTTTGCGGAATGTTGATAGAAAGTTTTCAAAACGAAAAAATAAAAAATGTCACTAAGCTCCTTACTGACAACAGGTTTCGTAAAAAATCAAAAGTTTTTGTAGTAGAGGGCCAGCAGGAAAATGAAAGAGCAATGCAGTATCATTTTGAACCGCTGGAATTCTTTATTTGCGAAAATATCTTTAAAGGAACCCTTCCTACGGGGAAAATCCATCATGTAAGTGAAAAAGTATATGAAAAAATAGCTTACAGAGGAAGTTCTGAGGGAATTATCGGGATCTACCAGGCAAAAGAAACACCTCTTTCTTCATTTGTTCCTAAAGAAAATTCTACGGTAATTATTGTGGAAGGAGTAGAAAAACCGGGAAACCTTGGAGCTATTTTGAGAAGTTGTGAAGCATTTGGAGTAGATGCTCTGATTGTTGCTGACGGAAAAACAGATTTCTACAACCCTAATGTAATCAGATCCAGTGTGGGCTGTCTTTTCGGAATGGAAGTATATCAGGCTGAGAATGAAGAAACATTAGAATTTCTGCAAAAAAACAACTTCAATATTTATACTACATTGATGGATGAAAGTGCAGAGGATCTTTATAAGAGAGATTTTACACAGCGTTCAGCCGTATTATTCGGGACTGAGCATTCGGGCCTAAGTGATTTCTGGATCGGAAAAGGAAAAAACACATTGATTCCGATGGCCGGAAGTATTGATTCTTTAAATCTAAGCAACGCCGTAGCGATTACCTGCTATGAATCTTTAAAGCAAAAGAAAGGATAAACTATTCTTAATCTCATTTTATATTAATGAGATTGCTTCGCCTTCGGCTCGCAATGACTAAGCATAAAAAAACCGTCTCACTGAGTGAAACGGTTCTTTTATTGTTAAGCGTATGCTAGAATTATTTCTTAGCAGCGTCTTTTGCAGCATCTTTAGCAGCGTCAGCAGCACCTTTAGCAGCATCAGCAGCTCCTTTAGCAGCTTCTCCAGCTCCTTTAGCAGCATCTTTAGCAACTTCAGCACCAGCAGCAGTAGTAGCAGCAGCAGCATCTTTAGTAGCTTCTACAGCAGTAGTTGCAGCAGAATCAACAACTTTAGCAGCTGAATCAGAAACTACAGCAGCAGAATCAGCTACAGTAGCAGCAGCAGAATCAGTTGCTCCTTCAGTAGAAGTAGCTTCAGTTTTTTTACAAGCAACTAGAGAGATTGCAGCGATAGCAGCTACGAATAATGACTTTTTCATAATAAATTAAATTTAATTTTGTTAATATTGTTTTATAAAATTTTCTTCTGTTCTGTTATTTGAACAAGACAAAGGTATAGCAGTTAGAAAATTTGTTTATGAAAAATAATTGTAATACCTTTGTAAAATAGTTTTACAAAAAAACATATCTGATAATCAACAATTTAATTATTTTTTGAAAAATTGACAGATTTAGATCTATTACACTTTGAGCAGCTAAAAAAGGATGTTCAGGGTCAATACTTAAAAGAACATACCCCTTCGCAGGATGATATATCCAAGTGGAAGGGTATTGATATAATATATTTTCAGGAAGACCTGCGCAAAAAAGCAAAAGGTAACATCAGTGAAAAGTCATTTTATACCTATTTCAAAAGTTCGCCGGTTACTAAATTACCAAGGATAGACATGCTCAATTTATTGAGTATTTATGCAGGTTACGACTCTTGGTATGAATTTAAAAAACTGCATCTTTTTGCAGGTGAACTGCTGCAGGAAAATGAAAATCCGGAAGAGGAAGAAATTAATGAACTTGAAAAAACAGTTTCTATAGCCCCTGAAATTCCAAAAACTGAATTTCAGCCTAAAAAAATCGAAAACATCACCTCAGAAAATACTGATTTACAAAAATCAAATACTGAAAATCAACAAGTTAACCAAAATAAAAATACTACTCAGGAAATTGAAATTTCATCTATCCCACCTAAGAAAAATTTCTTCAAAAAGAACGCCTGGGCATTGGTTACTTCCGTTTTAATTACGATCACTGGTCTTTTAGGATTTAAAGACGTTCTTTTTTCTAAAACTTATAAATATTGTTTCATTGATAAAGACAGAGGAGTTTCTGTAATTAACACTTTAGAAATAATGGTGGTGAAGGAAAATGAATCTCCATTGATGTATAAAATAAAACCTGGTGAATGTTTTTATTATTCTACCAAGGATAAAAATTTAAAAATGCGAATCAGCGCTCCTTTCTACGAACCTCTGGAGGTCAACAGAAACCTTGAAAATGCGCCTGAGGAAGAAAAAATAGAACTCAAGCCGGATGATTATAAGATGGCCGTGTACTATTTCTCAATAAAAGATATCAAAGGAGGAAATCCTGATGAACAGGTTGCCCTTATTAAGCAGAAAAGAAATCAGCTGGAAAATCTGATCAGTAATAATGCTGTAATCTATCAGGTTTATGACAATGATACTTATGGTATAGAAAGCCTGAATAAGCAGAAATATATCACTTTGGTAACCACTCCAACCACCTCATTGAAAAACCTGAATGTAATAGAAATGAAAAAGGATAACAAAGGTAAGATTGTATCCATCAAATTTAAAATTGCTACCACAAATGAAAAAAATAAGTAATTTTTTAATTTTCACCGTACTTCTGACATTATTTATTGCCTGTAATAATAAAACCTCAGAGGTAAGTGACCTCGATAAGCTACGAAACAGCAACAATGAAAAGAGCTATCCTGCCGTACAGATGGATAGCATGCAGGCAATTAATTCCATTACCAAGCAGAAAGTTCAGGAACTTTTTGATCTTTCTACTCTTTACCTGTCCGGAAACAGAAATACAGAAATAGACACCGTTATTTATTCACAAATGGAAAGCTATTTCCACAAACCGGATTCTTTGACTTTTAAAAGGTTACTGAAGGAACTGGATAGCATGAAAGTGAAAACAGCAAAGGTGAGTAACCTGAATGTTTATAAGGAGTTCTATAAAAAAGATACCTTAGACTATGCCAAGTTTAATGTGGAATATTTTGATAATAAAAACAAATCTTTGGGAAGCTTTGAAAAGAACGCACAATACATATTGCTGTCTACTTCCAAGCTCAAAAAGGAATTTAAATTCTACTTTTTAGATTTCTATTCCCAACCGCTTAAGAAAGACAGTACTTCGGTAGGAGTAACTAAATAGTCTACGGGAATATCATTTTCCCAGACATCATCCACATATTCTTCGGGGTCAAAGTAATTGACTCCGATTTTTTTGGTCTTTACCGGGATATCCTGAAATAATCCATCATAAAAACCTTTCCCATATCCTACTCTGTTTCCTTTTCTGTCACAATACAACAATGGAGTAATTACATATTGAAAGTCATTTTCACCCGAATCTTCATTAGAAACAGGTTCTGAAATTCCCCAGCTGCTGGTTTCAAAGACGGTATCTTCAAAGATTTCTATACTAATAAGCTTATCTCCTACAATTTTAGGAACATAAACACGGATATTCTTCTCTAAAAAATAGTGAATGAAGATTTGGGTATCAATTTCTTTTCTTGCCGGAATCGGGATGAAAATATGTACTTTTTCACCTTCCTGAGGATTGAAATGATGAATGAAATTTTCAAAAATCTTCTCAGATAACAAGAAAGCCTCATCTGGAGACAAGGCTTTTCTTTTTTGGGTATATTTTTTTCTAAGCTCAGCTTTTAGCATAATTATTAAGTTGTTTTGACAGAAATAATTGTTACCCGACAGGCTTTGAAGTTTTATTATTGATTATGCGTTTTGCACAATTCTGTACAGTTTATCAGATAAACGAACTCTGAATGGAAGTTCGAAAGTAATCTGATCTCCAATGTTTGCAGTTTCACAAGGACCGCCATTGGCATAGATTTCAGTAATGGTTACTTCCTGCTCTCCTGTTGTAGGACCGGAAATTAATACTTTATCTCCAACTGACAAATCTTTTTGTTCAATTAAGAACTGTGCAATTCTTGATTTTGAGAAATAATGTTCTGCCTTTCCAATCAATTCTTTTTTAACAGCAATCTTTTGACGGATATTTTTTGTTTCAGCTTTTGCTAAAGGTTTATCAGATAGATCTCCTGAGTTTTTGAATTTCAAAGCATCAGATTTTCCTTTTCTGAATACTTTATTTCCAACCTGCAGTCCTTTTCTTAGTCTCACCTGTTCATCCCAAGGCAGATGTATCGTATCCAGACATTCTGTAGAACAGCAGTTTTCCATTGCTGCTTTACATTCATCACATTGGATAAATAAAAGGTGACAGGCATCATTAGCACAGTTGGTATGGTTATCACATGGTTTTCCACACTGGTGGCATTGTGAAATAATATCGTCTGTAATTCTTTCCCCTAAACGGTGGTCAAATACGAAGTTTTTACCAATAAACTTACTTTCTATTCCTTCTTCTTTGATCTGGCGGGTATACTCAATGATTCCGCCTTCTAATTGGTAAACATTTTTAAAGCCCTGGTGTTTGAAGTAAGCACTGGCTTTTTCACAACGGATTCCTCCGGTACAGTACATCAAAAGGTTTTTATCTTCTTTAAAGTCCTGTAACTGTTCGTTGATAATGGGTAAACTTTCTCTGAAATTTTCCACATCAGGAGTAATTGCCCCTTCAAAGTGACCTACTTCACTTTCATAGTGGTTTCTGAAGTCTACGACAATTGTATTCGGGTCTTCAAGTAAATTATTGAACTCCTTAGCTTTTAAGTGAATTCCTTTATTGGTAACATCAAAAGTTTCATCGTTCAAACCGTCAGCAACAATTTTATTTCTGACCTTAATTGTCAATTTTAAAAAAGAATAGTTATCCTGATCAACAGCGACATTCAAACGGATTCCTTTCATAAAATCATAAACTTCCAGCGTATTTCGGAAAGCCTCAAACTGATCTGCAGGAACACTCATCTGAGCATTAATTCCTTCTTTTGCTACATAAATACGGCCAAGTGCATCCAGTGCATTCCAGGCTATAAATAATTCGTCGCGAAATTTTTTGGGATCTTCAATTTTGGCATACGCATAGAAAGACAAAGTAAGACGGTCTTTACCGGCTTCATCAATAAGTTGAGCTCTTTCTTCTGCGCTTAAGGTGTTATACAGTTGCATGCTATAAACGTTTTAAGTGAGAATAAAATTTTTGCAAAGATAATCATTTTTGAATTAAGTATCTTTATGACACAAATCACAGGTAATGAATAATGAGCAGCCAGCATTCAATAATTGGTAATAAACAATGGAAAACGAGTGTATTTTATACCCTATAACCTGACATATTTTCTTTAATATTTTTTTAAGTTTTGTTAACCTTGACATTAACAATTATGACATAAGGCATAAAATGACATAATAGCCGTTAAATTTTAGTTAAAATTGAAACATAGCATACTAATTGCTTACTTATTTAACATTAAATTTGTTTACTCAAAAACATAAAATAGAAATTAATTAATAAACAAGAAAGATATACAATGAAGAGTACTTTAAAAAAACTATTACCATTTGCAGTAGTAGGAGTAATTTCCGGAGCTACTACCGTTGGAGCCATACAATATTTAGGACACAACTCCAACAATGGAGATCAATCTTACTTCACAACGTCTGCACCTAACACCTCATTCGCAGGAATGAATACAGGAGCAGTAGGCGACGATTTTGTGAAAGCAGCCAAAACAACTGTTCCGGCTGTAGTTACCATCAAAAATTACCAAAGCAGAACAGCAAGCAGAGCTTCTGAGCAGGATTTATTTGACTTTTTTTTCGGAGATCCTTTTGGAGGAAGAGGCCAGGGCCAGCAAAGACAGAAGCAGCAACAAACTCCTGACAATATGCCATCGGGAATGGGCTCAGGAGTAATCATTTCTCCGGACGGTTACATCATTTCCAATAACCACGTGGTAGCAGGCGCTAATAAACTGGAAGTAGTATTAAGCAACAAAAAATCATATATCGCTACTTTGGTAGGAACTGACCCCAATACAGATATCTCTCTATTAAAGATTGAAGAGAAAGGTCTTCCTTACTTAAATTTTGCGAATTCTGACAATATCGATGTAGGACAATGGGTGCTTGCAGTAGGGAATCCACTTGGATTAAACTCAACGGTAACAGCAGGTATTGTTTCGGCTAAAGGAAGAGGTATCGGAATTTTAAGCAGCCAAGGGAAAGCAGCTAATCCTATTGAAAGCTTTATCCAGACGGATGCTGCCATCAACCCGGGTAACTCAGGAGGAGCTTTGGTGAATACAAATGGTGAGCTTATCGGGATCAACTCTGCCATCCAGTCTACTACAGGATATTATCAGGGATACGGATTTGCGGTTCCTTCTAACCTAGCCAGAAAAATTGTTGAGGATATCAAGAAATTCGGAATTGTACAGAGAGGATTCTTAGGTGTTCAGTCTCTGGACCTTTCAAACGATCAGTTGGTAACTTCATACAACAAACAGTTCAAGACGAGCCTGAAAGTAGGTTCAGGAATTTATATTACAGGATTCGGTGACAACAGCGGTGCTGAAGATGCAGGATTGAAAAAAGGAGATATTATTACTAAAGTAGATAACTACGATATCACAGACTTTGCTGATCTTTCAATGTCAATCGGAAGCAAGCGCCCTGGCGATAAAGTTCAGGTAACGTATTCAAGAAACGGTAAAGACGGTACTACTATGGTAACACTTAGAGATCAGAAAGGAGGTACTTCTACAAGAACTAAAGCTGACCTGAGCGTAACTGAAAAAATCGGAGCTGAATTTGAGCCTCTTACAGAGCGTTTCAAAACAGAATACGGGTTGAATAGTGGTGTTGTTGCCAAAAGCGTATCTGAAGGCAGCGAAATGGCTAAAATCGGAATTGTAGATAACTATATCATCATTGAAGTAAACGGTAAGCCTGTGAATTCTCAGAAAGATGTAGAAAAGATTCTGGATAAATACCAAGGAAATGTACAGGTGAAATTTGTAGATGACTACGGAAGAATTTACACAAAAGGATTTAAAATGCCTTAATCAAAAAAGACAAAATCAGTTCTTCATATCAACAAAAAACGCTGCAGAAATCTGCAGCGTTTTTTTATTATTTATTTAGACTTATTCATTTTTTCAGCAATTCTTTTCTGCTTATTTCGCTCATAAATAACTTCTACAATCTTACCCCCAATCCAGGAAAACGGAAAGAACGTAAGGAAAATAGAGATCTTATAAAATGTAGGATGATAAGGAAATATAATCACATCCAGCATCGCGATAAAGAGCATAATAAAACCGATCAGAATAGCATAAGCTACTTTAGCATATTTAACGATGATAGCCGTTGCAACTCCTCCAATAGTAGTCCCCAATCCGGAAATAAACAACAGGAAGCCGAAGAACGCCTGATCATCTTTCATACTGAAAAGAAACCTCTGCCAGTGCTCAAACGGAGCAAAAGCCTCAAAAGTAACCCATTGCGGAAAAGCCCTTATACCAAGAGTAATAATAAGTCCTGCAATACCAAGACCTACCAGAACCGCAATTGTATTTCTTATAAAATTCATTAATCCTGATGTGCAATCATAGAAATTTCGATATCCACATTTTTAGGCAGGCAAGAAACCTGTACTGTTTCACGGGCAGGATAGCTTTCTGAATCTAAGTAAGAAGCATAGATATCATTCATTACAGCAAAATCATCCATACTCTTAAGGAAGATTGTCGCTTTTACAACGTTTTTAAAAGTCATTCCTGCTTCAGTAAGAATAGCCTCAAGATTTTTCATTACCTGATGCGTTTCTTTTTCAATTCCTTCTACCAATTTACCAGTTGCAGGATCTACAGGAATCTGTCCGGAGATATACAAAACTCCGTTTGCCATATTTGCTTGTGAATAAGGACCGATAGCTGCAGGTGCATTAACTGTGTTGATGATTTGTTTCATAGCGGATATTTATTTTTTTCTAAGGTCATATGTCATCACTTTTGCCGGTAATAAAATTCTGTCAGCAGTGATTTCATTAGAATTTATTTTGATTGCAAATATAAAATTTATATTATCAAATGCCAATCTGATATTAGAAAGGTGCATTAGGCTGGGTAAAGCTTCTGTCTTTATACTTTAATGCGTCACTTAAGATATTGGCTTTGATACCGATAAAGAAGTCATACACTTTATACTGCCCGAAAGGAACCCAGTTGAAATTGATCGTAAAACTTCGCTGATCTCTTGAAAAACCAATTCTTGTATACGCCAATTCTTTAGTCACCATATCATAATGCGTACTTCCTGTGATATTCCAGAAAGGAGTCAGCTTAAGGCTCCCGTCTAATCCTATGGAAGCAATCTTGTTGGCAAATTTGCTCAGTCCTTTTGAGTAGGCATAATTGGCACTGATATTTAAAGTCCATGCCTGATCAAAATGGGCATAATGATCATCATCAAAATAATAATTTTCATTTCGGACCTCTCCTTTTGAAGAATATTTTTTAGCATAATCTGTTTTCTCTCCAAAAATTTCGCTGCTTAAAGGATAAGACAACTGAACATTGAATCCCTGCACACTGAAGTGCCCGAACTGTTCTGTTCTTACCCCGGTATCCTGACCGGAAGAGAAATCTATTTTATAAGGTTCCAGTGCAAGACTGGTATTTACCGTAAGTTTATTATTAAAGAATGAAGACTGTCCGTTGATTGAGAAGACAGACCAAGGGTGATCATTAGCCGCAAAGTTGTAGCTTCCTGAAAGGTTTAAAGATTCAAATATCTTGATTTTTTTCACTCCTGTAGAATCACTTTTAGATTTTACTTTCATCTCGATATTGTTCCCGATATTGAAACCTAAAGCTCCCTGCATTCCACTTGATGGGCTTCCAATGATTCCTTTCTCGAAAATAGAATAAGGAGTCAGCGCTCCAGTTGCATTGTAATAATTTTTATAATATCCAAAATTAGGACTTGAAAAATCCGGAGAGTATGTAAAGCTGACACTTGGAGTCATCATATGTCTTACTGCTTCTACCGCAGACCCTTTTTTGAATTTCATCATTCCGAAAAGTGTGGTCTGAAGACTTGCAGAAGTAGAGAATGTAGAATATCCTGTAAAGTTCTTATTGATCTCATCCACTGTTACGTTCTTTACCGGATCATAAAATCTGTTCAGTGTTTTTGTCGTCAATGCATTATCGATATTCGCACTTAAACTGAACGTGAAATATTTTGCCACTGTGGTATTGGTAGCCAACGCGATATTGTTTTTAAGTCCCGTCTGCATTTTGTCCCACATTTCTTTTTTAAACAGCTCGTTCTCCTGAGTATTAACGAAATTGGTAAGGTTGAAACCTGTATTCACTGTAATATTTTCAAGAAGCCCCTGTCTTATTCCCGTTCTTGATTTAAACAGATAAAACTGATTGATCGCTACGTTCATCTGTGGAAGACGAAGATCTGCCAATCCCGTTGCGAAGTTCTGTGAATAAGAAGCCGTTCCTGTAATTGTTGCCGGAAGTTTCAGAAACCTTTTGGTAAGGGTTACTGTAGAGTTCTGCTGGGTATTCAATACATTCTGGTTGAAAATATAGTTATTGTTAAGCGGATTGTTATAAAACTTTGTACTTACAATATCTACAGAAGCACTGAATGTCAGGAAAGGGTTCGCTTTAGAATCCTGAGAATGCGTCCAGTTGATTCTATACGTACTGTTTTTGGTATAATCGTCCAGACCTTTAATACCTCTTACCATGGTTCCGATATCCGCCGTAAAGTTTCCGGAGTAACGGTACTTTTTCTGATAATTTACCTGAGGACGTAAGTTCCAGCTTCCTTTTGTATAGATGTCTGCAAGAACTTTCACATCAAAGTGTTCTCCAATGGGTTGGTAATACCCTATTCCGTTAAGGAAAAAACCTACATCTTCCCTTTCCCCAAAACTTGGAATCAGGATACCCGCCGCTCTTTTATCTGAAAACGGTAAAATCGCAAACGGAAGGTAAAGAGGTGTAGGAACCTGCTCGATGAACATCTGGATAGGTCCTGTAACAATCTGTGATTTGCTTTTGGTTTTAATCAGCTTAATATTATAAGCTCTCATAAAATAATCCGCAGCAGTATCTTTTTTCTTAATGAAATAATCATCCGTGGTATAATCCGCTTTTCTCATCGCGAATACGGAGTCGTTATATTTCTTGGTCTTCTGAGCTATAATTACTCCTTCACTTTCTTCTGTTCTTGCATTGAAAGCGATGGCCTGTTTGGTTTTTGTGTTATAGCTGAATTCGTTGGTTTCGTATTTTTTCCCGGCCTGTGTAATGATTACAGGTTCTATAATTTTTCCTAAAGAATCCTGTTTTCCTCTGGCGTAGATCAGATTTTTATTATCATCTATTGAAATATAGTCTGCATCAATCTGCATATCCTGATACTTCACCTGTGCATTTTTGTTCAGAAAAGTCATCTTTTTTGGGATGTCTCTTCTCTGATCATCAGCTTTTGTGCGAAGAACATCATCCAAAGTTTCTTTTTTTACAACTATGGTATCCTTTTTGGAAATAGTATCATTAACCGCATTTTTAGGCAATTTTTCAGGAGTTTTCTGTGCTAAAAAATTGTTAAAAATTAGGATAATTAAAATTTGTAATATATTTTTGAGGACGGTTTTGGCCAATTTTATTATATATAATTAAGGCCCAAAATTAATATAATTTTTATAACTGTAAGATGCACAAACAAAATTTTAAAATAATTTTATCATTTCTCCTTATCCTTACCAGCAACTTTATTTTCTCTCAGAAGAAGTTTACTATCGTTCTGGATGCGGGACACGGAGGAAGTGATCATGGAGCCAACAGGACCTATTCCGATATTGGAAGAATCGCGGAAAAAGACATTACACTTGCCATTACGTTAAAAGTAGGTGCAATGTTAGAGAAAAACAGAGATTTCAAAGTAATATATACCCGTAAGATCGACGAGTATCCTTCTTTATCTGACAGAACCAATCTGGCCAACAGGAGCAAAGCAGATCTTTTCGTATCAATTCACTGTAATTCTTCACAAAGACCTACAGCTTATGGTACAGAAACGTATGTACAGGGACCTAACCAGAATAATGAAAATCTTGAAGTAGCCAAAAGGGAAAATGATGTGATCTTCCTGGATGAAAAGGATAAACAGACCTTCGGATCTTATAACCCTGATTCTCCTGAGTCATTAATTGCCTTAAAGCTTCAGCAGAACAAATATCTGGAATCAAGTCTTCTTCTAGGAGGATTGGTAGAGGATAACTTTGTGAATAAAGACAAGCGTTCTTCTAGAGGAGTTTTCCAAAAGAATCTTCACGTTCTCCGTATGAATGCCATGCCATCTGTACTGATAGAAACAGGTTTCATTAACCATCCGGAAGAAAGCCATTAT
Organism: Chryseobacterium sp.; assembly: GCA_031286615.1. Classification (GTDB taxonomy): domain Bacteria; phylum Bacteroidota; class Bacteroidia; order Flavobacteriales; family Weeksellaceae; genus Chryseobacterium. The sequence goes on along the minus strand of JAITUA010000013.1, from coordinate 615,839 downwards.
ATTGCTTCAGACAAAGGACAGACTGAAATTGCAGAAAGTATTTACAATGCTATTATTGATTATAAAAAAGCAGTTGACAGAAAATCCGGAGGTTCTATTGCTGTTAAAAAACCAGAACCTGAAAAACCTGCAGAAGTTCCTTTGAAAAATGATTTCAGGATTCTGTTGATGAGTTCGCCTACAAAATACAATGAAAATGATCCTGCCCTGAAAGGACTGAACTATATTCTCACTCTTAAAGAGAACGGACAATACAAGTATTATTATGCTGTAACCAATATGGCCTCTGTAAAAGATATCAATCTTAAAACAGCCAAGGATGCAGGCTTTAGAAATGCTTTTGCCGTAGGATTTATGCCTAATCAAAGGATAAATATGGGGTACTACACTATAGAGGTATACTCCGGAGATAAACTGAATGGCAATTCTTATATCCTTCAGAACCTGAAAGATGTAGAAAGAGAGAAAGACAATGGCGTTTTTTATTATACCTATGGAAAAGTATATACGTTAGAAGATGCAGCAAAACTTCAAAAGGAACTTGAAGCTAAAGGTATCAAAAACACGGTAATACAGAAAGTGTATAAATAATTAAAAAAAATAATTTTGAAGTTAAAAAGTTAATGATTACTTTTGCAACCTCAAAATTTGGCCTATTCGTCTAGTGGTCAGGACTCAAGATTTTCATTCTTGCAACAGGGGTTCGATTCCCCTATAGGCTACAATTTACAAAACCTTTAACGGATTCGTTAAAGGTTTTTTTATGGATTATTTTCCGCTGTATTTTACTTTAAAAAATTAATCTGGATATTTTCAATAACTATTTTAAGGTTAAAATTCTAAGGATTTTTATAACGTTCTGACAAAATTATTAGAAATTGAGGTATTCTAACAACCTGAAAATTACCATCATTATAATATAGAACCTTTACTTTTACTGTAAAAATTCATTCCCTGTATGTTATATGTCACAAAAGCATTATATTTGCAAAAATTTTTAACCATAGTTGTTCACACAAATATGGTAACACCGATGAAAAATATTATTGATAAATCATTGTTTGTAGTTTTCTACAGACTATCAAATTTTATATCATGCCGGATTTAAAAATACAAGAAGCGAAATTGCTTTTTAAGAAAATCCACTCTAACCCAAAAAGTTATGATTTACAAATCAATGAAGACGGGATTACAGGCAGAGATGATAAAATCAGTTTCAGACTTTACAGGACTGGAGAGAGGGTTGCTTTTGAAGTAACAATTGACGGACTCACTTTCACCAACACGACTGGAGAATGGAACAATGCATTGATCATGCTGGGAAATACGATCAAAAAATTAGAAAAAGAACAAGAAAATTTAAAAATAGAACAAGCAATAAATAAACTAAGAAAGTACCTTTCAGAAGAAAATTAAAATTTTTGAAAATAAATTTGGTAGTTTTAAAAAAAGTTTATAGTTTTGCACTCACATTTAAACGATATGGCAAATCATAAATCAGCACTAAAGAGAATCAGACAAAACGAAACTAGAAGACTTCGTAACAGATATTACCACAAGACTGCTAGAACAGCTTTAAAAGCTTTAAGAAATGAAGAGAACAAAGCTGCTGCTACAGAACAACTGCCAAAAGTTATCGCTTTATTGGATAAATTAGCTAAGAAAAATATTATCCACAAGAACAAAGCGGCTAACTTGAAAAGCAAATTGACAAAGCACGTTAATAAATTAGCGTAAAAATATAGCTGGCCCGTTCGTCTATCGGTTAGGACCTCAGATTTTCATTCTGGTAAGAGGGGTTCGATTCCCCTACGGGCTACTTACATCTTATAAGACCACTGTAACAACGGTGGTTTTATAAAGATCACAGTAGAAAAAAGCTATATTAAAATAAATCTAACCGGCCCGTTCGTCTATCGGTTAGGACCTCAGATTTTCATTCTGGTAAGAGGGGTTCGATTCCCCTACGGGCTACAAGATTAAGAGTTGATACTTATAAAAACAAAACTAACACATTACTTCGGTAATGGAAGATAGAGGGCCCGTTCGTCTATCGGTTAGGACCTCAGATTTTCATTCTGGTAAGAGGGGTTCGATTCCCCTACGGGCTACAAAAGGACTTTTTCAAAAGTCCTTTTTTCGTTTTTATTACATTCGTTCATACAAGAAGTATCCGACAATATCTTATTCTTTTTATCACCGGAACTTCTAAATTACTCCACTACCCTCTCATTTTGGGAATCTTTCATTGAATTACACCTTACAATCTAAGTTAGGGCTGTTCTACAATTTTACATCTATGGCTTATACAATCTAATTGAATCAACACGCTGTGTTGCCCAATAACAGAGGTATATTAAATTTCATTAAAAATATCACCAATAATGGAAATATTATTTTTTACTTGCTCTGTTAATCCTTAAATTTGACCAAAACTATTCACAATGAAAATAAATAACATGAAAATTAATTTACTTTTGGGAAGACAATTCTCTTTTAAAGCCGGATTAATGGCTTTATTTATATTTTCAGCCAGCACATTATCTTTTGCACAAAACAGAATTTACGCACATGCTCAAAGCTCAGGTGTCTTTGGAGTTGCATGTCTGGGATGCCGGATAGATAATCCTTTAAATGCAGTTGGATATAACGAGGATGACTATTCAACAATGGTATTGGGAACAGCTTTATTAGGAGGAATTCAACAAACCCTGATATTTCCTGACCTAAGATCAGACACAAGACTGGTTGTAGGAATCGGAACAGACAATATCCCATTATCTGTACAATTATTAAGCGGAGTAACTCTTGAAACCATGAATGGAGGTACTTCCAATAACGACCGCAGAACGATAGACGTAAGTCTTCTTAAACTGGGAGCAATACCAAACAGAGGCACAGTAGAATTCAAGCCGGCAAAACCTTATGACGGGATAAGAATAGGCTTAACGGGAGGTGTACTAAGTCTGGGTGGTGGATTCCGAATTTATTATGCATACCAGGATCCATTAATCAGTATTATGGCTCACAGTCAAAACGGTCAGGTTACTCTTGGAGGAAATGTTCCGGTAGAAGGCTCAGAGGTCATATTGTTCAACACTTCCGGAAAAGAAGTATTCCGCTCTGTATTAAATTCAAACACTTTTGAACCCAGACAATCTGAAGGTGTATATATTATGAATGTGCAAACTAAAGAAGGAAAAACATATTCGAGAAAAATTTTAATAAAATAAATAAATAAGCGATATAATAAATGCGACAGATTTTTGAGCTGCCGTATTTTTTTTCATTCATTTTCAGAGAAATACAAAAAAACAAACCATTAAATAAAAATAAATCCATAATCATAAATATCAACAAATTATTAACAAATCACACAAATATGAAATAAAATAAACAACATAATCATTTTATTTATAAATTTACAAGAAAGCTAAAACCCAAAATTTTTCTATATATGAAAACTTATTTATTACTTGGCCAACGCACAATGAAAGCTGCAGTTTTGGCATCATTTCTATTTTTAACAAGCACTATGTCTTTTGCACAAATTGTGAAAACCTATGCAAGCAGCCAAACCAATCAGGTATTGGGAGTATGTTTAGGCTGCGGAGTATTGAATCCTCAAAATGCATTAGGAAGTAACGAAGATGACTACTCTACGATCCAGGTTTCAGTAGGTCTTTTGGCGAGAACGGAACAGACATTGATTTTCCCAACGACCAATATCGCCAACAACACCAATAAACTTGTTATTGGAATTGGTTCAAACGGCACTCCACTATCCGCCCAGGTATTGGGAAGTGTATCAATTGAAACATTTAATGGTGATGTGTCTAACAATGATTCTCAAAGTCTTAACAATGATATCCTCAACCTTGGAGCGGGAGACCCTAGCAAAGGAGAAATTGAGCTTACTATGAATATTCCTTTTGACCGTATCAAGATCAATGTGAATTCAGGCTTACTGAGTGTTGGTGGTGAACTTAGAGTATACTACGGATATCAGTATAAAGATCCGTACATCAATTTCATGGCACACAGTGAGAATGGACAGTTTACTCTTGACAAAAATATTTCTGCACAAGGTTCGGAGGTTAGTCTGACCAATACTTCAGGAAAAGAGGTATTCCGTTCCAAGCTGACATCAAATACATTTGAAACAAAGCAGCCACAAGGAGTATATATTATGAACCTTACTACAAAAGAAGGAAAAACATATTCTAAAAAGGTGATCATCAAATAAGGAAGATCCATAACAGATAAAACCCGGCAAGCTTTTCAAGCTTGCCGGGTTTTTTATAGGAGTAACTTATTATTATTTTACATGATAAAGACATCTATCACGTCATTAAAAAACCCTGACCAAAACTGGCCAGGGTTATATTAACAAGATTTACTATCTAAAATAGTATTAGTTTTTGATTACTTTTTGCTGATATACTGCTTTATCTGTAACCGCTTTCAAGATATAAATACCTTTTGGAAGTGCACTTACATTGATTTGTGCGTTGCTCAGCTGTACATTAACCATTCTTCCTGAAGCATCATACATAGAAACATTCTGGATTTTCTCCTGAGTTTTAAGAGTAAGGATATCGGTAACCGGATTAGGATAAATACCGAATTCAAGTTTCTTCACTTCAGCGGTTGCCAAAGTAGTTCCTAAACTGCTTACATTCACAGTTTTTTCAACCAGCTTACCGTTTGAGTTAAAGCTGATCACAATGTCAGAGGTTCCTGAAGCAAGTGGTGTCAACACCAATTCATCATTCTCATTAATCACTGCAGAAACAGATGTAGGATTACTGTTTGATTTGATAGATTTCACTACAGATACCGCCATATTATCAGCATCGGAAACTATTGTTTTCAGATCAATTGCTGTAGTACTTGTGGCTGTAAGCTGCGAAGGTAAAGTATTGCTTATAACAGGAACCGAATTATTGGTAAATACTGTCAGTGAAGGGAACCAGTAGTAATCATTCAAAGTTTTTGTATTGATAAGAGTTCCGGTCATATTATAAGTATGAATCCAGTTTTTCTGATAGTGTGCACCGTATCCGCTTTCTGTTGTATTCAGAACAAGTTCGCCGGTAATTGGATTTACACGAAGAGCGGCACCATAAGGAATTTGCTTAAATTGTCCTGTCTGTCCCGGAATGGCAGCAAAGTTCTCGTTAAATGTTTTCGTTGTTACATCAAATCTTACAATCTGTGTCCCTGAGCTCCAGCTGCTGATTGAATTGATCCAATATAAAGCATTTTCTTTATTACTTGCTGTAAATCTCCCTGCATTCCATGCTCCCCAGTCCCCGATATATTTGGTCGTAGGAATATTATAAACCTGCGTTGCAAAAGTAGTAGGATTGATGCTGATAAGCTTCTGATCCTGAATTCCCCATACACTTCCGTCTTTAGCCTGAACCACTGAGTAGAAACCTCCGGCTATCGTACTGACCACAGTATCTGTATTAGGATTAATGACTAAAATCCCAACACCCTGTTTCACTGCAAACACGTATTGTGAAGTACGGATCATGTTTCCAATCTGTCCGTTACCACCTGTTCCGGCAATCAGAGACCCTACCTGCAGATTATCAATATTGAAAAGAACAATTCCGGTAGAAGTACCAATATATCCTTTATGTTCATTAACACCTACAAATGATCTGCCGTCTCCACCACCGATGGTATTAAACCCTGCAAGTTTCTGCATAGTCTGTGCATTGGCAACCACAAGTCTTCCACCTGGAGTATATTGAGTATCTCCTCCATCAGCGGCCTGTTTTGATACAAAATAGAATTTATCACCATAGATTGTTCCGTATTGTGTAGTTGCACCGAAAGCCTGGTTGTTGTTTGCGTTACTATACACACGGTAATTGATCTGACCGTTATTATCAATGAAGTTTACAGAACCGTTGGTATGACCGAACCATTCTTCGTTCACCATGAAATATCCGTTGGTAAAGTTGTTAGAAGCTACATAGGGAGAAACAGGAATAATGGTAGATGAGACAGGTGTTTGAGAAAAGCCTACATTAAAATTCCATACATCCCATGATCCATTTTCCAATGCACGTGAAGAAGCTCCTACGCTAGAATATCCGAAATCAGCATCTGCAGGATTCTTTACCCAATAAGACCAATATCCGTTAACTGTCCATCCGGACTGCCAGTGATCGTTAGCAGCATCTACGATGGTATAGCTGTCAAAATCATACGCTGTAGTGTTAACAAAACCATTTACCGGATATAACGGATAAGTGGTATTTCCACTTTTGATGAGTGCATTGGTACCTTGACCGTTCAGATCAAAACCTATTCCTCCTACTGCTGACCCAAATTGTGTTCCCTGATACAATAATGTATATAGCCTGTGATCTGCTTTAGCAATTGCTTTAAGCATATCTTCACCTGTAGCGTTTCCGTCCCATTTGAATCCCCAAACCATTGCATCAGGATTTTTACTGTCGTTCCACTGTACTACAAAAGCGGCCTGGTTGGCTCCTGATCCTACCCAATACTGAATATCAGAAAAACTGATCGTAGTGGTATTAAGATTGCTGATCCCTGAAATATCATTTCTGGGAACACCCTGTACTTTTATCTGTGCATTTGATACGCATGCAAACAGAAAAAGCATCATAAAAAGATAAAACTTTTTCATTTTTTATTAATTTAAATAGATTGAATTATTATTTGAAATGTAAATCGTAAGCTCCTGCCACTTCTGTGGAAACTTCACCCAGCCAGCCAGCTTCCTGATTGACTCCTGTGTATATTTTCATAAAATCTACCCCGGGAAGTTTCACATATTTCCCACTTCTGTCTACGGCCCAGGAAATATCAATATTGGAAGCTTCATCATTATTCGGGGCATTATCAGCATATCCGAAATCATATGATTTTCCTACCCAATATGATCCGTCCCCGTTCTGATCGTAAAAATTATTCGCCAGTCTTGTTCCCGAAAAGCCGTAAGAGCTATCGGTAAACCATAAAGGATAGTAGCTTTGCGCATGGAAGGTATTTTTTGTTTTAAAACCCTGATTCCCCAGATTGTCATTCCATTTGATATATTCTACATCGGTCTGCCAGAATTCTGTTCCGGCTACGGGTGTTTTATTTTCGTCAGGCTTATGATATGTTATGCTGTAATCTTTTACCGTTGCGTTTTTAAAATATTCGCTGCCTGCAATTTCGTACCATTCATCATTATCCGGTTTTCCGTTTTTGTTTTTATCATAGGCTACCATAATAATTCCCGGTTCACAAGAGCCGGAACGCTGATCACTGGCATCATTTCCAAAGAATGCATTTCCCAGCACTTTAAAATCCCTTCCATTCAGGTTCGGAATGGTATGATCAAAACCAAAAACCACATATCCGCCATATCCACCCAGACTGATCATGGTAGAATTACCTCCCACTAACGATTCGTTTGCTTTCTGAAGCATATTTGCCGCAGTATTTCCAGGTAAATATTCAGGGATTTCATTCATGAATTGTCCTACAGCAGGACGGAACTCCAATACTTTAGCGATATATTTACTGTAAGGTGTTTTTTCTTTGGTAACGATGATTTTAGAATGATAAACCTGTTCGTTTCCTTTATTATTAATTTTTAAAGTCAAAGGATAAGCATCTGCCGTTGGACTGATAAATTCAAGTTCCGAATTCTGAGAAATGATGGAATCATTGATACTCCATGTAACAGATCCTGAAGCATTGGTAGGAATACTCAACACCTTAAAACGCTCAATGGAATAAGAATCATCCAGACCGGTAAAGGTAAACTCATCTGTGTCATCATGTTTACAGGCTATCACTCCTGTCAGGAAACATGATAAAACTCCGATTTTTAAATAAGTAAAGGTATTTCTGTTCATTTCTTAAAGTTTAATTATTTGTATAAAAAGGTGAAGTGAGCCGGAATATTCCCGCCCTCTGTTTTCCACTTAAAATGTCCGTTTTTATCAAAACAATACACAAATCCAAGAGAAACATAATTCCTGGCATCTGTAATGTAAATATCTTCTGTGATTGGGTTTACAGCAATTCCGTAAGGGGTTTTAATTGCTGTTTCGTACTCTTTGTCAAAAATTCTGTTGGCAATGATCTGTTCTGTTTTTACATCGATGATTCCAAAACTCTTTTTATAGCTGTGGGTGTTGTAATTGAATTCATTTCCATAGAAATAGAGTTTATCATTCACAATTGTCATTTCACTCACGGCGAGATGAAAATCTTTCTTGACAATCCCCGTTGCAGCATCTATCAGATATAAGCTGGAAGGAATGTTATAGTAATCTCCTCTTGAGCTTACGTACAGATCACCATAATTATCTTTTTTAATATGGTGAAGATTGATGGCAACATTTAACTTCTGGATTTCAGTAAAAGTGTTCAGGTCTATTACGGAAACAGTATTGTCATAATCGGGAGCTTTGTATCCTCCTGAATTGGCAACAAATAGCTTATTTCCCACAATTTCCATTTCTTCCGGCTGATACCCCACTACAACTTCACGCTGGATAGAAAGAGAAGTAGTATCAATTTCCACCACTTTTCCCTTGGGTGCTTTTGGATTAATTGCTACCGGACCTGCATAACTGCTGGCATATGCCTTCCCGTCTTTGAAGGTTAAATAACGGCAGTTCTGTAATGGAATAGAAGTAATACGTTTGGCTGTTTTGGCATCCAATACTTCAATTTTATTAGAAACATTGACTACGATATACAGTTTGCTTCCATAAACTTTGATATCATTTCCTACATCTCCAAGCTCTTTTACCACATTGGGATTAATTTCTGCATAGATGTTCCTGTAATAGGTTCCTTTTGTGTAATCAAAAAAGTCCAGTGTACATTTATTGCTTCCCATATTCCCTTCGTTCAGCATATAGAATCCTTTTATTGCTGTATTTTCTGAAGGAAGTCCTTCCACTACTTCCTGACGGACAATGATATCATCTGTACGGCATGAGGTAAGAAAAGCTAAGACAAGAAACAGAAAATAAAAGTTTAGTTTTCTCATAAGGTGAAGTTTAGAATAAGTTTAAAATTTCTTCCCGGCATTGGATAGTTGATCACCACATCATAATATTGGTTGAAGATATTATTCATCTCAAGGCTTACTTTAAACTGATGATTCGCCCAGTTGAATTTTTTCTGAACAGACAGATCATGCGTGTACCAAGGCTGCACATAATTGTATTGAATATTATCCTGGTTCACGTCATAACGCTTTCCTACATACATCGCACTATAATTGAAACTCCAGTCTTTATAATCGGCCATTAATGCAAATGATCCGCTATGCCATGGTGTGTAAGGAATCTGATTTTTGTAGAATGTATCTTCAGGATCTGTCATATCTCTTGCACTTTGATAGGTGTAAGAAAGCAATGGCCTCAGTTTTACTTTTCCCAACTGCATTTCTGCCTGTACATTCACATCAGCACCAATGATTTCCACCAATCCAAGGTTCATCATCAGCCAGCGGAACATACTTCCGTTAGGAGCGGCAACAATTTTATCCTGTACTTTGTTGTAGTAGCCGTCTACTTTAGCATAAAAAGATTTAAAGAAATGATTGTTATAGTTTTTCTGGTATGTGAATCCTACACCATACTGATTGGTGAATTCCGGTTTCAGATAAGTATTTCCGATATTCGTGTAATATAAATCATTGAAAGTCGGCAGTCGGAAAATTCTTTTGTAGAAAGCTCTGAGGGTAAGTTCAGGAATTATTTCAGGCTGATAGCTCATAAATACGGCAGGTGTCCATTCTCTGCTGTCTCCGGGTCTTTTGTTTTTTCTTACTTCTTCAAAGGTAAAAGTTCCCAAAAGGCTTCCCAGAATTTTAAACCTGTTCCACTGGTAAGTTGTTGCCAAAGCTACTAATGTTGTATAACGTGTAGGATAGGAAAAGTTATCAAGGTTGGCATCCAGATTATTGTACTGAAAATCTCCACTCAGACTCACATCCCAGTTGGGAGTAATTGAATATATATTGGATGAAGAAAGATAAACTTCTCTTTGGATGTAGACATTATCCGTATACATAATAGATTGCGAACGAACGGTATCCATAAAATGGGTGTAATCGTAGGCAAATTTTGCTTTCAGCTGTGTTTCAAATTTCGGGAACAGTTTTTTCCGCAGATTGGCCTGCACGAAATAATTTTCATCGGAAAGTCTTGCTCCTCTTCCACCAAAACGGCCATTCACAATAGGTGCCGGCATTCCGCGGTCTGAAATATAGCCATAGCCACGGATATTCCAGCTTCCGTTATTTAAAGTTCCGTTTAAAGAAGTTTCAAAACGTTTTGCTTTAATATCTGAATCCTGTCTTTTTGCAATCGTGTCATATGCCTGCTGTCCATCAGGATATTTCTTGGCATATCGAAATCTGTAAATTCCGTCACTTTGCATAAATTCTGCACTGAAACTGGCAGAAACTCTGTCTGAAATTTTCTGCTCCAATCGGAATGACGGATTGAAAAGATCAATGGAAGCACTTTTTGCTCTTATTACAAGATTTGTTTTCCTTATTCCTTTAAACAAAGGGGTTTTAGGCTGTAAATAAATAGATCCCGAAGAGCCGAAATCCTTCGCCGGTTGAAAAATTTCACTCTTCTGTCCGTTGTATAATGATATTTCTTCAAGATCATCCAAAGAATACCTTCCCAGGTCAACAAGGCCGTTTTGGGCATTTCCCAGTTGAATTCCATCATAGAAGACTCCTACATGCTGGCTTCCGAGACTTCGGACGTTAATGGTTTTCAGCCCTCCTATTCCACCATAGTCTTTAATCTGAACTCCGGAAAAATACCGAAGGGCATCTGCTACAGAATGGCTGTTCAGTCTTTCCAACTGTTCCCCTTGGATGGTTTGTGCCGGAATGATTTCTTTAAAATTCTTTTTATAAAGACTGATCGCCTTAATGGATTCTTCCTTTAGCGTGTCATTTTTCTTTTTTTGGGAATATAAAAGCTGAGATGTGATCACCAAAATTGTGAAAACAGCTTTATGAATTGTAGAAGTAATTAGTTTTGCCGTCATTAGCTCATTTAGGATAATGATGACGCTAATGGGTATAAGAAAACAACGACAAAGCACAGCTGTCACTGCACAGAATCATTGATGTCCTAAGCTTTATTCCACGAAAGCGTCAAACGATTATTTTCTGGCAGGTCTTCTGACTTACTCCATTTTTGAAATCCTTCCCATTAAAAAACAGTGGATATATTCTTCAAAAATCTTGGTGTGGAGCTTACAGCAGCGGGTCTGTCCCGGATTTTCACCGGATTCCCTTTTAAGAGCTTTTTATGGCTCACCAAATTTCGGGCAAAGATAAAGAATTATTCCTAACCCCCAATTAAAATCATGATTCATAAACAATTAAAGCTCCCGAAGGAGCTTTAACATTATTAAGAAGGGGTTTTATTTTAAATTCCGATATTCAGGAAAATACTGAATCTGGATTTTGCTTCAATATCACCACCTGCCAAATGGGTATACATAGGAAGCATGAGTTCACTTCCCAGGCTCAGTTTTTTATAAGAAGCTTCAAATCCCAGCTTCCCATACAATGCACTTCCAGCAGTATTGGGCAGCGCTTCGTCAAACTGTTTATTCTGAGCATACACTTCTCCCTGAACTCCGGTTTTTACAGAAAAGATAGATTTTTCACTTCCAGCAACCTGATAAAATCCTGTAGCAGCGTAGTTCCACTGATTTCCGAAACGGTAGTTTTTCTTATTTTCAGTTTTGATCGTATAGTCTGTATTAATCAATACGGCTACTTTATTCTTCTGAAATTTATAATTCAAAGCCGCCTGATAATCCCAGCTTCCTGTTCCCAACTGAAAACTCGGATTGACTCCTGATGCTCCTTTTTCATCAAATTTTCCCAAAGGAATTTTCACGCCCAAACCTCCGCTCACGTGATGGAAATTATCTTTAGAACTCATCAGCTGGTAAATTCCCATCAGGTTCAGATCTCCGATTCCGTTGATTTTGATATCTCCCTGCATGGTTTTCTTTTCATGGAAATGGAATGGCAGACTTGCATAAACACTCAGTTTTTTAGTCAATGGAATTTTTCCCCAAAGCTGTAAAGTATTGAAGTATTGATCTTGTGTAAGGTCTTTTACAAATAAATTTTCCTTTGCTTTGTAATGCTGTGCAAAGTATTTGATTCCGATAAACTGCGGATTCAGTAAAGATTCAAAACCGGATGATCCGTTGCCGGCTGCACAACCGCAGGCATCGCAGTCGTCATCAAAATCGAAGCTGCTAAAGCTGTTCTGAGCAATATACATACTGTCTCTAACCACATTTGCCTGGCCCAGGCTAAATACCATTAAACTTAGTATTACTATAATCTTCTTCATGTTTTCTATAATTTATTCTGCAAATTTTGGATTGGATATAAAGCTTTTATCAGACAGGGTTTTCAGGAATGCAATAATTGATTGTTTCTCCTGACTGCTCATGGCAATGCCCGTATGGTTGTTCTGCTTCAGCTGAGGATCAAGATTGGGATTATCTTCTACCTGATCTGAATAGAAATTGAGCACAGCATCTAATGTGTAAAACCTTCCGTCATGCATATAAGGTGCTGTATATTCTACGTTTCTCAAGCTTGGAACACGGAATTTCATCCAATCAACCTGATTGAGAGTAACCCTGTAACGTCCGGCGTCTTTGAACTCCGTATTGTAATACATTCCTGTGTTTCTGAAACTCTCATCAGTAAATAATTCTCCGCTATGACAGGAAGCGCATTTCTGACTGAATAATGTCATCCCCTGAGATTCTGCTGAAGTCAGCTGCTCTTTTCCCTGTCTGAATCTGTCATATTTTGAATCTGCAGAGATTAAAGAAGCCATAAATTGTGACAAAGCTTTTAAAATTCTTTCTCCTGTAATGTTTTCGTCTCCATATGCTTCTCTGAAAAGTTTTTTATATTTCTGATCATCTTTTATCTTTGAAATCGCTTCCGGTATGGAGCTATCCATTTCATTGACATCTGTAATAGGACTGATGGGTTGTTCATTAAGGTTATGAATAACTCCGTCCCACATATATCTTTTCAAAAAAGCCATATTCTGAATGGGCGGCGCATTTCGGATCCCTATTCTATCGTCTACCCCATGACTTACGGTATGCCCGTGATGGGTGAATGCATTTTCCTGAATATGGCAGAAACCGCATGAAATGGTATTATTCCTGGAAAGCCTCCCTTCATAGAATAATTTTCTTCCCAGCTCTACTCCATTTTTAGTTACCGGATTGATGGATTTATCAAAAGTCATTTCCGGAAAATAAGAAGGAAACTGCAGATTGTAGGCTTCATCTTTTTCCAACGGCTGAATCACCTCATCAGAACAGGAAATACAACTCAGGAACAATACAAGCAGAACGAATATCGTTTTAACAAAAACATTAATCATTGTGAACGTGATCTACTTTAAACATTTTTGTAAGATTATTGGTAACATCTACGAGATGTTGGTTTGAGCCCATCAGCATATCATTGGCTGTGGTAAGTGTAAGAGCCTTATCCCCGCTCAAAAACTGATTCAGATCTGCAAGAATATGAACAGAAGGACGAATTTGTGACGTTACTCTTGCTGTCGTCGGTAGGTTCAGTGTGATTTCACGGTATAGGTCAGCCTGCTCATTAGCAACAACATTTCCCATATTTCCGGTATGGTTCATAAATTCCTTGGAAGGGGCATCTGCACCATATTTTCCTTCCAGTTTTACAAAAACATAACCGGCAGCCCATGACCATGTCAATCCTTTCTGCTTAGCCTTTGTCCAGAATTCAGCTTGTCCGTCCTGTCCCAGCAAGTAGGCTTTCTGGCTGATTCCCAATCCGAATTTTATTTTTTTATAATTGTTTTTCGGAACTCCGTCAAGGTTAAGATAAATGATTCCGGCTACAGCATCGGCCTGATCTACGATAAAAGCACCTTTATCAGGGTTGTTTTCATTGTATTTAAATTCATTTCCGCCTTCGTCAATCAATGTGATATTGCTGATGATATATTTTAAAGCCGAAAAATTATGCTTTTGTCCCTGAGAAGAATTCTGAACCGTCTGATTTAAGACAATATCGCCTACATTATTAAATCCGTTTTCAAATTTGATCTGAAGCTTTCCGGGTGTGGTATCCTGTGGATCATCATCCCTGCTGTTTTCGCAGGATACAAAAGAGAATAAAGTAAAGGCAATAAAGAATAGTGATAAAAATTTATAAATTTTCATTGTTGATTTTTTAAGTTGAATTATATTTTGAAGTGTGAAAACATTCTTTTTTACCACAAAAGGCACAAAAGTTCTTACACTTAAGCTATTTAAGTGATAAACTTTATGCAAACACGTAAGCTTTTTAAAAATCTTTGATTCTTAATTGAGGTTAGCTTTGTGGCTTTTGTGGTTGAATAGCGATGGTATAACTTAAAAAACCGGTGGTTTGAAAATATGGTTCAGAAACAGGAAAGAATAGGCTGTTTCGTAGATAAAATTGAAATTGAAAAACACTAGTTTTTCAGTGGTAATGATCTCTGTGGTTTCAGGCAGGATATAGGTATCAAGAATTTTCTGTCCTGAGTTTTTGAGTTTCTGAAAAGGTGAAGATTCTGAGTCAGTGGTTTTAGCCAATTCTTTACTCAGATAACATTTTCCGTTACAGTGAATCTCCGGCCTGGATTTATTAATACAAAGAACTTTAACGATATAATCATAATTTACAGCATACTCCACCAATGGCACCAAAGGTCTTAGCACCATATAAAGAGTAAAAAGTATGCTGTAAAATAATTTCATATACTACTTTTTGCTTACAGCTTCGTCATATCTTCTGCTGATCTCCTTCCAGTTGGTAACATTCCAGATAGCGGTAAGATAATCTGCTCTTTTATTCTGATATTTCAAATAATAAGCATGTTCCCAGACATCAATTCCGAAAATAGGAGTTCCTTTCTCTTCCACTACATCCATCAAAGGGTTGTCCTGGTTGGGAGTAGAAGAAACAAATAGTTTCCCGTCTTTTCCTACAGAAAGCCAAGCCCATCCTGAACCGAAACGGTCTGCTCCGGCTTTAGACATTTTTTCTTTAAAAGCATCCATACTTCCGAAAGTTTCAGTAATGGCTTTTGCTAATTTTGCAGAAGGCTGTGTATTTTTTTGAGGAGTAAGAACCGTCCAGAATAATTCATGGTTATAATGTCCTCCTGCGTTATTTCTCACTGCAGCAGGCAGTTTTGAAACATTGGAAAGAATCTGAAACAACGTTTCTTTTTCCTGTGGAGTTCCTGCAATTGCTTTATTCAAATTGGCTGCATAAGCTGCACCATGCTTTGAATAATGAATTTCCATCGTTTGGGCATCAATATTCCCTTCCAGAGCATTATAAGCATACGGCAGAGGAGTCTGCTTAAACTGTGCCAGTGCAAACTGTGCTGCGAAAACTGCGCTTAAGGCAGCTATTTTCATAATCTTCATAACTTTTTTGTTTATGGTTGAACAATGTTTTTCTTCTAAAGCAGGAAGTGGGGAGATGGAGACTGGGAGTAATGAATGTCGTAACATAACTTCTTCAACTTCTATTTACCTTTACAGCTATCTCAAAAATCACCAGAGCTTCATGGGCAGGAAGTACTTCCATCTTCCTGCTTCACTCTCCCATCTTCCCTATTTCAATAATTTCTTAATATCTTCAATCAGGATTTCTCTGTCAGGGTGATATTTCCCTGTCAGCATAGGTGTTTTACCTTCCGGATCTTCATAGTTTAATCCTGAATAATACAGAATCGGCATATTTTCTTTGTTGTATCTGCATCGGATATTTCCGTCCTGATCTACCAGAGCAATCATACCGCTGTGATTCAGGCTTTCTCCTTCATCTTCCTTGTCACCTACGTAGATATTAAATTTATCAGCAAGATTACCAATGTATGTACGGTCTCCTGTCAGGAAATGCCAGTTGGGAGATTTTGCCCCTATTCTTTGAGCATGTTCTTTCAAAGCTTCAGGGGTATCATTTTCAGGATCAATACTGATGGAAATAATGCCGAAGTTCGGATCATTAATCTGATTCTGAATAGCCTTCATATTGGTATTCATTACAGGGCATATTGTAGGACATTTGCTGAAGAAAAATTCTACCAGATATACCTTTCCCAGCATGTCTTTATTGGTAATCTTTTTGCTGTTCTGATCCGTCAGTTCGAAATCAGGAACTTTCATTACGGTATAAAGGTTCTTTTTAAAGTATCCCATTCCTACCCCGATTCCCAGAAAAAGCAATGCAAATACCGCAATGGGTATGATTACTTTACTTTTATTAGCAGTCTTTTTATTTTTGGGCATATTTCTCAGGACTTTTTTTAAATTCATCTCTGCAGTAAGAACTGCAAAAACCATACGTTTTATTTTTATATACAGCTGTATCTTTTGTAAATCCGGCTGTTTTCATGTGACAGATTGGGTCTTCTTCATTCACCACCTGTACATTTTCAATATTTTTTGCGGAAGAACTCATGTGGCCTGAATGCTTTACCTGAGGAGTTTCCTTGGCACACGACAGTAGTGATATTGACAGCAAAGCAGCCAAAATAATAGGAGATTTCATTTTGATGTTAAATTGAAATTAATAATGTTAAATAAAGTTAGAAACAGGCTCAGGTTTTCAATTAATGAACCACAATTCTAAAACACAGAATTTTTTGATAAGAATTCAGGTGTTTATCATTATTCATTTAATTGTATGGGATACCTATAACAACTTAATTGTAATAGTTTTAAAACTTTTGTTTTTATAAACTAAAAATATAGTTTACAGTAAGAATTAAACTAAAGGAGGATGAAATATCCTGGAAAAGTATTCTGAAGAGTGAGAATTGAAATAACTTGAGTCGGGAATTTCTGAAAGTAATTCCGAGTTCACTTGAGCAGAGAAGGAAAGAATGTCATGAGAAATAAAAACATCTAATCCTGCAATCTTTATCGTTTGAGAGCTATTGGACTGTTTTTCTGTTTTTGCCAGTTCTTTTTCCACATAGCATTTTCCTTTACAGGTGGACTGTGGTACATTTCTGTTCTCACAAAGGTTTTTCACAATATAATCATAGTTCACAGCATAATTCACCAATGGCAAAACAGGACGTATTGCAACGGTAAAAATGATGAATATGGAAATGAATAACCTCAACGATTTTGTTCTCTGTTACAAATATACTACTTCAAAATTGTTTTATAACGGATTTATGATGAATGTCATTATGCTTATCTGCTGTTACCTATAAAAATCACAAAACTGTGCCTGTCACCGGTATAATATTATTCCGAACTTTGAGTAAGACTTTAGACCTAAATAAAAATTTAGTTCTTTATATACAATTTAATCTTGTTGATAAAAGCTTTGCTGATGTTTTTGGCAGAGCTTTTTTTATATTTTTTGTTTTGTTGGAAACGCAAAGGCGCAAGTTTTTTTAAAATGCTTCCTGTTTTAAGGCGCAAAGATTTTATCTCCGATAAAATTTAAAACTAATAATAATGAGACTTGTCATTAAATTCCTTCAGAATGACAAACTGAGTGTATCATTTTTATACTAATTGTAATTATCAGCCATAGTTTATACGAAAAGTAAAGGCAGTCTCTTTGTCACTCCGTAGAAGTCTCAATAGCATCATATGGATTTCAATGGAATGACTGGGCATGATGGGTAATTTAAAACAAAAGCTCCACTGAAATTCAGCAGAGCCTTTATTGAATATAATTGAGTTGTGTTTATTATTTGCTTGCTAAAATTTCATCCTTTGGATTCTCACCGCATTTAAGATAGCCAGCAATGCTACTCCCACATCTGCAAAAACGGCTTCCCACATGGTGGCCAAACCTCCGGCCCCCAGGATCAAAACTACCGCTTTTACTGCGAAGGCAAGGATTATATTCTGCCAAACTATCTTTTTCGTTTGTTTCCCGATATTGATCGCCATTGGGATTTTGCTTGGTTTATCATCCTGAATTACAACATCCGCTGTTTCAATGGTAGCATCACTTCCTAAACCTCCCATTGCAATCCCTACATCACTTAAAGCAACTACAGGGGCATCATTTACTCCGTCTCCTACGAATGCTACCGTTTGATTTTTAGCTTTGATTTCTTTAACCTTATTTACTTTATCTTCGGGAAGCAGGTCTCCGAATGCATTGTCAATTCCCAGCTGGTCTGCCACATATTTTACCACAGTTCCTTTATCACCGCTCAGCATGGTAGCTTTTACATTCATTTTATGCAGATTGTCTACGGTTTCTTTGGCATCTTCTTTTATACTGTCTGCAATTGTGATGTATCCTGCGAACTTTTTATCATAAGCTACTGCAATCACTGTGTATACAATGTTGGCATGGTTGATATCATAACTGATGTTGAATTTATCCATCAGTTTAAAGTTTCCTACCAGAAGTTCTTTACCATTAATTGTTGCTTTCAATCCGTGGCCTGCAATTTCTTCTACATTTTCTAAAGGGATCGCGTGATTAATATCTCCTACATAATTGTGAATAGCTGTTGCCACCGGATGGGTACTTTTACTTTCGAGAACATTCACCATCTGAAGGATTTCGTCTTTATTAAATTCAGGGCTTATGCTTACTTCCTGAACTTTGAATACACCTTCAGTCATTGTTCCCGTTTTATCCATCACCACATTCTGGATTTCTGCAATGCTGTCCAGGAAATTACTTCCTTTGAACAGAATCCCGTTTCGGCTTGCGGCACCAATTCCTCCGAAATATCCTAACGGAATAGAGATTACCAACGCACAAGGACAGGAAATTACCAGAAATATCAATGCTCTGTACAACCAGTCTCTGAACTGATAGTCGCTTACAAAGAAATAGGGCAGTAAACAGATTCCTATGGCAAGAAATACTACGATAGGCGTATATACTTTAGCAAATTTTCTGATGAACAGTTCGGTAGGCGCTTTCTGTGCTGTGGCATTCTGAACCAATTCCAGAATTTTACTCAGTTTACTGTCTTCATAGGCAGTATTTACTTTAACCAAAGCAATGCTGTTCATATTGATCATTCCGGCAAGAACGACTTCTCCTTTATTTTTGGTGTCTGGTTTACTTTCTCCCGTTAAAGCAGCGGTATTAAATGATGCTGAGTCTGAAAGCAGTTCACCATCCAGCGCCAGTTTCTCACCGGGTTTCAACTGAATGATGTCTCCAATTTTAGCTTCTTTCGCTTTTATTGTTTTAGGCTGATTATTTTCCATCACCGTTACCTCATCAGGACGCTGATCCAATAAAGCTTTTATGTTTCCCTTGGCTCTGGTGACCGCCATAGACTGGAATACTTCTCCTACGGCATAAAAAAGCATTACTGCTACTCCTTCCGGATATTCTCCAATGGCAAATGCTCCGATGGTTGCTATGCTCATCAGAAAGAATTCTGAGAATACATCTCCTTTAATGATACTTTTATAAGCATCTTTCAAAACCGGGAACCCTACCGGAATATACGCCGCCAGGAACCATACCAAACGTACCCAGCCTGTAAACCATGTAGGTTTTATATAGTTATCAAAGGCAATTCCCAATAATAAGATAACAAAGGATATAATAGCCGGAAGAAACATCTGGAAGACCGTCTGATCTCCGGAATCGTGAGAATGATCATGCCCGTCGTGATCGTGGCCGTCTCCTTCTGCATGGTTATGTTTGTGCCCTTTTGTATCGGGTTTTTCAGGGGTTGTACTACAGCATTTTTCCATAACTGATATTTTTATACAAATGTAAAGGTGAGACTGATGCAATGCTATTGCAAACTTTCAAGACAGTTTTCGCAGATTCCTTTGGCAAACAACCGTATTTCATCTATCCTGAAATTGGTCTGTATGTTTTCAGGAAAGGAAATATCTTCTTTGCAGGTGGTTTGTTTGCATATTTTACAGTAAAAATGCAGGTGCCAGTCTTTATGTGTTTTTTCGTCACAATTGTCTTCACAAAGTTTATATTTTGTGGTGGTATTCTCCTGAATGCTATGGACAATTCCTTTTTCTTCAAAGGTTTTCAATGTTCTGTAGATGGTGATTCTGTCCGCATTTTCGAAGTGATTTTCTATTTCAGAAAGAGATAAAGCCGCTTCCTGAGAGCTCAAAAAATCATATACCAGAATCC
Organism: Chryseobacterium sp.; assembly: GCA_031286615.1. Lineage (GTDB taxonomy): Bacteria > Bacteroidota > Bacteroidia > Flavobacteriales > Weeksellaceae > Chryseobacterium. The sequence goes on along the minus strand of JAITUA010000013.1, from coordinate 595,621 downwards.
TCATACTTGTGGGCTTGGTATTTTTATCAATGAGTTTGTGTTCTATGTCTTTTTTCATTGTACGCTTTTAAAATTTTACAGATGTACTTCATTTTCTTCATAGCCTTCCTCTTCTATCTGAAAAGTCGTATGACTGATTTTAAAGTTATTAATAGTGGTATCCGTTAATGTTTTTAATAATTGATTTTGAGAATACTCCGCTTTCTTTACAACATGTGCGCTCATTGCATTCACACTGGATGTCAGCGACCAAACATGCAGATCATGAACATTTTTTACCCCGGGAGTTTTTTCCAGAGATGTACGTAGTTCATGGATATCAACATCTTTTGGAGTTCCTTCGAGTAAAACATTGATTGCTTCTTTCAATAGTCTCCATGTTCTTGGAAAGATCAGCAATCCGATTGCTGCCGAAATCAATGGATCAGCATAATACCATCCCGTGGTCAGCATAATTACTCCGGCAATCATTACACCTACTGAAGTAAGCATATCCGAAAGTACTTCAAAATACGCGCCTTTCATATTCAGGCTGCCTTCTGAGTCTTTTCTCAGGATCATCATTCCCACAATATTGACGATCAACCCAATTCCTGCAACGATAAGCATTGATTTGCTTTGTACTTCCGGCGGGTTCTGAAATCTCTGGTACGCTTCAAACAAAACATAGATTGATATCCCAAGTAAAACAACAGCATTCACTACTGCTGCTAATATTTCGGTACGGTAATATCCGTATGTTCTGGAAGGATCTGCTTTTCTCTCTCCAATTTTAATGGCTATAAATGCCAACAATAATCCTACCACATCGGTCAACATGTGAGCTGCGTCTGCTAATAATGCAAGACTATTGGTAATGATTCCGCCAATAACCTCAGCTATAAGATAAGTTCCACTGAGGCACAGAACAATCAGTAAGCTTTTTTTATGTCTGCTTCCTGCAGAAACGGTTTGTGTTGGTGTGTTTTCCATATTGTATGTATGGTTTAATTACATTTCGTAATAGGATGTATTTTCTTTTTTGGGTGGAACATTTTGTTCACCGATCATTTGTCTGATATTAATCTCTATGGTTTGTGCCAGAGAAGTCACCGGGGTATCTACAGGGCCATTTTCAAAAGGATCCTGCATAATGATAGATGTTTTTTCAATAGCAATGAATGTCACCGGAACCAGGAAAGTGATTGCAATTTCTACCAACAACTGTGAATCATCAAGCCCAAACGGAAGTATAGCAGCAAAAACATAGATCAAAATATGAACTAAAACACTGTAAGAACGCGGGAAAACCGTATTCTTCAGCCTTTCGCATTTTCCCATACTGTCGCAGAGCCTTGTAATGATATCGTTCAGCTGCATCTGTTGGAAATCCGTCAGTATTTTGGAAACCGCAATTTCTTTCAACTGTCTGGAGTGTTCGTCCAGAATAGCATTGGGAATATTGGTTCCTTTGATCTGATGTTTATCCAGATATTGCTGTACTTTTTCAGAAAACGGAAGTTTTCTCAGCGATTCTCCAAGGACATAGGTCCAGATGATCTGTCTTTCGGCAAAATCTTTTATTATTTTATCATCTCCGGCAGGCATAAACTGAATGACCAGTCTCACAAAAGTTCTGGAATCGTTGACAATGGCTCCCCAGACTGTTCTGGCTTCCCACCATCTTTCGTAGGACTGGGAAGTCCGGAATGCCAACAGCAATGATACCGCTGTTCCCAGCAATGCAGGAATATTCAACGGCAAGGATATTTTGCGAAACCACGGCAATTCGTCCAAAAGACCAATGGCAATGGCAAATATTCCGATGAACAGAATTTGGGTTTTTATTTCACGGATGAAATACCAGACTGATATTTTTTTGTTTAGTAACATAATCAGGTCATTTATTAAAAATTCGGTGAGATAATCTTTACTTTTTTCCTGCCGCTTTTATTCAATAAAAAACTCCGTAAACAGCTCTAATTTAAGGATAAAAATCGACATTTCACTGGTTCCGGCTGCTTTCATTAATGTTCGTGTTCTCCTGAATTAACCAGTTTAGCATTTACGAAAAAAGCGCCTTTCACCACAATCTTTGCATTGTCAGGAATATTTCCTACCGGGGTTATCGCAGTATATCCCATATCGGATGTTCCTTTCACCACTTCTATTTTTTCAAAATTTAAGGTCTTTGGATGTGGTTTTCCTTTTTCTTCATGCTCTTCTTCTTCTTTTTTATCGGTCTGAATAAACACGTAGTATTTTCCATCTGCTTCTACAATGGCTTCTGTAGGAACTGCAGGGGTTGTGCTTTTATCAAGGCTTACGATTCCGGTGATATTCATTCCGTCAATCAATCCAGATTTATTTCCGATTACCTCACAATGCATAGAGATGGTTTTGCTTTCGTTTTCAAAAGAAGAGCCAATACTGTAAATTCTAGCATCATATTCGGTTTCCGGATTGTTGGTCAGTTTAAAATGAACAATCTGCCCTACTCTCATTTTAGGAAGATCTTTTTCAAACACCTGTAGATCGAGATGGATAGAACCGTTATCAATTACTGTGGCCACAGGAGAAGAGATATCTACATAACTTCCGATCTGCGCTGTAATGCTGCTGATCGTTCCGCCGATAGGAGCCGTGATCACCAACCCGGATTTCATATTTCCATTGTTAACTTTACCAGGACTTATTCCCATCATCTGCAGCTGTTTCAACAGAGAAGCTCTTTTTGTTCTTAATGTTTTAAGCTCAGCATCGGCACTTTGAAGGTTTTTCTTCGCTCCTGCATCATTATCAAAAAGTTCTCTCTGTCTTCTGTATTCCTGTTCTGCATAGGTTATTCTGCTGTTTGTAGTCAGATAATCTTCCTGAAGCTGGATGTATTCCGGATTAGCAATGGTTGCAATAACTTGTCCTTTCTTCACGATACTTCCAACCTGAATATTGATGGTTTTGATAATTCCTCCGTACAGCGAAGTAATAGTTGCTTTATTACTGTTGGGAACGCTCAGCAGACCGTTTGCTTTTATAGTAGAAGTTAGTTCTTTCATTTCTACTGTTCCTAAAGCAACTCCTACAGACTTCATTTGATCTTCTGTAAGCGATGCTATAGTTTGTGGACCTTCTTCGTGGGCAGATTCTTTTTGTTCTGTTTTTTCAGGGACTTTTTCTTCTGCAGATTCTTTTTTTCCACAACTTGTCAGTAATAGTGAAATCAGGATAAGGGGTATGATATTATATTTGAGTTTCATATCTAAGAATGTATTTTGTCTGATATTGTATTTCAGCACTTTCATATTATTTATTAATGATTGAATTAATGGTTACTACAGATTGGTTCACCTGCTGGATAGATTCCAGGTATTTCAACTGAATATTGGTAGCAGTCTGGAGTGCAAAAAGATATTCCACATAAGAAATTTCTCCTGTTTTATATCCTAACTGGGCTGCTTTTACAATTTTCTCAGCATTAGGCAAAGCCTGACTTGTATAATAATCATACTGCTGAATATCCTGCTGGTACTGACTGAAAGCATTGTCCAACTGTGCTGAAAGTTGTTTTTGCTGCATTTTCGCATTGGTTTCTGCAACCTGCCTGTCATATTCCAGAGCCTGAATTCTTGCTTTTGTAGCGCCAAATGTCAAAGGAATTGCTACTCCTACTGTTGCCGACTGAAAACGTTTTCCTGAATTATAAAAATTCTCCTGGCCGTTGATGGTATGAAGACCTATCAAAGACTGATTGGTATATCCCAGACTGAAATCTGGCAGTCCAAGTGATTTTTCAACTTTCTTATTTTTTTCTGCGATTTCCATTTCCTGATAAAATGCTTTTACAGATGGATTGTTGGCTACCAATGCACTGTCGAGTACATTTTCTGCTTTTAAAGGAGCATAATCTTTATTAAACGGAACTTCGAGATCTTCTGACGTATTCATCAGAGTCTTTAAATTCTTATAAGCATTAGTCAGGAAAACTTCGTTCTGTCTGAGCAGCAGATCAATTTCTCCTTTCTGAGTTTCTGCGGTACTGATTTCAATCTTTTTGATATCACCCGCTTTGAATCTTACGGTTGCAATTCTGATAAACTCCTCATAATATTTGTCCAGACTGGTCAGCTGAGCTTTATTATACTGGAGATATTCAATCTGATAATAATAAGTACGAACCTGTTTTATCAGTTCATTAGCTGTGATTTCTTTATCAATCTGTTTACTTTTAATATTTTCATTGATTAAGTCTTTTCTTGCCTTAAACAGCGTGGGAAAAGGAATACTTTGTGAAATAGCAAACGATTGGTCAAACTTCGGACTGTTGTATTGTCCAAGCTGGGCTTCAAAACTTAACTTGGGAAGTTCTTTTGCTGTGGGTCTTAATGCTTCGGCAGATTTAATGCTTAGATCTTTTGACTGTAAGGTTAAATTATTATTCACTGCCTGCTCTACCGCCTGTTCCACGGAGATAGGTCTGGACTGTGCTTTAAAAGCCTGTCCCAGCATCATGAATCCTACAACAAGAACTGCTGTAAACATTCCCGCATTATTATTTTTTCTTTTCAAAATCTTTGTGTTAAAAATGATATACAACATTGGCAAAACGAATAATGTAAGGAAAGTAGCTGTTACCAGACCTCCAATCACTACCGTTGCCAACGGTTTCTGTACTTCTGCTCCTGCTCCTGTAGAAATAGCCATAGGTAAAAATCCTAATGAAGCTACTGTAGCGGTCATTAATACCGGTCTCAATCTGGTTTTTGTTCCTTCAAATACTCTTTTCAGAATATCTGTTTCACCGTCTTTTTCTAATTGGTTGAATGTTCCGATCAAAACAATTCCGTTCAGTACTGCCACTCCAAAAAGAGCAATAAATCCGATCCCGGCACTGATACTGAACGGCATATCTCTCACTAAAAGCGCAAATACACCACCAATGGCACTCATAGGAATGGCTGTAAAGATCAATGCAGCCTGTTTGAATGAGTGGAAAGTAAAATACAACAGCATAAAAATAAGAAGCAGAGATACCGGAACAGCGATCATCAGACGCTTGCTTGCTTCCTGCAGGTTTTCAAACTGACCTCCGTAGGTAAAGTAATATCCTGAGGGAAGTTTCACTTTATTCAGTTTTGCCTGAATATCTTTCACCACACTTTCCACATCACGGTCTTTTACGTTAAATCCGATTACAATTCTACGTTTTCCCTGCTCACGGCTGATCTGTGCAGGCCCAAGTTTATAACTGATATTAGCGACCTGAGATAATGGGATCTGCGCTCCTGTACTGGAAGTAATCATCAGGTTGTTCACATCTGAAATATCGGTTCTGTGAAGACTGTCCAGACGGACTACGAGATCAAAACGTCTTTCATTTTCAAAAACCTGTCCGGCAGCTTTTCCTGCAAATGCTGTGCTTACCGCATTGTTGACATCCTCGATATTCAATCCGTAATTGGCAATTCTTGTTCTGTCGTATTGTACGTTGATCTGTGGAAGACCACTTACTCTTTCAATCTGAGGGGCTGTAGCTCCGTCCACTGTCTGAATAATTTTCCCAACTTTATCTGCGTACACTGATAAAGAATCCAGGTTTTCTCCGAAAATTTTTACGGCAACATCCTGTCTGATCCCGGTCATCAGTTCATTGAAACGCATCTGAATAGGCTGGTTTTTTTCAAAGAATACCCCGGGAATGGTTTCCAGCTTTTCGCTGATCTCATCGGCCAGCTCGTTGTAAGATTTCTTGGTTTTCCATTCGCTTTGTGGTTTTAATACCACAATCATATCTGTCGCTTCGGGAGGCATCGGGTCTGTAGGAACTTCAGCGGAACCTGTTTTTCCGACCACCATTTTCACTTCATCAAACTGTTTGATAATTCTTGACGCCTGCATCGAGGTTTCTATACTCTGGCTTAATGAGCTTCCCTGTGGTAAAATACAGTGAAATGCAAAATCTCCTTCCTGCAATTGAGGAATAAACTCCCCTCCCATATTTTTAAATATAAAAGCAGAAATAAGGAAGACTACAGCTGTTGCTGAAACAATGATATATTTTACTTTAATAGCTTTCTGTAATAATGGCTGATATACCTTTTGCAGACGGTTCATCATTTTATCCGAGAAGGTTTCTTTATGGGATATTTTCTTAGATAAAAACAAGGCGCTCATCATTGGAATGTAAGTCAGAGATAAAATCAAAGCTCCCAGAATAGCAAATCCTACTGTTTTTGCCATTGGCGTAAACATTTTCCCTTCTACACCAGCCAGTGTAAGAATCGGGATATATACGATAAGGATAATAATTTCTCCGAAAGCGGCACTGCTTCTGATCTTTGATGCAGAAAGGAATACTTCTTCATCCATTTCAGACTGTGTTAATGCACGGACAGATTTCCTTACTCCCAAGTGATGTAAAGTAGCTTCTACAATGATAACGGCTCCATCTACAATCAATCCGAAATCTATGGCTCCAAGGCTCATCAGATTGGCACTTACCCCGAAAACATTCATCATTCCTAATGCAAACAACAAGGAAAGCGGAATGGCCGAAGCCACAATAAGTCCGGCTCTCAGATTTCCGAGAAAAACGACAAGAACGAAAATAACAATCAGCGCTCCTTCGATGAGGTTTTTCTGTACGGTATTGATCGCTCTATCTACAAGGTCTGTTCTATCCAGAAATAGTTCTATAATAACATCATCCGGAAGAGACTTCTGAATAGTTGGAATTTTTGCTTTGATATTGCTGACCACTTCATTACTGTTGGCTCCTTTTAGCATCATCACTACTCCACCTACGGCATCTACTTTCCCGTCATACGTTAAAGCTCCATAACGAACGGCACTTCCTAAGCGAACATCTGCAACGTCTTTTATAAAGATCGGAACGCTTCCTGTTTCGTTTTTAACTGCAATATTTTTGATATCTTCCAAAGAAGTAACCAGACCAATTCCTCGGATAAAATAGGCGTTAGGCTTTTTATCAATATAAGCTCCTCCTGTATTTTGGTTGTTTTTTTCAAGGGCTGTAAATATTTCGGTAATACTTGTTCCCATTGCCTTTAAACGGTTGGGATCAATAGCTACTTCATACTGTTTTAATTCTCCTCCGAAACTATTGATTTCCGCAACACCCGGTGTTCCATTCAGTTGTCTGCGAACGATCCAGTCCTGCATAGTGCGGAGTTCTTTGGCATTGTATTTCTTTTCGCTTCCCTTTTTAGGGTGAAGAATATACTGGTACACTTCTCCAAGACCTGTACTTACGGGAGCCAGCTCCGGAGTTCCCACTCCTTTTGGAATTTCTTCTACTGCGTTTTTCAGCTGTTCATTAATGAGCTGTCTCGCAAAGTATACATCTACATTTTCTTTGAACACCACTGTAATTACAGAAAGTCCGAATCTTGAAATACTTCTTGTTTCCTGAATATCGGGAACATTGGCAATACTCTGTTCGATGGGAAAAGTCACCAACTGTTCCACTTCCTGTCCCGCCAATGTAGGACATACAGTGATAATCTGTACCTGATTGTTGGTGATATCCGGCACAGCATCTATCGGTAATCTGGTGGCACTCCACGTTCCCCAGATGATCAGCACCAGAGTCATCAAGCCAATGATCACCTTATTCCTGATACTGAATTTTATGATTTTATCTAACACGATTTGTATTTAATTTTTATTGAAAAGTGAATGCACACAGCATAAAATACTGCAGCAAAAATATCCTGAAAACCTCTGCAATGGTATTGCAAAGTTTCAAGCACGGTTAAGTATCAGAAAGCATAGGCTTTCTAAAAGTCAATAAAAATTAAATTTTAGGAGGCTGCCAGATAGGATCGTAAATCTGGTAAGCAAAGTCGTTTTTATGGAATAGAATCTTCTTTGAAAAATAAGCAGGAACCTGCTCCGGAATTTCCAATAGTGGATCCATCTTAAATGCCGAAACTGTCATCTGGCAACAGCTGCAGGCACATAATGGAGAACATATATCTCCTTTTTCTGTTGAATGAACACCATGAATACTTAATGCTATTTTATTATCTCCAGAATTCAGAGGATGAGACGTGTCTTCACATGGCATCAGTGATAATGCTATGAAGTAAACTGCCAGTATCCATCTTAAGAGGTTCATTGTTACAAAGGTAGAGATTTTTTCTAAAATGGGTAGCCACTCATCTTAAAAGTTGAAATTCAAAGAAAAACAACGCAGACAGAATCAAAAAATATTTTTATACAAAACAAAAATTTATTTTAAAAAAACATATTCTAAATAATTTCTGTTTGAATATTTTCTACAGTTGATAAAACATACATAAAATCAATATATTAATCCCTATTTAAAATAAAAATATAGTATTTTTAACAAATTTGGAGTTGATACTGAAATACAGTCTGTGGAGTTTATAATTTCAGTAAATGTCGTCAAATGAAGTTAACACTTTATATCAGAAGTTATTTCCAGTATTTAATAGAGTAATGAAATAAATATAGATAAATGAAAAGATTTTATTGCTTCTTTGGAATATTTATATTCGGATTTTACTTTTCTCAAATAAAAGTAAATAAAAAAAGAGATGTGGAAATTTTCTTAATGGATTCGGCTGTATCGATTGAAAGGTATCTTGATCCAAATAAAGCATACAAATACAAAATTATCAATCATACAGATAATAATTACATTATAGATCCGCAGGGTTTTCGTGGTAAAACTTATGTATATGAATGCAATGAGTTATATAGCCAACCAGAAAAAATGATTCCAAAAGGTTATTATTCAAGAGACTTAGAAGATTGTAAAGAAGATTTTATACTATTAAAAAAGAAAGAGTCCTTAATCGTAGAAATAGCACTCTTAAATATTGATTTTTTTTATCATATTAAACCTAACAAAAGTTACTATTTAGATATTGAATCTAAGCATAATGAGTATACTGCTACATTATTAGGCTGTACAGATTATATTAAAGATTTGAAAAAACAAGGTTATAAAGTTTTTGAGGATCAGATAAAAGCAAGAATACCATTAAAACCTTAATAAGGATCAAGTGTGAAAATTTAAATTTCTGGAAAGGCGCTGTAATTGGTGGCGTTTACACTGATTATTATTGTGCTTGTTCAGAATCAAAAGTAAGCACCAGTCTATTTATGGGTAAGGGATGGTCTGAAAATATGCAATTAGATGATATTGCAAAATTTGGTTTTGGAGTATCTTACAGTAATGATAATAATTGGAAATATAATACTTATATGCTATCAGTAAGCTTCGGGGGAGATTTAATGCCTACAGGTGTAGACATCAATTTTAATAAAAATATATCCTCTGATCATTTTAGACAATTAAAAAATATTTTACAACCTCAAAAATAAATTATGAAGTATATTTTTTTAAGCTTTGTTTTAATATTATGCAGTCTAATACTTTCAGAATGTAGTAAAAAAATGAATCCGTTAAAGATTTTGACGATTATGAATTCAACACATTAATTCATGGAAATGGGAATTTTAATATTGGACACGACTTTATAATAAACAAAGAACACTATATTGAAGAAAAATATGATTTTGTTTACTATAGTAAGGATCTGGAAGAAAGAAAATTTCTGATTCCTGGAAGTTTACTAAACGACAATTTTCCTATCTATTGGAGGGAAGTAAATCTTCCTTTTAAAATTATAAAAAAAATAAAGGGAGATACATTGATTCTTATAAAGAATAATAAAAAATTTATTTTCAAAAAAATTAAAAACTCTGATTCATAAGAAAAAAACCGTCTTACAACAATGAGACGGTATTTTGGGAGATTATTTTGATGATGCCAACTTAAAATTTAGTGACTATACCAGATATTCATTTTCGATTTCTAGTGATGTAAAAAAGATTAATAATGTTGGAGCAAGCACTTTTTGGTCACCAAAAAATTATGAAGTTGATAAATTCGGCTTTAAATCAATGTTTGATTTATCTAAAAGATCGTGGTCGGGTGTTAATTTTTCTGGAGGTGTAGGAGGTGGATTCCAATGGAGCCGTACACATACTAATTTTTATAAATAAATGAAAAAGAATATTAAATACTTAGTTGTCGTATTATTATTTATTATTGTAATAATTTATAATAATTTAAATTCAAATTCGTTCACCGATGAAATGAAATCCGATTATTTCCCTATGGAAATGAAAGGAAAGATATATGATATTTCTCGAATAAAAGGAGGATCCCTATATTTAAATATACATACTGATTCCAAAGATGATGGAATCAGTATTAGAAATTCAGATTTTGTTTTGAATAGTATTAAAAAGCAATTTTATTTCCGAAAACTCTCAAATAGTAATCAATGCTATATTATAAAAGGTGACAGCATTATGTATTTTGATTGTTATGTTTTTTCAAAAGAAGACTCTGTTAAGATAGGAAAAATTAAAGATTGGAAACCAACTATTACAAACCACTGGTTATTAAAAAAATAAACAACACCCACTTAATAACAGATAGATAAACTTAGCTTTTCCATTCTATTAAATAACATAAGCCACTCTTTAACAAGCGTGGTTTTTTTATTATCTATACTTAAACTATCTTTTATTATTAATATTAAAAAAAACCACCGCGATCGCAGTGGCTTAAAAATCAAATCTAATTACAAGTATATCTCCTTATAAGTTTGGGTTATTCTCAAATTCTCTCTGAGAAATACTGAATAAGTAATAATTACTATTGGGTGTAAATGCAGATTTATCGGGAAATCAAGAACAGTAACATTCTACTCCTATTCATTCGATGCGATCAAAATGAACTGAAAAGCAGAACTACTGGAGGAGATTTTAATATTATTGCATCTTTTGATTATGAAAATAATGATCCTGTTTTCATTGATGGAATGAAAGGGGATGTTACCTTCCAATATGGCTTGACCAGCATGAGACAAAGAGTGACGTATGGAGGTAATTTTAGTATTGATGGAGATGGGAAATTCACCAAATTCTACAATGAAGATGGAAGTTTTGAAGTTTTAAAAGACAATACTACCGGAAAAGAAAAACATATTTTATATATTGGAGGGACACCTTATGAATCAAATATTGTATATTTAAAGAACTTTGATGAGAATAGCGGTTCTTACAACTTTTTACATAAAGATTATATCGGAAGTATCTTAGCAATCAGTGATGAAGCAGGAAACAAGCTTGAACAAAGACATTTTGATGCGTGGGGTAATTTTACACATCTTAAGATAGGAAATGGCGCAGTTATTACCGATAAGAATATAATTGATAATGCTTCATTATTAGTAGACAGAGGTTACACGAGTCATGATTACAACAAATATGGGTACGTAATAAATAACCCCCTGATATATAGCAACTTCAATGGGGAATGGTTTGGTTTGGATGATTTAGTAATTGCTGTAACTGGTTTTGTGGTTGGATACTTATCATATGGAATCTCTGAGGGAAATTGGGGATGGAAAGCCGCAAAATCGGGGCTTCTAATGGCCGGAATGACTTGGCTTAGTTATAATACAGCAGGAATAGCCGGAACAGGATCAGCAGCCATGTGGAACTATGTTGTCAATACAGCTATTAATGCTACCATTTCTCTTGTTGTGCCTCCGGTAGGCCTTTCTATAAGTAATTTTGATTTCAGTATTTCACCAAGTATAGCAATAGGTAATGGATGGGGGTTTGGAGCCACTATTAGTGTAACTTTCCATGAGGGAGATTTTTCAATATCAGGGGGAATAGGAATGATGGATTACGGAGGGCACGCAGGAGCGGGAAGTCTGGTTTTGAATATAGAAAATCATTAATGATTGGCTATGACGATGGGAACTTTGGAGTAAGTTTAGGCACAAATATATGGAGCGGTTTACATGGGCAAACAACAGGTGTCCTTAAGATGTGTTACAAAGATTTTGGTTTTAGTTATGAAAATAATGGAACTCCTTTTCAGAAAGAGGTTAATAGAATCTATAATTTTGGAGATGGTGGAGATAGCTATAGAACTACGGGCGTTTCTATTTGGTATAAAGATTATTCTATTGGGATAAATTTATTTACAGGCCTTAGAGACCAAGATAGCTATAATATGGAAAACAGTGGTAAATGGGATGGAAAGTCAGGAGATTTAGGACTCCCTATTATTAAAAATGGAATAAAATACAAATATGGTTTAGTGTATGAAAAAGGACCGAGATACAGATTGGGAGCGTTCTATGTTGGATATAAAAATTACAGAATAGGAATTAATTCTGATCGTCATGTAAGGCATACCTTCCAGAACAGATGGACGCATAATAGCAACTTTGCTGCACAAAGAGCCTTTGAGGTCATTGATTTTTCAACAAAGCCATATTTTCAATATCAAACCAAAAATATGTTCACGACATGGTAACAAAATTTTTTTCAATGTTTAGTATTCTTGCTTTTTTATATAGTTCTGGACAAAAACTATATAAAATAGAAAAAAATCAATTCGGGGAACCTTTATTAAATAATGAAGCAAAATATTCATTTAAAGAAAAGCCAACCGAAGAAGATTTAAAGACAATAGATACTACAGCATATTATGTTCAGGTCTTTGAGGGCAGATATTATAATGAAGAAGAAATGAAGAATCCAAGGATAATCATTTTTCATAATGATGGTTTTTTCAAGAATGAATCACTTATGTATTTTAGAAAATTTGATGAGCATAGAGGAAAAAATTCTGTTTATTACGGAGGAAAATATAGAATAAAAAATAATGAGATTTTTATCGAAGAGTTTCTTCCTGCTTCTCAAGGTAAAACAAAATGGTATACCAGGAGAATAACTAATGGTAAAATAGATGGTAATAAGATTATTTTTAATGATGGGCTAATTTCTATTTTTGAGAAAAGAAAAAATTTGCCCGCAAAATAACAAGATCTTTAATTGGAGAGAGGATACTTTTTAATAACTTATGAAAATAATTTTAAAAACAGAAACCGTTGCTTTTTTAGCAACGGTTTTTTTATTAAAAAACCACCGCAAAAGCAGTGGCTTAAAAAAAATCAATCTAATTATGGACTATAACTTATAAATTCGGGTTATTCTCAAACTCTCTCTGAGGAATACTGAATAAATAATAATTGCTATTTGGAGTGAAAGCAGATTTATCCGGGAAATCAAGAACGGAATGTCCTTTACCATCTACTGTTTTCACGGTACCATCCGGTGTCGTTATCTGAACTTTTATCGGTTTACCATCAGCATCTACAAATGGTTTTCTTACTACCGTTCCCTGCGTTCTGATAATATCTGAAAGGGAGAACCCTTCTCCGAATAATTCTTTTCTTCTTTCAATCAAAACTGCATCTATTACCGCATTCTGTGATAATGAACTATTATAAATATTAGCATTTCTGGCAGATTTCAACTGGTTCAAGACTGTCACTGCCTGAGAGACATTTCCGTTTCTGGCTTCAGCTTCAGCTTCGATCAGATACATTTCAGCAGCTCTCATGTAAACAATGTCTGCAATAAGAGTTGGTTTAAATTTAAACTTAGCATACCTCAGCAATCCCTCTCTTCCTTTCTGCCCGTCCCACGAAAACAATTGAGATCTGATATCACTGGCATCAAAAAGATCTTTAAAATAAGGATCTGCCATAAAGCTGTAATAGTAACTTCCCGATGAAGATACGTCCAGATAGTGGAACGCATAACTTGCATCTGATTGTTCTTGCGTCTGCCCGTGTCCCCAGATCCATTCTGCATTGTTGATATCATTGAAGCCGTCTTTGTATTTTTCCGGAGCCATTAGAGGGAAACCTTCTCTTGCAATTTTTGCAGATGCTGAAGCTTTACTCCACTCACCTGTATTCAGGTAGGTTCTTGCCAAAAGTCCGTTGACTACAGCACGGTTGATCTTATCCTTATTGTTTCTTGTATAACTTTTCAACAGGTTGTCTGCATCAGTAAGATCACTTTTAATCAAAGTATAAATTTCTTCAAGGCTTGCTCTTTTCTTTCCTACCGTACTTGTTGTAGAAGGTTCAGTATAAATGGGAGCCGTTAATGCTGATTTGTCTTTAAGATAGCTAAACTGATAAAAGCTCGCCAGATTCAGATAACAGAAAGCACGTAATGCTTTTGCCTGTCCTTTCACCTGATTTTTTTTCTCCTGACTCCCCTCTGTTCCATCAATTCTGGTAATAACATTATTCATATTATTAATGGTGGAATATAACATCGTCCAGATAAATAAAGGTCTGCTTGTCGTACTGTTCACCATTTCTGTAAAGGCATAAGTAGAAGCAAAACCATATTTATTGGTCAGCACCGCTACATCACTTCCCATTGCATCACTTGCTCTTAAGACAGTGGAATACCCGATATTGGCATAGGTCGTTCCATCATTATTAAATTTTGCCCAGGTACCGTTCACCACCGTTTCGGCACTTTCTGCTGTTTTGAAAACCTCTACGCTGTTGGCCTGATCAGTCGGAGCCGTGTCCAGCTCACTTTCACAGCTTGCCAAAGACAAAAATCCGATAAAAGCAAATGATAGATATTTTAATTTTTTCATTGTTTCAATTTTAAAGGTTAAAGAGTCGCCTGAAGACCAAAAGTGATTGTTCTCATTGCAGGATATCTGTAATACGTTGTTCCGTCCAGAGCCTGCTCAGGATCCATTCCCTTATGTTTATAGAAGGTCAGAAGGTTTTCTGCCTGGACATAAATTCTGAACTTCTTCAATCCTATTTTCTCAAAATAATCTTCTGGAAGCGTATATCCTAAGCTTATATTTTTAAGTCTTGCATAGGTTCCGGAGTATAGGAATCTTGAAGACGTTGAGGTCCAGTTATTCGTTGTTGTACTCAATCCCGGAACATCCGTATAAGGATTTTCAGGAGTCCATCTGTTCAACATTTCTGCACTCCATGCACGTCCGCCGGCACTTCCGTTGTGCATGATAGAAGTATAATCGGTATCCAGAATTTTCCCGCCGATTTTGAATGTCAGTAATCCTGAAAAATCAAAATTTTTATAGGTAATACTTGTACTTATTCCTCCGGTCAATTTTGGCAAAGCAGAACCTTGCAATAGTTTTGTTGCTTTTGAATATTCCGAAGTAGTTCCTTCCACTGAATTTCCGCTGGCATCTGTGGAAACCGTTTTCCACAATGGTTTTCCATTGCTTGGATCTACACCCACCCATTCCGGAATAAAGAAATCATATACAGAACCTCCTACTGTTAATAACTTACTTCCTACTACAAGAGAGCCACCAGGCAACCTGGTCACTTTATTATTTAAAGTACTCAGGTTTATATCTACATTCCACTGGAAATTATCATTCTTAACGGGAGTTGTGAATAATGAAAATTCAAATCCTGTATTCTGAATAGTTCCGATATTCGCTGGATAATCACTGATTCCCAACGACGGCGCAACCGGCATATTAAACAAAAGATCCTGGCTTTTTCTTTTAAAGTATTCAATATTTCCTTTAACTCTGTTATTCAGAATCGCGAATTCCAATCCTACATTTAAATTAAGGTTGGTTTCCCACTTTACATTATTGGTAGACGTTTTTTCAAGTGTTGTTCCCGGTTCTCCACCAAGACTGATAAACCTGTACAACTCCTGATAAGCGTAATAAAGTGGCTGCCCGTTAGGTCTAAGTAATTTATCATTCCCCTGACCTCCGTAGCTGGCACGCAATGTTAATTGATTAAAGACATTCAGGCTTTTTACAAATTCTTCATTTGAAATCTTCCATGAACCTCCAACAGACCAGAACCTCCCCCATCTGTTATCCTTTTCAAATCTCGAAGAACTGTCCGCTCTCCCTGATGCTGATAAAAAGTAAGTGTTGTTATAGTCATATTCTACTTTTCCAAGGAAACTCAATAAGCTTAATTTATTACTGTTTCCACTGAAACTTCCCAGTAGAGACGCTGCATCCGGCTCATAGTAATAAGGCAGTGAGAACTGACTTCTTGTTCCCGAAATAGTTTGATAATCATATTTATAGAATTCATGTCCTGCTAAAGCATTTACATGGTGTTTCCCAAATTTCTTATCATACGTCAGAATATTACTGGTTGTATAAGAAAGCGTTCTGGTATTGGTTTTTGTTACCGAACCTCCGATTTCCGCTCCTTGCCCAAGTAATGGATTCGAATAATAATGTCCGTTATAATTCACCAAATCAACAGAAAAACTCGTTTTGAATTTCAGTTCCGGTAAGAAAGTGAATTCCATGAATCCTTTCCCTGAGAAATTATCTTCTTTATTTTCGTTTTTATCTAATGGCAGAGTTGCAGCTGCATTCTGATTCTGAAGCGCATTGGTAGGTCTGTACTTTCCAAAATCATAAATCGGGTTTCCGCCTGCCCCTAAAATATAGCTTCCGTCTTCATTTCTTTCATAATAAGGATAGAATGAAGGAATGAATCTTGCGGCATTGATGATATTGCTGGCCTTAGAATCTGAAGAAGTCGGAGCCTGTTGAACACTGTTTGTATAACTTAAGTTCACCCCTACATTCAGCCATTTTTTCACTTCAGAATTGATCTTTAATCTGGTATTATACCTTTTAAATCCTGATTCAATCGCCATCCCTTTATCATCCAGGTAGCCTAATGAAAAGAAATAATTGCTTTTTTCACTTCCTCCACTGATATCAAGATCTACCTGATTTCTTGAAGCCACTCTCTGCAAAATATCTCTCCAGTCATCATTCCAAAGTGGTGATGCACCAGGTAATAATTTTCCGTCAGTTCCTACAGGTTTTGGATATCCAGTTCCATATGGATTGATCCCAAGTGTAGAAACAAGATTGTCTGTTGCCATCTGAGCTGCCTGCTGAGAAGACACTTTTCCGGATTGGTAGCCGTTTCTCAAAGCTTCCCAATATAATTGAAAGTATTGATCTGTATTTACCTGTTCGTAATCTTTCACGGCTCTTCCTGAGAACCCCTGACTGATATTAAAATTAACTTTTGCTTCTCCTTTTTTACCTGATTTTGTGGTTATGATGATAATTCCGTTTGCACCTCTCGATCCATACAACGCACTCGCCGTAGCATCTTTCAAAACACTGATGGATTCAATATCACTTGGACTTATAGAGTTAATATTTCCGTCAAAAGGAATTCCGTCTACCACATATAACGGATCACTGGAAGCACTGATTGAACCGACTCCTCTGATCCTAATGGTAGAAACCGCACCAGGCTGCCCTGAAGAGCTGGTCGTCTGAATCCCAGCAACCTGCCCTTCCAATGCCTTGGTAATATTGGTTACAGGTCTGTTATTGATTTTATCACTGGAAATTGTAGCAACGGAACCTGTATAGCTGTTTCTTTTAGCTTTTCCATAGGCTACGACTACAACTTCGTCAATTTCTTTTTCATGAAGACTATCCTTTTTCGGCTTGGAATTCTGTGCATTTATACTGGTAACTCCCAGAAAAAATGCAGCAACCGGAGGAATCCATGCTTTTGAAGTGAATAAGTTTTTGCTAATCATAATCAATTTTATTTATCATATATTAAAATTTAGCCCTTTGCAGAAAAGTCAGCAAAGGGCATCGATAAATACGACAAACCAAATGCTTATTTTTCCTTAAAAGGCTGAACGTAACACCTTGCCCAATGGGTAGGTTGTCAAGATTTCATAGGGTCAGTTCCCTCCATCTTTCTTTATAAGCCGATCGAAATATGGTTGCAAAGCTAAAAACTTTTAGTCTACAAAACAAGTAGACTTATTGTTTTTTCATGATAAATTTTCAAAAATTAACATAAGATTTTAATAAAACCCATTCCAATAAGGAGTTGCATCCATTATCACTTTACTAAATATGACAAATATCATTGTTAATAATTCAATTGAATAAAAGCTAATCTGCGCTGAAATTTTTGATCATTAATTAAAAAAAGTTTTTAATTTTATACTATGAAAGTTTTGATTATAAACGGACCTAACCTGAACCTGTTGGGCACCAGAGAACCTGAAATCTATGGAAATGTTTCTATGGAAAGCTATTTGGAAATTTTAAAATCCGAGTTTCAGTCTCATGAATTAAAATATTATCAGTCTAATATTGAAGGAGAGCTTATCAACAGGCTTCAGGAAGACGATTTTGATGCCGTTGTTATTAACCCGGGAGCTTACACTCATTATTCTTACGCAATTGCAGATTGCTTAAAAAATATCAGAAAACCCAAGGTTGAAGTTCACATCAGCAATATCTACAAAAGAGAGGAATTCAGACAGAAATCTGTCACAGCAGCTAATACGGATGCGGTTTTATCTGGCTTTGGAATGGATGGATATAGATTAGCTTTATTGAGCTTGAAATAATTTTCATCATAGATTTTTCTTACAGATTGCACAGGTTTAAAAAATAAAAGAAAAGCCTCATCAGTGATGAGGCTTTTCTTTTGTATTATGCTATAACTTAACTATTAGATAGTTTGTTCTTGTAATTGAGGTCCTGAAGCAACTAATTTCTTACCTTCTTCAGTATCACAATACTGCTCAAAATTTTTGATATATCTTGAAGCAAGATCTTTTGCTTTTTCTTCCCATTCTGAAGCAGTCTCGTAAGTATCTCTAGGATCTAAAATACCTGTAGAAACGTTTGGTAATTCAGTAGGAATCTCAAGATTCATGATTGGAACCTGAGTTTTAGGAGCATTATCAATAGAACCATCAATGATTGCATCAATGATTGCTCTTGTATCTTTCAGAGAAATTCTCTTTCCGGTACCATTCCAACCTGTGTTTACCAAATAAGCTTTAGCACCGTGTTCCTGCATTTTTCCGATCAATGTCTTAGAATACATTGTTGGGTGTAATGTAAGGAATGCTTCACCAAATGCCGGAGAGAAAGATGGCTGAGGTTCTGTAATTCCTCTTTCTGTTCCTGCCAATTTTGATGTATAACCGCAAAGGAAGTGGTATTGAGCCTGGTCTTCATTCAAGATAGAAACCGGAGGAAGTACCCCGAATGCATCTGCAGAAAGATAAACGATCTTCTTTGCATGCCCAGCCTTAGATGGTAATACAATTTTGTTGATATGATAAATTGGATAAGAAACTCTTGTATTTTCTGTGATAGATCCGTCTGTATAATCTGCTACTCCATTGTTCACAACAACGTTTTCAAGAAGAGCATCTCTCTTGATTGCAGCGAAGATATCCGGTTCTTTTTCTTCTGATAAGTCGATAACTTTAGCGTAGCATCCACCTTCATAGTTGAATACTCCGTTGTTATCCCAACCATGCTCGTCATCACCGATAAGGTATCTTTTCGGATCTGCAGACAAAGTAGTTTTACCTGTACCTGAAAGACCAAAGAATAAAGCTACATCACCTTTTTCTCCTACGTTAGCAGAACAGTGCATTGAAGCCATACCTTTTAATGGAAGGTAATAGTTCATCATCGCAAACATCCCTTTTTTCATTTCACCTCCGTACCAGGTACCTCCGATGATCTGTAATTTTTCAGTAAGGTTGAACATGATGAAGTTTTCAGAATTCAATCCTTGAGCTTCCCAGTTAGGGTTGATCGTTTTAGAACCGTTGATAACTGTGAAATCAGGCTCTCCAAAGTTTTCAAGCTCATAGTGAGAAGGACGAATGAACATATTAGTAACAAAATGCGCCTGCCATGCTACTTCTACGATAAATCTTACTTTAAGTCTCGTATCCGCATTCGTTCCGCAGAATGTATCTACTACGTAAATCTTTTTAGATTCAGCAAGCTGGTTCAGCACTAGTTCTTTACAAGACCCGAAAATTTCTGCAGTAGTAGGTAAGTTTACTTTACCATCCCAGAAAATTGTATCTCTTGTAACATCATCCTGAACAATATATCTGTCTTTAGGTGAACGACCTGTGAAAATTCCTGTTTTTACTGACACCGCGCCAGATTCTGTAAGTTCAGCTTTCTCAAATCCCTGATTTTCAGAAGAAACTTCAGCCTGGTATAATTCTTCATAAGAAGGATTGTACACTACTTCATAGTTTCCTTTAATCCCTAATTTCTCTAAATCCTGGATGATTTTAGTGTTTTTCATTTTACTTATATTTTCTATTTCTTTATTGACTTCAACAAAAATAATATTAATTATTTGTTAAAGGTGGTTTAAATATACTGATATAAGTCAGAATGACAAATAAAAAAACACGATCGTAAAGTTTTGATTATAAATCAATTATGTTTTCCCACTCAAAAATAGTTGTAAAACCTTTCTCCCAAAAATAGTCTTTAAAGCCCCCAAATTTGGCACTCATTACAAAATCTCCCCCCCATGCGCCTAAACTTTTGACAAAAGAAGGGCAATCCGAGAAGAACTTCTCTTTCACTGTGGATATTTCAAGAAAATCAGCAATTTTACGCTCATGAATCATCATTAATTCCGAAAAATTTTGCAATTCACTGCATAACATTATTTTTTTTGTGATATCTGAAAATTCATTCACCAATTCCGGAGACTTCTTTTTTGATTTATAAAAGTTGATCCCTTCTCTGCTATCCTGCTTCTGATTTAAATGAATAAAAATCAGTTCATTTTTAAATGAAGGATTGAAATCTACCTTCTCATATTTAATCTCAGGTTTGCTTTGGAAAAGAATCGCAGATTTTTCTTTTGCAACTGCAATATCATATCCACTTCCCCCTAAACTAATGCTATTAAGATGAAAAGGATCAACCCCTGCCCATTCTGCAAGATTGTTCATCAAAGTAGAACTGCTTCCAAGGCCATAATCCGCAGGAAACTGAAGGTTGGTCTTTAAATGGTAAGTAAAACTGGATTTGAATTTAATATTAGAAAGCTGCTGAACATTCTTTAATGTTTTAAGAATGAATTCAGCGCTTGATGGAATATTGGTTTCTAAGATCTGCCAGTTTTTATAATCAATGACAGCCTTCAACCAGAGATTGTTTTGATGATATGCTTCCCAAAGAATAAGTGACTTGTCATCTTCCTTTTCTTCAAAGAAAAACTCTTGTCCCAGCTTGGTAGGTACCGCTAAGACAAGAGCTCCATCGATTGCGAAATATTCTGAAGTAAGCATAAGCTTGCCAGGTGAAAATATCGCTTTCATATATTTTTAATTAGATTGCAGAAGCTGCATCTACTGATCCGTCAATTTTTTTGATCAATCCCTGAAGGGTTTTTCCTGGTCCTACTTCTACAAAGTTGGATGCACCATCTTTAATCATATTCTGAACAGACTGTGTCCATTTTACAGGACCTGTAAGTTGAGCGATCAGGTTTTGTTTGATCTCGTCAGGATTTGTTACCGCTGTTGTAGTGATATTCTGATATACAGGAATCGTTGCTTTTCTGAATTTTGTTTTCTCGATAGCTGCCGCCAGTCTTTCCTGTGCAGGCTGCATCAATGGTGAATGGAAAGCTCCGTTTACCGGTAATAGCAAAGCTCTTTTAGCTCCTGCTTCTTTCAGTTTTGCACAAGCTTCTTCTACTGCAGGTGTTTCACCTGAGATCACCAATTGCCCTGGACAGTTATAATTTGCAGGAACAACAATTCCACTGATTTGTGCGCAGATTTCTTCCACCTTAGCATCATCTAATCCTAAGATCGCGGCCATAGAACTTGGATTGGCATCACAAGCGTCCTGCATAGCTTTAGCTCTTTCGGAAACTAATTTTAAACCGTCATCAAAGGATAGAACTCCATTGGCAACCAAAGCTGAAAACTCTCCTAAAGAGTGTCCTGCAACCATTTCAGCACCAAGACCGTTTACGGCTTTTAATGCTGCTACTGAATGTATAAATATTGAAGGCTGGGTAACCTCTGTTTTCTTAAGATCCGCATCCGTTCCGTTAAACATAATGGAAAGAATGTCGAAACCTAAAATTTCATTGGCAGATTCCATCAGATCTTTAATATCTTTTCTAGAATCATACAATTCTTTTCCCATTCCTACGAACTGAGAACCCTGCCCTGGAAATACAAGTGCTTTCATGTATTGAATTAAATATTATGCAAATATAACTATAATGTTAACAATATTCTTTTAAATAGCTATAAATCATTTAAGGCACTAACCTAATTACTCGATAACCGGTATTTACATAAGCACCATTAGCTTTAGATTTCACAAACTCAAACTTTGTAGCAAGCTGAGTCTGAACTTTATTCATCTGCTTAAAGATCTCACCTTTTTTATTTTCTCTGGTTAACATGTCGTTTACTACATCAAAACCTACGATAGCATATTTTGGAGGTGTTTTACAGTATTTGCTTTTGTAAGCAGCCAGAATTTCTTTTTCAAAATTACCCTCTGTATTGATCTTTCGGTCCATCAGATATACCAGACTTGCCTGGCTCAATTCATCAACTTTTTTCTCAAAAGTAGGAGAATAGAACATACTGAATGCTTTCACACCCTGTACTTCTTTAGAAACAGCAATAATTCTGTTGGCAAAAGCATCACCTACAGCGTTATCATCATTCGCTAGAATGGCAATAACCGGTGCAGACTGTCCTGTCATCATATTCTGATCAGGCTGAATATCCGCTGGAGAATTAACAATAATGATATTAGGATTTTTTACTGCTTTTTCAAGTCCGGCTTTAATGTAGTTGGCATTTTCTTTCTTAGCATCTGCCACCACGTATATTTTCTGATCGGAATAAATTCCTTTTACTTCTTCTACAATCTTATCAGCATAGGTCTGATTGTTGGTTTCAACGATAATAAGATTACTGTAGTTATATAATTCCGGAGTGTTGGCAAATGGTGCTACAATCGGGATTTTCTGATTTTTGGTAAAATCAAGAACATCAATTACATTAGATTTAAAGAAAGGCCCGATAATAAGATCTGTATTGTCCGGATTGATTTGCGTCAAGGAGTTTTTGAATGACGCTTCATTTCCTGAATCTACGATTTTGATATCCAGTTTTTGTCCACCTCTGGCATTTCTTTCAATAGCAAGTTTAGCCCCTGTTAAGAAGTCAAGTGCCATTGTTCTGTACTGAGTTTCGTTTGTACTGTACCCGAATGGGAGCATTAGGATCACACTAAGAGCATCACCATTTTTCTTAATATATGCTGCATCCTGCTTTTTGATCTTTAAAACCATTCCGGTTTTCAAACCATGAGAAAGGTCCGGGTTAAGGGCAATAAGTTCATCTATAGAAACACCGAATTTATTCACGATGGAAAATACAGTATCTCCCTGCTGAACGGTATAGGTTACATAATCGTCACCTACAGCAACATTGGAAGAGGCAGTCGATTTTTCGTTACCTGAATCCATTTTCGCTTTTGGATTTGCTGACTCAGTAACGATACCCGTATTTCTATTAGTATTGGATGTTTTTATTTTAATGGTTTCACCAGGTTTAAGTCCTTTTTCTTCCAATCCCGGGTTTAAAGCATAAAGATCTTGCTGGCTTATTCCAAACTGTTTTGTAATTCTGTAATAATTATCTTTAGCCTGAATTACATAAGATTCTCCTGCTACACTTTCTGTAACAGTTGTAGGTGTAATCGTCGTTATATTTTTTTCTACTGCAGGTTCAGCATGTTTTTCTCCTGTTACGGCCTGCTGAGTACCTCCATATTTTTTAATACTGGCAAGAGGTAATGTGATCTCATCTCCGATTTTCATATGAGAATCCAGTTCAGGATTCAGTTTTCTCAAATCAGTTTCAGAAATTCTGTATTGCTTTGTGATGCCATAGATCGTTTGCTTTGGCTGCAAAACAATTTTACCCATTGAAGAAGTACTTGTACTTGGAGTTACTTTTTCTACCGGAGGTGTTTTCGTGGCAACCTGAGTGGCTGTTTTGTCTGATTTTATCGTTAAAACATCTCCGATAGCAAGCTTGCCATCTTTATGTTTTGGGTTTAGCTTCAGCAATTCATCTACAGTCATTCCATACTTTTTTGCAATGTTGTAAGGATTATCACCTTGCACAACCGTATGTGATTTTTGGGCTGAAACTCCCAAAACCATACATAAACTGGATAGAATAAAAAACCTCTTTATCATATTCGATAATTATAATTTACAAAAATACTTCTTTAAAATTAAATGGCAACAATTATTAATTTGGAATCTTGAACCACCATTTCTTCAAAACAATTTTCAAGCCATGAATAGCCATAATCTGAAAAGAATACACTAAAATTATAGACTCTCTCCTGCCATGTTTTGGCTGGATGAACATCTAAAAACAGATTTTCAAGCCTTTCCAGCAATTCATTCTGTTTTATTTTTTCAGCATGAAGCAGACGTTTTTTCATTCGTTTGAATGATTTTAATTGTCGTACTTCTTCTGCCTTCACCATATTTCCGAAAGATTTCTCTGTAGTTTCCGCCGAAGTTTTCAACGCTGAAAAATTATTAATCAACAGTTCTTCTTTCTCATCAAGTAATTGTAAAATCGGATTGTCTTTTAAAATTTTATGATCGGTAAGTACTGTGAAATTCTGGAAGAAATCTTCTATTTTAATATCCAATTTCTCAATTTTCCCTAATGTTTTCTCTTTCAGGAAAAGCATGGAGTTTCTCGGAATAAGTATAGGGAAGGGAATATTAATTTTTGAAAAATAGTCTTTAAGTTCCAGCCAGTACATGATTTCGGCATTTCCTCCAATATAAGCCAGGTTCGGAAGTACATTTTCCTGATAAACAGGACGCATTAAAGCATTAGGACTGAATTTTTCCGGATGATTTTCCAGTTCAGCCAGTATTTCTTCTTCTGTAAACTGGGTCGTTTTATCTACAATGATGTATTTCTGTCCGTTAAACTCTATTCTGTCTCTGGTGTCAGAAAGATAGAAAAGGTTAATCTCGCGGGGATTCACCTGAACTTTCCCATATTTTTCTGTCAGAAAATCTACTTTATTCTTAGATGTTTTCTGCAAACCAAAGTGAAGAAGTTCATCTTTAAAGATCTCCTTCATTTGATTTTTAAGTTCTTTAGAATCTCCATCCAAAATCAAAAGTCCAAATTCTGAAAAAAGACGGTTAACAAGAATCTTAATTGCCTCCGTTAAAGTGTTTCCTACTTTATAGGCTTCTTTCATCATTAAAATCAGCTCGGTTCCAAAAATAGAATCTTTGAATTCTTTTTCAAATTCAGAAATAAAATAGATATCGCTGATCTGAATTCTTCCAACCGGACCTCTTGATTTCTCATTGGTCTCGTAATAATTATTCTCGGTTTTAAAATGATTGATCTCTGCGAAATCATGATCTTCCGAAGCCATCCAATATACCGGAACGAAATTAAAATCCGGGAAATTTTCTTTCAGATAGGTACATGTCTTTATTGTCTGAAGAATTTTATAGACAAAGAAAACAGGCCCCGAAAACAGATTCAACTGATGTCCCGTCGTAATGGTAAATGTGTTGGGCAGTTTAAGATTTTCAAGATTCTCTCTCTGCTTTGAAGAAAGAGACAAGCTTGAAAGCTGTTCTTCGAATACCTCAGATAAAACTTCTCTCTTCCCTGATGAAAAAGAGTCTTTTTTCAAATGTATCTGTTGTTTAAAATGATCTAAAGAAAATGTATTATTTTCAAAACCCTCAATTTTCTGATTTAAAAAATCTTTTACCAACTGAGGAATACTTTCTATATCGCTGAATGATATTTTATTTATTGTTTTCAACTTGTACAGTTTTTAGTTGAACAAATACCACACGATTCCGATATTCAATCTGAAATCATATACCGGATAATGTGGAAATGCATATGCTTTGTTATTGGAAATAACAGTTCCTATCTGCTGACCTTCTATGAAAAAGAACATTTTTTTCACTTTCATATTAATATAAATATCGGCGATAGGCTGTCCTCCAATTGAAAATGAATCTGCTCTTGGAAGGATATATTCATTAAGAACAGGGAAATAATCTCTTGATGCAAACTTAGAGAAGTAATATACTTTAATACCTGCCTGAATTTCTGCTGCTTTTTTGAATGCCTGTGTCTGGTAGAAGAAATTGGCTCTACCAATAAAGCTTGGCATAGGAAGCAATTCTTTATTCGTTAAGGTATTTTGGAAATGTACTCTTGTATTCAGATGGAATTTATTGAAGCTGAATGTAGCATCACCTCCGATCTGAGAGATATTCACAGAATTATCACTTTGCTTCGGATTTCCGTCGCTGTCAAAATAAGTAAAGTTATCTATTCTGAAATAATTGGCGAAAATCTCTGTTTTAAACCATTTCAAATTGATGCTTCCTCCCACTTCCATTACAGACTGGTTCTTTGCATTTTCAAGATAATAGTTGAAATTATTGTAAACAGAAGTATTCAACAAATAATTGAATGAAGGATAAGCACTTTGAAAGTTTACTTTGGCATTAACAAAATAATCCTTAACAGGCTCAAACTTCAGATTATTGGTTGTTTTAAGATAGCTTTTAAACTGGCTTCCGTTTGAAAATTCGAGGAATGAATTCAGCTGAATTTTATCCCAAAGTTTTACCTGTAAATTTCCTACTGCTCCAATTCTGTTTTCTTTAAGCTCACCAGGAAAAGGAACATTATTAAGGGCAACAATATCTCTTATCCCAAATTTGATCATCTGATAACGTACACCGGCGTCCAGTTTGAATTTCTCATTATTAAAAACCAAGCTTACCGTATTGCTGAAGTTTTCAGAATACTTTTTTGTAGTCAATGGAAAACCATCAACCAATTCAGTAGGAGCATCATACCAATAAGGTTCCAAAGCTGTCTGGTTATAGTAATATTTATTCCCCTGATGAGAAATAATATGTCTTATGCTGAAAGGAAATTTCCCGGAATTGAATGGAGTGAACTGATGGCTCAGGTAGTATCTTCTGTAAGAAAACTGCGAACTGCTGGATGCAAGGTTTACCTGTGCATTTTGCCTGTTGCTATAATTACTGTCACCATTCATAAAAAGATTATCTTCTGTAATACCCCCACTTTCCTGATTGTTTACATTCTGGTGAAGATAGTGAGCGAAAATTTCATAGTTTCCACTTTTTGAAATATAGTGCCCTGAAAATAAAGTATTGTTATTCGCTGCTAATGAGTTTCGGTAAAGTCCCTGAGAACGAAGCCCCATATATTCAAGAGCAAAATTGAATCTTTTCCCAATATTCTGGGTGTAAGTAGATGTTAAAGCCGCCCCGTTTCGCATTGCATTATGATAAACAAATGTAGCGGTAGGTGTTTTTACATCGTAGTATTTCACATCATTTGCCCCAATAATCATATAAGATTTATTGGATGGCAATAAAGAAAGGTTCTGCTCATCATTCACCTCAAATACAAGAGGATTGAATCCCGATCCTATATTGGCAGTCTGTACTCTCCCAAAATTATCTTTATTATTTTGTTGTGAAAAGATATAGGTTTTATCAAAAGTCATTACAGTATCAAAAACTTTCTTTTCAGAAAACTGAGTCTGATACAGGTAATCATTAATAGTAGGCTTGAAAATTTTCAGGGAATCTTTTTTCCCGGAATCTATTACAAGAGTGTCTTCTTTTTTAGACTGAGGCTTTGTATCAGCTTTATTAACGACCTGAGCCCTGGCTACAAAACTTAAAGAGAAGAGTATGAAAAGGATGTACTTCATTATTCATTATTGTACAGCAAAAATAAGAAATAAAAGGACACAAAAAACCCCACAAAAAATGTGGGGTTTGAGATATTTTTATTAGAAAAATTTTAGTTTTTCACTAAGACAAATTTTTGACCACTAGCAGTCCCAGCAGGACCTGAGAAAGTAAGAGCAGAAATATTTATACCACCAGTACAAAAGTTAACTGTCCCTGTACCCGTTAGTGACATACTACCTGTCGGCGCGTCATAAAGAAAAGGTTGATTGGAAGCTACTGTGATATTACCATTATTCTGAACAGTAACAAGCATGTAAGATGTAGTCGGGTTGCTAATATAAGGATTGTTGGTTGACAATATCTTAAATTGATTAGCAGCAGGACCCGGCTGTATAGTAATTAGATCTCCTGGCGAATAATCTTCCCAAGTATCTGTTACAACCTTATATGTTCCAGTGAAACCTGACATATTAAATGGACATTCTAATGAATAGCTCAATGTATGAGTTTGATTGAACGTAGCATTAGGCACTGACGAAGAAATCTTAAAAGTAATCTTTTTTTGTGTTTCCAGAGCACCACTTTCTAATAATTGAATTTTAAAGCTTCCAACCTTTTGTCCAGCAGGAAGATTATCCGTTTTATTTAGAATCTTAAAATCAACACCTTCTACTGCTGTAGAATTAGCGGCATCAACAGCAATTTTCACTTCTGTATTTTGCTTTGCTTCACTTAAAGTGGTATATACTACTGCAACCTCTCTAGATGTTGATCCTTTTACTACTGTTGCCTCAGAGCTTTCAGCACCAAAACTCACAAAATTATCACCGTCATATACTGCATCATCTCTCTCTGAACAAGCAGAGATCATTAATGCAAAAAGGGGAATACTTAAATATTTTAAAATTTTCATAGCTAAAATTCGCTTTTAATTATTAATAACCAGGGTTTTGTTGCACTTGAGGATTTAAATTAATCTCCTGAACCGGGATAGGCAATGTATACTTATGACTATTATTCGGAAGGTTGGTAACCGTAACAACATCATCTGTTTGGTTTCTATCCATAGTAACACCTGCAGCAGTAGCCAATCTTTTTAAATCTATATATCTATGCCCTTCTAACGCAAGGTCTACTCTTCTCTCTTTCAAAATATCAGCATAAGCAGCTGTAGATGATGCATATACCGGAAGAGGAGCTGTTCCACTGTTATATCTTTTCGCTCTTACTTGCTGAATTAATGTTGCAGCACCAGTAAAATTATTAGCCGCTGTTTCACATTCCGCTAAGATGAAATACATTTCTGATAATCTAAATACTTTTAAATCATTTCTTGTAGCAGCACTTGTTTTACCAGGGTATTTATCTACTACCAGTTGATCAGTATCTCTAGGAGAAGTACTTGTTAAATAATTAGGATCAATTATAGATGAAGGATCAACATATACTGATCTTCTAACATCACCTGGAGTTGTATCAATGATATTATATAGGTTTCTACCTAAAGCCCACATTGGATTTCCTGTAATACTAGAACTGTTGGTATTCCATCTTGTTCCAATTGAACTTCCGTTTCCTGTAGCTAATCTGTTTAATGCAAAAATAATTTCTCCTCTTGCTGTATCATTCCACATTGTTGGATATGCTGAAGCAGCAGTTAATGACAAACCAGCATTAGATATTACATCCTGTGCGTATTGCTTAGCTAGTGTTGTATTCCCTCTGTAAAGGTTAAACCTTGCAGAAACCGCGTTTACAAATCCTTTATCTACATAAAATCTACCTGCTGGAGCGTTATAAGCTAATATACCTCTCGCATAGTCTAGATCTGCATTAATGAAATCATAAACATCTTGATTTTTGCTTCTTGGAAGCTTTACATCAATTACAGGAACATCTTTTAGAAGCAAAACGCCTAAACCGTTCGCATCTTTCATATCCGGAGCGAAAAAAGTCTCTAATTGAAGATAGCAGAAAGCTCTTATTGCTCTCGCTTGTGCAATTATTGAGTTATATTGAGCTACTTCAGTAGGAGCTGGAGTAACTTTTGCTGCACCAGCAAGCAATCTGTTCACACGGTTAATTACCAAATAATGCTGAGCCCAGATTCCGGTAGTTAATCCCGTAGTAGGATCTATAAAATAACGGTGAATTTCATATTCCTGACCACCACTACCTGCTCCTGGCTTTACCTCATCAGTAAATACTGCAGAGAAATAAATATCATTATTAGTATCCATGTTGGCATACACGGATCCAACTAAATAATCATTCAGATTTGATACACTTGTAAATAAAGTGGCGTCATCCAGTAATCCCGGCTGCTCTATATCAATAGCATCCTTACAACTGTTTAAAGTAAAACCAACTGACGATAGACACACTGCTATCACTAATGCTTTTTTATATATTTTATTCATTGTTTCTTTTTTTTAAAAATCTACATTAACCCCTACAGAATAAGTTTTAGGGTTTGGATATACGTTAAGTGAATACGTTGTAATCGGCTCCACATCAAAACCTTTCCATCCTGTGAAAGTATAAATGTTTTCAGCTTGTGCAAACACCTTAATAGAATTAATTGGTAAATTACCTAATGTCTTTTTGCTGAAAGTATATCCAACGCTTACATTCTTCAATCTAACAAAATCAGACTTGAAAAGGAATCTATCAGAAGAACCTTCTAATGTTGAATTCACAGCAGATAAACTTGGCACTGTAGCGTTCGTATTATTTGGAGTCCAAGCATTCAACAGGTCAGCTGAAACGTTAAGTCCAGATGCAGCATAAGAAGGGTTCATTACCCAAGAATATAAGTTATCATAGATATATCCTCCTTTCTGATAAGAAAATAATGCATCTACGAAGAACCCGTCATGTTGGAAGTTAAATCCAAATCCACCGGTATACTTAGGCATAGGGCTTTTTCCTGTAAGTCTTCTGTCACCTGCAGTTGGCGTTTGAGTTACATTTCCGTTGATATCTAAAAATAGCTGTTCTCCGTTAGCTGGGTTAACACCTAAATAAGGATAAAGCTGCCATTGATCTGCTGGTCCTCCAACACCATCAACAGAGTCATCTGTAAGATCAGGAGCTTCCATACTGATAATCTTGTTAGAGTTATATCCTACATTTCCAAATACAGATAGTTTTGTATTCGCTTTTCTTAGAATGTGAACTCTTAGTGATCCTTCAACCCCTTTATTATCCATAACACCATTATTTCCTCTTAATGAACCTTGACCTGTAACATAAGTTACCGGAATAGAGTTAAATAATCTTGATGTTCTTTTTTGATAATAGTCAAAAGTACCTTCTATCAATCCTTTATAGTTGAAATCTACTCCTAAATCAAGTTGTTTTACCTCTTCCCATTTTAGATTCTGGTTTCCAAGGTTTGCCAAATAATATCCAGGTAAACTTTGGTAAGCCGGAGCTGTAGTAGGGTTTGGTCCATTATAATCTAAATATGAAGAAGGACCTACTGTTAATACATTGGTATTGTTAGCAACTGTAAATAAGTTTTGGTTACCTGTTGTTCCTAATGAAGCTCTTAGTTTCAATAAGTTGAACCCAGATCCTTCCATAAAGCTTTCTTTATCAATATTCCATCTTCCCGCTACTGACCAGAAAGTTTCCCATCTGTTATCTTTAGGGAATCTGTATGATCCATCTCTTCTTATTACCCCAGACACACCATATTTTCCTTGGTAGTCATAATCTACAGTTCCAAAATAAGCCAGCGTTCCTGCAGTAACTTTCAATGCACTTGCAGAAGGACGGTAGATATTTGGTGTAGCAGGGTTAAAAGGAACATATCCGGTTCCTGCACCGAATTCCCAAACTAAAGGATCAAGACCGTTCTGCTGTTGAGTATAACTTTGCCAGTTTACTTTAATATAATCTAGATAAGCAGCAGCAGTAATAGTATGATCACCAAATGAATGGTTATACGTAATATTTGTAGTGGTATTGAAAGTTAAATCGTTTACCGTATTAAAACTCTCAAATCCACCATATTTTGCCCCTTGTCCTGCAGCTACTACTAAAGATAAGTAACCGTTGGCTGCTCTTGCAAATTGTCTTTGATAATTTTTATAGTCAACACCTGTTCTGTTTCCAATACTTAAATCTGATGTAAGTTTGTAATTACCACTTACGTTAGCTGTTAAGCTGGTTTCTGTAAACTGGTTTCTAATACCCCCCATGATATTATCATAAAGAATATATGCTCCGTTTCCGTTACCACTAGCCTGTCCAATCTGATTGAATAATCCCAATCCATTGCTAAATGTTGGCGCAGCTAAGTAAGGTGCAGAAAGTACTGTTCCAAATAGTGGATTCTGTACAGTGTTTGCATTGATAGCAGTGTTGGTTTCGTCGTCCAACTGATTTCTTTTAGAAAACCCTAGCCCAATGATTGCACCGAAGGTTAATTTTCCATCGCTGCTTTTTCCATTAAGGTTATTTCTCAGAGTAAATCTTTTGAAATCCGTTCCACGAATGTTACCTTCGCTGTCAACATAACCTAATGAAACAAAATTGCTTATATTTTCACCCCCCGCACTCACTGATAATGTGTGTTGCTGGCTCATACCAACTCTGGAAAACAGATCTCTCCAGTCTGTATTGGTAGTGAAATTATTTATATCATTTTGAGACATTGTAGCTCCTTTTCCACCTCCCGCATTCTTCTGAACCTGTAATAGCTGTTGTCCGGAAGACATATTGTAATCCGTTTTGGGCAATGTAGAGAAAGAAGTTAATGCATCATAAGAAATTCTAAGCTTTGAGTTGAACTTACCACCTTTAGTAGTGATTACAACAACTCCGTTTGCAGCTCTGTTTCCGTAAATTGCAGTAGCCTGAGCATCTTTTAGGATACTAAAAGTGTCAATATCGTTAGGATTTAAGTTTCTAAACTGTGACCCAGATGTAATGATCCCGTCTATAACATATAAAGGATCCGTAGAACCGTTTAGGGAACTAAGTCCTCTGATGATAATATTAAACTTACCAGAACCTGGAGATCCAGATGCCGAGTTCGCTACTATACCTGGCGCAGTACCCTGTATAGAGTTAAGAACAGAAATATTTGGTCTGTTCTCTAATGTTTCAGAACCAATGGTTACTGAAGAAGCACTAGATTTAGCCTTAGTAGATGTCTTGCTATAACCTAACACAACAATTTCATCAATTTTCTGTTCTTTGTCCTTTTTAGAACCTGTTGTGTCTTTTTGAGCAAATACTACCTGCCCTGTGAAAAATAACACACCGGCTGTCAGTACACGTAATTTAACATTCATATTAACAAATTTTAATATATTTAATGGGCAAATATGTTAATAAATATTAACATCCACAAATAAAACCCTAGTTTAAACTACGCTTTTTTTAAATATTTCATTTAAATTTTCCACAAATCAAATAAGATTCCATAATAATAGATAGTTTTTATTATGTGAAAATTATTTTTTTCACGCTTTTAATTCATTTTAACAAATTATTAATAATCCAAAAATTATTATTTAGAATTATTATAAATTACACGAGTATAAAAATAAAATTGCTTCTTTATAAAAAAGTGGTTTTCACTTATTTAGGATATAATTTAATTTATTTTTTTTATAAACCCACATTCATTAAACTTAATAATATCTCCAATTTCGATGTAAAGCAAATCTTTAAGATTTAGGCCACTTTATAAGCCTTTAGTGAGATATTTAACAATATCTTGATAGACTTTCCCTTTTGAACTTTATACAAAAAAATAAGAATATTTTTTCTCAACTCTCAAATTCTAGGGTTTGCAACTCCTTTTATTGGAAGAAAAACACTCCTGAAAACTGATATGGCTTTAGAGATCCTGAACATTTCTTCAATCATTGCTAAGGCAAGCAACTATATGAATATCATAATAATTAAGAGCAAATCTAAAAAGAAATTCTCTACACTAAAGTTGTATAAAAAAGTTAAATTTAGCTAAAACCCTTATTTAATTTCAAATCCATGAATCGGACATTTTAAAGTGTATGAAACTACATTATTGCAATAGAATTATCATTTACGTGGAAATCTCAAATATTTACCTTTAAATGATATTATATATGAAACAAAAAATAATTAACAAATTTAACCTGTACCTAACAGTATTCATCAATTTTTACTAACTTTACAATGAATAACTAACTAACCATATAAAATAATTAAAAATTGTTTAAAAATGAAAAAAATATTATCTATCGCTTTATTTTTGCCATTTGTATTTGTAGATGCTCAACAGTCATTAAATATTAATAATGTAACCAGCTCTCAGGCGGTGTTTGAAAGCGTAGCTTCAGGAACCGGTGGCCCTATAAAATATGAAGATATACAGGGGTCTCCTTATCAATCACCACTTTTCCAAAAAGCTTCTGTTGGAGAAAAATATGGAAATATTGAAGTAAGATATAATGCTTACACTGATGACATAGAGTTTTTAAACAACGGAAAAACTGAAGTTTTACCTAAACAAGATGATTTTTCCAGAATTGAAGTACTTCCATCTAAACAAGTTTTCGTCTATTTAAAAAACAGTTCAGAACCAAAAGGATACCTTATCGAAGTAGCAAAAGGAAAAAATTCCGTGTATAAAAAGGAAAAAACCGTTTTTAAGGATGCTGCTCCTGCTCCTAATACCTATCAAACAGGAAAACCTGCAATGTTTGTAAAACAAGATCCCGTTTATTATATAAAAACAGCTTCAGGAAACATAAACAAAGTAACATCATTAAAAAAAATAACAGATCTTTTTCCAGAAAAAGAGAAAGAATACAATACATATATAAAGTCTAATAATTTAAAATTTAATGATGCTGATATAGCTAAGCTAGTAACTTATATCAATCAATAATCAGATATTTAATTATTCTAAAATTTTATAAAAAAAAATCCGAGTATAAATAAATTATACTCGGATTTTTTTAGGTCATATTCAAATTTAGCCAGACATTATAGAAATATCTTCAACGTTTATTGATATCATTTCTTCAAATTTTATTTTGATGTTCTAATAAAATTAAAACAATTTAATATTCTTAGCTAAATAATAAAAAATCCATCTCACAAGTGAGATGGATTTTTTTGTTTCTAATATTAGTCCGAAACTAATATTATCTATTATTTCAGTTTCTTCTTAACCGCTACTTCTTCGTAAACTTCAAGAATATCTCCGATTTCGATGTCATTATAACCTTTCAGGTTAAGACCACATTCGTAGCCTTTTGTGACTTCTTTAACGTCGTCTTTGAAACGTTTCAAGCTTTCAAGTTCACCATCAAATTTAACAATACCATCTCTCAATAGACGTACTTTCGATTGTCTTGTCACTTTTCCGGTAAGAACCATACATCCGGCAATTGAACCAACTTTAGAAATCTTGAATACCTCACGGATTTCAACATTACCAATAACCTGCTCCTGAATTTCCGGAGAAAGCATTCCTTCCATTGCTTCTTTTACCTCATCTATTGCTTTATAGATTACAGAGTATGTTCTGATTTCAATTTCCTCACGGTCTGCAAGTTCTTTCGCATTAGCACCAGCTCTCACGTTGAATCCAATGATAATAGCATCTGATGCTGCTGCTAAGTTGATATCAGATTCCGTGATCTGTCCTACACCTGAGTGAAGGATCTTCACGCTGATTTCCTCTGTTGACAATCTTTGTAACTGGTCAGAAAGTGCTTCCACAGAACCATCCACGTCACCTTTAAGAATAATGTTCAATTCTTTGAACTCTCCTAAGGCAATACGTCTACCTAATTCTTCAAGCGTTGTATGTTTTTTCGTTCTGATAGAAAGTTCTCTCTGAAGTTGTTCTCTCTTGTTAGCAATAGCCTTACCTTCACTTTCGTCAGCATATACACGGAACTTATCACCAGCTGTTGGCGCTCCATCTAAACCTAAGATTGTTGCAGGAATTGAAGGACCTGCTTCTGCAAGATTTTTCCCTCTTTCATCAAGTAGAGCTTTTACTTTACCATGGTTTTTACCAGCTACCACATAGTCTCCAACTCTTAATGTTCCGGTTTGTACTAACATTGTAGCAACATAACCTCTACCTTTATCTAAAGATGCTTCAATAACAACACCGTTTGCAGAACGATCAGGATTCGCTTTTAATTCAAGCATTTCAGCTTGTAATAAAACTTTCTCCAATAATACGTCTACATTATTACCAAACTTTGCTGAAATTTCCTGCGCCTGAACATTCCCTCCCCATTCTTCAACTAAAACCGGTGGGTTTAAACCTGAAAGCTGTTGACGAATATTATCAGGGTTTGCATTTGGTTTATCAACTTTATTGATTGCAATAATCATTGGTACCTGTGCAGCCTGTGCGTGAGCAATAGCTTCTTTCGTTTGTGGCATTACATCATCATCGGCAGCAATTACAATAATTGCAATATCCGTGATCTGTGCACCTCTCGCTCTCATTGCAGTAAAGGCTTCGTGGCCAGGAGTATCTAAGAATGTTATTCTCTGACCGTTTTCCAGTTTCACGTTATAAGCACCAATGTGCTGAGTAATACCTCCGGATTCACCTGCGATTACGTTAGTTTTTCTAACATAATCCAATAATGAAGTTTTACCGTGGTCAACGTGTCCCATTACAGTAACTACTGGTGCTCTTGACACCAAGCTTTCTTCACTGTCGATTTCATCTTCGCTATCGCTTTCTTCAAGGTCAGCATCCGAGAATTCAATTTTATAACCAAACTCATCTGCTACCAATAATAAGGTATCAGCTTCAAGTCTTTGGTTCATGGTAACCATCACCCCTAATGAGAAACAAGCAGAAATTACTTCAGTTGGAGAAACATTCATCAAACTTGCCAATTCACCTACAGTGATGAATTCTGTTACTTTAAGAGTTCTGTCTTGTGCCTCAAGCTCCTGCTGACGCTCATCCTGCTCTCTACGGAAAGTTCTTTTGTCTTTTCTGTGTTTTGCAGATTTAGATTTACCTCCTTTATTAGTAAGTTTTTCTAATGTTTCTTTGATCTGGTTTTTAACTTGCTCGTCAGTCAGTTCAACTGGCATAACTCTTTGTCCAGGTCTGTTATTCTGGCCGCCTTTTTTGAAGCCGCCTCCACCTTGTCCCTGACGGTTTCCACCACCTTGGTTGTTCCCAAAACGGTTTCCGCCTTGACCCTGGCCACCTTGACCTTGAGGACGGTTTCCTTGTCCACCCTGACCCTGACGGTTTCCACCTTGTCCACCATTATTATGCGGACGGTTTCCTTGGCCTTGACCTTGTCCACCTTGGTTATTATTATTTCCTGAGTTTTGATTGTTCCCCTGACCTTGTTGGTTATTCTGGCCACCAGGTTTTTCAATTCTCTTTCTTTTCTTTTTTGCTCCAGAACCTGGTTTTGGTGCAAATTGAGTCAAGTCGATCTTTTCTCCAACGATCTTAGGACCATCAAGTTTCTGATATACTGTCTCAATTTTCTGAGGCTCCTGAGATTCAGGTTCAGCCTCTACTTTTGGAGTTTCTACTTTTTTCTCCTCCACAACAGCTGGTTTTGGAGTTTCTTTTACTGTTTCCACAGGTTTCACTTCTTCTTTTTTCTCCTCCATTTTTGGCTTGTCTTTTTTCACAGGTCTGTTTCTAGATTCTATTTGAGACAAATCAATTTTATCCAAAACTTTGAATTCCTGTTTTTCAGGAGCTGCTTTAACTTCCGGCTGTTCTTCTTTCACGATTTCTTCTTTCTTTTCTTCAACCGGTGTTGCAACAGGAGCCACGGGAGCTGCAGGAGCTTCCTCAACTTCAGGCTTCTTAGGTTCTAGATCAATTTTACCTAAAATTCTAGTTTCTGGTTTATTTGCTTTAGCTCTTATCACTTCAGGGGTTTTCTTTTCTTCAATTTCCAGTTTTTCTTCCGGAACTTTAGTGATCACCACCTCATGGGAAGCCTTTCTTTGTTCGCCGTCTTTAGCAAACTCAGCCTCCAATGCAGAATATGCCGATTCTTCCAATTGAGCGTTAGGATTGCCTTCAACCTCGAAACCCCTTGATTGTAAAAACTCTACTAATCTGGACATCGAAATGTTGAATTCCTTAACCGCTTTATTTAATCTAATTTTTGGCATCTATATTATTTACTGTTTTTTAATTTTTAAAATTAAAGTATTTCTTTTTTACTGTTTATTAAAATTTATTTAAATCTTAATCTTCAAATTCTTCTCTCAAAATACGTTTTACCTCTTCGATTGTTTCTTCTTCAAGGTCTACCATATTTAAAAGACTTTCAGTTTCTTTATCCAATACTGATTTTGCAGTTGTAAGTCCTACTTTCTTAAACTCATCCAAAATCCACTGCTCGATATCGTCATTAAATTCTCTCAATTCAACATCGTCATCCTCGCTGGACTCTCTGTATACATCAATTTCATATCCTGACAACCAAGAAGCCAGTCTAATATTCTGTCCTTGTTTTCCAATTACTTTAGAAATTTCTTCAACCGGAGTATATACTAATGCATAGTTTTGATCCTCATTGATGTCAATTTTATTGACAGTAACGTTTCCTAAAGCTCTCTTCACCAAAATCTCAGGGTTTTTAGACCACTGAATAACATCGATGTTTTCATTTCTCAACTCTCTTACAACCCCATGAATTCTGGATCCCTTAACACCTACACAGGCACCTACAGGATCAATTCTGTCATCATAAGCATCTACTGCAATCTTCGCCTTTTCACCAGGAATTCTTACTACCTTTTTCAGCATAATTGTTCCGTCTTGGATTTCAGGAATTTCCAGCTCTAATAATTTCTCAAGGAATTTAGGTGCAGTTCTGGAAATAATAATCTGTGGTTTAGAACCTTTAAAGTCTACTGTTTCAACAATAGCTCTGATATTCTCACCCTTTTTAAAGAAATCGGATGGGATCTGGTTTTCTTTTGGTAAAATAAATTCATTTCCTTCGTCATCCAGCAAAATCACGTGCTTGTGACGGATATGGTGAATTTCTCCTACAACTATTTCTCCAATTTTATCTCTAAACTGCTCGTACAGCATTGCATTATTGTGCTCCTGAAGTTTTGTAGCCAGAATCTGCTTAAGGGTAAGAATATTTCTTCTTCCCAATTGTGCAACAGGAATTTCCATTGTAAAGTCCTCACCTACTTCGAAGGTAGGGTCAATCTTCTTTGCTTCAGAAATTTCAATTTCCAGATCATCATCTTCAGACATTTCGTCCTCTACAATTGTTTTATTTAAAAATATCTGAAAATCTCCTTTATCCGGGTTTACAATCACATCAAAATGATCATCTGAGTCAAATCTTTTTCTCAAAAGAGTTTTCAGTGAATCTTCAATAATTGCCATAAGATCAATTTTACTGATCCCCTTTTCGTCTTTAAAATCACCAAAGGATTCAATCAACGCTATATTATCCATCTATTCTTTTTTCTTTTTAAAATTTAATTACTACTAATGCTTTCTTGATGTCGGAGTAAGAAATCTCTTTCTCTTCTTCTACATCTACTTTTCCTTTTCCGATATCTTTCGGCTTACGGTAACGCAAAGTAAGTGTGATCTTTTCATCATCTACTTTTGACAATTCTCCTTCTATTTTAGAAGAATCTTCCAGCATCACCTCAATCTCTCTTCCAATGTTTTTACCGAACTGTCTTGGTGTGGATAATGGCTCGCTCAATCCGGCAGACATCACCTGAAGGCTGAAATCATGCTCTTCACGATCCATATTGAATTCTATTGCACGGCTTGCATCAAGGCAGTCCTGCAGTGAAACTCCGCTATCACCATCTAAAATCACTGTAATATCATCCCCTGCAGAAATTTTAAGATCAATAAGAAACAGATCTTTTCTGGTTTCAAGGAATTCATTTAATAATTCATCAATTCTTTTTCTAAACTCCATATAATTTTATCTTGATTTACAGTACGAAAAAAGGCTTTCTTCCGAAGCCTTCTCATTTTTTCCCGTAAATCCATTGCAAATATAAGCATTTTTTCCAAAAACACAAAATTATCTTAAGTATCAAGCAAATAGCGTCAGATTCATTTACAATAAATTAAAGGAATATGTCACAGGATTTTTATTACTTTTGTCTTTAGAATTTTAAAACAAACATTTTGAACATAACGATTGTAGGAACAGGTTATGTAGGACTAGTTACAGGAACTACTCTGGCAGAACTTGGTAATTCAGTATACTGTGTTGATATTGATGAAAAAAAAGTAGAAGGTTTGAAAAACGGCATTGTTCCCATCTATGAGCCGAATCTTGAAGAAATGTTTTTAAGAAACATCCAGTCTGAAAGATTATTTTTCACTACCGACCTTAAAGAAGCCTTAGACAAAAGCGAAGTCATATATCTGGCCTTACCAACTCCCCCGGGAGAAGACGGCTCTGCAGATTTATCTTATGTACTTCAGGTAGCCAACAATATTGGCGAAATGATGACGGAATATAAAGTCGTTGTCAATAAAAGCACTGTTCCCGTAGGAACTGCGGACAGGGTAAGAGAAACCATCTCTTTCAAAACGAGCCTCCCATTTGATGTAGTTTCAAATCCTGAATTTT
The DNA here is from genome assembly GCA_031286615.1 of Chryseobacterium sp. GTDB lineage: Bacteria > Bacteroidota > Bacteroidia > Flavobacteriales > Weeksellaceae > Chryseobacterium. The sequence goes on along the minus strand of JAITUA010000013.1, from coordinate 555,465 downwards.
TAAGAGAAGGTTTTGCCGTTGAAGACTCTATGAATCCCTCAAGAGTAGTTGTAGGCGCCAGCTCAGAAAGAGCAAAAGACATTATGTCTAAAATTTATCAGCCTTTTACCAATACAGGAATCCCAATCATCTTTATGGATGAAAAATCATCGGAGCTTACAAAATATGCTGCGAATTCATTTTTAGCGGTAAAGATCACTTTTATGAACGAAATTGCCAACTACTGTGAAAAAGTAGGTGCAGATGTTGATAAAGTAAGACTGGGAATGGGTAGTGATGACAGAATCGGGCATAGATTCTTATTCCCAGGAATCGGATATGGAGGAAGCTGTTTTCCTAAAGATGTAAAAGCTCTTATAAAGTCTGGAAAGCAGGAAGATTTTAACTTTCAGATTCTTGAAGCTACTGAAAATGTAAATACCTCCCAAAAAGTAATTTTGGTCTCTGAAATCGAAAAATATTTCGGGGGAAATATAAAAGGAAAGAAAATTGCAATGTGGGGACTTGCCTTCAAAGCAAATACGGATGACATCAGAGAGGCTTCATCTCTAGATAATATTGCTCTTTTATTAGAAAAGGGAGCAGAGATCATAGCATATGACGCTATTGCTGAAAGCAACGTACAGAAACTTCTCGGCAATAAAATACAATATGCCAAAGGTATGTATGATGCACTGGAAGATGTTGATGCATTATTTATTGCCACAGAATGGCCGGAGTTCAAAAATCCAAATTTTGAGCTGATGGCAAAAAAAATGAAAAACAAAGTCATTTTTGACGGCAGAAACATGTATCCACTGGAAATCCCTGAACAAAATGGATTTCATTATAAAAGTATAGGAAGAAAGACCATCTCAAAATAAACAAATGAAAAACATTATCATTACAGGAGGCGCCGGCTTCATCGGCTCTCATGTTGTAAGAGAGTTTGTAAAAAACAATCCGGATATTACAATCATCAACCTTGATGCACTTACCTACGCCGGAAATCTGGAAAATTTAAAGGACATAGAAAATGAACCTAATTATGTTTTCGAGAAAGCAGACATCACCCAACCTGAAGAACTCAGAAAAGTTTTTGAAAAATACAATCCTGATGCTGTAGTACATCTGGCAGCAGAAAGTCATGTAGACAGAAGTATTACTGATCCTATGGCGTTTATCAACACCAATGTAAACGGAACAGCGAATCTTCTGAATCTTTGCAAGGAGTTTTGGACATTAAATCCCGACCACACTCATGGCAGATTTCCTGATGAAAAAAGAACAAACCTTTTCTACCATATTTCGACTGATGAAGTATATGGCAGCTTAGGAGAAACAGGATTCTTTTTAGAAACGACATCCTATGACCCTCAATCTCCATATTCTGCTTCAAAAGCAGCTTCTGACCATTTGGTAAGAGCTTATGGAAATACATATGGAATGCCGTTTATCGTTTCTAATTGTTCAAACAATTATGGACCCAATCATTTTCCTGAAAAACTGATCCCTCTTTGTATCTCAAATATCATCAACGAAAAGCCTCTTCCTATTTATGGTGATGGGAAGTATACCAGAGACTGGTTATTTGTCATCGATCACGCGAAAGCGATTCATCAAATCTTTAAAGAAGCAAAAACTGGTGAGACTTACAATATCGGAGGATTCAATGAATGGCAGAATATTGATCTTGTAAAAGAACTGATCAAACAAATGGATGCTAAACTGGAAAAACCGGAAGGCTATTCTGAAAAACTGATTACGTTTGTAAAAGACAGACCGGGCCATGATAAACGTTACGCTATTGACGCAACAAAACTAAATAAAGATCTAGGCTGGAAACCATCCGTAACCTTTGAAGAAGGATTGGGAAAAACAATTGACTGGTATCTTGAAAACAAGGAATGGCTTGAGAATGTAACTTCAGGAAACTATCAGGATTACTACAACAAACAATACAGCTAAACATTCCGCTATTGGTAAAATAAAGAATGGATTGAAACAAGTAAATTTCATTCTTTATCATTATCTGTAAATAGCACATTGAATTCAACTTATAACACAAAAGAAATAAGCGTAATACGCACTACCAAATGAAAGGAATAATATTAGCCGGAGGATCCGGAACAAGACTTTACCCTCTAACAATAGCAGTAAGCAAGCAGTTAATGCCTGTTTACGACAAACCAATGATCTATTATCCGCTTTCCACACTTCTTTTAGCTGGGATCAAGGATATTCTGATTATCACTACACCACACGACCAGGCAGGTTTTATCAAACTTTTAGGAGATGGTTCTCAAATTGGCTGCAATATAGAATACATTGTGCAGCCAAGCCCCGATGGTCTGGCACAGGCATTTATTTTAGGAGATCAGTTTATCGGCAATGATTCCGCCGCACTGGTACTGGGCGATAATATTTTCTACGGTTCCGAAATGGGAACTTTACTGAAAAATAAAACCAATCCCAATGGAGGAGTTGTTTTTGCCTATCACGTTGCTGATCCGGAAAGATATGGTGTTGTAGAGTTTGATAAAGATTTAAAGGCCGTTTCTATTGAAGAAAAACCTCTAAACCCTAAATCAAATTATGCTGTACCCGGTCTTTACTTCTATGATAACGATGTGGTAGAAATTGCTAAAAACATCAAGCCTTCTGCAAGAGGCGAACTGGAAATCACCGATATCAATAATGTTTATTTAAAAAATGAAAAGCTTGAGGTTGCTGTTCTTGACAGAGGTACTGCATGGCTGGACACCGGAACTTTTGATTCTCTTCACGACGCTTCAGAGTTTGTAAGTGTGATAGAAAAAAGACAGGGATTTAAAATCGGTTGTATTGAAGAAATTGCATTCAGGAACAAATTCATTAATGAAGAAAAGCTGCTTGAAACTGCTGCAAAATATGGAAAAAGCGGTTATGGTGAATACCTGAAACAACTTATCGGCAAATAACAAATATAATTTATAAAAATCATAGACTATTGGCTTTATGGCCAATAGTTTTTGTTCATACCACCAATTATCAATATATTAGTTGTTGATTTTTAGTTTTATTTACTATGAAAATTTATAAACGAAGAGATAAAGTAAGAATTAATTATTATAAATTTGCAAAAACTTACACAGATGAATGAACCACAACAAAAGTGGACAGAGACGATTGATGCAGATCATTCGTTATTTGACTTGAAGCTAAAAGAAGTCTGGAGATACAAAGATCTTGTTTATATGTTTGTAAAACGAGATTTTGTATCCAGTTTTAAGCAGACTATTTTAGGGCCTATATGGTTTTTTATCAATCCCATTCTAACAACCATTGTATATCTGGTTATTTTTGGAAGAATTGCCAAACTCCCAACAGATGGAGCTCCGCCTCTTCTTTTTTATCTGGCAGGTGTTACCCTTTGGAATTATTTTTCTTCTTCTTTGCTGGCAACATCATCTACTTTTACCGGAAATGCAGGAATCTTTGGAAAAGTGTATTTTCCAAGACTGGTTACCCCGCTTTCAATTGTCATTTCTAATCTTATGCGATTTGGAGTACAGTTTGTTTTATTTATCCTGGCGTGGGTATATTATTACTATAAAGGAGAAGCTCATCCTAACATCTGGATTCTTGCAACTCCATTTCTTATACTTCTGATGGCACTTTTCGCATTAGGTGTTGGAATGATATTTTCTTCACTTACTACGAAATATAAAGATTTGGCAATGCTATTAGGTTTTGGGGTAAGTTTATATATGTATGCTACACCTGTAATTTACCCGGTATCTTCATTGCCTGGCTTTTTTAAAAAATTAGCTTATTACAATCCGTTGACAGGTATTTTTGAATGTTTCAAATACGCATGGATTGGCGTAGGGGATTTTTCTCCTGTAATGCTGGGAATCAGTACTGCCATTATTCTTATCCTTTTAATGGTAGGAATTGTTATCTTCAATAAAGTTGAAAAGAGCTTTATGGATACTGTATAATATTTACTAGTACCTTTTTATTAATTTTAAATCTTAAGAATATGCTGTCTTTAAAAGCAGAAAATATATCAAAACAATACCGTCTGGGACAAGTGGGTACAGGAACCCTTTCTCATGACCTTAACAGATTCTGGTATAAGGTAAGGGGAAAAGAAGATCCTTATCTGAAAATTGGAGAAACCAATGACAGAACAACAAAAGGATTATCCGAGTATGTTTGGTCTCTTCGTGATATTAATTTTGAGATCGAACAAGGAGATGCTGTTGGAATTATCGGAAGAAATGGAGCTGGGAAATCAACCTTACTAAAAGTTTTAAGCAAAGTTACAAAACCCACAACAGGACATATTTCTACCAATGGAAGAATTGCCTCACTATTGGAAGTAGGAACAGGATTTCATCCCGAAATGACCGGGCGTGAAAATGTTTTTCTTAATGGAGCCATTTTAGGAATGACCCGTAAGGAAATCAAAAGAAAGTTTGATGAAATTGTAGATTTTTCAGGTGTTGAAAGATATATAGATACTCCTGTGAAAAGATATTCTTCAGGAATGTATGTTCGTTTAGCTTTTGCTGTTGCTGCTCATCTTGAATCTGAAATCCTTATTGTAGATGAAGTTTTAGCGGTAGGTGATGCCGAATTTCAGAAAAAATGTCTGGGTAAAATGAATGACGTAACGAGAGGAGAAGGCAGGACTATTCTTTTCGTAAGTCATAATATGACGGCCGTTAAAGAACTCTGTACAAAAGGAATTCTTTTAACTCATGGACAGATTGATTACCAGGGTGATATTCTTAGCACAATTATAGAATACCAAAAAAGCAGCGCAAGAGAAAGCTCTTATGTTTATAATGGTAATTTAGATGAAGCTTTGGGTAATGAAAATATCCGTATAAAAGAATTCTCCGTTTCGCCAATCAATGGACAACTTATTGATATTGATTCCGGGGTTCATGTGAAATTGGTTTTCCAAAATTACTGCCCGGATATAACCCTTGACACAACATTTGAATTAAAAAATTATGAAGAATTGGTGATTTTCCATGTTGGAAAATTTGTGTCTGAAAACAATGATTCAAAAGTAGGTGAATATTCTGTAGAGTTTGATATTCCTGCAGGGCTTTTGAATGCCGGAAACTATTATTTCAAACTTTACTTCGGAAAGGATCAAAAAATACTTTTATACGGAATTGACGAATTTATTGGATTTGAAGTAGAAAATGTAAAAGTTGGAACAATGATGCACATTTATCCGGGAGTTACCAGACCATTTTTTGAATATAAAGTACAAACACCATGATCCCAAAAATAATAGAACTCCCAAAAATATATGATAAAAGAGGAAATTTATCCTTTTTTGAATATCCAAATCAACTGCCTTTTGAGATACAAAGGACATATTGGATATATGATGTACCTGGAGGAGAAGTAAGAGGAAGCCATGCTTTCAAAGAACAGCAAGAATTTATTATTGCGCTTTCAGGAAGTTTTGACATTGTAATCCATAATGGAAAAGAAGAACAAAGATTTTCTTTAAACAGATCGTATTACGGCTTATATATTCCTAGAATGTTCTGGCGAAGATTAGAAAATTTTTCAACCAATTCATTAGCACTCATTGTTTCTGATAGAGAATACAATGAAAATGATTATATAAGAGATTTTGAAAAATTTAAAATACTGGCCGATGAAAAATAATATTTCTGTATTTGACTGTAATGTTATTGATTTAGGTAAAATCAGTTTTGATGAAGGCAACCTTACAGTTGTTGAAAACAACTCTGCTTTTCCATTTAATGTAAAAAGAGTTTTCTACTTGTATGATATTGCAGGAGGAGAAAGCAGGGGTGCGCATTCACACAAAGAATGTCATCAGTTTCTGATTGCAGCAAGTGGCAGCTTTGAAGTATCTCTGGATGATGGGAAGTTCAAAAGGCAGGTTTTTTTGAATAGTCCTAATCTAGGATTACATATCCCTCCAGGGATATGGGCTTCTGAAATTAATTTTTCTTCAGGAGCAATTTGTTTGGTGCTTGCATCTCATTCTTACAATGAAGCAGATTATGTAAGAAACTATGAGGATTTCAAAAAATTAAGAAATGATCTTTTATAAAGAACAAATTATAAATCCTGAAAACTTCAGACAACCGTCTTTTTTCATTAGTCCTTTCAGAACAACTGATTTAGGAAAAAATGATGCAATTATAAAAGCTGATTACCCTTCTGATAAAGAATTATTAAAAAAATATCATTCATTTTTTGGAGAAAAGCATGAATTCTTTTTGAGTGGTAAAGAAGCAATAAATCAAGCATTAAGTTTCTATAATCTTAAAAGTGATGACGAAGTTCTAATCATAACTACAACTTCCAATTTTTATGTAAGTAGTTGTGTAACAAAAGAAATTGAAAAATTCTGCCTTTGGTCCAGAGAAAAAACAGATAAAACGAAATTAATTTTTGTTATCCACGAGTTTGGAAAAGTTTATCCTGATATGGAAAAAATAAAAAGCTATAATATTCCTATCATTGAAGACTGCGCTATGAGTATGCTATCCAACGATTCACAACATCAAATAGGTAAATATGGCGACTTTACCATTTATAGCATTCCCAAATTTTTTCCAGTACAATTCGGTGGAATACTAAGGATTAATAATAGCTATAAATTAAAATCTGATCAACCATATCGAAATTACCTGGAGAAAATATGCCTGCATTATTTGAAAAATATTGAAAATATTATTACTCAAAGAAAAACAAATAATCAATATTTAATTTCAAAATTAAAAGAAATAGGTTTCAAATCATTCTTTGATTATTCTGAAAATGAAACTCCTTCTGTTTGTATGTTTGAAAATAATGGCTGTGATCTATCTGAACTAAAAATATTTCTTCAGCAAAACGGAATAGAGTGCAGTATATTTTATGGTGAAGACGTATTCTTCATACCCGTTCACCAAAACTTGGAAATTTTTGAAATGGATTATATTATTAACCTTATAGAATACTTTGTCTATGAAAATAAGTAATATTTCAATAGGTGAAAATGTTGTTATTGATCCTACTACATCAATAAACAATGTAAAGATTGCAGATAATGTAAAGATTGCAAAACTATGCAGTATTTATGGATCTGAAAAGAATCAGCTTGAAATTGGAGAATCATCTTATGTGGGGATGTTCAGTATTCTTAACGGATATAGTAGAAAACTTACAATAGGTAAACATGTTTCTATTGCGCAAAATGTAAATATTATGACAGATTCCGGCCCTAATGCAAGCGAAGAAATGCAAAAAATATTTCCTCTTATTTCAGGAGAAGTACAAATTGGTGATCATAGCTGGCTTGGAGCCAATGTAGTAGTTATGCCAGGCGTACAATTAGGAAATTTTTGCGTTGTAGCAGCAAATAGCTTTGTCAATAAAAGTTTTCCGGATTATTCCATGATTGGAGGAAATCCTGCAAAACTTATAAAAACATTATTACCAGATGGAATTTGAAATAATCAAATACAATAATTCTTATAAAGAAATTTGGAATTCTTTTATCTCTGCATCAAAAAATGGACTTTTCTTTTTTGATAGGGATTTTATGGAATATCACTCTGATCGTTTCAAAGACCATTCAATTCTAATTTTAAAAAATAATAAAATTGTCGCAGTTCTACCTGCTAACGAATCTGAAAGACAGATTATTTCTCATGGAGGTTTGACTTTTGGGTCATTAATTTTATCACATGCTGTAAAAGCTAGTGAAGTTTTGGAAATTTTTAGTCAAATAAAAAAATATTATTGTGACCTTTCTTTCAATGAAATAATATACAAAGCTGTTCCAAGTATTTTTCATAAATATCCTTCAGAGGAAGATTTATATGCACTTTTCCGTAATGATGCCAATCTTTTCAGAAGAGATATTTCTTCCGTTATTGATCTTTCAAACCCAATCCGATTTTCTGAGACCAAAAGACAACTGGTGAGAAAATGTGAAGAAAATAAAATAATCGTTACTGAAAGAACAAACTTTGAAGAATACTGGATCTTACTTACTTCCGTGCTTCAGAAGTTTGATACAAAGCCAGTGCATACAATAGAAGAAATCACACTCTTAAAAACAAAATTTCCAGAAAATATAAAATTGTATGAAGCACAAAAAGATGGCAGTATTTTAGCTGGTATTGTTATTTTTGATTTTGGAAATGTCATTCATACACAATATATGGCGGCATCTCCGGAAGGAAGAAAAATAGGAGCATTAGATTTTATTAATCACTCTCTTTTGGATAAATTCAAAGACAGAAAATACTACAGTTTTGGAATTTCCACAGAGAACCAGGGTACATACTTAAATGAAGGATTAATTCAGCAGAAAGAGAATATGGGAGCAAGAGGAATTGCCTTAGATTTTTATTCAATTAAACTTTAAATTATGATTAAATTTCTTGATTTACAAAAGATAAACTTACAATATCAAAATGAAATAGAGGCGAAACTTTTAGAAGTTTTCCGCTCGGGATGGTATCTAATGGGCAGCCAGCTTTCAAACTTCGAAAAAAATCTTTCGGATTATATCGGGGTCAAACATTCTATTGGTGTAGCCAATGGTTTAGATGCCTTAAGACTCATTCTGAGAGCCTATATAGAATTAGGAGTAATGAATATCGGGGATGAAATCATTGTTCCTTCCAATACTTATATTGCCTCCATTCTAGCTATTTCAGACAACGGTTTAGTCCCTGTTTTGGTAGAGCCGGAAATTAACACTTATAATATTGATATCTCTAAGATTGAGGAAAAGATAACTTCTAAAACTAAAGGTATTCTTATCGTACATCTTCAGGGAAGGATTGTATTTTCTGATCTGCTTAAAGAAATTGCAAAAAAGTATAACCTTAAAATAATAGAAGACAATGCCCAGACTATCGGAGCAGAGTGGAAGGGAATAAAATCAGGAAATCTTGGTGATGCAGCTGGTTTCAGCTTTTATCCGGGGAAAAATCTCGGCGCCCTAGGAGATGCTGGTGCTGTAACGACCAATGATGATGATTTAATGAAGGCAATCAGAGCTTTGGCCAATTATGGCTCCAATCAAAAATATGTAAACATATATAAAGGATTAAATTCAAGACTTGATGAAATTCAAGCTGCCGTTTTGGATATTAAATTAAAATATATTGATAACGAAAATAAAATAAGAAGAAAGATTTCAAAGCGTTTTATAGATGAAATAAAAAACCCGGTAATTATTCTTCCTGAATATCCTGCTGATGAAAATGAACATGTTTGGCATGTATTCGTTATCCGCTCTGAAAAAAGAGATGAATTACAGACATATCTTACAGAAAATGGAGTGCAGACTTTAATTCACTATCCTATTCCACCTCATAAACAAGAAGCCTATAAAGATTGGAATAACCTGTCATTTCCAATCAGTGAAAAGATTCATGCGGAAGTATTGAGCCTTCCCATTTCTCCTGTAATGAGTGAATCCGAAATAAGTAAAATAATTTCAGCTTTAAATGATTTCAAATAAAAAGCTCATTCACGTAGATAAAATTCTGAAAGAGAATTTAAAAAAGGCTCTAAATCAAAATAATTTTGACTTAGCTTTACGGCTTGTCGAGTTATCTTCCCATCTTCAATATAACTATTGTTTTAATAATACTCTGTATGATAAAGAATTAGAAGATTCTTTAAAAATAATTGCTGATTCTCTTTTTAAAGCAGAAACAATAATCCCAGAACAGGATACTGTTTTATTTTATGACTACTTTGGATATGATAACAGAGGTTTAACTCAACAATATTTAAGAGCATTACAGAGATTAAACAAGCGAATTGTTCTTGTTTTTGAAAGTAAAAACAGACAATATAAAAATGAAGCTATTTTATCAGAAATTGAAAACTATGATAATAAAAGTATTTATTATTTGGAAGGTAATAATAGAATAGAATTATGTAAAAACTTAATTAATATTTTATTAGTTGAAAAACCGCAACATATATTAATGCATTTAATTCCATGGGATACAATTGCATATATGGCTTTTTATAAAATAAAGGGAGTTCAACGATATCAGATTAACTTAACTGACCATTCTTTTTGGCTTGGGGTAGATATTACAGATATAAATATCGAATTCCGTTCTTATGGCCTTAACTTATCTGAGCAATTAAGAGATATTCCTAAAGAAAAAAGTAGAATACTTCCCTATTATCCTATTTTATCAAAAACTCCATTTCAAGGTTTTGATTTCAATATAGAAGGTAAAAAAATAATTTTTTCAGGAAGTTCTTTTTATAAAATTTTGGGGAAGAATTTTGAATTTCTTGAAACCATTAATAAACTCTTAAATATAGATGAAAACCTTATTTTCCTATTTGCAGGAAGCGGAAACAGTAAGGTAATTGAAGATTTTATTCATTCTAACGGATTAAACAACAGAATTTATTTGATTGGTGACCGATATGACCTTTACGAGGTTATGAAAAAAGCAGACTACTATATTTGTACGTTCCCATTTGCGGGAGCATTGATGACACAAATTGCTGCTGCTTCAGGCTTACCCATTTTTGCTTATGTAAATCCGGAGTGTCTTTTTAATGATTTGAAGGATTTATTTTATAAATCGGATACATTCAAAAATGTTGACAATACAAATCAGTTAATTGAAGACTTTGCTATCCTTCATAAAAAAGAAGTCAGTAAAAAACCATATAGTGATTCCATGATTAATGAAGAGGAATTCGCTATGAATTTGGATGAAATATTAAAAGGAAACAATCCAATGTCATTCCTTGAGAAAAGAAAAGATGTTTCAGGATCCTATCAATCAATTAATGAATTAATGATAACATCTGAAAATATCTATAATCCAGATTTTGATACTACTGTAAATAAATACCTCTCAACTGCAGAAAAGTTTAAAATATTACCAGGATATAAAATAAAATATTACAAAAAACTTCTAAAGGAAAATAAAATTCTTTTTCTAAAAATATTATACTACCAAATAACAGGAAAATTATGAATTTTTTAAAGAAATATATTGTCAATTTTTTGTTCGATGTACTGAATTCAAATGCTTATAAAGCCCACACTCAAAATAAAATCAATGCGTGGGCTAAGAAAAGTTTTAAAAACTTTGGACCCAATTCTGCATTACCGGAAGAACACTTGATAAAAAACCCTAAATACATATCAATAGGCAAAAATTTCAGTTCTTTATTTCATTTGCGACTAGAAGCATGGGATCGTTTTCAAGGAGAAAATTTCACACCAGAAATAATAATTGGTGATGATGTCATCTGCAATTCCGATGTACATATTGGTGCCATAAATAAAATCAGTATCGGAAATAATGTACTCATGGCTAGCAGAATATACATTTCTGATCATTCCCATGGAAATATAAGCATTGATGATCTGAAAGATATCCCTGGAATGAGGCCACTATATTCCAAAGGTCCGGTAATTATTGAAGACAATGTATGGATTGGTGAAGGAGTATGTATTCTTCCTGGAGTGACAATTGGTGAAAATTGTATTATAGGAGCCAACTCCGTAGTGAATAAGAGTTTCCCGAAAAACTCAGTTATAGCTGGAATTCCCGCCAGATTAATAAAAACATTAGACTGATTATGAAAAAAATAAAACCCCTTGCATTCTACCTCCCTCAATACCATCCCGTCCCGGAAAATGACGAATGGTGGGGAAAAGGATTTACGGAATGGACAAATGTAGGAAAAGCCCAACCTTTATTTGAAGGACACGAACAACCTATATATCCGGGAGATCTTGGATATTATGACCTGAGGGTTCCCGAAGTAAGAGAACAGCAGGCTCAGATGGCAAAAGACTATGGAGTACATGGATTTATCTACTACCATTACTGGTTTGGTAATGGCAAACAGTTGTTGGAACGTGTTGCCAACGATGTTTTAAAATCAGGGAAACCGGATTTTCCATTTTGTTTCTGCTGGGCCAATGAAACTTGGTCAGGGATATGGCACGGATTATCAGAAAAAATTCTGGCTCAACAGGTTTATCCAAACGAACAGGACTTAATTGCCCATTTTGAATATCTTCTTCCTTTCTTTAAAGATGATAGATATATAAAAGTGGACAACAAACCTCTTTTAATCATCTATGATCCCAACCATTTAAATGATGGAGATCCACACTATATTTCCAGATTCAGAGAACTTGCAAAAGAAAACGGATTTGATGGTCTATATGTGATGGCATCCAATAAACTTCGTGATGACCTTGATTTTCAGTCTATGGGATATGATAGTAAGATTTCTAATGCTTTTCAGAAAGCATGGGTACCTCATATTGATAAAAAAGAATATATCTCACATTCTCAATATTATAAAAACAGAATAAAAGGATTAATCGGAATTAAGAAAAAAGAACAGCCTAAAGTCAGAATTCAGGATGCCAGGGCAGTTGTAAACGACTTAAAGTTTGAAGAAAGTAACGTTCCTACCTATCCATGCATCCTGCCAAATTGGGACAATACTCCCAGAAGCGGCTACAGAGGCATTATACTTGCTAATAATTCCCCGGAACTATTCGAACAACAGGTTGAAAAAGCAGCAAAATATCTTGAAGATAAAAAAGACTATCCTGAACAGTTTTTAATTGTTAAATCCTGGAACGAATGGGCAGAAGGAAATATTCTGGAACCAGATAGAAAACATGGTTTCGGATATCTGAATGCATTAAAAAAAATCTTGAATAAACACAGTCGAAATGAGTAAATTCAGTGTACTTATTGCCAATTATAACAATGGTCATTTTTTTGAAAAATGCTGCCAAAGCTTAGTTGCACAGACTGAAACAGATTGGGAAGCGGTAATTTTGGATGACGGTTCTACCGATGATTCTCTTGAAGTTATCAAAAAGATCATAGGTGATGATTTCCGATTTAAAATACATCAGAATGACCAAAACAGAGGAATCGGATATACAAAAAGGAGATTAATAGATCTTGCTGAATCAGAAGTATGCGGTTTTCTGGACCCTGATGACGCTTTGGCTTCTCACGCCTTGGAAATTGTTCTAAAAACACATTCCGAATATCCGGAAACAGGTTTGGTTTACTCAAATTTTGTACGTTGTGATGAAAACCTTAATCCTCTGTCCGTTCATAAAGCCAAACAGATCACAGAACTTAACCAGTCTTACTTTAACTTCAATGCAGAGATTTCACATTTCGTCACTTTCAAAAAGAAGATTTATGAAAAAACATCAGGCATTGATCCTTTCTTAAAAATTGCTGAAGATAAAGACTGGTACATGAAAATGTGCGAAATAGCCCCAGTTAAATATATTGATGAAGATTTATACTTATACAGAATCCATGATAGTGGGATCTCTACTACCAAAAATGCAGAAAAAGCATTGTTCTGGCACTGGGTTGCCCTGATCAAAATGGCAGAAAGAAGAAACATAAGTATTGAAGATCTTTTTCTTCAGAGCTATGTCCCTAAAAAGAAATATGACCAGGCACTCAACCAATTGAATCATGTAAAAAATTCAAGATGGGCAAAATTGGGCAATACACTTGGACTTTTTAAAATCTTTAAAAAACTTTAAATCTAGTGATGTATTTAAAAGATTTAAAACTAACATCTTAATTTGAAAAGAAACATATGATTATTGGTAGTGGAATCCTGGCAAATGCCGTAAAACTTTATGATAAAGAAGATGTTGTTTTTTTCGCATCAGGAGTTTCCAATTCGTTGGAAAAGAATCCTGCTGAATTTGAAAGAGAAATATCCCTGTTGAAATCGGTTATCAGCCAAAATCCAGGTAAAAAGCTTATCTATTTCTCCACATGCAGTATTTATGATCCCACTAAAAACGACAGTCCTTATGTAATTCATAAAATTATGATTGAAAAGATAATTGCTGAGCATTGTACAAACTTCGTTATTTTCAGAGTTGGAAATGCTGTGGGTCGCGGAGGAAATCCCAATACGCTGATCAACTTTCTTAAAAACTCAATTTTATCGGAAAATAAACTTACAATTCACAGCAATGCAAGAAGAATACTGATTGGTACAGATGATATTGCATCATTTGTCGGGAAGTATATGCAAGACCTCAACAATGAGATTGTTAATCTGGCTTACCCTTACCAGTATTCATTACCGGAGATTTTGTCTCAGCTGGAGAATCATCTTGCAAAAAATGCAGATTATGAAACGGTGGATGAAGGTTCCTTTTATAATATAGAATTCAACAGCATTACAGAAGATTTTTTCGCAGGTCTGTCTCCCGATGAATACCTGAAGAAACTCTATTCATCTTATTTATAAAAGATAATAATGATCACACGGAAAGATACCATTCTGTACCGGAAAAAATAATTTTTGTACCTTCGACCAGAAAGCTTCAGATATTATTAAGGTAAAGAAAAAACGATTAAAAAGTATTGGTTTTATGACCAACTGAAGCATTAAAAAACACATTAAACCTATTGAATAAAAAATGAAAATGAATCCCAAAGTATCCGTAATTGTCCCCTGCTACAAACAGGCTCAGTTTTTAGACGAATGTCTGCAGTCTATACTAGATCAAACTTATGAAAATTGGGAATGTATCATTGTCAATGACGGATCACCTGATAATACTGACGAAGTAGCTGATAAATGGGTAAAAAAAGACAACCGTTTTAAATATCTTTATAAAGAAAACGGAGGTTTATCTTCTGCAAGAAATGCAGCTCTGGAAATTGTGACCGGAGATTATATACAGTTTTTAGATTCTGATGATCTGATACACCGTGAAAAATTTTCAAAAAGCCTTTCCGGAGACAAAGAATATCCATTGATTGTAAGTCAGTACACCATCTACAGAAACCAAACCCATCTTCCAGGCTATAAAAATATTGAGCAAAATTTCGTGACTTTTGATGGAATTGTCTACGACTGGGATCTTAAATTTTCCATCCCGATACACTGTGCTTTAATAGGCAAAAAACTTCTGGAAGGTTTTCTTTTTGATACTACCCTTACCAGCTGTGAAGACTGGGTAATGTGGATTTATATCACTAAAGATCATCCCGATGCCCTTTTGATCAATGAAGCTCTTGCGCATTACCGAAAAGACGTCAACGATAATATGTCTGCCGATCCAATCAAAATAATGAAGCAGCGCCTTAAAATTTTACCAACCTTAAAAAAACTTTACGGTGAAGAGGTACATGACAAGCTGGCCTACCATATCATAGATGTTCGTACCACACAGCTTATACAGCAAAGAAAGGAATTTCAAAAAATGATTCCTCTGGCCGTAGTTGCAAAATATCTTTCTTTTAAAAGATTTTACTACAAGCTTTTCAGAAAGCAAGTAGATGGTTAAACTTGAAGTTTAATGTACTTCAGACAACTATTTCCATAAAAACTACACAAATGAGTTGGGTACTGCCAAAAGAAACACAGCAGAAACCCTTGTAAATTATATAACTTTAAATAAATTTATTTAGATGAGTCAATTTGTACACGTAATAATGACAAGATTCAATGTTCCTACAAAAGGCTGGAACGAAACACGTTCAGGATATAAACCTCTTACTGAAGAATGGCTGGATGACCGGTTCAAATTATTCAGAACTTACGTGCTTCCTTCTTATAAAAATCAAACCAATCAAAACTACGTCTGGCTTACTTTTTTCGACACCAATACATCTGATAAGTTTAGAAAAATCATTAAAGAAATTGAAACGGAATATCCAACTTTCAAAGCGGTATTTGTAGAAGATTTTGATGTTATGAAAACGAAAGCTGTAGAAATAATCCCACAGTTCTTCACTCCTGACACTAAATTTGTGATCACCAGCGAACTGGATAACGACGACATGCTTCATCAGGACTATATAAAAACGGTACAAGAGCATTTCAAACCAATTCATGACCTGGTAATAGATTTAAGAAGAGGATATCAGCTTACCATGCTTCCGGACCGTAAAGCAGTGGTGAATGTCTATAACGAGGCAGTAAACCCTTTTGTAAGTTTAGCAGAAAGTGTAGACAACTTCAAAACGATGCTAAAAGAAAGGGCACACAACAGCTATCGCCATTATCCCAATTTTTCTGTGGAAGACAGTAAAGAAATGTACATTCAGATTATCCATCAGTACAACTTAATGAATGTCACCTTTAAACATAAAGCTGTTCCTGAAGTAGATTTTTCAGAATACGGAATGACAGAAGATACAAAATTTACAATAGACGGGTTCAAAACGCTTCAGCATAATATTGCCAGAGTGCCTTTTGTAATGGGACTTATTTTGAAAAAGATATTTAAAAAATAAGATTCATCCAGTCATGAAACTTAACAACCTCCAGATATTAAGAGGGATCTCAGCCTTATTGGTATGTTGCTTTCATTTCCGTGAAACAATAAATCTGCCCGGACTGGATCTTGGCAATATTCTCTTTAAAAAAGGGAGTATTGGCGTTCCCGTATTTTTTATTATCAGCGGATTTATCATGGCTTTCACCACTCAGAAAATAAATTTCAGTAAAGATTCTTTTCAGCAGATTACTCTATTTTACAAAAGAAGGGTGATCAGAATTGTCCCACTGTATTATCTTTTGACATTTGCTGCGATGATACCTGGAGGCAGTTTTCTCCTGTATTTTCATGGCGCAGGACTCTATGAGCTTATCCATTCATTATTATTCCTTCCCACAAAGAAAGAATTTCCGGTACTTTTCTTGGGCTGGTCCTTAAATTTTGAGATGTTCTTTTATCTAATATTCGGACTCTCATTATTTTTTAAAGAAAAAAGATATTATTTCATTGCAGGTTTCTTCATCCTTACTTCAATCCTGGGATATTTTATCCATTTTGAAAGTCCATATTTACGGATGGTATGCCATTCCCTCAATCTCTATTTTGTTGTGGGAATTCTTTTTTCACTTCTACTGAACAGATTTACAATTCCAAAAAACTGGGCAGCATTACTTTCTGTAACAGGGATCGTATTATTTATATTGGTTCTGCTTAGCATTATTCCTATAGATAATGATATGATAAAGCTGGCCATTATTTCCCTGTTTGTCTTTTCTTTCTTAACTTTTGATTATGTATTTCAGTTTAAAGGAAACAAAGCCTTTATTTTTCTGGGAGACATTTCCTATTCACTATACCTGTCACATCCTTTTGTAGAAATTGCTTTAAAGAGATTTAAAGTTGAAGGCTACCTCAGCTTTCCCTTTTTTCTATTTAAGATTGCCATGGTCATTATAGTAGCATCACTTCTGTATTATTTTGTTGAGAAAAGAGTAACAAATTATTTAAAAATTAAATTAAAAGCATAATCCGATACAAATGAAAATTTCAGTAATTATTCCCGTTTACAATGCAGAAAAATATGTTTCACAGGCTGTAGATTCCGCGCTTCAGTTTGAAGAAGTATATGAAGTGGTATTGGTAGAAGATAAGTCTCCGGACAATGCACTGCAGGTCTGTAAGGAACTCGCTGAAAAATATGACAGGGTAAAGCTTTTTCAGCATCCTGATAAAGGTAATCACGGGGCAGGTGCCAGCAGAAATTTAGGATTGGAAAAAGCAGAAGGAGATTTTATCGCTTTCCTGGATGCAGATGATTACTATCTACCCAACCGTTTTGATGCAGAAAAAGAACTGTTTCCTAATAAAGATGTAGATGGAGTGTATGGAGCAATAGGGGTTCACTATTATTCGGAGAAAGCAAAAGAACAATATTATAAGGTTTTTGGAGACCGCCTGACTACAGTTTACAAAAAGCATTCCCCAAAAGATGTATTTCCGGGACAGCTTAATATGATAGGAACTTTCGGACTTTTCAGTATTGATGCATTGACGATCCGTAAAAGCTCTTTGAGAAACATGGAATATTTCTTTAAAACTCATTTAAAGCTTCATCAGGACACTGAATTTCTTTTCAGACTCTCCTACTATCTGAATTTATATCCGGGGATTCTTGATAAGGCAGTAGCCGTAAGAGGTGTTCATGAGAATAACAGAATTACCAAAATAGATTCCAGAGAAGTTAAACCGGCCTCCACAAGAGTTGTATTGTGGAAAGAGGTCAATCATTGGGCAGAGAATGAAAACACCATTCCCGATGATGTTAAGATTCATATCAAAAGAGTCTACAGAAGTTTCCAAATCGCCAATGCTCCGTTTTTGAAAAAATGGGGAATGATTACAAAGTATCTTCTTACGGATTACAAAAGTATACGTTCAGGGCTTTATAATATTAATTTTAGAAACGATTTGTTCTAACAGCATAACTAAACTAAATATTTAGTTTAAAAATAAACTTTTAATCTTTTACCGTTTGCCAAAATGAATCTTCCGTAAAAGATCACGCATTGGCTTTTCAATAAACTGATAAAAAACCGCAGAACTAAACAGCATAACAATAATGTAGATCACAAATACAATATCAATGCTGAATGTATATTCCTGCCATTTTAAAAACTCCCTGACCAGATAAAGAACAGGAATATGAGTAATGTATATTCCGTAACTTATTTCTCCGAGATATTCCAGAGGTTTAAGTGAAAAGAACTTACTCACTTTTCCATTGTTAGCCGAAATCAGAAAAATAGCAGGTACAAATAATAAAGCCATCAAACCGTTGTGGTAAAAAAGCGGAACAAACATCAGTGACACGAGGATCAGTAAAAAAACTGCAATCACGTGGCGATCGTAATTTTTCTGCTTATAATTTCTCACAAAAAATATTCCCGCCAGATTTCCGATCAGAAATTCATTAAGATGCCAGAAAGGGAAATAATAAAGAAACTCGTGACTTTTTGTGTGTGGCCCTTCATACGTGCCATACATTGGATAAAGATTTGAAAATACCTGAGTTATCAGCCAGAGCCCAATGGCAAATACCCAGATCATTTTATTTTTCTTCGCGTAAAAATAATTATATAAAAACGGAAAAAGCAGATAAAAGAAAAACTCTACAGAGATAGACCATCCCGGAAAATTAAGAATCATAGCTTCTCCCGGTATCCAGCTCTGAATGCCCAATCCGTATAAAACCAGCTTATACCAATCAAACATTTCATATCTCGTCATGAAATACAGCAGAAGTCCCAGCATATAAAGCGGATAAATTCTGGCAAACCTGTTTTTATAAAACTCCAGATAATCAATCTTATCCTTTTTATGATAAGCAATAATCATGATAAATCCTGAAAGAATAAAGAAATAACTTACTCCTACATTCGCTCTCGAAAAAAGATTGGAAATGTAATCTATCTTATATAAAAACAGATCTTTATTGAAATGGGAAATCACAATTGCCATAGCGGCAACAAACCTGGTAAATGTAATCTGACTTATCTTCACAGAATCGCAAAATGCTTTACTTTATCAAAACACAGCAGGCTTAACGCTGAGAACTGTTTTTATTTGCTATAAAGTATTAATTTTAAGGCACAAAAATAAGATTTATTATTATAATTATGTAAAACAAATTATATTTGTAGGCTACAAATGTGAAAATAAATTTAGATATGCTTCATGAAATTTTAGCAAAACTTCAACGGAAAAGCCAGATTTCTATTCTCAAAAAACACCCTAATGTTTCTTTCAAAGGGATAAAGCTTGGGATCAGTGATCATTTTATTCTGCATGAAAATGTAAAGAAAGTGACAATTGGCAATGGGGTCAGTTTCAGAAATTATGTACATGTTCTTGTACAGCAGAACGCCACTTTAGAAATCGGAAACAATTTTTTCATGAATAACTTCTGTTCCATCAACTGCTTGGACAGTATTTCCATAGGTGACAATACATTATTCGGAGAAAATGTAAAACTGTATGATCACAACCATGCGTATCAGACTCATCCGGATTTTAAACTGTCTCACGCTGAGTTTACCATGGCTCCCATCAAAATCGGAAGCAATTGCTGGCTCGGAAGTAATGTTACCGTCTTAAAAGGAGTTACTATCGGGGATAACTGTATTATCGGGGCAGGATGTACCATTTACAAAGATGTACCTCCCAATACGACCGTGATCAATCATCAGGAATTAATCTTTAAGGAACATTAATGAAGTTTTCTATTCTTATAGCCCATTATAATAACGCTCACTTTTTCAAAGACTGTTTTGAAAGCATACTTCAACAGACATATACAGACTGGGAAGCCATCATTCTGGATGATGCCTCATCGGAAAGCGAAAAGCAAATGATCCGGGAAATGATTTCAGATGATAAAAGGTTTAAATTTTTTGAAAATGAAAAAAATTCCGGTGTAGGCGTTACGAAAAGTAAACTGATTGAACTGGCAGAAGGGGAAATCTGTGGATTTTTAGATCCTGATGATGCAATCAACCCTACAGCTATTCAAAAGTGTATGGAGATCTTTCAGACTAAAAAAAATACAGTCCTTACCTATTCAAGGTTTATGACCTGTGATCAGAATCTGAAACCAATTTCCCCGTTCAGATCTGCAATGCAGGTCCCGAATGGCGATCCTTATTTTTTTAATTTTCCTATTCAGATTGCTCATTTTGTAACTTTCAGAAAAGCAGTGTATGAACAGACTGAAAAAATGAATCCGGATTTGAAAATCGGAGAAGACCAGGATCTGTACCTTAAAATGTATGAAAAAGGGAACGTTCAGTTCATTAATGATACCAACTATCTGTACAGAACCCATCAGGGCGGAATTTCCCAAAATGACAATAAAAAGAAATCCCATGAGTATTTTGCTCAGGTGATTTTCAATACCATGAAGCGCCGGGGACTTACAGCCATCAATGGCCAGAAAATCCCTGATCATTATACAGGTGCGGATGAAATATTTAGTCTCCTGCAATATCAGCATAAGCTTCCTTTCCGTATCAAGAAAAAAATAAAAATTACCTTACAATCAATCTTCGGATAATGATAGAAAAAAAAATAAAAATTTTGTTCAGACACCGCTCCATGGAAATGGGGGGCGTAGAAAAAGTACTGTTGGGACTTCTCAACAACCTGAATCCTGACAAATTTGAAATGACAGTATGCCTTACCCTCAACCAGGGCAAATTGCGTGATGAGCTTCCGAAACATATCAGAAAAATATATCTTACTGATGGAAAAGAAGACTTTTCCAACAACGCTCTCTTACAAAAAGTTCAGCTTGTCAAAAGAAGGATAAAGCTTCGTAAACTGAAAAATAACCCAGCCATTGCAGATAGGCTTATCAATGATACTTTTGATATAGAGATCGGGATGGATTACAGGGATTATGATGCTATTCTCAGTTCTACCCATAAGAATTCAAAAAAAATAGGATGGTTTCACTCTGAAATCAATGTTCCAAAATTTCAGCCTTTGGTTCCGGATATTTTAAAGAGCTTTCCTCAGTTTGATCATATGGTGTACTGCTCTCACAAAATAAAGGATATGATGCATCAGTATTATCCTAATCTTGATTATCCCGCTGAGAGTGTCATTATTAATCCTATTCCTATCGAAGAAATAAAGCGTAAGGCTGAAGAAAAGCTTGACAACTTCCCTGAAGGACCTGTTTTTGCGTCTATCGGAAGGCTTCATTCAAGAAAAGGATACCATAAACTTATTGAAGCCCATACAAGACTTATCAACGAAGGATTTCATCACAGCATCATTGTCATTGGTGATGGTGACGAAATGAAGAACCTTAAAGCTCAGGTTGTAAAAAACAATGTTGAAAAAACATTTATTCTAGCCGGAAATCAGATGAACCCTTATCCGTATATCAAAAAAGCAGATTATTTCATTCTTCCTTCCGAATCTGAAGCATGGCCTTTGGTAATTGCTGAAGCATTAATACTTCAGAAGCCTATTATTGCAACAAATGTAGGTGATGTAGGGCTGATGATCAAAGACCGGGAAACGGGGTACCTCATCAGTTATGAGGTGGATGAAATGTATTCGGCAATGAAGACATTCTTTACCGATCCCAGCCTTGTTCTCCATATCAGAGAAAATCTTAAAAATATTGAAAGTCAGTTCGACAATAAGAAAATATTTGACAGCGTAGAAAATATTATAGAAACGCTTTACAAAAAATAAGTTATTGTGCAGAATATCCTCCGTCCACTACAAGATTGGTTCCTGTAACCCATCTTGAGGCATCGGACAATAGAAAAATACAAGCATTCGCTACGTCTTTAGGATCACCTATTCCCAGCGGATGCTTTTTTATGATTTCTGATGAAGCTTCTTCACCAATATCTTCAAACATTTTTTCCAGAATCGGGGTATTTACCATCGCTGGGCTTATACTATTGACACGGATATTACTTCTTGAAAGCTCCATTGCCAACGAACGGGCACCTGAAATAACAGCCCCTTTACTGGCAGAATAAGCAGCTTTTCCAGCTTCTCCTACCATTCCTGCAACAGAAGAAATAAATACAAAACTGGAAGTTTCTTCTTTATACTTTTTTAGAGAAAGGATTTTAGCAATTTCAAGTCCTGCAATCACATTCACGGCAAATATATCCTGGTACAGCTGAGGGTTGTGCTTTTTTAACGGTAATGTTTTCTCGATACCGGCACAGTGTATAAATCCTGAAATTTTACCTAAAACTGAAACTTTATCCGCAATGATTGCTTCAAGATTTTCAGATTGGGTAATATCTTCGGCAATGATCTCAACTTTGGTTTCAGGATTCAGCAGAGAAACGGTTTTCATCAGTTCATCCTGGTTTCTTCCCACGAGAATCAGATCTGCGCCGCTTTTGCTGCATTCTACAGAACAGCTTCTCCCTATTCCGGAAGAAGCGCCTGTAATGAGAATAATTTTATTGTTTAATGAGAAAGCATCCATTAATCTTCAAAATTTTCTTTTCCTATAACGTTCATCAGATCTGAAACGGTTTCGATATCTTTAAAGTGCTTTGTATCAATTTTTTTGCTGAAATTTTCGTCTACAAATGCAATAACAGAAAGTAAGCTGATAGAGTCATAGCTTTCCAAAGATTTTAAATTCGTTTCAGTGGTCAATGTTTCATCTTCCTCCAATTCTTCTTGTAGCTTTTCTAAAAAAACGGATGTTTTCATATTCTATAATTTTAAATGTTTATTATCTTAAATTTCCATAATGGTCGCTCCCCATGAATACCCTACTCCAAAGCCTGCCATTAAAACTTTATCTCCTTTCTTCAGCATTCCTTTATCCATCATATTTTTAAGGGCAATAGGAATGGTTGCAGAAACAGTATTTCCGGTATTTTCCATATCAATATAGAACTTTTCAGCCGGTATTTTTGTTTTCTTTCTTAAATAATTCAGCATAAAAGAATTGGCCTGGTGAAAAACAAAATGGTCAATATCATCCATCGCCATTCCGTTTACTTCAAGGGTTTCTTTTACCAATCCCGGGATATTTTCAATCGTAAAATTAAAAATCTCAGGACCATTCATATAAATATTTTCAGGGCTGAATTCATGCTCGGGATTCAGTTCAAAGTCTTTTTTGAATGCCCCTTTCTTCACGATAAGATTTTCTGCACCGCTCCCGTCTGTTCCCAGACAGAATTGATAGTCATTACCCTCAGATTTTTCAATAATTGCCGAGGCAGAAGCATCCCCGAATATGCTTCGGTTTCCTTTATCATCAGAATGAATGTGTTTGGTATACGTTTCTGAAGTCACCAAAAGAATACTCTTTGCAATTCCAGCAGCAATCAATCCTTTCGCAAAAGCCAGCCCATACACAAACCCTGAACAGCCAAGATTAAAGTCTATAGCTCCGATGTTTTTTCTAAGCCCCAATCTGTCCTGCAAAATACAGGCCGTTGTAGGCAGAAAATACTCCGGACTTTGGGTACAGAACAAAATAAAATCTATTTTATCCCGATCATAGTTTTCGAAAATTTTTTCGGAAGATTGTACAGCCATATCCAGCACCGTTTCGTTGTCTGAAGAAATATGGCGTTGGGAAATACCTACTTTCTCCTTGATACGTTCTGAACTCCATTCGGGGAACAATTTTTCAAGATCCTCGTTAGTTAACACCTGCTGAGGCAGATAATATTCTATTTTTGAAATTTTCATCATATTAATAAATTCTCTTTCTTTGCAAAAGTAACAAAAACAACTTTACACTTGTGATGATTTTTATATTCAGAATCCTATTAAAAATAGACGCTCTCTATCATTCTTTTATGAATAGGGGCAGTCTTGAAGTGGCTAAATATAAAGGCATGAAGGTAGGAAAAAACTTCAATATGCCTGATAAAGTGTATTTTGGAACCGAACCTTACCTTATCGAAATTGGTGATAATGTAAATATTGCCGGAGACGTAAGATTTGTAAATCACGGTGGAACCACTACTCTGTTGAGAAGACTTCCCGGATATGAAGACGCCAGGATTCTTGGAAGAATAAAGATTGGAAACAACTGTACAATTGGTCTCAATGCCGTAATCATGCAGGATGTACAGATAGGAAACAACTGTATTCTGGGAGCTAACTCTGTGCTGTCACAATCTATGCCTGACAATACTGTTTTTATCGGAAACCCGGCTCAATTTCTCTGCACCATTGAAGATTATGGTGATATTGTCCTTAAAAACAATCCGGAATATCCCCGTGAATTGGAAAAAGACAGAAAAAAACTAGATGCTTATATCAAAGAAAATCTTCCTCACAAGTATAAAAAAGCAAGAAAAATTAAATAAATTTATCTTGTAAATCGTAAAAGAAACAAATTGAAAAAGAAAAAACTCCTCATTCGTATAGGTTCATTACGTCATGGCGGTGCAGAAAAAGTATTAATCAACTTTCTGAAAAACCTGCCTTCCGATAAATATGAAGTAGACCTTCTTGTCAACCTTTATTCCGGATTATACATTAAAGAGGTTCCGTCATGGGTAACTTTGTATTATTTAACAAAAGGAGAAATGATAACGACCAACAGGCCGCAGGATATTCCTGTGAAAGCTTACAGGGTTCTTTATCAGAAAATGTTCCTTTGGTTCCCTTCTCTTCTTTATAAATTTGTTTTAAAAAATAAAAAATATGATGTAGAGATTGCAGCCATCCATGCAATGCATCAGGAAATACTGTCCAGCCCGCAAAAAGATTCTAAAAAGATTATCTGGGTACAGAATGATATTTTCAATCTGAAAGAATACACTCCGGAAGTCATCAGACAGTTTTTCAAGTTCGACAGAATTCTTGTGATTTCTAACAAACTGCAGGAAGGAATGCATAATCTGGCCAAAAATGAGGCAGAAAAAGCTTCTGTGATTAAGATTTTTAATCCAATTGATAAGAATGATACCTTAAGAAAAGCAGATATTGAAATCAATGATTATCCTTTCAACAATGATCTTCCTACTTTTGTAACGGTAGGAACCGTGTATCCTCAGAAAGGCTATGACCGATTGTTGAATGTTCATAAAAAACTGATCGATGAAGGATTGAAACATCAGCTTTTAATCATTGGTGATGGTTATGATTTTGACAAAACTCAGGATCAGCTCAATACCTTAGGGCTTCAGGATACTGCAAAAATGCTGGGCTTCAGCAGTAATCCGTATCCGTATATGAAAAAGGCGGATTTTTATATTATGTCATCAAGACATGAGGGATTCCCTACGATCATTGCCGAAGCTCTTATTCTCAACAAACCTATTTCAGCAACGGATATTTCCGGTATCAGAGATCTTCTGCAGAACGGAAAATTAGGCAATATTAACGCAAATTCCGAAGAAGGAATATATGAAGGAATGAAAAAGTTTCTTACCGATAAAAATATAACTGAAGAATACAAAAAACAGATCTCAGCAACAGAGCTGCCGTTTGTACTGGAAAAATCTGTGGAACATCTTCAGAAAATAATTGATGAAGTATAAAAACATTGACAATGGCTGATTATTCTATCATTCAAAAAGACTTTTACCGGGAAAGCGGAGAATGGCTTTCAACATTTCAGATCTGGAAAAAGTGTATTAATCCCAATCTTCATTTTGTTTACATTTTGAGAAAGGCTCAGAAGTATCAGAAAAGCCCTCTTCTGAATATTTTCTGGAGAATTGTATTAAGACATTATCAGATCAAATACGGATTTCAGATTTATCCTGAAACTCAGATTGGCGAAGGTTTTTATCTGGGACACTGGGGAAGTCTTGTCATCAATCCTAAAACAGTCATTGGAAAGAACTGTAATATCGCACAGGGAGTCACCATCGGCCAGCAAAACCGTGGTAAGAATGAAGGTTCACCAATTATTGGGGATGAAGTATGGATAGGCACCAATGCAGTTATTGTAGGAGCTGTCACTATCGGAAATAATGTATTAATTGTTCCTAATTCTTATGTCAACTTTGATGTTCCATCCAATTCTGTAGTCATAGGAAACCCGGCAAAAATTATCCCTACACCCAATGCTACTATGGATTATATCAACCGTAAAGTACAGTAATTTCAATCACTTATCGTAAAATTTCTACTTGCATTTATCGGTAATTTCGTGTACATTTGTAAAAAAGGCATTGTTTGGTTATGAAATAACGATACAATTATCAGGTTTATAAACAATATCATGTTTTATGATCCGGATGGGTCCAATGCCACTTGTTCTGAAAAAAATCGCTTAATATTAAAAACACAACCCCAGGCTTATTATTAATTTAAAAAAATAATTTTTGATGAAAGAAACACATCCTCATTATTCCCATTCTTTATCTGCAATATCAGCTCTATAGTTACATTTTCTACAACCATTGAAAATCTAAACGGACAGAAATAACACTCCGTCATGCAACTGCAGCAATTTATCTTTCAAAAGTTTCTTTTTTGAGTTGATACAATATCTTTAATCCCTAAGAATTATTACCTGATATTAGTTCTTCTCATTCAACACAGGATTCTGATATTCAGCAGGCTCTTATCCGGAAGACTTTTAAGAAAGATTATTACAAAATGATCTTAACAGCCCCGAAAACATATAACACAACCATGCTCAAAAAAATAGTTCCAATTCTTCTCATTATAATATACCTAACAGGTTTTTTGGTTTCATTCCCTTATATCTTTGATAATTTATTTGGTGCCGAAAAATTGGATAGTATCCGGAATATTTTTGAATATGGAATTATGTTTTGTTCGTTTCTTGTATTCAATGCACTTCTTTTTAAGAATAGGTACACGTCTGTAATTGCTGTTATTCTCTGTTTATTATTAAGCATTAACTTTCTGATATCAGTATCTTGTTTTCTTATCTATCATTCCGGATTTAATGTAGGAATGGCGATCAGTATTCTTGAGTCTAATGCTGATGAAGCAATGAGCATGTCCTATATGTTTATTCTTCCTGGTATTTTGTTTTTCGTTTTTCTGGGAATGGTACTGTACTCTGTGAATTACCTTAAAAAGAATGTAGTCAAGATTGATGCTAAATTTATCATTATTGCATTACTGTGGCTTATTTTACCATTCGGATACCACCTTAAACACACCTATGTAAGCAATAAAGGAGGAGGCAAGATGATCAAGAATGTTTATTATCATTTATCCGATTTCACTACCGCTTTGAATATACAAAGAGACATTAATGAAATAAAAAAGAATATTCCGGTATTCAACATCAAAAAAATACAGCCAGGAATAGAAAATGTAATTCTGATCATTGGAGAATCTGAGAGAAAACAAAACATGTCATTATACGGCTACGACAAGAAAACGACTCCTTTTACGGATGAGCAGGCCGGAAATATGATGATTTTCGACAATGCTGTTTCTCCTGCAGGAATTACCAATCTGAGCGTTCCTTTAATGCTGTCCAGCATTCATCCTGATGAGTTCAGATACCGTTATGACAAGTTATCTTACAATATCATCAATCTGGCCAATCAAACCGGATACAATTCTTTCTGGCTTAGCACACAGGCGAGTGCAAGAGGAATAACAGCCATCGCTTCGCTGTCTAAAAATAAAAAATGGGTAAACGGTTATGATGAAGTGATTGTTCCGGAACTGGAGAAGGTGATTCAGAAAAAAGAGGATAAATTTGTGGTTCTCCACATCATGGGAAGCCATCCAAATCCATGCAACAGACTCCCTCCCAACTGGAATTCTGAGAACCTAAACTGCTATGACAGCTCCATAAAATACACAGATTATGTTTTCAATAATATTTTCCGAACGTTAAAAAACACCAATTCTGTAGTCATATATGCGTCAGACCATGGACTTAAAATACAAGGTGACAAATTACTGCACATAGACTCTAAAGAATCTACTCAGGTTCCGTTTTTTGTATGGTATGGTGATAAGGTTCCTGCAACGTATAGAATTACAGGACATGAAACTAAACAGACCCAAACGACTTATATCTACCCTCTGATTATGAAATATATGGGTCTTGAGGCCCCTCAGCATTATAAAAATGAAGAAAATAAATATTTAAATTTAGAAATGAAAAGTATGGAGTATGAAAAGCTGCCAAAGTAGAATATAATCTCCCTGTGAAAGAAAATTTATACTACAACTATTCTTTTATTGATAAAATAAGCAATCAATAAATTAGGAACCCAGCACAACCAGGCAACGGCAATATAAGAATTCTCAGGATCACCGGTAATATTGGTTAGCAAAGGATACCACAATCTCAGTGTCACCGCAGCAAAAGTACAGGCATAACTGTAAATCATGAACTGTTGGTGCATCACAACATTTCCTTTTCTTATCTGCCCTACTGCTATAAGAGTTGTCATCAGCCAAATACATCCTAAACTGATAAATCCTATTGCGGAAATCAGTCCGCCATTGGCATAAAACCCCATATAAACAGCTGAAACAGAACTTATGACTACTGCAATCACATAGATACTTCCAAGTTTCCTATGGATATTGAGATGCTTACTTCTGAATGAACTGCCAAACTGACGCCAGCCAATAAAAAGCGCCAGTCCTCCGAAAATGATATGGGCAAAAAATGCAGTTTTCCAGATGATATTATGAAGTATTTCTGGAGATTTGGAACCTAAAAAGGTATACTTATGCTCTACAAAAGCATAAAGAAGAGGATAAGCTCCAATAAGCAATGCTAACACACACATGATTACAAATAATAATTTTCTCATACAGGTCTGATTCAATTTTTCTGTAAAAATGAGGATTATAAACGTTTCATCTGTTCCAAAATGAAAGGTGGAACAAATATTTAAGTCACTAAAATAAAACAACTTATCCTTAAAAAATCAATAAGCAAGTTATTCCATAGTAATACTCTTACTTTTTAAAAATTCTCTCGGCGAGCAGTTCATATATTTCTTAAAATTCCGGTTAAAGGATGTTTTTGAATTAAATCCACTCTCAAATGCCAATGAAAGAATTGTAAACTTTCCATTTTCAGGTAATACGGCTATTTTCTTAAATTCTTCAATCCGCTGACGGTTGATATAATCGTAAAAATTTCTATTTTCAACAAAATTGATGGTTTGAGAAAGTATATTTGGATGAACATCCAAGAGTTTTGCAACATAATTAAGGTTCAATTCAGGGTCTTTATACAGTTTTTCCTTCTCCATCTGAATCACCAGCTTATTATAAATATCCTGTATTGCCTCTTCCCCAACAAAAGTTTTCTCATATTTTGGAACTTCGGGACTATTTTCAACTGTAATCTGTTCAATAATACCCTCGGTTTTTACCACTGAATAATCCAGAATCCCAACCCAGCTGATTCCGAAATAAGCTGCAACCAGAATAAACAAAACAACCATAGAAAAAATAAGAATATTGTTTCTTATCATAACGGCAATCCATATCAGCGCTATGCCGATAATAAGATAATACACCCAGTTCAGATTGATTTTCTCTGTATTTGAATATTGATCGGAAATTTCCTTCTTATATTTTCTGACTGCAAGAAGACTTAATCCTACATATAAAATTCCCGAGAGAATCATAAGAATTTTAATTACCTGGCTCAATGTTTCATACCCTTTTCCTTTATTCTGATATACTGCCGCCCTATCCTGAGGAGAGAGCAGTAAAAACTGAGATAAAGCGATGTAGATCATGAGAACCGGAAGCCAATGCAGCAGCCATATCTTTTTACCGGAATTTTGGTTGGTGACATACAAAACATATAAATACAGCATCGGACCATGCATAAAAGGAAGGGGAATCTCGAAACCAATGAGAGAAGGGAAATTCAAATAACCCTCTCCACGAAACAAAACAAAGAAAATAAGATGCATTCCTATGATCATAAACCATATTGCCAACACATAGTCTGCAGCCACCTTTTTAGATTTCCCAAATATCAGAAAAGATGAAAAAAAGGCAATAAAAATTCCTGCCCAATAAAATAGTGATGATAAAGATTGCAAACCAAGATCAGACATCAAATAGATAAATTATCAAGTTGTTAAATTATTCATTTTTTGACATATATGACCGCTTTTAATGTGCTTCCCTACAATAACTCCATGATCAGACAAATAAATTAAGAATATTTTAATTCACAAATCTCGAATTTCAATTTATACTTCGTAATTTTATCATGGTTTTAAACGTTTGGATTACCCTATAAAACAAAGTATATCGGAATAGATATGATTTTAAGCATATTTTAATATTAAACTTTGTTAAAAGTGATTAACTTTTTAACAAAAAGTATATTTTTGCACAATTATTGATTTAGTCTATTGATTTTGGAAATAATTTAAACGAAATAAATAATTATAAACTTTTAAAAATTTAAAATTATGTCACAATCGTACGAGGTTATTTTCGAGAACAACAAAAAATGGGTAGAATCCAAAGTAGCTGAAGACCCGAATTTCTTCAAGGAACTTGCAAAAACTCAGCACCCTGAATTCCTTTATATCGGATGTTCAGACAGCAGAGCCACAGCAGAAGAATTGATGGGAGCAAAGCCGGGCGAAGTATTTGTTCACAGAAACATTGCCAATGTTGTCAATACTTTAGATATGAGTTCCACAGCTGTTATTCAATATGCAGTAGAACATCTGAAAGTAAAGCACATTATTGTGTGTGGACATTACAACTGCGGTGGTGTAAAAGCAGCGATGACTCCTCAGGATCTCGGATTATTGAATCCATGGCTGAGAAACATCCGTGATGTTTACAGATTGCATCAGACAGAGCTGGATTCTATTGAAGACGAAAGCAAGCGTTATGACAGACTTGTAGAACTTAATGTTCAGGAGCAGTGCATCAACGTAATCAAAATGGCCTGTGTACAGGAAAGGTATATTTTAGAAGAACAACCTATTGTACATGGCTGGGTATTTGACCTTAGAACAGGTAAAATTATTGATCTGGAGATTGATTTTGAGAAAACCTTAAAAGACATCCAAAAGATCTACAATCTTACAGGTTCAGATTGGGTAATGAGCAGAAAGACCAATTAGTTTTTCTAAAAAGAATGTAAAATGAAATTCTGGAGTATTATTGTATTAACGTTTTTTCTGAATTTTACAGCGCTGCCAGGCATTGCTGCGGTAGCGGGCTGGGATATTGCAAGAACGAATGTAATAATCAACGAAGAAGAACCACATTCTCACCCATCTTCATTCATTGTTTACGAAAAGACTATTCCGAAACCTTTGGACGTTTTCGACTATCTGAAGTTTTCCGAACCTGATTTTCAGGGCGTTTCTTTTGTACTGATAGATGATTCTTTTCATTTATCACCTTTACTTACTATATTTTCTCCCCCTCCGGAAGCGTAACTCCTATAGTTAGATTTTTTTGATACTATTTCCATATCATTTTTTGATATCGGATACACACGTACTTTAAAAAATTATTTTTTCTCATCTTTTTATAATTGACTTATTAAAAAACAAATAAGCCGGTTATACTTTACAGCTTCACATTATGAAAAAGACATCATTAATAGGAGGAATCAAGGAGAATTTTCCTTCAGGACTCGTGGTATTTTTAGTAGCACTTCCGTTGTGTTTAGGAATTGCTTTAGCATCAGGTGCTCCCCCATTATCCGGTATTATTGCGGGTATTGTAGGCGGTCTGGTAGTAGGAACAATCAGTAATTCTAATATCTCAGTTTCCGGGCCTGCAGCAGGTTTAACGGCAATTGTTTTAACAGCTATAACAGATCTTGGCGCATTTGAGCTTTTCCTTTGTGCAGGGATTATTGCAGGACTTATTCAATTGGTATTAGGGTTTGTAAGAGCCGGAAGTATTTCCAATTACTTCCCCAATAACGTGATTGAAGGAATGCTTGCGGCCATAGGAATCATTATTATTTTAAAACAGATTCCACATGCTTTAGGATTTGATAAAGACTATGAAGGTCATGAATCTATTTTTGATAATGGCTTAAACTTCGGATATTTTACAGAATTATTTGGGGCTATCCATCCGGGTGCCATTGTTATTACTTTAGTTTCAGTAGCAATTCTTATCGCATGGGATAAAATCCACGTTCTGAAAAGGATGAAAATGCTTCCGGGAGCACTGGTTGCCGTAATTGTAAGCATTCTTCTGAATCAACTCTTTAAGATGTCCGGAAGTTCTCTGGCTATTGAAACCCAGCATTTGGTTTCTTTACCTGTTCCGCAGTCTTTTGATGATTTCAAAAACCTGATTACCACTCCGGATTTTAATGGTTTCACAAATCCCAAAGTATGGATTGTAGGTGCAACAATTGCTATTGTAGCCTCTATTGAGACGTTACTTTGTATTGAAGCATCAGACCGACTAGACAGACAGAGAAGAATTACAGATACCAATCTTGAGCTTAAGGCTCAGGGAATCGGGAACCTTATCAGCTCATTTATCGGAGGTCTTCCAATGACGTCTGTTGTGGTAAGAAGTTCTGCTAACGCTAATGCCGGAGCAACTTCTAAAATCTCTGCTATTATTCACGGGATATTTTTATTGATCTGTGTACTTTCTATTCCTGTTATTTTAAATTTAATTCCATTGGCTACTTTGGCTGCGGTATTAATTTTAGTAGGATATAAATTGGCAAAACCGGCTACCTTCAAACATTTCTGGCAGTTAGGAAAATTCCAGTTTATTCCGTTTGTAGCAACAGTGGTAGCTGTAGTGGCAACAGATCTATTAAAAGGAGTCGGAATTGGTCTTACCATCTCTATTTTCTATATTCTTCAGGGAAATATGAAAAGAGCTTATTATTTAAGCAGAGAAAGGCTGGATGATGCAGATGGAATTAACATAAAACTAGCTGAAGAAGTTTCATTTTTAAATAAAGCAGCGATCAAAAAAACACTTAAAAATATAAAACCAAGCTCAACAGTGATCATTGATGCCAGGAGCACTTCCTACATCGCAACAGATGTACTTGAAATGATTCAGGACTTTGCCAATATCCGTGCAAAGGAACAGGACATCAATGTAGAACTTCTAGGCTTTAAAACTTCATACAGAGATTACGAAAGAAGTGAGGATTCCCATATTTTGGTTACTCATAAAAGAGCCATGTAATCTCCATTTACAATTAATTTTTTTAACTTTAAATTTGAAAACAATAAAAATATGAAAGCACATACATACGAAACACAGTCTACTATTACTCCAGAGAAAGCATTAGAGTTCTTAAAAGAAGGAAACCAGAGATTTGTAAACAATCTTAAAGCAAACAGAGACCTTCTTGAGCAAGTGAATGCTACCCGTGAAGGACAATGGCCGTTTGCAGTAGTTTTGAGCTGTATAGACAGCCGTACTTCCGCGGAACTTATCTTTGACCAGGGATTAGGAGACGTTTTCAGTATCAGAATTGCCGGTAATTTTGTTAATCAGGACATTCTTGGATCTATGGAATTTGGCTGTAATGTTGCCGGTTCTAAACTTATCGTAGTTCTAGGTCACACGAAATGTGGTGCTTTGAAAGGAGGTCTTGATGCTGCACAGATTGAAGGATTGGGGATGGATAACCTTAACCACTTGATCAATCATTTCAACCCTATCATCAATGAGATCATTGAAGAAAATGAAGAACGTTCATCAAAAAACAGTTCTCTTCTGGAAAGGCTTAACCATCAAAACGTAAAAAGCGCTATTGAAGACATCCGTAAGCAAAGCTCAACCCTTAAAAACCTTGAAGCAGAAGGTAAAATTAAAATTGTTGGTGCCAATTATGATGTTGAAACAGGTGCAGTAAGTTGGTTATAAAAGATAAAACTCATTAAATTTCAATTATAATTTACAGAAAATGCCATCGGAATCCGGTGGCATTTATTTTTTATCATAATTTAAATCCCGATAAATAAAGATCAGACCCACCTGTATTTTACCATCTGGAATCTGATGCTTGTTTTCTATTTCCCATTAAATGCTGACATCGTATTATTCAATCCTGCGAAAACGAAAGAAAGACTGGCTTTTGAAAAGGTTTCAATTCTCTCGGTAAGCTTTGCCGCTTCTTCTTCATTCCAGGTTCCTAATACATAATCTACCTGTCGTCCGGCAGAGAAATCAGCAGAGATCCCGAAGCGAAGTCTTGCATAATTTTGAGTCTGCAATACTTCATTGATATTTTT
Source organism: Chryseobacterium sp. (assembly GCA_031286615.1). Classification (GTDB taxonomy): domain Bacteria; phylum Bacteroidota; class Bacteroidia; order Flavobacteriales; family Weeksellaceae; genus Chryseobacterium. The sequence goes on along the minus strand of JAITUA010000013.1, from coordinate 520,989 downwards.
AAGTCCGTTGTGGCCTGCATCAGAACCTTTTCCTTTCAATCTTAAAGTCCCGAAAGGAAGGGCAAGATCATCTGTTACAATCAATACATTTTCCAAAGGAATATTTTCTTTCTGCATCCAGTATTTCACAGCATTTCCGGAAAGATTCATGTAGGTATCAGGTTTAAGGATAAAAACCTTTCTGCCTTTATGTTTTCCTTCTGCCAGCCAGCCAAAATTGGAAGTATTGAATGGTACTTCAAGAGTTTCGGCTATTTTTTCAGCTACTTTAAAGCCTATATTATGTCGTGTATTTTCATATTCTGAGCCTTTATTACCAAGCCCGACGATTAAATATTTCATCAGAAATTTTTTGCAAAATTAAGGGATAAAAAATAAAAACTCAACCTTATGAAAGATTGAGTTTAAATATTGTTAAAAAAGTCTTCTATTGTGGTTTGTAGATATAATTAACGCCATATCCTTTTGTCATGTAAGTCTGAGGATCATAAACGTAATTGGTACTCTTCACAATCGGAGTTGGAATAGGTGGTGAAAGATCTGTCACCGACCATCTCTTAGGATTGTTTGGAGATAAAATAAGACTTTCTTTATCATTAATTACTGTAGATAATAGTCTTGAAATTTTATATACATGCGGCAATAAAGTGAACGGGCTCACCTGGTCATCATATGCATAATACTCATAGCTGTATTTTCCTGTAACAGCACCGAATGCACCTCCTGTCATTGTTCCATAGTGTCTTACCACTTTAGATACATTGTCTCCTACATAAGTATAGCCTGTTTTGGAGTAATCTGTGAAAGCAAGCGGCACTCCTGCTACATCCGGACCATTCTTCATAATGATAGAGTCTAGCTTTCCTGTAGAAGTACTATATTTAATATTGTAAAGACTCTTCTCTTTCTTCAATAATGTCTGTGGCCCCGGCGGATCTCCAGGTATTGCAGGCGGAGGTCTTCTAAAGATAGAACGGTTTTCAGAAATAGTCTGAAGTTTATTGTTATTAACGTAAGTGAATAACTGAGTGTATGATACACTATCCTTATCAAGTTTTCCGTTTCCGTCAAGATCCAAAAAGCCGTTGAAATTAATCTGACTGATTTTATCTCCACTATACATAATATTAGTAACTGAAGCACTGTCTGTAATCACTTTAGTTACAAGAAGCCCGCTGTACTGATATTCTGCGATCGTATCTTTATCTGTAATTTCTCTGTATAATGCTCTGGGACCGCTTAAACCTCCTGTATTGTTAAGATCCAGCAGTGGATTTCCATCCTCATCCAGCATGTCTTTGCAGGAATGTATTGAGGAGAATCCTGCGATTAGTAAAATAAAATAGAAAATTTGCTTCATTTCCTTGTAATTGATTATTTTTTTGACAAATATAATTTTTTTTACCTAAAAATTATATGATTATTTTATATTCTGATAAGATTAATGATTATCTCTCACCTATAAATTTTTATAGGTAAAAGCAACATTCTGATTTTTCTCCACAACCACATACCCTTGATTATCATAAGAATAACTCTGAGCTGTATTTACTGAAGTAGCCGGCGGCGGTAATTCTATATACATTGAAGTAGGATTATTCGGAGAAATCTTATAGAATTGAGCCGGATTTATCAGACTTCGTGTGATGAAATAAACCGATGAAAGTGTAGAGTAAGGGCTTTTCTGAGCATCATAGTTCTGAAAACTATATTTGCTTATTACTGCAGTACCCATATTCGGGTTTCCGTTGATATCCAATATTCCTTTGGAACAAACTACCTGAATAACATTTTCTCCGTTATACACGAAGGAATAATCTATAAATTTGTTATAAGCACTGATTCCACCTTCTTTTCTCTTCTCGAGAATCTTAGTAAGTTTATTGGTGGTTGCATTATAAGTAAAAGTATAGTCACTTATTACAGAAACTGATGGAGTGGCACCCGTTGCAGTAGAAGTGGCATTATAAATCTTTTTACCTGCAGCATCAGGAACAATATTAAATTCATAAACCAGACTGGATGCTGCTGAACTTACATATTTAATTTTTGTAATATTCTTGTTTGTATAGGTTACTGTTCCAGTATAAAAAGCACCTGAAGCAGATTCATCTTTAGAGACTGCAGTCTGCAAATCTCCGGTTACCGCTGCTGTAGCATATTCTTCCTGAGAAATATTATTAGCACTCACTTTTGCTAAAACCTTTTTAGGCGGCGGCCCATCATCCGGATTCGGGATAGATTCTGTGGGATCTGAAGTAGTATTACATGCTGACAACAGCCCAAGAAAAGCAATACCGGCAAATATTTTAAAAAAATAGTTTTTTACCATATAGAATTTTTTTAGCTTGCCCAAATATAATTCAATTTTTGATAATACACTTCAATTTATATGGACAAATTCACAAGAAATAGAGTTAATAAACAAAAAAAATCTAAAAACATAACGTTTTTAGATTCCTAATTATTGTATTATTATAAAAATTAATAAGGCTGCAATATAGATGTTGTCAAAACAGATTGTGACATATCACTATTGAGATAAGTAGCATCAACAGCTTTTCCTATTCCAAGAGTTGTTCCTGAGATCGCTCTTTTAATACAAGCCACTTTCACACTATATTGGTTTTGAGGCGTAAGGTTGGCAAGAGTAGCATTAAGATTAAAAATCTTGTATGCACCACTATCTCCTAATAGAACATCTGTTCTTACTGCTCTAAGTTTATCATTAATAAAAATACCGCAGGCAAAACTTGCCGAGCTTGTTCCTGTTTTTTGAATCGTAGTCTGAAAGGAAAATGTAGCTTTATTTACCATATTGGTTACAGAGAATGTATCCACTGCTCCTGGAAGTACAGTCCAGTTTCCAGCTAAAGCATCACCATCGCTATAAGGAGTAGTAGCACCGTTTGGAGCCACAAAAGTAACTCCTGTTTTATCAGCTACCGTATTGATTGAAAAAACAGACATACTTCCTTGTCCATCTGCAATTTTTATCGCCTTCCAGTCATTGGTAGCCAGGTCTGCATTATTGTGAAATATATCACCTGCTGTTCCGGCAGATCCTCTCAGTACATCTGTACCTCCTGTTCTTAATTCTTTTCCAACATTCAGATCTCCGTTTACATCCAGCATATTCGTCGGATTAGGAGTATTAATACCCACTTGGGCAGTAGCTGCAACAGTTAACAGAAGTGATGTTACAAATAATATTTTTTTCATAATCCGCTTTTAGTTTATAATGGTGTTAAACACTTCCGGAACTTCATATACATCAACTTTAAGAGATGACTGTGAAATAAAGCCATTAATATTGGTATATACATTTGTTCCTATCGTAAGGGTATTGCTGGTCGCTCCGTAAGAACCCAATCTTGTACAGGCAACATCTACGGTATGGTTTCCTTTCGCAAGATTATCTACAATACCAATCTGAGTATGGGTAAGGAAAGGATATGTACTACTGATTGCTTTTAAGTTTCTCTGTCTAAGATTGACCAGTTTATTGTCTACAAAAATTCCACAGGCATAATCTATTGAGGTATCTGTAGAACCAGCCACTCCGAAGTCTGCCTGCACAACCGTTTCAAACTGAAAGTACGCCTTACTCTGAGTACTGAATACACTGATCACCTGTGAAAGATTGTTTATTTTTTTAAAATTAGTAAGACTGCTGATCTCTTTTCCTTTGGTAAAAGTTCCCCCTCTGGAAGCCAAACCTACCGATGAATCATCAGAAGAAGTAAATGAAACCCCTACTTTATCTGAAAAAGAGTTGTTGTAGATCAGGTAAAATTTATTAGGCTCATATTCAGGAATACGAAGTGATTTCCAGATCGGGGCATAGCCTTCTCCCTGAGAAACCAGCAATTGGTCGTTATTTCCTTGAGAAATTGAGTTATCTGTAGTGTTAAGAACTGCAATTTTATTTCTTAGGTTTACATCCCCGTTTACATCAAGATTTGCTTTTGGAGTATCTGTTTTTATTCCTACCTGAGCTGAAACCAAAAGTCCTATGGTCAGAAACAGTGTTGATAATAGTTTTTTCATCATTAGTTTGTTTTATAGCTCACGTATTCAATAACATCCATTTTCATTGTAGATTCCAGGGTAAATGCACTGGAAGCTCCGTTTGAAGATTGTACATTTCGTCCGATAGCAAATTGTGAAGTAGAATTAGAAGTATCAATCTTTCTGCATGCAATCTCAATCGTATGAGCTCCAACAGGAACGTTCTGTTCAGTATAATTAAGGGTAAAGATATAGTCCTGAAGACCATTTTTTCCGCTGTTGTTATTAGAAGCAATTCTATCCGGACGTACCGCTACCAGAGTTCCGTTTCTGAAAACACCGCAGGTAAATCTTACACTTTCTATCGTTGTAGAGGTAGGTGCTTTGATTTCTATTCCTGTCTGGAACTGATAGGTAAGTCTGTTTTTACCATTTTTGATGGTAAAGGTATTTTTAAGCCCATCAATCTTTTTCCATGCTCCTTTGGCAGCATCAGTGATATTATCTCCAACACTGTTTTTGTAAACACCATCACCGGCAGTACCATTAGTAAGTGATATAATACCTGCTTGGTCTGACGACAGATAAGAGTTGATCAACTTATACTGTCCCTCTTCCATAAAGGAAATGTTCAAAGACTTCCACACGGGAGGCAAACCCTCACCCTGAGAAACCAAAACCTGGCCGTTTAGCCCGGCATCTCCAGCCTGGGTTGAAGTCCCGCCTACTCTAAGTTCTTTTCTTAAGGTGGTTTTTCCATTCACGTCAAGAACAGATTTAGGTTTTGCAGTACCTATTCCCACCTGTGCGTTAGCGCAGAATGAAAGAAGTCCAGCCGCGCAGCAATATATAATTTTTTTCATAATAAGGACTGCAAAGGTACGCAATGAAGTCCTAAAAATTCCAGTTATACATCCATAAACCTATAGAAATAAACATATTACAACATAGAATTAATCACACATAAAAGTAGAATTATTACTACATAACTCCACTTTTTACGCTTAAAAAAATCTATTACCGTCTCAAACCCTTACTGTGCGGGGATCTACATGATTTTTTTAATCATAGGAAAGTGACTTCAACCCCCTTAAAATAGCCTTAATTCCCTTCCAAAGGAATATTAGCTAATAAAAACATGATAACAATCACAAAAAAGCGTATAAAAATTTAAGATTTTTATACGCTTTTCACATCTTTTACAAATTTGTTTACAAAAAACGAAACCTATAATTTAATTATGTTCAATAATAGCTCTTAATAACATATTAACCTCATCAACGTTCTTCACTCTTTCCTTCCTCATCATCAGTTGATTACCTTCTTTTCCGGACTTCTCTTTAAGCTGTGCCTCGGCTGGATTTCGGGTTAAATAATTAATAATATGCCTGAATCTATCCGTCTGGTAGAATTTATCCTGAGGATTCCCCGGGAAGTATCCTAAAAACACTCCATTTTTCATAACAATCTTCTCAAAACCTATATCGGCAGCAAGCCATTTCAGAGAAACACTTTTCAACAGATTGACAGCTTCTTTCGGCAATGCCCCAAAACGGTCAATCAGCTCAAGCTCAAACTGATGAAGATCCGCTTCATTATTAATTTCTGCAATTTTCTGGTACAGCATCAATCGTTCTTCGGTATTGGAAATATAGAAATCAGGTAACATCAGCTCCAGATCAGTATCGATATTGACATCTTTCACCGATTTGAAAAGTTTTTGTCTGTCTTCCTCGTTTTCAAACAGACTTTCAAAATCAGCATCATCTTTCAGTTCTTCCAGTGCTTCCTGCATTAATTTCTGATAGGTTTCAAACCCCATTTCATTGATAAATCCACTTTGTTCAGCACCCAAAAGGTCGCCGGCACCACGAATTTCAAGATCTTTCATTGCAATCTGGAAACCACTTCCCAGATCGGAAAACTGCTCAATGGCTTCCAAACGTTTTCTGGCATCGGAAGTCATCATATCATAAGGAGGCGTGATCAGATAACAGAATGCCTTTCTGTTACTACGTCCTACCCTTCCTCTCATCTGATGCAGATCTGCCATTCCAAAACGATGTGCATCATTGATGAAAATGGTATTGGCATTCGGAACATCTACCCCACTTTCTACAATGGTTGTAGATACAAGAACATCATACTTCCCTTCCATAAAATCCAGAACATTTTTCTCCAATTGTTTACCTTCCATCTGCCCATGTCCCGTTATCACCCTTGCATCCGGAACCAATCTCTGAATAAGTCCCGCAATATCTTTCAGGTTTTCAATTCTGTTATTAATAAAGTAAACCTGACCATCCCTCTGAAGCTCATAAGAAACGGCATCACGAAGAATCTCTTCATTGAATCCGATCAATTGTGTATCTACAGGCTGCCTGTTCGGTGGTGGTGTTTTGATAACAGATAAATCCCTTGCCGCCATTAATGAAAACTGTAAGGTTCTTGGGATAGGAGTAGCTGTCAGCGTAAGTGTATCCACATTATTTTTAAGTGTTTTCAACTTATCTTTTACTGAAACCCCAAACTTATGCTCTTCATCAATAATCAGAAGGCCAAGATCTTTAAATTTCACAGAACTGCTTACCAGCTGGTGTGTTCCAATAATAATATCTACTTTTCCATTCTTTAAAGCATCTAAGGTTTCCGATTTTTGTTTCGCCGTTCTGAATCGGTTGACATAGTCTACATTTACAGGGAAATCTTTAAGCCTTTCTTTAAAACTTCTGTAATGCTGAAAAGCAAGAATGGTTGTGGGAACCAATATAGCCACCTGTTTACCGTCTGTTGCCGCTTTAAATGCCGCGCGGATTGCAACTTCCGTTTTACCGAAACCTACATCACCACAAACCAGCCTGTCCATAACGGTGTCAGCTTCCATATCTTTCTTTACATCCACTGTAGCTTTTTCCTGATCCGGCGTATCTTCATAGATAAAGCTGGCTTCCAGTTCATTCTGAAGATAAGAATCCGGAGTATAAGCAAAACCTTTTGCCGTTTTTCGCTGTGCATATAATTGAATAAGGTCAAAAGCAATCTGTTTTACCTTCGCTTTTGTTTTTTGTTTCAGGGATTTCCAGGTAGGAGAACCAAGTTTGCTCAAAACAATCTCTCTTCCATCCGGACCGTTGTATTTCGAAATCTTATGCAGTGAGTGGATACTTACATATAATAAGTCTCCGTTTTTATAAGTCAGTTTGAAACATTCCTGAATCTTACCATCATTATTTACTTTTACCAACCCCATAAATTTTCCGATCCCGTGATCGATATGGGCAATATAGTCACCAATTTTCAAGGACATCAGATCTTTCAGCGTAAGCTGTTCTGATTTTGCAAAAGTATTCTTTGCCTTATACCTTTGATAACGGTCAAAGATCTGGTGGTCTGTATAAACAAGAAGCTTGTGGCCGTTATCTACAAATCCTTCATGCAGTTCGGATTTAAAGCTTTTAAACGGAAGTTCATGCTCCAGTTCTTCAAAGATGGATTCCAGTCTTTCTTTCTGCTTTTCTGTTGAAAAGGAAATCCATGTATCAAATCCGCTATTCTGTTTTTCTTCGATATCTTCAATCAGCAGTTCAAAGTTTTTATGAAAAGAGGGCTGAGGAAGCTGTTCCATCTTAATCTCAGTAATTTCCTTCAATCCTTCAATCACTGACCCGCCAAAATCAATTGTTTTGAATTTTTTATAATCGAATAAAAACTCCTGATCGGAAATAAATAGCTCCTGAGGAGTTCTGTGGGCAATATCTTTACTTAATGCATCATATTTTTCCAGGGACTTTTCATAGAATGCCCTGATCTTCTGCATTCCTATCATTCCATTTTTAGAAACTACAAAGCTTTCATTTGGCAATAGCTGCAGCAATGACACTCTGCTTCCTGTAACAGAGAAATTCATATTGGATACCAATTGAAAGTCCTTTACCTTATCTACAGAAAGCTGGGTTTCGATATCAAAAGTTTTAATGCTTTCCACTTCGTTGCCAAAGAATGTAATCCTGTATGGCTTTTCATATGAATAAGAAAACACATCTACAATCCCCCCTCTTACAGAAAACTCTCCCGGTTCTGAAACAAAATCTGCCTGCTGAAAATGATAATGAGTGAGCAGCTCATCTACAAAATCGAAGTCCAGCTGATCTCCTACTTTTATATGATGAGAAATCGCTTTAAAGTCTTCTTTCTTCAGCACTTTTTCAGATAAAGCTCCGGCATAGGCCACAATGACCTTCGGAGATCTTCCGGAGTTGATTTTATTTAAAACTTCAGTTCTTAAAACCAGATTGGCATTTTGTGTTTTTTCTACCTGATAAGGCTCAAGGTGAGTGGCTGGAAAATACAGCACCTTATCTTTACCAAGAAGATCTTCCATCTCAGTATTGGCATACAATGCATCCTCTTTATCATCTACCAGATAAAGAATATTTTTCTTTTGAACTAAAAAAAGCTCAGCCACAAAAATAGAAACTGAAGATCCCGCACTTCCCTTTACGGCAATATGCTGATTGTTTTCTAACTGGGTGAAAATTTCTTTCCCGAACTCTTTCTGCATCAGATCTGGAAGAAACTTTTCGTTGATGGATTTTAATTGCATAAATAGTATTGGTATAAACGACAAAAGCGATTTCGGGAGTTTTCCGAAACCGTTTATGATATACAAAGGTACGGATATTTTTTTCGTTCATTAAAAAACCGGATATTTTCGGATTTAAAATGAATGACTTAGCATAATAAATCATAATTTTTTACAAATTTATTTAAGAACCCGTTAAAAAAAACCAATTATTTCCTCATGGCATGGTGTTTGGGATTTTAAGACTAACCAAACATTTAAGTATTATGAAAAAAGCAATTAAAATCTTAGGAGTTATGATGCTGCTCGTATTTACAGCATTCTCTTTTTCGTCGTGCAGTAAGGATGATGACCCCGTAAACAATGAATTCTTTGCAGGAACATACAAAGGCAGTGTTTCTTATAAAGATGGCGGATCTACCAATATAAGTACAGATAATGGAAGTGTTTTTGTAACAAAGATCGCCAGCGGTACCAAGTATAATTTCGCTTTCTCAAACAGTATCCCGGATCTTAACGGAATAGAGTTTAATCAGGAGGGAGATCATACTCTTGTTATGATTGGTTCTACAGCAACCTCTTATATCAGAATTGACAACAATACGTTAAAAATACTTTACGCAAAGGATGGTAAAACGTGGACAGCCAACTGTACACGCTAGCCTCCTGTCTATTTATATATTATTGCAAGCCTGTTTTCATCCGAAGACAGGCTTTTGTATTGTAAATGAAGTGTTTTAATTTTTTTTTAAGCAGTAATAAACTTTAGTTAAGGTTGAAAATCCAAATTTTATAGCCTGCTTTTTGTATATCTTTATTCAACAAAAACAAACAGTAATTCTTATGAAAAAATTATTATCTGCAATGTCATTGATCCTTGGATTAGGACTTGCTACTGCTCAGCAGACTGCTCCCGCTACAAGCACTCAGGCTCATCCACCTGTAAAAAATACAGTGAAAGCCGCTAAACCTGCAGAAGTAAAAGCTGCAAAACCAGCAATGGATGCAAAAGCTGCGAAGCCTGCACAACCAGCTGCCAAAATGAAAAAAGACGGTACTCCTGATAAAAGATATAAAGAAAACAAGCACCTGAAAAAAGATGGTACTCCTGATAAAAGATACAAAGTGAATAAATAAGCATAACATTAACATATAGTTGTTATTTTCATAATCAAATTTCGAAAAGCCGGTAGAACTAGTTCCATCGGCTTTTTTATGTGAAGCTTCATAAAAAATGATTCCATATTCTCTACTTATTTATAAATTTGACCCATGTTAAACTTCTTCAAAAAAAATGCGGCTTTGATTTGGGCAAAGAAACATGTCCAAAAAACGGAGGATTTCAAAAAAAATGCAGAGAAAAACCAGGAGGATTTATTACTTTCTCTAGTCAATACGGCTGAAAAAACACTTTTTGGCCGGGAACATGATTTTGAAAACATCCGTTCTGTGAAAGATTTTCAGGACAGAGTTCCGGTAGCAGATTATGAAGATCTTAAACCTTATATAGAGCGTGTAAAAAAAGGACAGGCCAATATTCTATGGACAGAAACTCCTGAATATTTTGCCAAAACTTCGGGAACGACTTCCGGATCTAAATACATTCCGATCTCTAAAGAAGGAATGCCTCTTCAGGTTGCCGGCGCTCAAAGTGCTCTATTTCATTATATCAGTAAAAAGAATAATGCAGACTTTGTAAACGGAAAAATGATTTTTCTTCAGGGAAGCCCCGAACTGGAGGAGGTTTTTGGAATAAAAACAGGAAGATTATCCGGTATTGTAGCGCATCATATCCCAAATTATCTACAGAGAAACCGCCTGCCAAGCTGGGAAACCAATATTATGGAAGACTGGGAAGCCAAAGTAGATAAAATCATTGAGGAAACAGAACGTGAAAACATGACTCTGATTTCAGGAATTCCGCCATGGCTGATCATGTATTTTGAGAAGTTAACAGAAAAACATGGTAAAAAGATCAAACAACTTTTCCCCAACCTACAGCTTATTGTTACCGGAGGTGTCAATTACGAACCATACCGTGATAAAATGGAGGATCTTCTGGGAGAAAAAGTAGATATTATCCAGACCTTTCCCGCTTCTGAAGGTTTTTTTGCTTTCCAGGATGATTACACAAAAGAAGGTCTTCTGCTATTGACCAATCATGGGATTTTCTATGAGTTCATTCCTTTGGAAGAATATGGCAAGCCTGGCGCAAGAAGATTAACATTGAAAGAAATCGAACTTCATAAAGATTATGCACTGATCCTTACCACCAATTCCGGCCTGTGGGCCTATTCTATTGGTGATGTTGTAAGATTTATCAGCAAAGATCCTTACAGGGTTCTGGTAAGCGGCAGGACTAAACATTTTACTTCAGCATTCGGGGAACACGTGATTGCTTTTGAGGTGGAAGAAGCGATGAAAGCTACTCTTGAAAAACACCCTGCACAGATTACAGAATTCCATCTGGCCCCGCAGGTAAATCCGGGTGAAGGGCTTCCATATCACGAATGGCTGATCGAATTTGAAAAGGAACCGGAGGATTTAGATGTATTCAGAGATGAGCTGGATCTGCAGCTGAGAGCAAGAAATACGTATTATGATGATCTTATTTCCGGAAATATTTTACAGAAACTGCATATCACCAGACTTAAAAAGAATGCGTTTCATGAATATGCCAAATCTCAGGGCAAATTGGGAGGCCAAAACAAGACTCCGAGATTGGCTAATGACAGAAAGATTGCATATATCTTAGAAATTTACAAAAAATAATCATATTTTTTCAATTCCAAAAACGTATATTCGAAAAAAATTATAAATTTGAAAAACTAAAAGAAAATAATGAAAGCATCTGTACTGTTGAAATCATCTTTACTAACATCTTTATTTGTTATCACGTCTTGTGCAACGACAAAATACAGCGAAGATATTTCAAAAAACAACTACTCTAATCTTGAAGCCGGAAAAATATACAAAGTAACGATGAGAGACGGCTCTCCGAAGCAGACCATCTTATTCAGAAACGTGGTTGGTGATAATCTTGTAGGTACAGCAGGTAAGAAAGACAGTACGGAAGTAGTTATCCCTAAATCTAATGTAGCAGCTGTAAAAGACAGAAGAAAAGCAAGAATTGCTGCGGGAGCTACTATTATCGGGGCTGCGGGTGTTGCTGCAATTGTAATCAGTTCTTCAAGAGCTGACTAAAATAGATTTTATCTTTTGAGATATATTTAATATATCTTTCAAAAATTGTCATATGGATAGTCCTAAATAAATTTTTAGGGCTATTTTTGTTCATGATTTCCTTTACCCCGTTACAAACATTACAAAATGTTGAGTTCAGAAATCTTCTCACCGGGAGATTTTTTATTGTTTTAGCTTTCAGAATGCTGGCCACTTTATTAGGATGGTGGGTGTATCAACTAACAAAAGATCCTTTTTCAATAGGCCTTATCGGGCTGTCGGAGGTAATTCCTGCTGTAAGCTGTGCGCTGTATGCCGGTCATGTTATTGATATGAATGAGAAAAAGAGACTGCTTCTGATCTGCAATTATGCTTATATTTTCCTGATTGGGCTGCTGCTTATTCCGGCCTTTTTTGATGTAGAAATGCATTTCACAGGGCATCAGATCACCTATTATATTTATGGTGTTATCTTTTTTACCGGAATAGCAAGAGCGTTCATTGGCCCTATTGTTCCTTCCATGATTCCTAAAATTGTAAAGAAAGAAAACCTTCCCAACGCAGTTACTTTAAACCAGGCTACTTTCCTGATATCTTCTGTGTGTGGACATGCGGTAGGCGGTATTCTTATTGGGTTTATAGGTGTAAAATGGACATTGGTAGCTATTCTAGCATTAATATTTGTGGCTTCATTATTTTTCTGGCAGCTTCACAAACAGCATTCAGAGTACAAAAAAGAAACTGTAAATGTGGTGGAAAGTATGCGTGAAGGAATTTCTTATATTTTTAAAACCAAAGAAATTCTGGGAGCATTATGCCTTGATATGTTTGCTGTACTTTTTGGGGGCGCAGTGGCTATGATCCCGGTATTTGCTACTGATATTCTAAATTCGGGGGCTGAAGGTTTCGGATTGTTGAACGCAGCATCAGACATTGGCTCAATGTGCATCATTACTATTCTATCCATTATTCCTCTTCGAAAAAATCAGGGAAAAATACTTCTTGCTGTTGTTACCGGATTCGGACTATGCATCATTGGGTTTGGCTTATCCAAATTGTATTGGCTGTCTTTTATGTTCCTTGTGATGAGCGGGATGCTTGATGGAATTTCTGTGGTCATCCGAGGTACCATTGTACAGTTAAAGACACCTGATCATATAAGAGGACGTGTTCTTAGTGTCAATTCAATTTTCATTATGTCCAGCAATGAAATGGGACAATTTGAAAGCGGTGTTATGGCTAAATTACTGGGAGTTGTGCGCTCCGTAGTATTCGGAGGATGCATGACAGTTCTGGTTGCTTTACTTGTGGGAAGCACCAATCCTAAATTGAGAAAGATGCAATATTAACTTATTATTTATCAATCCGTTTTAAATTCCAATCGGCAAAAACAGGAATCCGAAATACTTAAAATCAGAATAGAACATTTTCTATTCTGATTTTACTTTTATAGATGTTTTTTCAAAATAATTCAAAGGATTAGATTTCAAATATTTACTCAAATTATCAATATCTTTACGATCTCCATATAATTTCACCCAATCAATAAAATACAATATTAAAAATCAATATATTACTTTCTTTAAATATATCTCAAAATCTTTAATTTAACGTTAATAATTTTTTATATTTGCCCTATAAAATATCCCCCCTATGTACAAACTTTTACTAATTTTGAGCTTTTTCGTCACAGGTTCGCTGATGAATGCCCAATTTTTTTCAGACCAAAGCTTACAGCAATCTGTTTTGCAACTGAATAATGCAAAAACAGAAACCGACTATGATACTCTCTTTTCTAAGTTTTCAGAGGCTAAAACTTCAGAAAAATGGCAGGCTAATTATTATGCGGCTGCAGCATTGTATCTTAAAACAAATTTCCTTTTAAAGAACAGCCCGAACAGCCCTCTTGGAGAATCCAATGAATCTGCAAGAAAACTGGCTATGCAGGCCCTTGCTTCTGAGAAGAATAACGGAGAAATCAATATTCTTCTTGGTCTTATCCACTTTCAAAAAATCAGGATAAAAACAACCGCAGATCCTCAGAAGGAACTAAAGACAGCTACAAGCTTCATGACAAAAGCAGAAACAACCATAAAGAACAATCCAAGGCTTTCTTTCTTAAAGGCTGAAATGGCTGAAAAGCAAGGTAACAAAACGGAAGCTATCAAATTGTATCAAAAAGCAGTCAAAGAATTTGAAACATCAAATACCTCAACCGGTTCACCAAACTGGGGAAGACAGCTGATCGGAACAAATTAACAGTAAGAGAATGTATGATCTCCTGAGTAAATCAGGCGGTCAGTTTTTATTTCGATACAAAAGACTTTAATAATATATCATTGTTCACAGAAACATTTTTGTATCAGATAAAGCACTGCATTTTTTTAGTAATTAAACAATTTTACTATTTGTTTTTAAAATCAACTCTTATGAAAAAAGCATTACTTGTTTTCTCAATAATATTTTCACATTTTTTATTTGCTCAATCAGACTGTATTACTGCAATGGCAGTTTGCGGTAACTCGGATATTTCATATACCCCGGGCGGGCACGGAGACATTGCCGAAGACCTTGGTGGATGTTTAAGTTCCGATGAAAAATATTCTGTATGGTACTCGTTTACAGTAGCTACAGCCGGAACCCTAACTTTTGAAATCATTCCTAATGATCAGACCGATGATTACGATTTCGGTGTATATGGTCCAAACAAATCATGTGGTAGCCTTGGAGCTCCAATCCGTTGTTCTTATTCCGGACAAAGTGGAAACACAGGTCTTAATATGACCGCTACAGACCTTAGTGAGGATGCTACAGGAGACAAATGGGTGAAATACCTTGACGTATTACCTGGCCAGACTTATTATTTAATTGTAAATAACCACAGAGAAACCGCTAACGGATTCAAATTGTCATGGGGTGGAACAGCTACTTTATCTTCACCATTTACGGATCCAAATATACAGCCTCACCCATTCATTCCACCGGGAATTCCAGGAGCAACGCCTGCAGATCCTAGAGAAGTAGTGGTATGTGCAAACCCTGCAAGTTTTGATTTCTCTTCTTTAACGGCAGGAATTCTTAATGGCAACCCGAACTTCAATATTACTTATCATACAAGCCAGAATGATGCATTAACAGGTAACAACCCTCTTGTTGGCCCTCAAACGGTTACTCCTGTAGGTGAGTATTTCTACAGTATCAACTATACTGATCCTACTAATCCCGACAGCCCTATTAATAAATGTAGACAGACTGGTAAATTTAAATTTAAAGATGGCACGATCAAGGCAACAAGTGTTACTTTAACAAGCTGTAATAACAACAATGCAGGTACAGCAACTTATGACCTTACCACAGCAAATGTTTTTGCAGATCCTACGGCTACAAAAAAATATTATTATACTTTATATGATCTGAATAACTCAATCAATGAGATTACCAACATCTATCAGTTTGTTTCAGCAGAAGGTAAAATCTATGTAAAAGTAACTTCAGTATTCGGATGTTCTGATATTGCAGAGATTACCCTTAAGTTTTATCCTGCAATTATTGCAAAAGATGCTGAATTAAGATCATGTTTTATTGAAGCAAATCCTTCAACAGCATTATTTAACCTTGATAATGCTGCTGTAATCACACCGCAAGCTGGTATTACGAAGAAATACTTCCCTTCATTAACGGATGCAGTGGATGGAACTAATGAGATTTTAAATGCAAATTATATTGCACCAAGCGGCTTGGTATATGTAAGAGTATCTGATACCAGAGGATGTTATGTAGTTGTGAAAATTGGTTTAACCGTACTTGCACCTGTAAAATCTAATGTTCTGACAGACAAAATCATTTGTATAGAAGACACAACAACTTTAGATGCAGGACCTGGATTCAAAAGCTATGAGTGGAGCACAGGAGCTACAACTCAATCTATCAAAGATGTGGGAGTTGGAATTTACTGGGTAAAATTAAAAACAGGGGAATGTATTACTACTCAAACGGTAACAGTATATCCTTCTGATCAGCCGGTTGTAGCAAGCATTGATGTTTCTAACACTACATTAACAATTAATGTAATAGGAGGAACACCGGATTACCAGTATTCTATGGATAAAATCATATGGCAGCCTTCCAATACATTCTCGAATGTAGCAAGAGGAACATACAAAGTATATGTAAAAGATGCTTATGACTGCGACCCTATTGAAGTTACGGTAGTAGTTCCTAACCTGATCAATATGATTACTCCAAACGGAGATGGTGTGAACGATGTTGTAGATTATTCTGCAATTGCAGACAAACAAAACTTAGTATTGAGTATCTTTGACAGATACGGAACAAAAATCCACCAGGGAGACAAATCCAACGGATACAAATGGGACGGAACCATTGCAGGGAAGAAAATCCCAACAGGTACATACTGGTACTCTATAACATGGAATGAGAATGACAAGAAAAATACTCCGTTCAAGTTTTCAGGTTGGATCGTTGTAAAAAACAGAGAATAACCCTTATATAATATGAGAAAGCCGCTTTGGCGGCTTTTTCTTTTAACTAAACCATGAAAAATTAATTGATCCAATTTTGTTTAACAAAAATCGTTTTAACAATGAAAAAAATACTACTTCTTTTTATTTTATTGATAACACAGATAGTTTACTCACAGTCAGATTGTATCACAGCAATTCCAATCTGTGGTAATTCAGATATTTCTTACACCCCATCAGGACCAGGGAATATTATAGAAATTCTTAATGCAAACGGAGGATGCCTCAGCACCAACGAAAGATATACTGTTTGGTATACTTTCACTGTATCTACACCAGGTACACTTGCATTTAAAATAAAACCTAACGATCAAAGTGATGATTACGATTTTGCAGTCTATGGACCTACAGCAAACGGTTGTGCTTCTTTACAGAATGCAGATCACGTCTTCATACAGCCTATAAGATGTAACTATAGCGGTACTCCGGGAGACACAGGTCTGGATCTTACTCTTGCCCCACCTGCAGTATTCCCTACCAATCCTCCCGGCACTACAGCCAGTATGAACAATGGTAAATGGAGCCCTTATATGGATGTATTGGTAGGACAGACCTATTATTTGGTTATTGATAACTTCAGTAGATCCGTTAATGGTTTTTCTATGGAATGGTCAGGTACTGCGAGTTTAAGTTCCGCATTTAACGATCCGGTTCTTTCTCCTAATCCATTCATTCCACCGGGAATTCCTGGAGCAACTCCTAATGACCCAATGCAGGTAATGGTTTGTTCATTGCCTTCACAATTCGATTTTACAACCCTGTCAGCAGGGATCATTAATGGCAACAGTTCTAACTTCAAGGTTACATATCACAAAACAACCAATGATGCTCTTACAGGAGAAAACCCTCTTACAATAGCAACTGTAGATGGAACAACAACATATTATTACAGAATTGTATATAAAGATCCGAATAACCCAACGAACCCTATCAACGGATGTTTCATAACCGGGAAATTTAAATTTGTGAATGTAGGTATCTCAGCCAATACTGCTACTTTATATTCTTGTAATAACAATGGAGCCGGTACAGCTAAGTATGATTTGACGACAGCCAATATCTTCGGAGGAGGCGGAGCAACTATTAAGTATTACACTACGGTTGATGATATGAATGCAGAAATCAACGAGATTACCGACCCTGCTAACTATATTTCTCCGGAAGCAACTGTATACGCAAAAGTAATTTCTACTTTCGGGTGTAAAGCAACTACAACCATCAGACTATTGTTCTACCCAACAGTAGTATTAAAAGATGCTGTACTTGAAAACTGTTATATTGATAATGATGTTACCCGTTCAACTTTCGATCTTTCTAAAGCTGATATCGGAGTACCTGTACCAACACCTACAGGAACTATCATTAAGTACTATACATCGATAGCTGATGCCAAAGCTCAGACCAACCCAATTGTGGCAGCATTTAACTATCTTTCAGAAAGCACAACGGTATACGCAAGAGTAGACAATGATAAACAGTGTTATGCAATTGCGAAAATTGAACTGAAAGTATTACCTCCTGTAAAATCAGCAGTATTAAAAGATAAAACAATTTGTGCTGAAAGCAAAACCACATTGGATGCCGGACCTGGATTCGATAGCTACGAATGGAGCACAGGAGAAACTACACAATCTATCAATAACGTAGGAGTAGGAGTTTATTTTGTAAAACTTCAGACAGGAAAATGTTTCACTCTTCAGGAAGTACGTGTACATGCAAGCCTTCAACCGGTAATTTCAGGAATAGAGATTTCAAACAACAACATTACTGTTACCGCTACAGGTGGAGTTCCTCCATATAAATTTTCTGTAGATGGCATCAACTGGCAGGATTCCAATACATTCACAGGACTTCCAAGAGGTGAAAATACAGTATATGTAAAAGATACTTATAATTGTACTCCTACTCAGGTAACGGTTACTGTTCCTAACCTTATTAACGCGATCACTCCAAACGGAGACAACGTAAATGATGTTATCGACTACTCTGCACTGGCATACAAGAAAAACCTTATCTTCGTTGTGTATGACAGATATGGAAACAAACTTCATGAAGCCAACAAAATGAGAAACTTCACTTGGGACGGAACTGCTTTCGGTAAGAAAATCTTAACAGGAACTTACTGGTATACCATCTCATGGAACGAAAACAATAAAGACAATACAGAAACCAAATATTCTGGATGGGTATTGGTAAAAAATAAAGAATAAGTTATACTTAATCTTTTAAAAAAAATCACCTCAGACTGAGGTGATTTTTTTTATCAACAAGATCAATCTCCTGTTTACAGCATTTTCCGAAAGACTGCCAATAAATTGTTGAATACTATTTTTTTATTATTTTTTAAATAAACTATCTTTGCACTATGGCGCAGAAAGAAACATTATCATCCCTGACACACGGAAACTTTGCAAAAGAATTGTCTATTGCGGATGGAAAAATGCCTCCCAATGCAGTGGATTTTGAAAGACTTGTTATCGGAACTTTTTTGATTGACAAAAAAGGTCTTGATCATTCCATTGATCTTCTTACTTCAGAAGTATTTTATGATCCGAGGCATCAGGTCATATTTTCTATCATATTAAAGCTTTATGAAGGCAACCATCCGGTAGACTTAATGACCATTATTCAGGAATTAAAAAAAGAAGACAAGCTAAGCCAGGCCGGTGGTGATCACTACATCATTGATCTGACGATGGGAGTAAGTTCATCTGCCCATATTGAATACCATGTACGTGTAATTCTTGAAAAATATATTTTAAGAAGCCTTATCAATGTTTCTGCTAATGTTATCGACTCTTCTTATAAAGAATCAACAGATGTTTTTGAACTTCTGGATAAAGCAGAACAATCTTTCTTTGAAATTACCAACGGAACGATTAAGAAGGGATTTGACACTGCCAATTCATTGGTAAAGCAGGCTATTGATACGATTAAATCTTTAAAAGACAAGGAGGGACTTTCAGGTGTTCCTTCAGGATTCAGAGATGTGGATAAGGAAACCGGTGGATGGCAGAACTCTGACCTTATCATTATTGCAGCCCGTCCGGCGATGGGAAAAACAGCATTTCTTCTTTCGATGGCAAGAAATATTGCAGTAGGGCACAAAGTTCCTATGGCTCTTTTCTCTCTCGAGATGGCATCGGTACAGCTTATCACCAGAATGATTGCTTCTGAAACAAGAATCTCTTCTGAAAAACTAAGAAAAGGAACTCTGGACGACGAAGAATGGCAGAGACTATTCTCCAATGTATCTGAATTGGAAAATGCTCCTTTATATATTGATGAGACCCCTTCCCTTTCGATATTTGACTTCCGTGCAAAATGCCGAAGACTTGTCATGCAGCATGGAGTAAGAATTATCATGGTTGACTACCTTCAGCTGATGACAGCAGGAAGCAGCAATGGAAAAGGAGTTGGAAACCGTGAACAGGAGATCTCCATGATTTCACGTTCATTAAAGGCGATTGCAAAAGAACTTAACGTTCCGGTAATTGCTCTTTCCCAGCTTTCGAGAAGTGTGGAAGCCCGTCCGGGAAAAAGACCTCAGCTTTCAGACTTGAGGGAATCCGGAGCAATTGAGCAGGATGCAGATATTGTATCTTTCATCTTCAGACCAGAATATTATAAAATTACTGTTTGGGATAATGATGAAGAAGGACAGGAAACTTCTACTGAAAACCAGGCTGAACTGATTATTGCAAAGCACAGAAATGGTGCCACAGCAGATGTCCGATTATCTTTCTTAAAACATTTTGCAAAATTTGGTGATATTGAAGCTGCAATGGACGGAGCCGGAGGAGGATATCCTTCCAACTTTGGAGAACCGAGCGGCTTTGACAAAATCAAAACCACCATTCAGCCAGGGGCAGCATTTGATCTTCCGGACAGCTCAAAACTTTCCGGCTCATCAATGAATGACTTTGATGATGATGACGATTTTCCGTTTTAAATAAGCTTAAACCAAATTCAGTTTAATTCACAACCCATTATCCAATTTTTAAAAAGCAGATTTGAGAATCGAAATTTATACCGACGGGGCTTGCAGCGGAAATCCGGGAAAAGGCGGATATGGAATTCTCATGCGCGTTCCTGAAAAAAATTATCAGAAAACATTTTCCAAAGGGTTTAGAAAAACCACCAACAACAGAATGGAACTTCTGGCAGTCATCACCGCATTAGAAAAACTGAAATCTACAGAAAACGATATCCATATATACACTGACAGCAAGTACGTATCTGATGCGATAAACCAAAATTGGATTACCGGATGGATCAAGCGGGGCTGGAAGAATGTAAAGAACCCCGATCTTTGGAAAAAATTTGTGGAGTTATACAACAAACACACTCCTAAAATGCATTGGGTAAAAGGCCATGCAGGGCACTTTGAGAACGAACTTTGCGATAAATTAGCAGTTGCAGCAGCCAATTCTTCCGATCTCGAAATTGATACTTATTTCGAGGGTTTGGATAGCAATTCCTTATTTTAATTTAATTTATTTAAATACGTAATCAATACTACAATATTCACCATTACATCATAATAAATACTGTTTTTTTTAAAATATTATTAAAATTTTAACAAAATTAACACTAAATACATATTATTTAATCGGGATTTAATATCTTTACACATTAATCAAAGTCCCATTTAAATGAATAAAAATCTATTATTGTATTTATCTGTTTTTTTACTCTGTATAGCAGGAAAGTCCTTTGCCCAGACTTATCAGCTTATCGGAAACCCAGTGACTACTACTGGATGGACGATGGTTTCCCCTACGCAGGTAAACACAGATTTTATTCAGCTCACCCCGGATACCAATAACCAATCCGGCTCTATCAGACTGAATGACCCTATCAATTTAAAATATTGTGACAAATGGAGAGTGGAATTTGATTTCAGAATGGATTCCAACCAAACCTCCAACGGAGATGGAATCGCCTTCTGGTATCTTGCCAATCCACCTGTTGCCAGTGTATTAGGATCCGGACTAGGGGTATCCCAAAACGCAGTTGGACTTATCGTAGGACTGGATACTTACAACAACACGACTACCGCAACAATGAGCAAGGTTCATGTTGCCTACGGACAGGTTCAAAATACAACCGATAGCAATAACGTTGAATTTTTCAATGTTGCGGGAAGCTCCTTCCACTCACCGGACTTGAACACTACACAACCTTTTCAGGGCACCACCTTTAAACATGTTGAAGTAACCGCACAGGTAGATCCCGCGGCTCCTACAAGCTGGATCTTAAAAATAACAATAGATGGTAATGTAATTTGTAATCAGTCTTTTGCTCCTTCAGGAACGGCTGCTGCAATGACTGTAGGATATTTTGGATTTTCAGCTTCCACAGGAGGTGCAAGATCAAGACATTCTATTAAAAATGTAAAAATCTATACTGATAAAGTTCCTATTTTACAAAACTCAGCAACTCAGTCTTTCTGCCCTAATCCTACTACCGGATACGGATCTGTAAACCTGACATCTTTCAATTCGCAATTTGTCAACAATCCTTCAAACTATACATTTACATACTACCCACTGGGAAGCTCTACTCCAATTGCTAATCCAGCTAACTATCAATTCAATGCAAATACAACGGTTACTGTTGTTATTAAAGATAATGCCGGACTGCTCTGTGACAACCCGGATGGTAAAATATTACTGGTTCTCGCTCCTTTTAAAGCTGAGGACAAAACAATTACCGTATGTAACAATAACAAAGCAGGAACAGCTACTTTCAATCTGAATACAGCTAACGTTACAGGTGTTCCAGGCGCTGTTAAAAAATATTATAAAACGCTAGCAGACCTTAATGCAGACACGAATGAAATTCAAAATCCCGGCAACTACTTATCTGCTCCGGGAGAAGTATATGTAAAAGTAACAACTCCTCAGGGATGTACAGGTACAGCAAAAATCACGCTTGCATTTTATCCGGACACTCCTGTGCAAGAAGCTACACTTAGATCATGTTTTATCGAAAACAATATTACCAGCGCTATTTTTAATCTGACCACAGCGAATGTTACTACATTAACTACCGGTGTGACAAAAAAATATTACACCTCCATTGCGAATGCTTTAGACGGAACCAATGAGATTATGAACCCTCTTCAGTACTTATCTACAAGTACCGCTGTGTACGCGAAAGTAACTGATGCCAACGGATGTTTCAATATTGCTAAAATCAATCTTATTGTATTACCACCTGTAACCTCTTCGGTTTTGAAAGATAAAACCATTTGTATTGGTGAAAAAACAGATCTGGATGCAGGTCCCGGATTTGATGGCTATGAATGGAGCACCGGAGCAACTACCTCATCTGTTAAAGATCTGGGAGTAGGTATTTATTGGGTGAAGCTTAAAACCGGCAACTGTATCACTACACAAATTGTAAAAATAAATGCATCTGCAAATCCTGTGATTTCCAGCATTGATATTGACAACAATACGATCACAGTAAATGTAGCAGGAGGAAAACCACAGTATGAATTCTCTCTGGATGGAGTCAACTGGCAAACCAGCAATATATTCACCGGACTCGCAAGAGGAGAAGTAAGAGTGTATGTAAAAGACTTCTATAACTGTACTCCTATTGAAGTTCAGATTACTGTACCTAATTTGATTAATGCCATCACTCCAAACGGCGATAACGTAAACGACTTCATTGACTACTCAGCGCTTGCTTACAAGAAAAATCTGGTATTCATCGTCTACGACAGATATGGTAATAAATTGTATGAGGCTGGAAAAATGAGAAACTTCACATGGGACGGAACGGCTTCCGGTAAAAAAGTTCTTACAGGAACTTACTGGTACACGATCTCATGGAATGAGAACAATAAAGACAATACGGAAACCAAATATTCAGGATGGGTATTGGTTAAAAACAGAGAATAAATTTAGTATCCGAAACTACCTCATATGGGGTAGTTTTGGTATTAAAATAAAGATTCTCACCTCCTGAGTTGAAATTAAACATTGCTTTCATAATTAAATTAAACACATAAACAAATCAATTTTATATCAAAAAACAAGTAACATCATAATCCATCTACTATGAAAAAAAATATACTCATTTTTTTACTGACTATCTTACTATGCTTGCCGGGAAAAGTATTTTCACAAACATACCAACTTACCGGAAACCCTGTAAATACAACAGGCTGGAATCTTGTCTCTGATGCTGTAGTAAGCGGAGACTTTGTAAGACTTACAACCGATCAGACCAGCAGATATGGAGCTGTAAACTTATCCACTCCTATTACCCTGAGTTATTGTGATAAATGGAAAGTGGAATTCGATTTCAAAATTGACGGAAACGGAACCACTCAGTTCGGAAAAGGAGATGGCTTTACCTTCTGGTATCTTGTCAATCCACCTACAGGATTTGTTTCAGGAGGAGGACTTGGAATCCCAGCAAATGCTTCAGGGCTAATGGTTGGATTTGATATCTTCAACAACACTACAGAAGGTCAGATGAGTAAAGTTCACATTCTTTACGGTACCAATAATACAGCTGGTAACAATATCGAATTCAATACCACCCCTGGAAGTACATTCCACTCTCCGGACCTTATTGCCACTCAGCCGTTTGTAGGAGATACCTACAGACATGTTGAAGTAAACGGAGAAACAGATCTTACCAACCCAACTAACTGGATTATTAAAGTAAGAATCAACGGCGTACTTATTGCAGATCAGTCTTTCGCTCCTTCAGGAGGTGCAGTAGGAATGTCACAGGGATATTTCGGGTTCTCAGCAGCAACCGGAGGTGCCAGTGCAAGACATTCTATTAAAGATGTTAAAGTATATGTAGATAAAGTTCCTATTTTAAGTAATACGGTAACTCCTTTTGTATGTACAAATCCCGCTACCGGAAATGGTGTAGTGGATCTGACTTCTTTCAACTCTCAATTTGTAAATAATCCTGCAAACTATATTTTCACTTATTATGTTTTGGGAAGTTCTACGCCTATTGCCAATCCTGCAAGTTTCCAATATTCAGGAAACACTACCATTAAGGTTGTTGTAAAAGACCCTACTTCTACTCTTTGTGATAATGGTGACGGAGTCATTCAGCTTAATCCGACTCCTTTTGCGGCAACAGATGCAAGCCTTACAGGTTGTAATAATAACAATGCAGGAACGGCAACATTTGATCTTAACACAGCCGCTGTAACAAATGTAGCAGGAGTTACCAAAGAATTCTATCCTACTTTATATGACCTCAATAACGGAACCAACCAAATTACGAACCCTTCTGCCTATGCTTCTGCCGCAGCTACAATATATGTAAGAGTAACTACTCCTCAGGGTTGTGTAAGTACAGCTAAAATTACACTTAACATCTATCCTGTTGTTGTTGTCAATGATGTTGAAATAAAATCCTGCTTTATAGAAACTAATCCATCTATGGCATCTTTTAACCTTACAGGAGCTGTCGTTTCTCAAGGCGGGCTTACAAGAGAATATTACCCATCATTAGCGGATGCAGTCAGCGGAACTAATGCAATCTCTACTCCGGCGGCATACATCGCACCGAATGGCGTTGTTTACATTAAAGTATTCAGTGCAAACGGATGCTATTCAATTGCTAAAGTTACTTTAACTGTCATCCCTCCGGTTTTCTCAAGAACATTACTTGATCAGACTATCTGTATAGAAAATACAACAACATTAGATGCTGGAGCTGGTTTCAAAAGCTATGAATGGAGTACGGGAGCTACCACTCAATCAATTAAAAATGTAGGAGTGGGTACCTATTGGGTAAAACTTGAAACCGGAGATTGCGTTGCCACACAAAAAGTAACAGTATATCCTTCCGATAATCCGGTTGTTACCACTGTTGACATTTCAGGAAGCACAGTGACAGTATATGCCAATGGCGGAACTCCTCCTTACCAGTATTCTATGGATAATATCAACTGGCAGGATTCCAATATCTTTACCAATATTGCCAGAGGTGAAGCCAAAGTATACGTAAGAGACGGTTATAATTGTGTTCCTGTGGAAGTTAATATTACTGTACCTAATCTTATCAACGTGATTACTCCTAATGATGACGGCATTAATGATTTTATTGATTATTCCGCACTTGCCAATAAACAGAATCTGGAAATAAGCATCTTCGACAGATACGGATATAAAATGTTCCAGGCCGATAAAACCAATGGCTACAAATGGGCAGGTACCACTAATGGAAGCAAAAAAGTTCCTACAGGAAACTACTGGTATTCTGTTTCATGGAATGAAAATAATAAAAACAGTACTCCGATAAAATTCTCAGGTTGGATTGTTGTAAAAAACAGAGAATAATTACACTTTCCATCATATCAAAAAAATCACCCCGCAAGCTGGGGTGATTTTTTGTATTAACAGGGCGGAGATATTTCATTTTAAAGCCTCTTTATTCATATTCAATTCTTAAATTTGTCCTATGAATTATTTGGAAGCTCTAAGCAGAAGATATTCTGTAAAAAAATTCAATCATCAGATTATTCCTCAGGAAACTCTTCACAATATTCTTGAGTCAGGAAAGCTGTCTGCCAGTTCTCTGGGGCTTCAGCCCTATAAAATGGTCATTGTTGAGAGCGAAGAAATGAAGCAAAAATTAATCCCGGCTTTTTATAATCCCTCTCAGATATCTACCTGTTCCCATCTTATTGTTATTATTTCAAAGAAAATCATTGAAGAGAACTATATCCGGGGATATTTTAATCATATTTCTGAAGTAAGAGATACTCCTGTTGAAAAACTGGATCCATTCAGAAACAGTATTAATCAGCATATCACCCAAAAAACACAGGATGAAATTTTCAACTGGGCAGAAAAACAATCTTATATAGTATTGGCCAATCTTATGTATGCCGCAGCTATTGAAAGTATAGACTCCTGCCCTATGGAAGGCTTCCGTCAGGATCTTATCGAAGAAATTCTGAATATCAATCCCGAAACAGAAAAAGTAACCGTTACCCTCGCTTTAGGCTACCGTTCTGAAGAAGACCATTTTCAGCACATGAAAAAAGTAAGGAAACCAAACGAAAAATTGTTTAAATTTATTTAATCGTTTTAAACGATTGTACCTAAAGCAAGCATATGATAAAAGCGGATGTATTAGTAATCGGTTCCGGCATTTCCGGACTTTCCTATGCCATTAAAGTTTCTGAACAGCTCCCTGATGCCAAAATCATTATTGTAACAAAATCTGACGAAGACGAAAGCAATACCAAATATGCACAAGGCGGTCTGGCTGTTGTTACAGATTTTCAGAATGACAATTTCCAAAAACATATTGACGATACGATGCGTGCCGGTGACGGAGAAAACAAGCGCGATGTCGTAGAAATGGTAGTAAGAGAAGCTCCTGCAAGATTCAACGAAATTGTAGAATGGGGTGCTCAGTTTGATATGAAGAACGGCAAATTCGCTTTAGGAAGAGAAGGAGGCCATACTGAAAACAGAATTGTACATCACAAAGATATTACAGGGTTTGAAATTGAACGAGCTTTGCTGGAAACAGCCAATAACAGCCCGAATATTCAAATTCTTGACCATCATTATGTCATTGATATCATTACACAGCACCATGTTCCCGGAAAAGAACTCAACGAAGGTGATATCCATTGTTATGGCGCTTACATCCTGGATGAAAAATCCAAGACCATCAAAAAAATCACGTCCAAAATAACATTGGCTGCAACAGGAGGCGCAGGACATGTTTATAAAAACACAACCAATCCTACCATTGCTACAGGTGACGGAATTGCTTTTGTTGCCCGTGCCAAAGGAAAGGTTTCCAATATGCAGTATTACCAGTTTCATCCAACAGCTTTGTACAGCAAAATGGACGGAATGTTGTTTTTAATTTCAGAAGCAGTTCGTGGAGACGGAGCAAAATTAAGAACCAAAAGAGGCGAAAAATTCATGCATAAATATGATGAGCGTGAAGAATTGGCATCCAGAGATATTGTCGCAAGAGCCATCGACGCCGAAATGAAGATCACCGGAGACGAATTTGTTGGTTTAGACTGCAAGGAAATGAACCATGAAAAATTCTTAGAACATTTCCCCAATATTTATAAAAAATGCAGAGACGAAGGAATTGATCCTTTCACTCAATTAATCCCTGTTGTACCAGCCTGCCATTATCTAATGGGCGGTATTGAAGTTGATAGAGACGGACAATCTTCCATCAGAAATCTTTTTGCGGTAGGAGAATGTACCAACTCAGGACTTCACGGAGCCAACAGGCTTGCATCCAATTCATTACTTGAAGGTCTGGTTTTCGGACACAATGCTGCCATGAAAACAGTAGAACTTCTGAATGAAAACAATTTCAACTTTGACGACCTGAAAGCCGTTCCGGAATGGAATGAAGAAGGAATGAAAATCATGGACGAAATGGTCATTGTAAGCTATCTCAGAAAGCAGCTCCAGGAAATGATGAGCGACCTGGTAGGTATTGTTAGAAGCAACAGACGTCTGAATATGGCTTTACAAAAGCATCAGGAAATTGCCGCTGCAGTAGATGAGATCTACCACTACTCTATCCTTTCTCCACAATTGTCAGAATTAAGAAACCTAACAACCGTTGCCTATCTCATCATTAGCCAATCTATGGAAATGACGGAAAATAAGGGTGCATTTTATAATAAAGATTTAGTCTAAAAGTATTACACAATGAAAAGACCAGCATACGTAACAGATAAAGCATTAAAGACATTTATAAAAAACGCCCTTGAAGAAGATATTCAGGATGGAGATCACTCTACCTTATCAACAATTCCACAGGATCTTGTACAAAGTGCTAAGCTTTTAGTAAAACAGGATTGTATTCTTGCTGGTGTTGAGCTGGCAGAAATCATTTTCAAGACTTTTGATAAAAATCTGAAAGTGGAAGTTTTCATTAAAGATGGAACTCCTTGTAAATTCGGAGATGTAGCACTTATTGTAACAGGAAGTGCCAGATCTATTCTTTCTACTGAGAGATTCGTTCTTAACTGTATGCAGAGAATGAGTGGTATTGCGACCCTTACCCATGACTGGGACTCTAGATTGGTAGGCACAAAAACTAAACTTTTAGATACCAGAAAAACAACTCCTAACTTCAGAATGTGTGAAAAATGGGCGGTTGCCATAGGCGGTGGAACCAATCACAGATATGGCCTTTATGACATGATCATGCTGAAAGATAACCACATTGATTATAACGGAAGCATTACCAATGCGGTGGCAATGGCAAAGGACTACGTTAAAAAGAACAAAAAGAAGTTAAAAATAGAGGTTGAAACTAGAAACCTTGAGGAAGTTCAGGAAGCCATCAATGCAAAGGTTGACAGAATCATGCTTGATAATATGGATGTGAAGACCATGAAGGAAGCTGTAAAAATGATAAACGGCTCATGTGAGTCTGAAGCTTCGGGGGGAATTACCCGCGAAATGCTTAAAGAAATTGCTTCCACAGGGGTTACATTCATCTCTGTAGGAGCCCTTACACACTCTGCTGAGAATATAGATTTGAGTCTCAAAGCAGTGAAATAGCGTTGAATTTTTAACAAAAACACCCCCATTTTGTTAAAAATTCAATAACATGACTTTTTTCATACAAAAATTCAATTTTTAGCCATAGCACTGGTTTTTAACACATTAACATTATTAAGACTGATTAAAAATTAACATTGAGTTAATAATAGTTAAATTTTATTTTGCGAATTTTGCAGAAAATTAAATCTAATTATTACTAATTATTACTAACGATTATGAAATTAATCAACAAATCGATACTAACTGCGGTTATCACATTATCTACAGCTAGTGTTTATTACGCTCAACAAGTTCAGGACACAGTGCAAAAGTCCAAAGATATTGACGAGGTAATCTTAAGAGGTGTTACGGATATCGCTAAAGATAGAAAAACACCAGTTGCAGTATCTACAATTAAAGCTGCTCAAATCCTTGAAAGACAAGGAAACCAGGAGTTGGTAGAATTGCTAAACACAACACCGTCTGTATATGCTACAAAAGGTGGTGGTGGATTTGGAGATTCTCAGATCACTATGCGTGGTTTTGAATCAAGAAACATCGCAGTAATGGTAAATGGTATGCCTGTAAATGATATGGAGGGTGGTACTGTTTATTTCTCAAACTGGACTGGACTATCTGACGTGACAAGTACTATGCAGGTACAAAGAGGGCTTGGTTCTTCTAAACTAGCAATTGCTTCTGTGGGAGGTACTATGAACTTCTTAACAAAATCAGCAGATATGAAAAGAGGAGGGATTCTTAGATTTGGAGTTGGTAACAATGACTATCTTAAAACCTCTTTTGCTTACAACACAGGAAAATCTGAAAACGGATGGTCATCTTCCATCTTAATGAGCAGACAGGCTGGTAGCACTTATATAGAAAACACACAATACGAATCTTATGCTTATTATTTTGCATTAGGATGGGAGCCAAATAAAAAACACAACTTCCAGTTTACCCTAACTTCTGCACCTCAATGGCATAATCAGAGAACATTCTCTCCAACAATCCAAAATTATATCAAGTACAATCCGGATCATGATGGAACACCATACAGACAGTATAACTCTGACTATGGTTACTACACTGATGCAAACGGAAACAAAGTATCATTGGCTAACAGAGCAAATTACTACTCTAAGCCTGTTATGATGCTAAACTGGGACTGGACAATGAGTGAGAAATCTAAGTTAAGTACAGTTTTATACATGTCTAACGGTAGAGGTGGTGGAACTGGTGACCTAGGTAGAGTTGGCGGAAAAGGAATCACTGATGCTTCTTTCCTTGATTCAGAAGGCCACTTCAACTACGATGCAATTTTTGCTGCAAACAAAGCTGTTAACGTAAATACTGCAAATGCTGGGAGTACTTTGATCCGTAGATCAAGTATCAACTCTCACAACTGGTATGGTATCTTAGCAAATTTCCAACATAAAATTAATGACAACTGGAACTTCTCAGTAGGTACAGATGACAGATATTACTACGGATACCACTATCAAGTAGCTTCTGATTTATATGGAGCTTCAGGATACAAGGATAACAACAACAAAAATGTTGCCCCTAATATTGTTAACAAAACTTATGACTATCAGCAGTTAGCTTGGAACCCTTTTGGAGGAAAAACAGCTCCTATCCAGGATCAGATTGGTTATAGCAATGACGGTGAAGTTATCTGGTACAGTGGTTTTGGTCAGGTTGAATTTACTAAAAATGATTTCTCTGCATTCTTACAAGGATCAGTTTCAAACCAAGGATACCAAAGAATTGACAACTTCATTCAAGATGGTGTAACGAAACAACAAGGACAGATTGTTAATACAAAAACAGGATTCAAAAACCTTTTTGGATATAACATTAAGGGAGGTGCTAACTATAATATCAATGCTAATCACAATGTTTTTGCAAATGTTGGATACTATAGCAAACAGCCATTCTTCAACTCTGTATACCCAAGTAACTTCCAGGTAGTTAACCCAACTTTAACTAATGAGAAAATCTTCTCTGCAGAAGTTGGATATGGTTTCAGATCTCCAAAGTTAAGTGCAAATGTTAACGTATACAGAACTCAGTGGGGAGACAGATGGTTAAGAAGAACTAACCAGACATTTACTCTACCTGACAATACAACAACTACAGGATACGCAGAAATCAGTGGTATTACTGAAGTTCACCAAGGTGTTGAATTTGACGCTGTTTACAGACCAACAAATTTCTTAGAATTCCAAGGTATGTTCTCATGGGGAGATTATTACTATAAAGGAAATGCTACAGGTGCTGCTTTTGATGATAACAACAACCCACTTACTTTAGCTGGAACTTCTACATCAACAACTCTTTACTTAGATAAAGTAAAAGTAGGAGGAACAAGTAACAACAGTATTCCTCAGATGACTGCATCATTAGGTGCTACTGTAAAACCAGTAAAAGATCTTAGCATCTTCGGAACTTGGAGATATGTAGGTAAACTTTACTCTTCAATTGATATTGCAACATTCTCTAACCAGGCTGCACAAGATAAAGGAGTAATGAAGTTACCAGATTTCAACCTGTTTGATGTAGGATTCTCTTACAAAATCAGACTAAGAGACAGTGCTCAATATTTCACTATTGGTGCAAATGTTTACAACTTATTTGATACTACTTATATCTCTGATGCTTCAACAAACGTATTCACAAAAACAAGTGATCAGTTTGCTACAGCAGCTCAATATGAGGCTTATCAATCTTCATTATACAAAGGAATTGACCCATCTAACAGAGTTCTTTTCGGATTCGGAAGAACATGGGCAGCAAACTTATCATTCAACTTCTAATAATATCACAATATTAGATTTTATAAATATCAATCCCGGCTTTGAGCCGGGATTTTTGTTATCTTTGTGTACAAAAAAATAGGATTATGGATTTTTACAACATTTTACTTAATGCCCACAAAGGTTTCGGGTATCTTGAAATTCTTTTGGTAACATTATTTATCATTGCACTTTTAGCTACCATGTTTGGTTTCAGTGGAAAAGTGAACAAATTTTTGAAGAAAACAACCCTTTTCACAATGATTTTCTTCCACGTTCAGTTTTTATTGGGAATCATTATGTTGATCACAACTTTTAGCAAAGGATTAAACATGGGAGAAGTAATGAAAAATGCAGCATTGAGATTTCAATATGTTGAACACCCATTTTCTATGCTTATTGCAGCAGTTTTGATGACTATTGTCAACAAAAAAGTAAAATCCAATGATACTATTTCTTTAGGAGTAGTGATTATGGGATTGATTGCAGTAGGTTTATTTGCATTCGCGTTCCCTTGGACAAGAGTCTTTGGGGCTTAAATCAGACAAAGAAATTATATGCGTTATAATTTATAAATGTTTAATCTTAAATTTTTAATTAAATCAATGAAAGTAGCTGTAGTAGGTTCAACAGGAATGGTTGGACAAGTTATGCTTAAAGTTTTGGAGGAGAGAAACTTCCCTGTAACAGAATTAATCCCGGTAGCATCCGAAAGATCTGTAGGCAAGAAGGTGAAGTATAAACAGAAGGAATTTACCATCGTAAGCATGAAAGACGCTATAGCTGCCAAACCGGATATTGCAATCTTCTCTGCAGGTGGTTCTACTTCTCTTGAATTTGCCCCTCTATTTGCAGAAGCAGGAATCACAGTAATTGATAATTCTTCCGCATGGAGAATGGACCCTGATAAAAAATTGGTAGTTCCTGAGATCAATGCTGATGTTTTGACAAAAGAAGATAAAATCATTGCAAATCCGAATTGTTCTACCATTCAATTGGTAATGGTTCTGGGACCTTTGAACAAAAAATATGATTTAAAAAGAGTAATTGTTTCTACTTACCAATCTGTAACAGGAACTGGAAAAGCTGCCGTAGACCAGTTAAACGGTGAAATCAGCGGAGATGATTCTATCGCAAAAGTATATCCTTATCAGATCTTCAAAAATGCATTGCCGCACTGTGATGTATTTGCTGATGATGATTACACCAAAGAAGAGATCAAACTGATGAAGGAGCCTAAGAAAATTTTAGGAGACGACACCTTCAACCTGACAGCAACAGCAGTAAGAGTTCCGGTTCAGGGAGGACATTCTGAAAGTGTAAATATTGAATTCGAAAATGAATTTGAACTGGATGAAGTAAGAAAAATCTTATCCGAAACTCCCGGTGTTATCGTAATGGATGATGTGAAAAACAACCACTACCCGATGCCTTTATATTCGGAAGGAAAAGATGAGGTCTTCGTAGGAAGAATCAGAAGAGATCTGTCACAGCCCAAAACGCTCAACCTCTGGATCGTTGCAGACAACCTGAGGAAAGGAGCAGCAACCAACGCTGTACAAATCGCAGAATACCTTGTAGCAAACAACTTAGTATAAACTAACAAAATAAAAAAGAGTCTCAAAATTGAGATTCTTTTTTTTATCAAACTCAGACATGAATACCCAGAAAAATGCCCACAAAGAGAAAATAGGATTCCAAAAGCTTATTGCAATGTTTGGAGTAATCCTTTTTATCGGAAAGATTATTGCCTGGAAACTCACCAATTCCGATGCAGTATTTTCCGACGCCATGGAAAGTATCGTCAATGTCATCAGTGCATTCATGGGACTTTATTCACTCCATCTTGCTGCCAAGCCTAAAGATGAAGACCATCCATACGGCCACGGAAAAGTAGAATTTGTGACTTCCGGTATTGAAGGTGCTCTTATCGCTATTGCCGGTGTTATGATTATCTATGAAGGGATTCACAGCCTTATCGTAGGAAAAACTCTGAGTAAAATAGATCTTGGGATATGGATCATTGCTGCAACGGCAATTATTAATTATTTATTGGGATACATTTCTATAAAAAAAGGAAAAAGAGAAAACTCTCTGGTTCTTATTTCATCCGGTAAACATCTTCAGTCCGATACCATTACCACCCTAGGAGTAGTCCTAAGTTTAGTGGTTGTATATTTTACTAAAATTTATTGGCTGGATTCAGCGGTAGCATTGTCTTTTGGGCTTTACATCATATTTGTAGGCTATAAAATCGTCCGAAAATCTTTAAGTGGCATTATGGATGAACAGGATCCCGAAATACTGAATCAGGTCATCAGAATCCTTGAAGGAAACAGACAAATAGAATGGATTGATGTACACAATATGAAAATACAACAATTCGGTTCTTCTCTACATATTGATGCCCATATTACCCTTCCGTGGTATTATGACCTTCGTGATGCCCATAGCGAAATGGAAAAGGTAATTATCCTTCTCGCCAAAAACATGAAGCGCAGCATTGAGTTCAATTTTCATATGGATGACTGTAAACCGATTTCATGCCCGGTCTGCCAGATCAAAGACTGCCCTGTCCGTGAAAAAGATTTTATCAAACGAGTAGAATGGACTCCGGAAAATGTAACCAGTGTAGATAAACATACCGTAGAATAAATAAATTCACTTATTTACCATCTTTATCCATCATCTGCTTTCTGTAATAAAACATCGGGACAATAAGCAGTATAATCAAAGGTTGTATTACAAACCTTCTCATATAGAAAGAAAAAAGATATCCTATTTCAAATTTATCATGAATACAGTACAGGTAAATCGGTAATGTAATAGCAAAGACAACAATAATCATCACCGCTCCCTGCAGTGTCCATTGTTTGTTTTTGAATAAACCATAAATGATCAGACAGGAAAACAAAAGATTTAAGATAAATCTAAACAAATGTCCTCCAATCAGTTTTCCCCATTCAAATGCAGGAAATTCAATATGTTTATTCGCTTCATGGAAGTAGCCAAGGAAAGGATCATAAAAAAGAGTATCCTCCAAAGCTCTCACCCCTATCAATCCGCAGATTCCTGCTATAACCAGAAGCCAATTAAGAATTTTCATGTTTTAAAGCAAAAAATTTAATCCAGATCAGCCAAAGCACAACGACACTTCCATAAATAATAGCAGGAAAAATAAAATCATGAAACATTTTACCATACTCTTTATAATCTGTCATTACGATATTCAACCCTACGATTCTTAAAAGATTCATTATGTATAGGATAATCAACCCTGCCCCAACAAAGACAAAGGTTTTCATTCCTTTATAAAAAGCAAAAACAAAAGAGACAAACAGAATGATCACAGAAACAGCATTACAGCCTTCCACCATTCTCGTCTCATACCGTTGTTTAACATAAAACCAAACCTGCTCATTCTTTACATCATCATAAAGCTCCGTAGGATAACCTATCATATTTTGCAGAGCAGCCACCTGATTGGCAATTATTCTTGAAAAAGAATCCAACCCGGAATCCTTACCGCTATTCAGGTAGAACTGATAGGCAAAAAGCAATACCAGGTAGATGATAATGAAACGCAATAAGATACCTAAAACAGGTTTAAAGTCTTTCAGCATTCTGCAAAGATAAAAATTAGCCTGTAATATCCTGAATTTGAATCAAGAAACTTAAAAAACACCCATCAGATCTTTCGATTATGAGATATAATAATGAAAAATTTTCTTTAAAATCCTCCGTAAAATAAATATTCAACACTTCTTTTACACCTTCATTACAACGGTCTCTTCCCTTCACATTTTCACTTATTTAAACAATAATTCCCAACTCATGTTAATTTAGTATATTTGTTTCCATATTATGACTTCTGAAAACGCAAAACGATTTTTTGAAAACCATTTGGGTAAAAAATCTTCCGAATTCGTCACATTAGCTCAAAGCGGCTCTGCGAGGGTAAATTTTCTGGCCACTGCCGGCACTGAAAAATACATCATCACCTACAATGAAAATATTCCGGAAAATGAAAGTTTCCTTTATTATTCTGAGGTATTTTCAAATTTGAAACTCAACACCCCATCTATTCTTGCTATTTCTGATGACAGAAAAATGTACATCCAGGAATTTTTGGGACAGCATACTCTTTCGGAGGTTATTACAAAAGAACAACAATCCTCTACTGTAAGAGCTTTGGTACAGCAGACATTGGAAAGGCTTTTCCAAATGCAGACTCAGACACAGGGAAAAATTGATTTTTCAAAAACCTTTGAGTACGAAAGTTATGATGAACTTCCTGTGATTCATGATCTTTATTATTTTAAAAATTTTGTGGCTGATGTCATGGAGCTTGAATACAACAAATCTACACTTTTAAAGGAATTCAAAAAAATCGCTTCACTTATTGAAAGTATTGAACCTAAAGGAATTATGATCCGTGATTTCCAGGCAAGAAATATCATGGTGAATGAAAAGAATGAAGTTTCTTTCATCGATTACCAGTCTGCAATGAAGGGCCCGTTAATGTACGACGTCATCTCCTTTCTTTTTCAGGCTAAAGCAAACTTTACCGAAGATTTTAAACAGGAAATGCTGGAATTTTATATTCAGCAGTTTGAAAATCCTCAAACGAAGATTCAACTAAAAGATGCCGTGATGCCTATTCAAATGATGAGATTCTTACAGGTATTGGGAGCCTATGGATTCAGGGGGTTGATTCAGAGAAAACAGCATTTTATGGCCAGTCTGGAAAAAGGAATTCAGAATATTACACAATTTGCCGGCTCATGGGAGCAGATGAATGATTATCCGGAACTGAAAAAAGTAATTCAGCAATTAGAATCAGATAAAGCCCAACAAAAAATTAAAGAGATAATAAATTTAAACCATTAAGGAAGCTTTAAGTCATTAAGAATATTAAGGTTATGACCAAAAAAGAAATTACCCAACTGTCATATGAAATTACAGGCTTTGCTATTAAAGTCCATAAAGCTCTTGGTCCTGGTCTCCTTGAAAGTGTCTATGAAGAATGCTTAAAAATTGAGCTTATTAAAAATGGTTATGATGTCAAACAGCAGTTGTATTTTCCCATTAATTATGAAGGGATAGAAATTGAAACAAAGCTTGTTGTAGATCTCCTCGTCAACAATACAATTATTATAGAGTTAAAAGCTGTAGAAGAAGTCTTACCAATACACGAGGCACAGCTACTCACTTACATGAAAGTTCTTAAAAAGCCACAAGGCCTTCTTATTAACTTTTTCACAAACAATATTACCAAGTCAATGAAGCCCTTTATTAATGATTTTTTTAAAGAACTTCCTGACTAAATTTTGATTTATCAAAATCTTAACTTACCTTAAAAACTAAATGAACCTTAATGGTTTAAAAATTTAAAAGAAAGAATATGCTAAACATCGAGATACACAGTTTTTCATACAAGAAAGGAGGAATTCCTAAAGACAATTCAGGAAATGGCGGAGGTTTCGCTTTTGACTGCCGTGGAATTTTGAATCCCGGAAGAATTGAAGAATATAAAATTCAGACCGGAAATGACATCGGAGTTCAGGAATATCTGGAAACAAAAACAGAAATGCCAAAGTTTTTGGAACTGGTAAAATCCATTGTTTCTATCAATATCGACAACTATCTTGAGAGAGGATTTGAGCATCTGCAGATTAATTTCGGATGTACCGGCGGACAGCACAGATCAGTATATTCTGCTATAAAAATCGCTGAATTTATCCAAGAAAAATATCCTGAAGGAACCGAGATCACCCTTCACCACGATGAACAACCGCAACTGAACATTAGTAATCAGTAATGAGCAATAAGTAATCTTTTTATCACGCTTATATATTACTCATTATCTATCACTCATTACTTATACTATTATGAAAGCTCTAATTTTCGCAGCAGGAAAAGGAACCAGATTGAAACCGTTTACAGATCACCATCCGAAAGCGTTGGCAAAAGTAAACGAAATACCGCTTCTGGAAAGAAATATTACTTACCTGAAAAGTTTCGGAATAAAGGATTTTGTCATCAACATTCATCATTTTGGAGATCAGATTGTTGATTTCTTAAATAAAAACAATAATTTCGGATGCAGGATTGAAATCTCCGATGAAACCAACGAGCTTCTTGAAACAGGAGGTGGCTTGATTTTTGCGAGAAAATTTCTTGACCATGGAGAAGATTTTTTAATCATGAATGCGGATATTCTCACCAACCTGAACATCAATGCGCTGGTGGAATACCATAAAAAGATAAAAGATTTTGCTACTTTAGCGGTTTCCGACAGGGAAAGCTCGAGAAAACTCCTTTTCAATGATGATATGGTTTTGAGAGGCTGGCTGAATGTACAAACTGGTGAACAAAGGCTGGCAGAATTCAATAAAGGCTTTAAAGCACTTGCTTTCAGCGGAATTCATTGTATCAATCCTACGATCTTCGAAAAAATAAAAAGAACAGGCAAATTTTCTGTTATGGAAGAATATCTGGACCTTATGCAGACCGAGCATATACACGGTTTTGTACATGACAGTATTCTTATCGACGTCGGAAGACCTTCATCTGTAACAGAAGCCGAAAAACACTTTAAATAAATTTTGCAATGGAAATTGATGGAACTAGGGATGAAAGTTTAGTAAATCCGGAACTTGACATTAACGAAACAAAACTACATAACAGTTTCAGACAAAAAACCTGGGACGAAACAATTGCTAAAGACAGCTGGATGGTCTTCAAGGTCATGGCTGAATTTGTAGACGGTTATGAAAAACTGGCCAAGATTGGTCCATGTGTTTCTATATTTGGTTCTGCCCGACTGAAACCGGAGAATAAGTATTATGAAATGGCCGTAGATATTGCGGAAAAGATTACCAAAATAGGCTTCGGAATCATCACCGGAGGCGGTCCGGGTGTTATGGAAGCTGGAAATAAGGGAGCTTTCAATGCTAAAGGAAAATCTATCGGATTGAATATTGATCTTCCTTTTGAACAGCATTTTAATCCTTACATCAATAAATCCTATTCTATGAATTTTGATTACTTTTTCGTGAGAAAAGTAATGTTTGTAAAATATTCTCAGGGGTTTATAGTAATGCCGGGCGGTTTTGGTACGTTGGATGAACTTACTGAAGCGATAACTCTTATTCAAACCAATAAAATAGGGAAGTTTCCAATTGTTCTGGTAGGAAGTGAGTTCTGGGGAGGATTATTAGACTGGTTCAAGGCAACTTTGTTGAAAGAAGGAATGATTGCTGAAGATGATTTGGATCTTTATCGTGTGGTAGATACCGCTGACGAGGCTGTAGCACATATTAAAGCCTTTTATGATAAATATTCTGTGAATGTAAATTTTTAATTGGCATATTATTTGTGACTTATAACTAACAAGTATGATTGTAAATCTATTAATTAAGATGAAAAAACTTTTATATATATCAGGAATTTTAACATTTTTTGTGTTAATGAGTTTTATGTATGTAGACTTTTTCTCTTCAATGACCAAAGTGGATTATGTTGATGGAAGCAAGACATTGAAGTTTACCACAAAAATGAATACAAGCCACATCTCTGACGCGATCAAGATCAACCCCAACACGGCTGGATTTGAAGCAGAGGTAAAAAAATACGTGAATAATAATTTTGATGTGTTTGTCAATGGGGCTCCTAAAACGATAACCTTCACAGGAAGTCAGGTCAGTGGAGAAACTGTATGGGTGTATTTTGAAACCGGAGGCGTTTCAGATATCAACACCTTAAAGATTAAAAATACGATTCTTTTGAGCGCTTTTCCTAAGCAGATCAATCTGGTGAACATCGCCTACAAAGGCAGCCAGAAAACAATGAACTTTCAAAGAGGAAAAGAAGTGAATGAAGTTTCTTTTTAACGTGAATTAGATTTAACCATTATAAAATGGGTACCCTGAAAGTAACTTTTCAGGGTATTTTTTTGTCCAAATCAAACAAGTCACGAAAAAGAGATTAATTACGTAAAAATACCTATCTGAAAATTTCAGCATTTACACTGTAATATTTTCATTATCAGCAATGTACATTTGTATTGTAATTACAACCAAACGTGAAGCCGGAATCACTTTAATAACGGGGCAGAATCTGAAAAGCCAAATGAGTAAGAAACACCAAACTAAAACCAAATATCATGGACGAACAACTTAAATCATCGAGTCAGGAAATAGATGTCCTGATTGTTATTGACACGGATTACGTTAGAGCTAACTATCAAAATCCAAGTAAGGACCCTAATAACCCAACAGGAATAGATCATAACAGTCAGCATATGATCGTTTCAAATGCCAACGCCATTTCCGGACAGGGTTCCGCAGATCTGAACTTCAGTGCAAGAGCCGGAGATACAGTTTCTTTCAGAGGAACATCAATCTATCAGAATTCCGATGATGCTGTAATTATTTACAATATTAAATACTGGTCCGGAGATCAGGTCTTCAACAGCTTTATATATAATTCTGTTGAAAGAAGACAGGCTGCAGTGCCTAATTTGAATTCTCAAAATGGTCTTCCTGCCGCTGCTGCTGATATTACATTTGCCAGTATCGACTCTAAAGTAAAAGCTACAGGTAAAGAGAACTTCTACGTACAATTTGGGCTTTACATTTTAGACCCGAATGACAGTAACAAACAGATTTTGTACGGTTACTTTTACTGGGATCCAACAATTACGGTTAAGTAAACGAAAATAATAAAACCACTGCTGATGCGGTGGTTTTTGTTTTAAACGCTCCCAAATCCACTACTCCATAGAAGTACTGCAAGATCCAGCTCACTGATATTAAAATCATTCTGATAATCTTTAAAACCAGGTTTGTTTTTCAGTTCTTCAATAGCTTTTTCTGCTTTTTCTAAAGATGAAAATACTCCGATATATCTTTCGTCATCCAGAAAGGTGTGTATTGTATAATAATGACTGACACTGAAAACAGTATTTAAACCTAATTCTTTGATTGAAATATGATTTTCATCTATCTCATCACCTTTTTCAATATAGTCACGTCCTATTTCACCAATTACCTCCTTAAACCCTTCATTCCAATGTATCTTATCAAGTATATAACAATCTGTAACAAAACAATCCGGATAATCCCTGAACCCAGGCATAAGAATGGCTTTTGCTTTTAGCTCCTCCAAATCCTCAAGGCAATTTGAAAAGCCCAGAAACTTAGTATCAGTATGAGAATCATCAGTATAGGTATGATTCAATGCATAAATGAAATATTCCATATAAAATATAGCTTCTTGATTTAAAACTGTTTTTAAAAATATAAAATTCTTGGAGTTTTTGAAATCAAAAAAATATTAAAATAAAATCGGGCAACTCTTACGAGCTGCCCGATTTTTATAAAGTATATTAGAATATATTTTATCCTAATGCATTACTCAATTTTGATGTTATCAATCTGAAGATCATATATTCCGTCTTTTCCTGTTTTGAGGGCAAACATAGTTTTTCCAGAAGTAGTGTTAAGATCGGTAAGACCTGTAAGGGTAAGCTCAATCAGCCTCCATTGTCCGTTCGTATTGATAGATCCTGTATATGAGTTCGTGCTTTCCGGGCTTAAAGTAGCACCTGTAGAGAATGTTCCTAAATTGAATGTATAGAAAGCAGATGTATTAGGAAGAAGCGGTGTTGCTCTATATACATTGAAAGAGAGTGATTTTCCTGATGCAGTTCCTTTGATATACATTGTAATTCTCTTCGGAGTCGCTGGTACTCCTGACGCAGCATTCGCTGTAAATACGTAATCATTATTGGCAGGTGTACCTTTAATCTGAAGGGAATTTGTACCGTTATACCCCAAACCAATACCTTGAGATGCATAAGACATAAGCCCAAAGCTATTTAAACTTGATAGGAAAGATGGCCAGTTTTCAAAATCAGAGCTCGGGAAAAGATTTACTGCATTAGCAGATGGAAGTTCCGGCTCCCCTGGAGTGAATCTGGCGTTAGGGAAGTTAATATCATTAAGATCTCTTATATAAGCCTGATCTGTGAAAACCGTCGCATTATTTGAGCTTGTAAAACGGCTTAAAACAAGAACGATATCACCACTTTTTTCATATTTAGGAGAAATTGGAGATTTTCCAAAAGTTGAAAAGTTACTGAAACGAAGATCTAATCTGCCTGCTTTTTTATCTGTAATATAACGGTCTCCTGTAGCTGATTCGTCAGCAAAGTTCTTTGTCAATTCAGGCTCTTCAAACTGAACGTTTTTTATTTTCACAAGCTGGTTAATGTGTGCACCGTTTTTCAGA
Organism: Chryseobacterium sp.; assembly: GCA_031286615.1. Lineage (GTDB taxonomy): Bacteria > Bacteroidota > Bacteroidia > Flavobacteriales > Weeksellaceae > Chryseobacterium. Next base: position 479,039 of record JAITUA010000013.1, on the reverse strand, counting down.
GCATCAGAGATAAAGTTGAACTCTAATGGTTTCATTGCGGCTACTACAGGCTTCTGTCCGTCACAAACTCTTGCCATGTAATTTGAAACTTTATTTGGGTTGATTCTACCGATAGGATAGTTAGGGTCATAAGAACCTACTTTAATGTTTCCATTAACTCCCTGAACGATCAATCCTTTCAGGTTGATTCTTACTAAAGCTCCTACGGGGTAATCAAGATATTGGTTTCCACCATCAATATCAATCTCAATACCTTGCGTTGGGTTTTCAGGCTTATCCTGAAGGAACATCATTTTGTAAAGATTTCCTGATTCATCACTTGAAGAAACGTAAGCTTCTACGATGAAATCTTCTTTAATAATATCAGCTTCAACGGGTTTTGCCTTTGCAATGGCTGTAATTTCAGATAACTGGTGATTAGCTGCTGCAAATTTGTTGGTACATTTAATTTCCGGCACATCATAATCATCAGTTTTTACACAAGACGAGATTGCCAGCATTGAAATAGCACTAAAGATCGCCGCTTTAAAATATATATTTTTCATTGTTTTCGATTTTTAATTTTAATTTTTTTAGAATCTGAATTGAAGATTAACAAAATAAGATCTACCCTGGTTATACCAATATTTAGGAGCGAATACCATGTTTCCGCTGTCATAATCATTAGCATAGTCAGTATAGTTAACATTTCTCGTTTGCTCAAAGCCACCTGTAATAAAGTTTCTGTTATTAAGGATATTATTTACTGATCCGGAGACTAATACATAATACTTACCAATCATCCAGGATTTACCTGCATTCACATTGAAGAAGAATGCTGAAGGCAATTTCGTAGGAGCCAGAATTCTTGCAAGTTCTTCCTCAGTTACGTTATCATAAGGTACACCCGGTGTATTGGGGTTTGTATAGAATCTTTCTGTTCTGGTTACCGGAGACGGATCAAGGAACGAATGTCCGAAATAGTTCCATGTAGCTCCTACCCACCAGTATTTTGGACTGCTGTAACGAAGGCCTAAAGTATATGCCTCCTGAGGAGTTCCACCCTGTCTGTAATTTTTAAGGGTAGCCTCTCCCATGTTGGTGTAAGATCTTGATACAATATTTCCGTTTCCGTCAAGCTCTCTGAATGTTCCTACAGCATCAGATGCAAAATAAACGGTAGGGTTATTAGTATAAGTATATTGTCCTACACTTAATAATCCACTGGCTGTTAAAGTAGGTGTAACTTTCACCTGTGCACCAAGCTCAATACCCATATTTCTCTTATTGGCACCTGCCAATACCTGTGTAATGAAAGCACCGTCCTGTACAGGAGCCTGATCTCCGCTTTCTGTCAGAGTTGTTAGTTTAACTCCTTGTGCGAAGTATCTTTGGACACTTGTTTCATTTTGAGTATTAACAAGATAACCTGTCAATCTAAGTTTTACAATCGGAGTAGAAATTACATAACTCAAATCGTTGGCATCCACAACAACGTTCTTGATTCCCGGAGTTGTAACACCACTCACTCTTGTATTAAAATAAATATCATTTAAGAAAGGAGACTGTGAAAAGTAAGCTCCGTTATAAACAAGGAAGTTTCTACCATTGATTTTATAGGTAACCTGACCTTTAACCCCTGCATTCCAGAAGTTTTGGTCTGCTCCTTTTCCGTAAGAAGACTCATACAGATAATGCTGGAACAATCCTTCTCTGCTGTTTGTTGTATATCCGAATAGTCCGGAAACGAAAACATCAAATTTCCCTGTTGAAAATTTGAAAGCAGGATTTACTTTAAACTCCTGTCTTCTGAAAATATAGCTGTATCCTATTTTGTCACCTTCTCTTTTGGCAACATCAGCATCACTTTCTCTTGTATTAAATTTCCCCCAAACACTGCCTGCCGTTGTATTGGATGCAAACGGGTCCATATTCAGTGCAAAATCAGCACCCAAAAGATCGTTCACTTCTCTGTACTGTTCAGATCTGTAGTTCTGGTAAGATAAGTTTAAAATAAAACGGGATGTATCGCTAAAGTTATAAGTATAGTGTGTAGAGAGATTCCATACTTTATCATCTTTTACATCGTCTACAAGATAATAAGCTGCTCTTCTACCGCCCAACATAGCATTGTACTCTACGTTTCTGTTCGCATTATAAAGATTATCCCAGTTGATCTGTGTATGGGACTGATCATCATTGGTCCACCAATCTCTTGTAATTCCGATGTTGGCAGCTTGTTCCGGAGAAGGATTTGTATAGTTTAGCCAATAGCTTGGTAAATTACGGTAATAGGTTGGAGACGGGTTATTAGCTCTGTACCAATCCAGTCTCGAACTGTATTCTTTACCAAACTGGTAAGAAACAGAGGTCCATAGCTGAGAGTTTTTATTGATTTTCCAGAAATCCTGCAATTGAATCATGGGCTGGAAACCTCTTTTTACTCTTTCATTTCTTTTATCTCCATTTTGCCATCCCCAATAAGAGTTATAATGAACTCCTCTGAAATCATATACTTCCTGAGTACTTGGACTTGAAGAGCTTCTTGAATATTTGGAACCAATGGCATTTAAAGTCATTGTATGGCTGTCACTGAATTTCTTCTCAATACCAATATATCCACTGTATGCATCATAAGCAGTACCATCCTGAATCCCTTCCTGTGCCCATCTTCTTGCGATCATTCCTGTAAATGCCCATCCGTTCTTATTCATTCCGGAAGAGAATCTGTAAGACAATCTGTTCGTATAGTTTCTGTTGGTCAGAGAGTATGTCAATTGACTTCCTTTTCTGTACTCGCTGGCTTTAGTATTCTTATAAAATACTCCGGTAGTTCCTCCGAAAGCATATTCGGAAGGCGCATGATTAGCTGAAATTTCCGGGTAACGGGTGATTTCGTTTAACCCTCCCCAGGTACTGAAGTCTACATCTCCATTATCAGCCGCTGCCATAGAAACCCCGTTGATCATATTCTCACCTGTTCTGCTGTCAATTCCTCTTGGGCGGAACCAGTATGGTCCTAAATCGAAACTTGCAATCCTGTTGAATACATCCTGAGAAGACTGCAGCAATCCTACCGTTGCTGTTTGCTGTGCACCACCGCTATCACTTTCTCCCGAATCTTCTATAATAGCCAGCCCCTGATCTGCACCGTTCAATGCAGAATAAAGAGTAATTACTCCAAGATCTTTTCTCTTCTCATCACTGGTTACATCAAATTCAAAAATTTTAGTTTCAAAATTTGGTTTTGTAACCATAATCTGATAATGTCCCGGCATCAAATCCGTAAATTGGAAATATCCGATTTTGTCTGCCTTTGCATCATTTCCTGCTCCTTTTAAATCTACACTTGCTTGCTCAACAGGCTTTCCTTCTGCATCCTTAAGATACGCAAACACTGTTGTCTGCGCATAATAATACGAAGCAGGCAGCAAGGTAAATAAAGAGATTAATGATAGTTTTTTAATCATGAGTATATTTATTTTTTTAATACTTTTCTTATTAATTTTCAACATTTTAAAAGTTGGGGGCACAAATTTAATCAAATTTTGTAATTCAAAACTTTTTTAACAATATTTTCCCTTAACATTACAAGCTTTTAAGAATCATTATGTAAATGATAATGAGATAATTGCTTTTAAATTTACAAATATTTAAAACGTAGTGAATTAAAAAAAGTAAATTTGTAAATTAAATAGTATTAATAATAACTCAAAGAGGATGAAGAGATTTTCGAGTCTGTTTGCCATCATTATTTCGATCATGGCATTTTCGCAGCAACAAGGAAAACTGAGAAAAGTAGCTACTGTAGGTTTTTTAAATGTAGAAAACCTTTGGGACACTATCCGTTCAGCGGATTACATTGATGGAACCAAAGACATTAAAAATCCTGCTTTTCACAGAAGTATCCCTATAGATTCTATCAAATTTCTGGAAGCTGAAAAATATGACGGGCCATGGAGCGACGGAGCTTTGATTGGTAAAAAAGTAGTTAGAGAGCAAGGTGGTTCTGAAGAGTTTACCCCAAAAAGCGCAAAGAACTACGGTACTAAAATTTATAAAGCAAAATTGGCCAATGAAGCCAAAGTAATTTCTGAAATGGGAGCACAGTATACCAAAACAGCTCCGGCAGTAGTTGGCTTAATTGAGGTTGAAAACAGACAGGTTATCCAGGATCTGATCAATGAACCTGCTTTAAAGAAATATGATTACGGAATTATCCACTATAACTCTTATGACTACAGAGGAATTGACGTTGCGTTAATCTACCAGAAAAGAAGATTTACCCCTACCAATTCATTAAAAAAAGAACTGAAAATATATGGTGACAACGGCAGAAGAGAGTATACAAGAGATATCCTTGTTGTAACAGGCTTTTTAGATAATGAAAAAGTGGCATTCTTTATGAACCACTGGCCTTCAAGAAGAGGAGGTGAAGCAATTTCTTTACCTAAAAGAAATGCCGCCGCAGCTTTATTGAAACAACAGATGGACAGTATAAGAGCTGCAGACCCAACAACTAAGCTTTTTGCAATGGGTGACTTTAATGATGATCCTGTAAGCCCAAGTTTAAAAAACCATCTGAAAGCTCAGGCAGCACCTAAAGATTTAAGTGAAGAAACACCCTATCTGAACCTGATGTATCCTTTATATAAGAAAGGCGTGGCATCTCTTGCCTATCAGGATGCACCCAACCTGTTTGACCAGATTATTGTTTCTAAAAACGTAATTTCAGATCAGGTAACTAAAGAGTATTCTGTATACAAAACAGAAATTTTTGCACCGGCTTATTTAGTCAATAAAGAAGGAAATTATAAAGGTTATCCTTTCAGATCCTGGAATGGAGATCAATTTACAGGAGGCTACAGTGACCACTTCCCGGCATTTGTAGTTCTTCAGAAAGAACCATAAAAAAGTTAGGCACTCTTATTGGAGTGCTTTTTTTATGTAAATACCTACATCATGAAAAATATTATTTTATTGGTATTGATAGCATTAATACCTTACAGCTGCTTTTCTCAGGAAAAACCAAATAAAGATAAAGAGCAACATGAAATGAAGCCTTCTAAAAATGAAGACGGAGAATGGGATCTTACGGTTATTGATACGCAATTCGATTATTTTTTGAGTGCTGTTGCCAAACCCATCAGCCAATATACAGAATCTTATCTGAAAACAAAAAATACATTCCTGGTCAATGAATGGAACAGCTATTATAACTCCGGCAGGTACAGAAATATTATAGAATCCGGAATAGATTATGATCCGCAGGAAAATTATGGGATCAAGTTTGAATATAAATTATACCAGGTTTTCGTGTATGTAAGCTGGAAATACAAACTGAGAATGAATGGTTTATCCGGAAGCGATGCCATAAGGTAGTTACAATAACATTCAATAAAAAAGGTTCAGAAATTCTGAACCTTTTTATTTTTATAATAGATTGAAAATTATTTATTAAATAATTCCTCTACTTTATCCCAGTTTACTACTTCAAAGAATGCAGAAACATAGTCAGGTCTTCTGTTTTGGTAGTTTAGATAATAAGCATGCTCCCAAACATCTAATCCTAAAACCGGAGTTCCTTTAACGTCTGCTACAGGCATTAATGGGTTGTCCTGATTTGGGGTAGAAGAAACAGATACAGAACCGTCAGCATTTTTCACTAACCAAGCCCATCCTGAACCGAATCTTGTTTTAGCAGCCTCAGAAAAGTCAGTTTTGAATTTCTCAAGACCTCCATAATTTTCGATAGCAGCTTTTACATTTCCTACAGGCTCTTTACTTCCCCCTGGAGTTAAAATTTCCCAGAATAATGAATGGTTGAAGTGACCTCCTCCGTTATTTCTTACCGCTGGTTTATCAGTTCCTGTCTGGCAGATCTCTTCGATAGTTTTTCCTGCTAGTTCAGTTCCTTCAATTGCTTTATTTAAATTGTCAATATATGCCTGGTGGTGTTTTGTATGGTGGATTTCCATAGTTCTTGCATCAATAGTTGGCTCTAATGCATCATATGCATATCCTAATTTTGGTAATTCAAATGACATAATCTTTATTTTTAATGTTATATTCCAAAATTAGCCAATATTTAAGGGATTATCAAGGATTGAAGATTACTTTAATAAATCTTTAACATTGATATATTGATTTAGAATGAATTACGTTTTAAAATATTTATCCACATAACAACAAAAAGCACGAACCCATTGGCCCGTGCTTTTTATTTAACAATAATTAAATTTATTTATTCATAGACATCAGGAATTCTTCGTTATTAAGAGTTCCTTTAATGTTTTTATTTACAAATTCCATTGCCTCCACAGGATTCATTTCAGAAAGGTATTTTCTGAAGATCCACATTCTCTGAGAAGTTACTTCATCAAGAAGAAGATCATCTCTACGGGTGCTTGAAGAGATTAGGTCGATAGCAGGATAAATTCTTCTGTTAGCAATTTTTCTGTCTAACTGAAGTTCCATGTTACCTGTACCTTTAAATTCTTCAAAAATCACTTCATCCATTTTAGAACCTGTATCAATAAGTGCGGTTGCAATGATCGTAAGAGATCCTCCTCCTTCGATTTTTCTTGCTGCTCCAAAGAATCTTTTCGGCTTGTGAAGTGCATTGGCATCTACCCCACCAGAAAGAACCTTACCTGATGCAGGAGTAACGGTGTTGTATGCTCTTGCCAATCTCGTGATTGAATCCAGTAAGATAACAACATCATGTCCGCACTCAACCATTCTCTGTGCTTTCGCAAGAACAAGATTAGCTACTTTCACATGTTTTTCAGCTGCTTCGTCAAATGTAGAAGCAATAACTTCTGCATTTACACTTCTTTCCATATCAGTAACCTCTTCCGGACGTTCATCAATCAAAAGAACCATCATGTATACTTCCGGGTGGTTGGCAGCTATAGAGTTTGCAATATCTTTCAGCAACATCGTCTTACCTGTTTTAGGCTGTGCAACGATCATTGCTCTCTGTCCTTTTCCAATAGGTGCGAATAAATCTACAATTCTTGTAGAAACCGTAGATTCGCTTCCTGCAAGATTAAATTTCTCTTCAGGGAAAAGCGGCGTAAGATATTCAAAAGCTACACGGTCTTTAATGAACGCAAGATCACGTCCGTTAACTTCTGTAGGCTTTAATAATGAAAAATATTTCTCTCCTTCTTTTGGAAGTCTTACAATTCCTTTTACAGTATCTCCGGTTTTTAAACCATAATTTCTAATCTGTGCTGTAGATACATACACATCATCAGGAGAAGAGATGTAACTGAAATCTGAGGAACGTAAAAATCCGTAGTTATCCGGTAATATTTCCAAAACCCCTTCAATACTTACCAATCCATCGAAATTAAATTCTTTTTTATGGTCATGCTGCTCCTCTGCCTTCTCAGAATGTCTGTTTTGATTCTGATTTTGGTTTTGATGGTGCTGGTTTTGGTTTTGATTTTTATGTTGGTTTCCACTGTTCTGTGGATGGTTGTGTCCTTTTTGAGGTCTGTTAGCCTGTTGTTGAGGGGGATTGTTCGGCTTTTCTTCAGCCTGAGCAGGCTCTTGAGATTCTGTGTTTTTTGGAGCTTCTGTTTTTTCCTGAGATACTTCTGCGTTACCTGTATTGGTAGAAACTCTTTTTCTTTTCTTTTTAGCTTGAGTTGCGGCTGATACATCTTCTGTGGGCGCCGCTGCTGATACTTCTGCTTTAGGTTCTTCCTGTTTTATTTCTTCAGGAGCCGGTACCTTTTCTTCTACTTTTTCCTCTATTTTAGGTTCTTCCGGAGCTTTTGTATTGGCTTTTGGTTTTGCTGCCGGTTTTTTCGGAGCAGCTTTTCTTACCGGGGCTTTAGCAGGTTTTTCTGCTGGAGCCTCTTCAGTATTTATACTGGTAGTTTCTGTGGCGTTGAAATAATCTTTTGCAACTTTAGGGTTAGAAGCCTGAAAGTCAAGAATAGCAAAGATCTTGTCATTTTCATTGCTGGTTCTTGCAACTTTAACGCCCAAATCTTTTAAGATTTTAGTCAGTTCCGTTACGGATTTTGACCTTAACGTTTCTATGTTAAACATATTTATGTAAAAATGTAATTAATTGTGAGTAAGAAAAGTAAGTCCGGTGACTTTTGTTTTCAAGTACATTGTATAATGCAAATCTACACTTATTTTTGAATTGTGCAAAATTTATGTTATTTTTGCCAAGAATTTAATATTCAATGCTACAGAGAATACAAACTATATGGACGTTATTAGCAGTTTTAGCTGCTGTTTTCCTTTTTATAACAGGACAGGATGTTGTCATTTCAGACAGTATTCCTTTGCTTAATATTGGCAGTATAGTGCTTGTAATCATTGGAGCATTAAGTATTTTTAGTTTCAAAAACAGAAAAAGACAAATTTTGCTGAATACCATCAGCATCATTATAAACGTTTTGTTGATTGGTGTATTGGTGTACTGGTTACTCAACTTATCCGGAGGAATTCAGATTCCTGAGAAGGGTATTGAGCCAATTTTCCCATTGATTGCGGTAATATGTCTGCTTATTGCAAACATCTATATCCGTAAAGATGAGAGGCTCGTAAAATCTGTAGACAGACTTCGATAACCTTACAACGATTTTTTGAGTGAGAACAGCTTCTTTATAAGGAGCTGTTTTTTTATTTACCATATATTCTGTAAATTCAATGCAACTTTTTGATCAAAACCACGACAGATCATATAACTTTTAATAAAAGACAATGAAAAAGCTAACATACCTTACTTTATCACTATTCTCTATTGTTACTTTTGCACAGGAAGTTTCCAAAGAAAAAGTAAAAACAGTTCTTTCCACTCTTGCTTCAGACGAAATGAAGGGCCGCGAAATCGGAACTCAGGAAAATGAAAATGCTGCCAACTACATTGCTAAGCTCTTCAAAGAAAATAATCTGGAATACTGTACCGGAAAATCTTATCTGGTACCTTTTGATTATAACGGGAAAACAGTATACAATGTCTGCGGTATCAAAAAGGGAAAAACAGATCAATATCTTGGATTTTCAGGGCATTTTGATCATATCGGAACCAGTGATAAAAGTGGTGACAACATTTATAACGGAGCAGATGATGATGCCAGCGGAATTACGACTCTGGTAGGTATTGCCGACTATTTTAAAAACAAGAAACCTGAATTCTCAATGGTTTTCATGGCTTTCAATGGAGAAGAAAAAGGAATGCTGGGTTCGAGAGCAATTTCAACGGACAAAAATCTGGACCCTATCTATAATAAGATGACTGCCCTTTTCAATTTTGAAATGGTAGCTACAGAATCGCAATGGGGAAAAAATGCATTATATATGACGGGAGACGGCTTCTCAGATCTTGATGAGCTTTTCAATCAAAATGCAGTGAACGGATTAAAAATAAATGCAGATCCATATGCAAAACAACAGTTGTTCTATCGTTCAGACAATGTCAGCTTTGTAAAAAAGAAAATCATTGCCCACTCATTCTCTACTGTTGATATGACGAAAGCCTCTCATTATCACCACGAGAATGATGATATCAACATCGTAGATTTTGATAATATGACACAGATCATCAATAACTTTGGAAAAACTCTGGATAAACTGAATCCTAAAAATTTTACTCCGAAGTATAACGATCAGGTAAAAATTTAATTAAACTACCATATTAAGAACCGCTGTTTTAGCGGTTCTTTTGTTAAGCAGCCACAGCATTTTATCTTTTAATATTTAGATTATTTAATAAAAAATAAAGTACAATACTCCTGAGTTGTAACAAAAAGACATTTTTTGGAACATATCCATTAAAGTAAAACAGGATTAAGAACGTCTTATCTTTTAATTTTACGTAATTTTGCTATCCAATTTTTTCATTGAATGAACCAATATATTAAAATACTGAAGTTCGCAAGACCTCACCAAAAATACATCTACGGAAGTTTGTTTTTCAACCTTATGTATTCTGTATTTCAGATTGCTTCCTTAGGGACTATTCTACCGGTTTTGGGAATGCTTTTCGGAACCATTGAGGCCAAAAAATACAGCCATCCTCCTGTTTATTCGGGAGAGATTTTAGATTTTTTCTCTTATGCAAAAGAATATGCCAATTATTATGTTCAGACTTTAGTAACTGAGCATGGAGCCCTTAACGTTTTGGCATGGCTTTGCGTAATAACGGCTTTTATGTTTTTACTGAGAAACCTTTTCAGATATTTGGGTTCGTTTTTACTGATCAATTATCGTGTAGGCGTTACGAAAGACCTTCGCGGAGCGATGTATAGAAAGATTCTTGCTTTACCTGTTTCCTTTTTTACAGAAAGCAGAAAGGGAGATCTGATGTCCCGTATGTCAAATGACGTGGGTGAAGTTGAAGGTAATATCTTAGGAAGTTTAGTGGAATTAATCAATGCACCTTTTATGCTGATAAGTACATTGGTGACTCTTTTCTTCTTAAGTACAGAGATGACTCTTTTCTCACTTCTGGTATTGCCTGTAATGGGAACGATGATTGCTTTAATAGGAAAAAGCCTGAAAAAAGACTCTCATGAAGCACAAAATGAAATGGGAACTATTTTCTCGATTGTAGATGAAACATTGAAATCTACAAAAGTGATTAAGATTTTCAGTGCCGAAAAAATAATGGACAACCGTTTTATGCAGTCAATGCAGAGATGGATCAACAGTTCTATAAGATTAGGTAGAAAAAAAGAACTGGCATCCCCGATGAGCGAATTTTTAGGTTCGGTTACGTTCTTAATTATTGCCTGGTACGGTGGAAAACAAATCATTGTAGAACAAAGTATTTCACCAGCTGATTTCTTGGTTTTCCTTGGAATTTTCTTCCAAATTTTACCCCCTGTGAAAAGTTTGTCACAGTCAATTTCAAATGTACAGAAGGGAGAGGCTTCTCTTGAAAGAGTATTGGCAATTCTGGATGCTGATGTAAAAATTGATGAAATAGCAAATCCTGTTTCTATCTCAACATTAAATAGTTCAATCGAGTTTAATAATATTGGTTTTTACTACGATAAAGATCATACGATTCTTAAAAACTTTTCACTTTCTATTCCAAAAGGGAAAACAGTTGCTCTTGTTGGACAAAGTGGAAGTGGTAAAACAACGATTGCCAATCTTTTAGCTAGATTCTATGATGTTTCTGAAGGAGAAATCATGATTGACGGCACCAATATTAAACATTTAAAATTAGATGAATACCGTAAGCTTCTAGGTATGGTAACTCAGGAATCCGTGTTATTTAACGATTCTGTTTACAATAATATTCTGATGGGTAAACCTGATGCTACCAGAGAAGAAGTGATTGCCGCGGCAAAAATTGCCAATGCAGATTCATTTATCACAAGACTTCCTGAAGGGTATGATTCCAATATCGGAGATGATGGAGGTAAACTTTCCGGAGGTCAGAAGCAGAGAGTTTCTATTGCGAGAGCTGTATTGAAAAACCCACCCATTATGATTCTGGATGAAGCAACCTCTGCACTGGATACGGAATCTGAAAGATTTGTACAGGATGCACTGGAGAAAATGATGCAGAACAGAACTTCTCTGGTAATTGCCCACCGTCTTTCAACGATTCAGAAAGCAGACTGGATCGTAGTGATGGAAAAAGGTGATATTGTAGAGCAGGGAACACATCATGACCTGATCGCTAAAAAAGGAATGTATAATAAACTTGTTGAACTTCAAAACTTCGACTAATATTTTAATTCAAATAAAATGAATCCCATACAAGAGTATTTCTACAGAATCGAAGAGCCTGAAAGAAGTACTCTTTTATTTTTACGTGATTCTATTTTAGCTTCCGATCCGGAAAATATTACAGAAACATTCAGTTTCGGGCTTCCTTTTATCAAGTACAAAAAGAAAATGCTTTGTTATTTTTATTACAGCAAAAAATACAAGAAGCACTATATCAGTTTTTACCACGGTGACAAACTGGATTATCCGGAGCTGATTATGGATGGCAGAAAGAAGTTTAAAATCCTCTTAATTGATCCTGAAGAAGATCTTCCCGTAGAATTCATATTAAACCTCACAGAAGAGATTAAAAAGTATATAAAATAAAAAACTCCGGCACGAATCATCGTACCGGAGCCCTCTTTAAAAAACTTTATCATTGTGTGTTTATTCCGCTGAATTCTGCCTGTTTAATTGCCCAGGCAATCATATTGGCAAAAAGAATCGAATTCTGAACCTGCATTGACCCTGTTACATATCCGTTTCCGGCATATCCGTAAGAAGATTTCTGAACCGGGAAATATCCTCCCGAACTTGGGGCTACAAAAGGTTCAATGGTATTACTTGCATATTGATTTCCATTCGCATTTTCATTACTTAAAAAACCACCATCTCCAAACCATATAAAGTTTAAACTGGTATTTCTTAATCCCGAAATTCCTGTTCTTGCAGTTGTACTGTTGATGGGCTGTGCATAGCTGTAAGGAACAAATCCACTAGTCAATCCGGAAATATTTACGGTTGTAGAGGCATCTTCACCCCAGTTTTTACCTCTTACATCTCCAAAAGGTCCGTTAAGGATAGGGTCATTAGAATTGGTAAGAGCATAAACAGAACCTGCACCGCCTCCATAAGATGCTGAAATTGTAGGATCAGAGAATATTCCTCTGAATAAGTTCTGCGCTGTACCTGTATCATCTGTCATGGCAATTACCACTCCTTTTTTATTAAGATAGGACGCAATATAACCGGCATCTGTAGCATTAGGGGTATAGTTATAACCAATGACAACTATATCAGGCTTATTATTAAGAGCTGTCTGAAGAGCTGCTGATGAAGGTGAGTTTCCTAAAGATATATGGGTAAAACCTTCGTATTTAACAATACTTGAGGCTGTTGTTCCAAAATTTGTCGGGGCATCCATCAGACTTCGTGAAGGACCGGTGTAAGCACTATAGCCATAAGCTGTTTCTAAACCGATATGGAGTACTGTCTTCTTCGGAATTACTACCACTACATTTACAGAACATGTTGTAGATACTCCTCCCTGGCTGTCTGAAGTAATAGTCATTGTCTTCACTGATGTAGAAGACGGTGTTCCCGTTCCGCCTAATGTTATATTCTGATTTCCTGTAGCTGTAAATGTTCCTGACCCACTGAAAGATATTCCGTCAACAGTATTGGAGGTAATGGTATAACTTCCCAGTGTTGAAACATTTACCGGTAATGTAATTGTATTGGATGCCGTAAGAGCAGTCCCTACTTTGTACACGCCATTTACTGTTGCACTTCCGCAACTCATGGTATATGTTCCTGCAGGACTTAATACTGTAATAGAAATCGCCGGAGTACACGTAACAGAAGTTCCATTGGCTTCAAGTGATACATCATCTGTCTGGATATTCTGAGGAGTTCCCTGCCCGGGAATCTGTATCGTTTGTGTTCCTGTATTCAAAAACACTCCAGTTCCGTAAAAGTTATACCCGTTTGGAGCAGTTCCGGAAATAGTGTAGTTACCCACTTTTGTAACATTGACTGCAATACTCAGATAATTAGAATTGGTAAGCTCTTTTCCTTTTACATAGCTTCCCATTGCTTTGGAAGTAGAACAATCTACAGTAAAAACAGCTTTCCCCATTTGTCCGCAGACACTTTTCCATTCGTTATCAGCAAGACTCCAGTAATTAAAACAATCTTCTGTAGTATTGTAAATTGTCAGTCCGTCATCATTGGACTGATTAATTACAATGGCATTTCTCTGTGCTTCTGTAAGCCGCGGAATCAGCACTCCTTTGTTATTGTTTCCTGAGATAACATCCAAAACAGAATTAGCATTCGGTGTAGTAGTGTTAATTCCTACTGCGCCATTATTAGCTTGTGAATAAAATTTTCCAAAGGTAAAGAGCAGTGCTATCAGCAAAACTTTGATTGGGAGAATTGTAAATTTTGTTTCCATCATTTTAAAGTTATAATTGTTTAATGATTAAAATTTTTGACTAAGTCATTTAACCGTCACAAAATTATCACCCTCAGACAATTACAAATTAATTCTCACTACGCAATACTACTCACGCGTAGTAAAACTCACAAAACCACAGTAAATTAGGATTACATGGAAATACAGATAGAAAATTGAGTTATTTCATTTCATTCAATAATAAATTCAAAAAACTACAACCAATTAAACACAAAAACCATTATTATTTATTTATCAAAAAAATAATTTAATTAAACCCAATGAATTACAATATTATGTCATTTCATATTTTAAAAACAGTTTTCCATTTGGCAATGGTATTTCTGCTTATTTTAAAATGACTGCCAAGCTGAAAATTGCTAAGTCCGTTTTTTTTCTGATATCTTAGAATTTCCAAAATGGATTCTTCATCATAAGAGCGAAGTCTTTGACTTTTGAACTCAACTGCATATTCCGGATCACCAAAAACCAATTGATTAAACTTTAGAATATCAATCGCTAAGTTTAATCTTTCCAACTTATGCCTGATCGTTATATCTATTAGTTTTTCCGGAAACTTTTCCTTAAGAATATCGGTATAGATCTGCTTATAGTCAGGTATCATATTATAGTTTTTTCATCCATTTGTATAAAGTTGTTTTGGGAATCTTATATCTTTCAACAACTTCATTGGCTGTCATTGCTCCCATTTCTATTTTTTCAAGTATAAAATCCTTTACCTCCTGGGTATAAATACTTTTCCTGAAAACTATGGTATTTCCCTTTTCTCTGAATTCATTATCTATTCTTGACTGCGGAGCATACAAAATAAGATGGCCGGTATAAAATCTAAAAAAATCAAATCTTAATAGCTTACACCATTTCATCAGTATATCTGTATCAATACTCTTTGCCTGATACATCATTTCTACATCATCTTCCGTTCTGTCTAAAAATCCGGAGATTCTTTCTATTGAAATCTGATGTTCTTCTACCTTGGACCTGATCAGGCTTCCAATATGAATGTTCTTAATATTCATCACAATATTTTTAAGTAAAAATATTGACAAGGAAAACAAAAATTACCACCTGCCGGTACTCAACACTACGTATGAGTAACAAAAATCAAAATTTTGTTTAAATCTTAATCAAAAAGCTGTTGATATTGACCTCAGAGGATATATTCAGTTTTTTTCTAATCCTGTATTTTTTACTTTCTACAGCCCTAATACTATTATTAGTACACTGAGCTATTTTTTTGGTATCAAAATCAAGCTTCATCAAAGCACAGAAATACAGCTCGGAATGAATAAGGTTAGGATTTATTTTTAAAACACCCGGTATAAAATGAGGAAAAAACACCTGAAATTTTTCAAAAAACATAGGCGAATTACTTTCTGCCAGACTTAAAATCTCCTCAATATTTTCTTCTGAAAGATGGTTGATAAGCATCTGGTGTTTCATCAGTTCCGTGTTTGTTTTTACCAGATCTTTAATGGTAGAATCTTTCTCTTTTTTATCAGAAATCAAGCCATGGATCAGTGCATCTTTCTGAGTAATAAAAACGATATCCATCAGAAAAGAGGCAACGGAAAATAAAATATTCAGCAACTTTATTGTTTTAAAATCCCCGGCTTCTATAAATTGACTTTTGGGAAGAAAGTTAAAATCAAAATACAGACATACAATAAAATTAATACTGATCATGAATGTAATGAAAAAGATGGCAAAAGCGTCTTTTTTATAGTTCAGAAAGAATGGAACTGCAAACAAGAGACAAAAATAAAAATACTCTACTCCGGCATTTTTATAAGTATAGATATTGAAGAAACTTACTATAAAAGTCAGTAAGACAAATATAAAGAGGATAGAACTTTTCAAGACACTTCTAAACCTTTTTGTCTTCCCTTTTAGAGCCATTAGAAACAGCCAGAAAAAGGTAATGACCGTAAGAAATGTTGAGATCAGCATATCCCCGAAAAAAGTAATAATAAAAACGGAATAAAACAGGAATATGAGAAACAATAAAAGCAAATAACGGTTAATAAGATTCAGATAGTTGCTGTCAAAATCATCATCTGTTTTCTCCGTTTCATCATTAATCATCTTAAAGAAAAACTTATAAATCATCTTGTAGTTTTTTTATGTTTTCACAAGCTCAGGTTGGCATTTGTACTACTGACAGCATAAATTTCCCAATATTAATAGCTTTTAAATAAAAACTCACAAAACAAAATATAGGTTTGTAATTTTTAGCGATAAAAGATTATGATTTGTGTTTTTCAGTTACAATTTACTAAAATCCAACATTAAAATTATTAAATAAAAAAGCATTTTCATAAAAAATTAATGCCTGTTTTTTTCACCTCATTTAAAAAGTTTAAATAGCTTGTATATTTTTTAATACGCAAAATTATAAATACAAACAAAAAGGTATTCTTCCCATGATACGCAATATTACTCATGCGTAGTTAAACTCAAATGTGCAGATTAGTCCCTTCATCCATTAAATAAAAAAGAGAGCCGGGAAGGCTCTCTTTTCAGTTTATATATGATAAGAATTTTAATTTTCTTTCAGTTTGGCAATAACATCCAAACCTCCTTTTGTAATATCTCCGATCTTACAGATAATTTCAGTGTCCAAAGGCAGGAATACATCCATTCTGGAACCGAATTTAATAAATCCGAACTCATGCCCGGCTTTTGCCTTATCACCTTCATTACAGTAGAAAACGATCCTTCTTGCCACATATCCGGCAATCTGTCTGAAAACTACTTTATGATTGGTTAAAGTTTGTACGGCTACAGTGGTTCTCTCATTTTCTGTAGAAGACTTTTCATGCCATGCTACCAGATATTTTCCCGGATGGTACTTTTTGTAAATCACTTCACCCGAAACCGGATATCTACAGATGTGAACATTCAGCGGTGACATAAAAATAGAAACCTGAATAGCCTTCCCTTTTATAAATTCATCTTCATCTACTTCTTTGATCATTACCACTTTTCCATCCACCGGAGCTATCACGTTTTCTTTGTGATCTAGGATATTACGATCCGGAACTCTGAAAAACCAGAAAACTAAACTGTAAATAACCAACAAAGGCATAATGATCAGCAGGGACCATATTTTAAGGAAATAAATTGCTAAAACGCCCAAAATAATAAAAAGTATGGTCGCAACGGTAATTGTTCCTTTTGATTCTCTATGTAATTTCATGAGACTAAATAAATTTTTCTAAAATAAAGTACAAATATACGACAGGAACGCAGATAATAAAACTATCCAGTCTGTCTAAAACTCCTCCATGCCCTGGAATGATGTTTCCACTATCTTTCACCCCGAAATTTCTTTTCAATTGGCTTTCTACCAAATCCCCTAATGGAGCAAAAGCAGCAACCAAAAATCCCACAACCATCCAGTTTCCTCTCAGTTCAGGCTGATAATGTTCAATAAAGTAAGATAAAACCAATGTTAACACTACACCTCCCGCATATCCTTCCCATGTTTTTTTAGGGGAAATTTTAGGGGCCATTTTATGTTTACCAAAAAACCTCCCTACCAGATATGCAAAAGTATCACTACTCCAGATGAGGATAAACAAGAATAAAACTTCCAGTGAGAACGTATCATTATAGCTCGAGAATTTTGGCAGCCCCAATGCAAAACTGAATGGGAGCGCTACGTAAATAACAGTAAAAATAAGTTTCCCGCTGTCGAAGTATAATTCGTTGGGATATTTGAATAAAGTAACCACAGCAATGCCAATTAGAGTCAGCGCCAGTATTTCACTGAGTCTGAAATCAAAAAAGAAATCGTGGCTGAAATATCTTTTGGAAAAAATATAGAATATAAAAATGACCAATGGATATACGATCCATTTTTCATAGCCGTTTCCAAACTTCATGATTTTAACACACTCCCATGTTCCCACAATCAGTAACAGACTCATTAAGCCATAAAAAAGATACTGTTGTTTGATAAGGCCCGGGGCAATGCTGTTCAACAGTTGCGCTCCCATCGGAGTCGAACAAAGAATAATGACGGCTACATAAACTATACCTGATACGGTTCTTTGAATGAGATTTTTATCCAAAATTTAAAATTTAGAAGTGGTTGCTTAATCTTCAAGCAGCAATAAAAAAAGTTTTGTATTGGAATTGGAAGAACTGTCCATTTTTGACTGGCTTCCGCTGATGGAAGTAAGGTTCTTGATATTTCCGTTTCTTTTTATTTTTCCCATGGCATCATTCAGGTTGTTCACAATCTGAGAAACATTGGCAATGATGATAATTCTATCGGGAAGTCTTGAAGAATGATAATGAAGAATATTATTGTGTGAAAGCATGATTCTGCCATCATAGGCAATCAGGTATTCACAAGTGATGAATGCGGCGTCATTAGACGGCTGCAGTTCTGACGTGTAAGAAGTTTTCACAACGTTCAAAAAGTTATGAAGTTCTTTATCCCAACAGAAAAGGTTGTGGATACCTTCTATTTTGATAATTTGATTTAAAGTTTGTAGAGCCTCCGCTTCATCCGCACAATAATTAAAAAATCCCCCCGAATGCGTAAATAATTGCGCAAACTTATAGTCAAGATCCGCATTTTTCAGCGAATCCCCAAGCTTCTCCAGGCTCTGTTTGTCCTCTTCTTCAGGCTGGTTGGTAAGTTTGCTTACAATCCTCTTGAATAAATTCAACTTAATCTATTTTTAGTCAACTTTATACAAAAATAGAAAATAAATTACAATAGAGTCCAAAATATCTCTTTAAATATGAAAAAACCTGACAATTTTGGAGTTGTCAGGTTTTGGTAAGGTTTATTTTTTAAGAGTCTTAAAGCTGTGTCGGGCTTTCTGGAGCCTGTATTTCGCTTTCTTCTTCTTTATCTTTGATCTGAGGTGTTTCCACTACTATCGGCTGATCTTTTTCAGGAATAGTATTGGTAACGGGTTTCTCCGTCAATTCAGGATCCCATGCTCTTTTTCCGAATATTTCTTCTAAATCTTCACGGAAGATCACTTCTTTTTCTAATAATTTACTCGCTAAAGCATCAAGCTTATCTTTATTATCAGCAAGGATTCTTATTGCTCTGTCATATTGATTTTCGATGATAGATTTGATCTCTGCATCAATTTTTGTAGCGGTTTCTTCAGAATATGGCTTTCCGAAATTGTATTCAGACTGGCCTGAACTGTCATAATAAGAAATATTACCAATATTCGGGCTTAATCCGTAGATCGTTACCATTGCCTGGGCTCTTTTCGTTACTGTTTCAAGGTCAGATAGTGCTCCTGTAGAAATATTATTGAAGATTACCTGCTCTGCTGCTCTACCTCCTAATGTTGCACACATTTCATCCAACATCTGTTCAGTAGTGGTAAGCTGCCTTTCTTCCGGAAGGTACCATGCTGCTCCCAATGAACGTCCTCTAGGAACGATCGTTACTTTTAAAAGTGGAGATGCATGTTCTACCAACCAGGAGATGGTAGCGTGTCCCGCTTCGTGGTAAGCTACCCTTCTTTTTTCGGAAGGTTTGATTGCTTTATTTTTCTTTTCAAGACCACCAATGATTCTGTCTACAGCATCAAGGAAATCCTGTTTTGTTACCGAAGTATGATTATTTCTTGCTGCGATAAGCGCTGCTTCGTTACAAACATTCGCAATATCCGCCCCACTGAATCCTGGAGTTTGTTTTGCAAGAAATTCTCTGTCTACATTGTCATCCAGCTTGATTTTTTTCAAGTGAACATCAAAGATCTGTCTTCTTTCGTGAAGTTCCGGAAGATCCACATAGATAGAACGGTCAAAACGTCCTGCTCTCATCAAAGCTTTATCAAGGATATCTGCTCTGTTGGTTGCTGCCATTACAATAACGTTGGTATCTGTTCCGAAACCATCCATTTCAGTAAGAAGCTGGTTCAATGTATTTTCTCTTTCGTCATTTCCTCCAGAGAAGTTATTTTTTCCTCTTGCACGTCCGATAGCGTCAATCTCATCAATAAAGATGATCGCCGGAGATTTTGCTTTAGCCTGAGCAAAAAGATCTCTTACTCTGGAAGCTCCTACCCCAACAAACATTTCAACGAAATCAGAACCTGAAAGTGAGAAGAACGGAACTTTAGCTTCACCTGCAACAGCTTTTGCCAATAACGTTTTACCAGTTCCCGGAGGACCTACTAAAAGCACTCCCTTAGGAATTTTACCTCCCAGTTTTGTATATTTTTCAGAGTTTTTCAAGAAATCCACTACTTCCTGAACTTCTTCTTTAGCTCCTTCCAATCCTGCAACATCTTTAAATGTCACCTGGATTCTTTCTTTTTCGTCAAAAAGCTTTGCTTTAGATTTACCGATAGAGAAGATTTGTCCGCCAGGGCCTCCGCCACCGCCCATCTTTCTGAAAAGAAGGAAGTAGAATAATCCCAGAATCGAAATCCAAACAAGTGCAGGAACTAAGATGTCCATTAATGCACTTTTTCCTGTTCCGTAATCTTTTGTTGTTTTAATAACCGGATTGCTGGCTTTCACCTGCTCAAATTTCTGAAGGAAAAGTTGAAGGTCTCCATATTTCACAGAAAAATCTGCTTTAGGAGCCATTTCAAAGGCAGAAAGAGGGTTATTTTCTTTTCCGGCTTTGGAAACCATTGCCGATTTTGCTTCTTTTGTTAGGAAAACATCAGCTTTCTCTATGTCTTTGTATATAATTATATTCTGGACTTTCCCCGCCTGCATTTCTCTAAAGAAACCATCTTCATCAATAGATTTTGCGCTGTCGCCTCCAAGGAAATTGGAGCCAAAGAAGAGCAAAAGAGCTATGATTGCAATTGGAAAGAACCAGTTGAATCCTTTATTATTCATTTAGACTTTTTAAAATTTTTATTATTGATTTTCAATTTTGGTAATGACTGCGTCACCCCAAAGCTCTTCTATATCATAGTACTCACGTACCTGTTTCTGAAATATATGAACCACCACTGAAACGTAATCTACCAATACCCACATTGCATTTTCAGTACCTTCTACATGCCAAGGTCTGTCCTGCAGTTCGTTTCTTACTTTTTTCTCAACACTTCCTGCCAATGCAGCAACCTGTGTATTTGAGTTTCCACTACATATCACGAACGTTTCTGCCACGGAGTTTTCGATGTTGGAAAGATCGAAGATCATAATGTCTTCTCCTTTTACATCCTGGATAGCTTCAACGATTTTATCTATTAACGCTTGTTTTTCTGCTGTTTTATTCATTAAAAAAATACTATAATCTGCAAATTTATTGTTTTTTCTTTACTTTAACCTTACTTTTACCCTCTTAATGTCTTAAAGTTTTCTTAAATGAGCCAACTCTTCTATCTGAAAGAATGTTCTTCTACTAATGACGAAATATCAAAGTTTTTACTTTACGAAAATTCAGATTTTATTGGACTGCATACTTTTAATCAAACTAAAGGTCGTGGTCAGTATGGAAATGTCTGGACTCAAACTGCCGGAAAAAACCTGGCTTACACGCTGGCAGTGAATACCCAGAACATCTTGTGCTCCGACTTTATATTCAATTATTATACCGCAATGATTATCCGGGATTTCCTTGCCAAATTGTCTGAATCAGAGGTAAAAATCAAATGGCCGAATGATATTATCCTTAAAGGTAAAAAAATCGTTGGAATTTTAATAGAAAAGAAAAAAATTAATCAAAATAATTATTTCATCATAGGAGCCGGAATCAATATTCTTCAGGACAAATTTGATGAAATATCCAATGCAGGATCGCTCCTGACACAGACAGGCATCCCATTCGATCTGGAAGAAGTTTCATTAAACCTTCATGAATATGTGTCTGAAAAACTGAAAAACATTCCTTCTGACCAGGAAATCCTGGATGGGTTCAATGCCAACCTTTTCAGAAAAGATCAGATCTCTGTCTTTGAAATTGAAAAAGAGCGACAAAATGGCATCATCCGAAATGCAGACGAAAAGGGCGAACTCTGGATCGAACTGGAAGACGGAATGCATTCCTTTTACCACAAGGAAGTAAAATTACTTTACTGATTGGCTCTTTTGATATACAAATAAAGGGTAAGCGGCAAAAACACCATATTAGGCAGCCACATGGCTACCGCTGGAGACAAACTTTTATTTTCTGAAACTACTTTCAAGGCTTCAAATGAAAACACGAAAATGAAGGCCAATGAGATCCCTATTGCCAGATTGATCCCCAATCCTCCTCTTTTCTTTTGTGATGACAGGGAAAGCGCCAGGAATGTCAGAATAATGATAGAAACAGGCATTGACGTTCTTTGATGAAGCTCATTCAGATAAGAATTCAGGTTACTGTTTCCTCTTGCCTTTTCTCTTTCAATGAATTTCAGAAGTTCGGGTGTCGTTTTATTTTGACCCAAAAGTTCGTTAGGGAAAAGTTCTTCCGGTGAATGCCCGTAGTTTTTCCTTAATTCTATTCCGTTGCCTAGTTTTTCGGTATTGTCTTTATTAATTGTTTTTTCAAGATAATTATTGAGAACAAACTGTTTTTTGGTTTTATCCCAATATACTTCACTTGCTTTCAGCTCATAGGTCATTTTTCTGTCTTTATCATATTTCTGATAAACGAAACTTGATCCTCTTTTTTCTCTTTTATTCCAGGAATCAACGAAGATATATTCTGTTTTGCTCAGCTGCGAAGAGGCAGGAGCAGTTCCTAAGATCTTTTCTTTATTGGCGGCATTATAGGTATAGGCCTCCAATTCATTTTTTTTGATATTTGCCCATGGAAGAACCATATGATATACCACGAGGGCTATCAAACCAATAAAAATGGAAGTTACTAGATAGGGTTTTGAAAACCTGTGGAAACTTGCTCCACTGCTGATAATGGCAACAATCTCAGTGTTATTCGCCATTCTGGAGGTAAAATAAATCACCGAAATAAACACCAGAATGGAAAGAAAGGTCACAACAAGATTGATGATCCAGAAGGGATAAAAATGGATAAGAAAATAGGTCAGATCCAGTTTCGGATCAATGGCCTTGGCATTTTCTATCCTTGGAATCTTCTGCTGAACATCGATTACCAATACGACTATAGACAATAAGACCAACATGAAACTGAAAGTTCCAAGGTATTTTTTTATGATATATCTGTCTACAATTTTAAGCATATTCTCTTATAATCTTTGTCTAAGAACCGGTACTATGGAGTTTTTCCATTCGTAGAAATCTCCGGCAATGATATGTTCTCTGGCTACTTTTACCAGATCCAGATAGAATGCAAGATTATGAATCGAAGCAATCTGTTTTGCCAGATATTCTTTAGATACAAACAGGTGGCGAAGATACGCTTTTGAATATTCACGATCTACAAAACTGGTTCCAAATTCATCCAAAGGCGAAAAGTCACGCTTCCATTTTTCATTTTTAAGGTTCATCACCCCTTGCCATGTGAAGAGCATTGCATTTCTTGCATTTCTTGTCGGCATTACACAATCCATCATATCAATTCCCAATCCGATAGATTCAAGAATATTCCATGGAGTACCTACTCCCATCAGATATCTTGGTTTTTCTTTTGGAAGAATATCCGTCACTTCATCTGTAATTCTGTACATTTCCTCTTCAGGTTCTCCAACAGAAAGTCCACCGATAGCATTTCCTTCGGCTCCTGCTTCAGAAATTACTTCTGCAGAAATTTTTCTAAGGTCAGAATAAGTAGACCCCTGAACAATTGGGAAAAGTCTTTGTTTGTACCCATACAATTCAGGATTATCATTAGTCCATTCAATACATCTTTTCAGCCAACGGTGCGTAAGCTCCATAGATGATTTTGCCTGGTTATAATCGCAAGGATAAGGAGTACATTCGTCAAAAGCCATAAAAATATCGGCTCCGATCTGTCTTTGAATCTCCATTGATCTTTCCGGGGAGAACATGTGGTAACTTCCGTCGATATGAGATTTGAATCTCGCTCCTTCTTCCGTCATTTTTCTGTTACTCGCCAGTGAAAAAACCTGAAAACCTCCTGAATCGGTAAGAATAGGAAGATCCCAGTTCATGAATTTATGTAAACCACCTGCATCCTGCATCGTCTCCATTCCCGGACGAAGGTAAAGGTGGTAAGTATTTCCCAGAATAATCTGTGCTTTAATGTCTTCTTTTAATTCTCTCTGATGAACTGTTTTCACACTTGCAACAGTTCCCACAGGCATAAAAATAGGAGTTTGAATTTTCCCGTGATCTGTGGTTATTTCCCCTGCTCTTGCTTTTCCTTCAGAGGTTTTTTCTATATTAAAAAATTTCATCTTTCTACTTTTTTAATTCACCTTTTTATCAGTGATTTCTTACAGGTTAAAAACTCCGGCTGCGCTTTATCTCACCAAAGGGGTTACAGCCCCGTTCTGTTTCAGTTTACCCTTTATGTATTTATCTGCTTTGGGATCTTTTTTCAGCAGTATTTGCTGTGCATCATTGGTAATCCCATCCATTTCTTCTTTGATCACATAGTATTTGAAGCTTTCTACAAAATCTTCAGATTTCACTTTATGTGACTTCAGGACAGCTCTTGTACCGGCTTCCATATTTTTGTCAGGATATACAAAGATAGCCTGATCATTGATCGCAAGATCTGCAATGATTTCTGCCATTACATCTTTATCGATCAGATTTTTAGGCTTATCGATATAATCGCTGCACGAAAACATGCCCAGCAAAACGAAAATAAAGATCAGCTTTTTCATCAGTTTATTTTTTTATTTTTTATAGCCTGTTGATGATTGATTTCCACTTTAAGTTTAATACTCCAAAAACCGCTTCATGAATAATTCCGCCGTTCATTTTGCTTTCTCCTAAAATTCTGTTGGTAAATATAATAGGAACTTCCACTATTCTGAAGCCTTTTTTGAATGCTCTGAATTTCATTTCTATCTGAAATCCGTAGCCTTTCAATCTTACATTATCCAATCCTATTTCTTCCAATACTTTTCTTGAAAAACAGACAAATCCTGCTGTAGTATCATGAATCGGAAGACCTAATACGAATCTTACATATTTTGATGCAAAATAAGAGAGCAGTACCCTTCCCATCGGCCAGTTGACCACATTCACTCCTTTTGAGTAACGGGAACCGATGGCCATATCTGCATTGATACATGCTTCAAACAGTTTCGGCAGGTCGTTAGGATTATGGGAAAAATCGGCATCCATCTCAAAAATATAATCATATTTATTTTCGATAGCCCATTTAAATCCATGAATATACGCCTTCCCCAACCCGTCTTTCACATGTCTTATTGACAGATGTAAATAATGCGGATGTTTCTTCTGCAGTTCTTTTACAACCTCTGCTGTTCCATCCGGAGAAGTATCATCCACAACTAAGATATGAAAGTCGTCCTCCAATGCAAAAACTGCGGAAATAATATTTTCAATATTTTCCTTTTCGTTGTATGTGGGGATAATGACGAGTTTTTTCATTTCAGTTTGCAAAGATAGTTTATTTAACCTTTTTATTTTATACAAAATAATCTATAATTTTGCAAAAATATTTCTCGGGGATTAAGCGGATGAAACAGAAACTTTTATTCAACAGATCTGAACAATACGTAAAATCGATGAGAGCAAATATTTTAACTGTAGATACATGAAACAGGTGACAGGAAAATCTGTGCCGTATTGTGCTATCAGAAGTTAAATAATAAATAATAAAAACTTAAATTTTGCCATCATCACAACACTTCATCAATCACGTAAGAATACCTGAGAATAATGACTGGGTAATCTTTATCCTCGTGGGCTGTATATTTTTATATGTTTTTATGATGAACGTCATAGAAAGGGATGCCAGTCTGAAAGATTTCCTGCTTCAAAAGTATTTTGATGCAAGCAACAACCTTCCCAGCTGGATTATCACTTCATGCGTGACAACTCTTACCTTATCTGTTTTGATCTCACAGTATATTCCTATTGTACCTAAATATATTGCCGATCTTCAGCTTTTTGGATATCAGCTTAATAAATTCGGGTATACTTTGCTGGCTGTGCTGTTTTTTTATTTAATAAAATCAACATTCGGTTTTTTATTTTATCAAAGTATAGGAGACGGAAAAAAATGGACTATTTTTTATTTTACCTCCACTAAATTTTATTTTATTCTTACATTTTTGTTAATAATTCTTTGTGTAGCCCATTATTACTTCCCTATCGACAGAAATAAAATGTTCTTGTATTATTTGTGTTTCTTTTCTTTTGTATTCATTTTCAAAGTTTTTTTCTATTTATTTCACAAGAACAAGATTCTTCCCGAAAAATGGTATTATAAATTTTTGTATATTTGCACCCTCCAAATCGCACCATTATTATTGCTTTGGAAGTTGTTATTTTTTTAATAAATGTCAATGATGAGAATAAAGTCTATATTGGTTTCTCAACCAGCACCTAGTGAGTCTTCTCCATATTTGGATATAGCGAAGAAGGAAAAAATAAAGATTGATTTCCGTCCATTTATCCACGTCGAAGGGGTTGACAATAAAGAGCTCAGAACACAGAAAATAGATCTGACGCAGTATACCGGTATTATTTTTACCAGTAAAAATGCGATTGACCATTACTTCAGACTTGCGGAAGAACTTCGTTTTGCCGTTCCGGATACAATGAGATATATCTGCCAGTCGGAAGCAATTGCCAACTACCTTCAAAAGCATATTGTGTACAGAAAAAGAAAAATCAGCTTTGGGGAGAAAAATTTCTCAGATCTGCTTCCTCTTTTCAAAAAATTCCCAACTGAAAAATATCTGCTGCCATCTTCAGATGTTTTAAGCCCGGATATTGTAAAAACCATGGAGGCATCTAATGCAGACTGGACAAGAGCAATCATGTACCGCACCGTATGCAGCGACCTTACAGATATCAACATTAAAGATTATGACATGTTGATCTTCTTTAGTCCGCAAGGAATCAAATCGCTACAACAAAATTTCCCTGACTTCAAGCAGGATGAAACCAAGATCGGAGTTTTTGGAAACACGACGTTGGCTGCTGCAGAAGAAGCTGGATTAAAAGTAGATTTAATGGCGCCTACGAAGGAAACTCCTTCCATGACAATGGCCCTTGAAAAGTATATTAAAGCACTTCATAAATAGTCTTTAATTATAAAAATACCATCAACCATCTTTTCAATAAAGGAAAGATGGTTTTTTTTTACCTAAATTTGAACGAAAATTAACATTGAATGAGACGTCTGCATAAATTGCTTACTTTCAGAAGAAAAGTCTAAAGACGAACTCTGCTCAATAAAAAATCAAAATATCCGGATGAAAGCTCCACAGGCAAAAAAAATAGAAAAAATAATAGAAACCCACGGCGATAAAAGGATCGACAATTACTTTTGGCTGAATGAAAGGGAAAATCCTGAAGTCATCAAATATATTGAAGAAGAAAATGCCTACGAAGAATTCATCATGAAAGATACAGAAGCTCTTCAGGAAGAGCTTTTTGAAGAGATGAAAGCCCGTTATAAAAAGGATGATGAATCTCTACCCTATTTCTTTAATGAATACTGGTATATTGTACGTTATGAAGAAGGTAAGGAATATCCTATTTTCTGCAGAAAACACAAAAGCCTTGACAACGAGGAGGAAATTGTACTTGACGTTAATATTCTGGCAGAAGGCAAAGAATTTTTTGAAGTAGGAAGTGTAGCGGTAAGCCCTGGTAACGAACTGGCTTCTTTTTCTTCTGATGATGTAGGAAGAAGAATTTATACGCTTAATTTTAAAAATTTAAAAACCGGCGAAATTCTTCCGGACACTATTCCAAATACAACAGGAAAAGCAGTTTGGGCAAATGATAACCAGCATGTCTTCTATATAAGAAAAGATAAAAGCCTGCGTGCATTTCAGGTATACAGACATCAATTAGGAACTGATTCTTCAGAAGACATACTTATTTTCCATGAAGAGGATGACACTTTTGACGTCAACGTATTTAAAACAAAATCTTTACAATATATTTTCATTGCGAGTTCAAGTACCATTTCTGATGAACACCGCTTTATCCCTTCTGACAATGTATTTGCAGAATGGACGGTAATACAGCCAAGAATTGATGATCTTGAATATTCAGTAGAACATTATGAAGATGAGTTCTATATCATTACCAATGCTGACGATGCGATCAATTTTAAAATTGTAAAAGCAAAAATTGATAATTGTGGTATGGAAAACTGGGTAGATGTTATTCCACATCGTGCGGAAGTTTTGTTAGAAGGTTTTGAAATTTTCAAAGATTATCTGGTTCTTGAGGAAAGAGAAAGAGGATTGCTTCAGATCAAAATTATTGATGAGAAGACGCAGGAATCTTATTATTTACCATTCTCCGATCCTACTTATACAGCTTATATCGGAATTAATCTGGAATTTGATACAGAAATTTTACGTTACGGTTATACCTCTCTTACACAACCTAGTTCTACATATGAGTATAATATGAAGGACAAAACCACAAAACTTCTGAAACAACAGGAGGTGCTTGGTGGAAAATTTGTTCCTGAAAATTATATTTCAGAAAGAATCTGGGCAGATTCGAGGGATGGAAAAACCAAAGTTCCTATTTCATTAGTATATCATAAAGACACCAAAAAATCGGCTGATACTCCACTTCTTCTTTATGGATATGGAAGTTATGGGCATACGGTTGACGCCAGCTTTTCCAATGTAAGATTATCTATTCTGGACAGAGGTTTTATCTATGCTATTGCTCACATCCGCGGTGGAGAATATCTGGGAAGAGAATGGTATGAAGACGGAAAAATGCTATTCAAGAAAAATACATTCTTTGATTTTATTGATGCAGGGAAATATTTAGTCAAAGAAAACTATACTTCATCAAGACATATGTACGCGATGGGAGGAAGTGCCGGAGGTCTGTTGGTAGGTGCTGTGGTCAATTATGAACCTCAGTTATTCAACGGAATTGTAGCACAGGTTCCTTTCGTAGATGTTGTTTCCACAATGCTGGATGATACGATTCCTTTGACTACCGGAGAATATGATGAATGGGGAAATCCAAATGATGAAGAATACTATCATTATATGAAAGACTATTCTCCATATGATAATGTAGAAGCTAAAGATTATCCGCATATGCTGATCACAACAGGATTCCACGATTCGCAGGTGCAGTATTGGGAACCTGCAAAATGGACAGCAAAACTTAGAGAATTAAAGACAAATGATAATATTTTAGTCTTTAAAACCGACATGAGTTCCGGACACGGAGGAGCAAGCGGAAGATTTGAATCTCTGAAAGAAGATGCTTTAGAATATGCATTTCTGTTGAAAATTGATAAAAAATAGTTGTATTCTTTTCTTCATTAATTTCAAATATAACGCATATGTTATTATTAGTTTTCATTTCAATTGCCATCATTTATTACCTGATTCAAAAGCAGAAAATTACCCGAATGGAAAAGAGAGAAGACTTTAAAGCCAAACAAGAAGAAAAAATACAGGATCTTCTGGAAAAAGCGAGAGAAGAAGACATTAAAAATAAAGAAAATAACAATTTATAAAAGATATTGTCATGATAAAATGGCAGTTATAATTATATGAACGAGTCCGAATATTGGAAAAAAATAGAACAGTTCTTTGAAGACAATTTCCAGACTGAGAAGAACCCGCCCATAGAAACCCTTTTATTTTTGATAGGGTTGCAGGAACTGGGAAGCGGCCAGCAAAAATATACTAAAGAAGACAAGGTAAACCTTATTCATATTGCAGTGTGCAGATTGCTTGAGCCTTTTGGCTATTATAAATTCACACACTATGAAGACGGATGGCCACAGTTCGACAAACTGGAAGACCTTCCGGAATTAAAGCCCAATGAGCAGAGCTTACTTATGAAAAAGGCGATTATTCATTACTTCCAGGAAGAAGAGCTTTTATAAAAGCTGGAAACAGGAAGAAAGCAGCAGGAAGTTAATAACTGCCGATAAATAAAAAGAGGGTTTTTCCATGGAAAAACCTTCTTCTTTTTATAAATAACTGTATTCTATACATTTTCAGATTTATCCAATCAGTTCTTCAAGTTGGCTAAGTCCCATTTTAAAGCCTTCTTCAAATCCCATATCCAAGATTTTTTTCATAACTTCCTCGGAATGGTAGTGAATATTGATGGTTACTTTGGTTCCCTCTTCCACTCCGGTAAAGCCGAGCAGCCATTTTGACCTTGGAAAATCTTCATTAATATTTCCTTTTTCGTCACAAAAAGCACTCATCCAGTCAAGACTTCTGTGCTCCGTAATTTCGCCATATTGAGACTGAGAATACATAGGTACCTTTTCACCGTTTGGGCCTACCATTGCATACATCCAGATTCCACCTTCTCTGAAATCCTGTTTTACCGTTTCACATCTCCAGGGTTTAGGTCCCCACCATTGATCCAATAATTCAGATTTGGTAAAATAATCCCATACTGTTGAAACATCAGCCTTATAGATTTTCATAACATAGATAGTAGCTGCATCAAAATCTTTGTTGAAAATGATATTAGAATCCATATATTTTTATTTTTAATAAAGTTAACACTTTATTTATTGAAAGGGACTTTTCATATGACAAGTAAAAGATAATTCATAAATAATTGTTAAAAAACACTCTTTTAAGAGAAAAAAAACAATTATTTGGCTCGTTTTTTGTTTATGTAGTCTTAAAACAATTAATTTTAACATTCATTTTTCCAAAACATATATATTTAAATAATGAATAACAAATTCATCCCAATAATTTCAGTGTTTATGACAATCTCACTGATTGTCTTTGTGACGCTCCAATTTTATTGGTTGAAAGGCTATTACGGTGTACTGGAACAGGATTTTTCAAATAAAGTGTATGCAGTTTTGGAAAGTACTTCAAAAAGTATTGAAGAGATTGAAGCCGACAAATACCTGAATCAGGATTATAAGGATTTCAGAAAAAATATTCTTGCGAACAGCAAACAACCGTCTTTAACGACTATTCAACAGGTTGAAGACTCCGGTACTCAGAGACAGATTATTTACTCTAAAAATATTATTGAAAAAACACAGCTGCCGATTTCCCAAAAAGGAGACTCTATCAAGCTCACAACTTTATATACAGACGAGGCAGCCTATAAAATAAAAAGAGATACCACTAACCGCGAACTTCTTACTACAGATATCAATCAGGAGATTGAAACCGGAGATTACTCCATGAAAGAATTTGTGAAAGTATATGGTAATAATCTCCCTATCACAAAAAGAGTGGATCCTAAAACGCTTGATTCCGTGATTGCTAAAGAACTCAAAATAAGAGGAATATCTGCCAAGTTCGGATATGGAGTTCTTGACCGCAACAATAAGCTGACAAGCATTGTGAATAAAGCTTACAAAGAGAAGAAAGACAGTAATATCTACAGTTTTCCACTTTTTGCAGATAAAAAAAATACACTGTACAGCCTCGCATTGGTTTTCCCTAAAAAAGAATACTCACTGGCGATGAACAACTGGCCAATGCTTTTAGGAACATTTCTTTCCCTTCTTACTATTCTTGGAATTTATATTATTTCCATCAATTATATGATGAGACAGAAAAAACTTGCTGAAGTAAAAACAGACTTCATCAACAACATGTCTCATGAGTTCAAAACACCATTGGCAACTATCTCTGTTGCAACAGACTCTTTGGCGAATGATAAAATTGCTACCAATCCGGATAAGGTAAAATATTATTCAGAACTGATCAAGCAGGAGAATTTAAGGATGAAAAAGCAAGTGGAAAACGTACTCAATATGTCTAAACTTGAAAGAAATGAAGTAGAACTGTTTTTAAAAGAAACCAATGTAAGAGAACTGATAAAAAGAACTACAGAATCTTTCAATCTGATTGTACAGCAAAGAAACGGTTCGCTTACCCAGAAATTTAATGCCACCCATTATAATTTTAAAATAGACGAATTCCACATTTCAAACATGCTGGTCAACTTACTGGATAATGCCAATAAATATTCTCCTGAAGCACCGGAAATACATGTGGAAACAAGAAATGAAGGACACTGGTATATCATTGAAATTTCCGATAAGGGAATGGGAATGGATACTCAGAATAAAACTAAAATTTTCGAAAAATTCTTCAGGGAAGAAACCGGAAATATTCACAATGTAAAAGGACAGGGATTAGGCCTTTCCTATGTGAAGAAAATTGTAGAACTGCACAAAGGACAGATCATCGTAGACTCTCATAAAGGAAATGGAAGTACGTTCACGATAAAACTGCCGATGGGCTAGAAAAATAAATGCTAGATGATAAGCGATAAATGATAAAAAGATCTCTTTCATATCAACCATCATTTATCATTCATCAATTATAAAGTTTAAACCAAATATCAAAATATAGAAGATAGAGTGAGGAAGTTCATTCTTAATGTTAATTATTAATTATTAAAAGTTATGAGCAACAGAATATTATTAGTAGAGGACGATCAGAGTTTCGGGGCGGTGCTTAAAGATTATTTAACCATCAATAATTTTGAAGTAACACTGGCTACTGATGGGGAGCAGGGACTTAAAGAATTTACAGAAAATGAATTCGACATCTGCATATTTGACGTAATGATGCCTAAAAAAGATGGGTTTTCATTAGCTGAAGATGTAAAAAAGATTGATAAAAATACACCAATCATATTTCTTACCGCAAGAAATATGAGAGAAGATATTTTGAAAGGATACCAGTTGGGAGCTGATGATTATATCACAAAACCTTTCGATACTGAGCTTCTTTTATACAAAATCAAGGCTATTCTGCAGAGAAGTTCTACATTGGAAAATGAGGAACAGGAGCAGTTTAAAATCAGTAATATTTTCTTTGACTCTATGCTGAGACAGTTGAAAGTAGGTGATAAAGAATACAAACTTTCTCCTAAAGAAAATGAATTATTGAAGCTACTTTGTATCCATAGAAACGATTTCATGCCTAGAGATCTTGCTTTAAGAAAAATCTGGAAAAAGGAAAATTACTTTACAGCAAGAAGTATGGACGTATATATTGCAAAACTTCGTAAGCTGTTAAAAGACGATGAAGGATTGGAAATTATCAACGTTCACGGAGAAGGATTCAGACTTTTGGTGAAAAATTAATCCAAAAATCAAATTATAAGTATAAAATTAGCAAAACAATTGAAAATGTTTTGCTAATTTTGTTTCATACCCATGGATATGAAGAATACATTTATAGGTTTGATCGCTGTATCACTATTAGCTGCATCTTGCAAAAAGGATGAAAAAGCCACTTATTTAAAAGAAGAAGCCAACGCCGGACAACCCAGCGTAGCCCTTAATACAACCTCAAAAACATCACTGATGGATCAGGCAGGTATTCAATCTGCCTCTACTCCTGCTCCAATGGCTACCGCCCCTGGTATGAATCCTCCACATGGACAACCTGGTCATAGATGTGACATTCCGGTAGGACAACCTCTGAATAGCAAGCCTGCTCCTGCAGCTCCTGCTTCACAAAATATAAATACAAACGGAAATAATATTGTTCAGATTGATCCTAATGCAGTATCACCGGGAAAAATCACTCTTGACAATAACGGGAAGCAGGCAAAAACTGCTCCGGGGATGAATCCTCCACACGGACAGCCCGGACACCGATGTGACATTCCGGTAGGACAACCTTTAAACAGTAAACCTGCACCAGCTTCTCAACCAACACAAAATGTAGTACAGACTACTCCCAACCCTGCTCCAGCACCTGCACAGAATCTGGCTATGGGAGAAAAACCCAAGTTAAACCCGGCACATGGAGAACCTTGGCACAGCTGTTCTCTAAAAGTTGGTGATCCTTTGCCATAAATTTCTTATTTTTGCAGATATGAAGCTGTTTCATCTACTTGCAATTGTATTTTGCCTGGGAGTTTTTTTAATTCCCAAGGACAATTTCTATGCGCAGGCAATGCAGGAAACATGCTGTAAAGCAGAATCTTCTAAAAAAAGTGACTGCTGCAAAAACCATTCTTCAAAAAAAGACAGCGAACATGATAAAACAAAATCATGTAATGATGACTGTTGCTCATCATGTGTTGCCTGCTATACTTTTATTGAAACTCCTTTCTCAAAAAATCTACGTTTGGAACTATCTTATTACAAAGCGAATAAGAATCCACAGTTTCAATATTCAGACCCTTATCTTTCAGACCGTTTAAAAGAAATCTGGCAGCCGCCTAAGATAGGTTAATTAAAATACCATGGGTTCATTATACTCTATAATGAGCTGATTTTTAATTAATTTAAACTTTTAAATAAAATGAAATTATCAATTTCCAGGTTTATACTTGGTGCATTATTCCTATTTACACAATTTATATCTGCTCAAACACTTTCAAAAAATCAGTTCAAGGTAAAAGGGAACTGTGAAATGTGCAAAACAAGAATTGAAGGTGCTGCCAAAAAAGCAGGAGCAAAAACAGCGGTTTACTCTGTTGATCTTCAAACCTTAACTTTAGAAACAGACAAGGTATCTACAGATGATATTCTTCAAAAAGTGGCTGAAGCAGGCCATGATAACGAGAAATTCAAAGCTTCAGATGCTGTTTACAATAGCCTTCCGGGATGTTGTCTGTATACTAGAGATTTGCAGCCATCCCAAGCGGAAACTCATCACGAACACCATACCAATGCCAATGTTTCTGATAAAAAAGAAAATGAATTCTACGTTAGAGGAAACTGTGCTTCTTGTAAAGCAAGAATTGAAAAAGCTTCAAAAAG
Source organism: Chryseobacterium sp. (assembly GCA_031286615.1). GTDB lineage: Bacteria > Bacteroidota > Bacteroidia > Flavobacteriales > Weeksellaceae > Chryseobacterium. Next base: position 444,360 of record JAITUA010000013.1, on the reverse strand, counting down.
TGCAGGTGCATATACCGCAGAATGGAATGCAGAAAAGCAAACCGTTATTTTAAATTTTGACCCTTCAAAAACATCAGCAGATAAGATCTTAAAAGCGATTGCCGATGCAGGTCATGATAATGAAAAATACAAGACTTCTGATGCAACCTACAATGGTCTTCCGGGGTGCTGTCTGTATGACAGAGATTTTACTTTTGGTGAAGCCAATCCAAAGGTACATTACGAAGAAGAAGCAAAGCAGGGAAATCATAAAGACCACGAGACTTCACCAGCTAAAGAAGACCACTCCCAACATGAAAAAAACATTGATGGTGTAGTGGTAACAGGTTCTAAAACAGCAACTTCTTTAAGCAAGAAAGAAGCAGGTCTTGTTTTTAATATTGATAAAAAAGAACTTTTAAAGGCAGCCTGTTGTAATCTGTCTGAAAGCTTTGAAACCAATGCAACCGTTGATGTTTCTTTCAGCAATGCCGTTACCGGAACAAAACAACTGAAAATGCTCGGACTGGATCAGAAATATACCAGCTTAACGAAAGAACAGTTGCCCGAAATCAGAGGTTTGGCTTCTGCCTATGGATTAAATTTTATTCCGGGAAGATGGATTGAGAGTATCCAGCTTACTAAGGGAGGAAGCACTGTGACGAATGGCTACGAAAGCATTACAGGACAGATTAACACTGAGCTTTTAAAAAATGCAAAAACTCCGGAAACTTCACTGAACCTTTTTTCTGACTTCAACGGAAGAGCGGAAGTTAATATCACCAATGTTTCCCCTATCAACGACAAATGGTCTCAGACTTTCCTTCTTCACGGAAACGGAACTTTCGGGAATACGGATATGAATGATGACGGTTTTCTGGACAGACCAAAAGGAACGCAGATCAATGCCGCCTATTTATTGAATTATAATGATCTTGAAAAATCAGGATTCGGATCTCACTTCGGAATTAATTTTATCCGAGATGAAAGAACGGCAGGACAAGTTGGTTTTGATAAAAAACTGGCTCAGGACAAACAGCCTTTTTATGGGGTAGGAATTGATATTTCAAGATTCCAGGTTTGGAATAAGACGGGATATGTTTTTAAAGGAAAACCTTACCAAAGCATCGGATGGATGAACCAGTATGTGTATCACCAGCAGGATAGTTTCTTCGGACTGAGAAATTATGCGGGACAACAGCATACATATTATTCCAATTTAATCTTTGAAAGCATTATCGGGAATACCAATCATAAGTACAAAGCGGGAGCTAGTTTCTTATATGACGGTTACAAGGAAACCTATTTGTTGAACGACCTGAAAAGAAATGAAATTGTACCGGGAATCTTTGCGGAGTATACTTTAACAGGTTTAAAATATACTTTAGTAGCAGGAACCAGAGTTGATTTCCATAATCTGGCAGGAACTCAGTTTACGCCAAGGCTAAATTTCAAGTATGATTTCACGCCTCAGACTATTTTAAGACTTTCGGCGGGAAGAGGATTCAGAACAGCGAATGTATTTGCGGAAAGCCAGCAATATTTTGCATCGAACAGAGCCATTAACATTTTATCCAACGGAGGAAATATTTACGGCTTAAAGCCTGAAATTGCCTGGAACTATGGTGCAAGCTTGCAGCAGGAATTTAAATTATTCGGAAGAAAATCCAGTATCATCACTGATTTCTTCAGAACAGATTTCCAGGATCAGGTATTGGTGGATCTTGACAAATCTCCTCAGCAGCTGACATTCTACAATCTGGAAGGAAAATCGTTTGCAAACTCATTCCAGACTCAGTGGGATTTCACTCCTTTCAAAAACTTTGATGTAAGACTTGCTTACAAATACTATGATGTACAGGCAGATTATATCGGAGGAAGAAGAGAGGTTCCTTTTATGGCAAAGCACAGAGGATTTGTGAATCTAGCCTATTCTACCAATAAAAATAACAATGGCGGATTCTGGAGTTTTGATACGACATTAAACTGGGTAGGAAAACAGAGACTTCCTGATACTTCAAGTAATCCGGCAGAGTTTCAGTTGCCAACGTATTCGGAATCTTATGCGGTTCTTAATGCTCAGATTTCAAGAAACTTCAATAAAAAGATCAGAGCTTATGCAGGTGGAGAAAACCTGACTTCTTATTATCAGAAAAATGCGATTGTTGATTTTAAAAATCCTTTCGGAAATTATTTTGATGGAGGAATGGTGTATGCCCCGATCATGAAGGCGAACTTCTATCTAGGACTGGATGTTACGTTTTAAGGTGGGAAGCTGGAGGAATGAAGCTGGGAGTGCTATTAGCCGGTGAATTTCTTATTGTGGATACCTCTGGCAAAAAAATTCTAAATAAATAAACCTTATAGGTCTCTGAGATCTATAAGGTTTATTTTTTTTGCTACCTGCTTATAGATACATGAATAACGAAGGAGAAGAAAAATTTCTGATCATCTCCAATAACTCCCTTCTTCCAGCCTCAACATTCCTTACCAATAAAAAAATCGGCTTTAATATTAAAACCGATTTTTTTTATTTATCTTCCAAAATCATCCTGCACTCTTACGATATCATCTTCATCGGAAGGATTGGATGCATCGGTGTGCTGCCAGATTTCTGCAACGATACCCCAGCCTGCAAGACCGATTAGCCTGTGTCTTTCGCCCTGCTGAAGTTTTACCTGATCTTTTGGTCCATATTCTCCTAATTCTCCTTCTTCATCGGTATTGCTTCTTTTGATCCCTACAGTTCCTTCCACCACCTGCCAGATTTCAGCTCTTCTGTGGTGATACTGCCAGCTTAATCTTGCTTCCGGAGCCACGATAAGAATTTTAGGACTAAGCTTTCCTCCTATTCTCAAATTGTCTACATCAATCCCATCAAAATACTGATTGGCAAAATCCTGTGCCTGTGTTTCATCAATTACAAAAAAACCACCCCATGGTCTTGTATCATCTTTAGCTGCAATAGTAAAACCTTGTGTCTGCAGCATGTTCTCCACTCTATTGAATATTTCTTTTTTTTCTGTACTCATACAGCTATATTTTTAAATTAAAAATTATTTATTTGATTCTTCTTTTGACATTGAATACGGAAAATCTTTTTCCTGTGAACCTCTTTCTTTATTTGGTTTGTTATCCATTTTAAAGTCTAACACAGCGCCTTTCATCAACTCTTTATGACTCAGCCAGTTTTTGGAATAAGGCTGTTGGTTTACATTAAGTGATTTTACGTATAGATTTTCGGAAGTATTTTCCGGAGCTTTTATTTCAATTTTCTTACCATTTTCAAGATGAATGGTTGCTTCTTTAAATAATGGTGCTCCCAACACATACTGATCTGTTGCCGGTGTCACCGGATAAAAACCAAGCGCTGAGAAAATATACCATGCAGAAGTCTGTCCGTTATCTTCATCTCCGCAATATCCATCCGGAGTGGCATGGTACAGTTTGTTCATTACCTGTCTTGCCCAATATTGTGTCTTGTAAGGTGCTCCTGCATAGTTATACAGATAGATCATGTGCTGAATAGGCTGGTTTCCGTGGGCGTATTGTCCCATATTCATGATCTGCATTTCTCTGATCTCATGGATAACACCTCCATAATAGCTGTCATCAAAAACCGGTGGCAATGAAAATACCTCATCTAGTTTGGCTTCAAATTTCTTTTTTCCACCCATCAGTTCTGACAGACCGTCAATATCCTGGAAAACAGACCATGTATAATGCCAGCTGTTTCCTTCTGTAAACGCATCACCCCATTTGAAAGGATTGAATGGTTTCTGGAAGTTCCCGTCTTTATTTTTACCACGCATCAAACCTGTTTCCTTGTCAAACACGTTTTTATAATTATAAGCTCTTTTCTTATAAATATCAATTTCTGAAGCGGGTTTCCCTAATGCTTTTCCTAGCTGATAAATTGAAAAGTCGTCATAAGCATACTCTAATGTTCTTGCCGCATTTTCATTGATTTTCACATCGTAAGGAACATAACCCAATTCATTATAATACTTTACCCCTGCACGGCCTACAGCTTCAATGGGACCTTCATTATTAGCACCGTGTTTTACGGCTTGCCAAAGAGCTTCCGTATCATACCCGCGAAGTCCTTTGATATAAGCATCTGCCACAACGGATGCAGAATTGTTTCCGATCATAATATCAGAATATCCCGGGCTGCTCCATTCCGGCAAGAATCCGCCTTCTTTGTAAGCATTAGCCAATCCTTCCTGCATTTCTACATTGATGCTTGGGTAAACAAGGTTCAGGAAAGGATACAAAGCACGGAAAGTATCCCAGAATCCGGTTCCGGCAAACATTTTTCCGTCTGCAATTTTACCGTTATAAGGACTCCAGTGTTTTATTTTATTCTGAGCATCCACTTCATATAATTTCTGCGGGAAGAATAAAGTTCTGTATAAAGAGGAGTAAAAGGTTCTCATCTGCTGATCTGTTCCTCCTTTTACGTCTATTTTGCCTAATGTCTTGTTCCAGATATTTTTAGCATCGGCTTTTACCTGTTCAAAATTTTTGGTCCCGATTTCTCTTTTCAGATTCAGTTCTGCCTGTTCAAAACTGATGAATGAAGAGGCTACTTTTGCATAAACCGTTTCTTTATTTTTAAGCTTAAAACCTACGACAGCTCCTGTATGATCGCTGGTAATTTCTAATTGATCATTAACCAGTTTATCGTTTTTCCAGGTTTTTGTCAGTTCAAAATCTTTATCAAATTGAACGACAAAATAGTTTTTAAAATTATCATATTTCCCAGTAGAATATTTTGTGGTATACCCAATAATTTTTCTTTCTTTAGGTAAAATTTTGATGTAAGAACCTTTGTTCAAAGCATCTACAACGATGTAAGCACTGTCTGTTTTGGGAAAATCAAATTTAAAATAAGAAGCTCTTTCTGTGGGTGTAAATTCTGTAGTTACATTGATGTCCGCAAGATACACACTGTAGAAATAGGGAGTTGTAACCTCAGCTTTATGACTGAACCAGCTCGCTCTTTCGTCTTCTTTGAATTTCATTTTTCCTACTCCCGGCATAATGGCAAATGCGCCGTAATCATTCATCCAGGGAGAAGGCTGATGTGTTTGTTTAAATCCTTTTATTTTATCTGCATCGTAGGTATAAGCCCATCCGTCACCCATTTTACCGGTCTGTGGTGTCCAGATATTCATTCCCCAGGGAAGTCCGACTGCCGGATAGGTATTTCCGTTGGATAAGGAAGGCTTGGACTGCGTTCCCATTAAAGGATTCACATAATCTACGGGAGATATGTTCTGACCCAGGGCCCATGCCTGTAACAGCAGTAAGCAAGTAGAAAATATAAACTTCATTGTATCTTTTCGTTTGTTAATTTATATAAGCTTTTTTAATGCATAGCTGGCCGCTCCAAGAATGGCTGCATCTTCAAATATGGCAGAAATTTTAACCTGCAAGTTAATATTATTCTTTGTTAAATTCTGAATAAATCTTTGTTCAAAATAAGGATATGCCTTCGCAATATTACCTCCTATAACTAAAACTTCCGGTTTGTAATGATCTACATATTTCACGATAAATTCAGAGAAAGAATCTGCATATTCATCAAATATTTGAGTTTGTATTTCCGTTGGTTTATCCAACAAATCTTTAGTCCCTGAAATTTCTTCTCCGGTGATTTCTTTATAACGATTCACAAACCATCGTGTTGCCAGATAATCTTCACTGATAGAGTTTTTAAAAGAGGAATCCCATAAGTCTTCATCAGTAGCGAATTCTCCATTGAAGAAGGTAGTTCCCAATCCTGTACCGAGTGTCACTCCAAAAATCCTGCTGAATCCCTGAGCGCATCCACCAAATACTTCTCCTTCCATAAAAGCTGCAGCATCATTTACAAAATGAATCTGCGTCTGAGAAACAGAAAGTCTTTTTGCCAGCTCTTCTTTGATATTCACCTGATAGATATCGATAAATTTTCCCTGCTGCATCAGTGATATTCCATTTTCATAATCGAAAGGCCCCGGCATTGCAATCCCAATTAAAAGGTCTTCTTTTACCAGATCATGCGCCGCTTTATGTATGGCTGAAACCCATGCAGAGAAAATAACTTCTTTGTTTTCAAAAGCATCTACATGTTCTCTTACATAGGTGGATGAAATGATTTCACGTTTTTCCGGATCTACCTGAGCCAGCGTGATGTGTGATCCTCCGATATCTATTCCTACTATATTCTGCATTATTTATTATTTTAAATTCAAACATCCCTGTGACTGAAAAAACAGACAAACAGGAATACACAACCTGTCTGTCTGCTTTGTATTTCAGACTTTATATTATTAATTCTTATAACTACTTCATTATCTGAAACTTACTTCACAATTACTTTCCCAGTCGATATTACTTTATTGTTTGAGGATGTAATTTTGTAAATATAAGTACCACTGATTAAATCCTGTGTATTGACTGCGTTATTATTTTGATTAATGTTCTGTTTTTTGAACAATTTTCCTGAAGCATCATACAATGCCACTTCACTTGCAGAGTTATCATTGATCACGAAATGAATATCATGTCCTCTTTTCACAGGATTCGGATAGACTGCGCTGTTCTCTTTTACGGATTCAACATCTTTCACTGCAAGATTAGAAGCACAGGCAACATCTGTTCTCCAGTTGGCATCTGTCATATTGATCAGGGTTGCAAAATGGGTATTTGCAGTGGCATCCAAAGCACCATTACCACTTCCTTCATCCATTTTCCAGTTAGCTTCAAGTCCTGTGGAATTTGCAGGAACATTACAGTTATTGCTTAATATTTCCTGAGGAGTTAAGGCTTTTTTCCAAACTCTGAATTCATCCAGGAATCCATTGATTGTACGGGAATTATCATAATTTCTACCCAGATAAAGAATACCGTTAGCATTGAAATTACCCGTTACTGCTGAACTTGCATCCAGGTTTCCATTGACATATATTTTCATTGCTGCACCGTCATAAGTGGCTGCAATATGGTACCATGTATTGGTATTAAATGCTGTATTACTGTTAAGCTTCACCTGAGATGAACCGAAACTCAAAATAAACTGAAGTTTGTTATTGGCCAGGTTTCCATCTCCGAAACGAAGCATTGCCGAGTTATTATCTCCTACTTCAATACCCATTACTGATGAAATATAAGGGAATCCTGTTTTGAAGGCATTTACTTTTACCCATCCTTCAAATGTCATCGCATTCCCACTCAGGTTAAATTGACCTGCATTCAGATAGTGAGTACTTCCGTTAAAAGAAAGAGATCTTGCACCAGGACTTGTAACAGGAGCAAAACCACTGTTGAATGATCCTTCTCCTGAATAGGTACTTGTACTTCCTCCTGTACATGCTGCCTGCACTTTCCATACATAGTTTGTATTAGGTGTAAGGTTTTGTAGTGAATAGGAATTGGTGGTAATATTCGGGATTTCAGACCATGTTGTGGCTGCAGTAGTTTTATACTGTAATGTATATGAAGTTGCATTTCCTGCATCCCATGACAGCTGGGCAGTATTACCAAGGAAACTTCCGGAAGTTAATCCTGATGGCGTAGTGCAGCCACTTCCGGAGTTAAACCTTGGTGCAAAAATATAAGTACTTGTTAATGTCGGTGAGCAGTTGGACTGTATTCTCCAGTCGTAGTCTGTATTCAGCGTAAGGTTATTGATTACAATATTATTTCCTGAATAATTATTGGCTGCGTTTGTCCATACCGTTGAATTGGCTGGTTTGTAATCAATTTTATAAGACTGGGAAGCGTTGGAAGTCCAGTTCAGTTTTGCTGAAGTTCCTGTCACATTGGAAACATCCAGTCCCAATGGAGGATCGCAGGTTTGTCCCTGAGACCATGAATATAACTGACCGCTTAAGAGCGTATTTTCGTTGTAAAGAATATTGGAACCTGTACTCAGATAGCTGGCAACATTTGTTCCTGCCAGGTCATACCACATGAAAACGCCGTATTGGTCATTTTTTGTGCTGGTTGCTAAGTTTGCCAATGTGGTTGCAGAAGTTGAGCTTGGATTCGAGTTTTGAATCCATGTAGCAGCAGCTGAGATTTTGGATTTATTAAGAGGAGGAACTACAGGTGCATTATATGTACTGTACATCGCATTCCAGGTGTAGTCGATATAATTTCCAGCCAGATCTCCATTATAGGTTTGTCTTGTGGTAGCAGGCCCATAATAATAGAATGTAATCAGTTTATCCGGCATTGCAGCTTTCAATTCCTGCAAAAGCATCACAAAAGAGCTGTTATTTGGCTGTCCTGTTCCGTTATTTCCGTAGCCTGCATATTCATCATCAAGATCTACTCCATCCAGTCCGTAAGTGTAAACAGTGTGAGCTACCTGTAAAGCGAAATCTTTTGCTGCCTCACGGTTTGGAAAATTAGAAATTCCCGCTCCCTGATGGTTTCCTAAAAGATCCAGAAGTACTTTTATTCCTTTTTGCTGTAAAGGTTTTACATAGGTATTTACATCATTCAAAACTTTGGTAACGTTATTATTGTTGGAGATGTAAGCTCTGTTTTTGGAAACATCATAATTGATGTTGGCTGCAAAAATAATCGCAACGTCAAAAAGCTGTCTGTTGGTATTCTGCAAAGTATAAGAACCTGCATTCAGCATATTATTGTTGTTCACTTCCACATAGCAGACTCCCAAAGGATCAAGCTGCTGCGCTTTGAGCAGCGGAGCAGTCTGGAGCATGAGTGCCATTAAGGGAATAAAAAAGGATTTTTTTCTCATAGTATATTAATTTTGTAGTAGAAAAATCATTGGGCCGAAGCCCAATGACTGGTTTTGTTATTTTACAATTAGTTTTTCGGATTGTTTTAAACTTCCATCATGAGATTCAAACTGAACAATATAGCTTCCTGCTGAAAGTCTTGTCAATTCAATTTGATTGTCTCCGGAATTCAGGGATTTTGTGTCTATAATTCTTCCATTAAAATCATAAACCGTTAATTTCCCTTTGCTGTATTCATCCGGAACAGAAACTGTAAGTGATGAAGATTTGCTTACCGGATTCGGATATAGTTTTATTTGATTTTTAATGTTTGTCTCTCCCGTATTTATCGTCTTTTGGCTTGAATCATTTCTTGCCAATAGTGAACTTCCTGTTGTACATGGCAGATCTGTTCCCCAATTGGTAGCATCCACTCCTGTCAATGTTAAAGTCACTCCATTTCCTGATGTATCCTGAACAGTAGAACCGCTGCCTTCGTTAAACTTCCAATAAGCAGCCAATGATGTAGCCGGAACAGATACATTACACATATTCTGACTGATCTCTGTTTGACTCAAGGCACGTTTCCAAACTCTTACTTCGTCTATTTTGCCATTGAAATTTCGGGAAGTATTGTATAGATATCCTACGTTGAACGCTCCGGTTGAATTTACACTTCCGGTTTGTGCTTTAGTTGCGTCCAGAACACCGTTGATATACAATTTCATATTGGTTCCGTCATATGTTGCAGCAACATGATACCAGGTATTGGCATTCAAAGCGGTTGCAGAAGCCAATTTTTGCTGTACATTATTAATGCTTACTACAAACTGAAGCTTATTATTGGCAAGGCTGGCATCTCCTAATCTCAGGAATGCAGAATTGCTGTCGCTTACTTCTGTTCCCATGATAGAAGAAATATAAGGAGAAGCAGATTTGAATGATGAAGGTTTGATCCAGCCTTCAAAAGATAATGCAGAACCGCTCAGGTTCATACTTCCGGCAGCTCCTGAATCAGTGCTTCCATCCAGAGATAATGCATAAGAACCTGTAGGCGTTGTTCCTGAGGTGCTGGTAAATCTTGGAGCAAACATATAAGCACTTTTCACACTGCAGTTTGTTCTGATTCTCCAGTCATATTCAGTATTGGCTGTTAAACCTGAAACTGTTACAGAAGTGGAACTCGTTGCAGATACGGCATTCGTCCATGTTGTTGAAGAAGCTGGTTTATAATCAATATCATAGGTATTTGTTCCTACGGCTGACCAGTTGAGCTTTGCACTTGTACCGGTAAGATTGCTTGTATACAGTCCGATAGGAGCATTACAGTTTGTACCTTGTGTCCATGACTGTAAAGTACCGCTTAAAACAGTCGGCTCTCCATATAATGTTTGAGTTCCTGCTGAAAGTTGTGCAGTTTCATTGGTTCCATGCAGATCATACCACATGAATACTCCATAACCACCGTTTTTAGTTTGGGTAGCCAGGCTGGTTGTTGTAGAATTGGAAGTATTTCCCATCCATACCGCTGCAGGAGAGATTTGTGCTTTGGTAAGAGGAGGTACATTAGGTGCAGAGAACGTTCCATACATTGCATTCCAGCTGTAATTGACGTTGTCTCCCACTCTGGCTCCGTTCCAGGAAAGTCTTGAAGCGGCAGGACCATAATAATAGAATGAAATAATCTTATTTGGTAATAATGCTCTAAGCTCCTGAACAAGCATTACAAAAGAGCTGTCGTTAGGCTGCCCAGTTCCATTATTTCCGTATTCAGAGTATTCATCATCAAAATCAATTCCATCAAGACCGTAGGTATTCACTGTATTGGCAAGCTGCAGGGCAAAGTCTTTTGCTGCTTCACGGGTAGGAAAATTACAGATCCCTGCTCCCTGGTGGTTTCCTAAAATAGTGAGTACTACTTTCATTCCTTTCTGCTGAAGTGGCTTTATGTAAGTATCCGCATTGGTAAGCACTTTCGTGACATTATTATTGGAATACAGATAAGCTCTTCCACGGCTGGTATCATAATTAATATTAGCCGCAAAAATATTCACCACATTGAACAGATAGCTGTTCGATGTCTGCAGTTTGTACGCTCCTGCATTCAGGAGGTTGTTGTTATTCACTTCCACATAGCAAATTCCTGTAGGATTAAGCTGCTGTGCGTTAATCAGAGAACCTGACTGAAGCATCACTGCCATCAGTGCGGTAAGGATGGATTTTTTTTTCATTGTATAATTTTTTTAAGGTGTTTTGGTGTCTGAATTTTATATAGCTTTCCCCTGATACCTTCTTTTCAGGAAAGTACCTCAGATGAAAAAACCATATAAAAGGGAGGGCTATGTCAGTAGCTCAGGGTTTTCGTTAAAGGTTTTCCATAACAACTCACCGAATAGCGTATTCGCCCATGCGAACCATTCTCTGGTGAATTTTTTGGCATCGTCTTTATGGAAGGATTCATGCATAAAGCCTGTTCCTCCGTGCGTTTTCTGTAGGGTATCAATACACCATCTGATCTCACTTTTGTCATTCGTAGTGAGTGCTTTCATAATGATACTCATTGGCCAGATCATGTCAAGTCCGATATGTGGACCTCCTATCCCTTCTGCCAGTTTACCTTTGAAGAAGAACGGATTGTTTTCTGACCACACAAATTTTCTTGTATTCAAGTAAACAGGGTCATCCGCTTTCACCGCATCCAGATAAGGCAGTCCCAACAAACTTGGACAGTTCGCATCATCCATCAGGTTGTAGCTTCCAAAGCCATTCACTTCAAAAGCATAAATTTTTCCAAATTCAGGATGATTGTAAATTCCGTATTTTTTGATGGCTGCATCTACCTCATCAGCAAGGCTGTTCAGCTGTTGAGCCAACGTTTTTTCGTTTTTAATCTGAGAAACCATTTCCGCTGCCTGACGTAAGCTTACTACTGCAAATAAGTTAGATGGAATCAGGAATCCATAGATAGTAGCATCATCACTTGGACGGAACATAGAGCTGATAAGGCCTACAGGTTTTGTTGGATAACCATATCCTCCCATAGGAACTCCATCTGTAGCCCACGCTGTTGTACGCTCAAATTTGTAAGGCCCCAGATCATTTTTTCTCTGCTGTTCTGTGAAAGTCTGCAGAGTAAGTTTAATTCCTTTCAGCCAGTTGGCATCGAAAGGTTTGGTATCTCCTGTTGTTTTCCAGAAGTGGTAAGCCAGACGAATAGGATAACATAGAGAGTCTATTTCCCATTTTCTTTCATGAGTTCCCGGTTTCATATCAGTATGGTCATACTCTTTCCATTTACTGATCTTTTGGTCATCGTTATAGAAAGCGTTCGCATAAGGATCTTTCAGGATGAAAGTAGTTTGCTTGTGGATTACTCCTGAGATCAGCTTGTGCAGCTTTTCATCTTTTTTAGAGAACTGCAGATAAGGGAAAACCTGTGCAGAACTGTCACGAAGCCACATTGCATCAATATCTCCTGTGATTACATAAGTATCCGGCCTTCCATTGGTTTCACTATAGAAAACAGTAGTATCTAATGTATTCGGGAAGCTGTTTTCAAAGAGCCAGCCGAGTTCTTTGTTTTTAACTTTCTTTTTAAAAGCAGCGATAGCATTTTCTACGGATTCGCTGGTAAAATGTCTTTTCTCTTTAGGAACACGGACAACAGGAAAATCATCCAGCACTAAATTTTTAGCAAAAACATTCTGAGTAAACAGCAATCCGGCTCCTGCCAGTGCACTTGTTTTAATAAAATTTCTCCTTTCCATTGATACTTTTGTTTCGTTTATTTTTATGAGTCTTATTTTATCGGTTTACTTCCCATTACAAATCTCAGTTCACCACCATTCATAATATCGCTGTGATTCAGCTCCCAGCTTTTGTATTCTTTTCCGTTCAGGAACATTTTCTGAACATAAATATTCTTGTCGGATATCTTGTCAGCAATCACGGTGAACGTTTTTCCATTCTCTAATTTTAAAGAAGCTTTCGGGAATTGTGGCGCTCCGATAGCATAAACAGGTTTTCCCGGTGTCACAGGATAGAATCCTAATGATGAGAAAATATACCATGCGGACATTTGACCACAGTCTTCGTTATTTACAATTCCGTCCGGTTTCGCCGCGTACATGTTGTCACGGATAAATTTCACCATTTTCTGAGTCTTGTAAGGGCTTCCTGCATAGTTGTACAGATATGGAACATGGTGTCCCGGCTCATCACCAAATCCCAGAGATCCAATAAATCCAGAGATATCAACATGCTGTTCTCCTTCCATATGAAGAGCTTCTGTAAAGGTTTTATCCAGTTTTTCTTCAAATCCTTTTTTGCCGCCATACAGATTCATCATTTCATCAATCTGATGTGGAACAAAGAAGTCATACGCCCAGATATTTCCGGAAACCCAGTGTGGCTGAAGTTTCTTCCAGTCATTCAGAGTGAAATCTGCTAAGAATTTCCCGTCTTTTTGTCTTGGCCAGAAGTGATTATTTTCTTTATTGAAGGTATTCAGGAAGTTCATAGAACGTTTTTTATACACTTCAGCTTCCTCTTTCTTTCCTAATTTTTCTGCAAGCTGCCGGATGCACCAGTCATCATATGAATATTCTAATGTTGCCGAAACTGAAGCTCCGTTTTCTGATGGTGTATAGCCTAATTTGATATAGTCATTAAGACCTCCGCCCCCGTCGCTGCTGCTCATTTTATCTGTTAAAGAAGCATCTTTCATTGCTGCAAATGCCTTTTCTCCATCAATACCCGGAACACCTTTTGAAATGGCATCCCAAATTACTGAAGCACTGTGATAGCCCAACATACAGAAGTTATCATATCCGCAAAGTTCCCAGATTGGCATATGATCTTTACGGTCTGTATATCTGCTGATTAAGGAATTGGCAAATTCTTTTGTATGTTTCTGATCCATAATGGTAAGCAGCGGGTGCGTTGCTCTGAATCCGTCCCAGTATGAATAGGTACTGTAGTTGGTAAACCATTTGGTATTCATATTTTCCTGAGCGGCAACATAGTCTCCATTAACGTCCATATAAAGGTTAGGTGCAATGAATGTATGGTAAACGCCTGTGTAGAAAATTTTTCTCTGGCTGTCTGTTCCTCCTGTCACCTGGAATCTTCCGATAAGGTCTCGCCAGGTTTTTTGGGCTGTTTCTTTCGCTTTTGCAAAATCAATATTTTTTGCTTCGGTATCAAAATTTTCCTGTGCGTTTTCTGTACTCACCGGAGATAAAGATACTTTTACTTCGATGCTTTCCTGATCTTCAGTTGAGAATCTGACGAATGCTTTAGCATCTTTGGCAAGGGCAATTTTTTCATCATTTTTGATTTTTCCGTCAGCATAAACGCCGTAAGACTTAAACGGTTTGGAAAACTCCATGACGAAGTAAGCAAATCGTTTACCTCCCCAGCCATTGCTGTAACAGTAACCTTTGATTTTATTATTGCCTTCCACACTCACTAAAGTATGGTAGATATTTCCGAAGATTTTATTGGTAGGATCTATAATGATGTTAGACTCATCACTTTTCGGGAAAGTATATTTATGAAATCCTACTCTTGGAGAAGCGGTCAGTTCAGCTTTGATTCCATAGCTGTCCAACATTACGGAATAATATCCCGGAGATGCCACTTCTTTATCGTGTGTGAATTTTGAACGGTAACCGGTTTCCGGTTTATCTTCTGAACCCGGGACCATTTTCACTTGTCCTACCGTTGGCATTACCAGAATATCTCCAAGGTCTGCCCATCCTGTTCCGCTAAGATGGTTATGACTGAATCCCATGATCGTCTTACTGCTGTAGTGGTATCCGGAACACCAGTCCCAGTCGCCACTTTTAGTATTCTGATCCGGACTCAACTGTATCATCCCGAATGGTGTAGTTGCCCCAGGAAACGTGTGTCCATGGCCTCCTGTCCCTATGAAAGGGTCTACCCAGGATAAAACATCATTTTTATTTTGCTGGGCATTTGCTACAGAAATCAGGGTTGTAAAAAAGCAGATAAGCAGTTCTTTTTTCATGATAAGAGAGGTATCGGAGATTTTTTTGTTTAAAAGTTGGTTTAAAAATAGGAAAACCATTATAAAATTCCCAAAAAAAGGAAAAATTAAGATGATTAACCTATTTTCCTAAAAACTTTATATTACTAATTAGATTGAATTCTTTTTCATAAAATCAATAATTTCTGAGATATATCCAAAGGCAATCGCAACTACGGTATCAGCGGCACCGTAATATACTGTTACTTTATCTCCTTCCGTCAGTGCTGCACAAGGGAAAACCACGTTCGGTACATCTCCTGTCAGTTCATACAATTCAGCCGGAGCCAACAGATAAGGCTTCGTTCTGTACAATACTTTTGTAGGATCTTCAAGGTCCAGCAAAGCAGCTCCCATTGAATATCTGAATCCTCTGCAGGTATTGATCACACCATGATAGAAAAGCAGCCAGCCTTCTTCTGTTTTGATAGGAACAGGCCCTCCTCCAATTTTTGTACACTGCCATGCACTATCCTCAAAAGGCGTCACTTTCATCACGCAGCGGTGCTCTCCCCAGTACTTCATATCAGGGCTATAGCTGATATAAATGTCTCCGAAAGGAGTATGTCCGTTATCACTCGGACGGCTCAACATCGCATATTTACCATTGATTTTCTCAGGGAATAAAACACCGTTTCTGTTGAATGGAAGAAAGGCATTTTCACACTGAAAAAATTCTTTAAAATCAAAAGTATACCCAATTCCGATGGTAGGACCATTGTATCCGTTGCACCATGTGATCCAGTAACGGTCTTCGATAAAAGTAACACGTGGATCATATTTGTAATCGGATTCAATCATGTCTGTATTTCCTGCCTGCATTTCAATAGGATCATGATTGATGTCCCAATTGATTCCATCTTTACTGAAACCAGCAAAAATATTCATCTGTACGGCCTTGTTATCACAACGGAATACCCCTGCAAATCCATCCTCAAAAGGAATCACTGCACTGTTGAATATACTGTTGGATGTTGGTATCGCATATCTGTTAATGATCGGGTTTTCGGAAAACCTCCACATGATATCATTGCAATCTTCCGGGCGATCCTGCCAAGGGATCATTACTGATTGAGCTGTCATAAAGTATTTTTTACTTTTTATTTTTAATTATTATGAGTTGATTTGTTGTTCTTTCTGATTTTCCGGATAAGGGAAAGGAACGAATAAGGTGGCTAAAAAAGCAGGGATGGTAGCAATCAATACCCAGATAAAGAACATTTTGTATCCAATCCAGTCACTGATCATTCCGCTGAACATTCCCGGAATCATCACCCCAAGGTTCATAATTCCTGTTGCAAATGCGTAATGTGCTGTTTTGTGTTTTCCAGGGGCAATCTGCTGCATCATGTAGAGCATTAACCCTACAAAACCAAATCCATATCCGAAATACTCCACTACCACAGCAATTCCTACAGGTAAAAGATCAGAAGGCTGATAATAAGCCAGTAATGCATATACCACAAATGGAATATTGAATGCGGAACACAACCATATCAAAGATCTCTTCAGTCCGCGGGCTGAGATAAAATACCCTGCCAATACAGAACCTAAAATGAATGCACCAGAACCATAAGTTCCATAGACAAGTCCGATGTCAGATGTGGATAGTCCCAATCCTCCTGAAGTTCTTGGAGCTTTAAAAAATAAAGGAGCTATTTTGATTGCAAATCCTTCCGCAAAACGATACAGAATAATGAAAAGGATACACCATAAAATTTTCTTTTTGGTAAAGAAAGAAGTAATAACTTCCAATAGTTCTTTACGAACATTTCCGGCAGTTTTCTCATCTTTCGGTTTTTCTTTATTCTCTTTTGGCAGAATGAAATAGTGATAAATAGCCAATACAAAAAACAATAGTGCATAGATCACCATAATGATCATCCAGGCATTGGTAACTCCTTTTGTTTTTTCTAAAACACCTGCAAAATAAACGAGTGCCCCGCTGCTGATAATCTTCGCCAGATTGTAAAAAGCGCCCTGCCAGCCTATATATTTCGCCTGCTCTTTATTGGTAAGAAAGCCAATATACGTTCCGTCTGCTACCACATCATGGGTAGCTCCGCAAAATGCTATTACTGCAAAAAGCGCAATACTGTATTTGAAAAAATCATGCATCGGCAGACTTAAAGCTACTAATGCAAAAAGAATTCCTATGGCAAACTGAGTAAAAACAACAAAGAATTTTTTTGTTTTATAGATCTCCAGGAACGGGCTCCAAAGTGGTTTTAACGTCCAGGAGAAAAGGATAAGGGCTGTCCAGAAAGTGATCTGTGAATCCGAAACACCCATATCTTTATACATGATTCCTGAAACCGCATTAATGGTTACAAAGGGAACACCCATTGCAAAATATAATGTTGAAATCCAAAGAATTGGCTGGATCCTACGGGTTCCGGAGTTGTTTTTTCCCATATTTGAAAATAAGATTCTAAATAAAAGAGAACATCTCAAAAGTTCATTCAGGCTAAAAACGAAACTATAAATTTTTTGGAGATTCTACTTTATTCTCCCGCCTCAATGAATGTATCAAATAGAATCTGACTTTGAGATGTCTCTTTATTAATGAGTGATTCTGAATATTTTTTATTTCTTATCCCACCATAGCTTAGTGCCTCCGGTATCAGGTCCGTTAAGCATTTGTGCAGCCTGCTGGTAATTATAGAGTGACGTTTTGGTATCAATAGTGAAAGGAATTCTTCTGATCATTGCTTCTGTACTGATTGCTCCGCCGCTATCATTTTTTCTTACTTTGAAAAGAACCGGATATCCTGTTCTTCTCTGCTCTGCCCATGCTTCCGGTCCGTTTGGATAAAGAGAAAGCCATTTTTGGGTAATAATTCTTTCTAATTTTCTTTCGTTGGTATCCCCGTTATTCCATGCGATAGTAATGGTACTTAACTGAGGGTTTCCTGCAAGTACGTTATTGTCTGCATTTTTTGGATCAAGATAAGGTGCTTCAGTAGAAGTATTATCGGCAAGATAAGCAGCAACATTAGCGCTTTTCCCCCATTCTCCGAAAGACTGCTGAACTCCGGTAGTATAGTTTGTCTGAATATCTCCTGCTCCTGCATATCCTCTCAAAGCAGCTTCAGCTTTCAGGAACCATGTTTCTGCAGCAGTGAATAATTTCATTTTACCATCTGTCCCGGAAAAATAATCTCCATTCGCAGATTTTGCCTGTGGTTGTGAGAATCCGCCGTAAGTTGATTTACCGTTTAATAAATCAATTCCCTGACGTATTCCTATGTATTTTCCCTGTAGACCTGGATCAGATGCCGGAATAGCATATGCCGAAAGTCTTGGGTCATTATATCCGTTCATATAAGACATCAAAGGTGCGCCGATCAAACAGTCTCCCCATGAGTAAATGATGAAGCTCAATTCTGACTGTCCTACACTGATCAAAGCATTATCTGCATTATCAGTGATCAATCCTGCAGGTGAAGCTAATGCCTCTTCTGCATATTGTTTAGATTTCGCAGGATCTGCATAGCTCATTCTCATAGCAAGTCTCAGCTTTAATGAATTAGCCAGTTTTGCCCACTGTGCCATATTTCCGCCGTATACCAGGTCAGCATTTTTCAGGGAAGCTTTATCTTCTACATTCTTTGTTGCGGGAGTGGCAATTACGGTCTGTAAATCTGTAATGGCTGCTGTAAGATCTGCGATAAAATAATTGTACGCATCCTGCTGAGAGTCAAAATCAGTAACTCCATTAGAATTCGGTGTTTCATATTTACTGTAGACTACAGGACCGTGATTGTCTGAAACTCTTGCTGCTGTAATCACTTTAAGAATTTTTTTCACAGCAAACGTGCCTGTAAAATCTACACCTTGATAATTATTTTTAGCAGCATTATCAATAATGATAGAATAGTTGAAAATATCCTGCTGTCTGGCAATAATTCTATTGTTCCACCCATCCATCATAGAATAAGTAAGGTTATTTACCCCTCCGTTGAATGGTGTGGCTGTACTGAACATCCCACTGTACATATCTGCACTTAGGTTTGGATACAGCTGATAGTCCGCCTGCAGACCTCTCTGGATAGATTTCATAGGGTTAACAACGGCTATAAAATCTGCATAAAAGTTTTCAGGGCCTCCCAGCTTTTCCTGATTATATTGATCAAAGTCATTGGTACATCCTGATGCGGAAAACAGCACTGCTGCTCCGAATACCAATGTTTTAATAGTATTGATTTTCATTTTCGTAATTGTAAGAGTTAGAAGTTAGCTTTTAATGATAATCCGATAGATCTGGTAACCGGTAGTCCAAATGAATCTACCCCAACCCCACCAGGTGTATTTCCTGATACCTGTTCTGGATCAAACGGTGCTTTTTTGTAGAAGAAAAACAAATTGGTTCCTACTAAACTTACCGTTGCATTTTTCAAATATTTGGAATCGACATCAAATGTATATGAAACAGATGCCTGACGTAGACGTATTGTTGTAGCACTGTACAAATAAGCTTCATCAACTCCTTTTCCAAAACCTTCTGTAGTTCCTACTGCCTTATAATAATCTTTTGCATTGGTCAAACCAGTATAAGCCTGTCCTGCATTAGGAGTTCCCGGTGCGTACACAGCATTTGGTATAGATACACCTCCGGCATCTCTTGCATCAGCTGTAGACTGGCTTACCCCATAGATATCATTTGCTTTTTCTGTAAGAGAAAGTACCTTCCCTCCAAATTTACCATCGATAAGGAAAGAGATCCCCAATTTACCAATATTGAATGCATTATTAAATCCAAGGATAAACTTAGGGTTCGGGTTACCCAAATAAGAAGGTGTATTCTCTGCTAAAGGAACTCCCTTTTCATTCACCAAAATACGTCCCTGATCGTCTCTTTTGAATTTAATTCCATAAAGATCTCCAAAAGAACCTCCCAGCTTAAGTCTTGTATAATCTCCACCTCCCGTTAATGAGAAAAGCTGATTTTCAGGAATACTCAAACTTGGCGGGAATAATTCAACAATTGTATTTTTGTTAGCTGAGGCATTTACCGTAGTTGTCCATCCGAATTTTTCTGAATTGAAGACCTTGTAAGAAAGGGATGATTCAAAACCTGTATTTCGGATTTTACCTGCATTCAGATAATATGACCCTGGAGCCAATCCTCCCAAGTTTGAAAAGACTGTTGTTTCCAGCAGCTGGTTACTTGTATTAGAATTATAATAGGTAATATCGAAGTTTAATCTGTTATTTAATAACCTCAGTTCCGTTCCTGCTTCAAATGTTTTATTAAGCTCTGGTCTTGGAAGTAACGCTTCAAAACCAGCCCCTGTAGCAAAAGAACTCTTAGGATAAACGATTGTTCCGGCATCAACACCATAGGTATACCCTTTGTTATATTCTAGCATTGCATTAGAAATATTCGTAGGTAATCCTAGCCCTACCGTTGCGTAAGATCCTCTTATTTTCCAGAAATTAATAACCTCAGGAAGTTTAAAAATAGAAGACAATATAGCATTAGCTCCTACAGATTCATAGTCAAATCCTGTTCTTCCTGTTAATGCTAAAGTAGAATCCCAGTCATTTCTGAAGGTCATATCTACATAAAACATATTTTTGTACCCTACAGAAGCACTTGCAAATACAGATTGTACCTGCTTTTTCATATTCGTATAGGTATTATGATACCCATCTCCCGGCGATCTGTTGATATTCCACTGAAGGTTGTTCGCTGTAAAGAGATTAGGATTTGCCAGATAGGCATTATCAACTTGTCCTATTTTATTTCTTGTAGTATTGATACTTCCTCCTACAGTAAAGTCTAAAGAGATGGTCTCACTTATTTTAGGGCTACCGATTAATAAAACATCACCATAAGTAGAAGTATTTTCATAAGTATTTTTAAGCATTCTACCATTAGTCCCATTAGCCAGTAAGCTTGGTGCTGAAAAAGCTGCAATGTCACGCTGGCTGTCTGAAATATTCCAGCTATAGTTCCCTCTTACTCTTGCTGTTAACCAAGGATTGATCTGGTAAGACAGGGAAAGAGCTCCATATGTATTTTTGTTGCTTACTGTAACCGGATTTCGGTTTAAAATCCAGTAAGGATTCTGCGTCACCGGATTTCCTTTGAAACTTCCATCCGGGTTTACTTCCCACCAATTCTGAGCGGGCAAGAATCTCGTTTTATCTAAATAGGAATAATTATTGGCTCCATATTGGTCAAAATCTACACCTCTTGGCAACCAGTATAAACTCGTCAAAGGAGAAAAAGATGCTCCCGGAGTCTGTCTGTTCTTACTTTCCTGTAATGAACCAATAAAGTTAGCATCTAATGTCAGTTTATCATCCAAAAACTTGCTTGAATTCCTGAAAGACACATTATACTGATCAAAATAAGACATTGGAACCACCCCTTTGTTCGTTGTATTTCCGATAGAGAAATAACTGGTTGATCTTTCATTTCCTGATTGGAAAGAAAGGCTGTTTACCCACGTAGTTCCCGTTTGCAGAAAATCTTTAAGATAATCCTTAGATTCTCCCTTTGCACCCCAGCTGTCTACAGATTGTCCTGGCTGTGAACCTGCTACAGATGGATCATAAGATAAATAACTGTGCTGTAGTTTTGGAAGACTGTAGGCTCTGTCTACTGTAAGGCTGGAACTGTAAGTAATTGAACTTTTTCCTGCGCGCCCTTTTTTAGTAGTAATCAAGATTGCTCCGTTACCTCCCGCAGAACCGTATAATGCTGAAGCAGATGCCCCTTTCAGGAAGTTGATGCTTTCAATATCATCAGGATTAATAGAACTCAGTACATCTCCCGGATCCGGCATATTAGAATACTGCCCGATATCAGCTGATTTTCCTGTTCCGTTGATGATTGGAATTCCATCAATTACGTACAATGGCTGTGTATTGTTCACAGACTTATTCCCTCTCATTATCACCCTTACGGAGCTTCCTACACCATTGGTTCTGTTGATCTGTACGTTGGATACTTTTCCATTGATCGAATTTAATAGATTGGGAGTTTTCACTTCTGTAAGCTCATCCCCACCAATCTGCTGACTGGAATACGTCAAAGAGCGGGCCTGCCTTTTTATCCCCAAAGAGGTGACTACGACCTCCTCAATACTGTTTGTCTTCGTAGTGTCGGCCGATTTTTTCTCCTGTGCATTCGCAGAAAGTGAAAAAACGAACAGAACAGGTATAACTGCTTTTCTCATAAGGTTTAGATTCGTTAGATTTAATTGAGAATCAGTGACATTACTTTAATTTTCAATACAAAATAAATTATTGTTTTTTCAGTAAAACTTTGCCGTTTATGTATTAAATTATTTAAAGTTTTGTTAAGATTTAATTCACATTCACAAATCTAAATTTTGTAGCCAGTCTGATATAATACTATTTTATCATAAAACGATATTATTTTTTCAGCAATTTTATTTAAAACCAATTAAACCACTATATATCAACAAAATACACCATCTTAAAATCAATCAAAAAAAGAGGATTTATCAACGTTTTTAACAAAAAAAAATCCAGATATCAATACCCGGATTTTTATTTTATTTTGAGCTGATTGTGTAGAAAAGAGTGTATCTCAAAAGCACATTATTCAATTTTTTTCACTCCTTTAAATTGTTCCTTAAATTCAGTAGGAGTTGTCTTTTTGATTGACTTAAATACCTTGTTGAAGTTGGCAATATTATTAAAGCCGGCTTCAAAAGCAATTTCAAAAACAGTAAGATTCTTTTCCATCAGCCAACGCGCAGCATAGCTGATTCTTATCTCATTAAGATAATTGATAAAGGTTTTTCCCGTTCTTTTTTTAATGAATCTGTTGAACGTTACATTACTCATATTCACCATAGAAGCCACTTTATCCAGCGTAATCTTATTTTCAAAATTTTTATGAACAAAATCGTGGATAATCTTCATTTTATCATTATCAGCAAAGGTCTCAAGCTCAATACTATACGAAGACAAAAGCGTTTTGTTTTCTGCAACTGCCAGTTCATTCAGAATCTTCATTATTTCTATGAAAGATTCAAAACTGTTCATCTTTGACAGGTTGAGAAACGAATCTTTTAGTTTCTCAGCGGTTTCAGAAGAAAAAAGAATCCCTCTGATAGAGTCTTTCATCAGGTTGTTGATGGGCTTCAGAATATTTTTCTCCATCAGTGACTGCTGAAAGAAATCCTGATTAAATTGTATTGTGATTTCGTGAGTTTTCCTGTTTTTGCATCTGTAATTTGCCCAACAATGTGGTAAATTTGGTCCTACCAATACCAGTTCTATATTCCCGATTTCTCCGGTGTGATCTCCTACCATCCTGCGGTACCCTTTCCCTTTGTAGATAAAGTTGATTTCAATTTCCGGATGATAGTGATACGGAAAGTCAAATGACGCTTTAATCCTGTCAAACACGAGAAAACTATCCTCAGGAGATAGTGGAGTTATTTCTCTCAGAATATTTTCTAATTCGCTCATACAGGGAGTTATGAAAAAAGGGTTAATAATATAGGTTGCGGCACAAATCTTTGTAAAAATGATAAAATAATATCAATGTAAAAACATATTTTCGATTTATTTTATTCCAATTTTATATGTCAGACATCAGAAATTTGGGTTTCAATAATTTAATACAGTTCAAATCATGCTTTTTTGTATCTTTAAACTAAAGTTAAAGTATGCCCCAACAGCTTATTTTTGAAGATCACTATAAAAGACTCGGACTGGAAATATTTTCAGAAGGAAATCTGGAGAATTTTAACGGGAACCATTTCAGAACTGATATCAAAGTATTTTTCATTCCTTCAGGATACGAACTTACGGTAGACTTTAATCATTATAAAACAAAGAAACCTTCACTCTTTTTCCTGACTAACCAGCATCTAAGCATACAAAAAGGAAAAGATGAATCTATTCTTCTTTTCTATAACCGTGATTTTTATTGCATTCAGATTCATGATAAAGAAGTGGCCTGCGATGGGCTTCTTTTTCATAATGTATTTGAAATTCCCTTTGTAGAACTTGATCCTTCCGAAGCAACTCTTATAAAAGATCTCTTTCAGAATATTAAAGATGAACTTGAATGGCAAGATTCCTCTGCAGAAGAAATGATCAGAACGTATGTAAAACAGATCATTATCCGCGCTACCCGAAAATGGAAGAAGCAAAATTTAGATAATGATACGATCAGAATACCAGGTAATGAACTGGATATATTCAGAGACTTCAGCAGACATCTTGAAATTCATTTCAGAGAAAAGCATAATGTAGCAGATTATGCAGACTTGCTTCACATTGCCCCGAAAACCTTAACCCATAAGTTTAAAAATTTGAATCTGGATTCTCCCAATCAGTTTATCATCAACAGGATTTTATTAGAAGCAAAAAGGTTACTTTTTTATACAGATAAACCTGTGAAAGAAATTGCTTACGATCTCGGCTATGAAGATCCGGCTTACTTTAACCGTCTTTTCACGAATAAAACCGGAAGCACACCAGCAAATTTTAAAAAAAATTACTCTTCGGGAAAAAAGTACAATATTTAAGTCTTTTTATCTATTGAATATGCTATTCCGCAGACATACCTTTGTATCATCAAAATCAAACAACATTAAATACAAAAAACAAACATTATGAGACGTAACGCAACAGCCGTTTGGAACGGTACCATTAAAGAAGGAAAAGGACACTTAACTACTCAAAGTACAACCTTAAACCAAACTCAATATTCTTTCAACAGCCGTTTCGCGGATGGTGTAGGGACTAACCCTGAAGAATTACTGGCAGCAGCTCATGCCGGATGTTTCACAATGAAACTAGATGCAGAGCTTTCACAGGCAGGGTACAATCCTGAAGAGTTAAAAACAACTTCTGTAATCACCCTTGATCCTAATATCGGGAAGATTACAAAATCTGAGTTGACTTTAACAGCAAAAGTTCCGGGAATCTCAGAAGAAGAATTCCAGAAATTTGCTAAAATTGCTGAAGAAGGATGCCCGGTAAGTGCAGCATTCAACTTTGAAATTACATTGAATGCTACTTTAGAAAATTAAGAATAAAGTAGTAATTCAACATCAATAGAAACGGGCTTTAGCCCGTTTTTTATTTTAAAACCATTCTATTGGCTTTAGCCAAAATTTAAAGCTCTTAATATCTGTAGCGGGTAAATTTTCAAATAAAATATACCGAGTGGTATATTTTTGTATATTTGCATGTATAATCATTAATAATGTCGAAGGCAGAAAAAACAAAACAGCACATCATCGAGAAAACAGCAACTCTTTTTAACACAAAGGGCTATATCTCTACTTCGCTGTCCGACATTACCCAGGTAACCGGACTGACGAAAGGAAGTATTTACGGAAATTTTGAAAACAAAGATGAAGTAGCGATTGAAGTCTATAAATACAATGCCGGATTACTGGGCAGAACCCTCAGCCGATCTTTTGGTGAAGAATATCCTAAGTCCGTGGATAAGCTTCATGCTTTTGTAGATTTTTACCGAAAAAACTGGAAGTTCGTATTTGCCAACGGCGGATGTCCATTAATGAATGCCGCAACAGAAGCAGATGATTCTTTCCCAGCTTTAAAAACTCAGGTTAAAAAATCCTTTGAGCAATGGATGTCCAAAATATCAGACGCTATTCTGGAGGGGCAAAAGAAGGGCGAAATTGATAAAAAAGTCAATGCCGGGCAATACGCTTCCTTATTTATTATGCTTATTGAAGGCGGAATCCTGCTTTCAAAAACAATGGGTGATCAAAGTTTTCTAAACCATGCTTTAGACAAAATCACTTACATGATTGATCATGAACTCAATATTCTTCCATCATAAATTATACAACATGGAAACAAAAAAAGTGGCTATCGTAGGATACAACAGAATTCCTTTCGCCAGAATGAATACCGCTTATTCAGAACAGGGAAACCAGGATCTGCTGCTCGCTTCCCTCAACGGACTGATAGATCGTTATCATCTTAAAGGAAAAAGACTCGGAGAAGTGGCCGGAGGTGCTGTTATCAAACATATTTCTGAAAGCAACCTCATCAGGGAAACCGTAATGAATACAACTCTTGATCCCGCTACTCCTGCTTGTGATCTTCAACAGGCATGTGATACAGGAATTGAAGCCGCCATTTACATTGGAAATAAAATTGCTCTGGGCCAGATAGACTGCGGTATTGCATGTGGAGTGGAAGCAATGAGTAATATCCCATTTGAATCTTCACCTCGATTAAGAAAAGCTTTGTTAAAAGCAAATAAAGAAAAATCAGCATTCGGAAAACTAAAACAACTGCTAAGCCCGAAACTGAAAGACTGGATGCCTATTCCTTATAAGGGACAGGAACCAAAAACAGGCTTGGTAATGGGTGAACATACAGAAATCACCGCAAAATATTACAACATTTCCAGAGAAGAACAGGATCAATTAGCTTTAAAAAGTCATCAGAATATGGCAAAAGCTTATGACGAAGGCTTTTTTAATGATATGATCACTCCCGCATTTGGTCTGGATAAAGATAACAACATGCGCCGTGACAGTAGTATTGAAAAACTTTCACAACTGAAACCTGCTTTTGATAAGCAAAACGGAACTTTAACAGCCGGAAACTCAACACCGTTTACTGATGGAGCTTCGGCAATATTACTTGCCAGTGAAGAATGGGCTAATGCCAACAATCTTCCTGTTTTAGCCTATATCACCTTCTCAGAATTGGCAGGGATAGAATATATTGAAAACAAGCAGGATTTACTTTTAGCACCAGTTTTTGCAGCCGAGAGAATGCTGAAAAAAGCCAATATGAATCTCTCAGAATTTGATTACTACGAAATCCATGAGGCATTTGCTGCGCAGGTTTTAGCGACTATAAAAATTTGGGAAAATGATGAATTGGCTAAAAAATTCGGACTGGAGAAAGCTCTTGGAAAGGTTGATAGAAGTAAACTGAATGTAAAAGGCGGAAGCCTTGCTGCTGCCCATCCTTTTGCAGCAACAGGAGGAAGAATTATCGCAACTCTGGCAAAATTACTTCACGAAAAAGGCAGTGGAAAAGGTTTTATATCCATTTGTGCCGCGCGTGGGCAGGGAGTAACCATGATTTTAGAGAAATAAAAATTGAAAGTATGGATAGATTAGCACAATTACAGCAATTCATCGGAAAAGAATTTGATCAGTCACCGTCTCCTTTTATGAAATGGCTGAACCCAATTGTTCTTTCCGTTGAGGAAGGGCAACTGGAATTTCAATATACCGTAAGACCGGAATGGCTAAACCCTATAGGAAATCTGCATGGTGGTGTTACCGCTGCTATTGTTGATGATATTATTGGTGCCACCATGTTTTCTTTAAATGAAAATTCTTTCATTACCACTATAAATAATGTCATAGATTATTTTTCAACTGCAAAAGAAAATGATAATATTGTAGCTGAAACTAAAATCATTAAAAGAGGTAAGCAATTCGTAAACGCTCAATGTGAAATATGGAATGCAGACAAAACACGATTAATCGCAAGAGGAACCTCGAATTTATTCAAAATCAATAACTAAGTATGAAGAGAGTTGTCATTACAGGTCTTGGCGCGGTGACGCCTTTGGGAAATAATGTCGAAGAATTTTGGCAAAACAGTATCAATGGAATGAGTGGAGCTAATAATATTACCCATTTCGACACAGAAAAATTTAAAGTACATTTCGCTTGTGAGGTTAAAAATTTTGATCCAAAACTTCATTTAACACACAACGAAATCAAAAGAAGTGATCTATTTTCACAATATGCCATGTATTCTACCGCGGAAGCTCTTAAAGATTCCGGACTTGAACTGGAAAATATGGATCCATTTGATGTAGGTGTCATCTGGGGAACAGGACAAGGTGGAATGTGGACTTTTGAAAGCGAGGTGATGAATTTTGCAGCCGGTGACGGAACGCCAAGATTCAACCCTTTCTTTGTCCCGAAATTTATTGCCAATATGGCATCAGGAATGATTTCCATGAAATATGGTCTTCAGGGAATTAATTATACAACTGTTTCAGCATGTGCTACCGGAAATACAGCGTTGATGGATGCCTTCAACTATATCCGTCTCGGAAAAGCGAAAGTGATCGTGAGCGGTGGTTCTGAAGCCGCAATTTCTCCAGCCTCTATCGGTGGATTTTCCATTATGAAAGCCATGTCTACAAGAAATGATGATTTTGCGACCGCAAGCCGTCCTTACGATGCAGACAGAGATGGTTTTGTAATGGGTGAAGGTTCAGGAACATTGATTCTTGAAGAATATGAACACGCTAAAGCAAGAGGAGCAAAAATCTACGCAGAATTGGTAGGAGCAGCCATGACAGCGGATGCTTATCACATGACGGCACCTCATCCGGACGGAGTGGGCGCTATCAAAGCGATGCAACTGGCTTTAAACGAAGCAGAAATCAATGTAGATGATATTGATTACATTAATCCTCATGCTACTTCTACTCCGCTTGGAGATCTGGTAGAGCTCAATGGAATTAATAAATTATTTAAAGGAAGCAAAAATCTTGATATCAGTGCAACAAAATCTATGACAGGTCATTTATTGGGTGCTGCTGGTGCGGTGGAAGCGATTCTTTCTATTAAAGCCATTCAAAATGGTATTATTCCACCAACGATCAATCTTCACAGCATTGATGAGAATATTCCGCAGGATATCAATATTGTATTTGGAGAAGCAAAGGAAAAAGATATTACCTACGCTTTAAGCAATGCTTTTGGATTCGGAGGACATAATGCTACTTTAATTTTCAAGAAATTCAGCTAATCTGATTCAAATAACTGAAAATCCCTGTATGAAAAATCATACAGGGATTTTTGTTTCTATGCCATTAATCAATAAAAAAGCAGTCTATTCTGACTGCCTTTTTATTTTTATGCTTTCAACCATTCTGAAGAAGAAAGATAATTCTGATCGGGATAATAGATGAACAGACAGTTTTTACCTTTAATCGTATTAATGATAGATTGTGTCAGCTCTCTTG
Organism: Chryseobacterium sp.; assembly: GCA_031286615.1. Classification (GTDB taxonomy): domain Bacteria; phylum Bacteroidota; class Bacteroidia; order Flavobacteriales; family Weeksellaceae; genus Chryseobacterium. Next base: position 415,601 of record JAITUA010000013.1, on the reverse strand, counting down.
GAACCGCGGGACATCCCCAGCTTCTTCCGATTCTTTTGTGCATGGCTGCAAATGCATCGCTTACATAATCAGCGCCGTGTAAAACAATTGCTCTTCTGTAAGCCGCATCATTAAACCCTTTATCCATTCCCAATAACTTCAGAGAATATCCATTGTCACCCTGATAGGTTGCATCCGTGATATAAAATCCTAAGCTGCTCTGTAACGAACTTTCCCTGTTAGAAAAATTCGTCGCAAATTCTTCGCCTGTATTTTTTCCGTGTGCTACCAATGAGTTGAACAGAACTTTTTTGTCTTCCAGGTCAATGATCCAAAGTCTTTTTGTGTTAGAAGACATAGAAAAATCGCAGATAGTTAGTAAATGCGAGTCTTGGGTAAGCAATCCTGCTTTTTTTAAATTTTCATATCCAGTCAATGCTTTTGAGAACACTTCATAATTCAATTCATGTTCAGGATCAAATGCAATTGATTGGTATAGTGCTTCTGATGAAAATACAGCTGTTGTGCTGCTCTTCACAGATTTCGTTTCAGCTACTTTTTCTGTTTTCGTTGTATTGACATTCTCACTTTTCACCGCCATTCTTGGAGAAATGTAGAATGAAGTCGTCACCATGTAAACAAGGCCTAATACGCTATAAAATCCTTTCATTCAATAATATGTAAATCCAAATTAGTGGGGCAAAATTATAAAAACATAATTACCAAGGGGTTATAACTCTAAAAAGTTTAACGCTATTTAAGAAACTTTAACGTCCTGATTCTGTGAATTAAAAGTCCTTTTTTTGAGCATCAGCCACAAATTCCAGGCTCACAGAATTCATACAATAACGCAGTCCGGTAGGCTTCGGCCCATCATCGAAAACATGTCCCAAATGGGAGTCACATCTTTTGCAAAGAACCTCTACCCTATCCATTCCATACGACTGGTCTCTTACATAGTAGACTCCTTCTTTATCCGCTTCAAAGAAACTTGGCCAGCCACAGCTGCTGGAAAATTTGGAGGTAGAACGGAACAGGTGATTTCCGCACACCGCGCAATAATATTCTCCAATCTCATCAAACTCATTGTATTTTCCAGTAAAAGCTCTTTCTGTTGCAGCTTCTCTGGCGATTGCGTACAAGTCCGGAGCAAGTATTTTTTTCCATTCTTCATTGGAAACATTAAGTTTTGTTGTATCAGTTCTGGAATAGTATGGATTGTTTTTTGCTTCTGTATTTTCCATAGAGAGGGTTTTAATAGGTTCATGTTTCTGCGTACATGCCTGCAGAAAAAATAATAAGGTGATTGAAACTAAAAATTTCATCGTAAATTTCATTCTTTAACCGCAAAATTTTTGAGGTTTAAAAGCTTTTATTAAGATTAAACGGTTTCATAACCAAATTTAGTAAATTTGAGAATATGAATGACGAAGCAAAAAGAAAACAACTCAGAAAATATAAAGCATTTGCCACAGGGTTATTCGTTCTGATGGCTGTTATTTTTATTGTTACCACTATTTTACAGAAGTCTAACAGCTCTCATTGGATCGGCTATGTCCGTGCTTTTGCCGAAGCTGCTATGGTTGGTGCACTAGCTGACTGGTTTGCTGTAACGGCATTATTCCGCCATCCTCTCGGGCTTCCGATACCCCATACCAACCTCATTGAAAATAGTAAACAGAGATTGGGAGACAACCTTGGGAGTTTTGTAGTGGGTAACTTTCTTTCTCCTCAGAACATAAGACCTTATATCCAGAAGCTTAAAGTTTCCAATTTTGTCGGTGAATGGCTGGGTAAAGAAAAAAGTCAGGATATTTTGATTAAAAACCTTTCAGATATCGTTCTTGATATTCTTAATAAACTAGATGATTCCACGGTAAGTCAGTTTATCAGCAAAAAGGTTTCTGAAATGACGGATGATATTAAGCTTAATAAGGTGGTTGGAAACGGAATCGGTTATATTCTGGAAAAAAATGACCATCAGAGAATCATTACCAATCTTTCTAAACAGATCAAAGAATATATCATAGAGAATGATGAAATGATCAAAGACCGTGTAAAAAAAGGCAGTTATACATTCATTCCTTCTTTTGTAGATAATAAGATTGCAGATAAAATTGCGGACGGACTTTCTGATTTTTTTAAAGAAATAGAAGAAGATCCGCAGCATGAAGTAAGAGGGTTGATAACTCAGAAGATTCATGAGTTTTCTATGGATTTGAAGGAAGACCCGAAATGGGATGAGGAATTTAAAACGATCAAAAACGGACTTCTGAAAAATGACAAACTGGATGAATATTCCAATGACATCTGGGTTTCTATCAAAAAAACACTGATGAAAGAGCTTCAGGAAGAGCATTCTGCCCTGAAAAACTACCTTTCTAAAAATCTGAATGAATTTGCACAAAACTTAAAGACAGATGAAAACCTTCAGAACAAAATAGATCATTGGGTTAGGGTAACGGCTTATAAATATATTCTGAAAAATACCCACCAATTTGGTAACCTCATCAGTACAACCGTTGGAAACTGGCAGGGAAAAGAGCTTAGTGAAAAACTGGAGCTGGAAGTAGGAAAAGATCTGCAGTTTATCCGGGTCAACGGAACACTGGTGGGCGGACTTGTTGGTCTTATTATCTACACCATCGCCCATTTCTTCCTCTAAAAACTAATCACAGCCAACCATGAAAAAAATATTTACTTTATTATTTTCTTTAAGTCTCACATTTTTCCTCGGTCAAAAAGTTGAATTAAAGAAAGTAACTGATTCTTCCCAGATTTTCACCGGAGAGATTGGAGGAGTACCCATTACCATGCAACTTAATTACACAGGCATTGTAGATTGTGATCAGTATCAGCATTACGTGGACGGATGGTATTATTATGATAAATACAAAAAGAAAATCCCGCTCACCGGAATATATGATTATTATGGTGACCTGTCATTATATAATTTCGGGACTAAACAGAAGCAAAATTCCAGGATTTTAAAAGATCAGATCACATCTCTCCAAAAAGTAGAAAAAACGAATGAAACAGCACAAAAGCTAGCTCCTCTGGAATCTATTGTATTGGAAAATATCAGCATGAAAAACAACCCGATTCCCGGGATTTTTTCGATGGGTAAAAAAACTCAGCTCATGCAATTATTTACAGGTAACGCAATGATTTATCGCCTCAACAACTATCTGTTCCTGCCCAATAATAAAAAGATCAATACATTCGACTTCATTAATAAAGCCGGAGGAAATGAACTGATTTCTTACTCTTCAGGAGAAAACGGAAACAGAGTTCTACTGTATTTTGAACAGACTTCTAATTTTAACGCCTGTGGACAATGTGGGGCAAGTGATGGTGAAAAAGGCTACAGAGTTCTTTATTTTACAAAAGACTGGAATTATAAAAACTATGAAGAATTCCTGATTGAAAGCTGTTGGGAAAACATTTATGATACAACGAAAACAAAATCAAAGGACAAAGAAATAATACAATATAAGGTAAGTAAATCTTTCTCTTCTCCCGCCTATACATTTACTGTAGATATTAAAAAAGCTTCCATTATAAAATCAAAATAAAAAAGAGAGTTGTGTAAACTCTCTTTTATTTTATCTCGGTAATCTGCTTGCTCTTTTCAGAAGTTCCTGATTGATCTCGTTGATCAGTTCCGGGCCTTCATAAATAAACCCTGTATATAGTTGAATCAAGGTAGCTCCCGCATCCAATTTCTCCATGGCATCTTTTGCAGAATGTATTCCTCCTACTCCAATGATTGGGAATGCCCTATTGCTTTTATCAGAAAGATATTTGATCATTTTTGTACTTCTTTCACGAATCGGCTTCCCGCTCAGACCCCCATTTCCTATCTGTTCTAAAACTTCAGGAGAGGTTTTCAGACCTTCTCTGTTGACAGAAGTATTGGAAACCACAATACCATCAATCTTTGTTTCTGCAATCAGATCAATGATTTCATCTAATTGGTTGTTATTAAGATCCGGTGCAATTTTCAGCAGTATAGGCTTCTGTACAGATTTTGACTGGTTAATCTTTTTCACTTCTGTAATCAACTCTCTCAGATATTCTACATCTTCAAGTTTGGCGTGGCTTCCTACGTTTGGACAGCTTACATTCAGTACAAAGTAGTCTACATGAGGATGAAGACCTTCAAAACAGTCCAGATAATCCTGGGTATAGTTTTCCGGGCTTGTATCTGTATTTTTTCCGATGTTTCCACCGATGATTATTTTTCCTTTATTGGATTTCAGTTTTTCAATAGCTGCTTCAAGACCTTCATTATTGAATCCCATTCTGTTGATAATTCCGCCGTCTTCTATCAAACGGAATAATCTTTTTCTAGGATTTCCGGCTTGCGCTCTTGGGGTTACCGTTCCGATTTCTACAAATCCGAAACCTAAGTCTCCCAATTCATTGAACAATACTGCATTTTTATCAAAACCGGCAGCTAATCCTACAGGATTTTTAAATTTCAATCCGAAAACTTCTCTTTCCAGACGTTTGTCTTCAACAGGTTTTGGGAAAAATAATTTAGTGAAAAATCCAAAATTCTTAAGCATTGAAAATGTAAAGTGATGAACATCTTCAGGATCAAATTTGAAAAGAATCGGACGAATGAGCGATTTGTACATTGAAAAAAAGTTTTACAAAATTACTCATTTTAAAATTAATGCTCGATTAACCTATGATATTTTATCAAAATATTTGATATACGGTATCTATAAGAATAAAATACCGGTAAAATAAATTTTTAAACCACTATGATCGCAAAGGTTCCGATCATCCTGAAAACATTTTGTTCGCAAGGGCGCTTCACTTAGCGAAGTGCACGCACAGCCTTTGCTGAACGAAGTGCCTTTTGCAATCGGAAATAAAAACAAGGATTAGTTAAACTTTGCGAACATTGCGTTAAAAAATGTGTGGAGAAATATCTCCGCTATTTCTGAATGGACTGAGGTCACGTGAAATTAGTAGATTTAATAGTTTTTTCAAACTAAGAGTATGCATTCAAATCAAAATTCAGAATATCCCCTACTCTTTTGAAATCTTCATCTATAGTGGCATTTACCGTGATTCTTTCGTTAGAAACAGGATGATTAAAAATCAACTGATGGGCATGGAGCGTCATTTTGTTGATGTCAAATGTTTGAAGCCACAATTTATTTTGCTTATTGCAGCCATGCTTACGACAGCCTAAAATAGGATGCAGAATATGTTTAAAATGTTTTCTCAGCTGATGAAATCTTCCCGTTTCAGGAATGGCTTCTACCAAACAATATCTTGAAGTCTGATGTTTTAAAAAGGGTAAATCTATTTCCGAAGTCTGCAAACGGCGATAGTAAGTAACCGCATTCTGCTTGACTTCATTTTCATTAACCAGGTCGTAATCAATAGTTTCTTCTTCTTTTGCCCAACCCCGAAGAATGGCCAGATATTTTTTCTCCACTTCTCGTGATGAAAACTGTTCGCTCATCGCTCTAAGGGTATCTTTATCTAAAGTAAACAGCAGAACACCCGAAGTTTTCCGGTCTAACCTATGTACAGGATAAACTTTTTGTCCAATCTGTTTCTTCAGCTCCTGGATAGCATAGGTATCGGCTTCTCCTGCATAGAAGGATTTATGAACCAATAATCCACTTGGTTTATTGATTGCAATAAGGTGCTCATCTCGATAAAGAATTTCTAACATGGTGCAAAAGTAGAAATTTTCAATTGATCTAGCCCTGATTGTAACGGCATCCTTTTGCAAAGCAAAAGATATAGTGGAAAGCAGGTTCCCGGCTCCTGAAAAATCAAATTGTAAATATTTGTCTGTTTATTAACTGCTTTTTTTATTGAATCTCATGATTTTGGATCCAAATTGCTATTTTTGCATTTCAGACGTAAAAAAATTATGGCAAAGCAAGAAGATGTTTTCAAGAAAGTGATTTCTCACGCTAAAGAATATGGTTTTATTTTCCCATCAAGTGAGATCTACGATGGTTTATCCGCTGTTTATGATTATGGACAGAACGGAGCCGAACTTAAAAATAATATCAAACAATACTGGTGGAAAGCTATGGTACAGCTTAACGAAAATATTGTGGGTATTGATTCGGCAATTTTGATGCACCCAACAACATGGAAGGCATCAGGCCACGTAGACGCTTTCAACGATCCATTGATTGATAATAAGGATTCTAAGAAACGTTTCAGAGCAGACGTTTTGGTGGAAGACTACTGCGCTAAAATTGAAGATAAAGAGAACAAAGAAATTGAAAAAGCTGCGAAAAGATTCGGGGATGCTTTCGATAAAGATCAGTTTGTTGCCACTAATCCAAAAATTTTGGAATACAGAGCAAAAAGAGAGGCTATTCTTTCAAGACTGGCAAAATCTCTGGAAAATGAAGATCTTGCTGATGTAAAAGCTTTGATTGAAGAGCTTGAAATTGCAGATCCTGATACCGGTTCTAAAAACTGGACAGAAGTAAGACAGTTCAACCTGATGTTTGGAACAAAGTTGGGAGCTTCTGCAGACAGTGCAATGGATCTTTACCTTAGACCGGAAACGGCTCAGGGTATTTTCGTTAACTTCTTAAACGTACAAAAAACTTCACGTCATAAGCTTCCTTTCGGTATTGCGCAGATTGGTAAGGCATTCAGAAATGAAATTGTTGCAAGACAGTTTATCTTCAGAATGCGTGAATTTGAACAGATGGAAATGCAGTTCTTCGTTGCTCCGGGAACAGAACTTGAATTCTACGAAAAATGGAAACAAAAACGTCTGAACTGGCACTTAGCTTTAGGTCTTGGAAATGATAACTACAGATTCCACGATCATGAGAAATTGGCTCACTATGCCAATGCTGCTGCTGATATTGAGTTTAACTTCCCATTCGGATTTAAAGAACTGGAAGGTATTCACTCAAGAACAGATTTCGACTTAAAGGCGCATGAGGAATTCTCAGGAAGAAAGCTTCAGTTCTTTGATCCTGAAAGAAACGAAAATTATGTTCCTTATGTAGTGGAAACTTCAGTAGGTTTAGACAGATTATTCCTTTCTATATTCTCTCACTGTTTGAAAGATGAAGTATTGGAAGACGGTTCAGAAAGAACGGTTTTATCTTTACCTCCGGCTATTGCTCCAATTAAAGCAGCCATTCTTCCTTTGATGAAGAAAGACGGTTTAGCGGAGTATGCAGAAAAAATCTTCAACGATCTGAAATATGATTTCAATCTGTTCTACGAAGAAAAAGATGCTATCGGAAAACGTTACAGAAGACAGGATGCCATCGGTACGCCATACTGTATTACTATTGACCACGACTCTCTTACAGATCATACAGTAACCATCAGAGACAGAGATACCATGCAGCAGGAAAGAGTTCCTGTTTCAGAGTTGAGACGAATCATCGACGAAAAAACAAATTTCAGAAATTTACTTTCTCAATTATAATTTAAAAGCCCTGTTTTTCAGGGCTTTTTTATTTTATCAACATATGGGTTAATTTATTATTTTTATCCCTCAAATTTTAACCATGAAAAAAATAACACTGATAGTGTTTGGACTAATCCAGACATTTGCATTTTCCCAAACCCAGGATCTTACAACACTTGCCACTGGGGACCACGTGGGAATGAATGCTCTATTCGATGATAAAGACAACCTTTACGGCTACGTTTCTCTATATTCTTACGGAAAATCCGGCGATAAGACCAAAAAATTTGAATATGTAATACTGGACAAAAACCTCAACCCTGTTGCTAATAAAGAGTTTGAAGGTGATATCACTGCCGCATCTTATTTAGGATATGTTGATTTTAAAGGACAAATTATCTTAAAACCTTCAATGATGGATTATTCTCTGGTAAAAAGCAGAGAAGTATTTACACCGGTTTCTATGGTGATTGATCCTAAAACAAATTCTATTACCAGAAAAATATATTATGATTATCTGGAAAACGGTACTTTCAAAGAAATCAACGAACCGAAGAGCTGGAAAGAACAACGTAAGGAAAATCGTGATGAGAAAAAAGATAAAGGATATAACTACGTTTCTGCCGTAGGTGAGCTAAAAGAAGGCGGTTTTTTTGCCGTGGAGTATAAAGATTACGGAAAGTATGAAAATAACAACAGCCTTATGAGGTTTGATGAAAACAAGAAGGAGGTTTGGAGATATAAATACAATACTGACGGAAGCAAGAAAATTTATTCCACCTTATCTGTTCTTGAAAGAGACGAAAATTACATGTACTGCATCATGAAGAAAGTGAATGAAAAACAAAAAACATTCAGCCTTCTTGTTCTTGATATGAAAACCGGAAAAGAAACTTCCAACAAGCCGGTAACCGGATTATCCGATGATACTATAGACAATATAGAATCCTTCTACTCCAATTACAGAAAGCTTGATAATGACAAAAATTTTGATGATAAAGTAGTCCTGCTGGGAAGAAACTATGATGATTCCGAATCAGTAGGGTTTGCAAGAATGATGGTAGACAAGAAAAACTTTACTGCAGATACTAAAACAATCAATTATGAGCCGAATATCTCAGCTTTCCTTCCGAAAGTAAATAAAAACGGAATGGTGGAAAACGGATATATGCTTCAGACCAAAGACATGTATTTTATGAATGACGGAAGCGTAGGAATCTTGTCTGAAAAATATAAACCTGCAGGACAATATAATGCTCCCAAAACAACAGATCTTGTTTATATCTACACAGACAAAGATTTCAAAGTAAAAAATGTACAGGTTTTTGAAAAAGAAAAATCAAAATGGGTAAACAGTGATTATCTGTTCTCTCAATACCTCAACGGAGGAAAAGACGTGGTATTTTTCTACCGTGATTATCAGAAAGATGAAGTAACAAAGCAAAAAAGATGGAATTTATTCATCAATACCATTATTGACGGAAAATTCAAACAGGAAATCATTCCTATTTCTGAAAAAGACAATTATACAGTAACACCCTATGTAGGAAAAGAAGGCTTTATCCTTCTTCGGGAATATAATGAGAAAGAAAAGTTTAATAAAATCCGTTTGGAGAAATTAAATTACTAGTATAAAAAGAACCCTGATGAAACATCAGGGTTTTTCTTTTACGTTTTGGCTAAAGCCAGTGGCATTTTTATTATTTTAAAACGGGCTAAAGCCCGTTCCTATTGATGTTTTAATTATGATTAGTTTGCTTTTGCTATGATTTCATTCGTTTGATAAAAATCTGCTATATTCTTTATTTCATCAAGACTTAAGTTCCACATAAAATTCAGGAACTGCTGATAGCTTTCACTTTGATTCTTAGGTTCTATCCGGTCCAGATACCGGTTCAGATTATAGTTTTTTCTGGCTTCATATATTTTGGAGAAGCATCTTCCCAGCCAGCTTTTATAATATTTCTCTTCCTCTTCATCCTGCAGAAACTGCATGGCCGCATAAATCCCCTGTCCATAATCTTCTGAGTGGAAATAATTGGGTAAAATTTCCATTCTTGCTGTTTTCTTTAATGTTACAAACAGGTCCGAAGGTTTTTCCGGAGCAATTGGATTTTTAAGCTCTGTAAATGTTTTTTTAAGCATCTCAATTCTTCTTGATACTTCAGGGTGTGATGCGAGGGAATCTTTATTCAGTTTTTCTTTGTAAAAATTATAATTGTAAAGTGAAAAGTCTTCCTTCTTCATCCATTTTTCATTAAAAGCCTGTTTTGGAAGATTAAAAAGTTTTTTATAAGTTTCCATCTTCAGTGCTCTAGGTGAAATGGTATCAAAATCCTGCAATCTTTGAAGTGCATTTACAAATTCGGCTTTCTTAAAATCACTGTTTTTAAAAATGACATACCCCAAAGAATCTGCCTGCATTTCGCTTTGTCTTTTTTCCACCCCTTTTTTATACACTGTATTTTTAAAGATATCAAAAGCTTTCTGATTCTGGCTCTGACTCCGGCTTGTGGTGGTTGATTTTATATTCTCAACCAATACTTTATCCAGTTTATCCTGTTCGATAATTTTTAAAAAGGTTTTCAGGGAATGTTCCTCTATTTTATGCCCCAATTCATGGGAAATTACAGCCGCAATCTGCTCCTCATTATTGAGCCAGCTGTAAAGCCCCATATTGATTACAAAAGTTCCGTCAGCAAGGCAGTAAGCATTGGGAGTATTGTCTTTTGCGATCAGAATTTTCAAATCCTGAGGAATTGCAGGGTTGTTCTTTTTAAGCCGCTGAATCATAGACTGTATGCTGGTTTCAAATTCAGATTTAAAGATAAAATCCTTATTCTTTACCTGCTTTTGAAAGTCTGTTCCGAATTCTTTATAGATTTTGGATAATTCTGAACCTGTTTTTCCGGAATATTGAGATTTTAATTTCTTTACAGTAGCTTCATTATTTCCTTCAAAACTCTTTAAAAAGGCTTTCCTTTGTATATAATCTGCGGTATCTATCGGTTTATAAATCTGGGCCATTCCCATGATTGAAAATAGGAAGTACCCCAATACAATAAGTTTTCTGGTCATAGTTTTCATCAATAAGAACAAAAATAACTTATTTGATGATTCATTTTAATTTTTATAGCCAAATTATTCTAAATTTGTTAGAGACCCATTCATGAAAAAATGAGAATACTAAAGTACATGATAGGTGGAGCGGTAGCTGGTGCGGCAGCCGCTTATTTTCTGGGATATGATTATTTATTTAGTGGTATTTCCAAAACCTATCTTAAAGGAAAATCAAGTGCATATATTGATGACGGAAATCTTTTCCCGGGAAATCCCATTGCCACAGAGCAGCCTGAACTCTGGGAGGAAGATCCGGATTACAACAAAAAGGATTTACCTAAACATTTAGTTGACAATTTAAAACATTCCAGAACAGCCGCTTTTGTTGTAATAAGGAATGGAAAAATTCTTCATGAGCAATATTGGGAGGGGTATAATCAGCTTTCACAGACCAATTCTTTTTCGATGGCGAAAGCAGTGACTGTTATGTTACTGGGAAAAGCATTGGAAGATGACATTATTCCTACGATTGATGAAAAGTTCTCTGATTTTTATCCGGAATTTAAAAATAAACCATTCGGAAATCAGGTAACCCTTAAAAATCTGGCCCAAATGGAATCCGGGCTGGACTGGGATGAAAATTACAATAATCCGTTTCTTCCCAATGCCAAGGCCTATTATGGGAAAAGCCTTGTAAAAGCTGTATTCTCAAGAAAATTTAAAGAAGAACCGGGAACAAGATTTGAATATCAAAGCGGCTCTACACAGCTTCTTGGTTTTGCCCTCAGAAAGGCTCTTAATCAACCTTTGGCAAGCTATTTATCAGAAAAATTCTGGATCCCTTTGGGAATGGAACAGAATGCGAAATGGAGCACAGACGATTATGGCATGGAGAAAACGTATTGCTGCATTCATTCCAATGCAAGAGATTTTGCTAAACTCGGGCAGCTGCTTCTGAATGATGGAAAAGTCGGGGATCAGCAGATTCTCAATGCAGACTTTATTGAACAGATGAGAACCCCAACAGAAAAATCTGAAAACATTTATGGAATGGGACTTTGGATCAATCATGACAACCCCATCAAACATTATTATTTCCTGGGATTACAGGGACAGTATATTATTATGGTTCCGGAGCACAATATCGTTATTGTAAAAACCGGCAGCTACTCCAACAATCCTAAAAATGACAGAGGAAGGCCTGATCAGGTAAAATTCTTTGTGAACGAAATTGTACAATTATTCCAATAAATACTATGGAGAAACACAGCGTAAAAGTGGATGAATACATTGAAAAATCTCAGGATTTTGCAAAACCTATCTTAAGCTACCTCCGTGAAACGGTTCACGAAGTCTGCCCCGATGCAGAAGAAGCAATCAAATGGAAATTTCCTACATTCATGTATAAAGGCAAAATTCTTTGTTCCATTACAGCTTTCAAGCAATACTGCAGTTTGGGATTCTGGCTGCATCAGGAAATGAAAACATTAAAGGAGATAGAAACAACTGCTGAAAGAAGCTCCATGTTCAGCCTAGGAAAAATAACAGGAATGGAAGATCTTCCCTCCAAACCTCAGCTGAAAAAAGCAATAAAAGAAGCCATGGAACTTACGGATATGGGAGTCACCATGAAGAAAGCCCCACCTTCCAAAACAGAAATGGAAATTCCGGATTATTTTCAGTCTGCTTTAAATGCTCATCCAAAAGCTTCGGATATTTTTGAAAAGGCTTCACCGTCATTCAGAAAGGAATATATTGCCTGGGTGACAGAAGCGAAAACCGAAGCAACCCGAAATAAAAGATTGGAGCAAGCTTTGGAATGGATAGCGGAAGGTAAAAGCCGTAACTGGAAATACCAAAAAAAATAAACACAATGAAGAAAAAGATTATTTCGAAAGATTATTAGAAAAAAGATTGAAGGTCATGAATAAGCTCACCATAGGATTTATTTTCTCCTGATTTCAATATTTTACCTGTCTCGAACTCTTCAATAATGATATCATAATGATTGCTTTCAGGACTGTAAAATGTTGAAATATAGACAACAATATTTTCTTTCTGCAATCCTAGAACTGCAGTATCTCCATCCCAATAATCAACCATCTCATATCCGAAAAAATTTTCCCGGGACAATTGCTTTACTAAATTATTAATTTCAGACGTTTTATTTTTCATTCAGAAAGAAAGACGAAAAATATGCAGAATTTTTGAATGAGGAATAGTGTTAATGAAACCTGAAGTTAGCTTCTGGTAATGTATTTTTTTTCAGAAAAGCCTCATATTCCGGAGACAGCTTTGCACGTCCGAAGGTATTCTCACCGCTCATGCTTCCAAGACGCACTTTATCCTTACCGTATTTCCTGTTCATGGCATCCATAGCTTTCATTACGGGAAGGTGCTGGTTTTGTATATCTTCTTCAAAAAGGCTGATTTGTCTCTGATCCTCGGGCACAAAATCATTCACCATCACTCCTGCTCTTTTGTAATGAAACCCGTCTCTGTAAATGGCTTCAAAAAGTTCATTCACCACTCTTCCTATTAAAATTGATGAATTGGTAGGATTGGAAAGAATCCGGGTCATTGCATTTCTGTATTCAGGCAGATCTTTCCTAAAACGGTTGGTCTGCACAAAAACGGTAATCATTTTACAACAGGTATTCTGCTTTCTTAATCTCTCTGAACAGTACATTCCAAAAGTTTCTACCCTTTCTCTTACTTCTTCTTTTTTCGTAAGCATCTGCATAAAGCTTCGGGTAACAGCTATAGATTTTTTAGGCGAAGGAGTATCCAGCTCCAGCTGACGAATTCCTTTCAGCTCATTAATCATCCTTACTCCATGAATGCCCATAATCTTCCGAACCCATATTTCAGGTTTCTGGAGAAGATCCCAGGCTTTATAAATACCACTGTCATTCATTTTGACAGCCAGCCTTCTTCCGATTCCCCAAACATCTCCGATATTAAGCCATTTCAATGCCTTTTCAATTTTTTCAGGAGTGTCCAGAATATAAACTCCATTAAAATTATCCGGAAACTCTTTTACAATTCTGTTCGCTACTTTACATAAAGTCTTAGTGGGAGCAATTCCTATACTTACCGGAATATTTTCTTTCTCGTCAATCTCATTTCTGATCTTAAGACAATATTCATACATATCAATGTATTTAAATCCTGTCAAATCAAGAAAAAGCTCATCAATACTGTAGACTTCATGATCAAGAACATAGGATTTCGCAATATTGATTACCTGCTGGCTTTTATAATTATACAATTCAAATTTTGCAGAAAAACTTTTCACATCATATTGTTGAAAAAGCTCCTTGTACTTAAATGCCGGAGCTGCCATAGGAATTCCAAGGTCTTTTGCTTCTTTACTTCTGGATACAACACACCCATCGTTGTTGGAAAGAACCACAACGGGTCTGCCCTTAAGATCAGGATCTAAGGTCCTTTCACAGGAAACAAAAAAGTTGTTACAATCTACGAGTGCATACATGACAATTGTACAGTAAATATCTATACAAAATTAGAATTTTTAAAGAATAAAATAAGCATTTAGGCTATAATTAACATCATATTTAACAGCCTGAAAAACAAATGAATGAATTTTTTAAATGCGACATATTTTGTCGTATTAACGTTATAATTTCGCTCACAAAAACATTTTATACAATCCCTTTTCACAGGCACAATCATTCCTCTGTATCTGGATTGAACACTATAGAATTTTCAATAAAAATTAAATAAAACACGTCAAGTTCCGTCGCTTCCTTTCTATACTTTTGTTATCATACAAAATAAGAAATATGGACAAAGTAACCTTAGAACGAATTCAGAAACTTCACCCGATGGTAAGAGATGAAGTAAAGCAGATTATACAAGAATGTGATGAAGCCCTTACCGGAAGAGCCAAAGTACGAATCACCCAGGGATTAAGATCTTTTGAGGAGCAGGAAAAACTGTATGCGATCGGAAGAATTACTTCAGGAAAAAAGGTGACCAATGCTAAGGCAGGACAAAGCATCCACAATTATGGTCTTGCTGTAGATATCTGCCTTATGATTGGCGGAAAAACAGCAAGCTGGGATACGGTAAAAGACTGGGATAATGACAAAGTTGCCGACTGGTATGAGTGTGTAAAGATCTTTGCCCGCCATGGCTGGGACTGGGGCGGAAACTGGAAAACATTCAAGGATCTTCCTCATTTTGAAAAAAAGAGCATTCCTTCTAAAAAAGGTACTGTAAAAACCACCTGGAGAACACTCTTGAAGATGCCTAGAGACAAGCAGAATTATGTTGTGTTTTAGTTTTTTATTTATTCATATTAACAAAACACAAGCAAGCTAACTCCCTGATTTAAAGCTCTGTTTTTTTATCAAAATTAATTGAAATCATTTATAATACGACGAGTTCTGTCGCTTCCCCCATCTATCTTTGCTTTATAAGAAAACACCAAAAGCAATCTTTATAATAAGCTGAAACCAATAGACATTTTTTCGAAAATCTATTGGTTTTACTTGTCTAAAGCAGCCAGATTTTTCTTTAAAAAAATGAAAAACAACATGAAAAAGACAACCATTCTTTCTTTGGACGGGGGCGGAATAAGAGGAATCATCACCTGCATTATTCTACGCTACATAGAAGAACAGCTCCAGTATTATGATAAGCCCACGGCAAAACTTGGGGATTATTTTGATCTGGTGGCAGGCAGCAGTACCGGAGGTCTGATTGCGTCTATTATTCTATGTCCCGACGAAACCCGAAAAGCAAAGTATTCTATTCAGAAAGGATTAGAATTATATGCGGAAAAGGGCGGCGATATCTTCCAGGTTTCCTTTTGGGAAAAACTGGTTAATCCATTCGGATTATTGAATGAAAAAATTCCACAGGAATCCCTTGAAAGGAATTTAAATGACTTTTTTGGAAATTTAGAATTAAAAGAACTGATAAAACCATGTTTAATAACAAGTTACGACATTGAAAACAGAAGAGCAAAGCTTTTCAATTCATGGAAAGCCAACCTCAGCACAGACAACTTCTATGTAAAAGATATTTGCAGAGCGACTTCGGCTGCGCCAACGTATTTTAGTCCGGTACAGATCAAATCGATGTATGGCCAGATCTTCAGCCTGATTGATGGAGGAATGTTTGCCAATAATCCAGCCCTTTGTGCTTATGCAGAAGCAAGAAAAATTCCTTTTGCAGAAGTTTTGAAAAATCATCAGAAAGCCAACTACCCAAGTGTAAATGATATGATTATTGTTTCTATCGGAACAGGAATTGAAGCCAGACCTTATTCTTTTAAAAAACTGGAAAAAGCCGGAAAAATTGGCTGGGTAAGCCCGATTATTGATATTTTAATGTCTGCCAATGCAGAAACGGTAGATTATCAGTTGGAGCAAATGTTTCAGACATTGGGTTTGAGAAATCAGAAAAACTATTACCGCGTGAATCCTTCACTGAAAAACGCTTCCCCTGCAATGGATAATGTAAAAAGGTCTAATATTGAAAATCTGATACAGGCCGGATTAAGTTATATTGATGACAACAGAGAAATCCTGAATCAGATTGTTCAAAAACTCATTAGAAATAAAATATAAGCTTTAATCCTTATAACTAATCAATATAAGCTTTAAAGATTATATTTTAAAATTATTTTTTTTAACACGTCAAGTTCTGTCGTTTTGCCCCATTACCTTTGGAGTATCAAAAGACACAAAACAACCATCTATAAAAATTTAAAAAAGCCTTTGAATTCAACATGCACTTATGCTGAACAGCCTGAAATATGTTCAAAATATAACCAAAACACCAGAATACAAAACATGGAAACACCAGATCACAAAACAGATATAGTCTTCGATGAAAACCTCTATACTATAGAATGGAGCGATATCGAAAATGCTGAGATGGATTATGAAAACTATCTCAACACTATTGAAAACTTCTGGAGAGAAGATTTTGAGGAAGATACTTTTTAGATAAAAAATAAAACACGACACGTTTTGTCGCATTAACCGCATATATTTGTCTTATAAACTTTACCCTGAAACACAGTTCTGCTGTACCCTAAAAAAAAGAAATGAAAAAAGATTTTTATCTGACAAGATATGCCTTAATTATAAAAAGATTAGAAAGTTCTCCAGCTACCTATTCCCAGCTGGAGGACTATCTTTTAAACTCTTTTGAATTTCAGGATGCTGAGATCAAGAGCTACTCTATCCGTACCCTGCAGAGGGATATCCGGGAGATTTCCGATCTTTTCAATCTTTCTATTCATAATAAGAAAAAGGGTGACAACCGATATTATATTGAGAGCCGCCCGATCATGGAAGTGGATGAATACAACCAAAAACTGCTGGAATCTTTTCAGGTGAGTAACGCCATGAATACCCATCCTAATTTCTCAGATTTTATCTTTTTTGAAAGCCGCAAGCCAACCGGTGTGGAAAATTTTTATGACCTCTTCTTTGCCATCCGAAATAAAAGGGTTGTAAGTTTTGAACACTACAATTACAAAAACAAACTGATGACCTCCAGAAAAGTTCATCCTTTAGCCTTAAAAGAATCCAAAGACCGATGGTATCTTATTGCTATTGATACAAAAGATAAGGTTTTAAAATCATTCGGGCTTGACAGGATCAACTATCTTGATGTAGCTAAAAATCAGTTTAGAGAGAAGTACAAATATAATTTCAGAGAGCATTTTAAAAATGCATTCGGAGTTATGAATCTGACGGAGCAGAAACCACAAAATATTGTATTAAAATGCAGCCGCCATCAGGGAGAATATATCAGAAGCTTCCCTCTTCACCAATCACAGAAAGAAACCAAAGAAACTCCGGAGGAAATTTATTTTGAATTCTTCCTTCACCCTACTTATGATTTCATGCAGGAAATTCTTTCTTATGGAAAAGAAGTCACTGTCCTGGAACCTAAAGGTTTAGTTGATGACATCCGCAATCATTTGCAGGAATCTTTGAACCGCTATCTTGAAAGCTGATTATAAAAAATATATTTCATAATTTTTGTTATATTTACATAAATATACCCTTATTGAAAACTTTATTTGTTGGCATCAGCTGCTTTATCTCCACCTTTTTTCTTGCACAGCAGAAAGAAGAATTCCGGCTTGTAAAGAGCTATTACAACCAGCACAGAAATATGCTGAATAAAGAGTTCAAAAAAAAGTTTGATGCTGAATCCAATACGGATAAAAAGATGGCAATAAAAGGAGATTTTCTCTTTTTTATGAAAAAAATGGACAGCATTGAAAACAATGCCCTGATTGGAGCTTTATTGAAGGTAAGAAATCTCGAAGACCTCCAAACTATCAAAAATCCTAAATTAAACTCTGAAAAATTTTCAGATGCAGAAAAGATTGCAGATTATCCCGGAGGACTTAATTCTTTGAGACAGGAAGTTGCCAATCTGCTATACGTTGATGGCGTTAATTCCGTAGAAAAAATGATAAAAACAGATGTTGATTTTATTGTAGAAAAAGATGGTACCGTCAGCAATGTTCATGCACAGGGCGATAATTTCACCTTCAACAGACAGGCCGAAATTGCATTATATTCTCTGGCAGAAAAGTTTTCTCCCGCAATGATAAAGGGTGATCCTACGACCTACCGTTTTAAACTTCCTTTAACTTTAACGATAACCGACTAAATGTTTACTGACGAATATTACATGAAAATGGCCCTGCAGGAAGCAGAAGTGGCTTTGGAAAAAGATGAGGTTCCTATTGGATGTGTGGTGGTTTCCAACAACCGGATTATTGCAAGAGCCCACAATCTTACTGAAACACTGAATGATGTTACCGCCCATGCAGAAATGCAGGCCATCACCTCAGCGGCAAATTTTCTTGGAGGGAAATACTTAAAAGACTGTACTCTTTATGTAACGATGGAACCCTGTGTAATGTGCTCAGGTGCACTTTCCTGGTCTCAGATCTCAAAAGTAGTGATTGGTGCACGGGATGAGCAAAGGGGTTTTATCAATAAACATCTTTCTCTGCACCCGAAAACAGAAATTCTTACAGGCATTATGGAATCCGAATGCTCTTCTATTGTTAAAGATTTTTTTAAAAGTAAAAGATAACCCTTTATTAAAGCATGTTTTTTTCATTAAAATTATAAATTCAATGAAATATATTCAACGAATTGAATAATTTGTTATATTTGAGTACAACTAATATAAAATACCATGAAAAAATTAACAAGAAAAGAAACAGCAAAAATTAATGGAGGTATCCGTCCCGACCAATGTTATTATATTGATGACAATGGTGTACGAAAAATAGGGTGCAAAAACCTTCCCTTCCAGGATGACAGCGGTGTATGGGTATATCCATTAAAGGAATGCGATTCGTGCCTTGGTGGACTTTAACGCCTTCATCCAATAATTCAGAAAATAATAGTAGTATAAAAAGCCAGAGAACATTTTTAATATTCTCTGGCTTTTGTTTTATAGAATCCGGAATGTATTTATATTCCCTGGAATTAGTCTTTAAAAATAGAATATCTTGCTATATCAAAATATTCTCCGTCTTTCTTCATTTCCTGTTTTAAAACAGCTTCCTGTTCCATTCCTATTTTCTCCATTATTCTTCCGGATGCCGGATTGTGAAGAAAATGAGTAGCAAAAATTTTATTGAAACCCAGATCATTAAAACCAAAATCTACGATTGCTCTTGCTGCTTCTGTTACATATCCTTTATTCCAGTAAGACATTCCGATCCAGTATCCCAGTTCTGCTTTATCATCATCTCTGTCATGCAGGCCAATAGCACCTATGATACGTCCTTCTTTATTCCGGATAGCAAAAGTATACCCTGTTTGATTATCAAAAGCTTCTTTTGACATTTTCAGCCATGATCTGGCATCATTTTCAACATAAGGATAAGGAATATTGGAGGTAAGATCAGAAAAAATCCTATGCTGAAGATATTCAACAATAAAAGGAATATCTTTTTCTTCCAGTTGTGAGAGAATAAGTCTTTCCGTTTCTATGATGGGAAATTTTTCCATTGTATTAAGGTTAAAGTATTCTTAATCTTTTCATTATAAATCTTTTCCCAGGAAATAAAGACCTTTCAATGTGTGAAGCCTGTCCATCACATGAATCTTATCCGTAAGAGGTTTATAAACGTGGGAAACACCTCCTGTTGCTACCACAAAACATTCGTCATTTACCTCTTCATTGATACGATTCACAAAACCTTCTACCATTCCCAGGAAACCATACACCATTCCGCTTTGCATACAGGTTACCGTATCCAGCCCCAAAACAGATTTCGGTTTTTTCAGTTCAATGTCCGGAAGCTGTGCAGTCTGATTGATCAACGAATTTAAAGAAGTAACAATTCCCGGAGCGATAATCACTCCCAAAGTCTCTCCTGTTTCTGCTACACAACTGGCCGTAAGAGCAGTTCCGAAATCTATAACAATTTTTTTCCTGTTCGGATACAGATTGTGTGCTGCCACAAGATTTGCATAGATATCTGTTCCCATCTGCTTAGATTTTGCCTGAACCTCTGAAGGGGTTGCCCGGTCAACAATCACAGGGGTAACCCCATGAATCTTTTTGATTCCGGAACTCATTACTTTAGTAAGCTGAGGGACTACTGAACCGATAATTACTTTATCGATTTCTGTTGGTTCAATTTTATAGGTTTGATAAAGCATCAGCATCTGTACATAGAGTTCATCTGCTGTTCTGTAAGGTTTTGTATTGATTACCCATGAAATATCACAATTATCACCATTGAAAAGACCAAATCTGATATTGCTGTTTCCTACGTTTATTACGATTGAATTCATTTATTTGCTTTTCAGTTGTTCAATTTCTGTTTTCAACTCTTTAATTTGTTGTTCGTAAATAGCAATAAGCTTTTGAGACATTTCAGAATTCTCATGGTAAACTCGATTATCTACTCCTTGATAACCTGTCGATTGCTCTTTTATTTCTTGGTTAAAATTTTTTTGGGAATTTGTTTCTAAAAACTCATCTAAAGGAGTTTCCAATATTCTTGAGATTTCAACCAATCTTTCCACTGTAAGTTTAGTTTCTCCCGTTTCTATTTTTCTGTAAGCTGAAGTACTCAAGTCAAGATCATGAGCCATATTCTCATAAGAAAAGCCTTTCCTGGAACGGATTTCTGCTATCTTTTTGATAATCTTTTCCATAATAGTAAACTAATTTTTCGTAAAAGTAATAATTTTTCCGAAAAAGTGTATTATGGATCAATGGAAAAATTCTATACTTGTAAAAATATTAATTAAAACGCAAAATGAAAAAACTTTACCTACTTATGCTTTTAGCATCTGTATTTCTGCTATTTAACTGCAGAACAGAACTTGCTAATGAAGAAAAAACAGATGAAACATCTACTTTTCACAGCCAAAACAACAAAATTACTTTTAGAGAATTTCTCAAAATCACACAAACCAATGAAGATGATCTACTCAATTCAAAAAGCGGAAAGAACAGTCCTTTGAATGAATTTGATATTGATACCTCCTATATTTTAAAAAGAACAGAAGAAGCCAATATTACAAAATTCTCACTGCTTTTGAAGAAAAAAAATGAGACGAATAAACACATAGTTTATAATATGTTATATTACAGAACAAAATTAGGAGAATGGAGGTATTTTATCATAAAGGTAGAACATACTCCCAATCCTAACAAATTATATGGCTGGAAAAAAACATCATTATATAAGTTACAGGATGATAAAGCATCAAAAGGGTGCAACTCTTCATATCAATTTGGAAATATAGACTGGTTTCAATGCTCTGCAGGGCATGGCCCTGATTGCTCAAGAAATGGCGGAGCATGTTGTGCAGGATGCCATCATTCTATGGCTGTTTCATATTGGGTAAATAGTTGTGACCAATCTGCATCGGAAGAATTCGACATTAATTATGGAGGTGGATCAAGTAATCCTATTACAATGGAAGATGTAAAAAATGCTATTAAAAATAATGTAAGTGCAGAAACTTATCAAAAGTTTTCATCTCTATCTTACAATCTTCAACAAGGGGTTATAAGCTGTTTTTACAATGATTATCTGGCCAACGATTTGGTAAGTGCTATTATTGATTTCTTTTACACACATCCCAATACACAAAATCCTGATGTTATTTATTATAGACTTAGTGATTTTATCAAAGGCTTTACATTAAGCCAACAGGATTGGTTAAAGAACAATTTGAATATTGCCTTGCCTTTGCTTGATCATTACACAAATAATAATAATTTACAATTTAGCAATTGGGCTATTAATTTCTTTATACAAAATCCAAATACCAGCTGGACACAATTTCAAAATTGGTTTATGGGTACTTCAGAAGGAAAAGATGGAGAAGACTATGATTCTTCATATTGGGACAATCCAAATTTGACATTTCCAGCTCAAAATCTTCCAAGTTGGCAGAATTATTACAATGCCTTTCCTAAAGATAGTAATGGAAATGGGTTACCAGGACCTGATATTTATGAAATAGTCAAGGGCACACCAAAAGCATTAAGAGATGCTGTTTTAAATGATAATAATCCCACTAATGACCACGATTATGATAATGCATGTGCCTTAAGAGTTTCAATAGCTCTTAATTATTCCGGTATTATTATACCCTATATTCCAGGTAAAACTTTTAAAGGAGGTGATGGTAAATACTATTTCTTAGGAGCTAAAAATCTAAATGCATGGATGAGAAAAACCTTCGGAATAAAACCAAGCAATCCTAATCACATCAATATTACATCGGCTCAATCTGGTCCAAAAGGAATAAATTTACCATCTTTATTAACTGACAATAACCTATCAACATCTACAAATACCGTGTATATAAAAGGAATATATTCTTTAGTATCCAGCCAACCAGCTTGGGCATCTGGCCACGCTGATATTCTACAACCTAACGGAATTTGTATTAACGGCTGTCATTTTTTTGATGCTCCTATTGAATATATAGATATTTGGGTCTTACATTAAATAAATACATTAATATGAAAAAATATTTTCAAACATCGATTTCAATCATAGTTCTAATATCTTGTAACGCATATAAGAGAAATAATTTTGAATACAGGGGTTATGAAAAAGTAAATAAAGATTCGGATAAACGTTTTTTTACAAAACAATTTAAAGATGATATTTTTTATAAATGTCTAAAATATGGCTATGGAGAGAGCTTAAACTTTCAAATAGGTCAATTGATGGCTCAAAAAGATTTATTTAGTCCATCTGATGATCATGACTCTAAACTAAAAAAAATTCAAGATAGTTTGGCCCAAAATATAATAAATAATTTACCCCCTGTTTATTTGCATTTGGAAAATGAGAACGAAATCAAAGGAAAAAATTTTATAATTTCTACATGCCTCACATATTATGAAAGCAAAGAATTAAATTCTTTTGCTCAAAAACTTTACAGAGAAAAAACAAAAAATGAAAAAAAAATATGGGGCAATTAAATTTCTAAAAATGAAAAATTCATAATTAAAAAAAATATTTATTGAAATCTATTTTCTCACAGAAAAAGCACTGATACCTGGATGGGAAAAGCATTTGAAACATCACCTACAATAAAAAAAAATACAAACTCAAAAGATAATATTTACAATATTGAAGAAAGTTTTAAAAAAAATTCAAAAAGAAGTGTTCAACTAAAGACATATTATTTTTAATAAATAATAAATTTTATAAACATATAAAAACTTCTGAATAAATATTTTTTAAAAAAACTATACTTTCCGGAGGCGCAGCAACTTTTGTACAAGAAAGTAGAAACATTTTATAGGTATAAATATAATGAAACTGAAAGACTATATAAGTACCAATACTCTTAATTATGAATCAGGGAAAATATATTGTTACATTTTCCCTCACCATTAATTAGGGTTTTATATTCCAAAGTAGAAAAGGGGCTATTGTGGATGGTAGCCAATGGTATTATTATTTACAGGCAAAAACAGCAGGGGATTTTATGCAGAAAACATTTGGAAACCCTACACATAAACTAGAGGGATCAGATGCAAACGACCCTAATAAAGTGGTAAAATTTTTGGAAGGCAAAACGGGAATATATGTTATTGTAAATAATAATCATAAACCAACGTCCCAAGGGGGAGCTGGATATACTGGACATGTGGATTTAATACAAAATGGACACATTCCTGGTGGCGCAAATGCATATAATGTTCCTGGTGGAATTAAATCAATAAGAATTTGAGAATTTAACCCTTAAAATTAATAATATGAAACTATTATCTTCTTTAATAATTATGTTTTCCCTTTTGTCCAATTTTATTTCTGGACAGGAAATTATCCAACCTGATAAAACTAAAATAGGCAAATATGAATACGAGATTTATTTGAAAGATTTCTATTCTTATGAAATTGATGAATATGGGATCAATTATTATATTCGATTAAAAGGCAGAGAACAAGCAATAGGCAGTTTTTTATTATATAGGACACACCTAAAGTCTCGAGATATTAGAACTATAAATGAGAAATTACCTCCTAATCCATTGTTGAAATTTAAAGATAGAGAGGTAACAGGTGAAGGCAATATAGAATTAGATAAGAAGAACGGTGAAATTACTAATACATTTATAAACTATACAAAGGCTTATGATGATGAACCGGATTCTGTCAAAAGAGTATTTAAACAACGAAAAGATGGCTTTTTTGATCTCATTCTTCTTATAGAATACAAGGATGGGAAGGAAAGAATAGTTTTAAAAAAATAGAAAACATTCTAAAAACCCCACCTATAAATCCGATATTAAATAGATAGATTTCTTCATTCAAAACTATTAAAATTTTAATCTTTTTAATATTGTACACTTAAATAAGAATTAAGAAATAACAATTGAATAAAATTTGGTAGGAAACAAATTCTAGTTATAGGATTATGATAAAAATATGATGTTCAATTTAAAATAATATTTATGAAAGTATTTATCCATTTCTTCTTAGTTTTTAATTTGTTAGGATGTCAAAAAGAAAAACCGGATTATCAATCGTTGGTAAATAAAACGATTGAAGTATATAAGAATGAACTTCCAAAGAAAATTGTTTTTTATAGAGAGAAAAATAACCTAGACATTAAAAACACCCCAAACTATACTTTTTCGGAGGCGCAGGAGCTTTTGTACAAGAAAGACGAAACATTTTATAGTTTAAATATAATGGAACAGAAAGACTATATAAGCATCAATATTCTTAGTTATAAATCAGGAAAGAATTTATCTTGTAAATACGATAAGAGAGGAAGGCTTGTTTCAAAAGCTATTATTGAAACAAAGCTACAACCCTCCAAACCATATTACATTTATTATGAAATTCTAAAAAGAAAATATCCGAATTATATGAACTGGAAATTATTTCCAATACCTAAAGATAGCTTAAAATGATAGAAGAATTTAGCTTTACCTATCCACAATACAATGTACGATACTTTTAATACAAATTATTGGTTATGGGAACTTTAATTAAATTAATATTGTTAATATTTATATTTCAAACGGAACTAGTCTTTTCTCAGGTATGCATTATTAAAATTAATGAGAAAGATTCTATTAATTTTAAAAAAATATAGAATATAATAAATCAAATGGATTAAACTACAACAATTTTGTTCATGGTTTGAGATTTTGTGATGCTTGTAAAGAGGAAGTTACTTACTTTTTACTTCAGCCAATAAAAAAAAATACAAACTCAAAAGATAATATTTACAATATTGAAGAAAGTTTTGAAAAAAAATTCAAAAAGAAGTGTTCAACTAAAGACATATTATTTTTAATAAATAATAAATTTTATAAACATATAAAAACTTTTGAATAAATATTTTCAAATATCAATTTTAGCAATAGTCCTATTATCTTGTAAAACATATAAGAGGAATAACTTTGCCTACAGGAGTAGTGAAAAATTTAATAAACATGCTGATAAACAATTTTTCATAAAGCAGTTTAAGGATGGTATATTTTATAAATGTCTCCAGCATGGTTACGGTAATGATTTAAATCTTCAAATAGGCCAATTGATGGCTAAAAAGGACTTATTTAGTCCTTCCGATGATCATGATCCTAAAATAGAAAATATTCAAGACAGTTTGGCAAAAAATCTAATAAATGATTTACCTCCTGTTTATTTACATGTTGAAGATGAAAATACAATTAAGGGAAAAAATTTCATAATTTCCACGTGTCTCTCCTACTACGAAAGCAAAGAACTAAACTCCTTTGCACAAAAGCTTTATAAAGAAAAAGCTAAACAAGAGAAAAAGTTATGGGGGAAGTAAATTTCTAAAAATGAAAAATTCATAATTAAAAAAATATTTAATGAAATCTATTTTCTCACAGCAAAAGTACTGATACTTGGATGGGAAAAGCATTTGGAATAAAATAAAAAATCCACAGTTGAGTCTGTGGATTTTTTCGTTGTATATGTCTATTGTTATTTCACTTCAACAAAGTTATTTTCCATATTCACATCTGCAATTCTCTGGCTGAAATCAATTCCCAAAACAGACAACTGAGATTTGGTGTAAGGAATGGTAAGGGTATATTCTTTTTGTGTCCAAGGCCAGTAAGGCGCCGTTTTAAGATCACCATAAATATCCTTTTGCTTCCATGTATGCGTCATATTCAACGGGATCTGATAAGTAACTACTTTTTTATCCGTTGTCATCACTCCAAAATCAATTGGCATTGGAACCTGACCATTATTGATTAAGGTAATGGTTGTAGATTTCGCATCATATTTTACATCTTTAATACCATAATCAATCGTTTTTGTGGTATTGATCCAATAATTATGGAACCATTTCAGATCCATCCCGGAAACTTTCTGCGCAATATGAAGGAAATCTCTGTCTGAAGGATGCTTCATGCTCCATTGGTCATAATATTGTTTAAGGGTTTCTGCAAGATTCTGCTCTCCCATAATGTATCCAAGCTGTACCAGGTATAATTCACCTTTTACGTAAGATGCATATGTATAAGCTGTACCGTTATCATGGTGATCCCCTAGCCAAACTGCAGGTTCTTCGATTCCTTTTTTAATAAAGTTTCTATAAGCATCAAGGGTTTTAGCAAAAGGATTTGGCAGATCTTCAGGGAATAGCTGATACATGGTATATCCTTCCGCATAGCTTGTGAAACCTTCATCCATCCATGGACGTACAGATTCATTGGTAGCCAGCATCTGCTGATACCATGAATGAGATCCTTCGTGCGCCATTAAGCCCATTAAATCTTTAACGCTTTTTGCTTCCCCTAAAATCATGGTACACATTCCGTATTCCATTCCTCCGTCACCTCCCTGAATAAATGCATAAGTAGGATATACATATTTTCCGAAATGAGAATTCATGATCTGGAAATATTTGGTGATATAAGGCTGAGATTCACCCCATGCTTTTGTTTTATCATTTTTCTGATAAACCAGATATACTTTCGGTCCTTCAGGAACATTGAAGCTTTCTACAGAATAATCTCTGTCTGCACTCCATGCAAAATCAAGAATGTTCTTTGCCGTCCATCTCCAAGTAACCTTATTATCTTTATCTACCACAAGCAAGCTTTTAGTTTCATACCCTTTCACTCCTTTAGGATTTTCAAGAATACCCCCCGCCCCTATAACATAATCTTTGTTGATTTTAATAGTAACATCAAAGTCTGAGAACGGAGCATGAAATTCTCTTCCCAGATAATCAAAAGTTGCCCAGCCGTCATAATCGTACTCTGCAATTTTCGGATACCATTGGGTCATCGTCATGTCTACTCCTTCTCTGTTATTTCTTCCGCTTCTTCTGATCTGCTGAGGAATTACAGAATCCCAGTCCATCGTAAAAGTAGTTGTCGAATTCGGTTTGATAGGTTCTGCCAGGTAAACTTTCATAATCGTTTCCTGAACTTCAAATTTCAGATCTTTTCCATTTTGTTTAATCCAGTGGATATTCTGAGCACCTTCCTGATCTTTTGGAATGGAAGCCAGCCTTGAAATACCGTCTTTCTGCAACCTTCCGTCACCATTCTTGCCTTGGGAAGCCACTCTTTGGTCCATCATAGAATTAGGTTTGAAAGCGTTCCAATATAGATGGAAATACACCACATTCAGCTCATCCGGTGAATTGTTGGTGTATTCTAAAGTCTGTTTTCCCTGGTAGGTAAATTTTTCAGCATTGACATCAATATCCATCTTGTACTTCGCAGCCTGCTGATAATAAGCTCCTTGCTGAGCCTGAAATTGTGAAATGATAAACGCAAAAATGATTGCAGCCGATTTTCTCATTTAAAATTTTATTTTTTTTAAAGGTAGGTAATTTAAACAAGAACCTCAAATAGGAGTTATTTTGAGATTTTATTCTGTTAATATGGTTTTAGATGAGTTTTAATCAATATTGTTAAATTTTTTGCGCCTTTATTTGAACCTTGACGAAGAGTAGGAGTTTTTAATGGCTTTTCAGGAGTTTTTTGATTAAAGTAATCTGTCCCAGATGATAGTAGCAGTGTTCAATCATTCCATCTATATTTCTTTGATAGGTTCCGTACTTTTCATCTACAAAAACCTCATCAAGTTTAGTATCGGACATCTGTTCCAGTAATGTTGCAAATTTTTCAGAATCCATCCATAGTTTATGTAACAACCCTTCCCATTGTTCCTGAGACTCTATGGAGGGAAGATCAAAACTGAATTTATCTTTAATCTCGAGCTCTCCACCTTCAAAAACATTAACAATGCCTGCAATGTAATAATCAATGTGAAAAGTGAGCATAGCAATGGAATTTAAAGAATCTATCTTTTTCACAGCCTGTTCCCAGGTAACGTCTGAAAGCTGGTCTTTAAAATTGGTATTGGCAATCCAGAGACCGTCAAGCAGTACTTCTCTGAATCTTTTCGCAAGTTGTGAAACTGAGCTCATGGATATTTTATTTATGTTTCCTAAAGATAGGTTTTTATTTAAACACAAATTTCACCAATGAAAACCACTATTTTAAACACAATAAAATAGTGCAATTTGTGCAAATAAATTTGTGATATTCGTGTTTAACTAATTACAAAAAAAACCTCAAATGCCAAATACATCTGAGGTTGATATTATACTATTGAATTACAATTATTTTTTAGTTGAAGCTTCTTTCTTTCCAGTTCTTAGAATCTTCTCAAGAATTCTTAAAGTGATCAGATAAGTTGGTTTTACTCCTGTAAGCCCCAGCCCTCCTGAAGATAATGTACTTCCTGTTTCCAACGGATTATCAGAAGCATAATAAGCATACATTACAAACAGATCCGGTGAAATATGGTGCCTGATCTTTGAAGCTACCTGAATGGCTTTCTGATAATGCGCTCCTTCCATTTCAAGCCCAATCGCTTTCCAGGAAGTATTCATAAAGTAGGATAAGATATCTCTGTTTTGCAGTGAAGTTCCCAGAACAGTAATCATTGGCCCTTCAAAAGCTTTTAATTCATCATCTTTGAAATCTTCCAGCTTCAATGCATTTTCAAATGGATAATTATCCGCAGTTCCTTCAAAAATATGAGAAGTAGGAATCATAATATCTCCTTTTTCTCCTGTAAGAATTCCCGCTTTACCCATAATAGAAACAGATTTCACTTTCATCATGTAGATTTCCCCTTTATGTTCAAAAGGTCTTAAAAGCTCATCCATTACCTCAAAAGCCTGCTCTCCGAAAGCATAATCAAAGACCATGATCACGTCATCTCCTGTAAACTTACTGTCTGCAAAAGGTGTATTCTTCAGATCAGTTTTGCTGAGGTCTATGATCTGAACATCTATATTACTTCCGCTTTTATCAGCAATATGAATCATCCCCTCATCCAAAGCATACTTTAATACTTTGTCCCGAAGGTCTTTTTTATTGGAGATATCTTCATATAGTTTATAATCGATCTCGTGATGCTGTTTCTTTTTAAGTGCATTATTGGCATACAGCATATTTTTCACGGAATGCATATTGGCAGAAATAATATGTAAAGGTCTCATATGAAGATCATTTTCAAATAAAACCTCTTTTACTTTGTTCGCCCATTTTTCACCAAAATAATGGTGCCCTACTCTTTCCTTTAATATAGAACTGAAATGAATTTCTCTTTCTCTGCTGCTTTTCGCGTCTTCAAGACTTACTTTTCCTAAGTTGTAGATGATTTTGAATAAACGGTCAGGATTATGATCATCACCGAAAGTATTGTAAGCTCTTAACGTTTCATCAAAAGATCTTCCTATTAAAGAAGAAAGATGAATAAGTGCCACTTCTTTTTCTTTTCTGCTGAATTTCTTTTCACCTTTTACAACCTCTTCGATAATCTTAAAGGCACGTGTCGGCTTCCAGTTTTCATCCTGGATAAATGCCAGGTTACGAATTTTATCAGCTTCTATAAACAGGAATGTCAGGTGGGTAAGAATGTCATAAATTTCGGAACGCCCCAAAAGAACTTCAATATTCATCTGGTGTTCGTCTATTCTATAACAGTTTCTTCTTCTTTTCTTTGGAACAATTGGTTCGAAACTTCCTTTATCAAAACCCTCATCTGATGTAAGATGAATAAAAGCACATTCCTCAATCCCTTCCGGAAGTCTGTCTAAAACATACATCAACCCGTCAAGCTCCAATTTACTTGGAATATTCATGGTACCATAAATCTCTGGGTTGATTGTCTTCAGCAAGCTTCTGATGCTCTCTCCTGAAACTCCTCCTGGCTTGAAAAACCCTCTATAAAATAAGTGTCTCATAGAGATGTATAGTCTTTCAATAGCCTCTGTTGTTTCTCTTGCTCTAGAATTTGTCATAAAATAAATTTCACACAAATATACAAAATCTCCGCTCAACTTATTTTAACTATCTTTTAATAAGTTGTTTAAAACCTATAGATAAGCAGGGTTATTTTGGGATTTTTTGATTCATTATATCATTTTGTCCGATACTTATTGTGGTACTACTTTTGTCCTTTTCCATGATTAATTTTCTATTTACCACCCATCCTTTTATTTATTTTCAGAAAAAAACCAAGAATTAGTTTAAAATAATCGTAATTTTAAATGCTGTACAATTCTATATATTATATCCTTACTATATATATTTACTTTTTGTACATCTGAAGTTAGTTTCCTCGATTTTTCAAGCCTGCAAACATTAACTTTAGCTACAAACCGGAATCCCACCCCATCAAAAACACCCAAACAACCGTTTAAATTATATAAAATTTCAAAACAACCCTAAAAATTTTAGGGTTAAAGCATTTTCGATTTGTTTTTTTTGTAAATTTGCCCTGTAAAAATTATCCCCATTATGTCAACCTTAAGATTCAAAGCACTAGAAACCCTACCATTTAAGGATTTCAGAAAAGACAACTCTGTTGAGATCCCTGCAAAATTATCAGAGCTATTCTGTAAAAATGTTTTCTCAGAAGAAACAATGAGAGAATATTTAACGAAAGAAGCATTCGGTTCTATTATGGATGCTATTAAAAAAGGAACTAAGATCCAGAGACATATTGCAGATCAGGTAGCTGTAGCTATGAAAGACTGGGCAATGAGCAAAGGTGTAACCCACTATACTCACTGGTTTCAGCCTTTAACAGGTACTACTGCAGAAAAGCACGATTCTTTCTTCACTCCTATTGAAGGGGGTAGAGCTATCGAAAGATTCAGCGGAAACATGCTTATCCAGCAGGAACCTGATGCATCATCATTCCCTAACGGAGGTATCAGAAATACTTTTGAAGCAAGAGGTTATACAGCTTGGGATCCTACATCTCCGGCATTCATTATGGGAACTACTTTATGTATTCCTTCTATCTTCATCTCTTATACAGGTGAAACATTAGATTATAAAGCCCCTCTTTTAAGAGCTTTGAACGCTGTGGATGAAGCTGCAACTAATGTAATGCAGTATTTTGACAAAAATGTAACGAAAGTAACTCCTACTTTGGGTTGGGAACAGGAATACTTCCTTGTTGATTCAGCATTATACCAATCACGTCCGGACCTTGTATTAACAGGTAAGACCTTGCTTGGACATTCTCCGGCAAAAGGACAACAGTTAGATGACCACTATTTCGGTTCTATTCCTACAAGAGTAATGAACTTCATGAAAGAATTGGAAATCGAGTGTATGAAATTGGGTATCCCTGCAACAACAAGACACAATGAGGTTGCACCAAACCAATTTGAGCTTGCTCCAATGTTTGAAGAAGTGAACGTTGCTGTAGACCACAACTCATTGTTGATGGACATCATGGCAAGAGTAGCTCACAAACACCACTTCCACATCCTTTTCCACGAAAAGCCATTCGCGGGAGTAAACGGAAGCGGAAAACACAATAACTGGTCTTTAGCAACAGATACCGGAGAAAACCTTCTAAGCCCAGGAAAGAACCCAAAGAAAAACCTACAGTTCTTAACATTCTTTGTTAACACTATTAAGGCGGTTCACGA
Organism: Chryseobacterium sp.; assembly: GCA_031286615.1. Taxonomy (GTDB): domain Bacteria; phylum Bacteroidota; class Bacteroidia; order Flavobacteriales; family Weeksellaceae; genus Chryseobacterium. The sequence goes on along the minus strand of JAITUA010000013.1, from coordinate 383,651 downwards.
ATATGCAGACCTTTTAAGAGCAAGTATTGCTTCTGCAAGCAACGACCACAGACTTGGTGCCAACGAAGCTCCGCCAGCAATTATTTCCGTATTTATCGGAAGTCAGCTGTTCAGCGTTTTGGAAGAACTTGAGAAAGTAACCAACGGAAAATTATCTCCGGAGGAAAAAACAGAATTAAAATTAAATGTAGTTGGAAAAATTCCTGAAATCCTGTTAGATAACACAGACAGAAACAGAACTTCTCCATTTGCATTTACAGGAAATAAATTTGAGATCAGAGCAGTAGGTTCTTCTGCAAACTGTGCGGAATCGATGACTGTAATGAACACCATTGCAGCAAAACAGCTTAATGATTTCAAGAAAGAAGTTGACGCTTTAATTGAAACGGGTCTTAAGAAAGACGAAGCAATCTTTAACGTATTGAGAGAATACATCAAGCAGTGTAAAAACATTATGTTTGAAGGTGACGGATATTCTGATGACTGGGCGAAAGAAGCTAAGAAAAGAGGATTGAACAACCTTAAAACAACTCCGGAAGCATTAAAGCAGGAAATGGATAAGAAATTCTTAGATCTATATGAAGAGATGGGAATTTTCAACCACAGAGAAGTTGAGGCGAGAAACGAAATTAAATTAGAAAAATACTCTACAGTTATTGATATTGAAGCAAGAGTATTAAGTGATATCGCAAGAAACCACATCATTCCTTCTGCGTTAAATTACCAAAACAGGTTAATTGAAAATGTAAAAGGTCTTAAAGATATCTTTGGTGATAAAGAATTCAAATCTTTAGCAAAAGAGCAAATGAGTTTAATTACAAGCATTTCTGAAAATGTTTCTAAAATTAAACTTGGTGTTGAAGATCTTATCAAAGCCAGAGAAGCCGCAAAAAGCGTATCAGACAGCCAAAAACAGGCAGAAAGCTATTGTAGTAAAGTAAAACCATTATTTGATCCTATCAGAGATGCCTCTGATGCATTGGAAATGATGGTAGACGATGAGCTTTGGCCGATGACAAAATACAGAGAAATGTTGTTTACAAAATAACGTCCTGTAAAGTTCCATATTAGTTTAAATTCCTCGGTTTTCCGGGGAATTTTTTTGTTTTATTAACAGACTTGAAAATGAGGACTTTAAATTGCAAAACCTGATCTATAGAAGAAAATCGACATCGTTTGTTAAAGAATCTTAATAAAAAAAACCGCATACTTACCAAAAATAGGCCGTTGCGGTTTATTTTTCTTTAACATATGTAAATAATATGTTAAAATGTGTTAAAATAAGATCCTGACAATTATCATATCAGGGGTCTTTTACTCGGAATCTCTACTTTTGTATTGCTTTTGAAAATAAATATTCCTTTTTAACACGGATAATCAAATATATATGAAGAAAAGAGTTTTGTTTTATTTAGTTGCTTTAGTTACTACAGTTTCATTGCAATCGTGTGCTACAAATTATGTGGTTTCAAAACCAGCAACTTACACAAAAGAATACAAAACAGATGCCAAACTAGCTTCTTTAGATAACAAAAGAATGGAGCAGGATAAGCAGAAACTTATCGACTCTTTCTTAGCTGAAAAGGCTGCATCTATCGCTAGTGCTAAAAAAGCAGTTAAGAATTCTGAGATTGCAAAAGCAATCAAACATAATAAAACCATTGACGGTATCCTTGAAGAAGCTGAAACATACCTTGGAACTCCTTACAGATACGGAGGAACTACAAGAAACGGTATAGATTGTTCAGCTTTTGTTCTTTCTGTATTCGGAGCAGCAGCAGGGCTTAGCTTACCTAGAGTAGCAGCATCTCAGGCTCAGGAAGGAGAAAGAATTGAAAAAGGAGAACTACAGAAAGGAGATTTGATTTTCTTTTCTCACGGAAGAAGAATTTCTCACGTAGGTATTGTAGAAAGTGTTACTGAAGAGGGTGAGATCAAGTTTATCCACGCAGCAACATCAAAAGGAGTAATGATTTCTTCACTGAATGATTCTTATTGGGGACCTAAGTTCAGATTTGCAAAAAGAGTGATCAACGAAGAAGGAGAAGCTTACAATAACTTAGCAGCAATCACTCCCGCTACACCAGCAAATTTTTAATTTTATAAATAATTGATTTAAATAATGAAGCCATCAGATTTCTGATGGCTTTTTTATATACCTTTTTGCCTTCTTTTTCGGCTAAAACCATGGGAAAGATACATTGAACAGAAAGGCGGGCAAAAACCCGCTCCTATTGATTCAATATTGATATTTATAAGCAATCAATACACCGCTGAAGATATTAACTGTTCTTATCGATTTCAATATCCAGTTTGTGCAACAGCCCATATATTTCGGAAAGCGAAAATTTAGCCTTTTTAAGCTTGTTTAAAGCCGGATCTATTGAATAATTGACAGAAGTTCTGAAATCAGCTTTTTCAAGGATTGTAGTATCGAAAACAGCGCCAGACATATCACAGTGATTAAAGACAGCATTTGAGGCATCACATTCAGTAAAGTCAACTTCAATTAATCTGGAATTTTTGAAAACCGTTTTCTTAATGGAGGTCTGATAGAAAACTGAATTATTTAAAGCACATCCATCAAATGTAAAAGATAAACCAAAGGCATTACAATCATTAAACTGAAGGCCAAACATTTTACATTCTTTGAAAACCACACTATGAAAAGCCGTTCTCACAAGCTTTGCCATGCTGAGGTTACATTCTATAAATTCACAGTCTGTAAAGCTGAATCCGGAAAGGTCCGCATATTCAAAATTACAGTTCCGGAAAGTACAGTTTTCATACTCTCCTTTTTCCAATTGAGAAAAGTCTGTGTTTTCAAAATCCTGATCCAGCAAATAAGCTTCTTTCATATTTTTATGGTTTATCAATGGCAATATACTCCACCCATGGGCAGATTTTAAATTAAGAATAAAATTTTCAAATTTAGACGTTGATTTTTTTGAAGTAAAAAGATCTTTACACCAAGCTGTTTTTATCCGAATAGTTAAGTTTAAAGAAAATAAAAGTCATCATAGAGAATGCCAACAGAGAACTTCCTCCATAGCTGAAATACGGAAGAGGAATCCCAACCGTAGGGAAAAGCCCCATAACCATCCCTAAATTGATCGAAAAGTGCATCAAAAGAATCGAGGCAAAACAATATCCGAAGACCCGGTTAAAAGTGGATTTCTGCCTTTCTGCGAGATAGTATATCCTTCCGATATAAACCATGTAGCATAAGATAAGAATTGCACTTCCTAGAAAGCCCCACTCTTCTCCTACTGTACAAAATATATAATCTGTCTCCTGTTCTGGTACAAACTTCCCCTGGGTAACTGATCCTTCACGGTATCCTTTCCCCCAAAGTCCACCGGATCCGATAGCTGTTTTGGAATATAATAAATTGTATCCCGAAGTATCTCTAAATGCTTTTTCACCTTTATAAAGAACATCAATTCTTTCTCTCTGGTGTTTAGGAAGTTTTTCTAAAATAGTTGGAGATGCGAAAGCCAGTCCGCACAATAGAAGAATAGACCCTGAGATTCCCGAAATAGAAATCACATCCCAGGACATTCTATGATAGTTCATCGCAATCAGAATACCGGAAATTACCAGAACAGCTACTGCAACATAAACCGGAGGAACAGCTAATGAAATCAGGAAAACCCCGGCAAAAAGAAATCCTATTCCAAACAAAAGACCACTGAGACCTTCTCTGTATAAAGCAATGAAAAATGCAATAAATACAAGCATAGAACCCACATCCGGAATGGCAAGAACCACAACAGCAGGAACACCGATAATAGCTAAAGTAGTCAGTAACGACTTCCTGTTTTTAAGATTAAAATCAGGTCCGGAAACATAGTTGGCAAGCATCAGCGCCGTTCCTATCTTCGCAAATTCTACAGGCTGCATGGTAAAACTTCCAAATTTATACCAGTTCTTTTGTCCTAAAATTTCTTTTCCAAAAGGAAAAAGCCCGATAAGCAGCAAGACTCCGCCAATGTAAATAATCCCGGCCATGTTTTCAAAGAACTTACTTCTGCTGAAAAATATAATAAGTCCCACGAATAGCGAAATACAGAAAAAGATCAATTGCTTTTCCCCAAGTTTCTGGTCAACACTGTAAATATTTGCAATGGCAAAAACACAAAGCAGGAAATACAGCCCAAGGCCTAATTTATCTATTCCTTCCGTCCATTTCATTGCTTAACAGTTTTTTTAGCAGTGTTATTCTTTTTAGTTTCCTCTTCTATTTTCTTTTGCAGCTTGGCTTTTTGTTGCTTAACAAGATCCAGGCTGTCCTTTATTCTTTTTTGTTTAATTGAATCCGGTTTAGGATCAACGTATAACCCTTTACGTTTAAGGTCTATTATCCACTGCCTTTTATATTCCGGCATGAAACTCGAGGTGATCATTTTTTTATAAAGATTTTCACGCTTCAGATCACCTGTGATATATTTTTCAGCAATTACTGTACAGGCAGGACCAGCCCATGTAGCCCCAAATCCTGCATGCTCCATTACGGCAACCACCACAATTTTAGGTTTATCAGCAGGGGCAATCAATACAAAGATAGAATTATCCTTTCCTTGCGGAACCTGTGCAGTACCTGTTTTAGCTAATTGTGTAAAGTCATTGGATTTCAATCCTCTTGCCGTTCCTCTCAAAACCACGGCTTCCATACCTTTTAAAACAGGTTCAAAATGCTTTGGATCAACTAATGTTTTATGTTTAACCTTAAATCTTGGATCAGGATTAGGTTTTCCGTCAATTGCCTTAACAATATGAGGGGTATAATACCATCCTTTATTAGCAATAGCACCTACATAATTGGCCAGCTGAATAGGAGTGACCAGAACATCTCCCTGCCCCATTCCATTATAAATAGCACCGGTTGACATTTCGTCCCAGTTTTTAAAATCAGTTCTTTTGGAACCGCTTGCTTTCATGATGGCTTTAAACCTTTTCTCATAAAAATCTCCGGAAGGTATTCTTCCTTTTGCTCCTACAGCAAAATCATTATTTAAAAACTCTCCAACTCCAAAGCTGCTCATGATCTTTTTCCATTCATCAACTCCTTTTGAAGGATTCCCTGGGTATTTTTTGATGATAGCAATAAATGCATAAGTAAAAAAACAGTTACTGGAAACCTGAATGGAAGGAATAAGCGGATCTGCTCCACCATGTCCTTTAATTCTTTTTCCTTTATAGAAAAATCCGCCTCCACAAGGAAAAATAGTCTTTTCATCCATTACTCCCATCTGCATAGCCGCCAGTGCCGTCAACAATTTGAATGTTGATCCCGGAGGATATCCCGCCTGTAAGGAACGGTCAAAAGTGGGCTTATTTTCGTAAAGCGTATCTTTTGACAGAGCATATAAGTTCTTTGATTTGTAAGGTCCGGTAAAAAGATTTGGGTCAATATCCGGTCCGGTAGCTGCAACCAGTACTTCCCCGTTATTAGGGTCTAAAGCTACAATTGCACCGTGTTTGTTTACCAGCATTTCTTCAGCGGTTCTCTGAAGATCATAATCAATGGTTAATGTAATATCTTTACCTGTAATAACATCTTTATCCAGAGATCCGTTTTTGTAAGGGCCAATATTTCGGAGCCTGATATCTTTTTGGATATATTTTACCCCTTTTACTCCACGAAGTTCTTTTTCATAGGACTTTTCAACTCCGGTTTTTCCGATAAAATCTCCCGGTAAATAGTAAGTGGAATCCTTTTTTATTTCACGTTCATTTACTTCACTGGTATATCCCAAAAGGTTACCCGAAGTAGAGACTTCATATTGACGCTGAGGTCTTTGTACAATATTAAAAGCCGGATATTTAAAAATAATTTCCTGAACTCTTGCAATATCTTCTCTGCTCAGATCCTTCAAAAAGGTCATCGGAGTCAGTTTGGAATAGTATTTTTCCTTTTTAATAATATCAATTCTTTTGATAAAATCCGTTTTGGAAATCTTCATAAGACTACAGAATCCGAGCGTATCAAAATCCGGCCGCATTAAAGCTTGTGTAAAAGAGACTTCATAAGCAGGCTGGTTTCCTACCATGATTTTACCATTCCTGTCAAAAATGACCCCACGTTGTGGAATAACATATTCGGTTTTAATGGAGGTATTCGCTGCATTTAATGCGTAACGGTCTGTAAACAATTGTAAATAGGCAAGCCTCGCCACAAAAATAAGGGCGATGACAACGAGGATGGAAAAAATTTTAAAATAACGTGTGTTCAAACTTTTTGTTTGATTTTAAATATTAATGCGTAAATGACTATAAATATAAATGAAATTACACTAGTCACCAACACATTAAACAATATTTCGAAAAATCTGCTAAACTTAAAGAATTCTATATACTGCACTAAAAGCTGGTGCAGGAAAATACTTGAGAATAAAAACAGTAAAAACTGCGCCCATTGAAGGGACTGAAAAGAGAAAAAGTCAGTGGATGTATCCGTAGAAGTCCTGAAAATCAACGTTCTGAAATAAGCAATCAGCGTCGTTGCAAATGCATTGATTCCCCATGAATAAAGAAAACCATCAATAGACAGTCCTATTAAAAAGCTTAATGCCAGGAACTGAAATTTATTCCTGAAAAAAGGATAGAACATAACAAATACGGGATATAATACCGGAGTATATTTCCCGAAAAGCGTAATCCTGTTCAATACAAATATCTGTAATGCCACAAGAAAAATCATGATCAATATATCAGTAAATAAAGTCCTGCTAATCATTTTCTTTTTTTATTACAGCCTGCATAGTGTCCTGAATCTTCTGCACTTCTGCTTTCTTAAGATTCTTCACTACATATACTTTGTTCAACGCTCCCATTTTTTCACTCAGCTCAACGGAAATATCCCAAAAGCCGGTTTTATTATCTACGGAATATCCTGCAATAGTACCAATGGTCACTCCTTTAGGGAAAATTGCAGATTTACCGTCTGTAACAACCGTATCCCCTACTTTTAATGCAACATATTTTGGAATATCTGCAAGGTGCATTACTCTGGAATTATCACCATTCCACGTTAAAGTCCCGAAATATCCTGAGTTTTTGAGTGCTGCATTAATTCTGATCTTGTTAACACTTAAGACCGACTGAACTAATGCATAACTGTCTGTAGAATTAATTACAATTCCCGCAATACCTCTTGGTGCCATTACACCCATCTGAGGAAAAACTCCGTCTCTACGGCCACGGTTGATTGTAAAATAGTTGTTTCTTCTGTTGATACTGTTGAAAACAATTTCACCATCAACAAAAGTATAGATCTGTCCACCGCCAATGGTATCGTGAACTCTTTTGAAAACAGGATTCTTCGATCCGTCTTTACCATAGAGTTCAGTCATAAGGGCTTTATTCTGAACCACAAGATCTTCGTTGATCTGTTTTAGTTTCAGATAGGAAACTCCTTCATCAATATATCCGGAAACCCATGAATTGAACGCAGCAGTCTGCCCCGCTATCCAGGATTTCTGCATGGCATTTCTGGAGAATATCAAAACCAGAGCAATAATTTGCAGAAATATAAAGAAGACGAAAAGAGTATTCTTTGAAAATAATCTCAGCAAAAATCCCATTCAGATATAAAGTCGTAAAAAGTTAAAATTATTTAATTAAGAAATTGAACTTATCCATATTCTTAAGGGCAATCCCTGTTCCGCGAACTACAGCTCTCAACGGATCTTCAGCAACGAATACAGGAAGACCTGTCTTCTTGTGGATTCTGTCCGCAAGACCTCTTAATAACGCTCCTCCTCCGGCAAGATAAATACCAGTTTTGTAAATATCAGCCGCAAGTTCCGGTGGTGTAAGAGAAAGTGTTTCCATTACAGCATCTTCGATTCTGATGATGGATTTGTCTAATGCACGTGCAATCTCTTTATATCCAACCATAATTTCTTTAGGCTTTCCTGTAATAAGGTCTCTACCCTGTACCGGGATATCCTCGATATCAACATCAAGATCTTCAACTGCAGAACCTACTTCAATTTTGATTCTTTCAGCGGTTCTTTCTCCGATATAAAGGTTATGGTGAGTTCTTAAGTAATAAGCAATATCATTGGTAAATACGTCTCCGGCAATCTTCACAGATTTGTCACATACGATACCTCCTAAAGCTACTACAGCAATTTCCGTAGTACCTCCACCTATATCGATGATCATGTTACCTTCAGGTTTCTGTACGTCTATTCCCACCCCAATTGCCGCTGCCATTGGTTCGTAGATCAGTCTTACTTCTTTTGCGTTTACTTTCTGAGCAGAGTCTCTTACCGCTCTTTTTTCAACTTCAGTGATACCAGAAGGGATACAGATTACAATTCGTAATGCCGGTTGTATGAATTTACCTTTGATTCCAGGAATTTTCTTGATAAATTCCTTAATCATGTGTTCAGAAGCATGGAAATCAGCGATAACCCCATCCTTCAAAGGACGGATTGTCTTGATATCCTCGTGAGTTTTACCCTGCATATGCTTGGCCTGCTCTCCGACGGCAATCGGCTTACCCGATGAACGTTCAATTGCAACAATTGAAGGTTGATCTATAACAATTTTATTATTATGGATGATTAGGGTATTAGCAGTTCCAAGGTCTATCGCAATTTCTTGCGTAAACATATCAAATAAACTCATATTTTTCTTCTGATTTTAAGTTTACAAAGATATAAATTTAACACTACTAAAGAAATTTAACACCAACTTAATTTGGTTAAAATTTTATTAAAATTTATAATTCTTTATTAACTTTCAGTTTAGATGTTTACAGACTTTGAGTTAAACTAAAATTAATGGGTTGTTAAAAGGATGAAAAAGCAAAATCACTGAAGGCTAAAAAGACCGGAACAACAAGCAAACAAACTTTTAAACAGCCTGTATTACAACCTATTTCTTAAAAAAATTAATATATAAAATAACCATTCGTAAAATGTAAAGAAACTTTCCTCATAGAAGCAGCTTCATTTTTTAATGTCGACTTCTTTCTCCTTTATCACCTTATAGTTTTTTACGATAATTATCATATACACTATCTGAGAGTGATTAATTAAAAAAAGCGTAAATTTGCGACTGCTTATGTTACAGTATTCCAACATTCATCGAACGTCAAATTTTGCCGTGCTTTCTATAAGCTACGAAAAAGCCGACGTAGAAACGAGAGGAAAGTTTGCATTTTTTGATGAAAACATCAAAAACTTTGTTTCCAGGGTCCACCAGGAAGATCTTGGGGATGCATTTGTGGTTTCCACCTGTAACAGGACCGAAATTTACACCACTTCTCCCAATTACCTTTTAGTGGCTGAAGAATACTGCAAAACCATTGGAGTACACCTTACGGATTTCCTTCAGTTTGCCAATATTCTGACCAAGGAAGAAGCTCTGATTCATCTTTTCAGAGTTGCTGCCGGTCTTGAAAGTCAGATTATCGGAGATTTTGAAATTATCGGACAGATCAAAAAAGCATACAGCCGTTTCAAAAAAGAAAGACAGAATTCTAATCCTTATCTTGAAAGAGCCATCAATGCAGCTATTCAGATTTCGAAAAGAATAAAAAATGAAACCGGAATTTCCAACGGTGCAGCTTCTGTTTCTTATGCTGCGGTTCATTATATTTTAAACAGTCAGAAAAGAATTGCTGAAAAAAACATTCTTCTTTTGGGTGTAGGTGAAATTGGACAGAATACTGTTGAAAATCTGGTAAAGCATGTCTACCAGCCGAAAATTAAAATTGCAAACAGAACTCAGGAGAAAGCTGAAAAGATTTCCCAGAAATATAATATTCCTCACGTTGATTATTCTGATTTTGACCAGGAATTAAAAAACACGGATATTCTTATTGTGGCAACAGGAGCCAAACATCCTATTGTCAACCAGTCTCATTTCCCGAACGGCAAAGAAACACTGGTTATTGATCTTTCTATTCCTCATAATGTTGAAAAGAATGTTACCGAAAATAAAAACGTAACATTGATTGATGTGGATGAGCTTTCAAAACAGATCCAGGAAACGATTCAACAGCGTGAAAGAGAAATCCCGAAAGCTGAAAAAATCATCAAGGAACTGATGAAAGACTTTATTGAATGGGAGAAAAAGAGAAAGCTGGCACCAAATATCCACCATTTCAAAGCCGTTTTAAAGAACATGGAACGCAATGAAATGCATAATTTTTATAAAAAGAATAAATACATAAACATCACGGACATGGAACTTTCTGATAAAATGATCCAGAAAATTACCAACCGTTTTGCAAAATACATCATTGATAATCCTTTGAAAGCCGAAGAAATTAGTAAATTAATGCACGAAATATTAGTTGAACAACCAAACAACGAATTCAATGAAAAGCATTAGAATCGGAACGAGAAATTCCGCACTTGCACTTTGGCAGGCTAGAGAGGTTGCAAGGCACCTTCAGAACAACAATTATTTAACGGAGATTGTTCCTATCGTTTCTTCTGGCGATAAGAATCTTAATCAGCCTTTATATTCTTTAGGAATCACCGGGGTTTTCACAAGAGACCTTGATATTGCCTTATTGAATGACGAAATTGATATTGCCGTACATTCTTTAAAAGATGTTCCTACTCAATTGCCTCAAAATATTGAGATGATCGCTTATCTGGAAAGAGATTATCCTCAGGATATTCTGATCAGAAAAGAATCTGCAAGGAATAAAGAATTCCATGAGCTTAAACTGGCGACCAGCAGTTTGAGAAGAAGAGCTTTCTGGCTGAGAAATTATCCGAATACTGATTTTTCGGATATCCGTGGAAATATTCAAACCAGACTTCAAAAACTGGAAGACGGAAACTTTGATGCGACTATTTTATCTCTGGCCGGAATCAAAAGAATGAAAATGGAAATTGATTACGAGATGCTTCCATTAATGATTTCTGCTCCATCACAAGGAGTAATTTCCGTTGCAGGACATTCTGACAAACCTGAAATCAACGAGATTGTACGTCAGATCAACCACAATCCGACACAGATCTGTGTAGAGATCGAAAGAAACTTTTTAAGCACTTTAGAAGGCGGCTGTACTGCCCCTATCGGAGCTTTTGCTGAAATCATCGGGGATCAGATCCGCTTCAAGGCTGCACTTTGCTCTTTGGATGGAAAGAACTGCATTGCTGTGGATGAAAACTTTGTATATACTCCAACAGAAAATTTTGGAGAAAAGTTTGCAAAAGTCGTTCTTGAGAACGGAGGAAAGGAATTAATGGCTGAAATCAAAAGCCAGATCTAATTTCAGATTCAGTTTCTTTAGCTCCTCTTTTCATCTTCTTAATTGTACAGACATGAAAATCTTATTTACCAAAAATATAGACCAGACCATAATATCCAAAGAATTAGGAGAGGATATGCTGGCTGACTGTGTTGAGGTAATTAAGACGAAACCCATTATGATCAGTCCTTTTGATCTGAAGAATTACTCATTGATTTTTTCAAGTGTTAATGGAGTCATTTCATTTTTTAAAAACAAGTTTAAGCCTAATGAGGATTTTACAGCCAGGAATTACAACAAGATCTATTGTGTTGGCGAAAAAACAAAGAGGGAATTAAGAAAACACGGCTTTGGAACATTTAAGGTTTTGAAAAATGCTGATGCTCTTTCCAGATTCATTATCGGAAAATGCCAGCATGAGCAGTTTCTTCATTTCTGTGGCAACCTTGCCATAAATGTCCTGGACAAAGAGCTTCCTTTACAAAACATTAAGTATAAAAAAGTTACGATATACAATACTGAGGAAACTCATCCTTTAATAAATGAAAAATATCATGCCGCAGTATTTTTTAGTCCGAGCGGAGTTCGTAGTTTTGCAAGGCGAAATTCTCTGGAAGGTATGAAGCTATTTTCGATTGGCGAAATCACTTCCGGTGAATTGAGAAATTATACTCAGGAAGTAATTTTTACTTCTGAAGAAAATACACTGACTTCGATCTTTGAACTGATAAGAAAAGAACTCAGAAGTAGAATTTAGAATATTTGTTACCGAAATATTGGCGGTACTATTAGTTTAAATAGATTATGATAAAAAACGACCTATATTTAAAAGCACTTCGCGGAGAAACCGTTGAAAGACCTCCTGTCTGGATGATGAGGCAGGCTGGAAGATATCTGCCGGAATTCATTGCCTTGAGAGATCAGTATGATTTCTTTACAAGATGTCAGACTCCTGAACTTGCGGCTGAGATTACATTACAGCCTATCCGCAGATTTCCTTTGGACGCAGCGATTCTGTTTTCTGATATCCTGGTAGTTCCACAGGCAATGGGAATTGATTTCAAAATGAAAGAATCTGTTGGACCATGGTTAGATACTCCTATCAGAACAATGGAACAGGTTCAGAATATTGAAACTCCGGATGTAAATGATACTTTAGGCTACGTTTTTGATGCTATTGAACTTACTCTTCTGAAACTGGACAATGACATTCCATTGATCGGTTTTGCAGGCTCTCCATGGACGATTCTTTGCTATTGTGTGGAAGGAAAAGGAAGCAAGGCATTTGATATTGCAAAGTCTTTCTGTTTCCAACAACCTGAAGCAGCTCATTTATTACTGCAAAAAATTACAGATACTACAATTGCTTATTTAAAGAGAAAAGTAGAAAAAGGAGTTTCTGCAGTACAGGTTTTTGATTCATGGGGAGGAATGCTTTCTCCTACAGATTATCAGGAATTCTCCTGGCAGTACATCAACCAGATTGTTGAAGCATTAAGCCCGCTTACTCATGTGGTTGTATTTGGAAAGGGATGCTGGTTTGCACTGGAAGATATGACAATGTCTAAAGCTTCTGCTCTTGGGGTAGACTGGACTATTAAACCAGAATTTGCAAGAACACTTACCAATCACACAATGACTTTACAGGGTAATTTTGATCCTGCTAGACTTCACTCCACTCCTGAGACGATCAAGAAAATGGTGAATGAAATGATCAACCGTTTCGGAAAAGACAGATATATTGCCAATCTAGGTCACGGAATTTTACCTAATGTGCCTGTAGAAAATGCGGAAGCATTTATCAGAGCGGTCGTTGACTGGAAACCGAATTTATAAGTTTATTTCTTTTGAAAATATAAAAACCTTATAGGATATTCTATAAGGTTTTTTTGTTTTAATAGTTTATTGATAAGTCTTATTTCTTTATTATTTTCTTCTTAATCACTTCCTGTTTATTATTTGTAATCATTATAATATAAGTACCCTTGGGAATATCCGACACATCATATGAATCTGATTCTTTATCAAAAGTTTTCACAAGCTTCCCGGACATATCAAAAAGACTAACTTTTTCTACTTTATTTCGGGAATCCAGTTTAATATGAATATTATCCTTTACCGGATTGGGATATATTTCTATAGTATCGGAATGTGACACCTCCGAAGCAGCCAGAACATTTCCGCTTGTAATTTTCAAATTATCTACCACTACACCATAAGAATAGTCACCAGCATCGTCATAAACAAATCTTAGTTTAAAAGCCTGATTTGCATAGGGTGTCAAGTCTATATTTGTAGCAGCATCATAGCTCGTTACTACATATGAAAAGGTATTAAAATCAAGATCCCATACCCCTGCTTCGCCTGAAAAGGTAAAAACCTGAATCCAGGAAGTTCCATTGAAAACTTCAACTTTTAAAGTAGAATCAAGATTATCAATCATATTGGCATAATTAAATGACAACTTTGGGTTTACAACTCCGGTAAGGTTGATTACAGGAGAAATCAGTCTGGCATTCGTATTAATTCCGGTGGGCCCTGCATCATCATCATCAAAAAAAGCTGCTCCATCAGGAAAGCCAGCGAAGCCATTTTGCGCACCCACATTCCAATTAAAAGCTGTATCCGGGTTTTCTACCGTCCATCCAGCTGGCAGAGCATTACCGTTAAAGTCTTCAGAATAGACTTGGGCATTACATATTCCACAAATGCACAGAAATAAAATAAATGAATTTTTCATGGTAAAATATTTGGTGTTTATACAAAATTATGAAATAATATTTTACATAATATATTTATATATAAAAATAAATCCAATACAAAACCCAGATAAAACAATAGAAATATTGCATATTATTTATACCTTTAGACATAACCTTTAAATCACATCAAATGAAAAAACTAAACAAAGACAAGATGAAAAGCATTATGGCAGGTGGAGAAATCTGCCTTGAATGCGCCATTGGATATTATCAGGTCATTATTGATGGCCGCTGTTACTGCATTTCATGGGAATAATAAAAAAAGCAGCTCAACAGCTGCTTTTTAGTTTATATGATAAAGAATTAATTAGCTCAACATTCGTTGTGCTTTCTTAACTCCTTCTACCAGGCTATCAATTTCTTCGAAAGTATTATAAACAGCGAAACTGGCTCTTACCGTTCCTGCAATATTAAAGAAGTTCATGATCGGCTGTGTACAGTGATGTCCTGTTCTTACAGCAATACCCATTTTATCCAGGATCATTCCTACATCAGATGCTATCCCTACACCTTCAAGATTAAAGGAAACAACACCGGTCCTCTTTGCTTTTTCGCCATAGATTTTAATTCCTTCTATTTCCAAAAGCTGCTTCTGGGCATATTCCAATAAAGCATTTTCATGGTTCTGAATATTGGCATGGCCTATTTTGTTCATAAAATCAACAGCAGCTCCTAAAGCAATATTCCCTCCTACGTTTGGTGTTCCTGCTTCATATTTAAATGGAAGTCCTGCATAAGTAGTTCCTTCAAAAGAACATGTTGCAATCATCTCTCCTCCTCCATGAAATGGTGGCAAAGCTTCTAATATTTCACGTTTTCCATATAAAATACCGGTTCCCATAGGAGCATACATTTTATGGCCTGAGAACACGAAGAAATCACAATCCAGCTTCTGTACATCAATATTGAAATGCGGAGCAGACTGGGCACCGTCAATTACAACATAAGCGTCTGTATGCTTTCTTGTTTTTGCTATAATTTCTTCAATAGGATTTACAATCCCCAAAGCATTGGAAACCTGGTTTACAGAAACAACTTTTGTTTTTTCGCTTAAAAACTGATCAAAATGATCCATCTGAAGAATTCCGTTTTCATCAATAGGAATTACACGAAGTTTCGCTCCTGTTCTTTCACAAAGCATCTGCCATGGAACAATATTAGAATGATGCTCTAGATATGAAATAATGATCTCATCATCTTTCTGCAGTTTCTGGGTTAAAATATAAGCGATCAGGTTCAACCCTTCTGTTGTTCCTTTTGTAAAAATTACTTCAAAATCATGTTCAGCATTGATGAATTTCTGAATCTTTCTTCTTGAAAGCTCCATTTCTTCCGTAGCCAGCTGGCTTAAGGTATGAATTCCCCTGTGAACGTTGGCGTTAAGTTCTGTATAATATGCGTGACAGACTTCCAAAACCGAATTTGGCTTTTGAGATGTAGCTGCATTATCCAGGTAAACCAATGGTTTACCATTCACTTCTCTGTCCAATATAGAAAACTGGCTTCTTATTTCCTGAATGTCAAACATTTATTTATTTTTTAAATTAAGACGTCCTTATTTAGAACACTTCAAATTTACGGCTTTTTTTCCGAAAGGAAGCATGAGACTGAGATCTGATAGTTATCAGTTGATAGAAATATTCAATAGTGTATAGCTAAAAAAACTGATGAGATTATAGGCAAATGAGCAAATCTTCCTGTAGCTACTGCACAAAAAAACCCGCCAAAAAAATGACGGGTTTTATATTGTTTAAATAAGCAATTCTTATTCTGCTGCAGTTTCTTCTGCCGGAGCTGCTCCTTCTTCAGTTGCAACTTCTTCTTCATCTTCATCATCCATTGCTGCTGCACCTCCTTTCATTGCATTTCTAGACATCTTAACAGCAACTACTACTGCATTGTCCGGGTGCATGAAAGAATATCCTTCTGTTTTGATACCTCCGATGTAAAGTTTGTTACCAATTCTTAATGGAGTAACATCTACAACGATCTCGTCTGGCAAGTTAGCAGGGATAGCTTTTACTTTTAGTTTTCTGAAAGACTGACGTAAAACACCACCAGCTACAACACCTTTTGAACGTCCAGTAATTCTTACAGGAACCTCCATTACTACTGGCTTATCGTCAGATAGTTGATAGAAGTCTACGTGAAGAATCTTGTCAGTGATTGGGTGAAACTGAATGTCCTGAAGAACAGCTGGAATTGTTTTTCCGTCAACCTCAATAGATACCGTGTGTGCTTCAGGAGTGTATACTAATCCTTTAAAAGCTTTCTCTTCAGCAGAGAAGTTTAAAGGTGCTTCACCTCCATAAACAACACAAGGAACTAATTCAGCATCACGTAAAGCTTTTGTAGACTTTTTGCCCACGTTTTCTCTTTTTGTACCTTGAATTGTAATAGATTTCATTTATAATAAATTTAAAAAATTATTCTTATTTGTTTTGCAAGTTGCTTAAAATCAATTAAATAACAAACTTACTGCTAATTGATTTATGCTCATGAACCATGGTCATAACATCTGCAAATAACGGGGCGCAAGATAGCACTTTTATTTTAGATGACAAATTATTTTTAACAGGAATTGAGTCAGTTACAATAACTTCCAACAATTTTGAGTTCTCAATATTATCGTAAGCCTTTCCTGAAAGCACTCCGTGAGTTGCCATAGCTCTTACTGTTTTTGCCCCCTTTTCAATTAAGATATCTGCTGCTTTGCAAAGTGTCCCTGCAGTATCAATCATATCATCAATAAGGATTACGTTTTTACCTGTAACATCACCGATAAGGAACATTTCTTCTACAACATTTGCCTTTTTTCTTTCCTTATAAGCAATTACTACTTCAGCACCTAAGTGACCTGCATAGTTTTTAGCTCTTTTCGCACCTCCCATATCCGGAGAAGCAATGGTAAGGCTATCAAGATTTAGAGATCTGATATAATCCACGAAAATACTTGAAGCATATAAATGATCTACAGGAATTTCGAAGAACCCCTGGATCTGGTCTGCGTGAAGATCCATTGTCATTACTCTTGTTGCTCCTGCTGCTGTAAGAAGGTTTGCAACTAACTTCGCACCGATCGGCGCTCTTGGTTTGTCTTTTCTGTCCTGTCTGGCAAGTCCGAAGTAAGGAATTACAACGGTAATGCTCTTTGCAGAAGCTCTTTTCGCTGCATCAATCATTAGAAGAAGTTCCAAAAGATTGTCTGCAGGAGGGAATGTAGATCCAATCAGGAAAACTCTTCCTCCTCTTACAGATTCGTCCAAAACAGGCTCAAATTCCCCGTCGCTGAACTCCTGAAAGTTGATTTTCCCTAATTCTTTCCCATAATTCTGGGCAATTTTCTCTGCCAAGTCCCTGCTGGTTCTTGTACAAAATAGATAACTTAACTGATCGGCCATTTTTACTTTTTAAAAGATTTTGCAAATTTAAAAAAAAACCACAAGATTTACTCCTGTGGTTTCTAAGTTTTTATTTTATCAATTATTAAGGGAATTTAACTCCTGAATATTTGTTCGGATCTACCTGTGAAAGTGTAGACTTATATTTAGCATTGATAGACTTGATAAACTCATTAGCAACAATACCGTATCCACGTCCTGTCAGGTGTACTCCATCCAGAGAGAAAGCTCCTCCTGTAACAAATTTCGCAGAATATTTTACACCATCAAATACAATTCCTGACTGTGCATTCAGTTCAATCATCTTCGTATTAGCATCTACAAAGGCAAGCCCATAAGAATCAGCAAGACCTTTTATAGAAGCATTATATGCAGTTGTAGCTGTTTTCACATAGCCAGCTTCTGTTTTTGTTAATACATGTTGGTTTTGTAACGGATAAGAAATTCCATAGATATTTACAGGAGCAGGAACTCCTGCTGCAGTACTTCCAATCACAGAACTAGTAGTAAGCAAGATATAATCATCTGCTGTCGCTTGCCTTGCTTGACCGAAGATCTGCCCAAAAGCCGTTGCTGTAGGTACTCCTAAAGAAGGAGTAAGTGCAGCAGTAAGTTGAGCTGAAAGGTCTGTCAGGGCAACATCTTTAATTAAGACAGGATTTGGACCCGTTGCTGAAAGTAAATTAATTCTATCCCCTGCTCCAAAAGCCGTAAGAGCCTGCTTTAAAGGACCATACAAACTCGTATTAAGCGTTGTTAAATTTGAACCTAAAAGAGCCGGTGTCAAAGGGTTATAAGGAACTGTAGTAAAGAAAGGAACTGAAGTAACAGAAGGAATATTAGCAATAACACCTTTTGTTGTCCCTACGCTTTTAAGCCCGTCTAAAACAGCTTTGATAGATCCAGCCAAAAGTGCAGGATCTGAAATATCATTTGATTTATAAGTTGTAGGATTTGTATTTCCTGTCTGAACCGTAGCAGGGGTATAAGTTGTAATTCCTCCTACAGTCTGAGAGTTTGTACCTCCATTGGTAGCATATGATAGTACATCATTATTTCCTATCCAAAGAGAGAAGAAAGTAGCTTTCTGAGCCATAGCATCAGCCAGCACACTTGTTGTAGCAGAAGAAGCAAATCTTACAAAATAAGGATTGGCAGTTCCTGTTAGAAGTCCCGCCTGGCTACCATAACCTGGAGCTACCAGGTGAAATGACTTTGCACCAGGCACACCCATATTATTATAAGTACCTCCACCAGATAACACATCCAGCGCAGCCGCTGCCCCACTTGGCACAGGCGATAAAGATCCGTTAACTACCTGAAGAGTCAATTTTCCAGGAAAACCAGGAAGGTTATTGAATCCGCCTACATCATTAGGCATCAACGGTTGTTTAAAATCTCCCCCCCCTGCAAGTTTCATCTGTGCAGCAATCATGCTTGGATAAGATTCATTCTGGCCACTGCTGTACAATGCCCCATCACGATATCCTGAAGTAAGAGAGTTTCCTAAAGAAATATATTTTGTAAAGTCTGCATCTCCTTTTGTCACCTGGATATCTCTCACATCCGTATCGAAATCCGTATTACAGCTTGTTACTGTAAAAAGAAGTGCAGAAACTGCAATTGTCGATATTATAATTTTTTTCATAGTCTTCTAAAATTAAAATGGATTATAAGATAAACCTAGACCTAAGTAGAATGCTGTTGCTTTAGACTGTCCGTAGAAACCTAAGTTAGCATTATCTACATTTCTGTATTGAGGCATTGCATATCCTCCGGCGATATCAACTCCGAATTGTTTCAGCTTAATACCTATCCCCCCTGTTACAACATAGGTGTCATATGAAGGTGTTTCCGGAATAAAGTTATCTGTTGTATAAGGTGCTTCATCATAATAAGCTCCCAAACGTCCATAGATCATATTGGTGAATGCATATTGAGTTCCCAATCTGAATGTTTTGGAGTTTCTGAAGTTTTTAGGATTGGTAAGAATAGTAGGATCCGATGGATTGTTTCCAATAGGAGCATTCTCGAAATCTAAAGTAAGCTTGCTGTATCTTTCCCATCCATGATAGTTAAAGTCTGCAGAAACCTGCCATTTCGGTGTCACTCTATAAGTTAAACCAATTGTATATTCTTCTACCAATGGAAGTGTTGCAGAGAACCCATCCTGTCCTGCAGCATTTAATTTCAGCTGATTATAGATAGATTGAGAAGGGAACTGGAAAGTAGCAGTACCATTTTTAGCTTTCATATCTATTGCTGAACGGTAAGCAATACTCACATCTAATTTCGGATCAGGTCTGAAGTAGAAACCGAAACCATATCCGTGTCCGCTTGCTTTTTTATCATTTATATTTACCTGTCCTCCAAATTGCGTTACTGCTTTATCCCAATCTACAACTCCTTTTGCATAGATATAGCTGGCACCAAAAGATACCCATGGAGCCAGTTTTACAGAAACCATTGGCTGGAAATAGAAACTTTTCAGCTCTAATTTCTGAACCATTTCTTTACCTTCCCAATTCTCAGGCCATTTGATTGTACTTCCAAAAGGTGTTGTTACACTTAAACCTACGGTAAGCTTTTCTATCGGTCTATAAGTAATCGCGGCATAGAAAGGAGTTCCTACAGGGTTATCTGTCTCTGTACTTTGTAAAGTATTGAAGTTTTGAAAAGTAACCTTGTTACTTGCTGCAAATCCTCCTGCCACTACACTCAGTTTTGAAGGGATAAATGACATACCCGCAGGGTTAAAGAATGTCACACTCGCGTCTTCGGCATGAGCACTAGTATGCGCCATTGCCAATTGTTTTACCCCTTGCAGGGAAACTCTGAAGCCTCCTGCGTAAGATAGAACTCCCGCCAATAAAGCAGTTGATACTAATATTTTTTTCATAGACTATTATTATATAAGCCAAATATAAAATTATTTTGAATACGTCTGTTAATATTTGCTAATATTTTAAACAATATCTTAAAAGAAAACTATGTTTAAAATAACACCTTCCTCTAAATAAAAGTCAAAATTTTCATTATTAAACATTTAAGAACATTTTAAAACAATACCTATTTCCATGTTTAACCTTAAACAACCGTTTAATCCACAAACTATCCTTCCATTAAAATTCAGAACAGCGAGACAAATGATAACAAATGTTAAAGTTCAAAAAATATTCTCTCCAACTATTTGCCTTATAACAGGCTTCTTTCAGTCTTCAGCTTCCATTCTTACTTAAATTACATTAATGTTTTACCCCGAATTCGGGTTATTTAAGTATTTTAGAATTGCATAAAGATAAAAATACATAAATTTGCAGATTATAAATAATAGTAATATGAGTTGTGGATGTAAAACATCCGGCGATTCTGCACATTCTTGCGGACCTAAAAAAACCGCAAATGGCTGTGAAAGCGTAAATACCTGCGGGAATAGTTATAAATTAAGTGTTTTTGACTGGCTATCTGACATCAACAATCCAGCACCTAACAGGTGTGATTTTGTAGAAGTTAGATTTAAAAATGACAGAAAATCGTTTTATAAAAATGTAAATAATATTCCTTTACATATTGGTAGCGTAATTACAGTAGAATCAAGTCCGGGACACGATGTAGGCGTTGTAAGCCTTACGGGAGAATTAGTAAAGATTCAGATGAAAAAGAAAAAGTTTTCTGAAGAATTGGCACTCAAAATATACAGACAGGCCAACCAAAAAGATCTTGAGGTATGGCAGGAAGCAAGAAAAAAAGAAGATGCCGTAAAGCTTGAAGCAAGAAAAATTGCTCAAAGAATAGGCCTTGAAATGAAAGTTACTGATGTAGAATATCAGGGTGACTCTTCAAAAATCACTTTTTATTACACTGCTGAAAACCGAGTGGATTTCAGACAGTTAATTAAAGATTACGCCGGAGCATTCCGTACTAAGATCGATATGAAACAGATCGGTTTCAGACAAGAAGCGGCAAAAGTAGGAGGAATAGGATCTTGCGGACGTGAACTTTGCTGTTCTACATGGCTTACAGATTTCAGATCAGTAAATACGAATGTAGCAAGATATCAGCAATTGAGCATTAATCCTCAAAAACTGGCTGGGCAATGTGGTAAACTTAAGTGTTGCCTTAACTACGAGCTAGACAGCTATTTGGATGCATTAAGCAATTTCCCTTCTTCTTCAACCACTTTGGAAACAGAGAAAGGAAAAGCATTTTGTATCAAAATTGATGTTTTCAAAAAGAAAATGTGGTTTGCTTATGTAGACAGCTCCATCGCATGGTATGATTTTGATATTGATCTTGTTAAAAAACTGATTTCAAAAAATAAAAGAGGAGAAAAAATACTTCCTCTTGAAGATCTGAAACAACCGGAAGCTTCTGCTCAGAATATTGATCTGATTCAGGAAAACAGTGTGGATCGTTTTGAAAAGAAAAACAGAAGTAACAACAGGAACAGAAACAACCAGAATAAGCCAAACAACCATCAACAGGGACAACAAGGACAGCCACAAGGTCAAAAAAGAAACAGACCGGAGAGACAAGACAGACCTGAAAGATCTGAAAAGTCCGAAAACCCTAATGCTCAATCTGGAAATCAGCAAAGACCTCAAAAACAACATCCACAGCAAAAAGCACCTGTGGAAAAAGTAGAAGGCAACTCTGGTGATGATAAGAAGCCACAAAACAACCCGAACAAGAAGAAATTTAAAAAGAAATATCCTCCAAAAAAAGATAATAATGCATAAAATTTTAGGATTATTTTCCCTTATCCTTTTCTTTAGCTGTAACTCTTCCTCAGGAGGAGATGTCATCATGAATTCCGTTGATAACAAATGGAATAAGAAAAATGAGCAAAAATTTAATCTTGAAATTTCAGATCCGCAGAATCCTAAAAATATTATATTTGTTGTAAGAAATAATAATAGTTATCCTTACAGCAATATAAGGTTTATTGTGAATTTCACCAATCTCCAAAATAAGAAAAAGGAAACAGACACCTTGAATTATGTGCTGGCAAAACCAAATGGAGAATGGCTTGGTACAGGCTTTGGTGATACAAAGGAAACTTTGTTTCAGTATAAATTGAATTATCAGTTTCCGGGAAAAGGAAAATATGAAATTGGTCTCACTCAGGCGATGAGAAATGACAACCTTTCGGGAATTGAGGATATTGGGGTAAAAATAGAAACGGCTAAACCGTAACCATAAATGGAAGAAAACAAAAAAAATGCAGGAAATAAGGGGAAAACATTTCCCCTGCCTCCTAAAAAAAAGAAAGATACCTCCTGGAAAAAATGGGTCTCATTTATTTGGATTGGACTCGTTGCGGTAGTTCTGGGAATTTCGGGACTTTTCTTTGCAGTTTCTCAGGGATTCCTTGGGGAAATGCCTGATGTAAAAGAACTTGAAAACCCTGATATCTTTGTCGCTTCAGAAATCATTTCTTCAGACGGAGTTATGCTGGGTAAATTCGAAAAGGAAAAAACACAGCCTATCGTTTACAAGGATCTTCCTCCTTACCTTATCTATGCCCTTCAGGCTAAAGAAGATGAGCGTTTCAAAGAACATTCAGGAATCGACTTATATTCTATTGCCAGAGCCGTGGCATATGGTGGTGGCCGTGGTGGTGGTTCTACAATCACCCAACAGCTGGCAAAACTTCTTTTCACAGGAAATGCTTCTCAAAATAAAATTGAAAGAGCATTCCAGAAATTAAAGGAATGGGTAGTAGCAGTAAGCCTTGAGAAAAGATATACCAAAGAAGAGATTGTTACTCTTTATTTCAATAAGTTTGATTTCCTTTTCAATGCAAACGGTATTGAAATGGCTTCCAGAGTTTATTTTAACAAAAAGACTTCAGAGCTTACATTACCTGAGGCTGCAACATTTGTAGCAATGCTTGAAAACCCAAGAAAAAACAATCCTTACAGATACCCTGAAAAGGCAAAAGAAAGAAGGAATGTGGTATTGGATCAGATGCAGAAAACCGGATATATTGATGCTGCTACCTATGAGAAAGCGGCCAACACTCCTATTGAAGTAGACTTCCACCCTATTAAAAGTATTACTGACGGATATTCGGCTTATTACAAATTCTATCTGAGAAAAGAGATTGATAAGTATCTTGAAACTCACGAAAAAGAAACCGGTAAAAAACTTAACCTTTACAAAGACGGTTTAAAAATATACGTTACTCTTGATTCTAAGATGCAGAAGTATGCAGAAGAAGCAATCAAAGAACACTTAACGGATCTTCAGAAAAGATTTGACGCAGAACAAAGAGGAAGAAAGAACAGACCTTTCTACTATCTTAATGACAAGCAGATCAAGGATGTGATGCTTCAGGCGATGAAGAGAACCGGCAGATACAAGTTATTAAAAGCTGACGGAATGCCGGAAGACTCCATTATGATGGAATTCAAAAAGCCTATCAAAACTTCAAGATTCACATGGAATGGAGAGGAAGAAGTTGAAATGTCTCCTTGGGATTCTATCAGATACCACAAACAGATTGCACAGGCAGGTCTGATGTCTATGGTCCCGGGAACCGGAGAGATCAAAGCATGGGTAGGTGGTATTGACTGGCAGCACTTCCAATATGACCACATCAAGCAAGGAAAAAGACAGGTAGGATCTACCTTCAAGCCTTTCGTGTATGCAACTGCTATCATGAAACTGGGAATGACTCCTTGTTCAGCGGTTTCTAACGGAACTTATGACCATAACGGATGGCATGTACCGGGAAGAGGAGGAATGCTTACTTTGAAAGACGCATTGGCACACTCTCAAAACCCTGTTGCTGCAAGACTTATTGAAATGACAGGAGTAGATGCTGTTATCCAGACCGCAAGAGATCTTGGAGTAACTGAAGATATTCCGAGAAACAATACAATTGCTTTAGGTTCATCAGACATTACTATCTATGAAATGCTAGGTGCCTACAGTACTTTTGCCAACTATGGTAACCACAATAAACCGGAAATGATCTGGAGAATTGAAGATGCTAATGGTAGAGTTATTAAAGAAGTAAATGTAGAACCAAAAGAGGTAATGAACCCAATGTACGCTTACACCATGATTGAATTAATGAAAGGTGTTGCACAGTACGGAACCGCTTCCGGAGAACTGGGAAGAAGAGGAATTTCAAAAGCAGTAGAAATTGCTGCTAAAACAGGAACAACTCAGAACAACTCAGACGGA
The DNA here is from genome assembly GCA_031286615.1 of Chryseobacterium sp. Classification (GTDB taxonomy): domain Bacteria; phylum Bacteroidota; class Bacteroidia; order Flavobacteriales; family Weeksellaceae; genus Chryseobacterium. The sequence continues at coordinate 359,067 of JAITUA010000013.1, read as the reverse complement.
TGGTTTATGGGAATCACACCAAAATTAGCAACCGGAGCATGGGTTGGATGGGAAGACAGAGCAACTCACTTCTTTGGAACCGGTGAAGGTCAGGGTGCAAAAATGGCATTGCCAATCTGGGCTATCTTCATGAAGAAAGTATGGGCAGATAAAAGCTTAGGAGTTACTCCTGATGATAAGTTTGTTAAACCTTCCGACTGGAAAGACGGCTGTTCAAACCTTAAAGGATTAAGCGGAGGATATGGAGATGACGGAAGTCTTCAAACGATCGATGAGATTAAAAATCCAAAACCGGTAGATCCTACACCTAAAAAACCTACAGAAAAGAAAGAGGATAATATCAATGAAAACCTTCACTCTAATGATGAAGTAGATTTCAATAAATAAATTCTCTTTTAGAAATACACAAGACCTTTCAATAATTTGGAAGGTCTTTTCTTTTATAATTAATACCTTTGAAGTATGAATATCGAACGCATCAGCCAACCTTTCATCGAGAATTTTCCAGGGGATTTTTCAAACAATCCTATGCAGAGAAATACCCCAAAGGTTTTATTTGCCACCATCAAACCCGCTGGTTTTGGTCAGCCTGAATTGATTGCCTTTAATGAAGTTCTGTCCAAAGAAATAGGATTAGGAAAATTTGAAGATAAAGACCTGGACTTTCTTGTTGGAAATAACCTTCCGGAAAATGTTCAAACCTACGCTACCGCTTATGCAGGACATCAGTTTGGAAACTGGGCAGGGCAACTCGGAGACGGAAGAGCAATCCTTGCAGGTGAAATCACAAATGAGGCCGGGGAAAAGACAGAAATCCAATGGAAAGGAGCCGGAGCAACCCCCTATTCCAGACACGCTGATGGAAGAGCCGTATTGAGATCTTCTGTACGTGAATATCTTATGAGCGAAGCGATGTATCATTTAGGAGTCCCTACAACAAGAGCACTGAGCCTGGCTTTTACGGGTGAAGATGTAATGCGCGATATTATGTACAGTGGAAATCCTCAGCTTGAAAAAGGCGCTGTAGTCATCAGAACTGCTGAAAGTTTCCTGCGCTTTGGACATTTTGAACTGATGTCTGCTCAAAGAGAATATAACAGTTTACAGGAACTTGCTGACTTTACCATTGAAAATTATTTTCCGGAAATCACATCATCAGACACTCAGAAATACAAAGACTTCTTTCAAAATATATGCACCCGCACCGCAGACTTAATGGTAGAATGGTTCAGAGTAGGATTTGTACATGGAGTTATGAATACAGATAATATGTCTGTTTTGGGATTAACTATTGATTATGGCCCTTACTCCATGATGGATGAATATGATTTGAATTTCACTCCCAATACCACAGATCTTCCTGGAAGAAGATACGCATTTGGGAAACAGGGACAGATTGCCCAATGGAATCTTTGGCAGCTTGCTAATGCTCTTCATCCTTTAATTAAAGATGAAAAGTTTTTAGAAGACACTTTAAATAATTTTGGAACCTATTTCTGGGAAGCTCACGATCAGATGCTTTGTGAAAAATTTGGATTTGACCAGCTTCAAAAAGAGGATGAAGATTTTTTCACTAATTGGCAGGGATTAATGCAGGAACTGCAGCTGGACTACACCTTATTTTTCACTCAACTGGAAAAAATAACTCCGGATACTGATATCAAAGAACATTTTAAAGAGATTTCTTATATCGTTTTAAATGAACAAATGCTGACAAAACTTAATGCCTTCATTAAGAGTTATAAAGCAAGACTAGATTTAAATTCCATGTCAAGAGAGGCTTCATTGGCCATGATGAAAAAGGCAAATCCAAAATTCATCCTGAGAAATTATCTTCTTTACGAATGCATTGAAGAAATCAATAACGGCAAAAAAGAAATGTTTGAAAAACTCACCAAAGCTTTAGAATTTCCTTATCAGGAATTGTATCCTGAATTCTCTGTCAAAAGACCATCGGGTTATGATGACACAGCAGGATGTTCAACACTTTCATGCAGTTCATAAGGCTTCAACAACAAATACCACATCTAATTGCCATATTTTCATCATATTAAATATTTTTACTACATTTAGGAAAATCTTTAATATGAAAAAAATTGTACTTTCTTTAGCATTGGCATCCTGCTTTTACAGCAATGCCCAGACATTACTTTCGGAGAGTTTCGAAGGAGCGCTATTTCCTCCAACAGGATGGACTAAATCTAATACCAACGTATCAAGAGCATGGGATTTAACAAGCTCCGTTTTTTCCGGAACTTCAGCACCTTCTATTGAACTAAAAACGAGGTTTACAATTGCCGGAAATAATTCTGCTACTATTGACTGGGTTTCTGGAGCTAATACAGCAAACCTTGTAAGCCCTGCATTCAGTTTAGCTGGAGCTACAAGCCCAACCCTAAGCTTCAAAGTAAAAGTTGGATGGGGCTATATGATAAGTCTGAACAAAGGAAATCTTCTTGCGCAGATTTCAACAGATGGAGGAACCAACTGGACTACTCTTTGGAATGAAGACAGTGAAGCCGGCTTTACTGACGATGGTGACGGTGATATAGATACTGATTTTTATAACACAGTTACTGTACAGAAAAGCCTTAGTACATACATAGGACAAGCAAACGTAAAAATAAGATTCCAGTATGTGGCAAATGACGCTGATGCGGTGTCAATTGATGATGTACAGGTTATTGCTAATGGAACTCTTGGTACATCTGAAATTTCAAAAACAAAAAACAACAGTATTTCCACCTATCCAAACCCAACAAGAGGAGAAATTAATATCAAAACAGATAAAAAGATCAAATCTGCCACAGTAATTGATGTGAGCGGAAAATCTCTTCTCAATAATACTTCTGAAAGATTAGATATTTCTTCACTTCCAAAAGGAACCTATTTATTAAAAGTAGACTTCTCTGATGGAACTTCGAAAACAGAAAAAGTAATCAAACAATAATAACGTTTATACAAACTTTTACAACCACCGGCTTTGGTGGTTTTTTTATTTTACTTTTGCAAAAAATTTGAGACGTGTCTTTTATCAAAACAAAAATCATCAATTTCTTTAAACTGATTTTCCCTTCCACTTACACCGAGCTGGCAGTTTTTCTCTTTTTTATAATCTGCTACGGAATTTTAGGCTCATATATCTCCCTTCACTACAGAATAATTTTTGACAGCAGAATTCCATGGGATGCTTATTTCAGTTTTGATAACAAATCTATCCTTATGACAGGAGGAAGTTTTGAAAGACACCCACTATCCTACTATTTTTTCAACTGGGTAAGAGAATTTTCACTATTCATTTCAGGAGGGAAAATGGACGCTAATTTCAGACTTACACTGGCTTGGCTCAGCAATATCATCATCAGCTTAAATATTGTTCAGGTTTTCAAATATCTAAAGAACATTATCTCTCTCCCACTACGGTTAAATGTTTTAATCATTTTGTTTTTTGGAGTCTTTTCAACCAATATCATATTATCCTTTACTCCGGAAAATTTCACCTACACGCTGTTTTTACTCTCGTTATACAATTATTACGCAGCTATAAAACTCAGAAAAGAAGAAAAAACACCTGCTATTGCTCTTTCACTCGCAGGAATTACTATTGGTGGTCTTACTATTACCAATTTTGTAAAAGTTTTCATTCCGCTCCTTTTTGAAAAAAACCTTTTCAGAGATTGGAGAAAATTCGGAAATGCGGTCATCAGAATAACTATTGCTACAATCTGCTTTGTGTTGCTTTATCTAAACAGAATTGATTTTAAATATCAGAATATCTTTTCCAAGACTAACCAGCAGTACGAGAAATTCTCTAATGTAGAATCCATGCCTACCTGGGACATGATTCTTTCTTTCTTTTTCGGAGGTAACATACTTTTCCCGGGATTCATTATTTCGGATAAACATAACATGAAGGGATTCGACTTTAAAGGACTTTATATGGACCTTTATTCATCTGCCTTTCCTTACTTTTTTGTTACCATATTATTAACCCTCATTATTTGGAGTTATTTTAAAAACTTTAAGAACAAATGGGTTCAGGTTATTGCCATTTCATTTTTCGTTGACATCGTGATCCATTGTGTGATGAGGTTCGGACTTCATACTTCATCTATCTATGGAGGACATTTTGTTTTCGTCTATCCGCTTCTTTTGGGATGGCTTTTTTACACATACAGATCATCACCGAAAATAATGTCGTTTTTAACATTAACTGTGATTTTACTATTTGTTTATCTGCTCGCCAACAATTTATTCCGGATGGCAGAGTTTTTCTGGTTTATGGAAACTTATTACCAATAAAAAAAGCTGAGAAAATTTCTCAGCTTTTTTGTTTTTATGTTGAAAGGGAGTCAATTCTACTTTGCTTCAGCACAGAAAATTCTGTACTGTACCGCTACTGCAGATTTGAAATACTCTCTGATTTTTGAAAGATCACTTGCTGCGCTCTGTTTTGTGAAATAACTTCCAGCTAAAATCTTATAGTTTGGTCTTAAAGAAGCATCCGTTTCCACTTTAAGGTTAGGGAATCTTTTTCTGAAATAAGACTTTACTTCATTAGCTTCTTCATTACTTTTTACAGTGGTAATCTGAATTTTAAAACCTAAAATTCTGGGATTTTTCTTACAAATTTCAGCATTGGTAAGCTCTCTGCTCGGCACAAAGATTTTAGGAGGTTTTGTACCTATTCCTGTAGAAAATCCATTATCACTTGAACCGGAATCTTTAGGAGAATTTGTAGGAGCAACTTTAGCACATTTTCCTTCAATTCCTTCCAAAGCTGCATTTATTTTGGAATCCATTGTCATAACAAGCTCTGTACCCGAAAGGGTATCTTTTTTAACAACTTGCTGGGCTTCAATACTATAAAAACCAAATAATGATAATATCGAAAATATTTTAATCAAATTTTTCATTTAAACTTGTTTTCGCAAATTTATACAAATTAAAAAACTATACCAAACAGGTTATTTAGAATCAATACAAATTAAACGTAAATGATATTTTCCCTTTTCGATATACCGTTAAATTCCTGTTAAAAATATTATTTTTGCGGAATTGATTGAATGTTCAATAATTTACTAACATAAGATAATTTAAATGATTAGTTGGAGAAAGCATTATAAAAAAACGTTGATCGCGATAGGCTTATTGCTATCAACCAGTGCTTCATTTTACGGGCAAGACGGCGATCCTAAAAACGGAGAGAAACTTTTCAAAGCGAATTGTACTGCATGTCACGCGCTGGACAAACAAGTTGTTGGACCACCATTAAAGGGGGTTGTAGAACGAGTAAAGACAGAAGGTGGTGTAGACAAAGATTGGCTTCACAAGTGGATCAAAGACAACAAAGCTCTGAGAGCTTCTGGGGATAAATACGCCAATGAGATTTTTGAAAAGTTTAATAAGACTGAAATGCAGGTCTTTCCAAATCTTACAGATAAGGATATTGACGACATTTTAGCTTTCACGACTAATCCTCCTGCTCCGGAAGAGAAAAAGCCGGAAGCAACTCCTGCAGCTGACGCTACTGCGGTAGCACCTGCAGACAAAACTACTACAAACGTTGTTATCATTTCGCTTTTAGCAATCGCAGGTTTACTAGTTTGGATCTTAGCAAAACTAAGACAATTGGTAAAACTGGGTCAATCTGAAGACTTAGCTGGACTTAACGAAACAAGAGTTCGTTCTTTCAGTGAAATGTATGAGAAGTTCCACTACATTGGTAAAGGTTTATTAGCAATCCTTGCTATTTTAGCTGCCTACGGAGTATGGAACTGGTTAATGTGGATTGGGGTTTACAAAGGGTACAAACCTGAGCAGCCTATCTACTTCTCTCACAAAATTCACGCTGGAGAACAAAAAATTGACTGTCAGCTATGTCACTCAAGTGCTAAATACGGAAAGGTATCTGAAATTCCTTCTATGAACGTTTGTATGAACTGTCACAGAACAATTTCTGAATACAACGCAGATCACTACATGGAGCCAGGAAAAGACAAGGCATTCTATGACGGAGAAATCCAGAAGATCTACGCTGCAACAGGTTGGGATCCTGCAAAACAACAGTATACAGGAAAAACACAACCGGTTGAATGGACAAGAATCCACAACATGCCAGACTTCGTTTACTTCAACCACTCTCAGCACGTAATTGCTGGAGAACAAGCGATCATCAATTCTTTCAACAAAAAGAATCCTAACAACAAAATTGATGTTGTATGTAAAGCTTGTCACGGTAAAATTGATACAATGAATGTTGTTCAAATGGCTAACGACTTTACTATGGGATGGTGTATCGAGTGCCACAGAACGACTGAAGTTGATATGAACAACGGTTATAATAAAGAGTACTTCAAAAATCTACATGACAAGTTGAAAAAACAATATCCACAAGATGGAGGTAAGATCACTGTAGATGCAATTGGAGGTCTTGAGTGTGGTAAATGTCATTATTAATAACTAAAAAATTAGAAGTATAAATGGCTTCAAACAAAATACAATTCAGAAGTATTCATGAACTTAAAGATCCGGCTTTGAATAATAAGCTGGCTCAGAAAGAGTTTCAGGAAGAAATTCCGGTAGAAGATTTCCTTGGAGATGCTGAGAAAAACGGATCTAGTACTTCAAGAAGAGATTTCCTGAAATTATTAGGATTCTCTACAGCAGCAGTTACATTAGCTGCCTGCGAAGCTCCGGTAATCAAAACGATTCCTTATGTGGTAAAGCCGCATGATATTATTCCGGGAGTCCCTAATTATTACGCTTCAACATATTTTGACGGTTTCGACTTTGCTAGTGTTTTAGTAAAAACCCGTGAAGGTAGACCTATCAAAATTGAACCAAACCCAGCTGGTGGCGATTTAGGTAAAACTAATGCAAGAGCTCAGGCAAGTGTACTTTCTCTTTATGATAATGATAAAGTAAAGCAGCCTAAACTAGATGGTAAAGATGAAACTTTCGATAAAGTAGACAGTTTCGTTATTAAAGGTTTGGAAGAAGCTAAAGCGTCTGGCAAAAAGATTGTGGTTTTATCACACTCTTTTGCTTCACCAACTTTCAAAAAGTTATTCGCTGAATTCAAAGCTAAATATCCTACAGCTGAATTAGTAACTTATGATGCTTTCCCTTACTCTGCAGGATTAGATGCAGCTCAGGAAGTATTCGGACAAAGAGCATTACCTGTTTATGACCTTAAAGGTTCTGAATTGGTAGTATCTTTCCAGGCTGATTTCTTAGGAGACTATAATGCTTCAAGCTTAGAAACTTCTTATGCAGCTGCTAGAAAACCGGGAGCAAGCATGTTGAGACACATTCAAGTGGAATCTAACATGTCATTAACTGGTGCTAATGCTGACTCAAGATACAGATTAAAACCAAGTGCTGTAAACAAAACTTTAGTAGAAGTTTACAATGCAATCGTAGGTGGTGGTACTTCTGATAAGACTGCTACTGAAATCGCTAACGAATTGAAAGCAAAAGGAAGCAAAGCTGTTGTTTTTGCTGACGGTTCTAAAGGAGCACAGGTTTTAGCACACTTAATCAACCAAAAATTAGGTTCAGTAGCTTTCACAGGTAAAGCAAACTTCCTTAAAGAATTTAACGGTGCTAGATACCAGGAATTCTTAGGATGGGTAAACGGTGGACAAGTTGGTGTATTAGTTACAAACAACGTAGACCCTATCTACTCTCATCCAAAAGGAGAAGATTTCAAAAAATCTTTATCAAAAGTTCCTTACGTAGTTGCTGTAGCAGATAAGAAAAATGAAATGTACAAAGCAGCGAAAGCTGTAATTCCTGTAGCTAACTGGCTAGAGTCTTGGGGAGATATCGAACCACAGACAGGAATATATTCATTAATGCAGCCTACGATCCAGAAAATTTACAAATCAAGACAGATTGAAGAGTCTCTATTGGTTTGGAAGAATGGTAAAAACAATGCAGCAAACAACTACTACGATTATTTAAAAGCAAGTTCAGCTTCACTTTTAGGTGGTACTTCTTTCAACAAAGCATTGTATAACGGTATCAACGCTTCTACAAACGCTGCAACTTTATCTTACGCAGGTGGAAACGCTGCACAGGCTGTTGCTGAATTAGGAAACTTCAAAGCTTCTGAATTAGAATTAGTATTATACACTAAGACTTCAATGGGAGACGGTACTCAGTCAAACAACCCTTGGCTGCAGGAGTTACCAGACCCAATTACAAGAATGTCTTGGGATAACTACCTTACAATTTCTCCTAAAGATGCAGAGAAATTTGCAATTGACAACGATCTTAACGCAAGAATGCAGTTAGATGGTTCTATTGTAAACCTTACTGTAAACGGAGTAAAAATAGAGAACGTTCCTGTATTCGTACAGCCAGGACAAGCTGAAGGATCTGTAGGTCTTGCACTTGGTTATGGTAAGAAAAACTCAGGAGCTACTGCAGATACTGGTGTAAATGCTTATCCTTTATTTGATGGTTCTAACCTTGTACTTTCAGGTGTTAAAATCGAAAAAACAGGAGAAGATCACGAATTTGCAGGAATCCAGCTTCAAAATACATTAATGGGTCGTTATGAAATCGCAAAGGAAGTTCCTTTAGCTGAATTCATTAACGTTGCTTTTGATGATGAGCACAAAGGATGGAATAAGCCTTTGGAATACCACACAATCAGCGGAGCACTTCCAGCGAGAAAAATCGACCTTTGGGATGCTTTCGATGATACAGATGGTCCTCACTTCAACTTATCTATCGACTTGAACTCTTGTACTGGTTGTGGAGCATGTATTATTGCTTGCCAGGCAGAGAACAACGTTCCTGTAGTAGGTAAAGAAGAGGTAAGAATGTCAAGAGATATGTACTGGTTAAGAATTGACCGTTACTATTCTTCAAGACAAAAAGTAGAAGTATACGAAGGATTGAAAGAAGGAATGGCTGTACCTGAATTGTATGGTACTGCTTTCGGAGACGGTGGTGCATTAAACCACCCTGCAGACAACCCGGATGTAATCTTCCAACCTGTAATGTGTCAGCACTGTAACCACGCTCCATGTGAAACTGTATGTCCGGTAGCGGCTACTTCACACGGTAAGCAAGGTCAAAACCATATGGCTTACAACAGATGTATCGGTACAAGATATTGTGCAAACAACTGTCCGTACAAAGTAAGACGTTTCAACTGGTTTACTTATAACCTAAATGACAAGTTCGATTTCAACATGAACAACGATTTAGGAAGAATGGTACTTAACCCGGATGTAGTTGTAAGAACTAGAGGGGTAATGGAGAAATGTTCAATGTGTATCCAAATGACTCAGAATACTATTCTTGAGGCTAAGAAGGAGGGAAGAAAAGTGAAGGATGGAGAATTCCAGACTGCTTGTTCTAAAGCTTGTTCTACCGGAGCAATGACATTTGGAGACATGAATGATAAAGATTCTGCAATTAGAGAGCAATATGCTTCTAACAGAAGATATTATTTACTAGAGGAGATTGGAACAAAACCAAACGTGTTCTATCACACTAAAGTAAGAAACAGAGTAGAAAAATAAAGTTTAAATAATAAATAGGTAAAAAATGTCAGGACATTACGAAGCTCCGATAAGGGAACCTCTAATTATTGGTCACAAAACTTATCACGATATTACAGAAGATATCGCACGACCTATCGAAGAAAGAGCAGGTAAATTATGGTGGATCTCATTATATGCTGCACTAGTTCTATTCCTCTATGGATTCGGCTGTATCGCTTACACTATCGGGACAGGTATTGGAGCATGGGGGCTTAACAGAACTATTAACTGGGGTTGGGATATTACCAACTTCGTATGGTGGGTAGGTATCGGTCACGCCGGGACCCTAATCTCAGCAGTATTATTATTATTTAGACAGAGATGGAGAATGTCTGTAAACAGATCTGCAGAGGCGATGACGATCTTTGCGGTTGTACAGGCAGCAATCTTCCCTGTAATCCACATGGGTAGAGTTTGGGTTGGATACTGGGTATTCCCTTTACCAAACCAATTCGGTTCTCTTTGGGGGAACTTCAACTCTCCGCTACTTTGGGACGTATTTGCGATCTCTACGTATTTCTCAGTATCAACTGTATTCTGGTTCATGGGACTAATCCCTGACTTTGCAATGATCAGAGATAGAGCTAAAACCCCTTGGACTAAGAAAATTTATACATTCCTTGCATTCGGTTGGGGTGGTAAAGCAAAACACTGGCAAAGATTCGAAGAACTTTCTTTGGTTCTTGCAGGTTTGGCTACTCCACTTGTATTCTCAGTACACACTACCGTATCTTTTGACTTCGCAACTTCAGTTATTAAAGGATGGCACTCAACAATCTACCCTCCTTACTTCGTAGCTGGTGCGATCTTCTCAGGATTTGCAATGGTACAGACTCTATTGTTAATTGCAAGAAAAGTTTGTCACTTAGAAGAATATATCACAATGTATCATATCGAAATTATGAACATCGTAATCGTTCTTACAGGTGGTATGGTAACTGTAGCTTATGCTACTGAATATTTCATCGGATGGTACTCAGGATCTAGATTTGAAGATTTCACATATCTTTCTCCAGGTGCTGCTGTAGGACCTTACTGGTGGGCATTCTGGTCATTGATCATCTGTAACCTTGTGATTCCTGCTTCTTTCTGGTTCAAAAGAGCGAGAACGAACATTATCTGGACGTTCATCGTTGCATTGATCATCAACATCGGTATGTGGTTTGAGCGTTTTGATATCATCGTTATCAACCTTTCTAGAGACTACTTACCAGGATCATGGACAATGTTTAAGCCAACGATCATTGATGTGGGTGTATATTTGGGAACTATCGGATTCTTCTCTGTATTATTCTTATTATACGCAAGAACATTCCCTGTAATTGCACAGGCTGAATTAAAATCGATTTTGAAAATCTCAGGTGAAACTTATAAAGCAAAAGAAGGAGATGAGCACCACTAAAATTGTATACGGACTTTATGCTGACGACGACGATTTAATGAACGGCGTTAAGGCATTCAACGATAAAGGAATCGCTATAAACGAAGTATATACTCCGTTTCCGGTTCACGGACTAGACAAGGCTTTAGGGTTAAAGAAAACTAGAATTTCTGATGCCGCATTCTTATATGCTCTTTACGGTGTTACTATCGGTGCTACTGTAACTTGGTATGTGATGAATCATGACTGGCCGCAGAATATCGGTGGTAAACCAGCTTTTGACTGGGCACACAACATGCCGGCATTCGTAGTTCCAATGTTCGAATTAATGGTATTCTGTGCTGCTCACATGATGTCTTTAACTTTCTTGGTTAGAAACAAAATGTACCCGGGAGCTCCTGCTCAGAACCCAGACCCGAGAACTACTGATGATAAATTCATGATGGAATTTGTAACTGAAGATGTAGAATCTGTAAAACAGTTGCTTATTGAAACTGGAGTTGAAGAAATAACTGTTAAAGACGCTTAAAATGAAAAAGAATGTATTAAAAATTACAGCAGTTTTAGGTTTAACAACAGTTTTACTTAACTCTTGCGGACCAAAGGAGAATACTCCGTTGGTATATTTCCCGGACATGTATTTTCCGGTAGCTTATGATCCATTGATGAAAGCACAGGATGCTTATTCAGATCATGAAAATGAAATTCCTGCTTTTGTTAAAAATAGTGGCGCAACAGGTCTTGCTCCTGTAGAAGGATCAGTTTCTCAAAATAAAGATGGAGTTTTTGAAGAAAGCTTACTACCTAAGAATGTTGACGAGTACAACGCAGGGTATGACGCCTCTAAAAAACTTACAGTATCTCCTTTGAACCCAGCTAATGCGGCTAAGGATATTGAAAGAGGAAAAATATTGTTTGATCACACTTGTGCGGCATGTCACGGAACAGGAGGTGATGGACAAGGACCTATCGTACAAAGTGGGGCATTCTCTGGAGTACCTAACTATGCAGACAGAGAAATCACTGTAGGATCTGTTCATTATGTATTAACAAACGGTAGAAATGCCATGGGATCTTATGCGGGACAACTGAACGCAGGAGACAGATGGAGAGTAGCATTGTATGTGATGAGTGCTTTCAAAAAAGGAGCAGCAGCACCGGCAGCAGCTACAGCGGCGGCACCAGCAACAACTGAAACGACTACCGAAACTAAAAAATAAGAAAAGAAATGTATAGTTTTTCACCAAAATTAAAATCAACTTCTATAATACTTCTTGTTGTAGGTTTAGTTCTTTTCGGTATTGGTTTCTTTATGAACAAAGGAATTTCTACTGAGAAAATAGAACACATGATGGAGGCTGTTCATGCTTCTGGTCATGATGCTCCTACACACTCAAGTGAAATGGTTGGACCACAGGATCATGCAGCTCATTTAGAGCATGCTGAGCTTCAGGTTCACAATCAGCCATTAGCATCGCTGCACTTTGTAGCTGTCTTTTTCTTTGGAGTAAGTTGCGCTGTACTGTTCTTTTACTGTATTCAGCACGCAGCTCACGCAGGATGGCCTATTATCATCACAAGAGTAATGGAGGCTATTGCTTCTTATATTCCTTACGGTGGTGCAATCCTGGTTATCTTAATGATCTTAAATATCACTCATAATGGTCATTTATTCCACTGGATGGACCCTGAATTGACAAATCCAGAATCTGCTCATTTTGACGTGATCCTATTTGAAAAGAAAAGATTCTTAAATATTCCTTTCTATGCAATCAGAACTTTAATCTATGTGATTGGTGCTTCTTTCTTTGCTTGGAAACTGAAAGCTCAGTCTAAAAAAGTAGACGAGACAAAATCAAAAGTAGAATATCAGTTCCTTTACAGATGGGCAGTAGGATATATCGTATTCTTCGGATTTGCTTCTGCTGCTTGGGCTTGGGACTGGTTGATGTCTATTGACCCTCACTGGTACTCTACAATGTACATCTGGTATTCAATGGTTAGCTGCCTTTCAAGTGGTATTGCTGTAATCATTTTATTAAGTGTGTATCTTAAGAAAAATGGTTTCTTACCACAGTTCAATGACAACCACTTACACGACTTAGGAGTTTTCCTTTTCGCTACAAGTATGCTTTGGACATATACATGGTTTGCTCAGTTCATGCTTTACTGGTATGCAAACGTTCCGGAAGAGGTTAACTACTTCTTCGGTAGATTCCAGCACTATGGTACTACGTTTTTACCAATGCTGATTGTAAACTTCTTATTACCACTATTGGTATTAGTAAGCAGCAGCATCAAGAGAAACTACAAAGTAGTAACAACAATGGCAGTAGTAGTTATCTTAGGACACCTTTTAGATTACTTCAACATGGTAATGCCGGGAACGGTAGGACCATACTGGAACACTCCTGAAGTATTCTTGTTAATCCTTGGAGCAGTTCTATTCGTAGCTGGACTATTTATGTTTACTGTACTTTCAGCTTTATCAAAACTGAAGTTGATTCCTACAGGAAACCCATTCTTACACGAATCTGAAATTTATGAGTATCCTTTCTAAGGACTTGTAACAAAATAAAATTATAAAAGACTGATTGTTAAACGATCAGTCTTTTTTTATGCGATGACACAAATAAGAATTTTCAGGTAACCTTTTTCTGTTTTCTTGTCTCTATATAAAAGTCTGTTTTATTATTAACACCAAAAAAACAAAATACTGCAATGAAAAAAATTCACTTTGTTTACCTTCTATTCACTTTGATCTCGGTATTCACGAATGCACAGGTCATTACTTTTGTTTCTGAAAAAAATAATACTCCTCTTCCCAGAGTTTCAGTATTTGGCAAAGACGGAAGTATCCTCGCCTATTCTGATATTGATGGCAAGATTGACAAGCAGTCGTTGTCATCCGCTCAGGAAAAGTTTCAGCTGGTTTATAATAATTTTCCGGTCGCTACCCTATCCTATTCCGATTTTGATCAACCGGTCATTAAAATAAACGATCAGGTAAAAGAAATTGAAACCGTTGTTATTAAAAATAATAAGCCAGCCAAATACATTTTCATCAAAGGAAATTTTAACGCTTATGTAACGGTAAACAATAAACTGAATAGTTACGCAGACGGAATTGTAACCTACATTTTTGATAATAAGTCAAAAAAACTGAAAAGTACCAATGTTGAACAATACAGAGTTTTCAGACTGGCAGAATCTAAAAATGAGAAAAAGGAAACATCAAAATGGGACTATAGCAATTCTTTGGAACTCCCCAAACTCAAAAATGTAGGAAATCCGGAAGAATATAAAACAAAAAGAAATACCATTAAAGAGTTGAAGGGAGAATATAAAGATCAAATAGAGGTTACCGGTGCCGCCCTTCAGGATAAAGAATTTTCATTCTTTGGATATAGATTTTACGATATAAAAACAATTTTAAATATGTCTTTTGAAAAAGGATCACAAAAAACACTCAAAGATTTTCTGGAGTATAATGAACTTGTTTTTATAAAATTGAAACATAAAAGTGAACCCAATTACAATCAGATAACACTTTATACTAATTTTTATCCAACAGAACTGAATTTCAGCAATGACAATGATATTGAGAAAGTGAAATTTGATAAAGACAACAGTAATTACAAAACATCCTATTGGCAGGATTCATCATTTCCAAATATGCAGACTATTTTCAGTAGTTTTTTTAAAGGTGATCTAAAAGAACAGACCAATAAGAAATAATGAAAACTCGGTTCAGGATCGCTTTCCATATTGTAAATATTAGTATTGAATTCTAAAATTAAAAGAACAGCATTCATTTCCGGAAAAAAACAATAAATAAGCAAAAAACATAAAGTAAAAAATAAAATCCAGTATTAATAAAGGTTTTATTAAATTTGCAACAAACCAAATAAAAATGAAAAAGTTTTCTTTTCTACTTGTTTTCAGTCTGTTGCTTTTTACAGCATGTAAGAAAGATCATGTAGATGCTACGAATACTAAAACACTGCAGTCAAGTATCAATGATATGACTTCCAGTTTACCAACCATTAAACAGATTAAATTTAATGAGGCTCTTTATATCCTTAAAACGTTTGGCGTAGAAGCTGATGGTGATGTAAACGAGCTAAAAGCTCTTGGAAAACTGATTAATGGAAAAAAAGTTCCTGAAATCATGACGCTGGCAGACGAAGTTGCGCAGAAAAACGGAATAGAATGGGCCAGTACTGCCCCACCATCACTTGGAGAAATGAATATCTTCGGAGATGACAAAGCTAAAGAAAGCGATCCTAATGACGTAAAAGCAGGATCATTAAGCCTTATAACAAATCCTACAGGAGATGACGGAACCGGAGCTCCTACTGCTATTCAAATTGTACCAAGACTTGTAGATGCTGCAGGAAACCCGGTATCTTTTACAGGAGCAGGTCTGGAAGCAACACTTGAGGTATTCAGTAACGGAGTAAGACTAGCTACCGCTAAAAACCTGATGCAGGATAATAACTTTAAAGGATTCAACCTAAAGTTCTCCTCTATTCCGGCAGCAAAAGTTGTAGACAACAAAATTGACATCACAGTTTCTGTAAAAACAACTGCAAAAACTTTCAAAATGTCAAAAATAGGTCTTGATGTGAATGCTGCAGCTCTGAAAGTTCCAGCAATTCCTAAAACCGACACAACAGCTGTACCGGAGCAACAGAACGCAGTAATAGATCCTAATAATCCATCTGCAACCACCGGAACAACTACAGATCCTGCAACAGCTACTCCATCAGCACCAGCAGCTCCAAAACAGCCAACCGCAGATCCAAAAAATACAGTAAGTAAGTTTTTGAACAGTGTAAGTTCACAGAATTTAAAGGCAGCTTACGAAACAGCCAGCAATCCAAGCTGGGGAAGCTACGAGTCTTTCTCAAATCCAACTTCAGGTTTCGGATCTGTGAAAAATGTAAGCGTAAAAAATATTACGACAAACGGTGCTACAGCTAACAGCGCAAGCGTAAATGCTACCTATGATGTAACGGATAAAAGCGGAAAGACAACTTCATTAAAAGTAACTTTCGGGCTTAAAAATGTAAACGGAGACTGGAAAATTTCCAGCTATAAAATCAATTAATAAATGGCTTCAGCAGAACTGATCAAAAAATTAGAAGAAACAATTGAAAATATCCCCGATTTTCCGATTCCGGGAATACAGTTTAAGGATATTTCACCCATCTTTTTAGACCCGAAACTTTACGAAGACGTGATTGCAGAGCTTGCAGCCTTCAGTAAAGGGAAAGTAGATGCAGTCTGCGGAATCGAAAGCCGTGGTTATTTGTTTGGAATCGCTATTGCTGTAGCATTGGAAGTTCCGTTCATTTTAATCAGAAAAGCCGGAAAACTTCCTCCCCCTGTCATTTCAGAAAAATATGATCTGGAATATGGAAGTGCCATTATCGAAACCCGCGAAGGACAGATAAAACCGGGACAAAGAATTTTGATTCATGACGATCTTT
Organism: Chryseobacterium sp.; assembly: GCA_031286615.1. Lineage (GTDB taxonomy): Bacteria > Bacteroidota > Bacteroidia > Flavobacteriales > Weeksellaceae > Chryseobacterium. Next base: position 342,628 of record JAITUA010000013.1, on the reverse strand, counting down.
TAGCAACCGGGGGAACTACTGAAGCAGCGGCCAAATTGGTAGAAAAACAGGGAGCAACTGTTTCCCAATTCAGTTTCCTTATCGGATTAAAAGATTTGAATGGTGATGAAAAGCTGAAAAAATTTGGTGCAGAAGTGTATCATATTTTAGGATATTAAAATTGATCCTAACAAGATAAAGATATATGCTTCGGCAGGCTTAGCACGACAACGCTAATAATTACTGTAAGATTAGAATAAGTAGTATTAGAAGTGTCATGCTAAGCCTGTCGAAGCATCTTTTTTTAATAAATTCATCATTCCCGATTAGCAATTCACAAAATTTCATCAATAATACTCAGAAAGTATTTTGTAAATCTCTCAGAAACAATTAAATTTGCATTTCAATTTTTAAAAACTTATGGCAAAATTGGGAAAGAGTGCTCAGAACGAGCAAGAAGGTAAAGAAACGGTTGAGTTCTTTAAAGACCTTGACAGAGAAGCTTTAAACACTGAAAGATTTGTTGAAAAATATTCAAAACCTCTAGGTTTCGTATTTGGAGCATTAATTTTAGCAGTTTTAGGATTCTTCGCTTACAAGCAATTTGTAGTTGCTCCAAAGAACGCTGAAGCTGTGAAAAGTTTCCTTTCTGCTCAAAAAAGTCTTACTGAAGGTAAAGATAAAGATGCTTTGGGTGGAAAATCTGCAGCTAACCCAGGTTTTGTAGGTACATATAACGAATATTCTTCTACTAAAATTGGGAAACTTTCATCTTATAATGCAGGTTTATTAAAGTTCAAAGAAGGAAAATTCCAGGAAGCTTATGATCTTTTAGATCAATTTTCATCTGACAACAAAACTTTAGTAGCAATGAAATTCGGAGCTATGGCAGATGCAAAATCAGGTCTTAACAAGAACGATGAAGCTTTAGCTTTATTAGACAAAGCAGCAACAGCTTCTGATGATCCATATACAGCATACTATTTCACAAGAAAAGCGGGTATCGTTGCTTTAGGATTAAAGAAAAATGCAGAAGCTAAGAAATACTTCTCTGCAATTGACGAGAAATATCAGGACTACGACAACGGAATGTCTGATTCTTATATTGAAATGACTAAATATTACTAAAAAATGGCAACAGTTAATCTTTCCGATTACAAGCCACTTCATATAACTAATGCCGAAGATTTTTCTATCGGCATTGTTTTTTCTGAGTGGAATGATTTTGTAACGTACAATCTTCGTGATGCAGCTTTGGAAATCCTTGAAAAAGAAGGGGTAAAACCTGAAAACATCAAACTTTTCCCTGTTCCCGGAGCTTTTGAACTCAACTATGCAAGCATGCAGCTTTGCAAAGAAAGAAAATATGACGCAATTATTTCTATCGGGTGTGTGATCCGTGGGGAAACGCCTCATTTTGACTATGTATGTTCTGCAGTAGCACAGGGAATCAAAGACTGTAACATTATGACAGACACTCCTACTATTTTCTGCGTATTGACAGATGATACCAAAGAACAATCTATTGCAAGAAGCGGTGGTGACCTTGGAAACAAAGGGGTTGAAGCAGCCGTTACAGCTCTTAGAATGATTGATTTCAAAAAGAAATTATCTGACAAAAAAGGAAATATCGGTTTCGGACACTCTTAACCGCAGATTACCTTAATAATATATTGGGACTATTTTTTAATAGTCCTTTTTTATTGGGTATTTTAAATCATAAATCTTGCTAATAAACAGGATGTTTTTGTTTTTTTCTATCAAAAGTTCTGTACAAAAACTATCTTTGTGAAAACTAATAAAGACAGTAAATACATGTTTTTAAAAAAAATAAAACCGTTCCTATACTTAGGAGTTTTCTATCTTATTATTTCATTGATAATAAGAACAGTATTCTTTTTTCACCCTATCACTACTGCTAGTTTTGGATTTTTCGAAGTCGTGAAAGTTCTGTTGATAGGTCTGGTGAATGATATTTTTGTATTCGTTCTTGCCAGTGCTATTCTCGCACTTTATTTTCTCTTCCTTTCCAATTCAAAATATAAAAAACCTTACGGTTATATTATTTTGGGAGCGCTGGTCTTATTCTTCCTCTATATATGGCTTGTACCTAACAATATTTTCAAGCAATATGGAGGTTCTATCATGGAGATAGCGCTTGTTTTTGTTGGAATAAAAACACTTTTCTTCGGATTGATGCTCTTCCTTCCCACTCAAAGAGTAAAGATTCGTAACATCTTATATTTCATTACATTATTACTATATGTTCTTCTGATTATTTTCAACGGCGTAAGTGAATATTTCTTTTACAATGAATTCGGAGTTCGTTATAACTTTATTGCAGTAGACTATCTTATTTACACCAATGAAGTGATTGGAAATATTATGGAAAGTTATCCTGTGGTTCCTTTATTTTCGGGGATCATGATCGTTACGCTTATCATCACATGGTTCATTTATAAGAAAACAAAAGATGAACTGCTGGAACTTCCGGATTTTAAACAAAAAATGGTTCTTCTGGGGAGTTTCATTGTACTTTGTGCGCTTAGTGCGCTGGCAATTCCTTCTTTAATGCAAATCAGGTCAGATAATGTATTTGCAGATGAAATTGAAGCTAACGGACTTCCAAAATTCTACTGGGCTTTTACTCATAATGAGCTGGATTACTTCCAGTTCTATTCACAGATCAATCAACAACAGGCCGAAAAGAATTTCCTAAGCCAGTATCCCCAGCAGACACTATCAAGAAATGTTGTTGCTGAGCAGCCTGAAATGAAGAAAAACGTAGTACTGATCTCTATCGAAAGCCTTTCGGCCGACTTCATGGAACATTATGGAAATACTCAAAAAATCACCCCTTTCCTTGACAGCCTTGCAGACAAGTCTCTAATGTTTACCAATCTGTATGCTACAGGAAACAGAACGGTACGCGGGCTGGAAGCTTTAACCTTGTGTATTCCACCCACTGCGGGAGAAAGTATCATCAAAAGAGATGACAATAAAAACAAATTTACAACCGGAAGTGTATTCAAATCCAAAGGGTATGATGTCAAATTTTTATATGGAGGATACAGCTATTTTGATAATATGCAGGATTTTTTTGGTGGAAATGGCTACGGAATTGTAGACCGAAATAATTTTAAACCGGAAGAAATCACATTTGCCAACGTTTGGGGAGTTGCCGATGAAGATATGGCTAAAAAAGCAATTCAGGTGATGAATGCTGAAGCTAAGTCAGGAAAACCATTCTTCAATCACTGGATGACAGTTTCCAATCACAGACCTTTTACTTATCCTGACGGAAGAATTGATATTCCGGGAACAGCAAAATCCCGTGAAGGCGGTGTAAAATATACCGATTACTCTCTCAGATTGTTCTTTGAGATGGCTAAGAAACAAGACTGGTATAAAAATACTGTTTTTGTTATCATTGCAGATCACTGTGCTTCGAGTGCAGGAAAAACCGAGCTTCCAATGGATAAATACAGAATCCCTGCAATGGTATTTTCAGAAGGATTTATTCAGCCCCAGAAGTTTGATGCACTGATGTCTCAGATCGATATAATGCCAACCGTTTTAGGACTATTGAACTTCAGCTATCCATCTAAGTTTTTAGGTCAGGATGTATTCAAACCGGAATTTCAGCCTAAAGCTTATGTTGCAACCTATCAGGATCTTGGATTTATAAAAGACGGACGTCTGACCATTATTTCCCCGGTAAAAAAGGTAAAACAATATTCTTTGGAACTGGAAAAAAGCGATCTGGCTCCAGCCTTTAAGCTGTATTACGACGAAAAATTATTAAAAAATCCAGACCAGAAACTGGTAGATGATGCTGTGTCAGCATATCAGTCTACATCTTACTGGCTGAAAACAAAACAACTTAACAGATAAATATCTAAATATTTTTAGCGTATAGTTTGGCGTAAAATATTTAAATTAACGAATAAAATTATTACTATGAAATGGACAGACGACAGAGGCGGAAACGTTGATGACCGCCGTGGTTCCGGAGGAGGAAGTGGTGGTATGATCGTAGGTGGAGGACTTGGAACTTTAATTATAGCAGCCATTGTATTCTTTTTGGGAGGTGATCCATCCGGTATTTTGAATTCCGGCAGTATGCAGCCTTCCGGAAATTCCGGAGAACAGAGAGAGCTTACAGCTGGTGAAAAACAAATCGGGGAAATGGTAAAAATGATGGATGCATGGAATAGCCAGACCTGGAATCAGATTTTCACTGAAAACGGAATGACCTATACAGATCCGGGTATTGTTCTTTTTGAAAATACAACTTCTTCAGCATGTGGTACAGCTCAATCTGCCATGGGACCATTCTATTGTCCGGCAGATCAGAAAGTATATATGGATATGAGTTTTTTCGGTGAGCTTCAGCAAAAATTCGGAGCTAAAGTAACAGAATTTACGGTAGCTTATGTTCTTGCGCATGAAGTAGGACATCATGTTCAGACACTTTTGGGAACTACACAGAAAGTAGATGCATTAAGAAGAAGCGGAAGATATTCCGAAGAACAGATGAACAGAGTATCCGTGGCTACAGAATTACAGGCCGATTTCTATGCCGGAGTTTGGGCAAAAAGAACAAATGACAGCAAACATATACTGGAACCTGGAGACATTGAATCTGCCATAGATGCTGCAGAAGCAGTTGGAGACGATAATATTCAGAAAAGAGGTCAGGGATACGTTAATCAGGAAAGCTTCACTCACGGATCATCTGCACAGCGTAAAGAATGGTTTATGAAAGGTTACAACACCGGAGATATCAGACAGGGTGATACTTTCAACCAATTATTAAAATAGTTTATCAGAATTATTCAGATTATTAAAAAAAAATGCGGCCTTACTTTAAGACCGCATTTTTTATTATTGCAATTCTATCGGATTAGAATTTTTCTTGGCTTCTTCTTTTACCCTTTCTTCCATTCTTTTTCTCATATCAGCAGGATTCTGATTTCCACCACCACCGGCACCTCTTCCTCCGCCAGCTCTCACTGTTGTCATAAATCCACCCTGTCCACCGCCTTGACTCATGAATGACATGGGATCAGTCTTAAACTTTTGCTGCTGTTTTACAAAATCGGCTCTTTTTACTTTTAATGTATTTCCAAACTGGTTCAAAGTAGGAAATTCAGCGATTTTGTAATTTTTCATTAAATCAAAAGAATATTCACCTTTATCATCTTCTACTTTTACGATCAGCCCCGGAAGCCCCCCAAACTTGTAAGGTCCATCCTGATAAGGAAGATCTGTTGTAAACCAGGCCGTCCATTTTCTTCCTCCAAAATCAGTCTCAGCCTTCTGAACTTTATACTCTCCTATTTTTCTTGTTTCTGATTCAATTTTCCAGTTTAAAGGTCGATCTTCTTCATACGAATAAATATCACGGCCAATTCTGTCTTTAAAGTAAGTCTTTTGATTGGTCTTATCTTTTTCTACAGAATAATTGATATTCGTTCTCAGACTTTCCATCTGATCTCTGTTGATACTTCCTCTACCACCTCCACCTTGAAAGGCTTTTTGCATGACAGAGTCTCTTTTGATTCTGTTTTCTGAATAAAACACAGATTTTTCCGGAGAAATATCCAGATAAGCATTTTCTGTCTTGATGTCTGTTTTATTTTCTGCATCGGGCTTCATAGTCACCTGATACACAAACCTGTTAGTCTGTGCAGAAAGACTCTGTATGAAGAGTGCCAATGCGATAATACCTAATTTTTTCATTTATATTTTTATTTATTTTAATTCAATTGGGTTCTGGGCTGCACTTGTAAAAGACGGAACATCTACAGACAAACCTTGTGACATTGGAGAACTCTGGTTTCCTCCGCCCATTCCACCTCTATGCATTCCTCCACCGTGGCCGCCACCTCTCATTCCTCCTCCATTCATTCCGCCGCCGTGTCTGCCTCCTCCGGCATTCATATTTCCACCTCCAATATTTCCGGCTATAGCTTTTCTGTTTTTACCAAACTCCAGTTCCAATGCAGCTTTATCACCATGAAAATTAACTCTTGAACTTTGTTTCGCATCGGAATTTATTTGCTCTTCAAAAGCATTTTTAACGGTAATTTTTTTAACAAGATCAAATTTATAGTCTCCTTTATCATCTTCCAGCTTCACTATAAGCCCAGGTAATCCTGAGAATTTATAAGGTCCGTCAGACAGAGGAATTTCTTTTGTGAACCATGCTGTCCATACTCTGCCACCAAATTCGGTAACTGCTTTTTGAGCCGGATACCCGTTTTGTTTATCAACTATATCTGTTACATTCCATTTTACAGGTCTGTCTTCCTGATAATAAATTTGTTTTCCTGTCGCCTTTTCATAATAATACACTTTTTGGTCCGGAATACTCTTCGTAATAAAATATTCAAAGAAAGTAGGTTCAAAATGTTGACCTCCTTCAGATTTTGAAAAATCTTTTTCTTCTTTTTTATGAGCATCTTTCAATTCTGACCTGATCGAGGTAAAAAGAGAATCTCTTTTTAATTTATTTTCACTGATAAATAAAGATCTTTCTTCCTTTACATCCAGAAAAGTTCTTTCACTTTTCATACTTACCAGATTGATAGAATCTGGATTTACCTGCGTTTCATAAACATATCTTATGGTCTGTCCGTAAGACACTGCAGAGAAAAATAATACAAAAAAAATTACTATTTTTTGTCCCATTACCAATTTTCTTTATAGATAGAAAATACCATTCAAGGTTAAAATCAGAAGTAAAATCTTCACATAAGCATAAGAAATTTATCAAATTTTAACACAAACCATACCTTTTAAAACCGCTATTAATATCAGAATCATTAAAATAGATATCTTCGATTTGAGATTGCGGAAATTAGTTCGTATTTTTGCATCATTAAATCATTCTAAATAAATACAATGATAAAAGTATCAGACTATGCAAAGGAGAAAGCCATCCAGTTGATGACGGAAGATGGTTTTAACCCTGCTGAAGATTATATAAGAGTAGGGGTGAAAAGCGGCGGATGCTCTGGTTTAGAGTATGTTTTAAAGTTTGATAACCAAAAAACAGACACAGATCAGATTTTTGAAGATAATAACATCAAAATTATTATAGATAAAAAATCCATCCTTTATTTGGCAGGAACAACTCTTGAGTATTCAGGAGGATTGAACGGAAAAGGGTTTGTATTTAACAACCCGAATGCATCCAGAACATGTGGATGTGGAGAATCATTTAGTCTTTAAGAGAATTTTAAAATTAAAAGATTAAGAAATTTAGAAAGCATTATGACTGTATCGTTTGAGAGTTTTCCGATTTATAAAAAATCAATTTCTTTTACGGTCGCTATTTTTAAACTTCTTGATAACGAAAATTTACAAAAAGAATTTTCACTTAAGGATCAAATAAAAAGAGCTGTTTTATCAATAACCAACAATATTGCTGAAGGCTCTGAATATGGGAGTAACAAACAATTTATCAGATTTCTCTGGATTTCAAAAGGAAGTTGTGCAGAGGTAAGAAATATGCTGTTTGTTTTATATAGCTTAGAAAAAATCAATGATGAGACTTTCAATGCACTGAACACCGAGTGTTTGGATATAGCAAAGGAGATTTATCATTTTATTAAATATTTGGAAAGGAGCAATTCAGGTAACAAGTAATATCTAAATTTCTTAATACCTTAATCTCTTAATAATTATGAAGTATACAGAAGACGATCTAAGAGTCGATTTAGAAAATAAAAAATATGAATTCGGTTGGGAAACCAAAATTGATTATGAAGATTTCCCGATCGGTTTAAATGAGGATATCATCCGTGCGATCTCTGCTAAAAAAGAAGAACCGGAATGGATGACTGAATGGCGTTTGGAATCTTTCAAAATCTGGTTGAAAATGGTAGAGCCTAACTGGGCGAATATCAAATATGAAAAGCCAGATTTTCAAGCAATCCGTTACTATGCTGCTCCTAAAGTAAAGCCAGAACTGGCTAGTCTTGACGAGGTAGATCCTGAATTATTGAAAACATTCGCTAAGCTAGGTATTAATATCGAAGAGCAGAAAAGACTTTCAGGAGTTGCCGTAGATATTGTAATGGACTCAATTTCTGTGAAAACCACTTTCCAGGATACATTGGCAGAGAAAGGAATTATTTTCTGCTCAATTTCTGAGGCCATTAAAAATCATCCTGATTTAGTAAGAAAATATCTTGGAAAAGTAGTTCCGAGAGGAGATAATTTCTATGCAGCATTGAATTCCGCAGTATTCTCTGACGGAAGTTTCTGTTATATTCCTAAAGGGGTAAAGTGCCCAATGGAGCTTTCCACTTATTTCCGTATCAACCAGGCAGGAACAGGACAGTTTGAAAGAACGCTTCTTGTAGCTGATGAGGGAAGTTACGTTTCTTATCTTGAAGGCTGTACAGCACCATCAAGAGACGAAAACCAGCTTCACGCTGCGGTAGTGGAACTTATTGCTTTAGATGGAGCTGAGATCAAGTATTCTACCGTTCAGAACTGGTATCCTGGTAATGAAGAAGGTAAAGGAGGGGTATTCAACTTTGTAACGAAAAGAGGGCTTTGCGAAAGAAATGCAAAAATCTCATGGACACAGGTAGAAACAGGTTCTGCTGTAACATGGAAATATCCGTCTTGTATTCTTAAAGGAGACAATTCAATCGGAGAGTTCTATTCTATTGCAGTAACCAATAACCACCAGTATGCAGATACAGGAACAAAAATGATCCACATTGGAAAAAATACCAAATCAACGATCATTTCAAAAGGTATTTCTGCAGGAAAATCTCAAAACTCATACAGAGGACAGGTGAAAGTAATGCCTTCAGCAAAAGGGGCAAGAAACTTCTCACAATGTGACTCTCTTTTGATGGGTAATGAATGTGGTGCCCACACTTTCCCTTATATTGAAATCAAAGATCCTACCGCACAGTTAGAGCATGAGGCTACGACTTCAAAAATTGGGGAAGATCAGATTTTCTACTGTAACCAAAGAGGTATTGATACGGAAAGAGCAATTGCTTTGATCGTAAATGGTTTCAGTAAAGAAGTTTTAAACAAGCTTCCTATGGAATTTGCTATTGAAGCACAGAAATTATTAGAAATTTCACTGGAAGGTTCAGTAGGATAAATTTTCAAAAAGAATTCCAGATAAAAACGAACTGTTTAATGGCAAGGTTTTCAGCGTTTTTATCAGATCAAAACCGTTAAAACGGAAATACAAGTTGTAATCTCCACAAAAGATTATGACCAACATAAAATATAAAAAGCTTCTCACCGTCTGTTGAGAATACTGCAGAAATAGTATTATTATACGTACAGCGAGGAAGCTCACACAATTATAAAAGCAAAAGTTAGCAAGAATGTTACAAATTAAAGACCTTCACGCCAAAATTGAAGATGGCGCAGAAATATTAAAAGGTATTAATCTTGAAATAAAGCCAGGTGAAGTTCACGCTATCATGGGGCCGAACGGAGCCGGGAAATCTACCCTTTCTTCTGTAATCGCTGGAAAAGAGGATTACGAGGTGACTGGTGGAGAAATCCTTTTCCAGGGAGAAGATATCGTTGAAGACGCTCCTGAAGATAGAGCACACAAAGGAATTTTCCTTTCTTTCCAGTATCCAGTGGAAATTCCGGGAGTTTCTGTAACGAACTTTATCAAGGCTGCTTTAAACGAAACAAGAAAAGCAAACGGATTGGAAGAAATGCCGGCAAAAGAAATGCTTGCATTAATTCGTGAAAAATCTGAAAAACTAGGCATCAAGAAAGATTTCCTTTCAAGATCATTAAACGAGGGATTCTCCGGAGGTGAAAAGAAAAGAAACGAGATCTTCCAGATGATGATGCTTAATCCTAAATTGGCTATCCTTGATGAGACTGATTCCGGATTGGATATCGATGCTTTAAGAATCGTAGCAGATGGAGTAAACCACTTTAAAAATGAAGGAAATGCAGTTCTTTTGATTACTCACTATCAAAGATTGCTTAACTATATTCAACCTGACTTCGTTCACGTTTTAGCGGATGGAAAAATCATCAAAACCGGTGATAAATCTTTAGCATTAGAACTTGAAGAAAAAGGTTACGACTGGCTTCTTAACTAAGAAGAAAATATATTATTTCAGAGATTACAATTTTCGCAGTCATTCATGAATCCCGCAAAAAGAAGAATCTCTACTATTAAAAATTGGGTTCCCTATTCCTCGGAATAACAATATTTTAGTTAATAAAAAAAGAAAAAATGGTGCAAACCACAGATATACCAGTAATGGCATTAAAAGAACAAATTATAGAGAACCATAATGAATTTTTGGAGAGTCTTCGTCACCGATTTCTGGATGACAGTAGAAAAGCTGCTCTTCAAAGATTTCAAAACGTTGGTTTTCCGACAAAAAAAGACGAAGAATATAAATATACTAATCTAAAGGAAATCACGGAAAAAAGCTACAACTTCTTCCCGAAAGAGAGCCACAATATCACCAAAGAGCAGTTTGATGAACTGCACCTTGGAGAAGAAAATTTTGATTGGATTGTTTTTGTAAACGGTAAACTTCACAAGGAACTTTCAAAAGTTTCTATTGAAAATGTGGAGTTCCTTTCATTCAACTATGCACTGAATGATGAAAAGCATAAAGAAGTTTTTGAAAAGTATTTCAACAGCATTGCTTCCAAAGAGCAGGCTTTTACAAACTTAAACCTTGCTTACTGTAAATACGGTTTCTTTTTGAAAGTTCCTAAAAATGTAGTGATTGAAAAACCAATCCATGTTTTTTACATTTCTCAGAACCAGGAAGAAAATACGTTCTACAATACAAGAAATCTTTTGATAGTTGAAGAAGGAGCAAAAGTAGAAGTAATTGAAAGCCACCACAATTTTGACAGCACGTATGTATTGACCAATTCTGTAACGGAGATCTTTACATATCCTAATGCAAAAGCAGACTGGCATAAGCTTCAGAATGATAACAATACAACATATCTTATCGACAACACTTTCGCAAGACAGGAAAAAGACAGCTTAACCACTGTAAATACATTCTCTTTCGGAGGTAAACTGGTAAGAAACAATCTTGATTTTATTCATAATGGATCAAATATCAATTCATTCATGAACGGAATCACAATCATTGGGAAAGATCAGCTGGTAGATCACCATACGGCAGTTCACCATAACTTCCCGAACTGTGAAAGTTATCAGAATTATAAAGGAATCTTTGATGGAAATGCCCACGGAGTTTTCAACGGAAAAGTTTTTGTAGATAAAATTGCTCAGAAGACGAACGCCTATCAGCAAAACAATAACGTATTACTAAGTGAAGGGGCAAGTATTGATACTAAACCTCAGTTGGAGATCTTTGCAGATGATGTAAAATGTTCTCACGGATGTACGGTTGGCCAGCTGAATGAAGATGCTTTATTCTACCTGAGAGCAAGAGGAATCTCTAAAAAAGAAGCTCAGGCATTACTTTTATATGCTTTCGCAAATGATGCCATGCAGAACATTGATATTGAACCTCTAAAAGAAAAAATTTCTAAGCTATTGGCTGAGAAACTAGGAGTAGATATAGAATTCTAAGACTTATATATATTGATACGAAAAAGCACTTCTTTTGAAGTGCTTTTTTTATTTCTTACGAGTTATTCTCTCTTATTTCTTTAACCAGTCTTGGTTATCCTTATTATCTGAACGTTTCTTACCGTTATCAAAATTGTAAGCCAGACCTACACCCAACGTCTGTTTCAACTGTGTCTTCCAGATCTGATTGTGGTCATACAGAAGATCCAGGGTAATATTGGAAGAAATATATTTATTAATCTTCATATTTAAGACCGCTCCGTAAGCCAGTACCAATCTATCCGGATGATCCAGATAATTTGAAAATACTGACGCTGTATTGGTCAGATTAATATTCTCCATGATTTTGATCTTATAGATGGCTGTTCCAAGAAAACCGAACTGGAAAAGTGATGAATCGCCATCATTTTTAAGGCCATACGTTCCGGCAGTCTGGAGATCCTTATCTAAAACAAAAGTCCATCTCGCGTTTGCAGGACGTAATGTTACGGTCAGATTATCATTAGGACGGTAAGTAACCCCTGCACCCACATTTAAATATCCGGGAGCCATGAAATTGGAAATCTTTTTAGCATCAGGATTATTTCCATCTTCATATCCCGGAGCAAACTGAGTCTGAAGACCAGCTCCTGCTGAGAAATACCAGCTATCAGCAAATTTTCTACCATAGTTTGTAGAAAGATTGATAATATCCTGAGTTTTTCTCACCCCGGTTCCCTGGGTATTATTCTGTCCGTAACCCAAAATAATAATGTTTTCCCAAAGATCTTTCCCTTTCTCATAAGTAAGGTTGTAATTCACACCGGCAAGCCATCCTACGTTGTTGGCTCCACCTCCTACCCAGTTTGAAAAGGCAGCCTGATTAAGCATTAATGTATTTTGTCCCTGAATAGACCAGGCTTTAACAGTGTCTGCTACAGGAGCATCTGTTTTAGTTTCTTGCGCCAAAGCTATTGCCCCAAAAGAAATGGAACAGATCAATAAAAGTTTTTTCATAATGTCGATTTATTACAAATGTATAAATAATAATTTATGCCTAAACAAAATTCACTTTAAAATGAATTTAACACAGTTAGATTATTACCCATAACACACTGAAAACAAGTCGCTTAAACAATAAAATGCCACATCCCAAACTTAAGTCAACTTAAAACTACAGTAGTTTTAAAACAAAAAACACCTCATTTCTGAAGTGTTTTTCTATTAAAATTGATTTCTTATATTACTTTTTAATCCACCATTGACTGTCTTTACGATCAGAACGTTTCACACCATTATCAATGGTATAAGCGAAACCGATTCCAAGGGTTTGTTTCAGCTGTGTTTTTTCGATTTGGTTATGATCATACAGTAAATCTACCGTCACATTGGATGAAATATATTTGTTGACTTTAAGGTTTAATAAAGCTCCGTAAGCAAGAACCAATCTGTCCGGACGGTCAAGGTAATTCGAGAAGACTGAAGCCGTATTCGTCAAGTAAATATCTTCCATTATTTTCAGCTTATAAATTGCCGTTCCCAGAAAACCGAACTGCAATAAAGAAGAGTCACCATCACTTTTTAAACCATAGCTTCCAGCCATCTGAAGGTCCTTATCCAGTACAAAGGTCCATCTGGCGTTGGTGGGACGCAAAGTTACTGTCAGATCATCATTCGGTCTATAAGTGATACCCATCCCGACATTCAGGTAACCCGGGGCCATAAAATTTGAAATCTTTTTGGCTTCAGGGTTGTTTCCGTCTTCATATCCTGCAGCAAACTGTGATTGTAATCCCGCTCCCAGGGAGAAATACCAGCTTTTTGAGAATTTCCGCCCATAATTGGTAGAAACATTGATAACATCCTGCGTTTTTCTAATGCCCAATCCTTTAGTATCATTCTGTCCATAACCCAGAATAATGATATTTTCCCAGAGATCGTTGTCTTTCTCATATGTCAGATTGTAATTGATACCGGCAAGCCATCCTACGTTGTTGGCTCCACCTCCTACCCAGTTTGAAAAGGCAGCCTGATTAATCATTAATGTGTTTTTTCCTATCACCGACCAGTATTTCACTGTGTCTACCACAACAGAATCTTTCTTCAATTCTTCTTGTGCACTTGCATAAATCCCCATAAAAAAGGAAAGAATCAATAAAAACTTCTTCATTACTCAAATAATTTTCATTGCAAAAGTATTAATATAATTTTTTTTTAAGGTAAATTCAGCTTTAAAGAATGCTATTAATTACCTAACAATAAGATATCTCTATAAAATCAGTGCCAAAATAATAAGTTTAAAAAATAATTTGATACCTTTTGTCTTAAAATCAGGTAGGTAGAAATTGATTCATCGACAAATTTTCCGAAATTTATTATTGGCTTTTGATTTGACATAAAATCTTCATGTTTAAAAATGCAATTTCCAAAAGAGCGATTATATACCCTTTGCTGATGCTTTCTGCGATGTGGTTCGGGTATTTCTTACAGATGCAGGGCTTTTTTCAGAGCTGCTTTGGAGCGATCATTCCACTTTTGCCTGAAGGACTGCTCGGTATCGTTACCTCTCCTCTTTTGCATGGAAATATTGATCATATTATAGGAAATTCTATTCCGATAGCTGCACTTATGTTTTTGCTCTATCAGTTTTATCCTGTGGTTGCCAACAAAGTTTTTATTATCGGCTGGCTGGCAACAGGGCTTTTGGTGTGGCTTCTTCCTCCTATCGACATTCTCTCCGGTGAATATATGTATACCTGTACAATCGGAGCCAGTGGCGTGGTGTATGTCCTTGCCTTCTTCCTTTTCTTCAGCGGGGTATTTAAATGGAATACAAAACTTCTGACTATTTCAATGCTTGTTGTACTGTATTATGGAAGTTTAGTCTGGGGAATGCTCCCGGAAGAGCTGTTCTATAATATGCAGGAACCAAGTAAAATTTCGTGGCAGGCCCATCTTTCCGGAGCTGTCGTCGGAAGTATTATTGCGTTTGCATTCAAAAATGTAGGAGAAAAGAAGAAAAAATTCATTTGGGAATTTCCTAATTATTATAGTGAAAAGGATGATAAACTTTGGCAGGAGTACAAAGAAAACCATCCGGAAGATTTTATGGAACTTCCGTATAAAAAAAGAGATGATATCTGGGATCATTTAGATGAATTGAGGAAGAGATAACACTTAATTCACTACATTTGAAAAAAAACACACATGATTTCCGAAGAATACTTATATGCAATCGCCCTCCGGGAGTGCAGCCAGATAGGCGATATTCATTTTCATAAACTTATCCGTACTTTTGGAAGCGCTGAGGAAGCCTGGAAAAGAGCAAAGAAAGAATATAAAAAGCTGGAAGGCATAGGACAAAAAACAGTTTCAGACATTGGGAATAACAATCATTTGGAATTCGCAGAAGAAGAATTAAATTTTTGCGAAAAGAATAATATTAAGGTCAGGCTGAAACATCTTGGTGAAACACCTTTTCTCCTTAATGAGTGTAATGATGCACCTGCTGTTCTTTATCAAAAAGGAAATATTGATGATTCAATTTCCAAAGTCAGTATTGTTGGAACAAGAAATATGACATCATATGGCCGGCAGTTTATTGAAGACTTTTTTGAAGCCTCTCAGTCTTCTCACTATATATCGGTAAGCGGACTTGCTTTGGGAGTTGACAAAGAGGTTCATGAGCAGTCTATTATCCATCAGAAACCTACTATAGCAGTCCTTGCACACGGCTTTCAATATTTATATCCTGCAAAAAACAGAAAGCTTTCGGAGAAAATCCTTCAGGAAGGAGGAGCATTAATCACAGAATTCAACTCTTCTAAAAAACCAGACCGTGAAAACTTCATTCAGAGAAATAGAATTGTAGCAGGAATATCTCCTGCAACCATTGTAGTGGAAACGGCCTTTGGGGGAGGCTCTGTAAGTACCGCTGCTTTTGCCAATGACTATAATCGTGACGTTTTTGCCCTTCCCGGAAAAATTACAGATCTTTGCAGCCAGGGATGTAATCAGCTGATTTTCCATAATAAAGCAACAGCCATTTCTACCATAAAAGATCTTATCAGTATGTTGGGGTTTAATGCTCCTAAAGAAAAAATTGGAGAGTTATTTCCTTATAGTGAAACCACAATACAATTATCTGATAATCAGAATTTAATATATCAACCTATTAAAGAACAGCCTAAGATTTCTTTGGATGATCTATCTCAGAAAATTGGGCTTGCCACCCACAAAATTTTACCAATAATTTTAGAATTGGAACTTTTAGGGAAAGTAAAATCATTTTCCGGGAGGCAATTCATGGCAATTTAAGATTTAATGATTTCTTAATATTGCATTATTTCACACATAACATTTCATTTTTAATAAAATTTAAACACAAATTATCAATTTAATAATATTACGAAACATTATTATTTAATTTTTAACAATGTTGAAATACAGTGTTGTGAATCTTGAAAAAAAAATTAAATTTGTTGACAATAATATTCAACCTTAATATATGGAACAATATAATATTGACCAGAAAATCCAAGAGTTTATTGCAAAAATTGAAGCAAAAAATCCTAACGAACCGGAGTTCTTACAGGCTGTAAAAGAAGTTGCCGTAACCGTAATTCCATTCATTGCTACTAAAAAAGAATACACAGGAATGAAGCTGCTTGAAAGAATGGCTGAAGCTGAAAGAATTATTATTTTCAGAGTTCCATGGGTTGATGATAAAGGAGAAATTCAGGTTAACAGAGGTTTCAGAATTCAAATGAACTCTGCTATTGGACCATACAAAGGAGGAATCCGTTTCCATCCTACTGTAAACTTATCAGTTCTTAAGTTCTTAGCTTTTGAACAAGTATTCAAAAACTCTTTAACAACTCTTCCAATGGGAGGTGGTAAAGGAGGTTCAGATTTCGATCCGCAAGGAAAATCTGACATGGAAGTAATGCGTTTCTGCCAGGCTTTTATGACAGAATTGTGCAAGCACATTGGCCCTGAAACAGATGTACCTGCAGGAGATATCGGTGTTGGAGCAAGAGAAATCGGATATTTATTCGGACAGTACAAGAAAATCAGAAATGAGTTTACTGGAGTTCTTACAGGAAAAGGTCTTGCTTACGGAGGTTCATTGATCCGTCCTGAAGCTACAGGATATGGTGTGGTATACTTCGCTGAGCAGATGCTTAAAACTATCGGACAAAACTTCGAAGGTAAAACAGTAACTGTATCAGGTTTCGGAAACGTAGCTTGGGGAGTTATCAAAAAAGCAACTGAACTAGGCGCTAAAGTAGTAACAATCTCTGGACCAGACGGATACATCTACGACAAAGATGGTATCAGCGGAGAAAAGATCGATTATTTATTAGAACTTAGATCTTCAGGAAACAACAGAGCTGAAGATTATGCTAAAAAATATCCTTCTGCTGAATTCCACGCTGGAAAACGTCCTTGGGATGTGAAGTGTGACGTTGCGTTCCCTTCTGCAACTCAAAACGAATTAGATTTAGATGATGCAAGAAAATTAGTTGAAAACGGATGTCTTTGTGTAACTGAAGCGGCTAACATGC
Source organism: Chryseobacterium sp. (assembly GCA_031286615.1). Taxonomy (GTDB): domain Bacteria; phylum Bacteroidota; class Bacteroidia; order Flavobacteriales; family Weeksellaceae; genus Chryseobacterium. The sequence goes on along the minus strand of JAITUA010000013.1, from coordinate 325,516 downwards.
CTTCTACACTAGATGCAATCAACTATTTCTTAGACAATAAAGTATTATTCTCTCCTGGTAAGGCTTCCAACGCTGGAGGTGTTGCTACATCAGGATTAGAGATGACTCAGAACTCTATCCGTCTTAACTGGACTTCTGAAGAAGTTGATGCAAGATTAAAGGAAATCATGATTGGTATCCACAAAGCTTGTAGAGACTACGGAAAAGACGAAGACGGTTATGTAAACTACGTAAAAGGTGCGAATATTGCCGGCTTCGTAAAAGTAGCAGAAGCAATGTTGGCTCAAGGAGTTGTGTAACAGAAAAAACAAAGGTTGGGAAAAATTCCCGACCTTTTTTGATATAGCCTGTTCCCGGGATAATGGGAAAAAAGTAAAAAGTGAAAGGAGAAAGCGCTGCATTTAGCAGCGCTTTTTTTATTTTTATAGTATGAAAAACGCTTTTAAAAATATTGATGAATACATTCTTCTGTTTCCCATAGAGGTACAGGAAAAACTGCTTGAACTGAGACAAGCCATCCATTCACAGGTTCCGGATCTGGAAGAATATATTGGATATCAGATGCCGGCTTTCAGGTATAAAGGAAAGCCATTGGTTTATTTTGCAGCGTATAAAAAGCACATTGGCTTTTATCCCGGGGCTGAAGGGATCCGTAATTTTGAAACGGATTTTGAGGAAAGAAAATATAAATTTTCCAAAGGAGCAGTACAGTTTCCGGTTTCTAATGATCTGCCGTTGGATTTGGTTAATAAGATTGTTCACTTCAAAGTAGAGGAAATTGAACAAAAAGAATCCTGAAATACAAGATTTCAGGATTCCGACTAGTGTTTGCTAAAGTACTTTTACTTTTTCTTCTTTTTGTCATTCTTTTCTTCTTTTGGTGCATCTGCAGGTTTAGTTGCATCTGTAGGTGTTGTACTTACAGTTGGATCAGTTGCAGGAGCAGTTTCCATTGTAGCAGGTGTTTTTTCCTGTTGAGTTTTGGAATCCGAAGGACTTGTAGTCTGTGTATTCGGTTGTTGTGTTTGAGTTGTCGTTGGGTTATTAGTGGAAGTATCGGCTGGCTTTTGTGGTGTTGATTGTGCTGATACTGCGATTACTCCGACTAATGTAAACGCTGCCGTTAAAAATAACTTTTTCATAATATAATATTTAAATGATTGTTTAACTTAAACGAAGCACCATTTATAAAATTATGTGTAATAAGCTAATTTAACGTACTTTATAATTATTTAAGAGGAATTTGCAAAAATGACGTTAGTGAATTCGGCTGGAAGATTGAAGCTGGAGGCTGGAAGTTTTAAGGAGGAAATAACAATTCAATAAGTTGTTTTAATGAAGTTTAAAATTAAAGAAATAATAGTTTTATTATTTACGACGAGAGCTTCCCGCTCCCATCTTCCTGCTTCTATCTTTTAAATTTACTTCGCAATATTCTTCATCATTTTTTCTACAAATTCATAGGCGGCCGGGCAGATCACTGTATTTTTCAGCATCAGATTATTAATCTGGTAGATCTTCTTCCGGTCTGTGTGAGGATATTCCCGGCAGGCTTTGGGTCTTACTTCATAGATAGAACAGGTATTATCACTATTCAGGAAATAGCAGGGAAGATTCTGCAGTACTTTATCATTGTCTTCATCTACTCTTAAAAATTTAGCTTCGAAATCTGCAGACTTCATTCGGAGGTGCTTGGCAATACGCTCAATATCCTTTTCTGTATACAAAGGACCAGTCGTTTTACAGCAATTGGCGCATTGTAAACAGTCTATTTCATCAAAAACTTCATCATGGGTTTCCTGTACAATATAATCGAGGTTTTTGGGCGGTTTTTTCTTTAATCCGTCCAGAAATTTCTTGTGTTCCTTCTGCTTTTGTATTGCTTGCTTTTTATAAAAATCTAAATCCATTTATTCATTATTTCCAGTTGAATCCGGAAGATCCTCTTTCTTATATTCATTTATTTTATCCAGATCCAAAACCGTTGAGAGATTTTCTTTGTTAGGATAATACATAGGGACAAATTTAGCTCCGTATACAATTTCTCTGGTGGTATATGACGATCGCTGGACTACTGTATTGGAAAATACTTCATCAAATGCGCGTACCTGCACAATCAATTCGAGATCGGTATTTTTAAAATCTTCTTCTGAAAAGCCATAAAAGGGTGAGTTTTCATCTATTTTATGTACTACAGTCCAGTTAAGAGCCAGCGTATTAATCTTACTCATCTGAATATTAAGCCTGTAAAAATTACTTTTTGCAACTCCGTTTTCTATCACTTCAATGGCAACAGATACAATTACTTCAGCATCCGTCAATGCATTATTCTTATAGGGAGCCAGCCTGAACATTAATGCTGAAGATTCCTGAAAAGGGGCAATAACTGCTATATCAGAGAATCGTAAATAGGCTCTCGGTCTTGAAAATCTTCCGTAAAAAAGTCCCGTTGCAATGGCAAAGGTAAGCAATCCCAGAAAAGCCTCAAAAGTAGCCACAAGACTTGCCAAAAATCCCACCGGAGCAATTCTTCCATACCCAACTGTTGTAAATGTCTGGGAACTGAAGAAAAAAACATCGATAAATTCATTCAGCGGATCACTTTTATCTATTCCGGTAAGATGCTCTACACCAATCAGGTAATAGATCATTGCAAAAAGAAGATTGATCAGGATATAGGCAATGACCAGATAAGAGATAAAGCGAAACGAGGAAAGATTCAGCATGGTATGATACCAGCTTAGTCTGTTGAAAACATTTACTCCTCTTCTCTGAACATTCGGAAGACCATCTTTATTGATAAATCTTCCAGAGGCATTAGTTCCGAATCCACTGTTCTCCGCATTTTTCTGACGGATCTTTTTTCTGAATCCTCCTGTCATTTTTTAATCATTTTGACTGTGTTATATTATGATTTCCCTCTTCAAACAGGCCAACTTTTTTCTTCTGTTTTATAATATTTAAAAAAGCAAAGTTATGTTTTTTAGTAATCATTCGGGTAACAGATTTTTTCCATACACTTTTATAATGTTTTTACTTAAAGTAACACAAAAAAAACAACAGAAGATTTTGAGCCTCTGCTGTTTGTACAATATTTACTAAAATTGTTTTATATAGTTTGCGCTGGAGATTCCATCACTGTAACACTTACATTGCTGACCGATTTCACTGTCCCGGATTCTCCATGTATAGTAGAAAGAAAATCAGGGAAGTTTTCGATAGGAAAAGCCCAGTAATAATGACCATTGACCGGAGAAGGAAAGTTGGCCTGCAATCTTCCATTCAACTTCATAGGGACAAAGTATTCTACAGAAGATCCTTTTAATTTCGTAAGGATAGAAATGGCCTTTTTAGAATGCGCCGGAACAATAGTCTTGTAGGTACTGGTTTCTGTAATTTCTTCAGAATTCTCTATCCCTTCCGTTGTATCTCCTCCCACCACAACTTTTGTGCTTGCTGAAGCTTTTGCAACCAGCGGAATATCAACAGACACTGATGCTGCTACCTCAAATGACCCTGAGACCGTACGTTTCCACGAAGTTGAATATCCTTTTTTGTAAGAATAAGACACCGTAATTTCGCTTTCATGATCTCCGTTATTAATAGCTTCCGTAGTATAAGCATTGTCCGGCAAATCTACTCCGTCAGTTTTTATTGTTACCTGCGGCGTTCCTAAAACAATAGAGACATTCGGATTGGGAGCTGTATTCCTGGTATCCCCATCTACAGAAAGATCAGGATTAAAAATAATCCCATCCGGAACCTGGCCGGCGTAGGCAAAAACATTTTTTAACCTCGTTTTTTCACCAGAAAAACTGATATCGTAGCCCATATCTTTCAAATGGTTAGGTTTGAAAGGAATTTCGCGTTCTTCATTGGTCGAACCTTTTAGACTCAGATTATTCCCATCTGATAATTTAAACTGGTCTACAATTTTCCAGCCTTTCTGCAGCATCTCAGCTTCTGTCAGCTGTACTTTCTTTGCTTCAGAATAATTTACTTTTTCTGAATCATCATTAATAACATTCACTTCATCCCTTGAACATGATACCGAAAGCATCAATAAGATAAACCAAAAAGAATTGATTTTTTTAATCATTTTAATAATTTTTTAGTGTTTAATAATTAAATTTACAAAATTCAAGTTCTTTTACGTTGTTTTTTTGCGAATTAATCAAATTTTAATTTTTCTTAATCTTTCTTCTTATTATCTGGTATTTTTCTCTAAAATGCTGTTTATATGAAATTTATCAATTTTCCGACTGGAATAGTTTACATGATTTATACTAACTTTGAACTATGAAAAAGCTTGAATCAAGAGAAGATATTGAACACCTTGTCAACTCATTTTATACAAAGGTCATTAAGGATGAAACCATAGGATTCTTCTTTAATGATGTCGCTAAGGTAGATTGGGATAAACATCTTCCTAAAATGTATTCTTTCTGGGAATCTATTCTTTTCGGGCAGATGTCTTATAAAGGAAATCCAATGGGCGTTCATTTCCCTATTAATGAGATACAGGCTATGGAACAGAAACATTTTGACCGATGGCTAGAGCTTTGGCGTACTACTATTGAGGAGAATTTCGCAGGTGAAAACGCAGATATGGCTATCTACAAATCTGAAAACATAGCAAAACTAATGGCTTTCAAGATGGAGTTAGCGAGAAGGCTCTAGTGAGTTACGGAGTTAAAGATGCGAGGTTTGAGATCTATTTTAACCAGATTTCCTTCTTATCTAAGGAACTATTACCGTAAAGATATATGCTGCCAGGTTTACCAATAAAACGGTTCCGTACAGAACATTGGTCTTACCTCGGCTTAATGAAAGCATTACGATAAATACGGATAAAGAAAGCAGGATAATATCTTTTTTGTCCAATCCTAGGACCAGCGGAATATCATACATAATGCAGACCACTGACACCGCAGGAATCGTTAATCCAATACTTGCCAATGCAGAACCTAACGCCAGATTTAAGCTTGACTGAATCTGATTAGCTCTGGCTGCACGGATTGCGGCTACTCCTTCAGGAAGAAGAACAACGGCTGCAATAATAACCCCTACCAAAGATTTTGGAGCTCCAAGACTTTGTACCATTCCTTCTATTGTATCAGATAACCCTTTTGCCATAAGCACTACAATAACTAGGCAAACCACCAGAAAACCAAAACTGATAAGCGTTTTTGTCAATGACGGGATATAATGTTCTTCCGGATGTTCATCTGGAACAATAAAATAGCTTCTGTGACGAACGGTCTGTACCATCAGGAAAATACCGTAAATGACCAGACAGGCAATAGATATAAAAATAAGCTGAGCTTCGTTATAGAAAGGTCCGTTGACACTTGATGTAAAATTGGGAAGAACAAGGGTAAGTACCAGAATTGAAACAATACTTACCAGATAAGTAGTTGCTGAAGTTCTTGCAAAGAACTGTTCATGATATTTAACGCCGCCTACAAGAATACATATTCCCAGAATTCCGTTAAGAATAAGCATTACAGCGGCAAAAACCGTATCTCTGGCCAGCGTGATCGCCTGATCTCCACCGGCCACCATCAGCGAGATGATAAGCGCAACTTCAATAATGGTGATACAAAGGGCAAGAATAATGGTTCCGAAGGGCTCTCCTACTTTATGAGCCACTACTTCTGCATGGTGTACTGCCGATAATACACTTCCAATCAATAAAATTCCTGCAAGAATATCATAAAGCACTCCCGTTCCCATTAGTCCGGAAAAGTAGTACCCTACCGCAAGGAGAGGAAAAATATAGGTGTAGTGTAAGAATTCTTTAGGTCTCATAAAGTGACTACAAAATACAAAAAATCTATAGAAATTTCAATATCAAAAGAAAATATTAATAATATTTTAATGAGGCCAGAAGTTAAAGTCCTGATAATCTGTCAACATATGAAACAGAAGCCCAATTCCTATTATTCTGATATTTCCTTTAAAGAACAGCAGCAAAAAATACACCGCAATGGCATAATAAGAATGTAAGAAATGAAAACCTATACTTCCTCTTGACGGATCAAAAATAGGAGTAGCAAAAAGGTGGTCCAGATCTACCAGCATTGTAGCAAGGAGAATAAAATAAGCTTTCTTCCAGTTTTTACGATAAAAAATCAATGCAATAAAGACCGGAAAAACAAAATGCAGGAAATAGTGTGTAAAGGTTTTAAGTAATGTGATGTCTGATGGAGCCATTAATAGATAATTTTATTCGGTTTCTATGGTTACCAGCGTAAAATTAAGGGTAATTCTCCGTTTTTCGCTTTTATTTTCACCCAATAATCCTGCGTTTTATTTCCATACAACACATATTCTATATCTGAAATGATTCTTTTTTCAGTATCGCCCAGCGTTTTCAAAGAAGAATACAGCAGAGCATTGTTTCTGATGAAAATATAGTTTTCTTTTAAGAGTGGTGATAATGCTAAGGGTTTTCTGGTTGATTTTATGACAACACCGCCATTATTTTGTCTGATTTGATTGGGCTGGAAAGGAATTTCGGTAAATTGATTTTCATTGTTGATCCACTTTTTAGACTGAAAATACGCCCAGGTTTTATGGGCATCAGCACTTTTAATACCAATGGTATAATTAGGCTGAATGATTTTTTGAAAAGTCTTTTTTTCAACCTCATTGAAATTATCATCATATTCATAACTGATAATCGTGTCATTGACCTGTTCAAGATCTGCCGTTGCCTTAAGGTAAACAGCTTGTGAAGAATCTGCAATGCTTTTATTGAAAAAACGGCTAAAGTTTCTGATATTTTCTTTGTTTAATTCCAGATCAAGAAAGTGATTTCCCTTCTGGAGTTTGGAAGCGACAGCATTAAGAATTTCAGGATTTGAATTGTTTTTGATTTCAATTTCATCATCATGTAATTCAATAGAAAAATTTTGAATTTTCTTTCCAGAAATGAAAGAAATGCTACCAGCCGTGTTGTGAATAAACTGATCTGCGTCCCGAACAGAGTTTGAAGAAGTCTGAACCTGTTTTTGAATGGTTTCCAGTGCCAAATCTGAAGTTCCCACAATACAATGATTCCCATTGATCATAAGAAAAATCTGATCTTTCTGAAAACGGTTGTTTCCTTTATCTACAAAGTTATGTTTCTTTAAAAAAGCAATAAACTTTTGAAGATTTTTAAGCTCTAAAACACTGTACCATTCGGAAAACTTTGTGTCTTTAATATGGAAAATCTGCAGGAAATCCGGAATTCTGATTCCTGAATCTTTCAGTGAGCCAGCGCTTTTGCCTTTAGCTTTGTTTCCTGACCAATGTGAAGGATGTGTTGCCAGACTGAAGAGATATTGCCCCGTTACTTTTTTAATATCAATTAAAACTACCGCATCTGCATTTTCAGGAATATACCTGAGGTTCTTATTTTTATGAAAAACCACAAAATATACTGCAACTGCGAGCAATAAAACTAACGGGACAATAATCTTCTTTTTGTTCATCTATAAGATTTGTGGTTTCTCTTCTGTTTCTTTTGTTTTAAAAACCTGATCGAATACATCAAAGAAATACATTAAACTATTTTCTGATGAGTCTTTAATATTATAATTCATTTCAGTCTGAATGCTCTCTCCTTTCACTTCTGTCTTATAATACAGTTCTCCTACATTTTTTCTGATGGCATCCAGTGCCTTTCTCTCTTTAGGAGTTTTGAATTCTTTATCTAAACCTGTTAAAAGTTTCTGAATATCCAGTCTTCCTGACAATGGATATTTTGCAGAATCTTTCGCCCATTTTCTGGAAATATCAGACTGATTTACAGATAAAATATTGTCCGCAGCGCTCATCAGATATACTACTCCATCTTTTACCGTAAAGAACAACTGATCTATATATCCACCGTCTTTTTCGTCTTTAAAGGTGTAAAGATTTCCTTTTTTAGAGAATCTTTTAGACAGTTTTTTATTGGTTGTAAGCAAATCAAAAATACGGTTCCAGTAGCCTTCATTTTCTGTTGCAAATGCAAAAGTAAAGTTAGGGACAGCGATATCTTTAGTTTTCTTTACTTCTTTTTCGTTGAAATCAGCATCATATTCGTAATCAGTGTACTCTACTTTTTTAGATTTCAATTCATTTAAAACAAAGATTCCGTTTCCAGGTGCTATTTTGGTAATGGCTTCTTCATCCAGAACAATTTTCACCGTTTCCATGATAAGTTCCATTTCCTTTTTGTATTCATTTTCTCCGGAATCCTGAAGAAGACTGTACATCATGTCGAAACATTTCGCCCCATTTACATTCATTGCATAGTAACCAACACTTTTTTCATTGATAAGTTCCAGCAGTTTTTTATTTTTCTTTCCTTTATAAATAGCAGAGATATTCTTTTGAATATCAGCATTTTTGTGCTGATAATTATTAACCAGCCTTACTTTATCTTTATCAAAATACAAATTGTAATAATAGTTGGAATTGTACATATTCTTAAAGAACTGCCCATAGCTATAGAATTTCGTCATCTTTCCATAGATTCCTTCGTCTACAATTCTTCCGTAGTCTGTGTAAACAAAAGCATCGGAATTGGCATCTCTGAATGACAGCATTTCTTTAGGAACTTCAATTTCCATATTTGAGTTGAAGTATTGGTCAAAATGATCTTCAGCATTCTTTTTAATGATTTTGAAGTTTTCTCTGCGGATAGAATCCTGTTCTTTTTTGTAAGCTAATTCCTCTTCTTCATCATAAGCATCGCTAGGCATTTCTTCTTCATTTTCAGCACTTTCCTTCTCTTCAGGATATTTATGGTGTTTTTGAAGGTATTTGATATCTTTTTGGATCCTTGCAATCTCGTTGTTGTTATCTTTGATGCTTTCCTTCAGATACTTAATATCGTCTTTAAGGTTTTTGATTTCTTCTTTGTAATCAAAAGGTTTTTCCGGCTCATCAGTATAAGCACTATCTCCGGCATCAGCATAAGCCGTGTCTACAACTGCAACGGCAGTACTGTCTGCAACTGCTTCGGTTGCCCAAAGATCCTTATAAGGTTTGGTATAGCTTATCATCCTAAGAACCGCACGGCTTCCGTTCCAGGCAACAAAAATATCGTCATCGATATCTACGTAGGAATAGTTCTTTTTATTAGAAACTTCCTGCCCTTTTTTCTTGACAGAATTAATGAATTCCTGAAATTTTTCCTTATTATCAATGATAAAGTGGGTATTGTATGCTTTTATAGAATCATTAAAACTTGCATAATGGTATTGAACAGCATCATATTTGATTCCTGTTTTGGAATAATCTGTCCATGAAAGGTTTTCTTTGGATTCTTTGTTCTTTTTGCTTAATTCATGCAGCAAAGGATTCAGTTTATTCCAGTTGATTTTGTTATTAAGCTGTTTCCCGTTGACTTCCATATAAAATACGGCATCAGCAGGAATTTTCATACTATTTTGGGCAAAAACCAGTGTAAAACCAAAGAGTACAAAAATAATTTTTTGTGTTTTTAATAAGATAGATTTCATGACTATAGTTTAGAAATTTATTGAAAAAGAATAGTGTTTTGTATTTGTTTTTTCTGAAGAATCAGATCCAGGATATCAGCCTCCAGCTTGAGCGCTTTTTTATTGGGTGAAAGCACATAAGTATTGTTGGTTTGTGATTTCACCGTACTTTCAAACTGCATAATGGAAGTATATCTGGCATCGTTAAAGACTTCTTTATCTGCCTTACTCATCTTTTCGTAATCTGCTTTGAACGTATTGACCTTATTTCTTGTCAACGTCTTTTTTTCAAGATTCTGGCTGTAAATTTGAGTAGGAATCATTTTACCCAATATATTCTGAGCTTTAAGTTTTTCAAGTCCGGCATTGATGTTTTCAATCTTTTTGAAATTACAGCTCAGTTTAATGATATAATTATCAAAATCCATGGAGGTTTTCACATTGCTGATTCCGGGAGTTCCTTTGAAAATTTTTGCAGCTTCATTGATCTTATTTTCAATATCTGCTTTTTTGGGAACTTTTTTCCCGTTGATGGTTTCCATTTTGGAGATTGAAGCCAGCCTTGTTTTGCTTTTGCTGCCATTCAAAATAATGGTATATTCTCCTGTACCGTCTGCTTTTACATTCACTTTATCAAGAATGTCGAAACAGCTTGTCAGGAACAGCAAAGGGATACATAAAAGAAATAATCTGAGGAAATTTTTCATGATTAGGCTTAAAGTCACAAAATTACTCAATTCTGACCTTAAAACCTCACATCCTTTGATTTTTTGAGCATAAATAGCTGTTTTCAGGTACTTTTCCAAGACAGAAAACCTGGCACTATTGCTTTATACTTTTTTAAATACGGCCTTTCAGATAATCCTGGCGAAGAGCTTCGTCCAGCTTTTCAATAGCATACCGAAGACAGGTTCTGGGCATTTCTTTGTAATATTGATTCAGGTAGCTTATTAACTCTCCTTCATTCTTATTTCCCATTTCGCGTAACAGCCATCCGTTTGCTTTATGCATCAGATCATGAGGATGCTTCAGGTTTCTGGTTACGAATTCTTTAGTAAGATCAAATGAGCCCTTTTTTATATAATGCATCGTCCCTACAACGGCTACTCTTTTGTGCCACATTTCTTCAGACTCTGAAAGTTCTCTGAGAAGGTTTTCTTTCTGATTTTCAAAAGAATACCTGCCCAAAATTTTATAACAGCTTGAGTCTACCAGATCCCAATTGTTAACATGGGAAAGATGATTAAGATAAAATGCAACCACTTCTTCTTTTACCGCTTTATCTTTTGTTTTTTCAAACTTTGAAATCAGCATAAAAAGTGCAGTCAATCTGTGTTCATGGTATTTGGAAGAGATTAATGTGCTGAGTTCTTCCAAATTTATTTTCGGATAATATTCTTTGGCAACAGACCGCTGATCCGGAACTTTCACTCCCAGAAACAGATCGCCTTCACCATATTCTCCTTTTCCTGTTTTGAAAAACCTTGGAAAGAATTCTGCTTTTTCAGGGATGGATAAAACAGCTAGTGCTTCATGTATTTCTTTAACGATACTCATATCCGGAACGACTGTTATTTACAAATTAGGCTTTCTCTTCTAAGGCAATATTCTCCTCCTGCTCTTCCTCTTCTTTTGCGATCTTATTAGGATTGGCTACCTTGGCAATGGTAAGCCCCTGAACTATGATCGAGAATACAACGACACAATAGGTAATACTTAAAATAATCTCACTGTATTCACTTTTAGGAATAGACATCGCCAATGCAATGGAAACTCCTCCACGGATTCCTCCCCACACCAAAACTTTTACCGTCTGCGGGCTGAAACTTCTTCTCAAAGAGGTAAACTTCGTAGGTCCCCAGATTGAAATAAACCTTGCAAACAGCACGACCACAATAGCAGCTAAGCCTGGAATCATGAAATGTCTAAGATCTTTAATCATCAAAAGCTCAAATCCAATGAACAGGAATAATACGGCATTCAGAATTTCATCAATCAGTTCCCAGAATTTGATAAGATAATCCTGAGTAACGGACTTCATTTTGAAACTTCTGTTGAAGTTCCCCATAAACAATCCTGCTGCCACCATCGTCAGTGGTCCAGAAATATGCATCTGTCTTGCAATAAGATAACCTCCCATCACTACAGAAAGTGTTACTAATACCGATATAATATAGTCATCTACTTCACGCATTAATCTTGAAGTAACCCAGCCAAGCAGAACACCCAGTAAAAGACCTCCTCCTGCTTCTTTAAGTAAAAGCAATCCAATAGTTTCAACACTCAGATCAACTTCTTTTCCGATTGCCAGCTGTAAGATCACCGTAAAGACCACAACCGCCATACCATCATTGAAGAGAGATTCTCCGGCTACTTTTGTTTCCAGTGATTTGGATACGTTAGCCTGTTTCAGAACACTCAGAACCGCTACCGGATCGGTAGGCGAAATCAATGCTCCAAAGACAAGACAGTAGATGAATGGAAGTTTAACTCCAACATAAGGCAGTAAATAAAACATTCCAAAACCTACGACAAAGGTAGAGATCACAACTCCCACCGTGGAAAATATCACTACAGGTCTGAACTGCTCCTTCAGGTCATTAATATTAATATGAATTCCTCCTGCAAACAGAAGAAAATTAAGCATAGCTCCCATCAGTACCTCAGTAAAGTCGATACTGTTCATCAGATTGTGAAGATGTCCGAAAGTTCTCGGAAGTACTGTTTCTCCGAACATTACCAGGAAAATAGACACCACAATGGCGATCACCATAATTCCGATGGTACTCGGAAGTTTTAAAAACCTGTAATTGAGATATGCAAATATTGATGCTAATACGATTAACGCTGAAAATGAATAATATAATTCCACTAAGTGTTTCTTATTTTATGATTAATTGGTGAGTTCCAAATAGAGTATTTTAATATAGAGCTGCTGCCCCTCTTTTTCCCAAACATCAAACATGCCATCTTTAGCAGGTTTTGAGCTTCTCGTATAATCCTGTCCTATATTCAGAATGTTCAGCAGAATATATTCATCTCCTACAGAATTGACGATATAAGCTGTTTTTTCAGATTTCCCGTCTCCTGAGACTTTTATTCCTTCCGTAAGCGAACGAAACTGATTCAGGTGATGCATAAAATTGCTGCCATCCTTCAAAGAATCATAGGCTCTGAGAAGGATCAGCAAAATATCCAAATTGGTGGGATCTTTATCATACAAGGCTTTTCCCTGCTTGATACAGTCTGCAAAATTGTTCTGTTTAAAGGCTTCAGCAAGGCTTTTAAAGCTATCATCTGAAGTACTTACCTTATCTTTTCTGAAATTTCTTCCATAGTAAAGATACTGCGACTCTATACTGTCCAAAGACTTTGGATATCCTTTATATTTAAAAATAAGCTTCTCATAATTGTAAGGAGAATCAGAATTTTTGAGACTTTTCTCAACAGCTTTCAAATCAAGCTTTGATTTCTGGCTGAAACCAAAAACCGAAAACATGATGAATAAAAGGAAAAAGTGATATTTCATTAATTGTTGCTTTCTTCTTCCTCGTCGTTATCGAAATATTCGAAAAGGAAATCGTTGTATGGAAATCTGGAAATATGAATCTTCATTACCTCATCGTAAATCATTTTCTTCATTTCCGGGAAGTTTTCCTTCGTTAAAGCAGAAATGAATACTGTTGGGTATTTTGATTTCCCCATCCATGTCTTCTTCCACTCTTCCAGAGAGATATTTTTACGGGTTGAAGGGGTAAGATCATCTTCATCCTTTTTTTCATAGCTGAAATCGTCGATCTTATTAAAAATCATAATCATTGGTTTCTGATGGGCATTGATTTCCATCAAAATATGATTTACAGATTCTATGTGATCTTCAAAACTCTCGTGCGAAATATCCACTACATGAATCAAAAGATCAGCTTCACGAACCTCATCCAAAGTAGATTTGAATGATTCTACCAGCTGAGTAGGCAATTTTCTGATAAATCCTACCGTATCCGTAAGCAGGAACGGCAAATTTCCGATTACCACTTTTCTTACTGTGGTATCCAGAGTAGCAAATAGTTTATTTTCTGCGAAAACTTCAGATTTTGAAATGGAATTCATCAAAGTAGATTTCCCAACGTTGGTATATCCTACCAAAGCTGCACGAACTACTTTTCCACGGTTATTACGCTGAGTTGCCATTTGCTTGTCAATGGTCTTCAGTTTTTCTTTCAGCAATGTAATTCTGTCACGGATAATACGACGGTCAGTTTCAATTTCCGTTTCTCCGGGTCCTCTCATTCCAATTCCCCCTTTCTGACGTTCAAGGTGAGTCCACATTCTCGTCAATCGTGGTAAAAGATACTGATATTGTGCCAGTTCCACCTGAGTTCTCGCATAAGAAGTCTGTGCTCTTTGGGCAAAAATATCAAGAATAAGATTGGTACGGTCCAAAATCTTAACCTCCATGTCTCTTTCCAGGTTTTTAAGCTGTGAAGGAGAAAGTTCGTCATCGAAAATTACAGTTCCGATCTCGTTTTCTTTTACATATTCTTTTATCTCAATTGCCTTTCCGCTTCCGATGAAGGTTTTGGAATCCGGCTGAGTCAGTTTTTGGGTAAAACGCTTTTGTACGGTTGCTCCGGCTGTGAAAGCTAAAAACTCTAGTTCATCTAAATACTCTGTCAGTTTTTCTTCGTCCTGATTTTGGGTAATAACACCCACCAAGACCGCTTTCTCATAGTTATGTTCTTTCTTTTCTAACATTAAGTTCTATCTATGTTTATGATTTTTACAAGTTAATATTTTTCAGAAAAAAAACAAAATCAATTTTTATTTAATAACATATTTTAATATAAATTTAAGTTTACTGATGAAAGTTTTATGAAAAATCAATAACTTTATGTAATAAATTTCTGATTGTTAAATATTTAACCTAAAAACTAATCTCCGGCATATCATGATTACCCATATTAGATGTATGATTATTGATGATGATGAACTGGACAGACTGGTTCTTCAGCATTATATCAAACAATACCAAAACATTGAGATTGTTGCCTCTTTTGATTCTGCAGAAAAGGCAATTCCCTATCTTGATCTTCCTACCGATCTTCTGATCACCGAAACCAATTTAAGTGGAATGTGCGGACTCGAATTCCGGAAACTGGCCCATAAGATACCTGCCTGTATTTTTGTAAGCTCACATCCGGAACTGGCTGCCGGAGTCTTTGAGACGAATACTTTAGATTTTATTACCAAACCTCTTACTTCAGAACGTTTTCATTATTCTATGGAAAGACTTTTCGATTTTTTTGAAGTAAAAGAGAAATGTAAATGCTATGATGCCATGGTAGGAGAAAACTGTATTAAGATAAAAGAAGGCGGAAATATTTTTCAAATCAAAATGAAAGACATTCTGTATCTGGAAGCTCTGAAAGATTACACCAGAATCATTACCCTTGAAAAAAATCATTATATTCTAAATTCTCTGGGAAACCTCCTGCAAAAAAACTTTTTTGATTCTTTTGTCAGAATACACAGAAGCTATGCGGTACCCCGCCACCTCATCCGCGGAAAAAGCTGCCACGAAATAGAACTTGCGCACCACATCAAACTTCCTATCGGACGTACTTACAAGGACAACCTTTCATTTTTCAATCCTTAAAAAAACTAAGTAAACTTCTACAATAATTCATAAAATGCCATTGGTCGATTATTTCTGCCGTTGGTCTATTTTCCTGCCATTCAATTGAGATAGGTGGTAATTTAGTCTTCCCAAATTCCCCTTGAAAAAACACATCTATTAATCACCAAAACTGTTATCCATGGAAAGAATATCTATTTATTGTATTATTCTGTCTGTCTTTTCCGTCCCCATACTGCACGCACAATCTGCAGTTTTGGCAACCGGACTGGATGCTTCAGCAGCTAATGGTTTTGTTTCTTATAGTGTAGGCCAGACGACCTATCTCGAAAAAGGAACAGGACAGGTTCTCGAAGGTGTTCAACAGCCTTACGAAATTATCACTCTTACTTCCATTGAAACTTCTTCTGAACTCACAGGTATTTTGCTCTACCCTAATCCTTTCAGAGATTATTTGTATTTAGATTTTACCTCAAATAATTTTAAAGGATCAGAGTATCAGTTATTCGATGCCCAGGGTAAGCTGGTAAAAAAAGATAAGATCTCACAATCAAAATCTGAGCTTAATTTCTCCTCACTTCCTTCTGCAATGTATATCATCAGGATTACTCAAAATGGAGAAAATATTAAAACATTTAAAATCATCAAAAAATAAAATGCCATGAAAAAAATATTATTACTGTTTTGGATCCTGACTGGTTTCTTTATGGGACTTTCTCAGGCTCCGGAAAAAATGAGCTATCAGGCTGTCATGAGAAACGGTTCCGGACAACTCTTAGTCAATCAAGGTATAGCCGTGAAGGTAAGCATATTGCAGGGATCTCCTGCCGGCGCCGCAGTCTATTCAGAAAGACTCACCGGAAATACCAATGCTAACGGGCTTATCAGCCTTGAAATAGGAACAGGAACTGTACTTACAGGAACATTTGCCACCATCGACTGGCCTGCAGGAAGCTATTACTTAAAAACAGAAACAGATCCTGCCGGAGGAACAAGCTATACTATAGTAGGAACAAGCCAGCTGCTAAGCGTTCCTTATGCCATGTATGCCAAATCTGCAGGTGGAGGTGGCGGAAGCTTTACAATTCCTTATACTAATACAGTCAATAATGCCTCAACCTTATTTTCATTAACCAATGATGGTGATGGAACATCTTTAGAGGGTAATAACAACACAACTACTTCAAATATTGCAGCAGTAAGAGGGATTGTTACCAATACAGCGCCGGGAGGTTTTTCTTCAGCAGTTCGTGGTATCAATAACGGAACCGGCGGACTTGGAGTTGGTGTATACGGAAGCCAGGCCGGAAGCGGATGGGGAGTTTATGGTACAACACCAAATGGTTTGGGAGTATACGGAAATGCTACCGGAAACGGTTATGGAGTATATGCAAACAGTAATACAGGAACCGGTCTTAATGCTACCAGTAATAACGGAATCCCTGCGAATATTGCAATCTTCAATAACGCGAATAATAATGTTGCTCTTAGTGCATCCAGCGTAGGAAATGGTACGGTTGTAAATGTTACGACCTCAGGAAACGGAGCCGGAGTAAGAAGTTCTACCGGAGCGGGATTTGGGGTACATGGTTCTACCTCTTCTCAGTCTTCTGCAGGTATTGTTGGTGATAACACCGGAGCAGGTGAAGCTATCGTTGGTAGAACAACCAGTGACATTGCCGGAGCTGTAGTAGGTCGTAATGACGGAGGAGGATATGGAGTAAGAGGATTTGTTGCAACCAATACATCCGGAACAGGTATCGGTGTTTATGGACAAGTAGGTTTGAATAACAGTACAGGTCGTGCCGGACGATTTGAAAATTACAACCAAACGAATACCACAGGAAATACCTTTGAGGTAGCAACCAATGGGAACGGGAACATTCCTGATAATACACAAGGAAATGCAGCCTCTTTTATTGTTGACAACACCAATAGTGTAGGTGCAGCAGTAA
The DNA here is from genome assembly GCA_031286615.1 of Chryseobacterium sp. GTDB lineage: Bacteria > Bacteroidota > Bacteroidia > Flavobacteriales > Weeksellaceae > Chryseobacterium. The sequence goes on along the minus strand of JAITUA010000013.1, from coordinate 308,447 downwards.
GAGGTGAAGTAAATACTATTTTCGGGAACTTTGGTGCAGCCGGTATTTTTGGAATTTCTTCAGGAACCGGAGGACGCGCCGGACTATTCTACGCTTCCAATCCTGCCGGAAACGGAGCTTCATTGATTGCCCTGACAGATGGAAATGGGAATGCCATTACTGCCAATGCAGGAAAAGATGGTAACGGAGTTGAAACCAACATTGATGGAGCCGGAAATGCGCTTTATGCATGGGTTCCTTCTTTTGCTACCGGACGAGCCGGAAGGTTTGAAATCTTCAATGAGAATAATACCAGTGATGTTATCACATCAACCACTGTCGGAAACGGTATTGCAGGGAATTTTAAAGTAGACCGAACTACGGGAACCTCCCCAGCTATAAAAGCTGAAGTAAATTCACAGTTTGCTAATTTCGGGACAGCAGGTATTTATGCGATATCTTCAGGAACCGGAGGGTATGCAGGTCTGTTCCACGCTTCAAACCCTGCCGGAAATGGACCAGCATTAGTCGCTATTGCCGATGGAAATGGTAATGGGATCACCGCCAATGCCTCAAATACCGGAGACGGAGTGGAAACAACAGCAGACGGAACAGGGAATGCCATTTTCGCATGGGTTCCTAATTTCGGGAATGGCCGGGCGGCAAGATTTGTTAATTTTAATACAGCTAATACAAACCCTCCCCTTACAGTAGAAACCCACAGCAATGGTTCTATCGCTTTATTTAAATCCGGAAATCCAGGCACAGTGAATGTAGCAAGAATCAATTCTGCCGGACGTGGATTTTTTAACGGAGGAACTCAAAACAGCGGTGCCGACGTTGCAGAGGTCTTTGATGTAAATGGAAACATTTCTCAGTATGAACCCGGTGATATTCTGGTCATCTCAACCAGTGCAGACAGAACCGTTGAAAAATCTTCAACACCTTATTCAAGTCTTGTGGCAGGTGTATACGCTACCAAACCAGGTGTACTTCTTACGGAAGAACATATTGATACTGATATTTCCGACAAAGCTCCAATGGGTGTCATTGGGGTAATCCCAACCAAAGTATGTCTTGAGAACGGAAAAATAAAAAGAGGAGACCTTTTGGTAACTTCATCTAAAGCAGGTGTCGCCATGAAAGCGGATATCAAAAAGGTAAGAATAGGACAGGTAATCGGAAAAGCACTTCAGGATTATGACCAAAAAGAGATCGGAAAAATTCAAGTATTAGTCAACATAAAATAAACCGTCATGAAAATAGCATATATTATCCCGTTATTATTTTTAAGCACTATTATTTATGCTCAGGAAAATAAGCAGGCTGTTCCGATGGAAGATCAGGCACTCGTTGTAAAACAGGCAAAAGAGCAACAGGCAATCCAAATGCAGGAAGCCAAGGAAAGAAACGAAAAGACAACTGTAAATACCGGATTACCTTCTGATCATGGTCTTGCCGTTAAAAAACAGGAAACTAAACCCAAGGCAGCAACTGATAACTCGGGAAAATTACTTCCCAACACAGCAAGTCTTGAAGAAATCAAAAAAACAATCCCCAACAGACAGGCATATCATAATACTATAAATTCTAGGAACACAAAGACAACAACTATCGGGCTTCCCAATACGGCAACCCTGGAAGAAATTAAAAAAACTATTCCTAAAAACTGATAACTCTCAAAAAAAGCTGATAACCAAACTAGATTTTTCAAACAAAGAAGTCCGCTGCAAAGCGGACTTTTATATTATACGGATCTATCATTAATCCCAATCGGCAGCTACAAATTTCATTGCATTTCCATTATCATCTGTTAAAGTAAGAAAATGCCCTTCTACCGAATATTTTGTCATGGTTTCAAATTTCTTCTGAAAAGAGGTTTCAAGATTCATATTCTGACAGGCTTTCATTGTACTTATTCCATTTGAAATTTTCACTTTCCCTCCTTTTCTAAATTCGGATACGAAAGACATTTGGTTGCATCCCATATAAGCGTTTCCTTGAATTTTACCATCAACGATACTAGCTGTCAGATTGATTTCTGCTTTATTTGCAATAAGCTGTTCTTTTGAAAAGCCATCAAAGGAAACCAGCATCCACTGTCTCTGAATGGAAGGATTTTTATCCGGTACTGCGGAACAATTCAAAACAAGTCCCAAAAATAAAACCGTAAAAATTGACAAGAGTATCTTTTTCATGCGGACTATCATCCCATTTTCATACCAATCCGGGACAGAATCTCGTAAAAATTAGTAAATTAGCGACACAAAAATTATTTTATAAAATGAAAAGACTATTTCTACTATTCACTTTCTTACTGGGCTTTGCTCAGATGAGGGCGGATGAGGGGATGTGGCTGCTAATGCTCATCAAAAGACTTAACGGTGTTGATATGCAAAAAGAGGGTCTACACCTTACGCCTGAGGAAATTTATTCTGTAAACAATTCAAGCTTAAAAGATGCTATCGTAAGTTTCGGTGGTTTCTGTACAGGTGAGATTGTTTCTGATAAAGGACTTATATTTACTAACCACCACTGTGGTTACGGTGCTGTTGCTGCGGCTTCTACACCAGAAAAAGATTATTTGAAGAACGGTTTCTGGGCAATGAAACAGAAAGACGAATTCAATGCAAAGGATCTTTATGTAAGATTTTTAGTGAGAATGGATGATGCTACGCAGAGAATCACTTCTAAACTAAACAACAATATGACCGGAGCAGAGAGAAAAGCTGTTATTGATGCTGAAACAAAAGCTATCCAGACAGAAAACTCTGAGAACGGAAAATATACTGTAGTAGTAAGAGATTTCTTCAACGGAAATGAATTCTACTATTTCGTATATCAGGATTATAAAGACATCAGATTGGTAGGTGCTCCACCTTCATCATTAGGAAAATTCGGAGGTGATACAGATAACTGGGAATGGCCAAGACATACAGCGGACTTCACAGTTTTCAGAGTATATGCTGATGCTGCAGGAAACCCTGCTGAATATTCTCCAAGCAACACTCCTTTGAAACCTAAGCATTTCCTTCCAGTTTCTCTTAAGGGAATCAAGCCTGGTGATTTCTCAATGATTTTAGGTTACCCTGGAAGAACAAACCGTTACCTGACTTCTTACGGAATTCAGCAAATGGTAACTAAAGATTACCCGGCTTGGGTTGAGGCTTCTAAACTTGCCATGGATGTAATGAAAAAGTACATGGATAAGGATAAAGCAACTCAGCTTAACTATGCGTCTCAATATGCTTCTGTAGCTAATTACTGGAAAAACAGACAAGGAACTATTGATGCCGTAGATAAAAACGGAACTATTGCTGACAAGCAAAAAACGGAGGACATCTTCAGAAAATGGTCTATGATGTCTGGAAATGAAGCTTATGATGGTATTTTAGAAGATATTGGAATGTACTACAAGCAGACTTCTGAAAGAAATGTGGAAAGAAACTATGCTTCACAATTCTCAAGAAATGCAAAATATATCTCTCTTGCCCTTCAGGTAGGTTCTGTATTAAAGACTTATGCTGCTCAGGATATGCAGGGAAGACTGGCTATGAAAGCTAAAACAGAAGCTGCGATCAAAGCTGCTTATGAAAACTTCAATCCATCTTTAGAAGGTGAAATGCTTTCTTCTATGGTAAACCTATACCAAACGAGAGTTACCAATAAAGAAATTGCTTCTGCTACTATTTTAGGATTAGATGCTAAAACAATTTCTAATCTGGCTTATTCTTCAATCTTTGCTAACAAAACTTCTGCAACGAATTTCTTATTGAACCCGGATGCACTGAAGCTTGATGCTGATCCACTTTGGAAAGCTGCTAACGGTATCGTTGCTGATCAAAAAATAAGCACTGAAAGATTTGTTCAGGTAGATGATAATTTTGCTAAAAAGAACCGTATGTTCTTAGCTGGATTAATGAAGGCTATGCCTGAGAAAAAATTCTACCCGGATGCTAACTCTACAATGAGATTAACTTACGGAACTGTAGATAAATTACCTATCAGAAATGACAGAAACTATTTCGGTATTACTGATAACTATTATACAGACATGACTGGTCTTGTTGGTAAATATAAGAAAGGTGATGAAGAGTTTGATCTTCCTCAAAGAGTGATTGACCTTTACAACCTTAAAGATTTCGGTCAGTATGCTGATGCAGCAGGTTATATGCCTGTAAACTTCCTTTCTAACAATGATATTACAGGAGGTAACTCTGGTTCTCCGGTAATTGATGGAGACGGAAACCTTATCGGTATTGCTTTCGATGGTAACAGCGAAGCACTAAGCGGTGATATCGTATTCGAACAGGAATGGCAGAAAACAATCAACGTAGACGTTCGTTTCGTTCTTTGGACAATTGATAAGTTTGCCGGTGCAAGAAGATTAGTTGACGAATTGAAGCTTGTAAGAGGAGAAAACACTCCTGCTGATACAAAAACTAAAAACTCAGGTACTACAACAATGCCTAAGAAAGCTAAAAAATAATAATCTTATTTGATATATTTTTGAAACCGTGAAATTTACTTTCACGGTTTTTTTATTTTTGACTATTAAAATCTTTCATTATGAATCCTCAAACAATCAAATTCTCAGCTATTATTCAGCAAAACGGAGAAATGAATGCCGCGTTTGTAGAGTTTCCATTTTCTACAGAAGAACTGTTTAATAAAAAAAGACAAGTAAGGATAAAAGCAATATTTGATGATAAAGTTGAATATCGTGGAAGCCTTGCCAAAATGAAATCAGACTGTCATATTTTAGGACTTACACAAGAGATCAGGAAACAGCTTGGGAAAACTTTTGGAGATGAAGTTTCCGTTTCACTTACCGAAGATAAAGAAGAGAGAGTGGTTGAGATTGCAGAAGATATCGTTGCTGTTTTTAATGAAAATCCTGAAGCAAAGACTCTATTTGACAAAATGAGTTATACTCATAAAAAGGAATACATCCGTTGGATTGAAGAGGCTAAGAAACCGGAAACAAGAGAAAACAGAAAGATAAAAATGATTCAGATGATTCTGGATGGGAAAAAGGGAATATAAACCTGCCGTTTTACATTTTTACAACTAAGGATATTCATCTTATGATATTATGCATTAGAAAAAAAAGTGAATTAATAAAATATTTTTTGTCAGGGTTTCCAAAAGTCGCCGACTATAGTTACAGATATCATTTATAACTATAAAAAATACTTTATGAACAAGTTTATTTTCAGAACCACAGTTTTAGCAGCTGTTACTTCAGCTGCATTTACACTTTCTTCATGTAATGATTCGGATGACAGTATGATGGATATGTCTTTTCAACGGACAATTACTGTAGAAAATGTTGTAACTCCTAAGGATTTTGTCCAAAGCGGAAGTTTCCAGGGAACCGGAACACCTCCCATCATTATGCCCGGACAATCTGTTTCTTTTAAATTCAATGCAGGAAAAACGCAGGCCTTGATGTTTGCAACAATGTATGGAGCTTCAAAAGACTGGTTTTTTGCTTCACAACAGCCGGGAATTAAGTTGTTTGACAGCAATGGAAATGCAATAACAGGAGATGTTTCTTCAAGTGTATTATTATGGGACAACGGAACCAAAGATAATACCTCCGGGCAGGCAGAAAGCAAACCCATCATGCAGGTTCCCAATGTAAATGCATCTCAGCTTATGAAGCTCAATCTTGCTTACAATGATGTAACTTCAGAATTCACCCTCACTATTACCAATACATCTGCAGGAACTGCCAACGAAACTCCTTTTTCTCCCGGAGTATGGGCCGTATCAAACTACAATGGCTCTCAATTGCTGAATAATGCTCCGTTCTTTGCACCTAATGCACTCTCAAATCCAGAAATTACGGATATTGCTCAAATGGGAAATATCAGTAAAATGATGGCCAAGCTGAACGTCAATACTGGTATCATGACTGGTCTTTCTCCTACATTGGTAGTTGTTTATCGTGGTGATAAAAATCCTATTTATGAATTGGGAAAAAATGACAGCGGAATGGGATTAAAAGACATTGCCCAGTTTGGAAATGTAATGAAGCTACAAAACAGTCTTAAATCTTTACCGAATGTAAAAGGGGTATATATTGCAGGTAACGCTCCGGTAGCACCAGGAAATAAAGTGACAACAAATTTCAATGCAGATCCGGGAGATAAAATAGCTTATGCAACGATGTTCGGATTTTCAAATGACTGGTTTTACGCTAATGAACAGAACATTGACGCAAATACCAAAGGTGATCTTACTTCAAAAACAATGTTGTTTGATTCAGGGACGGGCATTGATCAGTATCCGGGAGCAGGAAATCACCAGGCTTTATTTGGAGGAACTCCACAAAGTGAAAATAAGGTTATTTCTAAAGTTGGAACTCAATATCCGGTTCCAGCTGCTCAGAATGTGATTAAAGTAACGGTAAATTAATCTAAAGGAAAATTAAGGTCAGGCATTCATCAATATTTTCTGACCTTTTACTTATCAAATTTGATATACTTATTCAATAAAAAAGAAAAATCCCAAGCAGAACCTGCTTGGGATTTGTTTCAAATCAAATACTACTCCACCGGAATTCCAAGATATTTTAAATAGGAATCCAGTACTTTTTTATCAAATACCGGTTCCTGAATATCCGAGCCTTCCAAAAACTGAATCACATTGGAACAATCCCATATATAGGTATTCTGATAAAGCTCAACAGTAGATAAACCTTCATGCATATTGTCTCTGAAAAGGCTTGTCAATGGATACAAACGGTTTTTACTGTCATCTTCCCACTGTTTCCTCCATTCTTTATAAGGAAGATCTTTCAGCGTAAACGGATAATACTTTTTCATGAGCCCGAAGAATCCTTCCAGCGTAAGATTGGTTTCCGGGCGGGCAATCAGGTTGAATTTTTTACCTATTGCCTCTTTATTTTTTGTAATATGAGCCATAGATTTCGTCATATAATCTACAGTGATAAGCCCTTCTCTAAGCTCATTCAATGCTGGATAAGATTTAAATTCTATACAATTTTTCACTAATCCTGACCACCATTGATAGGAAGCACTTGCTCCTGTTTCACTGTGGCACATTGCATATCCAAGGCGATAAGTAATCAATGGCAGGCCTTCTTTTGCAGCCAGATCTGCAACAGCTTCCATTACCCATTTGCTCCTTACATAGCCAATATCTTTGCTTACAGACATTAAGTTCTGTTCAATATCATCAGCCTCCAGCATCACCGTTTTTCCTGTAAACACGTGCCCCCAGCTGTATACCGAAATGGTAGATAGCAAAGCAAGGCATTTCGTCCTTTCTGCTCCGGCTAATTTGATGATTTCTCTTAATCCTTCTACATTCGGAGCTTTCATGTAAGAATAAGGTTCAATGAAGTTTACAGAACTTCCGGAATGGTAAATCAGATCCGTTTGTTTTGCCAGTTTTGTAAATATTTCTTCTGACAATCCCAATGCCGGCAATGCCAGATCTCCGATGACGGGAATAATTCTCGATTTCTGTTCTTCTTTTTGAGGAATGTGATATTGTTTAAAACATCTGTCTATCTTCTCCATCGCATGAAATTGATCCTGAGCTCTTACAAGGCAGTAGATTTCAGCATTTGTAGTATCTAAAAGCTCCTGTAAAAGATGAATTCCCACAAATCCCGTTACTCCTGTCAAAAATATAGTGTTGGGGTTTTCTACTTGTTTAGGATCAAATCCTCCGGCAAAAACAGTTCCGGGAGCAAGGTAAACATCTTTCTGCAAGGCAACATAAGGCTCTACATCTTCTTTTGGGCCAGCTTCTCTTATTTCTCTGGATCTGGTGATAAGAACTTCTGAAAGCTCCTGTAATACCGGAAACTGATAAATATCCCGCAGATATACTTTTACATCCAGTTTTCTTTGCAATGCCACGGCAACTGCTGCTACCAGAAGGGAGTTTCCACCGATATCAAAGAAATTATCTGTAATATTAATAACAGAACGTTCAAGAGCTGAAGACCATACATCTACAACAATTCTTTCTGTCTTATTGGTTGGTGGTTCAAATGAAATAAGCTCTTTTGCTTCTTTATCTGCAAGATCTTTTAAAACCTGGGTATCTGTTTTGCCATTTGCCGTTAACGGAATTTTATCTACAAAAATAATCTGGGCAGGAATCATATAGCCTGGAAGCTCTTCTTTCAACGCATTTCTAATTGACGAAATATCTTTCTCAGCATCAGGTTTTGAAACGATAAAAGCAATCAGATATTTACTGTTTCCTTCCGTATCCCTACTAATGACCACAGCCTCACTGATCTCTTTCTGCTGAACCAGCGTGCGTTCTATTTCTCCTAATTCGACACGGAATCCACGAATTTTCACCTGATTATCTATTCTTCCCAGAAATTCAATATCACCATCAGGTTTCCATTTGGCAAGATCTCCTGTACGATACAATTTTTCTGTTTCCCGGAATGGATTATCAATAAATTTAGAATCTGTGAGTTCTTTATTATTAAGATATCCATTGGCTAAAATATTTCCTCCGATGCATAATTCTCCTATGGCCCCTATCGGCATCAAATCCATGTTCTCATTTAAGATGTAGGTTTTTGCATTGGCAATAGGCTTTCCTATTGAGGAGACATATTTCCCATCGATATCTTTCACTTTTTTAAATGTTGCAAATACAGTACATTCCGTAGGTCCGTAATAATCTATCAGTTCGTAGCTTAGCTCCGTAGTAAGCACAGGTTTCAGTTTTTCACCTCCGGTAAAGAGATATTTCAATTTCAGATCATTATAATTCCGGGTGCAATTAACCACCGGAGGAGCTAGGACAGCAGGTACAAAACCGTGTGTAATCTGATTTCTTCTATAATAATCTACCAATGCATGAGCATCCGTTCTGTCTTCACTATCTGCAATAAAAAGAGTGGCTCCGGAAGTAAGGGCCGACCAGGTTTCCCATACGGATATATCAAATGCCAGTCCTGCTACGAGAGTCAGTTTTGAACTGTGATCTACGTGAAAATGATGATTGTGCCAGGTTACCAAATGCTGGATAGCCTGATGGCTTACCATTACCCCTTTAGGTTTTCCGGTAGAGCCTGAAGTATAAATCGTATATGCTAAATTGTTCTTGTAAATTTCAATTTCCGGATCAGCTGAAGACAAATGATTAAGATTCTCCATACTGCTCAGATCAAAGACTTTTGATCTTTCAGTTTCGGGTAGAAGGTTTAAAAGATTTTGATTGGTAATGATTGTATCAGCTGCGGTATCTGAAAGAATAAATTCTACTCTTTTAGCGGGATAAGCGGGGTCTATAGGAACATATGCTGCACCCGTTTTGATCACACCAAGAACAGCAACAATCCATTCTAGAGAACGATCCAGCCAGATAGGAACATATTTACCTTCTTTGATTCCTTTACTCAATAACAGATTGGCGACCTGATTACTTCTCTGATCTAAATCACTGTACGTAATTTCCTGATTCTGATAAACAACGGCTGTTTTGTCGGGGTGAAGGAGTATCTGTTTTCGGAAAAGAGACTCTAATGTTTCTTCATGATGATAGTCCCAGCCGGTTTTATTGAAACCGTTTAAAAGTTTTTCTCTGTCTTCAGATGACAGTAATACCGCTGTACCTATTGATAAGGTTTCTAATGAGGGAATTGTGTTTGACATAGTAATAATGTAATTTGGTTAAAAATTTTGCAATCAATAGCTTTTGTCTTCCGTAAAGATGATTTAAACTATCAAAAGCAGAAACAAAAGGCCATAAGAGATAGCCACAGTTTATTTACTAAATGAGTTTTTATTATAGTTTTGAAAAAACCGAATGATACAAAAGCTTGAAACGACCAGCTCTATGAGCCGAGCGCAAACAACGTTTAAACGTTATATATTTCAATCGAAAAGATGGAAGAATAAGTTTTGCCTATTCTTTTGAAGTTAAGGATATCTACTACCCTGTATTTAGATATTCTATTTTCATAATGTGATATTTTTAATGATTTGGTAATCAAACTTAACATAATAAATCAACCTATGCGTTATATAATTACTATCATTAACCACATCATAAAATTGATATTGTAAAAGAAATGGAATAATAAAAATACTGACTTTTAATTTGTTATGATTTTAAAAGCAGAGTTACCTTATCTAAGTTTTCATCAATAGCCAACGCACCCGAATATTGTTTAAATTTGTAAAAAAACAAACACCCTCATCTTATACTATAGATCAAAAACAGAAGAGAGATCATGGATTTATACATATCCATGTGATGAACTGAATATTTTTATACTTTCTGACGGCTATTTTGGTATTGGTTATCACCAGCCGATTTTAGCGCCTGATTCCTTAAAATCTGGTAAAAAATGAACTCCGCAATATTTATTTATCGGAGTCTTATTTTGAAGCACCGTATAGAATTATCATCCATTCCAGAATTCCCGGTCCAGACTTCTGTACTGTATGGCTTCGGAAATATGATGGGACAGAATATTCTCAGATTCTTCAAGGTCAGCGATGGTTCGGGCAACTTTCAGAATTCTGTCATAAGCTCTTGCTGAAAGATTAAGTTTTTCCATCGCCAATTTGATGAGTCCGAAAGAGGTTTCATCCAATTCACAAAAAACCTCAATTTCTTTAGGTCCTATCTGGGCATTACTGCTGATATTGAGGCTTTGATATCTTTTATTCTGAATATCCCTGGCTTTCAGTACACGATTTCTGATGTCCTTACTTTTTTCTCCTTTTCTTTTTTCAGAAAGCTGTTCAAACTCTACTTTCTGTACTTCAATATGAATATCAATCCTGTCCAAAAGCGGCCCTGACAGCTTATTCATGTACCGTTGCATTTCATAAACAGATGAGGTATTGTTAGGATCATCGGGAAAGAATCCGCTTGGGCTGGGATTCATAGAGGCGACTAACATAAAACTTGCAGGATAATTTACTGTAAACCTGGCTCTTGAAATGGTCACTTCACGGTCTTCCAGAGGCTGCCTCATTACTTCCAATACTGTTCTTTTAAATTCCGGCATCTCGTCAAGAAATAAGACGCCGTTATGTGCAAGGGAAATCTCACCAGGCTGCGGGTAACTACCTCCTCCTACTAAGGCTACATCTGAAATTGTATGATGCGGAGATCTGAAAGGACGAACGGTCATCAATGAAGCTTCGGTTCCAATTTTTCCGGCTACGGAATGAATTTTTGTTGTTTCTAAAGCTTCTTTCAAAGTCAATGGAGGTAAAATACTGGGTACTCTTTTAGCCAGCATGGTTTTTCCGCTTCCCGGAGGACCGATAAGAATGATATTGTGCCCTCCTGCTGCAGCTACTTCCATAGCTCTTTTGGCTGTTTCCTGACCTTTAACTTCAGAGAAATCAAAAGGAAAATCATTGATCTTTTCATGAAATTCTTTCCGGGTATCCAGAATACTTCTGTTAAGAGGTTTTCCTTCATTAAAAAAATCAATTACTTCTTTTATATTTTCTACTCCATATACTTCAAGATCATTTACAATAGCTGCTTCTCTGGCATTCTGTATGGGAAGGATAATTCCTTTAAACCCCTCTTCTCTTCCTTGAATAGCAATGGGTAAAACTCCTTTGATAGGCTGCAGGCTTCCATCGAGAGAAAGCTCGCCCATAATAATGTAGTTCTCAATTTCCTCTGCCAGAATCTGATCTGAAGCGGCTAAAATACCAATCGCAATACTCAGATCATAGGCAGAACCTTCTTTTCTGAGATCCGCCGGAGCCATATTAATGGTAATTTTCTTTCCTGGAATTTTATATCCTACGTTTTTCAATGCGGCAGAAATCCTATAGCTGCTTTCTTTAATGGCATTATCGGGAAGACCTACCAGGTGATATCCTACTCCGCCGGTATCTACATTCACTTCAATTGTTATTGTCTGTGCGGCCACTCCATGAATGGCACTTCCATAAATTTTAATCAGCATGGTGTGTTTTTGAAGTAAAAATAATCAATATACTATTTTGAAAATCTGATGTTTATATGAATGATATTCTAGCTGAATGGATATACTAAAAAAGATATTACGAAAACAGATACTTAAGTTCTATGTCTGTGGGCAAAATGATAATAACAAAAAAAATCGGTACAAAAGATTTGTACCGATCCAACCATTATTAAAAACTAACGAAAGAGATTATTCATCTGAATTCCGGATAAAATACCAAGTGCGAGTCAGGAAGCCGGATGCCTGAAAGAGAGAACTCCTTTTGGGGGTAATTATGACGTCATTAGATTAACAAGGATGAAATTTATCTATTGAGCGTAAAGTATTAAAATAAATTACTCTAGTTCTTCTTCAATACAAGGAACATCCCTCCTCTGACATCCAACCCTCCTTCCCACAATCAATATTTTAGCACATTCAGACTATGTAATCCTATTTCTTTATAAATTTATTTTTATATTCTTTTCCATCTGCGCTTTTAGAAACAATGATATAGTTTCCTGGTACCAGCTGGCTTACATCAATTGCCTGATTATACTGATGGTCATTTTTCTTCAGAACCAGTTTTCCGGACATATCTATAATGATGACTTCTTTATAGATTTTATCTGATTCTTTTCCTATATAAAGGTATTGCGCTGTAGGATTGGGATAGATTTTCAGATTATTGTCTTTAGTCTTCACCTCTCCAGTTCCCAGATTGCTGCAGAAATCCCAGTCCCCGAAATTCACCTCTACAAAAGCAAACGAAGCCAACATCTGACACTGATCCGGACAATATTCTGTACAGGCATAAAACCCATATTTCCCTGAAGTTGTCGCTACATAGGTAGGTCCTACCACACCAGGAATGGTACAGGGTTCTCCTAACACGGGAGGATTACTGCTCGGCACGCATCTGAACCACGTATGCTTACCATATACTCCCGGAAATATATTATCAAACTGTACGGAAGCACCATTGCACACATTTACGATTCCCATATTTTCCTGATACGTTCCAGGAGTATAGGTTGTCATCATAGCGGGAAGACCATATACAAATCCATCTGCAAATACTGCCGTACTTTCTGCTGTACAATCTCCATCTGTAACGACCACTTTAAAATAATTCAGCTGTTCATTACCGCTAACGGTCAACTGCTGTGATGTGGCTCCCTGAATAGCCACCCAAGGGTTGTTATTGGGGGTCTGCCAGGTCCACTCCTGTTTGTACCATTGATAAGTTGCATACGTTTGTGTGGTAGAAATTATTTCATCTTCCACGTCACAGAACAAGATGGTTCCCGGATATTTCTGTCCAAGTCTCGGGCTGGTAATTGTAGGGGTGCACTGTGCTTTTATATCCAGAATACTGAATAATAAAACCACTAAAAAAATTAGTTTTGTTTTCATATATATAGATTATTAAGTGTGATTTGGTCTAAAAATCCTCTACATTAATCCAACAGCACTCTGATCCCGAATTTCATGTTAAAATGAAAAGGTTTCTCTTTATAAATGGTATTAGGAGCATTTTCTTCCTTGAAATGATATCCTATTCCCGGTTCTGCATAAATTCCAACCTTGTCTATGACCTTAAGCTGAAATCCTACTGCAGTGTTAACAGAAAACTGTAACGGCTTATGATCAAGACGTTCCTTTGAACTATCTTTTATTTCATCATTCACCACATAGGTTGTTGTAACACTTCCCGACACAGGTTTTTCCACGAGTGCCCCTCCTGTAATATATCCTGTAAACCGCCCTTTCTGAATGACATTATAGTTGACCTGAACAGGAATTCCTATGTAATGAACCGTCTGATCTCCTTTAATATAATTATTCTCCGTTCCTGAATGCAGTTCGGAAGCCAGTTTGGTATAATTCAACCCGGTTCCTATTCCCCACCTTTTTCCTAAATTGTAGTAAAGGGATAATCCGAACGTAACCGGTACTTTATGTCTGATCCTTGCTTCTACCGGCTGACTTTGATTTGCCAGTAATACGGCAGTCAGAGGATCATCATGGTACTCGGAAGTACTCCATACCTGCTCCACATTCATTGCTTTTCCAGTGATGGAGGCATACCCCGGAAATTGCTGCTCTGCAGAGTTGGAAGCAACATTCCCTGTAAGCATACTTAACATCCATGATTTTTTATCACGGGATTTTGCAGTATGTTTTGTATTCTCGGCGTACACTTCTTTTACTTCTTCCTGTTTGAAAAGTACCTCATCAGGAATCTTCTCTATAATTGGTTCTTTTACTGTATCATCAGCAGGAGATGATTTCTGAGCGATTTTGCTCTCCTGATGAAAAGATTCCGCAGCAGCCGGAAGTTTGATGATTTCCTGAATATTCTGACTATTTCCTACTCTGTTTTTTTCTTCAGTATTAAAATATTTCTGTGTTGGTATTTTCTTCGAAACACCTGTATTCAATATGTTTTCAGCTAAAGAAGACTCTACTCCGGATTCTACTTTACTGCTTGTGACATTCTCTTTTTCCAGAGGGTTCAAATAATTTTTTTCCTTTTCTTTTTTCACATCTGCCGGTTTCTGAGACAGGGTTTTGCCTGTATCATTCTGTGGCAGTATTTTCGTCAGTAAAAAGAGCAATGCAATGGCAGCAGCAATACCTCCGAGACGATAGAATAAAGATTTTTGTCCCGCACCGGCTCCTGTTTCTTTCTTTCCTGCCCCGCCTTCATGAATTTCAGGAATAAACCCGGGAATACTGTTGTTTTCTTCTTCGGAGAATAACTCACCTTTGATGTCATCCCACAATCCTTCCGGAACGTCCTCTTCATGGTCATCCATTCTGCTTCGCAGGTTATTTAGCCATTCATTATTCATATTGTGCCTTTTTTGACATTTTAAATTCTTTTATTTTCTGAACAAGCAGTCCTTTTGCACGGTGAAACTGAGATGCAGAAGAATTTTCTGCAATTCCCAGCAGTCCGGCAATCTCCTTATGGCTTTTTTTCTCAAATACAAACAGGTTAAAAACAGTTCTATACCCATCAGGAAGAGATTTTATCATCATCATAATATCATCACGCGGAATCTCTTCAAAGTCCGGTTCTTCTTCATTAGGAATATCCGGAAGATCATCTACTTCCACCGCAGATTTAAAATCTCCTTTCTGTTTGATATGTTTCAAAGATTCATTGACAGTGATACGCGTCATCCATGCTTTCAAAGAGCCACTCCCTCTGTACTCAAAAGATTCTATCGAACGGAACATTTTGATAAAACTGTTTTGGAGTACATCATGAACATCTTCCCTCTCAGCCACATAACGGGAGCAGACATAGGTCAGATTTCCGGAATAAGCTCCAAAAAGCTCTTTCCAGGCAGCTTCCTCCTTCTTCAAAAGGTGCTTTACCAAAATCTGTTCTTTACTTTCTTCCATATAATGCTGCTGCCGTATCCCATAGGATGTTATAAAACTGTCAGGCAAAAATAGATTGCATCTTTTCAAAGTGCAATCCATTTATGATAATATCTATTAATTAATTTTTTATACAGAATGGAAAATTATAATCAATAACAGCATAAGGAGTAACCAGTGTACCGTCTACTGTAATTTTTTCTGCCGTTAGCGCATACCTCAGCGTCTGATCCAATCCTACATAATATCCTTTTTGTTTTGCTACAAATTCCACAACAGTTTTTTTATTAACACCGTCTACAGGAATCTGAAGTTCCATAGTCTTGGGAGCAAAAGTAAGTTCTATCACATTATTGCTTGTGTTGATTACTGCTGCATATTTAAGATCATACTTTACTTTTCCCATTGTTTTCAAAGCTGCTTCTGCTTTTGCCGGGTCTTTTAGCACTGTTTTTACAATTTCTGTAATTGGAAATTCGGCAAATGAGATGGTATCTTTTTTCACCTTGAACTCTTTGATTCCTTCTCTTTTACTGCTTCCCTGTACAATAATCAACTTGCCTTTATAGTTTCCTTTTAAGTCTTCCATTTTTACAGGAGGAATATCCGGACCATCGTTATCATTACATGAGGATAGGGCAAAAAACCCTGCCAAAACCATTAAAACTGTTATAAAAAATCGGGGTACTGTCAATCTTTTCATTGCATTATTTTTTTCGTTGAACATTAATTATTTTCGAGTACTCATTTATATAAACCCCTCTTTCCAAAAATCTTGCATCTATTTTAAAAAAAAAGATAAAATTTTTCATAAACCATTGATTTAATGATTGTAAAATTTCATCACTCTTCTACAAATCCCGGACCTTATGTTAAAATTGACTTGTATTTACCTTTATAAATAACAAAAAAGGAAGCTATATGGTGTAGCTTCCTTTACTATTTATCGTTTACATTTTATTGTACTCCTCCGCCAAGCGCCCTGTACAGGTCTACTTCTGCATTTAACCTTTCAAGGCTTACATTAATGGCTTCCAGGTCATTCTG
Organism: Chryseobacterium sp.; assembly: GCA_031286615.1. GTDB lineage: Bacteria > Bacteroidota > Bacteroidia > Flavobacteriales > Weeksellaceae > Chryseobacterium. Next base: position 292,072 of record JAITUA010000013.1, on the reverse strand, counting down.
AAGCTTACTATTTTGAGCTGTAATCACTTCCAGATAGGTTGCCATGCCGCTTTTATACAGCTTCAGAGCATCATTGATTCCTTTATCCAGAATCGCTGTTCTCTGTTCTAAAAGCTGTAGTCTTTCTGAAGAGCCTTTAGACTTGGCCATAGCATCGGAAACTTCCCCCACAGCAGTCATGACAGATTGTTTAAAGTTGATGGCTGCTTTTTCCTGTTCAATTAACGCGGTCTCATAAGCTGTTTTTAGCTGTTTCTTCTGAAAAATAGGAGCGGCAAGATTGGCGGCAACTGCTTTGGTAATAGATCCGGGAATATCAAACCATGAGCTGAATTTATTGGAGTTTACCCCTATCTGCGGGCTTAAGCTGATACTCGGATACATGGCTGCTTTTGCCAATCCGGTTTTTGAGTTCAGGCTGATAACATTAAATTCTGCCATTTTCAGATCCGGTCTGCGGCTCAATAACTGCGCGGGTAATCCTTCTGACAGTTTATTTTCCGGAATCATTGTTTTAAGGTTTCCTTCTCTTTCTATCTTCGACGGATATTCTCCGCAAAGAATGCTCAATGCATTTTCCTGAATGGAAATATTCTGTTTCGCCAAAGGAATCAACAGTTCTGCTGTTTTCTTCTGGGCTTCTGACTGCTGAACGGCCAATGAATTAATCTGTCCAGCTGTAAACTGCAGATTCATCATTTTAAGGGTATTGTCACTCAGCTCAATATTCTGCTCAGCTATTTTCAGCTGTTCATCAAGGCTGATAAGATTGTAATACGCCTGAGCAACCTGAACTACAATCCTGCTTTTTATTGCATTCAGATTTTCTTTCTGACCAAAATATTCTGCTGCTGCGGATTCTTTCTGCATTTTAGCTTTTCCCCAGATATCTATTTCCCAGGAAAGCCTTAAGGCAGCACTGAAGTCATCCATATATTTTGTCCCTACAAACTGCTCATTCAGAGAACCGTTAAGGGTGTTGGCAGACGCCCAGCTTCTATTGGCTCCTGTGGTGAGGTCCAGTGTTGGCATCAACCCTAGCTTAGCCTGTTTATAGATCAGATCCAGCTGTTCTATATTTTTCAGAGCAACATTCACTTCATTATTTCTGGAAAGGGCTTTATCTATTAATCCAATCAGTTTAGGATCTTTGAAAAAGGTTTTCCATGGAAGGACCACTGTATCTCCTGTTACCTGTACAGATTCTTTGTACGTTTCGGGAACCTGAAGATCTGTTCTTGTATATTTTTTCCCTACGGCACAAGACATCAGCAAAGATGCCATTGTGCCTGAAATAAGGAAATTCTTTATATTAAATATTCTCATTTGTCAATTGATTTTCTATCGTATTGTACTTCTTTTTGGTAGAGAATTTCTCATCCAGATACTGAAAAAACATGTAGAGCACAGGAATTACAAAAACTCCCAAAACTACTCCACTCAGCATTCCCATTGCTGCACTTGTACTGATTGATTTGTTTCCCGAAGCCATTCCTCCTGAAGAAATCATCAGTGGAACCATTCCCACAATAAAGGCTAATGAAGTCATGATAATGGGACGTAATCTTGCTTTCGCTCCTTCCAGAGCAGAATCGAGGATCGAAAGTCCTGCTTTTCTCCTTTGGATGGCAAATTCAACAATCAGAATTGCATTTTTGGCTAGGAGACCAATAAGCATAATCAATCCCACCTGTACATAAATATTGTTATCCAAACCAATGGCTTTTATTCCTAAAAACGCTCCTACAATTCCCGTTGGGATGGAAAGCATCACTGCCAGAGGAAGGATATAACTTTCATATTGAGCAGCCAATAAGAGATATACGAAAAGCAAACATAAACCGAAGATGGCGATCGTCTGATTTCCTGCTGATTTTTCTTCCAAACTCAATCCTGTCCATTCGTAGCTGTAGTCAGAAGGTAATTTGCTTAAAGTTTGTTCCAGTTTACCCATCAATTCTCCGTTACTTACTCCTGGCTTTGGAGATACGTTGATATTTAATGAATTATAAAGGTTATAACGCTGAACAGATTCCGGGCCATATACTTTTTTCAAGGCAATCAAGGTATTTACCGGCACCATATCTCCTTTTTCATTCTTTACGAAAATATCATTGAAGGCTTGTTCATCCATTCTGAAAACACCATCCGCTTTAATATTCACTCTGTAAAATTTCCCGAATCTTGAGAAATTCTGAGACTGATCTCCTGAGAAATAGGTCTGAACGGTTCCTAACAGGTTTGAAATGCTTACTCCAAGCTGTTTTGCCTTATCTTCATTTACTTCAAGCTCCATCTGAGGATAATCTGCTCTAAACATCGTGTAGGCAAATGCTACTTCCGGAACCTGCATCAGCTGACCAATTAATTCATCCGCTTTAGCTTTAAGAACCTGAGGATCTCTTCCCATACGGTCCTGAAGTACAATTTCTGCATCGTTTGTCATTCCGTATCCTTCTACCGGAGGCATTCTGAAAGTCATCACACTTCCTTCTTTGATTACGCCCAATTTTGCACTGGCCATATCTACCACCTCCTGGATATCCTGAACTTCACCTCTTTCTTTTTTAGGTTTCAGCTTAACAAATCCCATGGCGTAAGCTGGTCCTGCACTGTTACTAAGAAGATTATATCCTGTAATGGAAGTGTTTTCCTTCACCGCATCTACTCCTTTTAAGATTTCATTGATCTTGTTGGAAACTTCCGTAGTTTTTGTCAATGCTGTTCCCGGAGGCATACTCAAGGTATACATAAAGAATCCGTCATCTTCCATCGGTACAAAGCTTTTAGGAGTGCTTGACATCAGCCATCCTGCAACACCGATAACCGCTACAATTAATCCTCCTGCAATCCATTTACGTCCTATTAAAAATCTAACCCCTTTCGCATAACGGTTCGTCATATTATTAAATCCGGCATTGAATGCTACTGCAAACCTTTGCCCGAATCCTTTTGGTTTTTCTCCCTCTCCTGCATGGTTATTTTTCAAAAACACAGCACATAAAGCAGGCGTTAATGTCAAGGCATTGACAGCCGAAATAATAATGGCAATGGCTAATGTATACGCAAACTGCTTATAAAATAATCCTGCTGAACCGGACATAAATCCGATTGGAATAAATACTGCAGACATCACCAAAGTAATGGAAATTACAGCTCCTGTGATCTCACTCATTGCTTTGTGAGTAGCCTCTCTTCCTGAAAGATTAGTTCCTTCCATATTACTGTGGACGGCTTCCACTACTACAATGGCATCATCGACGACAATACCGATGGCCAGTACAAGGCCAAAAAGTGTCAGCACGTTGATGGTAAATCCTAAAACTAAAAGGAAGAAGAAAGTACCGATAATTGCTACAGGAACCGCCACTGCCGGGATAATCGTAGATCTGAAATCCTGTAAGAAGATAAATACTACGATAAAAACCAGGATAAATGCTTCTATTAAGGTAGATTTCACCTGTCCTGTAGCTTCATCCAATCTTTCTTTGGTACTCATTACCTTCGTATATTTGATACCAGGCGGAAATGATTTTGATAATTGATCAAGGGCTTTGTTTACGCCTATTTCAATCTGATTGGCATTGGATCCTGTAGTCTGCATAATGGCTACAGTAACTGCATTTTTCCCATTGGAAAGGTTATCTCCCGTATTTGAAATGGCTCCGAATTCTACACGGGCTACATCTTTAAGCCTGATGACCTGACTTCCGGTATTTTTAACAATAATATTCTCATATTGTTCCGGTTTGTTCTTTTTTCCTTTATATCGGATTACATATTCTAAAGCCGCATCAGATTCTTCTCCAAGTTTACCCGGAGCAGATTCCAAACTGTGGTCTGCAATTGCTCTGGAAACATCTGCCGGTTCCAGTCCGTAAGAGGACATTTTCTGAGGATTAAGCCATATTCTCATGGAATAATCTTTCAACCCGAATACCATGGCCTGTCCTACTCCTTTTACTCTTTTGACCTGCGGAATTAGGTTAATATTTGCGTAGTTCTGAAGGAAAGTTTCGTCATATTGTTTGTTGTCTTCCGTATAAACATTGAAAATCAATACCATACTGTTTTGCTGCTTGGAGGTAGTTAGTCCCATTCTCACTACCTCTTGAGGAAGTATCGGGGTGGCCTGCTGAACTCTGTTTTGCACATTTACGGCGGCCTGATCGGTATTTACTCCCTGCTTGAATATAATGGAGATAGAGAATGTACCATCATTACTTGCGGTAGATTTCATATATTCCATGTCTTCTACACCATTGATCTGCTCTTCCAGCGGAGTTACCACGGAACGGATCACAGTCTCACTGTTTCCTCCCGGATAAGATCCTGAAACGGTGATGGTAGGCGGAGAAATGTCCGGGAATCTGGTCACCGCCAGCTGATTTAATCCTATTATCCCTAAAATAACAATGATAAGGGATATTACCGTCGCCAGTACCGGACGGTCTATTATCTTTTTTAACATTTTTGAATTTTCTAAGAATGGTTAATACAACTATTTCAAAGGAACTGTTGTCGCAACAACCTGCGCTCCGTGTGTAAGGGCATCAATTCTGTTGATGGCAATCTTATCTCCCGCATTTACCCCTTCTTTAATAAAGTAATCCTGAGAGGTACTTCCCGAAACTGTAATCTGAGTCATTTTGACTTTATCCTTACCATTCAGTTTATAAACAAAGAATCTGTCCTGAATATCTTTTACAGAAGTTTTCGGAAGTTTGATCACGCCGTTCAGCGCATTGTGAATCATTACTCTTGCAGTTCCTCCAGCTCTCAACAGCTTATCAGGATTTTGAAAAACAGCTTTCATCTGAATACTTCCTGTATTTCTGTCGAAGTTCCCACTGGCATTTTCAAGTTTTCCTTTAAGAGAATAAGTGGATCCATCTGCAAGGATAAGTTCTACATCTTCTGTATGATTACCTGACACAGCAGCTTTGCTATGAGCAATAAAATCAGCTTCATTCATTGAAAAATATACATTCACACTGTTAATACTTGAAAGCGTTGTCAGAGGGGCTGCATCAGAAGGACTGATAAGGTTTCCTACTCTGTTCGGAATTCTTCCTATGTATCCGCTCACAGGAGCTTTAATGTAAGTAAAATTGGCATTAATCTTTGATGAGCCTAAAGAAGACTGTGCCTGCGCTACTTGTGCTGAAGCAGCTTTATAGCTTGCCTGAGCTGTTTTCAGCTGCATATCGGAAACTACTTTTCCTTCCACAAGAGGTTTTAGCTTTTCTACTTCCAATCTTGCTGTTTCCTGTGCTGCTATAGCTGATTTCAGAGCGGCCTGATTGGTATTTACCTGCTCGTTGTATACTGAAGGATTTATTCTGAAAAGGGTCTGTCCTTTGCTTACATACTGCCCTTCTTTGATATATACTGCTTCCAGATAGCCTGTCACCTGTGCTTTAATATCTACATTGTCCTGCCCTTCTATGCTTCCCGGGTATCCTGTAGACACATCTGCATCTCCGGATTTCACCTGAATAAAATCTGTAGGTAATGCCTGCTGCATCTGCTGGGCATTTTCCTGACCATTCCCGGAACCGCACGAGTACAGTATTGCCGCTGCCGTAAGTGAAAGTACCAGATATCCTTTTCTGTAATTCATAACATGAGTTTTTAAATTTTACAGAAGCAAAATAACTTCATATAATAAGGATATTCATGCAGAAGTTGGGTGAAGCGTAGTTAATCGGGGGTGAAGCGTATGATAGGAAAAATGAAAGGAAAACAGCTATTTTCCCCTATAATTGTAACGAAAAACCTATTTTTCGGATAAAATAAGTGCTGAATTGCTAAAGATAAATTAACCTATTTCACAAGTAAAGCAAAAAAAGACCGCTTTGTATAAAAAGCAGTCTCATTTGTATTTTTTATGGAATTAATAATCCATCCAGGATTTGAAAATAGAAGCTTTTTCACGGCTTACAATCACTTCCATATCAGGCTGCTTTCTCAGTTCAAGCTTTAGTTTTCCATTAAAATGATTAAAAATCTGCTTCACGGAATTGATGTGAATGATAAATTGCCTGTTGGCGCGGAAAAAGAATTTGGGATCCAGCTGTTTTTCAAGCTCTTCCAGCGTTTGTGGAACATTCTCTACCACTCCCGTATTCAGCATGGCTTTACTGATTCCCAATTCGGTATAAAAGTATAGGATATCTTCTGCCAGAACGGTTTTATATCCGTCTCTATGGGCGATCAGAAAACGTTTTCTGTAATCTTTCGGCTGAATGTAATTCAATAATCCTTCAATGGCTGTTCCTACTACCGGAACGGCTTCCATAAAGGTTTCGTAGCGTTTTAAAGCAGCATCCAGCTCTTCTTCTTCAATAGGTTTCAGAAGATAATCTACACTGTTGTATTTAAATGCCTGTACCGCATATTCATCGTATGCAGTGGTGAATATAACAGCACTTTTAACCTCGTGCTTATTGAATATTTCAAAGCTGAGCCCATCTGCAAGACGAACATCCATCATGATGACATCCGGAACAACATTATTTTCCAGCCAGTGTACTGTTGAAGTAATTGAGTCTTCTACAGACAGGATTTCGATATGGGGTCTTAACTTCAGCAACAGTCTTTTCAACCTATCGGCATTGGGCCTTTCATCCTCAACTATTAAAATCTTATTAATCTTCATATCAATGGAAGTTTTACAATAAATTTATCTTCAGTTTTTTCAATCACAGGTTTAGGATATCCTAAGATTTCGTATCGCGCAACAATATTGGTAAGCCCTACTCCTGAGGAATCCGGCTTATTGATCAAAGGCAGGAATGTATTGGATACAACCAGTTCACCATCGGGGTTTGTATAAACCTGTATTTCCAAAGGATTTACCTTTGAAGTTTGATTATGTTTAATGGCATTTTCAACCAATAATTGTAAAGATAAAGGAAGGGTGTACATAGATCTGTATTCTTCCTTAATATCTATTTTAAATACAACACCTTCGCCAATTCTTTTTTCAATCAGAAAGATATAGGACTCTAAAAATTTCAGTTCCTCTTCTACTATAATGATGTCTTTTTTGGAATTGACCAACAGATACCTGTATACTCTTGCAAACTTTTCTGAATATTCATAGCCTAACTGCTGATCTTCCAGAATAAGTTCTGACAGTACACTTAAATTATTGAAAATAAAATGAGGATCTATCTGAAGCTTAAGTGCCTGAAGTTCTGCAGCCATAGCAGCCTGTTTATGTTTAGATGCCCTTATTTTATGCTGAGCGGCTTCTACAGCAGTTTTTTTCCAGTTTTCCAATAAATAATCTACGGTATTAAATGCACTGATAATCAATGATATTACAATATTTGTTGCGATCCACTGTCCCAGCAGTGTATATTCTTTGCGGGAGTCCATCTCGGGTAGTGTAACTGAGGTACCGTCTACAATTGCATTGATAATAATCACAATCATGACGCTTCCCACAATCTGAAGCAAGCACTGAATAAGCAGTCGCTTTATCGTTCTGTCTCTCCAAGGCAGAAGTTTATTAAGTGTTCTGTCAATAAATATACTAACCTCAGAAATAAGTATAGAAAAAAAGATAATCCATGTGGCGTCTTCAAGAATCATCTTTAGCGGAGCATCAAGATAGCCTTTCCAAACGGGATCAAAGGGATCAATAAGGTAGGAAAAGACACAGAAAGTGACTACTGCTACTGCCCAGATTACGAGCCTTCTTTTCATCGTAGAAAGAATCTTCTTATTCCGTACTATATTTTTCCTGATGGTAGAAATCCTATTCATATCCGGGAGTTGTGAATGTAAATATAGAAATAGATTTTATATGAGTATCCTCTATTTTAAACGAGACCGCCAAAACCGTCCCTGAAACGTAAAATAGCAACGTTCAAATGAATGTTACGGTTCATCACCTGAAAAAGACATTTCATCATCATTTTATGCAACATCACCCTATTTTTACGATAAGGCAACTGCTGTCTATCATAGTTTTGCAGTATTAAATCCGGTACAATGAAAACAATAATTGTCTGCACAGATTTTTCTCACGAAGCTGAAAATGCTACTCATTATGCAGCATCTATGGCTAAAGAAAATAAATACACAATCGTACTTTTTAATCTGCAAACCGTTTCTATACATGCTTTGAATGCCCAGGCTTCAGCAGATTTTTTCTACACCCAGACCCTTAAAAATCAGAAAAAACTTGAAGAGAAGGCGACCGAACTTACGAAACTTTATGCTATAGAAACAATGCATCATCTGGCTTCAGGGAATTTCATGGAAGAGCTTGAAAACTGCATGCAGATCCACGAATGTGATTTTATCGTCATGGGAATGGCCGAAAAAACTTTGGAACAAAAGCTTTTGGGTAACAATGTAACAAGGGCTATTCACCGAATTAAAAAACCGATATTAATTGTTCCTTCCCACATAGAATATACAGGAATCAGGAAAATTCTTTTTGCGTATGATACCCACAAAAGCATGACCTGGACCTCAATGAATGACATTTATTACTTCATTAATGAGTTTAATGCTGAGATTGAGGTATTCAATGTAAGTGAAAGCTTAGAAGATTTTACTGAGGTTATTCATGATATTGACCTGAATTCCGGATATGATCTGGATGATATTAAATACAGTTTTAAAATGATTCAATCCATCGAAGTCATCAAGGCTATCGAGGAGGAAATCAGGCTGACAAATCCGGATCTGCTGACGATGGTTCCCTACAAATACAATCTTGTAGAATCCCTTTTCCATCGCAGCAAAACAGCTATTATGGCTTATAAAAATAAAGTACCACTATTATCAATTCCACTCAATATAGATTAAGATCAATAAAAATCTAAACACATTTAAATTATCCTTTTTTGCCTTTAAAGGCTAAATTTTACACTTAATCTTGTTTGACAGGACCGGGAAGAGATTCCCGGTCCTGTTTTTTATACCCATTTACAGACTCAAATACATATTACCATTTTAACAACCATAATTAATATATATTTTGAAAATAAAAACAAATCAATAATTCATACTGATCTGAATATCAAAAAGTCGTAAATTTAGTAAAGGATAAAAAACAGTGTTTTCACCCTTTTTTATAGTTGTGCCGTTAGCTAATTTTGTTCCATAAAATTAAAAACCATAAAAATGAAAACTTCCTTTTTTACTTTAAGTTTGCTCTGTGCAGCATTTATTCTAGCACTCTGTTTGTTAAGCTGTACCCGCTGCTCTGAGCCACCTCAAGAACCCGTTAGTAACAGTTATAAAAAGAAACTGATCAGCTATCGTGAAGGCCGGGTTCTTTTTGATGAATACACCAGGACCAATCATGAAATTCTCATGAAGTACAGAAACGGAGAACCAGACTCCCGATGGTACTGGTTTTCACTGGAAGATATGGAAGGATACATTAAGTATGTAAAAGAAAATGCCAAAAAACAGAAATTAAAAAATCCGGGAATCAGGATCTATATGGGAAAATACCCCATGAATCATCCTAAAAACAGAATGGCAAAACCTGAATATGCAGGCTATCAAACCATATTTTTAGTTCCCACATCACAGAAAAGAAAAAGTGACAATGCAATGGCCAGAACGGCGTCTACAGAGGAAAATACAGACGTACCATCCATAGAATCTATGAACATGACCAATCTGGCGCCACCACCTAAAACCTTGTCAGGAACAATGCCTTAAAAACACAAAGTTATGAACTGGAATATTGAAACAGGGAAACAGATATCGATGATCCTATCCATCATAGTGATGCTTTTAATGGTCATAAAATATAGAAAAACCGGAAAGGAAAATTTATTTTTTATTATTGGATATCTGTTGTTTTCCCTGATTGATATTTTCTGTTATTTCTACTTCGACCTGACCAGGCTGCCTACGGACATATTTTATGTAATTGGTTTTTTGATGATTGTATTCTTTTTATACTTATTTTATTATTACCAATTATTATATGTTCCGGTACTCAAAAAGATACAGACCGTCATTCTGGCTCTTTTTGTCCTTAATATTGCTGTAATGTTTTACACAGAAGATGATCTGCTTCATCATTTTTCTTTTAATATGCTGTATGTAGATATTCTTCTGTTGTTATTTTCAATTATTTTGTTCCTGTATCAAACTTTCAATTCAGATAAAATACTGGGAATCAACAACTACCTTCCCTTTTGGATTTCTGTAGCTTTGCTGATCTTTTTTATCGGAAGTATCCCGATCCTGTTTTTCAGAAACACTGTTTCGGAGAGTATTTATTTCTTTATTTTATTTATGCTGAATCTGATCAGTAATGGTATACTCATCTTGGGTTTAATGGGGAACAAACAGGAGAAAATCAGATAAAACTTCTTAGATATGGAAGAGAATAATTTGGTCATCATCTTTACAATTACCTTATTCATCGTTGTTTTGACAATGATCTTCATCTATGCTGTTTTCATCAAGAAAAAAACAACCTTACTGATAGAACAAAAGGAAAAAGATCTGCGTTTTGAAAAGGAGCTTGCCACTTCTCAGGTAGAAATGAAGGAACAAACCCTGAATTATATCGGGCAGGAATTACATGATGATCTGGGGCAAAAACTTTCTGTTGTACGACTTCGCCAAAATCAGCTGATTACCAAATTAAAAAACAACGAAAAAGAAGACCTTATTGAGCTCAATGAACTGTTGGGCGAATGCATACAGGATATAAGAAACCTGTCTAAAACATTAATTACTGAACAGATCATTCATTTCGGACTGGCAGAATCCGTTGAAAGAGAAGTTCATAGGATCAAAAAACTGAAATTATTAAAAATAGAATTCATTACCCAGAAACAGGATATTGATATTTCTCCCAAACATGGGTTGATTCTCTTCAGAATTATACAGGAAAGCATCAACAATATTTTAAAACATTCTAAAGCCAAAAATGTTTCCATACAAATGGAAGATGACTGTGAAAAGCTACACATCAGCATTTCCGACAACGGAAAAGGCTTTGATACAAGGATTATTCAGGATGGCTCAGGATTAAAAAACATGGAGCTGAGAGCAAAACTGATTCACGCCGAACTTTCTATACACTCAGAATTAAATAAAGGAACACAAACTCTGATAACCTATCATAAAAATTTATTATGAAAACTATTCCCATAGCGATCGTTGATGATCATACCTTAATTTCCAAAGCCCTGGAAAATATGATCACAGAAAACACTCAATATCGGGTCATTATGAATCATCCCAACGGAGAAGAATTTATTGCAGGTGTGGAAAAAGCTTCTGAATTACCCGCCGTAGTCCTGATGGATGTTAATATGCCTTATAAAAACGGTATAGAAACTACAGAATGGCTTACCGAACATTATCCCGACATCAAAGTCATCGCCCTTACCATGGATGATGATGAAAAAGTTCTCATCAGAATGCTGAAAGCAGGTGCTAAGGGATATTTACTGAAAGATATGCAGCCTTCTATCCTTTTCCAGGCTATAGACACCGTATTTGAAAAAGGGAGCTTCTATACTGATTTTGTAGCCCAGAAATTATTGAAAGTAAAAACAGAAGAAATGAAAAATGCCTCCCTTCTTTCTGAACTGAAAGACAGAGAGAAAGAGTTTATAAAGTGGGCTTGCAGTGAACTTACCTATAAAGAGATTGCTGACAAAATGTGCCTGAGTCCGAAAACTATAGATGGCTACCGGGATTCGGTTTTTGTAAAACTGGATATAAAAAACAGAGCAGGTCTCGTCCTTTTTGCCTTAAAACATGATCTTTGTTGATTGAATATTCTCATTTTAATCTTATTTCTTATACTATAAAATAAACATCTTTACATTCTATTTACGTATCCGGCAGCTTTGCAAGCTGCCGGATTTTTAATTCATAACAACCTCATATACAAAACAAAAGGTGTTTTTCCTTTTTCAAAACACGGTTTTCTCCTCTGTTTTCGTCCTGTAGAATAATGGAATTTTGTCATAGAAAAAAATACATAAAGGCAGAACCCGAAAAGCCGAAACAGAGTAGGGAATATTTTTAAAACTAATACAATGAAAAAAGCACTTATCGTAGGTATTAATGATTATGCACCCATCGGATACGGAGGTCCGGACCTTAATGGCTGTGTAAATGATGCAAGAGATATGGCAAACACATTGGTTATTTGTGGTTTTAGCCCGGCAAAGATTAAAATCCTGACCAATCAAAATGCAACACGGGCAAATATATTAAACTATCTGAAATCCATGATCAGCACAAGTGTAAAAGGAGATTCTCTTGTTTTTTATTATTCAGGACACGGAACCAGAGTGGCTAATATAGGATCGGATCTGGAACTGGATGGTCTGGACGAAGCTATTTGTCCACATGATTATGCCAATAATGGGGTTATTCGTGATGATGATTTTAAAACAGTTCTCAGTAAGCTGAAATCGGGAGTCAATATGGAGGTTATCTTCGACTGCTGTTATTCCGGAACAGGAACCCGAAAAATGGATCTGGGACTGGAAGCCGATCTTCTCAACGAAACCGCCCGTTATATTCCACCAATGCTGGAAGATGAATTTTACCTCACTTATGCCAGTGAAATGGAATCTTCTAAAAATGCTAAGAAATCAACGGTACTCACCAAAGCTCTTGTCCCGGTGGCAGGAATGAATCATACCCTATGGGCTGCCGCTAAAGACAATCAGGTTTCTATGGAAGGAAATATCAGCGGACAGATACGGGGATATTTCACCTATCATTTCTGCAAAATATTACGCGCTACCAATGGTAGTATTGTTAGAAAAACACTTGATAAACAGGTTGCTATTGCATTGGCAGCTATGGGAGCTGCTCAGATCAACCAGACCGAAAGCATCACCGCAGAATTTTCACAAAAAATATTCACTTAATCATATAATTATTACAGGCGGAATCCGAAAAGCCATTAAAAGAGTAGGAAAACACTAGATTAAAAATAATAATCATGTCAAAAATTGAAAACAACAACCCAATGACAGCAGAAGAAGTTTTAAGGCTCAGAACTGTTAAAGCAAAATCAACTGAAAAACCAGAAGCAGTTGAAAAATTATTTAAGCAGGCTCCCGCTATGGAAATCATCAACGGAAGATCTTTTCCGAAAGGGATGAAAACAATAGGAATGCCTATGGATGAAAAAACAGCAGAAATCCGATCTCTTGAAACCGATCATTTCTATCCTAGCCATGCTGATTTTGAATATAATCCAAAACTTGAACCGAAAAGAGACCGTAAACCAAAATTCATTGACAGAGATTCTTTCCTGACTCCGGAAAATGCAAGAACTATTTTTGGAGCAGATCAGAGAAAAGTATATAATTCTACCGCCTATCCATGGAGATGTGTTGGCCGAGTGGAAAGTTCTTTAGGCTCAGGAAGCGGTGTAATGATAGGACCAAGACACCTTCTCACCTGTTCTCATATTGTTGACTGGCAGACTAATAATACAACAGGATGGCTGAAGTTTACACCCATGTATTACAACGGAAGCGCTCCTTACGGAACAGCTTGGGGAACATTAACTTATTACAAGTATAAAGTGGCAGGCCCATCTATTGATTCAACAGAGATACAATACGATTATGTAGTAATTGTATTAGACAGACCTATCGGAAACAGCACGGGCTGGTTAGGCTCAAAATCATATTCCGATTCATGGGATGGAGGTGCTTACTGGACTCACGCAGGATATCCGGGAGATCTTACAGGAACTCAAAGACCAACCTACCAAACAGGTATCGCACTGGATGGAGATTTCTGGAGTGCCGATGACAACGAAAGCATGAGCCATAAAGCAGATATCTGGCCTGGACAAAGCGGAGGTCCTTTTTGGGGATATTGGGACGGTTCTCCGTATGCTGTAGCAACTCAAAGCGCGCATAATCCAAGCGATAATTTTGCAAGTGGCGGCTCAGATTTGGTAAATCTGGTCATCAGAGCGAGAAATGAACATCCTTAATTTATTTTTTTAGCTTAAATCTATAGCCTGCCTTTTGGGGTGGGCTTTTTTTAGTTTTTTATAAGGATAAAAACTTTTGAGAAAGTTTGTAACGAAAAAGCCACACAATAAATTCGTACAGTAACGAGGAAAAAAACTGATCCGCAACCTCTTCTCCAAATCCAAAGACCTCATCTAAAATCTTTCCTAATTTGGAAAAAAATAACCGCCTCCTAAGAAGCGGTTGTAATTATGATCTTCTGCCATAACTATGTCGGACAATCTTATAGTTTTCATCTACATAGTCTAAAATCTCTTGCTTTTCTTCATTTGTCAAAGAAGAATTGAAATATATTTTATCATTTTTAAGTTCATAAAGTTCTGAAAGCTCAGGACAGTTTTCAAATAAAATTTTATATTTTGCTTGCATTAATTCTGAAAGTTGAAGATGATCATTTTGATATTGTGCAAAAGGAAATCCTCTTTTAATTTTTTTATGCCATTGCATAAGCAAATTTGTCAAAGAAACCGAGTCACTTATTCCAAGTTTATCATCCGCCTTTGCTAATATTTTATACTGAAACGGTTTTTTACCATTTAAAGTTAATTCTTTTAATAATTCTTTTATTATTGTTTTCATTTATAAAAGTTTAGTATTCATCATAATTTGTAAAAATATTTTCAAGCATTGCTTCAATCGTATCAAAATCTTTTTCCATTCCTGTTGCTTCTTGCCAAGCATGTTCATGAAAGAATGCACGTTTCTCAGAAGACCAATTATTTCCAATAATTTCTCTAATTTGTTCTTCTGTTTTACCATTTTTAAGCATTTCTATAATTTCATTGGCTTCTTTCGCATGTGTTCCTTCATGAATAAGTTCACTTAAAAACACATCTGGATTACGTGAAGATCTGAAGTACATATCTATACCATCTGCAAAAGCATGTGTATTCATCGCATCTGTTAAAGTATCACCATACTCTTCCATGCACAATTTAATATATTCATCATCATCTAAGATATGAATGATTATTTTTTCTTCTTCAATAAGTTTTGCAATCTTATTTCCTTGCTCAGTAAAACCCTTCAAAGCATTTGCAATTTCAGTTTTAGTAAGTGATTTTATTGATTTTCCAGACCATTTCCTTATAAAATCTTCATGCTGCTTTATTCTTTTTCTTTTTACCGGATCATTTTTCCTCTCAATCTTCTCCTGAATCCTCTTCTGCTTATCCTTCGCCATTTTCTGTTTAGGAGACAAACCATGATCCGCAACCTCTTCTCCAAATCCAAAGACCTCATCTAAAATCTTTATTAACTGAAAAAGAATATACCACTTCATATGAAGTGGTATATTGAGAATATTATTTAAATTTTTTCAAAAATATTATTTCCTAAAATATATTCTAATTTTTCCGTTTTTACGTCAATTGTAACTGTATAAATATTTGTACTATAAGGATTGCCATTAATAGCATCAATACTAAAATTTATAATATGCATTGGTTTCGTTCCTCCTCCTTCAAACAAAGGAGAATTTTTTCTTATTCCTGAATATGATAATTGCTCAATATTAATAGTAAAACCTTTTTTATCGAGATATTCTTTTACTTTTTGTAATAATTGCTGTTCCATTTTAGTTCGGGATTGTTATATTTCTTTTTTCCAAATGATATTGATAAAAATCCAAATTATAAAAATTATGTCTTAGTTCATTATCATTCAGGTTAAACTTCTTTTTATTTTTAATAATCTTGTCATGTACATATTTTTCTCTTTTGTATACACGTACTAGATTAGCAGCTGTATATTCATCAGGGAATTGAGGAGAACCAATAGTTGCATCTTTAACATAAGCATCAAATCCTATAATATGCATTTCCTCTGCATGGTAATGTTCGTGAGCCATAAGATATTCAGTAACATTTTCACGATAAAGAATTGTATTGGTATTTGGGTCAAATTGAGCTAAAACATTCGGATCATTAAATTCATCTACCTTTTTTAATGATGTTCCAAATTTTTTCTTTAATAATTTTGCCCAGTCCTCAATATCTCTTTCTGAAAGGATTTTTCCATCATAGACTCCATCCCCTTTAATATTATCTGGAGAATATTTTTTATTCTTTCTTTCTATTTTCTCCTGAATCCTCCTCTGCTTATCCTTCGCCTTCTTCTGTTTAGGAGACAAACCATGATCCGCAACCTCTTCGCCAAAACCAAAGACCTCATTTAAAATCTTTTCTAATTTAGAAAAAATTTCTTTTGATCCCTTTTTAAATTCACGGAGAATCATTCGAATAAATTCTATAATCCTGTTGAGAGCGTTCTCAACTGTTGTAATCGCCTTGGTGATCTTTTCCAACGGGTTCAGGATAAAGCTTTCTACGGATTTGGCGAGCTTGGCAACGGCTGCAGTTCCACTTGTAAGAAGCGTTTCCACAATAATATCAATGATAATTCCAATGATATACCCGTAATAATAGGCCGCTTTTTCCAATGTAATCTGAGGAATCTTTTCTTCTATCCATTTTACCAGACGAACAATGGTTTCGAGCTGAAAACTAATACATTGCTTAAAGAACTCCACATAATCAAAAGTCAGAATACCTTCCAACAAGTCTTCCATCAGTTCAAGGAACATTTCCCCATATTCCACTTTTCTGTCATTCACTTTATCCATGGCAGCGACTGCTTTGAAAATAAAGCCGATGATGGAAAAAATTCCGGCAATAATATCAACGAGACTGTTATAAATACCACACAGAAAAGCATTGCCAATCTGATAGTTCTTATAGACAATATGCTGCATTCCGGTAAGTGGATCGGCAATAAACTTCTCCAGCTTATCAACCTGGTTAAAAAAGAAAGCTAGAGATTTACTGATTCTTTTATAGATAAAAGAGGGAAAGAACGTTTCAGTGTTTTTCAGCAGACTATTAAAATCATCCTTTGCTTCATTGATACTTTCAAATAGGGATTTTACAATTCTGGAATTGAGTTTTTTCTGGCCCGCAAGATTTTCATAAGGATTCTGAGAGGCTTTATGTTCATAAAAATCTTTTATCTCTTTATAAAAGACCTCTGGAATAAATGCAGGATTGTACTCTCCTTCCTTTGGATTAGGATTCCATCCGTTTTCTGAGATCCTTAGTTTGATTATGTTTTCGGCAATACCTTCTGTAAAAAAAGTTGAAGCTGCTTCTAAAGCTTCCTGTTTAAAAAAACTGAATATTTCTCCAATACTTTTATCCTTTAAACCCAGAAACCAGCTTATAAAATCTATTTTATTTCTGTAAAGGCCTTTTTCAATAAGGTTTTTGAGTGATTTTGGTGTAACAGTTACCTCATGCTTCCTTGTAAAACTGAGAATGTCTGCAAAAGGCATATCCTTTTTATTTGTAAGCCCTGCTCCCGCTACAGCACGCATTACCGTATTATGATTGTAACGGTCATCAATTTCTAAAAATAGAATCAGTTCATTACTATTGGGTAAAGCTTCCATGTAGCGCTGAAGGAGAAAAGCTCCGTTTTTACTGGCAAAAAGAACAACATCAATTCCGGCTATGGTCTTGCTGAACCTGCTTTTATAGACAACTACTTCTTCAATATTACCGCCAAATACAGGGTCATCGGAATATATCTGAAATCCATTACCGTCTACAAGGGGCTTTCCTCCATAGTAAGTATTCGCAATCTGCCGTGAGGTTTTCTGTTTTAATTCCGGAGGAGATTCCTGATTCGGAAAAATTGTCCTGGAGGAATCAGGATTATTTGCGAAATCCGTGATGCTCCTCAGTAGAGGATTATTTAAAATTTCTAAACTCATTTTGTGATTTTTAAGGTGAATAAAGGCAGGGCTTTAAGACCCTGCCAGTAGAAAGATTATTTAATAATCAATGTATTAAGAAAGCCTGTTCAGCTCGGCACTTTTGGTTTCTACAAATTCCTGTAAATAACTTTTCAGAAGATCCAGAAAACCTACTTTATTGTTCTTCACAAGCCAAAGCATGTAATGATGGGTATTCACTTTCAGGATAGATGTTTTAGGATTTCCTTCCTCATCCAGAACAGGGTTCTGGGTTTCTTCATCTACTACAGGTACAAATATCCTGTTAAAGTTTTCGTCTCTCAGGCTTGACCATTCTTCTTCTCCAATCATCCATTCCGGAGTTGGAAGGTTTGAAGGTTCCATTTCATTGGTTTCTTTATCTCTTAAAACCTGCTGATAAAAAAGATAAGTTCTGGGAAGCTCTGTGTCTACCACCACCTTATTCATTCGGATAAATCGGTTAAAAGATGGGAGCAGAGGATGTTCAGAGATCTGGATTTCCCCTAAGTTAAGATCTGTAGCTTCGATTTCGGTTAAAAGTTGCTGTACGTGCTGAGGTATTAATAATTTTTCTTTCATTGTTTTAAAATTTTGCTGGTTAAATAACACGGTCTATAAAGTCATAGATCCTGTTTGATTAAAAGGCAGAATTTTAAGGCTCTGCCTTTTTATATTGAGATTATCTCAAGGTTTGAGACATGCTATAGTTTATACAGTTCAACGATATTGGCACTTACACCAGTATTTCCCATTGTATTCATGTTGTACATTCCAAAGGCAACCGGGCCTGTATAACCCGTTTTGGTATAGGTAACCGTTTTGTTATTGAAATTGACAATAACCGTCCAGCTTCCCCCACGTCTTATAAATGTTGCATTAAGGGCATACGTTGGTTCCGCGGTAGTGACTGCTTCGGCTGAATTATCAGGAAATATTTTTCCCATTGGATACCAGTAAGACTGTACAAGCCTAACATTTGCAACGGTTTGATTTAAGAGATCTACTCCATTGGCAGCATTAACTAATCCTACAAAGTGAGTCATAGTTCCAAAGCCATTAGGCCCGCTAATTGTTGCCGTTTTACCTGTAATTTCCACACTCATGTAAAAATCTTCATCTGCTCCAATCAATTGATTGGTCTTTCTGGCTGCGATGAAAGAAGAGTCATCAGCAAGTGCTTTTACATTACTGTCAGAACTGTAGCTTACAGCAGCTCCTGCCTGTGTAATGGCAGGTGATACTGCATTATTGTATATTTTCTGTTCCCAAACAATGTTATTGAGAGCAATACGCTGTATCTGGGTTACCACACGGATGGTAAAGCTTGTCAGATACCAAGCTACACCATTCCACAGTCTGATTTTATATTCTCCTGCCGGAATATTTTTGAAATTGTAATAGAAAGTCAGATCAATTCCATTGGTGTACAGCTGAACCTGGGAACCTGGGATTGTCGCAACAACAGTAGCTGTATCAGCAGAAACACTGTCCTGGGTACATAGCTCTACTTTAAAGCTGGTGGAAGGAAGATTCAAATTAGCTCCCTTCAGATTGATCCAAAACGGTCTGTCTGTTTTATCTACAATTGGTGGTGATATCACTGCCACACTCATCGTGTCCGTGCTCCAGCCTCCGTTCATTTTCGTTTTCCATGCCGATCTTTCAATTTCTGTCATTTGATTGGGCATTTCCAACAGTAGATTTTTACTGTCTAATATAGCGTTTAAGCCACTGGTATTTTGAACCACAACTTTTTGAAAATTAGCGGTATCTGAATTCTTATTGGGCAGCCCGGATAATACATAGGGATTTCCTAAGGTATTGATCGAAAATGAGGCATTAAGCGTATGAGTTCTTGCTGAACTGTTTGACAGGTTTGCATTCATCATATTCTTTCCCAGATCACCTGCTGGTAGCTTAGCAACATTTCCATTATCATTCAATCCTATGATTTTCGGGTAATCCAGAGCATTTCCATCTGTCAGAGGAATTTCTAATTTTTCAGCTAATTTTTCCCTTGTATTAAGATTATATTGAGCCTGGCTCGCAATTCCTTCTGCCAAAAGATCAGCATTTGAAATACTGACATGACTATCAGCTAGTTCCAGGGGAATGGTTCCGTCAACAACGGCATGAGTCTTTAAATCACCATTTTCATCAACGGCATAGTCCGTGTAAGATAAGGAACCTGGAGTTGCTACCTGATAAATAGCATTCGTTTCCCTTTCTCCAATGGGAGGTAATTCATTGACACGTATAATTTTTCCTATAATTGGCATATTTGTATTTTTTAAGGTTAATAATTATTTTATTTCCAGTCTCCTGAAATAACTTTCTGTCCTTCCAGTGATTCTACTCCAAGAAGGTTATTATTAGGCGTGAAATTGAATTTGTCTTCAGTAATTACTTCGGAAGGCACTTCAAAATCATCTGGATTCTCGGTAGTAAATGGTAATGCATGAGCGACTTTCAGCCCGATACTTTCTGCCTGAAGGATATTTAAAGTAGTAGGAAGTCTGGTGATCCATGCTTTTCCATGTTTTTTCCCTTTTGGCTGCTTCATTTCATCTACAATTGATAAATAAAGATCATCTCCGATTACAGGAACTTCTCCACCATTCCAGATCTTTCCAGTTGCCAAATAAAATTGCACAGCATTCTCAAAACCAGGACGTACCGTGGCAATCACTCTGGCCATACCACTTTGTAAAAATGCCTTGAAAACAGGATCTGTATTCTCTGCTTTATATAAATCTGACCAATTTTGTTTATTCCCCCAATAATAAGGGTACAGATAATAGGATAGGTTTTCCCATTCAAAAGCCTGCTCCATGAATTTTACAAAAGCTGTGTACTGGTCAAGATCGTTAAACAACTTAGTTTCATAATCTGTGAATGAACTTCCTTGTGTCAAACCTGACAAACCATAACCATGGATAGAATTTGCAGCTCTGTCTGACATATAGGAAATACAATTTTTTCTAAGAACAGTATTTTCAATCTGTCTGTAAAAATTAGGATTTGAATCTTTAATTGCTGAGGCTTTATTTTCTTCTTCAGAAACCGCATTATTATATTCGATTAATGCTATCTCATAAGCATCAATAATAGCCTTGAAAGTCTTTAATTGCCATTGTTTTTTAGCATCTTCTGTAAGTATACATGAGATAGAAAGCGACGTTTCAAAAGAATAAAATCTATCCGTAGAAATACTTACTGATACATCTCCCGTGTATCCCACAAAACTTCCCGTTTTGCTAAAACCTGGCGTTGTAATGCCACTAACAATGCGCTGATCTGCGATATTAATATTCAATAATGAACTGACATATTCTTTTCCGCCACCACTTATTGAATATTCTGTACTGATATATCCCTCCGGAATTTTTACAACATCCTGTAATCCGATTGCACTTGATGCTCCCGCCGTTTCACTCATATCAGGAGATTTATCTCTACCATATGCAAACCCTTTGGTTACTTTGATGTTGTTTTGCAGAAAGTTTTCGATTTCCACATTGTATTTGCTGATCCAGTATTTCAAAGTTGTCTCATTGGAAAGTGCAGTGAAATCTTTCATAGGCATTACATCAGAAGTTCTCGGATCTTCAGGTTTTACAAACTTACTTTTTGTCATTCCTAACAAATGCAATTTTGCAGGCTCTGGAATCATAAACTCAAACATCATACGTTTACCATAATCATAGATCTGATTCTTCATCAGTTTATCCACCCATCTGTAAACGCCTACTACATGTTTATCTCCTTTTTTATTATCAAAACCATGAGAGTTGTTTTCTTCAAACTCTTCAATAATTTTCTCAATCCTTTCTTCATGAACTTTTGTGACAATCCTGTCCATAGCCCTTGATGTAATATCCTGTGCCTGGGTAGTAGCCTGTCTGGTGCTCTCATCTCTGGAACTATGACTGGCGTTGCCTAATCCCATACTAGTGTTGATATTATAACGACCTCCATCATAGCTGGCGTTTACTCCAAACTGAGTATTACTGTCTGATGCTTCCTGCATCATTTTAGCGATCTCATTCTGCATTTCAAAACGGGTAGCCGTTGTAGTATCAGTAAGCTGTTCTCTCTCCGTATCGGAAGATGTAGTTGTAGTATTTTCACTTCTTCTTAATCTTCTTGTTGATTTCTCACGATATTCCCTAGCCATGATATTCTCAATATGAGCCACTTCCCCTTCAACATAGGCATGAGTAGTCTGCTCCACTTTCAAATAATCTGCAATACCAATTTGTTTGAATCCAAATCCTGAAGGAATAAAATTATTTTCATCATCTGTCTTCACAGGTTCATCTTCTTCCACTTCAAGCAAAAATTTGTCAGACAGACAAGATCTGGCCTGTAATTTATTTGCATAAATATTCGCCAGTTTTCCATTAGTGAACATAACTTTAATACTTAAGGAAGCATCCTGAATCGTATTAAAATCTAATCCCGGCATACAAAGATCATTTAAGAAAATAGTATTCCCTGATCTGGATTTCATAAAATAATCACTATTAAAATCTGATGAGCCATTATTAGGAGTTAAAGTATAAGAGATATTATTTACCTCCCAGGATGAATCCGGAACTGTAAGTGCCATATCAAAGGTGAATCCCTGATGAACATACTTTGGGCAAATCTGGTAGGTAAAAGGAACGGCAATTGTTCTTGCTACAGGAATAAAAACTCCTCCTATACTGCTATAGGTCTCATTATCCGTATCAGTATTTTCAACAATTATATTATTAGATCTTTCGACAGCTTCTTTAACTAAGAAATCAATCTCTGAAAAAGTATTTCTTCCTTCTAATAAATTATTAAGATTCAAAGAGTTTGATTCTGCAGAACGTTCCTTTTCCATATCTGTCTGGAAATTATATCCCAAAACATCAAACAATGCATCCAAATTTTCTGGTTTTATTGCTCTTAATAAAGAATCTGCTTCTATTTCCGGTCTGAACTGAAAATTAAACTTTGGTAATACCGGTTCAGGAATACTTGGAATTTGATGACATGGATCTGCCGGATCATATTTTACATCAGGATTTCTTACCTGACAGTATCTATCCCTGTTTGCTATCACTTCCCTGTTGTATTCCTCAATAATAGGAGCAATTTCGTTTTGGTAAGCCTCTTCTCTGACTGTGTATTCTTTTTGATATTCTGCCTTATACAATCTCTCAATGGTAGAAAGGTTTTTCTTTAAAGCTTCGTATTTGTCAATTTTAATTTTTGCAGCAGAAATAAATTGCTGTCTTTTCATTTCTTCTGTAGGAAATGTTTCTTTAGGACCTTCAGCCACCATTCTTGAAACAGCTTGCGATGTAGAAATAGCATCATCTTCAATCATAAGCTCTTTAGGTAAAACAACTCTTGCTTCAAGGGCTGTTTTCATTTGCTCTTCATTGGATACAGAAAGAATATGATGAGCCAATAGCTGTTGCATTACAACTTCCTTGACGTAAAAATCTTTCTGAGTTACCACCTGGTAAATTAGATTATTCCATAAACTAATCATGGGTGGAGCCATAGGAGCAGCCTGTGGGTCAATTAACACCGATCTCTTAGCAATTACCTCCTCATATGTGCATGTATTTTTATTTTTTGCTAACCAGGTTCCAAATACATAGTAAGACTTATAGGTTCTTTTGAAACCTTCCAAACTATTTAAGCTGTTTGGATCTGTTGAAATACGTTCAGGGTTATTTACATAATTAGCAGCACACGCTTGCAGTAATTTTTGTTTCAATCCGGTTCCATTAACAACCGGAACATAAAAAGCATTATCATTTTTAAGATCCTGAGGAATAACAATAAATCTTTTATCTTGTTTGGTATCATCCGATAATTCTGGGCTTCTTAGGCTTACAAATCTGAAAAGCGTTTGTGAAGGTGTATTTTCTACAGGTGCGCCTGTAGTATTATTTTCCATTTCGTTCATTTTGTGTAATTTTGTGTAGATTAAAATAGGTTGAGATCTGAAGTTCTTTTTAGTAGAGTGCCTTCAGGTTTTAGCCTTATTTTTTAAGGTGGTTTCCGGCTAAAGATTTCCACCTGAAATTTTTAAGTCAAGTTTCATTCCTGTGTTTTTTTCTTGAAGCAAAGATCACCCCCAGAAGCGACAGAACTCGTCGTATAAAAATATTTTAGTATTTTTTTTACAACAATAAAAAAACCACCCAATAGGTGGCTTGAAATGTATGTTATGTGTCAGAACTTGTTGAAGATAATACCAATTAAAAAATTTGAGATTAATTCTTATATTCTATCAATTGTTTTTTAACAGAAATAAATTTCAACTTGTTTCATTCCTAAATTTTATTTTCTTTTACATTAAAGAGAGCATAAAGATACTCTCTCTGATTTATTCATCTTTCCTAAAAAATCTATTTTTAAACTCTTCAGGTAATTCATTTTTAAATGACATCAATTTTTCTTCTATAAATTGTAAAGCTTTATTATGAATAGAATTTTCCCTATTATAACGATATCCAGAGGGGTGGCTGTAAAAATCCTTTCTTAAAGTCTGATATAGTTTTTTGTACATTTCTGAATCTACACAAAAAATTATGTGAAAGTATTTATTATGATATATTTTTCCACTGAAACCCTCTTTATCATATTCAAATTCAAGTTTAAAATGCTTTCCTGCTCTTTTATTATCTTCAAAAAATATAACTGGAGCTTCCGTAAAAGCGTTTATCCTTCTCTTTGTTCCTCGGTCTTCTATCTTTGGGCCAATATAGTGCATCTCTTCGTTTAGAGGAGGAAATGGATATTTATTGGTATCATAAGAAGGAATAAAAATGATAGAATCTTTTTCATAGAATCTAATCAAAACCATATTTTTAGAATAATAACCTTTTCCAAAGTTGTTACCAAACATTACTACCATTTTATAATTATACAGCTCGTGTTCATTCATGTTTTAAAAATTTAATAGGTAAAGTTATTAAAATCAAATTCTTTAAAGTCAGGAAAATATTTTTTTTGCCATTCATTATATTTTAATTTATCTCCAATATAATTAGGTTTAGAATTATCAAAAGTATTATAAGCATCTTTTAACCCTTCCAAATGTTCTTGTATTAATTCTTTTGGTGCTCCGCTTGCTTTTAATCTGAGTACTTCTTTTACACGTACTTCATATTCCAAAAAGTTTCGTTCAACAATTGTTAAATATCCTAGCTTTGGCATATCTTGTGGAACTTCTACACCAGGTCTTTTAATAATTTCTGTTGTTGTAGCATACTTTCCCTGTAAGTTTTTTTCTAGCTGGATAACATGGTCTATCTCATGTTCAAGATCAAGGAAACGCATTTCGGGATGCCATTCCATTATTTTATCAATTCTCACCAATTCAAGCTGCCGGGTAAATACAAATTTTTCAGTATACCCCACATCTTGAGTTATATCTGCAATTTCTACAATTTTTATATCCCTTTCTTTTAAAAACTGCATCATGTCATCAAATTTCGGATGCAGCTTCATTTTTACGGTTCCCCATTGTATAGTTTCAGATGTGGCCTGTTCTCCTATTCTAGCAGATGTGTTGACCATTGTTTTGCTTTTCTTTACAAGCAAAAGCAACTTCTTCATTTGGTCTGCAAGGATGTCTCCTTTGTTATTCCAGATATCTTTGGTCTTATTTATCAGCCTTTTAAAAGCTTCCTTTGGAGATTTTGAAATTTCAGTCGCAATTTCCTCACCTTTATAAAGTGCTGTATAGCTGGTTTCCGAAACATCTTCCAGTTTTACAATAAGTAATTCATCTCTTTGCAGATTTTTCATATACTGAATATGGCCTCCCAATCCATTTTTTGTGAGCTCTTTTGCAACATCATCAATAAAAACCATACTTTCTTCAACAGAAATAAAATAGCTATACAAAACCTTTTCAAAGTTTTTTGAAGAAACAAAATACAGTTTCTGCAATAGTTTTCCTAAAGACTGCCCGGAACCTACCTTTAACTTTTCCCCATTATAAAATACTTCATATGATTCTTCTGCAATTTTTTTCAGTGAAATTCCTTTAAACTGAAGTTCTCTTACTACCTGTTCAAGATATTTTTCCTGAGAAGTTGCCAGATTAAGAACTTTTCTCCACAATGCATATCTATCTCCTTTTATGATAACTTCATCTATTTCATTGGTAATAAGAGCGGCTTGTCTGGCTTCATAAGCTTCCAATTCTTTAATGAGTTTTTCTAAATCTTTTCTAAAGAGAAACCAGTTTTTAGGAATATTTCTTATATTTTTTAAAGATTCTAATAAGGCTGGGCCTTTGGTAAGGATCCCGTTAATAATGACTCGGCTTAAAAAGCCTAAACCTGCCATCAGGTATATAGTATCCCAATTTTCGACAAACCATTCTCCACCGTTTTCTGATAGAAATTTCCGTACACCTTCATCCATCATTGCAATATCCGTAAGAGCTAATCCTGCTTCTATAAATCTTATCAATACTGAAGAGGTTCCTCCTGAATAGGCCACTGCTAAAATAGCCGCCACATCAAACGTAATCCGAAGTATCTTTACCAACTCTTCATGGTTTTCATTATCTGCCATATAGTAAAGCATAATGGCAGCATTGGGAGCTGTCTTTACAGGCTTTTTAAAAGAAGCTTTTATATCTACATCTTCTATGATTACCAAATCGCAGGGGTTAAGGTTTGCGTCTTCTACAGTTGCAAAATCCTGAGAGGTAACGGCTCCCATATTAGAAGCAATAACCCTGGTGGAAACTAATTTTTGATTTGTAATTCTAAACAGTTTATTTTCAACTGTTGGCGTAAACTTGTCAAGAGTATATAAACTTCCTTTTAAGAAAACTGGCTTATGAAGATTAGTCCCTTCCAATATGAGAAAAGCATTGATCATAGTAGCAAAAGCGTATTTAGTCTCATAATCACTTATTGTATTATAAACTTCCAGCAGAGTTTCCTGGTTAGTTTTCAGTTTATCAATAATCCATTTTATGTCACTGAAATTTTGGGCAATATTCATAACTGCAGAGCCAGTATCTACAAACCATCTGCTTCCGTCATATTGGGAAATTCTTAATAAATCATTCCAAAGCTGTTCATCTTCCCTATCCTTTATAGCGGATGGATATGCATTTTCATAAAGCCAGCTAAGTTTGCTATCACTTGATTCTACTCTTGAAAAAGCTTTCCGGAACTCATCATTGATAAATGCTTCATTTGCTGGTTTTATATTAATATATTTTAAGAGATTAATAAAATCAAAAGCATTATAAGTTTTGAGAATTAAAGCTGTATCAGTTTTTTTTGTAAGGCTTTGTGTATAATGATATGTTAATATATATTCTATTTCCTCATTTTGAATATCTATTCTTATATCATAATTAATATCCTTTCCGGGCTGTATCGTAATATAACCTGTCTCAGAACCAAGAATTGCGGTAATTTTTAACTCTTTTTCTATCAAACTTAAAGGTAATCTAACTTTGAATGGAATATCAATATCCCCAACATAGCCTGAAAAGAAAGGAGAATAAAAATAATTATTACTTGCTTCTTTTATTTCATAGTTTTTAGGATCAAACCAAATTTCTTTTGTTCCTTTATATACTAAATCATTCACTAGTTTTTTTATATCACTCATTTTTTATGTAATTTGGATTTTTAATAGATTGAGAACTGAAGCTCTTTTTAGTAGAATATCTTCAGGTTTTAGTATTACTTTTTTGGTAGTTTCCGGCAAATGATGTCCACCATCAGTTTTTAAGTCTGATTTCATTTTCTGTGTTTTTCTTGAAGCAAAGATCACCCCCAGAAGCGACAAAGCTTGACGTATAAAAAAGATTATTTTATATTTATCCTTTTGGAGGAAAAACTTTAGTATTCTCAATATTTTAATACATTTGTTACTAAACATATTTCAGATGAATTTCGAGCAGATCAACTTACACCTTGAGGCCTACAAAGAACACAACCAGATTCTGGATGCAGCAAAATATCTGATTCATTCTTTTGAACTGGAGCATGAAAACTTTGCCGGATTTGGCTTCAGAGAAGAACTTTCTCCTACCTCGATGCTTCTTACTGCAGAAGGTGAATTGGGTGGGCCACAGACTGTAATGATCCCACGAAATTTATTTGATTTTGACCTGAACCTTGTCCTTAATATGGTAGCCCATGAAATGCTTCACGTAAGACAGAAAGCTCCTGGACATGTAATTGAAGACAAAAATGAAAGAGAATTTCAGGCGTATTAT
Source organism: Chryseobacterium sp. (assembly GCA_031286615.1). Lineage (GTDB taxonomy): Bacteria > Bacteroidota > Bacteroidia > Flavobacteriales > Weeksellaceae > Chryseobacterium. The sequence goes on along the minus strand of JAITUA010000013.1, from coordinate 264,030 downwards.
GAGATGCTTTTTCATAAAGTTTTCCCACAAATCCCGGAGGTTTCGGATTTCCATAAAAAATTCTTCGGCGGGAAAGCGTTGGAATATTACAAAAGAATGGGTGAAGGTTCAGACTTACAACAAAAATATGCAGAACAGAAAACAGAAGTAGAACATTTAATCAACGAATTACCATGACAACAAAACCAGATATCACCTGGGCTGATTTTGAAAAAATTGACATCAGATGTGGAACTATCCTTTCAGTAAATGATTTTGAAAAGGCCAGGAACCCATCTTACCAGCTGGAAATAGACTTTGGAGATTTAGGAATCAGAAAATCCTCTGCACAAATAACCTCTCTTTATAAAAAAGATGAACTTATCGGAAAGCAGATCTTAGCGGTAGTCAATTTCCCTAAAAAACAGATTGCTAACTTCTTCAGCGAGTGTCTGGTATTGGGATTGTATGGTGAGGACAAAAAAGATGTCACTCTTTTAACCCCTTCATTACCTACAAAAAATGGAATGCAGGTAGGATAGACAGCAAATAAAAACGCATATGATACAGAACATACCCTTAGAAAGAGTTTTATTCCTTGATATTGAGACCGTTCCACAGGCAGGATCCTGGGACGACTTATCTGAAACAGAGCAATATCTGTGGGATAAAAAGACCAGATTTCAAAGAAAAGAAGATATCTCCGCAGAAGAGTTTTATGACAGGGCCGGTATTATGGCCGAGTTTGGAAAAATCATCTGTATCTCCATCGGAATGCTTGAAAAGAATGAAACACTTAAAATAAAAAGCTTTTCCGGGCACGATGAAAAGAAAATGCTTCAGGAATTTGGCGAAATCTTCAACAGCCCAAGACTTCAAAATGTTATTCTCTGTGCTCATAATGGAAAAGAATTTGATTTCCCATGGATTGCCAGACGATATCTTATCAACGGGATGCTTCCTCCGGCTCCGTTTCAGATGTTTGGAAAGAAACCCTGGGAAGTTCCTCATATAGATACTATGGAACTGTGGAAGTTTGGGGATTATAAAAGTTTTGTATCATTGGAATTGCTGGCTCATGTCTTTGGAATTCCCACCCCGAAGGATGATATTGACGGCTCAATGGTTTCATCAATTTACTACATAGAAAAAGACTTGCAGAGAATTGTAGACTATTGTGAAAAAGATGTCTTAACTTTGGCAAATATTTTCCGGCGCATGCGTCAGGAAGATTTGTTGAAAAGGAATATCAATCTAGATTAAAAAATGAAATTTACAGACGATCAAATTGCTGACATTGGTGAGGAAATCATTGGTGTGCTGAAAACCGTATATGACCCCGAAATTCCGGTAGATATTTACGAATTAGGACTGATTTACGATGTTCAGATCTCCGATGATGCTGACGTAAAAATTATAATGACCCTTACTACTCCCAATTGTCCTGTTGCAGAAACTCTACCTCAGGAAGTAAAGGATAAAGTGGCTGAAGTAGAACATGTGAAAAGTGTAGATTTAGAGCTTACTTTCGAACCGAGCTGGAATAAGGACATGATGAGTGAAGAGGCGAAGTTTGAATTAGGAATGCTATAACTCAGGAAATAATGGCAAAGAAAATTGGAGCGATAGTTCTTGCTTTTCTCGGTATTTATATGCTCTATCTAGGAGCGCAGATGAAAGCACAACCTCCTTTTATCACAGGAATCGGCTTCATTATTATTTCTCTGTTTCACTTGAGTAAAAAATAAGTACAACGTAACATGTACCCATAAAAAAGGATGTCTTATCGGACATCCTTTCTTGTTTTCTATAATTATAATTCTTTGCCTATTTCTTTTCCTTCTCTCCTGCTCCATTCACTCCAAGAACCTACATATAAATCCGGAATGGGGAATCCCGCATAATCCAGAGCTAAGATCGTATGACATGCAGTAACACCTGAACCACAGTGAATGATCAGATGCTCAGCTTTACCCTCTAATAACCGGCTGTATTTTTCTTTTAAAATTTCCGGGCTCAAGAAATTTCCGTTCTCGTCAAGATTTTCAGAAAAAGGAATATTAATCGCTCCAGGAATATGCCCGGCAACAAGATCAATCGGTTCAGATTCCCCTTTATAACGATAGGCATCTCTTACATCAACAACAGTTGACGAATCGTTTTCAAGTTCATTTTCAACAATTTCTAAAGTAGAAACAGGAAGAAGCCACTGTTCTCTTTTTATTAAAGAAACTTTATCAAATATCTCTTCTCCTGAAGAAAACTCCAATCCGCTTTTTTCTGCAGCCTGCATTCCGCCATCAAGAACCTGCACTTTTTCTAATCCGAAAGATCTTAGCATCCACCAGGCTCTTGCCGCTGCATTTGACGCATTTTTATCGTCATATACAATAATGTGAGAGTTTTCAGCAATTCCAAGATCTGAAAGTGTTTCTGCAAATTTTTCTATGGAAGGAAGCGGATGTCTTCCCCCAAAAGCAGCATCCTCTCCTATTTCTGCAAGATCTTTATCCAGATCGACGAATCGGGCTCCTTTAATATGTTTTTCAAGGTAGCTTTGCTTTACCTCTTTTCCTGTTCTTGCATCAAGAATGATGAGGTTTTCTGTTGGAAGATTTTTGAGTTCGGATGGGGAGGTTATCGGTGAAATCATAGAATAGAATTAATTATTAAAAGTCATTCTTACCGGCAATTTATAGATTGTAGCTCTAGAGATACCTCCTATACATCTGGGTGTCATTTTTTCAATTTTATAAAGTGTTAACTCCGACTGCTTATTAAAATCATCATCATTCCCAACAGCATTTACTTTTTTAATATATCCATCAGCAGTAACACTAAAGGTAACAACAGTTGTTAATTCACTATTATCTCCTTTTGAAGTTTGCTTGGTGGTTCTTGAAACAGTAGGCTTGTATTTTGGTTTTATCAGAAGATCAGGCATTTGAATACCAGCTCCTTCATCACACTTTATATGTTTTTCCGGCAAATTCAATTTTACCAACTCTTGTTCTTCTTCTTTTATTTTTTTTAATTGGGCGTATTCATCTTCTTTTTTCATTTGATAAATTATACCCTCTTCTTTTGCCATAATCTCATTTCTATCGCTCTTTTTAAGATATGACAATGAGTCTTTAGCTTTTTTTTGATATGAAATCAAAATAGAATCATATTTTTTTTCTATCGATTTCAATTGTTTTACTTCTTTTAATTGAGCATTTATTACAAAACTTAAAAAAAGAAACAGCAATGCAAATAAACTCTTCATATCTTAAAAATGAAAAATATCCTTCGCTTTGTTGTAAGAGCTTTCAAAATTCAGAAGATTCAGTTTATGTTCTGCTTTTTCAACGCTCATAAAGTTGATTACCTGTTCTGTAGGCATATTTCCTACCAGATCATCTTTGGCCATAGGACATCCTCCAATTCCTTTGATGGCACTGTCAAATCTTCGGCAGCCTTGATCGTAAGCAGCTTTTAATTTTGAATAGGAATCTTCATAACGGTTATGAAAGTGTCCTCCGAAGTTGATTTCAGGATATTTTGAAGGTATTTTCTCAAACAAAAGAGCAATTGTTTCGGGAGTTGCCACACCTGTTGTATCTGACAATAAAATATCTTTCACTCCAATATCTGAAAATCTCTGTGCCCACAGGTCTACATCTTCCCACTTCCACATTTCACCGTATGGATTTCCAAAAGCCATGGAGAAATAGATATTCAGCTGTTTTCCTTCACTTTTTACCAGTTCAAGCATTTTAATGATTTCATCAAAAGCTTCTTCCTGACTTTTATTCGTATTTCTATGCTGAAAAGTTTCTGAGATAGAAAACGGAAAGCCCAGAATATCAACGGACTGATGTTTCAATGCTTTTTCAGCGCCTCTGTAATTGCCGATAATCGCAGAAACTTTCGTCTTAGAACGTGATTTATCGATATTTTCGGCTACCTCATCAGAATCAGCCATCTGTGGAATTGCTTTCGGAGAAACAAAACTCAGACAATCCAATACATCAAAGCCAACATCCATCAAGGAGTTGATATAATCTATTTTTTTATCGGTAGGGATAAATTCTCCCCATCCCTGCATAGCATCTCTAGGACATTCGGTAAGAAACATTGTTACTTTTTGATTTTCTCAAATATAATAAAACTAAACAATTTGGTACAGTGTACATACAAAGCTAACACTATTTTGATTTTCAAAGATTTATATCTGATTTATAATTTCAATAACTGATATTAAATTGCAAATAAGGTATTCTCAGCATCAAATTTGCTAACTTTGTTAAAATTTATGATATCTGATGAGTACAATAGAATTCAACCCATTGTGGAAAGAGAAATTACTGAACCGTTTTCTTAGCTATGTAAAAATATATTCAACCAGCGATGCAGAGAGTGAAACAACACCCTCTACTCCTCGCCAGTGGGATATTGCCAATTATATTACTGAAGAGCTGAAAACGATCGGTCTGGAAAATGTTTCAATTGATGAGCATGGTTATATTATGGGATATGTTCCTTCTAACCTTGAAAATGATGACAGACCTACCATCGGATTTATTTCACACTATGATACTTCACCGGATTTCAGCGGAGAAAATGTAAAACCTCAGGTTTGGAAAAATTATGACGGAAATGATCTGCTTTTGAACCAGACTACGGGATTCACATTATCGCCTTCAAGATTTGAAAGTTTAAAAAAATATATCGGTCAGACATTAATTACTACTGACGGGAATACGCTTCTTGGGGCTGATGATAAAGCGGGTTGTGCAGAAATTGTAACGGCTGCGGAATATCTTATCGCTCACCCTGAGATCAAACACGGAAGAATTGCTATAGGGTTTACTCCGGATGAAGAGATCGGAAGAGGAGCTCATAAATTTGATGTAGCTAAATTTGGTGCAGAATGGGCTTATACAATGGATGGTGGAGAAGTTGGAGAATTGGAGTATGAAAACTTTAATGCTGCCGGAGCTGTGGTAAAAATCCACGGATTGAGCGTTCACCCAGGCTATGCTTACGGAAAAATGATCAATGCAGCTCTTTTAGCGGCTGAATTTGCTCAAATGCTTCCAGCTAACGAAACTCCTTCAACAACAAAAGGCTTTGACGGTTTCTATCATTTAATGGATATTACAGCGGATATTTCTGAGGCTAAACTTCAATACATTATCCGTGATCATGATGCAGATAAATTTGAAGCCAGAAAGAAGTTCATGGAAGCTAAAATCGCTGAATTCAATCAAAAGCACGGTGAAGGAACTGCAGAAGTGGAGATCAAAGAGCAATACAGAAACATGAAGCAGCAGTTTGAAGGTAAAATGCATATTGTAGATCTTGCTGCAAAAGCAATGACTGAAGCTGGTATTGAGCCTAAAATTAAAGCAATCAGAGGAGGAACGGATGGTGCTCAGCTTTCTTATATGGGACTTCCATGCCCGAATATTTTCGCAGGAGGAATCAACTTCCACGGGCCCTACGAATATGTAGCTCTTGAAAGTATGGAAAAAGCAACTGAAGTAATTATTAATATTGTAAAAGCTTAATAAATCATGAAAAAGGTCTTAGCATCAGCATTCATTTTCACTTTTATTTTCGGCAGTGCCCAGATTTCTGAATTTCAACGGGCAGATTCACGCTATGAAAGAAAGAAAACGGCTCTGTATAACAAATATCCTAAGCCTAATGATTTAAGAACGAAGAAAGAATGGCTTTTGACAGAAGATAAAATAACGGCTTACAAAGATGCTTTGGATAAAGCTTCTCTTGAAGATCAGAAAATGATCGCTGCAGATCCTCCGTCAAAAGTAAAAGTCACTAAAGGAGCTGAATATGATAAAGGCAAAGCAGGCTTTCAAAAATTATTATATGACGCTGTGGATCTTGATTTTTTAAACTTTTCTCTGGATACTTACAAAGCAACAATCACCTTTGTTGTTGATTCTAAGGGAAATGCTCTGGATCCTAATGTAAAAGGGAATAATGAAGATGTAAATGCATTTATTGAAGCGGCTTTTTACCGTATGAAGGATAAAGGCAAGTGGAAACCGGCAGAAGACAAAGGAAAACCAGTCTCTTCTAATGTTTCTGTTCCTTTAGCATTGACTTTTAAAAAATAATACATAGAACCCGCTATCATCGTAGCGGGTTTTTCTTTTCTATATTTAAAAAACATTACTGAAATTCATTATGTTATTGACACTAGTTTAACATTATTCTTTTGTATGTATTAAATAATTCACCTAATTTAGATAAAACTTAAAATCACTGTATATGAAAATGAAATCTAACCACTTCAAAATCAACAGAAATTTTTACTTTACTTTTCTTTTATCTATTTTCTGTTTGTTTCTTTTAACGTCTTGTTCTCAGGATGATCCTGCCGATCTGCCTGCTGAAAAACCCGCAGAGTCTGTTCAAATGAAGACTTTGGGAAATCTGACTTTACAGAAGAATGTTATTATTCTGAATGATGAATCAGTAAATGCAATTTCTACTCATAATGACGGAGAAATTACATTTAGCCGTATGACCCCGCAAACAGACAGTATTTCGGTGGGAACCGTTATTGTAGGGACTAAAATAGAAGGTGATCAGGTAAACACCATTCTTTCAAAAGTAAGTGCTGTTTCAAAACTGAATAACCAATTTAAAGTACAAACGTCCAGCGCAAAACTTGAAGAATTTATCTATAGCGGAACACTGAGCGGAGTGTATGATCCATCCGGTAAAGCTCCCGTTAATATTGATGGAAGAATGGTTAATTACATCCCTGTAGAAGGTATGGTCTCTGAGCAAATCAACCAAAAGATACTTTCTATTGAAGCGAAAAACCTTCAAAACCAAAAAATAATTGCTTTCAAACGTTATAATTTCAATAAAACCTTTTCATTTCCTCTGTCTTCAGCAGGAACATCCACTGTAAATGTACAAGGAGGATTCACGCCAAAGATTGATTATAATATCACATTCTCATGGGGACACTTATCCAACTTCTATGTTAGCCTCATTATGGATGACATCAAGCTTCAGAGCACTGCGAGTATTGTGGGAAGTCTGGGCTATACGGCAAGTACTACAGACTACCTGAATATTCCTATTGTTCCAATCGTTTTAGGACCTACAGGACTGATTTTAAGTCCTACTCTTTCTGCTGGTCCTTTTCTTGGGGTACAGGCTACAGGGAAAGTACAGGCGCAACTTTTGGATCTTGAAGGAAATGCCAACTTTCTTGTAAGCAAAAATCCGGCGATTAATATTAATCTTCAAAAGAAATCAGAACCTGCCATCACCAGTGCAGAAGGGAACTTATCTGCTGAAGCAGGCTTAGAAGCAAAAGGAGCTGTAGGACTTATGTTTATTTCTATTCCTATTGCCAATTCCGGATTAAGAGGAAGGGCTTCTGCCCTTTCGTCTTTAGGATTGACATTTATTCCTGAAAGGAAAGGCGTTATTTCTGTAAAAGGTAAAATCCAGGCTGATATGTTTTATGGTTTTGGAATAGCTCCTCTCAGATATGAAGGCACTATTCCTCTGTTCCAAAAAGAATATATGCTGTACCAAAAGAATTTCAGCTTCTAAAAAAGAATATTTACATCATAAGGAAGCCATTCTTGAAATGGCTTCTTTTTGTATAGAACCCACATGTGATTCATTTACAATCCATTAAAACAATTTTACTATATTTACAAGGATATACAAATTAAACGATAACATTTAATACCAAATTGAACCATGAAAAAAATCAAAAAACTTTTAAGAAAAGACTTATCTACAATTCTGGGCAGCGGAATAGACGGCTGTCATATGGGAGGCAATTCTTATAACTGTCAGAACGATTGCCAGTGTGCCTGGGGATATGCATGCGAAATGTATGAAGACGGAAATCCCGGACAATGTATCGCTGTAGGCGGCGGCGGAAACCCTGGCGGTGGCGGATGTAATCCTCCTTCCATTTGTGAAGAACAGCCTTATTAATAAACAGAAATCGGGAGTAGTGATACTTCCGATTTTTTATTTTCATCCGGAAACGGGCCTTGGTCAAAACCAATATCCTAATGGCAATAAACAACATAAAACCGTCGAAAGGGTTCTTTTCATATTTTAAATTTTATGCAAAGAGAACCCTTTGGTCATTTTTCACAAAAATTACTTGATTAAATGTCCGGATCGTATGACAACAGGATCAAATAAGCGGATTAGTTTTTCAATACATTATTCTTTGTATATGACAACAGGTATTTAAGCTGTTACTTTTTGAGATTTAAAAATACGGTACCCGAACCAAACCGCGATTAATGCCATTGCAGAACGTGTCACCACCATCGGGATGATAGAGTCTGCTTCTAAAAGGCCAATAAGCCCTGAAATTAAGAAGGTAACCATCAACTGCATGAATCCAAGTAAAGCCGCTGCTGTTCCTCTTCCTTCTTTAAATGGAGAAAGTGCATGAGCTGACGTGATAGGAAATAAAATTCCGATAGCCAGTAACGACAGATAAAGCATTACAATTTCCAGAGCTACAGAAATGTTTTCAGCAGCAATCAGAATATGAAGAGAACATACCACCAGTAATACAATAGTAGCTGTAAATAACAGTGCTGAATTGCTTATCCTTTTGATCAGCTTAGGGGTAAGATAGGCCGCCGTAATCAATGCCAGGGAGTTAAAAGCAAATATAAAACTAAATGTACTGCTTGAAAACCCATGGATTTCCATGAATAGAAACGGTGCATTTGAAATGTAAATAATAAGGGATGCAAACGCAATACTTCCTACCATAGTACTGTTGATAAAATCTTTGTTGGAAATGATCATTTTCAGCTGATCTTTCAATCCTTTTTCATTTATCAGTTCTTCGTCAGGAAGATTGACTCTGCTATTGGTTTCCGGTACATATTTATATACCATGAACAACGTGATCATTCCCATGATGCATAAAAAGGCAAAAGAACTGTTCCAGCCCCAGAATTTAAGGAAAACACTTCCCAATAACGGCGCCACAATGGGAGCAATACCACTGATCTGAGACTGCTGGGAAAAAATAGTTACGGATTTCTGCTTATCGTAAAGATCAATAATGATCGCTCTACCAATAACAATTCCCGCACTTCCTCCGAAGGCCTGCAGAAAACGCATTGCCCATAAAACATAAATATCTGAGGTAAAATAGATGGCTGTAGCTCCTATAATAAAAAGTAAAAGTCCGCAATAAAGCATCGGTTTTCTTCCTTTTTTGTCTGATAAAGGTCCCCATAATAATTGTCCGAAAGCAAACCCGGCAAAGAACACCGAAATAGATATCTGGATATGGCCAATATCAGTATTAAAGATTTTAGCCATACTTGGGAAAGCGGGAAGATAAAGATCTATACTCAGCGACTCCAATGTGTTGAGCAGTGCCAAAATAAACACTACAATATTCAAATTCTTCTTCATAAATAATATAAGCCTTTACAGGCAGTTTTTTCAGCTGCAAAGTTGCTTTAAAAAGCGTCATATTTCAATAAAAGAACTGAAGGAAGTATAGGACAAACTGAAGATTTGAATACTGTAAATAAATGAAAAATATTAATCTAAGCCAATCATTACAGCAAATATTGAGGATTATCTTTTTTCATTATTCTTAAAATTGTCGGGATTTTGGTTAGTATGTTTCTTGAAAAACCTTGAAAAATATGAAGCATCATTAAAACCGAGTTTAAAAGCAATTTCCTTCACCGTAAGAGCTCCAAAGCTAAGTTCTCTTTTGGCTTCCAGGATAAGACGCTGGGAAATCATTTTTTTTACGGTTGTTCCTCTGGAAAGTCGGACAATATCATTAAGATGATGAGTGCTTATTTTGAGCTGTTCAGCATAAAAGTCTGTATTCTTCTGATTGATATAATGCTCATCTATCAGCGTTAACAGTTGCTGAATCCTCGGCTTGTCATCTTCCGATGTATTCTGAACGTTCATTTGATCCGTTATAATAAGACAGAAGGCTCTTAGATAAGCTTTCAAAATTTCAACGCGGCCGGATCCAAGATATTCCCGTCTGATCATTGAAATAAGCATATTTCCGGTTTCACTGCTTTCTGCATCTAAAAAGAAAGGCCTTGCTCCATTTGCTAAAACAGCTTCAGTATCACAAGCTTCTTTAAAAATTTCTTTACTTATAGCCAATACAAATCCTTTTTCCTGGCGGAGTTTCATATTGAAAACCTGTCCGGGAACAATAATACAAATCTGGTTATTTTTAACTGTATAATTTTCAAAATCCAGTTCAAGGCGGCTGTCTGGATGAACTTCTTTGAACCAGATAATCTCAAAAAAATTATGCCGATGGATATCCTCAAAGTTTTCCGGATGTCCATTTTCTAAACTGTTGACCTGAAATTCTTCAGACACCAGATTGTGAACAGGAATATTTTTTTCATATGAATTCATTACTAATGTACTTGATGAGATAAAACAAAAACCACAGCAAAAAAAGTGCTGCGGTTTTCTTACAATATTTAAAATTAAATATAATTTTTCGGTTTTATCAGATTGATTTTTAAATTATCTTTATGATCATCTGTTTATTTTTAGCTAAAAACAAAATAATAAATCAAACTCCAGACTGTTACAAAGAAAAAAACAAAAAAGAACGATTCTTTCAGGTTCTGATTCCGTTTTTTAATGTAATGTTTATAAAGAGTCACTATTATAAATGTAATAATAACTAAAACCGGTAATACGGTAAACGTATACATTTTATTGGTTTAAAAAGACATCCCAGCCCTGAGCAGTAAGCGCTACCAGCTGATTAGACCCTCTTGCGACCATAAAGTTTCCTTCTTCTTTTTCTACAGCATGTCCTATGATGGTAAAATCCGGATGATTTTTAATTTTATCAAAATCATCTGGCGAAATCGTGAACAAAAGCTCATAATCTTCACCTCCGCTTAAAGCAGTCATTACCGGATTCAAATTCATTTCATCTGCAGTAGAGATCGTAAGATTGTCCAATGGTACTTTTTCTTCATACAATCTGAAGCCTACTTTTGACTGATCTGAAAGGTGAAGGATTTCAGAAGCCAGACCGTCTGAAATATCGATCATAGAAGTTGGTTTTATATCCAGTTCTTCCAGAATCGTCTTTACATCTGTTCTTGCTTCAGGTTTCAATTGTCTTTCCAGGATATAGTCGTAGCCTTCCATTTCCGGCTGCATATTTGGATTTGCAAGATATACAGCATGTTCCCTTTCAAGAATCTGTAATCCCATATATGCTCCACCCAAATCTCCTGTTACCACAAGAAGATCATTAGGTTTTGCTCCACTTCTTTTGACAATATTTTCGTCATTTTCAATTCCTACAGCGGTAATGCTCATTACCAGCCCTGAATTGGAGCTTGTAGTATCTCCTCCAATAAGATCAACTTTGTATCTTCCACAAGCAGCCTGAATTCCGGAATAGATTTCTTCTAAAGCTTCCACCGGAAAACGATTGGAAACCGCAAGGGAAACCAAGATCTGCGTAGGAGTTGCATTCATTGCTGCAATATCACTAAGGTTTACTACTACCGCTTTATATCCTAAGTGCTTCAATGGTACATATCCCAGATTGAAGTGTACTCCTTCCGCCAGTACATCTGTTGTAAGAACTACTTTTTTGTTATCCGGATTGATAACTGCTGCATCATCTCCTACCCCAAGCTCCGAAGATTCATTGGATAGCGGAAAATGCTCCGTCAAATGCTTAATAAGACCGAACTCTCCTAATTTTGAAATGGGCGTCAGCTCCTGTGATTTATCTTCAAACATAATTTCTGTTTATAAGTGATGATTGATAAATGATAATTGATACATCAAGAATATAATATTTCATCAACATCATCGATCAATCATCAATTATCATTTATATATTAATTTCTGCCGGGTCAATATTATGTGGGTGGAAAGGAAATTTTTTGAAATCTTCTTTCGATAATACAACAGTTTCCGGGCTTTTATATTTATTCATTGCTTCCACTACATCATCCGGTGGAGTCGTCATTTTTCTAAGCATCATATCAATCCATACTCCTGTAGCTTCTGCAGTGGCACAGTGCATACCATCCGGTGTATAGAATTTGTGTACGAAACGGTAGATAGAAGAATCTTCTGCACATCCGTCTATTTCTACACTTACAATAACTATCTGATCTGCGTAGATTTCTTTGAAGAAAGAATATCTTTCATGCAGGATCACAGGACCAATTCCCCATCTGCTTAGCTGGGTAACCCCCATTTTTTCTTTAGTCATAAAAGCCATTCTGGCTTGCGCACAATATTGTACATAGGATGAATTGGCTAAGTGCTTATTGGCATCAAGATCGCTCCATCGCACTTCAAATTTATGGTAGAAAATCATTTTTGGTCTCGTTAAAATTATAATCTTCAAAAATACTCAAATAAGATGGTTTATAAAAATTGTACTTTTGAAAAAATAATCTTCCGCATAGGATTACATATACATGAAACAGATCATTATTATCGGAGGCGGTGCTGCAGGCTTTTTCTGTGCATCCAATCTTGACGAAAAGAAATATACAATTACGATTTTAGAACAGAACTCTGATGTCCTTCAGAAAGTTAAAATTTCCGGAGGCGGTCGCTGCAATGTGACTCATGCTTGTTTTGATCCCAGAGAGCTTGTTCAGTTTTATCCTCGTGGGAACAAGGAACTATTGAGTGTTTTCAGCAAATTTCAACCCGGGGATACAATGGAGTGGTTTGACCAGCGCAATGTTCCTTTGAAAATTGAAAATGATAACAGAACTTTCCCTGAAAGTAATTCTTCTCAGACAATCATCAATACTTTTCTGAACGAAGCGCAAAAGAAAAATGTTTCTATAAAAACAAAATGTACGGTAAAAGAGATCGAAAAACAGGGTGAAAAATATATCGTTAAAACCAATTCAGGAGATTTTGAGGCAGATTATATCGTATATACCACCGGAAGCTCTCCAAAATCTTTAAAAATGGTTGAAAATCTGGGACATAAGATTATAAATCTTGTTCCTTCCCTTTTTACTTTCAATATTAAAGATGAATTGCTAAAAGATCTTCCGGGAACAAGCTTTGAAAATGCAGGAATTTCTATTCCTAAATTAAAAACTGAAGAAAGCGGACCTTTGCTTATTACCCATTGGGGTCTTTCCGGGCCTGCCGTTCTGAAAATTTCTGCATGGGAAGCCATAAGTCTTGCAAAACTTAAATATAACTTTGAAATTGAAGTTAATTTTATCTCCATAGAAATAGACGAAGCGGAAGAAATCTTCCATAATTTTAAACAAAGTAATCCTAAAAAGTCCATCGGGCAGTCTAAGATCTTTGATATTACCAACAGGTTCTGGCAGAAGGTTTTAGATATTTCAAAAGTGGACTTCAACAAACAGGTGGCTAATATTTCCGGAAAAGAAATGCAGAAAATATTGGAAAATCTTTGCAAAAAGAAGTTTCAGGTAACCGGAAAATCAACTTTTAAAGATGAGTTTGTAACGGCCGGAGGAGTTGATTTAAAGGAAATTAACTTCAAAAACATGTCTTCCAAATTACTTCCTAATTTTTATATTGCCGGAGAAGTCTTAAATATAGATGCTGTGACAGGCGGGTTCAATTTCCAGGCATGCTGGAGTGAAGGATGGCTGATTGCACAGGATCTCAATAGCTTGTAAAAAAATATTATTTTTACTAAAAACTAAACACATGAAAAAAATATTAGCATTGATTTTATGTCTTGGATTTGGGCTTGTTTTTGCTCAGACACAGGAAACCAAAATACAACCAGTCGAAGATCATCCCACAGAGCAGCAGTATAGTCCTGAAGATACTAAACATGGTGGATATCCAGGAGGGATGGCAGCTCTTCAAAAAGATATTGCTGACAGAATACAAATAGACAAAATAACTCCGATAAAAGGCAGATTTTTTTCGAAAGTAAAATTTACAGTTAATGCCAAGGGCAAAATAGAAAATATATTGGTTACCGGAGATCTTCCTGATCTAAACAGGGAAATAGAAGAGATTATAAAGTCTTTGGAAACCAAATGGAAACCCGCCGAATCCAATGAAGTAATGGTACGCAACTATTATACTTTTCCTGTTACCCTAGAATTTGAATAACAAAAAATGTTATCCGTTAAAAGAAACACACCTGCCTTCTTTAGAATCCTTCTCGTTATAGGATTTGGGTATTTCTTTTGGCTGATGTTAAAAATTACCTTAGAATATATTCCTTTTAATCCTGAAGTCAGTTTTCTGATGATTAAGCAGACAGAAGTGGTAGAAAGACCTGAATATCTCACATTTTTCTATACTCACGTTTATACGAGTATTTTTGTACTTCTTTCAGGGTTTCTGGCTATTCTCAGACGAAATTTTGTATTAAAAAACTTCCACCGGAATATGGGGAAAGTGTATATTTTTCTCATTCTGATTTTCGCGGCACCATCTGGAATTTATATGGGAATTTTTGCAAACGGAGGTCTTTTATCAAAGATATCGTTTATCGTTTTAGGCTTTTTATGGTGGTTTTCAACGCTTAAGGCATATCAGCTGGCAAGACAGAAGAAGTTTAAAGAACACAAGCAATGGATGTGGCGCAGTTTTGCTTTTACACTATCTGCGATTACCCTGAGAATGTGGAAAGTTATTATTGTATATTTATTTCATCCCAATCCTATGGATGTGTATCAGATCATTGCATGGCTGGGCTGGATTCCCAATATCCTTATTATTGAATATTTAATCAAAAAAAAACATATATGAAAATTGTAAATTATACATTGATTTCTTTGCTGGCAGTTTCTTTGGCAAGCTGTAAAAAAGAAGGAAAAACCAATGAATCTGGCAAAGATTCCCTGACCGCAAAAAAGGATTCTGTTGTTATTCCTGAGGTTCACAAAGAATATTACGGAATCTATACCGGAGAATTTGCCGGAATGGAAAAGGTAGTTGACGAAACAGATGGCTCGGAATATGACGTTGATAATTATAAAAGAATTTCTTTAAAGATCAACAGAATCACCAAGGACAGCGTTTACGGGCAAAGTATTGTGAATGGTAATCAGCGCCCATTCAGAGGAGTTTTCAATGAGGCTTCAGCGTCTTTTGTACTGGATGAGCCGGGAAATGACAAAACAGACGGAAGATTTGAAGTAAAACTGAAAGGAGACAGCTTAACCGGAAAATGGAATGCCTTTAACAAAACAGCAGTCAAAGCTCCTTCCAAAACACTCAAGCTAACTAAAAAAGAGTTTGTGTATAACCCCAACTTTATGCTGGATAAAGATTCTGATCTGGTAGACTGGTCCAATCCCAAAGAATTCACAGAAAAGTATAAGGATGAAGAAACAGGCAAAACAGAAAGCTATAAAACGTCTAAAAACCGTATCGCTTCAGAAGCAATTTTCAAACTGAATGCCTCTAAGCAAAAGCTGACGGAAAAGGATCTTAAAAATTTAAGAAAACTTGACCTTGAGATCATCAAAAATTCCGTATTTGCAAGACATGGCTATTCTTTCAAAAAAGAAACCTACAGAAATTTCTTTGAACAAACAGACTGGTACATCCCTGTTTCCAGCAATGTAGACAATGATCTTTCTCCTATGGAAAAGGAAAATGTAGCTTTATTGAACCGCTTTACCAAGTATGCAGAGGATAAGTACGATAGTTTTGGGAGATAAACAGTAGGGATTAGGTTGCAGGAGTTAGGTATTAGGGTTTGAGGTTAAGTTTTCACTTTTTGTCATCCTTACAAAAAGATAAAGCAGCAGACACCCTACAGCATAGCAGAGGTTATCAATCCATGAAAAAGAATTTCCGATAACAATATACATCAGGCTTCCGTCCTGGAAGCCTAATTTTTCCGCAATATGGAAATACTGTGCAAATTCTATCAGGAAAGAAAAAATAAGAATCCCAAGAATCAGTTTCTCATTATTTACTTTTACAAAAGTCTTTACGAAAGTGTAAAGAAGCATCACTACAATAACATCCCCGAGATAAGCTCTTACGAAGAAAATATGGCTCAGTTTCGTGGCAATCAATACTTCTACAAGAAAAATAAATAGAGTAAGGAAGAGATATTTCAGGCTGAATTGTAATTTCATTTCAAAAAGGAATTAGGCATAAAAAATCGGTATTCAAGGAACACCGATTTTATTTTTATAGAAACAAATATATTATTTCTTTACTTTAATTGTACATCCGATAGCTACCGTTTTTGTCATTTTAACCGGTTCTCCTTTTATCAGAGCATTTACGGCATCCTGAGCATAATATTCGGATACGTCATTCGGGTTATCGTAATTATTGTCGATGGCACCAATGTATTTCACGATATTCTTCCCGTTTTCTTTCTTCAGTACAAAAACATGAGGTGTCTTTGTTGCTCCGTACTGCGGATAAATTTTCTGTCCTTCATCTACCAGATACGGAAAAGTAAACCCTTTCTGCTTTGCTCTTTCAATCATCTGCTGATAGCCGTCTTCCGGCTGTACGTTAGGATCATTAGGATTGATCGCAATTACCGGATACCCCTGAGCTTTATATTTTTTATCCAGCTCAACAATCCTGTCCTCATATTTCTTGGCGTATGGGCAGTGATTGCATGTAAATACAACAATGAATCCTTTTGCACTCTTAAAATCGCTTAAAGAAACCATTTTGCCATCAATATTTTTAAGCTTAAAATCAGCAGCTTCATCTCCTACTTCATAGCCTTTTACAGAAATACTCTCTTTCTGAATTTTGTTTTTATCATGATCCGTCGTTGTAAAACTCAGTAGTCCCAGCCCCATGACGAATGCGGTCATTAAAATTTTCAGGTTTTTCATAATTAATTATTTATTGTAGATTTTTTTTAATTGTTTTTTCAAGGTCTTCTTTGCTCATTTCACCGTCATTAAAGTGAAATTTCTCCCCATTTTTATAAAACAGTGTTACAGGAATATTTCCATCCCAGTCTTTTTCAAACTTGGGAATCCAGGTATTCATTCTTTTGATATCATCAAGCAGAAGAACCTCAGCGGTAAGGTTTTTATTTTTAATGAATTTCAATACCCTTTCTTTATCTGCCAGTCTGTCCAGTGAAACCAAAATCATTTTAAATTTCTGATTATCCGTAAACTCAGCATTCACTTCCATAAAGTGAGGAAGCTCTTTTACACATGGTCCACATGTGGTTGACCAAAAGTTGACAACCAATAATTTATCTTTTTCCTGCTGGATCCGTTTTTCCAGATCTTCATATTTTATCACAGAAACTTCGGTCTGCTGGGCTTTAAAAACCGTACAAAATATAAATACAGCTAATATCTTTATTATTTTCTTCATATTCAAAACCATAAAAGATTACAATTCAACAATATACAAAAAATGAATTTTTCCTTATTTCATAAATTATCTACAAATGAACAATTTATTTTTATCACTAATACATTTTTTTGATATTTTTACAGCCTTAAAATTAAAACCATGAAAAAAACTTATTTGCTTCTGCCAATTTTCTTTTTGGCATCATGCTCCAGCAGTAACAATGATGATGATTTATCTAACAACAGCGGAAACAACAATGATAACAATCCGGTTTTAGTAACGAAAATGACCATGGACGGAGATGTTTTAACGTTTACCTATAACGGTTCAAAAATTTCTCAGATCAAAAATCTTACTGAAGGAAGTGTAACTACATTTATTTATACAGGTGATCTGATTTCTCAGTCGGTAATCAATGGTTCAAACACCTCTCTTACCACTAAATACACTTACGACGGAAATGGCAGATTAACTAAAAAAACAATTAACGGAATTGATTTCGGCGGACAGTGGAGCTCAGAATCCAACTATACTTATCAAGCTAATAACAATGTGAAAATAGTATATACTGCATCTTCTTCAGCATCAACAAGAACTGAGACAAGAAACGCTGTATTGAATGCTGATGGCTCGATGAGCAGCTGGACAGGTACTCTTTCAAGAACTCAAAATAATACTACTGAAACAGCAACTTCTACTTTAAAAACAGTAGTATATGATACAAAAAATGCTCCTTTGAAAAATATAACAGGATACCTAAAGATTGTTGATAATGAAGATGAAAGCGGATCTGCTCACAATACATTAAGCTACAATCACATCATCAGTTATAATAATGGAACCGGAACTGAATGGACAATATTCAAGTCTAATTTTGAATACAATGCCAGCGGTTATCCTACAAAAGAAATCCGAAGCTATTATGATAAAACAGGAAATACACCTACAGGTTCCACTGATGTTAATACATACGAATACAATCATTTATAATACAAGAGAGCCATTAAGGCTCTTTTTTTTGCAGACATGTTAATTTTTTCACAACTAATAGAATTATATGAATCATTTTTATATATTTGAATTCAATTAAACTAAAATTACCATGAAAAAATCAAACACTCAAAAGAGAAAGCTTTCCAAAAGCGAACTAAAAGAAATTAATGGTGGAGCACTTCCTCCAAGATGCCTTCGAGGGTTCTGTACACATCCTGATTCAGGAGAAATGGTTCCGGGTCTTGTAGGAAAAGACGGATTCTGTTGCTAATCAAAAAAATTCAAGAAAAATCAAATCAAAACTAAAATTATCATGAAAAAATCAAACATTCAGAAAAGAAAGCTTACCAAAAACGAATTGAAAGAAATTAACGGAGGTAACGGCCCTGTTGTATGCCCGGAAGGACTTTGTGACAGAGGTGACGGCGAGTTTGTAATAGGACCTGTAGGAAGAGACGGATATTGCTGTTAATATCAAAAAAACTTTGTTAAATAATAAGGATTGAGGCTGCCCTCAATCTTTTTTTATGGAATGACTTTTCAGCGACAAAAAAGTTAACAATTTGACTCACAATATTTTGAACATAATAAAATAACTTGTAAATTAGCTTTTACCAAATTCAAATTATTATGAGAAATTCAAAAAATCAAAAAAGAAAGCTTAGTAAAAATGAGCTTAAAGAGATCAGCGGAGGAGCCAACAGACCCATCTGCCCAAGAGTAATAAGCTGCACAGATCCCCACACCGGAGAAGAACGCTCAGGAGTGCCTGGCATGCAGGATGGATTTTGCTGTTAACCAAGTTTATACCATGTAAACAGGGAAAATATGAAAAATTCAAACCTTAAAACAAAAAGACTCACTAAAACCGAGCTTAAAGAAAT
Source organism: Chryseobacterium sp. (assembly GCA_031286615.1). Classification (GTDB taxonomy): domain Bacteria; phylum Bacteroidota; class Bacteroidia; order Flavobacteriales; family Weeksellaceae; genus Chryseobacterium. The sequence goes on along the minus strand of JAITUA010000013.1, from coordinate 244,837 downwards.
TAACGGAAGTGCATCAGCCTGCGCAGAAGGTTTATGCAAACTAAGAGGAGTAAATCACTTCCTTATTATCGGCCCAAGAGGTAAAGACGGCTATTGCTGCTAATCAAACTTTAAACATTATTTAAAAAAAATGATTGGATTAACCTCCAATCATTTTTTTTATTGCATTTAGCTTCATTAAAGCTTCAATAGGTGTTAATGTATTAATATCTATTTTCGTCAATTCCTCACGGATATTTTCCAGAACAGGATCATCCAGCTGAAAGAAAGAGAGCTGCATATTTTCCTCCGTGACTCTCTTGATACTCTCAGAAGTACCTCCACTTCCCTGAGTTCTGCTTGCTTCAAGGGTTTTAAGAATTTCATTGGCTCTGTTAACCACTTTGGCAGGCATTCCCGCCAGTTTTGCCACATGAATACCGAAACTGTGCTCACTTCCACCAGGAACGAGCTTTCTCAGGAAAATGATATTTCCTTTATTTTCCTGAATAGAAACATGGAAATTTTTTACCCTTTCGAAATTGACAGTCATTTCATTCAGCTCATGATAATGCGTGGCAAACAAAGTCTTGGATTGTGTTGGATGCTGATGAAGGTATTCTGCAATTGCCCATGCAATAGAAACCCCGTCATAAGTGGAAGTCCCACGACCGATTTCGTCCAGCAAAATAAGGCTTCGCTCTGAAATATTGTTCAAAATATTCGCAGCCTCGTTCATTTCTACCATGAAAGTAGATTCACCTGCAGAGATATTGTCTGTAGCTCCTACCCTTGTAAAGATTTTATCCAACATCCCGATCTCAGCGTGTTTTGCAGGCACAAAACTTCCGATCTGAGCCAACAGGCATACAATAGCCGTCTGACGCAGAATGGCAGATTTACCGGCCATGTTCGGTCCTGTCACCATAATGATCTGCTGGGAATCTTTATCCAGGAAGATATCATTAGGAATATACTTTTCACCCAACGGAAGTGCATTCTCAATAATCGGGTGTCTGGCTTCTTTTAAGTCTATGGCATAACCGTCATTTAAAACAGGTTTTGTGTAGCTTTCAGAAACAGCCAATTCAGATAATCCTGCAGCCACATCAAGCTGGGCAATGATATTGGAGTTTCCCTGGATCTGGTCAATATAAACCATCGTTTCTGCACATAAGCTTCTGTACAGCGAATTTTCCAGAACCCCTATTTTTTCTTCGGCACCCAGAATCTGACTTTCGTATTCCTTTAATTCTTCGGTAATATATCTTTCAGCATTCACCAAAGTCTGCTTTCTTACCCAATCATCCGGAACTTTATCTTTATGTGTATTTCGAACTTCTATATAATATCCGAAAACGTTATTAAAATCAATTTTAAGGCTTGTAATACCTGTTCTGTCAATCTCTCTCTGGCACATTTCATCCAGGAATCCACGTCCTTTATTCTGTAGATTTCTCAATCTGTCAAGCTCCTCAGAAACACCTTCTTTAATGATATTTCCTTTGGCAATATTTACCGGAAGTTCTTCATTAAGATGATTCTGCAGAAACTTAATCAGTTCTTCAAGATCAAACAAAGGTTCCAGCCACGCCAGCACATCTGCATGAGGATGCAATAAGGCTTTGATTTTATGGATATTAATTAAACTTTGGCGAAGATATCCCAGTTCTTTAGGTGAAATTTTTTCTGCCGCCAGTTTTCCCATTAATCGGTCAAGGTCAGAAATCGATTTCAAAAGCTGGCAGATCTCATATTTCAGATGATCATTTTCGTTTAAGAAATCAATCAGAGAAAGTCTTCTCATAATCTCGTTCACTGATTTTAAGGGAAGAATGATTCTTCTTCTCAAAAGCCTTCCTCCCATCGGAGTAGAGGTTTTATCAATGATATCCAGCAGAGATTTTCCCTGTGGATTGCTTGGATAAACAATTTCAAGGTTTCTCAGGGTAAAATTATCCATCATCAGATAATCTTCCTGCGGAATGATCTGAAGTTTGGTAATGTGTGCCAACAGATTATGATGGGTATCTTCTACCAGATAGGCAAAAATGGCTCCTGCTGACGTAATAGCCAACGGAAGGTTTTCTACACCAAACCCCTTTAACGAATTGGTTTTGAAGTGGTTTGTTAATTTTTCGTAGGCAAAATTATATTGAAAAGCCCAGTCTTCCAGCTTAAAGGCACTTCTGTTTTTAATCTGCTCCGGAATCTGCACACTTCTCTGGTAAATAATCTCGCTGGGATCAAAAGTATTGACAATGTGCAGCAACTTCTCCAGATTCCCTTCACTTACCAGGAACTCGCCGGTAGAGATATCCACTAAAGCGATTCCATATTTCTCTTTTTCCTTGTGTAAAGAAAGCAGGAAATTATTCTTTTTTGAATTTAAAACCTGGTCATTAAAGGTAACTCCCGGCGTAACCAATTCAGTAACGCCACGTTTTACAATACCCTTCACCATTTTAGGATCTTCAAGCTGATCACAGATCGCTACTCTCATCCCTGCCCTTACCAATTTTGGAAGATAAGAATCTACAGAGTGATGTGGAAACCCGGCAAGCTCTATATGCCCTTCGCCATTAGCTCTTTTGGTAAGCACAATACCCAGAATCTGAGAAGTTCTGACAGCATCCCGCCCAAAAGTTTCATAAAAATCCCCAACCCTGAATAATAATAGCGCATCAGGATATTTCGCCTTGATGGTATTGTACTGTGTCATTAATGGGGTTTCTTTCTTCGCTGCTTTTGCCATAGTAAAAAATGAGCCCCAAATTTAGAAAAATAAATTCAGGGTAAGAGAATTGTTTAGAGGTTAATCTTCCCGACTTTTCTTTATCAGTAATTAATCGTACTTTTCACCCATCAAATCGCATTATTTATGGAATTTCCTGTCTTAGAGACTGAAAGGCTTATTTTACGCCAGCTCACTTTCAATGATACCCAAGACCTGTTCGAGTACTTTTCTCTGGATGAAGTCATGGAATATTATGATCTGGAAACCTTCAAAACAGAAGAGGACTCCCAACGCATTATTCAACATTTTAACAGTGAGTTTGAAAAAGGGAAAGGATTCCGATGGGCGCTGGAACTAAAATCTGAAAAAAAAGTGATCGGTACCTGCGGTTATCACAACTGGTATAGAGAACATTTCAGAGCTGAAATCGGCTATGAGCTCAATCCAAAATTCTGGCAGCAGTCTTATATGAAAGAAGCCATTCTTCCTATCCTGACTTTCGGATTTGAAACCATGAGACTTCACCGTGTGGATGCATTCATTGATCCTTCCAATATTTCTTCTGAAAGGCTTTTATCTTCTTTAAATTTCAGCAAAGAAGGAACGCTGAAAGATTATTTTTTTGAAAAAGGAAAATTTGTGGATGCAACAATCTTTGGGCTTATCAATAAATAAGTTCAAAAATTTAACGCTAAGATACAAAGACAATTGATTTTGTATCTTCTTATTTTTCGTTCGCAAAGGCGTTCACTTAGCAATTGGCGAAATTTCTTCGCTGAGTGAAACGTCTTTGCGAACCTTTATCAGCAGATATCCCTAAGCCTTGCGCTCAATGCTTTAAAATTATCAAATGTATAATATTTATTTTTTTGAAAGGTGTTTTTCCAAAGCCTCTGAACTTTTCCTATAGGCCCATTTCTGCTTGTAGTTCACCCATTTTGCTTTGAATAATTTTCTCATGAGCTTATCCGTATATCTCATAATGAAAACATGGTACAGCATATTGGCAAATACATTCGGTTTGTTCGGAAGCGCTCTTAATGAAAGTGAAAAGCCGGGCTCAAGATATCTGTTGAAGTGCCAGAAGGCCCCGGGAATAAAAAGAGCATCACCATGTTCCATAAAAATTTCATATCCTTTAGCATATTGTAAGGCCGGAAACTTTTCATAATCAGGATTTTCATAATCCAACTCATACACTGTATGAACAGATAAAGGAACTTTATATAAAAATGGTGACTGTTTCTGATCAAATAAAAGAATTCTTTTCTTTCCTTCAAAATGAATATGCATAAAATCTCCCAAATCCACATCATAATGCATTAAAACATGAGCATCACTTCCCCCGAAGAATAATGTTGGAAGTCTCTTAAAAAATTTCATTCCCAAATCCGGATATGTAAAGTTTTTCAGCAGCTCAGGAAGTCTGTCTGTAATGATATAGAAAAAGATACGCAGATCCGAAGGTTTACTTTTTATGGTATCAATATACTCCTTCATTTTCATTTGGGCTACCGGAGCGTCAGAACTTTTGGCAGCATCTGCAGGCTTATTGTCATACAACGGAACTTCCTGATCTCCTGCTTTTTCCCGGATGTAAGCCAGATTCCATTTGTCAAAAGCATCCCATCTACTGGCAAAATTCTTAATTAAAAGAGGTTTTTGCTTTTTAAAATAATTTTTCTGAAAATCTTCTTTACTGATATCATTTACAATATCTACGCTTTCGAGGATCATGTATTTTGTATTTAATGCGAAATAAAAATAGTGTTTTTTTAAAACCTGAGAAAATTAAGATTAAAAGGGCTGGAAGCTGGAAGAGCGAAGCTGGGAGTTAAGGTTGCCTGCAAACATCTATACAATATATCATTCCATAAAAAGATTTTTATGGAGAACTTAGACCTCTTCTTCGGCTTCAACACCTTCCCTCTTCCGGCTTCAGACTTCCTTACTTTATTAGCAGAGCTCAGATGAAAAAATTATATTTGTGGTAACAAGTGAATTTATGAGAGTCTACAATACCAAACATTTCCTTAAAATCCTTTTCAGTTTACACAAAAGTGATACGCTGAAGATCCTTTTTCCAAGCATGGTTCTTATAGGACTTTATTCCTGGGGAATTCAGTATCTGGAAGTGGAATATCTTCACCTTACCTCAAAATCAGGAATCAGTAACGTGGGAATGATTCACTCTCTGTTAGGTTTTGTACTTTCTCTTTTATTGGTTTTCAGGACCAATACAGCTTATGACAGATGGTGGGAAGGCCGAAAGCTTTGGGGAAAACTAGTCAATGACACCAGAAATTTTGCTATAAAAATTAATACTATTCTTGGTGACAACCGTCAGGATGCTGAACAGATTGCAAGATATTTAAAATATTTCCCTCACTTTTTGGCCAAACATCTTTCCAAAGAATCTACAAGATTGGCGTTGGATGAAGATTATTCTGAAATAGAAAGTTCATTAAAAAATCATGGCCCAAGTGAAATTGTTATCCTGCTAACCCATAAATTGAACTTATTAAAAAAAGAGGGCAAAATCTCAGAAATTGAAATGCTGTATTTAGATACTCAGCTTTCAGGATTTCTTGATGTGTGCGGAGGCTGTGAGAGAATCAAAAATACTCCGATCCCCTATTCCTATTCTTCTTTCATCAAGAAATTTATTATCCTGTACGTTTTTGCTCTGCCTATTGCTTATGTGATCACTATTGGGCTTTTCATGATTCCGCTTACCGTTTTCGTCTATTATGTTTTAATGAGTCTTGAGCTGATTGCGGAAGAAATTGAAGATCCTTTCAACAATGATGAAAATGATATTCCTATGGAGACCTTAGCTCAGAATATTGAGAAGAATGTACATCAGATTATGATCAGAAAATAAAAAATCAAGCTTTTAAAGCTTGATTTCTTTGAGTTCGCCGTCCTGTTTTATCTCTACAAATTTGCTTTCCCTGTTGGCTGCAGAATATCCGTAGAAAAACGTACTGTATATTGGTGTTGAATACATATAAGCTCCATAACCGTTATAAGCATCTGATGTTCCTGTCTGCTGCTGATAACTTGCCGTTGCCGTAAAATTGACAATTGTTTCAATATAATATTTACCGGGCTTCAGTTTTTCGAATTTAAACCTGCCGTGATCATCCGTTAAAGCTTCCACTCTGTATTTAAAAGCATCTTCAGACATATACACTGTTGTCTTTTTGTTTTCATATTTCCTTCTCATGTCATAAAACTCCTCGAAATAAGGCGTTACAGGAAAAAGCATAATAACAGTTCCTTTAGGTGCATAATGTTTTTCTCCAAGCAATGGCTTGATACCCCAGTTGTTCTTTTGTTTGGTAGAAGCAACGCCTTCAATGGTAGAATTTCCGAATCCCAGCATGTCTCTGGCAAGTTTTTTATCAAAAAAAGCTTGAGGATAATATGTGTTTTGTGCTCCCAGATACATAAATCCCCACATCAATATGAATAATGTGAATAATTTTTTCATAGTATATTTTTGAGTCAAATATAAGTATTTTACTATTTTTGAAATAAAAATAGCTATGAAGTACATGTTTCTATTGTTTTTTTCCACTTCTGTCATGATGCTGGCACAGAAACCCTGTGGATATAAAAACGGATTACAGGAAGGATCCTGCAAGGAATTCTATGACAATGGACAGGTAAAAAATACTGTAGAATGGGAAAAAGGGAAACTGGACGGAGATGCTGTTTTTTATTATGATAACGGAAAAATACAGTCGAAAGGAGAATATAAGAAAGGATTCAAAGTAAAAGAATGGTCCTATTTTGATAAAAACGGAGTGCTTACTTCTAAAGAAGCTTTCAGAAACGGAGAAAAGAATGTTTATGATAACAGCCTTACCGCTACTTTTTATTCTCCAGCCGGCAAAATAACTGAAGTTTCGAATTATAAATTCAATAAATTACAGGGAGAAAGCAAAACCTTCCATGAAGACGGAAAATCAGTGAAAGACATCGGCCAGTATGACAATGGCCTTGCGACCGGAAAATGGAAAGTATTCTATCCATCAGGAAAGTTGCAGCGTGAAACTGAGCTTGCCAACGACAAAAGAAATGGCAACAGGGTTCATTACCGTGAAGACGGAAGCATAGAAAAAACAGAGGTCTATCAAGACGGAAAATTAATCTCAACAAAATAATACAATTGGTACAGAAACTAAAACTGGAAGAACTTAACAGAATAGATGTAGAAACATTTAAGAAGGTTGAAAAAATTCCGTTGGTCATCATTTTAGATAATATCAGAAGTATGCACAATGTAGGTGCAGCCTTCAGAACGGCAGATGCCTTTTTAATTGAAAAAATAATCCTTTGCGGGATCACACCGCAGCCACCTCATCGTGAGATTCATAAAGCGGCATTGGGAGCAACAGAAAGTGTAGACTGGTCTCATGAAACAGAAACCAATACAGCGATTGCTGATCTGAAGAGCAAAGGATACGAAATCATCGGGATTGAGCAGACTACCGACAGCCAGCTTATTACTGATTTTACGATTGACAGATCGAAAAAATATGCCTTGATTTTAGGCAACGAAGTGGAAGGAATCAGTGATGAGGTTCTTCCTAATATTGATGTATTTTTAGAAATTCCGCAGCTCGGAACAAAGCATTCTCTGAACGTAAGTGTATGTGCCGGAATTGTGATGTGGGAATTTGCAAAAGCGTTAAAATAAAAAAAAACTGCATATGTCCTTAGTAGACAGTGCAGTTTGAAATAAATCTAATAAAAAGTAAAAATGAAAGGCGACAAAGATACCTTTTTTTTCATTACAATCAAATTTTGATGGCATTTTTTTTGTTTCAGCTTAAAAAAAGTCGGGTTTTCAGAAAAAGTTTCATTTAATTTTTTATAAATTAGCACAATGTTTATCAAGGACTATATCTCAAAAGACTTTCCATGTTTTAGCCTGTCTGACTCCATAGAGTCGGCCAGAAATATGTTGGAAGATTTTGGATATTCCCATGTTTTTATCAAAAAATCCCACCATTTCTACGGAGCCCTTGCCATGGATTTTCTGTATGAGGAAGATGGCGGGACTTTGAAGAACCTTGAGCACCAGATTGAGCGGTTTGCTATCTTGGAGGACAGCAATATTATGGACAGTATCCGTCTGTTTTATACCTTCAGCAGCAATGTGATCCCGGTGATTAATAAAAATGAAAAATATCTGGGGTATATCACCTGTGAAGATGTTTTCCAGGACCTTTCCCGTTATCCTTTATTTTCAGAAACAGGTGCTATTCTTACTGTAGAAACTCCTGCCAGAAAATATTCCATGACGGAAATTACCAATATCGTAGAAAGCAACAACTCGAAGTTTTATGGAGGGTTTATAAGCTTTATGTCGGAAGAAGTGGTCCAAATCACCATAAAGATCAGCAATGAAAATCTGGCCTCGATAGACTCAACTTTTGACCGGTATGACTACAGAATTGTTGAAAAATACTATTCTGATGAGAAATCCGATCTGTTTAAAGACCGATTTGGTTTTTTACAAAAATTCATAGAAATATAACATGAAGGCAGCCATATATTCTCAGAAAAAAGATCTTGATACTTTTTTATATTTAAGCAAGTTTATCTCTGAACTTGAAGCCAGAGATGTAAAATCTGTTCTGTACGATGAAATGGCTGAAGCACTTCAGTTCTCAAAAATTTTTGAAACCTTCAACTGTAAGCAGGATCTTCTGGATAAAGAAGTTGATCTGTTTTTCACTTTCGGTGGAGACGGAACGATTGTAAATTCTTTAACGTTCATTGAAGATCTTGAAATTCCTGTTGTAGGAGTGAATACAGGAAGACTTGGGTTTTTAGCTTTTTTCACCAAAGAAGAAGCTTTTAAAGAGCTTGATTCAATATTGAAAGGAGATGTAAAGACGAGCAGGCGTTCAGTTATTGAAGTTGTTTCTCCTAATCTTGAAGGATTTTTTCCTTATGCCCTGAACGACGTTACGGTTTCCAGAAAAGAAACTACCTCAATGATTACAGTAGATTCTTATATCAATGATGAGTTTTTGAATGTATTCTGGGGCGATGGAGTTATCATCTCCACTCCTACCGGTTCTACCGCTTACTCTTTGAGTTGTGGCGGGCCCATCATTTCTCCAAACAACGAAAATTTCGTCATCACTCCAATAGCACCTCACAATCTGAATGTGAGACCTTTAGTGGTCAATGACAAAGTAGAAATAAAATTCAGGGTAGAAAGTCGTGTCCCTCAATATTCCCTTTCTCTGGACTCCCGACTCATCCATATAGAAACCGATAAGGAAATTATCATCAAAAAGGCAGCATTCCAGCTTCTTCTGGTACAGCCCAACAGTTTGAGTTTCTATGAAACGATCCGTCAGAAGCTACTTTGGGGAAGAGATAAAAGAAATTAGTAATTTCTTAAAAATGATTACCTTTACACGAAATTAAAACACCTAATAAATTTATAATAAAAAGTAAAACATGAGCAGAATTTTTCCGGCAGGAGTTGCCACAGGTCAGTTAGTTACTGATATCTTTCAGTATGCTAAAGAAAACAAGTTTGCATTACCTGCAGTAAACGTAATTGGATCAAGCAACGTAAACGCTGTGATGGAAACTGCAGCGAAATTGAACTCTCCTGTAATTATTCAGTTTTCAAATGGTGGAGCTGCATTCAACGCAGGAAAAGGATTAAACAATGACGGACAAAAGGCTGCAATCTTAGGATCTATCGCTGGTGCAAAGCATATCCACACCCTTGCAGAAGCTTACGGAGCAACAGTAATTCTACACACAGACCATTGTGCAAAGAAATTACTTCCTTGGATCGACGGATTGATGGATGCTAACGAAGATTTCTTCAAGCAGACAGGAAAATCTCTTTACTCTTCTCACATGTTAGACCTTTCTGAAGAATCTTTAGAAGAAAACCTTGAGATTTCAGCTCAGTATTTCGAAAGAATGGCTAAGCTTCAGATGACTCTTGAAGTAGAAATCGGGGTTACAGGAGGTGAAGAAGACGGTGTTGACAACTCAGATGTTGATAACTCTAAATTATATACTCAGCCTGAAGATATAGCTTACACGTATGAAAAACTAAAAGCTATTTCTGACAACTTTACCATTGCTGCTGCTTTTGGTAACGTACACGGAGTTTACAAGCCAGGAAACGTAGTTCTTACACCGAAAATCCTTGACAATTCTCAGAAATATGTTCAGGAGAAATTCGGAACGGCTGCTAAACCTATCAACTTTGTATTCCACGGAGGTTCAGGATCTACTTTAGAGGAGATCAGAGAGGCTATCGACTACGGAGTGATCAAAATGAATATCGATACTGACCTTCAGTTTGCATATACAGAAGGCGTTAGAGATTATATGGTAAACAATATTGATTATTTAAGAGCTCAAATCGGCAACCCTGAAGGAGAAGAAAAACCTAACAAGAAATTCTATGACCCAAGAGTTTGGGTAAGAAAAGGAGAGGAAACATTCTCTACAAGATTGGTGAAAGCATTTGAAGATTTAAATAACGTAAATACTTTAAAATAAGAACTGTACATTTGTACCGATGTAATAAGTATTCATAAGAAATACATTTACATTGGTACATTTTACATTTATACATTAATACAAGCAAAAATGGCATTCGACTGGTTTAAAAGAAAAGCAAAAAACATTACCACTTCTACTGATGAAAAAAAGGACGTTCCCAAAGGCCTTTGGCATCAGACTCCATCCGGAAAAGTAGTGGAACATGATGAACTAAAGAGAAATAACTATGTTTCTCCTGAAGACGGATTTCATGTAAGAATAGGAAGTGCGGAATTTTTTGACATCCTTTTTGACGGTGGTAAATTTACCGAACTGGATGCCAATGTTGAAAGTATTGATATCTTAAACTTCAAAGATACAAAGCCTTACAAAGACCGTTTGAAAGAAGTAAAAGCAAAGACAAAACTTACTGATTCTATCAGAAATGCGGTAGGAACTGTAAAAGGAACTGAAATGGTGGTTTCTTGTATGGATTTTGCTTTCATCGGTGGATCTTTGGGTTCTGTAATGGGAGAAAAGATCAGAAGAGCAGTAGATTACTGTATCAAGCACAAACTTCCGTATATGATTATTTGTCAGTCCGGAGGAGCGAGAATGCAAGAAGCTACATACTCTTTGATGCAGCTGGCAAAAGTTCAGGCTAAGTTGGCCCAGCTTTCTGAAGCAGGACTTTTATACATCGCTTATCTTTGTGACCCTACATTCGGAGGAATCACTGCTTCTTTCGCAATGACCGCTGATATCATTATGGCAGAGCCGGGAGCACTGATCGGTTTTGCAGGACCAAGGGTAATTCGTGAAACAATCGGTAGAGATTTACCGGAAGGATTCCAGACATCAGAATTCTTACAGGAGAAAGGATTTGTAGATTTCATCGTAAAAAGAACTGAAATTCAGGATACTGTTGCAAAAACAGTTAATTTATTAGCTGTAAAAGCATAGTATCTGTAACAAAAACAATACAATCTCTCTCTAATTAGGGAGAGATTTTTATTTATGAGGACTTTTAAGATATTTTTCAATACCATCAGAAGTATGAGTTTTAAAAAGATTATGCGTCTTTTATCACTTATCCTTCCCCATCCTCTTTTTGCCCTGCTGAGCTTTCATGCCACTGTAAAGGCATTTACCATAGCTCAGAAAAAATTTCCTAAGACAGCTTCCACAAATGGAATTGGAAATGCCTTCAGACATGCTCTCTGGTGCTGCTTCATTATGATGTACTGCTGTAAAATTTCTTCCCCTAAAAAGGCACTTGATTTTTGCAAAAGGATCACAGACATGCATGAAGAACTTTTCCCGAACGAGCCTTTGGAAACCAAAATGGATCTCCATAATAACAAAATCGGAATGGATTATTTCATGGAACTTTTACCAGGAATTCACCGCCAGTTTTTTGAAAAAAGCTTTTTTGTAGAGGCCTTAGTCAAAAAAATGGATGAAGCTAAAGTTCTGAAAAATCTTGATGATGATTTTAAAGGGCATCTTGTTTACCTGAAGGAGTAAATCATTTTAGTTTTAAACGCTAGGGAGCGCAAGGCAAATCTAAAAACTTAATGTATATTTTCGAGCGCAAGGGCATTTCATTCAGCAATGTCTCTGTTTCTCTGCTTAGTGCTAACGCCTTAGCGAACGAAAAAAATCAAACTTCATTATTAGAAACCTTTGCGGGTATTGCGTTAAAATAGGTTTAAGGGCTGGAACTATCATTAGTTTTCCATTTCACATCAGAATAACAAAAGACTTTAGTTATTTTTGTGGTTTAAAGTATTTTTGATAAGTTTAAACAATTAAATCAATCAGATGGTTCTCAGCAGAATTTGGTCGGCTTTCATTATCATTGCCATTGCCATTGCCAGTATAAAATATGTTTCGTCAGGTCACTATAAGACCATTTTTAATGATATGGTGGTAGGAAAAGGTGGTGATACAGTGAAGATTGCATCACAGCCGATGAACAGCCTCTCCCCTGTTGTAAGAGACAGTCTGATGAAAAAGAATGATTTTGCAGACAGCAGAATTCACTATAAAACAGATTCTTTAAAACAAAACGTAAATGTTTACCGTGTTCAGGAAGCTGATGGAGTGATTGGAACTTCAGAAACTGCGGTGAAGATCTGTCTTGGTCTTATCGGGATTATGACGTTGTTTATGGGATTCATGAGTATTGCAGAAAAAGCAGGGGGAATCAATCTTCTAAGCCGTCTGATTCAACCTTTTTTCTCGAAATTATTTCCTGACATTCCTAAAAACCATCCTGCATTCGGGCATATGCTGATGAATTTCAGTGCTAATCTTCTTGGGCTCGATAATGCAGCAACTCCTTTTGGGCTAAAAGCCATGGAAAGCCTTCAGACTTTAAACCCCAATAAAGACACGGCCAGCAATTCACAAATTATGTTCCTGTGTCTTCATGCCGGAGGTATGACTTTGATTCCCGTATCCATTATCGCCATCAGAGCATCAATGGGTTCCAAAACGCCTACAGATATTTTCCTGCCCTGTATGATTGCTACTTTCGCAGCTACTTTGGCAGCAATGATTATTGTTTCTCTATATCAGAAGATCAATCTTCTCCGTCCGGTAGTCATCGCTTATGTGGGTGGAATTTCAGCTATTATTGCTCTATTGGTATTGTATCTTGTACAATTGAGTAAAGACGAGTTAGATGATTTCAGTAAAGTATTAAGTAATGGTTTAATCCTTTTTATATTCCTTGCTATTGTGCTTGGAGCCGTTTACAAGAAAATAAATGTTTTTGATGCCTTTATTGAAGGCGCAAAAGAAGGATTTACTACCTGCGTAAAGATTATTCCTTACCTGGTTGGAATGTTGATTGCCATTTCATTATTAAGAACTTCCGGAGTTTTTGATGTAATCATTGACGGAATGAAATGGGTGGTTAATGTCGCAAATATGGATCCAAGATTCGTGGACGGGCTTCCGACTGCCTTAATCAAACCTTTATCCGGTTCAGGAGCCAGAGGAATGATGGTGGATACGATGAGTACATTCGGAGCGGACAGTTTCCAGGGGAAATTAGCAGCCGTACTTCAGGGAAGTTCAGATACGACGTTTTACGTGATCGCTGTCTATTTTGGTGCCGTAGCCGTTAAGAATACAAGATACACAGTAATTGCCATGCTTCTGGCCGATTTGGTTGGCGTTATTACAGCAATTGCGTTGGCGTATTTATTCTTTGCTTAATAAAAAAGTTGCTGGTTCAACCAGATGCTATTAATTTTAAACATTAAATTCAAAACCTTAAATCCATTATGATTACCGATAAAGAATTCACCCTAAGACTCATCCGCCAGCTAACCCAGGCTTTGGAAAAACTGATACTGGATAAACCTGAAGAAAGTTTAATGCAGAAAGAACTGGATTTTGATACTTTGATGAGAGACATTTTTAAGATGAGCTTCACAGAAGTTTCTTCTAAAACGAAGGAAGAAATGATTGCCATTGTCAATGAAAGACAGGAAAGAGATCATAAAGATTATTACGAAATGCTGGGAAATCTTTTCTACTTTAACAGCAGACATGATCATAACAAAGATTTTCAGGATAAAGCAAAGACTTTCTACGAGCTGTATCTTCAGACCAGTGGTATTTTTGCACTTCCGATAATCAATAGAATCAACGAATTAAAAAAAGCACTTGAATAAAGTGCTTTTGTATTTTTAGAATGTAATTTTATAAGTTCCGGTGGAAGAAGTATTGGCTTTCTCGGCTTTTACATATTTCTTTACCCAAGCTACTGATGTGGATGATACACAAGGATCTGAAACACCTCCTGATCTTCTTGCAGACACCACATTTCCGGCTTTATCTACTGTATAAGCAATCGTAATTGATCCGCTTGCTGTACAACTGTGAGATGGCTGGGCACCTCCTCTGCCCATTGTTCCGGGAATATATCCTACCAACTTTCTGTCGATTCCTACTTTACTGTCTCCGTTTCCGTCACCTCCTAAAGGATCTCCTGCATTTCCTATGCCCTCACCTGTTCCCTGGCTTCCTGCTTTTGTTCCTCTTCCTTTGATCAGGTTTCCAATAGCGGCATTTCCTTTTCCGTCTCCATTTCCTGTTTTCGAATTGGCGGTTGCCGCTCCGGATTTCTTAGTAGTCTTGGACGCGCTGGTATTTGTTGCTTCTTTTTTTACAGCTTTTTTTGATTCCTCTTTTTTAGGAGCTGTTGTTTTTGAATTGTTTCCTGTGATGACTTTTTCCTTTGTCTCTACTTTTTTGGGTTCAGGAGTAGGCGCCGGCTCAGGTTTTACAATGGTTTTTGTTTCCGGAACAGGTGTTTCTGCAGGTTCAGGTGTCACTTCCTCTGTGGCTGCGGCAAGACTTCCCGGCTGTTCAGCAGGTTCTTCAATTCCTTTCCCATTTCTATTGTCCCCGAAGTTGACCAACATGGTGGTAACTACTTCAGGATCTTTATCCAACTCAGGTTTTAGTTTATACAAAAAAACAAAAAGCAAAATAGCAGCCCAGATAAGAACAGAAAGCAGAGCGCTCTTTATTCTATCCTTGTTTTCTTCGTTTCTGTTTGCTGTATAGCTTCTCATCTTAACAGGTAATTCTTTCCGGAAGTCCGGATTTGTTATTTATCTTTAACCGTTGCAATTGCAATGTTAAATTTATGTTTTTCTGCAATTTCCATTACAAAAACAACATCTTTATGCAATGTGTTTTCATCAGCTCTGATCGTGAAAGATTTATTAGTCTGACCGGCCAGTTTATCTACAATAATCTTCTCCAGTTCTCCTTTATTAGCAGGATTGTCATCCACAAAGAATGATCCGTCCGGCTTAATGCTTACTGTCACAGGATTGGGTATATTATCGTCAACAGCTCCGGCTTTCGGCAGATTCACATCAATAGCACTTTGATTAGCTGCAGAAGATGTAATCATAAAGAAAATCAGCATCAACAGGATAACGTCTGTCATCGCTGCTAAACTAAATTCCGGGTTTGCTTTATTTCTTCTCTGAATTTTCATCTTAAGAAAGATTTATAAAGGTTTGTTGATAAGGTCTAAAAATTCTCCTGACATATTCTGAGCCTTCAGTACAAATTTATCAATCCTTGTTAATAGGATATTGTAGCAGAAGTTAGCAGGAATTGCTACTGCCAAACCTACAGCGGTCTGTCCCAAAGCGGTATAAATACCTTCCGAAAGTGTTTTCGGGGAGAAAGAACCTGTAGCATGGGATAAATTGAAGAAAGCAATAATCATCCCGATTACCGTACCCAAAAGTCCTAACATTGGTGCAATACTTGGAACTACAGCTAAAAGGTTCAGGTTTTTTTCCATATTGGCAACTTCTACCTGAGCCTGCGATTCCATAGCACTTACGATATCAGAAACAGGGCGTCCCAGTCTTGAAATTCCTTTTTCTAAAATTCTTCCTTCGGGAGAGTTCTGTGTTTTACAATAATCTGCTGCCGCCTCTATTTTTCCTGCTTTGATAAAGTCTTCAATATTATTCATGAAGTTGGAATCCGTTTTTGAAGTCAGTCTTTTGATAAAGAAAAATCTTTCAAAAAACAGATACAGAGAAAATATTCCCAACAGCAATACCGTGACCATCACTATTTTAGCGAACGCTCCTCCATGGAACATAATTTTCCAGAATGAGAACTCTAAGTTGTCTGCAGCAACTGCAGGTGTAGCGATTTGTGCAAATAAAATCTGAGAAAGTTCCGTTAACAGCATTAAATGTGAATTTTATTAAATTTTCAACGACAAATGTAGTAGAATATTATGAATTGAACTCTTAAAAATTGCTTAAAAACAACTTAAAATTTGTTATTATTTACCAATAGCAAATTTCTTTCCAAAAATAATTTTGAAAAGAAATTCGGTATTATAAAAGGATGAAGACGATTGTTAATCCTCGTCTACCTCAATATTATCCTGGCTGAATTCGCATTTTAATCTAAAAGGAATCGGTGTATCAGATCCGGTATAGAAATCATCAATGGTACCCTTCCAGATAACCTGAAGCTCTCCTTCCTCATTTTTTTCGAAAAGCAGCTCATTGTCATAGATATAGGCCTCTTCGTCATCGAAAAGGTCTACTTCAGTGTAGGTTTCCTCGTCAGAGTCATTGATTGTAATAGTTTTTCCTTCTATTTCCGCCGATTCGATAGGAAAATCAAAAACTTCAAGTGAAAGCTGCGGAAAGTTGTACTGTAGTGAATCATCGTCCACGTGATCCAAACTGTCATCCGTAATAACTTCAACCTCTAAAAAATGTTGTTGGTTACTGTAAACCGCCTTACAATAAGTATTTCTGATATTGTATTTTAGCGTCTCCTCCGGATGGTAAATTTTTAAAATCCCTTTCATTTTTTCTTAAAAAAGAACTGTAATAATATGATTGTTAAACGTTTTAGACAAAGATAAAAAATTGATTCAAAGTTGAAAGGATTTTGAAAATAATTTTTTAAAATCAACTCCTACCATAAGTCTGAATATCCCAATAATACTTACTTTTGTTTTCATAAAGATTCTGAAAATGAAAAACATTTTATCAAAAGGTATTCTTGGATTAGGGTTGATGATCGGGCTTGCTTCATGCAAAAAATCGGATTCTCCTCTTACCAAAGTGACTCCGAGCAACCTGGATTCTATTGCTTCCAACTATTATGAGCAATATCTTAAGTTATACCCTTTAGATGCTACTTCTCAAGGAGATACGAGATACAACGACCAGCTTCCTATCAATATTGATAAGGATTTTATTTCAGGAGAAGTGGCTTTTTATAATTCTGTACAGAAACAACTGGAGCATGTAGATTACAAGGCTCTTTCTGATGAAGATAAAGTGGTATATGATGTACTGGATTATACTTTAAAAGATAAAATTGAGGCCTATGCCTATCATCCGGAATATATTCCTTTCACACAATTCGGCGGTCTTCCGCTTACTTTTCCGCTGTATGGAAGCGGACAGGGCAGCCAGCCTTTCAAAACTGAAAAGGATTACAGTGACTGGCTGAAAAGAATGGAAAGATTTCCAGAATGGATGGACGCTGCAACAGATAACTTCCGTGAGGGAATCAACAATAAGGCTGTACTTCCTAAAAAACTGGTTATCAAAATGATTCCTCAGATGAAAGCCGAAGAAATCACAACGTCTGATATGGAAAAGAATATTTTCTACGGGCCAATTAAAAACTTCCCGAAAAGCTTCACGCAGGACCAGAAAGATAAATTTTCAGCACTTTATAAGGAAGCTATCACCAAAAAAATTATTCCGGCTTATACTAAAATGGGAATATTTTTAGAGAAAGATTATCTTCCTAAAGCCAGAGATACAGATGGATACAACAGCCTTCCCAACGGTAATGAAATTTACAGCTATTATGTAAAAAGCTGGACGACTACAAAGAAATCTCCTGATGAGATCAATAAAATTGGGCTACAGCAGGTAGCTATGCTTCGTGCAGAAATGGAAAAAGTAAAGCAGCAGGTAGGCTTTACCGGAAGTCTGGAAGAGTTTATCACTTTTGTGAAAACAGATCCAAAGGCAATGCCTTATAAGACCTCTAAGGAAGTTTTAAATGCCTTCAACGGTATTCTGACGAAGATTACTCCGAAACTGAAAACAATGTTTAATGTAACTCCAAAAACAAAGTTTGAAATCAGACAGACGGAAAAGTTCAGAGAGGCAAGTGCCAGCGCAGAATATATTCCGGGAACTCCTGACGGGAAAAGAGCGGGTATATTTTATGTTCCGCTGCCTGACCCTACGAAATTCAATGTTACTTCAGGGATGGAGTCTCTTTTCCTCCATGAAGCAATTCCGGGGCATCATTATCAGGTTTCTTTACAACAGGAGAATACTAAGCTTCCAAAATTCATGAGATTTGGATGGTTTGGAGCCTATGGTGAAGGATGGGCACATTATTGTGAAACGCTAGGTCCAGAATTCGGTTTATACACTGATCCTTACCAGAAAATGGGATATCTGAGCGATCAGATGCTGAGAGCTGTACGACTTGTAGTAGATACAGGACTTCATACCGGAAAAATGTCAAGAGAAGAGGCCATTAAATATTTCTTAAGCAACATTTCTTATGATGAAGGGTCTGCCACTGCAGAAGTAGAAAGATATATGGCAATGCCGGGACAGGCTTTAGGCTACAAAATAGGCTCTTTAAGAATTCGTGAGTTGAGAGAAAAATATCAGAAAGAACTTGGAAACAAATTCAATCTGGCAAGCTTCCATGATGAAGTATTAAGCCAGGGATGCCTTCCTTTGGATGTTCTGAACAGAAAAATGGAGCTTTGGGCTCAAAAGCAGAAATAGTTTCACATGAAACTATTTCTGCTTTTAATTGGTCTTTTATTGACTACTTTTAGCTGTCAAAGGGATCAAAATTTTGAAAGTTTTATTGTTGATAAAAAACTGTCCACTGATGATACCATTCAGCTCCTGTCAAAGTATCCTGAGTTGAAATTATATAACAGTGAAATTGTTGAAAGCAAAACAAGAACAGCCTACATTGTTCAGAAAGCATTTTATTATGATGGCCCTCTTAAAGGATCATTTCTGTTTGAAGATTATAAGTGTAAAGCCCAATATCAGAATGATACTTTAAATATTCTACTAAACAACGATAATGGATATTTTGGAAATGGCGTTTTGGTAAAAGTCTTCAATAATCAATTTTTTATAAAAGATATTGATCCTAAAACCTTAAAAGGTGAAAAAAAATTCATAACATCAAAAGTTTCGGGACAAAAACTGATTCTAAACACCAAAACATTCAAAAAAAATGACAGCATTTATGGATTCATAGATTATAAATGCCACATTGACAGTTTGGTTTATAAGCACTTCAGAGGATATTTTAAAACTACAATACAACAAAATTGATATGATTACAGAAAGTCTCAGATCTCTTTACAACAGAGATTTAAACAAGCTAAAAACAGAGGTAGAAGCCTATCAAAATGAAGAAAATCTCTGGAAAATAGAGAAAAGTATTGCCAATTCTGCAGGGAATCTGGTTCTTCATTTGGTTGGAAACCTCAACCATTTTATTGGGACTCATCTTGGAAACACAGGATACGTAAGACACCGCGAGCTTGAGTTTTCATTAAAAGATATTCCAAGAGCTGAACTTATTGAAAAAATTGAAGCCACTTTGGCCATGATAGACTCTGTGCTTCCACAATTATCAGAAGACGATCTGAAAAAAGAATATCCACTGGTTGTTTTTGAAAATAAAATGACCACAGATTACTTTCTTATTCATCTGATTGCTCATCTGGACTATCATTTGGGACAAATCAATTATCACAGAAGATTATTGGATATTTAATGTCATTCCCTATTTTTACAAAAACTAATTAACTACCGAAACCCAATTATTTTATGAAGAAAATTTTTGTTTTCTCTTCTCATCCGGAAAAACCCTCCAACGATTTTAAACAATATGAAGAAAGGCATTTTGAAAGTGAATTTATTTTGCTTGATAAGCAGCAAAACTTCTTAAGTGCATTACAAAGTGTGATTAAAAGAAATCATGAAGAAGACTTTGTTATGATTTCTACTTCTCTGCACTGTTTCAGCCCGGATTATACAGATGAGTATATTCAGAATTGTATCAATAAAGTAAAGAAACTGGATGGAAATGTACTGCTTGGGGGTGTTTTAGGCTTTGAAAAAGTTATTGAGGTTACAGATCATATTTTTTGGACTGAAGGGTTTAAAGGAGCACAATTTTTTATTATTTTCAATAAAACGTTTCCTCTTTTCTTACAAAATGATTGTAATGATGAAATTCCTCTTGATGTATTTCTATCATCAAACCTTGAAGATGTTTTTCTGATGCACCCATTCATTTCTCTATATAAAAATGATGGAGACAAAAACTCCTTTGAAAATACTATTGATTTTCAAAACCTTAATGAAAATCCGGAAGACCTTCTGGAGGAGCTTTCTCAAATAAAAAAATACTATAGTTATGAGTCATAATCAATTTTCAGATATAATGATCCCAACTTATATTATTAATATGAAACACAGGGAGGATCGAAGGGAAAGTATTGTAAAAGAATTTAGTGAAAGACCTGAATTTGATTGCCGCGTTGTAGAGGCCTGCGTACATGAAAAAGGAAATATAGGACTATGGGAAAGCATTAAAAAAACAGTAAATATTGCTATTCAAAATGAGGATGACGTCATTATCATTGTAGAAGATGATCATGTTTTTACAGAACATTATAGCAGGGATTCATTTATAGAAAACATCATAGAATCTAATGAACAGGGTGCCGATATCTTATCCGGAGGTATTGGAGGGGGTTTTAGATTTGTTGTCCCTATTACAGAAAACAGATTTTGGATTAATCATTTCTGGTGTACTCAATTCATGGTGATATACAGTCGTTTTTTTGATCAGATTCTCAATGCTGATTTTGGCCCGAAAGATACTGCAGATAACTTTTTATCACAGCTTACAGCTCATAAAATGGTTTTATATCCTTTTGTTTCTGTTCAGAAAGATTTTGGATATTCTGACATTACAGCTGAAAATAATATCAGTGGAAATATTGAACATTATTTTAAAACTGCAGATAATACACTTAATATTTATCAAAAAAAATACAAGCAACTGGTTTTAGCTCATAAAGAAGAGAGAACTATATAGGGTTCTCTCTTTTTTATAAACTTGCATAAAATGTTTAGCAGCAGATTATTCCTGAAGGTCCGCAATAAGCTGTCATATTTCCGTTGTTTAGACACACCACTGCATTGCAGTTACATGATGTGGGGCCAGAACCAGCCTTAATAACTCTCATTTCATTTCTGCTCATGTTATTTTTCATAACATTCAGACTCATTTTTTGTAATTTTTTCATGGTATTATTTTTTATTAATATTGTTTAACTACCAGTATATTCTGGTTGGACTTACATTATAACTATTCGGGATTTTTGAAGGTACTTTTTCGGGGTTGTATACTTTTTTAAGCCAGAACATGTGAAACATAATGGCTTCATATTTATTTTTATAAATAATTTTTCCATTATCAAATTTTACTCTGCCAGTGTAGCCTTCCATCAGAATAAAATCAAAATGGGTTCTGAGAATTCCGTCTCTTTCGGCATTTTTCATGATATGGGTAAAGCTTTCAATCTCAGTTTCAATCTCAAAAATAGGGATTCCTTCTGCAAGATCATCCCAAACAAAGTTGCATTCATCAAAACAGAAATGATCCGGCGTAGAAAACACTTTTTTATAATCTTTACTTCTTTTGAAAAATGTATTCAATAGCTCGTTGTTTCTGTACAGTCCAAAACAGCCGGTAGTATAATCATCCCTTACGCTGATATAGTCATAACTGTCAAGAAATTCATTGGAAAAAAAAGCTCTTATATCTCCATAAATAAGATCAAGATCGCAGTGTCCCCAGAAGTCATAGCCTTCTATCAATTCAGGGAACATGAAGCCATAAGCCGGCTTAAAATCGCACAATTTATAAGGATAATCAATATTAATTGTAAACCCAAGTTTGTTTGAGGTTTCATCAATGATATTATCCAGGCTTTTATGAATTATTTTAACATTGTCAGGAACATTTTTTACCGGTTCGGTATTATCCGTAATAATGATAAAATCTACACTTGGATTAAAAGCACAAGAATGCAGATAATAGGGCATATACCATGGGTATTTACCATACCAACAGGTAATTAAAACTAAACTTGGTGTCTTCATAGGTTAAAAAAATTCTGTAATTGCAGAATTGCAATTACAGAAAAATATAAGTTATTTAGTTTGACTAGCAGCATTTTGCCGGCCATCCACCACCACATACAGCTCTCATACTATTCATATAGCAGTACTGTGAGTTACAGTTACAAGTTCCCGGCTCACCTCCTGAACCTGCTTTGATTACTCTCATTTCGTTTCTGCTCATTTCGTTTTTCATAGCATTTAAGCTCAACTTTTGTAATTTTTTCATAGAAATTTGTTTTAATTGTTTGCCTACTCTTTAGATTTTCAGCTTCCTCTTTTATAATTATTATAATAATTTCTTTTAGTTATATTGAATTTCCATTTCTTCCACAGAATCAAACTGCTCATTCCATTCATCTTCAATAAGATCCGGCATAAATACTTCCATATATTTTTTATTCAACCTTACGGGATACTCATAATCATTAATAAAGTAATGTGGCGTAAAAAACAGATTGTTTTGTAAATTCTCATAAGAGACAGAAACCAGTTTATTCAATAAAAACGTTCTGTTTTCCAGGGTAGCACTATATTTTTTCAGCCATTTCTCTGCATCCCGGTGGCTATACCAATCATGAAGTGCCTCAATAAATTTCTGTTCGCCTTTTGTCTGGTATATGTTCAGTAATTGAATCAGCATTTCTTCTACTTCTGCTGTTACAACTCCTGTCATATTAAACCTGATTTTGATGTTGACCTTATCTTTATATTGATGGTAAACTCTCTGCAAAAAATTATGAGCTTCTCTACAGTATCCACATAAAGGACTTGTAATAAAAGTAATGGTCACTGGAGCATTTGGATTCCCCAGTAAGATAGGTTCAGCTTTTAAAACAAGAGGTTCTGTACTTGTCAGAATATTTTTGAAATAAGGATAATGTCTTATGTATCTTGAGTCAAATTCTGCGTCTTTCTTCAATTTCCCGTAGTTTATTAAGGCTTTTTTAATTAAAAAGTACGTTCCCGCAAACGCAATTACTACCGCTGCCAAAATCAAAACTATTGAAGGATCAAGATGCATGTTATTTAGAATTCCTGTCGTATTAAACGCCAGATAAATAAGCTGCGCATAGAGCACCCCAATAATACTTAAACATATCGGGCACCATTTCTTCTCTACTTTCATCTGAAAATAAACAGAATACAATGTAAACGGAATACATGCCAGCAAAGAAACAGCAATCAGAAAATAATAGTTGTTGATAAGCTCCTTATTGAAAACAAGCAGTGAAAAAAGTTGGGTTCCAAAAAGAAAAACACTGAGATCACTCAATTTGAATCCTGCAATCTTCCCTTTTTCAGAATTGATGATCTGGCTGCAACTTGATTTCTCACTACCATCACAGAACTGTGCAGAAAAACCAGACTCCAGCCCTAACTCTGTCTTTATAGCTTCAAAGGATAAGAGTAAGCCCACCATGGTAATAGCCCCAAAACCACTTAGAAACCATCCCCCGATAAAATACAATATCATCAATACTGCACAAAAAATAAATGCTGGTAACAGTTTGTTATAAAAAGAATTGGCTGATTTTGCGACCTCCCCATTGTTTTCAGCGGCCAGTACTGCTCCTGTCCATAAACTTTGTATTTCGGAAAGGAGAATACTTTTTTGGACTCCTTCCTGATCAGTATATAAAATAGTTTGCCCTTTTTTTTCAATATAGGATAAAATCAAATGCCTGTTTCCTACGTCTAATATGGTAAGAAAAGTTTCTGGTAAATGATCAAAATCTTCAAAACCAATTGTAAAAGCTCCATTTGGAATACCAAAAAAGCTAAGAGCATCACTGAAAGCCAATAGACTTGGCGTTTCCGGATGAGATTCTACCTGATAGATATAATCATTCTTATCAATCTTTATATCAATTGATTTCAGATATAAAAAAACTGCATTAATTTCTTTTCTTAGTTCCATGGTTATAGTTTGAGTTATTTATACTATTTCTCTATAGTATTATCATGATCCCTGTAATATTTTTTTATTGATTCTGCCTGCTGATTCATTTTACTCATAATCTCTTCATTTTTAGAGATATCAGACATACTTTGCATCAGAATAGGCAGTGGATCTTTAATAAAGTTTGTTTTATTTTTAATGTAGGCTTCTTTTGACATCACAGTCTCATCCATAATTGATTCGGTGAACAGTTTGTCCCGTACATTTTTTTTACTTCCAATGAATTTCCATTGATATTCATCATTCGTGTCGCTTAGTTCTACAATAAGTCCTGGAAGTCCCATAAAAATATAAGGACCATCAAAGACAGGTATCTCCTGAGTAAACCAGGCTATCCAATGTCTTCCTCCATAGTCTGTCTCTGCCTTTTGTGTCTGCAGAGTTCCTATGATCCTTTTCTCTGATGAAAGTTTCCATTGAATGTCAACCGGCTCTTTATAAGAAATCGTCCCTATAAACAAGTCATCTTTTACAGTAACTGATGGGGTTTCGAGGTCTTTTACCACTTTAAAGTTCATGGTTTCCAATGATAAAACGGGCAAATAAACCTGTGCGGCCAATAGAGAGTCCGACTCGCATTTTTCCTTTCGCATGAAGACGGACCTTTTCTCAAGACTGTCCAGATAGAAAAGATCTTTCTTAAAGGTTTTATTTTTTGTAGAAGGTTTATAAGTAAGTTCATAATAAAAACGATGAACCTGCCCAGTACAGGCACAGGAAAATAAAACTACAAAAAAAACGAAAAGATTAACTTTTTTCATTTAGGTCTTCATGGTACTGAGCCAAATATATCTCTTTTTATGGAAATACAATACTTCTTAAGTTATTTACAGCAAAGAAAAATTTGAAAACAACACTATTGTCTCTAAATGATATTATAAATCAAACAGATAACATTTTTTTCTCAAAAAAGGTATTTTTCAAAGAAATTTATAAATATCCTTTATCGGTGAAAAAAATCAGCAAAAACTAAATTATGGAATAAAAAAAAACACCACTAAATGGTGTTTATACGACCCGATTGTCAACTAAAAACAGTTGTAAAAATCTTAAATAATGTTAAACCTTATTTTTCAAACATCATTTTCGTAATAAAATCTTTCTCCCCTTTCCCTCTTGCCGGAGAATATTCTCTTCCATAGAAAATGATCTGAAGGTGAAGTTTATTCCATACTTCTTCTGGGAATAAATTCTTGGCATCACGCTCTGTTTCCACTACATTTTTTCCTGATGTAAGCTTCCACTGTGTCATCAGACGGTGAATATGGGTATCCACAGGAAAAGCAGGAAAACCGAAACCCTGGCTCATTACTACTGAAGCTGTTTTGTGCCCAACCCCTGGAAGAGCTTCTAATTCCTCATAAGTCTGGGGAACAATTCCATTATGCCTTTCCAGTAGAAGTTCGGCCATTCTCTTCAGATTTTTGGCTTTCGTATTGGATAATCCTATTTCTTTGATGAGTTCTTTGATTTCAAATTCTTCCAGCTTGGCCATTCTTTGCGGCGTTCCTGCTACTGCAAAAAGATCGGGCGTAACCTGGTTTACTTTTTTATCTGTAGTTTGTGCAGAAAGCGCTACGGCAACCATTAATGTATACGGATCTGTGTGATCTAACGGAATAGGTGTTGTGGGATATAATTTCTCCAGTTCTATCTGAACAAGCTCAGCTCTTTGTTTTTTTGTCATGTATGCCTTAAATTTGAACAAAATTAAATCATTATGCTGAAAGTTGGAGATAAATTACCTGAATTCGAAGAACTCAATCAGGACGGAGAAACAGTAACCTCATCAAAATTAATTGGAAAAAAACTAGTGGTTTTCTTTTATCCGCAAGCAAATACACCAACCTGCACGGTGGAAGCCTGCAACCTGAGTGATAATTATACTCAGCTTAAAAAAGCGGGATTTCAATTATTGGGAATAAGTGGTGATTCTGTAAAAAAGCAGAAGAATTTCCACAGCAAATTTGCTTTTCCTTATGATCTTATTGCAGATGAAAATCGTAACATCATTGAGAAATTCGGGGTGTGGCAGGAGAAAAAAACATTTGGAAAAACCTATATGGGAATCGTAAGAACCACTTTTATTTTTGATGAAAATGGTATTTGTACAAGAGTAATTGAAAAAGTGACTTCAAAGACTGCTGCTGAACAGATTTTGGAAGGATAATTTCTTTTTTTGAAATACAGATATAAAAAAAGCTTTCACAAATAGTTATGAAAGCTTTTTTTTATAATTGTTTTATTCTGTCTCGTAATAGTTTAACTCTTCAGTTTCTCCGGGGAGAGTTACATGCTTTTTAAACCTTAGTCCTAACTTTTCGATCAATTTTTGGGAAGAAACATTATCTTTTGAAATGATCGCCGATATTTTTGTTAATCCAAAATCATCCATTCCAATAGATTTGACCTTCTGAGCCGCTTCAAAAGCATATCCTTTACCTGCAAACTCTTCCAGTAGAGAATATCCTATATCTACAATATCCAACCCTTCTCTTTCAAAGATTCCTACTGCGCCTACTTTTTCATTTCCTTCTTTAGTCACTAAAAGATAGTTTCCAAATCCAAGTCTTTCAATCTGAGGAGCAAATCTGTTCAGGATATAATTTTCTGCATCTTCAATGCTATTAACATTACGGTTGCCGATATGCTGGATAAATTTCGGTCTGTTATAAAGTTCAAAAACAAAGTCTTTGTCTTCACGGGACATTGGACGAAGGATTAATCGTTCAGTCTCATAGGTATTATTTGCGCTTGGGTGTTTTTTTAGGCTCATCTTTCTTTGGTTCTTCTTTTTTTTCGATTTTTAAAAGTCTTGGATTATTAGTACACTTTTTATTGTAAAGCTCAATATAGGTTCCATTGTCTTTCACATTACCTACAGTACCTGTTGATTTATTTACAGTCACCGTATAATGTGTTTTCTGATAAGGACACTCCTTTGAGGTCAGTTTTCCAAGGTCCAGATAATAATTCGATTTGTCTTCATGATAATTACCCGCAAGGTCTTTGAATTCTTCATCCACCATATATCCTTCGGCAGCCAGCATTACAGCGGCTTCCTGCGCATTATCAATTCGGTCTATGAACTTTTTAAGTCCTTCAATATCGGTAATATAATTCACTTTCCCACCTTCTGAATAAGCAATATAATAAAAACTGTCTTCACTGGGAAATAGATTAAATCCGGAAAATTGAGGAGTATAATTCACCTTACCCGAAATTTTTATTTCCTCGCCTTTTCCATAGCTGTTGTATACCAATACCCATGAATCTACCTTATTGCCCGGGTTGATCTGCTGTAAAATATTTGGGATGCTTGAAAATTTTTTCTTCTCCTGAGAAAATCCTAAGATTCCCAAAAGTAAAAATGTAAGAATTGTAAATCGGGTTGCAGTTTTAATCATAGTTTAAAAATCAGCAGAAAATATACCAAATTTTACATAAACTTATCTCCTTTCTTAAAATTCTTTAAGTCCAGAACATAATCTTTTATAAGCTGGTCATTATCCCGCGGGCAGATAAGAAGCGCTTTATCGGTATCTACAACAATGTAGTTTTCAAGGCCGTCAATGATTACCGCCTTGTTATTATTTCTCAGACGGATAATGTTTCCTTTTGAATTATAGGAAAGTAAGTGCTTTAGTTTTACAGCATTTCCGTCTTTATCTTTTTCTGTATTTTCGTACACAGACGTCCATGTTCCGAGATCGCTCCATCCTAAATCTGATGGAATCACGTATACATTCTTTGCTTTTTCTAAAATCCCATTATCAATAGAGATTTTCTGAACTTTTGGATAAATAGTTTCAATACAGCTGTTTTCCTTTTCCGAATTGTACTCGCAAGCCATAAAATGCTGCATCATCTCAGGAAGATAAAGATCAAAAGCATGGTGAATACTTTTTACGTTCCATATAAAAATACCTGCATTCCAAAGGAAATCACCACTTTCTAGGAAGCTTTGGGCAATTTCAAGAATAGGCTTTTCCGTGAATGTTTTAACTTTAAAATAATCAGAACCCTTCTTTTCTACGAATTGAATGTAACCGTAGCCCGTATCAGGCCTTGTTGGAGTAATCCCTAATGTTACCAGATATTCATGTTTTGAAGCTACCTCAAATGCCAGCTCCACTTTTTCCAAAAATACATCCTCTTTAAGGATCAGATGATCTGCCGGAAGCACAATCATTGTAGCATCCGGATTGATCTCAGCAATCTTGTTGGCCATGTATAAATTACATGCAGCCGTATTCTTCATAAGCGGTTCTCCCACAATGTTTTCTTCAGGAATCTCCGGAAGCTGCTGATGGGAAAGTGCCACATACTCTTTATTCGTAATCACGAATATTTGCTCTTTAGGAATTACCTTGCTGATTCTGTCATAGGTCTGCTGAATCATAGTACGCCCGGTACCTAAAATATCCTGAAACTGTTTTGGAAATTTCTGTGTGCTCATCGGCCAGAACCGGCTCCCGATTCCTCCCGCCATTATAACGCAGTATCTATCTGATTTTAACATTCTTAGCTACATTTTTCTACCCTAGCTAATGGCTTGAAAGAATACTTCCTTCCAGTAGCCAGGTTCTTACAAAGATAGTTTTTTTTAACCAGACCTTCTAATAAATACTTTTCGTTGCGGTATATAAAAAACTCACCCTTCTGAAGTTCCTCGATAAAATGAAGAGTATCATCTTGTTTCTCAGTATGAAAATACCTTACCAGATCAGGGCTGGCCATAAAGTTTGCTTTGGGTGATTTTGAAAATTTTATAATGATAGGTTTTAGCTCTTCATCATAAATTTCAAGGCTTTCAAGAAGCATATTTCTGAAGGTTTCTTTCCATTCATTGCCATGAGGAGAAATTTTTCGTCCATATTTTTCAAACGCAATCAGATGTGCGAGCTCATGGGTCAGTACAAAGAAAAAAAGTTGCGGGGTAAGCGTAGAGTTTACCGTAATTTCATGGGAATTGTCCGGAAGTTTTCTATAGTCTCCCAGTTTTGAATTCCTGTTTCTCGTAACCTTTATATGTATATAGTAATCTGAAAACCAGATTCTTAAATATTTAAGAGTATTGTTTTTAGGTAAATATTTTTCTAATGATTGAATTGGCATTTTACAAACTTAATGGAATTCCTGCATAGAAATTCAATAGTTTAAGACTAAAAAGATAATTATATTTTGCCTGCGCTACTGATCCCTGTGCATTTGCATAATTATTTCTCGCCACATTGACGTCATAAATGGTTGTTCTTCCTGCAGCATAGCTTTTGTCAGCAAAATCAAGAGCCAGCTTAGAACTTTTTTCTGCTTCCACAGCTGCCAGATAGTTTTCATAATTGGCATCTGCATCAAACTGAGCCTTTTGTATATTTTGTCTTACCGATTGTTTCTGTTGTTCAAGAGTAATTTTGCTAATACTTTCATTTAATTTGGACTGCTCAACCTGAAGTTTTGTTTTCCCTTTATTGAAGATAGGAATATTAAGGGATAGCCCTACATTTTGTCCAAACTGATCTTTATATTGTTCAAAGAAAGTTCCCTGCACAATCCCTGGCATAACATTAAATTGCTTGTTATAGAAAGTATTAAGACCAGCACTAGCTGTTAATGTAGGCCAGAATGCTGTTCTGCTTACTTCAGTTTGTGCTTCGGCAGATCTTATCCGGCTTTCCGCTGCTTTTATCTGAGGTTGTACATCATAGGCTTTTGTAAGAACGTCATCAGCAGTTATCAACTGCGGCTCTAATGTTTCGGGAATATCTACATTTTCCACATCAAAATCCTTATAATCTGAAAGTTGCAAAAGTTGAGCAATTGCAAAAAGAGCTCTTCCAACGTTAACCTCCGCTGTCTTAAGATTTTGCTTCTCTCTCGCCCAGGCTGCGTCTGCTTCTGCTAAAACCGTCTGTGCAGTAGTCCCAACCTGAGTGGTGATTTTTGCTCTGTCACGTTGCTTTTTAGCATTTTCTACAGCGCTTTGAGAAATCTTAACAATTTCTTTGTTTAATAAAGCAGTTAAATATTGCTGTGCAATTTGTACTGAGATATCATTTTTGATAGCTTCAATATCATACTGGCTGGCTTCTACATCAAACTGGAGTTTTCTTACATTCTTCTCCAATCTTCCATTATTATAGACCAAAACATCGGCACCCAGGCCAACACTGTTATTGAATCTATCGTTTCTATAACTTCCTGCTCCTAATGATCCTTGTCCGAAACTCACCCCATTCGTCATACTCGCTGAAACAGAAGGCAAATATTCTTTTTGGGCTGCTTTAAGATTGTATTCCTGGTTTTGTTTGTTATACTGATTTTGGATAACCTGAAGATTATGCTCCACTGCATAGCTTACACATTCTTTTAAGGACCATTTCTTCTGAGCGCTTAAACCCAGATAACCTAATCCAAAAACGATGATCCAAACTTTTTTCATATTATGTAGATGTTTATTTGTTTTTAATGGTCATATAAAATCGAGTCATTTTCATCAGTATTGTAACTTACAAATCACAGCGACTTCATATTAAGATTTTTCAATATTAGACGAATTAAATATAAAAAAGTTACAGATTGAAAAATTATATTTTTTTTTAAGAAAACTTTTGGGAATTTTGCACCATGACAAATGAACAATATCAGGAAGCTATTGACTGGCTTTTCGTGCAGATGCCCAACTATCAGATAGATGGACAGAAGGCTTATAAACCCGGGCTTGACAATATCACAAAGCTTTGTGCTTTCTTTGGAAATCCTCAGGATAAAATAAAATGTATCCATATCGGCGGGACCAACGGAAAGGGCTCTTCAAGCAATATGCTGGCATCCGTTCTTCAGGAGGCTGGCTATAAAACCGGATTATACAATTCTCCGCACCTGATAGACTTTACAGAACGCATCAAGGTTAACGGAAAAAACTGTAATAAAGAATTTGTCTTTGAGTTTATTCAAAAACTAAGAACTCTTCCGGAAGATATCCGCCCTTCTTTTTTTGAATTTACCACAATCATGGCTTTTGAATATTTTTATCAGCAACAGGTAGATTTTGCTATTATTGAAGTTGGATTGGGAGGAAGACTGGATTCAACAAATATTATTAACCCGTTGATCTCGGCTATTACGAATGTTCAGCTGGATCATCAGAATATCTTGGGAGATACCATTGAAGAAATTGCCACTGAGAAAGCTGGAATTGTTAAAAGTAACATCCCTGTTATTTCCGGTGACGAGAATGAAACTGTCAAAAATATCATCCGAGAGAAAGCGATTAAAGAAAATGCCCCGTTTATAGATGCTACTCTTATTCATACAAACCTTGAATCTGATTTGAAAGGGAATTATCAGAAAAAGAATATCCGAGTGGTATTGGCTGCAGTAGAAGAATTAAAAAAACTGGAAGTATCTATTTCTGACAAAGATCTTGAAAACGGTCTGCTCCATGTTCACCAGAATACAGGATTCATTGGCCGCTGGTTTGAATTTTCAAAAAATCCGCTTACGATTTGCGATACGGGACACAATCAGGCAGGTTTGGAGTATGTTTTTTCACAATTAAACTCAATTGACAGACATAAGCATGTCATTTTGGGATTTGTAAATGACAAAAAAATAGATGATGTGATGAAATTACTTCCTGAAAAATCTGAGTTCTATTTTGCAAAACCATCCATCAACAGGGGAAGACATCCGGAAGATTATGAAAATCTGCTTCAGGAGGCGAAAATTTTTTATAAAATTTTTGATTCCGTACAGGAAGCGTATCTTACTGCAAAAGAACGATGTACAAATGAAGAAATGATTTTTATCGGCGGAAGCAACTTTGTAGTGGGAGATTTTTTAGAAAAAAATTTGGAGATTAAAGAATAAGTCGTATATTTGCACCACTCTAAACAAGAGAACAAGTCTAGAGGGTTCTTAGCTCAGTTGGTTCAGAGCATCTGGTTTACACCCAGAGGGTCGGGGGTTCGAATCCCTCAGGACCCACAGAAAAGGAAACGAAACCTTTCAAAAAAATTCGGGTTCTTAGCTCAGTTGGTTCAGAGCATCTGGTTTACACCCAGAGGGTCGGGGGTTCGAATCCCTCAGGACCCACAAAAATCTCTCAAGAAATTGGGAGATTTTTTTATTTTATTCCTAAGCTATTTAAAAATAGCTCCTCCGTTTCTTCTTATATTTATTTACCTTTGTCTGCATTTGAATTCGCCTGACGTGAAGGAACTCCATATCATATCATTCAACTATCCCTACCCTCCTTCTTATGGCGGGATCATTGATGTGTATTATAAGATAAAAGCTCTATCTGATCTGGGAATAAAAATCCACCTTCATTTCTTTGTAGACAAAATTCCTGTAAAGATTGATCCGGAAGTTGAAGAAAGTACAGAAAATGTCTTTTTTTACGAAAAGAAAAAGAATCCACTCCTCTATTTTTCAACAATGCCTTTTGCTGCTGTAATAAGAGATTCTGATCTCCTTCTTAAAAATCTTGAAAAGACCAATGCTCCCATATTATTTGAAGGGCTGCAGACAACATCCATAATCAGGTTTTTGAAAGATAACAGGCATGAACTATATCTCCGTCATCACAACAACGAAGCGGAGTATTATAAAGGTCTTTCATTATCGGAAAAAAACATTTTCAAAAAGATTGTTTATAAAATTGAATCTTTAAAATATAAAGGATATCAGAAAAAGCTATTAAAGAAGTTTGAAACTATATTTTGCCTGTCTGAAAAGGAATATAATGAAGTGGAAACTTATTCGAAAAACGCACAGTTAATCCATATTTTCCACGGCAATCAATTGGTAAAGCAACTGGATAAAAAAGGAAATTATTTTCTTTTTCATGGAGACCTTACCACGGCTGATAACAAAAGAGCACTGATTGAGACTATTGATTTATTCAAAACTCTTCCACAGCATAAACTTCTTGTTGCCTCCGACCGCGCCGGTGAAGACATTAAAAAGAGGATTTCAACGGTTGAAAATATTACCCTCACTCCTATCCAAACCACGGAAAACCTTCACCATCTTCTGGAAAATGCCCATGCCAACATTCTGATTTCTTACCAGAATTCAGGAACCAAGGTGAAGCTTTTCAACACCCTTTACAACAGTCGTTTTGTGATTATTAACGGAAATATTACAGATGATCCTGTTTTGACAAATTTATGCCTGTATGGGGCCAATATGGACGAAATTCACCAACAGATTATCGCCTCAGCAGAAAAAGACTACAATGATTCTGAAAAGAGAAAGAAAATCTTAGAGAAAACACATTCGGATCATGCTAAAGCCGAAGAGATTGTAAAGATTATTTTTAAAAATTAACCCTGTCTATCACCTTCTGAATATTGAATTCCTCAAGGCAGGCCCAGTCTCCTCTGTAGCACTCTTTATCTCCAAAAACAGAACACGGCCTGCAGGTAAGATCTTTTACCTGAACAACATCTTCTTCACTCTGCCCGAATCCTAAAAATCCGGCATAGGGATGAGTAGCTCCCCAAATAGAAACACATCTTGTTCCTACAAGACTTGCAAGGTGCATATTCGCAGAATCCATGGAAATCATTAGTTCCAACCCGGCAATATGATTCAGTTCTTCGGTAAGGTTTAATTTTCCGGCAAGATTTTTTGTATTAGGAATCTCACTTTCCCATCTTTCAAGGGTTTCAGTTTCTTTTTTACCTCCACCAAAGAAATATACCGTATGTTTCTGAGCCAGAATTCTGACCAGTTCATAGGATTTTTCCAGAGGAAGCATCTTTCCTTTGTGTTGGGCAAAAGGGGCAAAACCAATCCCAGATTGATGCTCAGAAGCAGGTCTGAGTTGATGTGAAAGCTCAACTTTGAATCCCATTTTACGAAATACGTCTGCATAACGTTCCACGGTTTTCTTCAGCTGCACTTTCTCAAGGTTCCATACATCTGTAAGGTGTTCTTTCTCCTCTTTACCCTTATCTATTTTGAAAACTTTAAGTCCTTTTCTTCTGTATATTCTGTCTAAAACCTTGGTTCGGATTACATCGTGAAGGTTGGCAATACAATCCGGATTAAATTCCCGGATCAGTTCATTGCTCAATTTTCTCAATCCAAACAGACCTTTATAGTCATCAAGATCAATTCCTTTAAAAGTCACATTGGGAACACCCGCAAACAACGCTTCGAAATTCTTTCTGGACACCATAATAATTTCCACGCCGGGGTTCTGCTCCAGAAATTCTCTGAAAACAGGCACAGTCATCGCAACATCTCCGAATGCGGAAAAACGATATGCTAAAATTTTTGTCACAGCTATGATTTCAGTTGATAGGCAACTGCATAAAACTTGATCTGTTTGGTCATTGCCATCAATCCGTTGGCTCTGGATGGCGAAAGAAATTCCTGTAACCCTATTTCCGCAATAAAATCAAAATCAGAATCCAGAATTTCCTGAGTAGAATGCCCACTATAAATACTTACTAAAAGAGAAACAATTCCTTTGGGTAAAATACCGTCAGAATCTGCATTAAAGAAAAGTTTCCCATCTTTAAATTCAGCATCAATCCAAACTTTACTCTGGCAGCCTTTAATCAGATTTTCTTCTGTTTTTCTTTCTTCCGGTAAGCCTTTCAGTTCTTTTCCAAGATCAATGATGTACTCGTACTTTTGCTCCCAATCGTCAAGAAAAGCGAATTCATCGATTATTTCCTGCTGTTTTTCTTTAATGGTCATTTTTAATCAAATTTCTTTTGCAAAGATAACCAATTTTGTAAAATTTATTACCGGGATGCTTTTTCAAAAAGCTGAAGGATTTTTGTTTCCTCATTCTCCCAGCAAAATACATCTGCAGCTTTGTTAAGTTCGCTCTGATAATACAGCCTTCCTCTTTCAAGAACAAGGTTAACCGCTTTTTCAATAGTTTCAGGTTTATGATCCGTAATAATTTCTCCTACGTTAAACTGATTTCTTATCCGCTGCATCTCCGGGAAATTAATCATAACCAGCGGTACTCTGGACTGTATATAGTCACAGACTTTATTGGGTAAAGAATAATAATAGCTGACCCCGTTATTTTCTTCAAGACTAAAGCCCATATCTGCTGTTTTGGTTACTTCTCTGAGGTTTTCAGGCTTCAGTTTACCAAGGAAAAAGACTTTGTCCTGTAATTTCTCCTGAACAACAAGTTCTTCATATGCTTTTTTCTTCGGCCCGTCACCGGCAATTTTCAGAACGGCATCTTTAATATGATGCATGGCGGCAATCATTTTTTCAATTCCTCTGGATTGGTTGATCGCTCCCTGATACAGAATAATTTTAGGATGATTTTCAGGAATTTCGGGAGCAGAAAGAATTTTTCTCGGGATATTTCTGACAACTATGGGGTTGACATTATATTTTTCGTGAAACCATTCAGCGTAGCTTTCACTTTCCGTCATCATAAATTTCACATGGGGAACCAGTTTTCTTTCCAGAACCCTCCAGAATTTTTGTGAAAACCTGTTTTGTACCGATGGCATTTCCGTGAAAATTTCATGACTGTCAAACACTAATGGAATGTTCAGTTTTTTGGCAATGAGATAATTTGGCAGAAGTGCATCAATGTCATTGGCATGAAGGATAGTATCTTTGTCCGCTTTTTTCTTAAGTTCATGGTATAATTTCCAGTTGAACTCAAAATAAGCTGTCTTTAGGCTTTTTGAGGTAAGTCTTATTCTTGAAAAAGGATAAGGACGTTCCATTTTCTCATTTCCTTCCCAATCGTTTCCGATGAGTTCAACGGGATATCCGTTGTCAAAAAGGGTTTTGCATACCTTTTCTATTCGCTGATCGGTATACAGGCTGCTAAAAGCTGAAGTAATGACTTTTTTCCTCATTCTTTTTTCTTGCCTAGTATTAAATGATAGATCTGGATAATGCAGATCAATCCGTTTGGAATGATAACCGGCCATAACGGCCCACTAAAAAAGCCATAAATGACAAAACAAAAACAGCCAATCATGTTGACAATTCTAATTTTTCTTACATCTTTCAGTATGAAACTCAGCACGATAAAAACTGAGGCAGAATATCCGATATAAGTAGTAGATTCGGGGCTCATGAGAAATTTTTAAGGATAACAAACTTAATCATTTTCAATAAGATAATAAAATTTTTTACTGCCATAAAGTCATTAATTGATTTTTGGTAAAATATTTGTAATTTAGATAATGAATAAAAGGTAATGTTGCCTTTGTTCTAATGAGATATATTATGGATTATAAGTTTTCACAAGGTTTGAGCCAGGTGTTCAAACAAAGCAAAAGCGAAGCTAAACGGCTGAAAAGTGAATTTCTTAATACAGAACATCTACTTTTAGGTATTATAAAAACGGAAAACTCTGCAAAAGAAATCCTTCAAAACCTTAATGCGGATTTAACACAAATCAGAAGAAAAATTGAAACTTTAAATACAGCAAGTCTAAATCCTATTTCTGAGGAGGTTACCAATATTTCTTTCACCAAGATGGCAGATCATGCCATTAAACGTGCGGAGTTAGAATGCCGACAATATAAAAGCAATGAGATTAATACCGTTCACCTGCTTTTAGGTATTCTTTATAAATATGAGGACCCTACTTCAAATATTCTGGGAGCTTATGACATCGACTATGAGGGAGTTTCAAGAGAATACCAGACTATGCTTAAAAATTCAGGCCAGTCTCCACAGATGAGTGCTTATGACGATGATGATGAGAGAGAAGAATTTGAGCAAATGAGAAAACCTACAGGAAATCTAGGTTCTGCAAAAAGTAAAACGCCTACTTTGGATAACTTTGGTAGAGACCTTACTTCTTTGGCAAGGGATGGAAAACTAGACCCGGTAATCGGGCGTGAAAAAGAAATTGAGAGAGTTTCTCAGATCTTATCCCGTAGAAAGAAAAACAACCCTCTTCTTATCGGGGAGCCAGGAGTTGGTAAATCTGCCATTGCTGAAGGTTTAGCATTAAGAATTCAACAGAAAAAAGTGTCAAGAGTTCTTTACGGAAAACGCGTGATCACTTTAGACCTGGCAAGTTTAGTTGCCGGAACTAAATACCGTGGTCAGTTTGAAGAAAGAATGAAGGCCATTATGACGGAACTGGAAAAAAACAGAGATGTCATCTTATTTATTGATGAGCTTCATACAATTGTAGGAGCGGGAAGTTCTACAGGAAGTTTAGATGCTTCCAACATGTTCAAGCCTGCTTTGGCAAGAGGAGAAATTCAATGCATCGGGGCAACTACTCTGGATGAATACCGTCAGTATATTGAAAAAGACGGTGCTTTAGAAAGAAGATTCCAGAAAGTAATGGTGGAGCCTACTTCTATTGATGAAACCATTCAGATTCTGAACCAGATCAAAGATAAGTATGAAGAGCACCACAATGTAATTTATACTCCTGAAGCCATCACAGCGTGTGTGAATCTGACATCTAGATATATTACAGACCGTTTCTTACCGGACAAAGCAATTGATGCAATGGACGAAGCCGGATCTCGTGTTTACATCAAAAACATGAAAGTTCCTACCGAAATCATTGATTTTGAAAAGAAAATTGAAGATATCAAAGAACTGAAACAGAAAGCTGTAAAAGCTCAGGATTATCTTGAAGCAAGAAAGCTTAAAGATGAGGAGGAACGTCTTCAGATGGAACTGAATGCTGCTCAGGAAAAATGGGATAAGGATGTAAAAGAGAAAAAAGAAACCGTAACTGAAGAAAATGTAGCGGAAGTGGTTTCTATGATGAGTGGAGTTCCTGTAACGAAAGTTGGCAAGAACGAGCTTGATAAGCTTGCCCAGATGGATGAGAAACTGAACGGAAAAGTAATCGGTCAGGAAGATGCTGTGAAAAAGGTTGTGAAAGCAATTCAAAGAAACAGAGCAGGTCTTAAAGATCCGAACCGTCCTATCGGTACATTTATTTTCCTTGGAACAACCGGGGTTGGTAAAACCGAGCTGGCTAAAGTAATGGCGAGAGAATTATTTGAATCCGACGAATCTCTGATCAGAATTGACATGAGTGAATACATGGAGAAATTTGCTGTTTCAAGATTGGTGGGTGCGCCTCCGGGATACGTAGGATATGAAGAAGGTGGTCAGTTGACTGAAGCGGTAAGAAGAAAACCTTATGCTGTAGTTCTTTTGGATGAGATTGAAAAAGCTCACCCGGATGTATTCAATATTCTGTTACAGATCCTTGATGAAGGACACGTTACAGACAGCTTAGGCAGAAAAATCGACTTTAGAAATACGATTATCATTCTTACATCCAATATCGGAACCAGAGATCTTAAAGACTTTGGAGATGGTGTAGGATTCGGAACTTCAGCTAAAAAGACAAGTTCAGATACAAGAGCGAGAAGCACTATTGAAAGTGCCCTTAAGAAAGCATTTGCTCCTGAGTTCTTAAACAGAATTGATGACATTGTGATCTTCAACTCTCTTGTTCAGGATGATATCAAGAAAATTATTGATATCGAATTGAACAAATTGTATGGCAGACTTGAAAAATTAGGATATAAAGTTGACTTAACTGAAGATGCTAAAAATTTCATTTCTGAAAAAGGATGGGATAAAGATTTTGGTGCAAGACCATTGAAACGTGCCATTCAGAAATATATTGAAGACTTATTGGCAGAAATGCTGGTAAACAAACAATTGAATGAAGGAGAAACCGTAGTTCTTGACCTTAATGAGGCTAAAGACGGACTGACTGGAAAAACGCAGAAAGCAAAAAAATCTGCTGCTGAGAAGTCTTCTCAATCTTAATGAATAAATAATTTAATTTCAATAGAAAAGCCCCGGGAAATTTCCCGGGGCTTTTTGTTTTTATAAGTTTTACGCTAAAACCAATTATATTGAATATTGTATTGAACTCCAAATACCTTTGTGGCTTAACGTTATAAGGTTTGGATGAAGCCGAATGAATTTTGTTCTTTAATTAAACGGGCTAAAGCCCGTTCCTATTGAAAAGTCATGAGATTAAAGTCCCACCACAAA
This sequence comes from Chryseobacterium sp., assembly GCA_031286615.1. GTDB lineage: Bacteria > Bacteroidota > Bacteroidia > Flavobacteriales > Weeksellaceae > Chryseobacterium. Next base: position 205,824 of record JAITUA010000013.1, on the reverse strand, counting down.
TCCGATATTCGGAATCAGGCCGCTTGAAAACACACTGGAATTCTGCTTCCAGAGTACATTATACATTAGTCCAAGCTGCATAAAAGAATTATTCCCGATTCTTTGCATGTATCCTCCTCCAAGATACAATGCATTTTCTTCTGTATTGTATTTATAATCATAGTACTTATCCTTGTAATCAACAAAATAATGCTGATAGTTTGCTCCCACATAAAATGATCTGGCAAAATAATAATTTACAAAGGGTCCTACTCCAAACATGGTAGATTTATAATAGTCGGAAGTCTGCCAAGATACACTTCCTACAACCCCTGCTTCAAGATCATCTGTAAGTCTGTACCCCACTCTTGGTGAAGCAGACAGATTAAAAGCACTGTTACTCCCGAATCCTAATCCGATTCCTCCTCCAAAGGTCCATTTGCTGTTTTCCTGCACCGGAGCTCCTACTGAAACCTGGGAAAACGCTGACCCTGAGACGATCAGCATCATTGAAATAATAATTTTTTTCATATGTAGATATATTTTATTTGATGATATTGTATGTTCCTGTCATTCGTTAATAGTACGGAATAATGGAGGATACGATTACTATCGTTTTTATCAATGTTTAAAATTATGGTTTTTTTACGAATTTATTTAGTTGTATTTTTGCCGCATCAAACTAAGAACTCCCGTTAAGAGTTTCGTAAAATTGAAATACAATGAAAATAGTAGTAGGCCTCTCCGGAGGTGTAGATTCTAGTGTTACAGCATATTTGCTGCAGCAGCAAGGCCATGAAGTAGTGGCTTTATTCATGAGAAACTGGAATGATGCTTCCGTAACATTAGAGGATGAATGTCCCTGGATTGAGGACAGTAATGATGCCCTTATGGTGGCACAAAAGCTTGGAATTCCTTTCCAGGTGATTGATATGAGTGAACTTTACAAGGAACGTATTGTTGATTATATGTTTGCCGAATATGAAAAAGGAAGAACTCCCAACCCGGATGTATTATGTAACAGAGAAGTAAAATTCGACGTCTTTATGAAGACAGCGATGTCTTTGGGTGCAGATAAGGTAGCAACCGGACATTATGCAAGAGTAAACTCCACTTTTGACGAAAACGGAAAAGAAATTTTCCACCTTCTGGCCGGAAAAGACAACAATAAAGATCAGTCTTATTTCCTTTGTCAGCTAAGTCAGGATCAACTTTCAAAGGCGTTATTCCCTATCGGAGAGCTTACAAAACCTCAGGTAAGAGAAATCGCAAAGGAAATCGGATTGGTAACTGCTGATAAAAAAGATTCCCAGGGATTGTGTTTTATCGGGAAAGTAAGCCTACCTCAGTTTTTACAGCAGCAATTGAAACCTAATGAAGGAGAAATTGTAGAAATTTTCAAAGATTCGCCTTTATTTTCGGAAGAAAAACCTGAATTTGCTTCTAAAGAAGAAGAACTTGAGTTTTTATCCAGAAAAATCAATTATAAAAAATCTGACGGAAAAGTAATCGGGAAACATCAGGGAGCCCAGTTTTTCACCATCGGACAAAGCCGTGGCCTTGGAATAGGCGGACACAAAGAAAGCTGTTTTATCATCTCCAGAGAGATGGAAAACAATATCATTTTCGTGGGAGAAGGAAGTCACTTCCCTGGCCTCCACAAAAAAGCACTGAAAATAGATAATTCTGAGTTGCACTGGGTTCGTGAAGACATGAAGCTTCAGAATGGGGAATCTATGGAAGTAATGGCCAGATTCCGATACAGACAGTCTTTACAGAAAGCCACTTTGTATCAGTTTGAAAATGCATTATATATTGAGTTTGATGAGCTTCAGTCTGCTATTGCGGAAGGACAGTTTGCTTCATGGTATATTGATGATGAACTTATCGGAAGCGGTGTGATTGCGTAAGTGATCAGAAGTTTGTGTTTCGGGATTGTGGAATTAAGTATTGGAATTTTTAAAATAAATATTTTTTTTAAATTTTTCTGTAACGTTTTTTAAGTTGTCTTACTTACTGAGTAAACAGCAATAAAATACTACTATGAAAACAACGACAAGAAACCAATATGCTTATGTAAACAATATCCTGATCGCAATTGTATCTGCAGTTTTTGGCTATAATTTCTATCGGTTAATTGTACATCCGGAAAACTCGAATATCGCGATCAGCCTTATTTTAGTGGTAATCACCTCCGTTATGGTTCGAAAATATGGATACAAGTCCATAAAAGAAAAAAAGTAAGAGATTTGATCTCAATACCTTATGATAAAGCCCGGAACAGTTTTGTTTCGGGTTTGTTTTTTATGAAATTATTACTTCGTCTTTTTGTTGACATGATTCATGATAAGAAACACTGCCACAATACCTTCCAGAATTAAAATCATAATGAGAAATCCAACGGGTTTTCCCAACATGATTCCTCTTATCAGTTTTATAATCCCCAGTAAAAAAATGAAGCCTAAGAAATAAAATGTAGTTTTCGAAATGGCTTCTCTCAAGGAATTTAAAATAAAAACTGAAGCATAGAATCCGAGAACCAGGATGAGATAAAATTTCAGAAAGTCCGGTCCTTTAATAATAATGGGATTCCATGTCTGACATGCTGCTATAAGCCACATAAAGCTTACTACAACGGGAGCTGAGTGAATGATTAGCTTTTTCATATTCATTATTTTTTATCCTCCACATCCCCCACAACCGCCGCAGCCTCCGCCACAACCACCTCCTCCTCCGCAGCTTGATCCTCCACAGCTTCCTCCACCACCTCCATCATTGCTTTGCTTATCCTTTCTATTAGGATCTGAGATTTCGTTATCTCCTATGATTGAGGTTATTGTTCCCAGAATAAAAATAATGGCAAAAACCACTGCTGTGACCAACAATCCGGTGAAACCTCCTCCTTCTGAACATGAGAACAGCAGCAGTAAAATAAAGATTGGAGCAAAAAAAGCCGTCTTTCTCATCCAGCGCTTTACTTTAGATTTTTCTTTTTTCCCTTTCCAGATTTCTTCAGGTGCTTCCTGCTGAAATACATTCCTGTAACCTGACATAGTATCTTCAAACCAATTCTCATGCTTTACCCTTTCTGTATTTCCTCCTTTGGAAGGATGATGATGAAGTGTTCTTTTTAAAATATTCGGGCAGAACTCTTCCCAATAATTCTGGGTATAAATGAGATGCATATGCCATACTTTATCCACTATTTCGCTGGGAGAAGCTCCATTGGGAAGAATACAGCAGAGATAGACAAATTTTTTATATTCTTCAATCGCTTTTTTTGCGAAATCAAGGCTCCAGCTTTCTTCTTTTGCGAGTTTTTTTGAAAAAGGGAAAGCAGCACCGGGAGCATCCAGAGAAAATCCCTGTATTCGGTTCCAGAGGGATTCATCTTTTAATAACATTCTTGTTTCCATTGTTTTAAATTTTGTTTTTCTATTCAAATATCAATGGATTTTAAAATATAAAAGCCTCACAAAAGTCTTTTTTGGTTTGATAAAAATCTTAAATTAGTCTTATAAAACTAAAATTAATCTGACCATAAAAATAAACAGATGAAAAAGGAAGATATACTGCATCTTGAAAAGCTGATGAACTTCTTAAGCCGTCACTTTTTAAAGAAAAATCATTGGGAAGATGTCACCAAAACGGAATGGTCTTACATCAGCGCAGAACTCAACGACCTCATTATCAACGATCATTCAGAGAAAGAAATAAAAAAAGATCCGGATCTTTTGGGAACCAATTACCTGTATGAACACCTGATTATCAATAAACTGAAAAAATTCAGGCAGAATGAAAATGCCGTTCTCAGCAGGCCAAACCTGGCAAAACTAAGTCTTATTGTAAAAGTTCTGGGCTACTCCAATTATATAGATTTCATCAATTCCACTACGGAATCATTCAATTTTAACGACCTGAGAATTGAGATGAATAATGTAAATCTGAATACGACTCTTTTAGACCGTCTAATAGGCTGCTGGTATTCTTATAACAGAAATCTTCCTGACAATCCTTTAATGGCAAAAGAAGACCGCATATGGCGCTCAGCAATGGAAATTTATAAGTCAGAAACAACCGGAGAATATTTTATTGAACGAAGCGGCGGCGACAAGCATAAGTATTTTGGTAAAGTAACGGCATATTCCGACTATGTTTTTATCATCATGAACAGCAATACTTTTATCCGTCAGCGTCATTTTATTTCAAGAATTAAAGATATTAAAGAAAAGCTTAAGAATCCGGACTATAAACTCCACGAAATCCACTTCATAAGTACCTGCATCAGCTTCAATCAGGAACCAATAGCTTTGTTTGAAATCTTCAGAAAAGCAGATAGAAAGAACTTTATTTCCGACTCCATAAGCTTCCCCATTGACAGCGATGAAATTCCGGAATCTATCCTTAAACAGCTTGAAGACACTGAATCTAACAGAATAGATTACAGATAGTTACTATTTAAAAATAAAATTAAAAATCTCTGATGCCTGGAATTAACTGATTCTTTTTTTGAAATTGTTGTAACGTATTTTGAATTGTCATACTTACCGGATAAATAACAATAAAAAATATCATTATGAAAACAACGATTAAAAATCAAAATGCATCCGCTAACAATGCGCTTATCTTTTTTGTATCCATGCTTGTAGGATATAACATCTATCAGGAAATCTTTCACCCTGAAAAAGCAGATCTTATCCTGTGTGTTATAATGATAGCCCTTACAGCCGTCACCATCCAAAAATACAACAAAAAAGCTGAAGCAAAAGAATAAACATCCTTATTAATTTCTATATCAGATGCCCCGGAACAATTACATACCGGGGTTTATTTTTTCTTTTATGCGTAGAATACATTTAACTCTTAAAAATCAACACATTACAGCAATAATTTTCTAAATTGATAGTTCTAAATATGAACCCTTCAATTGTCTTGCTATGGAATATTATGAATTATATGAAGTTTTGAAAAGTCACTTTGATTCCGGAAAAGACAGGGTTGAAATCAAGGAATTGAATGTAACTATTGAATCTGTTCCTTTTGAATCAAAGGTTTCTGACCTGCTGTATGGTTCGGAAAAACAACATTGCATCAAACATCAGCAATCACTGGAAATCAATGAAAAAAACTATTTGTTTTATGGTCAGCCTGCCGTAGACATCAAGGATTTCGATATTGAATGCAATAAAAGGTTCACCTATTACATCCTGAAAAATGCAGATATAGAAACGGCCAAAGGATGCATCTTTTTCTTTCATGGCCTGAATGAAAAAAAGTGGGACAAGTATTTGCCGTGGGCATATGAACTGACTCAAAGAACACAAAAAGCCGTTATTCTGTTTCCTATTGCTTTTCATATGGATCGCGCAGAGCCTATCTGGAGTGACCGGCATCATATGATGGAAGTAGTTCGCTTCAGAAAGAAAAAATATCCGGAAAACATGAATTTCTCCTATGTAAATGCTGCTATAAGCTCAAGACTGGAAGCCCATCCTCAAAGGATATTCTGGTCCGGGCTGCAGACTTATTCTGATATTACTGAAGTGGTAAAAGACATTAAAAACAATAAAATAAAAGGGATTTCTCCGGAAGCAGAGCTAGATTTATTTGGATATTCTATTGGATCTTTTCTTTCAATGATCATTAAAATGGCAGATCCTAGCCATTACTTTACCCGGTCTAAGGTTTTCTGTTTTTGTGGTGGAATGACTATCGACCGTATGTTTCCGATCTCCAAATACATTATGGATACCCAGGCTACTATTAAAATGCAGTCTGTTTTCACAGAGCTTTTGAGTTCTGATTTTAAATCAGATACCCGTTTAAAGCATTATCAGAATGAAGATCTTCATCCGCAGGAAAGCTGGTTCAAAAAAATGCTCCGCTACAATTATTTCCAAAAGGAAAGGGAAGAAAGAATTCAGGAAATTCAGTCCCAGATAAAGGCATATGTATTGGAAAAAGACAGTGTTGCCCCTCCAATGGAAGCATTGAATACTTTACGCGGAGGCTACAGGAATATAAATGTAGATGTAGAAATCCAGGATTTCCCGTATGAATATTCCCATATGGTTCCGTTTCCTCTTGTTCACAAGCACAAGAAAGAAGTTACAGAAGCTTTTCACCAGTTTGTACAATCTGCCAGTAACTTTTATAACTCCTGATTATTCCTGCTTTAGGTATAAAAAAAGGAAAGGAACAGTTTAAAAATCAATAATATAAGATCCATGGTGTTTGTTTTTGTATGATGAGGAAGTTAAAATCCTTCCTTGTTTATCAACTGACGAGCCAATCTTTGAAATCCTTGACACGGTCTCTGCTAACCGTAATTTCTTCTTCCGGCTGAAACTCCATATCCACTTTATAGTAAGGTGAAGTATGGATATTTTTAATATAATCTGAACTGACAATAAACTGTCTGTTTACCCTGAAAAACTTTTTCCCATCCAGAACGTCTTCCAGCTCATCCAGCGTAAAATCTGATGGATAGGTACGGTCTTCCGTCTGAAGATAAACGATTTTATTCTCACTGAAAAAACAGCTTATTTCCTGAGTCTGGATAATTTTAAGATTATACCCTATTTTTACCAAAACTCTGGACAGCGTAGATTTCTCTTTTCTGATAAGTTGTTTGATATCTTGGGAACCATCCGTATTGTTGGCAGGAATAAAAGATTTAAACTTCTCTATCGCTCCTTCGAGATCTTCATCAAGAATAGGTTTTAAAAGATAATCGATGCTGTTCAGCTTAAATGCTTTCAGGGTATATTGATCAAAAGCCGTAGTATAGATGATAAACCCTTTTGTTGGAATTTTTTCAAAGATGTCGAAAGATAATCCGTCACCTAAAACAATATCAGAAAATATCAGCTGCGGATGTTCATTTTCAGAAAACCAGGCTACGCCTTCTTCTACTGATTCTATTTTCGCAACGATCTCAATTTCAGGGAAATTGTTCAGCATACGTTCCAATTTCCTTGAAGCAGGTTTTTCATCTTCTATAATGACAGTTTTGATCATTAAGCTTTAATTTTGGTTTTTAGATTTTAGGAAATAAAGTTAGATAAAAGCGGGCATATTTTAATATTTTATCGGCTTTTTCTCTTTCTCAAGCTCTTTTTCAATCATATTTCTTTCCCATTCGGAATCAAAAAGAAACAGTTTTACAGCTTTGACAAGGATAATAAATCCCCAGATCCCAAGGATGGTATATCTGTCAAATAATCGAAAATTAATTATTTTTTCACCAAAAATATCATCCGGAATGATAAGAACAGCAAAGATGGCAAATATAAAAATGCTTTTATAGAATTTTCTGATGCTGTTCGTTCTTGTGCTTGCAGTTTCGTAATCCATGATCGTGTAAGTTTTTTAGTTATGATTAATGTTAGAATGTTTTTATTTTACTTTTTTCCTCTTTCTCCATCAACTCTTTTATCTTTTTTTCTTCCCAGCTTTTTCCAATTCCGAATACGTTTATTGCATGAAACGCAATTCCTATTCCCCAACCCAGTGCCGGCCATAAAAACCATAAGTATCCGGGAGCAGTCAGTAGGTTCAGTATTGCCAGAAATGGAATAACAATACAGTAAGAAGTAAGGTTTCCATAAAATTCTTTTAATTCCTTTACTCTTCTTGATGCTTTTCTGTAAGCAATCGTCTCTTTATTTGGTAAAATTTCCATAATATTTTGTTTTTAAAAGATTAATTTGTTTTTCTTGAGTCAAAGGTAGCTCAGGAAAAGGCCTCAAATCAATTTTATATTACCGAATGGTAGATTATGCTATCCGAATCGTAAAAACGAGTAATTAATAGATAAACGGGAGCAGTTTCTTTGTGCTTTTTCTGTATTCAAGATACTCATCACCGAACTGTTCTACCAAAGCCTGCTCTTCGATCTTAATCCTATAGGCAAAAGCCAAAAACGGAGGTACAAAAGCAAAGATCAAAGACAGGCAGTTATTTAGATACAAACCCAACCCAAGAGAAGTCAGCAGAGAAAAGGCATAAGAAGGATGTCTCAGGTATTTATAAAACCCTTCTTTCTTGATTTTATGATCCTGCCTGATAGTAACATCTACTGTAAAGTATTTTCCCAGAGATCTTATGATTATGTATCTGAAAATAATTCCGGTAAGAATGAGAATTTCCCCAACATAAAGAATCCAGTTTCCGTCAACAATCATAAAATGAGTGTTATAAGAGATTAATATTGAACTCATTATAGAAAAAGGAATGGCTAGCCATAGGATATTCAAGGTTGATTTATCTTTGTTCTTTTGATCTTCTTTACCTGATTTTAGCATGTTTTTGTAAAGAAATTCAGTGACAAACCAGGCTCCCATTGAAATGTAGAACAAAGTTGATAAAGTGTTCATTTGTAATTAGTTTTTAAAGTTAAAAATGTTGGCCAGAAAGAAAAAAGTTACTTTTTTACTGATCTTTCTGTTTATCCATCAGTTCTTTAATCTTATTATCTTCCCATTTCCTGATAAAATTAACACGAGGAAGAAAAACTGTAAAAGCGTGTGCTGCAAGCCCTATTCCCCAGAAAGTGGCTGTAAAAAAATTTTTAAACTGAAAATAACTTTCACCGGGTTTCAGGTTCATACAATTATAAACCACAATCATGGCATTCACTGCGATATAAGCGAATAAATGTCCGTAAAAACCACGTAATCTTTCTACCTGTCTTCTGGCACGTTGATATTCAATATCATTTTCGTCAAATCTTTCCATCGCTTTATTTTTTTTGTTTGTTCATAATTTCACGAATCTTCTTTTCCTGCCATGATTCTCCTACTCCAAACACCTGAAAGGCGTGGGAAGCAACCCCAATTCCCCATCCCAGTACCGGAAACCAAAACCATTGATTTCTGCTGCTGGTGTAAAGGTTGATAAAGATTAAAAAGGAGCAGACAGTGCAGTAAGAAATCAGATTCATGTAAAAGCTTTTCATTTCTTTTACTCTCTTTTGTGCACGTTTGTATGCAGCAGAATCATCTTCAGGTTTCACACTGGAAACTTGTGGCTTATTCAAAAGCATCGGAAGTTTTACTTTAAAATGATCTTCTGATTTTTCTATGAATACATTTCGATCGGTAAGCAGAGAATAACGCTGCACAATATTCGCCAGACCGATTCCTGAACTTTCTTTGATCTGTTCCCTTACCTGTAGGTTATTTTCAATACAGAGTATATTTCCGGCTGAAAAAATTCTTATAATCAAAGGTTTTGATGAAGTAGCAAAATTATGTTTGATACAGTTTTCCAACAGCAGCTGTAAAGACAACGGAACAACATATTTCTGGTAATCTTCCTGAGCAACATCAAACGTAAAATCTACACTGTCTTCAAACCTTGTTTTCAAAAGATCACAGTATGTTCTGGCAAATTCTATTTCATCCTCTACCGTTACCAGCTCTTTATCTTTCTGTTCAAGTACATAACGGTAAATCTTTGACATTGAGGCGGTAAACTTCTGAGCCTGGCGCGGATTTTCATCAATCAGCGAGCTTAAAACATTCAGAGAATTGAAAAGAAAGTGTGGATCCAGCTGGTTTTTTAAACTTTCAAACTGTGCATTTGCTGATTTAGCAATAAGCTTTTGTTCCACTACTTCTTTTCTGGAAGTCTTTTTCAGCTCTTCCATAAAGCTTTTTGCATGTAGAAAAGCAGAGATCAGAAGAGCAATATTGATCATGAACCAATTGGTTACGCCATATTTTGCTGAGAAAAATTCTTGTATGGTGGCTGTTTTCTGAATCACGACATAATTCATGTAATTACAGAAATAGACCAGAATAAAGTTCCCAATGATGATGGAAATGATACTTAATACCGCTCTCGTTCGGGTTGCTTCGGACCAGGGAAATTTTCTGTTAAGGAATTCGTTGATAAATCCGTTTCCAAATCCCAGGACAAAAGAATACATCGTTGAAAGAAGCAGTGTAATCAGAAATGTACTCAGAGTCTTTTCATTATTAAAGAACAAAAAGAAAAACAAAGTAGTTCCTAACGACGTCCAAAGCAATATTGTAAAGTATTTACGTTTCATGATCTGTTTTCTTGACTCAAAATTAGTTTTTATTAAAGGTATCAAAAATTAATTCTTACCGAAGGGCTGATTTTCTTCTCTGAATGGTATAAAAAAACCTTCACGGATGAAGGTTAATTGATATGTTAAGTAAGAGTATACTATTTTGCTTTTTCCGCAGGAAGACTTAGAAAATAATCGGCTTCACTTTTTCCCCAGTTAGGATCTAAACCTGTCTTTAGTTTATAAGCTTTAAATTTTGCCTGTGCATCTTTGAACATTTCCAATCCTTTGGTTTTGCTTCCTCCGTACTGTTCCGGAGTAAAATAAACGTCTTCTGCTTTGATAAGAGCAATTCTTGGGTTTGCCGGCTCTAATTTTTCTGCAATATTAAGCTCTTCAGCAGCTCTGGCACCGTCTGTCATATAACGTTGTGCCGGATTTACCATCATTCTGAGTGAATAGGACATTTTTCTCAGCAAGTGAATTTCTGCATTATCAGCTCCGGCAAGATTCTGTGCCATTGACAGCTGTTTTTCAGCCTGATCTGCGATAGCATCCAGTTCCTGCATTTTTCCGTCTCTCATCAAGGTTCTTCCTTTCTGGATATAAGAAAATGCCGCATAGTATGCCGGAAGCCATTTTGTGCTTTCCTTGCTTCCTATTCTCTGGAAATCATTGGCCAGAGTCTGGAAATCTTCCGATGTTTTACAGACTTCTATTCTTCCGATTTTTTCAGCCATTATTTTGTCGTAATCTGCCTGTGCAAAAGCTGTTAAACTCACAAAAGCTAAAGCAAAGCTTAAAAGGTATTTTTTCATGATATCAAATTTTAAAAGTTAGTCTATTTGTTTGTCCTAAGATATGTTTTTTTATAAATTATTATTGATCGCATCATCTGTTTTATCTACTCCGAAGCTTATAAATGCTCCAATGAAAACAAAAGTATTGACTGGCGGCACTACAGCAGAACTTCTGGACCCATCCGCAGAGAAGTTATAGCCGTACACATTCTTTGATCCTAAAATATTGCTGACACTCAATACGAATACAGGAAAAGCTTTCGCATCTTTTTTACCGATATTAGGCAGATAGTTGATGCTGAAATTCAAAGCGTTATAATCTTTTAATCTTCCTTCATTTCTTGTATAATTCACTGCTTTTCCATTCTCAAACGTAGAGGCAATATCATAATAAGGACGTCCTTTGGCATAGGTATACGATAAGTTTACCCCAAGCTTCCATTCCGGAATAAATCTTTTTGCCACTGCGGAAAGGGTATGTTCAGCGGCAAAACTTGGCTGCAGGCTGACAGGATAATTAAGAAAATCTCTTTTGGAATCAAGATATGAGTAGCTGATCCAGTAGTCAATATTTTCAAATGTTTTTTTATTGTCTCTCCAGAAAAATTCCACTCCTTTTGCATAACCATATCCACTGTTGTTTAAAGCAGTCTGAATCTGTTGATTTTGCTCTTTATCCTGATTAACGTTAAATGTTTTAATCAGCTGGTCATATTTTTTATAAAATGCTTCAAAACGCAGCGTTCTTCCTTCCGAAGCTCTCTGAACCTGAAAAATATAATGCTGAGACTGTTGGAAACCAAGATCTGCCGGGCCATTGATGTATTTACTTTCAGGATTCTGATAAAAAAGACCGTAAGCTAAGGAAGTCGTCCAGTCTTTTGCCAGGCGGTAAGCAATCGCAAAACGAGGGGCTATATTATTCTTTCCTAAAAAAGAAGAATGCTCTGCTCTTACTCCTATTTTCGCTGATAAGGCATTGCTGAAACCCAGATCTGTTTCAAGAAAAGCGGAAGAAATCAAATCTTTATAATGTTTCTGTACGGCTTCAAAATTCAGGTTTTCATCGGTATTATTCAATTCAATTCCTCCTCTCAGAGCACTGATTCTGTTGATCTTTCTTTCAAGAACGGCTTTGAAGTTCAAATAATTTCCGTCTGTAAGAAGCTGGCTTTTGTTGGATTCGATATCATTGGTTTCTGTAGAAAAATGAAGATCGGATCTGTTGTAAGAATAAGAACCTCCTACATTCAAAAGGTATTTTCCAAATTTCTGTTTAAAAGAAAGGTTATGAAATGTATTTTTTCCGTTAAGCTTTACCAGGCTGAAATCATATCCGGGCTCAAGGCTTTCTGACCTAACTCCCATTTTATTGGAATTGAACATCCCATAGTATTTGAAAAATCCCCCTGATGTTGTTTTAAACCTGAAATTCAGATCTCCGTTAAGTCCCTGTGGTGCTTCAACAAAGTCTGTATTAAAATTGAAGGTTTTCTGCATCAAAGTTAAAAGAGAATATCCTGCCGTCGCTCCATAAGAATAGTTCTTATTGTCTCCGAGCTTCTGAAATCCTGCACTCAGAAAAATAGGAGAAATTCCTAAACTGTAAGAACTCTCATCCGGAAGATCAACACTTTCCAGCATCAAAGCTCCTGAAAGGGCCTGTCCGTACAATGCAGAATATCCGCCGCTTGAAAATATATTTCCTTTGAAAAGAGAGGTATTGAACTGATCTCTTCCTGCAATTCCCGGAACAGAATTAGAAAAATAATTATTGATAAGGCTTCCGTCCATAAAAATTTTAGATTCCGTACCTGTACCTCCTCTGATAAAAAGACCTTCAGTTCCCCCTACTTTCTGTACTCCCGGAAGATACGTTAAAGCCGAAGAAATCTGCCCGTCTGCACCTGCTGTGGTATAAATATCAATTGGGGAAAGCAGTGCTGTTGCTCTTTTCTTATCGCTTGCTTCAATAGATCCCGCAGAAACTACTACTGCATCAATCTCGCTGATCTGTTCTTTAAGATCGACATTCAAAGAAATTTCCTGATTTTCAATAGAAACTGTTCTTTCTACATTCTCGTATTTCGGGTGGGTAAATGTAATTGTATGATTTCCTTTTTCTGAAGTTTCAAAAGAAAAATTCCCTTGTGCATCTGTGGTTGTGCCGTCATAGGTATCTTTCAGAGTGACGTTTACTTCACTTACTCCTTTGTTTTTAAAGGAAACTTTTCCTGAGATCTTCACCTGTGAATACCCCATTATGGAAGCCATCAGGAAGATAAGAAGCAGTATGTTTTGTCCTTGCGTTTTCATTTTTATTGTTTTCTGGGTCAAAAATAGAATGAAAAATGCCTTCCGATAAAAAATTTGTTACCGAAAGGCATTCTTTTGCTACCGAATGGGAAGTTAGTGAATCGGAATACAGAAATCAACGATCATTTTTCCTTCCGGATGTTCTTTAAAATTGGAATGATAGATTTCGTAAGGAAAGGTTCTTCTGGTTGTATACTTGTTTTCATTCATCCATAAAAACAAAGAAACCCAGCATTGCTCGAAGTCATCTAACGTAACTTCACCGCTCCCCACAATGTATTTTCCTGCATCTAAGGTTTCAGCAAATACTTCACCCTCCTGCTGTTTTAGCTTTTCATCCAGAAGCATGCAGGCGTGGATTCTGACTTTATCAAGAGGGGTAATCTTACAGCTGTCATGATAAACAGCGATCATTTTCACATTCTTCCTCGGAAAAAGATTCTTCTTAGCCGCCCAGTCTATTAATACGTTGAAAGAAGGTTCTACGTTTGCAATTCCAAGGCTCATTACAGACGCCAGATTCATTTCCGGCATTTCTTTTACTTCGATTTTTAAATTCATGTTGGTCCAATTTAATAGGTTTTCTATGTTGCAAATGTATTGGCTGAAAACCGTATCAATTTGTCCGTTCTTGCGATGTGTTTGTAAAATCCTGTGAAATTTTTCCGGCGCTGATTTCCGAAATTCTGTGGGAGCCAAACCGTAATGCTTTTTAAAAGTTTTACAGAAAACAGAATGATTAGAAAATCCAAGATCCCAATAAATGTTCTTGATTTCCATATTTTTATGCAGTGCCAGATGAAGAGCGCTTTTTTCTATTTTCTTCCTGATGATATAGTTCTGAAGGGTTTCTCCGGTAACGAGCTTAAATATTCTGTGGAAATGAAAGGGCGAATAGGCACTTACCTCTGAAACTTTCTCCAGAGACAAATCAGAATCAATATGATTATCAATATATTGAATTGTTTTTACAATTCGCTTTTTATATTCTTCCAATTCAAAGTTGTTAGTTTACAAAGATATTTTTCCAGAATGAAAATCTGTTGTCTATTATTGCTATTATCAAGATAATCAACTCTTTTTTACTATAGAATATCCTCTTCAAAATGTTTAAAAAGAGGGATTATATTTTTAATCTGAAGATCTGAAGAAGCGATATAACTATGATAATCTTCGTGAATAAAAATCTCTTTTATAAAAAACTTTTCGTCTTCAATGATGCACTCATCGTTTACGACTTCAAAAGAATCTAGAGGAAGCATCATCCCGGCCCCATGTGCTTTTATAACAGCTTCTTTTCTTGTCCAATAGGTAAAAAATTCATTCATTTTATCTTCAGCATCCTGAATTTCATTAGAAGTCATCTGAAATGTAAAATCATGGTAAGTAACTTTCGGGTCATTATATTCTATATCTATTCCCAAAGGATATTCTGCAATGGCACAGGCAACAAGGTCTTTGGAATGCGATATATTGAAATGAAGATTCTGTCCTTTCAAATATGGTTTTTTGTTAGAAAGAATGCTAATCTCCACATCCTGAATGTTATAATAAGTTTTTAATCCGTGCTGCAGAAGCACTTTTCCCATTAAAGAAAGCTGTGCGTCCTGCCATCTTCTGTATCTCAGAATATCTTTTTTAATATCATCAGAAAAAACAGGCAGATACCGGTCAAGGAGGAACTGGTGTTTTTCTTCGCTGATGAATGTGTACAGAATAATCATTTTCTATTTCTTCTTTGATATGGGATCATTACTTTAACGTTAAAAATAAGCTTTTTTTCGTCCCTTTTTAAAGCAATTCATCATCCGGTCAAAGTTGCAGAATCTGAGGCTGAAACGTATTTAATTTCGGCTGTACTGCGCAGTATCTTTTGAAAAAAAAGACTGGAATCATAAAGCCCTTTGGAAAATCTTTTATAATTTTAGGGTAAAATCACTATAAATCATTTAAAAAATGAAAGTACAAACACTAGCATTATTGGCAGGATTTGCATTTTTAGCAACTTCATGCGGAACAACAAAAATGTATTCTGTAAATGCCAAAAGCGGAACACAGACAGGAGGAACAGCGAAATTTACCCAGAACGGAAATGAGGTAACTATGAAGCTGGATATCACCAATCTTACTCCTGGAATCCATGCGGTACACATTCATGAAAAAGGAGACTGTTCTGCAGCAGACGGAACTTCTACAGGAGGCCACTGGAATCCTTCAAAGAATGACCATGGTAAATGGGGTGCTGAACATTTCCATATGGGAGATATAGGAAACCTGGTTGCTGATCAGAGCGGAACTGCAACATTGACTTTCAAGACAGACAAATGGTGCCTGGGCTGTACGGATGAGTCTAAAAACATTATCGGAAAAGGTCTTATTGTACACGCTGCAGCAGATGATTTCCATACTCAGCCTACCGGAAATGCCGGAGGAAGAGTGGGATGTGTAGAAATTAAGTAATCTCGTTACTCAATAAAAAAACCGCTAATTTTCATTAGCGGTTTTTTTATGTTTAGGATTTAGCTCCCATATCTGATACAATATTCATTGCTTCCTGCAGATAAAGATCTTTTTTCAGATTCTTGATCCACATTTCAGATTTTTTCTTGAAAGCTTCATCTTTTTTCTCTCTTTCAACTTCACTTGGATACATGATGAACTGAAGTCCGTTCTCAAATTTTGTCAAAGCTTTGAACTTTTCAATCTGAGATTTTCTGTTCTTCATCAGCTCATTAAACTTAGTGATATTCAAAGTAATATTTTCTTCTTTATCAAGTTTTTCTCTCCACTGAGCAGACTCTAATAACAACTGATAATTGCTGTTTTTAGCCATTCTGTCTGCGCTTGCTTTTTCCAGTGCCTGAATATTGAAATAGTTCAGTTTCTGGAATTTCGTAGGTGGAATTTTGTCCCATGCCAATGCATAGTCATCATATCGCTCTCCTACTTCAGCATAGGTAAAAAAGTCTTTCATCTGGATATCAGAAACGATCCCTTTTCTCTGTGTAGATTCTCCGGTAATTCTGTAGAACTTCTGGATAGTCAGTTTCAAAGATCCGAAATCATCTTCTGTATTAAGGAATCTGTTCAGGTCCACAAAAGTCTGAACGGTTCCTTTCCCGAAAGACTGCGGAGATCCTATAATCATTGCTCTTCCGTTATCCTGCATTACTCCTGCAAGGATTTCTGAAGCTGAAGCTGAAAGCTCGTTTTGCATGATTACCAAAGGACCAGTCCAGATCGGAGTTTCATTTTTATTCTTAAGGGTCTGTATTTTCCCGTTTCCGTCTTTCACCTGAACGTAAGGTCCGGCTTCCATGAAAAGTCCCATAATATCCCCTACTTCAGTTAAAGAACCACCTCCATTATTTCTAAGGTCAAGAATGATTCCCTGGATATTCTGTTCTTTCAGTTTAATGATCTCATTTTTGATGTCATCAGAAGCATTTCTTCCTTTTGCATTTTCAAAATCAGCATTAAAGCTTGGAAGGTTGATGAAACCATATTTCTTACCATTTGGAGTATTCACTACAATACTTCTTGCGAAAGTGTCTTCAATAGCTACTTCCTCACGGATCATTGTTACATCTTTGATGGTACCGTCTTTTTTCTGAACCGTCAATGTTACCGGAGTTCCTTTCTCACCTCTGATCAAACGTACCGCTTCATCAGAAAGCATTCCTACTACATTTACGGCATCTTCTTTCGGTTTAGATCTTACTTTCAGGATTTTATCTCCTTCAGAAAGCTGTTTCGACTTCCATGCCGGTGCACCAATTGTAAGAGCTCCTAAGTAAAGGTTTCCTTTTTTCTCCTGGATTAATGCTCCAATACCGATTACTTTTCCTGTAAACTGAGTATCAAAATCTTCTTTATCTTTTGGAGAATAATAGTTAGTATGTGGATCGAATACTTCTGTATATGCATTCATATACACAGTAAACCAATCCATTTTCTTTCTCTTTTTGAATCGGGTAAAGGTATCTTTTACAAGATCTTTTACTTCATCAGTCGCTTTTTTGATCTTTTCGTCCTGAGTAAGAGGCTTAAACTTAATGGTATCTTTCAGTTTGTACTTCTGAACAGAATCTTTCTTTTCTTTCTGAGCTTCTTCTTTGCTGTTCATCGACTCTACTTCCTGAAGGATATTGTACTTGATGAATTTTTTCCACTCATTGTACTGCTCCTGCTTATTGGCAGGTACCTTTTTAAGTTTCGGCTCAAGAGTAAGCGTTTCATCTTCCTGAAGATTAATCGGCTTGCTGAAAATATCCTGTGTTATTTTATCGATCTCATCCACTCTCTGGTATAGTCTGTCAATTGTAAGCTTATAGAATGTAAGATCACCCTGGCTGATATAATCATCAAGCTTTGTCTCATGCTTGTTGAATTCATCCATATCAGATTGCAGGAAATATCTTTTAGCAGGATCTACCAATTCGAAATAATGCTTATAAACGTCCTTCGAATAGGCATCATTGATAGTCTTGGGGCTATAATGCAGATAAGAAAGTGTGTTTTTTACGCTCACCATAATCGTCTGCATCTTTTCATCGTCATTCTTTGGCGAGTTGAAACAAAACATTAGACTGGTTAATGGAATAAGGAGTAAAAATTTATTCAGTTTGAAATTTTTCCACATAAACTGTCTTTATTTATTAATTTTTTTAAAATAAGTATAATAATTAGTAGCAGTAAGTTTGGTACTGTTACAAATGATCAAATTTAATACCTTATTTGCAATTATCAGATAGTTTTAACCATTTTTATTAAATAGAGCTACAAATAATATTAACAGTGTTAGCCATTTCCGATTATCAGGCAGTTTACCTCCAATAGGAAATAATTATCGTTCTGTTTTCAAAACATAAGGCTTAGGATTTTTTTTCATCGAAAACTAAAAACAGGTACCACAAAAAACAAATTTTAGCCATAAAGGCATAAAATATGCAGAGAATTAAACATACAAATTCAAAATATTAAGTCATGAAAAGTTTATTATGGTTAGTAGCAGTCATCTGCATCGTCGTTTGGCTTTTAGGAATGTTAGGAATAGTTCCTGGAATGAGCACAGGTTATTTAATTCACGTTTTACTGGTTATTGCCATTATAGTTATTCTTTATAATATCATTTCTGGCAGAAAACCTCTCGACTAGTTTATTATTTTGTAAAACCACTTAAAATTAAAAACAACCATAAGGCTTACAGATGCTCTTTAGTGAAGCTGTAATATATTTTGTCTGAAAAGCATTTGTAAGTACTGTGGTTATTTTCAGAAAACACAGAATTATATCAAGTATTAATTTTGCTTTATTTTAAGTTTAATTTCTATACCTTACTTACTTTCTTTTCCCTGCGTTCTGTCCATTTCAAAGGTAAAACAAGAAAATCTCAATTTCGTTTTCGTCACAATCAATAATAAATATGCTGTTTTATCACGTCTTATTTTTGCCTACATTTGATGTGTTGAAAATCTATTTGTTCAATTCTGAAATGAACAAATTCACTCTATTTGAATAAAAAATATTAAAGATAATTTATGGAAAGACCGCTTATTCTGGTTACTAATGATGATGGAATTACAGCTCCTGGTATCAGAAATCTTATCAGTTTTATGAATGAAATCGGAGAAGTAGTTGTTGTGGCACCTAACTCTCCTCAAAGTGGAAAAGGCCACGCTATTACCATTAATTCTACCCTAAGCTACGAAGAAGTTACCCTGGATGGCCCGCAGACCGATTTTTCATGCAGCGGAACTCCTGTAGACTGTGTAAAGATGGCTCTTGATAAAATTCTGAAAAGAAGACCTGATATTGTGGTTTCAGGAATCAATCACGGAGCAAACTCTTCTATTAATGTGATCTATTCAGGAACGATGTCTGCTGCTGTGGAAGCTGGTGTAGAAGGAATTCCTGCAATTGGATTCTCATTACTGGATTTCAGTTGGGAAGCTGATTTTACCCAGGCTAAGGAATTTATTCAGAATATCGTAAGAAGAACTTTGGAAAATCCAATGCCAAAAGGTATTGTATTGAATGTAAATATTCCTAAACTTCCTGCCGAGGAAATAAAAGGTGTAAAAGTATGTAAACAGGCTCACGCAAAATGGGAAGAAAGCTTTGACGAAAGAATAAACCCACACGGCAAAAAATATTACTGGCTGACCGGTTATTTTAACAATATGGATGATTCTGAAGATGCTGATGAAACTGCTTTAGCTAACGGATATATTTCTATTGTTCCGGTAAAGTTCGATCTTACAGCGTATGAATACATGAAAACACTGGAAGAAGTGATGACTTTTGAAAACATGAAAGAGACAAAATAACCTATTGATCATTTACTTATTGAATGTCATAAGAAGCTTTACTTCAACAATTATCAGAAGCTGAAGTTATATAAATAATCAAAAAATCCGGTATGAAAACCTTATTTCATGCCGGATTTTTTATGCCACAGGTGGTAAAATCCATTACTTTAGAGCACTTCTGTTTCAGATTATTCACTACCTTTATTCTGACAAATAATTACAAAATGCGTATAGAATATGACATAAAATTAGGGTTCAAGGATGTAATGTTCCGCCCTAAACGTTCTACTTTAAAATCCCGATCAGAAGTTGATTTACAAAGAGAATTTACTTTTAAACATACTAAGAAAAAATGGACGGGAGTTCCCGTAATTGCCGCTAATATGGATACTGTAGGAACTTTTGAAATGGCTGTAGAGCTGGCAAAAGAAAAGATTATTACAGCAATTCATAAACATTACACTCCTGAACAGTGGGAGCAGTTTCTTCAGAGTCAGCCGGAAAGTATTCATCAATATATTGCTTTAAGCACAGGAACCGGAAAAGCTGATGAGGAAAAAATAAGACTGATTCTTGAAAAGCACCCAAAAATTGAGTTTCTCTGCATTGATGTAGCCAATGGTTATTCTGAGCATTTCGTTGGATTTGTGAAGAAAGCAAGGGCTAATTTTCCGGATAAAATCATTATCGCCGGAAATGTTGTTACGGGAGAAATGGTGGAAGAGCTTCTTCTTGTAGGTGCCGACATCATAAAGGTAGGTATTGGTCCCGGATCTGTTTGTACTACAAGAGTAAAAACAGGTGTAGGATATCCTCAGCTTTCTGCTATTATTGAATGTGCTGATGCTGCTCACGGGCTAGGTGGACATATCATTGCTGATGGTGGATGTAAAGTTCCCGGTGATGTTGCAAAAGCCTTTGGAGGAGGTGCTGATTTCGTAATGCTGGGCGGGATGTTTGCCGGTCATGATGAAAGCGGCGGAGAAATGATTGAAGAAAATGGTAAAAAATACCGCCTTTTCTATGGAATGAGCTCCAAAACTGCAATGGATAAACATTCCGGAGGAGTGGCCGAATATCGGGCTTCTGAAGGAAAAACAGTGAAAGTGGCGTATAAAGGTCCTGTGGCAGATACTGTAAAAGATATTTTGGGAGGCGTAAGATCTACCTGTACTTATGTAGGTGCTTCAAAGCTTAAAGAACTTTCCAAAAGAACAACTTTTATCCGGGTTCAGGAACAGGAAAATCAGGTTTTTAAAGACTAAAAAACAATAACATAAATGGGCTTTAGAATTATTATCTAAAGCCTTTTTTATTCTTTCGTTCTGATGTATTTTTTATTAAAATATTTTTGAAGCTGGTCATTTACATAGGTTTCCTGCTCTTTTACAGAAGCCATTTCATCAGTATGTAAAATTCTGGGAACCTCTTTTATCTTATCTACTACAACAGAGTCCTGAGAAGAATTTCTAATGATATTTATTCTTTCATCCATCTCTCTTTCATATTCCTTAAGATCTGTAGTAAGAAGTTCCATAACTATATTGCCCCCGTTAAAATCAATATTAAAATAAGAATACTTTTCCGGGAAAATTTTAAGTTCAGGAAGAAAAACAATCAAAAGAGAAACCCACCAGAACTTTTTAATTTTTTCAAATTTAAAGTATAACAACAGTGAAAAAGTAAGCAGGAAATAAAAGAGTATACATTCAAACTGTCTTGCAATAGAGGTGAGAATATAGCTCGTAAATAATAAAGGAATCAGTGAAACAGACCAAAATAAAACCGCTTTTTTAAATGTTATCTGAGCGGTAATCTTTTTGAGTTCTTCTTCAAAAACCTTAATAAATAATGGAAGTATTGCAATAACTTTTAATCCTACATAAGTAGTATCAGCACCAAAAACAGCAATTCTTTTCAGCCATTTTACCATTCCTTTTTCCACCTCTCCCATTCTGTTGAAGTTTCCTGGTGCAAGAAAACATACAAGCAAAAAAACAGTTCCTACCAGTACCAAAAACAAGTTTTCTTTATTACGTTTCTGATAATAAGTGACTAACAGAAGTCCTTCAAGAATCAATGCCAGAATTTCATTAGCCCCCATCAGCATGATAATCAACAAGACTGAAAGGTAAAACCATATTTTCCGTTTGGAATTCTCATATTTTTTGAAAGAATAGAGTAAAATCCCGGATAAAATAACAGGAACGAAATAGATATTGGAACCTGTAACCCAGAAGTAATGCTCTGGTAAACTTACAAGAAGTGCTGTGTAAAAGAAAAACAGAAGAAATCCTTTTTTGAGGGATTCTTTCAGAGAATAGTTGAAATATCCTTTAAAGTTTAATGCCGAAACTCCAATAAAGGACAGCATCAAAAATACCGGATATATTTTCGGTAGAATCGTTTTGCTGTCATAAAAGACAGGATTAAACATGTTAAGGGAATATCCGAAATATCTTCCGCCCCATTGTGTATAGGTATCTATAAAACATTGTACCAGCCCAAATTTTCTGGTAGCATAAGAACAAAAATAATCATCGGTCTGATATACATTAAAAAAGCTAATGTATGCCAGACCGATGATAAGTAATATCGACAAGAATAATACTATATTCTGTACTTTTTTCATTTTCTAAGTTAACATTCCACCGTCAACGTTTAACGTTTGTCCGGTAATGTATGCTGACATTTCGCTGCCTAAGAATACACACGCATTCGCGATATCTGCAGGCTGTCCTCCTCTTTTCATTGGAATCTCTTCTCTCCATCCCTGAACAGTTTTTTCGTCCAGAACAGCGGTCATTTCCGTTTCAATAAACCCTGGAGCAATAGCATTACATCTGATATTTCTTGATCCTAATTCCAGTGCCACAGATTTTGTAAACCCTATTACACCTGCTTTAGAAGCTGCATAGTTGGCTTGTCCGGCATTTCCTTTCACTCCTACTACAGAAGTCATATTGATAATAGATCCGGATCTAGCCTTCATCATCGGCTTGATTACCGCTTTCGTAAGGTTAAAAACTGAATCTAAGTTTACTTTGATTACTTTATCCCAATCTTCTTTGGACATTCTCAATAACAGGTTATCTTTTGTAATTCCTGCATTGTTTATTAAAATATCAATCTGTCCGAACTCTGCCATCACATCTTCCACCAATTTCTGAGCTGCATCATAATCTGATGCGTCAGACTGATATCCCTTAATTTGGGTTACAGAACTTAAAGCTGCTTCTAATTCTTTTGCTTTGTCTACAGAGCCAGCGTAGGTAAATGCCACTTTTGCCCCTTGCTGAGCAAACATTTCAGCGATACCCTTACCGATTCCTCTTGTAGCTCCGGTAATTAGTGCTACTTTTCCTTCTAATATTTTCATATCTATTGACAATTATTTCTTTTAACTCATTCAGCTTGTGACAGCTGACTCTTATAATTTCTACAATTCCTATCCGGAATTAAACGGTTTGCAAAGATATTATAAATTGTTATTCAACCCATTTAATTTGTTAAAATACTGGATTTTTTTGATAATTATTTGGATTTTTATTACAGCTGAGCAGGATTATTTTTAAATCTCGTGAAATAAATAAAGTCCGTTTTTTTGCTTCTATCCAGCTTCAGTACTTCTTTCTGCCAGAAATATTTATCATAAATAATCTCCTTCAAAGGCTCATTCTGAAAGTTTGAAACTCCGAATTTCCCTTCTTTTTTTACCACAATTTCGTTCTCAGCATTCCCGAATGTAATGATATCTTCGTAAATAAAGGGAACAATTTCTGTTCCTTTTCCATCAAGAATGCCATACAGATTGCCTGTATTTTTACACACCAAAGGTTTAGAATACTGATTAAGCGGATTAAAATATTCTACATCTTCATTTCTGATCTGACTGATATTCTTCAACTCTTCCGTTGAACCATTCTTCACAGAAAATCTATAGTAACGATCCTGTTTTCCTATAATAAGGTTATCCGGATAAAAGCCTAAAATCTGTACGCCTTCCCCAACAATATTCTTGAGATCTTTATCCAGGAATTGTTCTTCATTTCCTTTTTTAAGGTAGATGAAATCTTTCCCTGAGATGGTAAAAGCTTTGATAAAATCATATTCCTGAGGAAGAATGATATTCCCTTCAAGATCAACAATTCCGGATTTTTTTACTTTATCATTATAAACACTGAAGAAATTATTCAATAAAGGATTTACGTATTTAAAAGTCTGGGAATACAGTTTCTTATCTTTTTTATTGAAGACCGTTGCCTTCCCGTTTTTTATAAGGTAGATATATTCCTTTCTGCCAAAGTATTCCGGAGTGATATCATTAAAGATTTCCTCGGCAAGTATATTTTCTTCTGTATCTATCAGGCCGTATTTTCCTGTACTTTTATTTTTAGTAATCAGATAAGGATATGCATTGATATCTACTACCTGTTTTGAAAATTTATGCAGAGTTTGGCCATCATTTCCAATGATTTCACTCTCATTTTCATCATTAATTATCAATGCTTTACCTTCTTCAAAGTTGTAATCTTCTTTAAATTCCCGGTTGCTGAGCTGCTTTCCGTTAAGATCATACAAAAACCATTTTTTATCCTTTAAAACAAAGAATCTGTTCTTCCCGGAAAAACGGATTTTTTCAGCATAGGGAATAATTTCTCTTCCGTTATAGTCATACACGGCTTCTTTGTCTTGTTTTGAAGAAATAATACGGTCTTTGCTCCACCAGGGTGTATTGAATTCCTGATCATCCAAAGCAATCAATTCCTTTCCTTTTTCGTCAATAATGGCTGATTTTCTATTATTTCCGTCTTCAGAATAAAGAATAAATCTGTTTTTAAAAATATGCAAAACTCCGCCCCTGTAAGGAGATTCAAAGGTAATGGCTCCTAAAGAGTCTACTATTCCCTGTTTTTTAGAACCGGAATCGTAAACCGTTCCATATCCATCCGAATAGGAATTCACCTCCTTCCCTGTCTTTTTTGACAGGATCACTTTCATATATTGGTTGGTCTGTGCTGTACAGACTACTGAACACAATACAAAAACTAATTTTTTCAAGAAAAATTAAATAGAATTGTTGACAATAAGAACGATCTCTCCCTTTAAGGTTTTACTCTTGGAAAATTCAATTAATTCATTGATTGTTCCTCGTTTGGTTTCTTCAAATTTTTTAGAGATCTCGCGGCTTAAACTTACCTTGGTGTCTTCTCCGAAGAATTCTTTTATCTGCTCCAGAGTCGTATTGATTTTATGAGGACTTTCATAAAGAACGATGGTCTTTTTTTCTTCAGCAAGCTGCTTCAGTTTCGTTTGTCTGCCTTTTTTCTGTGGTAAAAAACCTGCGAATAAAAATTCATTGTTGGGAAGACCTGAAACAACAAGTGCAGGAATGAGAGCTGTTGCTCCGGGAAGACAGATCATGTCGATATTATTGTCCGCTCCTGCTTTTGCCAGCAAATATCCCGGATCCGAAATACCGGGTGTTCCCGCATCGGTAATAATAGCGATATTCTGACCGTTTTTAAGGTCTGTAATCACTTTCTCCGTTGCCTGGTGTTCATTGTGTAAATGATAAGATTTTAAAGGCTTTGAGATTTCAAAATGTTTTAAAAGTATTCCGGAAGTTCTTGTGTCTTCACATAAAATATAATCAACTTCTTTAAGGACGTTTATCGCCCTGAAAGTCATATCTTCCAAATTCCCAACTGGTGTGGGAACAAAATATAAGATTCCGCTCAAAATTATAAGAATTTATTTTCTACCAATATCCAAAGTCTCTGAGCATATTCATCCACTTTATTCCATTTTCTTTCGTAATACAGATCACTCAGATATTCTTTGGCTTCTTCCAGTGTTTTGAACTGGTTCAGCTGAAATACCGTATCATTCAGATCTGTCTGACTTCCTTCAAAGAGCATTTTTGAGAAAGCAATTCTGTCATTCAGATCCAGCTTAAATTCCGGTTTCTGTTTGTCTGCTTCCATAAAGTTGGTAGGAATATTAGATTTCAGAATGCTTCCGTTATCTTCTTTCTCTGCCACAGGCTCCTTTTCGTTAGGAAATTCTCTTTCCAAAGGATCATCATCAAAAAGTGACTGAACGGCTTTTAATCCTTTGATATTGGATAATTTTATTTTTTTCTCCTGATGATAGGCTTCTAAGTTTTCAAAGCTTTCATCAGAAGGATGTTTTTCTGTTTCTTCAGCTGCAGGTTTATCAATCTCAACGATTTTTCTTCTGTCATAAACTTCAGCAAGGATGCTTTCCTCCTTTACTTCTTCTACTGAATGATCATTTTTTATCTCACTCAGAATATTTTCCACATTGGAAGTTTCAGTGGCCATTTCTCCCTGCTCAATAGAAACATTTGAAGCCACAAACTGCTCTTCGTTTTCTTCGATCAGTATTTCATCTTCCAGAGTTTCTGTATCAAAAATACTTGGGATAATCTCTGTCACAGGAACTTTATCATCATTTACTTCGGCAAAATCAGTTTCTTTTTTTGATTCCTGCTCAAAATTTTCCTCTTCCTGGTCATCCATTTCATTCAGTTGGTTGTTGAAAATGGCTTCTTCCTCTGTCACTTCATTATGGAAAAGGTCTTCATTGAGATCTTCATCAGAATCTGGTGTAGAATCGGCAAGAATTTTTTCTTCGTCTACAAAACTCAGAACAACTCTCTGCTCTTCTGAAATTTCATTTTCATCTATTTCGTTCAACTGATTATTAAAAACAGCCTCTTCTTCCAGAGTTTCATGATCAGAATCCTGTTCCTTAGTGTTTTCCGGTACTTTTTCCTCGTAACCGTCTTCCACAAAGCTTACAATATTTTCATGGAATTCATTTTCAACAATTTCATTCAGCTGGTTATTGAAAACAGCTTCCTCTTCTTCAGAACCGGTTGAGAAAATTTCATTCTCATCTATTTCGTTCAGCTCATTATTAAAAATAGCTTCCTCTTCTGTTACCTCATTTCCTTTGTCATAATGTTCCGTTTCTCCGGATGCAAAAGAGATGTGCTGATGGACCGGATACTGAGCCGGTTGATCTGTCAAGAAATATTCAATATTCTTTTCCAGCAGTTTCAAAAAAGAAATCCTGTTAGCAAGCTCATCTACAAGATCTTGCTTGGAAAGTAATTCGTCTACGTTGCTTATTTTGTCCAGATTATCAATGATATTCATGGATTCAAAAAAAATCTTTTCCTTTAAATCTTGGATATTCTGCATAATAAGATTCTTATTAAAATTGCTTACTTTTGATGTTAAAAATATACGGCTAATTTAACAAATGTTTTTAGAAAATACAATTAATCATTCCAAACAAAGTGGTTGGATGGAAGTGATTTGTGGCTCTATGTTTTCGGGTAAAACCGAGGAACTGATCCGCAGATTACGAAGAGCGGAAATGGCAGGACAGAATGTGGAAATTTTTAAACCAAAAATGGATATACGGTATTCTGAAGAGGATGTAGTATCTCATAATCAGAATAAAATCCGCAGCACAGCAGTAGAAAATCCTAATGAAATTCTTCTGTTGGCTTCCAATTGTGATGTAGTAGCCATTGATGAAGCTCAGTTTTTTGATGAAAGCATTGTTGATGTTGCTAACCAGCTTGCCAATAGCGGAATCAGAGTGGTCATTGCAGGATTAGATATGGACTTTTTAGGCCGACCGTTCGGGCCAATGCCCAATTTGATGGCCACTGCCGAGTACGTTACAAAAGTGCATGCTATTTGTAAGAGAACCGGTAATCTTGCCAATTATTCTATGAGAACTTCTCAGGGAGATAATCTGGTAGAATTGGGAGAAACTGAAAGCTATGAAGCAGTAAGCCGCCGTGTATTTATTGACGAAGTACTTTTAAAAAGAAAATAAGGGTTAAAATATACCCAGCCATAAAATTAGATTTACTCAGTAAAAAATAAAAAGCGGAAAAAGCAATAGGATAAAATCTGGAAAAAAAGATCAGTTTAAATAACCGGTTTCTTACTTTTTGGAGTTTTATTCTGCAGTTTCGCTCAAAAAATAAAGCAGAAAGGGCACCAATGAACTATACAGTACAACACATTGCAGAGATCACCAATGCACAGATCATTGGAGACGGAAATTTAATGATCAAAAATATAGCGTATGACAGCAGAATTATTTATTCTATCAAAAATACAGCTTTTATCGCGATCAATACCCCTAAAAATTCCGGCGAAAAATTTATAGATTCTGCAATAGACAGAGGGATCAATATTATTATTTCTGAACATCATTATCCGGAATTTGAAAATATAACCTGGATTATTGTTGAAAATTCCGTTGAGTTTCTTCAAAAATTAGCAAAGTATCATTTTGAAAATTCTCACTTACAATCTATCGGAATTACAGGAAGTAATGGTAAAACTATTTTAAAAGAATGGTTGTATCAATGTCTGTGGAATGAATTTCCTACTGTAAAAAGTCCTAAAAGTTTTAATTCTCAGATTGGTCTTCCTCTTTCTCTTCTTCAGATCAACAGTTCTTATAGACTGGGAATTTTTGAAGTGGGAATTTCAAAACCACATGAGATGGAAAAACTTGAAGACATGTTCCATCCTCAGATCGGATTGCTTACTCACATCGGGACCGCTCATGCTGCCAACTTTTCTTCCGAAGATGAACTTATTGATGAAAAGATCAGTCTTTTCAAAAATTCTGAAGTGATCATTTATAATGGTGACAATTCTTTGGTTGAACAAAAAATAAAAAAATCATATTCTGATAAAAAATTAATTTCTTACGGATTTAAAAAAGAGAACCAGGTTTTCATCAAAAACAACATTTCCAAAGATGACAACATTATTGTTGATTATTTTGGTGAAGAAATCAGTTTTCCTGCCCATCAGAGAGACGAAGCGACATTAACCAATGCTATGGCGCTTATCACAGTCCTCAAGGAACTGAATATCGAAAATAAAAAGATCGTTGAAAAAATCAACCTTTTAAAAGCCGTTGAAATGAGGCTTGAAGCGATTGAAGGAATTAAAGGCAATATTGTCATTAACGATTCTTTTAATCTTGACCTCGATTCTTTGAAGACTGCCCTGCAGTTTTTGAATGAATATAACAAATCTAAAAAATCACTGGTCTTAACTGACATCGTTGGGGTAAGTACCAACGTAAAAGAATTATATGAAGAAGTTTCTGAGCTGGTGAATGAGCAGCATTTTGATTCTGTCTTCTTAATCGGTGATGAAATATCAAAGTTTAGTGAATTATTTAAAGCTAAAACATATACTTTCATTGACACTAAAGAGCTAATTGAAAGTAAACACCTTACTGAAATAGAAAATCAGATTATCCTGCTGAAAGGAGCCAGAAAATTTGAGATCGAAAGGCTTAAAGATATACTTGAACTCAGAAAACATGATACGGTATTGGAAGTAAACCTAAATGCGATTCTTCATAATATCAACTATCACAAATCTCTCCTGAAACCTGGAACCAAAATGATGGCCATGGTAAAAGCCAATGCTTATGGATTGGGAAGTTATGAAGTCTCAGAATTTCTTCAGCACCATCATATAGATTATCTGGGTGTGGCATATGTTGATGAAGGAGTTGAACTTCGTAAGAAAGGGATCACCACTCCTATTATCGTAATGAATCCTGAGCAGCATAGTTATCAGACTATCATAGAATATAACTTGGAGCCGGAAATATATAGTTTCAGAGTGTTGGAATTATTCTATGAAGCGGTTCAGAAATCAGGTTATGATAAAAAGTATCCGATCCATATCAAACTGGAAACCGGAATGCACCGTCTTGGTTTTAAAGATTTTGAACTGGATCAGCTAAGCGAAACTTTAAGCCAGAAAAATCTGAAAGTACAGAGTATGTTCAGTCATTTATCATCTTCTGATATGCCTGAAGAAAAAGAATTTACTTTGAAACAGCTGGAAGTTTTTGAAAAGAATTCCAGTTACCTGATAGAAAAATTAGAATACACTCCTCTTCGTCATATTCTGAATTCATCCGGAATAACAAGCTATACCAATCATCAGTTTGATATGGTAAGAATCGGAATTGGAATGCTTGGAGAGTCACCTGATAATGAAATTCAGAAGCAGCTGCAGTCTGTGGTAAGTTTTAAAACCGTAATTTCACAGATATCAACGGTTGAAAATGGTGAATCTGTAGGCTACAGCAGAAAATATAAAGCAGATCACCCTACAAGAATTGCAACTATACCTGTTGGATATGCTGACGGAATTCCAAGGCTGATAGGAAATCAGGCAGGAAATGTAGGTGTCAACAAAACACTGGCCCCAATTGTTGGAAACATTTGCATGGATATGATGATGATTAATGTAGATAATATTCCAAATGTAAAAGAAGGCGATACGGTAACTGTTTTCAACGCCAAACCAAGTTTAAAAGAATTCGCAGGCTACTGCAAAACTATAACCTATGAAGTATTAACCTCCATTTCGCCTCGGGTGAAACGGATTTATATAAAAGATTAACTATGAGAAAATTCCTGATTCTGCTATCCATATTCCAACTGTTATTGATCCATTCTCAGGTAAAAAAAGATTTGAAAATTCCTAAAAACCCTAAGATTGGACTGTCACTGGCCGGTGGCGGGGCTAAAGGTTTTTCACATGTAGGAGTTCTTAAAGTACTGGATTCCCTGGGAGTGAAAGTGGACTATGTTTCCGGAACAAGTATGGGAGCCATTGTAGGTGGTTTATATGCTGCAGGCTACTCCGGAAAAGAAATAGAAAAAATAGTCATGGATACGGATTTCTACTCTTTAATTATGGACCCCAAGTCAAGGCAGGAAACCACTTTTTTCAACAAATCTGTAGACAAATATCTTTTATCCATTCCCCTGAAAAACGGAAAAATATCACTTCCCTCTTCTATCAGTACCGGCCAAAGAAATGTTTATCTTCTGAAAGAACTTTTTAAAAACGTTTCCAATATTGAGGATTTTTCCAAAATGCCAATCCCATTCCTGTGTGTTGCAACTAATCTTGAAAGCGGCAATATGCAGATATTTGAAAAAGGAGATCTCGTACAATCCATTATGGCAAGTTCAGCATTTCCATCTTTAATGGACCCCGTTAAAATTGGCGATAGTATTTATATAGATGGGGCTATGACTGTAAACTATCCTTCAAAGCCTTTAAAGGACAGAGGAATCGATATCGTGATTGGGGTAGACCTTAATCAGGATCTTTCAAAAAGAGAGGATTTAAACAACATTATATCCATCCTGAATCAGGTAATTGATTTCGGAATAAAAAAAGACACAAGAAAACAGTATAAATATACAGACATCAATATCAAACCCAATCTGAAAGGAATGTCTGCAACAAGCTACGATGATAAGAAGAAAATTCTTGACAGCGGATATGTAGAAGGACTCAAATATTCTCAGGTACTGGATCAATTACCCAAACGCCCTTTTGACCGTCTCAGACAGCGTATAAACCCTATATATTCCAACGTATATAAGATAGACAGCATTTCCATTGAAGGAAGTAAAATATACGGTAAAAACTATACGCTGGGGAAAATGGGGCTCCGTCTACCCTCTTTACAGACTTATGGAAGCATCAATAAAATGGTAGATAAATTGGTGGCAACAAATAATTATCGTTTTATTAATTATGATATTGTTCAGGAAAATGATGCCAATTATCTGAAGCTTTATGTTACTGAAGATGACACCCGTCATTTTCTAAAATTCGGATTGCATTATGATGAAGTTTTCAAAACAGGACTTCTCTTGAATTATTCTGCAAAGCGGCTTTTATTTAAAAATTCAAACCTTTCCCTGGATGTTGTCGTAGGTGACCGTGTGAGATATTATCTGAACTATTTTATAGATAACGGATATATTCCTGGCTTTGGCCTCTATTCATCAGGAATGAGTTTTGATATAAAAAATATAGACAATTATGTTGTAGACCGATGGGAATGGCTGAGAAATGAGGCCTATATACAGTCTATATGGAAGGATAAATTCGCTATTGGAGGCGGAATAAGCCATGATTACTTTAAAGCGGAAAACAGCAACGGAGACAACAGACGCTACAGCCGTTTCCTGAACCCATACATCTTCATAAAAACCGACACACAGGATGATAAGGAGTTTCCTACCAAAGGAATTTATTTTGCTGCAGAAGGAAAGGCAGTAGATTTATTAAAATCTGAAGTGGATAAAAGAATCATTCAGATCAAAGCAGATCTTAAAATCAATATCCCTTTGAGCAAACAATTCACTTACCGTTTAAACGTTTTTGGAGGTGTTACTATTGGCGAAAATCTTCCTGCCTATTATCAATTTAGATTAGGTGGAATTTTTGAGCAGAATTTAATGAATTTTAAAAGTTTTGGAGGATTTTATTTCGCCCAGCTTTATACTAATAATGTGATATTGGCTTCAAACGATATCCAGTTTAAATTTAACAAAAACTATTTTATCAGTGGAAACTTCAGCTTTGCTAACTTATCAAACGATATCAAGTTTGAAGATGCAGTTAAAGTAAATTATAGTTCCCTGGGAATTACGGCGGGTTACAAATCTCCTTTCGGGCAGATAAAAGTTAATTTCAGCCACTCACTTAAAAATAACCAAAAAGGTATATTCAGTGTTATTTTAGGACACTGGTTTTAAAAAAAATGATACAGTTCTTTTACGAAAACTTACCAGAGTCGGTAAGTACAGATTACAAAAAATGGCTGGAAGATCTTATTCTTTCAGAAGGAAAAAAGCTAGGAGAAATCAATTACATTTTCTGTGATGATGAATATCTTCTTAAGATCAATCAGGATTATTTGCAGCATGATTATTATACAGATATCATCACTTTTGATTATGTAAAAGGCAAGACAATAAGCGCTGAGATTTTCGTATCTTTGCAGCGCATTTCTGATAACGCCTCTACCCTTTCCCGAGATTATGAAGAAGAATTAAGAAGGGTTTTAGCCCACGGTATTTTACACCTCGCAGGCTATAAAGACAAGACGGAAGAGGAAGAAAAAGAGATGCGGAGAATGGAAGATTTGTACTTGGCCAAATACAGGGATTTAAAGATTTGAAATTGAACAATCACTTAAAGTCCCATATCTAAAGTACTCAATTCTAGTAACAATATAACTTTACCTAGAGTGCATTCTTCAAAAATGTTTCACGTGAAACATTGGTTATAAAGATAAGGTTTAAAGCTTAAAACAAGCGAGATAAAAATGATTTCAGAAATATATGATGTAATAGTAGTAGGTGCCGGACACGCAGGTTGT
The DNA here is from genome assembly GCA_031286615.1 of Chryseobacterium sp. Lineage (GTDB taxonomy): Bacteria > Bacteroidota > Bacteroidia > Flavobacteriales > Weeksellaceae > Chryseobacterium. The sequence goes on along the minus strand of JAITUA010000013.1, from coordinate 173,092 downwards.
GAAGCAGCAGCAGCAGCAGCCAACCTCGGTTCGAAAACACTACTCGTTACAATGAATATGCAGACCATCGGACAGATGAGTTGCAACCCGGCAATGGGCGGAATCGCAAAAGGACAGATCGTAAGAGAGATTGATGCAATGGGAGGATATTCCGGAATTGTAGCAGACAAATCTGCTATCCAATTCAAAATGCTGAATCTTTCAAAAGGTCCTGCGATGTGGTCTCCGAGAACCCAAAATGATAGAATGCTTTTTGCCGAAGAATGGCGATTAGCATTAGAGAATACTCCCAATCTTGATTTCTTTCAGGATATGGTAAAACAACTGATTGTTGAAAATAATAAAGTAACCGGAGTGGTTACTTCTTTAGGAATTGAGATCAAAGCAAAATCCGTAGTTCTTACAAACGGAACTTTTCTTAATGGTTTAATTCACGTTGGTGATAAACAATTAGGAGGAGGAAGAATGGGTGAACCAAGAGCATTTGGAATTACAGAACAATTGGTCACTTTAGGATTTGAAGCAGGAAGAATGAAGACCGGTACTCCACCAAGAGTTGACGGAAGAAGTTTGGATTATTCAAAAATGGAAGAACAAAAAGGAGATGAAAATCCTCAAAAATTCAGCTATCTTGATACTCCGAAATTAACAAAACAATTAAGCTGTCATATTGTATATACTAACGAAACAGTACACGATATTTTAAGAGAAGGTTTTGACAGAAGCCCAATGTTCAATGGTACCATTCAAAGCTTAGGCCCAAGATACTGTCCAAGTATCGAAGATAAGATTAACCGTTTCGCAGAAAGAAACAGACACCAGCTTTTCGTAGAACCCGAAGGATGGAAAACTGTAGAGATCTATGTAAACGGATTCAGTTCTTCCCTTCCCGAAGATGTACAGATCAAAGCAATGAAACAAATTCCAGGATTTGAAAACGTAAAAGTTTTCCGTCCCGGTTATGCCATTGAATATGACTACTTCCCTCCTACCCAATTAAAACACACCCTGGAAACAAAATTAATTGACAATTTATATTTCGCAGGACAGATTAACGGAACTACAGGATATGAAGAAGCAGCTGGCCAAGGATTAATTGCAGGTATTAATGCTCACAATAAAGTTCATGAAAAAGGTGATTTCATTCTAAATAGGGATGAAGCGTATATCGGAGTCTTAATAGATGATCTTATCACAAAAGGTACCGAAGAACCTTACAGAATGTTTACTTCACGTGCCGAATACAGACTTCTTTTAAGACAAGATAATGCAGATATCAGGTTAACAGAAAAAGCTTACCAGTTAGGATTGGCAAAAGAGGACAGATTAAGAAAAATGGAAACAAAAGTATCTGAAAGCCAATCACTTGAAGAGTTTCTTCGCGAAACTTCTTTAAAACCAGGTATTATCAACCCAGTTCTTGAATCCATAGAAAGTAATCCGGTAGATCAGGCATACAGAGCTGCACAAATTCTTACCAGACCTCATATGACATTAGAAAAATTGGATGAAATTGATTTCATTAAAGAAGTTTCAAGCCAATATAATGACGAAGTAAGAGAACAGGCAGAGATCAATATAAAATATAAAGGATATATTGAAAAAGAAAAAGAGAATGTAGCTAAGCTGAATCGTCTGGAAAACATTAAAATTCCTGAGGATTTTGATTATACGAAGCTTTCCAGCCTTTCTGCAGAAGCAAAACAGAAGATGTCAAACGTGCGTCCGAAGACTATTGCACAAGCAGGAAGAATAAGCGGGGTTTCTCCAGCCGATATCAACGTTTTACTAGTCTATTTAGGACGTTAATAAAGATATGTTTCACGTGAAACATTAAAAATAAAACAAAAAATTAAGGTATTTATGAGCTATAGAAGGCTCTGGATATCTTAATTTTTTTTACAATACAAAAGATAACGATTTCAATGAAAATAAAAGATCATTTTCTTTCACAGGAAATTTTTGAAATTAAAGAGACAGAAACCAAAGGGGTATTCAAAACCACCCCTATCCCATCCAATATTTCCAGATATTATGAAAGTGAAGATTACATTTCTCATCATCAGGATTCCGGAAGTCTAAAAGAAAAGCTTTACAAGTTCCTTCAATCTTTCAATCTTCAGTACAAAAAAAATGTATTAATAGACAGAATAAAAAAAGGATCAAGAGTACTTGATTATGGATGCGGTGCTGGAGAATTTGTAAAATTCATAGAAAATGATTTTGAGACTTTTGGTTTTGAACCCGACGCTGATGCAAGAAAAGCAGCAAAAGGAAAAATAACCAAGGCCTCTATATTGGATACGATTAATACAATTGAAGAAAACAGCTTAGATGCTATTACACTATGGCATGTATTTGAACATATCGAGAACCAGGATGAAATGCTGGAAGCTTTTCATGGGAAATTAAAAGAAAAAGGAATTCTTATTATCGCTGTCCCCAATCCTACTTCTTATGACGCAAAACATTATAAAGAATATTGGGCAGCTTATGATGTACCAAGACACATCTATCATTTTTCAAAAAATGGCATGGAAAATCTGATTTCAAAAAAGCCAGACTGGAAAATGAGAAAAATCAAACCTTTGGTGCTGGACTCTTATTACATCTCTATGTTAAGCGAAAAATACAAGAAATCACCCCTATTTTGGATAAAAGCAATGATCTATGGAACGATTTCGAACGTAAAAGCCCTTTTTTCAAACGAATTTTCAAGTTTGATATACATTATCGAAAAAAGATAGAAAATGGATTTTTGACCTGTTTCTAAAGGTCATTTTTCAGCGTTTTCAGCTTTTAAAACAAAAAACTCAGGATTTTTTCGCCTGAGTTTTATTTTTTTAATTAAAGTAATTTAAAAAATTTCTGAAAATGGAAAACTATAAAATTTAAGATTCCTCTAATTTTTTAAATAAATACTCCCCTACTCCATTTCAGCTCATGAAAAAGAAAATTAAGAATTCTTTCTTATTCATACAGTTTAAAGTATAGCTTTAATCATTTACTCATTTTTCAAGTTTATGAACAAAATTGGTCAAAAACAAAAAATATGGATTTTAAAATTTAATTTCGACAGAAAACTACTCAAATTTCGACTAAAAATTGTCCAATATACAAATGTTCGAAAAAATTTAGTTTTTCGATTTTAATGATATTTATAGAGGTCGATTTTCAGAAGGTTATGGGGAAAATAAAAAAATAAAGACTCTTAGTAATTGTCTTCCTGGTTAAATCTAAAATCGCATTAACCAAAAAAAAAACTTACTCGATCAAAAAGAAAACTTAAAACTATGAAACTCCCCTACTCTATTTTATCTTTTCTATAAAATTTAAAAATAATTTTTTAAAGAAATTTCATTAGACTAATTTATATTAAAAAAAATAATGAGGCTAAAAGTTTTAATAAAGTAAAAAGTTTAAAAACTTTCTTGTTGAGAAAATATGTTTCAAAAATAATTTGCTGCTATATAAAATAGTATCAAGACAAATTATTGATTCCACCAAAAAAATAAATCGAATCCATTCTAAAGACTTCTTAAAATTATTCTTTGAAAATTGACTACATCATCCATTTTATAGTGCTGAATGAATAATTTCTAATTTTAAGCTATATTATAAATCAAAAATAGCATATAATTTATTTTAAAAATATAGTTTAAATATTAAAAATCAACAAATTACAATGCTATCACCAATATGTGAAATAAATAGATATTAAAATTTTACATAAAATAAAGCTACACTATATAAAAAATTGTTCTTAAAGCTCAAAAAAATACAGGAAAAGTCTCATACAAATATAAATTCCCAAAGAATTTAAAAGTTCAGATAAACTAGGGATTCAATTCAAAAAAATACTGATTATTGGTCAAGAATAACTATCAGAAAAATCTTATAGCTTTCAGAAATTTCATTTTACACCATTTCATTTATGAGCCTAAATTCTGTCAAATTAATATAATAATTAATAAAAAAAGACAGATCATGATCTCATAAAAAGTATAGATTCATATCAAAATTCATTGCCGATTATCACAAAGATCTAGTTATAAAAACAAGAAAAAATTCATTCTAATTACCCAATTTTAAAAGAAAAAAAAGGCACGCTATTTATCAAAGAATCTAAGTAACTGAAAGCGAATTCAACCCAACACAATATAACCACAGGTTATATCTAAAATACTAAGAAAAGTCCGATCAATAAAGGAATTTCCTACACATTCAGGAAGAAAAAAAGCCTGCTAATATAATTAGCAGGCTTTAAAAATATCTTCATTTTTTTAAATTAATTGTTGATCGCAGCTACACCAGGTAACTCAAGTCCTTCAAGACTTTCGAGCATAGCTCCACCACCGGTAGAAACATAACTTACCTGATCAGCATATCCGAATTGCTTAACGAATGCAACACTGTCTCCTCCTCCAACTAAAGAGAAAGCTCCTAATCTTGTTGCTTCAGCAATACTCTCACCCAAGGCAACAGTACCACCTGCAAAATTTGACATTTCGAAAACACCAATTGGCCCATTCCAAAGAATAGTTCTTGAATTTAATAATACATCATTGAACTGATCTCTTGATTTATGACCCGCATCAAGTCCCATCCATCCTTCAGGAATTGCATAGATATCAGCTTCCTTTCTTTCCACATCATTACTAAAACTTTCAGCGATAATTGCATCAGAAGGAAGATATACTTTCACTTTATGTTCTTTTGCTTTCCCTAAAATCTCTAAAGCTAAAGGAAGTTTGTCTTCTTCTACTAAAGAACTACCAATTTTTCCTCCAAGAGCCTTAATAAACGTAAATGCCATTCCTCCACCAATGATCAGATTGTCTACTGCAGGAAGGATATTTTCTATAATGGTAATTTTAGTTGAAACCTTAGAACCTCCCAAGATAGCCGTAACAGGTCTCTCACCACTTTTTAATACTTTATCAATAGCCTGAAGCTCGTTAGCCATCAGTAAACCGAAATATTTAGTTGATGGGAAATATTGAGCAATCACAGCTGTAGAGGCATGAGCTCTGTGTGCAGTACCGAATGCATCGTTTACATAAGCATCACCTAGCTTAGAAAGTTTCTCGGCAAAATCTGCGTCTCCTTTCTCTTCTTCATTATGAAAACGTACATTTTCAAGTAATAAGATCTCTCCTGGCTTCAGTTCTGCAGCAGCCTGCTCTGCTTTCTCCCCAATACATTCATCAACAAACTTTACTTCCTGTCCAAGAACAGCAGAAACCTCGCCAAGAATATGTTTAAGAGAAAATTCATCCTTAACCTCTCCCTTAGGTCTGCCAAGGTGTGTAATTAAGATGACAGAACCACCATCATTAAGGATCTTCTCCACTGTTGGTTTCACAGCAACAATTCTCGTATTGTCTGTCACCTTCAGCTGATCGTCCTGAGGAACATTGAAGTCCACTCTTACCAGAGCCTTCTTATCTTTAAAATTGAAATCATTGATTGTTTTCATACGTAGATTTATTTTTTTCTGAGTCGAATGAAACTCCTTTGGCCAGATCCCGGTTTCCATTTTCCGTGAATGCAGCAAAGATCATTTCATAAATTTCATTGAATTTTTGTTTCACAAATGTAAGGTTTTAAACTTTTTCAACAGATTGATTAAAATAAAAGTTTTCAAAAACTTTCCCCGAACCCAATCACCCATTAATCAACAATTTTTTCTCTTTTAAAAAAAGAATAATGTAGTTGTTGTTGAGTGTTGTTAGTTTCGGGGATAAGTTTTAAGCTAAAAGTTGGTAACACTCAACTTTTATTCAATTCATATTTAACTCACAATATAAATCCTTGTAAACCCGCTATTTCACATAGTTATTAACAAATGTTGGTAACTTTGATATGAATCAATTATTAGTTATTTTATTATGGAAAATTCTGGGGATAGCTGAAGAAAACATCTGGAAAGTTGTGGTAAAAAATTGCGGAAAGGTTTTCTATTACGAAATAAATTGATCTTTAAAAATAGAAAGTTGATAAAAGTTTTCCACAGTTATTAACATACCTTTTAACAATTAACTCAGGGTTTACTAACACGAATTGTTATTATTCTTACCTTTGTAAGGAAATAGAATCTAATAAAGCTTAATAAGAGTATTATGAAAAGAAAAATTGCTATTGCAGCGGACCATGCAGGCTATGAATATAAGGAGATTGTTAAGAACTATCTTTCAGAAAAGTTTGAAGTTCAGGATTTTGGAACGTTTTCCACAAACAGTGTGGATTATCCGGACTTTGTACACCCTGCTGCAACCTCTGTGGAAAACGGAGAGAATGAGCTGGGAATTCTGATCTGTGGAAGCGGAAACGGGGTTCAGATCACTGCGAACAAACATCAGAAAATAAGATGCGCACTTTGCTGGATGCCGGAGATTGCAACACTGGCAAGACAGCATAATGATGCCAACATGATTTCAATGCCGGCAAGATTTATATCAAAGGAACTGGCGATTGAGATTGTAGATAAATTTCTTTCAACAGACTTCGAAGGTGGAAGACACCAGAACAGAGTTGATAAAATTGCAGTTTGCTAAATATACTAAGGCTTGTAAATCGTATTACAAGCCTTATTTATTTTTTATTCGTACATTTGCAGTGTCCAATAGAAATTACACTCTATTATTCTCCAAAGCCTTTCTTATATTTGAAACATATTTAATAGAAGGTTTTTCTCTTTTCTTCTCAAGAATTGTATTAAATTTATACAAAACTAAAGCTCCCGTTCTAAGTAAACTGAAAGATAATTTCTGATGATGTACGGAAAGAATCTAATGATGAAATTGAATAACCTTATATAAGGAATGAACGAGGAAGATTTAGAAAAAGGTTTTATTTAAAGCTAAGACCAGAACATTTAAAAGAAAATTAAAATGCCAAAAAAAAGAAAATATATAAGTCATAAAAATGATTTAAAAATGATGGAGATCGGAAGACTGATCCTCCGTTTTATGAATACGAATCCATCCAAAATTTATAATTATAAGCAAATCGCCGACGGAATAGATTATAAAAATCCAAGACAAAGAGAACTTGTTATCCAGGCACTGCACAAACTTCAGGGATCTGAAAAGATCAAAGAAGTGGAAAAAGGAAAATATATAGTGAACCTGAAAATAGCAGGAACACTTACCGGAACTATTGACTTCAATCAGAGTGGAAATGCTTATGTAAGTGTGGAAGGTTTGGAAGACGATGTCTTCATTCATGCCAAAAATGTGAAGGATGCCTTGCAGGGAGATAAGGTTCTTATTATAACTTATCATTATAAGGGAAAGAAGCTGGAAGGATCTGTTTTGGAAGTTTTGGAGCGTACCAGAACTGAATTTGTAGGAACATTTCAGAAGGTTGCTTATAAGGAATTTGGCTTTGTGGTTTGTGATAAAAAATCAATCAACACAGATATCTTTATTCCGAAAGGAAAATTCAGCGATGCTGAAGATGGTGACAAGGTTATTGTAAAAATGACAGAATGGAGACCGGGAGATAAAAATCCTGAAGGAGAAATTATTCAGGTGCTGGGAGCTCCGGGAGAACATGAAACAGAGATCCACTCTATTCTTGCGGAATATGGTCTGCCTTACGAGTTTCCACCCGAAGTAGAAGCAGATGCAGATAAAATAGACAGAAGTATCACAGACGAAGAAGCTGCAAAACGTTGGGATATGCGTAATATCTGTACATTTACGATTGACCCTAAAGATGCGAAGGATTTCGATGACGCTTTATCCATTAGAAAGCTGGAAAACGGAAACTGGGAAATTGGTGTTCATATTGCAGATGTATCTCATTATGTAGTTCCGGGAACTATTCTTGATGATGAAGCGTATAAAAGAGCAACTTCAGTATACCTTGTTGACAGAGTTGTTCCGATGCTGCCGGAAGTTTTGAGTAATGACGTATGTTCCCTTCGTCCTCACGAAGATAAATATACTTTTTCTGCAGTTTTTGAACTGAACGACGAGGCAGAAATTCATAGACAATGGTTTGGAAGAACCGTTATTCATTCAGACAGAAGATTTACCTATGAAGAGGCACAGGAGCGTATTGAAAGCGGACAGGGAGACCTGGCAGAAGAAATCAATACTCTTGATAAGTTAGCAAAAATTATGCGTCATGAACGTATCAGAAAAGGAGCTATTACTTTTGACAGAAGTGAAGTAAGATTCAATCTTGATGAAAATAATGAACCTGTTGGAGTTTACTTTAAAATAAGTAAGGATTCCAATCACCTGATTGAAGAATTCATGCTTTTAGCCAATAAAAAAGTATCCGAATATGTATCTCTTAGCAGAAAGGGTGAGATCACAAATAACACATTTATTTACAGGGTTCACGATGATCCGGATCCTGCGAAACTGGAATCGTTGAGAGACTTCGTTGCTACTTTCGGATACAAAATGGATCTTGCCAATACCAAAAAGGTTGCAGCATCTTTGAATAAACTTCTTCATGATGTAAAAGGAAAAGGTGAAGAAAACATGATCGAAACGCTTGCGATGAGAAGTATGAGCAAAGCGGTATACTCTACTGAACCCATTGGCCATTATGGTTTAGGTTTTGAGTATTATAGCCACTTTACCTCTCCTATCCGTCGTTATCCGGATTTGCTTGCACACCGTCTTCTTCAGCATTACCTGGATGGAGGAAAATCTCCAAACAGAGGAGAACTTGAAGAAAAAGCAAAACACTGCAGTGCCATGGAAAGGCTGGCAGCTGATGCAGAAAGAGATTCTATCAAATTTATGCAGGTGAAATTCATGGAAAAACACCTGGGAGAAACTTTCAGAGGTGTCATTTCCGGAGTGGCAGAATTTGGTTTCTGGGTTGAAATTCCTGAAAACGGTGCAGAAGGTCTGATCAAACTAAGAGACCTTGTAGACGATTCATATATGTATGATGCAAAAAGTCATGCAGTATACGGAATAAGACATGGAAACAAATATCAGTTAGGAGATGAAGTTCAGATCAAAGTGGTAAAAGCCAATCTGATTCAGAAGCAGCTTGATTTCCAGATTGTGAAGTAATGACGAAAATAGATAAATACATTGTATTTAGTATTTTAAACGCAATATTATTGATAACAGTAATTTTTAATACTGTTATCAATTTTTATCTGTTTGTACTCGCTATGATTGTCCTTGTTGTATTTTGTAATATTTTAATGAAAAGAAATATTATTAATGTCAACAAACAGGGGAAAAAATACTTTTTTGGAGTTACATTTCCTCAGATAATCAATGCATTTTTTTTGATCAATTATCTTACGGGAATGAATCCTACCAAAGAAACATACTGTTTCAGATGTATGGTTGCAGAGGTTGGAAGTGTAAGAAGCCATCAGAAAGGAAAGACAACTTACGTTTATTTGAGTGGAAACGCCTATGAATATTCATATATGACCAGAAGCTTTTTCATTGATTATAAAAGAATGCTGTTTAAAAATCAGATTACATATACCTTTGAAAGAGGAATTTTCGGGCTTAAAATTAGAAAAGACTTTGAATTTGCTTTTAGTGAAAATTGCCAGGAAAGATAAAATTGTTGAAATCTTCAACAAGATATAATACAAAAGAGGTTGTTCCAAAGAGGAATGACCTTTTTATTTTTAAGAACTTTTGAAAAATCAACCAAAATAAGTTTAGGATTTGGTAACGTTTCTGTACTTATCATTCTTACTCCTCTCCTATTTTCTTAAAAACTTTACATTAAACTCTCCTTAAAATCCACTTGATATATCACATCTTTATTGAATAATTAAATCATAAAGTATAACTTTGTATAAAACGGAATGAATTTTATTCATTTTAAAACACATTAAATGCTAGAACTTGTACTATCGGCGATCATATTAGGATTCATGCTGAGCCTGGTTTTTATAGGACCTATATTTTTCCTTTTAATTGAAACCAGCTTTTCCAGAGGCCCCAGACATGCCCTGTCATTAGATCTTGGTGTCATTACAGCAGATTTATTATGTATTGTAGCGGCGTATTATGCCAGTACAGATATTGTAGCTTTAATTGATAAGCATCCCGGTTTCTACAGGATCACTTCCATTCTTATTTTTGTCTATGGGATTGTGATGCTGGTTACTAAGACCAAAATGCATCTGCCCGGCGAAGAAAGAATTATTGGCCAAAATTATATTAAAACATTTTTCAATGGTTTTTTCTTTAATCTTCTCAATGTTGGGGTCATCCTTTTCTGGCTGGTAACAGTAATTTCCGTAAGGAATCAATATCCGGACACCAGCAGTTTTATTTTATACATAGGGATCGTACTGGCCACTTACCTTTCAATAGATCTTGCTAAAATATTTCTTGCCAAGCAATTTCATGATAAATTAACACAAAAACTGGCCAACCAAATCAGAAGAGTTGTTGGCTGTATTCTTATTATCTTCAGTTTCTTTATCTTCCTGCAGAGTTTCAAAAAGTTCAATCAGTTTGAAAGACAACTAGAAGAAGCCGAAAAGAAAGAAGTAAAATATCAAAAAACAGAATGAAAAAAATAATCTTTCCAAAGTCCCTTAAAAAAGGCGACAAAATAGCTGTTATTTCCCCTGCAGGAGCGGTAGATGCCTCTCAAATGGAAAAGGGAATAGAAATGATTAAAAGCAGAGGTTTTGAACCCGTTCTCGGGGAACATCTCTACACCAGATTTTCAAACGGATATAATTATGCCGGAACAGAACAGGAAAGAATAAAAGACATCAACTGGGCTCTCAATGATACAGAAATCAGAGCGGTATGGGCTTCCAGAGGAGGCTACGGATGCCAACACCTGATTCAGCACCTGAAAATGAAAGGTTTTACAGAAAATCCGAAATGGTATATTGGGTATTCTGACAACACGGTTATACAAAGTTATCTGTTGAATAAAGGCTTTGCATCCATTCATGGACAGACTATTAAAACATCAAGTTTTGGTGTTACAGATGAAAGCTATGACCTGATCTTTGATATCCTCAAAGGAAAAACTCCAAAATACAGCCTTGAATCACATCAATTCAATAAAGAAGGGAATATTGAAGGAGAATTAATCGGAGGGAATTTAGCCCTTGTTTATGCCCTTTTAGGAACCAAATATTCTTTTGATTTTAAAGACAAAATCCTGTTTATTGAAGATATCGGAGAAAATTTCTACGCACTGGACCGTATGATCATGAGTCTGGAGCTGGCAGGAGTCTTTAATAAGATTAAAGGCCTTATCATTGGTGGTATGACCAATATGGGAGACGAAAAGGAAAATAAAAGCTATGAAGAAAGCTTTGATGAATTTGCGTATAAACTGATCTCAGAACGAATTTCAAAATATAAATTCCCTGTAGTATTCGGTTTCCCTAACGGACATATTAAAGATAATCGTCCGCTTTTAATCGGGGGTCATGTTAAAATGAAGGTGGGAACTAAAGTGAAGATCGAATTTTAAAGAAAGATTACTACTCTCCTATCTCCAAACTCCTAAATACAAAATATGGCTGATCATAACGATTTTGGGAAAAAAGCAGAAGATACAGCAGCCGATTATCTTCAGAAAAATGGCTGTAAAATTCTAGCGAGAAACTTTCGTTTTAAACACAACGAAATTGATATCATTGCTGAAAAAGATAATCTGATTATTATTGTGGAAGTGAAAGCAAGATCTACAGATTTTTTCATTCTTCCTCAGGAAGCTGTAACCAAAACAAAAATAAAATCCATTGTTTCTGCAGCTAATCATTATCTCGAAGAATTTAATAAAGATAACGAAGTCAGGTTTGATATTATCTCCGTTCTTCCTGACGAAAACAGAAACTTAAAAATTGACCACATAGCCGATGCTTTTCAGGCATTGGACGCAAATTAATAAATCAATAATAATGTATGAAGGAACAGTATCATACTCTTGGTAAAGTATTCCATTCATATCGTTAATAAACAATTTTATGAAGACAATATTAATCACAGGAGCAACTTCCGGAATAGGTAAAGCCACTGCAGAACTTTTTGCAAAACAAGGAAACAGAATTATCATCTGCGGAAGAAGAAGCGAAGTATTGGAAACTGTAAAAACAGAGCTTTCTCGATATACCGAAATATTTAGTTTATTATTTGATGTAAGGAATCTTGAAGAAGTGGAAACTGCTGTTAATTCGCTTCCTGAGAATTGGAAAGAGATTGATGTTCTGATTAATAATGCAGGAAATGCTCATGGGCTTGATCCTCTTTCGGCTGGTAAGACAGACGACTGGGATTCTATGATTGACGGAAATGTAAAGGGACTGCTCTATGTTTCTAAAATGATCATTCCGATTATGAAAACTAAAAATTTAGGTCATATAGTAAATATCAGTTCTGTAGCAGCAAGACAGACTTATGCCAATGGAGTAGTGTACTGTGCAACGAAGAAAGCAGTAGACGTTATTTCAGAAGGAATGAGGCTGGAGCTTACCGAATTTGGAATCAAAGTAACCAATATTCAGCCGGGAGCTGTAGAAACCGATTTCTCTTTGGTAAGGTTCAAAGGTGACAGTGAGAAAGCTTCAACGGTATATGCAGGCTATGAAGCCCTGAAAGCAGAAGATATTGCCGATGCCATTGCTTACTGTGTGAATGCTCCGAAACATGTTAGTATTTCAGATATGACCATCTACCCAACTGCTCAGGCAGAACCGAGAACGATTTATAGAAAATAGTCAAAATAATGGACTAAATTTGCAGAATATTAAAAGCAATTTTGCTGTTTAGATTAAAACAAAAAAATGAAAATTCTATATCTGGAAACATCATCCAAAAACTGTTCAGTAGCAGTATCAGACAATGAAAAACTGCTGTGTGTATGCGAAGAAGTTTCCGAAAACTATAAACAATCTGAAAGCCTTCATACCTATGTGGAATGGGCATTGGAAGGAGCAGGGATTGCTCTTAAAGATATTGAAGCCGTTTCTTTGGGAAAAGGTCCCGGATCTTACACAGGATTAAGGATTGGTGCAGCCTCTGCAAAAGGATTCTGCTATGGCCTTAAAGTACCATTGATTGCTGTAAATTCCCTCGAAAGCATGATAGAGCCTTTTTTAGGCGATAACTATGACCTTATAGTGCCTTTGATTGATGCGAGGAGAATGGAAGTATATACAGCCGTTTATGACGGTAGTACGGGAAAAGAATTATCTGAGACCGAAGCCAAGATTTTGGATGAAACTTCTTTTGAAGAATTCAGAGATAAAAAAGTACTGTTTGTAGGAGATGGTGCCAAGAAGGCAAAAGAGATACTGAATCTTCCTGATGCCGTTTATAACGAGACTGTTTATCCTTCTGCAAAATATCTTATCACGAGGACATTGGAAAAAATAGAGAATAAAGAATTTGAAGATATGGCTTACTTTGAGCCTTTCTATCTCAAAGATTTCCATGGAGTAAAGAAAAAGAAAAGCGAAGAGTAAATCTTCGCTTTTTTATTTTACTGAGGTTTTTGTGGTGGTTTTGTCCCTGTTTTGTTATTAGGTGATTTATTATCCTTTTGCGATGTAGGAGCGGGCTGCTGTATTGTCCCGTTGTTCGTTTGCGGAACTCCTACTGCATTTTGTAACTGATTAGGTATTCCTACAGGCTGCTGTACATTTTGCTGTCCGGGCTGCTGCTGCATAGGCTGCTGTTGCGTAGGCTGCTGTCCAGGAGGTTGCTGTGAAACAGGGTTTCCTTTAGAATCCATTGACTGAAAGCTAAGGTCACTTTTTAGATAAACCAGCATTTCTTTAGCCCTTATACCTTCAGGAGTTTTGGAATAATTCAGGGCAATCTGTTCAAGCTGGAGAATCATTACTTCCTTTCCATTGGCTTTTCCGGCATTAAATGCGTTAAGAAGGTACAATTTAGGAACCAATGCATCCTTAGGGAATTTTTGAAGCGTCTGATCTATCACTTCCTTACTTTCTGCAAATTTTTCAGATTCAAATAATGCATATGCTTTTTTATATTCATTTTCAACTTCTTCCGTTGATTTTACAAACGATTTATTTTTAGGATTTCTGGCAAATTCAGCATAAGAAGTGTAAGGATAATCCGTCAAAAGAATTTGTTTTGCTTTTTCGGATGCCTGCGGATTTTTTTCATAATTCATGGCAAAAATCTCATACAATGCCTGTAGCATTACCTTTTCTTCAGGTTTTACATCTACAAGATCATACAGCGTTTTTGTCGCCAGGGGAGTGTTGGTAAAATAGTTCTGATACATGATTCCCAGACCTAAAGAAGCCGTATCTCTGTCTTTTTTCAATTGGGATAATTTACCCTGATCTGTTGGGATCTGTTCAATATAGTAAGAAGGTTCAAAACGTCTTGGATTAGGTGCTGAAGTAACTCCCAACGCTTCATTCTTCATATCTTCAATAGAAGCCATTTTCTTTGAAAAACGCCAGTTATCGGCAAGGGCACGATCTCCCCAGACTTGTTTAAAGGTAGATGTTCCTTTGCTTACAGTTCCTGTATTTCCAAAGTAAAACCCTTTGGTCGTCACTCCGAAATCCTCAAAAGCATTAGAACTATTGGCAAAAATAGAATTAGCGTTGTAGTCTCCGGTATCAAATCCTTTGCTTCTTTCTGCACGTTTTCTTTCCAGCTCTTCTTTTTCTTCTTTAATCTTTAATTTTGCAATATATTTTGTGAAATAGTCTGTTTTCTGGCCTTCATCCATCTTTGCCAATGAAAGAATACTGTCATTCTTTTTGATCAGATAGTAGTTTTTGGAAATCTTTTTAATGTATTCAGACTGATCTTTTAATAAAATCTTTGACGGCTCATAAGTCATTACGGCAAGTGCAGAATCGTAATAGCTTCCGGCTCCGATATAATCATTTTTCTCCAGATAGCTTTTTCCAATCTCATAATAAGCCAATCCACGGATCTGAGGATCAGAAACCTTTTCAAACAATGATTTTCTGAAGAATTGCTGGGCTTCGTCTTTTTTGCCTGCTTTATTGGCCATTAAACCTAAAGCATAATAAAATTCATTTTTTCTGGAACCGTAAGTCCCTTTTTTACTGATTCCTTCCAGATAGTTTTTGGCTCCTGCATAATCACCTTTACCATTAAAAGTCTTAGCAATGGCAATTTGGGATTTTACTTCAAATTCAAAATCATTGGCATATTTATACGCTGCGGTATAGCTTTCTCTTGCTTTGTCATTCTGGTTCAGATTTTCTAAAACCTGACCTCTCAGATAAGCAATTCTACTCTTTAGCTTTCTGTTGCCATTCAGTTCAAAAGCATCATCAAGCTCTTTAGCTGCCTCTTCCTTTTTACCTGCATCAAGCAGAGATTCAGAGTAATAGATGCTCAGGAGTTTTGCATAGCTTTTGTTGATATCTTCTCCTTTCAGTTTAGCAAAAGTTTCATGAGCTCTGTGATAATCTTTGATTTGATTATAAGCAAGCCCCTGATAAATTCTTGCCAGGGCAATTCTTTTATCATCTTTCATGTGAGTAAACACATAATTCAGAGCATCCAGCGCTTCCAGAGATTTCCCTCTATAAATTCTCGCTTGGGCAAGAATCATATAAGCATCAAAAATCTGCTTGTTTTTCTCTTCGCCATTTCTGGTTACAGAATATTTATTGATCGCTTTCAAAGCTTTTGCTTCCGCAATTTCAAGGGTAGTGGCTCCCTTTCCCTGTTCACCTTCAGGTCTCCCGACTCCGTTCCCTGCAGGTCCGCCATCAGGCATCCGCGGAGGAGCTGAAGCGTTTCTTCCCGAAGGTCTGTTGGCTACTTCAGCCATTTTCATAGAATTTTCGGCAAAAGCTTCTGACTGTCCGAGATCACTTCCCAAAGGCTGCTCTTCATAGGTAAGAATGGGAATATAAGGTGCATAAAAATTGTCTTTATGCCCTTTATCTCTGGTGGTAAACTCACTGTTTAATGCATCTTTCGCATTAAAAAGAGTGTTGTAATATGTGGAAAATCCTTTCAATAGTTTTGATCGCTGCTCCGGCTTTTTTGTTTTCGTAGCACAGGAAGCAACAAGGCATATCACTAAAAGGAACAATATATTCTTTTTCATTATTCAATATAACTCGCTAATCTGCTTTTTATTATCAGCGGTTTGCTGATTTTGTAAAAATAATAAAATTTTATAATGAATAATATTTATATTTCTTGCGGAAACATTTTATTTCTTTTTTAATTGATATTGGAGACCTTAGTAATTTTTAAATCAGAGAGGTTTCTTTCAGTATTTTGTAGACGAGATGAGTAGGAAGGCCCATAATCGTATAAAAACTTCCTGTAAGACTTGTGATCTTTGCCATTCCCAGCCATTCCTGAATACCATAGCTTCCCGCTTTATCGAAAGGCTTATAGTTTTGAACATAATAGCTTATTTCTTCATCGGAGAGGTTATCAAGAGTAACATCGGCAACATCCGTTTCTGTAATAGATTTATCTGCAGTTTTGAGGGTAATTCCCGTATAAACCTGATGAGTTGTTCCGGAAAGACTCTGAAGCATTTTGTATGCATCAGCTTCATCCTTAGGCTTTCCAAGAATTTGATTATCAATAGCGACAACCGTATCAGCGGTCAACAGAACTTCATCTGCCTCCAGACGTCTGAAGGCATCAGCTTTTAAATCAGACAGGTAAGCAGCAGCTTCATCTATTTTTATATGTTCCGGAAGAATTTCTTCACAGTCTATTTTTACAACTTCAAATTCAAAACCCAGGCTTGAAAGAAGCTCTTTTCTTCTCGGTGATTGAGATGCTAAAAGTAATTTCATGCCGGTAATTATACAGATTGAGTGTTATCATCATGCCAGTTGCCCTGAACTTTCATTACCTGTTCAATCACATCACGTACTGCTCCGGTTCCACCTTTTTTCGGGGAAATATAATCGGAGATTCCTTTTACTTCGGGAACTGCATTTTCAGGACATGCTGCAATAGCTGAACTTTCCATAATATGAATATCCGGAAGATCATCACCCATGGTCAGGATTTCTTCATTTTTAAGATTGTGTTTCTTCTTAAAATCTTCAAAATCATCTATTTTATTGTGAGATTTCGGGTAATAATCCTGTATACCAAGATAATTGATTCTGTGTTTTACCATTTCGTCATTTCCTCCGGTAATCACTCCAATCAGATAATTATTTTTTAATGCTTTCACTACTGCATATCCGTCCAGAACATTCATTACCCTGCACATATTTCCTCCGGGAAGCAGATAAACACTTCCGTCTGTGAAAACCCCGTCAACATCAAATACAAATGCTTTAATATCTTTTAATTTCTCTTTATAGCTCATACATTTTCTGAATAGAATGATTCATTGTTTTATAAATTTCAAGACTTTCGTCTTTTAATAACTGTTCATGCAGCTGTAAAATTCTTACATCATTTCTCACTGCCGGTCCGGTCTGTGCCTGCTTGGGTTCAATTTTATAAATTTTCTGAACCGTTTCATCAATTAGCGGTAAGAAATAATCAAACGGAATTTCCTGAGAATCTGAAATTTCTTTAGCCCTTGAAAAAAGATGATTCACAAAATTACAGGCAAAAACAGCTGTCAGATGAATATATTTTCTTTTTTCATGGCTGCTTTCCATTACTTTATCAGAAACCTGTGAAGCAAGGTCAAGCAATATTTTCTGATCTTCTTCATTTTCAGCTTCTACAAAAAACGGAATTTTTTCATATTCCAATTCTTTTGATTTTGAAAAAGTCTGTAAAGGGTAGAAGCTGGCTTTTCGGTAATCACCAGACAAAACTTCTTTTGGAAGCGATCCTGACGTATGGGCAACCAAACAGTTTTTTTCAGTAATGATCTTTGAAACTTCTTCTAAAGAATTATCACTTACGCAGATGACATAAAGATCTGCCTTCTCCAGATGATCTGTGGAATAAGGAATGTTTAATTCTTCTGAAATTTTATTTAATTCTTTTTCGTTCCTGCCAAAAACCTGGGCCAGGGGAATACCTTTCAAAGTGAAAGCTTTTGCCATATGATAGGCAACATTTCCGGAACCGATAATTACAATTTGCATATAACAAATATAAGATTTTAAGCTGAGCCGGGAAAGGATGATGGGCTCAGAAATCCTATACTTCAATATAGGCACGTTTATTGCGTAAGTGTCTCATATTATTTTAAATATTTAATTGAAAATTGAAGATTTAATTTAACTTTCAGTTATTTTTGTAATCCAAAACAATGTAAGGCATCTTATGAAGATTAAGGACGCGGAGATTATTTCGTTGATGCAGAATCCACGGACCCAGGATAAAGGAGTCCGTGCCTTGATGGATGCCTATCAAAGCAGATTGTACTGGCACATAAGAAGAATTATTGTGGACGGAGATCTTGCACAGGATACTTTGCAGGAAACTTTTATTAAAGCTTATCAAAATTTTCATCAGTTCAAAAATGATAGCCAGTTGTATACCTGGTTGTACAGAATTGCAACCAACGAAGCATTACAGCAGGTGAACAAAATGAAGAAAATGCAGAAAACTGATGAAGATCCGGAGTATCACATGCAGAATCTTGTAGCTGACAATACGGAAGGAGATGCCGAAGAAATACAGATTCTGCTGCAGAGTGCTATACAAAGCCTGCCAGAAAAGCAGAAACTGGTATTTATGATGCGGTATTATGATGATTTACCCTACGAAGAAATATCAAAAATTGTAGATATGTCAGTAGGAACTTTGAAAACGAATTATCATTATGCCAAACAAAAAATAGAAGATTATATTAAAGAAAATTACGAAAGATAATTTTTGATCCCAACAAAGATGAAAGAGTTCGACATAGAAAAATTAGAGCGTAAAAACATTTACACAGTTCCTGATAATATGTTTGAAAATATTCAGGAGAACGTTTTGAATGATATAAAGACAAGTAAAAAAGCACCTGTCTTTAAGCTGAACTGGATGTATGCTGCAGCGGCATCACTGGCTTTGATCTTTGGAGCAACTTATGTTTTCAATTCGGATAATGGTTCTACTCAAAAAGGATTGAATTCTGAAACAACGTATACTGCCAATACCAAAGAGTCAAAAACAGAAGCTGAACTTGCTTACGAAACTTTAAAATCTGATTTAACTTCTGTTGAAAATAATAATCAAACAGTTGAAAATCAAAAGAGTAATAATACTTATGCTTATAAAAGTGTAAGCGAAACTGAAAAAACAATTGATACACCAAAACCGGTGAAAACCGTGAAGAAAAAAGAAGAAACACAAATGAATGAATATCTGGACTCGTTTTCTAACTCTGAAATTGCAGAGTTAGCAAGTAATTCGACTCAGGACGTTTATTTGGATATTTATAATTAAAAGAAAATGAAAAAGATATTATTGACGTTTTTGATTATTTATGGCTTTGGATTAAATGCCCAAAGGACTGATTACGACTGGAAAAAGATGGATCCTAAGCAAAGGAAAGAAGTCATCAATAATCTTTCTCCGGAAGAGAGAAAAGAGTTGCTGAAGAAATTCAGGAACAATATGATTATGGATAATCTGAATGTTGATCCGGGTGATAAAGCCGAATTTACACAATTGTATAATGAATATCTGGATAGCCAGAAGCAAATAAAAAGTCAGTTCAATTCAAGCTTTGATCCTGAGACTCTGACGGATGAAGAAGCAAAAGCTAAATTACAGCAAAGCTTTGAAGTAGGACAAAAGCTATTGGATAACAGAAAAAAATATGCAGATAAAATGCAGCAGGTAATTCCCTGCCAGAAAGTTCTGAAGCTGTTTCAATCTGAGAAAATGATGAAGGATAAAATGGATGAAAGAAATCCTCACGGACATAATAATGCTTCGGGACCTAAACAGAACCCATAATAGTTTATTTTTTTAATGTTGGACGGCTCTTACAGATCTTTCTGTGAGAGCCGTTTAATTTTGCTCTAAATTCCTATTTTTGCTGGAGTTAAAAACATAAATTATGAGGAACATTTTTTTATTCTTACTGATTTCAGTTTTTGCATCAGCGCAGAAAATAGAAACCATTGATCTTTCAAAGTCTATTAAAGATGGCAAAAATTCTGTCAAGAGCCTTACGGTGATAGATCAGAGAGCAAATCCGGAAATTGGAATGGTTATGTACCATAAGGATGAGGTAAAAATTACTTTTGAAAACGGAGCCGAAAAAGACATAAAAGATTGGTTTTATAAATACAATCCTGTGAGAGGAAATAATGATATGGTTTTTCTGTTGGAAAGTTTGAATATTTCAGAAGATAAAAAAGAAAAGTATTCTATCGGAAAGCTTGAATTGAGAGCAAGCACATTTATCAGGAAAGAAGATGGCTATCATTTTATAGACAGAAAAGATACAATAGCAACCGTTTCATCACGCGTAACACCTTATCTGGCTCAAAGCCTGGCAAGGAAAACAACTTTGATTCTTACTGAGCTGTTTAAAGAATCTTATAAGGCAGTACCCTGGGAATTTACTATTTCAGAAAATGAACTTCCTAACTATGCTTCTGTATTAAAAGAAAAGCTTAGTATTCTAAAAGCGGACGAATTGAAAGACGGTGTTTATAAAGATTATTATAGCTTTTTTACTCACAATCCTGAACCCGGGTTTACATTGCAGGAAAATGATAAAGGAATCATTACAAAGGCCGTAAAAGGGGAGGAAAAAACGGGAATAAGACATTTTTACGCTTTTGTTCATAAGGGGATAGCATACAAAAACATTCCTGTTGGTTACACTGAGATTTTCAAAGATGAGAATGGGCTTTTTATTGAAGTAACAAAAGCAGAACTGTTTCCTGAAACAACAACAACCGGTGTCTCAATTGGCGTTGCTGCAGGTGGCCTTGTTGGAGGTGTTATTGGCGCGGTCATAGATGTTAGTCTCTCAAATAAAAAAAAGAATACTTTAGGCCCCAAAGTTTATATTGATCCTTTTACAGGAAACTATTTGTTACCTGAAGACTTTGGTAAAGCGAAATAATATTTTAGAAAAACCGGAAAAATCCAGATACTTTCCTTATTGTTATCTGTGTTTCAGTTAAAAGAAAGAATTAAGAATGAAAAATTCATTTGCATTTTCTTATCTTTGCAAATTACAAGATTCTTAAATGAAAAACATACGAAATTTTTGCATAATCGCTCATATCGACCACGGTAAAAGTACCCTGGCAGACCGTCTATTGGAGTACACGAATACGGTTACCCAAAGAGAATTACAGTCTCAGACGCTTGATGATATGGATTTGGAGAAAGAACGTGGGATTACCATCAAGTCACACGCTATCCAGATGGATTATGAGTATAAAGGAGAAAAATATATTCTAAACCTTATTGATACACCGGGACACGTTGACTTTTCTTATGAAGTATCCCGTTCTATTGCTGCCTGTGAAGGTGCTCTTCTTATCGTAGATGCTGCACAGAGTATTCAGGCACAAACCATCAGTAACCTTTATTTAGCATTGGAAAATGATTTAACAATTATTCCGATTCTGAATAAAATTGATCTTCCATCTGCAAATCCTGAAGAAGTAACAGATGAGATTATGAATCTTATCGGATGTGAATATGAAGATGTATTGAGAGTTTCAGGGAAAACAGGAGAAGGAGTTCATCATCTTTTGGAGCAGATCGTAGAAAGAATTCCTGCACCGGTAGGAAATCCTGACGGACCACTTCAGGCATTGATTTTTGACTCGGTATACAACCCGTTCAGAGGAATTGAAGCGTATTTCAAAGTAGTGAACGGAAGTATTAGTAAAAATGAAAAAATTAAGTTCTTCGCAACTGGGAAAGAATATGGAGCTGATGAAGTAGGAACATTGAAATTGAAACAGGTTCCGAAAAAAACGATCCAGTGTGGAGACGTAGGATATCTGGTTTCCGGGATTAAAGATGCCCGTGAAGTAAAAGTAGGTGATACCATCACTTCTTTTGAAAAACCGGCTGATGGACCAATTGATGGTTTTGAAGAAGTAAAGCCAATGGTATTTGCCGGTATTTATCCAATTGATTCTGAAGATTTTGAAGAGCTTAGATTCTCCCTTGAAAAATTAAGACTGAATGATGCCTCTTTGGTTTTCGAGCCGGAAAGTTCTGCAGCTCTTGGTTTTGGTTTCCGTTGCGGATTCTTAGGAATGCTTCACATGGAAATTGTTCAGGAACGTCTTGACAGAGAGTTTAATATGAACGTGATCACTACGGTACCGAACGTTTCTTATTTTGGATATACTAAAAAAGAACCTGAAGTTCCGATTCTGATCAACAACCCATCTGAAATGATGGATCCTTCAACGATGGACAGAGTAGAAGAACCTTTCATTAAGGCTTCTATCATTACAAAATCTGACTTCGTAGGAGCTGTAATGACTCTTTGTATTGAAAAGAGAGGAGAGATCGTTAACCAGAGTTATCTGACATCAGAAAGAGTGGAATTGATTTTCAATATGCCACTTGCTGAGGTTGTTTTCGACTTCTATGACAGATTAAAATCAATCTCTAAAGGATATGCTTCATTTGATTATCACCCGATCGGATTCAGAGCTTCCAAGCTTGTAAAAATGGATATCCTGATCAATGGTGATATGGTAGATGCATTGTCTTCATTGATCCACGATTCTAATGCTTATTACATTGGTAAAAGAATGTGTGAAAAGCTTCGTGAGCTGATTCCTAGACAACAGTTTGATATCGCTGTTCAGGCGGCATTAGGAACAAAAGTAATCGCAAGAGAAACTATTAAGGCCTTAAGAAAAGATGTTACCGCAAAATGTTACGGTGGGGATATTTCCAGAAAACGTAAGCTATTGGAAAAGCAGAAGGAAGGTAAGAAAAAAATGAAGCAGATTGGTAGAGTAGAAGTACCACAATCAGCGTTCATGGCTGTATTAAAGTTAAATGATTAATTCATTATAAAATAAAAACCGCTTCATCTGAAGCGGTTTTTTTTTATTTCTTGATTTATTCTTTTAATAATGCTATGGGAATTTTTGTATTTTTATAAAAATGATGTTATTAAATGAAATCAGAAGAAATAAAAGAGCTATTTCATAAATTTGAAGAAGCAGCCTCTGAACTGGAAGGAATAGAATGCTGGAGTGCTAGAGATTTACAAGTATTATTGGGATACAGTAAATGGGAAAATTTTGAAAAAGTAATTATAAAAGCAAAAGATGCATGCAAAAATGTTGGTGAGCTCATTGAGTATCATTTTCCTGATATCAGGAAAACGATACAAATGCCAAAAGGTGCTGAAAAAGAAATAGATGATATCTTATTGACAAGGTATGGGTGTTACTTAGTTGCACAAAATGGAGATAGCAGAAAACAGGAAATATCATTTGCACAAAATTATTTTGCTGTACAAACAAGAAGAGCAGAATTGGTAGAGCAGAGATTATTGGAATATGAAAGAATCAAGGCTCGTGAAAAATTAAGTCAGACTGAAAAGCAACTTTCTGGAATTTTATATGAGAGAGGAGTTGATAGCCAAGGATTTGCCATTATAAGAAGTAAAGGAGATCAAGCGCTTTTCCGTTTAAATACACAAATGCTAAAGAAAAGAATGGGCGTGCCTGAAAGTAGACCAGTTGCTGATTTTTTACCTACAATTAGTATTAAAGCTAAAGACCTTGCAGCTGAAATGACGGGTTTGAATGTTCAAAATAAAAATCTAAATGGACAGGCAAAAATTGAAGAAGAACATATAGATAATAATACTGCAGTTAGAAATATGCTTACAAACAGAGGAATAATTCCTGAAGACTTACCAGCCGCAGAGGATGTAAAAAAATTGCAAAGGAAATTAGATGGTGATGAAAAAAAGGTTTTGAAACAAACTAAAAAACCTTTTAAAAAATAAACTTGATAGAGAAAGAAGAAAATATAATTAATAAAAACCGCTTCATCTGAAGCGGTTTTTTTATTTGTTGATTTATTTTTTACGGGTATATTTTATTTCCATTGTTTTGTATTCTTTTCCAGTTTTGGAATCCGGGCCGTACATTTCCAGCTTTTGAGTAT
Organism: Chryseobacterium sp.; assembly: GCA_031286615.1. Taxonomy (GTDB): domain Bacteria; phylum Bacteroidota; class Bacteroidia; order Flavobacteriales; family Weeksellaceae; genus Chryseobacterium. Next base: position 149,078 of record JAITUA010000013.1, on the reverse strand, counting down.
TATCATCTACAAATGTGAAAACTTCTCTGAAATCACAATCCTTTCCAGGTCTTGAAGGATCTGTCATTTTTCCTTTAAATTCAACTGATTTTGTGGAAGGATTCCAATCTCCTTCGCTATGCATGATTCCTGTTCCCATATTGTCTATCCATGTACTGACAAACTTCTTTTTGGAATTGTCATATCCTACAATGCTCATTCCCTCAAAAGGCATTCCCATAAAGTCCCCTTTGTGGTTTGTGATCTGATAACGTCCGCCATACATCATTTTATTTGTAGCCTCGGATTTACTTACCATTGGTTTTCCTCCATTTTCCATCCACATAGTAGTTTCTCCGGTCCAGTTTCCATCAGATTTTGCCAGCATTTTTTGCATTTCCCCGGGAGTGGCATATTCCGTCCAGTTTTTCATAGCTGTTGCAGAATCTACAGGTTTCCATTCAGAGTTTGCTGCAGTAGAATCGGTTTTATCAGAACCATTGGCAGCCATTGTTTTTCCTTTCTCACATGCAGTTAATAAAAAAGCAACAGAAAGAATTGTTAATACATTTTTCATAATAATTTAGTTTTAAGATGGTTAGAATAATAACTTAAAGATAGGAACTTTTATTATAACCGAAATTATTTTTTAATTTGAGCATAAATCGTAGCTTTGTGTATTCGTAACGCAAATTAATTTATGGAGTCTCCAAAAAAATTACAGGATATAAAAGTGGCTGTAGATGCCGTTATTTTCGGATATTTTGATAAAAAAGATCTTCAGATCCTTCTGATTAAAAGAAATATTGAACCTTTTAAAGGGGAATGGGCGCTGCCGGGAGGACTTGTTCTTGATGATGAAAGTGTAGATGACGCAGTAAAAAGAGAACTCTATGAAGAAGCAGGCATAAGACCCGATTTTCTAGAACAACTCTACACTTTTGGTAATCTGGGTCGTGATCCAAGAAACAGGGTCGTTTCTATAGCTTATCTGGGCCTTGTGAATCCCTCTTATCATGAACTGTTTGCAGATTCTGATGCCGAAGATGCACAATGGTTTAGTATTAATAAGCTTCCTTCAGTGGCATTTGACCACAAAACAATCATTGAGACCGCGTTAAAAAGACTTCGTACCAAAATTCAATATCAGCCGATCGGCTTCAATCTTCTCAATGAAGAATTTCCCTTTTCAGACCTTGAAAACCTGTATAAAACGATTGTTGGACAGGAAATCGACAGAAGAAATTTCCGTAAGAAAATCATGAGCTATGGACTTCTGAATGAAACCAATAACGTTAAAAAAGAAGGAAGCGGCAGACCCGGAAAACTTTTTACTTTCAATAAAGAAAAGTATAAGGAGCTGGAAGAGGAGGGTTTTTATTTTGAAATAAAATAGGTTTCTAAACACAAAACTCACTAATGCTTTACACAAATATCCACTAATATTTATAAAACGTTTCGGAGTAAAAGTATAAAATATCAATTGAAGACATTCAATAGGAACGGGCTAAAGCCCGTTTTTTTATTACCAATTCAAAAGGATTTACCCTAAACATATTAAAGATTTGTGTTATTCGTGTTTTATACAATTAAATTTTTATTATTGAAAATCAGTTAATTATATTTATTAGTGTAAAATTAACACAAATAAATTTGGTGCAAAGACTGATATTATTTTAAATTTGTGTATAAATAACGCAATCATGAAATACACCATACAAAATATTACAGAACGTTTTCAGAAGAAAGAAAAGGTAAATTTTCTCTTTTTTTGGGGGCACACAGCAAAGGATATTGTAACCAAATCATGTTTTAGCCAATGGTTTCTTGGAAAATTTGAAGAAAACGGGATCATATACAAAACGGCAGAACATTATATGATGGCCGGAAAAGCAAGATTATTTAATGATCCTGAAACAGAAGAGGAAATCTTAAAAGCTAATACTCCCAACCAGGCAAAAGCTTTAGGACGTAAAGTAAAAAACTTTGATCCGAAACTTTGGGATGAACATAAATACGAAATTGTAACCGAGGGAAACCTTTTAAAATTCTCTCAAAATCAGAAATTTAAAGAATTTCTCTTGTCAACCGGAGATAAAACTCTGGTAGAAGCAAGTCCCTATGACAGAATCTGGGGTATCGGAATGCTGGAAACGGATAGCAGAGCAGAAAATCCTTTGCTCTGGAATGGAGAAAATCTCTTAGGATTTGCTTTGATGGAAGTCAGAGATCAATTAAGAAAGTAAAAAACAACACCAACACAAAATAGGAATCATGGAAAAAATAGAGTTACATCCACAGATATTTCTGATTGAAGATTTTCTTACCGAAATAGAATGCGATCACTATATCAATCTTTCGCAGGAAAAAGTTTTTGAGGAAGCAAAAATCAATGTATTTGGACGCCAGCAGATGAATAAAGGAGTCAGAAATAATGACAGGCTGATGATTTTCGATACTACGCTAGCTGAAGAACTTTTCAACAAGGCCTTAGAATTTCTACCTCAGGAACACGATGGATATCAGATTCTTAACTTTAATGAAATGCTAAGGATTTATAAATATGCTCCAGGTCAGTAATTCAAAATGCACAGGGATGGAAGTTATATCAGAAATGAAAGGGAGAAAAGCTTCTACACTTTTATGATCTACCTGAATGATGATTTTGAAGGAGGAGAAACAGAATTTGAAAACCTTTTTACTGTAGCACCAAAGAAAGGTACAGCTCTTATTTTTCATCATCCTTTGAGACATGAAGGAAAGACTTTGATCAGTGGACAGAAGTATGTTTTAAGAACGGATATCATGTATTCCAGAGCATAACCATTCTTAAAAAAAGGCATTGCTATGTCTTGTTCAATTAGCGTAATATCAACACAAATAAAAATTGGTCTATGGAAAATGAATTAAAACCCAGATTTATCGAATCATTACAAAGAAATAATGATCAGATCAGAGAAGACCGTGCAAGAATCATCGGAGCAGATTCCGAACTGATTTACAGACGCAGAGTTGAAGATATTGAATTAAAAATCAAAAGACTCAAGCGCGAACAGGAAGGGCTTATTGATATCAGTCCTTTAGACAGGAACAGTCTGACATTTGCGGATTTTAATCCCGAAGCATTTGTTCAGAAAGACATGGAATTATCATTAACAATCAGAAATCTGAATATTCAGCTTGAAGTAACCCAAAAGAGATTTGAATATTTATTTGGAAAAACACTATAGTCATGGGAAGTACAAGATACGATTTAGACGCTCGTTATGACAGAGCAAGAAAAGCAGGTTACGGAACAAAATCCGCGGGAGAAATTTTCACTCAGAATGCCAAAAGAATGGCTCACGAATCTATGAATCCTCGCGGAATTTCTTTCAGAGAATCCAGAGATTCTGAAGTTCATCCCAAATCAGTCCCAATTATTTTAGGACTGGATGTTACAGGAAGCATGGGACACATTCCTCATGAGCTGATCAGAGACGGCTTACCTAAAATGATGGGAGGAATTATTCAGGGAGGCGTTCCCGATCCGGCTTTACTCTTTCTTGGAATCGGGGATCATGAATGTGATGGCTATCCGCTTCAGGTGGGACAGTTTGAGTCAGGAGATGCAGAACTGGATATGTGGCTTACCCGCACTTATATTGAGTCCGGAGGAGGAGGAAATGCAGGAGAAAGCTATCTGTTAGCATGGTATTTCGCAGCATTCCATACCAGAACAGATGCCTTTGAAAAAAGAAAGCAAAAAGGATTACTGTTTACCGTGGGAGATGAACCTTGTTTAAAGACACTTCCTGCTTCTGCAATCAGGGAAATTATGGGAAAAGGCCAGCAAACCTATACTCATCTTGAATTGCTCGAAGAAGTAAAAAAGAAGTATGAAGTATACCATATCAGTGTTTTACATTCAGACCAGGCACTGAGAGCAGACAGAGGATGGAGAGATTTATTAGGACAAAATTGCATCTCCATAGAAGATCACAGAGAAATTCCGAATGTTATTAAGGAAATCATCTGCGATACATTTAAAAACTCAACCTTGGGAACAACAGGAACAGAAGGTTTAGATCAATTTAAAATGCTTTAAAACAGAGCAATTGCCATCAGGAAAATTAGAAACACAAATGAAGTTGGCAAAAGCTTTTAAAAAATAAAAAGGACATGAAAAAGGCACAGATTGTAATAGGACTAGGTTTTGGTGATGAAGGAAAGGGGATCACTACAGATTTTCTGGCTTCTCAAAATCCGGAGGCGGTGGTAATCCGGTTTTCAGGAGGACAGCAGGCCGCTCATACAGTGATGATAGATGATAGAAAGCATGTGCATTCAAGCTTTGCAAGCGGATCTCTTCGCGGATTGGCTTCTTATTTTACAGAACATTGCACTGTTCATCCGGTTTTTCTGCTCAATGAGAGAGAAGAATTAAAAGTAAAGAACGGAAATATTGAACTTCATATTCATCCACTGGCAAAGGTTACCACTCCTTTCGACGTTTGGCAGAACAGAAGCAATGCAAGAAATCTGGAACACGGAACCTGCGGAAAAGGAATAGGAGCAACCATGAAAAGACACGAAAGCCCTTATAAACTGTTTGCCATAGACCTGATTGCACCTCGGGAAATGCTGATGGAAAAGTTAAAAGGAATTGCCTATTACTATGGTTTTGCAGATGAAAAAGAAGTTGCTGAACTTTTACACCCTTTTTTAGAAGCTGTTGACAGCATTGATTGGAAAATAAATGATTATACCTGGCTTGCTTCATTCAATCACCTTATTTTTGAAGGGAGCCAGGGTATTTTACTCGATATGGATCATGGAGTTTTTCCTAATGTAACCTATGCTCATACCACTTCAAAAAATGCCTGCGAAATCTGTAAGCTTTTAAAAGTTGAAGAAATTGAAATGTTTTATGTCACAAGAAGCTATTCAACCCGCCACGGAAACGGCTGGATGAGCCATGAAAAAGAAATAAACCTGAGAAATAATGAAGAAGAAACCTGTACATTTAATGAATATCAGAAGGAATTAAGATTTGGAGAAATAGATTATAATCTTTTGAATTATGCCTTAAAACTGGATGCAGCCTATATATTTCCGACTAAAAAGAACCTTGTTGTTACCTGTCTGGATCAGATTGATGAGAAATTTAAGGTAGAAAATCTTGAGCTGGAATTTGATGCGGTCTATGGATCTTATTCTCCTTATTCAAAAGATTTTAAGCAGATTTTTTAGATCTTGAAGATACAAGTATTAATTTTATACGGATCAGAACCAGAATATTGATAATGAATAAAAGTAAATAACCATGAAAACGATACAATATTTAAAAGGAGATGCTACAGCTCCACAGGCCAAAGGAATAAAAATCATAGCTCATATATGTAATGATATAGGAGGCTGGGGAAAAGGTTTTGTACTGGCTGTTTCCAAAAGATGGGAAGCACCGGAAAAAGAATACAGAAGCTGGCACCGCTTCAGAAGTAAAAACAATTTTGCGTTAGGAGAAATTCAATTGGTTCAGGTTGAAAAATACATTTATGTAGCCAATATCATCGGGCAAAAAGGAATAAAAACCGGAAGTAACGGAGTTCCTGTTCGATATGATGCCATTGAAAAAGCTTTGGAAAAACTTTCTGACGAAGCTTTGCAGCTTAATGCAAGCATTCATATGCCGAGAATTGGATGTGGATTGGCAGGAGGAAAATGGGAAGAGATAGAACCTATTATTGAAAGAGCACTGCTTGCAAGAAATGTGGAGGTGTATGTGTATGATTTTGAATAAATTAATAAGGAAAAAATTGGAATTACAGTGTAATAAAATAAACACAATGAAAACAACAACATTATACAGGCCGGTAGGAGAAAAAGAAATGATATTGATTATGGAGAGCGGATTTAAAAAATTTCCTCCAAGATTGGAATGGCAGCCTATTTTTTATCCCGTTCTCAATGAAGAATATGCTTCTGAGATTGCTGAAAAATGGAATACCAGAGACGAAGCCGGAAATTATCTTGGTTTTGTAACCCGGTTTGAGGTGTTGGAAGAAACAGCGGACCAATATCCTGCACAAAATGTTGGAGCCAGGAACCACAATGAATTATGGGTTCCTTCCGAAGAGCTGAACAGCTTTAATAAGGCGATTATAGGTGATATCAAGGTAACTAAAGTATTTATAGGAGATGATTTTAAGAAAGCCGGAAATGCTGAGCTGGAAGACCTGATGTTAAACATAAAAAACTAACAATGACAAATAAAGGAATGGCAAAAGATACCTTAGATATCCTTGCCAAAAAATATTATATTAACGAACATAACGAGAAAATAAATATAGAAAACGAGCTGGAAATCTGCAAAAAAGAAACCACTCTTTTTACTCCGGAACAGCTTTCGGAAATGGTAGAATTCCCACTTCCGGAAACTACTTTTGAAACACAGTTTGAAACAAGGAACTGCAGTTCCTTAAAATTAATCTTAGAATTAGCTGAAGAAGAAAATCAGGAAAAACTCATGTGTCTGAACTTTGCTTCAGCAAAAAATCCCGGAGGTGGGTTTATCAACGGTGCGGAAGCACAGGAGGAAAGCCTGGCTAGAACTTCCGGATTGTATGAAAGTCTGCTTCAGGCCTGGGATTATTATACGACTCACCGTGCAATGGAATCCTGTTTTTATACAGACACGATGATTTACAGCCCGAAAGTTCCGGTTTTCAGGAAAGATAAAGGAAAATTGCTGCCAAAACCGGTTCTGTGTAATTTCATCACCTCTCCGGCAGTCAATGCAGGTGTGGTAAAACGTCAGGAACCGGAAAGAGAAAATGAAATTCTGCCTGCAATGGATGTCAGAATGGATAAAATGCTTTCGCTGGCTTTGTATGAAGGGAATGAGTTGTTAATCCTGGGTGCATGGGGCTGTGGAGTGTTTAGAAATGATCCAAAAGAAATTGCAGGATTATTTAAAAAGCATCTTCAGGGGAAGTATAAAAATAAATTTAAAAAAGTGGTTTTTGCAGTTATGACGAAAAAAGAAGAAGTGCTGAAGCCATTTGAAGAAATCAAATGAATATCAGATTAAAAAAATATAAAGAACAACTTCAGGAGTGGCCTGAGCAAGGACATCATATCATGGCTCAATATGATGATGAAAAAATTATAGTATATCAATCCTATAGAAAAGAGATAGGAGAGTTTGCTGTTAAAAACCAATTCTTTGGCGGAGCTTTCAGTCTCGAAAGAATGACCTGGGTAAAACCTAATTTTCTCTGGATGATGTATCGCAATGGTTGGGGAAGAAAAGAAGATCAGGAGTACGTTCTTGCAATTCATTTGAAAAAAGAAGCATTTAGAAAATATCTGGAAAATGCAGTATATTCTTCTTACAATAAAAAGCTCGGAATCTCAAGAGAAGAATGGCAGGAGCATGTGAAAGCATCATCAGTAAGGCTGCAGTGGGATCCGGATCATGATCCATTTGGAAATAAACTGGAAAGGAGAGCAATCCAAATAGGTTTGCGAAATGAATTTACTCGTTCTTTTGCCAAAGACGATATTATTTTAATTGAAAATATTTCAGATTTTGTGAAAGAGCAATACCAGTTCGTTTTAAATGATGATTTGCATAACCTGATTATTCCTGAAGAAAAGCCTTTATTATTTGATGATGAAATTTTAAATAAAAAGTTGAATCTGCAATGAAAATTGAATTAATAAAAGGCGATATCACAAAGATACAAGCCGATGCAATTGTCAACGCCGCCAATTCTTCCTTATTGGGTGGAGGCGGAGTTGACGGAGCAATTCACAGAGCAGGAGGTCCAGCGATATTAGAAGAATGCAGAACGATTAGAAACAGACAGGGTAAATGCAATACTGGAGAAGCTGTAGTAACAAGTGCAGGAAATCTTCCTGCAATGTATGTTATTCATACCGTAGGCCCGGTTTGGAATGGTCATGCAGAAAAAGAATCAAAACTTCTGGCAGACTGTTATCATAATTCGTTGAAATTGGCAGAAAGTCTTGGTGTGAAAACCATTGCTTTTCCTAATATCAGTACAGGAATATATAGATTTCCAAAAGATCTGGCAGGAAAAATTGCAGTAGATGAGGTCAGAAATTTTAAGTCGGATATCATTGAGAAAGTCATTTTTGTTTGCTTTGATGATGAAAATGAAATGATTTACAAAAAACTATTAGATTAAACCAATGAAAAAACTAACCATATTAAGTGGCGCAGGAATCAGTGCCGAAAGCGGAATAAAAACCTTCAGAGACGGAGACGGTCTTTGGGAAAATCATAATGTAACAGATGTAGCAAGTCCGGAAGGATGGAGAAAAGACAGAGCCTTAGTCCTGGAATTTTACAACCAGAGAAGACGCCAGCTTCATGAAGTACAGCCCAACGATGCGCATCACTTATTGGCAGAGCTGGAAAAACATTTCGAAGTTCAGATTATTACCCAGAACATTGATGATCTTCACGAAAGAGCAGGATCTACTAATATCCTTCATATTCATGGAGAATTGTTCAAATCCTGTTCTTGTAATAATAAAGCTTTGATTTATGAACAAAAAGAGGATATCAATATCGGAGACAAAGCAGAAGATGGGGCACAATTAAGACCATTTATCGTTTGGTTTGGAGAAGATGTTCCTTTGTATCAGACAGCGAGAGAAATTGTGAAAGAATCCGATATTTTATTGGTAATCGGAACTTCTTTGCAGGTATATCCGGCAGCTGGATTGATTCATGATATTAAAGACGACTGCCTTTTAATCGTTATCAATCCTAATGAAACAGGATTTGGATACGGACAGAGAGCTGTTGTTATGAAAGAAACAGCAACCCAGGGAATGAAACTGTTGTTCGATAAACTGATAAACCTTGCCTGATGGAAAATAAAATAAAAGCAGGAATCATGGGCGTTTGCATCGGTGACGCTCTTGGTGTTCCTGTAGAGTTTAAAAAAAGGGAAGATTTAAAAAGTTTTCCGGTAACAAAAATGTTGGAATACATGTCATGGAACCAACCCAAAGGAACCTGGAGTGATGACAGCTCTCTTACACTTTGTCTTGCTGATGAACTTACGAAAGGCTATGACTTGGAAAAGATCGGACAAAGTTTTGTAAAATGGAATAAATATGGACACTGGACTGCTCACGGAAGACTTTTCGATATAGGAGGTACGACTAGACATGCCTTGGCGAGATTAATTAAAGGGGAAAGTGCTAGGTTTTCAGGAAATATTTTTGAAGAAGATAACGGAAATGGTTCTCTGATGAGGATTCTTCCTCTTGCTTTTTATCTTGAAGATGAAAATGATATTCAAAAGCTTTATTTTACGGTAAAAGAAGTCTCAGCAATCACACATGGTCATTTCCGTTCTGTTTTTGCATGTTTCATCTATGTACTTTTTGCGATCGAATTATTAAAAGGCAAGGACAAAACAGAAGCATATACCTATACACAAATATTGGCGTTGAAATATGCTGATGAACAAGGTTTTAACCCAAAAGAAATTGAGCTGTTTAATAGAATTTTAAAAAATGATATTTCCGGATACCCTGAAGATGAAATCAAAAGTGGAGGCTATGTCCTTCACAGCCTGGAAGCTTCTCTATGGTGTTTTCTCAATTCGGGAAGCTATTCTGAAGCCGTTTTAAAAGCCGTCAACCTCGGAGAAGATACAGATACAACAGGAGCCATTACCGGAGGAATTGCCGGAATTTATTATGGATATGAAAATATACCTGAAGAATGGATTGCAGAGCTGGTGAGAAAAGATGATATTGAAGCATTGTGTGAGAAATTACACCAAAAATTAATGAATTAAAACACAAACCATGAACGAAATAGAAAAGAAAAAAATAAGTAAATTTTTAAGCCTGATCTTACGCCATCAGCCGGAAAGTATTGGACTTTCGCTGGATGAAAACGGTTGGGCAGATGTAGAAGAGCTGAGAGGAAAATCAGCCAAAAAGAGAATATATTTTACTCCCGAAGAATTGGATGAGGTAGTAGAAACCAATAATAAAAAACGTTTTGCCTTTAACGAAGATAAAACCATGATCAGGGCGAGTCAGGGACATTCTATTGATATAGATCTGGCTTTGGAAACAAAGCAGCCCCCTGAATTTCTTTATCATGGCACAGCAGAGTCTAATATTTCTTCAATTTTAGAAAAAGGAATAGAAAAAAGAACCCGCCAGCATGTACACTTAAGCGCTGATAAAGAGACTGCTGCAAAGGTCGGAATGAGACACGGAAAGCCTGTGATTCTTACGATCAGAACCGGAACAATGCATCAGGATGGATTATCTTTCTATCAATCTGCAAATGGAGTTTGGCTCACCGATTTTGTGGATGCAAAATACATTTCTAAGTAAAATGAAAAGAACATTAGTAATAGGAGACATTCACGGAGGATTTAAAGCTTTACAACAGACCCTTGAAAGGGCAAAAGTCACGGAAAATGATCAACTGATTTTCCTCGGAGATTATGTGGATGGATGGAGCGAGTCTGCAGAAATCATACAGTTTTTAATAGATCTTTCCCAAAAACAGGAATGTATCTTCATTAAAGGAAACCATGATGCATGGTGTGAAGATTGGCTGTCATTTGGACAAAATCCTGATGTATGGCTTTTCAACGGCGGAAAAAGTACTGTAGAAAGCTATGCTGATTATCTCCCGGAAGATCTGGATCTTCATCTGGAATTCTTTCAAAGGATGAAAAATTATCATATTGACGAGCAGAACCGCCTGTTTATTCATGCCGGATATGCTTCCATGCACGGCCCGGAAAGAGAGGTTTATTCCAGTAATTACCGTTGGGACAGAACTCTTTGGGAAACCGCTGTGGCAATGGACAAAAAGCTGCAGAGAAATTCAGAATTATATCCTAAGAGACTGCTTTTGTATAAAGAAATATACATCGGGCATACTCCCACACTTGATATTGGGATTACAGTGCCGGCCAACAAAGCCAATATCTGGAATATGGATACCGGAGCAGCCTATACCGGATCTTTATCCATCATGGATATCAACTCCAAGGAATTCTGGCAAAGCGATCCGCTTCCATCTTTATATCCAAATGAAAAAGGAAGAAACTGATGAAGTACATTCAAATAAATTATGGATCAGCAAATAAACCTCACAGATGTTCAGAACCTGTGGGGTTTCTATTTTAGTAAAATATTTTTTTGTCCTTTTTTGCCCTCAGGATTTTCCTATTCATTCTTTGATAAAAGATGATTAATTTTAAAGTCTGAAAATATGACTTCAATGAAACTGAAATATCTTTTATTCACCCTGAGTTCTACCTTATTTTTTGCTCAAAAATCATTTCAGACTCCTTTTGAAAAAGGAAATGGCAACCAAACCGTTACCAATGAAGAAATGAACGGCTACTATCAGGATTTGGCTAAGAATTTTAATACCATTCAGTACCTTAAAAAAGGGGAAGATGATAATGGAAAACCTATTTATGTCGTTGTTTATAACCCTTTTCCTGAAAAAGACCTTGAAAAATTAAGAAAAGATAAAGCAATTCTCTTCGTCAATAATGGTATTCACCCGGGAGAGCCGGATGGAATAGACGCTACCATGATGCTGATGAGAGATCTTGCCACAAAAAAGATCAAGACTCCACAAAATTTTATCATTGCCGCTATTTCGGCTTATAACGTAAGTGGAATGCTGAATAGAGGCTCTTATTCCAGGGCCAATCAGAATGGGCCTGAACAATATGGTTTCAGAGGAAATGCAAGAAATTATGACCTGAACAGAGACTTTATTAAAGCAGATTCCAAAAATGCCAGAAGTTTTCAGGAGATCTACCAATGGTTAAAGCCGGATGTTTTCATTGATAACCATGTCAGCAACGGTGCTGATTATCAATATACGTTCACCTATATTTCTACCTTTAAAGAACGTCTTGGAAATACTTTGGGAACTTATTTCTATAATGATTATCAGGCTAAAAACCTTGAGGATATGAAGAAATTGGGGTATGAAAGCACTCCTTATGTAAATATTCATGGTGATGTTCCCGAAGTAGGCTTTGCTTCATTTGAAGACTCTCCGAGATACTCCACAGGATATACTTCATTATTCAATTCTTTAGGAACCGTTCCTGAAACCCATATGCTGAAGCCTTATGACAAAAGAGTTGATGCTACCTACAAATATATGTTGGTCAATCTTCAGAATTTAGATAAAGATTATCGCACGATAAAACAATTCCGCATTGAAAACTTAAAACAATATCAGGCTGGTAAGCAATATGGCATCCGCTGGAAAATAGACTCTACGAAGTTCTCTACTATGGATTTTAAAGGTTACGAAGGAAAATACAAACCCAGTGAAGTTTCCGGAAAACCAAGATTGTATTATGACAGAAACAAACCCTTTACAAAAAACATAAAGCTCTTTACTACCGCAGTACCAACAGGATATGTTACTATTCCTCAATATTATGTAATTCCCCAGTCGCAGTACCGGGTAATCGAAGAATTCAGAAGAAATAATATTCAGATGAAACCCATTCAGAAAGACAGTACTTTAGCAGTCGAATCTTATAAAATTAAAGATTTTAAGACCGTTAAAAACCCTTATGAAGGTCATTATCTGCATTTTGAAACGACAGTTGATGCTTCAAAAAAGAATATAATGTTTTCAGCCGGAGATTATCTGGTTTCCACCAATCAGCCTGGTGTAAAATATATCATAGAAACCCTTGAACCTGAGGCGTTAGACTCTTTTTTTAACTGGAATTTCTTTGATGGAATTTTAGCACAGAAAGAATACTATTCTGCCTATATTTTTGAAGATACGGCTGCAGAACTGCTGAAAAAGGATAAAAAACTGAAAGAAGCCTTTGAAAAAGCGAAAACATCTGATAAAAAACTTTCGGAAGATGGAGAAGCACAATTAGATTGGGTGTACAGACATTCCCCTTATTTTGAAGAAAAGACCTTCAGACAATATCCTGTTTATAGGGTGTTGTAGAAAATTTTCATATAAATCCAGATTATTTTTGTTTTTTTATAAGGATTTGTTAATCAATGTGTTTGTTTTTTTATTAAATTAGTATGAAAAACAAACACTATGAAACAAATTTATCAATTCGTAACATTGTTGTGCTTTGTACCAATAGGTCTGCTGGCACAATATTCTCAAAGTTTTGATTCGGCAACAATGCCTGCCGATTGGACGGTAATTAATGGAGGAGATCCCGGAACCTGGGAAACCTGGGATTCCTATGATTCTTCATTCAATGCACCTCATTCAGGAACGCATTTTCTTGGATTGGAATATGGAAGTACTGCCCATGATGATTATGTCATTAGTCCTGCAATAGTAGTGACTGCGGGAGTATCAGATAAACTTACTTTCTGGGCAAGAAACAGAGGGGCCGGGCTTGCTGAGACAGTGGATGTAAAAGTCTCAACAACAACTCCCACCGTCGCAGGCCTTACCAACACGCTTGCTACTGCTCTAAAACCCCCTACTTCATGGAATCAGTATACTTACGATCTTACTTCTTATGTAGGGCAAACCATCTATATTGCCTTCCATTCCACTACAGACGATATCTGGTTTATCGGGATAGATGATTTCCAGATTTCAGCATACAGTCTGTCGGTTTCTGATGCAAAAGCGGATAACAGCCGTGCATCCATCTATCCAAATCCGGTAAAAGATGTGTTATACATAAAAAATAAAACAAAGATATCAGAAATCAATATCTATGATTTTAATGGAAAACTGGTGAAAAAAGAAATGATGAATTCAGAAAACGGAACTGTAAATGTAAGAGAACTGGCTGCAGGAAATTATATCATAAAAGTCAAAGATAAAGAGACTGAAAAAGGCTATAAAATTATTAAGAAATAAAACTTTTTATAAATAGAATTAAAAAAGACGTTTCATTTGAAACGTCTTTTTATTTATCTTGGTAAACCTCTTTTTAAAGCGATTTCTGCTCTTTCAATGGCAAGCTTTTCTTTCCAGTCCATGTATTTACTTTTAAACTGTGACTTCATAACATCGTCAAATTTACGCTGTACAGTAAGATTCCATAAAGAATGTGCTTTTACTGCCCATGATTTGTCCCATGCTCTCAGAGAAATAGAGAAACTTCCATCCAGATATTTCATCCAGTGCCACCATCCTGTAGGCATGAATAAAGTATCTCCGTGCTCAAGGTAACATTCAATTCCTTCCACACCATCTAGTGCCGGAAACTTGGTAAAGTCAGGATTTTCAATATCATAATCCTCCAGTGCATAAGTTGCGTAGGGTATCTGATAAAGTCTTTCTCTCCATTTATAATCGAAAAGAAGAATATGTTTTCTTCCGTTGAAGTGAGTATGGAAAATATGCGCCATATCAATATCAAAATGAAGGAATGTTTCAGATCCTTTTCCTCCGAAGAACATATTGGGATATTTATCCAGGAATCCTCCCATGAGTTCTTTTGGAGAAATATAATCTTCCAAAAGAGTCGGTGCGAATTTTATAGGGTCAAAAAGGAATATTCTGAGATCAGTGGGTTCCCGCTGAATGAGATCTATATAATCTCCAAATTTCATTTTTGCGGCAGAAGAATTGATGGGAGCAGAAGGGTCTGCTTTTGAGCTGTCATATAAAGGAACTTCTACATCTCCTACTACCTCCTTCATGTATTCCATCGTCCATTTTTGGTAAGCAGGCCACTTTTTTGCCATATTTTTGATGACAACGGGCCTTCTTGGCTTCAGATATTTTTCGTAGAATTCCTCTTTGGAAATTTCATCTACAACATCTATAGGCTTTAAAATAATTCCCATTTTAGTAAATTTATATGACAAAATTATTAAATAAATGTTAACGATCCTCCTCTTTAATTTTTTTTTAATCTATGATTCAAATCAGATTTTACTATTTGGAATAGTTAAAAATATTATTTTTTTTATTAATTGATCAAATTCCTCTTTTCGTTGTAAAAATTGAATCAAATTAACTTTATAAGATATCAATGATCTAAAACTACTCAAATTTTGAATGGCAGTTTTATTATTAATTAATGTGAAATATTTATTTAATATTTATTTTTTTTAACAAATCATAAAATAGTAAGTTTTTAAAAAAGAGATTTTCAAATAAATAAAAATAAATTCTGATATAATTTATCTATTATGTTTGTGTTAAAACACAACGAAATCAAGTATTGATTTTGTTAATTATAGTTAATAATTTTAAAGAAATTACAATTAGTTTTTTAATACTTGTAAAACACAAAATTATAACTATGTTTGTAGTGATAAAAGATTTAACTTTTAGTTATAAAAGCCATCTTTATAAAAGTGTAACAAAAAACTACAATGATTAACTAATTGAGCAAATAATAAGTATGAAAAAAAATATTTCCTTATTTCTGATGCTTTTCTTTACTGTACTCACTTTTGCACAGAAAACCGTTTCAGGAAAGATTACTGATGATGACGGGGTAGCAATACCAAGCGCCAGTGTTACTATAGAAGAACCGGGTAAAGATGCTATTCTGGCTTATGGAATTACAAATTCTAAAGGGGAATACAAAGTAACCTTCACTTCAGGAGAGGGCAATGTGGATCTAAAAGTGAAAGCATTCAATCAGAAACCCCTCACAAAGCAGATCAGTAACAGCGACCAGACTTTGAATTTCAAAATGCAGTCTGAAGCGACAGAAATTAAAGAAGTCCAGCTGAAAACAAAAATGATTACAGCAAGGGGTGATACCATTTCTTATGATCTTAAAGCTTTCAATTCCAAAAATGACAGGACTCTTGCTGATGTTATGAAAAAAATTCCGGGAATTGAAGTAAACAAAGACGGAACAATTCTATATCAGGGAAATGCCATCAATAAATTCTATGTCAATGGAAAAGACCTGATGGAAGGAGGCTATGGAACAATTAACAATTCTCTTCCAAAAGATGCTGTACAGAAAGTAGAAGTATTGGAAAATCATCAACCGGTAAAAATTCTGCAGGATAAAGTCCCTTCAGATCAGGCCGCTATCAATATCAAGCTTAAAAATTCTGTAACCATGACAGGTAGAGGAGAAGTGGGAACAGGTTTCGGAGATCCATGGCTTTGGAATGTAAAACTGACTCCAATGTTCTTTGGACAAAAAAGCCAGTGGGTAGTCAATTACAAAACCAATAACATGGGCGAGCAGGTGGAAAATGAAGGAAATATTCTTGCATTTGGAAATAGATTTGAAGGAAAAAGGATCAATGCCTCCCAAAATGATTGGCTAAATGTAGAGAATGCAGATACTCCTAATCTTCCGGTGAAAAGATATCTGATGAACAATGTTCATTATTTATCTGCGAACTATCTTACCAATATTGATAAGAAAAAAGAGTGGGAGCTTAAAGCGAATGCGAACTATACCAACAATGCTGTAGAGAGAGAATCTTATAGCCAGACGGATTATTTTGGAGGGGCTTCTAACATTGTAAAAATCCTAAACAATTTTTATACAGATAAAGCAAAAGGAGAATTAATATTCACAAAGAATGCTAAAAAAGGCTTCTTTAAAAATACTACTAGTTTCTCCCAATATTGGAATGCAGATAGAGGAATTGTTGATAGAACAGATGCAAAAACCGGTATGCAAAGGAGCGCTAACGAAGGACTTGAATCTCCTACAACATCATTCCAAAACTCATTAAGTACAATTATTCCTTGGAAGGAAAAAATGGTAAATCTTTTATCTTATGTGAGTTACCAAACAGATAGACAGACTTTGGAAGTTTCTCCATCATCTTATTTGGATATCCCTGGATTTGAGCCAGTACCTGATACAGAGTTTGCTACACAGAGTTTAAGACTTAAAACTTTTGAAGCTAATCATTCTGCTAATATTGGTTTTTCTGCTAAAGGATGGACATTTACTCCTGAAGTTGGATTTAATTTTAAAAGTACGGGTTTGATGTCTGATTTATCAAATGTAAAAGCAATTCCATCTACCAATCCTGATAAAGATCCCAGACCAGAGGCATATAGTAATGATTTGAATTACACAATAGCTACACCATACGGAAGTTTAGGGATAAATTATAAAAGTGAATCATGGATGATCTATGCCAACCTTCCGGTAAACTCAAACAATATTAAAGCGGAAGATCCATTAAGATTTGTTTCAAAATCGGTAAATAAAGTAACGTTTGAACCTAATATTTTTGCACAATATTCATTTGCTTCATTCTGGAAAGCATCAGTAAATGCTAATATTAATAATAATTTTGGAGAAATAAATACGGCATATTCAGGATTCTTAATGACGTCACCTGGGGGAATTAGAGCAATGGATGTTAACAACCCAATTCCTCAGAATAACAATAAATCTGCAGGAACAAGAATAGAATATAGGAATCCATTGAATAATCTATTCTTCAATGTTAACTACAGATATTCTGACGCCAAAAGAAACTTAATTTCAAATCCGGAGATCAATGGAGCCGGATACACCATAATGAAATATAAAGAACAGGACAATCATGTATTAAGTAATGGATATAGTGTAGAAGTTGGAAAATATTTTCCAAAATTTAAAACGAACGCATCTCTTAGCTATAACAACAATACAACAGAATCTGATGCCTTTTTGAATGATAAATCATATACCAATAAAAACAATGGTCAGTCATTTGGAATTAAATTCAATAATACCTATTTCAGCTGGATGAGTGTTGATTATAATGCAAGCCTTACCAGAACAAAACAAACAAGTGTTGGAGAATTAAACTCTAATGCGGCCAGAACGGGATTTACTCATAATCTAGGGATTTTCTTCTATCCTATGGAAAGCCATACTGTTGGATTCAATTGGGATCAGGTAAATACAAATGCAGCAGGTCAAAAATATCATAATGGATTCTATGATGTTTCATATCAGTTTACTTGGACTAAAAAGAAAATTGATTTTGAATTGAAATGGATGAATATCGCGAACAAAAAAGTTTTCGAAACCTATAATATTAATCCTACAAATATTGAGTATACAAGATATCAGCTTCGCCCTAGTCAAGTCATGTTTACAGTAAAATTCAACTTTAAATAACAAGAAAACCAATCCTGATGGATTGGTTTTTTATTGAGATATAATAATGTATTAAAAGCTTTGCTGGTCGGCCGAAGGCCCATAGCTTCCCGGCAAAGGAATGTTGTTCAGTCTGTAATATACACCCAATTGTGCTCTGTGATGAGTAATCTGATTTAAAGCATGTCGGATGGCTCCATACTTACTCCAGCTTGCCAGTTCATGACCATCATTTTTAATAGTCCAGCTGGGGTTTAGATCGTCTTCAGTGCTGTTTTCCAAAGCTGCTTTACCTGCCTGATAATCCTCTTCCAGTTTTTTCATGAGATCATCTTTTGTAGAAAGAACTGTCGGTTTGTAGTCGCCTTTACCAAAATCCAGTTCAGAAGTTTTCAAAATAGTGTTCGGCCATTCAAAGACTTCTACAAGATGGGTGGCAAGAGGCATCATTTTCATGCTTTTTTCATGAGGTGCAAAGTCATTTTTTCCTTCGGGAAACAATTCAATAAACTTTTTTGTGGTTTGAAACTCTCCTTCCAGCTCAGATCTTAATTGAGATAAAGTGTCCATAATATTTTGTTTTTTAGAAACTTAAAGGTAGGTGTTTTAAAAATGAAAATGTTTTAAGAGAATCATAATTTTTACAATCCTACACAGCCCGGAATACGTGTACAGCTATTTCAAAAAATAAAATTTGAAAAAAATTGTAACAAAATCACGACAACAGGTACTAATTATATAAACTTGCTACAATGAAAAAGTTATTCTCCGTATTTCTTATTGCTCTTTTTGCTTTTGCAGGAGCTCAGGAGTCAAAGCAAACTGCTAACCGTTTCTTTTATGAACTGACTTTTAAACCGAAGAAAGATTCAGCGAAGCTGGATAAGATTATAACGATTCTTGATATTACTCCCAAAAAATCAATCTATCAAGATTATACAATTCCTGCTCAGGATTCCATTATTAAAGTTGCAGTTGATGAAATGGAAAAGACAAAAAGTTGGAAGGATATAACAAAACTTATTAAAATGCCTAAATTTTCATATAAGATTATTAAAGCTTATCCGGAAATGAAGGAAAAGTATGTTGATAGAGTGAGTATGAATTTATTTGGTTATGATGACGATATTAAATTCAATTGGAACATTTTATCAGAAAAAGAAAAAGTAGGGGAATATAATACACAAAAAGCAACTACAGAATTTGGAGGACGAAAATGGACAGCCTGGTTTAGTACAGATATTCCTTTTCAAGATGGACCATACAAATTTTATGGACTTCCTGGGTTAATTGTTAAAATTGAAGATTCAGAGAAAAATTACTCTTGGAAACTAAGTGGAAATAAAAAGATTGAAAACTATGAAGAAATGTCCAATTCAGATAAGATCAATGCAAAATATGGAGTTCCTCAAACCGTAACACCTACAACAAAAGATAAGTTTGAAAAAGCTTATGCTAGCTTTAAACAAGATCCTATGGCTGAATTTCGTCAAAAGATTACTCCGGAAATGATGAACATGAAAATGCCAGGATCTGATATAACAATTGGAGAAATGGCAAAAAAGCAAGAAAAAATGGCTAAAGATTTCTTCAATGCCAATGATAATCCAATAGAAAAAGAGCAAGCTTCTGATAAGAAGAAAAAATAAGCATTCATATCAACTAAATTATATTTTGAATCAACCCAGATACAGTAATGTGTTTGGGTTGATTTCTTTTTGTTAAAAATGTTCTTTTAATAACTGGAAAATATTGAAAATAAACTCTAATTTTAAATGATATTTTAGAATAAGTACTTGTTTTTAAAATTTAAATAACAAAAATTTGATTTTGCTATTTTTCATTATATGTTTGTTTTATAACAGATTAAAATATTATTATAATGAAAAGAATTATTTTTATGTTGTTATTAACAACGTCAGCAATGTCATTTGCAAAAACAGAGGAACCAAAAGTAAAAACAGAAGAAAGTAAAGTCGAGACTGTTTTAGTAGCCAAAAAGAATTTTAAGGACGAAAAAGCAGAAATAAAAATAAGTAAAAAATTAAAACAAGCAATGAATTTAGAAGGATGTTTGGCTGTTGCATTTACTATTATAGCTGTTGACCCTCCAGGAGGAACAGCAATGATAGGGGCTTGCCTGGAGACATATTCTAAATAAAAAAATAAGACTTAATACAAATTATTATTCGCAGGAATTTGATAGGCTGTTTCACTTTTGGAACAGCTTCTTTCTTTTAACCTCAAACGTTATTTAGATTAAATTTAAATAGCGTATATTTGCAGGACTAAAAATTAGGCTTTGAAAGAGAAAGGATTACATAAATTAAGTGGATTCCCTAAAAACAAAATGGGGAAGATATTGGGGTATGATAATGACCATCTTAAAATGCCCAATAAAATCATTGAAATGGGGCTTCTTCCTGAAACCACATTCAGAATTTTGTATCAGGCTCCGTTCAATGGGCCTATGTATGTAGAATTTGGAGCAGAAAAAAGCCGGATTGCTCTTCGCGAGGAAGAAGGAGATTACATCATTGTTGAAGAATTGAATTAATGCAGGAAAACAAGAAAAAACAGATACTTTTAGTCGGAAATCCTAATGTAGGAAAGTCAACGGTTTTTAATACGCTTTGCAACAAAAAGCAGAAGACCGGAAACTATGCCGGCGTTACCGTTGCAAGCCATTCGGGAAACTATACGTATAAAGATCAGGATGTTGAGGTTATTGACCTTCCTGGTTCTTACAGTGTATATCCCAGCTCAGAAGATGAAGCTATTTTTTCCAAATACCTTATCGACGAGCAGAGAAACTATGCAGGTGTCGTTTATATTCTTGAAGCATTAAGTTTAAAAAGAGGGCTGCTTCTGTTTCAGCAGATTCAGGACCTTGGTATTCCAATGATATTAATTGTCAACCAGATTGATCAGGCGGAAAGAAGAGGGATTACCATCGATATTCAAAAGTTTTCAGAAGCATTGGGTATTAAGATTATTCAGACCAATGCTAAAGAGCAGATCGGAATAGATGAAGTAAGAGAAGCTGTTTACAACAATGAATTTGTAAAAGCAGATCAGGTTTCTTTTGAAACACCGAACGAACATAGAGATTTTATTCAGAAACTGGCAGCACATAAAGGTTTCGATAATGAATACAAAGCCTGGATGAGCCTTTCACTGGGTACAGACCTTGGCAGAATAAGTTCTGTTATGGAACAGTTGAATGAGGCAGATTCAAAAAGCCTTGTTCCAAAAAGATTACAGGTTCAGGAAACGGTAAGAAGATATCAGAATGTAGACAGAATACTGGAGGATGTAATTTCTAAAAAAGCTCAATTCAAAGAATTATTAACCGAAAAACTGGATAAAGTTTTAGTACATAAATTCTGGGGTTATGTAGTATTTTTAGCTATCCTGCTGGTTATTTTCCAAAGTGTTTTCTTTCTTGCAGAATATCCGATGAACTGGATCGAAGAAACATTCTCATGGCTGGCAGCGTTTACAGGCGAACACCTTCCGGAAGGACCCGTTAATTCACTCGTTTCCAACGGAATTATTCCGGGAATCGGGGGAATTGTCGTTTTTGCGCCACAGATCGGAATCCTGTTATATTTCCTTTATTTGCTGGAAGATTCAGGATATATGGCAAGAGTCGTATTTCTGATGGACAGATTGCTTCGTCCGTTCGGACTTAATGGGAAAAGTATTGTTCCGCTGGTCTCAGGAACGGCCTGCGCAATTCCTGCAGTTATCTCTACCAGAAACATTGAAAATGTAAAAGAAAGATTGCTGACGATATTGGTAACACCATTTATGACATGTTCTGCGAGACTTCCGGTGTACAGTATTATTATCGGGCTGATTATTTCAGAAGGAACATTTTTAGGGATAAAATATAAAGCACTGGTTTTGATGGGAATGTATCTTCTGGGCTTCCTGGTTGCTTTATTCTCAGCGGCAATCCTTAAAAGATTTATTAAAAGTAAAGGAAAAACATATCTGGTAATGGACCTTCCTGCCTATAAAAAACCACTTTTCGGATATGACTTTAAAATGGTTTTAGGAAAAGTATGGGATTTCATTACCGGAGCAGGAAAAATCATTTTCATTGTAAGTGTCATCATCTGGTTCCTGAGTTATTTCGGACCAAGCCAGAAAACAAATGAATTAGTAGCTACAGATGTTCATCTGGACCATTCTTACCTTGCTAAAATGGGCAAAGGAATAGAACCTGTAATTGCTCCTCTGGGCTACGACTGGAAAATGGGAGTGGGAATTCTTACCAGCTTCGTGGCAAGAGAAGTGTTCGTGGGAACAATGTCTACACTTTATAGTCTGGAGGATGATGCTCCGGAAGTGAAAGTGATTGATAAAATGAGAAGAGATGTAAAACCAAATGGAGAAAAAGTCTTCAGCTTTGCAACCGGAATTTCGGTTCTTCTTTTCTATGCATTTGCAATGCAGTGTGTTTCTACACTTGCAGTAGTCTACAGAGAAACCAAAAGCTGGAAATGGACCGGCTTTCAGGTGGTCATGATGACAGGTTTGGCATATTTTGTGTCGATGATAGTATATCAGATTTTAAAGTAATGGACTCATCATTAATTTTTCAGTACGTACTTATCCTATTAATTGTAGCATTTGCCTGTTACTCTTTATTTAAAGTACTTAAAAAGAATTTTGCACCTAAGAAATTCAGCTCCAAAAGAACAAACTGCGATAAAGATTGTGGATGTTCTTAATATTAGGTTCATCGCGTAATTGAAAAAAATGTGGTAAATTCATTTTTCTAATGCAAATTATTAATTTGAATTTCTTAAAAGCAGGATCTCTAATCTTATTTTCTTTATTCGGTGCTCAGGGTAAAGCACAATCTGATACCACCAATACCAAGTCTTATGCAGACCAGGTAATGATTCGTGTGAATCTTGATACCAATATCGAGAATTATGTCTTTTCATCAGGAGAAGGAAAGAGTGCCTTCAAGATGGACCTGGCAATCAACAATAAAACCAAAACATCATTTTCAGTTGATTATAGAATAATAAGTGCGACAATATCATTTGCTCCCAGATTTTTAGATGGAAATAATGATGATGAAATGAAAGGGGAGAGTTCTTATACCGATTTTAGTTTCAGATTTTTTCCCGGAAGATTTATCCAGAATGTTTATTATAAAAATGTAAGTGGCTTTTATGTGGAAAACATGCAAGACCTATACGCTGAATGGCAGGAAGGAAGAGATCCATATATTCAGTTTCCTGATTTAAGGGTACAAACCTTTGGCGGATCTACATCCTATATTCTCAATAAAAACTTTTCAGCAAGAAGTATCTACACGCAGGGAGAATGGCAGTATAAAAGCAGTGGAAGCTGGGTTCCTTTTGTAGACTATGATCTTACTATTTTCAGAAATAAAATTGATGGTGTAAAAAGCAAAGAAATACAATATAATATCGGAGGGAATATCGGATATTTCTATAATTGGGTAATTGGTAAAAATGTCAATATCTCACCTTATCTGGCAGCTGGAATCGGAGGAAAATTCTCCAGCTACAGAGATTTTCAGAATGGAGGAGCTAAAGAAAATGCCCAGTATGCAACGATAAGAATGCAGGGTGGGCTTCATATTGGTTATAATACAGACCGGTTTTTATTTGGAGGTAAAATGAATTTTAATACGCATGCCTACGATCAGAAAAATAACCAGACGGTAGAAAATAATAACCTATATGGTTTGTTATACATAGGTTATCGTTTTGCGCCACCGAGAGTTGTAAAAAATACCTATGATAAAATCCAAAAAAAGATTCCCATTCTATAAGTTGAAAGGTCTTTTAAGTATCTTTGCGTTGGAAAATTTAGAAAGAACAAAATAAAAGTAAAAACATCATGTCATTAATAAAATCTATTTCCGGAATTCGCGGAACCATTGGCGGTAAAGTAAATGATAACTTAACACCGCTGGATGTAGTAAAATTCGCTTCCGCATTCGGAACCTGGCTTCAGAATAATAAGAATAAAAAAGATCTTACCCTTGTCATCGGAAGAGACGCCAGAATTTCTGGTCAGATGGTTTCTTCTTTGGTAACTGCTACATTGCAGGGATTGGGAATTAATGTGATAGACCTTGGACTTTCTACAACACCTACAGTGGAAATAATGGTTCCGGAACTTAATGCAGACGGAGGAATTATCCTTACCGCTTCCCACAATCCAAAACAGTGGAATGCACTTAAGCTGTTAAACGAAAAAGGAGAATTCATCACTGGGGAAAACGGTGCTGAAGTACTGGCTTTGGCAGAGAGTGAAGACTTCAACTATGCAGAAGTGGATGATCTTGGAAAATATGAAACAAGAGATGATGCTTTTGATATCCATATCCAGCAGATTCTGGATTTACCAATGGTAGATGTAGAAGCAATCAAAGCTAAAAACTTTAAAGTAGCCCTGGATGCGGTAAACTCCACGGGAGGTATTGCAATTCCTATGCTTTTGGATAAATTAGGTTGTGAAACCATCAAATTATACTGTGAACCTACAGGACACTTTCCACACAATCCTGAACCTTTGAAAGAACATTTGGGAGACATCTGCGAATTGATGAAAAAAGAAAATGCAGACGTAGGAGTTGTGGTAGATCCGGATGTAGACAGATTAGCCCTGATTGATGAAAAAGGTGAAATGTTTGGTGAAGAATATACATTAGTTGCTGTTGCTGATTATCTATTGAAACACAAAAAAGGAGCTGCTATTTCCAATCTTTCTTCCAGCCGTGCCTTGAGAGATGTAGCCCGTTCGCATGACTCAGAATATTTTGCCAGTGCTGTGGGAGAAGTAAACGTTGTTACTTTGATGAAAGAGAAAAATGCAGTGATAGGAGGAGAAGGAAACGGAGGAATTATCTACCCTGATTTACATTACGGAAGAGACTCTTTAGTAGGAGTAGCTTTGTTTTTAACTCATTTGGCTAAAGAAAACAAAACCGTTTCTGAGCTAAGAGCAGGATATCCAAGCTATTTCATGGGTAAAAAGAAAATAGAACTGACTCCGGAGATTGATGTAGATGCTATCTTAAGCAAAATGGAGCAGGAATATCAGAATGAAGACGTTTCTACAGTAGACGGCGTTAAAATAGACTTTGAAAACAACTGGGTTCACCTTAGAAAATCCAATACAGAGCCGATTATCAGAATTTATACAGAAGCTCAGTCTCAGGAAGAAGCGGATCAGTTAGGTGATGATATCATTGCTAAAATTAAAAGTTTAATCTAAATATATAAGAACGGACATTTGTTCCGTTCTTTTTTTATATCAGGTATGTTTGAGCACATTAAAAACAAGTTTCCTTTCCCTAAAGAAAAATGGAGAAAATTTCTGGGCAGCTTCGAACGTATGGAAGTTCCAGCCAAAACCTTGCTTTTAAAAGAAGAGGAGATTTCCTACAATGCCTATTATATTGAAAAAGGAATAGTAAGAGCCTGGTATAATAATGACGGAAAAGATGTCACTTTCCAGTTTTTTCTTGAAAATACAATGTTTTCTTCCCTTGAAAGCTTCAAAAAAGGCTTGCCAAGCATGGTGTCATTTGAAACCATAGAACCGTGTATCTTATACAAAATTAATAAACCGGATGTAGAGGCTTTCCTGGAAGAAGTCTATGAAAATCCTGAGCTCAGAAATCTGTTTATGGATGCTCTTTTTGAAAGAGTATTCGATTATATGAAACATTTCTTTTCCTTCATAAAAGATACACCCCAACAGCGGTATATCAACCTTGCCAAAACCAAACCGGAGATTATTAAAAGAGTTCCCCAGCATTATATTGCTTCCTATTTGGGCATTACAACTGTGCATCTCAGCAGGATCAAAAGCAAAATATTGAAAGAGAGACTGGGATAGGCTGGAAGATGGAAGTCAGAAACCGGAAGTTTAAAAAGGTACTGTATAAATTCTGGCTCATCTTAAACGCAACGTTTGCAAAGAATAGTACATTGTTGAATAAGGTCGCAAAGACGCTTCACTCAGCAATGATGATTGTTCATTGCTGAACGGAGTGCCCTTGCGAACAAATGATACACAATATTATATCCACCTGGCGTCCTCTGCGTTTCTCTGAAAAATAACTTACGACTCAATTTTTTAGCACGAAGTCGGCAGAGAATAATGTTCACAATTGAATAGATTCGCAAAGGCGTTTCACTGAGCAGTGATAGTCGTTCTTTGCTGAACGAAGTGCCCTTGCGAACAAATAATAATCACAATATCATGTTCCTGGCGTGCTCCGCGTTTTAAATCTATTATCAATCAGGGTTATAAACTTTCTCCCTCATTCTTCTAACTTCCTTTCCCAAACTGATAACAAATGTTATCGCTCCAAAGCACTCATTACAAATAATTTTGTATGAAAATTAAAAGAATGAAAGGAGCAGTAGTATTTGAAAAAGGAAGTATCCCTCAATATGCAGACTTCCCGGAACCTGAAACAATACAGGAAAATGAAATTTTAGTATCTGTAAAAGCAGCGTCTATTAAAAATCTTGACAAAGCGAGAGCAGGTGGAAGCCATTATTCTACGGAAAATGAAACTCATCAGCCTAAAATTATCGGTTCAGATGGAGTTGGGTACCTTGAAAACGGAAATAAGGTCTATTTTTTCAGTAAGAAAGGAACTGTAGCTGAAAAAGCTGTGGCTGATAAAAAAATGATGGTTCCCATTCCGGAAGAACTGGATTTTTCTATAGCAGCAGCATTACCCAACGCGGTCATGGGATCAGCAATGGCTTTAAGATTCAGGGCAGGATTGCAGCCTGGAAATACAGTGTTGATCAATGGAGCAACAGGAATTACGGGAAGAATAGCCGTTCAGATTGCCAAATTATATGGCGCCCGAAAGATTATCGTTACCGGAAGAAATGAAGAGTCTTTACAGGCTTTACGTGAGCTGGGAGCTGATGAGGTGGTTTCTCTCAAACAGGAAGATTATGATTTTAAACAAAAAATAAAAGAAATTCACCAGCAAACCCCTATAGATGTTGTGTTGGATTATATCTGGGGTCATTCTGTAGAAATGATATTATCAGCTTTCAAAGGAGACGGAACGTTTTCCCATAAAACAAAACTGGTGACAATAGGAGGAATGAGTGGAGATACCATTCAGCTGTCTTCACAGATTCTCAGAGGAACTGATATTCAGATTTCCGGATCAGGATTGGGTAGCTGGACCAAAGAAGAATCTGCCCTGCTGTTTTCAGAAATCATTCCGGAAATGTATCAGGCAGCCGTGGAAGGAAAAATTAAAATAGAAACAGAAGAGGTTGATATTAAAAATATCGAAACGGTATGGAATGCTGAGATACAAAGCGGAAAACGCCTGGTCATAAGAATTTAACCCCAATTTCCATTTTTTTATCCACAATCCTTTTATCGGTTTTCTTTTTTTACTATTTTTATAATAGAAATTTATGAACTGGAAAATTCAAAAAAAAGTTGCAACTTTGCATAAATATTTGAATATCAGTTTCAGATGTATTATTAACTAAACGTTTGCCGAGGTTTGTAAGCAAATTCAGACATCAGGCCGACAAAGAGGACACTATTGGAAGAGTATTTTGGAAATGAACTTGTAAAAAAGTTCGAGGAAATGATGGAAAACAATGACGAATTCTACTTTGATACAGAAGAGTTGGAAGACATTATTGTTTATTATTTGGAGCTTGGGGATTTTAATTACGCCGATATGGCTGTTAATTATGGACTGAAGCTTCATCCCAATTCATTGGATATCAAGATCAAAAGACTTGAGATCCTTTTGGAGTGGGAAGACTATAATATGGCGAAGGAACTTATCAACGAGCTGAAAGGTGCTTCTATGGAGAACACAGACTTTTTGGTTTGTTACGCCAAATATTATTCGAGCTTAGGAAATCCCAGAAAATCCATTGAAATTTGTAAAAAAGCTTTGACATTAGAGGAAGAAGAAAACTTTCTCCACAACTTTATTGCGGATGAATATGTGAATCTTGGAGATCCTTTTAACGCACTTAAACATTACAGAAAAGCACTGAAAGAAGATCCTACGGATGAATATTCGCTGGAAAACTGTATGGTGTGCTTCAGTGACCTGAATAAGAGCGAGGAGGCTATAGCCTTTCTTAATGAATATTTAGATGAATTCCCTTATTCTGAAACCGCCTGGTTTGAATACGGACAATTCTATTTCAACAGAAAAAATTATGATGAAGCCATAAGAGGCTACGATTATTTGTTGGCAATTAACTCAAACTCTGTAGGGGTATATGCTAATAAATCAGCCTGTTATGAAGCTATGGGACAATACCAGAAAGCCATCGAGACTTATGAAGAAATGCTGGAGCTGGAATACACAAAAGCATTTACTTTTTATAAGATCGGGTTGTGCAATAAGGCATTAAAACAACCTATTTTAGCTTTAAATGCATTTCAGAAATCATTGAGAGAAGACCCTCAGTTTTATCTTGCAATGATGGAGCAGTCCTATCTTTACGAAGAAATGGGCGGAATGTCTGAAGCATTGCATTATGCCAAAGAAGCTACCCAGCTGAATGAAAACAACCTTGACTACCAAAAAAGGTTAGCGTTTCTTTTCATCGATTCAGGGAAGTTTGAAGAAAGCCTTTCCTGTCTTAAAAAGCTGGTGGATGCAGAGCCTACAAGGTTCTACAACTGGTATGCCTACTCAGAAGTTTTAATGTTGGTAGGAGAGTACGAAGATGCGGTAACTGTTTTGAACAGTGCCATAAAAAAGCATCACAGAGCTGAGCTGTTTTATCAGTTGAGTAACTGTTTTTTCAATCTGAAAGATCAGGATAAAGGAACAGAATCACTTCAGAAAGCATTAGATCTTGATCCGTCTTTAGTTAAAGATATGCAGAAAAAATATCCTTTCATTAAAGATGAAGTGAAAAAGGTTAAAGCTACTAAAGTGAAGAAAAAGAACTAGATTAATCTAAAAAATAATAGAAAAATCTGCAGAAATGCAGGTTTTTTTTATTGATAATTGTACTCGTAGATGAATTTATCAGGAGCACTTGTATTGGGATTCCCATTGATATCAAGAGACTGTCTGTCTTCTACAGACGGGTAACCTGCGGTATTAAAAGTAGTGGTATATTTATGAGAAGTTGTTCCGGTTCCGGTGCCTCCGCCCACAGTGGTGTTGGTAAACTGCCCTTTATAAGTGCTTAAGCTGTTCTTTATATTTGAAAACAACATGCTTACCCCATCGCTTTCATTTCCATTGAATATGATTTTATCAAAGCCTTTCACATTCTTAAAAGGATAATTTTTATCCGTATAAGTGTAAGTTTCCGTTTCTGTATAGTTAACGGTATTTCCATTTACGGTTCCGGTCCCAGAGCCTACATTGCTTACCATATTTCCATTGCTGTATGTAAAAACACTGTTGATTACAGAAGATCCCGCAGCTCCGGAATTCGTTTGTTTTTTTACGTTAATTTCTGTAGTGCTTGCATAAGTATAAGTAAATGTAACCGTGTTTTGTACCGTACCGGAAAGAGAATATTCTTTGGTAATGGCAGAGGACATACGACCGTTGGAATATCCGTATTCAACCGTACTTTCAAGAGCGTTGTTTTCGTAATGTTTAATCCCGGTAACGTATTCGTCTGTGTAAGTGAATTCAATTCTTTGCCCATGATTAATGTTATTAATCATGCTGATGATTTTGGTTCCGTTGTAATTGATTTTCATTACGATACCGTCCATAATCATTTTTGTAGGAAGAATTACATTTTGAGTGGAAGGATCACTGTTGTCAAAAGGAACATCATCACGTGTAGAAGAACACGAAAGTGTTAATAAAGCTATTGAGCCACAAAGTAGAATTTTTTTCATAGTTATAAGTTAAATCGGTCAAATATAATTTAATTTATAATATGATTTTTTTTTTTTGGATTTGTTCTTAAAAATAGAAGTCCGGCAATAATAATTCCAGCTCCTATAAACTGTAAATAAGTAAGTTTTTCACCATCTAAAATTCCCCATATAATAGCAACAATAGGCATTACTAAAGTAACTGTTGATGCAAAAAGAGGTGTGGAAACTTTCAGCAAACGATAATTCATCATCATTGCCAGTCCGGTTCCGAAAACAGATAAAAGGCTCACAAACATAAGACCCAGAAGGTTGTCTTTGGAAAAGGTGAACTCTGAAAAAAAACCTGTACTTGTCAATGCAATAATGGAAGGAAATAATAAAACGAATGAGAAAACAAAAGCAGATAAAATGGTGGAAGAAACTTCCATAAGCTTTGATTTGACAGTTGTTGTACTCAGAGCGTAGCATAAAGTAGCCAATAAAAGCAGTAAAATCGGAATCATTTTCAATTCTCCGCTATTACCACCTCCGAATGCAAGAATACATACTCCGGTGAAGCTTATAAATGTCCCTATAATCTGTTTTTTGGTGGTTTCAAACTTCCATACCAATGCTCCTACAATAATCACAAAAATAGGCATCATAGAGTTGATGATTCCCGCAATACTGCTGCTCACTTCGGTTTCCGCAATGGGAAAAAGAAACATGGGGATAAAATTTCCTGTAAAAGCTGCCAGAATTAACCACTTCAGATGCTTTTTAGGAAAAAGTTTATAATTGGAAATAGCAACCGGAAGTAAAATAATCCCAGCAATCAGAACTCGTAAAGATCCTACCTGAAAAGGATTAAAATGCTCCAGAGATTTTTTGATCAAAATAAAGGATGATCCCCAGATAATACTCAGGATAACCAGAAGAACCCATTTTTCTTTATCCGCGTTCATTATTTTCGTGTAAGATTTTTAGAAATTCTTTTTTAGGAATCATTTTAGCACCCAGGCTTTCAAGGTGCTCTGTATGAGATTGACAGTCAATTAATTCAATGTTATTTTTATTATTTTCTACAAAGTGGATAAATCCTGCTTTGGAAGCATTGCTCACTTTAGCAAACATGCTTTCTCCGCAAAAAACGTTTCCAATCTGCAGACCGTAAAAACCGCCCACAAGCTCTTCATCCTGCCACACTTCAATACTTTTGGCCAGGCCATATTCATGAAGCTGGATAAAAGTATTCATCAGCTCATCAGAAAGCCATGTTCCGGACTGTCCTTTTCGGTTCGCCTTTTGACAGTTTCTGATTACTTCCCTGAAATTTTTATTCTCTGAAAAAATAAAAACTTTTCTGTTTAATACCTTTCGCATTGATTTTGAAACTTTTAATTCTTCAGGGAGAAGAACAAATCTTGGATCCGGGCACCACCATAGAATTTCTTCTCCCGGATTGTACCAGGGGAAAATACCGAGTTGATATGCAAACCAGATGCGCTCTACAGACAAGTCACCTCCAAAAGCAACCACTCCTTCATGACCATCATACAGTTCAGGGTCAGGAAATGAAATCTCGTTTTCGTCTAATCGAACCATGCTTAGAAAAAAAATCCCACTTCAAAAAGCAGGATTTATATTTGATCTTATATTCTTTAATTAAAAAGGTAAATCATCATCATCGTCTCCGGCAAACGGATTTTCGTTTGAAACTGGAGTTGCAGATTGCTGAGACATTGCCTGAGTAGGTTCTGAAGCATTTTCAGAAACTTTCTCTACTCTCCACCCTGTAATAGAGTTGAAGTATTTAGTTTCACCTTGAGGAGAAACCCATTCTCTCCCTCTGATGTTGATTCCTACTTTTACGTTTTCCCCTTCTCTAAGGTTATCTAATAAACTGATTTTATCAGATAAAAATTCTATGTTTATCGGCTGTGGATACTGTTCTTGAGTTAAAATAACCATTTCTCTTTTTTGAAATCCGCTCGCAAATGTTTGAGCATCAAAAAGTTTCTTTACCGTTCCTTGTAATTCCATATCGTAAATATTAACGATGTAAAAGTAAGAAAATGAAATGTAATAAAAGGTGCCGTGAAAAAAAAATATAGAAATTTTAATTTTTTTACTTGAAAAGTTTGGTAGTAAAGGAAATTGCCCTATATTTGCACTCACAAAAACGAAGCAAGCTCTTTAAAACTTACAATATAAAAAAACCAGCGGATGTGGTGTAATTGGTAGCCACGCCAGACTTAGGATCTGGTGCCGTGAGGCGTGGGGGTTCGAGTCCCTTCATCCGCACTATGCGAAAATAGCTCAGCTGGTAGAGCACAACCTTGCCAAGGTTGGGGTCGCGGGTTCGAATCCCGTTTTTCGCTCCACACCATGCCCTGGTGGTGGAACTGGTAGACACGCAGGACTTAAAATCCTGTGTCCGCAAGGACGTACGGGTTCAAGTCCCGTCTGGGGTACAAGACCCTCTGTAATATCTTACGGAGGGTTTTTTGTTTTAATAGAGAGTGTTCTTTAAATAAAATTTTTATATTTGTAAGAAATATAGCCTGAATCTGTAAATTCAGATCAGTAAACCAGCGGATGTGGTGTAATTGGTAGCCACGCCAGACTTAGGATCTGGTGCCGTGAGGCGTGGGGGTTCGAGTCCCTTCATCCGCACTATTCTAAAAAATATTTTAGAATCATTGAGAAGGTTGGAACCTCTGGTTCGGATCTTTTTTTTTGCCCACACCATGCCCTGGTGGTGGAACTGGTAGACACGCAGGACTTAAAATCCTGTGTCCGCAAGGACGTACGGGTTCAAGTCCCGTCTGGGGTACAAGTCCCTCTGTAATTGATTACGGAGGGATTTTTTGTTTCTAATAATCCCATTCATTTATATTACTAAATAATATTTTAATACGTCAAGTTCTGTCGTTTTCCGCATTGATATTTACGATAATAAAACACAAATATGAAATTGAACATTAAAGAAGGGATGATTCTGTACTACATAGAATTTAAGATTAAAGATACTCCTGATCAGATATTTGAATCTTTCCCTGAACTTTGTTTCGATTTTCATGCTGAATTTTTTATTCCCTAAAATTTTAAGCAATGAATTATGACAATTATTTTAACGATTTTGATGAAGAAAGCAGAAAAATACTACAATCTTTATCTGGTCATTTAATACCCAAAGAACTTTTTCTCAACCAAACATTACAGCAAAGTAAAGATTTGCAAAAGGGTAACCCAACACAGGCTGCTGTCACTCTGGTTTCAGATATCCCTGATTGGCAAACCGATGAATATATTGATCTGGCACTTCTGGTTTCAAAAATTAAATATGCAAACAATGGGATGAGGGATTATATTCTGGAATACAATGCGAATGACTATCAATCTAATACTCAAAACAAAAGTCTTTCTCTTCCGGGCAAAAACTTCATCAGACTAAAAGCTTATCTGCACTCGAAAGCAGAAAAAGTCTCTGTAAAATGGAATCAGACCCAAATAACCCACGAAATAGCCGTTGGAAAAGAGAAAATCTATTACAGAATCAATTTTTTCTATGTAAAAAGTGAAGAAAAGGCAATTATTCTGGAAACCTGTTCTTATCAGGAATTCAGAGATCTGAATATACTATTAGGATATGGTGATATTGATGATTATGATACTGATTACAAGTACTTCCTGAAAAACTTCGCAGATGCACTCAAAAAGCATGAAAATTCCGATTCTCTGAAATTCATCTACGAAAATATTCCTGAAACTATTTTGTCTGGACTTTCTGCGCATATTGACAATCTGACGTTTTTTAATCATCTTGAAATCCTTTCAAATGGTGATGATTCGGATATCTTCAAAGACAGCAGTTCTGCGGTGATACAGATTTTCAAAGCTATTGGAGATCCGGTTCCTGTACTCAACTATTTCCGCAAAAATCCGGATAAACTGAACAGGATCTATTACAATTTGGACGGGAGTACAGAGTATGATGGTAAAATGCAAACCAACCGGATGATCCTGGCTAATATCATGATGCTGTTTTCTCTGTTTGCCAATAATGATAAACGGAAAAAAGACGCGCAATCTTTTATCATTGGACAGGGCTAT
Source organism: Chryseobacterium sp. (assembly GCA_031286615.1). GTDB lineage: Bacteria > Bacteroidota > Bacteroidia > Flavobacteriales > Weeksellaceae > Chryseobacterium. The sequence continues at coordinate 115,056 of JAITUA010000013.1, read as the reverse complement.
ACAATAAACAGTGATATTCTGGAAATGGGAATTTTCCAGAGCAGTGATGATCAGTACAGGGATACATTTCTCCTGCAGCAGCAGAAAGAAGTACAGCGAAATGTAAAAATTATCCCGAAAGAAGGAGATCCCAATGCAAAAGAGACGGTTACAGAAGATCTGGATGAAGGGGCACAGTTTCATCCTCTGGATATGGTGTATCTCACAGATATCAGTGGAGAAAAAGAAGAAACCTATCTGGTGCCTGCTATTTATCTGAAGGCATTGGCAGATGCAGAAGAATGGGCGGTTGTACAGCAGAATATCCGTATAGCAGCTAATCTCGTGGCTATTGTGATTGGTGTTGCCACATTGGCAACTACTGGAAACCCCTATTTTATTTTACTGGCTGCCGCCGATATTTCTTTGGCAGGAGCTGACCTTACCGTAAAGGCGTTTAAAGAAGAAATTGCTACATATGAAGGAGGAGCAGAATTTCTGGCAGTCTGGGAAGAGATCTATATGGTGGGAGGTGTTGCATTGGCAGGTTTAACTGTTGTAGGTGGTTTTTATACCGGAGCAGCCAAACTGATTGCAAAAATGGCAGACGGAAGTGCAAAGAATTATCTTAAAACTTTGGTCTTAAAAGCGGTGCTGGAAACCAATATTTCTAATTTCCAAAAAAATACCATAAAAGTAGTGGAACCCCGGGAGATTTTTCCCGGAGCGGAATACAGAACTCTTGGGAATACAATGACAGAAAACGGGGTAGTTTTTTTATCCGGACAAAGACAGGGGAAATTTTTAAACGCCTATGCTGTTGTGTACAAGGGTGAAGTGATAGAAGAGTTTACCAAGGCAGAAATGCACATGTTCTACAAAAAATGGCGTAATTTACGGGGAGAAAAATTAGTAGAAGAGCTGGAACATCTGGGTGGGCATGTGCCGCCAGGGAGTTCTATTGTAGAAACAACCGTTGAAGCAGAAGTAAAAACATTTGAAGAAGGGTTAAAACAATTCTCAAAAACTATTGCAAAGCCTTTTGAGAAGATGAAAGAAGCAATGCCTTATTTTAATCATAAATCGGTAGGCGATGCTGTAAAACAAGTGAGTATGACCAATTGTGGTAATACTGCAGAAGTTATTGTGGAGTTTTTAAGAACAGGAAAATTGCGATTAGCCGAACCATCGATGAAACAATCATTCGAGGAAATCTCAGCAAAATTTGGAGGAGGGAGTTTCCAACCTGCTACAATCCCAAGAATGAAGGAATTAATGAAAGAAGGAGATATAGTGGTTGTGTATGGTGTCACAGATCTTAGTAAAAGTCCTATGTTAGTAGATGGTCATTATTTTGTAGGAATGAAAAAAGGTGGAGAATTGCACCTGTTTGATGGGCAAACAGGTGAATATGCCATATTTGCTCTAAAAGATAACAACTTTAGTAAGTTTCTCCAAAGTAAGTATAATAAAACTTATACACAAGCAGAAGGTGGCGGTTTTAGATATTTAAAAGCAAGATAATAATAATTTAAAAATTAATTACATGTTAACAGACCAAGAAATGCTAAAAGTAGCAGAAAATTTTTTAAAGAGAATGGTAAAAAAAGGTATTGAGACAATGATATATGCTGACGCTATTATTAAAAAACCGTATGGTAATATTTACCGCTACAATACCAAAGAATTCATTTTAACAGGCGATTTTAATAAATCTTTGGTGGGGGGGGGACCTTTTTTAGTAGAAAAAGAAACAGGAAGAGTGGTTAGTTTGGGGACCATGTATAGCTTAGAAGATCGTATAAAAGCCTATGAAAATGGAACGATGACTACAGCTTTAGACACATATTGGTATCCCGATGAAGATAGATTTGATTACAAATAAAATGAAAATGGAAACAGCAGTAATTTCACTGCTGTTTTTTATTATTTTTAGTACTTTAAAATCACAAAACTGAAAAAAAATTATGTTAACAGACAAAGAAATGCTAGATATAGCAGAACGTTATTTAGGGAAACGAAGAGGAAAAAGTAGTATTGAACCAATGATATATGAAAATGAAATTATTAAAAAATCATATGGTAGTATCTATTTTTATGACTCTAAAGAATATATATTAACAGGCAATTTTAATAAATCATTGGCGGGTAATGCTCCTTTTCTGGTGGAAAAAAAAACAGGAAGAGTGGTTCAGTTTAGCACAGCAGGGATATTAGAAAATGATATTAAAGCTTATGAAAATGGAACATTATCTACATCTTTACATACCTATTGGTACCCCGACGAAGATCGGTTTGATTACAAATAAAATGAAAATGGAAACAGCAGTGCAATTACTGCTGTTTTTATTTATTTTTCATACTTCAAAATCACAAAACTGAAAAATTATGTTAACAGATAAAGAAATGCTAGATATAGCAGAACGTTATTTACAAAGATTAGGAAAGAGAGGAAAACATATTGAAGTTATGATATATATAGATGATATTATTAAAAAACCTTATGGTAACATTTATTTTTATAATTCAAAAGAATATATATTAACTGGAAATTTTAATAAATCATTGGTAGGAAATGCACCATTTTTAGTAGAGAAAAAAACTGGACGAGTGGTTGGTTTTGGTACAGCCGGCAGATTAGAAGATTATATAGAAGCCTATGAAAATGGTACATTATCTACAGCTTTAGACACATATTGGTATCCCGACGAAGATAGATTCGATTATAAATAATTTTTAAAAATGAAAAAAATTGAAATGTCTTTTGGTACATTTGCTTCAGAAAAATAAACAACCATGAAATTATTGAATACGATTGCAATAGTTAGTATGATAACAGCTTCTAACCAATTGTTCTCACAGATATCCAGTGAAAATAATGCCCTGCAAATTATTGAAAAAGCTATTCAGGCAAGAGGAGGGAAAGAACTTTTAAGCAGTATAAAGACCCTTTATTCCAAATCAGAGACGGTAATGGACGGACGAAATGTGCATTGGATTACCAAAGAAATGGTTCCTAATAAAGGAAGTTTCGAAATTGAATATCAGGGAAGAATTGTTTACAAATCATGGTTTGATGGTAAGACTGGTTATGAGCTGGTCAACGGAGAGAGAAAATTGGCTGATCCTGCTGAATTTAAAGATAAAGCGGACAGAAAGTACATCATTAATGAACTTGCCTATATAGATCCCAAATTGTATAAGATTGAACTTATTGAAGAAAATCCGGATAAGATCTATTATAAAATAAAAGCAACCTATGTAACGGGAAAAGTGACTTATCTTTACTATGATGTAAAATCATTTCTTTTAAGCAAAGAAGAAACAGTTGAAAACGGAAATAAAAATTCATTTTCTACCGTTTTAGAAAGTGATTACAAGAAATTCGGGGATCTTTGGTATGCTACCAAATCTACTTTTGTTTCTGAAGATGGAAATCAGGAAGCTAAACTTGTTGATTTATATTACAATAAAGATATTCAGGATAAAGATTTTAAATAGAATAAAGCTTATCCCGACTAAAATGAGATCCTCTGCAGCTAAACTGCAGAGGATTTTTGTTTAAACATAAAAACCGTTTCACAAATTGTGAAACGGTCAAAATATATTGAGAGGTGATTAGTTGCCTAATTCAAGCTGATTTTTTACAAGACTGTAATAATCTGCTTTTCTGCTGACAAGTTCCTGATGGTTTCCTTTTTCAACTACGGCTCCGTTTTTCAGAACTATGATCTGGTCTGCATTTTTTACGGTACTTAAGCGGTGTGCTACAATAATTACTGTTTTTCCTTTGAAGAATTCCTGAAGGTTGTCATGAATGATCTTCTCATTTTCAGCATCCAGAGCAGAAGTTGCTTCATCAAACAGGATAAAATGAGGATTTTTATACACTGCTCTTGCAATAAGGACTCTTTGCTTTTGTCCTCCGGAAATCCCGTTGCCGGCTGCCCCTATTTTGGTGCTGTATCCTAATGGAAGATTATCAATGAAAGAGGAAATGTTGGCTACTCTTACTGCATTTTCCATTTTTCTGGTGTTGATCTCTACTTCGCTGGTGGCAATGTTTCTTTCGATGGTGTCTGAGAAAATAAACCCGTCCTGCATTACCACACCATAGTTTTCTCTGATACTTTTAGGAGAAAGAGTAAGGATATCGTCTTCGTTATAATGAATAGTACCCTGTGTAGGATTGTAGAACTTTAGTAACAGCTTCATTAAAGTAGTCTTTCCGCTTCCGCTGGCACCAACAATAGCTGTGACTTTGCCTTCAGGGATGAACAGGTTGACATCTTTTAATACAAACTGAGATTTTGGACCTTCATACTGAAAAGAAACATTATTTAAAGTAATTCCTCTCTCTTCTGAGTATGTATTGTTGAGTTCAAGTGCTTTCATTCCTTCTTTTTCCTCTTCTTCATGATTCTGAACTTCATTTAGTCTTGAAAGACTCAACTTTGCATCCTGTAATGAACGGAAGAAAGAAATCATTTGGTTAACAGGAGAGTTCAGCTGCCCAATGATGTAAGATATTGCCAATAGTTCACCGATGGTCATATTTCCTTTTACAACTTGCAATGCCGCAAAGAAAGTAACGAAGATGTTTTTTAGCTGATTAAGAAATTCAAATCCTGAAAACTGATACTGATCTACCTTTAAGATACGAAGAGTCGTTTTGAAAAGCTTATTTTGAATACCTTCCCATTCTTGTCTTTTATAGTCTTCAAATTGGTTTAATTTCATTTCAGAAACTCCGTTCAGGATTTCATAAACACTTTCCTGGCTCTGTCCTTTTTCTCTGAATCGGTAATAATCCAGAATTTCTCTTTTCTTTAACCAGTACTGCGCCCATACAAGAGATAATGCAGTAAGAGATGAGTAAATAAGTACAATCGTTACATTATAATACCAAAGCACTCCGAAAAACACCAGAAAAGTCACCATAGAGAAGAAGGTCATAAGGCTTTGAGAGGTAAGAAAATCTTCTATTCTCTCATTATCCTGAATTCTCTGGGTAAAATCTCCCTTCATCTTGGTATCAAAAAAGCCCATTGGAAGGAGAAGCATTTTCTTCAGAAAGTCTGAAATAATGGAAATACTGATTCTGGTTCCGATATAAAGCATCAGCCAGTTTCTGAGAATCTCTATGGTAATACTTCCTAAATATAAAACAACCTGGGAGATCAAAATGATTGTAATGAGGTCTATGTCTTTTGTGTTAACTCCTTTATCAATAAGTGTTTGTGTAAGGAAAGGGAAGACAAGACTCAGACAGCTTCCGATAAGAAGCATACCAGACAAAAAGAGGAATTTGTTTTTATGCTCTTTGAAATATTTCATGGCAAAAGAGATGCTCAGTTTGTCTTCTTCCGGGAAAGTCTGCTGATAAAAACTGTTGGTAGGACTTACAAAAAGAGCAATTCCGGTTTCGCCGTCTGATAGCCAGCTTTTAAGAAAGTCTTTTTCGCTCAGCCAGATCATTCCATGGCTTGGATCAGCAATTTTATAGCGTTTTTTTCCTGAAATAAGGCTTTTCTTTACATCAAGAAGTACTACGAAATGGTTTTTATTCCAGTGAAGAATGCAAGGCAGGCTGCCATTTTCATCCAGGGTCTGTAATGTTAGTTTCGCAGGATAGGTTTCAAACCCGATATCTTCACACAGTTCACTGATACTCAGTAAGCTAACTCCTTCTCTGGATAGATTAGCATTTTCTTTTAAAAAATGTAACGGAATCTGCTTACCAAAGTAGGAAGCCACCATTGCGATACATGCAGGACCGCAGTCCATTTGGTCGTGTTGTGGGATAAATTTTAGCTTCATGATACTAGATATTTTCTTTTGCCGATTTTCATTTTATAATACTTCTCTACAATGCCGTAGATGATCAGTTCGTGCATTCTGTGTCTGGATCTGATCAGTCTGTTGATATGCATATGAATAAAACTGCTGACTAATCTTTCTTTTTGAATGGTCTTCAGATTTTCTATTTCTTTGCAGTTGTCTTTCATAGAAGTGACAAACTCTGAGAAATACTGATTGTCATCTGATTCTACAATCTCGCTGATGAGATTCAGGTTCGTTCTGTATTTCAGATCCAGCTGTTTCTTAAGATTGCTGTCTACATTAAACTCCCGCTGAAACTGGTTGTAGATTTTATTGATCACCTCATATCGCTTATCCAGATCAAGCTGGAACACATCAAAATAGGTATCAATACTTTTGATGGAGTATAACCAGAGGTCATCATTATTAGGGATGTTTTTAAGCAGATTAACAGTCAGCTGGCTGTCATAATGGAAGATATGCTCTGCGGTATCAATAAATTCACCTTCATATCTTTCGTATTCTCTGTCATAGGTTCCCATTTCCACTTTATTAATGATTCCTTCGCTGATATATTTATCAAAATAATCGTTGAAAGTGGTAATGATCTGAGCAGTGTTAGTGAGCTTATTATCATTGATTTCCAGCCTCAGTCTGATATGATTATCGGGATCACTGTACCGAATGTAGAACCATTTTTTGATTAACTCTTCTTCACTCAGGTGAGGTAAAAGATCCGGAAATACATCCTGCAATATTTTGTCTGAAAACTTGTTGCCGCAATAGATTTTATAGTACAGCCATTTGTTCCCCGGGATAAATTTATTATCAGAAATATTGACATTGAAAAGATGCTGGTCCAGCTGTGTTTTAAATGCTGTATAATTTCTGTTGATCATGGGAATGATAATCTCGTTGTTGAACTCATCAGTCTCAAGATCGTAAAGACATTCGGTAAGGGTTACGGTTTCCTTGGATCTCAATTCATCAATAAGGAATAATAAAAGATTATCATTTTCAGTATCAATCAATAGTTTGTTATCTCCCTGGGATATAAAGAAATACCGGTTGACTTTTTTATCTGAAAGGTATTCTTTTACCGTTTTAATGCTTTCAGTATTGTTTTTGGTCTTTATTCCGGATACTTCATTTTGGTATAATCTCCATAATGCCGGAGTGAAGATGATATCATCACCATGTGTGATCCGTGGAATATAGTCATACATCAGGTAGTTGGTGTCTCCAATATTTAAAACCAATGCAGTAGAAACATCCTGATGCTGAAGGTCGCACAGAAACTGATACACCGGAAGCGAATTATAATCAAAATTATGAGCGGTAGAATGGAAAATTTTAACTTCTTTATTCAGCTCTTTATGGAATAATACGATTCTTTTATCAATCATTTTAATGTAAAGATCCGTCAGAGTAATGGTATTTTCCGAAGCTGAAGACTTGGTAAGATAAGAAAGCTGGTTTCCTCTTTTTACCTGTCTCAGTAAGATATTTCCTACTCTGTTGTCTGGCAAATGAAGCAGTTCTGCATAGATAAAATGATTGTCATTCTGTTCTTCTTTGATGATCCTGTTCATCGGAGCCAGGATTTCTTCATCTTCATTGGAAAATCTCGCAATAAGATTGGCGCCGCTTGTTCCGCCTACAGAAGAGATTGCTATTTTATCAGATACCTTTTCAATCATTACTGCCATTGATCTTGCAAGGCTTACTTCATCTGCATTCTGAAGGCTGTTGATATCATGCTGGCTAAGGTCTATAGCGGTATCTCCATTGATATTGGCTTTGTTGATAATTCTTCTCCAGAATTCATGAATCTTTTTATTGTATGTGATAGAAAATGAATCATTACTGGAATTGGGCCAGCTCAGCGTATCCAACAGGGAAGAAAAGTCGTTTTCACTGTTTTGTTCCTGGATGTATCCTATGCCGCTTTCGTTGTCCAGTACTTCAACCAAAGGTACCAGGCTCTCTTCATATCTTGCGTAAAAAGCAGTCTTGAATTTTTCTAAATTTTCATTCACCGTTTCACTTCCTTTGTCCCAAAAGCATGCTAGGGTATTGATTCCCTTTTTGATTTTGGAAAGGTCTTCTCTGGTAACAGGTGAAAAGTCAAGATTTCTTTTTAAGGATGAATTGATGAGATATTTTCTGTCATACAAAATAGAGAACTGGTTGGCAAGTGCAAATATTTCGTTGTAATATTCCTGAGATTGTCCTACTCCGGCGTTCAGCAATTCCATATAGCTTTCCATTTTGATCAGGATTTCCAGATAGCGATCCAGTTCAGGATAGATTCCTTTTTTTGAACTTAAATATCCAATGATCTGAGACAAAGGAGAGTGTTCATTCAGGCAGATATCAAAGTTACTTTTAAAGAATTGGGCATCAATCAGGCTGAAAATATAGTATTTTGCATCTTCTTCGGAAACTCCTTCTACATTTTCTGCAACCAGTGCCACCAGATTGTCAAAAGAATAAGATTGTGCAGCTACCGTTTCAACCAGAAAATCCAGAAGTTCATCTTTTTCCAATGAGCTTAAAGTATAGACTCTTTTTTCGTTTTGTATTGCGGTTTCGATATATCGGTAATAATCACCTAACTTATAGATTGAGTCATTAAGCGCATATTCGTGAACCTCTGGAAAGTCTCTGTTGATTAATACTATAACCTGAAAAAGGAAAGAAAGGTCCAGCGTAGTATAGCGGTGGATAGCATTCATATTTCCTGCTTCAATATTTTGGTTTTCTGAGTTGAGTTCAAAAGCAGAATGGGAAGCAAATGTTCCGAAAGGAGTAGATCTGGTAGTTATTCTGATGTAATATTTAAGAATAGAATTGTTGATTCTGTTTCTCTTTACCAGAGATAAAGACGGATCATCCTGGCATAATCTTGCCCATTCATTATACAGCTCATAAGATGCTAAAAAGATAGATTCTCTGAAGACCTCATTATTCCACAATTCCAGGATAAAATGATCAAGATCTGCTGTGTTTTTCGGTATATTGTTATATTGTTTGAATGAGTACAAAGAGTTTCTCATAAAACCAATATTGATGTTATCTAACTGCGTTTTCATGTTGAATAGATTGTAGGTTGTAATGGTTGCTTATCACTTCAGCGTTTTCTGTTTTCTTCTCACTGTCCGGTTCTGTATCATATAAAATGAATTCATCAACAGCCAGTTTTTCATCCAGTTTTTCAATCAGTTCAAAAAGCTCTTCAAAGTTGAGGTTGAGGATTTTGAAAGATTCAGACTCATCTGCATCGGATTTTATTTCGTTGACTTCTGAAAGGTTGATTGCCAGAGCCAGTGATATTTTAGGAACAAAACCGTTTTGCTGTGCAAAAGAATCTCTGTATCTGTTGATCTCTTCTTTTTTATCTTCAAGATTTTCAAGGAATTTTCCGCTTCCGTGAAAGGCTGAGACACAGTAGTTTGAGTGTAAACTGATCGCTTCGTCCAGATTGTTCAAAGAAGAAGAAAGATACCAGAGATCAGGGATCAGTCCGCCGTATGGAGGAATTAAGATTCCTTCTTTTTCGTTCTTTTCAGCTTCAGAATAAAACAATTCGTGAATTTCATTGGCATTTTCTTTGAAAACCACTCCGGTACCTCTTTCAAGAATGTCCGGATTCAAAAGGTTTTTAGTGTACTCACTTTCAGGAATTCCTTTTGACAGTCCAAGGTCTATTCTTCCGTTGAATATATTGTTGATGAGTTTATAATTGGTAGCGACAGCGTAAGGAGAATAACTGGGAACTGAAGTTCCTGCGGATCCTACTCTTATTTTTTCTGTCATTCCGGCGATCATGGCAATCACAATATCCGGATTTGAAAATGCAAGATTCTTGAGGTGTGAATAATGATGCTCTGCCAGCCAGAATCTGCTGTATCCTAATCTCTCTGCATGAAGGGCATAATCAACTACATCGTTAAGAGCTGTGATTGAATCTTTGCCGCTTCTGTATCCTAGTTCTAGTAATCCTATGCTTTTTGTTTTCATGTTACAGTAAAAATTTTAGGTATTTAGTTTTGTCGATTTTATCATTGAGAGCAATCAATGCTCCGGTTTTTCCAAAGATTAGGGAACTGTCCTGCTCTGTTAATGGCTGGTCCAATTCATTTTCCAGGATTTCCAGTGATCTTTTCATCCAGAAGCTTTTGGCTTGTTTATAATCCGGATGAGAATCTTTTTCATTAATCTCGTGGTACAGCTGTACAAGTCCTGAGGTTCCGTGGCAATACTGGATAAATTCTACACCTGTATTGGCCATTACTTTTCTTTTTGTAGTTTCTAAACCCAGTTCATGGGCCATATCTCTGTATTTTGTTTCCTGCAGTGTTTCACCTGTTTTATAAAGGAGATAAGAGAAAGAAAGATCGCTGTTGCACCAGCATAGTCTGTTGTTGTGAAAAGGCTTCAGCAGATTCTCTGCTATTTTGTAGTTGTAGGGTTTATATATTCTGGCGTTTTCTACTTCGTGGACATCAAAATTGGAAATAATGAAATCCAGGCAGGTGTTAATAATATATCTTGCTTTTTCCGTCATTACCGGAAGGCCCAAAAGATTATTAACAATAGAAAGATAGCCATAGTTGAATCCTAAGTTAATACCATCTGCATAGCTGTCATTCAGCTTGTTTTCAAATGGAGTGGGGTGGGAAATACATTCATCATAAAGGATGTTTACAATTTCGCTGCTGTACTGTTCATTTCTGATGGTGTTGAAATAATGGAGATTTCCTATCGGGCCATCAAAAAAAGTATAATTGTCTTCCTTCAGCATGGTAACGGATTGTTGGAAGATCAGTTCTCCGATGTCAGTAATCTGGTCATCAAAATCGTCCTGTATTAATCCGTCTTTTTTTAATAAATCCAGGATAATGCCTAGTCCGGTCATTCCTTTGGATAGATTTGGGAGCGTATATACGTTGCTTTCTTTTTGCATGTTGCCATTCTCAAAGACTTCTTCAAGGATAGCTCCTACTTTGTTTACGTAGATGTCATTTCCTGAGATTTGGTATTGTGTTAAGAAATAGAGCAATAGTCCAAGTTTTCCATAAAGCAATCCATCAGGTAAATTTCCATAATCAAAATCAAGCAGTTTTTGATCGTATTCATGAAGAATGGTCGTGATATTTTGAGATTTTAGAGTTTCCATTATAGATCGTAATTATAGAATGAAACGTAGTTGTGATTGGTTTTAATGACATTGTTCATCAGGGTAATCCCGATTCCCGCTATGCCTTGGCCCAGGGCCATATTGATATTGTCAAATTCTGCATTGTAATAGGCTTTGAATCCGGCCCATGTTTCACTTTCATTATTTTTTGACTGAAGAAGATGTTCATGCCAATATTCTTTGGCTTCCAAAAAGGCATCCTTTTCTGTAAGGTGATAAAGGTTTTTGTATAATGCGGATAATCCGGCAGAACCATAAATTAATCCCGGCTCCAGGATGGCGGACTGATCAGTATCTTTAAACTTTGTAGTATTGAGTAAGATATGAAGTCCTTTGTCGCAATAGTCCTTATTTTCTAAGAGAATTCCTGCGTTGTAAAAAGTATAGCCAATTCCGATTTCACCGTAAGCCAGATTGTGATAATCTATATAGACTTCTTCAAAAGCATTGAAGGGGAAAAGCGTAATATTGTCCGTACTGCTTTCTTTACAGCTCCAGATAAATGATAATCCTTTGTGAATGAGCTCTAAAGATTCTTTTGTGTAGATCTTATTTTTATAAAGGAATAACAAATAGTTGATTACTCCTGTTGTTCCGTGTCCTAAACCCAGTTCTACATATGGGTTTTCTTTATCCCGAAGATCAAACTTCCAGTAGCTTCCGCTGTTGTGAGTTTGAGTAAGCTCAATGATCTTATCCAGGGTTTTCTCTATCAGGTATTTTTTGTCTTCAAGATTTCTCAGTACGAAATACTTGGCAAAACTGGGAAAGCCGCTCGTTAAATCAAGGTCTCCCTGCTCTGTTTTCTGGATCAGTATTTCTTCCAGTATTTCATCTATATTTTCCAGTAGAGAATCAATTTCACTGTCTAAAACTTCTTCCTGTTTCAGGAACATAAGATATAATCCCAGCTCTCTTATCTCATCATTAAAATGAAGACTTTTATAATCCTCTGTTAAAACAGATAGAGACTTTTCAATGTAGTGTGTTACCAGCTCCAAAGATTCTGATTCTTTGGTCATTAGATAATGATAATAATAAAACATTGAAGCGCTTAGAATCCCGTTATTAAGACCTATTCCGGTAAGGGAAGTATCTTTTTTGCGGATACATTCTTCTATTTCTGAGATGATTAGTTTTTCTTTTTGCATGATCTGAGAGCTTTGAGATTATATAATTTTTTTTAAAAGAGGGAGTTTTATCAAAAGTGCTCCCTCTTTTATAGGAGAAGATTACTTCGCTATTCTTGTTTGTACTACTGTGTTTCCACCGCAAGAACACTGTCCGCAAGACTGCGCTGCTGCCTGAAGACTGTTAATACCTCCTTTTAGGCTATTCATTTGCTCTTCCTGTAATTTGCTGATTTGCTCTTTGTTGATTTGAAGACCCTTAGTTAGTTTCATTTTGTTCATGATGTTTAATTTTAAATTGTTATTGTTTATTTTAAATGTGATGGGTTGATTAAGATGCTACTCTTGTTTTTACGATTGTGTTTCCACCGCAAGAACACTGTCCGCAAGATTGCGCTGCTGCCTGAAGGCTGTTAACCCCACCTTTAAGGCTGTTCATTTGCTCCTCCTGAAGCTTGCTGATTTGTTCTTTGTTGATTTGTAGACCTTTTGTTAATTTAATTTTGTGCATGATGTTGATTTTTAAATTGTTATATAAATATTTTTAAATTTTTGTGAGAATTACTTAGCAATTCTTGTTTGTACTACTGTATTTCCACCGCAAGAACACTGTCCGCAAGACTGGGCTGCTGCCTGTAGGCTGTTAACTCCTCCTTTAAGACCATTCATTTGCTCTTCCTGAAGTTTGCTGATTTGTTCTTTGTTGATCTGTAATCCTTTAGATAATTTCATTTTGTTCATGATGTTTGATTTTAATTGTTATTGTTTATTTTAATGTGATTGGGTAAGCTGATTATTGAGCTGCTCTTGTTTTTACAATTGTGTTTCCACCGCAAGAACACTGTCCGCAAGACTGGGCTGCTGCCTGTAGGCTGTTAACCCCACCTTTAAGACTGTTCATTTGCTCTTCCTGAAGTTTGCTGATTTGTTCTTTGTTGATTTGTAATCCTTTTGTTAATTTAATTTTGTGCATGATAGTTGATTTTTAGATTGTTAATGTTATTTTAAATGTGATTTGGTAAGCTGATTATTGAGCTGCTCTTGTTTTTACAATTGTGTTTCCACCGCAAGAACACTGTCCACAAGACTGGGCTGCTGCCTGAAGGCTGTTAACTCCACCTTTAAGGCTGTTCATTTGCTCTTCCTGTAATTTGCTGATTTGCTCTTTGTTGATTTGTAGTCCTTTTGTTAATTTAATTTTGTGCATGATTTTAAAATTTTAGTTGATTGGTTTTTGGTTATCTTTTCAAGTCATAAAACCTTTATTGGACCCTACTTGCAAGTATATATTTGATTAATTAATTCTGTTTCTTTCGTCCTCGTTTCCGAAGTTTCTCTGCTGTTCAGATTTCAGATTCTTGTTTCCGAACTTGTAGCTTAAAGAGACCCTTACTCCTCTTGTGTCGCCATAGCTGCTGAAGTCTGTTTTTATACCATTAGACTCATAAGTGATCAGAGGGCGCTGGCCGTTTAAAAGATCCATGCCGGTAACAGTAAGGGTCAGTTTCTTATCCAGCAGCAGGAATTTCATAGAAACATCCAGAATATTCATGGTTGAGATATGAAAGATCTGATAACGTCCCGGAAGCTGAAGACCGTAGTTGGCACTGAAGAATATAGTTTTAGACTCATTCAGTGTAAAATCGTTGTTAGAATAGAAATACGCATTGTAGCCATCTATTGAACTGATGAAATCTGTTTTTGACTTTACATTCTGATAATTCACATTAAATCCTGTAAAGCTGTTCCACCAGCTCCATCTATTAAAATTGTAATACGTTGAAACCCCGATCTGATACGTATTGGCATAATTCAAAGGTGTGCTTCTTGTGATATTGGTATTCCGGTCCAGAATAGCAAGATCCTGGCTGAAATCTGATACCTGAGAATAATACACCGAGGATACCCATTTCTGATTTCTTACATACGAAAACTCCAGATTATCAATGATAGAAGGTTTTAAAAACGGATTTCCTTCAGAATAATAATAAGGGCTTGTACGCACCACAAACGGATTCAGATATTCAAAATTCGGTCTGCGGATTCTTCTGCTGTAGTTCAGTGAGAAAGAGTTCTTGTCATCAGGATTATAGGTCACATACGCTGTCGGAAACAATTTGACATAATCATTTTTGTTGGTTTGATTCAGATTATGCGAATATCCGGTTGTCTGTGTTGCTTCCATTCTAAGACCAGCCTGGGTTTCCCATTTCTCACCCAGCTTTTTGCTTGCAGAAACATATAATGCTTCGTTATGCTCCTTATAATTAAAGATGTTCGACTGATCGGTATTCAAAACAGGAGTACCGGTCTTATGATCCAGAACAACAAGGTCATTATTCGTGTTTGTATAAGTATATTTCCCTCCGAAGCTTAAAGAAGCCCATTTCAATGGCATTTCCACATCCACTTTTCCGGAATAGTTTTCAATACGGTTCACATTGGTATTCGTAGCTGAGAAAAAGCTTCCCGGAAGAATATTCCTTTGAGGATCCAGCTCATTTCCTGCATAAAAGTTGTAATCACTTTTTCTGTAGTGGAAATAATCAAAATCAGTGGTTATTTTGGTCCCGGCAGAATCTACTTTAAAGGTATTGTACCAGTTAAGAGAATTCATATTAGGCTTATTGTTGGCATCCACATCAGATGTAATGTAGGAATTCACAGCTCCGGAAGAATTAAACCTTGAGGTAAAAGGACTGTTTGATGAGGTGTTTCTGGTAAAACTTCCCAGATATTTTGCCCCTGTAGTCCATTTATCCGATATTTTGTAGTCAACGCCAAGTCCCAACCCAAGATTGTTCTCTTCAGATTTATTTTTGACATTCAGGATCCATAGCTCATCCGGATAGTAAATTTTACTGTCAGATGTGGTGCGGAGCCTCTGAGAATTGGTATTGGCGGTTAGCTGTAAAGACAGCCTGTTGCGGTTATAATTAAATGCTCCCTGAAGACCGCCTCCTGCATATGTTTTTTGAGTATAGCTGCCTCCGATATTGGCATTCCAGGAATTCGGTTTTCCTCTTTTTAATTTGATATTGATCAGTCCGCTGTCACCCTCTGCATCGTATTTCGCTGGTGGAGTAGTGATGACTTCAATAGACTGAATATTGTCTGAAGGAATTGATTTTAATAAACTTGACAAGTCATCCGGAGACATTCTCTGAATACGATCGTCTATCATGACCAGAACTTCTCCTTTTCCAACGATAGAAACCTTTTCATCCTGAATGCGAACCAGTGGAGTTGTTTTTAAAGCGTCCAATGCAGTACCTCCTGTTGCTGCAACCGAATTTTCTACATTGAAAACAAGACGGTCTATTTTTCTTTCAACCAGTTTCTTCTTTTTTGTCAGACTGATTGCCTGGATTTCTTTACTTTCCGGCTGGATTTCTTTAATCGTATAATTTTTTGTAATCTCTCCTTCTATTTTTTCATTTCCTTCGTATACTTTGCTTCCATTCAGGAAAAATTCCATTTTATAAGAATCGGCTTTTGGAAGTTTAATAGAGAAAAGTCCGTTTTCATCAGTGATTGTTGAGAATTTATCATTTCCTGCTAACAAAACTACTTCCACATAAGAAATATTGGCTGCCTTTTCATCAGATACTTTACCCGAGATACTCTGAGCATTAAGATGAATGCCCATTCCTAAAAAGGATAATAACGGTATTAAGTATTTCTTTGTCATGATTGTTATTTTATATTTCAAAAGTAGAATGTTGTGTTTTGAATGCTGCTACACGGAAGTGTAGTTTTAGGCGGTTTGTTGTAATACTACACTTTGGTGTAGGGCGCTTACTTCCGGTGTTGACATCAAATGATAGTTCTTATCAAGGAATTTTTTTAGCCCGTTATAAGTAAGCATTACAGGGATTGTTTCAGAACCCAGATAATGAATGGGCTCAGCCAATGTAATAGCCTCTATTCCCATAAGCTTAAGTACTTTCAGAAGCTTGGCATCACATTCAGCGATAGCAACAGAATTTTTATTCTGACAAACCTCGTTGATTGCATAGGCCATTAGTGTTTTGAATATTCCGAAACCTGTTTTATCAATTCCCTTCTTAATAGCAAATCTTCCGATATGCCAAATGTTGGTTGTTTTATTTTTAATAAAAGAAGACGGATTGATATGGAACAGTTTCTCCAAAGGAAGAACATCCTTATGATTCCATTTAAAAACTCTTATAGAACCATTGATCTTATCTTCGTGATCTCTGGAAACAAAAATCTTAGACTTTTTGAAGTTCTTTTCCTCATGATATATATCTTCTACTTCAGCCTTAAACTGATCCGTATCAGAATAACTTTCATGATGATTAAAGTTTTCGGTAACAACAAATTCTGCTAATTCGTATAAGTTTTTATTACTTAAAGAATAAAAGTTAAGATGTTCCATATTTTTTTTATCTTTATAGTAAAATTATTACACTGAATAGTGGGATATGCTACACTTTAGTGTAGATTCCTTAAAGTCTACACTAAAGTGTAGTAACCTAAAAACTGTACCTTAAAAACTTAACTATGGAAGAGATTGGAAAATTCTTTTCAAATAAAAACAGTATTGATACCATCTCAGAGTCAGAGAATAATCAGACCTCTGATTATCTTGAAGTGATTAAAGCCTTTGCCAGGATCACTTATATGAGCTTGTATGTCATAGATTATCAGAAACAGAATTTTGAATATGTCTCGGATAATCCTTTATTCCTTTGTGACCATACTCCCAAAGAGGTAGAAACAATGGGCTATGCCTTTTATTTCCGGCATGTGAAAAAAGAAGATCTGGATTTGTTATTTAAAATCAATGAAGTAGGATTTGAATTTTATGAGAATCTGCCCGTACATGAGCGAAAGCTCTATACTATTTCCTATGATTTTCATTTAGTCAATGAAAGTAAGAATACCATCCTTATCAACCACAAGCTCACTCCTCTTTTCTTATCATCAGAGGGTA
Source organism: Chryseobacterium sp. (assembly GCA_031286615.1). Classification (GTDB taxonomy): domain Bacteria; phylum Bacteroidota; class Bacteroidia; order Flavobacteriales; family Weeksellaceae; genus Chryseobacterium. The sequence continues at coordinate 97,961 of JAITUA010000013.1, read as the reverse complement.
AAATGTGGAAGGCTATGTGTATTGTATCATTATCCCACAACCATGCATCCGGAAATATTTCTATCGTAAAGCAAGGCACAGATGAAATCTGGAACTATGACCTGAAAGACAACAGGTGGATAAAAGAAGAAAAAGTAAAGCTCTCAGAAAGAGAAGCCGAGATATTAAGATTATATGCCCAGGGACTTACCATCAATGAGATTGCAGATAAGATCTACGTAACAGGTGATACGGTAAAGTTCCACAGAAGAAAGCTGTTTGATAAAATGGGCGTAAGTAATATTACTGAAGCATTATCTTATGCGACAAATTACAAGTTGATTTAAATGTACAGGTAGCTATTCGGAGATAGCATTCATATAAAACTGTGGGAAGGTTTTATGGGGCTTTCCTGTAGCTATTTTGAACATTACGTGCGTACACATTCCCGCAACGATCCATGAAGCAATGGCTAACTGGGGAGGAGGAAGATTTTCTTTTTCCTTCTTATAATCGTCTATAATATTTTCAAGCCACTCATTGGGAGTTCTCCAAAATCGCAGATAACCGGCGATGTATTCTACCATTTTGAGCTCATTGAAATTATCATCAGAAAGGATGTCAAGCGCAAGCCCATTAGGCTCTATTACGGCCACTAAACCTCCCCACCCGAGATTATAAGGATGCAGAACATGCATTCCTTTTTCCTGGCATATTCTGTCAAATACCACCGGGATATTACTTGAAAAATCCAGGGCGTTGATAGCAATATCATGATCACCAATGATTTCATGAACATTATCAGGGGTGATAAATTCACTCCTGTACCGGATATTGGCGTTTGGATTAATGCTTTTCAGGCGATGGTATAGTGTTTCTGCTTTATAGGAAGAAATATCCTGATGGGTGTAGTTTTGACGGTTCAGATTAGACTGTTCAATAGTATCACCGTCTACAATGGTAATATTTTCAAAACCAAAACGGAGTGCACATTCTGCAATATTGCTGCCTATACCACTTCCTGCAAGAAGAATGGAAAAATTTTTAATTGCTTTTTGCTCTTCTTCCTGTACATATAACCTGTTTCGAGAATATTTTGCTTCCATTGCTGTTATTTTAATACAAAAATAGGTTTATGCCTCCTAATTTTGACTACACAATAGTTTAGTTTTAAGCCTGAGAATCAAAATAAAAGCCTGAGAAACATAGAGAAATATAGGCTTTTACGGAATCAAGATATCATATTATTCAATTAATGGTGATTAAAATTAAAGCCAGAAACAACTTCTGCCCATTTTATCATCCCACTCATTAATTTTTCAAACTATTTTCAAGGTTTTCTAACCTTTCAAAAATCCCTGTGAAAATATTTTTTTCTGCGGTAGAAACATACCCTACAATTTTGTAATAATCCTGACTGGATTTGTTTATTGATTGATTTTCAGATAGATATTGGAGGTTTGGGTCATTGTAAATTAACAGACTGTTGGCGGGCTCTGTTTTCAGATCAGCTTTATTCAGGAACAGGATATCTCCCAATTGATATGGGGGTAGCGGTTGTTTCTCGGAAGTAAATTCATATACCACATCAACATTTGCTAATATTTTTTGCAATATTGAAGCGTTGGGATTATTTTTTTCCGTTGAAGCCTGTGATTCTTTGCTGCTCTGAATGGCCAGTTCCGGGAAAAGCATAAGCTGATCAATGTCGGAAACACTTACCAGTTGGTTTACCTGTAGGGTTTCTGTCAGTAATTTATCAAGATTAAGGTTAAAATGATTTGCAACTTTAAGGATGGTTTCAATTTTCGGTTCGGCACGTCCTTCTTCATAAGAGCTTATTACACCTCTGTTGAGATCAAACAGGTCTGCAAAAGCCTTTTGGCTTAATCCTTTAACCTGTCTTATTTTCTTAATATTAGTTCCAAAAGAGCTCATTTTTGTCTAATCTTTTTTGCAAAGATAGAGAATCTGAAATAAATAATTGCTAATAATATTTGCATTTTGAAAATATTATTTTATATTTGTGTAGACGAAAAATAAAACACTAAACCAGCCATCATGAGAAATCAAATATTCAGAACGGTCAAAGAGTGGTTGTTAGATTATGAGTTTAACATCACGTTGGAAGATGAAGCTCAGAGAATCTTAATCATTGAAAAAGAATCCAACGGGATAAAAAATATGATCCTTATAATATCAGATTCTATTCTGATCATGGAACAGTTTCTTTTTGAAATCAAAAATCCATCCGAAAAAATATTCCTTAGACTGCTTCAGAAGAACAGAGATATTGTTCATGGAGCCTTTGTTTTAGACGGAACAGGAAGACGGGTTATTTTCAGAGATACCCTTCCCACCGATAATATGGCCCAAAATGAAGTGATGGCTTCCATCAATTCACTGGGAATCCTGGTAGGAGAATTTACAACCGAAATGCTTGAAATGAGTAAGTAATTCACAAAAGATATTTAAAATGAACATTTTTAAAAGATTGTTAACAATAGGAAAAGCGGAAATCCATTCTGTGATCGACAGCTTTGAAGATCCCATCAATTTAACGGAACAGGGAATCCGTGAAATGAAAGAACAGCTGGGAAAAAGTATTGAAGCCCTTGCTCAGTTAAAAGCTCTTGCTATCCGTAAAAAAAATGAAGCGGAAGCAGAAGAACAGACAGCCAAAGATTATTATAATAAAGCCATCGTTATTGTTCAGAAGGCTGAAAAAGGAGAGGTAGAAAGCGCAGAAGCAGACCGCCTTGCAAAAGAAGCACTGAAAAGACAGGTTACTTCAGAGGAAAATGCAAATAATCTGCAGAAAGAATACGAAAAGCTTTACAATGAATGCGATAAGATGCAGGGAAATATCAGTCATCTGAAATCAAGTATTGCTAAATGGGAAAATGAATTGAAAACTCTGAAAGCAAGAGTTCAGGTAAGTGAAGCAACAAAGGATATCAATCAGAAGATGACCCAGATGGATACAGGAAGCACAGTCAGCATGCTGGAAAAATTAAAAGACCGCGTTGTACAGCAGGAAGCTCTGGCAGAAGCCTATTCTGATCTCTCAAAATCAGGAAAAACCATTGATGATGAGATTGATGCGCTGGTAAACAATAAAGATACGGAAGCTGAAGAAGCTTTAAACAGATTAAAAGAAACACTTAAAAAAGGCTAATATATGACCTTTCAGGAATTTTTAAATGTTGCATTCTCCCCGGTGAATACCATACTGTCTGTCTTACTGGGACTTTCGGTTGTTTATTGGTTATTTACCATACTTACCGGACTGGATATTGATATAGGGATCCATTCTGATGTAGATGTGGAGGCCGATATTGATGTTCCGGATAGTCATTTTCATGCTCCGGACCACGATCCTACCGCATGGATGCACTTCCTGAAATTTCTGAATCTCGATATTGTTCCGGTAACCTATTTCCTTACTTTATCACTTTTGATTACATGGCTGGGATCTTTTTACCTGAATTATTTTCTTCCGCTTCCCGTATGGGCAGGAGTATTGGCTTTATTTCCGCTGATGATCATAGGAATGCTGATTACGAAAGTAATGTTGAAGCCATTGAATCCTTTTTTCAGGGAAATAAACCATAAAGGAGAAGCATCCTACGCCTTTTTAGGAAGAGAAGGACGGCTGAAATCAAGCATTCAGGATGATAAAATAGGAATGATGGAAGTCTTTATCGGAAGCGATCCCATGACGCTGATGGTGAGAAGTAAAGACGGAACAAGACTGGAATACGGGACTCGTGTTATGATTGTAGATGAGGAGCCCGAAAAAAGGATTTATTATGTACAGCAGTCAATGAGATACTAAAAAAATAAAAACTAATAACCATGACAACCATTTTTTTGATCTTGCTGAATTATATCCTGGCCATCATTTTCCAGTATTTTTAAAACAAAAAACACATTCATATATCAATAAACTTATAAAACTATGAACTTACCTTTAATTGCCGGAATTATTATTATTGCAGTAGCATCAATCGGATTGATCTTCTGGATTTTATCTATGTATAAAAAGACTGTTCAGGGAATCGTTATCCTAAGAACAGGATACGGAGGAACAAAAGTATTTTTTAATGCTGGTATTGTGATTCCGATTATCCACCGTATGGAATCGATGGATATCTCTGTAAAAAAACTGGAAATCTCAAGAGAAGGAAGGGCAGGGCTGATCTGTAAAGATAATATGAGAGCGGATATTCAGGTGGCTTTCTTTATCCGCGTCAACAAATCAGTGGATGATATCGTGAATGTTGCGCAAACCATTGGCTGCCAGAGAGCTTCAGATGCCCAGACACTGAGAGAACTCTTTGAAGCTAAATTTTCAGAAGCCCTTAAAACCGTAGGAAAGAAGTTTGATTTCACAGAGCTTTATGAAGCCAGAAGCGAATTCCGCCAGGAAATCCTTGATATCATAGGAACAGATTTGAACGGATATGTACTGGACGACTGTGCCATCGATTATCTGGAGCAGACTTCTATTGATAAATTAGATAAAGATAATATCCTCGATTCTGAAGGGATCAAAAAAATTACTGAACTTACAGCAACACAGAATATTAAAGCCAATCAGGTTCGTCGTGATGAAGAAAAGACCATCACCAAACAAAATGTAGAGGCCCGTGAAGCCATTCTGGAACTGGAGAAGCAATTGGCTGAAAAACAGGAGTCTCAAAAAAGAGAAGTGGCCAATATCAAGGCCCGTGAGAATGCTGAGATCTTAAAAGTAGAAGAAGAAGAGCGCCTGAGATACGAAACGGTTCGTATTGCAACAGAAGAAAAATTGCAGATTGCAGAAGAAAATAAACTTCGCCAGGTGGTGATTGCTGCTAAAAATAAAGAACGTGCAGATCTTGTAGAAACAGAAAGAGTATTGAAAGACAAAGCGCTGGAAGCTACAGAAAGAGAAAGAATTGTTTCACTTGCACAGATTGAAAAAGAGAAAGCCATAGAACTGGAGAAGAAAAGCATTCAGGATGCAATCCGTGAGCGCTTGACAATGGAGAAAACCGTTGTGGAAGAACAGCAGGGAATCAAAGATCTGGAGGCCTTCAAAACAGCAGAAAGAAACAAGCAGGTAGAAATTACCGTGGCAACACAGGAAGCAGAGAAAAAACTGATTGAAGAAACCAGAGCTGCAGAATCCCGAAGATTGGCTGCTGAAAAAGATGCACAGAAATACGTCATTGAAGCACAGGCGAAAAGAGATGCTGCTGAAAAAGAAGCAGAAGCCCGCAAGATCATTGCAGACGCAAGAGCAAAAGAAGAGGCAACGGTAGGATTATCAGAAGCTCAGGTGATGCATGCAAAAGCAGATGCTGCAGAGAGACAGGGAATTGTGGAAGCGGTGGTAATCGAGAAAAAAGCAGATGCTTCGAAGAAAGAAGGAATTGCACAGGCTGAAGTAATCAAAGAAAAAGCATTGGCAGAAGCGGCAGGAATCACTGAGAAAGCAGAAGCAATGAAGAAGCTGAACGATGCCGGAAAAGATCACGAAGAATTCCGTCTTCAGCTGGCCAAAGAAAAAGACGTGGAATTGGCTCAGATTGCCATTCAGAAAGACATTGCAGAAGCTCAGTCTATGGTATTGGCAGAAGCCTTCAAATCTGCAAAAATTGATATCGTAGGAGGTGATAATACTTTCTTTGACAACGTTATCCGTCAGGTTTCAGCAGGAAAAGGACTGGATAAATTCATCAGCAACAGTGAAAATGCACAGATGGTAAGAGAAAATCTTTTGGGGGACGGAGAAAACATCATTGGAAAAGTGATGGGAATGGTAGACAAATACAAAATCTCCTCTGACGATATTAAAAATATGAGTATTGCCTCTCTGATCTTTAAACTGAACGGAGTGGCCAACCAACAGGAAAAAGGAATTCTGGAAAGAGCTCTTGACATGGCTAAACATCTTGGGGTGGAACACAAACCGGTGAACAATAACCATGTTTAATTCGACAATGCTTTAGATGCTTTATGAAATTCTAAACCTAAAACCATATAGGTTCCAGAACCTATAAGGTTTAGATAAAAAAAAATTTCAAAGTACCCCAAGTTATACAAGGACCTGCTGTCAGCCAGCAAGCCATGACCACCTAAATAAAAAAGATGTCAGAACAACTTAATTCCGGAACCTACGAAATTATTCAGAACCGTCTGAACGGGCAGAAGAATGACCTGATTCAGAGGCTTCAGAACCTTAATGAAAGCCGTAAAAATATATTTGGGGGAGTAGATTTTTCTCTTATTGCCAACGAAAGAATTTCAACGGACCACAGCTGTATTGCCAAGGATATCTATTCTCTCGGCAATCACCTGATATTCGGGTCCAATGCACATCTGGGACTTCAGACTGAAATCAATATTTCAGATGTTTTCTCCCTATATAAGATCAATAATGACCGGTTTGAACCTCAGGACTATTCATTGATCAATGATGAGGTTTTCATCGACGAATTTAAAAACCTTTACAAATACTACAGAAATACTTTCTTTGCAAGATTCACCTTTACGGAAAACTATCTTTATATGGTTTTTCAGCTTTCAGAAAGTACAACGGATATCAAAGCTTTTAAATGGCTGATTAAAGAAAATCAGCTGATTTATATCGATTCAAGAAGTGCATCTGAAACTTCATATCCTCAGCAGCATGGCTTCTTATGGACAAAAGCAACGAGAGATATGCAGAGATCAGGAAAGCATCCCCATATTTCTTTGGCAGATAAAGTTTTTGTAGAAAGTATCGGCGGAGATATCACCATCAAAGTTGAAGACAATACAGACACAGGAAAAGGAATTTATTCCGAAGATGTAATTCATAAAGATCAGAATCTTGATGATGCAGAAATCTATTTCTGTGATCTTGATAATCTTGTTTTGTTCAAAATAAAGCCTTATCAGGAAACGGAACGTTATTTCATTTATAATCATAAAGAGAAAACGGTTTCCAGAGCAGATGCTCTTAAGTATTCCGGACTTTTGCTTCCAGAAAATCAGGGAGTCTTATTCTCCAATGGATATGCGCTTCAGACAGGAGGGTTAAAAGTGATTTCTCAGGACCAGAACAGACTTTATTATCTTAAAATGGTTGTTGAGCCCAACGGGGAAAACTTTTTATACGTTTTCTATGATGATAAAACCAATAATTATCAGCTGATCTCCTATAATATCATCACCCAGACGATTGAAACGCCGATCCGATGCAGTGGATTTACCTTCCTGAATGATGGAAAGCTGATTTATCTTCGGGAAAGCATTGAAACCACAAAAAATCATCTTGCCCAGATCTGGCAGACTCCCTTTTCCAGAGAATTGCTGCCTAATGCTGAAAAAGCAGACAGCTTACTCTACAAAATCGGGAATAAAGATATTGTAAGAGTGATGGCAGAAAGCCAGGAACTGATTACCCTCCTGAATAAAAAAGACTCTTACAGCGGCCTTTATAATGACATTGTAAAACTTTCCACATTTATTCTGGATACCTATTATTTCCTTGGAGAAGAAGAGGTTCAGAAACTGGATCTTCCGCTGAAAGAGATCAGGGCAATTGCCCACTCGGCTATTAATGAATATGAAAAAGTAGTAGAACAGAGAAAAAATACAGAGGATGCTTTAGAAAAGATCAGACATTCCTGTGAGAAAATTCTGGATGATACCAAAAGGCTTCATTATTCCCAGCTTACTGAATATATTGATGCTCTTTCACAGATCAGAGCTCTAAGAGGTGAGGTCACAGGAGCAAGAGAACTTAAATATTCAGACTCAGCATTGCTGGATTCGCTGGAAAACGCTCTCGCAGACCGTTATACAGAACTTTCCAATGCCTGTGTAGACTTTCTGCTGCAGGAGGGGGCACTGCTGCCTTACCAGGAGAGAGCTCAGAAGATTTCAGAAGATATCATAGAACTACAGAAGGCAATTGATGCCAAAACAATTGAGGAGAATATCAATACCCTTTCCGGCCAGCTGGAATTATTGGTAGACATTGTCAATAACCTTAAAATAGAAGATACTTCACAATCTACTCAGATTATTGAAAACATCTCACTGATCTTTGCAAGGCTGAACCAGGAAAGACTGGAACTCAGCAAAAGGAAAAGAGAAATTTCAGGGAAAGAACTGGCTTCTGATTTCCAAGCCCAGATCACGTTATTTGATCAATCGGTAATCAACTTTCTGGAACTTTCGCAAACCCCGGAAAAATGCGATGAATATCTGACCAAACTTTCCATTCAATTGGAAGAGATGGAAACGAAATTTATTGATTTTGAAGAATTTATCCAGCAGATAGGAACCAAAAGAGAAGAAGTTTACGGACATTTCCAGAATAAAAGAGTACAACTTACCGAAGCAAGAAATAAAAGGACTCAGAATCTCTTCGATGCAGCACAGAGAATTCTGAAATCTGTACAGACCAAAGCAGAATCCTTTGATTCAGAAAATGAGATCAATGGGTATTTTACCGCAGATCTTATGGTAGAAAAGATAAGAGATCTTTCGAGACAGCTTGCAGAATTGGAAGATTCAGCAAAGTCGGAAGAAATTCAGACGCTGTTAAAAACTTCACAACAGGAAGCAGTAAGAAAGCTAAAAGATAAAAAAGAGATCTATGCGGACGGAGAAAGCGTTATTGCATTGGGGGACTATAAATTTGCCGTCAATCAGCAGAAACTGGATCTTACTTTGGTATTGAGAAATGCGCAGTATTATTATCATCTTACAGGAACAAGCTTCTATGAACCTCTGAATTTTGATACCGCAGATGAATTCAAAGAAGTATGGAATCAGGAATTTGTATCGGAAAACAACAGGGTGAAGAGGTTTGAATACCTTGCATGGAATGTATTTTCAGCTCATAAAGATATTGTTTCAGAACTGCAGAACGAACAGGCTGTACAGCAGTTTACGGCAGAACATTTCGGAGAAGGACTGGTAAAAGGAATTCATGATCTGGATGCCCGTACAATTGTGACAAAACTTCAGCAGATGCATAATGAATTGGGGCTGATGAGGTTTACCCCACAGGAAAGAGCGCTCGCACAGCTTTTCTGGTTTTTTCTGGAAAGTGAAAGAAAAGAATATTACAGCAAACAGTTTGAAGCCGCTGCTATTATCTCGCAATCTTTTACTGTAAAGCAGGGATTTGAGTATCTAAGCAGAGAACTTTCGGAAGAAATGAAGTCTTTTGCATCAGCACAGGGTATCTTTAAAGATACAGATTGTATCAATGCTGCCATATATCTGAAGCAGGAAGATAAAGAAGCCTTCGTGATCTCGGAAAAAGCAGCCGCTCTGTATGAACTTTTCCTGAAAGAACTGAAAGGAAAAGGTAAAGACCTGGAATTTATTGGGCAGTTACAAGCAATGTATCAATACCCTCAGGCATGTTATTATATTGCTGAGAGCGCATTACAGGCTTTTGATCCCGCAGCGGATAAGAACAGTATCCGGGAAGCCGCTGGACTTATCATTACTCAAAAGTTTGATCCGAAAAATATCATACATATTGCTTATGAAGCAGCAATAAAAGATCTGAAATCGCTTGAAAAGGGCACAGAATATCTTCTTAACTACTTTGAATTCGTTTCCCGTCTGAACCACTTTAATACCGTTACCGTTCCAAAATATAAACGTTTACAGGAATTAAAATACAGCTGGGTTGATGAAAAGAAAAAAGCGTTGAAACTTGAGACTTTCAAACCTCAGGTGTTAAGTTCATTTGTTAGAAATAAACTGATTAATGAGGTCTATTTCCCTCTGATCGGAGCCAACCTCGCCAAGCAATTGGGAACTGTAGGTACAGATAAGAGAACGGACCGTATGGGAATGCTTCTATTGGTATCTCCACCGGGATATGGAAAAACAACCCTGATGGAATATATGGCCGAACGAATGGGATTGGTATTTATGAAGATCAACGGACCATCGCTAGGGTATGATATTGTATCAACAGATCCGTCTGAAGCTAAAAACGCAGGTGCCAGACAGGAACTTGAAAAACTCAACCTTGCGCTGGAAATGGGAGATAATGTTATGTTGTACCTTGATGATATTCAGCACTGTAACCCTGAATTTTTGCAGAAATTTATTTCCCTGGCAGATGGGCAGAGAAAAATAGAAGGAATCTACAACGGAGAAAGTAAGACCTATGATCTTCGGTCTAAAAGATTCTGCCTGGTAATGGCAGGAAACCCGTATACAGAGAACGGGGAGAAGTTTAAAATTCCGGACATGCTCGCCAACCGTTCGGATACTTACAACCTGGGAGAGATATCCGGATCAAAAACAGATCTTTTCGACCTGAGTCTTATTGAAAATGCGCTGATGTCTAACGAATATCTGATGAAGTTGACACAACCGGGAATTGAAAACCTGTATGAACTTTATGAGTGTGTAATTACAGATAATCCTGCTGATAATCTGAAAGGAAACTTCAGCTCCAGTGAAATATCAGACTTCAGAGCGGTGCTGAAAAATACGATCAGGGTAAGAAATATGGTTTTGAAGGTAAATAAAGAATATATTGCATCCGCAGCAATGTCAGACGACTACAGGAATGAGCCGCCATTCAAGTTGCAGGGATCTTACCGTAATATGAATAAACTCATTGCACAGATCCAGCCGATTCTTAAAACCAATGAAGTGACTCAGATCGTTCAGGATCACTATCAGAACGAGTCTCAGACACTGACAACGGGAGCCGAAGCGAATATGCTGAAACTAAAAGAACTTACAGGAAATCTTTCGGAAGAAGAAACAGAACGCTGGAATGAAATAAAGAAAACATTTGTAAAAAATAAAACCTTAAAAGGGCTTGGTGAAAATGATAGAATGTCGCAGATCGTGGCATTGCTGGCTCAGTTTGGTGACGGACTGGAAGGGATAAGAGAAGCCTTGAAAAAAGCAGAACAATAACCATGAAACTTTAAATAAGTTGCAAACAGGCTGTTTTGGATAGAAGCAGTCTGTTTTTTTTATGAGACAAAATAAAAAAATCTGTACCCCTAATATTGTATAGTTCTGTATCTGTATCCAAACTCAAAGACTCCATAATTTTGTTAAGCAAGAAGAGTATTTATGGAAACGATAGTTCAAAGTCAGGAGCAGATTCAGTATGCCGAAGCTTATATTTCGGATATGCCGGAACTTAAAAAGATTTTCCTACAAATGAAGGAAGTAAAGAAAGTAGACTCCAATTTCGGACTTCCTTTTATGTTGGCGAAAAAGAAAAATGAGACCGTTGCATTTGCCAGTCTTATTGTGAATGAAAAGAATGAAATCTCTTTTAAAATATATGATAAAAACAGAATGTCAGAAGCTGAAAAGAGAAACTTTTTTTCCAATACCGAAAGATATTTTAAAAATAATACTACCCCTAATTTCAGAGATCCGGGACAATTGGAAAGCAGTATAAAGCGCATGGTCAGCTGGCTGAATCTTGAATAAAGCCATGATAAAATTGTAAATTTACTTAAAACCGTAATGCAATGCCGAAAGATGTTCTGTACCTTAAAATAGCCAACTCTGTCACAGAGCAGATCAAAAGTGAAACCCTGCAGTTTGGAGACAGGCTGCCTTCATTGAGAAGTGCCCAAAAACTATACAACGTAAGCCTGAATACCGTCAAACAGGCTTATATGGAACTGGAAAGCAGGTCTCTTGTAGAATCACGCCCTAAATACGGATATTATGTAAGCCAGACTTCTCAACGGAAACTTGCTCTGCCGTCTGTTGCCCAAATGAAGCTTTCGGAAGGGAAAAATACGCCTCAGGATCTTTTTGATAAAGTATTCGGAACGATTGCGGGTACGGATGTAACACAGTTTGCTCTTGGAATTCCAGGGAAAAGCCTTCTTCCGGTAGCCAAGATGAAAAAATGCATGATTGATGTAGTGAAGAGGAAAAGTGACAGCGGAGTCAATTACGAAGCGGTACAGGGAAGTGAACAGCTTCGGCGTGAAATTGCAAAATGGGCGATGGTAATGGAAGGTAAAATTACAGAGGATGATCTGGTGATTACATCCGGGGCAATGAATGGAGTATATAATTGTCTGATGGCAGTTACCAAACCGGGAGATTGTGTAGCGGTGGAAAGTCCGGTCTATTTTGGAATCCTTCAGGCTATTCATTTATTAGGATTGAAAGCAGTAGAAATTCCTACTCATCCTATTACAGGAGTGGATCTGGATGCTTTAAAAAAAGTACTCCCAAAACTTTCTGCATGCTGCTTTGTGGTCAATTACAACAATCCGTTAGGGTTTCAGATGCCTGATGAGAACAAAAAAGAACTGGTAAAAATGCTTACTGAACAAAATGTCCCGCTGATTGAAGATGATGTCTACGGAAACATCTATTTTGGAGCAGGAAGACCAAAACCCTGTAAGTTTTATGATGAAGCAGGAATTGTAATGTGGGTAGGATCTGTTTCCAAAACGTTAGCTCCCGGTTTTAGGACAGGGTGGGTGGCTCCTGGAAAGTTTAAGGACAGAATTATCCGTCAGAAGCTCGTGCAGACCGTTTCCAGTCCGTCATTATTTTCAGATGTGATCTCAGATTTTCTTGCCCATGGACGGTACGATCATCATCTGAGAATGTTCAGGAAAAAGCTCTACGCCAATTATCTTCAGATTCAGAAATCCGTGATTGAGTATTTTCCGGACAATACCAAGATCTCAGAACCAAAAGGCGGTTTCATGCTCTGGCTGGAACTGGACAAGAGAATTTGTACAGAAGATCTTTATGATGTGGCTTTTGAACAGAAAATAACCTTTGCACCCGGAAGAATGTTTTCACAATATAATCAATATCAAAACTGCATGCGTTTGAACTATGCACTGGAATGGACAGACAGAGTAGAAAGTGATCTTGAAAAACTGGGAAAAATGATAAAAAACAGAATTAAATAAGCCTTATAGCGATGAATGATAATAATAATGAAGTAAAAATTGTAACCTATGAACCTCAGTATAAAGAAGCTTTCAAAGCTTTGAATGAAGAGTGGATCAAAACATTTTTTGTAATGGAAGCCAGCGATTATAAGCTGCTGGATAATCCGGAAGAACATATTTTAAATAAAGGAGGGCATATTGTTTTTGCGCTGTTAAATAATGAAGCCGTTGGAACTTGTGCATTGGTAAAAGCGAAAGATGAACCCCTTACTTTTGAACTTTCAAAGATGGCGGTAAGCCCTAAAGCTCAGGGTAAGAAAATAGGATATTTGTTGGGAACAGCATTAGTAGATCTGGCAAAAAACCTGCATGCTGAAAAAGTAGTATTGGAAACGAATTCTGTCCTTGTTCCTGCGATAAAACTTTATGAAAAACTGGGTTTTAAACACGTTCCCATTGTTGATGCCGGATATGACCGTGTAGATGTACAGATGGAATTGAATCTGGATATATAACAAAAAAATATTAGAACTCGGATAGGAATATCCTTGTTCTAATATCAAATTTAAATCTAATTGCTTTACTGTTTTATTTCTTGATGAAAGTCTTGGTCAGTGATTTTTTGCTTCCGTTGATTTTAATAAAATATACTCCTGAAGGAAGATTTCCGATATTGATTTTTTCATCGTAATATCCTCTTGATGACTGTAGAGATGTAACGGAAAGAATTGATCCCTTACTATCAATGATTTCTGCCTTAATTTCTTTATCTTCAGATTGGTACTGGATTCCGATGAAAGCTGAAACAGGATTCGGATAGATTTTAAAATCTTCAACGGTTACCTTCGTCTCTTTTGCTGATAATATTTCTTTGGAACATGCCGGAATTCTGTTAGTTCCATCAATTCCCCATGAAGACTGTGCCGGAATACAAAGCCAGTTCAATACAGTAGGGAAGTGATCTGTTTCTCTTGTTGTTGAGGTATAATCAAACACTTTAAAATTGCTGACAGTATTGGCATTATACGTCGGAGAACCAGTCACGGTCATGTTATTTACATTTGGACCTGAATCCGTCAACGTATTCCCTGAAGTTTCATTACATTTCCAGTTAGCCACTAGTTGAGCATAATAAGGATGTGAAGGAGTAATATTTTGGTTCGCCCAATTTACAATGACATCGTTTGGAAGTGCAGACTTCCATATTCTTACATCTTTATAAGAAGCCGCGAGATTTATCCCATAAGCATTCGTTCCATCCTGATTTAAAGTTAAAGGAAGCCCGGAATCAATATTTCCGATGGTATTCATTTTGGAAAAAGTTACCGGAACACCATCTTCATATAAAGTTATAAGTCCGTCTCTGTCAAAGCTTGCAGCAATATGTTTCCATTTATTCGTTTCCACTTTTCCGCCCACAAGATCAATTCTGTTTGTTCCGTCACCAATATTCATCTTGAAAGTCTGGCCGGAATATCCTGAGAAAACAAATCCTTTATTTTTCCCATTAGCCCAGTTTTTATTACTGATCATTACAGGATCACTGGAATAAGATGCATTAGGCTTTACCCAAAATTCAATGGTAAAATCCTGATTCGCTCCAAAATTAAAAGGAGTCTGGTTGGCTGGTTTTGCATAAGTTCCTGCCGGAAAATTCAACTGATTAAACGTTTTATTTGATTCCAGAACCGTTTTACTGATCTGCTGAGGAGTAAATCCGGGATTAGAATACACTGTAAAAATATTTCTTTCAGAAAGGTTTCCACCACCATGAGAACTGTCTACCGCTCCATGGTCTGTAGTTAAAACTACTAACCAATCTTCGTTGTTATAAGAAGGTCTGTTTTTCATAGCTGCGACAATCTCTCCAATATAAGTGTCTGTAGTTTTAATAGAAGAAACATATTGAGGAACACTTGATGAGAATCCATAAGAATGTCCTGCGTGGTCTACATCATCAAAATCTACAAAGAGAATATCAGGATTATCATTCTGCAAAGCCGCTACAGCAGCATTTTTTACTGCAAGATCTGTTGCCAGATTAGTCTTTACATCCGCATTCTGTATGATTTTATCATTGATTGGTGCCCAGTGAGCTAGGGAAATGGTTCTCAAATTCGGATTGTAAGTTTCCGCTCTTGTGATGAAATCGGGGTAATTAACGTAGTTCGGGCTTGTAAAATTATTGTCCTGAACATTGTGCTTGGTGTGCCATACTCCGGTAAGCATAGTACTCCAGCCGTTTCCGCTCCAGGTAGTGGCAGCGCAAAGACCGTCAACAGAATAGATTGACTGACTGATGAGGTTTTGAATGTTGGGCGTAGGCGTAGACATCATTACATCTGCACGACAGCCGTCAATTCCGATAAAAAGGACTTTTTTTGTCTGAGCTCCGAGAAAGCAGCTCATTACAACAGCCATTGATAATAGTTTTGTTTTCATAGGGAAAAAGAGTTTTTGAAAGTATAAAAGTTTACAAATAGTAATTTATTTTTAACTATTGTAAAATTAGTTTACTATTTGTAAACATGTATGAACTGAAAATTAATTAATTGATAATTAAAAAGTTCTGAAAAAAAATTCTAAAATCTTCAATTGATCGTACTAAACCGAGACGGTTTCAAAAGTTTCATTCTGAACGAAATGGAGTGTAGTGAAGAATCTAATATTGGAGAAATCAGTAAGATTCTTCCTTCGTCAGAATGACAAAAGCCAAATTATTTAGCTTTTGTGTAAGCCTCTGTCAAATTTATAATTTGACGGGGTGGTAAAAACACAAACATTTCCAATGAATTATCATGAAAACGTTTGTGTCAAGAAATACTAAAGAATAGTTTGAAAAAGAGGTATTTAAAGAAGATCTTCAGCCTCAGAAATGGTATTCAGTATATAATCTGGGGAAGCTTTTTCAAGTTCTGCCTTGCTTTGAGCCCCTGAAAGGACAGCAATCGTTAGACCGCAGCCTGCATTTTTACCCTCTTCAACATCAATGACAGAATCTCCTGCCTTTAAAACTTTATGAGCTTCAGTGATATTGAATTTCTTCATCGCAAGAAGGATCATTTCAGGGCTTGGACGGCTTTCCGAAACATCATCAGCAGTAATCAAAGCATCAAAATGAATACTTTCTTTCCAGTTGAGTTTATTCAAAAGCTGATGAGCGATTTCAGAAGTATAGCCTGTATTTAAAACGATCTTTTTGTTCTGGGACTTCATACTGAGCAGGAAATCTTCCGTTCCGTTGATGGGTTTTATCTCAAGATTTTTATAAGCTTCTTTAAGCTGATCTGAGAAATTTTCAAAAATAGCGTGAGCATCTTCTTCATTTCCATTTATTTCTTTTAAAAGACTTGTAATAGCTTCCAGTTTTTCCATTCCGGCACAGCTGGATAATACTTTTTCAAGGCTTACAACATAGCCGTAATCATTCACAGCGCTGGTAAGTGTTTTGTATACTACATTGTCCTCATCAATTGTTGTTCCGGCCATATCCAGAACTAATAATTCTATATTTTTCATTTAAATTTTATGCGTAAATTTTTTCAATATTAAATTTGGAGAAGCCACCGCTTCCCGTCATTCCTTTTCCTCCGATGCCCGTTACAATATGAATATTGGCAGATGGGCTGTGTTCAAAAATATCTTTGGTTTTGCATTGGGAATAAATTCCGAACCACCTTCTCTGGATTTCATACGTGGGAAGATCAATGATTTTCTTAGCTTCAAGAATCATAAATTCGTCAATCTCCATATTAAGATCATACCCAAGATCATCCGCATTTTTAGCGTCTGCATATTCATGAGAATCTCCGATGATGACAGAACCGTCCAGAGCCTGTTTGAATAAAATATGAACTCCGTATTTCTTTTCAAAAGAGTTCGGATCTTCTAAAGCTTTGATTTTCTGGAAAGAAGGACATTCACTGAATGATTCATATCTTCTGACAGAAAGACCGGTAAGAATATTCCCCTGAAGAGAATAAATCCCTTGTGGTTTAGTCTGGAGCATCTGAAGCTTACTAACTTCCAGATCACTGTCATTGAATACTTTAGGATATAAGGTTTTGAACTCATGCCCGCCGCAGATAATGATTTTAGAAGCATTGAATACTGTTCCGTCTGCTGCTACAGCAGTACATTTCTGATCATCTTCATGAGTTTCAAGAACTGTGGTGTTATAGAAAATCTGCAATCCCATCTTTTCCTGAAGCAGTTTATGAAGCTTTACAATCATATCTGCAGAATCTACAGAAAGTTCCTGTGGAAAAAACAGTCCTCCTTTACAATAATCCGAACGGAGACCGTCATACTTTTTGATACAGTCACTTTTTGATAATAAAACAGATTCATAATCATTGTTTCTGTTGATTTCATAAAGTTCTTCAATCAGCTGAAGTTCTTCGTCATTGGAAGCAATATATACAGATCCGTTTTGTCTGATGGTAAGATCTGCCTGGGTGTGAAGCTCATTGTATATAGAAAGACTTTCCCTTCCGAAGTTCTGCCATTTAAGATCCATTCCGGAGGGTACTACCTGTCCGAAATTCCTTACAGTAGCGCCTTGGGGAACAGAATTTCTTTCCAGGATGGCTACTTTAAGATTTTTCTTCAGCGCATGATAAGCATGGAATGTTCCTAAAATTCCACCTCCTACAACGAGTAAATCAAATTTTGTTGTCATTGTATTATATATTATAAAATTTTCGACGTATCGAAATTGATGAATTGATTAGAGTTTGAGTTTAAGTTTGATTTCGGCTTCGATTTGTTCCTGAAAGCCAGAAAAGCAATCACCGAAAGAATGAAAACCGTAACGGTGATGATATAATTTAAGTTGATATAAAAATGTAACCATGAAGTCTGGGCCGAGCCAAAGTTTTTATACAAAAGAATCAGGACACTTCCCAGATACCCGAATGAATCTACAATATAGATCAGAAAACCAACATTTCCCTTGATCTCAAAAGCGGCAATCATCCGATCAAAATAAATTCCGTTAAAAGGAATATAACAGATGTACATTCCGAAGCCGGAAATCGTCATCCATAAAAACGGAGATAATGAACCCTGCTGAAAAAGATAAGTAGAAAGCCCTACGGTGAGAATTCCTGCGAAAAGAATATAATGATAATAGGCAAATGCTTTTTTATTGTTTTTCACTTTCACCATAAAACTTAAGATCAAAAGAACCATCACCGCAATCGGAATCTCCGTTAAGGTAAAAATAGAACTGTCGAAACTAAAATGCAGCCCGTCCCAGATTTCCCGGTTGAAATTATCTCTGAAATCCCTTAAAACCGTTAAGCTGATATAAAGAAATATAATACAAACAATCGGAACAAAAAATTGCTGGATCAGAGCCTTTCTTTCCCTTCCATTCAGTGGTTGTCTTTTATTTTTAAGCAAAATATCCTCGTCTGAAGGTTGGGGGATTTTTTCAAGCAGCAGTCCGAAAAAAATCAATGGAATAATAAAGATAAGTCCGGCAGAAAACGGCATCCAGAATTCGGAAATTGAGAATGTATCCATTAAAAATTTCCCTGCCGACTTTGTAAATCCTGAAGAAACGACAAAGCTTGAGCATAAAAATAAGCCAATGATTTCTGTCGTTTTGCGTCCTTCGATGTAGGAAAAAACAATTCCCCAGATCATTCCCAGCGGAATTCCGTTGATGAACATAAATATAATATTGTAAGGAGCGGGAACGGCTGCAAATCCTAACAACGCAAGTTCTGCAATGGCAATGAAAACAAACAGATAAGTAAGTCTTTTCTGAGGTTTCAGTTCGGAAATAAATTTGATTCCGATGAATTTTGAAATAAAATAACCTACAGCCTGTGCAATGATAATCAGAATCTTATAATCGACTCCAAAATAGGAAAGTCCCTCGAAAGAAGCTACAGTAAAAGGCTTTCTGAAGCCATACATGCAGAAGTAAACACCAAAAGCAGCAAAAGCGGCTTTCAGTGTTACTAATGTTTTTTTATTGATTGTTCTGGCCATGATAATGGTTTAGAAGTTCAGTTTTACTCCAAGATTGAATCTTACTCCGTAATATTCTACCTGCTCAGGACGGTCTTCATTTTTACCAAAGTGATAGATCAGAGGTTTGTTCAGAATATTGTTGACATCTGCATATAAAGTGAGGTATTTTGTGAACTGATAAGAACCTCCGAAGTCAAGATTGCTGTATTTACCATAATAAGAATCGTTGATATCTTCCTCGGCGTACTCTACAGCATATTTCCCTTTATAGTTGTAAGCCAGCCTTGCATTGAATCCTTTTTTCTCAAAGAAAAGCTGGGCGTTATACAATTCTTTTGCCTGATATGGCAGAGCAACCGTTCTTCCGCTTGGCTTTTCCATTTCAGAAGTCATAAATGTAGCATTCAGCTGTACTCCGAAGTACTGTAAAAATCCCGGAAGAAAATCAAATCTCTTGTTGATTCCCAGTTCAACACCTCCTAACCATGCTGCTTTTCCATTATTTGGGGCTGTAAACTGTACTCCATTCATTCCGTTATAATTTCCGATAAAAGAATCCTGGAAAATAGGATCTGTAATAGATTTATAGAAAACGCCACCACTTAAGATCCCTACGTTAGAGAAATAATATTCTCCCATCAGGTCAAAATTCAAAGAATAAGTAGGATTAAGATTTGGGTTTCCTCCTTTGAATTCGTTATCTGCTTCAATATAAGTTCCTCCTGGTGTAAGATCTCCGAAATTCGGTCTTGAGAAAGTTCTTGTTGCTGCAAAACGAAGGTTGGCTTTATCATTTAAAGTATATTTCAAATGAATCATCGGAAGAACGGCCAGGTAGTTTTTGGTATTTTCTACAGGAGTCAGTACATCATCATTCACGCTGTATCCTCTTACTTTGGTATTGGTATTTGATAACCTGATTCCTCCTAGAATGATGATCTTATCGTTCAGTTTATACGTTGCCATCCCATAAGCATCCGCATGTTTTTCAAAAACATCAAAGTTTCTACCTAATGCTTTATTATATTCCAGTGCTTCGGAATCAGCAGTATTAATTTTCAGATTTCCCTGATGATCGTACCAGAACTGATTCATTCCATTGGTGGAAAGTACCGGCCCGAAAGTATTCCCGATGTGGGCATTCATTTCACTTAAATATTTCGGTCCGTTGGGCTGTGTCGTGATATATTGTGAAAACTCAGACAGAAGCGGTGCCGTTCCGTTGCTCCAGTTGTAGAAAATATCAGAGAACTTTGCATTACGTTCTTTATCTCTGTATTTAAAACCATACTTTAAAGTCAGTTTATCAGAAGCATTGATCTCATGGTTGAATGCTGCAACGATTTTATCCTTTTCTTCCACAAAAACTTTATAGAATTCAAGATCTGTAAATCTCATCTGGGAAGCATCCATCTTAAAGTTCGGATCATTGTAAAAACCAAATAAAGCATCCGGGTTTTTATAATCCAACTTTCCTCCATCCGCTTTCCAGTAAGCTCTTGGGCCATTTCCATGGTCTGAAATATAAGTAGGATTGATCCCTACACCAGATTGAGTATACTTGATGACATAGTAAGAATTGTTCTGTTTATCAGGAATATTACCATACTTGAATTTGTTATCATAACAAGATAAATCCCAGTCGATTTTTCCTTTATTTAATTGATGAACCGCACCCAAAGAAACAGAAGTAAGCTCTGTAATCAGTAAATTGTGAATGTTCTGCAGTTCAACTCTCGCTGTATTATTGGCACTGCTGAACTTATCAAATCGGATTCTGTGTTTGTAATGGGTTTCGTCATCCGACAATGTACCATACATTCCTTTTAAATAAAAAGTTGTTTTCGGAGATAATACATATTCAAAGGCCGTATTGATCCCGGTTGTCTTTCTTACCCCATTATAATCACGAAGCTCCAGTCTGAAAACTCCTTCGTCTCCACTTCTTCTTGCCTCGAAATTATCTGTAGACCAGTTTCTTATGAAATGGGCAAAATTGAACAAATACCCGAATTTCTTATCTTTTGTTCTTCCTCCATATAAAAATCCAAGGTTGTAAACGCCTTTATCAGCTTTTGCATTATATCCGCTTCCAATCGTTGCTTTGAATTCGGTCTTCATGGGAGGAGTTTTGGTGATAAAATTTACACCGCCACCAATTCCGTCAGCTTCCATATCTGGGGTAAAAGACTTGTTTACATGTACATACGAGATCAGTTCCGTAGGAAAGAAGTCGAAGGCTGTCGCTCTGGAAGTTGTTTCTTCCTCAGCTGTTGGAAGTCTGTTTCCATTGATGGTTGTAGATGCCCAGAACGGCGGAAGTCCTCTCATGGAAACAAATCTTCCTTCACCCTGGTCTCTTTCAATAGAAGCTCCCTGTACGCGCTGTACCGTCTCTGCTGCATTTCTGTCCGGTAGCTTTCCGATTCCGTCTGAAGCAATAACATTGGTAATATTGATTGCATTTTTCTGAAGATTTAATGCTCTTGCTTCTGTATTTTTAAGTGTTCCCGTAACCACTACTTCATCAATGTTTTTTCGGGGCTGGGAAAGTTTTATGATTCCTAAATCAACTGTTTGTTCCGGTTTCAGATCCACATTCATGTCTGAAGATTCATAACCTATATAACTGATTTGTAAAGTATATTGACCTTCTTTAATATCATTGATGGTAAATTTTCCTTCAATATCAGTTGTTATATTTCTGGATAAACCTTTTATTTTGACTGTGGCCCCGGGGAGAGGCTGGCTGTCGTCAAGAACAGTTCCTATAATTAACTGTTTCTGCGCTGAAACAAATACAATGAAACAGACAAAAACAAGGGTAAGTAATTTCTCTAAATTTGTTTTCATTTTTACATATATTAAATTTTTTATGCAAATCACGCCAATAATTTTAATATATATAAATATTTCGTATTAAGTATTGTTTAACAAATAAACGCTGTTTGTTACAGTTATTTTACTTTGAAAAGCATTGAGTTTGATCTTTGAAAATAGAATGAAATGGAGATTGATACCGTTCACGCCTCGTTTTTGATAAATATTACTTTATAATTATGCGATAGGAAATTGAACCAAAACAGGGATGTTTTAGTTAATATTTCGTTCATTTTGGGAGAAATCAGAAAATAAAAAGTTGCATATTTGTAAACTTTTGTGTCGATTTGGAAAACAAAAATTGAGGAATTATGTAGAAAATAGCTGAATAAAGTGATTATAATTTGATGCATTGCTGAATGAAATGCCTTTGCGAACAAGAAGTATACGCTAAGTTTTATATTCTTTGCGTATTCTTTTGCGTTAGAAAAATTGTTATTATGCAGTATAAAAATAAAGAACCAGCATCACACAGCTCTCATTACTGATGCTTACCGGAACGTGAGGAAACTTTCCGTTGAAATATAAAGAATCCCCTTCTTTTAAGATAACTTCTTCATTATCAATAACATATTTAGCCTCTCCTTTCAGGATATATTTGAACTCCCAGGCATCCGTAATGACCTTTTCCCTTTTAGAATTGGGCTCAAGAGTCAGTAGCACGGCTTCAAAACCTAAAGAATGAAGACTCTTACTGAAGATATGCATGTATTTAAACCCTTCAGCTTCTACTTCTTTTTCAATGACCTGCTGACTTTCTTTCGGAACATAGATGAATTTTGCGTTGGATTTTTTCTCAACCCCTTCAAAGAAATAACTGGCATCAATCTCAAGAGACTGAATCAGATCTAATAAAACTGGAAGTGAAGGAATTGTTCTGCCATTTTCAATCCTTGAAACAAGACCATTGCTTACATTTGCTTTGAAAGCCAGTTCATTAATGGTTAAATTATTCTTTTTTCTAATATCCTTTAATCTCTTACCGATACCTATTAAAAAGTCGTTCATACGTTGTGCAATTTAACCTGAATTATTTTTTCATCATTATATTCAAACAAAGGTAATATTATTCTATATAGGTTGTATGGTAAAAAGAGAAATTCACAAAAAGGTAAAGTGATACAAAAGTGGAATAATAAAAAACGCAAAGCTGGCAAGTTTATTAATTATACTGTTTTATTTTCGATCGCGAGGGAACTTCGTTCAGTCAAGAATGCGATCATTGCATAGTGAAACGCTCTTACATTTTATAATTTTATATTGAAAACTCCTTGCGGATTTTGCGTTAAATCTAATCTATTTACAGAAGCATAAATCGTTTGTAGTAGACTCCTCTGTTCTAGGTTTGCCCATCCCAGGAAAATTTCCCTATTTTTGTGAAACTCCTTATTTCATTTATGAAAAAAATTATTCTTATCGAAGACGAAACCAGTGTAGTGTCTTTTATTAAAAAGGGACTTCAGGAAAATGGATATGAAATTTCTGTTGCTTTTGACGGGCATACAGGAGTACAGCTGGTGCAGGCTAACGATTTTGATCTGGTAATTTTAGACATTATGCTTCCGGAAATGAACGGTCTGGATGTATGTAAAGAAATAAGAAAGACCAATCAGAGTGTTCCTATTTTGTTTTTGACGGCATTGGGAACTTCTGAAAATATTGTTCTCGGACTGGAAAGCGGTGGAGATGATTATCTGGTGAAACCCTTCAAATTCATTGAATTGGTGGCGCGTGTGAAGTCTTTGCTAAGGAGAAGTAACAACAATGGCCCACAGGAAATCACAGAACCAGAGCCAGATAATGAACATGTTTTTCAGTTTTCAGATCTGATGGTGAACGATTATACAAAGAAAGTAACCCGGGCAGGAGAAGACATTTCTCTTACTTCCACAGAATATAAACTCCTGTTGTATTTCCTGAATAATCCGGAAAAAGTAATTTCCAGAGCAGAAATTCTGGATGCAGTCTGGGGAGTAAATTACGAATTGGGAACCAATGTGGTGGATGTGTATGTCAATTATTTAAGGAAAAAACTGGATAGCCAGGATGATAATAAGTTGATACATACCGTAATAGGAATGGGATATGTGTTGAAAAAAACATAATGAATGTTTAATAAAGTTATTACAAATCAGACTAAAACGATGGTACTTTTAATGTTGGTTTTTACAGCCATCATATTGCTTTTCAGTGGTTTGGTATACTTTTCTATCGTTAATTTTTCACATCAGAGATTTTATGAACTCCTGAAAATCAGGACAGCTACCATAGTTCAGATTGAGAAAAGCAAAGATCATCTTGACCTTCCGGAAAACTATATTCTCAATAGTTTGAACGATGAGGAGCTTCCGATGGAAAAGGATTACGTTTTTGCCGTCCCTACCGATTCCAATTTCAAAAAAATATCTCAGGAAGTTCATATTCCTGCTTATTTCTTTAAAAATATCATTAGAGAAGGAGAGTCTAATTATAATGATGAAGAATTCTATTATATAGGACAAAGTTTCAGATATGATGATAAAGATTATATCGCAATAGCTTCAGCCAAAAACCATTATGTGGTTTATTATCTCGGATTTTTAAAAAGAACACTGCTTACCTGTATTGTGTTGTCTCTTTTCTTTAGTATGATCTTCTCTTTTTATCTTTCCAAAACGTTATTCAGACCAATCTTAAAAATTACAGGAAAAGTAAAAGAGATAAGTTCTGAAAATCTTCATTTAAGATTGGAATCACATCCTGATAATAAAGAACTGAATGAGCTGGTAGATACGTTTAATGATATGCTGAACCGTATTGAGACCTCATTTGAAACTCAAAATCACCTGATCGGAAATGTTTCCCACGAATTGAGGACTCCGCTTACTTCCATTATGGGAGAAGCCGATGTTGCCCTTTCCATCAGCAGAACAGCCGACGAGTATAAAGAAACCCTCGGAATTATTTTGGATGAAGCCGAAAAACTGGATAAAAAGATCAAAGCATTATTAATGATTGCTCAAACAGGATTCGATGGGAAAATCCAGAAAATGGATAAGGTGAGAATTGATCAGCTTCTTTGGGACGTTATTGAAACACTTAGGAGAATTGATTCCCGAAACAATATCTATCTTGATATCAGTATGCTTCCCGATAATCCTAAAAAGCTAAAAGTTCAGGGGAACGAACAGTTATTACATCTTGCAGTGGCAAATATTATCAGTAACGGGTGTAAATATTCTAATTTCCAGCAGGTTAAAGTTTCTCTCGGAGCTACCAATACAGATGTTTATATCATTGTAAAAGACAACGGTATCGGAATTCCGGAAGTGGAAATGAATAAAATCTACGACCCGTTCTTCAGAGCTTCTAATACGAACAACTATGAAGGCTACGGAATCGGACTTCCGCTGGCCAGAAACATTGTAAGAATGCATCATGGCGAACTGATCGTGAGTTCACACGAGAACCAGGGAACTACAGTACAGATGCGCTTCCCGAATTTCTATAGTACAATGAAAGGAGAAGAAATAAATAAATAAGAATCACTATTCTGAATCTTTAACTTGTTTTAGTTTATTTCATACTGTAAATCAATGTGTTATGTTGTTTGTTTTACTCCTTTTCGATTTTTCTCTAATACCATATGAACTCCCGTTAACAATTTTCTAATCTCATTTTAATCTCTTTAATCACATTTTAATTCCGTTCCAAAGATCTTCTAATTTGGTCGTTCTAGTTTTGTATCATCAAAAGATAAACACAATACAAAATAATAAAGAACATGGCTAAAACAATTTTAATTGCGACAGATTACTCTCTTGAGTCATTGAATATATTGAAAAAAGTACTTAAGGAGAAAGATGCATCAGAAGATCAGAACCAATATAATATCCTTCTGACGTCTGGGTATGATTCCGGAGATTCTATCAGAGACCTTTTATTCACAACCAAAACATCGGTTTTTAATAAAATAAGACCAGAAGAGTTCTGTGATGCCTATGGGATTATCAGTAATAAATATCCCCATCTGGTTAATAAAATCATTTGTGATGTTTTTACAGGAAGCTTTCAGAGAACATTCAATCAATATGTAAAGGCAGAAAATATTGAAGAAGCTTATTATTCTCCATCTATCAAAAGCAAGGGAAAAGGCAAGTTTGATCTGATTCCTTACATCAAAAAATGCAAAGAGCTGCAATCCCATGAAATTACTGTGGAAGTAAGAGAAAGACTTCCGGAAAGAGGAAGACTGGCAGAGATCTTTGTAGAGGTCTAAATAAACACAATTTAAAAAAATAAAAAAATGTTAAGAAATTATAGTAACAGCAGGACACTGGGAGATAATATCAGGTTGGGGACGCTGACTGCCTTTACGGCGGGTACTATAAACATTGCTTCCCTATTGATATTTCTCTCTTTTACATCGAATGTAACGGGGCACTACGCTATTTTAGCGGCAGAAATAAGTAAAGGAAACTGGACGCAGGTAGCTGTGGTAGGCGGATGGATCTTTTTATTCTTCTTCGGAAGCTTTCTATCCAACTTTATTGTGATCAACTTTAATAAGAAAAGTAAATATTTTGCCCATTCTATGCCTATTGCATTGGAAATCATATGTCTCCTTTTTGTAGGAATATACGGGCAGTTTTACTATCAGAAAACACTGGAAGAAACAGAATATCTTGTAGCATTGATGCTTTTTGCCACCGGACTCCAAAACGGTCTTACCGCAAGTATCTCCAACTTCTCTGTGAAAACGACCCACCTTACCGGAACAACCACCGACTTAGGAATTCTGGTATCTATGTTTACACAGAAAAAATACCGAAGAAATGGAGAACTGATAGGCAGAGCAAAACTTTTGATGAGTATTATGCTTGCTTACGTAATGGGAGCGGTATTCTCTGGATTGACATATTACTATCTGGAATTCAGAGTGTTCTATATAATCAGTATATGTTTGTTGATCGTAATAGGGTATGATGCCTATAAAATCCATATTCGACACTTCAACACAAAGTACAGATACAGCAGGATTTATAAAAAACCGAATCTTTTTGCTTACCTATATGATAAAATCCATGGAATTCCTAAAAGAGAGAAGAAAAGAAAGCTTGTCTTTGAGGATTAAAATATAAAACACACTATTAATTTTTTGTATAAACTAGCTGTAAGTGCCCTTATTTTATTATAGAATAGGGGCATTTTTCTTAAAAATTAACTTAAATACCTTTGAATGTCTTGTTTTTGTACTGTTTTTCATGATTGTTGAAATGAAAATTTCCGGATTGAAGCAATTAACTTGCTAACGCCCTTCATTACAAACATTAAAAAAATCGGATGGGGATAAATAGGCAAAAATGTTGATAATTAAATATTAAATCACGGTTTTGGTATTTTAATTCCCGTTTCCATTGACTATTTTTGTAAGTTGATTTACGTTTTTATGTCAGATATTATTCAGCTTTTACCGGATCATGTAGCGAACCAAATTGCAGCGGGAGAGGTGGTGCAGCGGCCTGCATCCATCGTGAAAGAACTTTTGGAAAATGCTATAGATGCAGATGCAACGAAGATTGAATTGATCATCAGAGATGCCGGGAAGAACCTTATTCAGGTGGTAGACGACGGAAAAGGAATGTCCGAAACAGATGCCCGTATGGCATTTGAAAGACATGCTACCTCGAAAATCAAAGGGACAGAAGATATCTTTAAGATTGCTACAAAAGGCTTCCGTGGTGAAGCGTTGGCTTCGATTGCTGCAGTTTCTCAGGTAGAACTCAGAACGAAGCAGAAAGATACCTCCATTGGTACCAACATTTATATTGAAGGCGGAGTTTTCCAGTTTCAGGACCCGGTTCAGACAGCAGACGGATCAAATTTTTTAGTGAAAAATCTTTTTTATAACGTTCCGGCAAGAAGGAAGTTTTTAAAAAATAATAATATTGAATTCAGACATGTAATTGATGAATTTCAGCGTGTTGCATTAGCTCATGAAAATCTGGAGTTTTCCCTCTTCCATGATGATGAAGCTGTTTTCAGGTTGAGAAAAGGAAGCCAGATGCAGCGTATTGTAGATGTTTTCGGAAGAAAACTTCAGCCGCTTTTGATTCCTATCAAAGAAGATATTATCTGGTGTAAGCTTCATGGGTTTGTTGCCAAGCCTGAAGGAGCTAAAAAAGCAAGAGGAGAGCAGTTTCTTTTTGTGAACGGAAGGTATTTCAGAAGCCCATACTTCAATAAAGCAGTACAGGAAGCCTTTGAAGGACTGCTTCAGCCCGGATATGTACCCTCATTTTTCCTTTTCCTGGAGCTTGATCCGGAGAAAATTGATGTGAATATCCATCCACAGAAAACTGAAGTAAAGTTTGAAGATGAACATCTTATTTTTGCTTTGCTCCGTTCAACCATAAAAAGATCTTTAGGAATTTATAATGTCTCTCCAAGCCTTGATTTCGACAGAGATCCGGAATTGGATGAAATGATGAATAAACCCATTCCAAGCAAAGGAAACGGTGGAGGAAGTGGCTTTGTAAAAATGCCGGAAATCATCGTCGATAAAGATTATAATCCATTCCTTGAAGAAAAAAATGTGGTACATCCGGAAGAAATTCAGAATCTTACGGAAATGTATCATCAGAATATTACTGCCGAGCCTTCAAAGATCAATTTATTTGAAGATGAAGATTTTGATGAAGATTTAATGAGACTTCCGAACGGCTACTGGCTTTTTAATAAAGGAGATGTGACATTGATGTTGGATTTAGGAAGAATGCACAGGTTATTGGTTTCTGAAGGAAATAAATCTACCAGAAAATCAAACACGAACAGCCACGCCCTTCTTTTCTCTCTGGAATACCATATGAATGAAATTGAGAAGGCAAAATACAATTCGTTCAAAAAATATCTTCCGGAATTAGGGTTTGACATGAAAATTGCTCATGAAAGTGTACTTCGAATAGATTCTCTTCCTGAAGGACTGAAGGAAACCCAGGCAATGCAATTCCTGGAAAACCTTTTTGAGATCCTGGAATACAAAACAGAAGAAGAATTTTTGCAGTATTATCATAATCAATGGAACAAAATGCAGTCGAAGTCAAGGTTTGACTTTATATATAAAAAAGATGCGGAACAGCTGATCAAAGACTTTACAGCACTAGGTTTCCCGGAATTTTTACCGGACGGAAAAAGATGCTATTACGAGGTTCCGTTTAATGATTTTAAAAACAAATTTTAAAAAATTATGTTTAACAATATACCGCCGATTACAAGAAATATTATTATCATCAATATTATCGTTTATTTGGTTGCTAATTTTCTGCTTCCAGACTTATATAATACACTTTCTGGTTTTTATCCTTTCTCTCCTAATTTTAGGTCTTGGCAGATTATTACCCACATGTTTATGCATGCTTCTATTTCTGAATCTATAGGAATAATGCATATTTTATTCAATATGTTTACATTGTTCAGTTTTGGACCAATTCTGGAGCAGACATTGGGAGACAGAAAATATTTGATTTTATATTTTGCCAGTGGTTTAGGGGCATTCTTCCTTTTTAATTTATGGAATTTTGTGGAAGCTCAACAAATTATTTCCCGCTTACAAAGTCTGGGCTTTAATCCTTCTGAAGTTTATCCAAAAGCAGCTCTTGATTATGTGGGAAGTATGAAGATTAGTGCTACAACAGTGGAAGGGCAGAAATTGGCTGGTGAGTATTATGACTTATTAAGATCTCGAATGGTAGGAGCTTCGGGTGCTATTTTCGGAGTAATAGCAGCATTTGCAACTCTTTATCCGGATTCTAAAATTGGAATTATGTTTATTCCGGTTCCTATAAAAGTAAAATATCTTCTGCCTATTATTGTTGTTGGTTCCATATATCTTGGAGTTTCAGGTAACGGAGGGGGTGTTGCTCACCTTGCTCACGTAGGAGGAGCTTTAGTAGGCTGGCTGCTGGCACTCAGCTGGAAAAAACATTTATACCGTTTCAATTAAAATAATATTGTGAAGGTTTTCCGACTCATACTATTCGTTCTGCATCTTGGGATTCTGTTTTTGCTGCTGGGCACATTATTGAATGCATATGTTCCACCCAAGGTTTTTCCGTGGTTTAATCTACTTTCCTTAGGATTTCCCATACTTATGATTCTTTATGTCCTTCTGACGATATTCTGGATTTTAAGCTGGAAAAAAAGAGCGTTGGTATTTATGTTTGCAGGTCTTGCTTTTATTAATCCTGTAAAACGTTGGGTCAATTATTCATCTCCTGAAAAAGGTAAATCTGAAATAAAAGTCGTTTCGTTTAATGCCAGAGCTGGCTTTTGGGGAAGGAAAAACATAGGGGCTTATTTGAAATCTCAGAATGCCGATATTATTCTTTTACAAGAAGATGGTGCCGGCTTGTATGAGTTTAAAGAGTATCAGAAAGTAAAACCGAGTGGTATATTTGCTATTCTTACCAAACATAAAATCATTAACGAAAAAATAATACAACCCCCAAATGAGGATTTGAGAATTCCGGGGATATTTGCTGATATCGAAATAAATGGAAAAGTTTATCGGTTTATTGATGTATACCTTAATCCATTCCGGTTTGAAAAAGAGATGATAAAACCTGGCAAGGATGCTGACACCAATGAAAAAAAAGTAATTGATGTTGTTAAAAAACTTATTCCCACCTTTAAAAAACATCAGGAACAGGTAGCGCTCGTTCGTGAAGTAATTGAAAATTCACCTTATCCGGTCATCCTTACCGGCGACTTTAATTCTGTACCGAATTCTTATGAATATTACCATTTATCAGATGGGCTTGAAGATGCATTTTTAACGGCAGGAAAAGGAAGTGCAACCAGTTTTCATGACTATAAATTCCCAATCAGAATCGATTATGTTTTTTCTTCAAAATCTGTAAAGGCAATATCTTATGAAGTTGACCGTTCTATAAGTATTTCAGATCATTATCCTGTCATCGTGAAATTTTCCATGGAGAGCAAATAATCATAAAAAGAGTTAAAATTGTCTGCTTGGTAGGATTTTTGTTGAAAGAAAACCGTACCAAGACCGTTTTTTCATGAAGTCGAATCAGATATTACTATTTATACATATTGTTATTGCTGTTTTGCTGTTAAGCACATTAGGGAATGCGTGGATTCCGCCTAACCTTTTGGGCAATCTTAATCTTCTCTCGCTTGGTTTTCCCTATCTGATATTAGCGCATATAATTCTTACGCTGATCTGGATTTTTAAAAAACAAAAAATAGCTATCGCTTTTGCATTAGGTACACTTATTTTCTATAACCCAATCAGACGATGGATCAACTTTTCTCCAAAAACGGAAAATGGAAAAACAATACGGGATATTAAAGTATTGACATTTAATGTGAAATATGGAGAATACGGTTGGGATAAAGTGAAAAATTACATTAAAGAACAGGATGCAGATATTATTCTTGTACAGGAAAAAGATACCAACCGCGCTATAAAAAGAGATCTTATAAAATATCCGTCAGTTATTCTTAAAACGAAACATAAAATTGTAAGACAGGCTGAACTTATTGATGAGAAAGCTCGTGGAAATTCATTTTATGCTGATATAGATATTAATGGAAAAGTAATCAGAATTATTAATGTTTATCTTGAACCTTTCAGACTTCATAAATCTATGTTTACGAAGCTTGACGGCTTAGGTTTTGGAAATGTCTCTCAACTGCTTTCGCATATGACACCTACATTCCAGGCTCATGAAGATCAGGTGAAAAGAATCAGAAAAATGGTAGATTTATCGCCTTACCCTGTTATTTTAGCCGGAGATTTTAATTCTGTTCCTAATTCCTATGAATATTATAATCTTGGAAAAGACCTTCAGGATGCCTTTTTGGTGGCAGGAAAGGGAAGTGCAAGCAGTTTTCATGACTATAAAGTGCCTTTGAGAATTGATTATATCTTTAGTTCAAAATCCATTATTCCTTTAAGCTATAAAGTAGATCAGTCTGTGAAATTATCGGATCACTATCCTGTAATTGCAGAATTTCTGCTAAATTAGTTCCATGAAAAATATACTGTCTGCAATTTTTATTTTCACAATCCTTTTCACTGCCTGTTCCAAGAAAGAAACTCCGGGATTTGCTGCTGAACAGGAAGTTAAGATGAATTATGATACTGTTGCTGTTGATTCCTTTTCCACGGGAGCTGTTTCGGTGGATATTGCCCGTAAGATAAGAATGTCTTCGCCTCAATATCTGGACTCTGTAAAACAGGCTAAAAAACTTCAGGAAGAAGAGAATAAGCTAAAAGCAGAACTTGAAAAAGAAAATAAAGCAAAACAGGAAGAGGAAAAGAAAAAGGCAGATGCAGAAAAGAAACAGAAGTCTGCAGAAACACCTTCAACACCAGACTCTAAAACACAATAAAGCCAATACATTAAAAAAATATATAATATGAAAAAACAAATCCTTGCAGCAATAGTGATCTCAGTATTCACTGTAGCATGTACAAAATCAACAACAAAAACAGAACAGGTAGAAAACGCTGATGGATCAGTTACTACAACTACTACCAC
The DNA here is from genome assembly GCA_031286615.1 of Chryseobacterium sp. Lineage (GTDB taxonomy): Bacteria > Bacteroidota > Bacteroidia > Flavobacteriales > Weeksellaceae > Chryseobacterium. The sequence continues at coordinate 65,656 of JAITUA010000013.1, read as the reverse complement.
CGTTACAGAAACGCCAAATACTGTAGATACTGCAAAAATCAACAATGCAAAAGAAGATGTGAAAGCAAAAGTAGATGCCGCTGGAAATAAGATTGATGATGCAGCTCAGAAGGCTAAAGATAAAATTGATGCAACAGCCGATAAAACGAAACAGGATCTTCACAAGGCCGGACAGGACATCAAAACCGAAGCCAATAAAGTAGGGAAAGATATTAAATCCGGAGCTAAGGAAGTAGGGCAGGATGCTAAAGAAGCCGCCAAAAAAGGAGCTTCAAAAGTAGAGGAAGCTGCGAAAAAAATGAAAGAAGACTTAAGTAAATAAAATAAAAGCCGTAATTCTAATTGAGTTACGGCTTTTTTATTAATTGACTAGAAAGGATATTCTTAGTCATTATTTATTCATTTCCAGCAAAGGTTCAATATATTCTCTGTCGTTGCTTAATCTTGGTACTTTATTTTGTCCGCCAAGCTTTCCTTTCGCTTCCAGCCAGTGATAGAAAAGATTGGTTTTAGCGATGTGTACGATGGGCTTTTTAAGAGTGATATTGTTGTATCTTTTCGCTTCATAATCAGAATTAATAGTCTTTAAATGCCTGTCAAAAGCATCAATAAAATTATCCAGATTATCCGGATGCTGACTGAATTCAAAGATCCATTCGTGGGCACCTCCTTCGTTTCCTTTCATAAAGACAGGAGCTCCTGTGAAATCTGTGATTTGTGCTCCCGTAGCTTCGCAGGCTTTTGAAAGAGCAGATTCTACATTGGTAATCATCAGTTCTTCACCAAAAGCATTGATGTAATGTTTGGTTCTTCCTGTTATTTTAATTCTGAACGGATTGGTTGATGTAAAGACTACAGTGTCACCAATAAGATATCTCCACAAGCCGCCATTGGTTGTAATAACCATCGCATAATTTTTTCCAACTTCCACATCTTCCAGGCTTACCACTTTCGGATTTGAAAAATGGAACTGATCCATAGGAATGAATTCGTAAAATATACCATAATCCAGCATCAGCAGCATTTCATCACTGTCTGACCTGTCCTGTATTCCGAAGAAACCTTCAGAAGCGTTGTAAATTTCGTAGTAATTGATGTTTTTTCCGATGATCTGCCTGAATTGCTCCCTGTAGGGCTTAAAACTGATTCCACCATGAAAAAAGACCTCCAAATTCGGCCATAGCTCTGAAATACTTCCGATATTGGTTTCCTTTAGTACTTTTTGAAGAAGAACCATCATCCAGCTTGGTACCCCAAGGATACTTCCCACGTCTTCATTTTTTACTTCAGAGGTGATCGCTTTCAGTTTGCTTTCCCATTCTCCCATCAAAGATACTTTCTTGCTTGGAGTCGTGGTGATTTCTACCCAAAAAGGAAGATTATCAATTAAAATAGCGGATAAATCACCAAATTTTGTATTAAAATCAGCATACAATTCAGAACTTCCTCCTAAACGTAAATTTTTATAATTAAAAAGCTGGTTTTCGGGATGATTATTGGCGTAGATGGATACCATATCCTTTCCTGCCTTCATGTGGCAGTATTCAAGACTCTCAGCAGAAATAGGGATGAATTTGCTCTTGGCATTGGTGGTTCCCGATGATTTGGCAAAATGTTTAATGAGTCCGGGCCAGCTTACATCCTTTTGTCCCTGCCTTGCTTTTTCAATATAAGGTTCCATTTCTTCGTAGGTAACGATCGGAACTTTGTTTTTAAAATCCTGATAACTTGATATAGAGTTGAATCCGTATAATTTACCGTATTCTGTATCTTCTGCATGGAACAGCTGAGAAAAGAGTATACCTTTCTGAGTCTCAATGGGATGATCCATGAAATTCTGTATCTGATCTATCCTTTGACGGATGAACCAGTTGACGACGGTATTGAAAAGTGCTTTGGTTGCCATTCCAACAAATATAATGATATTTGAATTTTCTGAGAATTTTTTACAAGATTAAATAAAAAAACCGTTACAAAATATGTAACGGTTTGATATGTAGATTATTGTTTCTTAGCAATACTCGTCATATGCAGCCTGAAGGTTTGCTGCGATAGCACCTGCAGGGTTCCCTTCAATGTGGTGTCTTTCTAACATGTGAACCAATTCACCATCTTTGAAAAGTGCTACACATGGAGAACTTGGAGGGAATGGAGCAAGGTGTTTTCTTGCTTCTGCTACAGCCTCAGTATCAAATCCTGCAAATACAGTTGTTAAATGATCAGGTTTCTTATCTCCAGTCAAAGAGTATACAACTCCTGGTCTTGCAGCTCCTGCAGCACAACCACATACGGAGTTAATTACCAATAATGTAGTTCCTGACTGCTTCAACGCATCTTCTACCTGAGTTGGAGTTGTTAAATCCTGGAAACCTTTATCTGTAAGCTCTGCCTTCATAGGCATTACTAAATCTGTTGGATACATATATTTTGTTTTTATCTGTACAAAGTTACGCATTTCTTTGCGTTTGTTCAATATATAAAAACTATCAATTGATTAGTCATATAAAATTAATCAAATATTAATATTGTAATAATATTCAAAAAAATGTGAATTAAGACTAGGAATAATAGAAAATTATTATTAATTTTGAAATGATTCTGAAAAACAAACGACCATGAAAAAACATTTAAGTCTTTCCCTCAAGCAATCAATCACTTAAATACCCTATGAAATATGGTAGTATCTTAATTCTTTTTACCAGTTTAGAATCAAACTGATTAACAAACTTTAATATCCAAAGAAAGTGAAGCCCGGAACTGAAGAGTTCCGGGCTTCTTTAATCAAATCGATATGCAAAGGTTGTATATCCTAATGTAAATAGATAGTTGATAGAAAATAAGTTGAAGGGTTATGGATCTGCCGTCAACGGTTAGCTTTCAACTATGACAGAAGCTTTTTAGCCATCTCGGAAATACTTTTTCCGTCTGATTTTCCGGCTAATGCTTTTGATGCTGCTCCCATTACCTTCCCTAAATCTTTGATAGATTCAGCTCCGGTTTCAGAAATAATATTTTTAATTTCTGTTTCAAGTCCTTCAGCAGAAAGTTGTTTAGGTAAAAACTTCTCAATTACTTTCATTTGAGCTTCTTCTACTTCTGCAAGGTCCTGTCTTCCCTGAGCAGAAAACTGCTCAAAAGAATCTTTACGCTGCTTGATCATTCTCTGCAGAATAGCAATTTCCTGCTCTGCAGAAACTTCAGCACCTCTTGCTTCTGTTTGTAAAAGAAGAATCTGAGATTTTACAGCACGGAGAGAGTCCAGAGCTACTCTGTCTTTTTCTCTCATGGCTGTTTTTATAGCTTCGCTTATTATATTTTCTAAACTCATGGTTTGGGCTTTAAGCTTTAGGCAGTAAGCAGTAAGCCTTTTGATTAGGCTGGAATAGCCTATAGCTTACTGCATACTGCTTATAGCGTTTAATCTACGTCTTTATTTAAAAATCTGTTTTCTCTGATCTGCATAGAGCCATTGTTGTCAGACAGATACGTGTTGATGTTCTGATCTGAAGCATTAGTTCCGTCAATCGAAATATTTTTTCTTTTGAAAGCAGGAATAGATTCAAATTCACTCGTGCTGTCAAAGCTTTGGTAGCGCGAGTTGAATTCTTTCAATTTATTTCTTCTTTCAATCACTCTTTCCTGGTCTATCGTTTTATTCACAAAAGTGAATTCTGATTCTTCCGTTTTCGGAGTTTCAATTTCTGTTTTGTTCTCAAAAGAAGTTCTTGTTTCAACTTTTGGCTCCTCCTGTTTCTGGTAGAAAGTTTCAATCTTCTGAGCAGGTTCCGCTACAGCAGCATTGCCTGGTGTGTTGAATTCTGCTTTTGGCTGTCCGAAATCAGTATTAGGCTCATTTCTGACAGGTTCGTTTACAAAGAAACTGAATTCAACAGGTTTTTCTTCTGCAAAAGAACTGTTGAAAGTATTTCCCGACTGTGGCTCTTCTTTTTTATTTTCGAAGTCAAATGAGAAAGACTGAATTTCCAGATCATTTGGATCTTCATTTTCTTCATCAATAGAGAATAAGCTGTATTCCTGCTCAACTTCTTCTTCATTTTTCCACGCCTGTTCAGGAGTATTGATAATATCTTCCTCTTTATCAGAGAATTTAATTTCAGGTTTCACCGGTTCTTCTTCAAGAATCATTTTTTTTTCAATAGATGTAACCTTGAACTGTGTACTGTGGTCTTCATCATCTAATCTGAAATGATTGGCTCTGCTGGAATCATAAGTTGTATCAGGCGCAGATTCTCTTTCCTCTCTTGTTTTGAAAGGTGAGTTTTTCGGAGCATCAAAGCTGTCGTTAAGACTGATTCTGATTTTCTCTGTAGGTCCTGCAAATTTCTTGTTCTCATTAGAGAATCCTGTTGCGATAACAAGAACGCTTACTGCATCTCCCAATTCTTCATCAGCACCTACCCCGAAGATAATATCTGCAGTGTTTCCGGCTTCTTTCTGAATGTGATCCATGATGATACCAATCTCATCCATGGTTACCTCTTCAGCACCACTTCTGATCAATAACAGAACGTTTTTGGCACCTGTAATCTTATTATCATTCAATAACGGAGAATCAAGGGCTTTTCTTACAGCTTCTTCTGCTTTATTTTCACCTGAAGCAGTTCCAGTAGACATCAAAGCGGTACCTGAATTCTGAAGTACAGATTTAGCATCTCTAAAGTCAATGTTTACATCAAAGTAACCTGTAATAACTTCCGCCATTCCTTTGGCAGCATTGGCTAAAACTTCATCGGCTTTTGAGAATCCCTGCTTAAACCCAAGGTTTCCGAACTGCTGTCTTAATTTATCATTGTTGATTACAATTAATGAATCAACATTATTTTTTAGTTTATCAAGACCGTTTTCAGCCTGATCTAGTCTTCTTTTACCTTCAAAACTGAAAGGCACAGTAACAATACCTACTGTTAGAATTCCCATGTCTTTTGCTACTTTAGCAATGACAGGAGCGGCTCCGGTACCGGTACCACCACCCATTCCGGCAGTGATAAACACCATTTTGGTGTTTTGTCCCATAGCAGCTTTAATATCTTCAATACTTTCGATTGCTGATTTTTCTCCAACCTCAGGGTCTGCACCCGCTCCAAGACCTTCTGTGATTGTGGTTCCTAATTGAACTTTATTCGCAACAGGGTTATTATCTAAGGTTTGAGCGTCTGTATTACAAATCACGAAATCAACTCCGTGAATTCCTTTCTCGTACATGTGCTTCAGAGCGTTGTTTCCACCGCCCCCTACACCGATTACTTTTATGATGGATGAATTTCCTTTTGGCAAATCAAATGAAAATCCTTGTGTACCTATATTTTCCATAACTATACTTTTAATAATTATAATTGATAATTGATCAATGATAATTGATAAGGAAAAGATCGTTTATCGCTTATCATTCATCATTTATAATTTACTCTACTTCTTCAAAGAATTTTTTTACTTTTTCCATAAGCGACTGCCCGAAGGTCAATTTCGCCTTTCTGTTCTCCTGTCTTTCATTCTCAAAAGACTGCTGTTCCTGAACAGGTGCTGCCTGCTGAACCGGCTGAACAGTTTCTGTCTGTGCCGAAGCGGTTTCCTGCTTTGGCTGTTCTGCAACAACTTCTATGATTTCGTCAGCATTCTGCTTTTTGTCTCTGATCTTTAAACTCTCCATCAGTAATCCGATAGACGTAGCAAATTCAGGGCCTTTCAGGTACTGATTTTTATCGTTGGCAATATATTCATTCGCAAAACCGATTCTGCTGTCAAAACCTGTGGTATAATTGGCCAGCTGACGAAGATGTTTTAAGTTTGAACCACCGCCTGTAAGAACGATTCCGGCAATAAGCTTTTTCTTTTGTTCAAAAGCGCCATAAGCTTTCAGTTCTGTATTGACCATTTCCAAAACTTCTTCTACTCTTGCATTGATGATCTGTGCTAAAGTTTTTAAAGAAATTTCTTTGTCCGGTCTGCCGTGAAGCCCCGGAATGGTTACAAAAGTACTGTCTTTTTCTAATTCGGGAACAGCCGAACCAAATTTTACTTTAAGTTGTTCTGCATGTTTCTCTATAATGGAACAGCCTTCTTTGATATCTTCGGTAATAATTCCGCCTCCATATGGAATCACACAGGTATGACGGATGATATTATCTTTAAATATCGCAATGTCTGTTGTACCACCACCAATGTCAACAATGGCAACACCGGCTTCTTTTTCTTCTTTTGTAAGAACAGCTTCTGAAGATGCCAATGGTTCTAAAGTAAGAGCTTCCATTTCTAATCCGGCTTCACGAACGCATCTTGCAATATTTCTGATGCTGCCCATTTGGCCTACTACAACGTGGAAGTTGGCTTCTAAACGCTTTCCATGCATCCCGACAGGCTCCTGAATCTCACCCTCGGAATCCACCTTATATTCTTGAGGAAGTACGTGGATAATTTCTTCTCCAGGAAGCATCACCAGCTTTTTCACCTGATCTTTTAATGCTTCAATGTCATCGTCTGTAATAAATTTATCAGGATGTTCACGCATAATATAATCGGAGTGCTGCAGAGAACGGATGTGTTTTCCTGCAATACCTACCGTAACTTTGCGGATAGGAACGCCAGCACTGGATTGTGCTTCGGATACTGCAGCCTTGATTGAATTAATAGTCTGTGAAATATTATTCACAATACCTTTATGAACACCAAGACTTTTAGCTTTTCCTACACCGAGAACTTCTATTTTCCCGTGTGCATTCCTTCTTCCGACAATCGCGACTATCTTTGTTGTCCCGATGTCCAGACCTACTGAATACTCTTGATTTTCCATTTTTATATCGATTTGATTTTTTCTACTTTTTCCTTTTTTTCTCTAAGGATGATCTCCTATTTGTGTATTGAATGTCCCGGAAGGACTTATTCTATTTTTACTTTTGTCTTTGGCTTGGACAAGGCTTTAGCGGTCGATTTTTTCTCTGTTTTTTTCGCTTCTTTTGTATGTGTTTTCGTACTCTCTTTTGGTTTTACAGGTGTGGAGTCTGTTTTTTTTGCTTCCGCTATCTTTGGCTTGGTCTCTGTCTTCTTTGCTGCAGCCATTGGAGTAGGAGCTTTTGCCAGTTCCAGTTTTCCAGCTTTTAAAATACTGTCGTTTTCTTTAAAATAAGGGTTTAAAGTGGTAACAATCTGATTCTGGTATTTTACAGAAACCATGCTGTACTTCTGTGGATCTTGGTATACAAGATATTTTTCCACAAAGGTTTTAAATCCTTTTACTTTAAAATCAATATTATCCAGATCTCCAATTTCTACCCTGTAATTTCCTTCACTTGTCAGAAGATTGTAGCTGTCTTTGCTCTTCGAAATCCCGATAAAATATTTCTTGCTGAAATCATCTTTATCTATCTTTCCTACCAGCTCTGCCAGTTTTTCATATTCATCCGGCTGTACATTTCCGGTTACCAGCATACATGGGTGAGAATATGTTCTTGAAATTGGAAATTCAATCCCCTTTTCATCTACATAAAAGTCTTTTCCATCTTTATTAAGCCTGAAAACAGGTACTCTCTGCTTAATATCCAGATTCAGTTTTCCATTCAGGTTCAGATAGACATTGGCACTATCAACCGCCGGAAGTGCATTGATTCTTTTTTCTAAGGAAGGGATATTAAGATCACCTACTTTTCCGGAAGGGTTTTCTTTTTTTACAATCTCCCTGATATCTTTTTCATCAACAAAATAAACCGGTGTTTTTTCACTCATTTTTACAGAAATCTTATTGTCTGTAATCTGTTGGTGGCTGAATCTCTTCAACGAGAAACTCAGTAACAATCCAAGGATGATTACAGTGACAGCAATTTTTAATATTCTGTATTTATTTTTCATACATTTTTTGTATTCATGTATTTATGTAAAATGTATTCATGAATACTTAAATACATTATTACTCTTTACAATTTATTTATCCATTCACAGATAGGGTCATACAGGGTGTCTATATTTCCTGCACCTACAGTTAGGAGGATATCAAAATCTTTTTCTTTTATTTTTTCAAAAGCATCGGATAATGTCGATACTTCTTTTTTATCTAATGTTACTTTGTCCAGCAGCCAGCTTGAAGTGATTCCTTCAAAGTTCTCCTGAAGTTCTCTTGCAGGATAGATATCAAGCAAAATAAGTTCATCAGCTTTGCTTAAACTTTCTGCAAACCCGTCCGCAAAATCTCTGGTTCTGCTAAAAAGGTGTGGCTGGAAGGCTACCAATAGTTTTTTATCAGGATAAAATGTTTTGATAGAGCCCATTACAGCATTGATTTCTGTAGGATGGTGGGCATAATCATCAATGTAAATTTTACCATTTTGATAAATATGTTTTGTGTATCTTCTTTTAATTCCTTTAAAATTGGCAATTGCCTTTTTCAGCGTATCAAAATCTGCGCCTAAATTATGCAGAATAGCCAATGCTACAGTAGCATTTTCCACATTATGGATTCCTGGAATTTCCCAAACGAAATCTTTTATTGTTTCGGTAGGAGTATGGAAGTCAAAATAAATTTTATCATGCTCCATACGCAGGTTGTCAGAATAGTAGTCTGCAGGTTCATTTACTGCATAGGTTTGGTGTCCTCTACCAATTTCCAGACCTTTTCTTACAAAAAGCTGTTGGTCTTGAGGTACTAAAGCTGCAAACTGCCTGAATCCTTCTTCTATATGACTCTTATCTCCATAAATATCCAGGTGGTCTGCATCTGTAGAAGTTACCACTGCCCAGTCCGGAGAAAGGTTCAGGAAGCTTCTGTCATATTCATCCGCCTCTACTACAGAATAAGTAGAACCGTTGTACAGAAAGTTGGATTTAAAGTTTTCGGAAATTCCTCCTAAAAAACATGAAAAAGGCAGATCAGCTTCTTTGCATAAATGAGCCACAAGGGTAGATGTTGTTGTCTTTCCATGAGTTCCTGCTACAGCAATACAATCTGTATTTTCAGTAATTAATCCTAAAACTTTAGCTCGTTTCAACACTTCAAACTGATTTTCATTGAAATAATCCAATATTCCAAGCGTTTTGATAGCTGGAGTATAGATAACCAATGTGTCTTCTTTCTGGAGAGAAGTTATCCTTTCATCAATAAGGTCTTCAAAAACAATATCAATTCCTTCGTTCATCAGATTCTGAGTCAATTTTGTATTGGTTTTGTCGTAACCCAATACTTTTTTTCCGGATGCATTGAAATAGCGTGCTAATGCACTCATTCCGATACCTCCGATTCCAACGAAGTAAAAAGTCTGATATGTTTGTAAAATGTTCATTTATATTTTAATCTTTAAACTCTTGAGCCAGGTCAGAGTTTTATTACTAATATTTTATATTATAAGGCTTTAATCAACTAATATCAATGACTCGTTAATAAATTAAATTTTAACGGTGTCAGGCTGAGCTTGTCGAAGCCTCCTAATCTTTCATCCTATTTCTTGATAACATTGGTAATAAATCCCAGTTATCATTTATTATTGCTTCCTTCTTTTTTCTACTCCAACCTTTAATTTGTTTTTCAAAGGTTATGGCTTGAGTAACATCATTAAATTCATGATAGAAAACAAGTTCAACAGGTTTTCTCGTATACGTGTAACTTTTCAGGATTTAATCCGTTATTATGTTCATTAATTCTTCTTTCCATATCATTGGTAAAACCTGTATAGTAAGAATTATCGGAACATTTTACAATGTATACATAATATATTTTCATTTTGTGTTTGCTTACTGGCCCTTCGACATGCTCAGGGTGACAGATCTAATACTAACTGTTTTATTTTATTTGTTTCAGGCTGAGCTTGTTGAAGCTTTACCTAATTATTTTATTACTTTGAAAATCTCGTCTACAATCTCTTTTGCGGCATTTGGTTTGGCAAAATATTTAAGATTGTCGGACATTTCTTTTCTTACACTTTCATTTTCGCAGATTTCTGATAATGTATTCCAGAATTTTTCCTGCATTTCAGAGTCTTTTACCATTCTTGCTGCATTTTTTTCAACCAGATTCATGGCATTTTTTGTTTGATGATCCTCCGCTGCAAAAGGGAAAGGAACCAAAAGGACCGGTTTTTGTGCTACAGCCAACTCTGAAATGGCAATAGCTCCGGCTCTCGAAACGATAATATCAGCTGCAGAGTAAGCCAGTTCCATGTCTTTGATGAATTCAAGGATCCGAATATTTCCGGTGGCTGTATCTTTTGTTTCGTTTATAATATCTTTATAATCAAGCTTTCCTGTCTGCCAGATCAGCTGATAATCTTTATCTACAATTTGTTTTAAATGAGATTTCCATGCATTATTCAATGTTCTGGAACCTAAAGAACCCCCTACAGAAAGAATCGTAAGTTTATCTTTATTCAATCTCATTTTTTCTTTTGCCTGAGCAGTTTCCTGCATTCCTGAAATAATAGTTGAACGGATCGGATTTCCCAGGAATTTTATTTTCTCTGCCGGAAATCCATCTACTTTTGGATAGGCTGTAAAAACGGCTTTAGCTTTCTTGCTTAAAATTTTATTAGTTACTCCTGCATGGGCATTTTGCTCCTGTATGAAAATAGGAATTCCCATTTTGCTGGCTTCATAAAGAGCGGGTCCGCTGGCAAAACCTCCTGTTCCTACAGCAAAGTCCGGAGCGAAATTTTTGATAATCCTTTTAGATTTTGATAAGCTCTTCAGAATCTTGAAAGGCAGTCCAAGGTTGGATAACAGGTTTCCTCTGTCTATTCCTGCGATATCAATTCCTTCAATTTTATAACCTGCCTGAGGAACTTTTTCCATTTCCATTTTCCCGTTGGCGCCAATGAACAAAAATTCTGCTTCAGGAAATCTCTTTCTGATTTCATCAGCAATGGCGATAGCCGGGAAGATATGTCCTCCTGTTCCTCCGCCGGATAATACTATTTTTAATTTTTTGTCCATTTTAAGCGATATCGTTTATTTCTGCTATACTTTGTTTTTTCCCCATTCCTTCTTCATCATAAATCTGAATTCTTGAGCTTATATTTAAAATAATGCCTAATTGTAAATAGGTCACCAGCATTGAGGTTCCTCCATAACTGATCAAAGGCAGCGGCTGTCCTGTTACGGGGATCAGATTTACAGCAACGGCTATGTTTACCGAAAGCTGAATGAAAATCATCACTCCGAGACTGAGCACGAGCAGAGATCCGAAAAATGCGGGCATCTTACTGGCAATCATCACGATTCTGATCATCATAATCAGGTATAAACTGATCAGAAAAGCAGCTCCTATCACTCCGTATTCTTCTACAATAACTGCGAAAATAAAGTCGGAGGCAGATTGTGGCAGCATTTGTTTCAATGCACTTTTTCCTGGTCCCATCCCGGTGATTCCACCGTGTACGATGGCTGCTTTGGCCTGCATTACCTGATAGTTTTTCGCTTTTACACTCTCGTCATCTACATCGGCAGATTTTGCTTTACTAGAGGTAAATGTTTCTACACGGCTCATCCATGTGTGAACACGGTTTCCGCCGATCATGTTTGTATTCAGAGCTATTAATAAAAATAATACAATGGCTACAAATGATGCTGATATAAATCCTGCAATGTATTTCCAGTGAAGTTGCCCTATGACAAGAACCACTACGGAAACCATTAAAATCATTAATGCCGTGGAACCATTATCCTTTGCTACCAACACGAAAACAAGCAGGATTGGTCCGAAAATATACATGATATTCTCTATAGGAAGCCTTTCTCTTGTGATCTTTTTGGTTAAATATCTGCACAGGTAGATGATTAACATTAAAAAAGCAAATGATGAAGGCTGGAAGGAAATCGGTGTTCCCGGGATTTTCAGCCATCTGGAAGCACTGGCTCCGTCAATGGTTTGTCCGGTAAACATGGTGACAACCAACAGAACAATCATAAGGCCTAGCAGGATACTGCTGAGCTTTCCGATGTATTCATATTTTATGGTTCCTACCAGTCTCATAATGGCTAATCCTAAGACTACAAAGAACATATGTTTGATAACGTGACCTGTTGTGGTCCCGTTATTGACAATGTATTCGAGATTTGAACTTGCAGAGTATACCGGGAAAATAGAGAAGATGGAGATCACAAGGATGACCATCCAAAGTACTTTATCGCCCTTTAGAAATTCAAATCTGTTTTCTGTGTTCTGTTCGTCCATAGTATTGTATTCATGTACTGATGTAAAATGTATTGATGAAGTTGATGGTCATTAATACGCTAATACATTCATACTTTTTACTTTTATTTTAATACCTGCTCTTTAAACTGACGTCCTCTGTCTTCATAGCTTTTGAACAAGTCAAAGCTTGCACAGCATGGAGATAGTAAAACAGTATCACCTTTTTTAGCCAGTGATTTTGAAATTCTCACGGCTTCTTCCATGCTTGAAGTATCATAAATAACCTCTTTTTTATCTTTAAAGAAATCTATAATCTTCTTGTTGTCAATTCCAAGACAAACAATTGCCTTTACTTTTCTTTTGACTAAATCTTCAATTTCGGTATAGTCATTTCCTTTATCTAATCCACCAACAATCCATACGGTTGGTGTTTTCATACTTTCCAAAGCATAGTAAGTGGCGTTCACGTTGGTTGCCTTACTGTCATTGATGTATTTTACACTGTCAATTTCAGTCACCAATTCCAATCTGTGTTCTACAGCCTGGAATGTCATCAGTGAATGTCTGATGCTTTCATTGTTGATTTTTAATATCTTACCGGCAATAGATGCTGCCAAGCTATTGGCTACGTTGTGATTTCCCAATAGAGACAATTCCTCAACTTTCATTGAGAATTCGTCTTTCATCTTTACCACAATCTCATCTTCATTCACAAAACCTCCTTCTGGCAGTTTCTCTTTTGTTGAGAAAGGAACCATTTTAGCTTTAATTTCAAGCTTTTCAAGAAGGTTTTTGCTCATTTCATCATCCTTGTTATAGATAAAGAAATTATCATTTTCCTGGTTTTCAGTGATTCTGAATTTTGCCAGAGCATATTCTTCATAGTTGTAGTTGTACTGATCCAGGTGATCTTTAGACAGATTCAACAGCAAAGAAATATAAGGTCTGAAATTCTGAATATCATCCAATTGGAAAGAGCTTACCTCCAATACATAATACTCATGGTTTTCGTCTGCTACCTGCTTGGCAAAGCTATAGCCGATATTTCCACCCAAACCTACATTCAATCCGTCATTTTTCAGGATATAATAGATCAGGGAAGTAGTGGTTGTTTTTCCGTTGCTTCCGGTAATGGCGATGATCTTTGCATCTGTAAATTCAGAAGCAAATTCAATTTCGGAGGAAAGTCTGATTCCTTTATCATGAATTTTGTTAATGATCTCCGCTTTTTTCGGAATTCCCGGACTTTTTACGATCCAGTCAGCATTTAAAATCCTTTCTTCATCGTGATTTCCTTCTTCAAATTCAATTTCATTATCGGTAAGAAACTGCTTATAGTTATCCTTAATGGCTCCTTTATCTGAAAGAAATACTTCCAGACCTTTCTTTTTAGCCAAATAAGCAGCGCCGCATCCGCTTTCTCCACCTCCTAAAACAACTATTTTCATATTATAAAAGCTTTATGCTATAGGCTTTAAGCGTTAAGCTTATTGCTACAGCTTTTAATTTTTATCTCATTTTTAATGTGATCAGACATACAATAGCCAATATTACACCGATGATAATCATTCTGTTCACGATTTTACTTTCGTGAAACCCTTCTTTCTGATAATGGTGGTGTAATGGTGACATTTTGAACAGTCTATTGTTTTGGGCATATTCCAGCCCGTATTTTCTTTTTCTGTATTTGAAAACAACTACCTGAAGCATTACAGACAGGTTTTCAATTAAGAAGATTCCGCATAATACAGGAATCAATAATTCTTTTCTTAAAATAATGGCTAAAACGGCAATTACTCCTCCCAGCATCAAACTTCCTGTATCTCCCATAAAAACCTGTGCAGGATAGGTATTGTACCAGAAGAATCCAATTACTGCACCTACCATTGCTACAGCAAAAATGGTGGTTTCTCCCATATTCGGAAGGAACATGATATTGAGATAATCTGCAAAGATGATATTCCCGGAAAGGTAAGCGAAGAGCGCCAGAGATAGCAGTATAATAGCGCTGGTTCCTGCTGCAAGACCGTCTATTCCGTCTGTAATATTGGCTCCGTTTGAAACTGCTGTTACAATGAAGATCACAATAGGAATAAAGACAATCCATGCCCACTCATGGGCATCTTTGTCATTCATCCAAAATAAAATTCCGCTATAATCAAACTCATTATTTTTTGCAAAAGGAACGGTAGAAACAGTAATTTTTTCTGTTGGCATGAAATTCTGCTCTACATTGTTTCTGTTGACTACTTTAGCATCTGCATATTTTCTTTTAACAGTAATGTCCGGGTGGAAATACATTGTAATTCCGACAATTAGACCTAATCCGACCTGGCCTACAATTTTGAATTTACCACTTAATCCGTCTTTATTTTTTTTGATTTTCTTTAAATAATCATCAAGGAAACCAATAGCTCCCATCCAAAACATTGAAACCAGCAACAAAACAATATACACATTGGTAATTCTTGTAAACAGCAATACGGGAATGATGGTTGCCAAAATGATGATAAGTCCTCCCATGGTAGGAGTACCTTCTTTTTGTTTTTGACCATCTAATCCAAGATCACGTACCAATTCTCCCATTTGTTTTGTTCTCAGGTAATTGATTACTCTTTTCCCGTAGACAAGAGCAATAATCAGAGAGAATAGTACAGCCATTCCGGCACGGAAGGAAATGTATTTCAACAATCCTAATCCCGGAATGTGAATTCCATGGTTGGTTAGATATTCGTATAGATAGTATAGCATGTTTCTGTTTTTTTATTATTTAAAAATTTAATTTATTTAAAGATTTAAAAATTGGGTTTCTCAATATTTTCATTTAAATACTTAATAAAGTTTGATATGTTTGAAGAGACCTCTCTTGAAAGGGTGATGATTTCTTCAGCTTTATTTTCGTCTCCTAATTTTTAATCTTTTACTTACAATCAGCATACTTTTTACTTCTGCACAGCTGCCTTTTGCAATTTTTAAATAGCTAATAAATTGTCTGTTGTTATTATATTCTGAGCCTTCCGCAATATTGTTACTAATTGAAAAACTCGCTCTTTTATCTGGTTATTAAATTCAAATTCTTTTTCAAAGCTTGGATTTTGAAGAAACTCATAAACTTTTTAAATCGTTAAATGAGTTTAATCTTTCAGTCTATTTAGACATTAATTTCCAAAGCTCATTAATTACTTCTTTGTCATCAAAATGATGTTTTACACCATTTATCTCCTGATAGGTTTCGTGGCCTTTTCCGGCAACCAAAACAATATCTTTAGGTTCTGCAAATTTTATCGCCATCTTTATGGCTTCTCTTCTGTCCGGAATTGAAGTGTATTTGCTGAAGTTTTGAGGTTCAACGCCTGCTTCAATTTCTTTGATGATCTGCACAGGATCTTCTGTTCTCGGATTATCTGAAGTGATGATTGCCAGTGTTGATTTTTTAGTGGCAATATTTCCCATTTCAGGTCTTTTGGAGTGGTCTCTGTCTCCTCCGCAACCGAATACGGTGATTAATCTTTCGTTTTTGGTTCTGATATCGTTGATGCTGTCCAGAATGTTTTCCAATGCATCCGGAGTGTGCGCATAATCTACGATAAAGAAAATTCCACCATCAGATTTGAATGTTTCAAACCTTCCGGAAACTCTTTTTAGTTTGCTGACTGCCTGAAGAATTTCGTCCTGCTCAAAACCAAGTTCTTCAGCAATTCCGAATACAAGCAGCAAGTTGTATACATTAAATTTTCCGGTAAGTGTCGTCCAGAATTCTTTTCCGTTGAAGTTCAACAGCATTCCGTTGAAATCTACTTCTAAGAGCTTTCCGTGATAATCTGCCATGGTTTTCAAAGCATAAGACTTCTTTTTGGCCTTAGTGTTCTGAAGCATGACATTACCATTTTTATCATCTACATTGGTGATAGCAATAGCTGTATCTTCTAATCCGTCAAAGAATCTTTTTTTTGTTTTTAAATATTCTTCAAAGGTTTTATGGTAATCTAAATGATCATGAGTAAGGTTGGTAAAACCTGCTATTTTGAAGTGTAATCCTTCAATTCTGTTTTGAGCAATGCCATGTGAGCTTACTTCCATGAAAGCAAATTCGCATCCTTTTTCTACTGCTTCCGCCAAAATCCTGTTGATTGTAATGACGTCAGGAGTGGTATGGGTAGCAGGAATAATCTCTTCACCGATTCTGATTTCAACAGTGGAAAGCAATGCAGATTCATAGCCCAGGTTTTTGAACACATCAAAAAGAAGGGTAGAAACAGATGTTTTTCCATTAGTTCCCGTAACTCCTATCAGCTTTAATTTCTGAGAAGGGTTCCCGTAGAAATTGGAAGCAAGATGGCCCAACACTTTAGAAGAATCTTTCACCTGAACATAGGTTACATTTTCTACCAATGTTTCCGGAAGTTCTTCGCAAACGATTGCTGCAGCACCTTTTTCAATAGCAGACGCAATGAATGAATGTCCATCCACTACTGTTCCTCTCATTGCAATGTAAAGAGAGTTTTCTGTAACTTTTCTGCTGTCGATCACCAATTCCGTAACCTCACGGTTGTTATCACCGTGAATTTCCAGTACTGGGATTCTGTTTACTAATTCTGTTATAATCATTTTTATCAATAAGGCTTTGCCCTATTTTGTTTTAAATTGTCCTTGCGGGACTTTGTTTAATTCTGCAGAGACAAATAAATTCTCTGGTTTTTACTGATCGTTGTGCCTTCTAATGGGAATTGTTCTTTAATTCTTCCTACTCCTTTATAGTCGACACGATATCCTAAGTTTTCCAATTGCGGGATTACGTTTTTACCGATTAATCCTACGACATTTGGCATTTGCTTATCATTGACTGCTACTTTTACATTAGGCTCAACCATTTTACTCAGGTTTACCTTTTTGTCTACAAGCATTTCTTTTTCAATATTCTGAGGTGTTTTCAGGAATGTTTTTCCTGCAATTTCCTTAAACACAGGTGCTGAAACGGGTCCTCCATAAAATCCTATTGATGTATTGGGTTCGCTGATCATTACATAGCAGGTATATTTTGGTGCGTCTGCCGGATAAAACCCAGCGAATGATGCTCTGTATTTCATAGGACCAGGCAGCCAGTATTCAAACCTAGCTGTTCCGGTTTTACCTGCCATTTTAAGGTTAGGAGTAAAGATGCTTCGTCCTGTTCCTTTTTCTACGGCTTTGGTTAAAGCACTGGTCATCATTTTAATAGCCTTTTCCGATGCCATTTTATTCACCATTACTTCAGGCTTGGCATTGTACATTACTTTTCCGTCTTTCATGATTTTATCGATGAATAACGGCTTAAGCATTTTACCTCCGTTGGCAACTCCGTTGTAGAAAGTTGTCAGTTGTAAAAGGTTAACGTTGGAAGAGTATCCGTAAGAAATAGATGCCAGCGTTGCAGCATTCCATCTTTTATTTTGTGGAGTTACAATCTTCGGTTTTGTGATTCCCGGAAGTTCTATATCCATTTTATCGAACAGTTTCCATCGCTTCAGGTGGTCAAGGAATATCTGAGGCTTTTCTGCGTAATATTTTGTGATAAGTTTTGCAGTTCCCACATTACTGGATTTAGCTAAAACATCACTGATATCATACGTTCCTCCGCCGTGCCCGTCTGAAATTCTTTGTTTTGCGTAAGTCCAGACACCGTTTCCTACGTTTACAGTTGTATTTTCATCAATGAAACCGTCATCCATTGCCGCCAGAAGCGAAATGGTTTTAAAAGTGGAGCCCGGCTCAATATTATCTTTCAGGGCATAGTTGTAAGAGTCTTCGTAATCTCCTGATTCTGTTCTTCTTAGGTTGACAAGAGCACGTACTTTTCCGGTCTCAACTTCCATTACAATCACGGTTCCGTGTTTTGCTTCAAAATGGATCAGCTGCTTCTCCAGAGCGGAGTGTGCAATGTCCTGAATTCTAAGGTCTAAGGTGGTGTATACATCTTCTCCGTCTACAGGTTCCTGTACTTTCCAGAAGTCGATAGGTTTCCATTGAGAAGAATTGATTCTTTGCTCAAGCCTTTTTCCGTCAGTTCCTGTCAGATATTTCGAGAAAGCACCTTCCAGTCCGGATTTAAGTTCACCGTTGTCCATACCGATGGTTCCGCCTCCGATTTCCGAAGTAGCCAATTCTCTTTTGTAATTTCGGTCAACAATAAAACCTCCTTTATTTTTCCCTTTTTTGAAGATAGGGAACTTCCTGATTCTGTCGTATTGGTCGAAATCAAGACCTTTTACCAACGTGTAGTATTGGTTTTTCTTTTTCTTCTGCTCGTCAAATTTCTGTCTGAATTCTCCTCTGGATTTACCGAACATTTTGCTCAATGAATCTGTAAGCGCTCCGATGTTGTTGGAGTACACTGTATCTTTCATCGTTTTGAAGTCAAGATAGATATCATATCGCATCACTGTGGTTGCGAGAATAGAGCCGTCAGATGCAAAAAGATTTCCGCGGGCAGCCTTTAAAGTGGCTTCACGATAGTTTTTATTAATGTAATCGTCTTTAATTTCCTGAACATTGGTATTCTGAAGAATAACAATTCTTGCCAAGAACATTACAAACACGCACAAAGCTACCACTGCAAAGAGGTAGCCCCATCGTAACGTTTTCTTACGTTTATTGTCGTATTCATTTTGCTTTTGCATCTGTACTGTCCAGTTTTATTAGCAATTTATGAGGGTGGTTTTCCAGGGTCATTAATGAATCCCGGGCGACCTCTTTCCCCAGCTCTGATTCCATTTTTACTTTGATCAGCTTACTCTGGGCGTAAGCGTTTCTTGATTTGTATTCTTCTGTTTCCTCCTTTAAGGCGTTTACAATTTTAATTTTTTTATTGACGAGATGGTTGGTATAAATCATGGCCATCATTAGTATAAACAACAGGAGAAAATACTTGTAATGTATTTTGATCTCATCACGATTCAGAAAGTTTCCTTTTATAATATCTATAAAAGTGAGTCTTTTCTGGGGGCGATTTGTTGTTCTTTTTGCCAATTTATTATGTCAATTTGCTTTGCAGTGAATTTACTTTGGGTCAATGGTCAATTTTATTTTGTTAAATGATTCACCATTGACGATTCACTTATTCACATTTATACTTTTATTCCTGTTCTCATTTTGGCACTTCTTGCTCTTGAGTTTTCTTCGATCTCCTGATCATCAGGAATGATTGCTTTACTCTTTATCAATTCGAATGCCTTTTTATAATTTCCGTAGATATCTCTAGCCGGTTCTCCTTCGAACATTCCGTTTTTCAGGAATCTTTTTACCAAGCGGTCTTCTAAAGAGTGGTAAGAAATAACAACCAGTCTTCCTTCCGGTTTTAACACATTGTAAGCCTGAACCAGCATTTCTTTTAATACTTCAAGTTCCTGGTTTACTTCAATTCTTATCGCCTGAAAAAGCTGGGCATAGAATTTATTGACCTTATGAGGCGGAATGTAGCTGAAAAGCTTTTTCAAATCCTCAGTTGTATCTATGCTTTTTGTTTTTCTGTGATGAACAATTTCTCTCGCCAGTTTTCTTGCTTCTCTTAATTCTCCATAGTGAAAGAAAAGATCTGCAAGTTCACTTTCTTCATATTCATTGATCACTCTTTTGGCATCAAGGTTCTGCATTACATTCATCCTCATATCCAAAGGAGCATTGCTTCTTGTAGAGAAACCTCTGTCTGCCTCATCAAACTGGTGTGAAGAAACACCCAGGTCAGCCAAAACACCATCTACCTGAGGAACTCCGTACATCAGTAATGAGTTTTCCAGAAATCTGAAATTCTGATTAACTAATGTAAATCTTGGATCATCAATTGTATTTTTAAGTGCATCCAGATCCTGGTCAAAACTGAACAATCTCCCTTTGTCAGAAAGTCTGCTCAAAATCTCCCTGGAGTGGCCTCCGCCTCCAAAGGTGCAGTCCACATATATTCCGTCAGGATTCGTCACCAAATCATCAACACTCTGCTTCAACAAAACGGGGTTATGATACATGCTTAATTGTGTTTTTTATTTAATACTATTAATTAATAACCTACTATCATTATTCTTCGTCAAAAGAGCCCATCACATCTTCGGCAAGGCTTGCAAAATCAGCTTCATTGGTGGTAATTACCTTTTCATAGGCATCTTTGTCCCAAATTTCGAAGAGTTCTCCTGCACTGGTAATCACAATATCTTTCTGAAGATTTGCAAATACAGTAAGGTCTTTCGAGATCTGTAATCTTCCTGCATTATCCAATTCTACTGTTTTTACTCCTGCCGTAAACATTCGTATGAAATCAGCATTCTTTTTTATGAATCTGTTCAGTTTATTAATTTTGCCCATCAGTTTGTCCCATGCATTCATAGGATAGACCTCCAGACAGGGTTGGAACACAGATCTCTTGACTACAAATGCCTTGTCTTCGAAGTTTTCCATCTGTTTAATTAAAGATGAAGGAACTTTTAAGCGGCCTTTGTCGTCAATTTTGCACTCATATGTCCCAATGAAATTTTTCATTTGGGACAAATTTATATAATAATTTCCAAAATTTCCCACTTTTTCCCACTTTTTGACTCAATGTTAATAAGTTTTATCAGAGATTGAATTTCAATAATGTAAAATACTGATATGAAGATAGTTGCTGAGAGTGTTATTTAGCCCATAATAAAGCGTGTTTGAAAAAAAAAGTTAAAAAGGAGAATATTATATTATTTTTATCTTAAATTAGAATAATCAAAATTTTTTTGAGGTTTAATTTGTATTTTTGCAAGGCTTTATTAAGGCGTTTTATGATATTTAGTACAAAAAAAGAAAAGAAATATTCCTATGTAGAAGCGGGAGAAGGACATCCATTAGTGCTGTTGCACGGGTTAATGGGTGGTTTGAGTAATTTCGATAAAATGGTAGATTTTTTTTCGGAAAGAGGTTTCAAAGTATATGTTCCTCAGTTGCCGATCTATGATCTGCCGGTACTCAATACGAATCTTACCACTATCGCAAAATATATTATCAAGTTTATAGAAAGTCATATTTCAGGTCCGGTTACCATTATGGGAAACTCAATGGGAGGGCATGTAGGGCTTATCTTGACTTTAGCAAGACCTGATTTGGTAAAGAATCTTGTGCTTACAGGAAGTTCCGGATTGTATGAAAGAACTTTCGGGGACAGCTTTCCAAGGAAAAATGACCGGTCTTATATCAGAAAGAAAACGGAAGAAGTTTTCTATGATCCAAAGATTGCGACAGAAGATCTTGTAGATGAAGTCTTTGCGGTGGTAAATGATAGAATGAAAGGAATAAAAACGGTAATGCTGGCAAGAAGTGCCATCAAACACAATATGCTGAATGACCTTCCGAAGATTGTGACACCTACGTGTCTGATCTGGGGGAAACAGGATAATGTAACTCCTCCGGAAGTGGCAGAGGATATGCACAAGTTTATTCCAAATTCGGATTTATTCTGGATAGACCATTGCGGCCATGCAGCCATGATGGAGAAACCGGATGAATTCAATGAAATCCTGTACAACTGGATAAAAGATAAAGTTTAATAAATACATCATAAAATGACCATTAAGAGCTTTTCTTAATGGTTTATTTTTCTAAAATACATTCAACAATGATTATCAAGACAGCAGAGTTTGTAAAGAGCAGCGGAAAATGGCAGGAATGCCCTGAACCTAATATTCCTGAATATGCTTTTATCGGAAGATCAAACGTAGGAAAGTCATCATTGATCAACGCAATGATGAACCATAAAGACCTGGCTAAGACATCACAAACTCCAGGAAAAACCCAGCTGATCAATCATTTTTTAGTGAATGAAAACTGGTACCTTACCGATTTACCGGGTTACGGTTATGCAAAGGTTTCAAAAGTTCAGCGAAAGGATTTTGAAAAGCTGATCACGAACTATATTCTGAACAGAAGAAATCTTGTCAATCTTTTTGTATTGGTAGATATAAGACATACTCCACAGAAAATTGATCTGGAATTTATTCAATGGTGTGGTGAAAGTGGAATACCTTTTTCTATTGTATTTACCAAGTCTGACAAATTAAAACCGAACGTTGCTGTTAAAAACGTTGAAGATTATAAAGCTGAGCTTCATAAAACATGGGAAGATCTTCCTGAGCTGTATGTTACCTCAGCAGAAAAGAAAGAGGGGGGAGATAACATTCTCAATTTTATTCAAAAGACCAATGAGTTTTTAATCAATAATAATATAAGCTTCGATGAGTAATATTGTCTGGAAAATCAAAACGTTTGATGAGTTCACGGTTCCTGAATTGTATTCGGTACTGAAAGCACGCATTGACGTTTTTGTTATTGAACAGAATTGTCCTTATCCTGATCTGGATAATTATGACCAGAAAGCGGTTCATATCTGGGCTGAAGAAGCTGGACAGGTGCTTGCTTATTGCCGCGTTTTTGATAAAGGAATAAAATATGATGAAACTTCCTTCGGCAGAGTTTTGACAACAGAACAGGCGAGGGGTAAAAGTCTGGGAAAACAGTTAATACAATATGCTGTAGAAACAATAGAAAACCGTTTTCATACTTCTGAGATTAAAATATCCGCACAGGATTATCTTTTAAGATTCTATAGTGGATTCGGATTTAGAGATACTGGCAAGAAATATCTGGAAGATGATATTCCGCATACGGAAATGATAAGAAAGTAAATAAAAGCGAAGAAATCTATCTTCGCTTTTTTAATAGATAAATATGTTAAGTGTGTTTTTATTTTCCCGAAATAACTTTTAAGATAATGGGCTCCAGATTAGTAGGAAGATCAGCAGATTTAATCTGATACTTTTTAATTTTCATTTCTTTAAACCAATTTTCCCAATATTCTTTAATAACAGCTTCTTCGAAAGGATTTCCTTTTTCGGGATTGATTCCTAAAACGATGACCTCCAGATTACTCAGATCTTCATTTGCTTTCACAAAGCCATATCCATTTTTTTCAATGACCTCTTTAAAACCAGATGTTGTCAGGTTATTAGATTTTATAAGCTTGGTTGTTAAATAGGATGTTTTATATGAATTTTCCTTTTTTTCAGCAAACGTAGTATTTTCATGATACATATAGCCATCGGTTAAAATGAAAAGGATATTTCTGCGATCATCTTTTATGCAATAATCTTTCACTTTGTTTTTGAAGAATTCCCAGATATCTGACCCTACATATTTGCCATCTTTTATTGCTGATTGATAAATGTTTAGAGGTAATTCCGAATATTTTTTGTCAACAGAATCAAAATAACTTTTTGGAATATCTTTATTAAAAGAAACCTTCAGTTCTTTTGTAAGCTCATTCATTTTCGGATCTGAAGGCTCCGGATTGAAGAAAACTTGCATCTGATCATCGTATGTGATGATTCTTTTTGATTTAATATGATTTAAAAATCCTTTTTCAATGGCTTTGATATATTCTGCATCCCGCTGAAAATACTGCATGGTGGGATTTGGATTGGTTATAGGATCAATTCTGTCTGATAAATCAATTAAAATACTAAGATTAATATTATTAGAATCAACGGCTGATGGACAATTTGTACACGGTATTGGAGGCTGTTCTTTGCAACAAGAGACCAAAGAAATAATGAATAATAAATAGAATATCTTTTTCATAATTTTATTTTATAAAGATGATAAATACACTAAATTTTGATTGTCAGAATTAGCTCCCACAGTTTCCAGATTGGTATTGTAGGTGGCAATGCAGTCATCAATAATCGTTTGTTTTTCTGTTCTTGATACTGCGATTTTTTCGCCGATAAAAGTGATCCAGCCTTGAACATATTCTGAAGCATACAGTTTGTAATCCTTGGTGGGAATAATCACACCGTCAATAATATTCTGAAGCTCTTCAATTCTGCCTCGCGTTTTGATAATTAATTCTTTTGTACTTCCGATATTG
This sequence comes from Chryseobacterium sp., assembly GCA_031286615.1. GTDB lineage: Bacteria > Bacteroidota > Bacteroidia > Flavobacteriales > Weeksellaceae > Chryseobacterium. Next base: position 41,615 of record JAITUA010000013.1, on the reverse strand, counting down.
GCTAGAATATCTTCAATTTCCTTTTTCAGGACATTGATCTTTTCCTGAAAGAATTCAATTCTCTTCTGTCTGATTTCCTGTTCATTTTTAATCTTATCTTTTTCACGGTGTTCTTTCATTACAAAGTCAAAAACCAATCCCCAAATAATGTATACAATGAATCCCGCGAAAATAATTCCCCAAAACTGAATTTTTGTAAAAGCAATTTTAATATCAAATGGAGGTGATTCAAAAGTTTTGTTTAGTTCATACAATTTTGATTCAATTTCATAGGCTAAAATACAGTCGAAAATAAATGTTACGATAAACAATAATCCCAACTTGATATAATTGGCTCTTGTTTTATTCTCCCAAAACATGTGAATCAAATAGCCCAAACCGAGAAATACAAACGGAATCAAGGTAACAAAAGCTCCTTCAATAACACCTTCGTTCCACGCTTTACTGAAAGCCTGTGCATCTAAAACACTTTGGATAATTGTACTTTTTGCATCAAAACTTTTGAAAAAAGCTGAATAAGAAGTTGAGATATAAAATGTTCCTAAATATAAAGTGATGGGAATCAAAAGAAAAAGCCCGATCCAGAATTTTGCAGAAGCTCCTCTTGTTGCTTTTATATTGTGCTTTTCCGGGTTTCTGGGTAGATCAAGGATTTCAGCTTTTAAATTTTCAATTGTATGCTGATGGTTTTCTACTTCTGCGTTTTTATTTTTTAATTGTTCTTCTTTGGTTTCCTGTGATACTGTCAGCGCCTTAATTTCAGTTTCTCTGTTTTTTTGTTCGTTGACGTAGGATTCTTTCAGATTTTTCTGTTTTTCGACCATTTCCTTTTCTTCGTTCTGAAATTTCGAATAGACAGCATCCAGGCAGATGGATAGAGTAGAGTGGTTTCCGTTAGTTCGTGAGCTGTCTCTGTAACCTGATTCATGATAGGTCCTTTTTCGGGTTTCTTCGAGAGATTCATCACCTGGAATGATATCGTTTTTAGGGAGAGTGTCCTGTTGAGTTTCTATCGGAACGGATTTGAGTTTAAATAAATTTTTTATATTGGTGGTATCCATGATGAGTTAGTTTTTTAATTCATATAAAATTTCGCTTTTATTCTTTCCGATTTTCACGGCTTCAATAAGATAATCTACAATGGAAGGTGCATTTTCTTCTACAAAACCAAACATCAGAACGTATTTTTGCATGGCAATATATTCGTTTGGAGAAACAATTCCATCTGCCCAGATCATTACGGTGAGATCATATAAATAATCTACTTTCTCCTCAATAGTCTGTGGTACCAATGATTTTAAATTGATTGGATTTAAAAGGATTTCATCTAAATTTTTGGATGGAATTCCCCTTTCTTCTGCACATTTGTAGAGCATTTTTAATTCTAGTGCACTGAAATCATCATCACAGATAGCCATTTGATACAGTCGTAAAAAATGAGCTTTGAGATTTTCAGTTATTTGATTGTTCTCCATAATGGTTATTCTTCTTTTGGTTTTTTAGGATTAATGATTCTGTCTCTTGAAACAGTTCTTTGGTGGATGGGAGCAGATTGCTTCGTGGTTTCTTCAGGAACTTCTTCTTCCTTTTTTTGTTCTTTTCTTTCTAAGAAGTTGATCAGCAGAAATAAAATTCCTGTGATGATATCAATCGGGATCCAAATGCTTTTCCTATATAAATAAAAAGGAAAAACGGGATTGAAAAGAATGAGAATGATTAGAAATAGTATACTGAAATAATGTTGTTTAGAGCTCAGCGTATTGTATAAAACCAATAAAGCTCCAATGGAAATAATAATTCTAAGAAAAGTATAATATTCTATAGGAAGTTTGAAAATACCAGCAAAACAACATAACGCACAGAAGGTGAGAAATGGTTTCATTTTTTTGATTATTTTAGATCGTTTTTAAAAACATAACCTTCTTTTCCACTTGATTTAACCTGTACTTTGTACCAAGATCCTTCTGTTGACAACTTTATCAGTTTAGTATCTTTAGGGACTATTGCTATTATTTTGGATTTAGATGTGGGCTTTTCAAAAATATTTATGGTTTTAATTTCTGCAATATTTCTATTATTGGAATTAATATTGACATTAACTTTGTCAATAAATACTTTTGGTGGCTTACTGGGCGTATTTTTTGAATACTTATAAGAATCAGGAGATCGATGTTTCTTAGATTTACTTTTGGTAGATTTTCCCGACGATGAAGTTCTTCCGGAGGAGTCTCCACGGCAAACACCACAGGATCCACCGCTGTTGCAGTGTCCGCACCCTGAGCAATTTGAGCAAGCTGTACAATACGCGGAACCTGTACATCTTCCACCATGTCCTACGTTGTCATTGGCTTTAAAACAGGAATTTAAGATAAATATACTGAAGGTAAGTATGATGAACGGGATTAGTTTTTTCATATCTTGAATATTAATAGTTAATTGATTTTGTATTCAGATGAAATTTTCATTCATGGAGATTTCTCTCATCGCCTGTATTTTTAGATGATCATTGGCATTTTTATACTGTCGGAGAGAACTTGATAATGCAAGTGTAAATATTTCAGCTTCTTTATAATTTACACGCAGTGAATAGCTTTTATTTTGGATTATTAATTCAAGACTTCCTCCTCTTGCGTTGTGTGAAATCAATTTATAGAAAGGAATTTGGAAGCTTTTCCTTCCGGCATTGAAAACAATTCTTGAGTTGGTAAGATATAGAGTTCCGGGATGAATCTCTCTTATATTTTCTTTTACAGGGCGGTATCTTCCGCCGCCAATTCTGGCATTTACTCCTTTCATAACTCTGAAAGAAACTCCAGTACTTGTGCGTGAATATCCTGCATGAACCAGCTTGTTTTCAATAAGGGTTGCATTAACGTTTAAATAGCATTGTTCATCTCTTGCTAACGTTATGGAAGGATTGTGAATAACCGGAAAAATACCATGGTCAAGATTCCATAATAACTTGGCATGCTGTAAACTTTTAATTTTTCGGTCAGAAAGAAATACTTTAATGCTTTGATGGTCAATTTTCAGATTTCTGGTTGCCTGTTTCAACTCTGTTTCTTTTACTGGAGAAAGACGATTATCCGATATCTTTTCTTCAAGTATTGTGTTAAATAATGAAAAAGCAATTTTATTTTTGATCTCTTCAGCTTTATTTAATGGAAATTGAAGAAAGATAGCAATGTTTGTGATTTGTTTACTTTCTAAATCAGTCAATAAACGATCTTCATAACATTTCTGAACCAGATTTTTTACCGTTTTTTCTGAGATCCTATTTTTTTCTGAGAGTACTTGCTGATCAGATAAGTTGAAATATATTTTGATCTCGTTGAGTTTAACTATTTCACTCTGGCTGAGATCAAAATCTGCAATTGCAGTACATAATGTATTATAATAAATTTTTCTTCCAAATTTTATTTTTTGTTTATCACTTAATGCTTTTTTATGATTCAATACATTTTGCTGATAGATGGGTAAAATAGTATGAAGCTCAGAATAGTTTATTGATTGTAGGACTTTATGGTTTCCGGCAAGGTTGAGCTTTATTATTTTACTTACAATATAATCACCTGTTAACGGGACCAGGAAAATTGTCAATAGTATCAGTATTGCTGATGCTCCAAAACTTTGTTCTATTAATAAGCCCAACGAAGTGAGGAGGAATGCAACACCGAGTATCCATCGTACAATTTTCAGAATGATTAAAAAAGTTTTCATGGCTATTAATTTTATACATAATTTTCCAGCGTCAGATGAAGCTGATTTCTATAATTGTAGATCTCATCCAGTGTATTTAATAACATCTTTTCTCCTGCTTCTTTTCCGTTGTGAAAAGTTTCCAGATATTTATTCGTTGTATTAAAATGCAATCTGCAAAGTGGCTTTCTGTTGTTATCATCCAACAACACCCCGAAATAGGAAAGAGTATCTCTGTAAGCAATTCTTGAAGATGGAATTTTCTCCCTCAGAATAGCTTTTACAATTTGAAAACCTTCGAGCTCTTCGTCCGTAGTTACAATTTTAGAATCATTATTTTGATCGATGGGCTGTGATGATTTCACATCGTCTTCGTTTTTTTCTATCTGTTCATTGATGCTCAAAGCGGATTTTAACCGGAAGCTGATCGACTCATTAATAGAAGTAGTCAATGCTTTTTTAGCATATTCTTTGAAGGAAACCATTCTGTTGGCTGTTAAAGGCTTTTCAAAGAAGCGGCCCACCAGAAGTTTTACCAGTTCGTCAGACGGGTTTTCGATTTCTTTTTCGAATTCCTTTCTGATGGCTTTGATGTATTTTAGCGCTTCTGCAGAATCGAGGATGCTTTCCAGGTTATAATCTTTCTTGGTAAAACTTTCCAGAATTTTAATAGAACTATCTTTCAGATCCTCAATATTAATGGTGAAGAATGGTTTTTCATCCATAATATTCGGTTTTTCAAGATCTGTGTAGAAGTTGTACACAATCCCATTGGTCAAAACTCCGAATCTCGTTTTAGAAACATGATAATACCTGTGAAGCTGCGAATTATGAGCATCGGCACTTTCTTTCCAGTGTTTACATTCAATAATGAAGATGGGTTCATCATTATTTTTGATCACATAATCCACTTTTTCCCCTTTTTTTGTTCCGATATCACAAACATGCTCCGGAACTACTTCTGTAGGATTGAAAATATCATAGCCCAGAATTTGAATGAAAGGCATTACAAAGGCATTTTTTGTAGCTTCTTCTGTTCCGATCTGGTCTTTAAGGCCTATTATTTTTTGATGCAGTTGCTCAAGTTTTATTTTAAGATCCATGGTTTTTAATTTTTTAAAGTTTCATCAATGATTTCTGCTGTCGGAGCATTTGATTTTACGGAAGCGATACCATTTTCCATTCCGGATTTTGTGCTGTACATTTGGCTGTTTCCGATAATTTCACCATTTTTTGCTTTTAACACGAAATAGTCTTTTCCGTTTTTTGTAACTCTCCTGTCGTATCTTGAAAGATCCTGAGAATTAACTTTTACGGATTCGATTCCTTTTTTACAAGATGCCTTTTGGACATATCCTTCACTGGTTAAAATAATTTCTCCGTTTCCGGCTTTCAGATTGAACTGATACTCTTTGTTAACTCTTTGAGTGATTACGAATTTTCCCATGATTACTATTTTTATTTTTAATAAATCTCTCTGAAACTTCTGTTTCATTAAGAATTTGTTGATTAGGTAAAATGATTTGAATTTCTCCGTAAGGATTTTCTATGATATAAGCTCCGGATCTGCAGTTTTGAAAACGATATTTGAAAGCTTTTAATCCTGAAATAAATCCATTGTGTATTGTTTTTTCATAGACGTGTCTGGAGCAGCTGGTTCTGAAAATGCATTTTCTCCTTTTTGATGGAGGAATGACCAGCCAATAGATTTTAATAAGAAGGATTAATAGATTTTTCATTTTCTTTTTTACTGAAAACAACCATTTGATAAGAAGTCATATAACCTGGTTTGACCGTATTTCCAAAACACCCTTCAACAGGCTGTATATAAGTAGATACGCTTTCCAGTCTTATATATTCCCAACCGTCATTGGTATGGACTTTTATTAAATTATCTAATTGTTCTGCAATATTTTTTGAGCTCATGTTTTGTTGATTGGCAGTTGCAACAAATGGTATTACTTTGTATTCCATAATTGGTTATTATTTAATATCCCAAAAATATGAGCATTAAAATTCTGTCCGTTACGGTTTTCCGTAAAACGGGCAAAAAATAAAAAAACCTTTCAAAAAATTTGAAAGGCTGTAAGTGAAATGAATTGGATTTTATATAATCCCGATGTCCTTGCAGAAGGCTACCAGCTGCTCATTGCTGTTTATTTCAAGGTCTTCTTTCAGACTGTTTAATCTTTTCTCAACGCTGCTCAGGCTGGAGGGTTTAATATTCCTTTCCTCCAAATGAGAGGGAATGTTTTTCTGTAAGATTCCTTTAGAAAGAAGGGAGACAAGGGTGATGTCAAAAGTAGAAAACTCATAGCTGTTAAACTTTTTCATATCCTGATTCAGATCAAAAGATAAATGATTTTCGCCGATGTATGCGGAAGCAATGGCCTTTTTCAAATCTTTTGAATCGTTTCTGGCTTTACGGACATATCCGTTAATGTGATAATCTGAAAAAAGATTTTCTATGACTCCCGTTTTATGTTCGGCCGAAAACACTATTACTTTCAAGTTAGGATGTATCTCTTTTGCTTTTCTGATGAGTTCTTTTCCGTCTTTAAGATTTTGCTCATGATGATCGTCCTCATAATAAAGATCTGTAATCAAGAGGTCATAAGGATACTCTTCCCGTAACGCTTTCTGAATTTTCCCTATGGCATCATCACAGTAATATACATAATCTACCGTGGGTATATTCAGCTCTTCAAGGGTTTTCTGAACGGAAATATTGATGCTTTCATGATCTTCGGCAATTAAAATTTTTTTGAACATGGTTATACGGTTTAATTTTAAAAATAGGTTAAGACCTCAAAAGTATATTCATTTATTTTTTCATCATTACGTGATCCCGTAAAAAGAATAAAAAAATCTTTTCAGCAGACAAGATCAAATGAGGCCAATATCTTTACAGATTACAATCATTTCAATATTATTTTTTGCACCGAGGCTATCCCGAAGTTCGTTCAATCTCTTTTCAATAGATCGGATGCTATATGGCATCATTCTGTGCTGTTTCAGGTAGAGGCTTATTTCACTTTGCTTGTAACCTTTGGAGAGCAGATCAAGCAACTTGATATCATAGGTATCAACCTCAGAAGAAATATGGCGCATCGTATTGAGAACTTCTTGTGGAATTACGGTTTCTCCATTAAAAATTTTCCAGATTGTACTTTTAAGGTCGTGCCCGTCACGTCTTGCCTTGCTTACAAACCCATCTACCTGATAGATTTTGTAAAGATCATCAATTGCTTTTGCTTTCTTTTCTACAGAAAATACAACTACTTTTAAAGCCGGTTGAATCTTTTTTGCCTCAAGAATAAGTTCCTGTCCGGATTGAAGCTTTTGGGGAATATGATCTTTGGCAAACGAAAGATCAGCAATAAGTAACTCATAAGGACTTTCTGTTTCTAAAGCTTTTTTGATTCTGCCTAAAGCCTCATCACAATACGTTACATAATCAAAATCAGGGATGTCTAATTCTTTTATTGTATTCAGGATTCCCTGGTTCATTATTTCCTGATCTTCGACGATTAAAACTTTTTTGAACATGGTTCTATGTTTAGGAGACAGGGAATGAAAGATTTACTTTCAGCCCTTTTTCAATTTTCGTGTCAAAAGTAATTGTTCCGTTAATCGCCTCAATGCGGGATGCCGTATTGCGTAAGCCATTTTTATAAACAAGATCTCCTGAAATTCCAATTCCATTGTCTTTGTACTGAATTTCAACCATGTTGTTTGTTTTTTCAAATTTAACGGCAACATGGCTGGCATGGCTGTGTTTTTTCATATTCACCATCAGTTCGCGAAGCATCTGGTAAACTTCCTCTTTTACTGTAGAAGAAATTGTTTCCCAAATCCCCGGGCTATTTCCTGCAGTAAAAGTTTTTACAGTATCATTAGTGAAGGAAGCAATAAGTTCTGAAATTACCTTACTGAACTCTTTTTCTTCCGCCGTTTTATCGTAGGATATATCCCTTGATTTTTCATACACAAATTCCAGTTCGTCAAGGGCTTTATCCCGATCGAAATCTTCTTGGTTTTCAATCTTGGTCATCACCTGATAAATCCCATTGGCAACCACATCATGAACTTTTTTCGACATTTTAAGTTGGGTGTTTTTTACCTCGATCTCTTTTTCTTGTTGAAGTCTTTTCTGCCTTTTTTTATATAAAATAACAACTACAATAAATATTGCAGTAAGTAATGCTAAAACTAACGAAAGCCATAATAATTGATTTTCTTTTTCTGCTTTTTCTGCTTTAACTTTTGTGTTTTCGTATTTTATAAATGCAAATTTAGTTGTGTAATCACTACGACTATTTTGGATGCTATCAGACAGGTTTTTATATGTTATAAAATGACTATTGGTATTTGTTGGCTTATCTACATAAATTATTTTTTCAAGAGCTTCAAGTCTATCTTCAGGACTTTTGTTTATTTGAGCTATATCAAGCATTTTCTTAGCATAATAAAGAGATTTCTCTGGATTAGATTTTTTATTTATTTCTGCCAAATGTGCATAGCTTGAATTCGCTCCCCAAAGGTCACTATTTTCTAATTTAAGCTTTAATATATTTTCTATAGTAGCTTGAGCCTCATAATTATTATTGTCTAGCCATTTTGTGTATTCAATATTTTCTTTGATTCTATTTTTTAAGTTTAAATCTGAAAGTTTTGATAAATCAAGTTTTTGTAAAATATCTAACGCCAGTTTATATTTTCCTAATTTATATTCTGCTACAGATTTATTATTTAATATGCTGAGTCTTTTTTGCCCCGACTCAATCTTAACGGAAAGAGCCTTATCATACCATTCTATTGCTTGTGAATATTGCTTTTGATTTAATTTTAAGGTAGCCATAGTATCATATAATGAGTAAAGACTTTCATCATTTTCACTCATCATTTTTAAGGCTTCTACTAATGTTGATTCTGCACCTAAAAAATCACCTCTGTTTTTTTGAGCATTTGCTTGTACAATCAAGCTTTTAGAAATATTAGAAAAATCACTTTCTTTATTATAGTAAGAAATTGCTTCCTGGAGTTTTAAATAAGCTTTAACATCATTTTTTTCAAGAAGGCTAACACCTTCTTCATATAATTTATCGGCTTTTACTATATTATTATTGATTTCAAGTGTATCCTTACATGAAGCAATGAGGCAGAAAGAAAAAAGGGGAAATAATAAATTTCGTATCATTTTACTAAAATAAAAAAAACCACTCTAAAAAGAGTGGTCAAAATTTTTATTTTTTAGGAGGAAGCGTTGTTCCTGTTTCTCCTCCTGTATCACTTCCACCTGTTTCTCCTGTAGACCCTCCAGGATCTGAAGCACCACTTTGAGGTTGAATTGTTTCAGTAGTTGGGTTATTATCATTTGCTGTTGTTGCATTTGCTGTATTGTTTGAGAATGCTAAACCGAATAGCATTAATATAATTTCTAACATAGTTCAAAAAATTTATTGTTAAAGCATTCGTATTCTTCCCTGCGAAACAGATCACAGACAGTGTTATACGGTTAAAAAATTGAAGCGCTTCTAAATTTTTTGGGAAGTGAACCTTCAAAAACGGAGGAGAAACATCTGCTTCCCAACCCGGAGTTTTCCTCCGTTTTATCTGGCGATTTTTGAAATCAGGTTTTTTTAGATTTTATTTTTTGTTCCTGATTTCTTTTACAAATATCTGATAGAAAAACCTGAATATTAAGACAGACGATTGACAGATGGAAATGATGTAAGTTGTTGGTTTTTACGGAAAACCGCAATTTTTATGTCTTGTTTCTGTCTAATTTGGACAGCAAATAATTAATACCTGAAAATTATGTACGAGAAGAAAAGATTTTTAATGAAAACTGTATTCGAAACAGCAAAAAATGAGCTTCCACGAGGGAGTAAAAATTCTGTTTCTGGTTATTTGAGTTCTCTTTTTGAAGAACGATATGATTTTAAAAGAGATGAAAGGTCATATACAAGATATTATACAAGTCTAGTACAAGAAAATGAAGATTATAATATTGATGATATTGCTTTAGATTGCCTAAGTAAGTATATAGGATATAATAATTTTATTGACTTTTGTGATCGAGTAAGACTTGAAGGAGAAGATGCAATAAATACTTTTGGTTTAAGCTTTAAAGATATATCTGATAAATTTCAACAAATAATTATTACTGTATCTCCAACTTGGCCATTACCTGATTTTATGAAAAAAAATGGATTAGGTATTTTAGAAATGACCTTTATTTTATTTCTCGTTACAGGAGGTGTTGTTTTTTCTAATAATAAAAATTTAAAATCTATAGGTTTTACTTCGGGCTTGGGTTCTTCTGCTGTTGATAAAGCGTATATGTATTGGGATAAGGATAGATATATGGCAACTGATAGTAGTTCTCTAGGCTCTCAAGTGGAGGTCGTTCCGATGAATGAATATATGTTTAAATATTTCAAGAAAATTACAAGACCAGATACTCTTACTGTTACAAATGCTATGGGGAAAGTTTGGTATAATAAAAGTAATAACCAAGTAGAATTCTTTACAAGTTTTGGGAAACATCCTGAAAACGAAAAAGCATTAAAAGACATTTCTGAAAGAATACTTGAAAACTACGCAGGACAAAATGCAGAGTTTGAAGAATAAATTTCCTTCACAATAATTTAAAATTTAATTAAAACATTTCCTCGTCCATTCCTGTAATTTCGTCTTATTTTTTAAGATGAATAAACCAATTGTCTCCGTTTTACTTTTTATAAGTATCCTTTTTTCGGCGCAGAAACCTGTACAGATTGCTTTTCTGTCTGACATACATTTTCAGGATTTGTATGGAAGTTTTTCAGATCATGATTTTAAAGGAATTATGAACTCTAAAACGGGAAAATCCACGATCCTGAGGACGATGGATTCTCAGCTGCATTCCACAAGAATTTTCAATGAAAACTATTTTGCCTTTCTCAAGGCTTTGGACGATATTGCTGCCAAAGGAATTAAAATTGTAGCCATGCCAGGTGATTTTTCTGATGATGGACAGGCTTATAACCTTCGAGGGCTTCATACAATTTTAGAACAGTATCACCAGAAATATGGGATTAATTTTTATCTGACAACCGGAAATCATGATCCTGTTGGGCCATTTCGAAATGATGGTGGAAAAGATGACTTCCTTGGACAAAATGGGGAGCCGCTGGGGATCTATAGTAAAGAAAATATCGGAAAATCAGCAGATAAGATCATTACAAAAGATATTGCAGAATCCGGATATCTTGAAATTTTGAATGAATTAAAAGATTTTGGATTTTATCCTAAAAGAGAAGATTTATTCTGGAGTACACCTTTTGATCAAGATATTTTTAAAAATTATACTTACAAAAAAGGTCTTGAAACCGCAGAATATTCCAAAAGAATGTATGAAGTGGCCAAAGGTTTTTTTATTCCTGATTTAAGTTATGTTGTTGAACCAGTGAAAGATGTATGGATGATTGCCATAGACGGAAACACCTATATTCCCAAAAACATCAATGGAAATCCCGGCAATGCATCTAATTATAAAGGAGCAAGCATTGGTTATAATAATGTACTTACCAACAAGCAGCATTTGATAGAATGGGTAAGGAAACTTGCCGTTGAAGCAAAGAAAAATAACAAAACCCTTATTGCATTTACCCATTATCCAATGATTGATTTCAATGATGGGGCAACCAGCGAAATTAAAAACCTGTTGGGAGAAAAAAAGTGGCAGCTGGAACGTGTTCCGCAGGAAGCAGTGGCAAAAGTATTTGCTGAAGCAGGATTACAGATACATTTTGCAGGGCATATGCATCTTAATGATACAGGAATCAGAAAATTTGGAGAGAATGTTTTGGTTAATGTTCAGGTTCCGTCACTGGCGGCTTATTTGCCTGCTTATAAAATTTTGACCATAGAATCTCCTGATGGGATGGAGGTACAAACCGAAGTTGTAAATGATGTTCCCAGATTTGATGAATTATTTCCTTTGTACGAAAAAGAATATGAAGCTTTACAGCATGATACAGCCAAAATACTTTGGAATAAAGATATTTTAAAAACAAAATCGTACCATGATTTTATGCTTTTTCATTTAAAAGAATTGATTCGGCTAAGAATGATTCCCGATGACTGGCCAGTAGATTTTATTGATAAAACTAAAAATTTAAATGGAGAAGACCTCCTGTTGCTTATTCAAAATAAAGATCAGTTAAAAGAAAAAAGAATCAAATACGAAACTTTTAAAAAATGGTCTTTTGATGATTTGCTACTGGATTTGTATAAATTTCAATCTGCAGATGAGCTGGCGAAAAGAGATATCCCAAAAGAAAGGCTAGAGCAGTACCAAATATTGGAGAAACTATATCAGGAAAATGACCAGAAAGACGATTTACTTATTAAGCAGTTACAATCAGTTTTTAAAATCCTTTCATTACTCTCTCACGGAGACCCGGCAGATCATTTTGAAATAGATTTGAAAAAAAAGGAAATAATAAAGCTATAAATTATAATACTTCATAAACCCTCAGTTTGTATTTAATGGGATATTTGTGAAAAGAATTATTGTTTAAACAAAAGAAAGGCTGCCTGAATGGGCAGCCTCCTCAATTATAAATCTAACAGCAAAACAGGACTACTTTCCTGTCAAAGGATTCTTTCTTTCATAGGTGTTGTTGTCAAAACTTACCTTATAGTTGGATTTGAATAATTTGCTGGGATAATAATAATCCGTTGTAATGATCTGCGCTCCGCTTTCTTTCGCCTTTTCAAATCTTGAATAATCCTCGCTTCTTGCTTCCATCGTATCTGCATCAGCTCTGGTACGGATGATATATCCTTTTTTAACCAGATCTTTGATCATTGTATCATCTTTCTTCGGTTCATTCATAAACAGAACAGCTGATTCAGGAGTTCCCGGTGTTGAATTCGTGAAAATCATTCTGCCTTTCAATGAAGGATGATCCTTAGCGTACAGGTCTCTGTTTTCTCCGTTATTATCCATTACAAAAAGGAATTTTCCTTTTACGTCTTTTACTTTCGGCCAGTTTTTATTTAAAACAGCTTCGTTCAGCGTTTTATATGTTCCTCTGATATCATCTGGGGTAATAATTTTCTCTTTCCCGAGGTACTTTTTCAGTTCATTATCCAGATCATCAAAAAGCTGGTTTGTATAATGCTCCGGCTCTGTCCCGAATTGGTTCGCTTTTCCATCTTTGGGTTCAAGCGTTATAAAAGCAGGATCGTGATCAGGATGCCTGTCAGACCACTTCTTCAAATCCTTCAGGCATTCTTCCAGGGTATAATACCATGTCTGATAATCAATATCTGTAATATGAATCATTTTGTAACCCGGTTTTTTCATTTTTCCTTCAGGATCAAAAGATTCGTTGGTCTTTACAAGGTCAAGAATTTTGGGATGAGCATATTTTCCTCCCTTGCTGTCTGCATACACATCTATTTCCAGATTTCTAAGTCCAAGATCCAGCTGCTCAGGAATAGGAATGTGTTCATATTGAATTTTCGGCAAAGATTTCTGAGTGTCCTTTTGTGATAAATAACTGTACACTTCAGGCAGAATGGCTTTCTTATAAGAATTGTGAGAACCTATTACCTGAATTTCATTGATCTTTAGCTCATCAAGTTGCTGAGATTGTGACCAAAACAGGTTGAATGAAGATAAACAGATGCCAAGAAAAACCGCCTTTTTCATTTCGATACATTTTACATGCAAAATTAAGGAGTCTTTGTTGGTGATGATTTATATATTATGTTAAGTAATTTTTAAAATTTTGTGAATACTAAAAAATAGCGGCATATAAACAGTTGATATATAGCATGTTTATAATATCTCAAATTGAGATATTTATATTTTGTTGACTTTAAGATAATATTATGTTAAAACAGATTTGTGGTAGATCCTTTTACTTTGTATGCCGAAATAAAAACTAACCGTTGTCTGAAAAGAAAACCACTGTTGCGGGAACAACAGCGGCTTTTTGATAAGCAATGTAACGTCTTGCAATTACTTTACTTATTGATATGTACCACAAAATTAATTTTTTTAAGTTTAAAAAGCTAATCCCGGTTGCATTAATTTTTTTGGTGGCTCACCAAGCTGATGCTAAAGGATTTACTTCAAACTATCCTGTGTTTTCGCAGGTAAACGAAACCATTTCCGGAAATGTAACGGATCAGAATGGTTCTGCAATAGAAGGCGCAAAGGTCACTGTTGTAGAAACCGGAGACACTGTTTCTACCGATGCATCAGGAAACTTCTCAATTTCGGCCGGAATCGGACAGACATTATCCGTTTCTTATGAAGGATATGGAGAACAGATGGTGAAAATCTCCAGTACTTCAGTTTCTATAAAACTAGAATCCAAAAAAGGTTCAACTTCTATTGAAGAGGTAACTCTGGTAGGGTATGGTTCTCAGAAAAAATCCGATTTAACAGGAGCTGTAAGCCAGCTGAAAGCCGAAAATTTCAAAGAAGGAATGAATATTTCTGTGGATAACCTGATGCAGGGAAAAATAGCAGGTGTCCGTATCGTTCAGTCGAGTGGAGAACCCGGAGCGGGAGTGAATGTTTCCATCAGAGGTATCGGTTCCATCCGAAGCGGGAGTACACCTTTATTCGTTGTAGACGGAATTCCTTTGAATAATGATCCTGTAAGTGCGCAAAGCCCGAATGTAGGACTGGGGAATACAACCGCAAAGAATCCACTTAACTTTTTGAATACGAGTGACATTGAATCCATCACAGTTTTAAAAGATGCTTCTGCTGCTGCAATCTATGGAGCGAGAGGGTCAAACGGGGTGGTTTTGGTAACAACAAAAAGAGGAAAAAAAGGAGAGCCGATGTTTACGTATGATACGTATTTAGGATTTTCTTCAGTGATTAAAAAATTAGATTTAATGACGGCAGATGAGTACAGAGCTGCAGGAATAGATAAATCTTATGACCATGGCGGAAATACAGACTGGCAGGACGAAATCTACAGAAATGCCGTTTCATCCAATCATTCTGTTTCATTCTCAAAAGCTACGGAAACAGGAAATTATTTTGCATCTCTTTCTCACATGGATCAGGATGGTATTGTCCTGAACAGCAGCTTTAAAAGAACAACCGCCCGTTTGAATGCTGAAGAATCTTTCTTTGATAACAAGAGATTAAAGGTAAAACTAAATCTTACCGCCAGTGATATCAGGGAAACAGGGATTCCAAACGGTGGAAATGCGGGATCTGACGGGCAGCTTATTATCCATGCTTTAATGGCAAATCCTACGCGTTCTGTGTACGATCAAAACGGAAATTACACCAATTTCAATATGAACGCCCATTATAATCCACTTTATTTATTGAGCGTTTACGAAGATAAAACGAATACTTTCAGAGTATTAGGAAATACAGAAGCAACGTTGAGAATTTTACCAGGATTGAATTATAAATTTAATTTAGGGGTTGATAGAAGTTTATCTGAAAGAAATACCACCATGTTCCCGAACATTACAGACAGAAGCCCGAAAGGAATCTATTCACAGGCCAATCTGGATTCTTATAATATTCTTTTGGAGCATTATTTAACGTATGATCTTAGCTTAAACAGGCATAACTTCAGCGTATTAGGAGGTTTTTCTTATCAAAAGTTTAAAGCTACTGCCACTTATCTTGGCGTAAGAAACTTTGTTAATCAGGGAGCAGGGATTTCACCGGAAATTAATCCTGGATATTCCGGAGATGTATTTATTCCACAGCCGGGAACTTCTCAGGAAAATGAACTGCAGTCTTACTTTGGAAGAGTAAATTATAATTTTGATAAAAAATATTTCTTAACCGCTTCGTTAAGAGCTGATGGTTCCACACGTTTTGGAGATAACAATAAATACGGGTATTTCCCATCAGTTGCTGCAGGCTGGACCATTTCAAAAGAAAACTTTCTGAAAGATGTTTCATTTATCAATGAGCTGAAACTAAGAGGAAGCTGGGGAGAAACCGGAAATCAGGAAGTTCTCAATAAAATTACAAAAGCAAGTTATCTGTTATCACAGAATGCAGGATACTATTTGTATGATAACTTAAACCTCATCAATGGAGTTCAGGTGGTAAGAACACCCAATCCTAATCTGAAATGGGAAGTGGTAGCCCAAACTAATATTGGTTTGGATTTCAGCCTATTCAGTAATAAATTATACGGTTCATTAGAATACTATAATAAGACAACCAAAAACCCAATATTATTTATTCCTTCTACTCCATTAAGTCCTACAGATTTTGTTTGGCTGAATGCTGACGGAAAGATCGTTAATAAAGGTTTTGAATTCTCTTTAGGTTCAGAAATTATTAAAAACGAAAATTTCACGTGGAATCTTGATATCAACGGAGCTACAGTAAATAATGTGGTGAAAGACCTTCCGGTTTCAGGAATTAATTCTGGTGAAGTTTCAGGACCGGGACTTTCAGGCGTTACTGCAAATATCTACAGAAACGGATATGAAGCAGGATCTTTCTACATGTACAATTACTTAGGAATTGATGCTAATGGAAAATATATATATGAAGATCTGAACGGAGACGGAAAGATTGATCCGAATGACAGAAAGATTTTTGAAGGTGCTATTCCTAACTTCACTTTCGGGATCAATTCTTATATGAAATACAAGAAGTTTGATTTTGCATTCTCTTTCATTGGACAAACAGGAGGTTACCTTGTGAATAATACAGCTTTGGATTTGAATATTAACAACTTAGCTTCAGATAGAAACGTGTTGAAGAAATATTATGAGTCAGGGGCAAGTTTTGCCAATCAGCCGCAGTTATCTTCTTTATATCTTGAAAAATCAGACTTTATCCGTTTAAGCAATGTAAGATTAGGATATACTTTTGACATGAATCAATTGAAATTTTTGAAAAGTATCAATCTGTATGTAAGTGCACAGAACCTATTTACCATTACCAGTTATTCTGGTTACGATCCACTTGTTGACACCAACAAGCAAGTGCAGGGAAATCAGTCTTTAGGAATTGATTACACAACTTATCCGTCTGCGAAAACTTTCATTTTGGGAGCTACTATTAAGTTTTAATTTAAGTTAAAAGAAATCATGAAATCTAAATTTTTAAATATAAATAAAATCGTTTTGTCCATCGCTGTGATCTCATTAGTGGGATGTACCAATCTGGATGAAAAAGTGATTGATGAGGTAATGGGAACTGAAAACGCAGACCCTGAAGCTTCTCTTGCTGCTGCTTACGGACAACTTGGTGACGGAACTTTTGTAGATCATGGAAGTGTGTTTGCTTTACAGGAATATTCTACTGATGAAGCTATCCTGCCAACAAGAGGAAGTGACTGGGGAGATGGAGGAAAATGGAGAGCGATGCACGAATTTACCTGGGATGCGAATAATGATGTGGTAAAAACTACCTGGAATCAACTGAACTCAGGAATTACGAAATCTTTGTTTGCTATAGGGAGTATCAACAAAAGTAATATCAATAACAAAACTTTATTTTTGGCTGAAGCCAAAGGGTTATTGGCCTTTTACACGTATACAACAATTGATTTGTATGGACAGGCTCCGTACAGAGACCCGGATAATTTAAATGCACCCATTCAGATCAGAAAAGCAGAATCTACCATTGATGCATTGATTACTGAAGTGGAAGGTCTTATTCCAAATCTGGCAGATATTAAAACCCAGAACACACACGCAGGAAGATTTACAAAACAGGCAGCGTATGCATTATTGGCTGATATGTATCTAAACAGAGCTGTTTTAAAGAACAAGACGGCAGGTACTTTTAACTTTAAGGAACAGGCTTTAAGTGGAGGAGGGAATGATATGGATATGGTGATCAAGTATTCTGATATGTTGATTAATGGAGGCTTTTTTAGCTTAGAATCAAACTACTTCCACAATTTTGATATCAATAACGATACAAGTAAGGAAATGATCTTTACCATTGTTCAGAAGAAGAATTCAAACAGAAATGCGGACAATGATCTGGCCTATATGTCTATGGAAAGAATTCAGAAACCTTCGCCGGATAACAGAGGTACGAATGCTTCTTGCGTTACACCGGAATTCTATTATTCATGGAACGGAAATCATGATGATCCTCGTTTTCAGAGAACCTATCAGTATGAGGATGGAACTTGGTTCAGAAATGATGGAACGGATGTGAGTGTACCGTCAACAAGTAAAGTGGAAGGAACGGGAAAACCATGGTTTCACTTCAACAGAGGATTGCAGGTTGGTCAGCAATATGGACCTAAAATTCTTGCCAATGGTAACTTTGACCTGACTTTGGATGGAAGAATCAAAGTATATAAATTATTCACCGAAAAAAATACAACACTTGCCGCAGATTTTACTCCGGAACTCAATTTTGATAATCCTTCGGAAGCTGTATTTACACAGGCTCAGATCAACAGAGGGGTAAGAAACTTTAAGTTTGAATTTGATCCTGGTTACGGAAACAATGGAACAAGCGGAATGGATGTTCCATTATACAGATTAGGAACGATCTATATGATGAGAGCAGAAGCCTTTTTCAGAAACGGAAACGTATCTGGAGCGCTGGCTGATGTTAACAGATTAAGAACAACAAGAACGAATGATGCTTTAAAGAATAATGCTCCTGGAGTTGCACTTACTTCTTTGGATGCTAATGCGCTTTTTAAAGAATCAGGATACGAATTATATTGGGAAATGTACAGAAGAAAGGCAATGATCAGGTTTGGAAAATTTGATTTGCCGGGAACTGCAAAAGCAGCTACTCAGCCTTACAGAAGAATCTTCCCGATTCCTCAGGCAACTCTTGATGCCTCAAAGGACTTCACTCAAAACCCGGGATATTAGTTTTTTCATATAACAATTATTTTTGCGTAAACAAGAAGCGAAGAGATTTCCTCTTCGCTTCTGTTATTTTGTATCGGTTTGCAGCCATTCAATTGATATCAATAGGAACAGACTTTAGTCCGTTTAACCCAATATACATTATCAATCCGGCTTTAGCCAAAACTTAAAAATATAAGGTTTTATTCCACGTTCAGCATTCCCAGCTCTCCGTAATGCTTTTTGAACTTTTGGATCTTAGGACCAACAACAGCGCTGCAATAAGGCTGTGTAGGATTATCATTATAATATCCTTGATGATATTGTTCTGCAGCCCAGAATTTATCGAATTGAGTAAGTTCTGTTACATAAGTACCGGCCCATCTTCCTGATTCCTGAGATACTTTGATGGCTTCTTCAGCCTTTGCCTTCTCAGCAGCATCTTTATAGTAAATAACAGAACGGTATTGGGTTCCGATATCATTTCCCTGTCTGTTTAATTGGGTAGGGTCATGAAGGAAGAAAAATACATCCATCAATTGCTCATAGGAAATAACCGCCGGATCATAAGTGATCTGTACTACTTCTGCATGTCCTGTTTCTCCTGTACAGACTTCCTGATATGTCGGATTGTCTTTATGTCCTCCGGAATACCCTGAAATAGCAGATTTAACCCCTTTAAGCATATTGAAACAGCTTTCCACACACCAGAAACATCCACCACCGAAAGTAATCTGTTCTAAATTATTGTTGTCCATTGTTGGTAATTATATTGTTTTATTATCCTTTCCTGATGCAGAAAAGACCAATCAAAAATATGAAAAACTTTTTCATTTGAACATGATTTTAGCCTCATAAACTCAAATTACAATGATAGATACTGCAAATGATTTTAAACACGGTTAAGAACTAAATATTGAAAGTAAATGGCGAAGATAGTAGTAAAGCAGTTAGTATTAGCATTGTCATGCTGAGCGGAGTCGAAGCATCTCAATTAAGCTGAATTTTAAACACAAATAACACGAATGTTTTCACAAATAAACACAAGAAAATGCGATTAATCATCTGTGAAAATCTGTGGACAAAAAAAGCACCCTAAAAAAGGATGCTCTATATAATTTAAATAGCGTTCAGTTTATTTTTCCCAAACCAAAGCACTTGCTCCAAGAATGGCAGCATCTGCTTCGTCAAGCTCACTGAATACCAGTTTTACTTTATTTCTAAAGATAGGAAGAAGGTTTCTTTCCATATGAAGTTTGGCAGGCTTTAAAATAAAATCTCCTGCTTTGATCACTCCACCAAATAGAAGAATAGCTTCCGGGGAAGAGAACATTACAAAATTAGCCAATGCCTCACCCAGTTTCTGACCTGTATATCTGAAGACTTCAATAGCTATTGGGTCTTCTTTCATCGCACACTCGTATACTGTTTTAGAATTGATCTCATCTTCAGGATACTGGTTCAGCATAGATTCCGGGAACTCAGCTCTCATTTTCTTTGCTGTAATGGTAATTCCTGTAGCAGAAGCATAGGCCTCAAGGCTCCCTTCAGAACCCGTACTCCAGTGTTTTCTACCGCCTGGTTTTACAATCGTGTGTCCCAATTCTCCGGCAAACCCGTCATGTCCGTAGATTAAGCTTCCATTAGCAATGATTCCGCTTCCAACTCCTGTTCCCAGTGTAATCATGATGAAATCTTTCATTCCTCTGGCTGCTCCGAAAAGCATTTCTCCAAGGGCCGCAGCATTGGCATCATTGGTTACTGTACAAGGAAGTCCGAATTTTGCCGTCATCAGCTCAGCGAAAGGAATTACCCCTTTCCATGGAAGATTGGGAGCTAATTCTATGGTTCCTTTATAGTAATTTGCATTGGGAGCTCCTACTCCGATTCCGTCAAAATGTGCTTCAGTACCATATTTTTCCATCATTGGACGAACATGTTCATATAAAGCATCGATGAAATCCTCAACTTTGTCATAAGCATCGGTTCTCAGGTTTCCTTTATCCAGAACTTCTCCACGGTGGTTTACGATTCCGAATTTAGTATTGGTTCCGCCGATGTCAACTCCAAGGGCAACTTGTTTTGATAAATCTATTAATGACATTTCTATTATTAAATTCTAGGGGCTAAAATTATAAAAAAGATTGTATTAATGGATTATTAACTGGGTTTTATTTAATATGTTAAGCTGTTTTTAACGGTTTTTTCTTTTTTCTCCCCCACCAGATCATAAATCCGGTAACCGGAAGAGAGGCGCAGATCAAACTTACAATAAAGGCAATGATCTTGGTAGGAAGTCCTAAAATAGCTCCTACGTGAATATCATAATTGGCGCTCACAGCCTTTTCCCCAAAGTTTTTGTCCTTCGGATCATGAGTGTGCAGCAATTCCCCTGAATTTTCATCAAAGATTAAACTGCTGCTTTTATGGTAAGAATAAGAAAGATGCTTTACATACACCTCAAAGTTAGGATGCTCGTGGTCATCCATGTGAGGGTGTCCTAAATCTATTGCAAAACCATAAGAATCAGGATATTTTGTCTGTACTGTATTGATGATTTTATCCAGTGTGCCTTCTGTTCTCAGCTCAACAGGAGCTTTTGTCTTGATATGGGAAAAGTCCGGGTACTTTGTTTCTCCTCCTGAAAATAGTACATAGATCATCGCCTGAACAACAAAAAATGCATAGAAGAGTCCTGTAATGGAGAAGATCAAAGCAAAAATGGATGCATAAAAACCTAATACATTATGAAGGTCATAGTTCTTTCTTTTCCAGCTTTTAATATTTTTCCATTTGAAGGCAAAACGCTGTTTTCTTGCTGCTTTATTCTTAGGCCACCATAGAATAATTCCGGAGATCAGCATAATGATAAAAATGATTACCGGAATTCCTACGACATACGTTCCCCAATCCTGTTTCAGGAGGTAGCTCCAGTGGATCATTTTTACAATATTGAAGAATCCGTTTTTTTCATCATAGACTCTCAGTACTTTCCCGGTGTATGGGTTTACATAAGCCTGTTTATAGATAGGAAATTCATCAAAATAATTCCAGGCATCCGTATTATGTTCATACCAGAAGAACATATAGGACATCTTTTTGTCAATAGGAACATTGACCCAGTGGATAGGATATTTTTCCTTGACCTGTTCTGCAACAGCTTTTTCCATTACTCTGATAGGAAGCACCTGTTTCTGTTCAATATTCTGCTCATGGTGGTAGATGACATCTTTTCGGGTGATGTTTTCAACTTCATCCTTAAAAACGTACAATGCTCCGGTGATAGAGATAATAAAGATCAGAAAACCTATTCCCAATCCGAACCAAAGGTGGAGCTTGGCAGACCATTTTTTAAAGAATCCCGGTTTCTTTTTATGATGATGATTTTTCTTCATATGCAACTAAAAGTAAAGCAAAGATATGCTTTACTTTTTATTTGGATTAATTAAAATTTATATTCAATCATGAATGTTCCTCTCAGTCCAAGAGCATTCGTGAAGTCACTGTCTCTTGCTGTCCACCATGAAATGGCAGGTTGGTATACTTTGTTGAAAAGGTTTTCAACCCCTAATGATACCCTCCAGTTGTTGTTCACTTCGTAGCTTGATTTGAAATTAAAGACAGTATATTCTGGAACATATCCTTCACCATAAGCATACAATCCTGTTTTAGCATTAGGTTCGAATCTGTTTTGCTGGAAAGAATGAAGCATATCAAGACCAACAGATAAAGCCGGAACAGGTCTCGCCTGTACATAAGCCAGGACTTTAGGAGCAGAAATTCTGCTGTTATTGATTTTTGCTGAATAATCACCATCATCTTTTACAGAAGTAATTCCTTCCATCCAGCTGTAGCTTCCACCAAACTGAATCCATTTTACAGGAGTGAAGTGTAAGAAACCTTCAACACCGTATACAATTTCAGGAGATCTCTGAATCATCAGTGCTCTGTCCGGGCTCTGCACGAATGATGCACCAAGTTTGGAAGTACTCACGTAAGAAGTCAGTTCATAATTAAGCCAGCTGGAAAGCTGTCCTGTCGCGCCCAATTCATAGTTGTTAACGATAATTGGTTTAGTTTCCAGACTATTGATTGTTTCAGAAGTTGAGGTTCTTAGAATCCTTCCTAATTCATTGATAGAGTAGGCTTGAGAAAAGCTTCCGAAAAGGTTGATATAAGGTTCAATATTATAACGTACACCAATATTTCCTACCAATGCATTATAGCTTAATTTTCCTCCGGCTACGGGAATACTTTTGGTGAAAGTTCCGTCACTTTTAAGAGTAGAAAGTGTATTGAAGTCATCAACATTCACTTTGATATTTTCGTAGCGAAGACCACCTTTGATAGTAAATTTTTTGAAAAGGTCAATTTTTGCCAATACAAAAGGAGCAATATTGGTCATGCTCATATTAGGGGTCCAAAAACGACCGTCTTCCAGCTTCTGTACGGTCTCATCATTTAGAATATCCGCTCCGTAGATGATTTCTCCCTGAGAGTTTGCTGAGTTCCAAAGCTGAGTATCAAAATTGAATCTTGCTCCTTTTTTATGAGAAATAACATTCGACTGTCCACCATTGAAGAACGTATCACTATATCCGTAAACGGTTTTAAAATCCTGATAATAAAGATTAATATTTAAAGAAGTTCCTGCAAACAGGTTCTTATTGTCATAGCTTACTCTGATGTTATGGTTTTTCGGGGTTCCCTGAGGTGTTGTTTCCAATCCTTTTCCTATTCCTTCACCAATGGTAGGAGTGATACCGTATTTTCCTGTTTTTAATCCTACATTCAGGTCTGATCTTGAAGAATAGCCAATATAAGAGGCTTCAATTCTTTGATTCTCGTTGATATCATAACCAATTTTAAGCAATCCGTTGTAATTGTCCATCTTGGCGATGCTGTAAGTAGGACTTATCAAAACACCGTCTCCATCTTTTGTATATCCCGTTCTTTCGTAAGCTAATGAAAGGGTATAGTCAAATTTATTGATCTTTCCGGTTAAAAGCTGGCTGGCTCTTACTCCTAAAGTTCCTCCGTAAGGCTGTCCTGTAAGACCAACCTGTGAAACCCCGGAAATTTTTTTATCTGTTTTGCTTCTTTTCGTAATATAATTGATGATCCCTCCATCTGCTCCGTTACCATAGATGGAAGAAGCTCCTTTGATCACTTCTATTCTTTCGATAGCTGAAGGATCAATAGTCCTTAAATCTCTTGCTCCGTTACGAAGTGGAGTAGACTGCGGAATCCCATCAATCAAAACCAAAACCTGGCGCCCTCTTAAAGTCTGTCCCGAATTGGAAGTCTGTCCAGAGTTTGTTCCTAAACTGGGAACTGTATACTGCAGGATGCTCGTAATGTCAGAATTAACAGTCAATTGAGACTGAATCTGCTTCTCTCCTACCACAGTGATAGAGCTGGGAACTTCTTTTATGTTTTCCTTTTTTCTGGAGGCAGTCATTACAACCTCGTCCACATTTTTAGTTTGTAGAGTATCTTTTACCTGAGCAAAAACGGTAGTAGTTCCTAAGCAGGCAGCTGATAAAAGCGCTTTTTTCATTATATTTTCTTTCCTTTTTTCTTTCTTTTTCCCCACCAAACCAGAAACCCGGTTACTGGGAGTGATGTACACGTGAGGCCGGCAATAAACCAGATGATTTTTCCAAACAGACCGAAGTAAGATCCTGTATGAATATCATAATTGGCATTGGCATATTTTTCGGCGTTGCTCAGTTTTTGATGAGGTTTGTTGGCCAGTAGTTTTCCTGAGTATTTATCGAATGTCAGCAGATTTCTTTCGCTGAATCTTCCGTCCTTTCCGTAAATGGTAACCGGAAGGTTCTTCAGTTCTTTACCTTTCTTATTCTTTCCGTTTAAATTGATTCTGAAACTGGATGAGCCTGCATACAATTTTTCGGTCTGTGCTGCGGCCAAATCAAAAACAGCTTCATTTTTTACCATCAATGAATCCGGAGACTTGATTTCTTTTTCTTTTGGCGCCTCCCAATAACCGGATATGGCGAGGTTAAAAGTATTTTTCACATACGGATAAGCAAAATAGATCCCTGTAACACTTATTATTAAGGCAATGAATGAGGCATAAAACCCTAATATATTGTGAAGGTCATAGTTTTTACGTTTCCAGTTTTTTACATTTTCCCAATTGAACCAAAAACGTCCTTTTCTGGCATTTTTATTTTTGGGCCACCATAAGATGATTCCCGTAATCAGCATTATAATAAAAAGAACGGTCGGGATGCCTACAGTAAATGGTCCCCATTCGGAATTGAGCAGAAGTCCCCAATGGAGATACTTCAGAATATTAAATACATCATATTTTTCATCATACACTGCAATGATTTCTCCGGTGTACTGATTTACATATGCCTGTTTGTTGATGAGAACCTGCTGAAAATAATTCCAGCCTTTTTTACTTTTTTCATAATAAAGAAAACGGTAGGATTTGCTTTTGTCTAAAGGGATTTCTACTGAACTTAGCGGATGTTTTTCGTTAAGTTCCAGCGATACTTTTTCACGAAGCAAATTAAGTGATAGTGCCTTTTTTCCGAGATCTTCTGTTTTTACATAAATGGCTTCCTTGCGCAGACTGTTTTGTACTTCATCCTTAAAAATATATAAAGTCCCCGAAAGAGCGACTATAAATACAATGATGCCAACAGACAGACCAAACCACAGATGGAGTTTGGCAGACCATTTTTTTGTTGAAGAAACCTTCTTTTTATGGTGATGCTTTTTCATAGCAAAAAGTTAACCCCGTGAGGGGCTAACCTTTGATTTTTTTTAAAATTTATATCCTACTGATACTCTCCAGTTGCGCGGAGCATTATAGATCCATGCGTATTCTCCTCCATCTCCTCTGTATCCGCTATAAAGTTTTTTGTTAAGAACGTTATTCAACATAAAGTTAACATCGAATTTTTTAGCAGTATAGGAAACCCCGAAGTTGGTATCAAAATAATCCGGCAGACTTTGATCTTTTGTTGCAGTTACTCCATACCAGGATTGTCTTCCTCCCTGATACTGATATCCAGCGGAAATTCCGAAACCTTTTATAAGGCCATTTTCAAATCTATAGTTTATCCAGGTATTTTGAACATTTTTCGCATTTCCGGGAGACTGAACTCCAATTCTTGCAGGATCTGTGTCTTTAACGGTTTTTGCATCAGTGTAAGCATAGTTGATAATAAGGTTCAGCCCTTTAATGATCTCTCCTTTAATATCGGTTTCAAAACCTCTTGCTCTTTGCTCACCTGTAGCAACCTGAAAAGCAACTCCATTGTTTTCATTTGCATTTCCTGCTACAAGAATATTTTGTCTTCTGATTTCGTAAACGGCAAAAGTAGTGTTCCATTTTCCTCCAAACCAGTCTTTTTTCAATCCAAATTCAATATTCTGTCCTCTGAAAGGATCTGTAATTTTAGTTTGGTTAATCCCGGTTCCGGATTGTGGTGTAAAAGTTTTGTCATAGATCCCATAAGCCGAGAAGTTTTCATTAATAGAATAACTCACTCCAACTCTTGGTGTAAACTCACCAGCTGTATCAGGTACAATAGGTGTCCCCGGGCTCAGATTAGGATATGCAGAATAGGTTTTACCGCTTGTATATCTTCCTGCTAATGTTAATCTCAATTTATTATCAAACATTTCAATCTGATCTTGAGCGTAATAAGAGGTATATTTTACTCCCTGATCGTTATAAAATGGGGCAGAGGTGTTTAAGGTATAAAAGTCAGAAGAAGGAAGCTTTGTAGGGTCTACACCATAATTCACATTATAAATGTCAATTGGGAATGGGCCACCTGCAAAAGATGAAAAGTCTGCATTATACTTTCTGTCTCCATAATCAAACCCTGCAATTATTTTATGAATAATATTTCCTGTATTAAGTTTTCCTCTTACATACGTCTGGAAAATGTGGTTTTTCCCTTTTGCCTGCCAGTTGCTTAATGTTCTGTTTAAAACATTCTTATTCGCTGGGTCAAAAGTTCCCCACCATGAACCTCCGTCATAATTCAGATCCATATAAGCATATTGTGTACTCCAAACCCAATCTTTGAAGAGTTTCTGATCTAAGCTCAAGAATAAACTTTGATCTTTTACTTCAGTTTTTTTGAAGTTGGGATCATTAAAGTTGGTATGTACATTCAGTGAAGCATATCCGTCGTTAGACATCAGGTAAGCTCCCGGTTGATTGAATTTTAAGTACTGATAGTTGTACTGTGCTGTAAATACAGTTGTCTTTGTAGGTCTGAAAGTAATAGATGGAGCAACAATTATTTTACTTGTTTTATCATTTTCCACCCATGAATTGTTAGAGCTTCCCATCAAATTGATACGGTAATCTAAAACTCCGTCTTTCACAAGAACCCCGTCAAGATCTGCTTCTCCTCTGAAAAGATTATAACTTCCTGTAGTGAAACGAACACTATTGGCAAATTTTCCGGTAGGTTTTTTTGTTACAACATTATAAAACCCGGCAGGATCTCCCATAGAACCCATGAATCCGGCAGGTCCTTTTACAAACTCTATTCTGTCAATAATAGACGCATCAGGGTTGATAGGCCCCCAGGTAGAAGATACGTTCATTCCATTCATGAAAGTAGCAATACTGGCTCCTCTCATGAATACATTAGAATACACATTATCCCAGTGTTCTACTTTTCTTGCTCCACTTACGTTACGGACAATTCCTTCAGACATGTTCAATGTAATCTGATCAGCAAGAACCTGCGAACTTACAGACTGTACATTTTGTGGAAGTTCAAGAATAGGCGTCTGGATTCTTAGTGAGCCAGAAACTTCATTCAGTTTATATTTCTGATAATACCTTCCGTTAACAATTACTTCTTCAATATCGTTGGATTTGATGGTGTCTTTTTTTTCCTGTGCAAAACTTAACATAGATGTTAATAATGCAGCTCCTATTGTTATTCTCTTCATTGTTTAAGAGGAGTATTTTATTTTAACAGTTAAAATTTATAAGTAAAACTTCCTAATACATTAGCTAGTGCCTGAGCATTGGCTGTAGTATATCCGCTCCAGTAGTGTTCGTTGGTAAAGTTGTCTACTTTTACTCCGATTCTGAATTTTTTTGTGTCATAAAATGCATTAGCATTCAGTACCAGATATTTTGGAAGGATGAAAGTACCCATGGTTGTAGAGTTCACAATCTTGTTATCGCTCGCATAGTTTCCTCCAACTCCAAACCCAAGACCTTTTAGTTTTCCATCGAGGAATTGGTAACTTGCATTGAAGTTAACCAGCCATGGAGATGATGCTGTAGCGGGTCTTCTTCCGATTACGGTTTCATCCGCTTCCGTATATTTCATATCGTTGTAGCTTACTCCTGCGATTACAGAGAACCCTTTGATCAGATACGCATTTGCCTCTAATTCTACTCCCTGGCTTCTTAATAAACCAGCCTGGTTTTGTACAGCCTGTCCTGTTCCTGTCATTTCACCGGTATTCAGAAGAGTATTTTTTACTTGGATATTATAATAACTTAAAGTTGTTGTAATTCTTCCTTTGATGAGGTTTGTTTTGACACCACCTTCAAACTGATTGGCTCTTTCAGGAGTTGAAAGGGTTACATTTCCTGCCTTGTCTGAGGTATAATATCCATTTACAGTAAAGCTGTTCTGATAATTTCCAAATACAGATAATTTCTCAGGAAGAATTTGGTAAACAACTCCAAACTTTGGAGACCATGCTCCCTGCTTGTATTCAGCTGTTTTATTTTGTCCAACCTGACCACCTCTGTAGTTATTCGTTTCATATCGTAATGAAGTAAGAATATTAAGACCAGCTATTGGTGTAATAACGTTCGAAATATAACCACTGTAGGTATCTTTTTTACCAGCACTTATATAGGTATTATTTTTCTCAAAATCAGGTTGATTTCTCAGATTGTCATATAGAGCGCCCAATGTCTGTCCGTTCATATTAGAATAGTCTGTACCAGTGAAAGGAACCCAGTCAAAATTGGTGAACATAAAATATTGGTTGTCATTAAGTCTCATATAATCGAAACCGGCAACAGTTCTGTTTCTTACGCTTCCGATATTGAAATCAAAATTAAAGTTCTGCTGAACCTGAAAATAAGTTCTTTTGCTGTCTTTGGTTGACTGATCAGCTCTTACAACTCCCAATTCTGTATCCGTAGGAATTCCAGTTGCCATGCCTTTCGGAGCAAAATAGAAATAAGGGTTAAATCCGTCTGAATAAGAATAAGAAGTGCTCACATTCGTAGATGATTTGATATGTTCATTAATCTTATAGTTTACTTGTCCAAAGAAGTTTCTGGCTCTACCAATAGTCTTAAGACCTTCTCCTGTATAAGACTGCTTATAGTTGTAACCAAATTTCTCCAGTTTGTCCATACTATCTGCGCCAAGCTGTGCACTTGGAACATAGAAGAAGAAAGCTGTTTCAGGATATGAATTTGTTTCAAACATTTCCAGTTCAGCATTGATCTCCAAATTATCTGTAGGACGGTAAGTAATGGATGGAGTGAATGCATAGAAAGAATTCTTTGCGTTGGTTCTCTGGAAAGTCCCCTGGTTTGTATAGGCAGTATTTAACCTAAATAATAATTTTTTATCTTTTGTAAGAGGTGCATTTACATCTGCCTGTACTCTGTAGTAATTATAGCTTCCTCCTGCTAATGAAACAGCGCCTGCAAAAGTTTCAAAAGGTTTTTTAGTGACTCTGTTCACAACACCTCCGTAAGAAGTTACATTACTTCCGAATAATGTTGCAGAAGGTCCTTTTAAAACTTCAATTCTCTCTACGTTAATGGCATCCATAGAAGTAGTAATAGGTGCCACCATACCATTTCTGATAGAGTTTCCGGCCACAAAACCTCTTAAATTAATATAGATACCCCCGTCTCCAGCTCTGTTTGTAGCACTCCACATTTTCTGTGCACCCGCTACATTTCTGAAAGCATCATCCACAGTAAATAATAATTGGTTTTCCAGTACTCCTTTGTCAATGGAAGAATATACTTGTGGATCCTCTATTGCTTTCAAAGGCATTTTGTTAGAGTATTCACTGTCTTTTTTCACATAAGTGTTGATGATTACTTCATCAATGCTTTTCGTTTTCAGAGTATCTTTCTGCTGTGCAAGAACTACTACGCTTGAAAGTATAGATACACTTAGTATTATCTTTTTCATTGGATAGGATTATTTATAATAGTGTTTAATAATCAAAAATAATGGGAAAGAAAGCGTTAACCATCCTAATATATCCCATATACCATCACCAAGAAGAGCTGCAATTAATCCAAATATGGATAAAAGAGCCAAAAGGATGGGCATGCCCCAGAGTTTTAAAAATGTTCTTTTCATTTTAAATCTCTTTTGGGGTTAATAATCTCAATTTCTGTTTTTCTGCCTTTCTTCTTGCAATCCACAAATAAAGACCTGTGATCAGAACAAGGATGGTAAAAACATCAAAAACCGTCCATACAATTTTCAGAATTATTCCTCCGTAATTTCCAAAATGAAGAGGTTCCGAAATAAAAAGGGCATTCACATACCATGGCATATCTCTGGAATCTGTTACGGTTCCTGTTTTGGCATCTATGAGTACGGGCTTTAAAAGTTTTGAGGTCAGTTCTGTATTGCCACGCATAAAAACTGCGTAATGGTGCTTACTGGTAAAATCTGTCCCGGGAAAAGCAATTACGGAGACCTTCATGTCTTTTATGGTATTCTCTGCAGACCTTTTAGCATCTTCCAGAGAACTGAAATTGCCTGTTAATGGTTTTTGGTTTTTGTAAGGAGCTGTCATTTCTGCTAGCTGACCTTGCTGCCAAAGACCTACAATGACATCAGAAAGTGTATTAATGATTCCTGTAAATCCCACCACAACCATCCATGCCGTGATGGCAATTCCTAATAAATTGTGAGTATCCAGCCATTTAAGTCTCTTTGATTTGTTTTTACGAACCATTCCGAAATCGTATTTCTTCATGATAGGTCCATATAAAACAATTCCGGAGATAATGGAAATCATGAAAAGTATTCCCATCAGTCCTAAAAAAAGTTTTCCCGGGATTCCGAGAAACATATCTGTATGAAGCTTGAGGATTATATTCATAAGCCCGTCAGTTTTTGGGGCTCCCAAAACCTCTCCGGTGTATTCGTTTAAAACTAAATATTTACTTTTTTCGTAAGGGGCATTAGGCTTGTCAACAACATCAAAAAGAACTTTATTCTTTTCATTCTCGTCCCAGAAAACATATCTTACCTTTTCTCCAGGATATTTTGACTCGGCTATCTGCGCAAGTTTGTCCAAGCTTAATTTCTGAGTGTTCTTAGCTACAGCCTCTTTATTATCTTCTAAAAGATGCTCTATTTCTTCATGGAAGATCAACGGCAGCCCTGTTATACAGAGATACAGCAGAAAAACGGTACAGATAAGGCTCGTCCATTTATGCCAATTAAACCAGCGTTTTGCAGTTTTTAGCCTCATGAAGCAGTCAAATTTTTTGCAAATATATTATTTTTAACTGTTCTAAATAAATAATAAAGTTGATATTTATCATGAAATGTTATATACTGAATAATAAAAAACCGCTATGGTCAATGCCAGAGCGGTTTTTAGATGATATTATTAAATTTTTCTTAAGCTGGAATTTCTCCTTTATATAAGAAAGAAATAATTTCTTTGTTCAATTTGTCGATCATTTCACTGAATAAGTGGAAAGATTCCTGCTTATAAATTACCAATGGATCTTTCTGTTCGTAAACAGCTCCTTGTGAAGATCTTCTTAAGTCGTCCATCTCACGAAGGTGAAGTTTCCAGTTTTCATCGATGATCGATAAAGTAATGTTCTTTTCGAAATCGTTTACTAAACTTTCACACTGAGTATCGTAAGCTTCTTTAAGATCTGCTACAATTGTCATTGTTTTGTGTCCGTCTGTGAAAGGAACCTGGATCATTTTGAACATTGAACCTTGATTTTGGTATACATTCTCAATGATTGGGAATGATTTTTCTTTTAATAGGTTCAATTTCATTCTGTAATCTTCCTGAGCTGCGTTGAATAAGATATTCGTCAGATCCTGAACATTTTTGTTATTAAAATCACTTTGGGAAACCGGAGATTCCATAGTAAATGTTTTAATGATTTCGTATTCAAAATCTTTATAATTTCCGGTAGCTTTTCCTTTCGCAACGATAGAATTGGCAACATCAAAAATCATATTGGTGATATCATACTTCAGGTGATCTCCGAATAGAGCATTCTTTCTTCTTTTGTAGATTACATCACGTTGTTTGTTCATTACGTCATCATATTCAAGAAGTCTCTTTCTTGTTCCGAAGTTATTTTCTTCTACTTTTTTCTGAGCTCTTTCGATAGACTTACTGATCATAGAATGCTGAATTACTTCACCTTCTTTATGACCCATTCTGTCCATCATTTTAGCAATTCTCTCAGAACCGAATAAACGCATCAGGTTATCTTCAAGAGATACATAGAACTGAGAACTTCCAGGATCTCCCTGACGTCCTGCTCTACCTCTAAGCTGTCTGTCAACACGTCTTGAATCGTGTCTCTCAGTACCAATGATAGCTAAACCTCCAGCATCTTTTACTTCCTTAGAAAGCTTAATATCCGTACCACGGCCTGCCATGTTCGTTGCAATCGTTACAACTCCCGGCTGTCCTGCTCCAGCTACAATCTCTGCTTCTTTCTTGTGAAGCTTCGCGTTTAGTACCTGGTGAGGAATTTTTCTTAACTGAAGTGCTTTTGAAAGTAATTGGGAAATTTCAACAGAAGTCGTTCCTACAAGTACAGGTCTTTTTGCTTCGGTTAATTTTTCTACCTCTTCAATTACAGCATTATATTTCTCTCTGTTAGTTTTGAAAACTAAATCTTGTTTGTCATTTCTTAAAATTGGACGGTTTGTTGGAATTACTACAACATCCAGTTTGTAGATTTCCCAAAGTTCACCAGCCTCAGTTTCAGCTGTACCAGTCATCCCCGCAAGTTTATTGTACATACGGAAATAGTTCTGAAGCGTGATCGTTGCAAAAGTTTGAGTCGCTGCCTCAATTTTTACACTCTCTTTCGCTTCAATTGCCTGGTGAAGACCGTCTGAATAACGACGTCCCTCCATAATACGGCCTGTCTGCTCATCAACAATTTTTACTTCACCGTCAATGACTACATACTCATCATCTTTTTCAAATAATGTGTAAGCTTTCAATAGCTGGCTCATGGTGTGAACACGCTCAGATTTTTCAGCAAAGTCAGCAAAAAGTCTTTCTTTAGCTTCAAATTCTTCTTCTTTAGAAAGATTTTTAGCTTCTACTTCAGCAATTTCAGTCCCGATATCAGGAAGAACGAAGAAATTTGCATCAGAGTTTCCTTGAGACATGTATTCAACACCTTTGTCTGTAAGGTCTACCTGATTGTTTTTCTCTTCAATAACGAAGTAAAGGTCTTTATCTACGATCGGCATGTCACGGTTGTTGTCCTGCATATATTGCGCTTCAACTTTCTGAAGTAATGCTCTGTTTCCGCTTTCCGATAAGAATTTGATTAATTGTCTGTTTTTTGGAAGACCTCTGTAAGCCTGAAGTAATTTGAATCCTCCTTCTTTTGTATTTCCTGCAGCGATTAATTTTTTCGCTTCGTTGAAAATAGCAGAAACGGTTTTCTTTTGTACTTCAACAATTCTGTCAATAGAAGGTTTAAGAACATCAAATTCCTGTCTGTCTCCCTGAGGAACCGGACCGGAAATGATCAATGGCGTTCTTGCATCATCTACCAATACAGAGTCAACTTCATCCACAATTGCAAAGTTCAATTCTCTTTGTACCAATTCTGAAGGTGAAGTCACCATGTTATCTCTCAGGTAATCGAAACCGAATTCGTTATTCGTTCCGTAAGTAATATCTGAGTTGTATGCTTTTCTTCTTCCGTCTGAGTTCGGCTGGTGGTTATCGATACAATCGATAGACATTCCGTGGAACTGATAAAGAGGGCCCATCCATGCCGAGTCTCTTTTTGCAAGATAATCGTTCACGGTTACAACGTGTACTCCTCTTTCCGGAAGTGAATTTAAGTAAATAGGTAATGTTCCTACCAAAGTCTTACCTTCACCGGTTGCCATCTCGGCAATTTTACCACTGTGAAGAATAACCCCTCCGATAAACTGAACATCATAATGGACCATATCCCAAACTACTGGAGTTCCGGCAGCATCCCATGAGTTTTTCCAAACAGCTGTGTCTCCCTGAATGCTAACGAAATCTTTTCCTGCCTCAGCCAGTTCTCTGTCCCAGTCACTTGCTGTTACACGGATCTCTCCATTCTGTGCCCATCTTCTTGCTGTTTCTTTTATCAATGCAAAAGCTTCGGGAAGAACCTGAACAAGAACTTTCTCTTCAATTTCGTATGATTCTTTCTTTAGAGACTCAATTTTTGAAAAAAGAGCTTCTTTTTCGTCAACATTGGTTGAATTTTTTATCTGCTCTTTTATCTGTTCTATTTGAGCTGTGATCTTGCTGGTTGCAGATTTTATATTCTCTTTAAACTCAGCCGTTTTTTGTCTCAACCCATCATCCGACAATTGTTGGATGTTAGGTTCTACAGCCTTGATTTTTGTTACAACTTTTTTTACTTCTTTTAGGTCCTGCGCTTTTTTGTCTCCCAAAAACCCTTTAAGAACTTTGTTTAAAAAACTCATAAATTTTTTGCTTTATGCTTAATGCAAGATGCTTTAAGCGTTTTAAATGACACGCTTATCGTGTGAAATTAATATATAAAAAAGGGCAAAAAAGCTCTAAGCACGCAGCCTAAAGCTTATCGCTTTATTAATATTCGTCCTCGTTCCAAAGGAAATCCTCGTCAGTAGGATAGTCGCTCCATACTTCTTCGATAGATTCATAAATTTCTCCTTCGTCTTCGATTGCCTGAAGGTTTTCTACTACCTCCATAGGTGCACCAGTTCTGATTGCGTAGTCAATAAGCTCTGCTTTTGTCATTGGCCAAGGTGCGTCACTTAAATATGAAGCTAATTCTAATGTCCAGTACATAATTTTCTAATTTTTTGCAAAAGTATAAAAATAGGTTGTATAATAAACTTTTTTATACTTGATTTTCAATTCTTTTTATAATTTTTTCTTATAAATGGCTTTCACAAACTGAATGGCAGCTGTGTCAGCAATTTACTTAATGTCGTTTTCTCAAAAACCATTCCACAAATTTTTTTATGCCATTTTGGAAGTCTGTGGCCGGTTTATACCCTATTAAATCCTTTGCTTTTGTAATATCTGCATTGGTTTTTGTGACATCTCCAGGCTGCATTGGCAGAATTTTTTTAATGGCAGATTTTCCAAGTGCCATTTCTATAGTGGAAACCATTTCTGATAAAGTGATTACCTGGTTTTCTCCGAGATTAAGAATCTCATAAACTCCGGTATTATTTTCCAGATAAAGGATAGACTTGGTAATCCCGTCAATAATGTCATCGATATATGTATAGTCTCTGGCAGTATTACCATCACCATAAAAAGGAATTTCCTGATCCTCCGAAATAAGCTTTACAAACTTGTGTATTGCGAGGTCTGGCCTCTGCCTTGGTCCATATACTGTGAAGAACCTAAGCTGTATCATATCTATATGGTATAGATTGTGGTAAACATGTCCTATGACTTCACCACTTTTTTTGGTGGCAGCATAAGGAGATATAGGATTGTCCACATTATCTGTTTCTGCAAAAGGGACCTTTTCATTGTTCCCATAAACACTTGATGAGGAAGCGCAAATAAATTTTTTGATATTAAAATCCTTACACAGTTCCCAAAGATTCATAGTACCTCTTACATTGACTTCTTCATATTCTAAAGGACGTTCAATGGAAGGGCGTACACCAGCAAGTGCAGCCAGATGAATCACCATGTCGATAGAGTGATTTTTAAAGATGTTTTCAAGACCTTTCTGGTCCCGGATATCCTGCCAATAGAGGGAATATTGGTCAGAATGAGTAAGTGAAATCAATTGACGGATATCAGTCTCTTTATCTGAGTATTCAAAATCCGAAATTTTACCAATTGACTCTAAAGTATTTTTAATTTTTACCTGATAGTTATAGAAATCATCAAAATTGTCAATGTTTATGACAGAATGTCCATTTCTTAATAATCGTTCAATTAAATGAGATCCGATGAATCCACTACCGCCTGTTATAAGATAAACCATTTGTATTTTTTATTAGTACAAAAATATAAATTTTACTTTTTGAAAAATATAATCATTAAATTTACTTAAAAAAGTAATATAAATATAATATGCAGTTTCAAGGGCAAATTTTAAAGATGACAAGCTACGATGCAAAACCAATCCAATACTATCTCAATCTTTCAGGGGACCTGATCCATATGAATGAGCTGATTGGAAAGGAAGTAAGTATCAGGCACACCGGATTCCAATGTGTAAACTGTGGGGAAAATAAACCTATTTACAGAATGGGATTCTGCAAAAACTGCTTTTTTGAAAGTCCTTATGCAAGTGATACCATTATCCGTCCGGAACTTTCTACAGCACATTTAGGCGTTGCAGAACGAGATCTTGAGATTGAAAAGCAAATTCAGCTTCAGCCACACACGGTATATCTGGCTTATACAGGAGATGTAAAAGTAGGAGTAACGAGAAATACTCAGATTCCAACACGATGGATTGATCAGGGTGCGACTTTTGCATTACCCATAGCAAGAACTGAAAACCGTTATGAAGCGGGAATGATAGAAGTAGCTCTGAAAGAGCATTTGGCAGATAAAACCAATTGGAGAAAAATGCTGCAGGATGATTTTGAAGGAGAAGTAGATCTTGCGGATTTCAGACAAAAGATCAGAGAATATTTTCCTGAAGATTTTCAGAAATTCTATAGAGAAGGAGAAGAATTATGGATGTTCGATTATCCTTTTGAAAAACCGGAAAAGGTTACATCTTTTACATTAGATAAAAAACCTGAATTTTCCGGAAGGCTTTCTGGTATCAAAGGACAGTATCTGGGATTTGAAGGAGGAAATTTCATGAATGTAAGAGGGCACGAAGGATATGTGATCGATCTTGAAATAAAGAATTGATCGATGTAAAATAAAACCAAATCATAAATATGAAAAAATGGGTTAAAAGACTATTGATAAGTTTCGGAATCCTGGCAGGAATTCTTCTCGCTGCGAATTTCGGACTGAATATATGGCTTAAAACCCAGCTTCCGGAGTATATAAAAAAGAATACTGACTATAAAGTTTCCTATAAAACCCTGGATGTAGATTTAGGAACAGGAAATATCTTCGCTTCCGGAATCTCCGTTAACAGTAAAGATCCGCAAAATACAGACGTTATTGGTTTGCAGGGAACTATTGATACCCTGAAAATAAGTCGTTTTGGAATTTATGATGCCATTTTTAATAAAAGAATAAGCTCCTCGGATCTATTGTTGGCAAAACCTAATTTAAATGTCATTCTCGCAAAACCCGTTGATCGTAAAACAGGAAAGAAGAGAAGCCCGTTTTTATTTGAAAATATCATGATCAATGAAGGAAAGATTGCCGTTTTTAAACATACCAAACAAAAATTTTTATCTGTACAGCAACTGGATCTGTTTGTAGAAAACTTACAGATGACAGAAGAGTCTGTTGAAAATAAACTTCCAGTAGTTTTTGACAGATACAGTATTAAAGGGAAGAAGTTCTTTTTTCGTCCAGATGAAACATATGCCATTACCATTAATAAGATTAATACAAGTGATGGGCAGATGTCAGTTGAAAATTTCAGGCTGACTCCGCTTCTTTCTTTTGCGCAGTTTAAAAAGTTTTATCCTAAAAAGCCTCAATTATTTGAATTTAGTGTTCCAAAAATGGAATTCAAAGATGTGGTTTTGACAAAAAATAAAGTGTCACTGGCTAATGCTGACTTTCAAAATCCCGTATTTACAGTATATAATACAGGAGTAAAAGCAATAAAAACTAATAAAAATTCCAGTTTTGAAGTTGATTTAAAAAATATAAAACTCAATAATGCCATAGTTCAGATCAATAAACCGGATGGAAATAAGCTCCTGTCCGTAGGAAATCTTAATTTGAATATCAACCAACTGATGTTTAATAAAGAAAGCTCACAACAGGTAATTCCTATCGGATATAAAGATTTTCTGCTTTCCGGAAAGGATATACAGTATTCCAATCATCAAAATATTTCCATAAGAAGTTTTGCATTAAGCCCTAAAAGCGGAGAAATCATGGATGTTCTGCTGACGGCCGGAACTCCATCAACAGGAAAAACGGCTGCTGTTCTAAAGACAAACCACATAGCTTTTAATATTAATAAATTAGAATTTCTTAATAAAAAAGTGAATCTTGATTTCAAAGATATCCTTGTAGACAATGTAAACGGAACGATCAAAACAGGGGAGAAGAAGCAAAATAAAACTTCGGGCCCAGGAATTATACAATCTGTTGTTATAGGGAAAATGTCTTTGAAAAATTCAAATATAACCTATGATAATGGCAAAGAGCCCTTGGTTTTTCATGATTTGAATGCCACACTTAACGCTATTGAATTAGCACCCAAGCCAAATCAGCCAGGATTATCCTTTAAGGTTAAAGATTATTATCTCACCACCCGGAACTTTGCTTACAAAACACAGTTCTATAATATGAGCTTAGGGCTTCTGAAACTTAATAAAAATAAAGTTCAGATCAATAATTTTGCCATGAAACCCCTCGTTTCGAGGGCACAGTTTATTAAAATGATACCCGTTGAAAGAGATTTATATGATATAAAAGCCGGGCAAATCTCGGCAGAAGGAACGTGGGATTTATTTTCTCATCATAAAATGGTGAATGCTTCCCATGTCACAATCCAATCAGCAGATGCTAATATTTTCAGGAGTAAAATTCCAAAAGACGATCCAAAAATAAAAGCATTGTATTCCAAAATGCTGCGTTCTATTAAAATTCCGATGACGATCAGTAATCTTGATCTGAAAAACTCAGTATTAGTCTATGAAGAAGATACTCCGGAAAGTATGGGGCCTGGAAAATTGATATTCAGCAATTTTAATATGAATGTCAAAAATCTGAATTCTGCTAAAATAAAAGGAAAACCTACAAAAGTAGACATCAAAATCAACTGTTCATTCATGAACCTCTCGCCACTTTCTGTAAACTGGAACTTTGATGTTGCCGATAACAATGATAATTTTACAATTGCAGGGAAAACAACCAGTCTTCCTGCCAGTGGAATCAACCCATTCATCAGACCTTATCTTCACGTAACGGCTACTGCAGGAACTATCCAGGAGATGCTTTTTAATTTTAAAGGAAACCCGGCCGGATTACACGGAACCTTTAATCTTAAGCATAAAGACTTGAAAATTGCTGTGCTCAATAAGAACAATCATGAGAAGAAAGGGTTTCTTACAGCTGTTGCCAATGTTTTTCTTAAATCAGATTCAGGCAGTTTTCCCGAAGCTGTTACCGTAGAAAATGTAGAACGTGATCCGACGAAATCTTTCTTTAATCTCTTCTGGAAAGGAATTGAGCAGGGGTTAAAGAAAACCCTAATTGGCAGAAATGTAGAAAAGACAGAAAAGACGGTAAAAGAAGCAGTTTCTTCTGTGAAAGAAATGAAACAGTCTGTAAAAGAAATAAAACAGGAAATCAAAAATAAAAAAGAAGCTCCTAAACCGGAAGCAGAAAAAAAGGAAAAGAAAGGTTTTCTGAACAATATATTCAAGAAAAAAGAAAATTCAGAAGAATAATCCTTTAAACCATTAAAACAGAACTATTGATTGCTGATTGCATAAAACCAGCGATCTTTTTTATTTTTAATTGAGCAATCTTAATGGTTTAAAGAATTAATATAAAATGGTTCAGCTTAAAAATTGAACTCGTCGCTTTCCAATATAGGAATTTCTCTTAGAAACTTATCAAACTCCTCACCTGGATAATTACTGTCTGCTCCGTAAGAATCTATGATCATTCCACGATTTCCGGCGTCATCTTTTACTACATAAAGCACTGCATTGTCATCAGGATTGCTGTCTCCTTCAAACCGGTATGTTTTTAAAATCACTAATTCTGAAGGTTGATAGACTTTTTCAGAATTTTCAAACTTCATTTCGCAATTCTCATTCATCCTGAATTCTCGCTGTATTCCTCTTTCAGAAAGCGTTCTCATGACTTCGCTTAAGGTTGTCATCCTGTCAATGTTTTCTGGATTTTCCATAATATTATTTTTCTTGTTAAGTACAATAATTAAACCATTGCAATTTTTAAATATAATAAAAATAATGGATTGTAATTTTCCTAAAAATAAAGTTTAATGTTAACAAAATTTATAGTTTAAAAAAATAAAATAGGTATGCTTTTTGCAATGGTAACAATATTAAATCAAAGAAAATATGAAAAAAGAAGTTGGAGTTTTACTGGCAGGAGGAGTTGGTCTTTTGGCAGTATTAAGTTTAATCAGCATAAAAAAAATATTGACTAAAAAAGATAAAAAATATAGTGATTCCTATTCGGACTATCACAGACACTTTGATGAAAAGAATCAAGACGATGAAACTCACGGAGTGGAATTTTACGCACTGAAGTAGTAAAAAAATATATTTAATTATGTTAAATCCAACGCTTTTGAAAGTGTTGGATTTTTTTGTGGAAAACTTTAATGTTAAAACTCATTATTTTATGCAAATTCCATTCTAATTTTACACAGGAATGCAAAACGAAAATTTCATAAAAGGTCAGGGAGCTCAGCGGAACGTTATTAATCGTTTCGACAGATATACCTATGAACCTGATGATGAAGATTTCGAAACAGTAAAAACCTCCTTCACTGAAGTTTTTCCCAAAACAATTGTTAATCAGGTGAAAAGCGAGGATCTTCCGATGGAATATTCTATGAATCCTTATCAGGGATGTGAACACGGTTGTTCTTACTGTTTTGCAAGACCTACCCATGAGTACTGGGGCTATAGTGCCGGGATTGATTTTGAAAGAAAGATCATGGTAAAGAAAAATGCCCCTGAATTACTGGAAAAATTTTTTCAAAAAAGAGGGTATAAAGCAGCCCCGATTCTACTATCCGGAAATACAGACTGCTATCAGCCTGCTGAAAGACAATTTGAAATCACCCGAAAACTCCTGCAGGTATGTCTTGATTACAGACATCCTGTCAATATTCTGACAAAAAATGCAATGGTCTTAAGAGATCTTGATATCTTAAAACCCATGGCAGAACAAAATCTGGTATCAGTTTCTTTAAGTATTCCCACCATCAATGAAGAATTGAGACGGAAGATGGAACCAAGGACGAGTTCTGCAAAAAATAAATTAAAAGCTGTAGAAATTCTCTCCCAAAATAACATTCCTGTACACGTAATGGTTGCTCCAATTGTTCCCGGACTCAATAGTGATGAGCCGCTCAATATATTAAAAGCTATTTCCGATGCAGGAGCTTTGGGTTTCGGATATACTCTTGTGAGATTAAATGATACTGTTGAACCTGTTTTTGTGGATTGGATAGAAAGTCATTTTCCGGACAGAGCACAGAAAGTATTAAACCTTATCCGTTCCATGCGGGGCGGAAAGCTTGGAGATAAAAGATATTTTGAAAGACAGAAAGGAGAAGGCAACATCGCTGAGATGATTCATACCACTTTTAAGATTGGCAGAAAAAAGTTTTTTGAGGGTAAAGAATTTCCAAAGCTCTCAACCGCTAATTTTACAGGAACCCGTGATCAACAATTAAGACTATTTGATTGATGATGAGATTCGGATTAACTCTACCTATTATATTATAGTATAAGGAGTAGCTGTTTTCAAAATTCTTGTCATTAATAAACTTTCCACTTCTGGTTATTTTCAACGCTTATCATATATATATATATTATATAGTAGAGTGCGATTTTTTTCAGGAGCTTCATCCTGCTATCCATTCCTACTCCTCGCGCCTGCGCGCTGCCACGCTCAAGCCCACTTCCTCTCAAACCCAAGCTGCGGGGTAACCATTCTATCAGGGCTAGGGG
>JAITUA010000011.1 GCA_031286615.1 Chryseobacterium sp. | reverse complement strand
ATTCCAGAGATCATCATTACCCCTCCAAGCACCAACCCTCCTATACATGATCCTATTCCCAATACAGGTGGTGACGGAACCTATACACCTCCCTATACAGGAGATATGAGTGGAGGCCCAATTATGCATGGTGGAGGAACCGGAACCAGTACGACGCAGGACCCTTGTAAGAAAATCAAAGAAAAACAGTCTAATCTAAAATATGCTGCTAAATTTGATTCTCTCAATAAAAAAAAGATATTTGACATGGATAAAGAAAGAGGATACTACGAGCTACAGCCACCCAAAGGAATAGGTGCAGAATCTGGATTTGTACAAGTTGATGGTCCTTCGGGAAGTACAGGGCTTGATCTACCTGATAATACAGACCGCATCTCTGGATTGTTCCATTCTCATAATAATGTAAATGGAAGTGTAAAAATATTTTCGCCTACAGATGTAAAAACTTTTATTAATACATTTTTGAAAAATGCTAGAGAATATGCAGGGAGTTATTCTGACGCTTATTCTACAGTAATAACATCAGAAGGGAGTTATACATTAAAATATACTAAATCTACACATCCTGGTGGCATCAATTATGATACTTCTAAAATATGGAAAGAATGGTATGAAGGAAAAATGGATAAAATAATAGATGAGGACGGTAATCTTCCTCAAAATAAAGTAGAGGAAGTGTTTACTCAATTTCTAAATGAAGTTGTAAATATAGATGGCCTTGAAATATATAAAGTGACAGCAAATAGCGCCATCAGGATAACTTATAATCCAAACACAAAACAAGTCAATAGTGTACCATGCCCATAATTAAAATATTAGACATGAAAAATATAATTCTATTTACAATATTAACATTTAGTTTGAACTGTAAAGCTCAAGAATATCCTTTAACAACTGATACGGATGTCCCTCCTAATTCTTATATAAAAGATTTAAACAATGAACTTCCACCTTTTGAAGGAGTCTGGAAAGGAGTCTGGAAAGGGAAAACCTTTATAATTAATTTTAAGAAAATTAAATTTTATAATACTTATTCAGTAAACAAACAATATTATCAAGATTTACTTATTGGAAAATTTCAAGTAAAAGATACTAATGGAAGTATACTTTTTGATAATCTTAATATAACAGACGATAAATCCAAAATTAAAGGAGGTAAGATTTTTCCTGGTGGTAATACTTATACTTTAGCTTATGTTGATCCAGACTTATGTCTTAAAAGTGGCCGAATCATAGTAAAGTTT
The DNA here is from genome assembly GCA_031286615.1 of Chryseobacterium sp. Taxonomy (GTDB): domain Bacteria; phylum Bacteroidota; class Bacteroidia; order Flavobacteriales; family Weeksellaceae; genus Chryseobacterium. Next base: position 40,133 of record JAITUA010000011.1, on the reverse strand, counting down.
AATAATATAGCGAAAACAGAGATAAAGTTTAAATTTATGGAGACTAGTGATCTCATCGAACCTGATTGCTTCTATCACGGAAAACCAGCTGATCAAAGACCAGAACCTCTTCCAAAAGAAATAATTCTCACAAAACAATAAGATCCCCAGAGATTTCAAGGGCTATTTGCCAAACATAAATTATGAAAAATAAACTTGTATATATATTGATAGTTTTTACTTCGATATTCTATAAATCTCAAACCATATCTTTAGATGAATTGTCACAATGTGAAAATGGACCAAATTGTCCTGATTACAAGTATTTAAAGGATACTAATAATAGGCTAAATAAGTTTATAGGAATATGGAAAGGTACTTATACTGATGGTAGAACATATGAATTTCACTTTGTAAAAAAAGAGAATGACGGAGGTTGGTTTAACGAAAAATTTTGGGATAAACTTATTGGCCGATTTATAGTGAAAGATAATATTGGAAATATTATATATACCTCTATGAATAATAACGATTTGAATTCTATGAGTGGCTATTATTTTGATAAAGAATTAAAAAAATATAAAATGTCTTATACTGCTAATGCAGACTGTAATGATGGAGGATATATTTATTTATCCTTTCCTGATCCGAATAATTTAAATCAAATGAAATTGGTCTTTATGCAGGATATGGATATTATTGCAAGCTGTCCTAATGGATATAAAACAATAATTCCTGATGCAAAAGGCATAATACTAACAAAACAATAATATAGGACCTCCCAGCTTGGGAGGTTTTATTTACCAACACAGATCATGAAAAATAAAATTAGAATCCCAACGCCCTGTCCAGAAAACTGGGAAAATATGCAAGACTTTCCTTCAGGAAAATTCTGTGAGAAGTGTTCTAAATGCGTAATAGACTTTACAGAGAAAACAGATGCACAAATTAATGAAATTCTTCAGACAGCTAATGGACAGGAAATCTGTGGAAGAATTTCAAAACGGTCGTTAGCTTTGGCTGCTACAGGAATTATTTTAATTACCAATCTTACTTTTGTTCGGGCGCAGACTCACAATAATCTGGGAATTGCTACCGAACAAAAAGCAACAGCTATCACAAAGGTTTCAGGAAAACTGATCTTTAAAAGAACTAACAAGGAAATATCTAATGCTGAAGTTTTCTTCATTTGTAAATCAAGAAATATAAAAACAATAACAGATGAAAATGGAAATTTCACTTTAGAAATACCCAATAAGCTGATTAAAAGAAAAAATGTTTTACACTTCAATTTTGATAAATTAAATGAAAAAAGAAGGAAAGAGAAAAACATAAAAGACACTATAAATAGTAGCAATTATGGGGATCAGACAATCATTTTTTTAAGAAAAGAGAAAGTTGAAAATAAAAAATTTGAAATTGATTATAGAGGATTTGAAATTGGAGCTGTCGTAGTTGTAGAAAACCCTCCACCAGATTATTATTATTTTGATGGGAAAAACATTAGCAAGGAAAAATTTGAAAAAATAAGAAAAGAAAACCCTCAATATCAATATTTTTCTTTTGAAGGAAAAGAAGCTGATATCATTTCTCAAGATAACTTTATAGATACTTTATATCTATTATATTCAAACTAAAAAATAAAACCTCAGAAAATTCTGAGGTTTCTTTATTAATACGTATCAAAAATATGTTTCAAGATTGCCTTATCCTCTTCTGTTAAAGGGATTTTTCTCCTCGCCATGGCTCTTTCTGCTACTTCATATACTTTATCCAGTCTGAATCTTTCATCATCTTTCAAGCCACCCCATGAAAAGTTTTCCACAAGATTGGGTGGAAAACCAGGTTTGAATATATTGGAAGCCACTCCAATTACGGTTCCGGTATTCAATTGGGTATTGATCGCTGTTTTAGAATGATCTCCCATGATTAATCCTGCGAACTGCAACCCTGTATCTTCAAAAGCTTTCGTTCTGTAGTTCCACAGTTTTACATGACTGTAATTATTTTTAAGGTTGGAAGAATTGGTATCAGCACCGAAATTACACCACTCTCCGATTACAGAGTTTCCAACGAAACCTTCATGTCCTTTGCTTGTATAGCCGAAAATGATAATATTATTCACTTCCCCTCCTACTTTACAATGTGGACCGATAGTCGTTGCTCCGTATATTTTAGCACCAAGGTTAAACTTAGAATCTTCTCCAAGCGTAATAGGTCCGCGAAGATGACAGCCTTCCATTACTTCAGCATTTTTACCGATATAAATTTTCCCTGTCTTAGTATTCAAAGTAGAGAATTCAATTTCAGCACCTTCTTCGATAAAGAGGTCTTTTTTGTCTCCTAAAAATCCATTGGTTGAAGATAGTTCCTGCGAAGTTCTGCCTTTGGTAAGCAGATCAAAATCAAAATCAATTGCGTGATGGTTATAGGTAAACAGATCTTTTGGTCTTTTAAAGAAAACCAGATCTTCCTTGATATCCGTCATTTTTTCAATCTGATTGAGAGAAAACCCCTTCATATTGATTTTAGCAGCAATCAATTCGTCTTCATAAACCAATGCTTCTCCCTGTTTAAGGTCTTTAATCTGTTGAATTACGGTTTCTGTAGGAATGAAATTCGGAACTAAAAAAAGGCTTTCTTTTTCCTCCGGGCTTTTAAATTTATCCTGAAGATATGTTTCCGTGAAGTAGGAAACCTCTGTGTTTTCCAGGATTTTCTGCCATCTTTCGGAGAAGGTAAGAATTCCGCACCGCATTGCAGCAACCGGGCGGGTAAAAGTAAGCGGAAGAAAGTCTTCCCAATATTGTGCGTCTGAAAATACTAACTGCATCATTCAGTTTTAAGTTTAAGGTTTAAAATTCAAGGTTAACAAATTTACAATAAAAAAAGTCTCCCAAAAATTGGAAGACTTTAATATTTTAAGTGTACAAAAATTACTTAGCGAATTTTTTGTATTTGTTCATGAACTTATCAACTCTACCTGCAGTATCAACTAGTTTTACTTTACCAGTGTAGAAAGGGTGAGAAGTTGAAGAGATTTCCATTTTGATTAATGGGTATTCTTGTCCTTCAAACTCGATAGTGTCTTTTGTTTCTGCAGTAGACTTGCAAAGAAACATCTCGTCGTTACTCATATCTTTGAAAACAACAAGTCTATAATTTTCTGGGTGGATTCCGTTTTTCATAATACTATTTTTAAAAAAATTAAGTTTGCTTTCGAAATAGTAATGGATATTTCTCTGCTAAATTTTAGGTTGCAAAAATACAACATTTTTTTTAATTTCCAAATACTCGATTCAATATTTTTTTATTGATAAGAAATTCAAAGTATTTTCGTTAAATTTGGAACTTACTTAAACTTTAATTTCAATGAAATTCAAATTATTACTGGCTTTTTCCTTCTGGATGTTACTTGTAGCAGTATCATGTAATAAGGATGATATTACGTTTGACAGCCCTACCCAGCAGCTAAGTTTCTCAAGAGACACGGTATTCTGTGACACGGTATATCATCAGGTACGTTCAGAAACGTATGTAGTAAAAGTATATAATAATGAAGATAAGGATATCCTGATCCCAAGAGTAACTCTTGAAAAAGGTGCTGCTTCATTATATAGAATCAATGTAGATGGAAAACCTGGGTATGATTTTAAGAATGTTCCTTTAAGAAAGAAAGACAGTCTTTATATTTTTGTTGAAATTGCCCCGGAAGCTACCGGACCGGAAGCGATTGCTGAAGACAAGGTTCTTTTCACCAGCCCTGTCGGACAGCAGCATGTAACTTTATTTTCTGTGGTACAGGATGCTGAGTTTTTTATTCAGACTCCCGGCAATCCTAATGAAATTACCAATTCTACTACATGGAATAACAATAAAGCAAAGATCATCTACGGAAATCTTACCATCAACCCAAGTGTAACGTTGGATATTAATCCCGGAACTAAGGTATACTTCCACAAAAACAGCGGAATGAAAGTTTCTTCCGGAGCTGTTTTAAATATTAACGGAACGCAGGCTAACCAGGTTATTCTTCGTGGAGACAGAAATGATCCTTATTATGATACGATTCCTAAAAACTGGAATTCTATAAAAATGGAAGCAAATTCTACGCTTAAGATGAACCATGCAAGACTTTTCGGAGGAACAAGAGGTCTTGAGATGAGACAAACCAATGCAACCATCACCAATTCATTCATCCATACTTTCTTTGAATACGGAATTTATGCTGTAGGTTCTACTGTAAATGCCAATAATCTTGTGATGAACAATTGCGGTTTATCATGTGTTGGAATTTTCAGAGGAGGAAAACACAGCTATACTCACGCTACGATTGCCAACTATTCCAAAACAATGAGCTCTTTTGACAGAAGCGGAATCTTTGCGGCCAATGAATGGAAGAATGATGCAGGGCAATCAGAACAGGGCGCTTTACAGCTGCTTGATATTAAAAACAGTATTATATATTCTGATAGGGATGATGCTGTTCATTTTGAACAAACTCCCGGGCAGCAGTTTGAGTTCTTACTTCAAAATTCATTAATTAAATATACGAGTGCCACAGGAGCAGGTTTCACTTTTGACAATAATCCAAATGTGATACAAACAACCAAGAATACTGATCCTCAGTTTGTCAATTATTTTATGGCTAAAATGAATTTAAGAGTAAAACCTGGTTCTCCAGCTCTTGGAAAAGGAAATGCAGCTGTTGCCGCAACCGTTCCTTTCGATATCGTTAATGTACCCAGAACTACAAACCCAACATTGGGAGCTTATCAATAATGGAAATTACTGAGTTACAAAAGCAGGTTGATGAATGGATCAAAACCATTGGTGTAAGATACTTTAATGAGCTTACGAATATGGCGATGCTGACCGAAGAAGTAGGTGAAGTGGCAAGAATCATTGCCAGAAGATACGGTGAACAAAGCGAAAAAGAAAGTGATAAAACGAAAGACCTTGGTGAAGAACTGGCAGATGTGCTTTTTGTAACGTTATGCCTGGCCAATCAGACCGGAGTGAATCTGCAGGACGCTTTTGACAGAAAAATGAAAATTAAGACGGACCGGGATAAAGACCGGCATCAGAACAACGAAAAATTGAAATAAATTATAAATGATGAGTTATGAATAATACATAAATTTGTAACTCATTATTTTTTAAGATAATGTAGATCATAATGAAGCTAGAAAAATCAAAATTATCAGGAGGAAAAATAGTACAGATCAGCGGTTCGAAAAGTATTTCGAATCGTTTATTGATTTTGGAAAGCCTGTTCAGCAATATAAAAATCGGAAATCTATCCAATTCTCAGGATACTCAATTGCTGAAAAAAGCATTATCTGAGGATACTGAAGTGGTAGACATTCATCATGCAGGAACTGCCATGCGTTTTCTTACTTCTTATTATTCTATCCAGGAAGGTAAAACAACAATTCTTACCGGCTCAGGAAGAATGAAAGAAAGACCTATCAAAAATCTGGTAAGTGCTTTGAGGGATCTTGGAGTAGAAATTGAATATATGGAGAACGAAGGTTTCCCACCTTTAAAAATTAAAGGGAAAAAAATCACCCAGACTTCTGTGAATGTTCCGGCTAATATTTCAAGCCAGTTTATCACATCTCTGCTTCTTGTTGCAGGAAAACTTGAAAACGGATTAGAGATTAATCTTGTGGGGAAAGTTACTTCAAGATCTTATATTGAAATGACCCTTGATATTCTGACAAAATTTGGCATTCAAAGCAGTTTTGAAGGAAATACGATCAAAGTAAAACCTTTCATTTCTGACAATAATGAAGTGGTACATTATGAAGTGGAAAGTGACTGGAGCTCGGCTTCTTACTTCTACTCTATCTGTGCTTTGGGAAGAGAAACCATTCATCTGAAAAGTTTTTACAAAGAATCAACACAGGGAGATTCTGCAATTGCCAACATCTATGAAAAATTCTTCGGGATCAAAACAACGTTCTCTGAAGATGAGCATAAACTAACCCTGGAACCTCAGCCGGATTTCTCTTTTCCGGAAAAAATTATTCTGGATATGAACGACTGTCCTGATATTGCACAAACGCTTTGTGTAACAGCCGCCGCCTTGAAAATACCTTTTGATATTTCCGGACTGGGAACGTTAAGAGTAAAGGAAACCGACAGGCTTCTCGCCTTATATAATGAACTGCAAAAACTAGGTACTGAAACAGAAATCACAGATTTAACGATTAAATCAACCCGTTTCGGAGAGCCACAAGATCATATTTCTATTAAGACCTATCAGGATCATAGAATGGCCATGAGTTTTGCTCCGTTAAGCCTGATTAAAGAACTTACTATTGAGGATGAAGATGTAGTAGAAAAGTCTTATCCAATGTTCTGGAAAGATCTTGAGAGTATACTGACTCATTAATTTAACAATATAAAAATGTGGTAATTTGAAAATGATTTTTTATTTCGGATTACCACATTTTTCACAAATAAGTCTTTGAGCTGATCAAAAAAATATTGGATACATATTTAAAACATTAAGAGAGATTTAAGGAATAAAGTATAGTTAAGATAAATCATTCTGATTTTTAAGCTTAAAGCGAAGCTTATCTTAATACTCTCAACACCTTAATATAATCTTAATGTTTCAGTTTAAACAACTTTAATATAGTAATGATGAAACCTTTCTTTTCTTTTTTGATTGTCTTAGCTATTTCTAGTTTATCTGCTCAGGCTCTGAAAAATTTTTCAGTTCCGAAAGGGTATACTCAGGTTGCAGAAGCTAAAGGCGATCTTGACAAAGACGGAAAAGATGAAACGGTCCTGATATTTGATACGAATATTAAAGCATCAGACAACCAAAACCCGGAAGGTACAAGTGATTATAAAAGGGTTTTCTATATTCTGAAAAAAGAAAACGGCGGTATAAAAATATGGAAAGAAAATTCTACTTTCCTTTTTCCAAACGGATTCGGGTTTTATCCTTCTGACAATACTCTTACAATCAATATAAAAAATAACTGTCTTGTTATCGAACAGCAGTTTTTTACCAATTCAAGGCATACTCAGCAATATAAACATACCTTCAGGTTTCAAAACGGAGATTTTTATCTGATAGGTTTGTACGATCATTTTGAAGACACCTGTGATTTCAGTTTTACGAATGAAATCAATTTTTCTACAGGCAAAGTGATTGTTGACAGAGAATATTCATCCTGTGATGATGACGCCAAAGTCCCTGAAAACTCACACAAAGAGTTTACTCATAAATTCCCTGCTCTTATTAAAATGAATGATTTCTTTATCGGAGACCACAAGTTCAGGCTTCCCGGTTTGAAAGAGGATTTTGTGTTTTAGGATGGAAGCCTGAAGCTGGAGGTTTGAAGTTATTCTCCGGCGACTACTTCTTGATCAGTATTTCATGCTAAATTTATTATCTTTAAAATACTAATCTTTGTAAGTATGGACAACCTCATTTCTTCCAGCTTCCATCATCCAACTTCCTGACTTTATACCAACTTAATTATCTCTTAAAGTTAAATTAACTCCTCATGTTTTGATATATTCTTATTTTTAAGCTGCATTAAAAAATAAAAAAACTATGTTCAAACAAAACATGAAACGCTTTACAGCCATTACTCTTGGAGTTGTTACTGCGTCGATCTTTTTTTCCTGTTCAAACGACAGCATTCTGGAAAGGGATTCTAATGAAAACGTTGTAGCCTCTTTAACAAAAACAACTGGTAAAGCTTCATTATTACCTATTGCCATGAATAGCTGGATGTCTGGTTTACAGGATAATATTTCCCTTTCAAAAATCTCCATTCCCGGAACTCATGATTCAGGAGCACGTGTTGATCCCCCAGTTCTATCAGGTACGGCAAAAACCCAAGACCTCAGCATTGCAGAACAGCTTAATGCAGGAGTCCGTTTTCTGGATATACGTTGCAGGCATATTGACAATGCTTTCGCTATTCATCACGGAGCGATTTACCAAAATCTGAATTTTGATGATGTGCTTAATGCTTGCTATGCATTCCTTAACAGCCATCCATCAGAAACAATTATCATGTCTGTAAAGGAAGAATATGATGCTTCCAACACGACCAGAAGCTTTGAGCAGACCTTTGACTCTTATGTACAGAAAAATCCTTCTAAATGGGATCTTGGAGCAAATATTCCTACATTAGGCTCTGTAAGAGGAAAGATCAAATTACTGAGAAGATTTTCTTCGGGAACAACTAAGGGAATCAATGCTTCTCCATGGGCAGACAATACGACATTTGATATCAATAATTCCGGTGTACAATTGAAGGTTCAGGATTATTATAAGGTAACGAATAATGATGACAAGTGGAATGGAATTTCCAGCCTGCTTAATGAGGCTAAGAATGATACGAATGGTAAACTTTTCGTGAATTTCACGAGCGGTTATAAGCCGGGAATTTTTGGAATCCCAAGTATTCCTACAGTATCCAACAATATTAATCCAAGGCTTAAAACATTCTTCCAGACTAATACTCAGGGATCATTCGGAATAATGCCGATTGATTTTGTGAATGCAGAACTGTCTGAATTAATCGTGAAAACCAATTTCTAAATTATTATTTGTTAGATATATTTAAAGGCTGCCTCTCTTTTGGGGTAGCCTTTTTATTTTTACCGTGGATTCTACAGATTATTTTAAAAGAAAAAGACTGTTTCAATCACGAAACAGCCTCTCTTTGTAAAAGTAAAAAAAGTATTAAAATCAAAAGTTATTTCTGAATTCCGTAGGCAGCTAATATTTTGTTGAAAATCTCTGTATTTTCAAACAATCCTGTGAACTCTTTAGAATTCGGGCCATAAGCAAAAACACTTGACGGAATAGAGGTATGGTCATTCGTGCTGAAATTTCCAAATATCCAGCCCTCCTTCAGACTTCCGTCCAATAGCGTTAAACCGCCTGTTTCATGATCTCCCACTACGATTACCAAAGTTTCTTTATTTTCATCAGCAAATTTCATCGCCTTACCAACCACATGATCAAAGTCCAGTAATTCTGTTACCAGCTGTTCTATATTATTGCTATGGCCTCCTCCATCAGTTTGGGAAGCTTCAATCATCATAAAGAATCCGTTTTTATTATTCTTTAAATCATTTAAGGTAAGATCAAAAGCATCTGCCAGCCAGTTTCCTCTTCCATTGGTGATTCTTTGTGAAGCCAAAGGATCAATAACCAGAGTACGGTTATTTATCTTCGTTACAGATTTCAGATCCTGATAAAGATCGATCTTCGCTTCTTTAAATTTCTGTATATTTTCCTGGGACAATCCGCTTGTAGGACCTCCGATCAGAATTTTCGTTTTTGAAGCCGCGAAATCTTTCAGAATAGGTTCAGAGCTGTTTCTATTGTCAGAATGTGCATAGAAATCAGCAGGCGTTGCATCTGTAACATCACCGGTAGAAATCAATCCTGAAACCATTCCTTTTTCAGCAATAATATCAGGAATTTGTGCGAGTGCTTTTCCCATATTGTCAACCCCTACAAAAGTATTTTTAGTTTTCACTCCAGTTGCAAATGCTGTAGAACCCGGCGCGGAATCTGTAATATAGGCATTGGATGAATTGGTTTTGGAGAGTCCTGTGGATTTCATGTTGAAAACATTCAACTTTCCTTTATTAGCTGTAAAAGCAGCATAGTATTGCGGCAGAGAAGTTCCATCCGGAATAAGAAGGATAACATTCTTTACTTTTTTAGTTACTCCATCTGATGCATAAGTTGGGGTATAAGTGCTGTATTCTTTCTTATTTTTATAAAAATTTTTCGGAATAGCGTTCATGAATTTTTTAAGATCAGGAATATGATCGGTATTGATATAATCCACTCCTATATCCATAAGATTCACCCATGCATTTGGAAAATCCGGGGCTCCGTAAAAACGCATAGGCTTTTGCCGGGAATGTGCTTTTTCAACAGCAGTTTTAATCTTTGCGGTTTCTTCGTCTCTAGGAATTCCTTTTCCATTCCATTTTACCAATCCGGGAAGGTCTGCACTGAATAGTCCAACTCTTTTTAACTGATCTGCAGAATAATTTTTATCAAGGTCACCATCAAAGTAAAGATAGTCCGGATAGTTTTTAAAATCTGCCGGCTGAGGTCTTCCTCCGGTAATTACAATTTTAATTCCTGAGTTTCCTGTAATCTCAGGATATTTATTTAATATAGTAATCAAAGCAGCCAATGATGTTTTATAATCCTGCTTAATATCAATCAGAAGCTGAAGTTTCTTAGTGGCATCCGGATAGATGTTTCCTTTATTCAGTTTAATCTGTTTTGAAATATTATCGAGATAAAGGTTTTCCAATGTTCTGTCTGCAGAAAGTTCTTTTTCGGTATGTGCCACCCAAAGATTGCCTTTTACAAGAAAGACATCTGCTTCTATAGAACCAAAGTTAGCATAATAAGCCTGCCAAAAAGGAATCTCCTGCATGTAATCATTATGTGAATGTGCATTGCTTACATTGTAGTTTAAATAATTCTGAGCCTGATTTTTGGAAAAAACCGCCAGGGCTAATACAGCCAAAATTTTTGATAGTTTCATTCGTATACCATTGTTGTTTTTATAGAGCAAATAAGACATCCTAGCCCTATACCTGTGAAAAAACTATATCATCACAGAAGCTTCTGCAATGATATAGTGGCTTATATATAAAAGATTAAAAATGTTACCAGCCTTCATTTTGTTTAATGATCCCATGACTGTTTACTATTTCAGCCTGCGGAACTGCCCAAACATTATGTACAGCTGGATTAAAGTTTCTTGCTGCCCACACTACCTGTCCATTGATACCGTGCAGAGGCTTCGCATAAGCTGCCTGTGCATCTCCCCAACGTACAAGATCTCTGTGTCTGTCTGCCCATTCACCTGCCAGTTCACAACGTCTTTCATGTTTAAGATCGGCCATTGTACATCCGTTTTTCGGAGATAAACCTGCACGTACTCTGATCATATTGATTTCCTGATCTGCAGATTTCCCCTGCATCAGTGAAGCTTCTGCTTTGATAAGGATAACCTCAGCATAACGCATGATCGGAACGGCAAGATCTGTACATGGATAATCCCCGTTGGCACTCACATGACCGCTGTTCAGCTGATATTTGAAAGCATCCATATATTTATTGAACTGGTATCCGGTAAGGGAGTTGGTAGAAGCGTATATTCTTTCTTTCCCGTTAAAGGTAAATTTGTCACCTATTTTCAGAATGGAAGCATTTCTTCTAAGATCTCCTGTTTCATATTCGTCATACAGTTCTTTTGTCGGTTGGAAATATCCCCATCCGTTATATTCTCCCCATCCTTTATTTTCAAGCATTACGCCCGGAAGAATACTTCCCCAAGCTGTAAACTTAGGAGTTCCGGGGATTGACCAGATATATTCTGAACTGTAGTTATTTTCGGCTTTGAAGACATCAGCAAAATTTCCCAGCAAGGCTCTGTTTCCTTTTGTCATGACTTCGTTGGCCCAGAATTCTGCATTCTTCCAGTCTTTCATAAACAGGTATACTTTTGCTAAAAGTGCCCATGCTGCAGCTTTATGTGGTCTTCCGTAATCTTTTGCAGGAAGTTCTGCCTGAGTAGGTAATAATTCTGCTGCTCTTTTCAGGTCATTCACGATGTAAGTGTAATTCTCCATTACGTTGGCTGCTCTGGGAATCGGGTTTGGATCCGGATCTTTTGAACGGTCGATAATAGGAACTCCTGCTTTTTCATTTCCGTAAGAATAGGAAAGCTCAAAATACATTCTGCTGCTCATGAACAAAGCTTCACCCAGGTATTTGTTTTTAGTGGCCTGTGAAGTCTGGATGTTATCAATATTACGGATCACACGGTTGGCAACTCCAATTACATTATATCTTTTGTTCCATTGGGTTTCAAGATCTCCTGCCGCGATGTAATTACTGCTGAAGTTTTTTGCATTATCCGCTTCACTTTTTGCCCTTCCGGTTACCATATCATCACTGGCATTGATAAACCAAAACAGACCTCTTCCGTAAAATTCACCATCAAACAAAGGCTTATACATGGCATTCGCTCCGGTAACAAGATCGTTTTCTGTTTTCCAGAAACTGGCTTCAGTAGGTGTTCCTTCCGGCTGAACATCCAACTCTCCTGTACACGATAAGAGTATTACGGATATTCCTGATACTAAAAATATTTTATTGAAAAATTTCATTTTTTTACTTTTTGTTGGTTAAAAAATTACAATCCGATCTCCACCCCAAAGATGAATGAGCGTGCCTGAGGATATCTTCCGGTATCCACTCCATAAGAATTCATTCCTACTTCAGGATCAAATCCTGTATATTTCGTTATCGTAAACAGGTTGTTCGTGGTTACGTAAATTCTTACTTTATTCACATCCAGCTTACTGTACAGCTCTTTTGGTAATGAATATCCGATGGTAAGGTTCTTCAGTCTTAAATATGACCCGTCTTCCACGTAGAAATCCGATACTTTGGAATAATTACCGCTTGGGTCTCCGTGTACAAGTCTTGGAATATCCGTGTTTGTATTCTGAGGAGTCCATGCATTCAAGATATCTTTATCCATATTGTAGTTCTGCCCTGTTCCACCTGGATTTAAAGAAATAAACTTCATCCCGTTGAATATTTTATTTCCGTATACTCCCTGGAAGAATAAGTTCAGATCAAAGTTTTTCCAGGTCATGTTATAAGAGAATCCGTAAGAGAACTTAGGGTATGGACTTCCAAGGTTAACAAAGTCGTTATTATTAAGCACTCCTGTGCTTCCTTCTTTTTTCAGGAACTTGATATCACCGGGTTTTGCGTTCGGCTGTATAAGATTTCCGTTAGCATCTTTATAATTGTTGATCTCTTCCTGAGTCTGGAAAATACCACCTGTCTTGTAACCATAGAAAGAATATAAAGGATCTCCTACTTTTACTCTGGTTGGTTTCAATACGCCTCTCACTCCATTATCGTTGATAAAGATCTCATCCACATTGGCAAGCTGCTTCACCGTATTTTTTAGTTGACTTAGGGTAGCTCCCACTGAGAAAGTGAAATCATCTGAAATTACTTTGTTGTAATTGATACCCAATTCGTATCCTTTATCCTGAAATAATCCTGCATTCACATACTGATTATTATACGTTGCCGTACTTGGTAAACTTACATTGAAGATCTGATCTTTAGAATTCTTTACGAAATAATCAAACTGTAAGGAAAGGCTGTTGTGAAGGAATGAAGCATCTACCCCGAAGTTAGTCTGTTCAGATTTCCCCCATTTCAGATCCGGGTTTGGACGTGTGGTAGCATAATAAGCAATATTCTGAGAAGGATCCTGTCCGAAAATCACATTATTATCTCTGGTCATTAATGGATTAACAGCTTGTGGAGAAATTCCTCCAAGGTTACCCAGAATACCATAACTTCCTCTCAATTTCAGACTTGAAAGCCATGAAATATCCTGCATAAAATTTTCTTTAGAAACCACCCATGCACCGGAAACAGCATAGTAATTAGCAAAGCGATTTTGTTTCGCTACCAATGAAGAGCCATCACGTCTTCCCAATACACTTACAATATATTTTCCGGCATAGTCATAGTTTACTCTCGCCAGATAAGAAACCAAAGATTGTTTGAATCTGTAACTGGAAACATCTTTATTGGTATCTGCAGCATTCTGAAGGTGCTGGAAAACCTCAGCCTCACTTCTGAAATCATAGGCTTTTGCAACAAAACCATCATCAATGGTCTTTTGAAAAGTAAATCCTCCCAGGAAATCAAAATTATGTTTTCCGGCAGCAATTTTATAGGTAAGCAACTGCTCTGCAAGTGCTGTAGATGAATTATTGGATTGATATTCTAAATTATTGGTATCAAAAATTTTCCCCACTTCCAATACTCTGTAGGTAAAGTTTTTTACATCACCAAGTTTAAAAGTCTGTGAAAAATTGGAACGGAATTTTAAATCTTTAGCCAAGGTAATTTCCGCATAGGGATTGATCAGGATTTCATGAGTAGGATTTCTGATACTGATCCTTTTCAGGTAAGCCACCGGGTTGATCATATCTCCGTAACCTCCCGCCACATCAATTGGTAATCCGGAAAAAGCCCCGCTTGGCGTGTATACCGGAACGTTCGGCGGATAATACATCGCAGCCACTAAAGCTCCTGTATAACCACTTTTTGTATCTGCTGTATTTCCATCAGAGTAATTATAGTACATATTTTCTCCAATCGTCAGCCAGTCTTTTACTTTATGTTCAGAATTAACTCTGAAATTGTATCGTTTTGCCTGCGTATTCAGTAAGATTCCTTCCAGGTTTCTATGGTTCATTCCCACAAAATATCTGGATTTATCACTTCCTCCGCTTAAGTTAACATTGTATTCCTGAATCGTTCCTGTTCTGAAAATTTCCTTCATCCAGTCTGTTCTGGTAATTCTTCCGTCCGGATATTGATTAGGATTAAAAGCTATTGGTAAACTTCCAAGTTTTCCGGCGTTTTCATATGCTTTGTACATTACATCCTGAAATTCGGCTGCATTCAGAGATTCTTTTAGTCTCCATGCCTGGTTCACCCCGTATTTCACATCAAAGTCTACCGTAAGATTTCCTTTTTTCCCCTTTTTAGTGGTGATCAGGATAACCCCACCGGAAGACCTTGCTCCGTAAATTGCCGCAGAGGCATCTTTAAGTACAGAAATATCCTGGATATCATTTGGATTAATAGAGGGTGTTCCGTTGAAAACCACTCCATCCACAACGTAAAGAGGAGTTTCTCCATTGATTCCTCCTAAACCACGAATATTTACTTTAGGTGAGCCGTTAGGATCTCCACCTTCGTTCACTACAGTTACTCCGGGAGCTTTACCCTGAAGAACCTCTCCTACACCAGACAATGATCTGGAAGTAAGCTTATCCAGCGAAGCCTCCGAAACAGCGCCGGAAACTTTACTTTTTTTCTGTGTTCCGTATCCTACAACAACAATCTCGTCAATGGATTTTTCTTTTAAGCTGTCTTTTTTCTGAGCGAGGAACATCGGTGAAGCTGATATTGCACCAATAAGTAATACCCTACCCGTTAAATAAGTTACTGAGACAGGGATTTTAAATACATTCATGATCTCCTTTTTGATTAGGTGCAAAATTAGAACAGCCTGCTCCTACGCTTCATTAAGGTTTCCTTATGTTTTTATTAAAAAATTTTAGCTTTTTATAGAATTCACATACCATATAACAAAATTAAAACACTATATTTCAATCATATAAGTAATTAAAAGTAATCATTCCCGCAATATTTCATGCATGATTGAGATTAACTTTATTTTAAGTTTATTATCAAAGGATGACAATAGATCAAGAAATCATTAAAAATTATTTCAGGAATAATAAATAACTGAGTTCATTTTTCTTTTTTTACATTTGCTGAAAATAGATTTTACTTTTGAGCACAGGCCTTTAAAAACAGCTCCCTGGCATCAGAAGAAAAATAAAAACAATAAAATCAGACAATTCAATGACCATCATTATTACAGGAACCTCATCAGGAATCGGGTTTGCATTGGCCGAATATTTTGGTAAAAAAGGACATAAAGTATACGGATTAAGCAGAAAACATACAGAAAGTGAGTATTTCAAATCTATACCTACCGATGTAACCGATAACACCGCTGTTCAGAATGCTATCGCTGAGGTTTTAAAAACAGAATCCAGAATTGATGTTCTGATCAATAATGCCGGAATGGGAATGGTAGGCGCAGTAGAAGATTCTACGAAAGAGGATATTTTAAAATTATTCAGCCTGAATCTTGCCGGACCTGTACAAATGATGAGTGCTGTTCTTCCGAAAATGCGCGAGCACAAATTTGGAAAAATCATCAATGTTTCCAGTATCGGAAGTGAAATGGGTCTGCCTTTCCGCGGATTTTATTCAGCTTCAAAATCTGCTCTGGATAAGGTAACGGAAGCGATGAGGTATGAAGTATATCCATGGAATATTGACGTTTGTTCTCTGCATCTGGGAGATATCAAAACAAATATTGCGGATAACAGAGTTATTGCCCAGGTTTCCCAGCCTTATAAAAATGTTTTTGATAAAGTATATGCTTTGATGAATTCTCATGTGAATGACGGAACAGAGCCGTTAGAAGTAGCAGAATACATTGAGAAACTTTTAGCAAAAAATAAATGGAAAGCTCATTATTATTTTGGTAAATTCGGACAGAAAATCGGAGTTCCTTTGAAATGGATTCTTCCACAGGGAACTTACGAGAATTTGATGAAGAAATATAATAAACTGGATTAGTTTCAGTTGTATAGAAAGCTATTTGATAATAAAATTTTAAGCCATTAAGAAAAATTAAGTTGTAAAGAATCATTAGGATAAGCTTCGCTTTAAGTTTTATCTTAATTACACTTAATTTCATCACTACCTATGGTGTAGATATATTTGGGATTGAAACTGTTTCTGAAAATATTTTTTGTACTGTTCTGCGTTTTTATACAAGCGCAGAAGAAGCAGTATTGGCTGATTGATACAGAAACCAAAGTCAGAAAAAAAGTAAAAGATTCTACTGCTGCCGTAAAGTTTCTGGACTCATTAGCTCAGAACAATTATTTCTTTACCAAACTGAAAGATGTAAAAGTAAAAGGTGACAGCACCGAAATTTTCTTTGATAAAGGCAAGAATTTCAATGAAACGTATGTAAACCTTACTGATTCCCTTGTTCAGAAACTAAAGATTCAGAAAGATTTTTTCACTAAAAATTTAGATTCCACCAAGAAAAGCATCAACAAAACGTATATTGATGACGGGTATTCTTTCAGCAGAATCAAATCCAAATACAAGGGACAGAAAAACGGCTATCCCATCGTAGAACTTGATATTAACAAGAACGATAAAAGAACGATCAATAATTTTGTAGTAAAGGGGTATGAAAAAGTACCGAAAAGATTCATCAAAAATCTTGAAAAAGAATTTAAAGGCAAAAACTACGATGATAAAAATCTTCTGGCCATCAATAAAACATTTCAAAGCCATCCTTTCCTGACTCTCGAACGGCAGCCACAAACTTTATTTACAAAAGACTCTACAAGCATTTACCTGTTTCTGGAAAAGAAAAAGACCAATACTTTTGACGGGGTTGTAGGTTTTGGAAATGACAAAACCTCCAAGTTTACGTTAAACGGTACAATGAATGTCAATTTCAGGAATATGTTCAATGGTTTTGAAACGGTCAATTTATACTGGCAGAGAAACCCGGACAGAGGACAGACTTTTGATCTTCAGGTGGATATTCCGTACCTGTTCAAATCCAATGTGGGAATGAATACAAAAGTGAATATCTACCGACAGGATTCTACGTTTGCCAATGTAAAATTCCTACCTGCTTTCTATTATCATATCAACAACCGAAATAAAATAGGTTTGAGAGCTACCCTGGAATCTTCTACGATCATCGACACACTGTATGTTCAGGGGAAAGATTACAATAAAAAGGGAATCGGGGTATGGTTTGAAATGACAGAGCCCACTGATATTGATCTTTTCCTTTATAAGACAAAGGTCACTGCAGGATACGACTTTTTAACAACAACCTATTCCAAAGATAATATCAAAGCCAACCAAAACCAGTTTTATTTCTTTGGCGAGCATAATTATCATATCTCTGGAAATCACTTCCTGAACATTAAGGGAGAAGGTGCCATGATGGATTCTAAGGTAGAGTTTACCACCAACGAATTATACCGTTTTGGAGGATGGAATTCCATGCGGGGATTCAATGAGAAGTCACTCGCCGCCGATTTCTACTATTATGGAAGTCTGGAATACCGGTATCTGATCGGCAGTCAGGCCTTCTTCGATGTCTTTGGTCAATATGGACAGCTCAACAATAAATCTTTAAATGTAAGGCCCAAGCTTTATAGTGTAGGGCTCGGTTTCAACTTCTTTATTCCAATCGGTCTGATGAGTTTTCAGCTGTCTAATGGTAACGAATTTGGAAATCCGTTCAAATTTAATGATACCAAAATCCACTGGGGAATCCTGAGCAGATTTTAAATTGAATCAGATTCTTTATCTTTTATTTCCTTAAAACAAAGGCTACTGAAGTTATTAATCATTATACGAAAGTTCAGCATGAAGCGCATTAATTATCTTTTGATTTTCAATTTTTGTTTTGGAAGCTATCCTTAAATAATTTTTATCCAGGCCAATTTTATCATTTAATAGCCTTGTATATATTCCGTATTTATTTAATAAGCGGATAAATAAATCTTCTGCACATACATCAGGTTTAATTAAGAAAAAATTTGCTGAGGAATTATACACTTTTACCGGTAAAGTCTGTAACTGCTTATAAAATACTTTTTTGTCATGGATATAATTTATCCTGCATTCATCATATTTTTCAATAAACTCCTGATCATTTAAGTAAGAGCAGAAAGCAGCGGCCAATCCGTTTATACTCCACGGATATGATGAATTTGTCAATTGATCTTTTATTGAATGAGGTAAAAAGGAGTATCCTAATCGTAAACCTGGAAGCCCAAAGTCTTTTGATAAAGATCTTATGATGACAATATTTTCGTAATTAGCTGCATAATGTTCAATTGAAGCATCAATATCTGAAAAATCAATAAAACTTTCATCAATAACAAGTGTCTGATGAATATTCAATTTTTCATGAATGGTTTTCAATTCACCCACATTCAACATTTTGCCTGATGGATTAGATGGATTTATTAAGATTATATAATCAGGCTTTTCTACTTCAATAAATTGTACAAAGTCATCCAGCTCAATTTTGTATTCATTTTCAGGATACAGCTGATAATAGATTAAATGATTTTCTTTTTCAAATAACTCATAATAAGTAGAGAAAGATGGGATAGGAATTACAACTTTTTTATTCTTAATTATATTTATTAATGAATAAATCAACTCTATTGCTCCATTGCCCACTATAATCCTGGAGGGGTCCAGATTTCTCCAGTTTCCGATATATTTTGCGAGAAATGAATTAGATGGAGGGTAATACTGTAGTTGTTTTTTAACATCTTTGTCCAGCCATTTATAGCCCAATTCTTGTGAATAGGGATTACATAAAAAGCAGGCATCAATTTCTATTTTTAGGTTTAAGTTATATTCTATTTCACTTACTGAGGGGGAATGCAGTCCATTTGTAGTTTTCAGAATTTGCAGTTCTCTCTTCATTTCCCTTTCATTACTAGACAAGTTCATTTAAAACAGATTAAGTTTCGGATAAATATTGGTAATAAGATGGTTTAATTGCATATCATCATCTACTTCTGACCAGATATAGTTCTCATATTTACAAACCTTATACGCAAAGGATAAATTTTCGAAGATTGTATCATACTCGTGTTGCCATGATCCGGTTTCCTGGAAAATGCTTTCACAATATTTTTTAATTGGCAAAATTGTTTGCGCAGATGTTTTTGTGATTCCGATATGTTCCCAAGGTTCATAGTCTGAAGAGCCCATCAAATCAATATTTTTGGATATTCGCTCTAGCAGACCATCTTCATTTATTTTTATATAGCATGCATCATATCTTTCCGGGTAAACATTCGTTGCAAAAACAGCATTATTATAAGGTGCAGAAATATATTCATAGAATTCATCATAGTTATAAATGATGTCAGAATCTAAAATTACTATATCATCTATACTATTATTAATCAACAGATTCTGTAATGCAATATAAAGAGAATACATTGATCCTGACGAAGCAAAGTCCGGGTTATGTATAATTTGTATATCAATATTACTGTTGAGCGAACTGATGTAATTTTCATATTTATGCCCTTCATATCCTGTTACAAGATAAATGCATTCAATTTTTCCGGTTTTGATCAGATTTTCAATAGAGTATTTTATTAAAGGATATGCACCAATATTTAACAGTCCTTTTGGTTTGTTAATATTCAGCCTTCTTCCCGATCCTGCTGCAAGTATTACTGCTATCATAATTTATTGTACCAATCTAGTGTTTCAGGATGATTGCATGGAGTAAAAACCTCTACATATGGAGGGTTCCTTTCTTCAATAGGAGGAAGAATTTTATAATCACCATAATTTCGTTGTAAGTACTGATCATACCCTATTGGAATAGGAAACTGATGATCGTTAAATTGTTGTTTCTCAGTATATCCAATCTCTTCAAACAACAAATGAATTTTACTCTTACTAAAGTTCCTTTCAAAAGCATTACTGATACAGTTTTCAAATTTGTTGTCTATATCATAAACAAATATATCTACTTGAATACCGTTATGCCACTTTCTATCAGGATGATTCAGATCATGAATATAGTTGCTATACTTATCTCTGATCTTAGCTTCTACAACCGGGAAAAAAATATATTCCGGATCCGTTTCTTCGCACTGGAAAAATAAATCCTCCGGCAATTCCTTTTCTATAATTTCCTTAAAAACAATATAATCCGAGCGTAACATTCCAATATCCGCTTCAAAATCCCAAGGAATAAATCCGTGATGCCTTACTGCTCCCAATAATGTTCCGTAGTCTAACCAATAATTTATATCAAACTCCTCACAGATTGAATCTATAATTTGTAGCATTCTGTATACTACTGATTGTACTTGCTCAATATTGGTATCATAATTCTCCCTTAAGTCCGGTGGATATTGCTTCATAATAGAATACAAATTGATATTTTTTTTTAAAAGTACAACAAATACCATAATTCATACGCAAGAGATATATTAATTAAATTTAATATGATTCTGTAGGTGCATATTCATTTAAATAGATACTTTAACCGAACAAAAAAATGAATCAAGTAATAAATAAATACTTAATTTTTTAAAACTATTTTATCATGAAAAAACTCAATTTAGGAGGGCTAAAATTAGCCGGTCAAAAGAAACTTTCAAGAAAGGAATTGAAAAATTTAATCGGGGCTTCAGGGGGAGCAGGTCGATACTGGAGATGTTGTAAAGAATACGCTTCACCAGAACAATGCGGATCATGTGGCAATACTGCATGTGACGGAGGGTATTACGCAAAATACTGCTAATAATTTATTGTTAAACCCTTGATTAATCAAGGGTTTACACTTAAAACCATTATGAAATTAATTAAATCAATTCTGACATTAGTAATTTGTTTTATTTTTTTAGAGATCCATTCACAAAATATGATGGTTGTTTATGATTATAAATTTAAAACAGACAGTCTATCCTCAGCATATGAGGAAGAGCCAATGTTTTTATTTGTAAATAATAAAAAATCATTATTCTCTAGCTATACAAGATTTAAGACAGATTCTCTCTATCAATTGGATAAAAAAACAGATTTTTCAAATGGTCAGATCATGTGGAAAATCAATAAGGATTATTCCTCCAATGTGGTAAGAGAAAATCAATATATATATCCCAATTTATATTCTTTTGAAGATAAATATATTTTGAAATGGGAACTGATTAATGAAACAAAAAAAAATCTGGGTTTCACTCTTTATAAAGCTAAAACTTATTTTCGAGGACGGACCTGGGAAGCCTGGTATTGTCCGGAAATTGCCATTAACGATGGTCCATATAAGTTTTATGGGCTGCCAGGTTTAATTTTTGAGATAAAAGATACACAAAGCTATTACATTTTCTCCCTGATTAAAATGTATAAAACTACTTTTAATCCTTCTGAGCTACCAAGTTCACAGCAAATTGACAAACAGGAGTACATTTCAAAAAATAAATATTTAAAATTAAAAAAATCAGATACAGATGATCCTGCAAGGAGCTTTAAAATTGACTTATATAAAGGAAATATAATTCTTGCCGAGGGTAGAGATCCTAATGAGATGATCAGAGGTATTGAAAAAAGAGCAAAGGAAAAACAAGCCAAATATAATAATCCAATAGAACTAAATAAAAAGTAGGTTCATGCATATTATAAAAAATATTGAAAACTATTATATGTGCAACAAAACCTGTTTTACTATTATGTTAATCTTACCTGAAAAATACATCTAAATCGTATTTTTATTTTAATACATCATTAAAATACAGGTAACAGTGCTCTGCTAAATTTGCCTTCAAAAAAATGAAGAAAACTCTAGCTACTTTTGCCGTTTTTTTACTTCCTCTATATTTTTCCGCACAGGAAATCAATATTTCCGGAAATGTAAAATCCGAAAGCGGCTCTAGTGTTTCCGGTGTGAATATCACCGACAAAAATACTGGAAAGACTGCTACTACAGACGAAAATGGTAATTTCACCATTTCTGCAAACCCAAAAGACATTCTTGAATTCTTTGCTCCTGATTTTTCTGTCTATACCGTTGAGGTTTCTTCAAAAAAACAGTATTCCGTTGTCTTAAAAAAACAAAACGAAAAGCAGATTGAAGGGGTTGTCATTACCGCATTAGGTATTGCCAAAAAGAAAGAAAAAATCGGTTATTCTACTCAGGAAGTGGGAACCAAACAGTTTGAAACCATCACCACACCTAGTATTGGTAATTTATTCTCGGGACAGGTTGCCGGTCTGAATGTTTCTAATCCAACGGGAATGCAGCAGGCACCGCAGTTTACCCTGAGAGGAAATTCAAATGTAGTTTTTGTCATTGACGGGGTGATTGTGGAAAAGGAAGTTTTCCAGAATTTAGATCCTAACAATATTGAAAACATCAACGTCTTAAAAGGGGCTACCGCTTCTGCTCTATATGGCTCAAGAGGTCGTTACGGAGCTGTTTTGATTACAACAAAATCAGCTAAGAAAAAAGGATTCTCTGTAGAGTTTTCACAAAACACCATGATTACGGGAGGATTTACCAATCTTCCGAAAACCCAGACTGAATATGGAAACGGATCTCACGGAAAATACGAATTCTGGGATGGAGCCGATGGCGGTGTGAATGACGGAGATATGATCTGGGGGCCAAAATTCGTTCCCGGTTTACAGATTGCCCAGTGGAACAGTCCCATCAGAGATAAAGTAACCGGACAGGTAGTGCCGTGGTATGGTGCCGTGACAGGAACTCAATATGATGATAAATCAAGATATGAAAGGGTTCCGATTGACTGGAAATACCACGATAACTTAAGTACTTTCTTAAAACCTGCGGTTATCAACAATAATAACTTCGCTATCAGCTATAGGGATAATAAAGATATATACAGATTATCAGGAAATTTCATGAATTATGATGACAGAGTTCCAAATTCTTATCTTCAGAAATATGGCGTCAATTTTTCCTCTGAAAATCATCTTGGAGATAAATTAATCTTTAATACAAAATTCAATTTCAATCAGGCTTTTACACCTAATATTCCAAACTACGATTACAACCCAAGTGGACATATGTACACCATTTTGATCTGGATGGGAGGCGATGTAGATGGAAAAGCACTGAAAAATCATATGTGGATTCCCGGACAGGAAGGAAGAGCGCAGGCCAATTGGAACTATGCATGGTACAATAACCCTTGGTTCGGATCCGAGTATTATAAAAATCAGAACAGAACGAATATCATCAATGCACAGACTGGTTTAGAATATAAAGCTACCCAGGATCTTTCGGTAAAAGGGAAAATATCTATTGTGGAAAACCACAGCAAAACGGAAATACTGAGTCCTTATTCCTATTTCAATTACGATGCACCAAGAAGTGGTGGTTATATTCTGAAAGATAATAAAACATGGAATCTTAACTACGATGTTCTGGCAACTTACAAGAAAAAAATATCTGAAAATTTTGATTTTACCATCAATGCAGGAGGTTCCGCTTTTTATTTCAAAAATAACAATAATGAAAGGTCTACGGATGGCTTGAAGATTCCTGAAGTATACACTTTTGAAAACTCTATCGGAGCACTCAAAAATTATACTTATCTGACAGAAAAGTTGATTTATAGTGCTTATTCAACGATTGATATTGGATTGTATAATGCATTTTTCATCAATGTTTCAGGACGTAACGACTGGTCTTCCACCCTTCCAAAAGCCAACAGATCTTACTTTTATCCTTCTGCTTCCATAAGTGCTGTTATTTCAAATCTGGTAAAATTACCGGAATCTATCAATATGTTGAAACTTTCTGCTTCCTGGGCGAAGGTAGCATATGACTTCCAGCCTTATTCCATCAGAAATTATTATCTGAACAATGAGGGAATCACCTTCAACGGAAATCCTACTTATTATTACCCAACAACTCTGAACGTAGAGAATTCTTTGAAACCGGAGCAGACAAAATCATATGAATTAGGTGTAAGCGCAGGTTTCCTGAATAACAGAATTACCTTCGATGCCACTTATTTCAGAACATTAGATTATAATAATATTCTTCAGTTCCCGGCTGCTGAATCATCAGGTTTCACTTCACAATATGTAAACGGAAATGAATATACTACGAAAGGATTTGAAGTTTCCCTTGGTTTAGTTCCGGTAAAAACTTCTGATTTCAGTTGGAAAACATTAATCAACTGGAGTACTTATGAGCAAAAGCTGACTTCCATTTATAACAATATGCCGAACTACAAAAACATTAAGTTAGGAGAAAGAATGGACAGCTATTATGATTATACATGGCAAAAGTCTCCGGATGGGAAGGTAATTCTTGATGCCAATACAGGAATGCCGACAAGAGCTAATGACCCAAGTAACCTGGGACACTTTAATCCGGACTGGACTTTCGGTTTCAACAACACCTTTAAATATAAAAAATTTACGTTAAACATCGGAATTGACGGTAGCATCGGAGGCGTGATGAGGTCGCAGGTTGTGGAAAAAATGTGGTGGGGAGGAAAACATCCTAATTCTGTAGCGTACAGAGATCTTGAGTATGCTAATCCGGGAACGTACTATTTTGTACCGGATGGGGTTAATTACAATCCGGCAACCGGGCTTTATACACCACATACAAAAGCGATCAGCTATCAGGACTGGGCACAAAACTATCCATACCGTGCAAGAGTAACGCAGGATGAAAGTGAAGAGTTTGCAAACGTCTTTGACAGAACTTTCATCAAACTTAGATCTGTAGTTCTTGAATATGATTTCTCTTCATTACTAGATCCAAAAGGAATGGTAAAAGGGTTCACTGCCAATATCTCTGCTTATAATCTGGCAATGTGGAAAAAATCAAAGAACCTTTATTCTGACCCTGATTTCCAGATCAGAACAGGTAGAAAAGAAGATATTGCCAATGATATTCAGGATCCGTCAAGCAGATGGTTTGGAATCGGTTTTAATCTTAAGTTTTAACTAAAAAGTACGTCAAGACAATGAAAAATAATATAAACAAAGTGAAAGGGCAAAATGGTAAAACGGCAAAATGGCTGATGAAATCTCTATTTGCGGTAGGACTTCTGACATTGGCTTCATGCGAAACCAGCCTTGATACAATAAATGAGAACCCCAATGACCAGGCCAGCATTGATCCTAAAAACCTTCTGACTTACGTAGAAAAATATACATTTCTGGTAAATGGTGATAATATGTATGCCTCAAGAATGATGATTAGTACTGATGGTGAGAATTCATACCAATATATGAAATGGAATGATACCTCTTTTGAAGTGTATACAAAAGGACTCCTGAATACAGGAAAAATGATGCAGGAAGCGGAAAAAAGAGGAAATAAAAATTATCTGGCCATCGGTAAGTTTTTAAGAGCCTATCATTTCTTTAATATCAGCCTAAAGGTAGGGAGTATTCCATATTCTGAGGCTGCCAAAGGGGAATCCGGGATTACACAGCCTAAATATGATACACAGGATGCTGTAATGTCCGGAATTTTATCAGAGCTAAAAGAAGCAAATGATCTTATTAATACCAATGACAAAATTGAAGGTGACATTGTGTACAACGGAGATGCTTTGAAATGGAAAAAGTTAATCAATTCTTTCCGTCTGAAAATTCTGATCACTTTATCTAAGAAAACCACAGTAGGAAATTATAATATTGCCACAGAATTTGCTTCTATCGCAGGAAGCCAGTCTCTGATGACTTCTATTGCTGACAATGGTGAACTTAAATTTGTAGATGCTGCAGACAGCAGATACACCATGTTTAACAACAGCGGATATGGTTCCAGCTTGTATATGGCAGATTATTTCATCAACATGTTCAAAGACAGACATGACCCACGTCTTTTTACGTTTGCAGCACAAACTACCGGAGCTAAAGAAGCCGGAAAAGCCATCACAGATTTTACAGCCTATAACGGAGGAAATCCCACTTCTCCTTATTCTGACAACGCTGCTCTGATCACGGCTAAGAATATCTCTAAAGTAAACGACCGTTTTTATAAAGATCCTACCAATGAACCTGCTTCCGTATTAAGCTACTCAGAACTTGAGTTTATCCTTGCTGAAGCTGCTGCAAGAGGCTGGATTTCCGGATCGGCAAAAACCCATTATGATAATGCCATCAAGGCAAGTTTCAGTTTTTATCAGACTTATGTAAAAAATCAGGGACAATATTTCTCAGGATTTGATGTGAATCAGTACCTGACAACACCATTGGTTGTTTATAACAATACTGATCCTTTACAAACACAGCTGGAAAAAATCATGACTCAAAAATACATGACCATGTTCCATCAGGCACAATGGACTTCTTATTATGATTATTTAAGAACCGGATATCCAAATTATCCTCTGAAAACCGGAGTTCCAGCTCCTTTCAGGTTCAGATATCCACAGTCAGAATACAGTTATAACAGCAGCAATTTAAAAGCAGCACTGGCTTCCCAGTATAGTGGAAATGACAACATCAATTCTAAACCTTGGTGGTTACAGTAAAAATCTGATTATTTTTATATAAAACAAAGAAATCGCAGGAAAATCCTATTAACTTGCGGTTTCTTTCTTATTACGATTGAACATGAACAGAAGAGAATTTTTAGAAAAATCAAGTCTTTTATTAGCAGGATTAGGAACATCAAGTGTTCTGCATCCTTCCATTTTAAAAGCTCTGGCCATTGATCCGGCTGCCCAGTCTACATTTTATGATGCAGAGCATGTGGTAATCCTGATGCAGGAAAACCGTTCATTTGATCATGCATTCGGTGCGCTCAAAGGAGTGAGAGGCTTTTTAGACAAAAGAGCATTTGTAAAACAGGATGGGCATTCTGTTTTCTTTCAAAAGAATGATGAAGGAAAATATGCATCTCCTGCCCGCCTGGATTTGAGAAATACAAAATCAACCTGGATGAGCTCACTGCCTCATTCATGGGCAGATCAGCAAAAAGCACTGAACAAAGGGAAATATGACCAATGGCTTCAGGCCAAAGCTTCAGGAAATAAAGATTACAAAAATATTCCGCTGACATTAGGGTATTACAACCGTGAAGATCTTCCGTTTTATTATCAGCTGGCGGATGCATTTACCATATTCGATCAATATTTCTGCTCTTCACTTACCGGGACTACTCCAAACAGGTTATTTCTTTGGTCCGGAACGCTGAGAGAGCAGCAGAATGGAAAAGTAAAGGCCAATGTTGTGAATGAAAATATTGACTATGACAAAGCAAGACAGGCCAAATGGAAAAGTTTTCCGGAAATTTTAGAACAGCAAAATGTTTCGTGGAGAATTTATCAGAATGAAATCAGCCTTCCAAAAGGAATGTCCGGGGAACAGGAAGCGTGGTTAAGTAATTTTACTGATAATCCTATTGAATGGTTTTCAAAATTCAACGTTAAATTTTCAAAAGGATATTATCAGAATATTCCTAATATCATAACGTATCTGAAGCAGGAAATTGAAAAAAATCCTCAGCGGAAAGAAAGGTTGGAAGCCATGCTCGCTGAAGTTCAGGAAGATCAGGTGAAATATCATCCGGACAATTATTCAAAACTTTCAAAAGAAGAAAAAAACCTTCACGAGAAAGCATTTACTACCAATATAAATGACCCGGATTACTGGAAACTGGAAATCGGAAAGGATGAAAACGGCGAAAGACTGGTTGTTCCTGAAGGTGATGTACTGTTCCAGTTCCGAAAAGATGTGGAAGAGAAAAAACTTCCGCTGGTTTCATGGCTGGTAGCTCCTGAACATTTCTCAGACCATCCGGGATCACCATGGTACGGTGCATGGTATATTTCTGAGGTTTTGAATATTCTTACCAAAGATCCTGAAACCTGGAAAAAGACAATTTTCATTATCAATTACGATGAAAACGACGGATATTTTGATCATGTCCTCCCTTTCTCACCCCCTGTGAATCCGAGCCAGCCCGTTGATATGAATGGAAAAGAAGGCGTGGAATATGTAGACCGATCTCAGGAATATATGTCGAATCCTTCTTTAAAAAACTATGAAAAGATAGAAGGAACAGTTGGATTAGGTTACAGAGTTCCCATGATTATTGCTTCACCATGGACAAAAGGAGGTTTTGTAAATTCCGAAGTATCAGACCATACTTCCGTTCTGCAGTTCCTGGAAAATTTCATCATGAAAAAATATAAGAAAAATGTTCATGTTGACAATATCAGTGACTGGAGAAGAGCAATATGCGGCGATCTTACGTCTGCCTTCAATTCTTCCGGTGTAAAAGCTCCACAGATGAATTATCTGGATCAGAAAGAGTATGCTAAAACCATCAATGCGGCTAAAAACAAACCTGTTCCGGATCTGAAATGGTATTCTGAAAATGATCTTACCGGTAATTTACTTGAGATTCAGGAAAGAGGTCTGAAGCCATCAAATCCGCTTCCGTATCATTTCCATGTCAATTTAGAAGGTGAGCAGATTAAAATGACCAATTATAAAGAGAATGGAGTTCCATTGTTAATCTATGACAGAACTCAATTCAACAGTAGTCATTATCACTTTTCATATGCCTTATATTCAAAACAAAAACTATCCCATCCTGTACATTCCGGAACTTATGATTACGAAATTTTCGGTCCCAATGGCTTTTTCAGGAAATTCAAAGGGAATAATATTCCTGAATTAGAGGTAATTTTGGTAAATGTAGCTTCAAAAAATCAGGTTGAACTGATTATCCGGACTCATAAGAAGAAAAATATTTCCATCCATCTGGAAGATTTATATTTCAAGACTCAAAAGACAATCAAAGTACAAAAGCAAGAAGAAAAAATTATTATCGATCTTGAGAAATATAAAGGCTGGTATGATTTGAAATTAACGTCAGATGACTATCTATGGCATTTTGCCGGAAGAATAGAAACTGGAAAAGTTTCTGTTTCCGATCCGCACTGGGCATAGAAAAATGCTTACAATATTGATAAAAACCTGTACCAAAAACGTACAGGTTTTTTTGAGTTATTCTTTAAATATAATGCATTACATAGCACAAATAATCAACAATATAAAAATTATAATATATTTTTTTCACAATGTGCCGGATTTTGTTATATTCACTTAACTAATTATTTGCATCATGAAAAAACTAAATTTAACTATTGCAATGTCTTTATTTGCGCTTGCACTGTCTGTAAATCTGAATGCTCAGGATACCAATGCAGACAATCATACAGTCACAATTTCTATTCCTGAAGTTGCCCTAGTAGACATTGAACCAGCTGCCACAAAAAACATTACTCTTGGCTTTACAGCGCCTACAGAAGCAGGGAATCCTATCGTTCCGGCAGCATCCGACACAACTTTATGGCTTAATTATTCATCCATCAAATCTGTAGCAGACCCTACCCGTAATGTAACTGTAAGCATGAATGCTATCATTCCCGGAGTTGATCTTCAGGTAACAGCAGCAGCGGCTACCGGAGCAGGAGCAGGCACATTAGGAACATCTGCAGGTCTTTTGACACTAAGTGCAGCTAATCAGACTATTATTTCGGGAATCGGAAGTGCTTATACAGGGAATGGCGCCAATAACGGACATAATCTTACTTATGCACTTGCTGCAGGAAGTGGCCCTGGCGGAGTAGCAGATTATGCAGATTTACAGGCAACAGCAACTACAGTAGCTACCGTTACCTATACAATATCAGACAATTAGAATTTAAAGTAACATTTTTATTCTCCATTTCAAAAACAAGAAGAAGTTGTCATTCAGTTTCTTCCTGTTTTTGTATTACTCATAATTTAATTCCAAACTTTACAAAATGATAAAGCGTATTCTTCTCTTGATCACCTTGATTTTGCAGTTTAGCTTTTTACACGCGGGCATTGTTATTCTCAACGGGCTTACGCATTCTTACAAAATTGAAAACGGAAAGGTTTACAAGGGAAAAGTGGCCATTGAAAATACAAGCAATAATCCTCAGAGTGTAAAATTATTTTTACAGGACTTTGCTTATCATGCTGACGGAACCATCAATTATTCTGCCTTGCATACAAATAAGCGTACCAATGGAGAATGGATTAAACTTAATACCAATCTGATTACTCTGAAAGGTAAGGAGAAAACGGAGGTCTTGTATGAGATTACAATTCCCAATGAAACCAGAGATGCCGGGAGCTATTGGAGTGTCATTATTGTAGAGCCGGTAGAGGATATAAAGCCCAGCGACAGCAAACCAGGAGTGAACATCACTTCTATTATACGTTATGCTATTCAGGTTATTACAGATTTTGAAACAGAAAAGGCCAAACCGGACCTTAAGTTTGAAAGTGTAAAAGTAGAAAAACAGGAGGGAAAGGAAACCGTGAAAATTGCCGTAGCCAATAATGGTAATCTTTACTGCAAACCGACAACAGCCATTGAAATTTATAACCGTAAAACAGGTGAAAAAATTGGAACGTATTCCAGTTTAACAATGGGATTATTGCCTAATACTTCCAAAACGTTTTACATCGATATCAGTAAAATACCGCCGGACAAATACAAAGCCGCCATAATAGCTACGGATGAAGAGGAGAATGCATTTGCACTCAATGTGGAATTAGAAGTAAAAAATGATTAGAACTTGGACTTTATTTATTATCCTATTATTATTCCCGATATTTATTTTTTCTCAGCAGCAATCCAACAGATTGTCCAGTAAAAAAGATAGTATATTACCGGGAACGTCTACTTCTATTCCTTTTACATTAGAAAATAATTCGGATGAAAACAGAACGTATGAGATATCAGTCACTACTTCAAGTCCGGATATTACACCTATTTTAGCAAAAGGAGAATTTCAGATTTCAGCCCATGAAACATCAGCTTATCTGGTACCTTTGCGTATTGCAACGGAAACAATTCAGGGCAGTTATTCTGTAACACTGAAAATTAATGACCGCAACACCGGGATATCCTTTACCAAAACATCAAAAATAACAGTTTCAGGAAACAGAAATATTTCCGTTACTCCTTTGAATTCACCCGAATTTGTAAGAGCCGGAGAAACTATCCGAGCTTCTTTTCTTTTAAAAAATAATGGCAATATAACAGAGGATATTCATCTTGAAAGTAAAAATGCCATTCTTGACAATGAGCCCTCATTAGTACTGGAACCCAATGAGTCAAAAATCATTACGATACACAAAATAACATACCCTGAACTCAGTCAAAACGAATTTCAGAACCTTAATCTTTCGGTATACTCAAAAGAGAATATTAAGGAAGGTCAAAGCGTTTATGTAAGTACTCAGGTTATATCCGTAAAACCATCTGAGAACGACATTTATCACAGACTTCCTGTTGCCCTTTCATTATCTTTTATCGGAATGCAGAATATGGGGGTTTATAATGATGGCTTTCAGGGGGAAGTTTACGGAAAAGGGACACTGGATAAAGACAATAAAAACCAGATCGAATTTCGGGCAGTTACCCACAATCCTGTAGATCTCAATACATTTACCCAATATGAAGAGTATTTTGTGAATTATAAACGGGATAACTTCTTTATTCATCTGGGTGATAAAACGTATTCTTCATCTTATTTAACCGAGTTTGCAAGATATGGCCGCGGCGCAGAAATCCGGTATGATTTTAATAAAGTAAGTTTGGGCGGTTTCTATAATCACCCAAGGTTTTTCAGAGATATAAAAGATGAATTTAATATTTATTCTGCTTTCAAAATCAGGAAAGAATCAGAAATTTCAGTTGGATATCTTTACAAAACTCCAAGAAAAGGGGAAATCCGATATGGAGATCTGAGGCTTGATTCTGACGCGCATCTTCCTTATGCCAAAGGAAAATTCAAGATATCAAGAAACATTAATATTTCCGGAGAATTAGCCTACAGTACTACCAAAAAAACTGATGGAACAGCTTATATGCTTCAGGCTGATGCTATTTTTGAAAAATTCAACGGAAGTTTAATGTACGTAAAAGCAAGCCCTGAATTTGCAGGATATTTCACGAATACAAATACCTTTAACGGGAACATTAACTACAAAATTTCCAGAAAACTCAGTGCTTTTGTCAACTATACGCAGGATGCTAAAAATTTCCAGAGAGATACACTGTTTTTAGCAGCTCCTTACAGACAATATCTGCAATATGGAGTACAATATAAATACCGGTCAAACGGGTCTATTATCCTTAATAGCGGGTATCAAAAATACCAGGATCGTTTGGAACCGAGACAATTTGATTACTATGAACGTTTTTTCAAAGTGAGCATTGATCAGCAGGTCGGAATGTTTCAGGTGAATCTTGAAGGACAGTTTGGTAAAACAGACAATTATCTGACTGGGTTTAGCGGTAATTCAAGTTTTTATTCTGCCAATCTTTCATTTCAAAAATTCAGAACCTTTTTTAATGTATTCGGAAGCTATGCGATCAACTCAAGATACCAGCTGCAGAATCAGAAGCAGTTCTATTACGGAGCAAGAATTTACAGCCGATTTTCTGATAAGACTACTTTAAGTATTTTTTATCAGAACAATTATATGCCGGAAGAATATTTTAAAGACAGAAATTTATTTGAACTTCTCTTCCACCAGCAGTTATTTCCCGGAAATGAAATTGATCTTTCCGGCAGATATTCATTACAGAGAGGAGAAATTGGGGATAAAGATTTTATATTTTCCATGCGTTATACATGGCGCCCCAATGTTCCGGTACAGAAAACAGCTGAATATATTTCGCTATCCGGAAATATCAGTAATCTTGGGATAAAAAAGACAGAAGGGGTGAGATTAATGTTGGGAAGTTATCTGTCAGTTACCGATTCGGAAGGAAATTATTTATTCAAAAATGTGATTCCCGGAAATTACTTTCTTGAAATCGACCGTTCGACAACAGAGATCAATGATATTCCCACCTTAGCTCTTCCGGCAGCCCTTTCTCTGAGTAATAAAGAAAATATTTTTAATTTCGGGTTAACGACAGCGGCTAAGGTTGAAGGTCACATTCAGTGTGTAGAAACAGAAGATAAAGATCAGACAGGACTTACTGAACTGCTTGCTAAAAAAGAGAAAAAGAAAAAAGAAAGTATTATTATAGAAGCTACGGGTAAAGACCAGACCTTTCGTAAAATCTGTTTTATAGGTGAGGATTTTGATTTTACGTATCTAAGGCCCGGAGACTGGACTGTTAAAATCTATCGCAATGGCCTTGATAAACGTTATAAAGTATCGAACGATAAATTTCAGTTTACCCTTAACCCTTCAGAAACAAAAAAATTAAATATTCAAATTGTTAAGCAGCAAATAGAAATAAAATACCAGCAGGAATCCTTAAAGGTAGGATATAATGAAATAAAAAAGAAGAAATGATTTTGATCCGTTCCCTATTGTTATTAGTATCTTTAATCTTGTCAGGAGTTGTATACTCCCAGACTACCGTCACCATGACTTTACCTACCGTAACTTTAATGGATATAGAGCCTACAGGAAATTTCACGCTCAATTTCACTGCTCCTACCGAAGCAGGAAATGCCCTTGGCAACCCTACTCCCAATACTTCAAAATGGGTCAACTATACGTCTGCAATTGCACCCGGAGGTCTTACCAGGAAAATTACAGCATCAGTAAATAAAGTTATTGCAGGAGTTAATATAAGATTACAGGCAGCTGCCGCCACCGGAGCAGGAGGAGGAACATTGGGAACTTCTGCAGGACTGGTAACCCTTACCACGACTCCTGTCACAATTATTAGCGGCATTGGAGGTGCCTTTACAGGAAATGGGGCTAATAACGGCCATAATCTCACTATTTCTCTAACGACCAATACATATGCTAATTTAATAGCACAGGCTAATACAGCTATTGTAATTGTATATACCATCACAGAATAAAATTAAAAATGAAAATTAACAGCCACTTTTTCAGGGAAATCCGCTTAAAAAAATATCTATGTATTATTCCTTTAATAATCAGCAGCTATTTGACAGGGCAAACGATAACTGTAGGTGGAAGCAATTGGACTGTAAGCGTTCCTACTATTACAGAAGCAGGTACAAACTATGCCGGAACTTATCAAAGTGCGACTAACCTAATAACACTTTCCGGAAATTTACCCGGATCATTTCTAAACCTCCTTACAAGCGGTGCTGCCAGAATAAGTGTACACCATACACCCACTACCTGGAATAGCAATCTACACCTTTATGCCAAAAGAAGTGGTGGAACTACAAGCATAAGTGGAGTTTGTGTTCTCTGTACGGCAACCATCAACGGAGGGACAACTTATACAGAAATACCACAAGCTGTAGCTACCGCATTTTTTACCATCAATTTTACCGGAGTTTTGGGACTTGGGAACAGTGTCACTTTTTCAGGTATTAACGGACAGTTGCAAATAGGCGGCGTTTCTGTAATTGTTCCTGCAACAACCTATAATACGCAGGTAGTTTTCACAATTGGAGCAAATTAAAAATACTCCAAAGCCATCCGGATATTCATCATAATTAATTGAACAATCTATCTAAAGAAATATTCAGTCAATTTGTATCAATAAAAAACAATCCTTTTCTGATTTGAAAAGGATTATTTTTTTTACTGTATTTAAAATTAATTAATGTTTGGCCCACCAAAGAGGAGTCAGTACAGCATCTGTACCACCAAGTAATTGTACAGCTTTATCATATCCAGGCTGATCTGTATTTCTGAAAGTACTTGGATATCTCAATCTCTGAGGGAAATTCTGAATAGAATTCGTCATATAGTTTCCTGAACTCAAATTAGGAAGGTTTGCCAATGGAGTTTCGATAGCAGGGTTTTCAAAAAATGGCAGCCCAAGTCTTCTTTGGTCATTCCAGGCTTCTAAAGGTAACCAAGGCGTATTGGCAATATATTTCTGGGTAATAATCTTTGTCAGTTTATCATTCTTTACCGATCCATTTTTATAAATGGTATTTACAGGATATTTAATGTCTACAGAAACTAAATTCCCACTTACAGGATCTTTATATTTCATCGTATGACTTACTCCCGGTTCCGTAATATGACTGTAAGACACAGAAGTACCATCACGGTTATAATCCGTTGAAGCAATATACTGACCATAGAATTGTGAAACTCCATTATAAACAAAGCTTTCCTGAATTCCCTTATTATATGCAGCTTCATCACTCATTGGAACTGCCCAGCCTTTCAGTGCTGCTTCTGCCAAAAGGAAGTAGGTTTCCCAGCTTGCAAAAAATATTCTTTCATTCTTACTTTCCCGATACTGCTTACCCAAAGCCGGCATACATCCTACTACATTTCTCAAACCGTTTCTCTGTCCTTTTACTCCCCAATTTCCAATTGTATAGGCATTCCAGGTATTTACTGTATTTATTGTTATTTTAGAATTATCTTCAAACGTAAGATCTCCATGATTGGTAGTTGCCTGATTGGTATACGTAGGATACAATGAGTAAACCGGGCTTGTAAGATCTCCGGGAATATAGAATGTTTTATATGCTCTCGGATCAATTGTATTGGGTAATCCGTCCAACCAGTATCCTGCACTTGGATCATTGGTCATTGTGGTGAACTGTTGATCATATTTTATCCCAATATAATCAGATGCCTTTACCTGTGTATGTTGGGCAGCCGGTAATTGGTCTGTGGAATTTACTCCTCCTAAGCCAATGTATAAATTATTAAGGGTTGCAGATAAGATTTGTGAGTTCCATTCTCTGGACATTACACCTGTTAAGGCATCCCAGCCGGATTTTTCAGCCACTTTAAAATTATCTGTACTTGTAGCAATAAACATATTTGAATTAGCCGCTGCTTCAAATTCTGTTTTTGCTTTTGTGGGATCTACTTCAGCAATTCTCATGGCAATTCTCATCCTCATAGAATTGGCATACTTTACCCATTGAGACCAATTAAATCCATACACCATATCATAGGCATTAGCATTTGATGGTATTCCTTGGGTAGTATTCATTTTTGCAACGGCATCTTTTAATTCTTCCAAAATAAAGTAATACACTTCTTTTTCAGAATTGAAAGTAGGATTCGTTCCCTGAAAAGCCTGAATAGGTTGAGGTCCGAAATTATCCGAAAATTCACTCATTAAATAAGCTCTCCAAATTCTTGAAACCTGAATGATATTATCATAATAAGGTTTTCCTTGCCCGGCCGCCTTTTTTTCATTAGCCAATTGAATGGCCGCATTCGCATTATTCAGCCAATCTGAAACGTATTTCCAATATTCGGAAGTCCAGGAATCGTCGTAAGTTCCCCCCGCAATTCCTGTTGATAAATGCTGTCTTGCTGCTGTTTTCCAGTATAAAACAAAAACACGTTCTGCAATATTAGGATCTTGCTGAGCACCGAGAATTGAATTATTTAATAAATATTCAGGTTCTGCTTTATTAGTGTCTACGGCAAACGGGTTATTATTGATGTCTTCAAAATCATTGCATGAAGTACATAGTAAACCTATGGTAAAAAATGATAAGATATATTTTTTCATTGTTTCAGTTTTTAATTAAAAGCCTAAAGTGATTGTAAATAAATAAGATCTTGAAGTAGGAAAAGCAAGGTTTTCAAATCCTGTAGCATTAGAATTAATTGCGAATACAGATTCCGGATCAATTCCTTTCGCTTTACTATAGATCATCCATACATTATTTGCCGTAAAAGCAACCTTAGCACTCTGTAAAGCCAGTTTCTGGAAAATGCTTTTAGGGAAACTGTAGGTCAGCTGAATATTTCTTAAACGAATATTGGTAGCATCATAAATATTTTGTTCTGTAATTCCTAAATTTCCAGAGGTTACAGCTCCCCAATAATCCTGTTGAGTAATTTCTTTGGTATTTGTTGTATAACCGCTATTTCCTTGTACTACTGCATCCAAAATCATATGATCACGTCTTCCTCCCGGTGCCGTATCTGCAGCTAGTCCATTAGCTTGTAACGCAGCCTGTGTAGCAGAGAAAAATTTACCCCCGATTCTTCCGTCAATTAAAAATGAAAGTCCAATATTTTTATAAGCAAAGCTGTTTGTAAAACCAAACAAAGCTCTTGGCGTTTGATCTCCAAGATAATATTGATCAGGAGTAGCCTGTGGTAATCCGTTTTGATCCACAATCAGTTTTCCGTAGTAAGAGCTGTTGGTATCTTCTACTCTTAAGAATTTCGTCCCATAAATTGCCCCATAAGGTTTTCCTACTTCTGCGAAGAAAGCAACGTTATCAAAACCTGATAAAGGATATTTTGAAATATTTCCATCAATTTTATCGATGTTGCTTTTTAAAGTTGAAAAATTGGCATTGACATTCCATGCAAAACTTTCCTTCTTAAGGATATCCGTATTCAATACGAATTCAAACCCTTTATTATGCAGTCCTCCTGAATTAATCATCATTCTTTCGTATCCTGAAAGTGGATTTATAGGAATAGCTATAAGCTGATCAGTGGCATTGTTATTAAAATAACTTACATCCAGAGATACTCTGTCAAAGAACTTCATATCTGCACCTACTTCAAAAGTTTTAAGCTTTTCCGCATGCAAATCTGAATTAAAAAGTATCTTATTTCTTGCAAGTACAATATGTCCGTTTGGATCAGTGGAAGCAATATATGTATTGTATAAGCTCTGAGGAGGCAAAGAGTTTCCTACGACTGCGTAAGCTGCGCGAAGTTTAGCAAATGTTATGGCATTTAAAGTTGTACCATTTAATTTCTTCAGCATATCTGTTAAAACTAATGAAGTACTCACAGAAGAATAAAAATAGGATCTGTTATTAATATTCAAAGTAGAAGACCAATCATTTCTTGCCGTAGCATTCAGAAACCAATATCCGTCATAATTAATTTCAGCAGCAGCAAATACTGAATTAATCTTTTTCCACATATCAACTTCAGTCGTCGTAACAGAAGCAAGATCACTCGTATTAGACGTGCTGAAAACATTCGCAAGAATAAGATTTTGTGTTGAAAAATATAATGCTTTATCTCTGCTTTCCATCATCTGTCCATAAACAGAAAGCGATCCTCCCCATTTGCCAACAATATTATCTTTTTTAGCATTAAGACTTACGATATAATTATTCTCATAAAACTTTTCCTGACCTGTGGAATAAGAATTATTACGGCTAGATCCCGTCCAAACCCTTGCGTCAGTATTTAAAGAATAGAAATCTGTTCCTAACCTTACGTCTGCACTCAGCCAATTATTAAATTGATATTTAAGATAACCGTTTAATAAAAACCTATCTTTTTTATCAGCGTTCAATGCATTATAAGCTGTCCAATAAGGATTAATTCCATTTGAGGTTATCCAGCGCGACGTCACTTCATTTTGCATCTGCCCCTCCCGATAATCTCTTACATCTATATTTTGAGGCATTAGAAGGATTTTTGGATAGTAATTCCCATCACCTTGCCCTGCAGAAGGTCTATTTGTACCCTTAACGCTCATATATTGGGCTTTCACTTCAGTAGTCCATCTTTTATTAGCTCCAAAATTAGAATTCATTTTTGCCATAAAATTGAACCTCTCATATTTTGAATTAGGAATCTGGCTATTACTGTTTAAATAATTAGCAGAAGTGTACAAGCTTGATCCTTCGCCTAAGTTCTCCTGAAAGCTCAGCGTATGCTGTGCATTAGTCCCTGTCTTAAAAAAGTTCTTTAAGTTATCATGAACCGTCATATTTGACCCTTCAAAAGCAGATCCCCAGGAAGTTGTATTATCAACCCCTTGTGGATTGGGCAGACCATTACTACCTTGAGCGAAACTATGCTGTAAATCAGGTTTCATAAAAATATTTTCAAAGCCTAAGCTTGTAGAATATGTGATTCCTAGTCCTCCTTTTCTTTTACCGGTTTTTGTAGTAATTAAAATAACTCCGTTTCCACCTCTGGAACCATAAAGAGCAGAAGCAGCACCACCTTTTAAAACGGAAAGACTTTCAATATCATCCGGATTGATATCACTTAAACCATTTCCCATATCAAGATCAGGATTCCAGAAATCATTATTAAAGTCTTTTCCATTCTGCTTAACCTTTGATCCTAAACTATTACTTAATGGAACTCCATCCACCACAATAAGCGGTTGATTATCTCCTGTAAAAGAATTAAACCCTCGTAGATTAATTTTGGAAGAAGAACCTGGTCCAAAACCTCCTTTAATGACTTGCAATCCGGCAACCTTTCCTACCAATGCATTGGTCATGTTATTTTCTTTAGCATCTACAAGGGTTTGGCCTTTCACATCCTGGAAAGAATATCCAAGTGCTTTTTTTTCTTTTTTTACACCATAGGCTGTAACAACTACTTCGTCAATCTTTGACGTTTTGGTAGAATCACTTTGTGCATACAATCCACAGAAACAGAATAAGGATTGGAGCAGCCCAACCTTAAAAATGGTTTTTTTCATAAAAATTAGATTTGGTATATACTTAATAATATCACAAGATATTTCAACAAATAAACGTAATTCTTATTAAATTAATATACAATCACTAATTATTTGTGCTAAATACATTAATAAAAGCA
This sequence comes from Chryseobacterium sp., assembly GCA_031286615.1. Classification (GTDB taxonomy): domain Bacteria; phylum Bacteroidota; class Bacteroidia; order Flavobacteriales; family Weeksellaceae; genus Chryseobacterium. The sequence goes on along the minus strand of JAITUA010000011.1, from coordinate 373 downwards.
ACCTAATATTTCTAAAGCTTATGATACTTAAACGATTAAGTAAAATTCAAAATTTGATTAGCCACAACTTAGTATCCGGTAACTGAAAAAAGGGATAAAATAGAATATGGATTGTATAGACTCCTTCGGAGTGACAAGGGAGTGCTGGCAATGATAAGTGATAAGTGATCAATAATCAATGATGAATGATCTTTTGTATTGGATGGAAACGGGAGCAATTAATCATTACTCACTGTTTATTACTTATGTTTGGCGTTGTGCTTTATTTGGGAGTGTGCTTTATTTTGGTTTGGAGTTCTGTTGGTTTTGGGTTGCTTTGAAGTTGGGTATAAAGCAAAAAAAATCCTTTATCATAAGATAAAGGATTTTTAAA
>JAITUA010000001.1 GCA_031286615.1 Chryseobacterium sp. | reverse complement strand
AGTTACTATTTGTTATAAAAATAATTTGCAGAACAGATAAAAGAAATTGTTGGTAAAAAAGAGGTTAGGAAAGGAAGATGGGAGTCAGAAGATGGAAGTTACTATTTGTTATAAAAATCATTTGTAGAACAGATAAAAGAAATTGTTGGTAAAAAGAGGTTAGGAAAGGAAGATGGGAGCCAGAAGATGGAAGTTACTATTTGTTATAAAAATAATTTACAGACCAGATAAAAGAAATTGTTGGTAAAAAAGAGGTTAGGAAAGGAGCTGGGAGTCAGAAGATGGAAGTTATTATTTGTTATAAAAAATAATTTGCAGACCAGATAAAAGAAATTGTTGGTAAAAAAGAGGTTAGGAAAGGAAGCTGGGAGTCAGAAGATGGAAGTTATTATTTGAGGTAAAAAAATTTCCAGACTTCATAAAAGAATTCGTTGATGAAAAAACAAACTCTTTATTTCCTTAATCTTTACAAACCTCCAGCTTCCTGCTCCCAGCACCCAGCTTAATTATTTAGACTGATGATTCACGTCATTTCTATGCTCTACAATTTCAAGATTTGCATCTACAAAATAAGCGCTCCCGAATCCGTTTACATAAGATCCTTTCACAGGCTGTAAGGCAATTAAAATAAAATCTCCCATTTCGGAAATGACATCCACCACTTTTCCGTGAGTTTCTTTTAGCTTAGCAACTACCTGAGTCCATACTTCAGAATCTCTTTCAATTTGAGAAGTCGTTGCTTCAAAAGTTAAACGTTCGCGGGCATAGATCTGTTTCGTAGCTGATTCATCTTCAATAAACATGATAGATGTTTTTCTTCCGTCAGCAAGGTTTTTAGTATGTTTTGCCATGAAAGACACCAGAATATAAAATGTCTGCTCTACCTGAACAAAAGGTGCGTAACTTGAATTGGGATTTCCTTCAGCATCTACAGTAGCCAGAATTATGCTTTTAGAAGCATTGATCAGTTCTTGTACTTTTGGTGCAACAGGTTTGATTTTCTTTTCTGTATGGGTTTGACTCATAATATATTTATTTATGAGCTAAAATTAGCTATTTATATTAAGACTAAATAATATTAGCTCATGTTTAATCTCATAAAACTGAACTTGAAGTGTCGTTTTTATATCTTAATTATAAATCGTAATTTTGCCTTTTGTTATCAATTGAATTTAAAAACTATTCATTACATATGAGTACTACAACACAATACGTTCCTTATAAAGTTAAGGATATCTCCCTTGCAGAATGGGGTAGAAAAGAAATTACCCTTGCAGAAGCAGAAATGCCTGGTTTGATGTCTATCCGTGAAGAATACGGACCATCTCAACCCCTTAAAGGAGCAAGAATCGCAGGATGTCTTCACATGACAATCCAAACGGCTGTGCTTATCGAGACATTGGTAGCTTTAGGAGCTGAAGTTACCTGGTCATCTTGTAATATTTTCTCTACACAGGATCACGCTGCTGCTGCTATTGCTGCTGCAGGAATTCCGGTATATGCTTGGAAAGGATTAAATGAAGAGGAGTTTGACTGGTGTATTGAGCAGACTTTATTCTTTGGTGAGGACAGAAAGCCATTAAACATGATTTTGGATGATGGTGGAGATTTAACAAACATGGTTTTTGATAAATACCCTGAGTTCACAAAAGATATTAAAGGACTTTCTGAAGAAACCACTACGGGTGTTCACAGATTGTACGAAAGAATGAAGAACGGAACTTTAGTAATGCCTGCAATCAACGTAAATGATTCAGTTACTAAATCTAAATTTGACAACAAATACGGATGTAAAGAATCTGCTGTAGATGCAGTAAGAAGAGCTACAGACGTAATGTTAGCCGGAAAAAGAGTGGTAGTTTGCGGATACGGAGATGTAGGTAAAGGTACTGCTGCTTCTTTCAGAGGAGCTGGTTCTATCGTTACGGTTACTGAAATTGACCCAATCTGTGCGCTTCAGGCTGCTATGGACGGTTATGAAGTAAAAAGACTGGATACTGTGGTAGACAATGCTGATATCATCATCACTACAACAGGTAACTTCAATATCGTAAGAGGAGAGCACTTCCTTAAAATGAAAGATAAAGCGATCGTTTGTAACATTGGTCACTTCGATAACGAAATCGATATGGCTTGGTTAAACAAAAACTATGGTCAGACTAAATCTGAAGTGAAGCCTCAGGTTGATATCTATACTATTGAAGGAAAAGAAGTAATTATCCTTGCAGAAGGTAGATTGGTAAACTTAGGATGTGCTACAGGTCACCCAAGTTTCGTAATGTCTAACTCTTTCTCTAACCAGACTTTGGCTCAGATCGAATTATGGAACAACTCTGCAGCTTATGGTAATGAAGTATATATGCTTCCTAAGCACTTAGATGAGAAAGTAGCTGCTTTACACCTTAAGAAATTAAGTGTAGAGCTTGAAACTCTTTCTCCTGAGCAGGCTGAATACATCGGAGTTGACGTAAAAGGGCCATTCAAGCCTGAATACTACAGATACTAAGATTTATATAAAATATGATATGATCCCACTATTACTAAGATAGTGGGATTTTTTTATGCAGGGATATAAAGCAATCCGTATTTTTGTCAGCTAAATTAATAACATGAAAAACTTCTTATTTCTGGGACTCGTAAGCGTTGCCGTATTCTTTAACAGCTGCAGCAGTAATGATGATAATGACGGAACCAATACCCCTTCCGAACCAAAGGTATTATTAAGTAAAGTTACTATAGTTTACTACGATGATCCGTCTCAGCCACAAACCAGCGTACAAACGCTTGAATACAATAATCAGGGTGAACTTATAAAAACATTGTCTACATCAGGATCATCCAAGTTCGAATACAGTAATGGAAAACCTACAAAAACGACTTATTATAAGCCGGATGGCACAGTAGACTATTATTCAACTTATACTTACAATGGAGATCAACTAACCACTGTTAAGGCAATCTATGCCAATAATCCGGATTACAACAGAACGATTACTTATAATTATAATACCAGCGGACAGGTAATCTCTTCATCTCTTTGCCAGTCACCAACCTGTTCCAATCCTATTGTTGATACTTATGTTTATAATGGAAACAATATTTCATCAGAAACTTCAGAAGGTGGAGGATCCAGCTACAGCACTAAAATTGCTTATTCATATGATGATAAACTGAACCCATATACGAATATCAACAAATATTTAAAAATTATGATGGGAGGAGCCTATGCTGCAAGTAAAAATAATTATCTGACAGAAAAGATAAGCTTCAAAAGCAATGGAACCTGGGAACAAAATCAAACAAGAACTTCCACCATCCAATATAATAGCGCCGGATTCCCAGTGCAGGTTATCTCAAAAGAAGCCAATGGAAACCCTTCCGCTCAATATAACTACGAATATATTACTCAATAATAACAAGCTCTACAATTTTGGGGAGTTTTTTATGAGCTTATCCCGCTATCCGCTCATACTCCTCACACCAGGCTTTCCCACACCTCATCCTTCTCATTCTCCATCTATGTTCCGGGGTAACCGCTGCTATCGGGGCTAGGGGAAAAATTATTAAGTATAGGTTAGGCATTTCGGCCATTCTTATACTTGTTCAATAGGGACGGACTTTAGTCCGTTTGTTATTGAATAAATTCCATTGGCTTTAGCCAAAACTAAAAAAAATAATGAATACAGGCATATTTACCGTATTTTGCCCATATTTTCCCCTTACTAGGGATCTGTTTATAAAAAAAGAATATCTTAGCCCTCTTAAATAAAACATTAAACTATGAAAAAACAAAGAGTATCGAATGCATTCGTCGCAGCGTCATGGGTGGCACTGGGAGCAGGAATGATTGGCTTCATCGTGGGTCTTGCCAGAGCAGAAATGCTACTGAATGAGAAAGGATATTATTTTACCATTCTTCTTTATGGATTATTTGCGGTTGTTTCTTTACAGAAAGCAGTACGCGACAGGTTAGAAAATATTCAGGTAACAGATATTTATTATGGGATCTGTTGGTTTGCTACATTATCATCTATTGTATTGCTGGCCATCGGACTTTGGAATGCCACTATCCTACCAAGTGAAAAAGGTTTTTATGCCTTTGCCTTTTTGCTCGCTCTCTTCGGAGCCATAGCAGTTCAGAAAAATACACGTGACAACATGCTTCAGGAATAAAGTAAACTCTCCATTTTGGAGAGTTTTTTATTTGCAAAATCTTATTAAAATAAATAAAATACTATAAATTTTACATTTACATTAAAAATACATTAAGTTTTTTGTTATTTTAGCTACGCTTATTTCACAAACTAATGACATGTACAAAAAACTTTTACCATCTGCTCTATTAATCCTATTATTTCAATTCTCAAAAGCTCAGAATGAGTTTATTACTATCTGGAAAACCCAGAATGCACAAAATATTAAATTTCCCGGCCGGGGAACCAATTTCCAGGTATCTTGGGAAGAGGTAGGATATCTGCAGCACAACGGAACGATGAATAATGTAACTTCCACTACTGAATTTATCATCAACTTAGGAGCGCCGTTAAATCCATCTCCTGCTCAAGCCAGCTACCGAATCAAAATCAGTGATGGAAACGGAAGCTTCGATCAGGTAAGATTCTTCGACAATACATTAATTCCCATTTATAATGCTTCAGACCGCTCAAAAATTACCCAAATTGTCCAATGGGGAAATATAAAATGGAAAAGCTTTGACAATGCTTTTGTATACTGCGATTATATGGATGTGACGGCTACTGATGCACCAGACCTCAGCATGGCAACCAGCATGCGCCAGATGTTTTATTTATGTACTTCATTAGTTGGTAATTCTTCTTTCAATACATGGGATACCTCTACCATTACAGATATGCATTATATGTTTGGTGATGATAACCTGTTCAACCAGCCACTGGGGAACTGGGATACTTCAAATGTTACAGATATGTCCTATATGTTTGATTTTACAGGATTCAACCAATCTTTGGGTAAATGGAACACGGCTAAGGTTACCACCATGGAGCATATGTTTCATGATTCAGAAAATTTCAACCAGGATCTTCAAAACTGGAATACAGCCAATGTCACCAATATGAACGAAATGTTCCACGACACCGCTTTTAACCAAAATATCGGAAGATGGAATTTAAGTTCGTTGACCACAGCTACAGACATGTTTCTCAATTCTGCGATGAGCTGCCTGAATTACGACAAGACCCTTTATGGATGGAGCCAGAGTTCGTCAACGCCAGCTAATATCAATCTATCAAGTGCTTCTCCATTAGTCTACTCTCATGCTGATGCTGTAGCTGCAAGAAGTTATTTAATTAATAATAAAGGCTGGACTATATCAGGCGATTCTTATAACGGGCTATGCAACCAGACACTTTCAACATCTGAAAAGGAAATTACAAGCAAAGCATCTATTTACCCTAATCCGGCAAAGGATCACATTTATCTGAAAAATATTCCGAATGCGGTAAGTTATATCATCACCGATATGAGTGAAAGAACCGTTGCCAAGGACAATCTTGAAAATGAAAGGGTTAATATCAGAACTTTAACTCCTGGAAATTATATCCTGCAAATTCTGACAAAGAATGCCATTCATTCACTCCCGTTCATCAAACAATAAACTAATACCATAAAACTATAACCATGATTCTAAAAAAAATTCCAACGCTCATTTTTCTTTTGCTGATATTTCTGGCAAGGGCACAAAATGAATTTATTACGGTATGGAAACCCAGTCTTCCCCCTCCTTCCTATCCTTATGCAGGAATTCCCGTTAACTCAAATAATAATCAAATCTGGTTTCCCGGAATAGGGACGAATTACCAGATCTATTGGGAAGAAATTGGCTACCCTTCTCATAATGCCACTTTAACCAATGTGACTTCTGCCTATCAGCTCCTGATCGATTTTGGAATTCCACACAATCCCAATCCATCAGATGCTACTTACCGGTTGAAAGTAAGCAATGGAAACGGAAATTTTCACCAGATAAGATTTGCCGACTGGGATATGTTCAATGATAACGGCATTGTAGGAGATGTTCATAAAATACAATTGATAGAACAATGGGGAAACATTCAGTGGTCTTCTATGAAACAGGCATTTCAGGCGTGCAAAATTTTAGATTTCACGGCAACAGATGTTCCTGATCTGAAAGAGGTAACTGATTTGTCCCATATGTTTTTAGGCTGTTACAGCTTAGTGGGAAATTCCAGTATCAATACCTGGAATACTTCCAATGTAACAACGCTGCTGGGAACGTTTTCAGGATGTTTTGTATTCAACCAGCCGGTGGGAGACTGGAATACATCCAATGTTACCATGATGGGGATAACATTCTCTGCGGCCAAACTATTCAACCAGCCGCTGGCCAACTGGGATACTTCTAAAGTTACTGCTACTGCCGCCATGTTTAGTGGAGCGACTCAGTTTAACCAGCCTATTGGAAATTGGGATATGTCCAGCAATCTTGATGCGGAATTTATGTTTTCGCAGGCTATCAATTTCAATCAACCACTTGGAAACTGGAATACCACACAGATGATTGAAATGAACTATATGTTTGTGGGGGCAAAAGTTTTTAATCAGGACATCAGCAGCTGGGATACCCAAAATGTTAAATTTATGAATGGTATGTTTCATACTGCAGAAAACTTCAACAGTAATATTTCCAACTGGGACACCAGAAAAGTAGAATGGATGTATGAGATGTTCAAGGGGGCAAAAAGCTTCAATCAGGATATAGGAAAATGGAATGTAAGTTCAGTAAAAAGTATGAACGATATGTTTAATGATGCCATTATTTTCAACCAAAATCTCGGAAAATGGAATCTTAGTTCATTATTGTATGCAACCAATATGTTCAAAAATTCTGCACTGAACTGCCAGAATTATGACAGCACTCTGTATGGGTGGAGCCTGAATCCTTCAACTCCAAATAATATTAATATGTCCTCTGTTTCTCCTCTTACGTATTCCCACAATGCAGCAGTTACTGCCAGAAATCATCTGATCAACAATAAAGGCTGGACAATCAGCGGAGATATATACAATGGAGAATGCCAGTCTTTCCTTGGAACTTCTGATGTAAAAGTGAAAGGTGAACTAAGCGTATACCCGAACCCTGCTGCCCATATTATTTATGTAAAAAACTCCAATGCCAAGGATTTCAAAATTATTGATATGAGCGGAAGAATTGTTTTAAGCGGAGATTTGGTGAATGAACATATTAATATTCAGGCGTTAATTCCCGGGAATTATATTTTACAGCTTTATTCAAAAGATAATATTCAGAATCTAAAATTCATCAAAAAATAACCATAAACTCTCAACATGCTATTAAAAAAAATTTCAACACTCTTTTTTCTGATACTGATTTTCATGGCGAAAGCTCAGGATGAATTTATTACCATCTGGAAGCCAGCATCCACTGTATTACCGGCAGTGAATGTAGATGCTCCCTACCAGGCAACCACACAGCAGATATGGTTTCCCGGAATTGGTGATAATTATGATATTTACTGGGAGGAAGTAGGCTATCCGCAGCACAATGGTTCCCTACTCGATGTAACTTCCACAAAACAGGTTCTTATAGACTTCGGTACATCCATCGCAGAAAAAAATGATGCCAAGTACAGGGTAAAAGTTACGAATGGTAACGGGATCTTCAGGCAAATAAAATTTGGAACTCCTCAACTATTTCCTGCTCCTGAGCAAGTCATCCCTATCTGGCAGGTTAATGGAAGTTCAGATAAAATACTGGAAATAGAACAATGGGGTAATATTTCGTGGACAACCATGGAGAGTGCCTTCAGTCTCTGCAGGCTTATGCAGCTTACGGCAACAGATACTCCTAATCTTAATAATGTGGAGGATGCTTCTTTCATGTTTTATGGTACCACCAGCTTTACGGGAGCAAGCTCTATGCAAAACTGGGATACTTCGAAAATTAAGAATTTCAGTTTTATGCTATCTCTTTTATTTGATGTAAATCCATCTTCTGCATTAACAGAGCAGTTCAACTCACCTTATCTGGACAGCTGGAATATGTCTTCTGCTACGAACCTCAGCTATATGTTTGGAAACAGAACTGTTTTTAACCAGACTCTTAACAGCTGGGACGTTTCAAAGGTGACTGATATGAGCTGGATGTTTGGGCAATGTTTAAGCTTCAATCAGCGTCTTGATAACTGGGATACTTCAAGCCTAGAAGATATACATTTTATGTTTCATATGATTCCTGTTTTCAATCAGCAGCTCAACTGGAATACTTCTAAGGTTACCAATATGGCTCATGCTTTTCACGGCTGTACATCATTTAATCAGTCTTTAGAAAATTGGGATATGACTAAAGTAACCAGAATAGATCAGATCCTGAATGTTGCATCAAGTTTTAATCAGTCATTAGGAAACTGGAACTTAGTTTCTCTTACCAATGGTAATGGTGCTTTAACACTGTCAGGCCTTAATTGTGAAAATTACAGTAAAACATTGATGGGATGGGCAGACAACCCCAATACAGCAAACAATATCTCGTTAGGTTCTTTAACAGGATTAAAATATGCTACCAATGCTTCAGACAAAAGAGATATTCTTATCAATAAAGGTTGGTCATTCATAGGTGATACTGTAGGAAGCTGTTTATTATCTTCATCAGATATAAAACTGAATAAAAAACCTCTGCTCTATCCTAATCCTGCAGTGGATGATATTCACATCGAAGGAATAGCTGATATTAAAGGATATAAAATTTATGATGCAAGCGGAAGGCTTGTAAAAGAAGGAAATCCTAATAATGATTTGATCAATGTAAGCTCTTTGCCAAAAGGAAATTATATGATACAGCTCATCATGAAAAAAAAGACTATTTCTTCAAAATTCATTAAAAAATAAAAACAAAAAAGCCTCGCTGAAAAGGGAGGCTTTTATTTTGAGTTTAAAAGTTAAACTATTTGTCAAAATGGTTAGGATGCTGGGCTTTGATATCATCCACAGTTCCCAATACTTTATCTTTTAAAGAATCCTGATATTTCTGAAGTTTAGCTGCTACTTCTTCATTACCGCTTCCTAAGATTTTTGCGGCTAAAATTCCTGCATTCAAAGCTCCGTTCAAAGCTACGGTAGCTACTGGAATTCCGCCAGGCATCTGAAGAATAGACAACACTGAATCCCATCCGTCTATAGAATTACTGGACAAAATCGGAACTCCGATTACCGGAAGTGTAGTACAGCTTGCTACCATCCCCGGAAGATGCGCTGCTCCACCTGCTCCAGCTACAATTACCTTAAGACCTCTTTCCTTAGCAGTCTTTGCATAATCAAACATTCTTTCCGGTGTTCTGTGTGCTGAAACTACAGTGAGTTCGTAAGGGATATCAAGGCTTTTAAGAAAATTTGCAGCCTGTTCCATGATCGGCAGATCACTCTGACTGCCCATAATAATTCCTACCATCTTCAATTTTATTAGATGTTCAAAGATAAAGAATAAAAATTTAAAGCTGGAAGTGAGAAGAAGGAAGCTGGAAGTTCTTTGGTCGCAATTAACTGTCACCGATCCACTTTTCCGGCCTTCAATCTGTATCATCAAAAATTAAATGAACTGTACCCATTCTTTTTCTTATAAAACGTTTACATTTGTTTGTTACACTACTTATTTACGTTGAAAGATTATAAACTTATTTTTGCTGTTCTTACCGTTGCTATGGTTTGGGGAACAACTTTTTTGGCAATCCGTGTTGCTGTGGAAACAATACCTGCCTGGTTTGTAGCTGGAATCCGACAGTTCCTGGCTTCTGTTATCATGCTTATCATTCTTCTTTCGAGAAAAGAATTCAAATGGATTGGCTGGAAAAGTTTGGGATATCAGATTATATTCGCTTCCCTGATGCTGGTGGTTGCCAATGGTATGACTACAGTGGCTGAGGAAACTGTTTCTAGCAGTCTTGCCTCGCTGATCAGTGCGTGCTCACCTATCCTTGTTTTCCTGGGAAGTGTAGCTGTGGGATTGCAGAAGTTTAGTCTACGGGCTCTTAGTGGTGTTCTTCTATGTTTCAGCGGAATTCTTTTTATTTTCTGGGATGGACTGAAAGATCTTGCCAACCCGGATTACAGAATGGGAATGGTCTTCCTGTTCTGTGCTATTGCAGGATGGGCATCCGGAACCATTTTCACAAAAAAATTAAATATCCAGAGCGGAAATATAACATTGAATCTGTTTTATCAATTCTTATTTGCAGGCGTTGTTCAGATTATTTTTGCATTTCTTTTTTCTGAAAATTATAACTTTGGAAACTGGACTGCAAAGAGTATTTCAGCAATGTTATACCTTTCGGTTTTTGGTTCAGTAGCTGCTTTTTTTGCCTTTCATTATGCTTTGACAAAAATTTCACCGGTACAGGTTTCTATTCTTGCTTATATCAACACCATCATTGCCATATTTCTAGGATGGCTGATTATGGATGAGAAGGTGACTTTCAAATTTATTCTTGCAGCTGTCATGATTATTTGCGGTGTTTTTATTATTAACTACAAACCGGAAATGTTCAGGAGACAGAAAGCATTATAATATGTGAAAACTTTCTCATTTTTTCATTTGCTCTGTTGTATTTCCAATCAATAAATTCGGTTGAAATCTACAGGTAAGTATCAGAATTTCTTTACATTTGCCCAAACACAACTCTTATAACCATGAAACAAAAACTATCCATCATTACTGTTTTACTTCTTCCTGCATTTTATTTTTCTCAAAAAGCAGAGCCCAGAGAAGATATCAAACTGAAAAGCTTTGATTATAAAATCTATATTCAAAACAAAAAAGACAAAGAAACGGATCAGGAATTATATCTGATTCCTAATAAAGGGGATACTATCAGAGAAAATGCTCTTGTTAAAAAAATATCAGGGGAAGAAACTCACAGAGGCATTTACAGAATTAACAACACAGAAATTCATTTTGTAGATATTGACCTTACCACAGAAAAAATCAACCATAAAATCTATAGTCCCAATAAAAAGGGAGTGCTTACCTTGGTCAAAGAAAATTCAAATCTGACCTCTTACCCAAAGGATCTTCCGCCAAAATTCAAAGATAATAAACCTCCGCATCCAGAATTCGCAGGTGGTGAAGCAGCTTTGGAGCAATGGGTAGAAAAAAATATATATCCGGTTCTGGAAAAGAAATATAAGAAAAAAGAGAAAGGGAATTCTGTTCTTATTTTAGATATAGACCTAAATGGAGCTCCCACTTTTGTAGAAATAAAAAATTTGAATATTTCCGATACCATCAAAAAACAACTCACCGATATCGTAAAAACATCTCCTGTCTGGAAGACCAATATAGAAGGGTTTGACGTGTCGGGAATTGTCTTTATTCCTTTAGAATACTAAGGAGTATGTCAGGGAATGTTTTCATATTCCCTCCATTTTCCCTATATTGTATACTCCAACCTATACAATATGCTGAAAAACACATTTTTTTTATTTCTGGTCTCCTCTTTTCTTCTTGTAAGCTGTGATTACAAAGAGAAGGAGAAAAATCTGACAGACAGGGAAAAACAATTATTAGAAAAAGAAAAAGTATTCGCGAAGAAAGAATCCGAATATCAGTCGCTCCTGAAAATGAGGGACAGTATTTTTGCCAAAAAAGATTCCGTAGTTATTACTTCTTCCTGGCCCGCGGAAATTTCCGGTCCATGGAACGGAAAGGTTATCTGTACAGAGTCTAACTGCAGTGAATATGCAGTAGGCGACCAGCGTACCGACATCTGGGAGTTTGATAATGATTCTACCCAGCCTATTACCAAAATCATCAATAATAATAACCTGGTAAGACTATACACTGGCAAGTTTGAAAACAATGAGATCAGACTGTCTTTCAAAACCGATTCTACGGCCAAAAAGAATGTAGAAATGAGCGTTCTTCTTAATGATATTTCGGACAACAAGATCAAAGGTACCAGAACCATCACTTCCGATGGCTGTACCGCCAAGTTCTCTGTTGAATTAGTACGTTCCACAAAATAAACACTTATGATTTTACTGAGTATACACAACCTGAGTCTTCCTATAGAAGATCCGGTACTGAAGTTCCTGTTGGTACTGGTTATCATCCTGGCAGCACCATTGCTGCTAAATAAAATTAAAGTTCCCCACCTTTTGGGACTTATCATCGCCGGAGCCATCATTGGTCCGAACGGATTCAATGTATTATCCCGAGACAGCAGCATTGTTGTAACAGGAACCACCGGATTGCTTTATATCATGTTTCTGGCAGGTCTTGAGATTGATATGGGTGATTTTAAAAAGAACAAATGGAAAAGTCTCACCTTTGGGCTCTATACCTTTATTGTTCCTTTTGTCTTAGGATATCTGGGAGGTTACTATCTTCTGCATTTTTCCATGCTGACATCTATTTTATTTGCCAGTCTTTTTTCATCACACACCCTTATTGCTTATCCATTAGTGAGCAAGTTGGGAATCGCAAAAAATAAAGCTGTAAATATTACCGTTGGAGGTACAATGATTACCGACATCCTCGCTTTATTGGTACTTGCCGTGATTGTGGGAATGTCGCAGGGAGATGTGGGAACAGAATTTTGGGTTAAATTATCCGTCTCTTTCATTGTTTTTGCTTTGATTGTGCTTATTGTATTTCCAATTATAGGACGTTGGTTTTTCAAAAGAGTGGATGATAAAATCTCACAATATATTTTTGTACTGGTCATGATTTATCTGGCAGCGATGCTTGCTGAACTTGCTGGTGTAGAAGCCATTATCGGAGCATTCTTTGCCGGATTGGCTCTAAACAGACTTATTCCTCATACTTCTTCTTTAATGAACAGGGTTGAATTTGTGGGAAATGCCATCTTTATTCCATTCTTCCTGATCAGTGTAGGAATGTTGATTGATTTCAAAGTTTTCTTTAAAAGCTGGGAAACGCTGGAAGTTGCCGGAATCATGCTGGTAGCTTCTATCGGAGGGAAATATCTTTCTGCGGTGGCTACTCAAAAAACATTCAGACTGACTAAAGAGGAAGGAAAACTCATATTTGGGTTAAGTTCTGCTTCTGCAGCAGCTACATTAGCTTCAGTAATGGTAGGATACAACATTATCCTTTCTGAAACCGAAACCGGAGAACCTGTAAGATTATTAAATGAACACGTCCTAAACGGAAGTATTTTACTGATCCTTATTTCGTGTACCATTTCCTCCTTCATTTCTATGGCAAGTGCTCAGAAAATTGCTGAAAGTGACAATGAAGATACTGTTTCGGGGAATACCCATGAAGAAGAAAGTATTCTTTTGGCCATCAACCATGAGGCTACTGTTGAGAGAATGGTGAATCTGGGAATTCTGATCAAAGCCCACTCCAATACAGAAGATTTATTTGCATTAAACGTTATCAATGAAGATAAAAATGAGTCTTCGGTAAAGAATGCTGAAAAACTTCTTCACCAGGCGGCAGATGCAGCAGCAGCGGCAGATGTGAAACTGCAAGCCTTAAAAAGATATGACAATGACGTCGTCAATGGAGTCAATAATGTCATTAAAGAACAGAAAATTACAGACCTCATCATTGGATTGGAGGATGAAAAAGGGTTCTCCCCTTCTTTTGTGTATAATCTTTACAATGGCTATCTTCAGAATGATGATGTAAACGTACTGGTATATCATGCTGCACAACCGCTTTCCACTATAAAAAAATATGCAGTGATGATTCCTGAGAATGCGGATAAAGATGCCGGATTCTTCCATGCTTTGCTAAGAGTCTGGAATATTGCCAGAAACTCCGGGGCTACAGTTGTTTTTTATGCTCCTGAAAACATCATTGATATTCTGCAGAAAATCATGAAGAAAGCCAGTATAGAAGCAGAATTTATAATTATGAGCACTTGGCAGGATGGTGAAAGAACCGCTGCCCAGCTGAAAGATGATGAAGCCTTGATTATTTTGATGGCAAAACGAGGCATGAAATCTTATATTCCTAGAATGAGATTAATTCCTGAACTTCTCAACAGAAATCTGAATGATAATAATTATCTTCTGATCTTCCCTTTCTCAGAATATGATAAAAACAGCCCGGAAATACGCTCTGTAGGAAATCACGGAGATTTTGTGGAGATTGGAAATGTGATTCAGAAGATTTTTAAGTAAAAGAGGTTTAGATAGACTGGAAGCTGGAAGAGGGATGCTGGAAGTTATCTAAGAGTCATTAATAGGATCGGGCTAAAGCCCGATATAAACAACATGAATACATGTGGCTTTAGCCGAAATCTAAATTAAGTTTTGGCTAAAGCCCATTGAATTGTTAATTATTTTTAAACGGGCTAAAGCCCGTTCCTATTGAATTGATTGTATAACAAAATAAAGGGAGCCGTTTCAATTTAAAAACGGCTCCCTTTATTTATTTTTAAAATGATTTTACTCAGAAATTACTCTTACCATTCCCTTTACCATCACAAGCTTTTCCATAAGCTCTTCTCGGGAATCAGCAAGGACATTGATGTGTCCCATTTTTCTTCCTGGTTTGGTTTCGGTTTTCCCGTATAAATGGATGTAGGTTTCAGGAAGCTTAAGAACATCTTCCATTCCTTCATAGATTACTTTTCCGGCATATCCTTCTGCTCCTACCAGATTCAGCATTCCGCTGTAAGTGATGGCATCAGTATCAGCTAAAGGTAAGTTTTTTACCACACGGTACATTTGCTCAAACTGGGAATTCGTATTTCCTTCCTGGCTCTGGTGTCCTGAATTATGCAGTCTTGGTGCGGTTTCATTCACCCATATTTTACCTTCTTTGTCAAGGAACAATTCAATAGCAAACAATCCCGGAGAGTTCACTGCATTCAGGAATTTCTCAGTAATGGAATCAATCTGATTCTGAACATCTTCTGTCAGAAGAACCGGACATACATTGAAATCTAAAAGATTCAGCTTTGGATCGGCAACCATTTCCGTTACCGGGAAAATATTGGTTTCTCCTTTTTCATTTCTTGCCACAATTACGGAAAGCTCTTTTTCAATATCTACAAGACTTTCAATAACAGAAGCTTCTGTCCATAAATGCTGATAATCTTCTTCTGTTTTGATCACCTGTACTCCTTTTCCATCATAGCCTCCCGTATTCATCTTCTGAACAAATGGCAGCGGCATGATAATTTTCTCATCACTGTTCCATACTACCTGAAATTCCGGGCTTGGGATGTCATGAGTTTTATAAAATTCTTTCTGAAGGATCTTTTGCTGGATCGTTTTGATGATACTGGCATTAGGAACAACTTTTATTCCCTGTTTTTCAAGTTCTGCCAATGCATCAGCATTTACATGTTCTATTTCAATGGTTACAACATCCTTGTCTTTACCGAAGTTCAGAACCGTGTCATAGTCATTAAAATTTCCCTGTGTAAAATGCGAAATATTATGACATGGCGCATCAGAAGCCGGATCCAGAGTATAAAACTCATCGTCATACTTCAGTGCACTTTGTATCAGCATTCTTCCCAGTTGTCCGCCTCCCAGAATTCCTATTTTCATTTTTTATTTTTATTAGATTTACTTCTTATTGAATTTTATCGATTTTTAAATACCCAAGTCCCATTGGATTTTCCTGATTTTCTGCATCAGATTTTTTAAGAACGATAGAATATTTTTCTTTCATACCGGCAGGAAGAATGTCGCTCACATTGAATATATCATCAATATCTACCCCATGTTTATCATCAATATGGCTTACAGCGCCTTCAAACCCCATAGTCTGATAAAATTCTGTAGCCTTAGCTCTTTTTACAATCTCTCCCATAGACTGCCCCACCATTAAGTGCTGCTCATGAAACTCTTCAAAGAAACCCGGCTTATAACCTCCCAGATTGAGGAAAAACAACTGATCTTCTGATGACTTCTCTCCTTTTTCTACAATTTCCACTTCATAGCCATCAGCAAACTTAACTTCCTGATAACAATCCAGATGAATTTTACCTTCTGCTTCCTTCCAAAACTCTTTCATATCCGGAATCAAATCTTTAAGATTCTCTGCTATTCCGAAGAAAACATCGTGCTGCTCAATATTTCTTCCTTTAGGAGTTGCCCCAAGGATAACATAAAATAATTTCATTACATTTTTCATGCATGCAAAAATACGTTAAATTTATCTTTTTCAAATGTTTGGCAGACTACTACAATAATTTTATATTTGTAACATTATTTGTAGTATGTCAGAAATCATCATACTCTTCCTTGGCGCAATTTCCGCTGGTCTTTTAGGTTCACTTACGGGTTTAGGAGGAGGAGTTATTATCATTCCTTTATTGACGCTGGGATTCGGCGTTCCAATGCATTATGCTATCGGTGCTTCACTTATTTCTGTGATCGGGACCTCTTCCGGTGCGGCCGTAGCTTTCGTTAAAGAAGGTTTTACCAATATGAGAATCGGGATGTTTCTCGAAATTGCCACCACAGCAGGAGCTATTGTGGGTGCTCTGGTTTCGGGGATGCTTAATCCGAATACCATTGGTATTATTTTCGCAAGTATCCTTCTTCTTACAGTTATTTTGAATCTTAAAGGAAAACCTGATCACCAGGAACCTTTGGTAAAAGGAAGTCTGGAAGAAAAACTGAAACTGTACGGAACATTCCCTGATAAAGGAATACTGAAAAGCTATTCTGCAAGAAATACAGTTCCTGGATTTTTGATGATGATGTTTGCAGGTGCAATGTCCGGACTTTTAGGAATAGGTTCCGGAGCGTTGAAGGTATTGGCAATGGACAATATGATGAAGCTGCCTTTCAAGGTATCTACAACAACGAGTAATTTTATGATTGGAGTAACGGCTGTAGCCAGTGCACTGATCTATTTCCAGCGAGGAGAAATTATTCCTGTGATTGTGGCTCCGGTTTTAATTGGAGTTGTCATTGGAAGTTTTATCGGCTCGAAAACGCTGATGGTATCAAAGACCAAAAAATTAAAAGTATTTTTTGCCATTGTAATTACCATTCTGTCTATCTACATGATGTATAACGGTATCAACAAAAGCTTCAGATAATGAAAAAGAATTTTACAGATGTAGATCTGAACCGCTCCGTAGGAAACCTTCTGAGACTGGGTGTTATTCTTTCTGTGGCCACCTCTCTGATCGGTTTTATCAAGTTATTTTTTGAGGGTTTTAAAATGCCTGAAAAATATACCAGCCTTGTAGTAGGTACTTCTTCTGAAAAAGTATGGGGACATTTCTGGGATTCTCTGTGTAAAGGAGAAGGAATGGCTATCATTCAACTGGGGATTCTTCTGTTGATCTTCACCCCTTTGATGAGGATTGTGTTCGCTTTAATAGGGTATTTAAAAGAAAAAGACTACGTATATGTAGTCATTTCTTCTATTGTTTTAGCGATTATGGCAGTAAGTTTCTTTGCAGGGTACGCCCACTAATTTTTACATTTCATAAAACTCTAACGGCAGTTGATCGGGATCCTGGGTAAAGAAAAACTCTTTTCCGGTGAATTCGTCTATGCGGATTTCTTCGCAATTCAATCCTTTTCCGATTAGCTCATTTCTTTTTTCTGCAACATTTTCAACAGAAAAAGCAAGATGTCTTAAACCACATGCTTCAGGTCGTGACGGCCGTTGTGGAGGATTGGGAAAAGAAAACAGCTCAATCACATAATGATCCCCGATAGCCAGATCAAGTTTATAAGATTGTCTTTCTTCGCGGTATACTTCCCGGATGATATTCAGATCTAAAATTTCCGTATAAAATTTCTTTGAAACGGAGTAATCTGAACATATGATTGCAATATGGTGAATCTTCATTTTATTTTAAACTAATTTTCAATTGAACTTTATTGTTGTATTTCTTTACAGTTATCCTTTCTTCTTGTATCAATAATATATTGGATTTTCCATTCATTATTCTGCTTTACCAGCTGAAAACTATTAGCACCACAATGTGATAATTTTCCTTTTAAATAAAAAGAATAAGGAGTGAATACACTTGCCAGATTTCCGTCCGTATGAACAGCTTCTACTATGATTCTTTCATCCAGATCTCCTTTTGTAAATTTTGAAACCGAAGCAACGAAATCCTGTATACTGTCACTTTTCACAGTACCATCTTTAGTAATGGTCTGCAGCACTGCATTCTCTGCAAAAGCGGATTTTACAAGCTCAGAATCTGCATTTTTCATGCCAAGGAACAGATTACGGATAGGTTTTTCAATATCTTTATTCTGCTGACCGAAGCTTGAAATACTTATAAGAACAAGAAGTACAATTATTTTATTCATAGTATAGATTTAGATAATTAAAAATAGATAAAATAAAATTTAAATTGATTAACAAATTTTAAAATTCATTTTCCTTAAATTGTGGTCAAAATTATTTCAGAGCTTTTTATATGTGGATTATTTATCTGACTTTGGCCATACTTCTTGTGGTCATGACAATACTGCCAAAAATTCAGCATTCTCACTGGATATTCAGGGTTCCGGAATTTGCTAAAATACAGGTCACCTACCTTATATTTTTCACTTTTCTATTAGGCCTTTTTACTGATTCTAAAGAATATTTATGGTATTATCAGGGACTTCTGCTGATTTTGTTTGTTCATCACAGCCATACCCTCATCAAATATACCCGTTTTTATCCTGTAAAAAAACACAGACAACGCCATAAGTCTTCTGATAAACTGCATTTTATTTCTGCCAATGTTTACCAGTTCAATAAAGAGTATGAGAAATTCATCGGGCTTGTTAAAAAGCATAATCCTGATTTTTTCATGACTATGGAAAGCAATGGCGACTGGGAAAAAGCAATGAGACCTTTAGAAAAAGAATATGGCTTCCAGCATAAAGTAACTCTTGAAAACACCTACGGAATGCATTTCTATTCCAGGATTGAAATCAAAGAAGCAAAGACTCATTATTTCGTAGCTGATGATATCCCGAGTATTGAGATCCATATGAAAACTGCTGATGGCTTTTCTTTTGTTTTCTTCGGGGTTCATCCACCGCCGCCAAGTCCTACTGAAGAGGAAACTTCAAAGGAAAGGGATGGCGATCTTTTAAGTACTGCCAAATGTGTAAAAGACATCAAAAAACCTGTTATTGTTGTAGGAGACTTCAATAATGTTGCATGGTCAAGATCATCTGTCCTTTTCAGAAAAACAAGCCATTTGATAGATCCGAGAATAGGACATTCTTTTGTTTCTACCTTCCATGCGAAATACCGTATTTTAAGATTTCCTATCGATCTGATGTTTCACAGTGAAGATATTTTTATTAAACAGCTGAAGACCTTGGAAAATTTTGGTTCAGACCACCTTCCGGTATACTGCGAGTTTTTCATAGATCATCACAACGATGAACAGGAAGAATTGATTGAAACAGCGACTTCCGAAGAGAAAGCGGAAGCCGAAATCATGATCGAGGAAGGAAAGAAAGAAGATGGCGAACGTGAAACTGTGGTTACTGAAGATTAATAAAAAAAGTGGGCTAAAGCCCACTCCTATTGAATATTTTTAATTTTAGAATTTCATTATATCCTTCACTACTCCATTTTTCTGAGTGTGCTGTAATAATTCAGCTTCGATGAAGGTTTTAATCTGTTCTTCAGAACCATTGCTAGGGAAGAGAAGGTGAACATTAGCTCCTGCATCCAGCGTAAAGAATAAAGACAATCCTGTTTCTCTTCTGAAATCCCAGATTTTGTTGATGACTTCTAAAGTACCTGTTTTCATCAGGATAAAAGCCGGATCACTCATCATCATCATTGCATGCAGTGTAAGTGCTTCATGCTCTACCAGCTTGATAAAGCTTTCCATGTCACCGTTTTTCAGAATTTCTTTCATCGGAACAAAGTTTTCTCTTGCTTCCTGAAATCTTCTTTCTGCATAAGGATTCGTATTCATCAAACCGTGCCCTACCGTTGAAGAAACACTTTTCTGTCCTTCATGGATCAGTAAAACCCAGTCGTTAAAATTTCTGAATACCTCATGAACTTCAGCATCCGGAAACTGTACTCCAAATAAATCTGAACTTCCTTCTACCTCATCAGTTTTTCCCCACACCACAAGTCCGTTGTATAGACTTCGGCAAGCGCTTCCACTTCCTAATCTAGCTAAAAATGAAGCTTTTCTTAAAGATTCTTCTTCAGAAGTTTTTCCTGTAAATGAAGCATCCAATGCCATCAGACATTTTGCAATGGCTCCAAATCCTGAAGCTGAGCTTGCAATCCCGGAACTGTGCGGAAATGTATTTTCTGTTCTGATGATATATTTCCCTTTTAGAATCCAGGGAAGATACTGTTCTATATTTTTGAAATATTTTTCAATTTTTTCAGCAAATTTCACTTCTTCGTTTCCAGCCAGGAAAGTTTGTACTGAAAAGGTTTCATTTGCTATAAATTCCATTGAGGTATTAGTTTTACAATGATTTAAAGTATAACTGATACTCGGATTGGCAGGAATCTGATCAGCATATTTTCCCCAGTATTTAATCAGGGCAATATTAGACGGGCAGCTTTCTGAAACCGTTTGGGTATGAATGGTGAAATTTTCTTTTCCTATAAAATCTTGTGTCGTCATAGTTTAATTTAAGTCATTATTTTAAACCACCCCGTCAAAAATTCTTTGAATTTTCGCCACCCCTCCAAAAGAGGGGAATTTTCACACCTTTATTTGTACTTGACGTGAAAAACAGGAGGTTAAAATTTTTAATACATCTTCTCTATAATATCTGCGTATTTTTTGATCACCACATTTCTTTTGACTTTCAAGGTAGGAGTAATTTCTCCTGTATTGATATCAAATTCTGCCGGCATCAAAGTGAACTTCTTCACTTTTTCATAGTCTGCCAGGTGATCCTGCAATTCTTTAATCTTCTCTTTGTAAAGGCTGATAATCTTTTCATTCTTTACAGCGTCTTCCCAGTTGGTAAAAGGAATATTATTTTTCCTGATATAATCCTGTAAAAATTCAAAATTTGGAACAATCAATGCTGAAACAAACTGTCTGCCTTCTGCGATCAGCATAATCTGCTGGATAAAATTATTGTTGGTCAAAAGGTTTTCTATCTGCTGTGGAGCAATATATTTTCCATTGGAAGTCTTCATCAGATCTTTGATTCTGTCTGTGATAATCAGGTTTCCTTTATCATCAAACTTTCCTGCATCACCCGTTTTGAACCATCCGTCTTCTGTGAACACTTTCTGGGTTTCTTCAGGCTTATTGTAATAGCCTTTCATGATTCCGTTTCCTCTCGCCTGAATTTCATCGTTTTCTCCAATACGCATTTCAACTCCCGGTAAAGGCTTTCCACTTGTGCCATGCTCAAAATGTGTTAAAGGGAAAAGCGTCAATGTTGCAGTAGTTTCCGTTAATCCATATCCTACTGTTACATGAATTCCCACTGATTCAAAGAAACGGGTAACTTCCGGTGACAATGATGCTCCCCCACAAGGTAAGAACCACAGTCTACCACCCATTTTTTCTTTTATTTTACTGAAAACCAACCGATCTGCAACAGCTTCTTTGAACTTTAATCCAAAAGGAATAGGTTTTTCATTTCTTCTTAATTCTGCAGTTTCCCATCCGGTTTTAAGTGCCCAGTCAAATATTTTCTTCTTCAGTGATGAACCTTCCTCTGCTTTTTCAAGAACTCCGGCATATACTTTCTGGAAAAATCTCGGTACAGCGCACATAGCAGTAGGTTTTACTTCTTCCAGTGCTTTGGCTACATTTTTAGGATCTTCCAGGAAATAAACACGGGCACCACCATACAGGCAAAGCAAGCTCCAGCTTCTTTCAAAAACGTGGCTCAATGGTAAAAATGCCAGTGAAAGCTCTTCTTCAAAATTTTTAAACTTAAAAAATTCAAAATGAGAATCAAAAGCTTTGATAAAGTTCCCGTGAGTTAACATTACTCCTTTGGGAATTCCAGTAGTTCCTGAAGTATAGATCAATGTGGCTGTATCATCATTTTCCTTTTTACAGATCTCCAGTTCCGGTGAAGCTTTAGCAATAAAATCTTCAAGATAAAAACTATTGAATTCTTTCTTGATCCACACTGCTTTTTTAGAAATAATAATGGTTTCAAGATTGTTTTCTTCTTTATGTAAAAACTCAAGACAGGCATCATACTGCATCTGATTTCCCACTAAAACAGCTTTAGCTCCGGAATCGTTTATGATATGTTCTGCCTGCTCAGCATTATTAGTTGAATAAATAGGCACCGTAACAGCACCAATGGCCATTGAAGCCAGGTCAACGATCATCCATTCGGACGAGTTATCTGAATAAATAGCGACTCTGTCATTCTCCTGAACTCCAGCTTCCTTTAGGGCATTGGCTGTTTTAAAAATAACCTCACTGAATTTTTTCCAGCTCAGCTCTTTCCAGGCTGCGTCTTTCTTTTTAAATCCAATGGCCGCTTTTATAGGATGTTTTTCTACATTTTTAAGGATAATTGCCTCTGCAAGATTCATTTCTTCAGCTTTTTGTCGTTAATATAATTATTCAGGTGAAAGTCGATGCTTTCTTTTACAGGAATAAACTGATAATTCAGTTTTTCTTTGACTTTGTGATTGGAAATGGTGTTGAAGGAAGAAATAGCTTCAATATTTGATTTGGTAACCATTTTCAGTTTGGGAATCAGCCATCCGAAAAGGGTGTTGGCAATTCTTCCGATATTTAATACAGATTGTGAAAGAATTCTGGCATCTTTAAGGCCGAGACGGGTTCTTACCTGTTTTGCAAGGTCAGCATATCTGTTATTTTCAGCAACAATGATAAAACGTTCTCCGAAAAGATTATTTTCCATCAGCCCGATTGCTGTGTTGGCTACATCTCTTACATCAACGTAAGCAGAACCGCCGGAAAAGGTAAAACTATTGTCTTCAAAAGTAGAGAAAAGCTCGCCGCTGCTTTGAGTCCAGTTTCCGCTTCCTACGATCATTCCCGGGTTGATAATCACTACATTTAAGCCTTCTGCTGAAGCTCTCCATGCTTCCATTTCAGATAAGTGTTTTGAAATAGCATACGCAGAGTGTTCCAGCTTAGGATTAAAATCAGAATCTTCGTCCAGTTCTCCTTTTTCATTGAAATTATCAAGAACGGCAACAGAGCTTACGTGAAGAAATTTTTTAACGTCTGATCCTTCGCAGGCAAACAGGAGGTTTTCTGTACCTTTAATATTTGTACGGTACATTTCTTTTTCATCTTTGGGATGAAAACTTACTTTTGCAGCACAATGATACACCTCATCCACACCTTGCAGTGCTGTTGTCAAAGAATCGAGATCATCAAAATCTACGTTTACCCATTCGATCTTGTTGAAAAAATCGTCAGGATTCTCCGTATAAAAGCTGTATGAATGCTTTACTTCGTTTAAATTGCTGCCCGGTCTTTTGGAAGCACGTACATTTTTACCTCTTTTAAGAAGCTCCAGTACAATTATTCTTCCCAGAATTCCGGTAGCACCCGTTACAAAAATCATTAATTATTTTACTTGATTGCTGACTAAAATATAACAATATTTTCTATCCGGCAATTCTTCCGGATCCGGCAAAAATTCCTTAGAAAAACTGATTCTGCAAATTTGCGATTTTTAAAGCATAATTCAACTTTATTTAACCAATATTATCATTCAGAAATCAACAAACCGGAAAAATTTCAACCGCAATAGATCATTATATTCAAAAGTCCTGAAAGAATGTACAACTTTCAGGACTTTTATGATTAAAAATGCTTTGTTCTTAAGCCATTACCTCGTTATTTCTTCTTGGAGCTTTATCGCAAAGAACGTCTGCAATACTCTTGGAAATAAGGTTTCCTTCTGTAAGATTATCCAGCCAGAAGAATTCTCCGGCGGCATTGATCTCGATAAAGTAGTATTCGTCTTCAGGAGAAACGATCATGTCTATTGCGCCGTAATCTACATTGTAAATATCAAGAAGTTCAAGCAATTTTGCTTCTACATCTGCCGGAAGCTCTGTTCTGCTCCATTTATCAATCAGATTGATCCCGTCTTTTCTCCAGTCTATTTTGGCATCTTCGGATTGCTGGGAGTCTATTTCAAATGCATAGACATCTCTTCCCACAATGGTAATACGAAGTTCTTTTTTCTTTTGAATCATCTGCTGAAACTGCATTGGGCAATACAACAATGAATCTAATTCTTCCAGCTTATTTTCACTGACAACATTGGTAAAGACTACACTTTCCACACCGTCTTCATAGATCGCAAAACCGGTTTGCATTTTGGCCACTACATTCTGATGTTTCAGAATAAATTTTCTGGCTTCATTAGGGTTATTGGTAAGGCAGGTTGCCGGAATGGTGAGTCCTAACTTATCTGCAATTTTCAATTGTTCTTCTTTGCTGTCCAGTCTTCTGTAAATACTTGGTTTTCCTAAAGAATATGCATCTACAGATTCAAAGAAACCGAAAAGTGTATTTCTGATTTCGCCCATTGCCGCACCGTAAAACTTAGAATCCATTTCTTCTTTTAAGCCTTTTCCGATATTGTAAGCTCTTCTGTACCAAATGGCTGAAATATCATCCAGACGGTGTTTTGCATCCGGAGTTTCAAGAAAACTCACCCATTCTCCATCCTGAAAAATAGTGGAAAGCTTATTTTGTAAAGGATAAACGTCAACATCAAAACGAATGACTTCACAGTTATTTTTCTCGATGTATTCTGTTACTTTTTCAATTGAAAAGTTATCTGCAGTATGGGTTATAATTAAAATTTTATTCATGGAAATTAATTCTGTTGATAAGATTATCGGCAATTCTTTCTGCAATGGGAAATCCCAGCTCTTTTTGCAGCATTCCCCACTCTCCCTGTGGATTGACTTCAAGGAAATAATAGGCTCCGTCTCTTCCTTTGATCATATCGATGGCACCTATATAAAGCCCCATTTCATGCATCATGGAAGCGAGATTGGCTTTTACAGGCTCCGGAAGTTCATACACTGACCAGAAATAGCCTTCATGAGCTACTCTCCAGTCTGCATTTTCACTGTTATTGATCTTTCCTGTGAAGAAATCACCGTCTACATAAACGATTCTCAATTCGTATTCTTTTTCAATATAAGGCTGAAAAATCATCGGGCAGTATGCAATGTCTGAAAGGTTTTCAAGTGATTCCTCTTCAATAATTGTAGTGGAAATCATGTTTTCACCCGACATTGTTTTCGCCGTTACTCCATGAAGCTTAGCAATTGCTTTTCCCTGGCAGTATTGATGGAAAAATGCTGTTATTTTCTCTTCATCGTTGGAAAAAATAGTTTTGGGGATCGTTAAGTTATTTCTTTCTGCAATTTTCAGCTGAAATATCTTATTGCCGTCAACTTTTTTTTCATTTTCATAAGGGTTGATCCAGGGAACTTGCTCTAAGGCAGTCATCAGATTGTAACGCAGGCTTCCATATTCGTTCAGGAATATTTTTTCATAATCCTGATCCAATTCTTCAGGAGTGCTGATTCTCCATGCTTTTCTGTGCCATACTCCTTTGATTGTATCAGAATGAATGGTATTCCCCGATTCATCAGTCAATTCAAATGAATTTTCATAAATGCTGATTTTCTGAAGGTGATTCAGGCGGTCAGAATTCAGTCTGAAATAAGGGATATTTTTGGAGGTCAGGTATTCGAAAAAGATATCGATATTGTAAAAATCCTGTGAATGGGTGATGCAGAGAATCATTTGCCGGTTTTTATTAAAAAGGGAAACTTAATGTTTAAGTTTCCCCTACTATTTTTATTGTATTCTACTTATTATAGTGGAATAGTGATTGTATCATCATCACCGTCAGATGGATATTTCAGCGTGTGCATCATATCATCTTTCGGGGAAGTTACAACGTCAATTGCCGGTTTGGTAATTACATCTCTTTCAGGAATTGACATATCAGTTCCTCCTTTTACTGTTTCAGGATCTTTAACCTGTTTTTCTAAGAATGATGCGAAAAAGGGCTTCTTCTTTGAGTTTTGGTTTTTCATAATGTTTAGTTTTGGTTTGATATATAATTAAGCTTATGCTACATGTATATTTTTACACTTCTAAAACATCCTCATCTCCGTCAGAAGGATATTTCATTGTTACATTATCATTATCAGGCTTAGTAACATTATCCTTAAGAGGAGTAGTGATCTGATCCTGAAGGGATGTCGTAATCTGGTCTGCCAATACAGAAGTAATACCTCCTCCTTTTACTGTTTCAGGGTCTTTAACCTGTTTTTCTAAGAATGTCGCGAAAAACGGCTTCTTTTTTGAATTTTTGTTTTCCATAAGTTAATATTTTTATCGTTTTGGAAATCCAAAGTACAAAAAATTCAAATCATGGAGAAATAATATTACGTTTTAATAAAATTTTAACATAATATTGAAAATCAAAGTATAATATTAATTTAATCCCAGAAACCCCTTCACAACATTTGCAAAATCAACCGGATTTTCTGCCTGAACCCAATGTCCTGCATTTTTTACCGTAACGACTTTAGCTTTAGGAAACTGCTGTCTGATCCCAAATTCATCCTGAGGCAGAATATAATTGGATTTTGCTCCTGCAATGAACAGTGTCTCACCTTCAAAAACTCCGAATTTAATGGCATTGGATACAAATTCAGTATATTTTTCGGATAATGTTTTAAGGTTGAATCTCCAGCCCAGTTTTTTATTGTCATCCCAATACAGATTTTTAGTTAAAAACTGTACCGTAGATCTTTCCGGAATATATTGGTTCAGAACAGCTTCCACCTCATTTCTTGAAGTTACCGTATGAAAATCAACGGTTTCCAGTGCTTTGATAATTCCCTGGTGATGTGGTGGATATGCTTTTGGTGAAATATCTACAACAATTAGTTTTTCAACACGTTCAGGATATTTTATAGCAAACTGCATTACAGCTTTACCACCTAAAGAATGTCCTAAAACATGAGCTTTCTGAATTCCATAATGATCCATATAGCGTGCAATATCATCTGCCAGATCATCATGAGACATACTTTCTGAATGAAAGCTTCTACCGTGGTTTCTAAGGTCGATCAGATGTACAGGAAGATATTCTCCCAGGTCTTTTCCGAAGCTTCCCCAGTTGTCAAGCATTCCAAATAATCCGTGAAATACCAGAAGCGGCGTATGAGTTGAATTTTCGCCGAATATTTTTGAGTTTAAAATTTCCATATTTTCTTAGAAGTTAGATTAAAAAAATTCTAATTTCTTATTAATTACCATTTTGCCAGTCTCTTCAGATAAGCCTGAACTGTATTTTCCAGTCCCATATAAAGTGCTTCAGAAACCAAAGCATGCCCGATAGATACTTCCAGCAGGTTTGGAATGGTGTCTGCAAAATATTTAAGGTTTTCTAAGCTTAAATCATGGCCTGCATTGATTCCCAATCCAAAATTGGTAGCCTCAACTGCGGTGTCGTAATAAGGTTTTATAGCCTGTTCTTTATTGATCAGATAATTTTTTGCGTAAGCTTCCGTATACAGTTCTATTCTGTCCGCACCTGTTTTAGCAGCATATTCTACCAATTCCGGCAAAGGATCAAGAAAAACAGAAGTACGGATTCCTGCATTTTTAAATTCTGCGATAATCTCTGTAAGGAAATCGAGATGTTTTTTGGTATCCCAGCCTGCGTTGGATGTAATGGCATCATCAGCATCCGGCACTAAAGTTACCTGCTCCGGCTTCACCTCCAATACCATATCGATAAAGCTCTGATGCGGATTTCCTTCAATATTAAACTCAGTCGTAACCAATGGCTTCAGATCATAGACATCTTTTCTTGTGATATGCCTTTCATCAGGTCTTGGATGGATGGTAATTCCCTGTCCTCCGAATTCCTGAATTTTTACAGCAGCTTCTGTAACACTTGGGGTTTCACCTCCTCTTGCATTTCTTAACGTCGCAATTTTGTTGATGTTTACGCTTAGTTTTGTCATTTTTTATTTTAGATGTTAGATATAAGATGTTAGAAGCTGGAAGCATTAGGCTGGAAATAAATCCAGACTTTGTACTTCTATTGGTCTTCTACATTCATTATCATTTAAAAAGTTTAATTTAAAATTTGTTTAAAGGTGCTGAAACTTCCAGCTTCCCTCTTCTTTCTTCCGGCCTTTCTACACTTTAATACTTACCTGCATCACCTGAAGTTCAAATTCTTTGGATGCCACCAATAAATGGTCAAAAATATCGGCCTGAATCTGCTCAAAACGTTCCCATTTGGAATCATTGGCAAAACAATACACTTCAAGAGGAAGTCCTTGTGGAGTAATATCCAATTGACGTACCATGCGGGTTCCGTTTTTGTCTACGTCCGGATCGTTTTCAATATATTTTTGAGCATAATATCTGAAAACACCGATATTGGTAAGCTGCCTTCCATTTACGACTTTATCTTTATGTTCAAGGCTTTCTTTTTCTTTTTTAATCTCAGAAGCTCTTTCTTCAAGATAATCTGAAATGAGGTTGATCTCCTTTAAACGCTCTACATCTTCGTCTGTCAGAAATTTAAAAGAATTGATGTTAAAGTAGATTGATTTTTTTATTCTCCTTGTGTTGGATTCAGACATCACCTGCATATTCTTGATTTCTGTGGTCATCAAGTCATAAGTAGGAATAGTGGAAACCGTTTTATCAAAGTTGGTGATCTTTGTGGTTAAAAGATTGATTTCCGTAATATTTCCTTCAATAGTATACTTGGGAATGCTTACCCAGTCTCCTACCTTCAGGTTTTTAGAAGTCGCAACGTGAAGTCCTGTTACAAATCCTAAAATGGTATCCCTGAAAACCAATACCAGCACTGCTGTAATTGCTCCAAGACTTCCTACAATAGTGGTTCCTTTGATTCCAAAAATCACACAAAGTCCTACTACAGTAAATATAAAAAGTCCTAAAATCTTTACAGTTTCTGAAATGGCATTAAGCGCCATAATCTTATAGAAATCCTGTTTAATACTGAAATAATTTCTAAAAGCAGTCAATGATCTGTATAACATTCCTGCCAACATCAATACCAATCCCAGATTGAGACACCGTATAATAAAAATGGTCGTTTTTGGCAATGCATTTTCCGGAAATATGGATCCCTGGATGCCTGCAACAGCAATCAAAGCTGCAAAATGTGCTACAGAGTTGGTGATTTTAGCTTGATAAACAGACTTTAAGATGGGGAATTTCTGTTCATTATGAAATAACCTGAAGACCGAATTAATGATGAATTTAAAAATAAAATCAGTAATAAAAAACAGAACAAGAAGTAAGCTCAATTTTACAATAATATGGAAAACCCAGTCCAGCCCGGAAGGTGATATCTGGGTAATATAAATGTAAAGCTGCTCGCTCAGCTCCTGTATAAAGTTTTTAGTTTCTTGTAACTGGTCATTCATTACAGCAAATTTATGAAATTAAGAATCATGATTTTTACTATTCCCAATCAATTTTCATCCCAAAGAGTATTCCTCGGAAAATATTTAATAAAATTCTTTTTTGAATGAAATTATAAAATATCAAATCTTCTACAACCCTCAATTATAAATAAAAAATTAACTGCAAATAATCGAATAAAATAAATAATATTAAAAATAATTACAATTTTAACGTTTTAATATTAAAAAATTATTAAATTTGGTTAAAACTAAACCAATCAAAATCAAATAAATATGAAACAAAATTACTTGTTGATTATGCTATGCAGCCTTGTGCTTCTGGTTAATTGTAAAGGAGACGACTCTGTTACTCCTGAAGAA
The DNA here is from genome assembly GCA_031286615.1 of Chryseobacterium sp. Classification (GTDB taxonomy): domain Bacteria; phylum Bacteroidota; class Bacteroidia; order Flavobacteriales; family Weeksellaceae; genus Chryseobacterium. Next base: position 50,481 of record JAITUA010000001.1, on the reverse strand, counting down.
AATCCTACTAAAGTAGTTTCCACAGGAAAAGTGGAAGGCAAAGTATTTGCAAAAAACGGCACTAAGCCCATTGGAGGAGCACTGGTATTTACTACCGACAGCCAGAGCAATATTTACCATACGTATTCCGGAGCTGATGGCAGCTTCAGTTTAACAGCACCTGAAGGCAGTACAACGCTTCACATTCAGACCGGTGACGGTAAAAATTTCAGATCCGAAGTTCCTGTTACGATTAAAAAGAATGAAACGGTTACTGTAGCCGCAACGGATTCAAAATTGGATCAAATCGCAAAAATGGCGTATATAAAAGGAAGTTATGATGAAATTGAAGCGATCATAAGTTCTCTTGGATATACTGCTACTGAAATTACTTATCAGGACTTAAAAAACATCAATACCATTTCCCAGTATGATATTATCTTCCTGAATTGCGGCTCCCGTACTTATGCACAAACCGGCACTTCATCGCCAAGCAATGACAATAATGTATATTCCAATCTTTCTACTTTTGTAAGCAATGGCGGAAGTCTTTACAGCTCAGACTGGGCTTCGGCTTATCTGGTAGGTGGAAATACAAATACTACAAGCTGTAATGCTCCTGGAGGTTTTATCAATGATAATCTTCTTTGCCTGAAAGACATTGGAGCTGCAGGCGCCTATACCGGCTGTAGTGTTTCAAATCCTGCATTGGCAACCGCACTAGGGTTTAATACATTAGACATTGACTATGATATGGGTTCATGGGAGAAAATTCAAAACTATGATCCCGCATTCTGGGATGTTCTTGTACAGAAGGGCAACGAGCCACTGATGATAAGAACAGGACATTATACAAACCCTTCTGCCCCGCAAACTCCTGTAGGAACTTCTTTAAACAATAACCATATTACCATTTGCCATCACACAGCAAGCGGAAATAACATTACCATTACTATCAATCAGAATGCATGGAATGCGCATCAGGCACATGGAGATACCATGGGACCTTGTTCCGGAAATTCCAGCAGCGGAAATATCTACTATACCACATTCCATAATCACGCAAGTGGAAATATCGGTAAAGCAGGACCGATTCTGGAATACGTAATCTTAAATTTGTAATAAAATTTTATAACTCAGTTCTCAAGGTGGTCTTTTATAAGGCCACTTTTTTTATATTGCATCTATATTTTAAAGAATGGATACAACAATTATTAATATTTTCTGCCTTATTCTTCTGTTTATAGGGATATTGGGAACTTTTCTTCCTGTTTTACCAGGGCTTTTACTAAGCATCTGCGGACTTCTGATCTATAAATTCGGGACGGATGCGGATCTTCCTATGATCTATATCTGGGCTTTCGGGATTCTTGCCATAGCATCTGTGGTATTAAGTTATGTCATTCCTGCAAAAACCAACAGAAAATATGGAGGTACACGTTGGGGAAGCATCGGGTCTGTGATAGGAACCATTGTTGGTATATTTATTCCGATTCCCTTAGGCTTTCTTATCGGAATGTTTGCGGGTGTATTTATTGGTGAATTACTTCATGACAGTAAGGATATGAATAAAGCCTTACAATCTACCAAAGGGGCACTGATTGGATTTATTTATGGAACCGGATTCAGTTTTGTGGTAGGAGTGGCAATGTTTTTGGTAGTACTTCTAAATATGTTTAACGTTATTTAATTAAAATATAAGAAACTATGTTCCATAAAGTTATCATACTCAGTCTGGGAATATTTGCATTAACGGGATGCGATGCCCAAAAGAAATCCAGGATTAATACAAAAGCTTCTGAAATGCAAACCAATCCAAAAGCTATGAATTCTAATGATCAGAAAGACGGCGTTCTCTACCTTAGTGAAGGAGAAAATAAGTTCTTAAGAGAATACCAGATGAATGTGACATTCAAAGGGGTTTCTGAAGACAGCCGCTGTCCGGAAGGAGCCAATTGTATCTGGGCCGGCGTTGCTCTTGCTCAGGTGGAGGTAATGGGAACTTCTACACGACCAATGACCCTGAACCTGGCCAGCGCAGATTATCCAGGAAAAGATTATCACCAGTCGGCAGAATTCAATGGATATATTCTTACACTACAAGATGTTGCCCCAACCCCAAAATCACAGGATGGCGCAAAAGCACTGACCGGAAAGTATAAAATCGGGATTACAATAAAAAAGGCGGATCAGTCAACTAATTCTACCAAGAAATAGGCTTCTTGCCTTTATAAACAAGATATTCATTAATTTTTGAGAAAGGCTTGCTTCCAAAAAAACCTCTGTGCACAGAAAATGGTGAAGGGTGTGCCGATTTCAGAATAAAATGCTTAGCCGGATCTATGAGTTCGGCTTTTTTTTGTGCAAAAGCGCCCCACAAAACAAAAACTACATTCTCTTTTTTGTCTGAAATTTCTTTAATGATAAAGTTGGTAAATTTTTCCCAACCCAGATCTTTATGGGAATTGGGAGAATGAGCGCGAACCGTTAACGTTGCATTCAACAGCAAAACGCCTTGTCTTCCCCAGTCATCCAGTTCTTTGGAAGTTCTTACGACTCCTAAATCATCTTTTAACTCAATAAAAATATTCTTAAGTGATGGCGGTGCAGCAACCTGTTCAGAAACAGAAAAGCACAAACCATTTGCCTGAAAATCATTATGGTAAGGATCCTGACCAATAATAACGACCTCAACATCATCAAAAGCCGTCAGTTCCAGCGCTCTGAAAATCTGATTTTTCGGTGGAAAGACTTTAGTTGTTGCATATTCATTCTTTACTTTCTCCCAAAGGGTTGTAAAGTATTCTGTACTCTTTATAGGTGCTAAAATTTCTGTCCACGTCATACTGCAAAAATAATAATATTAAAATAAGAGTCTATATTATACTTTAAATATCTTCAGTTTTCTTTCGATCAGCATGTAAGAAATATAGGACAGCAATAATGAAAGAGATATTAACAACAGATTATTAAGATGGTAAGAATGTACAATAACAAGATCCTGCTTCTTCACAAGATAATGGATAATATATAATGAATAAGAGATATTTCCCAGGAGATAAATCGCCTTGGTTTCTAAAAATGTTTTTACATAGTTTTGCTTTCCTTCATACAGATATTTTATCATAAATGCTGACAATAAAGGAATAAACAACAGTCCTTTTTCCACAAACAGCATGGATACAAACAATATAAGAATGATATAAATAATGAGATTTCCTTTTTTCATTTTAAATTGTGGCAAAAGAGCAACTCCAATTCCAAGAAAATATGAGGAAATTGTTCTTAATAAAGAAACAAGACCATAAGGAAGATCAAGATATCTTGGTGGTTCTCCTATTTCCATGGGATGCTCAGAGCCTATGTATAAGTGGCCGGGTAAATAAGGAAGTACAAACCTCAAAACCAAACTTGCAATAATCAAAACTTCACTTCGGATCTTATAATGCAGGACAAACCACAGCATAAAAGGAAAAATCAGATAGCAAACCCATTCTGTACTGAGTGACCAATAGACGACATTCAGCAGATAATCAGGATTAAAAAAGCATTGTAATAATGTGGCATTTATAAAGAATCCGGTGATAGTACTTTTCTCTAAAAACAACACAATAAAAATGACTGATATAATGTATACAGGATAAATTCTATTGATTCTTTTTTTATAAAAAATCTCTATTATTTTATAATTCAGTTCTTTAAATTTTCCCGCATAAGAAACAGTCAATAAAAAAGCACTTAGTACAAAAAAGATATCAACTGCTACATATCCCTTCCCTACTATATCCTGAATGAATTCATTCCTAAAAAAACTAAAATGAAAAAAAGCTACCCATAATGCAACAACCCCTCTAAGCCCCGTTAAAGATTTTATTTCATTTTTCATATATAATTTCAATCGGTGATAAAGATAGAAAAAACCTGTCAGATTTTATATTTCCCCATTATCCGGCGGTCTATCTTTTTAAACTAAAAATAATGTTATCCGGAAAACCTTCATCTTTCTCTCCCTCCAGCAAAATAAAATCATTTTTTACAAGAAGTCCTTTTGAATTTTCATTGAATGTATTGGTAATCGCTACAATTTCCTGTAAATGCAATTCGTTAAATCCAAAATCTAAAACCGCTTTCAACGCTTCAGACATTATTCCCTGTCTGTGATATTCCGGCAGTAATTCATAACCAACTTCTGCTGTTTTCCGATCCTCAGAAAAATTCCAAAGACAGATTGTTCCAATAAGATTCGGCTGATCTTTTAGAGAAATTCCCCAATATACAGTTTGATTGTTTTGAACCTTTTCCTTAATCGTTAAAATAAACTGAAGAGCATCATAGTTTGTCTTCGGTGAAACCCTTTTCACAAATTTATTGACCTCCGGATTGCTTCGGATTTTTAAAATATCTTCTGTATGGTTTTCATTGATTCCTTTTAAAATCAACCTTGTGGTTTCCAGTTTCATTGGTCAGATAGAATAAGTACTTGTATACTGTTATTTTAATTATTTCATAAGCCTCTTAACGCCAAAGTTTCTGAAAACTCATTCCTGTCTGTATTCATAAATAAATACACTCCGTATTTTACAGAATAACTTCTTTCATAAATGACAATAGACTCATTTTTATCACTGCTTTTTTTCTGTTCTATTTTATAAGGATCAGCTTTTTTATGATGATAGCCTACTTTATTTTTTAATTTTTTTACTGAAAGCTTTTTATTGCCAGCTTTTTTGGTTTTCCTGCTATTAGGTTTTTTCTCAACTTTTTCAATCTCTTTATTTTGAATTTGGGCCTGAGCCTGAGCTCCTGCCGAAAGGAAAAGAAGAGCAAGCAGTACATTTTTCATGGTTATAATTTAATTAGTGCAATAAATATACGCTATAAGCACTATCCGTTCAAACTTTTTTCATTTTAGCAATAACTATTCTGCTTTTAAAACTGATTCTCAAAATAAAAGTTTCTTTTCATTTCCCTATTAATTCTTCTTTATTTTATAGTAATGGCTTAAAATACTCATCAATTCAAAGTTAATTTATTCTGTAAATCTCTCAGATATACGTAATAATCAAAATTCTCACTAAATTTGCACTGTGTATATAGATAAAGAAGATTTAGACGAATTAGAGTTTCCGCAATTGCTCGCGGAAATCTCCCCATTTGCGTATTCTCCGAAAACAAGAGAAAAAATTCTTCAACTTCGCCCAATGGAAATAGACGAGGCGGAACTTTCGTTAAAAAAAACGTCGGAATATCTGTCGAGTTTTGAAAGTTCAAATGCGATTCCGTTTGATGAATATGAAGATATTGAAAGTGAGCTGAAATTGATGCTGATTGAAAACTACCGTTTGGAAAATGCTGCTTTCATCAAAATAAAAACCATCACGGAACAAATCGGAAAACTGCAGAAGTTCTTCCCTACCATGCCGGAAACATTTCCTACACTATTAGAAGAGGTTTCTGTACTGGAATTCAGAAAAGAGATCATTGATAAAGTAGATAAGGTTTTTAACCGTTTTGGTGAGGTAAAAAATGAAGCTTCTCCAGCTTTGAAGGGTATAAGAACTGAAATTCAGCTTGCTAAAAAAGCGATCCAGGAAAATTTCAACCGCGCACTTACCACGTATGGACAAAGTGACTTTTTGGATGATATACGGGAAACAATTATTGATGACCAAAGGGTTCTGGCTGTAAAATCGGGATTCAAAAAAAGAGTGCCCGGAAGAACGCTTGGAATTTCCAAAACAGGTTCCATTACATACATTCAGCCGGACAGTGTTGTAAAGCATTACTTCAAACTTCGTGAAAGTGAAGAGGAAGAGAAAAAAGAAATCGACAAAGTTCTCCGACAGCTTACCGCGGAACTGGCAGAGTTTCAACCTCAGCTATGGCGATATCAGGTTTATATTTTTGATCTTGATCTTACAAGAGCGAAAGCTAAGTTTGCTGATTTAGTAAACGGGATTCTTCCAAAGATCAACCGTCATAAGACATTGAAACTTAAAGATGCCTACCATCCCTTATTATGGCTGAGAAATAAAGTAGAGAATAAAACGATTCACCCTCAGACTCTTGCTTTAACGGAACATAACAGGATCATTTGTATTTCCGGGCCTAATGCCGGTGGAAAATCAATTACCCTGAAAACGGTAGGGCTATTACAGCTGATGATTCAAAGTGGTATTCTGGTTCCGGTTCATCCCAAATCTGAAATGTTTTTCTTTGAGAAGATCATGACTGATATTGGTGATAATCAATCCATTGAAAACCATCTATCCACCTATTCATCAAGATTGAAGAAAATGTCCGGAATTATCCGTGAGGCTGATGCCAATACGCTTTTACTGATTGATGAATTTGGTACCGGTTCTGATCCGGAATTGGGAGGTGCTCTGGCAGAAAGTTTCATGGAGTTTTTCTATGATAAAAAGAGTTTCGCCATTATTACAACTCACTACACCAACATTAAGCTGGTGATAGAACAGCTTCCCAATGCCCAGAATGCAGCCATGCTCTTCAATGAAGAAACACTGGAGCCAATGTATAAACTGGAAGTAGGTCAGGCAGGAAGTTCATTTACCTTTGAAGTTGCAGAAAAGAATAAAATTCCAAGATTTATCATCCATTCTGCCAAGAAAAAGGTAGAACATGATATTGTGAATCTTGACAAGACCATTGTAAAACTGCAGCAGGAGAAATTTGAAGTTGAAAAACTGAAATCCGATCTTGCAGAAAGAAAAGAATCTGTAGAAGATAAGCGTGACAATCTTCAGAAACTGAATGATCAGCTTCAGCAGAAACTGTTCAATTTCCAGAAATTATATGAAGAGGAACACCGCAAGCTTCAGTTCGGGAATAAGATTGAAACGTTCATCGATAGTTATACAAAGGGAAAATCCAGAAAAGATGTTGTAAAAGACTTTGTAAAGCTTCTTGAGCAGGAGAAATTCAGGAAATTAGGGAATGATAAGGATGAAACAAAACGCCTGCAGGTTGTTAAGAGAAAAATTACTCAGCAGCTGAAAAAGGAGGAAGTCATTGAAAAAATTGCAGAAACCAATGAAAAACTGGAAGAACAACGTAAAAGCGACCGAGCTATTTGGATGAAAATAGGACAGCGTGTTCGTATTACGGGAAGCACTAGTGTGGGAACCATCGAAAAGATTTCCAGAAACAAAGTAATTGTCAATTATGGAACTTTCAAGACAACGATTAATGCGGATGAACTTGAAAGAATTTAATTAATCTGAAATGAGTTATAAAATGAACTCGTTTACGCAAATAATAAGAGAGAGCACCACAAAGGTACTCTCTCTTTTTTTGTTTTATTTCTTAATGAATTTTAACCGGATTGCACTGTTTTTATCTTTCAGCTGAATAAAATAAATTCCTTCGGACAAATGACTAAGGTTTACTTTATGATCAGAAACTTTTCCTTCACCAGCTTTTTGCCCCAATACATTATAAATCTCATAATCCGTTGCTTCTGAGATGCCGGAGATATTTAAAATATCAGATGCCGGATTTGGATAAATTTCCGGTTTTACAGACTTCCCTGATTCTTCCACTCCAAGTGTTAAATTGATCAAGTCCACTCCATAATCTTCAACTTCTCCATAGGTAAATGTACTACAGGCATCTGCAGGCATCGTTTGATTGGTAACAACCCTCATGGTTACGCCACAAGTTGTCAATGCTGCCAGACTTGGAATTGTAAAAACTGACACTGCCGGAGCAGCCTGAGTGATATTATTTGCCGCCATAATTCTTTCTGTGGATTCAAAAATTCCGTTGGCATTAAGATCTATCCATGCTGTTACAGTTGCCGTACCCGGAGTTCCGGTCCAGGTATTGGTTACTGAAAGTTTATTTCCTGTGCTTCCTATATAAAGCTTTACTCTACGGCTTAGATCACTCCTGTAATCCGTGTAATTGGAAGAGCCGGAATCACTTATCATTGGAGATGCTATTCCGGAAGAACTTACTGTAACGTTGGAGATATGCATCATACTTGTATCTGTAGATGCGCTTGAACAGTAATTCAGTGTTGTTGTAAAAAATATGGGATTTGACCACATTCCCTGAGTAGTGCATATTTTTGCGACCTGTACTTCGTAAACTGTACAAGGCTGCAGATTCGTAATCGTAAATGAATTCTGCCCCGGTGTAGGAGTAGCTACCATCCAGATAATCGTTCCGGGTATTCTGTATCTGATAAAATTATTCGGGGTATCCGGATCAGCGGTCCATGTAACAGTTCCGGAGGTAAGGGTTATTGTGGACATCTGAACACCGGTGGGAGCGTTCGTATTACAGTAAAATAAAGATTCCGATCCTGCTTCTATTTTGTTTTCTGCCTGAAAGCTGGAAATCCCCAAAATAAAAGAGAATACATAAAGTAGTTTTTTTGTCATGTTTATTAGTTTTTAAATTCTCTCGAAAAATAGGGATTTTATAGAATATACTTGATATTTACACCACATATTATTTTGCTTTTTTTATACTTTTAAATTATATATGTAAAAAACATATCCATTCAGCAGAATATCACTGTTAAAAGCTCTTTCTTATCATTGTTTGAAATAAATACAAGATTTTAAAGAACTGTACCTGTATAATTATCTTCCGAAAAGCATTTAATTTATATATTTGGGGATCAAAAAAATTTCATAATGACTTTCATAAACAAAGCATTCTATGTATCGGCCTTGAGTATTTTTTCTTTAGCCCTTGTAAAAGGACAGAATAAGGTTCCTTTCGGAGTGGTAAAAGCTGAAGAAGGATACGCCAATGTACGGGTTCACAAAGACAATTACAGGAAAATTGTAGACAAGATCCGTATGCGTAAAGGAGATGTATTTGTTTATGTAAAGCCTGCTCCCGGAGAAACAGAATGGATCTGGATCAAATATCCTGAAAAACAGGATGAAGACAAACCATTTGTACGGTATGAAACACTTGATAAAGAAGGAATGGTCAATAAAGAACGTATTGCTTATATAGATCAACTTCCGGCCTACACACCTTCCAAATCTAAAAACGGAAAATCACTTATTTTCACAGATAATTCTGATCCGAAAGTTCCTACCGCCCAAAGAAGCAAAGTAGTAATTGACATCTACCCTTCCAACGCCGGCTATCGTAAGAAGGAAAAAGATGCTGAGGGAAAACTTCTGACCATCGATAAAGTAAAGCCCTGGGGAATCGGAAATGATCTTCCTGAAGGAATGACTGAAATAAAATCGATCAGGGTACAACAACCCGGAAGAGGTTCTGTCTTTGTAAGAGAAGCCATCAAAAACATGTTCCAGCCTACGATGGATTTTGAGAACATTGGTGTAACCTCCCTGGACACCGACAATATTTTCTTATACATGATAAACGGTTCAGGAGAAAACAGATACACTACGCTGTGGACAATCAAGAAAGGAAGAGTAATCAGCCAGATTATTTACCATAATCCGGAATAAATTCATTATTTTTGCACCCGAAAAGTTTTAACGCTTATTCATCACAGAAATTGGTTCTGCATCACTGCAGATTAAAAGGGAACCGTGTGAAAATCACGGACTGTCGCGCAACTGTAAGTAACTGAAATCTTTATCAAAGATCCACTGTGCGAGGCATGGGAAGGAGATAAAAGATGTTACAAGTCAGGAGACCTGCCTATTTTCTTTAAACAAATAACTTTCGCGATTTGAAGTTGTATTGATCTGATGGATTGTTTCAGGGGTTCTCTAAGTTCCTGTCATTATTCTGTTGTTTTAATATCGTTTTCATTTCGCTTTAATTAATAATGATATATGACTACAGAAGAAAGAATTGAAGCATCCGAAACCAGAATCTTTAAAGCGGTTTTCCCCAACACAACCAATCATTACGATACCCTTTTTGGTGGTACGGCCATGCAGCTGATGGACGAAGTAGCTTTTATTACAGCAACCCGATTTGCCAGAAAAAGAGTAGTAACGGTGAGCAGTGACAAGATCGATTTCAAAAAACCTATTCCTGCCGGAACGATTGTAGAACTGATCGGGAAAGTTTCATACGTGGGAAAAACCAGTATGAAAGTAAATGTTGAGATCTACACTGAGCAGATGTATTCCTATGAAAGAGAGAAAGCCATTGTGGGTGATTTTACTTTTGTAGCGATTGATGAATTCAAGAAACCAATCCAGATACTATAAATAATAAAGCTTCGGGCGGCCTTTGGCCGCCCGAAGCTTATTCTATGTTCTTTACACTTATTTCACCACTTTTTCCGTTTCCAGACTTCTGTTCAGCAACAGCTCAAAGGCCTCTCCCATTTCGTCCGATGCTCTGTTAATCGCATTTTCAAGCATATTCCGGATTTGTCTTTCTGTTACTCCGGCTTCCGTCCAGCTTTTTCCTGAAGTATGAGAATTTAAGATAAATGGCATGATTCTGTCGATCCCGCAGGCAAAAATAGCATCAGGGGTTTTCTCCTCTTCAAACTCAAGCCACAGATTAAAAAACTCTGTACGCAAAGGTTCGTCCAGAATTCCGAAAATCTTTTGGGCAGATGCTTTCTCTCTGTCAAACTTTCCTACCATTGCTTTTTCATCAAAAATAAAAGTATCACCGGCTTCTATTTCTACCAGATCATGAATAGAAAGCATTCTTATTACTCTCAAAAGATCAATATCTGCGCGGTTTTTAGCATACGGAAAAAGAACCTGAGCCAGAATAATAATCTGCCAGGAGTGTTCTGCCGTGTTCTCTCTTCGGGAATCATCAGCATTATAATTTCTTCGCTGTACATTTTTCAAGGCATCCACTGCCAGGATAAAATCAATTTCTTTCTGAATTTTCATCTTACTTTTTATTTCTGTTATATTCATCTGCCGGATATACCTTTGTTTTGGTAATCCATTTATTATTGATCTTTTCTCTGGTTATTACTTTCACCTGATCTTCATTGCTCATATCCTCTTCCTTTTCAAATACTTTATCCAGTCCTTTATTGGGAATAACAGCATATTCAGTAGTGAAAATATCGCAGCAACCAGACTTTCCGTAGGAAATAAGACGTTTACGTTTCACATCAACATCAAAAATATCAAGACCATCTGAACCCAACTCTGTAAGTTCTTCACTTATTACAAATTTCTTTTTTGTTTTATTGAAGACATATACGTCATAGGATGCCCCACTATAATTTCCCATATTTCCGTTCCTTATTGCAACATCCATGGTTCCGTCAAAATTAAAATCATTAATAATCACTGCCCGTTGATCTTTTGAAAGAGGAATCAACTTATTTTGAATCAGTTTTTGCCCTTGTTCAGCATATAAAACAAGATCATCAGAAACAAAAGTCTGTACCTTGCTGTTTTTATGATCAAACAGCTCCACAGTTCCTTTCCCGCTGCATCTGTCATCGTAACAATTTTCTATATGAATAACAGCATCATAATTTTTCGACACATTTTTAATCTCAAACTGATATTGCCCGAAACATGCAGGCCCAAGTAAAACAAAAGCCGATAAATGCCTATATGTATTTAATAGATTCATGGCAATAGTAAATAGATTTAGGTGTTTTTTTCCTAACAAAAATACGAATCATAATACCGATCTCAAAATTCCGAGCTTATTATCTGTAAGGATATGAAACAATTTAACAGCCTTTAAATAAAAGAATATTTAGTAATAAGAAGCTGTTTCCCGCTATACGCTCATACTCCTCGCCTCCTTCCTTATTCCATTCCGCTGTGGGGTAACCGCTGCTATCGGGGCTAAATGAAATAATTAATGAATAATGAGTAATTAGTAAAGGACTAAACTCAATTATTTCTGATTATTTTTCTCAATCATCTCAAAAATTCCAGCAACTTTTCAACAATTTTTCAAACAAATTCATTTTTCTTAAAATCCTCAATAAAAATTATTGACTTAATTATCAATGCTTTACATTATTTATTTTAAAAATTTCACTACTTTGTATTGCATAATACCATTTTATTTACATATCTTTGTAATGTAAAATCGAAATAGGTACAACTAGCTAGGTTCCGAACTTCGAAAATTATAACTAATTAACAAAACTTATCAAAGATGAATACCGAAAATACCAAAGCGCAAATGCGAAAAGGAATTCTGGAATTCTGTATTCTAAGTCTCATCAATAATCGCGAAATGTATGTTTCTGATCTTATTGACGAACTGAAAAAAGGAAAACTGGATGTAGTGGAAGGAACCCTCTACCCTCTTCTTACAAGACTTAAAAACGGAGAGTTTCTCTCTTACAGATGGGAAGAATCTACAGGAGGGCCACCCAGAAAATATTATCAGATCACAGAAAAAGGAAAACTTTTCCTGGATGAACTTCAAAACACATGGAATGAGCTGACAGCCTCAGTAAACCACATCACTCAACAAAATTAAAAAACAAAGCTATGAACAAGACACTCTCAATAGGACTCGCAGGTTTTTCTTTTACAATAGAAGAACACGCATATATAAAGCTCAGCGATTACCTGAACGCACTGAGAAGCTCACTGGATGCTTCTGAGGCAGATGAGGTAATGCATGACATAGAAATAAGAATGGTGGAGATATTCAAAGATTCTCTGGGAAAACGCGAAGTGATCAACGATACCGATGTAGAAAAGGTAATCGCACAGATCGGAAGCCCGGAAAAAATTGAAGAACAGGAAGAGGCTTATTTTTCTGAAAAAACATCTACCAGAAAGAACTATTCAGGAAACAATTATACCGATAAAAAACAACTGTTCCGTGATCCGGAAAAACAAAAAGTAGCAGGTGTTTGCGCAGGTTTAGCTCAATATGTAGGAATGGATATCACTACCATGAGAGCCATCTGGCTGGGAATTTTCGTCTTGGGAATTTTCACCGCAGCAATCTCTTCTTCATTAATCGGTCTTTTATATGTAATCCTTTGGATCGTACTTCCAAAAGCTGAAACAGCGGCAGATTTCCTGAAAATGCAGGGAAAGCCTATGAACTTCGACAATCTTAAGAATGAGTCTAATAAATTGGTTCAGTTTGCCAATGAATCTACTCAGAGGGTCGGAGAAATATACAACGAAAACAAACCTTACATCAACAACGCAGGAAGTGGAGTTTGGAATATATTCAAGTATATCGTAGGAGGATTCTTCGTATTGATGGCTGTAGGAAGCATTATCGGAGTATTTGTATTATTCGGTCTTTTCGGGATGGATACAGATTTCCCAGGAGCTAATGAAATCAGATTCTATATGGATGACCAGGGACTTGATAAAGTATTGGCAGCCATGATGGTAATCGGAAGCTTAATTCCGGCAATCCTTTTCAGCTTATTAAGTATCAAGATATTCTCTCCAAAAACTAAACTGAGAAATATCGGATGGGTAGTTGGAGGTTTATTTCTTCTTCTGATCGGACTGGGAACTTACTTCGGAATAAGCATGGCTAAGAAAGACATGATCTACAGAGGCAGTAAGGAAGATGTAGAGAATGTTGCCATCAACACTACTTCAGATACAGTATATGTAGATGTAAAGCAAGTTAACATTCCTCAGAATTTCAAAGCATATAACAATGATATTTATTCTGATAAAAGATCTGTTTATGAAGAAGATTATATCTCAGTAGATGTAACAAGAAAACCAGATATTAAAACACCATATCTGATCATCAAAAAAGAAGGAAAGGGTTATAATTTCCCAATCCAGCTGACAGTTCCTGTAGAAGTTGTAAACAATAAAATACTTCTTCCAAACTATATCAAATATCCATATGAACACAGATTCAGAGACTATAGCCTTGATTATGAACTTGTAGTTCCACAAAAAACAATGGTTATTTCATCAAACAAAAACCATATCCATATGGATGGTGACTTAAATGGAGACGGTATCAATGACAACGAACAAGACAGTGATGAAGACAGCAACGGTGTTAGAATTGAAAAAAATAAAATCACGGTAAACGGTTCCAGTATCGAATACAACTCTGATGATCAGGACAGTATCATTGTAAACGGTAAGAAAGTTCCGAACAACCAGGCAAAGAAAGTAATTGATTCTGCAGTGTCCAATATCAAAAAATCAAATAAAGATATGGACATCAAGATCAAAGACGGAAAAAACGAAATTTCCATACAAACTAAATAATTAACTTCAGAGAGTGGTAGAAGGTGTGGGTGGATGGCAACCGTTTGAAATTCACACCCTTCTTCTCTCAGAAAAGTGAAAATAAAACTATATTTAGTTTCTTATGTAAAAAAAAAGTTTTAATTTCGTAGAGCTAAAATTTAATAACCAACCAACCAAAAACACAGCCTTATCATGATACAATTTGCAATGGAATTCGTAATGAAAATCGTAGATTTAATTAGCGGTTTGTTTTAAGAGCGATAATATTTCAATATATTTGTAAAGTATAACCAAAATTTGGTTATACTTTTTTGTTTTTAATCCAAGAAATCTATGAAAAAGCTGATAGGCAAAGCAATGTTAAAAATATTAGGCTGGAAAGTCGTTCTGCAGGGCGATGTAAACAACCTGAACAGGTGTATCCTTGTGGTAGCACCGCATACCCATAACATGGAATATATTTTAGGAAATTTCGCCTATTGGTCCCTGGAAAAACCTTTAAAAATCATTATTAAAGATGCCCATACCAAAGCCTGGTACGGAAGCATTGTAAAAGGACTTGGAGGGATCGGGATCGACAGAAGCCAGAAAAACGACCTGGTAAATTTCGTAGCCAAGCAGTTTGCTAAAGAAGATTTCAGTCTTGTTATTACCCCTGAAGGAACAAGAAGCTGGGTTCCGAAATGGAGAAAAGGGTTTTACCATATGGCTTTAGCCGCAAAAGTTCCTATTGTACTGGCAGCAGGTGATTTCAAAAGAAATATTGTTTATCTGGGTTATACTATTCCATATGAAAGAATAGCATCCGTCCCTTTTTCAGAAATCATGCAGGAAATTCAGGACTATTATATCAAAAATGACATTGTTCCTAAAGTCCCTGCCAACTGGAATCCTAATATTATGGGAGAATAAGTAGAAAACAAAATCAATCATCATTTATCAATTATAAGAAATGAAAGGTCAGACAAAAGAAGAAATATTAGCATTCATCAATAACTGGGGCGATGTAACGCTTGCAAAAACGCTTGAAATAAAATTCATAGATATTGATCTGGAAAATGAAACTCTTACAGCCACGATGCCGGTTCTTCCAAGAACACACCAGCCGTTTGGAATCATGCATGGAGGAGCAAGCTGTGTTTTGGCTGAAACTTTAGGGTCAAGCCTGTCCAATATCTTCATCGATGGTGAAAAATATTACGGAGTAGGAACCAATATCAATTCCAATCATTTAAGAAGCAAAAAGGACGGAATTGTAACTGCCACAGCACGTTTTATCAGAAAAGGAAAAACCATGCATGTTTCAGAAATTGAAATCCGCGATGAAAAAGGGGTTTTGATCAATCATACTACGATGACAAATAATATCATTAACAGATAATTTGCCACACATAAAAAAATAAAGAGCTTAAAATAAATTT
The DNA here is from genome assembly GCA_031286615.1 of Chryseobacterium sp. Taxonomy (GTDB): domain Bacteria; phylum Bacteroidota; class Bacteroidia; order Flavobacteriales; family Weeksellaceae; genus Chryseobacterium. The sequence goes on along the minus strand of JAITUA010000001.1, from coordinate 34,964 downwards.
AAGCTCTTTTTATTTTGACATCTTTAAGACTAGTAATACCTTTGCAGAAAGGAAAATTACTCCGGAAATTTCCTATATAATTTCCGGTTATTGATTTTCAAAATTCCTTCATAGCTCATGATTTATTTCAAACTTCCTTTCGACGAGAGACTACTGTCTGCCGATGAAAAAAATATAAAAAATGCCGTCAATTTTTACTCCTATAATGGTTCAGAGCAGATCAGCTTCCATGGAAATATTGTTGAAGTTAATTCTGAAGAATTTGCACATACTTTAATCACAAACGAAGAATTCATCAATGACCCAACCTTTTCTTCTGCTGAAACAAAGGAAGAATACTGTCAAACATTGCAGGAAGTAATTGAAGTAATCAAAGAAAACAATCTTCCAAAACTTGTTTATTCAAGAAGAAAGATCTTTACAGATTTCAATACAATCAATTATAAAGAGAGCTTTAAAAACCTCTGCGAATCTTACCCAAATGCTTTCAGGTATCTTTTTAATGACGGCAAGAATGCCTGGATGGGTGCTTTTTCCGAACTTTTAGGAAAATTCAATAAATCCACCCATCAATTTGAAACGATGGCTTTAGCAGGCACTCTTCCGGTATCTGAAGAATGGTCTGAAAAGGAAATTGAAGAACAAAAACCTGTTACTACTTATATTCAGGATATTCTTAAAAATTATTCTGACAACGTAAAGCAGTCAGAAACCTACGATCATATTTCCGGTAATATAAAACATTTAAGAACGGATTTTAAAACCACCATCAAATCAGAGGATCTTGATAAGCTCATTCAGGATCTGCACCCTACTCCGGCTGTCTGTGGAATTCCTAAAGATTTCTGTAATGAAAACATTCGTAAATACGAGAAATTTCCACGCGAATTCTATGCCGGATATATTAAAATCGAAACCGAAGAGAATATTCTGTACTTTGTGAATCTGCGTTGTGCAAGACTTTATAAAGACGCTGTACATGTTTTTGTAGGAGGCGGAATTACAGCGCAAAGCAATCCGGAAAAAGAATGGACCGAAACAGAACTGAAGTCTGAGGCAATATTGAAAAATCTGGTTATTTCTTAGTGGTTTGGACAGTTTCTCACCCGTTAGTTTGTATTTAACCACAGATCTCACATCTTTTCATAAATAAAGGTATTTACCTATATTTTCTTCGCAGAGTGTAGCGCCTTTGGGAATAATTTCAGCGTTATTTATATAAAACTCGGCGAATGTTGCGTTGTCATATATGTTTTGGCTAAAGCCTTTGGAATTTTGTAATTTATTTAAGTGGGCTAAAGCCCGCTCCTATTGATATAACGAACAATATTGAAATCTAATAGCAACAATCCCCTGCTACCCGCCACCTATAAACTAATCCCTAAAAACAAAAAAAACCTCCTTCAAAAAGAAAGAGGTCAGTATCTATATTGAAAAGATTCAATTTATTTTTTTACGCCAATTCTACTCCACGTATCCATTACAAAAAGCAGGATAAGACCTATTGCAGCTGCTGATGCTGAAAATATAAATCTTACGTTATCTTCATCTCCTAAGATATCTGTTGTCTGCCAGTTGATCGCATAAAGATTGATGGCGATGAATACAATAAACAGTACTAAAAATACTTTATAAAACTTCTTCATGACTCTTAAAAATTAATATAATTCTGCACCAACTGGGCAAAATTTGCGGTGAATAATTTAATTGAAATTGCCAAAAGGATAATTCCGAAAACTTTCTGAAGGATCATTAAAGTAGCATCCCCAATTTTTCGCTCCAACCATTTCGCTGATTTCAGCACCAAATATACGAAAATTGTATTAAGAATAATTCCGAAGATAATATTAATATCATGAAATTCAGCTCTCAGAGACAGTGCTGTAGTTAAAGTTCCAGCACCTGCAACCAGCGGAAATGCGATGGGTACAATAGATGCGGCCTTTGCTTCAGTTGTTTTATTAATTTCAATTCCTAAAATCATTTCCAGGGCTATGACAAAAATCACAAAAGCACCGGCAATGGCAAAAGAATTTACGTCTACTCCAATAAGTTTAAGAATCTTATTTCCTACGAAAAGGAAAACAATCATAATAGCACCAGCAGTGATTGCAGCCTTTCCGGCCTCAATCTGTCCAAACTTCTGTTGAAGACTTACTATAATGGGAACTGAGCCGATAATATCGATAACGGCAAAAAGAACCATAAAGCTGGTAACGACCTCTTTAATAGAGAAACCATCAAAAATTTCCATCTCTTTGTAATTAAAAATTTCGCAAAAATATGAAAATAAACTGACTATTTGCTAATTTGTGAATACAAATTAACAATTGTTTTCAAAAGTTCTTCAAGTGCATCAGCAGATTTCACAGGATTGTATTTTTCCATCTGAACTCTCTGCTGCAATTTGTTGTATTCTTCTGCAACTGAAGCACCTTTGTGCTTTTCAAGAAAAGTCTTAAACTCTGCAGCAGAGCCTTGGAAATACTGGCTTCTCACTTCCTGATCCAATTCTTCCAATGTTGCAAAGAACTTTTCGTACTCATCGTTATCTTTAAGATTTTCCAGATATCCGAAATAATCATTGATATCTGTTTTCAGCAATTCTCTGATCTCTTTTTCTGTTTCAGCCACTGAACCTAAAGGTTTTGAAGGTGCAGTTTCCCTAACTAATGTACGTTTTTTTTGCCAATTTTTAAATAACAGATAAGCAACAAATAAGCTGATCAGAATAGCAATATTCGTTAAAAGAATATTCCAGTGGAATTTACTTTTTTCTTTTACTTTAAATGAAGTCGTTTTTAAAACCGGTGTATTCACCGTCTCCAGAAGGTTATTGGTATACTCATTTACCTTTTCTACTGTAGAACGGGCTTCCAGGATTTGATCGTGAGAAAAAGCATTCAAATCCAGTGTTTTTTGTCCCAGATCTACATATTCTTTGTTTTCAGGATTAAAGAAAGCAAATTGTTCAGTTTTAATAGAGATTGCTCCTGATTTTTTTGGAATAATGACATAATTAGCCAAAATCTCACCCTTCATTCCTGCAGTTCCCGGAGAAACTTTAGAGGTAATTTTCGGAGGAAAGATTTCATAATCCGGAGATGCTGCAATTTTAGGAAGTTCCATGTCCGGTAAATTTCCTTCTCCTGAAACCTTTACTACAATATTCAAAGGTTTCTTTGCTTCAGGCTTTTCTTTGGAAGCATTGTATACGTTGACATTAAAGTTTCCGACTGCATTTTTAAAATACTCAGGCGCTCCTTCCGGAAGCTTCCTTACATTGATTTTTACTTTATTGGAAACAATCTTCGTTTTATTGGAATAGGTACTTACAGAAGCTGACACCCCGGGAACTTCCACATATCCGGCTTCATTAGGAAATACCATAAACATGGCCAGCACCTGTGAAGGCATATTTCCATATCCGGACGGATCTATCTCAGATTTATCAAAATTGATCGGATGTACATTGATATTATCCTGCTGCGGAAGATGGATATTTTTCACCTTTCTCAGGTTATCCATATTTCTTGAGTATACTCTCAGAACAGCTACTGTAGGCTGATCCTGGTAGACTTCCCGATCATCAATTTCCATATTCAGATAGACATCATTGGATGTATTGGCAGCTAATGATCTTCTATCAACAATATCACGGATATTGACATCGAAAGGTTCTGTTTTATAGATTCTGTTGTTTACGGTAACCAGAACTGAACCGATTTTTATTTTCCCTTTTTTCTTAGGTTCAAGGGCAATTCTGGATACTTTTTGGGTAATTAAAGTATTGGTTGCAGGATCAATCACGGTATTGGTAACAGATCCGCTTCCTATGATATTAAATTTTGAAAGATCCGGAAGCTGGAAACCTGTCTGTTGTACAAGGTCACTTCCGTTAAGTTCAAGAACGATGGTAAGGTTTACAATATCTTTCCCTCCATACTCGGATTTATCAGCATCCAGAGTAAGATTTACCTGTCCGTAAGTAATTACGGATGCGAGGGTAAGCAATATGTAAATCAATTTGTGCTGCATCACCAATCTTTCTCGTTGCTTTCAGGCATCGAATAAGAATTTTTGTTTAAAATTCTTCTGGCGGTTTCTTTTTCTTTTTCGTTTATTTTATCTAAGATCGCATTTTCAAGATTCTTAGGCATTCTGCCTTCATTATTCTGATTCTGCTTAGGATTATCACCTTGGTCGCTTTTACCTTCGTTCTGCGGGCCATTTCCCTGATCCTGTTTTTTGTCTTTGTCGCCTTTCTGATCTTCACCTTTGTTCTGATCATTTCCGCCGCCGCCTTTTCCTGAGTTATTCTCCTGGTTCTTTTGTTGTTGTTTTTCTTTCTCTTTCAGCTTGGCAATCTCATAATTTTTTCTGGTTACCTCACTGTAGGGATCCTGCTTCAGAGCTTTCTTATAAAAATCAGCAGCTTTTTCCGGCTGATTCATCTGCATATAAGCATTCCCTAAATTATGAAGAGCGGCAGTTTTATCGGGAAGTGTCTGTGAAAGTTTCTCTGCTTTTTCAAATTCCGTCTTTGCCTCTTCGTATTTTTTACTTTTATAGAGTGCATTCCCCATATTATAATGAGCAGTAAAATCTTTATCATTGGATTTTATGGCTTCCATATATTTTGAGGAGGCTCCGTCATAATCTTTACCGTCAAATTTCTGATTGCCTTCATGAACTAAATTTCTGTAGTTTTCCTGCCCAAACAAGAAGCCTGAGAATGAGATGACAACAATAAACGATAAAAATATGATTTTAGTATTCATCACTTGCAAAATTATTCCTTTATATGTTAAGAAACAGAGTTTTATTTGTTAAAGTTCGGTTAAAGTACTTGTAGAATTTCTTCTATATAAGAGGAAATCTACACATTAAAATCCTTTTTAGGATTAAAAATATAAATTAGAAAGAAAAACAGAATAGATACTCCAAGGAAATATTGATAATAATGAATGGCATTTTGTGATTTCACCATGGTTTCAGCACCTGCGGACTTTTTATTAACTGCATCCACAATTCTGTCCGGTGCTTCATTGATATTATTGCCGTCAATATAAGTTCCGTCTGTAGATTCTGCCATTTTCTTTAAGGCTTCAGTCTGTCTCTTTGAGATAACTGTTCCTCCGTTCACATCTGTTTTGTACCCCATCAGCTGTCCAAATACATATTCAGGAACCGGAGCTCCTTCATCTGTACCAATTCCTACGGAAGTAATGCTTATCCCTTCTTTATTCGCCAGTCTTATCGCAGCATTATCATTTCCTTCGTTATCTTCACCATCACTTAGCAAGATTACTTTTCTGGATCCTTTGCTTACATTTTTAAATTTATCTGCAGCCGCCTGCATCCCTTTCAGAAAATCTGTCCCCTGAATCTGCATAGAATTGGTTTCAATACCGCTGATGTAAGTCTCTGCAGAATTATAATCTGTTGTAAGAGGCATGATAGACATTGCGTGTCCGGCAAAGATGACAATACCTACTTTATCATTATTCATTTTCTTCATCGTAGCCGTCATCAGGTTCTTAGCTTCTGTAAGACGACTCGGGTCTATATCCTCAGCATTCATAGAGTTGGATACATCCAGCATAAAGATTACATTGTTCAGCTTCTGAGTACTTTTCACCTCTTCCGAACCATTCAAAAGATCAATGATGGAAAATATCAGAAACAATGTTCCTAATAAATATAATGCAGGAAAAAACTTCGTAAATCCTGATCTCTTTTCAAATAAGTTATCGTGGAACTGGCTGGCTGCAAAAATTTCCCTTCTTCTGTTTCTCCATTTTAAAAAACGAATCAAAAAAGTAGCTAACAGCGGCAGAAGCAACAGTAAAAATAAATACCAATAATTTCCTAAAGACCAACTCATCAGCTTAAAATTTTATAAAACACCCATCTCAACAATGCGTCAAATACCAACATTCCTAAAGCAATCCAAAGAAATATCTTAAAATATTCTTCATAATTGTATAGTTTGGAAACTTTCACATCAGATTTTTCCAGTTGGTTAATCTCATTATATACTTCTTCAAGACTACTGTTTGAGGTTGCTCTGAAGTATTTTCCTCCCGTAGTCTGTGCAATTTCTTTCAATGTATTTTCATCAATGGTCACTTCGGTTTCCGTGAAGATAAGGTCGCCAAAAATGTCCTGTGATGTCGGCATCAGAGCATACCCATTGGTTCCGATTCCGATTGCATATACCTTTATATTATTATTTTTTGCCAGTTCAGCAGCAACCTGCGGAGGAATAGCATTCTGAATATTACTTACCCCATCCGTCATCAGGATGACCACCTTACTTTTGGCTTTGCTTTTAACCAAATGATTCACTGCAACGGAAAGACCTTCTCCAATGGCTGTACCTGGTTCAAGACCAGCAGAATTCAGGTTTTTAATTTCGTCAATAACTACCTGATGGTCTGAGGTTACCGGAACTTTCGTAAAAGCTTCTGCAGCATATGCTACAACTCCTATTCTGTCATTGGGACGTTTCTGAACAAATTTCACAGCAATATCTTTCAATGCTGTAATTCTGTCGGGATTCAGATCTTTCGCAAGCATACTTAGAGAAACGTCAATGGACAGCATAATATCCACTCCTTTTGTATCATCTCTGTCCTGAGAAATCGTAAACGTTCTCGGTCTGGCCATAGCAATGATCAAAGCAGTAAGAATGATATACTTTGAAATTTTCAGCAAAAAAAGTACGCCCTGGATTCCATCGCTGTGATCCATATTTTTTACGGTAGGTACTTTTATACCTTTTCTTTTCCGTTTTCCGGCATCTTTAATAAAAAGCGGAATAAACAAAAGAAAAAGCAATAAGAACCACGGGCTGTAAAACTCAAAATTAAACATCCTTTCTTAAGTTTTCGAATTCTAAATCTTTGGATGATCTTTTCACAAAATCTCTGATATTGGCAAAATCGGTCTCCATCGTATTCTGATCAGGAAAGGTTTTGGCAAATTTCACCAGATCTCCTCTCAGGAATACATCTTCTATTATTTTTTCATTATCCTGCGAAATTGTATTGTTCTTTTTCATGACATCAATAAGGTCATCTGTAAGAAGAACATCTGCAGGAAGGTGATATTGTTTGGTAATGAATGTTCTGGAAATATCGATCAGTTCAACATAGAATGAACGGAAGTTTCCTCCTTCAATATATTTTTTCTTTTTAAGGGAATCAAGTTCTTTCAAAGTTTGATTGGTAGCCACCACAGGAGAGCTTTTTGATTTCCTTCCCCATTTTACAATCATAATAATTGCAATGATTATAGCAATACCTGCCAATGCTGCCAGAATATAAAACTTGTAAAGCTCCCAATAATCTTTAGCTTCAAGTTTCACCTGCTTATTCCCCATGATATCATTGATCTGATCTGCTTTTTGAGCAGTATTAATGACATCTATCTCATAAGGAATGGTTTTAAGCACTTTATCTCCTACTTTGAACTCCAGTTCCGGAATGGTGAATTTTCCTTCATCAAAAACAGCAAATTCAATCTTTCTTTCGTAGGAATTGGCAGTCTGTCCGATGCTGTCTTTGGTTTCTTCAAAGTGAAAAGGAAGCAGCTCATTTTTCGGAGCGGAAGTTACCTGCTGCTCATTAAGGTTATCAATCTTTATGGTAATATGATTGGTTTCTCCAAGAGCGAGAGTTTTCTTTTCTACGTTAGAGGATAATATCTGTGAAAAAGCATTCGCACAGATCAGAAAAGATAATATTAAAAGTATTTTTCTCAATGTTAAAATAATAAAGGCAATTGCCTCATGTTTTTAGTTACGGGCTGAACCCTGTGTTATTTTTTCTGAAAATAATTATACAACAATTTTGAATAATCTGAACCGGTATTGATGTTCATAAAACTTGCAGAACTGCTTGCAAAATCCTCTTCCAAAGCTCTCAGCTTTTGTTTTTGAGCTTCTGCAAAAGTATACCGCCATCTTGCGCTGGAAGTATTGGCCCATATTTCTTTTCCGGTTTCTACATCAAGTAAGCGGGCATATCCTACGTCTGGAATTTCATTGTCTTTTTCATCAAAAATCCTCATTCCCAACAACTGGTGCTTCTTTGAAGCGACTCTCAACATTTTGGAATCATATTCATCTTCAAAGTCTGAAAACAGAAAAACCAACGATTTCCTTTTGAAAATCCCCATCATATATTCCATTGCTTTGTCTATTTTAGATTCTGCAGGAACATAATCTGCGGTCAGAATATTACTGATTATGGACAGAATATGTTTTCTTCCTTTTTGAGGAGGAATTACTTTGTATACTTTATCTGCAAACAGGATCAATCCTACTTTATCATTGTTTCCGGCTGCTGAAAATCCTAAACTTGCTGCTATTTCGGCTACGTATTCTCTTTTCAGCTGAACTTTCGTACCATAATCCATGGAAGCGGAAATATCAACAAGAAGCATCATCGTCAACTCCCTTTCTTCTTCCATTACTTTTACGAATGGCTCACGGAATCTTGCGGTTTTATTCCAGTCTATTCTTCTGATCTCATCTCCAAACTGGTAAGGACGAACTTCAGAGAATGTCATCCCCTGCCCTTTAAAAGCGCTGTGATATTGCCCCATCAAAGCAGCCTCCGTCTTTTTTCTGGTACGGATTTCAATCTGCTTTACTTTTTTTACAATATCTTTTATCTGCATAAATGAGTTTAAAATTTAATATTTAATGTTGAGTTGCAAGATTCTGATTTAGAGTTAATCTTTTAACTCAATGGATACATTCAACCATTCATTATCAAACTTCGGGCTGTATTTTTTATAAAAATTAATGGCCGATTCATTCCAATTCAATACCTGGAACACCATTCCGCTATAGTTGTTTGATTTGCCATATTCCAATGTTGCATCAAACAACATTTTTCCGATTTGTTTCCCTCTGAGCCTTTCTGTCACAACAAGATCTTCAAGATACAGCCTTCTTCCTTTCCATGTTGAATACCTGTCGTAATATAGTGATATTCCAACGATTTCACCTTCAAATTCTGCGACAAAAGCTCCCCAAACCGGAGAGTTTCCAAAACCATCCTGAATAAATTCATCCAGCGTCACTGTTACTTCATGCAACGCTTTTTCATATTCTGCCAGTTCTTTTATTAAATCCAGCATGGAAGCACAATCTTCCAGAACGGCTTTTCTTATTGTTACCTCACTCATTATGGTGCCTGGATTTTTGCTAGAATTCTATTAACGATTTCTTCTGATGAAACTTCTTCTGCTTCAGCCTCGAAAGTCAAACCTATTCTGTGTCTCAACACGTCTTTTGCCAATGCTTTTACATCTTCAGGAATAACGAATGCTCTTCCTTTTAAGAACGCATATGCTCTTGAAGCAATAGCAAGGTTAATGGATGCTCTTGGGGAAGCCCCAAAGCTGATATAATTTTTAAGTTCAGAAAGACCGTAATTTTCCGGATAACGCGTTGCAAACACCATATCCAGAATATATTTTTCAATTTTCTCATCCAGATAAATCTGGTTGATTAATTCTTTTGCATCTACAATATCCTGAAGAGAAATTACGGGTTTCACAGCCGGCTGATGCGAAGTGGAAACCATTCTCATTACCTGTCTTTCATCTTCAAAAGAAGGATAATCTATGGTACATTTCAGCATAAAACGGTCACTCTGTGCTTCAGGCAGCAAATAAGTACCTTCCTGATCAATCGGGTTTTGAGTTGCCAATACCAGGAACGGCTTTGGAAGCTTCATGGTTTCATCACCAATTGTCACCTGCTTTTCCTGCATTACCTCCAAAAGAGCAGATTGCACTTTTGCCGGCGCACGGTTGATCTCATCCGCCAATACAAAGTTTGCGAATACAGGACCTTTTTTTATAGAAAAATCATTGTCTTTAATATTGTAAATCATGGTTCCCACTACATCTGCAGGAAGCAAATCCGGAGTAAACTGAATTCTTGAAAACTCACCATGAACAGCATCTGCCAACGTTTTGATGGCAAGAGTTTTAGCCAATCCCGGCACTCCTTCCAAAAGAACGTGGCCATTTCCCAAAAGCCCTACCAAAAGACGGTCTACCATGTAATCCTGCCCAATAATAACTTTGTTGATTTCCTGTCTCAGAAGAGTAAATAAATAATTTTTTTCTTTTACTTTTTCCGTCAATTGGCGGATATCTTCAGCTTGATATATCTCTGACATAGCTTGATTTAAAATAAGTGGTAAATTTCTGATAAATACTTGCATTAATCAACACAATAAATGCCATTTTTGAGTTAAAGTTTGTTAAATATTCCGGGATTAACGCAATATTTAAGGCTATAATGCTGAATTTCTTGTCTATAAAGAAATCCATACATTCGGGTTATTTCCATAGATTCATTGATCTGTTTTTGTGATTATCCATATAAAAAAGTGCTTCAAAATTACTTTACAACATTTTAAATTTTATTTTTTGAATTAAAACTGATATTTCCGAATAAAAAATAGTTAATTAATCAAGAAATAAAGGAAAAGCATCTTTGCAGATGCTTTTCCTTTATAATTTATCTGTATGTAGCTCTGTAGATAATCTTTCAGATTATCGGATTGTGTTGTGTTTCTTGTAGTTGTCAGCAATTTTACGAAATTCTGATTGAATTGTACAGCTTTTTTCAAATCTAAAAGCTTCAGACAGGAGACAAGATAAATATATACCTTATATGTTTGTAACAATAAACTTAAAAACATCATAATAACAATAAAATCTCTTAAAAAAACAACCTTAATCTATCCTTTTTCTTAATAGTTAAAAAATTTTAACTTCAATCCTTTACCCAAAAAAATTGTCATTTCCAGTTTATTAAACTATTTTTGGTGATTAAAAATTTTGCAAAATGAATTATCATTTTCAAGCGCACAGACAGGTAAGAAAGAACCTTTTAGACATCCTTCAGAACACATCTCATGAAGATCTGATTCTGATTCCGGATGGTTTCAACAATAATATTTACTGGAATATTGCCCATACTGTTGCTACACAGCAGCTTTTGCACTATTACTTAAGCGGAAATCCTTTCCGTATTGACAAATATTGGATCGAAACTTATAAAAAAGGAACCTTACCAAATTTAAATGTTCAGAAGTCGGAAGTGGAAGATTTAGAATTTTTACTTACGGAAACTTCGAAGATTTTAATGAAGGATTATGACAGTGATTTCTTCTCAGACTACACTCCTTACACAACAAGTTTTGGAATGGATCTGAAAAGCATTCAGGACGCCATTATCTTCAACAATATGCATGAAAGCCTTCACTACGGATATGTGATGGCACAGAAAAGAGCAATTTTAGGAGAGAAGTATTAGATTCAAGGTTCTTGGTTTAAAGTTTAACGTTATGGGGACAATTAATAGATTTGAAGACTTAGAGATTTGGAAGTTGTCCCGGGAGCTTTGCAATGAAGTTTATCATATCATTGAATCTACCAATCTTAAAAATAATTTTAAACTTTGTAATCAAATTGATGCATCCTCAGGCTCAGTAATGGATAATATTGCTGAAGGGTTTGAAAGAAACGGTAACAGAGAATCTATACAATTTCTTTCTATTGCGAAAGCTTCATGTGGTGAAACCAGATCACAATTGTATCGGGTCTTCGACAGAAATTTTATTTCGCAGGAAAAATTCGAAACATTAATTGAGCAGACAGAAACGTTAAGTAGAAAGATCAGCTCTTTTATAAAATATTTAAATACAACAGATTTAAAAGGAACAAAGTACAAACCTTAAAAAATTCAAAACTTTACATAGTAAGCCTTGAACTTTAAACGATGAACTTTAAACCTTAAACATAAAATTTTAAACAACTCAATGAAAGACGATTTTATTTTCGGGCTGCGTCCCGTGATTGAAGCAATTGAAGCGGGAAAAACGATTGACAAGGTCTTTGTGCAGAATGCACTTCAAGGTCCTATTTATGCTGAACTAAAAGCAATTTTAGCGAAAAATAAAATCCGTCCCAATTATGTTCCGGTTGAAAAACTGAACCGTTTTACTAGAAAAAACCACCAGGGTGTGGTTGCTTTTATTTCGGATGTACCGTTTCATAAAGTGGAGGATATTGTTCCACAATTATTTGAACAGGGAAAAACACCTTTTCTTTTGATTCTGGACAGACTTACCGATGTAAGAAACTTTGGCGCAATCTGCAGAACAGCAGAATGTGTAGGTGTTGATGCTATAATCATTCCGGAAAAGGGTGCTGCTCCTATTAATTCTGACGCTATAAAAACCTCTGCAGGTGCTATTTACAATATTAAAATATGTAAAGAAAACAATCTTGCTCATGCTGTGGATTTCCTTCAGCAAAGTGGAATTTCGGTATATGCTGCCAGTGAAAAAGCTCAGAAATTAATTTATGACGTCAACCTTACAGAGCCATGTGCTATTGTTATGGGGAATGAAGAAACAGGAATTTCTAAAGAAGTCCTACACCATGCTGACGAAAAAATTAAACTTCCTATTGAAGGAAAAACTCAATCTTTGAATGTTTCTGTAGCATGTGGAGCGATTTTGTATGAAGCGGTAAGACAGAAAATGACTGCTATACCAAATCCTTAAACATGAAAATAAAACTGCTTTTACCATTATTTTTTGTGCCATTTGTATTGAATGCACAGACAAAAAATATTGCAACCGACAATCACCTTACCACTGAGCTTGATAAAATGGTTCAGAAGGAAGCCCTCACTTATATGCAGAATCCTGCACGTGTAGGGCTCTCAATAGGTGTTTTCAAAGATGGTAAAAGTTATTTTTATAATTATGGAACAACGGAAATAGGAATACCAGAACTTCCAACCTCTAAAAGTGTTTATGAGATTGCATCCATCAGTAAGACATTTACCGGAACACTTCTGGCTCATGCCTTAGAAGATGGTAAGATTAAAATGGATGATGATATCCGGAAATATCTGGATGGTAATTTTCCTAATCTTGAATTTGAAAAGCATCCAGTAACAATCGGTAATCTTACCAATCATTCATCAGGGTTACCTCAATTCTTACCGGATCAGTCTGAAACATTCAAAAAACCAATGGACTCTGTTGCCATGGCATTAGCTGATTTTTATAAAAACTACTCTAAAAAGAAGTTTTATGAAGATCTTCATCAGGCCAAAATAGGCTTTTTACCCGGAACAGATTATAAATACTCTAATGTGGGAACGCAGATTGCCGGAGATATTCTGGAAAAAGTGTATCATAAAAGCTATGAAGACTTACTTTCAGAGTATATTACAAAGCCTCTGAAAATGAACCAGACCATTGTTGGTACGAATTCTGCACAGCTATTGACTCGCTATAATGAAAAAGGAAAGGTAATGCCCAGAAATTTCACAACAATTATGGCTCCTGCAGGCGGGATTCTCTCTACAACAGGAGATCTGGTGAAATACATACAGTATCATTTGGATGAAAACAATACCTATGTAAAAAGATCCCATACTCCTCTTGTAAAAAATGAAGGAGATGCAATCGGATTGTACTGGAGATTGCATACCAATGAAGACGGAACTCAAACGGTTTTTCATACAGGAGGTACATTTGGTTTTTCAAGCGTGCTTCAGGTACGTCCGTCAAAAAATATGGGAGTGGTTATACTATCCAATGAGTCAGATGGAGAATCTCAGGGAAAATTGTATGATATTGCAGACAATATATTAAGAAATAGTAGTAAAAAATAAAGTTAAAAATCAAATGAAGAACATTGCAGCGCTTGCGCTTATATCATCAATAGCTCTTGTATCTTGTAAAAAAGAAACAGCAAAAATAACGAAAGTAGATCCTAAAACCGGAAAAACGGTAACAGTAGAAGTTCCTGCTGATTCTGTAGCAAAAGTTGCAGAAAATCCGGCTATCAAAGATTCTGCGGGAGTTATTACGCAGACATTTAAGCTTGAAAAAGGGAAAACGTATCCTCTTACCACTTATCAGAGAGATGTAAAAACAATGACGGACCCTCAGGGAAAATCCATCACTGCAACCAGCGAATCTACGGATGAAATGAACTTTGTAGTAAATGATATTAAAGGGAATGTATACGAAATGACCCTTAATCTTGTAGCGAAAAGAAATTCTCAGTCTGCACAGGGAAAAACAGTAGTGGTAGATACCAAACTTGCTCTTCCTAAAGAAGATGATCTTAAAATGATCTGGAATGTAAACAAAGCACTTACCGGAAACAAACTTGCCATGAAAATGGATACAAAAGGTAACGTAATTTCTATCACAGGATTTGATGCTGTTTATACAAAAGTTTCCAATGCAGTAGGGACTCTTATCAAAGATGCCAATCAAAAAGCGAGCGTTGTGGCAAGCCTTAAAGAATCATTCAATGAAAAGGTATTAAAAGACCAGTTCCATAAAAACCTGATGATTATTCCTAAAAAAGGAGTGAAAATTGGTGAAAAATGGTCTACTTCCGAAAATGCAGATCCAAGCGGAGCTGTAAAAGTAACCTCCAATTATGTAATGAAAAGCTTAGGAAACGGAGCAGCAGAAATTGCGGTAACCGGAGGTATTCCTAAGAAAACTGAAAAGAAAGCTCAGGGACCTATTACACACAGCCTGAGTAGTGAACTGGTTCAGAACGGAACCATTAAGTTTGACGAAAGCACAGGATGGATTACCAATCAGAATATCAACGTAAAAACGACACAGATAGAAACCATTTCAGATGGAAAACAATCTCAGTCTATGAAAAGCGTTTCCAATTCATCGGTAATGGTAAACCCATCTGCTAAATAACTGAATTAAATGCATTCAGGGTTTATTCTTTCAAGCGTAAACCCTGAACTTTAAATTTTAACATTATGAAGTACATTCTTGAGTTAGTACTCACTGCCATTATTATTTTCTTTGTCTGGAATATTCTGAAAAGGATTTTCTTTAAGACATTTTATAGTTACCGTTTTAATAACAATAATCAAAACAACGGACAGCAGGACATACACAACTCAAATAAGAATAACAAACAGAACCTTAAATGGGATGCAGAAACTGTAGACTATGAAGAGGTGAAAGAGAGTAAGGACAAAAGGTAAACATTCCAAGAAATAAAAGATAATAACCAGCATGGCAAAAAATAAAAACTTCATTTATATTGCAGCTTCATTAGTAGTATTTATAGTTTTAGCATTTTTATATTCCACCCCTGTATTTACAGGAAAACAACTTTTCCAGCACGATATTGTGCAATATAGAGGAGGAGCGAAAGAACTGCTCGACTACAGAGCAAATACCGGAAATGAAACCTATTGGAGTGATTCCATGTTCGGGGGGATGCCAACTTATCAGATGGGAAGCCAGTTCAAAGGGGACATCATCAAGAAAATCGACAGCAATCTGAATTTCCTGCCAAGACCTGTCAATTATCTTTTCCTTCTGTTTGCAGGTTTTTTCCTTTTGGGAATGGTGGTAGTCAGAAACTGGAAGTATGCGCTTTTAGGAGCTACTTTCTTCGGACTCTCCACCTATTTTTATATCATTATTGCAGCCGGGCACAATGGTAAAGTAAACACCATTGAGTATTTTGCGCCGCTGTTAGCCGGAATTTTACTGGTTTATATCAGAAAACAATACATCTGGGGGTTCATTGTCACGACTCTTTTTATGGGGCTTCAGATTGCTGCCAACCACCCGCAAATGACGTATTATCTGTTCCTTGCACTAGGATTTTTATTCTTATCTGAACTGATCAGAGCAATACAGAAAAAGACACCGATGAAGCATTTCCTTATTTCATCAGGAATTATTGCAGCATCATGTATTATCGGAGTTGGAATGAATTCACAAAGAATCATGGCCAATTCTGAGTATATAAAAGAAACGGTTCGTGGAAAACAGATCTTAGATAACGACAGCCATACTTCAGGAAAATCCGGAATGGATAAAGAAAGTATGCTGATGTGGAGCTATGGACAGCTTGAAACTTTAAATCTTTTCATCCCAAGATTGATGGGTGGCGGAAGCCAGGAGCCGGAAGGAAAAGAAATGATGAACAGAGTTCAGGAACTGGTTCAGGAAAATGTAGGCTCACAGGCGGAAATGGACAGAATTTCTAAAGGCTTCAGCGGAATGACGTACTGGGGAGATCAGCCGGGGACTTCAGGACCTGCTTATCAGGGAGCCATTGTATGTTTCCTTGCTTTATTAGGATTCTTCTTTGCCGGAAAAAAATACCGTTACTGGATCTTAGGCGCTTCTATCCTTACTATTTTATTGGCTTGGGGAAGCAACTTTATGCCTTTATCTGACTTCTTTATTGATTATGTTCCGTTTTATAATAAATTCAGAGCACCTTCTTCAATTCTGGTTGTCGTGGAATTATTATTCCCTCTAATTGCTATTCTGGGACTATACAGATTCTTCACAGACGAAAAACTGACTGAAGAATACAAGCAGAAAATCCTTATGTATGTTGGAGGTGGAACTTTAGGATTTTTATTAATTCTTCTGATCTTCGGAAAATCATTATTAGGCTTTTCTACAGAAGGCGAAAAGACTTACTTCCCTCCCTTCCTACTGGATTATCTTGTAGATGAAAGATATAAACTGTTCAGAATAGATGCCATAAAAGCATTTATTTATGTAGCGATTACAGCTGCTGCCCTATTCTTAACTTTAAAGAAAAAGCTTAATCAGAATATTGCTTTGGTAGTGATTGGAGTTGTAAGTTTATTTGATCTTTGGACGGTAAACAAACGTTATTTGAATGACGAAAACTACGTAGATAAAATCTTTGCTGAAAATCCTTTCCAAACAGAAAGTTCAGATCTTCTGGCTGAAAAAGTTCAGGGAAATCCTAATCTGGAATCCATTTTATCCAATGTCAATATCAACAAAACATTGGAAACAATCACTGAAAAAGACAAGACACACTACAGAATTTACAACCAGACGCTGGGTGTGACAAGTGAAACCAATACCTCTTATTTTAAAGCATCAATTGGAGGTTACCACGCCGTAAAACTAAGAAGATACGATGACGTACTGAATGAATACATCAATAATGTAGACAGTGTAAAAACTCCTAATATTTTAAACTTATTAAACGCCAAATACATGGTTTTCGGAGGGCCAGAGCAGCCACAGGTAGTTCCTAACCCAAAAGCCAATGGGAATGCATGGTTTGTAAGTGATTTAAAGTTTGTAGATACTCCTAATCAGGAAATTAAATCCATCGGGACTATTGACAACAAGAAAACAGCAGTTATTGCGTCATCTGATAAATCATATTTCGACAACAAACCACTTCAGGCAGATTCCACAGCATTTATCAATCTTACAAAATACCAGCCGAACGAACTTGAATTTAAATCTCAGTCGAAGACGCCTCAGTTAGCAGTATTCTCTGAAGTTTACTATCCTCACGGATGGAAAGTTCTGGTGGATGAGAAAGAGGTTCCTTATGTGAAAGCAGATTACCTGCTTCGTGCAGTACATGTTCCCGCAGGAAATCACCATATCAGAATGGTATTTGAGCCTGAAGTAATTGAAAAAGGAAAATGGCTTTCTCTGCTGTCATTCGGCTTATTCATCCTGTTGTCAGCATTTGGTATTTTCTGGATGAACAAAAACAAGAAAAAAGAAATTTTAGCTGAACAAAAAGCTTAAAATAATATAATATTGCGCAATGTCATTCTGAATGAAGCATAGCGTAATGAAGAATCTCAAAATCAAACATGAAAACGTTAGGTACACATAATTATTATGTCTATATACTGACTAATAAAATAAAAACAGTATTATACATAGGAGTTACCAACGATTTAAAGAACTGATTATATTGGCATAAAAATCCAGAAGCTATTGAAAAGAGTTTCACTTCAAAATACAAATGTTTTTATTTAATATATTTTGAACATTTTAATGACATTGAGACAGCAATAAAGTGGGAAAAGCAAATAAAAGGCTGGACCAGACAAAAGAAAGAAAACTTAATTAAAGAATTCAATCAAGATTGGAAATTTCTTAATGAAGAGATAGAATGAGATTCTTCACTGCGCTCCGCTTCGTTCAGAATGACATAGAAATAAAAAAATGGAACAGAAGAAAATATTGATTATCACCTATTACTGGCCTCCTGCGGGAGGTCCTGGTGTTCAAAGATGGCTGAAGTTTGCAAAATATCTGCCGGATTTCGGATGGAAACCTATCATTTATACCCCTGAAAACCCAAGCTATCCTTTGCTGGACGAAACGCTGATGAAAGATGTTCCTGAAAATATTGAGATGGTAAAAACCAGAATCTGGGAACCTTATCAGCTGGCTGAAAAACTGAATAAAAGCAATAAAAAATTTAAAGCAGGGCAGTTTGATGTAGGAAAAAATCAAAGCTGGAAATCTAAACTTTCGATCTGGGTAAGGGGAAATTTTTTTATTCCTGATGCCAGAGTTTTTTGGGTAACACCTTCTATTAAGTTTCTGGAAAATTACCTGAAAGAAAATAAAATAGATACGATTGTGACTTCAGGTCCTCCCCACTCGCTTCATCTGATTGGTTTAGGACTTAAAAATAAAATACCTGACCTGAAATGGATTGCCGATTTCCGTGATCCATGGACAGAAATTTCTTATTACAAACATCTGAAACTAACTAAAAGCTCAGATAAAAAGCACCGTCAGCTTGAAAATGCTGTATTTAAAAATGCGAACATCACTCTGGCTACAAGTTATACCGATGCAGAAAACTTCAGGAAAGCAGGAGCCAATGCGGTTTGTATTACGAACGGATTTGATGAAAGTGATTCTGATAAAAGCATAAAAGGACAAATAGGTCAGGCATTTACCTTAAGTTATATCGGTGTTTTGGAGCAACTCAGAAATCCTGAAAATCTTTGGAAAGCACTTGATGAACTGGTTAAGGAAAATGTTGAATTTGCAACTGATTTTAAACTGAAATTTGTAGGAAGAATAGATGATAAAATTCTGCAGTCTATAGAAAATTCAAGCCTGAAAAATCATATCCAGAATCTTGGATATCTTGCACACGGAAAAGCTGTGGAGGAAATGCAGAACTCAGACTTGCTTCTTATTACCAATTTCCCGAACGAATCTTCAAAAGGAATCATTCCCGGAAAAATATTTGAATATCTGGCATCAGGAAAACAGATTCTGTCATTCGGTCCGGATAGAGCTGATGTTGCGAAAATTCTGGAAGAAACCCAGGCAGGAAAGCATTTCAGTTATCAGGATACAGAAACTGTCAAGAAGTTTATTCTTGAAAAATTTGTCCTTTGGAAAACCGGAAATCTTCTCGAAAACACTCAGCATATTGAGCAGTTCTCAAGAAAAAACCTAACCCGTCAACTGACTGAAATTTTATAATATCAAGAAAGGAAGTTAGAGGCTGGAAGCTGGAAGTTTACATACCGCTTCAACTTCTAACTTCTAACTTCTAACTTCTAACTTTAAATTGTCCATTGGTCATTTACCACTGCAATCAGGTAATATTTCCCCTGAAATTCCTCAAATACAAAACGAAGTGTTTTCCAATCCATTTCGCCATTTTTTTCAGTTCCCTTGATGTAGTTTTCGGTGAAGTTATCTTTAGGATAAATTTCCTTTAAATTATTCAGTGAATTACCTCCGCCAATGAATTTATTCAGTGAATATTGGGATGCAGTAAAATCTTTAGAAAAAACCCATTTACCAAGATAATCATTGACCGTTGCCTTATAAGGATCTCCTGAGCCATCGTGTGCTCCCCAGGTAAACAGTGTTTTGGTAGGCTGATATTTTTCAAAATCTGCTTTAGAAAAATGCTTGTCTCCTTTTATATCTACAAAAGCATACATCGAAAAACGGATTCCTTTTTCAGGATGGATCAAGGCTGCAAAACTGGTATAATCTTTATTTTTCAGAGCTTTCAAAACCTCATCATTGGTTTGCTTCAAAACAGCTTCTTTATTCACAATATTCTGAACGGTACCTGCACTGTCTGTTTTATTTTGTGCGATGGAATCTATCACATTAGGAACGGGTTTTCCAGCCTCTTTTTTACAGGCTACAACCAGACTTAAAACAACCAATGGAATAAGTAATTTTCTCATATTTTTAATTTTGCAATTCATTAAAAGCACCAAAACTGATGCCAAGCGGTAAATGATATAAAGAGATAAAGACTATGAGAGTTGATAGGTTATAGCTTCTCATTTTAAAAATTACATCGTACATTTGTTAGATGGAAATGTTCGATATTCTCATTATCGGGGCCGGCCCTATCGGTTTGAACTGTGCCCTTGAAGCCAAAAAAAATAATCTTAGTCATTTAATCATAGAAAAAGGAACCATTGTCAACTCTCTTTACAATTATCCTTTATATATGCGATTTTTCTCTACTGCAGAAAATCTGGAAATTGATGAAATTCCATTTATTTCCACTGCTCCCAAACCGGGAAGACAGGAGGCGCTGGAATATTATCAAGGAATTGCCCGACAAAAAAAGCTTAACATCAATCTGTATGAAAAAGTGCTGGGTGTTTCCAAAAGCAGTGACCTATTTGAGATAAAAACAAGCAAAGCAACTTATCTTGCTAAAAATCTGGTGATTGCTACCGGATTCTATGACATTCCCAATCTGATGAATATTCCCGGCGAAAACCTTCCAAAGGTCAAGCATTATTATACAGAACCTTACCCTTATGCAAAACAGAAAATAGTAGTTGTAGGATCAAGTAATTCTGCTGTAGATGCGGCTTTGGAAACGTATAGAAAAGGAGCTGAAGTAACTATGATTGTTCGTCATTCCGAGATTTCCAAAAGCGTAAAATATTGGGTAAAACCGGATATAGAAAACAGAATTGCAGAGGGCAGCATTAAGGCTCATTTTAATGCTGAAATGATCGAAATTAAGGAAAATACAGTTGTTTTTAAAGATGGACACGGAGAAAATCACGAAATTGATAATGATTTTGTGCTGGCCATGACGGGTTATCTTCCTGATTTTGATTTTCTGAGAAATTCCGGTATTGAACTCAACGGAGACTGCCTGAACCCGATTTATAATCCTGAAACGATGGAAACCAATATTCCGAACCTTTATCTTGCGGGAGTGGTGTGTGGAGGAAAAGATACTCATCTCTGGTTTATTGAAAACTCAAGAATTCATGCCAATATGATTATCAATTCCATTCTTTCCAGATCTTAATATTAAGCAACTAATATATTGTAAAAGCTTCGGGCAATTTCTACGAAATTGCCCGAAGCTTTATTTTTTAAACTGATTTAAGAATTTATATCAATTCATCTTCAATTTTATTTTTATCCTTAAGCAGCCATGGAATGATAAAGTAAAAGCCGACAGCAATAGCTACAGCCAATACTCCAGTTCCAATCCAAAGGATACTGAAACCTAATTTTTCAGCAATCAATGTTCCTATGTAAGGTGTAATGATGAATGCTATAGAAAAAGACATTCCATTCAATCCCATATAAGCACCTTTATTATTCTCTCCTGAACGTAATGCTGTAATGGTTGACATAAAAGGAAGGGTCCATATTTCTCCCACACAAAGTAATGTCATAGACAGCACAAGGGTAATCATACTATAATCGAAAGCCAGCATTGCATAAGAAATTCCACACAGGAAAGTCCCGATAAGCATGGTAAAAGCTAAAGTAAAATACTTCTCTGCGATCTGTACCAGTCCCATTTCAAGCAATACAATCAAAAAACCGCTATATCCGAGAATATATCCAATATTTTGCTGGCTCATATGCGCTGTATCTTTATAAAATATCGTCAGCGTACTGAACAACTGAAAGAAACATATTGAAAACAACATACAGAATATACAGTAAATCAAAAATTTACCATCACGGTATGGAGAACTTTCTTTTTTAATGACAATGGCTTTTTTTACCTTTTTCGCCTGCTGTTTGGCTAATCGTGCACGGTCTTTAAAGAACCAGATATACATCAGTCCTGCCAGTAAAGCAGCCAGTGCATTACTGAAAAACAGAAATTCATAAGAAATAGCAGATAAAATACCTCCTAATGCAGGCCCGATAGAAAATCCAAGATTGACGGCCATTCTGTTCAGTGAAAAAGCCCGGGTTATATTTTCAGGCTTTGCATATTTGGTAATTGCCACGGAGTTTGCCGGACGGAAGGTTTCACTTACAATACTTTGAGCCAGAATAATCCCCGCCAATCCTGCTTCTGTTGTGAAAAGCGGAATTAAACAAAATAAAGGAACACTGAGAAGCAAGCTCAGACTTTGTACCCTGTATTCACCTATTTTATCCGTAATCATCCCTCCCAGCCATGATCCGATCACCGAACCTATTCCAAAAAAGCTCAGTACAATTCCTGAATTTTCAATACTGAAATGTAAATGATTAGTCATGTAAACTCCCAGAAAAGGAAGTACCATAGAACCAGCCCTGTTGATGAGCATTACCAACGCCAGCATCCAACTCTCCTGCGAGAGTCCTTTAAAAGAACTCGTATATACGTTAATTAGTCTCACAATAATATTTTGGGGAAATTTGAAAGTGCAAAATTAGATAAAAATAACCCAAAAGTCCTTGTTTAAACCCTATTTTTATAAATAACCTCCACAAAACAGACAAAAAACTTTATCCTGAAAAAACAGTTTATTTAATCTATAAAAACCAGAAACTTTTATAAAAATCGTAAATTGCAGTAACAACAGGTGTTTTTTACTAAGACTACTTAGAAACACAATAAAAATTTAACCAATACGTAAGAATGGTAACCTACGAGAATTTACATGATACGCTATCCTTTTACAGTATTGACTGCCGGCAATCATACTATATTTCTTCCGGAAAACCCATTTTTGAGTTTCCTAAAGCTCCTTTCAGAATGGATTATTATGCGCTGTGCATCTGTACTGCAGGAGAAATCAATATTGAGATAGACCGTCAGAAATATAAAGTAGATGCACACAGTTTTCTTATGGCTGCCCCTTCCACCATTGTAAAGTTTGGAAAGACCAGTGAAGACTTCACTATGAAACTTTTGTTCTTTGACAAGAATTTTCTGATTAAAAATATTTCCAATCCTTTTATCATTGAGAAAATGAATCTTTTCTCCAAAGGGTCTTACAGTATTGTAAAAACGACTTCAAAAAATTCTTCTTTACTCCAGAACCTTCTGGATTATCTTGACAAAAAATCGAAGAAGCAGGGTAAATTTACAGATGAGATTATCAGAACTATTATTTTCAATCTGCTGTTGGAAACCGCTGAGATTATGGATCAGGAGAATTCTTCAACTCCGGGAAAAGAGGATGGAAAAAAAGACCTTTATCTAAAATTCAGCAAACTGATCAGGGAAAACATCAGGCAGCAGCGAACGGTTCAGTTTTATGCGGATCAACTTCATGTTTCTAATAAATATCTTATAGAAATTATTAAAAAATCAAGTGGAAAAACACCTCATGAGGTTATTGATGAAACTTTGCTAAAAGAAGCTTACGTCATGCTTGGGAATTCTGATATTACAATTTCAGAGATCGCATTTGAACTTCAGTTTAATTCAGCTTCTGCGTTCGGACGTTTTTTCAAAAAACATACTGCCCTCTCTCCTTCAGAGTACAGAAATAAAGAAAATATACAGTCATGAGAATTTGGGGATAATAATTCTGAAATTGGGGATATATATTGCTTTTTGAATAGAGGTACCTTTATACTGTTAATTAAAAACAATAAAAGATGAGTACGATCAATTCAAAATTCGACAACGTTTTAAATGCCTCTGACCAGTTTGGAAAAGTAAATCACGAACCGGATTCAAGTAAAGAAGTTCAGATTAACACTCCTGAAAAAACAATGCCTTTCTCCGACCAGATCGGAAATTATCAACGTAATAAAGGAATTCCTTTACAGTCTTACGAAAACAGTAAAATCTATATTGTAGGAAGCGGAATTGCCGGAATGTCGGCAGCTTACTATTTCATCCGTGACGGAAGTGTCCCGGGCAAAAACATTATTTTCCTCGATCAGCTAAACGTTGAAGGTGGATCTCTGGATGGTGCTGGTAATGCAAAAGATGGCTATATCATCCGTGGAGGAAGGGAAATGGACATGACCTATGAAAATCTGTGGGATATGTTCCAGGATATTCCTGCTCTGGAATTGCCTGCACCTTACAGTGTACTGGATGAATACCGTCTTATTAATGACAACGACCCGAATTATTCTAAAGCGAGATTAATTCATAATCAGGGACAGATCAAGGATTTCAGCAAATTCGGACTTGAGAAAAAAGACCAGCTGGCCATTGTAAAGCTGCTGTTGAAGAAAAAAGAAGAGCTTGATGATCTTACGATTGAAGATTATTTTGCAGAATCCTTTCTGAACAGTAATTTCTGGTTCTTCTGGCGTTCTATGTTTGCCTTTGAAAACTGGCATAGCTTATTGGAACTGAAACTGTATATGCACAGATTCCTTCACGCGATTGACGGAATGAAAGACTTTTCATGTCTTGTATTTCCTAAATACAACCAATATGATACCTATGTAACTCCATTGAAAAACTTTCTGGTTGAAAAAGGAGTGCAAATCCAGTTTAATACTCTGGTAAAAGATCTTGACATCCATATAAATACAGAAGGAAAAACAGTAGAAGGAATTATTACTGAACAAAACGGAGAGGAAGTAAAAATACCGATTGGTAAAGATGATTATGTTATTGTGACAACCGGATCTATGACAGAAAGTACTTTTTACGGAGACAACAATACCGTTCCTGAGGTTACTATAGACAACAGCAGCGCCGGACAAAGTGCAGGATGGAAACTGTGGAAAAATCTTGCTGCGAAATCTGAAGTGTTCGGAAAACCTGAAAAATTCTGCAGTCACATTGAAAAATCTTCATGGGAATCTGCAACTTTAACGTGCCGTCCTTCCGCATTTACTGAGAAACTAAAAGAAATGTGTGTGAATGATCCTTATTCCGGAAGAACCGCTACCGGAGGTATCATTACGATTACAGACTCTAACTGGGTAATGAGTTTTACCTGCAACAGACAGCCCCACTTCCCTACCCAGCCGGATGATATATTGGTGGTATGGGTATATGCCTTACTGATGGATAAAGAAGGTAATTATATCAAAAAAACAATGCCTCAATGTACCGGAAACGAGATTCTTGCCGAATTATGCTATCATTTAGGAATAACAGATCAGTTGGATAACGTGATAGAAAATACAATTGTACGTACTGCATTTATGCCTTATATCACCTCTATGTTTATGCCGAGAGCGCAGGGAGACCGTCCGAGAGTAGTTCCTGAAGGATGTACCAATTTAGGTCTTGTAGGACAGTTTGTAGAAACCAATAATGATGTTGTATTCACTATGGAAAGTTCTGTAAGAACAGCAAGAATAGCCGTTTACAAACTTTTAAATCTCAATAAACAGGTTCCGGATATTAATCCGCTACAGTATGATATCCGCCATTTACTAAAAGCTACCCAGGCTTTGAATGATTACAAACCATTCTTAGGAGAAGGTATCATAAGAAAAGTATTGAAAGGAACTTATTTTGAACATATTCTGGTCAACCGTCCTGAAGAGAAAGAAGAACATGAATCTTTTATCATGGAACAGGTAGGCAGATTCCAGGAATGGGTTAAAGGAGTGAAGGGATAATATCCTAGCACATTTAAACCAGCACAACAAAAAAGCAGGACTTAGATTAAGTCCTGCCTTTTTTATTATATATTCCTTAAGTTATTAAGGTTTAAAAGAATCTTTCAGTGTTACTGTACGGTTAAATACCATAGTTTCATCTGTAGAATCCTGATCTTTTGTAAAGTATCCTATTCTCTGGAACTGAAGAGGCTCACCTACAGCGACATCTTTCAGGCTTGGCTCAACAAAACCTTTCACGACAGCCATAGATTCAGGGTTGATGAAGTTTAGGAAATCAACATCTTTTTCAGCATCAGGCTGTTCTACTGTAAACAATTGATTGTAGATTCTTATTTCTACAGGAATTGCGTGTTTAGCAGATACCCAGTGTAGAGTTCCTTTTACTTTTCTTAAACTTTCTTCTGTTCCGCTTCCAGATTTACTCTTCTCATCATAAGTAGCATAGATAGTTGTAATCTCACCATTCTCATCTTTCTCTACTCTTTCAGCTTTGATGATGTAAGCCGATTTCAAACGAACTTCTCCGCCTAATTTCAGTCTGAAGAATTTATTATTAGCTTCTTCTTTGAAGTCTTCACGCTCAATATATAATTCTCTGGAGAAAGGAACTTCTCTTGTTCCCGCATTTTCCTGCTCTGGATTATTTTCAGTCTCCAACCATTCTTCTTTGTCTTCAGGATAGTTTTCGATCACTAATTTTACAGGATCTACAACGGCCATCACACGTTTTGCAACCTTATTAAGATCTTCACGTACACAGAAGTCCAGCAATTGAATTTCGATAAGATTTTCTCTTTTCGCAACCCCTACTTTATCAATAAAGTTTCTGATGGAAGTTGGAGTAAATCCTTTTCTTCTCATTCCTGAAATAGTAGGCATTCTAGGATCATCCCATCCGGTTACTGCTCCTTCTGCTACCAATCTCTGAAGCTTTCTTTTGGAAGTAATCATATAGGAAACGTTCATTCTCGCAAATTCTCTCTGCTTGTTTTTAACCCTTCCTTCTTCATAAACCTGATCCAGATACCAGTTGTATAAAGGTCTGTGGTTTTCAAACTCCAAAGAACAAAGCGAATGTGAAATTTGTTCGATATAATCGGATTCACCATGAGCCCAGTCGTACATCGGATAGATTTTCCATGCAGTACCTGTTCTGTGGTGAGGTTTGTTCAAAATTCTGTACATAACAGGGTCACGCATATTCATGTTTGGCGAAACCATGTCAATTTTTGCACGAAGAGACATTGAACCACTTTCAAATTCTCCGTTTTTCATCCTTTCGAATAAATCTAATGATTCTTCAACAGGACGGTTTCTGTATGGTGATTCAATTCCTGGTTCTGAAGGATTTTTTCTTTGCTCAGTAATCACTTCAGACGGCTGCTCATCTACATAAGCTTTTCCTTCTTTAATTAACTGAACTGCCCAATCGTAAAGCTGCTGGAAGTAATCGGATGCGTACAAAACCTTATCCCATTTGAAACCTAACCATTCAACGTCTTTCATAATAGAATCTACGAATTCCTGCTCTTCTTTCTCAGGGTTCGTATCGTCGAAACGAAGGTTTACGGGAGCATTGTATTTTTCACCCAGCCCGAAGTTGATGCAGATGGCTTTTGTGTGCCCTACATGCAGATAACCGTTCGGCTCAGGTGGAAAACGGAAACGGATCTGATCTCTTTTCAGACCGTTTGCCATATCATCTTCTATAATTTGCTCAATAAAATTGAGTGATTTTTTTTCTTCTTCCATTAAAGTAGCTTTTATTTTTTAGCAAAAAAAGTTTCACAAAGTTACGGAAAAATAAGCGTTTGTAAAAGTGGTAATTTAAAAGCCTTATCGTTTGTATTTCAATAATTTTCATTAAATTCGGTGAAGCTAAAACCATTTTAACCAATTATCATCATGGCCGTTTATATCTTAAGTAACCGGAAGATTGTTCGTCATAAAGGTGAAAGAGTAGATTCTTTTTCCAATGATGAATACTCAATTCCCAATTTCAGGATCGCCAAATGTGATTTTGACAACTACAAAGAACCCACTGCTCAAGCCAAAAAGAAAAAAGACTACACCAACAGGAATATCTTAAACTATAAGTTTTTCTCCGAACCTGAAAAACAGGGTTATGAAGATGTTTTGGATGTTTTGCTAAGTGAGAAAGGAATTAAAAAATCGGCTCTCACAGCCAATAACCTCGGCGGAACTCAAAGAATGTTCTATGAACTGTACAAAAACATGTCTTCCACTAAAGACAGAAGTGATGTACTGATATTTATCCATGGTTATCTTTATGATTTTGATGATGAATTGAAGGCTATTCTTGATCTTAAGAAAATATTTATTGATAATCCGGCATCTCCTGTAGAACATATTTTATTTGTAAGCTGGCCCGCCTCAGGAAGCATTATTCCTTTGAGTTATTTTGATGATAAGGCTTCCAGTATCAATTCCGGAACATCTCTGATGAGATTGTTTTATTTCTACACCCAATTTTTAAAAGATATTTTTTCCAACCGGGATCTTGCACCCTGCAATCAACGAATTCATCTTATGGCCCATTCCCTGGGAAACAGAGTACTTCAAAGTATGCTGTACAGTCTTAAAAGGGAAAATATACTCCGTGTTATCGATCAGGTTTTACTCTTAAATGCAGATGTCAGCTATAAAGTATTTGAAGATTCCGAAGATTCCTATAATAAACTGCCATTACTGGCCAACCGGATCTCCATTTACCTGAACAGACAGGACGCGGTTTTGGGAATTTCTCAGTTTACCAAAAATATTCTGACACCACGACTTGGTAAAAACGGACCAAGTGATATTAATCATTACAAAGATATTGTTTCTATTATCGACTGTACATTTGTAAAAGATGATCTTCTGAACAGCTTTAAATATGAAGTGGGAAATCACTGGGGATACCTCTCCAGCTCGCAGGTACAGTCTGATATATTTCAGACTTTAAACGGAACAGACAGAAACCTTATTACCAACCGAACTAAAGATAACGAAAACATATTCACAATTATTTCTTAATAAGTAATTAAAATAGTTCTTAAAAAATGAACGGTGTGTTAAAATTAGTTCGATTCTGCAGTATGGCATAATGATTGCTAATTCATACGTTAGGGAATTACAATTTTTAATTATGGGACAGATTAAAAAAAGGTTTTCTGATATATTAAACTATATAAAGAAAGCTATTTTCGTAAAAGATGTGATTTAATTGAGTAACAACCTCTAAATCCACAAAGTATTCGATCCACAACTACCAGGTTTCTCCTACAAACCGGATTAAAAAAATTTTAAATATTCTGAACAGGAAGGGATTATTGGTTAAAAACAAAAATAACCCAAATCCAGATTCAACACTACAAAAACATTTCATAGAAATTGTTAAATAACATTAAATAATTCCCCACTTGTTGTATAATTGGAAAAAATTTTCGACATTTACTTATCAATCAAATAAAAATTAATATCATGAAAAATCTAAAGAAAATCAAAAGAGGAGAATTAAAAACGATCAAAGGAGGAAGACCACCACTTGGATGTAACAGCTGGAATCCGGTTGCTATGTGCTGTAGATCATGGGGGCCTGACTATTGCGGCCAGACCACATGCCCGGATTCACCTCCACCATTATGCTAATTAACTTTTCAGTTCTATTTTTTGAACCATAACAGCTCATTTCTGAGTTCTAAGTCGGATTCAAAATTATTTACAAATAAAGCTCCAGTGCCTAAACCTTGAGGCATTGGATTTTTTTTGGTAAATGTATACTGGGCAATGGCATTCAATCCAATATTGCTTTCCAAAGCTGAAGTGATCCACCAACCGATATTTAGATTTTCTGCCAGGGAAATCCATTCATCCGAACCGGAAAATCCTCCTACCAATGCAGGTTTCAAAATAATATATTGGGGTTGTATTTTTTCTAAAAGTTTTTTCTTTTCTTCAGGATCAATAATTCCGATCAGCTCTTCATCTAATGCAATCGGAGTAGGTGTTTTAGCACACAATTCCGCCATATCATTCCAGTTTCCCGCTTTGATAGGCTGTTCAATAGAATGAATATCCAGGTCTGCAAGCTGCTGTAAAACTGTAACTGCTTCTTCTTTACTGAATCCTCCGTTTGCATCCACACGAAGCTCAAGCTGGTCTTTGGAGAATTTTTCTCTTAATTTCTGCAGAATAATATGTTCAGATTCCCAATCAACCCCTATTTTTAATTTAATACAATGAAATCCTTTTTCCAGTTTCTCCTGAATCTGCTCTTCCATGTACCCAACTTCTCCCATCCAG
Organism: Chryseobacterium sp.; assembly: GCA_031286615.1. Classification (GTDB taxonomy): domain Bacteria; phylum Bacteroidota; class Bacteroidia; order Flavobacteriales; family Weeksellaceae; genus Chryseobacterium. The sequence continues at coordinate 4,986 of JAITUA010000001.1, read as the reverse complement.
ATCAGGCCGTTGATTGTAATCGCTGATTTACTTTCTGTAAACTCGCTTGGGAAATATATACTATCACCATGTTTCAGATTTTGGACAGCCTGTTCATATCCAAACCAGATGGATGGAAACTCTTTCAGTTCTTCTTCCAGAAAAGATGCTTCCTGATTGATGTTTTTGCAAAGCCATTTCAGTTTTTCTTCGTAGTCGGGTCTGTCATCAAAGCTCAGCCCTCTGAAAATAGCACATTCCCCTACTCCTTTTCTTCCGTCTTCCGAAATCGTGAGGATAAAGGTTTCCTTATCAAGCAAAACGCCGCGAGATGTTCCACTCGGGCGTTTGAATTGTAATAAATATTGTAAATATTTTGCTTCCATTATTTTACGCTGTCGATACGCATAAATTCTTCTGCTTTTTCAACCATTTGTATGCTTCCACAGAAGAAAGGAATTCTCTGGTGAAGTTCTGTAGGTTCTATTTCAAGAATTCTTCTGAACCCGTCTGTTGCTTTTCCTCCAGCCTGTTCTGCAAGGAACGCCATTGGATTACACTCGTATAAAAGTCTCAATTTACCATTTGGAGCCTGTGAGTATGAAGGATATATATAAATTCCTCCTTTCAGCATATTTCTATGAAAATCCGCTACCAAAGAACCAATATATCTTGAGGTATAAGGACGGTCACCTTCTTCCATCTGGCAGTATTTAAGGTAATTTTTTACTCCCTGAGGAAATTTGATATAATTTCCTTCGTTGATAGAATAAATTTTACCCGTTTCCGGGAAAGTCATGTTAGGATGGGAAAGATAATATGTTCCTAAAGAAGGATCCAACGTAAATCCGTTTACTCCGTTTCCAGTTGTATATACGATCATTGTAGAAGAACCGTAAATAACGTATCCTGCTGCAATCTGATTGATTCCTTTCTGTAAAAAGTCTTCCAGCTGTACAGGAGTTCCGGGTTCAGTAACTCTTCTGTAGATAGAGAAAATAGTTCCTACTGAAACATTTACATCAATATTGGAAGACCCGTCTAAAGGATCGATCAATACAACATATTTGCTTAAATGTCCATTTTCGCCACACTTAATATCAATAAAATCATCATTTTCTTCAGACGCAATACCACAAACAACCTCTCTTTGAGACAAAGCCGTAATAAAAATTTCATTAGCAATCACATCAAGTTTCTGCTGTTCTTCACCCTGAATATTCTGGTTTCCGGCAGCTCCTGTAATATCTACAATTCCGGCTTTATTTACTTCTCTGTTTACCACTTTCGAAGCCAATCTTATTGCGCTCAGAAGACGAGAAAATTCACCTGTAGAATATTGAAAATCGTCCTGTTTATCTATAAGAAATTCTCCTAAAGTCTGTAATGGTTGATTTGACATATTTTTCTTTTTACGTTTTGCCCAAATTTCGGAAAATTTATCGCATTAAGAAAATTTAATTACAAAAGAGCTTATTTACTGTATTTCAACACAATACAAACAAAACTCAACACAACACAGTGCACTTATTGCAAATAATGTCTCCGGATTTGTTATATCAGAGACAGGAAAAATTCAAATTACTTCATTAATTGTTGATTTTAAGGAAATCTTAATTCTATCTCAGGGGCAGGCTATTTCATATCTCGTTGTAAATTTATAATTTTGACGTCCGTAAAAAACTCATGTAATTTTTTATCTAACAATTTTATTTTTAACAATTTAATGAAGATTTTCAAGTTTGGTGGAGCATCTGTAAAAGATGCTGACAGTGTAAAAAACGTGTCCATGGTTCTAAAAAGCCAGGGATTTGCCAAATGCTTGCTGGTGATTTCAGCAATGGGCAAAACGACAAATGAGTTGGAAAAAGTTGTAGAACTTTATTTCAAAAAAGATAACTATCAAACTGAGATTGAAAAGATAAAACGAAAACACATGGAGATTGCGGAAGGGCTTTTTCCTGAAAATCATGCGGTTTTTGCAGAAATCAATCTCTTTTTCGATGATATTGATTCTTTTTTAAGAAGAAATAAGTCTCCTAATTATAACTTCGTCTACGACCAGGTGGTAAGCTGTGGAGAAATGATCTCTACTAAAATTGTAAGTGAGTATCTGAATGAAATTCAATTTACCAATCAATGGCTTGATGCCAGAGATTATGTGAAAACGGATAATTCATATAGAGAAGGTACGGTAGACTGGGTTAGAACTGAAGAATTTATTTCTAATCTGAATCCTGAGATCTGCTATGTAACCCAGGGATTCATTGGCTCTGACGAAAACAATTTTACGGTAACGTTAGGAAGAGAAGGTTCAGACTACTCTGCTGCTATTTTTGCATATTGTCTGAATGCTGAAGCAATGACAATCTGGAAAGATGTACCGGGAGTAATGACGGGAGACCCAAGAAAATTCAATGACGTTTCTCTTCTTTCCAATATCTCTTATGAAGAGGCAATTGAAATGGCTTATTACGGAGCGAGTGTTATTCACCCGAAAACATTACAGCCATTACAGCAAAAAAGTATTCCTTTTTATGTAAAATCTTTCGTAGATCCTACTAAAGAAGGAACAAAAGTAGGTGCTTCCGACAAAAATCAACAGGAAGAATCTTATATTTTAAAAGAAAATCAGGAGCTTCTGAAAATATCAACAAGAGATTTTTCTTTTATTGCAGAAGACCATATGAGCTTAATTTTTGGATATCTGTCTAAATATAAGATCAAGGTTTCTCTGATGCAGAATTCTGCTATCTCTCTGGCATTGTGCCTTGAAGATAAATTTAATCATATAGACGAGCTCAATCAGGAGCTTCAAAAAATTTTTAAAACCGAAGCAATTAAAAATGTATCTTTATTCACAGTAAGAAATGCGAAGATGGATCACATTGATAAATTTTACCATGAAAAAAATGTATTATTGGAACAAATTTCCAAGAATACTCTTCAAATGGTAACACAATAATATTAATTGCGACTAAACACACATGAGTTTAATTTCGAAAAACGATCTGATCAAAGCTTCCGGCTTAAGTAAACTTGGGTTCCTCAAGAACCCGGTAGCATCTGCTGTGATGAGCATTGCTAAAATAAACGAAGTAAATAAATTATACGACAAACTAAAAGATAAGGAAGGTAAAGACTTTTTCGACTCATTTGTAAGAGAAAGAAACCTAAGCTATGTAGCTTTTGAAGAAGATCTGGCAAAGATTCCGAAAACGGGACCGTTTATTTTGGTTTCCAATCACCCACTGGGTGCAATTGACGGAATTCTGATGTGCAAGGTCTTATCAGAGGTTCGCCCGGATTTCAAGGTGATGGGAAATTTCCTTTTGGAAAAGATCAAACCTATGGAACCGTTTGTAATCGCTGTAAACCCTTTTGAAAACAGAAAAGAAGCTTACAGCAGCTCTTCAGGAATGCGTGAAACACTCAAGCATTTACAAAACGGAGGCTGTGTAGGTATTTTCCCGGCAGGAGAAGTTTCCAATAAGAACAATCCTTACGGAGAAATTTTAGATAAGGAATGGGAAAAAACGGCACTTAAGCTTATAAGAATGGCTAAAGTGCCGGTAGTTCCTATGTATTTCCATGCTAAGAACAGCCGTCTTTTTTATCAGGTGGCCAAGCTTCATCCGAATTTGCAGACTTTGATGCTTCCCGCAGAAATGATGAATGATAGAGAAAAACCTATCAGAATCAGAATCGGGCGCCCCATCACTGTAAAGGCAATGGATGACATGGAAACAATTGAGGAATTGGGAGAGTTTCTGAAACGTAAGGTTTATATGATGAAATCTTACTATGAAAAGAGAAAATCCCTTGCTCAAAGCATCAATCTTCAGAATTTATCTGTGAAGTTTCCTTTGTTGAAGGAAGAAAATATTGTTCAGAATATCATTGATGAAACGCCTCTGGAAGATATCATTAAAGATGTTGATAAATTGAGGGGAACGGATAAAATGCTGTTCAGTAACGGGAATTACGAAATCTACTTTACCACTTACGAGGAAATCCCTTCTATCATGAGGGAAATCGGGCGCCAGAGAGAGCTTACTTTCCGTGCGGTAGGTGAAGGAAGTAATCTTCCGTTTGACCTTGATGAGTATGATAAGCATTATCATCACCTTTTCCTTTGGGACAATGGTGAGAAAAAACTGGCTGGTGCTTACAGAATGGCATTAGGTAGAGAGGTCATGAAGAAATATGGCATCAAAGGTTTCTATACAAGCTCTTTATTTGAATTTGAACAGGATATTCACCCTTTCTTTAAAAAGGTAATTGAAATGGGACGTGCTTATATCTGCCAGGAATATCAGCAGAAACCACTTCCACTCTTCCTTTTATGGAGAGGAATTGTACATGTATGTCTGAGAAATCCGGATCATAAATTCCTTATGGGCGGTGTGAGTATTTCAAATAAGTTCTCGGAATTCTCAAAATCTCTGATGATTGAGTTTATGCGTTCTAATTATTTTGATTCTGCTGTAGCTCAATATATTACTCCAAGGAATGAGTATAAGGTAAAGCTTCGTGACAGGGATAAAAATATTTTCTTTGAGGAAATGGAGTCTGATCTTAATAAGCTGGACAAAATCATTGATGATCTTGAGCCTGAATTGAGACTGCCTGTTCTGATCAAGAAATACATCAAGCAAAATGCTAAAGTAATTGCTTTCAACGTTGATCCAAACTTCAATGATGCGATAGACGGATTGATGTATATCAGGATCAGTGATCTTCCGGAAAACACGATCAAACCGGTATTGGAAGAGATGAGTGAGCAGATCAGAAAGGAGCAGGAAAATAATCCGACTGATAATCAGTAAGTTTTTAACTTTATTCAAAAAAAGTACGATGAATACTTGCTTTGTATACTAAAACTTACTACTTTTGCATCACTTTAAAACAACGAAGTAATAAACAAAAACATAAATGGTTTCTTAGCTCAGTTGGTAGAGCAATGGATTGAAAATCCATGTGTCCCTGGTTCGATTCCTGGAGAAA
>JAITUA010000012.1 GCA_031286615.1 Chryseobacterium sp. | reverse complement strand
AGTATCTCTCCACAACTGCAAAAGCAGCTGTCCTTGGAAAGTTGCTCCATCATTGGAGTCCTGCTTTTTAAAGAGTTAATCTACGTCTGAAAGAGAACAGCAGATCCGAAGATCTATTATTCTGCTTCCGGGAGGAGATCCTAATGTTTGTGTATCAGAAAATTCCGGGATTCCAGACGCTAAGAGGTGTCCTGTCAATGAGAATCTCTCCGATTGAGGTATGTTTTGTGATTAATCAATAATATAATTAACCAAATCAGTCATGTCCCGCCCCATAATAATTTTTATATTAACGGGATGCGATGTATATTTTCTTCCGTTGATCTCAATTTCCAAAAGCATCTGAATAAGAGCAAATGGTTTTCTATGATGAACCGTATGTCTGAATGAACCAGGTCTGGTAAGTGTCCCCGATGGATAAAATTCATTGAACTCTGATCCGGGTTTAAAATAATGAATTGGATTGATATCCAGGGTCATTTCTTTAGACGTTACAGGATATTCGGACATTCTGCCTAAGGATTGTGCATCGAGCAGCTGTTCTTTGTAAAAGCCTGCATCTTTGAATCTATCCTTGATCTTTTTTTTCTGTTTGTAACGCTTGATGATAATCTTAGGTTGGTATTTATCGATATCTAAATCGTTTGATAATTTTACCTTTAAATATTTATAGCTTACACTTCTGCTGAAAGCATGTACATAATTTTCTATCTGTGGTGGAAGGCTTTCATATTCAGCTTCCATGTTGATATGTCCACGTCCTGATTTTTCAATGTTTCCGGCCCGATAGAAATGATAGTATTTCGCAGTCCAATCTGCTGATGCCTTTACATCCAGCCCGAAATTAAGCTCATTTAGATGGAGATAATTATCTATGAATCTGCCAAACTGGCTTTCTGTAGGATATTTACCGGTTTCAAAGTAGGTTTTCAGCTCCTCTCTTGGGATTAATGTATTGTTTTCTTCCATGATATTTTAGTTTTCTTTATTTGCTTTATGCTCTTAGTATACTTGTTTTCCGGAGCTGATTGCCAGTTGTAATGTAAAGTTCAAAATTGATTCTTTTTTTGTTCCTATAAAAATTTTTCGATCTCTCTATCCTGTAGTTGCAGCAACCTATATTTTACTGATAAACAAATAATTGAACCTATGACTCACGATTTACTTTTCTTCATCTTCTGCAATACATTTCCTCCTTCTGTGTTCACAGAATTTATGAGTTGCTTTCAAAAAAAATAGATGTGACAGCCGTCGTTCCTCTTTTCGGATGAAATTCCAGTGGGAAAAGTTTTCATCGCCGAGTATCTTACCTGATTGAGGTTTGTATTTTTAGTAATGAGAATGTAATGGATTAATTCCCGACTTGCTTTGTTACCTAATAGTAATTACTATGTATGTTGTAATGACAGTTCAAAATTAATCACGTTATTGTTCTTATAAAAGTTTTTTGCGCCTGCTTGTCTGTAGTTGCAGTTACTGATTTTTTAGGTTTTCTTATTTTACATTCTCATAATAGCTGCATTCGATTCTTACATTTCTTACTTCATTGATCCTACCACCATTCACAGAATTCTGGTTTTGTCCTGCCGATAAATAGCCTGTCGTCAAAAGGGTATTATTGTCGGCATTATAAACGTCACACTTTATGTGTTGATTGATATTTGTAAGGTCTGCCTTATAGAAGAAAGTCAAATAATCTCCCAGATCATAATGATCAGTAACGGTATCTTCATCTCTATACCGATTACTCCATCCAACAGCTTCTATTCTATACAAGATAGGTACTTCCGTTTTATTAATGAACTTAACACTGGTGTTTAAAACGTTTATTTTTTGTCCATAAGCTCCTTTGGTAATTTGTATGGGTAAACCAATACTTTCCACCTCTCCAAAGTCAAAACCAGCAGAAACCGCCTTCAGATTATTTCCAAATAACCTATTAATAATATAGGTCTGATTTAATTGGTAAGCAAGAATGTAATATTCTGTTTCTCCTAAATCACCTTCAAAGATTTCTTTTATTTTGATAGTATAAGGTGCACTGCCTATCACATACTGTTTATCAAAAAGGCTTTTGAAATCACTCGATGAGATTACCTGATCCGGTTCATCATTTGTACTGATGACTATTGAAAATTTTAAACTTCCGACACCATTTGCTAAATAATTAACGAATAGGTTATCAAGAGTTGTTAAACTATTGGCAAATTTTGCCAATTCCTTTTTGGTAAAGACATCTTCTCTAAGCCTTAAAGAATCTATTAAATCCGCAAACTGGCTTTCTGTAGGATATTTTCCTGTTTCAAAATAATTTTTTAATTGGTCTCTGGTTGTTAGGTTATTTTCTTCCATAATACTTTTTTATAACTTATGCTTCTTAGCATAATTACACTTTGGTTTCAATGATAATTTATGTTATGTTTTAATGTTCCGAACACATTCTTTTTTAATTCTATTGAAAGATTTTCGACTCTGTAGTTATAGTATCCTTCAGTTTAAAATTAGAATGATGGTATATTTGTTTTCAAAGCTCAAAATTCAGATTTTTTGCTTTTCCGGGAAAGTTTTTTGGCCTTTCTATTCCGTAGTTGCAGTAATCTTTAGTTTTAAGGATGGGTTGATTGACCACCTGATTTCAAAGTTCAAAATTCAGCTTTTTTTTGTTCCCGAGAAAGTTTTTTGACCTCTCTATTCTGTAGTTGCAGTGACCTTTAGTTTTAAGAATTAGGTGATTGGCCATTTGGCTTCAAAGCTCAAAATTCAGCTTTTTTTTATTCCTGGGAAAGTTTTTTGGTCTTTCTATTCTGTAGTTGCAATGCCTTTCTTTTCCGAATAAATTAAAACAATCATGTTTGCATTTTTATTTAATAAAACCTGGTCGGTATCTATAATAAAAAAGGCTCAGATTATAAAATCCAAGCCTTTTTAATTTATATGCTTAAAGTTTGTTTATTTCCGCAGAAATGGTGCTCAATCCAGCTTAAAGAAGAAATACACTACCGCAGCCCATTCTTTTTTGACTCCTTTTGCATATCCAATAGTGCTGTGGCTGCTGTTTTCTACCGTTCCATCGTCTTTGATATAGCCAATAGTGGAATGACTGCTGTTTTCTACTGTTCCATTACTTTTTACGTAGCCTACTGTAGAATGGCTGCTATTTTCTATTGTACCATCACTTTTGATATAGCCAATCGTACCATGACTTTTATTTTCAATAGTTCCATCGTTTTTTATATATCCCACAGTGGAATGGCTGCTGTTTTCTATAGTCCCATCACTTTTGATATAACCGGTGGTACTGTGGCTTCCGGATTCTATAGTCTGCGCACTTACAGCGGAAAGACTGAAGAGAAGGGAACAAAAGAATAGTATTTTTTTCATATTTAAGATTTTAATGAGTTATTAACTTTGGTTTATTTGATGTATTCAAAAGTATTGATTATTCTTTTATGTTGGATGCTATATCACATTATATCTTAGCTTATTTTATTAAATGAAAGAAAAAGCGAAACTTCTATAAATTAGAAATTTCGCTTTATTGTAACTTAATTTGGTTTAGTTTATATCATAATCAAATACAAACATTTTTTCTGAGTCAGTTGGATCTAACTCTGATAATATTACTTTATTATCATTTAATTTTTCTACTCCCCAATATCTGCTGTTTTCTGTAGCTGGTGATTTTCAGATATTAAAAACCGCTTTATTTCTAAAGCGGCTCAAATCATTTATGAAAATTTAATTTTCTTCTTTGTCTATTATTTTCATGATCTCTTTTGCCCTTTCCTCATCTATAAACTCACCTGGAGTTGGGTCTGGATAATAGCTATTTATTTGAGGAAATTCATGCCATTGTTTATCGTAATATGTTTCTCCTATTTCTCCTATTTTATCATATACTACTCTTCTATGTAGTTCTTTGAATCCGGCTTCATCATCATGAACATAAATGAAATCAATTATTTTGATTATTTCTTTTTCTTTATTCATTTTTAAGTAAGTTTATATTTTTTGGTGTTTCTATATTTTTATATGCTTCTGCTTGTTTAGCATTATTTGTAGCTTTTAATTCTGCTGTTGCGTCAGCAGCTCTTGAAGCTTCGTATAAATCATGTGTTTCAGATTTTACCCGGAATGTTTCATTTGTATGAAATTGTAACTCAAATTGTTGTCCATTTGGTGTTTCAAAAGTTACATTTAATCCTTTATATGAGCCATCACCTTGAAACCAGGCATTAAATGCTTTTGTTTTCTTATATCCTTTTGCTTCAAGCTCTTTGACTATTTTAAAATAATTTTCTACATATACTTTTGGCTCAAATGTAATAGTAAATCTAAGGACATCGTTCATTTTTGAAGCAACTTTATTTATAGCTTTTTCAATCCCAATCTTTTCTACATGTCGATCCTGAGTTCTATCATTAATCTTTCTAGTTAAAGATTCCTCTCCTTTTATTGCAAACTCCAACCCTTCCATTTTGCCTCCAGTTTCTTTCACTAAATTTAGTAAATCACCCTGGACTAATTCTTTTTCTAACTCTGCATTAGCAATTAATTGTTTTGCTTTTTCGTTTGCTGTAATATATTTCTGAGTCTCTTTCTCAATATCTTCAGAATATTTTACTTTTTCGTCAACCTGTTTAGGCTTTTCTTCAAATGTATTACTTTTCTTTAAATTATCATCAATCTCCTGCAGAGCTTTTTCAGATAACTTTTTGGTAATTTCTATTTGCTTCTCATTGGCCCTTTTGCCTACTTCTTCGTTGCTGATAAACTTCTCATATTCTTGTAACACAGCATCACAAGCTTCAGTATCTTTCGCCAATTTTACTCCTTCTTGCATTTTATTTACTGCCTGTACCTGCTCTTGTATCAGTGCATCTATATGTTGTGGCACTTCTGTACGCAGCTCTTGCAACAGACCTGCTTTATAGGTTTCTATTCCTTTTAACCCTTCAGGTGTTTGACTTATAGCTTTCCAGCTGGTAATTTGCCCATTTTGAGTAGTTGCTTGCACGTAAAAATCATCACCTGTTTTATCCAGTCTTTCTATAAAAGTCTGAATATCCATTTGTGCCAGCTCATTGGCAGTTTGTACTGCATTTTGCTTAGCCTGCTCTCCGCTTTGTATTAAACTTTGTTTATTAGTTTCCAGCTCGGATAAAAATCCGCTCTTCAGTGCAGTAAAATCATCGAAACCTATCACCTTTCTTAGCTTAGCTCTAAAATTTTTTACACTTTCGCCTATTTTAGCCAGTGTTTTTGGGAAATAGGTTTTTGCAATAAAGCCTGCAGCTTTTGCCAAACCTAACATAGCCAGAGCTACTATAAAATTAGTACGTGCAGAAGCAGCCTGGTTTACATTTTCCTTAAACGTATTGGCATCTTTGGCTTGTGATGCTGCCTTTATACGAGCTTCAGATTCTAATGCCGACAAAGTAATGGTGGTATATAACAATACCTCTACAATTGTAGCTATAATTGCCGCCACCTCGCCTACCCCTGTAAGCATCGCAATAACAGCAACTACACACACTGCTGCCAACAACCAACCTGAGATTTTAGCACCTGCTCCCAAACCTGCAGCTAATCGTTGCCATGCATTGACATCTCCATTAGCAGCTTCTCGAATATCTTTTTCTGTCGCTTCTGCTGCTTCAGGTGTGTTCATCAACGTAGCCGCTTTCGCAAAGTCTTTAATAACCTCTCCCGGATGATCTTTCATATACTGCAGTTGCGCTTCTGTAGCTTTTTTAGTCTGCTCTCTGGCTAAATCATACTGGTCGCCTTCAGATATTTTTCCTATTTGGTTTTCATCAAACCCATTCCATGAACCTTCTATAGCTTCCTGCATAGATTGGGGAGCATTGGCTGCTTGCGCTTGCTCACTTAATGCCTTCAGCTCCTCTTTTTTTGCCAAAAATAGGTCTAAAGCTTGTTCAAACAATTCTATATTATCTGTAGCTTTCAGTGTAAGAAGTTGCAACACTGCAATATCTTCTGGCGACAATTGTTTCAGTTTTTTTGCAATTACCAATAACCGTTCATAATCTACTGGTTGAAGATTGCCTTTATCTATTTTGATGAGCTTTTTTATTTCAGCTGGTAGTTTGCTCAGTTCGCTTTTCAATTCTTCAAGCGTTTTTCCCTGGTTAGGCTTAAGGGTGTTTTCTTCACCTGCTTCTTTGCCTGACCTTTCACCATTTCCTGTACCCTTACCTCCAACTACTCCTTTGTAGTCAGATTTTCGGTAATCTACACTTTTGCCGGAACTTATAAGCGTTTGTACATATGGATCTTTAAATTCAGGTGTCCAGGAATGATTGACTTCTTTTCCAAAAATCATTCTTTCTGCATAACGATCCAACTTATAGTTAGTATCTATACTACGGTTATACTCATCCGTTTTATAACTATCGAAATGTAGGGTATATACGTCACCTTTGTGGGTTACTCTTTCTTTACCACCAGCTTGAGGTATAAATTCAGGTACAAAATTTTGATTTTCATCTTTATTCTTAACCGGTTGCTCCTCAGCGGTCTTCGGGTGATCAGTTTCAGATTTAATACCATGATAATCTTGTACCTGATTGGTATTCAAGCTAAATACATAGCTTTCTTCCAAACCCCTGGTTTCCGGATGATTGACATCACCGGTTTTCGCTAAACTTTCCTGATGTTTTTTATACATTATTTCCGAACCCTGATCATAAATGGTTTGTGTACCATGAACCATCGGAATACGACCAGTGAGACTGGCTGTGCTACCACCATGACTTCCTGATCCATTTCTAACGGATGATTCTCCAGACTTCTGTGTCTGTACATTAGCCACCTGAGCTTCCAGTCTTTGCTTATGACTCTGGTTTTTATGGCCTTTATTGTCTATTTCTACAGGTTTTGCTGCTTTCATTGACTTAGTTTTTTTAATTTCATATTGTTTTAAAAGACCTATAAAGCACAACCAAACTGTTATGCTTTATAGGGTGCCTGCCGGGTTTGAAAAATCGTACCGTGTGGGTAGATTCTTTAAGAATGTCAGTAAATGGAAATGGCATTCGACTTTATGGATGAGAAACAGGCAACACTGAACCATTTCCTTGTTTGTTCTCTTGTTTTTTGAATTTTCAGGTTTTCAAGTTCTTAAAAATCACTCTCTTGGGTGATCAGTTCTGTAATGGCAGGTAGATTTTTCTATCATCTTTTCTACTACAATGATTTAAGTACACCTGCAAGTCCATTTATGGATATAAGTTTAATTCATATCACTTTTCTTTTCTTCTTCTTCACCAGACTGTCTGTCTGTCTTCACTCCATATCGGTTTTCAATAAAAAGATTCACTGCTTTATCAATCCAGTTAGGAAGATTTGTAGTGATCATCTTCAAGAATTTATCATACCCGTAGCCAAGCACAAATAATATTCCTGTTGAATACCATTTGTCATGCAACTCAGCTCTGTTCATTAAATAGCTCATTGTAAAACCTACTATCACTACTATCACCAATGTGATAAAGTGCTCCCACGGCTGTTTTTTCTCTTTATTTTGTATGGAGACCAGTACCCTTAATAATCCTCCTGAAAATGCTATTGCAGTTCCGATCAAAAGGGCTTTTATACTATCCAAAGTCATTCTTTCCTATTATATTATTTATTAAAATTTTAATTTTTCAACAACTTTCAGATGTTTATTTATTCCTGTGAAAGGATGTACATATCATCTAAAAATTTTCTGATTTTCCGGATATTTTCACTCTCATCCGCATAAGCCAGCTCATCAATAATATCACTGATATCTCTACCTGGTTTTTTCAGTTTTTCCTTATCTTTTTTCTTTTTTTTCTTTTCTTTTTTTTTCATGGCTTTTAGAATTTATTAAAATGATTTTTTAGTTTTTTTTAAATTGATTTCTCTTCCAATCCACTAAGGTCAAACGGTTCCTTTTTTAAAATTCATGTTTCATTTAAAACAATAGAACTAAAAAGCAAAAACCGTTTTTCACCTAGTATTTTACCTATAATTTAAATTTGAGAAAGATATCAGGATAGCCATTTAACTGATGTATGGCTATTGAGGATGCAACAATAGCTTTGAATCCTTTTCTATCTTTTTAGAATGAATAATTTCAAGACATGAATGATGAGTACACATTATCTACAAACATTATCTTACTGACATTCACTTTATAACATTATATTGAATGGTAAAGACTGAACATTCATTTACAACCTACACACTATGGCTGAAGGATGATATTGTATATTGTTCTTTCAGACAAAAACAACATTTCCATCAGCTCATTAACAATCACTTTCATTTGTTTATCCTGATTACGTCTTACATAATCAATGACAAAATCTTTTCTTTTTTCGACTAATTCTTTACTACGTTTCATATTCTATGGTTAAAAGTTTTTTGGTTAAAAAGTTTTTTTTTGAATCAGACAGGCTTTCTTCTCTTACCTGTTGACCGTTTCATAAAGTCATAAGAATCCCTAAAGACGAACATTCCGCCTTTTAAAAAGATATCTAATTCAATTAATTTTTGTTTTTTTAGAAGCCGGTACCAGGTATTTCCCAATAAAAATCTTACCCTGACTTCTTTATTTTAAATTTCATTTGCCTTTCAGGATGTATTAGCAACTTTACTGACAACTATAATTAATCGATATTTTATATGTTGAGCAGTAGTGGTTTTCTACATTTTGGGCTTGTTTTTTATTTTCAGGAAAAAACAAAGAGCAAAATGATTGCTTTATTCAGATATAAATCAAAAAATAAACGCATTTTTATCATTAATTAAACAGCACACAAACGAACAAATATCAAATAAAGCAAGACAAAAAGCGCACTTTTTACATTTTATAAATTATTTAAAATTTTCCCTATTCCAACTTGCTCCTGACAAAGCAAAAAAGGAAAATATCTATCTATTAAATATATTATATACAAAATAAATTATCAACTTACTTAATCACAGATAATTACAAACAAAAACAATATTTCAAAATATTAAAAAAATATTAAATTTTAAATATAATTTTGTACATTTGTACTGTTCCATCTTAACGACGAAACAAATATACGAACATTGTTCGTTTTTCAAAATAAAAAACGAACATTTTATTCATTTTTTTTACAAATAACTATAAACATATCAAAATGAACTATTTAGAATTCAAAGAAATCAGAAAGAAACTAAACATGAAGCAGGCTGATATAGCAAAATCTATAGGAGTGGGCACCAGAGCCGTGCAGTATTGGGAAAAAGGCGAACGAAAAATACCGGAAACAACGGCTTACTTTGTAACCAACTTACTATTAAAACAACAGGAGCTCAATGATGACAGTGCGTCTCCGGTTATTTTTTCAGATTTAAAGATCATGCATGTTCCGTTGGCGAATCAATATGCACAAGCCGGTTATCTGAGTAATTTTGCTGATGAAGAATATATAGAAAGCTTACCAACTATTCCTTTTACGGACGATGTAGAGCACAGAGGTGAATACATGTGTTTTGAAGTGAAAGGAGACAGCATGGATAACGGATCGTATGAAAGTTATCTGGAAGGTGACATTATCTTATGCAGAAATATCAGACAGGATTACTGGATGAGCAAACTACATTATGATAAGTGGGATTTTGTAATCGTTCACAAAGAGAAAGGAATTTTAGTAAAACGAATCGTAAACCACGATGTTGAGAAAGGCATTATCACCCTTCATTCTCTGAATGAATATTATGAGGATTTCGAGATTCACCTGAAGGACGTTGCAAAACTGTTCAATATTATAAGTACGAGACGTAAAAACAACAGGAGATAATTGCCTGAGTGAATAAAATCCTCAATTTCTTGAGGATTTTATTGGGGGCATTTCAGATCATCATCATAAGATATTCTAACAGCTCACTTTGTCTTCAATACTTATTATTGTAGCATTTTCAGGATCTACCCTATAAATTAATCTTGGGTTAAAACCTGAATTAGAACTTAGAAATCTGATCCATCTGATCCCACTTCTTTTGAAGCTTTCGGGTGCATTTGGCTCAAACTCTTTTATATTTGCAGGGGTTGCAAGCATACCATTAGCCAAGTAAATCAATGTTCCTATATCCGGTAAAGAAGGTTTCAAAATTACTTTCGTTTTCCATGCGGGGTCTGTTCCGTTGCAAAGAGGGTCGGGATTCAGATCATCTATACCAGACAAGCAGTAGGCTTCTACTGTACCTCTCCATTCTTTAGAATCAAACTGAACAGCATCTGACCATTCTGAAATTCCCTCCGGCTTACAATACTTTCTTATTCTTATATATAACTTAGTATTATCAGGAATTTTCCCATTTTTCATATCAATATTTTCAAATTGGGTATACGCAGTATCACTGAAGCCCACCTTTGTATAAATAATGTCTGTAAAGTCAGGATCTTTTGCTATCTGATATTCCAATGTTGCAAGACTGGTAGTATCATCAACCCAGTAGTTCATTACGATCTGCCCATCTTCCAGCACTTTTATATCATAGATCTTAGGAACATAACAAGTAGAAGAAGAGTTACACCTCCCAACGTTCAAGAAAAACTCTCTCTTAGTAACAATTCCACCTACAGCCAGTTTCACTTCCAATTCGTATGTGCCTGGAGCTTGAATATCATTTTGAATATCATTAAGCTTTATTGTATCACTAGTTGCAAGCAATTGCTTTATATCATGGGTAGGTCCCGGCGGATTTAAATAAGTCACAGTCGCCTCTGTTAGTGGCAATGAAGATTCATATCCTATTTTGAATGAAACATCACATTTTGCTGCTGCCATTATATTATGTTTTTATTGTTAATATTATATTTTCATTAATATCTAAGGGGTGTTGAAATCATTCTAAAGAAAAAACACCCCATGATATTAGATTAGGTTTAATATCAATACACTGTTACAGTTGTTGTATCAATACTAAATGCATCACTATTAGCATCTTTAACCAGAAGCTGGAACTTATAGTTACCGGCAACTAAATCTTCAACTATCAGGTCTCCGTTAGTATGGTCATTAATAAGCTTCACATCCGGACCTTCTAATTTGCTCCAGAAGTATAGAAGTACCGGCGCTCCGTCACCAGATCCTTTTAGTCCAAATCTCCCCAGTTCTAAAGAAAACCTCAGATCTTTCGCTCCGGCATCAGCTTTAATAATTGGCAGAGTGGCAGGACAGCAGTTTACACTACCTGATAAGTCTATCTTTTTGATCGCAACGTACCAATCTCTTACCGTAATGGTTTGGGTACATTCACCGTTACTTACCTTCACATTGATCGCCGGGATATTTTTTGGATCTACATTCATCAATGTATAACTCATATTTCCATTAGCATCCGGCTGAGAAAGCGGGTTACCGTCTACACTGTAAGTATAGTTTGTAAAGCCTGGTCCCGAAACGACAAAGTTTACTCTTGTTTCATTTGAATTACCAGCCGGATAATCAACAGTCTTAACAGATATTCCAATGTTTGGTGTCGAAATAACTCTAATATTGCAGTTGGTTTGCTTTCCATTTACAGTAAAGGTAATTAACTGACCGTGTAGTGCAGGATTCACTAGTTTCGGATTGAAGGAATATCCCCCGCCACCGGATACAACACTGGCTTCAGCACCAGCACTGGCTGCTACTACCCCATTGCCTGGTACGACATTAAAAGGTATAGACCCGGATTCAGAACAAATAGAACTCACCGGCAAACTTAATTGAACCGGAGCATCATACCAGTCTCTTATAGTTATGTATTGAGAGCATCCTCCTCCAGTCACATTCACTCCTATCACCGGAATATTTTTCGGATCCAGATTAGAATATTTATAACTTATCTTACCGTTTATAGGTTTTGGAGGAGTAAACTGTCCGGTACCAAGGAAATCCCATTCGTACATATATTCTGTAAAGAATGGTCCGGAAACGTCAATGTTGATCGTTGTTTCTGTTGATCCGTTACCTGGATAATCAACAGTATAATTAATGCTGACTTTAGGCGGCGGAATAACTTTAATACGGCAGTTCGTTGATTTATCGTTTACAGTAAATGTAATGTACTGACCATACAAAGCTGAATTCACTGCATTTGGATTGAAGGAATATCCCCCGCCACCAGATACAACACTGGCTTCAGCACCGGCGCTGGCTTTCACAATCCCATTCACAGGGAACAGGTCAATAAAAGGTATAGAATCTGATACAGAACAAATAATATCAGTTGGTAAACTTAATCGAACCGGAGCATCATGCCAGTCTCTTATTGTAACGTCCTGTGTACATCCGCTGCCATCAACTTTTACTCTTATTGCAGGAATATTTTTAAGATCCAGATTGTAATACTTATAACTCACAAATCCATTTGCATCCGGTTTTATAGGAACCCAAATATCATTACCAAGGAAATCCCAGCTGTAATCATAGTCTGCAAAATTTACATCAGAAACTTTAACGTTTACTATTGTTGCTATTGAATCTCCTCCAGGATAAATAACAGAATCTACGGCTACTGTTACATCCGGTTGCGAAATCACCTTAATGCTGCAATCTGTAGCTTTCCCATTTACAGTAAATGTAATTTCCTGGCCATAGAACTGAGCATCCACAGCCTTCGGATCGAAGACGTATTGCCCATTAATGATTTTCACACCATCACCTACACTTGCTTTGATCACTCCATTCATAGGGGATATTGTAAAAGGTATAGGGTTGGACTCAGCACAGATCACCGAAGTTGGCAAACTTAATTTAATTACCGCTTTTGGAGTACAGCATATGTATGGAAGCGAAAAGTCTGCAATAACTTTTGGATTTCTTATGGAATCATACACCATAATAAAAGTACCTTTTCTTTCAACGCCTCGTTTATGCTCTAATCCTGAGTTCTTTTCTACGTATTCATTGAAATAAGCTTTTGTCAGATCTTTATTTCCTTTTAATTCTTCTAAAGACAAAAGCATGATATCAAATCCAAGCTGCTGCTTATCCTTGATTTCCTTTATCTGTTCAAAAGCCGTTTGGTAATCCATTCCCTGATGTCCTTCAATATTATAAAATGAATGGTTATCTATATTGAGATTTAATGGACTTACCTGTTCGGAATTTCCTATTAACACCCAATCAGTATCAAATGTCAGATTATTGCCGGATGACCGATTGCTTGTCTTATCAAAATTCCACGTTTTTAAAAATTCTTCTGTAGCCTGGTAGTAAAAAGGAACTGCCTTATTGCCCAGAGGATTTAATTTTTGCGATGGAGTAATTTTAACCCTTTCTTTATTTTTAATAATACGATCAGGATCAAAATTTCCCACTTGCTGATTAAAACGATTGATTAAGGTTTTAACTTTTTGGGTTGCTTTTTCATCATCCAAAGCAGGAGAATTGTAAAACTGATGTCTTGAGGAATCCAATTGGGTATCCGATATTAGTTTTCCAAGCATGATGTGTTTAGGAAAAGAAGCAAAATCCGGGAAACATTTAGTAAATGCTTTAGGGAGCAATTCTATAATTTCGGAATAGGTATTCATCAAATCCTTTATCACATCGTAAGTATACTGAAAGCCTGTTTCCTGATTAATAACTTTATCTATTGCTGCTTTGAACATATCATAGCTGGCACTTGGAATTCCGAGAATTCTGGCGATTGCTGCTGTTTTTTCAAAAATACTCTTCCCATAATCAGCTTTATCTACCGCCTTGATATACACATTTTTTAAATCAGAGACATTCAATCTATTTTCTGAAACAAAACGCTCTAAAATAATCCTGTTTTGTTTTACAGGCTCCATGATATCCTCTATGAACAAAGGATGGGGCTGAAGACGATCTTTTCTTTTGAGTTTAACCTCACCCGTTACGGGGTCAGGCAGCGTAAAACCATCTTCTCCAAGAATATGAGTGATGCCACTTGCTGTAGTAACTAATACTTTAAGGTTTCTGATCTGCTGTATTCCATGATTATCACAGTCAACACCTCTACAAGGTTTAACTTCTTTTTCATAATCCTCCAAATACAGCAGTAAGTATTTGTCTTCTAAATTTGTAAGATTATTAATAGGCTGAAAATCTGACTTTGCTTCCTGAGCTGTTGCCAGTTCCCATAGTTCAATCTGATCCCTTCCTTCATAAAAGGCCGGATATTTTACTTTAAAATTATCATATATTTTAAAATGGGTAAAGTTTTTATTTTTCAGATCAACCGTTTTCAGGTCACTCATGTACAAGTCTTCACTCGTCTTGCTGGTAATATTCAGGGTTAGTAAATCTCCATCGGTTGTAATTGCAGCTCCCTGGGAAAGCTCTATGCTGTCTAAAAGTCTGTTTTTATAAATAAGTTTTGGCTTAAGACCACATACAACACCTACCCCTTGCAGCAATACTCTGGACAAACGGTCCTGATCTTCGAAAGAGTCCAGAAACTCATTGAACTGATCAGGATCTTCCAGATACTGTCCTTTACTGAACTTTCGATATTGAACGGTTATATTACTTAATTGATTATTCATTATTGTTCATTTTTAATGATTTATTAAGGTCTTTTAATAAACTTCATAGACAATTCAGACTGTCTATGAAGTTATTATTTGACTATTATTTTGTCACTCCTGTACAAGGGTTTATTTTTAGGAAATTCCCGTTTGGATATCCTTTATAAATAGGAACAGTAGCGTTTGCCAGGAAGATTTCCGTATAGGCAACATCCTGGTGGCAACCAGTAGGTGGTCTGTTATTAACAGGTAAAGCACATTCAAGTGAGAACTCTACAAAACCATCTGATGATTGTGATGCCATTTGCTTGGCTTCGGCCTGAGTGATCGTGATTTCATTATATCTGCTCAATGCAGGAGTACCAGCTTTATGGTTACCTCTATCCTGATTACCTCCTGTGTTACTTAAATGGATATTTCCAACAAAGCCAGGGTATGGATTGATCCCTCCTATGACAAGCCCATTTCCTTTTAAGTTGAAAGTAGCATCATTACAAACGTGACCTTGGTCTACATCATCTCTATACTGAATAACTACTCTCATTCCACTTAAACAAGCAATAGTGGATTGACCTTTTAATTTTAGCGGAGCTAATCTGTACACATTACTACAGCCGCTAGCATTGGTTACCGTAAGTGTTGGATTAAAGGTTTTTTCCTGTCCTGCAATAAGCTTATACACATGGTGTTTTTTGTTGGCAGGCGCCTCATTATGTACGATTGGAGTACCATCATCAAAATTCCATGTAAATGTAAGACCTGTAAAGTCTCCGGTAACATTAAATTCAACCGTAGCATCCGGATTGTTTGCATTTTCGTCCATCGTAGGAGCATCATAACTCACTGTACCTGTAGTAACAGATACGTTTGGCTGTGCATAAACGACCATCTGCGCTTCCACTGGATCATCATTCACGGTAAACGTAATGGTTTGTCCAAAATAAGCTGCGTTAACTAATCCCGGATCGAATAAACTTTGACCGCCGGATTGTGTAACTGCAGGAATCTGAGTACCATTCACAAATGCTTTTACCTGTCCGTCTAACGGAACAATAGTCATAGCAATAGGAGCATCTTTCTGACACAGTTTGTTTTTCGGTAATGATAAGAATGCAGGATCCTTTTTAGAGCAACACAAATATGGCAATGAAAAGTCCGCAAGAACCTGGTTATCAGTCTCCGAATTATAAATCAAAGCAAAAGTTCCGCCCGGTTCTACACCCGCTACGTGTTCCAAGCCTGATTTTCTTTCTAAAAATTCGCTCAAAAGCTCACTTACAACATCGTCTTTTTTAGGATCTTGTTTTACAACGGTAATTCCTTCGGATGATCCATCTTTTGAGAATTCAGCCTGATTCAGCAATCTTAGCTGTTCATCCAGTTTAGAGATATTCAGCAAAGTATTCTGTGAATTGAAAGTCCTGTTGCTTACATCACTGGAAATGGATGTCAATTGTTTTCTCAATTCTTCTATGGATACTGTTTTTTCTCTGATTGGCGGTTCCCCACCAGGTTTTTCACCTTTATTCAGAACCAGTGCAATGACATCAAAAGCTAATCCGTATTGTGTTTTAAGATCATTAATGTTTTGCAATGCTGTTTTATAAGGCATTCCCAGGTGACCTTCAATTCTATAGAAGTCATTGTTATCAATGTTATAATTCAGTGGATTCTGAATAAAGTCTTCTCCTGATAAATTGGATGTATGATAACTTAGATTATAAGCGGCCCTGTCGGTTTTTGTTTTTTCAAAGTTCCATTGAGCCAATAGGGATTTATCTACATTATAGTAATATGGTATTGCTTTATTACCCAATCTTACATTCAGATTTGAAGGGGTAATTTTAATACGCCCGATATAGGATTGAAATCCATTGACTTTCTGCACAAAACGGTTGGCAAGCATTACAATTCTTTCATAATTCTCGTCATCATTGGTAGTAACCGGTGAATTATAAAAACCGTGACGTAAAGGAGTATATCCTCCTAATTCCTGCTTTGCTCCGACATTTCCCAGCATAAGGTGTTTAGGGAATGAAGCTATATCCGGACAGCATTCAGCATTCAGATGCAGGATCAAACCTTTTATTTCATTATAGGTATCAATCAAATCCTTTAGTAAATCATATCTGTACTGATAATCTTCTAAGGCTGGAGAAGTGTTTGAGAGTAAAGGATTCAATTTATCAAAGAGTGTCTGTCCTCCCAGATTCATGTTTACATTAAAAGTTCCTGCAATGGAAGTAAAGCCATCACTTAATTCTGCAACAGTACTGATGGCACCTTTAAATTTTGTTTTTAGCTGCGGTGCTGTTTTAACAAGTGTATCCAGAATAACTCTTTTGGCTTCTATGTTAGGTAAGCTGTCAAAAAGCTTTTCATAAAAATTATGTTGTTTATAGATCGTATCTTTTGCATCTCCTTTCGCAATAAGCTCTGAAACGGATGCTGTATCTGCAAGAAGCACTTTAAGATCAGAAACCTGCTCAGCTCCATTATTGTCACAATCAGCATCCTGACATGGATTCTCATCATTGGAATAACTTTCTAAATACAGAATTACAACTTTATCGTTTAGTGAACTGCGAATGTCTATTACCTGCTTAAAATCTCCTGCATTAGCACCTCCGTCTACCAACTTTAGATACTCTTGCGTTGTAAACAATTCTAATAGAGGAATTTGCTGTCCTCCGATACGAAAATGTTCATATCCTACGACATCAACATAATTTCTGTAGTATCTGTAATTATTAACCTGAAAGTCAATGGTAGCCTCTGAATTTTTACTTCCTGCTTTACGCAGTGTTATTAAGTCTCCATCTGTAGTAACTCCGGCTCCTTGTGTAATTGCAATAGTATCGAATGGAATTTCAATTATATCTCTCCCAAGTTCAGATGTTTTTTCTGTTAAAGTAGGTGAGATTTCAAGTTCCACATAATTCGATTGAAAACCGCACACAATTCCTACGCCGCTCAGACGGGTTCTTGATAGTCTGTCCTGATCTTCAAAATAATCTATAAATTCGTTTAATTGCCCTTCTGTTAACGCCTGATTGTCGTTGAACTTTCTATATTGGGTTGTTACATTGTCTAATTTGGTATTCATTATTTTTCAATTTTTTTTGATAAGTTGGATTGTCCTAATATGATTTTTCCGTCCAGAATGTCACTATCACTGGCATCACAGTCCAAAAGTCTTCCCGGTCGATAGATATTATTCAAATGGCTAAGAGCGGTCAATAAATCTGTAATGCTGTTTCCAAGATTCAGGATATTGTTTCTTGACTTATCTAAAAGGTATTTTTTAAATGCCGCTTCAAATTCAGCCAAATCATTCTGAGCAGTTTGTTTTTCACTCAAACGATCTCCCACCCAGCAAATTTTTGCTAAAATATGAGCCGGAATTTCCTGCCTGATAACGGTTTCTGCATAGCGTCTGAAATCAGGGTCCTGAAAACGGTACGCAAAGCCGGGAAGAACAACACTTACTCTGTAGGAATAAGGATCAAATACATCTTTTTCACAACCTTCTTCACAGGAAGACATAAAGGCTTCCGAATATTCTATCGGATCTGTTGTCGGATTGTCCTCTTCCAGGTCATACATGATTCTGAAAGTACCTCCAACAGACATACAGCCAATACCTCCCATAAGTTTATAATCCTTAGTGGTTGGCTTTAATAATAAATGCTCAACAAGGAAAATACCTTCTTCTGTAAATTCGTATTTGAAATAATTGATCGTCTCTTCAATTCCTTTTTTCAGGTCTTTCAATTCTGAATAAGGATTGGTTTTTTTGTGAACAGCAATGACATTTTTCTGGTCATCCAGAATTTCAAAATAATAGTTACCTCCTAATGAAACACGGATTTTTATATTTCCAATTATACAGTAATCCTTTTCACAATTTCTCAGTTTTTCTAATGTTTCTTCCGGCGTGTTCTCATCCAGTTTGGCTAATGCATTTTCAAGATCTTCCTGATCAATCTGAATGGTTTGATAAATGGCTTCATTCAGGTTTTTGATTGCAATATGCTCAGTCGTGTAGTTGTTTACAGAGGATAAGACAATATTGTTAGCGGTATCTTTTATTTTCCAGGTATATGTTTTTTTACCCGCATTGTCTATTGTTTCAATGATGGATACCGGCGATTGGGATAAGTTTCTCTGGGTATAATCTTTAACTCCCAGCAAACGGGCAATTCTTTTCTGAACACCGGAAATATTACTGGTATTCCACAGATCTGAATCTCCGATCAGGGTATAATTATAACCTAATCCTCTGTCTTTGCTTAATGATGAATACTCTTTTAAGAAGTTTTCTTTGTTCCCTAAGACAATTTCATCGGTAGATTTTCCATATAGTGATTTCATCAAGAAGGTATAATCGCTGAATGTTTCAGCAAAACGGGAGATCAGATGGTCCAACACTTCATTTCGACGTTCCACACTGTTATCCAGCTCTTTGTATAATGAATCTGTAAGCTGATCTTCATTTTCTGTATCATATTCAGAAACCAGTTCATTAAAGCCTTTAATATTCTTAAGAGTCTGTGTAAAAAAGGTTCTTTTTAACTTACCATTGATGCTTAATACTTCTTTTACTTTTTCAAGATGCTTGAAATATCCGGCAAGGATCTGATCAAAAAACAGTAGATACCCTTTCATTTGTTTTGCCAGGGCTTCTCTTTCCGGAGATTGATTTCCTATAAGTCCTGATTCTCCTACTCCATAGGTATCCGGAAATTCATTCAGAATCGTGGCATAGTTCGCAATATCATATAAAGTTCCCTTTGGTAAAGCCAGTTCTTTATTCTGTCTTGCGTCATCTCTAAGTACTTCTTCTTCTCTTTTAAGAGTTTCTAAGTAATCCTGAACTTTTTTGTCATTGATATTTAACGGAAGAGATCCTTTACTATAGCTGAATGCACTCAGCTCGCACAGCTCAGGTTTTCTACCCTTTTCAATACAGATCAGCCAATCGTTATTTTGTTTGATGATGTTATCACAGCCTGCAATAGAAACGTCATGAATTTCTTTAACCCCATCAATCTTCATGATCTCACTGATGATATCGGAAAGACGAACTTCTGTTCTTAACTGACTGTTTTTAAGTTCTTCAGTATCAATAAAACCGTTATCCAAAAGAGGTCCTTCAAAGATCTGATCTGTAGTAAAACCTTTATCAAGCATTTGCTTCAGTGAATAAAAGTGAACTTCCGGAGACAGATAATTATTAATCGCTCTGATTACTTTGGCATGTACCAGCTCTTCATCTGCTTTGCTGACAAGTCCAATACGGGCACATACTGCCACTTTCTGGATTTCAACTTCTTTAATTTCTGCCAGATCTTCACAAAGGCTTCTGTTGGCGTGGTAACTGTCTAATATTTTGATATTAACATTAGATTTTTCGCACCCTACACCATCTGTATCAATATCTTCAGCATAGTCTACATAAAGGTCATACAATCCTTTTATGGTAAAGCTTTCCGTTTTATCCCCGATAGGTTTAAAGTCTAAATCCCCGGTTTTGCAATCAACGTATAATTTTTCATTTTTAGGAACGAGCCAACAGTTACGGATTGGTCTTGTAGGACTTCCTGCCATGTTAATATCTATGAACAGCTTTCTGTAGTCCAGCTCGTTTAAAGGTCTTGATGGTAAAATTTCCGCAGCGTTTAAAAACTGAGTATGAATGTCTTTTTTTACATCATCAGATGCTAAGATATCTTCCATGTTCAGGTTCATCCTCATACCAAGATCTGTTATGGCATAGCTTAGAACTTCCAAAGTGGTGATCCCAGGATCATGAGAGTTATAATCGGTCCAGAGTTTTCCTCCTAACTTTTCTATGTATTCAATCCCTGTTTTGCGTAGAAAATGAAAATCTGTCTGATCTCCGGTTTCTATATTTTTTGATATACTAATATGTTTATTTTCTGACATGATTATGTTTCTTCTTATTTATTATTAAATACATACCTGTTCTGTAATAGTGACATTGTGCTGCTTGGCAGATACCAGAATTGATTTTGGATCTACTTCGATTAAAGTTTTCCTTTGCGGAATATTATTCACCAGTATTTTAATATCATCAATGTAGTCTACATAATGCAGCTGCTCCAGATAGTTAACCAACTGATTAACATTCAACTCTACATTAAAATCAATATTTTCAGAATCTGTAAAAGCCCATGGCGATATGTATTTTTTAATATCTTCGTCCAGCTGTTTGATGTAAAATGTTTCGTCATACTGCTCAAAGAACCTGACCTTTGTTTCTACTTTTGCTTCTTTATAATTGGGATTAATCACCTGAGCAGTCACATGCATTGTATTTAATTCATTTACATAATTTTGAATTTTATTCAGAGAAGCTCTGCTTACTCTGGGCTGATAGACGTCAAAAGCATTTTTATTTTTAATATTCGGAACTACCATCAGGGTTACATGGCCCGGAGCCATATAGGATGTTTCGGAGGTATGATTTAAACATTTTACCTTAAAAACTTCCGGGAATTCCTGCAATACCAAATGTTCGTAATCCCATTGTGTAATAGCTCTGTGCTTATGTCTTAACCGCTCACTCACACGTCTGTAAAACTCGGTATCTGTTTCTTTGTATTTACCGTCAAACGAGTTATAAGGCTGGCTGACTGATTTTACCTGAGGGACTCTGGAGATCAGTTTTGTAATGGTTTTTGCTTCCAATCCGTTATTGAGATGAGACAGATCATTGTCCTGATTCTGGAATGTTGCTAAAACAGCCTGGGTATAAATTCCCTGAATTTTACATACCGCATCATAGCTTCTTTGTGATTTTGCTCTGATCCAGACTAATCCGTCGGTAAATCTTGTGTGGCTTTTGTCAATATCTTTAGGCACTTTGAACTTGACAATCCCTGATTCCAGGAACTTTCTGGTATCGTTCTGCAGCATATAATCTGACAAACTCATCCATGTATTGTTTGAAAGGATATGCCATTCTATAAATTCTTTTTCCAGGAAAGTATCCACTAAAGGATTTTCACTTCCTTCCAGCATTTGAATTAATAGTGAAACTGTTGTCTGAGGCATTGCTTCCAGACCGATGTACAGCTCACCTCCATTTTGGTGTACCGGTACAATGCTGTTGGTTTCAACTTCTTTTTCATATTGTCCAAATGCATCTTCATGATACAGCTGCACTTCTTTATTTTTTGAAGCTTCTCCGGCAGATTCTCTTTCTAAGTATGAATACACATTTTCTTTTGCACTGTAATTCAGCTCTATGTCTTCAGCAAAAGGAATATATGGCTCGTTGGGAATAAGTTTTTTAAAAGTCGGATTACTTGATAATGCCAATGTATACAGTTTAGGATACACATCCTGTAATGACGACTGATTAAGTGTTACCTTGATCGTCTCACTTGTTCCGGCCTTATTACTTGCATTATTTACAGAAAACCGGATTTTATAAGCATCTTTTTCTTTACTGAAAACATCAATATCATTGGCCTTTTCGTACCAGATTTCATTATCCAGCAATGCAACATCTGCTTTGAAATAACCATCAGAACCTACGATTGATGGGTTTTTTAAGCCCTCAAAATCGGTTAAACTTATGTTTTGATTTGGCTGAATGACATATCCGCTGTATAAGTCTTTTATAGAGTCCGGAGCATTCTTCCAGTTGATCGTAATGTCTGCATTCTGCCATTTTTTGGAGAACATTTCAGGACATTTGATATAAAAATTGGATCCTTTAACAGGTTGTGCGGTGAAAGGATAGTAAGGCTTTTCTGAATTTAATGTCCCGTTGTCATTTTCTATCTGAATTGATTTTACTCCTTTTACATCAACTGCTATTTCTATATTTTTTATCAGTTTTTCTGAAAGAGCTTCGTACATCTCGTAATATTCTTCTCCTTCAATCATCAACCTTACAACAGGGAAACTGGTTTGAAATGCTTCTGCCAGCACTTCTTTATTGTATTTTACAACTGCCGGGAACTCTTTAGGTAATGTAATAGAAAGCTCTAATCTTTCTTCTTCGTTTTTAATACATTGTAAAACAGCACCTGACAACCATTCTTTCTCCCCACTGCAAAGCACTTTGATATTATTTTTAATATCTGTTTTTGATAGATTTTGTAATTTCTGGGTTGAATTTTTATTAAAATCAATCTTAAGGGTGATTGTACGTTCTCCTTCTTTTAAATCAAATAATGAGGAGGCAATTGAAAATCCCAGCTTGGCTTTTGGAAGTTCTTTATAGATAGATTTATTTGAATTGGTTTCATCAGAGTTATATCCAAACGGCCACCAATAGTTGCTGTCTTCCGGTAATTTATCTCCCAAACCGTCGGCAGAGTTGGCCACCGAAGCCATTTTCAGTTCTCTCTTTTCAGCGTCATTTAAGAAACTTTTGATCTCAACTACTTTTGCCTGATTGGCAATAATTTCATCACCTGTTTTGTAGATTCGTTTCTTTCCGTCAGCGTCTTTATTCCCATCCAGCAATGTACCGGCCGGAATTTTTTCCTGAATTGCTTTTTTGGCAAGTTCAAAGATCACATAGACTTTGTCTGATTTGGCATCATTTTTCTCAATTTGAAGAATTTCGTTATAATAGAAATCCAGGTGTCTTTTCGTCAGATTATTGAAAGCTTTTTTTGAGAAATCCAATAATTTTAAAAAGCAGACAAATAATGTCAGGTGCGGGGTAAGGCTGCTATCCTGTTCAAACTGGGACATAAGATCTGTAACCTGTTTTTTCATACTTTTATACTCAACGCTTTCTCTACGTGGGATAGCATTGGCATCATCACCCAGGAAGAAGTTTCCCCATTTTCCTTTTGGTGCTGTATTATCATCTTTGTCAAAATAGTTTACATGACTTGCAAAATTGTTTGCGAATAATAGCCAGTCAAACAAATCGAAATCGTGTAACTCAAGATTCCCAGGATCTAATTCTGCTAAAAAGCGCTGCATTTGTGATTTTCCTTCACGATAATGTGAAAATGTATCTGTTTTTTTCATTTGTTTATATTTATCTTTCTATGGTCAGATGCAATACTTATTGTAGTGTTTGGTAGTATTCAAAATGGCTACAGACATCCCGTAATTCATTATATTTCGGTAGCTTCTCCTTTGTAAAAAGGGAAAACCATATTGCTTCTTGTATTAGTATTTCTTACTTCGTAGTCAACTTGTATCAAAACTTCTCCCTCAAGCTCTTCCTGGGTATCAATTTCAATACTTAGAATGTTGATTCTGGGTTCATGATATAAAATAGCACGCTCCACGATTCCTTTCATTTGGGTAATCAGCGTTAAGTCCAGAGGTTTAAAGAGCATATCCTGCAAGTCACACCCGTAGTTTGGGAACATGACACGTTCGCCAGGGCGTGTTGACAATAAAATCTTAAGGCTGTTGTTGATGTCTTCCACATCTGTGGTCATGACCAGTTTTCCTTCAGTTTCGTTAAACTCAGGCGGAAAACTCCAGCCTGTTCCTAAAAAATCTGTATTTATTTTCATACGTTAATTTGTTATATTGAATGTTCACATCCTGCATCTGTAGCATAGAGTTTTGGTTATTCTAACCGTTTTGTTATTGATGTTTTACATTTTTGGTTTTAGTGAGATCTTATTTATAGGGAGCTTATTATTGTATCAAAAGCTGCCTTCAATATTATCCGCCTATTAAAACAGTTGCTTCCCCTGCGGTTATCACTCCTCCATGAGCGGTAGAATCGCCCATTCTTGCGGCAGGTTTCCCACCTATTAAAACACTTGAAGATCCTGATGCAATGGTGTCCGGTGGCCCTGTACACACTGCTTTGTCTCCTTGTCTTGCTGCAGGCATTCCGCCGATAAGCACTGTGGGTTCTCCCGCCGGCATTATAGGGCCTCCTACATGGGGAACATTTCCTGTTACCATAGGACAGGTATGCATATCTGTAATTCTTGCTGCCGGTTTCATGATTAATTAATTTTAACTTGAGATCCTTTTACTACTGTTACTGCCCCTGATTTAAGCTCTGAGCCGGAACTTCCTTCTGCTTTGAATTGGGCACTTGCTTTTACATTGATATTGGTTCCTTCCATATTAATGTCTCCTTTTGCTTTGATCTTGATATCTTTTCCGCTTTCCATACTGATACCGTCTTTATTAAGGGTAAAAGTATTAGAATGCTCATCTTTTATTGTAATGACATCGGCATCTTCGTCTACAATCACTTTTTTACCTTTCGGTGTTTCCAGTGTGTACGAAATTTTGTCGTCATTAAAAATCATTTTCATTTCGCTTCGGGTAACAAATCCTTTTTCGTGATTATCATCAGAAGCAACAAGAGGAGCTGGTTTTGCACTGCTGTTCAGCATTCCAAGCACAACGGCATCATTGGGATCATCATTAATAAATCCGATAATAACCTCATCTCCGATTTCCGGTCTGAAGAATGATCCTCTGTTTTCTCCGGCATCAAGAGTGGCAATACGTGCCCAGATTCCTTCTTCCTCGCTATTAATGATAGGAATCTGTACCAGAATTCTGTCTTCTCCGTCAGGATCTGATTCCAGTTGTGATACTACTCCTACATGCAGTCCGCTTATGGCAGGCATAATTCCTGAACCTGGCTTTTCACTTACATCATAGGTTTCTGAGAACCATGTTGGAGAAAGTCCGAATTGAGCGTCAACCAGCCAATTTCCTTCAGCGATCTCATGACGGACACCGGTTACGTATATTTTCCCGTTGAATCGGTTTCCTACTCCTTGCACTGTTAACGAAATTCCTGGTTTGGCAGCCGGGATTCCCTGAAACCGTACTCTTCCTCTTGTTTTGGCTAGTTGCTGGAAAGTTGCTTTGGCATCACCCCATTCCTGCAGCTCACTTTGAGTAAGATTTCCCCCGTGCTTAAGCTGCAGATCTTCAATTCCGAAGACCTCTGCCAAATCACCGGATGAAAGGTTTCCATTGAGTTTTATTGCCGGATCCTTAGCTTCCACTTCTGTCAGTTCCTGATCGGTATAGCTCCATGTTTTGGCGGTAATTTTGCTAAATTGGTCTCTGGCGTCAATTTCTCCGTCAAATTCATGTACAGACGATCCGTAAACCACTGTTTCTACGGCTTCAGCGCTAAAATCAGGTTTAGTAATTTTGATAGTTCCATCTTCAACGAAACAAAGTTTTCCGTTTGCCTGCGCTCTGGTTAGCATAAAATCCCAATCAGAAGCCTGGTACTGTACCAATTCCTTGTGTGAATTTGAAGTTGCCTCTACATCGGCAGTAAGCCCGTTATTACTAATGAGTTCTTCCATGACATCACTGTCTGTGCTTTCGTAGAAGTACTTACTTTTTCTTCCTAAGGTCATTTTTACAGCCTTATCTCTACATTCTATGATGAGGTAAGAAGAACCGTTTCTGATTTTTATGTTGTGCTTTACCACAACTCCTTTAAAGATGGTTTCCTCTTCGGAATGGTATCCGGCAGTAATCTCAATTTCTTTTCCGGGAATTAACAGATCTTCATTACTGAGCTTGAAATCCTGCTCCGGTACACTTCCGTCTAAAATAACAATGCGGGCATAAGGAATTCTGTTGACTTCTTTTTCCACGACAATGCTTTTTACTCCGTACTTCCCTGGCAGCTCTGTTCCTCCAGACATGACCTTATGGGTGACTAAATCTGGATTTTTTGCTGTTTGTATGTATCCGCTATTATTCATATTATGAAACTTTTTCTAATGGCGGAAAGAATAATTCCTGGCCTGGTTTTAATTGTCTGAAATTGACAAGGTTATTTACTTTCGCTACCTCTAGATAATATTTTGAATCTCCGTAAATTCTTTCGGTCATTAATGGCAGTGTATCTCCGGCTTGTACTGTTCTTTTGTGGGTAAGATCCGGAGATTGTTTATCTTCAATTTTACCGGCAAGTTTCGGACTTGTTGATTCACTGAATGTTGCCTTTCCTATAGCTCTTAGAGGCTGGCCTTCGTTATCAAATAGCTTATATTCTAACGTTAATTCAGAAAGCACTCCTTTAAATTCAAAACTTCCCCAATTAAGGATAACATTATAGGGTTTATGGATAGAGCCTTCGAGCTCACCTGTTGCCTTATAAAAATCTTCAATCTGTTTTGTTACAGCTGTTTTCGCAAATGATTTTCCTTTAATTTTATTGATAAGTTTAATACCAGAGTTCGCTTCCGTTACTCCTGTTCCATCAAATAGAAACTCTAACTGTAAATCAGGTGATGCTGATGAGGTATATCCTAAATTAGGCTTAGAATTACCATCTGCCTGATCTGTATTATACTTCGTTTTATAGGTCATAGAAAAGCCTGTCGGATTGATAAAAGCTTTAAAAGCACCACTCTGAACTCTTTTTTCATAATCAGAATCTTTGTATGTTCCGATAGTCAGTTTTTGAATTGCTCCTCTCATTATCTTTCTTTTTTACGTTGTTCTATCTTTGCTGCCTGCTCTACACTTTCGCTGATCGCACGCATGAGCAATGCTTCATCTACCGATGCGGCAGTTGTTGTAGCTGCTGCTTTTTCGTCCACATTTATTTTAATGTGAAGCTCTTTTATTTCTATTGGCATTTCGTTTGTTTTTTAATCGATCATTAATATTCAAAACACTAATAACCAATGATTTAACATGTTTATTTTTAAAAATCCAAGCACATGAAGGGTGTGTTCAGTCTCTGTTATAGACCAATCTGTTGTTTTTTATGAAAAAAGATTTGGGTAAAATTTATCTTTAAACTAACACACGTTCAGGTGCTTAGATTTGATTTAGAAATTACAAGCCTAAGCTTGCTAACGATGAGGGTATTGTGAAATATCTATATTTCAGTTCTATTGTTTCAATAGCAAGTTTGCTTTCTTCTGCGTTGAATTCTGATACTTCCCATCTTACGGGGTATGCTCCAACTACATTCCAAACCATTAAGGGTGCTGTAGACTGAATTCCTCCTGAAAGGGTAATGATCAGGTCTCTGGGTTCAAACTGGAAATTTTCCATCGCATTTCTGCACCAGCTTATCAATCCGGAACTTACGATTAACCCACGCTTAAGAACCAGATTAGGATATTTGGGTCTCAAAGGAAGTTGGTGTGTAAACCTGTTTTCGCCTCCTTCGGCATATTCTTCAGTTCCAATTTCTGTTGATAAACCAGATATAGATTGAAATCTGGAGTCAATACCCTCTGTTGTTGAAATCCCGTTAACAATAAAAGAGAAACTGGTTGGAGGATATAAAACTGCCATGATTAGTTATTTTCAATAGTTAATCCTTCGTGTGCAATTTCCAGCGTTTCAATAGCCACTTCGTTACCTTCAGCTTTCAGATCTGTTGACTGTAATTTAAGAGGGAATGCATTTTTCACTTTCCAGGTTACTGCAGGCGCTCCTGTTTCATCTAAAAGAGAGATCGTGATAGATCTGCG
>JAITUA010000009.1 GCA_031286615.1 Chryseobacterium sp. | reverse complement strand
ACATCACATTTTATAACGGAGTTGTTCCAAAATTGAGTGCGGTAGCCGCAAATAAACCCCAATTTTATGGGCAAAATTTCTCTAAATTTTATAGTGAACTATTAAGTAAAAATGTAAATGTTGTAGATTTAGGTTATGGAAGCAAAACAGATACTGGGACAAAAAATTACATTTTAAGATTATATTTTTGTGATTCTAATATGGATAAACCGGCATTGGATAATAAGTTTCAAATTCCTGTAATTTGGATTACTTTTCAGGATGAAATTCCTCCACAAATTAAAAGTATGGTTTTACAATATCATGGAGAATGGAATGACACTTTTGCTCAGTTTTTTTCGAATATGAAAATAGAAAAGATTGAATTTGGTGGTATAATTGGATATAACAGCAATGATTGGTCTGGGAAATAATTAAAGATAGAGTAATATAGACATGAAATAATGAAACATATTTTAAAAATTGTTATAATCTTTGCTTTAAGTTTCAGCAGTAAGATGAAGGCTCAGTTGGATACTTTAAATTACCTAAAAACATTTGAAGCCAATAAAGCTAATTATATAGGAAAGCCATTATCATTTTTATTAGATAATATGATGGAAATACAACCTAAAACAATTTGGAAGGTTCCATTGCACGGGATTAGAAGATATGTGAGTGAGAGTGTTTTTAGTTATAATGAAAAATCACCTTTTATAAATGGAAATGTAATTTTTTTTACGATTATTTGGAAAGAGAGAATTCCTTATTCGGATGTTGAATATTATGAAAAAAAGAATCATTTTTTATTTACTGTAGAAGAGAGACGTTTTTATGGTAATAAGGTAATTAAGGATATAAAGATTAATCAATAGAATATTATCAATATAAAATAAAGTGTATTCTAAAGATTTTTTCGATATTTATTTTTAAACAAACCAAAAGTTAAAAAACTAAAGAATTAAAATATATAATATGCCCTTCAATTCTGAAGGGCATTCATTTTAACATTTTTCCAACACAACAGCTGCATTGCAACCTCCAAAGCCTGAAGCGGTCTTCAGAATGTATCTTACAGCTGCAGATTGATTTTCTCTGAGGATATTCAAAGGTTGGGTAACTCCTGTTTCTTCAAAATTCTTTGATGGAAGCAGTGTGTTATGAAGGGCGCTTCCCATAGAAATAATACTTTCAAGAAGTCCTGATGCACCTAGACAATGTCCGTAATAGCCTTTCATACTATTGAGAGGAACGTTTTGGAGCTCCATTCTGTTGAAGGCAATGGCTTCCATTTCGTCGTTATATAAAGTTGCCGTTCCGTGGGCAGAAATAAAATCAATCTGTTCTGAAGAAACATTGGCTTCTGTCATTGCATTTCTGATACTGCTACACAAACCGTCACCGGTTCTTGAAGGTCCGGAGATGTGGTTGGCATCATTTACTGCAGAATCTCCCAGGATTTTAAATCTAAGTTTTTCGTTTTGTAAGATTCTTCCTTCTTCAGAATCACAGCTGGTTACATAGACAGCTGCTGCTGCTTCACCGATATTAATCCCGTCTCTGTATTTATCATAGGGTTTACATGGCCCAGATCCTATAGCCTGAAATGAATTGAATCCTGAAATAACAAATTCAGAAAGTTCATCCCCCGCAGTAACGAAAGCATCTTTATATTTTCCTACCTGAATCATATTTTTAGCTACAGCAATTGCCATTACCCCTGAAACACAGGCATTGGAAACAACAATAGGCTTTGTTGTGAATCCAAAGAAATCGGCTATTTTCTGCGCTAGTTTTGATAAATAAACGCCTTCCGGTAATTCAGACTGGTTTTTTAACAGGCTGATGTTTCCTTTTGTGGTAGATAGAATAAAGGCAGTATCATTTGATACTGTATGTTTTTTAACAAGAGGAAGCAGACTTAAAAGAAGCATTTTTTCAAGTCTTGTGAAATCAATCGTATTCTGAGTAAAGAATCTGTTGAACTCTTCATTCAGTTTTTCAGAGTCAATCATGGAAGCATAAAAAGCATCCTGATTTTCTATGATTTTATGTAAAGCAACTCCTGATTTTCCTTCCAAAAGAGCCTTCCAGTTGGCATCTGCTGTGAATCCCAACGGAGTCACACAATTGTAATCTGTGATGTAGACTTCTTTTCTCATGATAATCCCATTTTGTCTTTCCAGTTTTGAAAAAATTCTGGATTGTACAGACATAAGCTTCCGTTACTGTCCAGAAATACCTGGATGGTTTCTCCGCTGCATACCAATTGATCTTCCTTGTTGAAGATTTTATATTTGTATATGAGCTTGGCAGATATTGAATTGATATAAGTTGTTACAATCCTGAAGGTTTCCCCGTATTTTAAAGGAAGAAAATGCTCACATGTACTTTTTACGATAGGCGTTACAAATCCTGCATTCTGAATATCAAGATAGGTTAAGCCATGCTGACGGCCAAAAGCTTCTCTTCCGTCTTCAAAATAAACGATATAATGCCCATGCCAGACAATTCCCAGTGGATCTGTCTCATTGAATCGTACTCTTACTTCTTCAGTACAGGTTAATATATTTTCTTTAGACTGCATTTTGTTTTCTTCCGGAATTTTTATTGTTTTTTTGGACGTCAGGAAACCCCTGACAATATTTGACATAAACTAAATTAAATATTTTGGAGTTTTCTTTCATAAAAAATAGAAATCGCTACGGTGGCTATGTAAAATAATAATAAGAATGCTAATTCTTTCGTTATTCCACCAATTCCGCTGTTTCTTAAAATAATATCATAATAGGCATTCAATCCCCAGTTCATAGGGGAGAATTTGGCTACGGTCTGCATGAATTCCGGCATTAAAAAGACAGGAACCCAGATTCCACCAATAGCTGCCAAAACCACTACAGAAGTTGCACCAAATGGAGCAGACTGTTCCTGAGTATCCGCAATAGTTCCCAATAAAACGCCAAATCCAATGGCAGCCAGGCCTGCAAATAATGTTACTGTAACAAGCTGAAACATTTTTCCGGATACATCAAAGGCCGGAAGATCCATATAGGGGAAAAGGTAAATTCCCACTGCAACCATCAGTAAAAACTGAATGATACAGATGATAAGATAAGTAAATGTTTTTCCTAAAATATGAACAAAATATGGAGTAGGGCTTATTCTCGCTCTTACACTTGTTCCCTGGCTTTTTTCCTTTACCAGATTGATGGATAAAGGAACTACAATAAAGAAGATCGCAAAAAGAGTCCAGGCGGGAACATTATGCTGAACAGAATTCGGCATTACGTCCATTGCTCCTTTCTTTGGTGTGATTTCTTTAAAGCTGATCAGGTTTTTATTTTCATCAAGATTTTCTGTTGTCCCCAGCTGATCCTGGAATGCTTTGTAAATCTTTTTATTTTCAATCTCAAAAACCATTTTGTTGACAGAATTCATCACTGAGTTTTTGAATCCGGCATTGGTAGCAGGGTCAAAGTACAAATGAATTTCTTTTGCCTTTGGAGCAGCTGGCTTTACTTTTGCCGAATCTCCTTCCAGTCCGAATGAACTTACAATGGTCTGAACTTTAGAATCAATATTGGAATTTAAATCTTTCGTTAAATTATCAGGAATAACAATGGCCATCTGATAATCTCCGGAAAAAACAGCATCCTGAGCAGACTTTTCATTGAAATTAGTCAGCAGTTGGAATGTTTTGCTGTTTTCCAGTTCTGCTTTTATATTTTTTGAAACCTCAGATTTATCGTTATCAATAAAAATGATTGGAATCTTTGATCCTTCAAGATTTTTAAAGGTAGAATCCTGAATAAGGGTAATAGTAACAATCAAAAGCAGCGGCATCACAAAGATGATGACAATACCTCCAATATCTCTTTTCAGCAGAAGAATTTCTTTAATAAAGCTTCTCCACAGTTTATACAACAACATCTCTTAGTTCTTTTCCGGTTAATGAAATGAAAACATCTTCAAGGTTTTCAGCACTTGCTACTCTGTTCACCAATTCCTCAGGTGTTCCTACAGCATGGATTTTTCCATGGTCTATAATGGCAATTTTCGTACAGAATTCTTCTGCTTCCGAAAGGTGGTGGGAAGTATAAATAATGCAGGTGCCTTGTTTATTTAAATCTAAAAGATAGTCAATAATTGCTTTTTTAGACTGAACATCCACTCCTACCGTTGGTTCATCTAAGAATAAAACTTTAGGATTGTGAAGCGTTCCGGCGATGAGGTTACAACGGCGTTTCATTCCTCCTGAAAATTGGCCTACCTGTTTGTTGGCAAATTTTGAAAGTCCCATAATTTCCAGGGACTCATCAATTGCCTTTTTAAGCTGGTTATGCTTTAAGCCATACAGACTTCCGAAAAACATAAGGTTTTCTTTGGCTGTAAGCGTTGGGTATAATGCATATTCCTGCGGAACAATACCAATGATCTGTCTTATTTTGAATCCATCTGAATGTGGAGATAATCCATTGATTGTAAATTGTCCTGAAGTAGGTTTTATCAGTCCCGAAAGCATAGAAATCAAAGTTGTTTTTCCAGCTCCGTTAGGTCCGAGAATTCCGTAAATTTCATTTTTGCTGATATTCAAAGAGATATCGTTTACAGAAAAATCATCAGAATTTTTGTACTTCTTATACAGGTTTTTAATTTCGATCATATTTTCTGCCATATCAGATCGCTTTTCTCAGTTTTTTATAGAAAGCTTCTTCCAGATCTGCAATGTGCAGCATCGTTTTTGAAAGTTCATTGTAAATATTACTCTTTGAGTTTCTGTTTTTGTACACTCTGGCAATATCCACAGCGAAATCTCTCCAAAGATCACCAATAGAAGTGATTTCTTTTGATAATTCTTTTAGTTCATCATTTTTAAGAATAACTGATGCTTCCTGAAGAAATGCTCCATAGATAAATCTGAATCCTCCACCTCCGGTTCCAATTTCTTCCTGCATTCTGATGAGCTGACCCAAATAATGGTTGGTCACTTTTGTTCCTTTCTTTTCTGCCCATTTCGGGATACTTTTTGCGACCCATCTCATGGCTTTTACTCCAATAAGCGGTACAGGAGCCAGCATATTTTTGCAGGTATCTTTGATTCCTTTTTTTATGGCTTCTTCAAGGTTTACATTTTCCGGAACATAAATAGGGTAGTACATATGTCCTTTCGGAGGCAGTGCTCCTTTTGCATATCTTACTTTTTCCAGTTCGGCTTCGGAAAGAGAAGTGGTATAATCCATTACCGGATCACTGATAAGGAATTTTCCGTCTTCTTTTCCATACACCACAAGGTTGTGGGCATTGAAGTGGAATTTATATTCTTCCGGGAAGTAAGTAAGGTTGAAAACGCCTACCTGAAGTCCTGTAGGGATATTTTGTTCCAGATTTCTTTCAAGAGCCTTTTGGGCATCTTTAGGATTTGAGAATTTTTCTCTTTTGATTTTAATTCCTAATCTTTTAGCTGCTTTGCTGAAAATAGCACCCGGCATCGGACGATAGCTGAAGCCCGGAGCAAAATTCACCTTTAAAAAAGGAAGGTAGACAAAAAATAATCCCGAACCGATCCCGAAGATCATTGGCTCACTTAGTTTAAGGCCTTTATTAAGCAGTAGATTAGAAGCAACACCGTTTTCGCAATGCGCAGTCTGATGGTGTTCAAAGTTTAATTTCATTTGCTGATTATATCTTTTCATGGGTCAAATGGATCAGGCATTATAGATTGCCTTATTTCATTTATTTCCCGTTGAAGTTTTTTAATTCATCCACTGAGATCCCGAATGCTTCGGCATATTTTTTCAGTGCAGTTTCGCTTAGTGTGTCAAATACTCTGGGCTTGAAATGTCTCTTTACCCTCCATTGCCACATGCCTACATAAGAAGCAAGGACACCCAGATCCATTTTATTCAGTTCCATAAAATAAACAATAGGACTTACTTTATGATTGGCAACATTTTGTTTTGCTTCCTCAATTCTTTCATAAATAAGTTCCATCGATTCATCCAGAGCAGCTTTCTTGGCATCCCAGCCGGAACTGTTTGCTGTCGTGTAGTTGTCATTCTCATCCGTCACATACAGAACTTCAGTCATGTTGGCGGATTTCAGGTTACTTTCGTCTTGAGGCAGGTCTTGTTTTTTCATCTAAATAATGTCAATTTTTTTAGATTCCAGATGAAAAATCTTCACCTGTTTTTTGATTCTTATAATCAGGTGGCTAAAATAGTGAAAATACATTATATGTAAATCATATTAAATGTGAGAGCACTATTGCTTTGATACAGAGATTGTATCACAATATTTTGCAGGTCCTGATGATCGGCGTTTCACGGATTTTTATAATGTTTCACGTGAAATAATTCCTTTTGTGAGGGTGTTTTTATTTGTATTAAATTGTTTATCAGTTGGTTAGTGGTTATATTGATTAGTTTTAAATATGTGAAAATGAATGCTTTTTTATGGTAAGACAGTTGTAATCAATTTAATAGGAGTAGGCTTTATCCCAAACCCAACCTTTAAACACAAATGCCGTTAATGAACTACAAAAATATTCGCAAATCCACTTAAGATTAATATTCGGAATAAAAAAGCTGTACAAAATGTACAGCTTTTATTATATGTTGAATTGATCTTTATGACTTGACTTCCTGAATAAACAGGTTAATTTCTGCTCTGATCAATAATTCATCATTGTGAAATGTTTCACAGAAGATGTGGCAGATGTTCTCAAACTGTGAAATAAGTGAAGCCTTGGAAATGATTTTATCATTCACTTTTGGAAGGGCAAAAATCTCAATTTTCTTAATGTTGGTAATAAACCCGATCACTTTTGTATCTGCTTCAGGATTTTCAAAGAAGCTTTGTCCAAGGATAGATGAGCAGGTCTGCGCCAGATTTTCAATTAATCCTGCTTCAGCAAACTCATTGTTGTGAACAAATATATTATCTTCTTTTATTTCAAAGGAAGTCACTACTTTTTCTTTGGTCAGTTCCAGGATATAGTCTGCCATTAGCATCGGTTCGCGATGCGGTAAAAAGTTGTGTATATTGATGATATTCTCTTCCTTTATTTCCATTTACAGTTTATTTTACAGCAGTTTTCATTTGAGATTTTGCAATCACCTCACCGTTCAGTTTTGTAACAATATCTACCAGAGTAACTCCCATTACTTCATTAAGGATCGTTACTTCAGATGTCAGATGATCTCCTGTTTTAGGCAGGATTTCAGCTTCAAAAGATTTGATGGCTCCGATATATCCGGTAGGTGCATCTTTTCCCAGTAAATAATATTTATATCCGGTATGCAGCGCAACACTTTGTGCCTGATGCTCAATCAGTCCTGATGCCTGAAAAAAACCGTCCTGAATAAAAAGGTTGTCTTCTTTTACTTCAAAACCGGATAAGAGATGGTTTTCAGAATATTCTGATAACTCATGCACCATCACAAAAGGAAACCGTTGCGGAATAAGGCTTTCTACAAAATCTTTATCGGAGGTTGGCAGTCTGTTTTCCATTAGCAAACTGTTAATAGAGCACAAGAATAAGCGAATCTTCCACTTTCAGGAACACAAAGAAGTACTTTTTCTCCTTTTTTCAATGTTCCGGAGTTCATGAGTTCTTCAAGGGCAATAAATATAGATCCTGCTCCAATGTTTCCAACTTCAGAAAGGTTATAGAACCATTTTTCTGCAGGGAAGTCCATTCCTTTTTTAGCAAATTCTTCTTTTAGTCCATCTTTAAAATATCCTGAAGAAATGTGAGCCAATACATGATCGATTTTCTCCGGATCCAGATTGTGTTTGTCAAAAGAAGATCTTAAACTTTCCGCTCCTTTTACAAGAATATATTTATCAAGGATTTTAGTATCCTGTTTGATGGCAAAGATAGATTGCTTCAACCATTCATCAGAAGGGTAATCTGCCCATGATTTCAGGCTTCCGTCTTCCAGCTTGTCACATCCGGCATACATACATGCTTCAATTTCGTGCGCGTAAGAATAGAAATCAATGAATTCTACTTTTAAGGAAATACTATTTTCTCTCGGTTTATTTTCCAAAAGGAAAGCTCCTGCACCGTCAGAAAGCATCCATCTAAGAAATTCTCTTTTGAAGGCAATGATAGGTCTTTCTTCCAGTAATTTTAAATTTTCAGCCTCGTGGTTGAATTTATCAGCGGTCATCCATGCAGACATTCTTTCGGAACCTGCGCATACAGCACTTTCCTGTACACCGGCTTTTACAGAAAGGAATCCATAGTTCAGAGCATTCATTCCTGAGTTGCAAAGACCTGTTGAAGTATTAATCTCAATAGATTTTCCGATGTTCAGTTCACCATGTACCATAGAAGCGTGAGAAGGCTGGATCTGGTCTGGTGAAGTAGTTCCTACGGATAATAGTTTCATATCTTCCTTTTTGAAGTTTTCGTCAAAAAGTCCTTCAATTGCTTTTGCAGTAAGCTGCGCATTAGAGTGTGTAGGGTTTCCCTCTTTGTCTAAAGCGTAGTATCTTGTTGTGATTTTATTATTTCTTAGGATAAGTGATTTTGCTTTAGATGGCGCATCATTGATAAGCCCAAGATAAGTCTCCATTTCATCATTCGCTACCGGCTCATTGGGTAAGTATTTTGATGCTTTTGTTATAAATACGTCGTACATTCTATTTTAAATTAATTCCTTGTAAATATCTTTTTTGTTTTTGTCTTTTAAACCAAAATATAGGGGTTGTAAGCAGGTGTAAAACCAAAACGACAGGTGAGATAACCCATATCGCTGCCATCAAATATACCTTAAAGAATTTTATCAGCAATGGACGTTTCTCTTTTTTCTTGATAATCAGATTAGACCATACTGTGAAAATTTTGTTTCCTACCTTTTCTACCCGTACTAAAAATGCGCGAATTTCAATGGCTCCGTTTTTTACAAGATCCGGCTGCAAATTATTAAGGTCATTATTATTAAAATGTCTTTCAATAATCTCGCCATACTTTACCGAGCCTGTAATTTCTTCATCGGAAACCCCTGCGGCGGGAAGCATTCCGGATTTTTCTTTCTGCCCTGTTGTAAGCCATCGAAGGATCGTTAACACACTCGTATAATTGTCATGTCTGTCTACCAGTGCAATATTCCCCACAAGTTTAGCTTGTAAATCTCTTAAGTATACCTTTAATTTCTCCTGGGAAAGCATCCACATATTTCTGGTTCCGGAGATAGTGACTACAGGTGTATCTTTAAGAATACTTTCTGCATAACCACTCTTTAAAAATGAAATGATAGGAATGGATGGTGTGAGATACCATACCTGATACCCGAAAAGAATAAGGTCGTACTTTTTATTCAGAATTTCTTCTGAAGGAGGCAGAATTTCTTTTGGAATCTGTAAATAAGACTCTGGAAAGGTGTTGAAAAAAACATCACCTGGCCAGGGAAAAGGAAAATCTTCTTTTAGCTGAATATTATAATAGGTTACATCGTATTTTTCCTTCTGAGCTTCAAAAGGTTTTGCAATGTTCCTCACAATATCTTCGAGTTGTCCGGTTTGTGAATAATATATGACAAGTATATTTTTCTTCATTAGTTTTCTTTAGCGTTTACAAAAATATGTTTTTCATATTTATTATTTAGTTTTAAATACTTTTAATGATTCAGAACTAAATTCCAGTATATAATTATCATTTTCAAACGAAGCATTCTTTGTATTGACAAAAATGATGGTGTCAGGAAGAACCTGAATCTCATTGAAGCTGAAATCATCATGTGAGATCAAAAGAACATCAATCTTTTTAC
Organism: Chryseobacterium sp.; assembly: GCA_031286615.1. GTDB lineage: Bacteria > Bacteroidota > Bacteroidia > Flavobacteriales > Weeksellaceae > Chryseobacterium. The sequence goes on along the minus strand of JAITUA010000009.1, from coordinate 28,024 downwards.
TCACTTCCGAAAGGTCTTTTATATACTGTATCTTTCTTCTTTTTACCAGATAGCTGTGCGTGGCTATCGCTCTTTTTTCATCACTTTTTATCAGAGAGAAAATTCTTCGGCTGGCCTGATATAAAGTCAATAATGCATCTTTTTGTCCGAAGTCATCCGCCATGTGAAGGATGTTGGCTTCATTGGAAATATGCTTATTAAGTTCGAAATATACTGATTTTTTGGTGTTGAAGTCTTCTTTTACTTCATTTACCACTTCATTGTCTTTATAAAGATAGCTCAGGAACAGTTTCTTTTTAAAATAATTCTCATCCTCTATCTCTTCTCTCAGTTTTGCAAATTCTTCCCTGAAATAAGCATTGATCTTCTTTGTTCTTTCAGAATAGGTCTTGCCGAAACTCATATCGTCTTTGCTTATTCTATTGCCTACTTTTACGGTAATGCTTCCGTCATAGATGATGAAGTCTCCTTTTGGTAATACTTCAGAATTCCCATGAATATATAGAGGAAGGACATCCAGCCCGAATTGCTCAGCAAGATAAAACGCGCCCTTATGAAATCTTTTAACATCATTGGTATACGAACGTTCTGCTTCAGGGAAAACAACAAGAGAATATCCCTGTGCAATTTTTTCCTTCAGCTTATCCATTCCGTTCTCAATTCCCTGGGAAACCGGATAGAAGCCCAGTGCTTTTACCAGTTTTCCGAAAACAGGAGAATCATATACCCAGTCATTCACCAGATAGATGATTTTGTGGGTAGCCATGGCAATGGCCAGGGTATCTAAGAAAGAGGTGTGGTTAGCTATAATAACAGCCGGTTTGCTGAAATCTTCAGCCGTATTTTTAATGACCCTTTTCTTTACAAAAGGTGTTATGTAGAGTACTGATGTTAAAAACTTAGCCAGAATCAGTTTGATGATGTCTAATGTTTTTCCTTTGGATTTTTTAACGAATAAGCTTCCGAAAGCTGAAAATACCAATCCACCCAATCCATAATATAAAAATGAAAATACAGCCCGTAAAAATAACCTGAGGGTAATGGGTGATAGACCTTTTTTCGCCCGGTTGATAATGAATAATCTGAACCAGAAAGGATATAGGGTAGAAGTAATAATAATCACGGAGAACATTCCGATAAGGGCTACTAATGCTAAAGAATGCAGCGCAGGATGCTTGGCAAAGATTAGCGATCCAATGGAAAGGATAGTGGTGAAAACTGCAAGAATAATGGACGTTCTGTAAGTTGGCAATTCATTTTTTCCTGTTGTGTGTTCCTTTTGCATAGCCTGTGTCAGGAAGATACTGAAATCATCTCCCACTCCAAAGACCAGGGTACATACTACGGTACTGAAAATATTGAGTTCCAATCCTAAGAAATAAAGAATTCCCGCTGTTACAATTCCCGTTAAAACAATCGGGAACATGGTAAGAATGGTGAGTTCAAGATTTCTGAAGAACACAATAATGGTAAGAACAATTGCTAAAAGAGAATAATTGATCAGCGTATTGAAGTCTCTTTTCAGCAAACCGAGAAAATTTTCGTTCATCTGCTGGCGGTCAATGGCAAGAGCATCATGTTTCTTTTCAATATCTTTAATGAAAGCATCTCTTTTGTTTTCATCCACTTTTACAACATTGGAAACGGTGTAAAAACCATTTTCACTGCTCATGAATTCTGAGATCTGAAGAGCTTTTACCTTTTCATAGTCTTTAAGGCTTAACGCAGTATAGTTTTTATGCAAAGCTTCATTAAAGGTGTCAAAAGCTGAACCATTGAAACCAAATTTATTTCCATTACTGATCAGCTCAGAAATAGTCTGATTCTTTTTAGCGTCATTCCAGAAGCTGTTCCATTTCTCAATCTTTTTTTGCTGGTCTTTTTCTGAAAGAACAATATTTCCGATAGAATTGTAACTTAATATTTTACCTTCTTTTTTCTCTTTCTCAAGGAAACTGCTTAATTCGGAATTACGGGTTAGTGCCTGCTCTTCAGAATTTCCGTAAGAGATTGTATAAATAGATTTTGAGGTAATATCCGAAAGCTTCTGTAGTTTGGCTTCACTGATTTTCAGATCTTTTGGAATGTAATTAAGATCACCAATATCTTCATTGAAACCTACATGCCTGAATCCGAACAGGCAGGCAAGAATGATAATTGAACATCCTATAATCAAAGGCTTGTTTTTCTCATAAGGATAAGATCCTATCTTGTCGATGAAATTCGTGTTGAGGTGTTCTCCTTTTTCTTTGGGTTTATACAGCTGAGGAACAATAATCAATGCTGAAACTGAAGAGAGAATAACGGTGATAGCAGCAAAAAGACCCAAATCTTTTAATGCTTCAGAGCGTACAAAAACCAGACACAGGAATGAAACGGCTGTCGTTGCACTACTCAATATAATAGGCTGGGTGATTTCTTTATAAAGCTCTTCAATATTGTTGTTATGCTTGTAATGGGTAAGAATATGGAGGGCGTAATCTATCGTAATCCCAATCAGGATAGCACCTACACTTAATGAGATTGCTGAAATTTTATCTTTAATAAAATATAGAATTAATAAAGCAAGAAGTACAGAGAATACCGTTGGTAAAAAGACAATGATGGGAGTAAAGAAATTCCTGAAATAATAGATCAGAAGGACCAAAAGAACCGTCATAGAAATTACTACCGTATTCTGAATGTCTTTTTTGATCTGTTTGGCATTGGCCACGGCAATCACCGGAGAACCAAAATAACTGATTTCTGTTTTTCCCTTGAATTGTTTATTAATACCATCTTTTATTGAGTTGAGCTGGTCTACAAAAACTTCATTGGCTTTCGTGTCATTGCTCTTATTCTTCGGATCAATAAAAAGTAAGAGGTTTTTTCCGTCTTTGGTTACAATATAGCTGTCTTCAAGCTTGAAATCTTTGCTGATGTTTAAGGCATTTAATTTTTTAATCCCTAAAAAAGTAAGTCCCAAAGGATCTTTTTTTATAAATTCCTTGGTCACAAGGCTTGTTGGAGAAACCAATGAGATATAATTATTCTCTACCTGTTTGGCAATGCTGTCTTTCTGAAGCTTGTGGTCTATTTCCCTGTAATCATTTTCATTAAGGAATAATGGTAAGTTTTGACTGACGAAATCAAATGTTTCCGAGATTTCATTATCATTCACTTTGCCCTGAACAGAACCTATATACTTTTGTAAAGGCTCTATTTTCTGTAAAAAAGTATCTGCCGTTTCGGAAAGCTGGAAGCTGTCTTCACCGGATTTATTCTCTATAATAACGATGATCTTATCCGAAAAATTAAGCTGCTTAAGAACCTTTGCTGTAAGATCAGATTTTTCATTTTTAGGGATGATTTGATTAATATCTTCCTCAAAATTGATCTTTGATGCAAAAAACAGACATAAAACAGCAATTCCTAAGGCTGTAAGTACAGATAGGATTCTATTTCTGGAAATCAGATAATATAAAAATATAAAAAAACGATGCATTGCATGTAAATCAAGTCTGCAAATTTAATTTTTTAAGCATTAGTTCAAAATAGTTGGAGAGAAGTTTTGACTGAAAATCAATAAAATATTCTAGGAAGAATGAAAAAATATTCTACTTTTGCAAAAGTTCCCCTTTAAAAAAATGTATTTTAAATCACAATTATTATTAAAAAATAAGAATCTGTTTTAGATATGTTGAAAAGAAATGATGAAAAAATAAACGGATTTCTATTTGTAATAGTACTTCCGCTTCTACTGTTTGCTATGTCTTATTATGGATTTGAATCCTCCTATACAAGACTGAAAACATCAGAAAAAACTCCCGACTTTTTATTTTCCTCGGTATACGCCTACAGGGTGATTCCCAATTACCTGAGTGTACAGATGACAGATCTGATGTATAATCTGATCAATGGTCCTCTTTCTTTCTTTAAAGATTTTTTGACAAAAAACGGAACGCCGTTCTACCATGGGCTCTTCCTGATGAACAGTGTGTTTTTTATTGGATGTTCTGTGCTATTAGATGCTGTATTCAAACTGAAGTCTACAGGCCTCCTGCTCAATCTTAATGCAAGAAGAATTATCCATCTTTTATCTGTTTTTTTTATCGTAATTACTCAGTATGCACCGACAAATTGTGATACTATTGCACTTTTTTGCTATCTGAGCGGTGTATTTTTAACATTGAAATACTTAGATACCAGAAGAAATATCTTCTTTTTTATTCTTATAGGTCTTATCGTAATCTCTACATTGGTAAGAGAGACTGCCTGTCTGAATATTGCTTTTTTTGCCGCCGTATTTTTCAATATTGATGAATTGAAAAAAGGAAATTATCAGGTAATCTGGAAATTACTGCCTCTGGTTGTTGCTTTTCTTATTCCTTATCTGGGATTAAGGGCTTTTCTTGTTCAGGATGAAACCACATTCGTAGAGGGCTTTTATATCAACAGGAACTTTTCAAGTCCCTTCAATCTTGCGGGATTGATCTTTGCCATCATTGTGATTTATTTTATATACAGACTTTGTATTGATGTAGAAAATAAAAGTGTTTTTGGAAAATATTTTTTCTTTTCAATTCCTTACCTTATCATGATCACTTTAGTAGGGCTGTTTTGGGAGGTGAGACTTTTTCTGCCTTTAATTCTGACAGGAATTATCACAGCGTATCATCAGTTTAAAAAAACATCAGAGATTTAACATGAGTTTATTACACCCATATTATATTATTGCAATCCTCTATATGCTGTTCTTCAGTATTCAGGAGGTATATGGAAAGAAGGTTGATAAGAAATGGTTCTGGTTTCTTGCTGTTTATTTCATTATTATCGTTGGTCTTAGAAACGAAGTTGGTCCTGACTACGGAAGTTATAAAGGAATTTATATCTATTCTGATACCAAAAGCTATTACAGTATCTTTATGAAGATGCTCCATATGGAAGGATCTGAAAACCTGGATGTAGAGTGGCTGTATACACTGATTAATAAAATACTCCTCAACTTTTTTAACGCACCTTTTTATATGTTAACCCTGGTCGTTGCTATTTTTGCGATGATCTTTAAAGTAGAATATACAGAAGACAATACATTTTATCCGTTTACCTTTACACTTTTTATGTTTATTCCCAACTTCTTTATCGGAGAGAGCGGGCAGATCAGACAAAACCTGGGGACCTTTATCGTCTACTTTGCGATACGGTATATCAAAGAACGGAAATTCTGGCATTATTTATTTTTCATATTTATAGGATCAGGTATACACAGTGTATGTTATTTATTCCTCCCAATGTATTGGCTGGCCCGTGTTCCACTGAACAAAACGGTGATGCTGATTATGATCATAGGGTCCGTATTTCTGTCTCCGTTTGAAATATACAGGAGTTTTGGAGGGTTCCTGGACGGGATGGCGTCGAACAGTACTCTTGTAGAAGGTTTTAACGGATATATGGATGAAACAGTACAGCGATTGAATGGTGGTATAGGGATTCCGGAGGTAATGATGGCGATCCTGACCTTCTTCCTTTTTGTTTTCGATACAAAGATGAAAGAGCTTTATCCTTATTATGAATACCATAGAAACTATGCTGTGATTGGGATTTGCCTGTACTTTATCTTTAGAAATAACCCTATTTTCTCATCGAGGCTTGCGGGAGCGTTCATTGGATTCTCGTATATCATTATTCCGAATGCGATGTATGTTGTTTCAGCGAGGACCAAGAATATGATTTATGCATTTATTATTTCGCTCGTTGTCTTCAATTTTGTCGTCTTCTCACTCTTTAATAATATCAAGGCGGGACGATTTTCGATAGAACGTTATAGGAACCATATCCTTCCATAATATTTGGAAGGTGAAAAATACAAAGGCAGCTTTTTAGCTGTCTTTTTTTATGTCAAAGATCGTTTGGATTTGTACTGTTTAAAAGGCTTTTGATTATATTATCAACAACATAATTTAAATATTTTATTTTTATTTATAAAATAAATCTATTTTTGTTGAAATAGGCTTAAGAATTGTACTTTGTTGATAACACTCAAATCCATAAGATATGAAAAGGTTAATTGGAAAATTAGCGGCAGGTATCTGCCTGATATCGTTGGGGATATGTTCTAAAGGTAATGTCCCAGGACTTCTTCCCTTAGTTGAGCACAATGTATTGATTACTCATAATACAGATTCACTCATCAGGCCGGTGCGTGAATGGACAAAATTATTACTTCCAGATTGGAAAAAAGCACCTAATAGTTACATCTTTGATCCTAATCAGAATAGTGAAGGCTTGCTGGTTCCGGTAAAGAAGGCATATGCGATGTGGGAAGGAGGAGGTTATCTCAACGGGAATGGTATTCCGGCAGGAACTGTGACGGCAGATGTACTCTGGGAAGATGTTCATGGTCTCATAAAATCCGGAGTAAATTATGCTCTGGAAATAATAGGAACAGGTCAGGATGCTAAAATCAAAGTTCCTATCAATAAATCCAAAGAAGGAAATGCGGTAGTTGCCTTTAAAGTAAATGGAGAAATCTATTGGAGCTGGCATATCTGGGTTACTGACGATCCTACAAATGGAGTGACCTACCGAAGTTTCAATACTGTTAAAAGGATGAAATCAGACGGTACCACTGAAGTAATTCCGGATACAGACTGGAAATGGATGGATAGGAACCTGGGTGCACTTACAAGTTCTATTACTGTATCAGACTGGAACAAAAGTATGGGACTTCTTTATCAATGGGGACGAAAAGACCCAATTCCGCCATTGGTTACAAGAGGAAACGATTTCTACGAAGCTTCAGGATCTATAGGAAGAATCAGACATAGAGGCGCGAAAAATATGACCAATGCTGTAAGTATTGATGATCTTAGAAAATTCGTTTTACTTTCCGGAGCAGAGGTTACCAATAACTTAAGACTTTCTGTAAAAAACCCGTTGAGTCTTATCTATGTTAATAAAGAAGATAATTCCGGTCAGGCTTACTACAATAATAATGTCAATCTGCCTGTCAATTGGTTTGGGAAATCTACAACTTTGCCTACTAACCGGCTTTCAGAGCTTAACCTTTGGTCTGATAATGCACAGGGAAAAATAGAAGCAGTTTACAATACCGATGACAAAGCAAAACCTTACCGGGATAAATCTTCTTATGACCCTTGTCCCAACGGATGGCGTATACCCTCTATGCTGGTAGCGAATCTTGCCTCCGGATCCTATATTGATGATATCAGAATAGACTTTTCACCTTTCGGCGTGAAAACCAATATGGCGAAAAATGTTTTTGAGACCAATAAATACCATATTATAAAACCAACTAATGCAGGGATTCCGGCATTTATGACAGGATTTAAGGTGTACCCTAATCTTGGTTTTGATCTATCTGCAGTTGGAGGATACAATATGGGAATCTTTCCCGGAAACGGGCAGCTTATCAGAGGAGCGCATTTGGGGCAGTATAGTGATCAGCACCATATTGCATTGTGGACGGCTACTATGGCACGGCAGTTCGATGCTTCTCCCGCTGTTACCGTTAGAGGACTTTCTATGATTCCGGATAAAACGCAGCCTGATATTCCAGATGCCAATTATCCCAATATCAAAGGGCGTTATTATTACTTTCCTATGTCAGTAATGTATACCTCAGATGCGAACGGATGCAGATGTATAAAAGACCCTTTATATCTTGTTAATGATTATAATTTTCCTACAGAATATCTGCCCGCAGCCACAGAATATAAAGAAGGGATTAATAATCCCAATACCTACCAGATTGTTAAAAGCGGAACCGCTGCAGTTATTGAAATTCCGGTGAGTAAGGCGTTTTCAGTACAAAGTCAGTTGTTGAATAATTCAGCGATATTAAACCCTTCCAACTTTAATAATTTAAAAGGAAATGTTCTCTGGACCACGAATACCGGTCTTATCAGTAAAATTTCGATAGTCAATCCGGCACCTTCTTCGCTGCAGGGTCTTACTAATTCAAAAATAGCTGTAGAAATAGCTCCTGATCAAAGTGGAAATGCTGTAGTAACCCTACATAACGGCAGTATATCAGCTCCGGTGTATTGGAGCTGGCATATATGGGTTACAGATTCCCCTGTACAATCTTATACCTATACTACAGAATCCCCGGAAGCTGTGACAAATTATGTGAATTATGTGAACAAAGCAGATGTCATATTGCAGACCACTTTCATGGATCGTAATCTTGGAGCAACAGATGCTTTTCCTAATGTTATAAATCCTCTTGCGCCCACCGCCGAAGAGTTGATGAAGATCCGTGCTTCTACAGGACTGCATTATCAATGGGGGAGAAAAGATCCTATTCCTGCTTTCCAAAATGCAGATAACAGAAGTTTCTACAATATATCTTTAGGAACTGCTGCTGCCAATGGTACGGTTTCCTATACTGCACTTACTCAGGCTGATTATAACAATCTTTCCGGTAGTTATATAGTACCTTACAATACGTATGCTGCTGCATCAAACGTACAGGCTACAGACAAGCCGGACGATAAGATTTCCAAGATACTTTCTTATTCCGTTAAAAATCCTTTGGTATATATGATTCCAAGTACGTTTGCTCCTTATAACAGCGCAACCCCTAACTATACCAACGGGACAGACTGGCTGGCGACAGAACCCAACCTGGCGCCTGACAGATGGGGAAGAGGAGGAGAGAAATCACCTTTCGACCCTTGTCCGGAAGGCTGGCGAATTCCCGATCTCATGAATGTTGCTTTGGTTTCAGGAAGTGATTTCGGGCAGACTCCCTGGTATAAAAAAGATAAAAATATAGCCACGTCATATAGTATAGCCACTGATTACCTGGGAACCAGAGTGAGAAATTCAGCCAATGCCACGGTAGGATATATCTTTAATAATCCTGCATATCCTTTAGGAAACTACCCTGATTCCGGATCAAGGGGTTTCAGAAGTGTTATTGCCAATCAGACGGCACAGGGAACCTTTAATGTTCTCAATTTTCAATATCCGGCTGTGTGGACATCGGCTTTAAATTCAAATTATTTGGGAAGACCGGTTAATGTACTTTTTGATGCTGCTTCTACTACCAACAGGATGATGGCTTTTCATGATAATAATGATCCGTATTTTGGTACGGGCTGCCGATGTGTGAAAATAGAATATGATGCAAATGGCAATGAAGAAGGGCCTGCTTCCAGAACAACGGTGATTCCTGGCGGTTCAACATTAAGTATTGCTAATGCAGACTTTAAAATGGCGGAAAATAAGATTTCTTTATATCCAAGTCCGGTTTCCAATGTCCTCTATATCAAGGCTACGGAAAATAAAGAATATCATTACCAGATTTTTAATGCTTTGGGGCAGCTTGTGAAATCCGGACAGTTTATAAATAATCAGACGGATCTGTCATCCTTGAATGCAGGAGTGTATCTGATAAGGATAAATAATTCCGAAGCAGTTGTTAAAATTATAAAACGATAAATTCTTAAAATAGGATTTAAAAGCAGAATGAGATCTCTTGTTCTGCTTTTTTACATGTAAGCATATCTCTTACGTCTATGATGGTTGATGAAAAATTCTATATCATAAAATGTTGATAACTATATAACGCTCTAAAACCTACACTACAAAGGACTTGATTCTTTAAAAAATGGGTGCTGAAAAGGGGTATAAACCATCTGGATTGTTAAATTAAACCCGTTTTACAAAAAGTATATAATAAAAAAGCTTTACTTTTGCAAAAATTTTTAGTTAGAATGTCGAAAAATTTAGTAATCGTAGAGTCCCCGGCAAAAGCAAAAACTATTCAGAAATATTTAGGAAAGGATTTTGAAGTGAAATCCAGTTTCGGACATATCCGGGACCTTCCTAAAAAAGGAATGGGGATAGACCTTACTACATTCAGTCCTGATTACGAAGTTTCCGCAGACAAGAAGAAATTGGTAACCGAATTAAAGGCTGCAGTAAAGAAAGCCGATATGGTATGGCTCGCTTCCGATGAGGACCGCGAAGGGGAGGCTATTGCATGGCACCTGGCGGATGAATTGAAGTTGAAGCCTGAAAACAGAAAAAGAATTGTTTTCCATGAGATTACCAAAAACGCCATTCTAAAAGCAATCGACAATCCGAGAGATATAGATCAGAACTTAGTAAATGCCCAGCAGGCAAGAAGAGTGCTGGACAGAATTGTAGGTTTTGAAATGTCACCCGTTTTATGGAAGAAAGTAAAACCGGGATTATCTGCCGGAAGAGTACAATCTGTAGCAGTAAGATTAATTGTTGAAAGAGAAAAAGAGATTCGCGAGTTTAAACCAAAAGCAAGTTTTAAACTTGATGGAATCTTTTTAAATAAAACAGAGCAGGAAATAGCTGCCAAGCTTAAAAAAGACTTCGAAAAAGAAGAAGAAGCAGAAAAATTCCTTGAGCAGGCAAAAACTACAGAATTTAAAGTTCTGAATGTTGAAACCAAGCCGGGTACACGTTCCGCTTCAGCTCCGTTTACAACTTCCACATTACAGCAGGAGGCTTCCTCAAGACTTGGATATAATGTAACCAATACCATGCGTCTGGCACAAAGGCTATATGAAGAAGGATACATTACCTATATGAGAACAGACTCGGTAAACCTTTCTCAGGAAGCCATTGAAGGAGCTAAAAAACAAATTACATCAGAATACGGAGCAGAATACTCTTCTCCAAGAAATTATACTACAAAATCTGCTTCTGCACAGGAAGCTCACGAAGCAATCCGTCCTACGGATTTTGGAGTGAAAAGTATAGGAGATGCACAGCTGAATAAATTATACCAGCTAATATACAGAAGAACACTGGCTTCTCAGATGGCTAACGCCAAAATTGAAAAGACGGTGATCGAAATCGGAAATACATCGTTGCCCCATCATTTTGAAGCACAGGGAGAAGTAATCATATTTGACGGTTTCCTGAAAGCTTACGGTATTGTGAAGACAGAAGATGAAGACGAGGATAACAATGATAAATTACTTCCAAAAGTAACTGTAGGAGAGGTATTGAACTATAAAACCATTACTGCTACTGAAAAATTCACAAGACCAAGTGCAAGATATACGGAAGCCGGATTGGTGAGAAAGCTTGAAGAATTAGGGATTGGTAGACCATCTACTTATGCTCCGACGATTCAGACGATTCAGAACAGAGAATATGTGGATAAAAGAGAAATTGAACCACATACCCGTGAAGTCATCAAAATGTCTTTAGTAAAGGATAAGATCAAAAAAGTAGTTCTTGAAGAGAAATTCGGAGGGGACAAAAATAAATTCATTCCTACAGATATAGGTGAAGTGGTAAATGATTTCCTGACAGATAACTTCAGAGAAATCCTTGACTACGGCTTTACAGCAAGAGTAGAAGAAAGTTTTGACGAAATTGCAAGTGGTGATCAGAAATGGAAGGAAATGATGACGAATTTCTATTCAAAATTTCACCCGAGAATTGAAGATGTAGAAGAAAATGCAGACCGTGCAACAGGAGACAGGCTTTTAGGAGTAGATCCGAAGACAGGTAAAAATGTCCACGCAAGAATCGGAAGATTTGGGGCAATGATCCAGATTGGAGAAACCGATGATGAAGAAAAACCAATTTTTGCTTCATTAATGACAGGTCAGAATATTGCAACTATTACTTTTGAAGAAGCGTTAGAATTATTCAAACTGCCTTTTGATTTAAATGAAGTTGATGGACAGTCCGTTTCTGTAGGGGTTGGTAGATTTGGTCCTTATGTGAAATGGGGAGAAACCTATATCAGCATTCCAAAAGGTGAAGACCCTCTTTCTGTAGATCAGAAACGTGCAGAGGAAATCATCAACGAAAAGAAAATCGCTGATGCTCCTATCGCAACTTATAAAGGAGAGCCGGTTACGAAAGGAACAGGAAGATTCGGACCATTTATCAAATACAAAGCTATTTTCGTAAATGTTCCAAAGAAATATGACTTTGAAAATCTTTCTCAGAGCGATATCAATGAATTAATTGATGCGAAACTTGAAAAAGAAGCCAACCGATATATCCAGCAATGGGAAAAAGAAAAAATTTCCATTGAAAACGGAAGATGGGGGCCTTTCATCAAATTCGGAAAAGCAATGTTCAAAATTCCGAAGAAAGCAGACGATACAAAATATGAAACTGATGAATTGAAAGAACTTTCTTTAGATGAGGTTAAAAAGTGGATTACGGATCAGGATCCTAAAGCTTTTGCAGAAAAGAAAAAACCTGCCGCTAAAAAAGCAGCTACAACTAAAAAGGCTGCTACAACAGCGAAAAAACCTGCGGCTAAGAAACCTGCAGCGAAAAAATAAATAAATTTTAATAAAATAGAAAAGCACAGATTTAGGTCTGTGCTTTTCTATGTTTTTATAAAGTTAGCTGCTAAGTGATGATATAGATTTTACAGATTCTGATTTTTTCGTTTAAATCATTAAAAAAGCAAAACTATATAAGATAATATGTTAAATAAATTTCCCGATATAGAGAAATAGCTTTGCGAATGACCATGATTACTTAGCTCTAAGTATAAATACGCAAATGAAAAATTAAGTACTAAAACTATGATATTCAGTGTTTTAATTCTTTATTTTTACATCGTAATATTACAGAAAGGTGGAGTTCAGAAACCACATAAAAAACGAGGCGGATTCTGAAAAAGCCAAATGAGTAAGAAAACAAAACTATAAAATCATGGCAGAATTTAAATTTAGCGAAGAAGCTATTTCGCACGCATTAGAAGCAGCAAAAAGATCACACGAAGACAGTCAGGCAAATCGCCGTTCATCTGGAGCAGATTCAGACTTAAGCCTTGCCAACGCCAGCGCAGGTTATCTTCTTGTAACAGCAGAGTGTATATCAATTACTGTTGAGAACAACAAAGTTTGTATCAACTTACCATTAGGTTTCGGGAAATATTGCTTCAGCATCCCATTAAGTATTCCTAATGGAACAGCTGGTCAGGCTTGCTTGTCTATCTGTACTACCTGGGGAATTCCAACAGGAATCAGAGTTACTATTATTATAGGTGGAATAACGATCATCAGCCAGTCATTCGGGAAGTGCTAATCAGTTAATATCCGAATAAGAATAATAAAATCCGTCTCATGCAATGTATGAGACGGATTTGTTTTTACAGGTTTTATGAATGGAATCTTGTCAAAGTTTTAAACTTTTGACAAGATTGATGAAAAATGAGGTTGGTGAAAATACAAAGTTGTTAACATGTGTTGATGGCTTTTTTTCGTGAACAAAAAGAACATAGCCTATTCAGTTCCTATGTTTTTTGTATGTTTGTTATATCAAGCAATTAATAAATTATTACATTCAAATTAAAATATGGATTTCGAAGACTTTATCATTTCACCAAGAAATTTCAAAACAGAAAGCTGGCAGATAGGAAATCGGATTACAAAAGATATCAATGAAGACAGTATTGTTCTTTTATTTGTATCTGATTACAGAGGTGTGGGCGGAGATGCAGAAGTACAGGATTTTACAGCGGTGAGAAATGAGTTTTATAAACTTTCGCAGATGGATTTTGAAATTCCTGTTGTAGATCTTGGAGATCTGGTGTCTGGGAAATCTGTTCAGGACACCCATTATATTTTGCAGGAAGTCCTGTCGGCATGCCATTACAAAAGAGCTATTCCTGTTATTGTAGGCGGATCCAATGATTTTGCCTTCTCATTATTTTCTGCCTTGAATTTTCATCAGAAAAATATCAATTATACCCAGATCAGTAATATTATTTCCCTTCAACAGGGTGAAACAATCAATGAACATACTTTTCTGGGCAAAATTTTCGGAGCCAAGAATTTTTCCATTAAAAATTACCATCATTTAGGATATCAGAAACATTTGAATGAAATGGATTCCGTAAGATTGATTAAAGAAGTGGAGTTTGACATTATCCGTCTTGCCGAAATGATGAATTCTACAGAAAAAACAGAACCTTTCTTCAGAAAAGCAGATCTGGTAACTGTAAATTGTGATGCTGTGGAAAGTTTCAGTGAACCTTTTTCTATGAATCCACAGGTAAATGGATTAAACAGAAGAGAGATTTGTGCCTACATGAAAGAAATCGGATTAAGTGAAAACCTGAAATCTGTAGGGATTTTTAATTATAATATTTATTCGGAAAATCAGCTGAACCACCAGCTTTTAGCACAAATGTTATGGTATCTGATCGAAGGTATCAATATCCAGCATTCTCACCCGAAGGAAAGGCATTATGAGCTGTTTTACGTTTTGATAGATGACAGACAATATGCTTTTAAGCGTGATACTTTCAGTAATTTGTGGTATTTTGGCGATGATGAAAATATAGAGAATTGCATTCCGTGCTCCAGAAAGGATTTTGATGAAGCTAAAAAAGGATGGCTGAATGCAAGACTGACGAAAATTTAATATATGACAAATGTTCCCCCAAAAGTATCCATTATTGTTCCTGTTTACAATGTCGAAAATTATCTGACAAAATGCCTTGACTCTTTGGTGAACCAGAGTCTTGCAGCTATTGAGATTCTTGTAGTAGACGATGGGAGTAAAGATAATTCAGGAAAAATAATAGAAGAATATGCACAAAGATATCCGGAAAAAATAAAAGCTTTTACCAAAGAAAACGGAGGTTTAAGCGATGCCCGTAATTTTGGACTTGACAGAGCTGCCGGAGATTATATTGGCTTCGTAGACAGTGATGACTATGTTTCCGAAAAAATGTTTGAAGAAATGTTTCTGTTAGGTGAGAAGCATCAGGCAAAAATGGTGATCTGCAATATTCAGAAAGTTGACGAAACAGGGAAGGTTACCCAAAAACTCACTCAGCTTCCTAATATGCCTGAGAAAATAGAACTTGAAAGTAATTTTTCAGTGTTCTCCGATATCAGCTATTTTGCATGCAATAAACTATTCAAAAAAGAACTTTTTAATCAAAGAAGATTTAAAAAAGGAGTTCATTTTGAAGATATTCAATTGATTCCACAACTTTTGCTGGAGTGCGACACTATTGCTCAGACCCAAAATTTCCATTATCAATATCTTGAACGTACTGATTCTATCACGAAAACCCATACGGAAAAAGGGCTTGATATGCTGAAAGCAGTGGCTGATGTGGAAAATGTATTCAATGAATCTCAGTATTCTCACAAAAAAGAGGAATTAAAAAACTTCCAGATTTTTGAAGGAATTTATTCTTTCCTTGCTTATCTGGCTTTTGTGAAAAAAGAGGAAATATTTTATAGTATGTCTGATCAGTTGGTTCTTTTTATGAAGGAAAGACAAATAAAAATTCAAGATATATTAAACTATAGTCGTTTTGGTAAGAATTATCTTTTATCTTTGCCACTGAAGAAAAAAATTTTTTATCTGTTATTTTTTGGAGGACAGAAAAGATTGATAAGAAAACTGATTTAATAAACACAAATGTACGTGCTATTGTTTCGAGCAATAGAAATGATGATGGAAGTTCTTTATAAGTGCTACATTATGAGTTTTTTATTGAGAGATACAAGTGCTGAATAAAAAAGAATGAAAAATTTTGAATTGTTCTTAAGCGGATCGGGAATACCTATTTTCTATATAAAAATAGGACTTGGTTTCGTATTCGCCTTTTTAATTACCTTTTTCTCTATTCCTACTATCGTCAAGATCTCAAGAAGGAAAAACTTGATGGATGAGCCTGGAATAAGAAGTTCGCATCTTAGAGAAATTCCTAACCTTGGTGGGATTGCCATTTTCTATTCCATAGGAATCTGTGCCTCTATTTTTGCTTATGAGCTGTTTGACCTTTACAAATTTTTATTTGCCTCATTGATTATCCTGCTTTATGTAGGGGTAATGGATGACATTGTTGTGATGAGAGCTTATAAAAAACTTGTCGCACAAATTGTAGTGTCTTCACTGGTGGTTATTGGCTCAGATATTAGAATAAGAAGCTTATTTGGAATATTTGGTGTGTATGAACTGGAGTATTTTGTAAGTGTACTGTTCAGTATCGTCACCTTTATCATTCTGATCAATGCTTTTAACCTGATTGATGGGATAGACGGTTTGGCAGGTGGCTATTCTGTAATCTGCAGTGCTTTATTTGGAATAAGCTATTACCGTTTAGGAGAATATAACTACCCATTGGTCGTATTATCTGTGGTTATAATTGGAACCGTATTGGCTTTCCTGTATTATAATCTGTCCAACCATCGTACCCATAAAATATTTATGGGGGATACCGGATCCATGCTGCTTGGCTTTTTACTGGCATTTACCTCTATTTGTTTCATAGATATTTTTATAGATAAAAACCTGGTAGATGTACCAAGGTATCACCTTCAGTCTGCTCCAGTAGTGGCAGTAGCGATCCTGATTCTGCCGATCGTAGACACATTAAATGTTATATTCATAAGGCTTTATAATAAGAAATCACCATTCGACGCAGATAAAAACCATATTCACCATAAACTGTTGAGGCTAAATCTTACCCACAGAAGATCTACTTTTTATATCATTCTTTACTACTTGATGATTGTGGGGGTTGCTTATTATTTAAGACATATTGATGTCAATCTGTTATTATTGGTGATTATTTCATTAGGCTTTTTCGGAGCTTATTTACCAGATTTGCTATATCGATTAAGAAATAACAAAAATTAACAATTAAATATTACTTTTGTAAACAATATTCAAATATGATGAAGAATTTTAAGTATTTATTTTTAATATTCCCTTTTTTAGTTATCTCATGTATCACAACAAAGGATGTGAGGTACTTACAGCCAAGTGAAAGCCTTGTCATTAACGAAGAAGGTCTTATCCCGTACAATATTCCCGTGTACAGGATTACCAAAAATGACATCCTTAATCTTAATATTGTGACAACTCCCAAGGGGGATGCTGCGCAATTTTATTCCTCTTACAATGCTTCAGGCGGAGTTTCTGGTGGAGGGGTAACAAGTTCTGCCATATCAGGAGGTGGAAACATAGGTGGTGCATTTGGTGCTAATTCCGGAGGAAGCAGAGGAGGAAATATGAATTTTTATTTTAACGGGCTCAAGGTGGATTCCAATGGTGATATCAATGTATTCGGAATTGGATATATAAAAGCTGAAGGAAGAACTCTTGACGATATTACAAAAGAAATACAGGATAAAGTAAATGAAAATTTCCAGGAAGGTAAATCTGAAGTACGACTGAATACAGACGGTATTACCTATTATATTCTTGGTGATGTGGAAACTACCGGACTCTCAGGAGAAAAAGTAGCCCACAAAAATACCCTTACGATTACTGAAGCATTGGCCATTAATGGTGGATTGAACAGAACTATCGATAAAAAAGAAGTCGTTATCCACAGAAAACTTCCGGAAGGAATCAAAATTGCCAAAATAGATCTTACCCGTGAAGATCTTATGAACTCTCCTTATTATTATGTACAGAACGGAGATGAAATCTATCTGAATACAAGAGCGAAAAGCTTGAATGGATTCGGAAAAGATCCAATCCAGACTTTGACTACAGGAGTTTCTGTAATCACGACTGCATTATCTATTTATTTACTCCTTAAAAATCTTTAGCCATGATTCCAGAAAGAGTAAACACAGCAGAGAAGAATAATTCTCAAAGAGATAAATCCGGGACATTTGCATTATTTGATTTAGAACACTTTTTAAGAAGAATTCTTAAAAACTGGTACTGGTTTGTATTGATGTTTATCATTGGATATGCCATGGCTTGGGTGTACAGTAAATATTATGCACAAAATATTTTTGCATCAGACTTATCATTAAGTACCTCAAGTAAAGCTTCCGAATTTTTGCCAACTCAGTCTAACCAGTCTATTAACTTTATTTGGGGAGATACAGGAAATCAGGATGGTCTTTATTTGAAGAAAATGCTTTTATCCAGATCTCACAACGAATTTTTGGTGAAAGAATTAGATCTTTTTGTGAACTATTCTACCAAAGGACTTATAAAATCTACTTATCTGGACAAAGATGACTCACCCGTTTTTCTTCAGATCGATAAAAAACACCTTCAGCAGATTAATTATCCTATTACGCTGATACCGAAAGGAAATGGAGCTTATGAAGTGGTTTTGCCTGAAGAAGGAGAGTCTACGAGCTTATATAACTACGAAGTAGAAGGGTTTCAGGATATTAACTCTTATAGCAGACCAGCGGATAAAACCATTAAAGTTAATGAGTGGTATAATTCTCCTAACCTGAGATTCAGACTGCTTCAAAACCCCCTTCCTACCAAAATTAAGCTGGATAATATTATTATTAACCTGAACTCTGTAAACCAGAGTGTAGACGAAATTGTTTCCACAACAGGAGTAGACTTTGATAAAGAAATCAGATCTATTATGATTATTACTAAAAAAGGTTACAACCTTAATAGTACAGTTAATTTCCTGAATAAATCCGTTGCAGAACTACAGAAAAAGAGACTTGCTGATAAAAACATTGTTAATAAGAATACAGATATCTTCTTAAAGGACAACCTTACCAACATTCGTAAAAAACTTGATTCAAGCGCGAATGTGCTTAATTATTTAAAGACTTCCGAAAAACTTTATAATATTAAAGACAGAGATGAAAAATCTCTTGAAAAAATTAAAGAACTTGAAGCTAAAAAAGCTGATATCATAAGCAAAATCAGTTCTTTGAACAATATTAAGAACACACTTCAGTCTCAGAATTTCGATAAAATGATCGGAACAAATGCGGCAGGTTTTGAAGATGGTGTTTTCTCAGCAACGGTGTCTGAACTTAAAGCTTTATATACCAAAAAAGCGGAAATGGCTACTATTTATAAGCCGTCATCAGAACCTATGAGAGAAATCAACAGGCTTATTGATGAAGCAAGAATGGGGTCGTCCAATAGCTTGAGAAACTATTATAACAGATATTACGAAGAGATTAATAAAATAGATCGTGAAATGGCTGGCGCCAATTCTGATTTAGCAACTTATCCTGAAAAAGAAAGAAGATATCTGGATGCAGAGAGAGGTTATAATATGATTGAAGCTACTTACAACAGTCTTTTGGGCAGACAGAGTGATACCCAGATGAGAATGGCTACCAATCAGTCTGATATAACAGTCATTGACCCAGCCAAAAATTTAGGACAAAGACCAATTGGGCCTAATGTGAAATTGGCAAAAACAGCTATTATTTCAGGAATGTTATTGCTTCCACTATTATTTATACTTATCGGGGAAGTGTTTGACAACAAGATCAGGAATATCAAAGAGCTTTTAAGTGCTACAAAAATTCCGCTTCTGGGGGTTATCGGAAATAACAACAATGAAAATATGCTTACCGTTCTGGAGCAGCCAAAATCATCTGTATCAGAAGCTTTCAGGGGAATAAGAGCCAATATGAGATTTTTGATGGATAATGAAGAGCAAAAAGGTAAAGTTATACTTATCACTTCATCCATCGGAGGAGAAGGAAAGACTTATGTTTCCATTAATCTTGCATCAGTAATAGGATTAAGTGACAAAAAAACAATCTTACTGGGAATGGACCTTAGAAAACCAAAAATCTTCGGAGATTTCAAGATTGATAATAAATATGGTATTTCCAATTATCTGACAGGAGAAGTAGGAATTGATCAGATTCTTAACAAAACAAAAATTCCAAATCTTGATGTTGCCACTTCAGGACCTATCCCGCCAAACCCTTCTGAGCTTTTAATGAGCCAGAGAAATATCAAATTTATAGAAGAACTGAAAGAAAAATATGATTTCATTATTATAGATTCACCACCGGTAGGACTAGTTGCGGATTCATATGAGCTGATGAAACATTCTGATGCCAATATTTATGTTGTGCGCCATGAATACACAGAAAAGTACATGCTGAAAATGATTACTGAAAAGTATCATAATGATGAGATTGATAATCTGGGACTTGTTTATAATGATTATAATACAAAACAGGGCTACGGTTACGGTTATGGCTACGGATATGGCTATGGTTACGGATATTTTGATGAAGATAAAAATTATAAAGAGCCATTATTGATAAGGATCAGAAATAAAGTACAGGTATTATTTAATAAAAAATAAAGCATTAAACCCTCATTTAATGGGGGTTTTTTCATATTTAATGTATTTTCATTCTATGAAAAAAAGAATATTTTTGCCACTTTGCCGTTTACTTTATAACAAATTATGTTTTTTTGTTTATTTTTAACTAAACATTAAGATTATCATTAATATAAAAATGTTTTATATTTGCAAAAATTAAATTTTAAAATAACCATAAATCCATATTCTTTTATGAATAAAAAATTATTGTTTAGCTTCCTTGCCTTCCTTGGAGTGGTAAGTGTTAAAGCACAAAGAAACGAATTGGGAGTTCGTCTAGGTATGAGTAACCTAGTGGGAGATGTAGGAAGGACAAATTATATTTTACAGAAGCCGTTGGATTTAAACAGAGTGTCAGATTGGGGCATCCCATTTTATGGAGGTTTGTTATATAGATTTAATTTTAACCCGCATCAGACCGTTAGATTGGATTTAGGATACAACCAGGTTCAGTTTAGTGATAAAGCTGCGAAAGAAGATTATAGAAGAAATAGAAACTCATACGGAAAAAATAACGTGTATGAGGCGAGTTTAATGTTTGAATATAACTTTTTCCCGGTAAATAATGAGCAGATCAGCATGCTAAGCCCTTATATCTTCGGAGGTGTTGGTGCTTTGATGTTTGACGCTCCTAAAGCTAATCTTGTGAACGATTTCAGAAGAGATGCAGATGGTGTGGCGCAGGCTCCAATCAATGAATTGGATTTTACTACGAAAACAGATTATTCATTAGGGAAAAAAGTAACAATGCATATTCCTTTTGGAGTAGGTTTGAAGTATAAATTCAACCATTCTTGGGCAATATTTGCAGAAGCTACCTTCAGATATACATTGACAGATCAGTTGGATCATAGTAAGATCCTGGAAAAAGATGTAAAAACTTCTTTTAATACAGATATTTTGGACCCGGCAACAGGAGGTTCATTATTACAGTCTGGAAATTATTATGCGGTTTCTAAAGAAAGAGAAGCAGAGTTTATTAAAAAGAGAAATATTGGAGATGGAAGATCGAAGGACTGGTTGAATACTTTCAGTTTAGGACTCACGTATTCGTTCGGAAGACCTCCATGTTATTGTGAATAATATGTCGTTGATTAAAGATAAAATAAATTCTGAGAATTTACCAAAACACGTAGCCATCATTATGGATGGTAATGGAAGATGGGCAAAATCTCGTGGCGAAGAAAGAACATTCGGTCACAAAAATGCCATTAATGCAGTAAGAAATGCCATTAATGCCTGTAATGAGATTAATATCCCTTACTTAACACTCTATACATTCTCTTCAGAAAATTGGAGCCGTCCAACAGAAGAAGTGAATACTCTTATGAACCTGTTGGTAGAGACCTTACTGCTTGAGGCAGAAGAAATCTTCAGCAAAGGATTAAGAATGCACGTGATAGGGAACCTTGAAAAACTGCCTGTTTTAGTAAAAGAGCAGTTGGAGCGTGTGGTAGAACTCACAAAAGAAAACACAAAAGGAAACCTTGTATTGGCTATAAGCTATGGTTCGCAAAATGAAATACTGGAAGCCGTTAAAAATATAAGTTCTGATGTAAAAGAAGGAAAAGTAGAGATAGAAAATATTAACGAAAATTTATTTGAAAGCTATCTTTATACAAAAGATTTTCCTCCTGTAGACTTACTGATCAGAACCAGCGGTGAAATAAGAATAAGTAATTTCCTGCTTTGGCAGATCGCTTATGCAGAACTACAGTTTTTAAATGTTCTGTGGCCGGATTTTACCAAAGATATTTTCTTTCAATGTATTGTTGATTATCAAAACAAAGAAAGAAGATACGGTTTAACCGGTGAGCAAGTAAAAGGCCAATAAAATTTTAAGAAAAGAAAGACTCGAT
Source organism: Chryseobacterium sp. (assembly GCA_031286615.1). Taxonomy (GTDB): domain Bacteria; phylum Bacteroidota; class Bacteroidia; order Flavobacteriales; family Weeksellaceae; genus Chryseobacterium. The sequence goes on along the minus strand of JAITUA010000009.1, from coordinate 6,091 downwards.
AAAATGAAGTTTAGACTATTACCCATCATTATGTTTGCTGCTTCTGCACATTTTTATGGACAAGTAACTCCACAAGACAGCACAAAAGTAAATAACGCTGTTCACGCAGAAAATGAGGCAGGCACTTATACACTTAAAGACATCGTTGTAGATGGGGTAAAAAAATATACACCAGCTCAGATCTTAAGATTTACAGGTCTTACCAAAGGAGAAAGCGTAGACATTCCAGGACAGAAAATCAGTAATGCTGTTAAAAAACTTTGGGATACCCAATCTTTTTCTGAAGTGGAAGTTTATGTTCAAAGCATTGAAGGACAAACAATCGTTCTGAAATTTCACCTACAGGATCTGAAAGAACTTGGAGAAGTAAAATTTGCAGGAAAAGGAATTGGTAAATCTAAAAGTGAAAAACTGGCAAAGGATAACAACCTTAAACCAGGAACTAAGATTACTCAAAACTTAGTTTCTAGTCTTAAAACGAATGTTCCTAAAGATTATATTAAAAAAGGTTTTGCAGATGCCAAAATCAGTATTCAGGATAAAGTAAATGCGGGAGACCCTGCTTTAGTAGACTGGACCATCAATGTAGAGAAGGGGAAAAGAATTAAGATTGACCATATTGAATTTGAAGGAAACGAAAATGTAACCGATAGCAAGCTTAGAAACAAAGCTTTCAAAGAAACAAAACAAAAACGTTTCGGTATCGGAGGAATTTTGAAATCCTCAAAATTTATTGAAGACAAATATCAGGAAGATAAGCAAGGTCTTATCAGTTATTATAACTCCCTGGGATATAGAGACGCGAAAATCGTTTCCGACTCAGTTTGGAGAAACAAAAGAAATAACTACGAAATCAATGTAAAACTTAACGAGGGTAAAAAATATTACATTGGGGACGTTACGTTCACAGGTAATACAGTATACTCTACAGAATACTTACAAAGATTATTAGGATATAAAAAAGGTGATATTTACGATGCAGTAGGATTCAACAAAAAAGTAGGAGAAGACGGTGGTAAGGAAGATGACTCAGATATCAAATCTGTTTACATGAACAATGGTTACCTTTTCTCCAATGTTACACCTGTTGAAAAATCAGTATCAGGAGATGCTGTAAATCTTGAAGTTAGAATTAATGAAGGAGAGCAGGCTACCTGGAATAAAGTAACATGGCAGGGGAACACTACCACGCATGACCATGTTATCCTTAGAGCACTGAGAACAAAACCGGGAGAGTTATTCAAGAAAACGGAAATTAAAAGAACATATTTCGATTTAGCAGGGATGTCATTCTTTGACCCTCAGCAGATCGGACAGGATATTCAGCCAAATCAGGTAGATAATACTGTTGATATTAACTGGAAACTGGTAGAAAAAGGTTCTTCTCAGGTACAGTTGCAGGCTGGTTACGGTGGTAACAGCTTCATCGGTACTTTAGGATTAACTTTTAATAACTTCTCATTAAAGAATTTCCTTAAGTTTAAAGATTTCAAACCAGTACCTCAGGGAGACGGGCAGACTTTCTCTATCCAGGTTCAGGCAGGACAGTACTTCCAAAACTATGGAGTTTCATTTACAGAACCTTGGTTATTTGGTACAAGACCAACAGCCCTTTCTGTAAGTTTGAATAATTCCAGAGTGAGATATACAGATCAATACGGAGCTGCTCAGAAATTGAATATTTTCTCCGCTTCAGTAGGTTTGAACAGACTATTGAACTGGCCGGATGATTATTTCTCACTTTATACAGGACTACAGTTCCAGAAGTATGACTTCAATAACTATCCTTTCCAGTTTGGAAATACTACAGAAAATAATGGTACAGCCAATAACTTCAGTGTCAACTTAGGGTTGAGCAGAAACTCGGCAGGTATCGATCCAATCTTCCCGACAATGGGATCCAATATTGAGCTTTCAGCAAAACTGACTCCTCCATACTCATTGTTTAAAAAGAAAGATTATTCCACAATGTCAGCTATTGACAAATATAAGTGGATGGAATTCTATAAGATTAAATTTAAGGCAGATGTATACAATGAAATCATTGGAAAACTTGTCTTAAGATCTTCTGCAGAAATGGGATTCATGGACGGATATAACAGTCAATTGGGAGCTCCGCCGTTTGAAAGATTCTATATGGGAGGTACAGGTCTTTTCGGAGGTAGATATGATGGTAGAGAATTGATTCCTTTAAGAGGATATGAAAATGCCAGTACAGAAGGAGGCCAGGCCGATGATATTACTCAGACAGGTGGTGGTACAATCTATAACAGATTTACTCTAGAATTAAGATACCCAATCTCAATGAGCCAGACTGCAAAAATCTATGCATTAACTTTTGCTGAAGGTGGTAACGTGTGGAACTCATGGAGTTCTTACAGCCCATTCCAATTGAAAAGATCAGTCGGAGTAGGAGTAAGAGTATATATGGGAGCATTTGGATTGATCGGATTCGACTTTGCACTTGGTCTTGATAAGACATTATCAGGTGATAAATCAGGATGGCGTAACCACTTCTTGATGAACCAAACATTATAATTACAAATATGAAGCACTTTAAAATAACTTTTACATTCGCATTACTTTTGCTTTTTGGATTCAGCAATGCCCAGAAAATAGGAGTGGTGGATACTAATGAAATTTTAAATAAATTACCTCAGTATAAAGAAGCTGAAGCAAGACTAAATTCTCAGATCGATACCTGGGAGTCAGAACTTCAAAGTCTTCAGTCTGAATATGAAAGAAAAAAAGCTGCTTTCGAAAGTGAAAAAGTATTATTAATAGGAGACCAGCTTAAACTGAGAGAAAAAGAAGTTGTAGACCTTGATAAAAATATTAAAACGACTACTAGCTTACGTTTTGGAGCTAACGGTGAGATTACCAAACTGAGAACAAACCTGGTTTTGCCTTTTCAGGATCAGATATGGGGAGCCATCAAAACAATGTCCGAAAAAAATGGCTTGGGCATAGTTCTTGATAAAAGCAATAACATTAGTGTTATCTTCCTTCAGTCTAAATATGATTACACCGAGAAAGTATTGTCTGTTTTGCTGAAAGGAACAGATAAGAAAGAAAAAACAAATAGCAAAGGCAAAAAATAAGTTTAAAGAAATTAACTTTTGCTATATTTTAAAATCTAAAAACAAATTAAATTATTTATTTACCAATTATGAAAAAATTAAGTGTATTATTTGCAGCAGTAATGATGGTTGTATCTGTAGGTATGGCAAAAGCTCAAAAAATTGCTACTTTAGATGTAATGGGAGTTCTTAACGCTATGCCGGAGAAAAAGAAAGCAGATGCTGATCTTAAAACATTCTTAGATACAAAACAGGCTGAGATTAAGAAAAAAGCAGACGCAGCTCAAACTAAATATCAGCAATATCAGACAGAAGCTCCGAAAAAAACAGCTGATGAAAACGCGGCAAGAGAAGCTGAAATGAAAAAATTAGCTGAAGAAATCCAGCAAATGCAGGACAAAGCTCAAAAAGATCTACAAGCTAAGCAAGACCTGGCTTTCGGACCAGTTGAGAAAAAATTGAATGATGCAGTAGAGAAAGTAGCTAAAGCTGGTGGATATGACTACATTATGGATGCAAACTCACCGGCATTCCTTTATAAAGCAGGAGCAGATGCTACTGCAGCTGTAAAGAAAGAATTAGGAATTCAATAATTTCAGCAAATTAACAAAGATTTATAAAACTAACCACCTCTTTTAGAGGTGGTTTTTTTATTTTTGCGGAATGGAAAAAGAAGTATCAACTACGGTAAAAGTTAGGTTTAGTGACTGTGATCCGATCGGACATTTGAATAATGTAAAATATCTTGATTATATGTTCAATGCCAGAGAAGATCATGTAGAAACATTTTATGGATTTACATACGAAGAATATACCAAGAAAACCGGCTGTACCTGGATTGCCATTCAAAATGAAATAGCATATATAAAAGAAGTAAGATATAACACACAGGTTGTAATCAGCAGCAAAACCATCGATGTACAAGATAGAACTGCAAAAGTTGAAATCCTGATGAAAAGTTTAGATGAGAAAACAATTCATGCCGTACTTTGGGTAACCGTTATTTATTTCAATGTCAAAACAAGAAAATCAGAAGTTCATCCCGAAGATATCAAAGAAATTTTCGATAAGTTTTATGTAGATTTGATACAGAAAGACTTCCAGTCAAGAGTGAAGTTTTTAAGAAGCCAAAATGCGAAAAATTCTTAATCAACCACTCTTATTGAAGATTCCAATTTAAAAATTAATAATATATAAATGAAAAAAATAGCAGTAATAGGAAGTAACGGACAATTAGGAAACTGCATTAGAAAAATAGCTCCGGACTTTGAACATCAATATGAATTCTTATTTACAGATTCATCTACTCTTGATGTTACCAATGAAGACCAGGTGAATGACTTTTTTTATGATAACAAACCTGATTACTGCATCAATGCTTCAGCATACACGGCGGTAGACTTGGCTGAAACCGAAAAAGAAAAAGCTTTTGCAGTAAATGCTGACGGTGTAGCTCATCTTGCCCAGGCATGTGCAGATTATAAAACTACCCTGATTCATGTTTCCACTGACTACGTTTTTGATGGAACCACAAACCTTCCATACTCCGAAGATGATTTTACCAACCCAATAGGAGTGTATGGAGAATCAAAAAGAAAAGGAGAAGAACTTGCTCTTGAAATTAATCCTAAAACAATTATCCTGAGAACTTCATGGCTGTACTCAGAGTTCAATAAAAACTTTGTGAAAACAATGCTGAATCTGTTCTCTCAGAAAAAAGAATTGGGAATAGTTGCTGATCAGTTTGGGCAGCCAACCAATGCAAATGATTTGGCAGAAGCTATCATGGGCATTATTGAAGCTCACCATAAAACGTATGGAGTCTTCCATTTCTCAAACTATCCGGAAACTACATGGTTTGAATTTGCCAAAAAAATTGCTGAATTTTCAAAATCTTCAGTAAAGTTGAATCCATTAACAACCGAACAGTACCCAACACCTGCCAAAAGACCTGTAAGAAGTACAATGTCTTTAGATAAAATAGAAGAGACTTATAAAATAGAACCCAAACATTGGGAAAACAGCCTTGAAGAATGTGTTGATACACTTTCACAACAATAATATATATGAAGAATATTGCAATCATCTTTTCCGTATTATGCATCCAGTTCTGGAATGCACAAAATGTTTATCTGACTAAGGTTGAAAAAACAAATGATAACCCGGATAAATTCTTTTATAAAAAAGAAGCAGCCGGTGCAGATGCCATTTACTTAGGAGAAGTAGAAGTTCAGGGTTTTTCAAAAGATGATGCACTTATATTTTCCTTAGTATATAAAAAAGCAAAAGAGATCGGTGCCAATACTTTTGAATTAAAACCTTTCGAAAATGTAGATGGGACAGCACAATCATTCAACGCTGCCAATTATAAGATTGCTTTATATTATACACCTAAAGAAAAGTTAGCAGCCCAGCATGGCGAGATGTATGTATTTGCATCCTCTGATAAAGATCAGAAAATAAGCATCAATCGTAAAGACTATATCATCTCTCCAAGATCATTTTTAAAATTGAAAGTTGTCCCGGGAGAAATCTATACAATTTCTACCAAGAAACTTTTAGGCTCCACTGTCAAAGTTCAGCCAAAAGCGAATGATGATAACCTGTATTTTCAGGTTTCCTCTTTAAAAGTAAAGCCGGATAACTCAGGAGTAGGAGGTTTGAATCTTAAATCTGGAGATATTATTGGTCTGGAAAAGTCTTATGCCGAATTTTTGAGCGCTATTTACAAAGAAAACAATCCTTAAGAAATAGGCTCTAACAGTATTATTACTGGTTTTACTTTCCATAGATTAACATTGAAGAAATTTGTTTAAAATTTTTGTTCCTTAGGTTCAGAGTTTTAGGGCTGGATATTACGAAAAGGTAAAATTTATGTTAAATAAAGTTGCTGGGTATTGGAGAAGTTTCTATCTTTGCCCCACTGAAAACGAGAGTATATCAGTAGCGCAGAAGAGCTTTTAGATAAGCAGAAACATTATACTACTTCAAAAAGAGACGGACGAAAAAAC
>JAITUA010000018.1 GCA_031286615.1 Chryseobacterium sp. | reverse complement strand
GGTAGAGAGACTCCGCTTTTAGAATAATGCGTTTTCTTGTTCAGGATTTCTTGTGAACGTAGGTTTTCAAATCTTTCGAAAGCACCTATCTTTTCGTTTTGTGTTCTTTGTTCGGAATTGACCATTTCATCTGTCCTACAGGAATAGAAAAGGAAAATCAATCCCAGTGCTGAAGCGAGCAGCTTCAAATTTTTTTTCATCATAGACATTTGTTTTTATTAGGTTAAATATATAAAACTTTTATTACTCTCCAAATGTGTGAATAATAAATTGAAATAATACTGTAGAAAATTACTGGTTTCCGTATTATTTTTCTAAAAGAAAAAAATATGTAATTTTGGTAAAAATACATTGTGCTATGACGCTAGGAGAAAAACTGAAAAAAGCGAGAATCAATAAGAACTTTACCCAGGAGTATCTTGCGGAAGTATTGAATGTTTCCCAGAAAACCTATTCCAATTTTGAGAATGATAAAAGTAAGCCCGCTTTTTCTCAGGTAGAAGATATTGCAAAAGTATTGGATGTAAGTGTTCTTGATTTTTTAAGCGGAGATGGATTATCTTTTAATTATGATAATGTTCATGGGGGAAATAATGGTTTTATATATCAAAATCAGCTTCCTGAAAAACTAATAGAACAATACGAACAAAGGCTTAAAGACAAGGATGCGGAGATCGCATTTCTCAAGCAGCTTCTCGGTAAAAAATAAAAACTTCAATTTTTTTTGAAGTTTTTTTATTTTTGATGTAATAGATCTGTAACGGCAATTGTCTTACCTATAAGAAACAAAACTCATGACCCAAGAAACTTTCAAGAATACGGTGTTTATTCTCAAAGACGAGATGTATCGTTTTGCGAAACGGTTTGTCATGAGCAGTGATGAAGCAGAAGATGTAGTACAGGATCTCATGGTGAAGTTTTGGCAGAAGAGGGATGAGCTTGAGCAATTCGGGAATTTTAAATCCTATGCGCTGAAGTCTGTCCGGAACGAATGCCTGAACAGATTGAAGCATCACGATGTAAAGATCGGCTTTGCAGATATGCAGCTTCACCGGTCAGAGCTTTACAGTATGGAAGTTGATAACCTTAAGGAACATATTGTAGGATTTATCAATCAGCTCCCCGAAAAACAGAAGATGGTCATCCACTTGAAAGATGTAGAAGAGTATGATGTTTCCGAAATTTCTGAAATGCTGGAAATGGAGGAAAATGCAGTAAGGGTAAACCTGATGCGTGCGAGACAAAAAGTAAAAGAACAAATCTCACAACTGATGAGCTATGAAAAAAGATCAATTACAAGATAAATACAACGAAGTCTTCCAGAATATTAAGGAAGAAAAAATGGACTGGAGTTTTGAAGACTTTCTTCAGACTGCAGAAGGTTCGGAACCTGAACAGCATATTGCACCTGTTATTCCATTGGAAGAAAAGAAGAAACCCTCCTTTCCTAAATGGTTCTGGATGGCCGCCAGTATAATGCTGGTCTTCAGTATCGGATTATTCCTGAATAACAATAATAAAGATGCGCAGGATAAAGGAAAACTGGTGAAAGATGAAATCTTAAAACAGAAGTCCGGATTCATTGAAGAAAACAGTGATCACCAGGAACAGGTGGCCGTAAATCATACAGACTCTATTTCCGGAGTGAAAAAAGATTCTGTTTTTCAGGATAATCAGGTGGCAGAAAAAGATGTAATGGATGAAATCCTGCCAAAAAGAGGAAGGCTTAAAAAGGAAACAAGACCCAGATACGTCAGCAATGCCTCAAACAATAAAAATTTAAGTGATTCTGCATCTGCGTACAATGACTCTTATGTAATTGTAAACGGCAAAAGGATCAGCAGTGAAAAAGAAGCCATAGATGTTGCCAAATATTCCTTTATGAAATTAGGAAACGAGTTTAAAAAAACAGTAGCATCTTCTCAAAAAAATGAAAATCTTGACAGCGAATACTAAAAATCAGAACAATCCCATGAAAAAAATATTTTTTATAATAGCATTAATGCTAAGCAGCTTTGCAACTTATTCTGCACAGACTGAGAAATTAGACAAGCTTTTTCAGGATTTTGAAAAAAAGGGAAGAGTGACATCTATCAATATTAAAAAACCAATGTTCAAGCTACTGAATACTATTGATGTTGATGATGCTTATGTCGGAAAAATAAAACCGATTTTGAACGATGTGGATGGACTTAAAATTTTAATTATTCCTAAAATTACCTTTCCAGATCGTTTAAAAGATGAGAATCTTGCCAATATAAAAATGAATGAGGATAAAACGGCGAGAATAAACGATGCCTTAAAATCATTAAACTTCAACGAGCTGATGTCTATGAGCAGCGATGGGACTTCTATGAAATTCCTGGCTGAAGATGAGAAAGATAACTATCTTGAGAATCTTGTTTTCAATGTTGATTCCAAAGAAGAGAATATTATTTTTATCCTTAATGGAAAAATGAAATTGTCAGATGTAAACAAGATCATTAATTCCGGTGAAACAACCACTTCTTCTGTGACAACTTCCGTGAGAAATGACCTTACTTCGGGGAATACATCATCTTACCTGAACGGAGATAACAGAAACGTGGGTGAATTCTCAAAGATAGATGCCAGCGTGGGAGTAAATGTTACCTACAAACAGGAAAATACAAGAAGTGTAAAAGTTATTGCAGATGCAGATAAACTTCAGTATGTGATCACAAAAGTGGAAAACGGAGTTTTAAAGATATATGTTGACAACAAAGGTGTCCGAAACCTGAGATTTAAAAATCTTAACGTCAATGTTTCAGCTCCTAGTATTAATGCTATAAAAACATCGTCAGGAAGTGTCTTTACAGCCGTGAATCCTGTTACAGAAAACAGTTTGGCAATTGATGCTGGCTCTGGTTCTATTATCAAAGGAACATTCAATGTAAAAGATGCTGCAGCAGTAGAAGTAAGCTCAGGTTCTATACTGGATGTTGACATTAAAACTCCGAAACTAGCCTTAGATACTTCCAGTGGAGCAAGTGTTAGTATATCAGGAGAAGCAGCTTCTGCCGTAATTGATATCAGCAGCGGAGCATCTTGTAAAGCAGATGACCTTAAGATCTCAACAGCTGTAGTAGAATCTACCTCTGGAGCAAGTCTTTCTTTACTGGTAACGGATAAACTGAAAGTAAGTGTTTCATCCGGAGCAGCAGTGAAATTGAGAGGAAACCCTGAACTGGATGCTAAAGTAGATAAAATTTCAGGAGGAAGCTTAAGACAAATCAAATAAAAAAACTAACCTATGAAGACTCTTAAACATTTTTTTCTCGCTATTCTGATGCTGGGTATGCTTCAATCATGCATCGTTTCAGAAAAACCGAATATTGACTTTTTTCAGAATTCAAAATATGATTTCAAAGGAGCACAATTTGCAAGTATTAATGTGCCCATGGTTCTTGCTAAATCTTATATTAAGAAGGCTTTAAGGGAAGACGGGGAAAGTGAGGAAACAATTAATCTGGTAAAGAAAGCTTCAAAAATAAAAGTTCTTACCGTAACAAACGGAAGTAAAGAAATGCTGAATGATTATACTCAATATCTGAATGATAATCATTATGAAGAATGGGCTACCATAAAGCATGACGGTGATAATGTAAATATAAGAGTGAAACAGGACGGTGACGCTATTAAAAATATGCTGATCACCGTAGGCTCCAATAGTCAGGATATGGTGTTTGTAGATGTGAAAGGAAATTTTACACCTGATGATATCTCAAAAATGATTAATTCTGTTTCCGTTAAATAATCATTAATTCCCCAAAATTTACAGCATGGAAAAACTGATAAGAGAAGTCCGTATCCTTAAAATCTATGCCGTTGTACTCAGCATACTCTGTGCGATGTTTTTCTTTCTCGCATTTAAAAATCAATCTTCTAACGAACGTTTTAAGGAAATAGATGTAGAACGTATCAATATCATTGAGAAAGACGGAACTTTAAAAATGGTGATCAGTAATAAAGAGCGTCAGCATCCCGGATTGGTGAATCACAAAGAAATGAAACCCCGTGAAAGAGAGGCAGGACTTATTTTCTTCAATTCTATAGGTGACGAATGTGGAGGGCTTGTATATGATGCCGATGAAAAAGGGTCCGGAATGGTATATTCTGTAGATCAGAGAAATACGGATCAGATTATGCAGCTGCAATATTCTGAATCAGCAGGGAATGATAAAAAAAGAGTGTATGGTTTAAAACTTTGGGACAGACCGGATGATTTTCTGCTGGAAGATATTATTAAGGCTGGTGATTCTATCAAAAAAATTAATAATCCGGAAGATTCAAAAAAAGCATTTGCACTGCTACGGGAAAAGGGCAAGTTGGGAAATGAACGATTTTTTGCTGGCAAGACAGCGAATGGAGATGTAGGGATTTTTATCCGCGATACAAAAGGTAAGGTAAGATTAAAAGTATACATCGATAAAAATAATCAGACCCATATTGAGAAATTGGATGAAAATGGAAACCCCTTAAAATAGACTTTTTACCTGCCATATTGATTAAAATTAACAAGTAGTTTCTACATATTCAATTATTTTGTACCGTAACCGTTCTGATAAAAGAGCGGTTTTTTCGATTTAAGTTATTGATTATTAAATTTTATTTAAACTATTAAAAAGGATTTTCATATCTCACTAAAATAACCTAATTTTGCAAAGAAAGTAAAGATGTCTATTCATAACAAAATTGTAGAGACAGCCATCACTTTCGATGACGTTCTTCTAGTCCCTTCTTATTCAGAAGTTTTACCTAACCAGGTTTCATTAAAATCAAGACTTACCGACAAAATCACGCTGAATGTTCCGATAGTTTCCGCTGCGATGGACACAGTTACTGAAGCTGATCTGGCTATTGCATTAGCAAGAGTTGGAGGATTAGGTTTTATTCACAAAAACATGACAATCGCTGAGCAGGCTGCTCAGGTGAACCGTGTAAAGCGTTCCGAAAACGGAATGATCTCCGATCCGGTAACTTTATCCAAAGATCATACTTTAGGAGAAGCGAAAAGCCTTATGTCAAGATATAAGATTTCAGGTCTTCCGGTAGTAGATGCTGATAATGTTCTGATTGGAATTATTACCAACAGAGATGTAAAATATCAGGAAAACCTTGATATGAAAGTAGAAGAGATCATGACCAAAGAAAATCTGATCACTTCAGACAAAGATACCAACCTTGAAAAGGCAAAAGAAATCCTTCTTAAAAACAGAGTTGAAAAACTTCCGATTGTAGATAAAGACAATAAACTTGTAGGATTAATTACCATCAAGGATATTGATAATCAATTGGAATATCCAAATGCTAATAAAGACCAGAATGGTCGTCTTATCGTAGGAGCCGGAGTAGGAGTAGGAGAAGATACATTGGCTAGAATTGAGGCTTTGGTACAGGCAGGAGTTGATATTGTAGCAATCGATTCAGCACACGGTCATTCTAAAGGAGTTTTAGACAAAATCTCAGAAATCAGAAAAGCATATCCGAACCTTGATGTTGTAGGTGGGAATATCGTAACTGCAGAAGCTGCTAAAGACCTTATTGAAGCTGGGGCTAACGTACTTAAAGTTGGAGTGGGCCCAGGTTCTATCTGTACAACAAGAGTAGTTGCAGGTGTGGGAGTACCTCAGTTATCTGCGATCTATAACGTTTACGAATACGCTAAGTCACAAAATGTAACGGTAATTGCTGATGGTGGAATCAAACTTTCAGGAGACATCGTTAAAGCGATTGCAAGTGGAGCAGGAGCCGTAATGCTTGGTTCTCTTCTAGCGGGTACAGATGAAGCTCCGGGAGAAGAAATTATTTTCCAGGGAAGAAAATTCAAGTCTTACCAAGGTATGGGAAGTCTTTCTGCTATGAAAAGAGGAGGTAAAGAAAGATACTTCCAAAGTGAAGCTAAAAAATTCGTTCCGGAAGGAATTGAAGGAAGAGTTCCGCACAAAGGAAAATTGGAAGATGTAATTTTCCAGTTGACAGGAGGTCTGAGAGCTGGTATGGGATACTGTGGATCTAAAGATATTGAAACCCTTCAAAAAGATTCTAAACTGGTAATGATTACAGGAAGCGGATTGAAAGAATCTCACCCGCATGATGTAATTATCACACAGGAAGCTCCGAATTATTCTTTATAAAATCATCATTGAATTTATATATTAAAAACCGCACAATCAGTGCGGTTTTTTTATTTTGTAATTTTGAATTAATGTATTGATTGTTAATATGTTAATTTTATATCCTTGTTTTTGTGAATTGATTGTTTTGTTATTTTAATTACCTTTTATTATTAATAATGTAAATTAATTGAATGTTGTTTGTAATTACGTTAGTTTTATTTTTGGTTTAAAATGTAACAATTATAAATGTTTTTCTACTAACTGTAATAAAATTTTAAATTTTGTGTAAATTATTGATAATAAATACTATTAATAAATGCCTGAAATTATAAATTTTTAATTTATTAATTTTTTTAAATATTGTAATGAAGAAAACTATCCTTTGTGGGGCATTGCTACTATCCCTTTCAGTATCAGCACAGCAAAAAAAAGATTGGTGTGACTTTGATAATGAGCAGAGAGTACACCAAAAACAAAATGCGGAAATTGATGAAATGGTTCGCAATATACGTAACAAAATTATTAGCGGTAATCAAAATACTGCTGCTAAAGGAGGAAGTGCATACAAAATTGTAAATGGAGTTTATGAAATTCCTGTGGTTGTACACGTAATAGCACCTACAGGTGCTGCTATTGGTACTGCTTACAATAAGAGTGATGCACAAATTCAGGCTTGGCTGGATCATTGTAATCAAATGTATGCAGGTACTTATCAGTGGGCTCAGGGAATTCCTGCAGATTTTGGTAATGCTGCTACGATGCCAATTAAATTGGTATTGGCTAAAAGGGACCCGAACTGTAATGCAACTACTGGGATTGTTCGATATAACGGAGGAACTCTTGCAGGGTATGATACTTATGGAGTAAAGCGTAGTGGAGCTAATGGAGTTACTACAGCACAAGTAAAAGCTATTGCTCCACACTGGCCGGAAGCATCTTATTTTAATATCTATATTATGAATAAAGTAGATGGTGGTGGAACCTATGGTATTATGGGCTGGGCCGGACTGCCTCAAAACGCTGATGCTAACTACGAATCATTCATGAAATCTTTTGTGGTTACACTACAGGATGATATTACTTTGGCTCACGAATTTGGACACAGTATGGGATTGCTGCATACGTTTGGAAATGCAGATCCTGATGCGCCACAAGGAGACGCTACCACAAATTTTTGTCCCGCAACAACTAATAACTGTGCTGCAGACGATGATCAAGTGTGCGATACGGAAAGATCAAGAAGCTTACTGAATGACCCTGCACCTACCAACAATGATATGAATTATTGTACAGGAGCAAACTATCAGGGAGTACAGTATAACATGATGAATTATACAAACCCAATAGCGTTCAAGTTTACCAATGGGCAACATGACAGAGCTGCTCTTTATTTCTTCTTAATGAGGGGGTCGCTTAGTACTTCATTAGGAGCAACAGCTCCTTCTGCAGGAGCTGCGATAGGAACACCTATTGCTGCTACATGTAATCCATCAGGAGTTACCAATCCGAATAATTATTTTGTGGGACCAACTTTAGTAAAATTAGGAACTATCAATAACGCTACCACAGGATTTTGGCAGAATAATGCTAGTTTTTATGAAGATTATACGGGAGCAGGCTGTCTGAAAGCTACATCTACAGAACTTTCAGCAACAGGTACTCATGATCTTCAGGTAAATGTATCAGATTCAAATAATGAAGTAAGAGTTTGGATTGACTATAATAATAACGGAACATTTGAAGCTTCTGAACTTGTGGGTTCTGCTGATAATATTGTAGCAGATCCAGTTACGATAATAGGAACTTACAATACTACCATTACAGCTCCTGCTTCAGTGGTGCTTAATACACCATTAAGAATGAGAGTACTTGTAGATGATGAGAATCCTAATATGACTCCTTGCGGACAATTAAAGTACGGACAGGTTGAAGACTACACCGTGAAATTTGTTACCAATTTAGGAACAAACGAAGTGAAAACAGATAATGGTGATTTAACTGTTTATCCTAACCCGGTTGCAACCGGAGATAAGATCTTCATTAAAGCTAAAAATGGTAAAAATCTGAAAATTTCTATTTCTGATATGGCAGGAAGATTGGTAGCAAGCCCATCTGCAACTGAAGAAGGAAATGGTATTTTCAAAGTAGAGCAGCAATTAGAAAAAGGAGTATATATGATTCAGGTTTCTAACGGAAAAGATTCTAAAACTTCAAAACTGATCATCAAATAAATTGATCAAAGTTTAATATATTATAAATGTCTCCATTTAGATGGGGACATTTTTTTTATTCAATTTTACGATATTTAAATCTGGGCTTGATCACTTTATTTAAAAATTGCCCTTTGGATCTTGCCTCCTTAAACTTTTCAATAATGTCAGAAGGAACTTTAAGATAATCATAAACCGCTCCAGACTGATATATAATTCGTAATATTTCAGTATCCGGGAAATAGATGAAATGATGTACAACACTTGAAGGCATACTACAGTTCATGCAAAAAATGTTCCTTGTCAGTAAAAATAAAAGCTTCCGGAAATTCCGAAAGCTTTAAAGATTTACTCTTTAGTTTTTTATAGATTTTTTCTCTAATGTTTAAATCGCTTAATAGCCAATGCGGAGATCATTAATTTTTCAAATTATCCTTAAAATCTTCAATCCTGAAATCTGTCAGAGCATTTCCCTTTTCAATTTTCTCTTTTGAATATAATCTGAAATCATTTTCTGTCTTTTCCAAAAGATAATCATAAGGCCCTATATGAGAAATTAATTTTACAAGAACCGGAGATATCTCAAGACAGATAAACAGCCCCATGATAAAAGCTGCTGCTAATCCTATAATCGCTGAATTTTTACCTAATTCATCCAATGCCTGAAGCCTTGCTGCAAATCCATTGAATTTATCCTCAAAAGTCTCTGTAGATTTCCTTTCGGTTTCCAGATTGGTATATACCTTAGATATTTCTTTATCCAGATATTCCAGTCTGGGAGCGGCTTGTTTTTGATAATTCTCGAGATCCTGTCTGCGCTGTTCTTTTAATTCCTGTTTACGTTTAGCATTCGGTCCGTAACCTTCTTTTCCACTGGTTAAACCCGACTGTTTTCCCAGAATTTCCTTTTCAAGTTCTACCGAGGCAGAATCATAGGCTTTCTGATACTGTGCTACTTTTCCTGAAATCTGTTGTTTTTCGGTTTCAAAAGGTCCGCTCTGTTGAAGAATCCTTCCGTTCATTTCACCCTGAAGCTGTTTTTTATTTCTTTGAATGATTGTATTCAGCTGCTTATTTACCTCTTTCTCGAAAATTTTAAGCTCTAACGGCTTTGAAATAATAATCCCTAAAAATGTAGCAAGGATAAGACGGGGAATAGCCATCAGAATCTGATTCCACCAGGTTCCTGTTTTTTTAATGGAAGAAACAATATAACGGTCAAGATTAAAGATCATCAGTCCCCAAAGAATTCCAAATCCTATGGAAGCCCAGATATTGTCGAATACCGTATACATAGCATAGCCTGCAGACAAAGTTGCGAATACTGCAGTGAAAAGTACAATCCCTCCAATCCCGGAAAATTTATTCCATTCGCTTGGGGTCTTTCTTAAGATATGGATGTTCCCGCCGGAACATACCATCAGAAATTTTTGGAACCAGTTTATTTTATGAGTCCCTTGATTTATAGTTTGTTGGTTTGTTTTCATAACTGAAAATTTATACAAAGGTAGTACTAAAAATCATACCAATGTAAAAGATAGTATTATGTTTTACCAAGTAATTGTATGTGTTTTTGTAAAATATTGTTTTTTAGAGGTTTAAAACAGTACTTTGAAGAATATAAGAAAAAGCCAAAATTATTTCAACCTATCCGGATTTTGCTTCAAAAAGCTTTCCCATCCGGAATACGATTTTGTATCCGTTATAGTTCCGGAATTGAAATGATGGCATACCGCAACGGCAAGTCCGTCGGAAGCATCCAGATATTTGGTAGGAAATTCTTTTAAATTAAGAAGATTCTGAAGCATTCCTGCCACCTGTTCTTTACTGGCATTTCCATTTCCGGTGATGGCCATTTTGATTTTTTTCGGAGAATATTCGGTGATAGGAATATTTCTGTAAAGGCTGGCAGCCATGGCTACTCCCTGTGCACGGCCAAGTTTAAGCATACTCTGTACGTTTTTTCCAAAGAAAGGGGCTTCAAGAGCTACTTCATCAGGATGAAACTCATCAATAAGCGACAGTGTTCTTTCAAAAATATATTTGAGCTTAGTTTCGTGATTGGGATATTTTTTTAAGATCAGTTCATGAATAGAAACCATCTCCATTTTTCCTTTTTTTACGGAGATAATGCCAAATCCCATCACTGTTGTTCCCGGGTCAATACCTAAAATTATTTTCTCTGAAATCATTGCCTCAAAGATAGGACTTTCTAAGTTTTTTAAGAGTGAAAAAGTATTGGAAATGACTTTCATTTATATTTAAAACTTTAGTACCTTTAAACAAAAATGACTATGAAAAATGTATTTAATGTATTCATTGTTCCTGTTTTTCTGTTCTGTAGCTTTCAGAAAGAGAATGGATTAACTCAAAAAAGACAATCACTTTCAGAAACTACGGTAAAAAAAAGTGACAGAATTATTTATCTGTTTTTCAAAGCAGATAAAGATCAATCCGGAAATGCAAAAGTTACTCTTCAGAGCAGTAAAATTACGGATGGCAGATTGAAGCAGATTTCTTCTTTTGAAAGAAATGAAGCTCATAATGGAGACTTTATTATCACACTGACAGCATCTGGCGGGAAAGAAGTTGCCAGACAGCTTGTAAGAGATCCTTTTAACCCTGAATTGGAAGTATATGAAAAAGAGGGGATTTCCAGACATAAAGCTTCCCTTCAAAGCACAGAATTCAGTACCCGTTTTTCCTATTCTGAAAATGTTCAGACGGTAAAGGTTGAGAAGGCAACTGATGATGGAGTACAACTATTATTCACCAAAAAACTATAATTATGAAAAAAGTTTTATTATCCCTTTTAGTTGGAAGCAGCTGTTTTGCCCAGACATTCGATACTGTTCCGCTTTTACAGAACGGAGACAACAGCAAAAGGATTATTATTGCTGTTTTAGGAGACGGATTTACCGCTGCACAGCAAGCCGATTTTACAACATCAGCTCAGAATACGGTCAATTATCTTTTTACAAAAAGTCCCTATACAGAATATAAAAATTACTTTAATGCTTATGCTGTAAAAGTGATTTCCACAGAATCAGGTGTGAAACATCCGGGAACAGCAACAGATGTTACTGAACCTGTAATTCCCGTTACCAATCCGAACAACTATCTGGGCTCTACTTTTGATGTAGGAGTTCACAGATGCATATACAGTAATACAACCAATAAAGTAGGACAAGTACTGGCCGCTAATATTCCTGATTACGATATTACCTATATATTGGGGAATTCTACAGAATATGGAGGCTGTGGAGGAACGTATGCTTTTGCTTCATTAAATGGGTCTTCAAATGAAATTGTAGTGCACGAGCTTGGACATTCCTTTGGAAAATTAGCTGATGAATATTGGTTTTCAGGTTCACTGGAATCTCCCAATAAAACACAGAATTCTAATCCGGCAACGATCAAATGGAAAAATTGGGTAGGATTAAATGGGGTAGGAGTGTATGCTCATGCTGAAAGCCCTAGCTGGTTCCGTCCGCACCAGAGTTGTGAGATGAGATATCTTAACCAGCAGTTCTGCTCCGTATGTAAAGAGGCAATTATCGAAAAGATCCATAGTTTAGTGTCTCCAATAGATTCCTATACACCTGCTAATAATACTACAGTAGATGCTACATCTAATGTCACTTTTACAGCTACTGAAATTCTTCCCAATCCTAATACTTTGGTCAACACCTGGATATTGAATGGAACAACGCTTGGATCAACAGCGAGCAGCGTTACCATTACTCCCGCGCAGCTGAACAATGGAAATAATACATTAACATTGTCCGTAGTTGATGATAATCCGCTTTTGAAAGTTGATAACCACAGTACTCTGCATGTTACTACTGTTTCCTGGACTCTGAGTAAATCTACTCTTAAACTTTCAGAAGTGAAAGCTGAAGAAAGACGGTTCAGTGTTTATCCGAACCCTACAGACGGAGAATTTTTCATTAAAGGAAAACAGGATTTTTCAAAAGATGTAAAAGTGGAAATCTATGATACTTCCGGGAAACTGATCCCATCCAGATTTGAATTTAAAGATGCAGGAATTAAGATTGATATTAAAAACTTTCCGACAGGCACGTATCTGTTGAATGTAAAAGAAAACAAAAATCTGATTCTCTCTCAGAAGATCATGAAAGAATAAATTGAACAAAACCGGCTCCAGCAGCCGGTTTTATTTTTCCAGTTTTTTCTCTGCTATAGGAATCCATTGTCCATCATGACGGAGAAGTATTATTTTATCAACTAAGAATTTAGTTTTATATTTCTTTGTTTCATATTTTTCCCAGGCTTTAAGGTAATTTTCCCAACTCAGATCCCTGAAACCTACAGTCACGTGAGGATTAAAAGAATACTGGACAAAATTAAAGTACTCTTTTACCCTATGATAAAGCTCGGTTAAATGAATATTTTCTTTTGGATGAATATAGAGTACAGGATTTTTAGGATTAGCAAAGCTTCCAAAGCCATCCAGTTCTATTTCAAAAGGCGTGATTTCTGTATTGATCTTCTGAAAAGCAATATGAATATCCTCCTCCAGTTCAATTTCTCTTGAAAAGGGAGGAAATAGTGTAATGTGGGCTTCATTTTTCAAAGCCTTGGAATTGGCATAATTTGTTGCGAGATCTTCTTTAAATATTTTTATTTCTTCAATAATTTCCTGAGGAGGAAAAATCGCTATGAAGTACATTTTTTTCATAAAGCAAATTAAAAGTTTTTAGATTAAATTTATATACATAAGAAAATTATGCATATGTTTGCAAGGTATAAATCATTCTATGAAAAAGAATAGTCTTTATAAAGGTACCCTGCAGAATATTATTTTGAAGCTTCTTTCCAAAGAAATCAAAATGTACGGGTATCAGATAACTCAAAGGGCAAAAGAACTCACGGAAGGTGAGCTGGAAATGACGGAAGGTGCACTCTATCCATTACTGCACAAACTGGAGAGTGACGGAATGATTATTTCTGAAATTCAGAAAATCAACGGAAGAGACCGTAAATATTATCTGCTGACTGAAAAAGGAAAAACACAACAGGCAGAAAAAGAAACTGAGATGAAAAGTTACTTATTAAACCTACAAACCATATTCAATTTATGATAACCGGAGAACAGGAAAATAAAATTACAGATTATCTGATCGCTCAACAGCTTTCATTGGATATTCTGATAGAAATCAGAGATCATATGATCAGCCAGATTTCAGATCTTCAGAATAAGGAGAATATCAGTTTTGAGGATGCTTTTTTAAAAACAAAAGAATCCTGGAACGGAGAATTTAAGTTAGTTAATTATCTGCTGTTTTACCCAACGGCAATCCCTTTGATTGCCAAAAGAATTATACAGGAAAAATATGTAGGGCTTTTCAGAAAATCTTTAATGATAGGACTGCTGGCTTTTGGTATTAACTTATTGTTGATCTTTGTTGCAAAAAATCAGGACAATTATAATCTTTTTTTCAAGCTGCTTAACGGATCTTTTTTGTTGGGTTCAGTATTTATATTGGCTTTTAATTATAAGATATGGAAATACCTGAGAGCAGATTTCAAATACAAGGGAAAAAGCCTCTATACAATGTATCAGCAGAATATTGGACTGGTGGTAGTTTGCGGTTCTTCAATGGCCCAGGTTGTTATAAAAAATGGGAATTATGCTTATCAGTTTTTCAGAGAAAATAATCATTCTGAAATATTTCTGACCTTAGTGACCCTGCTTCTTCCGTTTATATTGCAGACGGCACTTGTTTTTGCTGTATTCAATTTTACAGAACACAAAAAGAATTTGATGAAAATGCAGGAGTTTCTTAAGCCTGCATAAAGAGTTAATGTTGTGATCTAAGCTGTGTAAGAGTATTCTCAAGATGATCTGTGATCTTTTTTACTTCAATATGAGGTCTGAAGATCACTCCTTTCCCTTTTTCTTCATCGGCAATGTTAGACAGGATAATCACGGATGTTTTCGTGTCCGGATAATAGATGTTTAAGGAAGGAGAGCCTTTTATATAACCGCTGTGGAAATAAGAATTGGGTTTCCCGATATTAAGCATGATACCGTAAGCGTAGCCCATTTTTCCAAAGATTGCATGGCGTCTTTCTGCGCTTTTTGCCATGAATAGCTTCAGGGTTTCAGGCTTTAAAATTTTTCCGCCATACAAAGCGTTGTTCCATGAATGAAGATCCTGAATGGTAGATAATATTCCACCTGCCGGAGTTCCGATTTCCTGCCCGCCTAATCTTTTCGGCATGTTGGGAACTTCCTGAAATTTAGCAGGAGTACCAAGATAAGCACTGGCAAAATTATTCCCTTTAAAGGTGTCTCCGGTTGAAGAATGTACCATTCCTGCTTTTTTAAAGAGTTCCTGAACATTTTCAGCATAGGACTTTCCGGAAACTTTTTCCACAATCTTTCCAAGAGTATTGAATCCGTCATTGGAGTAGAAGAAGTCGGAACCGCTCTTAAACATCAGTTTTCCTCCCACCATATTCAATCCTGAAGTATGATTTAATAATTGATGAATCGTAATATTTTCATATTCTTTAATCTGAAATTCCTTCAGATATTTTGAAACTTTATCAGTCACATTCAGTTTTCCCTGTTCCATTTGAAGTAAGACCAAAACAGCGGTAAACTGCTTGCTTACCGAACCTATGGCAAAAATGGTATTACTGTCGATTTTAGCTTTCTTCTTAAAATCAGAATATCCGTTTTCTCTTCTGTAAAGGGGAATGGTATCTTTAAAAACGGCAATGCTTCCATTGAAATGATACTTTTTGAAAGTAGAATCAATCTGTTGTTCTAAAAGTGTTTTCTGAAAAGCTGCAACAGTAGAATCAATAACAGCTTTTTTATCTAAAGCTTCGGCCTCTTTTGCCGTTGGTTCATTTTTGCATGAAACCAGCGTAATCAAAAGAAAAATAAGTGAAAGAAGAGGGAATTTTTTTAAAGTCATTTTGTATTTGGAAATGTTTTTTTATCAATATTGTTTCTCAAAAATAACAAAAAACTCCCAGCTTTACTGAAGGATTGTATTTGAATACCGTGGATATAAACAAATATCTCTGTAGGGCTCACTTCTTTTTCACAAAAGTAATGTAGATGTCATGTATATTATCTTTAGATGTAAAAAAATTGACAAAAGCTTTAGGAATGTAGTAAACTTCATATTTATCGGGGTATATCATATAGCTTTTGTTGAATAGTTTGTAGTCCAGCACTTTACCATTCAGGATGACAAATGACTGAGGAGTAGCATAAGGTGGTCCTATCGCCACATCTCCCATTATCTGATCGTATCCGTTTTCAGAAAGATGTATGGTTTGATGTTTTGAGAGCTCGGCTTTTGTGAAAACAGACATTTCGGTATTATAGAAAAAGTCGGATGGGTTAAACTCCAGAAGATTTTTCTCTTGGATGAGTTCTGAGGGAATTTCGAGTATAAAGTTTCCGGAGGCGTCTGTTTTAGTGGAATATACTTTCTTTATTGTAATAAAACTTACAGTTGTAATGATGGGCTTTTCCGATTTTTTGGTTAATACTTTTCCAGTAAACAGAATATGTCCATCTTTTTTTACAGGCTCTTTCTCTGGAAGATTTTTACCTTTTAAGTTCTTTTTCTGGGCAATAACTGCTATTTCATTGTGTTTTGTGGTTTGTCCCGGGTAGGTAGTGAGCATACTTGCTGTAAGTGCAATTCCTGCAGCTATTTTCGAAAAATGATATTTTCCGGGTAAGTGTTCTGCAGAATCTATTTGAGGTAAAGCAATGGGGCGGTTGAGGTGTTTTTGCAACAATATGCCACAGAATTTTTCTCCTCTTTTCTGTTCAAGGATCTTAATCATGTCAGTCTGGTTAAGATGAGAGAGATCCAGAACGTTTTTTTGACAGATATTGCAAAATTTTCCGTCAGGTGTATCCTGCATGTCGTCCATGATTTGGGAGCATGGATTTTCGATTCTTAAAAAAAGTTCATGGTTTTGTTTACCTTACAACGAAATCCATACAAGTTTATTTTAACAGCAGATCACAAAACCAGAAAACATATTCGCTGTCTTCTTCTTCAGGAGTTGTTTTAGGTTTTGGATACGTCTTTTTGACGGTTTCCCCAATTTCAAATTGAACCGGATTTTTGAAAATAGGTCCATCAAAAGTAAAGGTGTGAAATTCTCCGTTTTCTCCGCATGGATCTACATTTTCAGGAAGATCATCAATGAATTTCTGATCAATAATTCGCCCTGCAAAACTTTTATCCAGATAAGTTCCGTTCACACAGGTTACAATCGTTTTAAAACCAAGATCTAAAAATTCATGGATGAGGTTGGTGGTATCTTGTTTCCACAGGGGAAATACAGCTTTCATACCAACAGAATTTAATTGATCTTCCCTGTATTTTCGCAGATCTTCCAGGAAAATATCACCGAAGACAGAATGAGTAATACCCTGAGCCTGAATTCCGGCCATTGTTGTACTCATAATTTTCTGATACTCATCCATTGACGGTTCTTTAGGAAGCTCCATTTTAATTAATGGGATTCCGAGACTTTCTGCCTGTTTTTCCAACAGAGAAACATGAACTCCATGCATGGAAATCCTTTGAAATTCTTCATTAATACTTGTAAGCAGAGTAGAAATCTCATATTGATCTTCCTGTAGTATTTTATAAAGGGCAAGTGCAGAATCCTTTCCGCTGCTCCAGTTGAATAAAGCTTTTGGTTTCATGTTAAAATTAAATCTGTCAAAAATAAGGATTTAAGGACGGTCCTGAAATTAAATTGAATGATGAAAATATTTTATAACAATTAAAATAAAAAAACCTCAAAGAATTTCTTTGAGGTTTAATTTATAAAAAATGTAGTTTCAATTAAGAATTACATATTTCTTCTGTACTTACCGCCCACTTCAAATAAAGCATTGGTAATTTGTCCTAAAGAACAGTATTTCACGGCATCCATCATTACTTCAAACAAGTTTTGCTGGTTGATGGCTGCATGTTGAAGTTGTTTCAAAGCTTCTTCAGATTTGCTGTCATTAGCCTGCTGGAAGTTGTGCAGAGATTCAATCTGTGCTTGTTTTTCCTCTTCTGTGGAACGGATAACTTCTCCTGGTAAAACAGTTGGTGAACCGTCTTTTCCTAAGAAAGTATTTACCCCGATGATCGGGTATTCACCTGTATGTTTAAGCCATTCGTAATGCATAGATTCTTCCTGGATTTTTGAACGTTGATACATCGTTTCCATCGCTCCAAGAACACCACCTCTTTCTGTGATTCTGTCGAATTCCGTATATACAGCTTCTTCCACAAGATCCGTTAATTCTTCGATGATAAATGATCCCTGAAGTGGATTTTCGTTTTTAGCTAATCCTAATTCTTTATTGATGATTAACTGGATTGCCATCGCTCTTCTTACCGATTGTTCAGTAGGAGTTGTAATCGCCTCGTCATAAGCATTGGTGTGAAGTGAATTACAGTTATCATAGATCGCATAAAGCGCCTGAAGAGTTGTTCTGATATCATTGAAATCAATTTCCTGAGCGTGCAGAGAACGTCCTGAAGTCTGGATGTGGTATTTCAGCATCTGGCTTCTTTCATCAGCTCCATATTTTAATTTCATAGCTTTTGCCCAGATTCTTCTTGCTACACGGCCGATTACTGAATACTCAGGGTCGATACCGTTGGAGAAGAAGAAAGATAAGTTTGGAGCAAAATCATTGATATCCATTCCACGGCTTAAGTAATATTCCACATAAGTGAAACCGTTTGCCAATGTGAATGCTAATTGAGAAACTGGGTTAGCTCCTGCTTCAGCAATGTGATATCCTGAAATGGAGACAGAGTAGAAGTTTCTTACTTTCTCTCTGATGAAATATTCCTGAACGTCACCCATTAGTCTAAGAGCAAATTCAGTAGAGAAGATACATGTATTCTGAGCCTGATCTTCTTTTAAGATGTCAGCCTGAACGGTACCACGAACGGTAGCAATTGTTTTGGCTTTAATTTCTGCATATACATCTGCAGGAATTACTTCATCACCTGTTAATCCTAAAAGCTGTAATCCTAAACCATTATTGGATGGAGGAAGTTCACCTTTGTATTTTGGTCTTTCTAAACCTTTATCGTCAAATTTCTCCTTAAGTTTAGCCTCTACTTTAGCTTCTAAACCATTTTCTTTGATATATTTTTCAACATTCTGATCGATAGCGGCATTCATAAAGAAAGCCAATAGCATTGGTGCAGGACCATTGATCGTCATAGAAACTGAAGTGAGTGCATTCACCAGATCAAATCCGGAATACAGTTTTTTAGCATCATCTAATGTTGCGATAGAAACCCCTGCATTTCCGATCTTACCATAAATATCTGGTGGTAAAGCAGGGTCCTGCCCATATAATGTTACGGAGTCAAAAGCTGTGGATAAACGTTTTGCAGGCATTTCTGCAGAAACATAATGGAATCTTCTGTTGGTTCTTTCAGGACCTCCTTCTCCTGCAAACATCCTTGTCGGATCTTCACCGGTTCTCTTGAACGGATAAATTCCCGCAGTATAAGGGAAGCTTCCCGGAAGATTTTCCTGTCCTTTCCATTTGATCAGATCACCCCAGTCGGTGTATTTTGGCAATGCAATTTTTGGAATTCTCAAATGAGATAAAGATTCTGTGGAAGTTTCCACTTTGATTTCTTTTCCTCTTACAAAATAAGAATAGAATTCTGCCTGGAAAGCTTTTTTAGTGTCATCCCAGGTTTTCAGGAAGTCGATATTATCCTGTTGAAGATTTTTTTCTGCCTTTTGATATTCAGCATCCAAAACCTCATTGGAAATTATATTTTTTACGCCTTCAATATGATACATTGTTCTGGCCAGTTCAGCCTGCTTTTCAATATTGATATCGTATTGTTTGTTGTTTTCAACGATTTCAGAAAGGTAACGAACTCTTTTCGGAGGAATAATTGTTACTTCGTCTGTAATTTCCTGTTCTACGAAAGCGTTTAGTTTTAAATCAGCAAATTTTTCGTTTACTTTAGAAACTAATCTGTTGTATAGTTCTGTTGTTCCGTGGTCATTAAACTGAGATGCTTTTGTAGCATATACAGGCATATCTTCCAATGGACTTTCCCATAAAAGGTGGTTTCTCTGGAACTGTTTCCTTACAGCTTGAAGAGCATCAAGAGCCCCTCTTTTGTCAGATTTGTTTAATGCTACAAGATCAGCGTAGTCTAACATGTCGATTTTTTCCAGCTGTGTAGATGCTCCGTATTCAGGAGTCATTACATACATAGAAACATCTGCAAAATCCGAAACTTCTGAACCGGACTGTCCGATCCCTGAAGTTTCAAGGATGATAACATCAGGATGAGCCAGCTTCAGTACATTCAATGCAGAATGAATGAACGGGGAAACGGAAACGTTATTTTCTCTGGTTGCCATAGAACGCATATAAACTCTAGGATCATTGATCGCATTCATACGGATTCTGTCTCCTAATAAAGCACCTCCGGTTTTCTTTTTCGAAGGGTCAATAGAGATAATGGCGATTTTTTTATCAGTATTTGAACGTAAGAAACGTCTTACTAATTCATCTGTTAAAGAAGATTTACCAGCTCCTCCGGTACCTGTAATACCAATAATTGGAATGGTTAAATCTTTAGATTTTTCATCAATTGCTTTTACAAGCTCAGGTTTTTCTTCTGAGAAGTTTTCAACAGCAGAGATAATGCTGGCGATGCTTGTTGAGTTTTCAAAGCTGATGGCATCCAGATCTTTTGCGGTCACATCTTTACCTGTCGCAAAATCTGATCTGTGTACAAGATCGTCAATCATTCCCTGAAGGCCAAGTTCACGGCCGTCATCCGGAGAATAAATTCTATCGATTCCATAAGACATCAGGTCTTTGATCTCTTCCGGAAGAATTACACCGCCACCGCCGCCAAAAATTTTGATCTGCGGTGAATTTTTTTCTCTCAAAAGGTCATAGATATATTTGAAATATTCTGTGTGACCTCCCTGATATGAAGTTAATGCAATAGCATTGGCATCTTCCTGGATTGCTGTATTTACAACTTCCTCTGCTGATTTATCGTGTCCTAAATGGATCACTTCGCATCCTGTTCCCTGAATAACACGACGCATAATATTGATCGCAGCATCATGTCCATCAAATAATGAGGCAGCAGTTACGATTCTTACCTTGTTGGTTGGAGTATATTTTTGGGTTTCCATAAAAATTCTAGAAAGTTTCTAAGTTTTCAAATATAACAATAAAAAAAGAACCGTGTGTTTGATTTTATTCTTTTGATTGTCAATTGATTGATGTGATTTATTTAATTATATATCCCCTTTTTGGGTTGGGTACCCGGAAAGTTGGGAACCCACAGAGTTAAAACAACTTGCTGTGGCTTTGTTTTCAAAGACGCTCATCTTTATATTGTCAAATTAAATTTTCTACTTTTGCAGAATATTTTTATAGATATGCAAAAAGCTTTAATATATTTCACATTGGGAACTATCGTAAGTTTCCTTATTAATTATTTCTTTTTAAGTTCAGAGAATATCGGTTTGGAGTTCTATTATGCTATTGCTTTTGGTGCAGCCTGGGGCATTGCTTATTATTTGGATACTCCGGATTTTACATTGGCTAAAAAACTGGGACTGTCTTTTGTAGTGATGGCTATTCTGGTTGTGGCAGGTACTTTAATTTTTAAACTTGAACTGGCTATTCCATCCATTCTAAAATTTTCTATGGTGTTTGTCGCCTATTATGTGATAGCAAGTTTTAGGGCAACTAAGTCATTAAGAAAATAAATAAAAAGAGGCTTTCACATTGGGAAGCCTCTTTTTTATTAATGAATCATCATGAAACTTATTAGGGCAAGACCTAAAAGTAAAAACATGAATGCAATAAAGTTAATGGTGAATAATATTATCCCGACAATGATGCTTACCAAACCATGGGCTCGATAAACCCGCCTGTGAGCAATAAAGAAATAGGCCATAGTGTATAATGACAAGAATGATATTGTTAAATATAAAATGATATTAATCAGCCAGAATCCTGTGAGGCCAGTCAATTTTAAAAGTAAGAATATGAATAAGATGGTAAGCAGTAAAAACGA
The DNA here is from genome assembly GCA_031286615.1 of Chryseobacterium sp. Taxonomy (GTDB): domain Bacteria; phylum Bacteroidota; class Bacteroidia; order Flavobacteriales; family Weeksellaceae; genus Chryseobacterium. The sequence continues at coordinate 131,396 of JAITUA010000018.1, read as the reverse complement.
GAAGTAATGCAGAGTGAAAATTCCGTGATCAAAGTACCACCATTTTTTCTTACTATGAAAAAACCATAAAAAGAATGCAAAAAGAGGGAGATAGATAAAAAGTGCTTTAGGGAGATTATGAAAAGACTTTTCTAACATCGCTGCAATAATTTCTTTTTTCTTAACTCCTTTTTCTTTAAGCTCAAAGAATTTGTGAACGATGGGAGCTTCAATAAAACTAAAAGATGTGGGGTTTTTGGCTTTAGCAGAATCATAAGCCTTTCTGGTTTTATATTCTCCAAAGCTAAAGTCCGGATCTATTTTTTTGTCCATGCTCAGCATGTCTTCTATTTCAGAAGAGTCAGGAATTGCTTTTAGATCTTCAATGATAAGAGAATCCTTTTCAGTCAGATGTTTTTTTGTTTTGATACTGTCTATAAGCTTTTGTTTTCCGACAGGGCTCATGATTTTTAAAAGATTCGTCTTATTATGTTCTTTCATATTTTCCTCTTTAGGAGAGCCTATATTAACCATAGGAAAAAGGGCAAACACGAAAAATGTAATAAAACTGACGAAAATATAAAGCTTTACAGGAGGCACGAATTTCTGTCTTTTTCCTTCGAGATAAGTGTTTGTCAGTTTGCCAGGTTTAAATAACAAGTTTTTTAATGTTCCCCAGAACTGCCCGTCATAATGAGTGAAATCTTCAATAAAATGGGTGAAAAGAAAATAGAAGGGCTGTCGCCTTTCAATGTTTTCTTGCCCGCAGTGGGGGCAAAAACTTTCATCAACCTGATGTCCGCAGTTCAGGCAGGTTTTATCATCTCTTAGTTTTCCGTGGCTCATGAATTATGGAATATAATTGACGCAAATATAATTATTTCAATGAAACTGTAATTATATTAATGTATTTTACGGAAATCTTTAAAGTAAATTTAATAAAAGAAAGAGTTGAGGGAATAAACTCTTTGCTGTATCATTTGTGTTTTTAGAATCTTCCAGGCGTTTTTTTCATCGCGACAACAATTTACAAGATGCATGCCAAAATTATAATAGTGTTAAAATCTATTGATATAGGGGTGTGTAGACCCGATTATATAGATAAAATAAAATATGTTTTTGGGTTACAAAAATAATTTGTACCTTTGCACACCCTTTTAGGGGTAAATTATGTTTAATCTTTAACTAAAACGTGTGAATACATTAAGTTACAAAACTGTTTCAGCGAACAAAGCTACTGCGAATAAAGAATGGGTTGTGGTAGACGCTGAAGGACAGCCGTTAGGTAGATTAGCTTCTACGGTTGCAAAGATTTTGAGAGGTAAGCACAAAACGAACTTTACACCTCACGTAGATTGTGGTGATAACGTGATCGTTTTGAATGCTGGGAAAATTACACTTTCCGGAAACAAGTGGGCTGATAAGACTTATATCTGGCATACAGGATACCCTGGTGGACAGAAGTCTATGACTGCGGCTGAACTTCAAAAGAAAGATTCTTTAAAGGTATTAGAGAAATCTGTAAAAGGTATGTTACCTAAAAACAGATTAGGAGCTGCTATCCTTAAGAACCTTTATTTATATGAAGGAACTGAGCACAAACATGAAGCTCAACAGCCTAAAACAATTAATGTTAACGAATTTAAATAATTAATTATGTCTATAGTTCACAAAATCGGAAGAAGAAAAACTTCTGTAGCAAGAGTTTATGTAAGACCAGGTTCTGGTGTTATTACAGTAAACGGTAAAGATGCTAAAGAATATTTCTCTACAGACGTGATGGTTTACAAATTAAACCAACCGTTTATCCTTTCTGAGACTGTTGGTCAGTATGACGTTACCGTAAACGTATTCGGTGGTGGTAATACAGGTCAGGCAGAAGCTATCAGATTAGGTATTTCAAGAGCTTTATGCGAAATCAACGCTGAATTCAGATTAGCATTGAAACCAGCTGGTTTACTTACAAGAGACGCAAGAATGGTGGAAAGAAAGAAGCCAGGTCAGAAAAAAGCAAGAAAGAGATTCCAATTCTCAAAACGTTAAGAATTGCGATAAGCTTAAAGCAATATGCAATAAGCTTTTTGAAAAACTTATTAAAATTTTTAATTCGCTTCAAAGCCTATGGCTTACTGCCTGAAGCTTAAAGCAAAATTGCCCGTTACGTTTAGCATCCAAACGCTTCTCCCATCTAAAGAAGTTGTTGATTGTTTAAAAGACGGAAAGTAAACTAACAAAAACAGAAAACATGGCAAAAGCAAATGTAAAAGACCTTTTAGAGGCTGGCGTACACTTCGGTCACATGACTAGAAAGTGGAACCCAAATATGGCTCCATACATTTTTATGGAGAAAAACGGTATTCACATTGTAGACTTACATAAAACAGCAGTTAAATTAGATGAAGCTTGCAGCGCTTTAGAAAAATTAACTTCTGCAGGTAAAAAAGTTCTTTTCGTAGCTACTAAGAAGCAAGCGAAAGAAGTTGTTGCAAAACACGCTTCTGAACTTAATATGCCTTATATTACAGAAAGATGGCCAGGAGGTATGTTAACGAATTTCGTTACTATCAGAAAGGCTGTAAAGAAGATGAATGCTATCGACAAAATGAAAAAAGACGGTACGTTCGAAACTTTATCTAAAAAAGAAAGATTACAAGTTGACAGACAAAGAGCTAACTTAGAAAAGAACTTAGGTTCTATCTCTGACATGGTTCGTCTTCCTTCTGCAATCTTCGTTGTAGATATCTTGAGAGAACACATCGCTGTAACTGAAGCTAAGAAATTAGGTATTCCAGTTTTCGGTATTGTTGATACAAACTCTGACCCTAGAAAAGTTGACTTCGTTATCCCAGGAAACGATGATGCTTCTAAATCTATCGATATGATCTTGAGCATTGTTTCAGAATCTATCAAAGAAGGTCAGTCTCAAAGAAAAGCTGATAAAGAAAAATCTAAAGAAGAAGGAGAAGTAGTATCTGCTGATAAAGATGCTGACTTTGATGCAGAATAATTAAAGATTTTCTTTAATATAGGAAAAACGCTGGATTTAGGTCCAGCGTTTTTTTATTGGTATAGAATGGAAGGAATTTATTTTTTTTTGAATCTTATATAATATAGATACAAGCCTGTGCTAGAACAAGTGTGTATTATTCTGAATATGCCTGCAGCATATCTCTCCGTTACAGTATCCAAAAAATTTGTATTTCCTATTAATTGATCTTAGCCCAATTCCTAAGTTTTTAATCAAGAGAAAACTACTTTAATTAAAATAAAAACCCACAGAATCCTGCGGGTTGTATGTTAGTTTGAAAGTTTTATAGAATAGGAAGTGGTGACAAACTTTGTAGACTGATAGGCCGAATTGCATAAAACTCCGGATAGTCTGTAGTTTTGATTTTTAGGAACCATTGTATATCCTATTTTTCCTGCCCCGATTGGGATTTTCTTGAAGAAATTATTCCCGCTTACCGTAAGGACCATATTACATGGAGATTTATTTTCTACTGAAATAGAGGTCTTAGGATTTTTCGGATCATCGCTGTTAAGAAGATCATTAAGAACATCTGCGGTTTCCGGTTTATAGGTCTTTATAAGTTCATTATATTCTCTTTCTGTATTGGCTCTGTTACCTGAATTACTGGTAGAGGAAGGGTAGGAGGTTCTTCCAGGGTAGCTGCTGTAATTTACATTACAACTGGCAAGAATCAATGAAATTCCGGTAAAGGCTAATAGTTTTTTCATCCTATTTTACTTTTTGAGTTTTGTTTTTTCGAAGGTTTTTCTGGAACTGGTTCCTTTTGGACGGATTTCAATTCAGCCCCTGCTTGTTTTGGATTGTCTATTGTTACAAATATACTTTTTTTAATGTCTTTCTGGGAGGTGTATTTCATATCGCAGATATTACTGTTGAGCGCATATGGACCCTTATTGATCACAATAAAGTTTTCTCCATGGGCAGGAACGGCAAGATTGTAATAACCTTTTCCTTCAATCCTCAGTACAATATTGCAGTCTGAATTATTTTTGAATAAGAGTATGGCTTCCTTTCGCGTAATGTCTTCATTGAACATTGTATCCAGAAGTTTCACTATTTTTTCTTTGTGCTCAGCAGAGGTTTCAGCGATGAGTTTTTTAAATTCCTCAGCTTCATCTGAATAAGAATTTCTCATGATGCTTTTAGGAATATCGGAAATAATGGGTCTTGCTTCCATCGGCTTAGCTGTACGGGACCCTTTGGTCCATTCTGCGTTTTTTAAAGCGATAAGCTTAGGTTTGAGCACGCTTTTCTTCGGATCATCCGGATGGGTGTTCTTAATATACTCTTCAATTTCTTTAATATCAACGCTTTTCAGGATGTCTTTACTTCCTTTCTTCTGAGCAGATATTGGGTTGGGAAACAGAAATGTGAAGAATAAAAAGAAAGCAGTTAAAAATTTTTTTTTCATCAATTGTTATTTTTACTTCATCAGCTTATCCGGAATTTAATATAAGTAATTGTTTTTCCTTTCGCTGAGAAAAGTTCTTCATAATACGTTTTGATATCTCTAAGGTGCTCCGTACCAGGATCATATTCTGGCGCTCCATAGATGTCATGATGAGCACTGATGATTTCATAACCAGTTCCCTGCAAATATCCCAGTGTGTATCCATGTAAGAATTCCGAATCGGTTTTTAGATGAATAATACCGCCGGGTTTCAGAAACTTTTTATATCGGTTCAAGAAATCAGGATGGGTCAATCTGTGCTTTGTTCTTCTGTATTTGATTTGCGGATCCGGGAACGTAATCCAGATTTCATCTACTTCATTTTCAGCAAAAAAGTGATCAACAAGCTCGATTTGTGATCTCAAAAAAGCGACATTAGTCATGTTGTTATCAACTGCTTCTTTGGCACCAAACCAAAATCTTGCTCCTTTAATATCAATTCCGATAAAGTTTTTTTCAGGAAATGTTTTTGCGAGTCCTACAGAATATTCTCCTTTTCCACAACCTAATTCCAATACAATCGGATTGTCATTTTTAAAGAAATTATCTCTCCATTTTCCCTTAAGTTCAAAACCTTGTAAAGCGTCTTCCCTTGTAGGTTGGATTACATTCGGTAATATTTTGTTTTCTGCAAATCTTGCTAATTTATTCTTGCCCATTGAGTTATAAAATGAGTGCAAAAATAGTGAAAATTTATGGAGAATCTCTGTCTTTTGAAGGTAAAAGACAGAGAGATAATCCGTTTATGATTGAGGCTATTGACTACCTAAAGCCACCATAATAGGCCTTTGTATTGTCTTTTGTGATGCATATTGGGCTCCACAAACCAAACTGGTGAAAAGATATTGTCCCTTTTCTATAACAATGGAGCCTTCCCCCTGAGCGGGAACAGCAAGTCTGTATTTGGTAGTCCCTACACCTTCCATTCTTACGATGATATTACAATCGGATTTATTTTGAATCAGGACGATGCATTCTTTAGCATTGGGGTCATTATCAAATAAAGAGTTGAGGATTTTTACAGTCTTATTTTTGTGTTCTACGGGAGAAACTGCCATCAGCATGTTAAATTCTTCAGCTTCTGCATTTGGAATTGCTGTATTGGCTGCTGCATTTACAACATATGTATTCTGTGCAGTACTTGGAGTATAAACGGTAGTAGGTTGTTTTGCTGCCAGTTCTGCCTTATATTTTGCTATCTGCTTCTGTTTGATGATAGCATTCATTTCATCAAAAGTGATCTTTGTGGAAGGCCTTCTCCTCAGCATAGCAAGCATTTCCTGCATATCTTTTACTTTTTGGTCCGCAGGATGTGCATTTTTGATATATTCCTTCATCATTTCCATTACTCTTGGTTTAAGGACAGACCTGCGGGGATCATCAGGATGGGCATCTCTTAAGAAAGCATTGATCTCATAGATATTATTACTTTTCAGAATATTACTATAGTCTTTCCCTTTTTTTTGAGCAGACATAGTAAAGAAAAACATACAGCAAAGAAGTAAAAGTACTTGTTTCATTAATTAATTTTAAGTTAAAAAAATAGGTGCTTCTCTCTTAATTTGCGTTTTGGGTCGGTTAGTTTTTATTTGGATAACGAAATACAAGTGTTTTTATTTTAAACACCTGTTTGTGAGATAAAATTAAGCATATTTTTGAATATTGAGGAATGATATGTAATAAAAGTTGAATAATCTGCATCGGATGTAGTGTGGACGGGGAATACCGGGGATTTTCCCTTTGTATCAAAAAAAAATAATCCATGTGAAAACATGGATTATTTATAAATATTTGAATTATTCTTCTAATTATTGCTTACAACTTCCTGAAGATGTGAGCTTCTAAGTCTCTTCTGATAGATTGGCAGATATTTTTCAATAGGAACCTTTATGGCTTCAAAGTTTCCTGCTAATACATAAGCCTGAATATTTTCCGAAGTATAAACGAATTGAAGAAAGTTATCAATTAAATTCTCAGGAATTTTAAACCTTGTGAAATAATCTTTCCCCAGATAGTTTTTGATCTGCGCCACGGAACTGTTCATTCTTTCGTATGCCTGATAACGCTGTTTTTTCTTTCTCTCACCGGAAAGGATATCATAAATGCTTTCAAGGCTGAAAGTAAGGCCGCCATCTCGTAATCCGGCAACAGGAAGTTCAGGAGGAGTTCCGTCACCTTTCGGTTCAGGAAGCCCGATTACTTTTTTAAGAGCATATGCCTTATCTTCTTTTCTTAATGAATTGACATCATACCGAAGATTTCCGGTAGGTTTGAACCTGCTGAGTACAATTTCCTGAATTTCATAGTAAGCAATTTTAAGCTCAACCAGATTTTTTTGTGTCATTGATTGAGGTGTTAGCTTAATATCTTTTCTTTCAGTAACAATAGAGGTAAACCGGATCACATCTCCGGTATTGGCAGGGATATTAAAATTACCATTATAGTCCGTAAGAACGGTTTTCTGGGTGTTTAAGTTAGTGACATATACCTGATTGAGATATAAAATTGAGTTGTCTCTCAGAAATACCTCTCCGGAATATATTTGAGCATTAATTTTTGCCAGAAAAACCAATAGCAGTAGAATAAACAGTTTCTTCATATAATGCGCAAAATTACATAGAAATAAAGCAATTTTCCCTAGTTAGATGGAGAATAGTGGTTAAAGTTATATTAAACTTTAACACTAAACTGTTAAGGACTGTTAGAAATTTATAATTACCTTAAAAAAGAATGGATATAAGTAAAGAAGCCGGAATGAAAGCACCACTGAAATTCAGCATTCTTTCTTTCCGGCTTCCTTTTTTATCTATGTTTCACAAGCAGCCAGCTCGAATATTTTACAGTGAGGGAAGAACCATATTCTGTCCAGGTGATAAAATACCAGTAGGTTGCTGTAGGGACATATCTTCCACCTATCCTTCCGTCCCAGGTATACCTGTTTTCAGGAGTTCCTCTAAATACTTCCGCCCCATACCGGTCAAAAATCCTGAATACAAGATTATCATTGGCCATTAAAGCAGAATAATCTATTCCTTCATTGTAACCATCTCCATTTGGAGTAATTGTGTTGATCAGGTTAATGATCGCAAATGGTTTTTTGACTTCTTCACACATTTTAGAATCCCTTACAAATACATTGTGTGCGCCTCTTGGTACGTTGTAGAAAATATTGGAACTCTGCCACACCACACCATCTAAAGAATATTCATAAGGAGGGGTGCCGCCACTTACTCCGACTTTTACTGTTGTTCCATCAATTTCAATAGATGTAATAATAGGAAGTGGAAGTTCGGTGACATTTACATACTGTTTGTAAACACAGCCATTGAAAGTGAGTTCTACCCAATAACTTCCAGGGGCTACATTGGTGATGGAAGGTGTAGTAGCTCCGGTGCTCCATAAATATCTCTCAAAACCAGGTCCTGCATCCAGTGTGGTCGTAGTTTTAGGGCAAATAGCCTTGTCTTGTAATACATCCGATTTTTTAGGAATTTTAATGTTGATTTTAAGAGTGCCTACTTCCGGACAGACTCCATTTTTTTCGAAACGGATATAATATGTTTGGGATGTTGTAATATTAACCGGTGATGAAACGATATTCACATTATTCTGTGCATCCGCCAACGTTGCGTGAAAAGTGAAGGTAACATTGGGATCTAATGTAAACTGAGGAATAAACTGAGCTAAGTTCACACTTTTTATTCCATCCAGATCATCATCACAAACACTTTCCGTAACGGTTTTGGTAATCAATGTTACTTTAGCTCCGATACTGAACTGTAAAGGCTTAATTACAGAAGCACAGCCATCAGGAGAATCTACTCTGATGTAAATTGTAGTTGTTGCTGTATAACTCCAGCTGTTAGGAAGAGTATTGTTGTTTCCTGCATTAGCATCTGCCAGATTTGCATAATATTTTACATTGGTAAAATAATTAGGATTATTAAGTACGATAGGGGTTATGTTGGAAAGGATAATCGTAACCGTTCCGTCCAGATTATCATCACAGAAAATACCACTGTAGTTATCCAGAACAATCGCTTTATTGAAAAGAGATAATGTAATTTGTGCAATACTTTTACACCCGATATTGTTTTTGACAACAGCATATATGATAGTCGCATTTGGTGCTGTATATGATGTTGTATTGGTGATCAGTGCTGCAGCATTTTCATTCTGAGCATCTATAAGGGTAGGATAATAAGTAATGGTAACAGGGGAATTGTTGGTAATATTGGCAGTAGTCAAATTGAATGTTCCCTGTCCGTTTATATCACAGGCAAATAATGTGGTGTTCATTACGGTAAGAGCCTGAATGTTGATCGTAACTGTTATGGTTTCACAATCCGGGAAGTCCGGATCATTTCCGCAGAATGTATAAGTGAATGTATCTGTTCCGGAGGTACCTGGAGTATTTACAGTATAAGTAATGACTCCTGTAACAGGATTTATCACTGCAGTACCCAAAGAAGGTGCTGTTGTAATTGCTACCGTTCCGGGAACAGGAGTTTGTGATGAGCTGCTGAAAGTAGGTGCTATAGTCTGCGAAGTACATACGTTGTAGGAAGCATTGGTAAGTTTTGTACAATTCAGAACTTTAAATTTTTCAGTAACTAAAGGGGCACAGCTTCCCATTGTTACAGAGCATGTATAATATCCGGGTAGTGTAGGGGTGATAGAAGATGCAGTAGCTCCCGGAACAAGCGTCCCGTTTCTATACCATTGATAAGTGTCATAGATCAATGGATCCACAGTAAGAACAATCCCTGGAATACAGCCTACACCTGATTGTAAAATAACGGGCTGAGTAGGAAAGCCAGCGAAAAAACCTCCGTATCCTACGGCGTCACTTCCGGCAGTGATTCCCGCCATAATAGCCTTATTTGAAACCACTGTAATGGTGCCCGTCACATTGGGAATTCCATAAGTAACCCAGTTGGTGGTTCCTGTCATATTGTAGGGACCTGTTATTGCAGGAGGATTAGCCCCGTTTACTGTAATAATAGCTCCTCTTTCAGTTATAAGATTCAGCTTTGTCGGGATGTTCAGAATACCTCCGGGATTACCATTGGAATGAACGAAGTTTTCATTAATAAGCCCCAGTTCATTGATCTGTTTCGGTAGGTAGCAGTTCAATGCCGGAATAAAATTGAATCCTCCGGTAGCCGTTTCATTTCCTGAATTAGAATCTCCTGCTAAAATCTGATAGACATAAGCATTTTTTGATGTTTTTAAATATAAATTATAATGTCCGTTTCCCTGAAGGATATATTTGGAGTCAGGGATAACAAAATATTTTCCTGCATTAATGGTCGCAATAGGAGGAATTTCATTATTGACAAAGATCTGAGTATTATCTTCAGTGGCAATAACAACAGCACCTTCCATATTGCCGCCTATCGGCCCGTTACCTTTTACAAGGGCAAATTCATTTCCGAGTCTGTTGACAGGTACTGCCTGATCCATTAAAATATCAGAACTGGTAGGGAAATTTCCTGCATATTGTCCGTTAAAATTTCCGTTAGTGACATTGATGGGTTTATCTGAAATAATTTTGGAGCCAATGAAACCGTCAAAGTTTCCTGCTATATCCCCGATTCCGTCAATGATGTAAGATTGTCCTTTATTTAAAGTGAAAGTCATTGTGGGATTCGTGGCCCCGGTAGTTCCATTAGAAAACTGAACGGTAGGGGTGTATCCGGAGATGGTTACAGTTGTGTTATCTTCAGTTGCCAGTACACTGGTCATGAAGTTCAGAATACCATTGCTTACAGTGATAGGAGCGGAGGCTGCGTAAAACGATTTTCCTGTGGAAGGAATACCTTTGGAAGTAATGATTTCCGCATGGTTGAATACCGAGAATCTTAAATTGGCATAAAAAGGGAATTCCGCCTTAAGGTACAATCCCTTAGTTGTAGGGGTAAATAAATCCGTCTGCTGTGTGGTAATTATATAATTCCTTAATACATCAAATTTTTGCGGATTATTTTTGCTGATATTTACCGTTCCTATCAGAACATTATTGTTATAAATATTTACCGGAAAAGGAGTTGTTCTGCTGGTGGATAAATACAGTTTCTGATAAGGATTGGGTGCGCCAGTCCTGTCTACCATGGGAGCAAACCAATGCTCTCGGTCCAATTGGGCAAAAGCAGAGGTGAAAATATAAAATATAAATAAAAAAGATAGAATTTTCTTCATTCAGCAGTAGTATTTATCACAAATTTAATAATAAAAAGTATTAAATGCTTGAAAATGTAATAAAAAAGCCACGATTATGAAATCGTGGCTTACCATTATGGTTTTAACTAATTATTACTCTCTGTTTTTAACAAGAATCCAACCTGTGTATTTTATTGGAGTCTTTTCTTTGTTGGATTCAGTCCAGTTGATATGATACCAGTATGTTCCTGTTCCAAGTTTCTTATCAAAATGTTTTCCGTCCCATCTGTAGTTGTTGAATTTATTTCCGGTAAACACCATATTTCCATATCTGTCATATACTACAAAACTTAGGTTTTCTTTATAAGCAAGTTCGCTGTAATCTATGTAATCATTTACGTTATCTCCATTAGGTGTAATGGCATTCAATAGATTAGGAACCGTAATTTCTACTGAAGTAGGAGTACAGTTGTAGAAATCTTTTACATAGAATGTATGCTGCCCTCTGCTTAAACCTGTGAAGACATTTGAATCCTGCCAGTTAGCAGTTCCGTCAACCGCATATTTGAAAGGTGCTTTACCTCCGCTTACCATTACTGTTGCTGTATTGTTGTTGAGCTCAATCGTTTGGATTACCGGATCTTCAACTTTTTTAACTTTTACTGTCTGAGTAAGGAAACATCCGTTCTTACCAAGTATTACAGTATATTCTCCAACACCTACATCTCTGATACCTGAAGTAGTTGCGCCTGTGCTCCACTGGTAGGAGTCGTATCCGGAACCTGCATCAAGATTGGTTTTAGCATCCATACAGATATACTGATCTACCAATATCGGAGACTTTTTGATTGGAAGTACAATCAATTCAATTTTTGCATTTGCCGTACATCCTTCAGCAGTAGTTACTTTCACATATACAAATCCTCCTGTTGAAGGGAAGTTGTCTGGTGTTGTGATTTCATTGATACCTGCAGTAAGGTCATTCAGAGTGCGGTAGTATTTTTTAGTAACGGCGTTATAATCTGTTACTTTAGCTTTCGTAAGATCAAAATAAGCATAAGGATCTACGTCATACCAACATGCCTTAATAGAAGTATCTGTTACAATAAATGGTACTACAGTAAGGTTCAGGGTTACCTGCTCACAATCTGTAAACTCAACTGAGTTTCCACAGAATTTGTAAACTATTTTATCAGGTCCTAAATATCCAGGATTTGGAGTATAAGTGATTGTTCCGTTTGTATTAACCACGGCTGTTCCTTTTGTAGGAGGAGTTAAAATTACTACTGTAGTCGCTACTACTGTCTGTGTTGACGAAGTAAACGTAGGGGTAATAATTTTAGTAGAACAAGCATTAAGCGCTTGTGTAGTTTCTTTTAAACAAGTCTGCACTTTATAAATAGGAGTTGTCACAGGAGGACATGTTCCCATTGTTACTTTTACAGTATAGTTTCCTGATTGTGTAGGTGTGTATGTGTAAGAAGTAGCACCTGGGATTACAACTCCGTCACGGTACCACTGGTATGTTTCATATCCGTCATCTAGTTCAAGAACGATTCCCGGTACACATTCTCCTGTTTTTTTCGCAATTACAGGAATTGATGAGAACCCGGCAAAGTAACCTCCGTATCCTGCAGAACTAAATCCTCCATTGATACCTGCTGTTACAGCCTTTGTAGAAGTGATTTTAAGATTTCCGGTTACTCCGGTGATCCCATACGTTACCCAGTTAGCATTTCCTGTTACTGGATATGGACCGTCTGCCGCAGCAACTGGGGCGTCATTTACCATTACTGTTGCTCCTGTCTCTGTTAAGATATTTAATTTTACAATAATATCCTGAACAGCGCTGGCTCCTCCTGCACCGATAGGCATTTCATTGATCTTTCCGATTTCGTCAATCTTTCTTGGAAGGAAACAGTTCAATGGTGGTATATAGTTGAATCCGTTCGTTGCATCACTTCCCAGAATTCCAATAAATTGATATAAGTATACATTTTTAGTAGTAGAAATGAACATATTTGAATGTCCTGAAGTTCCTTGAGCCACATAGCTGGTTTCATTAATTCTGTACCATTCTCCGGCAGCAAGTGTTGCAACAGAAGTTCCACCTCCATTTAAGAATACTTCAGTATTATCTTCAGTAGCAACAATAAGACCGCCCTCCATATTTAGGTTAGGAGCAGTAGATCTTGTTTTTACCATTGCAAAAGTATTTCCAAGTCTGTCAACCGGTACAGATTGATCCAAAACCGGGTCACTTCCTGATGGTGAAGTAGAGAAGTTGGCATTACAGCTTCCGTTGGTAAGTGTTACGGGCTTGTCAGCAACTATTTTTGCACCGATAAAACCTGTCTTGTTTGCAGACTGTGATCCAGATCCTGCAAGAATGAAAGACTGTCCTTTTTGTAATGTAAATGTTTGAGTGTTTCCGGTAGGGCTTCCATTGATGAAAACTACTCCGGCAGTAGGGTTCCATGATACTGTTACATTGGTATTGTCTTCAGTAGCCAGGACACCTGCTGTAAAGTTTTGAATGCTGCTGGTATTTGTATTAGGAGCGGCAGCAACGAAAAATGTTTTCCCAATTCCAGCCCTTCCTTTACTGGTAATAACTTCCCCGTGAACACTTTGGGCAAGTCTTAAACTACAGTAAAAAGGCTTGGCTGCTTTTAAATACAGTCCTTTATTACCAACATTAAATGCTTCAGTAGTAGTACCTGTAGAGATAAGGTTGTTGGCAACCTTGTAGGTTTGTGGGTTAGTTTTACTGATGGTAACCGTAGTTACTACAGCATTATTGTTATAAATGGTTACATCAATGGGAGTGGGGGAATCAGTGGAAAGGTATAACATGTTGGTATATCCTCCGACACTGTCAAAATAAGGAGCAATCCAATGCTCGCTATCCCTTTGTGCAAAGAGTGTATTAATTGTCAAAAAAATTAATACCAAACTGAGTAGAAATCTTTTCATGTGTATGGAATTAGGATTTCTACAAAATTAAAATAAAAAATGAAATACCTTTAATAAAATATAAAGAAATGTTAAAAAAATATTATCGATTTTTAAATAAAAGCCATCCTGAGTGTCAAACTGGTAATTGGCTTTCTGGTCAGTATCAGATAATATATTAATATGTCTCTTTTGTAAGATTTATTTTGTTTTGATTTTCTGCGAAAGTAATAATTCTTATAAAAAAGTCTAGGAAAAGTATGCTCTTATTGTAGGTAATTTCAATTGTGATATTCTGTTTGATTGGACAGATGTCGGTAGGTGTATTAGTATAATTAAGGGATTTTATGAATAAAAAAATCCCGGTGAAATTCACCGGGATTCGATATTTTTTTGAAGATGAGCTTATAGGCTTACTCTTACAAATCCTGTTACTTTTAGATCTGCATTTACAGATTTTACATAGTCAGCAACTGAGATACTTCCGTCTTTAATGAAGTCCTGGTGTACCAAAGTGTTGTCTTTGTAGAATCTCTGCATTTTACCTTTAAGGATATTATCGATAATGTTTGCAGGCTTACCTTCTTCAGTAAGTTTGTGTCTTTCGATCTCTAACTCTTTGTCGATAGTCTCTTGAGAAACTCTTGTTTCGTCCAAAGCGATTGGGTTCATAGCAGCAACCTGCATAGAAACAGCTTTAGCAGCTTCGTCAGCTCCGTCTACTTTAGCAGAAAGAGAAGAGATTGCAGCGATCTTGTTTCCAGCGTGGATGTAAGCTCCTAAGAAATCTCCCTGGATTCTTTCGAAAGATCCGATTTCGATTTTCTCACCGATAACTCCTGTTTGCTCTACTAATTTCTCAGCAACCGTCATTCCGTGGAAATCAGTAGCTAAAAGCTCTTCTTTAGTAGCAGCGAAGATAGCCATCTCAGCTAATTCGTAAGCTAGCTCGATGAAAGCTTCATTTTTAGCAACAAAGTCAGTTTCGCAGTTTAGAGAGATTACTACACCTAAAGTGTTGTCTTCGTTTACTCTTGCGATTACTGCACCTTCAGCAGATTCTCTGTCAGCTCTGTTAGCAGCAACTTTTTGTCCTTTTTTTCTAAGGATATCTACCGCTTTTTCGAAGTCTCCTTCAGCTTCAACTAGAGCTTTCTTGCAGTCCATCATACCTGCACCTGTTTGGTTTCTCAATTTTGCTACGTCTGCAGCAACTGGTGTATAAGACATAATATCTATTATTTTTTTTATTTAAGATTAGTATTAATTTTTAGCTTAAATTTAGAGCAGTGCAAAGATAATGATTTTAATGATAAACTAAAAAATGACTTTTCACGTTATTAATATATTTAATACTATTTTAAAGATTTGATTAATGAAAAAAATCTTATTCCTTCTATTTATATGTATTTTCTCACTTGGTTTTTCCCAAAAAAAGAAGAAAACAAAATCTAAAGCTGTTGTTGAAAAAGAAACTGTAATCATCTATACAGAGCAGGAAGCTGAGATTTCAAAAGAAGCGAGAGTCATTGCCGGCTTTTTGAAACAGAATCCGGGACATGCTAAAACAGATTACTTTAAAAGAAAACTGATTGATATTATCATGGCAGGTAATTCTCCTGAAGCCAAACCTACCATTAGACCAATCAGTAAAGAAAAAATTGAAAATATCGTTAAGAATAACGAGTTAAACAGTGGTAAAACAGTGGCTGCAAATAAAACGTATACGGCTAATGGAAAGCCTGTTTCTGATAACACAGCAGCTGCTATTGAAGCCTTGAAAGAAGAAAGGCGAACGACCACTTTTGCATCGGTAGGTTCTGCAGGTTCAGCAAAAACTGCCGGTACTTCTTCTAAAGCAGAGCCGAGCGAAGAAAACAAAAGAAGGGCTGCAATGCTGACTCACCTCTTTAATAATGATGTCAACAAAAGTGAAGCATATATCAATATTAAAAACAAATCTTCCTGTAATCTTATTGTAAAGATAAGCGGCAAAAAATATTATAATCTGAGTGTTCCTGCAAAAGGAGAAAACTTTATTCTTGTAGATAAAGGAGAGTATATAATGACAACAATGGTATGTGATGCAAAATATTCTGCTCCGAAGAAGATTACTCAGGATATTGAAATTGCACTGAATGTTGCCGAATAAAATAGATAGAAGAAAGCTAAAGAAAAAAGGTTAAGAAGAAATTCTTAACCTTTTTATTTTTTATCCTTTAAACTGACCCATCGCAATGAATTTATCCTGTCTCTGGGTTTCAAGCTCCTGTCCTGTAAATTTGGAAAAAGCTTTGATGTTCTGTAAAATTGAATTTTTCAGGTTTAAATAGGTTGTCTCCTGATCGTAGTGGGCTCCACCAAGTGGTTCCTCGATGATTCCGTCGATGAACTTTTCTCTTAAAGCATCTGCTGGAGTAAGGTTCAATGCATTGGCTGCATCTTCCTTGTGATCCCAGTTTCTCCATAAGATAGAAGAACAGCTTTCCGGTGCAATTACAGTATACCATGTGTTTTCCAACATATATACTTTATTTCCAACACCTATTCCCAATGCTCCTCCACTAGCACCTTCTCCGATGATGTAAGTAAAGATAGGAGTTTTCAGCTGAACCATTTCAAAAATATTTCTTGCAATAGCTTCTCCCTGTCCTCTTTCTTCAGCTTCCAATCCTGGATAAGCTCCCGGTGTATCTACTAAAGTTACCACAGGAATATTGAATTTTTCAGCAAGCTTCATTAGTCTTAAAGCTTTTCTGTATCCCTCAGGATTTGGCATTCCAAATCTTCTGTATTGTCTTTCTTTAGTTGTTCTTCCTTTTTGAGTACCTATGATCATTACTTTTTGACCATCAAGGGTAATCAATCCTCCAATCATTGCCGGATCATCAGCGAAATTTCTGTCTCCATGAAGTTCTAAGAAACTGCCTTTGTCTGCCATCCCATTGATATAATCCAATGTATAAGGACGATCCGGGTGACGAGACAGTTGTACTCTTTGCCAAGGTGTAAGATTTCCATAGATTTCTTTTTTCTTTTCTAAAATCTTATCCTCAATCTGGCTGCATGCTAATTTTACATCAACACCACTTTCTTCTCCTACTAAAGAACACGTCTGGTATTGATCCATCAATTCTTTGATAGGAAGTTCGAAACTTAAATATTCCATTTCTTGAAGTAAATTAAATCTTTCAAATGTATGAAAAATTATGGTTATTCTATTTAAAATTATTTATAGCATTGTTTATTCTGGACGTACTTTCCTCTTTACCAAGGGTTTCCAGGATGTCCGGAACGTCCGGTCCTTTCAATTCTCCTACCAAAGACAAACGTAACGGCATCATTACTTTACCCATACCCAGCCCTTTGCTTTCCGCAAAATCATGCATGGTCTGCTTCAATGTCTCTGCAGTAAAGTCTGTAGAACCAAAAGCAGTGGCCAATTCTGCTAAAATTGAAGAAGTCTCATCATTCCATGCTTTTTTCGAAGCTTTTTCATCATAAGAAGTAGGAGCTTCAAAGAAGAATTTTCCGTTTTCATAAATATCTTTCGGGAAAGTTGCTCTTTCTTTCATCAGGTGAATTACTTTCAACAGTTTTTCATCAGAAGCACCTGCAAAATTAATATCTGTATTTTTCAATATCTGAAGAAGCTCTTCGTCAGACTTCATCTGAATATACTGATGGTTGAACCACTCTGATTTTTCTTTACTGAATCTCGCCCCGGCTTTGTGTACTTTATGAAGATCAAATTCCTTGATCATTTCTTCTAAAGGAAGGATTTCTTTATCGTCTGCCGGAGACCAGCCTAATAATGCAACCATGTTGATGAAAGCATCAGGAAGATAACCGTTTTCTCTGTATCCTTTGGAAACTATACCTGTTGCCGGATCTTTGAAATCAAGCGGGAATACCGGAAACCCGAATTTATCTCCGTCTCTTTTACTTAGTTTTCCTTTTCCTTCAGGTTTTAAAATTAAGGAAAGGTGCGCAAACTGCGGTGCTTCCCACTGCATTGCTTCATATAATAGAGTGTGAAGTCCTAAAGATGGCAGCCATTCTTCTCCACGGATAACGTGAGAGATTTCCATTTCGTGGTCATCAATAATATTGGCGAAATGATACGTTGGCATTCCGTCATTTTTTACCAAAACTTTATCATCTAAAGTATTGGTATTTACAGAGAATTTTCCACGGATGATATCTTCCAGATTCAATACTCTGTCAACAGGCATTTTGAATCTTACTACATACGGGGTCTTTTCATCCAGTAATTTTTTAACTTCTTCTTCAGAAAGGGCAAGACTGTTTCTTAAGCGGTTTCTTGTTTTATTGTCATATGAGAAAACATCACCTTTCGCTTCGTACTCTGCACGAATAGCATCCAATTCTTCAGCGGTATCAAAAGCAATATAAGCATAATCTGTTTTTAGGATCTGCTCTGTATATCGGTCATAGATGTCTCTTCTTTCAGATTGTCTGTAAGGAGCAAATTTTCCTCCTTTCTTAGGACTTTCATCCGGG
Organism: Chryseobacterium sp.; assembly: GCA_031286615.1. GTDB lineage: Bacteria > Bacteroidota > Bacteroidia > Flavobacteriales > Weeksellaceae > Chryseobacterium. Next base: position 113,295 of record JAITUA010000018.1, on the reverse strand, counting down.
ATGATTCCGCACCATTCCAAAGCTTCTTCAATATATTCTTCAGCACCTTCTACATATCTGGCAGTATCCGTATCTTCTATTCTCAATACAAATTCTCCCCCTTGATTTTTAGCAAAAAGATAATCATATAATGCGGTTCTTACGCCTCCCAAATGTAATGGTCCTGTAGGACTTGGAGCAAAACGTACTCTTACTTTCTCCATTTCAATTTTAATTTTTGCAAATTTACTTAAAATTATGCGTTTAAGAGATGATTTATAACCTTGTATTGGTTTTTTGAGCCTAACTTTTTTATTTATTTCTTTAAATTTTCTTCAAATACCGCTTTCAACTCCCTTATATTATATTTTCAAATAATATTTTTAATCAAAGAATTGTAATCAGTGAATATTCTTGTTGTGGAAATTGGGTTCATAAAGGGAAATTATTAAATAGATTTCGGTATTCTGTTTGCAATCTGATCAAGTTTGTTTGTGTAATTTGTCTCGATTGTTAAATCACTAATTAGTGATAGTTTTTTATTTTATTAATAGGTGTTTCAATTAACTATTAATTTCACTTATAGATGATATATATCAGATGTTGTTTTTGTATTTCACATGGTGTTGAAGTTTATATTTGTTGAGAATTTTAAAACAATACTATGAAAAAACAAATTGTATTTTGCTTCAGTACAGCGCTGATGCTTTTCATGGGGTCATGTTCTTCAGAAGACCTGAATAATGAAATGAGTCCTGATAGTCAGGCTAAAGCTAGTCGTTTATCAGCAGCAAAATTTGCAGGAGATGGCATCTACGATGTCTTAGGGCATGGGTTTGATGCAGCGGGGGAATATGCCAATGCTAATTCTGCAGGATTTAAAGTGATTGATATCGATCGTTTCAAGTCTGAGCAGGCAGCAAGATTGGTCTCTGAAAATGCAAATACCCAACAGTATATTGAAGAGTATGGGGAGAACGCGGAAACCTATTCTAAAATGGTTTCTACCAAAGTAGATGCTACTGCGGGAATTCCTTTATTCAAAAAAACATTATCAGTAGGTTTTAATTCAGCAGTTACTACCAATCATAAATTTGATGCAAAATATATTTATGGTAGCTATAACCTTTTAATCAAGCAAAAAAGATTAAGATTCAATGCTACAACAGATATGCTGGCAGATTATGTAACTCCGGAATTTGTACAGGACTTGCAGACTAAAACTCCACAGCAGATTGTACAGGACTATGGAACTCACGTAATGGTTGATATTTATACAGGAGCTAAAATGGATATTATGTTCCAGTCTGAAACTACTAACGAAAGTCGTGACCGTGCTGCAAGAATCGGTGTAAAAATCGGAATGCTTAAAATTTTTGATGTTGAAGTACAGAATGATGTCAATACATCAGAATCATCAATGAATTACTCTAGAAAACTATCATACAGAACAAGGGGAGGAGATCCTTCAAAAGGTTTGGTAGGAGAAGTGAATCTTGATCAGACTACTTCAAAAGTTAATATAGCAAACTGGCAAAATAGTTCTACCCCTAACAATTCGGTGTTGGTAGAATTTGGAAACAATGGTCTTGTCCCTATCTATAACCTTGTAAAAGATGCTGCAAAAAAAGCACAGCTTAAGGCCTACGTAGATCAGTATTTAATTGATAACCAGATTTCACTGGAGTATAATACGACGATGTTATATGGCTACCAAAACCAACCAGACAGTAATCATTATTTTACGTTTAATACAAACCTTCAGCCATCTTCTTACTGGACAAATGAAGGACCTACATTTAAAGTGTTTCAGTATAAAGCACCAAACACAGTTCCTATTTACTGCTTTAAGAGTAATTCAGGAGCCCACCATTATTATACGCAGTCAAGCACATTACAGCCTTCTTCCTACTGGGACGTTTATATGGGGGTAGCATTTTATGCGTATAAAGATCCGGCAGGAGACAGAATCCCTGTTTACAATTATAAAGCAAGAAATCAATCAGATCATTATTTGACAGTAAATCCTAACCTTGGACCAACAAGTTACTGGGTGAAAGAAGGAATTGCTTTCTATATTCCTGCCAATTAAATTTTGGATTTATATAAATCAATTGGATTATATATTGAAGTGAAGTCAGGTATTCTGGCTTCACTTTTTATTTAAAATTAAATACAGTGGATGTGGGTATTGTGAAGTCGGCAGTAATATTTGTTTATGGATGATTATTTCTTTGGTTTGTGATAATTGGGTTGCTTATTGACTGGTTTTTAAATGTTTATTAAATTCACTTTACAATGATATATATCATTGTATAACTTTTTTTTCACTCATTGTTGAATATTATATTTGCCGGAAACTTTTAATTAATTACTATGAAAAAACAAATTTTATTTTGCTTCAGTAGTTTACTGATGCTTTTCATGAGTTCATGTTCAACGGAAGAACTGAACAGTGAGGTAACGCCTGAAAGTCCGGCAGCAAAGGCTAATAGTCGATTATCAGCTGCCAAATTTGCAGGAGACGGAATTTACGATGTCTTAGGACATGGTTATAATGTTGCCGGTGAATATGCTAATGCAACGGCGGCTGGTTTTAAAGTGATCGATATTGACCGTTTTAAAGTAGAGCAGGCAAATAGATTAATCAGCGAAAACACATTCTCACAGGAATACACTGAAGAGTATGGCGAAAATGCAGAGTCATATTCTAAAATGGTTTCAACGAAAGTAAATGTGACTGCCGGTATTCCATTATTCAAGAAAACACTTTCGGTAGGATTTAATTCTGCAGTAACTACCAATAATAAGTTTGAAGGAAAATATATCTACGGAAGCTATAACCTTACTATTAAACAAAAAAGAGTAAGATTCAATGCGACTGTAGATATGCTGGGTGACTATCTTACTCCGGAATTTGTTCAGGACCTTCAGACTAAAACTCCACAACAAATTGTACAGGACTATGGAACTCACGTAACACTTGATATCTATACAGGAGCAAAACTTGATGTTTTATTCCAGGCTGAAACAAGAAGCCAGAGCCGTGACCGTGCGGCGAGAATTGGGGTGAAAGTAGGAATGAAAGACATCTTTGATGTAGATGTAACCAATGATGTGAATACTTCCGAATCTTCCATGAACTACTCTAAAAAATTAGCGTATAAAACAAGAGGAGGGGATCCATCAAAAGGACTTATGGGAGATCTTAATCTAGATCAGACAAATCCTAAAATCAATATTTCCAACTGGCAGAACAGTTCTAATGCAACAAATTCAGTTTTGGTAGATTTTGGAAATAACGGATTGGTTATTATCTATGACTTAGTGAAAGATGCGGCTAAAAAAGCTCAGCTTAAAGCTTATGTAGATCAATATCTGATAGATAATAAAGTTTATATGGAGTACAATACTATTCCGGTTTACAGATATTATAACGGAGTAGATCATTATTATACAAAAACTCCGGGAAGCTATAGCGGATATTCTTATGAAGGAACAGAGTTCAATGCATTTTTATACAAAGCTCCAAATACAGTTCCTATCTACAGATATTGGAATGGTAAAGATCACTATTATACAAAAACTCCAGGATATTATCAGGGATATGTAGACGAAGGAATTGAGTTCAATGCTTTTGCTACTCAACAGCCTAATACAGTTCCTATTTACAGATATTGGAATGGTAAAGATCATTACTATTCAAGATCCAGTGCAAGACCGGCAGGTTATGTTTCTGAAGGAATTGAATTCTATGCCTATTAATTAGAAATATTAAAATTTTACAACCAAAGAAACCGTCTCAAAGCTGAGACGGTTTTTTAATAGGATGATGAATAAAACAAATATTCGTAAATTATTTTCGTTGATAGGGAACACTGAAAGAATATTTCCGGCAGTCTTATCATTAAAAATGTATTTTTGTACCTTAAAATTTAGATGATCAATGAAAAAAGCAATCTGCCTTTTTATCGTAGGAGAGAAGTACTGGAAAATGTATAATAAAAACAGAACTAGGTTTGAAAGCTATGCTAAAAAGTGTGGTGCAGATTTAAAGATCATTGATAAACCTATGGATGATAGTTTCCATCGTCCGCTTCTTTCTCAGAAGCTTTTGATTCCTTCAGAAGCAAGGGAGTATGATATGGTTCTTTTTTTAGACCTTGATATCATTATTTCAGATAAAGCACCTTCCGTTTTTGATTATCTTCCGGAAGATAAATATTTCGGGGCTATTCTTGACCCTAGAGGTACTGAAGAATTCAACAAAACCTGGGGGCATATTCCGAGAATACTGGAAGAGACCAGCGAGATATATTTTACTGACCGTCATTTTGAAGCAAATCCTTTATTGCAGGGAAGTATCAATGGTGGTGTATTTATTTTCAGACCGGAAAAAGTAGCTGATATCTTTAAAGAATATTATTTTTCAGCGCATAATCAGGGTGAGCTGAATAGTTTTGAAGAAACACCATTCGCTTATTTTTCCCAGATCAATAATTGGTTTGAAGCTTTACCACCTGCTTTTAATGTTCAGATTTTATACAAAATAAAAGGAACGGAAAAAGGAAAAGAGGTAGAACATGGTGAGAAAAAACTTCCGCAGTTTTTCAGGAAATATTATTACAAAAAATCAGGATACTGTTTTTATCCCACAAAGAAGTATAAAAATTACGTACAACAAATCATTGCTGAAAATTATTTCACTCATTTTTCCGGCAATTATCCTATAATCTACAATTAAATTATGAGCCTACTTTCACGAATTTCCAGCAAATTTATAACAGTTTCTTATGGTATTACTGTCAATGATGAAGCAAACGAACTGAAGAATTTATTGGACGTCCTTCTTCCTTTGATTGACAAGAATGATGAGGTAATTGTTCTTCAGGATATTACCAATAAAAATAAAGAGGTGACAGAATTGCTGGGTAAATATGATAATATTATAAAGCTTGAAGCAAAACTGGAAGGAGACTTTGCTACTTTTAAAAACAGGTTAATAGAAAAGGCAACATGTCAATATCTGTTTCAGATTGACGCAGATGAATATCCTACTGAACATTTCATCAAAACATTGAAACCTTATCTTAAAAAAGAAAAAAGTGTCGAAATATTTTTTGTTCCAAGAATCAATATTGTAGAAGGAATTACAGAAGAATATGTACAGCAGATGGGCTGGAAGATGAATAATGAAGGTTATATTAATTTTCCGGATTACCAGGCAAGAATTATTAAAAACAATAAAAAAATCTTCTGGAAAAACAAAGTACATGAAGTACTCTACGGAAATAAAAATTTTACAGAAATTCCAAAAAAATATGAGCTATCATTAATTCATAAAAAGAATTTTGAAAAACAGCAAAAACAGAATAATTTTTATGAAACTTTGGAAGATTAATCAGGTTGAATTATTACACAACTAAAATGGCAGATTTAGGAATTAACGTTTTTGGATTTATTAATGGTGAATTTGGCATTGCAGAAGCAACAAGGCTTAATTGTAAAGCAATGCAGAGTGCAGGTATTCCCCTTAATTTGATGAATTATGATGTGAGAACCAATCATGATACTAATGATCAGACTTTTACCAAATTTTCGGATAAAGCAGATCATCCTATCAATTTGATTCAGGTTTCAGCATCTGTTTCGGAAATGTCAAACTTCTTTGAATATTTTGATTATTCTTTTTTTGAAAGAAAATACAATATTCTGTATATGGCCTGGGAATCAGAAACTATTCCGGAAGATTATCTTTTGAATATTAATCTTTTCGATGAGGTATGGACTCCTTCGGAATATTGTAAAAAATGTATTGAAAAGTATATCGCTTCTCCGGTAAAAGTGATTCCGCATCCTATTGATATTAATCTGAAACCGACGGAAGATGCTGATGCGTTGAATTTTTATAATCCCGACTTCTTTAATTTTTTATTCATATTCGATTATAATAGTTCTATCCAAAGGAAAAATGTACTCAATCTGATTAAGGTATTCAGAGAGACTTTTGACGGAAAAGAGAATAATGCTTTTTTAACCATTAAAACCTCTAAATCTGATAAGTTTTCTCTGGAAAAAGAACAAATAAAAGATGCCATCGGAGACTCTGTGAAGATCAAATTGGTAGAAAAGATTTTTGATAAAAATGCTCTGAACTATGTGATCAGCACTTGTGACAGCTATATTTCTCTTCATAGATCTGAAGGTTTCGGGCTGACTATGGCAGAGGCTATGTATTTTGGAAAACCTGTTATTGCTACAGGATATTCCGGGAATCTGCAGTTTATGAACGCGGAAAACAGTTTTTTAGTGAATGCTGAAAAAGTATCTTACGGTTCAGATGATCTTAATTATGATTCCAATACCATCTGGTCTGAACCTTCGCTAGAAGAAGCTTCGAAATATCTTAAAAAAATATATCAGGGTGGGGATGATGTGACAGCAGCATCAGATAATGCGCGCAAAACAATTACCAATGATTTTTCACTCGAAAGAGTAGGGAAATTGATTAGAAAAAGATCCGAAGAACTTATTTCTGAGGGTAAAATTCAACAGAGCAGATCAGCATTAATGAAATTATATGCAGACAGTATATTTTTGAAAAAGGATCTGAGAATTTATAAAAAGAGTAAACCTATTCAGTGGATATATGATATCAAGATGTATTTCAGAAATAGAAAGGGAAAAAAATAATTTCCAATAAAATTAAATAGCGGTAGATTCAAATGAAGCCACCGCTATTTTTATTTTTTACCTTTTATTTTCTTCAAAAAGATATTTACTTTTTTTCTGATTTTATTGTATAATGTTTTTTCCAGGTAATTCACTCTGCCACTTAGTCTATCTATTTCGGCAAGATAAAAAACGTTTCCGACACTATTTTCTGAAGTATTTTCTTTTTTACCCATCTGGTCAATAAAAGAAATTCTTAGCTTAAGCAGGTTTCCTATAGCCTCAAGAGAAAAATGATCTCTGATCTGAGCCTCTGCACTCTGTTTAATAGAAGTTAAAGACTGGAAGTTATCTTTTATATACTGAAGTTTATGGGCAGCATCCTCCAAATTTGGCCTTGCTAAAGTGAGTCCTTCTGCAATTAATCCTTTTGTGTTGGAGGTTTTAATAAAATCATATTGAACAAGGAAGCTGTTGTTCACATTCATGAAGTCCAGATTTCCGGAATATCCGGTTCCTACAACAACTTTACCGTAAGACATAGCCTCTGCCATAGTCAGCCCGAAACCTTCGGAACCATGTAAAGAAATAAGAACATCAGATTTCTGAATCAATGAATGAAGCTTTTCTTTTGAAAAATGTTCATTTATAATGATAATATTTGAAATGCCGGCGTATTTTTCCAATACTGTCTGTGCATCTTTACTCCTGTCAAGATTATGTGTCTTTACAATGAGAACACTTTCCGGATCATTTTTGAAAACATTAATAAAGGCCTCAATTGTAGCCTCAGGATTTTTTCTGATCGTGGTACTTAACGAATCAAAAATGGTAATATATAACTTTGTGCCAGATTTAATATGATAATCTTCAAGATTAAACTCATCAGAAAGAGGAAGCTTCTGAATGGGATGGGAGAATCTCATTACAGGAATCCCCGTATATTTTGTGAAAATATTGACACAGAAATCACTAGGAACCCATAATTCATCAAAAATATTCAGAAACTCAACTGTTTTATCTGAAACTTCGGGAAATTCCCAGGCCCAATAGACAATGTTGTAATGACCTGCAAGATTGATATCCTGATTTTTTGAAAAAAATTCGTGGGTCACATTACTGTTAATGTGAAAAATATTAATTAATGCATTGTGCTGTGCGTCACTTTTAGACTTTTCAAGAGTGTCACTGGAGTAGCTGATGCGGTTTACTTTAATGCCCTGGCTTTCCATAGCAGCTGCATTAAGCCTTGTTGCCTCTGCTATCCCAAAATTTCCCTCAAAAAAACCGTGATAGTTTACGCTTAATGACATATATTATAGTGTTTTAAGTTTTTCTTTTACTTCTTCAGGAGAAAATGCTCTCAGGCTGTCAACAGAATTTTGGCTTAATGTATTCCAAAGCTCTTCATTAGTATTCAGCTGAATGATGGCTTCTGCAAAACTATTTTCGTCATTGGCGATCAATACATTTTTTTTATCTGTAAGCTTCATCCCTTCAGCACCGATATCTGTAGTAACCACCGGAAAAAAGTATTCAAAGGCCTGCCCAATTTTTCCTTTTACTCCAGCTCCAAACCGTAAAGGAGCCACCATGATTTTAGAATTCATGAAATGTTCCTCAATACTTTCTACAAACCCTAAAAATTTAAACTTAGGATATAGTTTAAGATCCAGTTTTTCAGAAACATTCCCAATAATGCTTACTTCCAGCTCAGGATTGGTTTTCCAGACAATGGGCATTATTTTTTCATACAGGAACTTTACCGCATCAATATTCGGTTCATGAATAGATCCAATGAAGGTAATTCCTTTACTTTCACTAAAATTCTTCCTTTCTGAGATATCAATTTTAGGATAGTGAATGTTCGATATGGTAATGATCTTATTTTTATCTGCGTACTGGCTCATGATTTCTTTCTCTTTATCAGAGATGGCAATAATATAATCCAGCTGTGGTGCAACAACCGTTTCCAAACGGAAGAAATGTTTATAATTTTTCTTTAAAGAAATACGGGTAGGTTCCAGTTCAATTGCTCTTTTAAACCTTAAAAAATGAATATCCACCATATCATAAATGAATCGGGTAGAAGGTAGAACAGCCTTCATTTTTTTGTAAAACAGATTCAGGGCAAGAGGACCATTAAACCAAACGTAATCTATCTTTTTAAAAGAAGACAGGAAATCGTAAATATTCTTATATTTATTGTTCTCTACATACACCATAACTTGGTGCTGCTGATAAAACTTTACATAAGAGTCGTCTTCAAAAATATGAGGAGCAAATAAAATGCAGTTGTATCCTAATTCTTTATAGATTAATATAAGTTCCTTCAGTCTGTTGGCCCCGGATTCTTTATCATGGGCAGGGAAATCTCTTGAAGCAAACAGGATTGTTTTTTGGGAATCGTCATACAGATTGATGTTGACTATATCCTTAGACTGAAGATATTTGAGCTTTTCTTTTCTTTCGAAGTGTTTTTTTATTTTTTTTAAGATTCCCATTTGCTAGCTTTTAGTATCAAGTTCAAAAACTTTATTTACCCAACTATCCAAAGTATATCTGTAGTAGATTTCCTCAGGAATTTTTTCGTAAGGTGTTTCAAAAAAAGATTTGTCAAGATTACTAATATTTTTGTTTAAAATCAAAATATTATTGGGGTTGTAAAAATCATAGGTTTTAATGGCTTCATTATCAGTAATGATTTTCTTTTCCAGAGACATTGCTTCAAAAACTCTGAAACTAAGCCCATATTGACCTTCACGCATCAGGTCAAGCAATACTTTTGAATTTTTATAATATTTAGGAAGATCGTTATGAGGAATCTTTTTGATGCTGAAAATCAGGAAGAGGTTTTTAGGCACCGTCATGAAAATATTCGTCAGCTGATGTTTCCATGATTTTTTTCCAATGATCATAATCTGAAACTTCAGCCCTTGTTCAATCAGTTTTTTTGCCAGTAATTTTATCAGTGAAACTCTTCTGTTATCATAAGAAGTGATATAGAAAAGATCCATTTCAGGCTGCTGAATTTCTTTTGCGCAGTGTGGCAGATAAATATAATTCGTCAGTTTTTCAAACCCGTGCTTTGTAACATCAATATAATCAAAGGAAAATACTTTGTCAAAAAGGTACAACTTATCTTCTACGGGCACTCTTTCAAGGTTGTCATAGAGATAGGTAACCAGACGGTCTGTATATTTTCGGATTTTTTCAAGCGTTGAAAGATCAAATGTATCAGGGTTCATCACCAATATCTGATCCTGATGTCCTAATTTTTGCAGGGCATCCAGAACATATTTCTGTCTTTTTTCAGTCTTAAGATTTTTGTTTAAAAAGGTTTTGCTTAAAGCATTTACAGCTCTTTCATTGAAATTGGAATGAGTAACTGTACTGATCTTTATATGATGGGCATCAATACCCCGTTTGCATAATGCTTCAACAATATACTTATCATAATCCCAAAAATCATAACTAATGATACAAATCTTCATTCAACTAATTTTGCTCTTTTTTTAATGATTCATAGGTTTCAAAAACGCTTAAAGATTGAAGGTAAGATAATTGATACCCTTCTTTTCCGTCTAAAATACCCAGTCTCATTATATAGGCTTTAAAGAATTTAAAAGCTGTTTTAAGATATTGCACCAAAACACTGTACTTTTTACCTTTTGCAGCCAGTTCTTTCCCCTTTAAAACTCCGTAATGAATCATTTTTTTTCTATAAGATTCATAATCTGAAACGGAGTAATGTAGTAATTTATTTTTTAAAATCCCAATGGTTCCGTTGACTTCCAGAGTTTCGTGTACTTTTTTTCCTGCCATGTATCTGGCCTTCGATTTTCTGAAAAGCCTGAAATTTTTATCAGACTGTGTTCCTGAAAAATGAATCGGTTTCTGAGCAAAAAAGAATTTCCTGTAAAAATAGTAGGCATCTTTTTGCCCGGGTTTATTCAGCTCATCTATAATTTCCTGTTTCAGGGCCGGTGTAAGTCTTTCATCACCGTCCAAAAACAGCACCCAGTCGTTTTTTGCAGAATCCAGAGCCAAATTTCTTTGCTTTGTAAAGTCTTCAAATTTATTTTGAACCACCTTTACATTAGGGAATTTCTTTGCAATTTCTACAGTTTTATCCGTGCTAAATGAGTCTATCACTATTATTTCATCACAGAAATCAAAAGACTCAAGGACATCCTGTATATTTTTTTCTTCATTATATGTTATGATCAAACCACTTATATTCATCACAACGATTTGTTTAATAAGGAAATATGTACTATCTCTCTTAAGGTCATTCTAAATAGTTTTAATCTTTCAAAGATAAGTTTAAATTTGAATTTTATAGACGAATCTTTGTCATTTATATCTATTCTACAGATCCTGTAAAAATGCCACCTTTGAAGAGTATATTTTATTGTATTCGGATGTATATAGCAAATACAATTCCTAAATTTTTAAAAAGTGAAAAAATATGATTTTTTTATGTTTTTTTAAGATGGAATGATCCGGGAAATATATGTACTGATAGGATACATTAAGGGTATGGCTTTTGACTACCATACCCATTAATTTTTTCCGGAAATCAACAGTTTAAATAGTGTTGATCGTATGTCAAATACAATTACCGAAGAATATCTGTTTATTTATACTCAAGAATAGTCTTTTCAAGGATCTTTACGCAATCCAGCAATTGCTCTTCAGTAATTACCAATGGCGGTGCCAGTCTGATGATATTACCGTGGGTAGGTTTTGCCAGTAATCCGTTTTCTTTTAACTGTAAACAAAGGTTCCAGGCAGTAGAACTTTCAGGAGTATCATTGATCAGGATAGCATTTAAAAGTCCTTTTCCTCTTACTTTGGTAATAAGATCTGTCTTTTCGATAAGCTTATTGATTTCAGCTCTGAATAACTGTCCAAGCTCTTCAGCTCTTTCGGATAATTTTTCTTCAGCTACCACGTCCAATGCTGCTACTGCTACTGCACAAGCAATAGGATTTCCTCCGAATGTAGAACCGTGCTGCCCCGGCTTGATAACATTCATAATGCTGTCGTTAGCTAAAACTGCTGATACAGGATACATTCCTCCGGAAAGGGCTTTTCCTAAAATTAAGATATCCGGCTGTACATCTTCATGGTGGCATGCAATCAGTTTCCCTGTTCTTGCAATACCAGTCTGAACTTCATCAGCAATGAAAAGAACATTATGTTTTTTACATAGTTCTGAAGCGTTTTTAAGGAAGTTTTCATCCGGAACATATACTCCGGCTTCTCCCTGAATAGGTTCTACAAGGAATGCTGCAATAGTATCTGCTTCTCTGCTCAGAACTTCTTCTAAGGCTGCAATATCGTTGTAAGGAATTTTGATAAATCCTGGTGTAAAAGGTCCGTAGTTTTGATTAGCATCCGGATCATTAGAGAAAGAAACAATAGTTGTTGTTCTTCCGTGGAAATTATTTTCGCAAACAATTATTTTGGCTGCGTTTTCAGAAATTCCTTTTACTTCATAACTCCATTTTCTCGCTAATTTTACTGCGGTTTCCACAGCTTCAGCTCCGGAGTTCATTGGTAGAACTTTATCAAATCCGAAAAGGGTTGTGATTTTTTGTTCGTATTCTCCCAATTTAGAGTTGTAGAACGCTCTTGATGTTAAAGCCAGTTTTTTTGCCTGTTCTACCAATGCTTCTACAATTTTAGGGTGAGAGTGTCCCTGGTTTACAGCAGAATATGCTGAAAGAAAATCATAATACCTTTTGCCTTCTACATCCCAAACGAAAACACCTTCTCCGCGGTCCAGAACTACTGGAAGCGGGTGATAATTATGTGCTCCATGTTTGTCTTCAAGGTCAATAAAATACTGTGAGTTTTTTGTTTGTTCTGCTGTTGACATATATTTTGGTTTTCAACAAATTTACATAATATTAATGATATGCCTGAACAAATACCTAGTGTCGTATGGAGGTGTAATTGAAGTAGATTTTAAGGCGGAATAATGCCGTATCAGAAAATATTTTCTTTGTTGACTGGTTGTTTTAGGTTTTATATCTTTCTTATAACAGAATTTTATTTTCTACTTCTTTATTAATTTTTATTAATCATTAGCGTATAGAATATTCCCAATCGTTTTTATGAGAGGAGTCTGAAATTTTCTGTATTGATAGAAAAAAAACTGCCTCAAAAAGAAGCAGTTTCGTTTTTTATTTAAAAATAATCTTAGTGATTATCGTATTTTCTGTCCATTACAAAATCTTCCATGAATTTTGTAGTATAGTTTCCTGCAAGATAATCTTCATTATCCATCAGTTGTCTGTGGAAAGGAATTGTTGTTTTTACTCCTTCAATATAGAATTCCTCAAGAGCACGTCTCATTTTAGCGATAGCTTCCTCACGGGTTTGAGCCGTAGTGATAAGCTTAGCAATCATTGAGTCATAATTAGAAGGAATACTGTATCCAGAATATACGTGAGTATCTACTCTGATTCCGTGTCCGCCAGGGATGTTTAATCCTGTGATTTTTCCTGGAGACGGTCTGAAGTCTGCGTAAGGATCTTCTGCATTGATTCTACATTCGATTGAATGTAATTTAGGGTAATAGTTGATTCCTGAAATAGGAGTTCCTGCTGCAAGAAGAATTTGTTCTCTGATCAGGTCATAATCAATTACCTGCTCAGTAATAGGGTGTTCTACCTGGATTCTTGTATTCATTTCCATGAAATAGAAATTTCTGTGCTTGTCTACAAGGAATTCGATAGTTCCTACTCCTTCGTATCCAATGAATTCAGCAGCTTTTACAGCAGCGTCACCCATTTTTTCACGAAGTTCATCTGTCATGAAAGGAGAAGGTGTTTCTTCAGTTAATTTCTGATTTCTTCTCTGTACAGAACAGTCTCTTTCAGAAAGGTGGCATGCTTTACCGAATTGGTCACCAGCAACCTGAATTTCAATATGTCTAGGCTCTTCAATCAGTTTTTCCATATACATACCTCCGTTTCCGAAGGCTGCTACAGCTTCCTGAATTGCAGATTCCCAGTGATCTTTAAGGTCTTCAGCTTTCCAAACAGCTCTCATTCCTTTTCCACCACCACCGGCAGTAGCTTTGATCATTACCGGATATCCTGTTTCGTCAGCCACTTTTACAGCGTGCTCGTAAGATTCAATCAATCCGTCAGAACCTGGTACACATGGTACACCTGCAGCTTTCATGGTAGCCTTGGCGTTAGCTTTATCTCCCATTTTTTCAATCTGCTCAGGAGAAGCACCAATAAATTTGATACCGTTCTTTTGGCAGATTCTTGAGAAGTTAGCATTTTCAGATAAGAATCCATAACCCGGGTGAATGGCGTCAGCATTGGTAATTTCCGCAGCTGCAATAATGTTAGGGATTTTAAGATAGGAGTCTTTACTCATTGCAGGGCCAATACATACCGCTTCATCAGCAAATCTTACGTGAAGACTGTCTTTATCAGCAGTAGAGTATACCGCAACGGTTTTGATCCCCATCTCTTTACAAGTACGTAAAATACGCATTGCAATTTCGCCACGATTGGCTATTAATATTTTTTTGAACATCTCTCCGAAATTTTAAATTATAAATTTTGAATTTTAAATTATTTTAAATGAAAAAGATTCATCTAAAATTTATAATCTTTAATCTAAAATTCCTTAAGATGGATCTACTAAGAATAAAGGTTGGTCATATTCTACAGGAGTAGCATCGTCAACTAAAATTTTAACGATTTTTCCGCTGATTTCAGATTCAATCTGGTTGAATAGTTTCATTGCTTCAATAACGCAAACTACTTTACCAACAGAAACTTCGTCACCTACATTTACAAATACATCTTTATCAGGAGATGGTTTTCTATAGAAAGTACCAATCATAGGAGACTTGATTGTTACATACTTGCTGTCATCAGATGCAGCTTCAGTTTTTTCAACAACAAGAGCAGCAGGAGTAGCAACAGGTGCCGGAGCAGCTACAGCTTGTGGTGCAGTATGGTATACTGCTGGCTGTGCATATACAGCATCGCTTCCAGCTAATGGAGTTTTAATAGTGATTTCGAAATCTTTAGTTTTGTACTTCACCTCTGAAACTTCAGCCTTAGATACAAACTTGATAAGATTTTGTATGTCTTTAATGTCCATAAATTTGATATTTGATTTTGGGTCAAAGATACCAAAAAAACGTAAAAAACAACAAAAAACCGCCAAATTTTATCAAAATTGGGCGGTTTTTGTATTAAAACGAGGCTTTTTCAATGAAAAGCGACTCTTAGTTTTCTTCAGTAGTAGCTACTTCTTTTTCCAATACTACTTTACCTCTGTAGTAAAGTTTTCCTTCATGCCAGTGAGCTCTGTGGTATAGGTGAAGCTCTCCTGTTGTTGCATCTTTAGCTAATTGAGGAACTACAGCTTTGTAGTGAGTTCTTCTCTTATCTCTTCTTGTCGACGACTGTCTTCTCTTTGGATGTGCCATTTTCTAATAACTTTTTTAATTGATGAGCGATGAGATTCATCATCTCATCATATTTAAATTATTCTATTTAATTATTGTCTCTTAACTTTCTTAAAGCATCCCATCTGGGATCACTTTCGTGTTCTTCCTCTTCTGTTTCCTCAATATCTTTCGGACTGAACTGATCAAGAATTTCAAGATCTTCATCATTTACATTGGGTGAAATCTTTTTCATAGGGATAGAAAGCATTACATTTTCATAAATCAAATGTGCTACATTAAAAGCATGCTCTCCGGTAGGAATCGTAATGACATCTTCATTGCTGTCATCATATTCTTCCCCGAAATTCACCAAAATCTTGATTTCATTCTCAATAGGATAGTCAAAATCTTCGTTTGTAATATCACAAACCAACTCAACCAATCCATTAATTTTAATCTCAAATTCTAGAAAAGTAGTGTGTTTATCAAGTGATACATTCACTTCTATTCTAGGATTTGTAAATTCCTGCTCAGTGTCAAATAATTGAAAGAACGTTTTATCTATCTCAAACTTGAACTCGTGTTTTCCGTTTTTTAGTCCGGAAAAGCTTACGTCATAGTTTCTTAACTTGTCCATAAAATGAGTGTGCAAAAATATGCATTTTTTTTATAATAACAAATAAAATCTGAAACAAATTAATTTAAAATTTGTTTTAAAGATTTATCCTTCAGTTTCCTCCGGTAGATCCTCATCTATTCCGTTGTCTACAACCATTTTTCTAGGCTGCATGCGGTTATTCATGAGTTCGCTGTATTCACTTCTGTTCTTGAAAATCTTAATAGCTGTGAATATAGCTTCTGTAAAACTCTGCTCATCAGCAATATTTTTTCCTGCAATATCATAAGCTACACCGTGATCCGGAGAAGTTCTGATAAAAGGAAGTCCTGCCGTATAGTTCACGCCTTCTTCATATGCTAACGTTTTGAAAGGTGCTAATCCCTGGTCATGATACATTGCTAAAACCGCATCGAAATTTTTGTATTTGCCTGGTTGGAAAAAGCTGTCAGCAGGAAAAGGTCCAAATGCCAATGTTCCGTTGTCAGAAAGTTCCTTGATTGCCGGGCTGATGATTTCTATTTCTTCATTTCCAATAACACCGCCATCTCCGGCATGAGGATTTAATCCTAATACGGCAATTTTAGGTTTTTGAATACAGAAGTCTTCTATGAGCGTTTGGTTTAGTACTCTGATCTGTTTCTTTATTTTTTCTTTAGAAATATTTTCGGCTACCTGCGAAATCGGAATATGATGCGTGGATACGGCTACTTTAAGATCTTCAGTCACCAGGAACATCAATCCCTTTTTACTGAATTTTTCCTCGAAGTATCCTGTATGTCCGGCATGTTTAAAGCCCATTTTCACCATTTCATCTTTGTTGATAGGAGCGGTTACCAAAACATCAATCTCTCCTTTCATCAAAGCTTCAGTTGCTGCTTCCAGAGAATCAATAGCCATTTTGGTAGATTCTTCTGTAGGAACTCCTAATTCTACATTAACGTTTTCCTTTGTCAGGTTAAGCATATTAAGTTTCCCTGCCTGAGCCTGTGAAGCCTCATTAATATAGTTGAAATTAAGATTCAGCTTAAAAATGTTTTTCTGATAAGTGAATAATTTTCCCGAACCAAAAATTACAGGAGTGAAAAAATCCGTAATAGTTTTGTCTTTCAGAGACTTCATAATGATCTCCGGACCGATGCCATTGAAATCACCGATTGAAATTCCTACTCGTACTTTATGGTTTTTTGGGCTCATTTTGATTATCTTTGAAGATTATAATTTACAAATTTAGCAAAAAATAATATGTTCACAGGAATTATTGAAGCAGTTGGTGTTATTGAGAAGATTGAAGAAAAAGGAAGCAATATAGATTTTACCTTGACATGCCCCTTTACAAACGAATTAAAAATAGACCAGAGTCTTGCACACAACGGCTGTTGTCTTACAGTTGTTGAAATAAAAGACAATCAATATGTGGTAACGGCCATCAACGAAACTCTGGAAAAAACCAATCTTGGAAAATGGGAATTGGGAACTGTTGTGAATCTGGAACGCTGTATGAAGATGGATGGAAGACTGGATGGGCATATCGTTCAGGGACACGTTGATAAAACCGGTGAAGTTGTGGGGATTGAAAACAAAGACGGAAGCTATTTTATTACCATGAAATATGATAATGACGGAAGTTTTGTAACAGTGCCTCAGGGATCAATCACAGTAAACGGAATCAGTCTTACGGTTGCCAAAAGTGAAGATGCTCAGTTTTCTGTAGCCATTATTCCTTATACATGGGAATTTACTAATATGAAACATTTAAAAATTGGTGATAAAGTTAACCTTGAATTTGACATCATTGGTAAGTATATTGCTAGGTTAATTAAAAAGTAGAATGTCAATTAATAAATATAAAGGATATAGCTTAAGGAACCGTGTTTTTTTCGGTTTCCTTCTGGTATGTTTTTTAAGTGTTGTTGCTACTTCGCTTGTTCCTTATTTTGTACTGAGAAATCACTCTCTTCAGCAAAGTAATATCGATATGCAGGATAAGACGAATGCTGTCATGAGATATCTTGACTATGCGGTAAGCCAGACACTTATTGAAACAAAAGATCTTCCGGAAGTTTTGGGGAATAAAATCTTTGAAATAGCGGATATCAATCAGCATGACATTTTTATTTACGATCTGAAGGGGAACTATTTGCTTTCCAATAAAGATGAAGCTTTGGTTGAGCAGAAAACAATTCCTATCGAAATCATCAACAAGATTCTGTCTACTGATGCAAGGGTAGATATGGTTAATTATGATGCTGCTAAAGATGCTAAACTTACTTCTTCATATCTTTTGTTGAAAAATAATGAGCTGGAACCCATCGGGATTGTCTATATTCCTTTATATCATAATGAATCTGCTTACCTGGAGGTTCTTCATCAATATGTAAAATATATTCTTTTAGTCGATATATTTCTTATTCTGTTCAGTATCTGGATCAGCTGGGTGACTTCTAACAGTCTTGCGAAGACAATTACGAAGTTCTCTGATATGATTACCCGTATTACATTATTTGAAAATGAAATGCGACCTATCAGATATTATAAAAATGATGAGCTGAATGCCTTGGCAAGAGCTTATAACAGAATGATTCTGCAGATCCAGGACCAGAAAGAAAGACTTAGGTTCAAGGCATCTGAAGAAGCCTGGAGAGAAATGGCGAAGCAGGTGGCTCATGAGGTGAAAAACCCATTGACTCCGATGAAATTGACCATCCAGAATTTTGAAAGAAAATTTGATCCTGAAGATCCGAATATCAGAGAAAGGGTGAAACAAATGAGTAAAACAATTGTAGATCAGATAGATCTGATCGCAACAGTAGCTTCAGCCTTTTCAGAGTTTGCGAAACTTCCTGAAAAAAATAATGAGGTTATCAATCTGAATACTGAGGTTGAAGATATTCTTCGTGTCTTCAATGATGACAGTATCTTTATGCATGCCAATAAGACCAATATTATGATCAATATGGATAGAATTTATCTTTCCAGGATTATAACGAATTTGGTTACCAATGCAAAACAGGCCGAAAGTGATGAGAGAAAACTAATCATCAATGTGGATGTGGAACAGCATCAGAGAAGAGTGATTATTTCTGTTCAGGATAACGGAATAGGAATTCCTGAAAGTATGTACGAAAGAATCTTTGAACCGAATTTTACTTCTAAAAGCAGTGGAATGGGGTTGGGCTTATCTATGGTAAGAAAAATGATTGAAGATTATAAAGGAGAAATATCTGTAAAATCTGAAATAGGAAAAGGATCTACGTTCATTATTACCCTGCCTACCAATTTATAGTGAAACCTTTTACATTTAAACAATTTAAAATTGAACAGTCTAAAGACGTCTTTCGTGTAGGAACAGACGGTGTTCTTCTTGGTGCTTTGGCAGATGTTGACGATGCTTCAAGTGTTTTGGAGGTAGGAACGGGAACGGGGTTGATTTCCTTAATGCTGGCACAAAGAAATCCACAAGCTTATTTTTTGGGACTGGATATTAATGAAGATGCAGCAGCGCTGACTAAGCTTAATTTTGAAAGTGCGCCTTTTTATGCAAGGCTGAAAAACAAACATCAGGATTTTAAAACTTTCGAGACAGAAGAGCGGTTTGATCTTATTGTTTCCAATCCTCCATATTTTGAAGAATCTGGGTCTGAAAAAGACAAGATTGCACGCCAGACTGTAGAATTAAACTTTAGGCAGTTAATTGCTAATGCAGCTCGATTATTATCTGAAAATGGGATTTTTTCTGTCATTATTCCTATTGAAGCAGGAGAAGTTTTTATTTCAGTAGGTAGAGAAAATTATCTGTTTTTAAACAGAAGGATTAATATCAAAGGAATTGAAAACTCAAAAGCTAAAAGGCTGATTCTGGAGTTTTCATCACAAGAAAAAGAAATCTGTGAATCTGACTTTATTATAGAAAAAAGTCCGAGACAATACTCGGACCAATATCTTGAACTCACTAAAGAGTTTCATGTTTTTAAATAGAAATTAGAAAGGGTTAGAAATCCTGTAAGTCTGAATTTCTTAATCTCTCAATTTTTTTAATTCATCTTACTCAAACAATTCTGCCGTATCCAATACAGATACCTTCCCATCTTCACATCTGATAGCTTCACCAGGGAAGTTTTGAATCATGTGGTAATCGTGTGTCGCCATTACTACTGCAGCACCGTTTTCAAGGGCAACCTGCTTCAATAGCGTCATAATTTCGTTAGAAGTTTCAGGATCCAGGTTTCCTGTCGGCTCATCCGCTAAGATAAGATCCGGGTGGTTAAGAAGGGCTCTTGCGATGGCAATACGCTGTTGCTCACCTCCGGAAAGCTCGTGTGGCATTTTGTGCTTTTTGCTTTTCATGTTCACGCTTCCCAAAACCTCATTGATACGGTCTTCTATTTTTACTTTATCATTCCAGCCTGTTGCTTCAAGAACAAATTTCAGGTTTTTTTCAACTGTTCTGTCAGAAAGTAACTGGAAATCCTGGAATACGATTCCTAATTTTCTTCTTAAGTTAGGAATATCAGAAGGTTTTAGCTTTGCCAGGTCAAATCCTACAACAGCTCCGTGTCCTGATGCTAATGGAATATGTCCGTAAAGCGTTTTCAGAAGGGAACTTTTTCCGGAACCTGTTTTCCCGATAAGATAGCAGAATCTACCTTTTTTAATGTTAAGATTTACATCAGAAAGTACAGTGAAGTTTTTTTGCGCAATCTTTGCGTTTTGTAAACTTATAATATTGTCTCCGGAGATATTTGTATGTGGCATAATTTAATTTTAAAGGCTGTTTCTAGCAAAAATATTTCAACTTTTAAAAATAGAAAAAGATGTTGATTCAGCCTAAATTTTAGTAAATTTTAACAACAAAAAATGCCTGAAAAGGAACTTCTCAAGCATGTTTTGTATATGATAATAAAAAGATTATCTCTTAGCGCGTGCAGCACTTACAGTTAAACTCTTTCTGCCTTTAGCTCTTCTCGCAGCCAAAACTCTTCTTCCATTTGGCGTAGACATTCTTTCTCTGAAACCGTGTTTGTTTCTTCTTTTTCTTTCTGATGGCTGGAATGTTCTTTTACTCATTACTATATGTTTAAATCGTAATTAATCTATTAATTTTCAGGTTGCAAAGATATATAAATTTTTATAAGTTACAAACTTTAATTATTTTTTTTTGAAATTAAATGCAATGTTTTTTTACCGGATAATGGCAAACCCCTGATAAGAATACTATTTCTCTGTGCAAAAATAATATTTAAATGATTTATATAAAAGCTCTATCTTTGAAAACTTTAATTTTAACGAAAATAAACACCAGATGTTTACACCAGCAGAACTTTTAGATATCAATACATTACTTACCCAAGAGAGCAAAATAGTTATCCTTACCCACTACAACCCGGATGGAGATGCTATTGGTTCAAGTCTGGGATTGAAACATTATCTGAAAGCCAAAGGAATTCATGCAGAGGTAATTGTGCCTAATGACTTTCCTAAATTTCTGAAATGGATGCCGGAGTCTAAAAAAGTTATTATTGCAGAATATAAAAGAAAGCTGGCATCTGACATGATTGCAGGAGCAGATGTTATTTTCTGTCTGGATTTTAATTCTCCATCAAGAATTGGATTATTAGGAGACTGGCTGGTGAAAGCTCAGGGGAAGAAAATTCTTATTGACCACCACCAACAGCCGGAAAAATTTGATTTTGTTTATTCCGATACCGTAATTCCGGCAACTTCACAGATGATCTATCATTTTATTGAAGCAATGAATGATGAAAAACTGGTGAATCAGGATATGGCGGAATGTCTTTATACGGGAATTATGACTGATACAGGAGGTTTCCGTTTTCGTTCTACCAGTGCTACAACACACAGAATAATTGCCAATCTTATCGAAAATGGAGCAGATCCGGCGATGATCACATCCAATACCTGGGATACCAATACAGTTTCCCGTCTGCACCTGCTTGCTTTGGTTCTTGGAAGAATAGAAGTGGTGAATGATGGAACGGTAGCAGTATTAAGCCTTACAAGAAACGAATTGAAAGAATTTGGTTTCCAGAAAGGAGATACGGAAGGTTTTGTAAACTATGGTTTAAGTATTGGCGGTGTGAAAATGTCTGCATTCTTTATGGAAGATTTGTATGAGGATTTTGTTAAAATTTCGTTCAGAAGTAAAGATGATGTTGATGTAAACCAATTCTCCAGAAAGTACTTTAGCGGTGGAGGGCACATCAATGCAGCCGGAGGGAAATCTTTAGACTCTTTATCCGGAACTATAGCCAACTTTAAAGAGAAAGTAAAAGAGGAAGGATTATAGGAGAGTGAAGATCTGTAAATTCTCTGTTCTCAAATTCTAGACACTTTTACGAAATCCTTTCTCTTCAAGTTCCTGACAGGTATATTCATACACCTGCTGAAACATTTCATCCATATACCGTTTGTTGAAAAGACTGTATTTCGTCATCTTAGGCGGATCCAAAAAAATATTACAGTATTTTGCTTTAGAATATACCGATTTTGCGATGGCCAAGTGAAGGATTCTGTCGAATTCTTTCATCAGACTCATTTTGTTTAATTGATCGTAGCTGATGGAGTTCACATGGGAGGCAATCAGAAAATTGCATTTATCCATGATAGGCTCAATAGGAAGATTGTCGAGAACACCGCCGTCTACATAGATTTTTTCCCCTATTCTTACTGGTGGAAGAATAAAAGGAACACTGGAAGAGGCCAGCAATGGCCCGAAAAGTTCTCCTTCAGAAAAGAAGTCCACAATACCATGAGTCATCTCTGTTGCAGCAACATATACAGGGATTTCCAAAATATTGAAATTGTCTTCCGGTAAATAATCTTTAAGCAGTTTCAGAATAAAATTGGAGCTGAAAATTCCGTTTTTTGATAATTTTAAAGCTGATCTGGAAAAAAAAGAAGTCTGTCTTACAATTTCCATCATTTCATCCGGTGTTTTTCCAAAAGAATAAAAAGCACCAATGATAGAGCCTGCACTGGTTCCGGAGATAATGTGAGGTTTCAGATTATATTCTTCCAGAGCTTTCAATACAGCAATATGGGCAATTCCACGCATTCCTCCGCCTGAAAGTGTAAGCCCGATAACCGGTGGTGCCGGTGGTTTCTTTTTTTTGAATGAAAATAAAGCCATTACCAAAATTATCCTCTACTAATATACAGGATTTTTTGTATTAAACACGACTTTAATCCATCAGGAAACTCATGTTATAAAACAAGTTTTTTAGGAAGGTTGTGAAGAAGTTCCGTATTGATGATTTCTGCACAGATAACGGGTTTTTCCCAATGTCCGTTGTGCCCGCAGTCCAGAATATAAGATTTGATATTGGTTCTGTCCGGAAGATGTTTTATCATCACATCTGTTTTTACAGCATTGTCATGTTTTCCTGTCAATACTAATATTTTAGCTTCCAGATTTTCCAGGATATGTTTTTTGTCGGTTCTTTCTACCATGCCTTTCACACAGGCAAGTGCTCCAAGATTGTTGGTAGATAGTGCAGTTTCAAGAGCAGTTTCTATTTTTCCTTCCAGAATATCTCTTTCATTTGGATTGAATAAATTAGGAACTCCGGCTCTTGCATAATGGGCGAATGCATCTTTTATGATTCTATAGCTTTTGATACGCTGCTGTTTTTTCTCTTCATCGTCAGGAAAGTAAGTAGAGAAAAATAACGTGAGACTTTTTAAAGAATTGGGATATTTTTCAGCAAAGGCAAGTGAAGTATATCCTCCCATAGAATGTCCCAGAAGATGTACTTTTTCTAAATTTTGCTGATCTAAAACTTTTTTTACTTCCTCAGCCATCAGTTCCATAGTATGAACTTCAGCTAAAATTTCTGACTGTCCATGACCGGGAAGGTCAATTTTAAGCAGTGAAAAATCTTTGGAAAGATGATGTTCCATATCGCTCCAGATGGATAAATTCTCCATAAATCCGTGAAGAAGTACCAACGTTTCTTTTCCGTTTCCTGTTCTTTCAAAGTTCAGCATAATCCCAAAATTATAGAAGGTTAAAAATAATACAGCAGGTTATCTGCTGCAGATTCATTTCTTCTTTCAAAAATAAACAAAAAAGAGCATTTTAAAAATGCCCTTTGTGTTTTATTGAGTTAATTCCTTATAAATCTTTGTTTCCCAAGGTTTGATATCAGTTACGCCATATCGTTCCTTTTTGGAAATCGCAAGATTGTCCAGCATATCCACAAAATTCTTATAATTCGCGTCATCCGTAGGTTTTACAATCACTGTGAATTTGTTAGGTGCCGGAGCGTTTTTATAAGCTTCTGCAATGATTTTTGAAATTTTTATTCCACTGAAATCGGTTTCTTTAAGATTAGCGGAATTCAGATCTGTAGCATTGCTTTGATGATAAAATACGCGGTTGTCCTTTCCGAGGATAAATGTAATCTGATTTTTATCTCCAATTACAGGATTATCTACAGGATGAGGGTTTGGATCTTTTGCGGGTAGCCCTAAATCCATTACGTTAGGTTTTGTAAAATTGGTGGTGAACATAAAGAAAGTGATCAATAGGAATCCCAGATCTACCATAGGAGTCATATCTACTCTGATCATTTTTTTCTTTTGTTTGCTGCCCTGTTTTTCTTGTGCAATTACTTCTGCCATGATTAAAGTTTTTAAATGTTAAACGGTATTTTTTTTGTAGAATTCATACAAAACATATGCCTCGATTATTAAAAACTTTATAGATTCATGAATCTATTGATTGTTTGTGAATGAATTTTATGATATTTTCAAGAAGTTTTATCGGTTGATTGTTATTTTCTTTGAAAGAATAATTTCTTCTTTGTTTTTTATCTGGACAATATAAATTCCTTCAGTGAATGCTGATGTACAGATCTTAATTTTTTCTTCATTATATTTTTGAGAAAAAAGTTTTCTTCCTGACATATCTGTGATGCTGATAATAGTTTCTTTGGGAAGACGATCTGCATAAAAGAAATCCTTTGCCGGATTAGGGTAGAGGTTAGGTTTATTTATCGGTTGGTTTTCTGAGATCCCTAATTGTTCCGGGCTTAGTTTTACCACCCAGGCATCAATACCTCCATGGTTTCCTGTCACATCCCCACCTGTAGAAAAAGTATTTCCTGAAACAATGTAGCCATTATCGCTGGTTAGCTCAATGGAGCTAAAGTATTCAAAATTTGGACCTCCCAAGGTCTTTTCCCATTTCAGATTTCCATTACTGTCCAGTTTTACAATCCAGTAATCCAGATAACCATGATTTCCGGTTACCTGTCCGTTGTTGGAATTGGTCCAGCCACCAACGATATAATCCCATTCAGGAGTTTGCCGTATTGTGATAGCGTTATCGTGAGCAGTTCCGCCCAGATATTTATCCCACTGGATGACTCCGTTATTATTTAATTTAACAACCCAATAATCAGGAAGGCCATTTTCAATATTAGTAGGATCATAAGAAGTACCTACCACAATATAACCGCCATCGAAAGTCTGTTGTGCGGAATATCCCATATTGTCACCAAAATTACCCAGTGTTTTTTGCCATTGCATATTTCCGGAGTTATCAAGTTTTACGATCCAATAATCATAGTTTCCATAGCTTGTGGTAATATTCCCGTCTGTAGACACTGTATTTCCTGCAATAATATATCCGCCGTCAAAAGTTTGCTGAACAGAAAGTGCCTGATCGCTGTCACTTCCTCCCAATGACTTCTGCCATTGTATATTTCCGGTATTATCCAATTTTACGATCCAATAATCCTGTCCTCCATGATTCCCGCTCACATCCCCATCGTTAGAATCGGAGATTCCGGCGACAATATATCCTCCTTCAGCAGTCTGCTGAACAGATTGAGCTTCATCAACACCGCTTCCTCCTAAAGATTTCTGCCATTGTATATTTCCGGAGTTATCCAATTTTACGATCCAGAAATCAAAATTTCCATGGTTTATTGTAACATCTCCGTCACTGGATTTGGAAGATCCGGCGACAATGTATCCTCCATCTGTAGTCTGACGGATAGACTGGATCAAATCATTATTACTTCCTCCCAGTGCTTTTTGCCATTCTATATTTCCATTGCCATCCATTTTTACCACCCATCCATCTCCTTGGCCATGATTTCCGCTCACATCTCCGTCGTTGGATGATGACGTTCCGGCCATGATGTAACCCCCATCAGAAGTCTGCTGGGTAGAATAGGCAGCGTCGCCTTGGCTTCCTCCCAATGCTTTTTGCCATTCTATGGATGGAGCGGTCTGAGCTGTGAGTAATGAACAGGTAAGAAATAAAAAAGTAAATGTATAATATCTCATATGTATTTGAATTGGTGATAGTTATTCAAATATAATTAATTTTATACTACATTTGGTGTTTTATTATTTATTTAATTCACAATAAAAAAACTCACACGATAAAGTGTGAGTTTTTAAAATACTATGTAAATGGGTTATTTATTCTTTTTATAGTAATTAACCCCGCATTCTAAGAATTTCTTGAAATCCTCTTTAGGCATATATCCTGAAACAGGTGTGTTAATCACTTTTCCATCCGGAGTTATCAAAACATAGTGAGGCTGCGAGTTATTGTTGAAGTTAACCTGCTGAAATAAGCTCCATCTGTCACCAATTGTTTTTACTTTTTTGATCTGTCCTTCGCCAAGGTCAATTTTAGTTTTTTGATCCTCTGGAAGCTCTTCTTTGTCGTCTACATACAGAGATGCTAATACTACATCATTCTGAAGGATAGGTAAAATGTCCGGTTCGCTCCATACAAACTCCTCCATTTTTCTACAGTTTTCACAACCGTATCCGGTGAAGTCAATAAGGATGGGTTTATCCTCTTTTTTAGCAAGTTCTATTGCTTTAAAGAAGTCGTGTTCCGGATGCATTCCTAAAATTCCGTCTTTCTCATCATGGAAGTAGCTTACGTTCAGTGGAGGTAAAATTCCGCTTAATAACTGAAGCTTCGGACGGTCAGATGGGATTAATCCCTGAATTAAGTAGATTACAAAACCAATTCCCAATACACCTAATATCTTTCTTGTAATGGAAATTTTAGGTTTTTTATCATCATGCGGGAATCTGATAAATCCTAATAAATATAATGCTAATCCTAATGCAACGATGATCCAGATTGCAATGAAAAGTTCTCTTTTTAAGAAGAATGTCTTAGAAACAAGATCTGCTTTAGATAAGAATTTCAAGGCTAAAGCCAATTCTACGAAACCTAAAACAACTTTTACCGTATTCATCCATCCTCCGGATTTCGGAAGACTTTGTAATGCTTGAGGGAATAAAGCCAATAATCCGAAAACGATTGCCCATGCAAGACCAAAACCTGCCAAAGCAAATGTTAATAACATCGGAACATTGGTAGAACCGGTTACCGCACTTCCCAGTAAACTTCCTAATATAGGTCCTGTACAAGAGAAAGAAACAATAACCAATGTCAATGCCATGAAGAAAATACCGATAAGACCTCCTGCTTCCTCTGCTTTAGAAGATTTATTAGCAATTGAACTTGGTAAAGTGATATCATAATATCCGAAGAAACTTCCGGCAAAGAAGATAAATATGATGAAGAATGCGATGTTCAGCCATACACTTGTAGAAATCTCATTAAAGATATTTCCTGCAATTCCGTCAATAACATGGAAAGGAATACTTAATAAAACGAAAATAAGAAGGATGAAAAATCCATAAATAAGAGCGTCTCTTTTTCCTTTCGCCTTGTTTTTACTTCCTTTTGTAAAGAATGAAACTGTTAGTGGGATCATTGGGAAAACGCAAGGGGTAAGCAAAGCGATCAGACCGCCAATAAACCCTAAAAATAGATAAGTCCAGTAATTTTCATCCACTTTAGTAGATGCTGTACCGCAATCCGTCAATGGTTTTTTGAAATCTATCGTTGCAATTTTCAGCTGCTTAGGATCAAGTTTTGACGTTTCTGTGACCGTAGCTTCTGTTTTTGCAGGGTTTTCGGTAACAGTCTCCGTTATTTTCACTGAATCTTTTACAGGGCCAGCGGTTTCCTCAGTTGCAACTTCTTCCGTTGCACCTTTTGGGGTAACTTTTTGGTTGAATTCTAATGTGTTGGGAGCCAGACAAACTCTGTCGTCACAAGTTTGGTACGTAATCTCAGATGTAACATCCGCAGGTTTTGTCGGATCTTTTAATTTAAATTTCTGCTTAAATCCTGCTGAATTGGAATAGAAGACAATTGTTCCACCAAAAGCTTCGGAAAACTCTTCATGTTTTTTACCTGCTTCGGTAAATTTCCCGATCAGTTCAATATTCTTTCCCGTAACCTTATACTCAGTAGGAATTCCGGTATCTTCCGGTAAATCTTTTGAGTAAATGTGCCATCCGCTTTCCATAGTAGCATTCAATACCGCTTCGTACTGATTGTTTCCCAGATCGTTGATAGTGAATTTAAACTTTACGGGATTTTTTATCTGCGCATTAATCCCTGTCGCTAAAAATAGTAGAATTAATAAAAACCAATTTCTAAATTTCATTGTTCATTTCATTAAAAATTTTGAGACTCCATTTTGTCTTCTCATTCTTTGCATATCTTCTATCCTGCCTGAACGGGATGATCCCAAGTACAGAATCATTACTGTCCGTCAGTATCCAGATTTTTTGCCTCGCTAAAATAGATAATTTTTCGTCCCTAAAAAACTTAGAAACTTTCTTTTTCCCGGAAAAACCGGTTGGATATAACTCGTCACCCTCTTTTTGTTTTCTCAAACGTAGTGGGAAATGAAGTTTGTCAGCATCAAAATCCCATTCAAACCCCTTATTGATTCCATCAATGCTTTCAATATAATCTACGAGGTTGATGTTGATTTGGTTTTCGGAAAAATCAAAATGATCGATCAGTACAATTTCCTCTTCAATTTCTTTTTCGTTGCCTTTGTCAATAAAAATCAGCTCATCACGGTTGACAATCAACTGATATTCTTTTGAAAAAAATGAACTGTTGTTTTCGGCTTTAAAAATTTTGGGGATTTCTTCCTCCTGGTTGAATCCGTAATTTTTTAAAATTTCAAACTTTACGAAATCGCTTTCCTGATCCAGCTTTTCCTTTGATAAGATTTTATTGTTTTGGTTAAATATTGTAATGCGATTTTCTATCTCCTGAACCTGTTTCTGAACAAAATCTTTGGTTTGATTCAGATACAAAGAGCTTTTTTTGAAGTTCTCCAGAAAATGATCGTTGGTTTCCATAAGCATCGGAACAATCTCATTTCTAATCTTATTCCTCAGATAATCATTTTTTTTATTCGATAGATCTTCCCTAAACGGAATATTATTCTGCTCAGCAAACTGATAAATTTCTTTTTTTGAAAAATTTAAAAGCGGTCTGAGAATAGAATTGTCATTTGATGGAATTCCGCTCAGTCCGTTGATGCCAGCAGCTTTGGAAAGATTGATGATAAATGTTTCCAGCTGGTCATTCAGATGATGGGCGGTAACCAGAAATTCCAGTTTTTCCTTTTTCTGAATTTCTTTAAAAAAGGTATACCGGAGTTCCCTTGCCCAAAGTTGAATGGAATTGTCAGGTTTTCGATCTTTTTCCGAAACTTCATACAAATGAAATTTTATATGATTTTTCTCACAAAAATCCTGCACTGTTTTCTGATCCAGATCCGAATCATTACCACGGAGTTTATAATTGATATGAACAACCTGAAACTTGAACTCTGAATCTTTGATTTTGTTCCCTAAATCCTTGAACAAAGAGGCAAGAACCATAGAGTCTGCACCTCCGCTTACTGCCAGAAGATACGTATGATTTTCCGGTTCGTGAACGAGATTTTTTAATTGACTGATAAAGCTTGATTTTTCCAACATAGATGTTGAGAATTTCTTTTATGCAAAGATAACCGATATAATTCAATTGAATTTTCCTAACTTTGAGTAGTCTAAAAATGATTATTTATGAAGATTTTAAAAATTGTAGCAGTTTCTGCAATGGCGCTGGGAATGACATCGTGTGTCAGCAAGAAGCAGTATGATGCTTTGAGCACAAACTATAAGCAGTGTATTGAAAATATCGGAGAAAGACAGAGAGAAATTCAGGATTTGAAGTCTCAGAACTCTGCATTGGCCGGTGAAAACAACTTACTGAAAAGCCAGCATGATGCTTTAAAATCATCACTTGATGCATGTCTTTCCAACACTGGAAAAAGCTCTGCTAATATTGATAAACTGGTAGGAGAAATCAATGCTTCCAATTCTTATATCAAGCAATTGATCTCTAACAACGCTAAGAATGACAGTTTGAACATGGCATTGTCTAACAAGCTGAAAAGATCTTTGGATAATGTATCAGATCAGGATGTACAGGTGAAGGTATTGAAAGGAGTTGTAATGATCTCTCTTTCAGACAATATGTTGTATAAAACAGGAGATTACAACATTCTGCCTGCTGCTCAGGAGGTGTTAGGAAAAGTAGCTAAAGTAATCAATGATTATGATAAATATTCAGTATTGATTGAAGGTAATACGGATAACGCTCCGTTGAATTCTCCAAATCTTCCAAGAGACAACTGGGATCTTTCTGCATTAAGAGGTACTTCTGTAGCTAAAGTTCTTCAGACTCAGTTTGGAGTAGATCCTGCAAGAATTACAGCTGGAGGTCGTTCTGAATACAACCCTAAAGCGACAAACATGAGCGTTTCAGGTAGAGGCGAAAACAGAAGAACAGAAATCATCATTATGCCTAAGCTGGACGAGTTTATGAAACTGATGGATATCGCTCCTAAGAAATAATAACTCAACCATACATAATAGTAAATCCCGAAGTAATTCGGGATTTATTTGTTTATGAGTTAATCTGTTTAGGAATATATTGAGTTGATATTTTTTTCTTGGATGAAGGAACTGCTTTTTTAGCGGTTTGTTCAAAATAAAAATTAGTAATATTCCATACGATCATAATGGCTGAAAAGTAATATAGATTAAGAACAAGTGCAATTCCTAGATGCATAGAAACGGTTAGGAAAAGCCATATTTTCTGAGTTGGTTTGTACCAGATGAAAAACGGATAGCACATCTCAATGATAATCGTACTCCATCCAATAAAGCTTAAGACATAAGAATGTTCTATAAGCCAGCTGAAATCAAAATTCAGATCTCTGTTGGAATAGGGCAGATGAATAGCTTTCCAGATAGATTCGCCGTTCCACCAGTTGAAGCCTAAAGCTTTATCCAGTCCGGAAAAGAAATAAGCAATAGAAATATGAATCTGAAATAATCTTTTGACCGGAGTGATATTTATTTCCCGTGGTTTTCTGTTGAGAATAAAATTTCTGAGTGAAAAATGTTGGTCTGAAGGGAAAAGTATCAGATAAAATAAAGACATGCTTGTGAAAAAGTCTGCACCATAGGCAAAAAAAGAACTTCCCTTGAGCAATGCAATCTGCAGTATGAGTAAAAGAAGTGCAGAAATTCTGGAATAAAAGCCGGTAACAATTAAAATACACAATGTAATAAATGATATTTTGGTCATCAGAATTGTTGTGCTTTCTTCAATACCGAAGCCCTGTAAAAAAGTGACGATTTTTGAGAAAGTAATCAGCCAGTCGGGCGTGAAAACACTCATAATATCCTGCGGAATGATACTGCTGCTTGAAAATAATTTGTCAAAATCCGGTATCACTGCGATAAATTGTAAAAGGATAACACTTCCTATAGCAACACGGAGGAAGCTTAAGAATTCCGTTTGATTATCCTGTTTGAAAAAGAAATTTTCAATTTTGGTATAAAGTACATTCAGCTTTTTCATTACTTTAATATTTGAATTCATCAATAAGAATAAGATTTTCGTTCGTTTTTCCCTGTTTGAAATTCGCAATGGTAGGGTAGTCGTACAGATAAAGTTTCGTAGTAACACTTGATGCTTTTGGATTTTCTTTCATTACATGTGCTGCAATCTGTTTGATAATAATGTCCAGATATTGATAATATTTGCGGTCATAAGTGTTCTTGTCGGAAATTTTATCCAAGAACATATTAAAGACGGTAGTATATCTCACTCTGCTTTCCTTACTTTTGAAATAAGGCATATTCTTTTGTTCTAAGATATTTCCATTCTTATCCTTCAGTTCAAAGCTCATCACAAAGTCACTGGCAACATTCGGTGCATAAAAACCATATCCTGTATCAAAACCGGTATAAGAAGTAAGCATATTGATAGGCTTTGATTGGGCAAAATTCTCTGATATCACATACGCCAGCGGCTTATCATAGTTCTTATTTTCATAATAAAAACCGTAGTAGCCATCAAATGTTCCCTTCATGCCTATTGTGAATACGATCAAAAGAATAATGAAAATTCCCGATAACTGAAGCTTTTTTTTCATGACAAAAGATTTAAAAAAAAGGCTGTCTTCAGAACAAAAACAGCCTTTAACGGTTATTTGTAGTTAACCAATACATTATTAAGCTTTACATTGATTCTTGGATCAATAGCTGTATTAACTTTGTAAGATTTTATAATCACATTGGTAAGATTCTTCCTTCCCATAGTTGGCGGGCAGATCGTGTATTCTTCAGCTCCTCTTATCGTAAGTTTACCTAAGGATGCAATATCTTTCTGGGTCAACAATGCTGCATTAGTGGCCACCTGATTGTTTTGAATGGCATAATAATCTGTTCCAAGTTCTTTTGCCCCGTATTTTTTCAGGATACCGTCTACTTTAGCTCTTAGATCTCCATATTTTTTCCAGTCGATATTCGCTTTCATTAAACATCCGCGGATGATATACTGTCTGTTGATTTTGTAAATAATAAAATTGGTACCCAAACTATTCTGATGGAGTTTTTGTAGTCTTAATAAACTCTTTATGTCTTCATCAGAAATTTTTTTGACATCTTTAAGGATGTAATTGTTGTCTACAATGTAATTGCCTTTTTCTTTATAAAAAGACATTTCCTGAGGCTTTAGCTGGGAAAAAATCATTACAATTCCCACTATTGCTCCAATTAAAAATAAAGTCTTTGTTTTCATGTGGTTGTTTTAAAATATCCCTACTCTGTTTTAGGATTTTCAGGGGCCTCCTTGGTATGAGTGTTTCATGGTTGAGAAACTTAGTTCAAATGTAGAATTATGTAAGTGCTTAAGAATAAGTGTTTATCCTGTTTTTTACAAGGACTTTACCCTGTTAAGATTGAAATGTAAAGAATGTAAGACTTGGAATTCCGAAATAACGGGCTGTCAAAGGCTAATTCAGACTGTTTTGTTAATACTTGGAATAAAAATTTTTCGGATGAACTCAGAAAAGTTCTTTTGAATTGAGGTTTGGGAAAACGTAATTCCGGAATGTGATTAGGTTTTTGATCAGAAGATCAGATAGAATAACTGAAGTGGCTTGAATAGAAATAGGATGACTTTAAAACAAAAATAAATCCCGAAGGTGGCCGGGATTTATTTTTTAATCAAATTAATTCTTCCTTTTTCAGGAGTGAAATAATTCGTAGCAAAAATGAAGTGGATATTTCTTTCTTAGTTTTTGCTGCAGAAGAATCAGTTGTGCCTTTCAGCATAACTTTTTTGTGATTCTCATGGTTAGTTTGTGTCTCTCCTGCAATCATCTTGTTTCTCTTAGTGTTTTTACCCCTTATTCTCATTGCAAACTTACAACGGATACCATAAAAATACCATCCGTATTTTCACGGTATTTTATATGGGGTTTTTCCCGGTATGATGTATTTTTTTTAATTTATAACCAATTGTTAGCGTATAATTATTTGGTTAACAAAAGAATGTGTATATTTAAATCCCTTTAAAAGGAAATAAAAAAGAGGTGTCCGAAAATCTTAAAGAGTAGGAAATTAATACTAAACAAAATAATTATGAAAAATTTAAAAAAACTTTCAAGAGTAGAAATGAAAACTGTACAAGGTGCTGTTAAAGGGTGTAATCCACAGATATTTTGTACCAGCCCGCAAACAAAGTGCTGCCCAGGATGGGTTTGTGCTGGTATAAGACAATATTGTATAGCCGTATAATTACTTTTTAAAGCTATTGCAGAAATATTTAAAGAGGGATTCATTTCTCTCTTTTTTTGTATCTTCTTTTTGAATCTAAAAACTAGCTTTAAAATCCTTAAATTTGTTTTAAATTAAAATGGTATGAGTTTTTTTGAAGAAAAAAATCCTGAAATGGACAGATATTTGGAAGCACACGCTTCTTCAGAATCCGAAATTCTGAAAAAACTGAGAAGAGAGACTTACCAGAAAACAACACAGCCTCATATGATCTCCGGATACCAGCAGGGAAGGTTATTGACTATTATTTCCCAGATGCTGCAGCCGAAAAGTATTTTGGAAATAGGAACCTTCACAGGATATGCTACATTATGCCTTGCATCAGGATTGGCCAAAGACGGAAAAATTACTACGCTGGATGTGAACGAAGATCTTGCTTATCTGCCGAAAAAATATTTTGAATCCAGTGAATATGCCAATCAGATTGATTTTAAACTTCAGGATGCCAAAGAATTTTTAAAAGAAACAGATGAGTTTTTTGATCTGATTTTTGTGGATGCCGATAAGGAAAATTATGCGGAATATTTTAGATTGATAAAACCTCATACGAAGTCCGGAACGGTAATCCTGTTTGATAATGTTTTGTGGTATGGAAAAGTACTGGAAGAAAACCCAAAATTGAAATCTACACAGTCTATCCAGGAATTAAATGATTTGGCAGCAAAAGACGAAGATTTTGAAAATCTTATTTTACCTTTGCGTGATGGAGTCAACTTTCTTCGCAGAAAGTAATTAAAATATTCAAAGAGTAAAATAGTTAAAAGGTTGTAAATCTTGTATTTTTAATCTTTAAATTATTCAATCTTTAAACTGAGAGTTAATGAATAAAGGAATTTGTATTGTTACAGTAGCGCCGGTTCGTGCAGAAAATTCTGACAGAGCTGAAATTGTTACGGAAATATTGTTTGGAGAAAGTGCAGATATTTTGGAAGTAGATAAAAACTGGACCAAAATAAAAATGCATTATGACGGCTATGAAGGATGGATGGATACCAAACAGTTGAAACCGGTAACGGATGAAGAACTGGCAGCAAGAAAAGTGACTGTCGTTACTGAAGACTTTTCTTCTGTATTGATGAATGACGGGAAGACACTATTGTCTATGGGATCAGAAGTGGATTTTCCTGTGGTTGCTTCAAGGAGAAGTCATGATGTGCGTGAAAGTATTGCTATGGCGGCAAAAGAATTCCTTAATGTACCTTATTTGTGGGGTGGCAAAAGTTTTTTTGCAGTAGACTGCTCAGGATTTACTCAATTGGTCTATAAAATTCACAATATTAAAATTCCAAGAGATGCTTCACAGCAGGCTGAGGTAGGAGAACCACTTACCTTTGTAGAAGAAACACAGCCTGGTGACCTTGCTTTCTTTGAAAATGCAGAAGGAAAAATTATTCACGTAGGTATTATGCTGGATAATCAAAAGATCATTCATGCTTCCGGAAAAGTAAGAATTGATACATTGGATTCCACGGGGATTTTCAATAAAGAAATGAACAAGCATACTCACAAACTGAGAGTACTGAAAAGTGTAATCTAATCCTAATTCAATCTCATCTGAAATGGAAAATATTCTTTTTACAATTTTTGATATTTTTAATTTTGGATGGGTAGCTTTCTTGTGGGGATTTACTCTGAAAAACTATAGTACATTGCCAGAGAGAATTCCTGTACATTTTGATATGGAAGGAAAGGCTGATGGATTTGGTGGGAAAATATATGCATTTCTGATGCCCGTATTAGCTCTTGGACTATATGCTCTGTTTGTCTATGGATTAAAACATCCTGAAGATACTAATTTCCCTGTAGAAATTACAGATCAGAATATGAATGCTCAGTTTTTAATTATGAAAATTGGATTGAGAATTCTTTTTGTAGTATTGGCGGTCATTTTTACAAATATTCAGGACTATATGTTCAGATATGCTGTTGATGATAAAGCTAAACCCAGGATTTCATTTGCTGCTATTTTTATATCAGTCGTGTTATTTACTCCAGCACTGCTTTTTATTGCCCATCTATTCAAATGATACATTCTAAAGATAATTCAGAACATTATACTTGGGGAAACCATTGTGACAGCTGGATCCTTAAAAATACACAAAGCTTATCTGTGAAGCAGGAAACAATGCCTGCGGGAACGTCAGAAAAACTACACTATCATAAAGTGTCAGAACAGTTTTTTTATATTCTGAAAGGAGAAGCCGTATTCCATATCAATGAAGAAAAATATTCAGTTAAACAGGGAGAATCTATTTCTGTTGCACCGGAATCAAAACATTTTATCTCCAATGAATCCACTGAAGAAATCGAATTTTTAGTCATATCCAATCCTCCTACGGATCATGATAGAATTGAAATAAAAGAATAATAAATATGGCTTTTCTATACAATATATTTATCAGTCTCCTTACTTTTGGAATGAAGGTTTTTGCATTGATTAATGACAAAACTAAAAAAGGCGTTGAAGGGAGAAAACAGTCGCTGGATAAAGTAAAATCTGCATTTACAAAAACAGATAAAGTAATCTGGATGCATGCTGCCAGTTTGGGAGAATATGAGCAGGGACTGCCAGTTTTGGAAAAGCTTAAAGAGAATTTTCCCCAGCATAAAGTTCTGGTGACATTTTTTTCTCCTTCAGGGTATGAGAATGTCGTTAAAAAAAAACACATTGCAGACGTAATTTGTTACTTGCCATTCGATAAAAAAAGGACTGTGAAAGAATTTATATCACAGTTTAATACTGAACTATTTTTTACGGTTAAATATGATTACTGGTATAATCTGCTAGCTGAACTGAAAAGTAAAGGGACGAAAATCTACGTTATTTCAGCTCTGTTCTATGAAAGACAATCCTTCTTTACTTCCTATGGTAAATGGTTTGTAAAGCAGCTTCAGAAAGATGTAGATTGGTTTTTTCATCAGACTCAATTTTCCTTAGCCCTGGCTAAAAGTGTGGGATTGATGAAATCTTCTGTAACGGGAGATACAAGGTTTGACAGAGTAAAGCAACTTCGTGATCGGAACAACCATGTTGACTTTATTGCGGATTTTATAGGAGAAAATAAAGCTGTAGTTTTCGGAAGTTCGTGGCAGGCCGAAGAAAAAATAGCAGAAGTCGTTTCCCGTAAAAATAATACGTTGAAACTTATTATCGCTCCACATGATCTGAAAAGAGTAGAACATTTGAAAAGTATATTTCCGAATGCCTTATTGTATAGTCAAATACAAAACACTCAATTATCCACCAACAACGCTCAACTTCTGATTATAGACAGTATTGGTTTATTATCAAAACTATATTCTTACGCAGATGCAGCTGTTGTAGGAGGAGGATTTCATGATGCCGGACTTCATAATATTCTGGAAGCAGCAACTTTTGGCGTTCCTGTAGTTTTTGGAAATCATTATAAAAAGAATCCGGAAGCTGATGATCTGATTGCTGCAAATGGCGGGAAATCATTTCCAGACGAATATACAGCCGCAGAATTTGTTTTATTTCTCATGAATGAAGACAACCAGGAAGAACTTACAGAAATGTCTCAAAATGCAGGAAAATTCGTAGATGGAAAACCAGATTCAACTCAAATGATTCTGCAGAAAATTTTATCTTAAATATCCCTGGCTTTTCATTTCCTTCATGATCTGATCTATATTGTCGGGAATTCTGTCGCATTCCAGCCAGTTGATTTCAAGACCATTGTTGGCGCAGAGCTTTTGAAGATAATGGTTTTCTGAGATCTTCTTTTGAGTGTCACGCAGATATTCATCAATTTCCATCCAGTAATCTTCATCCAGTTTTTTAATAAGAGTCAAAGACTTGAATACTTTGTTGATGATATAAATATATAGTTTGTAAACATTATCAAACCTCTGTCTGCTGAGGTCGCTGTTGTTTTCCAGGATTTTATTGATAAGAAGAAGATTCAGTGAAACTTCCCCGAATTTATCGGTGGTAATTTTGATATGTTCAGTGATTTCTGCACTTATCTTTCGGATAATAGTCAGAAAATAGGGAGCATTTCCGGTATATTTTGACGCTAAAAGAACCTTTTCCGCTACAATTTCCTCCATTGCATTTCTTTTATCATCTGTAGTTTCCGGGTCAATAAGCTCGAAATACAGCTTTTTAGACAATAATTTATCCTTTCTCAGAAGTCTGAAAATAAGTTTGTCTTTCTCGGTACCGGAAAAAGCGCTCAGAGCGGCTTTGAACTCTTTTGAATACTCCATTAATTGAAAATTTTCGAATACTTCATGAATCCGTTCAGCGCCCAGTTCGCCGTATAATACAATGATTTTAATGTTGAAAAGCCCATGAAATCCTTATAAACAAGATATTGATCTTTGATGATGTTTTTTTTCTTTCTGGAAACACTGTTTTCGCGCATTCTGTATTTTGCCAGTGTCTTTTTTACAGGAATCCCTTCAGGAATTACTTTTAAAAGATTAAGCCACATCACATGATCCTCACGCTTGCTTTTTACAGGAAACAAAAACTTTCCAACCCTTTTGGTATCGTACATTGTGGAAACCGGTGCCAGACGGCAGGTCTTCAGCAGATTGGAGAAAGTAACAATCTTATCAGCAAGGAAGTCTTTCAGAACAGGCTGAAGCTGTTCATCACATCTTGAATAATTGCAGTAAACAAGCTCTGCACTATGTTCCTGCATGTAATTTGTCATTGTTTCCAGATATTCAGGATACCAGTAATCATCAGAATCCAGAAAAGCGATATATCTTCCTTGTGCTCTTTCCAGACTGTTGTTTCTGGCGTTTCCTGCTCCGCCGTTTTTTTCAAGTACCTGCAGTTTTATTCTGGGATCATTGTATTTTCTGATGATCTCAACAGTGTTATCTTTTGATAGATCATCAGTGATCATCCATTCCCAGTTTTCGTAGGTTTGGTTAAGAACAGATTGTATGGTTTCCTCGATAAATTCTGCAGAATTATAACAGGGAGTGATAATGGAGACAAGATCTTTCATTTATGCTTTTTGAGACTGTAAAATTATAAAAATCTTTTTTCATAAAAATGCCAGGAGCTTACTCCTACCGCAATGACCACCAACATACATACCAAAGCCATTACAAATGGATTGTAATCTTCAAACAATCCTAAAGTCTGGAAAGTTCTGATAATAGGGAAGTGGAAAATGTAGATTCCGTATGTGAAATCACCGTATTTTCCAAAATTATTTAAGAATTTGAATGAATAGGCAATATACATTACGATAACCCCGATCATCATTGGAGAAAAAAGCTGAATGTTTAAATATAAATCAATCCACACCGTAGCAAGAGCAATGATGAAAAGTATATTTTTATGTTTGATGAATTTATCAAAATTAAAGTAAATCAGCATTCCGGGGATAAAATAAGATAGTGTTCCGGGAAGCTGTTTGGCAAGTGAAATTTTATTTATAGATTCAAAATAATTTAGATAAACAAGGGATAAAAAGTATAAAATAATCAGGCTTATATTTCTGTACTTATTATTTTTTCCGAAAAGCAAAAACAACAAAGGGACAGAGAAATAATAGCACATTTCTATTTTCAGCGTCCATAGAGCGCCATTCACTGCTTGATTGCCAAAAACTCCGGGAAGCCAGGGTGCTTTAAAATTTAAAAATAATGAATTCCAAAAAAGGTATTTGTAAACTTGTGTGTTACTGAAATATTCGGTGAAAGAATAGGTACTTACCAAACTCAATAAAATCGCACATAAAAAAATAACCAATAAGTAAGCGGGAACAATTCTTTTGATTCTCTTTTTTAAATAACTTTTCAGGCTTGAAGACCTGTCATAACTCCTTGCAATAAGAAATCCGCTCACAGCAAAGAAGCCAAAAACAGCAATTTCTATGGGGCTGTGTTCAAAAATTTTAAGATCTGGTGAAGCGCTGAGGGTGCCAAGATGTCCAAGAAAGACAATAAAGGCAAGGAGAACACGTATGAAATCAAAATTGTTTTTCGTAATATCCTGCATTTGTATTTTCTTTCTTGCAAAAATAACTTTTTTAATAAAATGAATGGGTGCATCTACTCATTATTTGTTAAATAAAGGGAAAATGAGGTCTCAGGAGTTTAAAATATATATAAATAAAGGTCAATAAAATAATTTTTCATAAAAAATAGTAATATAAATCAAAAAAATTATAATTTTAGCGCTTGAAAAAATTGATCTATGAAGAAATTAGCATTACTATTTGCAGGTTTGTCTTTGTTTGCAGCTACAGGATGTAGTGATGACAATGATACTGTTCTGGAAGCTCCTCTAGTTGGGACATGGCAACCGTTAAAAGAAGTAGTTACTACTGTTGAGATTGGTGAAGATCCGGTTTCTAACACAATTACTTATACTGACTGCCAGAAGCAGACAAGATGGTGGTTCAGCGTTGATTCCAAAGGAGGAAAAACGAACTGGGGAGATACCGCTACACCTGGTCAGTGTGCTATTCTTTCTGATATAAAATTCAATTATACCTATAATAAGGAAGGAAAAGACGTTCAAATGAAAATTCAGGGGATTGTAGAGCCGCAAAATGCAAAGGTTATTACGTTGGATGATACAACGCTCAACCTTGCTGTAAGAGAGGAGACTCAGGATCCTACTATATTCCAGACAAGAACATATACCTTCAAAAGAGTTACTCAATAATAGTATATACTTCAGGATATAAACAGATCTCATCTCCGGATGGGATTTTTTTGTTGAGAACAGAATTGCAATTCATCATAAATTAAATTTCCATTTACTTTAAAATCATTATTTTTGTGAATCTTGTTAAAAGAGAAAATAATTCGATATTTTAAAGTCTAACATATAACATATATATAAAGTGTTTTACGATCATCAGCAGATAGAAAAAAAGTGGCAGAAATACTGGGAGGAAAATCAAACCTATAAAACCTCTAATAATACAGATAAACCCAAATTTTATGTACTCGATATGTTTCCGTACCCATCCGGAGCAGGTCTTCACGTAGGTCACCCGCTGGGATATATAGCATCGGATATCTATGCAAGATACAAAAGACATCAGGGGTTTAATGTTCTTCACCCGGTAGGATATGACAGCTTTGGACTTCCTGCTGAGCAATATGCTATCCAGACAGGACAGCATCCGGCTATTACTACAGAACAAAATATCAACAGATACGAAGAACAGTTAAGAAAAATCGGATTTTCATTTGATTGGAGCAGAGAAGTGAGAACTTCAGATGCCTCTTACTATAAATGGACACAGTGGATCTTTATCCAGCTGTACCACTCCTGGTATAATAAAAATACTGACAAGGCAGAATCTATTGATTCATTAATCCAACATTTTGAAGAAAAAGGAACCGAAGGATTAAATGCCAATCAAAACGATGAATTAAATTTCACCGCAGAAGAATGGAAAATGGCTTCCGATCTTGATAAAGAAGATATCCTGTTAAACTATCGTCTTGCTTACAGAGCAGAAACTACTGTGAACTGGTGTCCGGCATTAGGAACCGTATTGGCAAATGATGAAGTGAAAGACGGTAAATCTGAAAGAGGAGGATTCCCTGTTTTCCAAAAGAAAATGATGCAGTGGAGTATGAGAATTTCTGCTTACTCTGAAAGATTATTACAGGGATTAAATACTTTGGACTGGCCACAACCTTTGAAAGATTCCCAGGAATACTGGATTGGAAAATCTCAGGGAGCACAGGTTCAGTTTAAAGTTGAAGGTCACGATGAAATTGTTGAGGTATTTACAACAAGACCTGATACTATTTTTGGAGCAACTTTTATGGTGCTGGCTCCGGAAAATCCTTTAGTAGAAACTATTACTACCGATGCTCAGAAAGCAGAAGTAGATACTTATATTGAAGAAACTTCCAAAAAAACAGAAAGAGACAGAATGTCTGACGTGAAAAACGTGAGCGGAGCTTTCACAGGAAGTTATGCAATCAATCCGTTCAGTAATGAGAAAATGCCGATCTATATTTCAGACTATGTATTGATGGGATATGGAACAGGAGCAGTTATGGCTGTTCCGGCACATGACGAACGTGACCACAGATTTGCTAAGAAATTCAACCTTGAAATTAAAAAAGTTGTTGAAACTGAAGAAGACGTTCAGGAAAAATCTTTTGATTCTAAAGATTCAGTTTGCGTAAACTCTGATTTCTTAAATGGATTGAGTTATAATGACGCGAAATCAAAAATCATTGCTGAGATCGAAACTAAAGGTATCGGTCATGGAACAACAAACTACAGACAGCGTGATGCTATTTTCTCAAGACAGCGTTATTGGGGAGAACCTGTTCCTATATATTATAAGGATGGCATGCCATACACACTGCCAACTTCCGCTTTACCTTTGGAACTTCCTGAAGTTGAAAAATATTTACCAACAGAAGATGGAGATCCACCATTAGGAAATGCAAAAGAATTTGCATGGGATGAAGCTAATCAGAAAGTAGTTGCTACAGATCTTGTTGATGATAAAACTATTTTCCCGTTAGAATTATCTACTATGCCGGGTTGGGCAGGAAGCTCATGGTATTTCCTTAGATATATGGATCCTCAGAATGACGGAGAGTTTTGTGCAAAAGATCTTTCAGATTATTGGGGACAGGTAGATTTATATATTGGTGGTAGCGAACACGCAACAGGTCACCTGTTATATTCCCGTTTCTGGAATATGTTCTTAAAAGACAGAGGATATATCAATCACGATGAGCCATTCCAGAAATTGATCAACCAGGGGATGATCTTAGGAATGAGTGCATATGTATATAGAATTGACGGAACCAACCAATATGTATCTAAAAATTTAGCTAAAGATTACCAGACTCAGCAGATCCACGTTGATGTATCCTTATTAAAAGGAACTTCTGACGAATTGGATACTGAAGCATTCAAAGCTTGGAGACCAGATTATGCTAATGCAGAATTTATTTTGGAAGACGGAAAATACATCACAGACCGTGAAGTAGAGAAAATGTCCAAGTCAAAATACAATGTGGTAAACCCTGATGATATCTGTGAAGAGTACGGAGCTGATGGTTTAAGACTGTATGAAATGTTCTTAGGTCCATTAGAACAATCCAAACCTTGGAATACTCAGGGATTAAGTGGAGTATATGGGTTCCTTAAAAAATTCTGGAATCTGTATTTCAGCGAAGACTCATTTGAAGTTTCAGAAGAAGAGCCAACAAAAGCAGAATATAAAGTTTTACATACCTTAATAAAGAAGGTGGTATATGATATTGAAAACTTCTCTTTCAATACATCCGTATCATCATTTATGATTGCTGTAAATGAACTTCAGAAAATAAAATGCAACAAGCGCAATATTTTAGAACCGCTGGCCGTTATCATTTCTCCGTATGCTCCTCACATCTGTGAAGAACTGTGGAGTTTGCTGGGACACAATACATCTATTGAGTTTGAAAAGTTCCCGGTATTAAATGAAGATTATCTGGTAGAAGACGAAATTCAGTATCCGGTAAGCGTAAATGGTAAAATGAAGTTCAAAATTTCACTTTCAGCTCAATTATCTGCCAAGGAAGTGGAAGATTTGGTGATTTCGAGTGAGAAAATGCAACAGATTTTGGAGGGTAAAACCCCGGAAAAAATCATTGTAGTCCCTCACCGTATTGTGAATATCGTAATTTAAATAAAATTTAACATTGGGAAATTAAAAAAAATGGGTGTCTTATTTTTTTGATTTTTTAACTCAAATGTTAAATTTGGGGAAAATAAATAAAATATTTAAAAATAATTATTATATCGAAATCGTATTAAAATTTCTTTATCAAAAAAAAGCAAAATGTTTAATTAAGACTCTTGCATTTTAATTAATTTTGCCTTTAATTTACACCCTGTAAAATTTTAAAACAATATAATTTAGTTAAATATGGAAATGAATGTTTCAAAAAATGATGAGCAAGTAGTTGCTAGAAAGGCAGGAGGTTTAAATCCAGCTGTTATTATTCCTATTCTATTTATTATAGGAGTATGTATTTATTTATTCGTTCTTGGTAGCCCAGGAAACTTTAAAGATGCAGATAAACTAGGAAGTGGATCTGTAGCCTTTTCAAGTGTTGAAGGAAAAGACATTCACCCAGAATCGTTTTTAGGTATTATCTACAAAGGAGGGGTTATCGTACCAATCTTGATTACTTTCATGATTACTGTAATCGTTTTCTCTTTTGAAAGATATTTCGTTCTTGGTAAAGCTGCCGGAAAAGGAAACTTAGACAACTTCGTTGTACAAGTAAGAAGCTTACTAAACCAAAACAAAATTGACGAAGCTATCGAAGAGTGTGACAGACAACAAGGTTCTGTAGGTAACGTAGTAAAAGAAGGTCTTACTACTTACAAAGCACTTTCTCACGATACTACATTAAATAA
This sequence comes from Chryseobacterium sp., assembly GCA_031286615.1. Taxonomy (GTDB): domain Bacteria; phylum Bacteroidota; class Bacteroidia; order Flavobacteriales; family Weeksellaceae; genus Chryseobacterium. Next base: position 69,144 of record JAITUA010000018.1, on the reverse strand, counting down.
AGAGCAGAAAATGGTAGCGCTTAACAAAGCTATCGAAGAAGCTACTACTCTTGAGATGCCAATGCTTGAGAAAAACATGATGATCCTTTCTACTTTAGGTACAGTTGCAACGTTAGTAGCACTACTTGGAACGGTAATCGGGATGATCAAGGCGTTCTTTGCATTAGGTTCAGGAGGTGGTACTCCAGATGCTGCTGCTCTATCTACAGGTATCTCTGAAGCCTTGATCAACACGGCATTAGGTATTGGTACTTCAGCAATCGCTATTATCCTTTATAACTTCTTTACTTCTAAAATTGATGGATTAACTTACAAGATCGACGAGATCTCTATGAGTATCCAACAATCTTTCGCTGAATTCAACTAAGAATTAGCAAGGTATTTGCATTAGCAATTAAAAGAAGTTTAATTAAAAATATTTTATAATAATGGCGAGAGTCAAACCAAAAAGACATGGAGTAATTACGGACATGACGGCAATGTGTGACGTTGCGTTCCTACTCCTTACGTTCTTTATATTGACCACTCAGTTTAAAAAACCTGACGTGGAGCAGATCAAACCGCCATCTTCAATTTCGGAAAAATTACTTCCTGATGCTAGTTTAATGACTATCAACGCTACTCCGGACGGAAAATTCTATTTCCAACCAGTAGAAAATGCATCAGAAAGACTTGCTCTTTTGGATAAAATGGGACAAAAGTATGGTATTACTTTTGACAACAACCAAAAAGCAGCTTTCCAGAAAGTTCAGGCAATTGGAGTTCCAATGAACCAGCTTAAAGGTTACTTGGATATGTCTGGAGATGAGCAGAAAAATTATAAGAGTCCTACAGGTATTCCTATGGACAGTACAAATAAGCAATTAATTGATTGGGTAAAAGAAAGTTTGAGCGTTAACCCTGACTACAAGTTAGCTATTAAAGGTGACGTTACGACTCAGTATCCTAAAGTTAAAAGCCTATTTGAGGGTTTAAGAGATATTGATTTTCTTAAATTTTGGTTGATTACATCACAAGAAGGTAAACCTAACGAATAATATCGATAGAAATGGCAGAAGTACAAGTACAAGAAAAAGGCGGCAAGGGCGGCAAGGTCCGTTCCAAGAAGCAAAGTACCAGAGTCGATATGACTCCGATGGTGGACTTGGGTTTTCTATTGATTACCTTCTTTATGTTCACAACTACATTCAGTAAACCGAATGTTATGGATTTGGGTCTTCCGGCTAAACCGAAAGATGAAAAACAAAAACCACCTCCAACAGAAATTAAACTTTCTAACTCAATTTCTATTTTATTAGGAAAAAATAATAGAGTATTTTGGCACCAACAGGATGCTACATCCTTGAATGACCAAACTCTTATGGAAACTACTCTTGATAGAGAAGGAATTAGAAAAGTAATTCAGCAGGCAAAATCTAGAGCTGCAGATCAAACGAAATTTACCGTGATCATTAAGCCAACTGACGATGCTATATATAAGAACTTTGTTGATATTCTTGACGAAATGGCAATTACCAAAAGTGAGCAGTACGGGGTTACTGATATCAAACCTTGGGAAAAAGCTATTTATGAGAAGAAAGTAGGAGGTGCTGCTGCATCAGCTGCTACAAAGTAATTTAACCATAAAATTGTATATCTAATCTATGGCAGATGAAAATGTATACGGTCAGAATCTTACTTTAGACGAGATCGTATTTGAAAATAGAAACAAGGAATATGGTGCCTATGATCTTAGACATCAGTATCCGAGACTTTTAACAAAGTCTTTTATCATCGGAACAGCATTATTCCTTTTGGCAGCTTTGTCTCCGTTCATCTATCTTACGATTAAGAATCTTACAGCTCCGCCTAAGCAAGAAGTTAAGGCAGATCTAGTAGATATTATCGAAGAAGATCCGATTATCGAGCAGCCTAAAGAAGAAGAACCACCACCACCTCCTCCTCCAAAAGAAGAAGAGAAAATCGAGGTGATTCAGAACGTAGTTCCTGAGCCTGTAAAAGCTCCGAAAATTGAAACTCCACCACCACCGATTTCTAAGCAGTTGGAAACAACAACTGGTTTACAAAATCAGGAGGGGGTAAAGGCTCCTGCTTATACGCCACCGCCACCACCACCATCTACAGGTACTAAAGCTAGTACTGTAGAAGTAAAAGCGAATAATCCTAACGAGATCTATAAAGATGTTGACCAATCTGCAGAATATCCTGGAGGTATGGGAGCATTAAGAAAGTTCCTAGGAGATAATTTCGATACTTCTTTAATGGAAGGAGGTGAAGGAACGCTTAAAGCTAAGCTTAAGTTCGTTGTAGAAAAAGATGGAACTGTTTCTGCAGTTACTATTGAAGAGAAATCTCCAAATGGTGACTTCAACAATGAAGCTGTACGTGTAGTTAAGAAACTTAAAAAATGGACTCCTGCGAAGAGAAACGGGGAGAGCGTTAGATCTTACTATAGTGTACCATTTACTATGAACTTTGAATAAGACTCATTTATTCAAAATATAAATAAAAAGAGAAGCATATGCTTCTCTTTTTATTTTTTTTGGTATTTTTGTTACATGATGTTCAATTGGTTATCCCTGGTTACGGGATTGTTTTATATCGTTTTAGGAATTGTAGTGATTGTCTATAAATTCTTCTTTACTGTTTTAGAACCTGCTGTTGCCTATGCGCTAGGTGTAGTACTGGTTATCTATGGTATTTTCAGAATTTACAGGGCGATCTCAAGAATTAAAAAATCGAGAAATGAAGAATAGTTTTAAGCTTGCAGTAATTTTTGTTTTGAGTATAATGCTTGCAAGCTGCAAAAAGGAGAAAAATGCTCCTTCATATCACAAAGGTGATCTTACAATTTTTACTGACGAATCCTTTCAAAGCGTCACAGAAGCATTAGCTGAGGGCTATATGATCAACTACCCTGAAACTCACATCAAAGTAGAAACCAAAAAAGAAGATTTAGGACTGCTCGACCTTCTTAAGGGAAGTGCTAAAGTGGTGGTAATGTCCAGAAATCTTACTCCTGAAGAAATAAAAACATACGAAGAAAGAACAGATTTAAAGTTTCTTCCTGCTAAATTTGCTGCTGATGCAGTAGTCTTTGTAGTTCCTAAAGATTCTCCGAAAGAAAGTATTTCAATGGAGGAAATCAACAGTGGACTAATGTCTGATAAAAAAGAATTTATTTTTGACGGAACCAATTCAAGTAATCTGAATTTTGTCGCTGAAAAATTTAAAAAACAGCCAAAAGACCTTCAATTTTCCATTATTCCGGGAAATCAGAAGATCATAGAGGAATTGGGGAAATATCCCAATAAAATAGGGGTTGTAGGGCTTAACACTTTTAGCCGTCCTTATGATAAAGCTTCTGAGAAACTGAGAGAAATGGTTAAAATTCTTCCTGTTGTAGAAAAAGGAAAACTTTACAATGCAGATTTTGAAGGGCTTCGTACAATGGAATATCCATTTACAAGAGTTCTTTATTTCTTGATTAATGAAGGTAATTTTAATATTGCCAATGGATTTATTAGATTTTCGTGTACTCATTTAGGTCAAAAAATAGTACAGAAAGAAGGTCTGCAACCTTATAATATTTATAAAAGAGAGGTTCAGATGCGTTAAAAAATATTAAATTCACAATTTATCCTTATTAAAAATTTTGATTTGGTCTGAAAATTGTGTAGAATAAAACTCAATTATTAGAAAATATAAAATGAAAGATATAATGAATATGAATGTAAAGAAGATTGCTTTTGGAGCAGCCGTGGTATTTTTTACCGGTTTTGCCTCTGCACAGACACTGCAGGATGGTATTAACAGTATAGACAGTGATAAATTTGCTCAGGCAAAAACGAATTTCACTGAAATGATCGCTAAAGAGCCTACAGCTGAAAACTACTTCTATTTGGGAAATACTTTCTTAAGACAAGGAGAGCCAGATTACGCTAAAGCAATTGAAAGCTTCAATAAAGGATTAGCTGCTGATTCAAAAAGCTATCTTAACAAAATCGGTTTAGCTGCTGTTAAATTAGGTAAAGGTGATAAAAACGCTATAGCTGAAATTCAGAAAGTAGTTACTGATTCAAGAGAAAAAGATGCTGAAGTTCTTTTCAGAGCTGCGGAAGCTTTAACTTTATTTGAAAAGAACAGTTCACCTGATCTTGCTATCCAGTTCCTGACTAAAGCAATTGAGAAAGCAGAGAAAAAAGGTGTTCCTGCACACTACTATTATACCCTAGGGGATGCTTACAGATTAAAAAGAATGCCGGGAGAGGCTATGTCTGCTTATGATAAAGCATTACCTACTGCTAAAAATAAAGCTTCCGTTTATACAAGAATGGCAACTTTATGGATGGCAGCACAAGTTTGGAAAAATGCAAAAGAAAGTATTGATAAGGCAATTGCCGTAGACCCTACTTATGCTCCTGCATATAAGGCACTTGCTGGTTATGATATCAGATATCAGCAGAACGCAAAAGCTACTCAAGACCTTATCAACTATACAAAATATGCTGATGAAGATCCATATACTCAATTAGAAATTGCAAAACTATACTTCACAAACGAAGATTATGCAAACTCTAAAATGGTATTAGATAAGATTTTTGATAAAATTGAGGATCCTATCAAATTCAAATTAAGAGCTTACAATGCATATGCAGATAAAAACTATGCAGATGCTAAGCAAAATATGGATACTTTCGTTTCTCAGGCTGAGAAAACAAGAGTGCAGCCTGCTGACCAAGGTTTACAGGGACTTATTGCTGCAGGTTTAGCAAAGGATGAAAAAGATGCTGCTAAAAAATCAGCTTTAATGACAGAATCTCAGCAGAAAGTTGCTATTGCAAAAGCTGCAAAAGATGAGACAATGAAGTGGGATCTTGAATTAGCTAACATCGCTGGAGGTGGTGGTGTTTCTCAGTCAGAAGTTGACAAAGGACCTACTAACCCTGCTATTGAGGCATTAAAACAGAAAGTTGCTGCTAATAACCAGGATTCTGATTCATTATTCAAGCTGGCAACAGCTTATCAGGACATTAAAAACTGGAACGGAGCAATCCTTACATGGCAAAAAATGTCAGCTCTACTTCCAGATTGGGCTCCTGCTTATTATAGCCAGGGATATTCTTACCAACAGGCAGGAAACAACGATGCTGCAAAAATGGCTTACGAAAAATTCATCAGTACAGTAAAACCTGCAGACCAGGAAGCTAACAAGCAGACTCTTGCTTATGCATACTTTGCAGTAGCTTATATGAATAAAGATACTGATCTTGCAAAAGCTAAAGATTATGTAGCTAAATCTTTACAGTTAGATCCTACTTACCAGGATGCTGTAAAATTAAATGCAGAGATCAATAAGTAATTTAAAATGTAAATTATAGATATTAAAACTTCCCATTCGTAATGTTTGGGAAGTTTTTATTTTAAACTTATCTTTGATTATATGAAAACTGATATACTTGCTTTTGGAGCACATCCTGATGATGTAGAACTGGGATGTGGCGGAACTATTGCTAAAATGGTTTCAGAGGGTAAAAAATGCGTAGTTGTAGACCTTACAAGAGGTGAACTCGGTACAAGAGGTACAGATGAAACAAGAAAGGCTGAGGCGGCGGATGCTGCTAAAATTTTGGGACTTTCAGCAAGAGAGAACCTTGGAATGAAAGATGGCTTTCTGGTAAATTCTGAAGAGTACCAGATGAGGATCGTAAAAATGATTCGCAAATACCGCCCGGAAATCGTGTTAGCTAATGCAATTGATGATAGACATCCAGATCATGCAAAAGGAGCGAAATTAGTATCAGATGCGTGCTTTTTGTCCGGACTGAGAAAAATAGAGACTGTAGAAGAAGGCGAGAATCAGGAAGTGTGGAGACCTAAGCATGTTTTTCATTATATTCAATGGAAAGATATCAAACCGGAATTTGTTATTGATATTTCAGAATTTCTGGAAACAAAGATTGCATCCTGTATGGCATATAAAACTCAGTTTTATGATCCGGCTTCTAAAGAACCAGAGACTCCGATTACAACAAAAGACTTTTATGAGAGCTTAACTTACCGTGCTCAGGATTTAGGGCGGTTATCGGGAGTGGCTTATGCTGAGGGATTTACGTCTGAGAAGTTAATTTCTTTGAAAAATTTTGATGGAATTGTTTGGTAGTTGAGGAAAATGTTCTATATTTGCACTCACAAAACGGTGATTGTAGCTCAGTTGGTTAGAGCGTCGGATTGTGGTTCCGAAGGTCGGGGGTTCGAGACCCCTCATTCACCCAAAGAAAGTACACTTTTTATAAGTGTACTTTTTTATTTTATACCTGTTTCAAATTTGAGAATGACAGTCTTTGGGTATTAGCTCTTGAAAAATTTTTTCTATTATTTATTCATATTTTTCGTGTTAACATGTAGAAATGGTTTTTTTAAAATATTCTCAGAGTAGAGTTAAAAACTTTTATATTTGTTTAGTCAAAATATTGAGAAATAAATTTGCTTTACTTTATCTCAAATCAAAACTATTCACATGAAAAAACTCTTTACAATTCTCATCCTGCTATTTGTAATAAAATCCCATGCCCAGTCTTATTATAAAAATCTGTTTGACAGCATGGGGTATGATGTACACCTTGGTTATTCTAAAAGTGGAAGCCAAACCGATTTTTCGTGGGCAACATCTGCTCATATGGAAGCATTGGTATTGATGTACGAAAAAACACATGATGATAAATATGCTAATACTTTAATACAATGTATGGGTAATGTAATTGATAGAAGAGATGATCTTAGAAATCAGCTGCAACCACCTCAAGCAGGCGTAAGCAATATATCTGATTACCGAGGAATTTCTGGTGCCGCATGGTCAACCAATCATTATAACATAACTCCAGACTCGGGAAAAACTTATGCTCATATGGTGCATAGTGCTAACATAACCTATCCTATGGCTAAGTTTGCAGCAATAGTAAAGAAAGATTCGACACTTCACAATTTGAATTCGGCTTCATATCCTCCTGGCCGCTATGCTAACAAAAAATATCTTACTATTGCTAATGATCTCATACAGAGGGTGGAAGAAACTCTTCTTTATCATAAGGATCAATGGCATACAGAGCCCCCTCTTAATCCAAATCCTGATGATAGTATAGGCTATTATAAAGAAAGAGACTCAATTAATGCTAATACCCCTCCAATAAATCATAAGGGTATAATTTCTCCCTTTAATATGCAAAGTTCTATGGGAAGGGTCCTGGTACAAATGTATAGGGCGACAAAAGATGTGAAGTACCTTAATCAGCTTAATCAAATTGCTAATTTTTTAAAATTAAATACACTTCTTAATGCCAATCTGGGAGCGAATACTTGGAAATATTGGAAAAAGAATGGTTCGCTTTCTGATGATATTTCTCACTCAGGGCTAACCATAGCTTTTCCATATGAATGTTGGAAGTATGGGATTCTGAATAATGGAAACCTTATTTATAAAGGTTCGGACATGGAAGCCTATTCTAATACTTTAACTAAGGATATTTCTCCCTCTCCTTTGTTCATCAATTTTGGAGTTGGTGATCATAGTAAACCTTGGGATGTTAAAACTGTTATATCTCCTCAAGCTTCAGTGGATAATTATATTTCTTATAGATGGTTATGTCTTTCAGATTATGATAGGCAAATATATCAGTTAGTTGATGATCTATATGCTGCTAAAAACTATTATACTAATGTACCTATAGATAATCTGTCTTATTACTCTTCTCTGACAATTGCACTTTTGGCAGCTCATGAAAAGTTAATTGTGCCTACTAACACGGATCATGAATGGGGAACAGGTTCTGATTGGAAAGGGGTTGCGAATGGAAGTTTTTATGGAACGAATAAAGATGAATTTGCTGTAATCAGAAACTTTGATGGAATGATAAGCATTATGAAACCACAAGGTAGAATATTTTATAAGTTTCCTAATAACAAGGTGTATGGAAATTCATATGACTGGAGAGGGATAGCTGCCGGTGATTTTTTCGGGGACACCAAAAGTGAGATGGTAGCATTAAGCAATCATGCTAATAGTGCTGATAATGGTATTTACATTTTGAAAATTGAAAATAATAACATCGTTGAAAGTGATAAAATCACAGGTTGGGGAGCGGGTTCTGATTGGGCAGGAGTAACTGCCGGAAACTTTATTAGTGGAGGAAAAGATGATTTTATTGTAGCCAGAAACTTTAATACAGAAATAATTGTATACAAATTTAATGGAACTACCGTTCAGCCTATTTATAGTAATGCACTTAATTTTCCCGCAAATTCAAAAATTGTAGCTGTAGCATCAGGTAATCTGGATAATGATGATAAAGATGAGATCGTACTACTTGTTAATTCTCCTAATACAGCATATAATGGAATACATGTTTATGATATAGATGATAATGGATTAATGACAAAGATTGCTGAACGTATAAATTGGGGAGTTGATTCAGAATGGAGAGGATTGGCGGTTGGAGATCTAGATGGTGATGGAGCGGATGAGATTCTTGCTCATAGAAATTTTGATGGAGAATATAATGTATATAAATTAAATGGAAATACCTTGAATGGGGTTGGGTCAGAGAGCTTTCCTATTTTACAAACCAAAGATAATGTAATGTGTTTTGGAAACTTTGATACAAACTCACAAAATGATGAACTGGTTACTCTTAGAAAGGATGGAGGTATTGTAATGTTTTCTGCTGCAAAGGTAATTAATGGTAATACTACTCCTATTCCTAATAGTAATAAAACTTTAGATCCTTGCCAGAACGAGATCCCAATTGAACTATTTAGTTTTATGAAATCTCAATCTTTCAATAAGCAGGAGCTGAAAGAAATAGTATCAGTAAAGCAATAAAATCAATAATGAAAAAATTATTCTTATAATAATAGAACGGGCTTTAGCCCGTTTTTTTATAACTAACAGTTTATCGCTAAGGATATTTATATTTATTTGTACAAGAAGATTACTGATGAATTGCCTGATTATAGGGCATAAAAAAAGCATCTTTTTCAGATGCTTGTGTTTTTAGATATTCTTTTTTAAACTTCGTCGTCAGAATCAATTGTGAATGATTTGCTTTTGAAGTCTTTATCATGTTTTTCTGAAATTACATCCTCACCCTTTTCATTAATGATGAAATCTGTGGACTCATTAAACATCTCCTGAAAACTCTTAAAATCTTCCTTGTAAAGGTAAATTTTATGCTTCTCGAATGTAGCTTCCCCATTCTCTCCGAAATTTTTCTTACTCTCAGTGATTGTAAGATAATAATCTCCTGCTTTCGTCTCACGCACATCAAAGAAATAAGTTCTTCTCCCTGCTTTTAACACCTTCGTGAAAATTTCATTTTCATGGCGTTCCTTGTATTCACTCATTGTTAGATATTTTTTAATCTTGTTAAGAACAAATATAAAAGAATTCTTTTAATCACAAAATTTTTTTTATGATTTATTTAACAATTGAGAACGAAATGGCTAAGCAGTTACAGAATTGGCAATTTCCGTAAGGTTGATAATTTGATCGGCTTTTTGAGCGCTAGACTCTCTGTGTGTGATGATTATGGAAGTAGCGTTACTTATTTTTTTATCGATATTTTCCAAAATATTCTGCTCCGTTTCGGTGTCTAAAGCAGACAATGAATCATCAAAAATGATGATATTCGGGTCTTTAATTAAGGCTCTTGCAATGCAAATTCTTTGCTTTTGTCCTCCCGAAAGCATGACTCCGCGTTCACCTACAAGTGTTTTATATTGCTCTTTAAACTCAACAATATTTTTGTGAACATCTGCAATATTTGAATATTCTACCACTTTCTCATGAGAAGGATGATCTATGGCAAACCCTATATTATTTTCTATAGAATCAGAGAATAAATAGCTCTCCTGAGGAATATATCCAATGAAGTTTCTGTAGTTGCTCAGATTATGATCTTTCAGGTTTTTACCATCAATCAGAATCTCTCCTTCACTTGGATCTATCAATCTGCATAAAAGTAGAGCAATCGTTGATTTTCCGCTTCCGGTTTTACCCATAATAGCCAAAGATTCTCCGGCTTTTACTTTAAAGCTTAGATTATCCAGTGCCTTAATTCCTGTATTAGGATATACATAAGAAACATTCCTGAATTCTATATCTCCTTTAATAGGGTAGTTTTCAAAATTAGTATTAATGATTTCTGATTTCTTATCCATGAATTCATTGATCCTTTGCATGGATGCTTCAGCTCTTTGGTTTACAGAAGTTACCCAGCCAACCATAGAGAAAGGGAAGATCAGGGTGTTGATATACATGAAAAAATCTGCAATTTTACCGATGCTTAATTCTCCTGCAATATATTTTGTACCTCCAATCCAGATGATAGCCACATTGAGAAGCCCGATTACAAAAAGAATAATAGTAAAAAAATAGGCTTCTGTTTTTGCCAGATCCAATGCCTTATTCTGATAATCTGTTACCTTGATTCCGTAGTTTTTTTCAATGTATTTTTCTCTGGCGAAGAATTTCACTACACGGATTCCTGAAAAACTGTCCTGAACAAAAGTTGAAATTGCAGACTGGCTTTTCTGCATAATCTTCGACTTTTTATTAATAATTGAGCTTACCTTATAAATAGCAAAAGACAAAATCGGAAGTGGAAGCAAAGTCCACATTGTCATGGATGCATCTGTTTTCACCATATAAATTGCCGTGATCACTACCAGAACGATCAGGTTGGCAACATACATCACCCCGGGACCAAGATACATTCTTACGGCAACCACATCTTCACTCAATCTGTTCATTAAGTCCCCGATGGTTGTCTGCTTATAATCCGTTAAAGATAAATCCTGGTAATGTCTGTAGATTTTATTTTTAAGCTCATATTCTATTCTTCTGGAAGCCACAATAATGGTCTGCCTCATCATGAAAGTGAAGAATCCGGTCAGGAGAGAACATCCAACAATGATTCCAACATAGATCAGAACCTGATTATTAAAGCCAAGGTTTCCATTTTTTGTAAGCTCATCCACAGATTTTCCTACAAACTGAACCTTATATATATTAAAGAAATTACTGGCAATGATAAATAGTACCCCCCAAAACAAAAGTATTTTGTGTTTCCAAAAATAGGGGTTTAAGGTTTTAAGCGCTTTCATATAGTTGTACAAAATTACAAAAATGTCATCACACTACGAATTTCATCAATTTTAAATTTTGTATCTTTGCACCCATAAAAAAGCTCTTTGAATGTTAGGAAGACGACAAATCCGTGAAAAAGTAGTACAGACGGTGTATTCATACTACCAAAATCCTGTAAAGTTTGATGTTTTAGAGAAAAACATGTTTGCTGGTATAGAGAAAATCTATTATCTATACATTTATCAGCTCAATTTTTTGGTGGCCCTTAAAGAATTGGCAGAACACCAGATCGAAATTGGGAAGAACAAATATCTTAAAACTGATTCTGACATTAATCCTAACCAAAAATTCATCAACAACCAAGTATTGCTTAAACTGGAAGAAAATCCTGAAAGATTATTCTTTACAGGCCAGCATAAGCAGTTGAAATGGGATATGCATGATGACCTATTGGTAAAAACTTTCCAAAGAATTACTGCTGGAAAGCGTTATCAGGATTTCATGAAAGAAGATGGATATTCTTTTGAAGAAGATCAGAAATTTATCGGAAAATTATTTTTAAGATATATTGCTGAAAATGAAGATTTTCATGATTATCTGGGAGATAAAGAACTTTCATGGTATGATGATATTCACATTGCCAACTCCATGGTACAAAAAACAATCGGTTTCCTGAGAGAAGATGAAGAAAGCAGAACTTTAATTAAAATGATTAAAGATGAAGAAGATAAAACTTTCGCTGCAAAATTGTTGAAAGATACTCTGAACAACTGGGAAAACAATGAAAAGAAACTGGGAGAGAGACTTGAAAACTGGGATCTTGAAAGAGTTTCTTTAATGGATAAAGTAATCTTGTCTACAGCAATTGCAGAACTTGATAATTTTGCTTTCACACCTTCAAGAGTTATTATTAATGAATATATTGAAATTGCAAAAGTATTTGCTACAGACCGTTCCAATATCTTCATCAATGGTATTTTAGATAAATATTGTAAAGATCAAAATAGAATATAAAATGAAAAAGACGTTATCAATTATCGCCTTGTCTATTATAGGCTTTGGGTTAGTTTCATGTAAAAAAGAAAACAAAGAAACTCAAAGTACTGAAACTGCAACTACTGACTCTTCGGCTGTTGCTGCTCCGGTAACCACTGATTCTGCGGCAGCGCCTGTAACAGGTGAAGCAGCTGCTCCGGTTTCTAACGAACCATCTACTTCTGTTGCTTTATCTGAAAACAGCTTCGATTTTGGGAAAATCAAAAAAGGAGACAAAGTAGAACACGTATATGAAATTACCAATACAGGGAAAAACCCTTTAATCATTTCTGAAGTTAAGCCAGGATGCGGATGTACAGCTCCTGATTTCACAAAAGAGCCGATTATGCCAGGTAAAAAAGGAAAAGTTACATTGCATTTTGATTCTTCAAGCTTTGACGGAAACGTTCAGAAGTATGCAGATGTTTTTGCAAACGTAGAAAAAGCTCCAATCAGATTAACATTCACAGCGAATATCCAACCATAATAATAACAATATGTTGACACTATTTTTACAGGCAGCAGGTGGATCTTCACCTATGATGCTGATCATGATGGGGGTGATGTTTGTAGGATTTTATTTCCTGATGATAAGACCTCAAATGAGAAAGCAAAAGCAAGAGAAAAACTTTCAGGAAAACCTTAAAGTAGGAACAAGAGTAGTTCTTACCTCAGGTCTTCACGGAAGAATTGCTCAGGTTCAGGATGATGGTTTTGTTATTGAAACATTATCAGGAAAACTGAAATTTGAAAAAGCAGCAGTTTCCAGAGAAATGACAGAATCTCGTTTTGGAGATAAAACAAAATCTGCAGATAAAGCAGATGACAAAAAAGAGACAGCAACTGAAGAGAAGAAATAATTCAGTCTGAAAATATTTAGCTGCGGCGGGTGAACGAAGTTCACCCGCCGCAGTCTTTTTATACAGTCTACCAACAAGAAAAATAATGAAGATGATTAAGCAGTTGTGATGTTCATTTGGGATTAGTATTTAATAAAATTATCTTTGCCCTATGAATCAAAACACAAACAGAACGGTTCTTATTCTGGGAGCGAATTCAGATGTAGCAAAACAATGTATAAAGCAATATGTTGAAAAAGGCTTTGCCGTGATCGCGGCCTCCAGAAATACAGCATCTCTGGAAGATTTTATGAACTTAAATCATCTGGACTCTTCAAAAGTTTCTGTTTTGTACTTTGATGCCGCAGATTTTGATTCACATCATAAATTTTATTCTGAACTTCCTGTAAAACCTCATATTGTAGTGTATGCAGCGGGATTTTTAGTCGACAACCAAAAAGCTCTGACAGACTTTAAAGGTGCTAAGCAAATGATGGAAGTCAATTATATGGGAGCAGTATCTATCCTGAGTATCATTGCAATGGATAAGGATAACAAGAATCTTGAAAGAATAATCGGGCTTTCTTCATTGTCCGGAGTAAGGGGAAGGAAAAGTAATTTTGTTTACGGAAGTACAAAAGCTGCATTTACTCAGTTTCTGGCCGGATTGAGACAGGAATTAGCTTCCCGAAAAATTATTGTGAATGCTTTAGTTATTGGCTACATCAGAACAAAAATCAATGAAGGATTAGAACTGAATGAATCCTTGATTATGGAGCCGGATTATGTGGCAAAATATATTGTCAATGCAGGAAATTCCTTTACCATCGTTCCGAATTTTAAATGGAAAATTATTTACCATATTCTTAGACTTTTACCAGAAAGTCTGGCTGCAAAACTACCCTAAAAAATATTCACCGGCAGACGCTGTTTTATTAATAATTTTAGTTTTAAAGGACGTTAATTTTGATAATTACAGTACTTCGGTATCGTTTTTGTAATTCTATGTCCCGAAAATTATTTCTTCCTGCAAGATTCAATTTCTGAATGATTATTGAGTAAAGCTGAAACAATCTTTTCTGCTGTCAATCTATTTTAATCTATAATATCATTTACTTTCACTTTTGAAGTGGATGGCAATTTTCTTTTTAGACAGATGTATTCAATTTCATTTTTAAATCCTGCAGAACTTAATATCTCATTGATAAATAGTAAACACATAGTATATAAAATGGACGATTTAGAATTGAACAAAATTCAACAACACTGGGACACGTTAATTTCTTCAGCAATTTCATGGGCACCGAGAGTTTTTACTGCAGTTATTTCTGCATTATTGATTTATCTGATTGGCTCATGGATGATAAGAATGATTAAAAGACTGGTGGAGAAAGGCTTCAAAAAACGAAATATGGAAGCTTCTCTGCAGCATTTCTTGCTGAATATTATTAACTGGGGACTTAATATTCTGTTGTTTATCGTTGTTGTAACTCAGTTAGGAGTACAGACCTCTGCGTTTGTTGCCATGATTGGGGCCGCTGGTTTAGCGGTAGGTTTAGCTTTACAAGGCTCCTTGACTAATTTTGCAGGTGGAATCTTAATTTTATTATTAAAGCCTTTTAAAATTGGTGACTTTATTTCTACCAATTCCGGGGTTTCAGGAACCGTGCAGGCAATAGATATTTTCCATACGAAACTGGTTACCCCACAAAACCAATTGATCGTTATTCCTAACGGAGTGGTTTCAAACAACAGTATTACCAACTTTACCCATCTGGGTACCAGAAGAACATCATTGGATATTGGAGTTGCATATGATGCCGATCTTAAGCAGACCAAAGAACTTTTAATGAATGTCATTAAAAATAATCAATATGCTCTTACAGCACCTGCTCCACAGGTAGTGGTTACTGAACTTGGAGAAAGTGCTGTCAACTTATCAATAAGAGTAAGTACATCTACAGAGAATTTCTGGGCGATGAATGAAGAACTGATTATAGGTTGTAAAGAAGCCCTCGATAAAGCAGGAATTGGAATTCCTTTTCCACAACGAGATATTCACGTTTATAATCAATAATTATATTTAATTTTTTTAAGAAGCTCCTGCATTTACAATGATGTGGGAGTTTTTTTAATCAATATTTTGTAGAAATTCCAAAGCCTTCATCATATCAATTCCCTTACCCAGAACCGGCTTAAACAAATCTCCTTTCTCTTTGATCCTGTCCAAGGCGTTATTAATATTAAAATCCGTAGGTCTCAGTCCTGGCTTTAATTCATCCCAATCCAAAGGCATTGAAACTGATGCGCCCTGTTTAGGTCTCAGACTGTAGGCACTTGCTAATGTTTGCCCTGTTCTGTTTTGAAGATAATCAAGATAGATTTTTTTGTTATCTCTTTTCTGAAGACTTCGTTCTAAAGTAGTAATCTTAGGAAGTCTTTCATTCACTTGTTTCATAAGAATATGGGCAAAATCTTTTACCTGGTCAAAATCATAATGGGACCCCATGGGAATATAGATGTGAATTCCCGTACTTCCGGAAGTTTTGCAATACCCTTTTACTTTAATTGCTTTTAAAACCTCATTCACCTGAAGTGCTGTTTCAATCACCTCATCAAATGTGTTTTTGGAAGATGGATCCAGGTCTAAAACCAAATAATCGGGATGCTCCAGATCCGGTAAAGAACTGTTCCATGGATTTAGGTCTATACAGCCTAAATTATTCAGGTAGGCTAAAGTTGCTTTGTCATTACAATAAATATAGTCGATGTATTTATCATTGGATTCAGAATATACCTGTGTAGTTTTTATCCAATCCGGAATATGATCTCCGGCGTCTTTCTGATAAAAGCTTTGTTCTTCAATTCCATTCGGAAAACGATTAAGAGAAAGCGGCCGGTTTTTTAGATGAGGCAGAATATAAGCAGCTACTGATTGATAGTAATCAATGACATCTCCTTTAGTAATGTCATCTTTAGGGAAATAGATTTTATCCTGATTGGTAAGTTTTACCAAATGTTTATCCAAGGTAATCTCTTTTTCTTTCTCAGAAACTTCAGTTTTTTTTGATGATGTTTTCGTTTTCATTTCTTTAGATTTTTCGGTGAAGGATGAATCTTTGATCTCTTTAAGATCTTTGTCTTCTCGTATCCCGATAAAAACAGGATGTCTGAAGATTCCGTCTCGTGTAATTTCAGAATATTTGATTTCACAGATCAGTTCAGGCTTTGTCCAGGTTACAGGCATATTGGTTTTGGGAATAGTCTCGAATGGAGATGATTTTACAATCAGTTTCTGGAGTTTCTCGTAAAGTTCTTTTAAAGAAGCATTATTAAAACCAGTTCCTGTGTGTCCACAATAAGTAAGTTTTCCATTCAGATATTTTCCTAAAATTAAGGCCCCGAAACTCTTTCTTGAACCTCTGGGCTCTGTAAAGCCGCAAATAATAACCTCTTCTGTATTGGAAAATTTGATTTTAAGCCAGTCATTAGTTCTGTGATTTTCTATATATGGGCTTTCTGCACGTTTTGCGATCATCCCTTCCAATTGCATTTTTCTCATCTGTGCAAAAAACTCAATCCCTTTTTCCGAGATATGATCACAATATTTAATACGATCGGTTTCTGTAAGAGCCTCTTTTAAAAGTTCCTTTCGTTGAATAAGGGGAAGTTCTTCGGTAGAATGGCCGTTCAGCCATAGAAGGTCAAAAACATGATAGACAAGAGCTGCATCCGGATTATCCCCGATTTGCTGCAAAAACTGAAAATTAGGCTTTCCCTGTTCATCATACGCTACCACTTCACCATCCAGAATCATATGATGTTTCTGTTTTTCAAATTCCAGTGCTATTTTTTCAAATTTGGATAAAAATGAAATTCCGTTTCGGGAATAGAAGAGGGGAGTATCATGAGTTAAGTCGGCAATGGCTCTGTAGCCATCCCATTTTATTTCAAAAATCCAGTCTTTATCATTGAAGGCTTCTTCGGAAAGCTTGGCCAGCATGGGTTTTATGAAAGACTTTAATTTTTTTTCGTTCGTTAAAGAATTGAAATTTCTGAAAGTTTTTTCGGAAGTTATGACTTCTTTTTTTCCTTTATTTTTAGGCTTTTTTTTTCCTCTAAAAATTTTGTGACCAACGATTGTGATGAGGTCTTTTCTTCAGCATCATATGGACTTTCTGCAAAATCATCTTTATGTTTGATGAGCAGCCATGAGTTGTCATCTGTATTTTTCATTTTAACCAAAGCAAATTCACCTTTCAGTTTTTTGCCGTGTAAAATGAATTTTAGAGAACCGGCATGCAATTCTTTAAGCAGTTCTTTTTCATCCGAAAGCTTTGTGTTCTCTTCCAAAGGCTCATAAGTTCCGCTGTCCCATACTTCCACCTGCCCGGCACCATAATTTCCTTCGGGAATATTTCCTTCAAAATCTTTATAATCATAAGGGTGATCTTCCACCATCATGGCGAGGCGCTTGTCTTTCGGATCTAAAGAAGGACCTTTCGGAACAGCCCAGCTTTTCAGTACGCCTTCCATTTCAAGCCGGAAATCATAATGAAGCCTGGAAGCCGCGTGTCTCTGAATAACAAAAATAAGCTTGTCCTTGCTTTTTTTCGTTTTTCCTTTTGGTTCGCTGGTTTCATCGAACTTTCGTTTTTTATGATAATCTTTGAGAGCCATTATGATGCGGATTTGGATTTAGAAGTATTCAGACTGGCTTTTAACTGTGCCATGAGATCAATCACTTTACCTTCTTTTGCAGGCTGTGCTTTTTTAGCTTTTATATTTTTGCCTTTTGCTTTCTGCTTAATGATTTTCATCAGTTCATCAGAATAGGTGTCTTTGTACATCGCAGGATCAAATTCCTGCGAAAGCTGTTCAATAAGATTAACCGCCATTTTAAGTTCTGCCGGTTTCGGGGCTTTTTGAGCAGGAATTTTTAAATCTTTATAATCTCTTATTTCCTGATCAAACCTCAGACGGTTGAGAACAAGGATGTCATCTTTGTAAGGACGTATCATTCCGATGGCTTCTGTTTCACGGAGTACAAATGTTCCGATTCCCACCATAGCTGTTTTTTCAAGAGCTTTCAGTAAAAGCCTGTAGGCATTTTCTCCATTTTTCTGAGGTTCCAGATAGTAAGGGTTTTCAAAATACACACTGTCTACTTCCACCTCCTTTACAAACTGGTCAATAGAGAGTATTTTTGACTTTTCGGGGCTTGCGGCTTCGTAATCTTCTTCATCAAGAACGATATATTTGTCGTCCATGAGATAACCTTTGACGATATTTTCCCATTTTACTTCTTTTCCCGTATTTTCATTTACTCTTTTGAACCGGATATTGGAAAAATCAGATTTGTCGAGCATATCGAGATCCAATTTTGTGGTTTCCGTTGCCGAATAAATTTTAACAGGAATGTTGACTAAACCGAAGCCAATGGCGCCATTCCAAATTGCTTTCATTGTCTTACGTTTTTAAAAATCAAGCAATTAACATGCCGTTGGGGCTTGTGTGGTACCTTTAACCGGCTTTTTGTCAAATGACAATTGTTTTTAGCCGTGACTTTTATACCTTTATATTTCCGTAATCCGTGGTTACAAAAAATATGGAAGAACTTTTTAATTATATCAAAAAATTCGGGACACTGAATCCTCAGGATGAACTTTTGATTGCTGAAGGAATTCAGGAAATCACTGTAAAGAAGGGAGAACCTTTTATAGAAGCAGGAAAGGTGAGCCAAAGAATTGCTTTTGTGAAAGAAGGGGTCTTCCGGTCTTTGTATTATAATAAACAGGGTGATGATTTTACCCGTTATTTTATTTACGAAGGAAGGTTTATCGGAGATTTTCAGGGGTTTACCGATCAGCTTCCTGCTCATGAAGATATTGAAGCTATTACCGATGCTGTATTGCTGGTGATAGATCTTAAGCATTTTAAAATACTGGAAGAGAAAATAAGTGTCTGGCCGGTTTTATTTGCAAGAATCCATGCTTTTGTGGTGGAGAATAAACTGAAGGTAGCGAGTATCATGCTGAATCAGGATGCAAAATCACGATATATTCACTTTTTAAATCATTATCCCGGTCTTGCCAACAGGGTTCCGCAATCTATGCTTGCATCTTATCTTGGTGTGACACCTTCTTCATTGAGCAGGATCAGAAGAAATATAGTCTAGGGTTATTAATGATAAATAATGTGAGTTTGAGAGTTTGAGTGTTTGTGAATTGTTTCTTACTTAATATTTAACTTCTCATTTCTTTTTAAATCTCTTTTTGTCAAATGACAATGGTCTTTCTCATTGACTGTCATAGCTTTGTCCCATAAAATTTAAAGTACGAATATGGATATTGTATTAGGATTACAATGGGGAGATGAAGGTAAAGGAAAGTTTATTGATCTTATCAGTGAAAATTACAACATTACAGCGCGTTTTAATGGCGGATCTAATGCTGGGCACAGTATTGAAAGAAACGGACGCAGAATAACGCTTAAAATGATTCCATCGGGAATCTTTATGAAAGGGGTGCAGAATGTAATCGGGACGGGAACTGTTCTGGACCCTGTAAGTTTTAAAAAGGAAATTTTAAATCTTCAGGTATTTGATAACACCGTTCAGCCGGAAAACAATGTGATTATTTCTCTTAAAGCTCACTTTGTGCTGCCTACTCACAAACTTCTGGATGTTTTTATGGAGGAAAGTGCGGATTATATAACCATCGGGACAACGAAAAACGGGATTGCACAGGCATATTCAAATAAAATTTTAAGACAGAATGTGAGAGTAGGAGATATGTTTGCACCGGATTTTAAAAGCAGAGTGCAGCACATTTTGGAAAGAGATTATAAAATGCTGGCAGCAGGTGGTATGGAACTTCCTTCTCTGGAGGAAATAAGTAATGAGTTTTTTGAAGCTGTAGATTTCCTGAAGAGATTCAAATGTACCGAAACAGAAATATATTTAAACAATGCTCTGGCAGAAGGAAAGAAAATTTTAGCTGAAGGATCCCAGGCTGCAATGCTGGATATTGACCATGGGACATATCCTCATGTTACTTCTTCTTCAACTACCGCTTCCGGTGCGAGTAGTGGTTTAGGTGTTTCACCTAAAAAGATCGGTGAAGTGTTTGGGATTGCAAAAGCATACTGTACAAGAGTCGGGAATGGAGTTTTTCCAACTGAGTTGTTTGATGAATTGGGTGAAGAAATCAGAACAAAAGGAAATGAGTTTGGCTCTAACACCGGACGTCCGAGAAGAACAGGTTGGTTAGATTTACCTGCTTTAAAATATGCTGTAATGATCAACGGAGTTACTCAGTTAGTCCTGACTAAAGCTGATGTTTTAAGCGGTTTGACATCTGTGGCGGTTTGTACCCATTATGAATTGGAAAATGGGAATACAGTTGAGGTTTCGGGATTACTTCCTGAAAACGGTAAGCCTATTCTAAAATGGATGAACGGTTGGGATGCTGATTTTTCTACTATGAAAAGTCCTTCAGAGCTGCCAAAAGAAGTTATTGAGTTTCTATCATTTCTGGAAGCGGAATTAGGTATTCCGGTGGCATATCTTTCGACCGGGCCGGGAAGAGAGCAGATGATAAAAATGATTTAATAATTATAAAGCAGGAATTATATAAAAACAAAAGAGGTTAGGAAATGTATTTCCTAACCTCTTTATTTATATTAAAAAGTTTAGTTAACTTTTGTAAGGATAAAACGTTGTTTTGTAGAAGGCTGAACCGTTTGATCTGTAGTGCCGATTACAATAGGGGTAAGGTTCGTTGTTAAACTATTCTTTACCTCCAATCTCAATGCTGGTGCATTTTTAGGAGCAAATCCAAATCCATTGTTTCCCAGATTGAATAATAGCCATTTCTGAGCATCTGTATTGGAATTGGTTCTTAATTCAACAGCTGTTCCATTCGTTGTTCCGTTACCTTTTACGGTTAATACCTTTGTAGGATCCAGTATCGATTTGATGATATAATAACCATGATCTGATTTACTGAATGTAAATTTCTGGTTATTGCTTGTCGAAGCTGAATATAGAATTATGCTGGTGCCATCTGTAGTAGAGCTTCCGGAAACATCTAAATTTTTATCATTCGCTAAAGCTGTTCTCATTGTATAAGTTCCGTTGATTGCAGAAGTAGCATTAACCGGTCCGTACAAATGATTTATTCCGGCATAATCACCGGCAGATAATCCTGTTCTTTGCTTGGTAAAAGTAGATCCGTCCAGCTTAGTCATTACAGGCTGGCTTGAGTCTATAGCAAAGTCTGTAGACTGATACATCATAACTGAACCGAAATCAAATGCACCATGTCCTGCGTAATCGTTGTAAAGGTTGAAGTTATGACGGCTGCCTTCCACGGCTTTGTTAACATCTACAATAATATACTGATCTCTGTCCGGACGGCACTGTTCATGCATGATTCCCATTGAGTGCATTATTTCGTGGGCGATAATTGCGGGATAAGTAATATTATAAATTTTAATCCCGTTCACTCTGTTTTTTTGCCATCCAAGTGGTGAGCTGTTGCTTGTTGTATAAGTAAAGGTGATGTATTCTGTTTGATTCGTGCGTTCAACAAACTGCATACTGGTTTGAGAAGAGATCATATCAAACGCTTTGTTGATATTGGTAAGGAAGGTGTTGTAATTCTGAGTGCTCAAACTTCCCTGGCTGGGTAATGTATAATAGACCGTTGCATTTGGCCATGTCTTAATAAAGGAGCTTACAATGGTGCTTTTCTCAGTTGTTGATATTTCAGAATTGGCCTGCATTTTTAATTTATCAAACTGCTCGGCACTAATAGTAATATCATCTGCATAAAAATATTCACCATTTACTTCATTCACATAGGTGTAATTTCCGTTAATCAGTAATTTGTGAATCTTTGCATTGTCCAGTTTCGTTGTTGTAAGATCTATTGAATCTGTCTGTGCATTTTCAATATCCGACCTACATGAGTTCAGTGCCAAAACAAGGCATGCTGATAAGAATAATAGTTTGCTTTTCATATTATTTAATTTTGGTTTGGTGATCTGGTTAAATATGAACAGCTATATTATTATCATACGCAAAAGATTATAAAATTAATCAAATCCTGAGTTTTGATTAAGTCTTCATTATAATTCAGCTGTATGTCGTAAATATATTAATAAAAATTATGATTGTATATAACATAATATAATGATTGTTTTATTGTGTTTTTATTTAAAATGTGTATTGATTTCGATGGTTTTCTATTTTTGTATTAATTTTTACTATCAGATTTTAAATTAAGTTATTTCACTAATAATTGATATGATGACCAAAAACGTACTTTATACTAGCGTAACGTTTATTCTATTAATAAATTAACGAAATGTGCTGAAATTTAGGATATAAAAAAAGCGGGGTATGCCCCGCTTTAAATTTATGCTTTTAAGTTCAATTGTAATTCCAGCTCATCGAGCTGTGCATCAGCAATCGAAGCCGGTGCATCAATCATTACATCTCGCCCTGAATTGTTCTTAGGGAATGCGATATAATCTCTGATGACTTCGTTTCCGTCAAGGATTGCCACCAAACGGTCAAATCCGAATGCCAAACCTCCATGTGGTGGTGCGCCATATTTGAATGCATTCATCAGGAATCCAAACTGGGCTTCAGCTTCTTCTCTGGTGAATCCTAATAAATCAAACATTTTAGATTGAAGATCTCTGTCAAAAATTCTGATAGATCCACCTCCGATTTCGTTTCCGTTCAGAACCATGTCATAAGCGTTGGCTCTTGCTTGTCCTGGATCTGTTTCCAACAAGTGGATATCTTCCGGCTTTGGAGAAGTGAAAGGGTGGTGCATTGCATGATAACGTCCGCTTTCTTCATCAAATTCCAATAGAGGGAAATCAACAACCCAAAGTGGTGCAAATACATTTCCTTTTCTTAATCCCAAACGGTTTCCAAGTTCCATTCTTAAAGCAGAAAGCTGAGCTCTTACTTTATTTTCGTTTCCGGAAAGAATCAACATTAAGTCTCCTTCTTTTGCTCCGAATTTTTCGATGATTTTTGCAAGATCTTCTTCGTTGTAGAATTTATTTACTGATGAGGTTTTCACTCCGTCATTCTGGAATTTAGCCCAAACCATACCTGAAGCTCCAACCTGAGGGCGTTTTACCCAATCAACAAGCTCGTCAATCTGTTTTCTTGTATAGTCTGCACATCCTTCTACATTGATTCCGACTACTAATTCTGCATCATCAAATATTTTAAAGTCTTTTCCTTTTACCAGTTCATTCAGTTCTACGAACTCCATTCCGAAACGGATATCCGGTTTGTCATTTCCGTATTTTCTCATCGCATCTGCGAAAGTCATTCTTGGGAAATCTCCGAATTCCTGACCTGTAATATCTTTTATAAGAGTTTTGGTCATTCCTTCGAACACATTCATAACGTCTTCCTGCTCTACAAACGCCATCTCACAGTCGATCTGTGTAAATTCCGGCTGTCTGTCTGCTCTTAAATCTTCATCACGGAAACATTTTACAATCTGGAAATACTTATCCATTCCACCTACCATCAACAATTGTTTGAAAGTTTGCGGAGATTGCGGCAATGCATAAAACTGTCCCGGATTCATTCTGCTTGGTACTACAAAATCTCTTGCCCCTTCCGGAGTAGATTTGATCAAAACAGGTGTTTCCACTTCAATGAAACCTTCTTCAGATAAATAATTTCTTACTTTCTGTGCCATTTTGTGGCGGAAGATCAGTTTATCTTTTACCGGATTTCTTCTGATATCCAGATAACGGTATTTCATTCTCAATTCCTCACCTCCGTCTGTTTCATCCTCAATGGTGAAAGGAGGAAGCTGAGAATCGTTCAGAATAGTCAATTTTTCTACCAGAATTTCAATTTCTCCTGTTGGAATATTAGGGTTTTTACTTACTCTTTCAATTACTTTTCCGGTAGCCTGAATCACAAATTCACGGCCCAGTTTTTTAGC
This sequence comes from Chryseobacterium sp., assembly GCA_031286615.1. Lineage (GTDB taxonomy): Bacteria > Bacteroidota > Bacteroidia > Flavobacteriales > Weeksellaceae > Chryseobacterium. The sequence goes on along the minus strand of JAITUA010000018.1, from coordinate 45,136 downwards.
TTCTTCCATCAGTTGTGCGGAAGAGCGGTCCTGGTCAAAAACCAGCTGGGTAATTCCGTAACGATCTCGAAGATCTACCCAAATCATAAATCCTTTATCTCGGATAGTTTGTACCCATCCTGATAGTGTAACTTCTTCATTCAGATTTTTCAGAGATAGCTCTCCGTTGGTGTGTGATCGAAACATAATTATTTGTTTAAAGTTCAATGTTTAAGGTTCAATTCCGAACCTTGAATTTTTCGTTGGCAAAGATAAGATTTTTGCAGGTTTTATAAATAAAAAAAACTTCCTTTCGGAAGTTTCGTATATTGTTTTCAGGTTTTTTAATTTCTATTTCCCCCTTTTTCTGTCAGAATTTTCTTTATTTCTTCAGTACCTTTTGTATCATCAGCTACTTCAAGAGGTGTTTTGTTCTGACATTTTTTATTAACATTAGCCTTGTTGTCCAAAAGGAAATGGATAATATTCTTTCTATCAGACATTACACTAAAACCAAGAGGTGAATAAGCTATATTTCCAACAAGGAAACATTTGTTGTAATCTCCCGGGGCAAACTGTTTTTTAAATGTTGCCACATCATCAGAATAGATGGCTTTCATCTTTTCCTGAGTCATCTTCTGAGCAGAAAACATACCGCCAGACAGTAACATTCCAAATAGAAAGGTAGTAGAGATTATTTTTTTCATAAGGATACTTTTTTAAGAATATACAAATCTAAATTAAATTTTATTACCAATTGCTAAGTTTTGATAATAATTATCGTTCTATTAATCAGATTATTCTCTTATTAATTATAGAATTGCCAAACTGCTGTTTTGAATATCATAAATTTAAAATTACTCCAAGAGCTTAATGATTTCAGGTTTCTCATATTTTCGGGCATAATCCAAAGCTGTATAGCCGGCAGATGTTTTAGTCTCTTTTTTTGCTCCATTGGCCAGAAGTTTCTTTGTAAACTCTGTATTTCCATATTTCGCAGCAAACATCAAAGGGGTTTTACCATCGCATATTTTATCCAGATCTGCTTTTTCATCAATCAGTTTTTGAAATATCTCTTTACTGTTCATTTTAATGGCTAAGCCTAATAAAGTGTAGGTATTGTTTTCAATCTGATAACAGGTATTGATATTATTTTTATTAATCAAAGTATTGAAATAAGCTGTATTATCATACTTCAACATTTGTTTATGTTCATTCGTCAATTCTTGAGCGTTGATAAATGTTGAAAATACAACCAATGTCAAAATGATTGTTCTTAAGATAGAATTGAGTTTCATAGTATTAATTTTAAGGTTTAAATTCTAATATATCACCAGGTTGGCAGTCTAATGCTGTACAGATGGCTTCTAGTGTTGAAATTTTTAAAGCTTTGGCTTTTCCGTTTTTTAAAATTGAAAGATTGGCCTGTGTAATTCCTATTTTTTCAGCCAGTTCCTGGGACTGCATTTTTCGTTTTGCAAGCATTACATCAATATTGATAATGATCGGCATAATTATATTGTTAAGTCATTTTCTGTTTGTAATTCATATCCCTTTTTAAAAAATTCTATAATAAAAAGGATAATGATTCCTAAGGTAAGATGGAGTAATATAAACACTGGATCTATACTGTATACAGACTTATTCATAAAATATAAAACTGCACAATAAACCGGGATAAAAACTATATTCAGCATGGCAAATAGTTTAAGGTTCTGGATCACTTTTATATTAAAAATAATTTCTTTGCTCATTCCTCTGAAAATTCTGAACAGATAAAAAGTAAACAGGCTGTAAAATCCAATGAAAAATATAATTGAAATAAAGGTGTAGAGTGTATAGTTTCCTCTGATCACAGAACCGGTTAATGGCATGTTGAATTGAAAAGTTAAAGAATCAGCAGTTGTTTTTGTTACTTCATTATTGAAATTTCCGATTTTAAATGTGTCTGAAAAATATTGTGTTCCATGATGCATGTTGAGATACACGATAATGAATCCAAAAATTAAGTAACCTAAATACAGCAGCTGAGCCATTGAGACTGCCAGCAGAATTTTATTTAAAATTGTGGAGACAGATTTTTCACCGATTAATTTCATGCAATTATTATTTTTATTGTTGTAAATGTATAAATATTTATCGTAATACAATAAAAATTTGTTGTAAATTTTGTTTTTAAATATTTTTATCTGACCTTATTCACAAGAATAATCCAACCTTCAGTGGCTATTAAAAAACTTTTCATATGCTAACTTTTAATTGTTTTTGAATGAATACTTTTGCTAAGTAAACTAAAAGAAATCATGACAAAATATATTGACTTTTTGAAAAAAGCATTCAGCGGCGAAGAAACTGATTTCACGAAGGTGAATATCAGAAGTGCCGTATTGCTTTTAGCGATTCCCATGATGCTGGAAATGGCTATGGAATCCGTATTTGCACTTGTTGATCTGTATTTTGTCGGACATTTGAAAGAAAGTGGTTTTGCTATTCAGACTGTGGGACTTACTGAATCTGTACTTTCTGTGATGTATTCTATTGCGATTGGTATGAGTATGGCGGCAACGGCTTTGGTGGCAAGAAGAATAGGGGAGAAGAATCCGGAGCAGGCTTCCAGAAGTGCTGCGCAGGTATTGCTGGTTTCATTTGTTATTACTTTTGTTTTAAGTTTACTGGGAGTGATCTATGCTGAGGAAATCCTGATTCTGATGGGTTCAAAGCCGGAAGCAGCAGCCTATGGAAAGAATTTTACCAGAATTATGATGGGAAGCAGTACAATTATTATGCTTTTATTTTTAATTAACGGGATCTTCAGAGGAGCAGGAAATGCAATGATTGCAATGAAAAGCTTATGGATTGCAAATATTGCCAACATTATTCTCTGCCCGATTCTGATAAAAGGATTAGGACCTGTTCCTGCTTTGGGATTAACGGGGGCAGCTCTGGCAACAACAATAGGCCGAAGTATTGGGGTGATCTACCAGTTGTATCATCTTTTAGTAGCAGATACCCAAATCCGTATAAAGATTCCTTATTTTAAGCCGAATTATGAATTAATCAAATCCATTATAAAAATTGCAACTCCCGGTATCTTTCAGTTTGTCATTGCTTCATGCAGCTGGATTTTCCTTGCAGAATTGGTGGCAACTACTGGTGGAGAAAATGCATCTGCCGGCTATCAGACAGCTTTAAGACTGATGATGTTCTTTATGCTTCCTGCCTGGGGACTGAGCAATGCGGCATCTACACTTGTAGGGCAGAATATGGGCGCCAATGAAATGCTGAGAGCAGAACAGTCGGTAATGAAAACCGTGAAATATAATGTTATCTTTATGTTGATTGTAAGCCTGATATTTATTTTTATGGGAAATTTCTTAGTTGGTTTTTTCACTCAGGAAACAGCTATTAAAGATTTTGCTAAGAATGCCCTTCAGATTATGAGTACGGGATTTATTTTCTATGGAATCGGGATGGTAATGATTAATGCATTCAATGGAGCCGGAGATACCTGGACGCCTACGTGGGTTAATCTTTTTGGATTCTGGCTGTTTCAGATTCCTCTGGCGTATTTTCTGTCAAAATATTTTGAAATGGGTCCAAAAGGTGTGTTTATTTCAATTCCTGCCGCAGAAACCCTGATTACAATAGTTGCTTTTATTTTATTCAAAAAAGGAAAGTGGAAGACGATAAAAGTGTAGAAAGGCTGGGAGATGGAAGCTGGAAGAAGGAAGTGTCGCAGGTCTGAAATTATCTAAATAGCCATTTTCCAGAAAGTATAAAGTGTAAATTTTGATCTGATTACAGAGAATTGAAATAGTAATCTAATAGCCACTTCCATCTTCCCTTCTTATTTTATAAAACTTTAACAGCTTCATTAATTGGATTTTAAAGCTGTATTTTATAAATTCGTGATTAACAAATACATAATTACTATGGGAAAAGGAGACAAAAAATCAAGAAGAGGAAAAATCAATTCAGGAAGTTATGGTAAAAGAAGACCTAAGAAAGCCTCAAAATCTTTTGCAGCTTCTGAAGAAAAATCTAAAAAATAATCAAAATAAAAAAGACCGAAGATCTATCTCCGGTCTTTTTTTATGAAAATTAAATTAATTATTTACCTCCAAGAATATTACCAAGGATGCTGCCTAAACCGCCACCGCCTTGTTGTTGGTTTCCACCACCACCCAATACACTTCCAAGTATATCGTTTAATGGATTTCCTGATGATTGAGATTGTGTTCCTCCTCCTAAAACACTTCCAAGAATGTCATTTAAAGGATTGGACTGCTGAGCCTGAGCCTGATTGGACGCATTTCCGAGAATTCCTCCTAAAAGATCTCCAAGACCTCCAGCGCCTACATTACTCTGCTGTTTCTGCTGGCCAATATATCCCATTACCACAGGTGCAAGCATCGCCAGAATAGGACCAATTTTGTCTATTGAAATTCCTGTGTTTTGAGATAACTGGTTTTCAACAGTACTTTTTTGTCCGCCAAAGATATGATCCAGAATAGATCCACCTTCAGCCTGTCTTGCTTCAATCTGAGATGCGTCATTTAAGATACTTCCGTTATGGTCTTTATCTAAAGCATTATTTAAAGCTTCTGCTTCTTTAGCGTCCTGAGATTTATTTCTAAGATAAGAAATAATAAGAGGAGTAGCTACTGCTAATAGAGCGATTACCTGGTTTTTGCCGATCCCGAATTTGTTTTCAGCCTGTTCAGCAACCTGGTTGCCTGTGTTCCCTGTAAGTAGGTCAATTAAACTCATTTTTGTGTTTATTTAAGTATTAAGTAAACCAAAGTTATCAAAAAATATGCCTTGCGAAATGACCGCCTTTCATAATTATTGTTAAAGTTTTCTGATCTGTTCTTCTGTATAACCTTTGCTTTTTAACACCTTAATATATTCTACAGCACTTATTGTCATCCAGTCTATAGGTTCAGGAGCTTGCTTTTTATCAATGGTAAACTCCAGAATACCTGCATTATTATTCATCCAGGGAAGAGCATAATAATCCAGACCGCCTTTGTACTCCTTGAATGTGTGGAACTCTTTCCCTTTTTCTGTTAATAGTGCAACTTTATAAAAAAGAAGATATCCCACAGGAATTAGCAGACATATCCAGGAGAATTTTTTCAAGCGGACATATTGCTCAGAAGAAAGACCGTATCCTATTGATAATGCAAAAATAATATTGAAAGGTAAAAAGAAAACGTAATTATCGGATACAGCATAAAACGTAGAAAATCCATATACACATACTGCCCCGACAGCAAAAACAAAAAACATTTTTCGGTTAGTCTTATACAAAAGAAGAACACCTGTGATACCAAAAAATATAAATAAGTTGAAATTATAAATAAGATATACAAAAGACTGGAAAAAATCTTTCACATATTGAATAGTGCTTTTTTTCAAGGAATCTTCCACCCATGTTCCCTGATCAGAACTATAGGGTGATTTGAAAGGAAGTCCCTGAGAAATATTCAGAATAAATAAAGAGCCAAACAATATTGTAAATACCAGTAATGCAGTCAATGCATATTTTTTTTCGTTTCTGAAATAAAATAAAAAAACCAGTAGAGCAGGTATGAGTAAAATATTTTGAATATGAACCCATAAGCTGATTCCTAAAAACATGCTGCTCAGAACTATATAGATTCTTTTATTTTCTGTGAAAGTTTTTATCACTGAAAAGAAAAAAAGACTTACCCAAAGGGAGTTATAAGTATATACTTCTACTATTTCCGCATTTCTCCAAAATGAGAAACTGAAGCCAAAAACAAAAGCAGCCGTAAGGGATGCCCATTCTGTTTTTGAAATACTTTTCACTGTGAGATAAACAACAGAAACTGTTGCTGCTCCTGAGGAAACAACCAGAAACCGGCTTGCTTCAATTGCATTAATACCTGCCAGATTTTTAATGAAAATAACGGTATTGATATATAAAAAGTGACTTGTTGCTGAAGCAGTTGTTTCCCATACCCCTTTTTCTGCACTCAACACAAATCCTACACAATCGGCAAAAGGAATTTTTGAAAAACTTCCGAAATAGTAGATACCAAGAAAAATAATAAACAAAAATAAGGCTGATAAATATTTGTTCATATTAGTTCTTTATGATCGGCACATTAGAACAGGCTTCTCCGAACATCAGAGATTTTACAATGGGTTTTAACTGTTCTACCAGCTCTATATATGCGTTTTCAGGAATATCTTTATCTGAACAGCCTTTTACCAGAACTCTTTTACCTCTCATTTCCTCAAAATCATGAGTCTGGATAGCATTGTGCATTAAAATAACATCAAGATCTTCACGACTTCCGAATACTATTTTTTTTGCAACATCAGTAAGTTTGGCAGTCAATACAAAATAAGCCCAAAGCGGGATAATTGTATCTACCGAATTATAGATGTATATATATGTATCTTTATATAGTTCAGTATCTATAGCCTCTACCTTTTCACGAAAATCTTTTTCTTTCAGGATCATTTCCTGAAAAAGAAAATCTTTAAGATCAATTCCCTTTCTTTCCCCTTTTGGAAGTAAAGTGGCAAGGTCAAAATTGATAAGGCCGCTTTCCGCAACTTTATTCCGGATTTCAAATTCTTCTGACATTTTTTATCATTATCTTTGAACAAATTTACGAATTAAGATTATATCTATTTTAATTTGTTCTCTATCCTTACTATAGAAATGAAGTATTACATTATTGCAGGAGAAGCTTCGGGTGATTTGCACGGAAGCAATTTGATGAAAGCCTTAAAACAAAAGGATCCGAATGCGGAGTTCAGGTTTTGGGGTGGAGATCTGATGAAAGCTCAGGGCGGAACACTGGTGAAACATTACCGAGACCTTGCTTTTATGGGGTTTCTGGAAGTAGTGATGAATCTCAGAACCATTCTGAATAATATTAAATTCTGTAAAGAGGATATTCAAAAGAACAGACCTGATGTTTTGATCTTAGTAGACTATCCTGGTTTCAACCTGAGAATTGCGAGATTTGCCAAAGAACTTGGGATAAAAGTTGTTTATTATATTTCTCCGCAGCTTTGGGCATGGAAAGAAGGACGTGTAGAAATTATCAAAAAGTATGTGGATGAAATGATGGTGATTCTTCCTTTTGAAGAAGATTTTTACAGAAAACACGGTGTTCATTCTCATTTTGTAGGTCATCCTTTGCTGGATGCTATTTCGGATCTGCAGGAAATCAGTATCGAAAAATTCAAATCGGATAATGGTCTGAATGACAAAGAAATCATTGCATTATTACCGGGTTCCAGAGAACAGGAAGTAGAAAAGATGCTTGAAATAATGCTTTCCGTAAGGCCGCATTTTAAAAACTATCAGTTTGTAATTGCCGGAGCGCCGAGTCTTCCTAAAGAATTTTATCAGAAATATGTGGATGAGAATGTACATTTTGTATCCAATAAAACCTATGATCTGTTGAGATGTTCCAAAGCAGCTTTGGTTACTTCCGGAACAGCTACCTTGGAAACTGCCTTGTTGAATATTCCTGAAGTGGTTTGCTATCGTGGAAGCAAAATTTCCTATGCTATTGCGAAAAGATTAGTGAAAAACATCAATTATATTTCTCTTGTTAATCTTATCATGGACAGAGAAGTGGTAAAAGAACTTATTCAAAATGATCTGAATACCAAAAACCTGGTAGAAGAACTCAATAAAATTATAGAAGGAGACAAAAGAACACAGGTGCTGAATGATTATAGCCTTCTGAGAGAAAAATTGGGTGGTAAAGGTGCTAGTGACCATGCTGCTGAGGTGATATTAAAAGTATAGTCTTTCCGAGGTTTTTGAGAATTTAATCTACTTTTTTAACTATGAATTATTGTAACCGTCTTCTGTTATTATTGGTATTTACATTGTTTTTCCCGAAAAGTGCTGCTCAACAGAGTAGCCCAAGAGACAAAGTTCAGATATTCTACTATGGCTGGTATGGAAATCCTGAAACGGATGGAAGTTATCAGCATTGGAACCATGAAATTCTTCCTCACTGGAGCAATCCGAAGTGGAATAATCTGGGGCATCATAAAGGCGGAGATGATATTGGCGCGAATTTTTATCCTTCGCTTGGAAACTACAGTTCCAATGACACAAAGATCATTGAAAAACACATGAAAATGATCAAAGAATCCGGAGTAGGAGTGGTGGTGGTTAGTTGGCTGGGAAAAGATTCGTTCACGGATAAAAGTCTTATCAAATACCTTGATATTGCAGATCGGTTTGATTTAAAAATTGCATTTCACATAGAACCTTTCTATAAAAATACTTCAGAATTAAAAGAACAGCTTTCTTATCTCATAAAAACATATTCTGGACATCACGCTTTCTATAAAAAAGAGGGAAAACCATTGTTTTACGTATATGACAGTTATAAAATTCCTAAAGAAGAATGGGGTAAAATATTAACCAAAGGCGGAGAAAAGACAGTTAGAAATACAGAACTGGATGCTCTTTACATTGGGTTATGGGTTGAAAAGCATGATGCAAATTTTTTTGATTCATCAGGCTTTGATGGTTTCTACACCTATTTTGCCAGCGAAGGGTTTGTATATGGAAGTACAGTTTCTAACTGGGATTTTATGGCCAGCTATGCTAAAGACCACAATATGATTTTTATTCCTTGTGTAGGGCCGGGTTATTCGGATACAAGAATACGTCCGTGGAATGAGGCTAATTTCAAAAGCAGAAACAATGGAAAGTATTACGAAAATATGTTTGATGCTGCCATCAAAGTAAACCCTGATTTTATTGGAATCACATCGTTCAATGAATGGCATGAAGGAACACAAATAGAACCCGCTATTCCTAAAAAAGTAGGAGATTTCAAATATGAAGATTATGGGAAAGATCCATTATTTTATATCAAAGAAACGAAGCGTTTAACGGATAAATTTTTGAAAAAGAGATAACATACTTTCAAACTTTAATTTCATAGCAAAAAATCAAGTGTTCTGTTGATTTCTTTGATAAGCAACAGAACACTTATTTAGTTATTCAAGAGATAATATCTCATTGATTAATTATCTATTTTACAAGGATAATTAATTGAAATTGCATAAGCAGCCCCTACTCATTCTGGTAATCTGTTTTATTCTTGGAATTCTTTTTCAGGAGAAAATGGTATTGGCAGGCATTACATTTTATCTGGTTATTGTGATCTGCCTGATCATCATGGCTGCGATATTTTTTCATTCTTATTTTTTACATAGAATCAAAACTTTTTTGCTGGGATCTCTGTTCTTTGGAGCAGGAATTATTCTTCATTATCATAATACTTTTTCATCAGATGTTTCTTCGTTTGTAAAGAAAAAAGAAACGGTTACTTTTAAAATTTCTCAGAAATTAAATACTTCTGAAAAATACAAGAAATACGAAGGAACAGGACAGGTAGGAAATATAAACTTTAATTCAGTTTTTTATGTTCCCACGGGTAGTAAAGAGCTGGATTTTACTCACTTATACAAAGCTGATGCTTATATAATACAGCCTAAAGCACCTCAATATGATTTTCAGTTTGAATATAAAAAGTATCTGAAGCGAAAACATATCGAATATCAGGTTTATCTTTCAAAAGAAATTGAATCTACCGAGCGGAATGATTTAAATCTTGTGGAAAAACTACATCAATATAGATTGATGGTCCTCAGGAATATTGATAAAACCGAAATGTCAGAAAAGACCAAAGAATTTTTAAAAGGAATCATTCTGGCAGATCGTACAGAGATTGATGCAGTTACAGTGCAGGATTTCAACAAATCCGGAATGGTTCACTTTCTTGCTATTTCCGGAACTCATATTGTTGTTATTTTCGGGATGTTTTACTTTTTGCTGATTCGCTTTATTCCCTTAAAACTCAGAAAATATGCAGTTATTTTAAGCTTAGCTTTTATTTGGATATTTGCTGCTTTTATCGGGTTTGGAAATTCAGTGCTGCGGTCCTGTATTATGCTGAGCGTCTATTTTATTTTTGTATTGCTTCAGCGGAAACCTGATCTGCTTCATTCATTGGCTTTATCCGCTTTTTTTATTTTGATTGGAGATACACAGCAGTTTTTTGATGTAGGATTCCAGCTCAGTTTTCTGGCTGTTTTAGGAATTTATTGGCTGAATCAGCCTCTCTTGAAATATTTTCCAAAACAGGATAACTATCTTAAAAAACTCCTGTTTAATACCATTACTATATCTTTATCGGCTCAATTAGCCACACTTCCTTTAGTGTTGTATTATTTCCATCAGTTTTCATTCATATCAATCATTGCAAATATTGTGATTGTTCCTTTTTCAGAAATAATCATTGTTTTTTCATTCCTGATGACAGCCCTTATTTCTTGTGGAATTAACTTTGAATTGATGAATGTGATATATGATTTTGCTATTCAGATTCTGTTGAAATTGATCCATGGGTTCGCTGAGGTTGACGTATTATTCTTTGAAAACATTCCCATGAACGGATTAGAGGTGTTTTCAGTGTTTGTGGTGCTCTATTTATTAAGATCGGTTATCTTAAAATTCAATATTAAAAACTCTTCAGGATTGATAATGGCTGTTATTGTATTTCTGATCATAAGAACAGGAAGCAATGTCTTTGAAAATCAAAAAGAAGAGGTGCTGGTTCATACATTCGGTAAAAACAATCTCATTTCAATAAAAAGGGGAGACGAGGTTTGTTTCTGGATTTCAGAGATGGAAAATAAGGACAAGGTTTTACAGTTTGTTGTGAGACCTTACTGTTCTTCACGAAGAATACATCATTTTGAGATTAAAACCTTTTCAAATTCAGTTCAAAAAGTCGTTTTCAGGAATCAGATTTATGATTTGAAATAATGGTTATAATTTATAAGTTTTCCTGCATTTATAATGCATGGAATTCTTATTTAGAAAGATTACAAACTGTCTATTTGTGAGATTTCTCACTTTTCGATATTGTTAAACTTTCTTAATTTTGTAGAAATTCAAATTTAAACTTATATGGCAGGTTTAACGAGTTCTACGATAGGTAGAAAATATGCTATGGCATTATCAGCTCTATTTTTGCTGATTTTTCTTATACTGCATTTGACGACCAATTTGTTATCAGTTCTGAATAAGGATGCATTCAATACAGCATCTGATTTTATGGGCTATAATCCTTTTGTGCAGTTCTTAATGCAGCCTATTCTTGGTTTTGCAGTAATTTTCCATTTCATTATGGGATTTGTGCTTGAGATCAAGAATAATAAAGCGCGTCCGGTAAAGTATGCAGCAAACAATGCAGCCGTGAATTCTTCATGGATGTCCAGAAATATGATTATTTCAGGAGCTGTTATTTTAGCTTTCTTAGCGCTTCACTTATATGATTTCTGGTTGCATGAAATCAATTACAAGTATGTAGAAGGATTAACTCCAGATGCAGAACGTTTCTGGCCGGAACTTCATGAGAAGTTTGCTGATCTTTGGAGAGTGGCTTTGTATGTAATCTCTTTTGTTTTATTAGGATTACACCTTGCTCACGGATTCCAGTCTTCATTCCAGTCTATCGGAGCAAGACATCCAAAATATACGCCGGTGATCAAGGCTTTCGGGAAATGGTATTCAATCCTTATTCCTGCAGGATTTATCATCGTTGCAGTTTTTCATTTTATAACTCAATAATATCAATATACTAGTATGAGTAAATTAGATTCAAGAATTCCGGGAGGTCCTCTAAAGGACAAATGGAAAAATCATAAAGACCATATGAACCTTGTTGCACCAAACAACAGAGATAAGATTGATATTATTGTTGTAGGTACAGGTTTGGCAGGAGGTTCTGCTGCAGCTACATTAGCTGAGCAAGGATACAACGTGAAAGCGTTCTGCTACCAGGATTCTCCAAGAAGAGCGCACTCTATTGCTGCTCAAGGGGGGATCAATGCAGCTAAGAATTACCAGGGAGACGGTGACTCTACTTACAGATTATTCTATGATACCATTAAAGGTGGTGACTATAGAGCAAGAGAGGCCAACGTTTACAGATTGGCTGAAGTTTCTGCAAATATTATTGACCAGTGTGTTTCCCAAGGGGTACCTTTCGGTAGAGATTACGGCGGTCAGCTGGATAACCGTTCATTTGGTGGGGTTCAGGTAAAAAGAACGTTCTATGCAAAAGGACAAACAGGACAGCAGTTATTATTAGGAGCATATTCTTCAATGAGCCGTCAGATCGGTAAAGGAAGAATCAAGATGTACAACCGTCATGAAATGCTAGACCTTGTAATTGTTGACGGAAAAGCAAGAGGAATCATCGCAAGAAACCTTGTAACAGGTGAAATTGAAAGACACTCTGCTCATGCTGTAGTAATTGCTTCAGGAGGATACGGAAACGTATATTTCCTTTCTACCAATGCAATGGGATCTAACGTTTCTGCAGCATGGAAAATTCACAAGAAAGGAGCTTACTTCGCAAACCCTTGCTACGTACAGATTCACCCGACTTGTATTCCTGTTCACGGAACACAGCAGTCTAAACTGACTTTGATGTCTGAATCACTAAGAAACTCCGGAAGAATCTGGGTTCCTAAAAAGATTGAAGATTCAGTAGCGATCAGAGAAGGTAAATTAAGACCTGAAAATATTAAAGAAGAAGATAGAGATTATTATTTAGAAAGAAGATACCCTGCGTTCGGTAACCTTGTACCTAGAGACGTTGCTTCAAGAGCAGCTAAGGAAAGATGTGACGCTGGATTCGGAATCGAAAATAATGATACTCAGGAAGGAGTTTACCTTGATTTCTCTACAGAGATCATGAAAAAAGGTAAAGAATCCGCTATCGAAAAACATATTCATAATCCAACAGATCAGCAGATCTATGATTTAGGTAAGAGCTGGGTAGAGGAGAAATACGGTAACTTATTCGTAATGTACGAAAAGATTACAGCTGATGATCCTTATAAAACTCCAATGAAGATCTATCCTGCAGTTCACTACACAATGGGTGGTGTATGGGTTGATTATAACCTTCAGTCTACAATCCCTGGATGTTTCGTAATTGGTGAGGCTAACTTCTCAGATCACGGTGCAAACAGACTTGGAGCTTCTGCATTGATGCAAGGTCTTGCAGACGGATATTTCGTACTTCCTTACACAATTGCAGATTACCTTTCTGCAGATATCAGAACAGGTGCTATTCCTACCACTTCAGGAGCGTTTGACGAAGCTGAAAAAGGAATTAAAGAAAAAATTGAATTCTTCTTAAACAATAAAGGAACTCATTCTGTAGACCACTTCCATAAGCAATTAGGAAACATTATGTGGAATAAAGTAGGAATGGGAAGAACTCCTGAAGGATTGAGAGAAGCAATTAAAGAAATTGAAGAAGTAAGAAACGATTTCTGGAAAAATGTAAAAGTACCGGGTGATAATGAAGGGATGAACACTGAGCTTGAAAAAGCATTCAGAGTTGCAGACTTCCTTGAACTTGGACAATTAATGGCTATCGATGCACTACACAGAAATGAATCTTGTGGTGGACATTTCCGTGAAGACCATTCAACTCCGGACGGAGAAGCGGAAAGAGATGACGTAAACTACAAATACGTCGGAGCTTGGGAATATCAGGGTAACGATATCAACGCTGAAGTGTTGCATAAAGAAGAACTGATATATGACAACATCGAGGTTAAAACTAGAAGTTATAAATAATCTCCAACCTAAAATATAACATTATGAGTGCAAAAAAAGGCTTACATCTTACGCTGAAAATTTGGAGACAAAAAAATAGTAAAACTAAAGGTCAGTTTGAGACCTACAAAATATCAGATGTATCTACAGATTCTTCATTTTTGGAGATGCTGGATATTCTGAACGAAAATTTAATTAACGAAGGAAAAGAACCTATTGCTTTTGACCACGACTGTCGTGAAGGAATCTGCGGTATGTGTTCACTTTACATCAATGGTAGAGCTCACGGGCCGGATACAGGTATCACTACTTGTCAGCTTCACATGAGAATGTTCAAAGATGGAGAGACTATCGTTATTGAACCTTGGAGAAGTGCGGCTTTCCCTGTTATCAAAGATTTGATGGTGGACAGAAGTGCATTTGACAGAGTAATGGCAGCAGGAGGTTTCATTTCTGTGAATACTTCTGGAAATACATTAGATGCTAACGCAATTCCGGTTCCTAAAGAAGATGCAGACAAAGCAATGGATGCAGCTGCTTGTATCGGATGTGGAGCTTGTGTGGCTACTTGTAAAAACGGATCTGCTATGCTGTTTGTAGGAGCTAAAGTTTCTCAGTATGCATTGCTTCCTCAAGGTAGAGTAGAAGCTAAGAGAAGAGTTCTGAACATGGTGAAAGCTATGGACGAAGAAGGATTCGGTAACTGTTCAAACACAGGTGCATGTGAAGTAGAATGTCCTAAAGGTATTTCTCTTGAAAACATTGCAAGAATGAACAGAGAATACATGGCTGCTCTTGTAGATCAAGGATAGAATTGATTCAAATACATAAAAAATCGCCTTCATTTTTGGAGGCGATTTTTTTATGAATGGCATTACCCTGTTAAAGTTTGTTAACTTATTGATGGATTTTAGTCATTCTTTATTTAATAAGTATATATTTGGAGGGTAGTTGAATCGTTTTTTTTAAACTTTCAAATACATCTTGCTATTCAAAAAGAGATGTGTAAAATAACTAGAAATGTCCCTTTTGAATAGCAATAATAAAATTTTCAAAAAAAATAATTAGTGTGAATTAGCAAGCCCTAAAAAGCGTATTTTTGTGTAATATTAAAAATTGAAATGAAAAAATATCTTTTATTGTTTATCATCACAGCTTTTGTGATGTCTTGTTCAAAAAAAGTAGAAGTAAAAGGAAAAATTACTGGAAGCTCACCATTAGAAAGAATTGAATTTGTAGAAGCTTCAGGAGTAGGAACCCTGCCTTTGATTAATATAGGTTTAGATAAAGACGGAAACTTTTCAGGAAGCTTTGATGCTCCTAAAGACGGGATGTACGTGATTAACTATGCGGGCAGACAAAGCCTGATCTATCTTGAAGGAGGACAAAAAGTGAATATTTCAGGAAACGGAACTACTTTCCCAAATGAATTTGTGGTTACCGGAGATGCTAAAAAGAATAATGATTTTCTTACAGCAAGCCAAAAGTTCTTAGCTGATTACGGTACTAAAGTCAATATAAGTGCCTTGATGAGCGGAGATGAAGCTGGATTCTTGAAAGGAATGCATAAAATTGAAGCAGATATCAATAAAAATGTAGATGATCTTGCCAAGAAAAATAGTCCTAGCAAAGCACTTTTGGAGTGGAAGAAAAACGACGTAAAAGTTACTATTCTTAATTTGATTGCCAACTATGAAATGTCTCATGGCCCAATGTCTGGAAATCCATCTTACAAAGCTTCTAAAGCATTAAAGGATTACGAAACTCAGCTGGAAACTGATAAAGACGCGATGGTGAAAACAATCCCTCTTTACAGACAATATCTTCTTGTAAAAATGACTCCTGATTTCCAGAAGTATGCAGAAGCAAACAGCAAAGGAAAAACAGGAATTACAACTTCTGAGATGTTTGCTCAGTATTTAAAAACAAAGAAAGAATTATCTCAGACTGCAAAAGACTACCTTTTGGCATTTGTAATGGCTCAGGCGGATATTCATCCTACAACTCCTGCAGCAAACATTGACAAAATCAAAAAGATTATTGATTCTGATATTAAAGATGCTACCATTAAAAGTGATCTTTTAAAAATGCAGGTAGCTATTACAGGGCTTAAAATAGGTGATGCCGCTCCGGATGCAGCTTTAGCAAAACAAGATGGAAAAGCTTATAAACTTTCTGAGAACAAAGGAAAACCTTATATGTTATTCTTCTATGCTTCATGGAATCCTTATATCAGCGAAGCTACAGTACCTGTATTAAAAGAAGTAGTAAACTTCTATAAATCTAAAATGAATTTTGTATTTGTAAACGTAGATGATACAAAAGATCAGTTTATTAAAACCAGTAACTCTCTTTTAAAAGGAGTTCAGGGAGTAAATGTTTACGGAGAAGGAGGTCTGAACTCTGATATTGCCAAAAAATATGGGGTATACGGATTCAAATTACCTTGCTTTGTAATCATTGATAAAGATGGTAAAATTGCCAGCAGATCATTTGTAAATCTTGGTGAGCAGGAACTGGTAACAATTCTGGATAAGCAGACAGGTCTTTCAGCTCCAAAAGCAGAACCAATGCAGATGCAGCCACAATTACAGCTTGATCCATCTGCAGCTCAGCAGCAAGCTCCACAGCCAGCAAATCCACAGCCGGCTCCAACAAAATAATAAACTTTAACACAGTATAGAAACCTTATCTTCGGATAAGGTTTTTTTTATTGTATTTTTGCAAACTGAAACGTAAAGTTTCAATTAGGAAAATAGAAAATTTTAGAATGAGTAGGAAGAAAAAAAGAGATCTGATTCTTGAAAATATAAAGCTGTTGACTGCCGGAGCAAAAGGCGTTGCAATAGGAAAGACAGAAGAAGGAAAGGCTGTGATGGTAACAGGCGCAATCCCCGGTGATATCGTCAATGTAAGAGTGAAAAAGGCGAAGTCAAAATATTATGAAGGTGAAGCGGTTGAAGTAATTGAAAAATCACCTTACAGAGTGGATCCTAAATGTATTCATTTCGGAACTTGTGGAGGATGCAAATGGCAGAACATGAGCTACGAAAAACAGCTTGATTTTAAACAGGAAGAAGTATATAATAATATTAAAAGAATCGGCGGAATTGATGACTTTGAAACAGTACCAATTCTTGGTGCTGAAGAACAGTATTTTTATAGAAATAAAATGGAGTTTTCTTTCTCAAATGCGAGATGGCTTACTCAATATGAAATTAGTTCAGAAGAGAACTTTGGAAGTAAAGATGCTTTAGGATTTCATATTCCTGGAATGTGGAGTAAAATTCTTGATTTGAAAGAATGTTTCCTTCAGGAAGATCCTTCCAATGCAATAAGACTGGCTGTAAAAGAATATGGAGTAAATAACGGGCTGGATTTCTTTGATGTAAGAAATCAGGAAGGTTTTTTAAGAACCTTAATGATGAGACAAAACTCCAGAGGAGAATGGATGGTTCTTTTCCAGCTTTACAGAGAAGAAAAAGAAAACAGAGAAAAACTTTTTGAATTCTTATTAGAAAAATTCCCGCAGATTAAAACATTGGTATATGCTATTAATCCTAAGCAGAATGACTCTATTTATGATTTAAATATCAATGTATATTTCGGAGAAGGTTACCTGATGGAAGAAATGGATGGATTGAAATTTAAAATCGGGCCGAAATCATTCTTCCAGACCAACTACAAACAAGCATTAGAGTTATACAGAAAAACATTAGAATTTGCTGATCTGAAAGGAGATGAAGTAGTGTATGACCTTTATACAGGAACAGGAACAATTGCTCAATACGTGGCAAGAAATGCAAAACAGGTTATCGGAATCGAATCTGTGCAGGAAGCAATTGATGCTGCAATCGAACATGCTGAATTGAATGGTTTAACGAATACAACTTTCTATTGCGGAGATATGAAAAACGTCTTTAATGACGAGTTTTTAGAAAATCATCCAAAAGCAGATGTGTTAATTACAGATCCGCCAAGAGATGGAATGCACCAGAAGGTTGTAGAACAGATTTTAAAGCTTTCACCTGAAAAAGTAGTTTATGTAAGCTGTAACTCTGCAACACAGGCAAGAGACCTTGCTTTGATGAAAGAGCATTATACTTTGGTGAAGATCTTACCGGTAGATATGTTCCCGCAAACACACCATGTTGAGAACATCGCATTGTTGATTAAAAAATAATTTTATTTAAATTTGAATTTCAAATCTTAATATAAAACGGCAGTTCCATCTGACTAAATAAAAAATAATATATACAGATGAAATACTTTAAATTTCTGATAGCGATCTGTTTTTTAGGAATGCTTTTTTCCTGTGGAGGAGATGATGATATTTGTGAAAGTGGAGAAGGAACTCCCAGAATGAAGGTAGCTTTCAGATCATTGGCTACCGGAAAAGAGACGACTCTGGATACACTCTATGTAGCAGTAGATTATGGAGCAGGAAAAGTAGATCTGGGAAAGCTTGCAAAAATTGATTCCAGGTTAATTCCTCTACGGGTAGACAACTCGCCTTATACTGACGTTTATTTTAAACTTGCCTATAATGGGACAGAATCTAAAGTAAGGATTAATTATACTACGAAGTCAACGTATGTTTCTCCCGGATGCGGAATCAAAAAATCTTACGAGAATTTAAGTTCAGAATTAGTAACTCCGAATCCTGTTCTGAAACTGGAAGCCGGACAAAATCAAATAGAGAATGAAGACAAGACTAATCTTTACCTTTCTTTTTAGTTTATTGGGAATAATAGGCTGGGCACAAGACAAAAAAAAGGAAGCAGAAAAGAAGGTTCACGAAAAATATGAACCCAATTTTATGGTTGGCCTTGATGTATTGAATACCGGAGCCGGATTCTTTTCGGACAGAAAACTGTACCAGGGATTTATTTCGTCAAAGATAAAAGGAAATCTCCATGCTATTGCGGAGGCAGGTTTTGAAAAGAATGTGTACCAGAAGAATGGTTATGATGCAAAGGCAAGCGGTCCTTTCGTGAAGTTAGGTGCATTCTATATGCTTGCAAAAGATGCAGAGAATGAATTCAACGGATTTTATGCCGGAGGAAAAGTTGGCGGATCATTTTATAATCAGGAATATATGGCAATTCCTGTTCGTGGATTTGGAGGGAGCAATTCTTCTGAAGCCTTTCCCTCATCATCACAGTCATCTTTTTGGCTGGAAGGTACATTAGGGGGCAGAGTACAATTGTTTAATTCCAATTTCTATATCGATGTGAATCTTCAGCCAAGATATATGGTATACACTTCCAAGCAGGAAGATATTTCTCCCATGATTGTTCCGGGCTTTGGAAGAAGTTCGTCAAAATTCAATATGGGATTTGCATGGAATATTGCTTACAAGTTTTAGAAATATTAATTATTTATATTTAAAATACATAAAACACAAACTTTAGATAGGTCTAAAGTTTGTGTTTTTTTTAATATATATAGCTGTTAAATGTATTGTGTTGAAAAAATATTAAATTATTTTATCCATAAGATTTGTAAAATAGCTATATTTGGCGGAAATTATAATTGTGTTTTAATTTATGAAAAGAGTATTTACTGCTTTAATGTTTACTTTTATAGGAGGAGCCGTGTTCGGTCAATGGACGCCAACTTCCTTTAAAAAAGGAGACGATAACAAAAGAAGTACAGGATTTAGAGTAGATCAATCTAATGTAAGAGGTAACGGGTACTATAAATTAGACCTGAACTTACTGAGATCTCAGCTGAAGAATGCACAGGAAATGGGTACAAATGCCACTCCTGTAGTAATTTCTCTTCCTACTATGAGTGGGAAGATTGAAAGATTCAATGTATACAGTTTTCCAGTAGTCGTAAAGGAACTGGCAGACAAGTATGAATTAGGATCTTATGTTGGAACAAGTGTAGAAGACCCTACCAAGTATTTAAGATTCAGTATTGCTCCTAACGATTTTCAGTCGATGATCATCCATGGAGATAATTATGAATTTATTGACCCGGCTTCTACAGATAAAACAGTTTATGCTGTTCATCCTAAAACTAAAAAGGATAAAAGTGGGTTCTTATGTTCTACAGAAGAATCTCCTGTTGCTAAAAAAGAAATAGATGCTTTATTAAAAAATGGGCAGTCATTCTCTAATCAGGCAACAACTTTTAATAAGACTTCTGATAAGAAGTACAGAACAATGAGATTGGCAATGTCAGTTACAGGTGAGTATACTCAGTACTTTATGGGACTGGCTGGTGTACCTGCTACAGCTACGGATGACCAAAAAAGAGCGCCTGCTATCGTTGCGATTAATAACACTTTAACCAGAGTAAACGGAGTTTTTGAGAAAGATTTTGCACTGCATTTGAATTTGCAGAATTTTCCGGGTGTAATTTATATTGATCCGGCTACAGATCCATATTCTGCTGCTGCTACAGGAGCGGGAGGTGCATGGAATGGGCAGCTACAGGGTGCTTTGACAGCCAATGTAGGGGATGCCAACTATGATATCGGACACTTGTTCGGTAAATCAGGAGGTGGAGGAAATGCCGGATGTATCGGATGTGTATGTATCAATCCTACAACTACAGTTCCTAAAGGAAAAGGTTCAGGATTTACTTCTCCGGCAAACGGAATTCCATCAGGTGATAGCTTTGATATTGACTATGTGGCTCATGAGATGGGACACCAGTTAGGAGCTAACCACACGTTCTCTCATAACCTTGAAGGAAGTGGTGTAAATATGGAACCTGGTTCAGGAACTACTATTATGGGATATGCAGGTATTACTGGTCCTAATACAGATGTTCAGCCTAATTCTGATCCTTATTTCCACAAAGCAAGTATCGGTCAGGTTCAAGCTAACTTAATTGCGAAGACTTGTGATGTAGAGACTACAATTACCAATAATCCACCGGTAATTACAGATCTGCCAACATATACTATACCTAAAGGGACTGCTTTTGTTTTAACAGGTGGAGCTACAGATCCTGAAAATGATCCAATGACTTATTCTTGGGAAGAAGTTGATGATGCATCAGTTTCTATTAATAAGTTTAACTTAGGAAATACCATGTCAGGAGCTTCGTTCAGATCTGCTGTTCCAAGTACGAATCCAGTAAGATACTTCCCGAAATTTGCATCCGTAATGAGTGGAGTATTAAATAATGCAAACAATACTTGGGAAGCGGTATCAACTGTAGCAAGAACTACAAACTTTGCATTAACTGTTAGAGATAATAACTCTAATGTAGCTCAACAGCAGTCAGCTTTTAAAGTTCAGACGGTTGTTGTAGGAGATAATGGTCCTTTCAGAGTAGCTAACCAATATGCTGATGTGAATACACCTACTCCAATTCAATGGATTGTTGCAAATACTAATGCTGCTCCTTATAATGTTACTAATGTAAAAATTGACTATACAACAGATAACGGAACAACATGGACAGTATTGTCTGCTTCAACACCTAATGATGGTTCTGAAAACTTTACATTCCCTTCTTCATTGAACGGTCAGACTATTAAAGTAAGAATCTCTTCAATAGGTAATATTTTCTACGCAGTAGGCCCTGTAAGTATTGCACCTCTATCTGCATGTAGCAGTGCTGCTCCAACGAATGTAGCTGTGAGCAATATTACAGTATCTTCAGCTAGTGCATCTTGGATGTCTTATTCTGGGGCAACTTATAAAGTACGTTATAGAAAGGTAGGTACAACTGCTTGGACTGAAGTTGATACAGCAGTACCTTCAATCAACTTAAGTAATTTAATTGATGGTACAACATATGAAATTCAGGTTGCATTAGTTTGCGGTACTACAGTAGGAACATATTCTGCTTCTGTAAACTTCTCTACACCACAACTTGCCTATTGTACGGCTGCTACGAGTGATTCTGACTATGAGTATATTTCCAATGTAACACTTGCGAATGTAAATAATACTTCAGCAAGCAGTACATATACAAACTATACAACAAACACTGCACTTCAGATTAATGTAACAAAAGGAAATGTTTATCCTATGTCTGTTACTCTTAGTAATCCGGATGTTGCTGATTATGATACAGTAGCTGCATTTATTGACTTTAATAAGGATGGTGTTTTCAGTGAAACAGAAAGAGTATTGAATTATCCTGTAGCGCTTAGTCCGTCGCCAACTGTAGTAACAGGGAATGTTACAATTCCAAGTACTGCAGTAGAAGGACAGCCATTAAGAATGAGAGTTGTAGCATTTTTTGTAGGTAATACAAATGCAGGCTTATCATTACCGGCAGATTATCTATGTGGAAATAACTTTGATTACGGTGAGGTTGAAGACTACAACGTAGTTGTTACTGGTAACCTTGCTACTTCTGAAACTGCTGTTAAAAACAATGGTATTCAGATTTATCCAAACCCGGTAAGTGATATTCTAAATGTTACTAAAGTTTCAGATAAAGCTACTTATAAAATCTATAGTGCTGCTGGACAATTAGTAGACAGAGGAAATATCAATAATGGAAAAGTGAATGTTTCAACTTTAGTTAAAGGTGGTTATGTAATTACAATAGATGATAAAGGAATTGAGCAATTCAAATCTAAATTCATCAAAAAATAAAGATAACCTTTAAATATTAGTAAATCCCCGGGCTTTCCCGGGGATTTCTTTATTTAAAGCATAAGTGGAGATATTATCATGTTTTTACAAAAAAAACCTAAATGCACCTATAAATTAATAATAAAAAATGATTAGATTTGTATGATTAATATTATAATGAAAACATTATGAAGAAATTCTTTACCTCTTTAATTCTGTTTCTCTGTTTGATATGTACAGGCTTTGTATCCAAAGTCTCAGCTCAGGCAGGACAGATCGGGACAGGAACGGGTACCTCAGTGTATCTCCCCATACGTTCCTATTATGGGTATAGTTATTCCCAGCAGATTTATACTGCTGCGGAACTTACGACTGCTATTGGTACGTCGAACTATATCACAGCTGTAAAGTTTTATTCCACCACCGTTGCAACCTCACAGGATGTATATAAGGATTGGGTGGTATATATGGGAAACACAACCCAGACTAACTTTGCAACCACTACAAGCTGGGTTCCATTTAATTCTTTGACCCAGGTTTTTGCCGGAACTTTACCTAACCTTACCAATGGGAACTGGGTAACTCTTCAATTGGCAACTCCGTTTTTGTGGAACGGGACAGACAATCTTGTGATTGCTGTAAATGAAAAAACTCCAGGTTATGCATCTTCGCCAGGTACGGCTTGGGGATCTTATAACGCAGGAGCAAACAGAGGGATGATCTATTATGAGGATTCCGCAAACCCAGATCCTGCAGCACCTCCTGCAGCAAAAGACAGACTTGCGGATATTCCTAGAATACAGTTGGAAAGCCATCCGCTGCCAGCTTGTTCAACGGCTCCACCTACCAATATTACTGTGTCAAACCTGACAACAGCTACAGCTAATGTAGGTTGGTATCTTTCTGCAGGAGCTACATATGTTGTACGATACAGACCTTTAGCAGGAGGCCCTTGGGTGACAATTAACGTAACAACACCCATGGTAGGAAATCAGCTCATTACCGGATTAACAGAACAAACCCAGTATGAAGTTCAGGTAGCTACCATATGTGGAGGTGTTCAGGGAGCATTTTCTTCCAGTGTAAACTTTACAACTCCTGCACTTACTTATTGTAATTCTGCGGCTACAAGTACTTATATTGATGGGTATATAAGTCAGGTTACAGTGAATGCACAAGGAGCTCCTTCAATGACAAGTAACTCTAATCAAAGTGGTTATACAGATTACAGTACAGACCCTACAAGATTAGTTACTCTGGTAAGAGGTGGTACTGCTAGTGTTTCTGTAGCAAAAACATGGCCGGGTTATCAATACAGCTTCTTAACAGGAGTTTGGATTGATTTTAACCGTAATGGTATTTTTGAAGCTACTGAAAGAGTATTGACTTCTCCAAGTAATACAACAACGCCAGTTACGGCCACATTCAATATACCAAACGCTGCAGGTGGTGCCTATACAGGAAACCTTACTACCAGAATGCGTGTTGTAATGAATGAATATAGTCCTATTAATGCTTGTGGAACATATTCTTATGGTGAGACCGAAGATTATGCTGTAAAACTTATTGATTTATCAGCGTGTACTACAGCTCCACCTGCTGATATTCAGGTGAATAACGTAACTCCTTCTTCAGCTAATGTTACTTGGACATCAACTACAGGTGCTACTTATATCGTAAGATACAGAGTTTCTCCTTCTGGTGCTTGGCAGCAGATTGTTGTAAATACGCCTTTGGTAAGTAACCAAATGCTTACAGGGTTATTAGAACAAACAGCATATGACGTTCAGGTAGCTACTGTTTGTGGAGGTACTACAGGTGCATTCTCTCCAACTGTAACCTTTACAACTCCAGCTCTTACTTATTGTACGGCAGGTCCTACAAGTAATACTGCTACTAGTGGATATATTAATAATGTAACCGTTACTCCTACGAATACTCCTATTATGTTGAGCAATTCAGGATCGGATAACTATAAAGATTATACACCAGATCCTACAAGAGTTGTTATATTTGAAAGAGGTTCTGCAAATAATAAAATTTCTGTGAACAAATACTGGCCGGGATCTCCTACATCTTATGGAGTTTCAGCTTGGGTTGACTTTAACAGAAACGGAACATTTGAAACAAGTGAGAGAATTCTTAATACAACATATAACACTACTACTCCGGTAACGGCAACTTTTGCTGTACCTACAGTGGCAAGTGGAAATGTATATACAGGAACTCTTCCTACTCGTATGCGTGTCGTAATGAGATATTTTGACAACGCTAACCCTTGTGGAACATTTACTCAGGGAGAAGTAGAAGATTATGCAGTGAAGTTTGTAGATTCTCAACCATGTTCAACAGCTCCTCCAACGAATATTACAGTAAACAATATTGGTGCAACTACTGCAACAGTATCTTGGGTTGCAACTGTAGGAGCTACTTATAATATTAGATGGAGAACTACTCCTGGAGGTGTTTGGCAGACGGCTACTGTGCCAGCAGGTCAAAACTTCTATGGAATCACTGGTCTTACCGAGCAGACAAATTATGAAGTTCAGATTTCTACAACATGTGGAGGTTCTACAGGAGCTTACTCATCATCAGTAACGTTTACAACTCCACCGTTGTCTTACTGCCAGATGACAGGTACCGGAACGAATGACCATATCTCGAATGTAACAGTTACCTCTTCGAACCTTGGAGTTCCTCCAATGAACAATACTTCAGTACAAACTAATTATACCAGCTACACAACACCTGAGACTCTTATTACTTTAGATGTTAATTCTCAAAATAATAAAATCTCTGTAGCTAAAGGTTGGACTGGTGCAACAGGAAATGATGCTGTAACAGCATGGATCGACTTTGACAGAAACGGACAGTTTACAGATGCTGAGAGAATTTTAATTTCTCCGGCTAACACAACTACTCCTGTTACTGCTACGTTTGCCGTTCCTTCAACATCTTATACAGGTCCATTGACCACTACAATGAGAGTTGTACTAAAACGTACAAGTGCTCCTGTAATGTGTCAGAATGCTGTAGATGGAGAAGTGGAAGACTACAGAGTAAGAATCAGACCTTGTAGCAATGCAACTCCAAACTCACCTACATTTACAACTACTCATACAACAGCTACTGTGACAATTACAGGAGCAGGAGTAAGTTATGTAGTAAGATACAGAGTTCAGGGAACAACAGCATGGACGTCAGTATATGCTTCTACACAACTAGGTAACCTTCCGTTGGTAATCAGTGGATTAACTCCTGCTACTACTTACGAAGTTGATGTTGCAGCAATTTGTGGAGATATTGTTGGTACAGCTACTCCAATCAAGACGTTCACGACGAGATGTGATCCTACTCCTCCGAATGTGACGGTAAGTAACATTACTCCAACAACAGCATTGATTACATGGGCTCCGCTTGCAGCAAGTTCTACGTATACAATGAGATGGAGAAAAGTAGGTACTACTACATGGAATAATATCAGTTTACCAGCTGCTCCTGCAAATACTTATGTGTTAGGTAGTGTAACTCCATTAGATCCGTTCACTACTTATGAAGTACAGATTGCTAATATGTGTAACGGAGAAACAACTCTGAATCCATATTCTAACCCTAAAGTATTTACAACAGAAAGAATCTGTGAAATTCCGCCTCCGGGATTAACAATCACTCAATTGCTTCCTACTTCGGCAGCAATCCAGTGGGATCCTTTCCCAGGAGCAACATATGTTCTTAGATATAGAAAAGTAGGTATTCCAAGCTGGACAGAAGTACCATCATTAGTTAATAACCTTGTATTAACAGGTCTTACAGAATTAACAAAATATGAAATGCAGGTTGTAAATATCTGTAACGGTACACCAGGAAATTATACTCCTCCATATTACTTCACAACTCCTACAGTAATTTACTGTCAGATGCATTCAGGAAGTTCTACAGGTGAGCATATTTCTAAAGTTACTGTGAAGCCTACCGGCAAGAAAACAATGGAGAATGAATCAGGAGCATCAACGTATACAGATTATACAGGAGTTCCTAAAACATTCATCGAAATGATCCAGGGATCAACAGATAATGAGATCATCATTGAGAAGAAGTGGACTGGAAATACTTATAACGAAGGAATCGCAGTTTGGATCGACTTCAACAGAAATGGTGAATTTGATATCAATGAAAGAGTATTAAGCTCTCCACCAAATACAGACAGCCCTATCTCAGGTAAATTCAATGTACCGGCAGATGCGTTTGTAAGTATGACAGATTACAAATATGTTGTAATGAGAGTAGCAATGGAAAGAGACGGTATTCCTGTAAACTGTACAAGCTTCAAGAATGGAGAAGTAGAGGATTACACAGTAAGAATCTCTAAGCCAATCGTTGCTAATCCAATTGATCAGACAGGTATCATGATTTATCCTAACCCTGTAAGCTCAATACTATTTGTGAAAAATATCAGCAAGAGAGCTAAATATAAGATCTACAATGCTGCCGGACAGGTAATCGGGGACGGTATCTTACTAAACAACCAAATCAACGTAAGCAGATTGATTAACGGTGTTTATGTAATTGATATTGATGACAACGGTAAAACTGTTCAGAAGAAATTTATCAAAGAATAAATAAATTAAATTTCAAATAGAATAAGCCTCCAGAAATGGGGGCTTATTTTTTTTTGGCTAACACATAATTAAGATTCGGTAATAGGTGTTTTTGAATAGTAAGAGTCTCTAAAATTGAATAAGAAATAAATAACATCTTATAGAAATATCACTTTTGATATCATGATATATGTTTTTTTAGTAATTATGATACGTATTAAGTACTTGTTGTGTTTGAATGATATTTAAATTGGTTTTATTTTGTGAAATTAATAATAGCTTTGAATGCTAAAGTAAATCGTGATTTCTTCCAAATGTTATTATTAATCAAAACAATTTATATCCAAAATGAAAAAAACTCTATTTTTTTTATTAGCAACTGAATATTTTCGCCTGCCGAATATTCAAAAACAAACGCTTAATCAGCTAATTTATGTAACCATTTCCAATGGAAGGAACATAAAAATGAGAACCATTTATAAAAACACTCTAAAATTTTTCTAAATGAGATCAAGACAATCTATTGTAATTAGAGTATTAAGTATTCTTGCTTTTGTTTTAGTATTTGCATCTTGTACTACTATTGCTCCAGCTCCTTTTCCTTACAATCAGGACTTCAGTGCTGATAATGGAAATTTTACTTTTGTGAATGCTACGCAGTCAAATAAATGGACCTTTGGTAATGCCGCAGGAAACCCTGCCAGGGCTATTTACATTTCCAATACAAATGGAAGTACAAATTCATATAATACAGCCTCTAAAAGTATTGTTCATACGTATAGGGATATTGTTATTCCTGCAGGAACAACAGTAACTGTTTTATCTTTCGATTGGAGAGCTGCGGGAGAAAATAATCAGGATTATCTTACAGTATGGCTTGTGCCAACTTCTTTCACTCCTACAGCAGGCACAGCAATTGCGCCAGGCGCTGGAAGAGTGAAGGTAGGTTCTAGCTTTAATGCGCAATCTACATGGCAGACCTATACTAACGCAAATTTGAATTTAAGCAGTTTTGCCGGGGGAAATCTTCGTTTAGTATTTGAATGGGGAAATAATAATAACAGTGGAGTCCAACCTCCAGCAGCTGTAGATAATATTTATCTTGGAAGATGTTTTCTTCCCACACCCAAACCTGTAACTTTAATAACATCTACTTCAGCACAGCTGAATTGGGCTGCTCCGGCTATACCACCATCCAATGGTTATGAATATTATCTGACCACAACAAATACTCCCCCTAACCAGAATACGGCATCTACCGGTTCTTCCAATACTGTTTCTGCAAACTTATCTCAACTGTTGCCAAGTACGACTTATTACTGGTGGATACGTTCTGTATGTGGTGCTAATAAAAGCCTTTGGGTTTCGTGTGGAAATTTTACGACACTAGCTTGTAATGCCATTCCTCCAGTACTTACAGTGACTGGGATAACTCATAATGCCGCTTCTGTACGATGGCCTCGGAATAATGAAGTAGGACTTTACAAAATAAGATATCGAGCTGTAGGTACATTAAATTGGATAGTGACCAACCAGCCGGCTGCGTTACCTCCACAGGTAATGAATACTTTTAATGCAGCTAATTTATTACCTGCTACATTATATGAAGTTGAGATTGCATCAGTATGCAACGGGGCAACAGGAAATTATTCTCATATTGAATTTTCAACAAGATGCGATCCTACTCCTCCAAATGTAACAGTAAGTAATATTACATCAACGTCTGCGTTGATTGAATGGTCTCCGGTTTCATCAGGTTCTACCTATCTAATGAGATGGAGAGAAGTAGGAACAACAGCTTGGAACTCTGTTCAGCTACCTGTGCCTCCTGCCAATACTTTTAATCTCGCAGGCTTAGGAGCAAATAAAACATACGAAGTACAAATAGCAAATCAATGTGTTGGAAGTACGGTTATCAACCCATATTCAAACCCTAAAGTATTTACTACAGGAAGGGTATGCCAGATTCCGCCTCCAGGATTGACAATTACTCAATTGCTTCCTACATCAGCGGCGATCCAGTGGGATCCGTTCCCGGGAGCAACATATGTTCTTAGATATAGAAAAGTGGGTATTCCAAGCTGGACAGAAGTACCATCATTAGTTAATAACCTTGTATTGACAGGTCTTACAGAATTAACGAAATATGAAATGCAGGTAGTGAATATCTGTGGTGGTACACCAGGAAACTATACTCCTCTTTACTACTTTACAACACCTACAGTAATCTACTGTAAGATGAAGGCTGAAAATTCTACAGGAGAGCATATCTCTAAAGTTACTGTGAAGCCTACCGGCAAGAAAACAATGGAGAATGAATCCAGAGCATCTACTTATACAGATTATACAGGAGTTGCTAAAACATTCATCGAAATGATCCAGGGATCGACTGACAATGAGATCATCATTGAGAAAAAATGGACAGGAACTACTTACAACGAAGGAATCGCAGTTTGGATCGACTTCAACAGAAATGGTGAATTTGATATCAACGAAAGAATATTAACCTCTCCACCCAACTCAGACAGTCCTGTTTCTGGTAAATTCAATGTACCGGCAGATGCGTTTATAAGTATGACAGACCATAAATATGTAGTGATGAGAGTAGCCATGTCAAGAGATGGTATCCCGGTAAACTGTACAGATTTCAAAAATGGAGAAGTGGAGGACTATAAAGTGGTCATTCAGAAAAATAAAGTGCCTAATTTACTTGATCAGACTGATATCATGATCTATCCCAATCCGGTAAGTACGATATTATATGTGAAAAATATAAGTAGAAAGGCTAACTATAAATTATACGGTATATCCGGACAGTTTATATCCGGGGGAATCATACTGAATAATAAGATTGATGTAAGCAAATTGATCAATAGTGTATATATTATCTCTATTGAAGATGGTGGAAACATAATACAAAAGAAATTTATAAAAGAATAACACAAAAAGCCCTCAGAAAAAAATAGAGGGCTTTTTTATTTTTAATCGAGAAAATAATCTTCAGGAATATTTTTATTCAATAGCAAAGATTACTTTTTCGGTTTGTTCTTTTAATTCTTCCAGATTGGTATTGTTGTAGATGATACAATCTGCCATTTTAATTTTATCCCTTTCAGGCATCTGTTTTTCCATAACAGCCTCTACCTCACGGTAGGTTTTGTTATCTCTGTCCATTACTCTTTTAGCTCTGATATTGTCCTCAGCTGTTACCAAAAGAGATTTATAACATTGCCTGTTAAGCTTTAGTTCAAACAATAATGCAGTTTCTTTGAAAACCAGATATTTGCTTTGTTTCTTTACCCAATTTTCAAAATCAATTCTTACAGCCGGGTGTATGATTTCATTCAATTGCTGGAGCAGATCACTATTATTAAAAACCTCACTGGCAACAAATTTTCTATCATATAATCCTTGCTCATCATAAGATTCTTCGCCAAGAAGTTCTTTGATCTTTATTTTCAGATCTTCACTCTCATTGACGATTGCCTTTGCTCTGTCATCGGAATAGTAAACCGGAAATCCGAATTCCTCTATAAAACGGGCTACTGTAGTTTTTCCAGAACCGATTCCGCCTGTTAAACCAATGATCTTGGGTGCTGGTTCCGGTTCAGTCTGTTGTGTTTCTGAATGTAATTCTTCCATGATTTAAAATTAATATCCAAAAACATCATTAAAGGTGAAAGTCTCATCAAGTCTCACCCCCTTATCGGTCATTTTAAGACTTGCAAGCTCATTGTGAGCATCATGTTCAAAGAACAATAAATATTCGTTATCTACACACTGCTTAAGGAATTTACCTTTCTCTTCCAATGTTAAAAGAGGTCTGGTATCATATCCCATCACATATACCTGGTTGATATGTCCTGCTGTAGGAATAAGATCTGCCGCAAAAACAACTGTTTTTTCCTGATATTGAATGACCGGAAGCATTTGCTTTTCTGTATGTCCGTCTACAAAGATTACATCCATCTTCAGATCCGGAGCGAAACCGTAATTTCCGGTAGTTGGAAGAGGTAAAAAATTAAGCTGGCCGCTTTCCTGTATCGGCATAATATTTTCCTTCAGGAAGCTCGCTTTCTCTCTTGCATTAGGTTCTGTTGCCCATTGCCAGTGATTCTCATTCGTCCAGAAGTGGGCATTTTTGAAAGCAGGTCTGTATCCCGTTCTGTCATCATTCCATTCTATAGCACCACCACAGTGATCGAAGTGAAGGTGAGTAAGGAATACATCAGTAATATCTTCCTTTATAAAACCGTACTTCTTTAGATTTTTATCAAGAGTATCATCTCCCCAAAGAGAATAATGTCCGAAAAATTTATCATCCTGTTTGTTACCCAGACCGCAGTCTACCAGAATTAATTTTTTTCCGTCTTCAATAAGTAGGGAACGTGTTCCCAGTTCGATTAGGTTTTTTTCGTCTGCCGGGTTTGTTTTTTCCCACAGACTCTTCGGGACGACTCCGAACATAGCACCGCCGTCCAGTTTAAATTTTCCACATTGTATTGGATATAACTTCATATGTATATTTTGATTATTTCTTTATTACTTTCATTTTCTCCGCAATCTTTCTTGCGTTATCATCAGAATTCTCAAGATGGTTGATAATGTTTTCATAATCAGCTTCTTTTCTGTTCTGAGAAAGTTTTTGCTTAATAAATATTTCGTCAGGAATTATTTTAATACCAAAAGCACCCTTCATTTCCTTTTCCACAAACTCTTTTCCCATATCCTTCACCATCATTGGACATTGTTGAAACTTTTCATATTTGGAAGTTAATTTATCCAAATGAGCATAGAGCTCGTCATGATTCATCAGTTCAATCTTTCCGTAGATCTGTACCGCCTCATAATTCCAGGTGGAAACATTAATATGATCGTACCAGCTGCTGGATATGTAAGTGTGAGCCCCTAAAAAATCACAAAGTACTTCATCTCCGTTTTTTAAGGTTTTTGCCTGTGGATTAGCTCTCGAAATATGAGTTTCAATATAAGCATTTTCCGGATCATCTTCATTTAACATCATCATAGCATGAGTCGCCCGGATTTTGTCAACAGAAGAAATCAGTAAAGCAAAAGAATTTTCTTTGATGATCTCTCTCATCAAATTGTAATCCTCACTTCTGTATAATTTTGGTATAAACATAAACTAATAAACTCTCATTAACCTTAAACTTTAAATCTTGAACTTTAAACTCAAAACTTTGAACTTAGAATAGTTCTCCCGGATTTTTAGGTCTTGTAATATTCAAATGTTTGTAAGCTTTGTCTGTAACCTCTCTTCCTCTCGGAGTTCTGATAATAAACCCTTCCTGTATCAAAAATGGCTCATAAACTTCTTCCAGTGTTTCAGGGTTTTCAGCAATAGAAGTGGCTAAAGCGGAAATACCAACCGGTTTCCCTTTGAAGTTTTCAATCATAACACGCATGATCTTATTATCCATTTCATCCAATCCGAATTCATCCACATTTAGAGAGTCCAGCGCGTATTTTGTAATCTTGATCTCAATTTCACCATTCCCTTTGATCTCCGCGAAATCACGTACTCTTCTCAATAATGCATTGGCAATTCTTGGTGTTCCACGGCTTCTTCTTGCAATTTCTATTGCTGCATCTTCATAAATAACAACTCCTAAGACTCTTGCACTTCTCTGAATAATAGTTGACAAAAGTTCAATAGAATAATATTCCAGCCTGCTTTGAATCCCGAATCGGGCAAGCATAGGTTTGGTAAGCATTCCACTTCTTGTAGTGGCTCCTACCAAGGTAAAAGGATTCAGCCCAATCTGCACACTTCTGGCATTGGGACCTGTTTCCAGCATAATGTCAATCTTATAATCTTCCATTGCGGAATACAGATATTCCTCTACAACAGGAGAAAGACGGTGAATTTCATCAATGAAGAGAACATCATTTTCTTCCAGATTGGTCAATAAACCGGCTAAACTTCCAGGTTTGTCCAATACAGGACCGGAAGTAATCTTACAGTTTACGCCAAGTTCATTGGCTATAATATTGGCTAAAGTGGTTTTACCAAGTCCCGGCGGGCCATGCAATAGAACATGATCCAGTGCTCCGCCACGTCTTTTCGCAGCGGTAACAAAAACTTCAAGGTTCTCCAGCGTTTTTCTCTGTCCCGCAAAATCTTTAAAGCTCTGGGGACGGATCTGTTCTTCCTGCATCAGCTCCTCGTTTGAGTAGTTTTCCTTATCTGGATGTAAAAAATCTGGCATTAATTCATTTCATTTACCTCAAAGATAGCAAATTTAGACTAAGGTTGAAGGGCAGATTGAGAAAAGGTTAAGATTGATACCGAGTTTAAGCTAAGGTTAAAAATGAGAACAGCTAAGATTTAAATAATTGGGATATTTTAAGTATTTTTGAGAGGAAAAATTATTGATAAAAATTATTGAAATTTTGATTGTTTAGAAGGTAAGTATTGATAAAAACTAAATCAGCTTCAATCTGGACATTAGCATTAACTTTAAACTAATGAAATTAATAGGACCATTTAAGCAGGTGGTAACACTTGCTAACTTACCATTAAGAGGAAAGCTTTCCGATGAACAACTTGAAATTATTGTAGACGGAGGAATTGTAGTAGATCAGAATATCATTCAGAAAGTTGGAAATTTTGAAACATTAAAAACAGAAAATCCTACCATAGAAATCGAGAGCATCGAGGGAGAGCAGATTGTTCTTCCTGCTTTTGTAGATTCACATACCCATATCTGTTTCGGAGGAAATCGAGCCAATGATTTTGCGATGCGTAATGCAGGGAAGACCTATCTGGAAATTGCAGAAAGCGGTGGTGGTATCTGGAGTTCTGTACAACATACAAGAAATGCATCAGAAGAAGAATTGCTGAAAACTTTAATGGAAAGAATCAAGTTTTTGATTGATTTAGGAATTACAACCATTGAAGTAAAGAGCGGCTACGGTCTGGATGTAGAAAACGAGCTGAAGATGCTTAGAATTATTAAAAAAGCACAGAATGAAACTAAAGCTACTTTGGTTCCTACCTGTCTTTCAGCCCACTTAAAGCCCAGAGATTTTGAAGGAAACAACCCTGAATATCTTGACTATATCATTACAGAAATTTTACCAAAAGTAAAAGAAGAAGAATTAGCAAACAGAGTAGATATTTTTATTGAAAAGTCTGCATTCCAGCCTGAAGAAAGTAAAGAATTCTTACTTAAAGCAAAAGCATTAGGTTTTGAGATTACCGTTCATGCAGATCAGTTTACACCAGGAAGCTCAAGGATTGCAGTAGAAGTAGGTGCTAAATCTGCAGACCATTTAGAAGCAACTATTGATGATGATATCGAATTTTTGGCTAAGTCTGATACCGTAGCAACAGCGCTTCCAGGAGCAAGTTTAGGGTTGGGAGAAAAATTTACTCCCGCAAGAAAACTATTAGATGCAGGAGCAATTGTTGCCATTGCAAGTGACTGGAATCCAGGATCAGCACCGATGGGGAATTTAATTACCCAGGCGTCAATCTTAGCTACTTTCCAGAAACTGACCACTGCTGAAGTGTTGGCAGGAATGACGTTCCGTGCAGCTTATGCGCTTAATCTGGAAGATAGAGGACAGCTGGAAACAGGGAAAAAAGCAGATTTTGTTACTTTCAAAACCAATAATTTCCAGAATGTGCTCTATAATCAGGGAAGTTTAAAAGCTGAACTAGTTTATATTGACGGGAATTCAATATAAAATTTGCTATTTTGAAAGCTATTAAAAATTTGATAATTTATCTGGTACTATTCATAGTATCTTTAAATGTGATTACTTTTTTGCAGGCTCTTTGGAATTATAGAACCTTGATCGAAGGGGAAAAACATTTTTTAGAAATATTTTATACCGGATTTCTTTTTATAGCTTTTCTATTGATAGTACTCTTATCTTTTTATTTCTTTTTCATGATCGTATTTTGTGTTTTTCAAATAATGAAAAGTGTATACGCTTCTTTGATTAGAAAAAGTAAACAATAAAAACTGAAGATACAATTACAGATAGTTTAATTTGATTGAACTTTAAGAAAACAACATACAAATTGAAATTATTAATGATGAGTAATATTTGGCAAGGCAGATTAGACGGAGAAGAACTTCTCCATCACAGAATATTTCAAAGAGTAAAAGAAGAACGCAATTACGATAATATCGCAACGGATGACTTCGCACTGCATGGTTTTGCTGTAGATGAAGGGGTAAGGCGAAATAAAGGCCGTCAGGGAGCTAAAGATGCTCCTGATGTGATCAGAAAAAATATGTCCAACTTTCCGGTAATTCTTCCTGACTTTTCCATGTTGGATTTTGGAAATGTTACCTGTGACGATGGCAATCTGGAAAATACACAGAACAATCTTGCCAAAAATGTTTCAAAAGTACTTTTAAAAGGCGGAAAATCCCTTGTTTTGGGTGGAGGTCATGAAGTTACTTACGCTCATTATTTAGGAGTCAAAACAGCTTTTCCGGAACAAAAAATAGGGATTATTAATCTTGATGCCCATTTTGATAACAGACAGCCGGAAAAAGGAGTAGGAGCGAGCTCAGGTACCGGTTTCTGGCAGATTGCTCAGGAAGGTCCAATCAACTCGCTGCATATTGGAATTCAGAGAAACTCCAATACATTGAAACTTTTTGATACTGCTCATCAGTACGGAATGAAATATATCCTGGCCGATGAATTGTTTTTTGAAAACCTTCCATCCATCTATCAGCGTATTGATGAATTATTGGATACTGTAGATTATGCCTATCTTACAATTTGTATGGACGTCTTTAATGCATCAATCGCTCCCGGGGTTTCGGCTGCGGCGTATAATGGAATCTTTGCGGATGCTACGTTTATGCATTTTTACAGACATATCTTAAAAAATAAAAAATTGGTTGCAATGGATGTGGCAGAAGTTAATCCTTCTTTTGATATCCAGGACCGAACAGCAAGACTGGCAGCATGTCTTGTGAATGAATGGCTAATGATTTAAGATAAAGTTATATTCTTCCGATAGAGAAAATCATTATTTTATTGACCCTTAAGGAATGGAATTTGCTAATTTCACCGTGCTTTTAAAATAAAAGCGCTCATAAATTCATTAGCTGAATTTAAAACAGATTTATATTATGGAACAATTAATTGAAAGCAAGCTTATTAAAGCAGATAAAGCGTTTTCAGTGTGGAGAAAAGTGCCGTTTGAGGAAAGGCAGAAGTTAATTGCAAAAGCAGCAGAAATTTTAAAGAATAATTCAGAGAAATTTGGTAAAATAATTACAACAGAAATGAATAAGCCCATTTCAGAATCAATAGCTGAGGTGGAAAAATGTGCTTTAATGATGAATTATTATGCCGCTGCGGATAATATTTTAAAACCTGAAAAAGTAGAATCTGAATTTACTTATTCCGAAGTTCATTACGCTCCGAAAGGGGTAATTTTAGGAGTAATGCCGTGGAATTTTCCTTTCTGGCAGGTATTGAGATTTGCTACTCCAGCAATTTTAGCCGGAAATACAATAGTTTTGAAACATGCTTCAATTTGTTTTGGAAGTGGAAATGCCATTGAAGAAGTTCTTTTGGAAGCAGGTTTTCCGGAAGGTGTTTTCCAGAATCTTGAAGTGGGACATAAAGCAGTAAAGGAAATCCTTGAACACGATGCAGTAAGAGGTGTAAGCCTTACGGGAAGCGGAAAAGCTGGAGGAGAAGTAGCGTCAATAGCGGGCTTAAATATCAAAAAATCTTTACTTGAATTAGGTGGAAGTGACGCCTTTATCATTTTTGATGATGCGGATCTTGAAGCAGCTGCAAAAGCTGGAGTAAAATCAAGGCTT
Organism: Chryseobacterium sp.; assembly: GCA_031286615.1. Taxonomy (GTDB): domain Bacteria; phylum Bacteroidota; class Bacteroidia; order Flavobacteriales; family Weeksellaceae; genus Chryseobacterium. The sequence continues at coordinate 8,514 of JAITUA010000018.1, read as the reverse complement.
CAAAACTGCGGACAAACCTGTACTGCGGCCAAAAGATTTATCATTGACGAAAAGATCGAAAATGAATTTCTCCCTATATTCATTGAAGAATATAAAAAATATGAAATTGGAGATCCTTTAGATAAAGAAACCAAATTGGCTGGAATGGCAAGACCTGACCTGGCTGATGAGCTGGAAGCTCAATTCAACAGAGCATTGGAAAATGGTGCAGAAATTATCATTCCTCTGGAAAGAATTTCAGATAATGAATTTAAACCAGGTTTAATAAGAGTTCAGGAAGGAAATCCTATTTTAAAAGAAGAGCTTTTTGGCCCTCTTGGTATGATTATGATTGCAAAAAATGATGAAGAAGCCTTACAAATGGCGAATGATATTCCTTTTGGACTTTCAAATTCTGTATGGACTAAAAATAAAGATCGCCAATTATTCTTCATTGAAAACCTTGAATCCGGAACAGTTAATATCAACAGAATGACAAGCTCTGACCCGCGTTTTCCGTTTGGAGGATCAAAAGCTTCAGGATATGGAACAGAGCTGTCTCTGCTGGCTTTAAAAGAGTTTGTAACAGCAAAGACAATTGTAGGTAACTAAAATGTATAATGTCGTTCCGAGGAACCGAGGAATCTCACAGATTCTTCACTTCATTTTCGTTTTGTTCAGAATGACAAATTATCACATATAAAAAATAAAAATTCCCGGAAATTAATTCCGGGAATTTTTTATGCTTTTACAAAAAGTAATTTTGCTTATTGCTTATTGCTTATTGCTTATTGCCTATACTGTCGTCAATCTCAGCGTATTTGTTTTTCCACCTTCATATGATGGAGTAGCATTGATATTGATTACAAAGTCTCCGGTTTCAATATAACCATAGTTGTGTGTCAGCATATTTACCTGAATGATTGTTTCATCCGTAGATTTCTTCATATCATAATAATACGCGTGAACACCCCAAAGAAGGTTCAGCATGGTAATAACTCTTTTGTTACCACTATATACGATGATATGAGAGTTTGGTCTGTGTGCTGCAAGTTGAAAAGCAGTGTATCCAGAATGAGTAAGTGTCACAATAGCAGAAACGTTTGTTGTTTTAGCAATTCTTACCGCTGCAAGACAAACCCTGTTTGTAATGAATCTCTCATCAATACAATTATAATCTTTTTCGATTGGCTCATTTTTGTGTTGGTAAAAATGAGTGGTTTCGATATTTTTTACAATTTTAGCCATGTTTTCAACCACCTGCACCGGATATCTACCTACAGAAGTTTCTCCGGAAAGCATTACTGCATCAGCTCCGTCCAATACAGAGTTGGCCACGTCATTTACTTCCGCTCGTGTTGGCGTCAGGCTGTTGATCATTGTCTCCATCATCTGAGTAGCAATAATCACCGGCTTAGAATAGAATCTTGCTTTTTCTACCAGGTTTTTCTGAATAGCAGGAACTTCTTCCATTGGAACTTCTACTCCAAGGTCTCCACGAGCTACCATTAATCCATCACACTCAAGAAGGATTTCTTCAATATTTTTAACGCCTTCAGGCTTTTCAATCTTCGCAATAATTGGAGTCTTGAATTTACCATTTGGGTGGTTTGCAATTAATTCTTTAAGGTCAATAATATCCTGAGCATGACGAACAAATGATAAGGCAATCCAGTCAACCTCCATGTCAAGCATGAAATTAGCATCCTGAATATCCTTTTCCGTCAAAGCAGGAAGAGAAACGTTTGTATTAGGTAAATTAACTCCTTTTTTAGAACTTAACGGCCCCCCTTGAATGGTTTTTGCTTTTACAGTATCCTTTTCATTGGTTTCGATAACCTCCAACATTAGTTTCCCATCATCAATAAGGATTCTTTCCCCTACTTTTACATCCTGTGGAAACTGTTGATAAGTCATGTATACTTTAGTAGAGTCTCCCTCCATTTTTTCGTTGGTGAAGGTAAGAATATCACCAGGGTTCAGATAAGATCCCTCCTTTACAACTCCTACTCTCAGCTTAGGCCCCTGAAGGTCTCCCAGGATTCCCACTGAATAACCATATTCGCTGTTTAGCTCTCTAATTATTTCAATATTTTTTCGAACTAAGTCGTAATCTGCATGGGAAAAATTTATTCTGAAAATATCAACACCCGCTTTCATTAAATCTAACATTACCTCCTTCGATGATGAAGCAGGTCCTAGTGTTGCGATAATTTTTGTCTTCTTTAAATACTTATTCATAATACTGGATAATTTGATAAAGTTCTTCATCAGAACTCAGTGTATAATCTTGAATTGGAAACACAAGATTTTCAGGGAGCAAAATTACGGAAAAATCAGGGAATTGTTCCGAACTATGCAAAATATATTCTACATCTACCTGATTATTTAATAAAAATTTAATGTTTTCTTCTTCTGTAAAGAGTTCTGTCTGAACTTTTTTTTGCTTACTTTCAGAAGATTTATTTGAAATAAAGGTAAAGCAAGTCTTGGAAAACTTGTGGTAGGCCTCAAATCTTGGAAAAAAATAATCATAATATCCTCCATGAAAGACAAGATCTTTTTTTCTTGAAAAACTAAGGTTGTTCGCTTGATTTATTTTGTAAAAAAACTCATGAGCAGGTATATCTTTTGCTAATCTTACCAATCCTATGGCAATATCTTCAAATTCTATATCATCAAAATCATAAAGTTTTTGAATTTCCAAGTATATTTTCTTTTTTATTTAAAATATAAAATGCCCTTTGTGCTGCCTTTTCTTCTGCTTTTTTCTTAGAAGTTTCCGTTGCATTAGCAATTTTTCCTTCACCCAGCCACACGTGGCATCGGAATACTACAGATTTATTGGCTTGTATTTCTTCGCAGGTTTCGTACTTTATGTTGACCTTCTTCTTTTGGCTCCATTCTAGCAGGAGACCTTTGTAGCTTACAATCTTGTTTTCAAGCTTGTTGATTTCAGAAGGGGTCAGCAATTTTTCCAAAATAATCCTTTTACAGGTATCATAATGGAAGTCTAAGTAAACGGCACCAATTAGAGCTTCGAATAAATTTCCGGAGATATTCTCACCCAAAGCAGAAGAACTGTTTTGCTTTTGCAAAAGGTTGGTAAGCTTGAGGTCTTCGCCTAATTTATTGAGGTTTTTCCTATTAACAATCTTAGATTTCATCTGTGTCAGATAGCCCTCATTAGCTTGAGGATAGGTCTGGAACAAATGACAAGAAATAATTGTACCCAAAACAGAATCTCCCAAAAATTCAAGCCTTTCGTAGTTGCTGTCTTGATTTTTAGAAGAATTTTTTAAAGAAAAAGCTTCACGGTAAAGAGCTATATTCTGTACCTCTGTACCTAAAACTTTTTTAAGCTCAGTACTGAGAAAATATTCTCTCTCCGTTAATTGTCTTTTTCTTTTTTTGAGAAGGAATTTAGAAAAGTATTTCTGTAACTCCATTCATTGAATTTAGATTTTCTTAAATAGAACGCAAGCATTATGCCCGCCAAATCCAAAAGTATTACTCATGGCTACTTTTACATCTTTCTTCACAGCTGTGTTAAACGTAAAGTTTAGTCTGCTGTCAATATTTTCATCATCAGTAAAATGGTTGATGGTAGGAGGAACAGTACCATGAATAATAGTTCCCAATGCAGCGATAGCTTCAATAACACCTGCAGCACCAAGAAGGTGGCCTGTCATTGATTTTGTAGAATTAATCTGAATGTCATAAGCGTGTTCGCCTAATAATCTTGAGATTGCATTGGATTCTGCGATGTCTCCTAATGGAGTAGAAGTACCATGCATATTGATATGATCTACTTCATCAGCAGTTAAACCTGCATCTTCCAGGCAACTCTTCATTACCAGATAAGCACCAAGGCCTTCAGGGTGAGGAGCGGTCATGTGATGTGCATCAGCACTTAAACCTCCTCCTAATAATTCTGCATAAATTGTAGCACCACGTTTTACAGCGTGCTCATATTCCTCAAGAATAATACATCCTGCACCTTCACCTAATACAAATCCATCTCTGTCTTTGTCGAAAGGTCTTGAAGCTGTTTTAGGATCATCATTTCTTGTAGAAAGTGCCATCATTGCATTAAATCCACCGACACCACTTGCTGTAACGGCTGCTTCAGAGCCTCCACACACAATCACGTCTGCTTTTCCTAATTGGATCAGCATTTTGGAATCAATTATAGCGTTTGCTGAAGATGCACATGCAGATACAGTTGTGTAGTTAGGTCCATGGAAACCGTACTCAATAGAGATATGTCCTGGAGTGATATCCGCAATCATTTTTGGGATAAAGAACGGGTTGAATCTCGGAATTTCCGTATTGGCCCATCCTAAAACTTCAGTTTCAAAAGTCTCTAAACCTCCGATTCCGGAACCCCAGATTACTCCAACTCTGTTTTTGTCTACATTGTCTTCAATAATTCTGGAGTGTGCTACTGCTTCTTTGGCAGCAACAAGTCCCAGTTGGGTATTTCGGTCCATTTTTTTAGACTCTTTCTTATCGAAATGCTGTAATGGATCGAAACCTTTAACTTCGCAAGCGAACTTTGTTTTAAAGTTTGTGGCATCAAAAAGAGTAATCGGAGCGGCACCGCTCTCACCTTTCACAAGATTTTCCCAGTATTCTTTTGCATTATTTCCGATTGGCGTTATTGCTCCAAATCCTGTTACAACTACTCTTTTTAATTCCATAAACTTTGTTTAATTTCTTTTTTGTTGAAGAATATTATTTATTTACTACTTCTTCGATGTAAGCGATAGCGTGCCCTACAGTAGTAATTTTTTCAGCTTGGTCATCAGGGATCTGAATGTTAAATTCTTTTTCAAATTCCATGATTAACTCAACTGTATCTAGTGAATCAGCTCCTAAATCGTTAGTGAAGCTAGCTTCAGGAGTTACTTCTGTTTCTTCAACGTCAAGCTTATCAGCGATGATAGCTTTTACTCTTGATGCAATGTCTGACATAGTAAATTATTTTTTTAATTGTTAGATGGTGCAAATATATAAAATTCTTTACGATAAAACATTTTTTTAGCCTTTTTTGTGGACCAGAAGCTTTCATTTTAGATTGTTTTGCTTTAGTCTTTTCGTTTTCAGGTGGTTATATTCGGTGTGAATTATGAAAGGCTAAAACCGAAATTGAGTAATAATAAAGTATTTACAATAATAAAGTTTGAGATCGGGTAGAATTTTACCTTAATATGAATAAAACCAAATTGGTAATTGTAAAATTCTTTAGTATTATTGAGTTCGTTTTTTTGTTGTAAACAATAAGGAATAAGAAAAATCACCTATTTAAATAGATGATTTTCTATAAATATGAAATCAATGCTATTTAATTTACTAGTCTTTTTCTTTGACATAATAAATTAAATAAGAAAAATCTGGAGCTCTTAGCATTAGTGTATCATTAATTTTCTGAACTCTAAACTTATTGTCACCATATGGACCACCTCCAACAGGTCTGAAAGTCAACGTATAATAGTAGAGTGTATTTGATGCCCCTTCATCTTCTACTGCCCATATCAGATTTGTGGTTTTTGATTTGTTTATTTGATCATTGAGACTTGAATTGTCATTTAATGAAATAATGTCATCTTTAGTAAATTTTAAGCGTGTAGTAGGGGTCTTTGTTGTATGCCAAGTGCCTTGTATCCAGAGTGGTGGGTTGAAGTGCTTAGTTTGAACAGGTGTTGTTGGTTCTTCTTTTTCAGGCAGATTATCATTATCTCCAGAACAACTTAAAACTAAAAATGATAATGCAAAAAGAAATATTGATAAAACGTTCTTTGTAATTTTCATAAAATGGATTATTAGTTATTTAATAAATTACTATTCTCTTTTTATTAGAGAATAAAGAATATTGATGTAAATATATGGATTTATTCTAATTACCAAGTTATTGGATGTTGAGAGTCTGTAATCTGCAAGAAACAAATAAAAAAAACCGCTTAAATAAAATAAGCGGTTTTTGGTGGAGTTGGAGGGATTCGAACCCTCGTCCAAACAAGCAATACATAAGCTTTCTACATGCTTATTCTACCATTGGTTTTCGACTGAAAGCAGAGGATAGACACCCAACTTCCAGCTTATCTTCTAAAGTTTTCGAATTTTAGCCGAAGCTTCTAAAATCTTATTCCCGCATTCCTATATCTCAGGATCAAACGCCGCAGAACAGAGCATTTGTGAGATATCTTGCTTCCTTACTATCTTCAGGAAAACGCTTGATCTACTATACTTCGATATTAAGCTGCAAGAGCGAACTCTTCGTTGCCAGTTAAAATTTTGTAGCAAGGGATTATAGAGATCGCGCCACGGTTCTCTGCATGCTTACTTACCCATTGGTCTTGCTGTCGAAACCAGTCAACCCCATGAATAAAGTGAATGCAAAGATAGTGCTTTTTGTTTACATTTCATTAATATGGGTGTCTTTTAATGAAAGTAGTTAATAAAATGAATAGTTGAAAGTTATTATAGATGAATTTTAGTTATTGTGGATAAAAATATTAATATGTATTAAATGCCTATGTTACTAGGTTTATTAGCAATCTTGAGATAGAAGTTTAATTCTTTATGGTAATATATTTTGTGATGTAAGAAAAATTGTCTAGTTTTGCAATCCAAAATGAGATGTAAAATATGTTAATAATTCCAGTAAAAGATGGTGAATCCATCGACAGAGCTTTAAAAAAATACAAGAGAAAATTTGATAAAACAGGTACAGTTCGTCAATTGAGATCTAGACAAGCGTTTATCAAGCCTTCTGTAACTTTGAGACAATCAAGGTTGAAAGCTGCTTACAAACAAAGAGCACTTAGCAAAGAAGAGCAGGCTTAAGATTTTTTCTTAACCATATATTAATTCACTTCTTAAATTCTTATATTTGAGGAGTGAATTTTTATTTTTATACCCATTATGCTTGAAAAGTTTTTAGAATACTTACAATTCGAAAAAAGGTACTCTCCTCATACTGTTACAAGCTATAAAAAAGACCTTGAAGACTTCTCTCATTTCTTTCTCCGAACGGAGTCTTCCGACAATCTAGCTAAAGCAGACAAAAAAATCATCAGAAATTTTATTGTTGAACTCAGTGAAAACAATATTTCCAAAAGAAGTATCAACAGAAAATTATCTTCTCTCCGTAGTTTTTATCTTTTTCTTTTAAAAATAGGTGAAATTAGCGTTTCTCCCACTGAAGGGATTTCTTCCCTGAAGTTTTATGCTGAAAAACAGATTCCTATGTCCAAAGAAGAGATGGTGGATCTTAATGATAGAATTTTCGAACAGCTGCATGATGTGCTTGAGAGGTGTATAATGGAGGTTCTTTATCAGACAGGTATGCGTAAGGCGGAACTTTGTGGCCTGATATTTGAGAATGTTAACTTATATGAAAATGAATTAAAAGTAATAGGAAAGGGCAATAAAGAAAGGGTAATTCCAGTTTCCAATGAACTGTCTGAACTCCTTAAAAGTTATCTGGAAATAAGAAATCCACAGACAGAATTTAAATCATATTTTTTTGTAAATAAGAAGGGGAAAAAACTCAACGAAAAATTTGTTTATGTGGTAGTTAATAAGTACCTTAGTCTTATAACAACGAAAGAAAAAAAAAGTCCTCACATCCTTCGTCATAGCTTTGCTACTCACGTTTTGGATAATGGGGCGGAGATCTCCAAAGTGAAAAAAATATTAGGGCATTCCAGTCTTGCCAGTACTCAAGTCTATACGAATGCTAATATTGAACAATTGAAAAAAGTGTTTAATCAGGCTCACCCTCGAGCTTCAAAAAAAGAAGAATTATGAAGATTTCAGTACAATCAATTGGTTTAACTCCACACGAACCACTAGAGTCACACATTGACAAAAAAGTAAGTAAATTAGATACCTTCTATGACAAGATTCAGGAGTGTAAGGTATTTTTGAAAGTAGAAAATAACGCTGATAAAGTGAACAAAACTGCTGAGCTTATTCTGGCGGTTCCGGGAGATGATATTGTAGTAAAAAAGACATCTGCAAGTTTTGAAGAAAGTCTGGACCTTTGCGTTGATACTGCTAAAAAGCTATTAATCAAGAAAAAAGAAATGGCATAGAAAAAAAAGTTAAAAAAAGTTTATAAAAAATTTGAGAATTCAAAAAATCCGTTCTATATTTGCACTCGCAAAAAAGGAACAGCGATCTTTTGAATTCTTTTTTTATATTTGCCTCCATAGCTCAGTTGGCCAGAGCACGTGATTTGTAATCTCGGGGTCGTGGGTTCGAATCCCTCTGGAGGCTCATAAAATATAAACTTTTTGGGGAGATTCCAGAGTGGCTAAATGGGACTGACTGTAACTCAGTTGCTTCGGCTTCGTAGGTTCGAATCCTGCTCTCCCCACTTTATATTTTTATAAAAAAAACTTGCAAGATTAAATAAGTTTTCTTAGTTTTGCACAGCGTTTACCAATAGTTTTGGAAACAAAATTGCGGAAGTAGCTCAGTTGGTAGAGCGTCAGCCTTCCAAGCTGAATGTCGCGGGTTCGACCC
>JAITUA010000007.1 GCA_031286615.1 Chryseobacterium sp. | reverse complement strand
AGATCTGTTGACTGTAATTTAAGAGGGAATGCATTTTTCACTTTCCAGGTTACTGCAGGCGCTCCTGTTTCATCTAAAAGAGAGATCGTGATAGATCTGCGCTCTACTGTACTTAGCTGAATACTCTGGAACCAGTCGAAATATTCGTTATCTGTTTTGAAAGTTCCTCTTTTTAAAGTGATGTTACTGAAAGTTTTCATTCCAGGCATTTTAATCTTGCTAAAATCAGGGCTTGCACCGTGTCTGTACTCAATTAGAGCTGCTTCAACATTTAAACCGCTGACTTCCTGGAAACCTACTTTTGTTCCGCCCCAATCTACTTCAAAGGCAAACTTTACTAATGGATATGTACTCATAATTTATTTTTAATTTTATTGTTATTTAATTGATTTTATGCTTCCTGTAATTTGTGTGAAAAATTGAGTACGATAAATTCAGCTGGACGTACTGCAGCCATACCGATCTCGATATTCATTCTTCCTTCTAAAATGTCCTGAGCTGACATTGTTTTGTGTAAACCAACGCTTACGTAATAAGCTTCTTCAGGCTTGCTTCCTGCTAATGCACCGTCTCTCCACTGCTGATCAAGGTAATTTTCGATCATTGCCTGTACACGAGTCCATGTATTGGCTGTATTCGGTTCAAAAACGAAACGTTCTGTAGCTTTCTTCACAGATTCTTCTACCATGTTGAAGAAACGACGTACAGATATATATCTCCATTCGTTACTGTTTCCGTCTAACGTTCTTGCTCCCCAAACTAATGTTCCTTTTCCTGCAAAAGTTCTGATTGCGTTGATTGATTTTCCTGATGTAGCATCTACATTAAGCAGCTCCTGTTCTTTATTGGAGATTTTTACTGCCGGTACATCTACCAGGCTAAGCCCTAAATTAGCTGGTGATTTCCATACTCCGGAAGTACTGTCTACTTTGGCGTACGCTCCGGCAATAGCTGATGATGGTGTCAATACCACCTGTTGAGACTCAATTGCTGTTTTAGCCTGGTTATACAGTTCAGAATTAACAGGCTTCAAATCTGCCAGCGTTGTGATTCCAGATGCACCGGTAACTAAAATATCAGCATCTTTGAAATCATAGCTCAAAACCGTCTTCAGTTTTGGATAGTAAGCTGCACCGTATTTCAGACCGGTAGAAGTTACTTTGTTTCTAAAAGCAGCCGCATCTTCAAGAACATCCATGATGACGAATCTGTCTTTTAATAATTCTGCCTGATCTAAAGCTTTATTGTACAAAGCGTAGATTTTACCGACAGCAACAGAGTCTCCTGCTCTGGAAGTAACAATATTGCTGGCAGCAAGAGCATCAGCCTCCATAGTTGAAGCCGTAGCTAAATCTGTCTCAAGAGCAGTAACAACAGCCTGAGCAGCAGCTTTAACAGTAGCAACAGTAGCATTGGCAATAGCAGCAGCCACCTTAACCGCGGCTACAACAGCCTGTCCGCCCTTAGCACCAGCCGCCTGTAAATCAGTAGGATTAGCCACATTAAACTCAGCTGCCTTAGCAACGGCAGCATCAACAGCAGCATCTACATTAGCACCTGCTACAGCGTCTGCAACAACACCTGCAATACTTTTAGCTGCAGAAGCAATATTCTTAGCATATAACGCTGTCGTAACAACAGCCTGAGCAGCAGCAATGTCAGCAGCAGAAGGAACTAAACTTTGAAGGTCCGGAAAAACAATCAGGGTAGGTTCATCTTCTTTTTTCAATAATTCAAGACCAGATAAAAAAGCTTCTGCTGGTGTAGGAGCTCCTTCACTTCCCGGACTTTTATAGTCTCCTACAGAAACAATATAGCAAGGACCACCACCATTGCCAAAATACATCTGCATGGCATAATACATTTTAAAGTCGCTTACTTTGGTTGGAATTGCTGTGGCAACACCATCTTTGAAAGCTACAGCAAAGGTTTCCGGATTTGCTGTTCCAAAAAGCTGTTCATACTCCAACATCGAAGCAATTCTCGTTGGTTTATTTTTCGGTCCATCCGCTGTATATCCAATAAAAGCAGGGATAGCCGTTTCAACTTGCGCTACGGAAGGCGGAAATTTTCCTTGTTCCTCCACGTAAACTCCAGGGGTTTTGTAATTCATTTTTAAAAAATTTTACGTTAATATTAATTATTCCTCGAAGTACAACTTCGGGTATTTATTCGTGATTGATTTGTTGAGTTTATGGTTTAGAATTGTTGCAATTTGTGCGAGAACTTGAGAACAATAAACTCTGCAGGACGCACTAATGCTATTTTGAGATCAACATTCATAATAGTAGTGCCTTCTACTCCTTTAACTGTTACTTCGTAAGCTTCTTTCGGAGTGCTGCCTGCCAATGCACCCTCCATCCATTGCTGGTTAAGAAAATTTTCCAACATTGTTTTTGCCCTTAACCATGTGTGTGGAATATTTGGCTCATTAATAAACCTGTCAAGTGCTTCTGTTATCGCTTGTCTGATCATATTATGATAGCGGCGTACGTGTACATACTTCCATTCGTTATCTTTCCCTTCACTGTTTTTATCTTTCCCTTCAAGGGTTCTGGCTCCCCAGATCAAGGTTCCTTTTCCTGTAAAAGTTCTGATCGCATTGATTGATTTCCCGAAAGGGTCTATGTTTAAAGCAGCCTGTTCCTGATCGGAAATTTTTTCTGTCGGAACAAGCACATGGCTGATATTCACATTTGCCGGAGCTTTCCACACACCTCTTACACTGTCTACTCTGCCGTAAGCTCCTGCTATGGCTGATGATGGCGGTAAAACAACTTTTAACGACTGTATTTCTTTTTTTACCTGATTATATAATGCAGAATTAGAGAATTCCAAATTTTTAAGCGTAATTCCGTCTGCATCTCCTTTTTCATCTTTTACTTCGAGAATTGCAGTTTTTAATGCCGTAAACTCTCCAGTAAAATCAGGGGTATTTTCATCTGAATCATCAGGGATCATAAAATCATCTATTGTTCCGTCATAAATAGCTTCCAACACAATTTTCGCCTCAGAAACGGCAGCTGTTAAAGCATTTTTTTTAGCACCTGCATCAGCATTTTCATTCACTTCTTCTGCTATCGCAATAGCCTGATCTAATAAATCAGCAAGGACGTAAGCATCGGCAGCTCCCGTTGAGATTTCAGCACTTGCCAGACTTTTCAATTCATCTAAAGCAGCGGTCTCACCTGCATAAAAAAGAGTACTGTCTTGTCCAGCCTTTTGTAAACCGGTATGTATTATAGGAGTTTGAGTTTCATCAAAAGTATAATTCAAAATGGTTTTTAAGTGAGGAAAGTAAGCTGCTCCATGATTGGTTGTGCTTATATTATTTCTAAAAGCTTCAATAGTGGTAAGATTGTTTGATTTGGTGACAGAATTACCGTAATAAGTGTCCAGTATAACAAATCTGTTTTTCGTCTCATCTTTTGCTTTATCAATGGCCTGATTATAAATATTATAAAACTCAGATTCATTGGTTAATGAAATGGCATCAGGGAAAATAATAAGAATCGGTTCTTTAATATTTTTATGATCTATTTTATTGAGTCCTGCTTCCAATGAGGATAATTGTACTTCTGCTGAGGTATAATCCCCTACGGAGATGATATAACACGGTCCGCCGCCATTGGCAAAATACATTTGCAGTGAATAATACATTAAAAACTGTACCTGAGGTGCTACAATAGTTGCTCCCTGGCCTTCTACATCTTTTAGCTGGATATTTTCTTTTTTTGCTTTTCCGAAATATTGTTCATATTCTAAAAGAGAACTGATTCTGAAGGGCTCATTATACCCGGCAGGAAGTAGTTCAGTATACCCAATAAACGCTGGCATAGCTGTTTCTATGTATGCAACTGAGTATGGAAGTTTTGTAATTTCTTCAACAGAAACACCTGGTGTTGCTGGATTTAACATGTTTAAAAATTTAAAGGGTTATTAGTTTTTAGTTTTTGCTTTTATGATTAATCAACTTTAATGCTTTGTATATTAACATCATTAATTAATGTAACAGGAACCACATCCTTGGCCGAAATTTTTATCACACTGATTTTATATAAAGCAGAAGGCATTATTTTTCCGCCTAATAATCCCCAGACGTAACTTAGCTGTTCAAAGGGAATGGAGTGCAGTTCAATTCTGAAACTGAAGTTATTTTCCGGTTTAAGATCCACATACTCCAGAACATTTTTTGCCTGAAATACCTCAATAACTTTTGAAATACTCAATAAGGATTTGCTGTATGTACTTCTGTTGGCAGCAATCATCACATATAAGTTCAAGTAAGCCGGAGTACTTTCCTTATCGTATCGGACCGGATTGTTCTCTACCACAACCTGCTGATACCTTGATCTGTTTTTCAATGTTGATTCTTCCTCAATATTGAGCAGACTGATTACTACTTTGTTATTAATTCCTTCAGCGTTCTCATCCTGTTTTGCGATGTCATCTACAACCGCAATTTCGATTTCGCCAGGAACATTAGGATCCCATAAACCATCCGGAGCATTTAGCTGATTTTTTAAAACTGTTAATACTTTATTAATCATAATTTCTGTTCTTAATTATTATGGTGCAAACATACAATCACGCCCCCTCAAAAGACAAATATTTTGGGGTCTCAATACAGTCTTTGCAGTAAATAGGATTTTCATTCTTATAGAAAAAAATTAAAAACAACACATATATACAGTTGAAAATAAACACATTAAAAACAATATCAGAAAAATAAATTCTAATTCTCAGATTTCCCTTTTGGAATTATGACCCAATTTTCTCCGGCCAATTGAGTGTCATTCTGTTTTTAAAAATCATCGTATTTCAACACAAGAATATCCATCCATTAAATGGTCGTTTTTAGTGATCCCAGATTTTTCTGAATTGTAAATAATCAAATACTAAAATTGATTGCCCGAAGTACCAGCCTCCAAAAAACAATATGCTTTTTTGATTAAGAGTACAAGTCTTTTTATACCGACAATTTCTAAAAACTGCAAACCTGCATCATCAGGAAATGATTTTGCCTTTTACTGCAAAGACAGAATAGAACGGCCTTATCATTCGCAAAATAGGACCTCTTCTTTCTAATTTTGACCCAATAATTTTAAAAACTTTAATCATATGAATATTAAAAATCTTTTCAGCAAGCGCAATGAAATCATTGAAGGCCATTTTAACGAACTACGCTCAAAACTGGGTGCAGCCAATCAAAATGAAGAAGCTATTTTCTCTTTAAGAGAAGAAATCTGTAATGCATGTCCTTTAAAAAACGGCAACAACTGCAACGCAATGAAATGGCTTAATCCAGATACACTGGAAGTGGTAGACGGTCCAAAAGATGGATTTATCAGAGGATGCGGATGCAGGTTGAGTGCTAAACAGAGATCCAGATTTAGTCTTTGTCCTGCAGGTTTTTGGGGTGGAGAATTCGACCAAAAGTAAAACACCTGACGATTCCCGATATTTTATAATGTAAACCTATTTAATGTGAAGCAAGATCATATCATTCAGAAAGTTTTTGTTGAAATTACCGTAAACAACAAAGCAAAAGCATTGAGTATAAAAGATGATATTAATAGTTTTTTATCTATTGATGTTTTTCCGGAAATTGAAAATCATATCAAAGCTTTAGAATATAAATTAGCCGGTCATACCCTGCAGATTCCCCGTTTAGAGTTAAATGTAGAAGTAAAAAGCAGCGCATTAAATATTGAGTTAAAAGATAAAATAGCTGAACTCTTTAAAGAAGAACTGTCAGAAATTACCAAGCCCATTGAAACTTCTTCCCAGGAAACAAAAAATGATACTAAAGCTTATCTGGTAGATGATCAGGAAAAGGGCATCAAGGCTTTCCTCTATTTTTTAGAAAAAGGAACTATGCCTTGGTGGAATTCGCAGAGCAATAGCATGGCTATTTTGGAATCAACGGTTTTTGACAGCATTATTTCGTCCGGAAGCTTTCAAAAAAGCATCGTACCTGCTTTATCAAAAGAAAATGTCCGAAACCGAATAATCAATCAGCTTTCCGATGAACAAATTGCACAATTATGCCTGGCGATTTTGAAAAATAAGGAATTGAAAATCAACCTGGAGACTGATACAATACGTCATCTATCGAAACTGGATCATACAGACAGAATTGCGATATGGCGTTTGATATTCAAGGTAATATCGGAGTATTTGAATACATCTGGTAACCATTTCAGGGAGTATCTTTTACAAGAAATTTCAATAAAAAAACAGATTGACTTATCAATAACAAAAAGCAATCATCAAAACAGGAAAACAATAGTTAAGATATTCCCTTTTATTACAGAAAACGAAATTTCTGAAAGCCTCAAAACGGATGCAGCAGATCAACCTGAAAATGTAGAAACCTCAATAGAAACCCTTCATGAAAAAAATGAAATAATTCAGGAAAGTATAATCCAGGATGAGGGACAATATATTCAGAATGCAGGGCTTATTTTGATCCATCCATTTATCAGAACTCTGTTTGAACATTGTGAGCTCATTGATCCTAAAACCCAACAGCTCACGGATCCGGAATTGTGTGCCCATCTATTGCATTATATCGCAACCGGAAAAACAAATGCTCCTGAATACGACATGATTTTTGAAAAGTTCCTGTGTAATATTCCAATGCATCAACCGATTAACAGACATATTAAACTTTCACGTAAGCATAAAACGCAAGCTAAAAATGTAATAGAAAGTGTACAGCACAACTGGGCTCCCATGAGAAAATCATCTGTGGCATTATTACAGAACGAGTTTTTCCAGCGACCAGGGAAATTAATTATCAATGACGCTGATTACACGCTTACTGTAGAACGAAAAACACAAGATATTCTTCTTGAAAAGCTTTCATGGGGAATTGGTCTCGTGAAGCTCCCCTGGCAGAAAAAATTCATATTTGTAAACTGGTAATAACAGGTTACATTTTCTAATATTCTGAAACTTTCCAATCTCTAAAGTTGCTGATTTTACATCAGCAATATCCTCATTGCAACCCTATTAATTCAAAATAAGATTATGAAATCTCCTATTAACCATGAAGACCCGTCATTAATAAAAACAAAAGTTAATGAAAAAACGGAAATAATCAATCCCTTATTTCAAGCCGATACTGTAAATCATCATTCTTTAAATGAAGAAATGAAATGGCTGCAATCCCTTATTGAAAAACGATGCAAAGAATTGTTTCTGGAAGATGAAACAGAGTTGAATGTTAGTTATGAAATACCTGAACCTCCAAAATCAGACGATAAATCTCCTTATTCGGTTACGGTAAATATCCATCAGCTTACCGTTGCAGACAGAATAATCTTAGCGCTGGGGATTGCTTCGGCTCATTATCCGTCCGTCCTGAAAACATTTGTACAGATAGAAGAAAGCAGTAATGCATTTGCTATTGAGGCAGGTGGTGAATATGATAAAATCAGCCGCAGCTTTAAACCCACTTTTCAAACCGCACTTTTTTTGCTGGCAGGTAAAGATCTATCACTGTGGTCAGAATATGGTGCACAACTCATCAATGGCAGTGTCCTGTTGAAAAATGATATTATTTACAACCGTTCTTCAACAGAGTTTATTCATGGAAAGATTGAATTAGATACCGCTTATCTCAATTATTTTTTATCAGGTCAGAAACCACAACTGGATCACGGTTCTTACTTTCCGGGCAGGCTTTACAAATCTGATCTCACCATGGACGATATTATTTTAGAAGATAACGTGAGAGAACAGATAAAACCCATCGGACATTATATTAAAGCATTGGAAAACGGTTTTTTCAAAACTAATGAACACAGCTTTAAACCCGGTTTCATTGCTTTGTTCTACGGGACACCGGGAACGGGAAAAACGATGCTGGCCGGTATTCTTGCTAATGCATATGGTATTGATATGTATCATGTAGACCTCTCCCAGGTAGTAAGCAAATACATTGGTGAAACTGAGAAAAATCTTGAAGTGTTATTCAACAGGCTGCAGGGTAAAAACTGTATGCTGTTTTTCGATGAAGCTGATGCTTTATTTGGAAAACGTTCTGATGTAAAAGATGCTCATGACCGCTACGCCAACCAGGAAGTCTCCTATTTATTGCAGCGAATAGAAAAATTTGACGGATTAACAATTCTCGCTTCCAATTTTGAAAACAACATGGATGATGCCTTCAAGCGCCGTATCGATGTCTCTGTAAATGTAATACGACCGACAGAAACAACAAGAAAAGCCCTTTGGGAGCATTATTTACCCCAAAATATAACTTTTGAAAGCGAAGAGCTTTTAAAACATTTAACCAAAGAGTACGCTTATACCGGTGCTAATATCCGAAACATTATGAAAAATGCAGCGATGGCATTACATGACCGCAATGAAACTC
Source organism: Chryseobacterium sp. (assembly GCA_031286615.1). GTDB lineage: Bacteria > Bacteroidota > Bacteroidia > Flavobacteriales > Weeksellaceae > Chryseobacterium. Next base: position 290,314 of record JAITUA010000007.1, on the reverse strand, counting down.
ATATTACTTACTCATTAATAAGCACTTATCTAATGATAGAAAACGAAAAGGCTTTTGGAAAAAATCAATCCCGTCTCAGCCCGTTTGTACAAAATCCTTAGCACAGCATAATAAAAAACTCATCTAATAACCAATACCATGAGCAGACACAAGAAAACATTTGCGCCCAGGGCCGGCAGGTTCGATAAGCAAAAAAACAATAATAAAGAGGATAAGGAAAAGTCTGAGCAGATCACCGATCAGGACAGCAAAATATCTCTCGCAAAAACAGAAGTTACCCAAATAACATACGATCCTTTCAGAAACAAGGCATTCAGTAAAGTAGAAAAAAATGCATCTGTCATTCAATTATTTGATAAAGGGCAGCATGTTTCAACACTTCATAATGCGCTTAATAAATTAGGGCATAAAACACCTGAAAATAAAAATCTTTTCTGGAATGAAACAAAGACAGGGATCATTAATTTTCAACGCAAGAATAATATTAATGCTTCCGGCACTGTTAACAGAGAAACCTTGCTGAAAATGAATGAAGCATTGAATTTCTTAAACAGTCAGAAAGAAGTTGGGCTTCCTGTTTCTGAACGTGCGAGAATGCTCTACGAAGCCTTTGAACACAGAACCTTAGGGATTTTTGCAGGAACTGATGAGGATAAAGTTTTTACAGCTTTAGAAAAACTTTCTTATGAAGATAGATACGAGCTTATTCAATATTATGACACAACATACAAACCGAAAAGAAAAGTAGGATTAGTACAGGATCTATATGAAGAATTGGGCAATAAAGACTTATTTAAAGCTATACGGTTATTATACGCAAACTATGAAGAGCCACAACCAGCACTGGAGCCAGAGCCGGCACACCCCGAAGGCGAGCTGTTACAGGAAGTTGTTGTCACAGGTAAAGGATCATGGATTAAGCCTAAAACACAATATGCAATAGAAGGACAGCCTATAGAATTTGATTGTACCTATCAATATGAAAACCCTGTTATGTATGCTGAGGGAAGCAAACCTAAAGTTCCGGAAGTTGTCCGAAAAGTATTGATCAAGAATGATGACAGAGTGTACAACCTGTTTGAATACCCTTTTAGAAAGGATACTAAAACATTCAGACAAGATGGAACAGTCATCAGCCAATTTTCTATTAATACACATAAGCCGGGGAACTATACTTTTGTATTTATCATAGAAAACACCATAACAAAAGAATTCAGAGCTCATACCAAAGAATATCAGGTTAAAACCCTTGAAGAGGCAGCAGCCGGTGACTTAAAAAAGAATAAAATTCAAAATTATTCAGATTTCAGACAGCAGGTAGCCTTTATTGAGTTCAATCTTTCAAAAGGAGCATCCAAAGAACAGAAAAGCAATCCGAATTTCTATATTAAATCCGAATCTAAAAACCCTGAAGAAGTTGGAAGTGTTTATCCTAATCATATTCCACATTTGTATTATTCGATTAAAGGACAATCTATTCCTAAAGATCATCATTATTTCTGGTTCGCAGAAATCAATACCCCAAAAGAGATGGGAGTAGAATATGCTAAAAATGCCGATGTCTACGGTTATAAAAGAGGAGAATACTTTGGCCGGGATGGCTGGAATATGAATTCTGCGCAGGCAACAGCTACTTTTGTAAATTCACTCACAGGAGTTTATACTATTCATTGTCTGGTATTAGACAAAAATAATAACCTAACAGGGCAGGAAGCATCTTATCGACAGGTTATCTTACCAAAGGATGATTATCAGACTCTAAAAAATATACAAGAATATAAGAAAAACATTGACAACAGCTTTAATACCATTGCTCCCAAAACAGCATTAGCTATTAATGCAGTAGCCATCAATGAGGAAACTACAGAAACGCTTTCACTCAATTTATTTATAGGAAAAAGCAAAAAGAATCCGGGCAATTATGTATTAACAGACCTTACCCCAGGTGTACAGCATCAGCGTACTTATGAAGGAAATAATTTAAAAGATTTATTTGAAGAATTTGACAGTAAAAATACGTATCCGGATGGTATTCTTGCTTATCAAATTCCGTCCAATACATTGGGCTATCCTACTCTAAAAGGGAATTTCACTACTGACGGAGCGTCGTTCATGGAATCACTTTCTACCGGAGCGGGCTGGGCTTCCTTAGGATTGGCAGTAGCCGGATTGGTAGCCACATTTACACCGGCAGCTCCTATTGCTCCTTACTTATTTATAGCTGCAGGTGCTGCGGGTGCCACTTCCGGAACAGCCGGCATTATAGATAAGGTAGAAAAAGGAACACTTACCAACGAAACACTGGCTTTGGATGTTATTATGATTGCCTCCAGCTTTTTAGGAATGGCAGGCTCATTATCCAGCATCGCTAAGGTATCTTCTGTTATCAAAATATCATCAACAGGGATGCGTTATATCATTCTAACTGATTTTGCTCTTAATGGCACTGCAGCAGTAATGATTACCTCCGAAGGTTTGGAGAGCATACAAGATATTCATGATAATAAAAACCTTACTACAGGAGAGAAAATAGATGCTATCGTTAAAATTTTAGGGCAATTGACATTAACTGCAGGATTGTTGATGCTAAGCAGTAAAAATTTAAAAGGAGGAGAATTAGAGAAGCTGCCAAAAGTAAAAAGACAAACATCTAAGCAAACATCAAAAAAACCTTACAATCCGGAGCAGCATAGTGAATTTATTGATACGCCTGAGAATTTAACAGGTGGAAAATCACCAAAAATTACAGCTGGCAATAAACCAGCAGTACACGCTCTAGAAAATACTTATAAACAACCTGATTTTAATCAATTCTTAAAATCCGTTGAGGGTGGTTTCCCATCTGATGAAATAGCAAAACAGGCATACGATTTATTTAAAAATAAAAACTGGAAACAATTAGAACAATTGTTTACGGACAAAAATCTCAATGGAAACTGGCCTCCGAACCGGGGAGCAACAAGTACCATAGAAGTTACCTTAAAAGAAGGAAGTATTTTTGACAGATATGGTGGATGGATTGATGAAAATGGAGTTTTCCAGGATAGAGGAACCTTTGCAGGAAAAGATGGTACTCCTTATACAGACAGAGCTTTATCTAAAGGAACAGATAGTAAACCATACACAAGATATAAAGTATTAAAAGATATACCTCAGGTCAGTGAAGGAGAAATTATCCCTTGGTTTGGAGAAAAAGGCGGAGGTATTCAGTATGAACTGCCGGTATCTATCAACGATTTAATAAAAGAAGGATATATAAAACCTATCAGTAAAACATCAAAAAACACTAATTTAGCTAAAGCAAGATCGATTAAAGGAAAAAAAATAAGAGGTAATAAAAATGAGGAAGAAAAGCTAGTAAAAGAAGAAAGTGCACCAATCAATAACAAGGAAGAGGTAGTTGAGGTTACAAAAGTAAAAACTACAGGATATCCGGAAGATCAATTGACTTCAACAGGAAAAAACAAGCCTCCCCTTACTCCTGAAGAACTACAAAGATTAATTGATTGGCAGAACTATAGAAATAATTTCTTAAAGAAATGGAGGAATTTAGATTTTTCTCATCATCTACAGGATTTAAAGAGAAAGCTTGAAAAAGCTCGAAACAGTATTAAAAAAAATCTAACACCAGATGATTTAGCTGCTGTAATTAAAGAGAAAAGAGGAGAGCAAATTTTAGATTCAAATGGAGTTCCTTACGATCATATAGCTGAAAATGAACAAGCAATGAACAGTATTATAAATGCTACGAAAGCTTTAAAAAGCCAAATGTCCAAAAATCCATTAAACTATGAAGAATTTGAAGAATTACTAAAAGATTTAAGTAAGTTAAAAGAAGAAGTAAATAAAACAATAAAAAATTAATTACAAATATCATGAATGTAAAAGAAATGCAGCAATTACTTGAAAATGAATCAGACGGAAACGAATTATATGATTTACTAATAGATTGCGGAAAAAAATATTCTTGGACACCTCAGGAAAAAAATCAGTTAAAGAATATTATTGTAAAAATATGTGACGATCCCAGCGAACAAGCACGCAGTGCAGCCATCAGAGTTTTGTGCTTTTATTGGGGAATGGAAGAATTTAGAGATAAAGCATGGGAAATGTTTTCATATGATAAAGATGACGACGTAAGATCAGATGCCCTGATAAGCTGGGCAAACACATATCGTAAACAGAATAAAGCATCAGTTATGAAAACCCTTTATTCAATTCTCGAAAATAAAAACACCGAAGTTAATATTAGGGAAACAGCTTACCGATGTATATTTTATGTATCTCCTTTAACCCCTGAAAGCAGACCAAACCAAATTTCAGATTGGGATCATTTTGATGAAAATGTAGATTGGAAGTTAATAGAAAAATTGATTTCAGAAGCACAATAATTTTAAATTGAAGCTTAAAGAACATATCCTTTAGTAAATCAATATATTAAATCTAAACTAAAAAAATATGATCAGAAAAAACGAAATAACCAGACAAAAATTATTTGATGGCGATGAACAAGAATGCCTAAAAGAAATTTTTGAAATTGAAAATCAAAAAATCAAATTGATTGATTTTTACAACAGTCCATTAAGAGATTTAAAAAAAGAAATAGATGATGAAAGTTTTGATACCATCGTCAGAGAAAGTGAATTTAATGTAAGAAACAGTTTTATTGAAAAATATGTATCTGAAGAGGGATTGGAAATTCATTATCTTAAAAAGGATGATATAATCTATCTGTTTTCATATGGGGAATTTCAGCCCGGAAGGTATATCTTATTTTTTGAAGGCACTTATCATTACATTCCTTAACGCAAATAACAATAAAACCACAACAAGAAGTTGTGGTTTTATTTTGCACCAATAAGCATCTTCTCTCCCATAAATATTTATCAATAAAAATAAAATCAGAACAGAAATGATCTGCTCTGATTGATATTTGATCAGCAATTATTTAATTTCATTCAGAACTCATTATTGTTTGCCTGAAAAAATCATATCTTTTTCGGTCTCTGTCTTTCTATTCTCATCAAAGGTATATACACAAACACCGCCTACCCAGGTTTCCAATACCGGAATATCCCGCATTTTCATGTATTGTAGTGAAGGAGTATTTAGTGAAAGAGGGTTCTGTTCCAATATAACGAAATCAGCAAAATATCCATTATCCAGCGATCCTACCCACTTGTCTGCGTAACACTGCCATGCAGCATCATAAGTCACCGCAATCAAAGCCTGTTCAGGAGTAATACGTTCCGCACCGTTTAAAACTTCAATATCCTTTGGATTCTTTTCCATGATTCTGGTAATCGATTGCTCCATCATTCTCAAAGGACCTAACGGGCTCACCTCATTATCACTGTGAAGGGTAATTCTCATTCCGGCAGCAAGCGTTGAACCGCAAAGATCAAGCATTTGTGCCTTTTCACCGAATATTACTTCCTTAAAAGCATATCCCCAATACCCTACGTGTCCGATAAGGAAACTTGGTGAAACTCCCATCTGGAGCATATTAGTAATCTGATCCGCTGTCAGAAGAGAACAATGTTCTATACGGTTACGAAGTTCAGGACCTTTATATTGAGCCAGAGTACGTTGATACGCATTGATAGCAAAAGTTACCGCCTGATCGCCATTAGCATGAACCATCAGCGGCCAGCCTTTTACCGCCACCACAGAATTGATCAGTGTATTATAACTTGGCGGAATTGTATTGGCAGGAATCCCTGTCTGCGGAAAATTAAATACCCCTGTATTATCTGCAGGATTGCATAGGTATGGAGCACTCTGATATCCGGTTAATCCCTGGTTTGAACCATCCGAAACCACTTTAATATGCCCATAATATACAGGTTTATAATGTTCCGGTTCTTTATAATGATCCAGTTTATCTACATCTTCCTGATTAGAGCAAAGATGTGCCCCACCCGTTCTTACCACTTCAGGATGAGTCTCAAAATATTTGGTTAAAAGTGTTACCGAGCCCTTATTCAGTCCGGCATCATACATAAAAGTAACTCCTCTTGAATTCGCCGTGTGAAAAAGCTCCGTAAGATAACGGTTGATCTCTATGCTCATCGCAATGATCTGCAGTTTTATAGTCTTCAATGCCGGAGTCATCTGCAAACCTTCCTGCAGCTGACCTTTCGTTTCACTGATATACCTGTCAACAGTTTTATACTCGCTCTTTATATCCGGATTATGATCAAATACATACTCTAATGCTTTAGTATTCAGATAAAGGGTATGCATAGAGGCACTTAACAGCATCATAGGAGTATCATGATTAATCGTATCAAGGATGACATTATCAATCGTTATCAATTCCTTTTTCCCATCAGTTTCCTTAAAAGGCATCAATGACGGATCCAATCCTCTTCCTAAAATAACTGCTCCCGGAATTTTAGGAATATGCCCGTTGATGATGGCCCCAACAGAAGTCAAATCATATATCGCTTTTAAATTCTGTCCGTCAAAAGGGCTCAAATCCAGCCAGCCGGTCATCATTGCCGTAGGAATCATATGAACATGGGGCTCAATCAGTCCGGGAAGTAAAGTTTGAGTACCGGTTAATTCTTTTCTCTGAAACCCTGAATGCTTATCATTCATATAGCTTTCTACCTGATCTGTTGTACCTGTTACAACTACCTTTCCATCTGCAAATCCAATAGCTTCAATGGTACCGGTGGAACCACCAATCATTGGCAGAATAGTACCTCCGCTTACCATCAGTGTTTGTGGTTTTTCGTGGGTAGCTTTTCCGGAACCGGGATTGATCTTCGTTAGATTTTCTGCACTGAAAAGTTCTTCTTTAAGAACATCTAAAACAGGATTGTGGCAAGAGCAATGGGTGCAGCCATGCGTGTGATTGTGTTGTTTTTCCATGAGAATAATTTGGTTTTAAGTGTATGGTTAAAGTTTAATTCTATCCGTATTTATTTTTAATGATACATTGTCTTTAGTGCATAGAAAGACAACCTTATCAATGGACAAGATTTATTATATTATTAAAATAAAATAGGGGTATTTTTAATGTATTATATTTAAATAAATATTTATACGTGAATAATTTTCATTTATTTACATGTATTAGTTTATTTTATAAAAATAATAAAAATATTCTTTCAACACACTTTTTTCACTCAATATTGATTATTTTTTTCTGTCTAAAATTTTAATTCACAGCACATTTTACACTTAACTCACACTTACTGTATGTATTTTTCAACACACCATGATACACTGCAACTCACAATTCTCATACTCTATACCATTAAACAAATAACAAAATGATCCAAATACAATAAGCGCCAATTCGTAAAAATTGACGCTTATTTTTTATATTATTAATTGCGGTTACCATTTTTCATGGCTTTCCGTTTTATTCTTTCAAAGCTTTTTTCAATCGTTCCAGCCCTTCTGCCAGGAGCTGCCTTGGACAACCGATATTGATTCTCATAAAACCTTCCCCATTTTGACCATACATCGTCCCCGAATTAAGCCACACTTTGCCGTCCATCAAAAGAATTTTTGACAATTCATCAGAAGTTTTACCGAATGCGCGACAATCCAGCCAAACAAGATAAGTAGCCTCCAAAGGAGTCACTTTGATTTCAGGCAGATGTTCACTGCAAAAACTCTTCAGAAATATGAAATTCTGATACAGATAGTCTTTCAGTTCATCCATCCATTCATGTCCTTTTGTGTAGGCAGCAATCAAGGCTTCCATGGCAATTGGATTAGGATAGCTGTTTTCCTGAAGTTCCAGCATTTTGCCGGTCTGTTCTAGTATATTTTTGTCCTGAGAAATCAGATACGATATTGGCAACCCTGAGAAATTGAAAGTCTTACATGGCGAACCACAAGTAACTGACTGAAGCTCATAATGCTGTGCTACCGAAACAAACGGAATGTGCTGACGGTTATTAAAAATCAAATCAGAATGAATCTCATCAGAAACTACCATCACGTTGTTCCGCGAACAAATATCAGCTATTTTCTCCAGATCTTCTCTTGTCCAGACTTTCCCCACCGGGTTATGAGGATTGCAGAACAGCAAAAGTTTAGTTTTCGGATCAGAAGCTTTCTCTTCAAGATCATCAAAATCGATGGTGTAATTTCCTGCTTCATATTTCAGATCATTACAAACAACATGACAGCCGTAATTTTCTAAAATGGTAAAAAAATGATTGTAAACAGGAGTCTGCAAAATAATATTTTCATCAGGCTTTACAAAAGTACGAACGATCGCCGAAAGTGACGGAAGAATGCCCGTTGCAGGTAAAAGCCAGTCTTTTTCTATCGTAAAATGATGATTTGTTTCCCACCAATCGATAACAGACTGATGAAAACTTTTAGGAATAGTACCATATCCGTAAACACCGTGAGAAACCTTCTCAGAGATAGCCTGAATCACTTCCGGAGCAGTTTTAAAATCCATATCAGCAACCCACATAGGTAAAATGTCTGCCTTTGCCCAGTCCCATTTTACGGAATGACTTCCTCTCCTTTCTATGATTTCGTCGAAATTGTACTTCATGTTTAAGATTATTAATTTGAATCCAGATAATTTTTCAGGTCTGAAATATTTTTAATTTTAAGTTCATTCGCCTGTTTCCTTCGCATCATCAAAGCATACGCATTATTAAAACCGAGTGGTTTCAGCCATTCAATTCCGTATTGTTTCTGAAATTCCAGATTGACATAATCCAATGTTTTTTCCGGACTCTTAGAGACTTCTTCTATCGTTTTTGCCGAAGGTTTCAGCAAAACCAGCAGCCCGGTTCCCGTATATTCAGGATAAAAATCAATCGCATCATTCATCAGAGCATCAAAGCAGATTTTCGTTCCGCCAAGCCCTGTTTTTGTTTCCACTTTATAATCGGTATAGCCTTCAATGAGCATTTTGTAAATTTCGGCAAGAATATACTGTTCACCAAAAATTTTTGACCCGATTTTTATGGTTTGGGAATTTCCTTTGCGTGGATTTTTATATAGGTTTGTTCTTACTAAAAAATCTTTAGCAATTTTCTCAGGAGTTTGTTTAAGATAATCAGCTTTATAATTCAAATCTGTCATGATTGAATCATTGAATTTACCTGCTAAAAGATTCAAAGTTTTTTCCAGTTCGGGAAACTTTTCCAGAGTTTTTGTTTTGATCACCGGAGCAGCAAAATAGGGAGGAAAAATCTTCTTGTCATCCTCCAGAACGTACAAATCAAAAGCTTTGATCCTCCCATCTGTAGAATATCCGCTGATGAGGTCCAATTCTTTTTCGTAAGCTGCTTTGTACATAATGGCATCACTTACCACCAGAGGCTGTACATCAAGCCCGTATACCGAACGAAGCCCCAGATCACCGTCCTGCCTTCCCATAAATTCAGGTGTAAAACCTGCCTTAAGCTTATGGTTTGAAGCGGAAACCAAAAAATAAACGATCCCAACAATCGCCAAAACAACCGGAACAATATATTTTAATTTCTTTACTGACTGATAACTTAATCTCTGTAAAACTGCGATGGTCTGATCTAAAAGAACAGCCAATAACGCTGCCGGAATTGCACCAGCTAGAATCATATTGGTATTATTAAGGGAAATTCCGCCAAAAATAAATTCACCCAAACCTCCTGCTGCCACAAATGAAGCCAAAGTAGCCACCCCAACATTAATAACCGCCGCTGTTCTGATTCCTGCAATAATGACAGGCATTGCCAAAGGAAGCTGAACTTTGAAAAGCAACTGTCTTCTATTCATTCCCATTGCTTTTGCAGCTTCAGTTACCGCCGGATCTACTTCCGCTATTCCGGTGTAAGTATTTCTGATGATGGGTAAAAGCGCGTAGATCAGCAATGCTACAATAGCCGGAGTTGCCCCAATCCCGAAAGCAGGAATCATAAAACCGAGCAAAGCAATACTGGGAATCGTTTGTAAAATTCCTGCAATTCCCAAAACAGAACCTGATAATTTTCTTTTCCGGGCAATAAGAATCCCTAAAGGTACTCCAATAATAATCGCCAGAAACAGAGACAAAAAAGTAAGTCCCAGATGCTGTACAACCTGAGTAAGCAGTTTCTCATGCTGCTCTGTGATAAACTGCCAAAAACTTTGCTCACTCATACAGCCTGAAGTTTTCGGTATTCATTAAAAGCTTTCACCAGAGTTTCATAATCTTCGGAAAGCAAAGTATCTGCACTCAACTGCTGCAAAGTATCCCATACATTTGAATTTTCTGAAAAATGAAGCTCTTCATAGAAACGGCGGCCTTCAATCAGAGAGGTCAGATCTTTCAGTCTGGCCACTTTATATTCCAGTAAAAGCCGGTTTTTGGCAAAGAAATTTTTAACAAAATCATTTTTAGGTTGATACAGCATTTCTTTCGGAGTTCCCGTCTGAATAATTCTTCCTTGATCCATCAGGCAGATTTTATGGCCTAAATCAAATGCTTCCTGAACATCGTGGGTAACCAGAATAATCGTCTTATTTTTAAGTTCTTCCAGCGATTTGAATTCTGAATGAATATCGGTTTTAGTAATATTATCTAATGCTCCGAACGGTTCGTCCATCAGCAAAACAGATGAATCTGCAATCAAAGCACGGGCAATTCCTACTCTTTGCTGCTGTCCGCCGCTTAATTCGTTTGGAAATCTTGTAAGTACCTCTTCTGAAAGATGAAGTTTATGCAATAATTCAAGAGTTCTTCTGGCTGTCTTTTTTTTGTCCCATTTCAATAATTCAGGAATGACTGCTATGTTCTGTTGTATGGTGTAATGGGGAAATAATCCGGAATGCTGCATAACAAATCCGATTCCCATACACACCTCTTCCACTTTTTGTGACTGAATATTTTTACCATCAATCAAAATAGTTCCGGAATCTACGTCAACGAGACGGTTTATCATCTTCAGCATGGTTGTTTTTCCGCAGCCGCTTGTTCCTAAAAGCACCAAAATTTCTTTATCATTGGCCTGAAAAGAAATAGCATCAACGGCTTTTTTCCCGTTAAAACTTTTTGAAACCGATTCAACTGTAATCATAGGCAAAATTATTGTGCAAGTCTGATTCCGGTAAACTGCCACTGTAAATGGGTCTGGAAAAAATTACGGTATGTATTTCTGCTGTGTCCGGGCGGAGTGGCCACTGAAGCACCGCGAAGAACCATTTGATTCACCATAAATTTCCCATTATATTCCCCTACGGCTCCTGCTTCTTTTTTATATCCCGGATATGGAAGATAAGCGGAATTGGTCCATTCCCAGCTTTTTCCCCAGTCAAAATATTCTGATGCAGCTTCCCATTCAGCTTCGGTGGGCAGGCGTTTTCCTTTCCATGAAGCCAATGCGGATGCTTCAAAAAAACTGATATGGCAAACGGCTTCATCAAGGTCAATTTCTTCTAAACCGTGCAAAGTATAATTCATCCATTTCCCATCAATGAAATGCCAGTATAAGGGGGATTTTGCATTATTTTGCTTCACCCAATCCCAACCTTCGGCATGCCAGTGTCTGAAATCCTCATAGCCTCCCGCTTCAATAAATTCTAAATATTCTTTATTGGTCACTAACTGACTGCAAATTTTAAAATCATTCAGGTATACTTTGTGTCTTCCCAGCTCATTATCAAAACAAAAGTCTTCTCCTTTAAAACCTATTTCATAAATTCCTTCTGAAAAGCTTATCATTTCTGAGTTTACAACAGTTTCATTTTTTGAAATATTTTCCTTTTTGTAAGCAGGAAATAAAGGATTATGACCTAAAATGTATTTGATATCTGTCAATAATAATTCCTGGTGTTGCTGTTCGTGGTTTAACCCTAATTCCAACAGAGATTCCAGCGATTCTGTAAGATATCCGTTCTGGAGAAATTCATCCATCTTTTGATCTACATATTCACGGTATTTAAAAACATCTGAAACAGACGGACGGCTCAGATTCCCTCTGTCAGTACGGATAACGCGGGCCCCGATCGTTTCGTAATAACTATTGAATACAAAATTATACTGGGGATCAAAAACTTCATAACCCGGAAAATTGGGCTGTAAAATAAAGGTTTCAAAAAACCAGGTTGTGTGGCCCAAATGCCATTTCGGAGGACTTACATCTACTATAGGCTGAACCACATAGTCTTCAATTTCCAAAGGACTGCAAATCTCAACGGAATGATTTCTGATTTCAGAGTATTTTTTTGTCCAGTTTTTATGAGGATTTGCTTTTACAAGTAATGCATCTTTTTTCATAAAAAATCATTTTAAATTATACCATCCAGATAGAATCTACGAACCAGTTTTTAGTATCTTTAATCTCAACAAGAATATGAAATCCTGCGTCCCCAGCCAGTTTTTTGATATCCTGTTCAGAAAATTTCTGGGAGATCTCCATATCAATCAGTTCATCTTTTTTAAAAGAAAACAAATGGCTTCCTACATGCACTTCCTGATCACAAAGGCTTACCAAAAAACTTCTGCAGGCTCCTGAAATAGGATCATAATTTTGATAATGCTGAAAATTTTCCAGCTTGAAATCAGCTTTCAGTTCCCGGTTGATTCTTGTCAGAAGATTAAGATTGAAAGAAGCTGTAATTCCCGCAGGATCGTTATAAGCTGCAAGAATAGTGTTTGGGTTTTTCTTCAGGTCAAAACCTACGAGAAACAAGTCTCCGGCATTCAGTTTTCTTTTCACTTCATTGCAGAAATGTCTGGCTTCCTCACTTTCCATATTCCCAATATTTCCGCCTAAAAAAAGGACTACTTTTTTCCTTTTAGAAATCCCTGTGGCTTTGTCAAGCATATCAAAATACTCTCCTTCCAAGGGTAAAATTTCCAGTTCGGGCAGTTTTTTCTTCAGATTTTCCTGTAAAACAGAAAGAATATTTCCTGAAATATCAATAGGCATATAGGTAAAATCTGTTCCTTTCTCTACTAAATTTTTAAGAAGATAAGATGATTTCATCGCATCGCCTGCTCCTAATTCTATCAAATCAAAAGATTCATTGATATTGGAAATCGCTTTTGCAAGCTCCTCTGTTTTATTCTGAAATATATCCAGCTCACAATTGGTAAGATAATACTCCGGCATGGCCATAATCTGCTGGAAGAGACGGTCGCCTGTTTTGTCGTAAAAATATTTTGAAGATAATTTTTTCGGATGAGAGGACAGTCCTTTTAAAACGTCCGAACCGAAATTATCGGCACCATCATTTTTAAAATGACAATCCTGTTTTAACTGTACATTCATAGTTTATATTTTGTTTTGGTGGTTCATTGAGTACAACTATCTTGCCGACACCGGAATTACTTTCCGTGTATCTATAAGCTTCTCCAATTCATCTAATTAAAGATAGACTTTATTTACGATTTTAATGTACCACATCTCATCTTATTGATAAAATACCGAATATTTTTCTTGAATCAGACCATTTTACCAGTATTATTTTTCAAAAAAACAGCAACAGTTCTGTAATTAAAAACCTTCGTATCAAAATCTGAAAAAAATCCTTTTCAATTTGGATAATTATAAGTTTTTAACCTTTTCCGAAGTCTTTAAATGATTAAATTAGCCCAGAATTAAAATGCGCTGAGATTTCTATGAAAAATATATTCTGTGTTTTGCTTATTTCAATGGTAACACCCGTACTGGCACAAACCAAATTAGAAAAAGCAATTACCAATCTTGAGGATAATTATGAGCAGGAGAAAGTATACTTACTTACCGACAAATCACAATATGCCGCTGGTGACAAAATATGGTTCAAAAGCTTTGTATTTGACGGATATAACCGTTCTACATTATCCACTACTCTATTTGTAGAATTGTACAATTCTGATAAAAAATTAATAGACTGGAAAACAGTACTTCTTACTAATGGTGAAGGCAGCGGAGATTTTCAACTGAAAGAAGACCTTCCCGAACAGGTGTATTTTGTGAGAGCTTATACGCCTTACATGACCAATTTTAATGAAGATTTTCAGATTGTTAAAGCACTTCCTGTTTACAACCCGAATTCCACAGAATCATTAGTAGTCTCTAAAAATCCCGAGTGGTCTGCAAAAGCCTTTCCGGAAGGCGGAACTTTCATCAACGGGATGCCTACCAAGTTTGCGGTAAGATTATCCGGTAATTCTTCTTTACCGGAAAACTGGACCGGAAAAATAATTGATGCACAAAATCCAAAAGTTCCTGTCACTACCTTTAAATCTTTTGATAAAAATGTAGCTTCCTTTACAATGACTCCGGCATCAGGAAAAAAATACCAGGCTGTCATTCAGGATAATGCAGGAAAAAGCCAGACAATAGACCTGCCACAGGTTGCAGACAGCGGTCTGAATGTAGAAATTCACAGCTCCAAGGAAGGAATAAAATATACCTTAAAAGGCGTTAACCTAAAACAACAGCTTCAGGGGTATAAAATTGTAGGACTTATCAATAACCATCTTGCTTACAGAGCGAATATCAACCATTTAACCAATGAAGTATCAAGTCTTATTCCTACAAAAATCAGCAACGGAGCCAATGGTGTTTTACAACTGGTAGTTTTTGATGAGCAGGACAATCCCGTGGCTCAAAGGCTTTGCTTTATAAAGCCTGGTGATTTAAAAATTGAAAAAGCAGAAATTATAGGCCAGAGTTTAAAACAGACTCCAAGGTCTTTCAACAGTATTGATCTTTCTCCGGAATCTTATTTCAAAAATTATACTGTTGTGGTAAGTGAAGATGACGGCACCCAAACTCCTGATGAAGAAAATATTCTGAGCGCACTTTGGTTAACGGGTGATTTTACTTCAAAAATAGACAGCCCCGCACAATATTTTTCTAAGAATGCCAATACTGAAGCTCTGGACGCACTTCTTATCTCCGAAAACTGGAAGAGATTCAACTGGAATTCTGTACTCAGCGGAACCGCACCCACCATTAAAACCCAATCTCAGCAATATCTTTCTTACAGAATAAAACCTATTAAGAACAACGCTCTACTTATCAACTCTGATGTAAATTTAGTATTGCAGTTAGGTAAAAACGAACCTGCTTTCAATCAATTTAAAACAGATCAAAACGGCTATATCTATTTACATAATCTTAACAATGATGAACCCATAAATGTTTCATTATTCGTCAATTCAGAAAATAAAGAATCTGGTAATGATAATTTATTTGTCACTGTAGAACCGCTGATAAATCCTTCAGAATTCAAAGGTAACTTCCCGACTACAAAATATACATTGGTAAAATCTGCTAAAAACAAAACTCTTCCTCCTGCAATCGCCAGAGCTATCAATACTCAAAAAAACAATAAAAAAATTGAGAATAATGATGATATCCAGATTCAGGAAGTAGCATTAGTAGGAAAAAAGAAAGATCCGAAACAGGAATTAGATAAACAGCTCTCCAGCGGAATGTTCAGTTCTGTAAATTCTACTGTATTTGATTTTGTGAATGAAGATCAGCATACCTCCGGATATACTAATATATTAGACTGGCTGCAGGGAAAAGCTGCCGGTTTAACGTTTCAAAGAAATAGTTCAGGAGTAAATATGCCCTACATCCGTGGTCAGCAGGCTAAGCTGTATTTAGATGAGGTGCTTACTGACGGTTCGATGATTTCATCCCTTCCTGTAAATAATATCGCAATGGTAAAAATTATCAAGGGATCAGGATTAATAGGCGATGCCGTAGCCATCTACACCATGAAGGGCAATATGAAATCTAAAACTAATGAAAAAGAAGCTCCAAAGAACAACTCAGCCATCATCAAAGGATATGATAAACCTTCAGAGTTTCCTATTGAAATGATAGATGATGACGCTCCGCAAAAAATTGAAAACGATACCAGAGAAACCCTTTACTGGAACCCGAATTTATTTGACAGCGATTATGTTCCGCCAAGAATTAAATTCTTCAATAATGACAGCGCAAAACAATATAAAGTACTGATTATAAGCTTTGATGAAGACGACCATCTTCTTTTTGATCAGCAGATTTTAAAATAATAAAAAAAGCCTTTCAATGATCTTGAGAGGCTTTTTTGTTTTGAAGCGGGAAGCTGGAGGCTGGAAGTTATGATAGTTATAAAAATAACTGTTTGTCTTTTTTAAGGGATAATAACTTTCGTTTTTGTCATTGGCTACGTTCAATCTCCTGTTTCAATTTCTCACAGCGCACTGTCATTCTGACGAAGGAAGAATCTCCCTGGAAATACATGAGATTCTTCATTACATTCCTGAACTATGTTCGCAGACTTTTAGTCTGTATTCAGAATGACAGCGTTGAAATTCATATTTTTATATACCAACCATACGTCACCACGACTCAAACTACCTTCCTTCTTCCAGCTTCCCGCTCCCAGCTCCTACCTCCCTCTCCTTTCCAGCATAAGATGCCCCGCATCCAGCATTTTTATCAGATGAATGTACGGATTGACAATATTCCTTTCTGGCAGATTTTCATACATGCCCATTGAGAAATAGACAATCCCGGACATAAAATAATCAAACTCTTTGACACTGTATTCTTTGAATGCTTTTTTAAAAACCAGCACTGGATTTTGGTATTCTTTCTCCGAAAGCAAGCCGAGAACCCATGGAGAAGGATTTTCCAGCGGAGGATCTGCAACCCATTTCTTTCCTTCTAAATAGATGAGGTAGCACGCACGCACAAACGACTGCACCGCCTGATGAAACTGAAAAACTACCGCCGGATCTTCATTCATCCAGCTATTTCGCTTTACAGCATAACTCATAATGTTGTTTAACTTCTCTTTAGAGGTTACCAGATCATTGAACTGGTAAAAGTTCTCCATCAGCTGTAACCCGGAGCGCTTCTTACCGCCTTTCCAAAGCTGAGGTTCAAAATGTGTGCTTGTCTTTTTCATGTTTGTATTTTTTTATTACGTGATTTGTTTCTATGACAGATATAAACGAGAAAATTTGTCCATACATTACAAAGAAATGGTTGATACCTTGGCTTCAGGAAGGCAAGTCACAAACTTCTTTTGCAAAAAATCATGGTGTGGAAGAAAGCACCATTAGAAAAATAAAAAGTGAAAAAACTTATAGAATCCCTATTGAAACACTTTTTAAAATATGTGAAGCACGAAAAATTAGTTTATCTGATTTCTTTAAACTTATAAATGAATAAATCCTGATTTTCATCAGGATTTATTGTTGTTCAAAAAAGGATTAAATAAAAAGCAATTTTAATAAGAAATATTAGATTACCTCCCTCTAAGACCTAATCTATATTTATAAAGAAATGGAAATCTGTACTCATCACCCCTGCCATAATTTTCCTTTTTAATTATACCGTTAGTAATTAAAAGCTCTTCCATTTTTTTTGGATTAATATCTTTCATTTCTTCACGATCTTTATATTCTTCTAGTACTTCTTTGAAAAGTCTATAGAATTTATCTTTACGGATAGTTATAAATTGGAACTCTTTGTGATTATCTATATACTCAAATAAATATTCTATTGGTTTGTTACCAATTTGATTTTGAACTATATCTTTAAAATGTCTATCAACCGCTTCTTTCCTAACATCTCGATCAGTATAATATTTTTGAAATAAAATTGGTTTAAGCCCTTCTTCTTGAAGATACTTCTTATCTTTCCATTTATCTATTGAAAATTTTAAAAGGTCAATAAATGGCCTCAAACTTATAGTATCATCACCATTTCTCAAGTTTTTATAAAACCAATCATAACTTTCCCCCATTCTACTACTTCCTTCTGCATCAACTTCTTTACCAAAAAAAGTAGTAGCAAGAGGTCTCAATAAGTATTCTTCTAATGCAGTCTGCTCAAGTTTATTATATTTCTGTCTATTTTTTTTAATAAGTTCATAATGATAATCATTATACAAATACATCATTATCCAAAAATACTCCGACATACCGTTAGAAAAAACAATTTTGAAAAAATAAGAGAACATTTCCTCTTGTGACCATTCAATATTTATTGCTTGATTTTCAATGTCATTAACATTTGTAAGACCATATAAGCCATTAAACAAATCTCTACGTATAAAAACCTTACCAAATATTCTACTATATTTTTTATTACGCCAAAAATCGATAAGGGAAGGTATCCAATCATTCCATAAGGATGGATGAACAATTTCATCTAATTGGTCATAAAGAATAACTAAAAATTTCTTACCAACATCTTTCCCATTTAGTAAAAATTTATCTAATTCATTAAATTCTTTTTCGATCAAAATTATATAATCTGTATCATTTATTTTATCACTTAAAATTTTCAAAGTAGTTTCATCATCTCGGATATCAAAACTATCAATTGAACTTTTAAAACTTAAATCCAAAACGTTTAATTCCTTAAGGATTATTTGCCATGTATAAATAAGCCAGAATCTATAATAAAAACCTATACTGGCACTTTTATTAAAACGATTTACTTTAAATATTCTATCTTTTTTGTCAATAGTATAAATAAATGAAAAGTCGTCTTCAATATTAGCAATTGTTTGTAGTTTTTTAACAATTATCTTGCTTTGTAAAGCATTATATATATAGGATTTACCAGTACCTTTACTACCCAATATAAACGGTTTATCGATATTGAAAATATCATTCATACAATTTCTATAAAAAAATTGTTGATTTTCAAACTGTTCTTCAATTGACATGTTTTCAGCATATAAACTTGTAGCATCTATTTTTCGAGAAGTCTCACGTAAAATCTTTTCTTTAACATCTCTTATATATTCTACCTTGGCATCTTCGCTTAAATTATCAATTTCTTCTTTAGTTTTAACTTTGATAGTTTTATTTTCGTCATAATTTTCTACCAAATGCAAATCTTTAGTGGATGAATTCACAACAGGGTTAAAGATATCATTATTATCAATTTTATCTTTATAAGGTATTCTAGAAGTAAGATACTCAAATAATTCTTTGAAATCTTTGATTTCATTTTCTTTAATAATATCAATAAAGTCAAAAACATTT
Organism: Chryseobacterium sp.; assembly: GCA_031286615.1. Classification (GTDB taxonomy): domain Bacteria; phylum Bacteroidota; class Bacteroidia; order Flavobacteriales; family Weeksellaceae; genus Chryseobacterium. The sequence continues at coordinate 271,365 of JAITUA010000007.1, read as the reverse complement.
TCTGATGTACTACCTAATAATTCTAAGTTTTGATTTCTCGATATTGGAAAACAGCTAAAACTTAATTCTGATTCTGGAGCTTGTTGTGAAATTATATTTTGTACATCATCTTCAAAAGACTTAAACAATTGTTTTTTTAGACTTAGTGACTCAGGTAATATTGAGTTTATCAAACATGGTTCTAACTTCTCATTTTCAATTAAATTCTCAATAAAAAAATGTAGACCAGGTAATGATTGAGCATCATTCCTAAAAAAGCCTAGAACCATTTTTGATAATTTAAATGCAGCAATTCCTAACATATCGCTAAATCCGGTTCGGGAATCAATAAGAATTATATCTGGCTTTAATGAATCATTCAAGTCTTCTAAAATATCTTTAAACTTTTTAATAATATATTTTTCATTTGTAAAATCAATTCGAGAAAGTCCTTCAATATAATGATTTAAGTCACTTTTAAAATAATCATCTTCATTTATTGTTGTATTAAGATTCCCAGCAGGCATTATATGTATGGAACCTAGCCCTGAAAAGCGTGCATCAACCTTCCATGTATAATTTTCTAATTTGTGTTTATCACTAAACCCATTTTCTTTATCAAAAAAATATTCTACAAAGCCTTGTCTTTGATTTGTCTCACGAGGATTAGTTAGAAAAAAATTAGTAAATCCAGGAGCTTCAAAATCACAATCGACAATAACTACCTTTTTAGCCTCATTTATTGCAAGATGGGTTGCAAAAGCCGCTAATGTAGTGGATCTTCCCATACCACCTTTATAACTATAAAAAGTAATTACAGGACATGTTGTTAATTGCTCCTCATCCTCTTTATTTAGTAAAGAAGTGAATCGTCTTCGTCCATTTTCTAAGTGAATTATTTCATCCTTACTAAATATATCTGTGAAAAACTCATCATTTTGTAACAACTCTTGAGAAAGAAAATTAACTTCAGCGTCAGAAAAAATTTCAATTATTTTTTTTTCAATTTCCAACTTATCAACAAAATTCTTAACTAATATATAAACATATAAATTTTCATTTGTACGTAAATAAATCTTAAAGTCAATATTTTCTTTGGCTTGATTTTCTAAATATAATTTAATCTCATTACATTTATTTAGGATTGATATCATAATTAATATTGTTCTTGTATTTTTAAATAAATGGGTTTTACAGTATCTTCAAAATGTTCTTTTAATTCATTTGCATCAATAATATTACAATCATATCGAACCATTACATCCCATTTTTTGCTAATATCCGACCATTTAAAGTCTTTTTTAGGGAAACCATATCCTATTCTGGTCCATAAATCATTGATATTATGTGTCTTTAATTTCATTGATTCTAAATCATTAATAGTGAGTTTTCCTTTAAAATGATTTTGCTCTAAAATATAATATTTCAATATACATTCCAAGATATAACCACTTAGATAATATATATTTGTAATTACATGTGGTTGTTTATCTTTTTGTGTATATTCAATTTTTTCAAGCAAGTGACTACAAGTAATATAATGTCTTTGTGCTGCTCTTTTAAATGTTTTTGAAGTCCACGTATCAGGAATAATCATTAGTTTTTATTTTAACAAATATAAAAAAATACACTGACCATTACTATTATCAAGACCAATTTTCCGCTATAAAATAAATATAGTAGTAAATAAGCTTTGTGAATTTCACATTCGCTCCTGGTTTCCAAACGAATCCTTTCTTGTCATTTTAGTATTATAACTCAAACATTCCAAAACAACATAATCTAAAAGTCCTTTTCATCAGAAACAATCTATTGCACTGCAGTATCTATAGTCAACAATGAGATTCTTTTTCAAACAAAAACTTATTCTCTTTATCAATATTAAAGAGAGTTCCCTATATTTGAGACTCAGCGGAAATTATAGAACACCCAACACTTACCATATGAAAACAAAACTTAGCTATCTGTTTATTCTGTTATATGCTCTTGTAAGTGGTCAGGAAAAATCTATCATTAATGACCTGAAGTTTTCTAACTATTTCGGGCATCCCAAAACCATCACAGAGACCGTCACTTATTCACCGGAGAACATCTATAAAAACATTTCCTATTATGACAAAGAGGGTTTTCTGACAAAAATAGAATATTATAATGCTATCGGAAGCGGACCTTCTCATGAAAGGTCTATCAATAAGATCATCACCTACAATTCTAAGGACAAGGCCAAACGCTATTTTGAAGCCTTTAATCCTGGAAATAAGAAGATAGAAACTACAGGCTATTTTGAAAAAGTTTCGGATTCTCTGTACAAAAGAGTTTCAAAAGATTCTGTTCACAATATATCCCTTGGCAAGCTGTTTTATTTTGACAAAAATAACCGTCTTATAAAAACAGAAGAAACCGGAAATTTCTTTGAAACCCCAGTTAACAGCACTATTTTCTACACTTACATCAATGAAATGAGAAGTGAAACCCTTCTTGAAGATGCCACTAAGCAAAAAAAATTTAAGCTCATTTATAAAAACGTAAAACTTGATTCGCAAGCCAACTCCATTTATGAAGTATTAACAGATGATCAGGGAGCAATACAAAAAAAAACAGAAAGAGTATTTGAATATTATTAATCAGGCTGGTTCAGCGCTTTCATAAAAACATAGAATTCAAATACAAAGGCTGAAAGCACTTTCAAAGAGCCTCCGGACATTTCCACAAGTATCCGAAAGTACTTTCCAAACTGTCTGCACCACCTTCAAAAATAATCTGCACCACTACCCAAGTGTCCGGAACCACTTACAGAACTATCTTCAGCTTCTTCTTTAGTCACTCTGACCACTTAAAGAACTGTCTACAGACACTTAGATAAGTGTATATTGACAATGATATAAGTGTGTCTTAGAACATATAAACCGCCTTCCGACAGTTATCTAAGGGGCTCTAACCACTTATCATACCCTCTCCAGGGACTTCGGAACAGCCTCTCCCCCCTTGAGTAAGTGGCTCTATCCTCTTAAGTAAGGGGATCTACCCCCTTGGGTAAGGGAGTATAGGGGGTTACATAAGGGGCTCGAGACCGTTATCAAAGAGGGTCTAGCCCCTTGTATAAGTGGCTCGAGGGACTTCTGAAGGGGTAAAGGTTAAATAAAACCACAAAAGTCACAAAAGTTTTAAATACTTAAGTGAATTTTAAAGGATATTTCTTGCGTAGAGTAAGGACACATAAGATTTTAAAATCTCCGATTTTTCTCAGATTTAAAGATTAGGCTACTGTGCGGAAAGCTTAAATAAGTTTTATATTTGAAGATCAACCAACACACCATTAACATGAAAAACAGGAGTTACGAAATACAACTCAGACCAACCACAATAGCTGATCTGGATATTCTTTTTGAATTTCAGCTTGACCCTGAAGCCAGACATCTGGCAGCCTTTATGTCAAGAGATTTCACTGATAAAGAAGCTTATTTAGCAAAATTCACAAAATTGCTGGATGATCCTACCGTTAATAATCAGACAATTATGGCAGGTAATGAGATCGCCGGAAGCATTGCCAAATTTATCATGGAAGGGGATGCAGAAATCACCTATTGGATTGATAAGCCTTTCTGGGGAAAAGGTGTTGCCACAACAGCACTGAAAGATTTTCTCACCCTTGAAACCACAAGACCTATTTTCGGACGGGTAGCTTTTGATAATCTGGGTTCGCAAAAGGTGCTGGAAAACTGTGGTTTTATCAAAATCGGTACAGATAAAGGCTTTGCCAATGCAAGACAAACCGAGATCGAAGAATTTATTTACAGACTCGATCGTTAATGCTGCCTATATCGCAAGGATTAATTGAAAGATTTCCTGAATTCCAAAGGAGAAAGCTTGGTTTTTGTTTTAAATAAATTACTGAACGACTGGGAATGCTCAAACCCCAGTGCATATGCTACTTCACTTACAGACAGGCTGGTGGTGGAAAGCATTTCTTTGGCCTGGCTGATCAGTTTGTCATGAATATGCTGCTGGGTACTCTGCCCCGTTAAGGAACGCAGCATATCACTTAAATAGCTGGGTGAAAGATGGAGGTTTTCTGCAAAATAACTTACCGTGGGTATTCCTTTATTAAGAGACATTTCATCTTTAAAATATCCGTCAAGCAAATCTTCAAATTTTTGCAGAAGGCTGCTGCTGCTTGCTTTACGGGTGATAAACTGGCGTTTATAAAAACGGTTGGCATAGTTAAGGAGCAGTTCTATCTGAGAGATCATCACATCATGGCTGAAATCGTCAATACGGCTGTTGAGTTCAGATTCAATAAAATTAAAGATAGAAAGTACCGTATTTTTCTCTTCCTCAGAAAGGTGCAGGGTTTCTTTCGTAGAATAGGAGAAAAAACCATATTGTCTGATCTTTCTCGCGATGGGATATCCCAGAAAGAAGTCAGGATGAATGAGCAGAGAATATTGTGAACAGACCGTATCACTGTTTCCGTTCCCTCCTATCACCTGGCCGGGTGCTGCAAAGAGCAGTCCACCTTCATTAAAATCGTAGTAGCCTTGCCCGTACTCTATTCTGCCGTCCAGTTTGGGTTTATAGGATATTTTATAGAAACTCAACACATGTTTTTGAGACAATTTATCTGTTGCCACCAGATTGTGCGCCCCATTCATTAAGCTAATGAGAGGATGCTTGGGTGTTGGCAGTCCGAAAAACCGGCTGGCTTCTGATAACGATTCAAATTTGAACGGAGTTTGATCTGTCTTTTTCATAAATGGTATTTTAAAGGTACGAAAAACCGGCTATCATTTTATAACCGGTTTTTACTGTTTGTTATGATCCCTGCGCTGCGCTGGAAACTTCGTCCCAGGCTTCCCAGAGATTGATTCTTTCTGCATATACAGACTTTACCAAAGGAAGATTATGACTTCCCAGATGAAAACGCAACGGCGGATTTTCAGCATCTACCATTTTGAAGAGCGCTTCTGGTGTCGCATTAGGATCTCCCTTCTCATAAGACTGGATGGTCTTTATAAATTCTGTCTTAAAGTCATTGTACACCTCCATGTTCTGAGAAAATTTCAGTGAGTCCTGACTTCCAAATTCCGTAGCATACGCTCCCGGTTCTATAATCGTCACTTTGATCCCGAATTGCTTAATCTCTTCTGCAAGACTCTCATGAATAGCTTCAAAAGCCCATTTGGAAGAACTGTAATACCCAATGATTGGCAATGTAACGTGTCCGAGATTGCTTGATGTCCCCAGAATATGCCCGTATCCCTGCTCTCTCATGATTGGGAGTACCGCCTGAATGACACTTACAGGGCCCAGAATATTGGTTTCATATAAAGCACGGATTTCATCCGCACCTGCCTCTTCTATCGTTCCTACCAGCGAATATCCGGCATTGTTCAGTACGATATCCAGCTTCCCGAAATGCTGGTAGGCTGTATGTACGGCTTCTTTTACCTGCTCAGGCTGGGTAACATCCAATGCTAAAGTAAGTACGTTATCACCGTATTTCTCTTTAAAATCGGCTATACTTTCCAGTTTTCTTGCAGTGGCTACCACTTTGTCACCACGTTCCAACGCTGCTTCTGTCCAGATGCGCCCGAAACCTCTTGATGCTCCGGTTATAAACCAGATTCTATTTTGCTGTATCATAATTTTAAAATGTTTTTTTGATAAAGCAAAATTATAAAGCCTGTCTCCTGAAATTGTAGGCGAATCGCAGACCTTTGTAGGCGAATTGAGGATCTTTAAGTTGAAGCAAAATCACAAAAGATGAGACTGCCAGACAGAAAGCTGAAAAAACATCCATCATATCATTAAAATCATCCATTTCCGGCGGTAAGTAATAGACGCAACTTTGCAACAGACAAAATAGAGAAGTAAAACCTTAAAATGTAAATAAAATGTCTGTTTCAGATTTATTCAAACCCCTTACCTTTCTCCATGGTCCTGCCATGAGAAACCGTTTTATGCTGGCCCCTTTAACGAGTCAGCAAAGTGATTATGATGGTACAGCATCCCTATACGACCAACGCTGGATGGAACAGCTTGCACAGGGCGGTTACGGCTTGATCCAAACCAGTGCCTCCACTGTAGAAGCAGGAGCCATCGCTTTTGAACGCCAGCTGGGAATTCACAGTGACAAACACCTGCCGGGCTTAACGCAAATGGCCACAGCAATTCGTGAAGGAGGTGCTTTATCTGCTGTACAGCTGCACCACGCCGGACACAGGGCAAAACCGTCTGTAGGAGGAATACCTGCTCCTGCATCAGGTAAAACAATACCGGACATCAAAGCCATCACCACCGAAGAAGTGGGCCGAATCCGTGACAGTTTTATTGAAGCAGCCAGAAGGGCTCAGCTTGCAGGATTTGATGGAGTATCTGTTCATGGAGCTTTCGGATGGATTCTTTCGGAGTTTCTGTCTCCTAATCTCAACGACCGGACGGACCAATACGGAGGCAGCATAGAGAATCGTGCCCGTTTCACCCTTGAAGTTATTGAAGGAATTCGCAAAGCCTGCGGACCAGATTTCCAGATTGGCTGGCGTTTGTCTATTGAGCGGTATGGACTGCGTTTGGAGGAACTGCGGGAAATCACCGCTGAAATTTTTGACAAAGAACTGATTGATTATCTTGATCTGGCACTTTGGGATTCTGCACAGCTGGTACGGGAAGGGACATTTCAGGGGAAAACGATGCTCAGTGTTTTCACAGAACTTCCGCGTAAAGGAGTACGTTTGGGAGCAGCCGGAAAAATAATGAGTGCACAGCGTGCAGGAGAACTGCTGGATGAAGGCTGTGATTTTGTCCTGATTGCAAGAGCCGGAATTCTGCAACGGGATTTCCCGCTTCAGGTAAAAGCCAACCCATTGTATGACAGCCCACAGCTTCCTGTGACCGCAGATTTTCTTCGTGAAGGCGGGCTCAGCGAACGCTTCATTGAAACCATGAGAGGCTGGCAGACCTTTGTAAAACCAGGATCGTAATCTTTCTTTTTCCTGTTGATTCCTGTAAAGCGAACTTTCATATGAAGGTTCGCTATATTTTTTCAATAAGCCTTGCAGACCGGAAATCGTCCGGAAGCAACAATGGTTTTTAAGCTTGCAAAAATCTCCATTACAAAGTAAAAATCATCCATTCTTTAGCGCCCGTTATTCCCACATCTTTGCAGAGTAAATAAAATTTTCAAAATGAAAAAAACAGCAATTATTATTCTTTCTGATCCTAAAACCGGTTCAGAAGAAGCTATGGGAAGAGTGTTTAATGCTTTGGCATCTGCATACGAGTTCAAACATGCAGGTGAAGAGGTGAAAATCATTTTCCAGGGTACGGGGATCAGATGGCCGGAACAGCTTGAAAAAGCAGATCATCCTATACATGGACTTTACAGTGAAGTAAAAGACTATGTTCACGGTCTTTCAAAAGGCTGCGTTGCCGTATTTGGAACTGAGGTTTCCGGATATGAGCTACTCAACGAAAATGAAGTACCGGGAACTCCGGGGCTGCCAAGTTTCCTAAGTCTCAGAAATGACGGATATGATATTTTGATTTTCTAACAGCTTTCAATTGTTATTTATATATCCTTGTCAAGGTTTAGAATCTCGACAAGGATTTTTTCCAGTAAAACACGGATTGCTATGTCAAGAACTTTTCTTCTTCCTTTGTTAAAAAATATTAATTAAATTGCATAGATCATGTTATCACAGTCTGTATATACGCTCATCAATCAGCAGAATGGAAATCTGGCGTTCAAACTATTTGAGTTTGATAACAACAGTTATTTTGATCATATCCAGCGCAATAATTATTTTACGCTGATACTTATTACTGCTGGAGAAGGCGTAGCTACCGTAGATCTTTCGGATTATTCGTTCAAAGAAAATACGCTGTTTGCACTGTATCCTTACCAGCCTTTTATGCTTCATTCTGTACAACCTATTATGGGAATTGCGATCCAGTTTCATCATGACTTTTTCTGTATTTACAGGCATCATAAGGAAATTGCAGCTAACGGTATTTTATTCAACAATGTGTATCAGCAGCCTTTTATCTGCCTGGATGAATTCAGTAAAAGTTCTGTTTTGAATCTGATCAGCGGAATTGCCAATGAGTTAAAAGCAGATGCCTTCAGGAAAGATGAGGTTTTGGTTTCTTATCTTAAAATCCTGCTGGTAACCGCTACAAGGATAAAACTGGAACAACAGACAGTTCAGGATTCGGGAACGGCTCATATCAAGCAGCAGTTTCTTATTCAGAATCTTAAAAATGCGATAGAAGATCATTTCCGGACGAAACATTCTGCCAGTGATTATGCAGATTTGCTGAACCAAACCCCGGCTTCACTCGCAAGGATTACAAAAAATCATTTTAATAAAACCCTTTCTGATCTGATCATGGAGAGAATCATTATTGAAGCCAAGAGAGAATTGTATCTTACGGACAAAACGATCAAAGAAATAGCTTATGAACTGGGCTATGAGGATGAATATTATTTCAGCAGGCTTTTTAAAAATAAAACGGATATCTCCCCTCAGATGTACAGAAATACCATCGGGTTCAACAGAGGCTGCGAATCTTAATCAAAAATAACTATGAACAATTACAATGAATATATGCTTCAATGCATTGAACTCGCCAAACAGGCATTAGAAAAGGGAAATCCTCCGGTAGGCTCTTTATTGGTTTATAAAGATAAGATTATCGGCAGAGGCATTGAATCCGGAAAATCAAGCGGCGACATTACACAGCATGCTGAAATTCTGGCGGTAAAAGATGCGCTGGAAAATGGCTACAGGAATATGCTGGATCAGTCTGTAATGTTCTCTACACACGAGCCGTGCATCATGTGCTCCTACCTCATCAGACATCATAAAATTGCAAAAATTGTGTTCGGAATTTCCGTTCCTTTGGTGGGCGGACAGTCTTCGGAATTTAAAATCCTTGAAACAGAAACTATTCCGAAATGGGGACACAAACCTGAAATAGAAACAGGAATTTTACAGCACGAATGTGAAGCACTGAATAAGCAGTTTGCAGACTATCTCTCTCAACAGAAATAATCGCAATATAATTAAAGCCCTTCCACAAGGTATATTGGAAGACAAAAGTATCATACGATGTAATATTCTTACCCATCCTGTTGTTTTATGAATGACTAACCCACAAAAACTAATCATGAACATTAAAATTGCATTCCTGCTTCTTCTTATTTCCAATTATTTTTTTTCACAAACCATCAACCCGGAAAAACTAGATCAATACTTCAGCTATATTGAAAATAATAATCTGGGAGTGGGCAGTTTGTCGATTTTTAAAAATGGTAAAGAGGTTTATTCTAAAAGCTTCGGACAAAAAAACATACCGGAATTAACTTATAATAAGGATACTAAATATCAGGTAGGCTCTGTGACCAAAATGATTACAGCCGTTTTAATTTTCAGGTTAATTGAAGAAAATAAACTGAATCTCAATACTCAGCTTTCTGAGTTTTATCCGGAAATTCCCAATTCTGATAAAATTACCATCAAAAATCTGTTAGGACATACCAGCGGACTGGGAAGCTACGTAGTGAAGGATGGAAAAGTATGGGTAACTGATAAAGTAAGTGACAAAGAGATTATAGATCTGATCGTCAAACAGGGTAAGAGTTTTGAGCCTGGTGAAAAGGTGGCATATTCTAACTCTGCTTATTATCTTTTAACGAAAATTCTCGAAAAAAAATATGAAAAATCATTTTACAAGATCGTTCAGTCAGAAATTGTAAAACCTCTCCAATTAAAAAATTTAACCCCTTTCAAAGCCCATCAAAAAAACATATTCCTGCCTTACCGTTATGAAAACAATTCCTGGAGTATGTTGAAAGAGGAAATAGACTTTCTGAATGTAATTGGCGTAGGTGATATCTCGTCAACACCTTATGATCTGAATATTTTCATCAACAGCTTATTCCGTAATGCCATTCTGAAAAAAGAAACGCTGAAACTGATGGAACCTGTATTGGGAAAGGAAAGCTGGGGAAGAGGAATGGCAATCTGGGACTTTGACGGCATTACATTTTACGGTCATGGCGGCGATACGTTAGGATCACACGCCATTCTCATCTATAACAAAGAGGCAGATCTCTCCATCGCTTATGATACCAATGGAGAACGGATTAAAAAGGAGGACTTCATAAAAAATGTGGTTAATCTGCTTTATAACAAAGAAATTACGCTTCCTGAAATAAAAAACAAATTGTAACAGATTATATTAGTTGTGCATGCATCTCAATAAAGCACTGTAAAGCCCTCGACTGGGGACCGTCTTTTCTGAAAACAAGAATGGTATTCATGGTTCCCAGCTGTTTATTCAGTCCATAGGTCTTAATGTCTCTTCCTGCGTAATATTTGGAGACAATTTCTTCCGGCAGAATACTGATTCCCAAACCTGCTTCCACGAAGTTGATTACGCCCTCAATAGAATTCAGGGTGGTACTTTTATAGTTCAGAATTCCTTTATGGCTTAACCATGATTCTAATCTTTCCCTGAAAATACAGCCTTCATCAAATACGACAATCTTCAATGGTTCATTCGCAATGAGTGTCTGCAGATTCGGGCCTTTTGATGAGGCAAGAATGACAAGCTGTTCTTCTTTAATACAGATTTTCTCCAGTCCTTTGGCATTCACCGGAGCGGAAACAAAAGCGGCATCCAGCCTGTAATCCAGAACTCCGGAAAGTACAGAATCTCTTGTATCTGATTTAAAATCCAGCTCAATGCCGGGATATTTTTCATCGAAAGTATTGAGAATTTCAGGTACTTTCAATGCCATTGTTGTCTCTATACAGCCTATTTTCAGACATCCCCTGATATTTTCTCCGCTCCGGATATTATTTTTTGCTTCTTCCACCAAATGCTGAATCTGCTTAGAATACTGCATCAGGATCATGCCTTCGGAAGTAAGCTCAACCTTTCGGGAGGTACGTGAGAAAAGTTTAGCATCCAACTCATCTTCAAGACTTTTTATTCTTGCCGTAACATTGGACTGAACGGTAAACATCATGGAAGCAGCTTTAGTAAAACTGCCACTTTCTGCTACGGCTTCAAATATTTTCAAATCGTTTATATTCATTTCAATTAATCATTAAAAGTGATTGTATTGATTATAATTAATCGTTTCCAGTAATCAAATATCCGTATTAATTTTGAATATCAAAAAAATTCAATGAAAATAATTTCTAAACAATTAATTGCGGGCCTGTCATTTGGCTTATTGATGAGCACTATGACAATGGCCCAGTCTAATCAAAAATCATTTGTAAACAATCGCATTATGGAAAACTACCCTATTCACTACCGCAACATCAAGATCAATGATTTAAATCTGTTTTACAGAGAAGCGGGACCTGCCAACGCTCCTACGATTCTTCTCCTTCACGGATATCCTACATCGTCACATATGTTCAGAAACCTGATTCCCATACTGAGTAAAAAATACCATGTTATCGCTCCGGATCTTCCTGGTTTTGGGTATTCTGATGCTCCGGATCATCAGCAGTTCTCTTACACCTTTGATAATCTTGCAGGAACTATACAGGCATTTGTTGACAAACTTGGAATGAAACGTTTTGCGGTGTATATCTTTGATTATGGGGCTCCGGTAGGATTGCGCCTTGCCATGAACAATCCTGAAAAGATCACGGGAATTGTTTCTCAAAACGGAAATGCCTATGAAGAAGGATTAAGCAAAGAATGGAATCCTATACAGAAATACTGGAAAGATCCTTCACAAGCCAACCGCCTTGCTCTGAAAGATTTTGTGTCTAAGGAAGCAACTGTTTTTCAATACTACCATGGCGTTTCCGATCCTTCTCTCATTGCACCGGAATCCTACACACTTGATCAGAAATTCCTTGACAGACCGGGGAATATAGAAATCCAGCTGGACTTAGTAAGAGACTACAGAACCAATGTTGCTTTGTATCCTAAATTCCATGAATATTTCAGAAAACATCAACCGAAAGTATTATTGGTTTGGGGAAATAAAGATCCTTATTTCCTTCCTGCAGGAGCTGAAGCTTATAAAAAGGATCTGCCGGACGCAAAATTAAAATTTTATGACACCGGACACTTCGCCCTTGAAACAAACGCTGAAGAAATAGGTGCTGAGATATTTGAATTTATGGGAACACTGCCTCAATAGTCAATGTAAGTTTTAAACGATTAAAATAGTAAGCGAAATTATTGCATGAAAACAATTGTTATTAAAAACTATGGCGGGCCTGAAGTACTGGAGGTAACGGAAAGCCCCGCTCCTTTTATAACTGAGCCTTCTCAGGTATTGGTGAAAGTGAGAGCAACTTCGGTAAACCCTCTGGATTATCAGGTAAGACGCGGAGACTATGCATCACACTTTGAATTACCTCTCACAACTGGTCACGATATTTCCGGTGATGTTATCGCAGTAGGTGAAGCCGTAAAAAAATGGAAACCTGGTGATAAAGTCTATTATTCTCCTCGTTTTGGTGGTCCCGGCAGCTATTCTGAATACCACGTTACCGATGAATCCTCATTATCAAGAATGCCTGCTAATCTTAGCTATGAGGAAGCAGCAGCCATTCCGCTTATTGGAGGAACAGTATGGGAAATGATCGTGGTAAGGGCTCAATTAAAAAAAGGAGACCACATTCTCATCCTTGGAGGTGCAGGAGGTGTAGGCTCACTCGCCATACAGTTAGCTCATTCACTAGGTGCTTATGTTTACACGACCGGACAGAGCAGTTTACATGAAAAACTTCAGCATTTGGGAGCGGATGTAATTATTGACCATCACAAAGAAAACTGGGTTGAAAAAATACAGTCTTACACCAACGGAAAAGGTGTTGATGTGATTATTGATACAGTTGGAGGAAGTACGCTTTCAGACAGCCCGCTTGCCTTAGCTGATTATGGAACTGTCGTAACGTTGGTTGATATTGCCCAGCCACAGAACCTTATCCACGCCTGGGAAAAAAATGCGACCTATCATTTTGTTTTTACCAGACAAAGCAGGGACGAGCTCCATCATATTACCCGGTTAATTGAAACCGGACAGATAAAACCAGTTATAGACAGCATCTACCCTATTGAAGAGGTTCAAAAAGCCCATCAGAGAATAGAAAATTCTAAACGGGAAAGACCTTTATTAGGAAAAATCGTATTGTCATTATGAATAATCTCCGGCAAATATCTTCGATATTTGCCGGAGTTTTATTTACATAAAAAGAAATATCATTCCGGGAAAAAATATTCCGTTCTACTAAGCTGTTACTGATCCGTTTTGTAGCAAATCATTATATTTGAAAAAACATCTCAAACCTGTTTTTCGGATATGGAAAAGAAGTTGGCATTGGAGCACCTAAAGCTTGCAACATTAGATAGTCAGGGATTAACACAAAATACTCCTTTCGGAACCGGAAAAGATGCGGTTCTTGATGCTTTAGAACATCTGGGATATATACAGATTGATACTTTATCTATGGTAGAGCGTGCCCATCATCATACACTATGGACGAGAATTCCGGACTTTAAGGCAGATTATCTGGATGAATTGGTAGAAGAACGTCAGGTATTTGAATATTGGTTTCACGCAGCGTCTTATCTTCCGATGAAGGATTTCCGGTATGTTTTACCTCAAATGCTGACTATCAAACGTGGAGAATCCCGCTACTACAATGCAGATCCAAAAGTAATGGAATATGTCACAGACACCATCCGCAACGAAGGTCCTAAACGGGCAAGAGATTTTGAAAATGAAAGTCATAAAGCCGGAACCTGGTGGAACTGGAAGCCTGCCAAACTCGCTCTTGAAAGACTTTTCATGCAGGGAAATCTCATGATCAGCGGACGTTCCGGTATGCAGAAAACATATGATCTGGCCGAAAGGGTTTTACCCGCTTCCATTAATACCACAGAACCTACTCCACTTGAGCTGGCAGAATACCTGGTAACAACTAATCTGCGTGCTTATGGATTTACTACGGTAAAGCAGATTACCCATCTTCGGAGCGGAAATGATCTGAAGAAGAATGTGAATGAAGTATTAGAGAATATGCTGGAAGAAGATAGAATCTCGAAAATCAAGGTGGATGGAGGAAATTCCGTTTTTGTTCAAAATGATCTGCTGGAAAAAAGCTTTGTCCCGACCGCTTCCAATGTATGGCTGCTGTCACCGTTTGATAATTCCATTATTCACCGTGACCGGATCAAGCAGATTTTTGATTTTGATTTCCGGTTGGAATGTTATACTCCAAAAGAAAAAAGACAGTTCGGTTATTTCTGTCTGCCCATCCTGTTTGGAGATCAGTTTATCGGAAGAGTGGATTGTAAAGCGCACAGAAAGGAAAAAAAGTTTGAGCTCATCCATTTACATATTGAAAACAATACTATAGCTCCTGAAATATGGCTTACCCCTTTTGTAGAAACTGTAAAACGTTTTGCGGTCTTCAATGGCTGTGAATCGCTAGTACTGACCAAAGTAAGTCCTTCAAAATTAGGTTCTATGGTCAAAAAAGAATTATCCAGATCAAAGTTTAAAAAGTAACTTTTAATGATTAATTAAAATAAAATCGCATTATTGACTTAATAATGCGATTTTATTTTTTCAGGAAAACCCAGGCTAGTTCAATTTCTGATTTGTTTTTTGGACAAAATCATTCCACTGCTGGGTCAAATAAGTTAACGATTTCTTTTTCTCATTTTCATTCAGAGAAGAATAATTAATGGAATTGAAAACCAGCTTTTTCAATGCTTTTACATTCAGTTCCCAATATACCAGTGCTACCCAAAAATCGTAACTAAGGCCTGTATATCCATACACGGAAGGATCATCACTGCTGATGGAACATTGTATTCCGTTGCTTAATAATACTCTGGCCGGGTGGTTTCTCATGTCACTTACATACCCCAGAACCTGATTGCTGATGGGGCTTACTTCAACCAGTTTATTCTGTTTTCTGATCTGCTCCATTGTTTTTGGAAAATAAATAAGATTCAGTCCGTGACCAATTCTTTTGTTGTTTAATAGAGCGACATCCAGAACATTTTTATTCAGAGCTGAATTACTTTCTCCGGCGTGAAGAAAAAGAGGCATTTCTACCCCATACTTTTTGTTAAGCTCATTCAGTTTTGCCCAGTTTTTCTCAAAAAAATTGATGTTATGTCCTGCAGCTTCATCTGCTACAAGGTCAAAACCTGAGATCATATCCGGGAATTCTTTCTTCATCTGAAATGCTGTTTCCAGCTGTTTTCCTATATTTTCATTATCCAGGAATTTAAAGCTTGAATAAATCAGTTTCAGAGTGAACTGCGGATCAGACTTGTGTACTTCTTTAAGAATATCCTGCAGATCTGTGATGGAAGTATTCAAAGGGTATTTCCCGTGCTTGAAATCATAAAGCTCATCAAAAATATATCTGATTTCTACGTGCTGTACTTTATCTTTGATCAAATCCTGAAAGCCTTTCAAATAATACTCTTTAAAGAAAGGACGATAAGGAAGCAGCAGATTGATACGCTTGAAACGTTTTTCAAATTCAATCCAATAATCTGTGTAAGAACATAGATTATCACGTTTCAGAGTAAGAAGATCTTGCAGTTCTTTTTCAAAACCCGGGTTTGAATTGAGTTTTTTATCAAGACTGACAAATCCGTTCGGAACTTTTCCTTTCTCGAAAAAAGCCAGCTGTCCGAAAATAAACTGATCATTATCTTTCTGATCGTAAACGTAGCATTCCTGATATTTCCTCGCAGCCGAAATAATCCATTCCACCTCCGTAATCCCTCCGCTGTGGGTGTGCAGCAAACCTCCTTTCGGCATGGTCTGCAGCATTTCATACAGCTTACTACTTTCTATTAATGGTCTTATTTCATAAAAAGAGCTGTTGTATAAAGATATTTTTTTGGATTCTGTATCACTCAGAAATTGCTTACGGACCTGAAATATCTTTTTATCCAAAGCTGTTTCAGCATCAGACAGTTTTATATCAGCATCAAATGCTATATCTTCATTTTCCTTCTCTAACGATTTCCAGTTTTGCTGGTAAGCAGATGTTTCGGTCCCTTTATTTTGTCCCCAAAATAAAGGTGCTCCCAAAAGTGCTATATAAGTAAGGTATTTTTTCATCATAATATTGGCGTGGTTTTTTACAATCGTTATGCTTTATCGCTCCTGATAAAGAATTGTGCAGATAAATAATTACCAAAAATATAATTAATTTTCCTGTAAAAGAACACCAATTTCATTAAGAATGATGAGAGATATCAATTTTTTAAATTTCAGAAACCATTTTTCTAAGTCTATTGTAAATGCAATTCACTGAGTTACAAAAACAATCTTATAAAAAAGGCTGTCTTCTCTGTAAAACAATCTTATTTTTTTATTTTTTTATTAAAATTATAAGAGTTATCTATTTCAGATGTTCTGTATTAATTTATTTTATCAAATTCCGGATATGGAAAGCCTTTTCCTGTTTCGCAAAGAGATTTCAGGCTTCTGAAAAATAAGGCCCAGTCAAAGCTGCAGGATGCAAATTCTGAATTATATGATTTCCAGCCATCATGATGGAATAATAAAATACATCCTTTCTTATGTGGTTCCAGCTCAAAAGTAAGTGTAGTACCCACCCAGTCTTCAAATCCCTTGATACAGCGCCACTTCACAAGACTATAAGGCTTCAGATCAACAACTTCCATATTTTTAAAATAATCAGGACCAAACCCAAATCTCAGGATACTGCCTATTTCAGCTTTTGCTTCCGTATCCGGCGTCCACCATCCGGCTAATCCTTCCTGGATAGTGATAGCTTCATATACTTTTTCCACCGGTACGGTAATGAGCAACCTATGATAAATGCTTTTTGTATCTGTATTTACTTCCTGATGATCAGATGGTATAAAATCTTCTTTGGGAGTTGCTTTACCCTGTCCTGTGGTGATAAGGGATTTCAGACTATCCTGGATATAATGCGTCCAGGCGTCATGACAGACTTCGTAACATTCACCTTCAGGAACCAGCCCCTGATGAGTAAATGTCAGTTCTGTTTTTCCCTCTTTTTCATGGATGTCAAATATGATATGAGTGTTTACCCATTCCGTTTTATCTTCAATGAAATTAAAATCATTATCCAGAACATGCCACACTACTCTGGTATTGGGCTGCATTTCTGTAATTTTTATTCTGCATCGGTGAACATCACGATAATGATAGGCAAATTCACTGTTTAGCACAGAGGTAGATCCTTCAATATTTTCAGACCACCAGCCCCGCACATTATTAATGGCATCAAATACCTGCTTTGGTGCAGCATCAACGGTAATACTTGTTGTAAAATCCTGTGATTTCATAATATTATTTTGTTTTTTAGTGTTTATTTTTTCTTTTCTACCATCTTTTCAGATTGTATCATTTTATTTACTTATTCAAAGGTAAGAACATAGAAAGACCTGCAAGGGGTGTAAAATAGACATTATAAGAGGTTGATCCGGACATCTTATTTTTTTATATTTGTATGATACAGATGAGGTTACAACCGGCACAATTTATTCACCTTTAAATTTTGCGATATGAAACATTTAACCATATTAGTTCCCGATGCGCAGACAGCACCCAATACATTATCCTGCATTATAGGTACCTACCATATTTTTACGGAAGCCAACAGGTATTACAGCCACAATAATAAAGATATGGTTTTCACCATCGAACTTGCAGGAGTTTCTGAGCATTCTGATTTTGTAAATGGCTTACTTACAGTGATCCCGCAAAAAAATATTGCAGCCATCCGGAAAACCGATCTGATTGTCATCCCTGCCATTGCTCCGAACTTCACAAAAATAGAAGATCAAAACACAGCACTTGTCCATTGGATATCAGACCAATATAAAAACGGGGCGGATGTAGCCAGCATGTGTACAGGAGCTTATATATTGGCTTCTACAGGGCTTCTGGATTCAAAAAGCTGTTCTATCCACTGGAATACGGTTGCCAATTTTAAAAAGCTGTTTCCCAAAGTAAATGTAAGAGCAGAAAAAATCATTACGGATGAACATGGAATCTATACGAATGGCGGAGGCTATTCTTTCTTAAATCTTCTTCTTTATCTGGTTGAAAAATATTACGACAGGCAAACGGCTATTTATTGCTCCAAGATATTTCAAATTGATATTGACAGGGAAACGCAGTCGGATTTCATCATTTTTAACGGACAGAAATCGCATGGTGATGAAATGGTTATTCAGGCCCAGGAATACATTGAAAAGAATTTCTCTGAAAAAATATCCATGGAAGAGCTTTCCAGAAAATTTACAGTCGGAAGACGAAGTTTTGACCGCAGATTTATAAAAGCAACTGGCAATACGCCTCTTGAATATCAACAAAGGGTAAAAATAGAATCTGCGAAAAAAGAACTGGAAATTTCCCGGAAGACCATTAATGAAGTAATGTATGAAACAGGGTATTCTGATGTGAAAGCGTTTCGGGAAATATTCCGCAGAATTACAGGCTTATCTCCTATTGAATACCGGAACAAGTACAATAAAACAGGTATTACAGCCAAACAGCATCATTGATAACAATAATGCTGTCTGAATCTTTTTTTATATTCTACTGAAAAGAAGTTCTGAACTCCAGCGGAGAAAGCCGGGTTTTATTCTTAAACAGTTTTGTAAAAGACTGCGGATGCTCAAACCCCAATTCATAAGCAATCTCACTTACTGAAAGCTCTGTTGTAGAAAGCTTTTCTTTTGCCTTTTCAATCAACTTATCATGAATAAACTGCTGGGTACTTTGTCCGGTGAGAGTGGTTAACAGCCGGCTAAGATAATTGGGTGAAATTCCAAGTTCTTTGGCTGTAAACTGAACTGTGGGCAATCCTTTTGACACCAGATCATTATCATTAAAATAATCTGCCAATAAAGTTTCTAAACGGTTCAGAATGGTATGATTGGTTATTTTTCTGGTGATAAACTGCCTTTCATAAAATCTTTCGGAATAATTGAGCAATGTTTCAATATGAGAGATGATAATATTCTGGCTGAATTTATCAATCGCCGCATGATATTCCTGTTCAATATTTTCTATAATTCTGTTGATTGTAAGCTCTTCTTTTTTGGAAAGAAACAAAGCTTCATTCACAGAATAGTCGAAAAAATCATACTGTTTTATGGTTTTTGCCAGCGAAGTGTTCCACAGAAAATCAGGGTGAATCAACAGCATCCACCCGGATTGCTTCTCCTTCAGACCGGAATCTGATTCAATTCTGAAAATCTGATTCGGGGAAATGAAAAACAAAGTTCCTTCATCAAAATCATATTCCTGCTGGCCATATTTAAGTTTTCCGTTCATTCCTATTTTCAAAGAAATCTGGTAAAAATCCAACATCCAATTAACTTCTCCGATATCCGCAGGGCGTTTAACATCTTTATAATCAATCACACTAATGAGCGGATGCTCAGGAGGCGGCAATCCTCTTGAACGGTGAAATTCTGTAATGGTTTTTATTCTTTTTGTAACCCGTCTTTCCATATCTATAAAATTACAAATTGTTTTACAAGTTATTAAACCATAAGAACACAGATTTTTGCGGTTAACTTATAAAAAATCGAAGATTTTAAAACTTATATTTTCTTACTTTACGCAAGAATATCCTTTAAAACTCACTTATTTAAAGCTTTTGTGACTTTTGTGGTTCAATATTTCACACCTCCTCATTGTGGTAAGCAACAGCAAATTCCTTTGCAAAATCTGCCAGTTTTATTTTCCCCAAGACAGGCTGATGCTGATAGTAATCTTCATACAAAATTCCGCTTCCCTGACTTGCCTGTGTTTCTACAAAACCTTTAGCTACCTGCTCATTGAAACCAATGTGAAGCCAGTTTTCCAATAATTCCTTATCTGAAATCACTTTCCATTGCAGACCTGCCATACCAATTGATTCTCCCAGGGCTTTTGCAATTTCATTAGGCGAAACCTCATCACTGGCCACATAACGTACTGTTCTTCCATCAAATGGTTTTTCAATTTCTTCAGCTACAGCATCTGCAATATCCAATGGAGAAACCCAAGGCTCCTTCTTATCACCTCCCCAATTGGAAACAATCGCACCTTTGTTTTTTATCGTAGAGATGAACGAAAACATATTGAAATAAATACCAACAGGACGAATGAATTTAATCGCAACATCATCCGGTAATTGTTTTAAAATCTGTTCTACATGATGATGAAAGACAATAATCCCAGTCCCTTTATCCGTATGGGCACCAATACTGCTGAGATGGACAATTTTCTTCACTCCAGACCGTTCCACAGCAGTTTTGTAATAGTGACCGATTTCACTTATCTTTCCGATAAAATCTATACTTTTATCAAACATGTCTCCTGCAGCTTCCATTGTTTCCATTAAATAAACAATGTCTGCTCCTGTAAATGTTTCGGTGAGAAATTCTTCATCAAACATACTGCCTATAGCGGCTTTTGCACCCAACTCTTCTATAGCAGTTATTCTTTCTTCATTACTACTGATCACTGTTACTGAGTGGCCTTTTTGTACAAGTTCTTTTGTAAGTGGTTTTCCGATGTTCCCGATGGAACCTGTTAAAACAATATTCATTTCTTTAATTTTTTGTTGGTGTAAAATTCCGAAATGTACGTAAAGAAGATTTCGCCGGATCTATCTTCTTCTTAGCCAAAAAAGACAATTTGTGAAATAGATATATTTTTTTCAATAAACAAGCTCTTTTTAACACTTTTTTAATCCAGAACGGTTGCACTTATTTTGAAGTTTACCTACCTTTGCCTCTGGGATGCGGAAAAGATTTTATCAATATTTGTACAGCTTGTTGTTTGCTTTGCTTACCGTTTTAGGTTGGTATTATGGGCAAATCCAGCAGTATATCTCAACTGATACTCCTTCTGATCTTCATTTCACCTCTGACCTTCTTGTTCACCAGAAAAAAAGCATCGAAAAATCTTTTGCGTTTCTTAAAAACCAGGAAGCCAATGATGCTTATCATGTCAGCCATCCCCTCTACAACAAAATCAGAGCTAATCTTTCTGAAAACGAAAACGAGAATGATGACAATGTAGAAACATCGGGCTCTACAGAACTTCTGGCACTTTTTAAAGATGGCTTCTGGCATCTGATCTCCGGCTTCGTCACTACATTTCACGACAGACAAATTGCTGTTTCACTCGCTCAATCAGAGCATTTAAAGCTTTTATATGATGATCTGTATATTCAATACAGGGTCATCAGACTGTGATTTTATAATATTTTTTCGAAAATTCTTATATGCTTTCAAATTTTGTTTGAGAGCAGGTAACTCTATTTTTTCAATTATAAATTATTATAAAACAATATATTATCATGGTCAAGAAAAGTCTCATGTATATCAACCTGTGCCTTATTTTCTTGTTTGCAGGCTGCCAATCTGAAAAAACAGAAAAAACAGAAGCAGCGTCATTCAACGTTACAAGCCCGCTAATAAAAGATACTTTAGTCAACAAAGATTATGTTGCGCAAATCCGTTCTATCAATCATATTGAGCTTCGTGCCCAGGAAAGAGGATACATACAGTCTATTTATGTGGATGAAGGACAACTCGTTCAGAAGGGACAGCTGCTGTTCAAAATCATGCCTAATCTTTATGAATCTGATGTAAACCGCGCAAAAGCAGAATCCAAATATGCGCAGATTGAATATCAGAATACCAAAAATCTTTCCGACAAAAATATTGTTGCTCCACAGGAAATGGCTATGGCTAAAGCGAAATATGAAAAAGCACAGGCTGAACTTGCTTCAATGAATACGCATTTAAAATTCACAGAAATTCGTGCTCCTTTTACCGGAATTGTAGGAAAATTACATGTTAGAAAAGGAAGCCTTGTGGATGAAGGAGAACTGGTAACTGAGCTTTCCGACAACAGCAAAATGTGGGTTTATTTCAATGTTCCGGAAGCTGAATACCTTAATCAAATGGATGCAAAAAAGGATAGTAATCCCATGCATGTCCGCCTGAGAATGGCCAATGGCAAAGAATTCACACAAGACGGTATTGTACAAACCATAGAATCTGATTTTGACAACGAAACAGGAAATATTGCCTACAGAGCAACATTTCCAAATCCTAAAGGACTGTTGAGATACGGAGAAACCGGAAACATTGTCATTACTTCACCCTATGCCAATGCAATGATGATTCCTCAGAAAGCTACTTTTGAAGAGCTGGAAAAGAAATATGTCTATGTGATTGGCAAAGACAGTAAGGTACATGCAAGAGAAATAAAAGTAGCTGCTGAATTACCACACATTTATGTAGTTGCTTCCGGGCTTGCAAAGGATGACAAAATTCTTCTGGAAGGTCTTAGAATGGTACAGGAAAACCAAAAGATAGGTTCAAAATATCAAAAGCCTGATAAAGTGATGTCGAACCTGGATCTGTACGCCGAATAACCCAAAAACAGCATTATGTTTAAAAAAGTAATACACCGACCGGTTTTCGCTATCGTAATATCGGTTGTTATTCTGTTTATGGGAGGTATCGCAATGAAACAACTTCCTACCGAGCAGTTTCCTAAAATTGCCCCTACCACAGTAGCTGTGTCTATCGCCTATCCGGGTGCGAGTGCAGACGTACTGGTAAAATCATCTTTGATTACGATTGAGAATGCCATCAATGGTGTTCAGGGGATGCGTTATATCACTACCGATGCTACAAGTGCCGGAGAAGCTACCGTAAACGTAGTCTTTGATCCCGGAACCGATCCGAACGAAGCAGTAGTTCTGGTAAAAACCAGAGTGGATCAGGTAATGCCTTTATTGCCGGAACTTGTACAGAAAGAGGGAGTTGTAGTAAACCCGATTCAGCCGAGTATGTTAATGTACGTGAACCTTTACAGTACCAATAAAAGCATGGATGAAAAGTTCCTGTATAACTACTCTATGGTGAATATCATTCCGGAAATCAACCGTATTCACGGGATTGCCAAATCTCAGATTCTGGGAAGCCGAAGATATGCAATGCGTATCTGGCTGAATCCTGACCGTATGCGTGCCTATTCTATCTCTGTAGATGAGGTGATGAAGGCCATTGGCGAGCAAAGTATTATCGGACGTCCGGGAAGAATCGGGCAAAGTTCCGGTATTGCAGCCCAGTCACTGGAATATGTACTGACTTATAAAGGACAGTACAATAAGCCGGAAGAATATGAAAATATCATTGTACGTTCTAATGCTGAAGGAGAAAATGTAAAACTGAAAGATATTGCCAAAGTAGAGCTGGGAAGTGAATTTTTTGATATTTATTCCAATCTTGACGGTCATCCTTCTGCCTCTATCGTTTTGAAACAAAACTACGGAAGTAATGCCAATGACGTGATCAGAGATGTAAAAGCAAAGCTGGCAGAAATGAAAGGAAATTTCCCTCCCGGTGTTGATTACAAGATCAGTTATGACGTTTCGCAGTTCCTTGATGCTTCTATTGAGCAGGTAATGCATACGTTAAGAGATGCATTTATCCTGGTTGCCATTGTCGTTTTTATTTTCCTTGGCGACTGGCGTTCTACCCTGATTCCAATTATTGCTGTACCGGTTTCTTTGATCGGGACTTTCTTCGTCATTCAGTTTTTCGGATTAACGATTAATCTTGTTACCCTTTTTGCATTGGTGTTGGCAATCGGAATCGTTGTTGATAACGCTATTGTTGTTATTGAAGCCGTTCACGCCAAAATGGAGGAAAGCGACATCTCGCCTTATAAAGCGGTAAAAGAAGTAATGGGTGAAATTGCCGGAGCTATTATTGCAATTACTGCCGTAATGGTAGCTGTATTTATTCCGATTTCGTTTATGACAGGGCCTGTAGGTACTTTCTATCGTCAGTTTTCTATTACCATGGCCAGTTCTATTGTTATTTCGGCTGTGGTAGCACTTACCCTGACTCCCGTTTTAGCAGCAATGCTTTTAAAGAACAACCATGGAAAGCCTAAAAAATCTAATATCTTCACAAAATCTTTAGATGCTTTCAACAGCGGTTTTGATAAAGTGACAGGCAAATACGCTTCATTCCTTAGAAAGATTGTGAACCGAAAAGTGGTGACATGGGGAATTCTGATTGCTTTCTGTGCCGGAATTTTTATCATCAATAAAGTACTTCCTGGCGGATTTATTCCAAATGAAGACCAGGGAACCATCTATGCTATTATTCAGACTCCTCCGGGTTCTACTCTGGAGCAGACCAATAAAGTTTCCCGAACCTTGCAGAAACTCTGTATGGGTGTAGATGGTGTAGAATCTGTATCATCACTGGCAGGATATGAAATTATGACGGAAGGACGCGGATCTAATGCCGGTACCTGTCTGATTAATCTTAAAAGCTGGAACGACCGTGAACATTCGGTGAAAGAAATCATGGAGGAGCTTGAAGAAAAGTCAAAGGATCTGGGAGCAACTATTGAATTCTTTGAACCACCCGCTGTACCGGGATTCGGATCTTCGGGAGGTTTCTCTATGAGGTTGCTGGATATGAACAGAACAACCGATTATCAGGAATTTGATAAGGCTAATAAAGACTTTATCGCACAGCTTAAAAAACGTAAAGAACTTTCGGGAACATTTACCTTCTTCGCCGCCAATTATCCTCAGTATGAATTGGTATTTGACAATAATGCTGCGATGCAGAAAGGAGTTTCCATCGGAAAAGCAATGGATAACCTCAACATTCTGATCGGTAGTACCTATGAGCAGGGCTTTATCCGTTTCGGGCAGTTCTTTAAAGTATATGTACAGTCATCTCCTGAGTTCAGAAGGCTTCCAACAGATATTATGAATCTGTATGTGAAAAATGACCGTGATGAAATGGTTCCTTATTCTGCATTTATGACCATGAAAAAGACTCAGGGACCTAACGAAATTACCCGCTATAATATGTACAACTCTGCTGCCATCCGTGGTCTTCCGGCTGCAGGATATACTACAGCAGATGCCATTCAGGCAATCAATGAAACTGCGGCAAAAACACTTCCTCACGGATATAAAGTAGCGTGGGAAGGATTGTCTTATGATGAAGCTCAGCGTGGTAATGAGGCCATTTATGTATTCCTTGTTGTTCTTGTGTTTGTGTATCTGGTTCTGGCAGCTCAGTATGAAAGTTTCCTTATTCCGTTTGCTGTACTTTGTTCACTTCCGGTGGGAGTTTTCGGATCTTTCTTATTATTAAAAGCAATGGGACTGGAAAATGACATCTATGCACAGGTAGGACTGATTATGATTATCGGATTATTAGGGAAAAACGCAGTTCTTATTGTAGAATTTGCGGTGAAAAGACGTCAGGCAGGTGATTCTATTCTGGAAGCAGCAGTGGAAGGAGCCAAAGCCCGTTTCAGACCGATCCTGATGACTTCATTTGCCTTTATTGCAGGTTTGGTTCCGCTTGTTTTTGCAAGAGGTGCCGGAGCCATTGGAAATCATACCATCGGAGCTTCCTCATTGGGAGGAATGCTGATAGGAACTCTATTCGGAGTTATTGTGATCCCGGGGCTTTACTACATATTTGCCAAATGGTCTGACGGTAAAAAAATGATCAAAGACGAAGATGAATCTCCATTAAGCGAAGACATGATCCATTATGAATAAAAGAAAAATATATCAATATGCAGGTCTGGCAGTCGTCTTATTAAGTCTTACTGCCTGTAAACCTATAGAAATAGCACAACGAACTGAGAATAAAACTGTTCCTGAAAAATATGGTTCAGGAGAAAATGACAGCATCAATACCGGAAAAATGAAATGGAATGAATATTTCAGCGACCCTCAGCTTCAGGAATTGATCAGCCAGGCCCTTCAGAACAATCAGGAACTGAATATTGTTCTTCGGGAAATTGAAATGTCTAAAAATGAAATTAAAGCCCGAAAAGGTGAATATCTTCCATCTGTAGGTTTAAAAGCCGGCGCAGGAGTAGATAAGGTGAGCCGTTATACCAATATTGGTGCTATGGAAGCCAATACGGAAATAGAACCGGACAGGGAAATGCCTGAACCTTTGTTCGACTTTGGTGTTGGTGCACAGGCGAAATGGGAAACAGATATCTGGGGAAAACTTCATAATGCAACCAAAGCTCAGGTACAGCGATATCTTGCCAGCATTGAAGGAAAAAACTTCATGATTACCCATCTGATCTCAGAAATTGCCGATTCCTATTATGAATTACTGGCCATGGATAATGAGCTTGTTATTTTAAATCAAAATATTAAGATTCAGAATGATGCATTGGAAATTATCAGGGATTTAAAAAAGAATGCCCGTTCCAATGAACTGGCGGTACAGAGGTTTGAAGCTCAGGTTTTGAAAACCCAGGGAATGCAGTATGATATCCAGCAAAAAATTGTTGAAACGGAAAACAGAATCAATTTCCTTGTAGGAAGATTTCCTCAGCATGTAGAAAGAAGTCAGAATTCATTTGATTCTGTTGTTCCTCAGGCTGTATATGGCGGAATTCCTTCTGAACTTCTTGAAAACCGTCCGGATATTAAACAGGCTGAGTACGAACTTGCGGCTGCTAAACTTGACATTAAAGTAGCTAAAGCAAGGTTCTACCCTTCCCTTGATCTTTCTGCAGGAGTTGGGTTACAGGCTTTTAATCCTTTGTATATCATCAAGCCTCAGTCGTTTTTATTTTCTCTTGCAGGAGAACTTACCGCTCCATTGATTAACAGGAGAGCGATTAAAGCGGCTTATTACAATGCCAATGCGAAACAGATTCAGGCGGTGTATCATTATGAGCAGACAGTTTTGGGAGCTTATATTGAAGTTGCGAATCAGCTGTCCAAAATCCATAATCTGGAAAGTAGTGTGAACATCAAATCGAAGGAAGTGGATGCTTTAACCAAGTCGATTGATATTTCCAACGACCTGTTCAAATATGCCCGTGCTGATTATATGGAAGTTTTGCTGACTCAGCGTGATGCACTGGAATCAAAGTTTGAGCTGGTGGAAAAGAAAGTAAATCAGCTTAAAGCGAGTGTTGCGGTATACAGAGCTTTAGGCGGTGGCTGGGATCAGGCTCCTTTGGCGGTTCCGGATATTAAGAAAGAATAAATCCATATTTTAATCTTGTTTTCATAAGAAGTCTATCGAAAGGTAGGCTTCTTTTTTATAGGCTTTGGCTAAAGCAGATTTTTTCCCGTCACAATTCATAACTCATAATTTATAATTCAAACCATCCCTAGCCCTGATAGCAGCGGTTACCCCACAGCAGGCAATGGATTCAGCAAGGTGCGAGGAGTATGAGCGGATAGCAGGATAAAGCTCCTAATGCATTTTCTCGGTAAAGGTTTTGTGAGAATTCACAGATCTTTTATCATTAATTCTGCTTTTATGACGGCATTCAATAATAATGAAATCATTGTCAACAATCATAAGATTCCTGTTGGAAGAAGTTATAAACAGGAATTTGATGCATTAATCTCTTCTGTTTCCAGAAATAAACTGTTATAAACTTATTTCCTAAAATTCCACTGCCCTGTTTTCTGCTTATTTTTTTAGAATTAAATCTATAATAGCATTTTTTAACATTTATTTTAAATTAGCTTTTATCCTGATCTGATTGAGTGATTTTCAAGCTGTATTTCAATACATTACATCAAATTAAGAATTATTAATCAACTTTAAATCAAATTGACCTCACTTTCACAAAAAAGACTCAAACTATTAATTAACAAACACTTACACAAACAATGAAATCTACAGCATCAGTAGATCATCTCGTAGAAATATTAAAAAAAAATGTTATTTTTGCTTTAGCAAATAAAATTGCTTTTTAGCCTTTTTATTACTAATTTTATGTACACCAAATTTTATAAAACATTAAAATTCAATTTATGAGAAAAATAATTCTACTTATTACATGTATGTTCGGTATTTCTGTTTTCTCACAGATTAAAGTGTTGAAGAATGAAAGTTTGGTGGAAATTGGTAAAGATAATTCCGTTGGTCTCTATAAAAAGGAAGATAAATTTACAGTCAACTACCAGGATCTGAATACCAGCAACCTGAATACAATCCGATCTTTTTCATTTCATAACCTTAATGGTGATGTTACCGGATTATATAAACTTATTATGGACGGGTTTATCTCTGCTCCTGGTGAGAATATCATCCTGGAACTGCCTAATGACATCATTGAGCTTCATTATGAAAAGAACTATGGCCAGCCAACCGTACAGTTTATTCAGGTGATCAACAAGAACCGAAAATATATAGGAAAAACACAGTTTTTAACTCAAAAGCAGGTGGAGAAAATCTTTGGGAGAACCAACGGAAAGTATGCAATGTATGAAAAGCCTGCAACTGTAAACCCAACGGCCAATAAAGGGGCTGTCAACACCGCTTCTACTGCTACTCCCACAACGGGCGGAGCTAAGAAAAAATCAAGAAAATAAGTATATTTTATAAATATTGCGAAACTCATTCTATCGGATGAGTTTTTTTATTTTATTTTTGCAGAAAGACATTAAAACTTATGCCGCTTCAGATAATCAATTTAACCAAAAAATTTGGTGAGCAGACTGCCCTTGACAATATCAACATTTCAATTGATAAAAATGAGATCATTGGTCTTCTTGGCCCGAACGGTGCCGGAAAATCTACCCTGATGAAATCTATTGTCGGAGCACTGAAAATTGACCAGGGAGAAATCATTTTCAATGGGATGAACATCTCAGACCATGAGATTGAAAGCAAAAAGAAAATAGGCTTTCTTCCTGAAAATAACCCGCTTTATCTGGAGATGTACGTAAAAGAATACCTTCAGTTTGTTGCTAATATCCACAAAATCCCTGAATCCAGAGTAGATGAGGTGATAGAACTGGTAGGAATTACTCCTGAAAAATCCAAAAAGATTGGGCAGCTTTCAAAAGGCTACAAACAACGTGTAGGATTGGCACAGGCTATTATTCACCAGCCGGACTTATTGATTCTGGATGAACCTACCAATGGTTTGGATCCCAATCAAATCATTGAAATCCGTAATGTGGTAAAACAAATCGGCCAACAGAAAACCGTTTTACTTTCTACCCACATCATGCAGGAAGTAGAGGCACTTTGCTCAAGAGTTATTCTTATTCATAAAGGAAATATCCTTCAGGACTGTCCTATTGATGAGTTCAAAGGTAAATTTGAAAGCCTGGAAGAGGCGTTTGCAAGTTATACACAGAATTTTGAGACTAAGTTCGAAAATTAAATTAGGAGTATTGAAGACCAAATTTACTTTTAAAGCGTTTTTACCACCTTTATTGTTAATTCCTTTTTTATATCTTATTATATCTGTTATCCCTGGGATCTTTATTACAAAAAATTATAACACACCATTATTTCCAAGAATATTTATTCCAAGTATACTTATTTTCACATTTTTTATACTATTTGGAGAACTAAGAACAAAATGTATCAATGTAGCGATCAACAAAAATGAAATTGTTGTAAAAAGATTTTTTGGAATTTTAACTAAAACTTATAAAACTTCTGAAATTGAGGGTTGGAAATATAGTCATTTAACTGGTAAAGGAGGAACTTACGAATATCTTTATTTATACACAGCTGGAAAGAAAGTTGTAAAAATATCGCAATTCTATCATAAAAATTATTTTAATATAAAAAATTACATTCAAGGAAATTTCAAGTATTTAGGATATGAAAAGTTATCATATATTGATGAGTTTAAAGAAATCTTTAAATAATCACAGCGTTCTATTTTCTGAATCCAAATAACCATAATTTAAAATAAAAGCTCTAGCTTTTAGAAGTTACAAGAGGAGAAGTATTAAAAATCGCAAGATGATTTCTAATACTTTTAATAGAAAAACTTAAAGTTAATTAGTTTTATTTTGATAATAAATGAATGAAATCCTTTGATAGTGCAAATGTACAGAAAAAAAAGTATTCAGTTGTTTCAGAAATAGGCAGTTTTTGTTTCCTTCAGAAACCTAAAAATCTCTTTTTCAACATCCTCAGATCTTCTTAAATATTGAAAAATGGCTCTAAATTTGTTGTGGCTTAATATCACTACAAAATATAAGAAAATGATTAAAAAACTTTTATTAGGGACTTTCTGCTTAGCACAGTTTTCTTTCGCTTATGCCAAAGAAGTTCCAACTCCGAAAACAGAGGTTTCTGTAACTTCATCTGCTCTTCAACAGGTACCTAAAACGGTCATTATTAAAACTAAAAAGTTCAAGATCAGAATCGACAAACAGCCAAACGGTAAGTATCTTTACCAATCCTGGAATGCCAATGCAAAGATCACAGCTAAACCAAGTATGATTATCAGCGATGGAGAAATGATTCCTGATGGTACCGGAGGAAATTATTATATTTCCTTCAGCAATGAAGGGCACAGCTATCAGATATGGAGAAATTACCTTACCGATTCTCCGAAAAAAGCACCTTATACGCTGGTCGTAAACGATGCCAATGATAATGAAATTGTACGTCAGGACGGGTATGTAGTCAAAAATTAAGATGGAATATTCATTAAGAACCTAAGTTCATCTTCTTTACTATAAAATAAAAAAATCCTGCCTTGATGCGGGATTTTTTATGTTCCGGACTTTTTTAATTCTTCAAAAAAATCACTGGTTTCATAGCTTTCTTTAGCTGCTTTATAGCCAATATTAAAAATCTGCTCCAGTCTGTCTTTACCTCGTTCAAAAGTTCCGTAAGCCGCTAGTTTTTGGGAGGAAATAAACCAGTCGCAGTAATCAAATTTAATCTTTTCAATTCGGTAAGAAAGAAGGTCATATGAGCGGGAAACTATTGCTTTAATGGAGTTCAGATCTTTGATTTTAGCTTCATTGGGTGGAGATACAAATACCCCGATCAGTTTATCACAATCGTCTCTGATGATATCTGCCGGAAAGTTGTTCAGTACCCCTCCATCACAGTACATTTCCTCGCCAATAATATAAGGAGTTGTTATTCCGGGAATGGAACATGAGGCAATGATGGCGTCCACAATCTCAAAATCTTTGTCAAAAATCTTTTGGGTTCCGGAAACCAGTTCTGTGGCCACAATTTTCACTTCAATATCAAGATCACCCAATTTCATGTCATGGAAGATAGGCTTCAGATAGTTCCTGAAAATCACTGAAGAAACCAGTCCCGGCTGATTGAATGTAAAATGTTTCCAGTTGAAAAAATATACGGAATTGAAAAATTCCAGGATTTCTTCGGGAGTTTTCCCGATGGCATGAAGACATCCTACAATAGACCCCGCACTACAGCAGGAAAGGATATCTACTTCAACCCCTTTTTCCTGTAAGAATTTTAATACTCCTGCATGAGCGATTCCCTTGGTACCGCCGCCTGATAAAACAAGTCCTACTCTCTCAAAATTCATAGAATAAATGTAAGGAAACAGCCTGAAATAATTGAGTTAATTTTTATAAATATGCTAATTTTAAAATTATTTTAATAAAATCATTCTAATTGCAAAAAATAAATAACAAAAAAAATATTGGAAATTTTAAATTTCAAGTTCAGAATTTTAAATATTCATATGAAAAAAGCCCGGATTTCTCCAGGCTTTTATATTATAGATTTCTGTATATTTCAGATTAAATGTGAATCACTTCACCGTAAGCAGCAGCAGCAGCTTCCATAATTGCTTCAGAAACTGTTGGGTGCGGGTGAATAGATTTGATAATCTCGTGACCTGTAGTTTCCAGTTTTCTAGCTACTACAGCTTCAGCAACCATATCCGTTACTCCTTCACCAATCATGTGGCATCCTAACCACTCACCATATTTAGCATCGAAAATCACTTTGATAAATCCGTCTGTGTTTCCGTTTGCAGTAGCTTTACCACTTGCAGAAAGAGGGAATTTACCAACTTTGATTTCGTATCCTTTTTCTTTAGCCTGCTTTTCAGTAAGACCTACAGAAGCTACTTCAGGGTGGCAGTAAGTACATCCAGGGATATTGCCATAGTCGATTTTTTCAACGTGCATACCTTTGATTTTCTCAACACAAGTGATTCCTTCTGCAGAGGCAACGTGAGCCAAAGCCTGAGTTGGGATGATATCTCCGATTGCATAGTAACCTGGTGCTGAAGTTTCATACCATTCGTTTACCAATACTCTTCCTTTATCTGTCTGGATTCCTACTTCTTCTAAACCGATGTTCTCGATATTAGCAGCAATTCCTACAGCAGATAATAAGATATCAGCTTCAAGAGTGATGTTTCCGTTAGCTGTTTTTACAGTCGCTTTTACACCTTCTCCGCTTGTATCAACACTTTCTACAGAAGCGTTTGTCATAATCTCTATTCCTGTTTTCTTCAGAGATTTCTCTAAGTGCTTAGAGATTTCTTCATCTTCTACAGGAACGATGTTTGGCATAAATTCAACAACAGTTACTTTTGTTCCCATTGTGTTATAGAAGTCAGCAAATTCTACCCCGATAGCTCCGGAACCTACAACAATCATAGATTTCGGCTGCTCAGGAAGAGATAATGCCTGTCTGTATCCGATTACTTTTTTACCATCTTGTGGTAAGTTTGGTAATTCTCTTGAACGAGCTCCTGTAGCAATAATGATATGAGTCCCTGTATATTCAGTTACTTTTCCTTCCTTATCTGTCACAGAAACTTTTTTACCTTTCTGTACTTTTGCAGTACCAAGAATTACGTCAATCTTATTCTTTTTCATCAAGAATTCGATTCCTTTGCTCATTTTGCTGGCAACACCACGGCTTCTCTGAATCACATTCGGGAATTCAAAGCTAGCCTCCACTTTATTCAAACCATAATCTTCAGCATGGTTGATATAATGAAAAACCTGAGCAGATTTCAATAAAGCTTTAGTTGGAATACATCCCCAGTTAAGGCAGATTCCTCCTAAATTTTCTTTCTCGATAATTGCGGTTTTGAAACCTAATTGCGCTGCTCTGATCGCAGTAACATATCCACCAGGACCACTTCCAATGACAATAATATCGTAATTCATTACTTTAAAAATTTTTATGCGAATTTAAGGAAAAATATTGGATGTTTTATGTTTCTGAAAACTGATCTTAAAATGCATCAACAAGGCTATTTTATTCAATTTTAAATAAAGAAAGAGAACACAAAACGCATTCTCTTTCAATAAATTTTACTCTACATTGAAAATTTATCAAAATTCAAAATATAAAAACTGACTTTTCCAATTTTAATAACTGCAAAAATTAAGCATTATTTCGCCTCTCTAAGCAATCGTTTTTCGGTCTCATATCTTTTATTTAAAGCCTTCATCTGATCTCTCTTCATCTGTTTGGTTGCAAGCGGATGATTAAGAATGAGCTTTTTCTCAGTATTGTATTTTTTGGTAAGTTCTTGCATTTTAACATTCACCAATTCCGTTTTTGATGGATGTGGAGGAGCTGGCGGACGTTTCTGGGCAGAAACATTCATAGATAAACCTAATACTAATAGTGCTGAAATTAATAACTTTTCCATAATGTTCATATTTTTGAATGATTTCAATCCATTTTATAGCCTTAAATTAAATTCATTCCGGTTCATGATAAATCTTGCATATATCATACCAATATTTTTTTGTGGAAGATAAAATCCATATTGTAAATCATTACTTCATATGAAATAATGGTTGTTAATAACGATCTGTTTTTCATACATTTATCTTTAAATAAATATGTATGAAAACGTCTGTAAAAAAGGGTAATCTAACCAAAGACAGTATCTGGATGAAAGAACCTGAAGTCCACGATTTTCCTGCAGCCCAGGATTATCTGGAATTGCTTTTTGAACCGGATAAAGCCAGAAAAGTGGTTGAAAAATTAAAAGCAGCCCCTACAATTACAAAAAAATCAAAAGATATTTTAAGAGCCAGCAAACTCGCTCTGCTTCCTGAGACGAATATTCATGTAAAAGAAAATCTGAAAAAAGTAGAAAAAAATAAAAAACTTTCTCCTATACTGCTTGTAAGAGGTGAAAATGAACTGATCATTGCAGATGGTTACCATCGCCTTTGCTGCAGCTATTATCTTACTGAAGATTTGGAAGTTCCATGCAGATTGGTTTAATATTTTTCAAAAGTTATTGCATTCTTAGGTAGTGATTTAACTAATAATATAAATTTATTAAGTTTTATTTAACTTTTCGTTATTTTTTTTCTATATTTGATCGAAACCAAATTTTCCAACACATGAAAAAATACATTTTGATCCTTTTATTTGGAGCTCTTCCCTTAACTGCACAAGTAGGCATTAACACAACAACTCCTAACAGTACCCTTGCTGTAAATGGTTCTTTAAGAGCTGGCTATAGTGAAGTCACAACCACAACTTATAATATTCAGACTACCGACCATTATATTACTTATAATGGAACAGCCGATGCTACATTTACCCTTCCTGTCATCGGAACCGGAACAACAAGTTTTACGGGGAGAATTTATAAGATTAAAAACATTTCGCCGAATAATATCACACTTCAGGCTTCCAGCGGTAATACATTAAGAATTGACAACACTCCTGTTGCTTCTTTTGTGATTCCTATCGGAGCCTATGCTGAAGTAGTGAATAACGGTAATACTACTGGCGGAACATGGGATTTGTCCTTTACAGTTCTACCTAAGCCAAGCAATGTGGAAATCTATGGAACACAGGTTCTCATTCCTCCTCACAGACTTGGTACGGCACCTGTTGCCGACTGGACCAACCATACGAATCCGGGTTATGATACAGGAGCAACAAACGACAGATGGTGGATCATTAGCAAAACATCAGTAGATAATGCTCATACTGCCACTTATGCCAATGCCAGCAGAATGACCTTGGTTTATGAATATCAGGGTACTCCGTTCAACGTTGCCAATATGTACCCAATTCTTACGGCAGGAAATAACTCAAGTTTCCCGGATGTATTTACAGCATCTTTTGTAAGCCTTGCCAATAACGGTACTGCAGGAAGAACCAGACTTACTGTATCTGTAGCCCGTATAGATTTCATTGGAAATAACGGGTCCAATAACAGTAACTGGACCGGAACATTCTTATTGAACGTTCTATTAGCCAGAAAATACTAAATATCTTCAAAAAGTATATGTAAAAAGAGCAGAAAATTCTGCTCTTTTTTGTTTTATAAAATTTCAATATTTTGTTTTAAAGGAAGATTTTTGGATGAATTACCTACCATAATTCTGTAGGTTCCTTTTTCTACAGCCCATTCCATTTTTTCATTCAGAAACTGTAGTTGTTTTATGGGAACTTCAATGGTGACAGATTTTGATTCTCCAGGCTGCAATTCTACTTTCTGAAATCCTTTGAGCTCAATAACCGGTCTTGAAACGGTTGCCAATAAGTCTTTTACGTATAGCTGTACGACTTCACTTCCTGCTTTTGATCCTGTATTTTTTACAGTGACTGTAGCTATAATGGCTTCATTTTCTGAATATTTGGCTTTATTCAGCTGTAAACCGGAGATTTCAAAGGTGGTATAACTTAAACCAAATCCAAAAGGATACAATGGTTCGCCACTCAGATCATGATAATCATTTCCTCTTCCTGTTGGATGATGATTATACGTCAAAGGAAGCTGGCCTTCTTCAACCGGAAAGGTTATGGGTAATTTTCCGGACGGATTTTCAGCCCCGAAAAGCGTTTTTGCTATAGCATTCCCTCCTTCTTCTCCCGGATACCAAACATCCAAAATGGCTCCTACTTTATCTTTCCAGGCGGTTGTTTTTATAGCGGACCCTCCCACTAAAACTACTGTTACAGGTTTTTTTAATTTTGAAATTTCCTGAATAAATGCTTCCTGATTTCCCGGCAGACTTAGTGAAGAACGGTCCTGAAATTCGCCTTCATGAATCCCGGCTGCAATAATGATATAGTCTGTGTTCTGAGCGAGATTTAAGGCTTCCTGATAATCTTTCGTGTAATTATGAAGTCCATAGTTCCAGATCAGTTCAAGATTGGCTTCTCCACGGTTTTCATGAAACTCAATGGTAATGTCGTATTTTTTTCCTTTTACAAAATCTATATCAATTGTTTTGGTGGAATAGCTTAATTTTTCCCATTGGTCAATGGCTAATTTTCCATCAAGATATAATCTAAAGCCGTCATTTCCGCGTAATCCCAACTGGTACTTCCCTGAATCCGGAGCTTCAAGTTTTCCTGTCCAGCGAATACTGTATTGATCCGGTTGAAGTTTTTGAGGATCGGGTGAATATAAGGTCCATTTGAAATTGAGCTGTTCATCCTGTTTTTCGAAGACCGGATTTCCTTTTAAATCGGTATTAGAGAAGTAAGTCCCTTTTAGTCCTTTCTTGTTTTCAGAGGATAAATACTCATTGGAAATTGTGGTAAAATCCTTTACATTCCAATCAATTCCTTTTGAATAAACGACTTCAATATTTTTATCTCTGATGCAATTTTTAATTCCGTCAACAATATTTACTTTTTTGTTTCCGGGGCCTGAATAACCGCCTAATCTTGCATCAACAGCATCTGTTCCTACTACAAGAATTTTTTTAATATTTCCGGGAACGGGAAGCGTCTGATTATTATTCTGAAGCAAAACGAAAGATTCTGCAGCTGTTTTTTCTGCCAGAGGTTTATGATTCAGCTTTTTTAATTCTTCAATTTCTTTGAGTGAAACGTAAGGATTTTCAAATAATCCCAACTCAAATTTGGCTCTCAACACTCTTGAAACGGCATCATCAATTCTTTCTTTTGAGATTCTTCCATCCAAAAAAGGGGGAATAAAGAGTTCATAATGTTTATATTCTGTCTGAAAAATCACATCCAGCCCTGCATTAATTGCCTGCGCAGAAGCATCGTCATAATCTTTTGCTGTAAAATGCAGCACATTAGCTCCTCCTACCGCACTTGCATCACTGATGACGAAGCCCTTGAAATTCCAGTCATTTTTTAATTTTTCAGTCAGTAACCAATGATTAGCTGTTGAAGGTCTTCCGTCAAGCAGGTTATAGGAAGTCATCACTGAACGGCTTTTTCCTTTTGTAAAGGCATTATAAAAAGGGATTAAATGCGTTTCCTCAAGATATCTTTTACTCCAATGGATCGGGTATGAATCTCTTCCGCCTTCTCCTACATTGGCCAGAAAATGTTTCGGAGTGGTGATGATTCCCATATTTTCAAATGAACTGACAAAACTAACGCCCATTACAGAGGTCAGAAAGGGGTCTTCGCCGTAAGTTTCTTCTGTCCTGCCCCATCTCACATCACTTGCCAGGTTTACTACAGGAGTCAGAATCTGGCGGATTCCTCTCAATTTTGATTCTTTTGCAATTGCTGTTGAGACTTTATTCATCAATTCCGGGTTGAAAGTAGCTGCCAGACCAATGGCTTGCGGAAAAGCCGTAGCCCCTTCTCTTACCAATCCGTGCAGAGCTTCATCAAAAGGAATAATGGGAATTCCTAATCTTGATTCTTCAACAAAGTATTTCTGAATGGCATTGATTTTTTTCACCAGTCTTTCAGCATCTTCATTGGCATTGTACTTCAGTAACTGCCCTGCAGCACCGCCTCCCTGGTTTCCTGCGCTTACCTGCAATCCAAAAATCCCATGGGAATACTGTCCTTTCGGAACATGATCCAGGTCTCCGGGGATCATAAAACACTGCCAGAATTTTTCCTCTGGGGTCATTCTCTTCAGCAGATCCTGAACTCTGGTTTCAATGGGTTGTTTTGAGTCTTTATATAAAGGCTTTTGAGCAGAGATAAATACTGAGCTCAACAAGAAAATTCCTATAATTTTAAATCGAGGTTTAAAATACATCTCAAGAATAATTTAGTTTTAAATTTGTTCTTTTACCTCGAAGCAAAAGAACCAAAAGTTCAAGACTTATGTCACTTAATATAAAAATAAGTTACAAATTCAACTATTGCGTTATTTGAATTACAGTTGAATATTTTAACTGATCTCTTTCTTTGGGTAAATTAATTTCAATTGAATTTCCTGATTTTTTCCATTGGATTTTGTTTGACAATCCTAAAACTTTCAAAGATTTTGGTTTAAAATTATCAGGAATTGTAATACTTAATGTTGATGGAGACTTATAATTTGTTTTTTCATCCAAGTGAAAAACATTCACTGTTTTTCCATCTTTGCTTTGGGTATAATAATAATTTCCTTCGTGATAGGGAGCAACAGTTCTTGTAGCAAAAACAGCAGACTGATTTTTGTCCATCCAGCCGGAAATTTGCTGTAATCTTTCATACACTATGGGATCATAATCACCATTTGGCCCTGGAGCGATGTTCATCAGGTAATTTCCTCCTCTTGAAATGATTTTGACCAAGGTTTCAATAATCTTTTGGGAGGTTTTATAGTTGTCATTGGGAACATAGGAAAAGGAATCTCCCATTGTAATACAGCTTTCCCAAGGGATGGTAAGAGCGTGCTCAGGAACCGCCTGCTCCGGGGTAACATAATTTTCCCACTTTCCGGGAACGGTACGGTCTACAATAATAATTCCCGGTTGATTTTTCCTGGCCATTGTTCCTATTTTATCCATATCAATGTCCTGCTCCACTTTGATGGTGCGTTGCCATTCAACTTTCGGATCAATGGTATGAAAAGGACGTACCCAACCTCCATCCAGCCAGAGAATATCAATTTTACCATAATTGGAAGTAATCTCGTTCAGCTGATTGAAGGTGAATTTTTTAAAATTCTCCCATCTTTCCGGATATTTCTTAGGGTCATAATTAACGTTCCTGTCTTTTGGAGGAAAGTAAGACCACCAGTAATCATCAGAATGCCAGTCAGGTTTTGAAAAGTAAGCTCCAATTTTGAATCCTTCTTTTCTGAAGGTATTGAATATTTCTTTTGTTACATCTGATTTTGGATTTTTTGAAAAGGGAGTTTTAGAAGAAGTTATCTTATAATCCGACTGCCGGGTATCAAACATTGCAAAGCCGTCGTGATGTTTAGTCGTAAAAACCACATATTTCATTCCTGCTTTTTTTACGGCATCGGCCCATTTTTGAGGATTAAACTGAGTGGGATTGAAAGTGGTCTGAAGGTTTTCATAATTCTTTACATATTCATCATAAGATTTCCCGTGCTCAGGTTTTCTCCGGGTCCATGATTCGTCTTCCGGGCATAAGCTCCAGCTTTCAACAATTCCCCACTGGCTGTAGGTTCCCCAATGCATAAACAATCCGAATTTCATATCCCGCCATTGGTCCAGGTTCTGAATTACAAGAGGATCTGTGGGTTTCTGATATCCCTCAGACACATTATGGGCCTGTGAAAATACTACTGAACTTATTAAAAAGGATGAAAGAAAAAAGGGTTTTATTTTGGGTATAACCAACATATGGAATAGTTTTCCGCTAATTTAATTATCCTTTGTGAAATCCGCAAACATTAGGATTCCAAGAGATTAAGAATGGCTTCATCAAAACCTGGAAATGAAAACTGAAATCCGCTTTTTATCAATCTTTCAGGGTATACATTACGGCTTTTTAAGAGTAATTCGGTTTCCGTTTTCAGGAAAAGGGAGGCAATTTCCAGCTGCCAGACCGGAGCATTAATCCCGAAAGGTACTTTCAATTCTTTTCTTAGCTTTTTCATCATATTATCATTGGAAAGCGGAGCCGGAGCGGTTATATTGATTGCTCCTGATATATTTTCATGCTGAATGATCCAGTCTACTGCTTTACAAAAATCATCGATATGAATCCAGCTTACCATTTGGTTTCCTCGTCCCTGTTTTCCTCCTAAGCCCATTTTGGTAATCATTTTCAGCTTTGGAAATGCTCCGCCATTATTGCCCAGAACAATGGATGTACGAAGAGCAACTTTCCGTATTTCTTTATTCTCAACTGCAAAGAATTCTTTCTCCCAGCTTTTGCAGATATTCATTGAAAAATCATCTCCGATAATTCCGTTTTCTTCTGTATTCAGATGCTGTTCAGAATGAACGTAAATGGTTGCAGAACTTGCATTCAGCCAAATTTTGGGTTTTTCAGAACACTGCTCTAAAGCTTTCTGCAATATTTTTGTACTGTTAATTCTTGAAGAATATATTTCCTGTTTATTTTTCTCGTGATACCGGCAGTCCACAGATTTTCCTGTAAGATTGATCAGCACGTCTGCTTTTTCAAGGCTGTTTTTCCATTCACCTATCGTTTGGGCATCCCAATAGATTTCGTTTTTACGTTTAGGATTACGGGTAAGGATGTAAACTTGATTTCCCTTTTCTGTAAAATATTTTTCTAAGTTTTCGCCGAGAAATCCGGTGCCTCCGGCTATGATTATTTTCATTGTTTTACAATTTAAGGTTTAAGGTTCAAGGTACAGAGATTTATATTTTTGTTCTTTTCAGCTGATGTATTTCTTTGTTCTCACTTCAATTTTTGAGCCTTCAGCAAGCATTACAGAAACTGGTTCCTGATGATTCAGACATTCAAAATCATTTCCGTAGATATTTTGAAAATCAATATCCAGCTGATGATCTTTTATGGTGTAGCAGTCCCATTTTGGGTGGCATACTTCATATTCTGAGGTTATATTTTCTTTTTTTGTAAAACCAAAATAATGTTCTGTGATAAATTCAAATTCTGAGTTTTTTTCCATCGGTTTTGGCGTACTATCAGCCATAATCTGAATAGAATGCCAACTTTTATCTTTCCATGAATACCTGATCAGCAATTCACCTTCTTTTTCATGAATCTGGTTTTTCATCGGCATGGTGTGATAATTTTCTTTGTACACTGCATTGGCAACAAAGCTCAATGCAGGTTTGGGAACTATTTCCTTTATGAATACCACGCCTCTTTTCCAGACTCCGTTTTCTTTTTTCTTTACATAAAACCTGAGGTTTACTTCTTCAAAATTCCGGTGAAAAGGAATGGGAAATCCCAGCAGTTTTGTATTTAAAAACATAAAACCTACTAAGCTTACATAGCATCTGCCTTTATAAAAATCGAGTTCTGTTCCTATAGGTAAATAAGGCAATAAGATCTCAGGATTAATTTCGTAATTGATGATGGCCAGTTTTCGCCATTCTGCTTTTAAAAAGTTCATAATAATGTGTTTTTCAGGTTAAAAAATAGCTATCCCTTCAAGGGTTGAAGATTCTGCAACAGTTTTGATCATGTTATTTCTTTTGAGCAGAAAATCTTTAAGATACCCTGTAAGAAAAATAGCATTGAACAATTTTCCTATGATTCCTAATGGAGATTCAAATTCAAAAATATCAGTCATCAGTGTTTTTCCGTTTACCGTTTTAAAGGTATGTCTGTGCCGCATAGATTTGAAGGCTCCTTTCTGCATCACATCAATAAACTGGACAGGTTTTTCCATACTGACAATTTTGGTTGTGAGATTTTGATACACTCCCAGGTGTTTGGCCCGCCAGGTTACTGTTTCATTTTCTTCAATCAATCCTGAGGTACGTCCTGCAATTGCTTTTTCATGAGAGGTTGAGGTTGACTGCTGATGCAGATCAATATTTCTTGCCAGATCAAAAACATAGTGAATGTCTGCATTGACTATTGTATTTAAATAGATTGTTGCCATTTTCAGAGGTTTTAAAGAGTATACAAATTGTAATTTAAATGATTGTCAGAATAATAATGGCCAGCGCTGTAAGTCTGAATACCATCCAGGAAATGGTAGGGAGAAAATTTAATTTTAGTATTCTGCATCTTCTTATATGTTCCAGAAACATCATCAATACTACAATTCCAAAGTATATCAGATAAAAGACAGGGGTAAAATTGGTCATCAGAGCAGGAATTAGCAGTAAAGTCCCGATTAAGGAAACAGTCATCATATTTCCGAGATAATCCCAGATTTTATTTTTGAGATAAGTTTTTAAAAAGAGGGTCTGCCAAACGATCTGACCAAGACAAACGGCA
Source organism: Chryseobacterium sp. (assembly GCA_031286615.1). Lineage (GTDB taxonomy): Bacteria > Bacteroidota > Bacteroidia > Flavobacteriales > Weeksellaceae > Chryseobacterium. The sequence continues at coordinate 229,491 of JAITUA010000007.1, read as the reverse complement.
AATTCTCTCAGAAAATTCCGTTCTAAATTAAAATCCAGCTTTACGGAAAATTCACTTAGGATATATGCTGAAAAAATAACAACAAAACTGATGTATGCTATTCTGTATTTCAGGTTAAAATCCGGAACACAGGATTGCTCTGTATAGTCTTTTGAAGAAGGAATAATCTGTTTTCTATTGTAAGAAACGAAGGAATACAACTTTTGAAAAAACCAATAGAGAGGTTTTATCCGAGTAATTTTTGCCAACAACGGAAAAGAGTTTCCAATGATGAGAAGCAGGCTGTCTAATCCGTAAACGACTTCATTTTTATTGTGATCTACCAGAGTAATCTCATTTTTCGCCCGGTTGAAGTCTATGAGTATTTTATTTTTGACTGAGATTTCCGTAAATGCTTCTCTTCCATCTTCATCCAGCATTCCGCATTTGGTAAAACCTTTGGAGTAAAGATTACACATCGGGCATTCATTGTCGTAGATTAATGTGTGGTTTTTTAGCGTTTTCATAATTGTGATTTATAAGGTTCATAAGTAGTGTAGCAGTCATACACATATGCCGCTGCCATCACAGGGCTGTATAAAAGAGCGGCCATTAAAACATATCCAAAAAAATCATTGACGTGTTTCTCTGTAAATAAGACGGTTACAATAATCCAGACCGGTACTATTACAATTCCATACGCGATATACAGTGGTGACTTTTTTGTTTTGAAAAACAGTTTGATCAGGAAACTTATCAATTGAGGAATTCCTACTATAAAATAAAACAGAATAAATCCCCACGAACTTCCAAATATAAAAACCTGAGGCCCAATTATTATAAAGAACAACTGAATGTAATAATCATATTTTGCAAGTGTTTTCATGGCAGCAATGGTTTTAAAGTGATCCTTTTCTTCTGAAATAAATAATCAGGAATAAATGAATGATTAAATTTTTCATAATTATTATTAATTTTATATTTTCAGTAATTTTTGAAATATAATTTCAAATAAAAAAACTAGTTTCTTTTCACGTGAAGAATTTCAACCAAATCCAAATATCTTTTGTGAGAGATGATAAACAATCCATTATGATCAAACTGCTCTCTCATATCTTCAAGACTATCATTTTTCTTGATATAATGAAAAAGTTTCCCAAATTCGTTTCCAAAAATTTTTGAAACAAGTACTTCAATATACCATTTCACACAACTGAATCTCCATGGCGTTTTGGGCTTTACAAATTCTACAATCATAATCTCTCCTCTTTCATCAATGATTCTTGATAGCTCATCCACAAAGATCTTTTTATTGTTTTCTTCTATTGTTTTAGTTCCGTAAGAGCAGAGTATAATATCCATAGATCTGTCCGGAATTTGGTTTTTGAAGAAATCATCCTGAATCTGATTTATCGTAAGCTTCTTTTTAAATGTTGAAAAAAGTTTCAGATTCATTGCTGAAGAAAAATCTAAGGTTACAATTTTTGTATTTTCATTGTGATCCTTTAGAAATTCTAAATTTTCACCCTGCCCGCTCATCAGATCAAGAACTCTTTTATCCCCATAGTTTTTTACTTTTTGAACAGCCATCTTTCTGAATAGTCTGGTAAAACCTAAAGATGCAATTTCATTGATGTAGTATCTAGGCTGTATACGGTCAAAATATTGTTGCAGATCATTCATTTTCAAATTGAGATTTATTATTAGTTTAAAAAAAAATAAATATATTATAAATTTTATATTTTCAGTAATATTTGAAAGTTAACTTAAAATAAAAAAGGATTTTCATCCTGATTTATTTATTGAAGTTTATTGTTTTTCATATAATCTTTCAGACTAAACCAGATAGAAAATTCACATGTGCCATCATTAATAGTATCTGATTTCCCTTTATGATAGAAAATATAATCATCTCTAGTTGTACAACCTCCATTTTTAGGGATTTCCCTTATTTTATTTTCTGTTTTTACAAAATATGCCCATATTGTTTTATCTATAGGTTTCAAACTTCCATTTTTCTTACGGATATAGTACTTATTATCTCTGTTAACCATTTCTATTGAATCTTTCTTTTGATGAAAACACCCTCTGGATTCAAATACTAATTTTGCTTCTGAATTTTTTAAATTTCCAAAAATCGATTTTTTATTTTTCTTTATTAAAAGATCAGGATTGATACTTATTCTGTATGTTTTGGAATCATCTACTTTTATTTTTTTCTTTATTTTCTCACCAAAAATACTTTCATAAACAAATGAATATTCTCCTTCCTGTATGCTGTCTAATTTTATGTTTGGATCCAGCGAAAAAGCAACCTCTTCCGGTTCTAAAATTTTGAAGACTTTATTATCTTTATAAACTTCAATTTTATACAAATCATGCTGCCTATAATCATAAAAATCAGAATTTTCTATATGAATGTCAAAATTTGCAATTACATTTTTCTGACAGCTGATCATAAAGTTTAAAATAAGTAATAAAAGAAGATTTCTCATTTGTAGAATCGTTTATTTCAGCAGATTGGTAATCTTTCCTACCAGCCAGTGATCATCACTTCTGATCGCCAGATCCATAATATTATTGATCTTTCCGGTTACTGAACTGAAGTCGTTCATCAGCTTGATAAATTCCTGAGCTTCTTCTGAGTCTTTATCCTCAATATTCTTTAATTCTTCAAGAAAAGAAATTACAGGTTCTATTTCTCGCTTTCTGCGTTCTTTGGTAATTTGTTTGAAGAGATACCAGACATCTTTTTCTGCAACAAAATATTCTTTACGGTCTCCTTTCACAAATTCCTTTTTCACAATACCCCAGTCTATCAGTGCGCGAAGGTTCATGTTGGCGTTTCCTCTTGAAATCTCCAGCTGTTCCATTACCTCATCAGTAGAAAGAGGTTTGCCACTTGTCAAAAGCAGTGCATGCACCTGTGCCATTGTACGGTTGATCCCCCAATTGGTAGCAAAGGTTCCCCAGGTCTGAATGTATTTTTCTTTTGCTTCTGAAAGTTGCATTTCGTTTTCCTTTTAGATTTCTGTAACAAATGTAATTATATTTTTTGAATTTTCAATAATTTTTGAAAATTAATTTTTAAAATAAAACAGACATCCCTGAGAATGCCTGTTTTGAAGTTTAAAAAATTAAATTTAAGGTTCAATACTGGCCGTTATTCCCTGATTCCAGTGTTTTGCTTCCGGCATATAATAGAGATAAACATTGCTGGATTTCCCGGTATAAGTACCTGCAAACTCTACTTTGAGATCCAGATTAATCGTTTTCGTTTCCTCTGCATTGAAATGCTCCCAGTAAAGTACCAGGTAATTGTCAAAGATTTCATAGTAGGAAATCTGTTTTTTATCAATCAGGTCTTTTAATAAAGCATTTTGTAAGGTCAAGCCTGCAGGAATACCGATTTTCGCAATGGTCATTGGAAGCTGTCCGTTGATTTTGTTTTTAACAGTCACTGTCATTCTGTTGGTCTCTCCTACTCTGGACACCGCAGATTTCAGCTTTGTTTCCATCATAACAGGAATATCTTTGCTTTCCGGAGCCTGAAGTGTATAATACTGATATTCTAATTTATAAGGCAGTCCATTTTTGGCTGGATAATGAATACTGATCTTATTTTCTCCGGCCTTGTATGCTGATGAAAGACTGATATTAGGATAAGTATTTGCTTTGTTGATAGTAATAACCGGCCTTTCAGCTCCATATAATTTTTCATTTTTTGAGAAGAACTCAGACAATGCCTGTATGGCCAATGTTGTTGCCTGAGTAGAACCAAACCCGTAATATCCATTGAAATTAATAAGCTGATCTGCTGCTTCCGCAATTTTCAACTGGTTCAGCTTCTCCTCTTTCTGAAGTGCCATGATATATAACGAAAGGGTTTCCGCATCTGCAGATCTTCCCCATGAGCCAGTAAAAGTGATTTTAGATTTTATATTCTTCGCTTCATACTGCTGGTCCAGTATCTTCATCAAATCATCATATTCCTTTTGTTTTCCCAGATGAGCGGCAGTATTGGCAAGTAAAGCCAACTGATATGAATCTTTTGTAGCCAAAGCTCTTTTCATCATTACTGTAAAGGAATCTTCTATTTCATTTTTAAAACCAAGTTTGGATAAAGCATATACCACGTACATGTTTCTTGACCATGAATATTCTGAAAAATCCTTTTTTGATTCATAGGGTTTTCTTACTTCAAATAATCCGTTTGCATTCTTTTTGGATAAAATGAATGAAGAAAGTCCCTGAAAAAGTTTTGCATCCGGGTTTACATATTTTTTTAAATCCGTAAATTCCAGTAAGGCAAATGCAGAAAGTGCCACATCTGATTCCTCGCTGCTGAAATATCCGAAACCTCCGTCTTTATTTTTATGGCTCAGCATTTTATGGAATCCTTTTTTCAGACTTTTAATTATCTGATTTTCCGTTGCAGCATCTATTTTTTTACTTGATTTTAAATAATCCAGAATAAAAATATTAGGATATACCGTTGAAGAAAGCTGTTCAAAGCAGCCATAAGGTTCTCTCTTCAGCTGATCAATATCTGCAAACATCTGTAAAGCGGTGTTTTCAAATACATAATATGAGGAAAACAGGCTTCCGTTAATATAGTCCGGAATATTGATTTTGATATCTTCCGTTTTGTTATTGATAATGGAAAATTGATGTGGGAATCCTTTCTCTTCTACTTTAAACGGAAGAATCATTGTTTCTCTGAAATCCCCGGATCTTATGGTAAACTGAATGTTGGAATCTACAATTTCATCTGTCTGTATTTTGACAAATAACCTTCCTGATTCAAGTGGTTTCAGGGTAATTAAACTGTCAGAACTGATCAGTTTTACATGATTGGGAACAATAACATCCATGGTCATTTTCCTTATTTCCGAAGAATTGTTTTTAATAACAACAGGAATTGTCATCTGATCTGTTCTTGTCAGATATTGTGGAATTTTAGCATCTATTGAGATAAGGCTCTGTGCAGCATAGGCAGTTTCATCATTTCCTACAAGTCCTGATGCGGCAATACCTTCTGTCATAATTCTAAATGTGGAGTTGGCATCAGAATTATAAAATTCCACTTTTGCTTTCCCGTTTTTATCGGTTTCCACCACAGGGTTCCAGTAAAGCGCTTCTCTGTAATCGAAACGGTAGGATGTATTGGTCGTTTTATATTCCGGATAGGCAAATTCTCTTGATCCGGAATATGATATAAGCCTTCCATATGGTACTGCTTCAACAGCAATATAAGATTTCGGGGTAATATCAAAACTGATTTTTGAACTGTTATTTTTATATGAATTTATGATTACCACTCCATTGGCAGCCCTGCTACCATAAATTGCCGTAGCAGCAGCGTCTTTGAGAACGGTGATACTATTGATATCATTCGGATTTATAGTGGTGTTGAAGTTTTCTACCGGAGTACCATCTACTATGAACAATGCATTCTTATTGGTGATGGATGCTTCTCCTCTAATTCTTATCTGTGCATTGGCTGCGGACTGCCCTGCTGGTGTAATTGTTAATCCGGCAACTTTACCGCTTAGCAATGAAGTTACATTGGGATTCTGAATTTCCATAGAAGACGTTATTGTTGCAGAAGTAACTGCGGATTTACCTTTTTTCAAATTGTATCCTAAAACAACAACTTCTTCAATACTTTTATTCTTAACAGTATCTTTTGCTGACCCACGGGGTTTGTTCAATGTTTGGGTATTATTTCTGTTTTCTGTCTTTATATTTTCTTTTCTCTCAGCTTCTTTTAAAATTTCTTCTACATCAATATTGGAAAGTTTCTGCTTCACCAAAGGGTTAATATCCAAATTATAAGACAAAACCCTGATTTTCAACTGATGTTTAGGCTGAGAAGATTTTGCTATAATTTTATATGAATTGTCTGCATTCAGGTCTGAAAAATAAAAACGTCCGTTTTCTGCAGCGGCCTGTTTAAGGATTTTTTTATTATTAGTATCTAAAAGGAAAACATCTGCTTTCACAGGTTTTTTGTTTTCATCTTCCACCACTCCGTAGATTGTATTTTTCTTTTCAGGAAGATATTTGTACTTGTTTGTTGTAATAATTTCCGGGATAAGCTCGAAATATCTGTACCCGTTTGTCAACATAACAAGGTCCAGGCTTTTATCTGCTTTTTCTTCTTTTTTATCGAAATAAAACTGTGGTTTTTCAATTTTCCCTTTCAACTCGGAGTCCATCAGAAGCCAGGAAATGATATGATTCTGCTTGTCATCAGCATATGTCCATAGTTTATCATCCACTACACTCAGACCAAGGTTGGCAGGAACAGGTTTGTTATTTTCATCCGTAGTTTCTATGTTCAGTGTTACTTTTTCCCTCGGCAGGTAATGTTGTTTTACGGGCTTAACCTTTATATTCAATCGATTTTTTTTATTGGTAAAAACAACACGTTCTGCAAGAGGAATATTATTTTCCAGAACGGTAAATCTGGAGATTCCTATGGGAAAGTCTTTTTCATCAATTTCCAATGAATTACTGCCCTTTTTTAACAGAAGATCTTTGGTATAGCATTCTTTTCCCCGGAAATTTCCCTTCAGGGTAATCGTTTTTTCAAGGGTTGAAATGATGGTAAAAATAAGTTTTCTGTTTTCATTCTGAATATTCAAAACCAAACCTTCATCTTTTGCCACCGGAAGATGGAACGTCTGTGTATTACTTTCAGGCTTTACAACTTTTGCATAATAAGTTTCTCCTTTTTTAGCGGTAAAATGAAAGCTTCCCATCCCGAAATTATAGGCTGAAATTTCTTTTATTTTTTCATGATTCTGATTGTAAACAGTCAGAACAGCGTCTACAGGTTTCTCAAATTCATCCAGAATCTTAAAGGCAATATTTTGTTCTATCCCGTTGATAAAAGTACCTCCTTCAGGCAAAAACTTTACATCCAGATTATTCAGGACAATTGGAATATTTCTTGAAATAGATTCTGTAAATCCATCAAAATTCACTTTTATATTCAAAAGTGCATCAGAGGATTTCAAAACTTCAGGGAGTTTGAAAATCAATTGATTTTTACCTTCTTTATTGGTAATAAATTTCCCTTCTGAAACGGTTTCGCCATTGGTCATTATTGTATAATCCGCTTCATAAAAAGGAATGGGAAGATTGCTCAGACTTCTCATTGAAAAATCGGCTGTCACCTCATCTCCCGCACCGTATCCTTTTTTAGGAAAATCCAGTTTCATTAATATTCTTGGAGATACTATTTTCTGGAGGGTAATTTCTTTCTCAAAGGTATTTTTCCCTTCTTCATTCTGCATCCAGTTGGTAAAGGCTCTTATTTTATAAATTCCGCCTTTCATATCTTCATCAAAATAGAAATATCCCTGGGCGTATCCGTTGGTAATTTCATATTTCATTTTTTTCAAAACACTTCCTGCGGGATCAATAATTTCAAAATTTACAATTCTGCTGTCTTCTGCCGGAAGGTTGTTTTTTCCTTTTACAACGTATATTTTAAAATACATTTCCTCACCAGGCTTATAAAAAACATGATTGGTCTGGACATAGGTTTTTTCTTTTTCAAAATCCTGAAATGGCTGCTGCGCTTTTAGAAAAACCGTTGACAATATTAAGCTCAGCGAGATGATATATGATGATATAAATTTGAAATTCATGGGTTAAAATTTGAATGAAACAATACATCCGAATGTTTTAAAAGACGGAAGGTTGAAAAAATCCAGCCCTCTTCCGTTATCCATATCATAAAAATTCTGATTGGGATCTGCTCCTTTATTGGCCTGCCAAAGCATTAGATTATTCACATAAAAAGTAAGTTTAATATTCTGCTTTCCATAGTTAACCGGAAAACTGGAAGACAGGGAAATATTGCTTATTCTTATATAATCTGCCTTCTGAACATAGTTTTCCGCCACACCAAGGTAGCCATATCTGGACCATCGGTTTTCCTGAACGTTGAGATTGGGGTCATAGAAATCTACCGAAATCTGGTTTGCCGTTCCATTGGCCTTTACACCCCGAAAAATATAATTTTTGATATTTCTTTCTTCTCCTGATTCAGAAGAACGTCCGTAATAATCGAAAACCGCCTGTGTTCCGTTCCAGAGCTGGCCACCTTTTTTCCATTCCCAATTGATATCTAAGGAAAAGTTTTTATAAGCAAAACTATGAGTGAATTTCATCACGAAATCCGGTGTAGGATCTGCGATTATTTTCATTCCGTCAGCTTTTTTGGGAAATCCGGACTCATCAATGATTAATTGCCCTTGAGCATTTCTTTCAAAGTAGCTTCCCATGACAGCTCCTAAGACCTGTCCTTCCGACAGTGTTTTATAAATATCTTTAAATCCTGAAACAGCAATATTCTGATAACCGGACGCTATCCTGTCTACGATATCTTTATATTTGAAAAATGACACTTTCTGAACACTGTAAAAGTTGTATCCCAGGCGCAAACGGTCATAAGCAAAATTGAATTCATATCCACTGTACGTATGATCCGCTATATTCTTTAATTTCAGCTGATTATTTTCAAAAACAGGAAATACATCATCTGTATTTTTTCTGTTGAAATATTCTCCTTCCACACTTATATTATAACCAAGGTTAAGACTGCCTCCCACTTTCCATTCTCTGGTATTGATATTGGATAAACCTCTGAAGCTTTCCACTTCCTGTACAGGGAAATATTGATTGTAGTTTTGTGCGCTAAGTAAAGTTGTTGCATAGGAAGCGTATGATCTTGTAATTTCCGGCTCGGAACTCAACTGTGTGTAGCTTCCCAATAATTTAAAATTGTAATTATACCAATCGAAGATGTTATTGAATCTCACATAGAAATTAGCTTTGGGAAGCCAATAGTTGTTTTTCAGAGAGGTATTAGAGATATAGAAAGAGTTTCCAAGATTAAGACCTGCTTCAAAATCATAATCACGGATATCCATATTGTAATTAAAAATATGATCCTGTGAAGTTCTCTGATAGAGGTATTGCTTATGAGTCAGACTGTTATAAATATCCGATTTTCTATCGTTCAGGATAAAATTCAGGCTGAATGTATTTTTAAAATCATAGTTTCCTAATGCATAGGAGCCTAATATATTGGAATGATACAAACTGTTGTTTTGCTCCCTTTCATTGAGTAATCCGTTGCTGAAACCGGAAGTAGAAGGTTTATACTGATCTTTGTTCCGGATGCTGTTATTTTCATAAGACTGGCTGACATTCAGTTTAAATTTATCCCAATTTTTAACAATATTAAGGCTAAACAGTCTTTCCTTGTTCTGATAGCGGTATTTGCTATCCTGTTCAAAAAGGAATGAAGGATTGTCTGCATCTTTGCTGTAACTTCTCTGTAAACCGTTACCCAGAAGGGTATTTTGGTAATTTGAAAAAGAAACCGGTGTTAACAGGGAATTTTGATACGCTCTGTTGAAGAGACCTATTCTATTGGTATTAGTAGCTTTGTCTTCTTCATAATTAAAAGCAAAATTAATGGAATATCCGCTTAGCTCTGTATTCAGTTTGGCTTTAAAAGTATTCGTAATATCAAACTGATCTATAAAATACATCTGGTTCTTCTGCTGGCCCAAATTCAAAGACAACCGGATTTTTTCACTGTAACCTTCTTTTATAAAAGCATTTACATTCAACTGATTGTTGTATCCTACTGTTGTTTTAAAAAGGCTGTTATCATATTTTCGGGCACGCTGAAGCCCATCAATCCAGGGAATCAGTCTTCCGTTCTGATCATATTCATAAGCCAGACCATCAAACCCTAAGGTAGAAATATCTGGTCCAAAACTGAACATTTCGTTGGTTTCAGGACCTTTCCAGACAAGATTTCCGTTTTCTGATCTTCCCTGTACGTATTTACTTTGAATTCCGGGAATAGCATTTCTGTTTTTAATCTCTAATGATGTGGTAAAGCTTCCGTTAAAAAGTAATGTTTTCTGATTGAGTCTTTTTACAATATAAATACTGTCATTCTTTTGTCTTAATCTTCTTATCTGATCAAAATAAGAATGTGATCTTTTACTTAAGCGGGTCTTCGTTTTTTCAATGCTGAAATCATCTTTTGTATCTTTTGAAACGAGACTGTCATAGGCTTTACTGTAGATATTTTCTACATTTTTATTGGAAGTCTGATTTTCCAGAATGGCTTTTAATTCTCTAAGCTCATAGGTAGAAATAACATGAGTATTTTTGCCTTGGTTCCACGAAATGGTATCATAAGGTTTGGCAGCAATAATTGCAAAACCTTCCTCATCAGTCAGTTCATAAACTCCACTGTTTTTATTAGAAACCTTTAAAAAGTTTTGCGCTTTATCTTTAGTTGTTAAAAATTTTCCAGAGTAATATAATTGCGAATTTTGTGCCTGTAATAGGGTAATGGTAAACGGCAGCAACAGCAGATAATTCTTTTTCATCAGTGATTAGTATGCTTAAAAATATAAAAAAAGAAACTTCCGTGGAAATTTCTTTTTTATGAATTATTTTTGAATTGTTTTATAACTCTCTATCAGCCTCATAAATTCTGAGCGATAGCCTTCTTCATCTTTATTTTTACCTTCTTTTGCCAGGTTTTCAATATCGGAAAGATCTTTTTTCGTAATCAGTTCTGAATTTCTGAGTACCAATCCGAACCAGGCTACGGATGAAGCGAATTTAAAATCCGGACTTGTTGATACAGACTGATTTTCTTTTTTAATCACTTTACTGATCTCCATGCTTTTATCACCATCAGGCTTTTTATATCTGAATTTCACCGTTGCCAGTTCATCTCCGAATTTCCTTTTATCTGATGTTTCAGAGTATTTCAATTTTGTCTCTTTAGGAATGAATTCTGATTCTACATTTGCAGGAATAATCTCATATAGTGCAGTAACAGTATGTCCACTTCCGAGTTCCCCGGCATCTATTTTATCATTGACAAAGTCTTCGTTTTTCAGTTTTCTGTTCTCATAACCGATAAGACGATATGATTTTACATATTCAGGGTTAAATTCAATCTGAATCTTTACATCTTTGGCTATGGCATACATGCTTCCGGCAAATTCTTTCCCCAGAAACTTATTCGCCTCCTGCATATTATCAATATAGACATAATTTCCGTTTCCTTTATCTGCAAGGGTTTCCAGCGTATTGTCTTTATAATTGCCCATTCCAAAACCAAGGCAGGTAAGAAAAACTCCTGATTTTCTTTTATCTTCAATCAGTGTTTTAAGATCTGAGGTTGAAGACATTCCTACATTGAAATCTCCGTCCGTTGCGATAATGACACGATTATTACCATCTTTCACAAAGTTTTCCTGTGCCAATTTATAGGCAAGCTCAATTCCCGCTCCACCAGCTGTGCTTCCTCCTGCCTGAAGATGATCTAGCGCCTCTATAATTTTATCTTTTTCTGCTGCTGAGGTTGGGGGCAAAACCATTCCTGCACTCCCTGCGTACACTACAATTCCAACTTTATCCTTAGCTCTGAGTTGATTTAACAACACTTTAAAGGAAGACTTTAATAAGGGTAGCTTATTTTCATCATTCATTGAGCCTGAAACATCAATAAGGAAAATAAGGTTTGAGGCAGGCAGACGATCCATCGGAATGTTTTTCCCCTGAAGTCCTATTTTAAGTAATTTATGCTTCGGATTCCATGGGGATTCACCGTATTCAGTATTAATTGAAAAAGGATCTCCATTCTGAGGCTGTGGATAATTATATTTAAAATAATTGATCATCTCTTCGATTCTTACAGCATTTTTATCAACTCTCTGTCCGTTATTGATCATTCTTCTTACGTTGGAATAAGACGCATTATCAACATCAATAGAAAACGTAGACAACGGCTGGCTGCGTGTGAGTTCAAAAGGATTCTCAACAAAGGCATCATAGCTTTCATCATTCTGAGTCACTGGCGAAACCTGCTGTAGCTTATTAATTGCTTCCTGAAGTTTTTTCATTCTTTTCCTTTCCCTTCTCGAAAGATCTTTGGTAGTTACCACAATTACTCCATTTGCGGCTTTACTTCCATAGATTGCTGTAGCAGAGCCTCCTTTTAAGACATTCATGCTTTCAATTCTGTTAGGATCTAAATTTTTGAAGTCATCAGCTTTTGTCAATATCCCGTTAATTACATATAATGGGGCATTTTCTGATGAAACAGAAGCAGCTCCCCTGATCATAATTGGGTTACTGTTACTAAGAAATCCTTGATTAATGCTGTTAACCTTATTTTTATTTCTTGAAGAAGTACTTACTTTTATTCCTGGGGCACTTCCCTGTAATGAGGCATAAACCGGTAAATTATTTACGGAATTAATCGTAGTTGTACTGGATGCTGCCACATCCTTTCTTTTAACTGTCTTTGAATATCCCATTACAACAACCTCTTCAATACTTTTAATCTGATTGGTATCTTTTCTCTGACCAGAAGAAATATAGGGTGCTTTTTTATCAGTACTTATTTCTCTTTCAGTATAATACTCTGAGATTGCCGGTTGATACACACGATCTGAAGCTACAGGAATTGGTAAAGCCGGAGTTGGAGGAACTGTCACAGAGTATTTGATAGGTCCCGGATTAATTGCCAGATTTTCTGCAGATTTAACAACTTTCTTTTCTTTCTGAATATTATCTTTTGTTATACTATCTATTTTTGCAATATCTGTTTTGTTAATTGGACCTCTTAAAGTTGTATTTTTTACAATTACAGGTTGTAAAGGTTCTACAGTTTCTTTTTTATTGATAAAGTAAAAAGCTCCTAAACCAATTACCAGACTTGCGGCAATACCATACGGCAGCCAAATAGGAATGGCTCTCTTTTTTTCTTCTTTTTTATCTAATTTTTCTTCAATTTTCCCCCATACTTTTTCAAAACCAGGAAAAACAGTTGGCTCTTCTGAAAGCTTGGAAGCTTCATTGAATTGTTGATCTATATGATTATTTTCCATTGTTCTAAAAGTTTAAATGTTTTGATTCACTAAAAGTTCCTGCAGTTTTTTCCTTGCAAAATTCAGCTGTGATTTTGAGGTTCCCTCACTGATGGAAAGCATAACAGCTATTTCTTTATGAGGATATCCTTCAATAGCGAAAAGGTTAAAAATCGCTCTGCAGCCTTCAGGAAGGAAGTTTAGTAAACTCAGAATATCTTTTTCCAGAGAAAGGTTTTCTGTGGTTCCTTCAGAATGATCTATGAAATTTTCTTCAAGAGAAATCAGTAATCCCTTATTAGATCTTAATTTCTGCAGACACTCGTTCACCGCAATCTTTCTCGCCCATGCTTCAAAGGTTTCAGCATTTTGAAGCTGGGTAATTTTCGTGAAAATTTTGTAGAACGTATCGGCCAATACTTCTTCTATATCTTCATCGTTTTTCAAATAGCGTCTGCAGACTGCGTAAAGCCTGCCCGCCATTTTCTCGTAGACCTTCCGCTGTGCTTTTCGGTCGCTACGCTGGCATTCTAGTAATAATTCTTGTTCCATAGTCAGGAGTTATATTATTATAGATGCAGAAACTTTTGCCGGGGTTGGAAACATGATTATTTTTTTTTAGAAAAATAGTAAAAAAGTAATTTTTTTCATTTTAAATTTAACTTTTCCATCTGTAACAAATCTTTAATATTAACGACTCTTAATATAAATAATCTTTTTATAGTAATGAAAAATGCCAAAATTGCATCATTACTTTTTGTTTTGTCTGCAGGAAGTATGATGTTTGCCCAAGATGACTTAATCAATAAGTTAAAAAACAACCAATCACAAAATGCTAATTTTCAGTTCACAACGTTAAAAGACGTTGGCGCAACTTCTGTAAAGAATCAGGGTTCATCAGGAACTTGCTGGAGCTACTCTGGAAATTCATTCCTTGAATCTGAAATGCAGAGAATGGGCAAAAAACCTGTGGATCTTGCAGAAATTTTTACAGCAAGAAACTCTTATCATGATAAAGCGAAGTTATATGTTTTAAATAATGGAGCAATCAGTTGGGGTGACGGAGGAGAACTTCACGACGTAATCAATATGTACAAAAAGTATGGAGCTGTTCCTCAGAATGTGTATTCAGGATTAAAAGCTGGACAAACGACCAACAACTTCAAGGAAATGCAAGGAAAACTGAAGCCGGTTCTTGACAGTCTTGTTCAAGCTTCTTCAAAAGGAAAACTGACTGATAACTGGATGGATTCTGTAGATGCTATTCTTGATGAATATTTAGGAAAAGTACCTGCTAACTTCACGTATGAAGGGAAAAACTACACTCCGAAAACATTTGCAAAGGAAGTGGTAGGAATCAATGCTGAAGATTATGTGGAACTATCTTCTTACAAAGATTATGCTTATTATCAGAAATTTGTAGTTCCGATTCCTGATAACTGGAGCCACGATTCTGACTGGAACGTTCCGATGAAAGATCTTACAGCAATCATTGACAATGCAGTAACTAAAGGGTATTCTGTAGGTTGGGCAACTGACGTTTCTGAGCCTTATTTCTCTTACAAAAACGGTGTGGCTTATGTTCCTGATATGGATCTTGATCAAATCACTGCAGAGAACAAGCAGACTTTGTTTACTGAGCCTAAAAAAGATAAAACCATCACTGAAGATATCCGTCAGAAAGCTCTTAACAACCTTTCTACAACGGATGATCACGGTATGCATATCGTAGGTCTGGCAAAAGACCAAACGGGTAAAGAATATTATATGGTGAAGAATTCCTGGGGAGTAACCAATGATTTTGCCGGATATATTTACGTAACAAGACCTTATGTTGAATATAAATCAACAGCGATCCTTGTTCACAAAAATGCAATCCCAAAAAGCATCTTAAAGCAATTAAAACCGACTAAGAATATCGGTTTATAATAAAGCAATCATTTCTGCCATTTAAAATGGCAATTTTAGATATTTAAATCTGTTAAAACCCGCTCCTGAAATTTTTCGGGAGCGGGTTTATTTTAGAATATATTTCACATTTAAGTGCAAAGTATTGTTTTATTTTCAAAAAATATTATATTTGTATTAATCAACAACCTAATTAACATGAAAAATCTAAAAAAATTAACAAAATCATCATTGAAAAAAATCAGTGGAGGAAATGCACCACAGTGCGAGGGCGATACTGTTGCCTGCCGTCATAAAGCTGAAGGTGGTGTTCCTGCATACTGGACATGTGAACCAGCTGCAACCGGATGCAGATTCTTATAAAATAGCTATCAAAGCTTTTAGAAACTGTTTATAAAAAAACAAATAAAAACCCGATCTCAGAAATTCTGAAATCGGGTTCTTTAATAAATAGGTGAAAATTAAATATAAAATAAAGTGAATTATGCTGATTTAATACCAGATTGAATAGTCAATTCTGCTTCGCAAGTCAATAAATTATGCTGTAAAAAAATCGGCAGCTAAGCGAATTCACTATTCATTTTTGATATTAAAATAAAACGCCCATACTTTCTGCTGAAAAATCAAGAAGAGCTTCTGTGTTTCCGTCCTTGATCTTTTCTACCCATTGGTAATCCTGAAGAATAGCTCTTCCTACCGCAACAAGGTCGAATTCTTCATTATCAAGTCTTCTGATCAATTCTGTAAGATCTGTTTTTTCTGTTCCCTGTCCTGCAAAAGCATTAAGGAAATCTCCATTTAAGCCCACAGAACCTACCGTAATAGTTGGTTGTCCGGTAATTTTTTTTGCCCATCCTGCAAAGTTTAAATCAGAACCTTCAAATTCCGGTTCCCAGAAACGACGTTGTGAACAGTGGAAAATATCTACACCCGCTTCTTTTAATGGTAATAACCAATCTTCCATTTCATTAGGAGTAAATGCCAGTCTGGTTTTATAATCCTGCTGCTTCCATTGTGAAAGACGGATGATAATGGTAAAATCCTCTCCTACTGCTGCTCTGATTGCCTTCACGACCTCTACAGCAAACCTGCTTCTTTCTTTTAATGTTTTACCGCCATATTCATCTGTTCTTGTATTGGTAACTTCCCAGAAAAACTGATCGATAAGATATCCGTGAGCTCCATGAATTTCAAGACAGTCAAAACCAAGATCTTTCGCAGATTTTGCAGAGGCAGCAAATTGTGCAATGGTATCCTGAATATCTTCAATAGTCATCGTAGAAGCCTTTTCCATTGGTGTCAGCGGATAGTCTTCTGTCATTCTTGTATCACCTACGTGCCAGATCTGAGGACCCATTTTACCGCCATTATGATGTACGGTATCGATTACATTTTTCCATCCGTTCAAAGCATCATTTCCATAAAAATCAGGAATGTTCTGCAAGTTTTTTGATCCGGGTCTGTTGATTACAGTTCCTTCAGAAAGAATTAATCCTACTTCTGAAGCAGCTCTTCTCCCATAATAGTCTGCAATATTCTGAGTTGGAACTCCATTGTCAGATTGTGCTCTGGTCATAGGAGCCATTACGATTCTATTTTTAAGCTGTAAATTTTTGTATTGAAACGGTTTAAATAATGATGATGTGCTCATATTTAAATTTATATTTTATAATTGTTACACAAAGTAACTAATAATAGTTCACTTTTGTATCTTTTATTAAAAAAATAGTGGTAACTTCGCAGTAACTTACATTAGTAACATCAAAGTAACGTATGAAATTTCGGTTCCATATGATATTTAAATAAAGATTTTCTTATGAAAAAGAATGAATTAATGCAATACAGCTGTCCTTTGGGTAAAGCTATGGCCGCTTTAGGAAGCAAATGGAAGCCTATTATAGTTCTTGTTATTAAAGACAGGAGGTTACGTTTTGGAGAACTGGCAGTGCGCATTAATGTCATTTCCAGAAAGGTATTGACTGATCAGCTGAGGGAAATGGAAACCGATGGACTGGTTATCCGTGAAGAGTTTAAGGAGCTTCCTCCACGCGTGGAATATTCCCTTACAGAAAAAGGATTGGCATTGTTACCAATTTTATATTTACTGGAAGAATGGGAAGCAAAATATCAGGTAAAAGGATCGCATGAAGATAAGGATTGTGCTTTTTTGAATGAAGATGTGAAAAATAATAAGGCTGTCAATGTTTGATAGCCTTTTATTTTAAATTATACTTTCAAAAAGGTAAGTGTATTACCAAAAAGTAAGTATATAGGTTCTGAAGTGTTTCTGATGCAAATTTGCATAAAAATTTTCATTATGAATTACAAAGAAATTGCAAAAGAAACGATTGAGAATCTGTATAAAGCCCATACCAGCATCCGAAAATCCGGGATTGATGAAAAATTAATTGCACTCGTTGAACTTCGGGTTTCTCAAATTAACGGCTGTGCTTATTGTTGCAGCTATCATGCAAAAGAACTTTCTAATTTTGGCCTTGAACAGGATATCATTAACAGACTTCCGGGCTGGAAACACACCAATGCCTTCAATGATCAGCAAAAGCTTGTTTTAGAATGGGCTGAAGCTGTTATTTACAGTAAAGATGACTGGCAAAATATCAAGTCAAAATTAATAGAGCAATTCACGGAGAGAGAAATTGTAGAGCTTACGGCAAGTATAACTCTGATGAATACTTTAAATAAGCTGAGAATTACTTTAGCGGAAGAGGATTAAAGTTATATGTTTCCGGATTCCCAGTTACTCCAATGATTGTTAAAAGGCAATGTAGGCTTCCAATAAGAAGAATCCCTGGTAACCAAAACCTTGGCTATCATCTTATAGGTTTCCTGCTTGCTTGGTAAAATTACTCTGTCATAATGAAACTTGTCTATGGTCATTATTTTTTTTAGTTTCTTGGGAATATGCATTTTTATTTCATCTTCTGAAGCATAGAGTAATGAAGGATTTGTTTCATTATAATATCTTATTAAATCTCCAAAACCTACCAGCCGCCTACCGCTGTCAAAGCTTTCTATTTTAATTCCTACTTTTTCATAATCCTTATAATTATGATTAAAAGGAACAAATTGATTCCGAATTTTTATTTCTTTAACCTGCTCTCCAATATGCTCGAATGTTTCTAAATCACTTCCTTCTTTATTTTCAATTCTTATGAATTCATCACCATCAATTAAAGCGATATAATTAGTGTTACTGATATAATTTATCTCTCCATATTTTTCTTTGGAGTAACTAATACAATTACCTATATAATTAAGCTCTATTTCTGCTCTTGTTGCTCTATTCTGATATCCATTTTTTTCAAAAACTATAGCCCATTGTCCTTCATCATTTCCATATAAATGTATTCGGTTTCCTGCTGTCATAAAATAGCCATGCTCCAAATCCAAGAAAAAATTATATTGAATTTCATTTGATTTTTTTTGAGGGAAATATGAACTGGGGTTACCATTGAAAGCTAAATCCAATTGATTTAAAATTTCAGTTTCTGTATAGTTTTGTGCTTTACAAAAAAACAATGCGAAAAGCATATATATAATGGATACCCGTTTCATAGAATTGGTTTAAAGATGAGCTAAAAAATATAATATTAGTCTTTAAATGTACAAATTTCCTATAATGATAAAAAACATCGGGCTTTCAGAAATCTGAAAGCCCGATGTTTTTATTGTAACCCCAATTAGAATATCGCAGGATATTTCTGAGGATTTGTTTCATTAAACATAGCGTAGATCTTTTCTACCATATCGTCTGCAGATGGCTTACTGAAATAGTCACCATCACTTGCATACGCAGGTCTGTGATCATTTGCAGAGATCGTCAACGGATCTGAATCCAGGTATCTGAAAGCTTTCTGCTTTTCAAGGATCTGCTGTAAGATGAATCCTGTAGTTCCTCCTTCCACATCTTCGTCAATCACGACCAATCTGTTTGTTTTCTTAACACTTTCAGCAATTTCGTGAGATAAATCGAAAGGAATCAACGACTGAATATCGATTACTTCTGCAGAAATTCCCAGTTTTTCCAATTCGTTGGCAGCTTCTGTTACAATTCTCCATGTAGAACCGTAAGTCACCAAAGTAACGTCTTTTCCTTCTTTTGTAACTTCAATTTTACCTACGGGAACTGTGAATTCTCCTAAGTTATCCGGTTGCTTTTCTTTTAATCTGTATCCGTTCAGACATTCTACGATGATCGCAGGTTCGTCAGCCTGAAGCATAGTGTTATAGAATCCGGCAGCTTTTGTAAGGTTTCTAGGTACCAATACCAGAATTCCTTTTGAAAGGTTAAGAATACCAGCCATTGGAGAACCTGAATGCCAGATTCCTTCTAGTCTGTGACCTCTTGTTCTGATGATTAACGGAGCTTTCTGACCTCCTTTCGTTCTGTAATGTACGGTTGCAAGATCATCACTCATTCCCTGTAAACAGTAAAGAACGTAGTCTAAATACTGAATTTCAGCGATTGGTCTCAAACCTCTCATTGCCATACCAATTCCCTGTCCAAGGATAGTTGCTTCACGGATTCCTGTATCAGCGATACGTAAAGCACCGTATTTTTCCTGCATTCCTTCCAATCCCTGGTTTACGTCACCAATGTTTCCGGTATCTTCACCAAAGATTAAAGTTTCAGGATATTTTTCAAAAATTTTGTCAAAGTTATTTCTAATCACTACTCTTCCATCAACATCTTCAGAGCTGTCGGAATATACCGGCTTGATCTCCTGAATGTTTTCAGACTTCCACTCAGACTGTGAATATAAGTGAGATGAATAGTTGTCTTTTTCCACTGCTGCAACTTCATTATATTTCTGCATCAACTGATTTCTTTCTGCAGAATTAGTTCCTCTTGTTGCCAGTAAAGCTTTTCTTACTAAATGGAAAATATCCTTTTTAGCTTTTGAAACAAGCTTATTGAATTGAGAAATGTATGTTTCAACTTCAGCATTCTGCCCTTTAAGGCTTTCTACTAAAGGTAAGATAGACTGAATAAGTTCTGAAACCGCTTTCTGATAGTTTTCCCAAGCTGTTTTCTGTCCAGCTTTTGCAATCTTTTTTGCTTCTTCATCAATAGCTTCCAGCTCTTCTGTAGTAGCGATTACTTCATCTTTTCCATCAATTTCGATAGAATAGTTCAAAATCCATTCTTTGAATTTTGCCAATCCGTCAAACTCAGCTTCCCAAGCCAGACGTTCTTCATTTTTATATCTTTCGTGAGATCCGGATGTAGAGTGTCCCTGAGGCTGAGTAACATCAATTACATGAACTACTACCGGTACACTTTCCGTTCTTGCAAAATGTTCTGCCTTAGCATATGCATCCAGTAATGCAGGATAATCCCAAGCTTTCACCTGAATGATTTCACATCCCTGATTCTCTCCTTCTTTTCTCTGGAAACCGCTAAGCATCTCACTGATGTCAGCTTTTGCTCTTTGATTTTTAGTAGGAACTGAAATTCCGTATCCATCATCCCAGATAGAAACAATCATAGGAACCTGAAGTGCACATGCAGCATTCAGAGTTTCCCAGAAATGACCTTCTGCTGTAGAAGCATCCCCAATTGTCCCGAAAGCAATTTCGTTACCTTCTCTTGAGAATTTTTCTGAACCTTCAAATTTTACACTTTTATAAATTGTAGAAGCCTGAGCCAATCCCAATAATCTTGGCATTTGTCCTGCTGTAGGAGAAATATCCGAAGATATATTTTTCTGAGCTGTCAAATCTTTCCAGCTTCCGTCTTCATTTAAACTTCTTGTTGCGAAATGCCCGTTCATTTGTCTTCCGGCTGAAGCAGGCTCTCTTTCCACGCTTGTATCTGCATACATCTGTGCAAAGAAACTTTCTACTGTTAAGGCATCTATTGCCAATGCAAAAGTCTGATCCCTGTAATATCCTGAACGGAAGTCCCCATTTCTGAAAACTTTCGCCATTGCAAGCTGAGGAAGTTCTTTTCCATCCCCAAAAATTCCGAATTTAGCTTTTCCAGTGAGTACTTCTCTCCTTCCGAGATAAGACATTTCACGAGAGATCCTTCCTAACCTGTAGTCTTCAAGTATTTGATTTTTAAAATCTTGAAAGGATATTTGCTGTGTTTCAATATAGGTTGTTTGCATAGCTAAGTAAAAAAGTTTTTTAATCTTCAAGTATTTTGCTAATATACACTTTTTAAATTAATTTTAATTTTTAATAATCTTTTTTAAAAATTTGATAATAAAAAAAATTGTGCTTTATTTTGAAAAAAATTGTAAAAGATGGAAAAAAAATCACCTCACATTTTGAATGCATCAAGCAATCTTTTAGGATTTTCATTGATTATCATGACATCACTAAAAATCGCTAAAATAAGTCAGAATACGCATTTAGACGAATTTGCAGGTCTTGCCAGCATTTTTTTTGCATGCAGCTGCTTCTTCTCGTTTTTGGCTATCAGAACGAAAACGGAAAAACGGGAATACACCTTTGAGAGTATTGCGGATTATTTATTTTTAATCGCTTTATTTTGTATAGTTCTAGCAGTTATTATTGTAAGCCTAAAAATAATTTAATTCCAAAATCATTAAATAAATTATCATTATCAAATTATACTCTATAGATATTTATCGATAATCGATAATTTTTATCAATCCGGTATATTATTTGAAATTAACGTCAGTAATTATTTTAAAACACTATAAGATGATAAAAAAATTACTGACCATAGTTAAGGTCTTTACTTTTTCTACACTATACTTCGCACAGGTAGGAATAAATACCTCGAATCCCCAAACGACCTTTCATATTGATGGAGCCAAAGATAACGCTACATCCGGGGTTCCTTCTGCCGCACAACAAGCTAATGATTTCACAGTAACCAACACGGCGCAAGTAGGAATAGGTACAATTACCCCAACAGAAAAGCTGGATGTAAGTTCTGGAAATGTACGTGTTCGAAATATTAATTCCAATATTGGAATTGGTGGAACAGACAGAGTGGTTGTTGCAGATGCCACAGGTGTCCTGAAAACGATAGACTTTACAGCTTATTCATTATTTCATGCACGTTTGGCCGCCGATCAAACCATTGGCAGTGCCGCTTCAATTGTGACATTAATGTTTGCCAGCCCAGTTGCTACTTCACCATTTTATTCTTATAACACTTCTTCAGGGGTTCTTACATTTAATCAGGCGGGTAATTATCTGGTGACTTTACAGGCAAGTTTTACAAATATTTCTGCGGGAGCGCAATTGCTTTTAGGGATAAGACCTGTTCCTGACAGTAACTATCTGGGAAGGGGAAGCCACTATGCAGGAGCTTCAACTCCTACTCTGACTGCTTCAACAAGAATTGGTGAACTAATGAATTACACAACGGTAATTGTAGTGCCTACAGCAGGTTATCAGATTCGTTTTACAGCTGCTCCCAATCAGGCATGCACCATTTTATCAACAGAGATGGGACCTACAGGAAATGGAAATGTAACCAATGTAACGGTACAGAAAATATAAACAGGAACATATATAAAAATGATTCGGCGCACCTATGGTGCGCCGAATCATTTTATTTATTAATTTTTTAAAACTTTCTTTCAATTACATAATCCAACATACTATGCAGTGATTTTCTTGCTTCAGATTCAGGAAATTCATTCAGAAGATCTTTTGCTTTCTGCTGGAAATCCTTCATTACTGTAATCGCGTATTCCAGTCCACCGGAGCTTTTAACGAATTCTATAAGCTCTTTTACACGCTTAGGATTATTGTTATAACGTTTTATGGTATCGAAGTAGTATTTTCTATCCTTCTCGCTGGCAATTTTCAGGGTATGAATTAAAGGGAGGGTCATTTTCTGTTCTTTAATATCAATTCCTACGGGCTTTCCGATCACGTTTGAACTTAAATAATCAAAAAGGTCATCTTTAATCTGAAATGCCATTCCTGTAAAAGTTCCGAAGTCCATCATCTTCTTAGCCAAAGCTTCGTCCGCATTATTGGAAAGAACTCCTATTTCACAGCAGGCAGCAATCAGAGTTGCTGTTTTCTGGCGGATAATTTCATAATAAACATCTTCAGTAATATCAAGTTTTCTCGCTTTTTCCAACTGAAGAAGTTCTCCTTCTGACATTTCACGGATGGTTCTTGAAATTACTCCAAGCAAGTCATAATCTTTATGGTCTGTAGATAATAATACAGACTTTGACAAGAGATAATCCCCTACCAAAACCGCAATTTTATTCTTCCACAAAGCATTGATTGAAAAGAAATTACGACGTTTGAAACTTTCATCCACTACATCATCATGTACAAGAGTAGCAGTGTGAATCAGCTCAATCATAGACGCACCACGGTACGTTTTTTCAGTTACGTCACCCACCAGTTTGGCACAGAGAAATACAAACATTGGACGCATCTGTTTTCCTTTGGTGGTAACAATAAAACGGGTTACTTTATCTAATAAAGCCACTTTACTCTGCATTGATTCATAAAACTTCTGTTCAAAAAGTTTCATTTCATCATTGATCGGTCGTTTAATCTCTTCTACAATATTTGCCAAAATCTGCGATGCTGGGTGAATAATTATTAATTCTCACAAAGATAATTTTTTTCGCTCAATTTTAAGACAAATTAATCTTTGAGTTGATCTTTAGGGATAAAATAAAAAGAGGGTTTTGTAGTTCCCAATGGAGATTTAAATGTTTCCCCGGAAATATAAACTCCCGTTTCATCTACACTTATTCCTTCAATCTGAGCTAATGAAAGAGCTGTTCCCAAGTAATAGTGCTTTGGTTTTTCTTTGAAAAATACCCCAGGTTCCGTTTCTGTAAAGATATCTAAAAAGACTTCCGTTTTCTTGGTATATCCCACCAAATAGAGCTTTTTATCAAAATAGGAAGCATCTGTAACTACGAAACCTGTTTTATAGGTTTCTTTCTTTTCTGCTTTTTGCAATTCTGAAATATTAGGGTCTACAATATAATGTGAGGTTGCTTTTGCAGCCCATTCTTTAGTAAAGATATGCAGCTTCCCGTTCAAATAGATCATAGCTTCTGCATCAAAGTCATTTCTGGTATTTTTGGAAACAAATTCAGTCTGTTCAGGATAATAAAAAGAAATTGTTGTTCCATCCAAAGCTCTTTCTGAACCAGGAATTTTAATGTTAACAGAAGTATCAAGACGTTCGTAAGGAACTTTGTAGATCATCAGATTTTTTCTTGTTCCAACATTATTTCCAAAATCTCCAATATAAAAATTCTCACCGTCATTTGCCAAAGCTTCCCAATCATTATTAATCAGATTGGTTTTCAGTGTTCGGATAATTTCGCCATTATTTTTATCAATTTCAAAAAGCTCGGCTGGATTTCCGCTATCGTTGAAAGTGTATAATTTTCCGTTTAAAATATCAAGTCCTGAAGTTTCTTCAATCTTATCATTCAGATAATTAACCCTGTATTTTTTTATTTTCAGAAAGTCGGTCTGCTGGGAAAATGCAGATTGAGTAATGATGAGGGCAGCAATCAGAAAGATTTTTTTCATCCAACAAAAATAGGACTTTATTCTGAGTTGATGAGTTGGGATGTGGGGTTCGGAGTTCGAGTTTTGAGAGTTTGAGAGTTTGAGGGTTTGTAAATGAGAGAATTTGTGATTATAAGAACATAGATTCCTATGGAATGGACAACTAAGCGCTTTATTTCTCCACACACATTGTCATTCCGTAGGAATCTAAATATTTGATGTAGTCTTTTGAAAAAAAATTCTTGATTTTGGGTTGGAGAGTTTAAGAGATTCATTATTTGTTTATTCCTCATTCTATCATCTTAAAATAGAAAAACGAGCTAAAAATAGCCCGTTTTTCATTAGATTTCTATTGATTTTAAAAACAAGTTTAAGCAGTTTTCTGCTTTTCCTGAGTTTGCTGTTGTTCTTTCTTTTTTGCCTGTTTTGCAAAATATTCTTTCTGGTATTGCCTTACCGTTTTTCCGGTTCCGTCATGTCTCCACCCCGGTGAGTTGAAAATATAATTAATTCTGTCAGTGAATTTTAATCCGGGCTGCTTAAGGTCTTTCCAGATTTTTCTCCATTCATAAAAAAGGACTGTATCTGGTCTGTTATCCGGCATTTTAGGATAGATTCCATATTTTACAGGAATATTAGGATCTTCTTTTTGAAATGTTCCAAATATTTTATCCCAGATGATCAGGCACATTCCCATGTTCTTATCCAGGTATTTTACATTACATGCATGATGAACACGGTGGTGGGAAGGCGTGACAAGAATATATTCTAAAAATCCCATAGTTTTCACAGTCTGTGTATGAACCCATGTTCCATATACCTGACCAATAGCATAAGCTACCATAATATGCCACGGATTGAATCCTAAAAATGCAAGCGGCGAAAAATATAAATATCTGTATAGCGGCTGCAGTACAGGGCTTCTGAATCCTGTTGTAAGGTTAAAATATTCTGAACTGTGGTGTGTGATATGTACTGCCCAGAATGCTCTGGAACGATGGTCCACATAATGCAGTACGTAATAGGCAAAATCTGTGATGATAAAACAAGCCAGCAGATACCAAACACTAAGATCCCATGAGAAAAGTCTGTGATTGTAGAAGAAAAACATAACGCCCATGGCAAATGCTTTCATGATAAGGTCCAGACCAAAGTTCATCAATGCCAGATAAACATTGGTAGCAAGATCTTTCCCACTATATAGCTTAGCTTCTGAAACGTGGCTGTAAATCATTTCAGCTAAAATAACAGTTGCATGCAGCGGGATAGCCCATGCATACACATTTTCCAGCCCATCCTCGCTCATAAGAAAATCCATCATCACAAAATAATTTGTGCAAAGGTAGGGTTTTAACCTTTTTTTAAGGAATTTTTGATTTTTTTTAAGGAAATTTTAATCTGTTGCTTTGTTAGCCAATTGTCCGCAAGCGGCATCAATATCACCTCCACGGCTTCTTCTGACCATTACTGTAACGCCTGCATTTTCAAGCTGACGGATGTAATTTTCTTCCGCCTGTTTGTTACATTGGTCATACTTTCCGTCACCAATCGGGTTGTATTGAATAAGGTTTACTTTTGAAGGAACCTGTTTGCAGTATTTGATTAATGCTTTAATATCTTCATCTCCGTCATTGATTCCTTTCCATACACAGTATTCAAAAGTAATGACAGAACCTGTCTTTTGATACCAGTACTGAAGAGATTCCATAATATCTGTCAACGGAAATTTGTCAGAGAAAGGCATGATCTCGTTACGCTTGGATTCGATAGCTGAGTGAAGGGATAAAGCAAGTTTCACACGCAGTTCGTCATCAGCAAGCATTTTGATCATCTTTGGAATACCTGATGTAGAAACGGTAATTCTTCTCGGAGACATCCCCAATCCTTCCGGCTGGGTAATTTTTCTGATGGCTTCTACTACATTTTTGTAATTCATCATCGGCTCTCCCATTCCCATAAATACGATATTGGAAAGCGGTCTCTCGAAGTACATTCTACTCTGGCTGTCAATCAAGGCTACCTGATCTACAATTTCAGCTACTTCAAGGTTTCTCATTCTTTTCAGTTTTGCTGTAGCACAGAATTCGCAGTTTAATGAGCATCCCACCTGCGAAGATACACAGGCTGTAGTTCTTGTTTCTGTAGGAATAAGAACAGATTCCACCATCAGCCCGTCATGAAGCTTCACGCCGTTTTTGATGGTTCCGTCAGTACTTTTTTGAAGAAGGTCTACGGAAACAGGATTAATTGTATATTCTTCGGAAATTTTTTCACGAAGAGATTTCGAAAGATTCGTCATTTCATCTATCGAATGGAGGTTTTTACTCCATAGCCAGTCATAGACCTGTTTCGCACGAAACGGTTTTTCTCCTAAAGACTCAAAGTAATCTTTAAGCTGGTCCAGTGATAATATACGGATATCTTTCATTGTAAGGTTGCAGATTATAGGCAGCAGGTGGCGGATAACTACTACATGCCACCTATTACCTATTATCTTTTTTATAGAATTAACATTGCGTCACCGTAAGAATAGAATTTATACTTTTCTCTTACAGCTTCTTCATAAGCTTGCATTACGAAATCTTTTCCGGCAAATGCTGCAATCATCATAAGCAGTGTAGACTTCGGTGTGTGGAAGTTTGTGATCATTGAAGTAGCTACTCCGAAATCGTGAGGTGGATAAATGAATTTATTTGTCCATCCGTTGAAAGCAGAGATCTTTTTGTTTGAAGAAACAGAAGTTTCCAATGCTCTCATTGTTGTAGTACCTACTGCACAAACTCTTCTGTGAGATTCTACTGCTCTGTTGATAAGGTCAGCATTTTTTTCATCGATGATGATCTCTTCAGATTCCATTTTGTGCTTAGAAAGATCTTCTACCTCAATTGGGTTGAAAGTTCCCAATCCTACGTGAAGTGTAACTTCAGCAAAATTGATTCCTTTGATCTCTAATCTCTTCATCAAATGCTTGGAGAAGTGAAGACCTGCTGTAGGTGCAGCAACAGCTCCTTCTATTTTAGCATAGATAGTCTGATATCTTTCTGCATCTTCCGGCTCTACTGCTCTTTTGATATACTTTGGAAGTGGAGTTTCTCCCAATTCTTTTAATTTCGTTCTGAATTCGTCGTAAGAACCATCGAATAAGAATCTTAATGTTCTTCCTCTTGAAGTGGTGTTATCAATAACTTCCGCTACCAAAGATTCATCTTCAGTGAAGAATAATTTGTTACCAATTCTGATTTTTCTTGCCGGATCTACCAAAACATCCCAAACTCTGGTTTCTTTATCAAGCTCTCTTAATAAGAAAACTTCAATTTTAGCACCTGTTTTTTCTTTATTTCCGTAAAGACGAGCAGGGAAAACTTTTGTATTATTGAAGATAAACAAATCATCTTCATCAAAATAATCCACTACATCCTTGAATAATTTGTGCTCGATAGTTTGTGTTTTTCTATCAAGTACCATTAATCTAGCTTCGTCTCTGTGCTCTGATGGGTGTTCTGCTAATAATTCCGCAGGAAGATCAAAATTAAAATCTGATGTTTTCATTTTTTAAATTACGGTTTAAAAATTAGTGTAATTACAAGGTGTAATTTTCGGAGTGCAAATATACGACATTGAATACCCCTTTGTCAAGTATTATTTACAATGAAATATAAAACCGTGATTTTACGGGGATTTTTAAGCTTAAAAAGTTCTATTTTTGGAAAAATTAAAATCCAGTATGCAACCAGTAAGCAAAATCTACTTCCTTAATAATCCGTATCCTAGTGGTCACAAAATCGTTACATTCAATTGGAGCGGACGGATTGATGAGGATGGGTTTATCTGGTTTGATTTTCATTTAAAAACTGAAGATTATTATGCCAATGATGATCCTGACGGCGACGAAGAAGACGAAGATGTATCGGACTGGGACTCTAAAGGCGTATGGGGAAACTACCATACCTGTACCCTATCATCAACGTATTGGGGTGAAGAAAGAGGAATCAGAATTAATAATCCTGATGAAAAACTGGACTTTGATGCTGTTGTTAAAAATGCTCTTTTCAGCAACGATCTTCCATCTGAACAAGATTTTGATGACGATGATCTGGCTTTTAACATTTATTTGCTTGGACATGACAGCTGTGCAGACCATGAGATCCGGTTTTTAAAAACAGACAACAATCAATATGATATTACCTGGACCGGCAAAATAGCATTAACTTATGCAGGGGATGTAGAATTTTCCCATGATTTCAAAGCAGAGATTTTCAGTGCAGAATTTGAAGGTTTTCATTATCCTAAAACCTGGTCGGTAGAAAAAGCCACTGAAGTTTTCAAAGCTAAACTAGTCAACTTTGAAGCCTATGAATTTGTGGATCTGAATCCTAAAAGTAATAAGAGAGAGTATAAATTAAACAAAATCAAATCGATAACCGCATAAAAACAACCAATAAAAAAATTATAATTATGAGCAAATATTCGATAGAAGCATTTATCAACGAAACAAAAGAGAATCCGCAGCAAAGAGACTATTTTGAGCTGGAAACCAAACATCTTCTGGAAATCAATCTTAATAATCAGGCGGTATGGACCAAAAAAGGAAGTATGGTAAGCTATGTGGGAAATATCAATTTTGAAAGACAGGGAATGCTGGCCGGAGGAATTGGAAATCTCCTTAAAAAAGCAATCAGTGGTGAAGGAAGTAAGCTAATGAAAGCGGAAGGAACCGGAAAATTGTATGTAGCAGATTCCGGAAAAAAAGTACGTATCCTTTATCTGAATAATGAATCCGTATGTGTGAACGGAAATGATGTTCTTGCTCATGAACAAACTGTAAACAGCGATATTACCATGCTTAAGAGTATTGCAGGAATGATGTCCGGCGGACTTTTCCAGGTGAAACTTTCAGGAACGGGACATATTGCGATCACCACTCACGGAGATCCGTTAACTTTACTGGTAACACCTGATACACCTGTATTCACAGATCCTAATGCTACGGTTGCATGGTCCGGAAATCTGAGCCCGGAACTGAAAACAAATGTTTCTTTCAAAAGCCTTATCGGAAGAGGAAGTGGTGAAGAGTTTCAGATGAAGTTTTCAGGCCACGGATGGGTATTGATCCAACCTTACGAAGAAGTTTATTATATGGAAAAATAAAGTCCGCAAACCGTAGAGGTAATTTTGTATTTTCGTAGTATTTAAAGCAATAGCAATGAATATTATTATAAAGCTATTTTTTCTGATCGTTATAATTCCTAATATAATTATAGCCCAAAAATCAAAGAATAATTACGAATACAATATAGATCTTCTTCATATGTCCAATGATGAAGTCCGGGTTTCTTTTGCTCCCCCGAGGAACACTCTTAAACAGGGTAAGTTTATTATCCCTAAACTGGTTCCCGGATTTTATCAGGCTATGAATTTCGGGCAATATGTCTCAAATTTTACAGCCACCGACAAGAATGGAAAAAAAATCCTGACCGAACGTCTGGATAAAAACAGCTGGCTGGTGCATGATCTTAAACATGTACGCAAAATATCATATCAGGTAGCTGACGGTTGGGATTCTTTAAAAAATGATACCCAGGAAGCCAAATCTCCAGGAAGCATGTTTGTAAAAGACAGTGTTTTCGTGATCAACTATAATTCTTTAGTAGGATATTTTGAAGAAATGAAAGATATTCCTTATCAGATCAATATTACAAAAAACAAAGATTTTTACGCTTCTTCCGCACTGGATTATAAACAGAAAAATAAAAACACTGACATTGTCTGGGCTAAAGATTACCGGCAATTGGTAGATTCGCCTGTTTTATATTGCGTTCCCGATACAACGTTGCTGAAAATAGGCCATACAGAAGTTCTTGTCTCATTCTATAATAATAAAGAGCGGCATTATTCAAAAACAATAGCCCGTGAAATAGAGAATATTCTGAAAAACCAGCAAGCGTATCTTGGAGGAACATTACCGGTCAATAAATATGCTTTTCTGATCTACTATGAGTCTTCAAACGAGAACGGATTTCTTGGAGACGGCCTGGAACACTCCCACTCTACAGTCTGTCTGTACCGTTCGGGAAGTATGAAGTTTCTTCCGAATGCTTTAAACAGGGTAGCATCCCATGAGTTTTTCCATATTGTTACTCCTCTCAACATTCATTCAGGAGAAATTCAGCATTATGATTTTCTGAATCCTGTTATGTCTAAACACCTTTGGTTGTACGAGGGAATGACTGAATATGCTACGATTCATATGCCTGTCAAACAAAAAATGATCAGTCTTGAAGATTTTGAAAAGAGTCTGGAAGAAAAGATACATGGTATGAAAGAGTTTGACAACAAGTTTTCTCTTACGGAACTGAGTAAAAACTCCATGGAAAGACAGGATCAGTATATGAATTTTTATCAGAAAGGAGCGTTAATCGGGTTATGTCTTGATATCAGATTAAGAGAACTTTCTGGTGGTAAAATGGGAACTCAGGATCTGATGCAGCTTCTTATGAAAAAATATGGTGAAGGGAAATATTTCAACGATGATGATCTGTTTGATGAAATTACCCAAATAACCTATCCGGAAATACGTACATTTTTCAGGGATTTTGTAGAAGGTACCCAGCCCATTCCTTTGAAAGAGTATCTGGAAAAAGCAGGTTTTAACTATGATGAAGCCACCGGAAAAGTAACCTCTTTTCCCAACCCGGATTCAAAACAGCTGGCACTAAGAAAAGCCTGGATCAATCAATAGATTTTTAGATAAAATGGCAAAGAGGCAAAAGATAAATGAAGATAATCTCCTAGTCACAAACCAAAAACTCTAAAATTCTTTTCCAGGCAATAAATATATAATATCCAGATTCCTACGGAATGACAAAGTGAGCGGATACATAAAGTGCTTAGGTTGTCCATTCCGTAGGAATCTATACTCTTACAATTTCAACGCTCTTACTCATAAACACTCTTACTCTAAAAACCTTCTAACTCTCTAACTCTCTAACTCTCTAACTTTCTAACCTGCACCCATAACTCAAAAATTCTCCCACTCAACATCTCTCACGCCATCGGGATTTACAAAAGTTTTAATATATTTAGGAAAAAAAATAGATGGACAATAGCAATTCGCGCAGGAACTTTCTTAAGACGGCAGCTTTGGCAAGCTTTGGAGCATTGGTTTTACCCAATTCATTATTTGCCTATTCCAATGATTTTAAAACAGATAAAAAAGTCCGTGTCGGCTTCATCGGTGTCGGTCTTCGTGGGCAGGAGCATGTAAAATTACTGGCAAAACGTAATGATGTAGAGATTGTAGCGTTTGCAGATCCGGAGAAAAGAATGCTTGCAGCTTCACAAAAAATATTAAAAGACAATAATAAACCGGCTGCTCAGGAATTTTCCAACGGTGAATATGACTATAGAAATCTTTTAAAATTAAAAACAATAGATGCTGTTGTCATTGCTACTCCATGGGAATGGCACCTTACGCAAGGTGTTGAGGCAATGCGTGCAAAGAAAATTGTGGGTATGGAAGTTTCCGGAGCGATAAAGCTTGAGGATTGCTGGGAATTTGTAAAAGTATATGAGGAAACAAAGGTACCTATCTTCATGATGGAGAACGTGTGCTACCGAAGAGATATCATGGCCATTCTGAATATGGTCCGTAAAGGTATGTTTGGGGAATTGGTACATGGAAGAGGCGGTTATCAGCATGACCTGAGAGGTGTTCTTTTCAATGACGGAGTTAATCCTTACAATTCAGGTGCAGAGTTCGGAGAGAAAGGATTCAGTGAGGCAAAATGGAGAACCGAGCATTATGTAAAGCGTAACGGAGAACTTTATCCTACGCATGGATTAGGCCCGGTAGCGATGATGATGGATATCAACAGAGGAAACCGTTTAACAAGGCTCTCTTCATTCTCTTCAAAAGCTGTAGGACTTCATAAATACATTGTTGAACATCCAAAAGGTGGAGAAAACCATACTAATGCAAAAGTAAAATTCAACCAGGGAGATGTGGTAACCACGCAGATTGCATGTGCTAATGGAGAAACCATTCTACTTACTCATGATACAAGCTTACAGAGACCTTATGACCTGGGCTTCAGGGTTCAGGGAACTGAAGGATTGTGGCAGGATTTCGGATGGGGAGACTTCAACCAGGGACATATTTATTTTGAAAAAACAATGAACCATACCCACCGTTGGGATAATACTGAAAAATGGATGACAGAATATGATCACCCAATGTGGAAAAAGTTTGAAACTACTGCTGCAGGAGCAGGACATGGCGGAATGGATTTCTTTGTAATGAATACTTTTATTGAATGTATCAAACGAAATATAGAATTTCCGATGGATGTGTATGACCTTGCATTGTGGTATTCAATTACGCCATTGAGTGAAGAGTCTATTGCCAAAGGTGGTCAGGTAGTTGATATTCCTGATTTTACCAATGGAAAATGGAAAACCCGTAAACCAGTATTTGGAATGACCGATGAGTTCTAAAAAGACACTACTTATATTAGCAGGCGGGTTAGGCAGCAGATACAAAGGTCTCAAACAGGTGGATGGAATACTCGATAACGGTTCGCCGATTCTGGAATATTCTATTTTTGATGCACTGGAAGCCGGTTTTCAAAAAGTAGTCATTGTTGTCAACAAGCTGATCCCTCAAAGCTATATTGAAAGGCTCAACAGAATATCAGAAACTAAAAATTTTGAGCTCCATTGGGTCTATCAGGAAATAGACAGTATTCCTATTTCATTAGAGGGTTTTGATTATCCTGATCGTGAAAAACCATGGGGAACTGCCCATGCCGTACTTTGTGCCAAATATTCGATCCAGGAACCGTTTGTGATGATCAATGCAGATGATTTTTACGGAAAGGAAGCATATCAATTGGCTGCACATGAAATTAACCATCATCATATTTCAGATTCACAACTGGGAATGATTGCTTATCCTGTAGGAACAACATTGAGCGGCAATGGAGCTGTGGCCAGAGGAATATGTACTCTTGATCCGGAAAACGATCTGATCAACGTTGAAGAACAGACTTCCATTCAAAGAATAAATAACTCGATCGTTTATATTAAAAATGGAGAAAATGTAAAATTAGATCCTGATACATTGGTATCCATGAACTTTTTTATTTTCCATCCTCATATTTTCTGTTATCTGGAAGCTTATTTTTATGACTTTATCGAATCTAATCCACTGCCTGCTCAGGAGTTTTATATTCCTTCCGCCGTACAGAGAATGATAGATGAAAACAGAGTACAGGTAAAGGTAAAAGCATCTCCTTCTCAATGGATGGGGGTCACCTATGCAGATGATAAAAAGGAAATTAAAGATTTTCTGATTTCAGAGATTAAAAACAACAGATACCCGGAAAATTTATGGAGCTAAACGATATTGTCATTCAATTTATTGGTACAGATCATTACGATCTCACTCCTATTACTGACGGACTGATTAATACAACCTATCTTTTGGAAAATAAGGATCAGGGGAAAAAGTTTATCTTACAAAAAATCAACAATCATGTTTTCAAACAGCCGGAAGTCATCATCAACAATCATTTAATGATTAATGAACTTCTAAAGTCAAATCACTATCAGTTTCAAATCATAGAGCCAATCCCTTCTCTTACTAATAAACTTTTGGTAAAAGATGCTAATAATGATCCATGGCGCATGCTGAGTTTTGTAGAAAATAGTACTACTTTTCTTACCGCTCCTTCATTACAGACGGCTTTTGAAGCAGCTAAGACCTTCAGTTATTTTCTCACCACGGTAAATACTGAAAAACTGCCTGCTATTGAAGATACACTACCTAATTTCTTAAATTTTGAGAAAAGGGTTGCAGATTATAAAAACTCATTAAAGAATGCAGCTCCTCATTTAAAAGAAAATGCAAAAACTGAAATAGAAATCACCAACCAGCTTCTGTCTTTACCTGATAAATGGATCAAAATGGAGAAAAGCAATCAGATTCCCAAAAGAATCATCCATGCAGATGTAAAAATCAGCAACATCCTTTTTGATCAAAATCACCATCCTTTGGCTGTCATTGATCTGGATACGATGATGATTTCTACTATTTTATATGATTTTGGAACAATGATCCAGTCTTATACCAATACAACGAATGAAGATGACGGAAGTGCTCAAAACAACTTCAACCCAGAAATGTATAAGGTTGTAAAAGAAGGATTTCTATTTTATCTGAAGGAAAAGCTGACCCAGGAAGAATCCGATAATCTTGATTATGCCGCACAGGTCGCCATTTATATCCAGGAGATTCGTTTTTTAACAGACTATCTGAACGGAAGTGTTTATTATGCTACAAAATATCCTGAACATAATTTAGACCGGACCAAAAACCAGCTGGAGCTGTTGAAAGGACTGAGAGCATACTTGGGAAGTGAATGACTTTTAAACTCTTATCATTTGTACTAAGATTACATTCGATATTTAGATTCCTACGGAATGACAAACAGAGCGCTTTATTAATCCGTACACTTTGTCATTCCGTAGAAACTAGCTTTATACTTTCATTCCCAAACTCTCAAACTCACCCACTCTCAAACCAAAAACTCCAGTATTCTCTTCCATTCTTCCAATTTCTTGTCAAAGGAAACCGTATGAAGCGGGCTTGTGGAGGGCAATAAAAAAATAGGCAGTCTATAGTTCTTTCCTAATAACTTCTGTAAATTTTTATAGGATTTTCCTCCATTACAGAAAATGGCTTTAACATTTGGGTGCTCTTCTAATAGCTCTGCGATCTGATTGGCTTCTTCATTTCTGATTTCAGAATCCAGGCTTCCTTTTCTCTCACAGGAATCAATGACATCCCAAAGAGCAATATGATGTTTCTTTATTGTTGCAATTCTTTGAGTATAATCTTCAGTAAATTCTTCGTTCAGCAATTCAAAGATGATTTTCCAGAATTTGTTCTGAGGATGGGCATAATACTGCTGTTTTTCCAGTGATTTTACCCCGGGAATTGATCCTAAAATGATAATTTGAGACTGAGCATCAATAAGGGGTAAAAATGAAGAAATCCGGTTTTGCATATTCAAATATAGAGATTTAATTTATTTAATCTGGCTGGAAGCCGGGAGCTTGAAAAAGGAAGTTATTGAGGTTATGAAAAACAGGTTGTTCGTATTTTCATCTTTTTAAACAGTGATAGTATTAATTGATGGCAACGTCTATAAATGTTAAGATTAACAGCAACTTCCAGCCTCCTTCTTCCAGCTTCCAATAGCCTGAATTAAATTCCTTTAACCAACGCAGTTTATTTAAGTTTTGGCTAAAGCTATCGGAATTTAGGCATAAAAAAAGCGGGCTTCCTTCGTCTACGCTCTGGATAATAGCCCGCTATTATTTATTGATGTTTATTTTTGCTGATCTTACAAAGTTTCCTTCAGCCAATCGAAGAATTCTCTCTGCCATACCAATCCGTTTTGTGGATGAAGTACCCAGTGATTTTCGTTCGGGAAGTAAACCAGTTTAGATTTTAATCCTCTTAATTTTGCAGCCTGGAAAGCTTCCTGACCCTGCTCGTAAGGAACACGGAAATCAATTCCTCCCTGAACAATCATAATTGGTTTGTTCCATTTATCTACAAAATTGCTTGGGTTGAATTCTGTATATGCTTTTGGTTGTGGTTTTTCCCATGGAGAACCAAGATCCCAGTTTGCAAACCAAAGCTCTTCGGTAGTCAGATACCATGATTTCATATCAAATAATCCATCATGTGCAATGAACGTTTTGAATCTGTTTTCATGAATTCCGGCAAGCATAAATACGCTGTATCCTCCGTAGCTCGCTCCTACCGCTGCTACTCTGTCACCGTCTACATATGGTAATGTTTTTGCAAAATCTGTTGCTGCCAGATAATCTCTCATTGGCTGTCCACCCCAGTCTCTTGAAATTTCTTCATTCCATTTTGTTCCCCAGCCCGGCATACCTCTTCTGTTCGGAGCTACCACGATATAATCGTTGGCTGTCATCAGAGCAAAGTTCCATCTTACACTGAAAAACTGAGTAAGCGCAGACTGCGGACCTCCCTGGCAATACACCAATGTCGGATATTTCTTGTTCGGATCAAAGTTTGGCGGATAGTGGAACCACACCCCCATTTCTTTACCGTCTGAAGTTTTCACCATCTTAAGTTCAGATTTCCCCTGAGCCAGCTTAGCATATGTTTCTTTGTTAGCTTCAGTCACCTGCTTCATTTCTCCGTTTTTAACGTTTACTGAGAATAGCTCTGTTGCATGGTTTACATCTGTTCTTCCTACTAAAAGTGAAGTTTTATTATCTGTGAAGATTTCGTTTACATCAAAATCTCCTTTTGTAATCTGCTGTACTTTTGCTGATTTTGAATCCAGGGCAAAAAGCTGCTTTGTCCCTCTGAATGCTGCTGTGAAGTAGATTGTTTTTGAATCTGCACCCCAAAGTACATCTCCTGAAACACTTTCATCCCATCCTGAAGTAAGATTAGTTGTCTTCCCAGATTTCCAATCCATGATTTTCACATCATTCTTATCTGCTTCATACCCATCTCTGGCCATACTCTGCCAGATCAAAGATTTTCCATCCGGACTGAATTTAGGATTTACATCATATCCTTTATTGGATTCTGTAAGATTTTTGGTGGTACCTGATGCTAAATCGTAAGCAAAAATATCTGTATTGGTGCTTGTAGAATAGTCTTTTCCACTTTTAGGTTTTGTAACATATAAAAGCTGTGCAGAATCTGAACTCCAGATAAAGTCTTCAGCCCCCCCGAAAGGTCTCTGAGGAGAATCCCACATTTTTCCTTCCAGCAGGTCTTTAGCGGATTCTGCTTTATCAGAAGTATTGACTACAAATACATGGTTGTATTTTCCTTCATTGAAATAATCCCAGTGTCTGTGATTCAGGTCTGTGTATACCTGAGCAGTCGTTTTAGGAGTATCAGCGAATTTATCTTTCCCCATTACTTTTTCTACCAATACCTGCTTGCTGAAAGCAATTTTTTTCCCATCCGGAGAAATGACAACATTATCAACTTCACCAATGGTATAAAATTCTGTCCAGGTTTTTCCTGCATCTTTAGAAAGATAGATTTTATCTCCTTCCTGAGCATAAATTCCGTTTTTATCCCATTGAATAAGGGCTTTCTTACCGAAATCAATTTTGGAAGACTGATTATTAAGAACATTCAGAAAATAGTTCTCATTTTTTGTTTTCTCTGTTTTCAGATCTACCTGTCCTACTTTATAGATAAGAGAACCCTGATCCGGTGAAACAGCCTGTACTCCAACTTTTTTCAAAGTCCAAAGAATTTCAGGTGTCATTACTTGTTGTGCATTCATTAAAAGCGGAGCTGCCAAGGCCAGCAGACTGTACTTAAGTTTCATATGTTGATATTCATTTTTTAACGGATGTACGGAATCCTGCTGATTTCGTACTCTCCTTTTATTAAACTCAAAGATTGCCAAAGTTAATATTTAAAATAAAGATGAACGAAAGAATTAACATTAAAATTCTTTTTATCCTGTAAAGTACATTTCCGGGAAAACACCCATTTTTTAAATATGGGGATTTTCCCTGTACCAATGCCTATTTCAAATACTGAATTTTACACCATCAGACGTCCGATATCATAAATTACCAACCCATTAAAATTTTACATTATGAGCACACCAGACACAGGCGATTTTAAAGCAACGCGGGTAGACGCGGGTACAGCCAATCTTTGGCACGTACATGCAGGCCACTTCAAGTATGGATCTATCGATGAAACGAGAGTTAATTTTGCAGGCAGAACCCGTGAACAAATCCTGGCACAAATTGATGAAAATGCGCCAATTAATGCGCCTTACATGAAAAAAGACGGCCAGATACTCACTTATGAAGACTGCATAAAGTGGATCAAAAAGAATTGTTAAAAATAATAGGCTGCCCAAGTGGGCAGCCTATTTTATGATAGTATTATTTTATAATTTAATCCCCATCTGAGAACATTGAGTTTGCCAGAGAAGTCACGATTGACAGCAGAATACTGAAGATAAATGCCCACCAGAAACCATCTACCACCATACTGTCTATGAAATAGTCTGCGATCAGGATAATTCCGGCATTGATTACCAAAGCAAAGAATCCTAAAGTAAGGATCGTTAACGGCAGACCAAACAGGCTTAAAATTGGTTTTACAAATATGTTGAGAACCCCAAGCACAATAGCAAAGATAATGGCTGAAGAAAATCCTTCAAAATGTACTCCCGGTAGAATTTTGGTTAAAAGATAAGCAACAATTGCTGTTACAAATAGTCGGATAATTAAGTTCATTGTGATATTTTTTAATGTTTATGGGGAATATTGAGCAAAAGCCATTCCATTTCAAAAAAAATAATTCCGTTAAACCCTTTATTTAAGGAATATTTTGCCTGTTACTTCCCCAATCTGTTATTTTATTTTCATCATAGTGACCAATGAGGTCGCCACATGACTTTCTGAGTCGGAATTTTCATTCTGAACATAGATTTCCGTTCTTACCACAATGATTTTCCCTCCTCCTTTGATGACATAGGATTTTGAAACCAACGCATCGCCCATAGCAGGACGAAGGTAATTCACTTTCAACTCAACAGTTACGACATAACAGTCTTCGGCATAATGACTTACTGCTGCATATCCTGAAGAAACATCCACCAGAGAAGCGATCATCGCTCCGTTGAACATCCCTGCTTTTCTGGTCATCATCTCCATTTTGGGAATCTTCATAGATATAAAATCTGTTTCAACTTCCAGCAGTTCTGCTTGATAGAATTTTAAGGTTTCTGAACGGCCGAAGCTGTCTGTGATGAGTTTTCTTTTCTCTGGTGTCATTATTTTTTGAATTTGTATGTAAAGGTAGAAATTGATTTAAAGATTAAAGAATTTAAAGATTAAAAATTTCCAATGGCAGGAGGCTTTTAGGAAACTGATATAAATTTATACTGCTGTCTGATCTCTACATGAAATTTAAACCTTATAGATATTGGAAACCTATAAGATTTTGTGGTGTGTGGTTTTGTTCAGTAATAATTAAATTTTTTCAGCTCAAAAGGTTAGCTTTGCAGGAAAGCTTTATGATGGGTTTAAAGAGGTTTTTCCAATTTTTAGGTTTAGTTGCAGGCTCCAGTTTCCAGGCGCAGACGCTGCATTTGTATGGTGGTGCAGACCAGGATCAATATCTAGGATGCTTAAACTGTGATAAGTTTGATAAAAATTCGATATGGAACAAGTTTAGTGATTACGGAAATGCATTCAGTTCAAAATCAATCTGGAATATGTACGGAAACTATGGAAGTACCCACAGCACCTACTCTCCATGGAATGAATATGGGGCTTATCCTCCGGCAATCGTTGATCAGGATGGAAATTTCTTTGGGTTTCTTACTGTGAATCCTTACAAATCTGAAAGATCTGAACTGGAACTGGCTGTGATTTTATGCAAGCATCATGAGGAGATTAAAAATGATGTTGGTGGATGGCATGAGAAATTGTTCCGGTAAAATCAATCGGCCGTATGGAACGAATTCCTTCTTCTTTTCAAGATGAAAATATAGGACTGGATTCCTACGGAATGACAAACTGTGTGGCTATGCGGAGCGGTATACTTTTATTCATTAAAAATAGAATACATTTTGCCATTTTAAAGAAAAAATTATTTAAATTTCCCGTGATTCATTTCAAAACGAAACCCTTCCAGTATGCTGAATGATTACAAAAAATACGAATTATTTGGAAAAACCCTGATACAGAAAATTGATATGACAGGGCCATTCAGATATGATTTTCCGGTTTCGGAGCAGGCCTGTTTTCTATATGTAATCAAAGGAGAATTTCAATATAAGACAGATGAACAGGAATTTGATGTTCCTGCCAACTATTCCCTGTTTCTGAACTGTATCAGCTCGGGAAAGCATATTCAAAATTCAAATTCAGAAAGTAACTGCCAGGTCGTCATTGTGACTTTCTACCCTGATATTCTGAAAAGAATTTACGACAGAGAATTACCTTCCTTACTGCAGAGACCTGCAAACATGGTTTCAAATCAATCCAGTGAGAAAATAAATAATGATTTTCTGATTCAAAAATATGTAGAAGGACTGCTTTTTTACTTTGAAAATCCTTCTCTTATTAATGAAGATATATTAATTCTTAAGTTAAAAGAGATCATGTTATTGCTGGCTCAGTCACAGAATGCCAATGCCATTCAATTGATTTTGTCTCAACTTTTCTCCCCAACAACTTACTCTTTTAAGCAAATCATTGAAGCCAACTTATTTTCGCAGCTCACCATTGAACAGCTTGCAGAACAAAGTAATCTGAGTGTATCATCCTTCAAAAGAGAATTCGCAAAACTTTATGAGGATACTCCCGCCAATTATATAAGAAACAAAAAACTGGAAAAGGCCACCGAACTGCTTTTAATATCTGATGAACGCATTACGGATATCGCTTTTGACTGCGGATTTAATGATCTGGCAACTTTTACAAAAAATTTCAGCGATAAATTTCACATTTCCCCTTCAGCTTATCGTCAGGAACGGAAAGAAAAATAATTGGAAAACTATTTTATACAAATTATATACGCATTTCTTTTTTCAATAAGAAGTGCTTTTTTTTTGAACCAAAATCTCAAATTCTTGAACGAAATCACAAAATCATTTCTGTATTTCTACCGCAAATTTGTACTATCAGTTTCAGGGGATAACTTTCCTCTTAAGATCCCGTAAAATGCAAAAAACAAGAAACTGAATGAGTATAAATTTTAAATAATATCAATATGCATCTATCAATTTTAGGAATTTTTCATACCATCATTGGTATCAGTGCTCTTGTCGGCGCAATGATCGGATTTATCAAATATGGTAAGATTAACTTAGCTCATCTATCCGGGAAGGTGTACTTTTACGCTACGCTCATCACGTCACTTTCAGCATTGGGCATTTCCAAAGCCGGAGGTTTTAATGCAGGGCATGTGTTCTCATTATTCATCATTGTTTTGATCTCTGTCGCCTATTTCCTGTTCTTAAGTAAAAAGGAAAGCAGGAGAGCCAGATATTTTGAGAATTTTTTGCTGTCATTCAGCTTTTTCCTGTCTCTTGTTCCTACAATTAATGAGACTTTTACAAGGGTTCCTATCGGACATCCTTTAGCTAAGGATATCAAAGATCCTATCATTGGTCAGACTCTTCTTGTTATTTTGGTGCTTTTTGTGATTGGATCCATCTTTCAGTTTATGAAACAGAAAAAAGAGAATGTTGAAGTTTCAAGATGAGAATGAGTTTAGAAAAACGGTAAACCACCCCGTCAAAAATTCTCTGAATTTTCGCCACCCCTCCAGTGGAGGGGAATTTTTACTTCTTCAGTTGGGGTATTTGGGTTACAACAATAATGGTAGAACTATTTAAAAGTATAAGGATGGATTCCTACGGAATGACAAACTGTATGGATAAACTAAGCGTTGTAATTGTCATTCCGTAGGAATCTCAGTATGAATTAAAAGTCAGAAGATTGTTGGAAAACGCAAAGGCGCAAGTTATTTCAAAAGTTGTCTATTTTTAAGGCGCAAAGATTTTATCTTCGATAAAATATAATACTGTCCAAAATTGGATCACCTTTTTCTATGAAGTTCCAGCCGTTATTTTATTATCTTTGAAGAACAAGGCTCATATAGCGTATATTAAAAGCTATTGTGTTTGACTGGCAGTCAAAAGGCCACGGGTTCGAATCCCGTATTCTCCACTCAATAATGATATTTAATTAAGTTGTGTCTGGAAGTCGTCACTCAATGTCAAAACACCTTCTGCAATAGCTTCCGGATGGGTGGTAAAGCCTTTTAATTTTGAAGTTTTTCCTTTTAAAACAAGGTCTAAAAGCTGTTTATCTGATAATTTTTTACCGAAAATTTCAAAGGTAATTTTAAAGCCACAGTTTTTGAAATCAGAACATCCTACTGCTGTTTTTCCTTTGATCAGATTGTGTTCTTTACATTTCGGACATTTCGTTTCTTCCCAGGACTGAAGTTCTTTTTTCTGTGTAGGTTCTCTTTTTTTCTTCTCCTTTACTTCTTCTTTTTCTTCTTCCTGAAGGGTAATCACTTTACCTTTTCCGTACACTACTTTTTCGGTAAGTTCGGTTACCATCTGGATCAGTTCTTCTTTGAAAAGGTTGGCTTCATACTCTCCTTTTTCTATTCTACGAAGTTTTGATTCCCATTCACCGGTCAGTTCCGGACTTTTTAAAAGTTCGTCTTCGATGGTATCAATCAACTGAATTCCGGTTTGGGTAGCGATGAGGTTTTTCCTTTTTTTCTCGATGTATTTTCTTTTGAAAAGGGTTTCAATGATGTTGGCGCGGGTGGATGGTCTTCCGATCCCGTTGTTCTTCAGCATTTCACGCAGTTCTTCATCTTCAACCTGTTTTCCGGCTGTTTCCATTGCTCTCAGCAAGGTTGCTTCCGTGTAAGGTTTTGGAGGCGTGGTTTTTCCCTGGTGAATCTTTGGATCATGTGGTCCGGTTTCTCCTACAATAAATTCAGGAATGGTTTGTTCTTCTTCTTTTTCTTTGTCTTTATCTGTGGTTTCTTCTTTAGGTTCTTTAGCATAAACGGCTCTCCACCCTGCTTCAAGAACCTGTCTTCCGCTGGTTTTGAAAGGAATGGTTCCTACTTTTCCTTCTACCAGCGTATTGGAAATTTTACATTCCGGATAAAATACAGCAATAAAACGTTTTGCAATCAGATCGTAAATCAGTTTTTCTTCCCTGCTCAAATTTTGAGAAGGTGGAATTTCCGTAGGAATGATCGCATGGTGATCGGTTACTTTGGTATCGTCGAAAACGGCTTTTGATTTTGGAATCGGAGCTTCCAGTAACGGAGCAATCAGATCCTGATAAGGGTACATTTTCTGAAGAATTCCTGTTATTTTCGGATATAAACTTTCGGATAGATAAGTGGTATCAACACGTGGATAGGTTACGTGCTTCTTTTCATAAAGACTTTGGATATAGTTCAACGTATTTTCCGCTGAATATCCATATTTTTTATTGGCTTCCACCTGAAGTCCGGTCAAGTCGAAAAGTCGTGGATTCTTTTCTTTTCCTTCTTTAATTTCGAAAGAAACGATCTCAAATGGATTTACTTTCAGGTATTCCAATCCTTTTTCTGCACGTTCCAAAGTTTTTAAACGATCGATCGCCGCATTGAAAATCACATCACGATATTTGGTCTTTAGCTCCCAATATTCTTCTGTAGTAAAGGCATCAATTTCTTTCTGGCGCTGAACCAGCATAGCCAATGTAGGAGTCTGCACTCTTCCAATGGAAAGAACGGCTTTATTACCACCAAATTTCTTGGTAAAAAGTCTGGTAGCATTGATTCCCAATAACCAGTCTCCTATTGCTCTGGCATTTCCTGCCAGATACAGATTTTTATAATCTTCTGCAGGTTTTAAACTTGCAAATCCTTCTTTAATAGCATCTTCCGTCAATGAAGAAATCCATAAACGCTGGATAGGTTTATTGCATTTTGCTTTCTGCAATACCCACCGCTGAATGAGTTCCCCCTCCTGCCCGGCATCCCCGCAGTTGATGACCTCATCACATTCTTCGACCAATTTTTCAATGACTTTAAACTGATTTTCAACGCCTTTATTCGGGATCAGCTTAATTCCAAAACTGTTGGGAATAATGGGCAGCGAAAAAAGATTCCAGGATTTGAATTGTGGACCGTAATCGTGAGGTTCTTTCAGGGTGCAAAGGTGTCCGAACGTCCATGTCACGCAATAGCCGTTTCCTTCCATATAACCCTGTTTAGGCATGGTAGCGCCCAATACTTTGGCAATATCTCTGGCAACACTGGGTTTCTCGGCAATACATAATTTCATGAACTCGGGTTTATTGAAGGAGTGCAAAAATCGGGAATTTTTTTGACTTTTCAAATTTAGTTGAGGGTTAAGGGCTTAGAGATGAAAGAGAAGAAATTAGGACCTGTATGGTAGAGATCAAAGTTTTATAATGTATACCATTAATTTATTTAAACGTAAAGGTTATTGAATTCTATTATTTATTTGAGAAAGCAAAGAAATGCGACTAAATTCGCTGATGAAGCGAAAGAATAATCTACCTTGTTTAAAATGGATTATGCCTAAGGTCTATCAATCGTCTTCTGTCATTCTGACTAAGGAAGAATCTTATTAATAATTAAATGAGATTCTTCACTACATTTCAGAACGTTCGCAGACCTTCAGTCAGTGTTCAGAATGACATTTTTGAGGTGACTGCTTAGAATTAAAAAGATTTAAGCTAAAATTTAATGTTTAAATAAATAGTTGGTTAGATATATAATTGTAATCTTTTTTAATCAAAAAAGCCCCCTTAAAAAAGGAGGCCGAATCAACAATAGTAATGAAACTAGGTTCATTATTTCTTTTGGGCTTCTGAAATGGCATCGGCAATTCCACCACCTGCGGTTTCAAAGAAGGCAGGGCCAGCCAGAAGATATACTTTTTCTAATTTTTTTGTGGTAGATAGTTTGTGTTCTTTCAGGTAGTTTTCAGAACAGTTGGCATGTACGATTCCTCTTACTACG
This sequence comes from Chryseobacterium sp., assembly GCA_031286615.1. Taxonomy (GTDB): domain Bacteria; phylum Bacteroidota; class Bacteroidia; order Flavobacteriales; family Weeksellaceae; genus Chryseobacterium. Next base: position 184,539 of record JAITUA010000007.1, on the reverse strand, counting down.
TTTCCTGCTATCAAAGCGGTTGGAGAATCTATTCCTGCATCTTTCAGGTCGCTAGCGAAGGCAAAATTGGTAACGCCTAATCTCATCGCTTCGCTGGCAGCCACTTCTCCTACGGAAGTCATTAAATCAGGAGTGAATTTGTTACGGTCACCTAAACCAATCAACAATAATTTCTTTGCAGACATTGATCCGGCAGGCGGTGTAATCAAAATGGTTTCTAAAGAATGTCCCTGAAACTGTCCTGCCTTTCTGATATTGGTCAGTTCACCTTTTAATGCTTCATCTAAATGAACTAATCCATTCAGTTTTGCGGGTAAAGCCTGAGCATTAAAGATATCTCCTTCTGTATATTCAAATACACATGCTACCTGAAGCTGGGCATCAGCAGAAGAAGGCCCTTGTACCAATCCTACCATAGAGATTCCGTCTACGGTTCCCCATGTTTTAGAGGTTCCGATGGCGGTAGTTGTAGTCTGTGCGAAACTCAGTATAGAAAACATTAATCCTACAATAATGTATACTTTGTTTAAGGTATTCATCATGATTTTATTGTTTTGATAATATCACTTTTCACAGTCATCTTTATAAAGTCATTGGTACATCCATTAGCAGGATTTCTGTACCTTCTTTAACAGCTTTGATGTTAATCTCCTGAATATCCCAGACTCCGAATCCATCACGCTCTTCCAAAGTCTCTCCGCCTATTTCTGCGCTTCCTTTAAGAATAAAAACATAAATTCCGTTTCCTTTTTTCCTGATCTGATAAGGTGTTTCTGTATTCTGATCAAAAGTTCCCAGATGAAACCAGGCATCCTGGTGAATCCATACTCCTTCGTCATCCGCATTGGGGGAAAGGATTTGCTGAAATTGATTGTGTTCTTTCGTTTTGTCTAAAGTGATCTGATCATATCTTGGCGTAACATTTCTTTTTTTCGGGTAGATCCAGATTTGAAGAAATTTTACAAGCTTATCACTGTTTTTGTTGAATTCGCTGTGCATGATTCCGGTTCCTGCACTCATCACCTGAATATCTCCGCTTCTGATTACTGCTGTATTTCCCATGCTGTCTTTATGTTCAAGGTCGCCTTCCAAAGGAATACTGATAATCTCCATATTGTCATGAGGGTGTGTTCCAAAACCTCTTCCTGCTTCCACTTTATCATCATTCAGGACTCTCAGGACTCCAAAATGCATTCTTTCAGGATTGTAATAATTGGCAAAGCTGAAAGTATGCTGGCTCAACAGCCATCCATGGTCTGCTTTTCCTCTTGAGTCTGCTCTGTGGATGACAGAGTTTTCTTTTATTTTTGATTCTGTATTGGGAAGATGATTGTATCCGATTGGTTCTAGTGGTTCGATCTCATCAATCTCATTTTTCATAGTGTTTGCCAGAGAAGCTGATGCTACAAACATTCCTGTTCCCAATAATCCTTTCTTTAAAAAATCTTTTCTGTCCATATCAGATTGTTATTTGTTCTTGTTTGATAGGACAAATTTAGAGAGACCGGAAACCCTGTACATTTAACTAGTTTAATAAATGAGTTTACAGCAAAAAAAATACCGGATACGTTTTGTATCCGGCAGTAGGATAATATTTAAACTCCTAGGATGTCTAGAATAATAATAATAATAATAATAATAATAATAATAATAATAATAATAATAATAATAATAATAGGGTCTGGATTCCTACGGAATGACAAGTAGGACGCTTTCTCTCTCCATACAGTTTGTCATTCCGTAGGAATCTCACTGTTTCTTTTCAGTACTGATTATTGAGTTGATAAAATAAAGGAAAGAGTTCTTTAAATCTGGAAGATTATTTCTCCTTTGAAGCAAGACGCTTTCTGATAGTGCTTACAAACTCTTTTGATAAATTTAATTCAAGAATAACCGAGTCTGGATTCCTACGGAATGACAGATAGTACGCTTTCTCTCTCCATGCAGTTTGTCAGTCCGTAGGAATCTCCCTATTTCTTATCAGTATTGATTATTGAATTGATAAAATAAAGGAAAGGGTTCTTTAAATCTGGAAGACTTATTTCTCCTTTGAAGCAAGACGCTTTCTGATGGTGCTGACAAACTCTTTTGAAACCCCAAGATAGGAAGCAATGTAATATTGTGCTACTCTTTGCGGGATTGAAGGATATACTTTGATGAATTCAAGGTATCTGTCTGATGCGGTCTTGGAAATGGTATTTACCAAACGGCTCTGCAATGTTGCCAGATTTCTCTGAACTAACATTCTGAAAACTCTTTCGAGTTTCGGAATTTCCTGCAGCAGTTTTTCTTTGGTTGCAGGATTCAGCATATAGATTTCCGAATCTTCCAGCGTTTCAATATAAACTTTTGAAGGTTTCTGTTCCTGAAATGAGGCAATATCGCTGATCCACCAGTCTTCAATGGCAAACAGCAGCGTAACTTCGGAACCATTATCATCCAAACAATACATTCTTATACATCCTTTTTGAATATAACCTTCAAACTGACAGATCTCACCTTCTCTCAGCAAAACTGTTTTTTTGGGGAAAGACCGGCAGACAAGCAGATCAGTAAACGTCTTTTCTTCTTCGGGGGTGATTGAAATAAATCGTGTAATGTTTTTGATGATATTTTCAAACATAATGTCAGGTTTATTCCTGCAAATTAGGAAAAAGACTGTAAACTTCATTCTTTAAAAGCCCACTTCCTCCTCCGTAATGATCGATCACTTTAACATCTTTATCTAATCCTGAGCAAAATATTTTAATATCTTTTTCAAAATCTTCCTTAAGCCCGGAACTTAAAAGAACAATATCTACAGTGTTCTCTTTTATATATTCGTAGCAGAAATTTTCATCGCTTTGTATTTCTGCAGTCCAACCTTCGTTATTTTCTATAATTCTTTTTAAAGTATCGAGAATTTCCTGATTCTTTCCAATGACTAAAAAATGTAATGTTTTCATTTTGTTCAAGGTTTAAGGTTTAAGGTTTAAAATTCAAGGTTCAAAGTTTAAGATTTAAAGTCTACATTATTGGAGTAAAGGGTAAAAGATAGATGAAATTACTCTGATTCTCTCAAATCCTCCGGTCCTCAGACTCGCATCCCGCATTATCCTACAAATGTTTGTTCCCTGTGATTTTCAGTTCATTCAGATCCAATTGGGATTCTGCTTTTCTTATCTCGTCTTCGCTGAAGCGTTTTTCACGTTTCATTTGAAACAGTTCTTTTCGTTGCAGGGCAAATATATCCAACATTACTTTATGATATTCTGCCATATCATTTCGTCTGTTGGTACACATTTCCAAAGAGCTTAAATGATTCTGGTGAAGTTGAATATCGGTTTCCAAAGCTTTTTTAAAATTCTCAAGCAGACTATTACTGTTCACCAATTCATTATATTCTTTATCAAGTTTTTGTACAGCAAGCTTATCCAGTCTCATTTGAATTCCGGCCTGCTGTTCATGAGAAGGAAGAATAGGATCAATCTCTTCAATTTTTGTCAATTTGATTACCAAAGGCAGTGTCAAACCCTGAAATACCAATGTCACAAAAATGACCACAAATGTGATAAAAATGATCAGATTTCTCATGGGAAATTCGGCCTGACTGTTCATCATTACCGGAATAGACAGCGCTGTAGCCAAAGAAACAACTCCTCTCATCCCTGCCCATCCTATAATTAAAGGATTTTTCCATCCCGGACTCGGATCACGGCGGGCTTTTTCACTCAGCCATCTTGGAATATGAGCTACGGGATAAATCCATAACAGGCGTACTGCAATAACGATCAAACTTATAATTAAACCATATTTGATACCTTCCATTAATGAAATTTCTCCCAATCCATTGATGATATCCGGAAGTTCAAGACCTATTAATACAAAAACCAAGGCGTTCATTACAAAGATCAGGGTATTCCAGACTCCTGTCATATTAATTCTTGTGGTTCCTGTTTTAAAAATTTCATGAGCACGAAACGACATAAATAAACCTCCGCTCACCACAGCCATAACTCCCGAAAAGTGAAAATGCTCTGCAGAAAGAAACAGGATATAAGGTGTAATTACTGTAATGGCGGCATCAATGGCAGGTGTAGTAGGTAAAAAACGGTGAATGGCATAAAAAATATGAGCTCCTGCAATTCCTATTACAATTCCCATTCCTGCTACCAGAAAAAACTGTCCGGTTGCTTCATGCATCGAAAAAGCTCCTGTCATTACTGCTGCCAGTGCAAATCTGAAAACAATCAGTGAAGAAGCATCATTGATAAGACTTTCCCCTTCCAGTATTGCAAGGGTACGTTTTGGAACTTTTAATCCTTTTAAAACCGTTGTAGCAGCAACTGCATCCGGTGGTGAAACAATTCCTCCCAATAAAAAACCCAATGCCAGTGTAAACCCCGGAATCAACATTTGTGAAGTATAGGCAACTACCAGCGACGTCAGAAATACCAGACCAAAAGCCAGCAGACTGATGGGCCGCTTCCATTTCCAGAAATCATTCCATGAGGTGTACCAGGCTGCTTCATATAGAAGAGGTGGTAAAAAAATTAAAAATATAATTTCGGGATCCAACTTTAAAACAGGAACTCCCGGAATAAAACTAATTCCTAATCCGGCAAGCACCAAAAAAATCGGATAAGCAATCTTAATCCATTGTGCCAGCATGACCAGCATCATGACGAGTAATAAAAGTCCCAGTATTAAAAGTAGTTGTTCGTGCATAGTTTTTCAGAAGTTAGATGTCAGACTCCGGTTATTTAGGTTTTGGCTAAAGCCAGTGGTTTTTTATTTTTTTAAGGCGGGCTAAAGCCCACCTCTATTGAATAATTAATGATCCTTAATTAGATTCCTACGGAATGACAAAGTGTACGGATAAATAAAGCGTAATATTTGTCAGTCCGTAGAATCTCACCATTACTTAAACACCTAAAGTATTATTATAAATAATTCAAGGTTAAAATACTTATTTAAATAGTATTGAGTTGGCCAATTCCATTTCTTCCTCATTAATAGAGTGTCCGAAATTGGCATATACTTTTTCTGTTACCTCAGCGTTCATTTCTCTTAAAATATTGGCTGTAGCGTATACTCTTTCTACAGGAACATGAAAATCAGGATTGCTGGTTCCCAGAAAAACAGGGGTTCCTGCAAAATCACCTTTATAGTTTTCACGGTTGATCTTATCACCTATCACTCCACCAATAATGGCTACGGCTCCACCGAACTTCTGTGCATTACGGGCTAAAAATTCTAGGGTAAGACAAGCGCCCTGAGAGAATCCGAAAAAGTATATATTTTCTGGTTTAATTCCTGCTTTTACAGCTGCTTTTACAGTTTCTTCAATCATTTCAATGGCTGATGACAACCATGGTTCGTTTTGCTCTACCGGTGCTATAAATGAAAAAGGATACCAGGTGTGATTCAAAGCCTGTGGGGCTAATAAAGCATAATCTTTTACATTTAAATGTTGAGATAAACTCAGAATATCCTGAGCGCTTCCTCCACGTCCATGAACCATGATCAAAGCTTTTTTTGCCTGATTCAATGGAATTCCTGCTGTTTTTATATTTAAAATATGACTCATTATTTCTATCTGAATTTTTCTGTTGGATAATTAATTACGGGAAGAACTTCTGTAAGACGTTCTCTTCTTTTTTCAAACTGCTGCGGTAACTGAAGATCTTCTCCTAAAAATGCGGCTTCTTCATCTACATCGAATCCGGGACCTGAAGTGGCAATTTCAAACAAAACTCCACCCGGTTCTTTAAAATAAACTGAGGTAAAATATTTTCTGTCTTTTACTTCAGTATGTTCCAATCCGTAGGCGTTTAAGCGTTTTACCATTTCAAGCTGAGATGCTGCATCCGGAGTAGCAAATGCTACATGGTGAACAGTGCCTCTTCCTGCCAATCCCTTCAACGCACTGGGCGTAGACAGCAGATCGACATATTTTCCCGGCATATCATCTGTTCCCAATCTCAGTCTGTCTGGAGTTTCCTTAATCACTTTATGATCCATCTGAGTAGTCAGAAGAGCTGCCGTTCTTTCATAGGCATCCTGCCAGATTTCTACGTGATGGATTCCTTTGATGGCATAATCTTTAGGAATATAACCATTGTAATATCCTTTTCTTTCGTCCTTATCATTAAAAACCAACTCCAGGCCCAACCCGTCAAAATCTTCAAGATAAATAAAAACTTCATCCGAGAATCTTTGCTGTGGCTGTTTGAAAGGAATATTAAACTGTTGCAGACGGTTCGTCCAATAATCCAGAGCATCTATAGAAACTGAAAATGCCGTTGTGTTGAGCATTCCTTTACCATGTCTGCCATTGATCAGATCCTTACCATACGGAAAAGTAGTCATGATCGTTCCCGGTGTTCCATATTCGTCCCCGAAATAAAAATGATAAACATCTGAGTAATCAAAATTAACCGTTTTTTTGACCAATCGAAGTCCTAAAACTCCGGTATAAAAGTCTATATTTTCCTGTGCATTTCCGGTAATTGCCGTAACATGATGCAGTCCTGTGATAAGTTTCATTGTAATAAAGTTGTTAATGGGTTATTATGACGGGATTCGAAATTTCGGGATTCGAGTTGATAATTTCAAGCATAGCTTTATTCATCTTTTGTCTTTCACTTCTGTTTTTTAGCTCAAGACTCTCAAACTCTCCGGTCCTCAAATTCTCAAACTCACTAGAGTCCTTCCTTGAACCAAACATCATTGTATTCTTCCGGATGACGTTTGAACTGTGCGTGAACATACGGACACAGCGGTAGAATCTTTAAATCATTTTCTCTTGCATAGGAAACCAGTCTTTCCAGTAAGATTTTAGCAAAACCTTTTCCTTCATATTCCGGATTTACTTCAGTATGATAGACCGTCAGTTTTTTTCCAATGACTGAAATATCCATTTTACCTGCTTTGTTATCGTCTGAGAAAAGCTGGACTTCTCCTTTTCTTCCTTCTAAAACTATTTCTGTTCTTTCCATTTTTTTGTTTTTAATTTCTTAATTCAAAATTAGCTTCTTTATCAGTGCTGGCCGATGATCTATGATAAGTTCGGAAGCACTCCTTCTATTTTCTCACGCATTCCTTCATATTGTGCAGGAAGCTTCAGATTTGTTCCCAATTCACTCAAAGGTTCATCCACAGTAAATCCCGGATTGTCGGTTGCAATTTCAAATAAAACACCACCCGGCTCACGGAAATATAATGAATAGAAATAATCTCTGTTGATCTTCGGAGTAATACTTAGTCCTGCAGATAATGCTTTCTCACGATATTCCATCAGAACATTGTCATCTTTTACTCTGAATGCAATATGGTGATTGGTTCCGGCAGCATTTCTTCCCGCAGGAATTGTATTGTTTTCAATAATATCTATAAGATTAGCCTTATCAATGGCATCAGTAGCGAATCTGTATCTTTCTCCTTCCTGTTTCTGCAAATCATATCCTAAAACATCAGTCAGAACTTTGATCGTAGGATCTGCTTTTTGTAAAGTTAAAGTAACATTATGGAAACCTTTCAAGGCATATTCATCTTTGATATCATCTGTTGTCCATACTTTTCTGCTGTCCTCACCTGCAGGTTCTATAAACTGTAACTGAAGACCGTCCGGATCATTGAAAGAGATCATTTTTTCTCCAAAAACTTCTCCTTCCTCTACATTTACATTAAAGCTTTGCAGACGGTTTTTCCAGAATTCAAGGCTTCCTTTGGGTACTGAATATCCGATATGGGTAGCCATTCCGCTTCCGTTGTTTCCTTTACCAATTCCTTCCCACGGAAAGAAAGTAAGGATGGTTCCCGGTGTTCCGTTTTCATTCCCAAAATAGAAATGATATGTTCCCGGATCGTCAAAATTCACTGTTTTTTTCACCAGTCTTACTCCTAAAACCTGAGTATAAAAATCTAAATTTCTTTTGGCGTTGTCTGCTATTGCAGTAATATGATGCAGACCTAATATTCTATTGTCCATGTCCTTTAATTTTGATGCTAAATTACAGTGAACAGAAATGCTGCACATTTAACTAGTTTAATAAATGCCAATGCTTTATTTCAGCCAACACCTTTTGCCTTATTTTAAAAATAGAAATACAAAACCTACTTTACGCAATTCTTAAAAATATCAGTTTATTTTATCTTTTCCATAACATCAATTAAATTACAAGCTTAGTGGTTTTTAAATATAAAAACATAAAGCAATTATATTTTCTTTAAAAAAAACTAAAAAAACAAAACACACAATAAACTCATTTACAATTAATTAAACCGTTAATAATAAATTAATATTCAAAATATCTACTTTTTTAGTAGACTAATAAAAATTATATTATATATTTGCAACCGTATTCAGGAAACAAAACAAAATGAAGGCAGAATTCAAGAATAATTCAATTAAGAAACACACCATCAAAAATATGATGAAGGATATCTGTATGCCTGTGCATCAAGAATACTGTGGTTGACCTTACTTTTATTTAGACATATTTTAAAGGCTTTACCACGTGGTAGAGCCTTTTTTTATTGAACACAACAACATTAAAAAAATAAAAATGAACAATTCTAAAAACAAATGGTTGATTCCATTGGCTTTTACAAACATCTATGTGATATGGGGAATTACGTTTTTAGCTATTTCATTTGGCTTAAAAGGTTTTCCGCCATTCATTCTTTCAGGGTTAAGATTTCTGGTTGCCGGAATTCTGATGATAGGATATCTTCTTTCTAAAAGAGAAAAAGCAAATTCTCTGATCAACTGGAAGAAAAATGCAATTACCGGTATTCTTATTCTTACCGGAGGAACAGGGCTTGTAGCCTGGGGAGAACAATATGTAACGGCTTCAGAAGCGGCAATTTCTATTGCAACCGGCCCGTTCTGGTTTATTGCGATCGACAGAAAAAACTGGAAATATTATTTTTCAGATAAATTTATTCCGATAGGATTGGCTATTGGTTTCGTAGGATTGATTATGTTTCTAAAAGGAAGTGTACATTCTAATGCTCATGCATTGGCAGATGGAAACTTACGTATTACTGCTTTTGTGGTATTAGGATTAAGCTCCATTGCCTGGGTACTCGGCTCATTATATTCAAAGAAAAATCCGGCATCTCAATCTACTTTTATGAATATTGCTCAACAGCTTATAGTAGCGGGATTAGCTTCTTTTTTAATCGCTTTTCTAAGAAAAGAATGGACTGATTTTTCAGTGGTTGCTGTTCCATTATCGGCATGGTTTGGAGTACTGTTTTTGATCTTCTTTGGATCGATAGTCGCTTATTTGTCGTACATTTGGCTTCTGTCCGTAAAACCCGCTGCCCTGGTAAGCACCCACACCTATATCAATCCTATTGTAACAGTGATTGCAGGCTGGATTGTTGCCAGCCAAAGCATCAATGGAGGTCAGCTGTATGGTTTATTCATTATATTGCTGGGAGTACTTCTAACGAATGTCACCAAGTATTTCAGACTTTCAAAACGGTCAAAGGTAAAAATCAGAAGAGTAAGAAGATTTTTTAACAGAGCAGGCAGACCATATCAGCCTATTTAAACAGTATACAAAATCAGAATGATAGAGATCAGAAACATATCGAAAACATTTCACCAGAAAAAACAGTCCTTTAAGGCTCTGGATAAGGTGAGTTTAAATATAGAGAAAGGAGATATTGTAGGAATTATCGGTTTTTCGGGTGCAGGAAAAAGTACCCTGATCCGTACAGTAAATTTACTGGAAAGACCGGATGAAGGACAGATTATTATTAATGGAAAAGATTTTACCCAGCTTAATTCTAAGCAACTGGCTGAGGAACGTAAAAAAATCGGAATGATTTTCCAGCATTTTAATCTTCTTTCTTCAAGAACTGTTTTTGATAATGTGGCTCTTCCTTTGGAACTGGATCACAGCAGTAAAGATGAAATCAACAGAAAGGTCAACGAATTACTGAAGGTCGTAGGACTTGAAGATAAAGCCAATGATTATCCAAGAAGCCTTTCAGGAGGGCAAAAACAGAGAGTAGCTATTGCAAGGGCTCTCGCTAACGATCCTCATCTACTGCTTTGTGATGAAGCAACCAGCGCACTGGATCCTGCTACAACGCAATCTATCTTACAGCTTTTAAGGGATATCAATCAGAGACTGGGAATTACCATCCTTTTAATTACCCACGAAATGGAAGTGATCAAAGCAGTCTGCAACCACGTTGCAGTGATCGACAAAGGAAAATTATTAACAAAAGGAACTTTAAGCGAGATTATTTCGGACAAAGAGAACCCGATAATCCGGCAATTTATAAATTCAGACATCATGACCCTGCCTCAGGAACTCAGCAACAGACTACAGAAAGAACCAAAAGATGGTTTATTTCCACTGGTCGAAATAGAACTTAACGAAAACATCAGTGTTGAACAAATTCTTTCAACGCTATACAATCAATATAAAATCCCTTATAAACTTTTAAAGGCTGATGTAGAATATTTCGGAAATTCCAATTTTGGTAAACTTCTGCTGCAGCTTCAGGGTGAGGAGGAAGAAAACCAACAGGCGATCTATTATTTCAACCAAAATAAAATTCAAAATACAGTAAAAGGATATGCTTAGTGATACGGTAATTGCCCTTTTGGCAAAAGGAACCTGGGAAACGGTTTATATGACATTTTTATCCGGATTTTTTGGATTTGTGCTGGGCCTTCCGGTAGGAATCATGTTATTTTTAACCAGAAAAGGGCAACTGCTGGAAAATGCAGTCTATCATAGAGGATTATCTATTCTGGTCAATATTTTCCGTGCTATTCCTTTTATTATTCTGATCGTGTGGATGATTCCTTTTACCAGGGTTCTGGCAGGAACATCTATTGGAGTAAATGCAGCTTTGGTTCCGCTAAGTGTGGGTGCAGCTCCGTTTATTGCAAGACTTGTGGAGAACAGCCTTATTGAGGTTCCTCATGGTCTTATAGAAACGGCAAGAGCTTTGGGAGCTTCTCCTTTCCAGATCATCAGAAAAGTATTGCTTCCTGAAGCGCTTCCTTCATTAATCAACAATGCAACTATCACCTTGATTACACTTGTAGGATATTCTGCAATGGGTGGTGCTGTAGGGGCAGGCGGACTTGGACAGGTTGGTTACCAGTATGGTTATATCGGATATGATATTGTCATTATGAATACGGTTTTGGTTCTGCTTGTTCTGCTGGTCTTCATCATACAATTTGCAGGAGACCGATTGTCAAAAAGTTTTGATCACAGGTAGTTGAGTTTGAGGGTATGAGAGTTTGAGAGTTTGAGAGTTTGAGAGTATAAGATATTCTTAATCTACTCATTTCGTTCTTTGTCTTAATCCATTTTAAATAAAAAATAGAATGAAAAAAATAAAGATTTTTGGTGTAATAGCTGCAGGAATATTACTGTTCAGTGCTTGCTCGGGAAGGAAAGATGATCCGAACTTTATCCGTGTGGGAATCACCTATGGTCCTGAACAGGAAATTGCTGAGGTTGCCAAAAAAGTAGCTAAGGATAAATATAATCTGGAAGTGGAACTTATCCCTTTTAATGATTATGTAGTTCCCAATGAAGCCCTGACAAACGGAGATATTGATATCAATGCTTTTCAGCATCTTCCCTATTTGACAGAACAATCCAAGCAGAGAGGATACAATCTGGTACCTGTAGGAAATACATTTGTCTATCCTATTATAGCGTATTCAAAAAAGATTAAAAATATCAGCCAGCTGCAGGAAGGTAACACGGTTGTTATTCCTAATGACCCAACCAATGGAGGCCGGTCTCTGCTTCTTCTGCAGAAAGGTGGTCTGCTGAAACTAAAAGAAGGTGTAGGACTTCTGCCAAAAGTAACAGATATTACAGAAAATCCAAAACAGTTGAAAATCATGGAGATTGAGGGAGCTCAGATTCCAAGAGTTTTAGATGACAGAGATGTTGTTGTAGGGATTATAAATAACAATTTTGCCGCTCAGGCAGGATTAGATTCCGAAAAACAGGGAATCCTGATTGAAGATAAAGACTCACCGTATGTGAATCTTGTGGTGGCCAGACAGGATAATAAAAACAGCCAGAAAGTAAAAAACTTTGTAAAAGCCTACCAGTCTCCGGAAGTGGAAAAGAAAGCCAAAGAGATTTTCAAAGGCGGGGCTGTGAAAGGATGGGATTAATGAGTGAGAGAGTTTCGAGATTCGGGATACGAGTTTGAGAGTTTGAGGGTTTGAGAGTTTGAGAATATGAGAGATAACATCTTTGCAATCTGCTTTTTTTCATTTTTCCATCTGTATCAATAAAAAATATTCAACAATGAGCTGTCTGCAAATGTGTGGACAGTTTTTTATTCATTAAAATTTATTTTCTCAATTTGAGATAATAAAAATTTTCTTTACTTTTGTTTTTAATCAAATAGAAAGGCATCATGTTAAAGAAAACCGTCATTATAAGTTTATTCACCTTTATTTCTGCTTCTTATATGGCTCAGACTAATACTACCCTTCCCGTTTATTTAGATGAATCCAAACCTGTAGAACAGCGTATTCAGGATGCATTATCAAGAATGACACTGGAAGAAAAAGTGGCAATGCTTCATGCACAGTCAAAATTCAGTTCACCAGGCGTTCCAAGATTGGGAATCCCGGAATTCTGGACCACTGACGGCCCTCACGGGGTACGTCCGGAAGTAATGTGGGACGAATGGGATCAGGCCGGATGGACTAACGACTCCATTATTGCCTACCCTGCCCTGACTGCTTTATCTGCAACATGGAACAAAAAAATGTCATGGAACTATGGAAAAGCTTTGGGTGAAGAAGCCCGTTACAGAAAAAAAGATATCCTTCTGGGACCTGGAGTAAATATTTACAGAACTCCATTAAACGGAAGAAATTTTGAATATATGGGTGAAGATCCCTATCTGACTTCAAAAATGGTAGTTCCTTACATCAAAGGTGTACAATCTAATGGTGTAGCTACTTCTGTGAAACATTTTGCACTGAACAATCAGGAGATGTTCCGCCATACGAGCAATGTGAATGTAGATGACAGAGCGCTTTACGAAATTTATCTTCCTCCCTTCAAAGCTGCGGTGACAGAGGGTGATTCATGGACGATTATGGGTGCTTACGATATGTACAAAGGTCAGTACGCCAGCCAGAATCAATATCTTTTAAATGATATTTTAAAAAAAGAATGGAACTATAAAGGGGTTGTAGTCTCTGACTGGGGTGCTGTAAACAACACGGAACAGGCGATTCACAACGGCCTTGATCTGGAATTTGGTTCCTGGACCAACGGACTTTCTGCCGGAACTAAAAATGCCTACGACAATTACTATCTGGCAAAGCCTTATCTTGACCTTATTAAAGCTGGAAAAGTAGGCACTACAGAACTTGATGATAAAGTAACAAGATTACTTCGCCTTGCTTATAAAACTACTATGAACCGCAACAAACCTTTCGGAAATATTGCTTCTGAAGAGCATAAAGCGGTTGCAAAAGAAATTGGTGAAGAAGGAATCGTTTTATTAAAAAATCAGGGTAATATTCTTCCTATTGACCTTAATAAAGCTAAAAAAATAGCGGTTATTGGAGAAAATGCCATTAAAATAATGACTGTAGGTGGAGGTTCTTCCTCTTTGAAAGTTAAATACGAAGCTCTTCCTCTGGATGGAATCAAAAACAGGTTTGGAAAACAGGCCGACGTACAATACGCAAGAGGTTATGTAGGAGATATCGGAGGTGAATATAATGGCGTAAAGTCCGGACAGGATTTAAAAGATACCCGTTCTGAAGCCGAATTACTGAATGAAGCCGTAGAATTGGCAAAAAAATCGGATTATGTGATTTTCGTTGGAGGTCTGAATAAAGCCGACTTCCAGGATAGCGAAGGAAACGACAGAAAAAGCTACGGACTTCCTTATAATCAGGATCATGTGATCTCTGCACTGGCAAAAGCCAATAAAAATCTTGCCGTTGTTTTGGTGTCCGGAAATGCTGTAGCTATGCCATGGATTAAAGAAGTTCCGACCGTTTTACAGTCGTGGTATCTGGGTTCTGAAGCGGGAAATTCTATTGCCTCTATTCTGGCTGGTGACGCAAATCCGTCAGGAAAACTTCCGTTTACATTCCCTGTAAAACTTGAAGACAATTCAGCGCATCAACTTGGGGAATATCCGGGACAGAAAGATGAATTGGCGGCCGGAAAAGGTAAAGATCAGAAAACCCCTATCAATATCACTTACAACGAAGGTGTTTTTGTAGGCTACCGCTGGCATGATACTAAAAATATAAAACCTCTGTTCAGTTTCGGACATGGATTGAGCTATACGACTTTTGAATTCGGAAAGGCAAAAGCAGATCAGACCACCATTTCACAGGATGGTAAAATTACGTTTACTGTTACAGTGAAAAATACGGGTAAAAAGGCCGGTGCTGAGGTTGCTCAATTGTATATCAGTGATTTAAAATCATCGGTTCCACGTCCTGCAAAAGAACTGAAAGGTTTTGAAAAAGTATATCTGAATCCTGGAGAACAGAAAGAAGTTACTTTCACTATTGATAAAACAGCTTTAAGTTTCTTTGATGCTCAAAAACATGACTGGGTAGCTGAACCTGGAGACTTTGAAGCATTGATCGGAAATTCTTCTGATGCTATTAAAACAAAAGTGAAATTTACCCTTAAATAAAAATTGAGAGTTAAGAGTATAAACTCTATTTATAATTATTTGATAGAATGCAAACAGGTTCCAACTGGGACCTGTTTTTTATTTATTTAAACGCAAAGATTATTGAATCCGATCTATTATCTCAGGAAGCAAAGTGAAGCGATAAATCGCAGATGAAGCGAATAGATAATGCGAATGCTTAGAAAGAATCAATAGGATTGATTTCATCTTTGCACCCTTATATTCAAAAGTATCTCAGATTAAAACTTTGCGTTAAAAATAAAAATTTTAGATATGCTCAAATATTCAATCTCCAAAAACTTTTCAAACCATTAAGAATTTTTAAGTGATGAAGGAAAATTAAGATTCAAATAAATTTGAATAAAGCTTTGCATCTGATAAATATCTTTAGACATTCTCTTAATAATCTTAACAACTTAATATACTCTTAATGGTTCAAAACTTTAGTGTAGATTTTTTGCTTTAGCATAAATATTTTAGGAAAATAAAAACAGATTCCCAATTGGAAACCTGCTTTTATTTTTATCTACCAAATTTTGAATTACTTTCCTCCGCCAGCGTTTTTCTCTACATCTGTTTTGGTATTTTCTTTTAC
Organism: Chryseobacterium sp.; assembly: GCA_031286615.1. Classification (GTDB taxonomy): domain Bacteria; phylum Bacteroidota; class Bacteroidia; order Flavobacteriales; family Weeksellaceae; genus Chryseobacterium. The sequence continues at coordinate 169,271 of JAITUA010000007.1, read as the reverse complement.
CTTCTGGTTTCCGAAACGTTTCACAAACGTAAGAGAAACTCCGTACCAATCCCATTTTGAATACTCTCTGAAAGTCCCATCCTGACTGTAAGTTGTGTTATCTCCATACGGTCTTTTAAAAATATTCATCAGCTGCATACTCAACTCCATTTGAGTTTTCGGGAATATTTTGGTGACTGAAATATTGTGAAATACATTGGTATTGTTCGCGTATGAATTTCCGTTGTTCTGATTGGCAAGTTCCACCCATGCACTCAGGTTAATGTTTTTATTGAACAGATTCGTATAAGATACATTTGCAGAGGCTCCCCAATAACTGATATAGTCTTTGGCACCCAGCTTATTTTTCTCATTAAAATCCTTATTATTAATATAGTACCATCCAAATCCTGCATTCACATTCAGTTTATTTTTCAGGAAGTTCTGATTGGTGTTGGCGAAAAGATAATATTTTTCAACTTTTCCATCAAAATTCCCTGGTAATGAAACTGTTCTGCCGTTTTCCGTTATATAAGTAGTCCAGTAATCCTGATTGGTATGCATATATCTTGCAGAAATAAAATACTTTTTCAGAATTCCGAATTTCAGATAAAGCCTGTCATTCGGGTTGGGATTCAGATTAAGATTTCCTCTGGAATACGTTCCGTTAATTTCTGGCATTACAAAAGGATTAAATTCAGAATACCACGGTCTCCAGATGCTTCGGTTATAGGTAAGGCTCAAATCAAATTTCTCTGAGAAACTATATTTCAGCAATAGATTCGGAAGAAAAGTTCCATAAGAATCTTTTCTCTCCGTACCCGCTACATCCTGTGTTACTTTATAATCAATGTATTCATAACGGATTCCGACTCTTGTTTCCAGTTTTTCAAAAAATGTTTTACTGTAATTGGCATATAAAGAACTCAGGTGATCTTCATAATGAAATCTGTCATTCTTGGAAAGATTCGCGTATTCCGGTGTGGCATTATCAATACTGAATCCGTAGAGCCTGTTAGGAATAACATGATTGTTCAATTCTGTTTTTCCTCCTACTTCCATGGTTCCGCCTGTTTTACCAAAAGGATGAGTGTAATCAATTTTCAGATAATAATTACGCATTTGGTTTGTGCTGATAACTCCCAGCTGCTGATTGGTAATCACCCCCTGCTTATTAATTTGTTTGTCAATCAAATTATCATTGTTATCGCTTGAATAATTGGTACCCAAATTAATATCCAGAATCCTGTTCTTTTCCTTATCATAGTATTTATAGAAAGCATTAGTTCCTAAATTTCGGCTGAATCCCCAGTTATTCTGGCTTTGATGAAAAGATTCACCGGGATCACCGTCTTTTCTGGTCATCCCGTCAGATTCTGCAGAAAGTAAATTTCTGTTCTGTGAATATTCCAGCACAAATCCGAAATTATTTTTATCATTGATTTCAAACTCTGAGGTAGAAGAAATGGAAGGACTTTCATTTCTCATTACATTTTCCAGATTGAACTGGGTAAGCTTATTACCTTCAAAACGGTTATCCCAGGTCTGTGTTTTCTGCACATAAGTCCCGTTATTATAACTTCCAATAAGGGTTTGGGTAAATTTTTTCTTATGATAATTCAGGTTAAAATTCGTGTATTGTGAATTCTTGGTACTTTGTCTGTTGTTCAGGGAAATGCTTCCTTTCAATCCTTCATCATCTCTCTTTTTCAGGACAATATTGATTACAGAACCTGATGTTTCGTAACGAGATGAAGGGCTGGTAATTACTTCAATTTTCAGCAGGTTATCAGCAGGAATAGTCTTAAGATATTCCTTTAATTCCTTTCCTGTAAAAACTGATTTTCTATCATTGATGTAGACGGTGACCATCTGTCCTTCGGCTTTTACATCATCATTATTATCTATGCTTACCAAAGGGGTCATTCTAAGAACGTCCCATGTTGTATTTCCTGCCAGAATTGCACTGTTAGCTACATTAAATACAGTTCTGTCTACTTTAGATTCTACGGTCGGCTTTCTGGCGACCAGAGTTACCGCTTCTATTTCTTTTGTATTTCCTTTTACAGTATCCTTTGCTGCCGGGGCCTGAGCCTGCTGAGCCATTGCAAATGAACCTGCTAATATTGCTATTGGAAATAAGATTACTTTCATGTGAAATTATAGTTTTTCTATAAGACCATTATCTTCACAAGTTTGTTACATCAAAAAGTAAAAAAAATAAAATAAATCCTTAATTCCCAGCAAGATATAAACTAAAAACAAAAGCATAATTTGAAAAACAGTGGAGAATTTTCAATAAAGCAATATAATATAAATCACTTTCGTAATAAATATTCTTAAAAACATATTTTATCTGTAATTTAAATTTTATTGAAAAAACTTTCTAATTTGTCATTGATGCGTGAATCTTTTATGATGGAAATAAATTGTTCTTTCATTAAATTCCAAAAAACTCCACCAACAAAAAAGCCCGGATCTCACCCGGGCCGCTAGCAATAGCAAATTTACAAGGAATAATATTAAAAAATATATGCTAGTTTAAATTTTCAAAATAATGGATAACGCCTACTTCAGGCAGACGGCGCGGATCCTTATTAAAATCAGACTCTTTATTTTTGCTGTTTTCCAGAAAAGAATTACTAAAAAGGGCATAAGAAGGCTGCTCTGCCAATCCGTTTTTCAAAAGCTGATGCGCTTCCACAATGGTTTTTCCATATAATTTTCTGAAGTTCCCAATATTGTATTGTGAAAAAGAACCATAATGAACAATAAACTTGAGCGCCAGATCAATGGTAGTGCTTAAACTCTTACTCAGCTCCTCTATCTTTCTGTTGAAGGCGCTTCTCATCTTCCACAGCATTTTTGAAATGCTCTGATAAGACGGATTCTCATCATAACGGTAAAATAAAATGGCATCACCCTCAATCTCGGAAATTTCAAAATACTGATCATTCACATCAATCAGTGTAGACAATAACTGTCTTACAATATACTCGCCTGTATACAATTTTGTATTGAACACAAATTCGGTAAATCCGCTGAAATCCGGAATTAAAATGATCCCCTCCTGTATATTTGTCTTCATAATGATAATGGATTAAAAACCTGCTTCATCATTACAGACGAAGCAGATTCAATTTTACTTTATTGCCACCCGCCACCTACTGAGCGGTAAAGTGCTGTTATAGCATTCAGTCTCTGGGTTTTCAGAGATGCCAGTTCCAATTCTGCCTGAAGTTTATTGGATTGGGCAATGATTACCTCTACATAAGTTGCTGAGTTATATTTAAATAACAGATCAGCTTTCTTCACTGCCTCACCTGATTTCACAGCTAGTCCTTCTGCAATTTTCTGCTGTTCTTCCAGTTTTTGGATTTGTACCAAAGCATCAGAAACTTCAGCAACTGCTTTTAAAACAGATTGTTTAAAGTTAATTTCTGCCTGATCAGCGACTACTTTAGACTGTTCATACTGTGTTTTCAACTGTTTTCCGTTTAAAATTGGCTGGGCAACAGCTCCTGCCACTATTCCGAAAAGTGATCCCGGAACACTGAACCATTTACTGATCTGGAAGGCATTTACCCCTCCCTGTGCTGTAATATTCAATGACGGATACATACTCATTTTGGCAACATGAATTGCTGCTGCGCTCTTTCTTACCTCAAGTTCAGCCGTTTTAATATCCGGCCTGTAGCTTAATAATTCTGAAGGAACTCCTGCCGCAATATGATCCGGAGACTGTACATTGTTCAGGCTTGCACTTCTTTCGATTTTCCCAGGCATTGAGCCCGTCAGCAGACTCAAAGCATTTTCCTGGGTTGTCACAGAGCTTTCAATCGCAGGAATTGATTTCAGGATCTGATCTTTCACAATTTCCTGCTGCTGCACTGCCAAAGCCGTTGTTAATCCCAGTTCCTGTTGTTTGTTTAGAAATTTTAAAGTATTTTCAGCATATGCCAGATTGGATTTTGTAATCTCCAATTGCGTATCCAGCATCAGCAGGTTATAATATCCCTGCACTACAGCAGACACCACTTGTGTTTTTACCGCCTTTGCTGCTTCCTGCGTTTTAAGATATTCTGCCAAAGCCTGCTCTTTCCTTCCTTTGATCTTCCCCCAGATATCGGCTTCCCATGAAAAACTAAGGGAAGTTGTATAATCTTCCATATACCTTTTTCCCATGAACTGCCCGGCCATCATCCCGTTCATACTGTTGTCTGAAGGGCGGTTGATATTCGCGTTGGCAGAAGCACTGATTGTCGGAATATTAGCCCATTTGCTTTGAGTATAAGCCAATGACGCAAATTCTATCTGCTTTAAAGCGACCTGAAGATCATTATTCTGTACCATCGCTTTATCGATCAGTCCTACAAGAACCGGATCTTTAAAAAAATCTTTGTAGCCGATCTTAGCAATATTTTCATCTTGTCCTGCAACAATGCTGTCACTTCTGAAAGCTTCGGGCATTTTTATCTCAGGTTGTTCATATTTCTGAACTTTACATGAGATTGCTGTCCCTGAGATCAATGCGATATATGCTATATTTTTAATGTTCATTTTTAAAATCATTTGAATTAATATTCCCAATCCGCATCCGTTACTACCTTTCCGTTGATTCTCTCATGCAAAGCCTGGAACACCACGAAAAGAACCGGAACCACAAAAATTCCTAAGATTGTTCCGAAAAGCATCCCTGAAATGGCCGCATATCCGATAGAATGGTTACCCATCGCTGAGGGCCCTACCACAAAGATCAATGGCAGTAATCCTGTAATAAATGCCAGAGAGGTCATCAAAATAGGACGCAAACGTGCTTTTGCCCCTTCTACAGCGGATGCAATAAGACTCTTCCCCGCTCTACGTCTCTGTATGGCAAATTCTACGATCAGGATACCATTTTTCGCTAACAATCCGATCAACATTACCAAAGCAATCTGTACATAAATATTATTGGACAGTTCTGCAAATGTAATTCCTACAAATACTCCTGAAAGCCCTACCGGAATAGCGATCAATACAGCCAATGGAAGGATATAACTTTCATACTGAGCAGATAAAAGAAAGAATACAAACACAATACACAATCCGAAAATCATTACTGACTGTGAACTTGAGCCCGCTTCTTCACGGCTCATTCCTTTATAATCGTAGGTATATCCCGGAGGAAGAACCTGCTTGCTTACCTCTTCAATCGCTGCCATCGCCTGACCTGTACTGTATCCCGGAGCAGCCATTACAGTTAAGTTAGATGAGTTGAATAGGTTGAAACGGTCTACCACTTCAGCTCCCGTTACCTGCTTCAGACTCACCAGCGTGTTGATAGGAACCATTTGTCCTAAATTATTTTTAACGAAAATTCCGTTTAAGGATTCTTTATCCTGTCTTGTTTCCGGAGTAGATTGTACCAAAACTCTGTAATATTTCCCGAATCTGTTGAAATCCGAAGCCTGAATACTTCCGTAATATCCCTGCATTACTCCCAATACATCAGAAACATTTACTCCCAACTGGGCAGATTTTACCTCATCTACAAGCACTTCAAACTGAGGGTAGGTAACATCGAAAGTAGTAAACGCTACCGCTACCTCAGGTCTCTGCATCAAAGCTCCCATCATTCCATAAGAGATATTTCCCAAATTCTGAAGCTCTCCATTGGTACGGTCCTGAAGCACAAGCTCCATCCCACTTGTATTCCCGAATCCATCTACCGTTGGCGTATTGATGACAAGGAAATTGGCTCTTTTGTCCTGGGAAAGCATTCCCTGAGTTTGTCCGATGATATCATTGATGTTATTCACTGCTCCTCTTTCACCTCCTTTTTTTAATTTAACGAAAATAGAAGCTGCAGAAGATGACATGGAACCACTGAACAGGTTTAATCCGTCTACTGAAATTACCTTGTCCACAGCAGGGTTTTTCATCAATAGGTCTTCTGTATCGGAAACTACTTTTGAAGTTCTGTCCTTGGATGCTCCCGGAGCAAGGTTTGCTGTTACAATAATGAAACTCTGGTCTTCATCCGGAATAAATCCTTTAGGTGTTGTCATAGACATCCATGCAAACAATCCTCCGAAAGCTACAATGATGATCAGGGCCACCCATTTTCTTTTTAAAAGGAACAATACCGCTTTTCCATATCGGAATGTCAGTTTATTAAAGCTGGCATTGAATCCCGCAAAGAAACGGTCTTTGAAGTTCATTTTTTCATGCGTTCCCGGATGGTGCTGTTTTAAGAATAAAGCACATAATGCCGGACTCAATGTCAATGCATTGATTGCTGAAATTACAATTGCAATGGCTAATGTAAGGGCAAACTGCTGGTAAAATAATCCTGTAGAACCACTCATAAATGCCACCGGAACGAATACGGCAGACATGATCAGTGTGATAGAAACAATCGCTCCTGTAATTTCACTCATTGCCGACATCGTAGCAGCTCTCGGATTCAGTTTTTTATGTTCCATCTTAGCGTGAACAGCTTCTACCACTACAATAGCGTCATCCACTACAATACCAATTGCCAATACCAAGGCAAACAAGGTCAGGATATTTATAGAGAATCCGAAAACCTTCATAAAGAAGAATGTTCCTACAATAGATACCGGAACCGCAATGGCCGGAATCAAAGTAGAACGGAAATCCTGAAGGAAAATATACACCACAATGAATACCAGGATAAATGCTTCTATCAAGGTATGAATTACCTGTTCTATAGACTGATCCAATGCATCTTTTGTTGCGTAAGGAATTTCATAATCCATTCCGGCAGGGAAAGATTTCTCCAGTTCTTTCATTCTTTCCTGAAGAGCGATCTGTACTTCATTCGCATTAGATCCTGCCATCTGGAAGATCGCCATCGTTACGGACGCTTTTTTATTATAATTGGAAGAAACCGTATAACTGTACGCTCCGAATTCTACTTTGGCAATATCTTTTAATTTTAAAACAGAACCGTCATTCAATGCTTTGATGGTGATATTTTCATATTGCTCAGGCTCTGTGAATTTTCCTTTGTACCGAAGAACATATTCCATTACCTCCTTACTTCTCTCTCCTAATCTTCCGGGTGCAGCTTCCAGGTTTTGAGTCTGGATAGCACGGGAAACATCGGATGGTGTAAGGTTATATGAAGTCAGTTTATTTGGGTCCAGCCAGATACGCATAGAGTAATCTTTGTTTCCATACACCATGGCATCTCCTACTCCTTTTACTCTTTTCAACTCGGGAACGATATTGATCTTTGCATAGTTTTCAAGGAAAAGATCGTCCATCTTTCCATCTTTACTGGTCAGGGAAACCATTGCGATCATACTGTTCTGTCTTTTCACTGTGGTAATTCCCGCCTGAATTACTTCTGCAGGAAGCTGATTGGTAACCTGAGCAACCCTGTTCTGCACGTTAATCGCAGCCTGATCAGGATCTGTTCCCAGTTTGAAAATAACAGTAATGCTTAATGTTCCGTCATTACTCGCTGTAGAAGTAATATAATCCATATTTTCCACTCCGTTGATGGCATTTTCTAACGGAGGCGCCACCGACCTGGCGATCGTTTCAGCATTGGCTCCCGGATAAGCAGCTGTTACCATAACGGTAGGCGGTGCAATGTCCGGAAATTTGGTAATCGGAAGACTTACCATCCCGACAATCCCCAGTATAACAAGCAATACGGAAATAACCGTTGCCAGTACGGGTCTTTTTATAATTTTCTTTAACATGATTTCTTCTTAGGATTTTTTCTGTTGAGCATTTTTCTTTTGTGCCACTACAGGAGTTCCAGGCTGTAACCGGTCAAAACCACTGGTAATGTATTCATCTCCGGCCTTAAGTCCTTTGGCTACAATAAAGTTATCGCCGGCTTTTCCATTCACCTCAATTGGAAGCATTGCAGCTTTCCCTCCTTGAATGGTAAACACAAACACTTTATCCTGAATGGTTCTGGTAGAAGCAATAGGAAGTAAAACAACATTGCTGTAGAACTGATCCAGTATAATTTTACCGGTATTTCCGCTTCTTAGAAGGTTGTTCGGATTGTTGAATTTTGCTCTTAATGTAATAGATCCTGTTGTTTTATTAAACTGTCCTTCTACGGCATCAATCTTCCCTTTTTCAGCATATTGGTCACCGCCGGAAAGAAGTAATGATACGGCAGGAGTATTTTTGATCACTTCATCTATGCTGTTTCCTACATATTGTTTCTGGAAATTATTAAAATCGTTTTCGCTCAAACTGAAATACGTATATACCTGATGAATGTCTGATAATAGGGTAATCGGTTCCTGATTCCCCGGTGTCATCAAACTCCCCAAACGATAGTTGAATCTCCCGATAAATCCACTTACCGGAGCTTTGATGGTAGAGAAATTAAGATTGATTTTAGCTGACTCAATAGTGGATGTAGATTGACTTACGGCTCCTCTTGCTCCATTGTAAGCAGCTTCAGCCTCTTTCACCTGAATTTCTGAAACCATTTTGTTTCTGAACAGTTCTTTTTTCCTGTCCAGATCAATTTTAGAGGTTGAAAGAGTAGCCTGAGCGGTGATCAAAGCTGCCTGAGCACTTTTCAGCTGCTCGCGAAAGACCTGATCTTCGATTTTAAACAAAGGCTGCCCTGCTTTCACAAAGTCTCCTTCATCTACATAAATTTTGCTCAAATATCCTGTTACCTGAGGTCTGATTTCCACATTGGAAACCCCTTCGATAGATGCTGCATATTCTCTGGAAACGGAAGCGTCTCCCTGAGTCACTTTTGCAACAGGCAATTCCGGTGCCTGCTGCTGATAGCCTTGGTTTTGATCACCTTTCCTACATCCCGCCAAAACGATCAGTGAGAGGAAAAGCAGGGTTGATTTTTGAATAAAAAATCTTTGCATAACAATAGTCCTTTTAAATTTTCCGGACAAAAATCGAACGAAAAAAGTTGAATAGAATTATTCAAAAAACTCCTTGTTTTGTCAAAAAGACTCCTTATTTTGAAAAACATGAGAAATATCATTCATAGACAATATAAATGAGACTATTTGTTATTTTTAATCGAAATTATAGTTTAAATTTGGTTAAAAGACATCTCAAAATCATAAATTACTCATTATCAATACAAATCATCCTTTCTGTATTCCAAAGGAGATCTTCCCACATGTTTTTTGAAAAATTTACTGAAAGACGCATGATCTGAAAACTTCAGTTGTGATGCTACATCAGCGATATTCAGGTTAGGATTTCTTAGCAGCAATCTTGCTTCTACTGCTAAAACCTGATGAATAATATCTCTGGGGGATTTGAACACCGTCTTATTAATGACTTTCGTAAGGTATTTTCGACTGATAAAAAGCTTATCGGCATAGAACTGAACGTTGTGTTCTTCTTTGAAATGGTTCTGAACCAGCGTAAAAAAACTGGTCGTCAGCTCATCTTCTCTATTGGTTACCTGATGAGGTTTTTCTGTTTTCTTGAAATAGTTATCAATTTCATAGATCACCAGCGAGAAATGATGCCAGATCATTTCATTAAAATAATAATTATCTTTTTCTTTATCATTCAAAACCTTAAGTTCATCGAGATGGAAATTCAGTTTTCTGTATACATCCGGTTCATTCCTGATAATATGGGTAGGATCTGATGAAAGGCTTTTCAGCACATTATTTGACTTATAATTAAAACCTGCATCAGAAATAAAATTCAATGAAAAGAAAATATATTTAGCGTTGTAATCTTCCGTAATTTCATCCAGCCAAAAAGTTTCCAACATTGGACAAAACACAATATCACCTTTGGACACCTGATAACTTTTGTCATCTAATCTGAATGTTACTCCTCCCTTCTGTATCATAAAAATGCAGAAATAATCTGAGCGGTAGGGAGTATTCGGTTGTATTATATAATCAGCTTTGCCGATTTCCATCACCACAAATTCCTTGATTCTAAGATCAAATTCCACCTGCTGCAACACTTCATCAAAAGTTAACTGCGAAACAAAATCTGATTTTGGCTGAGATTTTTTAGACATTGGAAAGAAAATTAAGCACGAAGATAGTTGAAAAAGGAAAAAGAGCCAAGATGCGAAGAGAGCCAAGAAGGCAAATAACCGAATTATACTTTTTATGCTTTCTAAACGACAATCAGCAATTCCTTATCATATCCATTGTATTTTTCATCTATATAACCGTGAGGATTACAAATGATTTCCGTCTCTTCAATTTTATATCGACATGGGGAATGAATATGCCCGTGAATCCAGTATAGCGGCTGATATTCTGTAATGAGATCTTCAAGATCAGAAACATAGGCTGCTGTTAACGGATCTTCTTTATAATGTTCCGGAACAGATTTAAGACTGGGAGCATGATGGGTAACGACTATATTTTTAAGTCCTTTCGAATCTTCAAGACTTTCTTTTAACCATTGTTTTGAAAACTGATGGATCTTGAAGGTATCCAATGTTCTCATTCTGGAATAGGAAGGATCTCTCCTGATCATTTTATAATCATTCATTTTGGACTGGCACAGCATCCCGTACTGAACCGGATTCCCAAAGATGGAAAAATCCGTCCATAAAGTGGCACCATGAAAACGAATACCATCAATATCTACAAATGAATTTTCAAGTACAAATACATTGGAATCCAGCGCAGCTTCTTTAATCTTATTAAGGGTTTTCGGATAGGAACCTTTATAATATTCGTGATTACCCAGAACGTAAATTACAGGTTTATAGGGAATTGCATTTTTAATCCATTCAACTCCTTTGGTTCCCAAATTAACATCACCTGCCAAAACAACAATATCAGAATGATCAAAACATAATTCCGTACTTCCAAATTCCCGGTGAAGATCACTGATGACCTGTATTTTCATGATGTATCGTAAAATGACAAAGGTAATAAAGTGAAGTGGAAAGAAAAAAAAGAACCGATACCTAAGCACCGATTCTTCCTCATATAGTTTGTGTATTTTTAGGCTGCCTGCTATGAAACGGCAACTTTTGCCTGCTTCACTTTTAAGCTTTTCAATATAAAATAAAACAACATTCCGAGTGCCAAAAGAGCATAACCGATCAGGATAATCAGATTCAGACTTCCTACTGAAAACTCTGAAGGAAAGATCTGGCTCATTAAAGTCATGAACGACAGTCCAATCCCGGCTCCCAAAAAGTAACTTGTAGAGCTCAAACTTGATGCCAATCCGTAATTTGAAGGTTCAACATCCTGGATTCCCATTACTGAAAGTGCAGTAAAACAAAATGTCATTCCTACTCCTGAAATACATGCCGCTCCTAATAAAACTACAGCTAACGGATGTCCGGTAAAAACGGAGATCAGCAGTGATAATCCACCCATCAGCATAAATAACCATCCTAAAACACCCATTTGAGATGACTTCAGACGTTTTGATATATGTGGCAGAATAAATTTAGCCGTCAGAGCAGAGATGATACTGAACGGAACAAGCATTAATCCTGCAGAAGCTGCACTATAGCCCATATCTTTCTGAAGCATCAATGAAATCAGGAATAAAAATCCGATAAAAAATGCACCCAACGTAAAGAACGCTGCATTGGAGATCACTAAAGATTTGTGTTTGAATAATTTTAAATCAACCAAAGGTTCAGCTACAGATTTCAAACGATTATACACCATCACCAGCAGCAATACCGCCAGAATCAAAGAGCCTATAACCATGAATGGCTGTTCTTTAATATGGACTAACTCATGGGTACCGTAAGTAAGGCTTAAAAGCCCAAGTACCATCAATATTCCGGAAATCACATCTGTTTTCTGTGCGGTTCCATTTTTCTCATCCGCAGGCAGATAGTAGTAAGACAGGACAAGTGTTATCAGAAGGATAGGTACATTAATCAGGAAAACCCAGTGCCAGCTGAGGTAAGTACTGATAATTCCTCCAACGGAAAGACCACTTCCTGACCCGATAGCAGCGAATGAACTGAAAATTCCGATAGCATGATTTCTCTCCTGCTCTTCTCTGAATGTATTGGTCACAATAGATAACGCAGATGGCATTACCAATGCTGCTCCCAAGCCCTGTAAAGCACGGAAAACGGCCAGCACTTCAAAGTTTTGGGACAATCCCGCCCCTAATGATGTGAGCATAAAAATCAGTGCTCCGAGTAAGAACATTTTCTTTCTTCCGATCTGATCTGAAAGCTTTCCGCCAATAATCAGAAATCCTCCAAAGAACAGTACATAAAGGGTCTGCAGCCATTGAACAGTCTCTGCTCCAATCTGAAACTGCTGCTGAATAGAAGGAATGGTTAAATTAATAATGGCAATATCTAAAGCCTCCACAAATGTTCCCACCGATGCTAAAACTAATATTACATTTTTCCTTGTATTCATATATTCAAATTTCCTGCAAAATTAAAATTTACAGAACGTATTTGAAAATTTAACCTTAAATTTGGAACGATATTAAAAATAAATAATATATAAAAGAACAAAACCACTGATACCCCCAACAACAATTTATAAAAACAGAACAAAATGGCAACTGAAAATTATATTCCCGATGAAAAAGATTTATCAATCCTGCGTCTTCTTCAGAAGGATGCCAAAATGAGTGTACGTGACATTTCAGCAAGAATCAATTTAAGCCCCACCCCTACCCACGAGCGCATCAAACGTATGGAAAAACAGGGAATTATTAAAGAATACACTGCTGTTGTAGACCGCAAAAAAGTCAATAAGGGAATGATGGTGATCTGTATGATTGCACTGAGTGTTCACAATAAAAAGACCGCAGGAAAATTCATTGAGGAAGTCAGTAAGCTGAAGGAAGTTGTGGAATTTTACAACATCAGCGGAGATTTCGATTTTATGCTGAAGATCCTTGCTCCCAATATGGATGAATTCCATGAGTTTTTTGTGAGCAAATTATCAGAAATTGAAGGAATTGGCCAGACCAAGAGTATTTTTGTGATGAACAGCATCAAGGAAAGCGCCCAGATTGTTTAAGACAAAATAAAAAGCAGCTGTCTCAAATGTGTCATTCTGAACACAGACTGAAGGTCTGCGAACGTAGTTCTGAAATGTAGTGAAGAATCTCATATCAATAAGATTCTTCCTTCGTCAGAATGACAAAAGCCCGATTACTTAATTTTTAAGACAGCTGCTTTTTATTGTAAACCAGAATATTCCGGATTAATTTCTCATCATTTATTTCCAGTAGTTCCAGACTGCTCCGTCAAATATTGCCAGAGTCTTACTGGTTGTATCGTAACAGATCATACCCGGGTAGGGATTTTTTACGCTAAGATGCGGTGTTGCTACTTTCGGGAGAATCATTGCTTTATCCTGAGATTCAAGGACCAATACTCCATCTGCAGTACTTAATGCCTCTCCCATAATTACTCCTTTTCCTGATTCTGCAGAATTATTCGTTATAACCGCACTTGAATTACCTGTATCTGACAAAGATTTCCAGGTGTCATTTTCGTAGACCTTCACTTTATTATCTGTGAGATCAAAGATCAGTGTTCCATTCACCAAAGTTCCGGTTGGAAGTCCCGATGTTGCAGGAAGAATCAAACCTTTTGTATTTCCGGAAACGTTATCGAAATCCAATACAGTACTTTTTCCATCCACAGTCTGTTTACCAATTGCTACCTGAGCAAAAGATGAATTAAAAACGATCAGAGCAGCAATTATACTTATATTTTTTATACTTTTCATATTCTTATCAGTTAGATTAATCATTACAGCTTTTTTGTACACATTTCCATTCTGTACCGTTGTAAAGCTTTACACATTTGTCCTGGATATCGTATAAAAGCATTCCTTCTTTCGGATCGGCAATGGCATCACCAGGTTGTGGTGCCTGACTTACATGCTGAACTCTCGTCATTACAAAACCTTTATTTTTTGATTCCATCGCTAAGAATCCATTAGGTATGTTTTCCGGCCAGGCATTGCTTTTCTCCTGTACTGTAATTCCGAATTTGGTAAACCCATCGGGCGTACCTGAAATTCCCGGTTTTGTACAAAATCCATCGATCTCATCAATAATGACTGGAGCATTTCCACAACTTGACTTATCTTCGGATAATCCTTCAGGCCAAAGCCCCGGACACATCGCTTTTGTTGCATTGGGACCACAGAAGCTTGAATTCCCCATTCCTAATCCTGTAACAGAGCCCATAGCAATTGTTACAATCTGGCTGTCATCACTAATAATGGAAGCTTCTCCACCTCCACTTACGTCTGCTTTTGCAATACAGTAAGCTTTTCCGGTAGGAATTCCAATATATTCAACTGAAGGATACGTTTTGGACTGTTGGGTAAATGTTCCGCAAATCTCTACAACACTGCTTGTTCCCATTTCAATAACAGAAGTTGATCCGGGGTAAAATCCGCCAAAGGAAGGATCCTCCTGAATAACTGATCCTACCAATGATAAAAATGATTTGGTTCCCAGTCTGATTTTTGAATTTTTCTGAGATCCGAAAGTTCCTACTTTCACTGTTCCCGTAGATTTAACGCTGGCTCCATTACCGATTTCCAGCACTCCGTCCACCTGAATACTGTTAGATTGAAGCTGCCCGGATTGAATGATAAGGGTTGCCCCATTCGGGATACTGATATTCGTACTTACACTGATATTGCCGTTAAGACAATAAGTATTCCCACTCGTCATCGCCTGTCCTGTATAAGGAATACACTGAGCATGGGCTATAACGCTGAAAACAAGCATTAATAAAAAAATGACTTTTTTATTAATTTTTAAAAAAAATAATTTATTCATGTACATTTATAATATTTTAACAGATTATTATTGTTTAATTGGAAAATATTTAAATTTTCAACATCATGGACGGACTAAGAAACAATTAACATACCAAACAGGTGTTTAATTTTTCATCTTTTTATAAGCCCTCATTAGAATCCATATTTAATAATCTTATTAAAAACATTTATAAAACACTACATTACAACCTACTGTAATCTTTAAAAACCATTAACAATTAAGAGATGATTTAAGAATTTAAATATTCTTTTTCTTATCCAATTATATAATGTTTAATAAAGGAATCCTGCGTTTTTTCATACACTATTCTTATTCTCAACACAAAATGTGTCAAAAACATGAAGAATTTTGTCCTGATACATTCTTCGCTATTTTTCATCTGAATACAACAATAGATAATCTGAATAACAGACCTCAGCGTAAATTCATATTAAAAAACGTAAATTTGCAGCATGAATAACGATACGATATGTGCACTGGCTACTGCCAATGGAATAGGTGCTTTAGGCATCATCCGGGTTTCAGGAAATGAAGCTTTATCTGTAGTTCAGAAAAGTTTTCCGGGGAAAAATCTGGAAAAACAGAAATCCCATACCATTCATTACGGTTATTTTATGGATGAGGAGGAAGCTATTGATGAAGTAATGCTTTCCATCTTTCTGGCACCGAAAAGTTTCACCACGGAAAATTCTGTGGAGATTGCTTTTCATGGCTCCCCGCATATCGGAAAACGTATTCTTGAAACGCTGATCAAAAACGGAGCGAGAATGGCAAAAGCTGGAGAATTTACACTCCGCGCCTTTATTAACGGAAGAATTGACCTTTCCCAGGCGGAAGCTATTGCTGATGTGATTGCCTCTGAGAATGAAGCTTCAAGAAAGGTAGCTATCAACCAATTGAAAGGAGGAATCACCAATGAAATCTCTCTTTTAAGAACGGATCTTCTGAATTTTGTTTCTCTGATTGAGCTGGAACTAGATTTTGCTGAAGAAGATGTAGAATTTGCAGACCGAACGGCTCTGAACGGATTATTAGATAAAATTGAATTAAAATTAAATTCTCTTATTGAAAGCTTCCAATACGGAAATGCCATTAAAAACGGAACAGCTGTTGCCATCATCGGGAAGCCAAATGCCGGGAAATCTACGCTGCTGAACTCTCTTTTGAAGGAAGAAAGAGCAATTGTAAGTAATATTGCGGGAACCACCAGAGATACGATTGAGGAAATTCTTCATATTAAAGGACACGCCTTCCGACTGATCGACACAGCAGGACTTCGTGAAACAGTGGATGAAATTGAAGCGATTGGAGTAAAAAAAGCAAAGGAAAAGGTAGAAAATGCTAATATCCTTGTGTATCTGGCCGATGCTGCTACTGAAGATTTTTCGGAGGATATTGAAATGATTCAGTCACTGTTGAGAGAAGATCTAAAACTGATTATCTGTGCAACAAAAATTGATGAAGTAATTCCTACTAAATACGAAACGGTAGAAAACGTCTTCAGAAATGCCATCTCTCACGAGTTTGACTTCATTAAAATATCAGCTGTTGAAAATCAAAATATCCAGGATCTGAAAAATGAGCTTTCATCTTATGTTGAGCATTTAAAATCTGAAGAAAATAACGTTGTGATCACCAATCAACGTCACTTTGAAGCACTACGAAAGTCTCTGGATGCTGTTCATAAAGTAAAAGAAGCCATCATTTTCCAGATTTCTACAGAATTGCTTGCTTACGAGCTTAGAAACGCCTTAGAACATCTTGGAGAAATTTCCGGAGAGGTTACAAATGATGAGGTGCTGGGGAATATTTTTTCTAAGTTTTGCATTGGGAAATAATGCGTGTAAACGACTGAAAATCAATAATTTACAATAATTAAGCAAAACCTCCTAAATATCCTATAAACCGCTGTTTTACAGTGGTTTATATATTTTACAAAAGAAAATTAGCACTATAAATCAGTTAAATTTGTCCCCAGTTTTGTCCCCTAGCTCCAAAATAAAAACCGTACGATTTTATTGGTTAATTCACTGCACTTAATATATACTAGCACGCTCTAAATGAATTAATTAGTATTTATTTAAAGGTAATTCTTTAGAACTTTTACAGCCTTTTTTTAAATAATTCATTTTCATACAAACGATTTAGATTTAAACAATTTACCATTAGTATAAAGGTTAATTTACTGTACTTAATGGGTCTAATTTCTATATAAATTGATTAACAATTATCAAAGTTGATTTCTAAGATTCTTTTAAGCATTTTATAATCCACTTTTGAGACAATTTAACTGTCTTATTTTAGACTTTGGACAATTTATTGCATTCATTTACAACCATCTATTTTTAGATTTATATTCAAGATGCACAACTAGTTAGAACAAAGCAATGAGTACACATATCCACATATTGAAAACATGCGAATATTGTGGATTAGAATTTGCAGCCAAAACCACTGTAACAAGGTTTTGCAGTCAAAGATGTAGAACAAAAATGTATAAGAGATATAATAAAAATTCATCTCAAACAATAGAAAATAAGAATTTATGCAATTTTAAACTGTACACTTATTCTCCCTTTGATTGCATGACGATAAAAGAAGCCTCCAGTATTATAGGATGTGCCCGAACTACAATCTATGATATGATCAAAAAAGGAAAGTTATCTTCTATTAATTTTAGTCAAAGAAAAACCAGAGTTTTTAAGGAAGAAATTGGAAAGTTATTATATCAAAGTAAAACAGAAATAGAACCTTTTATATTTAAAGATGAAGATACAAAAATAAAAGACTGTTGGACAATAAATGAGATCATTAACCTATATAGAATCTCTGCCAGTGCCCTGTACAATAAATTGAAAATAAATAATATAATTAAGGAAAATCTGTTTATGTGTCTAAAGAAATTATACGAAGGTTATTCAATACAGTTATCAAAAATCATAATTAATATAGTTGATTTTATATTATTGGAAGGCCTATAAAAGACAAATTAGGCTTTTCAAAGACATAATTTAAAACTAAACAGAGTTCATAATATTTTTGTAGACAACTCTAAAACAAAATATTATGACACTTATTAAATTACGTAAAAAGCCTGCAGCTAAAAATACTGTTAGACTTTATTTAGATGCTTATCCTCCTATCTATGATCCATTAACTGGAAAATCGCAGCGAAAATTTTATTTAAAACTTTTTCTGTATCGCATGCCTAAATCGCAAATTGAAAAAAAGCATAATGACCAAACACTGTTCCTAGCAGAAAATTTAAGAGTAAAAATGATGCTTGAAGTATATAATGATAGGATTAGCAATAAACTACGAATGAGTATATTATCAGGAAATTACTAAACTTCTAGAATTTTCAAACATTACAGTATCCACTATTATGGATACACATTGCAAAATGTTATGGGTTAATCCCATATTAAATTATTTGGTTAACAGTCCGCTTTAAAAACATTGATATGAGTTCTAACATTGAGATCATAAGAATATGCCAATATTGTGGCAAGCAATTTATCGCAAAAACAACAGTCACAAAGTACTGCAGCCATACCTGTAATAAAAAAGCATATAAAGCTGAACTAAAAACAAAAAAAATAGAAAAAAGTAACATCAACACTCAACTTTTTAAAGAATCCTCTATGGATCTTATAAATA
The DNA here is from genome assembly GCA_031286615.1 of Chryseobacterium sp. GTDB lineage: Bacteria > Bacteroidota > Bacteroidia > Flavobacteriales > Weeksellaceae > Chryseobacterium. The sequence continues at coordinate 150,875 of JAITUA010000007.1, read as the reverse complement.
GCTCCGCTTTTCTAACCGTTAAAGAATCAGCCTGCTTATTGAAATGTAGTAAGCAAATGGTATATGATCTAGTTAATTCTGGCCGTTTAAAATCAATAAAACTATCTGTAAGAAATACCAGGATTAGTAGAATAGAAATTGATAATCTTTTTAAGATTAGTATTCGAAAAGTCAAAGAGAATTAGCATTCGAAAAAACTGCAATTGTGAAAAAGGCCTTTTGACCTTTAAACTATGTTTTATTAATGAGAAAATAAACCGATGATGACAAGGGTAAAACTAAGACAAAAGCCTATAAGCAATGGACAAGAATCTCATTATTTGGATATCTATCCTCCCATAGCACATCCAATAACGGGAGAACTTAAGAGAAAGTATTTTCTACATTTACACACCTATTTGAATCCTAAAAATAATGTAGAAAAACTACATAATATTGAAACTTTGAAATTGGTGGAATATAGAAAAGCCGAACGTCTAATAGATATTCAAAATAAAAACTATGATTTTTTAATCAAAAAAAGGATATCAGATTTTACTGAATTCTTTCAAGCTGAAGCAAACAAAAGACCAGATTCATGCAATTGGCAAATGGCTGTAAGGTATTTTCAGAATTTTTGCGGAAAAAATTTACCTTTTATTGAGCTCGACTATTCTACATGTGAACAGTTTAGAAATTTTCTATTATCTAATCCATCTGTTGGCAGATACGAAAGAAAAATCAGTCTTAATACTGCATCATCTTATTTTGACAAATTTAGAAATACCCTTAAGAGTGCTTTTATTAATAAATATATTTTAACAGATTTCAGTACGGTTGTCAAAGGAATAAAATTAGAGGAAACTCATCGCTGTTTCCTGTTCTTACATGAGCTACAAAGTATGGCTGATGCAAAATGTGAATCACAATTAGTTAAAAAAGCTGGCTTATTTTCCGCATTAACCGGTTTTCGTTTTTCCGATATTAAAAAACTTGTATGGGGTGACATACAAGGGTCTAAGGGCAGTTTTTACATTATATACAAACAAAGTAAAACTGGAAATGCAGAATACTACCCTATATCAGATAAGACATTAGAAATATTAGGTCTTCCAAAAGATAATAATGAAAAAGTTTTTGAAGGAATTAAGTATGATGATGTTATTAAATTTCTTAAACCATGGCTAAAGAATGCCGGCATCAACAAATACTTTACGTTTCATGGTTTTCGACATACATTTGCTACATTACAGCTTGCATCAGGCACATCTATTTATACAATTTCTAAACTTTTGGGTCATAGAAACCTTAAGACAACAGAAATTTATACTAAAATAATAGATTCCGTTGCCAGAGAAGCGTCATTAAAAATTAAGTTAGATTTTGATTAAAATCTGAATAATTGTTCTACTGCTTATTATAGTTTGGTATATTAAAGCATATTATATATTATTATCCATTGTTGTCCCCATAAAACAATGTTAAAAAATATTGATGAAACTGTAAATTGAGATGTTGTAGTAGGGTTGACTTGGAAAAATTATCAGAAAAATGGGATACTTACATACTCATCGAAAATTAGAGATTTATACTCCATCAACTCTACTGTTATTAAGCAATACTGGCTTTAAATATGGTTGCTAATAGAGATTTATGCAACCACTTCATGATTCGATACTATTCCTCAAACATCTATCTACATACACCTGCGGAATTTTCTCCTGTTCCAGCCTGTTTTTTTCCAAAGCCTTTAAATACTGGAAAAGATCGTTTTCATCTTTGGTCAGCAGATTTAGATTTTGGGATTTATTTCTTGCGCCACTTACTGCATAGTTTTGAAAAGTTTCAAAAGTCGTCCGGTCCATCATAACGCTTTGGGCATGCCGATGGTACGAGCGTAGCTGATGCAGGATCTGAAAACCATGTTCGTCAATATCGCCCCAGTACAGGATTTTTTTTTCTGATAGCCAGAGCGCATTTTTCAGATAGGCAATATTAAAGCCGCCGCCGCTCCATATGGCAACGGTGGATTCTAATAGCGGTAAGGTTAAAAAATTCATTTTATTTTCGGCAATCAGGATATTTTCCACCGGAAGTTCAAGGGCTTCGAAATCGGATAGTGGAATGCTGATGTCCCTGAATCTGAAATCCGGATGTGGGTTTTCATCCAGAAAGCGGAGCCTGACCAATGGCTCATCGTACCGTAAAAAGAACCGTTCGACAAAACGTTTTTGTTGGACTGAACGCACATGATCAGGAATCAGGAAATCGAGTAAGGATTGAATCAACGCATTGTTTTCCTCAATGAATTTGGTATGGATCTCGATGGGCAGCTGACGCAGGTAAAGATTGGGCCGCGGAGTCTCTATAAAATATCGGCAAACCTTCAGCACATCATTCCAGCTGATTTCTCCTTTTGTTAACCATAAGCAATTGTTCAAGGTCCAGTCTTTCAATCCTGGAATAGTACCGATAATGGTGTTATAATTGGCTATAAATAGTCGCCATTCCTTTGCACAGCCAATAACATAGAGATAATCATCAATCGTTTCAAAAACTACGCTATCCGGCAAATCATGGCTGCCTGTCCGCCTGAAATTCCTACCGGCGGTCTGCACGAGGTAGCCTTTACCGGTTTGATTTTTTGAATAGCGGTATAATTCTTCTATTTCCTTTTGCAGGACTTCAAACCGTTCGGTAATGTGACCCGATTTTACTTTTCCGATACGGTCTATTATTTTCGGGAAAAAGAGTTCTTCCAGAATATGGCTTTGCAGCAAGGGCTTCCACCATTTCAACGCCTGTTTTTTAATTTCTGCCGGACTGATCATATTTCGGGTGTGTTATTGAAAATTCCGTTATGTTTATCGCGTTCGCTTTCATATTCTTCTTTGGTGAAATTACTCACCTGCGAGTTATTGCCTTCGCGGTTGCTCACAAAGTGAAAGGAATTGACATGTCCTTCTATTACATGGATTTTCTGCAGTGGCGTAACGATCAGCAGTTGGAGATTTAATTTTTTAAACAACTCCAGTCCGTAACGGGTACTTTCGTCGCTGCCTCTGCCGAAGGCTTCATCAATCACCACAAAACGGAAACTTTTGCTTTTGCGCTCTCCGAACTGCAGCCCAAACTGATAGGCCAAAGCACTGGCCAAGATGGTGTAGGCCAGTTTTTCCTTCTGCCCGCCGCTTTTTCCGCCTGAACCTTCATAAAATTCTTTTTCCGTACCATCGGAGCGGTAACGTTCGCTGGCGTTGAACTCGAACCACTGGCGCACATCCGTAACGGTTGAAGTCCAGTCGCGGTCTGCATTTTCCATGCTGGCAAAGCGGTCCAAGATCCTTTTCACCTGTTCGTATTTTTCCTCGGTGTATAAATCATTATGGCTGCTGAAGGAATGGATATAACATTTTTTCAGTTCTTCCCTGAAAAGCCGTACTTCTTTATTCGGGGTGGCATCCATTAAAATGGTGATGTAGGTATCCTGCACCGCGTTATACACAATTTCCGAAAGGTGTTCGTTAATGATCCGGATTTTCTGTTTGATGTCTTTTTCGTGCTTCTGCAATTGGCTGTCGAACACGGCAATGCTGTTGATCACGTTTTTATTCAATTCCTCCTTGAAGCGTTCTTCGTGCCGTTTCAGGTCTTCAGATTCCAGTTGCCTGAACTTTTTAATGTATTCTGCACGGGCATCAATGCTATCGGTAACTTCACTGTATTCGGCCCGGGAATGTTCTTTAATTTCCCGCATCTTTTTCTCAATGTGGGTACGGTAACCCGCCTGACGTCCGCGAAGCCTTTTCAATTCACCATTTTCACCCTGAAATTGTTTGCGGAATTCATCCTGCCTATTTTCTATGCCCCTGAGGTTGATTTTTACATTACTCAGTTTTTCGTCAATCAGCGGATACCACTTTTCTTTCAGGTGAAGTGCTAATTGTTCTTTTTGGCGCAATGCATGTTCCTGCTGATCTCTATATCCTTGAATTTTTGTTTTGAAACCACCAATGTCTTCCGTGAGCTGGTTTTGTCTGGACTTTCCATCCGAAATCTGCTGATCTACTTCACTTTTGTTGCGTTGCAGCTGGGCAAGCTTATCATTGTTATTCAGCAATTGATTGCGCTCCTGTTCGAGTTCATAGATTTTGGAGACATGGTACTGCCAGTTAATGCGGGAAAAATTTTTTACGTAAAGCAAAAGCCCCAGCAGTTGCTTCTGTTCGCCGTTTTTTTGTCCTTTCTCTTCAATATCCTTTAGCCTGGTTTTTAATTCATGAATAGTCCGTTCGAGCTTATCCACCGAACTTTCCAGTGCTTTTATTTTTTCGGCATTGCTCCAGCCCAATACATAATTTCGTCGGTCATCAATGCGTTTGCGGTCGTCTTTGGTATGGCGGATGCGACCACTCTTGATCAGCCCTTGCCGGGTGATACCGAAAGGAACATGTTGTAAACCATCCACATCGGTGCAAATATAATCGCCAAAGCTGCGTTGCAGGTAATTTTCCAGCCAATCGTAAAAGGGCGTTTCAGGTTTGATGTCTATTTTGTATGTTATGCTGTCTACATCCAATTCTTTAAGGATTCGGCTACTGCCATTCAAGTCCGCTTCCAAATAGGTCAGTTTAATGCCCCTTCCATCAGCACCTTTTAACGGATTGTTGTTGACATAATGGCTAACGCTCCGGTAATGCTTTCCGGGAACGAGTAAGCTGATGCCGGCATCACGGAGCAGCTTTTCGATAGCGCCTTCCCATTGGCCTTCCTGTTCATTCACTTTCAGCAATTCCCCCGCGAAAGGCAAATCTTCTTCGTCAATCCTCAAATCAGTACAGAGTTGCGAACGGAAGGCCACCAGCCAGGCCGGAATCTGTGTTTTACGTTCTTTGAGCGATTGCAGTTCTTTTCGCTCCGCCTGATATTCGGCTTCCTGTTTTCGCAGTTCAGTCACTTGGTTATCCCGCTGTTCCCGTAATTCTTCTTCTAAACGGCCGCAGTTTTCAATCAATTCATTGGCCCGACTAATGTTGTTCCGAAAGTCTTTTTCGTGCTTTATGCTTGCCAACCCGGTCTGTAAAGCGAGGCGATCATAATCGTCAAATTCCTTTTGCTTGGTTTCTTTGTCCTGCTCATGCCGCCTGATCTCTCCGGCAATCTGTTCAATTCGTGTTCCGCCATTATTGGCAATATCCTGTATAATCGTTTGCCTACGTTCTTCCGAGGCTTCCAATTCCTGTGTAATGGTGCGTTGCTGCTGTTCTGCTTTTGCGAGTTCGTGGCGGGTTTCATCGATCGCCTGTTCCAACAGTTCCCATTTCTTTTCGGCAAACCATACTGGCATGACTTCCAGCATGGCTTCTATGTCTTCAATTTCCCGGCTAACCTTGTCGTAATTTTCACTGGCTTCGGCCAATGGTTTCAGGATTTGATATTGTTCCCGGGTGTTTACCACTGCGGCGTGGGCTTTGTTAAGGTCGTCGAACCGTTTAAGCAGGGCATCAATCTGTTCTTTGACATCGGTTTTTTCCAGCATCTGTTCGCGGACAAAATCGGTCAGGCTGCTGACGGATTTCATGGAAACGGTTTGATAAAAGAGATCGATCGCTTTATCGCTGTTCATGCCGAAAAGCCTGCGGAAATACTCGCTATACTGCGAGAAATTATCGTTGAACAATTGTACGCCCGGTATGTTGCGGAGGTTCTTTCGCAGCTCATTGATATCGCCGAAATGCTGAAAATGTTCCTTTATGGTTAAAGGCGTGGTACTGATTATGAGCAGCTTCTCTACTTTTCCCTCTTTGCCGATCCAGAAAAACTGGGCCAGGCAAATGTGTTCATTATAGCCCTGGTTATAAAAATTCCCGATAATAACGGTATAGGTATGATCATCTGGTCGTAAATAAACCTTTTTCGCCGTTTTGGTGATTTCTTCCTTTTCTTTTTTAAATTCCCCTCGCACGTAGCTCAGCAGGTTGCGCTCTTTCCCCTCGGCACCGGCGGCTTTATTGAAGATGATTTTATGGTGAGGGACAAGCAGGCAGGTCAGGGCATCCACGAGGGTGGATTTTCCTGAACCGATATCGCCTGTCAGAAGGGCATTTTGTCCGTTGGGCTGGATCTGCCAGCGCACCTGGTTAAAGGTTCCCCAGTTAAGCACTTCGAGGTATTGCAGGCGGTAGCCGGACAGGCTGAAGTCTTCCAGATGCGTATCAAATAGTTCTTCCATAAATGAGTTTAGTCTTTCGGTTGGTTTTCAGCGGCATAATTCCGGAACTTCTGTAAGGTTTCATCGATCACGTCGGCATTTACAAAACCTTTAATGATCCGGTGTATTTCATAGTTTTTTTCCTGGTCTTCCAGCTTTCTCAGGAATCCGATGTCGACCACTTTATTAATAGCGGTATTGATTTTTTCCTGTTGTTTGGCTTCGTCATTAGCGTTGGGTAAAAATACCTTTACACGGTTAATGATCTCCTGTTCGCTGATGATAGAACGTACGGAGCCGCCCTGTGCATCATGCTCCAGTAAGAATTTTCTCAGGACGATACAGATCAGAGAGGTCATAAAATTGAGCGGCCGTTTATCAGATAAGGCAGGTAAGGCTTTTTCGCCGTCTTCCCATTTTTTTGGGCGTAAAAAGGCATAGCCTTCGCTTTTATCCAGAAAGAGTTCACGTCCGATGGGGACGAAATATTTTTTCACATCGGCTTCGTATTGCAGCAGGTTTTCCCAGGTTTCTTTCTGGTGGCTGTAAACGATGCCTTTTAATAAGGCAATTAGGCTGGTGGAGTAGCGGTATTCCATGTTTATCGGTTAAAGATGATGACCGGGGTTTGCATACGATAGGTTTTTCCGGTGCTTTCGTTTTCGATGATGTGGTATTCAGATTGTTCACGGTTAACGACATGTTTTTCTTCGTTGGTGGCGATCTGCATGTAGCCTAATATTTCGGCAACGCCTTTGGTAGGCTTATACTGATGGAGCAGATCGGAAAGTGCTACCTGTGAACGGTTTTTCAATAGGGTTTTTACGTTGTTGCGAAGAAGTTCTATGTCGACATAAAACTGCTCAAACAGCAGATCGGTATCCGCCGAGGCCACGCCGTCAGCAATTTCCGTGGCTGCAAAGGCCACTTTAACCGGTGGGGTAAAAAGCGGCCGGTCCATGGTAAAGGAAGGTTTGAAAACTTCATCGATCTCCATCCACACGGCTTGCTGATCAAGCGATTCTTTATGTTCGAGCAGCAGGCTTTCGATCTGTTCGATACTTTTCAGGATGTGCCGGCTTTCGGAAAGGTTCTTTTGTTCTACAAATTTCCGAAGCTGCTCAATGAGGCCGTCGTTGCTCCGGTTTACCTTATCTCCGGCATCCACAAGGTTGGTTTTGATCCTATCTACGGTTTGTTCTTTTTTGATTTCGACAATCGCCGGGATGGCATTGATCTTATCCAGCAATTCTTCGAGCTCTTCCTGCATCTGCTCGCTCATCAGAAATTCCCAAAACGCTTTAAAACTTTTGCCCTGATCGGTGTTCCACAAAAAATCCTGCTGCTGAAAGACATTGTCGAGCAGATCGGCTTTGGCCAGGCTGCTTTTGATGATGGTCTGGCGGGTCTGGGTATCGAGTTCCCTGAAATTTTCTTCCACCTGCCGGAAATCCGACAGCAAACGCTTGGCGGTTTCTTCGGCCAGAAAGTAGTTTTCCTTGAGCTGGGTATCGGAAGGCTGCTCGAAATTTCCCTGGCGGATCTGTTCGATTTCCTGATCAATCTTCCGACGCTCTTCCTGCAGCTGCTGGATGCGTTCGTAAGGTCCTGAGGTAGTGTTCACGATCTGCTGGAGCAAACGGAAAAACTGGATGAGGCGGCTGTGGGTGCCTACAAATTGTTGTTTGTTCAGGTCTTCGAGCCATTTGAGTGCATTTTCCGTCGCCGGCGAAAGTTCGTACACGGGTTCGTCGGCTCTTTCGTAATAGCGGCGCAGATATCCCTGCTCGGCCCATTTCTGCAAATAATCTACAGGTGCTTTCTGGTAATCTTCAATGCCCTGCCTTTGGAGGGAAAAGAGATAATCGCCCAAAATGCTCTGCAATTCGGTTTGCAGGTATGAAATCCGGTCCTGCTGCTTGAAAACCAAATGGAAAAAGCTCACCAGTAACGGGAAATGTTCCGCCCGCAGTAGCTGGAGGGTTTTGTCGTTTTTGTAGAGGGAGAGCGCTTTTTCGTAGTTCATTTTTGATTGGAATTCAGACTAACTAGTAAAAAACTATATTTTTGGATAAGGTTCTAATGATTTCTAATATTTTTTTTAATTTGATTGTTAAATGTCAACTATTTAACTTTCTTTCAGCCATTGTAACTATACCCGATTTTTTTAATTCGTCAAGAATAACGCTAATATTTGTTATTGATTGATCCCGCAATCCAAAACGACCAGTTCTTTTCTTACTAAATGTAAATGCTACACGCTCTTTTGCTCTTGATAATGCAACAAAAAATGCACATTTATCTTCATCCGGTTGTCGTTCAAATGACCAAAAAGCACCATCCTCCAAGCCAATAAAAATCACAGTATGATATTCAAGACCTTTGCTTTTATGAATTGTCATAACTGGTATTGTGTCTTTACCAAGGACCATATCTAACGCTAGAATCATATTATTCTTAGTAGTATGATAATCTTTAATAAGCACCTCTTTCAAAGAAGTAATGGTTCGATCGAATTCAGCAGCATTTTTGTATAACGGAAAACTTGCTCTAATGCGGTCTTTACCTGCGAAGTCGATGATTTCATCAATAAGTGTATTGATCTGCTCTTCACTGAGAGTTCTCTTTTGATATTCATCTTGCTTTTTCTTAATAAAAACTGAAATGATATTTTGCAGTTTTAGTAATTGATCATCTTCTAATTCTGTGTGAAGATTGCTTAAAAAAACAAATGCCGCTTGTTTGACTTCGCCGGCTTTTTTCTGAAAAATAGCATATAGAATATTAATGATATAAATACAGACTTCTTGTGTTAAAATATCTTGCAATTTATTTTCGTCTCTGGCTTTAATACCATTTTCATTAAAATAAGTAATGAGATCTCCGGCATATTGCGTTAATTGCTGTTTAACCAAAATACATATATCCCTGGGATTTATCCCTTCTGTATTTATCCAATCTTGAATTTCACGAAAAAGTATTTGCATTTCTGATTCTGGATTTTCAAAAACCCAAAAGTAACATTCTCCCTGTTCGGCGTTCCATTTCGGCGATGGAGTAGCAAAATCATCTTTTCCTAATAAATGACGAGTAAGATGATTTAACAAAGTCACTAGTCTGGGCGCACATCTAAAGTTCATATTGAGAGGAATTCTAGTCGCATTTACATCAGTAATAAAATCCTCAAACACAGTTTCTCTTGCGCCGGCCCACATCATTATACGTTGTTTATCATCACCAACAGCGGTGTAAGAAGTGTGACTATCTAAAAAGCAACTTTTGAATAGATCATACTGTAGTTCAGTAGTGTCCTGAAATTCATCTAAAAATACAAAATGATAAGTTTGTTGAAGGTATTTTTTAATTTTCGGGTTTGTATTGATAATATATTCAGCCAAACGCATCACCATGGTGAAAGATAACTTTGATTGTTGAATCATTTTCTGCCAAACTTTATATCTTATAGCCTCAGCTTTATTATTTGATAAGTGCGGTAATTGTGCGTTATGAAGTTGGATAATGGTATTTCGATGTGTTGTATTGAAATAATTAATATCTTCACTTTCATATAAAGCTAAAATGAATTGATCCCCAAGCACAATTTCATATTCTGATGAGATTTTATATTCATCTGGAAGTGCTTGCTTAAATCGATCTAATAATTGTTTGGCAAATGAGTCAAAGGTTAATGAATCAAAGCGTTTAGATAATTCGTCACCGCAACGAAGTCTAACCCGTTCTTTTAGGTTGTATGCAGCATCTCTTTTAAAACTTATTGCTAGTATCTTATGAGGAAATTTACAGGTATTCGTTTGCAAGAGGAAGCAAGCTTTTTGAGCTAAAAGCTCTGTCTTTCCTGCGCCCGGACCAGCCACAACAAGGTTATTTTCTATAGTGGTTGCAACTTTAAACGCGTTTTCTTCAAGATCCATTCCATCTGTTGGGATCCATTCTTTAGATTTGATTGGCTTCATCTTCTTGATTTGTTTTTAAAAGTGACGATATACAATCAAAAACCTCCGTAAATACCTGAGGTAGATTAGCATTTATTTCTTCATCAGTCATAGACGATAAGACCTGAATATGGGTAGTTGGTTTTCCTCGGCCTAAAAAGTGGTAATTATACCAGATCATTAATTTTCGATCTTCCTCAGAGTAGGTAGCTGCGGTTGCTTTCTCTGATTTTAATGTAGCTTGGATGGCTACCTTCACTTTAGCATCAAATTTTTCAGCTTCAGTTGTTTCATCTGGTATTTGAGGTCCTCCATTTTTTGGAATTGCTTTTCTATAAAATTCTGGATAATGTGTAAGCATTAGAAAATCCAAATCAAGAGGATTAGAATAGAAAATATTATACTTTCTCAAGTAATCCACCCAGCCATTCAAATTTTCAATTGAATCTTTTTCTGTCAAACTCCAGGTATGCATTTCTTTTAATGCATCATCAGAGAGTATACTTCCATCAGCCAACTTTAGAAGCTCTTCTTTTTTTATACCTATTTTAATTAATTGATTAAGTGCATATTTAATCCTTCCCCAACTGCCACCTTCTCTTTCCACGTCTAAATCTAAGAGAGTAACATAAGGAATATGGAGTGTTTCTAACAATCTCCAAATATGATTTACAAATCGGTGGCCAAGTGGGGCAAAAGTGATAATATTGTCATCAAAATCAACTTCCATTACTTCCATAAGTCTATTGAAGATCACTTCTTCACTATCTCCTTCGCCAATTACAACCAATCTAGCAAAGTATAATTCGGGATAATTGTGAACAGCTTCCTTGACATACTTGTATGCATCATCTGTTTTCTCTGGAAGTAATATTTTATTTACTTCAGTTTCAAATTTTTCCGTAATTCTAAAGTGAAGAATACTTTCCGGATTCAGCCTTTTAACGATCGCAGGTGTATGAGATGATAGTAAAACCTGTGAATTATCTTTACTTGCGATTTTTTTTAATATTTTTATTACCCTACCTAAAAGCTGTGGAGCAATATGATTTTCGGGTTCTTCTATCGCTAATATTGTCAGAAGAGGCCTATTTATTCCAATATTCTCTTCGTCATCATTTTCTGCTAATTTCTCTTCTATTTCCAGTAAGGCACATACCAGTGTTAAATAAAATAAAGAACGATAGCCCTCTCCCAGCTCATCAATCTGATAGGTTTTGTGGGTTCCGGTGGGACTAAAGGATATTTCAAGCTTTTTCAGAATGGAATCAAGATCGCTTCCTCCAAAGCCAAGAGTCGTATCTTTATAACGCTCATCTTTATGGAATTGTCTCCAATTTTCTGTAATAGATGTTTGTACGATATTAAAGTCTTCCAAACCTTTAAAAGCATCATTTATATCTTTTATTTTTTCATCGAATTCTGATTTAAAAGTATCATTTGATTTTATCTTTTTTAAAACACGAAATAATATACTTCCAGATGCATATTTTAATTGTTCAACAGGTCTACGTATTGCAGGAACATAAAGTATTTGTATCAGACGTTTTAAGTGATTAGGAAATATTTGTTTGGTGTCGTCACCTTCTACACTACCTTCAGGAACTTTAATATAATAAACTTTACTATCAATTTCACCTTCAGGACCATAATCAGTTTTTATCCAAGAAGCTTCGAGTCTCAACCGGAGATATGGAATGCTGTTTTCTTCATCAATTACCATATCGGTAAAAAAATGAGGAACTGCTTCCTGCTCTTCTTCGTCAAAATCAATTCTGGCTTCAATAGAAAGAGTCTTTTCAGTAATATCTTCAAGCTTTTCATCTTTGCCGATATGAAAATCTTGCCGGAAAATTTCCCTATCTGTTAAGGATTGTCCAAATAATTTTCTTAGTGCTTCAAGAGCAGTGGTTTTACCAGCACTATTGAGTCCAATAAAACCAACCAGTTTTTCATCAACAGGAATCTTAATTTCTTCTGGCCCAAATGATCTAAATCCTTTAATCTTTAAATTACTTATTTTCATAGTTATAATTTTTAAGTTTTTTTTAGTTCTAAACTCCCATCACCTCCACCTTACTTCTCCCGCTCTGCTGCTTGCTCACCTTTATCTGCACCGGGATCCGTTCCGTCATTTCCTGTACATGGGAGATCACGCCGACTTTACGGCCCTGGTTGTGGAGGCGTTCGAGGGCGTCCATGGCGATATTGAGCGTGTTGGGATCCAGCGAGCCGAAACCTTCATCGATAAATAAAGATTCCACTTTCATGCGGCTGGACGACAGGGAGGCAAGGCCCAAAGCCAAAGCCAGTGACACCAGGAAAGATTCTCCGCCGGAAAGTGAATACACCGTACGCACTTCGTCGCCCATGTCCTGATCCACCACCTGCAAACCGAGCGATGCCGGAATGCGTTCGATCCGGTAGCGGCTGGTGAGCGCCTGCAAATGGATATTGGCATAACCAAGCAATACATCCAGCGTATATTCCTGCGCAATCTGGCGGAATTTCTTCCCATCAGCCGAACCGATAATATCGTTGAGCTTGGCCCAGTTTTCGGTAACGGTAGCCTGTTCCGAAATGCGTTTTAACAGGTCGCCGATTTTGTTTTTGTTAGCTTCGTCCTGCTGCAAGCGGAAACCGTTTTCCCCTTTTTTGTGCTTCTTTTCTTCCACTTCCGATCGGGCATTCGTGTGCAGGGTCATCAGTTCTTCGAGTGGTATTTCCGCGTTACTGTTTTTCTGATGACGGTCCAAAGCCTGTTTCCGTTCGGTAAGAATGCTGTTGGCTCTGGTCAATTCCTCATCAATAGCTTGTAGTGCTAAACGTTCATTTTCGATCCAGTCATTTCCTAAAGCGAGTAATTGGTGAAGTTCTTCCAGGTTGAGCGATTGCTCATTTTTTTGACTATAATCGTTCAGCCAGTCCTGTATTTGGCGGGAAGTTTTCTGAATTGCTGCGTTCAATGCAGTTAAGGCGTTTGCCAGTTCCTCCTGTTGGGTGAGGATTTTGGTCTGTTCGATCGCCAAGGTTTGCTGTTTGGTTTTCAGTAGCGCTACATCTTCCTGTGCTTTGATAACCGCCTGTTTGAACTGAAGTTCCATTTCGTCGGCAGGCTGACCATCAAATAGGTTTTTACGTTGTCTAGTAAGATCCAGATACGATTGCTGTTGCGCACGGTGGATTTCGATTTTACTACTGGCTTCCGTTTCCAGCGTTTTGGCTTGGCTTTCCAGCTCTTTCAGTGTGGCTTCGAGGGCTGCTTTTTCCCGGGTACGGACTTCCAGTTTTTCGGCTTGGGCTTTCCATTGTTGGGCAAAGGCGGTGATGCTTTCCACAAAGGTTTCCGGAGCTGCTTTCCAGTTGTTCATCCAGCCGGATATGGTAAAATATGGGGCAAGAAGCTGTTCAATTTCATCCAGATAGACGGTAGCCAGCTCCTGTTCACGCCTTGCCTGGCTGTGCTGCTCGTCATAAAGCGATAAGCTGTTTTGAAGGTCTTTCAGCTGTCCGGCAAAGGTATCGATATTTTCTTTCAGTTGATCGATTCCTGTTTTTGCGGCTTCCAATTCCTGCTTCTGCCCGGCATAGGCTTGTAACCGGGCAGAGAGATCGGCTTGTTTGGTTTTAAGGGTTTGTAATTGCGCTGTGATCCAGTCCGCTTTTCCGGCATCGGGAATATTCAAACTATTTTTGACGATATCAGATTGTTCCCAGGTTTGCTTTTGGGTTGCCAGAGCTGATTCTTTAGCATGTATTTCTTCATTTCGCCGCTGAATATTTTGCTGTAGGGTGGTGCATTCCCGCTCCAGGGCATCATGACGGCTGTGGAGGCTGAGATGGTATTGTGTTTTCTCCTGGCTGACTTTTTCCAGTTGGGCCAACACTTTTTCCAGTTGCGGATTTTGTATAGCGTAGGGATGATGGGTGCTGCCACATACCGGACAGGATTTATCTTCCACCAAAGCTTCCCGGAGTGTTTCTACATTTTCAGCCGATGCCAGACGGGCCTGTTGCAGGAGCTGATCTGCGGTATCGCTTTCCGCTTTTGCTAAGGGGAGTTCTTGTTTGAGTTGTTGTAAAAGTTCTTGTCTGGTCTGATGATCGGCTTGTTCCTGTACCTGCTTCTGCCGTAAGTTTTCCCATTCGGTCTGTGCATAATACAAAAGCTGCCATTGCGCCTGTGCCCTGACGGTTTCTTCTACTTTCTGATCGGTTTCGGTTTTATCGAGAGTTAAGCTTTCCATCGGAACGGAGCGTAACGCTTCGGACTTTGCCTCATACGTTTTCCGGTTTTCGTCCAGCAGTTGAAGCTGATTTTTCCAGTTGTCCTCAATGGTTTTCTGCTGCACTTCGGCCGCCTGGATTTTATCCTTTAACACCACTAATTTTTCGGAAGAAGCTTTTTGGTTCTCCAACAGCTTTTGGGCATCTCCGAGTTTGGCGAGAATGAGGTCTGTATGCTCGGCAACAGGTTTGCGGGCTGCCTGTTCGGTTTGCCACTGCGTAATGCTTTCAATCTGTAAAACAAGATCGGTGAAGGCTTGCTGTTTTCCTTTTAAGATATCCTGATGTTTCCGATTCAGCCCGGCAGCTTTTTCAGCCTCTTCTTTCAGCCGGTCGACCTGTTCTTTTTTCTCTCCCAGCAAGGTATCCAGTTTGCGGGCTTCTTCCAATAGCGGTAGGGAATCGGTAAGGGCCTTGTTTTGAACGGAAAGTTGATGTTCTGACTGTTGAAGCTGCTTTTCAAGGCTTTCTTTTTGTTGCTGTAAGGAAATCAGGATTTCCTTTACCGTTGCCAGTGCTGTTGTTTTAACGGTATGTTGTTCCTGTGACTGCGCCAAAGCGTCTGCCCAGCTTCGGGTTTGTTGTGCCTGTTCGGCCATTCGCAGGTGCCTGCTTCTCGGCAAGGCGGAATCTTTGTTTTCGGTTGCCTGCTGTACCATCAGGATGGCTTCATCGTGGCCCTGACTGTATTTGGCGAGCTGCTCATACCAGCTAATTCCTGCGTTTAATCTTTCGATTTCTTTATCGAGGTCTGTGATCTGCCTCTCCAAAAGCGCCTGATCTGCCGCCAGAACTTGCAGTTCTTCATCGCTCAAGGTCAGAATGCCTTCTTTGTGCAACTGAAGGTCACGCAGCAACACTTCTTCTGCTTTATATTTTTCGTAAACCTTCCTGGAAATCTCGGAGTAGATATGGGTTCCGGTCAGCTTCTCAAGCAGGGAGGATTTCTCATCCCGGTTGGCTTTCATAAAAGCAGTAAAATCACCCTGCGCCAGTAATACCGAGCGGGTAAACTGTTCGAAATTTAACCCGACTAATCTTGCAATTTCACTGTAGGTTTCGGCTTTTCTTCCCGGAAGATCAACCTGATTGGAAATGTTTTTTAAGGTCACGGCATCCGACTGCATGCTTCCGTCGGCCCGGTTTCTGGCCCGTCGCACACTCCAGGTTGCCCGATAGTTTTGCCCGTCGATCCCTCTAAAATCCACTTCTGCAAATCCATCTGCCGTGCCGTCACGTAAGATACCGCGTACATCGCCCTGGCTCATAGTGCTATTTTGTACATCCTTTATTTCAATGCCCGTTTCTCCTCTTGCCTGAACGTATCGTGGTGTTTTACCATATAAGGCGAGGCACAACGCATCCAGTATGGTCGATTTCCCCGCTCCGGTAGCGCCGGTAATCGCAAAGATGCCCGCCGAACATAAGGGTTCTGCCGTAAAATCAATTTCGGTAGTGCCTTCCAGTGAAGCTAAATTTTTAATGCGTATGGCTAATATCTTCATGTTATCCGGCGTTTTGGTTGATTTCCTGCGCCACCTGTTGGAACAATTGCATGATTTCCTGTGGTACTTCGCTCTGGTATCTGGATTGGTAGGCTTTACCGAAAACATCAATGGGCTGCAGTTCATTCAGCTTTTCAGCGGTGATGAGTTCGGGTGTTGCTGCGGCAGCGGCCGGATATTGGGCATCGATTTTAGCCAATCGTACCGCTTTACCAGCCAGGGCGGTTTCTATTTTATGACGTAAAGCAGGCTCGGGTCCATCGAGTAGTACACGGACTTGTAGATAAGGCAGGTTTTCCATGCCGGCAACCAACTCTGGCAATTGCTCCAACTGGGCAATGACTTCATGCAAAGGCTGATGCTGATGTGGAATTCTTTGCAATGGCACAAATACCGGAATTTCAATCGCCTTCAGATTGCTGATTTCCTGATCGAGATCAAAAACAATCACCTGATGTATGTAATGAATTTCTGAAAAGGACATCGGCAAGGGACTGCCACAGTAGCGGATGTGTTCCTTTCCGCCTATTTTCTGCGCCTTGTGGATGTGTCCCAACGCAACGTATTTGATATCGGAATGAAAAGCACTCGCTGAAATACATTCCACACCGCCCATGATCAGCCTTTCGGTTTTATCCAGATCGGTAATTTCTGCCTGCTGCGTATGCAGGTGTCCCATGGCAATAATAGGCTGGTCTTCCGTGCTGTATTGTTGGGCATACGCAAAGGCTTCCTGATATAAAGCCGCGACGCCTTCGGTGTAGGGATTGGCACAATCGGCAATGGCAGGATAATCACCCATCCGCAGGAACGGAATGGCCAGGCAAAAAGCTTTTATCGCTCCGGAAGCATCATGTATTTTAACCAGTAGTTTTTCGTAATCAATGTTTCCCACTGCATCTTTTTCTACCAGGCCGATAATGTGAACATTAGAGGATTCCAGTAGAGGTTTCGGTGCTTCCAGCCGTGCCGCCGAATCATGGTTACCTGCCGTAATCATGATCTGCAGATGAGGCACGGCTCTGGTCGCTTCATTTAGGAAGCGGTAGAACATCCTCACCGAGGCTGCCGACGGATTGGAACTATCGAAGATATCACCACTGATCAGCAAGACTTCAATGTTTTCAGTTAATAAAATTTCTACCAGCCAGTTCAGAAACTGCTGATGCTCGTAGCTGCGGTCGTATTCGTGAAACAGCTGGCCAATGTGCCAGTCTGCGGTATGTAGAAATTTCATAATACAGTTTTAGGACGGTTAATCTGTATCCCAATAAATTAGGGATACGTGCAGACCTGACTTGCCTGTTAATCTCCGGACAAATCATTCCATGCTTTTGATGAAGCAGGCTGTTAAATTAAAGAGGATTGTATATTTGGTTTTTCATAATGAAAGTTATTAGTTGATGCAATTTAATAATTAATTCAAAACCACTACTAAAATTCAAGCAATTTTGCATGCTCTTCACAAATTCTTTAAGCTTTATCAAAATATCGGGCTAAACTACTTATATAAAACAAGATGGGTTTACGGAAAACAGTAAGGAAATGATGTATATTTTTATACGGGAAATAACGTGCGTAAACTACTGAAAATCAACAGCTTACAATAATTAAGCAAAACCTCCTAAATATCCTATAAACCGCTGTTTTACAGTGGTTTATATATTTTACAAAAGAAAATTAGCACTATAAATCAGTTAAATTTGTCCCCAGTTTGTCCCCTAGTTCCAAAATAAAAATCGTACCCATTATTTCATCGATATTTTCCGTTTATCTTACTATAGGTGTTATGCTGGGGACTTTACCACAGTATATTCAAGGTCATTTGAAATACAGCAGTATCATTGTTGGGATTGTAATCGGCCTAGAATCTATCGCTACATTATTAACCCGGGCTTATGCAGGTAAGTTAACGGATACTAAAGGTGCAAAACGCAGTAGCAGAATAGGTTCGTTCATGATAGTTTCTAGCGGCGTATTTTACCTGATGACTTCACTTTTTAGCGGAAATGTAATTATCGCCTTAGTCTTTATTTTATTCGCGGTTCTTGTACTGGGAACAGGAGAAAGTCTTTTTGTTACTGGTTCGTTAACTTGGGGCATTGGCTTGGCAGGGATAGATAAATCAGGTAAAGTGATGACGTGGAACGGGATTGCAATGTATGCAGGAATTGCTTTAGGAGCACCATTAGGAATTGCACTGACAAATATAGCTGGTATTGAAACGGCTTTTATAGCGATCATATTGTTAGCTGTGATTAGTTTGATGGTTACATACTAACTTCCAGTTTTAGCAGTTGATTTGGAAGACGTTCGGGCACCTTTTTATAAAGTTATTGGAAAAATTTCAAGTCAGGGATTGGGACTTGCTTTTTCTTCCATAGGATTTGCTTGCATCTCATCGTTTGTAGCCTTATTTTTTACACAAAAACAATGGGGAGATGCCTCTCTTGCCTTTATGCTATTTGGCGGAAGCTATGTACTCGTTCGGATATTTTTCTCTTCTTTCTTTTAGGAAAACGAGGAAAGACGGAATAAACAATATAATACCAACATTAAAATTACTTATCTAGTTTCTTTAAGATTTCCAATCCATAATTCCAAGATCCAAGCCCTGAAGCCGAACTTATATGTCCTGCTTCTCCAATATTTATAAATTCGCTTCCCCAGTTTTTGGCAAAGAGTTTCGATCTTTCTAATGTAGCATATGGATCATTGGAACTAGCAACAATTATAGATCTGAAAGGTAACTTATTCATTGGTATCGGCGAAAAACCTTTTGGTTCAGAGGGAAAAGTATCCGCTTCAGTATCTACTGGGGCAACCAGTAAGGCACCTTTAATTTTCCGGTTATATTTATGAGCCCAGAATGCAATTGTAGGACAGGCAAGGCTATGACCTACCAAAATAACATTTTCTATTCCAGATTCAACAACCTTCTTATCCAATGCTTCAACCCAGTCCCTGCATTCAGGATTTTCCCAATCTTGTTGAATAACACGCGTAAATTCAGGATTTGATCTCTCCCACATTGTTTGCCAATGTTTTTCCCCGGAATTCCAAAGTCCCGGAAGAATTAAAATTTTAGATCTAAATGTTGTTTCCTTTTTGTCTGTCATTTTTGTTACTATTTTTTTAGTTTTTGTTTTGTTTTCATTGCACGGTGTAAAAGCAAAAAATGACAAACTGAAAACTATAATCATCTTTTTCATTTAGATGGTGTATTTTCTGATTTTAGTATTAAAATCTGTTCTGCATTTTTTTTTGCTAAGGATATCGGCCAAGAACTTTTAAAAATTTTACATTCTACAGTTGCTGCTTCATAAAGCATATAAATGGAATCAGAAACTTCAACCGCTAGATTAGGATCAGTAAATAGTTCAGTAGAAATCTGTTGTAAATAATTTCGAAATTTTTGCTTATGGTCGACCGTTATCTTTCTGATATTCTCTTCCTTATCAGTAATTTCTGTAAGAATATTAATTAGTTTACAACCATTAAAATTATTACTTTTCGCATATCTGTCTAAAAAAGAAAAAACAGAAAGTAGTTTTTCACTTGGGGTACTCCAAAGATTCAACTCTTCTTCCAATCCTTTAAACCAGAGTTCACTGGCTTGCATAGCATAAGCCTGCCCCAGCTCACTTTTAGATTTAAAATGATTATAAAGACTTCCTTTGGCAATATTTGCTTCCTTAATGATCTGATTTATGCCTGTTGATTGATATCCTTGAAAGTAGAATAGTTGATCAGCAGTTTTCATAATACGGTCCTTTGTATCCATTTGGCAAAGTTAATGTTATTTTTAAAAAAATAGACATATCTGTCTATTTTTTTAAAAATTCTTTAACGGTAAGTTTTACACTGTTTTTTTAATACAATGTAGATTAACCTAAAAATTGATGACCATATACTAAAAAAAATGGACCTACTTAAAATAAAGAGTATACAAAAGTTTTTATGGTCTAATTTTGTACTTTCAATATGAAATTTTAGAAAAAATCAGCAAAAATAGATGACAATTTTTGGTTCTAAAATAAGTTTGGTTTGATTTTTCAATTTATTTAAATTTGGTTTGAGGGGATTTTCCAAAACATTCGTTTAAGATGAAGTCCCTGAACTTCCTATGAGGTATAAAATCAAAAAATAAGCGTTAAAATGGAACGTCATTTTGCTTTAATTTTATCCCTATGCTTTAATCCAAATTTAAGTAAAGCATTCACTACCTCTTCCGTTTCTTTAGCATGTGCGGTATGCGTATAAGAAACGGTGACAGGTTTGGTGCTATTAACCGTTCTGGTAATCAGAAGATTTTCTTCCAATTCTTGAAGTTCTTTGGATAGAACTTTTGGAGATATTCCCAGAGCCATTTCCTGGAGATCTTTAAACCGCATTGTACCGTGATTCTGCAAATTGTGCAGGATACAAAATTTCCATTTGCCACTTAACAGTTCAATGCCGTCTCTTAGTGCCAATATAGTCTCTTTATCAATATTACGTTTTTTATTGCTCATAAGATAGTTACTTTCCTAAAGGTAAGGAATAGCAAATATATACCCTATATCCGATAGTTTTGTTGAACAGAAATTTAAATATAGTTCATTATGAAAGTAATAGTAATCGTAAATATTTCAGCTAACGGAAGAATCTTAATATCCGATAACCCGCATCATCAACTCCCACAAGAAGCCATGGAATTTTATATAAAATTTGTAAGACAGGTCGGAAATGTTGTAATAGGGGTCAATACGTTTGAGAATTATTTAAAATTCCCACAAGAGGTAAAAGAACTTTTTAATGGAATAGAAATTATCATATTGTCAGATGAATCTTATACGGTTGATGGCTACAAGACCGTGAGCAGTCCCGAAGAGGCTATTGATTACATGGCCGCAAAAGGAGTACAGGAGATAGCCGTTGGAGGCGGTGCAGGTACTTTCAACGTCTTTTTCGACAAAGATCTGGTTACAGATATATATTTTAATACCAGCCCTATAATCACTGGAAATGGAGCGATTTTAGGAAACAATGAGGAGCTAAATTCAAAGTTTAAGTATAGAGGACAGAAACTTAAAAATGGTTTTCTTCAATTGCATCTGACTAAGGAAGACTGAATAACAATCCTCTCAAATATGTCTGTCAATAAGGGGTATATACCACCACCGAACAATTGGTTACATTAGCGTGGTAATATTTATTACTTTTATATTCTCATTGTTCGCTGATGAACCTTAAAAGTGCATTTACAATTTTAAATTTATACAGCTTGGAAAATAATCCGTTAAACCAATTGATCAATAGCATTACATGTCTTTTCCCTTTAAATGATAGAGAGATCTCAGTCTTGAAGGACAATCTTAAAACCTTTAACACAGATCCGGAAAGTAATGTTATTAAACCGCTATCAATTGCGGACAGCTTCTTTTTCCTTCAAAAAGGTGTTGTACGAAGTTTTTACCAGAAAGATTACAAAGAGATCAACACCGAATTCTTTTTTGAAAACGAATTTTTCACCGCGTTTACAAGTTTTCTGACCCGGGAGAAAACCAGATTATGTTTCCAGTGCATTGAAAAATGTGATCTGATAAGTATACCAAAAGCTATAATGGACACATTACTGCAGCAGGATGCCAAATGGAATATTTTATTGAACACTATTTTGGCCAAAGAATATATCAAAAAATGCCGCAGGGAAAGTTCCTTTCTACTACTGGACGCCAATGAACGGTATCACTATTTTCTAAAACAGTTCCCGGGTGCAGATACGCGAATACCGCTTTTCCATATTGCTTCATACCTTGGGATCAGTCCTGAAACACTCAGTAGGATCAGGAGTAAAAAAATCAATCAAATTGATCTAAGTCAAGTAAACAATATTTAGATTTCCACACTTTTGTGATAGTAAAATTAAAATATCCTATGGAAAAAAGAGTAAAATTTGACTTCGAGATATTCTTTACAAACGGGGGCAGTATAAAAGGTGAGGATTTCAGGCTGGATATATCCGGTGACGATATCAGCGACAGTGCCCTGACGGACTATATCGTTGAAGATATGCAGTTGCTAATGGTAGGGAAAGTTAATATCCTTAACAAGGAAATCCTGATTGAGCGTCATAAACGTAAACCAATTGATGAAAGTGTGGCGGAAGAATTACTGATAGATTTGAGCCATACAATCGAAGATGGTCTGATAACTTATAAGGGTTTGCCGGCACCACATATTTGCGACTATCTATCCAGGGAACAATCAAAACAAAACTATGACGGGGATACATCTTTTCAGATTGGAAAAATCGAAATGGTTACTAATACCGGAACTTATATCGATTGTCCATTTCATAGATTTGCTGATGGCAAAGATATGTCCCAAACGGTATTAAAGGATTTTGCCCAGCTGGATGCGGTTATGATCCATATACCGTTTACTGAAACCCTGAAAATTACGGAAGATCATCTTAAGAATAGAGAAATCAGAAATAAGGCTGTACTAATACAGACGGGTTGGGATAGACATTGGAATACGGAGCTATATTACCAGGATCATCCTTATCTTACTGAGCAGGCGGCAATATATCTTCGCGATTGTAGCGTCAAACTTGTAGGTATTGATTCCCATAATATAGATGACACGGCTGGCAGAACAAGACCTGTTCATACCGTGCTATTGGGCGCAGGGATTTTAATCGTTGAACATCTCTGCAATCTAAGTAAATTACCGGCTGAGAATTTTACGTTCACAGCCGCTCCACCAAAATTTAAAGGTGTGGGGACTTTTCCCGTCAGGGCATTTGCTTCGGTTGAAAAGAAATAATTATATTCAATTGGATTCATTTTTAAAAGGAAAATAAACATGGCAAATAACATTGGATTAACAAAAGATGCAGGCTGGCAGTTCGGCGTAAGGAAAACCCTACCAATGAAGCTGGAATCACTCTGGGAAGCATTTTTTTCAGACCGGGGATTAAGCTATTGGTCTGAAGGAGTAGATCAGGATTTTTCAACTTTTAAGGAATATTCACATATCCGGACAAAATGGAGGCACAAGGATTTCACAGAAGACGCCAACTTACAGATCAGATTTATTCCTTCCAAAAGGAAAGATAAAACAACAATTTCTGTTCATATTGATAAATTAAAAAATGAACATGAACGTGAAGTGACCAGAGAATATTGGTCAAAAGTTATTGAAGATCTAAATTTGTTGCTGGAACCTTAAAAAAAGAAACAAAGAAAGTATCTCTAATCTGTCTTCTTATAAAAATTAATAACATTGAAGGATAGCTAAACACCCAGATACATTTTGAAATCAAAATACTTTTTTGTCTTTGGATCTAACAGACAATAATAATTTTGCGATTTGCTGTTCCTTCCAACATATAGAGGGATGAAAAAGGGGTTGAAAGTATTAATCACCTCAAAACTCCAATCAGGAAAGTTAAATTTACGTTTCGTAACAGCCATCATGTAAAAATTGAGCAGAAAACGATTTTCTTTGTCCCATACCGTTTTTCTAACCCTTTCATTAATTGTGGAAAAGTTAGATTCGTTTGGATCATAATCCACCTGCAATTTAAATTTTTCGTTAAAACGAGCCAGAAATTCAACAGTTTTTTCATCAATATTTTCAGCGGTGATTTTTTCCAGCTCCTCCTGCAAGTCTGTTTCCAATATTCCATAATCGCAGCTTTCCATAGAATTCAAGAATGCTAAAGCATTTTCTTCCTTGTCAAAGAGTAAAAAGAATTTCTTATTACCATCAGCCATTACTCTAAATTCGTTTTTCCTCTTGTGCTTGGTACAGGTCTTATGCGTATTTAGGTTTTGCTTAAAAAATTCAAAATTCTGCAATTCTTTCCTGATTGCTTCAAAATCATTGAGATTATAATTTGTTTCGACGATTTTAAAATTCTGCTGTGCCATTAAATTCATATGTAAAGTTGGAGATAAAGATAGCTTTTTCACATGGGAAAATTAGAAAGCTACTAACACAGGAACTTACATCGAATGTACATTTCATAAATTTGCTGATGGTACCATATTAGCCAAAACTTGAAAATCTAAAACTGTTACTTCAATCATAGATACCAGTTCTGCGCAGTCATCCATAACTAATTCAAATAAAACAAAATAATTCTTTACAATACCTTTCTGATCGATTGTGATTGACGAGGAAAAATCTGTATCAAGATTGTCGTACAGCTATTCATTCATTCATTCATTGACACAGCTTACGTTACAGTCGCTACCAGCAACATTTTACCCACCTGTTTAAGCAGAAGACGGGAACAACCCCTAATGAATACAGAAACCTAAATTAAATTTCATCCGACAAGTCAAATAAATGCCAGAGTAGATCATATGATTTCCTTCTTCCCATAAGCTGCTGATTCTTTTAAATTGTAATTTTCAATGATTGTATTTCCCCTTCAGCAATTTTAAAATGGTAATATAATACAACAGGACTACCTTCAAACTCACCCGAAACTTCTACGGATAAAATACTTTCTGTTGCATTAGTTACAAAGTTAATCGGTTTCTTTACTGTTTTATATTTTTTGTTGGCATCTGAAATCCAGTTTTGAATTTCTATCCTACCTTTATAAATTTTATTTTCGTCAAAAACAGTTGCTGTTTCAGAAAAACAGTTTGCATAAGCAACACTGTCATAATTGTTTTGTGCCTCTACTAAATTGGCGACTACTTTTGGTAATTTCATTGTTCAGATGTTTAATATTTTTTAATTAGAAATAATGCCTTCAACAAGAATCCCATCATAGAGAGCACCTTCTTGCCTGTGTTTGGCTGCTTTTTGATAGGGTTTGCTGTTATACCAGTCTTTAGCAGATTCCATATTAGGAAATCTTGCAATAACAATTCCTTCAATTTCTCTGCCTTCTAAAACTTCAAAATTTCCGTAAGGAACCAAAACTTCTATTGGATATCCTTTCATTGTTTCCTGAATCATTGCCCAATATATTTCTAACTCTTTTATGTTGAGCGTTTTTATTCTGGTAAATACAATATATGCTGGCATAGTTTTTTATTAGGTTGTTGGAATTGTGCCACCGTCAATTACAAATTCAGTACCGGATAAATAATCCGCTCTCGGCGAAGAAAGGAAGCCAACCAGTTCGGCGATTTCTGTGGGTTCTGCAGGTCTGCCCATTGGTATTCCACCCAATGCGTCCATTACACTTTGTGTGGCTTGTTCTACCGTCGTATTTGAACTTTCAGCAATACGTTCCATCATTCTTGTTGCTGAAGTTGTCATAATCCAGCCCGGTGATACCGTTAAAACTCTTACACCTTTTGGTGAAACTTCTTTTGATAAACCTTTGCTGTAGTTAATTAAACCGGCTTTTGCCGCAGCATAAGGCAAAGTGGAATCATATAAAGGTAATTTCCCCTGAATAGAGGCAATGTGAATGATAACGCCACTTTTTCGGTTTATCATTTGTGGTAAAAATCCTCTGTCTAAACGGACAGGAGCCAGCAAATTGGTCTGTATGGAATGTTCCCAGTCTTCGTCATTTAAAACAGCAAAACCTCCTCCCGGGGCTTCAGAGCCTCCTAAAGTGTTTATCAAAATATCCAGTTTCCCAAATTTTTGTAAAACTTCCGAAACCACTTTTTTTGTTCCTTCGGATTTGCTTAAATCGGCGGAAATAAAATGCAGGTTTTCATCAGGTTTTTCGGGAGCGTTTCTTGCTGTGATGATGACTGTTGCACCAGCGTTTAATAATCTTTCGGCAATGGCTTTTCCTGTCCCTTTTGTCCCGCCTGTTACGAGTGCAATTTTATTTTGCAGCTCATTGTTGAAATTAAATTCATGTTCCATTTACTAATATTTTGTACAAAGTTGAGAAGTATGTTGAGTTCTTGCAAGTACGGAAAATAGAATTGCATAGGGATAAATTCCTCCCTATTGTTAGTTTTAAAGCATTGCGCTACATTTGCAAAATGTATAAGCGAAAAATTCCTTTGAACCTAAATTGTGGCCTTGATTTGATTGGTGAAGTACTTTATGGGAAATGGAAAATCCGTTTGCTGTGGTTTATTAACGAGGGCCACAAGCGTCCAAGCGAACTCCAGCGTAAAATCCCCGACGCTTCACGCAGGGTTTTGAATATACAGATGAAAGAATTAGAAGAACACGAATTGATCACAAAAAAAGTTTATCCAATCGTACCACCCAAAGTAGAATACAGTTTAACAGATTTTGGTAAGACTTTAATTCCTGTTATTTTGGCTTTAGGTAATTGGGGCGATGAACATGAAAAACGTCTGCGAAACGTAATTTTGAGACAGACGGAAAAATAGCTCCTGTCTCATTGGCTATGTGCACTGCCGATAATCTTTAAAAGTGACTATAGAGTTCATTAGTGCTGCTGTCGTTAATATTTTAAAAATGTTCATCCTTTTTTATTTCCATGACAAAATTCAGAACTATGAACATAAGGAACTAGTTTAATAAAAGTGTTTCCGACAAAAAAATGTCGAATATTTTTATATCCGACATTTTATAATTTTAAATGTATTGATTTATTTCTGCTTATTCGCCAAACGTTTCCTGATTGTACTTACAAACTCTTTTGAAACACCAAGATAGGATGCAATATAATACTGCGCCACACGCTGCGGAATCGTTGGATAAACTCTTATAAATTCGAGATAACGGTCTGTTGCAGGTTGAGAAATAGTATTAACCAGGCGGTTTTGAAGTGTCACCACATACCTTTGCATCATCAGTCGGAAAGCTCTTTCAAATTTTGGAACTTTCTGTAATAGCTCCTCCTTCGTTTCCGGATTCAGCATATAAATTTCTGTATCTTCCAAAGTTTCGATAAAAATCTTTGAAGGCGTTTTGTTGTTAAACGAATCAATATCGGTAATCCACCAATCTTCAACGGCAAACAGAAGTGTTACTTCAAAACCATTTTCATCAAGATAATAAGTTCGCACACACCCCTCTTTTATAAAACCCTCGAACTGGCAAATCTCTCCTTCGCGCAAAAGATGTGTTTTCTTCGGGAATTTCTGAAGCGTCAGCAAATCCTCATAAATTTTTTCCTCTTCAGGGGTTAAGCTAACGAACCGCGAAATATTTTTAATGATATTTTGAAACATAAATTTATTTTACAGCTGCAAATTAGGAAAAAGTCTGTAAACATCGGACTTCAGACATCCAATCCCCTATCGTAATGGTTCATTATTTTCACATTTTTGTTCAGATTTTCACAAAAGCTTTAATTTCATTTTCAAATTCTTCACAAATAAAATGTCTCAAAATAGAGACATTTATCTTATATTTGAGGCATTGAAAAAAATAATGAATACCCAACAAAAGATTATTAATGCAGCGATATCTGTCTTTAATGATGATTTTTCGGCAACATTTGAAGAGATTGCAGAACGTTGCAACCTTAACCGCAGGACATTGCACCGGTACTTTAAAAACCGAAATGAATTATTAGAAGCCTGCAATTCCAATATGATGAAGGCGTGGGAAGAAGCGGCCATAAAAGCTTTCAACAGCTCTACCAATCCTTTGATACAGCTGGAAAACTTATTATATGCCGGTATTGACAGCGGAACGAAATATGCCTTTTTAATTAAGCTGAACGAAATAAAGCCTACTTATACCACTGAAACAAGTAAGGATTATTTAAAAACAAGAAACGATATATTCAGTGCAATAGAAACTCTGCAAAAAGAACAATTGATTGACAGCGAACTACCATTAGCATGGATAAGAATTCTGTTCACCAACGTTATAACAGCAACCATCACAGCATACAGATCCGGAGATATTGCACCTAATGAAGTAAAAAAACTAGCCTGGAATTCATTCAGCAGAAGTATAGGCTTAGTATTAAATAAACAAAAATGATACATTCTTTTTTAATGATAGGCCAATCCAATATGGCCGGGCGTGGTTATGCAAAAGAAGTCCCGCCTATTTTTGATGAACATATTAAAATGTTGAGAAACGGCTTATGGCAGATCATGTCAGAACCCATTAATTTTGACCGTCCCAGTTCTGGTGTGGGGCTTGCTTCATCATTTGCCGCCTTCTGGAGACGGGATCATCAACAGGATGAAATCGGATTGATTCCATGTGCTGATGGAGGAACAAGCCTTGATGACTGGGCCGTAGGAAATGCTCTGTTTGAGAATGCTGTTTCACAAGCCAGACTTGCCCAGCGAACAAGCGAGATTAAAGGAATCTTATGGCATCAGGGCGAAAGTGACTGTTCTCCTGAAAAGGCAGATCAATATCAGGAAAAGTTTTCTAAGATTATCGATGCTTTACGCCAGGAACTCAATATTCCTGAAGTTCCTCTTATCATTGGAGGATTGGGAGATTATTTACCCAATGGAATATTTGGTCAGTATTTCACGCATTATTCTTTGATCAACAAGGAACTTGAAAATTTTACCCAATCTCATGAAAACTGTTATTTTGTTACCGCAAAAGGGCTTACGGCCAATCCAGACGGCATTCATTTCAATGCGCATTCACAAAGATTATTAGGAATCAGATATTATTGTGCTTATCGTGATTTAAAACATCTTCTGAACCCCGGCATTGATGAAAATGATATTTTGAATGAAATCTATAATCGTCCTTATACCAAAACCGAAAAAATCAAACTGCTGGAATACGAATTTGCCCTTGGAAATATTGAAGGTAAGGATTATTTAATGCAAATAACAGCCATAGGGCAAGAGTAAAAGGACATCCTGTTTATTATTTCAGTACGTAATATATCAGCAAATCAACAGCAACCGATATTCACCATCGTTTTCTATGGGAGCTCTATGAACACATGGCAACGCCTGCTGCTCCGGATGATCTACAGCAATTCTCCATAGATGGCCTATTCCTAAATTTACTGGTTGTGCATTGGGTTTAGGCTGATAGTGAAGATCAAAGAAATATTCTTTGAGGAAGTCTTCAAATTCTTCTTCGGGACCATCATGCAGTTTTTTTAATTGTTCCCGGATTTCAGGAATCAAAATTTTCTGTTCCACCTGATCATTGGGAATGATATCACTTGCTGTTCCATGATAGGTACATAAAAAAGTATCTGTTCCAATAGGTGAACGGTCTACATGATATGAATATACATCTGTTGAAATGAAACCGAGTTCTTCATCCCGTTCATAACATTTAAGCAAATTAAGAACCGGAGATGCTCCAAAATCGGTTAATAACTGTAAATCATTTAAGATTATTTTTCTTGCTTTATCGCCTTCTTCTGATAATTGTAATGGTAAAAGATCCTGAGCGGAAATTACCGTTATATCATCATTTAACTCAAGCTGAGAAACAATTTCTTTAAAATCACCAACTAAATTCCGATGCCAGCAAATTGCATTCATAGCCCCATGAAAATTGGTATTGACAAGTTCTGAGAAAGAAGATACCACATTTATTTGCTGATTGTCAGAAAATATATTGCTCATGTTTTGAAATAAACCGTTTAATTGTTTAATAATCTGCAAAAATACGGAATAAGTTATTTTAAATCACTCCTTCAAAATCACTTTTGGGTATCCGGATTTATATTTCAAATATATTTTTTACCCCAATTAATCTATAAAAAACAGCGCCCACTTCTTGAGAACGCTGTTTTATATATAAGGTTATTAATTTTCAGTTTTGTTTTTTTTACTTCTTCAATATTTTTTCTGTTACTGTAGAAGATTTTGTTTTAAGTTTAATGTAATACACTCCTGTCTGAAGAGAAGATAATACCACCTGCTCCTGCATCAAATTCAAAGTTCCCTGTTTTACCAGTTGTCCTGCAGCACCAAAGATTTCGTAGGAAACCAAAGGCTCTTTACTTCTGATTGTAAGTACATCCTGAACAGGATTCGGATATAATTGTATTCCCGCCTGAATAGCTGTTTCTTCTACCGACATCTGACTGCATGCCGATTTAGCGTATTTTGTAAAAAATGACTGAGATTTTCCACCTGCTACATTGACAGCCATTGTATTGACATTGTCATTAGAATCTGTAAACAATTGGTCATGGAAAAAACCACCCACAATATAATTACCATCTTTATCTGCAGCAACTGCCGTAAATTCATCTATCACATTAAAATTACTGCGGATCTCTCCTGTTCCCAGAACATCTCCCGTATCTTTATTAAGCCTAACCAATAATGGATCTGATCTGTCTCCATCAGGTCGTGTCATTGTATAGCTGCCCCAGATATCAGACCAGCTTCCTTTGGCAAAGGCGATTTCATTTCCATTAACAGCAAGGGTTCCCTTCGTAAAACGATATCCAAACTGAAGACCTGACATTCCTTCAGGGGTTCTTGCCCATTGTACCGAGCCAAGAGCATTAAGCTTCATGACAAACGGAACGGCTTCCACATAACTTCTTAAAGGAAAAGTATAACTCCCAAAAGTTGCAGGCACTGTTATCCCATTGAAATAACGCCCTGAAATGTAGATATCTGAAGTCATTGGATCTTTTATGATGGAATGAATTTCATCATCCGTACTTGTAACGCCGTTATTGATTTCTCTTCTCCACACCTCCTGTCCGGTAGTTCCATCAAGAGCTAATAAATAAGCAGCTTTCGTAAAGGGTATATTATTATAGGAAAGATCGAGCAAGGTGCTAAACCCGGCATCCATTCTCTTCCCTGCAATATAATAACGGTTCAAGCTTTCATCGTATACCAGATTTACTTTTCCCTCTCTTCCCACTGCATATACTGCATCTCCTGTAATAGGAAGAAATACAGGTGCTGCAGGCGTCATATTACCATTATCATAGTTGAACTTAACTGCATAATACTGATAGGTTGAGGTAAATGTTGAAGGTACTGTAATTAAACCATTCAGATGAGTTCCCGCCCGGAATCCCATAACAGCATGAATGTTTTTGGAAGAATCCATATACATCATCTGGACATCACACATACGGGAGGAATAATTAACGTCTCCCTGCAAAGGCTTACTCCACGCCAATGTACCGTCTGAAGTATTATATTTCAAAAGAAAGGCTGCTTTATGGGCAGGATCTATCGTTTGATCATAATGGGTATACAGAGGTAATGTATGAGTGTCATCAAAATGTACCGGAACGGCAGTAGGATCTCCTATATAAGAATTATTATAAATGGTAGCTATCATATATAACCCTCCATTATTGTCCAATTTAATATGCCATGCATTTTCTCCGTCTCCGGAACCTCCTATTGGTCTGGACCATCTTATATTCCCTTCACAATCGGCAGAGAACAGGAAAAGGTCACTAAGCCCATAATTGTTTACAGAGGTACCATTCAGGTTTTGTCCCTGCTCACGCATGGTTGCAAGATAATAAGTATTGTTGTTGTTATCCACTACAATATCCCTTATGGATTCATCAAATACATAATGAAACCCAGGATCAGCCGAGCCTGTTATTCCTCCGGCCTGTTTTCCCCATTGCCACTGATAAGTCTGGCTAAAAGATAATGCCGGCAGTATCAGAAGCAGTCCCCACAGTTTGTTTTTTAATTGTATCATAAAAATTCTTTTAGTTTTCACATACTATAAAAAAACAGTGCTCTCCGAAGAGAACACTGCTTTATAAGCTACTAATTTTTAATTAGTTTTCCTTGTAATGATGTGTCTCCCGTTTGTACAATGACAATGTAAACACCTTGCAGCCAGCTGCTAACTTCTACGTCTACCTCTCCGGAAGCCGCTTTCAGTTCTTTACGGAATTTGATATTGCCCATGGCATCAAAAACTGTAATCTGTTTTGCAAGTAATTTTTCACTGCCCGTATTATACGAGATGTTCACTTTTTCCTTCGCAGGATTTGGTATCATTTTCAGAGAAGAAACTGAAGCAGCAATTACGCTTCTTCCAGCACTTCTCATACCCATCCAGTCCGGATCTGATGCTTTAGTAGTAAACTTACAGGTTTCATTTGAGAATAAGATCTCGTCTGTACCCTGGAAGTTTGAGTTTGGATAAAACGCCAACGGATTAGCATTCATATCATACACTCCTCCTGCCGGAATAGTGATGATAGACGGAATATAACTTCCATATCCATTAAGACTCGAAACTGTAAGACTTATCGGCTGGCTTCCCATATTTTGAAGAATACCACTCACTTCGTAATGATCTCCAACCCACTTCATGCCTTTGATATTTGTCTCAACCTTACATTCTGATTCAAATCCACATTCTTTACCAGGATAGTAATTCATCGTTCCGGAAGTAAATACACATCCTAAATGAGAGATCTGTAGCTGATATGTTCCCGGAGCACCAATATATAACGGATTAATGAAAGCATTGTTTCCGCTTTGGATACTGTTTCCGAACAGCTGCCAGTCATGATGATCAAAGATTCCTTTTGGTCCTAAAATATAATTCTTTCTAAGACATTCATCATAGCATCCTGTAGGGAATACCCACATCAGACTCTCAAGACTTAATGGAACTTCTGTATAATTACTTACTTTACATCCGCTAGGTGCAGTATAAATAACCTGATAAGCACCACCTTCATTTACTGTAATAGACTGACCAGTCATTCCATTACTCCAGTTGTAATCTCCTGCAGATGGTCCTGATGCTGTTAACTTAATTTTATAAGGCTGGCAGCTCACCAAACTGTAAGTTACCGTAACCGGTGATGGTGGAGGACTTACCGTAACGGTAAAGTTTTTAGAACTTGTACATCCTGATGCACCCGGAGTTCTTACTTCCAGCGTATAAACATATGTACCTGCAGATAATGATCCTGTATCGAAAACGATCGGATATGGACCAGCACTCCATGGAGCTGATGCCAATCCTCCGTTTTTCTTCCATTGGTATTCCAATGTTGTATCCGTTACAAGACCGCTAAGAATTGTAGAAGATCCTTCACAGATATTAGCTTTTCCGGATATATTAACATATGGAGGATTTTTAAGCGTCACAGGTATTGCTTTCGTACTCATGATACTTGTTCTACATCCATCTGAAGATACAAGCACCGGCCAGTAGCTTCCTGATTGAGTTGGAGTGAAGACCGGAGAGTCCGGTGCTCCAGCCACGGGCTGAGAACCATTCATCCAGATATAATGACTTGGCGTTCCAAGAGTACTTGTAAACAAGATATTAGGAGCACTTCCTATACAAGCAACAAGAGCCGGAGGTGCCATATTACCATCAAGAGTAGCCTCTTTCACGCTGATATTAATAACAGCAGAAGTATATTCACATCCATTAGGAGTTTTAATTCTCAGCTGTATTGTTTTCGTTCCGCTCGTATTGTATGTTATAGTAGCATTCGGTCCTCCGGTTACATAAGACGTACCGTCAAAGATCCAGGTATATGTATTTCCAGGAACATATGACAGAGGAGAGAACGTAATTGCTTCACGCACACAGATCCATGCCGGAACCAGGAAGCTGGTACTAGGAACAGGAGCTAATGTAATAGTCTGCGTAGTAGTACACGTTGGTTTTCCAGGTGCAGACATTGTCATTGTAAAGGTATAAGTACCTGGCGCCAGATTGTTATAAGTGGCTGTCTGTCCTGTTTGATTTGGCTGACCCGGGCTGGAGAATGTGTAAGTGATAGATGCCGGATTGATTTCAAAGATAGTTGATGTATTGAAAAGAGTAACATTGTAACCTCCTCCATTACATACTGTACTTACATTGAATTTAGGCTCGTAGTTCTTTCTTACTTCTACTCCTTTGCTGTACCAGCATGTACCATATCTTAGACGCACAAAAACAATGTGTGCACCAGCAAGAGTCGTCTGATATATTGGTGTAGCCGTTCCCTGTCCGGAAGACAAAGTAAGTACACTGTCTGATAACCACTGGATCTCATCAGGAGTTCCAATGTAAGATAAACCTGTAACAGAAATTGTATTACAACCTGACCACTGTGGAACAAAACTGATCTGAGGATCTGTTGTACAACCGCCGCTGCTTGGACATAACTGAGTTACGTTAACATTCTGAGAATAAACCACACAGTTATTAATATCTACTGCACGTACTTTATATGTTCCGAAAGCACCTGCCCCCGATATAGTATATGAGTTTGTATTAGCACCTGGTATAAGTGAATTATTTTTATACCATTGCCATGAATTAATATTCGTAAGCCCTGTAGAACTGTTGGCCGTAAGAGTATACGGTGTCATTGTTGTCGGGTCACAAACCGTAATATTATATACCGGAGAAATTGTAATAATAGTCTCTGGATAAATTGTAAAGTTGGCACTTGCCGTTGGGTTATAACTACATCCGTTAGTTCCTGTATACGTTACAGTAACTACCTGAGAAATATTACCTCCTGTATTATTTGAGATATACCCATTATTTGGGAAGCTATAGTTTCCTGACGGGTTAAAAGCTGTAGTATAAGTTGTTCCGTTAGCAAATGTGAAAGTAACATTTGTAGCTGAAGTAATTGTACCCTGATTTACCGTGAAAGAAAGGTTTGAACCTAGACAAACTCCACCCACACTTGTAAAGTTGACTACCGGAAGAGGTATTAAAGATACCGGTATGCTGATAATTTTTGTTACCCCGCATTTTACAATTCTTAAATTCAGAGTTGTGCTGCTTGTAGAAGAGATTTCATTGAAGTTTACAGTAATATTAGCTGTACCCTGCCCTCCTATCACACTTCCGAAGTTGGAACTTCCAAATGTCCATTCCATAAATTCCGGAACAATTCCATTCAGATTAGCACTGAAAGTCTGAGTACTACTCGGACAGAAAGGTCCTGGATTAGGGTTAATTGTAATAGAGTTAAGATCTAAAGGCGCCACACTGAACGAAGTTGGAGCCGAAAGACATCCTGCGCTGCTGATTGATTTATTCTGTGCAGACACCGTATATGATGAAGCACCGGCATTAAAGATAACCGTTACAGAAGAACCTGCGTTACTTCCCTGAATTGTTCCGTTGGTAACACTCCAAACCGGAACCATTCCGGCATCAACAGGGCTGATCGTATACACGTAAGGTCTTCCCGAACATACTTTTGTTTCTCCGGAAATAGTACCTGTAGGTGCCTGCGGAATTGGTAATACCTTAATGATTCTTGCATTACTTTCACAACCTCCACCTTGTTTAGTAGCCGTAATAGTATAAGTACCAGCTGCTGCAAAAGTGTAGCTAAATGGACCTGTCGTTACTCCAGATACAAAAGAAGATCCGCCTGTAGTTACTTTCCAGGTAACAGGCACGTTAGGATTAGTCGTAAACACCTGGCTTGTTCCTGCACAGATTTCATCCGTACCACCACTCACTTCTACCGGAGCTTCCACTAGAATATCAATAGAAGCCTGACCTTCACATGGTAATAAGGTATTGTGATAATTGGCTACAAGGTGATAAGTACCAGGTTGAGTAGCAGAGAAAATAGCTTCGTTTCTCTGTTGAGTATAATACAACTGTCCTCCCGCAGGACCACTTACGCTCCATTGAACGCTGGTTGTAGGCCATTGAGGAATTGAATACGTATATTGTTTACCTGCACATACTACCGCCTGTCCTTTCACTTTTGCATGCGCTAAAACGACAGGAATTTTGATAGTAGTCCACTCAGGACAAGCACATTCAGATAAGTACATTACATAGCCGAAACCATCAAGCGGATCTACCTGATCCCACTTCACTTCGATTTCGCTGCCGTAATTATTCACAATAGATCCTCCAATGACTTTCCATTGTCCTTTACCACATCCGTCCTGTGCGCTGTATTTTTCAACACTGCCTTCACATACTACGGATGCACAGTTGATCTGTACAGGATCTGACTTTAATACCTTGATTTCTTTTTTGTATATACTCTGGCAGCCACACTTGTTAGTCACAGTCAGCTTAACAGTAAAGTTTCCAGGATTAGTATACACATGAGAGGGTTCAAAAGCAGTTGAAGTAGAAGTAATTCCATCTCCAAACTCCCAGAAATAATTGATAATATCCGATCCTCCGTTTTGTTCGGAAAGGTTATCAAAATACACCGTTGTATTTTTACATACAGTATAATCCAGGTTTAACAATTCAAAATTAGCAATCGGTCTGTTGATTTTCTCAATACAGATGGTCTGGGTTTCAACAGTTCCGTCATTATAAGTAATCACAGCCTGTAAAGAGCCATTACCTGCAGCTCCCCAGGTAACATACGCTGCGGTATTTCCTGGTCCTGAAGGTACTAAAGTTCCTCCCGAAATAGTCCATTGTACATTAGAAACGTTCGGTCCCTGAACAAGATATTTGACAGGATCTAATGATTTCTCACAAACACGTAGACATTGGGAAGAATTGATGTAGGAAACAGCGACTCCGTTGTCAGGAATCTGGTCTTCTTTTTCGCCACGGAATTCCTGGCATCCGACCTGTTCAGTCCATGTAATTCGAGCTTGTGCTTGTAGTACCCAGGGTACCAAAAGCCAACATAGTAGCAGCCATCTAAAGATGTGCTCCCTACCAAAATAGGTGTTGTTTTTCATAGTTATTAAAAAAGTGTTATTAATTTTTTGTCAAATTAACAAAAATAATAATACAAAAATCATTTAATAGTGAAAAAACAACATTATTTCACTATTGAATTCCAACGATATAGACAAATTCATGATTATATGTTATTTCACCCACATATTAGTTATATAAAAAAAATATATACTTTCTCACGATCAGAGGATTCACAAGGCTTTTAGCAAAATAAAATCCATAATTTCCATCATTAAATCAACCAAATCAATAACCAAAAACACAAATTGTTTATATTTTTCTACATAAATAGATTTTAAATTAAAATTAATAACTTTTAAAACCATTAAAACTGAATCAATTTTCAGATTAAATTTCTCACTGGCAATACAAACATTAACCCGTATAATAAATGAGCGTTGCCGACAAGATCAAAATACTTTATCTTTGTTTTTCGAGGCTTATCATAAACATTTTATTTGAAGATCTTCCCTATGAAAAACAACAGCTTTTTATTTTCTGCAAAAGGAATTTGTACAGCAGCTTTTCTTTCCTTAAACACAATAATTTATGCTCAGAAAACTGCAGATATTTCAACAATTTCTGAAAAAACACTAAACACCATTCTGGAAAAAAACAGAGCTTATTATACGCAAGGTAAAGTGGCAGATTATATTCCCGAACTGGGAAAAATGGATGCTAAAGCAATTGCTTTTTCAGTAGTAGATAAAAACGGAAAAGTATTCAACACAGGTGATGTGAGTAAAAAGTTTACAATGCAGAGTATTTCCAAGATCATATCATTAATGGTAGCCGTTAACGAAAAGGGTGAAGCCCATATTTTTGATAAGATGGGATATTTTGGCTCCGACAAGCCTTTCAACCATTTTTCAAACCTTGAAACCACAGGTAAACCGCTCAACCCTATGATGAACGCAGGAGCTATCCTTACTACTTCATTAATTTCAGGAGATGGCGAGAAACCTTTCCTTAAGATTCTGGATATGGTAAGATACATCACCAAAAATCAGACAACTGAGTATAACAAATCTGTTTACGAATCTGAAAAAGCAACCGGACACCGCAACAGAGGTATGTTCTATATAATGAAAAACAGCGGGCTGATTTCCGGAAATGAAGACCAGCTGGATAATTATTTCAAGCAATGTTCTATTGAGCTTACTGCTGAAGATCTTGCAAAAATTGGTTATTTCTTTGCCAACCAATGTGTAAGGTTTGACGGAGACGCTACTTATAAGAATGCAGATATGGCAAAATTGGTAGAGTCGCAAATGCTGACTGCCGGCATGTATGAATTCAGTGGTGAATACTCCAGAACCGTAGGTCTTCCAAGCAAATCCGGTGTCGGAGGCGGAATTACCGTAAGTGTTCCGGGAAAAATTGGAATTGGCGTATTCAGTCCATCACTGGATCAGCATGGCAATTCCCTGGCAGGATATCACATGATTTTAGACCTTGCAAAACAATACGGATTAAGTATATTTTAAATTTTAACAGCCTGTTAATTAAAAAATCACTCACCGATAATACAATTATATTAGTCAAGAATCTTTAAAAGGCTAATTTATCAGAAAAACCTTAATGGTCAACCTATTAAAAAACAGTAAGTATATCAGATACTTACTGTTTTTTTATGAATTTCGGAAACATATTTTAATTATTCATTAAAATATCTATCTGTTTATTTATCAAAAAGATAGATAAAGTTCACAAATAATTCAAATTAAATCACAATATATTGATTAATTTTACATAAATTCGCTTATCCGTTTTATCAGATTGATAAAGGCTATTCTTACAATTTCGGACCCTATTCATAGTATATTATTTTTTTGTAATATACCCCAAAACAAATCTCTCATTTTTGAAATATTTTATTTTTTATTCCTATATTTGCTTAACATTTTTTTAACTATAAATATTTATAGTTATAGTTAATAAGATTGTACCGGCCATGTTTATAAGAATAAGTAAACAATAAATATACTTTAATAGCATTTAAATAATTGATGTTTTTCTATTAAGAAATTATTATCAAATTACATTTATGATTAAAGATATATCATAGTTTTATTATTTTTATTCCCTCATAACAGCAAATCGCGATTTATACCGATGGTATTAGTGTTTTGCTATGAGATATCATTAACTATTACTATACCGTAAATGCTATGAAAAACTTGACCAAAATCAGGCTAATGCCTTTTGAAAAGCCGGACATCAACCTTATATCATATAATCTATTAACAAATAATAGATCCTTGAATAATTACCATAAAACGATACACATCGTTAACGATTTAACAAAAACCAATTTTATTATATCGTAGCAAAAAGCAATCGCCTTATTACCGAAAGGCTCTGCATTTTGTTATGAAACTCTTGCTATCATTCAATAATTATCACGCCATGAAGAACTTAACCATTATTGGACTAACGCCTTTTGAAAAGCCGGACGTTAACCTTATTCCTAGACTGCATCAGGCGGGTGCATTTCCCGTTCTAAGTTTAGGAAATGAATTAGCGACTGCCCAGGAAGCGTTACATCAACTTGATCAGATAGACGTACCATCATATGGTATTTATTTTTCTAATGACAATTTTACCGCTCTTCAAATTCCTGAAAAAGTAAGGTTTGCTATCCTTCCGTTCGGAATGTCGAAGCCTTCCAATCTGCCAGCCGTTTATCAGGTAAGCAGCCTGGAAGAAGCCAGACAAGCTGAACAATCGGGAGCAGAAGGAATCATTATCAAAGGAAATGAAGCAGGTGGATGGGTAGGCTATGAATCCACGTTTGTATTATTTCAGCGTGTGATCAAAGAAATTCAGAACATTCCGGTGTGGGTACAGGGAGGAATAGGTCTCCATACTGCAGCGGCATCAAAAGCATTGGGAGCAACAGGAGTTGTACTGGACAGCCAGCTGGCCCTGTTCCCTGAAAGTTCAGTTCCTAAGGACTTGAAAGAAGTATGCTCAAAACTGAATGGTACAGAAACTAAGGTGATTGCTAACCATCGTGTACTGGTAAGACCCAATTCTCCGGTATTACCTGAAAACACAACTGCTGAAGACCTGAAACAGTACTTCACCGGTCTGGACCTTAGTA
The DNA here is from genome assembly GCA_031286615.1 of Chryseobacterium sp. Lineage (GTDB taxonomy): Bacteria > Bacteroidota > Bacteroidia > Flavobacteriales > Weeksellaceae > Chryseobacterium. Next base: position 111,329 of record JAITUA010000007.1, on the reverse strand, counting down.
CATGTTATATCCCTATGGGACAAGACATTTCGCTGGCAATAGACCTGTATGAAGATTTCAAAACCCTGAAAAAACTTGTTTTCGGATTTAAAGAAGCTATGTATGGGCACCTGAAGCAGGCAAAAGCACTTAAAGTAATTGATAAAAAAAACTCTTTAGCTCAGGAACTGGGTCTTCATTATCCTATCGCTCAAGGTCCGATGACCCGTGTAAGTGATGTTCCGCTATTTGCCAATGCTGTAGCAGAAGCCGGAGCTTTACCTTTTGTTGCCTTATCCTTATTGAAAGGAGAATCTGCAAAGTCTCTGGTAATGGATACCAAAAAACTGGCTGGTGAAAAAACATGGGGTGTAGGTATTCTGGGATTCGCTCCACAGGAATTAAGAGAAGAACAGACCTCTTATATATTAGAAGCCAAACCTCCTGTAGTTTTGATCGCAGGCGGAAGACCGGCTCAGGCTAAAGTATTTGAAAAAGCGGGAATAAAATCATTCTTACACGTTCCTTCCCCTGCCCTTCTGGATATTTTCCTGAAAGAAGGTGCCAGAAACTTCATTTTTGAAGGACGTGAGTGCGGAGGTCACGTAGGTCCGCTTTCAAGTATGGTTCTTTGGGAAAAACAAATTGAACGTATCTTAAAAGAAGAAAACCCGGAAAATATCAGTGTCTTTTTTGCAGGAGGAATTCATAACGCATTTTCAACAGCGTTTGTTTCCATCATGGCCGCTCCATTAGCTGCAAGAGGAGTGAAACTTGGAGTACTGATGGGTACTGCTTACCTTTATACCCATGAAGCAGTACAGACGGGAGCTATTCAGGAAGAATTCCAGTCTCAGGCCATGCAGGCAAAAGATACTGTCTTATTGGAAACAACTCCGGGACATGAGACCCGTTGTTTAAATACAGCATTTGCCCACCATTTCAATACAGAAAAAGCAAAGCTTCTTGCTGCCGGAATGGATAAAAAACAAGTATGGGAACAGCTTGAAAAATTAAATGTAGGCCGTTTAAGAATTGCGGCTAAAGGTATAGAGCGTCAAGGTGATAAACTTGTCAGCATTCCTAAAGATGATCAACTAGACTTAGGCATGTACATGATCGGTCAGGTAGCTACAATGCACAATCGGGTGATCTCATTAGCAGCTCTTCATCAAAGTGTTGTAGACAATTACGAGCATATTCAGGATGCAGCATTACCGGAAGAACCGGTTTCAACAGAAAAACCTCTTGACATCGCTATCGTAGGAATGGGATGTATTTTCCCGGGAGCTAAAAACCTTGATGAATACTGGAGAAATATCATTTTAGGGAAAGACAGCGTTACCGAAGTACCGGATGAAAGATGGAATAAAGAATTGTATTACCATCCTGATTCTGACGGACCCGATGTATCTCATTCCAAATGGGGAGGATTTATTCCTAAAATTGATTTCGATCCATTGGCATTCGGAATTCCACCACAATCTCTTGCTGCCATTGAACCTACACAGCTATTAACTTTACTGGTTGCCAAGCGTGCAATGGAAGATGCAGGATATGGTGAAAAATATATCAACAGAGAAAACATTTCTGTTATTATAGGGGCTGAAGGAGGTAATGACCTTGCCAACAGCTATAGTTTCAGAGGATATTATAAACAGGTTTTCGGAGAACTTCATGAAGAAGTAAAAGAAGCCTTTCCACATACCACAGAAGACTCATTCCCGGGTATTCTTGCCAATGTTATTGCAGGCAGGATTACAAACCGACTGGATCTTGGCGGTAGAAACTTTACCGTAGACGCAGCTTGTGCTTCTTCATTAGCTGCTATTGATCTGGCTTGCCAGGAACTTGTATTAGGAAAATCCGATATGGTTCTTGCAGGTGGAGCAGATTTACACAACGGAATCAACGATTACCTGATGTTCTCTAGTACTCACGCTCTTTCCAGAAAAGGAAGATGTGCTACTTTTGACGGTGAAGCAGACGGTATCGCCCTAGGAGAAGGTATTGCGATCCTTGTCTTAAAAAGATATGAAGACGCGGTACGTGATGGTGACCGTATTTATTCGGTGATTAAAGGAGTTGGAGGATCCAGTGACGGTAAAGCGCTGGGATTGACTGCTCCAAGACAGATTGGCCAGGTAAGAGCATTAGAACGTGCTTATTCTCAAGCGGGCATCAGTGCTGCTTCTGTAGGTTTAGTGGAAGCTCACGGTACAGGAACTGTAGTGGGTGACAAAACTGAATTAAGTGCATTAACGAATTTATTCAGCCGTTCAGGGGCATTACCTGGGCAGACTCATTTAGGTTCTGTGAAAACCCAGATCGGGCATACAAAATGTGCGGCAGGATTAGCAGGATTAATCAAGGCTTCCCTTGCCGTTTATCATGGTGTAAAACCACCTACCCTTCACCTTCAGCAGCCTAATGCGTATTATAATGCAGAAACCAGTCCATTCTCATTCCATGCAGAAAGTGGATTATGGACCGAGAAAAACCGTTATGCAGGAATCAGTGCTTTCGGATTTGGAGGAACAAACTTCCATACCGTAATTGCCAATCATCCTAAGCAGGATAATTCAATTGCAATGCAGTCATGGCCTTCAGAATTGTTTGTTTTCCGTGGAGACACTTATGAAGAAGCAAAAGGACAATCAAGTCAGATCAAGGCTTTATTAGAAATTAACGATGGTATTCCATTAAAAGATATCGCTTACAGTTTAAGCATCAGTTCAGAAAAGCCAATCCAGTTCAGTATTGTTGCAGACACCGCTGAAGACCTGATGATGAAGCTCGAACTGGTATTGCTAGGGATTGAGACAAAAGATACGTTTACTGTGAATAAAAAAGAAGGTAAAGTAGCTTTCACCTTCCCTGGACAAGGCAGTCAGAGAATCAATATGGCTCGTGACTTATTTGTAGTTTTCCCGGCAATGCGTAAGATTATTGATGAATATCCGGAACTTGAAAAAGTAGTTTTCCCATCAAAAACCTTTAATGAAGCTGATTTAAAACAACAAAAAGAAACCATTAAAGATACCCATTTAGCACAACCTCTTTTAGGAATTGTAGACCTTGCATTGGCTAAATTCTTAGAATCATTAGGTATTATTCCTGATATGCTGGCAGGTCATAGCTACGGTGAAATTCCGGCTTTATGCTTTGCTGGAGTATTTGGAGAAGATCAACTTGTTAATTTAAGTGTTCAGAGAGCTCAGTCTATTTTAGACTCAGTGGAAGGTGGAGATCCGGGTTCAATGCTGGCAGCAAGTGCTACTGCGGAACGTTTACAACCGATCATTGCTAAAGTAGAAGGATGTTATCCTGTGAACTTTAACGCTCCTACACAATGCGTAATTGCCGGAAGTACCGAAGCGATCAATAAATTGCTGGAAGTTCTTAAACAGGAAGGTATTTCTGCTAAAAAACTTGAAGTTGCATGTGCATTCCACAGTCCGTTATTAGCAAAATCCAAGGATCTATATGCTGAGGTGTTGAAAAATGTTCCTTTCGGGGAAATGCAGATTCCTGTATGGTCTAATACCACAGCAGAAGTATATCCTGCGAACCCATCAGAAATAAAAGAAAGACTTACTGACCATCTGGTACAGCCTGTAAGATTTGTAGAACAGCTTCAGGCAATGTATAATGACGGTGCAAGAATATTCATCGAAGTAGGACCAGGAAAAGTTCTTACCGGACTGACAAAATCCTGCCTTGAAAAAGATCAGCTGACCTTATATGTTGAAGACAACAGCCGTAATAAATTCAGCCACCTGCTTTGTATGCTGGCACAATACTTAGGAACAGGCCGAAGCTTCAATATTGATAAACTTTTCGATGGCCGAAGCGTTAAGGTTATTGACCTTAACCAACCTGAGCTTTACAAGAAAAGCCCTGCCATCTGGCGTGTTAACGGGCAGACAGCCCACCCAACTCATGGTAATCTGCCATCTAATGGTGCTTTACCACTCATAAACCCTATTCCCATGAACAATTTTACTAATAATCCACAGGCCCCTGCAACTGAAGCTCAGTCTACTGCTGAACGTATGCTGCAGGAATATTTAAACAGTATGAAATTAATGATACAGGCACAACGCGATGTGATGCTTTCCTTTATGGGACAGAATCCTCAGGCGTTCCCTGCTCCTGTATACAATTCACCAGTACAGACTCCGGTCCACCAGCCGATATCTACCATTCCCGTTCAGCCTGTTCAACAGGAAAGACCGGTAGCCGTTGCAGCTGTGAAACAAGCTCCATCAAGAGATATCAAATCCTTATTACTACAGGTGGTAAGTGACAAAACAGGATATCCTCAGGAAATGCTGGGCATGGAAATGGATCTGGAAGCTGACTTAAGTATTGATTCTATTAAAAGAGTTGAAATCATCGGAACACTTCGTAACGAACTGGGAACTTTAGGTAACGGAAACACCAGTGAAGATACCGTTATGGAGCAACTAGCAGGAATAAAAACCTTAAGCGGTCTCGTTTCATGGCTTACTGAATTCTCAGGAGCTGAAACAGCTGCTGCCCCTGAAAAAAACGGATCTACTGTTGAATCAACAGCTTCAAAACCACAAGCTCAACCGGCATTCTCTCTTGAAGATCTTCAAAATGCTATTCTGAATATCGTAAGTGAAAAAACAGGATATCCGAAAGAAATGTTAGGTCTTGATCTTGATCTGGAAGCAGATTTGAGTATAGACTCCATCAAACGTATGGAAATCATTGGTGATCTTAAAACCAAAATCGGTTTTGGTCAAAACCTTGAGCAGGCAGATGATGTCATGGAAAAACTGGCTGCCATTAAAACACTTCGCGGTTTGGCAAGCTGGATCAGCGAAATGAATGGTGAGACCAACGAAACTACTCAGGAAACAAAAGAAAACAACACCGCAGAGCCAACTCAAAATGTACTTTCACGTCTTCGTTTTGATATCACGCCTACTGACGCTTCTTTAGTTCAAAATACAGAAGTATTGCAGGGAAAACGTTTTGCCATTACACAAGATGACAGCAAACAAACTTCTGCAATCAAAGAAGCTCTGGAAAAACATGGAGCCATCGTAGAAATAGTAGATACAGAAAAAGATCTTTCAGACATTGACGGATTAATTATGCTGGACCTGTTCTCAGCAGCCGATAAACCAAGCATTATCGATCACGTAGATCTGATTAAAAAACTGGACTTTGATAAAGCAAAATGGGTATACCTGATCTCAGATATTCCGGCTCACCTTCAGGAAATTACTGATGTAAGCGTATTGCGTCATCATCAGGGATATCCGGGACTTTTCAAAAGTCTGGCCAGAGAATTCGATAACATAACCTGCAGACTCATCAGCTTGAGTACTCCTCAGGAAGTGGATCAGATTGCGGAAATTACCTTAAAGGAGATCCTTACCAACGATAAACCTGCTGAAATTATTTACAAAAATGATCAGAGACACAAAGTAGATATCATCCCTTCCCCATTGTCAACAAGTTTAAATGAAGCCCACATCCAGCTGGATCAGAAATCTGTAGTATTGGTACTTGGAGGAGCACAGGGAATCACTGCTGAATTGGTAAAACACATGTCCCAGGCTTATCCATGCACTTATATTCTGGTAGGAAGATCTGCAGACCCAAGAAATGAAATTTCTGCAAAAGATTTTGAAGGAATGAAAACCAAAGAAGAAATCAGAAGTTTCCTGATCAGATCCGGACAATTCACTTCTCCTGCAGAAATAGAAAAAGAAACCACCAAGATTTTCAAAAACAATCAGATTCTTCGTACCATCCGTGATATGGAAGAACTTGGAAATACCATTGTTTATCAATCATTAGATCTTTGTGACGAAGAAGGTTTAAGTAAGCTGATTAGCAATATCTATGAAAAATATGACCGTCTTGACGGAGTAATCCACGGGGCAGGTCTTTTAGAAGATAAATTATTCAAACAAAAGACAACAAGCTCTTTCGGACGTGTATTTGATACCAAAGTGAAACCACTTCGTGTATTGGCTGAACAACTTCGTACAGACTGTCAGTTTGTAGTATTATTCTCAAGTATTGCTTCCGTATATGGTAACAAAGGTCAGACAGATTATGCGGCTGCTAACAGCGTACTGGATGATTACGCAAATGCTTTAAATAAAAGATTAAAAGGAAAAGTAATCTCTATCAACTGGGGACCATGGAAAGGAGCCGGAATGGTTTCTTCCACCCTTGAATCAGAATACGAACGCAGAGGTATTTCCATGATTCCATTGGATGAAGGGAAAGAAATCTTCCTTAATGAGATTAAATACGGAACTGAAAGCCAGGTGCTGATCATGTCAGGAAATAATTGGTAAAACTCTGTATAAACTAAGTATGAAAAAAACAGATGTTGCTGTAATTGGCCTATCCTGTGTCTTTCCCGGGGCACAGGATGCCAACACTTTTTGGCAGAATATTGTCAATAAAGTCGATTCTACCGAGCTGGCTCCGGCTGATCGGATAGATCCGGTTCATTTCAGTGATGCCACAAGTCCCGTTGACCGTTTTTACTGTCAGCGTGGAGGGTTTATCCCTGATTATACATTCGATCCTACAGCATTTGGTATTTTGCCACTGGCTGTTGAAGGAACAGAACCTGACCATTTGCTTACTCTTGATCTGGTACAGAAAGCACTGGAAGATGCAGGCATATTTCAAAAGAATACTTCTCTTGAGAAAGCAGGAATCATCATCGGTAAAGGAAACTATACCGGTCCTGGAGCTACCCGCGCTATCGAAATTGTAAGAACCGGAGAACAGATTTCCTCATTACTACAGGAATTGTTGCCTCATGTTTCTTCCTCCGATATTGAAAAGGTAAAACATGCTTTTCAGGAGCGTAAAGGCCGTTTTGCAGCAGATACTGCGATGGGATTAATTCCCAATCTTGTTGCCTCTCTTGTCGCCAACCGATTCAATTTGGGAGGTGCTGCATTTACGGTAGATGCCGCTTGTGCATCCGCTTTAATCGCTGTAGATCACGCTGTACAGGAACTTCAGAGAGGTCGTTCCGATATTATGATTGCAGGAGGCGTACACACAGGACAAAATGCTGCTTTCTGGAGTATTTTTGCCCAATTGGGAGCAATGTCTCGTCAGCAGCAGATCAAACCCTTCAGTATGGATGCTGACGGATTGCTGATCGGTGAAGGTTGTGGCTTTGTCGTGTTAAAACGATTGGAAGATGCCGTTCGCGATCAGGATAAAATTTATGCAGTAATCAAAGGTGTAGGAGTAAGCAGTGATGGTACCGGAACCAGTGTGATGAGCCCATCCGTAAAAGGTCAGCTGAAAGCATTGGAGCAAGCCTGGATCAATGCTGATTTAGATAAAAATAAAGTCGGTTATCTTGAAGCTCATGGCACAGGAACACCGCTTGGAGATAAAACAGAACTTCAGACCTTAGCACAGTTCTTTGGCAAAGAAGAAGAAACTCCGGCAGCTGGAATCGGATCTGTGAAATCCAATATAGGACATGCTATGCCCGCTGCAGGAATTGCAGGACTGATCAAAACCTGTCTGGCATTACACCATGACACTTTGCCGCCAACATTATATTGTGAGAACCCAACTGCAGAGATGCAGAACACTAGGTTTGAACCGGTACAGGAAGCCAAAAACTGGTCAAAAACAGGACTGCCAAAAGTAGCAGCAGTGAATGCTTTCGGATTTGGAGGAATCAATGCACATGTTGTTTTGGAAGGCTATGATATGCCGAAAAAAGATCACGTACTGATATTGGCCAGACCTACCCATGAAGCACTGCTTTCAGCATTACAAAATAATGAAACAGCCATTGGTGAAGGAGATTTCAGAGTAGCCATCTTCAATCCAACCACGGCAAGAATAGAAAAAGCGATTAAAATTGTTTCCAAGAATATCATCTGGAAAAACAAACAGGATATCTGGTACACTTCTACCCCATTATTAAAGGATGGAGGGAAAGTAGCCTTTGTATTTCCCGGCTTAGACGGTCTGGCAAAAGGTGAAGTAGATACCGTTAGCCGTTATTTTAGACTGACAGCTCCTATTGAAACAGAAGGTGAAGGTCTTTTAACTGACGCTTTAAATATCTTCAACAATTGCAGTATCCTTGACAATTCACTAAAAAAACTGGGAATTATTCCAGATATGAATGCAGGGCACAGTTTAGGAGAATGGCTGGCAGGATATTCATCTGAGCTGGCAGAAGCAAATTCTGTAAAAGCTTTAATTGACGTGCTGAATCCCGAAACTTTTGAATTAAAAGATTCCAAATTCATTGCCATAGGAGCAGGTATTGAAGCAATAAAACCTTTTATTGACGAAATTTCAAACCTGTATATATCTAATGACAACTGCCCTAATCAGGTGATTCTTTGTGCAAGCAATGCTGCTTTGGGTGAATTGGTTCCTTTGTTAAAAGCAAAGCAGATCTTTCATCAGGTATTGCCGTTCCAGTCAGGATTCCACTCTCCTTTTATCGCCGATAAACTGGATGTGATTCTTGCAGGAATGGAAAAAGCACAGTTCCAGCAGACAAAAATCCCATTGTGGTCTGCCACAACATTAGAACCTTATCCTGCAGATCAGGCAGCGATCAGAAAACTGAGTGCAGAGCATTTGGTTCAGCCAGTTCGTTTCCGTGAACTGACTGATAAATTATACGAAGAAGGTGCAAGAGTATTCATTCAGGTGGGTACCGGAGGACTAATCGGATTTATTGATGATACCTTAAAAGGAAAAGCTTTCAGTACCATTGCTTCCAGCGTTCCTACCCGTTCTGCATTAGCGCAGTTACAACGTGTAGTCGCTTCACTATTCGTAGAAGGAAAAACAATTGCCCTTGACTTTTTAGAGATTCAGAATCACTCGAAAAGAGTATCAGGAAAAGGCATTAAACTGGAATTAGGTTCTCCTATTATCCGTAATTTTAAAGAAGTGAAAGCTTTGGCCCAATCCTTTGATGCGCCAAAACAATATACCGCTAATGCTTCATCCATTGCCACTAAAAGCGGTCATCCGCTGGTACAGGCATTCCAGGATAATGTAGCCGATATGATCCGTATGCAGGAAGAAGTATTGACTTTATTCCAAAACCGTCCGGAAATCACAATCCAAAGACCTTCACCAGTAGTTCCTGCTGCCCAAAAAGCACCAAGAAGTACAACCTTCTCAAAAGATTTGTATGTCACCCTGGAAAGTCATCCTTACCTGATCGATCACAGTTTATTGAGACAGCCTAAAGGATGGGCTCATGTAGCTGATATGGAGCCGGTAATTCCGATGACCATGATTTTTGAACAGCTGGCAGAAATTGCAGAGGCAGAAATTCCGGGAACACAGGTTCATAAAATCATGAATGTAAGCGTATTCCAATGGATGAATGTTGCCAAACCTTTTGAAAAAACGGTAAAAGGAGAATGGCGTTCATCAAACCATGCTTATCTCGACATTGAAAACTTTGCCAACGCAGAAGTAGTTTTAAAATCGGGTCCTGTTCCAACACCAGATTTCAATCTTTCCATCGGTAATCTTTTACCCATTGGAAGAACACCTGAAGAAATCTATGACATGCACATGTTTCATGGAGAAAAATACCAGGGAATTACTGAAATTTCAGCCGTTGGAGATAAAGGAATCATCGGAAAAATAAAAGGAAACGGCGGTAAAGGTTCATTACTCGACAATGCCGGACAGTTATTCGGGCTTTGGCTTCAGCTTACTTTGGTAAAAGACCGTATTGCATTCCCGGTAAAAATCAGAGATATTGAATTCTTCGGTAATATGCATGATCAGGAAGGTATTTTTGAATGTACCTGTATGCTGACCGAGCTTAATGATGAATTCGCCATCGCAGATATCATCCTGAAAAGAGACGGAAAAGTATGGTGTGCCATTACGGGCTGGCAGAACAGAAGACTGGAGATTGATGCCGCTTTATGGAATGTTTCCATGTCACCGCTGCACAACAGACTTTCGGAAGAGATTGCTCCTGAAGTTTTCTTTTTCCATCAGGCCTACACCAGAGTCGCTTCATGGGATTTTATCCTGAAAAGGTACTTCAACCAGACGGAAAAACAGCATCACCAACAGTTACTACCGAACAAAAAGAAAAACTGGATGGTAAGCCGTGTGGCGGTGAAAGATGCCGTAAGAAATCTTCTCCGTCAGGAAAAAAATCAAGCCTGCTTCCCTATTACGTTTGAAATCCGTTCCGATGAAGTGGGGAAACCTTACCTCATCAGTGATTTTACAGAAGATATTCACATTTCATTGGCTCATAAAGGCAAAGAAGCCGTGGGAATCGCGAGATATGGAAAATCTGTAGGAATCGATATGGAACTGATGGAAGAACGCAGCGCCGGATTCTACGACATGGTATTTACCGACAACGAATTAGCATTATTAAAAGACAGAGATCAGGCAGAATGGACCACCCGTTTCTGGGTAGCCAAGGAAGCTTACGGAAAGTTCCTGGGAACAGGACTGAAAGGAAATCCTAAAGCCTTCGAAGTCGAAATGATAAAAGACGATCACCTGTGGATCAACAATATTGAAATCAAAACTATTAAACATAAAAATTATATTATCGGATGGACACTGTAAACGCAACATTAAAAATGAACCACGAAGAACTTTTTACTTTATTAAAAGGTTTTATTACTGAAGTGATAGGTGCTGAATTTGTAGAAGAGATGGACATTACTCCTGAAAGTTCATTCACCAAAGATCTTGAAATGGACAGCATCGAGATTGTCTCTTTCTCTGAAAAGATCAAAGCGCATTTTGGCGATCAGATCGACTTTACAGGTTGGTTATCTTCTATGGATCTTGACCAGCTTATTAATCTTGACCTTAGTATGATCATCAATTATATCTACGAATGCCAATAATCACTGTCAATAACAGACAAGTTCATATACAGGAACTCAACAAAGGAGCCGAACAAACCGTGGTACTCATCCACGGTATGTTCAGTAACCTGTCCATTTATTATTTTAATATTGCCCCTGTGCTGGCCAAGCATTTCCATGTGGTGATGTACGATCTGAAAAGCCACGGTATGAGTGAACGCTTTTTGGATGGGTACGATCTTGACAATATGTCATCCGATTTAATAGGTTTAATAGATCACCTTCAACTGGAAAAAGTACACCTTGTAGGCTATAGCTTCGGAGGTCTTATTGCGCTGAAAACAGCTTTAGAATATCCTGACCGCGTGAATCAGCTCGTAGTGACTGAAGCTCCGGATCCCCAGGACGAAAAAGCCCGTAACATCATTGATGAATACAGCAAAGAATTTCTTGAGCACTATGTAGCCAACTTTACAGATACCACCAAAGTACAGATGGGGAAAAGACAAATGGAAAAGAACCACCGTATGTATGAATTTCTGTTTAATCAAACTACCATTAAAGCAGATATGATAAGAGAAAAACATTTCCTTGGTGAAGCACGTTTCACTGGATTAGCGGCTCCTACTCTATTGCTTTATGGCGCTGATTCCAACTGCAGACCTACGGGTGAGCGGCTTCAGTCTCAAATCAGCGGATCTGAACTTGAATTAATCCCGGGCGATCACAATATTCCTATCCAGGAACCGAATCTGATAGCAGAAACGATCGCTCAATTTTTATCTAAAATTTTAACACAAAACCATGGCTAAATTTGCATTTATAGTTCCACCATTGACAGGACATGTCAATCCTACCTTAAGCATCGGTGCTACTCTTTTGGAAAGAGGACATGAAGTAGCCTGGATCAGCCTTGACCCTACTTTAGAGGCTAAACTTCCTGAAGGAGGAAAATTATTACTGATCCAGTACGATCAGACCGACGAAGAAAAAAAAGAAAGTGAACAATATCTCGATATTATTTCAAAGAAAGTAGTGTACGGTATAGACAGCGTGAAGTTCCTTTACGAAGAGGTTCTTATCCCACTGAACAGACATTGCTATAACGGAGTTGTTGCTTTACTGAAAACATATCAGCCTGATTTGGTTATCGGGGATCATCAGTTATTTGCAGCCCCTGTTGCAGCGAAAACACTGGGAATTCCTTATGCCACTTCCGTTACCGCTCCGGCTGCCATTAAAATCATGAATGAGCTGCCTAAAGTACACGAATGGGAAGTGAATCAGATTGTGGCTCTGCAGAAAGAATTAGGGATCAACGAAGAACGTTCTCTGGCGACTTCAGACCTGTTGGCCCTTGTTCTGACTTCCAACTATTTCTTTGGTGAGATGGATGATCTCCCTTCTCAATATCAGTTCACAGGTCCGGTTCTTACTGAAAGACGTGTTTCATGTGAGTTTGACTGGGAGAAATTAAAAAGTAATGACAATAAAAAGATCCTGGTAAGCATTGGGACTACCTTCGATCATGATCATAAAAAAGCATTCTTCCAAAAGGTCATTGATTCCTTTAAGGATGAAAATTTAACCGTTGTAGTGGTTTCTGATCCACAGCTTTTCGAGCAGTGGCCGGAAAATTTTATGGTCTATCAGCAGGTTCCTCAGCTGGATCTGTTACCTCATCTTGACGGCGTGGTATGCCATGGCGGTCACAATACCGTATCTGAAACACTATCACACGGTATTCCTTTAGTGGTGATCCCGATTGCCTATGACCAGTCACACGTTGCAGGACGTGTTGTGCGTACAGAAGCGGGTGAGCGTCTTAATTTTAACAGATTTAAAGCCAATCACCTGAGAGAAGCAGTACACAAGATTTTAAATAATCCAAGCTACCGTGAAGCAGCTCAGAAGGTAGGACAGTCTTTTGTAGAAGCCGGAGGTGCAGCTACAGCAGCGAACCTATTGGAACAGGCTATATCAAAGGCTTCAAAACCTGAAAAACCGTCTAAGTTTTTATTCGTAGTTCCTCCGTTTTTCGGACATGTGAGCCCTACTTTAAGTGTAGGAGCAAGTTTAATTGCCCGCGGACATGAAGTAAAATGGTTCGGAATTACCCCTTTAGACAGCAAACACATTCCTGAAGGAGGTTCTTATTTCTATCCTGAAGAAGATCTTGTTCCGTATCAGGAGGAAATTGCCCGCATTTTAAAAAGACAGGATGACGGCCCGGCCTGTTCCGGACCCGAAGTAATGAAACTGGCACTGGAAGAAACCTATGTTCCTTTCGCTAAAATGATGATGCCGGGATTAACCAGACTGACAGAAAGCTGGATGCCGGATGTTATTGTGAACGACTGTATCACTTTCGGAGGGGCTCTTTTCGCTCACAAACATAATATTCCTTGTGTAACAACAACTCCGGTTCCACCGGATGTGATGGGAGATACGGAAAAAAGTGCTCCAAAAATCTGGGAATGGCAGCAAAACCTCATCAAAGACCTGCAAAAAGAAGTAGGAATTCATGAGGAAGGAATTTATATCCATTCTCACAAACTGAATATGGTGTTCACTTCACAGGCTTTCGCCGGATTTGAAACCGTTCCGTCTCATATGAAATTCGTAGGTCCGGTAAAAGGGCGTCCTAATGATGCTCCATTTGACTGGGATAAATTAAACGCGTCTACCACTCCAAAGATTTTCGTATCATTGGGAACGCTGCTCGTAGATATCAGAAAAGCTTTCTTTGAAAAAATTATCGCTGCGTTCAAAGACCAGCCGGTAACAGTGATTGCCGCTACTCCACCTGAAATCTTTGAAGAATGGCCGGACAATTTTATCGTGAACAGCTTTGTTCCTCAGTCAGCGGTGATGCAGCAAATGGACATGGTAATCTGCCACGGTGGTTTCAATACTGTAAACGATACTTTCCGTAACGGTTTACCGATGCTGATCACACCTATTGCTTACGATCATTTCCATATTGCAAAACTGATTGAGCAGGCAGGCTGCGGAATCAGTATCCGATACAAGAGACTGCGTGTAGATGCCCTTCGTGAAACCGTTTTTGAATTATTGGAAAATCCAAAATACAGAACCGCTGCTCAGGAAGTCAGAAATACATTTACCCTTGCCGGCGGTAATGATAAAGCAGTAGAGTTATTAGAAACTTTTGTACAGGAACATTCAACACTAGCTTCCGTATAATTATGAAATCGCAATGATTTGTAAACACAAAGGCAGATGAAGACCTGGTGCTTCATAAGACCTTAAAAAGATAGATATCAGCATATGAAAAGAAGATTGCTATTTGGTGAGCGCATGTTACTGGGAGATGGAACAGAACCTTTTAATGCGGTCATTCCGTTCAGACTGAGAGGAACTTTTACATTAAAAGAGATCCAGCAGGCATTAGCCAAAATTCAAAATAAACACCCCTGGCTGAAAGCATTAATCAGCCATGATGAAAAAAATATTCCGTGGTTCAATGTTCCGGAAAAACCTGTTTCCATTCCTGTAAGAATCATCACCAGACAGAGTGAAGATCAGTGGCAGGAAGAATCCAGGAAAGAATGGAACACCACCTTTAATTACGAAAAATTACCCCTGATCCGGTTTATCTGGATCAAAGGGGAAGAGGTTTCCGATATGCTGTTTGCATTTCACCATTGCTTATGCGATGGCGGTTCTGCAATGGCTTTCTTAAAAGAGTTTCTCATCGTTCTGGACAATCCTGCAACCGATATCGGGATAGAAAACCCAATATTAGGTATTGAAGATGTAGTTCCAGCCCATATTCTGAACAGCAGAAAACAGAAACTGAAAGCTAAATTTATCGGAAGACTTGCAGCAACAGCGATCAAATGGCTTCCGGTAAACAAAAAACCTGTTGAAAGACAGAATGACTATCTGATCCATGGTAAACTGGATGAAGCTACAAGTCAGGAGGTCATTGCTTATTGCAAATCTCAGGAAGTGACCGTCAATACATTTTTGAGTGTAGCGCTATTGCATGCATTTAAAAAAGTGAGAGGTAAAAAATCCTTCAACAAAGTTTCCTGTCCCGTAGACATCAGACGTTTTGCCAAGCAGATTAAAGAAGACCACATTTTCGCTTTCGGGCTGATGATCGTGATTTCTTCTGATGAAAAGCTAAGCTTTACAGAGAATCTCCGTGCAATGCAGAAATCGGTGGAGCAAAAAGCCTCAAAACTGGATCCGTACATCACTATGATGGTAATGGAATCCGGACATGATGCCCTGAAAAGCTTCACCAGACTGTTAAAGAACGGAAAGTCCTCCAACGACTGTATGTTTTCTAATCTGGGACCTCTTCAGATTCCTCATGAATATAAAGAGTTTTCGGTAGAGACCATCTTCAGTCCATCGGTCATTGGTCCATTAGGAAATACCACTACCCTTGTGGTTTCAACCTATCGTGGAAGAATGGATTTTTCCATCATGGGAAGCGAAGGCTATATACCATATGCTGAAGTAACGGCCATCCGTGATGAGGTTCTGAGGACAATTTATTCACAAATTAAACAGAAAGCAGTATCATGATCAAAAGACCTTTAATGATGGTGGAAAGGATCATGTATGTAGATCCTGAAACGCCTTTAAACTGTATTTATACCGCAAAGATCAAAGGACAGGTTTCTGAGGAAACTTTTAAAACAGCTCTGATCAAAATCCAGCAGAAACATCCCATGCTGAGGGCTATCGTTGATCATAAAGTCGGGCGGTATCCTTATTTTATGGGACAGAGAGATATTGAACCTATTCCACTCCGTATTGTAGAACGAAATACGGACGATGACTGGTTTAAAGAATCTGAAAAAGGATGGTTTCAACTCTTTGACCAACCCAAAAAGCCTCTGGCCGAAGTAGTATGGGTGAAAGGACAGGATACTTCCGAAATCCTCTGGATCATGCCTCACTGCATTTCAGACGGAACCACCGGAGTAACTTTAATGCGTGAACTTCTGAGTTTGCTGGACAATCCTTATTCACCGTTAATTCCTTATGTTGCTTTTGAATCTGTGGATGATTTTCTTCCTTCGGATTTTAATACAGGGATTAAAAAATATAAGGCCGGTCTTTATCTGCTGTTCGCCAGAATATTCTTTTCTATCCAGCGAAAAATCAAAAAGAGAAACCTTGGAAAAAGCTACGCGATCCACTGGAAAATGACTCCGGAGGATACGAAACTGATTACTGAAAAATGTAAGGCCAACGGAATCTCCGTCCATGCTTTGCTATGCTCTTCGGTGATGCAGGCTTTCCGTGATATTCAGGGAGACCGTGCCAAGGGTAAGGTGATCAGTCCTGTAGATGTACGTCATTTTATTCCGGAAATCAAAGAAGATCATTTGTTTGCTTTTGCCCCAACGGTGGAGCTTTCCATCAAAAAAGACAGCAAGGATGTTCTGGACAATGCCAAACAGATCAAAAGAGACCTTATTGAGAAAATCAGTAAGCTTGAAGCCCGTGAACTCCTTTGGATGGGAGAACGTATGCATCCTATTGTAAGCCGCATGATCAGGATGCTGAAATCCAGCGAAGGCGGACATGATGTGACCCTATCCAATATGGGAAAGGTGAATATCCCGAATGATTACACCAATTTCAACCTGGAAACCGTGTTCAGTCCTACCGTGGCTTTCCCATGGCTGAACTCAACCACCCTTGTGACCAGTACGTACAACCAGCAAATGGACTTCACCTTCATGTCCAATGAAAATTTTCTTCCCAAAGAAGAAGCCCATCTGATAAAAGATAAAGCGATTGAGCTATTGACCACCTCTCTATGAAATTTAAAATAAAGCCTCCGAAGCCAAAACCCATCAAGAAAACCACCCTGAAACGCTTTCTCATCAAGCGTACAATTTACTATGTCCTCCCGAATGTATTTTTTAATTTCATCATCGCGTATGCCAGTTTCAAAGAGTTAGGCTACACGCATTTTTTCTCAGGAACCCAAAACCTGGCCCGCCTTACCCTGCCGATGGCTATCTTCCTTCCGGTAGTCCTTACCATTGATATCATCAAAAGAGTAACCGATGCCGCCAGCCAGGAAGCCATAGAGTTTACCGTAGACGAACAGCTGAATATTAAAAAGTTAATGACCAAACTAAGCATCTTACACGGCCTGATTACAGGTTCATTAGTACTCTCCCTACTCTTTATAGGACAGTATAATTTCTCAAAAGAGTATAAGCTGGATGCTACGGCAATGGCTGTGGTGGTGGGTGTGCTGGCTGGGATTTTGTCTGTGGTATTTGTGTATTTGCCGGTGTGGAGATTGAGGAGGTGGATGTGTAGGAGAGCTCAGACCGTGGTTGTTGACTTAAATGCATAATTTATTTTAATACCTTATTCCATTACAAGCGGATTTTATTTTTAGTAACTTCTAATTCGGAAACAATTAATAGCTTTATTTAATATAATAATTATTTAAAACATGAGATTCGATTAGCCAATTCTGATAATACGCTTCTTTTTCATTACTTTGTAGCAATTATGAAAGATTATATTAAATACCTATTACCTTATAAGAAATCCTTTCAGACAATTAATCTCTCAAGAAGAGAGGTTGTCACTCTCGAAAAGTTAGTTATTAATCATCTCAAAGTACGTGATATGAGTGAGCTTAGAGATAAATTTGAAGGTCAGGCATTTTTGGACAACTTTCTTTACAAATCAATCCCTATTATAGGCATACAAAAATATTTAAAAAATACTTTTATAGATTTTGAAAACATTAGTGTAGATAAGTTTTTATCAGAGATTATCATAGCTGATCAAGTAATCAATATAGTTATGTTTGGTTCAAACTTGCCATTGATTGATATTAATAATGTTCATCCTTGTATATTCATTCATTCAACAGAAAATTCCACATTACAGCTCTGCGGTTATGCATCTTCACAAATTATTAAAGATAATCTACTAAATATCAAAAAATATGGTTTTGGATCAAAAGAGGCTATTAAAGGGAGTTTTTATGGGTTTAATCATCTTATAGTCTTTAATAGTCTTAGCGAGCTTGAAAGTATAATTGAAGCTTAACAAAATATTATTCTTCATTTTGTGGAATAGGGTCACCATTCATAAAAGCTTCAAATGCGCCAATAGGAGCAAAATCTATATTAATTAAGGAATAATCATTTTTTTTTCGCCATAATCGGACAGAATCTGTTTCTTTCATTTGTAACCATTCGCGTGTTACCAACTTTCGTTCCTTTAAACCTAAAACGTCAACTAGTAGCCATTGTCCCAATGCAGATTGTCCAAATCTTTTTCCATTTTCATCATATTCTATATTGCTTCCGGATTGCAGTCCTTTCATATTATCTTGAGTGACTAATGCCGGAATTTCTTTTCCATTCGGTAACAGAAGACGAAAGCGGACCTCTGGTCTATCTTTTTTATCGCCTTGATAAGCGTTTCTATAATTTTCAAATTCGAAAATATTTTCAATAAAAAAATTGGGATTTTTTTTGTGAAACTCTCTTGGAATTGGAATATAGACTTCGTTTAATGGCCTTAAAGTATCGCTTCCCTTACTCTTTGGTGCGGCATTCCATGCATTCAATCCTGACTTTTCTTCTACTTCTTTACTTCTATATGAATATAGAGGCAAATAAATTTCTACGATATCATCTTCAACCTGATGAACTGATTCTGTAAGATTTAAATAAGATTGTAATAAAAAAGTAAAGGGGTCCTCTATAATTTTAATATCAAAACGATTTAATAAAAATGTATCTTTCTTACCTGCATCAAATTTTTGCCATATTTGAGAGTCCCCATAAGTATACCTATAATCCTTTTGTCCATCAGTCCAAGTTAATGCAGAATTTGTAGAATCAGTTATTTGTAAATTAGATAGATCAATAAGCGGATATGCACATTCATGAATATTAAAAAGTCCTTTGTCCCGAGTTACGTAGTGATATATATTATCCGTTTCTGATAATCCCAGACGTTCATAATCGCTGGTCATTCTTTCATTTTTTATTTCAGAAACTTTATATGCAAGGGCTTCTTTATCATCTTTGAAATTATTTATTTCTTTTTGATATCGTTTTAGCTGCATAACTTTTTGAAAAGATGGCTTACTTGCCATCCAGGTCTTTAAACCTATACCTATTCTTTTATCCCCAAAAATAGATAATACATCATGGGGTGTATTTCCAATATCTACATTTTGACAATTGAATATTTTTGCAAAAATGGTTTCTTGAAACTTTGAGTCAAGGTGGGGAATATCTTCCCCCTTCTTCTGTCTAAACAAATTTGAAAGAGCACCATAGACCTGTAAGAATTGGATATATTCACTACGTTGTTCATCAGAATACCTGTCCCAAACACTCATTTACAAAACCTTTATAATTTGTTCACTTATTCTTTCCACTAAACTTGTGGTTACTGAGTTTCCTGCCTGCATATATAGTTTGCTGTTTGCAATATTAGGTAGTATAAATTTATCCATAGGGTATCCCTGGAAAGCAAAACATTCTTTTGGAGTCAGCTTCCTAATGCCAAAGCCATCTTTTATTAAAGGTACATTATGTCCTCCAGCTCCCATATTAGCTGTTAATGTAGGACAAACGTTATTTTTATTCTCTCTAACATAAACACGTCTCCATTGATAAACAGTATCCTTACTTGTCATTGTTCTTTCAAGTTCTGGATAATACTGATGTGTTTCAGGGTAATAAAACTTTTCATCTTGTTTTCCTTTCTCTAAAAAATCATGGATCGTTTTAGTAAGTTTAATTTCTGTAGGAAATTCAAAATTTTCATAATTAGGAACCTGATTCGGATCAAAAGCAACAATAAAAATTCTTTCACGATTCTGTGGAACATTTCCATGTGTCATTGAATTTAGAACTTTATAGAATGCTTTATATCCTAGCTTTTCTTCTAAAATTTCAATAATCACTTTAAATGTATTTCCTTTATCGTGTGAGACTAAGTTTTTTACATTCTCTAAAAACACAACTTTCGGTCTATGCTTTTCAATGATTTGTTCAATATCAAAAAACAAAGTTCCTCTAGTATCGGAAAAACCTTTTTGATATCCTGCTATTGAAAAGGCTTGACAAGGAAAACCTCCGCATAGAACATCAAATCCTCCTTTGGGAATTCTGTTTTTAACTTCTTCTTTTGTTATATCTCCAAATGGAGTTTCTCCAAAGTTTTCTCTATAAGTTATTTTTGCATCCTTATTCCATTCGCTGGTGTAAATACATTTCCCGCCAACATTTTGCATAGCAATTCTAAAACCACCTATACCAGCAAATAAATCAATGAATCTAAATGAATAATTTTCAGGGGTAGGAAAAGGAACATTTTCTACTTCAAATAGAAATTGCTGAATGGCTTCTTCCTCAACTATTGATACATTATTATTCTGTTTGTATTCTATATAGTTTTTTATTACCTGCATGGCATCTTCTTTATAATGCGAGGATATCCCATTGTGTATATTATGGAGGTAATGAGTTAATACAGCCTCTCCATCCTCAATATTCTTGAGAACTTCTGTTTGGTAAGCTCTAGTATTTAGTTCTTCAACACTGATATTTTTTGCTAGCTTCATTTCTTTCTAAATCAAAGCGCAATTTACAAAAAAGAGGTTTAAAATTTTAAACTTTGGTGAGAAGGATTTCATTTGGACTGACAAATTCAATTTTAATAACATCTCCAACTTGTAAATGTAAATTATTAAACCAAGTTCCTAATAATTTAAGATCTCCATTTCCATGTAAATTCTTCGCATACATATCTCCTTTTTTCCTATTTCCAGATGCTTTTAATTCTTTATCTTTAAAAAAACCATCACTAGTACTAAATTTATACACATTACTTTGTCTTTTATTGTGCATATTAGTAATATTAAACAATCTTGCAAATTTTATAGGAATTGGAAGATATCCTTCATTGCTAATTCTACGACGTGTATTAGTTTTTCTATAAGTTCCCCAGCCTAAATGAGTTTTTTTTAAAGGAACTGAAAATGTATCTCCTGTGTTTGGCATATCTGGTTATTTATTTGTTTTTTAATTTATTGATTTCATGTTCGATCTGTGAAATACAAGTATCTAAATTCTTTTCAACTTCTCTAGACCAAAATCTTAAAATTCTCCAACCTTGCTCAGATAACTTTAAATTGACTTCAATATCTCTTTGCATATTTCTTTCGATTTTAGGAATCCAATATTCCTGATTTGTTTTAAGGTTATTCTTTCTTATTTCCCAATCTTTCCCATGCCAAAACTCTCCATCAACAAATATTGCTAGTTTTATTTTTTTGAAAGTTAGATCAGGTTTTCCAAGAACAGAACTATTATTTTTACGATATCTATAACCTTTTGCAAATAAAGCCTTAGCTAAAATTACTTCTGCCTTTGAGCCAACAGATTTTATTGCCTGCATATTCTTTCTTCTCTGTTCTTTGGTTAGATTATCCATTTATATTTGTTAAAATCCAGATGTTTATTTGAATATTATTCTTTTTTCACACTTAAAGATAGTAAATTAAAAACATTAGTTTCAACTTTAAATAATCATAAGATAAATTTTAACAACCATAACAAAAAAGGTTCAGCAGCAACTGAACCTTTTTCTATATCTTAATTTATCTCTTTTCAAGCAACCTCTCCTATTTCATCATTTCTTTCTAAACATATTCTTTTTTTCTTCAAAAAATCAGAAAAAACAAACCCTATTATCCCGTTTTCACTTTCTGATGAACACGCTCTGAAAATCTTACAACACCCTATTTTTCTACTCTTTACACTTCCTATATTTGATCAGATTAACAACCAAAAACACAAGCGTACGGCACTAGACAATTTAATCAGTATAAGTTTTACCGCTGAAGAACTTAGTAAGCTTGATCAGGCATTACAGACTATTGAAACGGTTTTATCAGGAAAGACCATCAATCTTACTCACGAAGAAAGACAACAGTATGGAAGTATTGCAGAACAGAACAAACTCTTCGTCAATAAAGCCAAAATCTACATGGAGCAGTATCCCCAGCATGTTCCGAATTTCTTAGATAAGGCGGAATTCGATAAGGATTATCTGGGAAGAGAACAGGTAGAACAACGTCTGCAAATAATGGGTTCATTAACAGAACAGCTGTCTGATACTAAAGTTCTGCTGGATCATGATAACTATCACAACGCCCTCACCTTCTATAGAAACATGAAATTCCTTTCAGGAGAAAATGTCCCGGGTACGAATGTCATTTATGAAGATATGAAACAGTTTTTTGTGACAACAGGGTCTTCAACCCCTCCGGCAACTCCCTCTAATGACGTAAAGAACTGATAGCAATCGGTTAAGCAAGTATCAATAGGCGGTTCTGAAGTTCAAACACCTATTTCAATAAGTATCAATACCCCCTTCCCTAAGGGGGTATTATCATTTAAAAACTGCCTGCAGACAATGAGTAAAGTGGCTTCGGTTTATTCTGAAATACCTACAGACACTTAATCAACTTGTTGCCGCTATTTCAAGACCGGCTTTCGATATATTAACCACGTGTTTCAGGGGCTTACCCACCTTACTTTTGGTTCTTAAGAAATACTTATGGCCACTTTTATAAGTACCTGTAATGACTATTCTATAAAATTTACGCTTTCCCGTAAACAGAAACTGGAGATTTTTATTATTATTGTATTCTATAATTATAAACCCATGAAAACAAATACTATTTCATGTCATACATGATAGTATCAGCATATTTAACATTTACATACCTCGCATTTCTATTTCTTATTTTCAATTCAATTTATTATACCATAGCATTCCAAGATTACAACAAGTGATAAGGAATTGAAAACATAATTACTTTACCACTTATACATTAAATTATTTACACAAAAAACCAATGAAAAACTTAGAGTATTACAAATTAAAAGAAGAATTTCTTAATGAATGGCCGTTATCCAGAATTCATAATTTAAAATTAGAGGAATATACTAATCTTGATAAAACGTCATTCTGCTATTGGGTTGAAGCAAAAACCAATCTTTTGGGAAGTATTTGGGGTGGTTCTGCTTACAAGTTTGGTATATACAAACGCAGAGACAAAAGTAAAGAGGTTCTTAATGGAAATAGAATGACAGATGATGAGTACGCCTGGCATTCAAAATATGGTAAAACAAGAGAAGAAGCATTTTCAACAATCAAATTAATTTTATTAGAAATTGTTGAAAGTGCACAAAATAATGATCTGGAAAGTATAGATAAACTTAACCTGGGTAATGCATATAAATGGAAAATTGCTTTTTTATACAATGATTTTAAAATTGTTAATATTTATAAATGGGACAATTTATATAATGCAGCTGAGCTTTTAGGTTTTAATAATGGCACAACAAGTTACTCAGCGTTAAATAATTTTATTCTACAAAAGAAAGATCCCAACCAAGATTACTTTGATTTCACCCACTTCTTATGGAATAAAAGTGAAATAGAAAATAACGAGACCATAAACAATGAGAAAAACCAAAGTTTTGATCTTAATTATCCTAATCAAATTTTCTTCGGACCTCCCGGAACCGGAAAAACCCATAAAATAAATTCTTTTTTGAACTCTACTAAAAAGACGGAGGTCAAAACACCGATTACTTCTATAAAAGTTGATCGTCATAAAACATTCTGGCATCTGGCTCCGGGACAAGGAGGGTATTTGTGGAATGATCTAAAAAATGGTACCAGACTAGGCTATGAATGGTGTTCTGTTAGTCTTGGTAATCTAAATCATTTGGATAAAAAACAGACAGAAAATTTCAAAATGAGAACCTATTTTTCAGATGTAAAACAAGGAGATTATCTATGTATTATCTCCGGTAAAAAGTTTTACGGTATAGCTGAAGCTCTTCATAATTATGATTTCTCAAAAGCTATTGTAAATGGTTTTGATTTTCAGACTATTGAAGTAAAATGGATTAAAATTTTTGACACTCCTGAATTATTGTCTGCCTCTTACACTCCAACCTTTGGTAAATTGAACGGAGGCAAAAGATGGAATTCCTTAATACAGGCATTACAGGAAAATAATATCGTTTTTGATGACACAGCGACTATTGAATCTGTAAAACTGATTCCACAATCTACTAATAGTATTTTTACAACCTTTCATCAGTCCTTCTCTTATGAAGACTTCATTGAGGGAATCAAACCAGATTTAGATGAAAATGATGAGTTAAGGTATACTATTGAAGACGGTATCTTTAAAATTGCATGTGACAAAGCTGCAAATCTTGCCGGATTTGAAGATTTAAATGACGCATTAAAAAGCCCAAAAGAAATTGTAAAGGCAAAATTTGAAGTGAGTGAACCATTTTATCTTTTTATTGATGAAATAAACAGAGGAAACATTTCTCAGATATTTGGAGAGCTCATTACCTTAATTGAAAAAGATAAGCGCTTAGGGCAAGTAAATGAAACAAGGGTTACTCTGCCCTATTCTAAAAATGAAATTCAGTTCAGTGTTCCTCCCAATCTATATATTATTGGAACAATGAATACCGCAGACAGAAGTGTTGAAGCCTTAGATACTGCTTTGAGAAGACGATTCAGTTTTACAGAAATGCTTCCTGATAGAAGTATTATTGAGGATAAAGGATTTAATGATTATCTACGGGCAGATATTATGGACAAAATCAACAACCGAATTGAACTCCTTTTAGATAGAAATTATACTCTTGGACACTCGTACTTTATGAAAGAAAATTTTGAAAACTCTTTCAAAAATGAGATAATACCTTTGCTTCAGGAATATTTCTACAATGATTACAGCAAGATTGGATTAATTTTAGGAAGGGGATTTGTTAGAGAAAAGGCAAGACCTAAGCATAAAGAAGTTTTTGCAGATTTTTATGGTATAGATGATGTTGACATTCAAAAAACATTTGAACTGATTCCGTTTGATGAATTAAATTTTGACGAAGCAATACAACTTTTATAAAGATTATGGTTTCTCATAAAAGAATACAAGTCTACGAACATAGCTTTTTACGAATAGGTGACAGAGATTTTGATACTCTACATTTTGTAGCGTTGTCAAAGTTGAATGCTCTGCATGATTATAAATATTTTGATCTTAAGCACAATGGCATTGTGTTCAAACAATATGTTGGTGTTATCCAAGTCGAAGGACTTGTTATAGAGATTCTTCCTAAGATAGATCGTTATGAATCACACGAGAGTAAAGAAAAATGGCAGAGTGTTCTTATAGAAATGTTGAGGGTAACTAAAAAATTAAAAATTCAACAAGTTGGTCAGGCACATGTTTCCAAACAATCTATTCATTTATTAGATCTCTATTTTGAATGGTTCCTAAGTGAGGTGCAATTATTAATACATCAGGGATTAATAAAACAGTATTATAAGCAAACAGGAAATGTAAAAGCATTAAAAGGAAAACTGGAATTTGCCAGTCATATTCAGAAAAATCTGGTTCATAAAGAACGTTTTTACACTACACATCAGGTATATGAAAAAGATCATCTTATTCATCAGATTTTAGGACAGGCATTAGATATCATAAATAGGTTGTCGAAGGGTACATATCTTTACACTAGATGTAAAACAGTACAGTTAGATTTTCCGGAAGTAAAATCAATTAAAGCCAATGAAAATACATTTACCAAGCTTCTTAAATCTAGAAAAACTGCACCTTACGAAACTGTACTTTCAATAGCCAGACTGATCATATTAAACTATGCTCCTAATATTTCCAATGGATCAGAAAAAATGTTAGCATTATTATTTGATATGAATAAATTATGGGAAGAATATATTTTAGTTCGGCTAAAACAGGTAGCCAGAGATAATAATATACAGGTTTACGGACAAAATTCGAGGACATTTTGGAGTAATATTTCAATACGTCCGGATATTGTATTAGTTAGTAATAAAGAGCAATTTATTATTGATACTAAATGGAAAAATATAGATAATAATAAGCCATCCACACATGATTTGAGACAAATGTATGTTTATAATGAATATTGGGAAAGTAAAAAATCACTATTGTTATATCCATCAAATAATGATGACTTTGATGGATATGTGAATTTTGTCGCACTTGATAATACTGATAATCATACATGTGGTCTAGGGAAAGTTTCTATTTTTAAAGATTGCAATAAACTACTAAACGATCAGATAGGATCAAAAATCTTAAATTGGATAATAAATGATGATAAAATAAGAGTTTAGATTCCTACGGAATGACAGGGTGAGCGTGTATGATGCGTTATATGAATAATTATTTGCTTTAGACCATAATACAAACTATTCACTCAGATTACCCACACAGTTTGTCATTCCGTAGGAATCCAGATACAGAAAAGCTTTTGGATAATAAATGATAATAGATAAGAATTTAGATTCCTACGGAATGACATAGACTGTGTTTTATGACTTTGTTTAGGTTGAAGGTACATCCTAATTTTACACCTTTTCATAAAAATATAAATGAGAGTTCATACTCATTGAAAGAAGAAATGGAGTATATTTTTTGTACCTTTTGTAAAACAAACACACAAATGATTGAATTTTCAAAAGGAAGATATACCTACTATATCTATATTCTCACCAATAAAAATAGAAAAGTACTTTATACCGGCGTTACAGGAAACCTCCACAGGAGATTGCATCAGCATAAAACAAAGCTAAACCCCAGTAGCTTCACGGCAAGATATAATCTTGAATTTTTAATTTATTATGAGAAATATGATTGGATTCATAACGCCATTGAAAGAGAAAAGGAAATTAAAAACTGGTCAAGAATTAAGAAGCTTGAACTCATAAGGAGAACAAATCCTAATTTGGAATTTTTGAATTACCTGTTTGAAAATTGGCTTTGATATGAAATGTTCACATAAATGATTATAAAATAACGGTTTAGACTCTTACGGAATGACGAGGCGAACGTGTATGATGTGTTATATGAATAATTATTCGCTTTAGATTATGATACAAACTATTCGCTTAGATTATCCACACAGTTTGTCATTCCGTAGGAATCCAGACACAGGTTTTTGGATAATAAATGAGGATAAAATAAGAGCTTAGATTCCTGCGGAATGACAAGGTGAGCGGGTATGATGCGTTATATGAATAATTATTTGCTTTAGATTATAATACAAACTATTCGCTTAGATTATCCACACAGTTTGTCATTCCGTAGGAATCCAGACACAGGTTTTTGGATAATAAATGATGATAATATAAGAGTTTGGATTCCTACGGAATGACAAGGTGAGCGGGTATGATGCGTATGTGGATACTTATTTAATCCAAGAAATTAATACAAACTATTCACTTAGACTATCCACACAGCTTGTCATTTCGTAGGAATCCAGATTCAGAAAGCTTTTGGATAATAAATGAAGATAATATAGGAGTTTAGATTCCTGCGGAATGACAAGGTGGACTCTAATAGCGTGACAAGGTGGGAGGTGTTACCTGGATTTCTTTGTTATAAACGGTTATTTCAACTAACTCCTACGCCCTTCATAATACTTTAACAAGCATTATACCCATTCCCCAGATAAATTTTCGTTCTTTTGCAAAAAGTTTTAATTTTTAAATAATCGCATGTCGAAGTTTGATGAAATACGGTATTTTCATGATCATGAAGTAAATGAAAGATTGCAGAGTGTAGCCCGTGATCCTATGATGAAAGCACTGATGAACTTTACTTTTCCCGGTGTGGATGAGCAGATCTGGCTGGAACAGTTTAAAGAGATCCACTCTATAAGTGATTTTCAGCATCATTTTGTAGCACATACCGTTCGTCAGATTCTTGCGAAAAGTTCTGAAGGTTTAACGACCTCAGGCTTCGATAAGCTTGATAAAAACACTCCATACCTTTACATTTCAAATCACAGAGATATTGTACTGGATACTTCCCTGCTTAATCTAGCTCTTCTGGAAAGCGGCCACATTATGACTGCTTCAGCCATTGGTGATAATCTTGTGAAAAGAAACTTCTTGAATGTATTGGCTAAACTGAACCGTAACTTTTTAGTTCAAAGAGGACTGTCGCTTCGTGATCAGCTTAAAAGTTCTCAAACGATGTCTGAGTACATAGATCATCAATTACACCACGAAAACCGCTCTGTATGGATCGCCCAGCGTGAAGGCCGTACCAAAGACGGTAATGATGCCACTCAGCAGGGTGTCTTAAAAATGCTTGCCATGGCATCAGGAGATCAGTCAGTGATAGAGTATTTTAAAACCTTAAAGATTGTTCCTGTATCTATTTCTTACGAATATGATCCTACAGATTCTTTGAAAATGCCTCAGCTTCTGGCACAGCACAGGGATGAGGAATACATCAAAGGTAAGAATGAAGATTTTACTACCATGCTCAGCGGAATATTAGGGCAAAAGAAACGAATTCATCTGCATGCCGGTAATGTTATTGACACAGAACTGGATGAAATTGCCGCTACGATAGAGAATAAAAACAAACAATTGCAGGCCGTTGCACAGGTGATTGACCATTCTATCATTAAGAATTATAAGCTTTGGCCGACAAAATATATTGCTTACGATCTGATTCATAATACAGATACGTATGCTTCACAATATACTGAACAGGAGAAACAGTTGTTTATCCGAAGACTTGAAATGCGTATAGACCCGTCAGATCCTGTTTCTAAGGAGTATTTCCTGGCGATGTATGCCAATCCTTTAGTGAATAAACTGAAGCTTGAAGAAGGTTTTGAAGGATAGTTTACGATAAGAAAGAGACTGTCTCATAAGTTAAACATTTGACTGCCATTTTACGAAGGAAGAATTTTATTAATGAGATTCTTCCTTCGTAAGCATGACACTTTTGAAAAAGTCTCTTAAACCCAACAGATTTTTATTTAGACTGTGACATAGAGTCTGCTTCTATAATTGCATCTGCAAATGCTTTTGGGGCTTCCTGTGGCAGATTGTGTCCAATTCCGCCTGTTAGGGTATGATGGGCATATTTTCCTGTATATCTGGAAGCATAACTTTCCGGGGCAGGAAATGCAGCTCCGTTGGCATCACCTTCCAGGGTCACTGTTGGGACTGTAATGGAAGGAGATTTTGCCAGTTTAGCTTCAAGCGCATCGTATTGTTTTTCTCCTTTCGCCAATCCAAGACGCCAGCGGTAATTGTGGATCACAATATCAACATGGTCAGGATTATTGAATGCTCCGGCAGAACGTTCGTAGGTCTGGTCATCAAAAGCCCATTTTGGTGAAGCTGTTTTCCAGATCAGTTTATTAAATGCTGTAGTATTGGCTTTATAGCCTTTATATCCTCTTTCAGTTGAAAAGTAATACTGATACCACCATAAAAGTTCAGCATTTGGAGGGAGAGGTTTTTCGTTGGCCTTTGGACTTCCAATTAAATATCCGCTTACGGCAACCAGGCCAGTACAACGTTCCGGCCACAATGCTGCCATGATATCTGCAGTTCTTGCTCCCCAGTCAAAACCACCGATGATCGCTTTATCAATTTTCAGGGCATCCATAAAAGCAATGATATCCAATGCAACTGCACTCTGCTGGCCGTTGCGTTTTGTATTGGGTGAAACAAATGTGGTTGTACCGTAACCTCTTAAATAAGGGACTAAAACACGATACCCTTTTTCAGCAAGGATAGCTGTGGATTCTTCAAAACTGTGGATATCATAGGGCCATCCATGAAGAAGAATGACAGGTTTCCCGTTTTCAGGCCCTACTTCTGCATAGCCCACATCCAGCAGTCCTGCTCTGATTTTCTTTGTATTCTGGAAAGCTGATCTTACAGCTGTATTTTCTGAATCTTTCCCGCCTGTGGTATAAGTCTGCGCTTTAAGAGACCATAATCCCATTCCTACAAAAATGACCAAAGATAAAATGGCCTGTACTTTTTTACTGAAATTCAATGTAGTATTCATAATAGTGATGTTTTGTGATGGTAAAATTATGGTAAAACAGAGCCAGGAATAAGTGTAAGTACTTTGAACAGGTCATATTGAACGGTGAATACTGATTATCGAACGGTAAACCGGACAGCAGAATACATAAAGATGTCTAGCATTAGTATTAAAATATGTAAACCATCATTAATCATCAAGCAGTTTTTCTAAAAGCATTATCTTCGTATCTGAAAAAATTTGACAAAATGAAGAAAATAATATTTCTGGTTTCGGCGGTCCTTGTTCTCAATTCATGTGTGGTAAGAACGGCTACAAAAGTAGTATCGGGAGCTGTAAGCTTAAGTTATAAAGCAGTAAAAGGAACGGTAAACGGAATCAGCTGGGCGGTAAGCAAAGCGAAAGGAAAGATTGATGAAGACCGTCTGGACGGAACCTGGAAAGTGGTAGGTGTTTACCGTGGTTCTTTCGAGGATTTTTCAAAAGATCAGAATCCTGACGGCTCATTCACCTCAGACTGTACGGAAGGTTTTGATCAAATTGTTTTCAAGGCTAAAAAGTCTAAATTCAAACCGGTACACTGCAGTTCACAGGATGAAGACTGGGTAAAATATTCTATGGAGTTCGGAAAAAATCCTTCAACAAAAGAAAAGGAGAATTATATAGAATACAATTCCAACAATTATATTTCTGTCATAGATGCCAATAATAAGACTATGATTCTGGAAGGAAACCTGATGCCAAAATTAGCATTTTCCGGAGCTAAGCTGTATCTTCTGGAGAAAGTAAAATAAATTCAGATTTATATAAAAATAATCCCTGCTCTCATTTATTTTGAAAGCAGGGATTTTCTGTTTATTTTGTGGCTATAGCTGCATGTGCAGGACAGGATATTCTTTACCTTCTCCATCCAGTTCGGATCTCTTCAGTATATTGAATCCCATATGTTTGTAAAAACCAACAGCCTGGGTATTTTGCTCATTCACATCCACTTTGTTTACCTGTAGGTGAGATATTGCATATTCAATTAATTTTTTTCCGATTCCGGTACCCCGATAGTTGTTGTCAACAAACAACATTTCAAGGTTTCCTTCTGCAACGCCTGCAAATCCAACTAAAATACCTTCTTGCTCAAACCCAGAAAGGGTGACATGCCGGAAGTAGACAGGAAGCTGTTTTTTATAGTATGCAAAGTCTTCTTCTTTAAGAAAATCATGGGTATTCACCACTGCACTCTCCCAGATCTCAATCAAACGTGGATAATCTGTTACCGTAATTTCTCTGATCATAATTGTAAATTTAGAATCACAAAGGTCAGAACTTATTCATCTAAAACACTGAACCCAGGTTAAAAAATGCGTTTACGTATTCTGCTCAGCGCTTGTGGTGTGATCCCCAGATAAGAGGCAATATCTTTTAGGGGTATATAATTTAAAGTGACACCATATTCATCCATCATCTGGAGGTAGTATTGTTCGGGGGAATACTTAATCAGGTCGATATTTCTATTCAGGATTTTATTAAGTAATATAGCCGTCAGGTCATCAAAAACTGTCTTTAATTTGGGAATAGCAGAATATAATTCGGCGGCCTTCTTCTTGTCTATCCTATAGATAACGCTGTCTACAATGGTCTGCACATTAAAAGCAGATTTTTCCTGTAGTGTAAATGATATATTCGACAGTGAAAAAGTGCCTTTCTTACAAAACCAAAAGGTTTGCTCGTCTCCTTTATGATTAATGATCCAACAACGCAATAAGCCCTCAAAAACAAAATAGCTGTACTTTTCTGTTTCTCCTTCTTTGATGAGAAATGTATTTTTCCTGACTGAGATCTGTTCAAAATATTGATCAAATAACGCAGATTCTTCCAAGCTAAAGGTATTGGGGTCTACGTCAAACTCTTCAAGTAATTTTTCTAAAAGCATATCATAGAAATTATTTATACATCCGGTATTTCCAATCTTTCAAAGATACACAATGCTCATTGCCAGAATAGCTTTTTTACTGATATAATCATTTAGTTTCTATCTTAATAATTTTTTGACCCTGCTCTCCCAAGTAATGAAGGACCAGTTTTTCATAGACTTTATAACCATCATCTACATTAGTAAATATCACAATTCCCTTTCCTGAATTGGGAAGTACAATGGCAATACATCTTGTTCCCTGATCTGCCCCACCGTGAGATAGTGCATATTCACCATTTCCAAGATCATAGATTTCAAAGCCTAATCCGAAATATTTACCTTCTTTTACGTTGACCTGTTTTTTGGTCATTTCCTGAAAGACTTCCGGCTTCAGATTTTTTCCTTTCATAACGCTGATCATAAAATTTCCATAATCTTCGACCGTAGTATGCAGATCATCGGCAGCATTTGCCGTTTTAATTTTTTCTATTGGATATGCATTTCCCTTTTCGTTGTATCCTGTTACAAATCTTGACTCATCTGTATTCTGATCCCAGATATAGTTGGTGTTATGCATTTTAAGGGGTTGAAAAATAAGTTCTTTTGCAAGCTGATCCAATGATTTTCCGAACTTCTTTTCCAACGCTTTCCTAAGGTATTCAAAACCTTCTCCTGAGTATTGGTATTTGGTACCGGGATCAAACTGAAAATTCAGTTTTTTGTCAGGATTCATCCATCTCCAGTTTGGAAAACCGGTCTGGTGGGTCAAAACCGTTCTGGTTGTCAGTTTCTGATGTCTGGGATCATTAATGATATCAGGATCTGTCCAGTAGGTATCTAAAGGTTCGTCCAGCTTCCATTTGCCTAAGCTAATCAGTCTTAGTGCTACCATTGCAGTGACAGGTTTAGTAAGGGATGCCACATTGAAATAAGCATTGACGGGAGCTGAAACTCCTTTTTTTGTATCTCCGAAAACTTTTACCTGTTGCAGCTTTCCTCCTTCGATAATTCCTAATCCCAGGGTTGGAATATTATTTTCTTTCAGCCAGCTTTGCATCGACTGGTCGTTATCAAACATTGTTTCACTATCGGTAGTCTGCTTAGGATGGTGATCAAAACTCAATGAATTCTTAAGTTTCCATTCATTATTTTCCAGGATCCACAGATGAGTAAATTTTGCTTCCCCAACTAATTTCTCAGCCTGATCTCCTGTCTTTTCATAAAACAGATGGTCTCCATTCTGAATGGCAGCATATATTTTCCCATCTCTATACATGGGATAAATCTCAGTACTTTTATCCACCAAGACTCTTTTTAGCTGATAGGTTTCCGGAGATTTACACAATCCGTTTTTAAAATCAATGATGAATTTCTTTTTGTCCTCAAAACCGCCTTTATCGTGATAAAATTCAAACCCGTCGCTTAACATGCTTTCCATTTTCCCAATGTTGCAGGTATTGTACCCTGTTGAAAAAAACACGCTGTCTTTTGATATAATTGTTTTGTAAAGTGGATCTGTTTTTTCTGCCTGTGCATGAACTATATTCATCAACAGAATAAAAAAAGGAAGGATAAACTTTGCCGGTTTTGTCATTGTTATTTTTTTGACAAAGATTCAATTTCATTTTGTTTTTCAAATAAAAATGAACCCGACAATAACCCGACAAAGCCACGACAAGAATTATAACATACTGAATTTCAGTTTAAAATACAATTTCTTTTTACGGTCAATCTCAGCAGCATTCCGAAGGATCATGAATACATTGGATAGTGCAATAAGGATCATCAGAATAAGTGTAAACTCTTTTCCGAGCTTTAAAAAGATACCAAGTATAAATACAATGGGTGCTATAGCAGTCCAAAACATCTGCAGAGAAATAATCTGTTTGGTAAGACTGTTTCTCTGTTTCGTAATAAACATCAACAGAAAGGGAGCCAGAATATTTAGTGGTGGTACTACTACAAATAATAGGGAAGATAGATTGATCATTTTAATCAAAGAGTAATTGACCGTTTCAGATTCTTCTGCAACTTCAGTTTCTACCTCATTATCTTTCTGGGAAATGATGGCTTCTTCCTGCAGTAATAAGGATTCCTCTATTTCCAAAGTCTGCGCCAGCGCTCTTAAAGTATGTCCTTTAGGTTCTGTTCCGGATTCTATCCGCTGAATGGTTCTTACAGAAATTTTTGATTTTTCTGACAGTTCTTCCTGAGTCAGATTTTTTTGTTCTCGTATCGCTTTTAGTCTGGACATGTTCTGGGGTAATTCGGAAAAAAAATATTTTGGCTAATTTACAGTTTTCCATTATTAAAAACAGAAGACCTCTTTTTTTAAATTGAATAGTGCTGAAAATTATTATTCATATAAGAAATAAGTGTACTTTTATTAAAAAATAACTTTCTATTTTTCAACTGTTTATAAACTTCAACACCAGATCAGTTTATGGAAAATACAATATCCAAATCCGAAATCAGGAAGAATATTGCCACTTACCTGTGCCTTACGTTGCTTTTCTGTCTTCCGGTCTATTATATGTGTATTCGTACCGGGAAGCTCGGCGGCGGAATCATATCTTACGCTACCATTGTAATGTGGTGTCCGGCTATTGCAGCACTTCTTACCTGCCGTATCCGGAAAATTCCTGTTTCTTCCCTGGGCTGGAAATGGGGCCTTACGAAATACCAGATCATGGCTTACTGCATTCCTATTGTCTACGCTTTGGTTCCTTACCTTATCATCTGGATGAGTGGAGCTGGCGGATTTTATAATCACGAATTTGTAGCAGAAGCCGGTAAAGGGATGGGATGGGATCTTTCTGATGGTCAGACCATCATCCTGTATATCATTCTGATGAGCAGCTTTGGTATGGTACGTTCTGTGGGCTCGGCATTGGGTGAGGAAATAGGCTGGCGGGGTCTTCTTACTCCGCAGTTGGCTAAGATTAATTCTTATACTGTTACCTCTCTTTGGATGGGTCTCATATGGGCTATTTATCATTATCCTCTTCTTCTGTTTTCCAATTATAACACGGGCGGTCCGAAATGGCTGGCTC
This sequence comes from Chryseobacterium sp., assembly GCA_031286615.1. GTDB lineage: Bacteria > Bacteroidota > Bacteroidia > Flavobacteriales > Weeksellaceae > Chryseobacterium. The sequence continues at coordinate 76,577 of JAITUA010000007.1, read as the reverse complement.
TTTTATGTTTTACGGTAATGATATTTGCTTCCTGCTTTATTTTCACCTGGCTGCGGTTAAAATCCGGAAGTTTATGGACTGGTGCTATTTTACATGCCAGCCACAACCTTTTTATACAGTCTATTTTTACACCGCTTACTGTAGATACGGGAAACACCAATTATTATATTGATGAATTTGGTATTGCTCTGCCCATTGCAACTGCTGTTGTAGCTTATTTCTTTTGGAGAAAGAGAAAGGAATTGCCCGAAAAGGACGCTGAAGACACTCTTCTTTCTGCATAATATTATAGTCAAAAAAACAGCCTTCTGCGTAGAAGACTGTTTTTCGATTATTTATTTTCTGGCTTTTCTGAAAGTTTATCTGGGAGCAATCACATCAATAAGATCTACTCTATTGAGCAAACGTTGAAATACTCGCTGTGTTTCTTTGTTTCTTCCCAATGAAATACTTAATGCTTCTCCTCCTTTATTTTCATTTTTAAGACCTATCTTACCTGCTTTGTGTGCTTCGCCACTTTTTATCTCCTCAACCTGCATGTCACGATTGTCAAACCATGATTTAATCTTTGCTGTGGTAGCATTTTTTGATATTTTTTGTAAAACAAGCTGCTCCGGATTTCCTAATAACTCTCTTGCATTTTTATTCAATGTAAAGCGTAAAAGAAATTTATAGCCGGCATCAGGTTTTGCATACTCTTTTGCCTGGCTGTAGCCTCCCAAATGATTCTGAACAGGGATATCATCGGGGATATCTTCCTCATTGGGTACATTTTCAAGCATCATCGGATGCCTGAAGCTAAGGTAACTTTTAATGTCTCCACCCATTCTCTTGTGTTTTTTAGCCCAGTGGCTTATCCCTTTAAATTCGGTTTCTCCCATTGTCCTGTAGATCATCATCTTGCTGAGGTAAGGCTCATGTTCTGCTATATTTTCGAAGGAATTCAATCGCTGCTGCATAAACTCTTTTTCTTTATCTCCCATGGTTAATTTTCTTTCGTGAAATTTCTCAAAGAAAAACAGCTGCCTCAGATCCCGATATACAGAGGCTGTAAGTCCCTGAGCACTAATAATTGTATTGACATCGTTAAATTCCTTTTCACTGATATCGCCATACTTTTCTTTTCTTACTCTTTCATTTTCGTCACTTTCCCATTGATCCTGATTAAATTTATAATCTACTTCAGACTGATAATCGGTATTATAAATATCAAGCACCTGAATAATATCTTTAACACCTGCCCCTAGTTGCTGTAATGTTACAAGCATTTTCCTTTCTCCTTCCCTGCTGCCGATGAAATAGGTATTGAAAACTTCCTGCACAGTCATTTTTTTTATTTTCCCATTTTTCATTCTGACCCCTATCTTCGCTTTATCATTCGTTCCTTTGGAGCTGAAATACAGATCATTGTATTCTTTTATAATGTTCATAATTGGTTTATTTTAAGTTAATTGATACAAATTCTTTACTTCCTGATTATTATGAATTTCCATCCCGCAGATTAGCTGCGGTTTTCTGTATATATGCCCTGGAATTGCCATCAAATGCAGCACCTAATCCTGCCATCAGTTTACGACCGGGATGGTTTTCTTCCTCCCATTTACTTTGCCAGTATTTTTGTTCTTTATTTCCTACATTTTGATGATTTTCATGAGTTCCAGGCTGTTTCAGCATTTCCTGCATTTCCGGATCATTGAATATTTCACCAATTTTCTGTTCCCCTATATTTCCAAATACCATATGAATAAATCTAATGGAAGGATAAACACCATATCCCACCTGATCAGGTGGAAAGTCTCTGGTGGCAAGCATCGCACCAAGCCGTCCGGTCTGGTCTACGCTGTCGGTATCTAACAATGCTTTGTATTGTTGGTATTCATTTCTTCCCACCCAGGTGGTACCTGCTGCGGAAAGTAAAAGCTGTAAGTATCTCTTTTTCATAATAATAGATTTACATTGAATTATTTATTTTTTAATATATCATACAAACTCAGGGGTTTCTTCCTAAAACTTATATAAATATTTGCATCACAAATTTCTGCGTAAGCATTAGAATTCATCAAAGGGGAAAGCCCCATTTTCAAAAATTAAGGGTTTACCCGTATTGGCGAATGACGTATTTGTGTATCATGTATTGATTATTATTAGATACACTCATGGGTGCTGGCCTATTTTTCCGGATTCTATTATTTAATAAATCCAATGTTCTATCTAAAAATTTCACTCATAGGAGAATTCCCTTATTTTTTAAAATTCAGTTTTTTCCCTTAATGAAGATTTATTTTGTTTGATGAAATTTGTATCAGACAAAAGAGATCAACAGTCTCACAGTTAAGACTTAATCAAGAAATACTATTAAGGTTGAGTTGAAAGAAAGTCTTTGAAAAAAGATGTTTGAAAATAAAAATAATAATAACCCATTAAAACCAGAATATGGCAGAAACAGTAAACACCCAGACTACAGATGCGGTAACGCAGACCAATGTTACCGTACTTGGTGAGTCTCCCGCACAGGCTATGAGTATGCTTTACCAGATGGCCACCCATGCCAGTGGAATTTCCATTCAGAATTCTGTAACCAATCAGCAGAACTTGAACCAGCTCAACCCTGCGATTGTTGCAGATGCCATTAAAATTTTAAAAGGATAATATAAAACCTTACGATCATGAGTGAAAACAACAGTGAAACCCAACAATCCCAGGCGGCAAATGCTACCACTCCGGCGGAGAAAGCTGTAGTATTTGTGAACAGTGAGGTACTGGCCCCTCCTAAGGCTTCCCCAATGACCGGAGTGACAAAAGTAATGATAGAGCAGTCTACAGGAATGATGGTTCAGGATTTACAGTCTTTTTTGAAAGGATTTGAGCAGGTAGGTTTGATTGCATTAAGCAGATTGGCCAATAATCTACTGACGTATGGAACAACTTTCGGGCCGGCTCCGGGAAGTAAGGAAACCTCCACTCAGCTGGCAGAGCATCTGCAAGGCCAGGATGCAGGAAAAGGAAATGAAATGATGAAGGATTTATTCAAAATGGTAAGTGAATATGCTGAGGTGAAAGCTAAAATTTCCAATACTATTTATAATGTCAACACGCCTCCGGTTCCAGTTGCTCTTCCTTCTCCTCCCCCGTTTACGGAAGTTTCTCCTGAGACTGAAGACCTCGAAAAAAAAAACGGGTAGATCCGGTTCCGGAAGAAGTCTCATCAGAAAAGGAAGGTATGAGAAAAAGCTTTATCACGGCTGATCATGGGGGAAAATTAGTATTAAAGTCAGTAAAACTGACACAGCCACTCGTAAAACCAGAGATTAAGGAAGCAGTAATTCCTTCAGTAGAACCTGAAGTTAACCGAAATAAAAAAACAATAATAAGCCAACTCCTTGAAAAAATTAAAATAAATAAAAGATGAATTATTCTTCAACAACAAAACCCGCCAAAATTTTAAATCTAGAAAATCTAAATGATTTAAATGAACGACTTTACCTGACCCGAAGCAGTGATATTTCTTATTATGACACAAAGAATGCTGATGTTAAAAAGACGGATCATAATGCAGAGCGAGCTGTATTTAATCTTCAGACCTCAAACATTAATATTCAGCCTTCCATAAGAGTGGTCAACTGCATCAACAGGGGAAATAAAAGATATAATTATTTTCAGTCTTTTGTAGTGGAACCTAAAGATAAATCTACAGGTATTGCCGTAATCATGGTGAAGCTGGATGATCCGAAAGCTTTTTATTGTAATGTGAGAATTTTACCTTTTACCACCTTAAATGAAATTGCAGTTTCAGATCTTGATTCAAAACTTCTTACGATTAATCTTGAAAAAGCAAAGTGGATTCTCAAAACTGATATCACGATCACTCCATCTGATACGGGAGAAGCCCAGTATTCGGTACATGATGTGGATGTAGCTGCTATTTCCGAATTGGTAACCCAGGAAGAAATAATTGAGTTAAAAAGAGAACTGGAATTCCAGGCTTCTAAACTGATTGCGCATTATTTCCAGGAAATCCTGAGTATTGTAGTGAATGAAAACCCTCCAAACAACGGCAGACTTCCTGTGATTCCGGATGATTATATCCTTACCCTTCCTCCCAATCAGTTAAAAGAAATGTTGTCAGCTGCTGCTATTTCAGCGTGTATAGCTTTGGAGATAACCGGTTATAATGTAGTAAAAGATATTAACCACGACTGGAGAGCTGCAGCGGCATTTATTAATTATCTGCTGTAAGGTAAACGCTCATTTTTCAACTTTATAAAAAAGTACTTATGCGCAGAAGAATCCGCAAGAAGACACCCGCTCACAAACCTCCGATCCCATTAGCGGAACCTGAAATCATCGAAAAAGAAATCATGCCTTTTGTTTTAAGACATGAAGATGAAATCATTACTTATATCAGGGATAAAGCTATCAAAGAGACGATGAAATCACTGGCTCCACTACTGGAAAAGCTGGAAGAAGCCGTGAAACAGCAAGAAATTCCTCAGGTACAGACTGCCACCCCTGCCCAGACTGATCCTCCCATGATGAACTACGAAGAACAATTGAAAAGACTTCAGGAGGCATCTACGGCAAAGGTAAAGGAGAAAGAGCTCAAAATAATGGACAGAATGAATAAGCTGAGTGCCAGATTTGGTAATATCCGTCCATAGAAACACCAAAACCAAAAGATATTATGAACGAAATTGATACTATAATTATGGGAATGTCTACCGCTGTACCTAACGCTATTTCAACACAGGTAAGTGCACATTCTACGGGTGCAATGCAGATCAATTCTGCCTTGAACCAACAACGAAATAACATGACCGCCATCAGCAACTACGTCATGGGAGTAAAAAAAATGAGTCCAAAGAATATGAAAATAAAAGACCTGGATGCCATCAGGAAAGAACGCTTTTAATTTCAGCTCAACCCAAACTACGGATGTGGCTTATTTCGATGCAAAGATGAAAGCCGGTGCCCTCAATATATATACAATCAGGTCAACATTTATTTTGCACCGTCTTTCAGATGCTGTCTATGTGCAGAAGCAATCATTCAGAATTCATCTTTAGCCCAAAAGAATCCAGCATTGCCAGTATACCCGCAGCAGAAATTTATTTTTAAGACAGATATTAAAAATAAAAGCCACATCCTTTTTCTCAGGAAATATGCTTTAAACTCACGCAGATTTTACAGATTAGGTTTCAACCATTGTATTCAGAGCCACCCTTCAGATCCAATCACTTATTACCTGTTAATATCAATGCTTTTGAAATGCATTCATCTGCAGGATCTGTAGTGAGTTTAAAATAAAATATAAAACTAGTTTACCTCAATAATTATTAACCGAGATCACATCTCAACAAAAACAAAAACAATTATGCCAGTTAATGAACAAATCACAGACGCAGTAACGCAATCTAACGTGAAAGTAGTAGGAGAATCTCCTGCAATGGCTTTGGCCAACGTGTACCAATCTGCAGCACATTCTACAGGAATTATGTTTGAAAATGCAGTGAATGCACAAAACCAACAGAACATTTTAGGCCAGGCAGCTACCACTCAGGGTATTCTGCAGATCTATAGCCTGGATACGGTAGCAGATGCGGTATCTATTGCTAAGATTCTCAAGCCTTAATTTTTAAGCTTTTTTGATAAAAAGTAATTCTCAGCCGGAAAATCCGGTCGTTTTTTAACCTAAATAAACAATATCATTATGCCAGTTAACGAACAAATCACAGATGCAGTAACACAGTCGAACGTAAAGGTAGTTGCAGAATCTCCTGCAATGGCTTTGAGTAACGTGTATCAATCTGCAGCTCATTCTACAGGAATTATGTTTGAAAATGCGATGACTGCTCAAAATCAGCACAACATCGTAACGCAAGCAGCTACAACACAAGGGATCACTCAAATCTACAGTAAAGATACCATAGCTGATGCCATCTCAATTGCTAAAATCCTTAAACCTTAATTCATTTTTGCAGACCGCAAATAAAACTTTTTTAAAAGCCGGAAGAACCGGTTATTCTAACCCAAATAAACAATAATCATTATGCCAGTAAACGAAAAAATCACAGACGCAGTAACTCAATCCAACGTAAAAGTAGTAGCAGAATCTCCTGCAATGGCACTTGCCAACGTATATCAGTCAGCCGCACATTCTACAGGAATCATGTTTGAAAATGCAGTAAATACACAAAACCAACAAAACATTGTCACTCAGGCAGCTACTACACAGGGAATCACTCAGATCTACAGTCTGGATACCATTGCTGATGCTGTTTCTATGGCTAAAATCCTTAATCCGTAATTCATTTTGCGAACAGCTTAAATACCATTGTCCGAGCAACCGGAAAATCCGGTTGTTTTTAACCCAATAAACAATAATCATTATGCCAGTAAACGAACAAATCACAGACGCAGTAACACAGTCGAACGTAAAGGTAGTTGCAGAATCTCCTGCAGTAGCTTTAAGCAACGTATATCAGACAGCAGCCCATTCTACCGGGATAATGTTTGAAAATGCCGTGAGCGCACAAAACCAACAGAACATTGTTACTCAGGCAGCTACTACACAGGGTATCGCACAGATCTACAGTCTGGATACCATTGCTGATGCTGTTTCTATGGCGAAAATCCTTAATCCGTAATTCATTTTTAAGGAAAGCTTTAATAATTAATACAAACAACCGGTAAACCCGGATATTTTTTAACCCAAATAAACAATAATCATTATGCCAGTAAACGAACAAATCACAGACGCAGTAACGCAATCGAACGTAAAAGTAGTAGCAGAATCTCCTGCAATGGCTTTAAGTAACGTATATCAATCAGCTGCACATTCTACAGGAATCATGTTTGAAAATGCAGTAAATGCACAAAACCAACAGAACATTTTAGGTCAGGCAGCGACTACTCAGGGTATTCTGCAGATCTATAGCCTGGACACTGTAGCAGATGCAGTTTCTATTGCTAAAGTATTGAATCCTAAATTATAGTGTATTTTTAGATTTTCTTGTTATCAGGGAGTACATCATGTGCTCCCTGATTCTTTTTTGGATAAAATTATTTATCAAATAATACGATTTCGTTCGGATCTATCACCTGATTCTGCACTGCGTAAATCACAAGCCCGGCCATATTTTTTACTCCTGTTTTGATCATCAGGTTGGTTTTATGGGTTTCTACCGTTTTGGGAGAAATAAAAAGAGAATCTGCAATTTCCTTAGTACTGAGCTGCTGGCAAACCAGTCGGAGAACATCCACTTCTCTATCAGTAAGCTCATTCTTAGAAAAGGCATGAAACTCCGGAAGCTTGTTGGAAAGCTGGCTTCTCATGACATCAATCTGATCATTGGAAAAGTAATGTCCTGTGTGATGAACGGTTTTGATGACAGCCAATAATTCTTCCAATTCAATTTCTTTAGGCAAAAAAGCATGGGCTCCCATTTTCAGCATCTGCCCCATAAATGAACGGCGGTAAAAACTGGAAAGAACAATGATTTTTGTTTCAGTTTCCCTTTTGGCCAGTTCAGACATGACTTCAAGGCCGTCACCATTCGTCATTCTAAGGTCCAGAATCAGAATATCTAAAGATCCGGAATCCTCGGTTAGAAATTGATAACCGCCTGTTGAGGTCAGCGTCACCTGATAATCTCCATTATTATCAATATAGTTTTTCAAAAGCTGTACAAACAGCAGGTCATCATCTACAATTCCGATTTTAATTTTTGCGTGTTCCATGTTTATTTTTATTGTATTGCCATACAGGCTATGAATTTTGTGCCTTTTTCGGGCTGTGTTTTAAGTTTATAAATGGCTTTAATTTTCTGTGCTCTTGACTGAATATTCCTCAATCCAATACCTCCTGAATGGGTTTCCATGATAAAACCCCGCCCGTTATCTTCTATGGTTAGCATCAGGTAGTTCAGAGATATTCTCAGCGATACATCTACTCTGGTAGCTTCAGCATGTTTCAAAATATTGGTGACCAATTCCTGAACGATTCTGAAAAGGTTCAGTTTTACAGGACTGCTGATTGGAGTTTTTATGGTAATATGGCGGAAAATGACTTCTATATTTTTATTAACCTGATCAAGATAATCTGCAATTAAATCTGCAAGCTCAACCTCATCAAGGTCCGGTGGTGTAAGATTATGGGATAATTCCCTTATCAGCTGCATAGATTTTTTCAGATCACGATTAAGCTCTTCAGGATTTTTATCCGTAAGATTCAGACGGATGAGGTTCAACTGTGAGATAATATTATCATGAAGTTCTTCTGCCAGGCGCTCCCTGTCCTTTTCCTGTAAAAGCAGTGTATTCTCCCAATATTCCTTTTTTGTGTTCCGGACCAGCTGAGAGACTTTCTGTTTATTTTTCTTTATACTTTTCAAATAATTAATGACCAATAACGTAATGAATAACGTTGTTAAAAAAAATAGTCCAATACCGATCCATATCCATAGAACTATCTGATCCTGATTTTCCCAACGCCACATCCCAGATTAATAAAAGCAATATAAAATGACAATAGCAGGAGGCCTCTGAAAAGCCAGATAGGAGCTACCCAGTTCAGATGGTTGCTGATTAAAAAATTAAAGGTCGTGGATATGATACATTCAATAGAAAAAAACAGGAAAACAATGATGTTCACAATAAACATATCCCTGTCTGCCCTACCTTCCCTGATGATCTTCATAAAATAAGAGGCGGCATAACTGCAAATAATAATACTGGTGATAATATTGGAATAAAAAGTAACCTGTGCATCGTCTTGCATATACAACAAATTAATAATGAATGCTAATATTGCATATCCATAGATCATCCGTTTTAAATCACGGGAAAGCTGGATATAGTAATTGCTATAAATCACAGTAAGGATCATTAAGCCAAAAAACTGGCTCAATGTATAGTTGTAAATATTGAGTGTATTTAATTTCATCATCCGGTCCGCTAAGTCCGTCAGCTCCAGCATGAACTCTCCTGAGAGAAGTATAATCACAGGAAGTTTTGTTTTTATCCCTTCTTTTACCAATAAAATCAGTCCTGTACACAAGACCAGGTTAATAATAATTTGTAAATACAGGGATAAACTGTTATACGAAAACACTAGTGCTTTGCTTCAAAAGTTGATAGTCATTAAGAGTATCAATGGTAAAAGGAGGTCTTGGGGTAGAATAATTTTCCGCAGTCTCACTCATATGATTAATCGCAAGACTTTTCACGGTAATAATTTCGATATGAAAAGGAAAATCCGGATCTTTTTTCTCCAGATCATCAGTAAGTCCGAAGAAACTGGTACAGGTCTGCTCTCCTGTAATTCCCATTTTGTCATAATCTGAAAACGGAATAGAAATAAGCTGAAAAATATCTTCTGTTTTCTGGGCCAGTACCCATGAGGTACCAAACATATTCCATCTGAAATTACGGTTAATGGCAGATTCAGCTGTAATTGGAGGCGGAGCCACTTCTTCGTTATTGCTGCTTTCCATCTTTTCTTCAGTGAAGTTTCGGGAAAATTCTTTAATAATGATGTTACTAAAATCGGCATCCTTATCACTTTTAGAATCAATCAGAAAAAATTTCAGCTGTTCTTCATGAATACCTACATATGCATGGATTGTCTTAAATTCTACTGTTCCAAGGTTCTGTTTCCATTGTTCAATTTCGTCACCTGAAACACTGAAATGAGTTCCCTGATTTAAATAATTCAAAATTTCTGCCCCATTTATATCAATTCCGTTTTTATAGGAATCAATAAGATTTTTCCATTTTCTGATGGCTTCAAAGATGTTTTCAGTAGTCATGATAGTATTTATTTGTGAATGATAATTATTTTATGTGTTGAAATTTACAAAAAAAACAGACTGGTATTTATTTTAAATCACATTCAAGTGGAAAATAAAATTCAATTGAGTGAAAATTAATATTTCTTCAATTTTTTATAATATCGGATTAGGGACAGTCTGTATCTTTGTGCCGGGAATACGCCCATTTAAATAACTACTACCAATGATTCCATTTCACGAACTTATATTTTTCATCCTGGCTGCACTCATCCTAGTGATCAGTCCCGGTCCTAATATGATCTACCTGATTTCAAAGTCTATAACACAAGGGAAAAAGTCCGGATTTATTTCCTTGGCAGGAGTGGTGTGCGGGTTTTTATTCCACATTATCATGGTATCTTTTGGTCTTACTGCAGTTTTGCTGGCCGTTCCGTTGGCTTATACCGTTCTTAAAGCCGTAGGAACTGTCTATCTTTTATATCTGGCTTATCAGGCTATAAAACCCAGGAGCAGAAATATTTTTGATGTTGATAGAAATGTAGCTCATGACAGTCCTAAAAAGCTTTTTACCATTGGTTTCTTAACGAATGTATTAAATCCGAAAGTAGCCGTTTTTTACCTGTCTTTCTTTCCTCAGTTCATCAAGCCTGAGTATGGTTCCATATTTACTCAAAGCCTTGAACTTGGAGTTATTCAGGTTCTGATCAGCTTCAGCATTAACTTTATCATTGTATTAACGGCTGCAAGAGTTGCCCTGTTCTTTTCCAATAATCCGGTCTGGATAAAGGTTCAAAAATGGTTTATGGCCAGCGTGTTAACCTATTTAGCAATAAAAATGGCACTTTCAAAAGCAAAATAAAATCCGGAACAGGTTTCTTTCTGTTCCGAATTCCGGTGTATATTCATATAAAATCTGATCTAAAGAAAACATTATCATTATGCACCGCGAATTTGAGATTAATATTCCGACTGTAAAACCGTGAAAATACGTAATTTTACGGTTGCGTATTTATCCTCATAACAACAGGTTTACAGATGAAGCAGACAATTCCTACTTATGATTTAAACGGCATTTCTCATCACAAATTCCATGTCAAAAGAATGGATGAGCGTACTCAGGATGCTGAAGATATTCTTTTGGACAAAGGAATACACCGGGACAGTCATTATATTTTCACCTGTATGGAAAGCGGCCATGTAAAAATGATGGTAGATTTTAAAATGATTGAATCAAAAGATTCCGGTATTTTCTGTGTATTGCCGGGACAGGTACATCAGGGACTTTTGATGAAAGACGTTTGCGGATGGTTTGTAGCTGTAAAAGCGGAGCTTGTTCCTGATACGGTACGTTCTTTTTTTGATGAATCTCTGAGTGAAATACAGCCACTATTGATAGATAAAAGCCTCATTAAAGAAATAAATACCACAGCCGGTATGCTCCATGCTTCTTATACAGACGAGATGCTTTCCTCTAAAGAAGGATTTCTGGTTGTACAGTCATTGCTTAATGCGTTCCTGGGAATGTTTGCCCTCATCTATTCCCGGAATAATCTATCTCCTGCTTCCAGTGAAAGCCGGACTTTACAACTATCCAGAACATTCAGAAGCTTGGTTAGGAAGGATTTTAAAACCTCGAAAAGTCCATCTGAATATGCAGAGATTTTAAATATTACAAGAGGATATTTAACAGAGGCAGTCCGGGAAGCAACCGGAAAACCTGCACAGCACTGGATTCACCAGGAAATTTTAATTGAAGCTAAAAGATTGCTGGTCTTTACGAGTCTGAGTGTAAAAGAAATCGCCTATGAGTTAGGATATAGCGACCACGCTTATTTCAGCCGCTTATTTTCCAAACTGGAAGACCAATCTCCATCAGAATTCCGGAATCTGCATCACAACAAACATTAACCACGAATAGTCCAATTATTCCCACGAAACAGCTATCGGTATTTTCTGATTTTGCAACGTCCTTTGCAATAAAAATGATTTATGCCGAGTTTACCAAAATGGATCAATGACACAGTAGAAAATGTCTGGTCCTCAAAATTTAAAGACTGTACGGTTATCCATATAGAAAAAATCACGAAAGATCTTCGTCTTATACGCTTTCAAACAGATTTACAGGATGTTTCTTATGAACCCGCATATGCAATAGGGATAAGAATCAATGGCCGCGATTTCCGGAATTATTCTCCCTTCAACTTCAATCAGGAAGCAGGAACTTTTGATGTTTTATTTCATCTGCATGACTCTTCTGCTGCCGGAAGTCATTTCGTGACCCAGCTTTCTGCCGGAGATTCTATAAAGCTTTTAATGCCCAGAGGAAAACAATTCTTTGCTCCCAACGCGAAAATTCATTTTTCTGTGGGTGACGAAACTTCACTGGGAAGTTCTCTTTCAATCAAAGAGGCCGTGGAAGAAAATGGTTCTTTATTCATCTGTCTTCATGAACTGGAAGAGTGTTCTGCTCTTGAAAAACTGAATTTATACGGCTATCATTGCCCCAAAAACAATACCATGAGAATGATTGAAGCGCTGAATGATTTTCTGAGGGAAGAAAAAGAAGCTATTTATAATGATGATGCTGTTTTCTACCTCACCGGAAATGGAGGAAGAATGTCTCTGATCAGGAAATTTCTTAAGGCCAGAGGAGTTTCTCCCAAATGTATCAAATCGCAGGCGTATTGGATTGAGGGGAAAAAAGGACTGTAAAATGGCAAGACAACGCTATTTCACTATAACAATGAAACTTTATCTGACAATAGGAAATTATTGCCGGATAAAGTTATCATTACACATCCTAAAATTTAAATTATTTCTGTTTCCTTCCTAATACCTTTGCTTTTCTCAGCCATTGAGACCGCTGTTCGTCCTTAGAGTTTCGGATGATTCCGATATAAGTCAGTTTTACAGGTTTTACCCCACAATATTCCAGTATGGATTTCTTAAGCTGATTCACGCTGGGTCTGCCAAAAAACATACGGTAATACCAACCCGGTTGGTCTAATGTGGTAATTATATGTGCTGTTTTACCTTTTAAAAGTTTATCCCACCACACAGAATTCTCACGGTATTTATAAGCCATTCCCGGCAAGAAAAGACGGTCTATAAATCCTTTCATCAAGGCTGGAAATCCTCCCCACCAGACAGGATGCACCCAAACCAAATGATCAGCCCACTGAATAATTTCCCATGCTTTCATCAAATCCGGTTCAAGTTCCATTCTTTTCTGGTATCCAAACTGCAGATTAGGATTAAATTTCAACTCTCTTATGACAATTTCCTTAACTTCTGCTCCTGTTTCTACTGCTCCTGCCCTGTAAGCGTCTGCGATTCCAAAGTTGAAAGAATCTTTATTGGGATGTCCGTTGATAATTGCTATTTTTTTCATTGTATGACATTGATATTGATGGTTTCATAGGTATGAAGCTGTGCCATTAATGATAAAGGCTCATGTAGCTGATGGCTGAAATACACATTATTTTCATGCGGATTTCTCAGCAGTTCTTCGGTATGCAGAACAGCAGATAAAGCAGTAAGTTCCGCCTGCCCTTTCATACTTCGTAAACTCAGTTTCTTCTGACCTTCTTTATCTTTTACCACAATTTCAAACACAGACTGATCTCCGTTTCCACTGGACCCAAAAATCATTTTTCTTTCTTTTAATGATAGAATATTAAAGATTCTCAGATACTGAAAAGATCCCAGCAGCCAGGTAATGAATTTAGAATTATAAGTCATTTTTACACTTACTCCGGGAATTCGTTCTACTTTGTTAAGGATATAGAGATCCGGCACATCAAAATTATAAGCTTTTCTCTTTCCTATTCCAAAAGCGAATTTAAAAGATTCTGTATCCAAAAAGTGTCTGATAGAAACGGGTTTATCATTCTTATAATGAACAAAAGGAACGGCTACATTTTCTGCCATAAAATGGGCTGAACTCTCCCCTGCCAGATCTTTTACAGAATAATATACAAAAACCTTTACTTCCTTAATATCATCTGAATGGGAAAGGGTATTGACCAACCCCGGTACAATTCCGCCCATCCATCCTGAACTGAAGACAATTCTACTGTTTACCTCTGCTTTTCCGGCAATATCATAAGCTTTTACCAATGCCGGAGTAGGTTTTGTAATATCCAGATAATCTATGTGATGAGTAATTGCGAAACGAAGGACATTATCTTCTCTGTCATTCACAGAAAGAATGATAAGGTTTATTTTTTTTTCCGGAATAACCTTAAAAGAAGAAGGATCTGTAACGTCGATTCTCAGGTCTTTATCCGTCTGTCCTCCTTTTCGTCCTCCAATATAAACAATAAGATGAGGGTTTCTTGATTTCAGAATTCGGGAAATAGTTTTTCCAACCAATCCATTTCCTCCAATGATTAAAATATTTTGCTCCATAACTTTTTTTGACAAAAGTATAGCGCTCCTTCTTCAATGAACAGGACAAATGTCTAAAAAGAAACTTCCTTTCTGATACGGCTCAAATGCCGTTGTGTAATTCCCAGATAAGAAGATAAATACTGTAATGGAATATTTTGAATATAATCAGGATGATTTTTTAATAATGTTTCATACCGTTGCGCCGCACTGTCTCTCTGAAGCTGAAAAAAACGTGTTTCAAGTTCAAGATATTCCTGTTCAGCAATGATTTTTAAAAATTTTGTCCAGTTAATGCTATTCTTTACCAACTCATCTACTGCTTCTTTTTTAAGGATAATCAGCTCTGCATTGGTAATAGCCTGCATACTTTCTTTACTGGGGCATCCTGAAACAAATGATGAATAGGCAGCAATCATATGATTGGGAAATCTGAAGCAATAGGTCATGTCTTTTCCTTCATCTGAAGTATAAAAGGAACGGAAAATACCGGATTTCACCAATCCTACTTCTTTACAAAGTTCTCCTTCCTGTATGAAATAATCATTTTTATTAACGAGCCTTAACTCGGAAAATTTCAGGAATTCTTCAATTTCATCCTCTGAAAACAGATTAAAGCTTCGAAAGTAATCATGTATCATCATTCTTCAAATTAAGTGCATTCTAATGAAACACGAAAATAGATAAAAGATGAATGCAACATACTTTATAAACGTAAAGTTTTCATTTTTTCTAAGATTTTATTTTAAGTGAGCAAAGATGACTATCTCAAAAGTCAAATAATTTGGCTTTTGTCATTCTGAACACAGACTGAAGGTGTGCGAACGCAGTTCTGAAATGTAGTGAAGAATCTCATACTTCTCGTTATTAATGAGATTCTTCCTTCGTCAGAATGACACTTTTGAGACAGTCTCTTTTAAACGGGAGCATATTGATAAATTTCAATTAACAGCAAAAAAAAAAATCATCTCAGGACGAGATGATCAACCGTTTTGAATTTACTTGAGTTATTTATGAAGATATGAATGATGTTTTGTTGTAACAAAGATAGGTCAATGCTGTTTTTTATCCATCAGTAGAATCCCTAGAATTATATCCGTAAAAATACGGTTGTACAAAAAGAAAAGCCCTGCAGGAAATACCTTACAGGACTCTGGTTTATCTAACAATATTCAGTTTAATGTTTACAATTCAAGGTTTAAAGTTATGATTTCCATTCACTTTCCACCATTGATTATATTAAAGAGGGCTTACCAATTGCAGGAACCATTCTTTAACTTCTCCTTCCAAATAAGGAGCAAGCTTTTCTTCACAAGTTTTATGGTAATCATTCAGCCATGCAATTTCACTTTCTGAAAGGATTTCTTTCGTTACTGTATCTTTAAAGAACGGGCAGAATGTCAATGTTTCAAATTCATAGAACGTTCCGTGAATTGTTTTTTCTGCTTCTTTTACAGCAATCAGGTTTTCGTGACGGATTCCATAATGCCCTTCAAGGTAATATCCAGGTTCGTTTGAACATACCATTCCCGGAAGAAGTTCCTGAGGATTCAGGTCTTTTCTGATGTTTTGTGGTCCTTCGTGTACATTCATGAAGCTTCCTACTCCATGTCCTGTTCCGTGGTTGAAATCTTTACCTTCCATCCATAGCGGAAGCCTTGCAATAGCATCAAGGTGTACTCCTTTTGTTCCTTTCGGGAATTTTACCATTGATAAACGGATCAATCCCTGTAATACCAATGTTGAATTTCTTTTAAACTCTTCCGAAGGTGTTCCTAAGGCGAAAGTTCTTGTAATATCTGTAGTTCCTTCAAGGTACTGACCTCCTGAATCTACCAGGATGGTTTCCTCATTGGTTACTTCTTTGCTTCCTTCTTTTTTGGCAGAATAGTGCATGATAGCACCATTATCTTTATATCCTACGATAGAACCAAAGCTTTCCCCCACAAAGTTTTCTCCTTCTGCACGGAATCCTTTCAGTTTTTGTCCGATAGAATATTCATTCATGGCTTCTTTTCCGGCATTGTGAGTTAACCAATAAAGGAATTTCACCATCGCAACTCCGTCTCTTACCATTACTTTTCTGAAACCTTCCAGCTCAGTTTCATTTTTCTGTGCTTTCATCAGGTTACCAGGAACCGGAGCTTTGATAAACTGATTGTCTGTTTTTAATGTTTCAAAAATCTGTTGGTTGCTGTTTGGAGAAACCAGTACTTTTTCATTTTTGAAGGTCTTCAGGTAATTGTAGAATTCTTCGTAAGGCATCATTTTCACAAAGGAATCATCCATTTGCTTTCTTGCCCCTACTTCCATTTTTTCTAATCCTGTGAAGAGTACAGCATCATTTTTAGTAATCACAATATACCCTAAAAATACAGGATTGCTTTCTACATCACTTCCTCTCAGATTGGCAGTCCATGCTACATCATCAAGACTTGATATGATATGTACGGTAGCTTCCTGGTCTTCCATTTTCTGGCGGATGGCAGCAATTTTATCAGAAACAGATTTACCTGCTCTTTCTACCGGATGTACAAAAATAGGATTGGCAGACGACGTTCCTCTATCTTTCCAAACTTCTTTTAAAAGCGGAAAATCTACCAGCGTAATATTTTTTGAATTAAATTTCTGAGAAAGCAGTTCCCAGTTGGCATTAGAAGCTGCTAAAGCATTTACAGCCACTTTACCGCCTGAAGGGATTTCTGAAATGATCCAGTCAATATAATTAGGAGTTCCTTCCATACCATCTTTGAAAAGATCTATTCCTGAACCATCCAGCTCTATAGCGGCTTGTGTAAAGTATCTTCCGTCTGTCCAAAGTCCGGCATTGTCTTTGGTAACTACCACAAAACCAGCAGAACCTAGAAAACCTGACAACCAAGCTCTCTCCTGCCATTCTTCGGGAAGGTATTCGCTCATATGCGGGTCTGCAGAATATACTATAAATGCATCAACATTATTTTTCTGCATTTCTTCACGAAGCGCAGCAACTTTTTCCTTTGAAGTCATTCTTTTCTTTTTTTAAACACCGAAAGTTACGAAAAATTTGAAGTCGGGAGTTGAAATCTACCGGCTATTTTGCTTAATAATCTGTTATTTTAGCAGGAATTCTTTTTGAGGGAAACTGCAATTTGATTTTTTATGTATTTGTATTAGACAACGTTGATTATTTACCTCCTACAGTCACAAAAACTTTCCCTACATTCTCATTAAAACACTAAACATATTTGGTAAAATAAATCATTTTAATTAAAAAAAAACTACCACATTATCAAAATAATAAATTTTTGGAAAGATTATTGCTATATTCAACTCCATGAAACAGCAGAACTATAATAACCACAGGAAGTTTTATCCACCTCATCATTTTATTTATCTTCCTTTGCTCATCCTATTGGAGATTTTCGGAATTTATAAAATCTGGGATGACCCTGGAAATCAGCTGACCTGGATATTATTTTCTATCGTGATTTTTCTGCTTTTTTATCTGGCATTTATGACACGGCAGCATTACGCATTGGGACTTCAAAACCGAATGGTAATTCTTGAGTTTCAACAGCGGTATTTTGAAATTTTCAATAAAAGATCGGATGAAACTGTTGAAAAACTAAGATTTGATCAGATTGCTGCACTGAGATTTACCTATGATGATGAATTCAAGGAGCTTTTATACAGAGCTCTTCATGAAAACATCTCAGGAGATGAAATTAAAAGGTCTATCAAAAAATGGAGAGCTGACCGACTCAGAATCTAACACCTCAACAAAATATAAACTTATGAAAAAGTGGAGCTTTTACAGTATTATGATATTAAGTTTGTTGACACTAACAAGTTGTGAAGCAGTAGAAACAATTTTTAAGGCAGGAATGTGGTGGGGAATTCTCTTAGTCTGTGTAATAGTAGGGATTCTTTTACTGATTTTTTCGAGGGGTAAAAACTCTTAACCATGCTTTATGGAGAAGAATACAGATTTGGAGATGATTTCTCACCTTAAGCCTTCCAAAATTGTTAAAATAATGAAGGACCCGGAAGCTTCTGCAAAGGCGGTACATCTTGTATATACCACCGATGCAGAAACCGCCGGAATTACCCGTAAGAAAACAGGAAAGAAATATTCCTATTATAAAGACGGTGAAAAGATAAAGGATAAGGAAGAGATTACAAGAATCAACAGCCTGGTACTTCCTCCCGCCTGGGAAAATGTGTGGATCTGCGCCCTTGACAACGGGCATCTTCAGGCAACCGGCTTTGATGTCAAAAAAAGAAAACAATACCGCTACCATCCTCTTTGGAGCGCTTTAAGAAATCATACGAAATTTTACAGGATGCTTCAGTTCGGATATGCATTACCGGATATCCGGCTGCATGTAGAACAGGATCTTGCGCTGAGAAATTTTGAGAAGCGGAAAATTCTGGCCTTAATTGTAAGCCTTATGCAAAGAACCAATATCCGTATTGGTAATAATGTCTATGAAAAACTGTATGGCTCTTTTGGACTGACTACTTTAAAGGATAAGCATGTAAAGGTAAAAGGACAGAAAATCACTTTCTCTTTTAAAGGCAAGAAAGGCATTATGCATAACGTTGACCTCAGAAGTAAAAGGCTGGCAAGACTTATTCAGAAATGTAAGGATATACCGGGGAAAGAACTTTTCCAGTATTTTGATGATGAAGGAAACCGTCATTCTGTGGATTCCGGCATGGTGAATGACTATATAAAAGAGATCAGCGGCGAAGATTTTACCGCTAAAGATTTCAGGACATGGTCCGGAACAGTAAGTGCCTTGATTGCATTTAAAGAAATTGGCTATGCTGAAAATGACAGTCAATATAAAAAGAAAGTAAAAGAAGCCCTGGAGATGGTTGCCGAAAACCTGGGAAATACATCGGCTATCTGCAGAAAATACTATGTGCATCCTTTAGTCATCAATCTTTACGAAAACAATACCATCAAAAAATATCTTGACGAACTTGAAATCATAGAAGAAAATGACGGAAAAGCTGATCTGACAAAAGAGGAAAGGCTTGTTCTGAAAATTCTTGAAAATGAGAGGATGTAGGAAGATGGAAGAATGGAAGATGGGAGATGGAAGTTCTGAAACTTCTAAAACAACTTTCTGAATTCTCAACTTATTCTGATTAGGTTACTGCAATACTTCCAGCATCTGACCTCCCGCTACCAGCCTAATTATATTGAAATTCTGTTGTTATTCAAAAACTGGATTCTGTACTCCTTCGGGGTAATGCCTGCAATTTTTTTGAAGAGCTGGGTAAAATGGGAAGCGGTATGAAAGTTCAGTTCGTAAGCAATCTCTGCAATATCTTTACTGGAGTGAAGTAATGCTTTACTGTAATTGATATCAATCTCATTGATCCACTGTTTTGGGGATTTCTGGGTAACACCTTTTACACATTTATTCAGATAGCTTTCTGTTACAGACAGTTTATCTGCATAAAATGCCACTCTTTTTTCCCCCACATGATATTTAAACAAAAGATCCCGAAACTGAAGGGACAGTTCCATAGGACGCGTCGCAGATTTGTGATGGGTATCAGAATCTGTGCTCAACATTTTGATCAAAATAAGGTGAAGCATCGTAACGACAACATCATTGATATTGAGGTTGTTTAGCCACAATTCCTGTTCCATAATGGGAAGAAGCTGGGTAATGGTTCCATAAGTCAGGCTGTCCAGATTCAGAAAAGGTGTCATGAAAAAAATACTGCTTTTGTGTTTGGGCAGTTCTTGTTCAGACAGAATATTATTTTCATAGGCAAGGAAGAAACCTTCAATATCATCGGACAATTCTACGGTTGCCGTGATGGTTCCCTGTTTGATAAAGATCACTCCTCCTTTCTCGGCATGGTATTCTTTATTTTCAAGGTATTGTCTGATATGACCGCTGGTAACGAAAATAATGAAATTAAACGTTGTACGGTACGGAATCACCGGCATCAGAATGCCTTTAAGGTAATTTTCTATCCGATATAGCTGTATATCAGCATTATTGGCTAATATCTTGTCCGTAATATTCGGAAGAAAAAGTTTTTTATATTGAAAATTGGATAGAACTTCCATATCCTTGTTATGATTATTTAAAGTTATACAAAATATTTTTAAAACTAAGAGGAAGGTAAAAGGGATGAGATAGCAAAAAGGCTAAAAAGCGAAATCGTAAAAATAATAAACCCGGAAACTCACATTCCGTAATTTATATGCTCAAATCCTTATACTCTCCAACCCTTTCACTCTGCTACTCTCCCACTTAGAACTTATAATATACTCCTACTCTCACTCCAAAAGGGCTTCCCGGTGTGTAGGTAAGATCTGTAATAGGCTCTGCTTCTCCTTTCAACTGAGTTTCGGTTGCAAACTGGGCTTCATTCCATTTTACATTGAAAAGGTTGTTCAGCTGAACATTTGCTCCCCATTTCTGACGGTTATAAGAAAGCATAAGGTCATTTACAAAATAAGCTTTGGTTCTGATACTGTTATCTTCTACAGCTGGTCTTGCTCCGAGATATCGGTACTGAAGTCCTAAAGAAAAGCCATCCAGAAAATCCCAGTTTACAGATCCTGTACTGGTTACTACCGGAGCCAGAGGAACGTAGTCCTGTCCTTTTTCTTCTTCTGTAAATCTTGCGTGGGAATAGTTGATATCAGCATTCAGATAAAAGTTTTCCAATGGCTGGAAACGAACTCCAAGATCAGCACCGAAGCGTCTTGATTTCCCAGAAGGTTCTACTACAGCATCGTCTCCTACATAAACAAATTCCTGCTGCAGATCCATATACCATAATGCCGGAGTAATAATCAAAGATTTGAACGGATGTAATCTTACCCCGAAATCTGCTCCAATAGAGTATGGAAGGGTATTTTCGTTTTTATTGGGAACCACTACTCTCAGGTCATTGGAGTGGAAGCCCATTCCTGTTTTCAGGAACCACATTACGTTGTCATTCTGAGCGTAAGAGAAGTTCAATTTTGGACTTAATCTTGTTGCTTCTTTTGATTGTCCGGACGGCAATTGTTCTGCATCCAGCAGATTGTGCATATTAAAGATAAAATGATCTACTCTCAATGCAGGATTGATGGTCCATTTTCCTGTTTTCCATATCAGTCCTGAGTAGGCATGAAGATTGGTTTCTGTTCCTGTCACGTCTGATAATTTGTCAAGCAGCATATCTCTGTGATAAACGTGATTAAGCTGTAAAGTGTTAATATCATCATTTCTTAACCCTATTCCCGAAGTCCAGTTTAAAGAGCTGTTCTCAAGGGAAAACGTTTTTGTATATTTCACTTCGGCTCCGTAAATATTTCTTCCGTCGGTCTGCTGAATTTCATCTCCGTGATCTTTATCTTTTAAATTAAAGGTAAAATCGGAATACAGATTGAAATTATATTTTGAATAGAAAGCCATGGCATCAATCTGCTCGGAAGGAGAAATAATGTGCTTAAAATTCATCTGAAGGTTTGTTCTGGAAGTTTTACCACCCTCTGTAGGATCAATACTTCCCCATCTGCCAATAATTCCTTCATCTACAGCGCGCTCCGGAATCTGTCCGGAAGCATTCCATGAAGAATTGAATGTTGAGAACTGAATATTGAAATAATCTTTATCCGTAAGCCACTGGTTATATTTCCCGAAAATATTGACTCTGTTGAAATTCTGTTTTACATCAAAAGGCCCGTCTGTATAGTTGTATTCTGCTGCGATATAGGCATTTTTTCTTCCCAGATCATCATGCAGAATATTGAACATTCCCAACACTCTTTTTGAATTGAACGAACCTCCTTCCAGTTTAATCATACTGTTTTTCAACCCATTGTATGTTTGAAAATCTACATAGCCTGCGGTATTAAAATCTCCACGATCCATATAATAGGCCCCTTTTCCGAAGTCAATATTATTAACGGTTTCAGGAATTACAAAGTGTAAGTCAGAATATCCCTGTCCATGGGCATGAGAAACGATATTCACCGGCATTCCGTCAACATTAACGCTGACATCGGTACCATGATCGGCATCAAATCCTCTTAAAAAAAGCTGTTCGGCCTTTCCTCCTCCGGCATGCTGTGCAATAAACAATCCCGGTACTTTTCTTAATAGATCCTGTGCTGAATTTACCGGAAATTTATTCAGATCCACTTTGGTAATAGCTGATAGAAACGAACTGTGATTGATGGCAACTTCAGAAATCTGAAAAGGCTTATGCTGTAAGAAAATAACTTTATTTTTATCTTCATCGTTGGTTACCACCCATTTTATCTCATCATATCCCTGACGGCTGATTACAAGTGTATCAGGAAGTGATTTTACAGGGATGGCAAACATACCATCTGCCGCTGTATGAGTATGGCTGTTCCCGTGGTCATATTTTACCAAAGCATCTGCAATGGGAAATTTGTCATCTGCATCTTTAATCAGCAACTGTTTTTCTGTTTCCTGCGCCATTATTTTTCCACTGAATGCCATTACCAGAAATACGGCTGCTATTTTTGTTATTTTCATTTTTTGTTTAGTTAAATTATAAATTAGATATGGGATGAGAGATAATAGGCAAAGAGATGAGAGACTGAGAACATTTCCACACGTAAAGCCCCACAACCTTCGAACTCTCAAACTCTCAAACTCAGAAGCTACGCTTTCGCTTTAAGCAATACTTTCTGAATTAAAAGGGTAATCCACGTCCCGGCTACGAATGGGAAAGTAAATACTCCACCTACAATATCCAGACAATGATTGTCTATTAAAAGATCATCAATGGCAATAGTGATAAGAACGGCAATAAGTACCCATAAACCATCTGTTTTTTTAACTCCTGAGAAAACGATTGCCGAAAGCACAGCATTAAAACCAAATAATCCCATATGGATTTCTTTAATAGGTTCTCCGTTCAACTGTGATAATCCTGCACCGAGAATAGATGCTGCCAGCCCATATAAAGCGGCTATGGGAGAACTGATAAAAACGGCAAGAAAGAAAATCATTCCTGAAAGTACTCCACCCTGAAATATCACTTCACCAAAACCATTGGTACAGGCAAGAAAGTCATCATAGTCTGTAGGTACCACTTCACTGCTCAACATCGCGGAGGGCGGAATATGGGTAAAATGATGGAGGGCAAATACCAAAACCCATGTGATGATAATGAAAGGAAAAGTAAAGACCGGAATTTTCTTCTGAATAAAGAAATGCTGAATAACAGCCGCCAACGCTCCACCCAGCACTATTAAAATCCAGATCAGCAATGTAGTCTCAAATAGAAAGGACAACGCTACTCCTACAAGTGCCGCACTGAAGCCGTAAAGTCCGGTATTGATCTCAGATTTGGCATAGTTAAGTTTCATTGCAGTGAAAGTTCCAGCTGCCGTTGAAAGCAATACCGCGACCCCGCACTGCCAGCTTCCCATAAAGATTCCTATAAGAAACAGAAGCCCTGTCCACCTGTTTTCCTGGAGCATAATCTGTCCGATTCCTTTCAAAACATGGTCTATAAAAGGTAGTTTTTTGAAAAATTCGTTCATAGTTTTTTAATTGTATTAATAATTGTGGATATTAAGATAAGAGACGGATAGATGATAGACATTGGAGGCAGAATCAATTTTGCTTCGCAAGTGAATGGTGAATTGTTAATTTATCAGTGAAAGGATAACAACTTTAAACTTTAAACAATTCCACTCTCAAATTCTCTTACCCTCAAACTCTACCACTTACACCCCGAAACTCGTTTACCAACCAAGAAAGACCATTCCGACTCCGCAAACGGTTACTACAGCTCCGCTCACCACTCCCATATATCTTTCCAGTTTTTCGGTATTGAACAGTGTTGAATAACCATAACGTCCCAGAAGAACCATTCCAAGCATTGTCAGGACGGTAGTTATAGTGAAAGAAGTTACCAGAACAGCAATTTCAGACATTGAATGTTTTACTCCTGAATAGAATAATAAAGGTATCAACGGTTCGCTGGGTCCCATTACGAAAATCATGAAAAGTACAAGCGGAGTCACTTTTATTCTTTTTTGAGGCATTACCACTTCACTGTGATTATGTTCGTATACATAAACATCATCACCCATCACATCAAAATGCTTATGTGGTTTGTTTCTGATTGCCTGAATGAGACCATATACCAGATAAACACCTCCAAAAATAAGCAGCGCCCATCCTGAGAAATTCCCTCTGATATCCTGAAACCAGGAGATTTTATTGAGCTGCCATCCAAGGAAAACCCCGATAAAGCCTAAAATCAGAGAACTGAATACATGTCCGAAACCGCAGACAACCGTTAATATTGCTGTTTTCATACCGCTCCATTTCTTGGATTTCGAAATCACGATGAACGGCAGGTAGTGATCCGGCCCTGAAGCGGTATGTATGAAACTTATTGAAACGGCACTCAAAAGAAGCGCCCAAACTGTACTATCCATTTTTTATTAATTCTGTTATTTCAGATTCTTTATTAAGTTTTGGCTAAAGCCAATGGAAGATTTCTTTTTATTAAGCGGGCTAAAGCCCGCTTCTATTGAATATATTAGGACCCTTTTACTCCAGCGACCATAGAATTTCCTGAATATGCAGGAAGAAGTTATACATCAATTCTCCTCCATGCCCCAAAGCTCTTACTACAAAACCGTTGTCATCCATTGCAGAAACCCCTACTTCCATTTGTTCATGATGCTGCGTGGCTGCTTCAACTATTTCTTCAATCAATCCGTTTTTGTCTACATTTTCCTTCGTACTATAGAAGATCAGAGTTCCCTGGTGGGTATACTGTTCCAGATTTCCGATGCTGCTGATCGGGATCATATCAGGTTGAATGAGAACATTATCTTTCACTACCAACTTATTGTTGTGGTAGATTTCCATTACATTCTGAAAACGCTTCAGTTTAAAAACTTCTCCGTAATGCTTTCTTCCGCAGGTGATGATCTCACTGATGATAATCTGACTGTTATTCCCAATATGAATATTCGCTTTACTCTTAAAATTGGAATCTTCATGCGGAACTATAGGATGAGGCACGTAAGCGAAAGAAGTTTCATCTTCCATAGAAACATTAAGTTCCTGAAGCGCTTTATCCTTCATATTGAAAAGCCTCTGATAGGATTGTGACTGCAGCTGAAGGGCAGCCCCTTTTTCAAGGGCAACTTCCAAATGGTAGTGGTCTCCGTCCAGAATTCCAGGAGAGGAGCTCATCACCATCTGATAGAGCTTTTTGTCACTTTTTCGCTGCCCTACAGATACTACTCTGAAAGGAAGTGAGACATAAAGGTCTTTCACATAGGATTCTCCTCCCTTAAATCCTGCGATAATATTTAAACGACTGTCCATTTATCTTACTAAGTTCGGTTCTTCAACTTCTTCTAAAAGAGCATATTTTTTAATCCAACCTATTACTTTGTCCAGTCCTTCATCTGTTTTAAGGTTTGTGAATACGAAAGGATTTCCTTTTCTCATTCTTCTGGCATCATTTTCCATTACTTCAAGGCTGGCACCTACATATGGAGCAAGGTCAATTTTATTGATAATCAATAAGTCTGATCTTGTAATACCAGGCCCTCCTTTTCTAGGAATTTTTTCTCCTTCTGCCACATCAATGATGAAAATGGTGACGTCCGCAAGGTCCGGGCTGAATGTCGCTGAAAGGTTATCTCCTCCACTTTCGATAAGAACCAATTCGATTTCCGGGAAACGTGCTGCCAATTCATCTACGGCTTCAAGGTTCATACTTGCATCTTCGCGGATGGCAGTGTGAGGGCAGCCTCCTGTTTCTACTCCAATAATTCTGTCGTGGGGAAGAAGGCTGTTTTTAGCCATAAATTCAGCATCTTCTTTGGTATAAATATCATTCGTGATTACTCCAAGGTCATAAGTCCCGAATAATTTTCTGCTTAAACGTTCCAGTAATGCAGTTTTTCCTGAACCTACAGGTCCTGCAACTCCTACTTTTATATATTTTCTGTTTTCCATTTTTTCTAAAATTTTAATTGTTTTTTAACGCTATGGGCGCTAAGTTTTTTTACCGTGAATATTTTACGATCGCAAAGGCGTTTCACTCAGCAGGGGCAATACGCATATTTGCTTTTTCAGCTTATGACATATAAAGCCTTGAATACAGCCTCTCATGCTGCATACACCTGATATCGAAAGCGGTATTAGAAAGTCCTACCATATCTCTGTCCAGTTCTATGGTTTCTAAAGCTGTTTTTTCCATCACAGGATAAAGAGAAAATAAAATATCCTGCCCGTCCAACTGCCCAAGAGGGACAAGCTTTACCGCATTGGTAATCATTCCCGCAACTGAGGTATAATAGAATCCTAAAAGAGCTTCGTATAAAGGAATTTTCATCAGGTAAGCATACACTCCAAACACAATACAGTAATGGGAATTGGCTTCTTTATTCTGCACTGCTTTTTCAAACGCTTCCATAAAAGGGAAATGGTCTCTTCTTTTAAAGATTTTGATCAGCCTGATCCCTAATTTCTGACTGGCCTGACGGATTTCTTTCGGACATTTTATGGCGTTGCACTCATTATCAAGAAGTAACAATGCCTGCAAATCTCCTTTTTCAGCTGCTTCATAAGCCAGTTTTACAAAAGCCCCATCATTGAATTTAAGGTTGTACTGAAGCATATTCTGTACAAATTCTTTTGCGGTAGCTAAATTATGTACGATCCTTTCCTGCACATAGGTTTCAAGTCCGTTGGAATGGGTATAGCCCCCGATGGGAAGTGTAGGATCTGCAAGATGAAGCAGTCCCGACAGGAAGTTTATGTTGCTGTTATTCATCTTTCGGAGCGGCCATTTTTAAGATTTTTGTAAAGATGGTTGATCCCAGACTTCCGTGTCCGTGGGGTTCTACGTTAGATTTAAGAAGGTTGAGCAGCTTCACGGATTGTTTCTCCGGTTTGAACCCGCTTGCTTCCAGCCATCTGAACATTGGCATTTCAAAAGGGAGCAATACTTTATCATTCTGAATGAAAAGCGGAATATGTTTGTTTCCGATCTCA
This sequence comes from Chryseobacterium sp., assembly GCA_031286615.1. Classification (GTDB taxonomy): domain Bacteria; phylum Bacteroidota; class Bacteroidia; order Flavobacteriales; family Weeksellaceae; genus Chryseobacterium. The sequence continues at coordinate 49,381 of JAITUA010000007.1, read as the reverse complement.
TAACATACGGTACCCATCTCCAACAATGATGTGGGTGACATCACGATAGCTTCTGTTTCCAGAACATTGACCGCAATTATTTTTTCTGCATCCTCAAAAAGAATATCTCCTTCACGCAAACGCTGCCCTTCTCTGAGAAATTTGATAGCCACATCAATTCCCTGTCTGGTTTTTTTACGCTGGATTCTTTTGGTAGTTTCAAACCATTCTAGATCAAGATAATCTATGGTTTTCCCTGTAGGATTTTCTGAGAGATTGCCTATGATTTGATTAATTATCATTTTTGGATTTTTTTCTAAAGTCTAAGTTTTTGGAGATTCCTACCCCGAATGTTGAACCACTGATTCCTGCTACATAGTTTTTTGTCCAGCCTTCTTCTTTTGTTTTCGTCTGAAGCATTGAAAGTTCTGCAAATTTGAATTTCAGAGCCCAGCCTCCTCCAAGTAATATTCCAATCAAAGGATAGGCACGAAGACGGAATCCGTTAAAGTTCTGCATCACATCAGCAGCCGTTGACAGCTGTTGTCCCCAAACATAGTGAGCATCTACCTGCCCGATCAGTACAAAGTATTTTCCAAGCATCAATGAAGGGCTGTACCAGATACCGGCTTCATTTTGTTTATAAACTACATTGTGATCAACTGTATTCTGTGAGTACGCATAATTGACTCCAATAAGATCATTATTGTTGATGAAGTACCCTACTCCAAGCGGCGCACTTGATACCGTACTGCTGCTGCTGGATGGAGTTGTAAGTTTAGAATAGTCTAATGAACCGTACACCATAAACTGTCCTTTGGGCCCGTCTTCATCACTTTTAAGCCTGTGCCCGCCCAAAAACTGAGCGCTTAAATTTCCTGAAAGCATAGACATTCCGGCTACGGCAAGAGAAACAACTGTTTTATTTAAATATTTCATTTTAAACTTAGTTCTATAATTGTTTTAAAATTCTAAAGATCAACTTTGGATAGAGAGAGTTTCTTAAAATGTCATTCTGACGAAGGAAGAATCTCCCTGATAAATTCCACGAGATTCTTCACTACGTTTCAGAACTACGTTCGCAGACCTTCAGTCTGTGTTCAGAATGACAAAAACCAATAATTCTGGTTTCAAACACTCTACTGTAAGTTAATCTTAGAATAAGTAATACAGCTGTGTTAAAGGAAGTGTTTCCGCTGGTTCGCAAGTGATGTACTCACCGTCTACCGTTACCTTATAGTTTTCAGGATTCACTTCAATTAAAGGAGTCTTATCGTTATGAATAAGGTCTTTTTTGGAAATATTTCTACAGTTTTTCACCGGAAGGATCATTTTTTCCAATTTATAAGAAGCGATAGTTCCATTGTCGATAGAAACCTGAGAAACGAAGTTTGCACAAATACCAAACTTGGCTTTTCCGTGAGCTCCGAACATATTTCTGTAAATAATTGGCTGAGGTGTTGGAATAGATGCATTCGGATCTCCCATTTTAGCAGCAATTACAAATCCTCCTTTTACAATCATTTCCGGTTTTACTCCGAATAATGCAGGTTTCCAGATCACTAAATCTGCCAGTTTTCCTTCTTCAAGAGATCCTACATATTCTGAAATACCATGTGCTATAGCCGGGTTGATGGTATATTTTGCCACATATCTTTTAGCACGGTAATTGTCGTTTCCACTATCCTGATCTTCAGCTAAATCACCTCTCTGCTCCTTCATTTTGCTTGCCGTCTGCCATGTTCTTGTGATCACTTCTCCGGGTCTTCCCATCGCCTGAGAATCAGAACTCATGATACTGAAAACTCCCATGTCGTGAAGGATATCTTCAGCAGCAATAGTTTCAGGACGGATACGAGAATCTGCGAATGCCACATCCTCAGGAATGTTTTTGCTCAGGTGGTGACAAACCATCAGCATGTCTAAGTGCTCATCGATTGTATTTACGGTGTAAGGACGTGTAGGGTTTGTAGAGGCTGGCAATACATTTGGATACATGGCTGCTTTGATGATGTCCGGTGCGTGACCTCCACCAGCTCCTTCTGTATGGAAGGTGTGGATTACTCTTCCGTTGATCGCTCTCATTGTATCTTCAAGAAATCCTCCTTCATTCAGAGTATCGGTGTGAATGGCAACCTGAACGTCATATTTATCAGCTACTTTCAATGCTGCATCAATTGTTGCAGGAGTTGCTCCCCAGTCTTCATGGATTTTTACTCCCAAAGCTCCGGCTTCCACCTGTTCTTCGATAGGTTCTTCTGCTGAACAGTTTCCTTTTCCGAAGAAACCAAGGTTCATAGGATATTCTTCTGCCGCTTCAAGCATTTTCTGCATATTGAATTTTCCCGGAGTTACTGTTGTAGCGTTGGTTCCGTCGTTTGGACCAGTTCCTCCCCCAATCATAGTGGTAATTCCACTATATAAAGAGGTTTCGATCTGTTGAGGGCAGATGTAATGAATGTGAGTATCAATACCTCCGGCTGTTACGATATACCCTTTTCCACCATGAACTTCAGTTGATGCCCCGATGATCATATTAGGAGATACACCATCCATCGTATCAGGGTTACCTGCTTTTCCGATTCCTACAATCTTTCCGTCTTTGATTCCGATATCCCCTTTTACAATTCCCCAGTGGTCAATGATAACAGCTCCTGTGATACAAAGATCCAAAACACCTTCATCTCTTTTAGCGGTAACATTCTGCCCCATCCCGTCACGAACGGTTTTACCCCCTCCGAAAACGGCTTCGTCTCCGTAATGGGTGAAATCTTTTTCAATTTCAATAATAATTTCAGTGTCTCCCAGTCTGATTTTATCTCCGGCTGTAGGACCTAATATATTGGCGTATTGTTTTCTGTCTACGTGTAAGCTCATCTTAATGATTTTTAAAGTTTAATTCTTCAACTTTTGAAAGGCTCGCTTTTTTCTGTTCTTCGGAATCTACCTGTCCGTCAACAAGATTATTGAAGCCCATTGCTTTTTTGGCACCTCCTATTTCTACCAATTCCACTTCTTTTTCTTCTCCCGGTTCAAAACGTACTGCAGTACTTGCTACAATGTTCAGTCTCTTTCCAAAAGCTTTTTCACGGTCAAAGCTCATCGCTTTATTAACTTCAAAAAAGTGGAAGTGTGAACCTACCTGAATAGGGCGGTCTCCCGTATTTGTTACTTTTATTTTCACAGTTTCTCTGCCTTCATTGCAGATAATTGTGCCTTCTTTTACAAAAATTTCTCCTGGTATCATAATCAGTAGTATTAGCGGATTGGGTTGTGTACGGTTACCAGCTTAGTCCCATCCGGGAAAGTGGCTTCAATCTGAACATCGTGGATCATTTCTGACACGCCGGGCATTACATCCTCTTTTGTAAGAAGATTAGCGCCTTCCTGCATCAATTCAGCTACTTTTTTACCATCTCTTGCTCCTTCAAGCAAAAAGTGGCTGATCAGTGCTATTGATTCAGGGTAGTTTAATTTAAGGCCTCTTGCCTTTCTTTTTAGAGCGAGTTCGCCTGCCAGAAATAGCATAAGCTTCTCCGTTTCTCTCGGTGTTAAGTGCATAATATTTTTTTATTTAAAATTGGACAAACGATATCCTATTCACCTCTCCGTAAAGGCAAACAGATATGTTCAAAAATGTAAAATGGGAATGATTCTTACGGATCTGTACTGACATGAATACAAACCACAACGGATCATTAAAAATTAAGAAAAGGGATTAGCAGCCCGCTATCTGCAGGCAATGATACAGGATGTATCTTGGTGCTGTAATATAAATACGATTTTGAACGGTCGCAACCCGTGTATTGTGAGAATACCCTGCAAAGAAATAATTAAGCCACTGCTGTGCAAGTACTGAGTAATCAAATTTCACTTTCTCCCAGTCATTGGAATCCTGTACATCCTGAACATCTGAAAAGCTATACATTTCAGGCTGGGTCTGCTGATCGGATTTCTGCTGAAGGAGATTGATTTTTGAAAGAATATCAGAATATGGTTGAGTTTTCCCTTTATGTGCAAAAAGACCTGCACACAACGCTGAGAAAAATATCAGAAAAGAGAAAAATATGACTCTTTTTTTCATACCCTGTTAATAATGGTGTAAAATTAGAACAATCTTAAACCCCCGGCTATCAAAAAAATTATTTAAAATGTTCAAAATCGCAACAAATACAATTTTATGTAATTTTAACATTTCATAGTAAATCCCTTATTCACAACACTTAATCATTACTTTTGAACTATGACAATTTTTTTATTGTCCCTATTCCTATAATTATGATTATCCGCCTCATCTTTTTCTTCTATTTAAAAAATCGAATAAATACATCTCTTATTCTCAATACGACATGTTAAAAAAACTTTATTCATTAACGATTACTTAAGAATAAGCTTTATTTCATAAAAACAGACGGTATTTTTTTCTTTCCTTATAATTATCGTAAATTTGTATACACATCTTATTTAATTTAATAAAATAATAAAACGTAATATGTCAAAAGCAATTTCGCAAGTACCATTAGCGGTAAATGAGCCGGTAAATTCTTATGAACCGGGATCTCCGGAAGTTAAAAGCCTTATCGACACTTATAAAAAAATGTGGGCTGAGAAGGTAGAAGTTCCAATGATCATCAATGGAAAAGAAGTGAAAACTGATACAAAAGTACAGCTTCAGTCTCCTCAGGATCATGCTCATGACTTCGGTTTCTACTATCAGGGTGGTATGCAGCATGTGGATGACGCTATCAACGCGGCATTGGCAGCTAAACAGGAATGGAATGAACTAGGCTGGGAACAGCGTGCAGCAATTTTCTTAAAGGCAGCTGATCTTTTGGCTGGTCCTTACAGAGATGTAATTAATGCTGCTACAATGATCGGACAGTCTAAAAATGTACACCAGGCTGAAATTGATGCAGCTTGTGAGTTCATCGACTTCTTAAGATTCAACGTAAAGTTCATGACAGAAATGTATGCTGAGCAGCCGGTTTCTGACAATGGGATCTGGAACCGTGTTGAGTACAGACCATTGGAAGGATTTTGTTTTGCAGTAACTCCGTTCAACTTTACAGCTATTTCCGGAAATCTTCCTACTTGTATGGCAATGTTAGGAAACGTTGTCGTTTGGAAGCCTTCTGACAAGCAGGTATATTCTGCAAAAGTAATCATGGATGTATTGACAGAAGCGGGTCTTCCTGCCGGGGTAATCAACATGATCTTTACAGATGGAAAAGAAACTGCTGAAAAAGTATTGGCTCACCGTGATTTTGCTGGTCTTCACTTCACAGGTTCTACAAAAGTATTCCAGGGAATGTGGAAAATGATTGGTGACAATATCCACAACTACAGAACATATCCAAGAATTGTTGGAGAAACAGGTGGTAAAGATTTTGTAATTGCTCACCCATCTGCTAACGTAGAAGCTGTAGCTACTGCATTGGTAAGAGGTGCTTTTGAATATCAGGGACAAAAATGTTCTGCTGCTTCAAGAGCTTATGTACCTAAGTCTCTTTGGGCTGACGTGAAAAAAGTAATGGAAACTCAAATGAACTCTATCAAAGTAGGTTCTCCGGAAGATACTTCTAACTTCGTAAACGCGGTAATCGACAAAAATTCTTTCGAAAAATGTAAAGGGTATATCGACAGAGCTAATGCTTCAGGTGAAGCTACTGTTGCTATTGGTGGGAAATATGACGATTCTAAAGGATGGTTCGTACACCCAACAGTAATTGAAACTACAAACCCTCACTACGAAAGTATGGTAGAAGAAATCTTCGGCCCAATCTTATCAATCTACGTATATGAAGATCAGGACTGGAAAGAAACTCTAAAACTGGTAGATACTACTTCTCCTTATTCATTAACAGGTTCTGTGTTCTCACAAGACCGTTACGCAATCAGTGAAGCTTATAAAGCTTTAGAGAATGCTTCAGGTAACTTCTACATCAACGATAAGCCAACAGGTGCTGTAGTAGGACAACAGCCTTTCGGTGGTGGTAGAGCTTCAGGAACAAATGATAAAGCAGGTTCTAAAATGAATCTTCTAAGATGGGTTTCTGTAAGAAGCGTAAAAGAAACGTTTGTTTCTCCAAAAAACTACAAATATCCATACCTAGGGTAATAACGATAAATGATCATTGATAAATGATTAAACAGCCTCGGAATTTCGGTTTCGGGGCTTTTTTGTGGAGATAGACGGGATGCGAGGTTCGGGATGCGGAATTCAAGGTTCAAGGTTTAAAGTTTAAAGTTTAAGGCTACTGGCATCCAGAAATACACTTTTACTCCTCCGATACTCAGTAGTCAATGCCCTAACCTCTGTTCCCTCTAACTCTCCCACACTCTAACTCCTAACCCCTAATCCCTACAATCTGCTACCTTTTACCATCTACCTAACATCTTTTAACAAACTTTACCTATATTTTACGATTTCCCTTACCCTCTTAGGAATAATTGTTGATTTTTAATACACATACACCCCAAAATAAAATAGTATGAAAAAGTTATTGCTAACAGCCGTTGGAATAGGAATATTTGCAGTGAGCTGTGGAACCAAAGAATCGACAATGTCATCAAGCAACCGTGATTCAGCGACGGTAGACAATACACAGAAAAGTGTGCCGCCTACAACCACTGATACCATGACTACAAAAATGACAAATCCTGACAGTATCAAGATTAAAAAGGATTCTGCGGTAATGTCTCCAGTCAAATAGTATTGATATACGTTCAATTTAAAATGGAAAATCTGCAGATGAAAGCGCTGCAGATTTTTTTATTGAATAACCGGAAATGTTGGAACTATAATGAAGTTTTGGCTTGAAAGACTGTTATTTTAGGTTTTGGCTAAAGCCAATGGGTGTAATATGTATAGTTAGGTGGATTAAAACCCAGCCCTATTGAATTTTAATAACAAGATCTTTTATCTTTTATCTTTTATCTTTTATCTTTTATCTTTTATCTTTATATTTGATTAATACCAAACCTTAAAATATACTACTATGAAAAAATTATGGATAGGAGCAGTTCTTGGACTTCTTTTCCTTGGAAGTTGTGCTCAGAATAAAGAAAAAAGAGAGGAATACAAAGACGCCCATAACAAGGATTCTTTAAGAAACAGAATGGGTGATTCTGCTGTAGCCAATTCTATACCCGCTCCGGCAGCTGCCGATACTTTAAAAGCAAAACCCGACAGTGTAAAAGTTAAATAAAATCACAAATCCACAGACTTCTGTGGATTTGCACTTAAAAAAACTTGACTGAAAAAAAACCGGGCAATCAACCCCGATTATGAGTTATGGTTCATATTCTGAGCAGAATATTTCCTTTGAAAATAAAATGGGAATCGTGGATGTCTCAATAATGAAATATACACTTGTTCTATATATTAATTTTCATAGCTTAGTTTTCAGCTGAGGGATTATCTTATGATGTATCTTATTTCAGAAAAAGAGATATCTCTTCAAAAATTAAAAGAGATAAGCTGTAGTATAAGTGTGTTCATTTCCCTCGAACTGGCGCAAAGATAGGATAGCAAAGGGTTTCTGTAAAATAATAGGTTGTTCATTTTCGTGAAAATGGCAAGATAGAATTTAAAAAACTATCTCTTTTTAATCATTTTCAGGAAAATGAACATTTTTATCTGATTGATTTTCAGCATCAAGATATTTGATATAGGCTGATGGTGAATAGTCTGTAACTGCTTTGAAAACTGCAGCAAATTTACTGTGCGAAGAGAAGCCGCATTCATCAGCGAGGATGCTTATTTTGTATTGTCTGTACTTCTCATCATTGATCAGTTTATCCACAATGTATTTGATTCTCAAACGGTTGACATACGATTTAAAATCAGCACTCTTATGCTGATTGATTACATAAGACAGATATTTTGTATTGGTATTCAATTCACCTGCAAGGAAAGAAAGAGACATTCCTTTATTGTTATAGAGATCACCTTTCTCAAAATCTTCAAGAAGTTCAAGCAATTTTGATTCTGTTTCGGAAGTCATCAGAGAATCATTCCGTCTTCGGTCTGTTTCAGAATCTTTTTCATCAATTTCTTCCACAGATATATTGGAAAACTCAGAACCATCAGATTGTTTTAAAGGATGGTTACTTCTGCTGATCATATTCAACTGAGCTCTTATGATATTTCTGAACTTTGAACGTTGTTTTTTCTGCTTTGTCCTGAAGAAAACAAGTAAACCAACCAATAAAGTAAACAGAACAACAATAGTAGCATTTTTCACCAGATTCATCTGTCTATTCTTTTTGCTGGTCTTCACTTTTGGAATCTCTGCACCTTTCATTGTGAAACTTTGATTACGTGCCGCAATACTGTCGTACGTTCTCACATATTTCACGGCATATAAAGAGGCTTTGAAATTATCCCCCATTCCTTCATAGTAATCATTGATATTAGAGTATACAGCTTTTTTCAATGTAAGACTTCGGGAAGTATCTGCTATTTTTTCTGCTTTTTTCAGGTATAGTTCGGCATCTTTCCAGTTTTTCTGCTTCAGGCGGATTCCTCCCAGACCATTATAAACCAATCCGAGTGTACAGCTTCCTCCCTTAAGCAAACCTTCAGCTTTTCTGTAATAATTCTCTGAAACAGAATAGTCGTTAAGTTTGAAATAAACATCACCCATCAACTGATAAGAAGCAGCAGCCGTTCTGTTTTCGTTATGACTGTTTATTCTTTCAAAATACTTCAGGGAAGATTCTATGAATCGTATTGCATTAGAGTAATTACCCAGCTCCATTTCGTAGAAAGCCATTTCCTGATTCAGGAGCCCTGCCGCTTCATTGCTTTTTTGAAAATCGGTAATCCTGCCGGAAGCTTCCAGCCCTTTTAAAATGTATTTTTTAGATCTTTCGTATAACCCTACCTGTCTATATTGCCTGGCAAGTAGTCTGGTTACAACAGCCATCCGTTCGGGATCATTAATCTGATTGATTACCGAGTGGGCATTTTCACTATAACAAATTGCCTTTTTAAGCTCGCCTGCATGATGATAAAGTTCTGAAGAGAGAATAAGACACTGTATTTTCTCAGAAGGCTTCTGTGCCAGCATATAAAGAGAGTCAGCTGTCTTAATCGCTTTTGGTAAATCCTTATACGCCGTAACAGAAGAAGTTCTTTCACAGATAAGGTCAAAGCTGTTTTTTTTCTGAGCGAATATGGGGACTGCCGTTACCAGCAAAAACAAAAATTTCAGGAGATTCTTAGACATACAGAAACAAATTATTATTTTTATTTTATAATAATTCATCATTATTTTCACTGGGTGTCTTTTTGTTTTTTTACAAAACTAGTGATATTTTATTTTTTATTAAAACATTATATTGAAATTTAATCATTTAACTTAAAACAATGATTTACATTAATTTTAATAATTAGACCAAAACAATAAATGATTTTCCTTCATATGAACCGATGTCTGTTTTAAAACTAAAGTTCCTTAATAATTATTTTCAATGTGGACGGCTCACGTGTCATCATATTTATTACATTTGCAGGGAATAAAAGTTTTATGAAAAAAATAGCAATACTTTCCTCAATCTTTATAGGAGTTCTTGCATGGGCACAGGGAATTAAGTTTGAAGACGGCAATTTTGCCTCTATCCTTGCCAAAGCAAAAAAAGAAAAAAAACTGGTCTTTATAGATGCATATGCTTCATGGTGTGGACCTTGTAAACTAATGGTAAAAAATATTTTCCCACTTCAGTCTGTGGGTGACTACTATAATTCTCACTTTATCAATGCTAAAATTGATATGGAAAAGGGTGAAGGAATTGAGTTGGCTAAGAAATATAATGTAAAAGCATTCCCTACTTATCTGTTTATTGACGGAAACGGTGAAGCGGTGCACAGAACTCTGGGATATGTTGAAGAAAAAGATTTCATCCAGTTTGCCAAAGATGCTGAAGATCCGAACAAGAGATTAACTTCTCTGAAGGAGCAGTTTGAGAAAGGAGAAAAAGATCCTGAGTTTTTAAAGAATCTGGCAGGGCTTACTATGTATAATGATGCTGAGTTTGCCGGTAAAGTACTTAACCGTTATTTCCAGCAGAAACCAACTTTGGATCAGGAAGATGTTCAAATGCTTCTTTCAGGGGTTCAAACTATAGACAGCCCTTTATACAAGATTTTTCAGGATAAAAAAGCAGATATCGTTAAATTCTTTCCGGAAGATAAGTATGAAAAGTTTGACAAAAACATCAAACTGAATACTGTTTCCAAAAAAGCATATAATGCTGAGACCAAAAAATGGGATGACAACTATTTCATGTCTGAAACTCAGAAATTTCTTAGCAAAGAAGAAGCTGACAAGGTCTTAAAAAGAATGAAAGCTAACAGAGCTTTAAAGAATAAAGATATTCCTGAGTATGAAAAACTGATTCTTGATTTGTACAAAGACTATTCTGCAGCAGGTTCTGAAGAGCTGAATTCTCTTGCATGGAACTTCTTTGAAAATGTAAGCAGTAAGACTTCTCTGGAAAAAGCAATTGTATGGGCACAGGAATCTGTAAAGAAAGATCAGAATTTTGCAAATACTGATACTTTAGCTAATCTTTACAATAAGATTGGTGATAAAAAAAATGCAAAGACATGGGCTGAAAAGTCTATTGAACTGGCAAAAAGCACAGGACAGGATTCTACTGATACCGAAAAATTATTGAAAAGCCTTTAATTAGAAATGCATAAAGTAAAAAGCCGCAGAACTAAAGTTCTGCGGCTTTTTTATGTTGTTTAGTGAGTAGATGCTGCCAACCACCCCGTCAAAAATTCTTTGAATTTTCGCCACCCCTCCAAAGAATGGGAATTTTCACGTCTTCAGTTGTGATATAAGTGAAAATAAAGCTTTGTTTCTGTTTTATAAGATACAATAAGCGATTTATTATTCTCTTCTCTTAGTATTCAAACAGAACACTTCCCCAGGTAAATCCGCTTCCGAAAGCCGAAAGAAGGACCAAATCTCCTCTTTTTATTTTCCCCTGTTCAATTGCTTCACTTAAAGCAATGGGAATAGAAGCAGCGGTTGTGTTTCCGTATTTCTGAATATTGTTAAATACTTTTTCGTTCGGTAATCCGAATTTATCCTGTACAAACTGAGCAATTCTAAGGTTCGCCTGGTGTGGAATAAACATATCAAGATCTTCAACTGTTTTTCCTGCTTTGTTCAAGGCTTCCATCATTGTTTCAGGAAATCTTGTTACGGCATGCTTGAACACGAAGTTTCCGTTCATGATTGGATATACTTCTTTGTTGGTTACATTTTCAGGTTCTTTTCTCATTCTGTCACTCCATCCGAATTTTGAACCCGGGAACTGAGTACAAAGTTCGTCTGCATATTTTCCTTCAGAATGCATATTTACGGCTAAAATATCTCCTGAATTTTCATCTTCCGAAGCTGAAAGTACCACAGCTCCTGCTCCATCTCCGAAAATAACAGAAACCCCTCTTCCTTCATCAGAAAAATCTAATCCGAAAGAATGAACCTCTGCTCCTACCACAAGAATATTTTTATAAGTACCTGATTTAATAAATGCATTTGCAACACTCATAGAATATACAAACCCGGAACATTGATTTCTTACGTCCAATGCTCCAATGGTATCACATCCAAGCATATCCTGAAGCAATACCCCACTTCCAGGAAAATAGTAATCCGGAGAAAGGGTTGCAAAAACAATAAAATCAATATCTTTTGAGGTAAGACCTGCATTCTGAATAGCTTTTTCTGAGGCTTTAAATCCTAAATAAGCCGTAGTTTCCTGAGCGTCATTCCTGTTTTTTCTATGTCTTCGTTCCTTGATACCCGTTCTTTCCGTAATCCATTCATCATTGGTAGTCATCAGTTTTGCTAAATCATCATTTGTAACAACGTTATCTGGAACATAAAATCCCACACCTTTTATTGTACTTTTAATCATATAGTTTTTTAATTTTGGCAAAGATAAAACTTATTTAACACATAGTTTTTCAAAATATTAGTATTTTTACTTTATGCCAATTGATACGATATACAGAACCTCCCAGTGCGAATGGGTAGATGTAGAGGCTCCTACTGCAGAAGACCTGAAATTCCTTCATGAAAGATATGAAATCAATAATCTTCTGCTGGAAGATACCATGGATCCCAACCACCTTCCCAAATATGAAGAAGACGGAAATGTCAAATTCTTCCTTCTTCGTGAAAGTACAGAACTGGAAAGAAAAAATCTGAATACCATTAGTGATATCAGCACCAAGATCGGGATTTTTCTGGTGGAGAATACCATTATCACCATCCACAGGATGAAAACCAGAAGCATAACGGAAGTCAAGAAAAAAGTCTCTTTGATTCAGGAAGACCTTAATCCTCAGCAGATCACGCTGATGATTGCTATATTGATCATGAAAAGCTTTGATGACGAATCCTTAAGCCTGTTCGAGACTATGGACAATATTGAGAATGAGATTTTCCTTAAAAATACCAATCATACCAGCCAGATCCGCCGTCTTTATAAACTGAAACGAAAATCAGGATTAAATTCACGGGTACTGGTAATTTCTACAGATGCCATTGATAAATTTAAATTATTGAATTTACAGGATTCCGAATTTGTTGATTTGAAGGATAAACATAAAGATGTTGTTGCGGATTTTGATCATTTAAATATTCAGATTACCAACCTTATTTCCATGTTCCTGGCACTTTCGGATCAAAAGGCCAATCAGGTGATGAAAGTTCTGGCTATCTATTCTGTTTACTTCTTACCCATCACCTTTATTGCCGGGGTTTATGGAATGAACTTCGATAATATGCCTGAGCTTCATCATAAATACGGTTATTTTATAACGCTGGGAGCAATGGCAACAGTTGTGATCAGTACTTTTATTTATGTGAGACGAAGACAGTGGTAATTAATTTTTATATCAACGCAAAGACGCAGAGAATATGCAAAATATAATATTTTAAGGCGCAAAGATTTTATCTTCGGTAAAATATAAATCGGTTGATTACTTTTGTCTTTAACCAAAACACCATCAAAACAAAATATTATGACCACTGAAAGCCTCAACAAGATTCTGGAAGATTCTTCTCTTTCGCAGGCCTCCAAAGATAAGCTGGCTGCCTTACATGAGAATATATCCGCCAAAGAATTCTCTGATCTTCTGGATCAGTCCGGGAATCAGTATATAGAATTTGTACAGGAAGGCGGCGGTGTCTGGGGAAGTGCCTTGGTAGGTTATCTTTACGGCCTGGAAATATTCGGAATCCGTTTTCTGAAAGTAGCGGGAACGAGTGCCGGAGCTATTAATACGATGCTCATTGCGGCCTGTAAAACCAAAGAAGAATCCAAAAGTGAACTTATCAAAGATATTCTTTTCAGCTGGGATTTTTCCGATTTTATGGATGGAAAAACTTATGTGAAAACTACGCTCCATGCGATGCTTAACAACAAGGATTTTTTTAAGATCAATGCCATTATTGCTGCAATCCTGTTTATTATCCTGGTCAGTATTCCTTTTTTGGCTTCTTCAACCACTATACTGAATGCCAAACTAATGTTTTTGATTCCTCTGATTCCGGCAGTCATTCTCTTTTTCTGCATTCAAAAGCTGTATCATAATTTCAGAAAGGAAAACAGCGGTCTCAACCCTGGAAATGTTTTTCAGAATACCATGCAAAATGCACTGGATCAATTTGGAATAAAAACGGTAGCCAACCTTAACGAAAAATTTATTCAGAAAGAACGGGATCTAAACCTCAACTACCGGTATGGAAACGGACAGGAATATTATACAATGACTCTGCAAAGTATCGAAAAGATTAAAATAAAAAATAAGGAACATATTGATCAGACCCGATATAGAATTTTCTATGAAAGTGCCCTCAATAACGATTATTATAAAAACAATCCGTTTTATCTTCTTAGATCTGAATATGTTGTCATTACCACCGATATCAATGCAAAAATTAAAGTGGAACTTCCTACCATGGCCAATCTCTACTGGTCCGAAGAGGAACTGAAGCATATTAGTCCTGCTGAATTTGTAAGAGCATCTATGGCGGTTCCTTTTTTCTTTGAACCTTTTCAGAAACAAATCAATAAAAATGATAGTTCCGTAAAGTATGCCTGGAGATATTGGATGAATACCAAACCGGAAGACATCAATCCTGCCGGAGTTTTCATTGATGGGGGCAGTATTTCCAATTTTCCTATTGATTTGTTTCATGCCGATGAAGTTTTTTATCCGAGGATGCCCCTTTTCGGAGTGCAGCTGACGAGTGATTCTGCTATTCTTTCGGAAAGAGGAAAAACCAGTGCGGAAATCCTTAAAACCCCTTTCAGCTATGCAGGGAATATCATTAGTACTTTAAAAGGTTTTAATGATAAAACCTTCCTTACCAAACATACTTTTTACCGTTTATACAGCATCCAAAGCGTCAACTGCGGAACCAGCAGCTGGCTAAATTTCTTTATGAAAAGAGACGAGAAGGAAGAGCTTTTCAACAGAGGTTTCCAGGCAGCCCTTGATTTTCTCAACGGATTCGACTGGGAAAAGTACAAATATGAAAGAATGATGCTTACGATGAAAGAGAAGAAAATACTGAAAGAAGAGGATACACCTACGGTGGGATAATGAATTTTAGGTATTTTAGCTTTTTAAATACTATGAAAAAGAGAACTATTTTAATACTTGGGATTGCCATGATCCTTATTTTCATTTCTATTCCAGTTATTCATGTTCTAAAAACTAAATGGAACGAGTCTGATATTAAAAATGAAATTCCAAAAGGTTATACCAATGATGCAAGCCAGTTGAATTTAACGAAGATTGATACCCTCATCAAAGTTCCCACTTCTAAGCCTGAAATTGAAAACCAGCTCCGTCAGATCATAAAATACGCAAAGGAAAAGAACTTAAAAATCTCAATTGCCGGAGCACAGCACAGTATGGGAGGACATACCATCTACCCTAACGGAATTCTTCTGAACATGCTTCCATATAAACATATGGAACTGAATGAAAAGACCAACATCCTGACAATCGGATCCGGAGCACTTTGGGAAGATGCCATCAAATACCTTGATAAACATGGAAAATCTATTGCTGTAATGCAGGCATTCAGTTCTTTTTCTGTAGGTGGATCAATGAGTGTCAACGGTCACGGATGGCAGAAAAACCTTCCCCCTGTTTCTTCCAGTGTTGTTTCCTTCACTCTGATGGATCAGAATGGAAAAATTCTTAATTGCAGCAGAGGAGAAAACCCGGAACTTTTCAAGCTGGTAATCGGAGGTTATGGACTTTTCGGGATTATTCTTGATATTCAATTAAGAGTAGTAGACAATGCTGCTCTTCAATATAAATATATCCGTTTAAGTACCAATCAGTATCCCAATTATTATAAAAAGTTCATTTCTGAAAACCCTGATGTTAACCTGGTTTTTGGAAGATTAAAAATTTCTGATAAACGATTTCTAGAGGAAGCAACCATTAACTATTTTGAAAAAAACGATGAAAAACCACTACCGCTATCCCTGCAGAATGCTAA
Organism: Chryseobacterium sp.; assembly: GCA_031286615.1. Classification (GTDB taxonomy): domain Bacteria; phylum Bacteroidota; class Bacteroidia; order Flavobacteriales; family Weeksellaceae; genus Chryseobacterium. The sequence continues at coordinate 33,854 of JAITUA010000007.1, read as the reverse complement.
AAACGAAGAAACCAAACGTCTGGTTTTCCGAAGCACTGTAAACAGTGAATATGGAAAAAGACTTCGCTGGGATCTGGAAACCGGAATGAATAAGATGACAAAGAATGCAGTATATTCCAGAAATGAGCTTCTGAATGACCACGTTTCACTTATTGAAAACAAAGATCCGAATTCAACAGATCTTTTGCAGGAATATTTTATCCCGGAGAGAAACTTCACCCACTTTATTAAAGATATAAAACCTGTTTTGAAAAGATCAGGTTTAGATTTGCTTAATATCACCATCCGTGCCGTGAAAAAGGATGAAGACAGCTATATGAACTATGCAAGAGAAAATGTATTTGGATTTGTATTTTTATTCAATCAAAAAAAGACAGACAAGCAGGAAGAAGCCATGAAAATATTAACCAATAAACTTGTTGATATTACATTAAAAAATGAAGGAACTTTCTATTTACCTTACCGTCTTCATATTGACAGAGAGAAAATGAGAAAGGTATATCCGCAGGCAGAATCTTTTTTTGAGCTGAAAAGAAAATATGATCCTTCTGAGATCTTTGATAATAAATTTTACCAACATTACAAATAAAATACGATGACGAAATACATCTGCCAATGCTGTGGAGAAAAAAAAGAAGACTGGCCTGCAATAGCCTATTCATATCCTTATTTTTATTCCTGCTTATCTGAAGAAGAATTAAAGAATGCTGAACTCAGTTCAGACCTTTGTGTTGTAAAAGAGGAAGAAGATACCCATAGATTTATCCGTACTGTTCTTGTACAGGAAGTCACAGATGATTGCAGAGATCTGGATTATGGAATCTGGGTTTCACTGAGTGAAAAAAGCTTCAGTGAATATGTTGAAAATTATGATAATAAAGATTTCGAAGCTGAATATTTCGGATGGCTTTCTACCTATCTTCCAGATTATGAGTTTGAGGAAAGTGTTCCTACAACTGTGGTGGTAAATAATTCCATCGGCCGCCCTTTTGTCTATCCTCACCAAAGTTATGACCATCCTTTTGTACATGATTTTTATAATGGAATTTCAAAAGATGAAGCAGAGAAAAGAATTAATCAGGTTTTAAATAGAGAATAAATGAACTGGATAATCAGAAGTATAAAAAAAGTAAAATTTCATACGAATCTTTCGGAAGTTTTAAAGCCAATATGGGATAATCTTGCTGTTTATCGCTGGATTCTGACTGATCTTGATTTTATATCTGATCAACTTCTTCCCATCAATTTTGATGAAGATTTTTTTGTTTTGGATAATATAGAATTTGAAAAACTCTATCACAGCAATACTCAAATAATTTGGGGAATAATATCAGCTGTACCCAATAATATTGAATCAGACTCTTCATTAATTTCTAAATTATCTGCTGAAGATTCCATCGTTTGGGAACCTGATCAGTTTTTAGTACCGGAAAGTATTTTAGAAATTATTGCTCTTGACAGTGGATATACCGTTGTGAAATTTAAAGATAAAAACCTTTCAGATACTTTTAAAGAATATTTTCAGGAACAGGCAATAGATCTGCAGAAGTTCAATGAGAAATATAGAACCGGAGCATGAAAAAATTGATTTCAGAAAAATTTCATATTATTCTTTTGGTACTCACTTTAGGACTTATCATATACTGCTTATTCGATGAGAATTTATGGATAAAAAGAATGCTCAAAACTCCCAAATATACAATTGGAGAAGCTATTACTGATTGGCACCAAAAGAACAACAATGGTGTAGGAACAGATTACAAATATCAGGTTAGCAATAAAATATATTATAAAACAACAAATTGTTCTTACAAAAAAGGAGATAAATTTCTCATCATTTTTGATTCTATAAAACCTAAAAATGCAAAAGTTCTTGACATCTACTCTATTGAGAACTACCTTATAGATTTAAAAGTTCCTTCAAAAGGCTGGAAATATGAGGACGTTCCCTTTAATATTGACAGTAATACGATAAAGAAATATCTGCAGGACTGGAATCCAGAACCCTTTGAATATATTCAGAAATAAAGTTGAACTCACGTAATTCAAGAGTCCAACTTCATTTTTATATTGTTATAAATTATCCAAAAACTCCAGATATATGGGAACACTTCTGTTGATCCATTCATCGGAAGAATCTCTTTCAATTCCGTAATAAACGAAAGGTTCTTTGTAGTCTGCTTTTATATAATCAAAGGTCAGTTCATAAGGTCTGAAAAGCTCCTTCATGGTATATTTGTACTCTCCTGATGTGCTGTACCCTTCTTCATCAATTCCTGCCGTAACAGCCAATGACATTTTCTTTCCGGCCAGTTTGAAACCGCTGTTACTTCCATAAGCCCAGCCATATAAAATGACCTCATCCAGCCACTGTTTCAAAAGCGGCGGACTGCTGAACCAGTAAAAAGGAAACTGAAATACAATTTTATCGTAAGATTCCATCATCTTTTGTTCCTGTGCCACATTGATTTTTCCATCGGGATAAGCTTCGTATAATTGATGAACCGTATATTTTTCAGGATATTTTTTCAATTCATCAATCCATTTCTTATTAATCGCTGATTTTTCAATATCAGGGTGGGTAACAATTACTAAAGTCTTCATTATGTTTAAATTTCTAATACAAAATTACAATACGTAACTTACATTTCGTACATTAGCTACCCATTGTATGGTACTATAAAAAATGTAAGTAATGACTAAAATAAAGGAAACCTCAACGAATTTTGCCAACAAGAAAGCACTTGCCGATGAGTGTCCGGAAATCTATGCCTCCAACATTATCGGAGGACAATGGGCATTGGCAATCTGCTGTTATCTGATCAATGGAAAAATGAGATTTGGGGAACTTAGAAAAAAGCTTCAGAACATTACCGAACGGATGCTTACCCTTCAGCTTCGCAGACTGGAAGAGGACAAGATCATTACCAGAACAGTATTTGCAGAGGTTCCACCACGGGTAGAATATGAACTTACAGAAATCGGGTATAAACTAAAACCCATTATTCTGGAGTTTGAAAAATGGGGAAATGAGCATAGACAGATTATGGATAAGGAATAAAAAGATTTTGGATTAAAGAATTTTAACGGTATTATTTTTTACGTAAATTTAATTCACATTAAATTTCAAAATAATTTCCATGAAAAACCTTACTTTTTTTCTAACTCTTACAGCATTCACTTTTTTAGGAAACCTTCTGAATGCACAGAAAATTTCTGATGGCCAGACCATTGATATCAACGGAATGGCTGTCACCTTTAATATCCTCAATAAAGAAAGTGTAGAATCTGGTGGAAAATCCTATGACCGCTATAAAGTTTCTGCATCTGTAAAAAATACTTCAGATAAGGCCTACAATATCAGATTATCTGCTTTTCCTCAAATTGTAAGCAATATAGGCCTTGTAGAATTAGACTGCATTAATGCAACCGGAGCAAGACTGACTTCTAAAAAAATAGAGTTAAAAATGAAAGCTCAGATGATCAATGTTACCTATTCTGCCTATGACAAATCCGGAAAATTTGTAAGCAGTACAATTCCTGTAACCGGCAGCTATTATTTCGATCCTGGAGATACCATCAGTGATAATGCTATTTTCATTGTTCCTCAAGGTGAAAAGCCGGATGTTTCTGTGAGAAGTATGAAGTAAAATTGCAGCGCGATGTTCGCAAAGCTAAAAAAATAACTTTGAAAACGTTTGCAAAGACACAGCACTCAGCAAAGATAGGCACAATGATTTTACCAATTCAATAGGAACGGGCTTTAGCCCGTTCAATTAGAGTATAAAATCAAATTGGCTTTAGCCTAAATTTAAAACCTTAGTGAACCGCATTGAGCTTCCTCTTCTTATTCTGAATTTTTGCAAGCTGGATTCCTACGGAATAACAAATAGAAGTGTTTGACACTATTTACACACTCTGTCATTCCGTAGAAATCTAAGTTTATTATTTATTCAAATTTTCTTTCCACAAAGGTTTTTGGGCCAAAACTTTTGAGTGTATCGGGCAGGTTTCATGATGAGCTCCTTTAAGGTATCCGGTACTCATAAGAAATTCGTTTACTATTTCCCCGCCTGTGAATTTGAATATTTTTTTGAATAACTTCATCCATTCCTGTAATGTTTTGGGGTGATGATGTTCCAGCCATTTTTCAAAGGAACCAAATTCCTTCTGCAATTCAATAATTGTTTTAGCATTTTCAATAGCAGCGTTCACCTTTAATTTATTTCTGATAATTCCACTGTCATTCAAAAGCCTTTCGCGGTCATCCTCTGTATAAGCTGCTATTTTCTGAATATCAAAATGATCATATGCTTTTCTGAAGCTATCTTCTTTTTTCAGAACGGTTTCCCAACTCAAACCCGCCTGGTTGATTTCCAGAATCAGTCTTCCAAACAATTCATTATCATCATGAATAGGATATCCATAATAGTTGTCATGGTAATTTTTGTGCAGTTCTTTTCTGCTCTCGGGCTGCATGCCTTCTATGGCTAAACAATAACTCATTACAATATATTTTCTGTTTTTATATAAAACTTCCGATTTGTAAAGATAAACCAGGATTATGACAACTGTTCGTCAGCAGCGATTTTTAATTTCTAAATTTAATCATAATTCCATTCATTTTATCTTCTGCTCAGAGATTATTCAGTAGTTTTGAGGGCTCAAAATAACCATCATGAAATCACTGTTCAGCATTATCTTTATTGTAAGTTCTATTGTTTTAAATGCACAGAATCTATATTCTAAAGCCTATGGAAATCCAAAAAATGTTCCCATTATTTTTATTCATGGAGGTCCGAGCGGAAATGCTACTTTATTTGAAGGAACCACAGCTCAAAAACTGGCTGATAAAGGATTTTATGTAATTGTTTACGACAGACGCGGTGAAGGTCGTTCAAAAGATGAAAATGCTGCCATGACTTTTAAAGAAAGTTTTGAGGATTTAAAAGAAATTTACAAAACTTATCATATCTCAAAAGCAAATATTCTTGCCCATAGTTTCGGTGGAATTATTGGGACATTATTCACTTCTCAATTTCCTGAAAAAGTAAATTCGCTGACTCTTGCCGGAGCTTTATTTACGCAGCAGGAAACCTATGATCATATTCTAAAACAGGCAAAAGAACATTTTAAAACGGATTCCGCGGAGCTCAAAGAAATTACAGAAATAGAAAATCTTGATAAAAATTCTGCAGCCTATCGAAAAAGATGTTATGAAATGGCCAGTAAGCTCAATTTCTTCGACATGCCCAATCCTACTCCCAAAAGTGAAATGCTGAGAAACGAATACAAAACAGGTGAATTTTATAAAAACAACATCAGAAATTCTGATTCACCTCTTAAGTTCTATAAAAATGAACCTCTGAACAACCTGGATAATACTTCCGTTTTAAAAGACATCCGAAAAAAAGGAATCCCTATTTTTGCGGTCTATGGTAAGAATGATGGAATATTTTCAGAAAAACAGCTGAATGATCTTAAAAATATCGTCGGGAAGAAAAATTTCAAACTTATTGACAATTGTTCACATTACTTATTTGTAGACCAGCAGAACGATTTTTTACAATTTATTAAGCTCACATTGAAATAAAGTGTAGTTTTGTAACCATGCCCAATTCAGGACTCCATATGAAAACCTATAAAGCTATCATTACGATGCTTGTTTTGGTGTTTTCATTATCGCCGTGTTCTGTAAAAAGAAATGTTCTTGATATTTTTGACATTCAGTACATCAGCGGACTGAATAAGGTAAAGATAACCTCTTCCCTTTCTTCCAAATGTGATACGGAATCCGCTTCTACAGGAGTTTCAGTATCAAAAGCTAAAATTCAGGGGCAATACAAAGATTCTTTTTTCAACTTTTATTCCACTGCATGCTACTCTGTTGAAGAGAAGATTGTTTTCAATGAATATTCAGTACATTCTACGGGAAACAGCCCACCGAAATATATTCTGTTTAAAAGACTGAAACTTAATCTGGTTTAAACTTTTTGAACCCAATTAAAAATCAGTTTTTTACAATACAATATTAATTTCAATGAAACATACCTTAAACAGCCAGTCTTCGGACCTGGCCGGATTATATACTTTATCCCTCCGCATGGTGATCGGATGGACTTATTTTTCAGCCTTCTGGCGCAGACTTATCCTCGAAAATAAACTTATTCCCGACGAACAGGGATATATTGGTGAAAAATTCAATCACTTTTTACCGAATGCACTCGGCATAAAACCTATTATTGAATATCTGGTTACCCACCCTGACGCCTTACAGCAATCCATGATGATTTTCACTCTTATTGAAGCCATAGTCGGATTATTCATTATTCTCGGATTATTTACCCGTTTAATGAGTATCGGCATCTTCAGTCTTGCCCTTGGGATTCTGCTGGGCTCCGGCTGGCTGGGAACAACCTGCCTTGATGAATGGCAGATAGGAGTTTTAGGGGTCGCTGGCGGATTTGTTTTGTTTCTTACGGGAAGCGGTCCTTACTCACTGGATTATTATTTCATTAAGAATAACAAAAGCTTCACTCAAAAAAGATGGTTTCAGTGGTTGGGCTCAGGAAATTTTCCAGTCTCAAAACCGAAAGTTCTTGTATTGGCAGGGTCGTTTATCATATTTGGTTTGACTCTTTTTACCAATCAGTATTTCCATGGAGGGGTATGGGGAACTCTGCATAATAAATCGGTAAAACCGAAACTGGAAATTTCTAATATCTCCCATAATAATTCGGATTTAAAATTTGAAGTGTACAGAACGGAAGGGGCCGATGTCTATGGTTCTTTCCTGATAGGCATTCATATTCTGGATAAAAATGGAAGGATTTTAAAGGAATTTGATCATAAAGAACTTTCCGGATTGTCTAAAGAAAATATCCGGAATCATTATGTTACCAAAGTAAAACCAGGAAAGCACAGCTTGATTATTCCTCTGGGAGCAAAGGCTGATGTAACGCTGAATATTAATGATATTCTTCAGAAAAGTGAAATTCATGCACTGAAACTGATTGATGTGAGTGGAATTGAGTGGATAGAGAAAATCAGGTAGAGTAAAATTTAAGGTGCGGGATTTGGGGTGCGGATTTTATGTTTTGGCTAAAGCCGATCCTTGATTTATAATAGAGAAAGCGGACTAAAGTCCGCTCCTATTGATATTTGAAATTATTATTTTCAATATTCAGCTCTATTTTTCTGAGACAATGATGTGATAGCTGCATTTGCTGTCCGGATCAAGTTTCAGCACTTTTATATCCAATAAAACATCCAGTCCCATGGTATCGCAAACTCCTTGTAAGAAAGGTTTTATGACTGGCCATTTCAGCAGACCCGCGATCTGCAGGCTCTGAGTGATTTTATGGTAACGGTCTACTCCTTTGATCAACAGTTCACATTTGTAGTCATTTAATTCTTTAAATTCAAAATTATATTCGGGACTGGATGTAAAAATTGCTCCTATCAGTATTTTGGCTACAGCCGGAATACCAGGCTGCAGGTTAGGTTTTGTTTCAAGATTTTTCAGTGTCATTCTGGATCCGAGGTCATACATGAAAGTACTGGAAAGCTGTTCAATAGCTTCCGCTCCGTAAAGTCTGCCAATCTGCTTAAGCATTCCTCCGTAAAAAGCTCCTGTAATATCAGACAGGCGCTGGGTAAGTTCTGTAAAGGTTCCGGGAAAAAAATCTGAGATAATCTGAGCCTGATTCATTTCAGGAAGAAAGATGTCATGCTTTCTGAAATCTGATAATGCCAGATAGGTTTCCGGCAGTTGTATTTGATTCATATTTAATATTTTGTAAGTATATTGAGATCATGGTTTAGTTGATTAGTGAAACGAAAGACCATATTTCATACGCTTTCGGAAATAAGAACATTGTCTTTATTGAATATAAAAACAAAGTAAAAAGACAGCACTCGATCAGTTGATATTAAAAACTGATATTCAGATAAAAATCCGGGAATCTATTGGGAAAACACCTTTTTGGGAAAGGTTTGGCGGATCAGGGAATCTATTCATATTTTTTCATTTGTTGGTGTAAAGCTAGAAAAAATAATTAAACTCTCCAATAAGTGATATTATTTTTTATTTAACATAATTAAAACTGAAAGTTATTGTCTGATATCATTTTACGTAAGAAATGAACAAAAAAAACCTTCGAAAATATCGAAGGTTTTTTAATTAAAATTTAGTGCATGGCTTCACTCAAATCTATTTTTTCTTTGCTTTTTCTTTCTTTTACGAGTAAGATAAACGGAATACATATAAGGAATATTACTCCGAGATAAAGAAATACATCCATATAAGAAAGTACTGTTGCCTGTTTGGTTACAGATAAATCAAGCATTTTATACGCTGCATTCATTGCTGCATCAGGTGTCATTCCTTTGGCAATAAAATTTGCTTTAAGTGCAGCCAGTCTTTGCTGGACTTCAAAACTGTTTTCGTCAAGGTGAGAAATCAGATTATTCCTGTATTTCTGTCCGGCATTAGCAATAAAAGTTGTAATTGCTGCAATCCCGAAAGATCCACCAAGCTGTCTCATCATTCCGGTAAAGGCTGCTCCCTGACCAATCTCCTGCCCTTTCAGTGTACTTAAAGACAAAGAGGTAATTGGAATAAACAGTAGTCCCAAACCTGCTCCTCTTACAATCAGCATCCAGAAAAATGCATCTTTGCTGGTATCTGGTGTCAGAATTTTATATCCCCAGAAACTATAGACAAAGAAGATGAACAATCCTAAAGAAACCAGGATTTGCTGTTTTGCTCCTTTTGCCAACAATCTACCAATAATAGGCATCATGAAGGCCGTTGTCAATGCAGCAGGAATCATCAATGCTCCTGACTGAAGGGCCGTCCATCCTAAAATACTCTGAGTATAAAGAGGAACGATGAATGTAGACCCATAAAGCCCAAATCCAAGCACGAATGACATCATTGTTCCGATCCTTAAATTGCTATTTTTAAGAACCCTGAGCTCAACAATTGGATATTTAAAGGTAAGTTCCCTCCAAAGGAATAATATAAATCCTAAAACAGCAGCCACCGTAAACGCTACAATCATTCCGCTGGCAAACCAGTCTTCTTCATGACCTCTCTCAAGAATGAACTGCAATGAACCTACTGTTACTGCCAATAATCCAATCCCAATCCAGTCCACATCCGAGACTTTACGTTTTTCTGCATATTTCGGGCTTCTTACAAACTGCAGCGTCATTAATGTTGCCGCAATTCCAATCGGAATATTAATATAGAAAATATACGGCCAGCTGAAGTTATCAACGATGTACCCTCCAAGAGGCGGACCTAAGGTTGGACCGATGATTACTCCCAGACCATAAATAGCCTGAGCCATACTTCTTTTTTCAATCGGATAAGATTCCGTAATGATCGTTTGTGAAGTTACCAATAAGGCTCCCCCACCGATTCCCTGCATCAATCTGAAGAACACAAGTTCCCAGATATTGGTCGCATTTCCACATAAAAATGAAAATATGGTAAATATAATGATGGATGCCGCAAAGTAATTTCTACGCCCAAACTGCTGGGAAAGCCAGCTCGTCATTGGTACGATGATTACGTTACCAATGGCATAAGCCGTAATTACCCATCCCACTTCTGAAAGTGTAGATCCAAGATTCCCCTTCATTTCATTCAAGGCAACATTGACAATCGTGGAATCTACAATTTCAAGAAGGGCACAAAGGATAGCCGTAATCGTAATGATTACTCTACGCGCTCCATATTCTACTAATGAATCTTGCATAATTTTTATTCGAATATTTGTATTAATGTAAAATGTAGGATGTATTAATGATTTTCAATTCATCATGAATACATTTTACGCCAGTACATAAATACTATTTCAAAGCAACTTCTGCCTTCACGTTCATTCCTGTTCTTAATCTTTTGGCAATATTCTTATCAAGATTTACAAAATCAATTTTTACAGGAAGTCTCTGAACTACTTTTACGAAGTTACCACTCGCATTATCCGGAGGAAGAATAGAGAATGTAGCTCCTGTAGCCGGAGAGAACGAGCTTACCACTCCTTCAAATTCCTGATCAGGGAAAGCATCAATCTCGATTTTTACTTTCTGCCCTTCTACCATTTTGTCTACTTGTGTTTCCTTAAAGTTGGCCACAACCCATTTCTGGTCGTTTTTAACCAAAGCAAACAACTGCGCTCCTGCCTGCAGATACTGACCTGCCTGAGTAGGTACTTTTCCAACGTATCCGTCTTCAGGTGCAAGGATTACCGTGTATGATAAATTCAGTTTTGCATTTTCTACATCAACTTCTCTTTGTTTTGCAACAGATCCTGCAACACTGATTTGTTGTGAGCTTGCTGCGGTCTGAGAAGAAGCAATATGGGTTTGCTGAGCAATCTGATTTCTCTGATCAACCAAAACCTGTAGTTGTCTGTCTGCAGATTGTTTTGCGGCTAAAGCCTGCTCATATTGCTGTTCCGTAATAGAGTGATCTTTTACAAGATTAGCATATCTCTTCAAATCCTGAGAAGTTTTCCAAACATTTACTTTTGCTGCTTCAATCTGAGCATTAGCTGTTACTACTGCCGCTTCTGAAGATCCGATATTTTTTGAAGTAGCTGTTGTGGTAGCTTCTGCATTTGAAATATTGCTTTTAGCAGTAGATAATGCTGCCTGAGCCTGTTCAAGAGCCATTTTCTGATCTCTGTTATCCAAAATCACCAATGTATCTCCTTTCTTTACAAACTGGTTGTCTTTTACTTTTACCTGAGCTACATAACCTGAAATTTTAGAAATTACCGGTGACATATTGGAAGAGATCTGAGCATCATCAGTTTCTTCGTGATACTGTCCGTAAGTAAAGGCTCTGTAACCATAGATTCCTCCTCCGATTACTACTGCCGCTAAAATGATAGGAAAAACTAAACTTTTTTTCTTTTTAGGTTCAGCTGCCTGTGTATTATTATTTTCCATTTTGGTTTCGATCTGATTATTTAATTGTTAAAGTTCCTGTTGTCTGTAATAGTTTTCTGTATGCCAAGGCTGCATCTGCTTTAGCATTGATTACTCCAACGTTAGCTGCAATCTGCGCTGCGTCTGCATCCAATAATTCTGTCATCGTTGCCAGACCGTTGTCGTATTTATTTTTTGTAATTCTGTAGTTTTCATTAGCCTGTTCAGCAGATTTTTCAAAAACAGCAATTCTCTTTTTTGAATAGTCTGTATTCTGATATTCTCTGTTTACATCAAGCTTAATGTTGTCATTCAGTAATTCATCCGTAGCGGCTAATTGCTTTTCTCTTGCTTGTGACTGTCTTAATGAAGAATTTTCTTTCCATAAGTTGGACAGGTTATAAGAAACCCCAATCCCTACGTTGATGGCATTGTACACGGTAAGAAACTTGGGAATATCTGCGGCTACATAACCTCCGGTAAATGCGATAGAAGGAAGATTTTCAGCTTTTGCAGCTCTTGATCCCAATTCTGCTGCTTTTCTCTGTTGTGCTAAAGCCTGTAAATCCTTACGATTTTCTCTGGCTTCAGTAACATAAAAGTCAACCGGTTTCACATCTGAACCTTCTTCAATATAGTTTTCATCCACTTCTAACTCTGTAGTCTCTGGAATTCCCAGTAACAAATCCATATTGATGTTGGCAATATTGTAGTTGTTCTTAGCTTCCAATAGCTGAAGTTCGATATTTGAAGTCTGAAGATTTGCTTTTAATCTGTCGTTTCTTGCGATCAAACCATTGTTTTCCATTTTAAGAAATGTTTCATCTCTTTTTTGAGAAGCAGCAAGGTTTTCTTCAAAAACTTTGATAGACTGGTTGGCTTTAAATAAATTGTTATAAGCCTGGGCAACATTATAAGCAATAGCAATTTTGTCGTTCTCAGTACTTAATTTTGAAGCTTCTACCAGATATTTAGCTGACTGAATACCATATTTGATTCTTCCTCCGCTATAGATTGGAACGCTAAGATTAGCTGATCCGTAAGCCACCTGATGTACTTCGGGACCTCCTGCTCCTGAAACACCCGGAAGTTTGATGTCTACATTCGGTTTTATCGGAAGATACATATAGCTGCCAGATACTTTCAATTCCGGTAACTGTCTGTTTTTAGCTTCCAAAAGATCAGCTGTAGCCTCTTCGATCTTGGCTGCATCGATCTTGAGATTCTTGCTGTTCTGGATTCCCAACTGTACAGCTTCGTCAAGAGAAAGTGTTTTTTTCTCCTGAGCATTTGCATTTGCTATTCCTACGAATAGTGATAATGCAATCACTGAGTTATTTATTCTCTTCATAACCTAAAAGGTCTTTTAGTAAGTATTTAATATGTTTATTAAGTTCTGTATAGTATTTTTCATCAAAAGCTTCTTCATCTTCTGTTTCATTCAGGAACTCTTTATACATTTCTTTTGCATTGAATGCATAAAATAAAGTTCCGCTTACGGTAGAATGAAGGAGATAAATAGGTGGATTTTTGGTGAAAATTCCATTTTTAAGGCCGCTTTCCAATATTTGTGAATACATAGAAAGGAATCCCATTTTAGTTTGCTTCAAAAATTCTACAATCTGAGGATTTTTTGTATGCAGCTGCTCTCTCTGCATGATCCTGTAAAAGCATTTTTGAGTACGGATCTTGTAAGAAAACTGATCAATTACTTTTTCAATTTTCTGCCACTCGTTGATATCGGTTCGTCCCAAAAGATCTTTTGAAAAGAACTGACCTTCATTCATTCTGTATTCTACTAATTTCTCATAAAGTTTTTCCTTAGAGCCAAAATAATACGAGATCATAGAAATATTTACATTAGCATCCTTTGCAATTTCGCGGGTGGAAGTTCCTTCGAATCCCTTTTCTGCAAAAAGCTTCTCGGCTGCGAATAATATATTTTCTTCTTTTGAAATCATGTTAGTGTTCATTTTTCAGGGCGCAAATGTACACAAGTTTTAACACAAATCAAACGATTGATTGATTTTTTAATATTGATTTAATTTATTGTAAAGAAAAGACAGTTTCTATAATCCAATGCAAGACCCATAAGAAAGCCATTCTTTACAATAAAAAACTTCAGCAATTACCTGTTTTATTTAAAATTCCGATAATATTCCTGAAATAAATCCTTTTTATTGTCTTAAAGATTTTGGGCCTTGAAAAAATGAAACAAAAACTCCGGCAACAATACCGGAGTTTTATTTATGTGCTTTTGTGAATATATCTCGATAATTTTATACCCAGATCGGTCCATACAATTTTAGGATTTCCGTTTCGGGTCAGATGCAGATCAGCTGTATTGATTTCTTCTAAAATATGTTCAATATTAGCCCCACTGATAAATTTTGAAAAACCTGTCCAGTTGAAGCCATTCACATTAATCTTTTTATATACCAGATTTTCGGACTGATAATTCTGAAGCAATGCCAGTCTGAAGATTTCAGAACAATAGTTCAGGAAGTTTTTCTGTTTTTCTCTGTTCCATCCTGCAATTTCTCTTGCCCAAAGAATGATACTTCTCAAATACTCAGGTTTCTTTTTTACCATAAAGGCATCTCTCACCCATTGTACAAAGAGTTTTTCAAATTCATTGGTTTTATCTCCGGAATTGAGAAGTTTTACCGCATCGTTAAGGTCACCCTGGGCTTCATGAACAATCTCTTTCACTTTTTCATCTGAAACAGAAAAGTTCTTTTTGAGATGGTTTTCAATATCTTCATCATGTATTCTCGGGATTTCTACAATCTGTGTTCTGGAAAGAATGGTAGGAAGGATATCATTGGTGCTTTCTGCCGTAAGAAGGATAATCGTTTTTGCCGGCGGTTCTTCTAAAAATTTCAAAAATTTGTTTGAAGCCGCAATATTCATTTTATCTGCTCTCCAGACAATAAGGATTTTGGTTCCTCCTTCAAAACTCTTCAAAGAAAACTTCTGGTTCTGGTCATCAATTTCATCTGCGGAAATAAACAGCTGCTTGTTTTCCGACTCTAAGAAAGCAGTCCAGTCATCATAACTTGCATAGGGAGAAGCCATGATCATTTCTCTGAATTCATCAAATTTATTCTTACTTAAAGAGTTTCTGTTGTCTGTAAAAACAGGAAAGCTGAAATGCAGATCCAGGTGATTGAGATGTTCCACCTTCGCTGCAGCATGCTCATTTTCACGATTTAGAATTTCTCTCGCATAGGCCAAAACCATGGGAAGTGTTCCGTAACCCTCTTTTCCTACAAAAAGTTGGGCATGGCTCACTCTGTTTTCAGCAATGCTTTCTCTAAGAAGTTTTTTTAAATTTGTGTGTCCGGCGATGTTCTCCCAATTCATGTTTCAAAGATAAAAAATCTTATTTCAATTTATAAAATTAAGTCTGCTTAAAATGCATAAAACTGTAGATCATATATTTTGAGGTTCTTTAAATCTATAAAAAATGCAGGATGCAATAAAACCATTAAGAAGGATTGAAGAAATAAAGAATAATTAAGATCAATCATTCTGATTTTAAGCTTAAAGCGAAGCTTATCTTAATATTCTTAACACCTTTACAATCTTAATGGTTCAAAATAAAAGTTTAAAAACAAATGTGTTCTATTATATTATAGGAAATATCAATAATAAGATTAGAATAAACTTAAAATTAAATTTTACACAATTTAATTTTAAACAATAAATTTACACCGTGAAATTTTTCGTAAATTCATTACGACTTCACACCATTTTCAAATAGTAAAAAATCATACACCAATGGATACAAACCTGGAACAAAAAATCAAAGGAATATTTCAACAGCAGAAAGCCTTTTTCAAAACCAATCAGACAAAAGATATTGAATTCAGAAAAGCTCAATTAAGAAAGTTTCGTGAAGTTTTTTTAAAACATACGGATGATCTTTGCGAAGCCTTATCTATTGATTTGGGAAAAAGCAGAAAGGAAGCTGAGTATGTAGAAATTCAAATAGTTATCAGTGAACTGGATTATTTTCTGGAAAATATTGATGAGTGGGCAAAACCTACTCCCGTCCCTTCAAAACCACATCCATCAGGAGCAGAAGTGATAAGCAAAGTAATGTATGAACCTTATGGTGTTACCTATATTATTGGTCCTTTTAACTATCCTGTGCAGCTTACATTCAGTCCGCTTATCGGAGCTTTGGTTGCCGGAAATACAGCGATTCTAAAACCTTCTGAAAATACACCACATGTTGCCCAGGTTCTTGAAGATATTATAAAAGAATCTTTCGATGAATCTTATGTAGCGGTTATTCAGGGAGCTATTGAAGAGAATACTCTGCTATTAAGCCTTCCTTTTGATTATATATTCTTTACCGGAAGTCCGAATGTTGGAAAAATTGTGATGAAAGCAGCCGCGGAGCAATTAATTCCTCTGGCATTGGAACTTGGAGGAAAATCACCGACGATTGTTCATAAAGATGCAGATCTAGATAAGGCGGTAGCAAGAATATCTTACGGGAAGTGGATTAATTGTGGCCAAACCTGTGTTGCTCCGGACTATATTTATATCCACGAATCTATAAAGGATGCATTTATTGAGAAGTTTAAAGCTCATTTAAATACTACTTATGAAGGTCAGTCATTAGGAAAAATCGGGAAAATTGTAAGCCAAAATCAGGTTAAACACCTGGCAGGTTATCTGGAAGCAGCTCCTGAAAAAGTAATCTATGGAGGAAGCTATGATCTGGAAACCCATCATTTTGAAGCTACTTTAATGGACAATATCACCTGGAACGATCAGGTAATGCAGCAGGAAATCTTCGGTCCTATCCTTCCTATTATGACATATAGTGATATTAATGAGGCATTGGAAGAAATAAACAACCGTCCGAAACCCCTGGCACTCTATGTTTTCACAGAAAATCAGGAATTTGCAGACAACGTTTTACATCATACCACAAGCGGAGATGCGGAGATCAACAGTACGATCATCCATGTAGGTTCTCATTACTTACCTTTTGGAGGTGTGGGAACTTCAGGAATGGGAAAATACCATGGGAAATTCAGCTTTGAAAGTTTTAGCCACAGCCGATCTGTACTTCAGGTAAAATAAACAATAGCAATAATATATTGTATAAACTAAGGCTGTTCTATATTGGACAGTCTTTTTTATATAACAGAATTGATATTTTAACTGATGAAAATTTGCATTTTTCTTTGAAAGAAAGGCCCTTAACAAACTTTAACCACATATAATTTTTACAATTCATTAATATTTAAGATATTTGCGCATTGTTTTAAAAATAAAGAATGAAAAAAATCTTTGTAGTATCATTCATATCAGTTGGATATTTTCTGAATGCACAGAGTCTAAGCAACTCACCTTATGCAACCTATGGAATTGGAGATGTGAAATATGATAATACGATCGAGACTACTTCTATGGGAGGTATATCAACTGCTTTTATAAGTGATTTCACTAGTAGTTTCAATTTTGCCAACCCGGCAAACAACGCCAACTTTGAACTTACGAGTATCAGACTGGAGGCTACCAATGAAAACAATTATTTCAAATCGAACTATAACGATATGAAATCTACAAAGCATTCTACGTACCTTTCTAATATTTCACTTGCATTTCCATTATCTTCAAAAGTGAAAATGGGGATCTCTTATCAGCCATACAGTTCTAAAAGTTACGATATCGTAAATGAACAATTTGCGGCAGATGGAACTCCAATGTATAAAAATAACTTTAAGGGAAGTGGAACATTAAATGCTGCACAGGTTGCTGTTTCTTATAAAATTAATCAGGAACTTTCTGTAGGAGCAAGAGCTAACCTTTATTTTGGAGACCTTAATGACCTTAATGAATTCCGTGCGTACAACCCTGCTACAGGCAGTTATGCTGGTGAATATATTAATGGTTATCAAACTAAAAACAGAGTCAGAAACTTTAACTTTACGCTTGGTACAAGCTACCAGACTTTAAATACCCGTACTGATAAGAAATTCACAGTAGGAGCTACTGCTACTTTTGGTAACACCAGTAATATGACTACTGAATACATCAACAGTACTTACAGATATTCTGATGTTCAGGAAACCAATAAGGTGTATGAAACAATCATAGACCAACAGGAAACAAAATCTAAAAACCTTCTTCCATTACAGGCATCCGTAGGGGTGGGATATGGAAGTGAAAACCATTGGTTCTTATCAGGACAGGTGGATTATAAAAAAGGAGAAGACATCTCTTATTTTGGTAAAACTTTCGATTTCCAGGATACGTACAGAGTTTCTGCGGGTGGATGGTACCTACCTAACTATAACAACTTCAGAAGCTACTTCTCAAGGGTAATCTACAGATATGGAGCTTTCTATGAGAGAGGAAATCTTAAACTGGAAGGAACAAGCATCAACAAATTCGGTATTTCTGCCGGGGTAATGCTTCCATTCAAAACAAGTAGTATCACAAGAATGAGTGGTCTTGAAATAGGACTGGAAGTAGGTAAAAGAGGAACTCTTAAAAACAACCTGATCAACCAGAATTTCGTCAACCTGAAAATCGGCTTTAATTTTGCTGATAAATGGTTCAGAAAGACTCTTTATAACTAGAATGAATTTTTCAAAAAAAATATCATATAAAAATATAGCATGCCTTTTTAGTTGTGCTATATTTTTTATATTGACATCCTGTGAAGAAGATCTTACCAAAAGAAATGGCAGTCAAAGCAAAAATTTCCCTTCACAGATCATCAACAATGCCAATATTATACAGCGTGACTCCGGCTTCATCACAATGAAAGCCAAAGCACCCATCATTGAAAAGTACGAACTGATAGACAGCCCTTATACCGTAGCAAGAAAAGGAATTGATATTGAGTTTTTTGATAAAAAAAAACCTAAGGTTCCGGGTACTATTAAAGCAAAATATGCCAAGTTTTATGATTACAAGAAATTTTACGAGGCCAAAGGTGATGTTAGGATAAAAACCAATGAAGGGCAGAGATTTGCTATGCAGAGTATTTACTGGGATCAAAGAAAAAACAGAATCTATACCAAAGATACAGTATATGTCACCATGGAAGACGGCTCTACGCTGATAGGTGCCAATGGAATGACAGCAAAGGATGACTTTTCTGAATATACTTTCTATAACAACTCAGGAGATTTCAGTTCAAAGAGAATTTCTGAGAATAAAAAATAATCCAAAAATAATGAAAGCTCTGGCTATTGGACTGATGTCCGGGACAAGTCTGGACGGTTTGGATATCTGTCTTGCTGAATTTGAAAAACAGGACAAATGGACTTTCCAGATCCTGAAAGCCGAGACAATCCCCTATTCTGAAGATTGGGAAAATAAACTTAGAAGCTCTATTCATCTTTCTGCTGAAGATTTACTGGAACTGAATTCAGAATATGGTTTTTACCTTGGACAGCAAGTGAAAGAATTTATTCACAAGCATCAATTGGAGAATATCAGCTTGATTGCCTCTCATGGCCATACAATTTTTCATCAGCCTAAGCGAAAATTTACTCTTCAGATAGGAGACGGCAGAGCGATCAAGCTGGAAACAGGATTACCCGTTGTCTATGATTTCAGAAGTCAGGATGTACTGATGAATGGAAACGGAGCCCCACTTGTTCCAATAGGTGATGAATTACTTTTTTCAGAGTACAGCGCCTGTTTAAACCTTGGCGGATTTTCTAATATTTCTTTACATTCAAACGGAAAAAGAATCGCTTTTGATATTGCTCCGGTCAACATTGTTTTGAATCATTTAGCCCAACAAATCAATAAAAGTTTTGATGAAAACGGAGAACTGGCTCAAAAAGGAGAAATAAATGAAATATTACTGAATGATCTTAATGCTTTAGATTTTTACCAGCATTCACACCCAAAATCTTTGGGAATTGAATGGTGTCATGAGTATATATTTCCAGCCCTTAAAAATATTGAAATCTTAGATGCTCTTGCCACTTTTACGGAACATAGCGCACAGCAGATCGCCGATGTTATCAATGCAAATAATATAAAAGACATCCTTATTACCGGAGGAGGAGCTTACAACTCATTTTTAATCGAAAAAATAAGATCAAAAACACAAGCTGAAGTAATTATCCCTAAAAAAGAAATCATCGATTATAAAGAAGCCCTGATCTTTGCTTTTATGGGAGTCTTAAAAATAAATAATGAAGTAAATGTACTTTCTTCCGCTACAGGAAGTTCCCATGACCATTGTTCAGGAGTCATAGTATAAAAAAATTTCACCTCAAAATAAAAAAACCTTCAAAAATGAAGGTTTTTTTTATTATTTATAGGCTTCGATTTTATCGGTAAGCGTATTGATAAAGTTCTGTAATGGCTTTTCTACCATCATTTTGATAAATGGGTTGAATTTCCCTTCAAATAACATCTGAACTTCAGTCTGGTTATCATTAATTGGGTTTAAAGTTGCTGTTAAGGTAAAGTCTAAACTTGAACTTGCAGATCTTAAAACAGCTTTTTGGTCATCCACTTCATCTATTTTTAACGCGATTTCCGGCATTCCCTGTAATCCAAATTTAAATCCGTTATCTCTTGTTTCAAATTTTTGAAGACCATCCGGCATAAAATCTTTGTAATTTTCAGGTGATTTCAGCAACTCGGTAAGTTCTTTAGATGATTTATTGACAATAATCTTTCGTCCTTCTAAATTCATTTTTTATTTTTTATAATTAAATTCTTAACTCTTACAAATGTATAAAGTTTTTATGCATAAATACTTCAAACTAATACTCAATATTTTATTTACTACATAATTTTATGATCATAAAATATCTGGAGTTATAAAATGTGAAGTAATTTTACGCTTATAAATCTGATGAAACCTACATCTATACGTTTACTACTCTAGCAAAATTAAAAAAAATCTACAAAGATACGCTGCTTAAAACATACTTTTAAAATATAATCTCATGTCTGGAAATTCCCTTATTTATTTTTTTTAAATGTTTTCTGACCTTCATATTTCAAATAAATAAAGAGTATATTTTTCCTTCTCACTTAGATGCAGACAGATAAATAAGCCCACATTTAATCGTTAGTTTTTACGACAATTTTATATATTTGTGAGTGATTGTAGTAAAAAATAGTAAAAACTCTGGTTTTTAATGTTTAAAAAAATAACTATTTGATTTTCAGTCATAATTAATTTCCCATAAAATGTATAAAGTTTTTGTCAACGAAAAAAAGCTATTAGTGTCTAAATATCCTGAAAATCTTGAAAAAGAGCTTAGGTATGAAAGTTTCACAACTTTAGAGATCGCTTTGGATCTTCTGGAGAATACTTCTGTGCAGGAACTTAATGTATATGGAGAGAATCTGGATGAAATTTGGCAGGAATTCCAAAAGCTTTTCAGAATTATAGAAGCAGCAGGAGGTCTGGTAAATAATCCTGAAGGTAAAATCCTCTTTATTAAAAGACTGGGCAAATGGGACCTTCCGAAGGGTAAGATGGAAAAAGGAGAATCCAGAGAAGAGTCTGCGGTACGGGAAATAGAAGAAGAAACCGGTCTGAGTGATGTAGAGCTCGTAAAATTCATCAATACCACCTACCATATCTATATAGAAAGAAACGGAGAGAAAATCCTTAAATGTACCCATTGGTTTGAAATGAACTTTGACGGAGAGGATACTTCTAAACCACAAATAGAAGAAGGCATTACTGAGGTAGCCTGGAAAACGACATCAGAAATTGAGCAAGAAGTTTTTCCAAGTACCTTTAAAAATATTATCCTGATTGTACAGGAATTCTGGGATATGAAGAAGCTGAAGGCTTAAAGGCGGGAAGCTTAAAAAGAAGGAGGCTGGAAGTTATTATTCAACAACTTTCAACCTCCTTTTTTCATTTTATATTACACAAAGTCGATTAGTTTCTCCAGAGCAATTCCTCTGGAACCTTTCAACAATATATTTTCAGACTGAATTTTGTTCTGTTTTAAATACTCTATTAAGACGGCTGTATTTTCAAAAGCAAGCTCTGAAGAATTAACGTCTTTAAAATGTTTTCCTACCGTAATAATTTCATTGAAATTAAGATCCTGAGCCAGTTTTAAGATGTTCTGATGTTCTTTCTCACTCTCATCACCCAATTCCAGCATGTCTCCGATAATAATGGTTTTACTACCTTCAAAACTGATAAAATTATTTAAAGAAGCGGTCATTGAGCTGGGGTTGGCATTATAGGTATCCAGCACTAAAGTCCTACCCTCTTTTTTCACAACCTGTGATCTCATATTGGTAGGTGTATACAATTCCAGGGCATGTTTTATTTTTTCAAAACTGATCCCGAAATGAAGTCCCAGGCTTGCCGCCGCACAAAGATTAGTAAAATTATATTCCCCTGTCAGTTTTGAAACCGCTTTTACGCCCTGATAAGTCAATCCTACAAAATGTTCTGCAGAAAAAGATTCAAAATTGTAATCAGATATCTCTTTTCCAAAAGTAATTTTAGGTGAATAGTTTTCAGTTTTATCGGCTTGGATAGGATCATTTTCGTTAACAAGAATAGTTTTGTTATTGTTTTTAAGATAATCATAAAGCTCAGATTTTCCTTTAATCACTCCTTCAAATCCACCGAATCCTTCTAAATGGGCCTTCCCAAAATTGGTGATATAACCGAAATCAGGTTGAGCAATGGTACACAGGAATTCAATTTCTTTCTGATGATTAGCTCCCATTTCAATCACAGCCATTTCATGTTCCGGCTTAATGGAAAGAATTGTCAAAGGAACTCCGATGTGGTTATTCAGGTTTCCAAATGTATACTGTACGTTATATTTTTCTGAAAGGACAGCATGAATCAATTCTTTGGTTGTAGTCTTTCCATTACTTCCTGTAAGCCCGATAAAAGGAATGGTAAGTTTGCTTCTGTGATGAATAGATAACTGCTGTAAAAACTCAAGGGTAGACGGAACATAGAAAATATTTTTATCTCTGTTTTCAAATTCCGGAAGCTCAACAATTACTGCCAAAGCCCCATCATCTATGGCTTTTTCTGCTAATGTAGCGGCATTGAAATTTTCACCGGAAAAGGCAAAGAAAATATCATTCTCTGCTATTTTTCTGCTATCAATAGTCACTTTTGAGGCCTGCAGAAATAAAGGATAAAACTGTTCTATATTCATGTGGAAATATATATATTTTTAAAAAAGGTCACATGCAATCGCTAAATCTATATGAGTATTTCAGACTTTTTAACCAACGCGATTTCATGAGCCAAAAATAAAAAAACCTTCCGAAAGTTCGGAAGGTTTTTTATAAGTATTTTTTGATAAATATTATCTTCTAGTTCTACCCTTATCGATAGTTCTTGAATCCTGTGCAACACGGAATCCTACCCAACCATAAGCTCTGTTTTGATTTTTATATCTTCTTTGTCCCGGATCTAGCCAATATGCTGTGTCCTGCCAAGAACCTCCTTTTACAACTCTAACCTCGTTAGAAATTGCTGAAGTTCTGTCTTTAGTATCTTTTTGTAGTTTCACTCTACCAGTTCCATCTACAACAAAGCTTTGTTTAGGAGCATTATACATATCGAATCCTGCAGCAGAATCAGAAGCTCTGTAATATTCTAAAGAAGACTGTCTGTCACCATCTCTGTAGTTTCTGTAATCAGCGATAGTTTGTCTTTCAAATTGTCCAGGAAGTCCTTTATAAACTAATCTTCCGTCAGCCAAAGTATCATATTTGATAGTACCTTCGTCAATCATTTTATAAGTTCCGTCACCGTTTCTTACGATAGCCTGAGGCATGTTTCCTCTATAATAGTTGAAATCACTGTAGTCCTCATCGATGATTGGTCTGTAAACATCGGCAGTCCATTCTGAAACGTTTCCGAACATACCATATACACCAAGGTCGTTAGATGGATACTTTCTTACGTCAGAAGTCTGTGCAGAACCATCGTTCTTCCATCCTGAGATCCCTGAGTAGTCACCTTTACCCATTTTGAAGTTTTCAAGGAACATTCCTCTGTCTCTTCCTTTGGTACCTCTTAATCTTTCGATTTCAGGTTTTTTACCCAGGTATTGGTTATATTCTCTGGTTTTCGCCATACCAAGAGCTGCATATTCCCATTCAACTTCGGTAGGAAGTCTGAACTTCTGTACCATTGCAGAATTTGGAGCTCTGTTAGCTGCAAGCAATCTCTGGTTTGTAGTTTTCATACCAGTTTTTTGCTGCATTCTTTTTTCATTGATATATCCTTGCATTTCCGGATCATTCGATTTGAATTTATCCATGTTGAATGCAGTCCCTCCCTGGTTGTTGGATTCGTTGATATACAAGTCTTTGGCAATAATACCAGACTGCATCAAAGCTTTTTCATTTGCTCTGTCTGTCAGCCACTCACAGTATCTGTTTGCCTGAGTCCATGAAACACCTACTACCGGATAGTAATCAAATTCCGGAGAACGCAGATAAGTTTCATTATAATCGTTTCTTGCTAATTTGTTGTCCCATAATAAGGTATCCGGCAATGCACCGTTATAGATTTCCTTAAAACTAGGATCACTTGGTGGGAATACATACTTCAACCATGTAAGGTATTCGCGGTATTCGTAGTTAGTAATTTCTGTTTCTCCGATAAAGAATGAACTTACCTGCATTCTGCGAGGTGTGTTATTCCAATCGTGCATAACATCATCTTTCACTAATCCCATTGTAAAAGTTCCACCTTCTACATATACCATTCCAGGCCATCCCTTCTGCTTTTGTTGCTTTCCTGCAAAAAACCAACCTTGTTTTTCGTTTGGTTTCCAACCTGTTTTACTGACAAATTTTTTGGTACCGCCACCTTTGCTGGTTCCTGATCCGCCACAGCTGGTTAATGCAAGTGTAGAACTTAATGCTATTAATGAAAACAACTTTAGTTTTTTCATAGTCGATATAAATATTTTCAAAGTACAAAGAAAAAATAAATTATTCAATAAATCAAGTAAACATTTGATTTTTTTGAAAAACGTTAACAATTTAATTTTATTGTATCGCAATTTAATTCTAAAATTTTCATTTATTTTGTAATTTAGCAATTTCAATAGTAAACATGAAACGAAAAATTACGCTTTTATCTTTAATCGCTTTTGCATCAACACTTTACGCCCAAAGAAACACCATAGAATGGAATGGTTCGAAAATTCAGGATTTTGGCGACACAAAATTAAATCTTCCTAATTTTAAAAATGAGGGTTTTTCTTTCAGCCAAAATAATGTTTTTATAGTAACCAAGCAAAAAATCGGAGAAAAGCAGCTTAAAATTTCAGATCTTGTCTGGGAAAACGTTCCTGCTCAGGATTTATTTGAACTGGATAGAGGAAGGCTTCCTGATTATGATGTAGCAGATGTTTCCTATTATAATTTGGAGGGAGACAGCTATGCCAGCATCAGTGTTGCTTTGTTTAAAAATGTAAAAGGCCGTATTCAGAGATTATCTTCGTTTAATGTTTCAGAAGCTTCTTCATTTGTAAATACTACAGGGACAGTTAATAAAATAGGAACAACTGCCAATCCATTATCAAGTGGCAACTTCTACAAAATAAAAGTTGATAAGTCCGGTGTATTCAAAATTACATCACAGTTTTTAAAAGACAACGGAATTAATCCCGGCTCTGTAAATCCTAAAAATTTCAGAATTTATGGAAACGGAGGGGTAATGCTTCCTGAATACAATCAGGATGCAAGATACGGAGCTTTACAGGAGAATGCCATTCAGGTAGTAGGTGAAGATGACGGGGTGTGGAACGATAATGATTATGCTCTTTTCTATGCTCAGGGTCCTGACGGATATAATCTTTATGACACTTCCAATGGAAATGGTTTCAAAAGAAAGGATACCCGATTCAGCGAAAGAAGTAATAATGTCAAAAATATATATGAAGATTATTCTTATTACTATATTAATTTTGACAAAGGTTCCGGGAAGAGAATTCCGACTGTTGATGGAAACCTTCCTGCCCAGCTGATTACAAGATATGACAATTACCAGGTGATCAACAAAGATCAGAAAAACTTGTTGAAAGTGGGTAGAACATGGGTAGAGGACACTCCTTTCAGCAATGAAAAAACAGTAACGCTTAGTACCAATTCACCTATACAGGCTGGTGATGTTATACGATACAGAACTCAGGTTGTAGCGTATAATTCACAACAGAATACAATTGATCTTAAGATCAATAATTTAAATCCTCATCCGCTGCAAACTATCCCTACGGATACTTCATCTTATCAGTATACCTTCTACCCTGTAACCTATACCGGAACGCTTACCAACCTTACCGGAAATCAGATTACAATGGTTTATAATCCTGATATTTCTAAAAATCCTAACGGAACTTTCTATTTTGACTATGTAGAAGTTCAATACAAAGAAAATCTTGCGTTCAATGGTTCACAGATGAACTTCAGGGATTATTCCATTGTAAGTGGAAGTAATACAGATTACGGATTCAGTATTAGCAATGCTGCTAATATAGAGCAGGTATGGGATGTAACGGATATCACCAATGCCAGCCGAAGAGTAAACAAGGCAGGAGCTGGCGCTTTCAACTTTGCTTATACAGCAGCTGATCAGAATTTCAATAATGAATTTGTGGCTTTCCGCGCTGATGCGGCTTTTAGTCCGCAGTTTGTAGGAAGAATTTCCAATCAGAATCTTTCTGCTTTACAAAATATAGATTACCTGATTC
Source organism: Chryseobacterium sp. (assembly GCA_031286615.1). Classification (GTDB taxonomy): domain Bacteria; phylum Bacteroidota; class Bacteroidia; order Flavobacteriales; family Weeksellaceae; genus Chryseobacterium. The sequence continues at coordinate 8,190 of JAITUA010000007.1, read as the reverse complement.
TGACGGTTCCTGAAATGATGGGCCAGGCGCAGAGACTTGCCAACTATCATCAGACCGCTCATAATTATAAGGTGGAAATTGTAGATGTCAACAAAATCTATGAAGAATACGGCAGCGGAAGTAAAGATCTTACAGCTGTAAGAGATTTCGTCAGCAAACTTAACACTCCTCTTGGCAGACTTCAATATGTATTTATTCTGGGGGATGCTTCATATGATTATAAAAACAGAGTTCCTAACAATACAAATGTTGTTGCCAGTTACCAGAGTGAACAGTCTTCAGATTACGTGTCCTCATTTGTAACGGATGATTATATTGTAATGACCAAGCCGCAGACCACATTATTAATTGAAAACAATTTACCGGATCTGCCTGTGGGAAGAATCCCGGCAGCGAATGCGAGTGAAGCCGGAGATATGATCAATAAAACGCTGGCTTATTACAACTCTCTTCAGGGACAGTCAACTCCTTTCGGAGACTGGCGTATGCGACTTGATTTCGTTGTGGATGATAATAACGAAGGAGGAAGTCCTTTCCATAATGTAATGGACAACAGCTTGGCTACTATATTTGAACAACCCGGCCAGCTTGAGCTGAAAGAATATAACGTTAAAAAATTATATATGGATGCCTTCAACGCTCAGAGTACCTCCGGAGGACGAAGATATCCACAGGTAAACCAGGCTATTTCCAATGCTATCGGAAACAGTTTATATCTGTTTTATTTCGGACATGGGGGAATTAACGGTTGGGCACAGGAAAGAGTATTAACATCTACTGAGGTTCAGAATGCCAACAATTTCTCTAATGTATACAGCAGATTCCCTTTTGTTTCTACAATTACTTGTGAATTTACATTATGGGATGAGCCCGCTACAAATTCCGTAGGGGAACAGTTTATTAAAATGAAGCAGGGAGGTGCATCAGCAATGATTACTTCCAGCCGTGCTATTGGTGTAGATTATGGACGTGATTTCACAAATACATTCACTCAGAATATATTTAAACTAACGAGTGATGATTTCAACTCATTAGGAAATGCACATTTACTGGCTAAAAAACAGAAGGGGCCAAACAATAACCACCTAAAGGTAAACTTCCTTGGTGACCCTGCTATGAAATTGAGCAGACCCCAAAGACTCCTTACCATTGATAATATTGAAACTCCTGTTCCGGGACTGATCAGAGGATTGGATTTCGTGAAAATAAAAGGACATATCAATAATCCAAACGGAACATTGAACAATACCTTCAACGGGAAAGTCAGCATCAATATTTTTGATAAGAGATTAAATAAGAAAACATTGAATAATACCGGTGTTTTATCCCCTGTTTTAGATTATACAGAAGAAGGAAGTGCTATTGTAAAAGCTGCCGGAACTGCGGTAAACGGAGTATTCACTGCAGAATTCTATGTTCCTAAAGACATTAACTATGCGGTGGGTCAGGGAAGAATTTTAGCCTACGCAGACAATAAATCAACGGATGTTTTCAACAACCAGGCAGTACAAGTAGGTGATATCAACCCTAATGGAATCAATGATAACCAGCCTCCAAAAGTAAAACTGTACATGAATAACACCAACTTTGCGGATGGTGGAATTACCAACCAAAACCCAATGCTTCTTGCCTGTCTTACGGATGACACAGGAATCAACTCCACAGGATCAGGCGTAGGTCATGATATTACAACATACCTGGACGGACAGATTATCAATACAGTTGTTTTAAATGATTTTTATAGTGCAGGAGAAGGAAACGGATGTTTAAATCCAAGTCTTGCTGACTACCAAAAAGGAAATGTAACTTATCCTTTCAGAAATTTAGCAATTGGACAACACCAATTGACATTTAAAGTTTGGGATATAAACAATAATTCTACATCTGCTACGTTAAATTTTGAAGTTAAAGATGAATCTGACCAACACCTGACGATCAACCGTCCGCTGAACTGGCCAAATCCATTTACAAACAAAACCTATATTCAGTTTGAACACAATTGTGATGACATTCTGGATGTGAACGTACAAATTTATACAATAACCGGAAGATTGGTAAGAACTTTATCACAACCGGTAGTCGCAGAACCGTTCCTACAGGGCTTTAGAACCCCTCGTCAGGCAATAGAATGGGACGGAAGAGATGATTTTGGGGCAACAGTAGCAAAAGGTACGTATATTTTTAAGATATTTGCAAAAAGTCAAAATCAAGAAAAATGCAAAGGAAGTGCTACAGCTGTAGAAAAAATGGTACTTTTGAAATAATTAAATAATACATAGACAATAATATTAATAAAAAACTGATAATATATAAAAGACAACATATGAATTTAACTACTAAACTGCTTTTAGGATTTGGTTTGAGTGCTGGTTTTTTAGGCTATTCGCAAGATTTAGGTAAAGTAAACCCAGTTCTTACCGGAGCTCCTTTCCTAAGAATTGCGCCTGATGCGAGATCTGGAGGTATGGGAGACCAAGGGGTGGTAACCTCTCCGGATGCATTTTCACAATTCTGGAATGCGGCTAAATATCCTTTCAGCAGAACAAGTTCTTCCGTAGGTCTTAACTATACGCCTTACATGGGAAAACTTACCAATGATGTATTCTTATTATATGCTTCGTTCCATAAGTTTCTGGGGCAGGAAGAGAGATCTACAATCTCTGCAAGTATCTATTATTTCAACATGGGGCAGGTAGACCTTACTCAGTTGGTAGGTACAGAAATTGCATCAATGGGTACATCAAAACCAAACGAATTCTCAATTGACGTTGCTTATGCTTTGAAACTTTCTGATTCATTCTCTGGTGCTGTTACCGGTAGATTTATCCGTTCAGACTTAGCCGGAGGATTCAACACAGACACTACACTTAAAGCGGCTAACAGTTTCGCAGTAGACGTTTCAGCATACTATACCTCACCAAGATTCTCCAGTATCGGAGGATATGACGGTAAAGTGAATGCTGGTTTAGCGATTCAGAACGTAGGTCCAAAACTGGATTATACAGGAAATGAAGAATCAAGATCTTATCTTCCTACAATGGCAAGATTAGGGGTTGGATATGACATGTACCTGGATGATATGAACAGAGTTGGAATTTCTGTGGAAGGTTCAAAACTTTTAGTTCCCGGATCTGAATATGCAGGAATAGACCCGAATACAAGACAGCCTATTTATCAAATCCCGAATGTAGGACCAATGGCTGGTATCGGAAAATCTTTCAAGAACAAAAACAGTATCATGTATAGTGGTGCTTTAGAATACTCTTATGACAATGCATTTTCTGTAAGAGGAGGTTACTTCCATGAAAGTGAAGAGCAGGGAGCAAGACAGTTTGCAACAGCGGGTGTTGGTTTAAGATACCGTTCGTTCGGACTTGATCTTTCTTACCTGATCAATATGTCTAAAATCAACAGTGCTTTGGATAACACGCTTCGTTTCGGTCTTACCTGGAACATTGGAGAAGAAACATCCAACAACGATCGTTAAAAAAAAGCTACAGCTATATAAAAAAAGCCTCATACATTGTAATGAGGCTTTTTTTATATCAATTGTCAAAGGTCAATCCGCTCCGCTTGTCAATTTTTTCTACACTACAATCATTCACCATTCACTTTGTGAAGCAAAAATTCACTATTGACCTTTAAATAATGTAATGGTATAGTCAAGAAGTCTCCCATCTCCGTAATCTCCGTGTCCAGGAACTACAATTTTCACATTGGGATATTCTTTTTTAACTTTTTCAACTGTACCTGACCAGGCAGAAACGTTCGCATCTCCCAAATATCCTTTACCTGCCTCGAGCTCTTTCAGCAAACAACCTCCAAACAGAATATTTTCACTCGGGAAATAGCCAACACTATTATCTCTTGTATGTCCTTCTCCAAAATATTTGGCGATAATATCTTTATCTCCAACTTTCAAGATAACGGAATCATTAAAACTGTTTTCCGGAATAACGAAATTATTTTCTCTGGCTAGTTCTATTGTTTTAGCATAAGAATAAGATGGTATATTCTTGTTATGGAATGCCAGCAATCCTCCCAGACTGTCATCGTGAAAGTGAGTTGGAATCACTGCATTGATTTTCGCATGAAGTTTTTCATTAATCCATTGTATCAGTTCTTCTGAACTTTTATCATTAGTAGGTGTATCAAAAACAATGGTTTCATTCTTATCTTTTACAATCAATCCGTTACAAGGTACATTTCCGAAATCATTGGTCTGTTTAAAAGAAGTATGGATAAAAGCATTTTCTGAAATCTGAGTAATAACCAAACTATTGGATTTATAAATTTCTTTTGCTTTAAAACTTTCCTTGCTCTGTGAACTGCAACTTAGAATGAAAAAAGAAAAGAATATGACGAAGATATTTTGAATGGTATTTTTCATAAAGTTGTTCATTAAAAGTTGAGACAGGCTAAGGTAAGAATTCGTGGAACAAGATTTGTTAGCTGTTGTGTTAAAAATGAATTGTGAATAGTCAATCCACTTCGTTTATCAATTTTTTTTAATAGTATAACAACCCACTTAAAAAATAAAATATTTAAGTTTATAAAAGTCTTTTTTTTATGGCAATTTTCTTAAATTCAATAGCTATTTTTGTAGTATGAACTATTCGGCAGAACTAAAAAAATTTGTAACCAGTCAGTATGTATATTCTGCTATCAGAATTACATTAGCTACTGTTCTGCCTTGTCTAGTCCTAGCCCACTTTGGGATTTTGAAGGAATATTTCCTTTTCCCTCTCGGAACCAGCTTTGTAGCTCTTACAGACCAGCCAGGTCCTTTCATCAGAAGAAGGAATGCCCTTACTTTTGCGATCTTCTGTTTTGTTTTTGTTGCACTCATCGCAAGTCTTGTGATGAATATCAAAGCCCTGGTACTTCTGGAGGTGATTGTCTTCGGAATGTTTTTCTCGCTCATCGGAGTGTATGGTCAGAGATTAGCAGCCGTAGGCTCATTATCGCTTGTGGTACTTGCCATCTTTATTGACGGCCATCTTACAGGAAGCAATATCTTCAAAAGTCTGCTGATCTTTGCTTCAGGCTGTATATGGTTTCTACTCATATTCCTTATTGTAACAACAATTCGTCCTTATAAACTGGCAAGCCAGATGATTGGGGAAAATTATCTTCAGCTGGCTGAATTTTTAAAGATTAAAGCGAATTATTATCAGAAGAATCCGGATTTTAATAAACTGACCACTCAGGTTATCGCCAAGCAGATTGGAATAAAAAACCTGCAGGAAGACACCAGAGAAACTGTTTTTAAAACGAGAACCATCGTCAATGAGTCTACAACAACAAGCCGTTTATTGATGTTGATGTTCCTGAATTCCATGGACCTTCATGAGAAGCTGATGACCTCCGAAAGTGATTATCAGAAGCTTCAACAAAGCTTTGAGGACAGCATGATCTTAGTTAATATCCATGATTATCTCAATCTTTTGGCAGAAGAGATCACCAATATCGGAATCGCGCTTCAAAGTGGTACCAGAGCAAAACCGATGGTGAATCTGGAAGAGGAATTAAAGAATCTTAATTATAATTATTTCGAACTCAGAAATAAGCAGCTTTCTTCCGACAATCTGGAAAATTTCATGATCCTGCGTCAGATCCTGATGCGTATCTATGAAATCACCAAAGAAATCAACGAGATTTATAAAGTATTTTCTCAGAATATAAAACTGGCAAAAAGTTTATCCACGGGATTAGATCTGAGGAAGTTTATGCCTAATGAACCCAAACTTAATGCGAAGGTTTTAAGGAATAATATTTCGTTATCCTCTTCCCATTTCCGCCATGCCATAAGAATTACAACAGCTTTGCTGCTCGGATATATTTTCTCAATGTTTGATGTTCTGGGACTGGGACATACCTATTGGATATTAATTACCATTACTGCCATTCTAAAACCGGCTTATTCCATCACGAAACAGAGAAACCTTCTCCGTCTCTATGGAACAATTGCAGGAGCCAGCATTGCTTATGCCATTCTGCATTTTGTACATATTAACGGTGTTTTATTTGCTATTCTGCTGATCAGCATGATCATGTGTTTCAGTTTCTTGAAAGGACGCTATTTCTGGGCAGTATTATTCATGACGATCTATGTTTTCCTGAGTTTTAATTTTTTAAATCCGGGAAAAGTAAATATCATTTTTAAAGACAGAATATTTGATACAGTGATTGCCGGAATCATTGCTTTTGCGGTATCTTATATTGTACTGCCGGTATGGGAACATACACAAAATCTGGATCTGATGAAGAAATCTGCAGCAGATAACCTTATTTATTTCCAGAGTGTGATTTCCAAATTCTTACAGGGAAATTTTGACCTTGAAGATTATAAGGTAAAGCGAAAAAATGCCATCATTTCTTTGGCCAACCTTTCCGACAATTTCCAGAGAATGATTTCTGATCCTAAAAACCAGCAGAAAAAGCTGGAAGTTGTACATCAGTTTGTGGCAACATCACATCTGATCACAGCCTATACCGCTTCTCTATCTCAATATTCCAAAAGTAATGAACAATATCCGGAAATAGATGCTGAAAGCTGGAGCCGAAAGATTGAAGCAGAAATGCAGCAAACCTCTACCCTTCTCAACGGAAATGACATCAATGAAACATTGAAAATGGAAAGCCGCCTTGAGCCGGAAGATTCTTCCATTGAAGATATGCTTCTGAAAAGAAAAACAGAGATTGAAGAAAATGACATCGTCGACAGAAGAGATCCTGACAAAGTATCTCATTTAACTGAGCTTAAAAACATCCATGATATCCTGGAACTGATCTATGATGTAGCAAAAGAACAGAGAAAAGTTATAGAAAAATATAAAAACGAGACTGATCCTACTCCTCCACAATCGTAAAGCAGTAGTCATCGAAAAACTCTACCCTCGCTTTGAATTCATCTGAAAACTGTTCGTCATAGACACGGCAGCTTATTTTATGAAGATGTTTCAGTTCAAAAGGCTTCACTTCATAATTTTTCTTTAAAGACCAGTATTTTGAATGATGAATTTTGTACATACTTTCTTTTACGCTCCATATAATCGTATAAAAAGTATCTGCTTTATCTTCAGGAATGAATCCGCGCTCATTTTCATAGGTGAATTTATCGATCACCCTTAAAATCTTCGGGTTGAACTTTTCAACATCAATTCCTATTTTATTTTTAGAAATGGCGATGGCCGCAAAGGGAAAAGAGTGCGTAATGGAAATTTCCGCATCATTGGGAGAAAGAAAAGGTTCTCTTTCTTTATATAAAATCTTAGAATTGGGCTTTAATCCTTTCAGGAGCTTGCGCACCATCAGGACTTCCAATAATTTTTTAGGATGATAATCTTTTACCTTTTCCGCATTTTCCGGTTCCAGAAGGTTATGAATATCAAGCTCCTCACTTTCATCATACTTCCAAACAAGGATGGTGGCATTATCATCTGAAAAATCTCTGTAGAGTGGCATTCTTTTTTATATGAAACAAAAATACTAAAAAAAGCTTGAAGCTGGGAGCTGGAGGATGGAAGTTACTATTTGTTATAAAAATAATTTACAGACCAGATAAAAGAAATTGTTGTAAAAAGAGGTTAGGAAAGGAAGATGGGAGTCAGAAGATGGAAGTTACTATTTGTTATAAAAAATAATTTGCAGACCAGATAAAAGAAATTGTTGGTAAAAAAGAGGTTAGGAAAGGAAGATGGGAGTCAGAAGATGGAAGTTACTATTTGTTATAAAAATAATTTACAGACCAGATAAAAGAAATTGTTGGTAAAAAGAGGTTAGGAAAGGAAGCTGGGAGTCAGAAGATGGAAGTTACTATTTGTTATAAAAATAATTTGCAGAACAGATAAAAGAAATTGTTGGTAAAAAAGAGGTTAGGAAAGGAAGATGGGAGTCAGAAGATGGAAGTTAATATTTGTTATAAAAATAATTACCCCATGCTAAAAATAAAACGTTTCTGAAAAAACAATTTATGAATTTCATTTTGCATTCATAACATGCAAGTTCCTCATAGAAATAAATTATAAAAACAAAAATAAACTTCCATATTCAGAGAGCCCTGTTCCTTTACTAACATCTTTTTACAACATTTTCTTTTATCTGGTCTGTAAATTATTTTTATAACAAATAGTAACTTCCATCTTCTGACTCCCATCTTCCTTTCCTAACCTCTTTTTTACCAACAAT
>JAITUA010000002.1 GCA_031286615.1 Chryseobacterium sp. | reverse complement strand
CATAAATAGTCTGGGTTTACTGTCAATGCAACAGCACCTGAACAATCGTCATTAGCAGGTGGAGGTGGCGGAGTTCCTACACAGATATCAAATGTAGCAGTTGTGGTTGCCGTTGAAGTGAAAGTCCACACTCTTACTTTATACTCCTGACCAACTGTCAATCCTGTTAAATCCATTGTATTAGGGTCACTACACTGAACCTGTACCAAGCTTCCGCAACCACCACTATAAGCCGCCATTGCCATATCTGTTGATCCGGATACATTAGAAAGTGTAACTCTGTGTGAAGTATTTGTAGCTGTAAATTTATACCATACATCATCATTTGTACCGGATGCACCACAAGATGGCGCAGTTTCAGTAGAAGCAGTAGCACCTAATGTCGTTCCCGAGGTAGCAGCAGCACAGGCGAGATCTGAATTAACTGTCAAAGATGTAGCGTTCGTACAATCATCATTTGCTGGTGGAAGCGCCAAAGTTGTAAATGGCAAAGAAACCCATGAACTCTGATCTGAACCACTGCAGTTAGACCTTACCCAAACATAATACGGAGTATTAGGAGCTAGCCCCGATAAAGTCTGAGAAGTAGTACCGATCGCCGGATAATTAGGAGTAGTTGCAGCTGTAGGCGCTGTATTAGAGGTACTATAGTAAAGATCGTAGCCATTCGTAGGATTAGATGGCGAAGCTGTCCAAGAAATATCAGCTCCTGAAGTTGTAACGTTTGTAGACGTTAAAGCAGAAGGAGCAACACAAGTTGGTGCTGCGCCCTGACTTATTGAAATATCATCAAAGTAAACATAATTATCTGATGTACTTAATCCTGACTTAGCTTCAAATCTTACATAAACACTACCTGAAGCCGGTAATCCAGAAATAGTAGCCGTTTTAGACGCACAAGAAGCTGATACAACATGTGTACTGCTATTTATAGTATATGCTGTAGTCCAAGGTCCAGAAGTTGAAGTTGCCCATTGTACATTAATTACTCCAAAATCAGCAGCTGAAGCACCCGTAGTATTACTTGAATATTGAGTAACCTTGTAAGAAAAATTAACTGTAAGATCTCCACCATTAGTACCTGTCAATTCTGGAGATACTAAATAAGAAGACGAATTATAGTAATTATTTGCTCTTGCACTTCCTGCTCCTGTACAAGGAGTAGTTGTTGACCGGCTAAAGGACCCTGAACCACTTGTTGTCCATGAGCCCAATCCCGCGGGGTCCCACCCATACGAGTAGGAGATTTGCGCTGATGCACTAAAACCTAATGCAAACATACACGCTAGTAAAAGTTTCTTCATAAATAGTAATAATAAAAGTTAGGGCGATAAATGTATAACTATTATTTCATATATTAAAAATTATCATAAAATTTTAATAATAAATAACCAAAAACCCTTATAAAACAACATAAAATCAAACGTTTATTTAATTTAAATATTTATTTCGCAATTCATTGAAAAAAGATTAAAACACTCACAATCAACAAATTAAAATAGTATATCATTAAAATAGACTGTAGAAAATTTTTCTATTTAACATAAAAAACTATTTGTAAATTTTCATCAATATCAACAATATCCAAACAAAAAAAGAGTGACTTTTAGCCACTCTCTATATATTATTATATCCTTTTTCTAGTTTAAATAAAACTCATATTTATTAAGAAGCTGGATTTCTTTAATCAAGTCTCCATTCAAATCCACCGAATGTTTCATAGATTGTACTTCAATATGGGAATCATCTTCAAGGTTTTTGATAAAGAATTTCAGCTTTTGATTTCCTTTATTTCTATCAAGCACAGTCCTGAAAAAGTCAAGATCTTCAGCACGTACATCCATAACATCCATGACCAAAGATATACTCTTCGCAAAACGTTCGAATGCTTCCTGTAGCTCTATCACATCATTTACATTTACAAAGACTCTTCCATCTTTCACCTGAGCAAATTTTATTTTGAAAATAACAAACCTCTGCACTTCCAGCTTTTCCTTCAGCCTCATATAATCCCTATCTCCCAATCTGAATGAATACGATCCCGAATAATCTTCCAGAGTAACAAAAGCTACTTTTTCGCCACTTCTGAAACCATCTTTTACCACATATTCCGTAATCAGACCCGCAACAGTATATTCTTTTCCACCGCCACCGTTTTCTCTTTCTTTCTGTAAGGTTTTCCAGTCTTTTTTCTTTTCTTCAAAAAGCTCTTCCTGCTTATTGGCAAAAGCCTGCTCTTTATAAGCATCCACTTCATCAAGATTCAAAAAATGAAAAACTCCTTTTGGTTCAGCTTTTTTTGTGACTTCTTCTATAACCTCTTCTTCTTCACCGGCAACTATGTCATCAGAAACAATTTCTACAAGATCTGCAACCTCATCGAGAGAGTCTTTTTCCAGAATAGGAGCTTCATCTATGACCACTTTTTCTTCATCTTTCTCCAACACCGACTTTTTAGAAAGCTGCCCCTGCATAAACTGATATTGATATTTGAATTCATCCAAAGGATGTGCAGAAAGGTAAAATCCGATCGTTTCTTTTTCCTTATTAAGCTTATGCATGTTTGGCCATTCCGGGCAAGGTGCTAATTTCGGCTGCTCAATCTGAACTTCTTCTGCAAAATCAGCAAAAAGAGAATGTTCCATCTCATTTTTACTTTCCTGAAAGCTTTGTCCATATCTGATCAACCTTTCGAGATTCGTTCTTCCAGCCATATCAATATCAAAATACTGACCTCTGTGGAAAGAATCCAATTCGTCAAAAGCTCCTGCAAGAACCAAACTTTCCGCTACTCTCTTATTCATTTGCGAAGGCAGAATTCTTTCAAAGAAATCATAAATATTTTTAAATCTTCCGTTCGCTCTTTCTCGTGTAATTCCCTCACTCGGACCTTCTCCAATCCCTTTAATTGCTCCCAAACCGAAACGGATCTGTCCTTTTTCGTTTACAGAGAACTTATATTGAGATTCATTTACATCCGGTCCTAATACATCCACTCCCATACTTTTACAATCCTCCATAAACATGGTAATTGAATCCGTATTGTTAATGTTATTACTCATTACACTTGCCATATACTCCGCAGGATAGTTGGCTTTCAGATAAGCTGTCTGATAAGCGATAAATGCATAGCAAGTAGAGTGAGATTTATTGAAGGCATATTCTGCAAAGGCTTTCCAGTCATTCCAGATTTTCTCAAGCCTTTCTTCATTCAGGTTGTTCTTTCTACCTCCTTCAATGAATTTCGGGTACATTTTATTAAGGACATCAATCTGCTTTTTACCCATTGCTTTTCTCAAAGTATCGGCTTCACCTTTGGTAAAATTGGCCAATTTCTGGGACAAAAGCATTACCTGCTCCTGATAAACGGTAATCCCGTATGTTTCTTTTAAATATTCTTCTGTTTCCGGTAAGTCATAAACGATCTCTTCAATTCCATGCTTTCTGTTAATGAAGTTTGGAATATATTTGATAGGCCCCGGACGATACAAGGCGTTCATGGCAATAAGATCGGCAAAAACCGTTGGTTTAAGCTCCCTCATGTACTTTTGCATTCCAGGACTTTCATACTGGAAAATCCCTACTGTTCGTCCTTCTTTAAATAATTGATAAGTCTTTGTATCATCAAGCGGAATAAGATCCGGATCAATATCTATATCATATCTTGCCTTTACAAGCTTCAATGCATCTTTAATGATCGTTAAAGTCCTCAGTCCCAGGAAGTCCATCTTCAGAAGACCTGCACTTTCTGCCACAGAGTTATCAAACTGTGAAACAAGAATATCCGCATCTTTTGCAGCAATGGTCACTGGTACAAGATTACTTACATCTTCCGGAGTAATAATCACCCCGCAGGCATGAATACCGGTATTTCTGATACAGCCTTCCATTTTTTTCGCACTCGCAAGTACGTCATGGCGGGCATCATCCGGACTATTCAGAACGTATCTCATTTCATCAACAAGCATTTGTTCCTCCGGTTTTAGCTTATCATATTTAGATAAAGCTTTTGCAATATTCATCCCCGGGCTTGGCGGAATTAGTTTTGCAATATTATTGGTATCAGGAATCGGGACATCTAATACTCTTCCCGCATCTTTAATCGCAGATTTTCCTCCTAAAACAGAGTACGTAATAATCTGTGCTACCTGATTTTTACCGTATTTTTCAACTACCCACTTGATGATTTTATCACGTCCTTCATCATCAAAGTCAATATCAATATCCGGCATGGAAACCCTTTCGGGGTTCAGAAACCTCTCAAAAAGCAAATCATATTTAATAGGATCTACATTGGTAATTCCGGTACAATACGCTACAGCAGAACCTGCAGCAGAACCACGACCGGGACCAACCCAAACGCCCATTTTTCTTGCTTCATTACAAAAATCCTGTACAATCAGGAAGTAACCGGGATATCCTGTATTAGCAACTACCTCCAGTTCAAAATCCAGACGTTCTTTGATTTCGTCTGTGATTCCGGTATCTGCATATCTTTTTTTTGCCCCTTCATAGGTTAAATGAGTCAAATATGCCATTTCACCACGTTTCCCTCCATCAATATCATCTTCAGCATGAATAAATTCTTCCGGAATATCAAATTTTGGAAGTAAAACGTCTCTTTTTAAAGTATAAGGTTTAAATTTTGCAGTGAATTCTTCATAAGCATCAAAAGCATCAGGATAAGCTAAAAAAGCTTCTTTTATCTCATCAGAATTTTTGATGTAATATTCTCCCGTTGCTAATCCTCTTCTCTTCCCAAAGCCTTTCCCAACAGGAGTTGTCAATTTTTCTCCGTCTTTGATACAGCTTACAATATCCTGAATATTAGAATCGTCTTTATTGGTATAAAAAGTTTCGTTCTGGGCTAAAATTTTAACACTATATTTATCCGCAAAATGTAGTAAGACATCATTTAAATGCTCTTCTTCAGGCAGTTTATGATTCTGAATCTGAACATAAAAATCATCTTCAAAAGTATCTTTCCACCACTTGAAAAGCTCCTCTCCTTTTTGCTCACCGGTATTTAAGATCGCATCGGGAATATCTCCCAGAATTCCGGAAGTAAGGGCAATTAAACCTTCTTTATATTCAGCAATCAATTCACGGCTGATCCTTGGAACTCCAAAATAAAATCCTTTTAAGAAACCAATACTTGAAAGTTTGGCCAGGTTTTTATATCCTTCAAAATCTTTCGCCAACAAAACCACCTGCGTTCTTCTGTCAGGATCATCTTTAGTAAACTGCTTCTGCTCGTAACGGTCAGAAATATAAAATTCACAACCTACTACAGGAATTAAAGGCTTGGAAACAGGTTCATCCTCATTAAATTCTTCTCCGTTTTCCTCTGCTTCCTGCTTTTTAGCTAAATATTCTTTATGTTTTTTTGCGCGGTCACCATTTGCCCCTTCAATTGCTGAAACAAACTTAAAGGCCCCCATCATATTTCCCAAATCCACCATTCCAACGGCGGGGAAATTATCATCCGTAGCTTTTTTAATCAAATCATTAATGCTGGAAGTGGCCATTAATGTTGAGAAAACACTGTGATTGTCAAAATTGAAATATTTACCCAGATCAATTTCATCAACGCTTCCGAAATCCTGCTGCTTTTTCTTATTATGAAAATCTGCAACCTGCCTTCTGATAACAATATTGAAAGGCTTTATCGGATCCGGATAAAGGCTCTTGAAATATGCCAGCTGATCTTCAGAAATCTTTAATGTTTCTGCAGGAACTACCCCAATTCTTATCATTTCAAAGAACGCTCTTGCTGTAGCATTTACGTCGGCAGCAGCATTATGGGCTTCATCAAACTTGTTTCCATAAAGCTTTTCATAAAGCTCTTCAAGTTTCGGAGATTTGTATTTTCCACCCCTTCCTCCGCCTAACTGGCAGAAGTCGGTTCCCAAAATCATGGTATCTGCTTTAGGTTTTTCCTGTAGATTATCTTTAAGGTTTTTCCTGTAAAATTCTGCTCCTACGATATTGTAATCGAATTCCACATTGTGTCCGGATACAACTCTTACTCTGTCTAAAACTTCAGCAAATTCTTTTAAAATTTCTTCAAGGTCACGTCCTTCTTCATTGGCAATTTTCGTTGTAATCCCATGAATACGGGCTGCGTTGAAGGGAATATCATACCCTTCAGGTTTTATTATATAATCCTGGTTTTCAACCAAATTCCCATCATCATCATGTACCTGCCATGCAATCTGAACCATTCTTGGCCAGTTTTCCGAATCTGAAAGCGGAGCGTTGAAATTTTTTGGTAAACCTGTTGTTTCTGTGTCAAAAATTAAATACATATAATGTTCTAACTTTTTTATAAAAGAGAATGTAAAGTTACTCCATTTTTTCCAAATATTGCTGTATAGCGGTGATATAAACAATCAATAATATTTAAAAAAGTACAACAAATAAGGTATTTTTAAAAAAATATTTTAACAATTAAAAAGATAAATTAAAATTAGCTTAAAAAATTAGACTTATTCATCCAAACTAACTAATTATTAAAATATTAGCATAAATTTGATTTACGATAATTTTAACAATCTGTTACTTAAAATGAAGAAACAACTACTATTAATCAGTTCTTTGGTTATTTCATTGATTAATGCTCAAAACAATGAAGGATTAAACAGAAAACTCGAACAGCAAAGAACAGAGAACAATGAAAAATTTGATACTTACATATCTAAACGATATGGCACCAACAAAACTCCTGAAGTTTTAAAGGAAATTGAACTGCAAAGAACCAATCTGGCAGGCTTTTTACCTGACAACAGACCGTATTTTTTTCAAGCTCATGATATGGATCAGATTAAAAATTCCAATTCTGATTTTTTACAGGGGGGAACTATTACAGGTTTAACAGGATCTTTTAATGGAGAAGGAATTAAGTACACTATTTTCGACGGAAGCACCTCATCTGGTGTAGCAAGAGTATTTGCCGGTCACGTTTTTTTTAACAATTTACCCAATAGAATAACGAACAAAGAAAGCAGCACTGTCAACTACGGTGATCACGCAACAGCTGTTTCCAGTTTTATAGGAGCAAAAGATTACCCATACACTGTGACGTTTACGAATGGTACAACAAGACAGGTTAATTTTAAAGGAATTGCACCTAATTCTACTATAGAAGCATATGCTTTTGGAACTTCTGTTCTGGACGGCGAAACTACTCAAAAAACAGTTTTTCAAAAAATCACAACGGCTCAACCTAACATTTCCAATCATTCCTATGGAACTAATCAGGGATGGGCAGATCCTCAACTGATTAATAATGAACCTTCATGGGTATGGAATGGTGCATTTGCAAGCCCGAACAATACATTTGATGCTCAGGGAACTTATCATACCAATGACCGTGATTATGATCAGATTGTATACAACAACCCTTCTTACATCATTGTAAAATCTGCCGGAAACTCATTTGGTGAGGGACCTAGTGCTGATACAAGTACTTATAAAAAGTATTATAAAGATAATTCGGGAAATTTAGTTGAATTCACAGCAACCGACGTCCTACCTCCCAATAATTGCGCACAGGGATATGACTGTATAGGGATTGGTTCATTAGGAAAAAACATTATCGTTGTAGCAGCAGCAGATAGAATTACAACTAATGACGGAAGATACACCAATTCTTCAGACGTTATTCATTCCGTATACAGCAGTGCAGGGCCAAGAGATGATGGTGGTATCAAACCGGATATTACTGCTGTAGGAACAAGTGTTGCCAGTGCATGGACGGACAATAATGCAACAGGAGGCAGCAAGATTGATATAGGAGATGGAACTTCTTATTCCGCTCCTGTAGTAACAGGTATAATTGGACTTTGGACACAGATTAACAAACAACTGTTTTCCGGAAGTTTATTAAATGCTGCATCTGCAAAGACCTTAATGGTACATTCAGCGAAAGAAGCAGGAAATATAGGCCCTGATCCACAATTTGGCTGGGGATTTATTGATGCAAAAAAAGGAGCCGAACTTCTTGTAGGGAAATCCAACAACAGTATTGTCTTTAATGATGAAACATTAAACAGCGGAGTTTCCAATGTGAAAACAGTAAAAGCATCAGGTTCAGAACCGTTAAAAGTTACTATATCATGGATAGATCCTGAGTTTACTAACTTTACCAATCAATGGAGTAACATTTACAATAACAGAAGTTCTAAATTAATCAATGATCTGGATCTGAAAATTACAGACACTACTACAAACACGGTTTATTATCCATGGAAGCTGGATGCCAACAACCCAATGACTCCGGCTACCAAAGGAGACAATACTGTAGATAACGTGGAACAGGTTGTAATTGATGCTCCGGTTGCCGGAAGAACTTACAAAATAGAAATTACCAATAAAGGGATACTGAAAAACAATTCAGGGGGGAATGCTCCTCAAAACTATTCTATTATAGTAACCGGATTTACTGAGTTATTAGGAACTAAAGATGCTGTAAATACGCTTAGCAGTCTTGCCGTTGCCCCTACGATTACGAAAGATTTTACAAATATCCTGAAAGCCCCTAAAAAATCTACATTCAACGTATATGACCTTACTGGTAAGAAATTACAAAGCGGTACCATTAATAATGAAAAAGAAACAGTAGATTTATCTTCTTATACAAAAGGAATATACATCATTGAAATAAAAACAGACAAAGATGTTATTTCTAAAAAAGTGATCAAGGAATAACCTATATAGACAAAGATTTTTTACAAAATACTAACAGTTGTTAGTATTTTGTTTTTTTATGTATATTTGCTTCCTATGGAAAATGCACTTCACGAAAAAGTTTCTCAGGATATATTACTCAAAGCGTATAATCATATGATGCTGGCCAAAGCAATGGCTGATATTTATGAAGAAAACAGAAACGTATGCAAATACGTTCACAGTACTTCAAGAGGTCACGAAGCTATCCAGCTTGCAACAGCGTATCAGTTGAAAAAAGAAGACTGGGTTTCTCCTTACTATAGAGACGAAAGTATTCTTTTAGGAATTGGTTTTGAACCTTATCAGTTAATGCTTCAATTATTGGCTAAAGCTGATGATCCATTTTCCGGAGGAAGATCTTACTACTCCCATCCTTCAAGTAGGGATGAAAACAAACCTAAGATTGTTCACCAGAGTTCCGCAACCGGAATGCAAACTATTCCTACTACAGGAGTAGCACAGGGAATCAAATATATTCAGGACTTCAATCTGCAGGAGTTTGAAAACAATCCTGTTGTTGTCTGCAGTCTTGGAGACAATTCTGTTACAGAAGGTGAAGTGAGTGAGGCTTTACAGTTTGCAGCTTTACACCAGCTTCCTATCATTTTCCTTGTACAGGATAATGAATGGGGAATTTCCGTAACGAAAGACGAAGCGAGAACCTGTGATGCCTATGATTTTGTTGCCGGATTTACCGGATTAAGCAGAATGAGAGTAGACGGAACAGATTTCGTAGAAAGTTTTGAGGCGATGAAGAAGGCTGTAGATTTTGTAAGAACCGAAAGAAAACCTTTAGTTGTTTGTGCAAAAACAGTTCTGATCGGACACCATACTTCCGGAGTAAGAAGAGAATTCTACAGAGACGAAGAAGATTTAACTAAACATAGAGCCAAAGACCCGGGAGAAATCCTTAGAAAACATTTACTGGAAACAGGTATAGATGAGGATCTTTTGAAGCAAATCACTAAAAAGGCACGTCTTGAAGCAGAAGAAGCTTTTGAAAAAGCTAAAAATGCAGAAGACCCAAAGCCTGAAACCGTAATGCAGCACGTTTTCGCTCCTACGCCTATCACTGAGGAAACAGGGACACGTGAGCCTGCCAACGGAGAAAAAATTGTGATGGTGGATGCCGCTATCCATGCTATTCAGGAATTGATGTGGAAACACCCAGAAGCTCTTCTTTACGGACAAGATGTAGGAGAAAGAATTGGCGGCGTTTTCCGTGAAACGGTTACTTTAGGAAAAAAATTCGGAAGTAAAAGAGTTTTCAACACAGCCATTCAGGAAGCTTATATCATAGGATCTACTGCCGGAATGAGTGCTGTAGGCTTAAAACCAATTGTTGAAGTTCAGTTTGCAGATTATATTTATCCGGGAATCAACCAGCTAATCACGGAGATTTCAAAATCCAACTATTTGAGTGGCGGAAAATTCCCTGTAAGCAACATCATCCGTGTTCCTATCGGAGCATATGGCGGTGGTGGTCCTTATCACAGTGGAAGTGTTGAAAGTATTTTAGCTAACATTAAAGGAATTAAAATAGCATACCCAAGTAATGCAGCAGACTTTAAAGGTTTATTAAAAGCTGCTTATTACGATCCAAACCCGGTAGTAATGCTTGAACATAAAGGATTATACTGGAGTAAAGTTCCGGGAACTGAAGATGCTAAAACAATAGAACCGGCTGAGGACTATGTTCTTCCGTTTGGAAAAGGAAAAGTAATCATCGAAGCTGATAAGAATGAAACTGAAAAAGGCAGAACCTTATTAGTGGTTACTTACGGAATGGGCGTTTACTGGGCTAAAGAAGCCGCTAAGAATTTCAATGGAAGAGTTGAGGTAATTGACTTAAGAACATTAATTCCTCTCGATGAAGAACTTGTTTTTGAAAGAGTGAAAGCTCACGGAAAATGTATCGTTCTCACTGAAGAACAGCTTAACAACTCTTTTGCAGAAGCTTTTGCCCACCGTATTTCCAAAAACTGCTTCAAATATCTTGATGCACCGGTAGAAACCATGGGCTCACTGGATGTGCCTGCTGTTCCTATCAATCTGGTTCTGGAAAAAGAAATGCTTCCGAATGCTGAAAAACTCAGCAATAAGATCGAAGAAATGCTGAAATATTAATTTTATATAAAATTAAAACCTCTAAAAATTTTTAGAGGTTTTTTTATGCATTTTTTTTACTACATTTATTTAAGATTATTAATCTCAATCTTAGACTATTATAAACCAGGAAAACCCGATTATCCATTACCAGACAGGCATTACAAAACAAAAACCCTCACAGTTTGGTATTTATTTTGTCTCTACACGAAAAACACATCTATCTTTATGATCACAACCAAATACGTCAATTATAAACAGGTTCTCAATCTGGCCGGTATACATCTTGTATTAATCTCCATCTGGTGTACGTTGATTGCCGTTTTCTTTTATTTCTTCAACTGGCACTGGATGACAATTCCCTGGGTTCCTGTTGCACTGATTGGTACAGCAGAAGCATTCCTTGTGGGTTTCAAAAATAATCAGGCTTATGACAGACTTTGGGAAGCCAGAAAAATCTGGGGTGGAATTGTGAATTCAAGCCGTTCATTTGCTTCCATGGTATATGCTTTTGATACCAAAAATGAAGGAATTGGAGTTTTTGACCTTGAAGACCGCAAAAAAAGAATTGTCTTTCGTCATATAGCATGGTTATATACTTTTCGTGAACAGCTTTTGATTCCTACAGAATGGGAACATATCAGTACAGAAAAGAAATTCGGGAATATCAACCTGAGAAGAAACAGACTGATCAAGGCTGGATTTCCGGATTACGGGAGAGCCCCTATTTTCCTCCACAAATATCTTTCGGAGGAAGAATATGAACTTAAAAATGATTATAAAAACTTTGCCACTTACCTGGTATCCCAGCAGGCAAAAGATATCAATGAGCTTAAAAATATGGGTGCCATTACAGAATTCAACCAGACTCAGCTGCAGAACAGCCTGAATGAATTCTATAATTTTCAGGGACAGGCCGAAAGAATCAAAAAATTCCCTTCCCCAAGACAGTTTGCCAGCACAGCCTTTGTTTTCAACATTCTGTTTATCATGCTTCTTCCTCTTGGATTAGTCAATGAATTTGCAAAACTTGGTGATTGGGGAATCTGGACTTCTATTCCGTTCTGTATTATTATCGGATGGATCTACATTATTATGGAACTGGTAGGTGATTATTCTGAAAACCCTTTTGCAGGATTGATGTTTGACGTTCCCATGCTTTCTATCTGTAGAACCATTGAAATAGACCTGCTTCAGATGAGTGGAGAAACCGATCTTCCGGATCCTATTTCTTCTAAAAACGGCGTGTTGGTTTAATTTCATCATCAGCTTCGAAAATCTTTAAAAAAAAATAAAAATATTCTTTAAAACATATTCTGACATTTCATTGTTTTTCATAATTTAGAAGAATTGAAAACATCAGCTAAAATCTGTCCAAAATTGAATTACAGTTCTGTTTCGGACAGATTTTAACTTATACTTTTTCACCAACTAATCATTTATCCCTTCTTTTTTAAACAATGAGATCAAAGCAAATACTGCAGGTTTTGACAATGCTGTGTCTTATCCTATTTTGTCCCAAAGCGAAATCACAGGCAGCCTTCAACAAAGAATTGCCCAAAGAGTTTACAGACCAATTCACAAAGGAAATCAATGACAGCATTCCGTCTCTGGGTTCTTTTATTGTTTCTGAAAATGATAAGGTAATTTATGAGCAGTATTTTCATGGAGCGAATAAAGAAAATGTATTCAGCATAAAATCTGTTACCAAGAGCATCGTCTCTGTTTTGGCAGGAATAGCAAAGGATAAAAACCTGCTTCCTAATCTCAACACTCCTGTTTTGAAAATTCTTCCGGAATACAATGTTTCAAGAAGCAGTTTTAAAAACATTTCCGATATTAAAGGAAAGGTTCTTCATGATTCTATCAGAAATACTTTAACTTTAAAAAATCTCCTGACCATGCAGGGCGGCTTCGACTGGACAGAAAATTCAAAAATTTCAACGGCTATGTTTTTTTCCGGTGATCCGGTAAAGTTTGTTCTGGATCTGCCTTTCGATGAGTACCCGGGAACTGTATTCAATTATAACAGCGGTGAATCTCATCTTTTTGGTGCTGCCCTGGCAAAAATTGTAAAGACCAACCTGAAACAATTCGCGACTGAAAATCTTTTCAGACCTTTAAAAATGAACGTTACCCAATGGGATACGGATTCAATGAACAGAAATCTCGCAGGGTCTGAACTCTTTATGAAACCTGAAGATATGTTGAAATTTGGTTCTATGATTCTCAACAACGGAAAGCTTGGAGGCAGACAGATTGTGTCTCAGAAGTGGATTCAGGAATCTACCTCAGAGCAGGTAAAACTGGATTCCTGGGATGTAATGCCAAATGCCAACGGATATGGCTATTATTGGTGGAGAAGAAAAACCAACGGACATCAGGCTTTTGTTGCAACCGGATACGGCGGTCAGCTCATCTGTGTCATCCCGGATCTAAAAATGGTTATTGTAACGACCTGCTTTTTAAATGATAAAAACAAAGGAAGAGCAGATATCAAAAGACTTCATTATTTTATCGATAAAATAACAAAAGGTGACTATAACAATTATTAAAAACCAATAACCTATTAAACAATCCTAAATATGAGATTTTACTTAACCTTTATCCTACTCTTATTTACATATTTGAGAAAAGCAGCTGAAAGTTCAAAATCAAAAAGAAAATCTGGATTTCAAAAGAATGGATGAAGAGCTCAAGGCAAAAGACCAAAACTCAACTCCTTTTACCTATGGCATTTTTCCTTATCCGGTCTATGACAGTATTCAGAAAGATGATTTTAAGGGCGTAGGAACTCTGGAGAATTTTTTGGTTTAAAATTACAGGATAAAAGAATTGTATATTCCAGTTTCTTAGAGAAAAACTGGGGAGCTTTAAATGCTCATAAGGTTAAAAATAAAGACAGAATCTTTTTCACTATTCTTGTCCTCACTGATTTCATTGATGATAAAGAATATACATCAAGTAAAATGCAGATTGTTTCAAGAAATTTTCCGGATGTTATTGGACAGGGATTTGTAAAAACCTCCAATAACAGGATTGATTTCTCAGCTTTTACCACTTTGGAAAAAGAAGAATTTGCGATTGTCAACCTCAAACTTTACAACCTAAGATACGGTCATATTATTTTGATTGCACCACAGAAAGACGGAAGCCTGAGAAGCCTGCAGATCAATAATACAACAGACTTAACCTCAGAAACGTTGAAACCCTATCTGGAACAGCTCACCCAGCAACCGGAAGTGTTTTCCTTTTTCATCAACGAAAAAAACGATCTGAAACGATCGTTTTTTTTATGATAAAGCCTTTCAATAATCTACAATATGATCGCCGTTGTATTTTTAACCTCGGAAATCATAAATGAGCTGTGCGTACTTGCGATGTGCTGAAGTGTTGTAAGTTTTGTCAGCATAAAATTACGGTAGTCTTCAATGTCTTTCACTCCTATTTTAAGGATATAATCGTAATCTCCGCTCACATGGAAGCATTCGGTAACCTCCTGTAAATCCATCACTTCTTTTTCAAATTGCAGAACAAATTCTTTTTTATGCTGGCTTAATTTTACATGACACAGAACGATAAAATTTTTCTTAACTTTACTCTTGTCCAGCAAAGCCACATACTTCGAAATGACACCCGCATTTTCAAGCTTTTTTACACGCTCATAAACTGCGGTGACAGATAATCCAAGCTTGCCGGAGAGCTCTTTGGTGGTTTGCTTACAGTCATCCTGTAAAAAAAGTAACAGTTTCTTATCAGTTTCGTCAAGTTCCATAGATATTTTTTTGGTAAAAGTTTAACAATATCGAAGATACTAAATATTTTTTCTAAATAAACAATATTTTACAGTTTTATTTTCTGCAAATCCAAATTTATGTTGTAATAATTAGCAAATTAATGCAAATTGGAACAGTAAAATAAAAACAAATATTTATGGAAAACTTTAACGCAGCCAACGAGATCCAGGATCTTCAGTATTTTGGTGAATTCGGAGGAGTGAATCCTTCTATCTCTGACAGCTCTACTTATACATTCCTTTCTGCAAAGACTATGTTCGATACCTTTGAAGGAAACGCGGAAGGATGTTATCTGTATTCCAGACATTCATCACCCATGAATCTTTATCTGGCTCAGGCTCTTGCCAAGTTGGAAAACACGGAATCTGCCAACGTTACGGCATCCGGAATGGGAGCTATTACTTCGGTTTTGATGCAGGTGTGCAAAAGTGGTGACCATATTATTTCGAGCAGAACCATCTACGGAGGAACGTATGCTTTTCTTAAAAACTTCATGCCTCAGTTTAATGTTGCAACCAGCTTTGTTGATATCAATAATTTTGAGTCTATAGAAAATGCTATTACTCCCAATACTAAAGTAATCTACTGTGAAAGTGTGAGCAATCCGCTTCTTGAAGTGGCAGACCTTAGAAAACTTTCCGAAATCTGTAAAAAACACAATCTGAAACTGATTGTAGATAATACCTTCTCTCCTCTTTCAATCTCTCCCACAGCATTCGGGGCAGATGTTGTGATCCACAGTTTAACGAAGTTCATCAACGGAAGCAGTGATACGGTAGGAGGTGTATATTGTGCAACGCAGGCATTTATTGATGATACTAAAAATGTAAATTCAGGTGCATGTATGCTTCTTGGACCTACCATGGACAGCTTAAGATCTTCAAGTATTTTAAAGAACCTGAGAACATTACACATCAGAATAAAACAGCACAGTCACAATGCCATGTACCTTGCTGAAAGATTCGAAGCAGATGGCTTAAAGGTATCTTATCCCGGATTACCATCGCACAAAAACCATGAATTAATGAAAAGCATGATTCATGAAGAATACGGATACGGAGGATTACTGACTCTGGATGCCGGCACAACAGAAAAAGCAAATGAACTGATGGAGCTGATGCAGGCAGAAAACCTTGGCTATCTTGCAGTAAGTTTAGGGTTCTATAAAACCTTATTCTCATGCTCAGGAAAATCTACTTCATCTGAAATTCCAGAGGAAGAGCGTGCATCTATAGGGATTTCTGACGGATTGATCAGATTCTCCATCGGTCTTGACCACGACATCAAAAGAACTTACCATAAAATGAAGGAGTGTATGCTGAAAGTAGGTGTTCTTAACCACCATGAAAACATTTCCATATCCTAATTTATTGTAAAAAGGCTGTTTCAATTGAAACAGCCTTTTTTTCTTTTAGTTTAAATCATATGTACACTTATTCCCCCAGACTCAATACAAATTATTCGCTTAGATTATCCATACAGCCTGTCACTCCGTAGGAGTCTAGGTTGATATTTTTTAAATTTGGATAATAAATTAATGATAAATAAGGAGTTGGATTCCTGCGGAATGACAAACGTTATGTTTTATTATTTTCCGTTTTAATTTACACCATAAAAGAATTCAATAGGAATGGGCTTCAGTCCATTTATCAAAGAAATAAAACCTTTCAACGGCTTTAGCAAAACCTGTACAGGATGCTCCTTATTATTTCTTATAATAATGATGGGGAAAAGCTTCCTCCGGTTTCATTCTTAAAACATTCAGCAGAATCCAGGATTTTAGGAATCCATATCCGTAGGAAAACATCTGAATATAAGTGGAAATAACCGCCATTCCGGCAATACTGATATTTTTAGTCAGTAATAAAGCGTGAAACAACACCAAAAACGTGTACAATCCATAAAAAGAAAGGATTATCCCTCTATGCATTATAAAATACTCCAGAAAGCCCATCATATATCCTAACATAAATAAGGTAGGAAATGCAAAAGAAATCTTTACATAATTCGGATGTCTCTGATTAAGAATCGGTCTTGCACAGCCAAATTGATAGACCTGCTTGGAAAATTTCCCAAAATCAACTCTGCGTTTATGATATACTGCAATATCATCAAAAAAAGCAGTGGTAAATCCATTTTCCCAAAGGGTCATGGATAGATCCGGATCCTCACCTATTCTCATTTCTGAAAATCCACCTACTTTTTCAAAAACGGCTTTTTTCACTCCCATGTTAAAACTTCTGGGCTGAAATTTGGAAACCGCTTTCTTACTTCCCCTGATTCCTCCGGTTGTAAAAACAGAAGTCATGGAATAGGAAATTGCTTTCTGCATCAGATTAAATCCTTTATGCGCTTTATCTGCTCCTCCAAATGCATCACAAGGAATTGTAAGAATATCGTTTTTGATATGTTCAATATAATCTTTTTCAACAATAACATCACTGTCTACAAATACCAGCCATTCATTTGCTGCTCTTTCCGCTCCATAATTTCTTGTCAGTCCCGGTCCTGAATTATTTTTTCTGAAATATTTAATATCCAGTCCCTGTTCAAAGTTCTTGATAGTAGGTTTCAGATCGATCAGAGAACCGTCATCTACAATAATGATCTCAAACTCCTTATCCGTCTGCTGGGTAAGGGAGGTCAGCAGCTCAAAAAGTTCATCTTTTCGGTTGTAAATGGCAACGACAATGGAAATAGTAGGCTTCAAATTGAAAATTTTTCAAAATTACTTATTCGCAGAACAATCTACAAACAGTTTAACAGCTTATTCAGAGAAATTAACGAAGTAGAGTTTTATCTTTCTCAGAAAATGGATTTTACAAATGAAATTCTGAGCCAACAAATTTGACATTTTAAACAAAATAAACCTGAGAAATCCATTATAATTTTGCTATAGAAATTTAAAACAACAAAAAAAATGGAATCTATTATCAGCACAATGCAACAACCTATTCAATCAGGCTTTAATGCTTTCTCAACAGCTCAGGAAGTAATAAAAGGAATTGATCTTACCGGAAAAACAGTTATCATTACCGGCGGGTATGCGGGAATCGGTCTTGAAACTACAAAAGCCCTTACCTCCGCCGGAGCACACGTCATCATTCCCGCAAGAGATATCGAAAAAGCAGGGAAAAATCTTTCAGGAATTGAAAATATTGAACTCGAAAAAATGGATCTGATGGACCCTGCATCTATTAACTCTTTTGCAGAAAAATTTGTATCGTCAGGCAGAAGTCTGGATATTCTTATTAATAATGCGGGCATCATGTGGGTTCCTCTCCGCAGGGACAGCAGAGGTTTTGAGTCTCAATTGGCAACCAATTACCTTGGGCAGTTTCATCTTACCGCAAAATTATGGCCGGCTCTGAAAAAAGCAGACGGAGCAAGAGTTATAAGTGTTTCTTCATATGGTCATCAGATGGCTCCTTTTGACTTTGAAGACCCGAATTTTGAGAAAAGAGAGTATGACACACTTTCCGGATATGGACAATCTAAAACAGCATGTAATCTGTTTGCGGTAGAACTTGATGAAAGAGGAAAGGAATTCAATATCAGAGCTTATTCTCTTCATCCAGGTTCAGTTTATGGTACCGATCTGGGCAGAGAAGAACCTATTGAACTTTTTAAGCAACTCGGAACGCATGATGAAAATGGAAATATCAAACCGGAAGTTGAAGCACGGTTAAAAACCATTCAACAAGGAGCCGCTACTACCATCTGGTGCGCTGTAAGTCCCCAACTTAACGAAATCGGCGGGGTTTATTGTGAAAACTGTGATATTGCGGAGATTGACAGAGGGCAAATTGAGCACAGGTTTGATGAACCGGCTACCATCCGTGGGGTGCAGCCCTATTCTATTGACAAAAAAAATGCAGAGCAATTATGGAAACTGAGCGAAGAAATGTTGGGACTTAACTTTGACACGAAATAATTGTTTTTAGGCAATTATATACAATCCTAGATTAATCCTTCTATCTTATTATTATGACGCTGTCATTCTGAATGTAACGCAGTGAAATGAAGAATCTAAGCTTTACATGAGATTCTTCCTTCGTCAGAATGACAATAGTGTAAAATTCTATATAGTCGCCGTTTTTAAATACATTTGTAATGAAAAACTTTTGACAATGGATTTCCAGATACAATACCTCACACCGGATATCAAGCTTTCCAGTTATGATGATAAGCTGTTCAAAACGGAAACTGTTTTTGAATATCATATGCTGGTCTGGTTTATATCAGGAGAAACGAAAATTATCCAGGCAGACAAAACCTACATTTTCAAAGCCGGAGATATTTTTCTGATTCCGAGAAATCATCTTGCCACGATTATCAATTATCCAAAAGACGGACTTCCTCATAAAGCGGTAGTGATGCACCTTACCACAGAACGGTTGAAAGCATTTTATAGTTCTATTGACTACCAAAAGAAAAACAGTCCACGGGAATCCAGCATTCACAGCTTCAGCAGTCATCCTCTTCTGAACAGCTGTCTTGCGTCACTCATTCCTTATTTTGAGATTGAAGGGCCATTTCCTGAGAATATCGCTCACCTGAAGATCACCGAAGCCATCAGTATTTTAAGGGAAATTGATCCGAATATAGATTCTGTACTCGCTGATTTTGATGAACCGGGAAAAGTAGATCTGATTAACTTCATGGAAAAGAATTATATGTTTAATATGCCTTTGGAACGATATGGATATCTCACGGGAAGGAGTTTATCTACTTTCAACAGAGATTTCAGAAAGATTTTTCAAACGACACCACAGCGGTGGCTTACGCAAAAACGTCTTGAACTGGCCTATTATCATTTATCTGAAAGGAATAAAAAACCGTCTGATGTTTTTCTTGAAGTAGGTTTTGAGGACCTGTCACATTTTTCGCATGCTTTTAAAAAGCAGTATGGATTTGCTCCCTCACAGACACAATAAGATAAAAGAGGCTGTACACATGAGTACAGCCTCTTTTTATTATTTTAATTCAACTGAATTCTATTTCAGTTATTTTTTCTGTGGAATATCCGAATCTTTTAGCTCTTTGTTTTGAGATATTACATTATGATTTAAAGCCTTTCTTTTAGGTTTTGAGCCTGATGATTTTGATCCGGAGCTAAACAGACCAAAAACATCCAAAACCACATCAAATATATCTAAAAAATTCCAGGACATATAACTTTATTTATCTTCCAATTTATGTACTTTTTTCGTTCCTTCATACATTTCGTACTGTAAAAATCTCGTTTCCGGCTTTCCGTTGAAAAGTTTCTTTAAAACCTATATAAACCAGCCAGATTTGAAATAGATATACATTACCACAGAAATAAAGAAAGCAATTACCGAAAAGCTGAATAGGAGCAGTTTAAAGATATTCTTAAAATAATAGAGTTCCATGACATGTAGGATAAAAAATACTACAAATGAAATCACAACTCCTATTAAGGAAGTTACAACCAAAGTTTGTGTATAATTTGCTGCTGGCAACGGATCTTTAAAAACAATCAGAAAAAAGAATGCTGTAACTGCAATAAGCGCAACACTGACTTTCTCTGTAAAATATTTAGATCTTCCTGAACTCTTTTTTTGTGGCTTCTCATCATAGTTCAGACTTTTTCTATCAGAAGTTGAGCGAAAATCAGATCCAAACAGATCCAATACATCGACAATTATTTCAAGTCCATCAAGAAAATTCCAGGCCATCAGTTTATTATTCTAAACGATACAAACTATTATTTATTTTCCTCCAGTTTATGTACTTTTTTCGTTCCTTCATACATTTCGTACTGTAAAAATCTCGTTTCCAGTTTTCCGTTGAAAAGTTTGATCTTTCTTGAAGGGCGTAAACCAATTTTTTTCACCGCTTCAAGATCTGAAGAGATCAGCCATGCCAACGTATTTGGATAATGGGTCTTGAAGGTATCTCCGATTTTCTTGTAGAAATCATCATCATTAATGGAAATTCTTTCGTCGTATGGAGGATTAAACACCATCAATAAAGGGAAAAGTTCCTTTTTAGACTCAAAGAAGTTTTGCTTTTTAATCTCGATAATATCTTCCATTTCAGCTGCTTCTACATTCATTCTTGCAGCATTCAGCATTCTTGCATCAATATCATATCCAACAATTTTTCCATCAAACTGTCTGACTCTGTTAATTCTGAATTCTTTAATTTTCGAGAACAATTCGGCATCATAATTATTCCAGTTCTGGAATCCGAATCTCTTTCTGAAGATTTGAGCCGGAAGATCCAGAGCAATCATAGCTGCTTCAATCAATAATGTTCCGGAACCGCACATAGGATCAAGGAAATTACCTTTTCCGTCCCATCCTGCCAGCTGAAGCATTCCGCTCGCCAGCACTTCATTGATAGGTGCTTCTCCCTGTTCTCTTCTGTATCCTCTTTTAAACAAAGGATCTCCTGAAGAATCCATTGAGATCATCACCAGCTCTCTGTCAATATGAAGATGGAATTTGATATCCGGGTTTCTCGTTTCTACATTAGGACGTCTTTTGAATTTCTCCTGAAAATAATCCACGATCGCATCCTTCATCTTTAAAGTGACAAACTGTGAATGCTTGAACGTTTCAGAGTTTACTGTTGCATCAATAGAGAAAGACTGGTCTACATCCATAAAGTTTTCCCATTCAAACTTGAAAAGTCTGTCATAAAACTGGTGTTGGTTGAAAGCTTTGAACTCATGAATGGGCACCAAAATTTTCAATGCTGTTCTTGCAGAGTAATTGATCTTGTAAAGAAAACCCAGATCTCCTTCACAATTTACTGCTCTGTTTTTAATTTCAACATTCCTTCCACCCAATTTTTTGATTTCTTCTGCCAGAATCTGCTCCAATCCGAAGAATGTCTTTATCTGTATTTTAATATTTTCTGTATCCATAAGTATGAATTAAAAGATTTAAAGCTTTAATAATTAAAAGATTAGCCCTCCAACTTCTTGTCCAATTGAATTTTTCAATCTCTTAATGTTGTAAAATACTTTGCTTTTAACCGCACAAATTTAGTTATTTTTGCATTATGGAATGGTTTGAATCTTGGTTTGATACCCCTTATTATCATTTGCTTTATAGCAACAGAGACTATACTGAAGCTGAAAACTTCATTAAAAAACTCACAGCGGACCTTCAGCTCCCGCCTCAGTCGAAAATCATAGATCTTGCCTGCGGAAAGGGAAGACACTCTGTTTTCCTTAATAAATTAGGATATGATGTTTTGGGTCTTGATCTTTCCAGACAAAGTATTGAATCTGATAAACAATATGAAAATCAAACCCTGCTTTTTGAAGTTCATGATATGAGAAACCCAATTGATGCAGACCCGATGGATGCTGTATTCAATTTATTTACAAGTTTTGGGTATTTTGACAATGAAAATGATGACAAAAAAGTATTCCAATCGGTTTACAACGCATTGAAGCCCGGAGGATATTTTGTACTGGATTATCTGAATGAAGAGTATGTAAGAAATACTTTAGTCCCTGAAACAACAATCACCCGCGGTGATATAGACTTCAAGATCCTTAAAAAGATAGAAGGCAGACATATCATCAAAGATATCCGTTTTGAAGCAGATGGTAAGCCTTTTCATTTTTTTGAAAAAGTAAAGCTTCACACGCTGGAAGCCATTCATGCTTATGCTTCGGAATGTGGTTTTGAAAGAATTAAAATCTGGGGAGATTATCAGCTGAATGAATTTAAAAAAGAAAATTCCCCGCGTTGCATCAATTTATTTAAGAAAAAATAATGATAACAGTACTTTTACTGATTTTAAGTGTAATAACAGGAGTATTTCTGGGAAAGCACTTTGGTAAAAAAGAAAAACTGGCCAAAAATCTACTGATATTAAGTGCCGGTTTTTTAATTACAATCTGTCTCAATGAAGTTTTCCCTCAGGTGTATACCTCTGCTGGAAGCAGTAGTCTTGGAATATTTGTAATTGCAGGAGTTCTTCTACAGATGATTCTGGAAGCTCTTACCAAAGGTTTTGAACATGGACACTTCCATCATCATAATGAACACAATATTCTTCCTGCTGCTTTAATGGTGGGATTGTTTATTCATGCTTTCATTGAAGGAATCCCTCTTGCCAATGAAGAGCATGAGATGTCTCCTTATCTTTGGGGAATTGTATTTCACAATCTTCCTATTTCATTTATTCTGGGAGCATTTTTATTCAACAGAAAAGGAGAATCAAAAAGTTCTTCCTCTTATCCTTCTATTCTGATCGTTGCCTTATTTGCTTTGGCCTCTCCAATGGGAATGTTATTAGGAAACTATTTCAATCCTGATCTTCAGCCTTATTTTCTGGCTATCGTGGGAGGAATTTTCCTTCATATTTCATCGGTAATCATTTTTGAAAGTAATAAAAATCACAATATTGACTGGGTAAAAATCGGACTGGTTGTTTTAGGAGTTTCACTTGCATTGATGATGCATCTCTTCCATCAACATCCTGTTGCTCATTCTCACTAAAAAAATAAAAAAGCTCCGGAATTTTCCGGAGCTTTTTCATTGTATATAGCTTATTATAGCTTAGAATTTCCATCCTACTGTAAGGAAGAAATTGTTTCTGTTATTTTTAACCTCACTTGCTGCATACGCATCACTTTCAAAGATGTTATTAGCAGAATAATAAGATGAATCAGAATTTCCGTCCATATATCCTCTCATAAAAGGGTTAGTATACTTAGATGAGATATTCTGATAAGATGCATCTACATAGAATGATTTGAAATCATACCCAATACCGAAAGAAAGTGTATTTCTGTCACTTAGCATCATGTTGCTGTATGATTGATCTCCTACAGTACCTGCATCATTAAATCTACTGATCGTAAGGGCATCAAAAGGACTTGACTGGTAAGCATAACCTCCTCTCAGTCTGAACTGCTGTACTCTGTACTCAGCTCCTACTCTTACTTCAGAAAGGTTTTTGTAATTCTCTTTAAAGAAATCATTTAATGATCTTTCTGCACCGCCATATACTTTATAATCAGGCTTTGTAAGTCCAAGAGTATAATCTACGTTCAAAGAGAAGTTTTTACTTGCTACAAATGCAGCACTCACTGTTGCTTTAAGCGGTGAAGTAAACTTTCTGTTTTCAGCACCCATATCGTCTCCGTAAACAGGATCGTTATAGAAATAATAATTTCTGTCTATTGTCCAGAATGTAGGAGTTTCAAGGGATGCTCCCACTCTGAAATTAGGACTTAGCTTTCCGATAACCCCTAATGAAGCAGAAAAACCTGAAGATCTTTCTGTGTAAGGAGTATCCTGCTTACTGAATCCTTCTGTAGAATTATTGGCAAGATTTCGGTAAAATAAAGTATCATATTGATCAACTGAAGCGTTGAAAAAATTGAAACCTGCACCTAAATATAAATTATGATTATAATTCGCTCCTACCCCAAAACTCATTTTTGACAAATTACCATATCTTTCATACATATGTCCTGCCAATGCTGCATCCTTGGTTATATCATCTTTATCAAAAGCGTAAACAACATTGTTATTACCCGGTGACTGAATTACATTATCAAGTGATTGGTTGGAAAAATTAATACCGATATTAATAAACTTCCAAGCCGTTTCCGTCATCAGTGGGAAAGCAATGATTCCTCCTGCATTTCCAAGATCTCCTCTGGTTTTGCTGTAGTCTATGGTAGATCCAGCTAAAGAGCTTTTGTTTTTATTGCCTAAAATAGATAAAGTTCCTGAAACCTCTCCTGAAATAGCTACCCCTAAACCTGCCGGGTTGGTAAGCAAAGAGTTTGCATCACCACCCAGTGCACCATTAGCTCCAGCCATCGCATTGAACTTAGCCGATCCCACCATAGGAGTACTTGAGTAAACATCCACGGTATTTCTTATCACAGAAACATCCTGAGCCTGCGCATAAAATGCAGCAGAAATACTCATTAATACTAAAGATTTTTTTAACATTATTTTTTAATAGTTTATTCGTTGAAAATTATCTGAATCCACCTCTGCCTCCGCCGCCGGATCTCATTCCGCCACCGCCGCCAGAAGAACCTCCTCTGAAGCCGCCTCCACCGGAGTTGAAGCCGCCGCTAGATCTGAAACCTCCTGAATCATTAGATCTGAAGCCTCCATTATTGTTTCTAGGCTGTGATTGCTGATAATTATAATTAGGTCTTGTCTGTGGTGCAGTATTACGGAATCCACCATTTGAATTGGAGTTTCTGAAACCGCCATTTGAGTTGGAATTTCTGAAGCCGCCATTATCTGTGTTTCTAAATCCGCCGTTACTATTTCTGAAACCACCATTTGAATTAGAGTCTCTGAAACCTCCGTTATTTCCGTTTCTGAAACCACCATTAGTATTTCTGAAGCCTGAATTGGCTGTATTGGTTCTGTATACTGCGTTAGCTACACCTGTATTCTGGAATCCTCCTCCACTGGCACCGCTTCTTCTATAAACAGGTCTGTTGTAGTATCCACCACCCCAGTAGCCGCCTCCGTATCCCCAATAAGGGTTTCCGTAACCGCCCCAGAATGGATCATAATATCCACCATAACCGTATCCCCAGTATGGACTTCCCCATCCGTAAGAGCCTCCCCAGCCCCATCCGAATGATCCGCCCCAACCCCAGGACAAACTTGCACCCCAGCCCCAGCCGCGGTTCATGCCCCAGCCCCAATATGGGCTGTAGCCACCATACCATCCCCAAGGAGATCCCCATCCCCAAGAGTTGTCATAGTAGTTCGTCTGAGAACCTGCATAAAGTCCCCAGTCTGAATCAGTAGCATTGGAGTTCCAATTCGGATTGGTATTACTCCAGTCATTATATCTGTTTTGCTGTTCTCTGGAATTCGTTTGTGCATTTTGAATGACATTGGAATCCTGATAATAGTCATAATATTCTCCTACTCTGTTTCCGCTATCATTGATGATAACTCCTTCAGGTAGCGTATCCTTATTGGGGTCGTAATACACCCCATCCGTCTCGCTATACCCTCCCATCTGAGCACCACAAGACACAAGTAATAACCCGCCTGATATAGCCAACACCCCTTTGGATCTTAGCAGACCAAGCAAATTTTTATGTATATTTCTTTTCATGATAACGTAAAAATTTTTAATTTAAATTATATTTGCAATCTGTACCAAAAATGTACCAAAATACTGGTAAAAAAATCTATCAAAAATAGATTTTTATTTTTAGATAACAATAATGTACAAAAGTTAAAAAAATTTAAAAAAATAATGGCAAAATTAACCTCAAGAAGCGAAGATTACAGCAAATGGTATAATGAGCTGGTTGTAAAAGCTGATTTAGCTGAAAACTCAGGCGTGCGTGGATGTATGGTGATCAAACCGTATGGCTATGCGATCTGGGAAAAAATGCGTGATGAAATGGATAAAAAGTTCAAGGAAACAGGTCACGTTAACGCATACTTCCCGCTTTTTGTGCCCAAGAGCTTGTTTGAGGCTGAGGAAAAAAATGCAGAAGGTTTTGCAAAAGAATGCGCTGTTGTTACTCACTACAGATTAAAAACAGATCCGGACAATCCATCCAAACTGATTGTAGACCCGGATGCGAAGCTGGAAGAAGAACTTATCGTTCGTCCTACTTCAGAAGCTATTATCTGGAATACATACAAAAACTGGATTCAGTCTTACAGAGACCTACCGATATTGATCAACCAATGGGCGAATGTTGTTCGTTGGGAAATGAGAACACGTCTTTTCTTAAGAACGGCAGAATTCTTATGGCAGGAGGGGCACACCGCTCACGCTACAAAAGATGAAGCAGTGGAAGAAGCAGAAAAAATGAATAAAGTATATGCAGATTTTGCAGAAAACTTTATGGCAATGCCGGTAATTCAGGGATTAAAAACGCCGTCTGAAAGATTTGCAGGAGCTGATGAAACCTATTGTATTGAAGCATTAATGCAGGATGGAAAAGCTTTACAGGCGGGAACATCTCACTTCTTAGGACAGAATTTCGCAAAAGCATTTGACGTAAAATTCACTAATAAAGAAGGAAAAATAGAACATGCATGGGCTACATCATGGGGAACATCAACCCGTTTGATGGGAGCTTTGATTATGACGCACTCTGATGATTTCGGATTGGTACTGCCTCCTACTCTGGCGCCTATTCAGGTGGTGATTGTTCCAATCTTTAAGGGAGAAGAGCAGTTAGAGCAAATCAGTGAAGTAGCTTTAGATATTCAGGCTAAACTGAAAGCAAAAGGTATTTCCGTGAAGTTCGACAATGATACTCAGAACAAACCGGGTTGGAAATTTGCAGAATATGAATTGAAAGGAGTTCCTGTAAGAATCGCGATGGGCCCAAGAGATCTGGAAAATAAATCTGTGGAAATTGCAAGAAGAGATAATCTGACAAAAGAAGTTCGTTCTATCGAAGGTCTGGATTCTTATATCGAAGATCTATTGAAAACAATTCAGCAGGATCTTTATAACAAAGCTCTTGAATTCAGAAAAGATAATTTTACGAAAGTGGATACTTACGAAGAATTCAAAAAAGTTCTGGAAGAGAAAGGTGGTTTCATCTATGCTCACTGGGATGGTACAGCTGAAGAAGAAGAACAAATTAAGGATGAAACGAAGGCTACCATCAGATGTATACCTTTAGATGATGATGTAGAAGAAGGTGTATCTTTAGTTTCCGGAAAACCATCTAAGAGACGTGTATTATTCGCAAAAGCTTATTAATAATTTTAATGATTTTAAAAAAAATCGTTAATTTTTAAAGAAATATTCAAAAAAAAGTGACTTTTGGACGGATTTTTGTTTAAATTTATCTCAACATTAATCAAAAAAATTTATTATTATGTCTTTAAATGTCATTGATTTAATTAAAGGACAATTAGGTCCCGCTTTGGTTTCACAGGCTGCCTCGCAGTTTGGAGAAAGTGAATCCGGTATTTCTAAAGCAATTGGCGGATTATTACCTGCAGTAGTAGGAGGATTAGCCAATAATGCAGATAAGCCAGGCGTTGTGGATGCTATTACACAAGCCTCTTCAAGTGGAATTTTAGGAAATTTATTAGGCGGTTCGTCTAGTAATCCTATTATTTCTAACTTGTTATCTTCAATTTTTGGAGATAAAGTAAGTGGATTAATCAATTCCATTGCCAGTTTTTCAGGAGTAAGCAATACCTCTGCAGGTTCTTTGTTAAATCTGGTGACTGGAGCTACAGTAGGCACAATTGGAAAATATGCAGCAGACAATAATTTGGGTGCTTCAGGTATTTCCAGTTTACTGAATGATCAGAAAGGCATTATTTCTTCCTTATTGCCGGCAGGTCTTTCTTTGGCTTCCTTTGGATTAGGAGCTGAAAATTGGTTTGGTCAGGCGAAAGAAACAGTTTCTTCAGTAACTTCTACTGCTAAAGATAACATCGCAGAAGGTGTAGCTACAGCAAGAGAAAATGTTTCAGAAGGAGCTAGAGAAGTGAGAGAACGATTTGAAAATAACAACAATAATAATCAAGGCGGAGGCTCCATCTGGAAATGGCTGCTTCCGCTTTTACTGTTACTGGCAGCCGGATATTTCTTGTGGAAGCAGTGTGAGAAAAAACAGACTACTACCACAACTACAGCTACGTCTGACTCTGCAACGGCAAGTTCTACTGCAGATACCGCTACAACAGGAACTGCAACACCTGTTCCGGCTACTGCTAAAACCGATGAAAACATTGATCTTAACGGTGTGATGTTAAAAGGTTACAAAGGTGGTATGGAAGATCAGATGATTGCATTCCTAAAATCCGATGGTTACAAAAATGCTGCAGATGATTCCGCATTGAAAGATAAGTGGTACGATTTCGATCACGTAAATTTCAAAATGGGAAGTTCTACTGAACTTGAAACAGGTTCACAAGGACAATTGGATAATCTTGTGGCTATCCTTAAAGCTTTCCCTGATGCAAAAATTAAAGTTGGAGGCTATACTGATAAAACAGGAAACGAAGCGTCTAACGTAAAATTGTCAAAAGCAAGAGCTGAGTACATTAAAGCTGCTTTAGCTAAATCCGGAGTTGGCGCACAGGTAATTGCTGCTGACGGTTATGGAAGTCAATTTGCTAAAGTAGATGCAAAAGCTTCTGACGCAGAAAGAGCTGCTGATAGAAAAATGGCTGTAAGATTTGCAAAATAATCTTTAGATTCAATAAAAATTAGATCCCGGGAAGTAATTTCCGGGATTTTTTTATATCATGATTTCTCTGTTTACATTTATTTAATTAAATTTGTTAGTCATTTCTAACATTTATGAATTTCAATATAAAAAGCGCCTGGCGAAAAGATAAAACATCTCATTCCTTATCAGAGGTTTATTCATCTATCAAAGTCCCGAAAAATGCAAATTTCTGGAGAAAATATCTTGCATTTGCAGGACCGGGACTGATGATTGCCGTTGGATATATGGATCCGGGGAACTGGGCTACTGATATTGCCGGAGGTGCTCAGTTTGGGTATACTCTGCTATCCGTAATTCTTATTTCAAATATTTTCGCAATGGTTTTGCAGCATTTATCCGTGAAACTGGGAGTTGTTGCAGAAAGAGATCTTGCACAGGCCTGCAGAGATCACTTCAGCCCTACTACCAATTTTATTCTCTGGGTATTTTGTGAAATAGCTATTGCCGCCTGTGATCTCGCCGAAGTCATTGGTTCTGCGATTGCGTTAAACCTATTATTTCACATTCCGCTGACCTGGGGAATTGTCATTACCACAGTGGATGTTTTAATTATTCTCTTACTTCAGGCCAAAGGTTTCCGATGGATTGAAAGTATTGTAGGAGGACTTATATTCATTATCCTGGCTTGTTTTGTCTATGAAATCATTATTTCCAAGCCTGCTTTCAGTGAAATTCTGGGAGGATTGGTTCCTCAAAAGGAAATCATTCAGAATCCCGCAATGCTATATATTGCCATTGGAATCTTAGGAGCCACCGTAATGCCCCACAATCTGTATCTGCACAGCAGTATTGTACAGACCAGAGATTATACCCGCGATACGGAAGGAAAAAAAGAAGCCATAAAATTTGCCACAATAGACAGTACGGTTTCATTGATGCTGGCATTTTTCATCAATGCTGCAATACTTATTCTGGCAGCAGCCACATTCCATACAACAGGGAACGAACATGTTGCTGATATTCATGATGCATATAAGATGCTTACTCCTATTCTGGGAGCTTCCATGGCAAGTATTGCGTTTGCTATTGCTTTATTGGCATCCGGACAAAACTCAACATTAACCGGAACTCTTGCAGGACAGATTGTAATGGAAGGGTTTTTAAATATCAGATTAAAACCCTGGTTGAGAAGGCTTATCACAAGACTTATTGCTGTAATTCCGGCACTTATTGTTGCTATTCTTTACGGCGAACAGGGAACGACCGAACTATTGGTTTTAAGCCAGGTGATTCTATCCATGCAGCTGAGTTTTGCTGTTGTTCCATTGGTTATGTTTACCAATGATAAAGCGAAAATGGGTGAATTTGTCAATAAACCGTTCCTTAAAATCTGCGTATGGGTAATTTCCATTATTATTATTGTTTTAAACCTGTACCTGTTGTATCAAACGTTTACGGGAGAATAAAAAACACAACTATAGTTTTTGAATTGACTATTGGACATTATTAGTGAATGGTCAATAGTCAATTTTTGCTTTGCAAAGTCAATTTTTAATCTCACAATACAACAAATTCACAAACGAAGTGGATTGATTTAACCACTATTCAGCGTTAGACATTTTTCTGCCTTAATGTCCTGATTTCGGATTTGGCAGGCTCTTTGTCAAACAAACAGTAAATAAATATTGAATTATGGAAAACCAGGATATTAACGAAGAAAGCATCAATAATCAGGAAGAAAACAACGTTCATAATGACGCAACGTCTCAGGACAATGTGACAGCAGCACCTTCTCCAGAAGAACTTTTGGCAGAAGAAAAAGACCGTTACATCAGATTGTATGCTGAATTCGAAAACTATAAAAAAAGAACAAGCAAGGAGAAGATGGAATTCTTCCAATATGCTAACCAGGAGATGATGGTTTCAATGTTAGGGGTTTTAGATGATTTTGAAAGAGCATTAAAGGAAATCGCTAAAAACGGAAACCCGGCTGACCTGCAAGGTGTAGAGCTTATCTATCAGAAATTCAAAAATAAACTTACCGAAAAAGGCTTACAAACAATGGAAGTAAGAGCTGGTGACAGCTTTAATGTTGATTTCCATGAAGCGATTACTCAGATCCCTGCTCCATCGGAAGATTTGAAAGGAAAAATCGTAGACGTTATTGAAACTGGATATACTTTAGGTGATAAAGTAATCCGTTTTGCAAAAGTAGTAACAGGAAATTAAAATTCATAAATGATAAATGGTGAGTGATAATTGATGAATGTTTCACTTATTAGCTTTACAATATCTTTTATCATTTATCAACAATCAATTATAAAATTGTCATGTCAAAAAGAGATTATTACGAGGTTCTTGAGATCAGCAAATCTGCATCCGCCGACGAAATAAAAAAAGCATACCGTAAAATGGCCATCAAATTTCATCCGGATAAAAATCCTGGTGATAAGGAGGCTGAAGAAAAATTTAAAGAAGCTGCTGAGGCTTACGAAGTTCTAAGCGACGATCAGAAACGTGCCAGATACGACCAGTTCGGTCACGCCGGAATGGGTGGAAATGGAGGTTTCGGAGGCGGTGGCTTCGGAGGCGGAATGAACATGGAAGATATTTTCAGCCAGTTTGGAGATATTTTCGGTGGTGGTTTCGGAGGATTCGGTGGCGGCGGTGGAGGCCGTCAGCAGGTAAAAGGTTCTAATTTAAGAATCAGAATCAAGCTGAACCTTGAGGAAATGGTAAACGGAACTCAGAAAACCATTAAAGTAAAAAAAATGAAGATGGCAGAAGGTGCCACTTCAAAAACATGTCCTACCTGTAATGGTTCCGGTGTTCAGCTTAAAGTAATGAATACCATGTTCGGTCAAATGCAGACTCAGACAACTTGTGGTACTTGCCAGGGAATTGGGAAAGTTGCTGACAAGATTCCTGCAGGAGCCAATGCACAAGGTCTTATCAAAGATGAAGAGGAAATCACGATCAATATTCCGGCAGGAGCAAGAGACGGTATCCAGCTTAATGTAAGAGGGAAAGGAAATGATGCTCCGTTTGGTGGAATTCCAGGGGATTTATTAGTAATCATTGAAGAGGAAGTAGATCAAATCATTAAGAGAGAAGGCGATAATCTTCACCAGGAGCTGTATGTTTCTTTTGCTGAAGCTGCTTTAGGAACGAAAAAGGAAATTCCTACTGTAGGCGGAAAAGTAAAAATTACCGTTGATCCGGGAACTCAGTCCGGAAAGATCTTAAGATTGGCAGGAAAAGGACTTCCAAGTATCGACAGTTACGGAAAAGGAGACATGTTTATCCACATCAATGTATGGACTCCACAAAAGCTTACGAAGGATCAGAAAGACTTCTTTGAAAAGCAGATGTCCAGCGGAGAAATGGTTGCAGAACCATCCGGAAAGGAAAAAACTTTTTTTGATAAAGTAAAAGATTTATTCAATTAATATAAGAGAGGCTTTTTAAGCCTCTTTTTTTATTCTCTTTTATTTTCTATACTTTTATTCTTTATTTGATCGACTCAAAATACTTCTGGAAACAAATGGATACAAGAACAATGTTTTTAAATGCCTGTAACGAAATTGCCACTCAGCTTGATGGTTTCAAAACGCTTAAAAAAGGACAAAGACTTAAGAAAGTATCCCTTGATAAAGATATCTATTTTGAGATTTATTTTCAGTCGAGTTTTAGGAATGATTCTTCATCCATTAAACTCCTACCTAACATTGGTATCTATTCTAAAATTTTAAAGAAATGGCAGATAGAGCAAACTAAAAATGAATATTCTCAGGGATTAATTTTTGGAAATCAAATAGGCTATTTAACTCCCTATAATAATTGGAAAGAATGGAATTTAGCTAGGCTATCTTATGAAAAATCAATTATTGAAATCACAGAAAATATAGAAAAATATATACTTCCAATTTTCGAAATTTTTAATTCTAAGAAAATCGCCATCGAGTTTTTAAAGAATAATGGAACAAAGTTTAATCAATGGTCAGAAGATTCTATTTCTCCATTAGATTTCTTTCTATGTTTTTCAGACAAAGATACTACTGAATTTTTTTTAAACAATTTTGTAAACAGTTGCCCATATAGAGGGAAAATTATTAAACTTTACGAGAAACTGGAAACGGAAAATAAAATTGATCTCAATTATTCTGAATTTCATGGCGCTAATACAATTAAATTAGCCTACATGAATGGGTTGAAAATAAAATAAGCTTACTCCAAACTATAACTTAATAAAGGATAAGAATCTCAGTAAATGCCTATGCAAAAACGAGCATAACCTTTAATAAGTCAACTGATCAATTCTCCCTATTTATTAATAAAAAATCCTGTACTCTCACGAATACAGGATTTTTTGGTTATTTAATTCTAATTCTGTTTTTATTTTTTTGTCGCTAAAGAATAGATTCCCTTTCCTAACGTAAATACGGCAACCGCTGCCAATCCGCCAACAACTCCAAGCGTAAGCTCTTTCAAAACATCCGGCCAGGTTGGAAGTACACCATGAAAAAATTCTATTCTATGTAGAAAAATTCCACCAGCAACCATTATTAAAGCAATTGTTCCTACAACTCCTAATATTTTAATAACAATAGGTAAAGCCTTCACTAATACATGCCCAAGCTTCCCAAAAAAACCTTTATCGTTACTTTTCTTTATTAATTTAAACCCTGCATCATCCATTCTTACGATCAAAGCTACAATTCCATAAACTCCAACAGTAGCGATAAATGCAACCAGGCTCGTTACTAAAATCTGTGTAATGAAAGGATGACTTTCTTCCAATACGGTTCCTAAAGCAATAATAACAATCTCGATTGATAAAATAAAATCCGTTGTAATTGCCGATTTTACTTTCTGTTTTTCTATTTCCTCTGAACTTTTTTCTTCTTCTACAATTTCTTCTATAACTTCATGCCCCTTTTTGTCACGATGAAAAAGAAATTCTATTATTTTTTCAACTCCTTCAAAGGCCAGATAGAATCCTCCAAGGATCAATACATAATTAATAGCCGGAGCATACAACCAATTGAGTAAAAAAACGATAGGAAGAATAATCAGTTTATTGATAAATGATCCTTTGGTGATAGCCCATAGAACCGGAATTTCTCTGGAAGAAAGAAAGCCAGTGGCTTTTTCTGCATTTACAGCAAGGTCATCTCCTAAAATCCCTGCTGTCTTTTGAGTAGCAACCTTACTGGTAACTGCTACATCATCCATCAATGCTGCAATATCATCCAAAATTGCAAAAAAGCCTGATGCCATATTTTAATAATTTTTTAATCTTTGTTAAGTTCAGCAAAAATAAATATTTAATTCCGTTTTTAGATTCATAATCTGACAATAATTTTGAAAATTATCAGAATGATTAAGCAATGCTCAGCTTTCAATATTTTATATCTTTGTTTAAAATCTATCCAATGGATGAAAACTGGGAAACCCAATTACAGAGTATATGGCTACAACTCGGAACAATAAGCAATGAAGAGTTTATTCACCAAATTAAAAATCACACAGAATTACTAACGGATTCCCAGGCTATTGCTGATTTTGAAAAAGCATGTGCTTTTGATTCAACGGGACATGAAAAGGAAGCGGAACCCTTGTACAGATCGGCATTAGACCATGGACTAACCGGCTTAAGAAGGAGAAGAGCAAGAATTCAACTGGCAAGTACCTTAAGAAATAATGGAAAGATAGAAGAAAGTATTCATATTTTAAGGGAAGAAAAAACTAATTATTCTGATGAACTGAATGATGCGGTAGACTCTTTTTTAGCACTGTCCCTCTCTTCAGCGGGAGAATACAAAGAAGCATTATCACTAGCGTTGAAAGCAATTTCAAAACATTTGCCCAGATACAATAATTCCCTGAGTCGCTATGCTGAAAACTTATAGCTTGCTATACAATTACCGGATAAATTATAAAGCTATCCGCAGTTGAGTATTCAAACTCTTATAGATAATAAATTATGTATTAACAACATAACAAAAATCTGCTTACTTTTAACCGTTTTTTAAATCTGATATTATGCG
The DNA here is from genome assembly GCA_031286615.1 of Chryseobacterium sp. Classification (GTDB taxonomy): domain Bacteria; phylum Bacteroidota; class Bacteroidia; order Flavobacteriales; family Weeksellaceae; genus Chryseobacterium. The sequence goes on along the minus strand of JAITUA010000002.1, from coordinate 292,955 downwards.
ACGTCAATCCTCTATTTTAGTCTTAATATGTTCTGTTATTATGTTCAGCATATTTTGCTCTCCTTTAAAAGCCCAGACTGAAGCGAATATCAGCACTATAGATCAGGAAAAGAAAAAGCAGGAAATAGACAGTATTATAAGGGCATATGCAGCTATCAATAAATTTAATGGAACAGCTTTAATCCATTATCAGAATAAAATTATTTTTGAAAAGTCTTACGGATGGCAAAATGCAGAAAAAAAGATCCCCAATCGGAACGAAAGTGTCTATCAGATTGCTTCTTTGACCAAATCTTTCACAGCATTAATGATTGTAAAATTAAGTGAAGAAGGAAAACTTTCTATACATGATCCTATCTCAAAGTTTATTCCCGATTATCCGAGAGGAAATGAAATCACCATTGAACACCTCCTTACCCACAGTTCGGGCATCTACGAAGTATTACAAAACAAGGAATATTTCAGTCTGCTTCACACCGGAAAAAGTATTACCAAAGATAAAGAGCTTTCTTATTTTAAAAATGAACCTCTGGCTTTTGAACCGGGTACTCAATTCTCATATACCAATTCAGGCTATATTCTGCTAGGAATTATTATTGAAAAAATAACGGGACTTTCTTATGAAGATGCAATAAGGAAAAACATTTTAAATCCTTTGAAGATGACCCACACCGGATTTAACTACTTGATCCTGAAAAGCCCGTATAAAACAGTTCCCTATTCATATATTTCAAAAACAAAACAGGAAAAAACAGAAGTCTGGAATTCTACATTGACAGGTCCTGCAGGGCAGATCTACAGTACGGCTGAAGACCTTTACAAGTATTATAAAGGATTGAGAGATTATAAAATTGTTTCCAAAGAGGCATTTAAAAAAGCAACAACACCTTATTTGAGCGGCTATGGTTACGGATGGTTTATTGACGATCTGTATGGAAAAAAACTCATCAATCATGGTGGAAATATAGAAGGTTCTACAAGCTATTTTGCTATGCTTCCTGAAGAGGATCTCAGCATTATTCTTCTCAATAATATCACGAGTAAAAAACTGGAAAAAGCTGGGAACACTATTTTAGCAGCCCTTTTAGATCAAACCTATACTCTTCCACAACCTAAGAAAGAAGTCACTTTAAGTACTGATTTACTTAAAAAATATGCCGGTAATTATAAACTTGCGGACGACAGTATTATTCATGTTCTGTATGAAAACGGTCAGCTCTTTATTCAGAGCAGTACTATTCCCAAAGTGAGAATGCTGGCCGAAAAAGAGGATGTGTTTTTCCTGCAGGATGATGACAGCGAAATTTCTTTTATTATCAAGAAGGGAGAAAAAGATGTTATCAGCATCAAAAAAGGACTTTCATCAAAAACCGCTGAAAGACTTTAATATTCTGATATCTATCATTGACAATACATCAATTTTTTTGTAATTTTAATTAATGAAAAAGCTCATTCTCAGGTATCATTTTTTCGTAATGGGATGTTTCGGTTTTCTGATGCAGTCCTGCAATACGAAGTTCAGAGTCTGGGTAGGTCCCGGAGGCCAGCAGAAAATTTACAATTTAAAATATGGTGAGCACAAAAGACAGAAAATGGATGTCTTTCTTCCCAAAGATTATGCTGAAGACTCTCCCGTTGTTCTTATCGTTCATGGTGGCGCCTGGACTTTAGGTAAAAAGGAACACATGATACAGGTTCAGAAAATGCTTTTTGAAAACAGGATTCCGAGTATCAGTATGAATTATCGGTTAGTTTCTGCAAAGAAAAAAATCACTTATAAACAGCAGCTTGAGGATATTGGTCTGGCGATTGAAAAATTCAATTCTTTAACGGAAAAAGCAGAACTTCTGCCCAACAATTATATTCTTCTTGGAGAAAGTGCCGGCGGACATCTGGCATTACTCTACGGATATCAGCATTCTGATCAGATCAAAAAGATTATTTCTCTGAGTGGACCAACAGATTTTTACAGCTCTGAATATCTTAAATCTTTTTATTCCAAATATACTTCTTCCACTTTTCAAAAGGTAGTAGGCAGTAAGTTTGACCGGAAAAAGGTTTCTGAAGCCTTCAGAGAAGCCAGCCCTATTGCGAATATTACTAATGTTCCTACCCTCCTGTTTCAGGGTAACAATGATTTTCTTGTCAATCAGCATCAGGGGATTGCTATGGACTCAGCGCTTACCCAAATGAATATTCCACACAAGTTTATCTTTATGAAAGGAGCAGGCCATGCTCCAAGGTTCTTCAGTAAAAGAAAAAGAGACAGCATCATCTATCCCAACATTCTGGAATGGATCAAAAAATAGCTATTATTTAATGCAATAAATAATTAAACTACTATTTTCAACAATTCGTTCATAAGAATCTTTTAAGTATCCGGCATAAAAAATTTTTGTCTGGCAGATGTATTTAAAAAACACTACGTTCACAAAAAAATTTTAAAGCTCATATTCTATTGATCACAAAGACACTTCGTTCAACAAAGTAGATTACTTAGCTAAGTGAAGCGCCTCTGCGAACGAAAAGTAACGGATCATAATAACCTTGCAAGTTTTGCGTGGTAAAAAAACATTTCTCATACATAAAAAAGCCACCTCATTATTGAGATGGCTGTATATTTTTGATTGAATTATTTCTTATTCAAAGTCCTGATCCTCATATTTGGAAAGATCCTCTTTTTTCCCGAATACAAATTTGAAGATCACCGGAAGCGTTGTCACCAGAACAATTACAATAATGATATATTCCAGCTTTTCTTTTAGGTTGATTCCAAACTGCTCCATAAACAGTTTATCCAGATAATGTCCGGCAAAGATCAAAATGAATGACCATAGCACGGCACCAATAATATTATCTCTTAAAAACTCTTTTTTATCCATCTTTACAATTCCTGCTACAATGGGTGTAAAAGTTCTTACAACAGGTAAGAATCTGGCCATAATAATTGCTAATGCTCCGTGTTTTTCAAAGAAATCATGAGCCTGGTAAAGGTATTTTTTCTTGAAAAGCATTGAATCCGGTCTTTTATATAAAGCAGGCCCAGCCTTTCTTCCGAAATAATATCCTACTTCATTTCCAATAATAGCGGCAAGAGCTACTCCTGAAGCTAATAATGTAGTATCTAAGAAATCGCTCCCTGTAGAGCCAAAAGTCTCTTTGATGATTTCAACGGCATAAATCCCTGAAACGAACAAAAGTGAATCTCCTGGTAGGAAAAACCCTACAAAAAGTCCTGTTTCAGCAAATACGATAAACAAAATAAGCCAAAACCCTCCCATTTTAATATAAAACTCCGGGTTTAATAAATCCTTCCAGCTATTGAAATCTTCCATAAATATCGATGAACAACAAAAATAAGTCTAAAATGTCTGAAACAAAAATTAATTATAAGATTTTAACTAAAATTCAAACATGATTTTTACAAGTCAAGGTCATCATCCGAAACCGCCGTCCCATCGGCCATTAGAAATGCTTTTAAGAATGGGGTAAGATTTCCATTCATTACGGCATCTACATCTGAAGTTTCATGACCTGAGCGTACATCTTTTACGAGTTTGTACGGGTGCATTACATAATTTCGGATCTGGCTTCCCCACTCGATCTTCATTTTATTGGCTTCTATCTCATTTCTTGCCTTCATACGTTCTTCCAGTTCCATTTCGTATAATCTTGAACGAAGGAGCTGCATTGCTTTTTCTTTATTTTGAAGTTGGGAACGGGATTCTGAGTTTTCAATGATAATTCCGGTTGGTGCGTGACGAAGACGTACAGCAGTTTCTACCTTGTTTACGTTCTGCCCACCTGCTCCGGAAGACCTCATCGTTTCAAAAGAGATATCGGCAGGGTTAATATTAATTTCGATCGTATCATCTACTAAAGGATAAACATATACGGAAACAAAGCTGGTATGACGCTTCGCATTACTGTCGAAAGGCGAAATTCTTACTAAACGGTGCACCCCATTTTCCCCTCTTAAATATCCAAAAGCAAATTCCCCTTCAATTTCAAGGGTAACTGTCTTCACACCGGCTACATCACCCTCCTGAAAATTCAGCTCACGGATTTTATATCCTTGTTTTTCAGCCCACATGGTGTACATTCTCATCAGCATAGATGCCCAGTCGCAGCTTTCTGTACCTCCTGCTCCAGCTGTGATCTGAAGGACAGCAGAAAGCTCATCTCCTTCATTGGAAAGCATATTTTTGAATTCAAGGTCCTCAATTTTTTCAACCAACTGCGGAAATGTCTCATCCAATTCTTTTTCAGAATCCGGATCTTCTTTCGCAAAATCCACTAAAACCTGTATATCTTCAAACTGCGTCTGAATTTCATCATAACTTTCCACCCATTTTTTCTTGGAACGAAGCTGTTTTAAGAATGCTTCAGCAGTTTTCGGGTTGTCCCAAAATTCAGGGGCTGCAGTTTTTTCATCATCATTGGCAATTTCTATCTTCTTTTTTTCAATCTGAAGGTATCTGTGTAAGTCTTCAATCCTGGATTGAACTTCTTTTATCTGGTCGTTGTTAATCACGAATTTTTCTTTTTACAAAAATAAGGAATTCTTTTAGAGTGGAGCATTTTGTGTTTAAAGTTCCGGGGTTAAAGTTTTGAGTTCGGTTGGAGATTTATTAAGGTTTCATAAATTAATCAGAACTCACGATTCTCTGATGATTTCGGCTTCAAAGTTTTTTCTAAGGTATTCTTTTGACTTTTTACTTTCTATTTTGAAACCTACCATAGCTAAAGCATAGACAAACAATAGCATCAATAGAGGCATGAAAAATTCCAGTGACATTATTTTCTCTGTTAAACCTATCGTTATGAATATACCAATTGCAATTGAGCACCAAAATATGAGAAAAATAAATACAAGTACATCCAATTTCATGGTCACCTCGATTTCTGTTCCGTAGTTATTTTCCTGAATGGCCCCATTAATCTGAGGAAGAAAAGAATTTCTGTTTTTAATTACTCTGCTGATGTCAAACCTATTTTTATTGATGGAACCTTCATAATCCTTTATGGGATTTCTCCCTAAGCCGGATTTTTTGGGTTCTACAAAGCCCGAAAGTCTTGTTAAAACTTCCTGTTCAGACAAATTTGTTTTGTAAGTAATGCGTTCGTAAGGTAAGTATTTCATTGCTATACCTCTTTATTTTAAATCATATCAGCCATTATTTCGCCCATTTTAGGAGCCAGAGCAACACCCATCCCTGAAAGTCTTACCGCGCAAAACTGTCTTTCTGAAAGCTGTTTTACAATAGGTGATTTTTCATCGCCCATCGCCATAATTCCTGACCAGCGGAGTGCTATTTTAAAGTCTTTATAAGGAAGTATGACTTCTTTTAAAAAATTTTCCAAATGATTTTGTAAAAATTCTGTCGTTTCAAAAGCCGTTGTTTCTTCTGTTTCAAAATCCTGATTTCTTCCACCACCCAATAACACCCGGTTTCCGAGATTCCTGAAATAATAATACCCTTCATCATAGTGAAAAGTTCCTTTCAGCTTTAGTCCTTCTATGGGTTCTGTCAGAAGAATCTGTCCGCGGGCGGGAACGATATTTTCTTTTTCCAGAAATGTGGATGTAAAAGCGTTGGTACAATAGATCATTTTTTCTGCTTTTACAGAAAGATCATCAGGAAGACAAACCTCAATCTCATGGGTTGTTTCTTTAATATTTCCAACTTCTGTTCCGAATAAAAATTCTACTTTCAGCTCATGACACTTTTCCAGCAATTTCTGCAGCAGTTTTCCGGAATGCAGACTTCCTTCACAAGGGTTTTCAATCAGAAATGCAGATTTTCCCAACCCGAATTCCTGTATTTTGTTCTGTTTCAGAGTATATGTTTGATCCAGACCAGTGATTGCTTTCAGCTTTTTATTAACAGCATCAATTTGGGATAAAGGTTCTTCATTGTTTAAAATTTCATAACCGCCAGTAAGTTCAAAATCTATTTCATCATTTTTAAAATAATGTTGAATTTTCCGAAGTCCGTCAAATCTCATTTTAACAAGCTCCAGAATTTTCTCCCAACCCATTTTCTGTGAATCAGCAATAACTTCGGTAAGGCTTCCGAAACAAGCAAACCCTGCATTCCTCGTTGAAGCTCCCAGTGGAATGGTATTCCGCTCAATGATGAGAACAGATTTTTCAGGATATTTCTCCTTAATGGATATGGCTGTCCAGAGCCCGGAAAATCCGGCACCAATGATGATTATATCTCTTTTTCTGTAGAAAGTGTCCAGTTCCCAGATGCTGTTCATGAGTGATTTTTATAAAATGTATATGTGTAAAATGTATTCATGAAGAATTCATATCTGATAAAAGATAGATCATAAAACCAGAAACCTCAAACTTTAAACTTTAAACTTTAAACTTTAAACCTTGAACTCTAAACCCTCAATTCTCTTACCCCTTATCTTTCTCCTCCTCATTATGCTGAAATCCTATGGCTCTTTGTGGTTCTTCAACAATTCTATAGGTTTCCAGTTCATTTTTCAAAGCCTGAATTCTCAACTTGAAGTCATCAAAATTATTGATAATGGCATCCGCCAGGAATCGGGCTACCTGATCCAGATATTCTTCGGTAAGTTTTGAACCTGCATCTCTCAGTGCTCCATTCAAAAGATTCTGATCAATCTTCAGCTTTTCATTTCTGGTTCTCTGATATAGATTTTTGATTCTTTTCTTTAAGCTTTGGGTGAAATCGATCAGCATGGTATTACTGAAAGCCCGCATCTTACCGGATATTTCATGCCAGAAAGGGACTTTATCTGCTTTGTTGTTTTTAAGTATCTTATATAGTAAAGAATCTTCTTCAAGCCCTCTGGTCATTGCATATAAAATGATCTCCGAACGTTCTGAGGCATTAGGTGGAAAGATCGGAATCATTACATCAAATCTTCCCGGAGCAAGAATTTCTTCGTCTATTTCTGAAACAGAATTGGCAGAACCTACCATCAAAACACCTTCTTTTTCAAATTTTCCTATATAATGAAGAATAAGTTCCTGAGCTTCCAGATTGCATGAAGCAATATCGGTTTCAGCTTTTCTCTGCATCATAATTTCGTCAAAATCATCCATGAAAAGAAGCATTTTGTTTTCTTTCATCATGCTCAGCAGAAAATCACTGAAATTGATTTCATTTCCGTCAATCAAAGATGTTCCCAGATAGTGTTTCTTGACTTCTTTAAATTGATATCCGATAATCTCAGCAATTTTATTCGCCCAAAATATTTTACCACTTCCCGGAGGTCCATACAGAATAATTCCTGCAGGTTTGTTGATCCCCCAGTCTTTAATCTGCTGCGGATTCAGGAATGGCTCCAAAACAGTAGAGGTGTAAAAGAACAAATCTCTGTATCCTATAAAATCTCTTTGCTGCAAGCTGGTTTTGTGCCCGAAATAATCATAGACAAACTGGTAGTTTCCTCCCAATTTGTTATCAATTCCATAGCTTGATATTGAGGATTTGAAAAAACCGTTATCAAAAATATTGAGGTTATTATCTTTAATCACCTTTTCAACCTTTTCTTTAGGCTGATTAATTACTTTGGCAATCTGCTCCAGTGTTTTATTCTTATCCAGATCTTTTTCGTATAACCTTAAAAAGTCTATATTTTCGCGGGCAAATTTTTCAAAATCGTCCTTTACTTCAAAATTGGTACTGATGCATTCTACCAATTCCAGATCGAAATCCTGTATAAACTGTTTTATGGCTTCTGCAGAAACATTGAGTTCTTCTGCCAGTTCAATTAGCTTCATAAGTCTTGATTAATTCTATCAAATTTAATGTATTTACCCATAAATTAATATTGATTTATGATAATTCTGTAACATTATCTAATTTATATAGACTACTACTATGTAAAACAAATTACATGGAAAAGATTTTATCAGTAAAAAATTTAACGAAAAAATTCAAAAGAGTTGTGGTCAACAATATCTCTTTTGACGTTGAAAAAGGAAATGTCTATGGGCTTTTGGGTCCGAATGGAAGCGGAAAATCCACGACTTTCGGGATGCTGCTTTCAACCATCAACCCTACCAGCGGAGATTGGTTCTGGTTTGGTAAAAAAGGAACTGATCCGGAAACTTTAAAAAAGATCGGTGCGATTATCGAACAGCCCAACTTTTATCCTTATTTAAGTGCGGAAACCAATCTTAAGATTGTAGCAGAAATTAAAAATGTTCCCTATTCAAGAATTGACGAAGTTCTGAAGACCGTGAATCTGTTTGAAAGAAAAAAAGATACTTTCAAAACTTTTTCTCTGGGAATGAAACAGCGTCTTGCCATTGCTTCGGCGATGCTGAACAACCCTGAAGTAATGATATTAGATGAACCAACCAACGGACTGGATCCGGAAGGAATTATTCAGATCAGAGAAATCATCAGTGATATCGCAAAACAGGGAATCACAATCATCATTGCCAGCCACCTTTTGGATGAAATAGAAAAAATATGCAGCCATGTGATTGTATTGAAAGAAGGAAATTCCATTTACTGCGGAAGAGTGGATGAAATGACTTCCAACAATGGATATTTTGAATTGAAAGCAGATAACACTACCTTACTTTTAAATGCTTTGAATGAACTTCAGTGGTTTTCTTCTATCAATCAGGATGGTGATCTGATCAAAGCTCAGATCCGTGATGATGCATCTATTTCGGCTTCGGCAATGAATCAGAAACTGGCAGAGAAAGGAATTTATCTTTCTCATCTGACCAAGAAAAAATTATCTCTTGAATCTCAATTCCTTGAACTTGTAAAAAACACCAATTAGTCATGATAAAATTATTAAAACTGGAATACTACAAAAACCTGAACTACCAACCGTTCAAAGTTTTTACAATACTTTATTTCGTCATTCTTATTGCGCTACTTTTCGTCGGATTAGTTGATTTTGATATTTTTGGAGGAACCATCAATTTAAAGGAACAGGGAATTTATAACTTTCCGGAAATCTGGAATTTCACCACATGGATTGTTGCACTATTGAAAATCTTCCTGGGACTGATTATTGTTTTTTCTATTTCGCAGGAATTCAGCAACAGAATGTTTAAACAGAATACGATTGATGGATTAAGCAGAAAAGAATTTATTACTTCAAAACTGCTTACGATAAGTATTTTCACTATTGTTTCTACATTGATTGTATTTGGTATTACTATATTTCTGGGCTATCAATATTCAAATACAAAAGAATCTGCAAAGGTTTTTGCTGAGATTTTCTTCATTGGAAATTACTTTGTAAAACTGTTTACTTTCTTCTGTTTCTTAATGTTTCTTTCTGTTTTACTGAGAAAATCAGTGTTTGTATTTCTTGCCCTTTTTGTTTTCTGGATTGGGGAAGGAATTTTATCAGCTCTTGAAGTATATTCAAAAGTAAAAGGAATGCAGGGGCCGCAAAGAAATGATATTCTTCAGAATGACTTTTTCATCACACATCTTTTACCATTGGAAAGCATGTCCAGCCTTATTCCTAATCCGATGATGAGATTAAATATGGTCAAAATGATGGGAGTAAAATATGAATTCCACTACCCTACGGAAAGCCTTATCGCTTGTCTTGTGTGGTGTGCTATTTTTATATTCGGATCATACTGGATTCTGAGAAAAAGAGATTGGTAGATTTCAATGATTAGAATTTAAAGATTTAATCATTAAAATATTTAAAGATTATTTTTAAGTGGTTCGTTTTCGGATCACTTTTTTTGGCTTAAAATTTTCATTAGGTTTCGCTAAAAACTAACCATGAAAAAAATATTTTACGTACCCGGATTAATCAGTGCCATACTGATTCCTATTCTGTTCTGGTATTATGGAAATCAGAAGTTTAAAGACATTAACGTTTCTGTTATTGACATTGGGCTTCCTGCGAAAGAAAGAGAGGGTGATAAAAATACGTTTACAAGTTTTGAGCCTTACAGAAACTGGGATTACAGGAAAATAAACGTTGTTCCCGGAACAGCTGAGCAAAATTCAGATTTATTTGTTTCTGAACTAAGAAATCTCCAGAAAAGAAATGAGAAAGAATCTGGTATTGAGTTTATTTTGGATCAAAATAATACCTATGGTGATTTTGTCTCTGTTTTGAATGATTTAGCAATAGCCAAACAGGATCAATATGCCGTTGATCTGGAGAAAACAGGACATATTTTTGCTGTTTACAGCTATGTCAATCCTAAGGTTCAATATCCTGAATATGAATGTTTATTATGTAATGATGTTATCAGACCAGAATATAAACCTGATTTTTTTGAAAAAATACAATTGCTTCTCACAGAACTTCCAAAAAATATCTATTTCTTTATATTCGGTTTTCTCATATTCCTGAATATTTCCATGCTCAGCATCAAAGAAAGATTTCAACTATATCATTAATTCAAAATAAAAAGGCTGCCAGATGGCAGCCTTCCTTTCACATTACTTTTTATCTAACAACGGAAGATATTTTCCGTATCCTTTTGTTTCCATTTCAGCTTTTGGAATAAATTTCAGCGAAGCACTGTTGATACAGTAACGAAGTCCGCCTTTGTCTGCAGGGCCGTCTGTGAAAACGTGCCCCAAGTGGGCATCACCGGTTTTACTTCTTACTTCTACTCTGTCCATTCCGTGGGTACGATCCAGTTTTTCATCGATCAAAGCCTTTGTAATAGGTTTTGAGAAACTTGGCCATCCACAGCCGGATTCAAATTTATCTGTAGAGATAAACAAAGGTTCTCCTGTGGTAATATCTACATAAATTCCTTCGCGGGTTTCATTCCAGTATTCATTTTGAAAAGGTCTTTCTGTACCGTTTTCCTGAGTAACATTATATTGTTCTGCAGTCAGTTTTTCTTTTAAAACTTTTTTATCCTGTTTTTGGTAGGCTGGCTTTGGAAGCGGATTCGCTTTTTTTGCCATTTCAAAAAGTCCCGGCTCAATGTGGCAATATCCTCCCGGGTTTTTATCCAGATAATCCTGATGATAATCTTCTGCTCTGTAGAAGTTTTTCAATGGAATAGTTTCCACCAATAAAGGTTTATTATAATTTTTTGCCAGTTTCTGAACTTCATCTTTTACAATAGCTTCATCTGTTTTGTTGGTGAAATAGATTCCTGTTCTGTACTGGTTTCCTCTGTCATTTCCCTGCTGATCTTTACTGGTAGGGTCAATGGTTTTAAAATAAAGGTCAATTAACAGTTTCAGATCTACCTGCTCGGGGTCATACTTCACTTTCACTGTTTCAGCAAAACCTGTTGTATGGCTTACTACTTCTTCATAGGTAGGATTTTGAGTATTTCCGTTGGCATAGCCTACATCTGTTCCTACAACTCCACGAATCTGTTGAAAAAAATGCTCTGTTCCCCAAAAACATCCCCCTGCAAAATAAATCTCTTTAACGTTTTTATTATCCATAATTTTCTCATTTTCTTTTTTTACTTCCACTTCATTGGGCTTTGTTTTTTTAAAAAGCCCGGATCCTGCAGCAAAGACTGCTATACCCAGAACAATTCCGAGTACAATTAGTATATTTTTCATATTTACCTTTTTATTCATTACTTATTATTTTGAACGATCATTAATCCAAATCCTAAAAGCATCAGGTCTTTTACAATAAAGAAATCTGTCACAGGAACTCCATCCACCACTTTCCACATTCCCGGCGTTGTAAACAAATAGCTTAATGTTACCAGAAAAGTGACAATCATTCCTATTCCTGCATACTTCTTCAGTACAGCAAATTTCGCACTAAATATCAGGAATAATGCAATGATAATTTCTATCACTCCGATAAGATTTGACACTGCCTGAGTGCTTATAAACTTATATACGAAAAAAGTTAAGAAATGGTTTTCCACCAAAGGTTTTATTGCGGCTGCTTCTGTAGGGGTAAATTTGAAGATACCGATCCACAGCAAAATAAGAGCTGCTCCGAAAAGCGAGACATAATACCCGGTCCGGGTGAATTGATTTTTAGATTCCTGTACTGTTCCAACCATGTTTTAAGATTTTAATTGAATACTTTATTGTTTTCAATAGTATAGTCGGAGCCTTTTTACAATCCTGACAGAATTTTTCTTAGAAATTCAATTTATCGATCATTTTATTTTTAAAGTCCTGAATTTCAGATTCATTAATTTCGGTTTTCTGTTCAGAAAATGTCTTGGCGAGAACTTTATCCAGAATTTCCAGTTTTTGTTTGTACATCCTGCACCATTTGCAGATCATCAGATGGATGTTAAGTTTTCTTTTCTCTTTGGCAGAAATAGTATCTGCATTACGTTTTTCCATGAGCAGCGTAGCTTCACTGCATGGTAAAAAAAGGATATGTAGTATTTTTCTAATCATTTCATTTACGATCTTGAAAACCAGTTAGACTCCAGACATTCTCTGAGCTGTACCCGGCTTCTTTGAAGGATCTTCCAAAGGTTAGTCGCAGAAACATTCAATTCCTGACTTACTTCCGGTGCTTTTTTTTCTTCGATATAATACATTTTAAGCAGGATCTTCCATCTGGAGGGCAATTCCTCAATACACTCCTCTAATGTTTTATTAAAGTCCTGATTGTCTAAAAGTTCATCACCTTCACCTGATACATTCCAGTCATTCAAAACATCATTATTTTTCCATGATCCTGTTTCATCAAAAAAATGATCCAGTCTGATATTAGGTTCTGATTTATATTTTTTTCTATAAAAATCTGCAATTTTTCTATTCAGAATAGCCATCAGCCAGGTGAGAGGCTGACTTTTCGCTTCAAAAGAATCATATCCTGAGTAGGCAGCGAGAAAAACCTCCTGAACTACATCCTGAGCGTCTTCTTTATTCGAAAGCATATAGAGTGCTTTTTTCAGGAGAGGCCCTGAATATTGTTCTATCCAGCTTTTCAGAATTTCATTTTTCATCATAGAAAAGGATATTTTATCTTAATCAGATTATCACGAAGGTAGTAAGTTAAGTGGGAAGTTGCAAAATTAAATAACGATCATCGGTTTTAGACTCTATAAACCTTAATCAGGAGCATCCATCATCAAAATCCGGCACCATTCAAAACATAGCATAAAATTATTACAAATCGCTTAAAAATAGTAAATTTGCATCTTATCAAAATTTGATATTAAAAAAAGCAAAAGCAATACTATGACATCACAAGAGATACGTCAAAAATTTTTAGATTATTTTAAAAGTAAAGGGCACCTTATCGTTCCTTCAGCTCCTATTGTGCTGAAAGACGACCCTACCCTTATGTTTTCCAACTCAGGAATGACACAGTTCAAGGATTTCTTCCTTGGCTACAAAACACCTACCGCCCCTAGAATTGCCGATACACAAAAGTGTCTGAGAGTTTCAGGGAAGCACAATGACCTGGATGATGTAGGTAGAGATACTTACCACCACACCATGTTTGAAATGTTAGGAAACTGGTCTTTCGGGGATTACTTCAAAAAAGAGGCTATTGCTTTTGCCTGGGAATTACTGACTGAAGTATACGGAATTCCAAAAGAAAATTTATATGTAACGATTTTTGAAGGTGATGCTTCTGAAAATCTGGACAGAGATCAGGATGCTTATGATTTCTGGAAATCTCACATTTCAGAAGACAGAATTATCAACGGAAATAAAAAAGATAACTTCTGGGAAATGGGTGAAAGCGGACCATGCGGACCGTGTTCAGAAATCCATGTTGACTTGAGAACACCAGAGGAAAAAGCTAAAGTTTCAGGACTTGAATTAGTGAATAACGACCATCCTCAAGTTGTAGAAGTATGGAACCTGGTTTTCATGGAATTCAACAGAAAAGCAGATAAATCATTAGAGAAACTTCCTGCTCAGCACGTAGATACGGGAATGGGCTTTGAACGTCTTTGTATGGCGCTTCAAGGGAAGTCTTCCAACTATGATACCGATGTTTTCACTCCGCTTATTGCTAAGGTTGAAGAACTTTCAGGCAAGAAATACACAGGAGTTTTAGAAGACGAAAAAGATATTGCCATCCGTGTTGTGGTAGACCACATCAGAGCGGTTTCTTTTGCTATTGCAGACGGACAGTTACCTTCAAACGGAGGTGCAGGTTATGTGATCAGAAGAATTTTAAGAAGAGGAATTTCTTATTCTTACCGATTCCTGGGGATGAAAGAGCCTTTCCTTTACAAATTGGTGGCTGTTCTTCAGGAGCAAATGGGACCATTCTTCCCTGAGCTTGAAAAACAAGGAAAACTGGTTGCCGAAGTTATTAAAAGTGAAGAAGATTCATTCTTAAAAACAATTGAAAACGGTTTGATAAGAGTTGAAAAACTGATCCAGCAGACGATTGCAGATAATCTGAAAGTATTACCAAGTGAAGAGGTTTTTGAATTGTATGATACTTACGGTTTCCCAGATGATTTAACAAGAATCATTGCTGAAGAAAAAGGTTTGACTATTGATGAAGAAGGTTTCAAAGCTGAAATGGAGAAACAGAAACTTCGTTCCAAAGCTGATTCTGCTCAGAAAGTATATGACTGGGTAAATCTTGAATCAAAGCCTGAAACCTTTGTAGGATACGACCAGACTGAATCTGAAACGTATATTACAAGATACAGAAAAGTAGAAAATAAAGACGGAGAATTTTATCAGGTAGTATTAAGCAGCTCCCCTTTCTATCCTGAAGGGGGTGGACAGGTTGGAGACAAAGGTGTTCTTGAGAATGCTGTTGAAAGCTTTGAAGTACTGGAAACGAAAAAAGAAAACGGATTAATCATTTCATTGATCAGCGGTCTTCCGAAAGATGCAGGTGCTGTTTTCTATGCTAAAGTAAATGCTTCTGAAAGAAAAAACTCTCAGGCAAACCACTCTGTGACTCACCTTCTGCACGAGGCTTTAAGAGACGTTTTAGGTACTCACGTAGAACAGAAAGGTTCTTATGTAGGTCCTGATTATCTACGTTTCGACTTCTCTCATTTCAACAAAATGACAGAGGAAGAACTGGCATTAATTGAAGAAAAAGTAAATAAAAAGATCAAGGAAAGTATTGCTTTACAGGAATTCAGAAATATTCCGATCCAGGAAGCTCTGGAGAAAGGAGCAATGGCTTTATTTGGTGAAAAATATGGTGACAGTGTGAGAATGATCCAGTTTGGAAGTTCAAAAGAACTTTGCGGAGGAACTCACGTAAAAAACACCAGCGAAATAGGTCATTTCAAGATCACTTCTGAAGGTTCTGCTGCTGCAGGAATCAGAAGAATTGAAGCGATCTCAGGTGATAAGTCTGAAGAGTATTTCAACAATCTTGAAAAACAGATCATTGAGCTTTCTCAATTATTAAAGTCTAAAGATGTAGTAAGATCTATTGAAAAACTGATCGAAGAAAATACTTCATTAAAGGCTGAAGTAGATGCTCTTAAAAAGGAAAAAGCAAAAGGAGAAATCGGAGAATGGAAGAATGCTTATGAGCAGAAAGGCAACAAGCAGCTTCTTGTGAAGAAAACGTCTCTGGATGCAGGTTCTGTAAAAGACATCGTGTTCCAGCTGAAGAGAGAAATTCCTTCTTCTGTAACGATCATTCTTTCTGATGCAGACGGAAAACCAATGATTACTGTTGGTGTTTCTGATGATCTGGCTGCCGATTATCAGGCTGGCGCTATCGTAAAGGATCTTGCAAAAGAAATCCAAGGCGGTGGTGGTGGAAACCCTGGTTTTGCAACAGCAGGTGGTAAAAACCTTGAAGGGTTAGAAAATGCTTACCAAAAAGCGTTGAATATCTAAAATAGAATACCTATTATAAATTTTAGAACAGGCTGTTTCATTTTGAGACAGCCTGTTTTCGTTTTAACTATTATCTTTTATTTAACGCTAAGATCGCAAGAAATTCTCATGCTATTATATATTTCCGTTCGCAAAGGCGTTACACTCAGCTAATGAAATGATAGTGTTTTTTGCTAAATAGAATGCCTTTGCGAACGAAAAAAGCAGATATCGAAAAGCCTTTGCGTCTCTGCGTTATAATATAGCATTCCTTATTCAAAACACCTATCCCTAGAAACATCAATAAAACAGCTCCTTACATGCACAACAGAGGATACAAAACATTGAAAGAAGTAATGAATTTTTACAACAAAGGCAGTGGAAAAGCTTTCGGATTTAAAGTTGGCAATCAAACACTATCTGACGCTCCGTTACAGCTTACAGATAAAGAAATAGATAATATTATTGAATTTATGAAAGCTTTGGATGATTAATAAACCATCGAAAACAAAATAACAAATGATCAAAGCTCTTGAACAAATAAGGTTCAGGAGTTTTTTTATTGGAAATTTTCATGAAATCCAGAAAGACTATCTAAGTGTTCTCATCATTCAATTTTATAAGGTACAAAGTCCATAAAAACATTAGATTAAATCAATGTTATACTATGTTAAAAACTTTTCCAGAACAATAAATATCATTAATTTTGACCTAGTAATTTTGCATGAAAAGGGGTTTACTGTTATTATTTTTTCTGATCTGCTTTTTGGGGTATTCGCAATCAAAAATTAAGATTGTGGATGACGCCAGTCAAAAGCCTGTTTTTAATGCAAAAGTATCCTGTGACAACACAGTCATTGGATATACTAATGAACAGGGCGTTCTGGAATTTAAAACAGGATGTAAAAACATTGATATTGACGCCGATTCTTACCAGAAAGAAACGATATCAGTAGAGAGCAGCATGGAAATTTACCTGCTCAAAAAGTCTTTAAAAACCACCAGTATTGAAGCTGTAGTTATTGAAGATAAAAGTGATCCCCGGGCTTTGGAAATTCTGAAAAAAGTAAACAAACTTTTTAACGAAAACTCTCCAAAAAGCTTAGGATCCTACTCCTATAAATCCTACGAAAAAATATCTCTGGATATTGATGAGGACAGTCTTACACAGTTTAATCAATATTTCAATGATTTAAGCATTTTCAAGAAAAAAAGGGAAAAAGACTCGTTGAATAATATTTCTGCCAGAAAAGTATTTTCAAAAAGTAAACTCTTTCTCTGGGAAAGGGCACAGGAGTTTTTATACTCCAAAAAATATGGTGAAAAGATCAATATTCTGGACAACAGAATTTCTGGTCTGAAGCAGCCTATCTATGAAATGATCGCGCTCCAGCAAAGTAACAGGGACATTGTTCCTGAGCAGGTGAAGCCTGAAAACAGAGGACTTTACAGGTTCTTTCTTTCGGATACCGTTACTCTTGACGGGAGAAAAAACTTTGTGATCCGTTTCCGTGAAGTCAATTACAAAAAACCGGACAGAAAACGAAAGTATAACGGCGCCATTTATATAGATACGGAAACCTACGGAATCAAAAAGATTGAAAATTTCAGTAAAAATAAAAACGACGGGATCATCACCAGCACATGGGTATTCTATAATAACAAATGGTTTCTTGCCCATGAAAAAACCAAGCTTAAAATGGGTAAAATGGCGATGGATGACAAGGAGCATGCCGACGACAAAAAAGCTAAAAAAAGCTTTGGCACCTATGCTTTCCTCACCTCAAAATATTTTGATTTTGAAGCTCCTATCGAAGAGAATCCCAAAGATTTCAAAGGCTATACTTTTTCCGTAAAAAATATTGACGGCCATTCTCTGGACCGTTACAGAACAGAACCTCTGACGGAAAGAGAACAAAATACCTATAAAACCATCGATAGTTTAGGTAAAAAATATAAAATAGACAGCAAAGCACAGATCTTATCCGGATTACTGAACGGACAGATCAGAGTAGGCTCTGTAGATTTCGCGGTGGATGAAATTGTCAATTATAACTCTTATGAAGGCTTCAGATTAGGTTTAAAGGCGAAACTTAATGAAAATTTCAACCCTTATTTTTCACCGGACTATTATTTTGCATACGGTGTAAAAGACAGAAGATGGAAATACGGAATGGGGCTTGATATGAAAACCTCGCTGGAAAAAAATTCAATTTTCAGATTTGAGGTGTATGATGATGTTACGGCATCAGGAGAGTTCAACAGAAAACTCTGGAACTTCAAAATGAGGACGATGAATTTTGGGAATAACCTGAATAATGATAAATATTTTCACTTCAAAGGAGCCGCTTTGTCTTATATGAATGATGTGACCAATGGTCTTACCCTTGCTCTTGCCGTTAGAAGAAATACGGAAGAAGCAGAATTTGATTATCAGTTCAGAGACAGAGGGACTTCATACAGAAATTTCAATACACTTTTTACCTTAAAATATTCTCCGAATTCAACCAATATTATGACTCCTCAGGGAAAATCTCTGATTGACCAGAAATATCCTGAGTTGTATTTTAATTATGAGCAGAGCTACAAACTTTTGCAGGGGAACTTTAATTATTCCCGTTTTGACGCCCTTTTTGTTCATAATTTCAAGACACCGATCGGGACTACCGGTTTCAGGCTGTATGGAGGTGCTGTTTTGGGTGAAGCGCCAATCTGGAAAAACTTTACGATGAACGGGCTTGCTTCTCCGGGGAAAGATTTCAATTTTAACCTTACTTCTTATCTTGGATTTGCTACACTGGAGGGAGGAAAATATTATAATGATAGGTTTATTGCGTATTACTTCACTCACAAGCTGCCTTGGTATTTCAAAAGTTTCGGGCACAATGTTTCCAGCTTTGATTTTGTTCTGAGAGGAACTATCGGAGATATGAAACATCCGGAATACCATCAGTTTAAGTTCAGAAAGCTGGATCACCTGTACCAGGAAGTAGGTTTGGAATGGAACAATTTTCTTTCCAGTTATTTTAACTTAGGTTTATTCTACAGAGTGGGTTATTATGCGACTCCTCATTTCAAAGAAAACTTTGCGATTCAATTTAAGTTGAAGTTTCTCGAGTTTTAATCGTCAGAAAAAGACAAAATCTTTATTTTTGAATGTAAATTCATGAATATTCACTGATAATATATAAAAAAGAACATGCAGAAAATCGAAATCAAAGCAGAACAGTTTTTTGAATTATTAAAATTAAAAGACACTCCAATGTGGGAAATTTTCTCACAGATGATCGATGGGAACGAAAAGGAAATTATCTTTTTAGACAATGAAGACAAGATCCTTTTTAATTATATTTTACCTTCTACAAAGGAAAAGCTGGAAGAAGACAGAAAGGAATTTTCAAAACAGTTTTCAGAGAAACTAGCTGAATTTAATTAAGGACTGCTATGAATAAAAATTACATTCTCTCTCTGTTTGGTCTTTTCCTGTTTACTCTGGGAAATGCTCAGAATTATAAAAAACCTTTGGTTTCTGCCATTAAAGAAGCTGATCTTCGTACCGATATGTATCAGCTTGCCGCAGATCAGTTCTGGGGCCGTGAAGCAGGAACGCTGGATGAATTGAAAGTCTCCATGTGGCTTGCCGACAAAGCAAAGGAAGCTGGGATGAAACCTGCCGGAGATAACGGAACTTTTTTCCAGTTCTTTGATATGTACAGACATCAGATTATCCCTCAAAGCAGTCTGAAAATTGGAGATCATAACTTGAAACTATGGAAAGATTTCCTTGTTGCTGAACCTGTAAATGCTTCTATAGATGCCGAAATTGTATATGCAGGAAACACTGAACCTGAAGATCTTGCTCAATTAAATATTAAAGGAAAAGTACTTGCTGTAAACGCTTCGGACAAAAACATCTCAAAGGATATGACCCTTTTTGTAAGGAGATATCCGGGATTTGTAAGAAATAAATATTACAATAAAGCTTCTGAACTGGGAGCGAAAGCAATTATTTTCATTACCGACGATACCTCTGAACAAAGCTGGGTAGAAGTACTTCCTCAAATGACAAGAGGAAGCTACGGCGTAGAAGGATTAAGAGAAAAAATCACCAATAATATTCCTGTTTTATGGATCAAAAGAGAAAATGCCGGATGGGTAAAAAACAATCCTAAAGCATCTCTGAACCTCATCACTGAAACCTACAAATACCCATCAGTGAATATCATCGGAAAAATAGAAGGTACAGATCCTGTTCTTAAAAACGAATATGTTCTGCTAAGCGGACATCAGGATCATGACGGAATACGACATCCTGTAAAGAATGATACCATCTACAACGGCGCGGACGATAATGCAAGTACCTGTGTTGCGATGCTGGCAATGGCGAGAGCTTACAAAAAACAGCCGGGGAAAAGAAGTATTCTGTTCGTTTTTCATGGAGCTGAAGAAAGAGGATTACTAGGTTCCAGATGGCATGCAGCTCATCCTGTTGTTCCAAAAGAGAAAATTGTAGCCGTGCTTAATGGTGATATGATTGGAAGAAATGACAATAATGAAGCCGCTTTATTGGGAGGAAACACTCCTCATAAAAACTCTGAAGAGCTTGTAAAAATGGCTGAAGAAGCCAATAACGAGAGTACAAAATTCAAATACCTGAAAGATTGGGATTCTCCGAGCCACGCTGAATATTTCTATTTCAGAAGCGATCATCTTCCTTATGCGAAAATTGGGATTCCTGCTATATTCTTCACGAGTGTACTGCACGATCAGTACCATACTCCACAGGATGAATCTGAAAACATCAATTATAAAAAGCTGTATAAAATGACGGAATGGATGTACAGAACTTCCTGGAAAGTTGCTAACGAAACAGAACGTCCTAAAGTAATTTCTAATTTTTCGCTGGAAAGATAATTGATAAGGAAAAAAAATTAAACCATTAAGAAGAATTTAGGTTGTAAGAAAAGTTAAGATTCAAATGAATTTGAATGAAGTATTCTGCTTAATAAATATCAAAAGATATTTCTCTTCATTATTCTTAAAAACTTAATCAGTCTTAATGGTTTAAAATTATTTTCATTCTATAAAAAACATAAAAGCTTCACAGATTGTAAAGCTTTTTTCTTTTCATCATTGTGGTTTTAGAATCTTAATTGTGTACGAAATAATTGAATATTGAATATGATTTGGAACCATTAAGAAAAATTTAGGTTGTAAGGAAAGTTAAGATTCAAATGAATTTGAATGAAGCATTTGCTTAATAAATATCGAAAGATATTTCTCTTCACTATTCTTAAAAACTTAATTAGTTTTAATGGTTTTAAAATTTTAAATAAGCAAATTCATCAGCGATGGATCATTATTCAGGTAGTTGACAAAAAAATCATATTGTTTCATCTTATCGATCAAAGGGGTGAAATCTTTGTTTTGTTTCAGGGCAATTCCTACCACTGCAATTCCTTTTTCTTTTGAGTTTTTCTGGGTGTATTCAAAATAGGTAATATCATCATCAGGTCCCAACACATCTATTACAAAAGTTTTCAATGCTCCCGGACGTTGTGGAAATCTAACCAGAAAATAGTGTTTTAATCCTGCATGCAGCAAAGCTTTTTCCTTGATTTCTTCCATGCGGGTAATGTCATTATTACTTCCGCTGATGATACAGACTACATTTTTACCTTTTATTTCTTCCCTGTATTTTTCCAATACCGCTACAGAAAGAGCTCCCGCAGGTTCTACAACAATGGCATCTTTATTATACAAAGACAAAATAGTTTCACAGACAAGTCCTTCATCTACTGTAGCCATATCGTACAGGATATTTTTGCAGCGTTCAAAAGTGAGATCTCCAACCTTCTGTACAGCGGCTCCATCTACAAACCGGCTTATCTTTTCAAGAAGAACAGGTTTCCCTTTTTCCAGTGCTTTTTTCATGCTCGCTGCCGCCGAAGGTTCTACCCCAATGATTTTTGTCTGTGGTGACAGATGCTGAAATACGGAACAAATTCCTGCTGCTAATCCACCGCCGCCAATTGGGACAAAAAGATAATCCACAATACTTTCTGACTGTTCAAGAATCTCGAGTGCCGTTGTAGCCTGCCCTTCAATAATGGCCGGATCATCAAAAGGATGAATAAATGCGCTGTTATGATCTTTACAAAACCTCAACGCAGCATCTTTAGCGGCATCAAAAGTATCTCCGAACAAAATGACATCAATGTATTCTCTCCCGAACATTTTTACCTGCTCAAGTTTTTGTCCGGGAGTAGGCAAAGGCATAAAAATAGTTCCTTTAACTTTCATTGCATGGCAAGCAAAAGCTACTCCCTGTGCATGATTTCCGGCACTGGCACAAACAACTCCTTTTGAAAGTTCTTCCTGTGACATCGTTGCCATCTTGTTGTATGCTCCTCTTATTTTATAGGATCTTACTCTTTGGAGGTCTTCTCTTTTGAAACGGATATTTGCCTCATAAATAGCTGACAGGTTATTATTGACCGCCAAAGGTGTTTTTACCACTACATTTTTTAATCGTTCCTCCGCTTTATAGACATTCTCTAAAACGGAGGAACTTATTCCCTCTTTCATCATCTGTAATAAGTATTAATTGTTTTCGGGTCTCAGGCTTCGTACGGTCTTTCCTGCCTTCCACATTTCACTTTCTCTTAACTCGGTAAGTTCAGCTTCCAGTTTTTCACGATAATCCGGCTTGCTGTTACTGTCAATCGAGCGCTGTGCTTCATTTCCTTTAGCTACATTATCATATAACTCTTCAAATAAAGGTGAAGTGGCATCTCTGAAACGCTTCCACCAATCCAAAGCACCTCTCTGAGCGGTTGTGCTGCAGTTGGCATACATCCAGTCCATCCCATTTTCTGCTACCAATGGCATTAATGACTGGGTAAGTTCTTCTACGGTTTCATTGAAAGCTTCGGAAGGGCTGTGTCCGTTTTTTCTCAATACATCATACTGAGCGGCAAATATTCCCTGTACAGCTCCCATCAATGTTCCTCGTTCTCCGGCAAGGTCGCTGTAAACTTCTTTTTTAAAATCTGTTTCAAAAAGATATCCGCTTCCTATGGCAATCCCCAATGCCGTTACTCTTTCTCTGGCTTTTCCTGTTGCATCCTGATATACGGCAAAACTACTGTTCAGACCTCTGTCCTGCAGAAACATCCTTCTCAACGAAGTTCCTGAACCTTTTGGTGCTACCAGAAATACATCTACATCAGCTGGAGGAACGATTCCTGTACGTTCGCTGAAAGTAATTCCGAAACCATGAGAGAAATACAATGCTTTTCCCGGGGTAAGGTGTTGTTTTACTTTTGGCCAGTATTCGATCTGTGCGGCATCGCTCAGAAGGTAGCAGATTATAGTTCCTTTTTCTAAAGCTTCTTCTATTTCAAATAAAGTTTCTCCGGGTACAAATCCGTCTGCGATTGCTTTATCCCATGATTTGGAGTTCTTTCTCTGTCCTACAATGACATTAACTCCGTTATCTTTCTGATTCAAAGCCTGCCCGGGCCCCTGTACTCCATAGCCGATCACTGCTACAACTTCATTTTTTAATACTTCCTGAGCTTTTTCCAACGGAAATTCGTTTCTTGTTACTACGTTCTCTTCTACTCCTCCAAAATTCAATTTTGCCATTTTTTTGATTTTATTTGTTATTGATTATGATGTTTACTTTT
This sequence comes from Chryseobacterium sp., assembly GCA_031286615.1. Classification (GTDB taxonomy): domain Bacteria; phylum Bacteroidota; class Bacteroidia; order Flavobacteriales; family Weeksellaceae; genus Chryseobacterium. Next base: position 269,551 of record JAITUA010000002.1, on the reverse strand, counting down.
TATTCTAGCTTGCGTATTCTATTGCTGTCAGATAAGGGGTTCTGTGATAATGTACTTCCAGAACGTCTATCTGCTTTTCCATTTGTCTGCTGATTTTCTGAACGGAATCTTCCGTTTCTCTGATCACAATGACAAATTTTTTAACTTTTTCTATTTCTGAAGGACCTACATTAAAGGTTACCATAGAAATTCTTCTTCTTGAAAAAATAGCATTGATCCGTCCGATCAATCCTAAATAATCTTCAGTATACGCTGTAATGGTATATTCTTTATGATCTGTTTTCATCTTTTTATTTTTAAAATTTATTATTCAGTACAATTTCCGACACACTTTTCCCCTGAGGAATCATCGGAAATACATTATGCTCTTTTCCCGTCATGACCTCAAGAAGAAAAGATCCTTTGTGATCCAGCATTTCTCGAATGGCCCATTTCAAATCTTCTCTCTCAGAGACTCTGTTTCCGGAAATATTATAGCCTTTTGCCACCTGAACAAAATCAGGACTCTGAATATCTACTGAGGAATACCTTTCTTCATGAAACAATTCCTGCCACTGTCTTACCATTCCCAGATAGCAGTTGTTAAGAATTAAGATTTTGACCTCCGGATGATACTGCATAATGGTTCCCAATTCCTGAATATTCATTTGAGCACCTCCATCTCCCATGACAGCAACTACCGGACGCCCAGTCTCTGCATAGGATGCTCCTATTGCGGCAGGAAGACAGAATCCCATGGTTCCCAACCCGCCGCTCGTTACGTTGGTACGAGGATTTTTAAATTGAGAATAACGGCATGTTGCCATCTGATGCTGCCCAACATCGGTAACAATCACTGCTTCACCTTTTGTCATCTCGTTGAGATAACGGATAACTTCTCCCATTGTAATTTCTCCTTCTTCAGGATAAAGCTCAGTATTGATGAGGTTGATACTTTCAATTTCATGACAGTTTTTAAATCTTTCATGCCATTCCGGATATTCTCTTTTTGTAATCCATTTTGTAAGAAACGGAAGTGTATGTTTACAGTTTCCAAGAACCGGAACATCTACTTTTACATTTTTATTGATCTCTGCCTTATCGATATCCAGATGAATGATTTTTGCCTGTTTCGCATATTGATCCAGTCTACCTGTTACACGGTCATCGAAGCGCATTCCGACGGCAATCAAAACATCACATTCGTTGGTTAAAATATTCGGTCCATAGTTTCCGTGCATTCCTACCATCCCGACAGCTTGTGGATGATCGGTAGGAATAGCGCTCATTCCCAAAACCGTCCATGCCACCGGAATTCCTGATTTTTCGGCAAATTCTAAGAACTCTTTTTCAGCTTCTCCCAACATAATCCCCTGTCCGGCGATAATAAATGGCCGTTCTGCCTCATTAATCAGCTGTGCTGCTTTTTCAATATTTTCAAAACAAGGATCAGGATTTGGTTTATAACTTCTTAATGAATGACATGGATAATACCCCTTATAATCAACAGATTGCAGCTGGGCATTTTTAGTAACATCAATCAATACAGGACCAGGGCGACCTGATTTTGCAATGTAAAATGCTTTTGCCAGTATTTCGGGAAGCTCATTGGCATCGGTAACCTGATAATTCCACTTGGTAACCGGACTTGTAACGTTCATTACGTCTATTTCCTGAAAGGCATCGGTTCCCAGAAGATGCTCAAAAACCTGTCCTGTAATGCAAACCAAAGGAGTATTATCCAACAGAGCATCTGCTAATCCTGTCACAAGATTTGTCGCCCCCGGCCCGCTGGTTGCCAAAACAACTCCTACTTCTCCCGATACTCTTGCCAGCCCTTGTGCCGCATGTACTGCTGCCTGCTCATGACGTACCAGAATATGTTTCAGTGTTTCCCGATAATCATAAAGGGCATCATAGATAGGAATAATAGCCCCGCCAGGATATCCGAAAACTGTTTTTACGCCTTCGTTAAGAAATGCTTCCAGAATAATCCGGCTTCCGCTAAGTTGTATTTCTGTTGATAAATTCAGGTTTTCCATATACTTTTATTGAGTGATTTCGTCCGTTACACAGCCTTCAGCAGCCGATGATACTGTTAATGCATATTTATAAAGCAGTCCTTTTTGTACTTTAAGAGGTGGTTTTTGCCATCCTTTTTTTCTTCTTTCAATTTCTTCTTCTGAAACTTTGAGCTGTATGGTATTGTTTACGGCATCAATTTCAATCAGGTCATCATCGTTTACGAAGGCTATCAAACCTCCTTCATGAGCTTCCGGGGTGATGTGTCCCACAACAAAACCATGAGTTCCTCCGCTAAATCTTCCATCTGTTATTAAAGCGACACTGCTTCCGAGACCTGCTCCAATCAGTGCACTTGTGGGCTTAAGCATTTCCGGCATTCCGGGAGCTCCTTTCGGGCCTTCATTTCGGATGACGATGACATCACCATGTTGTACGGTTCCGTCCTGAATTCCTCTGATCAGATTTTTTTCACCATCAAATACACGGGCTTTCCCTATGAAACGTTCCCCTTCTTTCCCGGTGATTTTCGCCACACTTCCTTTTTCGGCAAGGTTTCCGTACAGTATTCTCAGATGCCCGGTAGCTTTTACAGGTTCTGAAAGTGGCTTTATGATTTTCTGTGTATTAAAGTCCAGATCAGGAACATTTTCTAAATTCTCAGCTAATGTCTTTCCGGTTACAGTGAGACAATCACCGTATAATAGTCCGTGTTTTAAAAGGTATTTCATTACTGACGGTATTCCTCCGTGCTCATATAAATCCTGCATCAGGTATTTTCCGCTTGGTTTCAGGTCTGCCAGTACTGGAGTTTTATCACTCATCTTCTGGAAGTCATCCTGGGTAATGGACACACCGACACTTTTCGCCATGGCTATAAAATGTAAAACAGCATTGGTACTTCCTCCCAAAATAACAATCATGCGCAGTGCATTTTCAAAAGCTTTTCGGGTCATGATATCTGAAGGTTTGATATCTTTTTCCAGCAATATTTTCAGATATTTTCCTGCTTCATGGCATTCTTCCTGTTTTTCTTTGCTTAAAGCGGGATTGGAGGATGAATACGGAAGGCTCATTCCTAATGCTTCAATCGCAGAAGCCATTGTATTGGCAGTGTACATACCTCCACATGCACCTGCTCCGGGACATGAATTTTTCACAACACCATCAAAATCTTCTTCTGTGATTTCTCCTGCAATTTTTTTTCCTAAGGCTTCAAAAGCTGAAACAATATTGAGCTGTTCTCCTTTGTAACAACCGGGAGCAATGGTACCTCCGTACACCATGATGGATGGTCTGTCTAATCTTCCCATTGCGATAATGGTTCCCGGCATATTTTTGTCGCAGCCTGGTAATGCGATCAATCCGTCATAATATTGGGCTCCACAGATTGCTTCAATACTGTCGGCAATTACATCACGGCTCACCAGTGAATAACGCATTCCGTCTGTTCCGTTGCTCATTCCGTCGCTTACGCCAATGGTATTAAATATCAGTCCAGCCAATCCATGTTCCCATGTTCCTTTTTTTACCATTTTAGCGAGATCGTTGAGGTGCATATTGCATGTATTTCCATCGTATCCCATACTGGCAATCCCAATCTGGGCCTTGTGCATATCTTCTTCTGTAAAACCTATCCCATACAACATTGCTTTTGCTGCAGGCTGCTCACTGTTTTGTGTGAATTTTTTTGAATATTTATTTAGCATATTATTCTTCATTTTCTTTTCTTCTCATCTACTTAAAGCGATTTTTTTTATTTAATTTTCAGCCAAAACTACAGCTTGTAATATTTCTTTCATTTCTAACTTCTCCAAAACTACAATATCCAATCATTTAAAAAACAGATATATTTATTTGATAATCAAATATTTAAATTCTACAAATTTACAATGACAGAACTCTCACCCTTTTCAAATAAGCCTGCTGAACCTTCTCACTTACTGTATCTTCCCAGCTTTTTGTAAAAGGGACATCATCCAGGGAATCCAGTGCCACAATCTCTGCTGCTGTACCACAGAAAAAACCGGCATCCGCACCGCGCATTTCTTCAGGTTTGAAAAAGGATTCTTTAACGGGAATATCAAGTTCGTCACAGATTTCAAAAACCGTTTGTCTAGTAATCCCCGGAAGGATACTTCCTTTGCCCGGAGTAAATAAAGTACCGTCTTTTTCATAGAAAACATTCGCTCCTGAACTTTCTGCAACGTTTCCATTTTCATCTAAAACCAGCGCTTCATCATACCCTTTGTCTTTGGCATCCTGACAGGCAAGTATTGAGTTTACATAATGTCCGCCTACTTTAGCTTCTACTTTGAATGCCTTTGGATTTGGGCGTTGAAAGGGTGAAGTCATGATTTTCATTTTATCTGCCAGATAGCCTTTGCTCCATTCCCAAGCCAGAAGAGATAAGTAAGATTTTTGGCCTTTTGAAAGTGACATATTGGGTGAACATGTGACCAACGGACGGATATAAGCATCTGTGAAACCGTTACGCTCCAGAAGTTCATAGGTAAGTTCTGTAAGCTGTTCTGCGGAATAATCGAAGGGAATATGCATCAATTCTGCTGATCTTCTCAGCCTTTCGTAATGTTCTTTTGCTTTGAAAATCTGAGTTCCGTTATCTGTGCTGTAGGATTTAATTCCTTCAAAAACAGAGTAACCATAGTGAAGAGACTGCCCGTACAGATCCATTCCGGCATCTTTGGCTTTCATAAATTTTCCATCAAAGTAGATGATCGTGTCGTCGTTGTAATACATGTTATATGAGGTTAAAAATTAACAAAAGGGAATAAAAAAAGCCCTCTCACGTTGTGAGAGGGCTCAATATATGTACAGTCATACATCTTCCATCTCACAGACGCAAGGGAATAATAATGACGATAATAATTACTGATACCAACTGATACATATTTTTTTACTATAAAAATTAAAACAAAAAAAAACCGCTTCATAATTTGAAACGGTTCTATATATAATTTAAATTAAAATCTATCTAAAATGCCGTTTCCTTCCTGCTGTTAATGACAGCAGCAATAATAGAAATGACAATAATATTTTTCTGATTCGTAAAATTCATACTGCAAATGTATAAACTTTTTAATTACTCACAAGTTTTTTTCGCACTTTTTATTTTTTTCGTAAAAACTGAGTCACAGTTTCCTTTGCTTCAGCGACTTCATGAACCCTTAAAATTTTCGCACCCTGCTCCAAAACTTTCATGTGAAGTTTCTGGGTTTCTTCATTGATATCCAAAGGCGATTTTCCCAGTGGTTTATAAATAAATGACTTTCTGGAAATCCCTATCAGTAAAGGAAATCTTCCGAATCCCAGATATTCAACTTCATGGATCATTTTCATCTGATCTTCCACTGTTTTTCCGAATCCAAAACCGGGATCAAGAATGATATCATTTACTCCTTTTTCTAAGAGTTCTTTTGTTTTTTGTGAAAAATATCTGTTAACTTCCAATGTTATATCTTCAAATCTGATCTTATCATGCATGGTATCATAAGAAGGATTTACATGCATCAAAATGTACGGAAGCTTTGTCTGAGCTGCTGTATCAAACATTTCTGCATTATACTGGCCTCCGGAAATATCATTGATAAGATCAATGCCTTCATTGAACCCAAATTTTACGGTTGCTGCATAAAAAGTATCAAGGGAAATCAAAGATTCCGGAAATTCTTTTTTAATCAGAGAAATGATATTTCCGATTCTTTTTATTTCTTCTTCAGCACTCAAAAACTCAGCGTTGGGCCGTGTAGACTGAGGTCCGATATCCAATATTTCTGCTCCCTCTTTCAAAAGTTTTTCGGCATGCTCCAAAGCAGCTTTTTCGGTATTGAATTTTCCGCCGTCAGAGAAAGAATCCGGAGTCAGATTGAGGATTCCCATGATTTTTGGGGTATCAAGTTGTAGTAAACGACCGTTACAGTTGATTGAATAGGATGCTGCGTTGGAGGGTTGGAGGGTTGGAGAGTTGGAGAGCATGGGAGTTTATGATTGATAAATGATTTTGTATTCTGCAAAATTAGTGATTTGAGTGTTTAATGAGAAGTTAGAAGCTGAAAATTAGAAATTATGGGCTGGAAGCCAGAAGTTGGAAGTTAGCGCCCACATACTAAAGCCCCAAACCTAGTCCCACTTCCTCTTCAACCCTCAAACGCTCTTACTTACTTCTTACTCTCCTACTCTCAAACCCTCCGACTCTCCCACTCTCAAACCCTCCCACTCACAAACTCATCTTCTCAAATTCAAAAATCTAAAACCGAATTCGTATATTTGGAAGATTAAGAAAATTTATGCTAAAAACATCAGTACAGTTCGAGAAAGTTATCAGTCAGTGTCGTGATCTTTTCGGTAAAAAATTACAGGATTATGGAGCTGCATGGAGGGTACTAAGACCGAGTTCCATTACAGACCAGATTTACATCAAAGTCAACAGGATCCGCACACTTCAGATGACTGATAAAAAAATGGTGGATGAGAGTGAGGAAGATGAATTTATCGCTATTGTGAACTACTCTATCATTGGACTTATTCAGCTTGAGAAAGGGCTTTCCAATGATTTCAATGAAAATAAAGAAGAAATTTTAGGTCTGTATGATAAATATTCCAACGAAGCGAAGGCTTTAATGGAGAGAAAAAATCACGATTATGGTGAGGCGTGGAGAGATATGAGAATCTCTTCAATCACTGATCTTATTTATCAGAAAGTATTAAGAACTAAACAGATTGAAGACAATCAGGGAAGAACAATCGTTTCGGAAGGGCTTGATGCCAACTATTTCGATATGCTGAATTATGCGGTCTTCTGTCTGATCAAATTCTCGGAAAAAGAAAATCAATTTGAACCCAAAAATATTTAATATGCTTAAAGGTTTATTACGCTTTATTATTGCTGTTATTTTTATCCTTTCAGGCTTTGTGAAAGCCGTGGATCTGGTAGGTTTTTCTTTCAAAATGGAAGAATATTTTGCCCCTCCGGTTTTCAATATGCCATTTTTAGAAAAGTTTGCGCTACTGTTTTCCATTATAGTAGTGGTACTGGAGCTTTTCCTTGGATTTATGCTGCTGCTTAAATTAAAGCTTAAATTTACCTTGTCCATATTAATTGCCCTTTGTATTTTCTTTGGGTTCCTTACTTTTTATTCGGCGTATTTCAATGTCGTAACAGATTGTGGGTGTTTTGGAGATGCCATCAAGTTTACGCCTTGGCAGAGCTTCCTTAAAGATGTTGTGCTTCTGGTAGGATTAATTATCCTTTTCGTCCTGTACAGAAAAGAATTCCGTAAAAAGGATGAGTATGGAGTTACTCAAAAAGAGTCTTCCAATACTTTTAAATATATTCTTTTATCTGTTTTTTCTCTGGGCATGATTTACGTTATGGCACAGGGGATTATGCATGAACCGATCATTGATTTCCGTGATTATAAAGTAGGAACAGACATTAAAGGTGAAAAAGTAAAAATCGAAAAAAACCCTTCTGAATATAAGACTTTCTATTCTCTGAAAAATCAGAAAACAGGAGCTGTTATCAAGGTAAATCAGGATGATTATATCCAAAAGACGGAATACTGGGCAGAAGGTTCTCCATGGAAAATTGAGGAAGGAAAAAATGAATCTGTGCTGATCAAAGAAGGTTACAAATCTGAGATTGTGAAATTTAAGATTGAAGATCCTACAGGAATGGAAGTTACGAACGAAATTATCAACGCTCCAAAAGCTGTTTTGGTGTTCTCATATCATCCAAAAGATGTTCCTGCTGATCTGCTTCAGAAAGTGGAAGCTAAAGTAAATACACAGAAAGGAGCTCTTATCTACGGTATTTCTACCTATCCGAATACCTTTAAAACCATTAAAAATGTAATGATGGACGGAACTGCCATCAAAACCATAGCAAGAAGCAACCCGTTTGTACTGATTCTTGAGAATGGAAAAATCATAGATAAACAACCCGCAAAAGATTATATCAACTAATTACTTCAATAGTGATGGAAAAAAATTTCGCTTATATCAATGAAAATTACATTACAGAAGATGAATTGTGTACTGTAACGGATATCAGTAAAGATGATCTGGCTGCGCTTATTCAAAATGAATTAGTTCCACAGCCTTCTTATACAGTTTCCAGAAGTATCAGAATTACCTCTCCTCTTAATGATGAATTTGAAAGTGAGATTACAGAAAAATATTTCAGTAAAAACTGTATTTCACTGGTTAAGAAGAATAAAGAATTGAGTGATGTTCATCAATATAAGACAGAATTTAAAGAAAACTTCATCCAACATCTGATCAATCATCCTGATAAAGGTTTTGCTTATGACGGTAAATTCAATACTTCTTTTCCGGAACAGGAGAAGCTAGATGAAGTATTTGAAAGTGAATGGGCTGCCTATTGCAACGGGATCTATGGGATTTGTACATTACATTCTACGGAGGAGGAAATTGTAAAAAAGGAAATTGCAGTAAAAAAACTGATTCATTTCAATACAGAATTTTCTGATAAAAAGCTTACTGTAAGTGAATCAGATGAACTGATAAAACTGAGCGGAGAATTCAACGAAGTAACACAGAAATTTGCTCCTTATCAAAGAAAATCGAGCAGCAGAGGTAAATATCTTGATAAAATTTTAGAAGAAAATAACTTAGACGATCTAGTAAAAAAATATTAAAACATGCAAAAATCAAATAAATCAATCGCCGGATATCACTTATTAATGATCCTTTCTTCTGTAGACGGAGAATTTGCTCCTGAGGAAGGAATGCTGGTGCAGCAATATATGGCGGATGAATTTCCGTTCAGAATGAATCTTGACAACGAATTGGAAACTTTGGCTCTTTTACAGCCTGAAGAATGGAAAGACCACTTTGAATTCCATGCAAGATGTTTCCATGAAGATTCTACTGAAGACGAGCGTGTAAAATTTGTTCAGTTTGCAAAATCATTGATCAAAGCTGATAATAAAGTAACTGAAGAGGAGCATACATTCTACGTTCTGCTGAAAAATCTATGGGGATTGTAGCATAAACACGAAAAAAGTAAATAAATCAATATATAAATCTTATGAGAAGAAAAATAGTTGCAGGCAACTGGAAAATGAACAAAAATGTAATTGATGCACAACAATTGATGATTCAGTTACTAAGCTATAAAAACAACAATGCTACCAACTGTGAGGTTTGGATTGCTCCACCTGCTTTATATCTAATGATGGCAAAAGACATCTTTGAAAAAGACGAAATAGGTGTATTTTCTCAGGATATGAGCGAGCATGAAAGTGGTGCTTACACTGGAGAAATTTCTGCTGATATGCTGGAATCTATTGACGCTACCGGTTCATTGATCGGGCACTCTGAAAGAAGACAATATCACGGAGAAACAGATTCTCACTGTAACAGAAAAATCAAATTGGCTCTTGACAAAGGTCTTACACCTATCTACTGTAACGGGGAAACTCTTGAGCAGAGAAAAGCAGGACAACACCTGGAAGTGGTAAAAAATCAGACTGAAGTAGCTCTTTTCACACTTTCTGCTGAAGAAATCAAGAAGGTTGTGATCGCTTACGAGCCTGTTTGGGCTATTGGAACAGGAGAAACAGCAAGCCCGGAGCAGGCGCAGGAAATCCATGCACATATCAGAAGCATCATCGCTGCAAAATACGGACAGGAAGTTGCTGATGAAATTTCAATCCTTTACGGAGGTTCTGTAAAGCCGGATAATGCAAAAGAAATCTTCTCTCAGCCGGATATCGACGGTGGTCTGATTGGAGGTGCTGCTTTGAAATTAGAGGATTTCTCTAAGATTATTGAAGGTTTTAACTAAAATAAAGGAACTTTTAGAACAGACATGAAAAACTTCATTTTAATATTCTTCGGACTTCTTTTATTTGATCTTATTTATGTCTTTGTTTATGATCAGTTTTTAATCGGCATAAGACCTGACTTTTTGAGTTATCTATTGGCGCTGATTAAGGTTCTGGTAAATTCTCCAGCCGTTTTATTTAATAAATTATTGCCTTTTTATGCTGATATTCCAACTTATCAGGCAATACTTCTCTTTATAGGAAACGTTCTGGTACAAGCATTTTTAGTTTACAGACTTTTCTTTAAAAAGCGAAAAATTATCTAAGAAATACTATACAATAAAAACGGCGGAATCTTCGATTCCGCCGTTTTCCGTTAAAAAAATCTAATTATTGAATATCGACTACATACATAGTTCCTTTGTCTACCTTCCCTGTTTTAGGAAGAATTTTAGCTTTAGGGTTTCCATTTCCATCATCCACTACTCCAAAGTCATCATCATTGAAAACAGCCAGTTTATTATTTCCTAAATAAACGATTCCCTCAAATTTATCATGATCATAGCCCAGTTTTGCAACCAGATCCACCGCTAATGTTTTTGAAACAGCTTTTATCCCTGCATTGGTAATCTCGTCCCATGAACACTGCTCTAAGGCTTTCCCATTGATTTTCATTCCGTCAACCGCATTAATGTCAGTTCCATTTACATCGGAAGCATTACTTAGATTGATTCTGTATACTTTTTTAATTCCTCCCTGAGATCCGAAATTTCCATCTCTTTCAATCACCAGGAATTCATTATTACTTAAGGCTGTAATGTCACAAACTGAATCAGATGCGCCTCCATCCTGTTTGTATAAAAACTGTTTGGTCTGTCCTGTAATAGTATCAAATGTGACAATTCTCGTTAAAGTAGTATTGGTTGCCAAGGCTTTACTAGGCACAAGCATCATCGACTGTATGGTTCCCACCAGCGTTCTTCCATCCGGAGTAATGCAAAGCCCTTCCATCCCTCTGTTAGCTCTTCTTTTCGCTAAAACGGCAGGTAATTTTCGTGGTCCGGTATTTACACCTATCGGACTTATTCTTTCCATCTCCACTCCGTCTGCACTATAATGTACAATGTGTGGTCCGTATTCATCAGAAACCCAGAATGTACCGTCTGCTGCTGCTACAATACTTTCACTGTCTAATCCATATTGATCCGTCCCCAAAACATTTCCGGAAGCATCATAGGCTATTTCCCCGGTACTGCCCATTCCTACAGGGTTTGGTAATCCTGTAATAAGCTGCCCAGATGGATTTTTAAGTTTAATATATTTGATTACCTCTACATTTCCGTCAGCATTGATTTTAAAATGCATAATGGTAGGTGTAAAGTTAGGAGCAAGGAACTTTTTCCCATTCTGGAAGTCAGTATTTGGTCCTCTGTCTGTAATGACGTAGAATTCGCCTTTTCTTGTTGGATGAGCTGCTGCTCCGGAACCAAATCCGCCATTGATGACATCTACTCCGTTTATCGTAGCCAGTTTTGTAAATGGAAATTCCTGAGGTAGTTTGGAATAATTAATATCCTGATTAATTATTGTAGTATCAGCCTCACTGTTACATGAAGCCAATACTGCCAGCACTACAGCAGACAATAGTAATTTTTTCATATTCACTTTTATGGCTGCGAAAATAGAGATTGATTATAAACTGATCTTGAATATAATGATAATTGTATTTTAACAATAGAATTACAAAATGAATTGAATATAAACAGAAAAAAAGAGAATTTAAAAGTTAAAAAAACACCAATCTAACTCAATCATTAATTAATATGAAAATCAACTTTTTAAGCATATCCGAAAAAAGATAATTCACAAAACGGACTCACAAATTTATATGATATATTTGCAGCGTTTTAAGGCTGAACATTGTTCATTAATAGGGAATCAAGTGAGAATACCATTCAAATCTTGAGCTGTACCCGCAACTGTAAACTGTTTGAACTTATAGCATATTGATACCACTGGACAAGAAAATCCGGGAAGGAAGCTATAAGATGTGAGCCAGGAGACCTACCTTAAAATACTGACTTTAGAGGAAATTTTGTTTTCTTTTAAAGATAAGTTTCGGGAGTAAAACTTTAATTTAAATTATATCATGAGAAAAATTTATCTTTTTTTCTTGCTGCTTTGTATGCAGTTATTGTCAGCCCAATTCACAGAAAATGACATTAAATTTTGGGTAGGAACCGGTTCTAAAAAGGCTTACTTCATTGTAGATTTTAATGACAACAGTACTCCCAATTCTTATGCCTGGGGATATCGCTTTGATGGTGATGGTCTATTGATGGAAGATCTTATCAATGCAATTGTGGCAGCAGAACCCAAAATGCAGGTTGACATTCCTACAGGATATCTTTCTATTCTGAATTATAATCATCACACCTCCACTATTGATGACAGCTGGATAACATGGTCCGGATCCAGTGCATCAACCATGACATGGAACAATGGTGTAGGTTATACGCCTTTAGTTGACGGAAAATGGTACGGAGCGGCATACGGGCTTGATCATTACGATATCCCTCCCTCTACTCCCGTTGCAGCGTATAGCTCTTCATGGTACACACCTTCCCAGATTACCAATTGGATTGGAACAGGAACCCATAAAAGTCTTGTTGTAATTGATTTCGGAACTGATAATGCCAATGGTGCCAATTCTTTTGTTTTTGGAATTAAATACAACGGAAGTATCACTGCAGAACAGGCTTTACAACTGATCCAGTCTCAGGTTTCCTATTTTAACTTCACATCGGCTAACAACCAGATTTCAAATTTATCTTTAAATTCATTCACCGGGAATGCTGCAGGAACTGAAAGCTGGAAGTTATACAAAGGAAAAGATTTGTCAAGCTGGCAAGCGAAAGTTAATCTTTCTCAGGTTCAATTGAGCAACGACGATTGGTTGGGATTAAGTTTTGGACAAAGAAGACCATTTACTCCAAACGAGGCAAACCTGACTTTGGGGATTTCTTCTGTTTCAAAGAAAAAATTCAGTATTTATCCTAATCCGGCAAGTGATTTCATTCAGATTGAAACAACTGAGAAACTAAAAGAAGTGAATATTTATTCAGCTACAGGCCAAAAGGTACTAACTTCTCAGGAGTTAAAGATTCCTATCGGGGATTTATCTTCAGGAGTTTATTTTGTTGAAATTAAAACCAATAGTGGTTCTGTGATAGATAAGATTGTTAAGAAATAAGGAAAAGCGCTTAATTGTTGTTTTGTAATGAATGCGTGTGGAAAACCACCCCGTCAAAAATTCTTTGAATTTTTGCCACCCCTCCAGAGGATGGGAATTTTTACGTTTTCAGTTCAGATTTTTGTCAGTAGTTAGAATCTATGTGGAATGACAAACTGTATGGATAAAACATCATTACAATTGTTTCATTCCGTAGAAATCTAAACAGTCAATACAGTTTAAAATCCATAATTAAACCAACAAAAAAACCGCACCATATTGGTGCGGTTTCTTATGATTTTACCATCAATTATTTTTTCTCAGTAGATCTTTGTAGAACCTCATCTACCATTCCGTAGCCTTTTGCTTCTTCAGAAGTCATCCAGTAATCTCTGTCAGAAGATTTTTCTACCCACTCATATGTTTGTCCTGAGTGGTGACCAATGATTTCATAAAGCTCCTGCTTCAATTTCAGCATCTCTCTCAAGTTGATCTCCATATCAGAAGCAACTCCCTGAGCACCTCCTGAAGGCTGGTGAATCATTACTCTTGAGTGCTTCAGTGCAGAACGTTTTCCTTTTTCTCCGGCAACCAATAATACAGCTCCCATTGAAGCAGCCATACCTGTACAGATCGTAGCTACATCCGGCTTAATGATCTGCATGGTGTCATAAATACCTAAACCTGCATAAACACTTCCACCAGGAGAGTTGATGTAGATCTGAATATCTTTTGACGGGTCTGCACTTTCCAGGAATAAAAGCTGTGCCGTAACGATATTTGCTACCTGATCATCAATACCAGTTCCCAGGAAGATAATTCTGTCCATCATCAAACGGGAGAAAACGTCCATCTGAGCAACGTTTAATCTTCTTTCTTCCATGATGTACGGAGTAAGATTCGTTGGGCCATACATTCCCATATACTGATCGGTAACCAAACCGTTGTTTCCTAAATGCTTTACAGAGAAATCTCTGAAATCTTTTTTAATGTCCATATTTCTATTATGTATTATTTTTATACTATTCTCGAAGTTTAAATTACAATATTTATTCCTAAAATTTTATAGGACTTTTTGTCACAGAATATCAAAAAAACTGACTTTAAAAACTATCTTTTTCTATCGCCATAGATTCCTTTGATAGGCGAATATTCGATGATATTACTCAATCGCATCGAAGCCTGTTTCAGTAAGGTAATCTTTTTGATGAGCTCATAATATTTCCCTTCATCTGTGGTACTGTACTGATCAAGATCTTTAGCCGTTTCTGTGATTAAATAATCTATATATCTGTATTTATGCAATAAAACATCTCCCTGGATCTGATCTGCCACTTTATCCCCGTAATTGGGAGGATAAATATTTCTGGAAGCCCAGTTTTCTAAATCATCCAGCGGAATCAAGGCATCCACCACCTTTGTGGTAATCTCTTCATCCATAAAAGATACAAAAAAGTTTCCACTTCTGAGCTCATCTTTCTGAATTCCCTCTCTCACCTGAGTGATAATGATTTCATTGCCTTTGACTAAAAACGTATACTGTTCTTCTTCAAAATGATGAAGAATTTCCTCAATTACTGTAATCTGATATTCTTCACCTTGTTCATTTCTACGTTTCAGAATAATATCCCCAAATGCCAGCATATGTTCTACAAGTTTATTCTCCATAAACAGGACATCAAACAGGAAAGGGTCTTCTTTTTCCTTTTCAAGAGGAACAATCTCCATCTTCGGAGCTGCTTTCTCCTTTTGCTGCTGCTGAACATGATGGGTCTGATTCTGTGTAATCTGCTTCTGAACATCAAGCTCATTGAAAAGGCTCTGCTCAGAAAGCCCGAATTTATTGGAAACCTCTTTAAGATAAACTTCTCTTTTCAGCGCATTCTGTACAAAAGAAACAGATTTTACGATATCTCTTATCGCTTCTGCTTTTTTAATAGGGTCATTGCCAACATCTCTAAGAAGGATTTCCGCTTTGAAGTCGATGAAATCCATCGCTTCATTTTCGATATACTTTTCTACGTATTCCTGCGGATGTTTTCTGGCGAATGAATCCGGATCATCTCCATCAGGGAAAAGCAGGACACGGATGTTCATTCCTTCAGTCAACAGCATATCGATACTTCGGAAACTGGCTTTGATACCAGCGTTATCACCATCGAAAAGAATAGTTACGTTTTCCGTAAGCCTTTTAATCAGTTTGATCTGCTCCGTAGTCAAAGACGTTCCGGAGCTGGCCACAACATTTTCAATTCCGGACATATGAAGTGAAATCACATCCATATACCCTTCCACCAAAAGACAACCGTTCTTTCTTGAAATCGCCTGTTTACTCTGGTTTAATCCATAAAGAACATTGGATTTATGATAAATCTCGGTTTCCGGGGAATTGAGATATTTCGCTGTCTTGACATTATTTTTAAGAATCCTTGCCCCAAAACCGAGCACCCTTCCTGAAAAACTGTGAATAGGGAAAATAACTCTTTCCCTGAAACGGTCTACTCCTGCAGGAGTATTTTCCGGGAAAATAGATAATCCGGACTTCTCAAGGATTTCTTTGTTGTATCCTTTCTCCATCGCATATGCAGTAAAAGCATTCTTCTTCTCCGGAGAATATCCCAACTGGAATTTTCTGATAATATCGTCCTTTAATTCTCTCTCTTTAAAATAAGCCAATCCGATGCTTCTTCCCTCCTGATCATCCCAAAGAATTTCCTGGAAATAAGTATTGGCAACCTCATGAATTTTATATAAAAGATCTTTTTCAGTCTGTGCATGTTTTGCTTCTTCAGAAATCTCACGCAGATCTTCTTCAATTTCAATTCCGTACTTTTTTGCCGCGTGGCGAAGGGCTTCAGGATAGGTAAAATTCTCAATCTCCATAAGAAAAGAGATTGCGGTCCCTCCTTTTCCGGTTGAGAAATCTTTCCAGATCTGTTTGCTTGGTGAAACAACAAAACTTGGGGATTTTTCTTCATGAAAAGGACTGAGTCCTTTAAAGTTAGACCCTGCTCTTTTCAACTGCACGTACTCACCCACAATCTCTTCAACCCGGATTGTGGAGAATATCTTATCAATGGTCTGTTTGGAAATCATGCTGTAAAATTAAGTATTTTATAGAGAAGTTGGAAGTATTAAAGTAAGAGCACTTGAGTCTGTTAGGAATAATAAATACAATCATAATTATACAGTTTGCCATTGATTGGCTATTTTTGAACAACCATGAAATTATTTGTTATGAAATATCTAAAAAGATTTTTACTTTTTATAATTACATTACTTATTCTATTCCTTCTCTATTTGGAATTTGGAGGCATGTATATTTTAAATACTGATAATAAAAGAGAAATTGCCTGGTATATGCGAAATAGTAAAAAATTGCCGGGAAACTTTGTCAACTTTTATACTACGGTGTATCCAAATTCTACATCACAAAATTCCTGGAATTTTTATATAAAATCCATTACTCAATCTAATCTTCCTGTAAATGAATGCCCTTGCCATCAAACTGGCAACAGAATTATGCCCACTCTGAATATTCAAAATAAATCAACATTAGATTATTTTCTTCTTATACGATATATTGAGCAAAATTATAGTCAGAAAGATTGTTTGAATTTTAATTTCAGTAATTTTGACTTCTTAAATAATAATAAAGGTATTGAACAGGTTTCCCGGTCTGTATTTAATAAACCGTCCGAAGAACTGCAGCCTCTCGAAATGGGAGAAATACTTGCTCTGTACAATAATCCGCGTAAAAGTAATCGCTATAGAAATCCTGAATATACAAAGGAAAGAGCGACCTATTTTTATAATTTGTATTTAAATAATTTGAAAAAATAAAGATGAATTATTCCATCAATAAAATCGAAGACTGGCAGGAAGTTGTTGACAGCATCATTCCGGAATTAAAACATAATATTCTTTTATTAAAAGGAAATCTGGGAGCAGGAAAAACTACTTTCACACAATTTCTGCTTAAAAACATGGGCAGCAAGGATGAAGTAAACTCCCCTACTTATTCTATTGTGAATGAATACAATACAGAAAAAGGAAAAGTATATCATTTTGATCTTTACCGCTTAAAAAACATTGAAGAAGTCTATGATATCGGAATTGAAGAATATCTGGACAACTCTTTTTTATGCATTATCGAGTGGCCGGAAGTATATGAAGAGGAGCTTTACGGTCTCAACTATCACACAATGAGTATTGTGAACACGGGTGAATACAGAGAAGTTTCATTCGATTAAATATTATGTATCTTTGCTCATAAATTGAGTGTAAATAACAATCTGTAAGACATAATTTAATTTAAGGATGAGTACAAATATTTTTACTCCTTTCACAGAAGAAGAATTGATGCCGAAAGAGGAAAAATTGGAGGTTATTAAAAAGGGAAAACAGTTCAGTATTGGAATTCCTAAAGAAACCTGTCTCAACGAAAGGAGAACCTGCATCACTCCTGACGCCGTACAGGTGTTGGTAGAGCACGGCCATGAGATTATTATAGAATCCGGGTCCGGGGAAGGTTCGTTTTTTACAGATTTACAATATTCTGAATCAGGAGCGAAGATTACCAATGATCCTAAAGAAGCTTTCGGACAGGATCTTATTCTGAAAGTAAATCCTCCTACTGAAGACGAAATTGAGTATATGAAACCTAATACTTATCTGGTTTCTGCACTTCAGATCAACCTCAGGGATAAGGAATATTTCTTAAAGCTTGCAGAGAAAAAAATAAACGCCATTGCTTTTGAATTTATCGTTGATGAGTACAAGCAGCTGGCACTGGTAAGATTAATCGGGGAAATTGCAGGAACTGTTTCTATTTTATATGCTTCAGAATTATTAGCCTTATCGAACGGCTTAATGCTGGGAGGTATTACAGGAGTAAGACCCGCAGAAGTAGTAATTCTTGGGGCCGGAATTGTAGGTGAATTTGCTACGAAAGCAGCAATAGGTTTAGGAGCCAGCGTAAAAGTTTTCGACAACTCTTTATCAAAGCTGAGAAGACTTCATACCATTGTTGACAGCCGAGTACCCACTTCCATTATTGATCCTAAAGAACTCAGCAAAAGTTTAAGACGTGCTGATGTTGTGATTGGAGCATTACCAAGATTGAACATGACCCCAATCGTCACTGAAGATATGGTGATGAAAATGAAAAAAGGCAGTGTTATTATCGATATTACCATAGACAACGGTAAAGTTATTGAAACCTCAGAACTCACTACCATGGAAGATCCATATGTCATCAAACACGGTGTCATCCACTGTGGACTTCCGAACCTTACCTCAAGAATGCCGAGAACCACCACTAAGGCCATCTCGAATTTCTTCCTTTCCTATATTTTAAATTATGACGAAGAGGGCGGCTTTGAAAACATGCTGATCCGCAAAAACGAAATGAAGCAGAGCTTATATATGTACAAAGGAAGACATACCAAGAAGATCATCTGCGACCGTTTCGGACTTACGTACCACGATATCAATCTTTTAATTTTCTAATGAAGAAACTGAAATTTTATGCAATAGGCTTCGTTCCGGGGCTTTTGATCGTATTTTTTATTTTAAACAAAAAAGGGGCAAGCTGCAGCGGTTATCTGCCCAACAGCCGGGTTATTGCTGAAAGTCTTTCTAAAGAATTCAAATATTCTGAAGAAGCAAAAAATGCTATGGCAGCCTATAAGATTGATGAGAAATTCATAAAAGACAGTATCATTACCAACGGGAAAGTAGATTTTGACCGCAGCCATGCACAAAAGAAACCTTGTCCGAGCTATCTTTTAACCTATCCTGAAAAAAATCCGTCTTACGAGATCATTTATGAAAAATGTGAAGAAACGGTGATGGTAAACAGTCTTAAGAAACTTAAATAGTTTTAATACCATAATATGGGCGGCAATTACTACATGATTCATGACTATCTGATATTCATCGGAGTTTTTGCCATTTTCCTGTTTCTGACAACCAGTATTTACCTTTTCAGCCAGCATGAAAAACTGAAAAAGAGAAATAATAAATTATCAGAAACCAATAAACTTATTGAACAGCGCCTGAATGAAGTCCGTCTGGAACATATCGGCACAAAGCTGAATCCGCATTTGTTTAAAAATATTCTTAATTCGGTGCAGTCTCACGCCTATCAGACATACATGTCACTGGATAAGCTGGCGAATGTGCTGGATTATATTTTATATGAAAGCAATAATAAGTATGTAAGCCCGAAAGAGGAGCTCAATTTTGCTTTAAGTCTTATTGAAATTAATAAGATAAAGATCAATCCACTTTTCGATTTCAGAATCAAATCAAGGATTAACAAGTCTGATTCTTTGTATGAAGAAAAGGTATTTGCTCCGCTTATCACTGTGGATCTTATTGAGAATGCCTTTAAACATACGGATTTCCTGGCCCAGGACTCTTTTATTTCCATTTATATGGAGCTTGAAAATGGTATTTTCACAATGAAAGTAAGTAATAAAGCTTCACTAAAGAATATTCTGGAAAAGGAAAAAAGCGGTTTTGGAAGCCAGTCTTTTGATCAAAGGCTTAAAATGATCTACAGCACTTATTACCACCTGGAAAGAAGTTCAAAGAACGGAGTCTTTACTGCAGAATTAAAAATCAATTTAGGAGAATTCTATGATAAAATGCGTTATTCTGGATGATGAATTACTGGCTATCAGCTATTTAAAACTTCTATGCGAGCAGATCGACAATGTAGAAGTAGTAAAAGCATTCAATGATCCTAAAGTTTTTCTGAACGAAATAGATAACATCGACTGTAATCTGTGTATTCTGGATATTGAAATGCCAGGGATGACAGGTCTTCAGGTAGCCGAAATTATTTCCGGTTCCAAAAAAATTATCTTTACGACAGCGTATAAAGAATATGCAGCCGAAGCTTTCGACCTGAATGTGGTAGATTATGTAAGAAAACCCATCAAAAAAGAAAGACTGATGCAGGCCTTTGAAAAAGCTAAAGAACTGGTGGAAGACAGTCCTAAAAAAGCTTTTATAGAATGGAATACCAATATCGGCAAAACCGTCATATTTACAGAGCAGATTTCTTATATCAAAACCTCTGAAATCGATAGCAGAGATAAAGATATCATCCTAAGTGACGGAACTACAATCGTTCTCAAAAACCTGAATTTTAAAAACCTTCTTGAAATGCTTCCTGCCAAAGATTTCGCACAGGTCAACAAAAAGGAAATCATTGCACTTTCTTCTATCAAAGTATTTTCAACCAACGAAATTATTACAACAATCGCTGCTGAAGATCACACTTTTCTGAAACTTCAAATAGGTGATGCCTACAAAAATTCCCTGATGGAGCTATTCGGGAAATAAGTCCTCTTTCAAATTCTTCCGGTTTCGTTACAGAATTACTGGGCTTTATTACAACTCCCCTTTTTCGACGTATAATCCATTTATTTTTGCACAGAATTAATTGATTATATAATGAAAAACTGTTTTTATGCTGCAGGACTTCTCATATCCGGCTTGTGTTTTTCCCAGGAATCTTCTTCAAAAATTAAGGTTTCATTTTTTGACGGAATAGCTGTGGCCGGATATGTAGATCATGGTGCTTTTATTAATTTTACCGGGCCCAACGTAAGCCTTACCCACCAAAACATAAAATTCGTATTGGGAATGTTACCTTCATTGAGAATTAAAGAAGACCGGTCATCGGGAACAAAAAACAGTCCTGTTATGCCCACTCTGGGTGCTGGTCTTACGATGGTTTATAAAAAGATTGCTCTTCAGATCCCGGCTTACTATAATACCAAAACTGCTGATCAGAATGGGAGCTGGAAAATAGGAATTGGGCTCGGCTATTCTTTCAGATAGATTTTATTACATTTTTTAGAACATTCATTACATTTAAAAAAAAAGAATATTTAACATAACTATATTCTTATCAAATTTGCATAAAATATTGGAATCATGAATTTGGGGAAATACAAAAATATTATTTTTTACATCAGTACCATTGCTTTCTTTTCTTGCCTTATGTACTGGTTTTTTATCCAGGGAAAAACACTGGAAATAGGGGAAAACATTACTCCGAGCAAAGCAACAGGGACTACGATGTGGGAAAACTTCTCAGATTCTTTTCTGACCAATCTTCACCATCCTTTAGCACTTCTTCTTGCCCAAATTGTAACCATTATACTGGTCGCTAAACTTTTTGGATGGATCTGTATAAAACTGAAACAGCCTTCCGTAATTGGTGAAATGATTGCAGGTATTGTTTTAGGGCCGTCACTTTTCGGATTGTATTTCCCGGAACTTTCTGCCTTTATCTTTCCGAAAGAATCACTTCCAAATCTGCAGTTTTTAAGCCAGATAGGTTTGATTCTCTTCATGTATATTGTAGGAATGGAGCTTGACTTGAGCGTTTTGAGGAAAAAGGCCCATGATGCCGTAGTGATCAGCCATGCAAGTATTATTTTTCCTTTTGCTTTGGGAGTTGGGCTTTCTTATTTCATCTATAAAGAATTTGCACCGGAAGGAATCCAATTCAGTTCCTTTGCCTTATTTATAGCGATTGCGATGAGTATTACGGCATTTCCGGTTCTGGCAAGAATCGTTCAGGAACGAAATCTTCACAAGACCAAAATAGGAACCGTTGTCATTACCTGTGCCGCCGCAGATGATATTACAGCATGGTGTATTTTAGCAGCAGTAATTGCTGTGGTGAAAGCAGGATCTTTCTCAGGATCAGTATTCGTTATCTTAATGGCTATTCTGTATGTATTCATTATGATCAAAGCGGTAAGACCTTTCCTGAACAGAATTGCTGAGTCTCAGAAAGGAAAAGGCTTCATCAACAAATCGTTGGTTGCTATCTTTTTCCTGATTCTGATTATCTCTTCTTATGCCACAGAAGTTATCGGTATCCACGCTCTTTTCGGAGCATTTATGGCTGGAGCTATTATGCCGGAAAACGTTAAATTCAGAAATCTTTTCATAGAAAAAGTAGAAGACGTTGCCCTGGTTCTATTACTGCCTCTTTTCTTTGTATTTACAGGATTAAGAACCCAGATCGGACTATTAAACGATCCTCATCTTTGGAAAATTGGCGGATTGATCATTTTAACAGCTGTTACCGGGAAATTCGTAGGAAGTGCCCTTACTGCAAGGTTTTTAAGAATAAGCTGGAAAGACAGTCTTACCATAGGTGCCCTGATGAATACCCGGGGGCTTACAGAACTTATCGTTCTTAATATTGGCTATGATTTAGGAGTACTAGGGCCTGAGCTTTTTGCAATGCTTGTGATCATGGCTTTATTTACCACCTTTATGACGGGACCGTGTCTGGATCTGATCAATTACCTTTTTAAAGGAAAAAAATCAATGATAGAAGAAGATGAGCATGAAGATAATGATACGAAATACAGAATCCTTTTATCTTTTGAAACAGCAAAAGCAGGAAGCAAACTGTTGAAACTGGCAGATAACTTTACCCATAAAATGAATGGGAACAAAAGCGTAACCGCAATGAATATTGCTCCTGTAGATGAACTTCATGCCTTCGACATTGAAAATTTTGAAAAAGAACAGTTTAAAAATGTCATAGAAACCTCTCACGAGCTTCAACTTGAAGTAACTACTCTTTTCAAAGCTTCCACTGATGTTGAAAGTGACCTTACAAATATTACCAATAAAGGAAATTACGATCTTCTTCTCATCATGCTTGGAAAATCCATGTATGAAGGAAGTTTGCTGGGAAGACTATTAGGATTTACCACCAAAATCATTAATCCTGAAAAATTACTGAACACCGTAAAAGGAAAAGGAAATATTTTCAACAACTCTCCTTTTGATGATCTTACGCTTCAGGTTTTAGATAAAGCAACCATTCCTGTGGGAATCCTTGTTGATAAAGAATTTAAAACAGCAGACAAGATTTTTGTTCCGATTTTTAACCTAAGTGATTTTTATCTTTTGGAATATGCTAAAAGGCTCATCAATAACAACAATTCACAGGTTATCATTCTGGATGCAGCAGGACAGATCCGAAATAACATTGAAGTAAAGGAACTTATCAGAAGTATTGAACAGGTAGCTCCTAATCATATTACGCTGTATAATGAAAAAAAGATTGAAAAAGAATTTCTGAACTCTCAGGATCTGATGCTGATTAGCAGTAAAAGTTGGAAAAATCTAATTGATACAAAAAGTCTCTGGCTTTCTGATATCCCTTCTACATTAATAATTTCAAACCCATAGCCAAAATAACACACCGATATTTCTATTTCTACTAGAAGCTGTAAATATTATTCGTTGTCTGTAAAGAAAAAACGGGTATATTTATAGCTTCAATTTTTTGGGACATGCTGATTAACAGTGAAAATGGAGTTATAGAGCTGAAAACCTTTGCTACCACACTTTATAAGGGAATGAGTCTTGATCAGCTGAAGCAGACTGATTTTTATAAAGAAAAGTATCACAATATGTGGGATGTAAAAACCAGGTATTTTTGGTATTATTTTCAGCATATAGAAATAAAAGGGTATCAGGTATCTTTCAGTCTGTGCTTTTTAGGAGACTGGCTGGACACTATCCATATGAACACATGGGAAAATGGTGATGCCAAAGACTGGAAGGAATGGACAGAGGAAAAAGAAATGAACGTTTTTCACAGAAACAATACTTTTCTCGCCCGGATCCTGGAAATACCTCCAACCCAAAAAAAGAAAAAACCTTACCCAAGCTGCACCTTCAAATTTCCCTGGGGAGATGTATGGTCGGTCTACGATCCTAGAAGCGCCAGCAGCCTGATGGGAATCAATTTTAATGAAGAGGAAAAAACAAATAAAAATAACTTATAACCAAAGAACAAGACTTTAATATGTGCCGATACTCCATGATGGTTTACAAAGGACATTATGCCTGTTTCAACTGCCAGAAAACTTTCAAACGCCGCCACCTGAAAGATGTGGACCGGGATGCTCAGACTTCTGTGGAAGCCAAATGCCCCGAATGTGGAAACCTGATGGCCAATATGGGACTTGATTTTAAATCCCCTCCAAAAAATGATGATAAGCAATGGGCGCACATCCGTGATTTGTATACGGTAGGAATCACTTTTCATTCATGTGGATGCTCTGGTCCCGGATATATTCCGCAGGACAGAAAGGCCATTATTAACTATCTGGAGAAAATCCGCTCAGAATATATGCACTCTCTTGTATTCTGGAGATACCGGATAGAACCTGAAAATAAAAAAGAACGGGAACTGGATTATCAAAAGCACAGCAGTCATTTATGGGCTGTAAACCGTAATGCTTTTAAAGAAACGGTAACCAATCAGGAAGGAATCAACTATTGGCTCAAAAGAATCAATGAAGTGGAGGAAAGACTAAATATCATCAAAGCAGATAAACAATAACAACCATTTAATCAGCTAATATCAGAAGCCTTTTAAAATCTTCTTTGATCTCTTTCTCCTGCTCAGCCGGATAATCCGCACTGATATTATATCCGCGTCCCGCAGTAGCATTGATTAAAATAATATTTCCGTTTTCAAAATAATTTCGGGTCATTATAATTTCTGATTTTTTCAAATCAAATGCTTCCGTATCATTATTTTCTTTCATTGCTTTAGCATCATAGAAAAGCGGTCGGTTATACCTGTATTCTTTCTCAAAAACAAATGATAGCTGCCCGTTAAGAAGATAATATTCTATCAGCTTCTGCCACATTTCACCATAATACCTGGCAATGACTTTCTCCAACCCTTTATCTGTATAATAAAATGTGGCCTCCCCGCCTTCTGCAGATTCTCCTTCAATATCCTTCTTTTTGAAAGAAGTCCATTTTGTCATGGAATTGATTCTTTTAAAATTGGTCTGAATAGGTTTCAGCTGTTTTTTTAAGCTCTTACTATTTGTTATATCATTTTCATTGAATGTTTCATTAACCCTTACAGTATCCTTTGCCTTCGTAGTGAAAAAAACAGATGACTTATCATTGGATTTCTGAGCATATGCAGAACTCAAACTGATCAATATTATGAAAACTCCGTGTAAGAATCTATTCTTCATGTTTACTGTTTTTATAGCTTTAAAATTAATAATAACTTTTGGTTGTATTGTATATTATGAAACCACAAAAGTCACAATTTTTTTGTTGGCTTATTTTAAGTTACTACTAACTGTTTTAAAAGTACACAGGCTTTGAAAGCCCTTATAGCAGCTAAGATTCCTACGGAATGACACAATTGGAGTGATAATCTTACCCGCATCGCTTGTCATTCCGTAGGAATCCAGCCATATTTATTCACAACAAAAACATCAACAAAAATTCCAATCCAGACCAAAATATCAACTGAAGACGTAAAAATTCCCATCCTCCGGAGGGGTGGCAAAAATTCAAAGAATTTTTGACGGGGTGGTTTTGCACTACGATTCAAATCTATGTCGTAATTCTACTACACTTTTTAAAATTTAACCCTAAAAATTAATTTCAAATAGAGTTTTTTAATAGCTTTATATTATAATTCACATTGGATGGAAATTGATTTCTTACAATATAAGGTACGGAATGGAGATACGCTGACCTCTATCGCTTCCCGGCTGGGCATGACTGGTGAGGAACTAAAGCTGTTTCACAATTCCCATTGCCAAAAGATGGATAAAGTTTGGTTTGAAAGTCTTAATGACGTCAAAAATATCTATGTTCCCACCAATTTTAAAACAGAAACCCAAAAAGAACAGGAAAGAAAAAACAGTTTTCCTTCAAAATTTTCCGAGTCTTTTCTTGCTAAAACCTATTCCGTGAATGAGACCTTTGAGAGTCCGTTTGAAACTTCGGTTACTATTGATTATATCATTGAGCTTGCTCTTCACAAAAACAAAAGTAAAGATCAATATATTTTGAGCTACAGCCAGTATGATTTCAAATCTAATGGGAATACACCTGATGATAAGGTAAGCAGCTTATCCATTGCCTGCATGAAAAGTATTATGCCTCTTGAATTTATCTTGAATGATAAAGGCCAAATTACCGGCTTTGCGGACCACAAGAAGATCACAGACACATTTACCTATCAGCGTAAAGATCTTGAAGAGTTTTATGTAGGAGAAGTTGCTCAAAATTACATGGATTCGTTTGAAAGGAACATCAGTAATGAAACGGTTTTCTTGCAGCAATTGCAAGCTACACTCCTTTTTCAGACTTTGTTTCCCAAAATAGATTGGTTTCAAAGAAAGATAAAGTGGAAAGAATCTTTTTATTTTTTACAGAATTCATTTCCTGTACAATGTGAACTCAATATTGAACATTCAAATGATGATGAAAACTCTGTTTTGACTATTCTAAACGGTAAAATTACAGAACAATGTAGTACACAGGAAATCATACGCGGTATTAAGTTTAAAGATTCTGCGGCTGAACCTGCACAAGGAAATATAATATTAGAGTACACCACTCACACAAAAAATAAGAATCTTCTGCAGGCTAAAGCTTCGGTTTTACTCAGTCATGAAGAAGAGTTGATTCACCAACACCATATCAATATAACACAAGGATAATATGAAAAATTATAACACACAAAAAGGCGATACTTTCAGTTCGCTGGCCCGGCAGTTTAAGCTGAAAAATGAGGGCATTTTAAAAACCTATCATAACCTCCACTGCCCGCCGGAAGATGTCATGCAGGAGCCTGTTCCCGGAAAAACCATTTTTATTCCGGAAGATCCACAACTTATGGCCGAGGAAACAGAACCTCAAAATATCTCCGCATCCTCTCAGGAGGAAACTACTGATGATGCTGTTTCTGAGGAAAATTCAACGGAAGAAACTCCAAATGAAGAGCAATCATCTGGAATAGCAGAAGAACCAACCAATAAAGAAGAGAAGAAAGATAAAAAAGAAGATAGCGGTTCCAGTCCCCATGAAGGAAAATATTTCATTGTACAGAAAGGAACCGTGCAATGTAATCAGGGGTTTAAATTTCCAAAATTTAAAGTCACCAGCCATCAGAAGCATTACTGGAATGATGGAGAAGGCCAGGCCGATTATCTGGCCGTAACAGAAGATGATCTTCAGCTTGACCCTACGGCACAACCGTTTGGGCAGTGTAAGCTTAAGCCATCTTCCGGGGGTTATCTTCCGTGTGCTTATGCTCCTGCCGGAAAATGGCAGAAGACTTATGAAAAAGTAAAAGTAATGGGAAAAAGCTGTCTTACGGAAATCTCAGAACTGATGTGCAGTACAGGAGGAAAAATCACTATTCTCAAACATGGACAGCAGAGTGAAGTCGGTAAAAGCCAGGTTGCCAAAGCGAATACGCAGGAACAGCAGGTTTACAATCCCGTGGTGGATTTTGATGAATTCAAGGAAGATACAAAAGGTACAGATGAACTTTATTACAGCTAAGCCATGACAGGAACTATAATCGGGAATCAGAATCCTCTGGTAGGAACAACCTATACCTACGAAATAAAACCTTCCGGACTATCATTCGGTCTGAAAGGTGACTATGAATGGTATCTATACAAGAAGCAGAAAAACGGAACCTGGAAAGACATTACCAACAAACCTAAAAAGGGTGAAAAGGTAACGTACAGATTCGGAGAAATAGGCCTGGGTATAGAATTTCAAATGAAAGTCTATGAGATTAAAAAAGGGATTTTGCCCGGCATGTCTGCCACCAAAGACCTGGCTGGCAGCTGTATATTGATTCCGACCAGTGATAAGGTTTCAAAAATAGAGAAAGTAATTCTTTTCAACAGAGAAGCAAAAGACGTCAACAAAGCCAGCTACCGCGATACACTTATTGCGCAGGCTCATTGCATTGCGATGTTTAATAAAGAAATTGAGTTTCATCTTTGGGAAGATGATGCACCTGGAAAAGGCCACGATGCTAATATCAATAAAAATAACCGTCATACAAGAAGTTACAAGGCCCGTGTTAATGAAAAAGGGATTGCAGAAGTACCAATTCCCCTGATGTCTGATGAAAAAATCCTTCGTCAGATGGCCAATCAGTTTCTGATGAAAGGTGACAGGAATGAAGGAGCTAATCATGAATATTATGTTACCGCAACTTACTCCGGAAAAATCCAGGGAGCCAGCCAGGTAAATGTAGATGTAACCAACCCTGATTATAAAGGACAGCCTCAAAATCAACCCAAACATAAGCCACAACCTCAGAAAGACACTCCAAAATTTCCGACCGGACAAGGAGGTGCTACCAAGCAGCCAGATCCTAAAGGGAATATTATAGAAGCGGTTTTCATTGATGATACAGGAAAAGAACTCTCTAAAGTAGCTGTAGAAGATAAAGTAAGAGTAAGAATTCACTCCAAAAATATGGTGGGAAAACATATCCAGTATGTAATTTGGGAATATGATACGGCTTCTAATGATGAAGTGTTCAGAAGCGGTAACATTAAAATTACAGCTGATATCCATGATACCTCCGGATTTATCATTACCAAAGCTATTTTTGAAAAAGGAGTAGACTCTCCTATCGGCGACCCTGACTCCGATAAACAAAATTATTTTATAGAAATTATCTCCAAAGATCTTTCCGCAGAATCTCAAAAATTTGGGGTAAATTCGGAAGGTCTGATGCAGGTGGAGAAGGTGAAGAGTGCGGCGGGGGTACAGAATACACGAAAACCAGATAAGCCAGGAAGTTGTATATGTCATGAACAGTATAAAGATTTAGTATGGGGAGAAAAAGTAAGTTGTGAGTTTAGAAAGAAAGTAGTAGAAATTTCAAAAGAACTCTGGCCAAATGATCACATGAATATGGCAAATAATCTTATGGCTATTATGGCTTTAGAAACAAATAAAACATTTGATCCCAAAACACAAAATGCAAATGGATATTTTGGTCTAACAGGCTTTGGAACATCAACGGTAGAAGATTTTCAAAGAACATTAAGTAAATCTATAACTAAAGAAAAAATATTAAAAAGTACAGGCGTTGAACAGCTATATTATGTAAAAGAACGCTTTAAGTTTGTTCAAAAATATTTAATGAATAATGGTAAAGGGGGAATATTATCTGACTTTACAGATTTATATCTAGCAATTTTATATCCAACCAAATCAGGGCTAATGAAAGGTGAAGATTCTAAACAAAAAATAATCTTTGATGCCTCAAAAGGTAAAGTTGCGGAATTAGAGTATCGACAAAATCCTTCTTTCATGAAAGAGTCTAATGAATGGTCTACAAAACAACAGGTTACATTCATGCGAAAAGGAAAAAAAGTAACAGAAACACTTAGAGGATATAAAAATTTGGACAATGCAAAAACATATAGGTGGGAAGTAACAGAGGAGATAATAAATTATAAAAATGAAGGTGAAAAGTTCAAAGTAAAGACTTACTCATGCCAAAAAGAATTGGTGAAGGATGAACCCCAAAAACAAAAAAATGGAAAATGGCATGACCCGGTTGATAATCCAATGTGCACAATATTTACACAGAATCAAACTGACGGTGTATTTAATGATGCTGGAAAACATTGGGGATTATTTGGAAAAACACGGGGATCAAGTGTTCACTTTGGGCTAGACTTATTCTCTAAACCAGGAAGTCCAATCTATGCATGTGTGAAATGTGAAGTTCATAAAATAATAACCGATGGGAATGTCCCAAAAGGATATGGAAAGCAGATATTCTTAAAAGTTTTAGATAAAGAAGCTTTTTTAGCTCACTACCAAAAATATAGTAAATTGTATTCAGGATTGGAATATGAAACTATTGGAAGTTTTTCTAAAGAAAATGATATAATTCTTCACTATGCACATTTGAGAAAAATCTATGTAAAAAAAGGATGGATAATATCTAATATCAATGTTCCAATCGGCGAAACTGGTGTTTCAGGAGTAATACAAGGAGGAAAACCGAATGGTACATGTGCTCCCCATCTCCATTTTGAAATAAGAAATTTAAATAAAGAAAGAATAAATCCTGGTTTTTTTATACAGTTTAAGAATTTCAATACAATGAGTGATGCGGAAAAAAGTTTACAACAAACTACTGCAAAAAAAGGAAAGATTTATGAATTTAATGGGAATATTGACACTTATAAAAATGAATCCGATTATGAATAAAAACACAAATGCTTATTTTATGAAAAAATGGTCTTTATTTTTTCTTTTAACTGGTATTATTATAAATTTTAGTGCTTGTAAAAAAGAAAATCCAAGATTACAAGTTAATTATCCTAAGAAACAAGAAAGTAGTTATCAGCAGGAAAAAATAAAAAAAGTAAAAATCAAAGAAGATGAAAATAGTATTATTTATGAACTACAATCTTCGAATTTAAATAAACTTTATTTAAAGTTAGATTTAAATAAAGAAATCGCAGAATTAGAAATTAAAAATAATCGGATAGAAACGAATTTTAATTTTACTTATGATATAACTATTGAAGATGCAATTAACAGAATTAAAGTTTTAAGCGACACAAATGGTAATTTAATTTTTTTGATTCCAACCGCTACTGAAGAATATCTATCATTCCAAATTTTGAAATATGAATCTAAAAGTAATATGTTTTTTAACAGTGATTTTTATTTTGAAACCCATAAAGATGTGCTAGGAATATATTTGAATTCAGCTATTTCATTAAATGATAAAGATAATAAATATGCTCTCAATATTGGTTCATATAAATTTACCGGCTATTTTCAACCTGTAATGAAAACAAATATAAATCTGAATAAAAACTTAATTGATTTCAAAGGTCTTTATACCATATGTACAACAAATAAGAGAAACGATTCTATTAAATCCGAAACCTGTTATGAAATAACAATTACATCAGGCTTAGCCTCTATAGACGCCAATACATCCTTATGTAAGGGAAATTATAAAATTAAACAGATTCAAAATAATGAAATTAATTTAATAAATGATGACAACTGCCATTTTAAAATAAAAAAAGAAAACAATACATATTTTATCAAAGGTATTGGAGATGAAGCTACATCTAATGAATGGATAGAATTAGATAAAACGAAATAGTATTTTATATAACAAAATTGATTTGCAAACCAAATGATGAAAAACTATTTAATGCTATTTTTACTAATGCTTGTTGCATGTTCAGGAAAGGAAAAAAATATGACTTAAAGGTTAATGGAGGTTCATACATTTCCTTTTTTGATGGAAAAAAAACACAAATTCTAGGATGTGAGCTACCAGAATGTAAAAAATATTTCCTAAAATCTAAAGAAAGCATGAATGAAGAAGATTTATCATCTTCTTATAATTTAAAATCTACACAAAACAAAAATTATAGAGTTAACTTTAGTAAAAATGCTAAAAATGATCTCATTTTTATAGAAAAAAACACAAATGGTTATACTTTAAAAGCGCAAACTGATGATAAAGTATTTTTTACTAAAAACATTAGCTGTGATTTTATAGAAATAGATACTAATACAAAAAATAAACAAGCTTTCAATTTAATTTTGGGTTACACTGATCAATATCAAAATATGTCTCAGAAAATTGTTATATCTGTCTTTTTCAAGAATAACGATTTATTTATTGAAAAATTATTCATTGTAACTTTGGGAACGAGTGCGAAAACAGGTGAGGAAGAATGGATACATAAGAGATTTCTGAAAAAATATCCCTTAAACAGCTTGATTTGGATAAAATCTTATTAGAATAAATGAAAAAAATAATTCTATTATTAGTCCTACCCTTCTTTTTTAGCTGCAAAGAGAATCATGCAAGAACTATTGATACTATTAAATCACAATATCGAGTACCATACTTTGATGATGATAATATTAAAGATAAAGCTATAATTAAGGCAAAACAAAATACAGAACTATCTAGTTTTATACTATCTATATACTTATCTTCATTGAACAAAACGGTTGAAATTCCCATATTAAATAATAGTATTCTATACAATAATACTGAAGCAGATTATTATTTAAGTGATCCTATTATTAAAAATAAAATAATTACCATTCGAGTAGATTATGCCGATCAAATTACAAAGCCAAATATTTCTGGAGAAAGAAAAAATCTAATTGAAAAAATAAAATTCAGGTTCGATACTAAAAACAAAAAAATACAAGTTATTGGATATGATTTAAGTTATACAAAAGCTAAAAAAAATTATTCAAAATCATTTAATTTTATTACAGGCAAGTTTTATTCTACATCATCTTTTGATGGCAAAAAAGAAGAAGCATCTGGTTGGGCTTCAGAGCTTCAAAACATATACATAGAAAATTTGAACCGTGATTTTTTCAATAAACTTTTACTACACGGAAATGAAATTGAATAAAAACTTATAAATAAACAGATTGATGAAACCATTTTTAACTATATCAATTCTCATATTTTTATTTATAGTTGAAAAACTTTCACCAATAAAAAAGAATAGCCTGCAAACAGCCAAAACAAAAAAAGCTGTTACCACTTCCCATTAACACCACCTACACACAATTTAGAAAAGAAATTTCATTTCATTTAAAAAATATTTATACCTTTGCTCTGTGATTTTTAACAACGGAACATATTATTATAGAATTTTTACCTCAGCTCTGGGATAGGGATTCTTATGAATATAATTTAAACCTCGTCCTAGGGACGAGGTTTTTTTATTTAAAAAAATTTAAAAAGATGAAAATAAGTATTATTGGAGTAGGATTGATCGGAGGTTCGATGGCTTTGAAATTAAGAGAGAAAAACCTGGCCAGCTTCATCTACGGAATCGATAACAATACACAGCATATCACTGAAGCATTGGATCTTAAGATCATTGATGCCGGAGCAGACCTTGAAGAAGGAATTAAAAATTCGGATCTGATTATTCTTGCCATCCCTGTAGATGCTGCCAGAAAAATATTGCCGTCTGTTCTTGACCTTGTGTCTGATCAGCAGACTGTAATGGATGCCGGTTCTACAAAAGCAGGCATTGTAAATGCTGTAAAAAACCACCCGAAACGTTCAAGATTTGTGGCGTTTCACCCAATGTGGGGAACAGAAAACAACGGTCCGAAATCCGCTATTGCAGAGAGTTTCTCCGGAAAAGCAGGGGTAATATGCAACAAAGAGGAATCCGCAGAAGATGCCTTAGCTACTGTTGAAAAAGTAGTCAACGCCCTTGATATGCACATGATTTATATGGATGCGGAAGATCACGATGTCCACACCGCTTATATTTCCCATATCTCTCATATTACATCTTATGCCCTGGCCAATACCGTACTGGAAAAAGAGCGTGAAGAAGAAACAATTTTCCAGCTTGCCAGCTCCGGTTTTTCAAGTACCGTACGTCTTGCCAAGTCGCATCCGGAAATGTGGGTTCCCATCTTTAAACAAAATAAAGAAAATGTACTGGACGTTCTGAACGAACACATTACCCAGCTCAGAAAATTCAAATCCGCTCTGGAAAAAGAAAACTATGAATACCTTGAAGAACTGATTTCCAATGCCAACAGAATCAGAGGAATTTTAAGATAAATTCCCTTATACCATACTAAAAGCCCGACGGTTTTTACTTTTATTTTATTAAGAAACCCTTAGTCAGTAATGTCTAAGGGTTTTATTTTTAAAACAATGTTATTTATATTAACATTCCGGAACGTTGACAGCAATCGCCAGTCCGCCCTCAGAAGTTTCTTTAAAACGGTCACTCATTGACTGAGCAGTTTCCCACATGGTGAGAATCACCTCATCCAATGTTACTTTTGCTTTGGTAGGATCACTTTCCAATGCAATATTAGCTGCTGTAATCGCTTTCATTGCTCCCATTGTATTTCTTTCAATACATGGAATCTGTACCAGCCCCTTAATCGGATCACAAGTCAATCCAAGGTGATGCTCCATAGCAATTTCTGCGGCCATCAATACTTGTCCAACGCTTCCACCCAGGATTTCTGTAAGTCCGGCTGCTGCCATTGCAGAAGAAACTCCGATTTCCGCCTGACATCCTCCCATTGCTGCAGAAATGGTTGCATTTTTCTTGAATAATGTCCCGATTTCTCCTGCTACAAGCAAAAATCTTACAATGTCATCCTCACTGGTAAACGGGGTAAATGCCTGAGCATACATCAATACCGCCGGAATTACTCCACTCGCGCCATTGGTAGGTGCCGTAATAATTCGTCCGAAACTCGCATTCTCTTCATTCACAGCCAGCGCAAAACAAGCAATCCATTTGTTGATATTCGTAAAGTTTTCTTCAGCGTCTACCACCTGCTGGAACCATTCGTCTTTGTTTTTATAGATTTTATCTCCTAACAGTTTTCTGTTGATTCCTGCAGCTCTTCGGGAAACATTCAATCCACCCGGAAGAATCCCTTCCTTATTGACTCCTTTGTAAATACATTCTTTAATCTGCTGCCAGATATAAAGAGCTTCCTCCTTCGTTTCCTCCTGAGTTCTCCAGCTTTCTTCATTCATGAAAATTAAATCTGAAATCTTATCAAGTCCTAATTTTTCACAGTATTTTGCAATATCAGAAGCTTTATGACAAGGATACAATGTACGTACACACTGCTTTTGAATAGAGTTTTTTTCCTGGCTGGCAATGAAACCTCCTCCTACAGAATAAAAATCCTGCACAAGTTCAGTTCCGTCTTCAAAAACAGCTCTGAAGATCATTCCGTTTGGATGAAAATCAAGGCTCTTTTTCATGTTCAAAATCAAATGATGCCCGTAGATGAACGGAATTACCTTTTCACCACCAAGATTGATAGTTTGAGTACTTTTGATGTAATCAATTTTTTCATCAATTTTTGAAGTATTGATCGTCTTAAAATCTTCTCCATTCAACCCAAGCATTCCTGCAATATCAGTTCCGTGCCCAATCCCCGTTTTTGCGAGTGAGCCAAAGAATTCAAGAAAAACTTCTTTAACTTCTTCTATTGATCTTTCTCTTTTTATAATCCTGATAAATGCTGCTGCTGCGTTCCAAGGTCCCATTGTATGCGAACTGGACGGGCCTATTCCTACTTTAATAATTTCAAAAACCGATATTGATTCCATAAATGATTCGTCATTTTCCTCAAAAACAAAGATACATGATAAATCCTAATATATGCATAGCAAAATCTTAGATTTATCTGGTTTTGACAGCCCATAAAATAAGTATTTTTGTAAAATGGGCTGATTGTATGAATTTCAGTCAGATCTATCATTATATTGTTCTTTTTAATTATTTTTTTTAAATGGAAACATTAATTAAGAGTATTCTGCAGCATGTCCCGCTGACTCCGGAAGAAATAGCCTTATGTAAAAGCTTCTGGACAGAAAAAACATTGGAAAAAGGAGATTTTCTATTGCGAAACGGGGAAATTTGCCGTCATGACAGTTATATCATTTCGGGAGTTTTAAAAGCATTCTGCATCAATGAAGAAAATGGAAATGAAGAAATCCTCTTTTTAGCTATTGATCATTGGTGGGCAACAGATATTTCCAGTTTTTCAAAACAAAAACCTTCCATTTATAATATACAGGCTGTAGAAAAAACTAAGCTCTTGCAGATCAGCCATCAGTCTTTTCAAAAAATGCTGAAGGAAATTCCTGTGTTAGAAAAATACTTCAGAATTATTCTGGAAGGTTATCTTGGAACCCTTGAAAAAAGAGTGGTATTCAATCATATGCACAAAGCAGAACAAAAATATCGTGATTTTCTGGATACTTACCCCGATATTTCCTCCAGAGTTCCCCAATATCTGATTGCTTCTTATCTTGGAGTTTCCGCAGAATTTATCAGCAGAATCAGGAAAAAAAATAAATCCTCTTGAACTAGATCAATTTTTCAGGAATAAATAATCAGGAATTTTGCTGTTATAAATTCTTAGCAAATGAAAATATTGATTATTAATGCCAGTGTAAGAAATGAGAGGTCTTACAGTAGAAAATTGACACAGCTTTTCGCTGAAAACTGGAAAACAAGATATCCTC
The DNA here is from genome assembly GCA_031286615.1 of Chryseobacterium sp. Lineage (GTDB taxonomy): Bacteria > Bacteroidota > Bacteroidia > Flavobacteriales > Weeksellaceae > Chryseobacterium. The sequence continues at coordinate 233,589 of JAITUA010000002.1, read as the reverse complement.
TTGATACTTTCACCTACAGGGAAGCAGGAACTGACACTATTCCCAATATTGATGAATCCTGGATCGCGGGAGCATTCAAAAAACCGGCAGACAAAACTGAAGAAAATCAAAAACCTTTACAGCTCAGTGATGAATTGGTCAAAGAACTCAGAGAACATGATGTATATGTAATCGGAACTCCTATGTATAACTGGTCTATCCCGTCCGGGTTAAAAGCTTATATTGATCAGGTAATGCGGATTAATGAAACCTGGAAATTCAGATCCGGAGTACCGGATGGCGATTACGTGGGACTTCTTGAAAACAAAAAACTCTTTATTCTCTCAACCCGTGGGGATACCGGATACGGTGAAAATGAAAAGAACGGACACATTAATTTTCAAACGACTTATCTGAAACACATTTTCGGAATTATGGGTGTAAACGATGTCACCATTCATTCCTTAGATAATGAAGAATTTGGCGGTGAAGTCTTTGAAAATTCTAAAAATAAAATCTTTGAAACGATCGGATCAATTCAATAAATCATAAATTTCATACAGGGCATCAGATTACACTTTTGCCCTTTTATCAGCTGAAACTTTCTTCATGCTGAGATAGATCAAGTCCTTTATTTTCAGACTCTTCGGAAACCCTTAACGTAATTATGGAATCTGTAAGTTTATATAAAATCAATGAACCAAAAAAAGTAAAAGCAGAAACTAAAATCAAGGCAGCCATATGATGAAGGAAAACCTCAATTCCTCCATGAAGCAGGCTCGCTTTTTCACCATGTGCAAAAATGGCAGTAAGAATCATTCCCATAATCCCTCCTACTCCATGGCAGGCAAAAACATCCAGCGTATCATCTATTTTCTTTAAACCTTTCCAGTTAACCATCACATTAGAAACAATTGCTGTAATAAATCCTATAAAAAGACTTTCCTGAATGCTCACAAAACCACATCCGGGAGTAATTGCTATCAGTCCTACCACAGCTCCGATACAGGCTCCCAAAGCCGATACACTTCTCCCATTGATCCTGTCGAAAAAGATCCAGGTCATCATCGCTGAAGCAGAGGCAATTGTCGTCGTTCCAAAAGCAGTAGCAGCAGACGCAGAAGCACTCAGTGCAGATCCTGCATTAAACCCAAACCAACCAAACCAAAGCATTCCCGTTCCCAACAGTACATATGGAATATTGGAAGGCTCATGATGCGGGTTCTTTCGGTTTCCTACCACCAAAGCTCCGGCAAGTGCTGCAAAGCCGGCACTCATATGTACTACTGTTCCGCCTGCGAAGTCTTTTACGCCAAAATATTTGTTTAAAAGGCCATCAGGATGCCATACCATATGACAAAGCGGTGTATAAATAAAGATGCTGAAAAGGACAATGAATAATAAATAGGATATAAAACGCACCCTTTCTGCAAAAGACCCGGTAATAATCGCAGGAGTAATAACCGCAAATTTCATTTGAAACAAAGCAAAAAGGATAAAAGGTATAGTAGGCGCCATCATTTTATGGGGCAGATTCCCTACTCCGCTAAAAAAAGGATAACTGAGCGGATTCCCAATGATTCCGTAATGTTTTCCGGCAATGGTAATTCCCAAAGATTCACCGAAAGACAGAGAAAAACCTACGACTACCCAGACCATAGAGATAACTCCTAAGGCGATAAAACTCTGTAACATGGTAGAAATTACATTTTTCCTGCCAACCATTCCTCCATAAAAAAAAGACAGTCCGGGTGTCATCAACAGAACAAGTCCTGCTGCAGCCAGAATCCAGGCAACATCGGCACCTACAATTTTATCTTCGCTTAAAAATTCTCCGGTATCAGAAATATCAGCAGTCGGATTCCAGAATAAACCACCAATTGCAACGAGCGCAATCACTGAGAATGAGACGATCCATTTTAATCCTATTTTCATAAAATTTACATTTAACCCTATCAAATTTAAATATAAATTCTATAAAAATCACATTTTTAAAACAAACACCCCTAAAAAAACTATTTAATCAATAATATTTTTATTTTCCACAAAATACTTCATTCAATATTTTTGAAACTTCTTTGGATTTCGTAGCCGGAAAAAGATGGGTTCCTCCTTTTATTACATAATCCGGTTTAGAATAACGAATTGGAAAAACAATGTCTTTATCACCTAAGATCTGAATCACATTGGGATTTTCTTCAAACTTCCATTCGGAAACTTTTTCTACAGACCATTTCAGGTAATAAGGATCTCTTACTTTAAAATATTGAAGAAGTTTAGGGTTTTTAGGATCAAAAAGCTTCCGGATAACAGCATATACATTCGCGGCCTTATCGTTGAACAAACCTACAGGCAGTATTCTCGGAATTTTGGTCACCTCACCCGTCCTGATGAATTTTGACTTTTCTTTATCAGATTTTATACTTCCCAGGATGACTACTTTCTCCGCAGGTTTCAATAAATTGATTTCCTGCACGATAATTCCTCCGAAGGAATATCCCAACAGACAGAATGGCTCAGAATCATCCACCTTATCAGCCATCCTTTTAACATAAGCATCGAAAGGCTCATTTTTTTCAGGGATGAGCCAATCTATAAAAATCAATTCATAGTGTTTGGGAAACTCTATTCTTTCAAGGACTTTAAAGTCTGCTCCCAGACCGCTGACGATATAAATTTTCATACTACGAATTTATAAAAAATACAGGGAAAAGGAATGATTAAGTCAAATCTTTGATGTAACAAAGGCATAAAAAATGAGCAGCTCTGGTGAACTGCTCATTTTTATATTGATCGTATATTAATCTTATTTTTTCTTCTTTGGAACTCTATTCTCGTTATCCAGCATTTCTGTAGTAACTTTGAATTGGATATCCATTTCGTTCTTAATGAAATAATCTTTCAATGAAGACTGATAGAATACTTTAAAGTCTCTTCTGTTCAGAGAGAACTTCGCAGATTCAATAGACGTTGTAAACTGAGTAACGTATACATTTGCAGGGAAAGAAATTGTTTTTCTCACTCCTTTAAGGGTAAGGTCACCGTATACTGTAGAATTGTATTCACTGTTTGCTAAAGGAATAATTTTAGTCAAATGGAATTTTGCAATAGGGAATTTTTTTACTTCAAAGAAGTTCGAGCTTTTCAGATCGTTGGTAAGCTTGATCTGATCTTCATCAGAAACATCTCCTGCCATCATACTTCTCATATCTATGATAAACTCTCCATCTACCAGGACCGTATGGTCAAAGTTAAATTTTCCACTTTTCAGTTTTACTGTTCCTGAGTGTGAAGTTTCTTCGGTTTTTACCACTTTATACCCCCACCATCTGATCTCTGATGAAGTCACTTTTGAAACCTTATCAAATTTCTTTTGGGCAGAAACAAATGACATGCTTGCGCACACCATAGCAAACAATAGTAATCTTTTCATTCTTTTTTATTTACAATTCAACAAAAATAAAAAAAAGTGTAGAACTTCTACACTTTTAATAATCTTTTTTTGATTAATTTATTGAGCAGTCACTTTTACAAGCATTTCAATATCATCTTTCACAAAAACATCCTGCATTGTAGACTTGTACGCTACATCAAATTTCTGTCTGTCGAAAGAGAATTTGTTAGATACTAAGCTTACTACACCTTTGCTGTAAGAAATCTTGGCAGGGAATGTAATTGGGCTTGTTTTTCCTTTTACAGTAAGGTTTCCTGTTACAAGAGAACTGTAGATTTTATCGCTGTTTTTCTTGATTCCAGTGATTTTAAAACTTGCAGTAGGGAATTTTTCAACTTCAAAGAAGTCACCATTCTTAAGGTGTCCGTTTAATTTTTGCTGATATTCACCTGTAAGGTCAGTTGAGTTGATAGAAGTCATATCCAGCACGAAGCTTCCACCTACCAATTGGTTTCCTTTCATGATCATATCTCCAGACTTTACTTTTACAGTACCCTCGTGAGAGCTTGCTTCAGATTTTGCTACTTTGTATCCCCACCAGTGTACATCAGACGCTACTACTTTTTTTGACTGTCCGAAAGCTAAACCACCAGCTAAAACTGCTAATAAAAATATTTTTTTCATTGAATAGAGTTGTTTACTTATTTAATGAGACAAAGGTAGGTATCTTATTCAATAGATTTCATTGATGTACATCAATAAAGTTTATTATTTTCATGAATAATATCATCTCATAAAAAAACTCCGAATTTCTTCGGAGCTTTGTTTTATACCTGATAGTAAGCTGTATAAAGCGCTATACCATTTAATGCTGTATGATTTTGCTTGACCAGATAGATCGGAATATTTTTAAGCATTCCTTCCATTTTATCACTGATCTTAAATTTTTCATAGAATTTTGCCTTGTCTATATATTCTCTTACCATCTGAGGAATATCTCCTGCAATCAGTAATCCTCCGGTAGCTTTTACTTTTAATGTCAAGTTGTTGGCTTCTCTTGCCAGAAACTCAAGGAAAGTATCTAAAGCAATTCTGCAGATCAGTACATTCTCCTCGATTGCTGCTTTATAGAGCTCTTCCACAAAATTTCCCTGTGCAAGGCGCTCTCCCAACCACTCCGGTTCAGGATGTCTTTTCACATCTCTTAAGAATCTATAGATATTGAATAACCCCGACTTGGAAAGTACATTTTCCCAGCTTACAATACCGTAGATATTGTTCAGGAACTGGTAAAATTCAACCTCTACATTGGTTCTTGGTGAAAACTCTGAATGTCCTCCTTCTGTAGCGAAAGGTCTCAGGTATTTTCCGTCAAAGAAATATCCGGCTTCACCCAGTCCGTTTCCGGGAGCAAGAACCGCTACATTTCCTTTTTCAAGATGTCCGCTTGTATAAATAGCTTCAAGATCGTTATCTTCAAGAAGAGCCATTCCGTAGGCAGAAGCCTCAAGGTCATTCAGCATGTCTACTTTTTCAAACCCGAAATCACGGGCATATTCTTCAACATCTAAATTCCAGCCCAATCTTGCAGGGTTACTTTTTCCGTCTAGCACAGGGCCTGGCACTGCCATTCCAAGACGTTTTATATTTTGCAGTTGGTTATCCTGAATAAACTTCTTTAAAATATCTGAAAAAGAAGTGTATTCTTTGGTTGCATATTTATTTTGTACTTTTATCTCAAGACCTCCGTTCCCGGAAACGAAATAGCCTAAGATCGTTACATCTTCACGGAGACTTGCCCCTATGATAGAAACATTATCATTATTACTGTTCTCTACTCCTGGTAAATAAAGTGGAAATTTTGGATTCAGAATCATAACCTCAAATTTTACCAAATATAATAATAGTTTTTGTAAATCCTGCACAGAACAAAAAAACCTTTCCACTTTCGTGAAAAGGTTTTGGTTAATAATTGTTTATATATTAAATCTAACTACTTTCCTAATGGAATATTGTAACCGAATCCTACACCGATATTCCCCACATTATAGTCCTGACCCGGCAAATCTCCTTTTGTTCCTACAAAAACCTTTTGGTATTGTACGAAGAAATTCCAGTCTCTGTTGTGGTAACCGATCTCCGGCTTAAGGTAGAAACCTCCGCTTGCTCTTTCAACATTGGTGTTGGATGCAACCGTTTTATCTCCTACTAAGAAACCATATCCTAAGTCTGTTCCGAAATAGAAACCGGTTTGTTTTGGATAAATTCTGATTAAAGCAGCTACAGGAACTACTCCTACATCATTATTCTTATATCCGTTGTTCTCTTTTCCAAAGTAGTGAGTATATCCTGATGCGATACCCAATCCAAACCCTGGTGTAATCAGGTTCTGGTAAGCTACATCCACTCCTACTGCAGCGGAAAGATTATCTGCGGGAACTGCTAAACCAACATTTGCACCTACTTTGATCATATTATTCATCTGAGAACTTTGGGCGCTTGCTATACCTGCTGTTAAGATACCAGCCAGTACTATTGCTTGTTTAAACATTTTCATAACTCTAATTTTTTAATTTTACTAAACAAGAGGATGTAAAAATCATGCCAAGCAAGGGTTTCTCTTTGATTTTAACACCATCAAAAATCATAAAACAATGAATATCAATCTATTATTTTTAACAAAATTTAAATATTTGTTTAACAAAAATTATCAAAAAACTGATCTCAAAAAGTGAATTAAAGAAAAAAAAAGAAAGGAAGCAAGAAGATGGAGGCTGGAAGTAATATCCTGTTATATAAAAACTCATCTGTTATGATTAAAGTTGAGGAAAATTTCTCCTTCCTTCAAGCTATAACTCCCGGCTTCATTCTTCCGGCTTCCCGCCTGACACGACAATATTAACAACCTTTAACCCGTTATTATTTTAACCTTTTTCTTCAAAGCGTATCAAAAAAATAAATTCCTCATGGCAGCTGATTCATTATTAAAAAACAAGCATCTTCTCTGGCGGGCAGGTTTTGGTATTGGTATTCATCAAATTGATGATTTGAAAAATAAAAGCATTAAAACTTTGTTGGCTGAATTATTAAAAGAGGATAATTTCAGCGAGGTAACCTATGACACACCTGATCTCGATTCAGCAGCAGATTACATGAACAGTACCGCTCCGGCGGAAAAGAAAAAAGAAATGCAGCGGCTCAACAGGGAGCAAAACAATGAACTGAATCTCAATTTTCTGAATACCATCGTCAACAGCAAGGAACAAATGAGGGAAAAGATGGCGTTCTTCTGGCATGGACATTTTGCTTCAAGAGTCGTCAATCCAAAGTTCAACAAACAGCTTTTAAATACCCTTCGAAAGAATGCACTGGGAAATTTTAAAGATCTTCTTTTTGAAGTGAGCCAGTCGCCAGCCATGTTGAATTTTCTTAATAATCAACAGAATAAAAAGGATCATCCTAATGAGAATTTCGCCCGTGAAGTCATGGAACTGTTTACTATGGGTAGAGGTAATTATAGTGAAAAAGACGTAAGAGAAGGTGCCAGAGCCTTTACGGGATGGAGTTACGATAAGGAAGGGAATTTCAGAGAAAGGAAAAACCTCCATGATGAAGGATCAAAGACTTTTTTAGGTAAAACAGGCAACTTTGATGGAAATGATGTACTTAATATCATTTTGGAACAGAAGGCAACGGCACAATTTATTACAACAAAGATCTATAAGTTCTTCGTGAATGAAAAAGTAGATCAGGATATCGTCAATACCCTCAGTGCAAACTTCTACAATTCCGGATATGACATCAAAAAGCTAATGACTGAAATATTTTCAAGCACCTGGTTTTATGATCAGAAGAATATCGGTAACCGGATAAAATCCCCTGTAGAACTGATGGCTGGTATGATGCGAATACTTCCCATGCATATTCAGAACCCTGAAAACCTCATCGTTTATCAGAAATTATTGGGGCAAATGCTGCTTTATCCGCCGAATGTAGCTGGATGGCCGAATGGAAAGGCATGGATAGACAGTTCTACCCTGATGGTAAGGCTTCAGATTCCACAGATCTGGTCCGGGCTTCGGCCTTTGGAATACAGTCCCCGACAGGATGATGATATCGATATGGGAATGAAATCCCGTGAAACAGCTTTTAACAAGAGTTTTAAAAACCCGAATATCACCATCGACTGGGAGCGTATTGAAAAACTCTTCACCAATAAAAACTGTGAAGATTATCTTCTTCAGAATACTCAAAGCCTCGATATGAACTCTGTAAGAAATTTTTCTGACAAGAGTATCAAAATGAATGTCATCAACCTGATGTCTACCCCGGAATACCAGTTAAGTTAGGTAGGAGATTTCAGGTTGCAGGCAGCAGGTAATAGTGAATTGCCGTTTCGAATTACAACCTTTTATTTACTATTCAATTCCATAAAAGTTTTATAAAAACAAATAGTTGTAAAATATAGACCAGCCCTGCAACCCGCAACCTATCATCTGCCACCTTATATCCTAAAAACAAAATTATGCTAATCAAAAGAAGAGAATTCCTCAAAATAAGTTCACTGGCTACAGCCTCAATGCTTATGCCTAATTTCTTAAAAGCGATGACACTGGATGAAGCTCTGAATCCCAATCAGAACATTCTGGTAGTTCTTCAGTTTACTGGAGGAAATGACGGTTTAAATACTATTATTCCGGCTAAAAATGATATTTATTTCAAAGAAAGAAAGACGCTGGCTATTCAGGATTCAATACCTCTGACTGATGAAGCGGGGATTAACCCGTCACTCTCCTATTTTAAGGAACTTTTTGATAATGGAGAGCTTTCTGTAATGAATAATGTAGGCTATCCCAATCCCGACAAATCTCATTTCCGAAGTATGGATATCTGGCAGTCGGCAAGCAGAAGTGATCAGTTTCTGGAAACAGGCTGGCTGGGGCGTTTTCTGGACGAAGAATGCTACCGCTGCGACCATCCTACTCAGGCACTGGAAGTAGATGATATGCTAAGTTTAGCTTTAAAAGGTGAAAACAATAAAGCTTTTGCCTTTAAAGATCCTAAAAGACTCTATCAAACCAGCCAGGAAAAATATTTTAAATCTCTTTATGACCATCATCATGATGATGAAACTGTGTCTTATCTTTATCAGACACTAGGTTCTACGATTAATAATGCAGATTATATCTTTGAAAAAAGCAAAGCCAAAAAGACAGAGCAGGTTTATCCTAATTCTCAGCTGGGAAAAGACTTTAAGACTGTAGCTTCTTTGATAAAATCTGATATCAATACACAGGTTTATTATCTTTCGATCGGAAGTTTTGATACCCATGTCAATCAGAATGACAGACAGAAAAAATTATTCAATGACATTAATGAAGCTGTAAAATCATTTGTTGCCGACATGAAAAGCAACGGACTTTTCAATAACATCCTGCTGATGACCTTCTCAGAATTCGGACGACGTGTGGCACAAAATGCCAGCAATGGGACGGATCACGGGACAGCTAATCAAATGTTTTTTATCAGTGGGAACCTTAAAAAGAAAGGATTGTTGAACGCGCTTCCTGATCTACAGAATCTGAATGAAGGCGATCTGATTTATAAAGAAGATTTCAGAAAAGTATACGCTACAATCCTGAAAAACTGGCTTAAAGCAGATTCTTCTAAAGTTTTGGGATGGAAGGATGGGATTTATGATTTTGTGTGATCTATCGAACCACAAAAACGTTTGAATACTTAAGTTATTAAAAACTTTGATTTCATACAATAAACAAAACGTTTAGATTCCTACGGAATGACACAATTGTAATGATAGTTTATCCGTACAGTTTGTCATTCCGTAGGAATCTAGTTAATGTCTATCTTCAAAAAACTTATAGGTAAAATTAAAACCTATAACAATTATTTGAGTTGAAAACGCAAGAATTGCCCTCCTCTGGAGGGGTGGCGAAAATTCAAAGAATTTTTGACGGGGTGGTTTTCCGTGTTCATTAAACATCCCCTAACAACAAAAAAAGAGACTGTACCTAGTTATGACAGTCTCTTTTCAATAATTTTAAATTTTAACTACTATTACGTTTAAGCCGTAATCTGCTTTGGCTTTTCATTCTGATCATCTTTTTTATCAAGTTTCTCAGATATTTTTTTTACAATATATTCTATCGCTATGGGTGCCAGGATTGCAATTAATGCTTTAAATATTCTTGATTTCATAAACTTAATTTTGTGTGTTTAAATAATGCAATTTCCAAGCCAAGATAAAAATGATCAGGAAGTTTAATTCTCATCAGGAACAATAAGACTTTGATAGTTTTTACGACCGGCATTGAATTTTTCTTCCATTTTCACTCTTAATTTACGGGGTTTATGAACAATCAGGCTGTCTCCAAATCCAAGCAGCAATCTTTCTAATTCAAAATTGATCTGAACACATATTTTAAATAAGGTTCCCTCCTCATCTTCTCTGATGATCTCCTGACTTTTGTGCAACGGTTTGGTCTTCACATAAGGAGCATTTCCTGCATCTACCCAAAAAATCACATTTCTCGGAACCATTGTTTCCGAAACGGTAACTCCTACGATATCTTTGAAGTATTCGTCGCCATCCAGATCTTTATCAATATAAGGAAGGTTTTCATCTGTTTCAATACTTTCCATCCTATCAAGGGCCAGATTGTACATTTTCTGTTTATAAAGACAGATCAGAAACCAACGGTTGTTGAATTCCTTCAATAACTGCGGGTGTACGGTAAATATATTGGATTCTCTTGCTGTAAAGCTTTTGTAAAGAATCTTCAGTACTTTTTTATTCGCGATACTTTCATATAGAATATCAATATGTTCCAATCCTTTCAGCTGCTCATTTTTATCCAGGTGAATAATTGATTTCTGATTGGTGGCATGAATTGAGTCTTCCAGTTTCTGAATAACCCCATTCATCTCTTTGAACATAGAAAAGTCTTTGAATTGTTTTAAAATCTGGACTGCATTGTTCATGGCCTTCAGGTCACTTTCATTCACAGAGATGTTATGAATACTGTATTCCGGATCACTGTAACGGTAATATTTTCTTTCATAGACTTCAATAGGAGCTTCATACCCGAATTTTTCACTCCTCATATTCTGAAGGTCAAGCTGAACTGTTCGTTTACTTACATAAGATTCTTTTCCCTCAAATTCAAATAATGCTTCCGAACATTCGTCAATGAGGTCTTCCAGGGTATATTTCCTGTATTTGTTTTTAAGACATTTATCTAATGTTTTGTATCGGATAAGAGCGTTTTTATTGGATGACATACCTTAGTGTTTAATGATTGGTGTTGTTAAATAAGCTGTTCACTTATTCATTTTGCTCTTTTCTAAAAGTTATTTTTCCTTTAAAGCATTTTCGTCAAAAGTAATTCCCTCCCAACCGAATTTGATAAAGTTTCGGATATTCTGGTGGTCATCTCCCTCTGGATTTTTCAAAACATCATCTCTATAAAATTCTCCAAAAAGCCAAAGTGTCTCTTCTTTCGTCAGATCCTGCATACTTGCGAAGCTGAACACTTTACACGAACCATTGTTCTGCCCTGCCTGATTGGTAGTATCTCCGTTTTGGAAAGCTGTAGGAGTAAATTCAAAATTTTCATCAATGTAAGCGATAACATCCCCAAACTGAATTGTTTCCGGGAAATGTTTTAATTGTTCTAATAGTACCATAAACCTTGTTTTTTAATTATATATTATTGACGAATCTGCAAACCTGTTTTTTCGACATAATAAACTTTTTGTAAAAATAATTAAAATTCCTCTATCTACGCAAAACTATTGCGCAATAATGATATTACTTTGCATCATCAAAATGAAACAAATGGAATTTAATGGAAATCATTTAATCGAATTAGGATATAGACCAGCAAAATGGTTTAAGGATGCCATTAGCTATATCAATGAGAATAACCTGGATGAACATCAGATTGCAGAATATCTGGTACAGTTCAAACAACCGGATATTATTCCGCTTCATGAAACGGCTAAAGATTTTATGATCAACATCCGTGCAGAACACGAAAGTGAAAATGATAATGTGGAAAAAGTAATCAAAACCATGAAAGTGCTGATGAAAACTCCTACACTCGTTGGTGGTGCTATAATGCCTGATGCCTGCCCTACAGGCCCTGAAGGTCAGATTCCCGTAGGAGGTGTGGTTATTGCAAAGAATGCCATTCACCCGGGATTCCATAGCGCTGATATTTGTTGTTCTGTGATGCTGACTGATTTTGGAAAAACCAATCCTAAAGATGTTCTGGATGCTGCACATTCTATCACTCATTTCGGATACGGAGGAAGACCAAGAGGTGAACAGATGCCGATGTCTCAGGAACTAATGGATGCTTTCAGAGAAAATGAATTCTTAAATGATGAAAAACTGATCAGCATTGCCCGTTCTCATATGGGAACTCAGGGAGACGGAAACCACTTCCTGTTCGTAGGAATTTCCAAAAATACAGGAAATACGATGATGGTAACACATCACGGATCCAGAGCTCCGGGAGCAGCCTTATACGATAAAGGAATGAAAACTGCCAACCGTTTCAGACAGGAAATCTCTCCTGAAACATTAAGAGAAAATGCCTGGATTCCTTATGATACTGAAGAAGGAAAATCCTATTGGGAAGCACTTCAGCTAATCAGACAATGGACAAAAGAAAACCATACTTCCCTTCATGATGCAGTTTTGAATAAGCTGGAAAAAGAGAAGGAAAACAGATATTGGAATGAGCATAACTTCGTTTTCAAAGATGGAGATCTGTTTTACCATGCAAAAGGAGCTACTCCTCTGGATGATAAATTCATGCCTGATATCACGGGACCTAGACTGATTCCGTTGAATATGGCAGAACCGGTATTGATTGTGCAGGGAAAAACGAATGAAAGAAACATAGGTTTTGCACCGCATGGAGCCGGAAGAAACTTTAGCAGAAGCCAGCATAAGAGAACTTTAGCTCATAAAACAACTGAAGAAATCTTCAATGAAGAAACAGCAGGATTAGATATCCGTTTCTACTCTAATGAGATTGATATTTCTGAACTTCCGAGTGCTTATAAAAGTGCTAAGAACGTAAGAGCACAGATTGAAGAATATGGACTTTGTGAAGTTCTGGATGAAGTGATGCCTTACGGATGTATCATGGCTGGAGACGTGCAGAAAAACGCTCCATGGAAGAAAAAGAAGAAATTCAGAAAAGCATAATTTTTAATTTAATATACCCCTTATGGGTTTTCAAAAAACTAATAACCAGCCTTGCAGGTATAAAAGCCTGTAAGGTTCATGAAAACTTTTTTTATAACGGCAGGGGCAGTAGCTCAGATGGTAGAGCAACAAAATTACTTTTCGCTGCAGGCAACTAAAGTTCCTATAAATCGCCAAGATTGTGGGTCACAGGTTCGAGTCCTGTCTGCTCCTCAATACAATGAAAATGATTATATTAACCTATTCATTTTCATTAGTTAAAAAACTTAAGGCAAAGAAAGTTCCTATATTTCCAGATTTACTTTCCGCCTTTTTACAAATTATAAGGCAAAGGGAGTTCCTATATTTTTTGGATAAATTACTCCCCGCTTTTTATAAACTATAGGTAAAAGGAGTTCCTATACCCTTCACTTTTAATGAATCTACTCCTCACTTATTTTTTAAAATTAAAACAATGAAAACACTACAATTATTCAATGCGGTATTGGCCAAAGAATCAAATGCAGAGCCATTTATTTCCAATGACGGTTTTGTTATTGAGCCTAATGCAGTTTGGGCAAAAAATGAAATCATCGCTTATTATGCCAAGGAAAAACTGAATGGAAATGATTTGAATAAAACTTTCCATAGATCCTGGGAGAAAATAAAAAACACTTCCAGAATTGAATTGTTTTTTGAACAGATCAGACATTATATTTCAACCTATGGAAGTAATTTTCAAAATGAAATTTACATTCCTAAAGAAATATTGAATGTTCCTGACACCAAGTTGATCTTTAAAGTAATCAAAGCTTATACAGTAGAAGAAATGCAGGAAAAATGCCTTTCTCTTCTGAAGTCCGGTATTGCTTTAAAAGAAGAAACCATTGATGATTTGCTGTATATTCTGCATACGGAACTGGAATATGATTTTACTGGAAAAGAAAATATCAGAAATAAAGAAGCCATTATAAAAATAGCCGATCTATACGATATTTATCCTGAAAATCCTGTTGAGTTTTTCCGTTATGTCATTTATAAAACTACCAACACAACACTTTTAATCAAAAACAATGAATTGATTGGTTTAATTAAGCAAAGTAATTTTAACCCAACCTACTTATTTGAAAGCTTTGGTATGGAAAAACTGGCAGAAATTTTCAACAGATTCAAGCCATTATTCCTTGCTTATAAAAACAGAGCTCCGAAAACTATTAATAAGATTTCAAAGCTTTCTAAAGTAAACCATAAGCCATTGGTCTCAAACCCATTGAATGATGCTACAAATACATTGCTGGAAAACAGCGATTGGCATTGGCTGGAAAATGCGACACCGTTTGCATTATTTAAAGCATTGTCAGCTTGTTACTCAAGAATGTATGGTCAGGATACTTTTGTCTATAGAGTCAGAAACGGAAAATCATGGGTAAAAAAAGGTAAGGAAACTTATGTGAATCAATTCAACTATGATTTTATTTTAGATTTTCTGAAACTGAAATATGAAAACCTTTCCGGAAAGAAATTCTATTTCCCTGAGAATGTAGAATTTGCATTACCAACTTCTGAAAAAATGTTTGTTGGAAATATTCCTACCGGAACCCGTTTTTATGGTGAAAGACTGGCAGTAGGTATTTATTGGGAAGATCAATGGGGAGCCAATGACCTTGACCTTTCAGGATTGAATATCGCCGGAAAAATTGGTTGGAATGCTGCTTATAACCTTGGTGACGGACAATTGATGTATTCCGGAGATATGACATCTGCTCCCAATGGTGCTGTTGAATATCTTTACGCCAATAAAGGACATTGTGCACCAACACTTGTCATGAACAACGTTTTCAGTGGAGATGCCAATTGTGGATATAAAATCGTGATCGGAAAAGGAGATAACATTTCTTATGATTATATGATGAATCCGAACAATCTATTTGCTGAAGCGAGATGTAATTCTGTTCAGAAGCAAATGATTCTGGGAATGCTGGTAACAAAAAACGAAAAGCAATGTTTCGTACTATTGAATTTCGGAGCCGGACATTCTCATGTTTCTGGAAATAGTCAGGTTTCTGTGATGGCAACAAGTGCATTGTATCAGCAATGGTATGACGCTATGCCCTTCAATGAGCTTGTAAAAGAGCTTGGAGCTGAGATTACGACAGAAAAGTCCGAGGCTGATTTTGATTTTTCACTGGAAAGCCTTGAAAAAGATAGTTTTATCAGGATTTTTAAATAAATTCTTTACGTCATCTGATTGCATCGGGTGGCGTTTTTTTGTGAGATTTGGTGAGGGAACGCTGAGAAACCACCCCGTCAAAAATTCTTTGAATTTTCGCCACCCCTCCGGAGGAGGGGAATTTTTGCGTTTCAATTGAAATATTATTCAGAATTTTAATTTCATTATAACGCGGAGTGGATTCCTGCGGAATGACAAAGTGAACGGATAGACCATTATTACTACTGTGTCATTCCGTAGAAATCCAGCCTTCAAAATTCAGAATAATATTATGTACTCTATTACAAAAGGCTTAAGTTTTGGCTAAAGCCTTTTGTAAAATTAATATTTATCAAACGGACTAAAGTCCGTTCCTATTGAAAATTGATATTACCTAGATTCCTGCGGAATGACAAAGTGTACGGATAGGCCATTATTACTATTGTGTCATTCCGTAGAAATCCAGCCTTCAAAATTCAGAATAATATTATGTATTCTATTACAAAATGCTTAAGTTTCGGCTAAAGCCTTTTGTAAAATTAATATTTATCAAACGGACTAAAGTCCGTTCCTATTGAAAATTGATATTACCTAGATTCCTGCGGAATGACAAAGTGAACGGATAGAGCATCATTACAAATGTGTCATTGCGTAGGAATCTAAACATCATATTCTAGTTTAATAATAATTTTTACGATGATTATACATTCATCTTTTTCACAGAAAATATTCCCTCATTGACATTAATGATGACTTTCTTTCCATAATCAATCTGAATATTGAACATATTTTCAAGCGGAAACTGAAGCACTGTCTGAAGAATCAGACGAATGACTCCTGCATGGGTAATGATGAGAACTTTATTAGCATCGTTTTTCTGAACGAGTTCATTCCAAAAGCTGAGAACACGGGTCTGCATTTCAAAGAGATTTTCTCCGCCAGCAGCTTTAACATTGATAAAATCTTTGTACCACGGATTGATTTCTTCTTCCGGAATATCGGTCCACTTTTTCATTTCCCAGTTCCCGAAATTCATTTCGCGAAGTCTTTCGTCTGTTTGATAATCAAACTTAAAAAAGTCGGCTAAAATATGGCAACGTTGAGAAGAACTTGAGACAACTATATCATAATCATCATCTATTTCCAACGCTTTGAAATCTTCGGAATAATCTTTTCTTAGTGGTATTTCAGCAAAACCATAACACAGGTTCTCCGGATTTTCTACGGCAGTATGGCGGATTAAATGAATTTCCATGCGATCATTGTTCCTAAGTAAAATAAAACTTCACAAACCTGTTGTACAGATCCCAAACAGTCACCTGTATAGCCTCCGATATGCTTTTTAAAATACCATCCCATATATATTTTACCTAAATAGGCCAATGCAAAAGCGAAAATCAAACGCCAGTCCGGAATCAGGGCAAAAGCAATTAAAACGCTGATGAATCCTACGAGTAAAGCCATTCCATCCAAAGGTTTATTGGCCAAAGGTTTTGATTTGCTGACATCAATATCGGTAACATATTGGTGGGTATAAATCATTGTTCCAGAAATAAACCGGCTTACTGTATGTGCTAAAATGATGATGCCGAGGACTCTTACTGGTGCCATCATTCCCAAAGCCTGAATGCCATAGAATTTCAAGGCAAACAGCAGAATAATTCCAATGGTTCCATATGCTCCTACCCGACTGTCTTTCATAATTGTCAGGATTTTTTCCTTTCCATATCCGCCTCCGAAACTGTCGCACATATCCGTGAAACCATCTTCATGAAACGCTCCGGTAAGCAAAACACTGGAGATCATCATTAAAACAATTCCTATTTCCAAATTAAAAAGCATTGTGGAAAAATACAGAACTACCGCATTGATGCAACCTATCACTAATCCAACCCAGGCAAAATACTTCTGGGATTTGTTCATAATCTCACTGGAGTATGGAATGGTAAACGGAACCGGAATTCTTGTGAAAAACATCAGTGCTGTTGCAAAGTAGATCAGCTCATTTTTTATGGCTTTCATTTAGTCTTTATTTGATACATTTGCCCCCTCAAAACTTGACATTTCATTCAGGAAGTTTACGGCACTCTGAATAATCGGATAGGCCAATGCACAGCCTGTTCCTTCACCAAGTCGCAAATTGAGATTTAAAATAGCTTTTTCTCTCATCAGTCCCAACAATTGAGGATGAGCATTTTCATTGCTTACATGACAGAAAATACAGTTGTTCAGGATTTCAGGATTCTTTTTCCAGACCGTGGCTACTGCTACCGTTGCAATAAATCCGTCTACCATAATCAGCATATTATGATGATAAGCTTCTTCAATAGCACCAATCATTTGTACGATTTCCAATCCTCCGAAGGTCTGAGCAATTTCATCTTCGGTCATTTCAGACGGATATTTATCTATTGCTTGTGTTAAAATGCTGATCTTATTCTGTAATTGATGGTCATTCAATCCTGTTCCACGTCCGATGCAATTGGTAATCGGAATGTCAAAAAGTTTGCTCATCATCAATGAAGAAGCTGAAGTATTCCCAATTCCCATTTCACCAAAACCAATGATATTACAGCCTTTTCCTGCAATTTCAGACACCACAGCCTTTCCGTTTTTAAGGGCCTGCTGATGTTCTTCAGAAGTCATTGCCGGCTCTTCCAGAATATTACGGCTGGATTTTCTGACTTTTTTGTGGATCAGATTCAAGTCTGGAGGAAAATCAAAATTTACTCCGGCATCTACCACTTTAATTTTAATTCCATTCTGTCTGCAAAAAACATTGATGGCCGCTCCTCCACCCAGAAAATTCATCACCATCTGATAGGTTACTTCTTGTGGATAGGCACTTACACCCGCTGTGGCAATTCCATGATCTGCCGCAAAAACTACCATATGAGGATTCAATAACTGTGGTGAAGTGGTTTTCTGAACCATTCCGATTTTATGGGCAAGGTGTTCCAGATGTCCTAATGCGCCTAAAGGTTTTGTCTTAAAATCAATTTTATGCTGCAATTCTGATGATAACATGGATGTTTATAGTTATGTTAAATGGAAAAGTGCAATATTAGTAAAATAGAGAGTATTTTGTATCGTTTGTCTGTAGTTTTTATAGGCAGGAAGCCAGATGCTGGAAGCAGGAAGCTAAAAACCGCCCTCTCACAACTTTCTCACAACAACTCTCCTACTTCTCTTATCTTCAAACCTATCAAACACTCCTACTCTCAAACCCTATAACCCGCACCCCAAAAACTCGAAACCCTACGTAAGAACATTGCGCACTCCCCTTTTTACTTTGCATTATAAATACAAAACAATGACACCAAAAATACTTGAAAAAATAAAAGAAGTTGAAGCAAAACGGGGCGTAAAAGTCCTTCTTGCGGTAGAATCAGGGAGCAGAGCGTGGGGTTTTGCCTCTCCTGACAGTGATTATGATATACGTTTTATATACCGTCATGAAAAAGACTGGTACCTTTCTCCCTGGGACAAGGATGAAACGATAGAATTTATGACAGAAGATGATCTGGACGGTTCCGGATGGGATTTGAGAAAGACCTTTCATCTTTTACTGAAGTCGAATGCGGCTTTACTGAGCTGGTTCTATTCTCCTATCGTCTATAAAGCAGATGAAAAGTTTATGGAACTGTTTAGGCCTTTGGCAGATGCCTGTTTTTCTCCAATAGCGGTTTCTTATCATTATTTAAGCATGAGTAAGAAATATCTGGAAGCCTGCAGAAGTGATGAAGTAAAATTAAAAAGTTATTTTTATTGCTTACGAACGACATTAACAGGAAAATGGATCATAGAAAAAGGAACGGTTCCTCCTGTGTTGTTCAGTGAGCTGCTTGTTTTAACAGATGATATAACCAGACGAAAAATAGAAGATCTTGTCGCCTTAAAAGCAACCAAGGGAGAATCTTACTACCACCCGAACGATTGGGAATTATTTGATTTTCTTGAGAAAACAATCGCTGACAATGAAGAAAAAGCAAAAGGTTTGTCAGGAGGAAAGGTAGATAAGGCTGAGATGGAGAGGGTTTTTAGGGAGATATTGGAGAAATGCTAAGGATTACGGGAAGCCGTAGTCTTTTTTTATGGATTGGGAATATATTTGTTGGTTGGAAAAATGTATAATTTATAGATTATTAATATATTAGATAAAAAAACCATGAAATCCGCCTCTCTCAAAGATCATACAAAGAATCTAATATTTATGTATGACAAAATTTCTATAGATAAGTTTAATAAAATAACTTTCCACTTAGATTATACTGCAAAAGTTTATAGACAAAAAGATTTAGTAGCTCTTATTCGAGATACTGTTCCATATTTTGCATTGACAGAACAGGAATTTAAAGAACTAGAATCAATAGATATTAATAGAACAGCATGGTCCAGAATATCTAAGGCCAGAAAAGATAAAAAAGGTGATTATGGTGAATTACTTCTTTTTTTAATAATGATAGTATATTATGATGCTCCTAAATTTGTGACTAAAGTAAGATTAAGATCTTCTGTCGGAATGCAAGTAAATGGCTATGATTGTGCACATTTTACAATTGAAAATAATGAACCTATACTATGGCTCGGGGAATCAAAATTCCATCAATCCTTTTCAACAGCACTTACAGACTCATTTAATTCATTAAATGAACATTGTAAGATTTTATATACAACTGATGAAATTTCAATTTTAAAACCTAATATAGAAATTAATAAAGATTTTGAAAACGATTTTCTAAAATTAAAATCTGTTTTTGCAGGAAAATCAATCGATAAAATTAAATTCAGAATACCTGTTTTATTAACATATGATAGTAAAACAATAAAAAATAATGATGATATAAATAGTAAGTTTAAAAATGATCTAGAAAATGAATTACTTATTCATCATCAAAATATAGAAAAAAAGGATATATCAAACGAACTAAAAAATATTGAATTTATATTTTTTATTTTTCCATTGGAAACTGTTTCCAATATTAAAACAGATTTAGAGTTAATTGAAAATGCTATGAGAATATGATTTCAATATTATACAATTTAGATGATTCTAAAAAAATAGTCATTAAATACGTAGACACATTAAAAGAAAGTGGAACTTTAGAGTTTAGTGAATTTAAAGTATTACTTGAAAATACTTACAGCTTATTAAATTCAAATGACGATGATGCATATAATATAGGACTATATTCAATTTGTCATATTGGTGAATACTTACCTATTGACAATTTTTTACTACAATTACTGAATGATTGTATAGTTTCATCAAGAGTTTTTCTTTACAAAGAAATGCTTCCAAAAAAAATTAAAGTAATTGAAGATTCATTTTTTGATTCATTTGCTAAAGAAATTTATACTTTGGATTCTGGTACAGTATTAACTAAAGATCAAAAAAAACTTTTTAGACTTTTTAATAAACACAAGAGATTAATAGTAAGTGCCCCAACCTCTTTTGGTAAATCAAGGATTATTGAAGAAATAATCATTCATAACGACTACACAAATATTGCTATTATTTTACCAACAATAGCCTTATTGAGTGAAACCTATATAAGATTTAATGCAAATCCAAATATTAAAGAAAATTATAATTTAATAAATTCACTAGGTTTAGCAGACACAATTAATAAACATACTAATAATATTTTCATTCTTACTCCTGAAAAAATGGACATGCTTTTAGATGAAAGACCTGATCTAAAAATTGACTTTTTTGTAATGGATGAAATTTATAAAATTCAAGACGATGAAGATCGGAAAGGTATTTTTTCAAATTGCTTATATCGTTTAAGCAAAATGAAAACTGACTTCTATCTGATAGGTCCATACTTCGATGATTTCAGTCCAAGATTTAGGGAAATAACTAACTCTCATTTCGAAAAGTTTGATTCAGAAATCGTTCAAAAAGATGTTTACAATATTTTTGATTTAGAAGAAGTAAAATTTACATTAGGTGGAAAAAAGATTAAAAAGCTAAAAGATAATAAGAAAAACTTAAAAAATATATTAACTAATATTAATGGGCAAACTCTAATTTATAATTATAGAAAAGATTATGTAGAAAAATTAGCAAATGATGTAGTTGAGATTTTTCATGAAAATAATAATGAAAATGTTGATTCAGATTTAATTGATTATATTTCAGATAATATTTCTTCTGAATGGTCACTTGTAAAAGCTCTAAAAAAAGGGGTAGCATTTCACCATGGTGCCGTTCCAAGGTATATTCAAACAGAAATAATAGACTCATTTAATAATCAAGAAATTGACATTATTGTTTGTACAACAACAATAACTGAAGGGGTAAATACATCTGCAAAGAATGTAATTTTATACAGTAATGTTCTAGGAAAGAAAGATAAACCTTTGACAGGATTTGAAGTTAAAAATATTAAAGGTAGAGCGGGTAGATTTAGAGTTCACTTCATAGGCAGAGTCTTTTATTTTCATAAAAGTATTGAAAATGATAAAACAATAATTCTGGTTGATTATTATGATAAAGAAAATTTAAGTTCAGAGGATATTATTCAAATTGATAAAGAAGATTTGAAAGATGAAAATTTAAAAAGAAGGAACAAAATTGAAGAATTATTACATGCTAATAAAATTCCTTTATCACTCATTAAAAAAAATAAATATATACCTATAAACAAGCAAATTATATTTATAAATTTTTTAAGACAAAACCCGATTATTTTGCAATTGGTTTATTTCAAAAATAAACCTGACAAACAACATTTAGATGAAATTTTCACTCTAACAAGAAATTATTTATTTAGTGATAGAGATTTAAATGATAAAAGTTTTATTTATTGGGAATTAAATAGGCTATTAAAATATTATATCTACTACAATCCAAGCATAAAACAATTAATAACTGAGCAAAAATATTCAAAAACTATTGACGCAAAAATTCGTTCGGCATTTAAATTAATCACTCATTATTTTGAATTTGCCTTCCCTAGATATTTTAGAGCTTTTGAAAACATATATAATTTTGTATATAATGAATATTACAATAATATTCAGAACAGTGGAATTAGTTTACAGTATATTATTACATTATTAGAATTCGGTTTTGTTAAAGAAAATGAAATTGCACTTAAAGAAGCTGGTCTCCCAAATGATATTGTCAGAAAGGTATCGGAAAGATTCGGCGATTGTAATTCTCTTGAGCAAGTAAGAAGCAAATACCGATTAAATCCTAATATTATTAATAACCTGACATTGTTCGAACAAAAAATGTTTAGAAAGTATATTTAAATATGACCATACAAGACCTAAAAAACAAAAACCTCCTCCTTTTCGAAGCCATTTCCGGAAGTCGTGCTTTTGGGCTGGCAACGGAAAATTCTGATACGGATATCCGTGGAGTGTATTATCTGCCGAAGAAAGATTTCTTTGGTCTGAATTACATTCCGCAGATCTCCAATGAGACCAATGACATTACGTATTATGAAATCGGGAGATTTGTAGAACTGCTGCAGAAGAATAATCCCAATATTCTTGAAATTCTGGCAAGTCCGGAAGATAGTATTCTGTACAAACATCCGTTGATGGATCTTCTGAAAACTGAAGATTTCCTTTCAAAACTCTGTAAAGATACTTTTGCAGGCTACGCTGTTTCCCAGATTAAAAAGGCGAAAGGTCTCAACAAAAAGATTTTAAATCCTGTTGAGAAAGAGAGAAAATCTATTCTGGATTTCTGTTTTATCCTTGATGGGCAAGGTTCTGTACAATTGAAAAAATGGCTTATCGAATTCCCTTATTCTGGAGAGGTGTCCGAAGGACGGGGTGGTTCACAAGAAAAATGCGGATTAATAAACATTGACCATACAAAGGGAATGTATGCTTTATTTTATGATGAATCGGGAACGTTGGGATATAAAGGTGTTATGCAGAATGAAGAGGCCAATCAGGTTTCTGTATCATCCATTCCTAAAGATGAAAAACCGGTCGCTTATCTGTTCTGTAACCTTGATGCCTACTCTGTGTACTGCAAAGACTACAGAGAATACTGGAAATGGGTGGCTGAGCGTAATGAGGACCGCTACAATGTCAATCAGACTCACGGGCAAAATTACGACAGCAAAAACATGATGCACACCATCAGGCTCCTGCAGTCCTGTGAGCAGATTTTTAAAACCAATTCACTGACGATCCGCGTAAAAAACCGGGACGAATTGTTAGATATTAAAGCTGGCAACCAATCTTATGAAAACGTAATGCAAAAGGCAGAAAACATTATTCTATCAATAGAAAAAAATTATTCAGCCTCCAGTCTTCCTGATGAGCCGGATCTGGAAAAAACAACAAAGATCTTAATTCAGATCAGAGAAAAACTGTATCATAATGATGAATTATAAATGATGAGTGATAAATGTGGGATTGTGAACTCCAACACTCCCACTCTCTTACTCTCCCACTCTCCCACTCTCTTACTCTCTTACTCTCAAACCCAACAACTCACTTCTTCGAAGCCTTTGCCATCGGATTATAATCCAAACAGATCTTGATCCAGTATTCAAAATCATCTGCCTTTTGAAATCCAATAGGTTCTACATAACAATATCCATTTAACTGCTTCTCTTTCATAATCATCGGCAAAAAGCCTTTTTTCTCAGAAACCTCATCTTCCATTTCCGGATCATAACGGCACATCAGGTTGTCGTGACTGATATTGATACACATTTTCCCGTTCACCAGAAAAGACAGTCCGCTGAACATTTTCTTCTCTTCAACCTCAATATTGTCTACTATTGAAAGCCGTTCACGTACCCGGTCGGCAAGTTCAGTACTGTAAGCCATGATTTCTATTTTTTTATTATTTAAAATTAATTAAAAACAGTGGTTATTACAATGTTTCCAGCACTTTATTCTCCAATCCCACATAACACAAAATAAAATTTTATTTAAATTAATTATTGTTTTACGATAATTAATTATACATTTGCAATATCAATTACTCTTAGTGCCATGAACCAGACCAAAATTATTTCAAAAATTTTATTTTATATCTGCTCAGTATTGTCGGCCGGATATTTAATCACTTTTGTGTATTCCTTATTCTGCCTGATCAGCGGGTTTGCAGTTACACCTTATAAAGAGGGAAAGTTTCTCCACGTCAATTATCCGTTTACAGAACAGCCATTTCTGAATATCGAAAACAATTACTCTTATATGATTTTTTCATTTCTGTCTGTACTCATCACTTATGGAATCTTCTTCTGGTTATCTGCCAGGGTTTTCAAAGTGTTTTTCCAGCAGAAACTGTTTACTCAGGAAAACATTATTCATCTTAAGAAATTTTACCTGTACAATATTTTTATCCCGCTTCCATTGGTGATTATCGCGAGTTTCTTTGTGGAAGTAGAAAGTATGATATGGGGACTGGTGTTTATTCACTTTATGCTTGGAATTTTCTGTCTGTTTCTTGCGAATATCTTTAAGCAAGGACTACATTTGCAAAACGAACAAGACCTATTTATTTAAAATGCCAATTATAGTCAACTTAGATGTGATGCTTGCCAAACGAAAAATGCAGAGTAAAGAATTGGCAGAAAAACTGGGTATCACGCCCGTCAACCTCTCTATACTGAAAACCGGCAAAGCCAAAGGTGTCCGTTTCGATACCCTTGAAGCCATCTGTAAAATCCTGGAATGCCAGCCGGGAGATATTCTTGAATTTAAAGAGTGATCGGGATTCGAGTTGCGGGGTTTGAGAGTGAGAGAATTGGAGGGTTTTAGAGTGGGTGAGTTCGAGGGTAGGTGTGTAAAAATTCCGATTCTAACTCCTAAATTTTCTAACTTCTAACTTCCAGCTACTAACCTCCAAACCATAAACTCTAAACTTTAAAACCTAAACCAGCTGCCGAAAGGCTGCCTGTACTTCTATTCCCCAAACACGACGTTATGAACACATTATCAATTAACAACCTTAGCCTCACCTACAAAAATGGTTTTCAAGCTATTAAAAACATTTCTCTCGAAATCAAAAACGGAATGTTCGGACTGCTTGGCCCCAACGGAGCCGGAAAGTCTTCTCTGATGAAAACCATTGTCGGGCTTCAGAAACCCACATCGGGAACACTGCTTTTCAATGAGGTAGATATTATCAAAAATCCCGATTATATCAAACAGAATCTTGGATTTCTACCTCAGGATTTTGGAGTGTATCCAAAAGTATCTGCCTATGATCTATTGGAACATATAGCCATATTAAAAGGTATTACCGACAAAAATCAACGTAAAAATCAAATTCTGGGTCTGCTTGAAAAGGTCAACCTTTCTGATTTTGCAAAAAAAGAAGTACACACCTTCTCCGGAGGAATGAAGCAGCGTTTCGGCGTAGCCCAGGCATTATTGGGAGATCCGAAAATTATTATTGTGGATGAACCCACTGCAGGATTAGATCCCGAAGAACGTAACCGATTTAATACATTGCTTAATGATATCAGCCAGGATGTGATCGTTATTCTGTCCACTCATCTCGTTGAGGATGTCAGAAACCTTTGCTCAGAAATGGCGGTGATGAATCACGGACAGATTCTCAGAAAAGGAAATCCGGGAAAATTAATTGCAGAACTGGAAAATAAAATCTGGTCAAAACCGATTGACAAAACCGAACTGGAAATATATGATTCCAGCTATGAGATCATCAGCAGACAGCTTCTCGAAAGAGAGCTTCACATTACTGTATTTTCTGAAGAATCTCCCAAAGATTTCAGTTCCGTAACTCCTTTACTGGAACACGTTTATTTCCATACTCTCACCCAAAAACCTTAATCATGAACACTATATTTTTATTTGAAGCCGGCCGCTCTTCCAAGCACTGGCTCACCTATCTTGTGGCCTTACTTCTGGTAGCTTTCGGTATTTTTTGCGGAAGTCAGTTCAATCTTTCAGTAGGAGAAGGAATTTATTTAAACTCACCCTATACCATCGGCTTTATGACCGGAATGCTGAGTCTTGCCGTTATTTTCTTTGCCACTGTTTATGCCTTACAACTTCTGTTTAAAGACCAGGATTCAAAATTTGACCACATTCTGTTTTCATTTCCGCTTTCAAAGTCTACTTATCTGAAAGGGAAATTCACCGCTTATTTTCTACAGACATTTCTAAGTTTTTCTTTTCTGATGACAGGATTTCTCGTAGGACAAATCATGCGTACCGGAAGTGAAATGCAGGAAGGTTTTACGATCATCCATTACATCTATCCAATTTTAATCTTTGGTCTTATCAACAGTTTATTTGTCTGCAGTTTTCTGTTTCTCATTTCATTTATTATCAGGAAAAAACTGTTGGTTGTAGTAGGTGGACTGCTTTTGTATGTCTTATATATGGTTATTTTATTATTTTCCAACTCACCTTTTATGGCAGGAAGCTTGCCTCAGTCTCTGGAAACACAGCAGTTTTCGGCTTTGATTGATCCTTTTGGACTGTCTGCTTATTTTATGCAGGCCCGTGATCTGAGTTCTCATCAGAAAAATATTCAGATGGTTCCTTTTATGGGTTATCTGTTGTTCAATAGATTCTTATTTATCCTAATATCAGTTGGATTTCTTTTTCTCTCACTCAGGTTATTTTCATTCTCCAATTTATCTGGAAAAAAAATAAAAGCATCCGGAATTATTCAGCCATTATCGGAAACCAACAGATCAGAATATTCTACTGTTTCAGCTAATTTTGGTGGGTTGACTTCTTTTCGGGCTGTCTTTTCTTTTGTGAAAACCGATCTTACTTATCTTTTCAAAAGTATTGCTGTCCCTGCAGTTTCTATCCTTCTATTATTTTGTGTCGGCATGGAAATGTATGCCGAGATTGAGAAAGGAATTCGTCTTCCGCAGAAATATGCCGGTTCGGGACTTATGGCAACAACTATTTCGGAGAATTTTCATCTGCTTGGTCTTCTTATTTCAGTTTATTTTCTGAATGATATTTTCTGGAGAAGCCAAACTTCCGGATTTTTCCTGATTGAAAACAGTACTTATTTCTCAAAAAACAGATTAACGGGACATTTTATCTCCATCAGTCTTCTGCTGTTTTTCTTTACTGGAATTTTAATTGCCCAGGGAATTGTTTTCCAGGCCGCTTACCAGTATTTTCACATCGACTGGAAGGCGTATCTCGGTGTTTTGCTTTTCAATACTTTCCCTCTGATGCTGTTTTCCGGATTAATCCTTTTAATTAATGACAGAATTCCTAATAAATTCATTGCGCTCGGAGTTTCCATTCTCGCAGTTTTCGTATTGTCCGGTCCTGTTTCCGGGAAAATCATCTCCTACCCTCTTTTCAGAATATTTTCTGATTTTAAAGGTACTTACAGTGATTTTAACGGCTATGGAATCTATGAAAAGGCATTTGTCCAAAGACTTCTGTTTGGAACGGCTATCATCTGTACTTTATGGGTGTTTAATCGTTTAATCAGGAGTAAAAAAATATCTGTTGTCTCTTCCATTTTAAGTATTGTTCTGCTTGTTTCAGGAATCTTTGCCGGAGTATTTTTTATGAAAGGATATATTCCTGGCAATGAAGACCAAACCCTTTTAAGCTCAGCAGAATATGAAAAAAATTTCAGGAAATATGAAAACCTTCCACAGCCTGATATTACTGATGTTACCACAGAAATTAAGCTGTATCCTTCAGAAAATGCCTATCAGATTGTAGGAAAATACACCCTTAACAATCAAACCGATCAGCCCATCAACAAAATACTCGTCAATTTTAATGAGGATTTAAAACTTGAATCTGCTGCATTAACATCAGGTCCTGAAACAATGAAAATCAATAAAAACACTACAGAAATTGTATTAAAACAGGCTATTCTTCCAGGCAAAACGGCTTTTCTGAATTTCAATCTGTCTTATCAATGGTTTGCTGTGAATGGCCATCAATCCTTTAATGCTGTTATTGAAAACGGATCTTTTATGAGGATCAGCAGATATTATCCCACCATTGGTTATCAAAAGGATTATGAAATTCAGGATGAAAAGCAGCGCAGCCAGTTCAAATTGGGAAAACTTACGGAAATGAAAAAACCGGAAGCTCCTGAAGTGGTAAAAAAGGATTTTATTAATCTCCATATGACTGTTTCTACTGAAGGGAACCAAACAGCTATAGGCACAGGAGATCTGGTAAAGAAATGGACAAACTCAGGGCGTCATTATTTTGAGTACAAAGCAGATCAAATTCCCTTTCGTTTCGCCGTTTCTTCAGCTAACTATGAAATAAAAAGTGAGCGTTATAAAGGAATTATCATCAATATCTTTTATCATCAAAAACATTTTGAAAATGTAGATCATCTTCTGGAAAATGCGAAGCTTACCTTAGATTACTGCCAGCAGAATTTTGAAAAATATCCTTTTAGAACCATCAATTTTGCAGAGATTTCTTCTTTTACCCGAGGTTTTGCTGCAACAGCCTATCCTTCTACCGTCTTTATGCCTGAAGATATGATTTTCCATGCTAATATACAGGCAGATAAAAAACAGGATGTCATCAATGAACTTGCAGGACATGAACTTTCACATCTCTGGTGGGGAAACAGCCAGATCAATCCAGACAACAGAGAAGGAGCTGTAATGCTTACCGAAACACTGGCAATGTATACGGAAATGATGCTTTATAAGAAAATGCACGGCAGAGAAAAAATGATGGAAAGAATCAAAGTGCATGAGCAGATCTATAACAATGAAAAAGGATTGTCTGAAAATGTTCCCATCTATAGAGCTACGGGTGATATTCCTCATATTTCTTATTCCAAAGGCGCTGCAGCTATGGTAGAATTGAGTAATTTAATTGGTGAGGAGAACGTTAATACAGCTTTAAAAAGCTTTCTGAACAACAATCAATATCCTAAGAAACCATCTTCACCGGATCTGATTAATGAATTTTATAAAGTAACACCAGATCCTTCAACAAGAAAACAGATCGACAGATTATTTAAAACCACAGAAAATGTAGCTTTTACTTCAAGCCTGAAAAACGCCTCTACAAAGATAAAACCGAAATAATTGACAAATCGTTTTTAATTTTTTTGAAAATATTTTTCAGGAATTGTAACAAAATAAAAAGAGATTCTACCAATTAGTTGATATATCAATAATTGATAAGTCATTTTAAATTTAAAATATGGAAAAATTAAATTCAATTATATTCTATAACATAGACAAAGCAATCAGAGCCTATAGAAACTATGCCCTGCGACAGCTGAAAGCCCATGGTTATACGATCACGGTCGATCAGTGGCTTATCATCAAAGCGATTCTGGAAAACCCGGGAATTACCCAGAATGAGATTGGTGATCTTGTTTTTAAAGACAACGCTTCTGTCACAAGAATTATTGATTTAATGGTAAAATCCGAATACATTACAAGACATGTTCATCCTGAAGACCGCCGAAAAACCAACCTGGAAGTAACAGATTCCGGAGTAAAAGTAATTAAAGAGGTTCAGAATATCGTAGAAAAGAACCGTAAAACGGCTTTGAAAGGTATCAAAAATGAGGAACTGGAAGTCATGTATTCAGTTTTACTGAAAATTTCAGAAAACTGTCTTAACCCTAAAAAGTAAAATGCTATGACCAGAATACTCTCATTTATTTTTATCTGTGTACTGATCTCATTCAGCAGCAGATATTCTGCCCAGCAGGCAGCCCAGAGTTTGTCTTTGTCAGGAAATATACAATCCGGCAAGGCCGAGCAGATGGAAATCAATCTCTTTAATGCAGATCATCAGTTAATCAAAACAGAAATTGCTGACAGCAATGGTAAGTTTAATTTTAATGATTTAAAACAAGGGACTTATCAGGTAAAGATCAATAGAAATGGTACGGAAATCTATCATTCAGAAAATATTTCACTGGCTGAAAATACAACACTGCCTTCCATAGATCTCAACGTAAAATCTATTGAAGGTGTAACGATCACCAAAACCAAACCTCTTATCGAAAGACAGGACGGAAAGATGATTATGAATGTTGAAAACAGCATTGCCAGCACCGGAAATTCGGCTTTTGAAGTATTGGAAAAAGCGCCGGGAATAAGTATTGACAATAATGATAATATCAGTCTCCGCGGAAAAGGAAACCTTCTGATTCAGATTGATGGCAAAAATACACCAATGACAGGAAGTGATCTTGCCAATTACCTTAAGGGAATTCCGTCCTCCACCATTGAAAAGATAGAATTTATTACCAATCCTTCTTCCAAATATGATGCTGCAGGATCTTCAATCATTAATATTAAGCTTAAAAAGGAACAGAGAAAAGGAACCAACGGAAGTGTTTCCACGTCTTTAGGAACGGGTAAATATGTGAAGAATAATAACAGTTTCAGCATTAACCACCGAAATAAGAAAATCAATATTTTCGGAAATTACAGCTTTGCTTACAGGGAAGCTTACAACGGTCTGGTACTGGACAGAAATTTCTATGAAGCCAACAATTTCAAAAAAGCTTATGTACAGGATAATTATCTGAAATTCAGATTCAACAGCCATGTAGCCAAAGCGGGAATGGATTATTACCTGAATGATAAAAATGTGCTTGGTTTTTCTGTAGGGCTCGTTTCAAACAAATTCAATGTCAACGGAGATAATTCCAATGTGACACTGGGCAGCAATCATCTTCCTGAAAGCTCATTCACTACCGTCAACAGATCAAATGACCGATGGACCAATCTTTCATTCAACCTTAATCATAAATACACGATTGATTCTTTAGGCTCTGAAATCTCTACTGATTTCGATTACATTAATTATGCAAATTCTTCACTGCAAAGTTTTGATACCCAAACGCATGACATAGCCAGCAACACAGATAATCTGGATATCATAAAAGGAGATATGGATGGAAAACTGAATATTTATTCTCTAAAATCTGATCTTACCAAGAATTTTGCACAAGAATGGAAGCTGGAAACAGGAATTAAAACCAGCTTTGTAAAAACAGACAATGATCTGAAGTTTTTCAACGCGAGTTCGGGAATTCTGATTCCTGATCTTTCTAAAACCAATCATTTTATTTACGAAGAAAATATTAATGCAGTGTATGGAAACGTCTCTAAAAAATGGGAAAAGTTCAAAGCTACAGCGGGATTAAGAATGGAAAACACCAATGTAAAAGGAACGCAGCTTACCACCAATCAAGTTAACAAAAGAAATTACACTCAATTGTTTCCAAGTGCTGTTTTTTCTTATGACCTGACAGATAAAAGTAATCTTGAAGCTAATTTCAGCAGAAGAATTACAAGGCCCAGCTACAACCAGCTGAATCCGTTTAAGTTTTATCTTGATCCCACTACTCTTAAAGCAGGAAATCCTGATCTGAATGCCCAGACCACAATGAATTATGAACTGACTTACAGCCTGAGCAACAAATATTTTGCAACATTAAGCTATAGCAAAACCTCTAATAATATCACAGACATTCTTAAACCTGTGGTAGAAAACGGACAGGTGGTTACGGTACAGACCATTGAAAATTTAAATTCTGTATCCTATTTCGGGTTATATCTTATTGCTCCTGTAAAGGTGACCAAATGGTGGGATATGAACAACAGTGCCAATTTCTATTATGGCTCATACACCGGAAATGTTTCAGGAACACAGATCAATAACAAAGGAAATTTCACCTTTAATATCAACAGTATCAATTCATTTAAACTGGGAAATGGCTTCACTGCTGAACTCACCGCAAATTATAAGGCAAGAGAAGTGTATGCCTATCTGGATGTAAGTCCTAACTGGTATCTGAATATCGGAGGGCAAAAGAAATTCAAAAATAACAGCACCCTGAAACTGGCCTTCACCGATATGTTTTTTACCAGCAATATAAAAGGACAAACCGTTTATAATGATTATCTTGAAAACTTTGCCGTAAAAAGAGATACTCGTGTGGTAACACTTTCTTACACCTACAATTTCGGATCTTCTAAAAACGGACAGCCCAGAAAAACAGGAGGTGCAGAGGATCTGAAGCAGAGAATCGGAAGTTAATTGTAAGAAGTTGGAAACGCAAAGGCGCTAAGAAAGAGGAAAAAATATTGAATTTAAGTCGCGAGGATTTTATCTTCGATAAAATTGAATACCGCGTAACTATAAATTTATTCTAATATCTCACTGATTTTTCAGGGGAAACAGATGCAAAAAATAAAATAATATACTTGCTGAAAATCTTTGATTTTCCTGGTCATTGCGAGCCGAAGGATTTCGAAAAGTGAGATTGCTTCAATGCTCTGCATTCCGCAATGACATAAAAAGCAAAAATCCCTCAATATTGAGGGATTTTTTATGTTTAAGAATGAATCTTATTAAGCTTCGTTGGAAGGATTTTGATTTTCCACTGGTTTTTCGCTTTGTGGTCTTTCACCTTGTGGCTTTTGTCCTTCAGGTCTTCTTTGTCCCTCTGGTCTTCTTTGCCCTTCCGGTCTTCCCTGTCCTTCTGGTCTACCTTGTCCTTCAGGTCTTGGAGGTCTTGGTAAAAGAACTTTTCTTGAAAGTTTCATTTTCTTACGGTCATCATAACCCATAAACTTCACTTCTACCTCATCACCTTCAGCATAAGGAACTTTGTCCAGACGAGCCCATTCAATTTCAGAAATGTGAAGAAGTCCTTCTGTACCTTTAGCAATGGCTACGAAAGCACCAAAGTCCATTACTTTCACTACTTTACCTTTGTAAACTTCACCTACAACCGGTACGAAAGTAATTTCATTGATCTTAGCAACAGCAGCATTGATTTTCTCTCTGTCTGTTCCTGCAATTTCGATACGTCCGATTTCTCCGATTTCTTCGATAGCAATAACAGTATCAGTATCTTTCTGCATCTGCTGAATGATTTTTCCACCAGGCCCGATTACAGCTCCAATAAAGTCTTTTGCGATCTCCATTACTACCATTTTCGGAGCGTGAGGCTTCACGTCTGCTCTTGGTTCAGAGATTGTTTCAGTGATTTTATTTAAGATGTGTAATCTTCCGTCTCTAGCCTGCATCAAAGCTTTTTCCATGATATCCATAGAAAGTCCCTGGATTTTAATATCCATCTGACAAGCAGTGATACCGTCTGCAGTACCTGTTACTTTAAAGTCCATATCTCCAAGGTGATCTTCATCTCCTAAGATATCAGAAAGTACCGTGAATTTACCTGACTTTGCATCTGTGATCAATCCCATTGCAATACCGGAAACTGGTTTTGTAATCTGTACCCCGGCATCCATTAGTGCCAATGTTCCTGCACAAACTGTTGCCATTGAAGATGAACCGTTTGATTCTAGGATATCAGAAACAATTCTGATGGTATATGGATTTTCTTCAGGAATTACAGCCTGCAATGCTCTCTGAGCAAGGTTACCGTGCCCTACTTCTCTTCTTGAAGTTCCTCTTAAAGGTCTTGCTTCACCTGTAGAGAACGGAGGGAAGTTATAATGTAAGAAGAATTTTTCGTCATGCTGCGTAATTACGCTGTCTACCATGTTTGCATCTTTCACAGAACCTAAAGTTACTGCTGTTAAAGACTGAGTTTCACCTCTTGTAAACACTGCAGAACCGTGAGCTCCCGGAAGGTAATCAATTTCTGACCAGATTGGACGGATCGTTTGAGGATCACGACCATCAAGACGGATATTGTCTTCAAGAATCATCTGACGCATTGCTTCTTTCTCTACATCATGATAATATACTTTTACGAAAGGTGTTACTCTTTCCAGTTCTTCTTCATTATCAGCATATTGAGCAAGGAATTCTTCACGAACTGCTTTGAATTTCTCACCTCTCTCCTCTTTTCCAGATGGAGTTCTTGCTACTTCATATACTTTATCGTAAGTTTCTTTCCATACTTTTTCACGAATTTCTTCGTCATGAGTTTCGTGAGAATATTCTCTCTTAGGGAAAGCTTTTCCTACTTTTTCTGCTAATCTCTCCTGAGCTTCAATTTGCTTTTTAATTTCAGCATGACCAAAATTAATAGCTTCTAACATTTCCTGCTCAGAAATTTCTTTCATTTCACCTTCTACCATTACGATGGAATCTTTAGTAGCTCCAACCATGATGTCTAACTCAGAATTTTTCAATTCTTCATAGCTTGGGTTGATAGAAAGTACTCCGTCAAATCTTACAACTCTTACCTCAGACATTGGTCCGTTGAAAGGGATATCAGTAATAGCAATAGCTGCAGAAGCTGCCAAACCTGCTAAATCATCAGGAATTGTTTTTCCGTCATAAGAAATTAATGAAATCATCACCTGAACTTCAGCATGGAAATCTTCAGGGAAAAGCGGACGTAAAACTCTGTCCACCAAACGCATTGTTAAAATTTCCTGATCAGAAGGTCTTGCTTCTCTACGGAAGAAGTTTCCAGGAATTCTTCCACCTGCGTAGAATTTTTCTCTGTAATCAACTGTTAATGGTAAAAAATCTACACCAGGATTTGCTTCTTTATTGGCTACAACAGTTGCTAAAAGCATTGTTCCACCCATTTTTACTACCACAGATCCGTCAGCCTGCTTGGCTAATTTCCCTGTTTCGATAGTGATTTCTCTGCCATCAGCAAGAGTAATCATCTCTGTAAACGCTTGAGGTATACTCATAAATTTGTCTTCTTAATACTCCGTATTGAGTATGAATTAATATTTAAACTCTTTAAATTTCGTGTGCAAAGGTACTATATAATAATGAAATATTAAATTTTTCACTTGCATAAATAGGTCGTCAAAATACAAAAAATTGGCTATCAGTTGATGAAAGATTCAAAAAAATTACAGCTGTAATCTCAACATATTCGTTATTTGTGAAAATAGAAATGCGTTTTTCTGAAGATAATGCATGGAAAAATGCTGTTGTTTTTGTATTATTGTCTCAAAAAATGAAAATAATACTCTCAATTGGAAAGAAGTATACATTTCATTATAAAAACCATTAAAATTATTGCAAAAACATAGGTTGATCCCTATATTTGCCTTACTTCACAAAATGCAATGCTGTAGGCAAAAAAAGTTAAGGACTTATCCTTATACAGATAAATAAATGTTTATGATTAATAAAGAAGTACAATCGCAAAGCAGGAATTATACGGTTCCGTTGATTACCATCACCCTGCTGTTTTTTATGTGGGGATTCATCACCTGTATGAATGACATCCTGATCCCCTATCTGAAGCAACTTTTCAATCTTACCTTTTTCGAATCCATGCTGGTACAGTTCTGCTTCTTCGGGGCTTACTTCATCGGATCGCTGATTTATTTCCTGATCTCTATCACAAAAGGAGATCCTATCAATAAATTAGGATATAAAAAAGGAATCCTCTTCGGAATTTTTCTAGCAGCTTTTGGCTGTGTCCTTTTTTATCCGGCAGCTACGTTTTCGTATTATCCGTTGTTTTTAGGGGCCTTATTTATATTAGGATTAGGCTTTACGGTACTGCAGATTACTGCCAACGCCTATGTTTCTTTACTGGGAAGTGAAGAATCTGCGTCCAGCCGACTGAATATGACACAAGCATTCAATGCATTCGGAACTACGATTGCTCCTGTGCTTGGAGGCCACCTTATTTTTGAATTTTTCTCATCTCCGGATGGATCTTTCAGTGCAGTAGCAACAAGAATTCCGTATCTTATTTTTGCGGGTATTCTCCTGTTGGTAGCTCTATTGATTTCCAGAGTTAAACTTCCATCATTCCAGATGGGTGAAGAAGAAGTTGTAAAAGGCTGGGGAGCGCTTGAGTTCAGTCATCTTAAATTCGGGGTATTTGCTATGTTCTGCTATGTGGGTGGAGAAGTAGCGGTGGGAAGTTTTATTATCAGCTTCCTGGAACAGCCTCAAATTATGGGTTTCAATGAAATCATCAGTAAAAATTACCTTTCTCTGTATTGGGGCGGAGCCATGATCGGCCGTTTTCTTGGAGCGATCTCTTTGAACCAGTCTTTAAGCCAGAGTAAAAAAGCGGTTTATATGCTGGGGGCAGCAGGAGCTGTTTTCCTTGTAATCTTCAGCATTGTAAATCTTACTTTCTCTCAGATCAGTTTTTTCCTTGTATTTATCGTTCTGAATTTCATTGCCTTTTTCATTGGTAAAGCGGCTCCGGCAAGAACATTATCAATCTTTGCAGCGATTAATGTCGTATTATTGATTTCAGCCATGGTCAATCACGGAGAACTGGCTATGTACAGCATTTTAGGAATCGGAATTTTCAACTCTATCATGTTCTCTAATATTTATACATTGGCTATTTCAGGATTGGGTAAATATACCAGTCAGGGATCTTCTTTAGTAGTAATGGCGATTTTAGGAGGTGCTATAGTTCCTATTTTCCAGGGATATCTTGCAGATCAGTTTGGAGTACAGCATTCATTCATTATTCCTGTATTCTGCTATCTGGTTATTCTGATCTTCGGCGCTTACTGTACCAGATATCTTGGTCATGTGGAAAGTACTGAAGCCAAATCAGGGCATTAAAATCAATCATATCAAAATGTATAAGCGGAATATCTCAAAGGTGTTCCGCTTTCTTTTTTCGATCTTAAAATGTAACTTTTCATTGTAAAAAAGAACTTATCTGATAGATTAACACCAAATTATTATGAAAATACAATTAAAGCTTGAATACGCAGCATTTCTGTTATTAGGAATCTATGCTTTTGCCCAAACGGGATATTCATGGTGGTGGTTTGTTGGGCTGTTCCTCGCACCGGACATTTCAATGCTTGGGTATACGGTGAATACTAAGGTTGGAGCATTTTTCTATAATCTCTTTCATCACTTTGGAGTAGCTGTTATTGTTTATTTTGCCGGAACAGTTCTATCTCTGCCCTATTTGCAAATAATAGGAGCCATTTTATTTTCTCATTCGGCTTTTGACAGAATTCTGGGCTATGGATTGAAGTATCCGGATAGTTTTCAGAATACTCATTTGGGAAAGATTGGAAAGAATCAATCTTAAACAGTAATAACGTTTTTAAATAGTAAAAGTCAAAAACTGTTTAAATATCATATTCAAGTTTATGATGAGCATCATTTAAGTTTTACTATTTTATTTTCTTCCTGATAAAGATATAGCCAAGTTTCCACTCAAGATAATTGGCCACATGCATATTGTAGGCATTAATTCCGAATGAAGCAAACAACCTGTCCGTAATCTGGTACAGCAAAGCTATTCGCTGGAAAAAAATGGAATTATCATATTTTCTCTGTTTTTTGGCAAGATAATATCCTGCTCCCAAATTCACACTTAATCTTCCCATCATCAAACGGTAAGAAGGCATAATACTCAACAAAGGCTGATCTGCTGAAAACCGTTTTTTTTGATAGAGCGTACTATCTGATACATACATCTCATGATTATAATGATCATCCATCGTAATTCCTACCCCAATTCCATATGCTGATTTCCGGGAATACTGGCGCATGTACAATACTTCTGTTCCGTACACCGAATAATTAAATCCTGAATAGTAATTCTTCAGTTCTCCAGCCCCCTCTCCTCTGTAAAAAACATTTTTACGGCCTCCGAAGACAGAAACTTCAAGAGAGGTATATTTTTTATCATCAACAGCAGCGGTATCTGATTTTTCAGCTATTATCCGTTCAGGATAATAGGTAAGGCTAAGCTGTGGGGCAATCGTATTCAGGCCTTTATTAGGAATTTTTAAGCCTCCATTGGAAAGATGATTGAATTTGAAATTCAGTCCAATATCAAAATGCTTTCCCAGTTCATAATACATTCCGGTTCCCATGCTGATAAACATATTGGTTCTGGATCCCAATGAAATATTATAATATTTTTCATCTTCATTAAAAGGCCTGGCATTGAATGAAATTCCAAAATTCACTGTATGAAACCATTTAAGCTTTCCCCATTGTTTTATTTTAGCGTTATAAATTCCATATATGGCAAAAGGACTACTCATTTCACGGTTTTTTATAAAATCAAAAGCAAAAAAGCCAATACCATACTGTGGATAGCTAAAGTTTTTTTCCCAATCATTGTTTCCTGTTGTCTGCTTCATTAATTGAAAGGAATACCCGCTGTAATTCCTGTTCTTATAGTCCTGCAATGCAATATTAGTGGGCAGAACCGTTCCATATTCAACTCCTGCAGAATAGATAAGAGTTCTTTGGGGCAGCGAGTCATTCTTTTGAGCTTTACAGAAAAATACCGCTACAAGGAAAAATAAATAAAAGTGCTTCAAAACAGTACATTAATTAAAAAGCGGTAAATATAAGAATCTATCAAATAATAATCAAAGAAATACCCATAAAGATAACGATTACACTTGTTTTTAAACACTATCACCATATATAAATGTAAAATAATCTTTATTTTTTTAAAAATAATTTAAAAACAATTACTATAATAAACGGCTTCCATCAATACAAAAGCATCAATATATGTATTCCTGTAAGTATACACCCCATTAAACTGGCTTTTATAACCGTATAGAATAGATTTTCTTCTTTTATAAGAAGAGAGTTTGGTGATATCCGGCCTTTACAACCCACAAAACTCCACAAAAAAAGCAACCTCTTTCGAAGTTGCTTTTTATTTTGAAAATCTTTATAGATTATTTTCTTAAACCTAATGCAGCAATAATAGCTCTGTATCTTGCGATATCTTTCTTTTTAAGGTAATCTAATAAACTTTTTCTCTTACCTACCAATTTCACTAGAGATCTCTCTGTGTTGAAATCGTGACGGTTAGCCTTTAGGTGTTGAGATAAGTGGTTGATTCTGAAAGTGAAAAGAGCGATTTGTCCTTCTGCGCTTCCTGTGTCCTGTGCAGATTTTCCATGTTGTGCGAAAATTTCCTGCTTTTTGTCTGTTGTTAAGTACATTCCAATATTGTTTAATGATTATTATGTAACGGGTGCAAAATTACGACTATTTTTTGATTCTGCAAACATTATTGATTTCATAAATCAAATTTGATAGAAAAAAATGTTAAAAATTTCTTAATAAATTTTATGCAATCCAACGAAAAGGCAGTAATTTTGCATTCGAATTACAAATGAAAAAAATTATATTCTTTACAGCGATTACTACTTTTTTATTCATCGGCTTTACTTCGGTAAAAGCTCAGAAAGCTGCTGATGACAAAATAAAAAAAGTTCTGTACTTCAATCCTGAAGTAGAGCCTGATGTTGATGAGATAAAAGATCCCACCAACAACGCTTTCTTTGACGCTGTTTCCGATAATTTCAGCAACAGAAAAAATAAAATGCTTCGTGCGGAAGTTCAGGTTCCGTTTGACAGCATAGATAAGCAGACTATCGTAGATTACTGCCTCAATAATGATGCAGATTTTGCTATTGTTTCCAAAGTGAGATATTTCAAAGTTGGATTTGGAAAGTATGTTTTCTCCAATCAGGTGGTTGTGAGCATGAAACTTTTTGGTTCTGACGGAAATCTTGTCACGGAAACGGACTATGACACCTACCGAAAAAATATGCGTCTGCTGGGTTCAACAGTCAACTCTATTAAAATAGGAACCGAAGGAGCGATAAAAGGAATCATCAAAAAACTGAGAAAGCTGAAACCGACGGAAGCAGAACTTTGATGTCAATGGTCAATTTTGCTTCGCAAGTCAATCGTGAATTTTTATTCTGCTGTTCAATTAGCTATACCAGAAAAATTCATCATTCATCATTCATCATTCATAATTCATAATTTTTACAAAGTATTTTTCTGTTAAATAAAGCACTTGTCCGCACTTATGGAACAAGCACTTTACTTTAAACACATCATAAACAATTGATTAACAATTAAATATTTTCACCAAACAAGGATTTATTAAATATTTTTTACTACTTTAGTCTGATATTAAAACCAAAATATCATGAAAAATCTAAAGAAACTCAGCAGAGAAAAAGCAAAACAAATTAATGGAGGATCCATGGAGAGATGCAGCGAAACCAATCCTTGTCCTGTTGGATGGTGCTGCTTTGGAATCTGTTCACCTTTTATTTGTATCGAATAAAAAATAAACTAACTCACATAAAATCAAATATCATGAAAAATCTAAAAAAACTCAGCAGACAAGTTCAAAAGGAAATTAAAGGCAGCGGACCTTTCAAAAGATGCACAGAACATTATGAATGTCCGGGCGGATCATGCTGTCATAACATCTGCGTTGTGAATCCATGTCCTCTGGAATAATATATGATCATTACGGACACCTGCAATTGTAGGTGTTTTTTATTTAAAAATTAAATAAAATATTGATTTACAGTAAAATATTTTCTCCCATGAATGAATAATATGAAAATATTTACTATTTTAGTTTAACATTAAATCTAAACTATATGAAAAACCTAAAGAAACTCAGCAGACAGGCTGCCAAAGAAATCAACGGCGGTATAGGTCCCTTCAGATGCAGTATAACAAGACCATGTTCTGTGGGGTATTGCTGCAATGGAGAATGTCTTGATCATGACTGTCCGATAGAGCCTTAATCTTAACTATATTTGATCACCATGAAGAATTCAAATTTTAAGAAGCTTAACAGGCTGGAGCAAAAAAATATTAAAGGCAGCGGAATAAAAAAGTGTGGGGACAACTCAGATTGCGGACCATACCAGTGCTGTACAAATGCAGTTTGTACGTACATCCCTACCTCGGAATGTGAACCAATTTAAAGAATATTGGAATTTAAATTTAATTTTTGAACATCTGCTTCGGCGGGTGTTTTTTTTGCCCTTATACTGAAGTGATAAACTTTAATTAATCCTTAATTTTACCACTTTATTGCTCAGTCTTAAAAATTTGAATTATTTTTGCATATCCAAAAAATTTCACGTTTTGAATTCTAGAGACGAACTTATCTTCAACCCTGCCGATATTGCCGAAACTCTCAGCGAACTTCCTGCTGATGAGAGGTTGCTCGCGTTTCTGAAGGTTCCGAAGGAATACAAAGCAGAAGTTTTTTCACATCTCGATCCTGATTTCCAGGAAGATACCATCAGAAGTATCGGAAGCGATGAAGTTTCTGAAATTCTGAATGCAATGACCCCGGATGACAGGACTGCTCTTTTCGAGGATTTCCCGGATGAGCTTATTAAATATTCTATTAATCATCTTAACCCTCAGGAAAGAAGAATTGCTTTAAAACTTCTTGGGTACAACTCAGATTCTATTGCGCGTCTGATGACTCCTTATTATATTCAGATCCGTAAGGAATGGACCGTAAAAAGATGTCTTCAGCAGATCAAAAAAGTAGGAAAAAGAGTGGAAACCATGAACTACCTGTATGTGGTGGATGAAAGAAACCGCCTGATTGATGACCTTGCCATAGGAACTTTACTGTTGGAAGAGGAAGATACACTGGTTTCTGATATTACAGACAATCATTTTGTAGCCATTACCACCACTACTTCTAAAGAGGATGCGGTAACTTATTTCGAAAAGTACGACCGTGGCGCTCTTCCTATTATTACGGAAGCCGGTGTCCTGGTAGGAATTGTGACGATTGACGATATTCTTGATCAGATTGAGCAGCAGAATACGGAAGATATTCAGAAATTCGGGGGATTGGAAGCGCTGGATCTTCCTTATATCCAGACCTCATGGACTGAAATGATCAAAAAAAGGGCAACCTGGCTGATTATTTTATTCGTTTCTGAAATGCTGACTGCTTCTGCAATGGGGTATTTTGATAAAGAAATTGAAAAAGCGGTTGTTCTTGCTCTATTTGTTCCGTTGATTATTTCCAGTGGAGGAAATTCGGGATCGCAGGCAGCAACATTAATTATCCGTGCAATGGCACTTCAGGAGATCAGTCTTAAGGACTGGTGGTATGTCATGAAAAAGGAAATTATCTCCGGATTATGTCTTGGGGCTATTCTGGGAGTTATTGGATTTATAAGAATCATGCTTTGGCAACAGATTGGGCTTTTTGATTATGGCCAATATTGGGTTTATGTTGGATTAAGTGTTTCCGTTTCCCTGATTGCCATTGTGTTGTGGGGAACGTTATCCGGTTCTATGATTCCATTCGTTTTAAAGAAATTAAACCTTGACCCTGCCACTTCTTCTGCTCCGTTTGTAGCAACATTGGTGGATGTGACGGGACTTATTATCTATTTTAGCGTAGCCGGGGCTTTCTTAACCGGAAAACTTTTGTAATTTTAGGCATCATCTAACATGCCAATATGAAAATCGTTTCACTTGTACCCTCTATTACCGAGGCTTTATTTGATCTTGGACTCACTGAAAATGAAGTTATCGGGAGAACAAAATTCTGTATTCATCCTCAGGATAAAATAAAAAATGTAGCAGTAATCGGCGGAACAAAAAATATCAATATTGATAAAATAAAAGCGCTACAACCGGATCTTATTCTTGCCAATAAGGAAGAGAATGTAAAAGATCAGGTAGAAGCCCTGATGGGTGATTTTAAAGTAACCGTAACCAATGTTGAAACGATTGAAGACAATTATTATCTGCTTAAAAATCTCGGAAAACTTTTCGGAAAGGAAGAAAGAGCTCAGCTTTTCAATCTTAAAATATATGAAATCCTAAACCAGTCTAAGCTGGAAACTCCTGTGAAAGCAGCTTATCTCATCTGGAACAATCCTTATATGACGATTGGATCGGATACGTTTATCCATAGAATTTTATCAGAAATTGGCTTTGAAAATATCTTCAAAGATAAAACCCGTTATCCTCAGGTTACTACTGAAGATCTTGCGGATGCTGACGTAATCATGCTGTCCTCCGAACCATTCCCGTTTAAAGAAAAACATATTGAAGAACTGCAGGTTTTTTACCCCGATAAAAAGATTATGATTGTAGATGGTGAAGCATTTTCCTGGTACGGAACTCATATTGCAAAATGTGAGAATTATTTTAAAGAATTGCTGGCTGAAATTCACCTGATGCAGCAAAGCTGATTTTTTTAACTATCACTTTAAACTCTAAATATTAAACTTACATGTCTGATACAGTTATATTATCTGAAGGAGCAGAATTCAATCACGTTATTCAGGAAGTTTCAAAATACATCAATCTTTATGTAATGGCTTTTGAAAAGAATGAAAGGAATATTACGCAAATGGATAAACGTCAAAATATGTATGGCGGAAAAGGAACTGTATATATGTTACAGATGTTTGATCCGAAAGAATTGGCCAATAATCGTCTGGCGGCGTATATGGTTTTATTGAATAAAGGCGATGAATCCGGGTTTCATACGCACAATCAAAGAAATGAGCAGGAACTGTACGTTGTTGTACACGGAACCGGAGAATATCGTGAAAGAACCGGAGTTGAAGGCTCCATACGAAAGAAAATTCTTAAGAAAGGAGATATTACAGCGATCAGTTCTATAGGGTATCATTCTATTGAAAATATGGGAGATGAGCCTTTAATCATGTTTGTCATTACCACTTATAATCCATAAAAAGTAAAGCTGGGAATCTCCGATTATATTTCATTTAATACTCATAAAAAACTCCGACTATAAAAGCCGGAGTCTATATT
Organism: Chryseobacterium sp.; assembly: GCA_031286615.1. GTDB lineage: Bacteria > Bacteroidota > Bacteroidia > Flavobacteriales > Weeksellaceae > Chryseobacterium. Next base: position 190,323 of record JAITUA010000002.1, on the reverse strand, counting down.
GTAATTGTATTGAAGTTCTATTATAAAATCTTAGAAACTTCGTTACAAAGCCATTCTAATAATTCACGATCTTCATTGGTAAAAGGATCCACCGTATGGGAATCAATATCAATCTGACCGATGTTTTTTCCGTCTTTAAAGATAGGAACTACAATCTCTGCTTTTGTATCAATGGAACAGCTTAGATAATTGCTTTCTTCATTCACATCAGGAACTACAAATGTTTCATTGGAAACCGCAACCTGCCCACAAATTCCTTTACCGTAAGGAATAATGGTATGATCCGTTGGAGCTCCTACATAAGGGCCTAAAATCAATTCTTCCTTATCTCCGTTTTTGAAATAGAAACCTGTCCAGTTGAAATAAGAAATTTCCTGATCCAACAAGTGGCAAACTTTTTCAAGTTTTTCTTCTGTATTATGTTTAGGACTTTCAAGAATTGAGGAAAGTCTTTTCTTTAATTCTGACATTGTATATATTTTTTTAAGAGAATTGTTTTAGGGAAAGCTCTTCTTTATATCCGAACATTCCACGCTCTTTAATCATTTCTGCTACGCCATCCGGAACCTGAGTTTCCCAGCCTTTCACACAACATGCAATTTTTCTCAAAATCTCTCTTGAGTAGATTTCCAAAAACTCCGGATTATAGTTCGTAATATCTACAATACGATTGTTATGTTTGAAATATTTATATAGCTCTTTAAGGTTTTCTTCTACTTTCAGGTTTGAAGAATCCAGCAACTGATGTGTTTCAGGATCTTTATAAGGATACAGATATACTCTCATCCCGTTTCTGAAAAACTTCCCGAATGCTTCAAGAATTCCACCTGACATATTTTTGTAATATTTCTCGTCAAATACCATCAACAGGTTATTTACTCCCATTGCTACTCCGATATCTCCAGTTGTATAAGATGCAAAATAATCGATTAGTCTGTAATATTCAGAGAAATTGGAAATAATAACGGTGTATCCAAGTTTAGCCAGAATATCAACCCTGTCAAGGAAATCTCTTTCGTCAATATCTCCGTCTGCTCTCAGATTGGAAATGGTGATCTCGATAAGGACTTCTGTTTCTTCATGGGTACAGATTGCGTCTTTGAAAAACATATCCATCCCGTTTTTAAGCATATCAATGTTTACCTTCGTTACCGGTCTGAAACTTCCTCTTACCGCAAAAATATTTTTCTTGTACAATACATCTGCCGGAAGCATATTGCTGCCCTGAGAATTGAAAATTACCGCATCGGTCATTCCATTTTTTACCAGCTGAAGTGACATCAGTCTATTGTCAACATAAGCAAAAGCAGGTCCGCTGAAATCAATCATATCAATTTCCAGGTTGTCTTTCGCAACATCGTCATATAAAGATTCTACTAAAGTTCTTGGGTTATCATAATAATTAAAAGCCCCAAAAATAAGATTTACCCCAAGATTCCCTAAGGTTTCCTGCTGAAGGGTAGCATCATTTTCTTTGAATTTTACGTGAATCACGATTTCATTGTAATCTTCATTTTCTTTAGTCTGAAAACGAATTCCTACCCAGCCGTGGCCTTTTACAGTCTTATCAAAATTGATGGTTGTTACCGTATTGGCGTATGAAAAGAATTTTCTGTCAGGATTATTATCTCTTGAAATTCTCTCTTCAATCAAAGCTACTTCATATCGAAGCATTTTGCGAAGCCTGTTTTGGGTAACGTACCTGTTTTTTACTTCCTTTCCGTAGATGGCATCACTAAAATCTTTGTCATAAGCAGACATCGCCTTAGCAATAGTACCGGAAGCTCCCCCTGCTCTAAAAAAGTGGCGAACAGTCTCCTGCCCTGCTCCAATTTCTGCGAAAGTACCATAAATAGTAGGATCTAGATTAATTGTTAATGCTTTTTGTTTAGGAGTTAGTTTCTGATACATTAGGACATGAAATTTTTTGTAAATTTACCAAAATTAAACCAACCTCAAAACAAAATGAAGTTGAAATTTTTAGGAACCGGTACTTCTCAAGGTGTACCCGTTATTGGCTGTACATGTGAAGTGTGTACTTCTGAAAATCCCAAAGACAAACGTTTGCGTTCTTCCGTGATGGTAACTACGGAGGAAAATAAAAAAATACTGATCGACTGTGGTCCGGATTTCAGACAGCAAATGCTTACGAACCAAGAACATACCGTAGATATTGCGTTAATAACTCATGAGCATAATGACCACGTAATTGGCCTTGATGATATGCGGCCATTGATTTTTAAGAGCGGAAAAGATGTTCCTCTATATTGCTATTCAAGAGTTGCTCATGAAATAAAAAACCGATTTCCTTATGCTTTTGTCGATGTAAGATATCCCGGAGCGCCCGCTTTTGAACTTCATGAAATTGAAAATAAGCCTTTTCATGTACTGGATACGGAAATCACTCCAGTAGAAGTGATTCACTATAAAATTACTGTCTTCGGATATAAATTTAAAAACCTTGCCTACATCACAGATGCCGGATTCATTTCTGAAACGGAAAAGGAAAAACTGAAGAATCTGGATGTTCTGATCTTAAACTGTATCAGGAAATTTGATCCCCATCCTGCCCATTTTATTCTTCCGGACGTCATCAAACTGTTTGAAGAATTAAAACCGAAGAAATTATTTTTAACACATATCAGCCATCATTTAGGATTGCATGACATTGAAGATAAGCAGCTTCCACCCGGAATACACCTTGCCTACGATGGTTTGGAACTGAGCTTTTAAAAATTTTTATTCAAAAAGCTTTTGAACATTGAAAAAAGTTCCTATATTTGCACACCAATTTGAAACAAACATCACGTTTGAAGTAAACATCAAGCCCAGGTGGCGGAATTGGTAGACGCGCTGGTCTCAAACACCAGTTCTTAGGAGTACCGGTTCGATCCCGGTCCTGGGTACAAAAAACCTCTGAAATCATTTGATTTTCAGAGGTTTTTGATTTTATACTATACCCATCAACCTCTATACCCCGCATTTCTGCATACAATCTTCATCATAATACTGAATACTCTATTTTTTTGTAAAATGCAGTATTTCTACTTAATCATAAGATTGAGATTAAAAATAAATTTGTGCATCCGGATGGTAAATTTTTATCAATATGCTTTAATACCATCTAAATTAAAAAGATAAAGCGTAAAGATTAAAAACTTTAATAACTAATGCATGAAAATTAAACATCTTTATTCTCTGATCGTAGTATGTTCCACAACTGCGATCCTGCAAGCGCAAGTAGGAATTAATACTCCCAATCCTCAAGCAACATTAGATGTAGTAGGAAATACAAGTACTAATGTAAAGGACGGTATTTTACCTCCAAGAGTTTCTAAGCAGCAATTAGCGGCAAAAGATGCCGGAACATATGGAAGTGCTCAGACAGGTGCTCTTGTTTACATTACGGATACCACTGCACCATCAGGAACAACTCCAAGTTTATCACAAGTTGCCAGCATTAGCAGCAATGGATATTATTATTTTACAGGTTCAAGCTGGATCCCTTTTTCAGCAAACCTTTACAATTCAGACGGAAATCTTTCCGGAAACCGAGTAGTAACGCAAGATGCCAATACTTTAGCATTTACTACTACAGCTATCAACGGTTTTTCTGTTGACGGAACTACCCTTTCCGTAGATGGAGCCAATGACAGAATCGGATTCGGAACGGCTTCTCCGGAAACAAAATTTCACGTAGTTTCTACTATTCCAAGTTCAAACCGATATAATCTGATTGACGCAACAGCCGGAACCAATCAATACGGAATTCTATCATTGAGAAATACTTCTGCCCTGACTACAGGAAATTATTCATTGCTAGGCTTTACCAATAGCGGTCCCGCTTCGGGAGGGGCTAACTGGGCACTGGGTTCTATCCGTACAGGGTCAACGCTTACCAATGGTTCAGAAGAAGATTTTTATATTGGAAACTCTACCGGCGGTGGTTTAATTGAACGAATGAGAATCAATCCTACAACAGGAAATGTAGGAATCGGGACATCTTCTGCAACCAATAAACTTCACATCAATGCTACCAACCCTGTAAGACTGGAAGGATTACAATCTGCTTCAGGAACTGCGGGAAGTTTAACAGTGAACAGTACGGGTGTTGTTCAATTAAAAAACTCAGCAAGCATCAGTGCTGCAAGAGGTACAGGAATAGTAACAATTACAACAAATAATACTTTTGTAAATACTGCTGTTTCGGCAAAAACTTTTGATAACCTCAGTGAAATGACAAGTAATACTTTTACAGCTTCCGCAACAGGCCTATATAAGGTTGATTTTATAGTTAATTATCCTCAAAGAGGAGCAACAGAAGATGGTGGAGACGGCTATTTAGGGTATGCTCAAATCAGCTTGAACGGAATTCAGCAGTCGTTTACCAATACTAAAGTCACCCTGCCTGAAGCATCCGGAGCCCCTTCATTTGTTTCGTGCACGAATTCTACATTACTAAAAATGAATGCAGGCCAGGTCCTTTCATTTCAGGCACTTTCTTTTGGATCAACACCGAATACAACCAATATTGTAGCTCCGTTTACAATCAATGTAGTTCGTATTGATTAATCTCTTGAACAAAAACAGGTAAAAGTTCCCCTTTACCTCTACAGGCAAAATTCTATCAACACAAATATAAAAGACCACTTGCAAAACACAGGTGGTCTTATTTTTTACTTAAATAATCTGTTTTAATCTTTACGTTACATTAACTCCGAAAACATGCCCTACAAATGCTGTAATTCCCATTGCGACAGTCCCCCAGAAACAGATCCTCAATACAGCTACTTTAATATTAGAACCTCCTGCTCTGGCAGAAACTGCTCCTAAAAACATTAAAAATATAATTGAAAATCCATATTGGAAATACACCATTTGTTTAAGTGGCGCCAAAAGAGAAACGCTAAACGGCAATAAAGCACCCACGGCAAATGAACCGAAAGAAGCCATTGCTGCCTGTAAAGGTTTTGCCTGTGTTATTTCATTAATTCCTAATTCATCACGGGCATGGGCTCCCAATGCATCATGCTCTGTAAGCTCAATGGCTACCTGCAACGCTGTTTCTTTGGTACAACCCCGATTTTCATATACTTTGGCCAGTTCTCTAAGTTCTATTTCCGGCATTTCTTCAAGCTCTCGTTTTTCGCGAAGCAAATCTGCTTTCTCAGTATCTTCCTGTGAACTCACGGAAACATATTCCCCGGCAGCCATAGACATCGCTCCTGCAATCATCCCTGCCAGTGCCGCAAGAATAATGATATGCCTTTCCGGCTCTGCAGCCGCAACCCCGATGACAATGCTTGTGGTGGATAACAACCCGTCATTCGCGCCCAATACAGCTGCCCGAAGCCAGCCTACTCTGTTTACATAATGTTTCTCCAACTGATGATGCATAGCTTTTGTTTTGGTGGTATGCTAAAGTTACCAAATGTTTCATCAAGAATCATTTTAAATTATATTCATTCTTATCTCAGATCAAGACCTCTTATACATCAGAAACAGAACTGTTTCTGATGTATAAAATCAATCCATAGTATTCTGAAAATCAAATTAAAAAACACCGAAATACTTTCATTCGGTCCGGAAATTCCTATTTTCTTATCTTTGCAGGAATGAATTTATTATATATCAACTGGGATGTGAATCCCGAAATCGTCAATATTCTTGGATTTCCTTTAAAATATTACGGACTGCTATTTCTTGCAGGACTGGTTTTATGTTTAAATATTTTAAAACGTATTTACAAAAAAGAAGGCCTTAGTTCACAGGCTCATGAAGCTTTATTCTCTTATGCTCTTATAGGCATTTTATTAGGTGCCAGACTTGGACACTGTCTTTTTTATGATTTTGATTATTATTCCCAACATCCTCTTGAAATCTTATTACCGATTCAAAAGGGAGTGGATGGAAGTTATCACTTTACAGGTTTTGCAGGACTTGCGAGCCATGGCGGTGGTATCGGATTGGTGATCATGCTTCTTATCTATGCGAGAAAATTTTCTATCCCATTCATGACGGTTTTGGATGCTATAGCAATTGTGCTTCCGTTGGGTGGTACCTTTATAAGACTTGCCAATCTGATGAATTCTGAAATCATAGGAGTTCCTACGGATGTTCCATGGGCCTTTATATTCCGTCAGGTAGATAATCTTCCGAGACATCCTGCCCAGCTTTATGAAGCGATATCTTATTTTATTATCTTCCTTTCTGTGTATTTTATTTACAAGAAAAACATATTTAAAATCGGAAGAGGGTTTTATTTCGGAATCAGTATCCTATTGATCTTCATCATGAGAATTCTGATTGAGTTTATCAAAGTAGACCAGGTAGAATTCGAGCATGGAATGAGTCTGAATATGGGACAGCTGCTAAGTATTCCTTTTGTTCTTCTGGGCTTATTCTTTATCATCAAAAGTATAATGGAAAAAGGAAAGGTAAAAACCGCTTAATTCCTGATTTCTTCTAAAATAAAAAACTCACTGAAAGCTGTTTTCAGTGAGTTTCATTTTTAATGGATTGCTCAATAAATTATCTTGTTGTATATCCTCCGTTAGCAAAGATCGTCTGGCCGGTGATCCACCAGCCTTCTGTTACCAGAAATTCTACCAGCGGAGCGATATCTTTAATATCTGTAAGTCCTCCCAATGCTGATGCTGATTTATGATAAGCAACCGCATCATCCGTTTCCTGTCCATAGAAGAAAGGCGTATCCATTGGGCCGGGTGCTACAGCAGTTACAGAAATTCCTCTTGCTCCGAATTCTTTAGAAGCAGCTCTTGTAAAATGCTCTACGGGTGCTTTTGCTCCTGCATAAGTAGAATATAATCCTGTGTAAGCGGCCAATAATGACGTAACAATTGTACAGATTTTCCCCTGATCGTTCAGTTTTTTACCGGCTTCCTGTAAAAAGAAGTAAGCCGATTTTGAATTGACATTGAACATGGTATCGTATTCTGCTTCTGTAGTCTCTGAAAATGGTTTCTTCAGTACCATTCCCACCGTATTGATCGCAATATCAATCCCTCCGAAACGGGAAACTGCTTCATCAAAGAATTTTGTAATATTATCTACTTTAGTAAGGTCTCCCTGGAACAAAAATGCTTCTGCTCCTAACGCCTGTACCTCAGCAAGTGTTTTCTCGCTATCTGCTCTTGAGCTTTCACTGTTGTAATGTATTGCCAGTTTTGCTCCTTTTGCTGCAAAATCTCTACTTAAAAGTCCTCCAAGGTTTTTACCTCCTCCGGCAATTAAAACAACTTTTCCTTTTACATTTTGTGTTGACATTGATTTTATTTTTAAATGTTAATGAGGCAAAGATGGATAATAAAAACGGCCTCAACATGGTGAAGTTTTCGGGAGTTTTATTTAAAAAAGTATTATTCTGATTCTAATTTTAAATGAAGACAAAAACATTTATATTTTTTTATGTAAACAATTTTTTTTAATAGAATGCTATTTACCAACCAGATATGACCTGAAATAAGCATCGTATATTAAACAAAGCCTTATAATTCACTATTACGCATCAATTTTAGGCATAACATTTGATACTTTCACAGCCGTATTATACACCACTTCATTTTTATAATATATTTTTTTATAATCCTCAGTTTTCTGAGGATTTTTTTATACACTTATTCTGGCTCACATTATCGTCTTACACTCAGACTATAAAGGTATCCCGGCAGATCTGCCCTAAAACCATTTCTGATAATCAATCATTTAAAACCTGATAATTCATTTTATTGTTGTATATTTGTACATTAAATAACCAAGTCGATACTTTGTTTTCTGTAACGACCCGAATATTTTTATTCAGTCTTTGCTTTTTGAGCAGCCATATTTTAAACTTTTATTCTTCTACTAAGAACAATACTTGTCGGAATTTTAAAGCTCTGTATGATTGGGATGATCTAAAACAGAAAACATAGCCAGGCTTTATAGGGGTCTAAACAGACCAGATTGAACCAATTAATTTATAGAAACTAAATACTAAAAATAATTTATGGCAGATTCTTTTTCTAAAAAGGAAAATTTCAAGAAAAAAATTCAAAAGCAAAAAGAAAAGGCGCTAAGACGCGAAGAACGTAAAACGAACAACAACAAAGGAGCGGAGGATGTCTTCATGTATGTAGACGAATTCGGAAGATTAACTTCTACTCCACCTGAACAAAGACAGGAAGTAAACCTTGATGATATTCAACTGGGTGCAGCTCCTATTATTGAGGAAGATCCAAGAAAAACAGGAATTGTTACTTTCCTTAGTGAAAAAGGATATGGTTTCATCACTGAAGACAATTCTAAAGAAAATATCTTCTTCCACAACAACAACTGTGTAGAGCCGGTAAAAAAAGGAAACAAAGTATCTTTCGAAAAAGAGAAGTCTCCTAAAGGATTCTCCGCTGTTGAAATTCAGATTGTTAAATAATATGTACTTATAAAATGTTTCTGCGGTACAAGCAGATTCGTTTTAAACCATATACAAAGAGACTGCCCTATTGGACAGTCTCTTTTTTAGAACATATAAAAAAGTTAACTCAGCTTATAAAAAGTTAGATTCTAACGCAATATCTTTGAATTATCTCAATTTTCATTACGGGAATCCGTAAAATAGAGTTAAAATTTTAAAAATATGAAGGAAGCTGTCCAAAAGACAGCTTCCTTCATCGTAAAAAAGTAAAAATTAATCCAGTTTTCCACCCAGTGCTTTAAACAGCAGGACGTTATTTCTGGTATTCTGGTGCTGGAATTGTAATAAATCCAGTTCAGCGGTCAGTTTGCTCTTCTGAGAGTTAATCAGCTCAAAATAATTGGCATATCCTGTAAGATAGAGATCGTTGGAAACCTCTACGCCACGGTCCAGGAAACCTACTTCTTCTGATTTCAATTTCAAAACACGCTCATAGATCTTAGTCTGCTTCAGGATTGATTGGAGCTCGTTAAAAGCAGTTGTAATACTTTTCTGATAGTTTAAAAAAGCAATTTCCTGCTCTTTACTTGCTACTTTGAATTCATATTTCAGCTGTCCTTTATTAAAGACAGGTACCATCAATCCACCTAATAATTGCCCAGCTAATGAACTTGGTTTAAAGAATGTCTCTACAGAAAAAGAATTCAGTCCGAAACCGGCTCCAAGATCAATTTTAGGATAAAAAGCAGCTCTCGCAGCCTTTGCATCAGCCTGGGAAGCTTCTAAAACATAATAATTCGCCGCCACATCAGGTCTGGAATGGATAACTCCTTCTACATTAATTGTTTTATTTAAAACTTCCATATTGGTGGGCATCAATATTTTTCCGCGTTTTACCTCTCCGCCGTAGCTTCCCGTCAACGTAGTAATGGCCTGTTCTACTGTAACGATTTCTACTCTGATATGTTCAATCTCTGCCAGCCAGTTGTTATTCTGTGCTTTGAACTGCTGTACGGCTAATTCTGTAGCTTTTCCTACTTCACGCTGCGCCAGAACAATTTCAAATGCTCTTTGCTGAAGGTTGTAGTTCTTCTGATAAATGGCAAGACGGTTATCTAGAGCCACCAGCTGATAATATAAATTAGCAATATCAGTGAAAAGTTCTACCTGCAACAATCTCAATCCTTCTGTGGAAGCCAGATATTTCTTCTGGGCAGCAATCTTTTTATTTTTCAGCTTGCCCCATGCATCAATTTCCCAGCTGCTTCTTGCTCCCAGCCAGTAATTAGGGGTAAAATCCCTGTTAATTTTCTGGTTTTCCGCAATATTAGGAGAAAGGTTGGTATCATAGTTTCCTACTCCCTCCATTGTATATTTTCCGTATCGGTCGCCGGAAGCCTGTACTCCCACTTCAAGGGAAGGCAGTAAATCCATTTTTGATCTTTGAAGGAAACTGTTGGCAATCTCCACTCTTTGCTGTGCAATCTGGAAATCCGGATTCGCCTGTACTACTTTATCAAAAAGCTCAAGCAGCTGCGGATCTGTAAAGTAAGCCTTCAGATTGATCTGCTGAAATTCATCCGAAGTTTTATTTTTATCTGTTTTGATCAGTTCAACTGGTAATTCCTGGGCTTTTTTCAACTCGGTTACTTTGGGAACAGCGCATGACACCAGGCTCAGTGAGGCAATTCCGTATATTATATTTCTATGATTTAATCTTTTCATCTTTCTTCTTATTTTCAAGTTTTGCAAAGAATATATACAGTCCCGGAATCACTACCAATCCGAAGATAGTTCCTATCAACATTCCTCCTGCTGCAGCCGTACCAATGGAACGGTTACCTATTGCTCCTGCTCCTGATGCAATACATAATGGAATAAGTCCTGCCACGAATGCAAAAGAAGTCATCAGAATAGGTCTCAGACGCTGTCTGGCTCCTTCAATTGCTGCTGGGATGATATCATATCCCTGTTTATTTCTTGCTACCGCAAATTCCACAATCAGAATGGCATTTTTAGCCAAAAGCCCGATCAGCATGACCAGTGCCACCTGTGCATAAATATTGTTATCTAGCCCAGCAAGTACCAATGCGATATAGGAACCGAAGATTCCTGTAGGAAGACTTAATAATACCGGCATAGGAAGAAGGAAACTTTCGTATTGCGCCGCCAGTAAAAGATAAACGAATAAAAGACAGATCGCGAAAATATAAACAGTCTGGTTTCCTGATAAGATTTCTTCTCTTGTCATCCCTGACCATTCAACATCAAATCCTCTTGGCAATGTTTCTTTCGCAACACGCTCTACGGCAGCAATAGCATCTCCCGAACTGTAGCCGTCTGCAGGTTCTCCATTAATCATCGCAGACATATACATATTGTACCTCGTCAGTACTTCGGGTCCATACACTTTTTCAATGGTGATGAAGGTAGAGAACGGAACCATTTCGCCTTTATCATTTTTTAAATATAAATTCAGAATGCTTTCAGGGGTATCTCTATGCTCCGGGCTCGCCTGTACCATCACTTTATACATTTGACTGAAACGGATAAAATTCGTGGCATAATAAGATCCAAGCATTGTCTGTAATGTGGACATTGCATTATCTACTGAAATTCCTTTCTTCGCTGCCATATCATAATCTACATTGATCATGTACTGCGGGAAAGTAGCATCAAAACTGGTAAAACTGTTCTGTAATTCAGGAGCTTCATTCAGTTTTTTAACAAAATCCCTGGTAATTTTATCTGTATTCTCAATGGTACCTCCGGTTCTGTCCAGCAAACGCAGCTCAAAACCACTGGTATTACCGAATCCGGGAACTGTAGGCGGTGCAAAGATCTCAATCTGGGCATCAGCGATACTTTTTGTTTTGTCAGAAAGCTCTGTGATCAGATCATTTACAGAAATATTTCTTTCTTTCCAGTCTTTAAGGTTGATCATCGCCATCCCGTAAGATGAGCCTGCAATTTCCGTTACAATACTGTAGCCTGCAAGCGTGGTCACGTTTTCTACTCCTTTAATCTTCTTTGCAATAACGGTCACTTCATCCAGTACTTTTTCTGTTCTTTCTACTGTTGCTCCCTGTGGAGTGGTCACACTTACATATACCATTCCCTGATCTTCCATGGGAATAAATCCGGTTGGCAGGAATTTGCTGGTCACAAAAGTCAATCCAACGAATAAAAACAACAGTCCAAAAGTAACCGTGGTCCTTGTCGCAAACTTTGATAAAATACCGACATAGCCATTGGTCAGCCTTTCAAAACCAGTATTGAAACTCTGGAAAGCCCTGTCAATGATGGTTTTCTTTTTATCATGATTATGAGGTTTTAAAATAATAGCACAAAGCGCAGGAGTTAGCGTTAATGCATTCACTCCGGAAATCACAATACTGATTGCCAGTGTCAATGAGAACTGACGGTAAAACACCCCTACCGGACCATCAAGGAATGCCACAGGAATAAATACGGCTGACATTACAATGGTAATAGCGACTACCGCTCCGGCAATTTCTTTAGTTGCGCTGATGGTTGCATCCATGGCATTCATCCCTTCTTCCATTTTCACATGAACGGCTTCAACGACGACAATGGCATTATCTACCACAATTCCAATGGCAAGAACCAATGCAAACAATGTTAAAAGGTTGACAGAGAAATCAAGCATATTCATAAACGCAAAAGTCCCTACAAGCGCTACCGGAACAGCCAATACAGGAATCAATGTGGAACGCCAGTCCTGAAGGAAAATAAATACCACAATTCCTACCAGAATAAAGGCTTCGATAAGTGTTGTCAGTACCGCACTGATGGAAGCATCCAGAAACCTGGAAACATCATAAGCCATGTTATATTCCATTCCGGGTGGGAAGGATGTTACTTTTAATTCTTCCATTTTTGCCTTTACGCTTTCAATAACCTCGGAAGCATTGGAGCCCGGGCGTTGTTTCATCATAATGGATGCAGAGGGTCTTCCGTCTGTTTTGGAAACCATTCCGTAGTTCATCGCCCCGAATTCAACTTTAGCAATATCTTTAAGCTTTAAAATTGTTCCGTCAACATCAGATCTGATGGGAACTTCTTCATATTGTTTAGGCTCAAAAAACTTCCCTTTATATTTGATCACATACTGAAGCTGGCTGGAAGTTTTCCCTGACGTTTCTCCTACTTTTCCTGGTGCTGCAGAAATATTCTGTTTTTGTAGTGAAGTAATCACTTCATCTGCGGAGATATTGTAAGCAGCCATTTTCTGTGGATCAAGCCAAACTCTCATTGAGTATTCTTTCTGTCCCATTATCTCGGCACGTCCCACTCCATCAATACGTTTCAGCTCCTGAAGAACGTTAATATCCGTAAAGTTATAGATGAACTGCTCATCCTGGCTTGGGTCTGTACTCGTGATGTTGAGGTACATCAGCATACTGTTCACCTCTTTTTCAGTGGTAACCCCGGCCCTGATCACCTCTTCAGGAAGTTCATCAAGAATAGTTGTCACCCTGTTCTGAACGTTTACCGCTGCTACGTCAGGGTCTGTTCCTACTTCAAAGAACACCTGAATAAGGGTAAGACCATCATTGGAAGTAACTGTAGACATATAAGTCATTCCCGGGACTCCATTGATCGCCCTTTCCAGAGGAAGAGCTACCGCATTGGCAGATACTTCGGCATTGGCTCCTGTATATTTTGCTGTAACGGTTACTGAAGGCGGTACGATGTCCGGAAACTGGGTAATAGGCATTTTTAATAAAGCCATTATTCCCAGCAGTACAAATAATATGGAAATAACCAACGAAAGAACCTTTCGTCTTATAAACATTTCTACCATAGTAAATAGATTTAAAGATTATGAAAGGTTAATACTTCTTTTTGATTTTGATAATATCACCGTCTTTCAGAGACTGAGTTCCTTCATAAATGATTAAATCTCCTTTCTTAAGGCCGTTTTCTACCATATAAGAATCCCTTAAGGTAGTTCCGATCTTAATGCTGGTCATTTTCACTTTATTCTGTTTATCCACTACAAAAACATAGGTCTTATCCTGAATGGAAAAGGTTGATTTTTGCGGGATAAGAATTGCATTATTCTGTTGTTCAGAAATAATAAGCTTTCCGGAAGTACCATGTTTAATCAGACGGTCCGGATTCGGGAACAGTACTTTATAACGGATGGAACCTGTGGCTCTGTCGATTTCCCCTTCAGCGGTTTTCAAAGCTCCGTTGAACTGGTAATTTACTCCGTTTGGCAGTGTCAGTTCTATCTTTTGGTGACTTCCGATCTTATCGTTGGCCAAAAGCTCAAAATATAGATTTTCGGGAATTGAGAAATACGCATATACTTCATTCAACTGAGACAGCGTAGTCAGCAGCGTACCATTTTCTACCAAACTTCCGTCTTTATGAGGAATTACGTCAATAACTCCATCAAAAGGCGCCGTGATTCTTGTAAAGCTTATTTTCTGAAGCACAGTTCTCTTTTCCGCATCAGCGAAAGCATGTTTTGCTTTAGCGGAAGACAGCTTTGCCTTCACCATTTCCAACTCATTGTTGGCCACAAATTTTTTAGCATGAAGACTCTGAATCTGTTTCAGTTCTACTTCTGCAATACGAACATCAGCTTCAGTCTGTTTTAATGTCGCATTGGCTTTCAGAAGTTCCATCTGCAGCTCGGCATCATTGATTTTAAATAAAGCCTGCCCCTGATGTACAAATTGTCCCTCATTCACATAGATATGCTGTATAATACCTCCGATTCTGGAACGCATCTCAACATTCTTTTTAGCCTGGATGTCAGTGACAAACTGGTTGCTCACCAATGTATCTTTTTCTTTGATTTCCAGTACGGGAACTTCTTTGTCTTTTTTATTATTTTTCTCCTTGTCTTTACTGCATGACACAGCGAATAATGTTGCCAAAAGGCAAATTATTACAGTTTTAAAATACATTTTTAAATGTTTAAGTTATAAAATTTCGTTAAAGTAATTTGATTTTCAATAACTTAAACCTAGTACAACTGGAGGAGATGGAGAAAGGATTTAACTCCACAAATAGTAGATACAGCAATCTCCGGAAGGGTGATTTTCGGAATAACTTTTAAAATTCCTGAAAAATCTGCAATTGCAGAATCATTTTTTTTGACGGAATGTTTTACAATTTTAGCAGCAGCAGGCAATGCATGCGTATTCATATCTGCCTCTTCGTAAACATCCAGAACATGAATGTTAGTGACAGGAGGAACATGAGGAATATTCCGCAATGATTTTTCTGCCCAATTCGAATTGAAAAGGGTAAAAACCAGCATGATATAAAATAAGAAAAATGACCTCAGACCTGCCATGTCAACCAGAACACATTAGTTTTTTAGTAAAAACGATATGTTGCAAAAATAGGGATTTCTACTGGGAAATACGGTCATTGAACTGTTAAAAAAACTTAAACAATGGATTAATAATTGCCATTAATTCATATTTGGATTCCTACAGAATGACAAAGAGAATGTGAAGTCTATTGATGTACTCTGTTATTCAATAGAAATCTAACTAGAATTTGTTAAAAATTTCGGCTAAAGCCAATGGAATTTGATTATTGTTTTAAACGGGCTTCCTTCGACTACGCTTAGGATTATAACCCGTTTCTATTGAATGATTAAAACAGTTTACGAAGGACTCCGAAGCGGTAATCAAAGATATGTTCCAGTTTCTTTTTAACGAAAAGACGATGTGCAATTTCTCCTAAAAAACCCATCGGAAGTTCATAATCTATGGTATCTCTCATCAGAACGCCTTCTTCATTGGGAATGAATTCATGATGGTGGTTCCATAGTTTATACGGACCTTTTTTCTGGAAATCAATAAAGCTTTTTTGGAAATCGACGTGGGTGATCTCCGTCTGCCATTTCATTTTAATCCCAAACAAAGGGGAAACATAATAGTCGATGACCATTCCTTCATAGATTTCATCATCTTCCATTTCCGTCAATACAATAAAGCCCATGTCTTTCGGGGTAATTTCTGAAAGATTATTGGCTGAAGAAAAGAATTTCCAGGCAGTTTCTATATCACAATTGAGCTGTTGTTCGCGGAAAAGCGTATGTTTCATAAGGCGGAATCAATTTAAATGATGATTACGAAACAAATGTATAACAAAGATTTAATTATATATCCACATCAGAACGGGTTTCTTTGAGGATTGAATCATCGGATCAATTTCTTTCATGGCATTGTTGGAAACGGTAGGACAGCCCCATCCTTCGGGAGATCCTTTTGGAAAGACTTCATCATCACTCATCATATCCCAGGAATGAAAGACAATAAACCTTTTTAAAGCATTACTGTTTGTTTCTTCAAAGCCGTGCATCAGGTATTTTATGTTGATTCCCCAGTCGCTGTACCCTCTTCCTTCAAGCTTATATTTTCCTAAGGATGAAAGGTGGCTGCCATCCTCATTACTGAATCCCGGATTCGCTTTAGAATGATCTCTACTCCATGAATTTGTACCACAGCCATGACCAACCAGGTATTTTTTTGAGATCTTATTATTTTTAAAATCCCAGACAAAAAAACGGTTAACCCCGGAATGGAGACTCATATCGATAAGGATACAGAAATCATTATTAAGGTTCTTTACATTACAGAACCTCAATGCTTCTTCAGCTTTTATTTTCGTTCTGGAAAGGTCAGCATCAGGTTTCTTTTGAGCCACAACGGGTATTTCAGCAGAATGTATGATACTGTTTTTTTTCTCCTGAGAACATGAACACAACCAGAGAGTGATGAAAAACAGATAAATCCTCTTCATAAATTATTTATAGTGCTGGAAAATTCCAAAGTCTGACGGAGTCCAAAGGGCAGCTTTTTGTCCCGCAGCCTTTAAAGCATTATTTGACCATGTATTACATGTATAAAGAAAGCTGTAGGTACCTTTTGCATCATAAAAGGCATCATTGTCACTATATACGGCATTTGTAGGAATCAGTATGAAATTACCGTTCTGATCTCTGTCAAATTTATCTTCAACAAATTTTACCAGATTTTCATACTGGCTTCTGCTGATCATAATCATTTTACAATCGTCCCCTTCTTTCATGGTATTATAATAAGTACAGTGCATGGCAGAATCACTTAGCCAGAATGCAGCTTTCACAGCGGTTGAAAACTTAAGGTCAGCCCATGTAGGCGTATCGAGATAGAATCCTTTGTCACCCCAGCCTATTCCGATATACTGATAATCTGTTTTTTTTGATTTTGTATTGGCGAAAGGAATTTTCAGGCTCCAGTCCTGCAGATCATTTTTTACAGGCATTACTATATCTGTATGCACTCCGTTGGTATAGATATAAATTGGAATTTCTTTCTTCTGTCCATCATCTTTAGCCGAAACCGGAATATAGGGAATCAGCAATCCAAGAATTACATAAATCACTACAATTCCTAAAATAATTCCTACTACTTTCAGGAGATACATTAATATAGTTTTCACAGTCATGTTTTAATAAAATTTAATCTTTAATTTTTAGTAAAAGTATTTGTTTTAATCGAAAAATTGGCTATATTTAGTTACGAAATATTCACAAATATGCGTAAAAATACTAAATCCCAAAAAAGGTTTAAAGTAAGAGTAAAAACTGCTCCTAAAAGAATACAAAAAAAGCGTTGATTTTCGGTGAGATTCTGATCTCCTGAAAATCAATTTTTCTTTATAGGAAAGGTTTTTCAAGTAACTTATTGGTATAAATCTTTACCTCCTTAAAGCTAAAAATTTAAGGAATGGTCGATTATCAGCTCTGGTTTGGAACTACAAAAAATTCCGAAGGAGGGATTGTCACCGAAAGTTCAGGGAAAAATCAGTCAGAAGATCTCTGTAAAAACTCAATATTTCTCTTCAAGCCTGCAAATTTGGTTCTTTTCACGGGAGACTTCCTGAAGATTTCCGAGAAAATTTCCTGGGTAATTTCTTTCCATTCTCCTTTTTTGAAGTTTTTCAAAGCTTCATTGGGCTTGAAACGGCTTTGTTTGTTGGGTGCTGAAAAGCGATTCCATGGACAGACATCCTGACAGATATCACAGCCAAACATCCAGTCTTCCATTTTATCTTTAAAGTAATCAGGAATTTCATTTTTGAGCTCGATGGTTGCATAAGAAATACAACGGCTTCCGTCAATAATTTTCTCCGAAACAATAGCATCTGTGGGGCATGCATCGATACATTTTCTACAGCTTCCGCAATGGTCTGTAGTGGCATGATCTGCAATCAGTTCTAAATCACATATAATTTCAGCCAGAAAATAAAAAGAGCCGTTCTGTTTGGTAATGAGGTTTGCATTTTTTCCTACCCAGCCAATGCCTGATTTTCTGGCCCAGCTTCTTTCCATAATGGGCGCAGAATCTACAAAAATACGGAATCCGAACTCCCCTATTTCCTCCTGCAGCTCTGCAACCATCTCCCGGAGAATCTCTTTGATTACTTCATGATAATCTTCTGCATACGCATATTTTGAGATTTTGTAATTTTCTAATATTGAAATTTTTTCCTCGGGAAAGTAGTTGTATGAAAGTGAAATAACAGATTTGGAGCCCTCTACCAAAAGTCGGGGATCAAGTCTTTTATCGAAATGATTTTCCATGTACTTCATTTCGCCATTATAATTGTTCTTAAGCCACTTTTCAAGATGAGGAGCATCTTCTTCCAAAAAATCAGCTTTAGAAATGCCACAATTCTGGAATCCAAAACTTTTTGCTTTGGACTTTATCAGTTGGGAATATTTTTCAGCGCCTGCATTCATAATTTCACACTGCAAAATTAAGATTATTTTATCAATCTTCTGATTTATGTGGAGCTTCGTCTGAACTCCTGTTTCTGTCATGCTTCTTTTCTGAAAAATTATGTTTTAATTAGGATTTTTTTCAAAAAAAAATTGCGTAATTTCGTTTCTTATTTAATGTTTAAACCCAACAACTATGTCTTTAATAGAAGTAATACAATCCGGAAACTATGAATTAATAGACGTTCGTGAGCCAATGGAGCTTGAAATGGACGGTAATATAGATGGTGCTAAGAATATTCCTCTTGGTGAAGTAGAAGATAGACAGGATGAGATTCTATCTATTGAAAAGCCGGTGATCTTATTCTGCAGAAGTGGAAACAGAAGCGGAAAGGCATTGGATTATCTTAATAATCAAGGATTAAAGGACGGTTATAACGGCGGAGGCTGGGCTGAGCTGAAGGCTGTTCTGGAAGCAAATCAGGGAACTTTTTAAAAGTTCCTTTTTTTTATCCCTTATTTCTATGAATCTGAAAAATCAATTTGAACAGCTTTGTTCTTCATTTACGAACGACCAACAGTTGATAAATAGTCTTTGGAAGGAGATTGAAACGAAATATTCTGAAAAAGGAAGACATTATCATAATCTTCTTCATCTTGAAAACATGTTCAGTGAACTTGAAGCGGTGAAAAGTAATATCTCAGATTTTACGGCTATTTCTTTTTCAGTATTTTACCATGATGTTATCTACGATGCTACTTCCAAAACTAACGAAGAGAAAAGTGCGGCCAAAGCAGAAAAAAGACTTGCCGAACTTCATTTAGATAAGAATAATATTTCAATTATTTCGGAACAGATTCTTGCCACAAAATCACATCAGAAGTCTGATCATGGGGATACCAATTATCTTTTAGATGCTGATCTTTCTGTGTTGGGAAAAGATTTTAAAACCTATCTGGAATACACTCAAAATATCAGAAAAGAATATTCCATTTATCCTGATTTTCTTTATAAGCCGGGACGAAAAAAGGTGCTTAAACATTTTCTGGAGCTTGAAAGTATTTTTAAAACAGAATATTTTAAGGAAAAGTATGAAGCTCAGGCTAAGGAAAATATTACTAAGGAACTCCAATTGTTATAATTGAAAGGGATTATTTTAATTTTTCCCTTTTTACATTAATAAGACACCCATTGAAAAGGTGCCTTATTTTATATTGTGCAGAAAATTTCCGGTTAAGAACTTTCTCTGATAAATACTGCCGCTTTTTCCAACACGAGCTCAGGAACTTCTTTATGCGGCGTATGTCCAACATTAGGAATAATATATTTCTCAGCACTTCCCCTCACCTGAGTAACTGTTTTTTCTACCTGATCCAATGTCCCGTATTCATCGGCTTCTCCCTGGATGAATAATAACGGACAGGTAATGTGCTTCAACAGATATTCAATATTCCAGGTTCTGTAGTCTTCACGTGTCCAGGTTTCCGTCCATGCTCTGAAAAGCATTTCTACTTTATCCCCGTGATATTTTTGTAAGCGTTCCGGAAGATTAGTCGTTTTGTAAGCTTCCCAAGCATCATACACTCCTTTTAAAGTGACGTCTTCCACAAAGATATGTCCTGCTTCGCAGATAACGGTTTTTACTCTTTTGGGATATTTTGCAGCGGTAATTAAAGCTATTGTTCCTCCATCACTATGCCCGAAAAGAATAGCGTCATCAATGTTCATTTCAGCCAGTAAGCTGTTCAGTATGTCTGCTTCCAACTCCATATAATTCACCTGTCTTTCATGGGTAGGCATCGGATCAGATTTTCCATAGCCCAGACGGTCATAAGCCAGGGTGTTGCATTGTGTGATTTCAGATAGTTTGGCTGGAAAATCTCTCCAAAGCTGCACGGAACCTAATGAATCATGTAAAAAAACAATTGTAGATTTGTTTTCAAATGTGTTATTATATTCTGTATAAAGGTTTTGCCCTTCTACATTTATGATTTTATTCTCTGTCATCTTAATCGGCTTTCGTTTAATATCAAAATATTATTGATTTAAATCCGAACAAAAATACCAAATGGCAAAATATGTACGAAATATAAATAATAAATATGTAAAAAATCCCGTAAATACCATCTAAAACAAAACATTAATCAAAAAGCGATCATTTTTTATATCTTTATTGGAAAAAATCCGGATGGACATATTAGGAAAACAGGAACTGGAATTATTAAGGATTCTTCAGAAGAGTTCAAGGTTTGATATTACTGATCTTACCGAAAGGCTGAACATGTCCCGTACTTCTATTTACGATAAGATAAAAAAGCTGGAAAATGAAGGATATATTACCAATTATGTAGCTTTGATTGATCCTAAAAAGGTAGGACTGAATTTCACGGTCATTATAACGGTATCTCTCAACAGCCAGCAGATTGAATATGTAGAAGAGTTTTCAAAGAAAATAGCAACGCTGGATGAGGTTGTAGAAGCATATGTTACCGGTGGGATTTTTGATTACATCTTGAAAGTTGTGGTGCAGAGTCCGGAGGCTTTCAGTGAGTTTATAGCGACTAAACTGTCTGTTATACCTCATATCAGTAAAATTAAAAGTTCATTTGTTATGAGCCATATCAAGCAGTCTACCGAGCTTCATTTTTGATACACAAAAGGAACCCAAATTTGGATTCCTTTTTTATTATAACGTCGGTATTTTTGTTTCTTCAAATTCTTTCAACAGATGATTGAAAACAGTTTCTACCGGAAGAACTTCATCAATCAGGGCAGAAACCTGGCCAATTTCCAGCTCGCCATCTTCCATATCTCCTTCAAACATTCCGCGTTTAGCTCTGGCTCTTCCCAATGAGGCAACCAAAGCCTCTTTATTTCTTCCGATCTGATAGATGTCTTCCAGTTCACTGAAAAATTTATTTTTAACCATTCTTACAGGTGCCAGCTCTTTCAAAGTAAGATGAGTGTCACCTTCCTGCAGTTCTGTGATTTTCTTTTTCCAGTTTTCGTGAGCACTGGCTTCTGTAGTGGCAGCAAAACGGGATCCTATCTGTACACCATCTGCCCCAAGAAGCATTGCCGCTTTGATCTGTGAGCCCAAAGCAATTCCTCCTGCCGCAATTAACGGCTTAGAAATATGTTTTTTTACATTTGGAATCAAACAGAATGTTGTTGTTTCATCTCTTCCGTTATGCCCTCCTGCTTCAAAACCTTCTGCAACAATAGCATCTACTCCGGCATCTTCACATTTTACAGCAAATTTGGTAGAGGAAACTACGTGAGCTACTTTTATTCCTTCTTTCTGAAGGGTTTCTGTATAAGTTTTCGGGTTACCTGCTGATGTAAATACAATCTTCACTCCTTCTTCAAGAATGATCTGAATGATTTCTTCAATATTAGGGTATAACATCGGTACATTTACCCCAAAAGGCTTATCTGTAGCCTGTTTACATTTCTGGATATTTTCTCTCAGGATATCAGGATACATACTTCCTGCTCCAATTAAGCCCAATCCACCGCAATTGGAAACCGCAGAAGCGAGTCTCCATCCGGAATGCCAGATCATACCTGCCTGGATAATGGGATATTTAATATTAAAAAGGGTTGAAATTCTATTTTGGGTAGCCTCCATATCATGAAGTTTTTTTGCAGCGTTGAAATCTATAAAATTGCTCATGTGTAAAAATACTAAAAACAACGGTTTTCAAGAGAATATGCGGTAATATTTTCATTAAGAATTTGAATGCAGCTTAAAGCAATCGTCTTAGATAAAAGGCATAAAAAAACCTTCAGAAATTCTGAAGGTTTTCATTTTATTTTGCCATGGATTGTTTCTTCCAGTTAGACTTAAAGCTACAGCTGTCGTAGCGTCCGTCAATGGAGATAAAAGTTGTCGGTAACTTAGAGTTGACAAACTTTTCAATCATTTCACTTTTCTTTTTATTCAGTGCCATCTGCTTTATTCTGCTGAAGTCTGTTTCCAGTGTAATCTGGTGAGAAGGAATCACATCTTCAATTTTAATGATTTTGATCTCCTTTCTTTTGTTCTCTTCATCTTCAAAAGCTGTAGTGATGTCTCCTTTGTTCAATCCTGCTAATTCGTAGCTGATTGTTCCCGGAATACTTTCTCTTTCAATTTTATCAGAACCATCTGCTCCAGGAATTACCCCTGCATTGAATTTTGTTCTTTTATCATCTGAGAATCTAAAAGCAGCATCTTTAAAAGTCATTTTACCATCTACGATAAGACCTCTGATACTGTCTAGTTTTGCTTTTGCAGTTTTAAGCTCATCGTCAGTAGGTACTCCTTTTAACAAGATATGTCTTGCATCGTACACTTTACCTGATCTTTTCAGTAACTGGATAATATGGAATCCGAATTCTGATTCAATAGGATCTGAAATTTCATTTTCCTGAAGGTTCAGTGCTGCAGCCTCGAATGGCTTTACCATCTGCCCTTTGTTGATATTTTTATATAATCCTCCGTTAGCAGCTGACCCTTCATCTTCAGAATAGATTCTTGCCTGACTCTCAAAAGTTTCCCCTCCAAGAATATCCTGCTTGATCTTTTTCAATCTGTTGATAAGATCTTGCTTGTGTGCTTCCGTTAAAGTAGGATAGATCATAATCTGAGCTAAAGTAACTTCGTCTTTTACTTGTGGCAGCTGTGTTTTATACATATTATAAAAGTCAGTTACCTCATTTGGAGTTACATCGGCCTTCTCAGTTATTCTCTGGTATTTTGCCTGTCCGTAATACTGGTCTGTATCTATTTTTTCAATAGCATTTTTCAGCTCATAAGCATTTCTGAATTTGTAGGCTGCAAGCATTGTTTTTTCATCCGGAAATTGAGAAAGCATCTGACGATATTTTGCATTAGCCTGTTCCTTGATAGCTGCAGAGCGGTTTTCAATTAAGGTATCTTTTTTTGCTTCGTATACAAGAAGCTTGTTGCTGATAAGGTTTTCAAGGAACTCACATTTGTCTGTGTTGGCAGCTCCCTGTTGTTTACCATAATTCATCTGCTCAAGTACATCAGATTCCAACACAATCTCATCTCCGATAACAGCTGAAATACCATCCACCAAATCTCCTTGTTTAAGCTGGGCATTCATCATATTTGAAGAAAATATCATGATGAAAATCCCAAGAAGAAAAGTGATTTTTAGTTTATTTGTCATTTTACTATTTTAACAAGTTGCAAATTTAGAATTCTTAACGAATTTCACTCAATTTTTTATTATAAATATTTCTTAAAAAGACTTATTTACTGCAGTTCAACATCAAAAGTCGTTAATTCTTTGAATTGTCTCAATCTGCTGAACATATCTGCTTCGCTTACCTCCTCTATTCTTTCTGTTCCGAACTTCTCTACAGTGAATGAAGCCATAGCAGATCCTACGATAAGAGCGGATTTCATTGTATCGAAATCTATTTTCTCTTTTTTAGCAAGATAAGCCGCAAAACCTCCTGCAAAAGTATCTCCAGCTCCTGTTGGATCGAAAACATCTTCCAGAGGAAGTGCCGGGATAGCAAATACTTTATTATCATGGAAAAGTAAAGCTCCGTGCTCTCCTTTTTTGATGATGACATACTCAGGACCCATTGTGTGGATCTTTTTAGCAGCTTTTACTAAAGAATATTCTCCTGAAAGCTGTCTTGCTTCTTCGTCATTGATCGTGATTACGTCTGTTTTCGCAATCATATCCATTAAGATATCCCATGCAGAATCCATCCAGAAGTTCATAGTATCAAGGATAACCAGTTTTGGACGGTTGTTCATTTTTTCAAGTACGGATAACTGAACTCCAGGGTGTAGGTTTCCAAGTAACAAAATTTCGGCATCCTGCATAGAATCAGGGATTTTCGGATCAAAATTCTCCAGTACATTTACTTCTGTAGCCAAAGTATCTCTTGTGTTCAGATCATTGTGGTATTTTCCAGACCAGAAGAAAGTTTTTCCTTCTTTTACGATTTCAATTCCTTCGATATTTACATCTCTGTCTGTGAACATATCAAGATGTTCTTGTGGAAAGTCTCCTCCTACTACAGAAACAATTCCGGATTTAACGCCTAAAATTGATGAAGTGATTCCGATATAAGTGGCTGCACCTCCTAAAATTTTGTCCGTTTTACCAAATGGTGTTTCAATTGCATCAAATGCAACACTTCCTACAACTAAAAGTTTCATATATTTTTCAATGTATATTAAAAGTAATTATTTTTTCCATTCAAAAGAGTCCAGCATGTGTTTCATATCATTTTTGATATAGTTCACAGCAGGAGCAAGAGAATCCGGTTTCGGTCTCGTATTAAAGTATAAATAAGCAGTAACGAAGTGTTTCGTACTGTCTGTAACGTAAAACTGAAGGTTGGAAGCACTCTGCCCTTTGAGTTCATAGAAATTCCCGTATACTTTTTTTTCAGGGTATTCAAAGGATTTGGTATCTATTGAACTGGCTTTGATGGTATGCTCATATACCATTTTTTCTGCTTCTTTGATATGTTCTGCAAAGTCATTTTGTATAGGGTAATAGGTAACGAAAAGCTTCGCCTTCATTTTAGGGTAATTCACATAGAACCAGCAAGGTTTTTTAGCGGGTGCAATAGAAGCAAAGTCCGAGTACTCAAAGGTATAGGCACAATCGTTTTCAAACTTTTGGTATTTCGGTGCAGGATATTCAAGACGCAGTTCTCCATAAGGTTTTGGTGAAGGGTCTTTTCCACATGAAATTAAAAGCAGGGATACAAAAATAAAAATGACTTTTTTAATCATTTTGCAAAAGTACAAATTAGATTTCAGATTTCAGAAGACAAATTTCAGTCTTTCAGAGAGTTTTGAATGTAATTTTCCAAAGGCTTCGGAAACGATTTTTCTTGAGAGCCTTCAACATCTGTAATCAGGTATTGATTTTCAGCTATAAAATCATTCCATATCTTTTGTGAAGTAACCTCAACATTCAATATTTCAATGCTTAAATTCTTATGGGTAAGTTTATGGGCAACCGTTTTTGAACCTGTAATGAATGGTTCCATATCTGGAGAAATGGCTGCAGGAAACTCAAATAACTTCTTCCATATGAAATCATCTGCTCTCTGACGGATCAGAAACTGACCGTTTCTATGAACAAAATAATAGGTGAGAGAAAGATCTTCGGCTTTTACTTTTTTTGTTTTTACAGGATAGTCTGAAATTTTCTGCATAGCAAATGCCAGACAGTCTTCATTGATGGGACATTCTCCACAAAGTGGATTTTTGGGTTTACAGATTTCTGAACCTATATCCATCATCGCCTGATTAAAATCACCCACATTTTCCGGCATTACCAAAGCGGCCAGCTCAGAAAAATAGGTAAAAGCTCTTGAATTAGATATATCAAAATCATCAGCAAAAAGACGGCTCAGAACACGGTAAAAATTTCCGTCAACGGCAGGCATTTTCCCATCAAAACATATGCTTGAAACGGCTGCTGCTGTATATTTTCCAACTCCTTTAAGCTTTAGGATTTCTTCGTATTCTTCAGGAAAGACACCCTCATAATCATTCATGATCTGCTGGGCAGCTTTATGAATATTGATCGCTCTGGAATAATAGCCTAATCCTTTCCAATACAACAGCACTTCATTTTCTTCAGCTTCTGCCAACGTTTTTACGTCTGGAAACCTTTTAATGAAATTATTATAGTGATTCAATCCCTGATTGATTCTCGTCTGTTGAAATACAATTTCACAGATCCAGATTTTGTAGGGATCTTTTGTCTGTCTGAAAGGCAAATCTCTTGCATTATTGCTATACCATTCCAGAATTTTGCTGCCAATGTGTAGAAAATCTGAATTTCTGCTATCCTTCTTCAAAAATTTTTGTTTTGCTTTTATGAGATACTTCGACTTCGCTCAGTATGACATTGCTAATACCAACCGTTTTCAATAAACGAATGTTATTTACTGTCTTATGCATTGCGGAGTCAAAACATTTTGTATCTGCAAAGATAAAATTTATTTATCAGCTTTCACAGAGTATACGGGAGCAGCTTTTAGCCACTGATAATTAAGGTTTCTGTCTTTCTTTAAAAAACGGTATCCTTCCAGATTTTTCAGGTAAACATACATGGAATCAGTATTTTTTATCTTTAATTTATATTGGGATAAAAACAGCATAGGCATTTCTACGGTGGAATCTCTTACTGTTTTTAATACTTTTCCAGATCTTACTTTGTAAAGATAGAATGACTTTCCACGGCCTTTTGAACTGTCTGTCAGCTTTACGTCTGAACTTGCAATGACCAGTTCACTGCCATCAAAACATTCATCTTTATTCATGATGTATGCCTTTCCTTCCTGACGTTCGTCTGCAAAGAGATCATTTTCGTATTGGCCGGGGCTTTGGTATTTTTTCTCACAGCTTATCAAAAGTACCATCAATATAGCGGGTAAGCCAATGATAAGTTTCTTATTCATATTAAATTTCATAGGTGTTGGTTGAAAAAAAACCGATGTAAAATTGCATCGGTTTTTGTTATGTAAAGTACGTTGATGTTACTCCTGAGTATATTCTGCATCCCATTCGTTACCATCATCTCCCTTGTGTCCGTCAAGTTTAATAACGAAACTTTTCGTAGGGAAATAAGGCGTCATACGGATATCCAGCCATACTCTGTCTTTGTTTACTCTATCCTGCTCGAAACGAACAATTTTGAATTTTTCGATCAATTTGTCCGGTCCTTTGATATTATCAAGGAAAGTTACGATCTGTCTTCTCAAATCGTCTTCGTTTTTAGCATTCCAGTTTTCGAAAGCTCTTCTGTTCAGGAAGTCTAGAAGTACTTTGGTTACGTAATCGAATACACGAACTACGGAATATGTCTGAAGACCGATATTGTCTCCTGTAAATAAGGTCTTCGCTGAGAAAGCCATAATTTTTCCGTACTCGTTTACCATTGGTACAAGACCCATTTTTTCCAGCTGAGAAATTTCACTTTTCTTCAATTCGAATTTTACAGCGTCTACTTCGTTGATATTACCGTGTTTTTTACCTGCTGCTACCTGAGACATCAGGGTTTTGTGGATTTTTCCTGCTAATGAAGTGGAAGGTGGAAGTTCTACGTTTTCTTCTTCACCTACTTCTTCAGCTTTACCTCGTCCTACAAGCCAGTTACACGTCATAATAACATTACTTCTGTGAAGTTCTCCTCCTGTAAGATTGGCAGAGTGGAATAAATCTACTACATCATCCGGCTTATCAAGATTGGCGAAGTCTGTAACCATCATTACTTTGTTTTCGTTACAGATTTTTGCCCATTTCTCGATTACCTTATTGGATCCTAAATATCCTGGGATTGCAAGGATTGAATAGTTATCTCTAAGGTCAAGACGGTCGTAATAATTTTTGAATTCTTCTGAGATTGCATCAATGAACAAAGGGTTATCCAGATCGGAAACCTGATCAAGGCTTGCATTTACGATACTTACGTTATCCACTTTATCCAATTCTGTATTTTTGTAGAATTGAGCTACTGTTCTGTAGTTGGTTTCCAACAGACGAACGGCATCCAGTGTATTTTTTAAGTTTGTTTTTAGGTTTTGGTCGGCCTGTTGTGCTTTACTTTTGCATGTATCGGCCATTTTATCTGCAGATTCGCTTCCTTCTAAAAGGTTTACCCAAAGATTGATCTTCTGAAGAAGTTCTTTTCTTTCGTCTGCTTTATTGCTGTCATTCAGGAAGATTTCTTTTCTTGCCTTTCTTGTTGGGTTCATATTGGCAATACCGTCTACAACGGATTCAACAAAGCCAAATCCTCCCATTTTATTGAGCTCTGCAAGCGGGTTGCCTTTCGGTTGTCCCGAGTGCTGCTGCTGACCCTGCTGCTGGCTTTCTTGTGCCTGTAATTTGCTATCCATGATTTAATGTAAGTCTTTAATTATTTTTCAAGTTCTTGTGCCACTTCTTTCAATACCTCTACGAACGCTGCTCTTGTCTGATCGTTCTCCAGCATATTGCGTAGAATTTTGTTTGTTTTCAGCTGACGTACTATTTTATTGTACTGCTCCTGCTCCATGCTCAGCTGCTGCAGATAATCTGACTTCTGAGTAAGGCTTTTAGGGGTAAAGTCTCCAAGGTTTTGAAAACGGAATTCTTCTTCTACCATTCCTCCGTCTTCTGTTTCGTGTTGTACCGATATTGAAGGCTGAAAATGTTTGAAAACGTCTTCCACTGTTTTTAATCCTGTTACGATTTCAGGAGTATAAGACTCTTCTGTTGTAAGTTGGCTTACTATCAGTGATTTATTTTCCTGTATTTCCTGAATAGCTTCATTAGCGTCTACTTTTACTTCGTTTCCGCCAACACCATAATTAAACATTGCCATATTATTATTATTTTGAGATTTCTTATTTTGGTTTGGATCTGTCTTTGAGTAATTTACAGATGAATCAAATAAATTACCAATCCAATGTTTAAATTTAAAAAAAAACTGTAACATACAAAATTTTACTAAGATTTTTCTTGAATCATCTAAATCTATTTAAATTTATTCAACATACAATCACCGTATTACGATATCACGAAGCTATGAAAAAATAAATAAAGTCATTCAAGAAAAAATAAATAAAATTTTTGTAATCCTCCTCTTATATAAAAGTATTCAGTGAATGTTAAAACAGGAATTCTTCAGACATTACAAAAAAAATATTCTTTATATTTAAACAAAGTGAACCGTGTCATGAAAGATGTAAAAATAGCGTTTAGAAAACCCATATTTCCAGTTTCAGAAGCATTACAGAAATATTTGGAAAAATATAACAGGACTACCCAGATCAAGTTTCTGTATGAAGACCTTTTAAGGTTTAGCGACAGCGTGAGCATTCTGGATAAAGACGGTAAAGATACTTTATGGCTTGGGGTATTGTATCCTGAATATGAGTTTAAAGAAATAGAGGCTAATTTAAATAAGATTTACACTCTTCTCCATTCTGATGGAGATACTGCTACTCTGCCTTATCTGAAAGTGGATACGATTGACTTTTGTACTTTCGGAAATTCTAAACCGTTTCGGGTTCGGGTGAGAAATATACTTAACGATAATTATACTAATTTTTATATTAAGCAGGCAGATGCTTCGCGAATATTCGGACTTGAACTTGAGGATTTGCTTTCTCCCAACCGCATCAACTTTCTTGTGTACAAAAACACTTTGATCGAAGAGCATATTTTAGGAATTCCCGGTGATGTTTTCATTAAAAAACACCTGTTCAACTGTACAGAACTGGAAAAGGCACAGATTTCCAAGGAGTTTGTAAAATTCAATGAACGTTGTCTCATTGGGCTTCTTGGCGATATGAGATCTTATAATTATGTTGTGATTCCAATACATGATTTTGACCAGGTTATTTACAGAATTCGGCCCATTGATTTTGATCAGCAAACTTATGAGGGGAATCTGAAAGTCTATCTTCCGCAGTATTTCAAGGAAAACAGTCAAATGGTCAATATGGTACTGGAAAAACTGAAACCTAGTTCTATAGAGCAATACCGCAAAGAGGTACGTTCGCAAATCGTAAAAAGAGTGACCAGCAGTAAAAACAGATTCGATGAACTTATTTCTATTATGAAAAAAGACAATATTGCACCGGAATCCAATGTTACAGAGCTAAAAACTGCTTTACAAAAACTCACCTACGATGTCAATTTTAAGTACTGTAAAAGCATGGGAGACATTATAGAAACCGGAATAAAGTTTGTTATCCGGAATTATAAGAAAGAATATTAAAAAGAGAATCCGCCTGCATGAGACGGATTCTTTCTTTTCTAACAATTTCTAAGGTAAAATTACCAGATTTTTATTCTGTCCTGAGGAGCTTTATATAGTTTGTCTCCTTGTTTGATATCAAATGCTTTGATGAACGAATCCTGATTTACCAGTGGACCAAAAGCTCTGAACATTCCCGGAGAATGCGGGTCTGTTTTCACCTGATTGATCATATACTGATCTGTAGCTTTTGTTCTCCAAACGGTTGCCCAGCTCATAAAGAATCTCTGATCCTGAGTAAATCCGCTGATCTTCCCCGGGTTTCCTTTATCTTTTAAGTACATCTGAAGGGCATCATAAGCAACGGCTACTCCACCTAAGTCACCAATGTTTTCTCCACTTGTAAATTTACCATTTACAAAGCTTCCTTTTACAGGTTCATAAGCACTGTACTGAGCTGCCAGCTGACCTACTTTTGCATCAAAATTTTTACGGTCTGCATCTGTCCACCAGTTGTTAAGGTTACCATCACCATCGAAACGTGAACCGCTGTCATCAAATCCGTGAGAAATTTCGTGACCGATAACGGCTCCTATTCCTCCGAAATTCACTGCTGCATCAGCTTTAGGGTTATAGAAAGGAGGCTGAAGAATAGCTGCAGGGAATACAATTTCGTTGTTTGATCCGCTGTAGTATGCATTTACAGTTTGTGGAGACATTCCCCACTCGGTTTTGTCAACAGGCTTTCCTACTTTGTCCAGACTTCTCTGATACTGCCATGCCGCTACATTCTGAAGGTTAGAATATAATGTTGCTCCTTCTTTTGGAGATTCTACTTTTAACTGTGTATAATCTTTCCATTTATCAGGGTAAGCGATTTTTACGGTAAACTTGGATAGTTTTTCCTGAGCTTTTACCTTAGTTTCAGGTGACATCCAGTCTATATTTGCGATGTGGGATTTAAATGATTTTAAAAGGTAATCAATATACGTTTCCATCTGCTTTTTCGCTTCAGGAGTAAAGTATTTGTCTACATACAGTTTCCCGAAAGCTTCTCCAAGAACGCCATTCACAAGGGTAAGCCCTCTTTTGTTCATTGGACGCTGTTCTTTCTGTCCCTGTAAATATTTTGCATAGAAATCAAATCTGATCTGCTCTAAGCTGTCATTCAGGTTGCTTGCGTTTCCGTTGATGATATGGTATTTCAGATAGTCTTTCAGTAAAGGAAGGTTTTTCTGTGTTATAAACTGATCCATATTCTGATAATACTTCAGTTCACCAATAATCACTCTGTCTGTATTCACACCAGCATCTTTCAGATATTTTGCAAGGTCAACATTTTTCACAAGGCCAGATAATTCAGATACATTTTTAGGGTTGTATCTTAAGTTGGCATCTCTGTTTTGCTCAAGTGTCAATAAGTAGTTGGCAAGCTGCTTTTCAAAGTCTACTACATTCTGTGCAGCCTGAGTAGAATTTTTATACCCTAACACTCCGAATAGTTTTCCAACATAGGTCTGATATTCTGCCAGTGTTTTGGTGTTTGCTTCGTTTACTTTCTGATAATAATCTCTTCCTAAACCTAGATCCGGACCACCAAGATACACCGCATTCATATTAGAATTCTTCATATCAGCACCTACTCTCCATCCGTAGAAAGAGTTGTCACCTAATTTTGTTGCGTCCAAAAGGTATTTCTGAAGATCATTAAGACTTTTAATGGCATCTACTTTAGCAAGATCAGTCTTGATAGGAGCCAGCCCTTCTGCATTTCTCTTATTGGTATCCATAAAAGAAGCGTACAAATTCTGGATTTTCTGTCCTTCTGATCCGGCAGGATATGATTCTGTAAGGATTTTGTTTAATATATCTAATGAAGCATCATCTACATTTTCTCTCAAAGCATTGAAAGAACCCCAGTTTGCTTTGTCGGAAGGGATCTGAGTAGTTTTTACCCAATTTCCGTTTACATAGCTAAAAAAGTCATCCTGCGGGCGGACACTGGTATCCATATACGATAAATTGATTCCCTCTTCTTTTGCTTCTTCTTTTACCGGTTCAGCCACTTTTGCTGCAGCTTCTGTTTTATTCTCTGTCCCTGCAGTCTTTGCTGCACCACAAGAATTAAGAAATACAATACCTGAAAGGGCAAGTATTCCAATATTTAGCTTTTTCATTAAAGATTATTTTTGATTTTACACAAACTTATCAAATATACAAACTTTAATGATATGTGATGAGGAAGATTTATATATGAATGGAGATTTAGGCTTGAAAATTTAAAGATTTGAGGTTAATGGATAGACCACCCCGTCAAAAATTCTTTGAATTTTTGCCACCCCTCCGAGGGAGGGGAATGATGGAGGCCGTTATGACAAATATAAGTCTTCCGATCTCATAATCTCTAAACCCTAATCCCTAAACCCTAAACCCTAACTCCTATCACCTGCTACCTATCATCTGTCACCTGCTACCAAAAAAAACAAAACCGCCCATTGCTGAGCGGTTGTTATTTTTACCAGATTTTAATTCTTTCTTCTGGAGTTTTGTATAATTTGTCTCCTTTTTTCACATCGAATGCTTTGTAGAAGGCATCAACGTTGATAAGCGGACCAAAACTTCTGAAGTACCCTGGAGAGTGCGGGTCAGTTTTTACCTGATTTACCATATATTTCTCACTGGATAATGTTCTCCAAACCGTTGCCCAGCTTAGGAAGAATCTCTGATCCTGAGAGAATCCACTGATTTTTCCTGGGTTTCCTTTGTCTTTTAAGTACATCTGAAGAGCGTCGTAAGCGATGTTTACACCTCCTAAGTCAGCGATATTTTCACCGTTTGTGAAAGTACCGTTTACAAAAGTTCCTTTTACAGGCTCATATTTGTCATACTGAGAAGCAAGAGCTTTTGTTGCTTTTTCGAAGTTAGCCTTATCTTCCGGAGTCCACCAGTCTACTAAGTTACCATCAGCATCAAACTGTGCACCTGAATCATCAAATCCGTGGCTCATTTCGTGACCGATAACGGCACCGATACCTCCGAAGTTTACAGCAGCATCAGCTTTAGGGTTAAAGAATGGCGGCTGAAGGATTGCAGCAGGGAATACAATCTCGTTGTTTACCGGGTTGTAATATGCGTTTACAGTCTGTGGAGTCATTCCCCATTCTGTTTTATCCACTGGCTTACCGATTTTAGCTAAATCTTTATTGTACTGCCATTCTCCGATGTTCTGAAGGTTTTTATATAGATTTCCACCTTTTGCTTCAGAAATGATATTTAATTTTGAATAGTCTTTCCATTTGTCAGGATAAGCAACTTTTACAGTGAACTTATTCAGCTTCTGCATTGCTTTTTCCTTAGTAGTTGAAGACATCCAAGCTAAGTTATTGATATGAACTGCGAAGCTTTTCTTTAAATAGTCGATCAATTCTACCATCTGAGCTTTAGCTTCAGCAGGGAAATATTTTTCAACATATAATTTTCCGAAAGCTTCTCCTAAAGAACCGTTAATCAATTCAAAACCTCTCTTGTTAAGAGCTCTTTGTTCCTGCTGTCCTCTAAGGTATTTACCGTAGAAAGCAAACTTCATGTTTCCTAAGTTTTCACTTAAGTAAGAAGCGCTTCCGTGAATCATGTGGAATTTCAGATAATCTTTGATCACAGAAAGATTCTGAGCATTCACTAATTTATCGAAATCTTTATAGAATCCTAATTCACCGATAATTACTTTATCTGTATTTACTCCTACTTTTTTAAGATATGCTGGAAGGTCAACTCCTTTTACCAAAGCAGAAAGTTCTGCCATAGTTTTAGGGTTGTACTGAAGCGTGTTATCACGGCTCTGCTCGTTTGTCAGATAAGTCTGTGCGATGCTTTTTTCATAATTTACGATACCTTTTGCTGCTTCATCAGCATTTTTGTACCCTAATTCTTTTAGCATTGAAGCTACATATTTCTGATATTCAGCAATAGCTTCTGTATTTTTTTCGTTTACTTTCTGATAATAATCTCTTCCTAAACCTAAAGAAGGATTTCCTAAGTAAACAGCATTCATTTTAGAATCTTTAAGGTCTGCATCTACACCCCATCCGTAGAAAACGTTCTCTCCTTCTTTCGTTACAGAAGTAAGGTAGTTCTGAAGATCAGCCATGTTTTTAATAGCATCAATCTTATTCAGATTTTCCTGGATAGGTTTGATTCCGTCTGCATTTCTCTTTTCCATGTTCATGTAAGTAGCATACAGATCCTGGATTTTTTTACCTTCACTTCCGTCCGCAAATTTATCTTTCAGAAGAGAGTTCAGGATTGTCATGGAATTGTTATCCGTGTCCTCAGCCAGTTTATTGAAGCTTCCCCAAGTTGGTTTATCAGATGGAATTTTGGCAGTTTTCATCCAAGTTCCACTCACGTAGTTGTAAAAATCATCCTGAGGACGCACCGAAGTGTCCATCAAGCTAAGGTCTAAACCTTTATCTGTGTTATTCACTGCCACTTTAGCAGCTTTAGCTTGTGCGCTCATAGTAGTCTGAGTGCAGATCCCTGCTATTAAAAACAAAGAAAGCGTTATTTTTTTCATTATGATAACAATTTTTATAATATGTATGATTTATTTGAAATTTGTTACTTCTTGAGAAAACAAATTTAATTAAATATTAAGAAGTTGCTATCTCTTTTACATTCCCAGTCCTTTTCAGGAACCCCCAGGACTGCATTTCGCCTTTCAATGCTTTTCTTAAACTTTTAAACAAAACAATATACATCAGCCATCTGTACCCGAATCTCTGTGGAATAATATACAGCAGATTGATTAATTTTTCGCGCTGCATAATGAATGCTACTAAAGCTAAGGAAGCATCCACCAAAAGAAAAATCAGATAATAGGTGAATATTTTATCTCCGTTTCCGGACAGAATTCCAAAAAACATAATCACATCTGCCAGCGGTGAGAAAAATGGAATAATATATTGGAATAATAAAATATTCGGCATTGCCCAAAGTCCCAATCCTTTATATTTGGGGTTAAGGAAAGTATGCCTCTGCTTCCAGAACATCTGCATGATTCCATAGGTCCAGCGGAAACGCTGTTTTAAAAACTGATTTGCAGTTTCCGGAGCTTCAGTAACGGCAACCGCTCTGTTTTCATTCGCGACTGTATATCCTGCTTTTAAAATTTTCACGGTAATATCACAATCTTCTGCTAAAGTATCTGATGAATAACCTCCGGCCTCAAGAATTACAGTTCTTTTGAATGCACCGATAGCACCAGGAATCACGGTAATCGCGTTGATATTCGCATACGCCAGCCTGTCGAAATTCTGACTTGTCGTATATTCTATAGCCTGCCATCTGGTAAGCCAGTTGACTCTGTTCCCAACTTTCACATTTCCTGCTACGGCCGCAATTTTTTCTTCCGGATCTGAATTTAAAAATCTTGCAACCAGATATTTTACGGCATCCTGCTGTAATTTGGTATCTGCATCAATACATACTACATATTCGGCATCCGTCTGTGCTATTCCGAAGTTCAGGGCTGTGGCTTTTCCACCATTTATTTTGGTGAAAATTTTCAGTTTCGGGTGATCAGGGAATGCTTCTAATACTTTTTCATAAGTAGAGTCCTTACTTCCGTCATCTACCATAATAATATTGAAATTCGGATAGGTTTGCTTCAACAGGTTCTGCAGGGAAGAAACAATATTCACTTCTTCATTATAAGCGGGAACAATAATGGAAACTTTCGGATATGATTCCAAGGCTGGAAATTCACCAAGTTTTTTCTCTTTTTTTCTTTCTTTAAAAGCCCAGTATGCCATCAGCAATAGCCTGATCAATCCTAATACAATGAAAATGGTAAATAAAGCTACCAGAAAATGGCTTATTCCATAAATTACAGTGGCCAGTACAAGGTTAAGCTGCATGATATAATATGACTTTGTTTTCGGAACTTCAGGCATCAGTTCACTTCTGGTTTTATGCAGAATACTGGTCAGGTTTGTAAAATGATAGCCTTGTTTCTGAAGTGTTGGAATCAGAATTTTTAAAGCTTTCACCGTTTCTTCTCTGGTGTCTCCGCCGGCATCGTGAAGAAGGATGATATTTCCTCTTTCTTGTTTGATTCCGGCCATTACACGTTTTACAATTTCATCTGATTTTATTCCCGGCTGCCAGTCTTCAGGGTCAATATTTTCCCCGATATCAAGATAGTTCTGCTGTCTTGCCAATGCTACGGGAATGATTTCTTCTGAAGTGGTAGGTTCAGAATCCGCATTATACGGAGCTCTGAAGAGAATTGTACTGTGTCCCGTTACGCATTCTATCAGTAATCTTGTCAGCTTCAGTTCCAGTAAGGCTCTTTCCGGGCTTACTTTTGCCACATTTTCATGGGTAAAGGTATGGTTTCCGATCTCGTGTCCTTCACGGTAAATTCTTTTGACAAGCGGAAGATTCTTTTCTGCATTTAATCCTACCAAAAAGAAAGCTGCCGGAACATGATACTTGGACAGTACATCCAATATCTGTGGTGTATACGTTTCGTCCGGACCATCATCAAAAGTAAGCACCAATTCTTTTTGGGGTGCACCTCCGTATTTTTTTACCTCGTAAGAACTTGGATAAGTAATGTAGTTTTCGTCTGTAATAATTTTTTCTTTCGGATCAATTTCCAGTGCAATTTTTCCATCATGAGGAGTATTCAGAACGTCCAATACTTCTCCGTCCCCGATATAATCCACCATGGTCTGTCCTTTTACATTTTCCAGTGTTTTCAAATTCAGTTTGGAAAGGCCGGCAAACGTAAGGTCTTTATCATAGAAATTCCAGACTCTGCTGTCTTCACTTCCCAGTCTCCAAAGTGCTGTTCCTGCCAATGGATATTCTGAGGAGAAACGCATCGTATTGAAGATAGAAGCTGCATCATTGAAGAATACTGTATGAGTGAGATTTTTAGAATCGGTATAGGAATAATTTAAATTAAAAGTATTGTCATTAAAATCAATTACCGCTTTACTGGCGCTGGCTTTGGTAATGGCCTGCATATAGGTTACAGAAGTATTGTCATCTTTATTTGAGCTCCAGTCGTAGCCATAAGCTCCAAGCCCCAAAATAATTTTTTGCGGAGAAGTCTGTTTTACGATTTTTCCGGTCTGTTCTTCGATCCATTTTTGAGAAGAAACCGGCCCTGCATCACTTCCTGCAGAATATTCATCGTAAGCCATCAATACAAAGTAATCTACATAAGGATTCAATTTTGGAATGTTGTAATCATCATTATCCGTCATGATATCCATCGTTACCAGCAGCTGATTTTTTTTGAAAGTTTCTGAAAGCTCTTTCATAAAGGCAATCAGGTTTTCATCAGAGTTGAGGTTCATATCCTCAAAGTCAATATTGATTCCTTTGAAATGGTATTTTTTACACTGCTGGGTAATTTTTTGGATCAGATGTGTTCTTTTCTGCGGATCATTAAGAACTTTTACCAATCCTTCTGAATGGAATTCCTGATCGGAATTATTACTCAGCATCGGCATTGCGGCAACTCCCGTTCTTTTGATCACTTTGTATCCTTCCGGATCTACATTGGTTTTCAGATCTCCTGTTTTCGGATCAAGGAAAAACCATTCCGGGAAAACCAGATTAACGTGTCTTATATTTCTTTTCAGAGACATCAGAGACTGAGGATCCCATGCTACATAAAATGCAGACCGGATTCCTCCTGGAAACTGAGCCCAGTTTCTGTTCTGATTTTTATATCTTTCTGCTCTCGCTTTCTGAATTTTGTCGAGGTTGGTATGGATTGTTTTTTCCGAAATAAAGTTTCTGAATCCCTTATATTCTTTTGAAATTTTATTCTCCTGAAGATAGGGTTTATTGGCGGTAATTACGGCTTTATAATCTTCTTTGAAAGGAATTTTAGGACTTCTGTCCAGGGTCATCATCAGCCCCAAAGCAAGCAAAAGCAGTATTCCTACAAAGATAAAAATACGGCTTCCCCACTGTACACTTTTCCAGCGCTTCTTACTGTTGGTCTGAAAGATCTGTTTGGAATTTTCCACGATTTTTGAAATTTATTGAAGGCTCTCAAAAAGTGTGAAAAACTCTATTAAAATTAATTAAAAAAAAATTAAAAAAACAGAAATGTATCTAACTGTTTATAAGGAGGCTTACAAGATCCTGAATCACCTTTTGTGAAACGAAATTCATAAAGTCTACTCTTTCCAGATGCGGCATGTATAATTTAAATGTTTCTGCTTTGTCATTAATCCTTATTGTATAATACACCGTTCCTATATCTTTGCCGTCTTCTCCTTTTCCAGGGCCGGCAACACCAGTTGTAGAAAGTGAAATATGGGTTTCAAATAATTCCTGACAGCCTTTTGCCATTTCCTGAGCTACCTCTTCACTTACCACCGTAAACTGATCTACGGTTTCTTTAGAAACATTTAAAATTTTAATCTTCTTTTCTGTAGCATAAGGTACTATTCCGCCATGGAAATATTTTGAACTGCCGGAAACTGAGGTTATCATTTTTGCCAGTTCACCTCCTGTACAGCTTTCTGCTGTGGAAATTGTCAGATTTCTTTCGGTAAGCATTTCTGCCAGAATATTTTCTATTTTATCCTCAGATACAGCAATTACGTGACCTTCTACTAAAGGAAGTAATTTCTGAATTTCTTCTTCTGTGATTTGTTTCAGCTGTTCTTCATTATCACCGGAAGCCGTCAGACGAAGTTTCACACGGGTTCCTACCGGAAGATAAGACAGTGCAATATTTTCCGGAAGCGCCAGTTCCCAGTCTTCAATTTTATCTGCAAGGATACTCTCAGGAATTCCCACTACGGAAACAATCCTGGTATGGATGTAATGAAGGCTGAATCTTTCCTGTAAATAAGGAATAATCTGGCCTTTGATAAGCGGTTTTACCTCGTAAGGAACCCCCGGAAGACTGTAAGACAGTTTACCATTCAGCTCCATCATCATGCACGGAGCCGTTCCGTAATGATTCTGAAAAACAATAGATTTGGTTGGGACAAAAGCCTGTTCTTTATTTCTTTCGAGAATATCTGCCCTTCCTCTTCTCTCCATATACCCTTTAAGGTGATTGAATGTCACCTCATCCAAAGCAATTTCATCATTAAAATATTCTGCAAGTGCCTTTTTGGTTTTGTCATCTCTGGTAGGTCCAAGTCCTCCCGTTGTAATCACTAGATCACCTGCTTCAAAAGCAACATTCAATGCTTCTTTAATGGTTTCAATTTCGTCTGAGATTGTAAGAATCTGAGTAACTTTTATTCCTATGTTTTTAAGTTCAGTAGCAATAAAATTAGAATTGGTATCTACCGTATTTCCGGAAAGGATTTCATCACCAATAGTAATCAGAACAGCTTTTTCCATATATTTTTTTGTTGAAAAAAATTCTATGCAAATGACGGAAAATTCTGTGGCTGCAGCAATATAAATTGATTTTTTCTATTTTTGACGAAATTTATTTAAAACTACAATAAGAATTATGTCTAAATATGATGATGCTTCATGGCATTATGGTGGTGATTTTCCTGAAGGACTTCCTGAGAAAAACGGAGCAACGCATACAGGAATGTTCCTGAACTGGTGCATTCAGAATGAGCTGATTTCTGATGAACTGAAAGAAGATGGTGAAGAGGAAATTGAAAAATTAAAACGCAGAGAAATCACTGGTGCAGAATTCATTATGGATTCCTGCGACGGAAAATTTTCTGAATATGACCTGAATGAGCTGGGAAATCTTTTTGCAAAGGATTATTATGCAGATGATACCGATTTCGGAAACAGATATAGCTCGTTTGCTGATGATTACGTGAATATTTTTGATGCGAAAGCCGAGGAAAGTGACTATGAATACGAAACCTTCTACCACATTGAGGATACCTACGAAAACTATGATCTGATGAAACAGGTTATTGATCACCGTTTTGAGGAATGGAAAGAGTATATTAAAAACTAAAGAGCGAAAGGGCAAATTCGCAAATCACTGAAAACCATCAGTTTTTAAACGATTTTGCCCTTTTACTTTTTTATTGATTATGTTTTACCCAGATCAGTTCATCGGTATTATAACCGATTTTTTTTGCTTTCTGGAGGAAACGCTGGCGGATACTTTCCGGAATAGTTGTGGTACGGGACAGAATCCATAAATATTTTAAACTGCTTCCTGCCACCAAAGCATATTGATAGTCTTCATCAATATCTATAACGTTATAACCGGCCCAGATTGGTTTAAAAAATGAAACTTTCAGACGGGCTTCTTTCGGATCTTTTACAAATTTTGCTTCCCCGATAGATTCATTCCATACTTTTTTAACGTAATCGTACCCTTTATTTCTGACCTGAACTGTTCCATCCGGATTTTCTGTATATTCTGCAGTAACATTATCCATATTTTTTTCGAACCTGTAATCAAAACGGGCAACTTCGTACCATCTGCCAAGGTATTTTTTAAGATCAAAATTCTTTACAGCAGAAGCACCTCTGGGAATCCTTACAGAATATGAATTGAAAACGATAAGCCCCAATGCTCCCAACGAAACGGGAAGTATAATTTTATGAATGGTTTTCATGACAGGAATATTTTTGTGTGGTTCTTATAAAAACGTCAAAAATAATGCCTTAAAGCTGTTAAGGAACAATAAATTCTATGAAAATACTTTCAGAAAATTATCTTTAAAGCTTCCTGAAACCTCAATCTCAGTATCATCAGACAGCATTACGGTTCCGCTTTTATGGTAAGATTTTACAAATCCTGTATTGATGATATGGGAGCGGTGAACTCTCACAAACGGACTTTCCAGCAGATCATCAAAATGTTTTAAAAAACGGCACACCATTTTTTTTGAGCCATCGGTAAGATAGACCTGTGTAAAATTTCCATCGGCTTGTAATCTGACAATATCTTCGGTTTTTACAACATCAAATCCTTGCAGGGTCGGAAGAATCAGCTGTTGTTTTTCAGGTTTTAACTTCAGGTTTTCAAGAAGGATCTTATTTCGGTTGAGTTCTTCTTTTTTCTCAAGACTTTCTACTACTTTATTTACCGCAAGAATCAGCTCCTGAATGTCAATAGGTTTTAAAATATAATAACTTGCCGATTTGTTTAAAGCCTGTAATGAATATTGTGAAAACGCAGTAATGAAAATGGTTTCATAGGAAAACTCTTTTGTCGCTTCCAAGACGTCAAAGGCATTTCCGAAAGGCATTTCAACATCCAGGAACACAAGCTGAGGCTGCTTTTCAGCAATCAATGGCACTGCTTCTTTAATGTTTTCGGCCTCACCAAGAATTTCCACCTGTGGACAGTATTTTGTAAGATAGCTTCGCAAAACTTCTCTTGCGATGAGTTCATCGTCTACAATTACGGCTTTTATTTTCATTGAGGTCAGATATTAGGTGACAGGTAATAGTTGCAGGTGCAAATTAGGAATATTTACCCAACTTTACAATCTCCTCAAAGAAACTTACAGCGTTATATTCTTCTTTATGTTATCCTAAATCGTCATCAATTTATAAAGAAGATAACCTGAATTCAGATCAGATCAAATTGATTTGGAGCGTTACCAAAACTCCGGTATTATCCTCTTTATCCTGTACAGAGCAGGTAATATTTTTTTTATACAAATCGTTGAGCAGCTGAATTCTTTCCAGCGTATTCTTCATGCCTCTGCCCTCTCTTGTTTTTTGATGCTGGGTTTTCTGCTTTTTGCTTTCTTCGATGCCTATTCCGTTGTCTTCAATAAGGATTTTAAGGTATAATTCACTTTTCTCAAAGTTTAGTTTTAAAAAACCTTTTTCTGTTCTGTAGCGGAGTCCGTGCCATATTGCATTTTCAAGAAATGGCTGTATCAGCATTCCTGGAATCTGCAGGTTTTGCATATTCAGACTTTCATCTACATCGATTTCGTAATCGAATTTATCGGCAAAACGAGTCTTCTCAAGGGCAAGATAATTTTGGAGAAGATCAAGTTCCTGCTGAAAAGGAATAAAATCTTCAGTAGAATTTTCCATCACGCCACGCATCAGTTTGGAGAACTTCGTCAGATACTGATTGGCTTCCAGTTCATTAT
Source organism: Chryseobacterium sp. (assembly GCA_031286615.1). Lineage (GTDB taxonomy): Bacteria > Bacteroidota > Bacteroidia > Flavobacteriales > Weeksellaceae > Chryseobacterium. The sequence continues at coordinate 148,316 of JAITUA010000002.1, read as the reverse complement.
TGGTCGCAATAAAGTGGTTAACGCTATTCAAACTGTTAAAGATAAAATGCGGATTCATCTCCCTGCGCAAAGACTGAAGAGCAATTTTTTTATTCTTTGTCTGAACTTTTTTCAGTGTTCTGAAAATAAAAATAATCAATCCGGTAAGCAGAATCAAAGCTCCGATCAAACTATAGTTGAATACATTTTTCTTGCGGATGAGTTCGTCCTTTAATTCTCTTTCTTTTTCGAGCTGTGAAATTCTCTGTTCGGTATCTTCCAGAATTTTATTGTCTACCAGGCTTCTGTCCTTGGAAACAAGATTGGGAAGTTTCCCTAAAAAATCTCTGTATAACTGAACGGAAGCATCTATATTTCCTGAGATTGAATAAAGACTGTCCAGTTTTTTTACACTTTTCTGAGCTTCCAGCGTATGACCTTTGTCCAAGGCAATTCCGTAGGCATTTTTCAACAGGTCTACTGCTTCTTTCGGATCATTTTTTTTAATATAAATATCCGCCAGTTCCTGAATCTGATTGACTTTTTCCTGCGAATTTTCTTTTACAAAATCTTCTTTCAGCACTTTCTTTTTGGCTTCAATAGCTTTCTCAAAATTTTTGTTTTCCACGTAAAGATCTGCCAGTTTCTGATTAATGGCCAATGCTTGCTGTGGAGCTTCTTTTTTAGAAATTTTATAGGCTGTGTTCAGGTTTTCTTCGGCACTAGAAACATCTTTCTGTTTGAGATTTACATCAGCTAACTGACTGTAGCTTTCTGCGAGATCACCCTGCTCGTTTTCTTTTTTACTTAAGTTAATATTACTCTGGATAGCTTCTGCCCTAAGCTCTGGCGTAGGAGAAGAAAGCCTTGTAACATCATTAGAATTAACGGCCTTACTTTTTTCACTGTAACCCATTTGTGCCACTCTGCTATAATTGCTGATGGCAGGGGTTATTTTATTCTGCTTTTCCTGTGACTGGGCCAATCTGCGGGTTGCTTTTTCAATATTGGGCTTGTCATTGAGTTTTTCGTACAGATTTTTCGCTTTGGTATAATACTCTTCACTCTTCGGAAAGTTCCCGCTGTTAAAAAAGGTTTCACCGATATTATAATAAGAATCTGCCTGGGCAGGTTCATTTTTCGTATCCATTGCTTTTTTCAGCTTCTTTGTTTCTACCTGTACATCTTCCACCGCAGCGGTAGTAGCATTAGTGGTCTGGGAAGACATTGTGTTTCCCCAAAGCATCAGTAAAAAGATTGAAAGAAGTGTAAGCATTTTCATAAAACAAAGATATACATATATATAGTGTACTCAAAAACTATTCACCAAGCGAAAATCCCCTTTCACCAAGTTGAGTCTTTGATAATGTGAGCGTAAGGCTAAGTTTGAAGCAAAATAATTCAAATTTAAAAATCATGAAAAAACTAACTCTTATTTTTTTACTCATTACGGTATCTTTTTTAAGTCTTTCAAAAGCACAGGTCGGAGGAAATCAGGTCTACAAAGACAGAAATAATAACGACTATTCCACTTCCAGAAATTTACCTGAATTCATCAATACTAATACCTATTTTGCTACCGATTCCACATTGATCGTCACCGTAAAAGTATTGATCAACAAAACGGCAGACCGATATAAACTTACACTGGGGTTGAATGAAGAAGCAGCCACTCCCAAAATCGCTATTGAAAATATCAACAGGAGAATCAGCGGTTTTATGAAAAGAATATCCTCAATAGGTATTAAAGACGAGGATATTTTTGTAGACTTTATTTCTCAGACCAAAATCTATGACTACAACGTCAATAAAGACTCACAAACTGCCGTCCAGAAAATGGATGGATTTGAAACCAAGAAAAACATCATTATTACAGTAAACAAACACTCAATGATTGAAAAACTGATCTCTGAAGCTTCAGACTTCCAAATCTATGATATTATTAAAGTAGATTATATCAGCAATGATATTGATAAAATCCAGGAAGAACTTCTCAAAGAGGCTTATTCGGTTTTCGACAAAAAAAAAGAAAATTATTTTAAACTGTTTAAAAAGGAAATTATCGGGAGTCCAACCGCTTCTTCAGGCTTTACATATGTCTTCCCCAAAAGCCAATATCAGAATTATACGGCTTTTGAAAGCGCCAATGTTACGTATGGATATGATACCAAATATGTCAGAAAGGAAGAAAGAAAATCTAAAACCTTTTATTATGACGGGACAGATTATACCGGCTTTGATAAAGTAATCAATAATGCTGATCCGGAAGTGGGTATACAATACATCATGAACCTCAACGTAAAATATGATCTGAAAAAGAATAAAGGAAAGTAATCATTTTTCGGAGCTCACCAAGTGAAAGCTCAGTTTCACCAAGTCTCCCGGTTTCGGGCTTCTGATCGGCGTAATTTTACATCAGTAATTAAAAATTTAAAAACAGGAAATTATGAAATTGAAACATTTTTTATTAATCGGAATTTTAACTCTTGGAAGCTTTGTAAATGCTCAGACACAAGAAGTAAAGAAAAATGCAATTGAAGTAACAGGTGTTGCCGAAATGGAAGTAGAACCGGATGAAATTATCTTCAGTATCGGAATAAAAGCAGACAACAAAAATGATCTGGCAGATAATGAAAAGAAGTTATTTGAAACCTTAAAGAACGCAGGAGTAAAGAACGAAGACATTAAGTTCAAATCAATGTACCAGAATATTTACTCTAAAACAGCTAAGTTTACTAAAAGTTATCACTTTAAAGCCAGCACAAAATCAAGTCTGAGCAAAATTTTTGAAGACCTAAACCAAAAATGGGTAAGCAGCCTGAACATTGCAGAAGTAAAGAGTACTAAAATTGCAGATTTCAGAAAAGCGGTAAAGATCAATGCTTTGAAAGCTGCTAAAGAAAAAGCAGATTATTTACTGGAAAGCATGGGTAAAAAGACCGGAAACGCCCTTGAAATCGTAGAAATAGAAGACTATACCAGTGATATGATCATGCCGGTTGCTTACAAAGGAAGAGCTAGCAATATACAGATGGAAATGGCCGATGCTCCGGTAGATTATTCTTTCGATAATATTGAAAATATCAAACTGAAATACAGCATCAAAACACGATACGAAATCCTTTAAAATAACTGATGTAAAAGACAGTTCCATTGGGAGCTGTTTTTTATTTTCTACCCCCAGAAAACTCACCAAGTCAAAAGGCCACTTCACCAAGTTTCCCAATTTTCAGCCTTAAATAGGAATAATTTTACTCCAGGAATTCAAAATAATAAACGATGAAGTCCTAACCAATTACAACAGACAACTAAAAAAATAGCAATATGACAACTTTAAAAATCTTAACACTTGCAGCGGGTACGGCTTTTTTAAGCTCCGGTAATCTTCCGGAAAACCGCTCTATACAAAGTAATGTTGACAATCATTTACCAGTACAAAAAGTAACATTGATTCCGGCAAACTCAACCTTAAAGGACAATAAAATTCAGGTCGCTCTTTTGCTGGATACTTCCAATAGTATGGACGGATTGATTGACCAGGCAAAATCCAGGCTGTGGAATATTGTGAATACGTTGACCACTCTCAAGTACAACGGAAAAGCCCCGCAGATTGAAATTGCCCTGTATGAATATGGAAATGATGGAATTCGTGATGAAAATTACATCCGTCAGGTTGCTCCTCTTACTCAGGATCTTGATCTTATTTCCGAAAAACTATTCGCTTTAAGAACCAATGGCGGCAGTGAATATTGCGGTGCCGTTATTCGTGATGCTTCTGCCAATCTGAACTGGGACAGCAATGAAAAAAGTATGAAGCTGATTTATATTGCAGGAAATGAAGCTTTCGATCAGGGAAAAATAAATTATAAGGATGTTGTTTCAAAAGCAAAGGGTAAAAATATTTATACCAACACTATTTTCTGTGGAAGCCGGGAAGAAGGAATCCAGACGTTCTGGCAAAACGGAGCGTCTTTGGGAGGTGGAAAATATTTCAATATCGACAGTGACAGAAAAGTACTCTATATTGAAACACCTTACGACATCAAAATTTCTGAATGTAATGCAAAGTTGAATGACACTTATATCTATTATGGAAACCACGGTTCGGAATACAGACTAAAGCAAATCACTCAGGATAGAAATGCTGAATCCCAATCAGCATCCAACTTAGTGGAAAGGGCCGTTGCCAAATCTAAAAAGAATGCCTACAAAAATGACCACTGGGATCTTGTAGATAAAACTGAAAAGGATGCCGGATTTATTGCCAATGTAAAAGAAAGTGAACTTCCTGCCGAGCTGAAAGGAAAAAGCAAGGAAGAAATTCAAAAAACAATCACAGCAAAGTCTGCCGCCCGTGATAAAATTCAGAAAGAAATTGAAGAGCTTTCCAAAAAGCGCCAGACCTATATTGACGGAGAAATGAAGAAACGAGGTACTGATGATTCTGACGATCTGGGAAAAGCAATTGAGAGTTCTATTGTAGAACTGGCTAAAAAGAATGGGTATAGTCTGTAGTTGAACAGGCAGTCTTTTTGTGACTGCCTGTTTTTTCTAACCACCCCGTCAAAAATTCTTTGAATTTTTGCCACCCCTCCGGAGGAGGGGAATTGAGCTACTCTAATTGGAATATTTGTTGGAGTAGCTCTTTATCGCATTTTTTCAAATGATTTAAGGAGGGTTTCTACGGAATGACACAATTGAAACGTCGTTTGTCATTCCGCAGGAATCTAAACAGTTTTTATATATAGATTAAAAACCGAAGGTTTTCAAAAACTTAAGTGTACTTCTTAAACATTGATTAGCAGCTTAAAATAACTTAGTGCTTAAAGACTTTTGTGACTTTTGCGGTTAAAAAAAGGACTATCTCCCAAATTTAAAATACCTTGATAACGGATGTTTTTTGTACTTCATAAACAGAGAAGCCATCTCCATTCCTGTTACTGAAAAAGTAATCCCGTTTCCTCCAAAACCTAATACAAAGTAGGAGTTTTTCATTTTTTTATGTTCTCCGATGTAAGGTAAACCATCTTTAGTCTCACCGAAGGTTCCCGCCCACACAAAATCAGGGTAAAAATGATAATCCGGTTTTATTTTCTTCAGATTTTTAAGGATTTCTTTTTCTTTTTTATTGAGGAGAGCATCCCGTTTTCCAGCATCATAAAAGTCTTCATCTCCTCCTCCGATAAGCATTCTTCCATCGTCGGTAGTCCGCATATAGAGATAAGGATCATCTGTATTCCAAATCAGCGTACTGCTGATATTTTTAAACTTGTCTTTATCTATTTCAGAAACAACGGCATAGGTACTTTTCAGATTCACAAAATTTTCTTTCAGTAAGTTTTTACTTTCATACCCTATACAGTAAATGATCTTTTTTGCTTTGATCTGATATCCGCTGTTTACAGTAACCAGATTAAAACCTTTATGCTCCTCCACCTTTACCATTTCTGTCTTATCAAAGATCTTCAATCCTTTCTTTACATTGTGCATAAAAAGCTCATGAGCAAACTGAAAAGCATCAATACTGGCTCCCTGTTTGGATAATATTCCACCATATGTGTTCTCAAATTCAAATTTTTCCAGAACCTGTCCCGCTTCCAGCCACTGCACTTCAAATCCGTTTTCTTTTCTCGCCTGATATTCTTTCTTAAGCCATTCTGCATCTTTCTTTTTTGAAGCAAAATACAAGGATTTCTTTTTTTTAAACCCAGCATTGGCTTTAATCATTTTTGAAAGCTTTTCCAATGTGTCAATAGCTTCACTACAGGCTTTATAACTTAAAACAGCTCCTTTTTCACCTATTTTTTCGATCAGTTCATAAAGGGGAACGTCTATTTCGTACTGCAGCATTGAAGTTGTAGCAGAAGTGCTTCCGTTACAAAGTTCTCTTTTATCAATAAGGATGGTATCATATCCGTCTTCTATCATTTGATGAGCAATCAGGCTTCCGGTAATACCACCTCCCACAATGAGAACATCACATTTTTCATTTGATTTTAAAGAGGGATAAGAAGCTAACAGTCCGTTTTTTAAAAGCCAAAAAGGTTCATTTGATTTGAGATCCATATTAATATTTTACACTGAAAGTAACAATATTTATACCTTTTTTAACAATTTATCATCAAATTATGGTGTAATTATTGTTATCCTTTTAAACTCAAACCACCATAAAATATTTATTATGATAACAATTATTCCAGAAGCCCCGGAAAATGTTGCAGCATTCAATGCAACGGGAGAAGTAACGAAAGAGGATTTTGAAAGACTGGTAATTCCGCGCGTAAAAGAGAAGGTAGAGCAATTCGGCGAGTTGAATTACTTATTGTATTTGGATACCGATCTGGATAATTTTACCATGGGAGCGTGGCTTGAAGATTTACTGTTGGGATTGAAAAATCTTACCAACTGGAATCGGTCAGCCATTGTTACTGACAAAGAAGGTATACGTGATTTTACCAGCATTTTCAGTGTTCTGATGCCGGGAGAGTTTAAATCTTTCCCCAAAGAAAATTTATACAATGCCCTCTATTGGTGTAAAAATGGAGATGAAGTAGAGGCATAAAACTTATTTTTATACAGAAGAGCCTGTTTCAATCAGAAACAGGCTCTTTTTTTATTTCAATAGTAAGAATTATCTTATTACTTATCACAAGATACACATTCTGCAGCGACTTCCTCTTCATTTTGAGTCCTTGAACCGTACAGATACATATATCTTACACTTATAATTACTCCTATAAAAGTCATTCCCACTCCTACCAACGATGGATAGTTGAATGAATAACCGTATTCCAAAGGAATTCCCCCAAAGAAAGCTCCCATTGCATTGGCAATATTAAAACCAGCCTGCATAAAAGCAGCGGCCATCATTTCGCTTTTTGGAGCAGCTTTCATCATCATAATATTGATAGGTGATGCAATAGACATGGATAAGGCACCACACATAAAAGTCAATACTAAAGCAATATTCTTATGTTCTGCAAGGAAGAAAACACCTCCCAGAGAAAGCATCATTAAAAAGATCAGAAGGGCACATGTTTTTTCAGGTCCCAATTTATCTGAAACAATTCCTCCTACAAGATTTCCAACTACCATTCCGGCTCCGGCAAGAACCATCACATAGGCCATTTGGCTGCTTTTGATTCCGGCAACAACAGTCATCAAAGGGGTAATATAACTTAGCCATGTGAAAAGACCTCCAAATCCAATCGCTGTAATGGCAAGTACCATCCACGATTGTTTATTTTTAAGGAATTTCAACTCTTCCATGAAGTGGGTATTTTGGTTGGATTCCATGGCGGGAAGCCACAGTTTCAAAAATAATATGGCAAAAAGACCAATAGCCGCTACAATAGCAAAATACAGTCTCCAGTGGAATGTATGCCCGATATAGGTGACCAGAGGAACCATGGCCAGATTGGCAACCGTGAGCCCTGTAAACATCATTGATATATAAAATGCTTCTTTCCCTTTTCCGGCCATTTTTGAAGCAACTACCGTTCCTACCCCAAAGAATGCTCCGTGAGGAAGCCCAGACAGAAAACGGATAATCAGCATACTGTTATAATCAGGAGCAATAGCGGAAAGCCCGTTAAATATTGTAAAAAGAATCATAAAAGCTATCAAAACTTTCTTTGGAGGAAACTTTACTGAGTACCCAATCAGAATCGGAGCTCCGATAACGACTCCCATAGCATAAGCAGAAATTAAATGTCCGGCCTGCGGGATCGTAATCTGTAATGTTTTTGCAATATCCGGCAACAGACCCATTACGGTAAACTCCGTTGTTCCTATTCCCAAACCACCGATGGCCAGTGGTATTATTCTTTTATCAATCTTCATTGTATCTAAATCTTTTTTCTGGATTAATTTCTTTCAAATTAAAAATACCTGAACGTCTTCATTTTGAAAGTGCAAAAATCGCAAGAAAGTTTGGATTTCACTCCTCTTTGAATGATAAAAATTTGCTCCATATTAACCTTTTTATTTAATTTTACATTCAGAAACAATCAAATGAGAACAAAATGAAAATCCAGAAAGAAATTATTGAATTTGAAAAAGGGAAATCATTCAAGCTATTTGCCCCTTCCCTGAAAAACTGTTTTTTCTGGCATTATCATCCGGAAATTGAACTGGTCTATGTAGAAGCGGTGAACGGAATCCGACACGTAGGAAAAGATATTTCGGGCTTTACAGACAGTGATCTTTTATTGATTGGATCTAATGTTCCCCATCTCAATTTTGATTATGGTATTCAGACAGAGTGCCAACAACTTGTACTGCAGATGCGGGAAAATTTCCTTCAGGATATTATTCTTCCTGTTCCTGAATTTGAGAACATCAAAATTCTTTTAGAGCGGTCATATCTCGGACTGTCATTTTCCGGAGAAACAAAAAATACAGTGGTTGAAAAACTACAGATCATTAAAGATAAAAACTCCTTTGAATCTCTGGTAGGATTAATTGAAATTCTGCAGATCCTCGCTGATTCAACGGAAGTAAAGGAACTCAATAAAGAAGATACCAGAATCAAATGGTTTTTGAATGATAAAATCAGAATGGGAACCATCTACGACTATATCCACGAAAATTACGACAAGAAACCCAACGTTAATGAAATTGCTAAAATAGTAAGTCTGAGCACACCTGCCTTCTGCCGTTATTTTAAAAAGCAGACCAATATGACCTTTACAGATTTTGTTAATAATTACAGAATTAATCAGGCCAAAATATTTCTGTTGAAAGATTATTCTGTGACTGAAGTTTGTTTTCAGGTAGGATTTGAAAGTCTTTCTTACTTTAATAAGCTATTCAAACAACATACGGGAGAAACTCCATCTGAATTTAAGAAGAAACATTTTAAACCGATTGAAATCAATGGCCGGATTGGAGTGATTACAAAGGAAACGGCTTGTAATAAGTAGGACTTAAATGATGCAATGTATGCCGTTGATGGAGCAACTAAACCACCCCGTCAAAAGAAGGGGAATGATGGAGGACATTATTATAATGGTTGTCACATTCATTAGCTAATCCCTAACATCTGGTACCCACCTATCAACTACAATCCGCTACCTAATCCCTGCCGCCTAAAAAAACAAAAACCGCTCATTGCTGAACGGTTTATATTTTAATGAATATGTTTTTCTGCGTGGTAAGAACTTCTTACAAGAGGAGAACTTTCAACGTGTCTGAAACCTAAGCTTCTTGCAAAATCTCCAAATTCTTCAAATTCTTCAGGAGTGATGAATTTTTTTACAGGAAGATGTTTTTTAGTCGGCTGCAGATATTGTCCAAGAGTGATAACATCTACATTCGCATTTCTGATATCCTCGATTGTTTGGAAAACCTCATCTTTAGTTTCACCTAATCCAAGCATTACTCCTGTTTTGGTTCTTCTTTGTCCGGCTTCTTTCAGATATCTTAATACTTCAAGGCTTCTTTCATATTTTGCCTGGATTCTCACTTCTCTGGTAAGACGTTTTACCGTTTCCATGTTATGAGAGATTACTTCAGGAGCTACATCTACTAATCTGTCAAGATGCTTTGTAAGCCCCTGGAAATCCGGAATCAGAGTTTCCATAGTAGTTCCCGGAGAGATTCTTCTTACAGCATTCACTGTTTCGCCCCAAAGAATAGATCCCATATCTTTCAGATCATCACGGTCTACAGAAGTAAGAACAGCATGTTTGATCTTCATTAATTTGATTGATCTTGCTACTTTTTCAGGTTCATCCCAATTTACATCCAGCGGTTTTCCTGTTTTTACGCCACAGAATCCACAGCTTCTAGTACAGATATTTCCTAAAATCATGAAAGTTGCTGTACCTTCACCCCAACATTCTCCCATGTTCGGGCAGCTTCCGCTTTGGCAAATTGTATTTAATTTATATTTATCAACCAAAGTTCTCAGCTCTCTGTAATTCTTTCCGGTAGGAAGTTTTACGCGGATCCATTTTGGTTTTTGAACGGTAGTGTCTTGAACTGAATTTTCCATTTCTAAAATTGAAGTTCAAAGTTAAGGAATTTTTAATGGAAACCATCAACCGGAGATATTGATGAAACTGATAATTCAAAATTTCATTTGTATATTTATCTGTTCAAAATATTCTTATGAAAAAAATATTCTTCATTTTATTGGCTATATACGGAACATTCTGCTTTGCCCAAAAACAATTTCAGCCAGCAGGTTCTACCCTTCTGGAAACGGTAGACGGAGATCTTGATGGTGATAAAATTCCTGAAAAAGTACTCATTTATACCACAAAAGATGAGGGAGAACTGGGAAAAATCCGTGAAATTCAGATTCTGAAAAATGCAGGCGGAAAATGGACTCTTCTTGAAAAATCCAGAAATGCCATTCTTGAAAGTGGCGGAGGTGGTATGATGGGTGATCCTTACGGAGAAACTAAAATTGAAAAAGGAATTCTCATCATTTCTCAAATGGGTGGAAGCAGCTGGAAATGGGATGTTACAGACAAATACAGATTTCAAAACGGACATTTTGAACTCATAGGAACTTCCTCCACGTATGGAAGACCCGGAGATTACTGGAAAGATGTAGATTTCAACCTATCAACAGGACAGCTTAACTATACAAACGAGGTAGAAAATACAGCTGAATATGGTAAATCTTCAAAGGAAACCTATATTCATAAAGGTGTAAAGATTAATCTTCAAAACAGAAATCAGGATAAACAAAGAAAAATAACACTTCCAAAAACTAAAGAAGACGTATATTTCTAAATCAAAAATTGTTAAATTTTATGTTTTGGCTAAAGCCAATTTCTGGCATTTAATTTTAGTAAACGGGCTAAAGCCCGTTTCTATTGAATTTAATTATCATCAAACTCATTATTCTTCAATAGTTCGGCTAAGACTTTTTTAGCCCGCATTACCCGTACTTTGGTATTGGCAACTGAAATACCCAGCTCTTCGGCAATTTCTTTGATGCTTTTTTCTTCAAAAAACCTCAGCTTGATAATATCCTGATAGTTGGCATCCAGAGATTCTATGGTTTTGATAATTTTTTTCTGCTCTTCTTCAGAAATCAGAAGTTCTTCCGGAGATTTGGCATATTGATTTTTGACTTCATCCAGATTTTCAACGGCATCTTCGTTTTCACGGTTCTTTTTTCTCCAGAAATCAATAACAGTATTCTGTGCAATGGTCAATATCCAGGTTTTAAACTGAAAATGAGGATCAAACATATCCAGTTTCGACAAAACTTTTGAAAAAACATTTACGGTGATTTCATCGGCATCATTTTCATCCCTCACCTTTTTCATTACAAAAGAGAAAACATCCACCCAAAAAACATTGATGAGTTTAGTCTGGGCCTTCTGATCTTTATCTTTGGCCTTCTGTATGAGCAGGAATAGCTGTTCGTCGTTCATTAATAACAAATATACTTAAAATTTAATATTTTAGCTATAAAAAACCATGGATGCACTTACTGACAAGCAATTATTAATGAAAATCATTGATATTTTTACGGATACATATTGGAATCCTTTAAGAGATTTTTTAACTAAGTATCCAGAATATTTAAGAACATTTCCGGCCTTTATTTTAAATCCAGAACACATTGTTGTTTACATGACCAAAGACTTTTTAGCAATAGAATATTTTGGTAACGAAGGATTAAAAAAAAACATTACACCAGATACAATAGGGGTGACTTTTTTTAATTATTCCTCTAACCCCCAAACCGATTTATTAGAAGAAATCACAGGAATTGATAATTCATCAATCACAAGTAAGGTAATTCTAAATATACCATTATACAGTGAAGATATGGTTGTACCAACAAATGAAGCTTTTGACATTTTAATCGATCTGGGCTGGAACTTTATGGCTGAAAATGCTTTTTTCACAATTAATAGACCAATTTTTCATTTTGAAAAAAATAATTATACAAGAATTATTAATGGAAGATTTTATGATGTAAAAGAAAATTCTTTAAAAACAAGACATATTAAATGGTTAGACGTAATACCAATAAATGTTTTAGATAAAGGGGATGAATTAGACATCAGTTTAGATTTAGAATTCTATCATAAAATAATAGAAATTGATGCTTCATATATGTATCCTTTACCTCCAAAAGAAGATTACAAATTAAATAAGCTACCACAATTAAATCGATTTATTGAATTTATCTCTGACAAGAATAATAATGAACCCCAAATAACTAACTTTCTAAATATGCCTGAAAATAGATTTATCTTAACAATGGGATTCTTTGGGAAATATATATACTGTCAAAAAAGCTGTCAATGGCAATCAGAAGACAAAAAAAATATTATTCCAGACTTTTTTATTGAAAAACCAAATGGGTATAGTGACATAATAGAATTTAAATTACCACATTTAAAGTCTCAATCTATAGTTGGTAGAGAAAATAGGGAGACCTTTTCTGCTGAAATTCATTCTTATATATCTCAAACTAGAGTTTATAATAATTATTTTCACGATCCTAATAATAGAGAGTGGGTTCTAAACACCCATGGAATAAGAGTCCATAATCCAAAAAGGATCTTGGTAATTGGTAGAAGGTGGCATTTTTCAAATGAAGAATGGAGAGAGATACAGGCTGATTTTCAAAATCTTGAAATTATGACATATGATGATTTAATTGATGGAGTGACTGCTCAATTTTATATGTAAAAAACATTCGAGCATTTAGATTATAAAAAATAAATGTTCTTTCTTATCTTTGCAACTTAAAATTTTAAAGTTAACAATCAATGAATTCCTTTATAGAAGAACTGAAATGGCGTGGTCTGTTTGCCGATATGATGCCTGGAACCGATGAACAACTGAATAAGGAGGTAACTACTGCATATATTGGTTTTGATCCTACTGCCGATTCTTTACATATCGGAAGTCTTATCCAGATAAAAATTTTAGCTCACTTCCAGCAGCATGGCCACAAACCGATTGCTTTGGTAGGAGGTGCTACAGGAATGATTGGTGACCCTTCAGGGAAATCAGCTGAAAGAAATCTTCTGGATGAGGAAACTCTTTTACACTACGTTGATTGTTTAAAAAATCAGCTTTCAAAATTCTTAAATTTTGATGGAAATGAGCCTAATAAAGCTGAATTGGTAAACAACTATGACTGGATGAAGAACATTTCTTTCCTTGATTTTGCTAAGAACATCGGGAAGAATATCACAGTCAACTATATGATGGCAAAAGATTCTGTAAAGAAAAGACTTTCCGGAGACGCAGGTGTTGACGGAATGAGTTTTACAGAATTCACATACCAGTTAATTCAGGGATATGATTTCCTTCACCTTTACCAAAACAACAATGTAAAACTACAGATGGGAGGTTCTGACCAGTGGGGAAATATCACTACAGGAACGGAACTGATCCGTAGAAAAGCTCAGGGTGAGGCGTTTGCATTAACGGTTCCTTTGATTACAAAGGCGGATGGTTCTAAATTCGGGAAGTCTGAAAGCGGAGAAAACTATTGGCTGGATAAAAAGAAAACATCGCCTTATAAATTCTACCAGTTCTGGCTGAATGCTACTGATGATGATGCTGAAAGATTCATCAAGTTCTACACTTTCCTTGGAAAAGAAGAAATTGAAGCTTTAATCGAAGAGCATAAAACAGCGGCACACGAAAGAAAGCTGCAAAAGAAACTTGCCGAAGAGGTAACGGTTTGGGTACATGGAAGAGAAGAATATGAAAAGGCACTGAAAGCTTCTGAAATTCTTTTCGGACGTTCTACTGCTGAAGATCTGGTAAGCCTTGATGAAGAAATATTCCTTGAAGTTTTTGATGGAGTTCCTCAGAAAGAAATTGCAAAAACGGATGTTTTAGGAGTAAATATTGTAGATCTTCTTTCTGAAAAATCAGGATTCTTAAAATCTAAGAGTGAAGCCCAAAGAGAAATTAAAGGAAATGCAATCTCTGTCAACAAGCAAAAAGTAAATGATACTTTTACAGCTAATGAAAGTGATCTTATTGATGGTAAATTCTTATTGTTGCAAAAAGGTAAGAAAAGCTACTTTATTGTTAAGGTAGGCTAATCTTAAATACCATATAAAAATAAAAACAGGCGCTGAGATGAATCTCAGCGCCTGTTTTATGTCCTAAAAATTTGATATTAAAATGTATAGCTTGTAGAAGCTGATAAATACTGTCCGCTGGAAGTTCCTTCTTTCTTCAGTTCTCCATCTACCCAGATCTGAACCTTCAAAGTAGCAGAAGCGTCTGCCCCGATAGCATTTACTGCAACATTGGCACTATATGCTCCTGATTCTGATGTTACTTCAGGGCTGCTCCATGTTGACCCGCTAAGACTTGATGCTGTAGTAGGATTACCGTCAATTCCGTACACTGCCACATCAATATTACTTCCTGATGAAGCGATTGCTTTAAAAACCACTTTATGACTTTTTCCTGCTCCATTCACATTGTCATCATCGTCATTACTGCATGACACTGTAAATCCAATAAGCATTACTGCTATTACTGCAACAAATGCTCCTCTTAACAGTTGATTCATTCTCATTTTTTTCATAATCTTTTTGTTTAAATTTTAGTTACTATATTGAATATTCTATGATTAATGATTTGATGTCTGCAAAGCTATGAGCATCCCTTATGTCTATCAATCCTGAAAAATCAGTAATTTTTTCTACCTAAATTCAGGTATTTTTTATGCTAAAATTTTTAATTAAATTGAGCGTTTAAAAAAATATTTTTCAGAATTGATCTATAATGAAGAGATTACTTGCCCTACTAAGCCTATTCTTATTTTTTAAATTGCAATCCCAGCAAATCATTCCTCTTAATGAGAAATCTTATATAGACAGCTTACAAAGCATTACAAAAGGAAATCTTCCGGAAACGTCAAAAGCAACGGCTTTTTTTCTTTTATCTAATTATTATAGAAACAGTGATTCTGTTTTAAGTAAAAAATATCTTGAAAACGGGAAGATACAGGCCCGAAACAATCCTTTCTTTTCAGCAAAATATTATTATTACGAAGGACAATATAACTTGGACAGAAATAAAAGAAAAGCGGGTATTTCTTATCAGCAGGCTATCAAATCTTTATCTAAATTTAAAAATGAAGAATCCGATTTTTTTCAGGCGCTGGCCTGGTATAGCTATGGAGTTACCCAAAAGGATAAAGATGGATATATTCCTTTAGTCAAAATCATGCTTGAAAAAAGCATTCCTCTGGTTGAAAAATATGAAAACAGCAGAAATTTAGGCTTCCTATATACTCAGCTTGCGGTGATTCTTACTTATAATGCACAGTTTAAAAAGGCAGAAGATTATAATAACAAAGCATTGAAAATTCTTGAAAAACAATATCTGGGGTCCGCTGAATTATTTTTCACTTATCTCAATTCTGCCAACAATTTCTGCTATCAGGCCAATGGAGATGAGGCTGAAAAGTTTTTACATAAAGCAGAAAAACTCATCACCCCTTATCCGGACTCTTCTTCCAATGCATTCTATTATTACAGTAAAACACTTTTCTATATTACCAGGCAAAAAAACGCAGAAGCACTTCCGGTGATAGAAAAAGGGATATTTTATGCCAAAAAATTCAATCAGAATCTTCTTGCTCAGATGTTTTATTTTAATAAGTATGATATTTTAAAGAAACTTAAAAGGTATAACGAAGCCAAGACTACTTTAGAAGATGTTTTAGCAGAAAAGTCCCTGGCCATTGATCTTAACAACAGAAAAACTTTTTATAAACAACTTTCTTTACTCAATGAAGAAACAGGAAATACCAAAGAAGCACTTCTATGGGAGCAGAAATATTCTAAACTCAACGACAGTCTGAACACCGAAAATGTGAAGCTGGAAATCAACAAACTTGAATCTAAATTCAATACGGCTGAAAAGGAAAGAAAAATAGCCACTTTAAATGCTGAAAAAAATCAAAAAGATCTGGAAGTAAATAAGAAAAACTCTTACTTATGGGGAATGGGTCTTGTTTTATTGCTAGCCTTAAGCCTTCTGGGTTTTCTTTTTATCATTTTCAGAAAAAATAAAAAAATAAACGAGCAGAAAATAGAGGATATAAAACAAAAGGAAGAATTATCACTTACCAAAGCCATTCTTGATGGCGAAGAAAGAGAAAGAGAGCGCATTGCAAGAGACCTTCATGATGGTCTGGGCGGAATGCTTGCAGGAGTTAAAATCAATTTTTCTACATGGTCTTCCAATCATCTACACCCTGAAAAGGATCAGGAATTTTATAAAATCTTAGGCCAGCTGGACAACTCTGTGAGTGAGCTCCGGCATGTAGCCAGAAATCTTATGCCTGAATCATTGCTTAATTTTGGACTGGAAACCGCTCTACATGATTTGTGTGAATTTTACATCAGGAAAAACCTTGAAATTGATTTTCAGGCGATTGATATTAGTAAAACATTACCTTTAAATATTCAGCTTAATATTTACAGAATTGTACAGGAGCTATTGGCCAATGCCATAAAGCATGCAGAAGCCAGCAGCATCTTACTTCAATGCTCACAATCTGGCGAAAATTTTATGATCACCATTGAAGACAACGGAAAAGGTTTTGATAAAAATATAGAAAACACCACCAAAAGTATGGGACTTCGTAACCTGAAAAACAGGGTCAATTACCTGAAAGGAACAATGGAAATTCATTCTGATAATCAAGGGACAGCCATTAATATAGAACTCAACATCCATGGAGAATGAGAAAATAAATATCATCATCGTAGACGATCACCCTATTGTCATTGAAGGTCTTAGAATGATGCTGAACAGCCAGCCGCTTTTTAATATATCGGGAAGTTTTACTTCCGGTGCAGAAACGATCAGTTTCATACAATCAGAAATGGTAGATATTATTCTTCTGGATATTACCCTACCCGATGCCAATGGGACCGAACTCTGCAAAGAAATAAAGAAAATTTCTCCGAATACCTCGGTAATTATGTTCAGTAACCGCTCTGAGCGAAGCATCATTATGCAGTCTATACAAAACGGAGCGAGTGGTTATCTTCTCAAGAATACTTCTATTGATGAACTTGTAGTATGCATCAAAGGGGCTCTTTCCGGAGATATTGTTTTCTGCAATGAGACAAAACAGATCATCAGCCGTCCTTCCCAGCACGATCTTCCAATGCCGAGGCTTACCAAAAGGGAAAAACAGATCCTACAGATGGTAGCGCAGGGAAAAACAAGTAATGTGATTGCCGAAGAACTGTTCTTAAGCCCGCTTACTGTAGATACCCACCGTAAAAATCTGCTTCAGAAATTCCATGCAAAGAATTCAACAGAACTGATCAATCTCGCAGTACAGCAACAATTGATTGAAAAATAAAAAACCGCTCTAAAAGCGGTTTTTTGTATATAAATATTGTAATATTTTATGGTTCCAGGAAACTGTAATCGATAGAAGCAACTAATACTCCTTTACCTTTTTTCTTAACAGTTCTTGCAACTTCTCCATCTATATAAAGATTGATCGTTAACTCAGAATTGTCATCCGGCATTGACGCATTAGCATCAAGATTCAACTGTGCCTGGCTGGAGTTCACAAAGAATTCCCCACTTGTCCATGGTGAAGTTACCGGTGACTGCGGAGTATTGTATATAGTGTTCTGAGCTGTGCCCACCTGTGTTACAACACTTATAATGTTTCCTCCCGTAGTGGTCTTCACTTCAAATTGAACCACGTGATCCTTAAATTCTTCATCGTCATCTTTTTTACAAGAATTAACAACGGTAATTACAGAAAATAATAAAACGAATAAAAAAGAAAGTCTAAGTAAACTTTTTGAATTGTAAAATTGCTTCATTTCTCCAAATAGATTTTTTAATGTTTCAAATATAAGTTTTTTATTAATATAAAAATAACTTTTATGAAAATTTTCCAACAAAGATTTCTAAATAATATCAAATCAACAAAAATAAAAACCTACCTCTAAAGTCCAAAAATATACTTCAAGGAACCAATCCTTAAACATAAAGCATCATCCGGGTAAAGTTCATTGTATGAATAATAAAAGTTAAGATTCTGTATGTAATTTAATTATCTTTGCTATATGAATTTAGATTATCTAGTAAGAGAGCCGGAAAATATTACACCCAATACCCCTATTCTTTTTATGCTTCACGGCTACGGCAGTAACGAGCAGGATCTTTTCAGCTTCAGGGAAACACTTCCCAATGACTGGATCATTGTAAGCTTCAGAGCTCCGCGTGATACTCAGTTTGAAGGATATTCCTGGTATGATATTAATTTCAACGATCCCGAAAATTTCATTGATGTTCCTCAGGCAAAGGAATCTTTAAATGCAGTTTTGGAAAGTATGCTTAAGATCATCAACCACTATGGAGTTACAGAAAGTAAAGCTCATCTGTGCGGTTTCAGCCAGGGAGGAATTTTGTGCTATGCTTTGGCTTTAAAACATCCTGAATTGTTCAATTATGTTGCCTGCCTAAGCAGTTATCCTGAAGATAAAATTCTGGACGGTATTGTAAAAGATAAAAAGAAACTGGAAGGACTTCGTTTCTTTATTTCACATGGTTCCGATGATGCAGTGATTCCGCTTGAATGGGGAAGAAAAGCAGCTGATCTTCTGTACGATCTTAGCTGTTATTTCACTTTCAGAGAATATATGAGCGGGCATGGTGTCAATCAGAAGAATTATATGGATCTGATGGAATTCTTTTCAAAATAACAAAGACCCAATTTGAAATAAATTCAATAAAAAACCCTACTTCGCTGTAGTTTAGATAAACATTCCTGCTTTTGGGATGTTTTTTTTATTATCATATAGATAATTTCAGTAAATTCAGTAAATGAAATTCAAATTGCTTTTACTGGGATTATTTCTAAGCATTTTTATAAATGCCCAGAACTCTTTTGAGTTGGTCAATACAAAAAAAGCGGTGATTCCTTTTCAGTTTATCAACAATCTTATCTTTATTCCTATCAATGTCAATGGCGCAGAACTTACCTTTTTGCTGGATACGGGAGTTTCCGAGACCATTCTTTTCAGTCTGGAAAATAAAGAACTGAAACTAAGTAATGTTGAAAAAGTAAAATTTTCCGGTCTTGGAGGAAGTTTAAGTATTGATGGCTTAAAATCTGAACGTAATTTGGGTAAAATAGGAAATGAAATTGTTAACACTTCCATGTCTATCTATATCATTATTGATGAAGAATTTAATATTTCGCCTCACGTAGGAATACCTGTAAATGGAGTGATCGGGTATCATTTTTTTAAAGATCATCCTATTTATATTGATTATGCCTCAAAGAAAATAACGGTTTATGAAAATGCAGATCTTCTAAAAAAGAAAACTAAAAGATTTGAAGAATTCCCAATCACGATTGAAAAAGATAAACCTTATCTGTATGCCGGTGTAGAAATGACCAATGAAAAGAAAGATTCAAAACTATTGATTGACCTTGGCAACAGTGATGCTATCTGGCTCTTCCCTACTCTTATTAAAAACTTCGTCTACAACAGACCCAATATTGATGATTTTCTTGGCCGTGGTTTCAATGGAGATATTTATGGTAAAAGAAGCCGTATTCATAATTTCTATCTTGGAAGCTTTAAATTTGAAAAACCTCTTACCGCTATGCCTGATGAATTTTCTATCCAGCATGTAAAATTGGTAGAAAGCAGAAAAGGTTCTGTAGGAAGCGAAATTATGCGAAGGTTTACCGTAGTTTTTGATTATCCCAACCAAAAACTGTATTTGAGGAAAAACAGATATTTTGATGATCCTTTTCATTTTAATATGAGTGGCCTCGATTTCAAACAGGACGGCCTGGAATGGCAGGAAGACAAATTAAAAATTGAGACCCAAAAATCAAGCATGGCAACTACTGAGGTTTATAAAGACGCTTTCCAGTATAAGTTCAGTCTGAAACCTATATTTTCCATTGCAGGGGTAAGAAAAGATTCTCCAGCTTATCAAGCAGGTCTGAAAAAAGATGACAAAATTATAAGCATCAATGGAGAACGAACAGCAGATATGACTCTGGAAAAAATTGTAGAACTCATGAAATCCAATGAAGGAAGAAATATCACCATGGTTATTGAAAGACAATCTGTAAAACTGACATTGCGTTTTGCTCTGGAAGATCCCATTCCCTATCAAGAATAAGAATATGAATACCGAAGAAAGCACCTTAGACAGGATAAGAACCCGCCCCAGATTTAAAATGTTTACTCATCTCACGAAAGAAGAGTACGCTGAAAATCTGAAAAAATATATGGAAGAGCATAAAGATGAGTTTTCAGGTAATATCAATAAAGAAGTTGCTACCGTCTGGATAAAAACAGAATATGATAACTACTGGAAACCCTGCCTTGCCTTACGGGTAGAAATGGAAGATGGACATACGGCAATACGCGGAGTATTTGGTCCCAGTTCTGCTGTATGGACATTCTTTATGTTCCTGTATTTTTCTTTTTCTATTCTCTGGATGACTTTCTTCACGATGTATTACGTAGAAAAGCAAATAAAAAGCGCTGAATACCCTTGGGCACTGAGCGCTTCTTTTATCATGTTATTTTTTATTCTTCTTACTTATATCGCTGCCAGATTTGGGCAGCATAAAGGTAAAGATGAAATGCTTAAGCTGAGAAAGTTTGCTGAAGAATCTACTTTACAGTTTGAAAAGAAAATTAATTAGACGGAGATTCTACAGGTTTTTCGTTCTGAATAGGTGTAGCCATAGCTTTTGCTGTTTTGATAGAATCCGCTACTTTTTCTCTGTTGCTCTGTTCTTTCAGCATTTTCGGAACCTCCGGCTCAAGGAGTTTGGTAAGTTCTTCAACGGATATATTGTTGGCATTAGGATCTTCTAAAAGCTTTCTCCAAGGTTTTCTTCCACCCCACTTATAATCCCCGAATACCATTACCGCAGTACCTCTGGCCTTCGTTGTAGCACCACCAGGATTCAGTATCCAGGTATCTGCATAGGAATACAGCCATTGGGCATCTTTCCTTAGCAATCGAAGACATGAGTGTGATGCAGGATATCCAGGAAGCGTGTATTCATGCCATCCGATCCCTCCAATATTGTGAATATTGAAATTATACGGAAGTTTCCATTCACTGCTTACAGTGGAAATAGCCAGTTTCTTTTTCCAGTTGGCAAAAGTAAGTCCTCTTGTTGTCTGAGCTGCTTTTTTACCCATACTTGTAGGTCCCCATTTCACAAGACTTCCATTGGAATATACCGCAAAAGCCTGTATTGGGTATGAGAAAATAACAAACTTTTTCACTCCGCTTAATACATCTAACTGCATTGGGAAGGGTGAATAAGCCATCAATGTTGTATCTATTTTTGCAGGAACTACCAGTGTATCGGCATTCCATTTACTTTTAGAATCCAGTCTGTTTAAAGCTAAAATAGCGGTACGCTCTTCTACACTGTATTTCTTGCTGTATTCAGCATAGATAGAATCCCGCATCTTTTTATCCTTTGGAAGAACAAAAGCATTATAAAAGCCATTTTCCTGCATTACAGGCGGAACAGATTCTTTCTTTACCACAGGAACAGAATCTTTCTTTACAGAATCTTTTTCTACTTCCGGAGTCTCAGAAGCCGACACAGTATCTTTAAAGGTATCGCTTATTTTATCTATTTCTTTTTTACAGGAAACAAGAAAAATTGCGCATAAACAAGCATAAAGAAAGGATTTTTTCACAGATATGTTTTTCATAAATAAATCGGCCATTTAGTTTGGCTACCCAGTACAAATATCAGACCTAAAATTGAATCACAAAAGACATTATTAAAAATACCGTAAAAAAACGGAGGCTTTATCACTGTAAATGAGGAGTTATAGCTGAAACAATTCTTAAGTATATCCATTTCAAAGGAGTTTTCACATATTTAAAAGAAGATTATTCTTCTGACTGTTCTTTCGTAGTAACCCACTCTAAAGTTCCGTTTTTCCCAAAGCGGTAGATATCCTGATGCCATCTTGCGCCACCTCTGCATCCTGTTTTTAAAAGTTTCTTACTTTTTTCTACTGTTACATCACAAAGACATGAACAGCTTGAGCGGGAATAATCCGGTTCTTTAAGTTTTTCAAAACGTTTGCTTGCCGGATTGTACAGATAAATATCAAACATTCTGTAAACACCCATTCCTTCATCAGGAACAGAGAATGCGATATCATCATAACCATCGAAGTTATAATCATCTATAATGCTCTGTCTGGCAAAAGAAGGTTTATCAGGAGCAGGAAGCTCGGTTGCGGTCTTTTTTCCGTCAGGATAAGTAATGGTAAAATGATTATTATAAAAATGATTAAAAGCAAGCAAAGCACCATGCAGGAAATATTTCCCACTTCCGTTGTATTTTTCGTCCTCTATCATTTCCAACGTAAAATTTCTGTTGTCTTTTGCTCTTGTATAAGTAATGTTTGAAGCCTGATGATGCATGATTTCAAACTTGTATACTCCATTTACTTTCCCTCCTATCATTTCATTCCAGGTGTAATACTCAATATCCGGCTGTCCGTCACTTCTCCCGTCCGTATCAACTCTAAAGCTTTTCACCTGTAAAGGAATGATTTCTTTCTTTCCGGAATATTGTACAAAAGCTCCTTTTCCCTGAGCTCCGTAATAAAGAGTGAGCCTGAACTCTTTTGCTTCTCCTGTAGATTTCAGGGTAAAAGGCTGTGCGGAATACACACCAGAGATCATAATCACACAGAATAGCAATAATTTTTTCATAAGAGTAATTTACATAATCAGATTCACCACAAATCTTACAATCCACAAGAATACAATCAACAGCAGTATTGAAAACTGAACTTTATTGACGTTTTTATTTCCAAACTTCCATACCAGGATTCTATCAATGATAATCACCACTAATACAGGAACCAGACTGAATAGTAAATACATTCCGAACAGTGCATCAGGAGCTGACGGTCCCGTCATCAGAACAATAGATGCAATCAACATTGTAATGACTGCAATGATTCCTGCAACAAAAAAGAGAGTCCAGTTTTGAAATTGTTTTTTCATAAATAATACGGTATCAGCAGTTGGTTATATTAAAACGGATATTGAATCTGTAATAGTAAAACATCCAAAAAGCCAGCCATGGCAGATTCATAATCAAAAAAACAACGACTTCCTCACCACCAATCTTTCCATCTGTAATGGTAAAAAATGAAAATGCAGAAGCTGTAACAGGCAGCAGAAACCAACAGATTGCGGTTTGTATTTTCCCATGAAATGGTTTTAAAAGGGAAAGCAGGCTGCTTACAGATAATATACTCAGAAATAATATCCAGAAAATGGTAAACCCATAAACCAGTCCGCTCATATCGCAATTCCTAGGCACTTCTCTTACTTCTCTGGTCGTATTTACAAACAGGATCAGAAGCACAAAGGAAATCAGTGTGGAAATCAGCCAGGTCTTAAGGATTGAGAATACAATAAATTTTCTTTTGGACATGTGTTATATGCTTATAAGCTAAAATAGGAATAACCAGTCAATATACAAAACCGGGAAATCCCTGAAAAGCTGATCAGAATTTACATTTTAATCACCTGCATATTTCGAGCCTCATATTTAATAATTTGTTAAAGATACCATGCCCATATTATCTATAATTTTGACAAAATATCAGTTATCATGTTATATATCACTATGGTAGTTGTACTACAGGCACTTATCACCCTTACGCTGCTTATGTCCCTTATCAAAAACAGGGAATCTGTACTGAATATGCTACTATTGTACATTGGAGTGGTGGCGCTGGATATGGGCTATGAATATTTCATCATCCAAAGATTTGGCTATGAATCTGTTTTGTATGAAATTCCGGGAAGCCTTCGTATTTTTAAAGGTCTTATTTTCTTATATATCACTACACATTTAATCCACGCAAAATGGAGAGATAAGCTTAAATATCTTATCATTCCGCTGACATTGGTTGTTATTCATCATGCGATTGCAACTTCTGCCAAAATGCTAGATCTTTCCTGGGCAGATCTGGCGATCACATCTTACAAATCTTATTTTGTTTATTACAGTTATTATTGGATCACCTGTCTTATTTTGTGTATTTATTTACTGACAAAATACCGCAAAAACATCACCCATCCTGCAGCCGGTAATTTCCGTTATCTGGTTGGTTACGTATTATTGGGAGTATTGGTTTTCTGGGCGGTTTACCAGCTGGGTTGGGATACTCTGATCTATCAGAAGATCTACAGTCTTCTGTTTCTCTTTCAATTCGGGTGGATTTTGTACGTTTATATTTTAACGTACCAGCACAAACTGCAGGAACAGCAAAATATATCGAATTCTTCTGCGCCTAAAGAAACCTATCAATATAAAGATCTTTCAAAAATAGATTTCGATTCTGTGCAAAGCGCTATCATTTCCTTTTATCAGGAGAGTCATGTATATCTGGATGAGGAATTTACCTTAGACCAGCTCTCGGGTCATCTGAAAATAAGCAAGGCGGATTTAAGTATCACTTTTAATAAGCATCTTCATTCCAATTTCCACGAATATACCAACAGAAGCCGTATACAGCACTTTAAACAGATTCTGTCGGAAGATCCTTCAGCTAGTGTTACAGATCTGGCGTTTCAATGTGGTTTTAAGTCCAAATCTACTTTTTATAAATATTTTAAAAAGGAATTCGATTGTCTTCCTTCCCAGCTTGTTCATTAGTTACAATTATTTAACATTAGCAACTTGCTGATTTACAATATAGTTCACCTCGAACTCAACAGAAGAAGTTGCATAAAATTTAAATGAACCAAAACTTTTGAGGGAGCTGACATCTTTGCACCAAACTTTATAAGGATGTCACGAGAAAGACTTTTTTTAACAAAAGCAGCATTTTTTCTTCTTGGGCCTTTGGCCTTTGCACAAATCACCGTACACGGAACGGTAGTAGACAATCAGGGAAATCTTCCTAATGCCCTGATTTATATTGAAAACAGCGGACAGAAGGTAACTTCCGATACTGATGGTTCTTTTGTTCTCAACAATGTTTATGACGGCAGTTATAAGCTTGTTGTAGAATATAAGGGATATGATAATGTTTATATTCCTTTCACCATTACGGATAAAAAGGAATTAGATCTTGGATTAATTAAATTCGGAGCTAAGTTTAAAGAAAACAATCTTCAGGAAGTAGTGGTTACCAGTGTGTATAAAGCATCACAGGCCAGAGCTATTACCATGAAGAAAAACTCCAATACGATTACAGAAGTATTGTCTGCCGATGCCATCGGGAAACTGCCGGATCGTAATGCCGCAGATGCCGTACAGCGTATGCAGGGAGTATCTATTGAAAGGGATATGGGTGAAGGACGTTTTGTAGCGGTAAGGGGAACGCCTATACAATGGACCGCTTCCACTCTGAATGGAAACAGAATGCCGAGCGCCAGCGGTGATAATGCCAACCGTGGAATTCAGATGGATATTTTCCCTTCGGAACTTATTCAGAATGTACGTTTGTCTAAGGCCTTAACTCCTGATCTTGACGGGGATGCCATTGGCGGAAATGTGGATTTTATCACGAAAACTTCACCCAATAAAGAAACTCTGGCTATAAGTATGGCTACTGGCTATGTCAATATGTCCAAATCTCCTACTTACAATACATCCATTGTCTATGGAAATAAAATTACCGATAAGCTGAAATTCATTACCTCAGCAGTGATCTGGGAACGTTCTACGGCTATTGATCAGATGAGGAATATTTACAATTATGGGCTGAAAGATAAAACAGCCTCGTATTCTATCAATCAGCTTCAGCTTCGTGATTATTTGGCAAACCGACGAACTTTAGGATTCAATTTAGGATTGGATTATGAGATAGACAGCAGGAATAAATTATATGCAAAAGCATTATACAGCCAGTATAAAGACGGCCAGTCTGTAAGGGAAACTTATTTTAATTTTGACAGTAAAAATGTACTTCTTCAGGCGCGCCACGCAGATTATCTTACAGATCTGTATTCTATGCAGCTGGGTGGTAACCATCAGGTGGGACAGCGTATGGAAGTCAATTGGTCCGTATCCAAGGCACGGTCTGAGTTTAAATTCAATTCTCCTGATAATCTTGATCCTCATGAAAGAGGTTATCCTATGGTCAACTTTATGCAGCCAATGACTTATGGAAATCTTTCTGCTGACGGAAGAAAATATATGGCCATGGATGCTCCGGACGGCATTGGTGATACCGGAAGGTATACTCTGCCCTATAACCAGCAGGCCATTGCAGCAGATAAACTTAAATTGAATCAGATTATTTTAAGCCAGAACCGTAACAGCGAAACAGATCTCAGAGGGCAAATTGATATTAAATATAAAGCAGCCGATAATTTTGAGCTTAAATTCGGAACCAAATACAATAATAAGAACAAAATCGTCAACAGTTCTCTGCTTGTCTGGATGCCCAAATCATCGTTGGGAATTCCCGGCACTCCGGTAACTTACCTGAACCAGCTTGAGCGTGAAGCTTTTCAGTATAAAGGAGGTTTTATGAATCCATTGGGAAATCCTTACAATGCAGTGATCATCGATCAGATTACCAATGCGCAGATTGATCAGATGTACAATCCTGCCACACAAAACAGCTTAGGACTGATGCAGGTGAGCGGTAAAGACAGCAACTCGAATATTACAAGTTCCTACAGTGGTACTGAAAATGTCTGGGCAGCTTACCTGATGGGAACCTGGAAAATTTCGGACCAGCTTCAGGTATTGGGAGGTCTTAGAAATGAATATAATGATGTTACCTTCTGGGGCAAAAAAGTAATCTCTGATAAAGACAGTAAAACGGAAGACATTAAAGATAATAAAACCTATAATGTAGTACTTCCTATGGTGAATATGAAGTGGAATATCAGCAGTGACAGAATCCTGAGACTTGCCTACACCCGCTCTTTTGCAAGACCGGATTTTAATGATCTGAACCCAGGAACCATCGTCAATGATATTACCAACACCATTACTCAGGGAAATACCAAACTGGATCCTACGTTTTCAAATAATTTTGATCTTATGTTTGAAAATTACTTCGGTAAACTGGATCTGATAACAGCCGGAGTATTCTATAAAGATATCACCAATCTCATCTACAAAGATCAGTCTGTAGTAGATCTCGCAGGAAGAAGTTATACTTTCACAGCTCCTAAAAACCTTGAAGGAGCTAAATTGTTTGGTTTTGAATTCGGGATCTCCAAACGTTTTGAAAATCTTCCCGGCTTTTTGAAAAATATCGGTTTTGAAGGAAACTATACTTATATCTCTTCCAAAATGAACATGCCGGTCTACGAAAACGGCAAACAGACCGGAACGATGTCTACCACGATCCCTAATCAGGCAAAGCATATTTTCAATACCATCCTGTTCTATGAAACCAGTAAACTGATGGTACGTATTGCCGGAAACTATAAAGGAAATTATGTAAGTGAAATCAGAGCTGCTGCGGGTGCAGATCACTATCAGTATTTTGATAAAAACTTTACAGTAGACCTTTCCACTTCTTACAGCCTTACAAAGAAAATTCGTCTGTTTATAGAGCTTAACAATATTCTTAATGAACCCAACCGCTTTTATATGGGAACAAAAGACCGTGTAGAAAATATTTCTTATTCGGGAATGCGCGGACAGTTGGGATTCAATTTCAATTTTTAATCAAAAGTTTTTTTATTCATATGAAAAAGTATATATATGGAGCTGCATTTTGTATGACAGCCCTGCTGCAGGCACAGGATAAATGCCAGAATGTAAGAATCAATCAACTTCAGGTTGTAGGAACTCATAATTCATATGCCAGGCCGGTAGATCCTAAAGTACTGGATCTGGTAACTCCTATCATTAACGGAATGATGCAGAAATACAGCAGTATGATGTCTGAAGAGCAAAAAGCAAAATTTAAAGAGTATCATCCTTACGGAATGGACCTGAAAGAAGGACTGAATTATAATCATCCTGATTTCACAGAACAGCTCAACGCCAATCTGAGAGGTCTGGAAATAGATGTCTATTATGATCCGGAAGGCAGCAGATTCAGCCATCCTGCCACGTATGAGATATTAAAAGCAAAGGGAGTAACAGATCTGGCTCCTTTCGATACAAAAGGTCTGGACCAGCCGGGTTTCAAAGTACTGCATATGGCAGATATTGATTTCAGAACTCATTATCCCACTTTGAAAGATGCGCTTACAGCTCTTAAAGCATGGTCTGATCAACACCCTGATCACACTCCGGTCTTCATGATGATCGAAGCTAAAGATTCCGGTTTCCCGATTCTTGAAAACAGTACAAAAGTCCTTCCTTTCGATAAAAAAGCTTATGATGATCTGGATGCAGAAATTCTAAAATACCTTGGAAAAGATAAAATAATCACACCAAAAGAAGTTCAGGGTACATACCATACACTCAAAGAAGCTGTAACCCACAATAACTGGCCTAAACTGAATGACAGCAAAGGAAAATTCATTTTTATGCTGCTTCCCGGAAGTGCCGGAACTTTATCTTCAAAAAACAACCCTTATCTCATAGACGGTTCATTAAAAGAAAGAGTCATGTTCCTGAACAGTGAGCCTGATGATTCTTTCGCAGGGTTTATACTAAGGGATAACGCCATCGTAAGACAGAAAGAGATACAGGATCTGGTAAAGCAGGGTTTTATGGTCAGAACCAGATCAGATATTGAAACCTATGAAGCCAAGACCAATGATTTTACGCGATCTAAAGCAGCTTTCAGCAGTGGTGCACAAGTAATCTCCACCGACTTTTTCCGCTCTGGAAATACTTATGGGACGCCTTATTTTGTGCAGCCACCACAGGGGAAAGGCTTTCTTAACAATCCTTTAAATTCTTCATGTAAATAAATAGTAAGCCGGTTCTGCTCAGAACCGGCTTTTTAATTTAATATCTATTTTATCTGAAGGCAAAATAATTCTTTACTTTTATATCAGACCTACTTTTACCGAAAGGCACAAACAAAAAAAAGTCTCCTATTTCTAGAAGACTTTTGCGATCCGGACGGGACTCGAACCCGCGACCTCCGCCGTGACAGGGCGGCATTCTAACCAGCTGAACTACCGGATCAATTTTTTTAAGATAAATTGACAAAACTTTCACATTCCGGACAGAGCTTCTGATTTTCAGAAAAGTTCTATCCATCTGCTTTAAGATACTCTCCTATTTAGTAAATGATCAAATAAATCACTTTAGTAAACAATCTAAGAGCGCTTGTTTTTAACTGGTGCAAATATATAGCTTTTTTTAGTTTTTCCAAAGGAACCTATTCCTTTTCTTTTAAAGCTATTTGTAAAATACACATTTTCAAATATAAAAATTTCAGATATAACAGTTATAAACGCTTTTTCACAGGTTTTACTTAGAACAATAAAATAAGTTGATTATAAAACACACACAAAATCAACATTTATTATTTTAAATACTTATTTCAGACATATTTTCTTATAAGATATATTCTTTTATCCTGATCATTTATTCTGTTCAATAACTTCAACAAATTTTTTAGACAAAATGGATTTGTCATAAACTGTTTCAGCTAATTTCCTTGCATTCTGTCCCATTTCCTTTACCAATTCAGGATTGTCTTTCAGATAGAGTACTTTTTGTATAAGTTCTTCCGGACGGTTTGGGTTTACATAATATCCACAATGATATTTTTCGGCTATATCTTTTGTCCATCCGGCAGAATTTACAATAATTGGTTTTCCTGCGGACAAAGAATCGAAAAGTTTGTTTGGAGAATTGGTATACAAAATCGGGATATCTAAAAAGGAAATTATAGAAACATCCGAAAAATTGACAATCTCAGATACATCAGTCATTGGAAACTTTCCGAGAAATTTCACATTTTTAAGATTGTTTTTTTCCACTTCGTCTATCAAAGCTTTTTCAGTAGAGCCTCCTCCTACAAACAAAAATTCTATATCATCTCTGTTGTTTAATAATTTGGCGGACTCAATAATTGTCTGCGCACCATTTGCCAATCCTAAAGATCCAAAATGAACTATTTTAAACGAATCTTTTTTTAAACCGAGCTTTTCCATCAATTGATCATTTTTTCCCCTAGGCCAGAATTCGTCCATTTTAGCCATATTAGGAATCATTGATGTTTTTTCTTTTGGAATATATTTTATGACTCCATCCTGCATACCAGGAGAAAGTGCAATAACACGGGAAGCATTTTTATAAATCGTTTTTTCCAGCAGACGAGTTGTTTTTATTGTCCACCTGTTTTTTATGGCTCCCATCTGTATTGGCACCTCCGGCCAGAGATCCCTTACTTCAAAAACAAAAGGTTTATTTTTAAACCATTTTAATATAAGTGCCGGAATACCTATTGTAAGAGGAGTAGATGTAGCAATCACCAAATCGATATTTTTCTGTTTCAATCCTATCACAGATGATTTGTACATAAATTTCAAGAAAGCTTTTAACCTTCTGGAAACACTCATATTCTGGTCGTAGTCTTCTTTTATATAAATGACTTCAATACCATCAATATTCACAATTTTAATATCCTCTGAAAATTTGGATGATGAGGTGAGCATGGTCACTTTATGCCCGTTTTTAATAAGTTCTTGTGCCAGCCAATACGATCTTGTTCCTCCGGGTTCCTGAGGAGTTATAAAATATTGGTGGATATATAATATATTCATTATTTTTTTTCTGTATATAATTGTTGGTATACTTCAGCTATTCTCTTCCAGTCATGATTTTCTAACAATTGTTCAATATCAAAACTATAATGATCTCGTTTTTGGATTAAACGTTCAAGCCCTCGTCCTATCGCAGAAACAGAAGTGTCTTCCACTTTTTCCCCAATAGAATCATCATAAAAACCGTCGATCCCTTCATTTTGCGTGTACATAATCGGTAAGCCCTGCAAAAGTGCTTCTATATAGACCAAACCAAAGGTTTCTGCTTTGGAAGGCATTGTAAAGAAATCGCTTCGTTCGTAATAGGATTTTAAGACAGGCAGACTTTCTACTTTTCCTACAAACTCAAAGGAATCATCGTTTTTAATAGAATCCAGGATTCTTTTCTCGTCATTTCCCCCTCCTCCAATCAGTGTTAATTTTATCTTATTCTGAATTTTGTGATTATGGTTTTTAACAGCATTAATAAGGTTAAAGACATTTTTTCCTTTATTAAATTTCCCTATATAAAGCAACTGAATGCTTTTTTCATTCTCAACAGTTTTCCTCTTCACAACCCTTGATTCTATCCAGTAAGGGTCTACACCATTTGGGATCACCAATACTTTTTGCTGTAGATCGTTCATGATATGAGACAGACGGGGATCTTCCAGCATTCTTTTTTTATAGACCGCAGAAATGGTTATGATCTTATTTGCATTCTGAAGTATTTTTTTACCATAGCCTCTTTCATGCACAAAATATTTCAAAAATACATTCAGGTCCGTATTACGTACTGCCAGTATGTAGGGGATATTATATTTTTTATGAAGCTCATAGGCCACCCCGCCATCGCTGTACCATGTGTGAGCATGAATAAATCTGACGCTATTGAGGTCTATTTTTGCTTCAATGTCTTGTACTATTTTTTTAATTTTTTTCTTATACAAAACCCGATCTGCATATTTTGATAAAATATGGCTGTAGATGATCTGAGAGCGGGTACTTTTAAAATTTATTTTATTTTTCCCTATTCTGGAAGATTCCCGAAATGGATTATATATAATCTGCTCGACCCCGTTATTATCCAGCTCCCTCACTAAATTCTTATAAACTGTAGATCCTGAGTAATCGTTTGTAATGTGAAGTATCATTATGGATAAATTGAATTAAACTGCAGCTCTAAAGCAGAATTGCTAATTTTATTACTGTAATTTGTAAGGTTTTTTTCGACTAAGGGGTATAAACTTGTATCAAAATAGATCAATTTCATCCAGCCGTCCGATATTTTCCATCCCGTATTCTGAACACTGGAATCTGTAGAGCCATCTACATTATCGGCAATACTGTTTCCTTTCAAAATCTTAAGCTTCAAGGTATTGCAGAGATAGCTGAGATTAAAGTCTGCCCAATTGGCATTTTTCAATTCCTTTGCCTTTATTAAATATAATACGACATGATTTCCATGAGATACATCCTGTACAACCGGCTTATAATTCTTAATTTTCTGTAATGCCTTACAAAAAGCATCCGGATAGGTACTGTTCCACGTATAATATAAAAGGCTACCTGTGCTTTTATTTAAAACCAATGCTTTTTTCAGCTGCTGATCAAACTGATTTACAAATGTTGCATATGAATTTTTATCAGATTCGTCATACTTCATCAGATATAATGCAACAACTGCCCAATTTGCTCCTGTATGAAGCCTCTGATGAAACAGTAATGAATAATCTCCATATTGGCTAAAGCTTCTGGCTCTCCATTTATCGAAGGAATATTTTAAACCACTTTCTATCGCAGGCTGATAATTTGTATACAGTTTATTCTTGGTTAATATATCCAAAAACTCACCGATGTATCTGAAAAAATATCCTTCTGAAATCAAATGTTCCTGTCCGTTCACTTTAGCATTCTGATTGCCCTTTCTTGCATTCATCACCCAACCATTTTTTTGGTATGACGTATTTGAATTGGCATCAATCAAAATTGGTTTTATAACAGAAATATTAGTATCAATATATTTTTTATCTTTTGTTTTAAGATACATATTGTTATTTGCATTGATGAAATATCCCAATGCCATAAAATCATAAGTATTTTTACTAACTGATGACAATTCCATTTTCTGCAGACCATAACTTTTGGATGCCTGCATATCTGCATTATATCTGCTTACTCTGTTTTGCTGAGCAAACGAAAAGCTAAATAATAATACCGCACTAAGCTTTATAAAATCACTTAAATATTTCATAATTATCAATATTATAATTTTGAATCAGATTCTGTAATTGCTTATCATTACCTCCATCAGCAACGTTTTCCTGACTTAACTTAAAGAGTGAATTTTTATTTTCAATGGGAATTAAGTTTGAAAAATAATTGGATTTCACAGTCTTTGTTTTATTTAACTGAGCCATAACATTCAGCCATACATCATCTGCCATAAAACATAAGTTCACAAAAGCATCTTTGTTTAATACTTCTTCACTAAAAAAAGCAGTTTTATATAAAGTTCCTCCCCCACTTGTATGAAATAGATCAAATGTCGGTCCACAATTTCCGAAGACTTTTTTCCACTTAGAGTATTTGCTTATTGTATCATCATCATTTCTCACAATTTTATGCGCTCTATGGCAACAAATTGTATTAGGAAATTCTTCATGCAAATCCATTAAATCTTTAATAATATTTGACGGATAAAAAATATCATCATCTATTGTTATGATAATATCGTTTTGATATTCCTTAAAAGCATAATAATATTTTTTATGAGATCTTAGATCTTCATTTACAAATTTTATATCTAATTGCTTCTTTTTATAATAACCAATCAAATTATCCGGTATATCGTTTAACTCATTCGGAAATTGATCTTTTGCCAAATACAATACAATTTTATTTGGGAGTAAACTTTGTCGTAACATACATTCTACCACCATCCATAATTTGGATATTCTTCCCGGAAATGTTGTAAGGGATACAATAATATTTTCCTTATCGCTTAATTGTAATTTAGAATCTTTCTTTGTTAACTTAAGATATAACGGTAATATCAGATTGCTTAGTTTTCTTGTTAAAAAACGTAATAATGATTCTACCTTGTTTAGTTTTCTTAAAGAAGAATAATATTTATCTAAAAAGTTTATAATCATTTAAAAAAAATTAAAATTATACTAATCATTGCATAAACCATGATATAAAGAGTTAATATATTTCTTTTATATGAAAGCTTTATTTTATCATAAATGAAAATAAAATAAATGAAAATAATAGGATATACCGGCAATAATCTTCTAAACTCAGGTGATGTGGCAGAAGTAACCAGAATGAATAACAACGAAATTATTAGAAAAACGGCCAGCAAATTAGAAATATTTTTTCTATATTTCTTCTTAAAGAAATTGAATAAGATTATAATATCAACATATATCCAAAATATTACAGACCCTGCCAATGGTAACAAAAGAAGCTGATATTGTTTTGTTACACTTAGAAAAGTAACCTGAAAAGCAGGTATGGGAGCGAGCTGTGATAAAATTGTAAATAAAAATGGTCTGACAATAACGGGTAATTTATATATAATCTTTGCTAAACCAGAACCATTTTTTAGCATTTCATTGTGATAAGCTTCATAGTTTGTAGCTTTATCATCTATATCACTCAAATCAATCAATGAATTAAATAAACCAATAACTATTAAAGCGAGTAAAGCTAAAAGTACTGTATATATCCTTATTTTTCTTTTGCTCTTTAATTCTAATACATTCTTGTAAAAAAAACACAATATAAATATTATTGAAAAAAGACCATTTGCCACTCTAAATTGGAAAACTAAAAAACACAACAATACTAACATTAGAAAGTTAGTCAGATTATTTTTCGTAGTAAGTATTAAAAATGATAATGTATATAAAAATACAATATGTATATCTCTGATTAATATTGCTGAAAACGTGAAAAAATGTGAAATAAATCCAAATAATAATACATATTTAAATAAAATTCTAGGATCTAAATTTTGCAATAAGTTTCGTCCAATTATATATGTAAAACTAATTATTGATGAACTCAAAAATACGATATGAATTTTATGCAAAAACACAGTATTTGCACCACCTATAAAATTAGATAGTTTACAGATAAAATATACGATATAGCCATAGCCCGGTGCAAATCTATATTCAAATAAGTATCTCTGAATATTTGCATTATTCTTTTCTAAATATACACTTAACCCATAATACTTTACACTATCCAGGGCATAAAAAAAATCAGTATTAAAATTATGTACATATATATAATCAGTAATGAATGTAAAGACATAATAAATAAGAAAAAAGAATATATAGAGAGATAATGCTTCTTCCTTCTTTTTATCAATTAACTTTATCAATAAAAAACCAAGATAAAAAAATACTATCGTATGAATTAATACTGATATATTCTGTGTAAATACAGATATTAAAATGGATAAGAAAAATAATATGAAAGCATATAAATTTCTGTATTTAATGATAGAATTATATATTTTCATCTTTAAAATATTTCTCAAGAGTATCCTTGATTTGATTTTTATTTTCCTTTAGCTTTATACCATCATCTATATACTCTCTCTTAAATGTTGAAAGTTTATCTGATATTTCAAAAACCACAGGAACAACTCCCTTCTTTATTCCTATAAGAATTGCATGCATTCTACCTGAAATAATTTTATATGAATTACCATACAAATCATTTAAATCACGAAGGTCCGTAATATTTTCTAAAATAATTTTTTTGCCATCAAATATTTTATTTTTTTCAACAAAATCTAAAAATTGACAATTTTCATAATGGTCAGTTGGAGTAGTTGAAAATAAAACAATTTCCTCTTCTTCCAGATTCTCTTTAATTAATTCTATCCAACGATTATAGTAGCTTACAATATCTTCTTTATTAATATTATAATTTTGATTATATTCTTCATAACTATAAATATTAACAGACAAAAATTTTCTACTTTTTGTATACTCAACTTCATCATAATCATAAAAAGCTATATCGGGCATAATAACAGAATCCACATTAAAATTTTTTCTTAAAGATTCTTTTGTATAATTATCTCTTACTATAATATGACTTGCATTCTTAAGAGCTTTTTTATAGAAAAAGTTTTCCCAAAAATTGAATTTTCTATTAGCACCTACTCCTAAGAATACCAATTTTCTATTCAAGATTCTACTAAAAAAAGACCATAAATAAATACTATATGAAAAAGAGTGAGGATAAAAGCTATTACTTGAATTAATTAATTGTCCCCCACCAACTATTACATATTTATATTTCTTTTTACTCAAGTTTCTTATAATAGAAGGAAGGCTCATAATAAGCCATTTTATGATTGACAGTACAATTTTTATTCTAGAGACTTTTTTATAATTATTTTTTGCTGCATGTTTATTCTTTATATAATCTGTATCTGGCAATGGATCTCTATAATCATTTGGAGCGGTCAAAAAAGAATAATCAACCAAATAATTCTTTTCCTTAAAGAATCTATTCATTGAAATCCTAATAGCCTGATCACCCAAGTTATATCTAATATATCCCTGATTAATTATCAATATTTCCTTATCTTCCATATTTTCTAAAAACAGTGTTTATAATTGGTCTATTTATGATTATAAATAGTGCAATAAATAAAAAAATCAACAGGTTTACATAAATGCTCTCAAAATATATAAAAACAGCTGATGTAATCAGGGTAACAGCTAAATAAATTAGAATTTTATAGTTATTAACAGAAAATCCATATTTTTTATTTAAATAGTCATATCTTATATAATACAATACATAAAAACCTAATATTGAGCCTATAGCACAAGCATACAAACCTATACTTTTAATAAATAATAACACAAATAAGATATTAATAATACCTCCTATTAAACTTGATTTTAAAATCTGTAAAGTATTATTTTCTCTCATAAGATAAACTCCTACATAACTTGATAGAGAAGAAAAAACAACTCCGGTAAACAAGAACATCATATATTTATAGGAATCTAAATATTCTGTTGCAACAGTTAAAGTAATTAACAATTTTGAGCACGATATTAATAATAATCCACAAGAAAATTGAAAATCAATATATCTATTGAAAAGCGTAGATTCTTTATCTAAATTAGAATTATTTGTATCCACTAGCTTTTCGTCTTGAAATGCAAGAATAAATATTGAATTAATAAGAATAAGTATAACCGGATATTTTGTTGAAATAGCATATATCCCATTATCATTTAATGTTAAAAATAGAGCAATTAGAAATTTATCAGAGGAATTTATTAACCACCAACTAATAGAGTTAGGAATTAATGGTGCTGAATATTTTAAAAGTTCTAATAATTTATCTTTATTATACTCCTTAAATGAAAAATATTTAAAAAAACTAACATTAAATATAATAACAATAATAGATATTAAATTTGAAATTATTAAAGACAGAAATAAAGAAACTAATCCTAAATGTAAAAACTTTAAAAAAAATATATTCAGTATTAATATTAAGATTGAATTAAACAATCCTATAGCAGTAAAAAGTTTATTATTTCCAAAAGCTCTTACAATTTTCTGAAATACAGGATATAAAATTGATGTAATAAGACAAATTGAAAAATAAATAAAATAATCATATTTCACAAAAAAATTAATACCCATAAAAATTACTTCAAAGACAATAATAGATAATAGCAGTAGAATAAATGCATTAGATATTACAGCTTTGTAATTGGATATTTTAGTGTCAGATTTGATAAATCTGTAAATACTTTCAGATAATTGAAATGAAATAATTGGGCTTAAAAACAAAATCAGGGTCATCAAAAGATCGTAGATTCCCAATTGCTCTTTATTTAGATAAAATGTCAGAATTGGAACTAAAAGAAAGGATAGTATTTTTGATCCTATTGTTCCAACAGAATATATAAGGGTATTCTTTAAGATTTTTGAAGTTTCCATTATTATTTTAAATTCCTACACAAGTGGTTGACCACTTAAAACATGACATAACTTTAATTAGATAAAATGTCCACTATTTATGATACGGACACTACTTTAAGTCTTTATTATAATAATTCACTAATCATTACCAAATAGATCCCTTGTATACACTTTTTCCTGTACATCAGCAAGTTCAGATGCATTACGGTTAGAAATAATTACATCACATTCTTTCTTGAAAAGTTCTAAATCTTTTACCACTTTGGAGCTGAAAAAAAACTCTTCATTAAGTGCCGGTTCAAATACTTCCACTTCTACCCCCTTAGCTTTAATCCTTTTCATTACTCCCTGTATGGCAGATGCTCTGAAATTATCGGAGCCTGCTTTCATGATTAGACGGTAAACACCCACCTTTTTTGGTTTTTTGGCCAGTACAGAATCTGCTATGAAATCCTTACGGGTCCTGTTTGCATCTACAATTGCCTGAATAATATTATTAGGAACAGCGTTATAATTTGCCAAAAGCTGTTTGGTGTCCTTAGGCAAGCAGTATCCTCCGTATCCAAAAGATGGATTATTATAATGCGAACCAATTCTTGGGTCCAGACCAACACCTTCTACAATCTGGCGGGTATCCAGTTCATGGATCTGCGCATAGCTGTCTAATTCGTTAAAATAAGCCACACGCAATGCTAAGTAGGTATTTGAAAACAATTTAATTGCCTCTGCTTCTGTAGGATTTGTAAATAAAACCGGAATATCCTTTTTTATGGCACCTTCTTTCAGTAATTCTGCAAAAATTTTTGCGCGCTCACTCTGTTCCCCCACAATAATTCGGGAAGGATATAAATTATCATATAAAGCTTTGCCTTCTCTCAAAAATTCAGGAGAAAACATCACATTATCTAAATGCATTCTGCTTTTTAGCTCTACAGTATACCCCACAGGAACTGTAGATTTAATAATAATTACAGCGTCGGAATTATATTCTGCAATTTCCTTTATTACATTTTCAACACTGCTTGTGTCGAAATAGTTAGTAGTAGGGTCATAATCTGTTGGAGTGGCAACAATAATATACTCAGCTTTATTATAAGCTTCTTTTTTATCTAGAGTAGCTCTGAAATTAAGTTGTTTCGTGCTTAGAAACGTACTGATCTCTTCATCTTCGATAGGAGATTTTTTAGAATTAAGCAATTCTACTCTTTCCTGAACAATATCTAAGGCTACAACTTCATTATGCTGGGCCAATAAGACGGCATTAGACAAACCTACATATCCTGTTCCTACTACTGCTATTTTCATTTTCTAATTTTTTTATAAACGATTATCGTATTTCTCTAAAATTCCTTTAACGTCATATATAACTCCATCTTCTTTTAGATAATCGGAAAGATCGATATTAAGGAATTCATCATGAGAAACCGTGAGAACAACTGCATCAAACTTTTCTTTAATATCTTCCAGAGAATTTGTAGATTCTATACCATACTCATGCTTTACTTCTTCTGGGTTTGCCCACGGATCATACGTTGTCACTTCTATAGAATAGTCTTCCAGTGCTGTGATTACATCTGCGGCTTTCGTATTTCTTACATCCGGGCAGTTTTCCTTAAAAGTGATCCCAAGATTCAGTACCTTGGCATCCGTAATATTGATTCTTTTCTTAATCATCGTTTTTACAACCTCGGAAGCTACAAACTGCCCCATAGAATCATTCAGTCTTCTTGCTGTAAGGATCAGCTCAGAATAATATCCTACATCCTGCGCTTTCTGGGCTAGATAGAAAGGATCTACCCCTATGCAGTGTCCTCCCACCAATCCGGGTTTAAATTTCAGGAAATTCCACTTGGTTCCTGCTGCTTCCAAAACTGCATGTGTGTCAATATCCAGAAGATTAAATATCTTTGCTAGCTCATTTACAAAAGCAATATTAATATCACGCTGTGAATTTTCGATCACTTTCGATGCTTCAGCTACTTTGATGGTAGGTGCCAAATGTGTTCCTGCTGAAATAACAGATTTATATAATTCGTCTACTCTTTTTCCAATTTCCGGTGTAGAACCTGAAGTTACCTTTAAAATCTTCTCTACGGTACGTTCCTTATCCCCCGGATTGATTCTTTCAGGAGAATATCCTGCAAAAAAATCTTCGTTAAATTTCATTCCTGAAACTTTTTCCAACACAGGAATACATTCCTCCTCTGTTACTCCCGGATATACCGTAGATTCATAAATAACAATATCATTTTTCTTCAAAACTTTTCCAACAGTTTCCGAAGCTTTATATAATGGCGTTAAATCCGGACGGCTATGTTTGTCTACCGGTGTAGGAACTGTAACAATGTATATATTAGCATCTTTAATATCCTCAAGATCTGAAGAACAAAACAATCCTTTTGAAGATCCCATAAAAGGATTTTCTGTTACCAAAACCGGTTGAAGGACTTCATCTTCAACTTCAAGCGTAGAATCTTTTCCTTCTTTTAATTCTGCTATTCTGCCCTGATTAATATCAAATCCTACTACAGCATATTGGGTAGCAAATAAACGAGCCAAGGGTAGCCCGACGTATCCCAATCCTATTATCCCGATTTTATTCTGTATACTCATATCCTATGATCTGCTTACTTTTTATGTTTATTATTTTTTTTGATATTTATTTTTTCAAAAGCTTCTGCCACCAGCTTTTCTTTTCATCGCTTGTATATCCGTAACCATATCCATAATTGTAGCCATATCCGTAGCCTCCTACGTTTTTAGCAACATCATTAATAACAAAAGATAGGTTTGATAATTTCGATTCTTTTACGAGTTTGTTCGCAAAATCAATTAATATTTTTCTTGAAACTCCAGATCTTATTACATACAAGGTAGCATCAGCAGTATCTACAATATTTAAAGTATCAGAAACAAGCATTAAAGGAGCAGAGTCTATGATAATATATGCATATTGAGAAGACATTTTGTTAATAAGTTCCTGATATCTTCCATTAGAAAGGAGTTCCTGCGGATTTGGAGGAATCGTCCCTGCATAGATCACATCACAGTTGGGATTAGTGTCTGAAATATGAATGAGATCTGCAATATTGGTATTCTCATCATACAGATATTCCGTAAGCCCTTTCCCTTTAATAGGCTCATTATCGTAGCGTTGAATCTGTGGATTCCTGATATCAGAACCAATTAAAAGTGATCTTCCGTTTTTGTTGCCCAATGTTAAAGCCAGATTAACGGAAACCAATGTTTTACCTTCCCCTTTCACCGATGAAGTTACCAGTATAACTTTAGCTTTATCTTTAGTAGGAAGTAAAAATTTCAAGTTGGAAACCAATATTCTGAATGATTCTGCCAATTCTGAGAAATCATTTTTCTGTACCAGATGATTCTGATCGTCCTTCAGCGCAGGGATATCTGCTAACACGCCAAGTGGCGAATTTTCCGTAATATCTGTACGGCTGTAGATTTTATCATCCCATATAAAGAAAAGATAGAACACCCCAAACGGTACCATTAACCCTAATAAAACTGCTGCTAAAAGAATGATATTTTTCTTAGGTGAAACCGGAATATCATTAGTATAAGCAGGATTTACAATTTTAGCTTTCGGAACATTAACAGAAAGATTGATCGCGTTTTCTTCTCTTTTCTGCAAAAGAAAAAGAAAAAGCTGTTCTTTAAGATTCTGCTGACGTTCGATACCTCTGTAGACTTTCGACTGTCCGGGAACTTTTTCAATCATTCCTGTATTGGCAGAAATCTGACTGTTTATCTGTGCAATTGATGCTTGAATTGTTGCCTTCTGCTGGCTTATATTATCTCTTACAATTTCTTTCAATGAAGAAATTTCCTTATTCATTTCTATTACCGCAGGGTTTTCATTAGTTGCCTGTTTCAAAGTCTTGTTTCTGCTGATAACAAGATTATTATATTGTGAAATTGCCTGTTCCAAAGAAGGATTTAGCCCTAAATTAGAAGGCATAAGCTGATTAGAGCCCTTTAAAGCTTCGGATTGAAGAGAATTAAGGAGATCCAGCTGCGTTTGCTGCTGAAGAAGTTGTTTTGTGTTATCATTTGTATTTTGAAGAGCCAGCTGTGCTTGTGCCTGCAAGTCTACAATTCGGTTACGGTTCTGGAAATCTTCTTTCTGATTCTCAACTCCGGAAAGATCCCGTGAAATAACTTCTAATCGTTTATCGATAAACTCTTGTGTATTTTGAGCTTGTAAATTTTTATCCCTTAGCCCGTCCAGATTATACTGTTTGGTTACTTCATTAAGGATAGCTTCTGATTTCTCAGGTACAGTACCTACAATGCTAATATCCATCAGCATTGCCTTCTGATCAGGCAGGTCAACCTGGATTAACTTTTCCAAGTTTTTTACTTTCTCCAGCGGATTCCAGAATACAATTTTATATTTGTCTTTAAATGTAAGTCCTGGAACTTTATTCAGAATTACAATTCCAAAATCAAGAGCCAGATTTTTATTAAAACTACCTTTTATTGTTTTCTTATCTATATCCTCTAAAACGAAGTCATTTTCTGTGACTTCTTTCACAAGGTATTCGGATGAAATAAATTTCTTAATATCAGCTTTATAAGATATAATTTTGGCTTCAATAGGTGCTTTTGTGAATAATTCAGAATCCCTGATTTCACCAGAATTATAATATTGTACGTTGAGATTAAGGTTTTCAACAACCTTCATCAAGATAGGTCTTGAACTTACTACGGCAACCTCACTTTTAAGCTCATCTGCATTTCCCAAACCAAGTCCGAGATTGTCAAGATCAATTAAAGCACCAGTTAGGTCTGATTGTTTTTTATCAAATTTTAGAGTTGTGGTAGACTGATACTGAGGTATAGCATACCGAAGATATGTAAAAGCTACGATAATAAATAATAAGACAGATGCTATAAACCAAGGCCATTTGCTTAAATATTTTCCAATGATCTTTCTTAAATCAAAAGATTCTTCACTTTCCTGAAATTCTATCTGCTGCATATTTTATTTTCGAGTTAAAGCAATAATAAGTGTACCAGCTGTCAGTAATGCACCAATAATCTGGAATGTAAGGGCTCTGTTTGGATTAGAATTGGCCTGAACCTGCTTGTTTTTATCCGGCTGTACGTACAATATGTCGTTCTGCTTCATATAATAGTACGGTGAATTTACAATATCAGATCTTGTAAGGTCAACATTGACAACCTGGTCTGATCCATCATCTCCGGATCGTATCAATTTCACATTTGTACGGTCTCCAAAATCTGTCATATCACCGGCAAGACCAAGAGCCTGGAAAATATTGATCTTTTGAGAAACACTTTCTTTCTGTCCAGGGTTTTTTACTTCCCCTAAGATACTTACATTAAAATTTTTCAGTGTAATAGTAACCAAAGGATCTGTCAGGTATCTTTTCAACCTGGTTTCCAATTCCTGTTTAAGCTGTACCTGTGTCATTCCCTTTGCAAAAACATTTCCTAATACCGGGAAATTGATATAGCCTTCCTCATTCACCAGATATTCGCTTGGCTGTACATATTGATTAACTCCGGTAGTGCTTACACTTCCAACTTTATTTAGAGTATTGAGATTGAAAGGTTTTACTGCAATTTCATCTAATGCAGAAACAAGGATTAGCAGCACGTCTCCTTCCTGAATATGTAATCCCTGAAACTTTGCTTTTGCAACTTCCTCTTCCATATTATGTTTCGACATATATACCATATTTTG
Source organism: Chryseobacterium sp. (assembly GCA_031286615.1). Classification (GTDB taxonomy): domain Bacteria; phylum Bacteroidota; class Bacteroidia; order Flavobacteriales; family Weeksellaceae; genus Chryseobacterium. The sequence continues at coordinate 104,953 of JAITUA010000002.1, read as the reverse complement.
CTTCGGTCTACATGATAGTAAAGTAACCGATAACAGTACTATATATGCAATAATAGTTTTATTCATATGTTTTTTTTCTAAGTCTACTTGAGTTAACTTCAATTTTATTTAAGATTCAATATTATTAGTTTTTATTTATGTGAAGTGCATTTCAACACCTATATTTAAATCAATTCTTTTTCTAGCAATTTTCATTCCGTTTGAAACAAAATAACGAAAATTATTATTTTTCATTATTTTTTTTCATTGATTTTATTCATATCTTTTACTCATATACTTAATGCTCAGATATTTTATCCAGAACTTCAAATTCGGAATTATTACTTATAAATTCCGGTACTATGATTTTTAATATTTTTACGATCTGTAAACTGTCTTTACTCATTGCTGCCAGAATAATTTGCTGACACAAAGCTTCTATATCTTCAAACTCCATCAATGGATCTCTGGATATCATAATTTTCTCATGATGGGTAGGAATAGTTGTGGTGTTATCAGTTAGAAGTTCTTCATACAACTTTTCACCAGGTCTTAAACCTATAAAATCAATTTTGATATCAATACCCGGCGTATATCCTGATAGTTTTATCATTCTTTCTGCCAGATCCAGGATTTTAACAGGTTTGCCCATATCAAAAACATAAATTTCACCACCTTGTCCCATTGTTCCTGCCTGAAGTACCAGTTCGCAAGCTTCCGGAATAGTCATAAAATAGCGAATAATATCAGGATGAGTAATTGTAACCGGACCTCCTTTTTCGATTTGTTTTTTGAAATGTGGTATTACAGACCCATTGGATCCCAATACATTTCCAAAACGCGTGGTAATAAATTTTGTTGTGTTCTCCGCAGAATTTTGCAATGACTGTACAAAAAGTTCAGCAGTTCTTTTTGAAGCTCCCATTACGTTAGTTGGGTTTACCGCTTTATCTGTAGATACCATCACAAAACGGTTAACGTTATATCTTTTTGATAAAAGAGCTAAGTTTTTAGTTCCTCCAATGTTCACAAAAATAGCTTCATGAGGATTATCTTCTATTAAAGGTACATGTTTGTATGCTGCAGCATGATAAACTATTGAAAACTGATGATCGTCAAACAGTTTTTCAATTCTGGAATAGTTTGAAATATCCGCCAATACAAATTTGAATTTTTGGTCCGGAAATTTTTCCAATAATTCAAGCTGCAATTCATATAAGGGAGATTCTGCCTGATCAACCACCACAATAAGTGATGAATTCAATTGAGCAACCTGTCTTACAATTTCGCTTCCTATAGACCCGGCGCCTCCGGTTACTAAAATAGTTTTATTTACATGGAAACTTCTTACCTCTTCTCCTTCTATTTTAATGGCCGGGCGATTGAGTAAATCCTCAATTTTAAGTGGACGGATACCTCTTACAACATCTTCTTCTTTTATTATATTGGCCACAGGTGCTTTTAATACTTTCAATCCATTCTCCAATGCGAGGGCTGTCCATTCTTCCATTTCCCGCTTTGTCATCATATCTTTGATTAAAACCGCATCAAACCGTTCTCTCAGATTATCGTTTTTAAGAAACTGCTTTTTATTATAAATCTTATGACCTAGCAGCATTGCTTTCTTAGAATCTGACCTCGCACTAATAAATCCTGCCAGCTGGTACGGATGATCAGGATTATGAATAATAGCATTCGCTAATGAAACAGAAGCACCTCCTATCCCTACAACAGCAACCCTTTCCTTGGACGAAACGTCTTTAGGAATAGATATTGAAAAAATCTGTTTGGTTATCATTCTGAAAAAGAACATCAGAAAAATAGAAATCAAGAAAAATAAAAACAGAACCGGATATAAAAAAACAGGTTTACCCAATATCAGCCCGGATATAAAATTAAGCCCCAGTAATGTAATAAGAGCACAACCTGAAGACCATAAAATTTTACAAAAATCAAAAAAAGTAGAATGTCTTATAATTCCCGCATATGTTTTGAACAGGAGTATAAACAGAATATTAACAATAATTACTGAAAATATTTTTTCATTTTGATACTCAATAAAGTTAAGTTTTACCTCCAGACTTTTTAAGAACAAATATGAAATTAAAACAGAAAAGAAAATGACTGAGATGTCGATAAAAAAAACCGACCATCTGGGTATATACCTTAAATCCCTGATTTTAAAAATGTCCCACATATACAAATAAACCTAAAATTCCATTTTCATTAATTCAACATTCAGTGGCTTTTATTATTGGACGAAGGTAATAATTATTATTAATATTTTAAGTACTGCAAGTTAATTTTTATTTAAAATATAAATTAACATTTTGAAACAAATTTCCAAAAATAAAATCATTAAAAAGGTCCGTAAACCAACCGAGATATCCGGATATTATTTCCCATCCAACTTTGCAGCCGATCCATTCCCACTCTAAAACCAATGTAAAACAAAAAAAATACTGTAAAACATATATTTTACAGTATTTATACTACTTTACATTGTAGTTGCGATCCGGACGGGACTCGAACCCGCGACCTCCGCCGTGACAGGGCGGCATTCTAACCAGCTGAACTACCGGATCAATTTTTTTAAAGTAAATTGAGAAAAACTTCTGCGATCCGGACGGGACTCGAACCCGCGACCTCCGCCGTGACAGGGCGGCATTCTAACCAGCTGAACTACCGGATCAATTTTTTTAAAAGAAATTGAGAAAACTTCTGCGATCCGGACGGGACTCGAACCCGCGACCTCCGCCGTGACAGGGCGGCATTCTAACCAGCTGAACTACCGGATCAATTTTTTTTAAAGTAAATTGAGAAAAACTTCTGCGATCCGGACGGGACTCGAACCCGCGACCTCCGCCGTGACAGGGCGGCATTCTAACCAGCTGAACTACCGGATCATTTTTTTAAAGAACGTCGTTTCTTTTTCGTGGTTGCAAAATTACACCTTTTTTTGTTATCTGCAAATTATTTTAGAAAAAATGCCTCCCAATACTGGAAGGCATTCATTATCAAACTTATTTTTTTATAAGTGAGCGCTTAATTTTTCAGCGATTACCTCTTTTGGAGCTACACCTACTAATTTATCTACTACTTCTCCGTTCTTAAAAATAAGAACTGTAGGGATATTTCTGATACCATACTGCATAGAAATCTCCTGGTTGTTATCAACATCCACTTTCCCAACGATTGCTTTTCCTTCAAAATCTGAAGCTACTTCTTCGATGATTGGTCCTAAAGTTCTGCAAGGTCCGCACCATACTGCCCAGAAGTCTACTAATACCGGTTTGTCTGATTTTAAAACCGTATCCTGAAATGAGCTGTCTGTAATTTCTAAAGCCATTTTTGTTTCTTTTATTTTAATTAATATTATTTTCTTTTTAATCCTTTATCGGATGTTCAAAATTACGATATTTAGTGCACAAGACTATCTATGCTCAACATTAGTTTTTTCTATAGTATAGTCATTTGAAATTTCTTTCAAAGCATTCACTAATGTATCGATATCCGCTTTAGTCGTCATATGACTGAAAGAGATTCTCAATGGTGTACAATGATCCATTTCGTCTTCAGAAAGCACCATCATCATCACCATTGAAGGTTTTGAAGCTCCTGATGAACATGCACTTCCCTGAGAAATTGCTATTCCTTTCATATCCAGCTGAAGTCCTATCAATGGATTTTTGTATGGTAATAACGCACTTAAAACCGTATAAAGACTGTTTTCCTTTTCAGCACTTCTTCCATTGAATTTAATTCCTTCAATTTCGGCAGAAAGTCTTTCAATTGCATAATTTTTAATATCCTGCATATGGTTGGTATATTCATCCATATGATTCAGAGAAAGTTCTAATGCTTTACCCAGTCCTACGATACCGCTCACATTTTCTGTCCCGGCTCTAAGGCTTCTTTCCTGAGGTCCTCCGGTAATAATTCCTTTTAAACCTGTTGCCTTTCTGATAAATGCAAATCCTGCTCCTTTTGGCCCGTGAAATTTATGGGCACTACAGGAAGCGAAGTCTACAGGAATATCAGAGAAATCAAGGTTCATATGAGCCATAGTCTGTACAGTATCCGAGTGGAAAAGTGCATTATGCTCTTTGCACAACTGGGCAACTTGCTTAAGGTTAATAATGTTTCCGATTTCGTTGTTGGCGTGCATTAAGCTTACCAAGGTTTTTTTATCTGAAGCTTTTAACAGCTCTTCTAATTTCGTAAGGTCAATATCTCCTTTTTCATTCGGACGGATGTAGTTTACTTCTACTCCTTTTCTGCTCTTCATGTCCAAAATACTTTCAGAAACACATTTATGTTCCAGAGGAGAGCTGATGATTCTTTCTACTCCAAGGTGTTCTACCGAGGATTTGATGATCATATTATTGGATTCGGTTCCACAGGAAGTAAAAATGATTTCAGCAGGAGTTACATGAAGATAGTCTGCAACCTGTCTTCTTACATTTTCAATAAGGATTTTTGCTTCCTGGCCAAAGCTGTGCGTTGAAGACGGGTTTCCGAAATTCATCTTCATAGTGCCCACCATTGCATCTATAACTTCTTCTGCAAGCGGAGTGGTTGCGGCATTATCTAAATATACTTTATCCATTATTATTTTGAATATTTTAATTCTACGGAGGTAAACTTGTAATCAGCGGGAACAGTAAAAATAAACCATGGGCTGGAGATCACCTGAATTTCCATTCCCCCGGAAGGTTCTCCGGCAGGAACTTCTACATAGAGAATCTGATTTTTCACAGATACGCCTTTGATTTCTTCAATTTTGTGACTTCCTGATCTGAAGGTTCCCAAATTGTATAAAACGACTTTCTTATTTTTCGGAAACTGAGGATATTTGATATAAGATTCTTTTCCCAGATCTGCGATACCAAAACTTCCCTGGATAATATTACGAAACTCTTTTTCGTCATTGATTATCTTAAAGCCGGGTTTATCCGTTCCTCCCTGAGATTCAGAAACAAGGAGTTCCGCATTTTCCTGTACGGCAGAAGACTTCTGAGATGGTGCGTTAGCACAGCTCATGAAGATTACCACACATGCAATTAACAGGCTTTTCATTTTTTACAATTTTATCTCCCAAAATTAATGAAAAAATTGGTAATGTCCCTCATTTGCCCATTTCAACATTGGGCGATCTCCTGAAGTATCTCCAAATGCAATAATTTTATCGTATCTGGAATCATTAATTTCTTCTTTAATTCTTACCAGTTTTTCTTTACCATTGCAGTTTTTTCCAACAAAATTTCCTGTAAAAAGTCCGTTCTTAAACTCTGCCCGCGTAGAAACAAGCTCCATTTTAAGTTCCTCAGCGAAAGGCTTTACCCAAATATCTAAGGATGCGGTTACCAATAAACTTTGTGTATTATTCCTATCGATATTTTTTATAAAGTCTAATGCATTTTCTCTCACAATTTTAGGATAGTGAAGTTCAAAAAACTGTTTAGACTTCATTTCGATCTTTTCCTGAGTCTGCCCTTTTAAAATAGACCCGATAAAGCTTTTTTTCACTTTTTCCGTTTCGGCAAGCTTTAATTTCAACAGGATAAAGAGGGGTACATGTCTTAAAAATTGTATCCGGTATCTTGTAGAATCGTAGAATTTAAGATACATAAACATAGTATCCTTATAGGTCAAAGTTCCGTCAAAATCAAAACAATACAATTTTTTCATTTTCTCTTTAAAGCTTTAATTTTTTGAATATAAATTCAGGTATATTTCTGATAATCATCATAATAATACTCCAAACCGGCAAAACATATGCCACGTTTTTCTCCTTTTTAAAGGCTTTATAAATACAGGCAGCCGCTTGTTTCGGTGTTGCTGTCAGTTTCGGATTTAAAGGCAGGCCTTCTGTCATTTTGGTTGCCATAAACCCGGGTTTTATTGTAAGAACGTGTACTTTTTTATCAAAAAGGTAGTTTCTCAAACCGCTCAAATAGGCTGTAAACGCTGCTTTTGCACTTCCATAGATAAAATTACTCTGTCTTCCCCTGTCTCCTGCTACTGATGAAAGCCCAATGATCGTTCCGGATCTTCTGCTTTCAAATTTATGAGCAAAATAGTTCATTACAGGAACCAGTTTTGAATAATTAATGTCTATGATACGTTCCGTATTCCTGTTATCATACAGTCCTTCTTCTGTTCCTTCTCCTAAATATCCTACGGCACAAAATAATACATTTGAATTGATATTATCAAATCTGTTGTAATCAATTTCTTTGGTCAGGTCCAGTTCAATAACTTCCGCCTGCTGCAGAAACTTTACATCAATATGTCTTGCGAACCGTTCTGTAGTTTCTTTATTTGAGGTAAAAAGATAGATTTTTTCAAACTTTTCTCCTTCCTGAAGTGCTTTTTCCACAAAAGCCTGTGCTACTTCAGATGTGCTTCCCAGAACTATCATTATGAGTTGTTGTTTATGATTCTTTTGTGCTGTAAAGACACAAATTTAGGATTTTGAATATTTTTCAGATAATTGGTAAGCGATGATCTGCTCATACTGTCTTTGGTAAGGTAAATTCTTCCTCCGAACTCCTGAACAATTGCATCAAGCTGGTCTACCAATTTTTTCAGTTTTGAATTAACTTTAAAATCTAAGGCCAGCGTATACCCTTCCACCGGGAATGAGTTGTAAGCCTCCGGATTATGTTTTCCAAAAAGTTTTAAAACTGCCAGGAATGATCCGTTTCCACTTTTCGCGATCGTCTCAAGGATTCTTTTCATCCCTTCTTTTCCCGCTTCTTTAGGAATCACCATCTGATATTGTATAAAACCGGATTTCCCGTAGATTTTGTTCCAGTCATTAATAGCATCCAAAGGATAGAAAAATGTTTCGTAATCAATAAAATTCTTAACTTCCTTCTTGGACTGTTTTTTATAGTATAGCCAGTTGAATATTTTTACCGTAAGCGCATTCAGTACGAATCCCGGAAAATAAAAAGGAACTGTGGGTGACAATTTTTTCTTTAATCTCAAAGGAGTTTTCGAAAACTTCTGAGGAAGCTCATGTTGGAAAGCATGCTCACCTCTCATCAGAATACTTCTTCCGATGTTTTTTCCCTTCTGAAGACAATCGATCCATGCAACGGTATACGTCCAGTTTTCACTTTCATCAAACAGTTTAAAGATTTCATCAAGATTTTCTGCTTTGATACTTTCCTGACGAATGTATGCAGATTCTATATTTTTAAGCTTAAATTTTGCAGTCAGAATAATCCCCGTAAGACCCATTCCACCAATGGTAGCCCAGAATTTCTCTGAATTTTCTTCTCTGGAGCAGGTAATAATTTCTCCGCTTTCAGTCATTAGTTTAAATTCTATCACGTATTCTGAGAAACATCCTTCTGCATGGTGATTTTTTCCATGAACATCGGAAGCAATAGCTCCTCCGACTGATATAAATTTTGTCCCGGGAGTAACGTACAGAAAATATCCCTGCGGAACCGCAATTTCCAGAACATCTGAAAGCAGCACTCCGGATTCACATTCTATCACTCCGTTTAAACGGTCAAAATTGATAAACTTATTTAATTTTTTTGTTGAAAATATAGATTCTCCCAAGGAAGCATCTCCATAGCATCTTCCGTTTCCTCTGGCAATAATCTCGTTGTGATTGAGTACAAATTCTTTTATTTTTTTGAAACTGTCCTCTGATCTCATTTCTTTCTCCACTACCGGGAAATTACCCCAGTTTGTAACTTTCTGTGTGAAATTCGGCTTCATTTCTTAAAATAAATTTGAATTAAAAATGCAGCTACCCAAAGTACCAGGGTAACCTGTATATAACGGTCTCTGTACACAATTTTTGTAGGAGATTCCGTTCTGTTGTAGACCAAAGTCTGCTGAAGGTATCTTAATAAGGCAAAAACCACGAAGATTACCGTATAAAAAACTCTTTCATGGAATCTTTCCTGAACTTCCGGTGACAGGGTAAACATCAGGTAGCACACAATGGCCAGTGTAATAGAAATGGATAATGCGATGTCTGCAAACTGAACATTATACCCATCCAATGCTTTTCTTGTTTTTCCTGAAACCTGTGCATTGATCAATTCTCCTCTTCTTTTTCCAATTGCCAGTACGAGCGCCAGTACAAACGTTAAGAGAATAGCCCATTGTGAAATACTGATTCCTGTAATATAACCTCCAGCCAATACACGAAGAACAAATCCTATAGCAATAATAAAAATATCGATAATCGGAACATGCTTCAGTCTAAATGTATAAGCCAGATTCATCACCACATAGAAACCTATGATGATGGCAAACTTCCAAAGCAATTCATGGAAGTAGAGCTGTGTGAAAAATACAAGGATAATGTCTGTAATCACCAGACCGATAAGAATTCCTATAGCTGTTGCTTTTGAAATAGCTCCACTAGCTAAAGGTCTTCTCCTTTTTTCAGGATGTTTTCTGTCTGCTTCAATATCATTGTAATCATTCAGGATATATACAACACTTGCCGCAAGTGAAAATATAACAAATGCGAAAATGCTTTTGGTAAGCAAATCAATGTTGGTAATATTACCAGAAAAGAAAAGAGGGACAAATACAAAAAGGTTTTTCACCCATTGCTCTACACGGAGCAGCTTTAAATATTTCTTCATTTATGTTATTTCAAGTACAAAAATAATAAATTCAAAATTTCTAGCCTAAAAATACAAAAAAAACCGCCGGGGCGGTCTTTTACGAAAATATTTATATGTAAAATTAATTACTGCCCTTGCTTGGCATCATTAATCATTTTTTCATTTGCAGTAATCGCAAACTCAACTCTTCTGTTTTTAGCTCTTCCTTCATCAGTATCATTGCTTGCAACCGGCATATTTTTACCTTCACCTTTTGTGAACATTCTGCTTGATGTAATTCCTTTTCCTACTAAATAAGTTTTTACAGCATCTGCTCTTCTTTGAGAAAGCGCCATGTTGTAAGCATCTTTACCTACGCTGTCTGTGTGTCCGTAGATATTGATATTGGTATCAGGGTTGTTTACTAATACTTCAGCCAGCTTATCAAGGTTAGTTTGAGCAACAGATGTAAGGTTTGAAGAGTCAAAAGCAAAGTTAACGATGCTTTCATTCATTGTTACTTTAATACCGTCTCCTACTCTTTCTACCTGAGCACCTGGTAAAGTTTCTTTAATATCTCTAGCCTGCTTATCCATTTTGTTACCGATAACATTACCAGCTACACCACCGATAATACCACCTAATACAGCACCAATAGCTCCATTTCCTCCTTTTCCTACATTGTTACCCAAGATACCTCCAAGTACTGCTCCTGAAGCAACACCTACTGCTGTACCTCTTTGTTGGTGATTTGAATTCTGAACCGCCTCACAGCTTGTCAATAATAATGCTGATGACAAGAATAGGGCTCCTACGTATGTTTTATTAAAATTCATTTTTTTGATCTTTTATGTTGATAAATTATTTCATTCCTGTTCTCTGGAAGTTGTAAACTACTTTTACATTACCTCCTTCAAAAGGAACATCTTGCTCAAGTGAAAACTGATCTGTAGCCTGGTTGATTAATGTCATTGTATACCCTGCAGTGTTTTGTTTTGCTTTAGTACCTGAAGCAATTTTTTTAAACATAAACGTATTACCACCTTTTACTTCAAATTTTATCGGTTGTGTAATTGCCGGGCAATCTCCACCACCATTTAAAGTATACGCTCCTGTCCAGTTATTAGGAATCAGTCTCCAGTGGCTTCCTACGAAACACTGTGCATCTGCACCTTCGTCAAAAGGTTTAATTTTATAACCTTTATCATAATCTATGCTTACAATCTGCCAGTCTCCTTTCATTTTCAGGAAGTCGGCTCTTTGATTTTGAGATGTAGCTGCTTTATTAACAGAGGAACACGAAACTGCAAAAAGTGATGTTCCCAACATCCCTGCAAGTAGTAACTTTTTCATTTTGTTGTTTATTATTTTGTTACTATAAAGTTACAAAAAACCGTGCCAAAATTTAAAATAAAAAATAAAAGTCCGAAAAAAATTCGGACTTTTTAGGGTTTCTCCTTAAACACAGGGAGATAAATTATTTTTTAACAGCCTTTTTTACAGATTTCGAAGGCTTAGCAGTGCTGGACGGCTTTCCTTTATAGAAATTGGTATAGGCATATTCTGCAGCTTTTTTCAGGTCGATAACACCTCCTGCCTGTGATTGGTCTGTAAATCCATTTGCAGTACTTGCATTGCTGCTTTTCACAAGTGCTTCAATGATCTGATAAGGCTTCAGGTCCGGCATATATGCTAATAGAACTGCAGCTCCTCCAGCTACCACAGGGGAAGCCATAGAAGTTCCCTGAAGGTATTTGTATTCATTTTTAGGAACAGTAGAATAAATTTCTTCTCCCGGAGCGAAAACATTCACCATTTTTTTATTGTAGTTAGAGAAATCAGCTCTTAAAGCGCTGTTTTTATTGGTACTTGCTCCTACTACAAGAACGTTGCTTACAAATGGTTTTTCATCAGTAACATTTTTAAAGTTGGTAGGATATGCCAGATGTTCTGCAACATCTTCATTTTCGTTACCGGCAGCCTTTACCAAAAGAACGCCTTTATCTTCAGCATATTTAAAAGCATCCCAAACTACATTTTTACCTGGAGAAACAGGTTTCCCGAAGCTCATATTTAACACTTTCGCTCCGTTATCTACTGCATATCGAATAGCATTAGCTACATCTTTATCTCTTTCATCACCGTTTGGAACTGTTCTTACAGACATGATCTTAGCAACTTTTGAAGCTACCCCATGCTGAATTTCTTTTCCTTGCGGCAATCCTGCAATGATTCCTGCTACGTGGGTTCCATGTTCTGCATCCGGTCCTTCGTAATGATTGTTACCATAGCTTTTTTCAGAATAATCATCATAGTTGTCCCCTACAATTTCTTTTCTGGTATCATAGGAAAGATCATATTGTTTTGCTGCCGGAGCAAAATGGTCTATTGCTTCTTTCATTTCCTCCTTCATCTTTTTTTCAAATTCAGCGGAAGATTTTCCTTTGAATTCAGGACTTTGAGAAATCTGGCCAAGGAATTCCAATGCGATTGCATCTTTCTGGTCTGTAGGGGCTTTGATTGCTGAGAGTGTTTCAGCGGTTACAGGCTTACCTCCTAATAATTTTACCATATTAGGAATCAGCTCGTTCAGCATAGAATAGGTTCTGAAATTCTGCTGAGCCTCGATACTTTTCTTATTGAACATATCTTTGGCCTTCATATACATATCAAACTCTTCTTTCATTTGAGCCTGATTTGCTTTATTTTTAGTGGAATCACTTCCTTCAAAAACAGGTTTATATTTAGCAACAACTCTTGTTACTTCCATGTTATCGATATCAACATCACCGTTTTTACCTCCTATGAAGTTCCAACCGTGTACATCATCAATGTATCCGTTTCCGTCGTCATCTTTACCATTTCCTGGAATTTCATTAGGGTTTGACCAAAGGTTATTTACCAATCCGGGATGGTCTACCTGTACTCCACTATCCAAAACTCCTACCACAACGGTTTTAGGCTTCAGTCCTTTAGATTCTAAGTATTTATAAGCATTTGCCGTATTTACCCCATACACTTTTGAAGTTGCAAAATCTTTATGATACCATGTCATCAGATCTTTATCTTCGTTTGGATCAATACTTTTAGCTTTAGATTCCTGTGCAAAAGAGAAACTAAAACCTGCTAAAAAAACTGCAGCTAATAATACCTTTTTCATATGTTGAAATTTATTTTTTTTTAAAGATACAACAATCGCCAACTTCTTCTGTTCTGTGCTGAAATTTCACTAATAGCGATTGTATGCTAATATGATTGTTTTATATTTTTTATATACACCAGCGATTCCGGGCCTTTATTACAAATAAGGTCAAGAACCGAAAGGTCTTCCAAAAAGCCGAGTTTATCAGAAAACGTCTGGTAATATTCTTCCATTTGAAACTCTGACGGAAGTTTTGCCGAAAACTTTTCTCTGAAATTAATACTTTCAGGATTTTTGATATATTCTTCATTCAAAGAGTGTGCCTTTTCTGTTTTCAATATCTGTTGGATGATTTCTATCCCTTTAAGGTTAAAATCAAGAAGGTATTTTTCCTGAAGTTCAAATATTTTTCTGAACTTATCTTCATAGTATTCAAAATAAGGAGAGCTCTGATATGCTGTCTTGATTGATTTCCAATGAAGGGTTCTCCAATCTTCGCGATAAGAGATTTCAACATCTTTAAATTCTCTTTTTCCGTTGTGATGGATAGGAATTATTAAGGACAGTTTTCCGTTGGCTCCATAGATGTTTACTCTGTTTCTGTAAGTCTGCTTGGGAAAGCTTTCAAACTGTTCCAATGTAATTTCATTCTCAGGATTTAATAATACTGAAAACCATGAAATTGGGGGCAAATAAAATGCCGGCAATAATACATTCTTCATATTCATAATGCAAAATGAAGTATTTTTTCAAATACTTCATTCTATTTTAAGTTTAATTTTTCTATTAGTCGTCTTCAGTTTTTTTCTTTCTGAATAGTTTTACGAAGTACTCCCATCCGAAGAATAAGATCAGGATCATTGCTGCAATCCACCAGTAAGAGGTTTTATTAGCTTCTCCTGTATTAGTTGCTTTAAACATTCTTTCCCAACGAATTTTGAATGGTGCCTGATAAGTGGAACTGCTGTCCGCAAAAGCACCCTGAAGGCTCATCCATGTAAACATCGGTTTTCCTACAATATTTTCTTCCGGAACAAAACCAAAGAATCTTGCATCTAACGAAGCATCTCTGTTGTCTCCTACCATCATATAATAATCCTGCTGAATAGTATACTGGGTTGCTTCTTTTCCGTTGATAAAGATTTTCCCGTTCTTTTTCTCTAAGCTGTTATGCTCATATTCAGAAATAATCCACTGATAAGTTGGAAGTGTTTCCTGATTGATGGCTACCACATCTCCTTTTTTAGGAATTCTAAGTGGACCGTACCAATCCTGATTCCAAGGTTTGTTGATAGGGAAAATAGATTGTGTAGTATCAATTTTAGTTTTCGCTTCGTCTCTGTAATATACTGCCGCTTCACCTTTTGTTGAAACTTCTTCTTTCATATCAAGAACATGAGGAAGTTCTTTAATTTCTTTGGCAGTCTTATCCGTTAAACCTTGAAAACCATAAATAAACCCTCCGTTATCCTGCTGAAACTCCTGAACCGGTAAAAATCCATAAGCTTTATATAAGGTTGGGATATCTAATTGAGCGTCGGTTGTTACAATATATCTGTGCTGTACTTCCTGATCTCCTAAAACAACTTCCGGCTTTCCGTTAACGAAAAGTCTTCCGGCTCTCATTTCAAAAGTATCACCTGCTGTAGCAACGCAACGTTTTACGTAAGGATCTTTTCTGTCAATCGCTGTATGTACAGAATCCTGAGGGTAATTGAAAACAACTACATCATTTTTCTGAGGCTTGTTGAATTGTAAAATTCTTGTGTAAGGAAGTTTTACTCCGTCTACGTAAGATTTTGGATCATCTTTCGGGTTACCCTTCTGTCCTGTATCCATAATCGTCCCCTGAAGGAAAGGTATTGCTACCGGACGCATCGGAAGTCTGTAACCATAGCTCCATTTGTTTACAAAAAGGAAGTCACCCACCAATAATGTTCTTTCCATAGATCCAGTAGGAATCCCGAAAGGCTGTGTTACAAAAACGTGGATAATGGTTGCAAAAACTACCGCAAAGGTAATTGAACCTACGAATGTATCTTTCTTTTTATCATTTTTCTCTTCGTCTGTAAGAAACAGGTCGTTTGCATTTTCATCTTCTAACTCAACATCTTTAGAATAGTTGATCACTGCCATATAAATAAACGGCAGAATCACGGTAAGAATCTGATCTTTGAAAAGGGTTTTCCCAAACTTTTTCACCAGATAAAGGTGGAAAACAGACATCATGATCGGCCCTACAATCGGAAGATAAGACATGATTGCCCACCATTTCGGATGCTTTGTTTCTTTCAGAATAATGAAATAGTTATAGAAAGGGATAAAAGCAAATAAAGGGCTATAGCCCATTTTCTTGAACAGTTTCCAAGATGAAATCCCCATCAATACGGATAGTATGAGGACATATACTGTATAAGTTAAAAAATAATTCATAAATTTTTTGCCTATTCTTATGATAAAAATGATGAGTAATAAATGATAAAAGCAGTCCGCCGTTTACAATTCACTATTCATCATTTTCTGTTTATTGGTCTGCAATTTACAGAATTTGTTACAAATTAAAGTCCCAAAACGTCTTTCATTGCGAAGTTTCCTTTTTTATCTTTAATCCATTCAGCAGCTACCACAGCTCCCAGCGCAAAACCGTTTCTGTTGAAAGCGGTATGTTTGATCTCGATTTCGTCTACTTCACTTCTGTAATATACGCTGTGAGTTCCCGGAACTTCATCTTCACGTACCGCAAAAATACCAAGCTGCTTACCTTCTGTTTCTTCCAGCTTCCAGGCATCGAATTTAGGGTTGTTCTGAATGATTCCTTCGGCAATGGAAATAGCGGTTCCGCTTGGAGCATCTTTTTTATGGATGTGATGAATCTCTTCCAGCTGGCAAGAGTATTCATCTACGTTTTTCATCAGGTCTGCAAGCTTTTCGTTTAAAGCAAAGAATAAATTGACTCCTAAACTAAAGTTGGAACCATATAGAAATGCGGTACCGTTTTCTACAGCCAGTTTTTCTATTTCTTCTTTCTGATCCAGCCAGCCTGTAGTTCCACAGATCACCGGAATTTTATTTTCAAGACAAGCTTTGATGTTTTCAAATGCCACTTCAGGCAGTGAGAATTCAATCACAACATCCGGATTATTAAGATTCTCAGCAGTTGGGGTTTCTTTAAGGCGGGCAACTACTTCATGACCTCTTTTCTGTGCGATCTCATCAATGATCTTACCCATTTTACCGTAACCAACTAATGCTATTTTCATATAATCTTTTTTATTTTTAAATACTGCTTTCAACCGAAGTCTTCTGCAAATATGTTGTCTTCTAAAATCTATAACTTAAACTGAACCCAGTTTTGGGAGCACTGTACCCATACTGATCCTGAATAACCGACGGTTTAAAAACCAAATCCGGGTCATGACGGCTTTCATAAAGGTGTGCATCTACTACGGCATCTACAATATTCAGAATATAAATAAGTCCTGTAATTGCAATGGCGTAATCTCTTTGTCTCTTCGCTCTGTCCTGCGCGTTCCCCAATGCTTTTTTATCTAAAAAAGGGTGGCTGTCCACGAATTCATTAGGAGTACCATTAAGTTTTGCGATGTAATATTCACGATATTTTTTGTACTGGTTGTCATTCCATACAGCAATACCAACTCCGGCTCCTACCGCTCCCCAAACAATGGGAATCTTCCAGTATTTTTTGTTATAAAACTGTCCTAATCCTGGTAAAACAGCAGAATACAGTCCTGCTCTAGTGGGATTCAGTTTTATGGTTTTTACTGTGGGACCATTGGCTTTTTCAAGATCTTCGATGATCTTTGCTTCTGTTTTACCTGGTTTTACCACACGGGGTTCCTCTTTCGGAGGGGTCTGCATCCGAACGGTATCAATAGGGTTTACTTGTGAATAGGCCAGTGCAGCAATACACAAGAAAAATGTGAAAAATATTTTCTTCATTATTTAATATGGGATAAAATATATTCCAGCTCTTCTTCATTTTTGAAGTCCAGAACAATTTTACCTTTTTTACCATTTCCAGAAGATTTGATTTCTACTTTTACATCTAAGATATCAGATATTGTCTTCTGGGCTTTTTTATAGTTATTGGAAAGCTCCACTTTTGCTTTTTTGGCTGCGGGAGATTTTGGATTCTTCAATGCAGCAGCTGCCTGCTCTGCCTGACGAACGTTTAATTTTTCTTTGATAATAAGATCAAACAAAACCTGCTGATCTTCTTCACTTTCAAGACTGATGATTGCCCGGCCATGTCCTGCAGAAATTTCACCGCTTCTGATGGCATTCTGAATATCCGGGTTTAGTCTTAACAGCCTGATAGAATTGGTAATGGTACTTCTATCTTTTCCTATTCTCTGGCTCAGATTTTCCTGTGTAAGACCTATTTCTTCTAAAAGCCTATGATAAGTAAGTGCAATTTCGATGGCATCAAGATCTTCTCTCTGAATATTTTCAACAAGAGCCATTTCAAGAAGTTCCTGATCATTCACTAAACGGATATAGGCAGGAATAGTCATTAATCCCGCAATTTTAGTTGCTCTGTAACGTCTTTCCCCGGAAATGATTTCAAACTTCTCGCCATCTTTTCTCAAGGTAATTGGCTGAATTACGCCTAAGTTTTTGATTGATTGTGCAAGTTCGTTTAATGCTTTTTCATCAAAATAAGTTCTCGGCTGCGTCGGGTTCGGATAGATATCTTCAAGTGCAACTTCTACAATATTTCCTACAAACTTATCTGCCCCTTCATCAGTAGCGGAATTGATAGTTGCTTTAGATTCTGCGCTTAAAATGGCGCCCAAGCCGCGTCCCATAGCTCTTTTTTTGTCCTTCATAGATATAATTGATAAATGATGTTTGATAAGTGGTGGCTAGCATCCACCTATTGGCCATTTATTATTAATTTAATTCTTTATTAAGTTTTCATTCTTCAAAAGAACTTCTTCAGCTAACTGAATGTACTGAACAGCTCCTTTACTTTCTGCATCATAATTCAGGATACTTTCCCCGAAACTTGGTGCTTCACTTAGTCTTACGTTTCTGCTGATAATGGTCTCAAAAACCATTTCCGGGAAGTGCAGGTTTACTTCTTCCACTACCTGATTGGATAATCTCAATCGGCTGTCATACATTGTAAGAAGAAGACCTTCAATTCCAAGATCTTTATTGTGGATCTTCTGAACGTTTTTAACGGTATTCAAAAGTTTCCCAAGTCCTTCTAATGCAAAATACTCACATTGGATCGGAATAATTACAGAGTCTGCAGCTGTAAGCGCATTGACTGTAATAAGTCCTAAACTCGGTGCACAGTCGATGATGATATAGTCATAATCATCTCTTACACTGGCTAATGCTTTTTTCAGCATATACTCACGGTCTTCCTTGTCTACCAATTCAATTTCTGCAGCTACCAAGTCAATATGTGACGGGATAATATCCAGATTCGGAGTGGCTGTTCTTTTGATACAGACTCTTGTCTCTGCACTGTGCTCCAGTAGATTATATGTAGAATACTGAACATCTTCAACACCCAGACCGGATGTAGCATTCGCCTGAGGATCAGCATCAATGATTAATATTCTTTTTTCCAATACTCCTAATGCTGCCGCCAAGTTTACAGCGGTGGTAGTTTTACCAACACCTCCTTTTTGATTAGCAATACCTATGATTTTTGCCATTATTAGAACTTTAAGTTTCAAAAATACACTTTTTTCTTTGCTCTCGGTGAGTGGGGAAAATCAAAATTGAGTTAAAATATTGTTAATAAGCAATTTAACGATAAAAAAAATTATCCACAAAAAAAATTCTTTGTGGATAACTATTTGAAATGTGTTTTTCCGTATTAATTATCAAACTTCATTGAGATAGGAAATTTGAAATAACTTCTTACGAATTCTCCTTTTTTGTTTTTGGCTGGAATCCATTTTCCTTTGCTTGAGATGTTTTTAATTGTTCTCATGGCCTCACTGTTAAAGTCGGCGTTGGTTCCATTAGCTTTTACCCCTGAGATGGTTCCGTCCATTTCTACAATAAAGGTAACTGTCGTTTTTACTACATCTTCTGATTCAAATCCTGAACCGTCGAAGTTGTTCATTACTTTATTTCTGAAGGCGTCTATTCCTCCTGTGAAATTAGCTTCTACACCAAGTTCTCCAGGTGCTACAATCTTATTTTTGTCCACCGGATCAGATATTACTGGCGGCGGTGTGGTAATTACAGGACCTGTTCCTACTGATACCGTTGGAATATTTGGTGTATTAGGTGTTACCGGATCTCCTTTAAAGTTATCTACAAACCCAGCTACAGCATCATCCGGTATAGGATCTTTTTTTACATCATCTTTAGCATCACTTGATGGCGTAGGCACTGTACTGTCAAATGTTTTCTTGTTTGGAGGTGTAACAGTTTTTACAATCTGTACAGGAGGATCCTTTTCAGGCGGTTCAACAATTTTAATTATTGTTCTTTCACCATTATCCTTAATTCTATCTATAACTACATCTGATTTCATTGCTGAAATCACAAACGGTGTAATAGATATTGCTGCCATTAAACTTGCTCCGATAAAAAGCGCTTTGGTTAATATTCTATCTGATTCGTTTCTTAATGCATAGGCACCATATTCTTTATTGCGGTGCTCAAAGAGAACTTCGTTAAAACGAAATTCCTGGTTTTGATTATGTTGTTTCATCACTACTACTTTTTTAAACTGTTAAAAATTTTGATTATTAGTTTTGTTAGCTCTTATCGATAAGCAATGTTGTAATATCAAAACATCTGCCAAAATTTTAGCAAAACAACATAATATTAGAAAATTTTATGATAATGTTTGAATTTTAACATTTTTAAATAGAAAAAGTCACACAGGGAAACAGAACTATCTCCTATGAAAATAAATAAGAACAACAAACTACAAATAACGGACTGACAGCTTAGTAGAGAAGATTATATAAGCAGGAGAAGAAGAGTAAGCGGTATCAATAATCCCAGAGAATTGATTACTATCAGAATAATTGAACTGATCTTCGTTTTTTTATAACTTTTAGCCGCAAAATAAATCGCGCCTATACTAAAAACCAAACTGCAAACTATAAACAGGATCAGCAAAAAATCTGAACTAACTCCTATAGGCAGCCCTAAATAAACGATCAGCAAAACCGCATAAGCTATTGTAAAGTACAAACTGATTACAATATTGTCCAGAAAGCGCTGGGGTATTTTATTTTCTTCCATGTGATTGTTTTTCCTGTTTATACTTTGCTTTAAGACAAAATTATACAAAAATTCATGACCGGAATAATCTTTAGACAAAGTTTAAAACCTTGACAAGGGTAAAATTAAAAACAAAAAAAAGAGACCATCCAATGACAGTCTCTTTGTTATTTTTTATGTTTAAGAATATTAGAATAATTCTTTTCTGATGATGTTCTGACTTCTTTCAGGACCTACAGAAACCAAGTATACATTGATTCCTAAATATTTCTCAATAAACTCGATGTATTTCTGAGCATTGTCAGGTAGTTCATCATAGCTTCTTGCTTTTGTAATATCTTCTGCCCAACCTGGTAAATCCTGGTAGATTGGCTCGTAGTTGTACAATTTTTCTGTTGAAGAAGTGAAATAATCAATGATTTTTCCATCTTCAGTTTTGTAATGTGTTACTACTTTTAAGTTTTCAATTCCTGTAAGAACGTCTAATTTTGTAATTACCAGGTTATTGATCCCATTAATCATACAAGCATGCTTTAAAGAAACAAGGTCTAACCAACCTGTTCTTCTTGGTCTACCTGTTGTAGCTCCGAATTCGCCACCGATCTGTCTGATGCTTTCTCCTAATTCATTGTCTAATTCAGAAGGGAAAGGACCGTTTCCAACTCTTGTACAATATGCTTTTGCCACACCTATTAAGTTCTGAAGTGATGTTGGCGGAACTCCTGCTCCTGAGCAAACACCTCCTGTAGATGGAGAAGATGAAGTTACGTATGGATATGTTCCGAAGTCGATATCAAGCATTAATGCCTGCGCTCCTTCGAATAAAACGTTTTTACCGTCTCTGATTGCTTCGTTCAGTTCTAATTCAGTATCAACGATTCTGTCCTGAAGCTGTTTTCCGATCTCTAAATATTCGTTGTAGATCTCTTCAACGTCTAAAGTTGGTTTTCCGTAATATTTTTCAAAAAGAGAATTTTTAACTTTTAAGTTTTTCTCGATTTTATCTCTTAAAATTTCAGGATTTAAAAGGTCTACCATTCTGATCCCGACTCTTGCAATTTTATCTTCATAACAAGGTCCGATTCCTTTTTTGGTAGTTCCGATCTGGGTTCCTCCGTGTTCCTCTTCACGGTAAGTATCCAAAAGGATGTGGTAAGGCATGATTACATGCGCTCTTCTGCTGATAAAGATATGATCTGTTCTCAAGCCTTTGCTCTCGATCTGACCAACTTCTCTAATAAAAGACTTAGGGTTTACCACTACTCCGTTCGCAATGATACATTTCCCTTTGCATTGAAGAACTCCTGAAGGAAGAAGGTGTAGAACGAATTTCTCATCACCTACATAAACCGTGTGACCAGCGTTGTCTCCACCCTGGAAACGTACTACATAGTCCGATTTTGCTGATAAAACATCCGTGATTTTTCCTTTGCCTTCATCTCCGTACTGAAGACCTACAACTACATAAGTTGACATATTTTACTTTTGTTTTTAGATTCGTGCAAAATTACTTTTAAAAAAAATGACGACCAAATTCTAGAGGATATTTATTTTGAGTTGGGGTGAAAATCATGAGGTTGAACGGAATAATTTTTATATTTGATTTATTTTAAATAATCATGGAATCAAAAAATGGTGAAGACTTTTATGCCAAATTAAATAATGTAATTAATGCATATGATATTTTCTTATCAAAACTAAAACCCATTATCATAATAATATTTTTGTCTTTTTTATTTAATGACATAAGTAAAAAATATATTGACTATTATCAATTTAAAAACTTACTTATTAGTTTTATACATACCTCAAAAGGAATATGGCTATCTACAAGTATAATTTTTATTATGGGTATAATTCTAACGATTTTCAAGCAAAAACAACAATTTTGGTATGGAATATTTGAAACAATATTTTCTGTCGTTAGCTGTTCAATAATATTGCAAAGCGTAAAAAAAACTTCAGAATATATAAATATTTTAGTTCTAATATTATCTTCATTATATATTATAGTTAGAGGATTATCTAATATATATGATGGAATAAAAAAGAATTTTTGGGGTAAAAATGATGTACTATTGATAAAGGAAAATTCCAAGGAACTTTCATACACTCAAATAAAATTGAAGAACTTACTAATAGATAAGAAATTTCTTGTTAAAATATTAGACATTGTCGCAAGAACAATATCTTAATTTTATATAAAAAAATAAATCAATCAGTCAACTCAAAAAGGTGAAAACTCAAGTTAAAAAAAATTTCAATCGTAAAAAACTTAAACAATCTTCACAAAAAACACATAAAATAAAATGCAAGAAAACTCAAAAGATGAATATCTAAAAATAGCCAAAGAATATCTTTTAAAAGAATTTGGAGATATTGTTCAAATATTCGAAGACGATATAAGTGAAACTGATGACACATTTTGTTTCCATTATCAATCTAAAAAGTTTTTTGAAACATTAAAATTTGAACACCAATTTGTCGGACAAGGTCCTTTATTCATTTTAAAAAGAAGTAAAAAAATAATTTCCTACGGAAGCGCAACCGGAGAAAAAACTGGTCTTATTCATATAATTAATCAATTGAATAAGGAAAGACTAATAAGGATTTACTACAAAGATTATGATATTTGGGATGGTAAATATGATTTAATAATTAATAAAGTAGAAGATGAAGCATGTGGATTGGAAGACATAATCATTGAAAACATAGTAAATGTTTTATTAAAGCATAAAATCTGGAAAGCTAATCAATATGACAGTGATCATCCAAACGCACATTATTACACTGAAGAAGAATTAAAGGACATTCTACTAAAATCTCCATTAATATTAAAAAGAAATTTTTGCGAGAAATTGGAAGATCTTCTTGTGGATATTATTAATAAAGATATTTACCTTGATTGGACATTATCAGAGATTAAATAATCATCATTCTGTATTTTAAAAATCTTCAGCAAATCATTATGAATTACTCATCATGGATTATTGTATTATTGATGAACTTATATTTCATAAAAAGGTTTAATAAAAATTTCAAATTCAATGAAAAACATTTATTTAATCACTTGTATGGCTATATTAGGGCTTTCATTAAGCTTTTCACCAAAAAAAATTGAAAGCAGGAAATATCTACTAACCGGCAAAATAGTTAATGATGTTTCTCTCCCTCCAGGTTGTGGATATATTGCTTATGCTACAGTAATAGAATTTGAAATTATTGATTCAAACATAAAAAACTATACCGATAAAAAAATTCCTATAGTAGTAAAATGTCCTGAATTTTATGGAGATTACTTTTTTGAAAAAGATAAAATTTACACATTACAGCTCATTGATAAAAGCCAGACGGATTTTGGTTGGACTATTACAAATTTAAGTGTAGAAAAGAAATACAATCTGGATAAAAGATTATGGGCAATATCAATTAAAAAGGAGGAATAGTTTCTGTTAATTCAAAAACCTTTTTTTTATCCCTATCTTTGATTAGTATCTAAACAAGCTCTTATGCCAGTATCCAAAACATCAGCATATTTACCATCAAAAACAAACAGCAACTCCCAGCTCTTCCACACCCAGTTTTCTCCAGAAACAGCAAAAGCCACTCTACTCATTGTCCATGGCATGCAGGAGCACAGCGGAAGATATGCGGAAATTGCAGAATATTTTGCTTCTCATGGCATTGCTGTATTAACATATGATCATCTGGGACATGGAAAATCGGTGAAAGAGAAAAAGGATATTGGTTTCTTTCAGCTTGAAAAACCGGATGAAAGGCTTGTAGCCGATGCAGAAATGATGGCTGATTATCTTGCAGAGCAATATCCGGATGTTCCGCATTTTATTTTGGGGCATTCTATGGGATCTTTTATTACACGATGTCTTCTTCAACAGGCAAGCAGTAAGTTTGCAGGAGCTATCATTACAGGAACCGGTGGACCTTTACCGGGAATTGACTTATTAAGAGGTTATTTGTCATTAGCTACCGCTATTGCGCCTCGTCATCGTACTTTTTTAAATTCTGTTTTTACGAGCGTTAATAACAAACATTTTAAAAAAGATAAAGATTTCAGTGATACCAGTTGGTTGAGTGTAAATTCTAACAATAGAAAAGCTTTTGAGCAGGATGAACTTTGTGGAATTCCGTTTAGTCATAATGCCTTTTATACTTTATTTACCATTTATAAAAAAGCGACAGCAAGAAACTGGGCTAAAACTATTTCTAAGTCATTTCCTTTTCTTTTTATAAGTGGGCAGAATGACCCGATCGGGGATTTTGGAAAAGGCGTTATGCATACTGTTGACCATTTAAAAGCTGACGGTTTCCAGCATGTAGATGTGAAGATCTATCCGGAGATGCGCCATGAGATCTTGAACGAATCAATAAGAGAAAAAGTTCTGAATGGAATCTATAACTGGATTTTAAAATAGTTAAGCAATCCAATAATTGTATAGATATAAAACAAAATCCCGGAATTATTATCCGGGATTTTGTTTATAGGTTTTAGCTAAAGCCAATGGAATTTTATTGGTTTTGAAAGACGGGTTAAAGCCCGCCTCTATTGAATATTTTCTACATTGTACATCACACAATCTTTAGCCAAGCATCAGTTCCCGATCAGTCCCAATCTCATTCAGAAAAACTTCGTCGTGGGAAATCACCAGCAATGTTCCATGATAGTCTTTAATAGAATTGGTGAGAATTTCCACATTCTGAATATCGAGGTTATTCGTGGGTTCATCAAGAATGATCATATCCGGAGCTTTATTACTGATGGAAAGTCCACATAGAAGCAAGCGCAAACGCTCTCCTCCGCTCAGCACACCACATTTTTTGTCCCAGGTATCTTTACCGAATAAAAATCTGGACAGTAATGTTTTCACCTCAAATTCCTGCAGGGCATTATCATTAAAGGTCTGGACAAAATCATAAAGAGTAGAATTATTATCAATCAGTGAGTATTCCTGATCAATATAAATGCTGTTAAAGTCTGTTCTGTCTATTTTTCCTTCAGAAGGTTCGGTATTTCCCAGCAGAAGTTTTATCAGAGTCGTTTTTCCTGAGCCATTCGAGCCTTTGATTGAAATTCTTTCTCCGCTTCGGAACTCAAGGTTGAGATTTTCTTTCCATAAATTTCCTTTTCCATAATTGAAGTTAATATCTTCAGCCGTAATTAAGATCTTCCCAGAATGCAGATTGGAATCATTAAAGTTCACTTTCATCTGCTCAGAATTCTTTAAGGAGGAGCGGAGATCTCTCAAACCATCTGAAATTCCACTGATTTTCTCTGCATGCACACTTTTCAGCTTTGAACTGTTTTTTTCAGCATTATTCCGAAGGGTGTTCATCATAATTCGTGCAACGCCGGATTTTTCCTGCTTTTGCTTTCCTTTTGCATCAAGTTTTTGCTTGCGTTCCAATGTTTCCCTTTCTTTCTCTTTTGCTTTTTTCAGCGCCCGTTCTTTTGCATGAATATCATTGTGTAAGGCTTCCTCCTCCACTTCCTTTTGCTCTGCATAAAAATCATAGTTCCCTCCATACGTGGCAATTCCCTGGTTACTTAATTCAAAGATGGTATCAACCAGATTCAGCAAAGTTCGGTCGTGGCTTACGATAACTACTGTTGCATCTGTTTTATCAATAAGGTCATACAGTAATTTTCTTCCTTCAAGGTCCAGATGATTGGTAGGTTCATCCAATATAATGATCTCCGGCTGACTGATCTGAATTCCTGCCAGAAAGACCTTGGTTTTCTGACCGCCACTTAAACCTTCCAGCGTTTGATCTAAATCAAAATTAT
This sequence comes from Chryseobacterium sp., assembly GCA_031286615.1. Lineage (GTDB taxonomy): Bacteria > Bacteroidota > Bacteroidia > Flavobacteriales > Weeksellaceae > Chryseobacterium. Next base: position 80,214 of record JAITUA010000002.1, on the reverse strand, counting down.
CAAGTCCCCAATGTTCTAATGCCTGCTGGCAACGCTCTTCAATGTCCCAGTCGTCATTAAGAATTTCAAAATAGATTTCATCAACTTCTCCATTGGTGATTTTTTGGAGTGCATTCAATTTCTGGTCTATTTTCAGACATTCAGCAATGGTAAGATGATTAAAATTTCCAAACATCTGAGGAACATAAAAAACAGAATCCGAAATAGTAATATTTCCGTTTAAAGGCTGTATTTCCCCCGCGATAATTTTCAGCAGGGTTGACTTTCCCATGCCGTTACTTCCCACCAAAGCAGATTTGGTGTGAGATGATATTGTTAAGTTGGTATAATTAAATAGAAGATCTCCTCCCGGAAACCCAAAGGATATATTTTGTAGTAAAATCATGATTTCTTTCTTAAAAAATGGTTGAACACCAGTAACATCTTAGTTACTGTTTTTATTGAATCTGAAAGAAATGATATCCTACATGTCCTTATTTTGGGGTTTTGAAGGAACAAAGGTAGTCATTTTTTACAATATTCATTTTTCTACAAATTATTAAGATATTTATCATCTCTTTTTTCTTCCACTCTTAAACACCAGACATTTATTCCTTTTCGAAGAATTCATTTTTCTAAGGCTATACCTTCCTATGTCGCTCCATAACTTATACTTATTCTGATTTAAACAGTTTTCATCATAATCCCCCACTTTGTCATCCCGAAACCGTCAAACTTTCAAACTAATAAAAACAGGAAAGTATTTTAATCAAAAATCCGTAACTTTGCCTCCTACTAAAAATTTTATGGAAAGCATTAAAGTTCACGACAAAACTTTCGTTCCTTATTTAAAGGATGCCGAAATTCAGGAAATTGTAAAAGAGACAGCGTTAAGAATTTATGAAGATTACAAAGATGAAGTACCTGTATTCATTGGTGTTTTAAATGGGGTGGTGATGTTCTTCTCAGATCTTCTAAAATATTACCCGGGGGAATGTGAAATTGCCTTCATTCAAATGAGTTCTTACGTAGGAACTGAATCTACAGGGATTGTTTATCAGAAAATGGAACTTACTAAAGATGTAAGAGACCGTCACATCATTCTTGTAGAAGATATCGTAGATACAGGAAACACGGTTGAAAGTCTTTTCAAATATTTTAAGGAAACACAACGTCCTAAATCTGTAAAACTGGCTAGTTTCTTACTGAAGCCTGAGATTTACAAGAAAGATTTCAAGCTTGATTATATTGGAAGGGAAATTCCAAATAAATTTGTACTTGGATACGGACTTGATTATGATGAGTTGGGAAGAAATCTACCTAATTTATATCAATTGGAAGACGGACAAATTAACCATTAATTATTGTCATTAGCTACTGGCTGTTGGCTGTTGGCTTTAAAACTTAATTAAAATAAAGGCTGGTTCAAAATGAACCAGCCTTATTTCTTTAATCTTTGATCAGTTTTATGATCTCTTTATTTCCTTTTTCATCCTCAACACTCACAAAATAAATTCCTTTTGGTTCATCAATTCTAATTTTACCATTCCCTTCCTGATCAGTTTTGAATATCTCATTTTTGATGAATTTTCCTGTAACATCATATATTGAAATTTTTCCAGCCTTTGCTTTATTGAGTATAAAATAAAAATCGCCAGAAGAAGGATTAGGATATATATTAAATTTATTTTTTGATTGAACCTCTGTCGTTGCCAGATTACTTACCGCAACACAATTAGACATTACCATACATCCGTTTAAACTTACCATTACAGCATAATTTCCTGCTGCAGTAGCCGTATAAGATTGGGAGTTAGCACCTGAGATCGGTGAATTACCACTACAATTATACCATTGATATGTTGCTCCTGTCTGATTAGCAGTTATTAAATTATTATTTTGAGAAACCGTACCGTCAATCGTTGTTAATGTCAATGTTTTGGGAGTATCAAAATTAGAGACAGAGCCGTTTAAAGCAAATCCGGTAGCTGTTGCATTCTTATTATTCCCTGAATAATCATAAATGGTAGTCGTAGAGGTATTGTTTCCCGCAGGTATTCCTTCATTAAATTTATAATAAGCGACAAGCCCCGGCTGAACTGCACAGAATTCTTTACTCATATCCTGTTGTATTTGAGCTTGTGACTTCACAACATTCCATACTCTTACATCGTCTATTGATCCACGGAATAAATTTACATTATCTACCCTCTCTCCAATTCTAAATGTACCACCCGTTGCCGTATTAACAGAAGTAGTTAAATTTCCTGATCCGTCCAGATTCCCGTCAACATACAATTTAGTGTTGGGATTGGCTCCGTTTTGATAAGTAACCGCTACGTGATGCCAGTTTCCGTCATTAAGAGCCGTGGTTCCATTGATTCCGCTACCCTGCACTTCTAAACGAAGAGTATTACCTGTAAAAGTATTTAAGGTAAAGCGGCTTCCTGTACTAGCTATTCCCCAATCCACAATTACACTTTGGCCTAACCCTGCAGGGTCCGAATTTTTTGTTGTCTTGATCCACGCTTCCACAGTTCTTGAAGTACTGCCACTCACCGGAGAATTAACTACAGATACCAGGTCGTCATTCCCATCAAAATTTAAACTGGCCTGAGCCTTAATTTGTATTACAAACAATCCTGTTAGCATAAATACAGAAAAAATTGATTTTTTCATAAATATAATTAGGTTTTATTAGATATTTACAAACATAAATAACGCTTTAATTAAAAGCAAATAAAAATTTTAATTTTATCGAAATGGCATATTTTTTTTACTTTTGTACCTTTAAAAAAAAATCTTTTAAAAACTTAAAGTAAAAATGGTAAATATTGTTCTGTTTGGACCTCCGGGAAGCGGAAAAGGAACACAAGCACAAAATCTGATCGAAAAATTTAATTTAAAGCAAATTTCAACAGGTGACCTTTTCAGATATAACATGAAAAATGATACTGAGCTTGGGAAGTTGGCTAAATCTTATATTGATAAAGGAGAATTGGTTCCGGATCAGGTAACAACAGATATGCTGATCGATGAGATCAAAAAACCTACCGATACCAACGGTTTTATTTTTGACGGATATCCAAGAACAACTGCTCAGACAGAAGCTTTGGAAACCATCGTTAAAGAAGTACTGAATGACGATATTGACATCTGTCTTTCATTGGTAGTAGAGGACAAAATTTTGGTTGAAAGACTTCTGAAAAGAGGTGAAACCAGCGGAAGATCAGACGACAGCAATGTAGAGATCATCGAAAACAGAATTAAAGAATATTATACTAAAACAGCAGAAGTTGCCGAGCTTTATAAGCAGCAGGGTAAATATGTAGAGGTAAACGGTGTTGGAGAAATTGATGAAATTTCCCAAAAACTTTTCGCTGAAGTAGAGAAAATTAAATAATCGGGATACGGGTGCGGGATAAGAAATTTCCTCCCGTAGCTCACAACTCGCAACACAAACTATATGTCTAATTTTGTAGATTACGTAAAGATCCATTGTAAAAGCGGACACGGAGGTGCTGGTTCTGCCCACCTTCGCCGTGAAAAGTATATTCCTAAAGGTGGTCCCGACGGAGGCGACGGAGGTCGTGGCGGACACGTCATCATGAGAGGGAATGCTAATGAATGGACTTTGCTTCCACTTCGATACACCCGTCACATAAAAGCAGAACGAGGTGAAAACGGAGCGAAAAACCAGCTTACAGGAGCTGACGGTTCTGATATTTATATTGATGTTCCCATTGGAACGATCGCTAAAAATGAAGAAGGTGAAATTATCGGAGAAATCCTTGATGATAAGCAGGAAATCATTTTGATGCAGGGAGGAAAAGGAGGAAAAGGAAACGAGCATTTCAAATCTTCTACCAATCAGACCCCAAGATATGCTCAACCCGGAATGGATGGCGAAGAAGGCTATGTGGTCTTCGAGCTTAAAATTTTGGCTGATGTAGGACTTGTTGGGTTTCCAAATGCCGGAAAATCTACACTTTTAGCATCCGTTTCTGCAGCAAAACCAAAAATTGCCAACTACGCCTTTACAACCCTGACTCCTAACCTTGGAATTGTGGACTACAGAAATTACAAATCTTTTGTAATGGCTGATATTCCAGGAATTATTGAAGGAGCAGCGGAAGGAAAAGGGTTAGGACACAGATTCCTGAGACATATTGAAAGAAACTCTATTTTATTGTTTTTAATTCCTTCTGATTCTGAAGATCACTTTCAGGAGTTTAAGATTCTGGAAAATGAGCTGAAGGAATACAATCCTGAACTTTTGGATAAGGATTTCATTATTTCCGTTTCAAAATCTGACCTTTTGGATGATGAGCTGAAAAAAGAAATTGCAGCAGAGTTTCCTGAAAACAAGCAGCCTTTATTCTTTTCAGGAGTTACCGGAGAAGGTCTTATGGAACTGAAAGATGCCATCTGGAAACAACTACACGGATAGAAAATGCATAATTCACAAGTTTTATTTTAAAATGGAACTTCAACATAAAAATAGCCTCAGATTTTTCTGAGGCTATTTTTTGTGTTTACAATGCACTTATTTTCTATATAATATTTTAAACCATTAAGAAGAATTTAAGAGATAAAGTATAGTTAAGATAAATCATTCTGATTCTTAAGCTTAAAGCGAAGCTTATCTTAATGTCCTTAACATCTTCATCTTATCTTAATGGTTTAAATAAAAGATTAAGCAGATTTATTATTTTATATTTAACATACAAATACAGCAAGGTGAAGTTTTTGGAACAATTATTGGGAGATCATCTGAAATTTTAAACTATGAAATATTTATTGGGCCTTTGTGCATTTGTATTTTTATTTTCCTGTACTTCTCAGAAAGTAAACTCCCAATATTCTACTGTTGAATATGAGGCTACTCCGTGTTTCGGATTTTGTCCTGTTTTTAAAATGACCATCAGCCCGGACAGAACGGCTGTTTTTGAAGCAGAACATTTTAATTTTAGTGATAAGCCTTCAAAAGATGAATTTTCCAAGCCTCGTGAAGGAACTTTTAAAGGAACAATCAAGGAAGAGGATTACAATAAATTAATCAGCTTACTGGATGGGCTCAATGTAAAAAGCTTAAACGACAAGTATGGTGAGAAAAACATCACCGATCTTCCAACCTCTTATTTAAGAATCAAATTCGCTGACGGAACTTCAAAAAATGTGGAAGATTACGGAAAACATGGAAGTGAAAAACTTTCAGAAGTCTATCAGTTTTTTGAAAACTTAAGAAAAAATCAGCAATGGGATAAAGTGAAATAGTTTCACTAAAAAATATTTAATTTATCTTTGTAACAGTAATTCCTTCATTTGGAGGAATTATTTTTTTGTAAACTATTAACCATTTAAAATTAAATATGAAGAAAAACATTTTTTTCATTGCAGTATTTGCTTTCTCAGCAATATTTAATGCACAAGAAAATACAAAAGATCCGGCATCTATGAGCTTTGGTGTAAAGGGAGGATATTCCTTATCTAATATGAAGTTTTTTGGAACCGGGCTGGATTCAAAATCCTATTTTTACTTAGGTATCGCAGCAGAGCAGCCTTTATCTTCTAAATTTGGCTTACAGGCTGAATTACTGTATACCCAATTGGGTGGTAAAGATGCTTATCCCTGGTATGAGTTGGTAGGCAATGAAGTGGTAAACATGGGTAATATGAACTTTGATTACAAATTCAATCAGATACAGGTTCCCATTTCATTAAAATATTATATTATTCCAGAGCTTTCTGCTTCTGTAGGGATGAACTTAGGATTTAACATATCATCCAAAGTAAAAATGAATACTGTTTTTGATGAGGCTGAAACACACAATTACGAATCTTTAAAAACCTTGAATTTATTCCCTTTCCTGGGTGCAGAATATAAGATTAATCAAAAGTTTTTTGTTGACGCCAGATACAATTTCAATTTTATAGAAATGAATAAAAAAAATGCAGTTCCTATTAAAATCGGATTTCTGCAGGCTGGTGTAGGATATAGATTTAAATAAACTTCTGATATTTAACAGAAAAAAAAATGGCGGCTCACATTCGGGTGGCCATTTTTGTTTTTCAATGGGCAATAAGTCTAAAAAAGTGGAATAAGATACTTAAAAATATTTAGACTACCTTTGCAGAATGTAATTCTTTCAGACTGAAGGAATTTTTATTTAAATTTTAAAATAATTCATTTGAATTTTACAGACTTAAACTTAATAGAACCTATTGCAAAAGCAATCCAGGAGCAGGGATACACGACTCCTACTCCTATCCAGGAAAGATCTATTCCTGATATATTAGACGGCAGAGACTTTTTAGGCTGCGCGCAGACAGGGACTGGTAAAACAGCTGCTTTTTCTATTCCTATTCTACAGAATTTATCCAAAAATAAAATTCCCAATAAACATATAAAAGCGTTAATCCTTACTCCAACCAGAGAACTGGCCATTCAGATTGAGGAAAATATTAATGCTTACGGTAAATATCTTCCATTAAAACAACTTGTTATTTTTGGAGGGGTAAAACAAGGAAACCAGGAGGCTGCTTTGAGAAAAGGAGTTGATATTCTGGTAGCTACCCCAGGAAGACTTCTTGACTTTATTGCCCAGGGCATCATCAGTTTGAAAAATCTCGAGATCTTTGTTCTTGATGAAGCAGACAGAATGCTGGATATGGGATTTGTACATGATGTAAAAAGAATCATCAAACTTTTACCTCAGAGAAGACAAACTTTATTCTTTTCTGCAACAATGCCGACTGAAATTCAGAAACTGGCCAATTCTATCCTGAATAATCCGGTAAAAGTAGAGGTAACTCCGGTTTCTTCCACAGCAGACACCATTAAACAATCTGTATATTTTGTAGAAAAAGATAACAAGCTGGATTTGCTTTCTCACATTCTGAAAAATGACATTTCAGATTCTGTATTGGTATTTGCCAGAACGAAGCACGGAGCAGATAAGATTGCCAGAAAACTTCAGAAAGATAATATTTCTGCAGAAGCCATTCATGGTAACAAGTCTCAGAATGCGAGACAAAATGCACTGAATAACTTTAAATCCGGAAAAACAAGAGTTCTTGTAGCAACTGATATTGCAGCAAGAGGAATTGATATTGATGAATTGAAATTCGTGATCAATTTTGAGCTTTCCGATGTTTCTGAAACATATGTACACCGAATCGGAAGAACAGGAAGAGCCGGAGCTGAAGGAACATCCATTTCTTTTGTAGACGGGCTTGATCTTTTGAATTTAAAGAATACTGAAAAGTTGATTGGGAAGAAAATTCCTGTAATCAAAGATCATCCGTTTCATACTGATAATCTGGTTGCCCAAAAAAGGGATTCTAACAACAAACCAGTTCATGCAGGTGGTGACAAACCAAGAACAGGTAACAATAATAATTCAAGGTCAAATAACAATCGTAAAAAGCCTTCTACAGGAGCTTCGGTAGGATTTAAAAAGCCTAAGAATAAGAACTTCACCAGAAAAAAATAAAATAAAAGTCCTTTTTTGAAAAGGACTTTTTTATTGATAGTTTATCATTATTCTGTTTTTTGTTTTGTATAGCAATACCCGATAATACAAAAAGGTAAACAAGCGGCCAGATAGGTTGTAGAAAAAAAATTATTCTGATAAGAAAATCCTAAGGTCATATACTGCTCACTTACAAAACTCAACATCACGAAAAAAAGAATATACGTTGAATAGTAAAATACTGTTTCTATTTTTTTTACATAAAAGGAAAGTATGATTGACAGTATAATAAAGAACAGCATAACAAACTTATTGCTTTGTCCCTGAAGATTAAGAGGATTGTATTGCAGCACATGCTCAATACTTTTCCCAGGCAGCAGAACGGATGCCATTAGTATTGCAGCCGTCAATAAAAAGCTTATTCCAAATTGTATTTTATTTTTCCAGCTGGTTTTAAAAAAAGGATTTAATAAAAAAATAATCAAAGGAATGATTACTGCACTTCTTGTAAGACATAAAATCCCTATACATATTCCCAACAGAACAGGTCTTTTAAAATAATCGTCTTTAAACTTTCTATTCCAAAAAAGAATGAAGGCTGCAACGACAATAAAGGAAGAGATAAAATCACTCTTGCAAACCACTTCATAAATATAGGCCAGGGAGATCCCAAGCATTATTATCGCAAGAAATCTATGAAAATTGCCCTTAAATTCTAAAAAAATAACATAGGAAAACAATAAAAAAGCTGAAACCTGAAGGTAGCCGACATTCCCTAAAAAATAAAAAACACTTGATAAAAGCAATTGTCCGGGAAGATAAGATGATAAATTTCCCAGGAAATTTGGAGTATCATAGATGTATTCTCCTTTTGTCCAATGCTGTACAGAAAATTCTAAGGTTGCCCATCTATCGATATTCATTTTATAAGGATCTTTCATTACATGGCACATAGCAATGTAAACAACAGCAATAGCGGCTATAAGGAGATATACTGATTTCTCAGTCCATATCTTTTTCAACCAAGACCATTTTCCTAAAGAAAATAATAACAAATTGCCTCCTGAAAAAAGAATAATTAAAATATTAAGAGGAACAAAAGACTGCCTGATTCCATATTTTGTCAGAAATAAAAGATTAATTATGAAATAAACAGCAAACAGCAATATACCATTCAACCGATTGTTCCTTGTAAAATTTATCAGGGCATTCATTAATTATGCTATTTTAAAAATATTTTTAGCATTTTCTGTAGTAATACGGTCTATCTCAGAGAAATCTTTTCCGTAGATATCTACCAGTTTTCCAGCAACCAGATCAAGGTAGGAGCTTTCATTTCTTTTTCCTCTGTGGGGAACCGGCGCCAGATAAGGAGAATCTGTTTCCAGAACAATTTTATCCAATGGAATTTCACCCAGAAACTGATCTATTTTCCCGTTTTTGAATGTTACTACTCCACCGATTCCTAAAATGAAATTAAGATCAACAGCGTGCTGTGCCTGTTCCAGATTTCCTGAAAAGCAGTGGAAGATCCCTCTCAGCTTAGGATGCTTTTTTCTTTCCAGCACTTCAAATGTCTCATCAAAGCTTTCTCTTGTATGAATTACGATCGGAAGATCTTTTTCTATGGCCCAGTCAATCTGCTGTTCAAAAGCTTTCACCTGAATATCGAGCGTTGTTTTATCCCAATACAGATCAATTCCGATTTCCCCAATTGCAGGAAAATGTCTCTGATCGAGATAGTTTTTTACGATTTCGAGCTCTTTTTCCCATGATTCAGGTTTTACATAACAAGGATGTAATCCCATCATTGAAAAAATCTGTCCCGGATATTCTGTTTCCAGCTGCAGCATTTTCTCATGGGATTCGGAATCAATTGCAGGAAGATAGAATTCTGTAATTCCTTTGCCTAAAGCTCTCTGAATAGCTTCTTTTCTGTCTTCATCAAATTCTTCTGCGTATAGGTGTGTATGTGTATCAATCATTTTTCTTAGTATTTTAACAGATCTTCATAAGGGTTTTCAAGTCCCAGCAATATTCCGAAAGCCGGCTCGGTTTTTATTCCCTGCTTTTTTAGTTCTATTATTTTTTGTTTAAATTCTTCTCCTTCTTCCTGTAATATTTTGTATTCAGCAATCATATGAAGGTAAGCGTTTTGCTGTTTTGTAGGCTTATTCTGTCCGAAAATTTCAATAGGAACCCCTTCCAGCATAAAATTTAATGTAATACATTTTTCGCCGTTTATGATAGGATGTTCAACGTCTACATCGTGAGGAATAAATCTGCTAAACATTAAATCATCCAGAAAGTCTTCTTCAAATCTTAAATCAACCTCAAAAATAATATCCAGATCACTTCCTTCAATATCAATTTCAATAGGAATAGTTCCTGCTAAAATGGGTGAATATTCCTTTAATTTTTCAAAAATCTGATATTTTGCAAGAACTTCATACGCCCTTTTCTGTCTTTCATTCCCGTTTTTCAGATAATCAATTCTGGTAAAATCAAGCATTTAAAATATTTTATGTTTTACCTTTCTACGTTGAATTTCAATTCTTTGATCTAATTTCTCCCTGAATTCTATAAATTTAGGGTCTTTCTTATCACTGGTCTTATGCTCCAGCGCCTTGATAATCTTAAAATTTTCTTTGATAAAATTCTGTGTCTCTCCTGAAAAATAGGCATTTCCAAATTTCTCAAAAATATAATTAACCGCCTGTGTGCTTGGGTGAATCATATCTTCTTTATAAAAACGATAGTCGCGGAGGTCATCCATCAAAATCTCATAGACCGGCAGATAATGGCAGTCTTCAAAGAGAGAAATGGACTCGTGGATAGCGGTAATTAATTTGGATTTACTTAGCTGATTTTCAACCATTCCATCTTTAGTATGTCTCACAGGGGAAACGGTAAACAGGATCTGAACTCCTTCTTTGCAAATATCTTTAAGATCGAGAATCGTCTGATAAATAGAACTGGTAAGCTCCTGATGGGAAAGCAGTCTTTTCTCAAAAAACTTTTGCGGAATTTTGTGACAGTTGGCCACCAGCTTTTTCTTGGGAAGAAAGTCATATATAAATGAGGATCCGTAGGTAATAATGATCCAGTCAGCTTCCTGAAGAAAGGCATTTCCGGCTTCAATGGCTCCGTTTATTTTATCTAAGGTCTGATGAATATACCTGGTGTCAAAACTGGTGTGATGATCCAGAGAAATATATTCTTCATTATAGGTAATCAGCTCCTCTTCTTCGTAAAACGCAGAATCATGTAATCTATTGACCGCGTTATTGATTGAAAAAGGATTAAATATCGTCCCAAAAGGGTTATTAAGGGTTTGAAGTTGTCCATCCTTAAGTAAATCAGTCATTTCAGAGGCAAAACATGAGCCTATTGAAAATATCTTATCTTCAATCTCAATCTTCTTATCTGATGCAGGAATATCAACTTCTGTTCTGAATTTCATCGTATAGGTATTAGGTGGCAGGAAATAGATAGCAGGTAAATTGCTGTTACCTGCTACCTACCATCTGCTACCTCTATTAACTCTCTCTTCTCAACAAATAATTTGCCAGCTCGATAAAAGGTTTTTTCTTTTCTTCAGGAACATCTATTTTCTGAAGGTAGCTTTGTCCGATTTCGTTATGCTTTTCGATCAGACGTAATGCTTTTTCGTCTACTTTTGTTCTTCTGAATATCTTTTCTACTCCGTATACTTTATCAACGTTTTCCGTCTTTTTAGAATACCAGTAATCCAGTTCTTTTCTTTCTTCATCGGTAGCATGTTCTCTTGCTAACAAATACAGAACGGTCTTCTTATTTTCATAAATATCTCCTGCATGCTTTTTCCCGAACTGTGCCTGATCACCGAATACATCAAGATAATCATCCATAATCTGGAACGCAATTCCTATATGCTTTCCGAAATTGAAAATAGCTTTGGCATCTTTAAAATCCGCTCTTGCAATCAAAGCCCCGATCTCAAATGATGAAGCGCTTAAAACTCCTGTTTTATAAGTAATCATTCTGATGTAGTCATCAAAAGTAACGTCTTTCTGAGTTTCAAAGTTAATATCGTACTGCTGTCCTTCACAAAGCAGAAGTCCGGTGTGTGTAAATATTCTGATACATGCTTTAAAGATTTCAGGTTCCAGGTCCTCAAAAAACTTATAGGCTTTAAGCATCAATCCGTCACCGGAAAGAATTCCCACATTAAGACCGTGTAAAGTATGAATGGTAGGTTTATTTCTTCTTAAAGGAGCTTCATCCATAATATCATCATGGATCAGCGTGAAGTTATGGAAAAACTCAATAGCCAAAGCCGGCTTAATTGCCTGCTTAAGATCTCCACCGAACATCTCACAAGCCATCAGCACCATAATAGGACGAAGACGCTTTCCACCATGGGAAATAATATAGTTCATCGGCTCATACAGCTCCGAAGGCTTATCTTTAAAAGTATATTTAGTGATGGCGTCCGCAACAATCTGCTGGTATCTGTCTAAAAATTCCATAAAATCTTTTAATTTGAACAAAAATACAATTTTTCGAGGCTTTATAAAACAAAAAACTTTGCCCAAACGGACAAAGTTTATATGATTATATGATTTGTATATTAAAATAAGAATGTTACCACCAGATAAGTAATTGCTGCAACAATTGCAGAGATTGGAATGGTAAGAACCCAAGCCCAAAGTAAGCTTACGGTAATTCCCCATCTTACGGCAGAAATTCTTTTTGTAAGCCCTACCCCGATAATAGAACCTGTAATCGTATGTGTTGTAGATACAGGAATACCAAAGTGGTCTGTGATGAATAAAGTAATAGCACCTGCAGTTTCTGCACTTACTCCTTCTAATGAAGTTACTTTAGTGATCTTAGTTCCCATCGTTTTGATGATCTTCCATCCTCCACTCATTGTACCTAAAGCTATGGCGATAAATGATACTAAAGGAACCCAGATGTAATGCTGTGCAAAATAATCAAAACGACCTGCAGAAGGAATATTCAAATACTGTGCATCCTGAAGCATATTAACATGATAATAAATTACCGCTGCTCCAATAATTCCCATTACTTTCTGAGCATCATTCAAACCGTGTCCTAAGCTGAACAGTGCTGATGAAGCCAACTGCAATCTTTTGAAAGATTTGTCTGCTTTGTGTGGATTTGATTTTTTATAAAGATGTACAATAATCAATGTAATAATAATGGAGATAATCATCCCTATAATTGGTGCCATAAAAATGAACAGGAAGATAGGAATAACTTTATCAAACTTTACCACCCCCTGATGAGTTACCTGGCTGAAAGCTTCTTTAGTGGTCTCCCACATCCCAAGCTCCGGCTGAGCTGCAGCCACCGCATGATAATCCATCATGAAAGCATGCATAAGAGCCGCTCCCAGGAAACCTCCGATCAGCGTATGTGATGATGAAGAAGGAATTCCGAACCACCATGTAAGCAGGTTCCAGGCAATCGCTGCCATAAGACCGGAAAATATAACTTCCAGGGTAATAAAATTCTCGTTAACTGTTTTGGCAATTGTATTACCAATTTTAAATTCTCCAATAATATAAGCAGCAATAAAGAACGCTGCAAAGTTCCAAAGCGCTGCCCAAAGTACAGCCTGGAATGGAGTTAAAACTTTTGTAGAAACAATAGTCGCAATTGAGTTGGCTGCATCATGAAAACCATTGATATAATCGAAGATCAGGGCCAACGCAATAATAACTACAAGTAAAATCGGAAATTCCATTTTTTGCTATGTATTAGGCGTATTTAATCATGATGTTCTCGATTGTATTGGCAACATCTTCTGCTTTATCCGTTACAATTTCAAGGTAGTTCAATACAGATGAAACTTTAATAATGTTGATTGCATCATTAGTTTCAAATAATTCTACCATAGAATTGGAAAGCAAATCGTCAGCAATATTCTCAATAGAGTTCACTTTAATACAAGCTTCTTTCACCTGCTCCATGTTTTTGAACCCTTTAAGGTTTTTCATTGCATTCTGAATTTCAAGACATGCTTTATGGATCAATAAAGAGAAGTCTGAATAAGCCTTCATCTCAGGTGATTTGTATAGGAAAATATATTTTGTGGAAGCGTAGATATAATCAGCGATATCATCCAGTCCTGTTGCCAATGTGTGGATATCCTCACGGTCAAAAGGTGTAATGAAGTTTTTCCCTAATTCTACGAAAATTTCGTGAGTAAGTTCATCATTCTTGTGTTCGAAGTCACTCATTTTCTTCAACATAGAATCGTCATTAAGATCGAAATCCTTAATTCCTGTGTTGAAATCTTCTGACATTGCAACTAGATTTTCAGTTACTTTTTCGAAAAGTACAAAGAAGATTTTATCTTTTGGTTGAAAAGCGTGGAAAATATTACCAATTCCCATTTTTTAGTATTTATAATTCGTGTGCAAATTTCTTAAAAAAGGATTGTACGTGAAACTATATGACATTAAGTTTTGTTAACATTCGCTTAACGACTGATTATCAAATAAAAAAACCGGCTTTAAAGCCGGTTTTATATAGTAATTTGTAAGATTTAGTTTGCTACTTCAGCTCTCATATCTTTTCCTTTGAACTTCATGGATTGAATATTGCTCAAGACGTTGTCTTTAAACGATTTTTCAACTTCGAAGAAAGAGAATTTCTCTAAGATTTCAATATCTCCGATTTCAGCTCTTTTCTTGGATTTTCCATCAGCAGTAGCCTTATTGATAATATCTAAGACATCAAGCTTCTTCAAATGGTCTTTTTTCCCAAGATTAAAGAAGAATCTTACCATGCTTTCATCTCTTCTTCTTGGCTTTCCACCACGGTCTCTGTCTCTTCCACGATCTCTGTCTCTGCTGTCTCTGTCACGTCCGCGGTCTCTGTCTCTATCACGTCCACGATCTCTTCTTGAGTAATCATCATCTCTGCTGCTCAATTTCTGCTCAACAAGATCGTGTTTGTCTTTGTAATATAAAGCAAGATCCTTCAATTGGAACTGTAGCAGCTGGTGCACCAATTCTTCTTTTGTAAATTTGCTTAGATCCGGGATTAAGCTATCATCAAATTCGAAAAGATCCTCGTGCTCCGTCAGTAATTTTTCGAATACACCCCCTACCTGAGCTTTGATAATATCATCACCTGTAGGAATAAATCTTTCGTTAATTTCAATTTTTGTTGCAGATTTGATCTGCTTCAGCTTTCTGCTTTCTTCTGGCTTTATTAAGGCCATAGAAATACCGTCTTTTCCAGCCCTACCTGTTCTTCCGCTTCTGTGAACGAATACTTCAGGATCATCCGGTAAAGAGAAGTGAATAACGTGTGTAAGAGAGTTTACATCCAATCCTCTTGCTGCAACGTCTGTCGCTACAAGAATATCAATGTTTTTCAATCTGAATTTCTTCATTACCGTATCTCTCTGCGCCTGAGAAAGATCACCATGAAGAGCATCAGCTGCATATCCGTTCTGCATTAGGAAATCTGCCACCTCCTGAGTTTCCATTCTCGTTCTACAGAAGATAATGGAGTACTGATTAGGGTTAGCATCAATTAATCTCTTCAATGCTTCTTTTTTCTGACGGTACCCTACTACATAGTATTCGTGAGTAATGTTCTTCTTCACTTCGTTGATAGAACCTACTGAAATACGGTGTGGTTTTGTAAGGTAATTTTTGGAAATTCTTTCCACCTCTTTATTCATCGTTGCAGAGAATAAGAAAGTTTGTTTAGTTTCCGGAGTTTCGCTTAGAATGGTTTCCAATTCGTCTTTGAATCCCATAGAAAGCATTTCATCGGCTTCGTCTAATACCAGCCAATGAATCGCAGAAAAGTCAAGTGCTTTTCTGTTGATAAGATCAATTACTCTTCCCGGAGTTCCCACAATAATCTGTGGTTTATCCTTCAAAGATCTCATCTGGTCTACAATACTACTTCCACCATAAACTGCAGTAGTTTTGATGTCTTTCATGTACTTAGAGTAATTCTTTATGTCCTTCGAAATCTGAAGACATAATTCCCGTGTCGGACAAAGCACCAATAATTGGATTTTGCGACTCGTATCGTCAATCATATCCAAAATCGGAAGCGAAAACGCTGCTGTCTTGCCTGTCCCTGTTTGCGCAAGTGCGATCAAGTCGCGAATATCTGAAAGAATAAAAGGGATAGTCTGTTTTTGGATTTCTGTTGGGCTTTCGTAGCCCAGTTCGCCAATTGCCTTAAGGATATCAGGACTTAAATTGGTTTCCGTAAATAAATTCATTAACTATTTTAAAATTTTTGCAAAGATACAACAAATATTTGACTTGTTTTTGAATAAAGTTTTAAATATACAATCTTAAATTCAGAATCTTTTAATATATCTTTAATTTTTTGAAAATAAAATTTAAAAAAACGAGCTTTAGGTTAAAAAGTTGTTAAACATTATTTTTTTTTATTAAATTGGATTGATTTTTTCTGTGATATTTATGAATTTTCAAAAATAAAACCATGGAACGCAAATTTTTCTTTTTGATATTCTTATGCATAGCCTTTGAAATATTTGCTCAGAACCCCAATTATCCGTCCACTTGGACACTGGAAAGTTGTATTGAATACGCAAAAGAGAATAATATTTCGATTAATTCTCTAAGGCTTTCAAAAAATTCAGCACAACAAGATCTTCTTCAGGCAAAAGATGCTAAATACCCCAATCTAAACGGAACAATTTCACAAGGATTGTTTGCCCTCAACGGAAGTGACGGACTTCATATGACAGGTGCACAATCTCAAAGTATTGGAGCCAACTCTTCTATGACCCTGTACCATGCCGATTACATTAAAAACAATGAAACGTCAAAAAATCTATTGTTACAAATGGCCGATCTCTCTGTAAAAGAATCAGAAAATAATATTACTCTGAGTATCACCCAGGCTTATCTGAATATTCTGATGAACCAGGAAAATATTATTTCTCTTGAAAATGTTCTGAAAACAACTCAAACTCAATTGAAACAAGGAGATCAGCTCTACAAAGCAGGAAGTCTTTCAAAATTAAATTATCTTCAGATTCAGTCACAGGTAGCCCAGGATCAATACAATCTGACATCTGCTCAAAATAACCTGCGGACCAATACGGTTAATTTAAAGCAAATCCTTCAGCTTCCTTCCCAATATGATTTTCAGATTGCAAAACCTGACAGCATCATTGTAGAAGATCAGTTAAAACCACTAGAAGATGTTCAGAATCTGGCACAAAACCAACGCCCTGAAGTAAAATACGGTGAACTGAGCGTAGAAAACTCCAATACGAACCTGAAAATGGCTAAAGCATCTATTCAGCCTACACTGAGCCTGGTAGGAAATATCTCAACCAATTATTCAAACGGAAATGGAAATTATTTTAATCAGCTTGGAAACAATTTTTACATGCCTATCGGATTGAGTCTTGGAATTCCGATTTACAATAACAGAATTTATAAAACACAGATTGAGAAGTCAAAAATCGCTATTGAACAGGCCAATCTTGATTTATTAAATACTAAAACAGTACTTAATCAGCAGATAGAACAGTCTTATATCAATCTTCAGAATGCTTTGTCTCAGTATGATTCGGCCTACAAACAAATGGATATCAGCAAACAGAGCTATGATATCGTGAATGCGCAAATGAAAATCGGAAGTATTGATTATGTACAGCTTCAACAGCAAAGATTGCTTTATATACAGTCTGTTCAGAATTATCTGCAGGCCAAGTACACAGCCGTTCTCAATAAACAGATCTATGAATTTTACGCAGGTAACCCTATAAATCTAAAGTAAGCTATGAAAACAAAGAATAAAAAATGGTTGTATTGGGTGATAGGCGGCATCATTATTATAGGTGCAGCCTGGTTTTTCTTCATCAGAGAGAAAGAAATAAAAATTCAGCTGGAAACAGTAAAGCCTGAGATGGGAGAAATATCCAATTCCATTACCGCTACAGGAACTATTCAGCCTGTGGATACTGTTGCAGTAGGTACTCAGGTATCGGGAATCATTAAAAATATTTACGTTGATTTTAATTCTACCGTGAAAAAGGGACAACTGCTGGCCACTTTAGACCCTGATCTGCTTCAGTTTCAGTCACAACAGATCAAAGCTAATCTGCAAAACGCAAAAAGTAATCTGGCTTACAACGAAATCAATATCAACAGGCAGTCACAGCTGTACAAAGTAGGCGCTATCAGCAAAGCAGATTATGATAATGCTACCAATCAATACAATGCCGCGAAAGCACAGGTAGGTTCTGTAAATGCCCAGCTTTCCACAGCTAACAAAAACCTATCCCTTACTAATATCTATTCCCCGATCGACGGAACGGTCCTCAACAGAAATGTAAGTGAGGGACAAACCGTAGCTTCAAGTTTCAGTACTCCCACCCTTTTCAGTATTGCTAAAGATCTTACTAAAATGAGGGTACGTGCTTCAGTGGATGAAGCTGATATTGGAAATGTAAAAGTAGGTCAGAAAGCAACATTTACTGTGGATGCTTTTCCAGATGAGACATTTGACGGACAGGTTTCCGAGGTCCGCCTCCACCCTACCGTTTCATCGAATGTGGTCAATTACACAACTATCATCAACGCAGATAATTCAGGTTTAAAACTAAAGCCGGGAATGACTGCAAATATTACAATTTACACACAGGTTTTAGAAAATGTCATGAAAATTCCGGTAGCAGCAACCAGCTTCAGACCAGACAGTCTGATTATCAAAAAATATAAAATAAATTCTCCGTTTGCCAACGGTAAAAAACACGAAAAAGGTCAATGGAAGCAGCAAAACAAAGGAACAGAAAAGAAAAATGAAGCTGCCGTCTGGATTATTGCGAAAGACAGCACCATTTCCCGTAAAAAGATAAAAACCGGGATGGATAATGATACCGAAATACAAGTGGTTTCAGGATTAAATACAAGTGACAATATCATTACCGGTTACAAAGTTCTTTCAAAAAAATCTTCCGGCGGACAGGCTAAAAGTCCATTCATGCCTCAAAGAAGAGGTGGCGGAAACAACAGGAACAGCGGAGGCGGCGGCGGACCGAGATAATATAAATTTTGACCCAATCAACGTAAATAAATCAACTAGCAACTAGCAACTAGCAACTAGCAAACCTAAAACAAAAAGTCATGGCAGAAAAAATTCTGGAGATCATGGATCTGAAAAGGGAATTCAGGATGGGCGAAGAAGTTGTTCATGCACTGAAAGGTGTCACATTTACGGTAGAGAGAGGTGAATTCGTGACCATTATGGGAAGCAGCGGTTCCGGAAAATCAACTCTGCTTAATATCATAGGCTGTCTGGATAAGCCATCTGGCGGAGATTATATTCTGGACGGTGTTAATATTAAAAATCTTGACCGTGATGAACTTGCGGTTCTCAGAAATCAAAAAATCGGTTTTGTATTTCAGTCCTATAACCTTCTTCCAAGAACTACAGCAAAAGAAAATGTAGAGCTTCCGCTTCTTTATAACTCAAAAGTATCTACAGAAGAACGTCATAAAAGAGCCATACAAGCCTTGACGGCAGTAAAACTTGAAAGCAGGATTGACCACCTTCCCAATCAGATGTCCGGAGGACAGCAGCAAAGAGTTGCCATTGCCAGAGCTTTAGTGAATGAACCTGTAATGATTTTGGCTGATGAAGCCACTGGAAATCTTGATACCAGAACTTCATATGAAATTATGGCACTCATGCAGGATCTGCATAAACAGGGACGAACCATTGTCTTCGTGACCCATGAACCTGATATTGCTACTTTCAGCAGCAGAACAGTAACTCTCCGGGATGGAAAAGTCATTAAAGATGTAAAGAACGACAATATCAAATCTGCCAGAGAAGCCCTTGAAAACCTTCCGGTAAATGATGATTATAAATAGTTTAAACTGAAAATCTATTGCAATGAACCTCTCTAATCTTTTTAGAATTGCCTGGAAAGCCCTTTTACGGAATAAGCTTCGTGCATTTTTAACCATGCTTGGTATCATTATCGGTGTGGCTTCAGTGATTGCAATGACCGCCATTGGAGAAGGTTCAAAAAAAAGTATCAGCGATCAGCTTTCTTCAATGGGTTCCAATATGATTACCATACGTCCGTCCAGCAATGTAAATGTTTCCGGAGGGGCCAGAATAGGAGCTTCCGGGTTACAGACACTGAGACCGCAGGATGCAGATGCTATTTCAAAGGGAGCGCCTGATGTTTCTTATGTTTCTCCTGCTGTACAGACCAACGGACAGTCGATCAACGGTCCCAACAACTGGCCTACCCAGCTGCAGGGTGTGAATGAAGAATATTTTAATATCAGAGACTGGAGCATTGCGGATGGCAACCTTTTCACCAGAAAAGATGTAACTTCTTCCAATAAAGTCTGTCTTTTAGGACAAACAGTTTACAACAGCCTGTTTCCCAACGGTGAAGATCCTGTAGGGGCCGTTATCAGATTCAATAAAGTTCCTATGAAAGTTATCGGAATCCTTGCTCCCAAAGGTTCCAATGCATTCGGGCAGGATCAGGATGATGTCATTATCGCTCCGTTCAATACAGTTCAGAGAAGATTTTTAGGAATTACATATGTTCAGACGATTTACGCAGCCTCTTCAAACGAGAATACTTCACAACAAGCCACAGACCAGGTGTCGGAGATTTTAAGAAAACTACACAAACTTCCTGCTGATGGAAGCAATGATGATTTCAGTGTAAGAACTCAGGCTGAGCTTATTTCTACGATGAGTTCTACCAGCCAGCTTTTAACGGTACTTTTATCAGCCATTGCCGGTATTTCTCTTATTGTAGGAGGAATTGGAATCATGAATATCATGTACGTATCTGTAACGGAACGTACCAAAGAAATCGGGTTGAGAATGTCTATCGGAGCCAGAGGAAAAGATATTCTGTATCAGTTTCTTATTGAAGCTGTGCTTATCAGTATTACCGGCGGAATTCTGGGGGTACTTTTAGGCATTCTTTCTTCAGAACTGGTTACTTTTTTTCTTTCGTGGCCTACTTTCATTACGGAATCTTCCATTATTGTTTCCTTCATCGTGTGTGCTGTGACCGGAGTATTTTTCGGGTATTATCCTGCATTGAAAGCTTCAAAACTTGATCCTATTGAAGCATTGAGATATGAATAGTTTTTGTACATTTGAATTGCGGGTTTCGAGATTTGAGATACGGGATACGTGATGAATACTTCAAATCTAACTGAGCAATCTGCAATACAACATTAAAAAACACCACACACAATATGTCTGCAAGTATTTCTTCCAAAACATTTGATTTTTTAACCAAATTAAATAAAAACAATAACCGCGAATGGTTTAACGAAAACAAAAACCTGTACACTGAATCTCAGCAAAATGTTGTTTCATTTCTTGATGAACTGATTAAAGAGATGTCCGGTTTTGACGAAGAACTTGCTAAAATTGACAGTAAAAAAGCCCTGTTCAGAATTTACAGAGACACGAGATTTTCAAAAGATAAATCTCCTTACAAAACCAATTTCGGAGCCTCTCTGGGAATGGGAAAAGGCAATCAGAAAGGAGGTTATTATCTTCACATGGAACCCGGAAAGTCTTTTTTAGCCGGAGGAATTTATATGCCTGAATCTTCAGTTCTGAAAGAAGTACGCAAAGAAATATCGTTATATGGTGATGATTTCCTTAAAATTCTCAATAATAAGGATTTTAAAAAGCATTTCCCGGAACTTGATCAGGATGACAAGCTGAAAAAAATCCCGCAAGGCTTTGAAAAAGAAGATCCTATGGGAGAATATCTGAAACTCAAAAATTTCATTGTAGTATATTCTTTAAAAGACGAGGAAGTACTGGATAAAAATGCGGTGAAAAATATGAATAAAGTCTTCAAGCTGATGAAACCATTCAATGATTTCCTGAACAATCCTTTTCTTTAATAATCCGAAAAACAAGCGTTTTCAACTATAGGCAACACAGGTTTTCACAGATAATTAATTATAAATTTTCCATTTCTGAATATTTTACAAAATTTCAGGGATAAAGATGGTTCTATGACAAATTTAAAATCCATTAAAAAACAACTGGTTACGAAAACAGAAACAAAATATAATTATTGAAAATCAACCTATTATATTTAACATTTTTTAAGAAAAGTTTTACATTTTTGCTTATCTTTGCTGTTCGTCAAAAAGCTTACGATGTCTTTATACCAAAAAATCGCAGAAAAACTACAATATATAAGTCCGAATTTCTACAAAAAAAGATATTTTAAAACGTTAAATAATCTTAATAAAAATAATTTTTCGGAACGCAATGTAGAACCGGAACTGGTATGGATCAAAGAATACCTTCCTAAAAATGCTGTTATATTAGACATTGGTGCGAATGTAGGAACTTTCCTATATCAACTGGAAAACTCCTTGAACCATGATAATATCTATGGTTTTGAACCCAATAAAAAGCTTTGCAGACGATTGAAAAGACTGTTTCCAACCATGCACGTCTTTCCACTGGCTCTTTCTGATGAAAACAGTATTGCCGAGTTCAAAGTACCCATTATTAAAGGAAAAACGGTTGCTTCCCGCGGTACTTTAAACACTTCTTACAAAGAGAAAGGAGAAGAGAAAAGCTATACTGAGAAAGTAAAAGTGATCAAACTGGATGAATGGGCTGCACTTGAGCATTTCAACAGACTTGATTTTATCAAAATAGATGTTGAAGGAAATGAAATAAAAACCCTTTCCGGAGCGAGAGAAACGATCAGACAGTTCAAACCAACTTTGATGGTTGAAATGGAACAAAGACACCACCAAACTCCTATATGGAATGAAATATCTGAAGTAATGAGCTGGGGATATGAAGCAAAATATCTGAACAGAAACAGCTTTACCCTGGAAAATCTTACAGAGGATATTATAACACAAAATATAAACGACGAAAAAAATAAAACTCAGTACATCAACAATATTATTTTCATACCTAAAAACATTTAAAACGACTTTATGAGTGTAGTAGCGAGACAAGGCTTCAAATATTCCATTATCGGTTATATTGGTTTTTTGCTGGGCACAGTTTCCGCAATATTCATATTTCCGAATGATTTTGAATTTTACGGAAAACTTCGCTACATTCTTCCTACTGCAGAAATGCTGGTTCCTTTCGTCGTCCTGGGAATTTCCTATTCCAACGTAAAGTTTTTTCACATGGTAGAAAGAGACGGCAAAAAACAAAATATGCTGTCATTATCATTGCTCACTGTTTTTATCAATTTTATTATTTTCACGGTTATATTTTTTATACTTCCCTATTTTTATCCAAAATTCATAAACTCGGAAGCATGGAAGATCAAAGAAATGATTCTACCACTGATTTTAATTCTTTCGTTTTGTGCCATTTTCAATAAATACACTTCCAACTATAAAAGAATTGTGGTTTCTAATATTTTCGACAATCTGTTTCCGAAAATTGCAAATCTTGGAGCTTTCTGCCTCTTTTTCTTTGCTTTATCGCAGAATATCACTGCTGCAACATCGCAGAAAATTGCTTTTGCATTCTTTTTTGGAATATTCTTTTTAATGCTTTTGGGGTATATTTATTACACCAACAAACTGGAAAAAATCAAGCTTGATTTTAATACGAATTATTTTAAGAAAAATAATTTCTGGAAAGAGTTCTTCAATTACAGTTTCTTCGGATTCCTGGGAACTTTTGGAAATTATCTGGCAATCAACAGCTTTATGATTGGAGAGTTTATGGGAATGGAAGAGGTAGGAATCTATTCTGTTTTATATGCCCTGATCTCGTTAATCTCTATACCACAGCTTGGATTATTTAATATTTCCGCTCCTATCATCAACAAAACTCTGGCAGACGGAGATATGGAAGAGCTGGACAGGTTTCACAAGAAAACATCTTTAACCTTATATTTCCTTGGCGCTGTTTTATTCTCATGTATTATGGTTGGATTTCCTTATCTGACGCAATTTATGCCTAAGAACGGAACAATGCTCAGAGAGTATGAACCTGTAGTATGGATCTGGGGTTCTGCCGTATTGATAGATCTCGCAACAGGTTTCAACGGAAATATTATTTCGCTTTCAAAATATTACAGATTCAATATTCTGGTAATGCTTTTACTGGCCGGACTGACTATTGGGCTCAACTATTATTTCATTAAAAATACAGATCTGAAACTGATTGGAATTGCCTTATCTACGGCTATTTCGCTTTCCATTTACAATGTAGTGAAGATTATTTTCAACTATTTTGTATTTAAAGTTTCACCATTGAGTATTGAAATGATCTTTGTATCTATTATCTGTACGCTGGCGATTACAGTGGCTATTGTCCTTCCCAACTTCAACAGCAATCTGATCAACCTGATTTATAAGCCGGCAGTTGTTCTGATTCTGATCTATATCGGAAATTACTTTACCAAAATTTTCCCGATTGAAGATTATCTGAACATGAAGTTTATCAAGAGTGTATTTAAGATTAAATAAGTTTTTAACGAAGAAATCGAAGGCATTTACCTTAAAATATTCTTATTTATATCAGACTGGTTAGGAATTGTTCAAGTTTTTCCTGTACAACTTCTTTACTGTAAGTCTTATAAAAGTCAAATGAAGTCTCTGATAGAGCCTTTAACTGGTCAATAACAT
Source organism: Chryseobacterium sp. (assembly GCA_031286615.1). Classification (GTDB taxonomy): domain Bacteria; phylum Bacteroidota; class Bacteroidia; order Flavobacteriales; family Weeksellaceae; genus Chryseobacterium. The sequence goes on along the minus strand of JAITUA010000002.1, from coordinate 56,102 downwards.
TTTCTTTTTCAGGAATAATAAATTCTAGTTTTGAAGGATAATTTCCCGGAAAAACAGCCAATTTTCCGTAAGCGACAGAATCACCAAGGTTTCCCGTCATTTTAGTTATTCCATACGTTTCTTTCATACTGAAAAACTCTGTGTCCTGCTGAATCGGACACCATAAAACATCTGCTTTCTGCATCCATTTTTCAAAATTTTCAGAGGAAACTCTTTCGGAGAAATAAGTAATATTGATATTTTCAGGCAGTCTTTGAGACAGTTGTTCAAGCTCTTTTAATTCATGATCCTTTGCTTTTCCAAGAAATACAAACTCACAGCGTTTATCTGACTTCAGATCCTGAATTGTTTTAAAAATATAAGTATAATCCCTTCTCTTCTGTGAAACACCTCCCGGAATAACGACAATCAGATTATCGTTTTTAATTTTATCAAAATCTCTGGTATAAAACAAAGGCAAAAACTGATGCCTTTCTGACATCAAAGCTTCATCAAGCACTAAAAGTGATTGGGAAGTCTGATAAACTTTAGTATTATAAAACAATCCTTCTTTAAGCCACAATTTCAGCCTGAAAATAATATCTCCTTTGAAAACGCTTTTCATCAGGTTCAGTTTTGAGGCTTTTGTAAAATTAAGATTATGGGTAATGATTGCCGTATTGTACTTTTTTGTTATTGCCAAAAATGTATTAAAATAACGATGTACAGTTCCAATTACAACCAAATCATATCCTTTTCCCTTTAACTGATCCAGAATCATTGAGCTGTCTGATAAGAACATTGTTTCATTGCTATCAATGATCTGATCTTTAATCCTTTTTGAAAAATAATAGTCTACGGCAAAATCCTGAGAGCCTTTCATAATATCCATGAAGGCCTGAGCAATTTCTGCGTGGGTATCTATTTCTATATAAGCTATTTTTTTCACAAGGTTAAAAGAAATCTTTGTAGGTTTTGGCTAAAGCCAATGGATTTTTATTTTTTATTAAACGGGATAAAACCTGTTTCTAGTGATGAAAATTTATAATATATAAGATAATTTATCTTCTACATTTTCAGCCATTTTTTCTTCAGCATTCTCCAACGTTGATCATTAACAGCTTTTTGCTCTTCTTTTGTAATTTTAAGCTCCATTTTTTTTGATCTGCAATTTTCATAGGAATTGATAATATCAAAGAAAAATGATGGAGATTTGCTTTTCATCGCTTCTTTTGAGGAGGCAATATAAGCCAGAAATCTGTTCAGGCCTAAGAAATAAAAGTACCTGCCATAATAATCCGCCGGACGTATGGTGTAATCAGCGCCTTTTACTTTAATCAGCTTTACATGAAGTTCAGGAAGAACAACTTCCTTCCATCCAAGATTTTCCAACAGTATAGAATCTATATTATCCCATCCCAATGTTTCTCTTAAACCACCGATCTGGATAAAACATTCTTTACGGTAAGCCTTCATAGGGCCTCTTACATGGTGTTTATTGGAATTCCCTTCATAGGTCCAGTTTCCGTCTTTTTCTATATACAAAAGACCTCCTACGAGTCCATATTCCGGATTTTTTGCAAAAGCTGTTTCTACTGCTGACAGGTAGTTTTCCGGAAGGATGATATCGGCATCAAATTTACAGATGATATCAAATTCATCCATCGGTTGAGTCCGGAGACCATTTTTAAAAGCATGAACGACTTTAGATCCGGGCTGATGTTCAGATTTCTGAAGATTGATCGTTTCAAAACGGGAATCAGCCTTTGTATATTTCCTGATAATTTCAGGGGTTCTATCTACAGAACCGTCATTCACTACCACTACTTTGAAATCTTTGCTGCTTTGTTTTTGTAAAGAATCCAGTGTAAAGGAGAGGTTATCTTCTTCGTTATGGGCAGGAATTATGATTAAAAACCTCACGGGAATTATAAGTGATTAATGATGAATAATCAATGATAAAAAGCTTTTTAGGGTATCAATTACCATTGATTATTCATCGTTTAAAGATTTTATTTGTTATGCGGTTTCAGCATATTCTTCGGATCAAGGATTTCGTCCAGTTTTTCCTGGGAAAGAATTCCTTTTTCAAGAACAAGGTTGTAAACGCTTTTTCCGGTTTCCAATGCTTCTTTGGCAATCTGTGTAGATTGTTTGTACCCGATATAAGGGTTCAAAGCTGTTACAATACCGATGCTGTGCTTCACCATGTTCAGACAGATTTCTTTATTGGCAGTAATTCCAACCACACATTTCTCACGAAGGGTATCTAATGCATTGCAAAGGAAATTGATATTTTCCATGATCGCATGAGAAAGTACCGGCTCCATTACGTTAAGCTGTAATTGCCCTGCTTCTGCTGCAAAAGTTACGGTAAGATCATTCCCGAACACTTTGAAACAAACCTGGTTTACCACTTCCGGAATTACCGGATTTACTTTACCCGGCATGATAGAAGATCCTGGCTGCATTGGCGGAAGGTTGATTTCAAAAAGACCTGCTCTCGGACCTGAGGAAAGTAATCTTAAATCGTTACAGATCTTTGATAATTTCACCGCAAGACGTTTCGTTGCTGAAGAATAGATTACATAAGATCCGGTATCTGGTGTTGCTTCCACTAAATCCGGTGCTGAAACAATCGGGTATCCTGTAATCTGAGCTAAGTTTTTAGCACAAAGTGTGGCATAACCTACAGGAGCATTTAATCCCGTACCAATCGCTGTTGCCCCCATATTTACTTCTACAAAGAGGTTTGCATTGTTGTTCAATTTAGAAATATCTTCTTCCAATGTAGCAGCATAGGCTTCAAACTCCTGTCCCAAAGTCATTGGAACGGCATCCTGAAGCTGTGTACGGCCCATTTTGATAACATCATGAAATTCCTGTCCTTTTGCACGGAATGCAGCAATAATTTTTTCAAGTTTTTCTACCAGTCCGATATTCATCTGCAGCAATCCCATTTTGATGGCTGTAGGATAAGCATCATTGGTTGACTGGGAAAGGTTGATATGATCATTTGGTGAACAGAATTCGTATTCTCCTTTATTTTTTCCTAATTTCTCCAATACGATATTGGCAATCACTTCATTTGCATTCATGTTGATGGAAGTTCCTGCCCCACCCTGAATCATATCTACCGGAAACTGTTCATGATATTTCCCGTCTACAATTTCATCACACGCTTCTGCTATTTTAAAATATAGGTTTTCGTCCAGAAGTCCTAATTCATAATTGGTTTTTGCTGCTGCTTTTTTTACAAAAGCCAATCCTTTTATGAAATCCGGATATGAAGACAAAAGCTGTCCTGAAATTTTAAAATTGTTGATAGCTCTTTGTGTCTGAACCCCATAATAAGCATCTAAAGGCACATTCAGTTCGCCTAATAGATCACTTTCTTTCCTGAAATTTTCCATTACAGATATTTTACTGTTTTTGATCGTTTAAAGATAACAAAAACGCATCTAACCGATGCGCTTTAATTTGAATTATTTTACTGGATATTTTTGATTTAAAGCTTGCAGTATTGCCCATGTTTCGGCATCCATGATTCCGTCATAATTCTGAGGACGGAAGTGGTACTGAAATGCTTCAATTGTTTTTTTGGTTGCATCATCCCATTTCCCGCTAAGATCCAGTCCGTATCCAAATTTCTGTAATGAAGTCTGAATAAGGAAAATAAAGCTGGGATCATTATATCTTGTAGTGATGTCTGCCTGTGCAGCCTCGAGATAAGTTTGCTTGGCCGCTTCATCATACCACATTCCAATCTGGTATTCGTCATACAGTTTTTTCCATGGGAACATAGGTCCCGGATCCTGTTTTCTTGTAGGAGCAATATCTGAATGAGCAAGTACATAAGTAGGCTGAATCTGATATCTTGTCACAATGTCTTTAACCAAAGCCGCCACTTTTTTTACCTGATCATCGCTAAAAGGAGCAAATGTTCTTTTTCCTTCAGCATCTGTTGTATAACCGGTATTTACAATTTCAATACCGATAGAAGTATCATTAAGATTTTTGTCATTTCTCCATGAGCTTACGCCTGCATGGTATGCTCTTTTGTTTTCGTCTACCAACTGATAGATCTCATTGTCTCCTGTATTGTTTACCAGATAATGAGCGCTCACCGCCTGCTGAGTAAGAACAGTAATCGATTTATCGTCTGCAAGAGCTGTATAATGTAATATTAAGTATCGTTGTCTGAAGTTTTGGGCTACTGCAGGGAAATAAGTCTTTACAACTTTATATCCTGCCGGTTTTGCAGATACAATAGAACCATAACTTGCCGTATTATCATTTTTTGTTGGGTCTGCTATATTAGTCGTAAAAAAATCTACTCCACGGTCAGATACTACTTTTGGTTTCGGAGCAACCGGAGGGGTTGTCTGAACCGTTGGTTTCGCCTGTGTTATTGGGGTTTTCGGTTTGTAAGTATTTTTTTTCACATTTTGCTGAGAAGTACATGAAAAAACAAAAGTGCTTAATCCGATGATATATAATGTCTTACGCATCAGTTTGGTTTTTGGATGATTTATTACTTCAAAAATACACAAAATTTTCTTGAATTTTATTTGGTAAATAAAGAAATCTGTTCTATATTTGCACTCGCAATAACGGAACAACGATCATTAAAAAATCAACAAAAAGGAGGGTTGCCGGAGTGGTTAACGGAGCAGTTTGCTAAACTGTCGACGCGAAAGTGTCGCAAGGGTTCGAATCCCTTACCCTCCGCTCTTCTATATATTCGGGGCGTAGCGTAGTCCGGTCATCGCGCCTGGTTTGGGACCAGGAGGTCGCAGGTTCGAATCCTGCCGCCCCGACTGTTTTAGTAGTTTTCTCAAAACTACTTAATGGGTGCGTAGCTCAGCTGGATAGAGCATCTGCCTTCTAAGCAGACGGTCAAAGGTTCGAATCCTTTCGCGCTCACTTTAAACTCACAATTTTTATTGTGAGTTTTTTTGTGCTCTAAAATTTTAATTAATACATAGCAAAGGATAGAGCATCCCGATTTTTTTAATCGGGACGGTCAAAGATTCGAATCCTTTCGCACTCACTTAAAGACTTACTAGAAATAGTGAGTCTTTTTTGTTTTCATTATCTTCATACAAATGATATGCACGATTTATTTTACACGAAAATCATGACACTTTTTTGTCTATATTAGTTCTATGTGCTATTGTTATATACTTCACTCTAAATCTTTAGATAAATTTTATATCGGACACTCATGTGAATCCTTACAGGAAAGATTAAGAAAACACCTATCAGATCATAAAGGCTTTACTGCAAAAGCTAAGGATTGGATTATTGTTTATCACGAAACTTTCGATTCTAAAGTTCTCGCCTACAAAAGAGAAAGAGAAATCAAGACATGGAAAAGTAAATCAAAGATTCAAAAACTCATTACTGCTTCAAATGATATAGAGCATCCCGATTTTTAATCGGGACGGTCAAAGGTTCGAATCCTTTCGCGCTCACAAAAACCTCACAATTTTTATTGTGAGGTTTTTTGCTTTTAGAAGGTTACACATCTTATTTTACAATCCAACAATATCACAGGAAAATCGTACTCTTAATTTAAAACTGAAAAACTTCTGTTTAATCCCTGATAAGCTGTTTAATTTCGTCCTGATATTTCTTATTCTGCTTTCTGATTCTCATTACAAAATAGGAAATGGTACCTATTATAAAAAGTCCAAGAATAATCATCCCAGCAATAAAATAATTATATCGGGTAATCAGTTTTTTACTTTTCTTCTGGGTTTCCATATTGTGAACATCAATGGCGTGATTGATAGAGCTTAATTCGCTCTGCTCTCTTTTAAATTTTGTTTCAAAATATTTCCTGTTGTAAACCTGATAAAGATTGGGATTTCCCATCGCCAGATAATTATCCGCCATTTCTTTATAAATCCCTTCATTTAGTGACAGATCTCCTGCTTCTTTGCCTAAGTTTTCAGCTTTTATTAACAGTTCTAATGCCTCCTGATTCTGGTGTTTTTGCTTGTTCATCTCTGCCAGACCTTTTAAAGCAAATGCTTCAAGACTTTTAGCCTTGATCAGTCCTGCCATATTCATAGATTTCATGAAAGCTGCTCCGGCATTGTCAGGCTGATTAAGATTGAGATAACAATGACCAATATTATAATAAATGATACTCTGGTTGAAATAGGTTTTCTCTTTTTTCTCTTCTATTTTTTCAAAATTTCTGATCGCTATTAAAAATTCCTGAAGAGCGATTTCCGGATTCGACTGGCTTTTATAGATCATTCCGCGCAGGGCAAAGCTTCTGGCTGTTTCAAAATTTTTCAGATACGAATCTTCAGGCAGTTTTGCCAAATACTCATCAGCTTCATCCAATGTTTCAAGACTTTTGCTGAAAAGTTCCATCTGCTGGTACTGCATAGCTGCTGCAATCAAAAAACTCGTCTGGATCTTGGGATCATTTGTTTTCTGAACCAGTTCTCTTGCTTTTAGGATATATTGCAGAGACTCATCAAAGTTTCTCTTGGCAATTCCTGCAGTGGACAGAATCAGATAGATTTTAATTGATTTATTAAGGTCTTTTTCTTTTCGGAGCAGTTTCTTTCCAATGTTTATGGCATTCTCCGGATTATTATAAATTTCCTGATTGGCAATCTTCATCAGGGAATCATCAGAAATTTTCTGCCCGGCAAGAGGTGCCTGGAAAAGCATAAGACTCATCAAAACGATATGGATAAAGAATTTCATCAGTTTTTGTTTTTTATAATTTCTTGGATGTAGGTATTCGGTGACATTCCTGTAATGGATTTGAACACGTTCGTAAATGCACCATGAGATGAAAATCCGGCGTATTCTGCCAGATAACTTACTTTATAATTAAGATAAGCAGGATCTGTTTTCAAAAGACGTGCAATATGATCAATTCTCAGCTCATTAATATAACCGTTAAAGTTCTTTTCTTTATTGTTATTGATGACTTCAGACAGATATTTAGTATTTATTCCCGTCTGTGCAGAAAGAATAGCCAGTGACATGTTTTTATTCAGATAACTGTCAGCTTTTTCCCATTCTTTGAGCTTCTGTAGAATTTCCTCTTCTTTTTCTTTTGAAATTTTAGAAGGATCCTTTTCCTGATTTTTATTTTCTTTTACCTCCTCTTCCTTCAGCCCGCTGGCCTCAATATCTGAAAGTTCTTCTTTTATTTTGAGTTTTTCAAAGAAATCAAGCTGTTTTTTAAGATGTTTGCTTCTTGATGATTCGCTCAGGAAATAAGCAATCAATCCCAAAATAAGAATTAAAATAACAATACCCGCCGTTTTAAGCTGTTTCTCTTTATTTTGCTCCTGAAACTCTAGGTTTTTATGATGATAGGTTTCAAGCAGTTTTACCACATATTGTATACCTTCTTTTTTATTGGAATCCAGTTTTGCTTTTAAATCTGTGTATAAATTATTGTAATAATAGTATTTTTCATCATTATTGAGGGCCAGATAACTTCGGGCAAACAATTCATAGAATATGATTTTGAGATCATTATAAGGAAGGTTCTCAATTTCGGCAAATCCTTTCTCCAGTTGTTTTATAGCTCCGTTATAATCTCCTTTCAAAAAGTAATAACGGGACAGACTTTCATAGGCAAATGCTGAGATAAAAGCATTATTTCCATGTTTTCCAATATCCTGAATGACATCATCAAGTAATTTCTTTGCTTCTTCAAGCTTATTTTGCCGCATCAGGAAAACAGACTGGAAAATGATATTTTCCCATTTGATAATCCTGTTCTCTTCATTGTTATTATTAAGGTAAGAATCACTTTTGTCGATATTCAGTAAAGCAGAATTATAATTTCTGGAAATTCCTGCATTTATCGCCTGAAGCTGAAACAATTTGGCAAGAACCATCCGTTCTTTGGGCTTATTGCTATTTAAAAGCTCAGGATCTTTTAAAATACCTGCAATGATTTTTTTTGATTGTCCATACAAGCCTAAGTTCTGATACTGATCCGCCAGATTATAGTCATCAAACAGCTGGATAAAATGGGAAAGATTCCCTTTTTTATCATTATCTTCTTTCTGATTGGAAATGCTTACAGATTGTACATAGTTTCCCTGCAAGGCATAAGCCTGGGAAATAATATTCCGGAGAATCACTTTATGCTCAATATTTTTATCACTGATGAGAAGACTTTGTGAATAGCTGATGCATTCTTCAGGATTCTGATACAATTTCTGAAAAGCCTTATCTGTTAAAATACTAAAATCCGGAGCCGCCTGCCCATTTATAAAAACCGGGCACCATAGAATGAAAAACAATATGGACATATTATTTTTCAGCATTTTTTTGAACATAAGGATCATTTCCCCACTGTTTTTATCTGATATTCCTATCATTACTCCTTTTAAACCACCTAAAAACAAACTACTGATTTACAGTTTGTTACACTTTCAATTCTTGTAAATTCAACGAATTATGCAAGCATATTCCTTGATGAAGGGCAAATATAACGCTAATATTGTTCAAACCTTCAAGTCAATTTAAAATATTAGACTTATTCTCAGATTTCAATGAAACCATCACACTTATTAAGCATTATTATTATAAAAAATTAAAGACAATCTTATAATCATCTAAGATATGATTTTTAAGACACAATTCATAGATTAATATTCATGAATATAGAAAAACAAGTTTAAAAAATCAACAACAACAGTTGAAATCTACTGTTCAAAATCTGACAATAAAACCGGTATATCTAAACTTTAAAAATAGAAACAAAATGAGAAAACACTACTTATTATGGATGATTTTCCTCTTTTCAGTTCATCAACTGAACGCACAGACATACTGTGTACCCACAGCCGGAGCCTCCAGCCAGGCTAATTATTTAAAAAATGCCATATTTTCAGATCAGGGAGCTTTATATTATACAGCTACAGCATATCAGGCGTATGTTGACAATTCTTCCAGTCAAATAGTAACTTCATATCCGGGAGGAACAGTAAATGTTCATCTGGATTTTGCCGGATCCGGAATAAAATCTTATGTATGGATTGACTGGAATAATGATGGAGATTTTGATGATTTTTATGAGAATCCACTAGCGCCTTCAAGCTATTCGGTTGTTGATGACCAGTTTTTTGTTCCACCTACTCAGGCAGCAGGAATATATAGAATCAGGGTACAGAGCGGAACTTCATTCCCAAATCCTGTAAATCCATGTGGGCCTAACAACTATGGTAATTTTGTAGATTTCAATTTGAAGATAGATGCTTCACCAACCTGCTTTGTACCTTCAACGCTTACTTCTTCCAATATTACCAACAATTCTGCAATGATTTCCTGGAGTGCTCCTGCAACAGCACCGGGAAGCTATGAATATTATTATACTTCTTCCACCACTATTCCGGATGCCTCTACTCCAATATCGGGAACCAGTAATACAATCTCAGCACCCATCAGCGGACTTTTGCCTTTTACTATTTACTATTATTATGTAAGATCAGTTTGCAGTACATCTAATAAAAGTGCATGGTCTTTAAGGGGGATATTTAAAACCAAGTGCGATGCTAAAACTTCAATGTTTGAAGACTTTGAAAATGCAGTAACAGGGCCTAATAATGCTGACTGCTGGGATAGAATTATTCTAGGATCAGGATACCAGAATATTGCATCCAGTAGTGGTGTGAATAGTAGTAAAGGTATGTATCAGAGTGCCAATGGAGCAGCCAATACAGCGATTGCAGTACTACCGATATTCAGTAATGTAAATGCGGGAACCCATTGGCTAAGATTTAAGGCAAAAGTTAGCAGTGCCGCCGGTGTATTAGACATAGGTTATGTAACCAATGATACGGATGCTTCTTCTTTTGTGAATATCCAATCTGTGAATATCAGCAATACTGTTTTCGATGGATTTGAATATAGTGTTGTAATTCCCAATACCGTTCCTGCCAACGCAAGACTGGCCATAAGACATGGAGGTGTTCCTTCTGTGAATATCTACTGGGATAATGTATACTGGGAACCTAAACCCACATGCTTTACTCCAACAAATATCGTCTTATCCAATGTAACCAGCGCAACAGCGAATATAGCGTGGACAGCTCCTGCACCAGCACCAGCAATGGGATACGACATCTATTACAGTACAAATAACACTGCACCAACCTCATCTACTGTACCTAATATAACGGGTATAACAGCCAATCCTTATACTATCCCGGGATTAAACCCCGCAACAACCTATTATATATGGATAAGATCAAGATGTAGTGCTTCTGACCAGAGTATGTGGAGCAATATTGCATCTGTACTAACTCTTTGTGCACCTGTCTCAACACTTTCAGAAAATTTTGATTCTTACAATACAGGATTATTAACCAATGCTCCGTGCTGGGGAAGAATTGTAACAGGAGTAGCCAGCGTAAATATTAATGGAACCGGAGCTCTTTCAGGTACAAGACATATTTTACAACGAAGCATTTCTGCGGCAGATATATCAATTGCTGTATTACCTGAGCTTACCAATATCAACGCAGGAACTCATTCTCTGAAGCTGAATGCTTATTGCAGCGTGAATACAGGAAAATTAGAGGTTGGATACATGACTAATCCTACTGATGCTTCTTCTTTTACATTGATCCAGCAATTGGATATTACCAATACCTCATATACTCCAACTACAGGAACAAGTGAATACACTGTTGCCATTCCAAATACTGTTCCAGCAGGGGCAAGGCTGGCTATCCGAGATACATATGCAACGTCAGGTAATGCACTGTATTACTGGGATAATGTTTCATGGGCTCCTACGCAAACGATGAATGTACAAGACAATGTAGTGAAATCAAGACCAAGCATTTACCCTAATCCTTTCACGGATGTAATTACGATTGCTGACAGTAAAAATATACAATCAGTTATGATTCATGATGCTTCGGGTAAGCTCATCACTGAGATCAGAAATCCTGAACATACAATTTCATTAAAAGATCTGTCATCAGGATTATATTTAGTAAAAATGATAATGAAAGACGGTACTTCTCAAACCGTAAAAGCCATAAAGAAATAAATGTTGTCTCTGTCATCAAAAGCGGTGGAAATTTTCCATCGCTTTTATGGCAGTTTTATCCTCCTTAAACTTATTCAATGAAAGACTTTTACTTCGTTTACAAGCCTGCTAAGCACTGGCTCCTATTATTCAGAAAGCTTCTTTTTGCAGTGCTGATTTTATCTTTTGCAAGCAATATGCTTTTTTCCCAGAGAGATACGGAACATTGGTTTGCCCCGATAAAACAGGGTTTTACAGCTGATACCAATAGACAGGCATTGTTTCTATCTACAGACTCTACTACTCCATTTCCTGTTACGATTTATAACAACAATACAATCATTGGAACTGTTACCATCAGTAAGGGAAGTCCTCAGTCTTTTGATATTCTTAAAGATTATATGATTACAGAATCCCAGTCGCAGGTATTTACAACTACAACCAGGGGGCTTTATGTAAAAGGAGAGAAACCTTTTTTCTGTACTTTCAGATTTTCAATAGACAAACATGGAGAAATACTCACTTCTAAAGGAAAAGCAGGAATCGGAACAAAATTTTACGTTGCCCATGTCAACTTACCACAGCCTGATCCTACTTATAATTTTACCTGTGGTATTTTAGCCACGGAAGATAATACTACTGTTACTGTATCCGGTTATAATCCGGCTGTACAGTTCTCCAACGGAAACACGGGAACAACCACTCCTTCCATGACTATTACTTTAAATAAAGGACAATCTTATACTATTGATGGAAAAGGCTCTGCAGCAGGAAATCTTACCGGTTTTATTGGTGCTAAAATTGAGTCAAACAAACCAATCACAGTTACTAATGGTAATTTTAACGGGCAGCAAACCCTCATTGGTAATGGTGCGGGGGGAAGCGATATATTTATGGATCAATCCGTACCTGTAGAACGTCTTGGAGATGAGTTTGTATTAATGAAAGGAACATCTCCTCTATCTTATGAGCTTGAAGGAGCTATTGTTGTAGCTACTGAGAATAACACACAAGTTTACCTAAACGATGAAACAATTCCAAAAGCGACATTGAATGAGGGACAATTCTACAGAATAAACTCAACAGGGTATATCAGTCAGAATTTCAGTGGGCATTACAATATGCGCATTCGTTCTACTAAAAAAATATATGTTTATCAGCTAATGTCCGGCGGTACTTCCGGAACATATTACAATACAGGCGGAGCTAATTACATTCCACCTCTAAACTGTTTTTTACCAAAGAAAATCGATGAAATTGGAATGATTAATATTCTTCCTTATTTCACACCAATGACTCCTACTGTAAGACTACAGATCATTACCGAATCCGGTGCTACCGTATCTGTGAATGGAAATAATTTATCCGGTGTTCAGGGACCTTATCCTGTTACAGGAAATGCAAACTGGCAAACCTATTCTGTAGAAAACGTTACTGGCAATATCACTATTCAATCTACCAAAGCTGTTACAGCAGGAATTGTAGCTGGATATGATGCTGTTGGTTACGGTGGTTATTTTGCCGGATTTTCTTCTATTCCCGTTATCGCCAAGAAAAATGGAACCTGTATTCCGGGGATGACACTGGAAGTAGATGACAGCTATGCAACTTATCAATGGAATTTTAACGGAAGTGCTATTCCGGGAGCAAATACCAACACGTATACCCCTACTCAACCGGGAAATTATACTGTTACTATATCTGTTGGTGGAAGTTGTCCGCCAGTCACAACACCGGTTTATAAGGCATTTTCCTGTTTAGCTCATACCACAAAAGCATTAACGGTTTGCTCAACAGGGACTCCTGTAAACATAACACCTTCTTTTACCAATTCGTCCCAAACTCCGGTTCCGGGAACGGTACAAATTATCAGTCCTCCTGCCAATGGTACACTCACAGTAAACCCAACAACAGGAATACTTACTTATACAGCCAATTCTGGAGCTGCAGATACTTTCACTTATAAATTTTGTGGTAATATTCCTGAATTTACAGATTGTGAAGAAGTAAAAGTAAACATTACCGTACAAACAGTTACAGTAAACAATGCTTCTATTAAGGCCTGCAGCAATAACGGAAGCGGACTTTTCGATCTTACTTCCGCCAATGTGGGAGGACCATCTGGAAGTATTAAGAACTATTATCCTACTGCTGCAGATCTGGCTGCCGGCACTAATGAAATTATTCCGGCCAATGCTTATGTATCATCTGTTTCTAAAGATATTTATGTAAAAGTAACAACCCTTGAAGGGTGTTCAGCGCAAGCAAAGATCAGCCTCCTGTTTAATCCTTCCCCACAGGTTAGGAATGCATCTTTAACGTCGTGTTATATTGATTCAGCTCCAGATAAAGGAAGCTTTGATATCACTCAGGCATCTGTTACCAGTGAAACTGGTATTACAAAAGAATATTATAAAACCCTACAGGATGCAGTAACCGGTATCAATGCTATTCTGAATCCCACTGTTTATATTTCTTCCAGCGGAACAATATATATTAAAATAATCAATGCTGCAGGATGTTACACCATTGCAACAGTAACACTTATTGTCACGCTGCCCCATCCTTCCCCATTGCTTAAAGATCAGTTTATATGTTTTAATTCTACAACAACACTGGATGCTGGATCCGGCTATGAGTCTTATGAATGGAGTACAGGAGCTACAACATCTTCAATTTCCAATGTAAAAGTGGGAAATTACTGGGTTATTTTAGGACATGATCATTGCTTTACCAAACAGAATATTGCGGTAAAGGCATCTCTAAAACCTGTTATTAACAATATTGATATTGAAAACAATAAGGCTACTCTTACTGTAACCGGCGGACAACCGCCTTATCTGTATTCTCTTGACGGAATCAACTGGCAAAGCTCTAATGTATTTACAGGTCTTCCTAACGGACAGAATAAATTCTATGTAAAAGATTTTTACAACTGTGAACCGATAAAAGTAGAATTGACGGTCATCAATCTTATCAGCGCTATTACTCCCAACGGAGATAACATTAATGATACAATTTCTTATGCAGATTTTGCCTATAAAAAAGATCTGTCTTTTATGGTGTATGACAGGTATGGAAACAATGTTTTTACAGGGACACACTTTAACAATTACACATGGGATGGGATGTTCAGTAATAAGAAATTGTTCACCGGAACTTACTGGTACGTCATTACCTGGAAAGAACCGGCTCTGCAGGACGCCATTATTAAATACACCGGATGGATCTTATTAAAAAATAAAGATTAGTCCAAGGTCACAACAGTTTTCATTCTCAAATTAATTTAATCTTCCTTAAATATATGAAAAGGATCTTATTTATTTTTATACTGTTAATCTTGTCTTCTTCTGCATATGCACAACGGGATACAGATCACTGGTTTGCTCCTATGGTTGCAAGTGCTTCGAACGGATCTCCCAAACAGGCATTGTATCTTTCCACCGATAGCACCACGCCTTTCCCTGTTACAATTTACAATAATAACACTGTAATAGGAACGGTTACCATCAGCAAAGGAAGTCCACAGACATTTGATGTACCCTGGAATCTGATGACGGGGCAAAATACCACTGATGCTATGAGTGTAAAAACCAGGGGGCTCTATCTTCACGGTAATTTACCTTTCTTTGCCACTTACCGGTTTTCGGAAATCAACCATGGTGAAATTTTAACATCAAAAGGAAAAGCCGGAATTGGAACTAAATTTTATGCGGTGTATGCTCCATTGATGAACAATCAGATAAGCCAAAACTTCACTTGCGGTATTCTGGCTACAGAGGACAATACTCAGATTAAAGTTTCCGGATACGCAATGACTACATGGTTTTTTAATAATTTCAACGGGCTTACTCATCCAAGCATTACGATTACACTGAACAAAGGACAGTCTTATATATTCGCAGGGCTTGCCAACAAACCTGGAAACAAAGACGGTTTCATAGGTGCTAAAATTGAAGCAACGAAGCCTGTGTCTGTAACCAACGGGAATTATCACGGTCAGTTTGGGCTGGCACCACCTTATAATGGTGAGGATATTATTATGGATCAATCTGTTCCGGTTGAACGTCTGGGACAGGAATTTGTTATGATCAAAGGAAAAGGTAATCTTCTTCCTGAAATTGAAGGTGCAATCATTGTTGCAACTGAAAACAATACAGAGGTCAGACTTAACAATAACCCTACCCCTGTTGCAACCCTGAACGAAGGACAATACTATCGTGTAAATGCCATGAACTATGTAGTCAATGGACCTGCTCATCTCAATATGTATATCAAGACCTCAAAAAACGTCTACGTTTACCAGCTTTTTTCCGGTATTGAAGACAATGATGCTACGGAAGGATTCAATTATATACCGCCTTTAAACTGTTTTCTTCCTACTGTTATTGATGAAATAGGGAAAATAGGGGAAATGCCTTATTACACGACTTTCAATCCACCACTTTTTGTAAAGCTTAATATTCTTACACAGACAGGAGCCGGAGTCGCTGTAAATGGAGTAACTCCTCCTGCTTCACAGGGACCTTTTCCTGTAACAGGAACTCCGGATTGGGTTTCTTACTCTATTCCTGATATTTCCGGGAACGTTACGGTAACTTCTACTAAAGCGGTCACCGCCGGTATTATTGGCGGTAGTGGAAATCTGGGTTATGGAGGATATTTTGCAGGGTTCAATTCTATTCCGGTGATCAGCAAATCTTCCGGAGAATGTATTCCGGGAATTGTTTTAGAGGTGGAAAACGGCTTTGATCACTATCAGTGGAATCTTAATGGAAATCCTATTCCTGGTGCTAACAACAATACCTACACTCCTACTCAGGCAGGAAATTATACAGTATCTATCACTAAAAGTACCTGTAATCCTCTTACAACTTATCCTTACAAAGTATATACTTGTCTCGCTAATTCTGTAAAACCAATGAATGTCTGCAGTGCAGGCACTCCTACAGCTATCACTCCTGCATTTACAAATTCTACACAGACTCCGGTACCGGGTACTGTTCAGATTATTAGTCCTCCGGCTGGCGGAACATTAACGGTCAATCCAACAACAGGAATCCTTACTTATACAGCCAATACGGGAACAACCACTGATACTTTCACTTATAAATTCTGTGGAAATGATCCTGATTTTACGGATTGTGAGCAGGTAAAAGTAAATATCACTGTTCAACCTCTGATTTTAACAGATACTACTGTAAAAAGCTGTGAAACCAACGGAAATGGTATTTTTGACCTTACTACGGCTACTGTAGGAGGGCCGGCTAATGCCATCAGAAAATATTACCCTACTTTGGCTGATTTAAATGCAGGAACCAACGAAATTATTCCTGCCAATGCTTATATGTCTGCAGCTAATGCCACAGTATATGTAAAGGTAACAACAGTAGATGGCTGTACAGCTAATGCAAAAATTACACTTCAATTTTACCCGAAACCTAATGTACAGGATACTACACTTACAGGGTGTTTTATTCCAAACAATCCCAATACCGGAACCTTTAATCTAACTACAGCACTTGTCACAACTACCAATCCTGTGACAAGAAAATATTATCCGACTCTGAATGATGCGACAAACGGAACAAATGAAATAACAACTCCAACAGCTTATATTTCTTCCAATACAATAGTATTTGTGAAAGTAATCACCGCCAATGGTTGTTTTGATTTTGCTAAAATTACTTTAACCGTGATTCCTCCTAAGCCCTCACCTCTTTTGGTGGATCAGTATATTTGCCCTGATGCACGTATTACTCTGGATGCCGGACCTGGTTACACGTCTTATCTATGGAGCACAGGAGCTACCACTCCTTCTATTATTGCTTCTATAGGTAATTATTGGGTAATCCTGACTTCTAACGGCTGTGAAACCAAGCAGTTTGTAAAAGTAATGTCAGTGCCTGTTCCGAAAGTCAAGAAGGTAGAAGCTACAGGAAATACGGTAACCATTACTACAGTAGAGGGCGGTACACCTCCTTATCAGTATTCAAGGGATGGAATGATGTGGCAGGATTCTAATGTCTTCACAGGTCTTCCACGAGGTAAAAATATTTTCTATGTGAAAGATTCAAATAACTGCCGCCCTGTAGAGGTACAGATTCTGGTTCCGAATCTTATCAACGCAATCACTCCTAACAAAGATGGCATCAATGATACGCTTGATTATTCTGAGCTGGCATTTCTGAAGGATCTGAAGTTTGGAATCTTCAACCGATACGGACAGCTTATTCATTCTTCTGAGAAAAGCAATAATTTCAAATGGGACGGTACTATTGGTGGTACTCCTGTAAATAGTGGTACTTACTGGTATGAAATAAAGTGGATGGATCCCGATACTCAGAAACAGGTTTCCTACACAGGATGGATTCTGGTAAAAAACAGAAATTAAATAGAATATAACTTCCTTTAAGGATTTTAATACTTTTTGTTCAAAGAAACTGTCTCATTTTTTGAGACAGTTTTATTTTTTTATATCCATGTGAGTTTAAATATTTCCCGATACAAGGAAAAACAAGACGAATTGACATTATTTTTCTTGTGGCATTATTTTCGACCAAACAATAAATAATTTTCACATAAAGCTTTTATTTTTTATTAAATTTAAAACCAAATAAGAAAATGAATAGGCATTTAGTCACTGCATAATTTTGAATGGATGAAAAAAATACTTTACACTTTTATAATTTCTGTAATTACGGTTTTAATCCTGAATAAAATTGTTTTTAAAGATATCCCTGAAAAAGAAAAACAGGAACTTCTAAAAGATGTCCAGCGGTATAAATACCCTATAAAAAGTATTTCTATGGAATATCCAGACAACAATGACCTGAAAGTTCTGGATGCGGTGCTTAAAGAAAACAGGATTGTCATGCTGGGGGAAAATGTCCATAGCGACGGAGCTACGATGCAGGCAAAAAGCAGACTCATCAAATATCTCCATGAAAATCTGGGATACAACGTTGTATTGTATGAAACCGGACAATATGATACCTGGATAATGAATGAGGAAATGAAAAACCACAGCCTTAAAGTTCCTTCTGCTTCGATAGGAGGATTGGGGCTTTTCGATTTCTGGTGGGACAACAGGGAAACTCAGCCTCTTATCAACTATTATCAGCAAACAAAAACTTCGGCTAATCCAATAGAACTGGGCGGGTTTGATATTCAATTTTCCGGAATAGAACTGGATGACAGACGCGGGAAACTTTTGAAGGATTTTTTAAGTAAAAAATCGATTGACCTTAAGTTATTCCCTCTTTTAAACAAAAATCTTAATCAGATTTCTAACTTTATGTATAAGGGATTTGCCGGAAGAACTTTACCGGGAAATCAGAAAAAAAACTTCCTCAATGAGATCACCCGATTGGAACAAGTGGTTTCAAAGCTTGAAAAGACTCCTGAAAACAGAATATATACCCGGTATTTACATGATATGAGAAACAATTTCGATAAAACATGGAAATATGAAGCGGGATCTATGCAAAGTATGCAGTTTAGGGACTCTCTGATGGCAAACAACCTTATTCATCAAATTGATTCTGTGTACCCTGACCAAAAAATTATCGTATGGTGCGCAAACCTCCATACTTTCGCAAGCCGTTACAGCAAAGATTATTTACCTTTGGGCGCTTATATCAAAAGTAAATACGGAAAGACTTCTTATATGGTTGATTTTTCGTCCTATGCCAAAAATAATAAAACCGGAACTCCGATGGATAAGCCCGGAAAACTTGCCATTGAGAATACATTTCATGCAACGAAAACACCTTATTTTTTTATCGATCTCAGAAGTATTCCGGAAAGCTCTGTGCTAAAGAAAGAGTTTGTATCCACCATCAACCAGGGAGTAGATCAGAAAAAGGTCTGGAGCCGGTTTTTTGACGGAATATTTTATATAGACACCAATACTTTTTTAACCTCTCACGAATAATGGAAAGCATTACTACTAAAAACCTCAGTTATACCATAGGTTCTAAAACTATTCTGAACAATATCAATCTCAATATTCCTGAAGGCAGTATTTACGGCTATCTGGGAAGAAACGGAGCGGGAAAATCTACTACAATTAAACTTCTTCTGGGACTTTTGGAATCAACGGCAGACAATATTTTCATTCAAAATAAAAGCTTACAGCAAAACCGGACAGAGATTCTTGCCAGCACTGGAAATCTGATTGAATCTCCTTGTTTTTATACCAAACTTACCGTTTTTGAAAACCTTAAATACCTTGATATCATCTATGGCAAAGGGAACAAAAGGATTGATGAGGTTCTGGAACTGGTAGATCTGCATAATGAGAAAAAGAAAAAAGCAACAGCTCTATCAATGGGAATGAAACAGCGTCTGGGAATTGCAATGGCTATTTTTCATGATCCAAAACTTTTGATTCTGGATGAACCTCTCAACGGGCTTGATCCACAGGGAATTTTTGAAATGAGAAAACTTTTCCAGCATCTGAATGAACAGGGAAAAACGATATTTCTTTCAAGCCATATTTTGAGCGAACTTGAAAAAACAGCAACCCACATCGGAATTATTGAAGGCGGACAAATGATTTTTCAGGGGACAAAGAATGAACTTTTAAGCAATGTGGAAAAAGAGGTTGTTTTAAAAGTTAATCCTGTTGAAAAAGCATTGTCTCTATTGCAAGACACTTTTTCCGCAACACTGAACAATACGAACAAAATTTCGGTGAAAATAAATGACGATAAAGGATTCAACGGACTTCTCACAACGCTGATCCAAAACGGAATTGAGATTTATGACATAGAGTCTCAAAGTACGAATCTTGAGCAGATCTTCATTAATTTAATTTCTAAAAAACATGACTAATACCAATACTTTTTTTAAAGCTTTTTCATCCGAGCAGTATAAACTCTCGAAAAACAAAGAGATTTTCGGAATTCTGCTGCTTCCTGTTCTGATCATCTTTGCAATTGATCTGTACATGGTTTATGATGTGCTTAGCTCTGGAGTGCAAGAAACAGAGGGAACAGTAAATCCCTGGAAAATGTCATTGGGAAGAACTGTATTTATGTTTTTCTATCTTCTCTACCCTATTCTTGTATCGCTTTTTGTACATGCCTGCTGTGACGTGGAATACCGGAATAATAATTATAAAATTCTGTTTACACTTCCTGTTTCAAAGACCAAAATATTTCTTTCAAAAGCTTTATTTATCCAGATAACGGTTTTCTTTTCCGTGCTTTTTTCTTATCTCGCATTTTTACTGAGCGGATATCTTCTTGGGATTGCCTTTCCACAGTTTGGATTCCAGAATTATGATTTCAGGGAAGTGATATTTTATGTCTTTCTGAAGTTTTTTATTACTCTGTCTGCTATTGCCATGGTACAGCTAACTTTGAGTCTTCTTTTTAAAAACTTCATTTATCCTATTGGTTTTGGAGTATTCATGTTGCTTTTCACAACGATTATCCATAAGAAAAAATTCGCTGATTTTTTGATTTATACCGGAGGTTACCAATCAATGGAAAACTTCATGAATGAAAATATTACTTTTGAAAGAATAGATTATTGTAACATTGCTGCCATTTTTATCTTCATGGCTGCGAGTTTTTATCTTTTTGTAAGGAAGAAAGGGATTTAAAAAGATGGAAGATGGAAGCTTGAGGATGGAAGTTACTATCTTCACGCTTCCTTGCCCAATATTTATGCTACTGCTTTTATTTTTGTTCTGGTTTTGGCGGCCTCGATTTTCTTATTATTTCTAAGCTCACGCTTCATTTTACGGTAGTCCCAGGGTGCAACAGCATTCACATCCTGCCAGAGACCAACTTTTCTATATTGTGCATTTTCCTGAATTTTACCTAAAGAAGCATCTTTGGAATAAGAAAAATACCACCATCCCATTCCTGCTTTGATAAGCTCTTTGGAAAGGTATTTTCCATCATCATAATAAACCTTTGCAATAGATCTCCCATAGCGGTCGGTCTTGGTTTCTACAAAGCTTACCGTTTTTCCAAATACCTGGGCAGAAGTAAACTGTTTTGCATTTTTCCCGAATGCCTGTCCACTTTCCGGACAATCGACTTCGGCCAGCCTGATTTTTTTTTGCTGATTGCCTTTTAGCAGTAAAGTAATGGTATCTCCGTCTGAAATTTTGATCACTTTTCCGGTAGTCTGTGAGAATAGAAATACAGGGAAAAGTGCGTACAGCAGCATTAATCGTTTCATGGGGCAAATATAGGGATTAGTAGAGCTTTTTAATATTGAATTAAGTTATTTGATTTTTTTGCCTCAAAGTCGGGAGACTTTGCTCAGTGCTTTTTTTATTCTATAATCTTTTTATAACAATTCTCCCCATCATAGTAGCCAAAGCAAAGTACAATATTCTTATCTTTTTTTTTGAAAAAAGTAGTATAGGTCATATCAGTATCATTCACATCTTCTGGAAAGGCAATTAAATCTTTATCAAAATTTAAATAAAAATCATTAAACTTTATTGTATTACCTTCTAATTTGTATTTCGAATTGTAATTCAACAACTTTTTCCCTTTTATATTGTAAATTACTCTGCTATAAACCCCATCCTTGTTAATTGTTAGAGTATCATATGTATTCTTGTATGAGATGGGTGAATATTTTCCATATATATCTTCATTACTAATATTTTGGCATGAAAAAAATAATGTAAATAAAGTCAAAGAAATTAGAATCTCTTTTTTCATTTTATTTATCTTCATAATCAAACTTTTCAATTTTATCAGAATTTTTAATAACTATCTCTAAAGAGCCTTTTGGTTTTAGTATTGACCATCATCCGTTAAAGGGCATCGCTACGTACGTATTTTCAAAAATATTTAAGGGTAAATCTTCAGTTACTTTTAAGCAGGTCCCGCCGCTCTTCACAATGCAGACTTTCAGTAATTCTCCACGGTGATGGTATCCATTTAAGATCAATGCCTTAATACCATCAGTATCTAAAATCCTGACAACCGCTCTAAATTTATCTGCTGGATTTGTTAATTCCAGAAAACTTAAATCAATATCAGCAAAAGAGATATTCTCATTGGTCACAATCTGAACAAAACGTTGTCCGGTATCGTATGCAGTCAGGTCTTTAAATTTTTTATCCGCAGTTATAAGATTGGTTTCTAAGCAGTCCAGATATACTTTTCGCTCTCCTGACAGGTAATTTCGGGTATGCAGCTTAGCTTCCTGTAAGATCTCAATATCATTTCTCCTGAACGCCCTTTTCCACTCATCAATTTTTACTAAAATATCTGCATTTGCATATTCCCATAAAAACGAATAAACTTTTTGACCAGGAAAAAAATTCCCCATTTGAATTTCATCTTCGCGATTATAAAACAACCAGAAACTTTCGTACTTCAATTCACTCTGTTCAAAAAAACCAGACAGGTAATAAGCATTGGTATCTCTATAGTTCTTCATAAAAATTTAATGGAATTTTTCGGTAAACCCTTTTGGCAGCAATAATTATACTTTCCAATAACCAATATGTATCGGCACTGATGAATGGGTCTCCATAAAATCATCATATTCAAAAGAGTGAAAGTAAAAATCTTCAATATTGATCTCTATTTTATTAATCTTAATTTCCTGATGTAAAAAAAATGTGAGAAATTCTTTTATAAAATCATTGATATTAATATCTATACCCTCATCAACATATATTCCTCCATTTATCTGATTTTCAGAATAACCACCTCCCCAAAGCACTGATTTTTTTTCTATAAAAACAATAAAACTGTCTACGACACGCTTCGACAGATTTTCATTAAGCACAATTGTAAACTCAAATATATCTTTCATTATTATTTTAATCAGTATATAAAGTTGAAATATCAAAAGGAAACTTAATAGATCCGAGGTCTGAATTTCTTGTTTTCCTAAAAATAATATCCGAACCAATGAATAATGATTCTGTTTTCAATAAAAAACATGATCGTCTATATCATTCTTTTCAAAAATCAGATTGATACTATTCCAATCACCTGTAGTAAGTTTCTTTTTCTTCATTACATTCCGAATTTTCTGAGACGATATTTCATCTATTTTTACGGAGTAATATGTTTTCTCTCCATTATTAACATCTTTATGAATACAATTAAAAATATACATATCATTTTCAAATAAAGTAACAGATCTTATAATATCGTTATACCAGTCAAGTATATATAATTGAGTAATAATCACTTCGTATTTTATTTTTTTACTAACATTAATGTTGAACAGAATTGATTTTAATGGTTTTAAAGATTTTTAAAAACAACTCTTTATTCTCTTCATTCAAATCATTGACAATAATTGCCATTTTATTTTTGTGGATATCTACACTGTCAAAATGGATTCCGATAAATCCTTTATTCGCTTTTTTCGGCAACATGATCTGTGCTCTGTATTTATTGATTGTATCGTAGTAATAATAATTAACATTAAAAATACCATTTTTACTATCTCTTTCAGTATTTTTTGAGAAATAAGCTTTTAACTCTCTATTTTTATATTTCTCATATAATTCTTTATCATCAGTAATGAAAAAAGAATCTTCCTCAAATGACTTATAATCACCATAATAAATATAACCCAGACGCTTATTTCCTGTATTGATACTAAACACTTGTGAATCTTCGGCCGGTTCTTTCTTAATGACAAATGATTCAGGCAAGCTCATTGACACATTAGCAATTTCATGCTTAATAAATTTCTGATCTTTACAGCAGGAAGATAATATGATCAAAACACAAACTAATAGTAAAAAATTATATTCAACTTTCACATGTATATTTTTATATTTCATGATAATAGGATTCTGTTTCAATGAATTAAAAACTTTTTTTAATCTTTACCATTTCAGCTATCAGATCAGCTTTATATAAATCAATTTTAACTCCCTGAACGGAAGAAAAGTTGTGGGATTTTGCATCAAAATAATAAGCAACTTTTTCTAGAAATACATTTTCATTTTCTTCCAGATAATGATCAATTTGAGCTGACACTTCATCATCAAGATAATCTTCCGGAGATTTAATGTAAAAACCCAAATTAAGGGAATCGTTTTGAAACGCTTTTTCCAGTGCAGGAATATAAATTTTATAAAAATCCTCTGTTTTCATTTTTTATGATTGTAAAAATAAAACACCATGAACAAACGGTTTCAAATTTCAAAAAGGAAAAAAAGAGAAAAAAAATGAAAATTTTTTCATCATTTTTAAAATAAGATAAGTCAATGGTTATTAATTGAGTAAAGGTAACAAAAAAGTCTTCATGAAAAATTAATTAAAAATTAATTAAAAATTATTCTTCATTTTATTTTTTTATTTGAAAAAGTATTGTACCTTTGCAACCGCAAAAACGAAGTAAATATCGTTACTGATGACACCCTCGGGGCGTAGCGTAGTCCGGTCATCGCGCCTGGTTTGGGACCAGGAGGTCGCAGGTTCGAATCCTGCCGCCCCGACTGTTTTAGTTTTCTCAAAACTACTTAATGGGTGCGTAGCTCAGCTGGATAGAGCATCTGCCTTCTAAGCAGACGGTCAAAGGTTCGAATCCTTTCGCGCTCACAAAAACCTCACAATAAAAATTGTGAGGTTTTTTGCTTTTAAAAGATTACACATCTTATTTTACAATCCAACAACGTTAATGAAACAGGATAGAACATCCCGATTTTTAATCGGGACGGCAAAGCTTCGAATCCTTTGCGTTCACTTAAAGACTGATTAGTGAATCTTTTTTGTTTTTTATTTTATTTTCAAAATCATTCCTACTGAAAATATTTGTCATCAAAATCAAATTGTCATAATTTTGCTTGACTCTATTCTAAATTCAATGAAAAAATTCACCTTTATTATCGCAAGCTGTCTTTTTCTTCTGACTACATCATGCCAGACAGCAACACCTGTGTCAAAAACTGCTATTCAGGATACTCCTTATCAAAATCTTGGACTTCACGGAAAGATATACGGTGCATTTTATCAGCAGCGAGCAGCAGAATATGAGGCATTATGTCTTCAGGCATATAATATTGCAAAACTTCGTTTGGATGAAGCCCTTGCAAAGAAATCAGACAAACCATTGGCGATTGTTTCAGATATTGATGAGACTTTTTTAGACAACTCCTATTATGCCGTTGAACGCGCAAAAATGGGAAAAAGCTACGATCAGGCAACCTGGGAAGAATGGACAGCAAAAGGAGCAGCAACACCCCTTACCGGGTCTCAGCAGTTCTATCAGTATGCAGCAAGCAAAGGCATTCAGGTGTTTTATGTAACCAACCGAAAGGAGCAAGAGCGCACAGGGACACTTAGCAATTTGAAAAAATACAATTTCCCTCTTCAAAGCGAATCCAATCTTATCCTGCGATCCAAGGAAAGCAGTAAGGAAAATCGAAGACAAGATATTGCAAAAAATTACAATATTGTTTTATTATTAGGTGACAACCTTGCTGATTTTTCCAACCTGTTTGATAGTAAATCAGAAAATGAACGATCTGCAGCAGTAAAAAATTCAGCAGATGAATTTGGTAAAAAATTCATCATAATTCCGAACGTTGGATACGGAGATTGGGAGTCCTCATTTTATCATTATGAATACGATTACACAGAACAGCAGAAAGATTCAATGATGTATGATGCTGTAAAAACCAATCCTTAAAAGATTTTTTGCTCCAAAGTTCAACTATTGAGACTTTTTAACATTTTGACAAAATTTGTTTTTTTGTCGAAATTGTTATATTTTTGCATTCATATTTCAGACAATGTCATCTCACACAGAACAAGATCAGCTTTCACAACAAATCCTTGAGACCGCTTCAGGGCTGTATCTGAAGTATGGTTTAAAGAAAGTGACAATGGATGATATTTCAAAAGCAGTTGGTAAAAGCAGAACTTCCATTTATTATTATTATAAAAACCGGGAGGAGGTTTTCCAGGCGGTTTTAGATAACCTGATCAAAGAAGTTATTTCTGAGATTGATTCCAAGATGAAGAAGAAACGTACTTTCGAAGGAAAGATCTACGAATTTTGTCTTGCCAAAGTAAAGACATCGGAAGAAAAATCTTCATTTTTCAGAGCGATAGAAGCCGGAATGGATAATGAAGAAAAATCTAAACATATTACCGATGCCCACAACCGAATGATGGAAGCAGAAAGAAATCTTTTGCTTAATTTATTTTCGGCGAATATTAACAGTGGTTCAATTCCCAAAGTTGCCATTGAAGAGCAGGAAACCATCATCTTTATTCTGCAAAGCAGTATCAGGGGAATAAGGCGTGAGATGGGTCTAAAAAACAATTTCGAAAATTTAAACAGTACAGTAAAGACACTGACCTCTATGGTTATTAAGCATATCGGTTAAAATTTTTTATTCAAATTTTGACATTTTTACATTATTTGTCAAAAAGTCTATTTAAAAACAAATGAACAAATTAAGTAATATCAGTACATTCCGGGCTTTCAGAAGCACCAATTATACGTTGTATTTTTTTGGGCGCTCTGTCTCTCAATTCGGGACATGGATGCAGCGTACCGCAGTGGTATGGGTGGTATACAGTATGACTCAATCTGCTTTTATGTTGGGGCTAACTATTTTTGCGGAGCAATTTCCTTCGTTTTTATTTTCAGCATTCGGCGGGGTTGCAGCAGACCGGTATAACAGGTATAAAATTATACAGATCACTCAGATTTTATCTTTAATACAGGCATCTTTACTGGCTTTCCTTGTAATGACAGGGCATCAAAACATCTGGAGTTTCATTATACTCAGTATTTTTCTTGGTATTATCAATGCTTATGACATTCCGGCACGGCAGGCCATGATTAATGAAGTGGTAACAGATGACGAAGATCTTCCGAGCGCTCTTTCTCTGAGTGCAGCAATGGCAAGTATAGCAAAATTGGCGGGACCTGCCCTTTCCGGAATTATTCTTCAAAAGTTCGGAGCAGGAACCTGTTTTCTTATCAATGCAGCCAGTTTTGCAGCAGTAATGGTTTCTATTTCCCTGATGAAAATAAAGATAATTCCCAAAAAGCCAACTAAAAAGGGAACTTTCACAGAACTGGCTGAAGGCTTTAGGTATTTGAAAAAAGAACCCTCCATCAGTCTGGTCATCATTATGCTGAGTATTACAGGGCTGCTGATCTTACCGTATGATACTTTAATTCCTGTGTATGCAAAGGAAATTTTTAAAGGTGATGCTAAAACATTTGGTTATATATCCAGTTTCATTGGGATTGGAGCAGTTCTCGGAACGGTATTTCTGGCTTCGATGAAGAAGGGTGCATCTATGAGGAATATTCTGATCCTGAGTACGGCTATTCTGAGCATCGGGCTAATCTGTTTTTCCTATACCACCAATTTTTACTGGTCTATGTTTTTTGCAGCATTAACGGGATTGGGAGGTGTTGCGCAGTTTACAACCTGTAATATTATTGTGCAGTCTGAAGTAATTCCGGAAATGCGTTCAAGGGCGATAAGTATTTTGCTTACTGCCATATTTGGGATGCTGCCTTTGGGAAGTGTACTCATCGGGTTTGTTTCGGAGAAAATAGGAGCGCCAAAAACTCTGTTACTGGAAGGAATTGCAGGAATTTTAATTGCTGTCGTCTTTAGACGTCTGCTATTTAAAAAGAATAAGATAAAAGCCGTTAATGAACAGCTTTTAGAAGAATCTGAGGAACAATTTATCAATAAAGTATAATTAAAATGGAAAAAACAAAAACAGCATTATTGGTGATGGACATGCAGTCATCGATATTAAGTAACTTACAGGATACAGAACAATTGGTATTGAATGTCAAAAAAGCTATTAAAACTGCAAGAACCCGTCAAATTCCGGTTATTTATGTAACAGTAGGGTTCAGACAGGAAATGCCGGAAATAAGTGCTAAAAACAAAATATTCTCAGGCCTTAAACAGCATATGGCGGATGTTGATATGAAAGAATGGATTGCCATTCATCCTGACCTTATTCCTGAAGAGCAGGATATCGTGATTACGAAAAGAAGAATAAGTGCTTTTACGGGAAGTGACCTGGAAGTTGTTCTCCGCGGAATGGATATTCAGGATCTGATACTGACAGGTGTTTCTACCAGCGGTGTTGTTTTGTCTACATTGAGAGAAGCTGCGGATAAAGATTACCAGCTGACAGTGATTGAAGACTGCTGTAAAGATGGGGATGAAGAAGTACATGAGGTACTGATGAGAAAGGTTTTCCCAAGACAGGCAGATGTTATTAAAGTCAATGACTGGGTATAGTAAAAGTGACATAAAAAAAGAGAACATAAATATCAATCTTTTATCCGTTTCATTGGATCAAAATTCCGTTTCACCGATCTATTTCGCTGAATCAGTTTATCTTTTACTCATTGCTGTGATAATACCTGTTACTTTTACATGGTAAACTTAGCCGAAAGGTCACTTAGTTAGTTTTAATTAGTATTAAGGAAGCATTGATTAAGGATCAATAAAATCTTTTGTGCACTTTAATTCCCTGCAGCCTTTATGGCTCAACTATACACTTAATCATGTTTGGTAGGATTGGTTTGTTCCAATCCTATTTTTTTGGCATTTATACAATAAAAAAACCGCTGTGGCTACAACGGTTTAATTTATTTTGAGAATATTATTTTAACTTATAAGAACTTCCGTTCCAAAGATAGGTTTTGGAAGAGTGCTTTTTCTTCTCTCTGTCTTTTTCATCTACTTCCATATCTTCTACTTTAAGGATAAATGCATTGGGAATTCCTCCTTTATCATTAGGGAAAATATATTCTTCACTGTGATAAAAAGCTCCGGCATCCCCTACGTTCATCAACTGTGGAAGGGTGATCAGTTTTTTATCTTTAAAAAGAACATACTGATCATAGCTTGCTATTCCACAGGCTTCGCCGGAAACCATTGCTTTCAGGGTAAATTCAACATTCTGCAGTTTATGGCTGCTTTCTATGCTGAAGGACACAGAGCTTAGCTCCTCTCCTTTCCCTGTATCAAAATACACCTCATCAATAAGTGTATTTCCTTCCAATACTTTTATACCGGCAATGTTTTGTTTTTCGATCTGGTTGTATTCTTTATTTTTCCTGTCAATCGTTTTGGAAAGCCCAAAAAGGAAATCATAGCCATTTTTGTTACGATATCCCACACAAAGATTACCACCCCAGATATATCCTTCCAAAGTATTTTCTCCTTTCTTATAAGAGATTTTATACCAATTGGCAGCTCTTTCACCTAATTTCAGGACAGTTTCTTCTTTTTTAAGAATCATTACCTGCTGATTGGTCTGCAACGAATCTACAACCTGAGTATTTACTCCCGGGTCTAGTCTCACACGAGTCCAATCTGTAAAAATCTTTTGCGCTTTATTTTCTTCAAAACCAAAGACCCCATCTGCATATACTTCATTTTCCTGCGCTGTAAAAAACTGCAGCATTAGTATCAATAAAGCTGTCAATAAAGTTTTCATATTTGTATTTTGTTTTTTTGTGTGTTATTTTTCAAGCAGAAGACTTACCCATTCTTCACGCTGCAGCTGTTTTTTAAGCTCAAGACCGCTTTCTTTACATACTTCAAGGATATCATCTACGTCAAAGAAGCATAGTCCTGAAAGCAATAGTTTACCCCCTTTATTCAATACTGAAACATAAGTTGGGATATCTGAAATCAGGATATTTCTGTTGATATTAGCTAAAATGACATCAAAATTCTCTTTTCCTAAGTTTTCAGCAGTTCCCTGTTCAATATCTAATTCTACACCGTTTCTTACTGAGTTTTCTTTTGAGTTTTCCACTGACCATTCATCAATATCAATAGCTTTCGTATCTCCTGCTCCCTGCTGTTTTGCATAGATTGCCAATACAGAAGTTCCACATCCCATATCCAATACCTTTTTGCCATTGAAGTCAATATCCATCATTTGCTGGATCATCAGGTGGGTTGTAGGGTGATGTCCTGTTCCGAAAGACATTTTAGGCTGAATGATAATTTCATGCATTCCCGGCACCGATTCGTGGAACTCTGCTCTGATTAATACTTTATCATCAATATTGATTGGAGAGAAGTTCTTTTCCCATTCTTCATTCCAGTTGATATTCGGCATTTCTTCGAAAGTGTATTCGATTTTTACGTTTTCGTTTTCAAAGATAGGAAGAGCTTTCAACTGATCTTCCTGAAACAATTCTGTCTGGATATATCCTAAAATTCCGTCAATTTCTTCTGTAAAGCTGTCAAAACCTATTTCGATAAGCTCTGCCATTAAAATTTCATTCCAAGGCTGCAATGGAGAAATTTTGAAATTGAATTCTAAATAATTTTGCATGTGACTAATTTGCTGCAAAAATACTAATGTTATTATTGTTAAAAAAATGATGAGGTAATTTTTGGCTGAAACCGGGGATTTTTATGTTTGTTTACGCATGGAAATGCAATGAAGAATCTCATATTTTGACTATTAGCAAGATTCTTCCTTCGTCAGAATGACACTTTGGAAATATTACATTCCTATTGAATGAATGCTATAGGATGTTATTTGTGAGGTTTTGTCCCACATATTAAAGTGATTACCAAAATGATCACACAATATATTCAATAGGGACGGGCTTTAGCCCGTCTTCAAAATCAATACAATGCCATTGGCTTTAGCCAAAACTTATTGTAAAGACTTGGAAATAAATTCTCGGATTATTTTTTATTATGCTAATTTTTTTGAAATGTGAGAAGTTCTAATTTTCGGCTAAAGCCATGTAGAACGTGTAAAAAGATAAAGCGGGCTCCCTTCGTCTACGCTCAGGATAATAGCCCGCTCCTATTGATTTTTATAATTCAAGCTAGATTAAAATGTCCTTTGCCAAAAGCTTTAAACATTAAACTCTAAACCTTGAACTTTACATTTTAAAACTCTTAAGGATTTGTAGAGAAAATAGAACCATTTGCGATCAACGCTCTTCTGTTCATTTTCAGAATATCTCTTACCCATTCTGCAAAGTCTTCCGGCTGTAATACTTTATCAGGATTTCCGTCTGTAAGTCCGCCCTGGATGCTCATATCTGAAGCAATGGTACTTGGAGTAAGAGTGATTACACGGATATTTTGTTTTCTCCATTCCGCCATCATGGATTGTGATAAAGATACTACTGCTGCTTTTGAAGCGGCGTATGCGGACATATTTGGTCCTCCTTTCAAACCAGCTGTAGAAGCTACGTTGACGATATCTCCTTCTCCTTTAGCTTTCATAAATGGATGAGCTGCTTTCGCTGCATAATATACTCCGAACAGATTGGTTTTAATTACCTGCTCCCATGTTTCAGAAGGCATTTCTTCGATACTTCCGAAGTCTCCGATTCCTGCATTGTTGATCAGAATATCAATACCTCCTAATTGTTCTGCCAAAGATTCAATTCCAGCTTTTACCTGAATTTCATTGTCTACAGAAAAAACTGCGTATGCGGAATTTACTCCCAGTTTTTTGATTTCTTCAACCGTCATTTTCAGGTTTTCCTCGTTTCTTCCTGTAATGGCAACGTTTACTCCTTCATTGGCTAAAGCTAATGCTACAGCTTTCCCCAGTCCTCTTCCACCACCTGTTACGATGGCATTTTTTCCATTTATATTCATAGTAATGATACTTTTCTTACTACAAAGTTACAAAAGAACATTTTTACGAAGCGGCGAAAACACGGATTTAATAGTTTTTTAATGGTTTGGGTGGGCAATTGAAACTTATATTTTCTTAAACCACAAAAGTCACAAAAGTTTTTAAGCACTTAAGTTTTTTAAGCTATAAGCTTTAAGTATGAGAAGTACATTTAAGTTTTAAAAATCTACGATTTTCATTTTATATAAACTTGTATGCAAAATCATTACACCTTAAAACATTCTAACCATTAATAATCTTTTGTGACTTCCAAGAACCTCAACAAAAATAGAAGCCGGTCTGTTGGACCGGCTTCAAAATCTAAAAAAAGGTATAGTAAAAAAAATAAAGCTTAAGGAATCTGGATTGAATTCTGTACTTCAAACTCTTCTGAAGCTGTAAATTCATTTCCGTACATGTCAACAGCTTTCACCTCCACTTTATGCTTTCCTAATGGTAATTTTTTAGGAAAATCTGCTTCCCATATATGCTTTGACATTTCAGGATTGGAAGGTCTTCTTCCCGGAAAAATTTTCTCTGTAGCATCCCATTTGAAAACTGAAAGGGCAAAATTCGGGTCTATGGTTTCATCATATTCCATTTCTTCCCATTTTCCGCCATCTATTCTGTATTCTACCTTGTCTTTTTTGCTTCCCATGAAGAAATTGGCCAATACTTTTGCAGAGGTTCTTGATGAAGGAATCACTTTTGGAATGTATAATTTGATCTGATAATCATCCGGTTTTCCGGCCGTTTTGTATTTCACTTTATACTGATTGTCTGTAAAGCTGATGAATGAATATCCTTTTGCCGTTCCGTCTCTCATTGTGGAAGTTGGCAGTCCTGCATCATCCGGTGTTCCTGAGTACCAGTCGCCGCAAGTAGTTCCTACGTTATATTCGTGGAGTTCTTTTATTCCGTTCCAGCCTGCTTTTTTTCCATAGAAAATCTGCTGTTGGATGTGTGTATGTGCTGATAGAAGCAATACATTCTGGAAAGGATTTAAGAAATCAAATAGTTTCTGGCGGTCTGCATTTCTGAAACTGTCTTCATTGTTATGTTCCAATGGAATATGGAAAGAAATGACGATCAGTTTATTCTTGTCAACCAGTTTCAGATCGTTTTCAATAAACTGAAGCTGATCTTCGCGGAATCCTCCCCAATATCCTTTACCATCTCTCGGATCCGGATAAAGAATATCATCCAGAATGATGAAGTGTACGTTACCATAGTTGAAAGAGTAATTGGCAGGACCAAAATTTGATTCAAATGTTTCATCGGAAAGACGGTCTTCTTTCGCATCATAATTCATGTCATGATTTCCCATCACATTATACCAAGGAAGTCCGACTTCTTTCATAACGTCTGCGTAAGGCTTCTGAAGGCTTAGATTATCTCCTACCAGATCTCCCAGACTGATTCCCAATACTGCATTTTTCTTCGTATTCTTCACTTCATTTACGATTCCTCTTTTGAAGTAATCCAGTTCTTTTTCTGTATAAGGCTGTGGATCACCGAAAACAAGGATATCAAAGTTTTTATTTTCGTTTTGCTTATAAAGCGGGAAGTTCAGCTCTTTCGGAAGATCTCCTGTAGCAGCAACTCCTTTGTATTTGAAATCTGCGGGAGATCCTTTTGGCTTATGATGGTAATAGAACTGTGGAAGGTTATTCGCATTTAAAGCAGTCTGATATCCTGAAGGTTTGATGACAAAAATCGTCTGATCTTCCTGAACCGGAAGACTGTATCGTCCATTTTTATCGGTAAGAACTACCTGAACACCATTAGAAACGGCTACGCCTTCAATTCCTTTTTCACGGTTTTCTTTCTTTTGATTTTTGCTGCTGTCTTCGTAAACATATCCTGAAACAGAAGTTTGCGAGAATGCCATTGCTGAAACAAGGATGCAAGGCACTAAAAATTTTATATTGATATTCATTATCTTTTAATCTTTAAATTATTTTCAATTTTTAAATTCAGTTTATTTATTCCACCACATTTTTACATTGATGTTGTCTCCTCCCATCGACTGTACAGCTGCATTATAATTATCTGTATTCATCACTTTTGTAGTGGTAGGATACATGAATCTTACAGGCATCTGCCCTCCGTTCTGAAGTCCTCCGTTGTTAGGAAGTACAGGCAATTTTGTACGTCTGTATTCATACCATTGCTGATGGTCTACAAAAAACAGAGAGATGTATTTCTGAAGCATCAGTTTTTGCAGAGAACCATCATAAGCAACGTTTGGATTGCTGAAGTAATTAGCCGGAACTGTTGCTCCCCACTGCTCAATAATAGATTTTACTCCGGTTTCGTAGTAGGTCTGCTGATTTCCAGCGATAATTCCCTTGTTAACTAATTCCGCCAAAATAAACTGAACTTCAGAATAGGTCATGATGAGAATCTTTAATGGTGCTTTCGCCAGATTTTGGTTGAGATTAGAAGGCTGATAGTTGAAAGATGTTCCCAAAGCGTATCCGGAAGGAACTCCTTTATACCCAAGATCTTCTCCTGAACCTGCTTTAGCTTTCGTAAAAAACATGCTCAGTCTCGGATCATTGTTATCTTTCATAGCATTTACAAAAAACTCACCTGCTGATCTGTAAGCCGTAAAATCCTGAGGGCGGGCAATTGGAGGTAAATATGGAGATACTCCTGAAAGCGGAAGCACCGCACTGTCTGTATTGTTTTGAAAAACAGGATATTGTGCAGGATTATTGACAATTTCCTGAATTCTTTCATGTACATTTACTTCACCATTTCTGCTTAAGATTCTGGTCAATAATCTTAATGAAAGAGAGTTACAGAATTTTTTCCAGCCTAAGATACCGATCTGGCTATTGTTGTTGGCATTATAAAACAAGTCCGTTTCTGCTAATGTCTGATTGGTATTGAATAATGAATTGGCTGTCTTCAGATCATTTAACAACTGAATGTAGATATCTTTCTGCTTATCATATTTTGGCCTTAAAATATTTTCTTCAATCTTCACTGCTTCAGATAAAGGTACATCACCAAAAGCATCGGTAAGATTGGAAGCTATCCAGGCATTTAAAACCATAGATATGGCCAGATAATTATTATTCTGCTCTTTCTCCGCATACTTTCTCAGATCACTTACCTGCTTCAGCCATCTATAAGAGGTATTCCAGTATCCGTTACCACTTTTCTCGTCCATATAGTATCTGCTATAGGTATTTCCTTCATTCGGAAAGTCTAAAGCGATCTGCATGATATCAAAAGTGAAATCATCGGCTCTGTTATAGCCATAACTTCCCATTTCATATTGGATAGGAGCAAGAAGACTTCCTACTGAAGGGTCTTTTATTTTGCTGGTATCTGTATTGATTTCTTCAAATGTTCTGTCGCAGGACTGAAGCATAAAAACAGAAGCGGCCAATGTCAGATTTATGATTAATTTTTTCATTTTTAAAGATTTAGAATTTAAGATTTAACTGAAAACCGACTGTTCTTGCGGTTGGAAGCTGTCCCATTTCCACTCCGGGAGTAATGGTTGCATTGTCCAGTGTAGCGACTTCGGGATCAAACAATGGGAATTTCGTCCACATCCACAGGTTCTTTCCGAAAATGGCAATCGTAAGATCATCCAGACCGATAGATTTTATAGTTTCTTTAGGGAAAGAATAAGCAATTCTGGCATCTCTCAGTTTAATAAAATCTGTGCTGAAGCTGTTGGTTTCCACATTGGCTCTTCTATAATAATCTCCGTAATAGGAAGATACCAATACTCCTTTTATATTCGGGCTGAAAGATCCGTCAGCGTTCTGAACAACACCGTCTCCTACAATCATTCCGCCAGGATTATCTCTTCCGGGAAGGGTAGATTTCAGTTTACCCTGTTCAGACATTTTATGGTGGGACTGGGAATAAGCAATACCACCGTACTGACCATCAAATGAGAAACTTATTGTGAAGTTTTTGATCTTGAAATCATTCTGAAGACCAGCTCGCCATTTCGGGAATGCATTGCCAACTTTTTCAATATCTGCAGGTCTTCCCGGAAGTCCATTGTCCCCGTAGATTACTTTTCCGTCCGGAGTTCTTAATAATTTAAATCCATACATGTCGCCAAGAGAACCTCCCACTTCCATTTTATAGAAAACAACATCTCCTACGTTGGAAACAATTCCGTCAAATCCTTCAGGCAGAGTCATTACTCTGTTTTCGTTGGTAGACCAGTTTCCACCTATTTTCCATGAGAAATTTTCACCTTTTACGGCAAGGATGTCTGCTGAAAGTTCAAGACCTCTGTTTCGGATTTTCCCTGCGTTGATTACCCTTTTGGAATATCCGCTTTCGTAAGGCAGAGAAACAGGAATAATCTGGTTTTCACTGACGTTCTGATAAGCGGTAAGATTAATATTCAACCTGTTTTTGAAAAGGCTGAAATCCATACCGGCTTCAATATTGGTATTTTTTTCAGGTTTAAGGGTAGGATTATTAAAAGTGGTAGGTGCTATAACGCTTCCTGTAATATTACTTGCTGTATAATAGTTATCCAAAAGATAAGGATCACTGTCAATTCCTACTTTTGCCCATGAAGCTCTCAGTTTCCATAAGTTAAGATTATTGCTTTTCAGGTTAAAAATATCTGATAGAATAAAACTGGTACTCACTGAAGGATAGAAGAAGGATCTGTTTTGCTTCGGAAGTGTAGAACTCCAGTCATTTCTTCCGGTAACATCTACAAATATTTTATTATCATATCCCAGTGTTAGCAATCCGTAAACACTGTCTACATGTTTATCTCTTGGTGCGGGATATTTAACAGGAATAGAAAGCGCGTTGGTAAGACTGTATTCTCCGGCAGTTTTCAATCCGATGGCCTGATAATCAGTCATCAGATATTCGTTATAACGGATACTTCCCCCTGCAGAAGCGGAAATACTGAATTTATTCCAATCTGCTTTGTAAGAGAATAAAAGGTCATTGTTATATTCCTGATTTTTGATGAATTGTTCTCTGTAGAACCCTTTCAGGTAGTTTGCGGAACTCCATGGTCTTTTGGTTGTTCTCTTTTCATTCAGAATTTCAATACCTGACCTCAGCATTAAACTGAAATTTTTATTAAACTGATAATCTGCCGTAATGTTTCCTGTAATGGTCTTTTTTCTGACTCCATTCAACATTTCGTAAGCAATCATATAAGGATTGTCAATAAAGGAGCTGAAAGGATGGATTTGGTCAACCTGCTCCTGACCCGGTTTCCAGATCGGCTTATACCATTCAAGATCCACATTGGGATTTTGGAAAATCATGAAATAGGAAATCGACTGGTTGTTGTATCCCGTCGCAGGAAGGTTGTCACTCGTAGTAGTGTTATAAGCAAATTTTGTTGAGATTTTTAATTTTTGGGTAAGCTGATGAGCAAAAGATAGGGCAAAATTGAACCTGTCAAAACCTGTATTCGGCATCATCCACTCATTATTAAGATAGGTAAGTGAAGATCTGAAGCTTGTTTTTTCGTTTGAGCTTTCTACTGAAATACTGTTCGAGTAGTTAGAACCTGTCTGCCAGAAACCTTTGATGTTATTTTCGTAGGGCCTCCACAATTGTCTTTCCTTGCTTTGTCCCAAAACATTGGGATCATATTGGAAGTAATACTGTCCGGCAAATTTAGGTCCGAAAGCACTACTTGTACCTCCTGTACTTGGTCCGTCTGCTGAAAGGCCATAAGAGTAGTAAAAATTTCCTGCTGTATTGGTTGCCAATGTTCCCTGCCCGTATTCATACTGATAGTCCGGCCATTTCAATACGGAATCAAAGCTTGAAGAAGAATTGAAGGTTACTCTCAGTTTTCCATTCTTTGTTTTTCCGGATTTTGTAGTGATCATTAAGGCTCCGTTGGCGGCACGGGATCCATATAATGCGGCAGCAGAAGCTCCTTTCAATACGGTTACAGATTCGATATCGTCCGGATTGATACTGTTCAGTCCGTTTCCAAGATCAATTGGAACGTCACCTCCCGAACCTGCTCCGTAGGCTGCTGTACCGGAACCTGTGGTAGAATTTCCCATTGGAACGCCATCCACTACAATCAGAGCGTAGTTATGATCCATCATAATGGATTTTTCTCCTCTCAAAGTAATTCTGGAAGTTCCAAGCGGTCCTGCTCCCGCAGTCTGGATTTTAAGACCTGCCACTTTACCTTCCATTGATTGTGCCCAGTTGTTGTTCTGGGTTTCTTCAAATGTTTTGGCATCTACTTTTTCTGCAACATATCCTAAAGCCCTGTCATGTCTCTTGATTCCCAAAGCAGTTACCACTACTTCGTCAAGTCCTTTAACTGTGTCTTTTTTAGCTTTCTGCTGAGCTGCCAGATTAACGCTGACGAATCCTAACAGTGACAAAACCAATAGTTTTTGTGTCTCTTTACGCATTTACTTTTTGTTTGCGCAAAATTAGAACGACATTACAAGGATGACCTTAACACAGTTTTAACGTTTCTTAAAAATTTATTAAACCATATATTAATCTACCCTTAACAATATTACATAAACAATTAATTCACAGCTAATTAAGTAATTAAGCATTTTTAATACCAGTTTGCAACCCTATTTATGTATCTTTATTGTCTTTACTTGAGATAATACCACAAAACAAATGTAATTAATTGATTTACAAAATTATAAATCAATTTCAATCGTACTGTTTTTATTGTTATCACTAAAAATAAGGGCTTAGCTCCCTTCCAAAGAAACAGTCTGCCTCTTTGGAAGGGGCAGACTGTGTAAATTGTTGGCTTGGTTGAGAAGTGTTGTAAACCACCCCGTCAAAAATTCTTTGAATTTTCGCCACCCCTCCGGAGGAGGGGAATATTTCGTTCTTCAGTTGTACTCTTTGTAAAAATCTTAAACTGTTATTTATTCTTCAACTGGTCAGGAATATTGGTTGTTACAAACCCGATTCCTTGCTTTTTCAATTCATCGTATACGGCAACGTCATTTACGGTCCACGAATTGGTAATTAAACCTAATGTTTTAGCTTCAGCTATCCAGGTAGGATTTTTCTGGAAAACGCTGTAATGGTAATCCATACCGTCCAATCCTTCTTTTTTGATCTGCTCAGGGGAAAGTTCTCCGTTCAGATACTGTACTTTAAAGGAAGGAGCCTGTTTTTTGATCTCTTTACAGATATTAAGGCTGAAAGAAATAAATTCACTCTGAGATTCCAGCTTCATATCTTTAATCATTTTGATCGTTTTCTGCGTGATCTCATTTTCAATTTCCGGAGTCTTGGCAGGTTTGATCTCAACGATCAGTTTCAAAGATTTATCTTTTTTTCCCTGTTTTAAATAATCTTTTAATGTCGGGAATTTTTCTCCATTGGATAATTTCAATGCTTCCAATTCTTTGAATGTAGCTTCAGAAATTTCCATTTTACCATGATGTTCATCGTGATTGATCACCAATACACCATCTTTTGTCATTCTTACATCAAATTCAGACCCATATATTTTTAATTTCTGGGCATTTTCCAATGATTGAATTGAGTTCTCCGTTGTAGGAGACTGAGCCTGGAAATATCCTCTATGGGCAATAATCTGGGTTTGTGCTTTCATCATAACTGTACTTAAAACTGCTAAACCTAAGATAAAATTTTTCATAATATAATTTAAATTATTAAAAATAAAGTTGTGAAACTTCCTGATAAAGGTAGTTATTAATAAATGAAAACCACAAAGACATAAAAGATTTACAGACTACAGCTAAATAAAATTTACAACAGCTGGCTCATTTTCTTTTATGTCTTCAGTGATTAAACAAGATAATTGTTAGAAGGAATACTTCGCACCAATTTGAATCTGGTATGGATTTCCGGACATTGGAACCAAGCCACCTCCACTTACGTTTTTGGTATATTCATACTGCATGGTATCCTTATTAAATTTGGTTACTTTATACAGAGAAGTATTTCCATATGAGTTGTTTACACCCCATTCTTTATTAAGCAGGTTCGCCACATTGAAGATATCTACAGACAGTTCAAAAGCTCCTACTTTATCAAATTTTATTTTTTTCGCTACACGAACGTCCCAAACTCCATAGAATCCGTTTTTACCTCCGTTACGTTCTGCAATTTTCCCATTGTATTCGTTGATATAATCTTTCAGAGCCTGTCCTACCTGTGGATCATCCAAAATGGATTTAGTAAGATTCGGGAAAATAAAAGCAAGGTCGTTGGAATCTACGAAGTCACCATTGATATTTCCTCCTGTTGTCGCTGAGAAACGGGTTCCTCCAATTCCTGAATATCTGATTCCTAAAGTAAATCCTGCAATCGTAGGAGAGTTTCCATAGATCACAACTTTATTTCTGAATTGGTTATCAGAATAGGTCATTCTTAAATCTCTCGGATCGCTCTGAATCATGGTGGATAATGTCGCTGAGTTGGCTACGTTTCCGTTGTAAGAAGTATTGTCTTTGATATCAGACCATGTATAACTTGCGGTGATTTCTCCATCTTTCCAGTAACGGTAACTTGTATCTATTACAAATGAGAACTGGTTTACTTTACCATCGCTCACCAACTCCAGTACTCTTCCGAAATTATTATTGATTCTTCCCTGTTTCCAGTCAAAACTTACACTGTTATTAGCATTATTGGTAATAGCACCTGTAGGGATAAATACTCCTCTTCCACCTTCATTAGCCAGTGTAAAGAACGGATTGGCCACCATGTTTCTGTCATAGTAATAATAATTATTTCTACCTAAAGCCATGTATCCTGCGATTCCCGCTCTGAATCTTTCATTGAAGAAATGAGTATAGGAAATATTCGCTTTATAAACGATTGGAATTTTTGCATCTTTACCCGTATAGTTGATGGTTGGAATCTGATACTGGGAAAGAGACGGAGCAGAGTTATAATCATTTCTGTAGCTGTTGAAATCCGGGAACGGAACATCTTTACCCGTTACATCCACTGTAGCCAGATGCTTTCCATCGAATACAAGGTTGTTAATAATCATATAGTTGTTGATATCTGAAGAGAAAATTCCGGCTCCGAACTTCAGGAAGTCTTTATTTCCTTCATTGATATTCCAGTCAAACTGGAATCTTGGCTGGATGACAAATGATTTGATCTGATTATCAGTTCTGATTCCCATTTCATCAAACAGTTTCTGGTTGAATTCCGCTTTCGGATAACCACCGTAGTCTAATCTTAAACCAGCCATTAAATCAAGACCTTTGGCCACTTTGGTCTGAAACTGTCCATAAATACCGATGTTCCAGATATTTGATCTTACAGACGGATCTTCCATCAAAGGAACTTCTCTGTAGAATCGGTAAGGAGTCATTGCGTCAAAATTGCTCATTCCCTGGAAATGGAATCTTCCGTTCACCTCACTTCCGTACACAGATTTTGCTGATGTATACATAAGATCAGCTCCAAATGTATATTTTACCTTATCTGTGTTGTAATATAGGTTATCTACAATTTGAAATACATTATTTGTAAAGCCTTCCTGAGCAAAACGGTGCCCTCCAAACTGAATATTCGTAGATCCTGCACTGGATGATACTCCTTCAACAATAGCTCTTGGGACAGGTTTTCCTAATTGATTGTTTTGATAACTGTCCTGAAAAGTATAAAGATACTGCGCCTTTAATTCGTTGGTTAAATTAGACTGCAGATTTGATCTTAAAGTCAATAACAAACTGTTGTCAAGGTTT
Organism: Chryseobacterium sp.; assembly: GCA_031286615.1. Classification (GTDB taxonomy): domain Bacteria; phylum Bacteroidota; class Bacteroidia; order Flavobacteriales; family Weeksellaceae; genus Chryseobacterium. Next base: position 14,769 of record JAITUA010000002.1, on the reverse strand, counting down.
TTATCATTTCCGTAAGATTCAAAGAAATTGATATTGGTATTATCACCAAGACCATTTTTATTTAGATCGTAAGTAAAGTTATTTCTAAGGGTTAATAAGTTCTTTTCGTTGATCTGCCAGTCAAGACGTAAGAAGGCAGCATCAGAGTTTCTTACTTTATCAAACGTTCCGAACTGCGGAGTGTTTCCTACCCCATATTTTGCTCTTGCAATATCCAGGAACTGATTAAGAGTCTGCGTGGTAGTATTGAATCTCTTTTCGTCATCCGGAGATTTGATATCTGCAATCACCAAAGGTCTGGAATCCAGCTGGTGATCCCATGCTACGAAGAAATGTAATTTGTTTTTAATAATTGGTCCTCCCAATGAAAACCCGAACTGAGAAGTAGAGAAATCATTATCTCTTTTGTTTCCTCTGATGTCATAGGGGCTGGAAAGCCAGTTTGTTCTTAAATATTCCCAGGCACTTCCAGAAAATTTATTGGTTCCTGATTTTGTAACAGCACTTACGGTTCCACCTCCACTTCTTCCCAATGTCACATCATATTGGTTGGTTGTGATTTTGAATTCACGTACAGCTTCAATAGAGATTGAGAAAGGGGCACCGCTTCGGCTGGTAGTGGATCCTGCAGAAGTTGGATTTTTTGCAGTCATCCCGTCAATCGTAAAGTTGGTAGAAGATCCAAGCTGTCCGGAAAGGTTTCCTCCTTTTCCGCTTAATGGTGACAGTTCAGCAAGGTTGGTAAAGTTTCGGCCGTTCACAGGAAGCATGCTGATGTTTTTTGCTGAAATTGCTGTAGCCGCTCCAAGGTTTCCGATCTTGTTTTTAAGGTTTCCGGTAATTTTTACTTCTTCAATAGTTTTTTCGTTCCCAAGATCCATATTTACAGTCACCTGGTCTCCGAAGTTCACATTGTAACCTTCTTTTTTATCCTCGTTTACAATCACTGTATAAGGCCCACCAAGAGGTATTTCCTTAAAGATATATTCTCCTTTTGAGTTGGTTTCCGTTTCCGTTTTGAATCCTGTAGACTCGTTCACGATCGTTACTTTCACTTTTTCCTGAGCCGTACTTCCCGGCCCGGTAACTTTCCCTACAATTGAAGCCTGCGTGGTCTGTGCATACGCCATTGTTCCAAGCCCTAAAAACAATAATCCCAGTACAATCTTTACTTTTTTCATTTCTTCCGAAGATCTTTATGATTAATTTTTTGATGTTCGCCAGGAAACCTCTTTGATTTTCATGTTAATAGATCATGTTGAGGTTTCTTTCAATCAGATGTGCAAAGGTATTTTGACTTTAAGGGCTGGGTGTTTAAGAAAGTTTTAACATTTTTTTAATTAAATCAGAACGTTATGTTAAATTACTTTAAACACCTGTTTTATTTCTAACAGAACCAAGCTGTTGAGACATATTACGTATTTTTAATTTTCCGGTACTATTTAATTCTGTTATTTTTTAAATGCAATTACTTTAGTTATTTTTGCTCAAAAGATAGAAACCCAATGTCTGAAAACATTCAACAAAAGATAGAACAGCTCCGCAAAGAGCTTCACCAGCATAACGAAAACTATTATCAACTGGATACTCCCACTATTACGGATTTTGAATTCGATATGCTTCTGCAGGAACTTCAGGATCTGGAGGCAAAGTACCCGGAATTTTATGATGAGAACTCGCCTACGGTACGTGTAGGTGGTGGTGTTACCAAGGTTTTCCCTACCATTCAGCATAAATTCAGAATGTATTCACTGGATAACTCCTATGATTTTGACGACCTGGAAGACTGGGAAAAGAGAATTATCAAAAACATTGAAGATCCTGTGGAATTTGTTGCCGAGCTAAAATATGATGGTGCCTCCATTTCTATTCTTTATGAAAACGGAAAACTTTCACAGGCGGTTACCCGTGGTGATGGTTTCCAGGGAGATGAGATTACTCCGAATGTACGTACCATTTCAGATATTCCTTTGACATTAAAAGGTGATTTTCCGGCTCAGTTTTTTATGCGTGGAGAAATTTATCTGACCAGAAAAAACTTTGACAAAATCAATAAAATTCGTGAAGAAGAAGGTCTTGATCCTTTCATGAATCCAAGAAATACAGCCAGCGGAAGTTTGAAAATGCAGGACAGTGCTGAGGTGAGAAAACGTGGACTTTCTTCTGTACTGTATCAGTTCATTTCTGAAGATATCCCTGCTGAAACCCATTGGGAACTGCTTCAGAAAGCGCAAAGCTGGGGCTTCAAAACTTCTCAGCAGGCAAAATTATGTAAAACTATGGCTGAGGTACAGGAATTTATTACTTTCTGGGACACAGAACGTCATAATCTACCATTTGAAATCGATGGTATTGTATTAAAAGTGAACTCGTTACAGCAACAGAAACAGCTTGGTTATACAGCCAAATCTCCACGTTGGGCAATGGCTTATAAATTTAAAGCAGAAAAAGTAGAAACAGAACTTCAAAGTGTTTCTTATCAGGTGGGAAGAACGGGGGCCATCACTCCTGTTGCTAATCTTAAGCCTGTTTTACTGGCCGGAACCATCGTAAAAAGAGCTTCTCTGCATAATGAGGATATCATCAAAAAGCTGGATCTTCATGAGCATGATTTCGTATATGTAGAAAAAGGGGGTGAAATTATTCCAAAAATTGTAGGGGTAAACACGGATAAAAGAACTGAAGAGAGCAGAGAAATTGAATATATCAAACATTGTCCTGAATGTGGAACAGAACTGGTAAAAATTGAAGATCAGGCCATTCATTTCTGTCCGAACGAACTTCACTGCCCGCCACAGGTAGTGGGAAGAATGATTCATTATGTTTCCAGAAAAGCATTGAATATTGATAATCTGGGAAGTGAAACAATTGAGCAGCTGTACAGAGAAAAACTGATCGAAAACCCTGCTGACTTCTATGTTTTAACAAAAGAACAGCTTCTCCCGTTGGAAAGAATGGCTGAGAAATCTGCTCAGAACATCATTTCAGGAATTGAGAAATCCAAAGAGATTGCTTTTGAAAAAGTATTATATGGAATCGGGATCAAACATGTGGGGGAAACGGTTGCCAAGAAACTGGTAAAAAACTTCCCTACTATTGAAGAATTAAAGAATGCTACTGTTGAAGAACTTTGCCAGGTAGAAGATATCGGGACTAAGATTGCAGTAAGCATCGTTGATTTCTTCCAGAATTCTGAAAACATATTGATGATAGAACGTTTAAAATCTTATGGAGTACAGCTTGAAAAAGGAGAAAGTACCAATGAAGTTTTATCCACCGTTCTGGAAGGAAAAACATTCCTTTTCACCGGAAAATTATCATTATTCACCCGAGAATCTGCTGAGGAAATGGTAGAAAAGCATGGCGGAAAAAATATTTCTGCGGTTTCAAAAAACCTCAACTATCTTGTAGTAGGTGAAAAAGCCGGAAGCAAGCTGAAAAAAGCCCAGGACATCGGAACAATTACGATTCTGGATGAGCAGCAGTTTCTGGATCTGATTGAAAAACAATAAGTATTTTACATAAAAAAGCCATTGAGTTATTCAATGGCTTTCTCTATTTTTTAATACAGACATTCTACTTAAAAACAATGACGGTATATGGTGAATCTTGTTCTGCTTTATGTAAATTCAGCTGTTCTAATGTAAATGTGTGAGCAGAGATCTGGATACTGAGTAGCATTGAAAATAATAAGAATACTAATGCTTTTCTCATTTTTATTTTTATCACAAATATAAAATAATCCTCACGAAACCGGCAGCCTGAAATAAAACGTGCTTCCATTATTCAAAGAGCTCTTCACTCCTATCTCTCCATGTTGTTTTTCAATGAAGTTTTTTGAAATAGCTAAACCTAAGCCTGTCCCATTCTGATGTTCACCGGGAACCTGGAAATAACGGTCAAAGATCTGACGGTGGTATTTCTCATCAATCCCGCTTCCGGTATCAATAATACTGAACTGAATGAACGAGTTCTGTTTTTCCACAATAATCTTAATATTTTCATCCTGAAAAGAATGCTTTACTGCATTGGTAAGGAAGTTATTCATCACCCAGACTGTTTTATCAAAATCAGCAGTCACAGAATCGCTGTCTTCCAAAAGATATTCTGTGCTGATGGAAATATTTTTCTGTTCGGCGAGCTTTTCAACATTTTTTACAGCGGTTTGTACGATTTCTTTAGGGGAACATTTCTCAACAGTAAGTCTGATATTTCCGGATTCTACCTGAGAAAGATTAAGCAATTCTCCTGTGATATCCAATAATCGCTGTCCGTCTTCATTGATACTCTTTAATAGTTCCTGCTGCTGCTCGTTCAGCTCTCCGAACTTCTGGTTTCCAAGGAGCTGAACGCCCATTTTTATAGCGGAAATCGGAGTTTTCAGTTCATGGGAAATGGTTGCAATAAAATTGGTTTTAGCAAAATCCAACTCTTTAAAAGGGGTAATATTTCTTAACAAAATTACCTTTCCAATATATTTCTTCTCCTTTTCACCTGTTTTCACAATATTGATAGGAATAATATCCTGTTCAAAATAGTTTTCCTTGTTATCACGAACAATCTTGATAGGATCTTTTACCGGATGGTCAATATTTTTCAGTAGTTCACGCATCAGATCATTGTTAATAGCAACTTCATGAGCTGTTTTTCCGATAATTTCTTCTTTATGGAGGTTAGTGATCTTCAGGGCTTCATCATTGATCATGTAGATAAAATGATTTTCATCCAGCCCAATCACCGCATCATGCATATTATTGACCAGGGTTTCGATACGTTTCTTATCCATCAACTGCTTAGAAAGTGTGCTGCTTTCGTACTCCTGAAGTTTCTCTGCCATACTGTTGAAAGACTCCGCCAGGCTGTTGAATTCTTCACTTCCTTTGAAATGAACTCTTTCGCTATAATTTTTATCAGCAATCTGTTTGATACTGAAAGTAAGCTGATTGATGGGTTCTGCAATAGTCTGCGGTAAATTGAAAAGCAGAATAAAAGCAATCAGAAAGCATACAGTTCCTAAACTTACAATCCAAAAAGTGGCATTTTCTGCTGTAATAATGGCGATATCACTTTTCCGTTCTATGCCTTTCATATTTAAAGACATAATCTTGGCCAGATCTTCACGGATGAGTTTTTCTTTATGGATATCCGGTGCTTTCAGATAGCTGCTGAAATGCAGATTGAGATTCTGAGTGGCTTCTTTTTCTCCAAATTCCGTAAGGTTCTTTTCCTGTAGTTTATTGTTTTTTCGGAAATCCGCTACTGCTACAGCACTGTCTGTACTGATATTATCCAGAGCCAGAAGCATATTTTTTGAAAATTCCAGGCTGTTGTAATTGGCCGTAAGGATCTTTTCAGTATCGGATTTTAATTTATTGATGTATACAGAACCTATCACTGAAAGCAGAACAATCAGCAGAAATAAAAGGCCAACGCCTAAGGTAAGTTTCGTTTTAAGTTTCATTATTTTTATGATAAAATAATAATATCTATCTGTCTTTCATTCAGCCTGTTCATGAGGGTATAGATCCAGCTGTACCCCAACAGCCGCTGCCAGAAACTGGCATGGGGTTTTCCTATGCAGACCGTTGTGATATTGTGGGCAATCACATACTCAAGAATTCCGTTATGAACACTGCTCTCTTTGATCCGGACTACTTTGGCACCTAATTCCTGTGCTAAATTAAAATTATTAATTAAATACCGTTGTTTATCCAACGCTATTTTTTCAGGATTTTCTGAAGGTTTCTGAATGTATAAAACAGTCCATGGACTGTTATAATAGCTGGCTAATCTTGCTGTTTTCCGAATAATTGTTTTGGCAATTTTCTCATTACTGCTGATACAGGCCAGGAATTTTATCGGTTTAAAATTTTCGGTTTTTATTTCGGTTTCTACCTTTCTTTCCACGTGAGTGGCCACTTCTTTCAAAGCCAGTTCACGAAGCTGGAGAACATGCCCGCTTTGGAAAAAATTGCTGAGTGCCGTCTGAATTTTTTCCTTTTTATAGATTTTTCCTTCTTTTAAACGGGTCAGCAGCTCATCAGCGGTAAGGTCTATATTTACCACTTCATCCGCGAGTGCCAGTATCTTATCCGGAACCCTTTCTGCCACTTCTACTCCTGTTATTTTTTTGACCTCTTCATTCAGACTTTCAATATGCTGAATATTCATTGCACTGATAACGTTGATACCATTGTCAAGAATTTCCAGTACGTCCTGCCATCTTTTTTTATTTTTGGATCCTTCTACATTGGTATGGGCCAGCTCATCTACCAAAACTACTTCAGGATGTTCATTGATAATGGCCTGAAGATCCATTTCTTCAATATTTTTTCCTTTATAAAAAACCGACTTTCTTTCAATTTCAGGCAGACCTGCTGCAAGTGCTACTGTTTCTTCTCTGTCATGAGTTTCAATATAGCCAATCTTTACATCAATGCCATTTCGCAAAAGAGAATGGGCTTCCTGCAGCATACGGAAGGTTTTTCCTACACCTGCACTCATCCCGATATAAATTTTGAATTTTCCTTTACGGGACTTTTGGATCAGTTCTAAAAAATCTTTTGCTGATGACATTGATTTTATTCTTTTTAATTTTACTTTAAACACGTTCAACTGTGGCTAAGCTGATTCTTAAAACCAGGCTGCAAGACTTGTTGTAATGAAGAAATTTCCTTTTTTAAATTCATCATTTTTTGCAAAAATGACATCTTTAGAAGTAAAACCTCTTGCTTCTGTACGGAAAACCACATTCTTAAAGATAGCATAATCTACATTGAGAGAATATCCGAAGGTCTGAAATCCATTAGGAGTTCCAGTGTTGATAATCACTCCGTCTTTATCATTGTAATATTCCAGTCTTCCTGCCAATGCCCATTTGTTGTCTAATTGATATTTCATCTGAACATTCGGGCTGTACCAGATATTATACTGCTCACTTCCTTTTGATTTCTGTTCTGCACCGATATCAAATCCTAATACAGCGGAAAACTGTTCTGTCAACTGAAAGTTTCCAAACAAATCATGAAAATACCGCATTCTTTTGTCTTCTTTTGCTTTATCATTTCCAATGAATGAGCTGCTGTTCAGGGTAATTTTATCATTCGGTTTATAAGTCAACTGATGTCCGAAAGAAATACTCTGATTTCCTTCCGGTTTCGCAATACGCTGCCATCCGTTCAGGACCAATCCGCTTACAAACCATTTTCCGTTATCTGAGGTGTAGGAAATTTTTGCTCCCGTCTCAAAATACGGCGAGTTTTCAGCGGCAAAACTTCTTGTCAGGTTCACATTGTCTTTTCCTATAGCACTTTCCCAACCAATATGTGAAGGCATAATCCCTGCGTCAATCCAGAGGTTTTTATTTTTAGAAATTTTGATTCCGATATTGGCTTCATTTACATATCGTAAAGCATTTTGTTCTGCAGCCATATTATCCTGAGCGTAAGTTCCTGCCATTAAAGCAACATTAGCTCGGATATTTTCACTTTGGTAATTAGCTTTAACTAATCCCAGATTAAGATTTATTTCATTGTGTCTGTTATATGAGTAGAGAAAATTTTGACGCATATGATTTCCAGGCTCATTAAAATCGTAGGTGTAAAAGAGTTCTGCATAAGCGGAAAACGTAACTTTATTTCCTGTTTTCAATGAATCTGATGATTGTGCTTTGGCTAAAAACAGCCCTGATAGTGCACATATAGCTAGATATTTTTTCACTTTTATTTGGGGGATGTTAGCCATGTCAAGGTTCAAAACCTTGACATGGCTTGTTAAATTATTATTTTAATTGGTCTAAAGCAATATTAAGCTTCAGAACATTTACTTTTGATGGCCCGAAAAGTCCTAATAACGGCTTCTCAGTTTGAGTATTAATTAAGCTTTTGATCTGCCCTTCTGAAAGGTTTCTCACTTTTGCAATTCTTTTTGCCTGATACAAAGCTCCTTCTTCAGAAATATCAGGATCCAGACCACTTCCACTTGCCGTAACAAGTTCTACGGGAACTTTCGCATTTCCCATTTCAGGGTTTTTCATTTTTAAAGTATCAATTCTTTTCTGAACTGTTTCCAGATATTCTTCATTACCGGGACCTTTGTTACTCCCACCACTTCCTGCTGCATTATAATTAACGGAAGAAGGACGGCCGTGGAAGTATTTTTCAGATTTGAATTCCTGTCCGATATTCGCATAAAACTTCTGTCCTTTATCATAGACAATCTCTCCGTTTCCTTTGTTAGGAAGTATTTTGGAACCTCCATATACAACACCAAGATAAATACCTGTAACCACCAGCATTACAAGAGTTAATCTGAATGCTGAAACAATATGATTTTTCATTTTTTAATTTTAATAGAATAAACTGATTACCAAATCAATGATTTTGATTCCAATGAAAGGAACTATGACTCCGCCCAGACCGTAGATCAAAAGATTTCTTCTCAATAAAGCACTTGCACCGATCGGCTTATAAGCCACTCCTTTCAATGCTAATGGAATCAGGAATGGAATAATTACTGCATTGAATATAACTGCTGATAATATGGCTGTTTCCGGACTGTGAAGGTTCATAATATTCAACTTCTGAAGGGAAGGAATAAAAGTGATAAAGAGTGCCGGAATAATAGCAAAATACTTCGCCACATCATTCGCAATACTGAAAGTTGTCAAAGTTCCTCTTGTCATCAGCAGCTGCTTCCCAATTTCTACGATTTCGATCAGTTTTGTGGGGTCGTTATCAAGATCTACCATATTACCCGCTTCTTTTGCAGCCTGTGTTCCACTGTTCATTGCAACACCTACATCTGCCTGAGCCAGCGCCGGAGCGTCATTTGTACCGTCTCCCATCATGGCCACCAGCTTACCTTCCTGCTGTTCTTTTTTGATGTAATTCATCTTATCTTCAGGTTTAGCTTCAGCGATAAAATCGTCTACTCCTGCTTTTTCTGCGATAAATTTTGCAGTCAGAGGGTTATCTCCGGTTACCATTACCGTTTTCACTCCCATTTTTCTCAGTCTTTGGAAACGTTCCTGAATTCCTGTTTTGATGATATCCTGAAGTTCAATAACGCCCCACACCTTTTCATTCACGGAAACTACAAGAGGAGTTCCTCCGTTTTCAGAAATTTTGGTCACCGCTTCCTGGGTTTCCTGTGGGAAAATGTTCCCGGCTTTTTCAGTCAGTTTTTTTATTGTATCATAAGCTCCTTTACGGATTCTTGTGTCCTCAAAATCGATTCCTGAAGTTCTGGTTTCCGCTGTAAAATCAATATAAACAGGATTAGCAACTAATAAATCTTCGGATTTCAAAGCACTTAATTCAATGATTGATTTTCCTTCCGGTGTTTCATCAGCTACAGAACTTAATGCTGAAGCTTTAATGAATTCTTCAAGCTGGATTCCGTTCGCAGGATGAAACTGGGTTGCTTTACGGTTTCCGATAGTGATTGTTCCCGTTTTATCAAGCAGCAAAACATCAATATCTCCCGCAGTTTCTACGGCTTTACCACTTTTGGTAATCACATTTGCTCTCAGCGCTCTGTCCATCCCCGCAATTCCGATTGCAGAAAGCAGACCACCGATTGTTGTCGGAATAAGACAAACGAAAAGAGATATAAATGCCGCTATGGTAATCGGAGTCTGCGCATAGTCTGCAAATGGCTTTAAAGTGAGGGTAACAATGATAAATGTAAGAGTAAATCCTGCCAGAAGTATAGTTAATGCGATTTCGTTAGGTGTTTTCTGTCTTGATGCTCCTTCTACAAGGGCAATCATTTTATCAAGGAAGGATTCTCCCGGTTTTGTGGTTACTTTTACTTTAATTCTGTCCGAAAGAACTTTCGTACCTCCTGTTACAGAACTTTTATCTCCTCCGGATTCACGGATTACAGGCGCACTTTCTCCAGTAATTGCTGATTCATCAATCGTTGCAAGACCTTCAATAATCTCACCATCCATTGGAATCTGATCTCCGGCTTCGCAAAGGAAAATATCCCCTAATTTCATCTCAGCAGACATTTTCAGCACTGTTTCTACCTGAAAACCTTGCTTATTATCAATGACCAATTTAGCCGGAGTTTCTTCTCTTGTTTTTCTAAGGGTATCAGCCTGTGCTTTTCCTCTTGCTTCTGCTATAGCTTCTGCAAAATTGGCAAACAGAACCGTGAAAAATAAAATAATAAATACTAAAAAGTTGTAGGAAAAGCTTCCCTGGGTTTTATCACCAGTCAGACTGAACATGCTTACCATAAACATGACAATGGTTCCTATTTCCACCAGGAACATTACTGGATTTTTAAACATAATTTTCGGATTCAGCTTTACGAAGGACTGTTTTATCGCTTCGTTTACCAAATCTCTTTGAAACAATGTTTGTGACTGATTTTTCATTTTTTTGAAAGAATTTATATCATTGTAAATCAATAGTAACCATTAAGGTCTGCCAGATCATGAGGATAGATATGGATAATATTAAGTGAACGTTTCAGTAAGTTGTCAGACTAGCTTCCTAACTTTTCGGCTTCCTTAATGGTTGAATATTGATTTTAATTTTTAATGTTCACATTTTTATTTTGAGAAATACTGAATCTGCTCTGCAATAGGGCCTAATGTCAATGCAGGGAAGAATGACAGTGCTGCAATCAGTAAAATCACCGCTAGGGTCATAAAGCCAAAAGTAGCCGTATCTGTTTTCAGTGTTCCGGAACTTTCCGGGATATATTTTTTCTGTGCCAGTAATCCTGCAATAGCAACAGGGCCTATAATCGGGATGAACCTTGATAAGAGCAGTACAATTCCCGTTGAAATATTCCACCATGGTGTATTGTCTCCCAGTCCTTCAAATCCGGATCCGTTATTCGCGGCAGAAGAAGTAAACTCATACAGCATTTCACTGAAACCATGGAAACCTGGATTATTCAATGTTTTAGCTCCGAATTCCGGTAAATAAGCCGTTAAAGCTGTTCCCGCAAGAATTAAGAAAGGATGGAATAAAGCGACAATCATAGCAATCTTCATCTCTTTGGCTTCAATCTTTTTGCCCATGAATTCAGGAGTCCTTCCTACCATCAGACCGCTTATGAACACGGCAAGAATAATAAAGATGAAATAGTTAAGAATTCCTACTCCACAACCTCCGTAGAAGCAGTTGATCATCATGGCAAGCAGCTCATTCATCCCCGAAAGCGGCATTGTACTGTCATGCATAGAATTCACAGATCCCGTAGAAATAACTGTAGTGGCAATACTCCAATAACCGGATGAAGCACTTCCGAAGCGTATTTCTTTACCTTCCATTGCTCCCAGGCTGCTGTCTGTTCCCATTTGTGTAATCAGAGGATTTCCACCCGTTTCATTCACAACATTCGGAATGGTAAGGGCAAGAAAACCGACTGTCATTACGGTAAAGATCACCCATGACAGTTTTCTTTTATTCAGATAAAAACCCAGTGCAAATACCAATGCAAACGGAATGATCATCTGAGTAACCATTTCTGTTATATTGGTAATATAATTAGGATTTTCAAGCGGATGTGCTGAGTTTGCTCCAAAAAAACCACCACCATTAGTTCCTAAGTGTTTAATCGCAACAAATGCAGATACAGGTCCTCTGGAAACATCAGCCTTTTGCCCTTCGAGTGTAATGATATGATCTTTTCCTTCAAAAGTCATCGGACTTCCGTTGATAGAAAGAATTAAAGCAACAATTATACTGATTGGAACCAGAATTCTTATCATTGATTTTGTGAAAAAATCGTAGAAATTCCCTAATTCTGTGCTTGTTCTTTCTTTGAAAGCTTTAAAAAGAACCGCCATTGCTGCCATCCCTGTTGCTGCTGTTACAAACTGCAAAAACATCAGATAAAGCTGGCTCAGGTAGCTTACTCCTGTTTCTCCTGAATAATGCTGCAAGTTACAGTTAACTAGGAACGAAATGGTCGTATTAAAAGCCAGATCGGGTGACATATTCGGGTTTCCATCAGGATTTAAAGGAAGCCATGCCTGATTCAGTAAAAGAAGAAATCCAATAATAAACCATATAAGGTTGATCGCCAGCATGGCATACATATTCTGCTTCCAATTCATCTGACGGGCAGGATTAATTCCCGAAACTTTATAAATTAACTTTTCAATGGGTTCAAAAACCGGATCCAGAAAAGTCTTTTTGTATCCATAAACATTAGCTATATATTTTCCTAAAAATATTCCGATAACTAACGTGACAGCAAACATTGCTATAATGCCTAAAATTTCTGTACTCATGATTGTTTAAAATTTTTCAGGTTTTATTAAAACATAACAGATATACACAAAGGCAAGTATTGAGAGGAAAAATAAACTCCACATAATTTATATTCTATCAAAAAATTCAACTGATCTATATAAAAGCCAAAACAATACTGCAAAAAGCAGAATTAAACTGATGAGCATCATATCTTAATCATTAGGGTTAAAAGAGTCAGTAATACGTACGATACAATCAGCAGACTAAAAGTAGAATGCTCCCGTTTTTTAAACGTTTTTCTTGAAATTGTCATTTTTAAATATTTTATTCAGAGACTATATGCCAAAACAAAGTCCACTTTGAAAAACAAACAATTAAAACACTGATTAACAACACATTAAATCAAACATTCAAACTATATAAAAACAGAAAAGCCTATCAAAATGATAGGCTCTTTATTAAAATGATAATAAGTTTATTTTAATCCGTATTCTTCCAGTTTACGGTATAATGTAGCAATACCAATTTCAAGCAAACGGGCAGCTTCCGCTTTATTTCCCTTTGTATATTGTAAAACTTTCTGAATATGTATTTTTTCAAGCGACCGGATGCTCAGAGAATCACTTTCAGGAACGGTTTTTTCAGAATAATGAGGAAGACTGTCGGCATCAAGGATATTATTATCCATCAAAATTAAACTTCGTTCCACAGCATTTCTCAATTCTCGAATGTTTCCCTTCCAATCGTTTTTCTCCAGCGCTTTATAATAGCCCGGACTTACCTGAACAGATGACAAATGAAGTTTATGAGAAAAGAGATCAATAAAATTCTTAGCAAGTACCTTTAAATCTTCTTTTCGTTCTCTTAATGATGGAAGAGTAATCTCAAAGACATTTAGCCTGAAATAGAGGTCTTCTCTGAAATTTCCCTGTTTTATTTCATCTTCAAGATCTCTGTTGGTAGCCGCAATCAATCTAAAATCAGATTTTGAAACTTTCGTCTCACCCATTTTGATAAATTCTCTGGTTTCCAAAACCCTGAGCAGCTTGGCCTGAAGTTCTATCGGCATCTCACCAATTTCATCCAGAAACAAAGTACCTCCATTTGCTTCTTCAATCAATCCCTTTTTATCCTTAATGGCACCTGTAAAAGCCCCTTGCTTGTGCCCAAAAAGCTCACTTTCCAGAATCTCCTTACTGAATGCTGAACAGTTAATTGCCACAAAGCTGTTTTTCTTTCTGTCACTCCCTTCATGAATGGCGCTCGCAAAGACTTCTTTACCCGTTCCTGTTTCCCCGGTTAACAGCACACCAGCATCTGTTAAAGCAACTTTTTCTGCCAATTTCTTAGCCTGCAGAATTAGAGGTGATTTCCCTATGATCTGGTCAAATCCCTTGGTAACAACTTGCTGTACAATTCTCGATTTGTTATCCTTTACCTTTTCAAGAGCTTTATACACCAATGGGATAATTTTTTCATTATCATCACCTTTCACCAGATAATCATACGCACCATTTTTCATCGCCTGGACAGCGTCAGTAATATTACCGAATGCCGTCATCAGAATAATTTCCAGCTGAGGATATTTATTTTTAATAGACTTTATCAATTCTACTCCAAAGGCATCAGGCAGACGGACATCGCTTAAGACAACATCAAAATCATATTGCTCCAGCATTGTCATCGCTGAACGTGCTGTAGAAGCTTCTTTTACATTAAAATTTTCTTGGGAGAGGATCATTCCCAGTAACTTAAGGAGTTTGATCTCATCATCGATGATCAGAATGTTTCCTGACATTATAATTATTTTTGGAAAACTGATACAAACTTATTGAATTTATTCGAGTAAAAGAGTTTTCTATAAGGAAATAGTTTAGTAAAGGTCACTTCTATTTCATGAGCCTTCTCCCGCTATCCATTCATACTCCTCACGCCTTCGCATTGCCACGCTCAAACCCACCCACTCTCCTACACATGCTGCGGGGTAACCATTACTATCGGGGCTAGGGAAGACGAATTAATTATGAATTATAAGTTATGAATTATGAGTTGTGACGCCGTCCAGTCTAAGAGTTATGAATTTTACATTCTCAGATTTAATATCCCCCATGATGTCATTCCGCAGGACTCCAGCCACATTGATTAGGGTCTAAAGAATTCAAAGGAATATTACAGAACTACAGGGTTTTTAATACTTAAATAATTTGATACTCTTAGATTTGCTGATGATAGAATTTAAAATAGATTATTTAGACTCCTTCAGAGTGACAAGGAGTGCTATCAATGATAATTGATAAGTGATCAATAATCAAGGTGAATGATCTCTGGTATTGGATGTGGCAACAAGAACAATTATTCATTACACATTGCTTATGTTTGGAGTTGTGCTGGTTTGGAGTTCTGTTGGTTTTGGGTTGGTTGGGTAGGTAGGTATGAAGCAAAAAAAATCCTTTATCATAAGATAAAGGATTTTTAAAAATAAAATAAAAACTGGCGGCGGCCTACTCTCCCGCTTTCGCAGTACCATCGGCGCTGGTGGGCTTAACTT
>JAITUA010000010.1 GCA_031286615.1 Chryseobacterium sp. | reverse complement strand
GTGATTCTTTTTTAAGCGGATGTATAGTCCCAAAGCTTCATCAAAGACATAGTCATAATCTTTGCTCACTTTAATAAAAATCTGAAACCATTAAAACTTTGCGTTTTCTTATTTTTTTTGAATGCTTTTTCGTAAATGTTTTTTTTAACGCAAAAACGCAAGATGATATCAAAAAGGCTGCTATAAGGCGCAAGGATTTTATCTTCGATAAAATTGAATACCGCATATTTCTTCTAAATCTTGAAAAAAGTCTATATCATATCCCTTGCTGAAAATCTAATATTGAGCGAAGTCGAAATATTCTTGCGACTTAAAAATTTCACATAAAATTTTAAAAATCTTTGCGCCCTTGCGATTATCCAACAAAAAAACAGCTCTTTAAAGGAGCTGCTTTTTATAATTATTTATTTCGGCTTTTCCTGTAAACATCAAGTCCAAAACCTGTACATCCCTGGAACAAGAACTGGAGTAAAAACAGTAGATATAATGTCTGAGGCAGATAAAGAAAATAGCTCAGCCATGTAAAAGGGTCTACTTCGTAAATTCCTGTTTCAGGTTTTACAGGAACTAATTCCTTAGGAATTGAACTGAGATCATGCGTGAATAATGCAACCAGAATAATGATGATTAAAAACACAGAGCTTATTCTCGTCCACAAACCCAGCATTAAAAACAATCCGAATACACATTCACAGAAAGCTGTAAAATTAGCCGTAAACTGTGGAAATGGAAATCCAATAGAGCTTATAGTATTCAACATATATCCCTGAAAAATAGGATGGAAAAGTTTGTTAAAACCTGCTATAAAAAAGAAGAGTCCAATAACTATTCTGCAGAGTGCGTATATATTGACTGTATTCTTTTCGAGGTTTGATAATATTGTTTTCATTATTTTTTTAATTCATTTATTGATTAAATCAACATGACAGCACCATGAACAGGAGTTGGTCATGTGATTATTTGATTAGATAACAAGATTTTTCATGTAAATCTCAGATCATGTTTATTTCACGATAGCTGAAATTTACCCTGTTATTTTAGGAGGAATCCAGATAGAATTAAAAAATGAAGAATAGGGTGGATCATCATATAAGAAATAGCGGTTGCTTATTTCCTGATCCATAAATTTTTCAAAGGCAAAAGAATGAAAAGAAGCAGTAAAAAACAGAGAAAAACCGGAACAGTAATTACTGTTACATTGTATCGGAGTTCTGTTGTTATCCGCAAGATCAAGCTTATTGCATTTTTTATGAGAAGTCTTTTCCTGACTGTAAAGGTGTTTTGTTTCTGGGGAAGAAAGTTTGGTATTTTCCGTTTTCAGGATCACCAAATGGAGCACTATTACAAATATAGTAAATACCTGTAGATACTGCCATAATCCATTTCTTTTCCCCATAAATCCCATAGAATGAAAACAAATATAGTAAAATATTCATAACTGACTTTTAATTGGTTACCTGTTTCTCAAGCTCAGAAACCAGGACTTTAGCCATTTCTTTAGAACTGAAAGGGTTTTGCCCCGTGATCAAATTACTATCAACCACGACATTGGAAGTCATAGGAATAAATGCTTTTTTGTAATGTACATTTCGTTCTTTGAGGGCTGCCTCAAGATTAAAGGGAACTTCATTTTTCCTTCTTGCCAATGTTTCTTCAAACCAGTCAAATCCGGTGATATTTTTACCTTTAATCATATACTCTCCATTGGAAAGTCTTACATTCAGTAATCCGCCGACTCCGTGACAGATTGCTGCCACCATTTTATTGCTTTCATACTGATCTCTGAGAATAGTCTGTAAAATAGTATTGTCAGGAAAGTCATACATAGTTCCATGTCCTCCCGCAAGATAAATACAATCGAAAGACTCATTTTTTATCTCATTAAGGCTTTTTGTATGAGTCAGCTCGTTGATAAAACCTGGATTTTCATAATATTTTTTTGAAATTCCATCAAGAACCAGAGGTTTAAGGCTTTCCGGGTCAACAGGAGTATTTCCGCCTTTAGGAGAAGCTATGGTAATCTGCCATCCCTTTTCCCTTGCTGCATGATAAATATGGGTAAGCTCACTCAGCCATAAACCGGTTTTAAAGTTACCACTGGCATACTCATCTACATTCGTTACGATTAGCAATATTTTTTTCATCATACTATTATTAATTAAAAGATTTTCTGAATTCTAACGGTGAAACAGTGGTTTGATTTTTAAATAAACGATGAAAAGACTGCGGGTGTTCAAATCCTAAATTATAAGCAATCTCAGAAACAGACAGTGCAGTGGTGGACAGCAGTTCTTTTGCCTTTTCAATCACTCTGTTTTGAATATGCTGCTGGGTAGTCTGTCCTGTATGAACTCTTAACATATCGCTCAAATAATTGGGACTGATATTCATCTGCGCCGCCACAAACTGTACAGTAGGAATGCCATTAATCAATAATTTTTCATCTTTAAAATAATCATCGAGCAGATTTTCCAGCTGACTTAAGAGATCGTGGTTCACCTTTTTTCGGGTTAAAAACTGACGGTTGTAGAATCTGTCACAGTATTTTAACAGCAAATCTATATTGGACACCAGTAAATCCTGAGTAAAACCATCCATATTGGCTTCTATCTCCCTGCTGATATTATCAATGATATCCGTAACGGATTTTTCTTCCTTCTCAGAAAGATAAAGAGCTTCATTGGCAGAATAAGAGAAATAGCCATAATCTTTTATGGCTGAAGCCAATGGATATCCCTGCAAGAAATCAGGATGAATAACCAGCACATTTCCTCTTACTTCAGAAAGCAGAATATCCTCAAACTGCAATACCTGATGCGGAGCAATGAAATACATAATCCCATCCTCGAAATCATAATAATGCTGCCCGTATTTACATCTTCCTGCACAGTCTTTTTTAACCGAAACTACATAAAAATCCGTAGTCACTGCGCTCAGAATAGTTTGCGGATCTATATTCACTTCATTAAAATCAAAGACACTGATCAAAGGGTTTGAAGGTCTTTTCAGGTTCAGATACCTGTGTAATGCGGTGATAGAGTTTACTTTTTCCGGAGCTTTCATTTCCTTCTTTGTTTGAATTTATCCTTAAACCACCCCGTCAAAAATTCTTTGAATTTTCGCCACCCCTCCAGAGGAGGGGAATATTTTGCCATTCGGTTGTGGTATTGGTGTTTCTAAGTTACTTATTTTAACGGTACTATTTTGTTGATTGCTGTTCTTTTTTGATCTGCTCAATTCCCTGTCTGTAAGTAGTCACTGGAAATTCCGGGAATCTTTTTC
Organism: Chryseobacterium sp.; assembly: GCA_031286615.1. Lineage (GTDB taxonomy): Bacteria > Bacteroidota > Bacteroidia > Flavobacteriales > Weeksellaceae > Chryseobacterium. The sequence continues at coordinate 8,722 of JAITUA010000010.1, read as the reverse complement.
TGAATTTTGAGTCATCAAAAATATTATCATATTGATACCTTGGAAGCAATTCAAGTAATTCTTTTGCATTTTTGTTGAATAAAGATCCTATTGTAAAAAACAGTTTCGGGATTATAGAATACCTGAATTCTTTTCCATAAACCTGAGAAGCCAAAGCAATGAATTCTTTATAATTCAACTTATGGTCATCTACCGGTAAATGCCATGTCTGTCCGTAGGCATCAGGAGTATTTCCTATCAAAGCAGTTGCGCAACTGGCATCAGGGGTCCAGATCAGACTTCGCAGTTTATCATCTCTCAAGGGAACTTTTAATTTCTTATCTTCTTTAATGGCATTGAAAATAAGACTGTTGGTAATACTCTGCGTTTTTCCGGGGCCATAAAATTCAGGAGCTCTGCAGATAACAGCTTCTAGGGTTCCGGCTTTCATTTCTTTTAAAAGCATGTCTGTCATTTGTTTTCTTACCATTCCTTTTCTTCCGACTGGGGCAAATACGGTTTCTTCCGTTAACACCTGATTATTTTGAGGATACATATAGGTATTATCAAAAAACACCAGTTTTGTTCCGTTGATTTTACAGGCTTCAATAACATTTTTCATGATGTTCAGAAACTGTTTTTCCCATAAATCCGTATCCATAGGAAGGCCAAGGGTAAAATAAGCAATTTCGCTTCCTTTCACAGCTTCTATTGCTTTTTCTCTGTCTGATAAATCTGCTGAGAAAACAGTATCTGTATCATTTACTTTTTTTGTATTTCTGCTGACAATACGAATATCTGAAGTATAATTTCTTTTCAGCTCTCTTGCCAGTTCTTCTCCAATCTGTCCATTGGCACCTAATATAGTTTGCATTGTTTTCTATTTTGTGGGTTTTGTATTACATTGAAAATAAACAGGATATTTTCAACTGCTTTTATTTATGATACAAAATTCGGGCATAATTATAAAAACAGAGTAGCTTAATCCATGGAAGTTGTAACATAATCTCTGAAAACGCAAAAAACCGGAAAAATATGTAAACTCTCTTTCCGTTCCATTAATCTTTATTTTTCATATCTTTAATAATCAAACCTTTAAGATTATGAAAGTTAGTGCCGGGATTTTGCTCTTTAAAAAAGAAGAAGACAGTCTGTATTACTTTCTGGTTCATCCCGGCGGGCCTTTCTGGAAAAATAAAGATCTGGGCGCATGGTCTATTCCAAAAGGAGAGATGCTTCCAGATGAAAATCCATTGAATCGTGCATTAACGGAATTTAAAGAAGAAACAGGAAAAACAGCGGAAGGAAACTTTATTGAATTATCTCCCATTAAGCAAAAAGGAGGGAAAATGGTTTATGCATGGGCTTTGGAAGGAGAAATTGATACTTCAGATCTTTACAGCAATACCTTTTCATTAGAATGGCCGCCCAATTCCGGCAAAATAATAGAAATTCCCGAAGTAGATCAATGGGAATGGTTCTCTTCGGAAGAAGCACAGCAACGGATCAATATTGCACAAAAAGATTTTATTACTGAGCTTGAAAACATAGTAAAAAATCAATAGAATCTTAAAGGTAAGCCAGAACAAACAAAAAAACCTTTATCAAAGAGAATAAAGGTTTTTCATTATATTATTAAAACTATAATCTAACGCTTTATGCCAATGGCTCTTAATGCACTGGAAGTTAAAAAAATATCATCAAATACCGTCAGTGATTCTACATCATTGAATCCTGAAGGAAGCAGATCATTTTTATTGAAAGAAAGCTCTATCGAAGAATCATAGGCGGCTGTAATACGAACTTTTGAATATCCGTTATAATCTACTTTGAAAGCTTCAAACATACAGTTCTGCTCTGCCTTCTGGTATTCGGCATATTCTTCAAATCCTGCAATATCAGTTCTTTTTCCGTCATTATGGTCAAGAGACTTCCATGCGGTATAATTTTTAGGTTCTTTCAGAATATTTCCTTCACGGTCCAAAGGAACAAACATTCCAAGAGTCAAACGCTTCTTTAAAAAATTGGCATAATTATTCATCAGATTCAAAATCTGAAGGTCGGCATATCCTTCATGTGAATAATATTCCAGCACGAAAGTGGTCATCGGAATCAGCTTATGAGAAGCATCAGTCGGCATAAATTAGTCTTTACTTTTTTTGGCCGATAAAAATAGTATTTTTATTTACTCTACCCAATGGAAGGAAGTGAATAGGATGGAATTTATACCCATTCTGAATAACAATAAGTATAGGACAAGCCTTCATTTTTCAGTATTTTTGAAAAAAATAACTCTATAACAATAACCAATCCATCGGTAAAAACTGAGGATTTACACCTTTACAAATTATTAAATGTTGAAAAAGATACTATTAGGAGCCAGCATCATTCACTGTTGCTTTTACAATACCATGGCTCAAAGCCCTGGCCAGCACCCGGTTTATACATCCGAATGGGGACATCTCTTTCGTGATCAGGGAAATAACAAAGATATTCTGGGAATATTTTCTACCGAGGCACCCGTTTACCTTCTTGATTCTACCCAAACACAATATAAAGTACAGGTAAGCAATGGTGATATTGGTTTCATAGATCGTCAGCCTTTACAAAAGACTATGCGTGGTAAAAAATCTGCTGGTGAGCCTGCACAATATTTCAATAGAGGATCGCAAGGATTCCAATGTCCGCATTTCTATATACAGGTATCGGAATTACGCGTAAGAAAAGCCCCTACAACAGAAAGCATACCGGTAAGGAGAGCCGCTTTAAATGAAATGGTCTGTATTGATTATGTCCCTTTATATCAGGACGGCTGGATCTATATGGGTGATCATTTCCACGAAAACCCCGAATACATCCAAATGAAATATCTGGGTGCTGAACTTACCTACGAAAAAGTATTGAAAGACTATATGGCAGCGAAGGGCAAAGACAGGGAAAAAGAACTGGCTCAGGTGGGAAGATTACGTGAAATAGCATGGATTGAAGATAAAAACCTTAAACAAGCTTTACAATATTGGAAAGAATCTAATACCGGCACAGAGAATCCAAAGATAGATATCGACTTTGAACTTCTTCTGGCAGATCAATTCGCGAAAAAACCGGGAACAGAAGCCTATGAAAAAAAACTAAAAGCTTTGAATCTCCATTTTATGTGGAAGGAAACCGCCCTTTTTGACGGAAAAATCACAGATGCACAGATGAAACAATTGGAGATACAGAAAGTGAAAGACATTCCCAATATGCCGGAATGTGGCTGGGACCCTCAATATTTTTACCGAACACCCAATATCATTATTGCTTTTGAAGAATATAAAGGAAAAGTTTCCGGAAGTATCTACAAAATGTCCTTCAGTAATGGTGAAGCTTTAGTATTAGGAAATGAACGTATGGACTCCACTTATGATGAAAAGAATTTTGTAACTCGTTTTGGTGATATGCTGTCTGCACGCTGGATTTCTTCCCCCCATGAATACCACATTCAGAATGGTGATGCAGGACTTCTTATTTTCACTTTCAAAGACGGAAAACTGTTCAGCTACGAATGTATGTACTATTGTTAAATTTTTTTAGTCATAAGTCTCAAAAAAGTAGTAAGTTTTGGCTAAAGCCCATTGATTATTAACAATAAAATATATAATACTTTATAGACATTCAATAGAAACAGGCTTTAGCCCGTTTTAATAATTTAAACATAAAATCCATCGGCTTTAGCCAAAACTTAAAAACGGTTTCTTCATTCTTCAAAACACACATTTATTCTCCAACAAAGGTGATTAAATTTAAAGCTGTATCTTTACCCTACCAAACAAAATATTATATGTCATTTATTACACCGGAAGGAGCCAGGAAGGCTCAGCTATCCCTATCCGAAAGAGCACCCGTTGCTCATGCCATTCTCTCAGGAGCAGAGAATATTTCGAAATACAACAGTGGAGTATGTCATGATGTGGTTGCCTATGCTTTATATATGCGGGGTGCCTCCATAAGCCCTGCTCAGCTGGCAGAATCAGCCGGACAAAAATGGTTAACTCTATTCAATTATCCGGCGGGAGAAAAATGGGATGGATATTCACCTATTCCTGCAGGAAAAGCGATTGGCTTTTACAGACTTATTGATAAAACCTTCTTTCATTCAGCTGTTACAACAGGAAAAGGAAATGAAATAAGATCTGTTAACGGATTCTCATTAGGTTCCGCATGGTCTGTACCTGTAGATATGAAATGGGTATTAGGCAAAAAAAATTCTGACGGCACTTTCAATTATGATGGTACCAAAATAGAAGTCTATATCTCCTCTTTATAGCAGAGATTTCATTGTGATTAAAAACATAGGCAGATTTGCAGGCTAGCGAATCTGCCTGTTTATTGTATATTAACTAAGCATCAGCACATTTCGGGCAGATTCCGCTGATAATAAAATTATATTCCTGTGCGATAAAATGTTCCGGCAAACTGATTTCCGGAATCGCGTTTTCAATACACGTCACAGAATGACATTCTTTGCAGTTGAAATGAACATGATTATGAAAGTGTTCTTCATGAGTACATTTTCCACTGCACTTCGCAAAATTCACCACGCCGTCAATATTGACAATCTTGTGTATAGCGCCTTCGTTTTCAAGTCTTTCCAATACTCTGTAGATCGTTACTCTATTGCATAGATCACCCAATTTCTTCTGAATATCAGAATGGGTAAGGGCTATATCTGAGTCATTGATAAGATTTAAAATTTCCGTTTTAGCATGCGTATTTCTGACCTGTTTCATATTTTAATGCAACAATGTTGCTTTATTTAATTTTTTATCTATACTTTTGCAACAAAGTTACAATAAGAAAATTAATCCATACTATTATGAAGTCAAAAATTCTTGATGCTGTAGGAATCTCCGCTGCTGTTTTATGCCTGATTCATTGTATAGTCTTTCCATTATTACTGGTCGTCCCTTTGGGCATATCCCATAATCCCTATATCGATTTAGCTTTCCTTTGTATTGGTGCCGTTGTCGTGTTCAGAGTTACCAAAAAAATAACCAACCGATGGCTGAAACTTTTATTCTGGATATCTGTCTCCCTCATTTTTATTTCTGTACTCACAGATCTGATATTTGAGATTCATGTTCCTCTGATCTATCTTGGAACTGCAGGTTTAATCACTGGCCATATCATCAATTTTAAAAATCATAAACATTAAAACATGACGAAGAAACTTCCTGTAACGGTACTCAGCGGCTTTTTGGGAGCTGGAAAAACCACATTACTGAACCATATTCTGCACAATAAACAAGGCTTAAAAGTAGCTGTCATTGTGAATGATATGAGCGAAGTTAATATTGATGCCCGCCTTGTTCAAAATCAAAATACCCTTTCAAGAACGGAGGAAAAATTAGTGGAAATGAGTAACGGATGCATCTGCTGCACACTCCGTGAAGATCTGATGGTAGAAGTAGAACGTCTTGCCCACGAAAATCGGTTTGATTACTTATTGATAGAAAGTACAGGAATCAGTGAACCTATTCCGGTTGCCCAAACCTTTACTTATATTGACGAAGAGAGTGGAATAGACCTTTCCCGTTTCAGCTATATAGATACGATGGTAACTGTGGTGGATTGCTTCAATTTTATAAAAGATTTCGGTTCCAATGAACTGCTGACAGATCGTGATCTTACCGATATGGAAGGAGATTACCGGACAATTGTCAACCTTCTTACCGACCAGATTGAGTTTGCGAACGTTATTATTTTAAACAAAACAGATCTTATAGATGCTGAAACGCTTGGCTTTTTAAAGGCTGCCATTAAAAAATTAAACCCTGATGCTGTTATTCTGTCTTCCGAATTTGGAAAAGTTGACCCTCAGCAGATTTTAAATACTCAGCTTTTTGACTTTGATAAAGCGCAATCTTCAGCGGGTTGGCAGAAAGAATTACAATCTGAGCATCATACCCCGGAAACTGAAGAATATGGAATAAGCTCAATGGTGTTCAGAGATAAAAAACCATTTCACCCCGTAAGACTCTGGGAATACCTGAATCATCATTATCCGGAAGGAACAATAAGAGCAAAAGGTTTGTTCTGGCTGGCCTCAAGACCAGGTGATGCTTTGAATTTTTCTCAGGCTGGCGGCTCTTTCCGGCTTGAAAAAGCAGGAGTCTGGTGGGGAAGTATGCCTATGAACCAGCGGCTACAATATTCTTCATTTACAGAAAATCAGGAATTTATAGAAAGCAGATGGGATAAGAACTGGGGCGACAGAATCAATGAGCTTGTATTCATCGGGCAGAACCTGGATAAAGATCAAATGATATCAGATCTTCAGCACTGCCTTATTACTGAGCAGGAGAAAGAATTGCTTGAACAAAAAATGCCTTTCGAGGATCCTTTTCCAAAGAACATTTAAAATTAACCTTTAATTAATGCAACTTGGTTTCGATAATAGACTATATGCAATAACTTACCACCTTATTTCAAAACAATATGGACAGAAGAAAATTTCTAAAAGGTTCAGCATTACTTTCAGGTTTATTGACCTTATCACCGTCTGATCTCTGGAGCTTCGGGAAAACGGATGAAAATCCCCGGGAAGGAAAAGCAAAGAACATCATCTTTATGGTAAGTGATGGGATGAGTCTCGGAACGCTTTCAATGGCAGATCTGTATTCCCGGAATATTTTGGGAAAGGGAAGTAACTGGCTTAATCTGTATCACGACAAAAAAGTAACCCGTGCCTTGATGGACACTGCTTCAGCAAGTTCTATTGTTACAGATTCTGCTGCAGCAAGTTCAGCATTCGGAGGCGGAATACGGGTTAAAAACGGAACCTTGAACATGGGAGCCAACGGAGAAAAGCATCTTCCCATATGGCAGCAATATAAAAAAGCAGGAAAGAAAGCAGGCTGTGTAACAACCGTTACCATAACACATGCTACTCCTGCAGGATTCTGTGTAAACTCTTCAAAAAGAAATGCTGAACCCCAAATCGCTGAAATGTATGCCAAGCTGGAACTGGATGTGCTGCTGGGAGGCGGAGACGAGTTTTTCAATCCTGCCAAAAGAGAAGATAAGAAAGATCTCTATTCTCTATACAGCAAAAAAGGATACCGGATTCTAAAAACACAAAACGACCTGAAAGAAATCAAAAAAGGAGAGAAGTTATTAGGAATATTCAGTACAGGAGCATTACCGTACAGCATTGACAGAACCCATCTTCCGGAATTTAAAAATACACCCACTCTTGCTGAAATGACAAAGACCGCTATTGATCAGATGAAAGATCATTCCGGTGGTTTTGTTCTTCAGGTAGAAGGCGGAAAAGTAGACTGGTCTGCCCATGCCAATGATGTAGCGGCACTCATTCACGATCAGCTGGCATTTGATGAAGCTGTAAAAATGGTAATGGATTTTGCAGAAAAAGACGGAGATACATTAGTCATCATCACTACAGATCATGGAAATGCCAATCCCGGAACAATTTACGGAACTGATGCCACCAAGAACTTTAACAGCATTTCAGACTATAAATACACCAATGAATATATTTTGAACAAGATTCAGAAGGATTATTCGGTAAAAGATATTAAAGACTGGATCTATGAAGGCAACAAAATTATTCTAAATGATGATGAAGCCAAACATCTTCTGAGTTTTTACAATGGGTTGGAGAAAGAGGAAGAAGGGCTCTATAATTATAAAAAGCTGCCTTTCAAGCTTTATTCGGAAATTCAGAAAAGCAGAAACTCTGTAGGATGGATAAGTATGGATCATTCCGGAGACTACGTGGAAGTGGCGGCCTATGGTCCCGGAAATGAACTTTTACAGCCTTTTATTAAAAATACAGACCTGCATGATCTGATGCTGAAAGCCTGTTTGATATAGACATTCATATTTTTTCATATTTAATTATTTGGGAGAGTGCAAGGCGGATTGATTGTGTCCGCCTTGTTTTTTTGGTTAAATTATGATCTCAAAGGATTAATAAATTACAATAAGTAATACTTCAGTACCCTATACACTTTTTGTTTTCATAATGCTCATTACTGCTTTTTTTTGGTCTCCGATATAAAAATAAGGGATGTAGTACCTCAGTTTTAGGGTTGCAAAATTATCTTTTGCGGTCTCTGATATCAAATTTCCGGTTGTATAACCCAAGAAGTTTTCTAATAAGCTTTACAGTAAACCTATTGATAAAAACAAAACGTTGCAATAGCTGATTGTGAAATGGTTGAAGATGATATAAAGATTGTTTTTTATATCATAATTTCATGATTAGCGTTAAAAAAATGATCTAAATCTGTTTTTGTTTTTAATACGACATGTTCTGTCACTGTCAGGAGATAATTTTGCATTAAAACAATGTGTATTTCAATATAAATAAAGAGAATTGAAAAATAAATAGTAAGATTTATGTTAAATCGCAACTTTTTGATTTTCATATCTTAAAAAGTGTTAAATTCGCGCAAGTTTTCAATAAACTAATTACTAACTCAGAAAACAACAACACGGGAATGAAAAAATTCTATATCGGTGCATTCACTTTATGCACGGCCTTGGGTATCTCTGCCCAGGAAGTGGTATGGCAGAAAGACATCAAGTCCTCTACACAGGATTTTCTTAGCCAGATTACTACAACAATCGATCAGCAGTATCTTATAACGGGAAGCTCTATTCAAAGCGATAAGCAGCAGGCTTCAGGCAGTAAGCAGAATAATGGGTACGATTTTCACCTTGTAAAACTTAATCAGCA
>JAITUA010000008.1 GCA_031286615.1 Chryseobacterium sp. | reverse complement strand
TGCTGATTAAGTTTTACAAGGTGAAAATCGTACCCATTATTCTGCTTACTGCCTGAAGCCTGCTGCTTATCGCTTTGAATAGAGCTTCCCGTTATAAGATACTGCTGATCGATTGTTGTGGTAACCTGGCTAAGAAAATCCTGGGTAGAGGATTTGATGTCTTTCTGCCATACCATTTCCTGGGCAGAGATACCCAAGGCCGTGCATAAACTTAACGCTCCGAGATAGAGTTTTTTCATAAATTGTGTTTTTATTCTTCCACAAAGTAATATATTCACACTACATCAGGCAATATCAAACCTTGTTTTGCTAAATATTCATAACAAATCAATTTATTTCACCAGACTTTTTCAATCATAAAAACTTTTTTATAGAAAAAAACCTTTGAAATATTCAAAGGTTTTATTTTATTCTGGCGTTATCTCCTGACAGCGACAAAACTTGTCGTTTTAAAACAAAAAAGGGCCAACTCAAAAGAATTGACCCTTCCAAAAAACATTAACTGTTTATTGATAGAATTATGATGTTTTATTTCCAGCCTCCACCTAAACTTTTATAGATGTCAACGACTGTGCTGAGCTGTTTTTGTTTTGCCTCAATAAGCTCCATTTTAGCATCCAAAGCATCTCTTTGGTTCAAAAGAACTTCAAGATAATCTGCTCTGGAATTACGGAATAACTGATTGGCAATATCAATAGACTGATCCAGGGCTTTAGTTTCCTGAGATTTCAGTTGATAATACTGATCTATATTTTTAACCTTCGACATCAGATTGGCAACATCCAGATAAGCGTTCAAAATGGTTTTATCATATTCATACAACGCCTGAACCTGTTTTGCATCTGCTGTCTGGAAATTCGCTTTTATGGCACTTTTGTTAATAAGCGGTCCTGCCAATTCTCCTGCCAGATTATAAGCAATTGATTCAGGTAATTTAACCAGATAGGATGGTTTGAATGCTTCCAGTCCTAATGTCGCAGAAATTTCCAGAGAAGGATAAAACTCTTTTCTTGCTGCTTCCACATCCAGTTTTGATGCTTTCAATTCCAGTTCTGCCTGCTTGATATCGGGACGGTTTGCCAATAACTGTGACGGAATTCCGGTATAAACTGTCGGAGGAATCGTGGACATAAAGTTTTCCTTTGTTCTCACAATCGGTTGTGGATATCTTCCTAACAGCGCATTGATTTCGTTTTCCTTCTCAGTAATTTGCTGACGGATCGTATATTCCGCCGCCTTGGATTTTGCCAATTCTGCTTCAAATTTCTTCACCGCAAGTTCCGTTGCAGCAGCAGCTTCTTTCTGAATCTTGGAAATTTCCAATGCTCTTTGCTGAAGCTTGATATACTGCTGTATAATATCCAGTTGATTATCAAGTGCCAGCAATTCATAATAATTATCTGCAACTTCTTCAATAAGATTAGAAAGGACAAAGTTTTTACCTTCCACGGTAGAAAGATAATGGGCTACTGCAGATTCTTTTTCGGTTCTGAGTTTTTTCCAGATATCAATTTCCCAGCTTGCATTTAATCCTGCTTCAAAATTTCCAAGTGGATCCGGCATTTCTTTTCCTGGTTCTATTTCTGTAGTAGCATCACCCGCTCCTTCACTGGTATAACGGCCAGCTTTTTTCAGTCCGGCTCCTATTCCTGCTGAAACAGTTGGAGTAAGCCTTCCTTTTTTAGCCAAAACACCACTTTTAGCAATTTCAATTTCCTGAAGGGTGATTAATAGTTCCTGATTATTTTTTAAAGCTGTTTCGATCAGGGTTACCAGATTTGGATCCGTAAAGAACTGTCTCCAAGGAGTTGTTCCGCTATTGTTATTCGCATCCTGCTGTTCTTCCTGATTAAAGTTCTGAGGAATATTTTCTTTTACCTCGTCTTTTATGACAGTCGCCATCGGCGCCTTACAACTTGCAAGTACAAGTGATAAGACAATGGCGGTTATTATATTTTTAGTCTTCGAATTTTCCATCATGTTCATAAGGTTCAGTTTGTTCTGTTAAAGGATTCTCTTCTTCATATTTTGCCAGTCTGGATTTGTCTGCAATGGTTCCGAAGATATAATACAATCCAGGGATAATCATCAATCCGAAAATGGTTCCGATCAACATCCCTCCTGCTGCTGCAGTACCAATTGTTCTGTTACCAACTGCTCCCGGTCCTGTTGCAATAACCAATGGAATCAAACCGGCAATGAATGCAAACGATGTCATCAGAATCGGACGGAAACGAATGGCAGCACCTTCAATAGCTGCTTTTGCTACAGGAATTCCCTCTTCGGCTTTCTTCTGTACAGCAAACTCTACAATCAATACCGCATTTTTCCCCAAGAGTCCAATCAACATGACCATAGCCACCTGTGCATAAATGTTATTCTCCAATCCTAAAAGTTTTAAGCATAAAAATGCCCCGAAAATACCAACCGGAAGGGATAAGATTACCGGAAGAGGCAGGATAAAACTCTCATATTGCGCCGAAAGGATCAGATAAACGAATCCTAAACATACCAGGAAGATAAATACGGCTTCATTTCCACGGCTAACTTCGTCTTTGGAAATACCTGCCCAGTCGATACCAAAACCTCTCGGAAGTGTTTTATCTGCAACTTCCTGAATAGCCTTAATCGCCTGTCCACTACTATATCCAGGTGCCGGAGTTCCACTCACCTCTGCAGAGTTATACATATTGTGTCTTGTAATCTCAGATAATCCATATACCTTTTCCAATCTCATGAAGTCTGAATAAGGAACCATCTGGTCTTTATCGTTTTTAACATAGAGCTTCAACAGATCCGTTGGTAAAGCACGATATTGAGGCCCTGCCTGAACAATTACCTTATACGGCCTGTCAAAACGAATGAAACTCGTTTCATAGTTGGACCCGATCAATGTGGATAGGTTATCCATCGCTTTTTCAATGGTCACTCCTTTTTGTTCTGCAAGATCATTATCAATCTTAAGCATATATTGGGGGAAACTCGCGGAATAGAATGTAAATGCAGATCCAAGTTCCGGACGCTTCTTAAGCTCTTTCACAAAGTCATTACTCACCTGTTCCATTTTATGGTAGTCTCCACTTCCTGCTTTATCAAGTAAACGAAGTTCAAAACCTCCTGCTGCACCATATCCGGGAACGGATGGCGGCTGGAAGAATTCTATATTGGCACCTGGGATATTCTTCGCTTTTTCCTCAAGTTTTTCTATGATTTCAGCAGCGGATTCTTTACGTTCTTCCCAACTTTTCAGGTTGATAAGACAGGTTCCCGAGTTGGATCCGGTACCTTCTGTCAAAATCTCATATCCTGCTAATGATGAAACAGACTGTACGCCGTCAATGTCTTCAGATTCTCTTAAAAGTTCTTTAGCAATCTGATTGGTTCTTTCTAATGTAGATCCCGGAGGAGTCTGAATAATCGCATAGATCATCCCCTGGTCTTCAGCCGGAATAAATCCTGAAGGTAAAGAGTTACTCAGGAAGAATGTACAGGCACAGAATGCTAACAGTAACGGCAGCGTTATAGTTTTCTTCGTCACTGTTTTATTCAGCATCTTCTCATATTTCCCAGCTCCTTTTGTAAAGAGGTTATTGAATTTATCAAGGAAAATAGTAACCGGAGTCTTCTTTTTAGGCTTTCCGTGGTTATTTCTTAAGATCAATGCACACAAAGCCGGTGTTAAAGTAAGCGCTACAACCCCTGATAAGATAATGGATGAAGCCATTGTAATAGAGAACTGACGATAAAATACCCCAACCGGTCCGGACATAAATGCAATCGGAATAAATACGGATGCCATTACCAATGTAATTGCGATAATTGCTCCACTGATCTCGTGCATTGCTTCTTCTGTTGCCTTTAATGGAGAAAGATGTTTTTCTTCCATTTTAGCGTGAACGGCTTCAATTACTACAATCGCGTCATCTACTACAACCCCGATCGCCATTACCAAAGCAAAGAGTGAAATCATATTCAGGGTAATCCCAAAGGCAGACATTACAGCAAACGTTCCTACCAATGACACCGGAACGGCTAGTGCCGGAATTAAGGTAGAACGCCAGTCTCCAAGGAATAAGAATACTACAATGGCAACTAAAATAAAGGCTTCAAACAAGGTATGAATTACTTTTTCCATAGATGCATCCAGGAATCTGGAAACGTCATAACTGATGTCGTAATGCATTCCTTTAGGGAAGTTATTTTTCTCAAGATCCTTCATCAATGTTTTTACGTTTTTGATAACGTCGCTTGCATTAGATCCATAGGATTGTTTTACCGTAATTGCCGCAGAAGGTTTTCCATTCAATGTAGAATAAATATCATACATGGAACTTCCGAATTCTATGTCTGCAACATCCTTCAGCCTTACAGATTCACCATCCGGTTTTGCTTTTAGGATAATGTTTCCATAATCTTTTTCGTTGTTGAAACGACCCGGATATTTTAATACATATTCAAATGACTGAGAGCGTTTTCCTGAACTTTCTCCAGTTTTACCCGGAGACGCTTCCAAACTCTGCTCATTCAGAGATTCCATTACTTCATCAGCTGAAATATTATAAGCTGTTAATCTATCCGGTTTAAGCCAGATTCGCATTGCATATTCACGGGTTCCCAGGATATCGGCAAAACCAACACCGCTTACCCTTCTCAATTCAGACATTACGTTGATATCCGCATAGTTGAAAAGGAATTTCTGGTCAGCTTTAGGATCATCACTATACAAGTTAATATACATCAACATGTTAGGTTCCTCACGCGTGATCTTTACCCCCTCACGTACTACAAGAGGAGGAAGTTTATTCACCACTGAAGATACACGGTTCTGAACGTTTACTGCGGCTACATTGGGATCTGTTCCGAGATCAAATACAATCTGAATGGAAGCCTCCCCGTCATTACCGGCATCCGAGGTCATATATTTCATACCCGGAACTCCATTTAATCCTCTTTCTAAAGGGATTACTACGGATTTAATCAACAATTCGTTGTTAGCTCCCGGATATTCTGCGGTAATATTTACTTTAGGTGGAGAAATGGATGGGAATTGTGTCACCGGAAGTTTTACCAATGATAATATCCCCATAAATACAATAATCAATGAGATTACTATAGACAGAACTGGTCTGCGAATGAATTTCTTAAACATACTACTTCATTTTAGAGACCACTACTCTGCTTTTAATTTCAATGATTGAAGAACTTTCTCAGGATTCTGGAATTTTGTTTTCACCTTTTGATCATCCTTCACTTTCTGAACTCCTTCCAAAAGGATCTGATCTCCTTTTGATATTCCTGAACCTACTACATAAAGATCCGGAAGTTCATAAGCGATTTTGATATTTCGGGATTTAGCTACTCCGTTTTTATCAATGACAAACACATATTTCTGATCCTGAATCTCATAAGTAGCTTTCTGTGGAATAATAAGTGCGTTATGAACAGGCATTGACATCTGTATTTTTCCTGTTTCGCCATTTCTCAAGAGCTTATCAGGGTTTGGAAACTTGGCACGGAAGGCAATATTCCCTGTTTCGTTATCAAATTCTCCTTCAATAGTCTGGATTTCTCCTTTCTGCGAGTAGGTTTCTCCGTTCGCAGTGATCAGGGAAACCTGTTTGCTTCCTCTGTCTGCAGCGTGGGTCTGATAACTTAAATATTCTGGTTCAGAAACATTAAAGTAAGTATAGATACTTGTGTTATCTGACAATGAAGTCAACAAATCACCTTCGTCTACAAGACTTCCCAGTTTCAAAGGAATTCTGTTGATAACACCAGAAAACGGTGCCTTGATATCTGTGAATGAAAGATGGATCTGAGCCAGTTTCATTTCTGCATTAGCAGCATCCAGCTTAGCTTTTGCCATTGCTTTTTCATTTTTAGAAACAATATTGTTTCCTGCTAATGTACTTGCATTTTTAAGTTCAATAGAAGCCTGTTCTACCTCTGCTTTTGCTTTTAATAATTCTGCCTGATATAATTTAGGCATGATTCGGAACAAGGTCTGTCCCGCCTGCACGTATTGTCCTTCATCTACAAAGATTTTTTCCAGGAAACCTTTTTCCTGAGCTCTTACTTCAATATTTTTTACGGATTGAATCTGGGCTACGTATTCTTTGTTGATTACTGTATCCATTACTACAGGAGATGTCACCGGATATAGGGTAACTTCTTCTTTTTCTTCTTTTTTCTTATTGCAGCCAACCGCCAGCAGAAGGGCACTCAGCGCAATTCCCGAAGCAACTCTCTTTATCATAATTCTAGAGTTTATATAATTCGTTAATGTTTTGATAGGAATAAAACGGTAATAAAAGGGGGACGATGTGATGATTACCGGCATACACAACGCAAAGTATTTCTACCCGGAATCAGGCAGAAAAATGAATAGATCGAGAAAATTTTAAATTCTAATAGAACGGATCAGAATGAATCTTTTGGCGGTAAGACCAAACACAAAGCCATGAATATCCGGTCTGAACCGTTTATCGCTTTTTAATCCAAAAATATAGACCAGGCTGAAAACTCCTGCAAAAACAACAATAGCCTGCCATACATCAGACAGCTGGAAATCATTTTCGGCAAGTTCTAAGGTAAGATTGTCTACACTATCGGCCATCTGCTGAACAGAAAGTTTTTCAAAAGTCTGATTCAAACGGTTGGCTCTTTTTGGCATATGGTGAGAAACATGACCGGAATAGTCATTTCGAAGCGTTTTAACGTCGAGTCTACTTTCTACTACAAAAAGCAGAAAAAGACCGGTTAAAAAGTATACTATAAAGTTTCTCATTTTGAAGTGGCAAATGTACACCCAGATTATGATATTATCATCATGGATTAACAAAATTTAACTATCCTTTAAATTACCTGAATATAAAAATATGATAAATATTAAATATTTTCTTTATTCAAGGGCAATTTGAGCAATTCTGACATCTCATCTGTGCAAGTTTCAATTTTCAAAAACCAAGCCATTTTTTTTGAATTAAGGAAATTTTAATTTTTAAGTTGTTTCTTTTTTGAACATTTTAATGGTCTGGCATTCCATTTTTGAAAATTTCCATAATCAAACCTAAACTTTGTCATGATTTCTGATTATTAACATTAATTTATTGCTACTCTCTTCTTTTTGAATTATTTTTGCCGAAAATTTACACAACAAATGAAAAATGAAAAAAAAGTATACTATACTATTGAAAACAAGTCCGTTAAAATCCCTGAATTAACAACGATCAGCCACAATTTTCTACAATAACTATTACTTTCTGTTTCGTGAATAATGTTTCAAAAAACAGTGAGTTAAAATTGAGCAAATTTAAAATTACTGTTACTTTATGTAAAATTAACATATATTTATCAAAAATATTTGTAAATTTATATAGTATTAATATCACAATTCATGAAACACTTTAAAATCACTTATCACTATGAAAAATTTATTAACACCAGTCCTTCTCGGATTGACGATTCTTTCCCTAACAGCGTGTAAACATCCCGGAAAAGAAGCTGAAACCATTACCGCTGCTGCCCCCGAAAACACAGACGAAATTTTCAAAGATGTGTATGTTGACAGCTATGGAGAAAAAATAGAAGTAACAATCAACAACACTAAAAATACCGCAATAATACATTTAAACGGTAAAACTTTTGACCTTAAAAAAAGTGATGCTTTACCTGAGTATACAGCCACCAATGAAGAGTATCAATATTCTGATATTAAGGGAAATATAACTTTCCTTAAAAAGAATGTAGACATGGTACTGTTCCATCTTAAACAGGCAAAAAAAGAGTCTGGCCCGGCAAAAATGGCATCGTATTAGCATAAGGACTAGCATTCATTAAAAAAAATAAGCATTATGAAAAGTTTATATTATTACTTATCGGCCCTTGTTATTGCAACATTCCTTGTTGTTTCATGCAAAACACAAACCGCACAAAAAGCGACTACTGATATTACAGGGAAAACCTGGAAACTTACAGAGCTTAACGGAAAACCGATTGATCTTAAAAACCCTAAAAATAATCCTCATTTCAAACTTAATATGGATGGAATGAGATATGAAGGTCATGCCGGATGTAACGGATTTGGAGGAACTTTCGAGATCAAACCTGAAATCATGAGAATAAAATTCAATCAGGGAATGTCTACGATGATGGCTTGTGAAGATCTGGATATTGAAAACCAGTTTACAAAAGCAGTCCTTGCTGCAGATAACTACTCTGTAAATGGAAATACGCTTACTTTAAATAAGGCAAGAATGGCACCTTTAGCTAAATTTGTTCTTCAGTAACAATCTTTTACAGTAAAAATATAAAGACACCTTTTTGATAAGGTGTCTTTTTCATTTATACAGGATTACTCTTTCTTATTGTACATTATATAACAAATCAGAAGACTTATATTGACCAGAACTGCAAATGAATTTGATAAAATAATTGGCAGCTCATCTTTTTCAAAACCATACCATACCCATAATGACAGCCCCGAAATAAGGACGAGAAGCATGAGCAGAGAAATGTCCTCTACATTCTTTTCCCGGATCACCTTTACGAGCTGCGGAATCATCGAAACCGAAGTAAGAAAACCGGCAATGATACCTAATATATTTACGTCCATAAGTTGTGGTTTTAAATCTCTATACTAAGATATGCTATTGAAACCTCTTTGATGAAACTTCTTCATGTAAAGGAGTGTTGTTTTCAATAAAACGGAACAAATCTCGTGAAAAATAGCATCCATTAAGAATACCACGGGCTCCCATTCCATTAAAAACATACAAATTGTGCAATGTTTCATGTCTTCCAATGATTGGCCTTCTGTCTTTTACAGTAGGACGGAAGCCAAAATGGACTTCTTCCACTTCAAAATCATAGGAATAGAACTCGGAAAGTCCATTCACCAATTGTGTGACTGCTGAGTCGTCGATATGGTGATGAAGCTGATCTCTGTCGTAGGTTCCACCATAGAAATAAAGGCCGTTTCCGGTGGGAAATAAGAAGTGCTTCTTTTTAATAGTGATGTTTTCCGGAATCGGTTGGGAAAGTTTCACTTTTATATGATGCCCTTTATTGGGAACCACAGCAATTTCTGAAAAGTATGGATTGTCTTTCACTCCCATTCCTTCACAGAAAATAATATTTTTAAAAGAGAAATCTTTATAAACAGATTCAGAAGGGTTCAATTGAGTATAATCGAATCTTTCTTTTACCAAATGGTCATTTTTTTCCAAATAATTGAATAAACCACTAAAAAATCCATTAACATTGAGTCTGGCAGACTGATTTACCTTCCCGGTCTGAAAATCGTTTTTTACGCCATTTAAAGAATCAAAATTTTTATCAAGAAAAGCTGATAACTCTTCATTCTCTGATTTTTTTAACCAAAGATTCTGTTCATTCTCATCATGAAAAATCCTATGAATGGGAGCATTGACCAGATAATTTTCTCCGGTATAAGATTCTATTTCTTTAAGACTGTCTTTAAGAAAGTCTATTTGCTCCTGTGCTTTCCAGAATGTGGTAAACTTCTTGAGAACAACAGGATTAATAATTCCGGCTGAAATCTGTGAAGCACTTTTTCGGCCTTCGGAAAAGATCACAAAGGATTTATTGTTTTTAATTAGCTGATGAGCCATGAAAAGCCCTGCATATCCGTCTCCTACAATTATATAATCTACATTTTTCATATGAGAAATTTCATTTGTTTAAAGGTCATTTTTAATCGCCTAGGTCATTGATTATTGATCTGTAATAAACAAAAGCGATTTCATAATAAAAAAACCTGAGTAAAAATACTCAGGTTTTCTATAAATATCAAGTGAAATCTAGTAATTCCACATATCATTTTCCATATCAAGAATCTGTGCTTTGATTCTATCACTTTCTTCAAGCTGTTCATCAGCGTTTTTAGGTATATAGTCCTTAATAGTACCATCTCCTAAGCCACTTGAAGACTTGTAGATAATAGAAGAGAATCTTCTTGCATTGATGATATCATCAAAAGATAAGTCAGCAGAAGAATTTTTTCTATTGAAGACAAAATTATTTGCTAATACATCTCTTGCACTTGGGTAATAGATCCAGAATAGGTCAATAAGCTCGTCATTACTAGCAATTGGCTTACCATCTGGTCCGATAACTCCTTGTACTGCCGGATCTGGTCCCATAGCCGCAATACCAAGAGGTCTGTATTTCATTTGTCCGTCTCTCTTATCAATAAACCACATACCCATGATTTTAAGAACTTTTACTTTATCAGTAGTTGTCTTAAATACGTCAGTATATTGCTTCTTTTCTGCTTCTGTAAGTTGTCTTCCAGAGTTTAAGATATCAATAGCAGCATCATTGATAATTACTTTTTCTAATCTTTTCTGAATTCCTTCAGGAGAAAGTTTTACAGTGAAGTTTTCATCATCATACACCTGCTCAATTTTTCCACTTAAAGCTGCATCCAATAATAATTGATATAGAGATCTTGTAGGAGTAGAAAGAAGACCATCCGGATTATCATAGTAGAATGGCTGGTTGATCTTATCATTCATATCAATGATCTCCCATACAAACATACTTTTAAGGATATCTTTGTCTTCTACGAAACCATACTCAAGAGGCTTTACTGTTTTATCTACAATAGTATCACCAACTTTTTGTTTGTTTTCTGCTCTCATCTGTCTGAACTCTTCCGGAGAGGATGCATTCAGAATAGTCTGGGAAAAAGCAAATCCCGAAACTAATACTAAAAGGGTGCTAATATATTTTTTCATAATAAATTACAATTTTAGTCCTATGGAATGTTAATGATTATAGGAGTAATGTTTTTAATAACCTGTCCGTCTAAACCTTGAGCAGTAACTTTAATATCAAAGATAGAAACTACATCTCCTGATCTAAGATTCTTCACTAATCCAGCAGCATCATCTAATGAATTACCGTGAACTAATAGAGCTGCTCTGCCTGGTACTCTAACCATAAACTGAGTTACAGTAAATGAAACCGGGAAGTCAAAGTCAGGAATTGCTGCCTGAACAGATTGGTTAGGAATAGAAGTTGCCGGCATAGACACTATACTTTGTCCTCTAATCTGACCTTGTGGTGGTGGTACATTTTTAATTCTGTATTCAAACACCTGAGATACTGATTTTCCGTAAGGATCTGTTCCTGACAATGTTAACTTAACAGTAGTTCCTGTAGTTGGTTTTACAATCCATTTTCCTGGGCCTGTACTTCTTACAGTAGCACCTGGAGCAGATAATGAAAGTTTAGAATTGTCAGCACCTAAGATTGATCCTGAAACAGGGTTCTCAAGTCCTCTATACATTACATTCATTTTATCAGCAGAAAGCAATAATCCTTTTTCAAGTTTTACTTCTCTAGGTCCTGCGATTACATTATAAGTATGCGTCCAAGGGAAAGATTGTGGCTTACCTGAAGCATCTGTTAATGTAATTGTACCTCCTAATTTATGTTCACCAATTCCAGAACCTGAAATTGCGATAGAACCTTTACCGTTTTCTACTTTACTTACTCCAGAAATACTGATCTTATTACTATTAGAATAAGTACCTAGCATTACTTTTACTTCAGCCTGTTTTCCCGCCTGGATATCAACCGGACCAGAAACGATAGGCTCGTAGCTTGAGAATTTAATACTCGCATCTACTTTTTCCTGAAGTAATAGTGCCAATGCATCAGACTGAACGTTTCTGGCATCATTTTGGATAATCTCCAAGTTAGATATCGCAGCAATTAGCGGCTGATGATAAAATTTATTCTGGAACCAAGTCTTTTCATTTGGAGATGTTCCTTTAGGATATTCTGCAATAAGAGACTTGTTAGCTCTTGCCACTAAATCCTGTAACTGAGCATTGCTTCCGAAAGTAGCATTGATGTAATTTCTTACATCATCAATTTTAGCTTTCAGATCTAATGCATTCTTAGATGGAGTATTTTCATCTCCTTCTTTGAAGAAATATTCAGTAGTTGCTTCATTGTTGTTAAGTGCAGCAAAGTTTTCACTTACATCAATATCTTTTCCTGTTTGAGGATCTTTGTCGTGAAACTCAGATTGTTTTTTCAACAAATCTTTAATATCCTGAGCAGATTTCACCAATGCATCAATTTTGGTTTTCAATACTTTGTACTGAGACCAAGGCTGTGCATAAGTATCCGGAACTTGCTGAGCCTTAGCTCCCAACGTTCTTTCAAAGATCTTCTCGTTCTTTTTTTCTGTTAAAGTTCTGGTTTCATTCAATGCTCTGGTAGAGTCATAGTATGATCTGATGATTTCTGCATCAATATTTAGGGCCATCATCGCGATGAACACCAAATACATCAGGTTGATCATCTTCTGACGAGGGGTCTGTTTTCCTTGTGCCATTCTCTTTTCTTTGTTTTTTGATTAAATAGTTAAATTTAGAAATGGTTAGGAATTAAGACTTCATAGCAGTTAACATACCACCATAAACTCTATTTAAGTTATTAAGATTAGAAGTTAAACCTTGTAGCTCTTGATTGAATTTCTCAGATTGCTCTGCAGATTTCTGCATATCTGCTACATATTTGTTAGCAAATTCTGATTGTTTTTTACCGCTTTCAAGTTGCATTGCATAAAGAGCATTCATGCTTTCCATATGTTGAGCAGCTTTATTCAATTGATCATTATATTTATGAGTAGAAGCAGATACATCAACAGTTTGATTGATCTGATCAACAGAGTTTGAAAATTTATCAATTCCTGTTCTCAGTCTTTCAAATAATTGAACATCTAATCTAGCATCTTCAAGCATTTTGTCCAATTTGGTAGAAAGAGAATTTTCTAATTCTGCAAATTGAGCTGCAGCATTGTTATTTCTAGAAGATACATTAGAGTGTAATGGATTTGGGTTAGCATGCTTATCTAATAATTCAGGATAAACATTTTCCCAAGCATAAGACTCTTCAGATTTTGGAGGGTCAAATGCAAAAATGATAAAGATAATCGCCTCAGTAATAAGTCCCACGGTAAGAGCGATGTTACCGTTAATTGGTCCCAAGGTAATGTGAGTAATTTTAAGCCAAGCTCCAAGAATTACAATTGCAGCACCGAATGAATAAAAGAAATTCATCCAAGCATCTTTAGTCTTAAACATATTGAGTTAGTTTTTTTAATGTTAAATAAAATTGTTATTGAAAAATTGTCTGATTAATTTCTGTTAACTCTTCTTGGCTTAACAGCTGCTTCAGGAATATCCTGTACAGTTCTAAATCCGATATAGCTTCTTGCGGAATCTTTTCTTTCCCAATCTCTAGCACCTGTCATTAATGCATATCCTATATCTTTCCAAGATCCACCTCTTACAGATTTCTTCGTATCCTTTTTATCTTTAGTAGAAGGATTTAATGTAGATGTGAATCCAGCTGAAGAGTTGTTAAACGAAGATAGTGTCCATTCAGAAACGTTTCCAGCCATATCAAATAACCCAAACCCATTTTTCTTAAATTTCTTAACTGGAGCTGTATATGTATAAGTACCTTTTTTCTCATCTTCCATGTAGTTACCTCTCTTCGGTTTGAAGTTAGCAAGGTAACATCCTCTGTCATCCATTAAATATGGACCACCCCAAGGATAAGTAGCATTCTGCATTCCTCCTCTGGCAGCATATTCCCATTCTGTCTCTGTTGGAAGACGGAATACTAATGGTTTTTGTTTTTTTCTTTTTAAACTTTCGTTGTAATCAGATTTCAATTTAGATCTGAAGTTACAATAAGCCCTTGCCTGATCCCAGGTTACCCCTACTACAGGATAGTCTTTATAAGCTTTGTGCCAAAAATACTGTTCAAACAATGGCTCATTGTAAGCAAAGTGGAAATCTTTTACCCAAACTGTAGTATCAGGATAGATCGCGATACTTTCGCTTTTCAGGTAATTAGCTCCTCTTTCGTTATCTGCAACTGCCGCATCCATATCTCCCCAACGGTAAGTATACTTAAGCTTGCTTACATCTAAAATTCTTTCGTTTCCAATTCTGGAAGAAGAAGGTAGATACAGAGATTCTAGAACTTCTGCGTATTCTACATCCGGATATTTTGTTGTGCTCCAGTGTAAAGGGATTTTCCAATCTAATCTTTTGCTGGCATCATAACTTCCGTCTTCTCGGCCACCCTGGCCTTCCATATATTCTTGATAAGGTGTTAAATTTTCTTCTTTTTTAGCAAGATATGCATAATCCCCTATGCTAGCTCCTTTACGTCCGCCTTCATCACCACCTTCTCCGGCAGCTTCAGCAAGTAAAGTTCTCGCGATAGAGTCTCTTACATAGTTGATAAATACTCTGTACTCCGAGTTGGTAGTTTCTGCTTCATCCATGAAGAAAGAAGAAACAGTAACAGTCTTCAATGCCGCTTTTTCAGGAGTATTTGTTGGATCCTGGTCTGCTAAACCAGCAACAAATGAACCTGCAGGAATTGCGACCATTCCGTATGGTCTTTCCGCAACAAATGATTTAGTTTTTTCTCTTGGTATCAATTCTCCTTTTGTTCCTGGCTTCCCTACAGAAGAGCTGCCACCACCTGAACAAGATACCGATGCTACCGACGCAGACAATAATAAAAGAAATATCCTTTTCATGTTAATTTTTATAATTAAGCCGTAAATATATAATTTTTTTAAGAAACTTTTAAGATTTTTTTTGAAATAACGGAAGAAATCTAAATTTATTTTATTTACAACAACTTTTTATTCCACGGTAACAGATTTTGCAAGGTTTCTCGGTTGATCTACGTTTGCCCCTCTATATACTGCAATATAATAAGCAAGCAGTTGCAGAGGTACGGAAGCTACGATTGGTGAGAAACATTCTGAAGTTTCAGGGATTTCAATAACATAATCTGCCATTTCACTCACCTGACGGTCTCCTTTATTAACTACAGCGATAATTTTTCCTTTTCTCGCTTTAATTTCCTGAACATTACTTACAATCTTATCATAGTGCCCTTTTTTAGGCGCTATAATTACAATTGGCATATTTTCATCGATCAGGGCAATTGGACCGTGCTTCATTTCTGCAGCCGGGTATCCTTCTGCATGGATGTAAGAAATTTCTTTTAATTTTAATGCTCCCTCCAGGGCAGCCGGATAATTGTATCCTCTTCCTAAATAAAGGAAGTTTGTAGCTTTTACAAAATCTTTTGCAATATTTTGAGTCAGCTCATGGGTCGTATTCAGCACTTCTTCAATTTTCTTAGGGATAGCATCAAGTTCAGCAATTAAGCTCATAAATTCAGCGTTTCCTAAGTTTCCGTTGTGTTTTCCTAATTTAAATGCAATTAAAGTAAGAATAGTAAGCTGTGCTGTAAATGCTTTTGTAGAAGCAACCCCGATTTCAGGACCGGCATGTGTGTATGAACCGGCATCAGTAATTCTTGCAATTGAAGAATCTACAACATTACATATACCATATATAAATGCACCTTTTTCTTTTGCCAGTTTTAAAGCAGCCATTGTATCAGCTGTTTCTCCTGACTGAGAAATTGCGATCACCACATCTTTATCTGTAATGATTGGATTTCTGTATCTGAATTCTGATGCATATTCTACTTCAACAGGAATTCTTGCATATTCTTCAATCAAATATTCTCCGATAAGACCTGCATGCCAAGACGTTCCACAAGCAATAATGATGATTCTGTTGGCATTTTTAAACTTTTCAACATGATCCCAGATTCCTGCCATTTTAATCGCTCCTTCATCTACAAGAAGTCTTCCTCTCATAGTATCGTGTACAGATTTAGGCTGTTCAAAGATTTCTTTAAGCATGAAATGCTCGTATCCACCTTTTTCGATCTGTTCCAGGCTCATTTTAAGTTCCTGAATTTCCGGCTCAATTTTAGAGTTATCATTGATGGTTCTGATATCTACTCCATTTTCAAGAGAGATTGTTGCCATATGTCCTTCTTCAAGGTAGATGGCTTCTTTTGTAAACTCTACAAAAGGAGAAGCATCAGATGCAATAAAATATTCCTTTTCTCCGATACCTATTGCCAGGGGAGAACCTAATCTTCCTACAACCAATACTCCCGGATAGTCTTCGTGAAGTACAGTGATGGCATATGCTCCGTATACTTCATTTAACGCGTATCTTACTGCTGTAGGGAAATCCATTTCAGAATTAAGATCCATAAAGTATTGAATAAGGTTTACCAATACTTCAGTATCTGTTTCTGATTTGAAAGTAAAGCCTTTTTCAGTAAGCATTGTTTTAATAGTATCATAGTTTTCTATAATACCATTATGTACAATAGCTATTTTTCCGTTGTTTGACAAGTGCGGATGGGAATTTCTATCACTTGGAACTCCATGGGTTGCCCAACGGGTATGCCCCATTCCAATTTTATACTTCCCTTTTAATTCTTTCGAAATATTTACCAAATCCTCAACTTTGCCTTTTGTTTTTTCTACTTCAAGCTTATTGTTTGAACCTTCTAAAACAATCCCGGCACTGTCATACCCTCTATATTCTAATCTTCTAAGACCATTAATTACAATTTCGTAAGCGTCTTGAAAACCTGTATATCCTACTATTCCGCACATATTATATTTTGTCTAGTGTATTTTGTATTTATTGTATTCTATTTTTTCGTAGCGTAAGTTACCAACAGCTGGATTCTCTTTGGATTGGTATTCGTTTTATCTATACCTGTAAGAATAACTCTGTTCATATCAAATGCTCTTGTTGTATTACGAACTCCTAAAAGGGTTCCTGTAGCATTTGCAGCAAATGTTCCTGCACCGATCAATAACGGTTTATTAACAATTTGCACCTCTTGTCCATTAACTGTTTCCTTTTTTTCTTCAACAAGATCCTTGACTGTTTTTGTTACTATAATATCATAGTAATCTTTATCCTTATTATAATTATATAACCCAAGTCCTGTTGACAAGTCTGATGTATAAGCTAATTTTGAGAAATCAATGGTACCATTACTATTTAATGTATTGGTTAGAATTGAAAATTTACGATCTTCCGTTGAGTTTGTATTCTTCCAGCTTAAAGGATCTACGTATACTCTTATCTTAGCACTTAAAATACCTGCTTTCTTTTCAGCATAGATCTTCTTAAGTTCTGCAATTGTCTCATCCTGAATTTTCATTACTACAGAAGGACCACCCATTCCCTGAATATAAAGCTTTTCATCTCCTACAGTAGAATTGCTTCCCGCTAATGCACTTTCAACAGGGGATCCTGCTCTAACATATTCATACAATCCGATATGAGCACTAGCGCCTCCTAAGTTGAAAACAAGATTTGTTTGTGGCCTTGTTGTTGCTCCATTTTCTGTTTTATCATATTTATAATACATGATAAGCTGCAGATCATTAGGAGAGAACTGGTAAAGATATTTATCTGTTTCGTCTACAGAAATTTTTATTCCTTTGAAATATCTGATAAAGTTAGCAGCATCCTGAAGTTCAGGTTTTCCTTTTTTATCAAGGATATGAGTCTGGAAAAAGTTTGTATTGCTTAGTTTCATTCTGTATCCAAGGTTACCTGTAAACACAACTGAATTATCAGATTTCTTGGTAACAGATATGGAATTAATGTTACCATCAAATACTCCTGATCCTAATAACTCACCAGTACTTATGCTTGTACCCGCATTGGAACGTTTAAACTTATCATCATTTGAATCTAAGAATGTAGTAACTTCGTGTACATTGATTTTCATTAATTTTGAAACTCCTCCTCCAATTTTACCGTATTTACGAACAGGATATGTTTTTTTCTCAATGGAAACAGCAGTACCTACACCATCCACCGGAAAATCACTTTTCTCAAATGTATTTGTTTTTATTGAATCTCCTTCAAAGAAATAGGTATTAGAAGTGGTATTCGCAGGTGGTCTCACTACAAGAACAACGGAGTCTACTTTTGGATTGGCACCATTAAAATCATAATTATCTACCGGCATTCTCAGCTGGGTAACGTAAGATGCTCTTTGCATTCCAAACTGACTTTCATTAAAAGCACCAAGAACACCAACAGTGGAGACTGCACCCGTCTCACTCAATCCGCTGATTAATCTGGCAGCATCACTTCTGATTGAATCTTTATTGTCATAATTGTATGCGATAACTGGATATGGAATTTCATTACCCTGCGCTGCATCATTATTGAACAATTGTTCACCAAGAGAATCCGGATCCGGTTCACAGTTATAAAGGATTGTGCTTCCGAAAATCGCCAATAAAAGCATGGCGAAAGTCCTTTTAAGATTATGAGTCATTAAAAATGTGTTTTTAATAAAGTTGATTTATAGAATCTATATCAAGATATTCCGACTTCTCGGTAGTTGTTTCATTGAAAGCCTTATCCAGATCTTCATCCAGAAACTCGTCACCTTTCACAACAGTATTTACATAGTTCATACTTTCGATAACAAAACTTTTAATTGTTGGGTTATCTAACGCTTTTAATCCTGAAATATTATCAAACTGAAGTTTTTCGTTGATCTTTTTATCCAAATCGGCATCCTTCTCATTATACAGAGAAAGTACAATTTTCGCGTCTTTGAAATAAGTATCTGATTCGTAGTAAGTTTTAAGATAAATTGGAACAAAAGAAGCCATCCATCCATTTAAATGAATTATATCCGGCACCCAGTTTAGCTTTTTAATGGTCTCAATAACTCCTCTGGCAAAGAAAATCGCTCTTTCGTCATTGTCTTCGAAAGGATTTCCTTCATCATCAAAATAGTATTGTTTTCTTTTGAAGTATTCTTCGTTGTCAATAAAGTAAACCTGAAGTCTTTCCCCCGGAAGAGACGCTACTTTAATGATCAGAGGCTGGTCCAGGTCATTGATAATAATATTCATTCCTGAAAGACGGATTACCTCATGAAGCTGGAATTTTCTCTCACTTATTTGTCCAAATCTTGGCATAAAAACTCTTACATCATTGCCTTCTTGGTGCATCTTAAGTGCCATTTTGTTTACCACTGCAGCCATATTTGTATCTTCCTGATATGGATACATCTCTGTAGTAATGTACAGTATTTTTTGATTCGGCATAAACTTTCTATCTAATTTTTGTAAAAATGCTTTAATGTGCAAAATTACAAAAAAACATCCAACATTATTTTAATTAACATTTTTTTACGAAAATTCCCTTTTCCAAATTATTAAAAGTGCATATTATTATACGATATTTTTAGTATTTTTGAAATAAGCATTAAAATAAACTATGGAAGTTATAAAAAATAGGAAAGTCCTTCAGGATTTCATTGAAAGACAGAAAGAAATGGGGAAAAGAATTGGCTTTGCACCTACTATGGGTGCTTTACATAAAGGCCATCTTTCTCTGTATGAAGAGGCAAGAAAAGAAAATGACCTTGTTATTTCTTCAATTTTTGTAAATCCAACCCAGTTCAACAATTCTGAAGATCTTGAAAAATACCCAAGAGATGTTAACAGAGATATACTTATTCTTCAAACTTCAGGTCTTGTAGATGCCGTTTATATCCCTGAGGTAGCAGATATCTACCCTGAGAAAACTGAAAGCCAGCGCTATGATTTTGATGGATTGGAAAATGAGATGGAAGGAAAATCCAGACCTGGACATTTTGACGGTGTAGGAACCGTTGTAGAAGAGCTTTTCAGACAGATACAGCCTGACAATGCTTATTTTGGAGAAAAAGACTTTCAGCAGCTTGCTATTATAAAAAAAATGGTAGATAAAAAACATCTTCCTGTTAAGATATCTGGAGTTCCAATCTACAGAGCAGAAAACGGATTGGCATTAAGCTCAAGAAACCAGAGACTTCATGAAGACCGCAAAGAAGCTTCCAAAGTCATTTATGAGACTTTAAAAAAAGTAAATGACTGGTTCAGGACTGTTACCATACCGGAAATAAAAGAAAGAGTAACTGATATTTTTGACAATCAGCAGGGAATGAAGCTGGAATATTTCCTGATTGCCGATGAAAACACTCTACAGGAAACTGATTTCTTCTATAAAGACAGAAAATTCAGAGCATTCATTGTAGTGGTGGTAGATGGTGTAAGATTAATTGACAATATGCACTTAGACTAATCCGATAAAAACATATATTTTTATAAGATAAAAAGCTCTGATCACAATGTCAGAGCTTTTTTGATTTATTATAATAAAAACTAATCCACCCAATCATTTCCGATATGTCTGGAATTGTTAAATTTCTTTTATTATAGTTGAATAAAAAAATCAAAGGCCTCCTGAAGGAAGCCTTTGAAACACCAAATCACAAAATATTAATATGAAAAAAATTTACTTTTCAGTAAACTTGTGACCCGGCTGGGATTCGAACCCAGGACCCATACATTAAAAGTGTATTGCTCTACCAGCTGAGCTACCGAGTCGGCCACAATTAAAATGAAATAAATTTCAATATTAATTATAAATTTTTCTTTGCAGTGCCTGCGACTGGACTCGAACCAGCACATCCTTAGGAAACCACCCCCTCAAGATGGCGTGTCTACCAATTTCACCACGCAGGCAATAAAATTACAAAATAAGTAATTTTTATTGCTTGTGACCCGGCTGGGATTCGAACCCAGGACCCATACATTAAAAGTGTATTGCTCTACCAGCTGAGCTACCGAGTCGGTCACTTACTCATCAAGTTTTCATTTAAGTAATGTCCCTTGTTTTAAGTGGTGCAAAGATATGACTTTTTTCTTTATCTCAAAACTTTTTCGCAAATTTGTTTAAAAAAAATTCATGGTAATTTCATTGATCGGATACATGGGGAGTGGCAAATCTCACATTTCCAAAATATTAAGCGAAAAAGTCGATTTTAAATTGATTGATCTCGATAAAGAGATTTCCAGAAGAAATAAATTAACCATTCCGGAAATTTTTGAAAAGAAGGGTGAGATTTACTTTAGAAAGCTGGAAAGAGAGGCCTTGGAAGAGATATTGGCTTCGGAAGAAAATGTAGTTTTAAGTCTTGGCGGAGGAACTCCTGTTTATTACAATAACATGGAGATCATCAATCATAATTCCAAAAGTGTTTTTTTAAGAAGTTCTGTAGGAACTTTGGTTGAAAGGCTTTCAAAACAGAAAGAAAAAAGACCATTGATTGCCAATATATCTGATGAAGACCTCCCGGAATTCATCGCTAAACATTTATTTGAAAGAAATCAGTTTTACAGTAAAGCACAATTCACTGTAGGTACAGATTCCAGAGAACCGGAAGACATTGTCAACGAAATAATAGAAAAGCTCTATCTCTAGAGCTTTTTTATTTTTATATTAATCTTCGCTTTCCTCTCCATTATCTGTTTCTCCAAAGAAATCATCCCAGTCTGTAAAATCTGAAGCGATATCGTTACCTACATAATCATCCATTTCCCTTCTGTCTTTTTTCGTAGGTCTTCCCTCTCCTTTGTTTCTGTAATAGTCTTGTGACATCTTACGAAGTTTCAACAGTTCATATTGTTCTTTATCTGTTACGTCCTGAATATGAAGAGGCACCAATTTGGCTCCTATTCTGCTTTTAGGAATCTGAATTACTTTTATTTTATAATCAATCTGATTCTTACGGATTTTAATTGTATCTCCTTCTTTTACCTCTTTAGATGACTTTACGGCAGACGTTCCTATAGAAACTCTATTCTTCTTAATCTCCTCTGCTGCAATATTTCTTGTCTTATAAAAACGAATGCTCCATAAAAATTTATCTATTCTCATATTTTTTTATACTTTTGCCGTTATATTATTTGTAAAGTAATTAAAGTTTTTTGAAATGAAAAAAATATTTTTATATATCCTTGCAGGATCTTTGTGTTTTTCTGCTTGTAAGAAAGATGATGATACGTCACCCTATGTAGAACCGGAAGACATTACTACACAAAACACATATGATGATCAAGCCATTAAGAAATTTATGGATGAGAATTATCTGGATGCACAAGGTAATATAAAAGCTTTCAGTTCTACGGATACTGCGGATGATAATGAAAAGAAGTTATCTGAACTTGATTATAAAACGCTTCCTTCAGGAACAATTTATATTATAAGGGATGGGGCACAGCCTGTTAATCCCACACCAGAACAGACAATCACAAGTACCGATATTCTTACTGTAATGATGAAAGCTACTACGTATCTAGCAATTAATACAGATGGAAAATCTTCATTTACTGCTGCTACAGATTTCATGAATACAATAAACGGAACCGGAATTCCTGCAATTGATCCTAAATTCTATTATATTTCTGATGTAGATGGCAAAAAAGATCCATTGATCGAAAATGCAACTACTGATGCGGCAAAAAAAAGAAGTTACTACGAGATCGAAGGGTTTAGTGAGGCCATGCAGAAATTTACAGCATTCAAAGACTACTCTAGCGGATCACCATATAACTTACAGGGAGTAATTATTGTTCCTTCGAGAGCAGCTTTCTCAAGAGATCCTTATTTCCCATACAATTACCCGGGTTATGGTCAGATCATCTCATTAAGAAACAAAACTTTCGTTTTCAACTTCCAGGTGTATAGCAGAGCAGCAAGACCATAAGTCACAACGTAAAGTTTAAATAAAATAATAATAAGCCCCGCAATGAGTATTGTGGGGCTTATTTATATCTATACGATTATCAGAATTAGGTTCTTGCCTTCTGTTTCACATTTCCTAAGATATCAGGGAAATAAAGGTCTGCAAGGTGGTCAAATTCATCTCCTCTCATAAACATGGTAGCATCTACTTCTTCATAAGAGCTTCTTCCTGCGGCAGCAATCAGTTCATTGCAAGTATGAAGCGTATTTTTATGAAAATGGTATACTCTTTCGGCTTTATCCGTCACATCAAGCCCTTTAATAAGCATTTTATCTTGTGTAGCGACTCCTGTAGGACAGTTGTTTGAGTTACATCTCAATGCCTGAATACATCCCAGAGAAAACATAAATCCTCTTGCATTGTTACACATATCAGCACCCATAGAAATTGCTCTCAGAATATCCAGACTGGTAAGAACTTTTCCGCTGGCAATCACTCTTAGTTTGTGTCTTACGTTATAGTTATTAAGTGTTCTGTTTACAAATATCAAAGCGGGTTCTAATGGCATCCCTACTCCATCTGAGAATTCCGGCGGTGCTGCTCCAGTTCCTCCTTCCGCTCCGTCTATGGTAATAAAGTCAGGATAAATTTTCAAGACATTCATTTGAACGCAGATATCTTCAAATTCTTTGGTATCCCCTATACAAAGCTTGAACCCAACAGGTTTTCCTCCTGAAAGCTCTCTCAGCTGCTGTACAAACCTCAGCAATCCTGCCGCATCTGAGAATGATGTATGGGATGGTGGTGAAATAACGGTCATTCCCGGTGTTACGTGACGGATCGCTGCAATTTCCGGAGTGTTTTTTACCCCTGGTAGAACTCCACCATGTCCTGGTTTTGCCCCTTGTGATAGTTTGATCTCAATCATTTTCACATTAGGAAGAGTTGAATATTTTTCAAAAAGCTCCGGATTGAACTTTCCTTCTTCATCACGACATCCGAAGTATCCTGTTCCAATCTGCCAGCATAAATCACCTCCTTCCATATGGTGTGGTGAAATTCCTCCTTCTCCTGTATTGTGATAAAAGTTTCCTTTTTTGGCACCTCTGTTCAGAGAGATCTGAGCTCTGTCACTCAATGCCCCGAAACTCATGGCTGAGATATTAAATAATGAAGCATGGTAAGGCTGTGTACACTGTTCTCCCCCCACCCATACTCTCGGAAGTTCTTCTGATGGTGATTTTGCATAAATAGAATGCTTGATCCCTTCATATTTTCTGTGATTAACTTCCAGCTGTGTACCGAAAGCTACGGTATCACTTAAATTTTTTGCACGTCTGTATACTGCAGAACGCTGATTTCTTGGAAATGGTTTTCCGTCTGTCTCCCTCTCAATAAAGTACTGCTGCATTTCAGGTGAAATACTCTCGAAAAAATACCTGAAGTATCCTAGTACAGGAAAGTTCCTCAAAATAGCATGTTTCGATTGGTAAGCATTGTATACACCTAATGCATAGATTGCGGATAACAGCGTTGGTATCCAGTAATGCGCTCTGATCAGCAGTGCTATAATCCATGTAGCAACTACTAATACAATTCCCCAAGATAAAAACTTATCTCTCATGAATGTAGTATTTAAAAGTTTAAAAATAAATTTAGTAGAATTTTAGCAAAGAGCCTACGCTTTTGCTAAAAAATTTTGGTAAGAAGATTGCACAGAAACCGTGCCATCTGACAGGATTTTTTCTAAATTTAGAAATTCAATTTGATTTACGGATGCAGGATCAAAGTCTTTCTGGACTCTCACATAGTTTTCTGTGAAGCCAAACATTTTTCCGTCTTTATTTTCGTGCTCCCAAAGAACTGGAAGCGATTTTCCAAGTTGTGTCTGATAAAATGCCATTTTCTTCTTTTCGGATAGAATTCTAAGCATTTTATTACGTTTTTTTCTTTCAGCTACCGGAACAACACCTTCCATTGCAGCAGCTTCCGTATTTTCTCTTTCGGAATAGGTAAATACGTGAAGGTAAGTAATAGGAAGTTCATTAAGGAAATTATAAGTTTCCATAAATATCTCCTCAGTTTCTCCCGGAAACCCTACAATAACATCTACTCCAATAGCCGCATCAGGCATTACCTCGCGGATCTTGTTTACTCTGTCATTATACAGCTTTGTCAGGTAACGGCGTTTCATCTTTTTCAAGAGATCATCGCTTCCGGACTGTAACGGGATATGAAAATGCGGAACAAAGCTTTTGCTTTTAGAAACCAGTTCAATACTTTCATCTTTCAAAAGGTTGGGTTCAATAGAAGATATACGGATTCTTTCAATCCCCTCTACTTTGTCCAGTTCTGAAATTAGATCAAGGAAAGTATGCTCGTGTCTTTTATTTCCGAATTCTCCTTTACCATAATCCCCGATGTTCACGCCTGTAAGAACAATTTCTTTGATATCTTTTGCCGCAATTTCTGTGGCGTTTCTAAGAACATTTTCAATAGTATCGGAACGTGAAATTCCTCTTGCTAAGGGGATGGTACAGTATGTACATTTATAGTCACAACCATCCTGTACTTTCAGGAAAGCTCTGGTTCTGTCACCAATAGAATAACTTCCGATAAAGAAGTCTGTTTCTTCAATTTCACATGAGTGAACTACTCCTTCATTCTCAGATTTCTCCAAATCATCAAGGTAGCTCAGAATATTGAATTTTTCTTTTGCTCCTAAAACAAGATCAACTCCTTCAATTTGTGAAATTTCTTCAGGTTTCAATTGTGCATAGCATCCAACAATAACTACCAGCCCATCCGGATTGGCTTTCATTGCTCTTTTTACGTGCAGTTTACACTCACGGTCAGCATTTTCTGTCACGGAACATGTATTGATAACATACACATTCGCTTTATCATCAAAACTTACCTTATCATAACCTGCATCTGTTAATTGACGGGCAATAGTAGATGTTTCTGCAAAGTTTAATTTGCAGCCAAGTGTATGAAACGCGGCAGTTCTATGAAAAGTAGACATTTGTTACTCCTGAATTTTATGGGTGCAAAGATAGTAATTTTAATAATAATCCAAGATTGATTCAATCTATTGTTTATATTCATCCCTTACTTCAGGGCTGTTCTGAAAGCAGACGGGTGATGAATTGGTATCTGATTCATTGTTTAAAAACCTGTTTTTCATTTCTGTATTAAACTCCTGAGAACGGTTTCTGGGAATAGACAGCGTATTCCAGTTTTCATTTTTTATCATTTTTGCGATATAAACAATCTGACCGATATGATAAGGATAGTGAGCCAACTGGCGGAGAACGGCATCAATAACAGAATGCGCTTCCCCTCTGATATAAGTTGTTGAATACAAATTATCATCATTTATCTTTTCAAGGGCATCAAAAAAACATTCCCAGCCTTTTTCCCAAAAATCCAGCACCTGTTGTTTAGTAGTAAATGTATTGACAAATTCTCCATCACGGTTACGCCAGGATTTTTCTCCATCTTCAGTCAGAAAATTGGTCCATCTTGAAAGCATATTTCCTGCAATATGTTTTACAATGACAGCAATAGAATTACTTTCATCATTATACTGCCAGAACATCTGTTCATCAGTAAGCTGGTCAAATGTTTTATCTCCCAGGGATTTATAGTATTCAAAACGTTTTACAAACAGGTCTTTCATTTTTTCTATTTTGATACCTAATTTAAAAACTTTTAAAAATAAAAACCACTTCAAATGAAGTGGTTTTATCTATGTATTATATTTATTATTATTCTCTGTTTTTTACCAATACCCAACCTGTAAATTTGATTGCAGTATTATTTTTATCATTTTCATTCCATGTGATAGAATACCAGTAAGTTCCGGTAGGCACTCTTCTTCCGCCCTGTGTGCCATCCCATTTATAACCATTTGATCTGTCAGCCTGGAAGATTTTGTTTCCGTAGCGGTCAAAAATATTCATAATCAGGTTTTGTTTATTGCCTAATGCTGAATAATCAATCACATCATTCACTCCATCTGCGTTTGGAGTAATCACATTAACCAAATTAGGTACAACCACTCCTATTTCTATCGGATCACAATCGTAAGTGTCTTTCACGTATACTTTATGATCTCCTCTTGAAAGATTATTAAAAACATTGGAGTCCTGCCAGATGATATTGTCTATGGAATATTTATACGCCGGATTTCCTCCTGTTACTGAAACTGTAATTGTATTATTTGAAATATCAATTCCGGAAACAACCGGCTGTTCGGAAGGAAGTACTTTTACTGTTTGTGTAGCAATACATTCTCCTGTTTTAAGTTTTACCCAATATACTCCAATTCCTGCTTTGATCGTTTGAGTAGTGGCACCTGTGCTCCATTCGTAGCTTTTGAATCCTGGTCCCGCATCCAGTGTCGTCTGATCTTCTGCACAGATGGTTACATCTTTAAGTTTATCAGAATATACCGGTGCAATAACAACTAAAGTAATTCTGGCTATTGCATAACATCCCTGAGCATTGGAAACTCTTACATATACAAATCCATTAGGAGCAATATAATTATTAGCATTCAGTATCTCGTTAGTCTGATTGACAGCATCGGTCAATGAAGGATAATATTTCTTGGTCGGATTGGTCTGACCTGTTACCGAAGCATTCACAAGATTGAAAGATGCAGTGGATGGATTGGCCTCAATGAAACATGATCTTAGGGTCACTTCATTCACCACCACCACCGGATAAAACTTCAAGGTGATCTGTGCTACTGCAGTACAGCCAAATTCTGAGATGACTTTTACATAAACCATCCCTTCTGCAGATACAAATGCCATAGGAGTAGTGATCTCATTGATACCGGCATTGAGATCCGCCATCGTGTGATAATACTTTTTGGTGACATTCGGGCTTCCAATAACATCTGCTGTGGTTAAATCAAATAAAGCGGTACCTGCATTATTATTGTTACATTCAGTTAATGTTACATTTTTAACTGTAATAGAACCGTCTTTGAATTTAAATGTTCCAACCTGTTTACATTTATTAAGCGGATTGGTGGCATTGGTTGGATCGGTATAATTGATACTGTAATAGTAAACAGTGGTTGTATTTACTGTGATAGGAGCTGTGATAGGATTATTCCCGGTTAAAGCATCATTCTGGCTCAGGTGATAACTTACATTAAAGTTTTGATTTCCATTAATAATTCCTGCAGACAATGTAGAAAAATCAAACAGAGCAGTACTTGAACAGATTACCACTTCTCTTGGATCAGCAGGATTAGCCGCAGGAATCCCGGGAGGAGTAAATGGCTGCGTCTGGATATTAGGGTCTGTAAATGGTGAAGCCAGAGTGGCGGTTCCGCCCCATGTCAAAGAAAACGGAGCCGTTGTAGAACTGGTACTGCTTACCCAGTTGTCAATAAACAAATAATACGTCTGTCCTGGTAAAACATCCATATATCTGCAATATGGTGTAAGAGAACCTCCGGCAGCACTTAGAAGAGTACTTGTCATATTTAATCCTGTAGCCGGACCAGGCCCGATAACGGTTGCAGCATTACAGCGTATGGGTGAGCCTAGGCTTCCACAGTTTACATTAGGACCAAAAATAGCCCAGTCATAATCGGCATCCGGATTATTCGGAACCAGATCAAAAGTAAGGGTACCTCCGGTAGCAATCGTAATTTTATACCAAATGGAATTGTGCTCCCCGGTAAAATCTATACAGCTTCCCGAGTTTACCAATTCTTTTATATTACCATATCCTGTAGGACTGTAAGTGATATTTGAGTTTCCGCAGACGGATAATGCCGTAGCACAATCTGCCTGAGAATAATACGTATGAGAGATGCACAGAAGTATAAAAAGTAAAAGTTTTCTCATAGATTACATGTTTTTATGGTTTATTAGTTATACATCATATTGATATTCAACGCACACCAAATATACCCATATTTTAATTACAAACAATAAAATCTAAATAATTTTAAGGTATTCCAAATTAAAACATGAAATAATTTAAAATAGTTCATACAATTTTAGATTAAAGCATGAAATGATTAAACACACAAATAAAAAGACAAACTTTATTTTATGCTGGTAATATTGCCACACAGATTTTCAAGATGAAATATTTTATGGAAAGGACTTTTCACTTCTGTCAAATGTTCCTTATCCTGAATAAAGGTATATCTTGAAGCAATAGAATTCATATCTGAAACAATCACCAGCCAACATTCATCTACCGAGGTATCGTAGTAAGGAAATTTTTCATTTTTCTTTTCAATGAGTTCCAGAATTTTTTCCGAGCAGAGTTCATCAAAAAGGTTCATACTATATTCATGAGTGATAAAGACATTTCTTCTGTGAAAAGATTTTCTGATGCTTTTTACACAACCTACAGGTTTGTTTTTTTTGATGCTTTTATAGATATTAATGATATTTTCCTGCTGGGCTTCAAGATGATCAAATTTAGTTTCCGGGTGGAATTCTAAAAAATAAACACCACGATATTTCGTAGTGTCTTCCTGTTCTAATAATATTTCTGCCTGACGGAACATCTTATTCAAAGTACTTTCCACTTTCTTCATTTCCAGATGATTGATTACTTCAGTCAGTTCTATTCCAATTTTTTTGTCGTTTAACTTTGCGATAAAGTCTGGGCTCTCGCAGGTAAGGTTTTCAAATTTCACTTCGGGGAAGTGATGCATAAAAGAATTGAGAAGCAGAATCTCGGATTTCTTTCTGTATTTTTCACGGTCATGAAGCGGAGATTCGTCTATGGTACGATGATACTTCTCTATGGGCTTTTTTTTCAAATGCCTGTTCAGGTAATATAAACTCAGATTCTTTATCAGATCTTCCTCAGAAAACGTCTTTTTCATGTGTGATTTTTTTATTTAATTAAGAACACATGCAGCCATGGGCTTTCATCGTTAAAAGTTTTTGATAATCAAAAATTTACACACTTAAAGGTAAGTAAAAAAACAATTCGATGCTTAGTTTTAAAATTAATTTATCTGTTAATTAATGTAAAGTTTATTTTCATAATTAATACCTTTGTCTTTTTCTAACACAAACGCACATTTATGGATTTTAGGAATTTCAGAATACCCTACAATATCAATCCTCAATATTCCAAAAAAACCGCCTATTTCTCGATGGAATTTGCTCTTGAGCAGGTACTTAAAATATATTCGGGAGGACTTGGCTTTCTGGCCGGATCTCATATGAGAAGCGCCTATAATCTTAAACAAGATCTTATAGGAATTGGAATTCTATGGAAGTTTGGTTATTATGACCAGGCAAGAAATCACGATCAGACTTTACAGCCTGTATGGACGAGAAAAATGTACAGCTTTCTGGAAGACACCGGAATAAAATTTCAAATCGAAATCCACAGTGCTCCGGTTTGGGTAAAAGTATGGTACCTTGATCCTGAAACTTTCAATACGGCACCAATGTTTTTTCTTTCCACAGATGTTCCGGAAAATGATCATGTTTCCAAAACAATCTGTCACAAATTATATGATGCCAATGAATCTACCAAGCTTGCCCAATATATTTTACTAGGAAAAGGAGGAGCTAAGCTATTGGATGAATTGAATATTGAAAGAGATGTTTACCATCTTAATGAAGCTCACGGACTTCCGGCGGCCTTTCATCTGTTGAAAAAATATAACGGAGACCTTAATAAAGTTAAGGAAAAACTGGTTTTTACAACACATACGCCCGAAGAAGCGGGAAATGAAAAACATAGTTTCAGATTATGTTATGATATGTCCTATTTCTCCGGCTACAGCATGGAAGAAGTAAAAAAGATTGAAGGTTCTGATGACGACCGTTTCAATCATTCTCTGTGTGCATTAAGGATGGCCAGAATTGCCAACGGAGTTTCTCAGCTTCATGGTGTAGTTTCCAGAGCAATGTGGAATAAATATTCCGACATTTGTGAAATTACGTCTATTACCAATGCACAGGAATTTAAATATTGGTCTGATAAACCTTTGTACAACGCCAAAGATGAAAATGATGCAACTGTTTTTGACTACCGTAAAAAGTATTTAAAGAAAAAGCTTTTCAGCATCGTTGCAGATCAAACGGGAAATTTATTTAACCC
This sequence comes from Chryseobacterium sp., assembly GCA_031286615.1. Classification (GTDB taxonomy): domain Bacteria; phylum Bacteroidota; class Bacteroidia; order Flavobacteriales; family Weeksellaceae; genus Chryseobacterium. The sequence goes on along the minus strand of JAITUA010000008.1, from coordinate 193,990 downwards.
TAATATTTTTACTATTGTCTGGGCAAGAAGATTTGCAGGCTACAAAAGAGCGGAACTTCTTTTACATGATAAAGAAAGATTCTACAGGCTTCTGAATAACCCGAAATATCCGGTACAGATCATTTGGGCAGGGAAACCTTATCCAATGGACTATTCAGCCATTTCCACATTCAATACTTTGGTTGAGGAAAGTAAAAATCATAAAAGTATGGCTGTTCTTACGGGATATGAACTTGCTTTAAGTAAATCTTTAAAACAGGGTTCAGATCTGTGGCTTAACAACCCAAGAGTTCCAAGGGAAGCTTCAGGAACTTCCGGTATGACCGCTGCAATGAATGGTTCCGTGAATTTATCCACTGATGACGGATGGATCCCGGAATTTGCCAAACATAAAGAAAATTCTTTCGTTGTTCCGAAAGCAGATTATATGAATATGAGCATCTATGAACAGGACAACTATGATTTAAACAAATTATATGAAATCCTTGAAAACGAAATTCTTCCAACCTATTATGATCATCCTGATGAATGGAGAAAAATCCAGCATAATGCGATGAATGATGTGAAAGATCATTTCAATAGCGACAGGATGGCAGATGAGTACTACAAAGTGCTTTATAATGAAACGAAATAGAGAAAGTTTTTACTTCTCATGAAAAAGCCCGGAAAATTTCCGGGCTTTTTTATAAGTTTATTTACTTTTTTTCTTTGTTGGTACTTTAAGACCTTTTTCTCTGGCTTCAGAAATGCCGATGGCTACAGCTTGCTTTCTGCTTGTCACTTTCTTTCCGGAAGAAGATTTCAGTTTTCCTTCCTTGAATTCGTGCATAACTTTTCCTACTTTGTCTTGAGCTTTTTCTGAATATTTAGTCTTGCTCATAATTTGATTTTTTTAAGATTTTGGCAGGGAAACCCCTATTTCATAAACACAGGCATGTTTCAAATACTTTGAACGTTCTCTTGACGTTACCGATTCAAAATGATCATTTTTGATCACAATAATCGGGTCTTCCGCATTTTCAATTTCAAAATTGGCGAAATATCTTTCATCGGGTGGAGATTGCTGTTGTCTCGCTTTAATTTTTTGCAATTCATCCGCATATTTTCTGAATCCGGGATCTGAGGAATGAATAAATTTGTATTCATTGCCGGCATCCACATGATAATGAATTTTTTTCTCTATCAAACCTGCTTCATCAGTAATTTCGGGATTATCATTTCCGTCTCTAAACACCACTTCTACCAATGTTCCTCCTTTTTTATGTGCGCATTCTTCTGCGTCATTAAAACTGGAAAAACCTGTATAAACGATCTGGTCGTTTAATACATAACGGTTAAGTTTCTGGTTGTATGCATTCGTTTCCATAATTATCATTTGATTTGATTTACAGTTATTATATATTCAATTTTTTTGCCAAATTGCGTTTTTTTCAAATTTCATTACTGAATATTTTTTATTAATTTAGAGTCGAACTAAAAATATTTAACCATGAAAAATTTCAAAAAAATTTCAAGACTACAATTAAAAGAAGTACACGGAGGCGTTTTACCCGGAATGAAAAGATGCGTAGATGAAGTTACCTGCCAACTCAGAATCTGGTGGATTGGAGGCGGACTAGATTCTCCCTGTGCTCATGCATACCCTTTCTGCGCTCCTGAAGGATATTATCCGCCGGAAACAGAGAATCCGGGTACGATGCACGAAGCTTAATTATAACACAGAATCAGGATATCAAGTCCTGATTTTGCATTTTATATGGTTATATAAGTAAGAATTATTAAATTTGGAATCATTAAAATTGAAAATGAAAAAACTCTTATTAACTCTTACTGTTGCTGCTGTATTCCAAAATGTATCGGCTCAGGAAATTACTTTAGATAAAATATATTCAGGATATTACCGTGGAAAAGGGATCGCTGGAATCACTTCCATGAAAAACGGTGAAAATTATCTTGTGATTGAACCCTCAGGAATTGCAAAATATTCTTATAAAACTTCACAGAAAGAAGGAAATCTTGTGGATGGAAAGTTTGAAAGCTATATTTTTTCTGATGATGAATCTAAAATCCTTTTACAGACAGGCAGCCAGCCTATTTACAGACATTCTTTCCTTGGAAAATTTGATGTAAAAGATTTAAAATCCGGAAAAGTAATCAGTCTGAATGACGGTAAAACAGTTCAGGAGCCAACGTTTTCTCCGGATGCAACAAAAGTGGCATTCATTTCTGATAACAATTTATTCTATCAGGACCTTGCTTCAGGAAAAATCACACAGATTACTACTGACGGTAAAAAGAATTCAATACTAAATGGTTTGGCAGATTGGGTTTATGAAGAGGAATTCGGACATGCAAGACAGTATGAATGGACCAAGAATTCTGATGCAATTGTATTTGTAAAATCAGACGAAGGGCAAGTACCGGAAATCTATATTCCTATCTACGGAAAAAGCTTGTACCCAGCTGAAATGCGTTATAAATATCCAAAAGCAGGTGAGAAAAACTCTGTTGTTTCCGCACAGCTTTACCGTCTGGATAACGGAAAAACAATGCAGCTGAACTTAGGTTCTTTCAAGAACTACTATATCCCAAATGTATTCCAGACTGCAAAACCGGATGAAATTGTTTTAATTACTTCTGAGAGAATTCAGAATGCTTCGGATATTTTAAAAGTAAACACCAAAACTGGAGCTGTTCAGAAATTATTCACTGAAACGGATGATAAATGGATCGATACGGACAGTCCTACCCTGGAATTCCTTGAAGATGATTCTTTCCTTTGGGCTTCTGAGAGAGACGGAAACCGCCACCTTTACTGGTATGACAAAGATGGTAAGCTTAAAAAGCAGATCACAAAAGGAAACTGGGAAGTAACAGATTATTATGGATTTAATCCAAAATCGAAAGAAATTTACGTTCAAACTACCGAAAAAGGAAGCATCAACAAGGTTATTTCCAAAGTAAATATTGAAAACGGAAAATCTCAACTGATCTCCAATGCGGAAGGGAACAACTCTGCCAATTTCAGCAGGAACTATAATTACTTCATTGAAACCTCTTCTACAGCCGCAAAACCTTACACTTACGTTTTAAAAGACGGAAACGGGAAAGCAGTAAAAGAACTTCAGAACAACAATGACCAGTTACAGAAATTAAAAGCGGATAATTTTGTTGAAAAAGAATTCATTACTATTCCAAATGCAGTAGGTGATCAGATGAATGCCTGGATCATGAAGCCTAAAAACTTTGATCCGAATAAAAAGTATCCTTTATTTATGTTCCAATATTCCGGGCCGGGATCACAGCAGGTTGCGAATTCATGGGATAACGGAAATGCAATGTGGTTCAATCATCTTGTACAAAAAGGATATATTGTAGCTTGTGTAGATGGCCGTGGAACCGGTTACAAGGGAGCAAAATATAAGAAAGTAACCTATATGAATTTAGGGAAATATGAGATTGAAGATCAGATCACTGCAGCGAAGTGGTTTGGAAACCAATCTTATGTGGACAAAAGCAGAATCGGAATGTTCGGATGGAGCTTTGGTGGTTATATGACCAGCTTAGCAATGACCAAAGGAGCAGATGTTTTCAAAATGGGAATTTCTGTAGCACCGGTAACCAACTGGAGATATTATGACTCTGTATATACGGAAAGATTTATGAGAACGCCTCAGGAAAATGCTGATGGATATGATAAAAACTCTCCTACTGAATATGCGAACCTATTGAAAGGTAAATTCCTTCTGATTCACGGAACTGCTGATGACAACGTTCACTTCCAGAACTCTATGGAGTTTTCTGAAGCTTTGATTCAAAATAAAAAACAGTTTGATTTCATGGCTTATCCAGATAAAAACCACGGAATCTATGGTGGACAGACAAGACCTCAGTTATATCAGAAAATGACTGATTTCATCTTGAATAATTTATAAAACAATATATTATATCTAATAAAAACCCCTTTCAAACTTTTGAAAGGGGTTTTTATTAGAGGTATTTTACAGCCTTATCCAGTTCTATCGGATTATTGAAAGATTTTATTTTTTTTCTTTCACTGGCTTCGGCGGGTTTCAGCTGTTCTTTGGTAAGAATAGTGCCGTCTTCAAGTTGCAACTTCTTTCCTTCAGGTAAGACAAGCCGTCCATTCATTATATATTTAAAAGGACTATCATACAATTCCAGTTTCAATTTATCCAGCTTGGCCTGATTAACGGGAATTGCTCTGGAAATAGAGTTTTCCAGTGAAACCTGTTTATAATCCTCTGCAATTTTTTCGCTTTTTATAATCTTGAAATGATAATCTTCCTTTGTGTCATACAACTCTACAATAAGCCCTGGTAATCCATTAAATTTATAAGGGCCATAAGGAATGGGGATATCCTTAGAAAACCATGCTACCCAACTTCTTCCTCCAAATTCTGTTGTTGCTTTTTGAAGATGAAGTTCATCAGCAATCTTGATGCTATCTGTAATTTTCCAGTTCTGTTCCGCCTTTTCATCAATTTTATAAAAATTCACATCTCCTATATATTCATAGTTTTGGTATTCATTACTATTATTTTTTTTAATCAGAAATGAAGTCTGTTTATACCCTTTAAATCCATATTGATTTTTAGTCGCAAATATTGAATCATTGATATAGTATATTCTATTATAATATTTCATTTCATCTTTAGAGATATCCAGATTAAAATTTTCTTTAACAAGATTTTTTGAGGTGGAATCTTTCTTTGATACAACATCATAAACAAATCTGTTGCTTTGAGCAAAACAGGTAAGTGTTCCCAATAATAAAAATAATAGCTTTTTCATAGTTTAATTTAGTCAATCATTTCAGATAAGAAATATTCTAAATCTGCTCTGTCATATTCTATAGGGTATTGATAACCATTGATAAAAATATCCGGTGTAAAATTAATATCATTTATCTTTCTCCACTTTTTCTGATTATTTAAGATCGCAATGACATTCTCTTGATTTTTAAACAAATGAGAATACTTATTATTCCATTTATCGATCCCGTTTTTATCAGTTCTTATCTTATACCACTCTTCCAAAGCTACAAAAAATGTGGTTTTATCTTCCGAATTTTCATAAATGCTTGCCATATTTATGTAGGTGGTACGTAATTCTTCAGGAAAATTATCCAGATCCGCATCCAGTACAAGGCGAACATTAATTTTATTCCCGTAATTATTTATTATCCTCATAAATGTAGGGTAGAATTCTTTGCAATATTTACAAGCAGGATTCGTCACTAACGTTAGTGTTAAATTAGAATCCGAAGTTCCAAAATTAAAAGAATTTAAAAAATCGTCATTAAGAGTTTTCTTTTGAATTGAAAGATTATTTCTGAAGAAAGTATAGTTCATTTTAAATCTTGAACTTTTTACAATCTCTTCTTTCAGTTTATTATCCCAGTTAATTTTTTCTTTTAAATAAAGAAGAAACAAAGCAGACGCCGAAACAAACAGCACATACAAAACAATAGAAAATGGATTGATCTTTACTAATGGATTGGGTAAAAAGAACAAAATAGCCAGCTGAGCATAAACACAAAGTATGATACCAATACAAACCGGACACAGCTTTTTAATAACAATCATCTGATAGTATAATGAAACAAATGAGATGGGTATAAACAAATAGAATATATACTTGTATATAAAATAATAAAAACTGAGATCTTTATATAGAGCTAAAACTATAAAACTAATAATCTGAGAGAAAAAGAATAATAAAGAGATCTCCGATATATCAAAAAACTTCCATTTCTTATAATTAAATACATAATCACAGTCGGTTTTTAACATCTTATTCTGACATACTCCTAAAGGTATAATGGTTCCTTTGCCATGAGTTTTTTTATAAGCTTCATAAGAAAGGAAAATCCCTAAGAATGAAAGTGATAAAAATGCGATTCCCGCATAAAAGAAAGAAAAGTCTAATAATAAAACAGATAATATCAGAGTTCCCAATAAAAGACTACTCCATAAGAAAAGATTATTTTTTTTCTTTTCATTGTAAAAACTCTCCGATTTATCAACTAATAAGACAACATTGGACGCTGAGATATTATAATTCTTTTTGTCTTCTAATTTAAAACCTTCATCATTGATGGATATAAAATTTTTAGGCAACAATTCAACATCTTCTTCATCTATTTCAAACACTGAGCAATCAATATTAAAAAAATGAAGCGTATCGGAAAAAGACAGAATATTAGGAAATTCCGGATGACCATTTAATTGATATTCAAACTCATTCTTATCAACATGAATGTCAATAAGTTTTAAATAGCTGGTAAGTACATTAGTATTTTTTGACATAAGTATAAAAGTTAATCAGCAATAGAAATTCTATTGCTGATTATTTTTAAGGGTTGATTAACAACAAGAACCTCCGCATCTTGCACTACCATCTCCAGCACAACCAGCTTGTACACAGCCGCACTCTACTTCTCCACCTCCACCGATTCCGATAGAAGTTCCTCCTCCGTTTCCAATTTTCCCTCCTTTAAGTGATCTTAACTCATTTCTGGATAGACTTGCTTTCTTCATTTTCAAAGAATTGTTTTTCATAATGTTTTAATTAAATATTCTGTGTCATTATTGACTTTTCAAAACTATAAATTAAAATCTCCAATAAGAGAAATAGATCAGGTATTTTTTTGGCAAATTTCTTGCAGAACATGTACATGTTTTGCATATTTGCAATAGACATTAAGAATCATGAAGCAAGAAAAACTAAGAAACCTACGGAAACTCAAAGGCATCTCTCAAGAGAAGATGGCAAAAATTTTATCTACTGATCCTTCAAATTATTCCCGAAAAGAACGGGGTGAGGTAAGGATACATGAGGATGAATGGAAGAAAATAGCTGAATCACTCAGTGTTTCTATTTCGGATATTAAAGAAGAAGAAGAAATGGTGCTCAGTAAAAATTCCACATTCAAAGACACTACTCAATATCAGTTCCAAAATTTCAATTATTCAATCATTGAAAATTTACAGGACTATATTGATTTTCTGAAACAAAAAATTCGTGAATTAAATGAAGAAAATCAAATACTAAAATCTCAAAATGATTTTAGCTCATAGAATCTTCCATATAATTATGTATCATCATTCATGAATAATAAACGTCCCTTTTAATAGAAATTAAAAGGGATGTTTATTTATTATATATTCGTTAAGGGTATTTTACCGCTTTATCCAGTTCTATTGGGTTGTTATTTTCTTTCATCTGTTTCCGAATATTTTCTGTGATTTCTTTAAAACTTATATTAACAGGATTTCCATTAGAATCACCAATTTTTGTTTTAATATTTCTGATTTTTATTTCAGCAAATGGATCATTATAATAATCAATCTGTAATTTCTTATAAACATCCCAAGTTATTTCTTTTCCCTTTCGTAAATAGAACATATTATTTTTATCAGACTTTTTAATTTTAATAAGGTTAAAATCAAAATCCTCTTGTTCATCTGAAAGTTTAATAATTAATCCAGGAAGCCCATAAAATATATAGGGACCCTCTTGTATAGGATTTGTAGGGTCAAACCAGGCAATCCAATTACGCCCACCATACTCTGTTGTAGCTTTCTGGCATAGAACATCATCAACTTTCATTGTATCAGATAGAATTTTCCAGTTTAGTTTATCATTAATATTAATGTAATATAAATCATACATAGCAGGATGTGTAACACTTTTGTAAACTTTATTATTGATTAAGTTTTTGAAAGAATACATATCTTCAAAAATAGGTTTACGACTGTTCCAATAACCATTTCTCTGCATTAACGAATCTGCTTTCCGTATTTCTGTTGACCTGAAGACGGATTGCTTACCCAGAACATCCAAATAATAGTATTCTTGTTTTACATCTTTACTATCAGCCCTTAAAGTAAATCCATATATAAAAGTAATATTCTGTGCAGCCAAAATATTCGATACCAGCAATAAGATAAAAAGTAATTGTTTCATGAAATTCTCCCTATTAAAAAAGAGATACTTTATGTATCTCCTTAAACCTGTAATTCAAGTCAATATTATTACATACAAGCATTATGTGATTCAATTACCTGACCATTTTGTACAGTATACCAGAAACCACATTCTAGCCCGTATTGAGCACAAACATCACCTGCTCCAGGTTGGCAAAAGTCTTTTCTACCACCATTTACTGATTTTAAATTCTCTCTTGAAAGTTTTTTTAACTTTTTCATAATAAATGTTTTTATATTATATGTCACTATTGACATTGCCGAAAGTAGAAAACTAATATCACTCTGAAAGGAAATACATGTGTATATTTTTTGCATTTTTATTTCCTTGTAAATTGGAGGATATGTACAGATTTTTTTATATAGAAAACCCTTTTGCACATTCATATTTCTTATTTATTTCATTAATCATTTACGGCAGTATTATTTATTTTATCAATTGAAATTAAAAACCTATTTTTGGGAAATTTGAAAATTGAATATATGAAGACTAAACATCCTAAAGGGCTGCCCTTCCTCTTTTTCACAGAGATGTGGGAGCGTTTCGGGTATTACCTGATTCTTGGAATCTTTGTTCTGTATGTTATTGAGCCTACTGGTATGAAAGGCGGACTTGGACTCCCGGATAAAACTGCTGATGATATTTTCGGAACTTATATTGCCTTAACTTATCTGACTCCCTTTATTGGTGGATTCCTGGCAGACAGAGTTTTAGGATATATTAAATCTATTTATCTGGGAGGCTTTTTAATGGCTGCCGGATATATAGGAATGGGCGTGTTTAAAGATTTACCTCTGTTTTATGCTTCCCTGGCATTAATTATTATAGGAAATGGTTTCTTTAAGCCTACAATCTCAACACTATTAGGAAACCTTTATTCTGAGGAACCTTATAAAGCTAATAAGGACTCCGGATATAATATTTTCTATATGGGAATCAATATCGGAGCGTTTATCTGTAACATTATTGCGGCATTTATGCGTAATAAATTTGGCTGGGGTGAAGCTTTCATCACTGCCGGAGTAGGAATGCTTATCGGTATGGTGATTTTTACCATCGGAAGAAAGCATTACATTCATGCAGCACAGATGAAACCTGTACAGGAAGGAGATACAAAGCTTTCGGAAATTATGCTTAAAGTATTTGTTCCTGCCATTATTGCCGGTGCAATCGGTTGGTTTGTTCCTAACAATATTTTTGGAAGTGACAGTACAGACGCCTTTATTTTTGCTTGTATACCTGTTATTTACTTTTATGCCTCTCTTTACTTTAAAGCTAAACCTGATGAAAAAGCCTCTATTGGAGCATTACTTTCTGTATTCCTGATCAGTATGTTCTTCTGGGCTGTTTTCAAACAAAATGGGACGGCTTTAACACGCTGGGCTAATTATTATACGGACAGAAGTGTTCCTGCTTCTCTTGAAAAGCCATTGGAAGGAATTTATATGGTGGAAGGTAAAAGCTATGAAAACAAAGAAACTCCGGTGTATGACAATCAGTTCAGATCTCAAAAGGATGACAAAGGAGAGACTAAAAAAGAAATGGGGAAAGATGTTTATTTCAAAAACATTTCTCCTGAACAGCGTGCTGCCCTTGAGAAAAACCCGGAGAATAAAGTATACCTTTACAATACAGAATTATTCCAGTCTATCAATCCGTTCTGGGTTATAGCGTTAACACCGGTGATTGTTGGATTCTGGGCATTGTTGAGAAGAAAAGGAAAAGAACCTTTAACACCTACCAAAATTGTTTTAGGATTATTTATTTCCGGACTTTCCTGTCTGGTAATGGTTTTAGCCGTAATGGCAGGAGATAACGGTGCTGTAAAAGTGTCTCCTTTATGGCTTGTTGCCAGCTATGGAGTAATTACCATCGGAGAATTATGTTTGTCTCCAATGGGGCTTTCATTTGTTTCAAAACTTTCCCCTGCAAGGATCACCGCATTGATGATGGGAGGATTTTTCCTGGCCAACTCAGTGGGAAATAAACTTTCAGGAATCCTGGCAAGTACGTGGTATAATTACGAAAACAAGACGAATTATTTCCTTGTTAACTTCGGTTTGTTAATATTTGCTACACTTTTAGGTCTTTCTATGTTAAAAAGACTGAATAAAATTATGAAGGAAAAAGGGCATTAATCCCTGATATTATAACGATTAGCAAGCTGCGGAACTATTCCGCAGCTTTTTTATTTAAAAATAAAATTAAAACCTTGCCAAAAACCCAAAATAAACTATATTTGTCAGTCTTAACAAAAATTAACAATAGAAATGGATAATATTGAAGCATTGAGTCCGAAACCGGATGAATTTGTAGAGAATAAGAATTCCAGGCATCCTAAAGGATTATGGGTTCTTTTCGGAACAGAAATGTGGGAGCGTTTCAACTTTTATGGGATGAGAGCACTTCTGACGCTCTTCATGGTAAATTCCTTATTAATAAAAGAAGCTGATGCTGCAATCATCTATGGTGGATTTCTAGCGTTATGTTATTTAACACCTCTTTTGGGAGGATTTATTGCTGATAAGTATATCGGAAACAGATTTGCGATCATCATTGGTGGATCGTTAATGGCTATTGGTCAGTTCTTGTTATTTATCAGTGCTTCCACTTTCTCAGCAGACATTGGAAGTGCTAAACTGATTATGTGGCTGGCATTATTCGTTATCATCTTTGGTAATGGATTCTTCAAACCGAATATTTCCTCAATGGTAGGAAGTCTTTATCCAAAACAGGAAAAGTCTAAACTGGATTCAGCTTTCACCATTTTCTATATGGGTATCAACATCGGGGCATTCTTAGGTCAGTTTATCTGTCCATACGTAGGAGACGTAAAAGATGCAACAACTGGAGTAAGAGATATCTTCGCTTTCAAATGGGGATTCTTAGCTGCTTCTATTGCAATGGTAATCGGAACAATAACATTCTTTATCCTTAAAAATAAATATGTAGTAACCCCGGAAGGAAGACCTATCGGAGGATTACCAAAAAACAATACAAGTGCAGATTTCGAGGAAGGAGAAACTCAAACAGCAAAATTCTCAGGTACATTCTTAGGAATTACTGTAGCTATATTTGTTGCTTTATTTTTCGTATTCAGATATTTATTGGTAGGAGAACTTGGGTTCAACTCAATGGAAATGGGACAAATGATTAAAGGAATTATCTACCCATTCATCTATGCCGCAGGTATTTCTCTGGCATTCCTGATTATGTCTTCTGCTGAAAACAAAGTTGAGAGACAGAGAATCTGGGTAATCTATATCGTTTCATTCTTCATTATCTTTTTCTGGGCTGCTTTTGAACAGGCAGGATCTTCGTTAACATTTATTGCAGATAACCAGACAGACAGAAACATTTTTGGATGGAATATGCCTCCTTCAATGGTTCAGATTTTCAACGGAATTTTCGTAGTTCTTTTAGCGGTTCCTTTCAGTTTGTGCTGGGATAAACTGAGAGCAAAAGGAAAAGAGCCTGTATCTCCATTCAAACAAGCTATGGGATTGGCATTAATTGCTCTTTCTTATTTCATCATTGCACACAATGTAAAAGATTTAGGAAATTCAGGTTTGTTGGCAATCAAATGGTTAATGCTTTTATACTTCATCCAGACTTGTGGTGAGCTTTGTCTTTCTCCAATCGGTTTATCATTAGTAGGTAAACTGGCTCCAAAAAGATTCGCTTCATTACTATATGGTGTATTCTTCATTTCTAACGCTGCCGGTTATGCATTGGCAGGTTCATTAGGAGCTCTTATCCCTGCAACAGGTGATAAGTTTAAAAAAGCTGAAGAAATAGGAGTAAATCTTCAGGATGTATTAGATAAAAAAGTAACTTTAACTGCAGATCAGGTAGCTGCTTTTGATAAAGCTCAGTTACCATTACACAACCCTACTTTTGTAGGATTTGAGATCCACAACTTATTCGAATTCTTCATGGTATTCGTAGTGCTTTGTGGTATTGCTTCTGTAATCTTAGGCTTACTTTCTCCAATCTTAAAGAAAATGATGCACGGTGTAAACTAACTGCATTAACAAAATATGAATAAAACCTCTGCCAAGTCAGAGGTTTTTTTTATTTTCGTACGATGGAAATTTCCGAAGATTCTTTATTCCAATCCGTAAAGGAAATCATTAGACAGTCGCGCGAAAAAGTTTTTCGGATAGCGAATTCTACTCTACGGCTTACCTACTGGCAGATTGGAAAACTTATTGTTGAAGACGAACAACAGAGAAAAGAACGTGCAGAATATGGAAAATATACGCTTAAAAAACTTTCACAAAAGCTTACCTTAGAATTCGGAAAGGGGTTTGATGAAAGTAACCTAAGAAATATGAGATCTTCTTATCATATATTTCCGATATGTGACGCACTGCGTCACGAATTAAGCTGGACCCACTACAGACTCTTGATAAGGCTTGATCACGCTGATAAAATGAATTATTATATCAACGAATCTGTTCAAAATAACTGGAATTACAGAGATCTCAAAAGACAAATCAATTTCCATTCTAAATGATAAAAACAATTTATTTGCCGGCAAATACCTGCTGTACCTCCCAAAAGAAGAAGAAGAAGAAGAATTAAAACAAATTATTGACCAGGACAGAATCCGTTTTGAACTGGATCAGAAAGATAAAAACCCTTAATTAGAACTTAATCATATATCATTATGAGCTTAACTTTAGATGAAATACAAGATTTCAAAGGAAAATATCCCAGACAGATCTGGAGCCTTTTTTTCTCTGAAATGTGGGAACGTTTCTGTTTCTACGGAATGCGTGGAATGCTGGTCTTCTTTATGATCTCGCAGCTTAATTTCCATGAAAAGGAAGCCAACCTTCAATATGGTGCTACTCAGGCCTTCGTATATGCCTTTACTTTTGTAGGCGGACTTTTTGCCGACAAAATTTTAGGATTCAGAAAATCTCTGTTTTGGGGTGGTCTTCTGATGATCGTGGGAAGTTTAATTCTTGCTACAGATCCCCATAAATTCTTTTTCCTCGGAATAGCATTCACCGTAGTAGGTACTGGTTTCTTCAAGCCTAATATTTCATCCATGGTGGGACAGCTTTATAAACCTAATGATTCAAGGGCTGATGCAGGCTTTTCGCTTTTTTATGCAGGAATTAATCTTGGAGCATTATTAGGTGGTTATATATGTATTGCTATTGGTAAAGGAGAATTCCTAAGTAATGTTATCGCAGAAGAAATGAGATGGCATATTGCTTTCGGATTAGCTTCAATAGTAATGGTGATCAGCTTGATTAACTTTGTATTTACACAAAGAACATTAGGTACCATCGGTTTACAGCCCGGACATCCTTTAGCAGAAGAAAAAACAGCTCCAATTCCAAAATGGAAAGAATACGGAGTATATGTTTTGTCATTGGTTTTTGTACCTATCATTATGACAATGGTTGCAAAAACAGAATACACGGATTATTTTATGTGGACCATCGGACCATTGACTTTAATCTATTTATTCTATGAAATGTCTAAAGTAACTGCTTCCGAACGTAAAAAGCTTTGGGCGGCACTCGTTTTCATTATATTTTCAATTATATTCTGGGGAATCTATGAGCAGAGTGGAGGTTCTTTAAGCATTTTTGCTGCTAAAAACCTTAACAAAGATCTTCTTGGATTAGACCCGAATGGTGTCAATAACTCTGGAGGAGCTTTCTTCATTATTTTTCTAGCTCCATTGATCGGACTTCTTTGGATCTGGCTGAATAAAAGAAAAATTGAACCCAATACTATTATTAAATTCGGATTAGGTTTTATCTTCCTTGGATTAGGATATTATGTCCTATTTACTACCCGATTATTTGCAGACCTTCAGGGAATTACTTCATTGAACTTCTTTACCCTGGCATTATTAATCATTACCCTTGGAGAATTATGCCTTTCTCCTATCGGATTGTCTATTATGACGAAGCTTTCTACTAAAAATCTTCAGGGAATGATGATGGGAATGTGGTTCCTTGCTTCTGCTTATGGGCAATATGTTGCAGGGATTATAGGAGCTAGTCTTGCTACTTCAAAAGAAGGGGCTACCAACTATGATGCTTTGATCACTTATACTGATGGATATAAACAATTGGGATTATATGCGGTAATTGCCGGAGTGGTATTAATTTTGATATCTCCGTATGTGAAAAAATTAATGCAAGATGTAAAATAAAAAATAAGTAATTATGCTTATTTTTATCCAAATATCGCAATATGAAGAAAATTTTAAGCATACTACTCTTATTTTTATTAAATCTTAGTTTTGCTCAGGTAAAGTGGATGACCATTGAAGAAGCCTTAAAAGCTCAAAAGGAAAATCCAAAAAAAATACTTATCGATTTTTATGCAGACTGGTGCGGCCCATGTAAAATCATGGACAAGAAAACTTACGGACATCCTGTGATTGCTCAGAATCTAAACGAAAATTATTATCCTGTAAAGTTTAATGCAGAAGAAAAAAAGAGTATTGACATCTTTGGAAGAACATTTTCTAATCCCAATACTGAGCATAGAAAAGGAAAAAATTCGCTGCATGAGTTTACACAGTATATGAATGTAGGCGCTGTTCCAAGTACTGTATTTCTGGATGAAAATGGAGATCCCATTACCATTCTTCAGGGAGAATTATCTGCCAAAGAACTGGAACCCTATCTGGAACTGATCTCAAAAGATTTGTTCAAAAAGATTAAAACCAGAGAACAATGGGAAGATTACCAGAAAAAGTTCAAATCTAAAATCAAAGATTAATTTAGAGGTTCCGATTTCGGATTAAATGCTAAAAATTCACCATACAGACTTCCAATTTTTTGGAAGTCTTTTTAATTTTACCGAAATTCGAACCTTTATTTCTTTTGTCAAAAAATAAGGATCAAAAAATTCACAAACCCGCATCCTGAAATCTGAAAATGAATCTCGAAACCTCCATAGAATACGTAAAAGGAATAGGTCCGGAAAGAGCCAAACTCATTAAAAGTGTATTGGGCCTAACTACTGTTGAAGATATGCTGAACTTCTATCCTATCCGCTATCTGGATAAAAGTAAAATTTATACAGTTTCTCAGCTTCAGGAAGAAAGCAGCCAGGAAATACAATTAAGGGGGAGGATCACTCATGTTCAGGAAATTCAGACCGGGAAGACTAAAAGACTATCTGCGAAATTCAATGATGAAACAGGCAGTATGGATCTGGTATGGTTTCAGTATTCAAAATGGCTGAAAGAGCAGCTTCCTATTAACAAGGATGTTTATATTTTTGGGAAGATCAATGTTTTCAACCGTCAGTTTTCTATGCCACATCCTGAAATAGAAGCTGAAGAAAATAAAGAAGGAGATACAAGGCTTAAACCTATTTATCCGAGTTCAGAAAAACTGACTAAAAGAGGATTAAGTCAAAGGTTTTTTCAGAATGCATTGAGAAATATCTGCAAAGAAATTCCAAGTCTTATAGAAGAGAATTTTCCGGAATATATGATGAAAACCTTTAAGTTCATGTCCAGACAGCATGCTTTTCTCAATGTTCACTTCCCAAAAGATAAAGAGCATTTTGATAAGGCTGATTACAGATTGAAATTTGAAGAATCATTCTTCTTTCAATTAGGATATGGTTTAAAAAAGCTTCACCATAAAACACAGTCTTATGGTAATCCTTTCCCAATTATTGGAGATCACTTTAACGATTTCTATGAGAACCATCTTCCTTTTGAACTCACCAATGCACAGAAAAGAGTATTAAAGGAAATCCGTATTGATATGAAAAGGCCGATTCAGATGAACAGGCTTTTACAGGGTGATGTAGGATCAGGGAAAACAATGGTGGCATTATTAACCATGCTTATTGCGATGGATAATGGTTTTCAGAGCTGTTTGATGGCTCCAACGGAAATTCTTGCCCAACAGCATTATAATGGGATCAAAGAACTGTTAGAAAAAACAGGAATCAATATCCGTATTCTGACAGGATCCAGCAAAGCAGCAGAAAGAAGAATCATCCATGAAGAACTGGAAAATGGTACGCTTTCAATTTTGGTAGGTACCCATGCTGTTTTAGAAGATAAGGTTAAGTTTAAAAATCTGGGACTGGCAATTATTGATGAGCAGCATAGATTCGGAGTTGCACAGCGGGCTAAACTTTGGGCCAAAAATAAAATACCGCCTCATATTCTGGTGATGACTGCTACTCCTATCCCAAGAACACTTGCGATGAGCTTTTATTCTGATCTGGATGTTTCTGTAATTGATGAAATGCCTGTGGGAAGAAAACCCATCATTACTGCTCACAGACGTGAAAAAGACAGGCTTTATGTTTATAATTTCTGTAAAGATGAAATTAAGAAAGGCCGGCAGGTCTATTTTGTATATCCGCTTATTGAGGAATCTGAAACCTTAGATTACAAAAATCTGGTGGAAGGTTTGGAACATGTCATGGATTATTTCTCAGAATATAATGTGACGATGCTTCATGGAAAGATGAAACCGGATGAAAAAGACGCAGCAATGGCTTATTTTGCTTCCGGGAAAGCTGAAATTATGGTGGCAACTACGGTGATTGAAGTTGGGGTAAATGTTCCCAATGCTTCTGTAATGGTTATTGAAAGTTCAGAAAGGTTCGGGCTTTCACAGCTCCATCAGTTGAGAGGACGTGTAGGAAGAGGTGCTGAACAGAGTTACTGTATCCTGATGACATCAGATAAATTGTCTAAGGAAAGCAGAACGCGTATTAAGACAATGACTGAAACCAATGACGGCTTTAAAATTTCTGAAGTGGATATGCAGCTTCGCGGTCCGGGGGATATTCTGGGTACCCAGCAAAGTGGTGTAGTAGATTTTAAGAGATTAGATCTGATTAATGATTCAGCGATCATCAAAACGACAAAAAAAACGGTAGAAAAAATTCTGGAAGCTGATCCAATGCTATCCAGACCTGATAATCTGATTATTAAAAACTATTATATCAGATATTACAAAGGAAAAAACAAGTGGAGTAAAATTTCATAAAAAAAACCGCAGAAAATACTTCCTGCGGCCCCCTTATAAAACTGTTATTTAGAAGAAATTACTTTTTGGTGTGTCCAAAAAATTCATTTTAATAGTTAAGGCTTAATATTTTGTGATGTGGTGTGAAAATATCTATATAACAATATTATTTGATAAGCTAAAACCTTAACTATTAAAACAAATTATGAAAAACAAAATGAATTATTTTTTTCCAACTTGCTTATTATAAAAACTAACTGAGTTTCGGTGGAGATGAGGGAATGAAACGAATAAAAATACCTCCAACTACTTTTGAGTTTTCATGATTGTACCGTTTTGTTTAAAGATCTTCTGTGCTTTAAAATTGGAAAATCAGTATAATTCATTTTGTTAACTAACATCGTGATTTATATAATTTTTGTTCTTAGAAACAATTACTTCTCATTCATTTGTATCTTCTACTATATAATGAAATTTGTGTCTCAGATTACTTTTACAAATGTCTGTATATTAATTCAGATCCTTTTTATATGATTTTAAGTATTAGTTATAAAATTTTCACTTATTTGTGAATAGTATGCAGCAAATACGATTAATATTTTCTTAATATTAAATTTATAAAACCTTTATTCATCATACTTTCAGAATAAAATTATCTTTATTCAATCCTGAAGTATGATACTGCCAATTGATTGTAATAATTTCTGTAAGTACCTTTTTCAGTGCCTCAAAAGACTCAGGTTTTTTCATGAAAATATTGGCTCCTTTTACAAAAATATCTTCAATTTCATTTTCCGGAATAGGTTCCGAAAAAATAGTGGTTACCATGTTATTGAATTTTGAATTTGCTTCGATTTCTTCCAGACATTCCATGCTGTCTTTTCCAGGGATGGTGTAATTTATGAAAACAATTTCCGGAACTACAGCATCATCATTATTAAGATATAGCATCATATCTTTTCCGTTAGAGAAGCATTGAACTTTTATAGAGATTTTCAACTCTTTCAAAATATTTTTAAAGAAAATCAATGTATTTTCATCGTTATCTGCTACTATTACGTTCAGAAATTCTTTATTCATACTGCATTTTAGGGTTTATTACCGTGCTCTGGGCTCTTCTTCTTTTTCCAATAATCTTTTGAAATTGGGATGGAGTGATTCCTGTCGTATTTTTAAACTGGGTGCTCAGATGCGCCACACTGGAGTAGTTCAGTTTATGGGCTATTTCTGTAAGGCTTTGTTTGTTTCTTATGATAAGGGCTTTCGCATGCTCTATCTTTTGCAGAATAATAAAATTCTCAATAGATGTATAGGCAACTTCGGAAAATAGGTTGGAAAGATATCCATAACTGTGATTCAGTTTCTCAGAAATATATATGGATGCTTTTACCGGTATGATCTCATCAGAAAAGACCAGTTCTACGATAGCATCTTTTATTTTCTGTACCAGCGCGGTCTTCTGACTTTCTATGATTTCGATACCATAGTCTTCAAGATTTTGCTTAAAAAGACTGTGCTGTTCCTTTGTGAGGGGCTCATAAAATTCCACTTCACCGAAGTTCAGCAACCTGTACTTCAGCCCGTGTTCTTTAAGTTTTTCGTCCAATACCTTTTTACAAAGGGCATTGAAATCAAATTTAACATACATTTTCATCCTAGTATATATAAGCCTGTTTTATTTAGTAAATATAACAATTTATTTCATTTAAAAGTGAAATAGATGTATTTTTTTTATTTTTGCCATATAGACGCAAAAACTCCTGTATTTAAGAATACAGGAATTTAAACACTAAGGATGAAAAAAATATACTGATAAAAAGCTGTGTCAGCTCAAAACCAAGCATATGAATGTATTGTTATAAATGATTTGGTTCTGAAGCAAAGATCATTCAAAAAAAGAAGTCACTTGTTATAGAATTACAGGATAAAGTTACAAAATTTTAAGTCAATCAGGAGTGAATTAGAAATTCCATTTGATAGTCATCCATTACAAAACCATTCCCAATATCTAAAACCATTTCATTATAAACTTTAAAATCCTGAGATTCATAGAATTTCCTTGCGTTATTTTCTTTATTTACATTCAGAATAATTCTAGAATCATTACTTTCTGCAAGTTTTTTCTTCAGAAAATCAAGAGCTCCTTTTCCAAAACCTTTCCCTTTACTTTCGGGAATCAGATAAATTCTATGAAGTTTTGTAGTACTTTTTTCATAACTGTGCTCATAACCGATAAAGCCTTCAAAAGAATCATTATTTTCGTCAAAAATTAAATAATAGTGATAGTTTGGGTTTTCAAGGTGTTTTGAAATTTCATCTTTAGAATACATTTCTTCCAGCATATAATTAATCTGTTCATTAGAAATAATACCCACATATGCACTCTCCCATGACCTCCTAGCTAAATCCTGAATCAAAGGAATATCTTTAGTTTTTGCTTCTATTAATTTCATTATTCTAAATATTATTTTTTTATTCTAATTTTCAAATGCAAAGTTTACAAAAATTTTCACATAACATTCTATTTTCTGCTCTGATAAGGGAAAATAAAAAGGTGAAAAGCAATTAGCCTTTCACCTTAATAAGTTTATTATAATATTAAAATGTTACTGGAAATCATAAATCATTTGCAATAACCTTACATTCATAATTAAATATTTGCCATTTCAGCTTTAATTTTCGCATGAAGTCCTTCTGAAGCAACAACCAGAGGAAGTCTTAGGAAGTTTTTAATGATTCCTTTTTCAGCCAGTATTACTTTAATACCGCATGGGTTTCCTTCTGCAAAAATCAAACGGGTAATATCTACCAGCTTATTGTGAATTGCGTAAGCTTCTTTCACTTTTCCTTCAAAAGCCAGCTGTACCATGGTAGAAAATTCTTTAGGATACGCTTGCCCTATTACTGAAATCACACCATCTCCTCCTGCCAGTGTTACCGGTAAAGTATATTCATCATCGCCGGAAACCAATGAAAATCCTTCAGGCTTCTTTCTCAGAATATCAAAATACTGTAAAATATTAGGTGAAGCTTCCTTAATCAGGAATAAATTAGGGAATTCTTTTGCAAGACGAAGAGTAGTATCTGCTTCTACGTTCTGCCCTGTTCTTGAAGGAACATTATAGATAATAATATTTTTCCCTGTGGAAGCTAACATTTTATAGTGCTGATAAAGGCCTTCCTGGTTCGGTTTATTGTAATAAGGAGATACTGAAAGTACTGCTTCAAACGCAGAAAGATCAGCTGCTTCAATCTGTTTCTTGACGTCAAGAGTATCGTTGCCACCAATCCCTAAAACTAAAGGAAGACGTTTATTATTCACCTTAATGATATGCTCAATTACCTGTTTCTTCTCTTCTGCAGAAAGCGTTGCGGCTTCTGCCGTAGTACCCAATACTACCAAATAATTGGTTCCGTTTTCGATATTGTACTCCACTAGTTTTGTTAAACTGTCGAAGTCAACGGATAAATCTTCATTAAAGGGCGTTACCAATGCAACACCTACTCCTTTTAAAATGCTCATCTGTTAGAATTATTTTTGTCAAATTTAATAATTTACAGTAAGAATTTGTAATAAATAATAATGTTTTATTATACATATAGTTATATTTGCATATACTAAAAGATATTATGAAAAATAAATTCTTGTTAATAGGAATTGCCCTGGCAACCCTTACAGCATGCAAAACAGCTTCTACGCTGCAGCTTGCGGATGTAAAGACCCAGAAAAATATTTCTATTAATAATGAGCTAAAAAATGATGAAGAGTTTGCAAAGTTTATCGAACCTTATAAACAAAAACTGGATAAAGAAATGAACCAGAAGATCTCTCATACCAATGTGGATCTTACCAAGCAAGGTGATAACAGCAATCTGGGAAATCTTTTAGCTGACTACACGTTTGAAGGAGGTAATGAATGGATAAAAACTCATCTTAAGCAAAATGTAGACGCAGCATTGATCAATATCGGAGGAATCCGTACCACTATCGGAAAAGGAGATATTTTACTCAAAAATGTATTTGAAGTGATGCCTTTTGAAAATGAAGTGGTAATTGTGAAAATGAAAGGGGCGGATTTACAGGGGCTTTTTGAGTATTATGCAAAAACGCAGGTCAACAATCCTGTTTCTCACTTATATATTGAGACCAATAACGGACAGGTAATCAAATCTTTAATCAACGGAAAAGCAGTAGATCCGGCTAAAGATTATTATATTGCCACTTCAGACTATCTTGCACTGGGAGGAGACAATATGAAATTCTTTGCAAAAGGAGAATCGATCTCTACAGGAATTAAAATGAGAGATCTGTTTATTGATTATTTTAAGAAAACGCCTGAAGTTGCAGTAAATTCAGATGTTCGTTTAAATTTTATCGGGAAGAAGTAATGGATAGAAAAAGTTTTTTAAAAGCAATAGGAGGCGGATCTTTGGCAATGGCTTTAGCTCCCAATATGATGATGGCGGAAGAATTGAAAATTCTTGATTTAAAGTCCGCAAATAAACTGACTATCCTTCATACCAATGACCAGCATAGCAGAATAGAACCTTTCGACGCAAGCTATACAAGAAACCCGAATCAGGGAGGTTTTGCAAGAAGGGCGAGTTTAATTCAGCAGATCAGAAATCAGGAAAGCAATGTACTGCTTCTTGATTCAGGAGATATTTTTCAGGGGACTCCATATTTCAATTTCTTCGGAGGAGAACTGGAGTTTAAATTAATGTCCATGATGAAATATGATGCCTCTACCATGGGAAATCATGATTTTGATAATGGTCTTGATGGATTTTTAAAAGTACTTCCCAATGCGAAGTTTCCTTTTATCTGTTCCAATTATGATTTTAAAAATACAATTCTTGACGGAAAAACTTCCCCATATAAGATTTTCAACAAGAATGGAATCAAAGTAGGAATTTTCGGGGTGGGAATTCAGCTGGACGGCCTTGTAGGTAAAAAGCAGTATGGAGAAACCGTATATTCCGATCCTATTAGTGTAGCACAGCATTATTCCAATTATCTGAAAAAAGATCAGAAATGTGATCTGGTGATTTGTCTTTCACACATCGGTTATGATTATAAAGATGAACCGAATAAAATAAGTGACAAAATTTTAGCGGCCAGTACAGAAAATATTGATATTATTCTGGGAGGCCATACTCATACATTTTTACCGGAACCTCAATCTTATACCAACAGACAGGGCAAAAACGTTCTTGTCAATCAGGTAGGATGGGCAGGTCTCCTTTTGGGTAGAATAGATTTTTATTTTGATACAAACAAAAACGTACAGCATATTTCCTGGAACAATCAGGCAATAGACAGCAGCATAGCATAACCGCATAATATGAAAAAACTCTCTTTAATTTCTCTTGGTATTTTAGCATCCCTGCAGTTTACAAAAGCTCAGGTCATTTCATCAAAAAAATGGGCAGATTTATTTTCCTACAACAAAGTCTTAGCTATGAAAGAAGACAATGGGAAAATCATTGCAGCTACAGAAAACGGAATATTCTATTATACAATATCAACAGGAGAAATTACGAAGTTGTCCAAAGCCAATGGTCTGCATAATATTGGTATAACAGCCTTCGATTACAACCCACAGACCAAAACAGGACTTATTGGGTATGAAAACGGCTCCATGGATGTTATCACTCCACAGGAAATAAAATATATTGTTGATATTCCTATTGCGACCGGCTATAACGGAAATAAAAAAATCAATCATATTTCCATAACAGGAAATCAGGCTGTTATTTCTGTAGGCTATGGACTTTCCATATTTAATCTGAACAATAAAGAGTTCGGAGATTCTACGTTTTTCCTGAGCGGAGGCGTTTATCAAGCAAGTAATGAAGCCACCATATTCGGGAATAAGGTATATTCAGTAACAGATACAGGATTGAAAAGCCATCAGATGAATACTACCTTTCCTGTATATTCTACATGGACCACGGAAGCTCCCGGCGCATTCAAACATATAGATTCAGAATCTGAGTTGGTATATTCATCAGCTACAGCTGCCTATTTTTATAACAACGGAACTCCGACACAACTTCCTACAAGTTTCGAAAATATCCGTGACCTCGTTATTACATCCAATAATATTATTGTTACTGACAACCGGGTATATACCTACGGAACAAACGGAGTAGCACAAAATGCAATAAGCCTTGGAGAAGAATGCAACACTGCAATAACAGCTGGTGGAAAAATCTTTGGAGGAACCGTATTATCAGGAATAAAGGATGAAAGTAACAATACTTTTAAGCCATCAGGTCCTTATTTCAATTTTGCATATAATATTAATCTTTTTGATAATAACCAGATTCTGGTTTCTTCCGGTGCCAGAGCAAATAGATATAACCATCCTTTTATTCAGCCACAGGAACCGGGATTTTATTATTTCAACGGTACAGAATGGATTTATCCTTCATTTTTCAATAAAAGTAATCCAAACCGTCCAATCTTTGTCAACGTATTAGATGCTATTATAAGCCCTTATAACAGTAATGAAGTACTTTTTACCAATTATACAATGTTGGATAATGGGGTGTATAAAATGAAATACAATGCAACAAGCAAAGATTTTGAACTGGTAAAATATTACAATCTAGGAGCGCAGCCTTACCTTAGACGTCCTGTAGGATTTGCTACAGATACTCAGAATAATCTTTTTGTCTCTTTTGGATTTAACGACGGAAATCCTTCCATAGGAATCTATGACAAAGCTTCTGATGACTTTCTTATAAAGAAAATCGTTCTTGCCAGTGATGGTATACAAAAGACTGTTTACCATGAAAATATGTTATGGACTCCACTGCCTAGATCTAATAATTTCTGGGTATATGACTATAAAAATGCGACCAATCTTTCTGATGACACAGATTATATCCTGGGTTCTGCTAATGGATTTAACAGTTCAGGAGGAATCTTATCGGTAGCATTTGATAAATCCGGAGATGCATGGATCGGTACAGATGGAGGTTTAAGGATTATGTCTAACGCTGCGTCTGAAATAAAAACTCCACAGCCTGAAGTAGAACCTATAATAATAGAACAAAACGGACTTGGTGAAGAGCTTTTTAGAGAATCAGCTATTCTTCAGATTGCAGTAGACGAAGGAAATTATAAGTGGGTTTCCATTGATGGTGGTGGTGTATATTACCTTTCTGCTGACGGCCAGAAAACAATAAAACATTTTACTCAGGAAAATTCGCCACTTCCTACCAATAGTGTTACAGATATAAAAGTTGATAAGAAAACCGGGAAAGTATATTTTGTAACGTATAATGGTATTGTAACCTATCAGGGTGATGTTGCTGATGTAACTTCCAATTTCGGTGATGTTGTGGTATATCCTAACCCTGTTGTATATTCTAATTTTAAAGGAAAAGTGACCCTTAAAGGTCTTGCAGAAAAAACCAATATAAGAATTGTAGATGCAGCAGGAAATGTGGTACACTCTGCAGTAGCAAGAGGAGGTTATTATGAATGGGATCTTAATAATCAGAAAGGAGTAAGAGTAGCATCAGGAATGTATTTTGTTCTGATGACCAATGAAGATGGGTCTGATAAAGCTACAGCCAAAATAGGAGTAGTCAATTAATTAATGAATTCACAAAACGGTTTTTTACTTTCGTTTATAAAATATGGAGAAAACGATGCAGTACTGCATTGTTTTACTGAAGAAGAGGGTTTTCAAAGCTATTTTCTAAAAGGAATTTATTCTAAGAAGAACAAAAAGAAAGCCCTGCTGCAGCCATTGAGTCAGCTGAATTTTTCAATAAATCCGCTTCGTGGCAATGGTATACCGACTGTTTCAAAGTTTGAACTGGTAAAAAATAACGACATTTATACAGATATAAAAGTCAATACCGTTATTTTCTTCATTTCAGATTTTTTGAGTCATATCCTTAAATATGAGGATAAAAATATTCCTATCTATGCCGGCATTAATCATTTTATCAATGAACTGACGAACAAAAATTATCAGGCACATCTGCTTTTTTTACTGGCTGTTTTAAAAATTCAGGGGGTTGCTCCATTGTTGGGTGAAGGTAAATTTTTAGATCCGGAAACCGGAACTTTTTCCCTGGTGATCTGTCATCAGCAATTCAATGAAGAAATTTCCACATTATGGAAAGAAGCACTCTGTGCCGAAAATCTATATGCTACAAAAATCCATTCTTCATTAAGAAAGGAATTCCTGGACAGCCTTCTGGTGTACTACCATTATCATATCACAGACTTCAAAACACCTGCTTCACTGGAAATTATCCAGCAGATATTTGAATAGATCAATTCCTGATTGCCAGAATTCTTTTATGATTCTTTTGTCTTTTCAACATCTTCAGGCATTTCAGTTTCAGATTCTGCAATTTCTTTTTTGGAGAATCTTGGCTGCAGGATCTTGGCAATAAGTCCGGTCCAGCCTGTCTGGTGGGAAGCTCCTACTCCACGGCCGTTATCCCCATGAAAATATTCGTAGAACAGGATATAATCTTTAAAATCCGGATCGGTCTGAAATCTTTCATACTGTCCATGAACCGGTCTTTTTCCATTTTCATCCTTTAAGAAAATCTTTGCAAGCCTTTTATTTAAAGCATCTGCTATCTGATCCAGATTTGAATAGTTTCCACTTCCTGTAGGATATTCCACTAAAAAATCGGGACTGTAGTAGAAGAAAAACCGTTGAAGGCTGTCAATTATCAAAAAATTAATAGGAAACCATACCGGGCCGCGCCAGTTGCTGTTCCCTCCAAACAGTCCACTGTCACTTTCTGCCGGAGTATATTTCACACTATAATCCGTTTCATTCAGAGTTAAAGTATAAGGATTATTTTCATATTCTTTTGATAGCGCTCTTACGCCATAATCACTCAAAAACTCCTCCGGATTCAACATTCTGTTTAACAATCTTTTCAAACGGTGTCCGCGAAGCAAAGACAAAAGGTGCTTGGAATCCTGACCCTTAACTTCCCATCTTGAAACCAGAGAAGCCAGTTCCGGCTTATTATCCAATACCCACTTCATTCTTTTCTTAAAATTGGGAAGGTTTTCAATCATTTCATCATCTATAACCTCAACGGCAAACATCGGGATCAGCCCTACGATGGTCCTTAATCTTAAATACATATGCGTACCGTCATTAGAAGCTATGGCATCATAAAAAAACTCATCTTGTTCATCCCACAAACTGAATTCTTCATCCCCCATATTATCCAGTGAATTGGCAATTGACAGAAAATGCTCAAAAAACTTCATCGCCATCTCTTCGTACACATTATTATAAAGTGCCAGCTCCAGAGCAATCCGCATCATATTCAGGGCGAACATAGCCATCCAGCTTGTCCCATCAGATTGTTCCAGCTGTTCTCCGTTTGGTAAAACAGCATTCCGGTCAAAAACACCAATATTATCAAGACCTAAGAAACCTCCTTCAAATATATTGTTGCCGTTGGTATCTTTTTTATTCACCCACCAGGTAAAGTTCATCAATAGTTTCTGGAAAGCACTTTCCAGAAATTCCAGGTCGGGTTTATCTTTTAAATATTCATCAATTTTAAATACTCTGAAAACCGCCCAGGCATGTACCGGAGGATTCACGTCACTGAGATTCCATTCGTAAGCGGGAAGCTGTCCGTTGGGATGCATATACCATTCAAACAGGAAAAGCTTCAGCTGATGCTTTGCAAAATCCGGATCTATAAGGGAAAAACTGATGGTATGAAACGCCAGATCCCAGGTGGCATACCAAGGATATTCCCATTTATCCGGCATGGAAATAATATGTTCGTTATTAAGATGCTTCCATTCATAATTTCTTATTTTTTCCCGGGACTTTGGAGGAAGCATTTCACCAGGATCTCCTTTCAGCCATTTTTCAACATTGTAGTGGTAAAACATTTTATTCCACAACATTCCTGCAAAAGCCTGTCTTTGTACGAGTTTTTCATCTTCCGAAGTGATTCCTTTCTGGATTTCGGCATAAAATTCATCCGCTTCTTTCTGTCTTTGATTAAAAAGGGTATCAAAATCACCGAACGGCTCTCGTAAATCTTTATCTGATAATCTGAATTCAAATATTCTGGATTCCCCGGCTTTAAAATCTTCATCAATAAAAAAAGAAGCTTTGGTTCCTACATTTTTTGGATTTACAGATTGAGAATTACCCGTCATTACAAAATTATTGATCCCGTCTTTACAGAACTTTGATCCGTTTTGCGACTGGTAAAGTCTTTCATTATTGGTTTCATTGTTACAAAACAGGGGCTTCAACGATTGTTTTGCATACACATTTTTAATTTCAATATCCCGATGATTTACTTTAATGCGGTCTGCATCTTCAGCATGTAATTGTGGTTGATAATCATCATATCCCCAATTCCAGGTATTCCTGAACCAAACCGTAGGCAATATCACAAGAGAAGCCTCTTTTTCAGATTTGTTGATAATGGTGAGCCTGACAAGAATATCATTTTGACTTTCTTTTGCATATTCAATGAAGATGTCAAAGTATTCATTATTATCAAAAATTCCGGTATCAATCAGTTCATATTCTGTTTCATCCTTACTTCTTGCAGCATTTGTTTTTACAAGATCTTCATAAGGGAAAATATTTTGCGGATATTTATACAGCATTTTCATGTAGGAATGCGTAGGTGTAGAATCCAGATAATAAAAATATTCCTTTACATCTTCACCGTGATTTCCCTGTCCATTGGTCAGTCCAAAGAACCGTTCTTTCACCATTTTATCCTTTTTATTCCAGAATCCGACAGAGAATACCAGTTTCTGAAGATCATCACAGATTCCACATATGCCTTCTTCGCCCCAACGGTATGTTTTGGCTTCAGCTGTATCATGGCTGGTATAATTCCAGGCATCTCCGTTTTCACTGTAGTCTTCACGAACAAGCCCCCACTCCCGGTTACTTACATATGGGCCCCATTTTTTCCATGAAATATCTGAAATTCTCTGTTTTTCTGACATAGATAAGATGTTTTGTACAATTGTAAAATGTATTCATGTATTGATGACAATAAGCTCAAAACTTTAAACCCTAAACCTTGAACTTTAAACCTTGAACGTCTTAACCTCCTGTGGAAAAACTCTCAAACGTAGTCATTCCACCATCAACGAAGATGCTGGTTCCTGTGATATAATCAGCAAGATCACTGGCAAGAAAAGCGGCTAAATTCCCGATATCCTGCGGCTGTCCGATTCTGTTATAAGGAATAAGAGTAAGAAGAGAATTGAGTGCTTCAGGAGTACTCCATGCATTTTGGTTAATAGGAGTCTGAATGGCTCCCGGACAAATAGAATTGACCCTGATTTTGGCTGCACCATATTCCTGAGCAAGGGTTTGCATCAACATTCTGATGGCTCCTTTGCTTGATGCGTAGTTGGCATGTCCGGCCCATGGAATAATTTCATGTACAGAACTGATATGAATAATCTTTCCACAGGCAACAGAACGTGAAGGATCTATTCCCCGCCGTAAAAATTCTTTGATGGCTTCCCTGGCACACAGAAATTGTCCTGTCAGGTTAACACCAATGACAGCATTCCATTGGTCTATTGTCATTTCAGTGAATTTTGCATCCTTTTGAATCCCTGCATTATTCACCAGAATATCTACAGTTTGAAATTCTGAAACAACATCCTGAAACATTTTGATTACCTGATCTTCTTTAGAAACATCACATGCGTAAGTGATCCCTTTCCCTCCGGCATCGGTAATTTCTTTTAAAACAGCTTTGGCTTCTTCTGCAGACCTTTCTGAAGAATGGTTGACAATGACTGTTGCTCCTGCTTCAGCTAAAGATTTTGCAATTCCTGAACCTATTCCACTGGAGGCACCTGTAACTACAGCTACCTGATTTCGAAGTGATATTTCCATGTTTTGTAATTTGATGTTACTCAAAGTTATGGAAAGATATCAGCAGATAAAAAATTATGATTTTAAAATTTTATTAAAGTTTTTTGTACATCAGGTATTGAGGGCCGCTTCTTCCAATTCTGGTTTTACCCTCAAAAATATATCCTGACTGAAGATAAATATGGTAAGCGGAATCATTTTTCTGGTTTACGGCCAGTACGATTTCTTTACAATCCCTGAAATGGTTCTTTACAAAATTCCCTACCTCCAGCATAGCCATTTTTCCTATTCCTTTTCCCTGCATTTTGGGATTTACCGATAAAGAACGTAATAAAACTGATGTTTCATCATCGGTAAGTTCAAATTTATCTTTTCCGAAATCAAGTACAAAAAAACCTGCAACCTGATCATTTTCAAATATTGTCACCGGAAATGCGTCGTCATCATCCCGTTCACTGATACTTTTCAAAGCCTGTTGAGCTGTCGCAGTAAAACGCATCTGGTTTTCATCCAAAGCATAACTGACTCCGGAAAGATCTTCTGGTTTGTAGAATTCTAAATGTATCATATCTTAGTGATGGTATATATCTTCATACATTACTCCTGCACGGATTTCTACGGGAAGTTTATTCTCCTCAGGAACAATAGGACAATTGTAATCGTAAGCATTATAAGCACAGAAAGGATGATATGATTGATTAAAATCAAGCACAATGGTGTTCCCTTTCGGAATCTTCAGATCCATATATTTCCCTCCTCCATAGGTTTCTTTTTCATTGGTAGCATCACGGAACGGAAGAAAAAGATAGTCTTTGTATTTATCCTGTTTAATTAAAGCCAGACTTTGGTATAAAGTGACCGTATAGGGTTTATTGTCCAGCATAAATGTGGCTTTTCCGTACTCCTGATATGTTTTTGTTTTCCCTGAAGAAGTGGGAAGTTCAAAGGGTTGTGTATCTTTTGATTTAACAAATTTAGCGGTTACTCTGTATTTGGCATCAAAAGGAAAGAAAGGATGCCCTTTAAAGTTTTTAAAATTATCTCCTCTTAACGGAGTCTCTTTTGAATTGAGATATTCAGCATTGAGTTCTTTCTGAAACTTCTGAACATCTTTCTCTTCCTTTGAAACTGCTTTCTGAGAAAAAGCCCACAATGGAAGGAGTAAAAAGAGTACTATATATTTTTTCATGAATATAAAATTATAAGTAAAACTATGAATTTCCGGAACAACAAAAGTTAAAATTCTAATAAAAAAATATAATCTGTTTTAAATAAAATAGGTACCGGCTGATGTAGCATACTTTTTGAAAAGCAAAGCTCATGGATAGAAAAAATTTCATCAGAACCAGTGCATTGGCGATATCAGGTTTCTATTTTCTTCAATCTGAATTATTTCGGGCTGCAGAAAGAAAAAACAGCCGGATAACAGAAAATACTGATGTCCCGATTGTGATCATTGGCAGCGGGTACGGAGGAGCTGTATCTGCGTTACGCCTTTGTGAAGCCGGAAAAAAAGTAGTGATGCTTGAAATGGGTCTTAACTGGGAAAAAGCAGGAATTCCGTTTTCCAATCTTTTGAAACCCGGGAAAAGTTCTGCATGGCTGAAGAAGAAAAGCATTGCACCTTTCATGAATATTTTTTCGTTGACTCCTTTTACCGGAATATTAGACCGTCTGGATTTTGAACATATCAATATCTGGGTAGGAAGAGGCGTTGGCGGAGGTTCTCTTGTGAACGGAGGTATGGCGGTTACTCCCAAAGAAAGCTATTTCAGGGAAGTTTTTCCGGATCTTGATGCTGAAAAGTTTTACGATCATTACTTTCCTCTGGTACGGGAAGAACTGAAGGTAAATGTAATTGATGAACAGTTTCTGAAGGACTGTCCTTATTATAAATTCACATGGGTAGGTGAAGAAGAGGCCCATAAAGCTGGTTTTAAGACCATGAGAGTTCCGAATGTGTATGATTTTAAGTATATGGAAAAAGAGTTCCGGAATGAGGTTCCCCGTTCTGCTCTTAATACCGAAGTGATCTATGGCAACAATTATGGAAAAAACAGTTTGGATAAAACTTATCTCAGAAAAGCACTGGAAACGGGAAATTTAGAAATCCTTGATCTTCATCGTGTGCAAACGATAAAACTTAATGATGATAAAAGCTATACATTAAATGTTCAGCAGATTGATACATCTGGAATTCCGGTTGCTGACAAAGTTTTCAACTGTAAAAAGCTGATTCTTTCTGCAGGAACAATGGGAACTTTACAGCTTCTGCTACAATCTCATACGGAAAACAATTTCCCTGTTCATGAAAAGGTCGGAAAAAAATGGGGAAATAACGGAAACTTTATGACCGGAAGAAACTGGGTAAAACCTTTATCTGGCGGTACAGGAGCCAAGCAATCTACTATTCCGGTAGGTGGAATTGACAACTGGGATGATCCGGATCACCCGTTTTTTACAGAGATTGCCCCTTTACCAATGGGAATGGATGTCGCTACCGCTTTATATCTGCTGATTAACAGAGTTGATAAAAAGGGAGAAGTTGTGTACAATAAAGCCAGCCAATCCCTAACCTTAAACTGGAACGAAAGCAATACTGCTAAAATGAGAGAAAATGCCCAATATTTTATTCGGAAAATGAATAAAGCCAATGGCGGTACGAGAAGCCACCTGCTTTTCAATAATGGTTTTGGGGCTGATATCTGTTATCATCCGCTTGGAGGGTGTGTTTTGGGCGAAGCTACCAATGAATATGGCAAATTAAAAAATCATGAAAATATGTATGTTCTGGACGGATCATTAATTCCCGGAACCATTGGAGTTAATCCGTTTGTTACCATTACTGCGATTGCAGAATACTGTATTGAAAACCTCATCAAACAGAATGAATTTGTCTGAAATCAAGGTATTGATTGTATTTCTGTAAGATAATTCCGGATATCGTCTTCCAGTTTCACCGGATAGATAAAATGAAGTTTTTCGGCCAAAGAAGTGCCCAGTTCATGTACCAGATCGGCACAGGCAAGCAATGCTTTCCAGTTTTCCTCAATATCATTTCCTGGAAAAGTAGCTTCCACTTTATTCCATAAGTCTGAGGATAAATATTGTTTGAAAAGTCTTCCGTGTTTATTGGTCGTAATAGTATTCCAATCATGACTTTCGGCGATATACCATTCAATCAAAGGAACGAGATAATCTGTACGCAGGACATTTTCAGACATAAATTTGGCATAAAAAATATCCCCGCGTTTAAGACATTTTGCTACATAGGTTGTATCCCACCAGAAATCATTGAACAGCTGTTGAAATTCTTTTTCCGCAGGCTGATGGATCATGACAGACTGATACGTGGGCGGTTTCATATTTTCTGTCAGATGATCTTTATCTATTAAAACCTGATATCCTACATCCCAATCTTCGGGAAGGGGTTCTTCATTGATTTCTTCAATAAATTCAGATACCTGATAGAGCTTAAAGTCAACTTTCACATGGTCTTTATACAAAACCATTTTCATGGCATGTTTTCTCTCAAAAACACTGTCATCCTCTTCAATCATGGAAATAGGATCACCAAAAAGCCTGATCCATTCATTTCCGGATTCATAAGATGTCCTGTTTTCAAAAACAAGTTCTACGTCAAGATCACTAAAATCATCTACGGGAGCATAAGGGTTTACCAGTGAACTGGTCAGAAGCACAGCACGGATATCAGGGTTGTTTTCAGCCCAATGAATAATCTGTTTCAGTTTTTCTTCCCTTACTTTCATATTAATAAGATTCTGAAATTTTTACCCGATACACATCGGAAGAATTTCTCTTGATTGATTCTACAAAAAAGCCGCCTTCTTCAGGAATTACTTCTTTTAAATCAAAACTTTTGCAATCTTTCGGAAGCCCGGAAAATATCAGGGTAAACCAAAAATCTCTCATAAAAGGAACCGGAGTCCAATAAGGAGAAATTGATATGTTTTCTGCATGAATCAATTTACTTCTATGTTCAGACTGGTTATCAAAAAGATAGGTCGAATGCCAGATCCTGATCAGGTTTCCTAAAAACGGTGATGCCGGAAAGCAACAGTGTACAATCACCTGCTTCTCCTCTTCCGTTTTTGCCTTAAAAGATTCCAGGATTTCCTTAGCAATGACAGGTTTTACAATTACTTCTTCCACCTTTTAATCAGTAATAAAAATGAGCAATGAGTAATAGCTGCTGCTACTCATTGCTCATTATTGGTATTAATATTCTAATTCTAATTTTTCTTTTGTATAATTTCTCACTTCATTGGTCAAAGCAGGATTTTCAGCCAGTTTTTGTCCATAAGAAGGAACCATTTCAAGCAATTTCCCTTTCCATTCACCATGAAGCTTTTCCGGGAAGCATTTTTCCAGCACATTCAACATGGCATATACCGCTGTAGATGCTCCTGGTGAAGCTCCCAGCAAAGAAGCAATTGTTCCGTTCTTATTCACAACCACTTCAGTTCCGAATTCCAGCTTACCTCCTTCTTTTTCATCTTTTTTGATGACCTGAACTCTCTGTCCTGCTACTTTCAATTCCCAGTCGTCTTCTTTGGCATCTTTGATAAATTCTCTTAAATGCTGCATTCTCTGAGATTTCGTCATCGCAACCTGCTGGATAAGGTATTTCGTCAGAGGAATATTATGCCACCACGCTCCGAAAAGTGATTTCAGGTTCTTGGTGTTTACACTTTCAGGAAGGTCAAGATAGCTTCCTTCTCTTAGAAATTTGGTGGAGAATCCTGCAAAAGGTCCGAAAAGAAGAGCCTTCTTACCATCAATAATTCTAAGGTCAAGGTGTGGAACAGACATTGGAGGTGCGTCTACCGTAGCCTGCGTATATACTTTAGCCTGGTGTTTTTCTACCAATTCCTGGTTATGGCTTACCAGCCACTGTCCGGAAACCGGGAAACCTCCGTAGCCTTCACTTTCTTTAATATCTGAACTGTCCAATAACGGAAGCGCATATCCTCCTGCTCCGATAAATACAAAATCTGCCACCACTTCCTGTTTGTGACTATGAATTCTGTCTTTTACCTTCATTTCCCACTTCCCGTCTTCTCTTGGATCTATGTCCTTCACTTCATGGTATAGGAAAACCTCAACATTGGAATCTTCCAGAAGATGTCTTCCCATTTTTCTTGTCAGTGTTCCGAAGTTCACATCCGTCCCCATATCCATCTTCGTGGCTGCCATTACTTCAGACTGATTTCTTTTGCTCATTACCAGAGGAATCCATTCTCTCAGTTTTTCATGATCTGTAGAAAATTCCATTCCTGAGAAAAGAACAGATTCTGCCATTTTATCGTGGCGTTTTCTAAGGTATTCAGCATCTTTTTCTCCGAAAACCAGACTCATGTGCGGGCAGGAATTAATGAATTCTTTTGGCTCATGAATATAACCTTTGGTGAGAAGATACGCCCAGAATTGTTTTGAGATTTCAAACTGTTCTGCAATACTTTCTGCTTTGGTAATATCAATAGACCCGTCTGGTTTTTCCGGGGTATAATTTAGCTCACAAAATGCGGAGTGCCCTGTTCCGGCGTTGTTCCATGCTGCTGTACTTTCTTTGGCAAACCTTCCCAGTCTTTCAAAGATTGCAATTTCAAGTTTTGGATCAAATTCATGAAGCAGCGTTGCTAAAGTGGCGCTCATGATTCCGCCGCCTATCAGTACAACGTCATATTTAGGTTTCGGTGTTCTGCTTGTAAGCGATTGTGACATAATTTTTAAATTTTACTTCAAATTTCGGGAAAAGTTTTAAAAACAGGAACGCGTTTAACGATTTTAACACGTTATTTTTTGCTGCAAAAACACTTCTTGAGTACACAACAAAAAACCATGGAAAATTTCAATAAAACACCATTGAAATGATTGATAATATCAGAACATTTCATCTTCCGGATCATCAAAATGAGCACAAAAAAACTTAAGCATTGGAATGCTTAAGTTTCAGTTAATTTTATTTTACAAACAAGATTTCAGCAATAAAACCTTGTTTTTAGTTCAATTTTGCAGTCAGTTTTTTAAACTGTTTTTCAGCGCTTTTACCTTCATAAAGAATGGCGTATACAGTATCTATAATCGGAAGTTTAAGATTTTTCTGTTTTGCTGTTTTATAAATAGAATCTGCTGCATAGTATCCTTCCGCCACCATATTCATAGACTGAATGGCAGATCTCACGGTATATCCTTTTCCGATAAGATTTCCAAGGTTTCTGTTTCTTGAGAAAAGTGAGTAAGCAGTCACCAGAAGGTCACCCAGATAAGCGCTTTCATTCACATCTCTCGGTGCTTCATAAATGGCCTCCAGGAAAGCTTCCATTTCACGGATTGCATTGGAAACAAAAACAGCGGTAAAGTTGTCTCCATATCCTAATCCACTTGCTATTCCCGCTCCTATGGCAAAAATATTTTTAAGAATGGCACTGTACTCATTTCCTAAAATATCTTTACTTGTATGTACTTTGATAAAGTCTGAACTGAAGATTCCTTCAAGTTTTTCAGCCGTCTCATCTTCTACTGCCGCAATGGTAAGGTAAGAAAGTCTTTCCATTGCTACCTCTTCTGCATGACAAGGTCCTGCAATAACAGCCTGATTTCTGAACCCGATTTTAAATTCATCACGCAAATAATGAGCTACCACATCATTTACTTTAGGAATAATCCCTTTAATTGCAGAGATAAAGATCTTATCGGAATAATCACAGGTCATCTTATCCAATGTATCAGACAGGTAGATAGACGGAGTTGCCAGAACAATAACGTCACAGGCAGAAACCAGTTCATTGATATCCGTGGTTAATTTTAAGCTTTTCAGATTAAAGTGAGCAGCTGTAAGATACGTTGGGTTGTGTCCGCGAAGCTCAATGGCTCCTTTTACAAATTCACTTCTTACGCACCAGTGTACGACTTTGCAGTTTTCAACAAGCATTTTTACGATAGCGGTTGCAAAACTTCCGCTCCCTACAACTCCTACAGAAATATCCTTTTTATTCTTTTTTGGATTCGAAGATTCTGAAATAATTTTCTTTTTAGCCATAATTGGAATGTGAACTGCAAAGATATTAAAACAAAGACGTAACAAAGGCTTTGAAACTATGATAAACGCCATTTTCTGAAAAAATTAACACTTCAACACAATTAAACAGCTAATTAACCGTTAAATACAGAAAAAACTGAATTTTAATTAAAAATAACCGGCAAAGCTTATTTTTAATTAAATTTGCAGCTTCAAAACCGTTTTAAATTTACTAAGAGAAGAAATATGAAAAAATTTCTAAACAGCAAGAAGAACGTAAACATTCTCCTGGGAGGACTTTTGCTAGTAGTTTTTGCACAAGGTGTCTTCATTGCGAAGCTCTTTTCTGAAAGAGACGACAAAACCTACGAAGTCAACCTTGTAAAAATAAACACTGAAAAAGACAGTGTAGATTATCTAAAAATGAAAACTGATCTTACACTTGTAGATCAGACAGTGGCTCAACTCAATTCCTTCCTGAAGTCCAAAGACATTACCAACGAAAAGCTGATGATGCTCAACCAGGACAGTATTTCAAATTCTATTTATCTTTCCAAACAGGCCAACCGATACAGCCAGTATCTGATGGATCTTCAGAAAAAACTGATGCAGGTTCCATTAGGTATGCCTACAGACGGATATATTTCCTCTAATTTTGGAGTGAGAAAAAACCCGATTCCATTCAAAACTGTTTTCGCTTCGGTAAAAACAAGTGCAGCAGCGGAAGCAAAACCGACAGTGGCTGCAGCTCCAAAACCTGAAGTAAAAGCTGAACCTGTTGAGAAAATTATTGAACTTACAGACAGCTATGGAAATAAAAGGGAAGTGAAAGTAATGGTTACTCCAAAGGCCGCTCCTGTGGCTGCTGCCTCAGCTCCATCTACAACAAAAGCTGTGGCTGGAACTACTACTAAAACTGCTGCTGAAAAAAACAATCCGCCTGCTGAAGCTGATCAGATGCAATTCCATAAAGGACTGGACATTGCTGTTGCTTATGGTTCTGATGTAAGAGCTGCGGCTGCCGGAACAATCATTTTTTCCGGACAGAAAGGAGGCTATGGAAACTGCGTGATTGTTTCTCACGGAAACGGTCTGGCTACGCTATATGGACATTTATCTCAACTTGTATCTAAGGTAAATGATAAAGTAAAAGTAGGTCAGGTGATTGCCAAATCCGGAAATTCAGGACGTTCTACAGGTCCTCATCTTCATTATGAAGTACACAAAAACAATACTCCGATTAATCCGAAGTTGTTTATGAATCTATAAAAAGAAAAGGCTGTTCACATAGAACGGCCTTTTTATTTTAATCCTGAGATCTGTTTTTACGGGAATTCAATATTCAACAGTTTCTTTGTCTTTCTGTCAAATGCAAGATTGATAAAAGGAAACAACTGCTTTCTCTGCCCCACCTCCCTTACTAAAATGATATGTCCTAAATTGAAATCTTCAAGAAATTCAAATCCCTGAAACTGTATTTTTGTTATTGCTCCTAATTGAGAATCCATTCCTGAAAGTGTTTCTCTAACTACTTCCTCTTTAGGTTTAAATTTTGGATCAAACATTTCAAGAATTCCGCTGTAGTTTTTATTAATCAAAAATGAATTGACCTTATCAATTTCCGGATATATATCTTTTACTTCCTGCAGTTCTTTTTGAGTGAATGATTTTGTAAAAGTGGCGCCATCAGATAAAAGTAATTTTGTTTTTACAACATCATATTCTCCAGGTTTTTGATTCTGAAAAACTATAAATGCAATATTGGCTGCGTTAGATATCGCTCTTTGGGGTTGATTATTGATCAGTTTACTGTCTTTAATCTGTACTTCAAAAAAATCGCTGGATGTTCCATTCAGCGTTTGTACTCCTTTCATCGTTTCAACATAGCCTCCGTAAAATTTAAGAACTTCGTCAACAGATTTTTTATCTGCGGCTGTAGTTGCAAGTTTACCACAGCTGAATAAAAATAAGGTTAACACCAGAAAGGGCAGAATTTTAATTGATTTCATTGGTTATTATTTGATTTTAAAAATAAATTACAGATCCTCTTCTCTTTTTAAAAGAATCATTTTCTGCAAATCAAATATAACAAAAAGTACATGCAAAAATTTACATGTACTTTTGATTCTTATCATTATTTCAAAATTTTAAGAGTTCCCTTCGGATGGGTAAATGTACCATCGGGACCTGCAATATTTGAATACACAATATTTTTATTATAATCCTGAATATGCGTGACATTGAAGCCAAGATGCGGCTCATGCCAATAGATCATAAAAACATTCTTTGCTACTTCCACAGCCGTATATTCTACAGTATCTGTACTATTTTTTGAACTTCCTGCTGTTCCTGTGAAGGTCATTGTTTTATTATCTTTAAAATCAAGAAGGAATTTTATGGTTCCAAAATCAACTTCAACTTTATGGCCGATGGCCGGGTATGGAGATTTCAGATCCCAATCCATTTCTTTAAGATAAACTTTAGCTCCCATTCCAAGCTCTTCTTTTCCAGGAAGATTGGGGTATTTTTTAACCATAAAATCTACAATAGCATCCGAAGTTTTATTTTCTGCCACTACCTGTTTATAGTTTTCCAAATAGCTTTTCACAAAATCAAGAGATTGTGGAGTGGTAGAAAGTTCTGCAAAATGGGAAGGAATCACCTGTTCAGGTTTCAATGCTTTCATTGCATCAATCTGTCCTATCCACTGATCTATTGCTTTTGCGTTCTGAGTGTCTGCCATCCAAAGATGTGAACCTACAGAAACTGAAATCCCGCCAGCAATGGTTTTAATGGAAGGAATCCAAAGAAAACTGTGTGCCGGATCTTCAGGATTTTGTCTGATTTCAATTTTATTTCCTTCAAGATCAGGAATGGAAACAGCAGCGTCAGGAACGATAATTTCCGATGGAGCATCTGTTTTCAACTGTGGTTTCCACACTGCAAGTTTATCATCTTTGGAAGCTGATATAAGATAAGCTGTCTGCGCTGTTGAAATGATCTTTGCATTAGGAAACGCTTTTCTGATCACATCCAGTCCAAAATAAAAATCAGGATCACTGTGAGAAATAAAAACTGTTTTAAGGTTTTTTCCTGTTGCTTTTATTTCTTTCACAAGCTGCACCGCGTATTGTTTCTGAAATTGGGCATCAACAAGTATGGCATCTTTATCTCCATAAATAATGGTGGAAGTAATCGGGAAAATAGCTTTGGTTCCCGGATTATATACTTTCACTTTGAGGTTTCCCGCAAATATGCTGACAAATCCCAACAGCGTCAATAACGACAATAATTTCTTTTGTATCATTTCTGTCTTTTTTATCATTAATAAGCCGCTGTAAAACGTTCTCTGATATGATTGTTTTGTTCCAGCTCATCTACCAAAACTACGGCTACATCTTCTACAGACAGACGGCTTCTTCCGTTTTCATCAAATACCGGAGTTTCTAATGATGTTCTGTATTTCCCTGTTCTTTCTCCTACATTGGCCTGGTTCATTTCCACTGCAGGGCTGAAGAATGTCCAATCCAGCGTTTTGTTTTCTTTGATTTTGTTCAGATAATCTCTTGCTGCTGTAGCTCCTGGTTTGTAAGCATCCGGGAAATCAGGGGTGTCTACGATTTGTACATTATCCGGAGTGTAAAGGCTTCCTGCTCCTCCTACTACGATAAGTCTTTTTACACCTGACTGCTCTACTGCTTTTTGAATATTTTCAGAACCATTCAAAAAATCATTGTAAAGATTAGGATTCGTCCATCCTGCGTTGAATGTACTGATTACGGCATCGCTTCCTTTTAATGCTTCAGCTAATTCATCTACATTGTTTACATCAATGCTTTTTGCTGTTACATTGTCCTGTGATTTTACCTTAGAAGCATCTCTTACCAACGCTTCTACAGCATAACCTCTGTCTGCTAATTCTGCTACTACGTGTGCTCCTACAAATCCTGTTGCACCAATTACTGCTACTTTTTTCATAATGTTTTATTTTTAATTAAATTGTAATAAATTTTGTTACATTTAAAGTTAAAAAATTTTTATTCGAACTGGTCAGCGAATTCCTGTAATGACTTATCTCCTAAAAACTTTACTACCAAATGATCTGTTTCTTCAAATAATGTATTTAAATGAACGTTAATTTCCTTACCAACACTACAGGCAGGATTAGGGTTCTGATTTTTTTTGCCTAATACTTCTGTATTTTTTACTGCTTTATAGATCTCTGAAATAGTGATCAACTCCGCATTTTTGCCAAGCTGGCTTCCTCCTTCTTTTCCCTGTCTGCTAATAATCAGACCTGTTTCTCTTAATACGCTGATTTCTTTTCGGATAATCACCGGATTTACATTGATACTACCGGCTATCCACTCGGAAGTAAGCCACTCCTGAGGGCTCTTCGCCAATAATGTCATAATATGTATTGCCGTAGCAAATCTTGTGTTGTTCATTGTAATTACTCTGCAAATATACACATTTTTTAAATGTAACAAAATTTATTACAGTTAATTTTTCTTAAAGAATTAATTTATCCAGATCAAGCAGCAGATAATTGATGTTCTGATTGATAGTACGGGTGGCAGACTGCATCTGATTGAGCATGGCAGCACGGTTATTGAGATCATCTGCTCTGTAAAAACCTCCATCACTGAAAATCACAGACTTATCCGCAGCTTCTTTTACATCATCAAACTGATAATGAAGCCATCTCTGTTTCATATTTCCTATGATAGAATATTCTTCCTTGTTGGAAAACTTTTTCTCGGTATACATATACCAGATGAAGGGTGGAAAGTTGGGAGACTCCAGTTTTTCTTTCCAGATATCCCTCAAAAGATTTCTCTGATGGATAAATTCTACTTTTTTTCCTTTGGGATTAAGGGTTGCCAAACCAAATCCTGCTCCTAAGATACCTCCCCCGATACCTATTGCATTATCCCAGCCATCACTTTTCACAATACCTCCGGCAATGGATGAAGCCGCTCCGGCAATGATTGAATATAAAATCAGTTTATTATTTCTTGAAGCATTCAGATTATCTACATAACTTCCGATCTGGGCTACTCTCTCTCCTTCACAGTCAAATTCTGCTGCTACTGCATCCAGTTCTGTTAAAGCAATAGTAATTCTGCTGTTAATTTTGGTTTTAAGCTGCAATATTTTAACTTGTGAAGTGAGGGAAGAATCTTTTTTCAGCTCGATGATTTTGTGAACATCATCAAGATTCCCCAATGCATTTAAAATTAAAACACTCTGATCGGTAAACATTCCGCTGAGTTCTTTATTAGCTGCTAAAATAGAATCCGAATTATAAGACGGAAGTTTATTATTGTAATTATACTTAAAGGGAGCTTTACAGTAGCTGTCCTTAAGGGTAAGGATATTCTGCTGGATTGCCTGATTTTTTTTGGAAACACAGGACACCAGTAAGCTTACCACAGCGAGAAGGTAGAAGAGTTTTTTCATTCAGTCATATTTTTGTGTTACCGGGACGTATTATAAAACAAATCTTTTCCTGTCACCT
Organism: Chryseobacterium sp.; assembly: GCA_031286615.1. GTDB lineage: Bacteria > Bacteroidota > Bacteroidia > Flavobacteriales > Weeksellaceae > Chryseobacterium. The sequence continues at coordinate 152,545 of JAITUA010000008.1, read as the reverse complement.
TTTTTTTACAATTACTAATACGAATATAGTATAAATAAAAAAAATTACCTGAAATCAGGTAATTTTTTAATATATTTTTAAGAAGGATTATTTAATATCCAGCAATTCAACTTCAAAAACAAGCGTACTGTTTGGCCCGATTTCTTTGCTGATCTCCTGATCTCCATACGCTAAATGCGGTGGAATGATCAGTCTCCATTTGCTTCCAACAGGCATTAACTGAAGAGCTTCCGTCCATCCGGAAATTACTCTGTTTAAAGGGAAAGATGCAGGCGTACCTCTTTTTACAGAGCTGTCGAATACTTTACCGGAAATAGTAGTTCCGTGATAGTGGCATTTTACAGTAGACTTAGGCCCTGGTTTTGCACCATCACCTTCTGTAATGATTTCATATTGTAAGCCGCTTGGTAACTGCACAACGCTTTCTCTTTTACCATACTCTTCCATATATTCTTTACCATCTTTCAGGTTTTTTTCTGCCAATTCTTTTTTACGTTTAAATAACAAATCTGCTACTCCCATATTATAATTTTTTTACAAAGATAAGGCTTTTTAGAGTTGGAAGAGGAAAGCACGATGAGGGAAGTTTAAAAATCCAAAGTATTTCGCTGTCAAAAACAACATGCTTTTAATTCATTCTTATTAAAAAAACTAAGCATTAACAATCAACAAGTTAAACTTCTTATTTTTCAATAATTACCAATCATATTATCTTACATTTCCTTATTTTTAAACATCTTTTCCACAAAGTTCAAATAATTGTAATACTTACTTAACACAGATTTCGAAACTTGGCGTTATAATTGAATTTTAAAAACTAAATGCCAAATCCATTAAAATATAATAAGAAGTTTGATGAACTGAATGAGGAGGAAAAAAAACTTCTGGAACTCAATAAAAAAACAATAGCGGATTTTGTTGAACAATCCTCTTCCATCAGTGACGTCAATTATGCTACCCGAAATGCCCATGCAAAAACGTATGCGGTAGCAAAAGGAACATTCTGGACTAAACCTGACATTCCGGAATCCTTGCAGCCCTTTTTTGATAAGGAAAAGTTTGACCTGACCATACGGTTTTCCAATGCCCAGCTTAAAATTAAAAACTCTAAAAGGGATATTCCTGCTTATGGGTTTGCTGTGCATATCAAGGATGAGAATGGTGGATTACTAGCCAATTATCCATTGGTAAACTTTCCGTTGTTCCCAATTAACTCTGTGTCTACTTTCCTGAAGTTGTTTACCGCTGTCAATAAGTTTTACATCAAAAAATGGAGCAGTCTGTTTCCAATGCTGCTTCAGATAATTAAAGTAATTCCTTCTGCATTGACGGGTGATATGGTTCGTAATATGATCAAGCTGATAGGTAAAAGAAATGATTTTATCCTGTCATTTGATTATTATTCCGCAGGTGCTTACCGACTGGGAGATCAAATCATTAAAATAAAATTATCTCCTAAGAATGTGGATAAACATACGGGAAAAAAGCAACCGATCAAAGACTCATTAAAAAATTACCTGCAGACCCATGATTTCTCTGCTGATATATTGATACAGCTATGTTACGATCTTCAGGATCAACCAATCAATAAACTGAATGTAGAATGGAAAAACTCTCCTTTCATTAAGATTGGTGAGGTAAAAATAAATAAGGGGTCATTACTGGATTCCCGTGATTGTACCAATGAGCTGCTCTCATTCAATCCTTTTGAAAGTAAAATCTTTTTTCAGCCTGTAGGAAAAATACAGAAACTGCGTGATGAAGCTTATAAAGTGTCTGTACAGACGAGGAGAAAGATTAATAAACTGCTGCACGGGAAGAACAGTTAGATTATGAATTATAATTTATGACTTTTGAGATCATTTGCTTTTCTCATTGGCTACATCAAATCTTCGATTTCTGACGAAAGAAGAATCTCATTGATAAACTGAAACATGAGATTCTTCACTACATTTCATTCCGTTGAGAATGGCAATTTTGAGACAGCTTCTTTGTTTTATCTGAATTTTCTTTCTTCTTCTTTAATTGCCAGATCATTGATGCTTGCATATCTTTTTGCCATCAGCCCATTTTCATCAAATTCCCAGTTCTCATTTCCATACGCTCTGAACCAGCTGCCATCTTTGGTCTGATATTCATATTCAAAGCGAACGGCGATTCGGTTGTCTGTGTGTGCCCAGTATTCTTTTTTAAGGTGATAATGAAGCTCTTTTTCCCATTTTTTCTGTAGAAATACTACAATATTTTCTCTTCCATTCACGAAGGTATCTCTGTTTCTCCATTCGCTGTCGACGGTATATGCTTTGGAAACCTTCTCAGGATCCTGACTGTTCCAGGCATCTTCTGCCATTTGAATTTTTTCCAGTGCCGTTTCAAGAGTGAAAGGCGGAAGCGGATGTTTTTGTTCCATAACTTATTGTATTAAATTGGTGGCTATTTTTTTTGATTTTTCAATGAGTTCATTGGATTTGAAAAGCTGGCTTTCTATGATACTGCTTTCAAAAAGCATATAAATGTGATCGGAAAGAATATCATCGTTCAGTAATTCTAAAAAGAAGTTTCTGAGATCAGCTTTATGAGATTGAATTACACTCAGAATTTTAATATTATCCATTGGTATTTCTGATAAAATATTCAGGAAGCTGCACCCACGGAAATTTTCTTTTTTATTCATATATACCAGAAAATCAAAAGCTTTGGTCGTTTTAGATTTCGGCTCTTTTTCCTTTGATAAAAAATTACGGAATTCACTGAACCAATATTCATGTCTTACTTTCAGAAATTCTACACATAGGTCTTCTTTGGATTTAAAATATTGATAAAAGCTTGCTTTGGCTACTTCTGCTTCGGAGATGATCTGGTTGATTCCTGTGGAGTTGTATCCTTGTTTTGCAAACAATTCAAAGGTTTTTTCCACAATTCTTTCTCTTGGAGATTTCATATGCTTTTCTTTTCTGAAACAAATGTATGAAAAAAAACAAAATACAGACTGGTCTGTCTATTTTGTTTTTTAAATAATTTATTTGTGAAATGTTGGAAAACGCAAAGGCGCTAAGTTTTATGAAGATAATGTGTTAAGGCGCAAGGATTTTATCTTTGATAAAATTTAATACCGCTAATAATATGATTTTGAACAATGCAAGTAATTAATATAAGTATCCTTGCTGTAAATCTTATATTGAGCGAAGCCGAAATATTCTTGCATCTTAAAAGCAAAAATTATGGTTATACCCCTTGTGTCTTTGCGTATTCCATCAAACTATATTAACAAAAAAGCCTCCAGAGTTATACTCCGGAGGCTTTTGATATATTTTCAAATATTTTATTTTTCTTCCAATTCTTCTTTCTTCTCTTCTTCTTTTTCAGGGAAGATGATGGATAAAAGAACAGAGATTACCAATACTCCTCCTACGATTCCCAAAGAAACCGGAGACGGAATATGAATCCATGGTGCAATAAGCATTTTAACCCCGATAAAGGATAGGATAATCGCCAATCCGTACGGAAGTTTGCTGAACATATGAATAAAATTCGCCAACAGGAAGTATAATGATCTTAATCCTAAAATCGCGAAGATATTTGATGTATAAAGGATAAATGGATCATTTGAAATTGCAAAGATCGCCGGAATGGAATCTACTGCGAAAAGAACATCTGTAAATTCGATAACGCCAACTACCACTAAAAGAGGAGTTGCCATTTTGATCCCGTTCTGAATGGTGAAGAATTTATCTCCATCGTAGTTATCGGAAACTTTCCAGAAGCTCTTAATCAGCCTTGCTCCTGCGGTATTGCTATAATCTTCATCGTCATCATCACCGCCATCGCCCCAGGATTTGATTCCCGCATACACAAGAAATAATCCGAACAATGTCATAACAACGTTGATTTTCACAGCTTCTCCGAAAATATTCATTTCAGGAAGATACGTCAGATTGATCAATCCTACTCCTGCAAAGATGAATATCGCTCTAAAGATTAATGCTCCAATGATTCCCCAGAAAAGAACTTTGTGATGAAGGTATTTCGGAACTTTGAAGAATCCAAAAACCAGGATAAATACGAATAAGTTATCCACAGACAGAGCTTTTTCAATCCAGTAAGCAGCCTGATACTGTGTAAACTTCTCTATTGCCAAAGCATGGCTTTCAGGACTTCCATCGGTATTGAATACCCAATACACCACCCCTGAAAAAACCATTGAAAGCGAGATCCATACGATAGACCAGATGGTAGCTTCTTTGGAAGATACTTCGTGACTTTTTTTATTAAATACCCCTAAGTCCAGGAGCAGCATGATAACAACTGTTATTGCAAATCCCCACACCAGACCTGGGTGCAGTTCTAAAATACTTTGATGTTCCACTTGAGTTATGTTATTATATGATAAAAGCAATAGATGTACAGAGTACAAATATTGCTATTTTATTTATCTTTTGATTTACAATTGATTATAGGTAATTCATCTGAACTGTCTGAACCGTCTGCTCTAGTTTTTTATCTGCAGTAGGGTCTCCGATAGCGTTGAACTTCCACTCTCCGTTTCTCTTGTAGAAAACTCCCATTACCATAGCAACATGTCCACTGAACGAAGCATCATTTGCAATGTCATATTTTGCAAAAACTTCTCTTACGTTGGTAGGCGACCCTTCATAAATACGGATAGAAGCAAAAGGAATTGTTCCGAAATCCTGTCCTCTGTAGCTGTTCAGTACCATTGCAACATGTTCTACGTTAGGCTCCAGCTGGCTGAAATCTACAGTGATTACTTCGTTATCCAATCCGTCATCACCATCCACATCACCAGTAAGGTCATCCCCACTGTGTCTTACAGATCCGTTTCTGGATTTAAGATTCCCAAAATAGATTACTTCTGTAACGTTTTTGTTTGAATCATATAAAATACAGCTTCCGTCTAAGTCTACTGCCTCTTTTTTAGTTCCGAAAAATCCTTTTTTCTCAATTGCTCCCCAGTTGATTCCTACACAAGCTTGAGAAAGCTCAGCTCCATTTTCTTTTTTAAGGTTGATTCTCTGACCTTTTTGTAAGTTGATAGCCATCTTTTTATGTTTAGTTGTTATATACTTTTTGCAAAAAAGCGCACTTCTTTGCTTTACAAATTTCGTTTTAGTTATTATTCAAATTCAAATTAAGCATCGCCCGCAGAATATTCGTTTCTTCGTCAAAATCAAATATCTTGCTCATAATGTCCATATTTTCAAGGTTTTTAATATAATCTTTCAAAACACCTTCCACTTCAGCCGGTAAAGCACGTTTTCTTTCGTTCATACTGTTTTCCAACTGTTCATTTTTATTTCTCAGCTGATCGATAATGGAACTCTGGTTAGACTGATTTTCAGAAATATCCAGCTTATCCAATTCTTTATCAAAAAGATACAATTTCTTTTCGTCTACGCTGAAAATAAAATAATCATCAGACTGAAAGATTTTGAAAAGTTCATAATCATGGGTTCCTATAAGGTATCCACATACGAAACGGACTTTAAATCCCTGTATATTAAGCCTTCCCAACAGTTTTCTTTCAATAGAATAATCTTTATACTGATAGGCTGGAAAAGAATCGGATTTCAGCAATGTTTCATCTGCTTCCGTCCTGTAAAATTCCTGAGCATATTTTTTATGAAAATACAGTACATTATCCCAATTGGCTGTAAAACTATCTTCTGTAAGATCTTTATACAAGGTTTTCAGATGTTGGGAAAATACACCGCTGTACATTTTCCTGTCGGTCTGAAAGCTGTCTACCCGTCTTTCTTCGAAACCTGAAATATATTTACTGTTGATGTTAATTTCATTGATAACAGCCAGCATATCATTTTCCTTCTGTTTTTTTATTTTAGTCAGAAGTTCTATAAGACTGTCTGTATACTGCAGGTGGAAAAGTTCCAGTTTATTGTAATCTAAAGCCGTATTTTCCTGGAACAGATTGTGGATAATATCTGTTTTGATGTAAATAGATATTATGTCAATATGTTCAAAAAAATTCGCAAGAAGCTTAAGCTTGGTTAATCTCCTTTTGCTTTGCGACAATATGGTTGCTGCATCATCCCCCACCTTGGTATCCTATAAATTAACCTCTGACATTAGCTTTAAGTTCATGCTCCAATGTCTGAAGATCCTGATCCAGTTTTCTTCTGTTATCTGCTCCCTGTTTCTGGATTTGTTTCACTTCATTCAATGTATTGATAAGCATTGATGTTGTTTCTCTCAATGTTTCTACAGATACGATAGTCTGCTCATTAGCTCTGGCAACATTCACAGAATTTTGTCCAAGACGCTCTGCATTCTTTCTTAAGATCTCTTCTGTAGTGGAAGATACCTTTTGCTGAATTTCAATATTCTGCTGCTGTCTGTACATTGCCACTGCAAGTGAAAGCTGGTTTTTCCAAACCGGAAGTGTAGTGGTAAGAATCGTCTGTGCCTTTTCAGCAATAGAAACATTGTTATTCTGTACCAGTCTGATCTGAGGAAGTGACTGCATCATAATCACACGCACCACTTTAAGATCAGCCATTCTTCTGTCTAATCTTGCAATGAAATCTCTCTTATCTGCAATCTGATAGTCCTGGAAATTCTGAGGAGCAGTTTCCATTTGAGCAAGTTCAACAGCAGCTCTTTCCATTCTCAGGTTTCCTGCAATCACAAGATCTTCAATCTGCTTGATAGAATTCACATTACTTTCAAAGATAGTCTGAAGTACAGCATTATCTTTTGTAGAAGTAATGATTCCCGCATTTACTTTATAAGAGATCTGCTCAATATTGTTGATGATCTTATCGTATTTTGCAAATAAGTTTTCTACCTGAGTCATTACCTTCTTCATGAATGGTAATTTGCTCAGGAAGCTTTTCACTTTATTTCCGTTAAGTTCTTCCACATCTACATAATTAAGCTCTACCAAAAGATCATTGATAAGCCCTCCTACTTCTCCTGAGTTTGATCTTCTTACGTTTCCTAAGAAACTGTCACTCTGGTTAGTTAATGTCTTCTGAAGTTCCGCCCCGAAATTCACAATAGACCCCGGATTTGTTTCGTCAATAGAGTTCGCAAGAACTTCATATTTCTGACGGTCTTCTGACTGCAATTGAGTCAGGTTTACATTTCCCTCTCTGTCTACAAGAACTGCCGGTGCTGCATTTTGAACAGGCTGAGCCGGAGTTGGGGGAACCATTGGAGTAGGTTCAAAAGTTTTAAGAGGTTCTATTGACCCTAGCGGATCTATGGGTTGATTTTCCTGATTGTCCATGATTACTTCTGATAAATTGATACAAATTTGTCAAGGCCGTCTCTCTGTCCAGCTCCTACAGCCTCAAATTTCCATTCTCCGTTTCTGTTGTAGATTCTTCCGAATTCTACAGCGGTTTCGATTGAGAAATCTTCATCTAATTCATATTTTAAGATTTCTTCATTGGTATCTGTATTGAAAATTCTGATGAAAGAATTTCTTACCTGTCCAAAGTTTTGCTTTCTTGATTCTGCTTCGTGAATAGTTACTACTACTGTAATTTCTTTGATCGCATCATCAATTTTTGTCAGATCAATTTTGATCTGCTCATCATCACCAGCTCCTTCTCCTGTAAGGTTATCTCCTGTGTGGATCACCGATTTGTCCGGAGATTCAAGGTTATTATAGAAAATAAAGTGATTATCTGAAACTAATTTTTTGTCGTCTCCAAGCAAAAACAAAGAGGCATCAAGGTCAAATCCTGTTCCCGTAGAAGTATTATTGATATCCCATCCTAAACCTACAGTAAATTTAGGTGCGTTAATGTTTTCTCTTTGTCCTTTTTGTAAGTTAATAGCCATAATATAATTCCGTTTGTGTTAAAGTATTGATGTTATTTTCGTATTCTTTTATTAAATGATAATTGTTGCTGATGGCCAGCTCCAAAAGCAGGTCCATCTGTTCTCTTTTTACTTTAGACGTAAGATAATCAAAATTACTTGATTCCAGCCCTAAAATATATTTTACAATCCTTGTATTGAATTCAAAACTCTCTTTATTCATCACTTCTGCAACATGTATTACATTTTTTACTGCATAATAGTTGAAAAAGTTTTCAATCTTGGGATCAAGGTCAAAATTCATCAGTTCAGCATAATACAGGAACATAAAGTCTGCCTCCACACTGTATTCATCCAGAATTCTGTTGACTGTATATTCATGACTTCCCGTGATTTTTATATCGTCTATAAAAATACAAAGTTTTCCTCTCAAAAAATCTTTATCGATATAATAAGTATCATTTGCGATCAGATTTTTACGGTCTTCAAAATTGAGATTCCCGTAATCTGTGATATAGGTATGGTTACGATTGATTTTAGATAAAATACTTGACTTTTTTCCTTTTTGAAACAGATAAAAATCCAGATGTTTCTTAAAGTAAAAGCATAAAAAATTAGAAGCTGTAGGAATTGCCATATAAGGGCTTGGAAGTACTACAATCTCTTTATCAGTATCTAAAAGTGCTTCATTTCCGGAAATAAATCCGTTGAATAATTCTTTTGCAAATTTTTCAGCATACGACTTATCGCCATATTTGAAATAGCTGTATTCCGCAGGTGAGAAGGTAAACTCATCCGCCGAATGAATGTGGTGTAAGCTGTATCTTTTATTCATGTTTATTTTTAGTGTTTAAGTAAATGTGCACTGAAACCGAAGTTTTTTGCCCCTTCGTAATCAGCAAACGGATTGTCTCCGATATGCAGAATCTGATGCATTGGCAAATCCTGATTTTTGATCTTATTCTTCACTTCCTGAAAAATAAGCGGATTTGGTTTGGAACAGTTGATTTCATCGGAATAAATGTGAAAATCAATGTACTGATCCAGATTTTCATGAATCAGAAATTTTCTCATTGTAGTTCCTTTGATAAATCCTGTATTGCTCAGAATATTGATAGTCTTTCCTTGATTTTTAATATCCTCAAAAAAATCATGAATATTCTCAAAAATCACAACCGGTCTGTATTCCAGAAATAAATCTTCACTTTTCCCGTAAAACTCATTGAGTTTTTCTTTACTCACCTGTTTTACATCTACATCCAAAGAACCAAGAATCATCAGATAAATTTCAAAAGTGTCTATATTTCCTCCTGTAACTTCATTAATGGTATTGCAAAGATCATCGTAATATTTTACAGTTTTCGCAACTTCTTCTATCGGTTTATCTACGTTAAAAAATGAGGAGAACAGCTCAACTCTTTTTGCTTTAAATTCAGGATGAGATTTGATTAAAGTGAGCCACAGGTCAAAGGAAAAATGACAGTGGTTATGGATGTCGATATCTGTTTTCAATAGATTTTAAGTTAAAAGTTTTTATTTAGCTTTCTTGAAAAAGATTTAAAATTTTTTAATCATCAACAAGTGTTTACAATACTATTCTTCCCAAAGATAAAATTTTTATCATAAACGTATTACGTTCGTTATCTGTTTTAAGATATTTTTATGACAATCCGCGAGTTTGACAGATTCACAGAAGATGATTTATGAAGCGTTTAAAAAAAATATTTTCAAAAATTCTTTGGAAATCAAAAAAAAATTATAATTTCGCAACCGATTAACAATCAACAATGTCAACAAAAATGATAAATATTATTACATTAAGCAATCCTGTCAGAGCTGTGTTCTTTGGCAGCACTGAATATTTATCTGAATAGTTCTATAGATCTTTTATACCCAAAAATATATTGAAGACCTGTCTATTCGGATAGGTCTTTTTTGCTGCCCTAATTTCAGACTTTAACAATTCAAACAACTTCTGTTATTTGTTAAGATCTCTGAAAATTTCACTTTGATACAAAATACAAAAATATTTTTGCCGCTCTATGAGACCGGAGTGTATTTTGTGTTCATTTTTTTCAGAATCTTTTCTAAATACAGATCTAAAAATCAACAATTTAAATCAAACAAAATGAAATACAACACACGAAATATAGGGATTATAGCACATGTAGATGCGGGAAAAACAACATTATCCGAAAGACTTCTGTATTACACAGGACTTATTCATAAAATAGGTAATGTAGATGACGGAAATACCACCATGGACAAAGACATCCAGGAAAGAAACAGAGGAATTACCATTTCTTCAGCAGCAGTTTCAACGCAATGGAAAAAAGACAATACCGTTTATAATATCAACATTATTGATACTCCGGGACACATTGATTTTGCCGTGGAAGTAGAGCGTTCTTTAAGGGTTCTGGACAGTGTAGTCGCAGTTTTCTGTGCTTCATCAGGGGTACAGCCACAAACGGAGAATGTATGGTTTCAGGCTGAAAAACATGGAACTTCCAAGATTTGTTTCATCAATAAAATGGATAGAATTGGGGCAGATTTCTTTGCAGTACTTCAAGAGATAAAAACCAAGTTAAATGCTGTTCCTCTGGCTCTTCAGATTCCGATTGGAGCTGAAAACCATTTTGAAGGCGTTATTGATCTTGTCAAAATGAAAGCCTTATACTGGACAGATGAAAATGGAGAAACCATTGTGGAAAAGGAAATCCCTGCTGCTTCTATCACTGAAGCCAATGAATACAGAGTAAAGTTAATGGAAACTCTTGCGGAGAATGATGAGATCTTTTTTGAAATTTTTATGGATACTGAACAAACTGTCGTCATTGAAATGCTTTCGGAAGCTATACAAAGAGTCTGTAAAACAGGAGCAGCTGTTCCGGTTCTATGCGGTTCTGCCTTTAAGAATAAGGGAATACAGCCTCTTCTTGATGCGGTTGTAACGTATCTTCCGGCACCTGATCAGCTTGCTGACCTACAGGGAAGAGATCCTCATACCGAAGAAACGATAACACTGGAAAGAAATGAAAGATCTTCTTTTTCAGGGCTTGTTTTCAAAGTTTTGATTGATAAGCATATGGGGAGACTGGCTATGCTCCGTGTATATTCCGGAAAGATTAAATCCGGAGATACTTTACTGAATGTAAGAACGGGCGAAAGTTTCAGGATTTCCAGGATTTTACAAATGCAGTCTGACAAAACGTTATCTCTGGAAGAAGCGAAAGCGGGAGATATTGTTGCTTTGACAGGAATAAAGGATGCCAAAACCGGAGATTCTTTATCTTCTGCAGACAAGCCGATATTACTGGAATCTATTACGATCCCGACTCCTGTTATCAGGGTGGCTATTGAACCGAAAACCAATGGTGATGAGAAATCTTTCGGTTTGGTACTGGCTAAAATTCAGGAAGAAGATCCTTCTTTGGTGGTTGAAAGAGATCAACAGACCGGAGAAACTTTATTGAGTGGACTGGGAGAACTTCATCTTGAGGTTACTTTGGAAAAAATCCGTCTGAATCATGGTATTGAAGTCAATCAGGGAAAACCTAAAGTTTCTTACCGTGAGATTTTAACAGCATCCAAAGTTCATAGAGAGAAACTTTCCAAACAGAACGGAGGAAGCGGACAGTTCGCTGATATCAGTTTTGAAATCGGGCCAGGAAATGATAATGAACATGGATTGGAGTTCATCAACATGATCAAGGGAGGAGTTATCCCCACTGAGTTTATTCCTTCTGTTGAAAAAGGATTCAGAGAAGCTATGGAAAACGGACCTTTAAAAGGATATCCACTGGAAAACATGAAGATTACCCTTCTGGATGGTTCTTTCCACGCTCAGGATTCTGCGGCACTTGATTTTGAAATTGCTGCAAGAGAAGGATTTAAAACAGCGGCCAAAGGATGCAGTCCCAAACTTATGGAACCAGTCATGCAGGTGGAGATTCAAAGTATTGAGGAATACACCGGTGCTGTCACTGCAGATATCAACAGAAGAAGAGGAATCATCACTTCTATTGATGAAAGGTCAGGAAGAAAGATTTTTGCAGCGGAAGTTCCGTTAGCTTCAACTTTCGGGTATATTTCTGATCTGAGAACGCTGACAAGCGGAAGAGCTTCCATCAGTATGAAATTGTCGCACTATGCTTTAGTGCCTGATTTTATTTCAAATACATTAATCACTTAAACAAGCAAGGGCTGTAGATTTTTTCTTACAGTCCTTGTCTGGTTATGGGTGTTTGGTGAATGGTCAATCGTCAATCCGCTGCGCTTGTCAATTTTTCCATACACTGCAAAAATTCACTATTCACTTGCGAAGCAAAATTCACTTTTTAACTTCTCCTCTATTTTTCCGGCATCACTTTATAGGTCGGATCTTCCTGGATATTAACTTCTACTACAGCTTCTGCATTTTTCAATATTTTTCTACAGTCTTCGCTGAGATGTCGTAAGTGTACTGTTTTATTTTGTTCTTTATAGCGTTTCGACAACTTGCCTAAAGCTTCTATCGCACTCATATCAACAATACGGCTTTCTTTAAAATCCACAACCACTTGATCGGGATCATTCATTGGGTCAAACTTATCTGTAAATGCAGTTACAGAACCGAAAAACAATGGTCCATATATTTCGTAATGTTTTACTCCGTTTTCATCTACATGCTTTCTTGCCCGGATTCTTTTGGCATTATCCCAGGCAAAAACCAACGCCGAGATGATAACTCCAATTAAAACTGCCAGTGCCAGATTGTGTAAAATCACGGTAATCAATGCAACGGTAACTCCTACGAAGATATCTGATTTCGGCATTTTATTAACAATCCTGATAGACACCCACTGAAAAGTACTGATGGCCACCATCATCATCACTCCTACTAAAGCAGCCATAGGAATTTTTTCAATAACAGGTGCTCCACACAAAATGATTATTAAAATAAGAAGTGATGCTATTATTCCTGATAATCTTGCTCTGGAACCTGCATTAAGATTCACTAAAGTCTGTGCTACCATTGCACAACCTCCCATTCCTCCAAAAAAACCGTTGGTAATATTGGCCAACCCCTGAGCTACGGATTCTTTATTGGCACTTCCTTTCGTATTGGTGATTTCATCCACCATAGATAAGGTCAGAAGAGATTCTATAAGACCTACTCCGGCCATAATTAAAGCATAAGGAAAAATAATTTGCAAAGTTTCCAGAGAAAAAGGGATCTCTGGAATATGAAAACTTGGAAGGTTTCCACTGATATGGGCAATATCTGCTACTGTTTTGGTTGGAATATTAAATCCAAGAACGACAGCAAATACAATTATAATGGCTACCAGAGAGGCAGGAACCGCCTTCGTTATTTTTGGAAAAAAGTAGACTACTGCGATTGTCAGGGCAGTTAAACCCGCCATGATATACAAAGGCATTCCCTGCAGCCAGCTTACTGCTCCGCTGCTGTCTGTAATTTTGAACTGTTCTACCTGTGCCATAAAGATAATAATAGCCAATCCGTTCAGGAATCCGTACATAACCGGCTGTGGAATTAATCTCACAAATTTCCCCAATTTAAAGATACCTACCAGCATTTGAAGTATTCCGGCCAGTGTTACGGTAGCAAAAAGATATTCAATCCCATGAGACTGTATCAGAGCAATCAATACAACGATGGTTGCACCAGCTCCACCTGAAACCATTCCCGGACGTCCTCCAAAAACAGCAGTTACCAATCCCATCATAAATGCTGCATAAAGCCCTGTAAGCGGAGACAAGCCTGCAAGGATAGCAAATGAAAGAGATTCAGGAATCATTGTCATCGCTACCGTAAAACCGGCCAGCAATTCATTTTTGTAATTTATTTTCTTCGAAAAGTCGAATAAGCTTATAGTATTTTTCATTGATTTGCAAAGGTATGGACTGTCCCAATGGTATACAATTTTTTCTTTTTATCATTTTTCTATGATGAAGCGTGTCACCTGTAAACAATTCACACATTAATTCTTATAATATGTTAATTTTAATTAAAATCAGCATGTAAAGTATAATTTTTACATTTCCATCTCTTTTTACTTCTTATTTTTGTTTACATTTGAAAACGAATAAGCAATTATTTGGTACTAATTAAAAAATTCAACGCGTAAAAAGCTGTATACCAACCTATCTACAGCTTCAACTCATAGAATTACATAAAAAACCTTAATAGGTTATATTATTTACACAAATGGCAGGAAGAGAAGTTTGAAAGAGAAGAAGAAGAAACCCATTGAAAATAAAGAATATATCCCAAGTATTAAGGTGACTCCTACCCACCTGTTTTTAAGATATTTGGTAAGTTACAGTTCCGTTTTTTAAGACTAACATCTTATTAAATGTAATTTAACATTCTTACATCATAATTTCTATTTCTTATCAATTTCAAATTGAAGTGAATTATTTTCCGCCACACGAAATAATATATATTCTATTTCGTTTTTTTGATATATAAGTTTAATCAAAAGAATAATATTCAATAAAAATGTTATACAAAGAAATCCATATTGGGAAATTTATTAAGGAAAGGGTAGATGAAAATGAAATAACAATAGAAAGGATATGCAAATTTTTAGGTAAAGATGAAAGAACGATCGATGTAATGTATGACAGCAAATCAATGGATACGGATCTTCTTCTAAGATGGAGCAAATTATTGGAATATGATTTTTTCAGACTTTACAGCTCCCATTTGATTTTATATGCACCTCCTTCTGCTATCAACAAGAACCAGCAGAAGTCCGAAAAAACGCCTTATTTCAGGAAAAACATTTACACTCAGGAAATTAAAGATTTTATTATGAAGAGGATTCTTTCCGGTGAAATGACCCAAAGTGAAGTTATTAAAGAGTATTCTATTCCGAAAAGTACTCTTCACAGATGGCTTCAGAAGAGCGATAATGTAAACGGATAAACAAATAAAACATGCGCCCCAATTACAAAAAAATTTATCAGGATATGCTAAAGATGGAATATCCGGAAAAGCTAAAAGATCCGAAAATAAAAGAACTTCTTGAAAAACTTAATACCAGTGAGGATGTTCTGAAGTTCAATGAAAAACTGTTCAAGCAGTCCAGAGAAAATCAAAAACTCAAAACATATGACAGACAGACTATGTTAAAATTGCTGCAGTATCAGAAAAAGCACGGTCATTCAACAAGCTATATGTCCAGAAAATATAAAATAAGCAGAACTACTCTTTCAAAATGGAGACTCATGTTTGAAGAAGAGCTTGATACAATGAAAAGTGCCGGTAAATAGTTTACCGGCACTTTTTTAAAGGTAATAATAAGGAAAAAACCGGGCTTTCGTTTGCCGGAGTCGAACCGGATAACCTTGCCGGAATAACCGGCTTCGCTATTCCTCCCGTCATTATGGTGCGATGAATTTTTTCCTAACGACACTTCATAATAGTACTATAAAGAAGCTGGAAGTGGGAAAAAGAAAGAGGGTAAAGTCCGAAAAATCTATCTGACTTTATAGAAAATTATAATACAAAGATATCTTTCAACTTCCCACTTCCGGCTTCTGATTTTATGAAAACAAGGCAACAGCCGAATAATGCAGTCGTGCTCTAACCAACTGAGCTACTCTTCCTATATACATCGTGTTTTTTTGCTGTGGAAGAGACGGGACTCGAACCCGTGACCCCGTCGTGATGAGCGAAGTAACATTTTTCTACGGCACTTGTTTGTTTTATTTTTCTTCTTCAGCAATATATGTTTTAACAATAGGATGAACTCTGGCATTTTCCGGGTGATAACTTAAACCGAAACTACTCCATCCGGAAGACCAGTAAAGAATCATTTCTTTCAAATAAGGAATGTCTTTAGTTTCATCATATTTATAGTTTTCATTAAATATTTGTTGTACTTCATCAATAAGTTCAGGGTAGAACATCTGATCTTCTTCATCAAAAACGTCAATATGAATATCAAGATAACCTCCTAGCTCATTTAATAAATAAGTTCTGAAATCCCATCCCATAATGACAATATCTGAACCTCTTATAGAAAGCACAGGTCTCCAAACAAGATCTACATCACTTATTATATAACGAGTTCCCATGAGTGGTAAAAGTGTTGAAACATGTGAAAACCATTCATCAAAAATTTCTTTTCTCTTTTCCAAGGATGCAGGCTTTATTCCCCATGATTTTAACCAAACTTTATTCACTGAATCAATATCATCCAGCATCCAATCATATGGTGTATTCATTATTTTTCTTATTTCCTCTTCATTTTCAAGCCAATTATAAAAGAAAGTACATTCTTCTGTAACCATTTCTCCTTCATCTTCATATTCAACAATTACTTTTTTGTCGATGGCATGAAGAATTTTTAGAAATTCTCTATGTTCAGATGTAAAGCTAATGTCATATTTCCTCTCAATCTGATTGATCTGTTCTTCAGAAAGTCCCTGCCATTGGGCACCGTAAAATCCTTTAGGACAATTTTCATCATCCACAGACCACAGTTTTTCTGTACGTTCTTTGACCCAGTATAAAAATTCAGTCAGATTACTTGGTATATTCATTGTTATTAATTTTAAAATAAAAAGAGGCAAGATTCGAAAAGACTTGTACAAGATCATTTCCATGACCTTCTGGAGTCGAACCAAATTAAACCGAAGTAGGCCTTCTCTACGGCACTCTTTTAATAATCAAGGTAAAATTCTCAGAATCTTCCGTGCATTTGCTCTACCTGCTGAGCTACCTCTCCTTTTCGAGGGAAAAGGCAGGATTCGAACCTGCGACCCAATGTTTATTCAATCTCGAAGTATGATTCTAAAACGACACTTGATATAATTTAAACAAGGTAATTAGATCAAACAGAGACCAATACGGGGTGTTACCATTTCTACTATCTGCTGCTGCAGAACAGGATTCGAACCTGTATTACCGTCCCTAAAGAAGTAACTCTGTTTTACGACACTTGCTTTTTATAATTATTAGCTTTATTCTTTTCACAAATTTATATTGCTGGTACGCATTCAATTTACGCAGTTGTTTTTTTATTAAAAACCAAGTAACAATGTATAAGAGTTTTTGATTCTAGTCAAATTAAAAGTTTGATGATGGAACTCTTATGAACGACATTGGTTATAGCTACCGGGCAATCTGTTGAAAGACTCTGTCAGTTTTGAATCGAAGTAGGCCTTTCTAACGGCACCAGTATTATTAACACTGTAAAATTATATTATATGTACGCAATCTTTTTACGTAGTTTATTTTTATTGAGAAAATAATGATGAGATCAATTCAAACAATTTAAAAATCCCTAAAACCGGAAGTAAAATAATAAATCCAATGAATAAAAAAAATCCAATTTGGCCTAGAAAATTTGTCTTGTCTTCCGAATAACGTCCTTTTTCTCTTGCTTTCGCTTTAAAAGTTGGAATTTGTCCGGTTACTCTAAAGCTATCGTGCTCAAGTTCCAAGATTACTTTTTTTGCATGTTCATCAAGCAAATCTTTATCTCCTCTGAAAACAATATCATTTAAAATTGCATTTCCTGAATTGCTTAAAGACTTTCTGTAAATCTCTACTGCAGCTTCCATTTCATTATTCTCTGGTTTAGACAGAATCCAGAATTTACCTGCTTCGTCAAGAAATCCTGCTTCAAAATAAATTTGTCCTAATTTTTTTCTTAAGGAAAGGTCATTGGGAAACTGATTAATCATATTTCTTAGTCTGTCGCATGCTTTTTTCTTTCTGCCTTCTTTAAGATCCTGTTCAATTCTGTAAAATAAATTTTCCATAATTTTTAAGCAGTTTTATTTTTATTGAAATATTTGTTCGTTTTGCCTTGAAGCAAAAGAACCAAAAGTTCAAGACTTGGAAATTCCGGCTAAAAATAATCTACACTCTCTAAAAATTCTAAAACTTGCGCGAATGTAATATTACTTCTTCGTTTCAATTTATGTGTCGCGCTTCAAACAATAGAATTTTCTTAACGTTCGCATAGTTTATTTTCTTAACGCCTCCATTTCCTATGTCATTCTTTAATTCCAGCCAATTGCTTTGAAATTTTCTCTGGATATTTACAATTCAGCGTTTTTAGAACAGATACTATTCTGTTTTGTAAATTGATTTGTTGCATGATTACTTTTTCTAACTCTGCTTTAAGTTCGGATTCTTCTACTTCTGCAACAATTTTTATATTTTCAACATCTTCAATATTGGATTCTGTATATTCTGAGAAGCAGACTTTCCCATTTTCCCTTTTGTAAAATACCCATGGATGTCCTATCCAAAGGTCTTTCCATTCCGAAGATGGTGTATTAAAAATATTTTTCCAATCTTCAATATTGCTTATATCACCACAACAGTTAGGTTGTATCAATATTTTATCTTCTATTTTTAATACAATTCCTCCGTCAAAAGCCATGACATATATATCTTCTTCAGATTCGTCTGGTTCTGTGTCTTCCATTTTGGCTTCTACAATCATCTTCAGATTTTCGTCATCTATTGTTTCGATATCTGTCAAATAAGATCCTTTCTCAATGACCTCAAAATTAAAATTCAGTTGAGAAACGGCTTCTTCCCATTTTGCAAACCATTCTTCGTGGTCTGGATAATCGGAAATTTCCGGTAATTCGACTTCTTCCCTGGAATATCGTAACGGGCTTATTTCAATGGTATTAATGAGTTTCATAGTATATATAGTTTGATTCAATAGCCCTGATTGCAACGGCATCCTTTTTCTGAATGGCTTGAGAAAAGCTTTGGCGAAAAAGATATAGTGGAAAGCAGGATTAGCTCCTAAATATATTGATTGTTTTGATCAATGTCAGTTGTTATTTTTAAAAGCAGTGCCTTTTACAGCACTACTTTTTGAATCATTTCTACGGCTGATTTTTTGTCTTCCAAAGCGTTCAGTACATCGAAAATTTTGTCTGACCAACCGGCTATAAGATGTACATCATTTTTTCTGATATCAAGCGGCTGTGTACCATAACCTGCCAGGTCAAAGATATACAGCTTTGCATTGGGAGCGATCATTTTGTACCTGTTCCACAGGTCTTCAAAGGAGTTTCTGCTTCCAGTGCTGTCCCACAACTGAGTATCAGTGAATAGCATTACTTTGTCCACTTTTTCACCTCTTTTGATCAGATCTTCGATGACCAAGTAGCCATTAGTAGAATATCCTACTTCACCTTCGCGTTTGTAGAAGGCATCTACATTTCTTAAGATACCATTTTTAGGCATTGGAACTCTCAGCCAACGGTCACCAAAGATACCTGTCACCACATTTTTACACTGTGACTGAAGAATCATGGACATCAACAAACCTATATCATACAGCAAGATTTTACTTTTATTGGAAACTGGTTTCTGCATAGAACCTGATACATCCGCAGCAATCACTACCGAAGTATCAAAACCAAAGCCTTTGATATTTTTTGCACTTACCACCACAGCATTTTCCAATGCTTCCAATACTGAAGACAAATAAGGAGAATCTATAGTTTTTAATTCCCTATAAGCCGCCAGAAATCGGAATGGAAGCTGCTTTGAATTGTATACCGCTCTTTCATCGGAAAGATATCTGCATACTTTATTCATTGCATCAGATGATACACCCGCTTCAAGGATATTCCTCAGGTTCCTCATGGTTGCCATATAACCCAATTTGTTGCTGAAGATCAGTTCTTCCCATTTGTTTTTGAAAGCTAACTTTCTTTCTGCATCATTAGCAAATTTCGTCTGGCCCAAAACGGAAAACTCTACTTCCCATGTGTATGGAGTTTCCAGTGTATTATTGGCAATTTTGTTGAAAACAGCTTGCTGATTTTCATCTTTGGCTTTCGGGTGAACCAGGAATAATGCGTCTTTCAAGGTTACTTCCGCTTTTCTGTTATATTTTGCAAACTGGTATTCATCAAATTTATTGAATGATCTCACCAGACCTTTTTGAATCTGCTTTGACAGTTTATTCAGTTTTTTAGTATCTGTTCTTTTATTGGCAAGTTGGTAATATGCCAGCAATTCTGTGATTTCATCAGCTCTCTGAACGACACCGTCCACTGTTTTGCTTACCAGATCCGTACCGGAAGTCTGTTTTGCCAGTTCAGTTGTCAACACCAATGGAATGGAACGTAAATACATATATTTTCTTGCATACACTGCCAGTTTTGCCACAAATTCCGGATCATTTTTTTTGATCAGAGACTGGATTCTTTCCAATCTGTCATTTCCTTTTTCATAGTTGGCATCTGACAGTCCTGTTGTAACAACAGCACTATACAATTCTTCTGCAGGTGTCATCGCATATGCTTTTGCACCTTCGTAGTTCAATACTACTTTAGTTTCTTTTTTTAAAAAATTAAATTTCATGGTTACTGTTTTTTTGTTAAACATTGGGAAGAATTGATACTTCCTCTCTGATTTCTGATGCAAAGTAAAAACAGTATTGCGCAACCTTTTTGCGTAGAAAATTTTTCTTAGAATTTTTCTAATTTTTTATTGTGAATAGAGGTTACGTAGATTTTAAGTTTTGGCTAAAGCCGTATAAATGGAGTATTTATAAGGCGGGCTCCCTTCGTCTACGCTCAGGATAATAGCCCACTCCTATTGAATACTATATGAAAATTATTTCAACCCGATTTCATAGAGTTACACTATGTTTGAAATATTACGATTGTATTCATCATTTATAACTTATCATTCATCATTATAAAATCCTTCTATCATTCATTTCAATTAAAGAAATCACCTATTCTAAGTTTTTCGGGAAGGGTTTTCTAGTTTTGTTATTAAAATTAAGCTATGATTAAAGGGATATATGAGACTCACGTTCAGGTAAGCAATCTGGAAAATGCAATTCAATTTTATACAGAAGTGCTAGGCTTAAAAATGGCTCACAGAGACGAAACCCGACCTATTGCTTTTTTATGGGTTGGAGAAGGGAAAGAATTTATGTTAGGATTATGGGAGCAAAAGGAGAATCTTCAGACCAGACATTTTGCTTTTTCCAGCAGTAAAGAAGATATTTTAAACTATTCAGTGGAGTTTTTAGAAAATAAAGATTTAAAGCCATATAATTTCCTAAAAAATGGAAGTGTTGAGCCAATGGTATTTGCGTGGATGCCTGCACTGGCCATTTATTTTAATGATCCGGATGGAAATCAGCTTGAGTTCATCTCTATTCTTGAGGGAGAAAGCAAACCGGAATTAGGTGTGCTTAGCTATGAGGAATGGATGAACTCGGTAAAAAATTGATATAAAACTGTTAGATACTGATGTAATACAGAGGCGCAAGAAAATCAAAAAAAATTTTTGCGTCCCTGCGACTGTCAGCAAAATAATAAAATAAGGTAGAAAAAGTTTTAACTGTTTACCAGTTTCTTTACTGCCAGCACATGTTTACAGGGACCTCTTTCACCCTGATATTTACTGAACCACTCGCAGGTACAGCGCTCTTTTTCTTCTTCAATGATTACCGTATGGTGCACACCAGTTCCCTCTACTCTGGCTTCTGTTCTTTCTTTATTGTTATTTAAAATTTCTACTTTTCCGTCTTCTATTAACTTATTGGCATTCTTTATACGGGGATTGAGTCCGATAATACGACTTAATTTAAAAGGAAGCCTACGGTAGAAAAATTCTTGATCATCAAGATCATACCCCAATAATCCCATTGCTGCAAGCCTTCCTGTAATAGTATCAGTTTTGCTGAAACTCAGATTTTCTTCCAGAGCAAGCAGGTCTGGATTAAAGGATTGATTGGCATAAGCATACTTATCCAAAGCATCGATCCACTCATCAGAAATTTCAGAAATCAGGTTTTCCAAGACTGCTCCTTCTCCTGAGAACCCCCTCCAACACTCTCTTGACAAAGAAAAACTAAATCTGATAGGTCCCATATAAAGCTGACATGTTGCAGACTGCATATTAGAATGTGAAAAAACCTGCATATAATCAATATAAGGAAGCAGAGGTTCTAAAAGACGAAGCCTGTGAAGCCCGCCTATACAAACAGCATCCATGGATTTTACCGGAGAAAAGACGGGTTTATTTCCTCTCACAATCAAATAATAATCAGACTTTACCACTCCTTTCGGCATCCCCCGGAATAATTGCTGGGTCTGAATTTTATTAAAAGTATAGCGTTTTTCGGATTCCGATAAATATACCTGAACCGTTCCCAATCCTTTAATCCATTTTGCAGGTAAAGGAACTTTTCTTTCTAGTATTTTCTCTTCTTCTTTATAAAGCCCTACTTCTTTTTTCCCCACTGAAAGCATGATTTTTTCATTTGGGCGAATGCTTCCCAGCGCAGTTATCATTGGTTGATTGAAGTCTACATTTGTAGTTCCGTTTTCAAGAAATTCTCCTTCCAGACCTTCAGGCAGTACGTCAACTCTTGCGTAAACTCCAGCGCAGTGAGAAAAACCTTCAAAGCGTAATCTATTATTTCCGGCTGTTACGATCGGATCTTTAAGAAGCGCCATTTGAAACGGAGACAGGTTAAAACTTGATTTTACAATATTGGACAGTGTAATCAGACAACGTGCCAGAATAAAAGGCTGCCCAACGTTTCCCCAGAAAAAACATGGTGCATCAGTATTTTTATGTATCTCACTGTATTTAGCGAGAAACAATTCTTCAAGTGCACCTCTCCTTACTAAAGAGGATGCTCCTGAATAGTTGTAAATAAGCGTACCTTCCATATCTATTTCTTCAGAAGAAGGCCACAGATCTTTTTCAGACTCGAATTTTCTTTCCAGCTATTTAATTTCCCTATTATTTCATTATGAGCTTCTGAGTGATTCAAAGCCAATACTTCATGGTAGATTTCCAGAATCTTTTTCAGATTGGTAACCGGTGTTTCCATTTGAAGCAATATATTGGAAATCAATTCTTCCAGGGCAATATTATGATTCTTACTGACATTCAGCATATGATGCTGCATAAGATCTGTTAATCTTTTTACGGGTGCCCATTCCAGTTTTTCATGCAGACCGATCACCCTTCCTAACCACGCATTATCCATCGTTTGAGAAGAAACATGCTCCAGCCATATTTCAGCTGCTGTACCACGAATGGTTTTATCGCTGTCCAGGAAAATAGTTCCTAAGAACAGATACCCGATTTCGTCTAATGGGTTTTTGATCTGATAAAGTGCATTCGCTGTATTCAAAACCAGACTTCTTTCATAGACTTCGGCTATTCCTGAAAAGAAAAGACAATGCTTGATTACTTTTGCCAAAGCATTTGCCGGAGTATTCGGAAAACATAGCATCAATGCAGGAATTTCGGTAAGCTCTTTCTGTTCGGCAACGAAATATTCCACGAATAAAGGTGCTTCCCTTTTTGCAAGATGATATTTAGGAATCACAATCTTCAGCTCTACAGGATAATATGAGTTTTTCTTATTATCGATGGTCTTCCATTTGTAAGCTCCGGAAAAGAATTCTAAAGGAATATCATCATACCCGAAACCGCTGAATTCTTCAAATACGGTTTCCGGCGAACGGGTAATTCCTGCAGTCATCCACCATGAAGGATGTTCAAATTTTCCTTCCGGCTTAGCTTTTTTGCCAAAGAAGAAAAGTAACAGTTCTTTATATTCTCCTTTTAATCTTTTTTCAACTTCAATGATCGCTTCTGAAGTATTGTCTAAAGCACAACGCTGCAATGCCAGCTGAATATCCAGATGATGGGGTTCAACATTATTATTCTGATAGCTTTCCAATCTTTCTACCAACGTTACTGGGGAAATCCAACATGGAGCATGGGTAACCGTGAACAATAACGGGATCTTATCACCTGATTTTATTTTTTCATAAGCATAGATAGCCAGCTCCTTAAACGCCATTCTTGCAGGACAATCTGCTCCGACATTTTCAATCGGTCCCAATTTTTTCTGATAATTGGAGTAAGATTCTCTTGCTGCTTCCTCTTCTTTGGTCTTATGGTAAATTTTTTCCAGGTTTTTAAGCTGAACCGAGTATTTTTCCAGTAAATCCAAACCATAATTAATAATAGCATTACACAGTAAAACATTCAGATAGGGAACTTCCCATTTCGCAATTGTTTTACATGCTTTCAAAAATACCGGTTCTATTAATTTCACGGATTCCGTATTTACATCTCCGGCAAAGCGGATAAATCCAGCCAAAGCAATATCACAATGATGGCTGTACGGATCATCCATCGCTAAAGGAAGATAAAACATCAGATCTTCAAAGTTCTGAAGTACTTTCACTGCATTTTCTTCTGTAGTCAGAGATAATTTTTCTGAAGCGATTGCCACCAGTTCAGGCTGTGTTTCTTCAATATATTTTACAAGAAGAGGACGTACATTGGTCAGTATATTGTCTGAATAATGGGAAAGTGCCTCTATCATATTTTCTGAAGCCGGAATATATTTAAGAATGATCTTTGCAGCTTTTGACTGTATGCCATCATCTTTGCTGACAAATGCCGTACTTAAAGCCATTCCCAACATTTCGGGATCTATTTTCTTTCTCTGGAATATTTTTTCAGTCAGTACCAGACTGGATACAACCACTGTTTTTACTTCCGAGCTCAACAGATTCGGAAGATAATGGGAAAATTCATCATTTTTAAAATCAGGAACTCCCACTATTTTTTTCAAATGTGATAATATGGTATTTACAGCTTTTGACTGTGAGGAAGCCAGCCCCGCAAGCAATTCATCCTGCAGCTCAGACAGCTCTTCCTCGGTTGGCTTTAATGAAGTAAATGCATCCATAAACCAACCTGTGACATTTTTATTAAAATTTCTATTGGAAGCCAGAAGGCATTCTTTCAAAAATCTTTTCCTTTCAATCTTTTTTTCTGCGATCAGCTTCTGAACAATTGGAAACCATTCTTTACGGAAGGGTAAAGATTTGGAAGGATATTCACATAAATACCAAAAGTGTGTATTAAGAGTTTCGGGATGGCGGTCCAGTTCAGCCGGATAATTGCTCAGATGATGTCCCAGCAGTTCCGGTTTCGGTTGTATATAGCCCTTTTCTGTCCATCCTAAAATATCTTTATAGTTAAATGCTGTAAATTCAGCTTCTACAGATTCATTGATAAAGTCTGAAAACCATTCCGGGCAGCCCCATTCCAGAATCTGTTCGGTCTGTTCGGCGTTACGGAAAAGACTCCAGTAATTTTTACCGAAATTCTTTTTGTCCATGCAGACAAATGAAGCAATATCAATAATGGAATGCTGATTCACAGATCCTGCCGTATGGTAGGAGTTTTTAGTCATTACAATTTTACTGATCTCCCTGTCCATTTTCTTTATAGATGGCACCAGTGTTTTCCTTTCTTCATTACTAAGCTCTTTTAGAAAGGGGATAATCTCATGTATCTTTTCCTCATTAAGGATCTCATAAAGTCTTTCTTTCATGTGCTTCTAATTTGATGTATAAATTTGTTTCAGGTTATTGAGTAACGACTTCTTTTTTATCTTTTGGTGTAAGCTTTTTAAGAAAAGGAACCATCTCCTTTATTTTACAGTTTAAATATTTTCTCTTAAAACCCTCATCAATAAGCATAAATTCATTCTTATCAGCTAAAATAAAAAAAAATGACTGACAGACAGTAAATTATCCCATTAAAGTGAATTTTTTAACAAAATATTAAGTTAATAAAGCAACTGATAGTATCACTTTAGCCACATAAAAACAATTCCCTGTTTAAAGATATATTAGTGGAAAAGTAGCTAAATACTCTCTACTTTGATATTTACACATTATTTAGTGTCTTAATTTTAAAATTTGTGATCCTTTATGTTAAAACCATTCTATTGTACAGATACGTTAATTTTATTTAAAATATAAAAATCAGGATTGCAATTCGTTAAATTTTATATATTTGCAAAATAAAAATACTTGACAACTCAAATACTTTTCAATGATAAGCACCGAATTATTATTTTTATTAAATATCAATAAACTGCAGTCTGTAATTGCGAGAAAATTTGATTCCCTGAGCGTTCATGGCCTGGGATTCAATGACTTTGTTATTCTTTATGTTCTGAATTCTTCTTCTGAGAGCAGGATGCGAAGAATAGATCTTGCTGAAAAAATCGGTCTTACGGCATCTGGGGTAACACGATTACTGAACCCGTTGGAAAAAATAGGACTGGTAGCCAGAGAAACCAATGAAAGGGATGCCCGTGTAAGCTATGTGGTCATTACTCCCAATGGTAAAAAGATATTTGAAGAAGCTAAATTAAGTGCAGAGCATCTTACCAAAGAGATTATTCCTTCTAAAAAGGGTAAATCTTTAAAGACAGTAACTGAATTTCTATTGGATTTAGGAGGAAATATACAATAATGAAAGCATGAAAAATACATTAAAAAAACAGCTTAGGGAAAAGGCAAAGGATCACAAAACAACCATGGGAGTTCTTGCTGTCACCAATACTTTGAATGGGAAAAAGTTTATACAGGCATCTTTAAATCTGGAAGCACTGGTAAATAAGATGAAATTTCTTTTAAATGGTGGATCGTTTACCCATCCGCAATTACAGAAAGAATGGACTGAATCCGGAAGTAATGTTTTTACTTTTGAATTTGCCATGATTGTTCCTGATCAGAATAATGAGTATGTCAATTATCGTCAGGAAATACAGAAAGCTGAGCAGAAATTAATCTCAGAAGGTAACCTGGAATTATATTAATCCTTATGAAAACAATCCGCATAAAAGATATAGACTTATGCTACGAAATTTTTGGTGAAGGAAATTCCCAAAATTTAGTCCTGATCTCCGGTTTAGGAAGTCAGATGATCCGTTGGAATAAGGAGTTTTGTGATTTTCTGGTAGAAAAAGGTTTCAAAGTGATTCGTTTTGATAACAGGGATTCAGGGAGTTCTGTTTTTAACACAAAGAAGGAAATTCCTTCTAGTAAAGGGATTGAAGAAACTTTCGCTGCATTGGGTAAGGACGGTATCCCTTATTCATTGATGGATATGGCGAATGATGTTATTGGTTTACTGGATTATTTAAAGATTGAGAAAGCGCATATTGCAGGACGTTCCATGGGAGGAATTATTGCACAGCTTTTGGGTTCATATTATCCGGAAAGGGTTTTATCATTGACGATCATTATGTCTACCTCTTTGAATCCTACTCTTCCCAAGCCTGATCCTGAAGTGATGGCCATGATGACAAAGGTATCTGCAGATCCTTTTCTTCATAGAGAAGAATACTTCAGAGAGAAGCTTCATTTTGCAGAAAAAATATCCGGTTCAAAATATCTGTTTGATCCGAATCGGGAAAAGGTTTTGCTTGAAGAAGAGCTTCATCGTTCCAGAACAAAAAACGGCATCATTCGGCAGCTTATGGCAATGGGTTCTTTTCAGTATGATCCTAATATGTTGAAAAAAATAACTGCTCCGGCTTTGATTGTTCATGGAACAGATGATCTGATCTTTCACCCTGACTGTGGAAAAGATATTGCGGATTCTATTCCCTTTTCTGAGTTTGTCCTCATTGAGGGAATGGGACATTATATTCCGAGGGAATTATATAATACAATCAGTGAAAGTATTTTCAGTAATATCAACAAAAAGCTCCCATATTAAAGGGAGCCTTTTACTATTCATCCCGTAAAATTTGTAGGATATGAATTACCTTATCTTCATTATTGGCAAAATAAAGTTTTAGCTCTTCATACATAAAGTTCTTAATTTCTGTCTGCACTTTCAGAGTTCCAAGCTTCCATCTTGTTGAACCCAAAAATGTAAGTTCTCCTTGTACAGAAGCATAAAGCAACAGGTATTTTTTAAGTCTTGTTGTACTTATATTTAATTTCATATTTCTCTTTGCAGCTTCTTCTTTCAAAGACATCTTGAATCCTTGCATAATTCCATCCAGTAAAGATCCTCCCAGAAAGGTTTCTTGATAATTTGCATATATCTTGATTTTAGGTTTAAAGATCTGATTATCTGCAAAGGCAAATGCTACTGAATATGAATATTCTGTTTTTTTTCGAAAATTCAATGTAAAAAAATAGAAATCATACAGCAAACTCTTTTCCACTTCATAATTTATAATCTCTGCTAAACCATTTGGATAATGAAAAATATTGATCTGTTGTTCATCTTCAGATTCATCAATGCTTTTTATTTTCATATTTGAATCCAAAAAGGAAAACCTTCTGAACAAATCATTCAAAATTTGGTAACTCAATATCAAACCTTTAAAAATATCTTGATCAGGAATGAAATCAATCGTCCAATTGCAGGTCTCTTCTTCATTAATATAATTAATGCTGTCCAAAACTTCAAAGTTTCCTTTTTCTGATTGTAGTATAGGTACACCATTAATCTCAATCGTAGAATACTCTGTCAGTGCAATAATACCAGCCAATGATAAATAAAATGGTTCTTGTTGATACTGATTAATCTTTTTTATGATTTCTGTATTAAAAAGCGTTTTTTTATAACTAGTCCATTTCATAACCAGTCTATTATCTTTTTTCAGGGTGAAAGTAATATCATAGATGTCAGCTCTGATAAAATCTTTAATGAAGTAGCTTATTAATTCATTATAGCCAAAATGGTTCAGAAAACCAACATACATTCCAGGACGCATTCTCATGTGCTCCAGGATATTATATTTTTCAGTCATTTATTAATATTCAAGATATCTAAATATATAAATTTTAATGGTTTTATAAGGACTTTTTCAGGCACCAATGTAGAATCTTTGCAATGTTTTTGGCATCATCTACTCCTCTGTGGTGTGTACCTTCCAGTGTAAGTCCCAATTCACCCAAAGCTCTGTTCATCCCGACACTTTTCCTGATGGTAGGATGAGTTTCTCCAAATAATGTTTTCACATTAATATGGTCATCACTCATAGGATAATCTGTGTAGAATCTTCTTGCCTGATTCTGAAGCATATTCAGATCGTAGTTTCCGTAGCTGGCCCACGTCAGTTCTTCTGAATCATATTCTGCTCTCAGGATATCGAATGCATCATCCAGCATGATTCCTTCATTATCCAGCATATTTTGGGTAAGGGTAGTAAGCTCTGTACAAAACGGACTTACTTTTGAATATTGGGGTTTTATTAAAATCCCCTCATTTTTGGAGATCTTACCGGTTTTTGCATTCATGATGCATACACCGATCTCGATGATCTCGCTTTCCTGGCCTCTTGGCGGTCGGTTTTCCCAACACGTGGCCTCAAGATCTACGATTAATATATTTTCTGTTGTTTTCACTTGTTTAAAATTTAATTGTTAAAGGATAGAAGATGGATGCAGGAAGATGGAAGTTTTTACAGCGTCTGATTTACTTCCAGCCTCCAGCTTCAGTCTTCCAGCCTAATTATTTTACAGAATCTTACTTAAAATTCTGGCTGTATTGTAAGCATCGTCTGCTCCACTGTGATGAGTGCCTTCAAAATCCATCTTCAGATAACTCAAGGCTCTTTTAAGCCCTATTTGTTTATGCAGTCTGAAATGTCTTTTGAATTCATGCATCACATTCATATAGTTTTCCGAAAAAGGATTTTTTATACCAAGCCAGTCGTACTGTTCTATGATCTGCTCTCCATCAAAGTTTCCGTATCCTGCCCATGTAAGCGGTGCAGAACGGTATTGATCTCTGATCATTTCACAGGCTTCTTCAAAATAGATTCCTTTTTCTTCTATCAGTTGAGGACTAATTCCGGTTAGTTGTGTACAAAATCTGTTGATTTCTGATCTTTCAGGAATTACATAAATGCTTTGTTTTTGGGAAATTGCTTTTGATGTTAAGTTTAATTTACAAATCCCTATTTCTATAATATCGACTTTCTGCCCGATGGGAATTCTGTCGTTTTCCCAACATGTAGCTTCCAGATCGATAATTATGATCTCATTGGTTGTTTTCATGTTATTATAAAATGTACGATGTAAAAAAGTAAAATGTATGATGAAAGCTGTTGAATACTCATTGAAATATCGTTCCCATTTTTCCTTCCATCAAATCATTACTTATTACTCATCATTAATTTCTTGGACCAAATGGTGGTGTCCATTTTTTCCTTTTCATAATTTCTTTGACTTCCTCGTAGGAAACCGGATAAAAATTGTGGCAGTCTACTCCTACGTCAAAACTCAGTGCCATTTCATCATCCGGTAATGTTCCATGTGAATGTCCGTATAACTGCCAGACCCCTCGGTGTGAGCCATTCCAGGTACGCATGGCGTAGTGGAAAAGAATGATTTTCTGTTTTCTGTTGCTGTTATCTGCTTCATCAATTTTCAGTTCGTGATAATCTCTGATGGAAGCAAAGCGCTTGGGATAAGCTAAAGCTGCGCCTTCGTGGTTGCCCTTTATCAAATGGATATTACCATTTAATCTGTCTAAAATCTCTTTTGTAAAATCCGGTTTTCCCAGACTCATATCTCCTAAATGGTAGACCGTGTCACCGGGTTGAATTTTCTCATTCCATCTTTTAATGAGTTCTTCATTCATATGGTCCAGAGATTCAAAAGGTCTTTCTGAAAATTTTATAATATTCTCGTGACCAAAATGATGATCAGCAGTAAAAAATATATTGGGTTTCATTTTTTTAAATTGTTTTTTAACTACAACATTCTCTCTGTCATTCTGAAAGAAACAAAGTGGAATGAAGAATCTTTCTCCTTAAAGAGATTCTTCCTTTGTCAGAATGACAAGTACATACATTACTATTCTGTGAATGCTATAGTTTTGTTTAATAAATATTTTTAATTAATTCTTACGAAACGCTTTATAAAAAGCAGTTTCAATTTCTTCCTGATCGCTTTCCGTATATCTTCTTGAAAAGTGAATTGGAATGGCTTCTTTCACCTGACATTCATTCATAATTTTTCCTGATGCAGAAGCAAAACTGTGGTAATTGATCTTTGCAAATTCCTGATCTGTATCTTTATAAAAGCTTTCGATATACACGATATCTGCACCTTCAAATACGGTTCTGATTTTTTCGTAATTGTTTTCATCTGCCGCATGATCCATGATTACGCCAAGTTTATAGCCCGCATTACGGGTCAATAGGTGAAACAGATCAGCTGCTTTGTAAACAGTTTCTTCAATTTTGATTTCTTTATCACCATCATTATTTTCAAAAGCGGTTTTCAGCTCGCTGATCCACTTTCCTTTTTTAAAACCGGAAGCATTTTCATTAAAGGTGACGGAATCTTTTTCTTTAAATAAATAAGCGATAGAATCTGTTTTATGATCCAGAATAGCAAAATCAACGTTGACATATTCGTCTTCAAACAGGAAGTTCTGAGTCTTTACCAACTCCAGATTCCAATGTGGCGGACGAAGGGTATAAATATTAATTTCATTTTGTGAAACAATTTCACGAATTTCATATTCAATTGCTTTTTCATCAATCAGATTCCATGTGTAAGATTTTAACCTTGCTTCAACCTGTTGATGAATATTTTTTGGTCCACAAATCATCACTTTTTCTCCGCTTCCGATCTGATGTCTGAAAATCCCATCGAAATTTGAAAAGTGATCAATATGGGTATGGCTTATGAATATAGCTGATATAGACTGTACTTCTTTCACAGTTAATAAACTTCCTTCTCCACAATCACACAAATAGTGCTTTCCTGAATTAGGAATTTTAATTAATATACTAATGTCTTCTTTTAAAAGACTTTTTATTTCTGCCTGTAACATATTTTTTCTTTTTTAAACCATAAAAGAAAGCCTATTTTCACTTTTAACGGTTGAGATTCCTACGGAATGACAAACTTACTGCATAATGAAAATCAGGTCCTTAAACTCACGCAGCATTTATGGTTAGGTTTATATACAAAAAAGTTTCGGTAAAAAATACCGAAACTATACTTTAAGAGTCATCAACTCTTCTTTTATAAAATCAATTACTAAAGAATTCAACTTTTTGTTGATCCTTTTCTGCTCTTCTTTTTCAATTGCTGTAAAAGCTGCCGGGAAGTCTTTCTCGAAGTCTTCTAAAATATCCTGAGCAAAAAGGCCAATCACCCTGCCTATCATTTTAGGTTCGAATTCACCAATTTTGCTGATAACATTATTCAGCCTGTTGACAGTAGCATATTTTTGGATTTCCTCCCAGATTTCCTGAGCTTTTTCACTGAAATGAACCTGTTTCTGAACAATTTTAGCCTCTTTTTTAACCATTTTGGATTTTTCGACCCATTTTTCATTCTTATTTTTAAGAATAATTCTTGCACCGTTTCCAAAATATTTGGTTTTCAAAGTTTTTACGATGGTACCTTCACACATATTGTTCTCCATTTCAGGCAATCCCAGCCAGGCCGGAATTTTTGAATTGAAAACATTGGGGAATTTCAAAGCATCTTCTAGAGTTCCCTGGAACAAGATTTTAGCATAGAAAAATCCTGTCTCCTCAAAAATCTGATTGACAACTTCTGTATCCAAATAGGTAATCCCATTCAATTTGATATCGAAAGCGTAAAATTCGTTGTGAGGGGCATACTCAATGCCTTTCTGTACCTTCACTGCATCTTTTACAGGTTCTACTTCTTTATGTTTGTAACCGCCACCGAACAATTCGCCGTAGATCACTACAGTTTCTACATCCGGATGGATGGTTTTCACTTTCTGAAACACTTCTAATACATTTTTTCTGTAGCGTTCCAAGATCTGATGTGCATTGAAAAATTTTTCATCTTTTTCGATGAAAGCAGTTCTCTTCGCGATTTTAATTTCCTTTCCGTCGGTAAAGAAAGAGAAATTAGCTCCGTGAACTTTTTCCTGTACTATGAAAACCTCATCCCCAAAACCCTGCATCCTGATCTGTTCGATCACGCGGGTCTGATAAGCATTTTCTATAGAGTTATATGTTTTAAAAATCATTTTGTCTTAGTTTTTAATCGTTTCTGATTCGTTTTTCTTCATCTGGGTAACATGTCTCTGAGCATGAAGTGACAGAAAATAAATATATTCGTATACATTGATTTTCCCCAGCTCATTCACTGTCATTGTCGTCTTATACAAGAGTCCTTCACCATTTTTCATCACTTCCAGATAATGTAAACACAGTAGATACTGCTGGCTCATTAAACTTCTGATTTTATCCGGACCTAATTCTCCTTTCGGTTCCATATGTTCTGGTCTTATCCATTCAAAAGCACCATGTTCACCTACCCTGTCAAAGTTTTTCTTATTAAAACTGTAGTTTTTTATTTCAGATTCAAGGTCAAGATTCAAAGAATTCTTCATTGCTTTTTTGGCGCCTTTTTCAATAAGGATCAGCAAGTAAAAATTTGTAAGATAAATGTGTTCTAAAATCTGCTGAACCGTCCAGCCTCCGTTTGAAGGCTGATGATTCAACGTTTCTTTATCTTTTTCAAACCATCCGTCTACCTCATCAAATGTGAGTTTCAGATGTGTTTTTATATCCTGAATATATCTAAAAATATCCATTACAGTTTTTTAAAGTTTTTTAAAAGGGAAAGAATATTTTCCTTTCCTACCGGATTCATGGAGTGACTATAGAATTTTGGAAGATCCAGATAATTGTCCATACAATATTCTACCAGCCATTTGGCGCAGTCGTATCCTGTTTTCTCAACAAATTCCTGAGAATCCGGCTTCAGATAATGCTCATCGGCAAGGTCATGGTCAAAAGAAATCATTTCCGGAAGTCCTTTTTCCAAAATCCTGTTGACAAACTGCTCGTAATTCCGCACAATATGCCAGTCATTTCTGAGGAAAATCTCCTGTTTGGTATAGTGATACGCCTCAACAGGATATCTTATATCATCCAGAAATAATAATCTTTTTGTTTTTTCCATTGTTCTGTTAATTTAATTTGAAAAATAAATGCTCAATGCTTTTATAACACTTTTTACATTGGTGTTTGGATAAAATCCAGAACTGTTGATACAATTTATTTCAACTATTTTCCAACCTTCATCTGTTAAACAAATATCCATTACAAAAGCTTCTTCAAGATTAAAAAGCTGAATCATTTTATTGGCAAAATCCAATCCTTCCTGTGAAACTTTTTCTTCAAAAGGAGCATCATCATTGAATTTATAATAACCTCCATCGATGATCTGTCCCCCCACAATCCAAAGTCTTGCTTCTTTCATCGTTCGTTTTGCCTTGGAAACCTGTACCAAAGAATCTTTCGTAATTCTATTGGTTTGATTTTCCAGTGCCTCAAACACAAAATCTTTCCATTCTATTTCTGTAAAAGCTTTTCCTGTAAAAATCTTTGCTTCACTGTAGGGTTTAATGAATTTAAGTTCACCTTTTTCCCAAGTCAGCTGCTCAGAGATTTTATGAACAGAAACATTATAATTAAGAAGGTTTTCACCATAATATTTAGAATATACTTCATAGAGATGATTGCCTCCGTAAAAAGAACCAGGAAACCATTCTGTATTTTGTTTTGCCAATCTTGCAATGGTTACTGATCCATAGACAAAAACATCTTTTCTGTCTATATTAAAATCTATTTTCTCAGCTGCTGGAGGAATATTAATTACATCGTAATCGATATTCAATTCTTCCAGCGCATCAAAAATTTTATAGTGATCCGGATCTAAATACACATTAGCCTGAACTAAAAAATACATATTCTTTGATTTTAAGGTTCTTTTATTTACTTTTCACTGTCATTGATAATTCCAGCCTTACATCTTCAGGAAACCCTGAAAGACCAGGAATATCATTGTATTCTAAAATTATTTTTTCTCCATTTTCTGTTTCCAAAACATCAATGGCTACAATATCAGCCTTGATATATTGCTGTAAAAGTTTTACTTTTTCAATCCATTCATCTTCCGGATTTATAATTTGGTATTCTTGAGTTAAAGAATTGGCTTTCCAATATTTCCCTCTTCTTTTCATTGCCCAAACTTTATCATTTATAGCCAGATAGCGAATATCATATTTATAATCAATAAACTTTTCGATAGTCACGTAATTCCTATGAATAAACAATAAGTCTTTCAGTTCTTCCCATTGCTCTTCTGTTGAAACCAGACTTTTACCGTATCCACCATGGTGATTTCCAACTTTAACTACAAAAGGAAATTTCATTTCCATATTTTTCAAATACTGAGTATTTGTCGCTACATTAAAGTTGATAACCGGTAACCCTAGTTTTTTAAGGATATTCAGCATCGTAAGCCTTTCATATCCCATTAATAATGTGGAAGCAGAATTAATACAAACTACTCCTGAATAGTCAATCAACTCTAGGATATTTCTATATTTGGGGTCGGGATTAATTGCTCCCAGCCGCCAGAAAATAATATCCGGCTTGCAGACTCCATCTGCATCAACTACATACAATGAAGAATCTTTTATCATAAACTCTGATGTCTGAACTTTCTTCTGAACTACATCAAATCCTGCAAAATAATCCTTCCAATATTTTTCTCCATTAATAATTAAAACTGTTTTCATTTTTTTGATTAAAAGATTAAACCATCATATCAGCACAATTGGAACTTGCGAAGGCAAAAGGTTTTGCTTTAAACACATATCCCATTCCCAGAATGTATCCCATTGCATCTTTAAGTGCGACATTGGATTTAAAATCGGGGTCGGTATTAATGTCTGCGTGTACCTCCATTTCTACACCATAAGTATCCAACACAGAGCAGATAGCGTATGCAATTTCTACGGATTTGTTAACCTCATTCAGCATTCGCTCTTTGATACTGATACTCTGTATTTCTCTTTCTTTTCTAATAAAGGTAAACGCTCCTTTTCCCTCACGAATAAATACTACTGCCGTAGCATAATTGATGGCATCTCCATATACATGAGAGTCTGATCCCACACATACTTTCAGACGGTGTCCGTTTGCCTGTTCGCGGATAATGGCTTCTTCTACCAGCTGTGTGATAGAGTTTTGGAAAAATTTTCCATTCATATTCTGCCATGTTTGTTGTTGCGTTTCCATTTTTTCTACATATTTTAAATTGATAAATGATTGTTGATAATTGATAAATGATAAATGATAACCCATCACTGGTTTCATCTTTTGCACTCTGAACCGGACTCGAACCAGTACCATCAGTTTTGGAGACTGAGATGCTTCCATTACACTATCAGAGTAAATTGTTAATTCATTAGGACCCGAACCTAAACTCCAAGAATCAAAATCTTGTGTGCTGCCTATTACACTATGAATCAGTTTTAATTATAATTGATAAATGATGAAATGCCCAGCAATCATTTATCATTCATATTTTGTGGAACAGACAGGAATTGAACCTGTACCTTTAGTTTTTCAGACTAACGTGCAGACCTTCTACACCACTCTTCCAGATTTTATAAGCAATAAGTAATTGGTAATGAGAAATATCTACTGTTAGCATCATTACTCATTGCTCATTATTTATTACTAATATTTTGGTACGGGAAGGGGGACTCGAACCCCCAAAAGCTTGATCCTAAATCAAGAGTGTCTGCCATTCCACCATTCCCGCAGCGTTTTTCTCAATAATGAGCAATTTGTAATAAGTAATTTATGCTGTTTAATTACTCATCATTCATTGCTTATTACTCAGATGATGTCTAGGTTTGAGAAAGCTCTGTCTGTTTATAAATTATGCCTGCTAGTATTTGTAAAGATCTTCTGCGCTTGACAAACCTTTCTCATTTCCTAATGTATTTTGTTTTAAAAAAGTAAAAGGCTGTCTATTTTTATTGACTAAAGATCTTCTGCTCCTGACAGTCCTTTTTCTCTTTTCTTTATTTTTTGTGTGAATGGTAACTGGCCAATTTTAAAAAAAAATCTGAACTTTCATGGTATTATATCAATTCAATATTGACCAGCTATTCACATCCAGTACTCTATAAGGGAATCGAACCCTTGTTTTCTGCTCGAAAGGCAGGCGTCCTCACCGTTAGACGAATAGAGCGTTAACCCACTGACCAGGAATCGAACCTAAACAACAAGAGTACATTTCCTGCATGCTGCCATTACATTATCAGTGGTTGAGTGGAAGTAGTAGGATTCGAACCTACTCAGCAATGAAGCAACAGATTTACAGTCTGCCCCGACTCTCCAACTTCGGCGTACTTCCGGATTTTTATGAGCAATTAGTCATGAATAAGTAATTCCTCATTTTTTCCTTTTAAAAAGAAAAGGTCTGTCTTTATTGAATGTTTGGTTAAAGATCTTCTGCGCTCGACAGCCTTTTTCTTTTATTAATAAAGGATATTCTTTGCTATAGATGATAAAAGATCATTGATAAAAGATTCTTATATCTCCTATAGTTTTTACATTGAGATGGCTATGGGATTCAAACCCACTCAGTTTACACAACGGTTTTGCAGACCGCCCCCGACTCTTCCACTTCGGCGAACCATCAGATTAAAAAAATAAAGTCTGTCTAAAATTGTTTGATTAAAGATCTTCTGCGCTCAACAAACTTTATTTTTACCTAAAAATTTATAAATGATATTCTTTAACTTTTAATTAATCGGGAGAGAAGAAAAGTCTGTCTGTATTTTCGTGTTTGGCGTAAAGATCTTCTGCTCTCGACAAACTTTTACTTTCTCCTGAAACAATTAACAATTAGTTACCTGCGATTCCGGAAAGATTCGAACTTTCAACTTCCGGTTTAACAGACCGGCGCTCTACCATTGAGCTACAAAATCATTGTAATTCCGGAAGGACTCGAACCTTCAACCTTCGGTGTATCAGACCGACACTCTAACCACTTGAGCTACGAAATCATTTGTATTCCATAAGGGGATCGAACCCTTGTCGTTCGGTAGAAAGCCGAATGCACTTACCTCTATGCTAATGGAACAAATTGTCTGGAAAGCAAGATTCGAACTTGCGACCTCCCGCGTCCAAGACGGGTAAACAACCACCGTTATCTTTCCAGCTTTGGGGTTCACTTCTGTTTCTTTTCCGGGAGACAGCCGGATTGGAAATTTTCCATGAACCTTTTTGTGATTCCGAGAGGACTTGAACCTCTAACCCTGGGTTTAGAAAACCCATGCTCTATCCGGTTGAGCTACGGAACCGTTTTTGTAATCCCAGAAAGATTTGAACTTTCAACCCCCGGTTTAAAAGACCGGTGCTCTAACCATTTGAGCTATGAGATTGTTTTAATTTTGTGAATCGTCAATAATCAATTCGTTTCGCTTGTCAATTTTTAATTTCACAATTCACATTTGTAATCCCAGAAGGAATCGAACCTTCAACCTTCGACGTATCAGGTCGATGCTCTAACCAATTGAGCTATGGGATTCTATATTTTGGGTATCTCCGGGGATCGAACCCTGTTCTCCGGTTCCACAGACCGGCGCTTTACCAAATAAGCTAAAGAAACCATAAAAAAAAGCGCCTCTTTTCGGGAGGCGCTTCATATTTTTAAACGTAAGAGATCATTAGCTGACCCACGTATATAAGCACCTTTTATCCACAATTTCACTATCAAGAATACACAGAACTCCTGCCGGCTCATGTCCGAATAGTCTTGAATATTGATTGAATATGTTGTGTAACTGTTTCATTTTATTTTTGTTTGTTTCTAAATTATTTTTAATTGAATCCTGAAAACCTGTTGCTTTCAATTTTCGGTTGCAAAGTAAATATGAATTTTTGGAATCCGCAAATAAATTTCCAAATTAAATTACTGATAATCAATTGATTACACCTTGTTTTTAGAGTAGAGAATTTCTGTCCGCAATATTTTGCAGATATCTTAATTACCTAAATGACTGTCTCTCACCGGGTTGCTTATCACTCTATTTTATCGTATTAAAGTTTCATTGTTTATTAAAAAATTTTCATGTTTATGGTTATTTTTTTTCATTCTAAATAATTTCTGACCTAAAAAACAAAAAACGCCTCGGTTTTCCGAGGCGTTTCTGTTGTATTTTGATTAATTTTTTACAAGTTTACAGTAAATAATTTCCAAAGTCAGCACATTTCGCCTCATTCCATATCATCTCATCATATCCGAATAATCCTTTATTAGAAGGACTTTCGAATAGTTCTGCATTGATATGTGCTCTTTGTATTGTCATAATTTTCTGGGGCAAAGATAAATCTTTTTTGGTATTATTTTATAAGATTCACAATCTCTGGAAGGTTTTGGATACGCAAAGGCGCTAAATAATATTAAAAAAATCTACTTTAAGGCGCGAGGATTTTATCTCCGATAAAATTTAATACCAATAATAATATTGTTCTTAATAATGCCATAATTAATAAGCTACCTTGCTGAAAATTTTCAATTTTCTTGCGCCTTAAAAATCATACATAAAATTTATATTCCTTTTTCAAAGAGAAGTTTTTCTTTAATTTTTAAATTCTTCAATCTTTTAATTTCTAAACATCTTATTCCTTCCGGTTTTAAATCTGGAAATGTCTTTCAGAATCACTTCATCATCGGGATTAAAGTATTTCAGTTCGTTGACAATTTCTGAGCGGGTGGCCACTTTTTCAGCAATGATTTCGTAGGCTATATTTCTTGTAATGGCATGTAATTTCGGACCTTTTTTAAATTCATATTTCAGAGCCTCCAGAAAAGTGATCTTTTTGTGAGCCGGAGTTTTCTGATATAAATGCTGTATTTCAGATTCAAGTTTTTTAACATCAAAAATATTGGCAAAATAGTTGTTCAAACAATTGAAAGCATCTCTGTCTTCTTCCCATCCTTTCAACAGTACTTTTTGTGCCTCTTCAGCTTTTTCCATTTTTTTGCGGTATACTAAAGAAGCTTTCACCATCTGATTATTGATTGTATAATCATCTGCAACTATTTGATAGTAATGGTGGGCATTTTTAAGATCATTGATTTCTTTATAGAGATCACCTACTTTTTCTTTCTGCTCCATTTCTTTATAAAGGTCAATTGCCTTTTTGTATTGCTTTGCCTTTTCATAGCAAAGTGCTGCATCAGATTTATTGTTCAGTTTCTTTAGGTATACTACAGCTGCTTCATTATAAAACCCGCCATTTTCAAGTGTTTTTGCACCTCTGTAATTATCCTGCAGCAAATTCATATAGACTCTTGCTGCTTTTTTATAATCGTTTTCCGCAATATATTTTTCGGCGAGTTCTTCGTATTTGCTCCGGATTCTGTCAAAAAGTGAGTTTTCCAGATAGAAATTACTGCTTCCACTGCCTTTTCTTCCTGTTGTGTTTCTGTTGTTTTGTTCTTTATCTTTTAAGGAAGTGATCACAAGAAGGATAATAAAGGCTACAATTAAGAAGATTCCTAATGTCCCGACCACGCTCCAGAAGCTTTCATGGAATAACTGGGCAACGATTCCGATGACCTTAAATATGGCCAGCAGTACGAATGCCGCCATAAATTTGTCTATAAATTTCTGTTTATTCATCATCATCGGATTTTAAAATGGTTTTATCTTCTCTGAACAAACGGTAAAGAAGCAGCATCACACAGATCACCAGCACCCATACAAACCAGTTATAGCCAAACATTTTTACCAACGGATAAAATAAGTACACCAGCATCGCCACAAGAATTGCTATTAAAATAAATTTCACCCAAGCAGGTACGTTATCGCCGCCAAGATTTAATGATTTGTTTTTAAATAAGAACAAATACAACCCTACGCCGGCAATCATCAGGATAACCATATACATAATATCTGAAACCGGGGCTTTTTTCTCTAATGGAGTTCCTTCCGTTCCCACAGCTTTCACTTTGGATTTATCAATGGAAGCTGAAGATGGATCTACAATATCCAGTGTTCCGTAAAGTTTTCCCAAGGAATCAGCCATCAAGGCTTTTCTCTTTTTCAACAGGAATTTTACGACTTCCCCATTTACAGGTTTTCCATTGGTATACTGCTTCAGGGAATCTGAAATTTTACGTTTCAGTCTTTCAGTTTTTTGTTCAAGATGTTTTGTGATCTTCTTATTATAAATGGTTTTAAGAGAATCCCGGCTTTGTTTTTCTTTATTCACAAGCTTCCCAATGTCTCTTCCTATTTCACTTACATCCCTTCCACCAGCTTTTTTATAATTTTCTTTGTCTTCTTTTGTTTTGGATTCTATGATCTCGGCGTGAACCAGTTCTTTGGACAATTCTTTTCTCTCCTGGTGATATATAGAGTCTATTTTCAGATCAATTTCTGAGGTCCCGGACTGGAAAGCAATCATATCGGAAGGAGCTTGTACAGCATTGTTTTCAATTTTTCCGGAAGAGGTTGTATTTTCTTCCTGTCCGGGGTTATCTTTATCTGAAGGCAATGCAATCTTTAAGACTATAGCTGTAATAATTACCGCCCAGAATATTCTGCGAAAGTTTCTTGTTCCGGTGCTTTCGGTTTTACCTCTTGTACCTCCACCAAATAATCCTTCCAGCCAGGTAAACTTGCCAAAGCCGTCTCCTCTGGAAGTTCCCATTACATCTAGAGAAACACCCAATTCTACGGCTCTTTCAGGGTATTTTTCAATGTACTGTAAGTACTTTTCTATTTCTTTTTTATTTCCGGCCATCACTTTTTTAAGGTCAAATGGCAGGTTATTAATCCATTCTTCTTCCGTTTGTTTTGGCTGTAATGCTTCCATTACTTTTTCGTCATCTATTTCAACGGTATAGCTTTCAATTTTTTGAGGAATTGAAACTCCGTTCAGCGGTTTTCTGATATTTTCGTCTATAATATCAGGCTGCTGAATTAATGCAATCCAGTCGATTTCTTCAGAGAGTTTTACGAGTCCGAATTCAGGATGTATAACCAGAAAACGGGAATCAAGCTGTGCCCAGTCTTCAGGATTTATTTTGGGATAAAAAGTAGTGTTTTCAGGAATAAAAAGCCTGTTGTCTACACATTGAAAGTAAGCATTTCTACCTATTTCCTGTGGAGCATGGTCGTCAAACACAAGGAAACAACCATACAGCACATTAGGACTGTTTGCCGGAATTGCATAAGTTCTTACCTTGCTTAAATTAATACCAAGCGTTTCCATTTCCTGAAGCCATACCACAGGTGAAGAGCCTCTGATCAAAAGCCCCTTTTTGGGATAGTTATTTTTCGGGAAAGGTTTTATTCTAAGCTCCATAATCCAAAATCTGTTTTATAAACGGTTTTAAAAACCTTTCACACATATCATCCATTGTTCTTACTTTCAGCAAGGCATGTTCCGGAAGATAATATTCTGATCCGCCAAATTCTGTATAGGTCGCCAGAGAAAGAAACCCATGAGCCGTGGAAGGAATAAAAAATTCTTCGATACTTTTGTTACTGCTTCGGAAAGTCAGCATTCCCCGTGAGTCTGTAATAATTTCGCTTCCATCGGGAAATGTAAATTTATTTTTGTTCTGCTCAGCAAAAATTTTAATATCATATTTGTTTTTGGAAAAATCCAGCGTGTTTTCTAAAGAGCTGTACAATTCATGTCCGGAAATAACCAGATTTTCATGTTGATTGATTCCTATTTTATTGAAATTATTGATAATTTTTAATCCGCTTCCTTTTAGTTTGGCAACTTCAGCTTCGGCTTTTATATTATTTTTTTCAAATTCTTTATCTTTTCCGGTAATAGGTTCTACAGAGATATTTCCCTCCATGTTTATTTTATAATGGGT
The DNA here is from genome assembly GCA_031286615.1 of Chryseobacterium sp. Taxonomy (GTDB): domain Bacteria; phylum Bacteroidota; class Bacteroidia; order Flavobacteriales; family Weeksellaceae; genus Chryseobacterium. Next base: position 110,194 of record JAITUA010000008.1, on the reverse strand, counting down.
AGAATTGTCCGGGTGATGAAGGTAAAAGCTCCGCCCAAAATAAATCAGTTTGTAGGACTCCGGAATATTCATTCCTGTAAGATTCTGTTCAGAATATTCTCTTGTATTGAGGTTAAGCTTTGATATTAATTTCTGATCAGACTGATACTGGCACAGAATAAAGTGCTGCTGCTTATTTTTTGCAAGGGCAAACTGTCCTTTTGGTTTTATGGAAATATTATCAAACAGAACTTCACAGCCATGATGTGTTTTATAGTAATCATAGGAATGTTTGTCGTAATAATTATCAGAAAGGTAAGTCTTCAACAATTGTTTTTTAGAACTCAGAATGAAAAACTCGCCTTCGTATAAAAACTTGCCAATCTTATTAACAGGGGTTGGAAATAAAACCGGATAATTTTGTGGAAGATCGGTTTTCTTTCCATTAAAGTTATGAACAGACTGTTTTTGCTGCGGCGGATTGGCCCACAGCTCCTGCAATGGAAGTTTTATTTTCTGAATATGTTTTCTGGCTCCTTTATGATGTTTATAAAAATTAATTTCACCATCTGATGTTGTCGTCACCAGAAACTTAAGTCTGTCTCTATTCTGATGAACCACCCGCTGAATTTTTTCATCCTCCATATTCTCCTGATGGGTAATGAAGAACACTTCAATATCTTTTTCGGTATGCGCCTGATTAAAAAAACTTTCCAATGCTTCGGAAACTTCAAGAACCGGACTCACCTGATTGAGATTTTCAACCACTTCCTCTACTTTGTTAAGGACAATCGGCACACCTGCCTGTCCTAAGGCAAAAACTTTACATTCAGAATGTGCTTTCGGGTGTTTGATAACAGCAATTGCAGAGGCAAAAGCCAACACTTTTGGAGTTCCCCAGTTTCTGAGGGAAGTATCAATCAGAATAATTCTTTCAAAAATATTTTCTTCAGGCGGAATTTCTCTTTGAATGTAAAGTGCTTCATTGTTGGCGACTCTATTCATAAAGACGTCATCTTCATTGGCAAACTCGGAAAGGAGCATTCTGTGAAAATCACCTTTGTTGGTCATATCAGAAATTCCTCCGATAGGCTGCTCTCCGGGAGAAAGGTGGCGCATAGGAATTTTCAGACCGCTCCATATTCTTTTGATAAGGCTTCCTACCTGAAATGTCTTTGGTTCTTCAATTAATTCTTTGATAAAATCTTTATCCGTGTCCGCTGTTATTTCTTCTTCTACTACCTCATCATCCAGCTCAGGCTCGTCAATCAAACCTTTCATTGCATCAATGATGGATTGTACTGAAGGAAATTTTTCATTCAGATTTAAAGCACTTAAATCTTTGTTTAAAATAGATGGAGCAGCATCCTCTTTTTCTGCACTGGAAGCCAGCTCATGCGGCCTTTTGTAATAGATTCTTATATTCGCTTCAGCATTCACCGAAGATATTCTATTGTGGCTATTGCTGAATAAGGTCTGCAGCAGTACAATTCTGTTTTGTTTCTGCTTATAAACCTTGGGAAGTGACTGTATCTTTTCAAGAAATTCAATTTGTTTTTCCACATTGAATTCAGCGTCTTCTCCACTATAAAACTCAGCGGTACGTCTCAATGGGCCGGCAAAATCAATATAACTGTCTTGCATGGCATATAAAACCATCAGCAATGCTCCAAAGGGAGGCCATCCCAGTGGCTGAAGTTCTTTGAGAATCTCCATCACATAAGGCCTGTAAGCTATCGCTCCCACTCCCGGAACCGAGAGGAGATTGTTGTCATGATACCCGGAATCACCGGGAACATCTTCATCAGTTTTCCATTCCCAAAAGTAATTTTCATAGGACTGGAAATAGGCCTTTAATTCCATTCTCTTGATTTTTCTGTAAGACGGAATGAACTTATAGATAAAGGGCGGAAATCTGCTTCTTTTATTAAAAGGTAATTCCCGTTTTCATCCCAAAGTAACCATCCTTCCGGCTCTTTATTATATTTCTGCTGTAAAAGCGTACTTAAATTTTTAAATTCAAAATCCAGACCGGCCGGCAGTAAATGCCTGTCTTTTGTCCAATATGTTTTTCCGGGAAAGCTTAATAATGGAATGCCTATAAACAGGGCTTTATCTCCCAAAACAGTCCATTGTATTTTTTCCAGTTTAAACTTTGGTAATGCTGCAATACTTTCTTTAATATCAGCAATATTGCTTAACAAAGCGATTACCGGCTGCTCTTCATTGCTTTCTTTTAATTTTACCTGGACCTGTTCCTGAATTCCAAAATAGTTTTGATTGGAAGATGGGAAAGTAAGCTGTAATGCCTTGTCTATAGGTATCCAAAGCAATGCTGTCCTCATTTTTTTGCTTGGAACTAAAGCTTCTTTTCTGAATAAAAGGCCATCACGAAGTTCATACAGAATAAAGTCCGGCAACTGTTGTATTTGCGGAGCGTCTGCCTGTTCGTCAGTAAAGCCTTTCAGCCAGATTGTTTCTTCATCTACAGCGATCTGAACATTTTTCCAGTCTCTGATAGAACCCAGAAAGTCTTCATCAGCACGTGGAAGTTCCGCCCAGAATTCTTTTAAACGCTTTGAAGGATCTTCTGCCATAAGCTTTCAATTTCTTGCTGGATATAGTGCTTCTGTTCAGGATTTCTGATCCAGTCACAGCGGGTCTGCAGATATCTCAGTTTATCTTTTATTACATTCTGTTCTTCAAAGCTCAGCATTCCGCCATTCCATTTTTCCACAAGAATTGTCACATCTTTCATGACTTCCTCGGGATTGGGAGTTTTGTTGTGCATCGCCTGTGGATGGGAATCCGGGTGATCATCTTTTTCTATGGTCCTGTTGATGATTCCTTCCAGAATTTCAATCTGTTCTTCTGTATCCCAGATATGCTTCAATACCCAAAGGTCAGAAAGCACAGCTTCTTTTCTTCCGCAGATCAGGGCACTCGCCGCAATCAGGTTCTGAAGCTTTACGGCTCTACGGTCCGAAATGGCAATTCCTGTATTCCGCAGGCTCATAATGGTATTCAGATAAACTTCATAGATTGGTTTAAGGTCTATGGTTCTGCACAGATTCTGAAGCTGCCTGATCTCATCGGCATGAATTTCCGGAATTTCCGTTTCTTCCTGATTTTCAAGTTTTCTTCCGGCTAAAAGTACCTGCTGCAATAATTCAGGTTTTACATAATCTACATTGATTCTCACCAGAAAACGGTCAAACAACGCGTTCAATGCTTCATCTTCGGGAAGAACATTACTTGCTCCTACAAACATCAATGCAGGTAAATGCTTGGTTTCTTTACCTCTTTTAAAAATCTTCTCGTTAAGTGCCATCAGCAGTGAGTTCAGAATAGCAGAGTTAGCGTTGAAAATTTCATCCAGGAAAACCATGGAAGCTTCAGGCATCATTCCTTCCGTATTGGTCAGAAGTTCTCCTTCTTTCAGTTTTCTGATATCAAAAGGTCCGAAAATTTCGTTCGGTTCTGTAAAGCGGGTTAATAAATATTCAAAATTCTTCCCATCTTTTACTGTTTTTGCCAACGTCCTGACAATAGCAGATTTTGCCGTACCCGGAGGACCGTACAAAAAGGCATTTTCTTTTGCCAAAAGGCATATTCCCAACAGATCTACGACATCATTTTTACCTACAAAGGTTTCTTTTACGTAGTTAAGGACTGTATTGAGTTGATTGATATTCTGATTCATTGATTTAAAAAATTAAAATTTCCACCATTTTTTCTTGTAGTGTTTCTCTTCTTCTTTACTTTCTGCCTGTTCATTTCTTTTGCTGAATGAAAAAGCGAGTCTCTGATAAGGATCTTTGATATCGAAATATAATTGCGTTCCGTCATCAAGTGTAAGGGCATCCATGATTTTATCTCCATCTTTAACCAGATTTTGGGATATATCCTGTTTATTGAGGTGATGCCTTACTAAATCTCTTTCGTCAGAAATTCTTGTAATAATATAGGGAAAATCTTTGGTTCCGTCTCCGGTTTTTTCAAGACATTCAAAAATAATCTGAGCGATTGTCATTTCAATATTCTTTCCTTTTTCATCACCCAATTCTTTGTATGCAAAATATTTATAGATATGTGCTCTCGGACTTAACAGAATATTGACATTTACATATTGTACAACTTCTTCAAATTTCCCTTCATTGAGTAAATCCTGAATGTTTTCAATATCTTCAGAATAAGGATCATAGTCTGGATCATTGATTACCAGTTCACGGCATTTAAGAAAGGTTTCTTTGGTGGGATCTGTTAAAAATTCAAATACTTTCTCATACGTTTTCATTATAGTCTTCGGTTATAGTTTTTAGTTCTCGCCAGAATGCGTCTTTGTGAATTCCGAATTCGGCTGTTATTAGTTTATTGATAAACGGAATTTCCGCCAGTTTATAATCTTTTTTTTCTACAATTCTTTCCAGATAGAGTTTTCTGTAGGTTTTGTCTTTCAATTCTTCCTGCCAATTGATATTTTTCAGATCGAGATCATACCCGATTCCTGAATAATGAAACTGTGTCAGAATATTTTCCAGCATGGCAATTAAAGGATCTTCCGGATCTACCGAGTTTAAAGCAACAATAACTTGTGGTAAAAACCTGAGTGATAAATCTGCGGATAAGATAGAAGAGCTATCCCGGCTTCCTTTAAATATGGGAATAAGATTTTCAATATTTTTCTCTGTGTTTTCTCTGATCAGATAAAGCTGTGCGCTGTGATAGAGAATTTTTGCGGCCCACAAGGCAGCTTCCTTGTTACAGGTAAGTTGGTCAGATAGAAACTCAAGTCTTTCTTTTTCAAATTCTGTTTCAAAATAATCTTCTGCTTCCGCCTCTTCCTGAGGGGAAATTTGCTGTAAGCTTGAGAAGAGGGTAATACATTCTTCCTTACGAAGCAAAAAGATTGTGTCTAAAAACGGTGACTTGGTTTCCATGATCTAACAAAAATAAAATTATTTCGTTGAGAATAAAATTTTTAAAGTGAAGATTCATGTTAAATATGGAATTGTAGTGTTGGAAAACGCGAAGGCGCAAGAAATCTGAGATTTTCAGCAAGGGTGCTTTCTAATAGATTATCTTATCAGAATTATAATTTTTAGTATTATTTTTATCGGAGATAAAATCTTTGCGCCTTAAAACACGGCATTGATTAAGTTTTGCCCCTTTGCGTTTTCCAACCTATTAAGAGATTGCTTCGTCGCTAAAGCTCCTCGCAATGACGGTTTAGGCTACAATTTCAATAATGTTATTTTCCGGGTCAAGGATTACACTTTCATAATAACCGTCTCCGGTGGTACGAGGTTCTCCGGCAACCGTATATCCATCTTTTCTCAACGTCTCTGTAAGTTCATCTACTTTTTCTTTGCTGTCTACTGAAAATGCAAGATGGATGATTCCATACTGTTGCGATTCGTACGAGTTTTTGCTTTCTCTGAGCTCTGGTTTGGTCATAATTTCAAGTCTGCAACCATTATCAAAGCTTAAAAAGTAAGACTGAAAGTTTTTGACACGATTATGGTATTTTTCATTGGAAACAGCTCCGAAATATTTCTGATAAAATGCTTTGGATTTCTCAAGGTCTCTAACCCAGATGGCAATATGTTCAATTTTCATTTTTAAAAATTTTTATTGTTTTACACTTGCAAAACTAGCCTGACTGTTTCCATCATACCTGCTCCGTATTATTCTTTTATTGTTCTGCATTTACCAGATTACGTTTTGAATTATACAAAAGACTTCATATATAGTATTATTTAAAGCATTTATTGATAACATCTTATATATTTTGTTGATATGAGAAGGCTTCCTTGTTTTCATTATCGTAATCGTGGAGACAATCTAAAAGTTATTATCTTTGCTTCATTCAAAATAACATTATGAGTATTCACATCAGTGCAAAAAAAGGAGAAATTGCCAAAGTAGTATTGCAGCCGGGGGATCCGCTTCGTGCACAGTATATTGCTGAAAATTATTTAGAAAATGCCAAACTGGTAAGTAAAACCAGAGGAATTCTTTATTATACAGGTCTTTATAAAGGAAAAGAGATCACTGTAGGAGCTAGTGGAATGGGCTTCCCAAGTATCGGGATCTATTCTTTTGAGTTATTTACAGAATATGAGGTTGAGACAATTATCAGAATCGGGACTTGTGGTGCTTACAATACGGATCTTAAGCTTTTTGATATTTTAAATATTGAAAATGCTGCCAGCGAAAGTACTTATGCCAAATATGCATGGGGAATTGAAGATGAAATCCTTCCTCACCAGGGGAATATCTTTGGTACCATCAATGAAACAGCTAAAGAATTATCATTAAATGCTAAAGCAATCAACATCCACAGTAGTGATATTTTCTACAGAAAAGATCCTGCTACTCCCGAAATTGCTACAAAATACAATTGTCCTGCAGTAGAAATGGAAGCATTTGGTTTATTTGCCAATGCTCAGCACTTAGGAAAAAATGCAGCGACTATCCTTACGGTAACGGATATCATTCCTACACATGAAAAAATCTCTGCTGATGAAAGAGAAAAAGCTTTGAACCCAATGATGGAACTGGCTTTGGAATCAGCAATAAAGAGTCTCTAAAAGTAGAAAGACAATTTGTTTATAAAAAAAGAGCTTTACTTTATCAGTAGAGCTCTTTTTTATAGTCTGAAAAAATTTCTGGCCGTTTCTGTAGTCTCGTCTGCGACCTCGGAAATACTGATTCTCTTCAGATGGGCAATTGTTTGTGCTACATAAGGTAAAAATGCTGGTTCATTTCGCCTGTTCTGCATTCTGGGCATATTTTTCGGAAGCATAAAGGGCGCATCTGTTTCAATCATCATTCTGTCTAGAGGAACATATTTTATAACATCTTCGAGGTGTTTAAATCTTTTCTCATCACTGATGGCACCTGTAAATCCTAAATAAAATCCTTTGTCCAGATAGATCTTCGCTTCATCCAATGTTCCGGTAAAGCAATGTACAACGGCTTCGGGTAATTGGGAAAGGTATTCATCTGTGATGTCATTAAATCTTTTAAATGCTGATCTTTCATGAAGAAAAAGCGGTTTATTGACTTCTATAGCTAATTCCAGCTGGGCTTTATAACATTTTTCCTGAACGGGCCTGGGAGAGAAATCACGGTCAAAATCCAGTCCGCACTCACCTACTGAAACCACATGTTCTTGTTTTAATAATTTCCTGAGTTCGGAAATACTTTCTCCATTAAACGATTTGGCATCGTGGGGGTGAATTCCCGCTGTTGAAAATAAAATTTCCGGATATTCTTCTGCGATCTCAGCGGATTCTTTACTTCCACTTACGCTGGTTCCTGTAAGAATCATATGTTCAACACCATGATCCAAAGCACGGTTGATAATTTCTTCGTGTTCATTATAGAACTGTTTATTGGTCAGATTAATGCCAATATCAATGTAAGTGTTCATTTTGTTTTTACTTTTTTATTATGGGTTATTTTCAAACATAAAATGGAGACTGGTAAAAATTTATGACTCCTGTTTTATGGCTGTAAAAATAGAAGTTTAGTACGCAATGTTTTTACGTAGGGCAAAAAAACACTAAAAAGCAAAGAGGTAAAATCGCTAATCCGTGCTGTGAATATAGAATTTGCTTATTGCAAATCTGCGAGAGTTCTTATTTTCCCACAGATTTCGCAGATGATACAGATGTTTATGCTTTGTTTACTCGTTGATGAATTTTTCCAGAAAACCAATCAGTTTTGTTCCTCCATGGCTCCAGCGGATTCCATGGCCTTCTTTTTCCCGGACTTCAAAAACCAGTTCATGTTTGTAATGGAAGAAAATATTCCACCAGGTTCTGTTGTCAAGGATATCATGAATTTTCGCCATTACTTTTTCTTGTTTCTGCTGATTGTTTCCTTTGATTTCTCCCCAAAAATCGTCATCCATTCTTCCAATATGTTTTTCCCAGGCTCTCTGTGCAATGGTAATTTCACTATTGAAGGGTTCCCGACATGCACTGATCAGCATTGTTTTCAAGGGTGGAATCCCATTTTCATCACGAATGCTCGCGGAGGTTAATCTTTGTCCTAAGATATTCAGCCAATGTTCAAAAGGAATTGTTTCCAAAAGTTTTGTTTTCACCTCATCTGAATTGTTACTTTCAATAATGGCGGTAAATTTTTCAAAGCTTCCTTTCCTGTCAATGATTATTTCTTCATTAAAATAAGGAAAGTGTAATTCTAATGTATTCTCTTTATATCTATGAATATTTTTCTCCAGAGCTTTCAGATGTTCTTCTGCTAAAACAGCTTTATATTTGCTTTTCCATGTTTCTGAAAACAGAGGAACATAAGGTTGAAACAGATTCATACTTATTTCGTTTTGATGAGATTAACAGAAAGATCTTCTTCCTGGATCAGATAACCAATCAGATTAAACCATTTTTTACAGTGATCAAGAATCCAGGCATCAGAAGAAATAATAATTTCTGAACTTTCAGCCAGGAATTTATCCGGATTAAACTGCAGATCAGCTTCCCAGTTGAGTTGGTGCTGTTCTGCGAATTCAAGAATAATCTGTTTAATTCGTCCACTGTTGGAAACCGGTTTATCAAATATCCAGACAAGCTTCTGAATCTGATTTTTCTGGTAAAAAGCAGCCGTCAATTCTACCGCTCTTACCGTCTGATTGACTCTTTTATAGGTTCCATGAACTCCGGAAAGGTCTCTGAAGCAGCCATCCAATCCTTCAAATATATAGGCTTCAGAAAGCAGACTTTCCAATAGAATCAGGACATTAAAACCATCGAGGTAAACCGTTTTCCCTTTTAAATCTAAAGTTTCTACGTGTTTCGATTGTCTGTTAGAAAGTTGGGAATCTGATGCTGATGCTCCTCTTAAAGCCTGTATTTGGCGGGTTTTCAATCTATATCGGTTACCAACAAGGTCAGAAGCCGCTTTTTCCGGATACTCTCTGGTCAGAAGATACCGCATATCCTCAACACCCAGTTTCAGTTTACTGATCTGTTTCTCTGAACTGAACAAGGTATCATCACCCGTATTTTTTCCGCGGTTTCTGCTATTCATACTCAAAAATAGAATTTTTGGTGAATTTTTATGGTAAGAAATATGTTTTTATTCGGGATATTAAAACCACCCCGTCAAAAATTCTATGAATTTTCGCCACCCCTCTAAAGGAGGGGGAATTTGTTACTTCGGTTAGTAATATTTGTCAAATATTGTTTTTCTCATTCTAATCTAAAATCTGTTATGTTTTCTACAACAAAAGAGATATTCTGTACAACGTTTTGATATTTATTAGAAATAAGTTTGCAAAGACTTAAAAAATACCCTTATGAATACACTGAAAAAATTATGTTATCTGTCTGCAGCGGCACTGTTATCAGCATCTTTCGTTGCATGTTCAAGTGATGACAATGAAATTATTATTGAACAGCAGACTCCCTCACAGGTACTTTCATCTACTCCATGGGAAACTACAGGAGCTAAAGATAAAAACGGAAACAGTGTAGCACTTACAGATGCCAGTGTATCCGGATATGTAGGTTTTGCTTACTTCAAGGCAGACGGAAAGTTTGCCATATATAATCTGACTGATGTATTGAGATCTATGGGAACATGGTCTGTAGATGCGCAGGGAAAAACAAGAACTATTGCCGCATTGAACCCGGATGGCACTACTATTTTCACCCGTGATGTTGAGATTCTTGTTCTGAACAGAAATGAATTCACGTACAGAATCCGTCCTAACTCAAGTGATCCGTCTGTATATTATGACATCATCCACACAAGAACTTCTCATACGGAACCAACCAACGGACAGCTTACTTTAGCTTCTACTCCATGGGAAACAACCGGTGCGAAGGATAAAAGCGGAAATAATGTTGCGTTAAGTGATGCCAGTGTTGCCGGATTCGTAGGATATTCTTACTTCAAAGCTAACGGAACTTTTAAAATTTTCGGATTAAACGATGTATTGAGATCGGAAGGTACATGGTCTATTTCTCCTGACGGGAAGAAGAGAACTCTTACCACTCCAACTTTTACACGTGTTGTGGATATTCTGCTTCTTAACGAAACAACGTTCACTTACAGAATTACTCCTGATGCAACCAATCCAGCTGTATTTTACGATATCATTCATACGAAGGTTAACCATAAGGAACCTTTGTAGTGATTATTTTTTTGATAAGAAGGAAGAAACCTGCTCAGTAATGGGCAGGTTTTTTATATTTAAATTTTGCAAAACCACAAAAGTCACAACAGCTTCCATTTTAAAATACTTTAATGAGCTTAAAATGATTCCGCAGAGAAGCTCACATAAGATGAAAATCAAAGATTTTCATAAAACTTAGGGGTACTTTATCAAGTACATGGCTTTGTTCTAAAAAACTTAAGTGTTTAAAACTTTTGTGTCTTTTGCGGCTAAAAATAATCAATGTAAAAGTTTAGATAGCTATAAAAAAATGATCTCCCTATTCATTACCAACAGTCCTCCCACCATTTTTTCCAGGTTATGGTTCCCAACTGGTTCAGGTCTACTTTTTCACCGATCATGGGAAGGGTAATGGGGATATTATTTTCTTCTGCATTTTTTGAGGCTAGTTCTAAAGGTTCATACCATGCGTGCTGAGCCAGCTTAAATTTGGAATTGTGGACAGGAATAAAATTATTGGCCTTCAGTTCTTTTATTTCTGTCATTAATTGATCCGGTAAAGTGTGGATGTAAGGCCACTTTTCGTTATACTGCCCGTTTTCCATGATGGCCAGATCAAACGGACCGTATTTATCTCCAATTTCTATAAAATGATTTCCATAACCGCTGTCTCCGCCCAAAAATAGTTTTTTCGTAGGTGTTTTTAAAACAAAGGAAGTCCAGAGTGAGATATTACGGTTCAGTAATCTTCCTGAAAAGTGTCTTGCAGGGGTAAGCGTAATTCTGAAACCTTCCGCGATGTCTATACTTTCCCACCAGTTTTTTTCGATGATTTTGTCAAAATCCCAGCCCCAGTATTCGAAATGCTGGCCTGTTCCCAAACCACAAATGACCTTACCAACTTTATCTTTTAATTCCTGAATGGTTTTATAATCGAGATGATCCCAATGGTCATGTGAGATAAGCAGAAAATCAATCTCCGGCATGTGTTCAGGTTTGTAATAATCGGCTCCCTGGAAAGCTTTTATGGATCCCGGCATTGGGGAAGCATTTCCGCTGAAAACGGGATCTATCAGGAATTTTTTGCCATCCACCTGTATGAAATAGGAACTGTGCCCGAACCATACCAAAACATTTTCTTCCGGATGAAGGTTCTTTAGATCCGTTATTACAAATGGAAGTGCCGTTTTTGGTGAAGTATTTTCCACTTTACACAAAGTGTGGAAAAGTACTTTGGTCATACTTTCTCCTTCCAGTAAGGAAGGTGTTGTCAATATATTCTGAAATCTCCCATTAAGATAATTGGGAAGTGTATTGAAATATTCTTTTCTTTTTTCATCGGGAAACTGCCCGAGCTGTTTTTTCAAATTTTTCATTCCCTTTATTTTTACATTCTGAGCCTTTCTTCTTCAAGGTCCAGTCTTGTTAGATAATGTCTTATATATTCTTCGTCAATATTCGGGTTGCGTCTGTTTTCTTCCCGCAGCCAGATTCTTTGCTGTTCGAGGGTTTCAAAATAGATTGCTTTAGCTTCTTCAGACATCTTATGAATAGAGTCTTCTTTATCCTCCTGTTCCCAGCGGTCCATCAGTTTGCTAAAATATTCATTTTCGCTTCTTCTTTCTTTATAATTTTCATCCAGATATTTAAAGGCTACTCTGCGCATTTCCCTTCTTAAGAAATGTTCAGATTCTTCCTCTGACAAATATCCGCCTCCGGCATCAGATAAATTGAGTTTTTTGATCAAAGCAGGTAATGTAAGCCCCTGGATAATCAAAGTAGCAAGAATGACAATAAAAGTAATGAAGAGAATGAGATCACGGTGTGGGAAAGGCTGCCCGTTTTCCATCACTACCGGAATAGATAATGCCGCTGCAAGAGAAACCACACCACGCATTCCCGTCCAGCCCATCAGTATTGGAGCTTTCATTCCGGGGTTTCTATCGGCTACATTAATAAAGTTTCTCATAATCAATGTTACAAAAACGGCACCGAAAGAAGAAAGCAAACGAACAATAATGAGTACAACTGTAATCAACAGTCCATAACCGACGGCATCAGACAGACTTATTCCTTCTTTGTTTAAACCTACCATAATTTCCGGAAGATCCAAGCCGATGAGTAAAAACACAATTCCATTGATCAGAAATACAAAACTTTCCCATACATTGGAACCTTTTAGTCTGGATTGTGAAGTTCTGAAAATTTCATGTCTTCTTACAGAAAGAAATAACCCTCCGCTCACTACAGCCAGTACTCCCGAAGAATGAACTTCTTCCGCAGCAATGTACATCACATAAGGAGCTACCAGACTTAGTATAGCATCCATATTAACATCGGTAGGGAATATTTTTTCAATTTTAAGGAATACAAAAGCCAATAGGACTCCAATTCCCAGACCTCCGAAGACCATCCAGCCAAAACTAGTGGCGGCATCCTGCCATATAAACTGTCCTGTAGCCACTGCTACTATTGCAAACCTGAAAATGATCAGCGAGGAAGCATCATTGAACAGGCTTTCCCCTTCTAAAACGGTTGATAGATTTTTAGGAACTTTTACAAATTTTAAAATAGCTCCGGCGCTCACAGCATCTGGAGGCGATACAATTCCGCCCAATACAAAGCCTAATGCCAATGAAAACCCGGGGATGTATGAATTCGCTACAAAAGCTACAGTTATTGCGGTAAGAAAAACCACAATGAAGGCAAAACTGGTAATGATCCGTCTCATTTTCCATATTTCCTTCCAGGAAACAGCGAAGGCTGCTTCGTATAAAAGTGGGGGCAGAAAAATAATAAAAATAAGTTCGGGATCAATTTTTAACACCGGCAGTCCAGGGATAAAACTGATAAGAAGTCCCGCAATAACCAGTATGATAGGATAGGCTACTTTCAGCCGATTGGCCAGCATAATGGCCCCGATAATGACAAGGACCAGTCCTAAATAATAAATAAAATTTTCCACCATTGCTTTTTCAATTAATTTTAAACTATGTTCCTGTTTATCAAATAACAAAATTTAAAATAAAATTAAATATAAGCATAAGATTTTAAGATGTGAAAATAAATTTAATCGACAGTGAAATTTTTGCCGGATAATGTTTAGTGTAAATAAATCTGATCTTTAGAAAGCCATTTAGCCAATCCCAGCATAATACATCCCAATATTGAACCTAGCAGGATTAATATGGCTAAAGTCTTTGCAAATACTGTCCAATATTCCTTTTTATCAAATGTAAAATCTACAGGATTGATATTATATGTAGTATAAACGGAAGGATTTATACGCAAATCCGGTCTGAAGTAAACAATTCCCTGAATATATCTTCTGCGTAAAGCTTTGAGATTGATAATATAGCTGCTGTAACCCGCATCCACTCCATCAAAATCTACATTTATTACAGAATCATTGTGTTTTACTTTTAATACATAGATTTTATTTCGGGGGCTAAGATCTACATCATATTCATCTGCAAGGTTATATTTTTCCAGATCCTGGTAAAGAATATGATCTGTTGTACCATTTTTTCTTTCGTAATGAACTCCCTTATCATCCACTATAATCTTTTTAACTTCTCTGTTTCTGACTGTCTTCTGATAAAGAATAAAACGGTACAAACCAAAGCCTAAGGCCGGATAGTACAATATTGATACTACAACAAGCATTGTAATATTTTTACAAATGATAACAGGCAATATCAATAACACTGAAGACATCACCAATAATAAAAGTACTGCCGACGTTTGGATCAGAAAAGTCATGAACCTCCATGATTTAGAAACTAACGGCAAAAAATCTTTTCTTACATCCTCTTGCATCTGTTCAAGATACGAAAAAAGTAAATACTATAAAAGAGCCACAGTGACATACCATGACTCTTTTCACTAAATTGAAAATAAGATATGATTAAATTGAAACTATGAAATCGTATGTGTTTTTTCTGTCGTTGTATTATACGTATCGGAGATGACGTTGTCTACAAATCTCCATTCTGCCACGGAACTTCCCATTGTAAATTTCACATGCAGATACCCTCTTTTATAAAGATTGGCATAATCAAGATCATCAATCAGTAATGAAAATGCCTGCGCCAGTTCTATTGCTTTTGTAGGATCAGATGTGATTCCCAGATAGCCTTCCAGTCCCGGAGAAGAAACGGAGCTGCACGCCAGTTCGGTTCCGATAAATTTACCTTGAGCATCAGTCAGTTTTCCTAACCACGCATTGTGGGTATCTCCTGCCAATACTACTACATTTTTCCCTGCAAGAAGGGAATACAGCTGTTCTCTTTCCATGAAATATCCATCCCACGCATCCAGATTATATGGCAAAGTAGTTGTGATTCTGCCAATTTCCTGTGGTGTTAATGTCGGGTCTTGCTGTTGATATCTTGTCTTAAGAATAATTAATTGTGTGATGGTATTCTGAAGTGCCTGCATAGTGGCCGGCTGTGCGCTTCCGTGTTGTTTTATTTCTGCTAAAATCTGGTTCAGTAACATCAGAAGTTCTGCAGGAACCATCATTTTAGTCATTAAAATCTGCTGTCCAAGTACTTTCCATTTTGCAGTATCCCCATTGATCTGAGATCCCAGCCATGACATCTGTTCGTTCCCGATCAGTTTTCTGCTGGTACTCAAAAAATCTGTTTTAAATTGTACCTGATTAAAATTTCCTGTATTATCAAGATAATCAGAATATTCCATTTGTTTATCTCTTGCAATTACCCTGGTATCCATCATATAAAGAGAAACGATATTTCCGAAGCTGAAGCTTCTGTAAATTCTCATATCTTTCCCTGTTTTAAGAGGAATATATTCGCTGTATGCCTGGAAAGCCGCCATTTTCCTTACCTGGAAATCACCTTCATTCGGTTGATGATTTTCTGCTCCTGTTTTATAAGTATCATTGGCAAATTCATGGTCATCCCAAACACAGATGAATGGTTTTTTCTGATGAAGAAGCTGAAGGTTTTTATCACCTCTGTACTGTCTGTAACGTTCTCTGTAATCGCTGAGGTTAAGAATTTCCTTAGCCGGCTGATGGGCTCTTCCTAATTGATTGGTGTAAGGGTTTGTTCCGTATTGTCCCGGAGCATATTCATAGATGTAATCTCCAAGATGCACCACTACATCGGCTTCAGATTTAGCAATCGCCCCATAAACATTGAAAAGTCCTGCAGGAAAATTGGAACATGACACCACAGCCATTTTCACTTCATTTACAGCATCTGATTTTGACGGTAAAGTAAGGGTTTCCCCTGTTACACTTACTTCTTTAGTTTTGATATTATAGAATCTGTAGTAATATTTGGTATTGGAAGAGATATTCTGTACATCTACAGCTACCGTAAAGTCATTCACTACTGTAGCATTGGCCTGGCCTCTTCTTACAACTTCCGTAAAGTTGCTGTTCTTACTGATCTCCCATGTAATTTCCGCATCTGTACCCTTAGAATATCTTGTCCAGATGATGATTCCCGTAGCGCTTGGATCAAAGCTTGCCACCCCGGATTCAAATCCTCCGTTTTTAAGATCGTCAGGGGCATTACCGTTTTCAGTAAAATCGTCGCTGCAGCTTTCAATTAAAGGAGCTATGAAAATTCCTCCGGCTGCTAAAAGTGAATTTTTAAGAAATCTTCTTCTGTTGAATTGGTTATTGTTTTCCATCATTACTTTTTTGCAAAGCAACGGTATCTGTGGAAGAAGACTGTTAACTGAATCTTAAATGTATTTTATGGTTTTTTAAACAAATGTTTAATGTTATGCATAGTAGATTTAAAGGAATAAAATGTCTCTTTTTAAGAAAATAGGATGTTTTTATTGAATAAAAAAACCGCTCACATGATGTAAGCGTTTGATTTTTTTTATTTCTTAATAATTTTGTGTGTAGAACTTTTTGATCCTGTTGTTATATTTACAAAATAAACAATAGCAGGTAAATCCTTTATATTAAGTAGAAACAGGTACATATTAGGCATAATAATATTTATAGAGTATAAACTCTAACCTACGAACATTTTGGCAAAGGATATTTCCAATATCCTCACAAAGATTCTTGTCATAAAAAAGCCTCCTGAATTATCAGGAGGAAATAAGATTCTATTACAAGCTTTTTACATTTTAAGCTATACGGCTTTACTTATAATTTAGAAACCTTTAAATTATATGATCATTAACTAGAATAATACTTTTTTTCAGTTAATAGTTTTCCAGTGAACAAATCACAGCTAAGGGTGATTTAGTAGATCCATCATCAAAAGAACCAACTGACATCTTAAACCTAATAGGACTTGAACCATTAACCCCATCAGAATCAATAGCATCAGTAGTATTAATATTGTTGGGAGTATTATTAATTCCACTTACAATTGTTGTAGTCGTAGAACGATTTGATACATATGTTACCATATTTGGATTATTCCACTCAAAATTCATATCATCAGAAGAACTACCATTATTAAAATCTAATTGTTGAACAATTTTTTCACCATTATTATCTCTATAATAATAATACCCATTTTCTGGATTGTAATGAAGAATAAAAACACCCCCAGGCCAAATAGTTTGAGTGAAATCCGATCCATCTTTTAGCCTAACCCTAATATTATTAAAAGTTACATTAGACTTATTCTTAATAATAAAGACTTTAGGATATAAAAGCTGAACTTTTTTTGTGTCTTTATCGGTAATTGTATTAGGAGGAGCTATTGAATTGCATGATCTATCCTTAAACAAATCAAGATTTTTTGTAGTCAGGTATTGAGAAAGAGCACCACTGGGATTACTCAATTTAGATCCATACATCATAATTGAATTTTTATCAAAAGGGATGTCTGTATCTGCATTTGGATAGATCGTATTATTTGAATATATCAAGTTCTCTCTTTTATAAACTTGAGAAACTACTGAGTTTATAATGCTCGGACTAAAGCCTCCTTCACCTGCCAAGATTTGTAATGCGGCATCATCAACTGATAAAGCTGAGTATCGATCTTGGCGTTGATGTTCATGTGGCATTCCTAGTAAATGTCCAATCTCATGGAAATAGGAGGCACTCACTCTACAATAATCTGAAAAATTTATATTCGAACCATTTGCTTCACTACCAAGATCTGAATTACAGGTATTACCCGACACCCAATTTATTGTAACAAAATCTGTATCATTATTACTTTTGGGTCTAAAATGAACTGCTTTAGTAAGAGATTCCCAAGTTTCCATAGCCCCAATGACAATATGTTTCTTATCTTCAGGAAAATTCGTTCCAAAACTATAAGGTATAATACCACTTGGCCATAATTTGATTGTTGTATTAGTGGTATTATCATGAACACTAGTCAAAGAGCATGTAGGAGTACTCTCAGGCTCGCATGATAAAATTAGAAAACCTATCAAAGGGAAAAAAAATTTTGTTTTCATACATTAAAAATTAATTGTTTTTATTATTTAAACTGTTTTTAAATTATTAGAAATGCGAAACTTCTGAATTTTTGTAAGATTATAAAAGACGAGGGTTAATTAAACAAACACAAAAAATCCATTGGATAAGCCACAGTATACCAAATAATTACACAATATTCAAAAATACTTCACCATTGATTGACATTAACAAATTTATCTATTTCAATCAGTATTTTTCAGTAGAAAAAAAACTAAAGTATACCCAAAACTACTAAAACGTATTTCCTATTATATAAACAGAAAATACATTTAAAAATTAAAATCAAAAACAAAAAATCATAGTAAAAAAAACATTATATTCTTACTATAAAAAAAGCTATAATCCTTTGGAAAAATCGCAACTTAAATAAATAAAAGAAAAATTAATTTCATTTTTAATCAGGTTTATTTGGGAATTGATAAAGGTATTTTCATCATTGGGTGGTTTAACCCCTTCTGTAGCCTATTATCTCATTGCTTAGGATTTACAAATAATCCAGTAGAAAACTCTTTTCTATCCTGGTGAAAAGTAATTCTACATTTTATAAGGCATTTACCTTGTTTATTTATTTTCACTTTTTGCAATAGAAAAAGTATTGATAATTTATTGTTATTCATTGATTTAATTTTTAGAAAATGGGTCGGGACACTTAATAGGACACCTTTTAATAATTATTCTAAATATCTGACTACATAGAATAAGTTAAATTTTAATTAAGATAATATTATAATACCCTGAAATAGGGAGTAGGCACAAAAAAAGCACCTACATTTCTGTAAGTGCTTGATTTAAAAAGTGGTCCCACCTGGGCTCGAACCAGGGACCACCTGATTATGAGTCAGGTGCTCTAACCAACTGAGCTATAGGACCTCAAAACTTGGTTAAATTTTGTGTTTGCAAAAATAGTAAAATTTCTTTCACTACAAAATTTTTTATTGCTTTTCTTGGCAAAGTTCTACCAGCACACCGTTTGTAGACTTCGGATGAAGGAAGACAACTAATTTATTATCAGCACCTTCTTTCGGTTCTTCGGAGATAAACTGAAATCCTTCTTTTTTCAGTCTTTTCACTTCTTCCACGATGTTTTCAACGCCAAATGCCAGATGATGGATGCCTTCCCCCTTTTTATCAATGAATTTTGAGATCGGACTTTCAGGATTACTGGCTTCCAACAGCTCAATTTTACTTTCTCCTGTTTCATAGAAAGAAGTTACAACCCCTTCCCTTTCTACAGATTCTTTTTTATAGGATTCTTTTCCCAATAATTTGGCAAAAAGCTCATCAGAAACGCCTAAAGACTTTACGGCAATACCAATATGTTCTAGCTTCATAAATACTAATAAATATAATTAAATCGTAAATTTGATACTCCTGTTGAATTTCAAAGTATCAATTCAAACAAAAGTACTAAATTTGCAGAAATTATGGAAAGTAACAGACAAAGAAAAGTAGCACAGATTATTCAGGAAGACTTCGCAGAGCTTTTCCGCAAACAGGCTGCAGAAAGCAAACAGAGTATTTTAGTATCTGTTTCAGATGTAAAAGTAACTGCTGACTTAGGAATTGCTAAGATTTATTTAAGCATTTTCCCACAGGAATTCCGTACCGCTGTGATGAAGGAAATTGAAGAAAACAAACCTCAATACAGAAACTTCATCGGACAAAAAATGTCAAAACAGGTACGTATCATTCCACAGCTTAACTTCTACCTTGACACTGCTCTGGATGATGTTGAAAAACTGGAAAGAGAATTAAGAGGCGAAGGCGACAATCCTGTTTTATAAATCTTGAAGAATATTGCATTTTACATAGCATCCAGATACCTTTTAGCTAAAAAAGGAAGTACTGCCGTTACGTTCATTACGTGGCTGGCCGTAGGTGCCATGACGGTTGCTGTGGCTGCAATGTTCGTCATTATTTCTGTTTTTTCAGGCCTTGAAGACCTGAATAAAGACCTTATTTCTAATCTTCATGCAGACCTTACTTTAAAAAGTGCTTCCGGAAAAACCATTAAAAATCTGGATACTGTCAATAAAGTATTAGGCAATCATAAAGAAGTCAGCAGCTTCTCCCGTGTTATTGAAGAAAAAGTATACATCAGTTTCAACGGAAAAGGAGACATTGCCTATTTAAGAGGCGTTGATTCTGCTTATATCAAAGTAAACCCTATCAATAAAGATGTTTTCTACGGAACATATCCAAGCTTCAAATATTCTAATGAAGTATTGATGGAAAACAGTCTGGATAACAGGCTTTCAATTCCTGTAGATTCTTCCAACCATTATGCGACAGTCTTTATGCCCAAACCGGGAACAGGGATTATCAATAAAGAAGAAGACATTTATAATAAAAGAGATATTTCGGTAACCGGTGTTTTCCCTGGAAAAGATCAGCTGGACAACTATATTATCTCTCCTATTGAGCTTACAGAAGAATTACTTAATCTTCCAAAAAAGTCGGCTTATCAGATTGTTATTAAATTAAAAAACCCGGAAAATGCAGATGCTGTAAAACAAAGTCTGCTTTCTTCTCTCGGGAAAAATATTGAGATCAAAACCAAGGAAGAGGAAAATGCCGCTTTCTGGAAAATGATCAACACTGAAAAACTTTTCATCTACCTGATTTTTGCACTGGTTATCTTCATTACCACCTTTAATCTTGCAGGAGCGATCATCATCCTTCAGCTTGATAAAAAAGAACAGGCAAAATCACTGATTTCACTTGGTTTTCCTTTAAGCCATTTGAGGCTTACCTATTTCTATACCGGACTTCTTATTGTTGTTTCCGGGGTGATTACCGGATTGATTCTTGGAACTGCACTTTGCTATTTCCAGCTTTACACAGAATTTTTCAGAGCCAATGAAGTGCTGCCATTCCCGGTAAAAATTGTAGGAAAAAATTATCTTATCGTAGCCCTTACAGCCTCTCTGTTTGGAATCACTATTTCATGGTTTTTCTCAAAAATCAGCAAGGAATATATTACTAAGAAGTAATATCCTAAGTTTATATATTACATTAAGTTAATATACTTCGGTTTCATTTTTTCGTACCTTTACGCCCCAATTTTAAATAAATGAAACAAATTTTATCTTTTTTACTTTTAAGCGTAACATTTATAAGCGCTTTGGCACAAGCTCCCGCAGGATATTATACTCCGGCAGCAGGGTTAACGGGTGCAGCTCTTAAAACAGCTCTTAAAGACATTATCAGCAATGGACATGTTGACCATGGCTATGGCGGTTTATGGACAGGCTATGCCACTACAGACCGTGATTATTTTTATGAAAACGATGGAACCATTCTGGATATTTATTCTGAAAACCCAAATGGGCCGGATCAGTATAATTTCATCCTGGGAACCAATCAATGCGGATCTGCCGGATACTCTAATGAAGGTGACTGCTACAACAGAGAGCACGTAATTCCTCAGAGTTTATTCAACAGTGCTTCTCCTATGGTAGCTGATATTCATTTTATTCGTGCTACTGATGGAAAAGTAAACGGAATGAGATCCAACTACCCTTTCGGAGTTGTTGGTGCTACTTCTTTCATCTCTAAAAACGGATCAAAATTAGGTACATCCGTATCAGCAGGATACTCAGGCACTGTATTTGAGCCTATTGACGCTTTCAAAGGAGATATTGCCAGAATGTTCTTTTATTTTGTGACAAGATATGAAGACAAACTTTCTAATTTCACTACCGGTGATATGCTTGGTAACACAGCATTCCCGGGACTACAGCCTTGGGCATTAAATCAATATTTAGCTTGGAATGCAATGGATCCTGTATCTGCAGAAGAAATCGCAAGAAACAATGCTTCTTATATCTACCAGGGAAACAGAAACCCTTTCATTGATCACCCTGAGTATGTTACTCAAATCTGGGGATCTCCGGTAATTGATAACCAAGCACCTACAGCAGCAACCAATGTTGTTGCCAACAATCCTACTTCAAACTCTATCGCTGTAAGCTGGACTGCCGCTACAGATAATGTAGGAGTAACTTCTTACCAGGTTTATGCTAACGGTACTTTAAAAGCTAATGTTTCCGGTACAACAACATCTACAATTGTATCAGGGTTAGCCCCACTTACTCAATATACTTTCTATGTAATTGCTAAAGATGCTTTCGGAAACTCTTCTCCACAAAGTACAACAGCTACAGAAACTACTCTTGATACCCCTGCAGGAGGTGGAAGCTGTGGAACTGAAGATTTTGAAATGATCACTGGTGCAGCAAATACTTATCTGACAGCAAACTGGACAAACAACGGAATTTCATGGACTGCTACTGACGCAAGAGTTGACCAAACCATCAACAATAAAGCGATCACAATCAGAAATGGTTCTTTAACAAGTTCAACACTTTCAAGCGGAATCAAGAATTTAACTTTAACAACACAGTTAAAATTCTCCGGAAACGCAGGATATTTCAATGTTTTTGTAAATGACGTTAATGTAGGAACTATTCCTTACAGTAATGTTGTTACTACAACTACCATTAACAATATAAACGTAAGCGGAAATGTTGTTATAAAGCTGACAAATTCTTCAACTTCCAACAGAGTTGCTCTGGATGACCTTAGCTGGGCATGTTTCGGTACATTAGGAACTGTTGAAACTCAAAAAGACAAATCAGAATTCACCATCTATCCTAACCCGGTAAAAAACAATGAATTATTTGTAAAAGGAGAAAATCTTAGCAAAATTTCAAAAGCCGACATCTATGACCTTTCAGGAAAATTAATTGAAACGATCAGTAATCCTTTCAAACATTCAAATAAAATTAACCTTAAAGGTACTGTAAAAGGAACTTACATTCTGAAAACAGATAATTTCTCTACTAAATTTATCGTAGATTAATTATTAAAAAATATTTCAAACCAAGGCCGGATTTATCCGGTCTTTTTTTTACATTTGATCTATGGATTCCAATAAAAAATTAGGATTGATAGGAAAAAACATTTCTTATTCTTTTTCTAAAAAATTCTTCGAAAACAAGTTCCAAAAGCTCATGCTAAAGAACTTCTCCTATGATATTTTTGATCTGAACGAAATCAATGAAGTGGAAAACCTTTTTGCTTCTCCGGATCTTTTAGGATTCAATGTTACTATTCCCTACAAAGAAAAAATCATTGATTATCTTGATGAATTAAGCGATGAAGCAGAGAAAATAGGTGCCGTAAACTGTGTTCTTATCCAGGATGGTAAAAAAACAGGCTATAATACAGATGCTTACGGATTTGAGAAGACCCTTCTTTTACACAAAACGTCTTCTCAGGACAAAGCTCTGATCTTAGGAAACGGAGGCGCTGCAAAAGCTGTAAAATATGCTTTAGATAAACACAACATCCCTTCAATAACTGTTTCAAGAAGTACGGAAATTAATTTTGAAAACCTTAATAAAGAAACCGTTGCGGAACATAAAATAATCATTCAGTGTACACCGGTAGGTACTTTCCCGAATGTAAAAGACTGTGTGAACTTTCCTTTTGACGGGCTTTCTTCTGAGCACCTGATCATTGATCTGATTTATAATCCCAACTACACTCAATTCATCATCAATGCCTCTGAAAAAGGAGCAAAGACAGTGAACGGATATTATATGCTTGAGCAGCAAGCAGAAAAAGCTTGGGAAATTTGGAATTTTCAAAAAAAATAACATAAATTAGTGCTTTAATTGGCCTTAAAGCTATATTTAAAGGATATAAACGCCACTCACATAAAAGATTTGCTATGACTACAGAAAACAATCTTTCTGAAAACGAAGAAAAGAACAATCCTAACGAAGTATCTCAGGACCCATCAGAAAACACGGTTTCTCATGATGCAAACCGACATGAAGATGATGCAGAACACCTGGAAGAACATGAAGAGGTAGAAATTTCTCTGACTGATGCTTTAAAGGAAATGGAAAAAATCATCAACACTCCCAATGCCGGTGAGAATTTCAAAAGATTCAACCTGTTGAAGGAAAAAGCAAGTCACTATATCCATGATGAAGTGGAGGATAAAAAGCATGAATATGTAGAAGCCGGAAATCCTGCTGAAAACTTTAGCTATGAGCATCCTTCTCAAACTAAATATTCTGCATTGGTCAATATCTTCAAGGAAAAACATGACAGCTTCCAGAAAGGACAGGAAGAAGAGCAGAAGAAAAACCTTGAACACCGTCAAAACATTATAGAAAGACTTAAAAATCTATATACAAGTTCTGAACCGGGAATCAATCTTTTTAAATCCATCCGTGAAATTAAAGAAGACTGGTCAAAAGCCGGGCAGGTTGCAAAATCTGAATTCAAAATTCTTAATAACAACTATTTCCACCACCTGAACCAATTTTATCAGATGCTGGATCTGAATAAAGAATTTCTGGAACAGGAATACAGCCACAACCTTGAAAAGAGAGAACACATCATTGCACGTGCTAAGGAACTGGAAAACGAACCGGTAATCCAAAAGGCTTTAAACGAACTTCAGTATCTTCATAAACTTTGGAAAGAAGAAGCTGAGCCTGTTGCAGAGGAATTCCGTGAAAAAACATGGGAAGAATTCAAAGAAATTTCCAACAAAATTCACGAGAGAAAATCTGAGCTTTCCGCTTCTATTGAAAAAGAGCAGACTGTAAATCTTGAAAAGAAAAACGAGATCATTGCTGAAATAAAGAAACTTTCTGAGCCATCAGAAACTCCTAATCACAACTACTGGCAAAATGCCATCAAAAGAGTTGAAGATCTACGTTCTGAATTCTTAAAAACCGGAAGTGTTCCAAGAAAATTATCTAACCAAAACTGGAATGATTTCAAAACAACACTCAGAGGTTTTAATACAACGAAAAACAATTATTACAAATCGTTGAAAGGTTCACAACAAGCGAATCTTGAAGAGAAACTAAAACTGATCCAGACAGCACAGGATAATATGAACAATGAAGAATGGGATATTTCAGTTCCATTATTCAAAAAACTGCAGGAAGACTGGAAAAAAGTAGGCCACGTTCCAAAGAGTATGACCAACAAAATCTGGGATGAATTCCGTGATGCATGTAATGCGTTCTTCAACAACTACAGAGAGAAAAGTAATACTTCCACTGATAACTGGAAAGAAAACTATAAAAACAAGAAAGCGCTTCTTGATGAGTTGAAACTGGTTTCCAATGAAGAAGGCAGCATCGAAAGAATTGAGCAGATCAAAACATCATGGAACAACATCGGTAAAGTTCCTAGAGATAAAATTTCAATCAACTCTGAATTCAACAAGACATTAAGAGAGAAATTGAAAATAAACAAAATCAACGAGCTTGAACTGAAAGAAGAAGGTCTTTCTGAAAACCAACTTACTGACAAGGCAAGAAAGATCAAAAACCAGATTTCTGATCTTGAAGCTGAAATTGTAAAACTGGAAAACAACCTTTCTTTCTTCAACAAACCGTCAAGAGAAAACCCTCTCTTAAAAGACACTTACAACACCATTGATGAGAAAAAAGCTCATCTGGAAACATTAAAGCAGAATCTCCACAACATTATCAGCGGAGATTAACAGATAACAAAATAAATAAAGGCGGAGCAAAGCAATTTGTCTTCGCTTTTTCTTTTTATCAATATGAACAACGACGAACTATATATCAAAAGATGTATTGAGCTGGCTCAGAAAGCTCTTGGCAAAACCTACCCCAACCCTCTTGTTGGAAGCGTAATTGTACACAACGGAGAAATCATTGGTGAAGGCTATCATCATAAAGCCGGAGAAAACCATGCCGAAATTAATGCCATCAATTCCGTTAAAAATAAAGACCTTATTCCGGAATCCACGATCTATGTTTCTCTCGAACCCTGCGCCCACTTTGGAAAAACACCTCCTTGTGCTTTAATGATTAAAGAATTAGGATTTAAAAAAGTCGTTATTGGCGCTATGGATTCCCATGATAAAGTGAATGGTAAAGGAAAAAAAATCATTCAGGATGCAGGAATTGAGGCCGTTTCAGGAATTCTTGAACAAGAGTGTATTGAACTGAATAAAAGATTTTTCACTTACCATGAAAAGAAAAGACCTTACATTATCTTAAAATGGGCAGAATCCGGTGATGGATTTTTGGATAAAGACTTTAAACCAACTGCTGTTTCCAACACCCTCGTGAATCAGTTTGTTCACCAGTTAAGAGCTGACGAACATGCTATTTTAGTAGGAACTCAAACTGCTTTAAATGACAACCCAACTCTTACCGTAAGAAATGCAGAAGGAACAAACCCTGTAAGAATTTTGATCGATTTTGATCTAAAGGTTCCTTCCGGTTACAACATTTACAATAATGAAGCAAAGACATTGGTTCTAAATACTGTAAAAGAAGGTATTGAAGGATCTATTCAATTCATTAAAATCAATAAGGAAAATTTCCTTCCTGAACTTATGGAAGCATTGTATAGAGAACAGATACAGTCTGTGATTATTGAAGGTGGTCGTTTTACACTCCAACAGTTTATCAATGCTAACCTTTGGGACGAAGCTATTGTCATTAAAAATGAAAATCTGAGGCTGGAAAACGGAACAAAAGCGCCGGAATTCAACCATACAGCAACTAAAATTGAAAATTTCAGAGACAATACAGTTTCTTTTTTCAGGCTAAAATAAAAGCAATTTATCTCCACTTAATGAAATAATTTCTTTACATTAGTTTTACAAAAAAATTACTATGAAAAATCTAAAGAAAATTTCAAGACAGAGTTTAAAGAAAGTAAACGGAGGAAACGCTCCTGAATGCTGCTCATTTTATCCACCTTCATTGCAACACTGCTGTGCAACGCCTTCAAGTATGAGCTGCCCACCACCTTGGGCAGATGGAACATTCTCATGTTAATATTATTAAATTAACCAAACAAAATAGTATTATGAAAAATTTGAAAAAGGTATCCAGAACCAATATGAAAATCATTAAAGGAGGTGTTTTTGTAACATGTATACTACCTACCGGGCAACCTACAAGATGTAGAGATCAATGTCCTCAGGATTTTTGCGGCCCTACAAGCTATATGTGTCTGATCCCAATGGATCTGTGCGGAGATGTAATGTAAGAGTGTTATTTTACATAAAAAGATAGATAAGCCGTCAAAATTTGACGGCTTAATTTGTGATCATGATGCAGAATACTAAAGCATTTAATATTTTTGCATAATTAAAGCCGGAATACACAATGACGTTTGAATACAAAACCATAGAAAAACCCATAGAAAATACTCTTTTAAAGGAAAAAGGAAGCAAGTTTATTGGATTTGCTTTCCCGGTAACCAATGAAAGAGAACTAAAGAGTGCGCTGGAAAAAGTAAGGGAAGAACATCCGAAAGCTACTCACCACTGTTATGCTTTCAGAATGGGATTAAATAGTGAAAACTACCGTGCCAATGATGATGGTGAACCTTCCGGAAGTGCCGGATTACCTATTTACAATCAACTCTTGGCAAATGAAGTCACCAATATTCTTGTGATTGTAGTCCGTTATTATGGAGGAACCAAACTAGGGGTTTCAGGCTTGGTAAAGACTTATAAGGAATCTGCAAAGATCACATTGGAAGAAGCGCAGATCATTACCCGTGAGCTGGAAACAGAAATAGAGATTCAGTTTAATTTTAATCAGCAGAATACAATATTCACCCTGCTTTCAAAATTTGATGCCAAAGTTTTGAATTTTGATGCTAATGAAAACTGCATCCTTACAGCCTCACTGAAGCTTGCAGAAAAAGAAAACATCTCGGAAAAACTCTCCGAGATGCAATATGTTTCATTTGAATTTAATGATTAATCCCTTCTTCCACCGAGAAGTAATGATCCCCAGTAAAGAAGCTGTGCCAGAGATCCTAAGGCTGCCACCACATAAGTTCTTGCGGCCCATTTCAGACTGTCCTGTACTCCTGCAAATTCTTCTGTAGTTACAGTTCCTGTATCTTTAAGCCATTTCATAGCTCTGTTACTTGCATCATATTCCACCGGAAGCGTTACAAAAGCAAAAAGTGTTGTCACAGCAAACATGGCAACTCCAATAGCAAGAACTGTTGTGTTTCCATTGGGATTCTCAATTGTTCTTGATGCAGCCATTACCGCGATACCCGCTATAAGGACAAATTGCATCAGATTGGAACTTATATTAACGATAGGAACCAGTTTTGAACGTAAATTCAACATAGAGTATCCTACGGCATGTTGTACTGCGTGTCCGCATTCATGAGCTGCTACTGCGGCTGCGGCGGCATTTCTCTGCATGTAAACTCCTTCAGAAAGGTTTACTGTTTTATCTGCCGGATTATAGTGGTCCGTCAACTGCCCGGGAACTGATATTACCTGAACATCATTTATCCCGTTATCTCTCAACATTTTTTCCGCTACTTCTTTCCCCGAAAGGCCGTTTCGAAGGTGTACATTGGAATAATATTCAAATTTTGATTTCAACCTGGAAGAAACCCACCAGCTCACCAGCATTGAAATACCAATAATGATATAATAACCCACCATTTTATATAGATTTTGTGTTTAATTTTTATCCATAATGATATAAAAACTGTGCCAAAGTATAAGATATTATTATTTATATTTGTCGTTTAATTCCCCTCAAAAAACATGTCTACAGTTTCAATTATTGAAGTAAAAACAGCGGGTCAGCTCAAGCAATTCGTAAAGTTTCCAATGGATTTGTATAAAAACAATCCCTACTATGTCCCGTCTTTTATCAATGACGAAATCAACATCTGGAATGCTGATGAAAATCCTGCACTTCAAT
Organism: Chryseobacterium sp.; assembly: GCA_031286615.1. GTDB lineage: Bacteria > Bacteroidota > Bacteroidia > Flavobacteriales > Weeksellaceae > Chryseobacterium. The sequence goes on along the minus strand of JAITUA010000008.1, from coordinate 81,858 downwards.
ATTCTGAGGCGAAGCAGTATCTGGCTTACAAGAATGACAAGATCGTAGGAAGAATTGCTGTTCTTATCAATCATAAGGAAGAGAGAGAATTAGGAATTAAAAAAGTTCGTTTTGGATGGATCGATTTTATTGATGATGCTGAAGTTTCAAAGGCATTAATTCAAAAAGCAGTTGATTATGCCAAAGAAAAAAATATTGACAAAATTGAGGGGCCTATGGGGTTCACCAACCTTGACAAAGCCGGAATGCTCGTAAAAGGTTTCGACCAGCTTGCGACTATGATTGGAATTTACAATCATGAGTATTACCCTCAGCATCTTGAAAATCTGGGCTTAACCAAAGAAAAGGAATGGGTGGAGTTTGAAATTATTTTTCCTGAAGTCTTACCTGAAAAAATCCACAAGTTCAACCAGCTTATTTCAGAAAAGTACAAACTGAAAGTCTTAAAGTTCAAAACTAAAGAAGAGATTATTCAGTATGTAGATCCTATGTTTGATCTTTTAGATGAAACTTACAAACACCTTTCCACGTACACTCCTATTTCAGACGAGCAGCGTAAAACCTACAAAGAGAAGTACTTCAAACTTATCGACAAAGATTTTATTGTATGTATCGCTGATGAACACAACAGTCTGATCTCATTCGCAATTACAATGCCTTCTTATTCCAAAGCGCTGCAGAAGTCCGGAGGAAAACTTCTTCCATTTGGCTGGTGGCACTTTTTAAAAGCAGGTAAAAAAAATGACCGGGCTAATTTTTACCTGATCGGAATTCACCCGGACTATCAGAGAAGAGGGGTAACCTCTATTATTTTCAAAGAAATCTGGGATATATTTAGAAAAAAGGGTGTCAAATATCTTGAAACAAATCCTGAACTGGAAGAAAACAAAAGTATTCAGCTTTTATGGCAGGATTACAATCCGGTAAATCATAAAAGAAGAAGAACCTATTCAATGGAAGTGAATAAGTGATTCCACAGCAGTACAATGTAAAATTACTATGGCTCTTTTAAACCTTAATTTTTGAACCTTATGAAACCACAACTTATCATTTTCGCTATTTTAATCGCTGGATTTATCAGTTACAACTTATTTTTTCAATCTCCAGATGACAGAACGAACACGGTGATTAATATTGCTTTTGCCAGTATTCTTTTTGGATACATCTCTTTTATAGCTTACACTCTTTTGAAAAAAATAAAAAAATAAAAATATTAAATCATAATCAGATTCTATGAAATAAATCTATTTTTACTCCTGCTAATAACCACCATCATGAACAAAATATTACTATTCTTCGGAATATTCCTTATTCCGGTATCAATATATTCTCAGGAATTTTACGTCAACACCTTTTCGGTAAGTAATTATATCAACTTTATCAATAATGTATACAGATTTGACGTTTCCGGTCCTTCAGAAGTTGTGGAATCATTCTGTACTCCCAATGTTATAGCCAATGAAATCTATACAGATATTGCCATTGACAGTAATAACAATATGTACTACCTTACTGGTTCAGGCTTATTATACAGAAAAAAGAATACAGATTCCAGTTGTGAATTTCTAGGTGATTTTACTACAGGTAATACTACAGCCAATTCATTAGTAGCCGATTCCGGAAACTATCTTTACGCGGCAGGAAATAATCCTAATGCATTATACAGGTATGATATGAATACCGGTATTTTCACAGAGATCGGCAATCTGTCTGATGGGCAAACGCCTTCGGGAGATCTGTTTTTCTATGAAGGCAGACTTTTTCTAACCATCACCGGCGGTATTGTTGAGATTAATATGGAAAATCCTTCACAGAGCTGTCCTTTTATGGCAATCAATACGCAGAATCCATACGCCGCTTTTTCTATTGATTACGGAACACATTCAAAAGCATACCTTATAACGTATGAAAACAGTAAATCTACCCTCTCTGAAATTGATATGGTCAACAAACAGATAGGAGATCCAATACGTACCTACAATCATCTTATCTACGGTGCAGCAGCCCGTTACACTTTGACATCCACCAATTCCACCTGTACACTTACACCATTGAGTACCAAGGAAAACCTTTCTCAAAAAACATATTTTAATGTAAGCAATCCCGCTACCCATAAAATTGTATATAAGACCAATATTGAAAGCAATCAGATCATCTCAATCCAGCTGTTTGACAACTCCGGAAGGCTTATCAGAGATTTCTCCGATCAAAACAAAATTGGAACTCTGGACATTTCCAATATCCCTGATGGTGTCTATCTTTTGACAGTTGCTACAAAAAACGGGGAAAAACACACTAAAAAAATAATCACAAAAAGCTAATTTTTATTGATTCTAAATTACCGATTTAACTCATTTTCATCCGACTTTTAAGCTTATTAATTTCATGCTTTCTTGTTTATTCGCTAAATTTGCAAATTGAGATAATAATGCAAAAATGAATTTACCTGAAAGTTATATTCCAATCCTTATCCAGGCTGGTGTAGCAGTAGGATTTGTAGCTGTTTCTTTGCTTGGGGCACATTTCTTGGGGCCACAGCAGAAAAAAGGAAACTCTGTAAAAAACCAAAGCTGGGAATGCGGGATTCCTGTAGAAGGGAATGCAAGAACACCGTTTTCTATCAAGTACTTCCTGACTGCGGTATTGTTCGTACTATTCGATATTGAAATCGTATTCTTTTATCCTTACGCAGTAAACTTTAGAGAATTCGGCATGGAAGGATTCCTTGCTGTACTTACGTTCGTTGCGATATTCTTCGTAGCGTTTTTCTATGTTTGGAAACGCGGTGCGCTGGATTGGGATAAATAAATTTTAACATTAAAAGATTGAATAATTTAATTATTAAATGATTTAATCTTTAAATATTTAACAAAAGAAAATGTCAGATAAAAAACCAGTAATAAGAACAGATGCACCTGCTCCCGAAGGATATGAAGGAGAAGGGTTTTTCGCAACAAAACTGAGCAGTGTAATCGGGATGGCAAGAAAGTTTTCACTTTGGCCGTTACCATTTGCTACCTCTTGTTGTGGTATTGAGTTTATGGCTACCCTAAACCCAACGTATGATGCTTCAAGATTTGGTATGGAAAGAAACTCTTTCTCTCCAAGACAAGCAGATATGCTGATGGTTTGCGGAACTATATCAAAGAAATTAGGGCCAGTCCTAAAAGAAGTTTATACTCAGATGGCAGAGCCGAAATGGGTAGTAGCAGTTGGAGCTTGTGCTTCCAGCGGTGGTATTTTTGATACGTATTCTGTACTTCAGGGAATTGATAAAATTATTCCGGTAGACGTTTATGTTCCCGGATGTCCTCCAAGACCTGAACAGATCATTGAAGGAGTAATGCAGGTACAGGCTCTTGCAGAAAGCGAAAGCATCAGAAGAAGAGACATGCCTGAATATCAGAAATTATTAGATTCTTACAACATAAGCAACTAAACGGAAATGACAAACGAATTTGTATTAGAAGCAATCACAAGAGAATTTCCGGAATCTGTCATTTCAAGCTCAGAACCTTATGGAATGCTGACCATTGAAGTGAAGAAAGAAGATATCAAGAAGATTATTCACTATCTTAAAGATTCATCTTTGGAATTTAATTTCCTTACAGATATCTGTGGTATTCATTACCCTGAATTCCCTGAAAAGGAAATAGGCGTTGTATACCATTTGCATAATATGATGGCCAATTTCAGATTACGTCTGAAAATATTCATGTCCAGAGAAAATATTGAAGTAGATTCTCTTACTGAGCTCTATGCCGGAGCTAACTGGATGGAAAGAGAGACGTTTGATTTCTATGGGATTAAATTTAAAGGACACCCGGATCTTAGACCTATTTTGAATATGGAAGATCTTGGATACCACCCAATGTTGAAAGAATATCGCCTTGAAGACGGTACCAGAACCGATAAGGACGATAATATGTTCGGAAGATAAAAATAATGCAATAAGCAATAAGCAACAAGCTTAAAGCCCATAGCCTAAAGCATTTAAATTATGAAAGATAACTCATTATCTAATATACTAAACCAGTACGAAAGTAAGGAACAGATTGACGGACAATTGTATACCCTCAATTTAGGACCTACCCACCCTGCTACTCACGGGATTTTCCAGAATATCTTAACGATGGACGGAGAGAGAATTCTTCACGCTGAGCAAACGGTAGGATATATCCACAGAGCATTTGAGAAAATTTCTGAAAGAAGAAACTACTCTCAGATCACTACCCTTACGGACCGTATGAATTACTGTTCTGCACCAATCAACAACTTAGGTTGGCACATGACAGTAGAGAAACTGATTGGCGTTAAAGTTCCAAAACGTGTAGACTATATGCGTGTTATCCTAATGGAGCTGGCAAGAATCGGTGACCACCTGATCTGTAACGGGGTAACCGGAATGGACTCAGGAGCCATTACAGGTCTTACTTATATGTTCATCGAAAGAGAACGTATTTATGATATGTATGAGCAGATCTGCGGAGCAAGGATGACAACCAATATGGGAAGAATCGGAGGTTTTGAAAGAGATTTCACTCCAAAATTCCATGAGTTATTAAAGGACTTCTTAAAAACGTTCCCGCCAAGATTCAAAGAATTCTGTACTCTACTAGAAAGAAACAGAATTTTCATGGACAGAACCATCGGAACAGGAGCTATTTCTGCCGAAAGAGCATTAAGCTATGGTTTCACAGGTCCCAACTTACGTGCAGCAGGAGTAGATTATGATGTAAGAGTTGCACAGCCTTATTCTTCTTATGAAGATTTCGACTTCATCATTCCAGTAGGAACTTCTGGTGACACTTACGACCGTTTCATGGTTCGTCAACAGGAAATTTGGGAATCAATCAAAATTATAAAACAAGCATACGAAAATCTTCCGGAAGGGCCATTCCATGCGGATGTTCCTGATTTCTATCTTCCTGAAAAGGCAGATGTATATCAGAAAATGGAAGCATTGATCTACCATTTCAAAATTGTAATGGGAGAAACTGATGTACCGAAAGGAGAAGTTTATCACGCTGTAGAAGGTGGAAACGGGGAATTAGGATTCTATCTTGTGAGTGATGGAGGAAGAAGCCCTTACAGACTTCACTTCAGAAGACCATGCTTCATCTACTATCAGGCATACCCTGAAATGATTACAGGTTCTGTAATTTCAGATGCCATTGTAACGATGTGTAGTATGAATATTATTGCGGGAGAATTAGACGCATAAATGGAATTAAGAAAATAGATGAAAGATAAAAGACTTTCATCACCTAATATAAATTGAATTTAGAACACGAATTTTAGAGTCTATTCTCTCTTTTTCTATGTTCTTTAATCTTAGATAAAAAATGAGCGAAACAATAGCTTTTAAACCGGAAAGTTTAGCACAGGTACATAAAATTATCGCAAGATATCCTGAAGGAAGACAGAAATCTGCTCTTCTTCCTGTACTTCACTTAGCACAGAAAGAATTCGGAGGATGGTTAGATGTTCCTGTAATGGATTATGTTGCCGGACTATTAAGTATCCAACCGATTGAAGTATATGAGGTAGCTACTTTCTATACCATGTTTAATATGAAGCCTGTAGGTAAATATGTTTTGGAAGTTTGCAGAACAGGACCTTGTATGGTTTGTGGAAGCGAAAAAATCCTTGACCATATCAGAACCAAACTGAATATTAAGGATGGAGAAACTACTGAAGACGGCATGTTTACATTAAAGCCTGCTGAATGTCTTGGAGCATGCGGATACGCACCAATGATGCAGCTTGGAAAATTCTTTCATGAAAATTTAACAATAGAAAAAGTAGACGAAATCCTTGAGCTTTGCAGACAGGGACAACTTGCTTTAGACTAATAGAAATTTTAAACTCTAAATTTTAGATTTTAAATTATTCACTTAACGTTTAATCATAATTAATGCAAGAAGCCAAAAGCTAATTGCAATAAGCAAATAACAATGAGTAAAAAACTTTTACTTAAAGACGCACATATAGAAGGTATTCGCTACTTTGAAACGTACCGTAAACAGGGAGGTTATACAGCAGCTGAAAAAGCCTTGAAGATGACTCCTGACGAAATTCTTGAAGAAGTAAAAGCTTCAGGACTAAGAGGACGTGGTGGAGCTGGATTCCCAACAGGGATGAAATGGAGCTTTCTGGCAAAGCCTGAAGGCGTTCCAAGACACCTTGTTGTCAATGCGGATGAATCTGAGCCTGGAACATTCAAGGACAGATATTTAATGGAGTTCCTTCCTCATGTATTGATCGAGGGAATGCTGATCTCATCTTACTGTTTAGGTTCTAATGTTTCTTATATCTACATCCGCGGAGAATATTCATGGATTCCGGATATCCTTGAAGAAGCTATTGAAGAAGCCAAAGCAGCAGGATTTTTAGGTAAAAATATCCTGGGAACAGGTTTCGATTGTGAAATTTATGTTCAAAGAGGGGGTGGAGCATACATTTGTGGTGAAGAAACTGCATTGCTTGAATCTCTTGAAGGAAAAAGAGGTAACCCAAGATTAAAACCGCCATTCCCGGCTGTAAAAGGACTTTGGGAAAGACCAACAGTAGTAAATAACGTTGAATCTATTGCTGCAATTGTTCCAATTATTGATATTACAGGTGCTGAATATGCTAAAATCGGGGTGGGAAGATCTACAGGTACGAAATTGATTTCTGCTTGTGGAAACATCAACAAACCGGGTGTATACGAAATCGATATGACCATTACCGTAGAAGAATTCATTTATTCTGATGAATATTGCGGTGGTATTAAAGATGGTAAAAAATTAAAGGCTTGTATTCCTGGAGGAAGTTCTGTTCCTATTGTTCCAGCTAATCTATTGCTGAGAACAGTGAACGGAGAGCCAAGATATATGAACTATGAATCATTGGCAGACGGTGGTTTCGCTACCGGAACAATGATGGGTTCAGGAGGTTTCATCGTTTTGGATGAAGACCAGTGTATTGTAGAACACACTATGACTTTAGCGAGATTCTACAATCACGAAAGCTGTGGACAATGTACGCCTTGCCGTGAAGGAACAGGCTGGATGTACAAGATTTTGAAGAAAATCGAGAAAGGAGAAGGAAAAATGGAAGATATCGATCTACTTTGGGATATCCAGAGAAAAATCGAAGGAAACACGATTTGTCCGTTGGGTGATGCAGCAGCTTGGCCGGTTGCAGCAGCAATCCGTCACTTCAGAGATGAATTTGAGTGGCATGTGAAAAACCCAGAGTTGTCACAAACTCAAAATTATGGATTGGCACATTATGCAGATCCTATTCCGGCTGTTGAAAAAAATGCTTAGTTTAAAATGAAGAAGTTATTAGTTGTTGGCTTAATGATGTCGAATTTTGTATTTGCACAGAATAAGAAAACAGATACTGCAAATTATAATAGATCCGTTGAAGAAGATTTGTCATATGTAGCGAGTGAGAAACAGCAGATTAAAGCTGAAAGAAAGGAAAAGCCTTTACCATTAAGCAAGAAAGGTCAGGTTTTCGTATTTTACGGATGGAACAGAGCGGCTTATAGCAATTCTGATATCCATTTTACCGGAAACGGATACGATTTTCAACTGAATAATGTAACGGCACAGGACAGACCTACAAAATTTGGAATTGTCTATTTTGATCCAAGCTGGTTTACTGTAACACAGTATAATTTCAGAATAGGATATTTTATTAAAGACAATTTAGCATTGGTACTTGGGATAGACCATATGAAATATGTGATGGATCAGAACCAGACTGTAGGTTTCAAAGGACATATTTCAGATCCTGAATATGCAGCAATGGTTCAAAACGGGCAGGTTAATCTTGCAGATGAGAAGTTCCTTACTTTTGAACATACAGACGGACTAAACTATGAAAACTTAGGTCTTGAGAAATACAAAAATCTTGTTCATAAGAAAAATATAGATTTAGTATGGTCTTATGGAGCTGGGATCGGGTTTATGTTTCCGAAAAGTAATGTAAAACTTTTTGGAAATGAAAGAAGTGACCGTTTTCACGTTGCAGGTATGGGAACAGATATCAGATCCAGTCTTAACTTAGTTTTCTGGAAAAACTGGATGCTGAGATTAGAAGGAAAAGCCGGTTATATTAATATGTGGGATATTAAAACTACATTGAATAACAAACCAGATAAAGCACGCCAGGATTTTGTTTTCGGACAGGTTCTGGGAGGAATTGGATATACATTTAATACTAAGAAATATAAATAACAAAGCCTATTGCTTAACGCATAAAGCTTAAAGCATATCATATGAGCGAAGAAGTTAAAAAATTCAAAATAACTATAGACGGACAGACTACTGAAGTGATGCCTGGTACTTCCATTCTGGAAGCAGCAAGACAAATCGGTGGAAAATCTGTACCTCCCGCTATGTGCTACTACAGCAAGTTAGAGACCAGTGGAGGGAGATGTAGAACATGTCTTGTAGAAGTTTCTAAAGGGTCTGAAGCAGATCCTCGTCCTATGCCGAAATTAGTAGCAAGCTGCAGAACTAATGTAATGGATGGGATGGAAGTAAAAAACCTTACTTCTGAGAAAGCTCAGGAAGGAAGAAAAGCGGTTACCGAGTTCTTATTGGTAAATCACCCGCTGGACTGCCCTATCTGTGACCAGGCAGGAGAATGTCATCTTCAGGACTTAGGATATGAGCATGGTGTAGACAGTACAAGAACAGAATTCGAAAGAAATACTTACGAAGCTGATGATCTTGGACCGAACATCAAATTGAACATGAACCGTTGTATTCTTTGTGCAAGATGTGTATTGACAGCAAACCAGCTTACAGAAACAAGAGAACACGGAATTCTTTTCAGAGGAGATCACGCTGAAATTTCAACCTATTTAAATAAAGCTTTAGACAATGACTTCATCGGAAATGTTATCGACGTTTGTCCGGTAGGAGCATTAACAGACAGAACAGCTCGTTTTGCAAGCAGAGTATGGTTTACAAAACCAATGAACGCTTCTTGTAAATGTGATAAATGTTCCGGAAAAGCTGTAGTATGGATGAAAGGTGACGAAATCGTAAGAGTAACTGCAAGAAAAGACCAGTGGGGTGAAGTGGAAGAATTCATCTGCGATACATGCCGTTTTGAAAGAAAAGCATTATCAGACTGGAACATCGAAGGTCCTAGACATATCGACAGACACTCTGTAATTTCATTGAACCACTATGAAAAACCAAAGGATGAGCTAAGAGTTTTAGACAATCCTATGGCTAAAGAAATCAGTGAAAAAGACGAAAAATAGAATAGTTCGAAGTTAGGAAGCTGGGAGTTTAATAAATACCCTAAATTTCAGTTTTAACTTTAGCTGTTTAAAATATATAAAAAAAATTTGGTAATGTGATGAAGAGTTGATGCCACGACGTAATGCACTTCCAGCTTCCAGCTCCCATCTTCAAACATTTAAAATAAAAAATGGATTTACTTACATTTAAACTTATACTTGTACTAGCGCTTTTCCTGCTGTCACTTACGATTGCAGCCTACTCTACCTGGGCAGAAAGAAAAGTAGCCTCTATCATGCAGGATAGAATTGGTCCCAACAGAGCCGGGCCTTTCGGATTGCTGCAGCCTCTTGCTGATGGTGGAAAGTTTTTCTTCAAAGAAGACTTTACACCGGCCAATGCAGAAAAATTCCTGTTCGTACTAGGACCTGCTTTGGTGATGTTTATTTCATTGATTACAGGAGCTGTTATTCCTTGGGGTAAAAGTTTAAATATTGCAGGTACTTCTTTTGATCTTCAGGTTGCTAACATCGATGTTGGTGTACTTTTCATCATCGGAATGGCTTCAATTGGGGTTTACGGAATTATGATCGGAGGTTGGGCTTCGAACAACAAATATTCATTACTAGGTGCTATCCGTGCTTCTTCTCAGATGATTTCTTACGAATTGGCAATGGGATTAGCACTTCTTTCTATCATTATGATGACAGGAAGTTTAGATTTAAAAGAAATTACAGAAAGCCAGACTACTGGAAAATTGTGGGGAGTAATTCCTTGGGTTTCCGGTTTGAACTGGAATATTTTCTACCAGCCGATCGCTTTCCTTGTTTTCTTTGTAGCAGCTTTAGCTGAAACCAACAGACACCCGTTCGATTTACCTGAGTGTGAATCTGAATTGGTAACAGGATACTCTACAGAATATTCTTCAATGAAATTAGGTTTATATATGTTCGGGGAATACGTGAACATGTTTATTTCCAATGCTTTCATGGTAGTTCTTTTCTTCGGAGGGTACAACTATCCTGGTATTGAATGGGTAACTCAGAACTGGGGTGAAAATACCGCAGGGATCTTAAGTATCGTAGCATTCCTTACAAAAACAGTAATCGGAATTCTGATCTTTATGTGGATCAGATGGACACTTCCAAGATTCAGATATGACCAGTTAATGCACTTAGGATGGAAAACATTAATCCCAATGGCATTGGTAAACCTATTAATTACAGGAGCTGTAATTTTAGCATTTGCAAACTAATAAAATTTGAAAATGAGCTGATTTGAAAATTTGATAATGAAATCAAAGCTTTATCTTTAGCCTATCATATTCAATCATCAATATTAAATAATTAAGATAACAGACAAGATTAGTCTAAAATCTGGTGTCTAACATCTAATATCTATAATTAAATGAAACTTACAAACAGATCAAAAGTTGTTTCCAATAAAGAAATGACCCTTGCTGAAAAAATCTACCTTCCTGCGATCTTTACAGGGATGGGGATTACATTTAAGCATGCTGTAAGAACCGTGATAAAAGGTGCTCCCGCAGTATATTCGTATCCGGAAGTACAGAAGCCAAGAACAACCATCTGGAGAGGCCAGCACGTTTTGAAAAGAGACGAGGAAGGCAGAGAAAGATGTACAGCTTGCGGACTTTGTGCGGTAGCTTGTCCTGCAGAAGCCATTACGATGACTGCTGCTGAAAGAACTAAAGAGGAAAAAGGTCTTTACAGAGAAGAAAAATATGCTTCAGTATATGAAATCAATATGCTAAGATGTATTTTCTGCGGTATGTGTGAAGAAGCTTGTCCTAAATCTGCCATCTATCTTACAGACAGATTGGTAGACGTAGAAACCAACAGAGGTTCTTTCATCTATGGAAAAGATAAATTAGTTGAAAAAATAAATGAAAGGATTGATATCACCACAAGACAATCCGAGAAACAAAAAAATGCGGTAAAATAATGGATCAGTTTTTATTTTTCTTGGTGGCGTTTTTAGCAGTGGCAAGTGCAGTTTACTTTGTATTTGCAAGAAATCCTCTCTATGCTATTTTGTCATTGATTGTTACGATGTTTTCAATTGCAGGAATGTATGTTCTTCTGAATGCACAGTTCCTTGCGATTATCCAGATTATAGTGTACGCTGGTGCCATCATGGTACTTTTCCTTTACATCCTGATGATGCTTAACCTTAATAAAGGAGACGAAAGTAAGAAGAACAATACTTTAAAGTTTGTGGGAGTTTTTACAGCAGGTCTTCTTTTAGTAGGTGTATTGGGAGTTTTCAGAGGCGTACAGGACAAACACATTGTTGTTGAAAATGTAGACAGAGGTATCGGTCTTACGAAAAATCTGGGTAGACTTTTGTTTAATGAATATGTTTTACCGTTTGAGCTTGCTTCCATCCTAATTCTGGCAGGTATTGTAGGCGCGGTATTAATCGGTAAAAAAGATTTATAAAATTATGGGAGAAGTAAATACATTTATACAAAGCATCCCTTTGGACTACTTCATTATTCTTTCATCAGTATTATTCTGTTTGGGAGTAATGGGAGTATTGCTTAGAAAAAATGCTATTGTGATTCTGGGCTGTGTAGAGCTTATGCTGAATTCTGTAAACCTTTTATTGGCAGCTTTTTCAGCGTATAAAGGCAACGGCGACGGACAGCTTTTAGTTTTCTTCATTATGGTAGTGGCTGCTGCTGAAGTAGCAGTAGGTTTAGCAATTATTGCTATGCTATATAGAAATACCCGTTCTGTAGATGTGAGTATATTTAATAAATTAAGAGGATAAGAATGGAGAATCTAGTATATGCAATAGTACTTTTACCACTTTTAGGGTTTCTTATTAACGGTTTATTCGGGAAAAATCTTCCAAAAATATTGGTTGGATCTTTGGCTACGGCAATGGTTTTCGGATCATTCTGTATCGCTGTAAGTCTTTTTATGAATTTTAATTCTGAAAGCCAGCCTGTAATCGTAAAAGCTTTTGAATGGTTTAGAGTAAATGGAGTTCAAATCAATTTTGGATTCCAGATTGATCAGCTTTCTTTAATGATGGTGATGATCATCACGGGTATCGGTTCACTGATCCACTTATACTCTATCGGATATATGAGTCATGACAAAGGATTCTATAAGTTCTTTACTTACCTGAATCTTTTCATCTTCTCTATGTTACTTCTAGTAATGGGAAGCAACTACCTTATCTTATTCATCGGATGGGAAGGTGTAGGTCTTTGTTCTTACCTGTTGATCGGATTCTGGTATACTAACGAAGAATATGGTAAAGCAGCAAGAAAAGCTTTCATTATGAACAGAATTGGTGACCTTGCGTTATTGATCGGTATTTTCATGATTGCTTCTCAGACCAATGCTGTAGATTATCTTTCTGTAGCAGAAAACGCTTCAAAATTTGAATTGGACGGAACAGTGATTATCTTTATCACAGCGAGTTTATTCATCGGTGCTACCGGTAAATCTGCTCAGGTTCCATTATATACATGGTTACCGGACGCGATGGCCGGACCAACTCCTGTATCAGCGTTGATCCACGCGGCAACGATGGTAACGGCAGGGATCTATTTGGTAGTAAGATCAAACTTCTTATTTACTTTAGCTCCTACAGTACAGGGAGGAATTTTATTCATCGGATTCTTAACGGCTGCTTTAGCAGGATTCTATGCACTTCGTCAGAACGACATCAAAAAAGTATTAGCTTACTCTACCGTTTCACAGCTTGGATTTATGTTCATTGCTTTAGGTCTTGGAGCGTATACAACAGCAATGTTCCACGTAATGACGCACGCATTCTTTAAGGCTTTATTATTCTTGGGTGCAGGTTCTGTAATCCATGCAATGAGCAACGAACAGGATATGCGTTTTATGGGAGGTCTTAAAAAATATATTCCACTTACCCACGCTACATTCCTTATCGGGACATTAGCAATCTCAGGTTTCCCTTTACTATCAGGGATGATCTCTAAAGACGAAATTTTAGTAGCAGCTTTCGCTAAAAACCCTGTTTACTGGGTAATCTTATTTGTATTAGCGGCAATGACTGCAACGTATATGTTCAGACTGTATTATTTGACATTCCACGGAGAATTCAGAGGTACAGAAGAGCAAAAACACCACTTACATGAAAGCCCGTCAAATATGACATTACCATTGATCGTATTGGCAATCCTTTCTGTAATCGGAGGTTTCATCAACCTGCCACACTTCATTGGTCACGGGCATTATGCTAAACTGATGGAATGGTTAAAGCCAGTTCTTACAGAACAAAGCTACAGCCAGATGGAAGCTACTCTTTCAGGAGTACCTTTCAATACTGAAATGATCTTATTAGCAGCAACAATCCTTATGTTCTTCTCTGTATGGTTCATCGTTAGAAATACTTACGTGAAGAAGAGAAAAATGGCTGTTGCAGAAGAAAGCTATACCGGGTGGGAAAAGCTTTCTGCTAAAAAATTATATGTTGACGAACTTTACAACGCATTGATTGTAAAAACTGTTGAAGGATTAGGACGCGGAGGAAAGATGTTTGATAAGGGTATCTTAGACCGTTTTGTAAACTTTGTAGGTGATGGTGCTGAAGACAGCGGAAAAGCTATGAAGCGTGTTCAAAACGGAAATGTAGAGACGTATATTCTTATCATGTCTTTAGCTGTGGGAATTATATTAATTGTTAACTTTTTATTACAATAATAATGTCTTGTTTATTATTAACATTATTACTATTACCTCTAGTAGGTTCGGGATTAGTTTTTGCATGGAAGAGTAATTCCAGCAAATATTTGGCACTGGGAATTGCATTGGTACAAATGCTTCTTACATTTTATATACTTTCGGATTTCGATTTTACTCCGACGGTGGATAGTGTATTGCAGCATGAGATCAATTATCCTTGGTCACAATTTATGAAGAGCTCTCTTCACTTCGGTATCGATGGGATGAGCATGCTTCTTTTATTATTGACCAATATTCTGGCTCCAATCATTATTTTATCATCTTTCAACGAAAATGTAAACTATAGAAATACGTTCTACGGACTGATTCTATTGATGCAGTTCGGTCTTGTAGGAGTGTTCACTTCTTTAGACGGATTGTTATTCTACATTTTCTGGGAAGTAACTTTGATTCCAATTTGGTTCATTGCCGGACTTTGGGGACAAGAGAATAAAAGGTTTGAATTCACTACGAAATTCTTCGTATATACATTCGTTGGATCTTTATTTATGTTAGCCGGACTGATCTATGTGTACAACCACTCTGCATCATTCGCTTTAACGGATCTATACAATGCACAACTGAACGAAACACAACAGACTGTGGTATTCTGGTTTATTTTCTTTGCTTTTGCAGTGAAATTACCGGTATTCCCTTTCCATACATGGCAGCCTGATACCTATACCTACTCTCCTACTCAAGGATCTATGTTATTATCAGGGATCATGCTTAAGATGGCTGTATACGGTGTAATGCGTTACTTACTTCCAATCACTCCACTTCCGATAGCGGGAATTTCAGGACAGATTGTAATCATCCTTGCCATTGTAGGAATTGTTCATGGTGCCCTGATCGCTATTATCCAGACGGATATGAAGAGAATCATTGCGTATTCATCTTTCTCTCACGTAGGATTAATGGTAGCTGGTATCTTTGCTTCAGCAGTAGTTACTCTAAGAGGAACATTCAATGTTGAAGGTGCTGAGGGAGCTTTGGTACAGACTTTCGCTCACGGTATTAACGTAGTGGGATTATTCTACTGTTGTGATATTTTATACAAGAGATTTAAATCAAGAGATATCAGACAAATGGGCGGTTTAGCTAAAGTAGCTCCTAAGTTTGCTGTATTGTTTTTGATCATTATATTAGGTTCAATGGGAGTTCCATTAACGAATGGATTCATTGGAGAATTTATCTTATTGAAATCTGTTTATGATTTTAACGGAACAGCAGCAGTAATTGCTGGTCTTACGGTAATTCTTTGTGCTGTGTATTTATTGAGATTCTACGGAAAAGCAATGTTTGGAGAAGGAGATGAAGCCGTTTTAAGTACAGCAAAAGATTTGTCAGGAGTAGAATTTTCTGTATTGGCAAGCTTAGCGGTTTTTGTGATTTTACTAGGTATTTTCCCACAACCGGTAATCGACATGGTGAGTAGTTCAGTGAAGTTTATCTACATGGCGATGGCTAACTAAAAAATTAAAAGATTTAAAAATTAAAAAATTAAGAGATTAGAGAGAGTAAAGATAAAAGACGAAGAGATCAGAGACAAGGACATTTGAACCGGAATCTTTTAACTCTAAACCAGAAACTTTAAACTTCAAATCTCGCATCTCAAATCTATATTATGAGTGTTTTAATTATTGTTTTCCTAACGGCAGTTATTGCGTTATTTTCAGGAGTTTTTGAACAAGGAAAATTCGCAAGATACATTGGGATTTTGGGATTAATCATCGCATTGTACGTAAGTTTTATGCCAGAGTGTTCGTTCTTCGATCATTACAAGCATATGTATGAGTACAGTGGCAATACTGCATTATTCACTAAAATATCAATCGTAACAACATTATTATTATTCTTCCTGGGAGGTTTTGCATTCAGCAACCACAGAAGCCACCAGTCAGAATTATATGCATTGATGCTATTTGCATTATGTGGAGGAATCATCCTTTTCGGATATCAGAACCTAGTGACGATGTTCCTGGGAGTTGAGATTCTTTCTATTCCATTATATGTAATGGCTGGAGCTAACAAAACTGATCTTAGATCTAACGAAGCTTCTATTAAATATTTCCTTATGGGTGCATTTGCAACAGGTTTCTTACTGTTCGGGATTGCATTCATCTACGGAAGTGCAGGAAGTTTTGATCTGTACAAGATTCATGATTTTGGAGTAGCTAATTCAGGGAATGTAATGTTCATCTTAGGAGTATTACTTATTCTTTGTGCATTGGCATTCAAAGTAGCTTTAGCACCTTTCCACATGTGGAGCCCTGATGTATATGCAGGTTCTCCTTCACTGATTACAGCTTTCATGGCGAGTGTAGTAAAGATCTCCGGATTCTTTGCGCTATTCAGATTGATGACTCTTGGTTTCACCGGAGTTACTCACGAATGGATCAACGTTTTAGGCGTATTCTTAATCATTACTTTACTTTTGGCAAACGTTATGGGTCTTGCTCAGACGAATGCAAAAAGAATGCTGGCTTACTCTTCAGTTTCTCACGCAGGATATATCGGATTGGTATTCTTCGGAATGACCAGCCTTTCTACTTATAACCTTGCCTTTTATTTATTTGCTTATTCTTTATCTACCGTAGGAGTTTTCATGTGTCTGATCTGGGTAGAGAAGTTAAAGAGAGAAACCTCTTTCGGTGCATTCAAAGGATTGGCAAAAACTGAACCTTTATTAGCAACAGCAGCAGCAATCTCTATGCTTTCAATGGCAGGGGTTCCGTTAACAGCTGGTTTCATGGGGAAATTTGCTTTATTCTCCCAGGCTATGAACGGTGCAGCTTTCTTAGTATTGGTAGCCGTATTAGGTTCTGCCTTATCAATTGCTTACTATTTAAGACTGATCATTGCAATGTTCTTCTTTAAAGAATCTACATTCAAGTCATCAGAAAAAGTAACACTTACTTACAATATCATTGCAGTAGTTGTTATTGTTTTGATTATCATCCTTGGAGTTTTTCCGGATTTATTTGCAAGAATGTTCGGATTGTAAAATCGGAATTTAAAATATACAAAGCACAACTTTTCAGTTGTGCTTTTTTATGATCTATAAACCGGAAACAGAAGCAAAAAAAGATATGATTTATCTAAATTTACTAATCAGTAATCCAATAATCTTTCTTTCCGGAAAAAAACAATGAACTATAAAATCCCTTGCAAAATTTCAGAAGACACAAGTGAATAATATACAATAAAATAAATTTTCACCCTGCCAATATTCTGCTTTTTTCATAACTTTACTTTAAATTTCAGCTTTTGGCTAATCTCTATAAAAAAGACTCTCCTTTTCAGGTTTATATATCATTCAAAAAATATTTGGATGTTCTGGAGCATATCCGATATAACGACAGACTGGAATACAGGGTGAACTATGCGGAGTCTTTGATTGAGAGTACCAGAAATTTTAAAGAGCTCAGAGAAGGCTTTCAGGATACGGCCCTTCTCGAAAAATATGAAGACCTCATCAGATTGCTTCTTGCTGATCTTTTCCCAACCGGACTTACTAAAAATGAAATAAAAGCAGCCAGTATCCCACTTTCCAACATCACGTTCAATTACACCGAAAGGTTTAAAGATATTCTGAAAGATGCCGGAAAAGACTTTGAAATAGAACTGAGGAATATTTCAGATAATGAATTTTATGTGTTCTGCTGCTGCCTGATTCTTCAAAGTTATTTCAAAAAAGATATTAAAAGTACGCTTCCGTTTTATTATGATATCCCCAACAAACAGGGAATCATGAAACATTATAAGATTACGGTCAATTCAGACTTTACGGAAATAATTCCTACAGAGGATGCCAAAATCCCATCCGATGATACGCTGGATATGCTGCTGGAAAATCTGGATGATTTTAAACTGTGGAAAAAATATTTCCCTTCACAATCATGGATTTTGAAAGGATTCACCATCATTTCACTGGTAGACTGTACTTCTGAAGTAGCACTTTCTGATCTGAAATCAAGTATGATTGAAATTGATCCGGAAAATATGAATCCCAACGAAAATCTGACTGAAATTTTCAAGTCTTATTTTGATGTTCCGGAACTCAATTTCGGGCTGATGACTTTCAACAAAAAGGAACAGAAGCTGGATAAACTTCCGATTTATGAAAGCCTTCTTACCAATCACATTCTTGATTTTTGGATCAATGCATTTGATGAAGAGACGCGTAAGAGTACATTCAATAATTTAAATCATAATTCAAAACCTGTTGTTGTTTCTAATGTAAACAACCTGGACGAGAATGTCAAGCTGCTTCCTTCCTTTAGTATTTTAAAGGATAACAATGTCAACAGTTTCATGGTCATTCCTATTATGAAAGACGGCGAACTCCTTGCGATCATGGAATTCACCTCTCCTATTGCAGGAAGTTTCAATGGTTTAAAACTTAAAAAGCTTGAGTTTTTTACCGATATGGTTCTTTTCTCTCTGAACAGATTTTACTTTGAGAAAAACTACCAGATAGAAGCTATTATTCAGCGTGAATATACTACCATCCACGATAGTGTGGTCTGGAAGTTCAGAAATGAAGCTGAAAAATACTTTACCGCATCGCTCGGAAGAAAAATATATACTTTAAAGCAGATTGCATTCAAAAATCTTACTCCTTTGTTTGGGGTTTCAGATATCCGTTCTTCTTCAGAAAAACGTTTTAATCTGATGCTGCAGGATCTTAATCAGCAGATTGAATGGCTGAATGAAATTTTGGTACTCACCAATTCCGATTCAGAAAAATTTGTACTGGCACTGGATGTGTTTGAAAACGAGATCAACAATGAGATCAAAGCTGATACGGAACAACGTTTCCAGAGATTATTAAGAGAAGAAATTCATCCTTTTTTACAGGGAAAACTGGAAGTAAGAACCTCCAGAGAAGTAAAGGCGAAAATCAAAGACTATTTTTCACACATCTTTACCACTACGGATCTGTTTTATCACCACAGGAAAAACCTTGATGATTCTATCACGCTGGTCAACCGAAAGCTGGCAGACATGCTGGATGAAAGTCAGGTAAAAGCACAGGAAATTTTCCCACATTACTATGAAAGATTTAAATCTGACGGTGTGGAACACAATCTCTACATTGGTTCTACCATTGCTCCTGAACTGCACTATACCTCGAAAGTTGTTCACAAACTAAGGTACTGGCAGCTGAAAACCATCTGTAAAATGGAACTTGAATTTCAGTCGTTCAAAAAATATCTTCCTGTACAGCTGGATATCGCTTCACTGATCTTTGTATATAATGAAAAAATAGACATCCGTTTCAGAATGGATGAAAAACGTTTTGATGTAGATGGCGCCTACAATTCCTATTACGAGATTATCAAAAAACGTCTGGATAAGGCCCATGTGAAAGATTCTTCAGAACGAATCACCGCCCCCGGAAAAATCACCATCGTCTATTTCGGAATGGAAAACCAGAAAGAATATCTGGACTATATCTCCAAGCTTCAGAAAAAAGGTGTTTTACAAAATGATATAGAGTTTTTAAAGGTAGAAGATCTTCAGGGAATTACTGGGTTGCTGGCGCTGAGAGTTTCTTTTACACTTCCACAGGAATAGAAGATCATTTTTCATCCACAAAATAAGCATCCGGTTTTTTCAATTCTGTTGGCGAAATTCCAGTTTGCTCAAAAACAAAAATTCATAGTACAACAAATGACACCATGATAAATCAATCACGAAAAATATCATGAACTTTTATCATAGCCTGACTCTCTCTAAGAAAGCTTATCTGTAGATTTTTTAATTAAAGACTAAGAAATGCTGCTCCAAAAGACAGAACAGAAATAATAATCCCTGCCATAAAGATCTTATAAGTAATCGATAAAAGCTTGTATTTCCTGTCCAGAACCTTCCCCAGATAATAGAGATCTTTTACCATAGAATCGTAAATATAGTCTCTGTCTTTGATAAGGTCTTTCATCGCATTGTGATAATCATCAAACAACATCTGCTGAAAGTTTCCGAAGAACAAAAGATTTACTTTTCTGTTGGCAATATCCTGAGGAGTAAATGTTGTTTTGGTCACATTCGGTTTTGTAGACAAAATAGCAAATATGATTGTAAATACACTGGATAACAGCAAAATGAAACTCGGAAGAATCAGATGTGAGTTCTTAGGAGCATCCAGCTTCGGAACAAGCACAGAAAGACAAACTGAAATAATGATCGCATTTACAGATAAAAGGATATTCGCTTTACTGTCTGCAATATCGCTCAGTCTGGTATGATTGTTAAGGGTTACTCTGAATAAAGTATCTACACTTCTGTCAGATTTTTCTTTATCCTTTTTACCTTCTGAGCTTTCCTTTTTTACCTCTTTTTTTTCTTCTTCTTTTTCCAGCTTCTTTTCGATCTTTTTAATGTTCTTCTTTTTCAGAGGTTCCCAGTTTTCTTTTGCATAATCTGTATAAAACGTATGCTTATTTTTCAGCATATCAAGATTTCCGGCATTCCATTCTTCATTAGAAAAACATTTTACATTCGTCAACTCCCATTCTTTTCTTAAAGCATCGGAAATATCATTATAATCATGACCTGCAAAATGGCTGAAATCCGCATCTTTCACGATTTTTTCAAGTAAATTCTGAGGTTCATAATGTATTTTCGTCGCCAGAATCAGTTTTTCAACATCCGCAATATAGTTTCCCGGATAATTTTCCTGCCGTAAAAAAGCTTTCATCACCTCTACACTCCTCTCTTCGTGGTTTAAGGCACATTCTATATATCCGGTATCATGAAACCATAATGCTACGAGTACTTTCTCCTGATCCTCTTCTGAAACAGGAGTATTTTTCATGATTTCCTCAGCCTTATTAACGGTATAGGCAGTATGGATAAAATTATGATAAAAATATACCGAAGATAACTTATCTTTGAATAAGATTTCAACATAATTTTTAGCTTTTTGTAGAATGCTCATTCCTGAAATTTTGTTAATGTAAATTTATGAATTTATCCTTTAAAACTCATCTAAAAAATACTTCTATTGTTCTTCGAACTGTAATGTCCGCAGGAGCGCTTTATTCCTGTGCTACATATAACGTACAAAAGGGCAAAAACTTATTTGAAGTAAAAGATTCTGAGATAAAATCTGAAAATGATTTTAAACTTTTTCTGATTGGAGATGCAGGAAACGCAGATGAACCTCAGGCACAAAAGACACTGAGTTTACTGAAAAGCAAACTTGATTCTGCTGACAGTAACTCTATGCTGATCTTTTTGGGAGATAATATCTATCCTAACGGGATGCCCAAAGAAACAGATAAAGAGTATACATCAGCTAAAGATAAACTGGAAAATCAACTTGCCATTACCAAAAATTTCAAGGGTAAAACCTTAGTAATTCCGGGAAATCATGACTGGTATAACGGACTGGAAGGATTGAACACCCAGGAAGGGCTGGTAAAAAAATACCTCGACGACAAAAAGGCTTTTCTGCCTAAAAACGGATGCCCTATTGATGACATCAACATTTCTAAAGATATTAAACTTATTGCTATAGATTCGGAATGGGTTATTGCAAACTGGGACAATTACCCCGGAATCAATAAAAACTGTAATATCAAAACCCGCGAGAATTTTTTTGATGAATTTAAAGATCTCATTATCAAAAATCAGGGTAAAAAAATCATTGTTGCTTTACACCATCCCATTATCAGCAGCGGAACCCATGCAGGCTTTAATTCTGCAAAGTCACATCTTTTTCCTTTAAAAAGTAAGATTCCTGTTCCTGGTGTTGCAAGCTTAATCAATATTTTAAGAAGTTCCTCAGGAGCCAGTCCTGAAGATATCAACAACCAGCATTACGCGGATCTTGCCAACAGACTGAAAAGTATCGTTCAGGATAAGGAAAATATTATTTTCGTTTCCGGACATGATCATAATCTTCAATATCATGAGGATGAAAACCTAAGACAGATCATCAGTGGTGCAGGTTCCAAAACAGATCCGTCTACTATTATAGAAAAAACTGATTTTTCTTACGGAGGCAGCGGTTTTGCAGTTTTAAACTTCAGAAAAGATGAAAGCACAGATGTTGAGTATTTTTCTACAAAAGATGCACAGCTTAAAAAACTGACTCATATTTCAGTAATTTCCAAACCGGATGTATTTGTTAATAATTTTCCAAATTCTTTTCCGCAGACATTTTCCTCAACCATCTACCCGGTACAGCTTACTCAAAAAAGAAAATTTTACCGTTGGCTTTGGGGAGATCATTACAGAAACTATTATGGAATTCCGATTGAGGCTCCAACAGCCAATCTTTCAGAATTAAACGGAGGGTATATCCCTTTCAGAGAAGGTGGAGGAAACCAGTCCAACAGCTTACGACTAAAATCAGTGGACGGACAGGAATTTGTAATGCGTGGAGTGAAAAAAAGCGCTATCCGTTTTCTTAACAATATGGCTTTTACAAAAAGTACATTGGGTGAAGAGCTCACTAATACTTTTCCTGAAAAATTCTTATTGGATTTTTATACTACCAATCATCCGTTTACTCCGTTTACCATTGGAAATATGTCAGAGAAACTGAATATTTTACATAGTAATCCAAAACTGTATTATATTCCTAAACAACAAGCTTTGGGGAGATATAACGAGAATTACGGAGATGAAATGTATATGATTGAAGAACGTTTTTCTTCTGATCCTAAAACACTGGCTTATCTCGGCAACGCAAAAGACATCGTTTCTACGGATGATGTATTAAAAAACCTCAGCAAAAGCGATAAGTATTCTGTTGACAGAGAATCTTATATCAGAGCAAGATTATTTGATATGCTTATCGGTGACTGGGACAGACATTCGGATCAGTGGAAATGGGCAGAATATGAAATGGGTGACAAAATAGTATATAAACCCATTCCTAAGGATAGAGATCAGGCATTCAGTAAATATGACGGAGCTGCATTTAAGCTTATTATGAATGTTCCGGCAATCCGCCATATGAAAACCTTTACAGAGGATATCAGCAGTGTCAAGTGGCTTGCTATGGAACCTTACCCGATGGATCTTGTCTTTTTAAAAGGAGCTGACCAGACAGAATGGGAAACACAGGCAAAGTATATTCAGGAACATCTTACTGATGCGGATATTGATGATGCTTTCCATAATCTTCCCAAAGAGGTACAGGACGAAACCATTGCTGAAATTCAGAGAAAGCTGAAAGTAAGAAAAACAAAACTTCAAAGCTATGCCGCTCAGTACTATGATGTATTGCAGAAAAAAGTACCTCTGGCAGGAACTGTAAATCCTGATAAGTTTGTCATTACCAAAAACGGTCATTCGGTACTTGTACAGCAGTATAAACTGGGCAAGAATAAAGATCAGAATGAACTGGTTTTTGAAAAGACATACAATGATTCAAAAACAAAAGAGCTATGGATCTACGGATTGGAAGATGATGATATCTATGAAGTGACAGGAACCGGGAATCCTAAAATGAACATCAGACTGATTGGTGGATATAATCATGATACTTATAATGTTGCCGATGGGAGAAAGGTTAAAATTTATGATTTTAAATCTCAAAAGAATACTTATAACGCCGGCAATGCAACCAAAAATATCACTGATGATTATGACATCAACAGCTATAATTATAAGCACCCGAAATACAATTCCGTTGCCGGATATCCAAACCTTGATTATAACCCGGATGACGGTGTCATTGTAGGGGTTCTGGCTAATTATACGATTAATAATTTTATCCGTGATCCTTATACTCAAAAACATAGCTTAAAAGCCAATTTCTATACTGCAACTGCTGGATTTAGCCTTACCTATAAAGGAATATTTAAAAAGGCGATCTCAGGTTGGGATTTCAACCTTGATGCATTTTATACAACACCAAGATTCTCTCAAAACTTCTTTGGTCTGTCTAATGAAAGTGAATATGATAAAGAAAATACGGAAAGAGAATATAACAGAGCCCGAATTTCAAAGTTCAACTTTGCACCCTCCATTTCTCAGAAAAGCTGGATGAATCTGAGTCATCAGTTTCAATTGACTTTTGAAGATAATAAAGTACAGAGAAAAGCCGACCGCTTTATCAACCAGTCGCCGGACGTAAGACCAGGTGTATTTGACAGCCAGCAATTTGTAGGAGCCAATTATACATTTGGTTATAAAAATGCGGATAATACAGCTTTCCCTACTCTTGGGCTGGAGTTTATGCTTAATGCCGATTGGAAAGCTACTCTTTCTGACATTAATAAAAACTTCCTGACTGTAAAAGGAAAGCTTGCCATTGATCACAGAATTGATAAGAAAGGAAAATTTGTTTTTGCCAATTCCAGTAATGTTATGTGGATCAATAACAATAATTTTGAGTTTTATCAGGCAGCTACTATTGGTGGTAACAACGGAATGAGAGCTTTCAGAAACGAAAGATTCTCAGGAAGATCTTATTTTACCAATAATTCTGAAATACGATGGGATTTCGGGAGAGTAAGAAACAATATTATTCCCGCGAATATGGGAATTCTTATCGGATATGATATCGGCCGTGTATGGAATGACAATGAAAATTCCAGAAAATGGCACCAATCTGCCGGCGCCGGTGTTTGGCTGAGCATTGTAGAAATGATGTCTGCAAGATTGAATTACTTTTATGGTTCAGATGGTGGAAGGCTTTCTGCAGGGATAGGTATGAAGTTTTAAACAATGTAATTTCCTTTATCATTATTATAATTCCAACACAGACACAAAACACTGTTTAACAAACTATTAGAATTAATTATCATTGAATATTCAAAAAAAAATCAATTTTAATTAAATTTAATAATTCCAATTTTCAGCTTACGTTTTTCATTAATAAAACAAATATGGCTTTTAAATAAAAGCCATATTTTCAGCTATATAGGTCAATGCAAAACATAGCGCTATATGTTTATCAATTCTTTAAAAAAAGGACATTTTAAAAACATTTTATATTTGCTGCAACAAAAAATCAACAGATGATGAAAAAAAAGCTATTGTATATGGCATTATTTGTTATGTTTATCCATATAAATGCACAGGTAGGTATTAAAACGCCAACACCACAACATACATTACATGTCAACGGTTCACTACAGGTTGTTAAAGACCTGAATGTAGGCGGTGATGACAGAACAAAGGGGAATTCAGGAAACAAGGGTGAAGTACTCATGTCAAACGGAGCGGGAAATACTCCCGTTTGGAAAACGATTGAGTCTGAAAACTTCTTAAAAGTAGTGTACGTAGGAAATAAAACAGACATCAGCCCATCCAGCGGCAGTTATACAGGAACCCACTCTACTCCTGTCAATACTCATGAAAGTTATTCACAAACCTATGTTTTCAATGTGAGTAATAAGATTGATACAGCTTATCTGACTTATAATTCAACAACAGGACTTTTTACAGTAGTAAAGCCTGGGTTCTATAATATTGTTCCTTATGCAACCTATGATCTTAATTTGAATCCGTCAGGTCAAACTGCAGGAACAGCCAATTCCTATATCCAAAAAGTATCACCTATCCTTACAACACTTGCAGGAATATCCACCGGACACGGAGAACGTACTACAGGATTGAATCATAATCTTTCATCCATTAACTTTTTTAATACAGGAGAAACCTTTAGAATACGTTGCCGATATACTCAGGATTTCAGATTATCCAGTGGTAATATTCATATATCTTACCTTACTCCCTAATCTAAAAATGTCAATCACTTCAATACATTCATATATTCAAAAACCCCACAGATTTCTCTGTGGGGTTTTATTTGATCTTTTATGGTATTGGATAAAAGTTTAGTTTAACGAAAAAGTATACACATTTCCACCTTCATCCTTCCCTTTCTCATCGGCAATCATTACTGTTTTATCATTAAGAAAAACAATAGCTTCCTTCTGTGAATTATGATTCAATGGGATTTTCTGAATTTTAGCAGTGCTGAAATCATTAGCAGTAAAACCTGTAAGAACGTGAACATTTTTATGCGTCAGCAATACAATTTTATCTTTCGTACTGTTGATGGTAGCTGAAGTAATGGCAGCGTCATTATAACCACCCTGAAGTTTCAGTGTTCCTATTAGCTTTGCTTCAAAATCACCTTCTTTATTAGGCACCTGAAAAACAAGAAAAGTTCCGTCAAAACCTTTGCTCCTGTTTTTGGTGAATAAGTAAAAATTTCCATCCATTTCTACAAAAGCTTCACAATCATACAACAGATTAGATTTTTTTGGTGGAAATTCCGTCTGACCCTGGTAATGGAATTTTGTGGTCTGAACAACCTTGGTTACGGTTTGTCTGCTGTCTTTCAAATCTGTTTTTAAGATAGCCAGATCCTGTCTGTTATTATCGTTATTTCCAAAATCCCCGATATAAACATTCCCCTGAGGATCAGATATAATATCTTCCCAGTCTGTATTTTCAACATTTTCTACCGGTATTTTTGCCTGCATATCACCTTTATCACTCAGACCATATATTGCATTTTTATTTCCTCTGTCTTCTATCACCCAGATTGTTTTCTTATCTTTTGACAAAGTAATTCCGGAAACTTCCTTCAACTTTTTAGGCAAAGAAAACTGGACTTTCAATTCATCCTCATTAGACGGAGAATTCTGAGCTTTTGGATTGCAGCTCAATAAAAGCAAAGCAGGTAAAATAAGAAAACGTAACATATTTATTTTTATTTTTTTGTTGAATGTAAGAAGCATTAATTGTTCCAATAAAGAGTTATGAAAGTTTTTTTGCCTTTTCCCAAAGAACATCCATTTCTTCCAAAGACATATCTGCTAATTTTAAATCCTGTTCCTCTGCAAGTCCTTCCATTTTTTGGAATCTTGAAATAAACTTAAGATTGGTTCTTTCTAAGGCCGAATCCGGATTAATACCTGAAATTCTTGCGTAATTGATCAAAGAGAAAAATACATCGCCCAGCTCCTGCTCTTTTTTATCAAGATCCGTTTCAGCATGAAACTCCTGAATCTCTTCATCTACTTTTTTCCAGGCATCTTCGGCATCATGGAATTCAAAACCTATTCCTTTTACCTTATCCTGGATTCTGTATGCTTTTACAAGACTCGGCAAGCTTTTCGGAACGCCTCCTAAAATGGATTTGTTTCCTTCTTTTAATTTTAATTTTTCCCAGTTTTGCTTCACTTCTTCTTCATCTTTCACTTCTACATCTCCATAGATATGAGGATGGCGGAAGATCAGCTTTTCATTAAGGGAATTGATCACATCTGCGATATCAAAACTTTCTTTTTCTGAACCAATTTTAGCATAAAAAACCAAGTGAAGCAAAACATCACCCAGTTCTTTTTTTATTTCCTGTAAATCATTCTGTAAAATAGCATCTGAAAGCTCATAAGTTTCTTCAAGGGTAAGATGGCGAAGTGACTCCAGCGTCTGTTTCTGGTCCCATGGACATTTTTCACGCAGATCATCCATGATATCCAGTAATCTTCCAAAGGCCTCTAGTTTCTCCTGTTTCGTATTCATAAGTATTGGGAAATTCAATCTTATACAAATGTAAGGGATATTTTGAGTCTGTGGTAGAGGTTAAGGTTGAAAGTTGAGAGTTTATAGATGGTTACGAGGTGCGAGATTCGTGTTCAGTGTTCAGTGTTCAGTGTTCAGTGTTTAATGTTTAATGATAAAGACAATACTTGAACTCAGCAGAAAATTTCCCTAATCCCTGTTACCTATCATCTGCCATCTGCCTAAAACCAAAAGCCTTGTCAGGAGATTCCCGACAAGGCTTTGTATTTTTAATTCAGAACTGAATTATCCTTGTTTTCTGTGTGTACTTTTCGGAGCTGATTTTGCAGCTGAAGTAGCTTTTACTTTTGGAGCAGCTGGTTTCTCTGCTTTTGGAGCTTTTTTAGTTTCTTTTTCAATGTTTAGCTCTTCAGCAGGCTCTCCGTCCAAAGTTTCAGGCTCTGCCTTTACAAAACTGTCAGGAGTAATATATCCCGCTTTATGAAGAACATTGTACCACTGAGCCAATTTCTTGATATCAGAAGAATATACTCTTTCTGTATCATAGTTAGGAAGAGATGCCAACATAAAATCTTTCAGATCTGCATCAGAAGATTTGTGAGAAATAGTTTCCTTATAGTCATTGTTTTTAGCAATATTTTCAAATACTTCAAACAAAGGAACTTCTTTTTCAAATGTAAACATGGCAATATTATCCAACAAACTTACCTGGCTTGAGTTTCCAATACTTACTTTTTTCTTACTGGTAACATCTTCAATGATGAATCCGTTTCTTAATTGAGAAACTAATTTGTAAAGTCCTGGTTTTCCAGAAATTGAAATTATTTTTTCTAACAGCATAATTTTATTTTTTGTAAATTCTGCAATCAGCTCTAAGCTTTTTGCTTTATATTATTCTTTTATCCTTGTTTAAATTATTTTGGAAATCTCATTTTGTAACCAATGTTTACGTCACCCTGAGAGATTTTTGTCAGTTTACCTTTTACCAGTTTCTTTTTCAAAGCACTCAGGTGGTCAGTAAACAGAACCCCTTCAATGTGGTCATATTCATGCTGAATTACGCGGGCTCTAATATCGGAAAAAGTTTCTGTATGTTTCACAAAATTTTCGTCATAATATTCAATAACGATTGTACCTTTTCTTTTTACATCTTCTCTTACATCCGGAATAGAAAGACAGCCTTCATTGAACTTCCATTCTTCCCCTGATTCTTCTAGAATTCTGGCATTGATGAATACTTTTTTGAACTCTGCCAATTCATCTTTAATATCTTCATAATCCTCATCTTCGGCAAGAGGTGTCACATCTATTATAAATACACGGATATCCAAACCGATCTGAGGCGCTGCAAGACCTATGCCATTTGCGCTGTACATCGTTTCAAACATGTTATCTATCAATTCCTGTAATTCGGGATAATCTTTGTCTATATCTTTTCCCACTTTTCTCAAAACAGGATCCCCAAAAGCTCTTATCGGTAATATCATCTTAATCTTTGTTCTAAAAAATTCTGCAATATGATGGTTGCACTTACTTTATCTATTAATCCTTTTTCCTGCCTCTTTTTTTTATTTTTTCCACTTTGGGATATAAAAAATGAAGCCATTTTGGAAGTAAATCTTTCATCAAAACGATGGACCGCAATATCCGAAAATTCTTTTTTAAATTCTTCAATGAATTTTAAAATATCGGTTTCCACTTCTGAAACGTTTCCTTTCAAATCTATGGGAAGCCCAATTACTACTTCATCTACCTTGTTTTCATTGAAATATTTTTTCAAAAATTCCAGTAAAAAACGGTTCTCCACAGTCTCCAGCCCACTGGCTATAATCTGCATATCATCTGTTGCAGCGATGCCACAACGAGCCTTTCCGTAATCTATTGCAAGGATCTGTCCCATAAGTCTGCAAATTTAGTAAAATTTACTGATTTTATTCATAACGCAGTTTTTTTATATAAATCATGTTTTATTCCATTATTTTTTTTATAATTTTAATCTTCCAAAAAACAATTATATGAAGAAACTCATCCTCGTAAGACATGCAAAAAGCGACTGGCCGGAGGAAACGGAGGACTTTGACAGACCATTGGCAGACAAGGGTTTGACAGACGCTATGCACATGTCCAGATTCCTTAAAAGTAATAATATTTCCATAGATCACTTTGTATCAAGCCCTGCCGTGCGTGCATTGAATACGTGTAAAATTTTTAATCAGACGTATCAGCTTAACTGTGCTACAGATGAAAAATTATATAATCCTTCGGAAAGAAGCTTTGAATCTGTAATTTATGATCTGGATGACACCTTGAATTCAGTTGCTTTTTTCTCTCATAATAACGGAATTTCCAATTTTGCCAATTCTATTTCTGAAGATATTTTTCATTTTCCCACATGCGGAGTCGCTGGTTTTGAAGTAGACTGTGAATCATGGTCCGAATTTGACGGTGCTAAAAAGAAACTACTGTTCTTTTATGAGCCAGGGAAAATATAGCATTACTTTCCTCTTTTCTTATGCAGCCCTATTCATCCTTCTTTTTTCATGTCAGAAACAGAAGAAAACCTATTTTGAATCAATTGCACTGAATGATATAAAGCTTTCTTCCCCTAAGCCCGGAAGCTGGCGGTACAATCATGATGAAAAGTTTCAGCAGTTTGAAGATTTTCAGCAATCAAAAAAGATAAAGCCCGAACCCGGAAAAAACATTATTTACCTCCAGCCAATCGGAAAATTTGATGAACTTCAGAGAAGAGAAATAGCACTCACCAAAGAATATTTAAAAATATATTTCCAGCTGGAGACAAAGATTCTTCCCGTTTTACCAAACACGATCTTTCCTGAAAAGATCAAAAGAATTTCAAAGGAAGGACAGGAACAGACTCTGGCAAGTTATGTCCTGGACAGCATTCTGATCAAAAGAAAGCCTAAGGATGCTGTGGTATTGATGGGAATTACAGAAAAAGATCTTTTCCCCCGGCCGGAATGGAACTACATTTTCGGACTTGCATCTTATGAAGAAGGTGTAGGGGTAACGTCCATGTATAGATTTGCAAACGGTTATTTAACCGATTCCAATTTTAATGAGAGCTTTCTGAGGTTAATAAAAATCAGTTCTCACGAGATCGGGCATATGTTCGGAATCAGCCATTGTATGAATGCCAACTGTGTGATGAATGGAACCAATTCACTTTCGGAAACAGATTACCACCTCGCAAGAGCATGTTCACTCTGTCAGAGAAAGCTGAATGCCAGTATGCATTATAATAATAAGAAAAGACTTCTTGAATTAAAAAGTTTTTTTGAAAAACAGCATATCAATACGGAACTTTCTTTAGCAAAACAAGACCTAAACCTTTTACAATAACCAACATTTCTTTTACCGACTACACATTCCCCTCCTCCGGAGGGGTGGCAAAAAATTTATTTTTTGACGGGGTGGTCAATTTCAGCTAAAGACATTATCGTTGTAAAAATGAAAAAAAGGGCTAAATTCCAATTGAATTATATAACCTCCGATTTTAATTTTCTATTAAAATCAGTATTATTTGTGAACAATTAGCTTCATTCATGTTTAAACAACAAAAAAGAACGGACCAATGCCCGTTCTTCATAGAATATTTTTATGCTTTCGCGTTTTATTTCTTCTTCAAATCCAGATCATCAAAATCGAAGCTGAAATCGGTTACATCAGAAATCGCTTTCAATTTTGCTGATTCTGCCTTTCCGGTTTCATCATAACTGAAAATAATATAAGCATCCGCATCATAGCTTCTGTCATCCCATTTGATAATGAAAGAACTGTTGGAATAAGGAAGCAATTCACCTTTTAGTCTTGGAGAGTTTTTGCATGAAATTCTGTAAGTATTTCCCTGCTGTGCAATTTCCACATCACCAAACCATGCATCATTATATGTTCCTGTAAACTGTTCTGCTTTTGGCTGAAGAGATTTTTCTTTTTTAAATGCTTCAGATTTTGCAAAAGCATCTTTCTTTTGTTTATTAAAATCTGCTTCCATTTTAGACATTCTGTCGCCATATGTTTTCAGCCAGTTTCTGTCTGCTACGCCAAGATAAGAATCCTTCACCGTATTGGTAATGGTATTGAAAGCAGCTCCGGACTGTTGGTTTGTCAATACAACAATTCCCAGTTTCATATCCGGAATCAAAGTAAACTGTGTAACTGTTCCAATCAACCCACCAGTATGCTGTACCTGCTTATGTCCTTTAACATCGCTCAGGAACCAGCCTAAACCATATCCGTAGAAGCTTGTATCATATGGATTCTTTGCGGCTACTCTGTCTGGGATCTGAAGATTCCAAAGCTGTTGAACATTTTTATCTGAAACTAATTTTTTCCCGTCTTTAGTGGTGAAATTATTTAGCAGGCATTCTGCCCAGGTTGTCATGTCTTTGATGTTACTCATAATTCCCCCTGCAGCATTGGCTGTTTCGTTCCAGTCGTGAGGAACAGCAATTGCTTTTCCGTCTACAGGAGCATGCGCATCAATTTTGTTGGCCGTTGCTTTTGCTCTGTTATAGCTCCCAAAGCTTGAAGTCATCCCTACAGGCTTCATGATTCTCTGTTCAATAAAGTCTGCCCAGCTTAATCCGGAAACTCTGTGAATTACTTCTCCCGCAACAATAAACATGATGTTATTGTAATCTAATTTTGTTCTGAAAGGATTTTCAGGTTTCAGGTATCTCACATTGTGAACAATATCATTTACCGTTAAGTTACCCCCTTCCGGAAAAAACATAAGATCTCCCTGTCCAAGTCCTAATCCGGCTCTGTGAGTGATAAGATCTTTTATTGTTACATTTTGTGAAACATACGGATCGTACATTTGAAATTCAGGAATATATTTTGAAACTTTATCATCCCAGTTCAGTTTTCCTTCATCTGCTAAGATTGCTAATGCTGTACATGTAAAACCTTTAGAGTTGGAAGCAATCCCCACCAATGTATTATCATCCATAGGCTGCTTGGTTGTAAGAGAACGTACTCCAAAACCTTTGGAATAAATCATTTTTCCATCTTTTACAATTCCTACGGACATTCCCGGAACATCAAAGGTTTTCAGGGTATTTTGGATCAGTTCATCCAGCTTTTTTTCTTCAACCTGTGCATTGGCTAATCCTACGGTCAAAAGAAAAATGAAAAAAGAAAGTTTCTGTTTCATTGTTTATTTTAATTTTCCCAAATTTACTAAATATTAAGTGATGCTAATTTTAGCATGATTAAAAGTTTACTTTATTTTACTGATAAACCCGTTGTATTCATGAAAAAGCCTATTTGTATCTGTATTTTATCTCTTTTCGCTGCCAGTGGCATCAAAGCCCAGGACAGAACTTCCAATCCTTTACTTTTACAAACCTGGAATCTCAGTAAAATGGATACTTATATTTATACCTACGAAAAGAAGGATGGTTTTGAGGCAAGAAGAGAAGGAATCAGATTTCAGAAAAATGGAAAAATTACTGGAAACCTGATCAAATCTACATTAAGATATGATACTTTGGAAGAACTAGTTACTAAAAGTGAAAAACCAGACCGTTATATCGGGAACTGGAAAAAAGCTTCAGATTCTACAGTGACTTTAGTATTTCCTTCTAATACCAATATGACCGGTACTTTTGTTATTTCAAAACTTACGGAGAATCAACTGAAACTAAAAAAAGTTTTCAGTGCCGATATAGAAAAGAAACTGGATTCTATCAGGAAAACAAAAAATATTACTGACTGATATTCTTAAATTATTCTCTGAAAATAATCAGATCTGATTAGTTGATTAAAGCTTCTTATATTTGCAGTCTCAAAAAAATCAAAAATGGCAGTAAACAGATTATTGGCTTTCTTCTTACTGATGATAAGCTGTAATTTATATTTTTCTCAGGATGTTACCATCAAAGACGATAAAGTTTTATTGGATGGAAAGCAGATCCTGAAGGCTGAAAAAATCAATGTAGCCCAGTATTCATTTTTCTCTATGAAGGATGATGAGGAAATTCTTCTTTACCGATATATGGACAATGAAACTCCAAGCTATGTAAGTGATGATTATTTTATCCTGAATTTTCTGCCTGAAAAAACGAAAGTAGAATCAACCGATATAGCCAAAATTGCCAATTTTATGAATTCTAAAAAAGGAATGGAAAAACTGGTAAAATGGTTATTAAAAGAAAGAGTAATCAATCATGATGGAGAACTGAATCCTGATCGTGTAGCGATATTCAAAGATAAATACCACGAAAATATTACAGAAAGAACCCTTAGATAATGACAAAGATCCTTCTCCTTTCCGACTCTCATTCTTATATTGATGACCGGATCCTGGAATATGCTTCTCAGGCTGACGAAATATGGCATTGTGGCGATTTTGGAAATCTTGACGTCATTGAAAAGCTTGAAAAGATAAAACCCCTGAAAGGAGTATACGGAAATATTGATGATGCTAAAATCCAGGCTGAGTTTCCGGAGGTAAACCGTTTTTTCTGCGAAAAGCTGGAGGTCTTAATGATTCATATCGGAGGTTATCCCGGAAAATATACTCCAATCACAAAAAAAGAAATAGCAGAGAAAACTCCGAAATTATTTATCTCAGGACATTCACACATTTTGAAAGCAATGTATGATGAGAAAAATAACCTCTTGCACCTTAATCCGGGGGCCTGTGGAAAACAGGGCTGGCATAAAGTAAGAACCATGATGCGCTTTGTTGTAGACGGCGAAGAAATCAAAGATCTGGAAGTCATAGAACTGGGCCCTAGAGTTTGATGTGTTTGAATGTTTGAGTGTAAAGGAGTTTGCCTTCAATACGTTTTACTTGCTACCTTTGTACAAATAAATGGGTTCAGGCAAGTCTAAAAAATTATGAAAATCGGCGATAAGGTTTCGGTAGTAGATGAAGATTTAAGCGGAGTAGTAACTTCCGTGAAGGGAAATATTGTCGTTTTTAAAGATGAATATGGCTTTACTCACCAATATCCCAAAGAAAAACTTGTTCCTAAGGATTCTGATCTTTATGAAAATATCAGAGTAGTAAGAAAAGCGGAGCCAAAAAAAATCATTTCTAAGAAACATCAGAAAAATCATTTGGTTTTAGACCTGCATTTTCATAATTTGGTAAAGAATCCCAATGACTATGACAGCTTTGAAAGATTGTTTATTCAAAAGGAGAAACTCATTGAAGTGATTGAATTTTGCAGGAAAAATAACTTGAAAAGACTGGAAATTGTTCACGGTATTGGTGATGGCACTCTGCAGAGGATGGTTCGGGATGTATTGGAAAGCCAGGTCAATATTGATTTTTATAATAAGGAAATACTTCACCATCAATCGGGTGCGGTAATGGTAGAATTTCACTAAATTTGCAGCAATTGAAATATGAACGTACTTAATTTACTTTTTACCAAAGACGGATTGATCTGCCAGACTGTTAAAAACAAAAACATTCTGGAGGAAAAATCTTATTTCGTTACTGAAGAAACCCCAGCCAATCTTATTGAGCAAAAGCTGGATGAAGTTCTTATTAAGCAGCGCTATGACGAGATCCAGGTGATTTCGGCGTTTAATCATTTCACGCTGATGCCTGAAGGTTTTTCTGAGCATGAAGCAGGATTTGATCTGATCGCCTTTAATGCACCTACCGATAGAGAGAAGGAAGAGCTGATGCTTTCTATCAATAAAAAATTCAATATTCAGTTTTATTATACTTTCCCGAAAAATTATTATAAAAAAATAAAAGAGCTGGCAATACCGGTTCATTTTAATTTCTCCGGAGAAAAGTTTCTAAGTTCAATTCATAATAAAACCAACAAGGAAATTCACATCAATCTTTATCATAATCAATGTGAGTTCTTTGCGATTGACAATAAAAAAATCATCCTTTATAATAACCTTGATGTCAACTCAGAAGTAGATTTCCTTTACTTCATTATGTTTACATTGAGCAAGATAGGCTTTGGAATCAATGAAACCAGCTTTTATGCTTATGGAGAAACTACGGAAAATGAAACATTCATTTCCGAGCTTCAGAAATTTGTTAAAAATCTGAAAATCGTTTTTGACAATATTCCAAACAAGAATTTTATACTCAACTAGGTTGCAGGCCGCAGGTAATAGGGATTAGATCCCACATAATTATCCGCCACCTATAATCTATTCTAAACCCTAAGAAAAATATGTTCAGAATAATATCAGGCAAATGGAAAGCCAAAAAAATTGCCGCCCCTAAAAACTTTGATGTAAGGCCTACCACCGATTTTGCGAAAGAGGCTTTATTCAGCATTCTGGAAAATAAATACGATATGCAGTCGATCTCCGTGCTTGATCTTTTTGCAGGAATTGGCTCTATTACCTTTGAATTTGCTTCCAGAGGATGTCAGAATGTGACTTCTGTGGAAATGAATCCAAAGCATACCGCCTTTATTAACTCTACTGCTTCTGAGCTTGATATGGCACTTCAGATCAATGTTCAGAGAGGTGATGTATTTGACTGGCTTAAAAAATTCAGAAATAAAAAGTCATTTGAGATTGTTTTCTCTGATGCTCCCTTTGAAATGGAAGAGAAAAAATATTACGAGCTGATCTCTCTGGTATTAAATAATAAATACCTGAAAGAAAACGGAGTTCTTATCGTGGAGCACCAAAGCCGTATGAAGCTGGAACATCCCAACCTAATAGATACCCGAAAATACGGAAACGTGAGTTTCAGTTTTTTTGAACCGAATAAAGAAGATAATCAGGAACTTTAATTCCTGATTATTTTTTTTGAGATTACAGGAGCTTCTTCACCCCATTTTGTTATAGCTTCCAGAACAGGCAACAAAGTTCTTCCAAAGTCTGTCAATTCATATTCAACCACTAAAGGAGGCTTTTCCGTAAAAACTTTTCGGTCAACAATTCCATCCTCTTCCAGCTGTTTTAGCTGCAGGCTTAATGTTCTTTCTGTAATGGTAGGAATCGATTTTCTTAATTCATTATATCTTTTTGCCCCACCAATAAGATGGTGCAAAATAACTGCCTTCCATTTACCACCTATAAATTTCATAGTAACACTGGTACAGCAGGGATAAGATTTATTATCTATTGTATACATTTTTATACTATCATTTTTTACCGTTATTGCAAAGTTAGGAAACTTAAATTAATTTTGTAACTATAAAAATGATAGTATAAAATTATGAATTTTTTAAACAAAATGAAAAACAGGTATACTGTAAAAAAGTATAACCCACAGGGAAAAATCAGTGAAGAACAAATTGCAACGCTTCAGGAGATTTTAAATTTAAGCCCTTCGTCTATTAACAGCCAGCCATGGAATTTTATTTTTATAAAAGATCCTGAGCTGAAAAAACAGCTGGCAGAAAAATCTTATTTTAATAAAGAAAAAGTTCTGGACAGCAGCCATCTGATCGTTTTCCAGGCTCTTAAAACTCCGGAGGATTTTGAAAAACAGATTGAAGGCGCTCTTCCGGAAGGATCTGTAGCATACTACAACAATTTTGTAAAACCTAAAGGAGAAGTGGGAATAAAGTCATGGTTAAAACATCAGGTTTATTTATCATTAGGTGTTCTGCTTTCGGCTTGTGCTGATATGGAAATAGATTCCACTCCGATGGAAGGAATTGAGCCTGAAGGCTATGATGCTGTTCTGAATAATGAGAAATATGAGACCTTATTTGCTGTAGCTATTGGTGAAAAAGATGAAACAGATGCTAATCAGCCTAAATTCAATCCAAAAACCAGACTTAAAGCTGAAAAAGTAATTGTGGAAGCGTAAATTAAACACGAATATCACAAGTTATTTCACAAAAGACACAAACAAAAAAGTCTGCCTCATACAGAAGCAGACTTTTTATTTATAATACTTTTAATTCTAAATCAATTGTTTTTCCGAAGAACTTCTTAGAGATCTTTTCAAAATTCTTGGTAAGATCGGAAAGATAAA
Organism: Chryseobacterium sp.; assembly: GCA_031286615.1. Lineage (GTDB taxonomy): Bacteria > Bacteroidota > Bacteroidia > Flavobacteriales > Weeksellaceae > Chryseobacterium. The sequence continues at coordinate 44,416 of JAITUA010000008.1, read as the reverse complement.
AATGATAATTCGGTTTGGGATTGTTATCATTTAAAAGGTTGTATTTATCCAGAATAATCTTCAGATGGTTGGCAACAATATTCGGAGAGTCAATAACACGAACTCTGTTTCCGTAATACTGCTTGATTTCATCTATTAAAAGAGGATAATGGGTACAACCCAGAATCAATGTTTCAATATTCTTTAATTTACTATTACTTAAATAATTATAAATAATGGCATGGGTGATCGGATGGTTTTTAAATCCTTCTTCAATGGCAGGAACCAGCAATGGCGTCGCCAATTCATCCACTTTGATCCATTTATTATGCTTTCGGATACTCTTTTTATAGAGCCCGGAATTCACAGTAGCTTTGGTCGCAATAACTCCTACATTATTGTGGATTTCGTAAGATACTTTTTCAGCGACGGGGTTGATAACATCTATCACTGGAACTTTTCCCGCAACAGACTGCATCACTTCATTTAAAGCATTAGCCGTTGCCGTATTACAGGCAATTACAATCGCTTTACAGTTCTGCTCAAGCAGAAAATTGGTAATCTTTGTAGAGTATTCAATGATGGCTTCCTTGGATTTTTCTCCGTAAGGAAGGTGCTTTGTATCTCCAAAGTAAATAAGATCTTCGTGAGGAAGTAGTCTTTTGATTTCTTTGGCAACGGTAAGGCCTCCCACCCCGCTGTCGAAAATTCCGATAGGCTGGCTTGGTGAAAGATGTGAATAATCTTGTTTTTTAGTTTTCAAATGAACTGAAATTTTATACAAAATTAATGAATTTATATGGTATAATATACTATATAATTAATAAGCTTCTATGTCATATTATAACTTTAGATATGTCATGCTGAGCGGAGTCGAAGCATCTTTCATGCTAAACCAAAAACAAATCTGAAGCAATTCCGTCTGCCATAAACCAATGCTTTTCAGGAATTTTTAAATGGTCATTTTCAATAATTAAAATACCTTCTTCTAGTTTTGTTTTGATTTCTGTCTGAAAATGTTCCAGTAATCTATCTGAAAACTTATTTTTTAAGCTCGTAAGATCCACGCCCCAGATGGTACGTAGGCCAATCATGATCATTTCATTGAACTGATCTTCCTTCGAAAGGATTTCTTCTTCTTTGGCCAGCAATTTATCATTAAGTTTTTTAATGTATTGTTGATTATTAGCCACATTCCAGCTTCTGACATCAAAGCCGTTATAAGAATGTGCCGAAGGTCCTATTCCCAGATATTCCTGGTATTTCCAATAGGAAGAATTATGACGGGAGTAGAATCCCGGCTTGGCAAAATTGGAAACTTCATAATGTTCAAAGCCATTATCTTTTAAAAAATCAGACAGGTAATAGAATTCTCTGTTCTGTTCTTCTTCTTTCGGACTTTTCACTTTTCCTTTTGAAATCCAGTTTTCCAAGGCTGTTTTGGGTTCTACAGTCAGAGCATAAGACGAAATATGAGGAACTTCCAATGCTATTGTTTTATTCAGATTTTCTTTCCAAATCTCAAGATTGGAGGTTGGTGACCCGTAGATCAGATCAATACTCAGGTTTTCAAAACCAAAATCCTGTGCCCGTTTGATAGAACCTTCTGCTTCGGAAGCAGTGTGGGCTCTGTTCATTAATTTTAAATCTTCTTCAAAAAAACTTTGGGTACCAATAGACAGCCTGTTCACAGGTGTTCCGGCTAGCTGCTTTAAAAAACTTTTGTCCAGATCATCCGGATTGGCTTCCAGTGTGATTTCAATATCTTTTTCAAAACTGAAGTACCGTAATGCTTCATCTATTAAAGAATTGATTTCATCCACGGAAAGAATAGAGGGTGTTCCTCCGCCAAAATACAGGGATTTCAGAGTTCTGTTCTGTAATTCATCTTTTCTGAGCAACAGTTCAGTTTTCATTGCACGAAGCATATCATCCTTGAAATTCAGGGATGTTGAAAAGTGAAAGTTACAATAACTGCATTTTTGTTTACAGAACGGAATGTGAATATATATCATAAAAAAAGCTCTGAAATTTTTCAGAGCTCAAATTTATTTAAATTAAATTAATTAGTATCTAAATCCTCTAGCATTAATAAAGTTGTCGAAGTTATAACCCAGACCAATCATGAAGCTGTTTCCACCATAGCTCTGGATATCAGAGATTCCAAGGTTATAAGTTGCTCCGATCATGAATTTGTTGAATCTCACTTTTACAATTGGAGAGATACTCAGGTTCTGATTGTCAAATCTGTTCTGAACCGTTCTGTAGCTTACCCCGAAAGAGAATGCGTTGATATCATTAGAGAAAGTCGCCATTAGGTTCCAGTCGATCATTCTCGTTGAGTTTGTATTAAGGTTGATCAATGCTGAAGGTGCAATTGTAATATTATCAGCAATGTTCCAGTTATATCCTAAGTTTAAGAAGAATTTAATTGGAGAAGGCTCGTAGTTGTTTACGATAGAAGCATCATTACTTAATGCGATATCATTTACGGAAACACCCCCGAATAACCCTCTATAGGTAGCAGCCAAACCAAAGTTAGCATACACCATGAAGATATTACTTTCTTCACCTCTCAATAACGGGTCACCTCCTTCTTCAGTATTAATTTTAGAATAATCAAAGTTCATGTTATAGAAGTTAACACTTGTACCAAAAGAGAACTGGTCTTTTCTATCTCCTTCACTACTTAGAGGAATAAAATATGAAGCACCAGCAGTAATTCCTCCTGCAGAAATAGGTCCATTACTATCTCTGAATACGGAAATACCAGCACCTACTCTATCAAAGATATTCGCATTAATCCCGATTGACTGAACATTCGGAGAATTGTTGAACTTTGAAAATTGTTGTTGATAATTGGCGTTGAGCTGTACGTAATCTGTTTTTCCGTATTGAGCTGGGTTGAACAGGAACTCACCATCCAAAAGATATTGCTGATAGTATGGTAGTGATTCTTGTGCTTTGTATGCATTTGACAAAAGAGCTAAACATACGATAGCATATAGTTTTCTCATAACAAATCTTGATTTCAATTCAACAAATATAAAAAAATTCTCAATATATTTTTAGTTTTCCAAATAATTTCTCCATTTTTTTACAGCATCCGCCATATCTTTGGGCATTGGGCTCTCAAAATATAATTCCTTTTTTGTCGTTGGGTGTATAAATCCGAGGGTATGGGCATGAAGGGCATGTCTTGGTAAAATTTCGAAAACATTTTTAATAAACTGTTTATATTTTGGAAGATTTACCCCTCTTAAAGGAGTGTGTCCTTCATACCTTTCATCATTAAACAAAGTATGGCCGATATGTCTGAAATGCGCCCTGATCTGATGGGTTCTTCCTGTCTCAAGTTTACATTCTACCCATGTCATATATTTGAACCTTTCTAAGACTTTATAGTGGGTTACTGCATGTTTTCCCTGGCTGCCGTCTTCATAGACAGACATCTGCATTCTGTTCTTAGGATGTCTTCCGATGTGACCTCTGATTGTACCTTCATCTTCCTGAGGGTTCCCCCACACAAAAGCCCAATACAGCCTCTTGGTCGTTCTGTTGAAGAATTGTTTCGCCAGGAAGCTTAAAGCGTATTCATTCTTGGCGATCACCAGCAGCCCGGATGTATCTTTATCAATCCTGTGAACAAGCCCTACTCTGTCAAGATCAGACTTTGCTCCATTCTTTTCAAAATGGAAAGCCAGCGCATTCACCAATGTACCGTCCCAGTTTCCGAATCCCGGGTGTACTACCATCCCGGCTTCCTTATCCACTACCACAAGGTCATCATCTTCATAAACGATATTTACAGGGATATCCTGCGGAATAATGACATTCTCTCTCGGAGGATGAGTAAGCAGTACTGAAATCTGATCTCCCGGTTTTACGCGGTAATTCTGTTTTACCGGAGTTCCGTTCACTACAACATTTCCGGCTCTGCAGGTCTGTGAAATTTTATTTCTTGAAGAGTTCTGTCTGTAGATCAAAAGGAACTTATCAATTCTTAATGGCTCCTGTTTACTGTCAACAGTGATATTAAGATGTTCATACAATCCCTTATTTTCCTCGTCAATATCGATGTTTTCAATACTGTTGGAATCTAATAATTCTTCATCTAAAAAATCTTCGTTATCTTCTGACATTGTTTTATATTTTTTACACAAAAGGCTTCAACATTTTGCAGTTGAAGCCTGTATTTTTGATATTAATCTGATCTTATTCTACGACTACCTTCTTAGCTTTTGGCTTTTGAGCAGGCTGCTGTGTCGTTGTTGAAGCAGCTGGTTTAGCTGTAGCAGGGGCAGCAGTAGAAGTTTTAGGCTTCTCGGTTGCCGAAGCTGCAGGCTTAGAAGTCGCTGTCTGAGTCTTAGGGGTCTCAGTTTTTGGCACTTCAGGCTTTGGAGTTTCTCTTCTAGGTACCGGAGCAGGTACTACCGGAGCACTATAACTTGGCTCCTCATGTTGTACTTCTTCATATCGTACCGGAGGAAGTGAAGTATCTACTTTCATACGGTAGATAGAATTCAGCTGCTCTACTTTTGCTCTTAGCTCGGCCGGAGTTTTCTTACTGGCCCAAAGGTCAATCTGCATTCCCTGGTCACGAACATCTCCAGAAGCAGGATCCTGATAATAAATAATATCGGATTCGTCTTTGCTTCCATCTTCATGTTCTACCAGCCCAACTTCAAACATACTTTTGGTAATAACAGCTCTTGCTTCTTTTACCGTAAGTCCTACTACATTTGGAATCGAAATATTTCTCATAGGACCTGATCCTACAACTACATCGATTACGGAGAATCTAGGTAAACGAGCTCCCGGGTTTACAGCATTTCCTTTATATAAAATTCTTAAAAGGGCATCCTTCTGAATACTCGGTTCATAAATGGTATCTCCAATTTTAAGACCCACCTGATCCAGTCTCTGGAATGCCAGCCCTGAATATTTATTAATAACATCCGGAACGGCAATTGGAGCCCATGTTCTCGGGTTTACTGTAAGGTGTACAGTTCTTCCGTCCTTTACACGGGAACCAGGTGCAGGATAAACCTGAAGAACCTGAAATGGTCTGAACTTAGGATTATAATTGGCACTGTCTACTTCATATTCCAATCCTGTATCATCTAAAATTTTAACAGCGTCATGTATAGATTTATTAACAATATTAGGAACAGGTATTTCCTGACCATGATTTGTATGGTGTTCCAACCAGCGAAATGTGAGCCATACCAACCCTGCAAAAACACCGATGGCTATTACTAAATTCAGTAAAACTTTCCAATTGAAAAGTGATTTAAGCATACTTAAAAATACTTTAATTATAACCGCAAATATAGCTAATAATTTTAGAATGGTCTTTTTATTTAACACAATTCATTTTTGATCTTAAAATTTGTCGATTTCCCATATTGCATTACATAAAATGTTTAAATTTGCCTTAATTGATACTATATGGTTATGAACAAAAAAAGTGTTGCCGTAGTAATGGGAGGCTATTCTGATGAATATGTCGTTTCTTTAAAAAGCGGACAATTGATTTATGATTCTTTAGACAGAAATCTCTATGACGTATATAAAGTAGTAGTCCTTAAAGATGAGTGGTATTTTTTAGGAGAAAATGATAAGAAATACGAGATCAACAGAGGTGATTTTTCTGTAACTTTAGATAATGGAGAAACCTTAAAATTTGATGCCTGCTTCAATATTATCCATGGAACTCCGGGAGAAAACGGAATTCTTCAGGCATACTGGGATGCAATAGGTCAAAAATATACAGGATGTGATTTTTACCAGAGCGCGCTTACATTCAATAAGAAAGATACTCTTGCCGTATTATCAAAATATGGGATTCCTTCCGCAAAAAGCATCTATTTAAGAAAAGGCGAAGACATCAATGTAGATGAGATTGTATCAGAATTAAATCTTCCGCTATTTGTAAAACCCAATCAATCCGGATCTTCTCTGGGAATCTCTAAAGTAAAAGAAAAATCTGAACTGATTGCCGCCACTGAAATTGCATTCAAAGAAGATAATGAAATCCTGATCGAAAGTTTCCTGGACGGAATGGAAGTTTCTGTAGGTGTTATTGATTTTAAAGGAGAAACCATTGTTCTAGGAATTACAGAAATTGTTCCTACCAATGAGTTTTTTGATTATGAAGCAAAATATGAAGGCGCTTCCGAAGAAATTACGCCAGCAAGAATTGATGAAGCAACCACAAAAAGAGTGGAGGAAATCGCTAAAAGAGCTTACAATTCATTAGGAATGAGCGGATTTTCAAGAAGTGAATTCATTCTGATGGATGGAATTCCTTATATGCTTGAAATGAATACCAATCCGGGATTCTCTCCTGCAAGTATTCTTCCACAACAGGCAAGACACTATGGAATTTCCATTATGGATCTTTGTGGAAATGAAGTTGAAAAAGCTTTAAATAAATAAAATAGAAGTTAGAAATTATCTGTCAGAAGCTGATTCAAAGTTGATAATAGATAATTCACTAACCAAAATCATAACTCGTACAACATGAAAATTGCTGTTTTCCCTGGGTCATTTGACCCGATTACACTAGGACATTACGACATTATAGAAAGAGCGGCACCGCTATTTGATAAATTAATCATCGCCATCGGACAGAATTCTCAGAAGAAATACATGTTCCCTTTGGAAAAAAGAATGGAATTTATCCAAAATTCCGTAGCCGAATTCCCCAACGTGGAAGTAGATTCGTTTGAAGGCTTAACGGTAGACTATTGTTTTGAAAAAAATGCTCAATACATTATCAGAGGATTAAGAAACCCGGCCGATTTTGAATTTGAAAAAGCAATAGCCCATACCAACAGAACTTTAGCTCACAAAAAACTGGAAACTGTATTTTTACTGACCTCTTCAGGAAAATCTTTCATCAGCAGCAGCATCGTAAGGGAAATCATCACCCACGGCGGCGAATATGAACTGATGGTTCCGGACTCCGTGAGAGTGGAGAGATAAATATAGAAGTAATGAGCAATAAATGATGAATAATTTTGATAGAATAGATTTTAACCAGATTTTCAGGGAAAGAACAAAAAGCTTTTCTATTGCTATCATTAAAACACTTTCTTCATTACCCTATTCGGACGATATTTCAATAATAGGGAAACAAATTTTCGGTAATCCACCTCTGTCGCTGCCAATTACTGAGCAGTACACAGGGCGAGATCCGAAAAAGAAAAGTTTGCTAAAATGTGCATAGTAGTCGAAGAAATTAATTAAACTCAACTTTGGCTTGAAATTATTGAAGAATTAGAATATGTAAATCCAGAAAAAATTTTACATTTAAAAGCAGAATGTGAAGATCTTGTAAAGGTTATGACTAAATATAAGTTTAAACTTTCTCAAATTTAAATGGCATAATTTTTATTATTCATTGCTCATTACTTATCATTCATACTCATAATATATGCACGAACAGTTCAATTTTGCCATAGAAGTCCTGGGGACCATTGCCTTTTCCATGTCGGGAAGTTTTGCTGCCATGCAGAAACGGCTTGATCCGTTCGGGGTATTAATTATAGCATTTGTAACTTCTGTGGGAGGCGGAACTGTAAGAGACCTGCTGCTTGATATTCCCGTATTCTGGATGCATGACATTCTGATGTGTACCCTGATTCTGGTGACCAGCATTTTTTCAATGATATTCAAATCTCTTGAGAAAAACTTTAAGGTAACTTTATTTATCTTCGACAGCTTCGGGCTTGGATTATTTACCATTATAGGAGTTCAGAAAGGGTTAAATGCAGGTATACATCCTATGATTTGTATTGCATTAGGAACTATAACGGGCTGTTTCGGAGGAATTATCCGGGATATATTACTCAACAGAATTCCTTTGATTTTCAGAAAGGAAATTTATGCCACAGCATGTATCGTGGGAGGAGCAGTATTCTTATTGATGACAAAATACACGCTCCTTTCCTACACATTTGTACAGATTCTTACTATCCTTCTTATTGTGGCTATACGGACGCTTGCTGTAAAATACCATTGGCAGATACCTAAATTTTATGGGTATGATCATAATAATTCGGAAATGTAATTTAGTGAGAATCTCACTTATCACCATTCTTTTACTTTCTTTATACTCTTGCAAACATGAAAGTAAATTTGATTTGAATAAAGATCTTTATCATTTTTCAGAAAGAATGGAAAACGGAGATACTATCAAAATAAAGACTGATCTTTCAGCCTGTATGTTCTTTGCATTTGAAGTTTATACTTTTACAAAACAAAATGACACTCTGTTTCTGGAGAAATATTCTGAATTTTCATCACATGATAAAAGTAGCCAAACATTACCAAAAATAATCTACAAAGTAAAAGCTGGTGATCCTTTGTCTTTTGAAAATTACCTTAAATTTCTGGATAAAGAAGATAAACCACATGAGAAAGGTGATTTCCCTTTGGTAACTGTAACTTATAAAAATCAGAGCCATAAATTTTATGATGATGGACTCCAAGATAAATTTATGAAGCATGATAGTTTATTTATCGTAAGGGAAAATATTTATCCAAAAGATACATTTTTTAAACAGGAAGCACCACCACCTCCCATCATAAAAAACAAAAAGTCCTGAAAAATCAGGACTTTTATATTATATGTATATGTTGATTAGAAGAATTTTCCTCTATTTCTCATATTAGGATTGTGCATATGTTTCTGCATCGTAGGCATTTTCAACTGATCCTTCATCATTTTGATCTGATCCGTCATCATTCCGGCGCTGTCTAATCTTTTTGCTTCTTCCAGTAATTTCTGTCCTTCCTGTTTTCTTCCTTTAGAAATTGCCGCTGCTGCAAGATTTAAAGTAGCCATTGCTCTGTCATGTTTCATATTCAAACCATATTCCAGAGCTTTCTTCATGAAAGGTTCTACTTTTGCAGGGTGATCCTGAGCTTGTGTAAGCCCCAATAAATAGTGAAAATATCCATATTGAGTTTTATGAAGTTGCCCTTTATAATCAGTTATTTTTGACAACCACTCGCCGGCTTTTTCCATATTCTGTTTTCTCAGTTGCCAGAATGCCAACAGGATATATTCATTTTTAAAGAATAGTAAGATCGGGGATGAAGCTAAAAGAAAAACAACAATACCCCATCCAAGATTTCTTGTGAAAATCATCAGATAAAGTCCTGCCAGGATAAGAACTGCTGCTATTGCAATTTTTATGTATTTATTCATTATTAAATTTTAGAAGTGCAAAGATAATAAATTTAAGGCTTAAAGTTCAAAAAGTCAATTGTGAATGGTCAATTCGCTGCACTTGTTAATTTTTGTAAATGTGAAAATTCACGATTCACTGTGCGAAACAAAAATTCACTATTAACACTTATGCTTCTTTTTTAATTTTTTCAAACGTCTGGAAGCAGAAATCATACCCATTCTTTTCATCTTTTTCGTGGCAGATTTCATTTGTTTTTTTCCAGATTTTCGGATCTATTTTCGGAAAGAATGTATCTGCTTCAAGGTCTGCTTTCACCAAAGTAACTTCAAGCTTGTCTACAACCTCCATAGTCTGTTCGTAGATATTTCCTCCGCCGATAACGAACACTTCTTCGTCTATCTTTTTAGCAAATTTCAATGCTTCCTTGATGCTTCCTACAATAAGGATTCCTTCTTCAAACCAGTCTTTCTTTCTTGACACAACAATATTGGTACGGTTCGGAAGAGGTTTCCCAATACTTTCATAAGTTTTTCTTCCCATGATAATCGGATGCCCTGAAGTAATATCTTTAAAATGTTTTAAATCTTTAGGAAGATGCCAAAGCAACTGATTATCAAAACCAATTTCATTTTTCTCTCCCATTGCCACCACTATTGTTGTCATTCAAATAATTTTTTACAAAATTAGCACATAATTTGTATATTTGGTTAGCACAAAAAATTTAAAAAAATAAACTATGAAAAATAAAGGATGTTTGGGCGCCGGAACAATTGGTATTGCCCTCCTTATCATTGTTGCTGTTCTATTCTTCTGGGGAAAAAGCGGATATAATAATTTCGTAACCAAAGAACAGACGGTCAACACAAAATGGTCAAACGTAGAAACGGTATATCAGAAAAGAGCGAACCTTATTCCAAACCTGGAAAGAACTGTAAAATCGTATTCAAAATTCGAGCAGGAAACTTTAACGAAGGTTGTTGAAGCACGTTCTAAAGCTACTTCTATCAACATTGACCCTACAAACATGACTGAGGCTGATATTGCTAAATTTCAGGCTGCACAGGGTGAACTATCCGGTGCATTGAGCCGATTGATGGCTGTAGTGGAGTCTTATCCTAACTTAAAAGCAGACCAGCAGTATATCAACTTCCAAAGAGAATATACCGCTATCGAAAACAGCATCAGAACAGAAACTGTTTATTACAACGAAGCTGCACAGGATTACAACACTTCTATCAAGACTTTCCCAAATAATATTTTGGCGAATTTCACCAATTTTAAAGAAAAACCTTATTTCAAAGCTGAAGCAGGTGCTGAAAAAGCCCCTGAAGCATTCAAATAATAATGGGTAATTTCCTAACAAATCAACAGATCGCTTCCCTTGTGGAAGCGATTCAGTCTGCGGAAGATCATTCTACGGGAGAGATCAGAGTACATATTGATTCCAATACGGATAATCGTGATGCCAAAACAGCATTCGAAGTTTTCAAAAAACTCGATATGGACAAAACTGCTGAAAGAAATGCTGTTCTTTTCCATGTCAATTTTGAACAAAAATATCTTACTATCATTGGAGATATCGGAATCCATGAAAAGGTAAAACAGACTTACTGGGATCATCTTCACGACTATATTACTGCTGAATTTGCCAAAGGACATTATTACCAGGCTCTGAAAAGTGCCATCCTGGAAACAGGGCTTGAACTCAAAAAACATTTTCCTGTAGAAGGAGAAAATCCAAACCAACTCTCAAATGAAATTACGTTCTCTTAAAATAGTATTTTCATTTTTACTGCTTTGCTTTTACACTTTTGTATCAGCACAATATACTATTCCTGAGAAACCAGCCGTTCTTTATCCTGTTTTTGATGAAGCCAATCTGCTTTCTCAGCACGAAAAAGATGCCCTGAATAATAAACTGATCAAGTTTGCAGATACTACCTCAACGGAAATTGAAGTAGTGATCATCCGTTCTACCAAAGGAGAGGACGTCAACTTTCTGGCGACCATGTTCGGGCAAAAATGGAAAATCGGAAAAAAAGGAGTAGATAACGGTGTTGTTTTCCTTATTGCAACAGAGGACAGAACAATGTCTATCCAGCAGGGACGCGCCGTAGAACAATACCTTACCGCTTCAGTAGCAGGACAGATCTTAGATTATATTGTAACTCCCAACTTCAAGAAGGGGCTTTGGTATGATGGGATCAATGGTGGAACCTCAGCCATTATGGAAGCTGTTCAGGGGAAATTCAAACCCATTGCAACAACGGCTCCTTCCGGTAATGGAAGTGCTTTTAAAGTTCTGATTATTGCTTTTGTTATTTTCATCATTATAGCCATACTTTTCGGCAACAGAGGAGGTGGACGCGGTGGAAATAATGACGACGATGATGATGTAATTATTACAAGAAGAGGACGCAGAAATTATCCCGGTGGTTTCTTCCCATTCCCTGGCAGTTTCGGAGGAGGCGGCTTTGGTGGAGGAAGTTCTGGCGGCGGTGGCGGTGGCTTTGGAGGCTTCGGCGGAGGCGGAAGTTTCGGAGGCGGTGGTGCATCCGGCGGATGGTAAATCAGTCAATCATTTTCAAAATATATCAACAGATCAGGTCATCATGGCCTGATTTTTTATTTAAAAACCTAAAATAACATATATTCTTTAACTTTTTTTAATATTAATTGATTTTTTCGTATTAAAAAATTAATAAAATCACCAAAAAACCAACTTTTATTCAATATTTTTCGCTATATTTACTGAAAACAGGATTATGAAGAAGACGCTGGTAGTATTTGCACACCCTTATCTTGAGCACTCCAATTCTAATGTAGAACTCATCAATTTCTACGTTCGACACCAGCATTATACCTTAAGAGATCTTTACGAAGAATATCCTGATTTTCATATTGCAGCCTTCAGAGAAAGAAAACGTCTGAAAAATTATGAACGTTTTGTTTTCCAGTTTCCCCTGATATGGTTTGGAATGCCACCACTCCTCAGATTGTGGATTGATGAAGTTTTCGACAGAGACTGGCTTAAAGAAGATGAGTATAATCCTCTGGAAGGAAAAGAAGTCTATATTCTGGTAACCACCGGCGGAAAAGAAAGATCTTTCAGCAAAACCGGTACCTATCAATATACAATTGATGAGCTGATCAGCGGACTGATTGTTTCCTTAAAGGTTTTCAAAGCAGATATCAAACACATCAAGATCGTATACGAAGCCAATAAGCTGTCTAAAAAAGAAATCATCCTGCATAAAAAAGAATTTACAGAACTCCTCAATCAATAATCTATGGAATCCAGCTTAGCGATGAACACATTAATTTTTCTGGGTGTAGCCATTATTATGGTTCCATTGGCCAGAAAACTAGGGTTAAGCTCTGTAATCGGCTATATTTTAGGAGGGATTATTATAGGTCCTTACGTACTTAGGCTTACAGGAAAAAATGTGGATGATATCATGCATGCCAGCGAGTTTGGAGTTATCATGCTGTTATTTCTTGTAGGACTGGAACTGGAACCCCGGAAATTCTGGGAAATGCGAAAGAAAATAATGGGTCTTGGACTTTCTCAGATGGTGCTTACTATTCTGCTGCTTTTCTTAGTATTCATAAGTGTAGGCTGGAGAGTAGACAAAGCAATTGCTGTTGCTATGTGTTTTGCCTTATCTTCTACGGCAATTGTTCTGCAGACATTACAGGAAAAGAATAATCTTAAAACCACAGCAGGAGAAGCCTCGTTCTCTACCCTGCTGTTTCAGGATATTTCTGTGATTCCTATTTTAGCAATACTGCCAATTGTAGCAAACTATAAAGCCAAGCATCACGATAATGATATTCAGATTCTCATCCAAAAGCTGCCGGAATGGCTTCAGGCCGGAACGGTAATTTTCGGAGTAGCATTGCTTATTTTATTGGGAAGGTATGTCTTTGTTCCTTTTCTACGTTATGTTTCAAAATCAGGAATGACTGAGCTTTTGACTGCATCATCTTTATTTCTTGTTATTGGTGTTTCCGAATTGATGGTTGTAATCGGTCTTTCTCCTGCACTAGGTGCTTTCCTTGCTGGAGTAATGCTTGCCAACAGTGAATTTCGTCATGAACTGGAAGCACAGATCAATCCTTTCAAAGGGCTTTTATTAGCTGTTTTTTTCGTTAGCGTTGGATCAACCATTAATTTTAATATTATTCAGAAAGATCCACTGTTTATCTTCAGTACTGTTTTTGCTGTGCTGGCTGTAAAATTTGTTGTTCTTTATACCATCGGAAAGTTTTTCAGGATAGATACTCCTCAAAGTCTTTTTTATGCATTTGCGCTTTCCCAGGTGGGAGAATTTGCGTTTGTACTGCTCAACTATGCATCGGATCTTTATTTGTTAGGTCCTGAAATGAATGCACAGATGATGGCCGTGACGGCAATTACCATGTGCATCACTCCCATTCTTCTTATCATCAACGATAGATTTATCACTCCGAAATTCATTAAAGAAGTTCCTGAAGAAGAGCATGATTTTAATATTCTCGGAAGTGATGTCATTCAAAAGAAAATTATCATTGTAGGTTTTGGGCATTTCGGAAGTACAGTGGGTCGTCTTTTAAAAGCCAATAAAATATCTGCCACCGTTTTGGATCGTGATTCTGACCGGGTAAAACTGCTCAGAAGTTATGGTTTTAAAGTATATTATGGAGATGCTACCAGAATTCCCATTTTAAGGGCTGCCGGAATTGAAGATGCTGAAATTTTGGTTTTGTGTCTCGATGATCCGGATGATAATAAATTCATTGCAGAACTTGTGCGTGAACATTATCCTGAAGTGAAAATTTTTGTAAGAGCCAAAAACAGGATTGATGCATATGATTATCTGAACAGCGGCGTCAATCATATTTACCGTGAGACATTAGGAACAGCTGTAGACATGGCTGTGGACGTACTTCATGAAACAGGAATGAGAAAATATGCTGCAAGACGTCTCGGGCAAAGGTTTATGGCTATTGATAGGGCTTCCATCAGAAAGCTGGCGAAAATGAAGGAAAATAATGATGATATTACCTTGTTTACCACAAAAGAAATCCTCCAGCGTGAGGAGGAATTATTAGCTTACGATAATCTTAATTTTGATAATAAAAACTGGGAAGGCTCCTCATCCGCCGATGAAGAAGATGAGGATGAATCCCAGGATTAGTTTATTGGATGTTTACGCTTCCGCCGCTGCTTTCATCCTTGATCACGTTCTTCAGATCTCCTTTTTTCGAGATATCCACACTTCCGCCGGACGAAGCACCTGCTTTCACACTTGAAACAGCACTGATATGGATACTTGCACCACTTGATGCATCCGCCTCTACATTATCAGCAATAACGCCTTTGGCTGAAACACTACTGCCTGAAGAAGCACTGATATCCGCTTTTTTCGCTTTTCCGGAAATATCAAGAGTAGAACCTGATGAAGATTCAATATCAAGGTTTACCGCCCATATCTTACCATCATAGCTGCTGCTGCTGCTTATGTTAATATCCATATCATTAGCTTCCAGATCTCCGGAAATACTTCCTGCACTTGATGCTTCTACATCTGTTTTCTCCTGAGTAAATTTATCTTTTATGATAATTCTCGCAGCAGAATCGGCCAGAAGTTTATTAAAATCTTTTGTATAAATTTTAGCAGTCACTTTGCTGATATTCATCACTCTGATGCCTGGTTTATAATGAATATGCAGTTTTCCGCCATCATTATCTACAAGAATTTCATCAATGATACTTTGAGGTGCTGAGATTTCTACCTTTTCTGTTTCAGATTTTATGATTTCAGCTTCTATCGCCTGGGAAACCTGAATTTCATCAAAATCTCCGTTAAATTCTTTATGTTGTATCGGGCCGCTTTCTTTACTTACTACTTTTTCTACCCAGTTACTTTTGTCTCCGTCTCTATCTCTATTTCTGTTCTCATGTTTATCATTACATGAGGCTAATGCCGCTAAGGCTGAAAAAATAAATAAAGTCTTTGTTTTCATGCTTATTTCTTTTGTCGATTATTTTTTTGATTTCTTTATATTTAAATAACAACTAATTTATAAAAAATATTACATTACCTATGAAAATACTGCAATTGTCTGCAATACAGTTTTTTTAGAATGAAAATGATGCGCCTTCAACACCTAACGTATTCATTTTAAAACCACTTACAAAACGGTTCCAGTAAATACGTCTGTCAAAATAGATTCTATGAGACAAGTTTTTAATATCTTTAGGGTTTAATAACAACTATATTTATGAAGAATATTTCATCGGTATTATTAATTTCTGCCTTGGCGTTCAATCAATCTTGTACTACAATGAAACAGACCGATATTCAACAGGAGCTACCTGCACCTGATCCCTCTTTATCTTCAAATCCTTTTATGAAGAAGAGCAAGCTTCAATACGAAGCTCCGGAGTTTGACAAAATCAAAAATGAGCACTTCAAACCTGCTTTTGAATATGGTTTGAAGCAACATGAAGCTGAAATTGTAAAAATTGCCAACAATCCGGCTGCCCCTACTTTTGAAAATACAATCGTTGCATTGGAAAAAAGTGGTGAAGTCTTAAGAAGAGCACAAATTGTATTCTCTAATCTTACAAGCGCGAATACAAACCCAACATTGCAGGCTTTGGACGAAGAATATGCACCTATTTTTGCTGCCCACTCTGACAAACTGTACCTGAATGAAAATCTTTACAAAAGAATACAGTCTATCAAAGAAGACGGTCTTGATTCTGAAAGCAAGAGACTTGTACAATACTATAAGCAGAATTTTGAAATTGCAGGAGCAAATCTTTCCGCAGCTGATAAAGAAAAATTAAAACAACTTAATCAGGAACTGGCTTCTCTTTCTACACAATATTCTAATAAATTATTGGAAGCAAGAAAGCAGGGAGGTGTATTTTTTGCTGATGCTAAAGAACTGGACGGACTTTCTGCTGATGAAATTGCAGCGGCAGCAGCTGATGCTAAAACGGCAGGTCAACCAGGAAAATATCTTCTGGCTTTACAAAATACAACACAGCAGCCTCTTTTACAAAATTTAAAAAACAGAGCTACCAGAGAAAAGCTGTTCAAAGCTTCATGGACAAGAGCTGAAAAGGGAGATGCTAACGATACGAGATCAACCATTGAAAAACTGGCTAAACTGAGATTGAAAAAAGCTCAGATTTTAGGAAAGAAAAACTTTGCTGAATGGAAACTTCAGGACCAGATGGCAAAAACACCTGAAGCCGCTACTAAACTGATGAA
This sequence comes from Chryseobacterium sp., assembly GCA_031286615.1. GTDB lineage: Bacteria > Bacteroidota > Bacteroidia > Flavobacteriales > Weeksellaceae > Chryseobacterium. Next base: position 27,966 of record JAITUA010000008.1, on the reverse strand, counting down.
TCAGATTGCAACTCCGGCAGTGGAAACAGCCAGACGTGAGGCAAAAGATATTCAGGATCTTATTGATCAGCAAAAAGGAGGTTTCAAAGTAGAGCCTTGGGACTGGAATTTCTATGCTGAGCAGGTAAGAAAAGCTAAATTTGATCTTGATGAAAGTGAAATAAAACCTTACTTTGAAATTACAACTGTACTTGAAAAGGGTGTTTTCTTCGCTGCTGAAAAATTCTATGGTCTGACTTTCAAAAAGAGAACAGATCTTCCGGTTTATCATCCTGATGTAGTTACATACGAAGTTTTCGATCATGATGGAAAATCTATCGCCATCTACTATCTGGATTTCTATACAAGAGATTCTAAAAACGGAGGGGCATGGATGAGCAATTTCGTTGAGCAGTCTTATTTATTAGGAACAAAACCAGTAATTGTTAACTGTTATAACTATCAGAAGCCTGCTCCAGGGAAACCTTCATTAATCAGCTATGATGATGTTTCTACTATTTTCCATGAATTTGGTCACTCTATTCACGGAATGTTTGCAAGCCAGAAATATCCTTCTCTTTCAGGAACGAATGTACCAAGAGACTTTGTGGAATTCCCTTCTCAGATCAATGAACACTGGGCTTTAGATCCTGTTGTTCTGAAAAATTATGCTGTACATTATGAAACAAAACAGCCTATTCCACAGGCTTTGGTAGACAAGATCAAAAAAGCATCTACTTTCAATCAGGGATATATGACTACTGAATTGGTTTCTGCTGCTGAACTTGATATGGATTGGCATACAGTAAGCAATGACAGCCAGTTTATTCCTGTTTTAGATTTTGAAAAACAATCATTGGCCAGCCATGGATTCAATTTAGCAACGGTACCACCAAGATATCACACTCCTTATTTTGCACACATCTGGGGAGGTGGATATTCGGCAGGATATTACGCTTATTTATGGTCTGAAACTTTAGATAATGATGCATGGGAATGGATCAGTAAAAACGGTGGATTAACCAGAGAAAATGGTGACCGTTTCAGAAAATATATTCTTTCTGTAGGAAATTCTGTAGATCTAAACCAGGCATTCAGAGACTTTACAGGACATGATCCGGATATCAAACCTTTATTGAGAAACAGAGGTTTTATTAAATAATCATATGATCATCAATACAGGTATAAAAGTATTGTCCTCATTAATCATTCTGACTTGCTTTTCAATTAAAAATAAAAGATTGGAAAACAGGTCAGAATCTTTATTTCAAAAACAATCGGATACAATAATCTCTAAGGAATTAGAGGAATACATTAAAGAAGAGAGAAAGTATCTGGATTCACAATGTATTGCTGAAACAGCAAGAGCACAGGCAGACATTAAAAAAGGCAAGCTTGTTTATTTTCATTACTTCGGAATGGTAAAAACCTACAGAAGCAATGCTGAAATGGATATTCTTTTGAAACAAAAGAATATCGAAGTAGGGACTGCACTGCATTATTGCACTGTTCCACTGGAGCTGCAAAATTGCTATGAAGATGTAATGTCAAAGGAAATTGACAGAAAGTTTGGCCCGAAGTTCATCGACTCTTTGAGGCATATCGCAGACGTACAATATGTTAAAAAAAACATTGATAAAGTCTATGATTTTGAAGAATGCGATACCATTTCAAGGTATCCGGGCAGCAAATCTTACGGAGACTTTTTCAAAGATTATGAAAAAGATTTTTGGAAAAATGTACACTATCCTGATGAATTTGAATACCGGAAAGACAAAGATTTTTATTCTTCCATTTCTGCGAAATTTACCCTGCACAAAAATGGGACGATCTCAGATATAGATATTGATCTTACCTTCCAGAATAAAAAAAATTATAAGTACTCATCCTACTTTATCAACGAAACAAAAAAGTTTATAAAAAAAACAAAATGGGTTCCTGCTAAAACTATGGGAATAACAGTAAACAGCAGGGTTCCTCTCACATTATTTTTTAAATAACCATGAAAAAAATCATTACGGCAACATTATTAGTAGTCTTTGGGGCAATGTATGCTCAAAAAGGCCATGCAAAACCACAAGCCAACAAAATAGACAGCAAGCTTGTAGGTTTATGGAAAGGAAGTGAAAAAGACCAGCAGATCGTAGGTATGGAAAAACGTTGGGTAATGGAAAGAAAAGCAGACGGTACTTTTATGCTTATTTTCACAGCTATCCAGGATTGCGACGTCAGACAAGTTATCGAAAGAGGACAATGGTGGATTGAGAAGGGAGAATTTCATGAACTTCACTTTAATTCAGGCAAAACAGACATATATACTTACAAAGTCTTAGATCCATCCCATGTAAAATTTGATTCAAAAGAGCAGGCACTGGATATGGCAACTGAAAATTACAGCTTTGTTGATACCAAAATTGACGAAGACAATCAGTAAAAAAATAACGCGGAGCATTCTTTAAATAGAGTGCTTCTTTTTTTAGATTTAAAATTGGAGTGCCCCGTTAAACCCAAGAAAAGAATAGAAACTTTAATTTCTAAGTTTTGGCTAAAGCCTTTGGTTTTTGTTTGCCTATTTTTTAACGGGCTAAAGCCCGTTTCTATTGAATTTGAAATACTTCATGATAACATTTGGGCAAAGTATTAAAATGATAAAACTTGTAAATCCCCGCCGTTCTATTGATATTCATTATTTTTGCAATTCAACATTTAAAATAGAATATATGGGTTGCCCCTGCTGCTCAGGAAAATCATACGAAGAATGCTGCAAGCCTTATCACACCGGAGAAAAACATGCTCCCACTGCTGAAGCGCTGATGCGCTCAAGGTTCTCTGCTTTTGCCATCCCGAATGGTGAATATCTGATGGAGACAACTCTTCCGGGAAAAAGAAAATACCACAATAAGAAAGATCTTCAGGAATGGGGAGAAATCAACCAATGGACAAAACTGGAAATTATCCGCACTCCTGCTTTAAATCAGGTAGAGTTTAAAGCTTATTACACAGATCAGGACGGTCATCCGCAGCTTCATCATGAGTTTTCCTTTTTTCAGAAAATGCATGAGCGCTGGTATTATGTTTCAGGAGAGTTTTTGGATGAGTAATGGAACTTGATTTGTTGTAAGATATTTAATGTAGAATTATTCTTTGCGTATAGAACCACCCCGTCAAAAATTCTTTGAATTTTTGCCACCCCTCCGGTGGAGGGGAATGCCAAGCACTCTGCAAATATTGTACATCGATATATAAAAATCCCCACAGAGAGTTCTGTGGGGATTTTTTATCTTTTATCCAAAAATGATTGGATTAATATTTTTTAGTGAGCATCTGTCCCGTCAATTCCATGAGCGTGACCGTGTGCCAATTCTTCTTCAGTTGCCGGACGAGTGCTTAAAACTTCTACATCGAAATCTAACACTTTTCCTGCCATTGGATGGTTAAGATCCGCCACTACAACTTCTGGTGTTACTTCTACCACAAATGCCTGGAAATTGTTCCCCTGGTTATCAGATAAAGGTAAGATAGCTCCGATAGGTGGAGTTCCTGATTCTTTAAACATCTCAATTGGCAATTGAGCGATAGCGTCAGGCTGTCTTTCACCATAAGCTTCTTCAGGCTGAATTACAAAAGCAGCTTTATCACCAGCTTTTAAACCTAAGATATTTTGTTCAAATTTTGGAATCATCATTCCTACACCGTACAAAAATGTAAGTGGATTTTCTGCTGTTGTTTCTTCTACAAGAACTTTAGTTCCGTCCGCTTCGATAGTGTGAAGGATGTAACGTACAGCTACAACGTGATTGTTTTCAATTGTCATATTTTTTCTTTTTTTCGTGATTTTTGTTTCACGATTAATAATACAAATATACTATTTTTGAAATGATTCAATAAGCTTGGAAGTCAGGAGATGGAAGAAGGAAGCTATGAAAGGCATAAAGAAAAACATATCTTCCATTTACTCTAGTAATTCCATGGTACTATCAATAATTTCCAGACATTATTTTTTTTTGCCCTCCTCTCTTTTTTTCTGTCTCAGGACAAAGAGATACAAACTTTCTACTTTTGTTCTTGCCCAGGGTGTTTTTCGCAAAAATTTCAGAGAAGAACTGATGCTCGGATTATCTGTAAAACATTTTATATTAATCTGCTCGCCTAACCTTTCAAAGCCCTGATAGTATTCTACCAATTCTTCAAGGATAGCATCAAGCCTTTTTCCGTGTAAAGGATCTTTGGACTGCTGTTCCATCATTAATCTTTATTTATTTGGGTATCTTTATTTTCTGATTTCTTACTTTTTTCCAATTGATAATTGGCTATTTTTCTGAAGTTTTCAGTTTTCATTACAAACGCCTTATTAGATTTATTGTTCCATATACTTGCATATTTTTTAGAAATGGTAGTATAGGTTTCCCATCCGGTAAGTTTCTGATATAGCATAAGTGTACAGATATCCGTTGGAGTCATTTGCTGCCAGTTCTCCAAAACATGAGAATGTACTCCGCCTACATCCGCACCTTTACTATTATTACCTATATCGTGTACAATTATTCCTTTATGCAATTTTTCAACATTTTCTATCTCATTTTTATTATTAAAAGTCAATAGATAGTCATTCCCAAAAATAACGACATTATTTACAGACGCTCCAGTTAAGACGTATACCTTTTTAGAGTTTTTCTTAATGATAGGTACCAAATTAAAGTTTGTATTATTATACCTCTTAAAAATAGTATCATTGTTTATTCTGGTAAGAGCTTTTTGTCTGATTGTAAAATAGTCCATCTCAGTAGGGGTAAAATCTCTTTCTGACAAATCTACTTTTGCATTATCAGGATTATAATTGGTAGGAAAAGAAATGGTAGCAACCACTTTATTCTGTTTGGAAAAGAAAATACACTTAGGAACATCATCTAAATACGAAAAGTATCCTCCTACATTTTCCATATTCTTATAATTTTCCCTCACTACATCTGTCCCGTACCAGCTTGCCATTTCACTGCGATATAACGCAATACCTTCTTCTGTGACTTCCTCTGATAGTTTTTCAAGATCCTGAGCATTAATGCACATACTTACCAAAGCAAATAAAAATGTTAAAAAAAGCTTCATGAGTATTAATTTTCATCAAAAATACTAATAAAAAAAGTCTATATGAAAAAGATTTATTCTGGTCGTAGATTGAATGATCAATATATATTTCAGGCTTCCCTTTTTGTTTCTTATTTTTGATGAAGCTATTTCGTACCCATAAAAATTATTCGTTACAAACCAATATGAGCAAAAACAACGAGGCAAACAGGAAAAAAAATAAAAAGCAAATTGATCAGAAAAAACGGAAAATACAGAATGCTGAAACAGAAAGAAAAGCACGTTTAAAACAAATTCTGGAAGACTTTAAAGTAAAAAAGGAAACCGATAATCAAGCGTAAAACCCATTCATTATTCAACTTATTTACTTTAAACAATAATAAATTTTATGAAAATTCTGCATACTGCCGACTGGCATTTGGGAAAAAGACTGGACCGCTTTTCACGTATGGAAGAGCAAATTCTGGTAATGGAAGAGATCATAGGCATTGCCGATGAGGAACATGCAGATCTTATTCTTGTTGCCGGTGATCTTTTTGATAATTTTAATCCGGGTGTAGAAGCCGTTGAGCTTTTTTATAAAACCCTGAAACGTTTATCCTTGAATGGAAAACGTCCTGTGATTGCTATTTCCGGGAATCATGATTCTCCAAGCTTAATCAATGCTCCTGATCCACTGGCCCGGGAATGCGGAATTATTTTAATAGGCCATCCCAAAGCAGAGATTAAGCCTTTCGGAACAGAACACTTCAACATTTCAAATTCAAAAGCTGGTTTTATAGAACTGAAAATTGAGGGTATAGATTTCCCCGTAAGAATCCTTCATACGCCTTTCGCAAATGAAATCCGTTTAAAGGAATATTTTGGTGAAAATAAAGAAGAAGAAATCAATAAAGTGCTTTCAGAAACGTGGAAAAGTCTTGCAGATCAGTTTTGCGATGATTCCGGGATTAATCTTCTGACTGCCCATTTGTATATGAATAAGAGAGGTGCAGAAATTCTGGAAGAACCGGAAGGAGAAAAACCTATTAAAATAGGAAATGCAGATCTGATATTTTCCGACACGATTCCTGAGCAGATTCAATATACGGCATTGGGCCACCTTCATGGTTTTCAGAATATCGGAACGAAAGAAAAGCCCGTTATTTACTCATCTTCTCCCCTTTGCTACAGTTTCAGTGAAGCAGGACAGACAAAGTATGTTTCTATTATTGATGCAGAACCGGGAAAGGCGGTTAGCTACGAGAAAAAAGCATTGAAAAAGGGACGAAATTTAGTGAGAAAAACATTTTCCTGCGTAGAAGATACAGTTCAGTGGTTAGGTGAAAATCCCAATACATTTATAGAACTTACACTGGAGAGTGAAACTTTTTTAACAGCTGATGAAAGAAGATTAATTTATCAGTCTCATAACGGAATTGTTCACCTTATTCCAAAAATCAAAAACCGGGAGCTCGCTGAAGAGCAAGGCCATGAAATCAATTTAAATCAGAATATTGATATTTTATTTAAAGATTATTTTAAATCTAAAAACGGCGGACAGGAAGCCAATGAAGAACTGATGAATTTGTTTAACGAAATTTTAAATGCATAAGCCATGATTCCTGTTCAATTAACTATCGAAGGACTTTACTCTTATCAGGAACGCCAGACCATTGATTTCAGAAATCTTACCGAAGCCGGTTTGTTTGGTATTTTCGGTGCGGTAGGTTCCGGAAAATCATCAGTGCTGGAAGCTATTTCGTTTGCCTTATATGGAGAAACGGAACGTCTGAACATGCGCGACAAAAGGGCTTACAACATGATGAATTTAAAATCAAACAGTTCTTATATTGAATTTGATTTTGTGAATTATGAGAATAAACTCTTCCGTGCTACCCGCGATTTTAAAAGAAATTCAAAAAAATTTGAGGACGTAAAGCCCAATGCAGTTACTTTCTATGAAAATAATAATGGCAAATGGGTTCCTTTGGATCACTCAAATGCTGAGACTATTATCGGTTTAAGCTATTCCAATTTTAAAAGAACCATCATCATTCCGCAGGGTCAGTTCAAAGAATTCCTTGAATTGGGTGCTGCAGAACGAACGAATATGATGAAGGAGATCTTTAACCTTCAGAAATTTGATCTTCAGAACAACGTTTCTACACTCAATGTAAAAAACAGATCTGAACTGGATCAGCTTGAAGGCCAGTTAAAAGGATTTGAAGAAGTCAATGAGGAGAAAATCCAGATTCAGAAGGAGCAGCTGACAGAAGAACAGAAAATACTTTCTGAGTCTAATGCAAAACTGGAAAAGATTTCCAATACTTATCAACAGCTGAAAAATTTAAAAAGCGATTTTGACAGTTTACAGCAGAATAAGGAAAAATTCAGTAAGCTTTCTGAAGAGAAACCTCAGATGGATGCGTTAGAAACACAGGCGGAATTATATGACCGCATTTTCAGGCTCTTCAATCCGTTGATTATTGAGAAAAATAAGCTTACAAAAGAAATTGCAGAGAAGCAGAACGAGAGAGAACAACAGTTCAAAACCTGGCAGCAAACTGAAAAGGCTTTTAATATCATTAAAGAACAGCTCACTGCTCTTGAACCGCAATTTAATGCTTTAGACCATTCAAGGATTCAGGAAAATGACATGAATCTTATTATTCAGATCCTGAAGTTTTCTGAAGAGATCAAAACCCTGAATGAAAGAACTCAAAAAGGTTCTGAAAAGGTAAAGGAGGTAGATCTCAATAAAGAAAAAATTCAAAAGAAGATTGATGAATTTTCTTCACAGATTAAAATATTAAAAGAACAAAAACTGGATTCCGCATTGTTATCTGAAGTGGGAAACTGGTTTATTCAACAAAAGAATTCAAAAAAGTTACAGCAGGAACAGACTGAAAAGATAGAGAAACATCAAACACAGATCAGGGAAATTGCTGAGGAATTAAAACCTTTTGCTTATAATGAAAATTATAAAGAAGATTTCAAAAACAGGAAAGAAGCATTAGAAGTCAGGAAAAAAGAGCTTTCTCAGAAACTGGATCATCTTAAAATACAAAAAGAGCTTTCCCGTTTTGCCAGCGGGCTTCATGACGGAGAAAACTGCCCTCTTTGCGGTTCCAAAGAACATCCTCATATTGTGGAGTTCCATGATGTCAATGCTGAACTGCAGGAAATTCAGGAGAATATTACAACTATTGAGCAGGAAGTAAATAACCTTCAAAAGCAGGAAACTGAAATTGATAAAATTCTGGACCGTAAAAAAATCTTTGAGGAGCAGCTTCTTTCGGAGCAGAAAATTGTTCTTCAGATACAGAAGGATATTGAAAATCATATTCTGAAATTCACATGGAAACCATTCTCCCCGGATCAGGAGGAAGAATTTGAGAAAAAACGTTCTGACTCGTTTGCTTTAGAAAAAAAGATTGAAGAAACTGAGCGAAATATTGCACTGGAAAGAGAAGTTCTGGAAAAAGAAAGCAAAACGCTGGAAAAATATAAAAGCGCTCTGGAAGCTTTCAGGATGGAAGAAGTTTCAAAACAGGAACAAATCAATATCAGCCGTTCTGCTCTTAAAATTCTGGACTGGAATCTGTATGCTCAGAAGGAAATAACAGAGATTGAAGAAGCGTATCAAAAGCTGGTACGATCTAATAAAGAAACTGAGGAAAACTATCAAAAGGCATTGCAACAGGAAAAAATTCTTTCTCCAAAATTAGCGGAACAAAAAGCTATTGTCAGCCAATCCGAAAAACAGATCACAGAGCTTGAGAAGGAAATTTCCGGCAATGAAGAAGCTATCGGAAAAGCTTTGGCAGATCAGAATTTCATTGAGTTCAAAGAAGTTGAAAATATCTTACTTCAGGATATCAATATTCAACTTGTGAGAGCTAAAATCCAGAATTTCAAAGTTGAATTTGAAGCGTTAAAGAAATTCATCAATGAGCTGGAATTAAAACTGAAGGGACTTTCATTCGATAATGAACAATTTTCTCTGGCTGAGCAGCAGTTCAGTGAGGCCCAAAATGAGCAGAAAAAAATCAGTGATTCTGTCGTAACAAAAACGGCTGAAATAGATCGTCTGGAAAAAGAATTCATAAAAAAAGAAGACCTTCTGAAAGAGCTGGCAAAGCTTCAGAAACGTTCCGAGAATTTAAAGGTAATGCTGAATCTGTTTAAAGGAGCAGGTTTTGTACAATACGTTTCTTCGATTTATCTGAGACAGCTTTGCGATCATGCCAATGTACGTTTCCACAGAATGACCAGAAACCAGCTGAGTCTGCAGCTTAATGAAAATAATGATTTTGAGATCATAGATTACCTCAACGAAGGGAAAAGCAGAAGTGTAAAAACTCTGTCGGGAGGACAGGCATTTCAGGTATCTTTAAGTCTGGCTCTGGCACTCGCAGAAAGTGTTCAGGCCAATGCACAGGCAGATAAAAATTTCTTCTTTATTGATGAAGGTTTTGGAACTCAGGATACGGAATCTGTAAATATTGTCTTTGAAACGCTCACCAATCTGATGAAAGAAAACAGGATTGTGGGAATTATTTCGCACGTTGAAGAACTGAAAGAAAAGATTCCTACAGCTCTGAATATCATCAAAGACGAGGAAAGGGGAAGCCTGATTGAGATTATTTAATTCAATCTATTTTAAATTACAAAAGCCACAAAAGATTTGCTCTTTTGTGGCTTTTGCACTTCATAAACTTCCCTGTTACAGTCCTTTTATAACAGGCTTCACTTCATTTCCAAACAATTCAATAGACTTCATCATCACCTCATGAGCAGGATCTCCCACATCCATGTGACCGATAAATCTGGTAATTCCGAAAATCTCTTTCATATAAGCAATTTTGTCTGCTACTTCTGCCGGACTTCCGATAAATAAAGCACCATCTTTGCTTCTTCCTCCATCATACTGCGCTTTTGTATAAGGAGCCCATCCTCTGGAAGCTCCAATCCTATCCATCTGGGATTTATAATTATTGAAATATCCATCCACTGTTTTTTGATCGTCACTCACAAAAGTATGTGAATGAACTGCAATCTGCATCTTTGAAACATCATGTCCCGCTTTTTGGTATTCCTGCTTATAGAATTCGATCAGATTTCTAAACTGAATCGGCATTCCTCCAATAATGGCTACTACTAATGGCATTCCCAATTGCGCTGCGCTTAAAACAGACTGCGGAGTTCCTCCAACAGCTCTCCAGATGGAAAGTTTTCCGTCATTTTTTGCTCTTGGATATACCGTTTGGTTCTGCATCGGGGCACGAAGTTTTCCTGACCAGCTTACGTTTTCTTCAGAATTAATTTTCAATAGTAATTCTAATTTTTCGTCAAATAGCTGCTCATAGTCATTCAATGAATACCCATATAACGGAAATGATTCAATGAAACTTCCACGTCCCACGAATATTTCTGCTCTTCCATCTGAAATCAGATCCAATGTTGAAAAATCTTCATATACTTTTACCGGCTCGGAAGAACTTAAAACAGTCACTCCACTGGCCAGTTTTATATTTTTTGTGATACTTGCTGCCGCTGCCAATACTATTTCCGGCGAGGAAACCGCATAATCCGGGCGGTGGTGTTCTCCCATAGCAAAAACATCAATTCCTACCTCATCCATCAATTTTACCTGATCCAATATTTCACGGATCTTAATTCCTGCATCTCTATATTTTCCGGTTGACTGGTCAAAAGCCAAATCACCGAACATTCCTATTCCTAATTCCATATTGTTGATTTTAGTGATACAAAATTACGGTTATGAAAAATCAAAAACATTGATGTTTGGTAAGATCGGAGGTACTGATGTTTCAGGTTGGAAAACGCAAAGGCGCAATTTTTGAAAAACTTATGCTTTAAGGCGCAAGGATTTTATCTGCGATAAAATTTCATAATCCTAATACTATAAGAATTAGTCCCTGTTGAAAATCTTTGATTTTCTTTTGCCTTACAGCAGCATAATCATAAAATTCTTTGTGCCTTTGCGTTTTCCAACAACTCTATTTATCAAAAAAAAATCCAGCCGTTCCGGCTGGATTCTATTATTATTTCTTCAGATATAAATCAAAATAATCTGTAATCTTCTGCATCAGGTGTACTCTGTCTTTCCCGATCACATTATGAGGATGTCCCGGATATGTAAAGTAATCTAACTGAACTCCGTTATCTACAGCAGATTTGATGAATTTTATAGAATGCTGCCATACTACCACATCATCCTGTGCTCCGTGAATCATCAGTAATTTTCCTTTCAGATTCTGAACTTTATCCAAAAGATTAGCTGCTGCATATCCCTGTGGATTTTCCTGTGGAGTATCCATATATCTTTCTCCGTACATGATCTCATACATGCTCCAGTCGATTACCGGTCCTCCAGCAACTCCTACCTTGAATACATCCGGTTTACGTAACATGAAGCTTGTCGTCATAAATCCTCCGAAGCTCCATCCATGGATTCCCATTTTGTCTCCATTTACATAAGGAAGAGATTTTAAGTACTCTACCCCTTTCATCTGGTCGTTCATTTCTGTAGTTCCCAGGTTTCTGAATACAGCCTGCTCGAATTTCATTCCACGGTTAGAAGAACCTCTTCCATCCATTGTGAAGATGATGTACCCATTCTGAGCCATGTATTCATACCAAAGATTTCCTGAAGCCGGGAAGCTGTTTGTGATCAGCTGTAAGTGTGGTCCGTTATACAGATAAACAATAGTTGGATATTTTTTATTCGGATCAAAATTTGTTGGAAGGATAATTTTTCCATACAAAGGAGTTCCGTCGTCTGCCTTTAATTCTACGTTTTTAATTTCCGGTCTCTGATAATTTTTTAATGGATTTTCAGAAGTAAGAATATTTGTAGATTTTAAATTGGCTGTATTGATAATATTAGCAACTCTCGGTGAATTGGCATTGCTGTAAGCATCATAAAGGTAGTTTCCATCACTGCTCAAAGTTCCGGCATGCATACCTTCTGCACTGTCCAGTCGCTGCATTTTGAAATTGGTCCAGTTGATTCTATATAAATGTCTTTCTAAAGGAGTTTCTTTTGTTGAAGTAAAATAGATTTCCTTTTTCTTTTCATTGAATCCTAAAATATCTGTTACCAGCCAGTCACCTTTTGTGATTTGTGCTACCAATCCTTTTTCTAAACTATAATGGAACAGGTGATTATATCCTGTTCTCTGACTCTGCCAGATAAAGTCTGTAGTGGAATTCGGGAAGAAAGTAAGTGGATGCTGCGGTTCTACATATTTGCTGTCTGTTTCTTCAAATAATGTTTTTACCAGTTCTCCGGTTACAGCATCGTACTGATTCATTTTCATATGATTCTGACCTCTGTTCAGAACTCCTACAAAAATATACTTAGAATCCGGGCTCCATGTAACGGCTGTTAAATATTGATCTTTTTCACCTTCAACTTTTAAGAAAGTTGTAGCCTGAGTTTTAATATTGAAAACCCCTAATGTTACTTGGTGAGAAGTCTGACCAGCCATCGGGTATTTGATATTATGATTTACGGCGGGCGTTACAGACCAGTCAATAATCGGGTAATCCGCTACCATGCTCTGATCCATTTTATAGAACGCTACACTCTCGGAGTTGGGTGCAGGGAAAATTCCCGTATCAATTCCGAATTCATTTCTGTGAACAGCCTGCCCACTTATGATATTCTCATTGGTTTCATTGGTTACAGCAATGGTTTTCCCGTTTCTGTTTACAAATAAATTATTCTTTGCTGTGAAGGCAAAAGTCTGGCCGTCACCAAACATTTTCACATTGGCAGCATCCTGATCTACAACAGCTGTATTTTTTACTTTCCAGTCATTTCCTGATTTTTCAATCCACGACATTTTACCAGCTGTAGTAAAATATCCATTGGAATTCCCTGTAAATTTGATGGCAGGAACAGCCTTCAGCTTATCATTGGATAAGTTTCTATTCAGTTGGCTTAACGAGATCAGAGTATCCTGTTTATTGGTTTTCAAATCTGTAATCAGATAACCGCCTTTCATAGCCTGGATGTACGATTTTCCGTCTGCAGCCCATGAAAATTGGGAAATATTTTTCACCGCAAGGTTTGTTCTCATCCCATTTACAGCCTCTGCCATGGTAAATTTCTGGGTCTGGGCAAATGCTGAACTGCCTAAAACCAGCATCAATAAAGAAAATTTATGTAATTTCATTGTATAAAATTGAATCCATCAAAAATAAGAAATAAAAACCATCCGTTAAGAAATGTTAAATTAAAACATTCATAAAATGGAATTCATGCAGTCAAAGAAATTATTTCTTAACTTAATAGTAGGATTTTAAATGAGTCAATTGTGAATTGTCAATCCGCTCCGCTTGTCAATTTTAATTTGATGGAAAGCTATAGTATTCATCATTCACTTGCGAAGCAAAATTGACTATTAATGTAGAAAAATGCATTTCTTATCCTATATCAATGACTTGTATATACTCTCTATCCTAAATTTGCATCATTAATAACAAACAAAAAATACAAAATACAATGGCAACAAAATGGATCTTAGACCCAACGCATAGTGAAATTACTTTCAAAGTAAAACACATGATGATCTCTAACGTAAAAGGAAGCTTCAGAACTTTCACTGCTGAAATTGACTCTGAAGATGAGTTTTTTGCAAATGCAAAAACTACAGCTACTATTCAAACAGATTCTGTTTTCACAAACAATACAGACAGAGACAATCACTTGAAGTCTGCAGAATTTTTCAACGCTGAAGCGCACCCTACGATCACTTTTGAATCTCAGGCATTAAATAATTCAATTGTTGGAAATCTTACTGTTAACGGAGTTACAAAACCTATCACTCTTGATGTAGACTTCGGAGGAATCAATGTAGATCCATGGGGAAATACAAAAGCAGGTTTCTCTTTTGAAGGAAAAATCAGCAGAAAAGATTTTGGATTAAACTGGAATGCAGCTCTTGAAGCAGGAGGTGTAATGGTAAGCGATGATGTAAAAATAGCTGGTGAATTACAGTTTGTAAAACAAGCATAATTTATAACACATACTATAAAAGGTTCAGGGATTTGTCTAAAAGCCTTGAACCTTTTATCTTTTATATTCTTCAATATTTAATTTATGAACCTCAACGATCTTCAAAACATAAGCAATAGTTTTAAAAACACACAGAGAATGCCCGTTTTATTTCTTGGACATGGTTCACCTATGAACGCCATTGAAGAAAACCAATTTGTACAGGGTTTCCGAAAAGCAGCCTCTGAGATTCTTAAACCTAATGCAATTCTTTGCATTTCTGCCCACTGGTATACAGACGGAACTTTTGTAACGGCTATGGACATGCCTAAAACAATCCACGATTTTTATGGTTTTCCAAAAGCCCTTTTTGATGTACAGTATCCTGCACCCGGAAGCCCGGAACTGGCAAAGGAAACGGCGGAACTTTTGCTACCCATTGATGTGGAAGAAGACCACAGCTGGGGGCTGGATCATGGCGCATGGTCTGTGATAAAACATATGTATCCTGATGCCGATATTCCTGTGATTCAATTAAGCATTGACCATACAAAACCGGCCCAGTATCATTATGATCTTGCCAAAAGACTGAATAAGCTTAGGGAAAAGGGAATTCTGATTATCGGAAGTGGAAATATTGTTCACAATCTCCGCCTCATCGACTGGAAAAATATCAATACAGTTGGTGCCGGCTGGGACTGGGCAATAGAGGCCAGAGAAAAAACCAACAATTGGCTTTTGGATGGAAATTTCCAGAATATTATTGATTACCAGAAACAGGGAACTTTCTTACAATATGCAGTTCCTACACCTGATCATTATCTTCCTTTATTGTATACTTTGGGGCTGAAAGATCAGTCTGAAGAGCTTACTTTATTCAATGATGAGCTTATCGGAGGTTCACTGAGTATGACGAGTGTAAGAATTGGATAATCTGATATTACAATAAAAAAGGAAATACCTCAATTGAGATATTTCCTTTTCTTTTTATAATGGTAATATTATTTACTGTACTGCTTTTAATACATTGATATTTCCGTAGCCGTAGCTTGAATTAACATTTGGATAATAGGTTGCTGACTGTCTCATTTTATTAAGGACCTGATCTCTTGTCCATGATGGATTTTTAGCCCAAACTAAAGCTGCGATTCCTGCCGTAGCAGCTGTAGCCACTGAAGAACCACCCACATAATCTGCCTGTCCGTTGTAATAGCTTAGAACCGGAACCGTATTTCCTGAAGCTCTTTCCATCTGGAAGGTAAAATCAATCTGGCTTCCGGAATGGCAAACATCACATTTTTGATTGGATGTATTCTCTTTTACTCCTGTTATCGCCTGGGTTTCCGACATTGACGCAGGGAAAATAACCCCCACAAAACTGGTAAAGCTGGTAGAAGTTCCTCCGGCACAGAAAATCAGTTTTCCTTTAGAATAGGCATATTTAACACCATCTTCAATTTTTCCGACAGAGAAAATATGTCCCATTGACATTGAAATGATTTTTACACTGGTATTATTACCCAATTCTGTAAAAGCTGTCTTTACAGCAGTCTGCTCGCTGGATGTTTCCAGAACCACGTTTTCTGCAGCTCTGTAGGCGATCAGATTGGCATTGTAAGCAACTCCTACAGGTAATCCTGCATTATTTCTCGGAGCTGTCATTACGGAAGCCATTTTTGTTCCGTGCCCGCACTGGTCTCCGGATCCGTCTGAGTTATACACTCCTAATTTACTGATTGTTCTTCCTGAAGATGCCCCGTTGTTAAAACTTCCTCCCAGTAAAGTCTGTTCCGGAGAAACTCCTGTATCAATAAGTCCGATGGTAACGCCTGCTCCTGTACTGTAACTCCATGCTTCAGGAATGCTGTGTTTGGTAAAAGCCCAAGGAATTTTTGCGCTTGGTGTTGTAGAAGTGTAATCTGCCGTACTTAATGCTGATGATGAAAAACCACATCCTGACGAACCGCTTCCGGAAGATTTTGCTGCTGCATTATATTGAGCTTCAAATTCAAAATAATGATAATCAGCCGGCTCTACGTATCGGATATTTTTCATCTGTCGAAGAGCAGCAACGGTTTCCTCATTTTCAATAACAACATCCATTTGGTTAAGATACTGATCTGAAAGAAGAAGAAAATTTCTCTCCTCTTTTCCTTCATATTTTTTGATTACAGAAAGAACTTCTTTCTCCATATCGTTACTGTTTGGAGATTTACTTCTGTCAAAATCGTCTTTAGAAGCACCGAAACCGATAGATACCATTTTGTTTCCACGGAAAATAGCACTCCAAACGAAATGATCGGATTCATTCTTCCAGTTGAAAGTTCCGTCCGTTTTAATAGCCTGATTGATCCTTTCATTGATCTGCTTTGCAGTGAGTGGATCTTTCTGAGCCATTTCTGTTTTTACATTTTCGTTCTGAAGTTCTTCTCTGGAACACGAGTTTAAGGCAAAAAATATTGCCAATAGGAATACAGTTTTTTTCATATGTTATAATTTTGGTTGGAGCCACAATATAACACTTTCATGAGAATTAAAAACTTTTAAAAAATGAATTTAGCATTACATGAATATTAAATTACAATATCTTCTCGTAGCAGACACTTTGCTCTATTCCAACGTATTGTCCATAATTGGGTATTCTGTAAAATCCGCTTTTCTCGTACACTGAAATAGCACTTTTCAGATCCTGAGAAGTTTCTAAAACCGCCTTTTTAAAATTCAATTCTGCGGCCCAGCTTTCCAGTTCCTTTACAATAGCTGAACCCAATCCTTTTTTTCTGAATTCCGGATTGGTAAACATTCTTTTTATTTCTACCGTATCTTCGGAAAAAGGTTTGAATGCTCCACACGCTGCGGGAACAGCATCAATATAGACTACAATACAGTTTTTAATAGTATCAATTTTATTAAACTGGGAAAAGAAATCATCTTTATCACCGTTATGTTCAGCCAAAGTAGAATCAAGAGACTGTACCAGTTTTTGAAAGTCTGGATTCGTAGAATCTGTTCTAAGTACATTCATGTTTATTTGATTTAAAAATTGAAGGATTTAAAGATTAAAAGATTTGTGAAAGCAAAAAGCTCCCTTTCGGAAGCTTTTATTTATTTAAAGTTTAGTTGACAACAAATTTTCTTTCATTAATCAGTTCTGCAATTGCCAGCATATCCTTACCGATCAGTCTGTCATCTTCAAGCTTAGCAACTTTGGAACGAAGAACTGTAAAGTTTTCTTCAATTACTTTAGAGCATTTTGCTGGTCTTCTGAATTCCAGTCCCTGAGCGGCAAACATCAACTCAACGGCTAGAATATTCACAAGGTTTCCAAGAACCTGATTGAATTTTCTTCCTGAAATACTTCCCATGGAAACATGATCCTCCTGCCCTAAACTTGTAGGAATAGAGTCTGCTGACGCCGGGAAACATAATGTTTTATTTTCTGTAACCAAAGCAGCTGAAGTATACTGAGGAATCATAAATCCTGAGTTTAGTCCTGAGCTTTCCGTTAATAATCTTGGTAATCCGTACTTTCCTTCTAATAATAAGTAACTTCTTCTGTCAGAAATATTTCCTAATTCTGCAGCCGCCAGTGTAGCATAGTCTAAAGGCAGAGCCATCAGCTGTCCGTGGAAATTCCCCCCTGAAATAGATTCTTCAGCACTTAATACAATCGGGTTGTCTGTTACAGAATTCAGTTCTGTTTCCGCCATACTTCTAAGGTGCTCAAAAGCATTTCTGCTTGCTCCGTGAACCTGTGGTACACATCTCATGGAATAAGGATCCTGAACTCTCTCACAATCTTCGTGAGCTTTCATATTTTCTGATCCTTTTAAGAATTTAAGCATTCTTGCCGCTACTTTTTTGCTGCCTTCAAAAGGTCTTATCTCATGAAGTTCTTTTTTGAACGGGCTTGCAGAACCTCTGTATGCTTCAATACTCATTGCAGCAGTCATATCCGCAAGATCTAATAAATACTCGAATTTTTCAAGTCCTTTGATTGCATGAGCAAGAATAAACTGTGTTCCGTTGATTAATCCTAATCCTTCTTTTGGTCCTAAAGCCAGTGCTTCCAGGTCATGTTTCTTCAGAACTTCCATAGTATCAGAAACCTGATTTCCTTCCCAAACCTGTCCTAAGCCAAGTAAAGGCAGCACCAGATGTGCTAAAGGAGCAAGGTCTCCCGAAGCTCCTACAGATCCTTGTTCAGGAACCACCGGAATAATATCTTTTTCCAGCATCAGAATCATTCTTTCAATAACTTCAAGAGAAACTCCGGAAAATCCTTTTGAAAGTGCATGAACTTTAGCAATCATCATGATCTTGGAAAGTTCTTTATCAATTGGTTTTCCTACTCCTACTGCATGGGATATGATCAGGTTATATTGTAACTGAGCTGTTTCGTCTGCCGATATTTTAGTATCACATAAAGGTCCGAACCCGGTATTGATTCCATACACACATCTGTCAGACTCTACTATTTTCTGTACGTTTTTCTGAGATTTTAAGATTTGTTCTTTTGCGGCTTTATTAAGCTTGGCTTTATTTGGCTTTTTACAGATTTCCAGAACATCATGGAAAGTAAAAACATCTACCCCGTATATCATTTCTAAAAAATTTTCTTAAAATTACGCATTTAACAATAATTGGAAAAGCTAAATTTCAATCTTCTATATTTTTATATTAACAAGGAAATTATTTTACTATTTTTAGCCCCGAAATTAAAAACAATAATACATGAGACTGAAAACTCTACTCCTTGCTTTATGTGTAGCAAGCACAACTGCTTTCGCCCAGAAAGTAAAATATTCCAAAGAAGAAAGAAAAGAAATGAACCGTTATCTGTTTAACGAAGGGTTCGATACTGCATCTGATAAAAAAGTTTCTACGATCATATTAAAAGATAATACTGAATACCAGGGTTATAGTAAATCATGGGAAAAACAGAGAGGACAAATTCTATCCATCACCATTGAAGATGTTGATACGAAAAAGCCCATGAAATTTACAGCGGCAGATATTGCTGAAATGTATTTGTATGCGACAGAGAGGGAAAAATCTATGAAAGCAGGAAAGTTTATTTCAAACATGAGGAATTACAGCACCAAAAAATACAGCAAATCTGTAACCAACGATGCAATCCCCTATGAAAACCAGATTGTTTCTTTAAAAAACAAGAAAGAGCCCAAAGCTTTTTTAATGCAGGTTATCAATCCTGAATTTAATGAACTTATTACGGTTTATCATGATCCGTTTGCTTCAGAAACTATGTCTACAGGTTTTGGCGGTGCTCCTGCATTTGGCGGTGGTGTCATAAAATCTTATTATGTAAAAAAGGGGGACAAAGTGATGTGGCTTCATAAAGATGATTTTGAAGACAATTATGACTTTCTATTTGGAGACAATGCCGAGTTTATGAAAAAATATCCTAAAAATTCTGTAGAATGGGATTATCTAAGCTTTCTGATCTATCAATATACTGAAATGAATCACGGATAAAATACTTCCAAGAATAAATTAAAACCTGCGGACTGATCTGCAGGTTTTCTTTTTTAAATAGGGAAAGTTTCCTTAATTTTGTTATATGAATCCTTCTTTAGAACTACAGCTCAAAACCTTACCATCTGAACCCGGCGTTTATCGTTATTATGATAAAAACGAACAGCTTTTGTATGTTGGGAAAGCTAAAAATCTGAAAAAAAGGGTTCTTTCCTATTTCAACAAAAACCTTTCCGGATACAGGATCAAAATAATGGTCGGAAAAATCCAGCGATTGGAAACGACGATTGTAAACAGTGAGTATGATGCACTTTTATTAGAAAATAATCTGATTAAGGAACATCAGCCGTTTTATAATGTCATGTTGAAAGATGACAAAACCTATCCATGGATTTGTATCAAAAATGAAGATTTCCCACGAATTTTTCTGACCAGAAATGTAATTAAAGATGGATCCGAGTATTATGGTCCTTATGCAAAAGTGCGTCCTGCAAAGATTTTACTGGATACCATCAAACATATTTACAAGCTCAGGACCTGCAATCTGAATCTTTCTCCGGCCAAGATTGCCGAAGGAAAATATAAAGTCTGTCTGGAATATCATATCAAAAACTGTGAAGGTCCGTGTGAAGATCTTGAAAGCAAAGAAGAGTATGATGAAAAGATAGATGCTATCCGCGGAATTATCAAAGGGGATTTCCGAAAGGCTAAGGATTATCTGGTCAATCAGATGATGAAACTGGCTTCCAATCTTCAGTTTGAACAAGCTCAGATTATTAAAGAAAGACTCGATATTCTGGAGGATTATCAGGCTAAGAATACTGTAGTCAACCCTAATATTGATGATGTGGACGTCTTCGGAATGACCAGTGATGAAACAGCAGCATATGTCAATTTCTTTAAGATCAGAAATGGAAATATCATCCAGAGTTTTACTACCGAGATTAAAAAAATTCTTGAAGAAACGGATGAAGACATTATGGAGGAAGCCTTGATTGAGATCCGTCAGAAGTTTTCTTCAGATTCCAAAGAAGTATTGTTACCGTTTCATTTGTCTGTAGAAATTCCTAATGTAAAACTGATAGTTCCTAAGGTTGGAGATAAAAAAAGAATTGTAGAGCTTTCTGAAAAGAACGCTAAAGAATATCGTCTGGAAAAACTGAAACAGGTTCAGATTGTAGATCCTGAAAGGCATACCAACAGAATTATGGCGGAAATGCAGAAACTTCTCAGAATGCCGGTAGAGCCCAGACATATTGAAGGTTTTGATAACTCAAATATTCAGGGAACCAATCCTGTCTCAGCATGCGTTGTTTTCAAAGATGGCAGACCAAGTAAAGCAGATTACAGGATTTTCCATCCTAAAACAGTGGAAGGGCCTAATGATTTTGCTACGATGGAAGAAGTGATCTACCGCCGTTACAAAAGAATGCTTGATGAAGGTGAAGATCTTCCCCAACTTATTCTGATTGATGGAGGAAAGGGACAGTTGTCTTCTGCTGTAAAGAGCCTTAGATTATTGGGTCTGTACGGAAAAATTACCATTGTAGGTATCGCCAAAAGACTGGAAGAAATTTTCTTCCCAGAAGATCCTATCCCTTTATATCTGGATAAAAAATCTGAAACTTTAAAAATCCTTCAGCGTGTACGTGACGAGGCTCACCGATTTGGGGTAAAACATCACAGAACAAGAAGAAAAAATTCTACGATAAAATCTGAACTGGAAGAAATTCCTGGTGTTGGAGAAAAAACTATTGAGTTGCTTCTGTCTAAACTGAAGTCTGTAAAACGTATCAAAGAGGCTAATATGGAAACTCTGGAAGAAATTTTAGGAAAAAGTAAGGCTAAAGTGATTTGGGAGTTTTTCAATGCCAATTGATGTTCTGGTTTGGCTTAAGCATTCTTTTTCACTACTAAAATAGTTCTTTTTTATAAAGTTTTATATCTACTCACTATTTCATTAATAAGTGACAAAAATTAATATTTCCTTCAATCAAAAGAGTTATTTATCAAAAAAAACCACAAATGAATAAATATTTTACTAAATAATAGTATTATTTGTATTTTTTTCATAAATTAGTATCATTAACTAATAACAATAATACTATGATAATTTTTCTCATTTTATAAATCTTTTTACATTCATTTACCATTACAGATATTGACTTCTCACATTTATATGGTATCTGTTTCTTGTAGAAAGTTCAATCACAACACCTTTCAAAACTTTTCGAAAAAATGAAAAACACATCAGCATATATATTATAAAAGGCTCTTTTTTCAAGAGCCTTTTATGTTTATTATTTTTGTTATTTCAGATTATTTTGCCACAAAAACCTCTTTGGAAAATCTTCCGTCGGCCTGTGGAATATCTATGACAATACCTCCATTTTCAAAATATCCAATAGTAGTAGTAGTATTATCAGCCAGTTTCACTAAGAAAACTGAGCTCTTAGAAGTTGTTCTGAAAACGGCAAACGGTGTAGAACTGCCAGATTTTGCTAAGATAAACTGATTGGGATCAATTTGTATCTTTTGAAGATCCAGTTTCCCGTTTGAGTAGCTATTCGCTTCCGGAGCTGTTGTAGATGTAACAGATACTACAGGTTCAGGAGACGTACTCTGCCCAGTAGTAGATGCAGGTAAAAATGCCACAGGATTAGAAACCGGGATTATTGTTACTGCTTGTTTCAAAGCATCCTGAAATCCTTCTTCAAAATCTTTAATATTCGAACTCCCTTTAACTTCCAAAATTTGTTTATTATTACAATCCTTAAACTGAATAATCAGTTTATTTTTAAATAAACTTTTATCTCTCATTATATCTGCTGCAACCACATTACAATAATTGCTTTTAGCTTCAGAAGGCCATTGGTCTTTAATAACAGGGAGTACTATATACTTCTTCCCGGTCAAAGCTTTAGTGAAAAAGTTTTTTAACCCATAATCTTCCTTGAATGTTTCAAATTTTTCAGGAATAGATACATATTTGTAATCCGAAACCTTTTGTGCGAAAACCATCGTTGAACATACTGCCAACACCAATATTGATAACTTTTTCATTTCTATAATTTTAATCGTTTCTGAATGCTCCCATATCCAGTTTCAATGAGAAGAAATTGGAATAGAAATTAGATCCGCCTATCCCTGAATTCGTAATTGCATAATCCAGTGTAAGACCTCTGTATCTGATCCCAAGACCCGCACTTGGCTGGAAAGAAACTTTTCTCTTAAGATCTTCTATATCTGTAATTGATTGAAATCTGTTGATCCCCAATCTCACAAAAATCATTTTCTGATATCCCAGTTCAGCTCCGGCATAGGGGCTGATACTTGCAAAATCTGTTGAAATCAATGAAGCGGTTTTAGCGAAATCTACATTAATTCCTGCTTCCGGTAATACATAAACACTACTGTTGATTTCAAATAATTTACTGGCACCCACATTCAGCTTTGGCATTGTAAGCTCCAGTTTATCTTTCGGTGCAGGGTTGAATTCTTCTCCATTAACAACAGTTGAAAGTTCTTTCTGATTGATACTCCAAAAGTTGACGGTAGTAGTGATATCTCTTACCATACCTCCAAACTTCCATCCGTTATCTGCTTTATAAATCGCCCCCACATCAAAACCAAAACCATAACCATTTGCAAATTTACCTACATTTCTGTAGACAATTTTAGCATTTACCCCAACATCCAATTTTGGATTTCCTCCTGGCCTGAAAGCATAAGAAAGGATGGCAGCGTAATCGGATTGGGAAAATTTGGTGATTTTATCATAATCAATATTTCCTTCAGAGTCAATCATCTGGGTAGTATTCAAAATATTATCTACACCAAGTCTTACTACTGAAACACCAAAAACACCTTCTTCAAGTACTTTCGCATACGCCAGATAGTCGTATTTTGCAATAGACTCAAAGTATTCTGCGTGCATTGCTGCACCCTGCCAGTCTCTTTCAACTGACATCAAACCTGCAGGGTTCCACATAGGAGAATATACATCATCCTGATTGGTAATTACTGCCCCTCCCATTGCAAGACCTCTTGCTCCGGCTCCGATATTTAAGAATTCATTGGAATATTTCCTGATAATCTGAGATTGAGACAGCCCAAACAGCAGTGAAAATGCAAGTAAAATATATTTTTTCATCATATAAATTTGATGCTTAGTTTAAGTTTTTAGTTTTTCTGGCTTTAATTAATCCATTGACTATGATTGCCAGTATCATAACTCCTGAAGCAATATAAAATATAGGGCTCATATGTTCTGATTCCCCAAAGATAAAAAAAGCTAGTATAATTCCGTAGACAGGTTCTAAATTAACTGTTAAAATTAAAGTAAAAGGTGATATATACTTCATTAATTTTACCGATTCTAACATAGGAAAAGCGGTGAAAACACTGGCTAACAAGCATATTAACGCTAAATCCCGATAGTTTATTTCATTCATTTGAAAAATTTGCCCTGAAAGCAAATAAAATATCATTAAAATAAACCATCCACAGAAAATTTCATAAAAAATGATGTTTCCAGAACTTGTTTTGCCAAACATTTTACCATTAAAAACAGAAAAAACAGTTCCAAATACAGCACACAGGATTCCGTAAATAATACCTTCTTTAAAATGAAACTCCGTTTTGAAAATTAATAATATACAGGCAACGATGACCGTCCCCATTATAACTTCAGATATATCAATCTTTCTTTTAAAAATAATAGGCTCCAGAATCGAGGCAAAAAGTGTAGATAAAGAAAGACAACTTAATGCAATGGAAACATTGGAAACTTTAATAGAATAGAAAAAGCAATACCAGTGAAGCGCCATTGCAAAACCTATTGCTGCCAGCTGAAAAAATATTTTTTTCGAAACTTTTATACTTTCTTTCTTAAAGACCCTGATGAATACAAAAAGAAAGATAGAAGCAAACAACATCCTGTAAAACACAAGGATCTGAGCATTGGCATGAATTAATTTTCCCAAAATTGCCGTGAACCCCCACAAAAACACTATTAAATGCAACCTGAAAAGTGCCAATTTATGCATAACCTATCTCCTTTAGATTTTTAAGGTGCAAATTTACAAATACGCTTTTATAAATCTCACAAAAAATATAAATTTACGTTAATAAAAGAATGATAAATAAAGTTTTTAATAGTTTTTTGCCTAATACATAATCTATTCTATTATTTTTAAATAAAAAAGGATCAGGAAGATCAAAATACTATTTCTTTATAACTACACTATGATATTAAGTCCCGACATTAAAATCAAAACAAAACGTTTAACCTTACAGCCAGTTCAAGACTCATACATAGATGATATTTTAGAGCATTTCACAAATGATATCACCAGATATATGCCTTTTAACCCAAAAGGCAGCAGAAAGGATATAATCAGCTTTGTTGAGGAATCAAAAAGAACTTTGTCAGAAAATACAGATCTGGTAATGGTGGTTCTGGACTCCAATGGAGATTTTGTGGGCTGTTGTGGTATACATAACATAACAGTGGAATCTGTTGAACTTGGACTATGGTTAAAAAAGAATTCTCAAGGAAAAGGATTGGGAACCGAAATCATAGCATCCCTTATTGAATTCCTGGAAAATAATTTTACTTTTAATTATATTTTATATCCTGTGGATGAAGAAAATACAGCCAGCAAAAAAATTCCGGAAAAAATGGGCTTCATTCCTGCCAAAAAATACAAGAAACATAAAAATCATACCACCGATCTGAATATTATAGAATATAGAAAATACTACCAGTGCTTGCAGGCGGGTCATAAAAAACCCTGAAAATTTGTTAAACTTTCAGGGCCTTCAAATAATAAACTATTAAAAAAATAAACTAGGAACTTAGAGTATTTTGCAGAGAATATCACCTCTGTTACTCTAGTGTAAAGTTAGAAAAAATATAAATTATTTAAAAATATTTTTTAGTTAAAAATTTCACAATTTACTAGAAACCAAACTATTAAACACCTGTTTTACTTCCTGTTTGTATTCCTCATAAAAATAGTATCTTTAAGCGTAAAAAATTGAAAATTTTATGGACATCGAATTCAATAAACGAGAAGATCAGAACAGATTAAAATTATCTGAAATAAATCGCTTACTCACTGAGATCAAAAAAGGAGGTGGTGAGAAGAGGCTTCAAAAGCTTCGTGATGAAGGAAAAATGACAGCAAGAGAAAGAGTAGATTATCTTCTCGATAAAGATTCAGATTCCATAGAAGTAGGAGCATTTGCAGGATATGAAATGTATAAAGAGCATGGAGGATGCCCTAGCGGAGGAGTTGTAGTAGTTATCGGCTACGTTTCCGGAAGACAATGTATCATCGTTGCGAATGACGCTTCTGTAAAAGCTGGTGCTTGGTTTCCTATCACAGGAAAGAAAAACCTGAGAGCACAGGAAATTGCCATGGAAAACAAGCTTCCAATCATTTACCTGGTAGACTCTGCAGGTGTTTATCTTCCAATGCAGGATGAGATCTTCCCGGATAAAGAACATTTTGGAAGAATTTTCAGAAATAATGCTAAAATGAGCTCTATGGGCATCATTCAGATTTCTGCCGTTATGGGGAGCTGTGTAGCTGGAGGAGCTTATTTACCAATCATGAGTGACGAGGCAATGATTGTGGATAAAACAGGCTCTATTTTCCTTGCCGGAAGCTATCTTGTAAAAGCTGCTATTGGTGAAAGTATTGATAATGAAACATTGGGAGGTGCTACCACCCACTGCTCTATTTCTGGAGTAACAGATTATAAAGCTAAAGATGATAAAGATGCTTTGAATAGAATCAAAAACATCATGAAATCTCTTGGAAGTACTGAAAAAGCTGGCTTTGACAGAATTGAAAGTTTCCCACCAAAAGAAAACCCTGAAAATATTTTCGGAATTATGCCGGTTTCAAGAGCTGAGCAGTATGATACTTACGAAATTATTAAATGTATTGTAGACAACTCCGAATACGAAGAATATAAACCGGATTATGGTAAAAGCATTATCTGTGCAACGGCCAGAGTTGATGGCTGGTCTGTGGGTATTGTAGCCAATCAGAGAAAACTTGTAAAAAGCGGTAAAGGAGAAATGCAGTTTGGTGGAGTTATCTACTCAGATTCTGCAGATAAAGCAACCCGATTTATCGCTAACTGTAATCAAAGAAAAATACCTCTAATCTTCTTACAGGATGTTACCGGATTTATGGTAGGTTCCAAATCAGAACATGGAGGTATCATTAAAGACGGAGCTAAAATGGTAAATGCTGTTTCCAATTCAGTAGTTCCTAAATTTACTATTATTACAGGAAACTCTTACGGAGCAGGAAACTATGCGATGTGTGGTAAAGCTTATGATCCTAGATTAATTGTTGCATGGCCTTGGGCTGACCTGGCTGTAATGGGAGGTGCACAGGCGGCAAAAGTACTTGCTCAGATTCAGGAATCAACCTTAAAGAAGCAAGGAAAAGAAATTACTGAAGAAGAACACAACGAAATCCTGGATACGATTTCAAAAAAATATCAGAAACAAACAGAATCTACTTATGCAGCTGCAAGATTATGGACAGATGCCATCATCAACCCAGCTGATACAAGAAAATGGATCTCTATGGGAATTGAGGCAGCAAACCACTCTCCTATTACAGAGAAATTCAACTTGGGAGTAATACAGGTATGATAAAAATAACGCCTGCTATTTCAAATTGAAATAGCAGGCGTTTATTTATATTTTAAATGATATGGTAATTACTTACCATATTCTTCTTTACAAAATTCTTCTGGCCCACCAAGCTTCATACAGCATTGATAGTAGCTCAAACAAATACCATTAGGCCATCCTGGAGGATAACACATTCTAAACTGCAGTTCTTCCAAACATGCAGGCCCTCCACTCCCTTTTAATGATTTTAAACTCTCTCTTGAAATCTTTACTAGATTTTTCATAGTTATTTAGTTTTTGATAGTTCCTACTCTGTTGTAGCTTTTCGGATTCCGCTTCCTCTAAAATACTATTTTTTCCACACTTAGTGAAATTTAAGTAAAAATTTCTACTCTTAAATTTTAAAATGAGTATTCATATATGTGATAATCCAGAAGTAATGAATAGGTAGTTCAATAATATTTCAGGAGCCTTCTCCCGCTATCCATTCATACTCCTCACGCCTGCGCATTGCCACGCTCAAACCCACTCACTCTCCTACACATGCTGTGGGGTAACCATTACTATCGGGGCTAGGGAAGACGGATTATGAATTATAAATTATGAATTATGAGTTATGAGTTATGAATTATGAGTTGTGAAGCCGTCCAGTCTAAGAGTTATGAATTTTACATTCTAAGATTTAATATCCCCAATGATGTCATTCCGCAGGAATCCAGCCACATTGATTAGG
>JAITUA010000021.1 GCA_031286615.1 Chryseobacterium sp. | reverse complement strand
AAAAAAAGCTTAAACATTATCCTGCCAGCTTACTTCCTTTAAGGGCTCCTCTAAAGAAGTTTGGATTCCTGCGGAATGACACAATGGGAATAACAGTATATCTCCACACTGGTTTGTATGGGAATAATAGAATTAAAAACTTCAACCTGATTACCGAAATCCAGCAACCAGAAATTCGCAACTTTACAACCCTAAACCCATCATTCATCATTTATAATTTATAATTCCCCCACCCCTAGCCCTGATAGAAATGGTTACCCCGCAGCATGCGTAGGAGAGTGAATGGGTTTGAGCGTGGCAATGCGCAGGCGCGAGGAGTATGAATGGATAGCAGGATAAAGCTCCTAATTAGATTTGAGAGTTTGAAGGTGTAAAAGTTTTGAGAAAAATTTAATGTTATTGTGTAGAAGAAAAAGTTTGGGAAGGAAGCCCCACCTTTTTAAGAGTAAAGTTAAAAGAAGCGTTTGATTACTATCTTATATATATAGTATCCTAATAGACATCCGATAGTATCTGCTACGATATCTAATGTTTCCATTGATCTTCCTAATCCCATTTCTTCCTGCAGAATTTCGGTAAGGAATGCATAGATAAGGATGATCTGAAAAAAGTATGAGAATTTGATTTTAGGGAATGCAGCGATGAAAGAGAAACCCAAGGCCGCGAATATGCTTAGATGTAAAATTTTATCAATCCCACTGAACATGAACCAATATTCATGATTCTCTTCTCCGGGCTTGAGAAGCATATAAGTAAGAAATGCCCAATAAATGGGCAATATCTTACTAAATATTTTTGAAATCTTATCCAATGATAGCTTTGTAATCATCTGCAGAAAGTAACTCAGACTGATCTGCCCCATCAGCAATTTCCAATTTGATAATCCATCCGTCTCCATAAGGATCTGTATTTAACAGTTCAGGCTGAGCTTCCAAGTCTGAATTGAACTCAATAACCTTTCCAGCAATAGGTAAGAATAGATCTGAAACAGTCTTTACCGCTTCTACACTTCCGAAAACATCTCCTCCATTAAGATCATCATCTACAGTATCTATGTCTACGTATACGATGTCTCCAAGTTCTCCCTGAGCGAAATCTGTAATACCGATTGTAGCAACGTTACCCTCGATCTTGATCCATTCGTGATCTTTGGTGTACTTTAATTCTGATGGTGTGTTCATTTTTTAATTTTTATTTTGTACAAATGTATTCAAAAATATAGTAGCTTCAAATATTGGATATAAAAAAAGTCCTTCAAAACTGAAGGACTTTTAAGTTTGTATCATTTTTAGAATCCGCCACCGGAATCTCCGAATGTAAATGTGGCAGAAATACCTGCTCTTACTGTAGACAGCGGGAATGCTGTAGAAATCTTATACTTTGAGGTCATCTGCTCATAGAATACTCTCAGATTCAGATTCTCGGAAACATTATAGTCTGCGGAAAGCTTGATGTTCATCAGTCTTTGTCCTCCTGTTACCTGTGCATCATTTAACAGAATATTCATAATTGAAGTCTTGCTGTCTCTTAATGAAATATCTCCTCTGATGTTAAGGTCGCTTCCTTTTCCTCTTGTTCCTCTACCTCTGATATTGGCTGTACCCAATCTGAAGTTTCTGACAATATATCCAAGTCTTACTACATATTCTGTATTGGCGTCTTCGGTAAGCGTCTGGTTTACCAACCCCAATACCATCATTCTTGTTTTATTATACTGAATCCCGAACTGCATATTGTTTCTCATGGTAACATCCACTCCAATAAG
This sequence comes from Chryseobacterium sp., assembly GCA_031286615.1. GTDB lineage: Bacteria > Bacteroidota > Bacteroidia > Flavobacteriales > Weeksellaceae > Chryseobacterium. Next base: position 142,243 of record JAITUA010000021.1, on the reverse strand, counting down.
CGGTGAGAAAGATTCTACGTATCCCACCTGTGCAAATGTGTATGGATTGATCTTGTCTCCTGCATTTTTGATTACATTTCCTGCATCATCCACTGTCTGATAATATCCATCCGGGTTACCGTGATAATCTACATTGCTTTGAATACCTGTTGCTGTATAAGTAGCTGTATAGCCATGTAAGATATCAAACTTGGTGAACTGTCCACTGATTATAGGAATATTTTTTAATCCCGAATACGTAATTCTCCAGTTTGGTAATGGGAATCCTGTTTTCTTAGGGTTACTCATAGGAGTTACAGATTTCCCTTCCATAGCTGCTCTAAAGGCAGGAATCAAAACGTATGCATTTCCGATGCTGTAATGCTGGGCAAATCCATTGTTGTCCAATACTGCTCCCGGGCCACCCAACTGTTGTGAAAGTGCTCTTGCATTTTCTCTGATCGCCTGGTAAACCGCCTGTCCATCTTTAAATGATGTATTAAGTAGTACTGCAGAGTTGGAATACGTTATCATTTCGCTGGCAAATGTAAAGTCAGGATCTGAAACTCCGTTACTATTGGTATAATTAAATCCCGTATGTGAAAAATTACTGTTGTAATTATGCAGCACATTAAGATCAATTCTTAAATCATTCATTGGCATCATCTGTAAGTCTGCCCTCAATTCTTTGGTAGACATTCTTACATATGGATCTGTCATATAATTGGAATCACTCACCCATCCGTTTTCCATTACGGTTCTTCTGATGTCAGCCTGTGATCCAAAAAGGAATCCTAATGTTGGTCCTCCCAATGTCTGTCCGTATCCATAAAAGTTTGGAGCTGATATTAGGCCCGGAAGTACAGTTCCATTTGTTTCATTATAGCTTACATTTAACTGTTTGAAAGAAGTAAGGAAGAATGCAGCACTTTGAAGCGGAGTAAGTTTATTTTTAAACTTATACTTCTTATATCTGTATCTGTTTTTCTCCCATTGCTTCGTATACACATTGTTCAGAGAGTCCATCTCCTGTCTGCGCTTCTGCAGTTTTGCGTTGATGTTTTTAAAGTAATTAAACTGTCCAAAGAATTTAGGTAAATCCGCTGAAGCTGTAGCCTGGATAACATTGGTATTCTGTCCGACAGATCCCAAACTTGCCGTCTGGTTTGTATTAGGATCTACAAATCCAGTCAACGAAGTAGATCTTGCCGCCCAATTATAGGTAAATCCGTATCCAACTTCTGCATCAATGAAATCCAGATAAGGAAGATACTGGAACGGCAGTTTATAATTCAACTGCGCTCTGTGGTTATACAATACCGGTCTTCCGGCTCTGAATACATTTCCGAAAATAGATTTATTGTCCATCGAATTTACATCCAGATTATCATTAAGAGTTCTGGTTGCTGAATTGATTTCCAGTTTTAATGATTTTGTGAAATTGAATCCTAACCCATACTGCCATCCAAAGAAGAAGTTTCTGTTTCTGATCGCATCAAAGTCACTGTTCATATTCCCATTCAGGATCGCTTCCACGTTTCTGAATTCAAGTTCGTTGTAATTTCTGTCGATTTCAGTTCTGAAAGATATTCTTGTAGGAATCGGATTAAAATTGAATTCTTTAACCCATCTTAAATATTTCGTTGACTTTGCAGTATCGCTGATCATTTTGTTAAATGGTTTAACTACCCACGGCTTAAACGTGTAGTTATAATCAACATATCCTCTCAGATACTGTCTGTAATTTCTCTTGGTATAAATATCTCTGAAATAGTCATCGTTATAAACAGCCGTTACCGAAACGTTTTCGATGTCATAAAACTTAGGCTTTTTATTTGGATTTACTCTTTCCTTATGCATATTCACGACTCCTATACTTCTTTGCTGAGTATAGGTTCTCGCTACTTTTTTCAATTGCTCTCTGTTTGGCGCCTTACTGAATTCTACGTCGGTATCCAGAGGATTGTATTTCGGATCTTCAATAGTTTGTGAGTAAGAATAGTTTAAAGGAATCTTAACCCCTGTTTTTTCAGGAAGGAATTTATCTACATTGATCGCCGTATTAATACTGAACGCTGATTGAGTAGACTGAGTTCTTTCCGCAGGTTTTGAATCTATATTTCCGAAACCAACAGATGTATAAGAAGCATTGGCGTTAACTGTTGCCAAATCTCCCATATTAAAGTTTAAGCTGGCATTTCCTGCGTATCCTCCATCATTTTCAATTTCAGAAAGACGGATTTCATTTACCCAAAGAACTCTTGTTATAGTGGATGCATCTCTTGGATCAGAATTTCTTACCCCAATCATAATTGTAGTAATATTTCCTAAACTAGGTCTACCTTTAATATAAATATTTTTAAAAGGTTGCTGATATCCCGGGTCAACTGTTCTATTGGTAATTACAACACCTGATTTGTCTCTTCTGATTTTAGCATCTACAAAATTCTGAACATCAAAGTCGACCTCATTTTCCATTGGCCATATCTCCATAGGAGCTGTTGCTGTGGTAGGAGTCAAGTTTAATGATGATTCATACTCGTAATAGTTATCGGTAGCATCACTTCCGAAACGGATAAAGAATTTAGTTTTCTCATCCATTCCTATTACTCTGTTCAATGGATCATGAGCGTGTACAAACAACTTAAGCTTTTTGTACCTTCTCATATCCAAAGTCGTGTTTTTGAAAACTCCTCTTGCCTCAGTTTTAAGGTTTGTTACTTTCATGTAAAGTGAAGCTTCATTCTGTCTTTGTGCCCCTGCATTTCCACTTAATACCTGTCTGTCAATTCCCGGAGGCAATACATATGGAGGCTGGTTCAATGCATTTTCTTCAATGTTTACACTTCCTACCTCAAAATTCGGATCTGTCACAGAACCTATTCCTTCGTCAGAACCAGGAACGTCATTACTGGCAATTTTACTATTATATTTTCTCCAGTCTGATCTTACAAGATCCATTGTTCCGAATCTTAAAGTAGAGGTCTGGTCAAATCCTGCCAACATTAATCTTGCAAACCTTACATTGTTCAATACAGATGGATCTGCAGTACCTTCAGCTAGATCATAATTCGCCACAGGAATTCTAAACAGGTACCATTTCACATCTGCAGACTGCCCGTTCTGGAAAGTTGCTTTTACTGTTTTTACATCTACGATATTGTTTCCTCCCAGCGCTAAACTTTGCTGATCCAGTTTGATCACATACTGATTATAGTTTTCAGTCTGATCAAGGTTGTAATCTTTATTGATATCTTCCGCATCCGGAGTTTGCGAAGCCACATTCAAAGAGTTTGCTTCCGAGTTTCCTTCCGGGTTTCTGAAATATTTGTATCGTTCAACAACTGAAGCGGCCTGACTTCCTGTAAATTTATCAGAAAGATAAAATACGAAGTCATCCACTGCAGGGTCAGCAATATTGGTAACCGGGTTTACAAAAGTATTTCCGAATCTCATTGCTTCCTGATCAGAAGTAAGACCGTCATATCCGGCATCCTGTACTTTTCTGTCTTCTCCTTCCGTAGAGAATGCATAGAGAATTGGGGGTTGTTTTGGCTGTATCCCCCAGTTTGAATTTGTTGTAGAAGATGGAGTACCCGGAGTTGGCAATCCATTTTCATACTGCATTTTCCCATCCTTCAATACATCTTCAGAAACGTTTCCTAAGTGAAGTAAAAGTTTTGGATCGGTACCCAGTGTTTTACCATCTGCGTATGGGTCCATCATCCAGAATTCCACATATTCAATGTTTGAAGTAACAAAGTTCGGGACGCTGATTGATCTCATGATCCCCGCCCATCTGCTTTGCGCCTGTTCTGTTATTGGATTTACGTTATATGGTCCTTTTTCTTTAGGGAAATAAGAGATATCGAAAGTATTGGTGAAAGTTTGTTCCCCTGCTACGAAATCTCTGTTGTTGTAAATCTCAGAATATTGTACTCTTCTTGAAGCGTGGTTGGATACAGACTGCGGTGTAATTCCTGCAGGTGCTTTTCCTCCAACCCCCCAGAATCTAGGGTCGATATTATACCATGTTAATAGTCCTCTTCCGTATCCGCTTGTTATATCATCGTTTCCTGGTATTGTATTAAATGGCGGCAATTTATTTTTTTCCGGTTTTGAAGCTAAGCTCCATGCTGCCGGCTCTTTTAATGATATTTTGGAAGTCGTCTGTTCAAAATCGTCAATATAAGACTGGTTATTTGTCCCTTTATTTAATCCAGGGATCAGATAAGCAGCTTCCATTTTGAAGTTTAAGTTAGATGGCGCTTCGGTTTTTACCATCGGAAGTTTATTGGTAAGCCTTGTCAGATAAGGAGCCTGATTATTGTACATCAAGTTGATCCCTGCCATGGTATTGTTTACCGCTTCTTGTCCGAAGTTTACTTTCTGGGTAAGCGGTGACTCCGAGTAGTTGATCACCGTTCCTCCTAAAATAAAGTTCTCACTGAATCTTCTTTCTAAATTTAATCCTAAGAATCTCTTCCTTTGGGTATTAAATGTCAACTGGTTTTCAAGTGAAATATTGATAGCCTGTCCGGACTGTTTTACATTTTCATTGATAATGGTAACGGTTCCCAACATATAATCTACCGTATAATCTACCCCTTCTGTAAGCTGTACTCCGTTTGCGGCAACTTTCACCGATCCCTGAGGGACGTTTACTGCACCTAACGAAATACCTTGTCCCTGAGTTCCTTTATAACGGCCTTCCATCGTATACCTCTGTGCAAGGTTACTGGAAAGCGCTTCTTGTTTTTGCTTGGTATAAAGGTCCTGGAAAACGTATTGAGGATTAAATGTTCCCCCTAAAACCTTTTGCATATAGCTACCAAAAGGCTGGACTTTGGTAAAGATTATTCTTCCGGTTTCCGGTCTGATGGTAATTCCGTTGACAAAGTCAAAAATACCATCTCCTTTGCTGCCGTCTTTATTATTCTGGATGTCTCCGTTCATGTTAAGACGATCCCAGTTAAATAATTTCAATAAGTTCTGATCTTTTACAGGAGTATCCGGAAGATAGTTTACTTTACCTCCTGTTTTGGGGTCTCTGTAGTATGCATTAAGAATAAACCCATCCTGTGCTACCTGTCCAGCATCTATTGAATAGATATTCTTCATCATCAGATCCCACATCGGAGATTGAGTGTTCACTTTATTGTTTACTCTCAATACTTTAGTAACCAATACAGGACTTTCTTCAGAAAATTCCCCTACTTTGTATACTTTATTACTTCCGTTAACGGTATAGGAGTATGAAACTGCTAAAAGCTGCTGATCGTTAAGTTTTTGGTTTAATGAGATATATCCTAATTGCGGCTGAAATGTGAATTCATTAGTATTCAGCTTTCTGGCTTTTGTATTGTATATAAACTGCTCTCCGTTGTCATAAGGAGCAGGATCTCCCGGGAGCACTTGTCCCTGGAAAATCGTTCCATAGTTTTTTCCGGCTTCTCTGGTTCCGGCAACTGTAGACACAGCATCATATAATCCGTTCAGAGAGTTATCCGGTAAAGTAACTCCACCTGGCCCTTCTCCCAGGTCTCTGATCCCGATAATACTTTTCTGGTAAGCGAGGTTGCTGTTTCCTTGATCTAATACCCATACTTCCAATCTGGTAATATTGATTGTGGAATTGATCTGCGGGTAGTTAAGCAAGGCATCATCATACTTGTTAAAGAAATAATGTCCTAAAAAGTAGTGCTGATTCTCTTCATAGTCAATAGCATTGACTTTAAAGTTATTCATAACACCACCGCCCTGAACTACAATATTACGTGCCTCACCCTGTTGTTGGGAAAGGACAACGGTTCCAAAAGTTTTTCCAAGCTGGAATTCTGTTTTCACTCCAAACAATGATTGGGAACCACGGATAAGACTGGTTGAAAGCGGCATATTTACATTACCAAATTCAACTCTTTTGATGATTTTATCTTCTCCTCCTTCGTTGGGTTTATCTACATTTCCAAGACCTTTGCTCTGAAGATCTTTCCAGCTTCCTTTTGCCTGCCAAACGAGATTCATTCGGTTTTCAAAGGCAAAACCACTCTGAGTATCATAATTAGCTTTCAGCTGAAGGTTTTCTCCTACTTTACCCAATAATCCCAACTGAATTCTCTGATCAATATCAAAAGTAAAACTGGTCCTGTTTTGTGGCAGGATCATCGGGTTGTCTATTTTCTGGTAAAGTCCGGCAAAATCCAGTGACGCATATCCTGAAGGAATGATTTCAATTTTATTACCTCCAAAAATCGTTTCGAAGAGCCTGTTATTAATCAACAATGAAGGGATAAGTCCCTTCTTCCTTGCATCTGATCTGTCTTTTCTGAAAAGGAGATTATATTTATCAGATTTCTCCTTGTAGTAGGCTTTAGTCTGGGTAGCGAGCATATATTCTTTATACTCTTCCGGAGACATGGCTGTAGGAGGGCCTGTTATGGTATTTCCGATTTTGGGATACACATAGTACATCCCGGTTTTTATATCGTAATAGGCTTCATACCTCGTAGGGTCAGCCACTTCGTATTTTTTTCTTATGATCGCTGTATCTTTCTGTACCTGCGCAAAAGCACTGACAGACATACACAGGAACGACAGGAACAAAAATATGTTAAGATGCTTAATATTCGCCACCAAATGTTAAATGTTTTTTAAGATTTGTTTAACCAATTCTTCTACCGAGATGCTTGGATTTTGTTTTATAATTTTATCCGCAATTTTCTCGCTCGCTCGTTTAGGAATCCCTAAAACTTCTAATGCAGATAACGATTCTTCCTTAATTTTATTATCCACCATCACAGAAATATTCGCGTTCGGATCACTGTATTTCTGTACTTTATCTTTAAGATCTACGATAATTCTTTCAGCAGTTTTTGCACCAATTCCTTTTGCTTTTTGAATCAACGCACTGTTTCCGGAAAGGATTGCAGAAGCGATCTCATCAAGGCTTAATGTTGACAGCAGAATCAATGCTGAAACAGCACCTACTCCGTTAACGCTTATTAACAGATTGAACATTTCTTTTTCTGAACGTGTGTTAAATCCGAAGAGAAGATGGGCATCTTCACGGATGATCTGCTGGATAAATAAAAAAGTCGGCTGATTCAAAACCAGCGTCTGTGAGGTCATCAAACTGATTCCCACGTAGTAACCAACTCCTTGTACATTGATGACAGCGTAGGTAGGCGTAAGTTCTTGAACGTTGCCTTGTAAAGAAAATATCATTATTAATTTTTAAAACTCCCAAATATAGCAATTTAAACTAATTAATGTTTTCATTTAACGTGCGAATGATTTTTAACTTAAATTTCAAATAAGAATTCAATGAATTAACATAAAAGCAAAAGACTCCAAAATATGGAGTCTTTTATTATTTTAACACGGTTTAAAGTGCCATTTTTTAATAAGAAAATCTACTGAGAGTTTAGTGATTATTAATCACGTCACAATTTTTAGTTTGATTTCTTTTCTCTTCTTTGAGCATCAAGAACAGCAATCGTAGCAAGATTTACGATCTCATCTACGCTTGAACGCATTTGAAGAACGTGTACCGGCTGTTTTAGCCCCATTAAGATAGGTCCGATAACCTGTGCTACTTTCATTCCTCTTAGAATTTTATAAGAAAGGTTCGCGCTTTCCAGATTCGGGAAGATGAATGTGTTTGCCGGAGTTGTTCCTAATTTTGAGAATGGATAATCGCTCAGGTGATCTGCATTCATTGCAAAATCAGGCTGAATTTCACCATCTACAACCATTTTAGGATATTTCTCATGTAGAATGCTCACTGCTTTAGCTACTTTCTTAGAAGTTTCAGAAATGGCAGCGAAGTTTTCAAATCCAAGCATCGCTATTCTTGGTTCTATAGCAAAAGATTTTACTGTAAATTCTGCCATTTTAGCAATATTCACAAGATCTTCTGAGGTAGGATTCTGATTGATGGAAGTATCTGCAAAGAAAATAGGTTTCTTTTCAGACAGAATCATCATCATTGCCGCTACTTTGTCTACTCCTTTATCTTTTTCAATAACTTCTAAAACAGGACGTAAAACTGAAGTATAGTTTTTAGAGAATCCTACGATAAGACCATCGGTATCACCGTGTCTCAGCATAAGAGGTCCGAAATAATCTCTCTGACGAACGTATCTCTTCGCTTTGTACTCGTTCATTCCTTTTCTCTGGCGAAGTTTCCAAAGGGTTTCTCTGTATTTTTTTCTGTTTTCTTTCTGATCGTCATCACTTGGATCAATGATTGGAACATCCAGAGTAATTCCATAGCGTTCCATCTGCTCCTTGATGTATTTTTTATCTCCCAAAAGGCTTGGGAAAGCAATTCCTTCTTCGTAAAGGATCTGAGCTGCTTTCAATACGTTATATTCTTCAGCATTTCCAAGAGTGATTCTTTTCGGATTAGATTTAGCACGGCTCTGCATCATTCTTACCAATCTCTCATCTCTTCCCATTCTGTCTAAAAGCTGGTGCTCATATTCTTCAAAATCCGTAATGGTTTTTCTGGCAACACCACTTTCAATAGCTGCTTTTGCTACAGCACTTGATACTTTTGTGATCAGTCTGTTATCAAACGGCTTCGGAATGAAGTAATCTCTTCCGAACTGCAGGTTCTGAACGTTATATGCTAAAATTACGGCTTCCGGCACCGGTTCTTTTGCTAAATCGGCAATTGCATGTACGGCAGCCAGTTTCATTTCTTCATTAATTCCTGTAGACTGTACATCTAATGCGCCACGGAAGATATACGGGAAACCTAATACGTTGTTTACCTGGTTAGGATAATCACTTCTTCCTGTTGCCATAATCACATCTTTGCGAGTTTCAATAGCAAGATCATAAGCAATTTCCGGATCAGGGTTAGCCAAAGCAAATACGATAGGATTTTCGTTCATGCTTAACAACATTTCCGGAGTCATTACATTTCCTTTAGACAATCCAACGAAAACATCAGATCCTTTTACAGCGTCTTCTAATGTTTCGATATCTGTCTGAGCGATGAAGTCTAATTTTTCAGGAGTAAGGTTCTCTCTTTTATGGTTGATAACCCCTTTACTGTCACACATCAGGACGTTTTCTTTTTTCAATCCTAATGAAATATAAAGCTTGGTACATGCAATAGCTGCTGCACCTGCTCCATTGACAACCATTTTCACTTTATCAATATCTTTATTGGCAATCTGCAGAGAGTTGATCAATGCTGCTGCGGAGATAATTGCAGTTCCGTGCTGGTCGTCATGCATCAAAGGAATATTCAATTCCTCTTTCAGCCTTTGTTCTATATAAAAAGCTTCAGGAGCTTTAATATCTTCAAGGTTTATTCCTCCGAAAGTAGGAGCAATTCCTTTTACGATTTCAATAAATTTATCCGGATCTTTCTCGTCGATCTCAATATCAAATACATTGATATCTGCAAAGATCTTGAACAAAAGTCCTTTCCCCTCCATTACCGGTTTTGAAGCTTCAGCACCGATATCTCCAAGTCCAAGTACGGCAGTACCGTTAGAAATTACTGCTACCAGGTTTCCTTTTCCTGTATAATCATAAACAGTTTCCGGTTTATCATGAATTTCCATACAAGGAACAGCTACTCCCGGAGAATAAGCCAATGACAAATCTCTTTGAGAAGAGTGCGGCTTTGACGGGATCACTTCAATTTTTCCTTTGGGTTCTGCTTTATGATAATCTAGCGCGGCCTGGCTAAAGTTCTTTTCGTCGCGATTGTTGTTACTTGACATAAAATTTGGTTTTTTGTTAAAGTATGTATTTAATGTGGTAATCTACTAAGCTTTCAATTGGTTTCTGCACAACATGTCCCACATTTAAATTAAGTTCTGTAGCTACAGAACGTAGTATATTTTCATAATAATAAGCAATAGAGCCAATAAAATTGATCTCGGCATCTTTTGCTTCCTCATAAGGAAGAACCTGATATTCAAAGAAACTTTTCATTTCTTCAAACACCATATCTCTGAAATAAGGATGATCTTTTCTTTCGATCACAAATTTGGTAAAGTTTGCCAAATATGCATTTGGTCTTGGGGTATGATACATATTTTTCAATGCATCTTCTACGGTAAGCTGATAATTGGCTTCAAATTCTGTATGAAGGTCTGAAGGCAGTTTTTTCATGAAATATCTGCGCACCAATTGCTTTCCAATAGCACTGCCGCTTCCTTCATCCCCGATCAGGAATCCGAGCGAAGGCAATTCTATCTTCAGATTGTCACCGTCAAAAAAACAGGAATTTGATCCTGTGCCAAGAATGCACACGATAGCAGGTTTTCCGCTGTATGCCGCATATGCTGCAGCCATCAGATCTTCCTTCACAATAATTTCCGCTTTTCCAAAAACTTTTGTTAGTTCTTCTTCTATGGTTTCACAGTTTTTTTTCACACCGCATCCGGAACCATAAAAAAAGACCTTGGTAATTGAATTTTTAACCGATATCAGATTGCTATTTTTCTGTATTTCAGGAGCGATAAGTTCTCTGTTGATAAAATTCGGATTGAAACCGATTGTTTCTGTTTTCAGAAAAACTTTTTTAAAGTCATCAAGAATTACCCAATCCGTTTTAGTAGAACCACTATCTACAATAGCAACCATATTTTAGATTTTAATTTAAGGATGCTAAATTATGAATTTATCTTCAATTAGCGTTTATAAACAACCTGGAAGCTGTCTAAAATCATTAATGTTTAATCTGTGTTTTTTTTTCATTGAATTGTAATAGCCAATCTTCTATTTCATCTTCCAGATAGGAAGTCTGTAATACCATTGCATTGATAAAATCATCAGGTACCGGTTCTCCTTTGGAGTTTTCTAGATTCCACAATTCATCTGACATATTTTCATATTCTGAATACACTCTTTTGAAGCGGGAATTTTCTTTCTCAAGAGCCTCAATATTTTTCTGTTGAAGCTGGAATTTTCTGTATTTGTTTTGACTTTTCATACAAATATTATTAATAATTGGGTCATAAAATGTAGGGGTATATGCTCTTAATCGTGCACTACAAGATAGAAAAAACCATCAACACAAGAAGTTGAAAATGAATTTATTATCAGGTCATTATTACATCATTCTGAATATTAAAATTAGAAATAATTTTTATTAAAAAAAATATTTTAACAACTTTTTTCAGTGTTTAACATATAGTTATAAATTTGCATATTCATATTGTGAAGGTTTGGTATTATTGATCATCTAAAACGGTTATTAATAACCGGAATACAGTAAAACCTTTATATTCTGAGATATAAATCATTTCAGTCTTTATACAATATGTACTTATATATTTAGTTTTATAGTCATTAAATGAAAGAAATACTCATACGCCAGAAACAGGTTCTGTTCTTCATCATTGCAGGAGGACTGAGTGCCGTTGTAGAAATAGGCAGCTTTAAGATTTTCAGCACCTATCTTCCACATTTCTTTGCAAAGGAAATCAACTTCCATGGTATACATTATCCTTTAAGTAACATTTTTTCTACGAGCTGCGGGATTATTACCAATTATTTCCTGAGTATCTGGTTTGTGTTTGAAAGAGGAAAGCACTCAAAGAAAAAAGAGTTTGTTTATTTCATGGTGGTCTCCTTCTTTTCAACGTTACTGAGCTTAGGTTTTTTCCAGATATTTTACAGTTTCATATTTAAAGATAATATCAATTTATTTTTTTATACCTTGAGCCCGGAAATGATCAGCAAAATTGCAGCAATATTGCTGGTTTCCATTCTGAATTATTCGGTAAAAAAGAAAGTAATTTTTAACGGTTAAGCTGTGACAAAAATTTTAAATTATCTCTGGAGATTCTGGCTGCTGCTGTTAGCATTTTTTCTGACAGTTACTATTGGGATCCCTGTTTATATTTTATCTTTTAACAAAAAGCATTATAAATACGGTTATAAACTCGTCAGACTCTGGTGTTTCGGAATGTTTTACGGAATGGGCTTCAGATATGATCTCATTAAACTTTCAGAACAGGAGAAAGACAAAAGTATACCTTATGTTTTTATCTCCAACCATACATCCATCATGGATATTATGCTTACCTGCATTGTATTTCCCCATCATCCGATATGTTTTGTAGGAAAGAAAGAACTGGTAAAGATTCCTATTTTCGGAACTATTTATAAAAGGATATGTGTGATGGTAGACAGAACGAGCGCCAAAAGCCGTGCAGATGTATACCGAAGATGTGCTGAAAAGATGGAGGAAGGCAACAGTATTGCCATTTTTCCTGAAGGCGGCGTACCGGACGATACTTCTATCATCCTGGATGACTTTAAGGACGGAGCGTTTATGCTGTCCTCAAAACATAACTCTCCTATCGCTGTTTATACCTTTATCGGACTCAAGGAAATGTTCCCTTTTGAAAACTCAAAAGGCTATCCAGGAAGAGTAAAGGTGTATTTTAACGGAATCATTGAGCCTACCGATTCGCCAAAAGACTTAAAGGCAGAGGCTTACGAAGAAATAAAAAAAACCTTAATCAGGTATTCCGTTGAAAGGAAATAGTTATATTTGTTTGTGAAATCTATAATAAATATGTCAAATTATTCTAAACAAACCAATTGGGCCCAATTCATTCCATTGGTTACTGTATTCTTCTTTTGGGGATTTGTAGCAGCCAGTAATGATATTCTGATCCCCGTTTTTCAAAAAGCCTTCAATCTATCTCAAACTGAAAGTATGCTGGTACAGATATGCTTTTATGTAGCGTATACTGTAGGTTCTTTAATTTACATGATTGTATCAAAAAGTCTTAAACAGGATTTGATCAATAAAATCGGGTACAAAAACGGCCTTATTGTGGGGCTTCTTATTTCCGCAATGGGAACTCTCTTGTTTTACCCGGCTGCCAATATGCATTCTTTCCCTTTAATGATCTCCGGATTATTTATTGTAGGTTTAGGATTCTCTCTTCAACAGATTGTTGCCAATCCTCTTGCTATTGAAGTAGGTCCTACAGAAACGGGATCTCAGAGATTAACAATGGCTGGGGGAATCAATAATTTAGGGACTACAATAGGACCGCTTATTGTTGCATTTGCCATTTTTGGTTCTGCAAGTGCAGGCAACACGGAAGCAAGTATAGAGAGTGTAAAAGTACCTTATCTGATATTAGGAGCTGCTTTTGCTCTTGTAGCTTTAATGCTTAAATTCTCTTCTCTTCCTGCTGTAACTCCAACGAATACTGAAAACACAGATGACTCAACTCCTGGAGAGCACAGAAAATCGGCATTTCAGTATCCTCAATTGGTGATGGGAATGATCGCGATCTTCGTATATGTAGGGGTAGAAGTTTCCACTGCCAGTAATCTTCCGGCTTATATGGAAAAAAACTTAGGGTTTGAAACCAAAGATGTAGCGCCTTATATTTCTTTATACTGGGCATCATTGATGATTGGCCGTTGGACAGGTGCTGTAGAAGCATTTGACGTGAATGCCGGATTCAAAAAGATCTTAAGGTTCTTAGCTCCTTATCTTGCATTTGGTGTATTTTTACTTGTGAATGCTATTGCAAAGCATGACCTGTCTCCATTCTATGTATATGGATTCATTATTATTGCAATGATTATCTGTGATATCTTAAGTAAAGGAAACCCGGCAAGAATGCTGTTGATTTTCTCATTGGCAGGAATTACCGCTTTATTGATAGGAATGTTCACAACAGGAATGGTATCTGTGTATGCATTTACCAGTGTAGGTCTTTTCTGTTCTACTTTATGGCCATGTATATTTGCACTTGCCATCAACGGACTTGGAAAACACACCAATCAAGGTTCAGGATATCTTATTATGATGATTATGGGTGGAGGTATCGTAAGCTTTATCCAAGGGTATATTGCTGATATTACGAATATTCATTTCAGTTATATCGTAGGGGTTATTTGTTTTGCTTATCTTGCGTTCTATGCGATCCGTGTGAGTGGGATTCTAAAAGCCCAGGGCATTGATCTTGATAAAGTATCTAAAGGTAATGGTCATTAATATAACGAAAACAATATATAAAAAGAAAAGGTTTTGGGCAGGTGTATTACTTGCCCAATTTCTTTTGTTTTATGTCTGCTCAAAATCCGGGGTCATGATCTCGTTTTTTGAAAGTTTTTTTGAACTTCAAAAAGAAACACATCAGGCATTGTTCAGCTGGATTCCATTTTCTATGGGAGATCTTATATATATTGTATTGGGTGCTTTCCTTTTGTATTATATTATCATGTTATTCAGAAAGCAGCGAAGACATGATTCTATGCTCAAAATTCTGATCATCATCAATATTTTTTACTTTATCTATCAGATCTTTTGGGGAATGCTCTATTTCCAGACTCCTATCATCAAGAAACTTTCAAGCCAGAAAGAACCAGATCTGGAAAAGGCAAAAAAACTGGCTCTTACCTATCTTGAAAAATGCAAAGTAACAAGACAGTCTCTCCGTGAAGACAACAAAGGTGTATTCATCATAACGAACCTTAGTTCTATACAACAGGAGATCCTGTACCAACAGACAAAATTACCTTCTTATATTTCTAATAAAAGAGCACCTCAGATTCTGGATATTAAACCCAGTTTATTTAAAAATGTAATGAGTTTTACAGGTATTTTGGGATACTACAACCCTTTTACTGCCGAAGCTCAATATAATGCTGAATTACCTTCTACATTCATCCCTTTCACAACGGCGCATGAAAGCTCCCACCAGCTTGGTTTCGCCAGAGAACAGGAGGCTAATTTTGTGGGGTATTTAATAGGAGTTCATTCCAGTAATAAAGAATTGAGATACAGCACTGAGTTTTTCACTTTAAAAAGTCTTTTAAGGTTTATTGTGGAGGAAGATCCGGAGTTCGTCAAGAATATTCTTCATCAATACTCTCCTGCTATGAAAAGAGACCGGATGTATGAAAAGAATTTTGTACTAAGTCATCAAGGCTGGCTGGATGATTTTTTTGGATACACCAATAATCTCTTCCTGAAAAGTAATCAGCAGGAAGGCTCTGTCACCTATTCTTACTTTATAGATCTTCTCTTAAACTATGAAAAATAAATAAAAAAGAATCGTATCAGGCGATACGATTCTAAAAACACAAATGATGAAAAAAAATTTATTACCTTGACTTGTTCCCTCATTCAAGGCGATGTAAAAGTACGACATATTTTATAAATACAAAAACATTTATATTCTTTTTTAAAACTTTATGAAAACTTTATGATTTTTTAAGTTTTTTTGAGTTTATACCACATCATTAAAAATCGCAACCAGTACTGGCATTCAGTACGAAAAACATTATTTAAATTCACATATTCTATTAAATCACCATAAAATCAAACAATTGTTTAAATAAAAAACATTCAGTTTTTGCCCGTTTTCATTGTTTCTAAAGTTGGAGTTATCTGCTATATTTTATGGTATATTTTTAATATTAATATTCAAAAATTTAAAAATATTTTGATAAGAAAATAATTGACTTCATAATTTCAATTTGTTCATTTTTTCAAAACAGGAATTGCCAGATATTTATCATTATACAATTTTATTTCAATTGAGTTCCGGACATCAGACTTCCTTTCAATATTCACCTCTTTTCCTGTCTTCATAGTTCATCTGTTCAAATGGTGATTTATTAACAAGAAAACAACTATCGCCCTACTTCTTTCTATTTTTTTCTATTTAAAATAACTTCAGTATATAATTCCGCATTATCATTATCAATCCGAAAGACTTTATCATAAGTCTTCTGCAATTGTTCAACTTTCTAATTTTGTAATGAATCCGGTATATAAAATCTATTTATACATGAGAAAGGCAAAATCTGCCCACAAAAATCAACAGGAAAACAAAAAAAAATCTATTGCATATATTCTTTAAAGGCATAGTATCACACTTTTTTAGTTTTTTAGAACACCCTAAACACGAACGTATTAAAACACTGGAAAACAGCACATTAATTTAAAAACACATCTTAAAATCGGCAAATAAAGAACTCGAAATTTGTCAATTCCGACATGCTTTTCTTGGATTATAAAGTGTACGGATGCATCTTTGCTTCAGGTAAAAACACAATATACTTTGTTACAAATAAAGGTTCCATTGTTTCCCGCAGGTGAAATTTTATGTAAACTATAACCATGAAAACTTTAAAATATCTGCCTGCGGGAACTGAACCTTACTTCTCTTTACAACAACTCATTTGAAATTTAATACCCCAAAGCTAAACTCTTGTTGTATCAAATAATACCATGAATAAATTCTACTCTAAAACAGCAATAAAAGCGTAGGATTTTATCAGAATATGATGGTTAAAGATTAGATTTTGAACTCGAATTTTTGGAAATAAAATATTGAAAGTCAAATCTAATCTACCAACGGCCATCTATATCTCACTAATAAAAGAAAAAATTTTTTGTATATTTAAAACATCTGTGTATTTTAGATAAAAAAATTAACATGATTTTTGACAAACTAATTAACCACCTAAAACTCGATAAACAGGAATTCATTTTCCAGTTCAACTCACATCCCAATTATCCATCTGCGTTGGCTTTCAGTGACACGCTTAACTTTATGGGGGTGAAAAATGATGCTTATGAACTTGACAAAGAATATTGGGACGAACTTCCGGAAGAATTTATTGCTATTGTTGAAAATTCATTCTCTCTTGTAAAAAAGTCTGGCAGCAATTATTCAGTATTTTCAGAAAAAGCAAAAACCTTCGGTAAAGAAGAACTTTATACCAAATCAACTGATTTTGTACTGTTGTTTGAAAAAACCGAGAATGCAGAAAATAAACTGGCCTTCAATTTCAAACCGGTTCTTTATTTAATTTTTGCAGCAGTTCTTGCTTATTCATTTATAAGCCAAACCATTTATGAAGCCTTATTCAATCTTCTTTCTTTGGCTGGTGTATATATTTCACTGGAGATCTTCAATCAGAAATTCGGAAATACATCTACTGTAATCGGAAGTATCTGTGGCGGCGGCGGAGCTGCTGCCAACCAGACAGCCAACTCATGTGATAAAATTATAAAGCAGGATAAGACCAGTATTTTAGGTTTAAAATTTGCAGACTTTTCCCTGATCTATTTTGCAGGACTTGCTGTGCTGGGATTATTTTTACCAGCTACAGCTTATATTGTAAAAGGATTTACCTTTGTTTCTGTCCTTGCAATAGGATATTCTCTATACATTCAGGCTTTTGTAGAAAAAACGTTTTGTAGAGTTTGCCTTTTGATAATTTCAATCCTTGTAGCACAAATAGTAGTAAGCAGTTTATTTTTTGAGAATCTTTCTTTCAGTGTGGGAACACTTTTATTAACTGTCATTCTATGGGCTTTGGTATTCTCTGCTGTTATTTATTTCAATACTCTTCTTGAGCAAAAAGAAGCTCTTCAAAAGTCTAATGCGAAGAACCTTAGATTCAAAAGAAATTATGAGCTTTTCAAGAATCAGATGGAACAGAATCCAAAAATTGAATTCCAGAATACAGAAACTTTTGCTGTAGGGAAAAGAGATGCGAAACTTCGTATTTCCATCGTTTCCAATCCATATTGTGGTTTCTGTAAAGATGCTCATAAACTGGCCGAAGGTCTTTTGGAAAAATATCCTGATAATATCTCTTTACAGATGAGATTTAATTATAGCCCTGAAAGAGCTCCTGAAAAGTATACACAGCTTATTTCAGATTTAACCCATATCTACCACAACAAGCCTGAAAAAGAGTTCTTACATGCTGTAGAAGAATGGTTTGAAACTAAAGACGAAAGCAAAATCAATGCTCTTTCCGGAGGAAATGTAACATCAGAAAACCTGAATCCACTGGTAGAGATGTCTAATGAAAACAATAACGCAGGACTAAACTTCACCCCTATTTTTATCATTAACGGATATCAATTCCCTGACAAGTATGATCGTGAAGATATTTTGTTCTTTATTGACGAATTAATAGAAGATGATGAGATTTAGTAAATAAATATCATTCATTTGAAAATTTCACTATCTTAGGAAAAACAAAAACAACATCTGAGAAGATGTAAAAGAGCAGAAAAACAGTAACGAATGGGACTATTTGCAGTTTACCATTTCATTGAAATATAATTGAATTAAAGAAAATGTCGTCACCCGCTGACGGCATTTTATAATGAGTAGTAGTTTTGAAAAAAAAGTTTCCTTTTTATAAGCAACCGGATACCAAAGACTGCGGCCCTACATGTCTCAGGATCGTAAGTAAGTATTATGGTAAAAGTATATCCCTGCAGCAGATTCGTAATCTTTCCGAAACAACACGTGAAGGAAGCAGCCTTCTTGGACTAAGTGATGCAGCAGAAAATCTCGGATTCCGGTCGATGGGTGTCCAGATTGATTTCAATACCCTCACAGAAGAGGTTCCTTTTCCTTGCGTAGCACACTGGAATAAAAACCATTTTGTTGTTGTATACAAAATTGATAAAAATAATAAAGTATATATTTCGGATCCCAGTTATGGACTGATTACTTATACAAGAGAAGAGTTTATCAAATCCTGGATTGGAGAAAATGCAAACGAAAATACAGAAGAAGGAATTGTCCTGATTCTTGAAACAACCCCGGCTTTTTTCCAAACTGAATTTGATGCTGAAGAAAGCAAAGCCAGCTTTACATTCCTTTCCAAATATCTGCTTAAGTATAAAACACTTGTGATCCAGTTGGCTATAGGGCTTCTGGGAGGAAGTTTACTATCCCTGATATTCCCGTTTCTTACCCAAAGTATTGTAGACGTCGGGATCCAGAATCAGGATATTAATTTTATCTATGTGGTTTTACTTGCGCAGATTATGTTATTCCTGGGAAGAATGGGAATTGAAACTATACGAAGCTGGATTCTTCTCCACCTATCAGCAAGGATCAATATTTCCATCATCTCCGATTTCTTTATCAAACTTATGAGGCTTCCGATAAGTTTCTTTGATACGAGAATGACCGGAGATATCATGCAGAGAATAAATGACCACCATAGAATCGAGCAGCTGCTTACAAGTTCATCGTTAAACACTCTGTTCTCACTGGTGAATCTTATCATCTTCAGTATTGTTTTGCTGTTTTATGATTACAGATTATTTATTGTTTACCTTGTTGGGGCGGTATTGTATATTGGATGGATCAGTTTCTTCCTGAAAAAAAGAAAAGAACTTGATTATAAAAGGTTTTCTCAGGTTTCTCAGGAACAAAGTAAAGTGATTGAGCTTATCAACGGTATGCAGGAGATTAAAATGCATAATGCTGAAAAACAAAAACGATGGGACTGGGAATTTCTTCAGGTAAAATTGTTTAAGATCAGAATAAAATCTCTGTCATTAGAACAATGGCAGTCTGTAGGAGGTAACTTTATCAACCAGATGAAAGATATTCTGGTAAGTTTCCTTTCTGCAAAACTGGTTTTAAGTGGTAACCTTACTTTAGGGATGATGCTTTCTGTACAATACATTATTGGACAGCTGAACAGCCCTCTTCTTCAGCTTATCGACTTTATCAAGCAGACTCAGGATGCTAAGATTTCCCTTGAAAGGTTAGGCGAAATTCATGATAAAGATGATGAGGAAGATAAAAATGAGCAGTACGTCACAGATGTTCCAAAGAAAGATATCGAGATCAAAGATATGTCATTCCGTTATATTGGTTCCGATGTTCCGGTTTTTGAAAACTTAAGCCTTACGATTCCTTATCAGCAGACTACAGCTATTGTGGGAGCCAGCGGAAGTGGAAAAACAACCCTGCTGAAACTATTAATGAAGTTTTATGACCCTGATCAGGGTGAGATCAGAATCGGAAGCACCAATATGAAGAATATTTCACCAAGATACTGGAGAGATCATTGCGGTGTAGTAATGCAGGAAGGTTATGTATTCAACGATACTATTGCCAATAACATTGCTGTAGGTGAAGATCATATTGACAAACAAAAACTGAGACGTGCTGTAGAAATAGCCAACATTAAAGAATTTATTGAAAGTCTTCCGTTAAGTTATAATACGAAGATCGGGAATGAAGGTGTTGGGGTCAGCGGTGGCCAGAAACAGAGACTCTTCATTGCAAGAGCCGTTTACAAATCTCCTGAATATATTTTGTTTGATGAAGCTACATCAGCACTGGATGCCAATAATGAGAAAGTGATCATGGAAAACCTTGAACAATTCTTCAAAGGAAAAACAGCGGTAGTTATTGCCCACAGACTTTCCACGGTAAGACATGCGGATAAAATCATCGTACTGGATCAGGGGAAAGTTGTAGAAGAAGGCAGTCATGCAGACCTTGTAGATTTAAGAGGAGAATATTACAGACTTGTAAGAAACCAGCTTGAGTTAGGAAGCTAGCAAACATATAGCGGAACCGAAAAGCTTATAGAGTAGGAAAAACAAAAACTAATTTTAATCATGAAAAATCTAAAAAAACTTTCGAGAAAAGATCTGGCATTTGTCAGCGGAGGTGTAGTTATTCCGGACAACAATTGTTGTGGTTCTTGGTGTCTTGGCAGCTGGATGCCATGCCGTCTCCACCATATTGCATGTCCACCGGATGCAGATACTTCACCACCATCGTGGTACGACGGGAATTGCCCATTTGGTTAAATTATATTCCCCCTGAAATATTGGGGGAAATTTTATCTTAGAAAAATGAAAGAAGACGTTTTAGACAATATTGAACTTCGCTCAGAAAGCGTACAGGATATTCTTACCCAGCCTCCTCATTGGATGATACGCTGGGGAAATACCGTTATATTTATTATTCTCCTCCTGATTCTCGTAATGAGCTACATTATAAAATATCCGGAATTTGTACCGGCACCTATTATTGTAACCTCACAGAATCCTCCGGAGAAGATTGAAGCAAGGACAAGTTCCAAAATTGAAAAAATATTCATAAAAGACCATCAGGAAGTTAAAAAGAATGATGTTCTGATGGTAATGCAGTCAGCAGCCAATTATAAGGACATTTTAGAACTTAAAAAACTAATAGACTCTATTACTCCTGATAATTTATATAACTTCCCTCTTGCCCAGGCTTCCAGGTTCAAATTGGGGGAATTACAGGGCGAATACAACAGTTTTGCAAAAGCATTTCAGGATGAAGCCCTTTTTACAAGATTACAGCCGTATGCTCCGGAAAACCTGGCAGCCAATCAGAGTATTTCCGAATACCGCGTAAGAATAGCTACCTTAAAACAACAGAAAAGTCTGGAATCTATAAAGTATGATCTGACCAAGAAAAACTTCAACAGATCTCAGGAACTTTTCAATCAGGGAGTTATTTCGGCTATGGAACTTGAAAATGAAAAGATCAAATATCTTCAGGCCCAGCAGAATCTTGAAAATCTAAAAATTTCCATTTCACAAATGGATGAGGGTATTTCCAATCTTAACAAAACTAAGAGCGGAACTGCTATTAACACAGAAAAAGACAGAATTACATATTCTTCACAAACTTTACAGCTTCTTGAGCAACTGAGAAAATCTTTAAAGCAATGGGAACTGAATTACCTTGTCATATCATCTACGGATGGTATTGCCAGTTTCCAGCAGTTTTTTGGCGAAAATCAGTTTGTAAAGGTGAGCGAACCTATCGTTTCTATTCTTCCTAAAAATAAAGAGCAGCTGGTAGGCAGAATGTCTGTTCCCACAACCAACTCAGGAAAAATAATTCCGGGCGAAAAAGTATTGATAAAACTTGACAACTACCGATTCCAGGAATACGGTATCATCGAAGGAAAAGTACAGAATATTTCTCTTATTCCTGATGATAAAGGAAATTATTACGTAGATGTTATTTTGCCAAAAGGGTTAAAAACCAGCTACAACAAAACGCTTACATTCGATAAAGAACTAAGAGGCAGCGCAGAGATCGTAACACAAGATCTTCGATTGATTGAAAGATTCTTCTATCAAATCAGAAAGCTTCTCGGATATCAGGTTTGATAAAGAGTTTAGATAAAAAAATAAAGCCGTTGTACAGATTGTATAACGGCTTTTTTATAATGTATTTTGATAGGTCACACTTAACGCAAAGTTTATTAATTACAGCCCTTATCCTGCCAGAAAAGTCCCTAAGGTCATAAATAAACAGATCGATCAAAAAAGCCTGTAAGAAAGCGAATACAAGGGAAACAATGACCTTCCGTATTAAAAATATTTCGATACAGCGCAAAAACTGAGAAGTTCCCTTAATTTTCTATTGAAAGACGATAATTTTTAGAAATGAAAAAATTGGTAAGTAATAATAAGATAAATTTTCAGTTATTCTTAAAAATAAAAACCGCAATCATTAATCAATGATTGCGGTTTTTTTGTAGCGAAGACGGGACTAAAATTATCTTTAGCAAGTTTTTCTTTAATTTTCTAAACAATATCTTAAAAACTCTATTAATAAGCATTTATAGTGTTAAATGATACAAATTGACAAACCTAAAAACAATAAAATAAAGCAAATTGTTGGGATTATATCGGGATTTTATTAAATTTACCTTCTAATCAATATATAATGGCAAGCATTAAATTTTCTTGTATTAAAAAAGGTAATCCATCAAGTTTAAATATCCGTTTTTATCATGGAAGAAACATTGATTGTAATGCACAATCTCACATCTTAATTAATCCTAACGATTGGAGTGAGAAAATGCAAAAGTTTAAGCCCAATACCGACATCCGAATTAAAAATGAATTCAACCCTCTTATAGAAAATTTAAAGAATGAAATCATTCGGAAATTTAATATTGATTATAGCAAAGGTGATATAATTAACTCTAAATGGCTATCAAAAGTTGTGAATGATTTCTATAAAAGACCGGAAGGCATAGAAGATTATAAAATTTTCTTTGCTCCGTTTATAGAAAATTTTGCCAAAGAATCAGAAACAAGAGTAAATACAATTACCGGAAAGGTTATATCCCCTAGAACAATACAAAAATATAGAACAATTAAAAATCAGATAGAAGATTTTGAGCAGATTAGGAAAGTACGTCTAAAAATCACAGATATAAACCTTGATTTCCACAGACAATTTACATCTTATTTAAAAACTGATAAAAAATATTCTAATACTCTAATCGAAAAGAATATCTCCACAATTAAAGGTTTTGTAAAAGAAGCAAAAGAGCAAGGCTTAGAAATAAACCATGAAGTAGAAAGTAAAAAGTTTACATTTAGAAGAGATGAACCAATAGATACTTATTTAAGCGTTTCAGAAATTGACCTCATCTATAATTTAGATTTCTCACAAAATGAAAGATTAGATAATGTTAGAGATTTATTTATTATTGGTGTTTGGACTGGTTTAAGAATTTCCGATTTAAAAAGAATTAATAGTTTCTTGTTTAACAAAAATTCTATTGTTATTTCAGAGACTCAAAAAACAGGGGCAATCATAGAAATACCTATTCATCAACAAGTAAGGAAAATATTGACAAAAAGAAACAATCAACTCCCACATATTATTTCAGAACAAAAGTTCAATGAATATATTAAAGAAGTCTGTAAAGAAGCCGGAATTGACGAAATGACACTTGGGAATATTAAAAATCCTGACACAAACAGAAAAGAAAAAGGTTATTATCCAAAATTCAAATTAATTTCAAGCCATACAGCTAGGAGAAGCTTTGCAACAAATCACTATGGAAATTTACCAGACAATACTATTATGGCTATTACAGGGCATAAAAGCCACTCTCAGTTTATGAAGTATATTAAAACCACACAAAAAGAGCATATTGAACAAGTAGCCAAATACTGGGAGCAACAAGATGAACTAAAAAATGAAAAACATATTTTGAAAAAAATTTAAAATAATAAAATCTTTTATTTTAGGCATTAAAAAGCACTTATCCCCACCCAACAAATTAATTATCAACAATTTAAATAAAAGTATTATTTGC
Organism: Chryseobacterium sp.; assembly: GCA_031286615.1. Classification (GTDB taxonomy): domain Bacteria; phylum Bacteroidota; class Bacteroidia; order Flavobacteriales; family Weeksellaceae; genus Chryseobacterium. The sequence goes on along the minus strand of JAITUA010000021.1, from coordinate 118,363 downwards.
CAATTATATTTTTTATGCTTAATATTACAGAATGAAACTTCTAAAATTCAAAAGATAAAAAGATATGTTTTCTTTTTATCTGTCCGATGAAGGTAAACATTTACTTAAGTCGGTTATTAGAGAAACAATGCAGGAGTTTTTTGAAGAAAATCAATTTAATTCTTCAAATGAAACTACTGCCGAACAGACAGGGAATATTATTAAAGACCAATTTCTTACAAGAAAAGAAACTAGTAAACTTTTAAAAGTTTCGCTTGTAAGTTTATCTAATTGGCAAAAATCAGGAATCTTAGTACCTCGAAAAGTAGGTAAACGCGTTCTTTATTCGGTTGAAGATGTTGAAAGAGCGTTACAGAAACAAAATCCTAATCCTAAAATTTAGTATTATGGCAAATGGGATTAAGTTTCAACACTTCCAGTATATTAAATCTGGAAGAAAGGGTGTTTTTGATAAAATTCAAAATCATGAACCCTATATATTTGACTTTTTAAAATTCGAGCCTCCAAAAGACCAGCGCCTTATAGATGCTGGCGTTACGGATGTATTAATGAGCTTTGATAGACAAAGGAAGAAAATTCTTCATACTGGTTTAATACGTATTGACTTTAATCTTTATATTGGAAACAACCTTAACGGAAAAGGGAAAAAAGATTTCATCATTGTCTACTACCATCATAATACTCAAATTTTACATTTCTTTTATTTTCCAGATCGCAATCCAAAAAACAAATCAAAATTTAGTACAGATGTATTGAAAAAACATCTTTTTAACAACAATTAATAATAAAAAGACTTCCTCTTTTAGGGAATTTGAGGAGGTCTTTTCAAAATGAATTATGCAGTACAAAGATAATAAAAAACACCTGCAATTCCCATTTATTATTATCTATTATGATGTGATAAAAGAACTGGAATTAGCAGATTTTGAATCATATATTTTATTGGACTACTTAATGAAAGTCTCAAAAGGGAATGAAATTGGAAAAATAAATATCTCTAAAATAGAACAGAAATTATATTCTACGATCACACGGAAAACTTTACATAGAAAACTAAAAGTCCTTCTAGAACAAAATCATATTATTGAATACGAAAAAGGCATATTTAGACTTAATGCAGATACAGTGAGTAAGTTTACTTCAAGTGGATATTTTCTAATTGTTTATTTTGAATTTATGCTAGCATACAAAATCAGATTAAAAAAATACCTATTATTATATCTAACGTATTCTCTATTCCGTAAAAGTAAAAATAACAATGGATTCTTTAATGAGGAAACTTTTTGCTACTACTTAGATTTAAAAAAGTCTATGCTATCTAAACATAAGAAGGACTTAATTGATAGAGATTTTATAATAAAACAAAGTGGAACTCAATATAAAATATCCCCGGTCATATATGAAGAATTTGAAAAATTAAAAACGCAATACAAAATTGGAAGTGAGTAAAACATGGATTGTAAAAAAATTGGGTAAAAGATGGATTATATTGGGTAAAGATTACATTCATTTTGAGTAAAAATTACATCAATATTGAGTAAAAGGTGGACATATATAAAATCTTTAATAAAAAATATAGAAACAAAAATAGAAGCAACGCTTTTTTTCAAAAAGCAATGCAGATGTTTTATAAAAACAACAAATACATATTTAAATGGATAAACAAAATTCAAGAAATAGTGGGAGAAAAATTGGTTCTCGAAATAAATTAAGTACTAAAGCAAAAGAAAACCTCTTAGAACTTTTTGAGGACGATATTAAGCAACTTCATAAGAGTATTAACTATGTTAGTCCGGATGAAAGATTTATAAAATTAAAACCTATTATTAAATTACTATGTACAGGAAGTGATGAAGTAAGCAACAATACAAGAAACCTCATCTATGAATCCTTAAAAGGTGAATTTACAAAAATTAAATTTTACCTCAACCAATTACCTTCTGATAAAAGAGCGTCAGAACTAAGACAATACATGAATTATCTGAACAAAGAGCAGATTGAGAATATATTTGGTAGCATTAGAAGATAGAGGTTGGTACAACTAAAAAAACTATTAAAATAAGCTTCAATTTATTCCCCTACTTTCCTACTTATAGAATTTAGGGGATTTTTCTTTATTACAACGGGTTTAAGAGATATGTCACTTGGGGATTAGTACCCCCACCATTAAAATATTAACACACTTGAAGAACTTCACTAGGTTAGAAGTATACCTCACAACAATTTTGCACTAATTTGAAAATTGATATTTTTTTAGAATTATTCTTTATTAACCTGAACAAATATACCAATATCTTTATCTGGAAGTTCACTGGAAAAAATATAAATCTTATAGACATCGACAATATCAGACAAAGTAAATTCCATTACTCCTTGATTATTATAATCTAAATATCCTGAGCTTTTATCTACACTTTCTACCTTATGCCATCCTTCACTACTGGAAAAATAACTATTCAGAAACCAAGAGCCTTTTGTAGAGCTAACAACTCCTCGGTAAATAACAGAGGTATTTGGTTTTATAGCATTCAAGGAAACCAAAACCATATCATAATATTTTTCAAACTTTATTGAAACATTTTCATAAGAAACTATTTCCGGTTTGTCTAAGATAATATATTGTTTCTTTTGGCTGAAAATGGAATTAAAAGTCAAAAGAAAACTAAATACTAAGAACTTATAAAGACATTTTTTTGTTTTCATGTGAATACTTTATTAATTTTCTAATTATTTTTTTGAACATTGGTAAACTTTATAAGAAATTCAGGTTTCCTCATACTGCCCTCTTCTGTTAAACTTAATTCTTGGATATAATCACTTTTATCCGAAGGAAAAAATGAACCACTAATAATAACTATATCTCCTTTCTGAAATTCAGAAATTTGATTGTAAATAGGGTTTGATTGTTCGATTAAAGAATTTTCAAACATATTAGAAAGCTCATTGTTTACTGTTCCCATTTCTATATTAGTCTCATCAATTTTAACTGTGAAATAAGCCTTTCCTTTCCCTGTAGTATGCATTTCTTTTACGACTACAACCCAATCTGAAAAGTTTCTTTTCCCATCCAGAATTTTTTTGATGAGGTTACCTCTTTCAGTTCTAATTGCTGATTTTTTTAATTCGTTGGAAGCTTCCTTATAATCACTATATGCCTGCTCAACTGCTTTAATGAAGTTTTGTTGATCTAGCGGAAAATCTGATGAAGTACTAACAATTCCTTTTTCATGTTTTTTCACTATATCTTTGTCTTCTACTCTTTGATTTTTTGTGAGTTTTTCATTTTCTTTTACAGTATTTATACTATCCACAATAGGCTTTATTTCAGAAATTTTTGTAATAGCATCATTATAATTTTTATCATCCGACTTTACCATCCGAAAAAAATCATAAGCCTTTACAAAATCTTTTTTATTATAATAATCAAGACCGGTCTTATAACTATCTAGAAAGAAAGAGCCTATTATTCCTGTGGTCAGCAAAATGGTAACAATAGCAGAAGGAGTAATGTACAATACCTTTTTCCAAGTATGAGTTTTGTGTTTTAACATTGCATAAATACCTAAAGGAGGAAGTAAAAAGAAAAGAATAATAAGCAGTACTTTGTTATCGTACCATTGTTTTAGCCGAGATTGTTGCGTTTCCATATAATTTGAATTTAACTTTCAAAAATAAAAGCCATTCTAAAAAAATCATTATGGAAAACCGTAATCAGAAAAGAAAACAGCGTATCCAGATCACGCTGTAAGTAGTGGCTCGGCAAAGCCATAGTAAAACAACGGAACGGATACGCCTTTATAGGCATACCAATTAATTCCGTCTTGTTTTACTACATGAAATTTTGCCGATTTCTACTTACAAGACTTTTTTAGTATGTATATTAACACCCTAACAAATAGGGATTATTTCTGAGGCAAAAGTATTAATTTTTTGGTAAATTTGGGTAAATTACTATCCATGAAAGCTTTTCTATTGTTTACACTTCTTATAAGTTGCTGTATGTATTCTCAAAAAGTTTACATTACTCAAAATAAAAACGAAGCCAATTATAAAATTTTCATTGCGAAGAACAAAAGCAATGCAGACTGGGTTGTTATAAGAACTAAATGGAAAAATCAGGCAAAAAATGGAAAGTGGTTTTTTACCGAATGGAAAAACGAGGCTGATATAATCGTGTATATATTGAAAGACAAATACGGTGCAGATAAAATTGTGTATTTTACTGAATGGAATACGGATGTGAAATTTGATAAATAAAACTAAACTATGTACCTGCAAAATATTAAACTATGGAATTTCAGAAAATTTGGAACAGATGGAAATTTTAATATTAACAGTCCAAATCTGAATTTAGATTTTACAAAAGGACTAAATGTTTTAATCGGAGAAAATGACTCAGGAAAAACAGCAGTTATAGATGCAATCAAACTTTCTCTAAAAACACACGCATCGGAATGGATTAAACCAGAAAGAGATGATTTTTTTGAGGCATCAGAAAAATTTAGAATAGAATTGTTATTTAAAGATCTGTCTCTAGAGGAAGCCAAAAATTTTACCGAATGGCTTTCTTGGGAAGGAGAAGGAGATAATTCGGAACCTATACTTCTTGTATATTTTGAGTCAACAAAAATTAATGAAAAGATTGTAACCTATGATCTTAAAGCAGGGTTACCAGAAGATGGATATTCATTAAATTCAGACGCAAAAGAATTTCTAAAAGCAACATATCTTAAACCTTTACGAGATGCTAAGTCAGAATTAATTCCTAAAAAAGCCTCACGCCTATCACAAATTTTTGAGAAACATGAAGCATTTAAAGATAAAGATAGAGATCATCTTTTAATAGATATTTTTAAAGATTTTAATAAAAGTATTGCCCTCTATTTTAAAGGCTTGGGAAGTGATGAAACCACACAACTAAATGACTTAAAAGGAAAGGAACTAAAAGACGAGATAGACAAATATCTAAAATCCTTTTATGATAACACTAAAGAAACTGATATAAAAGTTACAGAAGCAAAACTGAGGAATATATTAGAAAAATTAGAATTATTAGTAAAGGATGAAATAAATGTAGGATTAGGAACACTAAATAGACTTTTTATGTCTTCCGAATTAGTACATCTCAATAAAAGGAATTGGGATGGTATAAGATTAGGCTTAGTCGAAGAATTAGAAGCACATCTACATCCTCAGGCTCAAATGCAAATCATAGAGTCATTACAGCAACACACTGATATACAACTTATTTTAACAACACACAGCCCTAATTTAGCATCGAAGGTAAAACTTGAAAATTTAATCATTTGTACTAAAAACTATGCCTTTCCTTTAGGTGAAAAATATACTAAACTCAAAAAATCTGATTATCCATTCCTTGAAAGATTTTTAGATGTAACCAAATCTAATCTTTTCTTTGCAAAAGGTTTGATATTTGTCGAAGGCATTTCGGAAGAGATCATTATTCCAGCTTTGGCTGATAAATTATTTGAATTAAATGAAATAGACAATAGCCTAACATCTGCTTCTGTATCTGTGATTCCAATTGGTAATACTGCATTTTTAAGATATTCTAAAATATTCTTAAGAAGTAGAGAGCCTCAAATAGATATTCCCATTAGTATAGTAAATGATTTAGATTTACGTCCTATAAAATATGCTGAAAAATATAATATTCCTCAAGATAAGAGAAGTGCAAATAATATTATTACTGAATATAACGTAGATGATTTTAAAAATCAAAAAAAATCGAACATAGAATCTCAATCTATTAGGGCTTTTATTAGTAATTTTTGGACACTAGAATATTGTATTGCTCTACACCCAACTCTAAGAAAAATACTTTTCAAATCAATTGTGCAATGTATTGAAGAGATACGAGCAGATAATTACAAGGGAATTAAAGAAAGTAAGAAGGGCATAAAACCAATATCAGAACTTGATTATGAAACAAAATGGGAAAGCTTTGTTTTGAATAAAAATAATGAACAAATTGCTTTTGATATAATGTATAATTTTATTATTGATGAAAAGAAAATTTCTAAATCAATGATAGCAATGTACTTTGCTCAATTTTTAAAAACAGATATCACCTCAATAGAAAATATCTCTGTGCAAAATAACCCTATCCAATATCTAATAGATGCAATAAAGTATGCCACAAGAAATGTTTAATGTTTCCATTGATGATATTAGATATGCTGAGAGTATTTTACTTCCGGAAGGAAAGACGTTTAATGAAGAAAGAGTTTCTTTTATAAGAAATTTTGAAACAATAGATCTTCAAGCTGTTCCTGGTAGTGGCAAAACAACCGCTCTTCTTGCTAAATTATTAATTTTAGAAACAAAATTACCTTTGTCAAATAATAGAGGTGTTTTAATCCTTTCACATACAAATACTGCAATTGATGAAATAAAGGATAAAATTGGTAGATATTGTCCTAAATTATTTTCTTATCCAAATTTTGTCGGAACTATTCAAAGTTTTGTAGATCAATTCTTAGCAATTCCTTATTATCATATTCAATACGGTAGAAAGATAATTAGAATTGATAATGAAATTTATAATGAAACAATAAATAAATTTTTAAGTATAAATCTAAACGGATTTACCATTCAAGAAGCTAATACTGCAAAATATTTCATCCGCTCTAATGAAGGACTTCTTTATAAATATAGACTATTATTTGAAGACGGTTCATTGAAAATATTAAGTGGATTAAACAAACCAATCCTTACAATTTCTAAACCAAGAAGAGGACAAAATCCGCAGGATTTCAGCATAGAAGAAAAAAGTAAAGTTGAACAATGGATGATTTCATTAAAAACAAAAATCCTTGCCAAAGGGATTTTACATTTCGATGATGCTTATCTACTTGCAGAAATTTACTTACATAAATATTCTAAAATAAAAAGTATTTTACAACAACGATTCAATTTTATTTTTGTAGATGAAATGCAGGATGTAGATATACATCAATATAATCTGCTTGAAAAAATTTTTTACGACAACAATAATAGTCTTTCAAAATATCAGAGAATTGGAGATAAAAATCAAGCAATTTATACTGGAGAGGTTTCTTTAGAAGATATTTGGACTCTTAGAGATAATGGAAGGACTAAAAATATAAATGGGAGCCAGCGATTATCTAGAAATATTGCAGAATTAGTTAATTGCTTTGCATTAAGTAGAGAGGGAAATTTTAATGTTGAAGGAAAAAACGACACCTGCAATCTTAAACCTCATCTTTTAGTTTTCAATATTGAAAATATACAACAAGTAATTATTCGATTTTCAGAACTTATACAGACATATATTACTTCAGGAGAAATTTTGTTACATACTAAAAATAAATATAAAGTCATAGGATGGACAAAAGAGAAAACAAATGATATAAATAAATTGGCTATTAAAAGTTATTTTGAAGATTTAATAACTGAAAACACAATACAAAAGATTGATTATGAAAATTTAGATTCTTATTTAATTCTATTTAATAAGGAAAAGAAAACCCTTGAACCAATTAGAAAAAGCATATTAAATGCTTTTATTAAAATTTTGAGATTAGAAGGAGTATACTTTTCTAAAAGTGAACTTCTAAACTATATTGAGATTAATCATTATGAAGAATATATTTCCTTAAACAGATATTTATATAATTGGAGCATCAGTATTATAAAAGGAAAATTTGTTGAGGTATATACCTCAATAAAAACATATATTCCGGACTTTTTGACAATATTTAATAAATCTATACAGTCATCTCATGGCTTTATAAATAATACGTCCAGAATTGCTAATAATCAAGGTAATCAAAATAATCAACAAAATACTAACTTTAATAATAAACTAAATCTTCATGGGTTTGATATAGATATTTCAACTATTCATTCCGTAAAGGGAGAAACACATACAGCTACATTATATCTTGAAACATTTTATCAAAATGGAAATAACAATTATGAAAGTCAAAGATTATCTGATCAATTGAAATTTATAAATTTCAATAAAACACAAAAATACCATAAACAATCTTCTAAAATGGCTTATGTAGGTTTTTCTAGACCCACAAATTTATTATGCTTTGCTGTATGTAAAGAAAGGTTTGATTCTCATCTTAATGATATTAATCGAGAAAAATGGACTATAATAGAAATATAAAACTAAATGGATGATTAAATTTAGGAAAGAAAAAAAATATATTATAATAAGCTACTCTACAAATAATGACAACAGTTGGCTATTGGAAAAATTAGAACACGATGAGGTATATTTATTAAAAAAAGTGTATTCTTTGTCTGCAAAAAATCTTTACAACACAACTATAAAACGTGTTAAAGAGAACAAAAAAGAGGACGAGTTTTTAATAGATTATCCTGACCCATTAGATTTTATTTTTGCAAAATTAGAAGGTGAATATTATAAAATCATAAAAGGCATATTAATTAACAAATTCAATATTTATATTCATAAAGATATAATTCTTGAAAATAAATTTTTTGTAGCAGAAGGTAGTATTTCAATCTTTAAAAAAATATCCCAAATAATTAATGAAGATATTTATGTTGGAGGTAATAATCTAAATGCAATATCTGAAATTGATTTTAGAGTCCTAATAAAGGGGTTTCCAAGCCAATATGAAAAAAATCTTTATTTAGAATCAAGATTAACAAATACATTAAAAGAATTCTTTGCAAGTACCGGTAACGCAGAAAAGAAATTTCAAAATTATATAAATAAGAAAGCAACATTAAAAGGACAAAATTTGACTAAGTTGTTTAGTGAAATTGAACTTTTTAAATATGAAACCATACTGGATAAGTTAGAGGGAATGTTATCAAGTGAAATTTCCTACTCAGAAAATCAATGGCAAGATGAAATATTACAAATCATATTACTTCTTTATCCAAAATATTGTTTGGTATTCAAAGAAGCTCCAATTATTACAAAGTATGATAAAGATAAAAATATAAGGGAAGAGAGATACATAGATATTTTACTAGTGGATTCTGATGGAAATATTGACCTAATTGAAATCAAAAAACCATCAAATACCTCACTTATGACAAGTGGCCAATTTAGAAACAATTTTATCCCTTTAAGAGAACTATCAGGAACTGTAATGCAAATAGAAAAATACATATATTACTTAAATCGATGGGGTGAAGATGGCGAAAAATATTTAACAAAAAAATATAAAGACAAAATACCTGAAGGGTTTAATATAAACATTACAAATCCTAAGGGTATAATCATTATGGGTAGAATTAAAGGTTTAACCCTCGAACAAAAAAAGGATTTTGAAGTAGTGAAAAGAAAATATAAAAATGTGCTAGACATAATTAGTTATGATGATTTACTTAACAGACTTAAACTAACTATAGAACAAATAAAAAATTGCTGATTAAACTTTGTTATAAAATGGATAAAAATGATTATTTTAAAATAAGCACATATGGTAACAGACTTAGGGATCTAGATAATTTCAGAAATGGTTTTATTGAATATTTATCTAATAAGGGACTTTTTGAAATCGACAACTTAGATGACCTGATATATTTTTCGTTAAAATTCCTTTATCCTATTAATAAAAATCTTAGAAATACTGAAAAATCAATTGAAAATAAAGCGGGAGAAGTTCTCGACTATTTTAAAATAAAAACCCTTAAGCCTTCTTCGATAATAAAACATGGAGCTTCAGGGAAAATGGAAGTTATCACCAATGATGAAAAGATAAAACAATCTTATAAGCAACGTTATTTAGAAGACATTTTGAGATTAAAAACTGTTCCCAAACCTATATATAACGATCTTAAACTAAAGACTGAAGAGCATTTAAAAAAAATAAGTTTTAATATACAGTATTACTCCAATTTAGAATTTATAAAAGACTTTAGAGAAAATGACCGGAAACCATCTAAACATGAAGAAAGAACTCAATTAGATTTCTATTTTAGATGTATTGATGAACAGCAAAAAATTCTCAGTTTTATACATAATGGCGATTTGAGAGATCGTGCTATTGCCAAATCTACTTTGTATCTAAAATTTATTCCATCATCATTTATTTTGGGTTTTCATGATTTTCCTTATTACTCTTCACGTACATATGCAGAAGGATATTTCAACCATAACTCGATAAGTAAATCTGCTCATAGAATTAATGATTTGCCGGATGAAGAAATGTACAAAATGGAAAATTTATATGAAAAAGATAAAAGTAAGTTTTATAATTTGTATTTTAAAAGCAATAGTAAACTTCAAATTTTTGAGGAGATTGAAAATTATTTAGCTGTATTACCATTATCTGATGATAGAAAAAAAATAATAGATGAACTGAGATACCTATTCAAGAATAAAAGATGGATCAGTTTCTATGGATTAGCCCTATCTCAAATAGAAGGTATCTTTTCTGAAATGATTAAGTATATTAGTTCAAAAAAAGCTCAAAACAAATCATTATTTTACAAAGTAGATGTATTAAGAGAGTTTTATATTCTAAGCGCATTCTATTTTGATTATTTTCAATATTACATTCCAAACTTGAGAAACAAATACAGTCATGGAATTTTGTCAGGAGAAGAAAAGAAAGATATTAATTCATTTGATCTGCTAACGGACATTAGGTTTCTATTGAAAGTATTTACGGAACTTGACAGTCCTTACATAAATTTAACAAACACAATGTCTAAACCAAATTATCAAATAACTTCAATTGATGATATTGTGATTATTTTCCAATTAATAAATTTACTAAAACCAGAACATAAAAAAGAATTAAAAAGCAAATTAGAAGTTTTTTTTCAGTTACAGCTTATTGAAAATAATCATTTACTTTATTTGCTTTATGAAAGCAAAGATGAAATAAATTTAAAAATTCTTAATTTTTCAACTTGGTTTGAATACATTTTTAATTACAAAATAAATATAATAAATGCTACTTATCAAGAAATTAGAGATTTTCTTACCGTCGAAGAGAATTTAAATTTACTAAAAGAAGAATCCTTTGTATGGGATGATGGAATTCAAAAATTATACTTTTACAATCAATTTTACTGTAATTATAAGACAAAACTATCTGCCGTAATTTCTTCCAATCATAAACAAATTATTGAGGATATCTTTATTAATAATAAGGCAGTCCTTAATAAAATATCTTTTATACATAACTTGATTACTAATAAACCCCAATAATAGATATAAAAAGGTTAAAGTCTGCCTTGCAAAATTTTAACAATCATATTTTAATTTTTTTTATATTAGCAACTAAACAACTAATAACCATAAATTTAAAGTAATCCACATGAGACAAAACTTATTATACGTACCTATCCTTAAAGCAAAGGAGGGGGAGTTCAAAGGACTAGAAGTTTGTAATCAGGAAACAAAAGACAAACTAATCCCACTATTTGAAATTGTTAATATTCCTTGGAATTATGAAGAAGAAAGAGAGTCCAAAACTATAGATAACCACCTCGACGGAATCGGAAGAAAAATAGAAGATTCTATAAATAATAATATTTTTTTTATTGATTCTCGATATATTGATGAAGACAGAACTACAGCCGATGGTATCCATCATTTAACATTTCTCTTCAATGACTTCAGAGCTAAGCAACTAAAAGGAATTCCTGTAACTTCTTTTAAAAAACATATATTATACAGAAATGCTGTAAAGGAAATTTATAATGAAGATAAATTGGGTATATGTTTAAGGCTAGAAGTTGATGAGATACCCTCAGTACACTTAATGGATCAAATAAATCAATTTTTAGAATTTTATGAGATCACTCCGGAAAATGTAGATTTAGTAATTGATTTGAAAAATATAACTGTTGATAGTAAAAATCTTTATTATTTATCCGTAACAACGATTCTTAATAACAATTTTCCATATATAGAGAGATGGAATTCTTTAATTCTTGCCTCAACTTCATTTCCATCAAATCTGTCTGATATAAATGCTAATACAATCGACTCAATAGAAAGAATTGAGTGGTTACTTTACCTACAAATAAAAAATAATCTGGTAACCAGAATTCCAGTTTTTGGTGATTATAGTATTGCAAATTCCGAAATAACGGAAATGGATCCTAGAATAATTCAAATGAGTGCTAGTGTACGATATACTCATAGTGATTATTGGTTAATAGTTAGAGGTAGATCAACAAAACTCCATGGTTTTGGACAGTATCCAAATTTATGTCGTAATTTAATTGCCAGACCAGAGTATTCTGGAGAAGAATTCAGTTGGGCTGATAAATATATTTATGATTGCTCTAATGGAACTGTTGGAACTGGGAATGCTACAACTTGGAGAAAAGTGGGAAATAATCATCACTTTGAGTTTGTTGTGAGCCAGCTTTCCATGTAGTCCTCTCTTTAAGTTTATTCTTAACTAAATGCAAAAGCTCTGACTCATTAAATTCATCCATCATTATCTGATATAAAAGAGGTTTAGATTTCGATTTAAACCCTTTTTTATTATATTTTATTGATTCTAAAATATCTATGATTTCTTCTTTCCAAAGTGCCTTTACTAAAGAAATCTTATCAAAACATTTATTTTTTTTTGCTCTTCTTATTTTTTTAAAAGTTATCAAATTATTCTTTTTTAAGGCAACTATTACTCCACATTTATCTGAAAACTGTTCTAGTACTTTATTTAAATATTTTTCACAGGTAACTACAGTAACATACTCAAAAAATTTATAGTATTCTTGTAGTTGATTTTCTAATCTTTTTAAATTATCTTTTTCACTTTTAATTTCGTAAGCATGCATTACCCCGTTAATAACCGCTATATCAGCACGTACAATACCTAATGAAACGTTAAATTCATCAATAACAAGACTGCCACTATCGTTAGTATACTGTGATAATATACTAGACTTTAAACTATTTCTTATATCAATATCTTTCATTTCCTAAAATTCTATTGCTAATTATCTATTCTACACTCAGTCAAATTAATCAATTTGTCCATTTTTACTATTTAAAAATTTATTTTTAACTGGAGGATAACTAAAATCATACGATATAAAATCATCCTTTGTTGGCAATTTATCTGCAAAATCTAAAAATTCATTTTTAAAAACGCAGGTTTCGTCACTTATATCGTTTTTGACAAATTCTATAAACTCATCATAAGATGAGAATAGGTTTAAAATAAAATCATGTAATCCTATTATTTGATTTTCACTTGTATTTTTATTTCTTGCTCTTCGACCTCCGTCTTGTAAAATATCAGCAAGAAATAGATCTGGAAATTTTTTAATTGCATTTTTTAACATCTCAATTATTTCCGGTAGTACTACATCTGTTGTATGCCAAACATCTCCAAAATGATCCATTCTATAATTTTCTCTCAACTTTGTCCTGTAAAACAAGTCAAAAAAGTCATACTTTGTATAGTCCATTTTATCAATAAATAAAGCACATCTTGAAATAATAAAACCTTTTAGAATTTCTTTAGTCAATACTGCATCTTCTTCTTCATAGATCTTTTCAAAAAGATAAGAAGCAATTCTCATCTCGAAAATATATGGAAAATTACCCTGATAAAGCAGATTCTTTATAAATTCTTCATACAAACTTACATCTTTATCATAAAATTTTGTCGTAACTCTGTTATCATAATTACTTATTGTTCTGTCAATGTAATCGAAATCTAAATGAAAATATTTTAAATTTTTTTTACCCAGATAAAACAGTAATCTAATGTAATTTTCAAACTTTTCTCTACTATCGAAGTTTCTTGGATCAGTGTGGTATAAATGAGCTAATAGACCAAATAATTTACCCTCTTTTTCCCAAATATCAATATATTCAATTATATGCTCCCAACTCAAATTTATAAACCTTTCATAGTCTCTAATTGATATTTCTGATTCATTAATTTCGTCACTAAAATACTTATAAAAGTTATGATTAAAACTAAAAGCTAGAGACTCAGATTTGTAAGAAACTTCACTTAAAAGTATTTGAAACATAACTCGGATATGCTCCAACTCCGAAATATTATATACTTTATTTTCTAATAAATGACTTCTTAGTAAAGATTCATTAAAATCAGAAGATGAAGTTTGAGAATCTTTTTTTAAGCCTATTCTCCTAATCCCGCCAGGATAACGATAACCTGAATAATTATCAATGCCTACAAAATTACTTTTATTTGAGTACAGTAAAAAATATACTTCATTGTAGCAATATTTAAGCAATTTAATAATTATAAAGTCTCCTAAATCAATGTCATTCTGAATCTTCTCTACACTAATAAAAAATTCATTCAAAAATCTTTTGGCATCTCGAAGGTTCCGAATACTACTAAAAATATTTCCGATGTTATATTGAGAATATAATGAATATCGTTCAAAAACTTTATCAAAATCTAAAGAATTATTATTCATCTTCTCCTTAAGATTTTTCAATATATAATCACTTATCTCATAATTTTGAATCGGCATTAAATAAAATTCATTTAAAAAAATTTTATCACAATACTTTTCAGGGTTGGGTATTTTATTTATTTCAAGCGCTTTAATTATATAGCTTTTCTCATATCCTACTATATAATTAAAAGTTTTAAAAGACGCTGTATTCCTGATTAATTTTAAAACTTCAAATACTTCATTTGGTTGTAATCTATCAAGATCATCTAAAAATATAATAATCTTTTTTTGTAAAGCGACTAAAAGATTATCAACACTTTCAAATTCTTCTAAAACACTTTTATCAGAAACGAGATCTAATGATTTCAAAATGAATTCTGCCGTATCACTTTTTGAAATTGGTAATACTGATTTACCATACTTCTTAATTTGTTTAGCTATATCAATACTATAAGGTTTAATCTCATTTTCTACAGTACTAAAGAAATCAGAAAAAATAGATTGAACAGAGATATTTAGCCAACTACGAAATTTTATAATTATATAATCATTATTGTCTGTAAAAGATTCTTCAACTAAGCTCATGAAGGATGTTTTACCATCACCCCATTTTCCAACTATTCCAAGAGCTATTGATGAGTCTGTATGATTACTTTTTATAAAACGAGCAACTTGTAATGCTTTACCTTTTCTATTTAAAATATCCTCTTCAGCTTTAGATATAGGAACATCCTCAACGAATGGAGTTGAATTATTGCTCTCTTTTAATCTTTTTAATTTTAATAATACTGATAATATTAAAACTGATAATATAACTATGTATAACAGATCAAAATATTTTACATAGCTAATTGTCCTTAATGACGAAAATTCCTTACCAAATACTAACCTTATATAAGAATAAAAAGAAAATACAACTATACTGTAAAGAATTGTATATTGTTCAAAGTAAAATCCTTTTTTGTATTTGTTAACAATCCACAATAAGATAACAATTGTTGTAAGATAAAACAATATTTCTGTTATCCACGAAGACGAAAATAGGATTAATACTTTTTCAACAATATATTTTTTATAAATCTCTACTATTCCGTTTTCAAAACAGAAATATATTACTATTAAAAAAAGTATATTTTTAAATTTTTTTAATATTTTAAAAAGACTATCAAGAAGTTTCACATTTTAAATTTAAACAAAAAATTACAACCTTGATTTAAAATTATATCTAAGTAACTGTATAATCGGGACTATGTCGGGATTATTTTAAAAGAAAAATCCGTAAAATGTTTTTAATCAACATGATACGGATTTTTTATTGTAGCGAAGACGGGAATTGAACCCGTGACCTCAGGGTTATGAATCCTGCGCTCTAACCAACTGAGCTACCTCGCCTTTTTGGTGGTGCAAATATAGAAAATATTTCTTTACCTCCAAAATTATTTTAACTTAAAATATTCTAAAACATCTCCAACGTGATCTGGTTTGTTGATAATCTTATTGTTAGCATCTAAAATAAAATACGTCGGAGTTGCATGAATATTGTACAAATCCGTGTAACTGCTGTTCCATCCTCTCAATTCTGAGTCATTCACCCAAGGAAATGCAGCAATCTTTTTAGTATAAGAATTTTTATCAACATCTAAAGAGAATCCTACAACCTGAATATTCTTTGATTTCAGTTCATTGTATTTTTCCAGAAGTTTCGGTAGTTCACTTTCACAATGTGAGCATGTGGAAGACCAAAACACGATAACCTTTTTATCAGCCTTTATATCGTATAATGACTTTGCGGTAGTATTTACAGGTGACTGAAACTTATAGTTAGGGAAAGCAGCCCCCATTTCAATATTGGCATTCGATTTCAATGTAGAAGCAAGTCTGTCATTGATGGTACACTTAAGATTTTTAGCAAGTGACAAATATTTGCTCTTGTACTCATCCATCTCATATACATCAAAAATATCGATCAGTTCTGATAAAACCGTCTGCCCTCTTGGAGTTTCCACTTTTAATCGGTCTAACAATTTATCGACAGAAGCAGTAACATTAGTATTTCCTCCGGAATTAAGATAAGATACCAATACTGGTCTTAATAACGATGAAGTCTCCAGCATATCATTTGACTTGTCCAAAAAGTTGATTATTTCCTCCTGATCTACTTTTTTGGCAGCATCTTGTGAAGTGGAAATAAATTTACTATAATTCGTGTTATAATAGGTAATAAATGGATGTTGAGCCGCATCAATAGAACTGGAAGTACCGGAAAGTCTGTCGATCTCTATTTTCAGTGCTTTTCCAAAGTCAGTATTGTCTTTATAATATTCTTTGATTTGTGCTAAAGCCGGCAAAATAAGCTCTTTCTTTTGTGAACCTTCCTGCTGCTTACTCATCAGGTTATTCGCTTCATCCAGATAGATAACATCTTTAACTTTATTATTCTGAATATCTAATTTAATGTTGACATTTTTATTTTCAGAAATAAAGCTTACAGTATTATTAGAGCCCGGGAAATAGATTTTCATCATTCCCATATAGCTGCTTGGGTATTTAAAGGTCCATGTACTGTTTTTACTTTGTTCTTTAGTAACAATGATATCTTTTGAACCGTTTAATGTATATAGAATAGCGTCCTGATCTTTAAAGTCTGCCGGAGTCTGAATGGTAACTGTAAACTGAGCCTGCAGAGCAAATGCGGCTAAAACCGCAGATAGCGTATAAATCTTTTTCATAGAGTAAAAATAAAAAAACTCTCTGATTAATCAGAGAGTTTAATATTATTTTAATAAAATTTTATGCTTTTACGCTCTTGTACTTTTTTGTAAAGTAAACAATAAATGCAATTGCTACAATACCAAGTACATATACGTACATATCAATAGGTGCAGGTGCTCCTGTTCCGTTTCCTCCGTTTCCTCCTCCAGGAATTGCAGGCTGTGGCGGGGTTTCAGCATTTACTAGTGATACAACAACCAGGAAAAATGCCAATACTAGTTTATTAATAGTTTTCATTTCAGTTTATTTTAAGATTTTAGTGTTAACAGTTTCTCCTTTGTCAGAAACGATTTTTACAACATATGAATTTTTAACTGAGCCATCTAGCTCGATTACAAAATCTCTGGATGTTTCAACCGCTTTCTTAGAGATTACTAATTTACCGCTCATATCATAAACTTGAATGTCTGCTTTTTTCCATTTCGGATCAAATCTAACGATATAGTTTGAAATTGCCGGATTATAAACTACAAGTGTATTAGAAATATTTGAAGCTTTATCATCTACTCCTAAAGTAATATTACTTGGTTCTCCGTAGTATAAATTAGCTTCCATATTTGATACAGGAACAGTATCTCCTTGTTTAGCTTCTATTAAGTTACCATTTTCTGCTTTATAATAGAAACCGATTCCTGAAGATAACTGGTGTGTACCTGCTGGTATTAAATCTGCATTTTCTCTGATCTCGAATTTATACGACTTTACCTGATCATAGTAGTTTCTTAACTTAACACTTTTACCTGCGAAGTTATTCTCATTAGCCTCGTTAATATATAACAAATAGCTTTCTTTATAATTATTATCATATCCTCCAGTCAATGCCTCTTCAGATGTACCCATGATAGTTGCACCTCCTGAAGCCTGAACTGAAGTTGCTGTAGAAATTTGATGACCTGTTGTGAATGAAGGTGAAACAACATAGTATGTTCTTCCAATTTCTTTTCCGCTAGCATCAAGACCTATTACACCAAGCTGTTTTACAGTATTGATTCCATTCTTTCCATTAGAAATTTTGGCTGCATTTACACCATTAGGAGTACCTGCTGTTCTTGCTGTTGACTTGAATCTTCTTAATGTATTAAAGTCTAAAGTCTGAGCCGTATTGTCTCTCAACTTTATTTTAAATGACTGCATAGGTTTTACAACTACTTTATCAACGTCTCCAACTGCTGGAGCAACTCCGTCACCTGTAGGCACGAAAGTCACTACCTGAGCACCTGTAGCATAAGTAGAACCATTTGAAAGAGTAACCACTGTACCTGGGTTATACTCAATACCCCAAATATTTGTCACTGCATTGCCGTCAGATCCTGTAACACTTTCTGTATATCCAATATTAGATAAATCTAAATTGGTAAGGAAAGGGTTTCCGAACTGATACCAGTTCTGACCATACGTTGCAGCCCATGGGTTCATCGTTAACTCAAAACTGTCAGCAAGATAAGTATTGTACTTCTCATTGTACTGATTCAGAGCATTACCATTAGTTCCAAATACAACATTAGAGGTTCCCAAATTAGATTTCCCTGCGTTCTGTAATGTTAAAGCAGCCGCATATGGAGCATATGGTTTCCCGTTAATATTGAATACGTTTCCTGACGCAGGAGCACTTGGATTCCAGTCGTTATTTTTAACCTTAAGCATGTAATAACCTGAGGCATCCCAAGTAGTCGAGGTAGGAGCTAGATTCAAAGTAGTGATAGAAACAGCGTTAGCATTATCCCACTTCAGAATTGGATTGTCATATCTTCCAGTATTGAAGGTTTTACCAACTTCAGCAGATAATGAATTGTAAGCTTTACCAGAGAAAGGCAAAGCAACTTGCTGAAAATAATTACCACTACCATTACTTGTAGTTCTGTATTCTTTCGTTACAATACCTGAAATGTTGGATTGGGATAGTCCATCAATGTACAACTGACCATATGTAGAAGTAGCAAAAGAAGCAGGAGTGTTCAGCCTTAAGATGATATTTCCGCCGTCAGTTTTATCAGCACCGCCAGCATCAATTGTCTTAAAACTATCTGTAGCAGAACCTACAACCATAATATTTCCATGTACGTCCAAAAGACCATTACCTCTTGTTTGTACACCTCCACCACTATAAACTAGGGTGCCTTCGCTCACATACATATTAGCATTAGTGTCAACATGACATAGTATCTGCGCCTGAACAGAGTAACTAATTGCTAAAAGACCTATAGCAAATAAACTTTTTCTCATTGTATAAATTATTTGTGTGTTAATACAATCTTTACCCGCAAAGGTATTATTATTTTTCTTAATAAAAAAATATTTTATCTATTAATCAAAACATTATCTTCCGTCAAGATGATCTCCTTGTCCTCCCCTATTGAAAACATGTAGTCTTCTAGAACTTTTTCGGTGGTACCTCTCAACCCTCTTGCGCCTAATCCTTTTTCAATAGTTTCCTCTACGATTTTTTCAATTGCACCATCTGTTATTACCAAATCCGTGCCATCCATCTTGAAAAGTTCCACAAATTGATTCACAATTGAATTTTTTGGCTCTTTCATAATTCTTACCAGCGTCTCTTTCGTGAGTTTATCGAGGTAAGTGATGATTGGAAATCTTCCTAAAAGTTCCGGAATTAATCCGAAAGTACGAAGATCAATTGCATTAATATTTGTTAATATATATTCATCTTCACCTGTTTTATTGATTTTTTCAGAACTGAAACCTATCGCCTGCTTGTTCATTCTTCTTTCGATGATCTCTTTGATCCCGTCAAAAGCACCACCAGCAATAAACAGAATGTTCTGAGTATTCACCTGAATATATTTCTGATCCGGATGTTTTCTACCTCCCTGCGGCGGAACATTTACAATGCTTCCTTCCAGCAATTTCAGTAATCCCTGCTGTACTCCTTCTCCGGAAACATCTCTTGTAATACTTGGATTGTCTGATTTTCTTGCAATCTTATCAATCTCATCGATGAAAACAATTCCTTTTTCAGCTTTTTCCACATCGTAATCCGCTACCATCAGAAGTCGGGACAAAATACTTTCAACATCTTCTCCTACATATCCTGCTTCCGTTAAAATAGTGGCATCTACAATACAGAAAGGAACATTCAGTTCTCTGGCGATGGTTTTTGCCAGAAGAGTTTTACCTGTTCCTGTCTCTCCTATCATGATGATATTCGATTTTTCAAGTTCCACTTCTCTGTTTTCGTCCTGAGCGTGGAGTAATCTTTTATAATGATTATATACAGCAATAGAAAGCTGTTTTTTTGCCTGATCCTGCCCGATCACATACTGATCAAGAAATTCTTTGATTTCTTTCGGCTTTTTAAGTTCAGCCATACTGTCGGCAGGTGAATATCCTGTTTTGGATGCACCATCTTTCACAATAGCGTGCGCCTGCTCTATACAATTTTCACAAATAAAACCATTCTGGCCAGAAATCAGCATCTGTACTTCATTTCTTTTTCTGCCACAGAAAGAACATTGGTTGGAGTTCATATGATATAATATATATGTATATGTTAAAGAAAATCGTAAAAAATTACTTTTTTACGATTTTCTGATTGTTAAGAATTAATAATTGAGTTTTGAATCTCTGTATATTCTTCGTTCGTTAATTTTAATCTTTCATTTCTAAAATTCATGTCTTCCATCTTGTTTAAAGGAATCAGATGGATGTGTGCATGAGGAACTTCAAGTCCTACTACCGCTACTCCTACTCTTACACATGGAATTGCAGTTTTGATCTTCTTGGCTACCTCTTGGGCAAATCCCCAAAGGTTTTTGTATTCTTCACTTTCAAGATCAAAAATCAAATCCACTTCTTTTTTCGGAACTACTAAAGTATGTCCTTTCACCAAAGGCATTGCATCTAAGAATGCAATAAAGTTTTCATTTTCTGCAATCTTATAAGAGGGAATCTCGCCATTGATGATCTTTGTGAATATAGTGCTCATTTTATCAGAAGTTAGGGTTAGATATTTAGAAGTTTAGAAATAGAAACTGTATCAGACTATAAAGTAATGTCTAATACTTCAAAAGACAGTTTGTTTCCGTTCGGTAAAGTAATTTCGGCAGTTTCACCAACCGCTTTCCCCAACAAACCTTTTGCGATAGGAGTGTTTACGGAAATCCTTCCTGTCTTCAGGTCACTTTCGTTATCCGGTACCAATGTAAATACCTGCTCTTGCTTGGTAGCATTATTTTTAAGTTTCACTGTTGTTAAGATGGAAACTTTTGAAGTATCTAATTGGCTTTCGTCTATAATTTTAGAAGTAGAGATAACATCTTTCAGCTTAGAAATTCTCATTTCAAGCATCCCCTGAGCCTCTTTAGCCGCATCGTATTCCGCATTTTCAGACAAATCTCCTTTATCTCTTGCTTCCGCGATCTGCTGAGTAATTTTTGGTCTCTCTACAGTTTCCAACTGTTCCAGCTCAGCTTTCATTTTCTCTAGGCCCTCCTTAGTTACATAGCTTGCCATAATTTTCAAAATTTAGTTTTAGTATAAAAAAATAATCCGACATTTGCCGGACAATGTTTTCGTGTTGTAATCGTTTAATTTTTACAAATATATAAAAATTTAAATTGAAATGAAAAAAACTTTTTCAATCATATCTATTTTCAGTTTATTGATTTTCAGCAACTTATCCATAAACTCTTGTGGAAGCAGAGAAGATACGGTGAGCTGTTTCCCGAATAACCCCATTAATGTATCTCTTAATCTAAATCTGCCTGCCTACTATGCTTTGAACAATATTAACGGCTGGATTTATGTGAATGAACAACAGTCCGGAACAAGAGGACTGATTATTGTGCGAACTGCTAACGGATTTAAGGTATACGACAGAAATGCTCCTCATATATGCCCGGATAATAATACAACACTTGAGGTAAAGGACAATATTGCTATTATTTGCCCGCAGGATAACACAAGGTGGATATTAAGTACAGGACAGCCTGAGGCCGGAGCAAAAACATCTCTGCCACCTAAAACTTACCCCTATAGCTATGATGCACCAAGCAAAACTTTAAATGTTTATTATTAGAATATAAAATGAAGATCGTTATACAAAGAGTCTCTGAAGCTAGTGTGAAAGTGGACGGAAAAATTGTGGGTAAAATCGGGAAAGGATTAATGCTGCTGGCAGGTGTGGATGAAAATGATGAAAAAACAGATGCAGACTGGCTTGTACAGAAGGTTTTAAACCTTAGAATCTTTGGAGATGAAGAAGGTAAGCTTAATCTTTCTGTAAAGGATATTTCAGGGGAAATCCTTTGCATCAGCCAGTTTACATTGATTGCTGATTACAAAAAAGGCAATCGCCCATCTTTCATAAAAGCAGCAAAACCTGATAAGGCTATTCCTCTTTTTGATTATTTTAAAGAAGAAATAGCTAAATCCGGATTAAAAACAGAAAGCGGAATTTTCGGGGCGGATATGAAAGTATCCCTTATCAACGATGGGCCTGTCACTATTGTAATGGATTCGGTTACTAAAAACTGATACTTATAAATTTATAAGTTTGATGATTTTTAAAAACTAACCTGTATACCTCAACAAAACCATCCAGTGATTCTGGATGGTTTTTTGTAATCATACAAAGTATATTTCCCCCACAACTTTTTGAAACTAATGAAGTTTTATTATAAAGAATTGATGAAGGTCTTTCCAGATAAGGGAGTAATTTAAAAAAATAAAAAATAAATTCACAAAAATGTGATTTGTTTTCATTTTATTATTATTTTTGGTATAAATCAAAACTGATTTACAACCATTTAACAAAATCGTATGAAAACAAAAATCAACCTTTTCGCATTATTTGCGTTCTGCTCTTCCTTGTCTTTTGGTCAGGACAGTCAGCCCAAGCTGAATCAGGACCAAAATTCCATCATCTATGTATGCTTTTCAAAGGGCATTAATTCAGAAAAAACTGCATTCAGCAGAAATGCTGACCTGGAGAGATTTTCAAGAGAAAACAATATTTCATTCAAGTACGATCTGGATTTTACAGATAATAAACTTGATGAAATGGCCAGAAGCAGCAAAGCTATCGGAAACTCTTCAGAATCTGTAGAAAAACTGAAAAGAATTTATAAGGCAGATCTGCCTCTTCAAAACGAAGAGACTACTCAGAAAATCATTCACAGCCTTGAAAGGTTCCCTGAAATAGAATATGTATCTGTGATGAGTGCGACTCCTATTGAACCTCCTTTGATTAATGCTTTTGTAGCAACACCTGATCTGGAAAGCATTCAGACTTATCTGAATGACAACCCGGGAATCAATGCAAAATATGCCTGGTCAAGAGGAATCACCGGACAGAATATTCGTGTGAGAGATGTAGAATATGGTTTTTACAAAACTCATGAGATGCTTAGCAACCAAAACTCTATACAGCTGGAACCGGGATATTCTCCGAATGCGGGATTAGCCAATAATAATTACCGTGACCACGGAACTGCAGTAGTGAGTATTTTAGGTTCAATAAAAGATAATATCGGTCTTACAGGAGCTGCTTACAATACTTCTGAAATAAAAGGATATATGGAGTGGACCACTGTGGGCTACAACAGAGCTTCTGCCGTGAGCAGATCTATTAATGCTTCTCAGGCAGGCGATATTATTCTGTATGAAATGCAGACCGGAGGAAAAGATGGCCAATATTGTCCTGCAGAGTATGATAAAGTAATCTGGGATCTTACGAAAGCTGCTACTGATTCAGGAATTATTATCATTGCAGCTGCGGGTAACGGAAATCAGAATCTGGATGATCCGTTTTATGCAACTTATCTTGCCAGAGGAAATAGCGGTGCTATCATTGTAGGAGCAGGATCTCCTAATACTACCCATTCAAAATTAAGTTTCAGTACTTATGGAAACAGAGTGGACGTTCAGGGCTGGGGAAGCAGCGTTCTTGCTGCAGGGTATGGTTCTTATGCCAAATATGACAATGATAACAACAGAACTTATAATTATTTTAGCGGTACAAGTTCTGCAACACCTGTAGTATCTTCTGCAGCTATTTTAATTCAGTCTTTCTATCGTCAGACTACAGGTCAGAACTTAACACCGTCTGCGATGAAAAACCTTTTAATTTCTACGGGAATTCCTCAGGGAGGTACTGTAACGGGGCAGAAAATCGGGCCTCTTCCCAATGTGAAAAATGCGATACTGCAATTGGAGAGTAAATTTGCAACTCCTGTAAAAACATTATCTGCACTGGAGGTAAAAATCTACCCTAATCCATCCAGCAGTACTATTGCCATTCAAAGTACAGAAAACAAAAAACTGGATTTTGAAATCATCAACCTTCAGGGACGAACAGTAATCAAAAGTTCTGTTTTGCCTAATGAAAAAATTGATATTTCACAACTGCCGACTGGTCAATATATCATCAATATCAATGAAGGCCAAAGAAGAGTTGTTGAAAAATTCACAAAACTTTAAAAAAGATTTTTATACATTTTACTTCACATCAAACCCTCTTTCAGAATACTGGAAGAGGGTTTTTATTATTATTTTTTATCCGGTTATTTCGCAGGAACGCTGCTGAAATTCAGGGCGACTTTAATGTTCATGTCTGAAGAGGTTTGATTCTTCAGTTCATAGACTGTTCTTACGGTCAATCCTGAGCTTTTTACAATTTCATCCAGAAATCCTGTATCGTTCAGATCCAGATTTAAGCTGGAAGAGTTGGTAGATATATTGGAGCGTGATGCTATCAGTCTTTCTCCTGTTCCGTTGGATGAAACGTATATTTTAACGGTTTTGAATGCACTCAGATTTCCTCCTGAAGGGGATACAACAGAAATTTTAGCATCTGAAATTCTTACGTCTTTAATCTTTGCATTGTTATTTCCTCCGAACCATGTCTGTACATTGGTAGCCGTTGCAGTGGAAGAAACTTCTTTATCTGCAGGAACACCTGTAGACACTAAAACATTCGTGGTGTATGGAAATGTATTCTGAACCAGCGACTGTACGGTTCCGCAACTTACGAGTACAGCTGAAGCGGCCATTGCTGTTAGAACTATATTTTTCATAATTGTAAATTTTAAACTTAGAATTTAGTTTGCAGAAATTGTACCAAATTGATTTCGACTTATTCTACAGTTATGGTAAAGCTTCCCTTGGTATTTCCTGAAGCCATATTACTTTTACCGATAATCAGCCATACTTCACCTTTCCCGGGAGTATCGTAAGTAATTTCTCTTCCGAAAGGCCCGTCATAGTCTCCATTAGGAAGTTTAATCTGATTGAAACGGATATTGAACTCTTTCTCTTTGGTTGAAATTTTTGCTTTGATATTCGGGCGGTCGTAATGTGTGAGTTTTAAAACCATCTCCTGATCATCTTTTTTAAATTCTTCTCCCAAAGTGAAAGGAAGCTGGGTAGCATCTGCAATTCTTATAATCTGACCATCTTTTTCAGTTCTCATTACGCCTTTACGCAAAACTTCTTTGGTAGCCGGAGCATTGTTAATGATTGAATCTCTTTTTCTCAATGCTGCAGAATCTGCTTTTACAACAGAATCCGGCATTTCTGTAACAACTGTAGAATCCTTATCCTGAACGGTTGTTACGGCAGGTTCTTTTTTACATGAAATAATAATCAATGGAATTAACAATAAGCTTTTTTTCATAATAATTAAGTTTAAGAATGTACCAATATATCATTCTGGTGAGTTCTATTAAATGCTAAAACTGTTCCAATCCTATATAATGATTTATTTTTCCAACTTCAGTACTCTATCATTATTTGTTTCAACCCATTTAAATGTAAAATACATGAAGTTGAGCATAATTCCCATCAAAAGAGTGACACCCCACGTCTTGGTATATTCCAGCGGATAGATAAACCGTACTACAATATCAGAGAACAGACCGAAAGGATTATTGAGCACATCCCAGCTATTCCATCTTAAAAACCTTCCCAGATACACTCCAAAACTGCTCATGAAAAGAAAGAATATTATTATTACGTTGATACTGTTTCTTTTACCATATTCAGAAAGGCTTTTTTCAATATCATTAAGACTTATAAAACCACAGATCAGTCCTGTCCAGGCATAGGAAAGAATGACAATCAGATCATACCATATCGGTACTGAATTCCTCGCTCTCAGATGAAAAAGGTCTGTGAGAATATAAGGTGAATTGGGGAAGAACAAAATCCAGACGATAATAATAAAGATCAGTGAGATTTTGCTTTTGATATTAAAGGCAAGAATAAAGGAACTTAGTAATAAAGGAATCCATGCCAGAAAAAGATTCCAATTGAGAAACAAAAACACCTTTGTATCACTGATGTAGTACCTAAAAGCTGAGAGACTGAAACAGAATACCGTCATCAATATAAGCAGCATATTGATTTTAAACCTTGAAGAGGCAACGAGCTTTTTCATGACCGGTTATTGAATGATTTGGTAATAGATAATCTTTGAAAGGAATGTTTTGGACTTTTCTCTGTTCACTTTCGTCTGCAAAGTCTTTTTAAGTTTCTGATCATTTTTTTCGTCCGCATATTTCAACAGAGCTTTTTCGCTGAAATTAACAGATGTTAAATGATAGTTGACCGCAAAATCGTTTCTTTTCATATTCTGGGAGGTAATGAAGCCACCCCAATTGAAGTAACTGCACACTAAAATGGTTCCATAGAAATACCACACCATTGTATTGACAAGGAATATATTTCTCTTCTTCTTTTGAATTTTAAGATAGGTCAAAGCAAGACCCACTATTGATAAAATAAGGAAAGCAAAAACACCTAATCTTTTATAAGTAAATGCATAATTCACGATATACTCATAATTTTTAACAGCGGCAGATATGACAAGTATAGCATTGAGGAAAATCCAGATTTTGGCTAGGATTTTCAGTAATCCGGCTTTCGGATCAAAATTAAATCCTGATTTAAAGTAAAACATGATGACCAGAATAGCCATTATGATAGACATAATTACGGCATTCACTCTTTCATGGGTTTCTTCTGAAAGCTGAACGGGTGTTTTTACGGTTTCATAAAACTGTTCATAATTGTAAGTAATAATAAAGAAAATCAATAAAATATTCAGCAAAACAAAGGATATTACCCCGCTCATTCTTTCGGCACTGAGATCAAGAAAGGAATAGGTAGCCTTCGGTATCCGGGAATCGTTTTGAAAATCATTATCCAAAAAATGGTTGTTTTTGTAGATGAGTTTTTCCACAGCATAGTTCCAGTAGTTAAAGGCAATAAAAAAGCCTAATACAAAGAGACAGAATACCTGCCACAGATTAATATCCAATTCATAATTTGTGAAAAGGGCTGCAAAATGGTCACTTCCTGCTGAATAAATTCCGAAGAAAACGGAAACCAGCACCAACGGAATTAAAATGAAAGCGAACGTTTTTTGCCATAATCCAGGAATATTCTTTTTGGGAAGCCATTCGTCAAAACTGAAAAAGCGGCAGAATGAAGTGCAGCAGTTTACAATAAAAACCGGAATCAAAAATAGAATTTTCAATCTCCTGTTTTTCGATTTATATCCCAACAAAAGTAATGAGCTTACTACTGCAATAAAGGAAGGGAAATCTCCATACCATGCAAATGCAATACTGGATAAAATACTTGTTGTAAAAAGAAAATACAGGGTTTTGGTTTTATTTTTCTCAGGAGTTTTAAACAGGGTTAATACTGCATAAATGATTCCCAGAATTCCAAGATTCAAGCCAACATCCTGATCGTAGAAGACAATAACAAACAGGATGGCGGTAAGAAATATATAGTGATGTGTTTTCATGATATTTAAAATTTTAAAAGATTGAAAGAATTAAATTTTGAGAACCTCATCGATCCAGGTGAACTGTGTCATTATATAGAAGTATAAGGCTGTTATCGGAATATTGGCCAGCAGGAGGAGAACTGAATTGCCGGATGCCTTCTGGTCTGAAACGTCAGTAAGATAGATAATAAGCTCATGCAAAAGAATAAACATATTGATCACAGCGGTTACAAGTACATAATAAAAGCCAAGTTCAATAAAAAATTCTGCTCTTATCAACCAAAACGCAACCAGTAGAAGCGTTCCCAAGACAAAAGAAATGATGAACGATCTTTTCCCAAGCGGGCTGAATTTTATTTTTCCCATCATATCCATGTTTTAATGAAGAACAATAGTTTCTTTCTGCTGAATAAAATCCATTACATGTTCATACTTCTGGCTCAACAGTCCTTCAAAGTCCCAATGATGGAAAGCACGCATACTCTGCCCTTTTTTATAGGCTTTGATATAAATTTTCACATATTCAGGCAGAATAATTGTTCCTAAAACGATTGCAGCCAAAAGATGTGCATTAAGCTTACCATTTCCTAAAAGAAGATACTGCATGGCAATTTCATCCTCGAAGTTGGTTCCACAGCCGGTGATCAGATGATGTACATCATGGTTTTCCATTTTAGGGATCATTGAAAACCCATGCTTTCTGTAGAATTCTCCCAGTTTTCTTCCGAGAGAGTCTTCCTGAAATTCCAGCAGCTGTTTTTCATTGAACTGCCATTGTCTTTTTTTCTTTTTAAAGTATTTTCTGTATAGTTTTTGGGTTTTATTGTACACAAAAAGCAGAAACTGAACGCGTATTTTTTTCATAGTGTATTTATTTTAATGCAGACTATTAAGTCCTATGGCTGTATAAAGAATTGCAATGGGTATATTGATCAAAAGGATACCAATAGCTTTCAGACATTCATTCAATCTTGATCTGTATACGAAACCATAGATCAACAGCCCAAGTATCACCAATAGGTTCAAAAATGTTCCAAAAATTAGCAGCATATATCCTCCTATGGCAAATTCTTTCATCCTTGTTGTTAAATACCCAATAAGACACAGGCTACCCAATACCAAACACACTGCAAACAGAGACTTTCCGAAGTATAGAATTTCCTGGCCTTTTACTATTTTTTGATTTATTATTTCTTTCATCATTATTCAGATTTAGTTAATAAGCAAAGTCAATTTTAGCTTCCGGCAAATGGACTTCCGAAAACTCCTACCGCTAGTTCAATCCAGATCAATGCAAGAGCCAGCAAAATGAAAATGCAGATCAAAACTTTCTGACTTTGTTTTTTGATTTTGTTTCTGACCAGGTTGATCAAAAAAGCTGTTGCAAAGAGTAAAGCTCCTGCAATCAGAAAATCGGAAGCTGACCAGTTTATTTCTTTAGAAAATAGATTTCCCAGCAATGGAATACATAGTAAAACCAGTGGAAGGGCATAAATTGTAACTGTTTTTTGTTTTTGTGTTATCATTTTATTTAAGTTTTAAATTATAAAGTACTTTGTAATTCAAAGTTAGTTTTCAAAAAAATATAGGACTATCGTCCCAGTAATTTCTCAAGAGCATCCAAATGTTCTGTAAACGCCTGTCGTCCATTTTGTGTAACACGGTAAGATGTCTTGGGTTTTTTCCCGACAAATTCTTTTTTCACTTCAATATATCCTGCTTTCTCCAGCGCATTGCTGTGACTGGCCAGATTTCCATCTGTAATTCCAAGTAAGCCTTTCATTTCTGAAAAATCAACCCAGTCGTTGACCATAAGAACGGACATGATGCCCAGTCTTACACGGCTTTCGAATTCTTTATTGAGTTGATTTATTTTAATCATAATTTTTAATTTTTATTGGGAAAACATTGATTTCCGATTGCTCCTCCTCCGTATTGAAAAGCTAAATTTCTGTTTACCAATATATATTCACAACCGTCATTATATTTACTTCGGTCAGTATTCATTTCTTGAAAAACGTTAAAAGAAAACATTCCTAAGCCACTTCTTTTAAAGCCTATTTTCAAAGGTTCTCCATCTTCTACAGAAATACAGTTTGCTTTATCTAATTTATTTTTTAAAACGGCAATCTGTTCTTCGTTCCATCCTGCTATACCTTTAAGCTTTTCTGTAAATAAAACATTAGAACTTACATTCCAGTCTTGATAAACCACATTGGATGAATCTTTATATGTTATTCTTAATCTTTCAAGTATTTTATCATTTTTAAATTCTATATCTACAGAATAATTTTCAGGCTTGATTTTGTTATAATAATTTATTAAATCTTTGATTTCAGCTTCTTTTGAATAATATTCATCCTTTAATTCAGTCACCGAATAACTTTTGTCAAAACTTCCAAAGGCACAACCAATCATTAAAACCGTTACAATAGAACCAATCAAGAATACTCCTCCAATTACAGAAATGATTATCAGGAGATATTTGAAAAATCTATTCACTTTATTACTTATATTTCTTATGCATAATCAATCCATAGACAATATGCAAAACTCCGAAACCAATTGCCCAGAACAACAATCCCCATCCTAAAAAGAATAAAGAAATAAGTCCTAAAATGATCTCAAGATATCCTAAATACTTTACATCCCTTAATGTATAGCGTTCTGCTGCTACCAAAGCCAGTCCATAAAAAATCAATGTTGCCGGAGCGATGAAAACAAAAAGATGATGATAAAGAAGCGCAAGGCAAAAAACTCCTCCTGCTATCAAAGGAACTGCAAAGGTAATCAAAAGCCGTTTTGTAGTAGCATCCCAGATCTTCAATCCTTTCTTTTTACTTTTATGAGCGGTAAAAATGTAACCACTAAGAATAGCAACTACTAAAATAACTATTCCAATCACAACAAGTTCTTTAACCAAGGCCGGTCCAAGAATATTTCTATCTCCGTCAAAATAACTGATTCCTTCCCTCTGAAAAACAAAATACACATATATAGCTCCAATAATTGCCGTTAATCCTGCAACAACTCCGGATAATCCACTTAAAGAAATGAATCTTGAAGATCGCTCCATCATGGAACGGATATGGGATAAATCTTCGTGATAGTTTTTTGTCTCCATAAAAAGAACTTTGAATTACAAAGTTATAATTTATTTTTAATCTGCCAATTATTTATTTTAAATTTTGAAAATAATTTTCATTGTTACTTATACATCAAAAGGAAAACCCCGCTAGAAGCGAGGTTCTCAAGATATATTAAAATTTGTTGTTTTTATAGAGGGTTCTGAACAATCAATGGGTTTGCATTGATTTCAGTTCTTGGAATCAGGAATTCCCAGCGTAAATCTGTATTGGCTACTGTCATTACGTTATTGGTAACAACAGAGGAGTGGTTAGCTCCCGTTCTGTCTAAGCCTTGGTTTAGTCTTTTCAGATCAAGGAATCTGAAACCTTCTCCCCAAAACTCCAACCTTCTGCTATTAAGAATTTCTGTGATATAGGCAGCACCTGTTGTAGCAGCACCTGTATAAGAAGGGTTTCTGTTTTTTGCAAAAACATCAAAAACGGCTTTCGATCCTGCTTCGTTTCCTAATCTGGCCAAAGCTTCCGCTTCAATAAGGTACATTTCAGCAGATCGCATATAAGGAACATCTACCCTACTGTCTCCCTGGCTTGCTGCAATAAACTTCTGGCTTGTATATGGGAATTTAGAATATGTTGAAGGTAAAGCAAGTGCTGTATGCGCTCCTGTTGGATCAAAATTCTTAGTTCTTACATCTGCGGATGGGAATGATAAAAACAATTTACTGTTAATTGCTTTAGGCGCCTGACGAATATTGGTAGAGTTAAAATTCCTTGACATATAAGCTCCAAAATTTGAGAATGAATCTCCTTGATCTGCTATGATTATAGCACCCCACATCCATTCTCCATTTCCTGCAAGGTTATTAAAGCCGGCAGTATAAGTAGCATTATCCATCAATGGAAAACCTGCACGGGCCGATTGAGCTGCAGTTACAGCCGTAGTATAATTACCTTGCGTTAATGCAATTCTAGCTCTCAATCCAAAAATCACCTTATCATTAAAATGTGATTTCGTAGCTCTGGCAATCCCCGCCAGTCTGCTCGCAGCCTCATCAAGGTCCTTATTGATCTGGGTATAAACTTCTTCTACAGTATTTCTTGCTAAAGGTATTTCATTCGCTACCAGTCTGATTGGAACTCCAAGCTGAGTATTGTTTGTACCTGCTACATACCTTTTACCATAAATCTGAACCAGCATGTAATAGCAGAAAGCTCTGAAGGCATATGCTTCACCAATTGCTGTTTTAATAGTAGCAGCATCAGCAGCAGTTGGCGCAGGAACTGAAGGACCATTAGCAATAACTAAGTTCGCATTTCTGATCAATGCATAGTAAAACTGGTAAGGATAAAAATCATTAGACCCACTTTCATTCACCTGATCCTGCCATCTTACCGTAGATACATACCAGCCATTTCCTGTGGATGGAAATACAAGATCATCAGCTAAGGCATCCATCATAATCATGATACCTCCCTGCCCATTCTGTCCCTGACTATCATTTTGTCTGTAATACATATCTCTATGCATCCCATTAACAATCGCCATAAGGTTAGAAGCACTTGAGTAAGCTGCTTCTTCAGAGGCTGCTGTAGTAGGATCCGCTTCAAGATAATCACTCTCACATGAAACCATTCCTGTAAAGACTGAAAGAACAACAGCCCATTTTATATATTGTTTTTTGATATTTTTCATTACTTAATTATTTAAAATGACACGTTAAATCCTATCGTTACCACTCTTGCCGGAGTGTATCTGTTTGATGCAGTACCATTGAATGCCTGCGCTGGTTCCAATCCTTTTCTAGCTGTTTTGCTCCATAAATTTTCGCCAGAAACAAGAATCCTTAATCCGGATACGCCAAGCTGAGATAAAGTCTCAGGACTGAAACTATAGCTTAAGGTAGCTTGTCTGAATGTTATAAAATCTGAGCTCACCAGCCATCTTGATGAATTACCGGCATTTGAGCTTGTATACGTTGAAGAATTCAATGCAGGCACGTCCGTGATCTGGCCCGGAGTAGTCCATCTATCCAGAATATCCGTACTCAGAGCTCCTCCCTGCGAGTAGCTTGACATTAATGCAGCATAATTGGAATCGTAGGTTTTTCCACCTAACTGATACGTAAACATTGTAGATAATGACCATTGTTTATACGTAAGAGTTGTTCCAAAACTTCCAAATAAATCAGGAATTGCAGTACCCGAATAATCATATTTAGCTTTATTGAAATTGGTGGTAACTTTTTCTCCATTCACCGTTCTGATATCAGCAGCTGTTGTATTAGCATAAGCATCGGCAACCAGGAATAAAGGTGAGCCATCTGCAGGGTCTACCCCATACCATTGTCTTAACCAATAATCATATATTGAGTGCCCTACAGAAATTTTCTTGGTACCATTAATAATTTCCGTTATCCCATTGGAAAGTTCCGTAATCTGATTTTTAAGTGTGGACGCATTAGCATTAATATTCCATGTGAAATTTTGAGTTTTAATAACATCTGCATTAATACTGAATTCAAACCCACGGTTATACATTGTTCCTACATTCCTGCTGATTGTATTATCAGGAACTCCTGCAGATACCGGAAGCGGAACCGGGAAGATCAAATCTTCTGTAACTCTTTTATAATATTCTACAGAACCTGTAATTCTGTTATTTAAAAATCCAAAATCAATACCTATATCAGTTTGTTTGTTAGCCTCCCAGGTAATTGAAGGATCAGCCAAAAATCCAAATAATATTCCAGGCTCCTGAGCATTATTATATCCTAAAGTATAAGTACTTTTATACATATAATAACTGTCCGTTCTGTCATTTCCTACTTCACCATATGAACCTCTCAACTTCAATTCACTGATAAGATTAGAATTGCTTAAAAATTCTTCTCCTTTCAGCCTCCATCCTGCACCAATGGACCAGAATGAATCCCATCTTACATCTTTGGCAAATCTGGATGAGCCATCCCAACGAATGGATCCTGAAAGTAAATATTTCGATTTGTAATCATAATTCAATCTCGAAAATACCCCTTCTTTTCTATAGTTGTCTGTACGGGAAGTAAGTGTTGCAGGTGTTACAAAGTTGACCAATTCATCATTATCATCTACAATCTGGCCTTTTTTATATCCATACAGGTATTCATACATGAATTTATAACTTTCATGCCCTAAAAGGAATTCAAAATTATGATCTCCAAATTTTCTTTTGTAGTTCAGGAGCTGGTTCCATGTGAATGTTTGTTCAGTAAAGCTGTATTTTTCTGCGGAACCTAGCGGAGCTGCATCACCGATAATTTTATTACCGTATGTGCTTCTTCTGTTATTTCTGATATCATATCCAACGTTGGTAGATAAAGTAAGGTAAGGATCTACTTTGATTTCAGCATACGCTCTGGAAATGATATAATAGTTTTTAGAAAGATCTTTATTTAAAAGGGTTTCCTGAATTACGTTTCTTCCTGCTGCTGCATCTGCCCCTCTGGCACTTCCTGCATCGTATACTATATTTCCTTCACTATCATAAAGGGTTGCAAACGTGTTAGGATCATGGGCATAAGGACTGTAAATAGGCCCCATTGTTCTTGTCCATCTGTATGGATTGATATAAGCAGTATTATTATCCACACCTTCTACGGAATTGTTCCCGTTAGAAGCAACTCCACTGATACTTGTTCCTAATTTCAACCAGCTTTTTACTTGTGAATCTACTTTTAATCTTGCTGTGAATCTCTCAAAATCTGACTTGATAAGGTATCCTGTTTCATTGGTATATCCTACCGAAGAAAAGTATGTTGTTGTATTACTTCCTCCACTATAATTCAATTCATAATTCTGTCTGAAACCTGTATTCATAAGAGGTTTTTGCCAGTCTAAATCTGTATATTTAAGTTTAGCATCCGGGTTTAATATACCATTGACAACCAACTGATTATCGGGAACATTAAAAACATTTGTTTTCAAAACTCCGGAAATCAACTGTGCTGTAGCATAAGCATTTGCATCAGTTATAGTTGTACCAGGTACTGAGGTCATTCTTCCATTTCTTATTGACTCCCAAATAAGAGGATAATACTGATGAACATTTACCCTGTCATACTCAGGAATTGATCTTCCTACCGCTCCGGTACTCATACTAAAGTTGAATGCATCTTTTCCTTTTCTACCGGATTTTGTAGTGATCAAAACAACACCATTCGCTGCAGCAGAACCATACAAGGAAGTGGAAGCAGCATCTTTCAGGATATTATATGACGCAATATCATTGGGATTGATAGCAGCAAGAGAACCGGTATATATAGTCCCGTCTACTACGTATAAAGGATTTGTTGTAATACCATAAGAACCTATTCCACGGATTTGAATACTGGGTGAACTTCCCGGCTGTCCTGTTCCGGTACTTACTTTTACCCCGGCACTGGCTCCGTCTAAAGCTTGTCCAATACTCGTTATCGGGCGATCTGCGAACTGCTTTGCTTTCACTTCTGTGTTGGATCCTACCATAGTCTCCCTTTTCTGACTTCCATAGGCGACTACAACGATTTCATCAATCTTAGTATCTTGCGGTATTGTGTCACGTTTTGCCTTTTGGGCTTCTACCATATGTCCTCCTACAAAGAACAGCACAGCAGTACTCAATATTAGCTTCATTTTCATATTTAACATATTTTAACAGTATGAAAGCAAATATATGGAATAAAAACAATTAAAAAATTAATAAAACACCTATTTAAATGAATTAAACTCAATTAATTGAAAAAATTAACAACTATTTTAATTTTAGTTTAAAAAATTAGTTAAAATTGAGTTAAATAAGTTTATTAAAAAGACTAAAATATTATAAAATAAGTTAAAATCATATCAATTAATAACTAAAAACTAATTTTAATTATCATTAAATCATATTAATCAGTAAATGATTAAAATAAAGACATTAACTATATATATTTATAAAATGTAATATTGAACATCAGAACACATAAAAAATCCGGAAAAACACATGTTTTACCGGATAATATTTAGATTAAAAATCTTTTTTTAAGAGTAAAGAAAAATTATTTCGCTCTCAACTTTTCTTTAATAGACTCAATATTTTTCTTGGCAGAATCTTCCAGGATAAGACTTGCACTCATATGAATTCTCGCAGGCATCAGTTCATTGAAATGATCTGTACCTTCCCAAGAAACTTTTTTAATTAATGCCAAAGCATCACTGCTTCTTGATGCTAAAGTCTGTAAAAACTTCTCCAGCTTCGCATCCATTTCCTGAATAGTATCTGACACGGAATGATAAACGTTATGCTGCTCAGCCCACTCAGCAGATCTGAAGTCTGCATCAATAGCCATAGCAGAGAATTGCGACTTCCCGATTTTTCTTTCTACATAAGGTCCGATTACAAAAGGTCCGATTCCAAGATTGATCTCAGTAAGTGCTAAAGCTGAGTCTTTTGTTGCAAAACAATAGTCTGCTCCACAAGCAATTCCCACTCCTCCACCGGTAGTTTTTCCCTGCACTCTTACCACTACGATTTTCCCACAGTTTCTCATGGCATTCAAAACCTTTGCGAAACCACCGAAGAATTGTGTGGAAGCTTCCAGTTCTTCAATAGCTAAAAGCTCATCAAAGCTAGCTCCTGCGCAAAAAGCTTTTTCACCTGCACTTTTTACTAAAATAGCTTTCACCTCATCTTTCGCACCTTCTTCAAGAATGGTTTCTGCCAGTTTTTCTAAAATTGCTCCCGGAAGAGAGTTACTTTTGGGTGTTCCGAAGCTGATCTCGGCAATATTATTTTTAATTTCTGATACTACAAATTCGCTCATTTTTATTTTTATTGGATTCTTACAAAAATACGAAATACTGCTCTTTCAGAGAAACTTAAAGATGATAATTTCCATTATAGATGTATCAAATTAAAGATTCCCTTTACGTAGAAATACGGAATCTTTAATTTGGTATTTTCTACTCTAGTACTCCTTTCTTATTAGTTGTTCCTTTGGCTTAGAAATAATAACTAAAGGCGGAATCTGAAAAGCCCACAACAGAGTAAGAAATTTAAAACTAAATATCATATCATGGAAGAATACATTGGAATTGTAAAATTATTTGCAGGAAATTTCGCGCCTAGAGGGTGGATGTTTTGTGATGGAAGCTTAATAGCTATTTCAAGAAATTCAGCTTTATTCTCTATTTTAGGAACAACTTATGGTGGAGACGGTATTACCACTTTTGCGTTGCCTAATTTAAAAGGACGTATGGCTTTGGGAGCAGGAAATGTAAATGCCAACCAGTTTTATCCTTTGGGAGTGGTAGCCGGTACTACACAGAATACTCTTTTAACATCCAATCTTCCAAGCATTGGAGGCGGATTTCAATTGAAAGTTGCTAATAAGAATGCCAACTCATCAACTCCTAATGCTGCATCGTCTATTGCTATTTCGGGAACACAGGTAGGAAGAGATTTCAATGTGGTATCCAGCTTTATAAATGATACTAATCCTGACACCGTAATTAACGGACAAAGTATTTCTTTTGTAGGACAAAACTTACCAGTGAATAATATGCCTCCTTATCTGGGTTTAAATTATATCATCTGTGTTGAAGGTATTTACCCTCCAAGAGATTAATATTCACAATAACCTAATATTTAAAACAAAAAAAATCATGAAAAGCACTACTTTTTTAACAATTTGTAGTCTGCTCATTTCAATTTTCTCATTCGGGCAGACCAGTACAGAACAATTTGAAACGGAATCGCACGGAAGTACAAGCTTCACTGATAATGGAGTCATATTCAATATCATTTCACATGTAAGTGTTTTTGACATTCAGGGAAATTACCCGGGAACAGGCTGGAACGGAACAGCAAATGACAACCGATACATTGATAATTCCAACGACACTCAATCTCCGCCATCATTCAGTATTAAAACCACTTCAAATTTATTTAAAGTAAACAGGTTCTGGATGTATCTTTCAGCATTGAACCTGGATCTTAATGTATCGGGAACTCTGACTGTAACCGGAAAACTAAGCGGCGTAACAAAATTTACCCAAACAAAAACTACAGGCTTTGCAACAAGCTTAGGGACTACCAACGGATATACTCTGATTGACCTTACCAACTTAAACGGTCAGAATTACTCCAACATCATTATTGATGAGCTACAACTAACAGTTAGCGGAGCATTCAGATATGTAGGCCTGGATGCTTTTACCTGGGCAAAAGACAGCAACCTGGTATTGGGTACTTCTGAAGCTAAAAGCATTAAAAAAGACCTGACTGTTTATCCTAACCCAACCACCGGACCTCTTTCCATTACAACAGAAAAAGCGAGTGAAGCCAAGATTTACAGTGTAGACGGTAAAATGCTGAAAACAGTACAAACCCAGAGAGGAAATAATGAAATCAATATTTCAGACCTTCCAAAAGGAGTTTATATTATCAAAACAGCGACAGAATCAACTAAAGTAATTAAAAATTAATTTGAGGAAATTATACATAAGTTCCATATCCATAAAGATTCTAATTCATAAAATGACGGATCCCTTTATTTAAAAGGGATCTGTTTTTTATCGTGTCCATTTATGAAGGTGTTCTATCCTTCCGTTTCTGTTGAGTAACGCTTGAAATCTCTGTTTTAATAAAATTTCACGTCCTTCAATTGTTCTTGTAAAAATCAGTTCAGATTTTCCAATCATTTTATCCCATAACTTTTTAAAAAATTCTGCACTTTTTTTATTTTTCGCAAAAATTTCAGGTACCGGATAATACAGATTTCTTTTTAAAAAGAATATGTTCCTTTTTTGTTTCAATAAATATCTTGGATTGTCTATTTGTGATACCAGTTCTTGTAAAGTCTGTATAAACTGTGAATTTTCATATTGGCTTCCTCCTTCCAGATAACAGAATGCATTTTTATTATTATCAGATGAAGTTACAATTCTAAGCTTTTCAACAGAGGTCCGAATTACTTTTTCATAAATCAAACCGGATAACACCACCTCAGCAAGTGAATGCAACTGCCTACCAATATCTTTACATCTTACATATTGTTTTGTGGACCTGTAGAATTTCCCTCCATATACGAAAAAACCTGCTGCTCCAAACAAAGAGACAATCAAGGAAAAACTTTTTACTGAATGAATTTCATCAACATTACGGATAACGCCCAAAATAAGATCCTGCCAGAACAGGAATACGGTAGAAAACATAACTTTTGCAAAGTTACCGCTCATTTTACCAAGAAAATCCATCCTGATTTTATCCATAGAAGCCATGTTTAATTTTGGAACCTGAATTTCCTCCACTAAAACATCACCTTTATCAAGAGCTGTTTTCCATCGCTGAGTAAGAGCTGCTCTCTCTTTTGCCCGTGTAAAAAACGTCTGATTAATTTTTGAAATTTCTTCTTTACTTTCAATAGCTTTAATATCCAGCCTTTCAAAATTATTTTCAATAGACGGATCGTCTTTGTATGAAATTCCGACAAAAGTTTTAAACCTTCTTTTCATGACATTTAAATCTTCTCCACCATTGATATCATGAAAATCAAAACATATCAGATGCCAAATATTTCCGGTTTTGTTTGCTTCGTCTTTATCTGTTCTGATAACCCGTCCTCTCATCTGGTTGGAGAGAACAAAAGAACTTACAAAACTAGCAAGAACCAGACTATTCATTTTAGGAGCATCCCAGCCTTCTCCCAACAAAGCTTTTGTTCCAATTAAGACCTGAATTGCTCCGGATTGAAAAACCTCAGTAATAATATGAACAACATCATGTTTTATCTGCTCTGTAAGACTGATTACAAAGTAATCCTGATCATATTTCAGGTAAGAAAAAGAAACATCTGATATGTCTTTTCTGATACAGTACAGATCAAATATTTCTTTTGCACTGGCTGGAATGATAACCAGACTACCTGTTAGAATTCCTATTTTTTTATGTTGAGAATTCTCTCTTCTGAGTTTCTCGAATATAGGAACTGCTCCCATTTTATCAAGATCAAGCGTATTCTGATCTCCACTACTCAAGTATTCTTTTTTTATAAAATCGGTGAGAATTACCATCCTTAGATCTTCTTTAAGAACAGAAAACTCAAAGTCGGCAATTTCTTTTATTCCCTGAAGTTTTCCAATGCTTGAGTTGAGGATTTGATTTAAGTTTTTATTATTATAAAAACTCAATGTTTTTTGTTCAAGAAATCCATTTCTTCTTAGTCGGTTTCCAAGATCTGTCCGATGTTCTTCATAATTTTTAAAATTGGTCTCATCCAACAGCAAATAAAACTCGAGCAACTCTTCCATCCAGAAAAAATCAAATTCAGGAATATACTTCTGCTGGTCTCCAATAATAGAAAAGTGAATATCCGAAACCTCCCTGCCTCTGAAATACAGATATACAAGCCCTGAAGTATAGGAAGAGATATTTTCATAAATCCAGTCTAAATGTACTGTAGGATCCAGGTAAACCGGATGCTGTGCAATAGCAGCAAGTAGTTGATCATCATTTTTAATCTCCTCGAAAAACCCAACAGACTGGTCATGATAATATTCAATTTTTTTCTCTTCTTCCGGGGAAGGCAGGGTTAAATAAACAAGATCTTGGTGAGGACAAAGATCTCCTTCAATCATCAGTTCCGGGACAGAGATTTCTACATCAATGGGACCGTTAAGCTGAATATATTTTTGCCATTCTGAGCTTGAAACATCAAAAGGCGGCGTGGCAGTCAGGGCAACAACAGTTGG
This sequence comes from Chryseobacterium sp., assembly GCA_031286615.1. Taxonomy (GTDB): domain Bacteria; phylum Bacteroidota; class Bacteroidia; order Flavobacteriales; family Weeksellaceae; genus Chryseobacterium. The sequence goes on along the minus strand of JAITUA010000021.1, from coordinate 77,611 downwards.
ATTGATACCACTTTTTAATTCCATTAAGCTTCGCCACCATGCATTCTTCAAATGGTGAGCTTCGTCCAGAATAAACGTTCCTACTTTTTGTTTTTCTAACCTCTTGATAATTTCTGAGACTGAGATTTTTGAAGATTTATTTGCTAAATTTTCATCGTCCTCATCTATTCCCCATGCAGAATGAATTCCCTGATAGGTTGTTACTGTAATAATTCCCGGGTTTTTAATATCAGAAGATATCCAATCCGGAACACCTTCCGTAACCAGAAAGAGTTCACAAAACCTTTGAATCCATTGATTTTTAACTGCTAATGTGGGAGCCACAATTAATGTAGATTTCCCAAGCCTGAGCATTATTTCTAGGCCCACAACTGTCTTTCCGGAACCTGGAGGTGCAGAAATGTGCAGATGATCGTCCAAAAGATAGTCATCAAGATTGTCTAGAATTTTTTTCTGATAAGTCCGCCAGCTGTATTTAAAAGTTGTGTTTTTAGGGAAAACATTCATAAGGACAATTTAATAAAAACCAGACATACCATAACATATCATCCTTTTATTTTTTCAATGCCAGAATATACTTATCTATATACAGCTGTTTTTCTTTTGATTTGTACTGCTGAATATATCTAGGATGTTCCAAAACGGTCATGATATCAAACAGCTTTGCTTCTTTGTTTAATTTTGAAATAAAGTCAGCATTTTTTTTCCCCAGAATAAAGACCTCCGAGGTATCCAGATTGAGACTGATATGTTTCTTCAGAGATTCAATCATAAAACTCTTCACAGCCTCGAAAAGTTCTTTATCATCATAATAATTAGCATTAAGCCATCCGTTTTTTGTTTTTCTTACAATAGCCAGCGGAAAAGGAGAGTTAATATAAACATCTTCATAAAAAAGATCTGCACCGCCATATTCTTCAATCATATCGTAGATAAAAACAGAAGATACTTCATGAGTACGGGCAGATTCCATTTTTATACCACAAATACTTTCGAGCCTTTTGGTATCAGTAAACGGAACGCCTGTAACCCCTGCACCATGACGGCTTGGATTGATTCCAATGATGAATTTTCTCTGAGCCGAATCATTGTAATATTTGTGATAAAATTTCTGCATAACCGTCAATGTTTCCGGATTATCCAGATAAGGGTTCAGGACTTCAAAACCTTCAGGAAGTTTTCCAGTATAGTTAAGATTTTTATTAAACTCAATGACGTGATCTGCAAAAGTAGTATTCATATTTAATTTTTAAGAAAAACAAAATTTTCAGGTTGATCGTCATCACCATCCTCGTCTTCATCCTCATCTTCGTCACTTAAAGCCAATTCAATATCGATGAATTGAATATATAAACCACAGATTTCTTCGTTAGCGTCATACGCAAAGTAAACAGGATAAGTACCATCACCAAAACCACTTGCAAACATTGGAATCTGATAATTGGTATCAGGAATCATCCAATTGATCCAGTCTCCTGCCTCTCTCTGATTGTTGGGGTTAGCTTTGTAGCTTTGTGAGAAAAGGTCAGCGAAATAATCATCGTAAATATTGTCAACATCCATCTCATCTATAAATTTATCCACAAAAGGAAGTACTTCTTTATCAGCAATACACCCTAAACCAGCATCCACGGCGAAACCAAAATAATCATCTTCAGCTACGCCCTCCAACTCTTCAATTCCAACTAAAGCTTCTCTGTAAACAACAGGTTTTTCTTTGGTAAATTTAACTTTTACAACAGCGTATCTGTCTCCCCAATCTTCAGATTTTACTACAGCAATGGTTACCGGAAAATTTCCTTTCGGAGCCTGAATAAAATAAGGTGATTGATTCGCATTCAGAAAAACCAGAGGATCTCTTACTACCACTTTTCCAGAAGGGAGGGAAACGTTTCCAATTTCCATTGTCTCCATTTTCTTTCCCAAAATTTCATCCGAAGTAAAATAGGTTTCCAGATCTGTAGGACAAACCATAATATTTTTCACTTCTTCCCATTTTTGCATCCAGCTTTGGTCCATAGTTTATTTTTTTGAATTAATTTTAAGATTGAAAATAATGAATAAATTCAAGGACATCAAATAAGACTATATTTTTAACAAAAGATTATAAAAAAAGCCACAAATCACAGAGAGTTGTAGCTTTATGTATTGTTTTAAATTTAAAAATCTAAGAATCGGCACATATATAACATGCTCTTGCAATATCAGGCCATCTTCCAGGGAGACAACAGCTTCCGGGAGGACAAGGATTAAGGACACAAGACCAGTTTGGCCCGGCTCCTTTAAGAGATCTCAACTCGTGTCTTGAAAGTTTTTTTAAGTTTTTCATAGTAATCAGTTTTGATATTCTCTCCTACTCTATATGCTTTTCGGATTTCGCCTATTAAAGTTAATCATTTTCAATTATAATTAAAAAAATCCCTTCCAATAATTGAAAGGGATTTTAGATTTATATTTTCCTGAATTAAATCAATCCAAACTGCTGGAAGTGGTGGGTAAAATGCTTTTTGTGCATCAGTTCCCACATTTCTTTATTCAGTTTTCCGAATACATAATTCATATGTTCTGCCTGTGGATTTTCTTTGTAATAGATCACAAATTTCTTCAGGTTATCCATGAATGATTGTTTTGCGGCTTCCAGATTTCTGTGTGTTGGTTCCGGAAGTGAGCCATCCTGTGGAAGGAACGGAGCCGTAAATTCTTTTGGCATTGCTCTGTGATTATAAAGAGAATCCTGCCATTTTTCAAGATGTTCCTCAGGAGTAAAACATTTCTCTGCTTCCGGTTCTCCAAAACTTACCAAAAGTGCTTGTTCCAAATGCTCAATCATCTGTTGTGGAGACATTTTCCCCCAAAGAGCAGAAGTACTTTCTGTTAATCCATTCAACATTTTCTGAACATTTTTCACATTCAGATCAATGAAAGGAGATTGCTTTGCAACTAATGTTAAAATTGTTGCTACGCAAACTACCTCATCTCTTTGGTTTACAACTTCAACCAGCCATTTCACAACACCTGAAGGAATGTTTCTGCCTTTTACTCCTCTGTTGATCTTTTCTTTTGCAGTTAAGTAAACAGTGATGGTATCTCCGGCATATACAGGTTTGAAAAAGCTGCAGTCTTCCAGTCCATAATTGGCAATAACAGGTCCTTTTTTGCCTGAAACAAACAATCCTGCTGCTGCTGAAAGAATGAAATATCCGTGAGCTACTGTCTTATCGAAGATGGTTCCTGATAAGCTTGTTGCATCCGTATGAGCATAGAAATGATCCCATGAAACATTGGAGAAGTTGACAATATCTGCATCGGTAACTGTTCTTCCAGCTGTTTCTAAAGAGTCTCCTACTTCCACTTCTTCAAAATACTTCTGGAAAGGATGTTTGTCTGAGAATTTTTTCTCTGCGCCCTGCTGATAGATCTTAGTAATTGCTTTCAATACATCCGGTGATCCCTGAATAGCTGTTTTCTGTAAGAAGAAATGAAGACCGCTTAGTCCCCCCATTTCTTCACCACCGCCTGCTCTACCTGGACCTCCGTGCATTAATGTAGGAAGTGGAGAACCGTGACCTGTACTTTCTTTGGCATTATCTCTGTTCAGAACAAAGATTCTCCCGTGTTGGGAAGCCATTTTCCAAGAGGTTTCTGCGATAAAGTTTTCGTCATGAGATACGATAGATCCTACTAAACTTCCTTTTCCTCTTTTTGCCAGTGCGGCTGCTTCTTCAGCATCTTTATACGGCATCAATGTAGATACCGGCCCGAAAGCTTCTACATCATGAGAGATATTTTTTTCAAAAGGCTTATCGTTCAGGAATAGTTTAGGACTCATGAATGCACCGTTTTCATAGTCTGCATCTACCAGCTCGTGCTTTCCGTCATAGATAAGCTCTGTTTCTGATTTTAGAATGTTTACTTTTCTTACTACTTCTTCATATTGCTGTCTTCCCACTAAAGATCCCATTTTGGTTTCTCTGCTTAATGGGTTTCCGATTTTAGTCTGATCTAAAGCTTTAGACAAAGCATTCTGTACATCACCAATTAAATGTTCCGGAACGATAATTCTTCTGATCGCTGTACATTTCTGTCCTGCTTTCGTGGTCATTTCGTTACGAACTTCTTTGATGAATAGGTCAAACTCAGGAGTTCCCGGTTTTGCTTCCAATCCTAAGATAGAGCAGTTCAATGAATCTGCTTCCATATTGAAACGAACTGCATTTCCAGCGATAGAAGGCATAGATTTCAGTTTTCTACCTGTGTGGGCAGAACCTGTAAATAATACTGAGTCTCCGTCTTGTATATAATCCAGAATATTTCCCGGTTCTCCGCAGACTAACTGCACAGCACCTTCAGGCAATACTCCACTTTCAATCATATCCTGAAATACCGCATTGGTAAGGTAAGATCCGAAAGGGGATGGCTTTACAATAGAAGGAACACCTGCCAATAAGGAAGTAGACAGTTTTTCCAACATTCCCCACACCGGAAAGTTGTAAGCATTGATCTGTACAGAAACACCTTCACTAGGTGTTAAAATATGGGTTCCTAAGAAAGTTCCGTTAGCTGAAATTTTCTGAGTATCTCCGTCTACCCAAAATGAAGTATTGGGAAGCATTCTTTTTGCCAATCCGGAATAGGTAAAGAAAGTTCCGAAACCTCCTTCAATATCCACCCATGAATCAACATGTGTAGCTCCCGTTTTATATGATAAGTCGTAATATTTTTTCTTTCTTTCCAGCAGGTAAAGTGCTACTTTTTTCAACATTTCCCCACGGTCGTAGAAAGTCATTGAAGAAAGGTTTTTGTATCCTACTGTTCTTCCGTAGTCAAGAGCCTGCTCAAAATTAAGCCCTTCAGTATCAGAAACAGCTACCTGTTCTCCTGTAACGGCATTGTACAAAGGGACTCCGTTTCCGGTACCTTCTACCCATTCTCCGTAGATATAGTTTTTTAACTTTTCCATATAGTTTTTTACTTTTTGCTTAGATTAATCTTTTTAATAAAGTTTCTAATAATCAAATAAGGGATAAAAAGTGCCAGCCAACAGTCTAAAATAATGATAATTTCAACAAACAATGTGTAAAAATAATCTCTGTGTTTTAACTTAGCAATTACCTCATCTGATTCAATATGTTCCAAAGCATCTGAAATTCCTATTGACTCTTTTACCATATAAAGTCCAAGAGCATTCATAATAATTATGAAAATCAATATTACGATCCAATATTTTTTCAGAATGTTCATCAAATGAAACTGATTTATTTCGGTTCCTGATATGGAAACATTTTCACCAATCCTTCATATAAGCTTCTGTGAAGAATGGTTGCATGATTATCTGTTTCCATCATTTTATATTCCAATGTCCAGTTTTTCTTTCCTGCTTTTTTCAAAACATCATAGAAAGCTTCGGCATCTTTTACCATCACCGGATGTTCTCCTTTCCCTACAGAAACATAGACAAACTTTTTAGTATCCGAAGATTTTGAAAGTAATTGAGGAGCCTGCTTCAAAAGACTTTCATCATCCCACCATAAACTTGGACTGATAATAAAATAATTATTGAACATTTCCGGTTTCTTCAGTAGTATTTCTGTTGCCAGAAGCCCTCCCAAAGATTGGCCGAACAAATATTTGTCAGTAGTTTTAAACTGACTTTCAACATAAGGCTTTAATTCTTTTTCAAGGAAAGCAATAAACTTATCAGAATGTCCTGTCGTAGGATAATCTTTCTGTAAGTCTTTTAAATCCGTATGAAAGGTAAAATCCCTTTTCCTGTCTATATTAGCAATTCCCACGACAATAGATTCCGGCATAGAATACATTTGATTAAAGAATTGTACTAATCCTGTCACGTGAATAAAATCTTCATTTATGCTTCCATCCAGCAGATAGATCACAGGGTATGATTTTGTTTTATCATAGCCTTGTGGGAGATAAATATTCAACGTTCTGTCTTCATTTAAGGTTTTGGACTTAATAGTCCTCACTTCTCCTATTGTAAGCTGTTTTGTTGCAACAGTTTGTGCTGTAAGCGTACAACCTACCGCAAACATAATGCTGCATGCAAGTGCAATTTTTTTAATCATATTTATTTTGTTAAACCTAACGGGTTTTAAAAACCCGTTAGGTTTGATTATTAGCAATTATTCAAAATTTAAAAAATCATATTCAATAGTAGACTTATGATAATTTCTAAAAATTTCTACCGAATCAAAATACCGCATGATTTCTTTTCTATTCAATTTACTTTCTTTTTCAGAATTTAAATACGAATTATACGAGGAATGCTTCCATTGATCAATTTTATTTACCAATCCGTGATTAATCGGATTATTATGGATGTAATGTAAAACTTTCAATAAATATTTTTCATCAGATATTTTCTTTCGTTTTATTGCATTCAGAAAAAGAGCTCCTTTTCTATTATATTTTTTGTTGTAAGCTTTAGCATAAGCATTCAATAAATTCCCAAAATGCTTCATTAAAAACTGATGCTCATTTTCACTATTCACATTATCAAAATTCTTAAATCTTAACAATAAATGAAAATGATTAGGTAATAGACAATAAGCATACATATCAGCGATCGGAAGAATATATTTTTCTGCCTTTTTCAGAAAAAATTGATAATTTGATGGCTCACGAAAAATAACTTCAGTCCCATTTACATGAGAGAAAATGTGATATGTACCTTCAAATTCAAAATTTTCTGTATTAATCATTTTAAATCTGGTATTAAAATTTTGAAACTAACAGATTTTCTTATGCACTATTATTTTATATCATCCCAAATGCTGTAATCAACGATTTTTGTTGGGATCTGCTGAACATATTCTGTAAAAGGCTCACAAGGCAGAATCGCTTCTTTTCCTTCTCTTGCCAGTTCCTGATAGAGTTTTGTTCCTTCTGTTTTCCAGTGGATCATTTCGTCAGATACGTCACGGATAATTTTTGCAGGGCTTCCCACCACTAATTTTCTTGGTTCACATCTGAAATTAGCCGGTACAAAAGCCAATGCTCCAACGATACTTTCGTCACCGATGTACGCTTTGTCCATCACAACGGAATTCATTCCGATCAGACAGTTTTTTCCGATGTGTCCTGAATGAATGATTGCACCGTGTCCTATGTGTGCGGATTCTTCCAGTATGGTTTCTATATTCGGGAAAACATGAAGAGTACAGTTTTCCTGTACATTGGCTCCGTCTTTAATGATAATTTTCCCCCAGTCTCCACGAATTACCGCATTGGGACCAATATATACTTCTTCGCCTATTTCTACGTTCCCGATAATAACTGCCTGCGGATGAATGTAGGCAGAGGGTTTTATAATGGGACGAATCCCGTGGTATGAGTAGATGTTCATATTTTAGATTTCAGATAGCAGATAGCAGATGTCAGACATTTTTCTGACTCTAATATCTTTATCCTTTCAAATTAATTATACTTTTTCAATCACCATTGCATATCCCTGTCCTACGCCGATACAAAGGGTACACAATGCATATTTTTTATCCTGTTTCTGAAGTTCCATTGCCGCAGAACCTACAATTCTTGCTCCGGATACTCCCAGTGGGTGGCCAATTGCAATAGCTCCACCATTAGGATTTATTCTTGAATCGTCATCTTTTAATCCTAAGCTTCTTGTAACAGCAAGTGCCTGTGCTGCGAATGCTTCGTTTAGTTCAATGATGTCCATATCTTCAAGAGAAAGATTTAATCTCTTTAATAACTTTTGAGTTGCTTCTACCGGACCAATTCCCATAATTCTTGGCTCTACACCGGCTACGGAAGAACCTAAAATTCTGGCTTTTGGTTTTAATCCATATTTTTTCACCGCTTCTTCACTTGCTAAAATCAAAGCTGCGGCACCGTCATTCATTCCCGAAGCATTTCCTGCAGTTACCGTTCCTTCTTTTCTGAAAGCAGGACGAAGTTTTGCAAGACCTTCCATAGAAGAAGTCGGCTTAATAAATTCATCTTTTTCAAAAACGATAGGATCTCCTTTTCTCTGAGGAATTTCAACTTTTACAATTTCTTCTGCCAGTCTTCCGCTTTCCTGTGCTTTTGTAGCTTTCTGCTGAGACCAAAGGGCAAATTTATCCTGATCCTCTCTATTGATCTGGTGGATATCTGCTAAATTCTCTGCGGTCTCTCCCATTCCGTCAACCCCATATAATTCTTTCATCTTAGGGTTGATAAAACGCCATCCGAAAGTGGTATCAAACATTTGGCTGTCTCTTCCGAAAGCAGCACCAGGTTTTGACATCACATAAGGAGAACGTGTCATATGCTCTACTCCACCTGCAATATATATTTCTCCTTCTCCGGCAGCGATAGAACGGAACGCATTCGCTACTGCAGACATTCCCGAAGCACAAAGTCTGTTTACCGTCTCACCTCCAATTTTATAAGGAAGACCCGCCAATAAAAGTCCCATTCTTGCTACATTTCTATTATCTTCTCCAGCCTGGTTGGCACATCCGAAAATAACATCTTCAATTTCCTCTACAGGAACTTCAGGATTTCTCGCAACTACTTCTTTGATCACAATAGCAGCTAAGTCATCTGCTCTTACTTCTGATAATCCTCCCTGCAGTTTTGAGATGGGAGTTCTGACATAGTCTATGATGTATACGTTGTTCATAATTTTAATTTGAAAATGGAATAGTTCAATAGTTTGAAATTATCAAACTCCTCTTTCTATTTATTGTTTTTATTTCTTAGTTCTAAAGCCTGTTTTAAAGTATAGGGTTCGTATTTGAAATCCGGCCCATAAATCCTTTTTACATTTTCCTCGAAAGTAGAGTCAAAGCCTGCTTCTTTTCTTCTTTTATTAACATTTTTGAGATCTTTTACCGGCCAGACAAAATTCACAAAGACTTGTTTTCCGTCTTTATCTTTTGTCATTTCGCCTTTTCCCTGTGTACCGTAGATTTGTTCTTTGTCTTCCTGCATCAGATATCGGTCTTCCATCATCGCAACCCATGTAAATGGAATTTCTTTCTTTTTTCCAGCTTCTTTTATGAGAGGTAGATATTTTCCAATTTTTGTTGAATGCTGAATTACGTACCACGCAGCCTGGTTTGTAGGTTCTCCTACAAGTGTTTTTCCTGGATAGCCATGTTGAGCAATAATATTTTCAATTTTCTGCACGTTCAGGCTATCGTGTTCTGCAACCAGTTGCCAGCTTTTCCTTTTGAATTCTTCTTTATCAATATTCAGGGTTGCCAAAAGCTGCTCTCTTTTTTCCGGAGTTATTTCGGAATCGAAAAGCATTCTGTATCCCTGATCCACCTTCATAATCTCATCGAGTTCTTTTTTCAAAGCTTCATTTACTTTCTGCTGGGCATTCATCAGAAAAGCTGAAATCCCGAAAAGCAGTAGAAATATTTTTCTCATTTTGTTTACTCTGGTTTCTGGTTAGTTTTTTTATAATTCGGTGACTTTTTTCCCGATTTTATAGACAGTTCCAACAAATTTTGCAATCAACTCACTATTTTGATTGGTAATCTGAATGTCATAAACCGCTGTTTTTCTGGTATCATTAACCAAAATACTTTCGGCTCTGAAAATATCGCCTTCCTTTCCGGCTTTGGTAAAATTGATAATACAGTTCAATGCTACAGCTGCATCACCTGTATTGTTGGATGAAAACGCCAGTGCTGAGTCTGCAAATGCAAATGTAACTCCACCATGCACAGTTTTAAGCCCGTTAATCATATCTTTTTTAATGGGCATTTCTATTAAACAGTAATTTTCTTTTACTTCAATCATTTTGATATTCATCCACTGGGAAAAATAATCCTGATTGAACATATAATCTGCTACTTGTCTTGGATTCATTTCTATTAATTATATGTTTGTTATTTCTTCATACAGATCATCAGATAATCTGTCGTAAACACTCATTGTTTTACCCAGAATAATCTGCTCGTATGAAAGATTTTCTGAGTCTGATGAATTTTCAGAGGAATAGGCTTCGTTTAAATCAATTCCATTTTCGTTGGCTAATCTTTTGATCAGTTCTTTATATTTCTCATTAAACTTTCCTAAAAGTTCAAGTCTTTCCTCAGCATTGACAGAGGAAGCTTCCTGAGTTAAATATTGTTTCTCAATTAAAAGTCTGGTTTCCAGCTCAGCTCTGAATTCATCTATATTCATGAAAATAGTTCTATTTTCTTTTTACTTTCTTAAACTTCTTTTGCTTAGGTCTTTCGAGTAATGTTTACCATCTTTATCAAATCCCCAGACATTGGATATTTCTCTTAATTGAAACAAATCATAATCTTTTTTGTGGATTTTGATTTTATTCAGTCTTCTTAATTTCCGATTAGCATCTCTTTTATTTTCCTTTTCTGTCTCTGCAGTTGTAACTCCCGTTATAGGTGTTTTCCTCCTTGACCTACTCATAATAAATATGCTGTTAGCCTTTATAGTTTTCTCAGTAAAGGGCTTTGTCTGTATCTTTCTTCCTGATACTCTTCATAAAGATTTTGTAAGGTTTCTGATATTTTTGCATACCCGATTTCTTTCCCCCAGCTTAATAACCCTTTCGGATAATTCACTCCTTTCTGCATGGCCAGTTCAATATCTTCATCATTCGCAACGCCCAATCTTTTTGCTTCAACCGCTTCATTGATCAGCATTGAAATGATTCTTAAAAATATATGCTGGTACAAAGCATCATCTTTCTGAGCAACAGGATTTTCTGCTCCTTCGCTGTAATCGTAGAAACCTCTTCCTGTTTTTCTTCCGTGAAGTTTTGCTTCAGACATTCTTTGCTGTAATAGAGACGGCTTGTATTTAGGGTCGTAGAAATAATCTTTGTAAACTGTTGTTGTTACTGCAAAATTGACATCAACTCCAATGAGATCCATCAATTCAAAAGGGCCCATTTTGAAATTCCCCAAAGTTTTCATGGCATCATCCACCTGTTCCGGTGTTGCAATGTTCTCCTCAACAATTCTAAGTCCTTCCCCATAGTAAGGTCTCGCAATTCTATTGACGATAAATCCGGGAATATCTTTGGCAATAACAGGAGTTTTCCCCCATTCTTTCATGAGGTTATAGAGTTTTTCTGCTAAAGTTTTTTCTGTTAATAATGATGGAATAACTTCCACTAAAGGCATCAACGGAGCCGGATTGAAAAAGTGAATTCCGATGAAACGCTCCGGTTTCTTTAGTTCTGCACCCAGAGAGGTGATAGAAATAGATGAGGTATTGGAACTGATGATACAGCTGTCTGAAACATAATTTTCAAGTTCTGTAAACACCTTGGTTTTGATTTCTTTGTTTTCGATAATGGCTTCTATAATCAGCTCACAATCTTTGAAATCCTTCAATTCTGTAGCAATGGAAATATTAGCTAAAATTTCAGTCATTTTCTCTGCCGAAATTTTTTGTTTATCAACCAATTTGGTCAATGTTTTTTCCAGGCCTACCGTTGCCGTTTCTACTTGTTTTGCGTTCGCATCATATACCCATACTTTGCATCCGTTCGTTGCGGCTACTTGTGCAATGCCGATTCCCATTGTTCCGGCACCGATAATTCCAATATTTTTCATTTTGTACAATGTAAAATGTACAATGTAAAAAGTATTATTGGTGTACACTGTACATTTTACTCTCTACATTGTACAATTTTTTTATCTTCCTTTATAATTAGGTTTTCTTTTTTGTAAGAAGGCGTTTACACCCTCGATGAAGTCTTCTGTTTCTGCAGCTTCCTGTTGCAGATCTCCTTCCAGTTCAAGCTGCTCTTTCAAGGTATTTGTATAAGAATGTGCGAAAGCTTTTTTGGTAAGCTTAATTGCCGCGGTTGGCATGTTCGACATTCTTTCAAGAATTTCCATTGATTTTGGAGCGAATTCTTCTTCCGAGAAAACTTCAGCAACAAGACCGTAAGATTTAGATTCTTCAGCAGATAACTTTTTACCTGTAAATGCTAAATAATTCGCTAATTGTCTACCTAAAAGCTTTGGTAAGAAGTATGTTCCTCCTGTATCAGGAATTAAACCGATATTTGAGAATGCCTGTGAGAAGTATGCTTTATTATTTGCCAGAACAAAGTCACAGATCAGTGCCAACATAGCTCCAGCTCCCACTGCAGGGCCATTTACCAAAGCAATAACCGGTTTTCTGCAACGTGTAACTTCTGTTACCAGCGGATTGTAATAATCTACCACAATTTTTCTGATAATATCCTGATCATGGTGCTCTTTACCTACCACAAAAGCTTCATCCAGATTCTGACCAGAGCAGAACGCTCTTCCTCTTCCGGAAATAGCAACACATCTTACAGTTTCATCTTCATTGCATTCTTTAATAAAATCTTTCAGATCTCCTAAAGCCGGTTTTGTAAGGGCATTCATTGTTTCTGGTTGATTTAGATATGCAATTTTAAGCTTCCCGTCAAAATGCGTTTCAATATCGAGTTGTGTATACATAGTTTTATTAATTTATTATTTAACAATGCACTAATTTAACAATATAAATTCATGTAACAACCTAAGATTTTAACAATCTAACAATAGCATCGTTATGCTCTGCATATCCGTTAGTTTTATTGATAGATTGTTCATTAATCTGTTACTACACTTAATGACATTTAAAATAATCAAAAGGTTCCAGGCAGTCTAAACATTGATAAGATGCCTTACATAAAGTAGACCCAAATCTGCTGATCTGCTTGGTATGTTCGGAACCACAGCGCGGACATTTTTTCGGTTTCCCGATATGATGTTCGTCTGCTCCTTTTTCGGGAGGAGTGATTCCGTAAACACGAAGTTTTTCTCTCGCTTCATCAGTAATCCAGTCCGTTGTCCAGATCGGAAACATCTTGGTTACTACTTTTGCCTCCCATCCGTTTTCTTTCATCATTTTGATAATGTCCTCTTCAATGGTAAACATGGCAGGACAGGCAGAATAAGTAGGCGTAATAATCACTTCACAAGTATTTTCACCTGTGACCTGTGCATCTCTTACGATTCCTAATTCCACGATATCAATCACGGGAATTTCCGGATCGGGAATTGTTTTTAATAAATCTAAAAGCTGATTCATATTTTATTTTTTATCAGAATCAAGAATTATTTTCATTGAATTCTGATAATCCAAATTATCTGTTATTCCGTTGTGATACTGATCTTTTAATAGAATCAGGCTATCACCTTTTTTAAAGCTATTTTTAAGTTTTAAGGATGACTTATAATTAATAACCTCATCTTTATCACCATGAAAAATAACAACTGGCGACTTAACTGTTTTTAAATATTTACCAGTCTCAAAATTATATTTCAGTAAAAACTTGGGAAGAAATGAAAATTTTTGAGTCATTTCGTCTTCCATACTATAATACGGAGCCTGTAAAATCAATAATCTTGCGTTCTGTGTTGATGCTAATTTCGCCGCTAAGCCCGTTCCTATGGAATATCCTAAAATAATAATTTTGTTCTCCGGATATCTTTTCAAAAGCTCCTTGTAGACACTTTCAACATCCGAAAAAAGCTGCTCTTTATTTTTAATCTTATCTTCACTCTTTCCGTACCCTCTGTAATCCAATATAAATGTATCATAGTTCATATTGGTATACAGTTCAGCTACTTCACCCCATTCTTTTAATGAACCTGCGTTCCCATGAAGGTAAAAAATTACTCCTTTAGGGTTATGAGCTTTAAATAAAACCGAGTTTAAATGTTTTTTATCTGGTGTTATAACTTCTAATTCTTCAAAATCGCCAGTAAAATTAAACTTATAATTTTTTGGTAATTTTTCAGGATAAAAAATAATTTTCTCCTGATAGAAATAGATTCCCACGCATAACATCACATATGCGATAAGAAAAAAAGCAAATATTCCCAGAAGTATCTTTTTCATACTTGTTACCAAGTACAGCCCGGATATGCTCTCTGCATATACTGAAGTTCACAAAGAATAAATCCGAAATATTCTGTATGATATCCTGTTCTTGATTTTGGCTGCATAAAAGGATTTGATGGATATTCCAACCCAAAGCCCTGAAAATCTTTTTCTGTAATAGCAACGAATTCTTTGTATAATTCATCTGCATTCGGAACGATGTTCAAAGCAATAAGATCATCTTCACCTTCTGTTTTAGCAAAAAGTCCTTTTGTATATTCCCAGATATCTTCAATGGCTTTTACCACACGGGATTTACTTTCTTCTGTACCCTGAGCGAAAATTTTCATCCAGGATGCTGCATGAGTATAATGATATTTTACTTCCTTCAGCGATTTCTGAGCAATAGCCGAAAGTTCTTCATCTGCAGAGTTGGACAATGCCTCATACATCAGTTTCTGATACACTGCAAAAACGTACACTTTCAGAATAGTCTGAGCATAATCTTCGTTTGGAAGTTCTGTCCAGTGTGCGTTTACATATTCGTGTTCGTATCTTAGAAAGGCTAAATCGTCTTCATTTTTACCGTTGTCTATTACTCTTGAAGCATAAACATAAAAGTTGTTAGCCTGCCCCAGCTCATCCAACGCAATGTTTGTCAATGCAATATCTTCCTCTAAATAAGGACCTTCACCGCACCATGCAGACAAACGCTGTCCCATAATGAAACTGTCGTCTGCGAGTTTTAATAAATAATTATATAATGGGTTCATTGTTTAATCAATTTGGAGACAGATAGATGATAGACCAATAGAAAATAGATTTTAAAGTCTTTTATCTATTCGTCCATTATCTCAAAAGTCTTATTACATATTTTTTACATCGTTTGGAATCTCGTAGAAAGTCGGGTGACGGTATAGTTTGTCATCAGCCGGATCAAAGAAAGCTTCTTTGTCAATTCCTTCTGAAGTCACAATATATTTACTTGGAACTACCCAAACAGAAGTTCCTTCTTTTCTTCTTGTATAAACGTCTCTTGCGTTCTGCAAAGCCATTTCTGCTGTTGGTGCCTGTACAATTCCAACGTGTTTGTGAGATAATCCCGGTTTAGTTTGAATAAACACTTCCCACATATCTAGATTTGCCATAGTCAAATTTTAATTTTAAATTTTGAATTTTAATTCCTGAACCATTAAGTCCAATTAAGCTGTTAAGAATATTAAGTTTAGCTTCGCTTTAATTTTAAAATCAAAATGATTTTCTTAATTAGCTTAATTCCTAAACAAAATCTTAATGGTTTAAATCAAATATTATAGTACTTCTTTTTGTTGTTTCTCTGCAAAAGCTACTGCCGCTTCTTTCACCCAAGAGTTTTCTCTTTGAGCTTTTCTCTTCGTTTCGAGACGCTTTTTGTTGCAAGGTCCGTTTCCTTTTAAGATTTCCATGAATTCATCCCAAGGAAGTTCTCCGAAATCATAATGCTGTCTTTCCTCATTCCATTTCAGATCTTTATCCGGAACAGTTAATCCCAAGAATTCAGCCTGAGAAACGGTAACGTCGATAAATCTCTGACGAAGACTATCGTTACTTTCTCTTTTTACTCTGTAATTCATAGAGATCTTAGAGTTTGGTGAGCTGTCGTCGTTCGGTCCGAACATCATTAAAGCCGGCCACCAGAAACGGTTCAATGAAGCCTGAGCCATTTCTTTCTGTTGTTTGGTACCACGGCAAAGTGCCATTAAAATTTCATATCCTTGTCTTTGGTGGAAAGATTCTTCTTTACAGATTTTCACCATTGCTCTTGAATAAGGACCGTAAGAATTCCCCATTAACATTACCTGGTTCATAATGGCTGCACCATCTACCAGCCACCCGATAGCCCCTATATCTGCCCAGCTTAATGTTGGATAATTGAAGATACTGGAATACTTAGCTTTTCCTTCCAGCATATCATCATACGTAGCATCTCTGTCTGCTCTGATACTTCCGTCTCCTAAAGTTTCTGTTGCAGAATAAAGATACAACCCGTGACCTGCTTCATCCTGAACTTTAGCTAAAAGAGCCATTTTTCTTCTCAATGAAGGAGCTCTGGAAATCCAGTTCGCTTCCGGCAGCATTCCCACAATTTCGGAATGGGCATGCTGTGAAATCTGACGAACCAATAGTTTTCTGTAATCATCGGGCATTACATCTTTTGGTTCTACTTTATTTTCGTCATGTACATATTGTACAAATTTTTCTAAGTCCATTTTTTTGTCTTTTTGTAAAATGTAAAAAGTATTAATGTATTCATGAATACAGTTTACATTCAATCGTTAATACAATTTAAACATCATAATTAAGCATCACCACATTGGTTGTCGGGTGACATTGACAGGTAAGAACGAAGCCTCTGGCTACTTCTTCTTCGGTAAGTGCGTAGTTTTTCTCCATGAAAACTTCTCCTTCCAAAACTTCCGCTTTACACGTACAGCACACTCCTCCTTTACATGCAAAAGGCACAGGAAGATTGTCTTTCAATGCTTTATCTAAGATACTCTCTTTTTTAGAATTCAAATGGAATGAATATTCATCATCATCGATAATTACCGTTACCATACTTTCGATATTAGCAATTGCCTTGAACTCATCACTCATTTCCTCCGTATTTTCTTCATCCGGAGCGGTAAAATATTCAAATAAAACCTGGATAGCAGGTACTTTCTTATCTTTCTTCAGGTAATCTGCAATTCCTTTGATCATTTCTGAAGGTCCGCAAATGAAATAAGTAGCTTCTTTTACATCAATATCTGTGTATCTTTCAAATAACTGCTCCAGTTTTTCAGAAGAAATTCTTCCTTCAAAAACGGGATCTTCATGCTTTTCACGGCTTACCAGATAAATCACCTTTAGTCGACCATTGAAATGTTCTACCAGTTTATCAATTTCAGCTTTTCTTAAAATATGGTTCATACTTCTGTTACTATAGAACAGGTAAGCATTACTGTTAGGTTCCTGATAAAGGCTTTCTTTAATATTGGATAAAACAGGGGTAATTCCGCTTCCTGCTGCCAAACCGATGTAAGTCTTTACGTTTGTCGGATGATAAGAAGTATTAAAACCGCCCATCGGAGGCATTACTTCAAGTATTTCATCCATGTGAAGATGTTCATTGAAATAGCCTGATACTTTTCCACCCTCAAGCAATTTCACCAATACTTCCAGGGTATTGCTTTTTTCACTCGGAGCATTACAGATAGAGTAAGAACGTCTTTCCTCATTTCCGTTGATCATCATTCGGAAATTCAGATACTGCCCTTGTTTGAACCTGAACTTATCTTTCAGTTCTTCAGGGATTTCCACCGCCACACTGACTGCTTCGGAAGTGTCTTTCTGAACTTTAACTGTTTTAAGTTTATAAAATGAATTCATTATTTTTTAAGTATTCTATTAATTTTTCCACCTTCGCACTTCGGCAGGCTGTCCTGGGCATGAACTTTCACTTTTGTCGTGATTCCTACCCGTCTTTTTATTTCGTTTTCTATGTTTTTTCCGAAGTTCCCGACAAAATTAAAATAATCATCGGTATTTGCTTCTATTTTCTGAGTCTTTACCAGCTCATCATCAATTTCAACATCAATATCCAGTGCAATACACATATGTTCTTTTTCAATAGGCGTTAGATAGTAGTTAGGCACTACACCTTCCACATAAGAGAAAGCATCTTCAATCTGGCTTGGATAGACATTTACTCCTCTTACGATCAGCATATCATCTGCTCTTCCAACAATGGGTTTCATTTTTACCATCGTTCTTTTGGCATTTTCATCATAGTAAAGACTTGTGATATCATTGGTCCAGTAACGAATAAGCGGCATTGCTTTTTTCGTTAATGTTGTAATCACCAATACACCTTCTTCTCCGAAAGGAACCGGCTGTTTGGTAACCGGGTCTAAAATTTCAGGGTAAAAATGGTCTTCCCAAATATAAGAACCTCCCTTTTCTTCAAAATCTTCCATTGAAACTCCCGGACCGATAATTTCACTCAACCCGTAAATATTGGTTGCGTGAACACCTAATCTTTCTTCAATATGACCTCTGATAATTTCTGTCCATGGCTCTGAACCTAATACTGCATATTTAAGACTGATTTCATCTGCTGAGATTCCTCTTTTTGCAAATTCATCTGCGATCGTTAAGGCATATGATGGAGAGCAGCAGATTACTTCCGGCTTAAAATCTACAATCAGATCTACCTGTCTCGCTGTCATTCCTCCTGAAATAGGAAGAACACTCATCCCCAGTTTTTCTGCTCCGTAGTGAAGTCCTAATCCTCCGGTAAAAATTCCGTAACCATATGCATTATGTAATTGCATTCCCGGTCTGGCACCTGCTGCATATAAAGATCTTGCAACTACTTCACTGAAAAGATCAACATCTTCCTTTGTATATCCTACAACTGTTGGCTTTCCTGTAGTTCCGCTTGAGCAGTGAATGCGCAGAAGCTCACTTTTAGGAACGGTAAACAATCCAAACGGATAGTTATTTCTTAAATCCTGCTTATAAGTAATTGGAAGTTTCGTGATATCCTCAATCGACCTTATATCTTGTGGAGATATTTGTAATTCATCAAATTTCTTTTTATAAAATTCCGACTTCTCTTTCAAATAGCTGATTAAACTTATCAACCGGTCGGATTGAAGCTGTCTTAATTGGCCCAGCTCCAGATATTCAACTGAAAAATCCATAAACTAACTAACATTTGTTAGGTGTAAATTTAAAAAGATTTTGGAATCTGACAAAATTATTATGACTTTTATCATATTTTGAATAATTCTAAATAAGAACGGTGAGTTTATAGTATGTATTCTGTCATTCTGAGCGGAATGGACTTAGTGAAGAATCTATCATTAAATTCTTAATGAGACTCTTCTTTCATCAGAAGGATAAGGGATTCTTTAATTTTTCTGATTTCCAATAAGACCAAAAAGGATTTTCTCCCTGATTTCATCAGTGATTTCATCAGTGGAATCACTGCTTCTTTTAAACCAGAAATAAGAATTGTTTAAAGTATGAAGAATAAATCTTGTGGTAAATGATGGTGATTTCAGTTCCCAGTTTTCTGCAATGTAGATCTCGGAAATCAGTTTTTCAACTTCCTGTTGGTAATTTTTCCTTAATTCTACAAATTCGGGAAGCCTTTCTTCGAGATGTCTCCATTCATTAGAATAAATATGAGTAACATCACGGTTTTTAAGAACAACGGATAAATGCTTATCCAGTAACAGATTCAGTTTTTCCCTTGGAGCAATATCTGTATTTTTCACTTCCTGAAGCTCATCGAAGAATTCCTGAGCAATACCAAAACATATCCACTCAAGAATTTCTTCTTTTGAACGGATATGTGCATACAGTGATGCAGCCTTGATATTGAGTTTTGTAGCAAGGTCTCTTACTGAACTCCCCATGTAGCCTTTCTCTTTGAAAAGCTCTACTGCTACATCTAGTATTTTTCTCTGTTTTTCTTTTAGTTCCATCTGGTAAAATGCAAAAGTAATTATTCTAAAATAAAAAGCTGAAAATTTGCCCATTTTAAAATCAACTGATAGAAATTTATTCTCACAATATGACTATTTGTTCATGGATTTCAAAGAAATAATTACAAAATCGGAAATTTTGTCAAGTTAATTTTTCGTTAAAAATACAATATTCGGAAAATTTGTCCTATTTTTTTGTAAATTTAATAATTGAACACTTTTTGCGATATAGTCATCGAATAAATGATTAAATAATTGATGGCATTAAGAAACTGAGCCTCAAAATTTGGTTTCTTGATGTTTTTTAAAACTAAACTTTGAACAAATCAATACCAAAAATATATAAAATATGAACTTAAACCAATATACAGTAAAATCACAGGAAGCCATCCAGGCAGCACAACAGCTTGCTATGGAATTAAGCAACCAAAGCATTGAACCACAACATCTCCTTGAGGGAATCTTTCAGGTGGATGAAAATATATCGCCTTTCTTACTTAAAAAATCTGAAGCAGATGCCAATTTAGTAAGAGAGCGCAACCGTGAAAATTTAGAAAAACTTCCAAAAGTACAGGGAGGGAACATTTATCTTTCACAATCTGCTAACAAAGTATTGCTGGACGCACCCAACATCGCCAAAAAAATGGGTGATGAATATGTAACGATTGAGCATTTATGGCTATCACTTCTGGAAACCAGTTCTGAAGTTTCAAAAATGCTGAAAGATATGGGCGTAACCAAAAATCTGTTGGAAGGCGGTATAAAAGAATTAAGAAAAGGAAGTAAAGCAACTTCTGCAAGTTCGGAAGAAACGTATCAATCCTTAAATAAATATGCTAAAAACTTCAATGAATTAGCAGCAGAAGGAAAACTGGATCCTGTAATAGGGCGTGATGAAGAAATCAGAAGGGTTTTACAGATCCTTTCCAGAAGAACAAAAAACAATCCAATCCTTATCGGGGAACCAGGTGTAGGTAAAACAGCCATTGCTGAAGGAATAGCTCACAGAATTATCAATGGTGACGTTCCTGAAAACCTGATGGATAAAACATTATTTTCATTGGATATGGGCGCTTTGATCGCAGGAGCTAAATACAAGGGTGAGTTTGAAGAGCGTCTGAAATCCGTTGTGAATGAAGTTACCAAATCTGACGGACAGATTATTCTTTTCATTGACGAAATCCACACATTGGTAGGTGCCGGCGGTGGTGAAGGAGCTATGGATGCTGCCAACATCTTAAAACCTGCTTTGGCAAGAGGTGAATTGAGAGCAATTGGAGCAACCACTTTGAACGAGTATCAAAAGTATTTTGAAAAAGATAAAGCGCTGGAAAGACGTTTTCAGAAAGTAATGGTGGAAGAACCGGATACTGAGTCCGCAATTTCTATCCTTCGTGGTATTAAGGATAAATATGAAGCTCACCACAAAGTAAGAATCAAAGATGAGGCAATTATTGCAGCTGTAGAAATGTCGCAGAGATACATTTCAGACCGTTTCTTACCGGATAAAGCGATCGACCTTATTGATGAAGCTTCTGCTAAACTTAGAATGGAAATCAATTCCAAGCCGGAAGAACTTGACGTTCTGGACAGAAGACTGATGCAATTGGAAATTGAATTGGCAGCCATTTCAAGAGAAGGCAACCAGACCAAAATAGATCATTTGAAAGAAGATATCGCTAAAATCTCAGAACAGAGAAACGAGATCAATGCCAAATGGTTGAAAGAAAAACAGAAAAGTGAAGATCTTACACAGATCAAAAAAGATATTGAATCTCTGAAACATGAAGCAGAAAGAGCTTCAAGAGCCGGGGATTATGCAAAAGTAGCGGAGATCCAATATGGAAAACTTCGTGAAAAAGAAGAAGAACTCAACAAAGTTGAGCTGGAAATGCAGAACCATCAGAATGAATTGATCAAAGAAGAAGTTACTGCAGAAAATATCTCTGAAGTGATTGGTAAATGGACAGGTATTCCTGTAACCAAATTATTACAATCGGAAAGGGATAAATTATTAAATCTGGAATCTGAACTGCACCACAGAGTCGTAGGACAGGATGAAGCCATCCAGGCGGTTGCTGATGCCATCAGAAGAAACAGAGCCGGTCTTAGTGATGATAAAAAACCTATCGGATCCTTTTTATTCCTGGGAACAACCGGAGTTGGTAAAACCGAGCTGGCAAAAGCATTGGCAGAGTTCTTATTTGATGACGAAAACAATATGACCAGAATTGATATGAGTGAATATCAGGAACGTCACAGTGTTTCGAGATTGGTAGGAGCTCCTCCGGGATATGTAGGATATGATGAAGGCGGGCAATTGACAGAAGCAGTAAGAAGAAGACCATATTCCGTGGTACTTTTGGACGAAATTGAAAAGGCACACCCGGATGTTTTCAATACTTTACTACAGGTTTTGGATGATGGACGTCTTACTGATAATAAAGGCCGTGTGGTTAATTTTAAGAATTCAATTATTATTATGACCTCAAATTTAGGTTCACACCTTATTCAGGAAAATTTTGAGAATCTTACTGAGGAAAACCAGGATGAAATTGTGGATAAAACAAAAGTAGAAGTTTTTGACCTGCTGAAACAGACTCTTCGTCCGGAATTCCTGAATAGAATTGATGAAATTGTACTATTCCAGCCTTTAAGAAAAAAAGAAATCGGAAAAATCGTTCAGTACCAGTTGAGAGGTTTCAATGAAATGTTATCTAAACGAAACATCATCATGACTTTCACTCAGGATGCGGTAGATTATCTGATGGAGAAAGGTTACGACCCTGCTTTTGGAGCAAGACCATTGAAAAGAGTAATCCAGCAGGAAGTATTAAATAAACTGTCTAAAGAAATTCTTGCAGGAAAGGTAAATGATGGAGACAGAATTACTTTGGATTATTTCGTAGAAACAGGTTTGGTTTTCAGACCTACTGAACAATAAAATAGTTTTTTTCATATACATTATTTTTGTGAATAAGTGCTGTAGAATAATCTGCAGCACTTATTTTTCTTATAATTTATCCTTGCTAAGTGAAATATAATTATATTTACTATTCAAATCTATCACTAACTAAAACAAAATCAGTATGAAAAAGCTAAAAAGAAATGATTTAAAAAAAATCAACGGTGGTCTTATCGCTCCTATCATTATGTGTGATGAAAACATGAACTGCCCTGTCAACCTTTGTTGTACATCAGGATATATTTGCCGAGACTGGAGGAAGTACCCTTGCATTTAGAGAAAAACGGAGAAATATGTATTTCTCCGTTTTTTAGCATAAATTCATAATAAATACTCCTACAAGTTACTACGATTAACGCAATCCGTAAAAACACGGAAAAAATAACAGTATAATTCCCTATTCATGACTATATTTTCTACCATATTTTTTCCGAGATTTGCATATTAATTGAGTTTCATCCGTAAAACATTAAGCTATGAATACAGAATCAAACAATCCGCTACAACCTGGAACAATGTCAAATAGTCTTATCCAGGCTCTGATCGACAATTATCGTCAAAATCATTTAAATGCAATTAATACTGCTTTAGGTATTCAGGACGCACATTCTATCTGGTTTGATCTTCCGAAATTAAAAAACTTTATTGCAAAGATCGAAGAAGAGGCTGCCAAAGTAAACTCTGCAACTTCTGAAGAAGATCTGGGAATCAGATTTTATTACGCAACATATCCTAAGCAAGAAAACTGGTCTATCATGGACTCCCACCCTGTTCCAGTAGAATATGCCGGAAAACATACTTTAGTGATGATTCCAACCGTGAAAAAAGCCAGTGAAACCGGTGAGCTTGTTGATTTTGATTTTAATCCTTTCCAAAGTGCTGATGGAAAATCCATAGCGTTAAATGCTCGTAATTTTACTCCATCTGGCAATGTTGGTGGCAATGATAATGGTGGCGGAGGTGCTCAAGGTGATGATACAGGTCTTGGAGAAAATAGTGGAACACTTATTCCACCATCACCTCCAATGGGCACATCTTATTAATCACTATTCACATTCTTAAACACAATATGACTGAGATTCAAAAATTTTTTTCGTCATTCATGTATTGGGGAGAGGCCTTTGCAGCTTTAACTTCCCTGATTTATTATAACCGTGTCAAAAAACAGCATTGGAAATATCTGGCAGTTTATCTGATTCTTATTTTTCTATGCGAATCGGCTGTAAAATGGGGAGAGAAGCCACTTAGAATAGACAGAATAAATTTTCACAATTATTTTGTGATTCCACTGCAGTTTATATTTTTTTATTGGCTGTATGCAAAAGAATCTCTAAAGAAAACAAAACTGTTCTATGTCTTAACAGGAACGTATCTTTTAACATATATTCTCAGGGCACTTTTTTTCCCGGAAAAGAAAGTAATCTTTTCTTTCAATTATAATATAGGTTGTCTGCTCTTAATGGCTCTTGTCATTATGGAGTATTATAAACAAGTAAATTCATCTGAGATTCTCAATTTCAGTAAAAACAAAATGTTTTATATCAATCTGGGAGTAACGCTTTTTTATATTGCCAATCTACCATTTATGACATTTAACTCTCTCTTGTGGAAATATATAGATATCTGGGATATTTATTTTATCTACTTCCAGGTTTCAGGAGCGGTAATGTATATTTTATTTGCAAGTTCATTCATATGGGGAAAACAGAGCTCTTAATAACCATTATTTCATTCAACATCTTTTTTTTGATGTTTGTAACAGCCGTATTTATTTATATCAGAAATTACAGACAACGAAAACGGGAATATCTGAATGAAATTGAGATGAAAAATGAACTTCATCAGAGAGAACTCCTGTCTACTCAACTGGAGATTCAGCAAGCTACCATGCAACAAATCGGGCGTGAGCTTCATGATAATATCGGCCAGAAACTAACCCTTGTAAGTCTGTATGTCCAACAGATGCTTTACGAGAATAAGGCCCCGGAAGCCAGTGAAAGAATTGACCAGGTTTCTCAGATCATCAATCAGTCTCTGCAGGATCTCAGAAGCCTGTCGAAAACACTGACGGATGACAACATCAATCAAAAGGAAATTGTAACTTTAATACAGGAAGAAGTAGACAATACCAATTCTTTTAAAAAGTGTATTGTCAGCTTTGAACACAATTTCAAGCAGCTGGATTTAGGTTTTGTTCATAAAAACATGCTGCTCAGAATCACTCAGGAGTTCATTCAGAACAGCATAAAACATTCCCGCTGTAAAAATATTTTTATATGCCTGAATACGTCCGAAGATATCCTTTGGGAACTTGATATTCGTGATGACGGAATCGGATTTGATACTTCACAGATCAAATCCAACGGAATAGGTCTTACGAATATGAAAAACAGAGCAGAAATTATTGGAGCAAATTTCGTTATAGAAAGCCAGGAAAATACGGGAACCCGAATCAATATTATCTTAAAAAAACAGTCATGAAGAAATCTATTGTCATTGTTGACGACCACATACTTATTGCAAAAGCCCTGGAAGGCATCATTGGTAATTTCAATGAATTTGAAGTCATTTATGTATGCGAAAACGGGAAAGACCTCATCCAAAAAATTGAAGAAGGAAATACTATTCCGGATATCATTCTTTTAGATATCAGCATGCCAATAATGGATGGTTTTGAAACCGCAGCCTGGCTTACTAAAAACCATCCCGCCATTAAAATCATGGCACTTAGCATGCAGGGTGACGATAATAGTGTGATCAAAATGATCAAAAGCGGGGCAAAAGGCTACCTTCTAAAAAACACCCACCCAAGAGATCTGGAGACAGCACTTACCCGATTGAACAGTGACGGTTTCTTTTACCCGGACTGGGCTTCTAAAATTATTTTCTCCAATCTTAATAAAGAAACGGAATCTGAAATCGCCGTAAGAATTTCTGACAGAGAAAAAGAATTTCTGAAATACACTGTAACTGAACTCAGCTATAAAGAAATTGCTGACAGAATGTGCTGCAGCCCAAGAACCGTGGAAAGCTATCGCGATCAGCTTTGTGAAAAACTGGATTTAAAAACCCGTGTTGGGCTGGCTGTATTTGCTATTAAAAATGGTTTTGCAAACTAAAATTTATCATTAAATTTAAACGAAAAGTATTCATAGTAAGCAATAAAAACCTACAATATATTTTACCAAATTAATAAAAATTTAAAATCTATCTCTAATTGAGATAGATTTTTTTTTATAGCCTTTTATAGATAAAATTCAGGAATACCATTGTATTATAAGCTCAATAATTTATTCAACAAAAAAATCTGGACAATCTATATTATTTCGTTAAGAAACATGCAATTCAGTAAAAAAAGCTAAAATGAGAATAAATACATGGAATATATAAACTTTAATTATATGTTTAAGATATTTTTATTAACATATTTCTCATGAAAAATATCCTACAAATTATGTAGAGTGTGAAATTATTTTCACTCAAAAACACACTTAAGCGTGAAATATAAATTATATATTTAAAATTAACTAAAACTCAAACAAAATCACAATTCATTAATAAATAATTAAATAAATCAACCATTAAATAAGTATTTATTAAATATTTTAAGAAATAGTTTGCATATCAATTTTAAATAATATAATTTCACACCCTCAACCAAATTATATTATAACGATATGAGAAAATTCTTATTCGGAGCCCTAGTTCTGGGCCTTATGTCGGCATGTAACTCCGACAACTTAAGTAATCAAAATGAAACGCCTCTGGATCAGGAAGCTTCTGCTCCAAGCGCTCTTAAAAGAAGCTGTCCTTCGGAAGGAATAAGACAGGCGATGCTTCTGAAAAACCCTGCGCTAAAACAAAAAATGGCCGATATTGAATTCGGTACTGAAAAATTTACAGAAAACCTTAGATTAGGAAAAGTTCTGGCGGATGGAACCGTTGAGATTCCGGTAGTTTTTAATGTAATTTATAATACTTCCGCTCAAAATGTTTCTGATGCAAGAATCGCAGAACAAATTGCCGTACTGAATGCTGATTATGGTGCTACCAATTCTGACATTAATAAAATTCCTTCAGCATTTCAACCTTCGGCAGCAGGAGATGTAAAAATCCGTTTTAAATTAGTAGCTACCAACCGCAAACAAAGTACAAAAACCGGCTGGAGATCTGATCTTGAGCAAATGAAAAAGGCGAGCACAGGTGGTATTGATGCTACTGATGTGAATAAAAATATGAATATATGGGTTGTTAATTCAATCCTTGATGAGAATAATCAGCCAGGCACATTAGGCTATGCTTATTACCCTGAAAATGCAGGACAATGGTATGATGGCCTTGTAATAGGATATCAGTACATAGGAAAAACCGGTGCTTCTGCTCCTTTCAACTTAGGAAGAACAGTAACACATGAAGTAGGTCACTATCTGAATCTTCCACATCTTTGGGGATCATCTGATACAGGCTGCCAAACGGATTACTCTAATGATACACCAGTGTCTCCAGGCCCTAACTACGGGAATCCTACTTATCCTCTGAACAGAGTTTGTGGAGGGGTAAGCCGTTCTCAGATGTTCATGAACTATATGGATTATGTAGATGACAAATCTATGGTAATGTTCTCAGCTAATCAAAAAACAAGAATGCAGGCTGTAGTAGCAGCATCCGGACCAAGATCTGGCTTAAGATAATCAACTAAATAGTTGAAATATTATAAAAACATTAAAATAGTCTATCTCAATTTTTGGGATAGATTTTTTTAATATTTTTATGCGACTTAAATTTCACACCACTACGATGAAAAAACTAGTATTAGCATCAGGAATACTATTGCATCTATACTGTATAAAAGCACAAGATACTATCCAAATTAAAACACAGGATACGATCCGATCCCGAAATCTTATGGAAGATATTGTGCTTATCAATTCCACCGGTTGTGTATTTCAGCAGAAAACACCGTTTTTCAAAAAGGAATGGGTAAAAAAATCTGTGGCTCCTGCCGTTCTTTTTACTGCTGCTGCTGCAACATGGGGAGAAAAAGAGAATATCCGCGAGGTAAGAAACCGCTATCTTCCTAACTTCAAGGTCAAATTTGATGATTATCTTCAGTATGCTCCGGCTGCCACTGTTTACGGGTTAAAACTGGCAGGTGTAAAAGGCCGGAATAATATTGGGCGGGCAACCTTGTCTTATGGAACAAGTTTAGCCATCATGGCTATTTTAGTTAATTCTATTAAATACACAGCAAAAGTTGAACGGCCAGATGGTTCCAAAAATAATTCGTTTCCATCAGGGCATGCTGCAATGGCTTTTACCAATGCAAGTTTTTTACATAAGGAATATGGTATGGTAAATCCTGCCTACAGTATTGCCGGATATGGTTCTGCCGCTATTACGGGACTTGGCCGAAATTTAAATAACAGACACTGGGTTCCGGATATTCTAGCCGGCGCTGGTATAGGAATTATATCCACAGAGCTCGGGTATTTTTTTATTGATAAAATTTATAAGAATAAGGGAGATAATTTAAGTATCTTATCAAGAATACAAGGAAATGATTATCCGTCTTTTCTTACTCTGAAAATGGGGACTGCATTAGGTACAACCAACTTTCTACGGGAATCTGAACTGGATGACAAAAAGCAAATCGGTTTTGAAGGCGGATTGGAAGGGGCTTATTTCTTTTCAAAAAGATGGGGTGTGGGTGCAGATCTAACCTTCAGCAGCTTTCCTATTAAATCTCAAAGAATAAACTTTGATGACGGGCAGGATTTTGGCAACCATGAAATCAAAACACAATCCATGGGCTTCCTGGCTGCAGGCATTGGACCTTATTTTTCTCATGAATTCTCAGATAAATGGCAGCTCACGTTAAAGTTAACCGGAGGATATGCTGCTACTGCCAGTGGAAAAGTGTTTGTAAAAGGAGACGATGTAGACGCTCCTAACCACGAACTTCGGATAGCCCGATATAAGCCTAAACCTGCTTTCCGCTGGAATACAGGAGCAGCGATGACCTATAAGTTCAATCCTGGACTGGGGCTCACTTTCTATACGGATTACAATCAGATCAACTCTACGATCCGATATTACTTCAGCGATGAGATCAAGGAAAGTGCTGAGCTGGATCAGGAACTTAACAACCTGATTGCTAAAGAAAAAATTAATTATATTACAGTCGGTTTAAGATTAACTGCCTATTTTTAGAATACAAAAGCCTTCATAATCTGAAGGCTTTCATTTTATAAGTTTTTTTGATTATTTTCCGGAGTATAGTCCATAAACAGATCTCCATCCAGCTTTACGGATTTTACTTTCTTCTTAATGGGAATCACCAGATCTGTCAGTTTCTGATCTTTTTCCCAGACAGAAGGAGAGAAATGCAGTTTCTCTGTAGTTCCGTCTTCATACGCTATTAATGCATCAAAGGGAATTGCAAACCCACCTACATTGGCTACGTTTACAGTAAGCATATCATTAATCTGGGATGCACCTGTTACTTTTAGATCAATATAATTATTTGTATAAAACCAATTTTGGAAGAACCAGTTCAGATTTTTTCCAGACCCTGTATTCATAGAGTTGAAATAATCCCATGGAACCGGATGTTTTCCATTCCAGTTGTCCATATAATGATGTAATGCTTTTTTGAAGAGTTCGTCTCCTAAATAATCTTTCAGTGCCAGATAAGACAAAGAAGCTTTTACATAAGAATTGTTCCCATATCCGGAACCACTCACCTGCGTACTCATCGTAATCACCGGTTGATCCTGTTCTGCAGACGGATCATTAATCCATCTTTTAACCCGGAAGTTTTTATAAAATTCTTTGGCTGCAGCTTCTCCATTTTCATCAATTCCTATAAGGTATTCCAGCGTAGTAGCCCAGCCTTCATCCATAAATGCATATCTCGTCTCATTGATTCCCATATAAAAAGGGAAATAGGTGTGAGCAATTTCGTGATCTGCCGTCAGTCTTGCATCCTGAAGATCATCAGGAATACTGGTATCATTGATCATCATTGGATATTCCATATCAGCAAATCCTTGAATAGCGGTCATTACGTTATAAGGATATTCTACTCCCGGCCAGTTTTTAGAGAACCAATCAAGATTATAACGCATCCAGTCTACATAATGCTCAAAATCTTTTGCTCCATTTTTATATCCTGCCTGAACGCTTGCTCTTTTTGATTTCAACTGAACACTTGCTGCATCCCACACATAATGATTACTCATTGCAAAACAGAAATCTGTGATATGACTGGCTTTAAATTTCCAGACATTCCATTTATTGGGTTTCGTTACTTTCCCGGACTTCATTTCCTGCTCTGTAGCAATATGCATTACTTTATCGCTTTTTAATGAAGCTTTATATCTTTTTAAATACTCCGGCTGAAGTACTGCTTCCGGGTTCAGGAAATCTCCTGTTGCCCAGACTACAAAATTTTTAGGTGCAGTGATGGCAAAGCTGTAGTCATTGAAGTCATTGTAAAACTCCTGTCTGTCTGAATGTGGAAGCATATCCCATCCGTTATAATCATCATATACGGAAACTCTTGGAAAAGAATAAGCAACATAGAATGTTTCCGGATCTATCTGCCCTTCTCTTCCACTCTGTACTGAAAGTGGATATTCCCATTCAATTTTTACTTCAGCTTTTGATTTAGGTTTCAAAGCTGTTTTTAATTTTACTTTTTCAACAGTACTCCAATCATCACTGTTGACATCATATTTTTCACCGTTTACAATGAAAGATTTAATCTTAAGTCCTGAAGATAGAAAATCCTTAGACACAAATCCTGATCTTGGTGACTGAGGTTTATGAAGGTTATTCACAAATCGTATAGCCAGTTCATTCAGACTATCCGGACTGTTGTTTGTATAGACAATTGTTTCTTTTCCGGAAACCATTTTTGTATTGGCATCCACTTTCACATCCACATTATATGCTCCCTTATTCTGCCAATAGTTTTTACCTGGTGCTCCGGAGATATCACGGGTCCCTTTTTCATACGCTTTTTTGATATTCCTCGGCATATAGAGTTCCTGTGCAGACAATTGCAGTAAGGAAACGACCATCAGCATTCCGGAAAAAATTTTCTTCATAATGACCTTTTTAAAGATAGGTATCAAAAATAGCGAAAATGTAACATCAAGGAATCATTTCTTTTGTAATAATATGATATTACAAGTAGTTTTATAGTAGAATTATTCTACAATCTGTCTTGCTCCGAAGCCTTCTGTATTGTTTTGGCATTTTTTACAGACTGATTTCCAAAATTGAATTTCAATGAAAACGAAATTCCCTGAGCATCTGTATAATCAAGAAAATAATTATCCTGATTTGCATATTTTGTGCTTACTTTCTGACCTGTCGTCCTGAAAATATCAGTGAATATAAGACTGGCCTCCAGTTTTTTATTAAAGAATTTCTTGTTCATTATAAAATAGGCTGACCAGGCCGCAGAAATCCTGAAAGTTCCCTGTATTCCCGGAGAATAGTAACGGTGTCCCATTTCCATTTTCCAATCGTTGCTTTTATCGAGGGTAAAACTTGTTGAGATATTGGAAACCCAGTTCAAGACTTTATTTTTATACAGCATTCCGTCTGTTCCTTTGAAATAATTTTCGTTGTGTTCAAAGTTTTCAGACACAATGATATTCCACCATGGTTTGACCTGAAAATTTTTGTACAGGCTCAATCCGAAAGCTTCTCCTTTTTCAATATTGGTAAAGTAATAAATAAGACTGTTGGTACTTGGTTCCTGATATGAAATTTCCATAGACGGATAGATTTCTTTCCGGTAATACAAATCCAGATTCCAGTCTTTCCAGGAATAGGTAAGATTGAGGTTATGGGTGATGGTTGCCTTTAGCTTTGGGTCTCCCTGATAGTACGAAAAGAGATTGTAATAAGATTTTGCAGGATTCAACCATGAATAGGAAGGTCTGCTGATTCTTTTACCATAAGAGAAACCGAATTCCTGTTTATTTTCTGTGGTATATTGTGCGTAGAAAGTGGGGAAAAATTTCCAGTAATTGCTTTTATTCAATTCATAAGGTTCAGATACTACACCTTCAAGGTCTGTCATTTCTGCGCGAAGCCCTCCTTTGAAATTCCATTTACCAATATTATAGGCTAATGAAGAATACAGGGCAAAATTATGCTCCTTATAGTCAAAAATACTGCTCTTTTCCGGACGGTATTGCAGTACTCCATTTTCGTTATCAGAAAAATCAAGTTTACTGTTGGTCTTTACAAAACTATATTTTGCTCCGGATTCCAGCTCCAGTTTATCATCTTTCCATTGATAATCGAATTGAGTGGAATACAGCTGAACATCGGCTTTGTTCTTGGTAAGAAAATTATCTTCTTTTGGAGGCTGGCCGGCAAAGTTCAGATCGGTGATTACATTCTGGTATTTATCGGCATTATTTCCGGTAAAATAGTTGATCCATGAAAGATTGCTTTTCTTATTCAGTTTCCGGTCTATTTGAAAACTTACAGAATTGTTAATGGAACGTGAGCGGTGATCATTGATCGTGGTATAATTAGATTCTACGATATCCTGATTATTATAAATTAGTGTAGGAACGTTGTAGGTTCCGAAGGATTTTGGAGAAAAATACCCTGAATAGTTGAGGCTTGCATTGGTCAAGCTGTCCAATTCATATTCCACATTAAAATTCAGGGTATTCTGGTTATAGTTTTTATCCTTCCTGTTCATCGTACTGACCCATCGGGTTTGACTTTCCGGGTAGTTCACATAATCTGTTCCTTCCCTGTAGTACGTTCCCAGCCCTCTATAATAGCTTCCCATAACGGAAAGTTTATCTTTTTTATAATATTGGGAAAGACCAAAAACACCTTTCGCATATTGTGTCTGTACATATTTGGATGAAAGAATCCCGCGATAGCCTTCAATTTTATTCTTTTTCAGAACAATATTCAGGACTGCACTTCCCGAAGCCTCATATTTTGCCGGCGGATTGGTAATCACTTCTACCGACTTCACATCATCTCCCTGCGTATTTTCCAGAAGATTTTTGAGTTCATCCCCCGTCAGCATTATCTTTTTATCATTAATGGTCACCAAAATTGCAGTACTTCCCTTTACCCCGAGTACATCATTGTTTACGGTGACACTTGGTGTATTCTTCAGAATTTCCCAGGCATTGAGTGAAGAAATATTACTGTTTTCAACATTAAATTCCAGACGGTCTACTTTTCTTTTCACCAAAGGCTTGCGCTTCGTCATTACCACTCCTTCTATTTCCAGTGATTCTTTTTTAAGGATAATATTCAGTGGATCAAGTTTTGTAAGGTCAAGTTTTTTCTCAAATAAAGAGTATCCCTGGTTTTTAACTACCAGTTTTACTTCCTGTTCTGCTATTCCCTCCAGTATAAATTTTCCGTTTTCATCAGTTTTTAATTCTCTAATTAATGTATTTTGAGAATCATACAGCTCAACTTTTACCGACGAAAGCTTTCCATTTTCAGTATTCGTAACTGTTCCTTCAAGTTTTTGTTTCTGGGCGAGAATCAAAACCGGAAAACACAGAAAAAAAAGAATTTTATACATGGCAATTTTTTATCCTAACAAAAACACTGTTCTGTTTTATGGCTACAAAATTCAGTATTGAAAGGGAGAATTTGAGTTAATGATGGGTTAATGATGGGTTAATGTATTTTCTGCCATTAAAATTCCCAGAGCAGGATTAATGAGCAAAGGTTTATTGTTTAAAATTTAAACCCTTGGTTAATGGAAGGTTAATAATAAAATAATAATTCCCGGAAAAATGGTAAAGTTTTATCTTTGTTTCAATGATAGCCAAGAGTAAAATTCTGATTTCGGTTTTTGCTGCCCTGTTCCTGCTTTTACTGGGGATACAGGTTTACTTTATGTACAAGACCTATCAGGTAAAAGAAAGAGACATCTACAGATCTGTGAATGACGGGCTTACCCATTTTACAGACAGTCTTGAAGACATTCAGGAGGTGAAAGAAAGGAATGATGACTCTCTTCAGGAAATCATTATCAAGTACCACAACAAGGAGATCAGCAGAAAGGATTTTCTAAATCACTTCATAGAAAACAGAAAATCGGCCAGAGAAAGGCTGATTCATTATATTGATAGCCGCTACCAGAAAGACGGGTATGAAATTTCTGCAAGAATCCGGTATCTTTCTATTGTTCATCTGCCAGACAGCGCAAAGGTAATTACTGAGCCTATTGTTATTTTTGAGACACAGGATAAGCTTAAAAATCCACGTATTGCCAGTAACGGAAGCTGGGAAACCTCAACAACCAAAAGAGATGATACGGATAATGGCCAGGTTGAAAAAAGAAATACTTTTCTGGTTAAAACCCAGACAGATTTTGAGATTAAAAATATAAAAAGTATTGTTTTCAAAGAGCTTACTCTATTGATTATTTGTTGTATTATACTTCTTTCGGGTGTTCTTCTGCTCTATATTTTCACGATCAGAAACCTGATTCAGCAGCAGAAGCAGGTAGAAGTTCTCCACACCATTGTGGATAACATTTCACATGAGTTTAAAACTCCGATTGCCACTTTAAAAATAGCCTCCAAAGCATTAAAAAAAGAATGGAACCCGGAAACGCTGCCTCTTATTGACCGCCAGATTTCCCGGCTTGAAAGTCTGATGGTTCAGCTTCATAAGGATGAAATACCGGATGATATGGTTGAAATACAACCTGAAGACTGGGATTTTTTCATTCAGGATCTTGCGGTTACTTACCCGAACATTGATTTTAACCTTGAAAATACCATCTCACAAAAACTTCCTTTTGATAAAAATCTGATGGAAACCGTCATTAAAAATCTTTGCGAAAACAGTGTAAAATACGGTGCATCTGTTGTTAAAATAAATACTCACAACAGCTCTCAACATCTGGAAATTGAAGTTTCAGACAACGGGCAAGGCATGGAGGCAAAAGAGTTAAATCATATTTTTGAAAAATTCTACAGAATTCAGAACAATAACATCCACAACAGCAAAGGGCTTGGACTGGGGCTTTACTTCGTTAAAAAAATCATTACAAGGTACGGAGGTAAAGTGGAAGTTTCCAGCAAATCTCAGGCAGGAAGTACCTTTAAAATATCAATTCCCTATGAAAACTAAAATTCTTCTGGCTGAAGACGATCCGGATTTCGGAATGATTCTGAAGCATTATCTTGAATTGGAAGATTTTGAAGTCAGCTGGTTTCAAAATCCGGAAGATATTGTTCCATTACTTCAATCTGATTTTTCTTTTCAAATGGGAATTCTGGATGTAATGATGCCCAATCTCGACGGTTTTTCTCTGGCTAAAATGATTTTAAAGGAAAAAAGTAATTTCCCGCTATTGTTTTTAACGGCTAAAAACCAAAAAATAGATCGTCTGACTGGATTAAAAATAGGTGCTGATGATTATATTGCCAAACCCTGCGATCCTGAAGAACTTGTTTTACGAATTAAAAACATTCTGAAAAGAGCACTTCCAGCCGCTACGGAAAGTCAAATAAAAATCGGAGCATTTTCACTGGACACCACCAAGCTTCTGTTATCTCATCCTAACGGAAACAACCGCCTGACCATACGGGAACAGGAACTTTTATTATATCTTCTTAAGCATAACAGGACGATCATCACCAGAGACAATATTCTGGATAATCTTTGGGAAACGAATGATTATTTTACAGGAAGAAGTCTTGATGTATTCATCAGCAGACTGCGTAAGTATTTCAATAATGATCCCCAAATAAAAATCCAATCCCTGAGAGGAATTGGATTTGAAATTGATTTTCCAATCAACTGATTTTTATAGAGACAAATTCACAATCACAGGGAAATGGTCTGATGGATACAACAGATTTTCTCTTCTGTCATTGATATGTCTGTGGGATTTTATTTTAAAGCCATTTGTAAAAATGTAATCAATTCTGTCTTTCGGAACCTCATTAACATTGAAGCCTGTGAAAGTTCCTACCGGCCCGTAATGCTTCGTTTCGGAATGATAAAAAGTGTCTTTCATATTCTGGGAAAGAATTTTAATCGGTTCCGAATCATCTGTCAGGTTAAAATCACCGCTCAGGGTTACCGGAAGGTTTTTGGGATTCAGTTCTTTGATCTTTTTCAGGATCAGCTCGGAAGATTTCACTCTTGCTACATTTCCTACATGATCGAAATGAAGATTCATCGCAAGGAATTCTTTTTTTGATTTTTTATCTTTAAATATGGCGTAAGTACAGATTCTGTTTAGTGCAGCATCCCAGCCTTTTGAAGGCTTTTCCGGGGTTTCAGACAGCCAGAAAGTTCCTGATTTTACCGCTTCAAGTTTGTTGGTATCATAGAAAATAGCTGAAAATTCTCCTTTTTCTTTACCATCGTCTCTTCCTACTCCTATGTAATCATAGTTTTTTAATCCTATTTTAATATCTTTCATCTGTTCCGGAAGCGCTTCCTGTACTCCGAAATAATCTGGATGATAATAGGTCAATAAATCTGCAACATCCTGTTTTCTCTTCGGCCATGCATTGTCTTTATCAGATTCAACATTCAGCCTGATATTGAAACTCATTACAGTAAGGTCCTGTGAAAATCCTAATGCAAAAAACATCAGGAACACTATTGAAAATCTTAAATTCATATGTTATTTTATCAGTAAGAGACAAAAATAAAACTTCTCTGTGACAGAAAAGCTTTATTGATGTGATTATATTGTTAAATTATCTTTTTCTTCTTCTATAGATATAAAATATTCCTGAAATTCTGTTTCTGAAACAGGTATACTGCTTTTAAGTTTTACCACCCCAATGGTTGTATAATGAGCAGCCAGTCTGATCTTTTTATTTTTGAGAAGAGCTTCAAGCTTTTTAAAATTTATATCTTTCTTTAAAACGGCGAGATAAGTAATCATAGGTATACCTGTATTAATCCGTTTCCTATATCTCTGTATTTTATGCCTTCAATAGGCCTTGCTTTGTTTTCTATAAGTTCCCATATTTCTTTTGCTGATTTATCGGGAAACTGTTCCATATATAAAGCGGCAAGTCCGGAAACATGTGGTGCGGCCATACTGGTACCGCTCATTGTATAGTAAAAGTTCTTTTTGTTCTTTGCATTTTTAGGATAGGCGCTGATGATATCCACACCGGGTGCACAGACATTAATATTTCCTCCTGTAGACGGATTAATTCCCGCATTTGAAAACCGGGCAATCTTCATTTGGCCGTCAATAGCTCCTACAGCCATGATTGATTTTGAATTGGCCGGCATTGAAACAGGCTGTGGAATCTGTGGTCTGTTGCTGTCATTTCCCGCAGCCGCTATAATAAGGCAATTATTTTCCAGTGCTCTTTCTCCAATGGTTTCAAAAAGTACGGAAGGCTGATCATCAAGTTTCACGGGAGATGCTAAAGACAGCGATAAT
The DNA here is from genome assembly GCA_031286615.1 of Chryseobacterium sp. Taxonomy (GTDB): domain Bacteria; phylum Bacteroidota; class Bacteroidia; order Flavobacteriales; family Weeksellaceae; genus Chryseobacterium. Next base: position 40,830 of record JAITUA010000021.1, on the reverse strand, counting down.
ATTCTGAATTTCTTCGTAATTGCCCAGTCTATGGCATCAATTACGCTGCTGGTAGTTCCTCTACCGTTATCTGCGAGCACTTTTGCAATTTTCAGATTGCAGTCTCTGGCAATTCCGTAACGTCTTCCTGTATCAGATCTCGTATTTCCTGTGGCTACTCCTGCGCAGTGTGTACCATGACCGTTGGGATCTCTGTTCCAGTCTTCACCATCGATGAATGATTTTCCTTCAATTTCTTCAGAAGAAAAATCGGGATGGGAAGTTTCAAGTCCTGTATCCAGAATGCAGACATCAATACCTTTTCCTGTATAGTGAGTGTTTTCCAGCCCAATCGCTTTTAATCCCCATTCCATTTCAACGAATGATTTTTGAGGCAAGGGTTTGCTGGTTATGTATTTTTCAAGTTCTGAAATTTTTTCTGTGAGTCCGGCGGACTGTTTTTTAAGCTCATTAATCAGCTGCAGTTCATCCGCAGGAAAAAATTCCCGTTCTTTTTCGTAATAAACAATAGAATTCGATTCGTTTTTCACGGCACTTCTCAATTGATCTTCATCCATATTATCCACCACAAGAATGCCCAGATTTTTGTAAAGCACCCCGTTATCCTGATCAATAATTTCATAGGAACGGTTTTCTTTGGAAAGAAGTTCTGAGGAAGTAATATTCACTTCCAGCTCTTTTTCTATTTTTTTGAGTGCCGTCTTCTGCTGATCTTTCAGCAAAACGATATATCTTCCGGTTTCCATAATGCTCTTTTTTTAAATTAATTTCAGAAATACTTTTTCAAGAATAATGTAAATATCTTCCGGAATGATCGTCAGTCTCAGTTTTTTATTAATCCCGGATATGGCTGTATTCTGCTCAACGAGTGAACTCCAGAAGCTTTCAATTTTGGGAACAGAATTCATCTCTTTCAGCTTTTCATCATCCAAAATCCCATTCTGATATAACGAGACAATGATTCCTGAAATAAGTTCTTCGGCATCGTCAAGTTTTTTATTTTCCTTCGCATAGATTTCCATCAGAATATCATACATACTTTCCATTCCATTGAATGAGAATCCTCCGAGAATTTCTCGTCTTCCGGTTGTTATTTTTTCCATTGTAATGGGATTAAATCCTCTTTTCACTGTGGCTATCATATTCATAATCTTCAAAACCTCAGATTCGTGGGTTGTGCTTCCTTTTGTACGAAAGTATTCCAGGGCTTCGTTGAGAAATACATCAAACCTAGCATCAAAGTCAAATGATTTTGACAGGTATAAACCCTGAACTTCATTGAAATGTTCCAGAAGCTCTTTGATTTTCTGTACTGTATAGTGGATAAGTTCCTGCATTATTCAAAAGTTATCTGTTCTATTTCATTACCGTCTTTATCTTTATAGGATACAATCCTGATTCCCTCTTCCTCCATTTCTACATGAAGATTGATGAACAGTTTATCTTTATCTTCCGCTGCACTGGTATTGGGATCTATGTAAATATTGTTCAGCTTTGCATTGACCAAAGTGTATTTGTTCAGTAAAACCTTTGAAAAAATCTCTTTTAGTTCATCAGTTTCTTCTTCTGTTGTTCCATCCTGAGGCCTGAATATCCCGGAATTAAGAATTTTTATTTTATTTCTAAGATCCAGTTTCAGCACTTCATTGGCAGGAAGTTTTCCAAATTTCTGATCGTTTTTTTCCAGTTTACTGAACAGTGTTTTGAACTCTTCGGTCTGGAGCTGTCTTTTCGTAATTTCAGGAATATTCAGTCGTTTCTCCTTGTTCACAAGAAGGATTCTCTCATTCATTTCTGTAACAAACTGATCCTGATCCAGTTTAAAATTATATTTAGGAGCGGAATCTATATCCGTAATTTTGATCGGAATGTCCATCTTTACACTGGGCAGCGCATATCTCGGAACCTTAAAATATTTAAGGTATTCATGACGGGCATATTCTTTTGCAATAAGAACTGCATTTTCGTCAGCTTTTTTACGAGCCTGAATTATCTCGTTGTTGAGATAATCCAGGTAGTCTGATAATTTTATCATCTTTCGTAAAATAGATTATTGTGAAAGAAGTCCAAGTACCTTTTCAAGTCCTGCAGGCATTTCGTCATTTGTTGCACGTACTTTTACCCCCAGAGAATATTCTTTTTCTACTTTAATTCCTGTACTGGAAGTTCTTTTGTAAGACACATCCACTTTGAATTTTACAGGTCCCCATCCTCCGGAAACTCCGGCATTGATTCCAAATTCATCACTTACATCTTTGGTGTATGTTGAATTTAGCTTAACATTGAAGTCTACTTCACACGTTTCAATTCTGAAACTTGGAACATTCAGCAATGCGATGAAAGGAACGGTAAGTTCTACCGGATCTGGAATTGTTTTAGGATTGGTATTATCTACCGGTTTGTCAGGGTCAAAATCCGGGTTAGGAATATTTTTGGTGTATTTGAATTCTGCCATTCTCAGTTTTTTCGCGCTATTCGGGTTGTTGGGATCCGTAAGCTCGAAACCTACTTCATTGATGAAATTAACTGTTGCAATAGAGGCATTGGATTGTGCTTTTACGCAGGCATCCAAAGGTCCGCCAATAATGGTAGCAAAGTCAATACTTCCTAGTTCTGCAGCAAAATCTGCACTGGCAGCATCTGAAGTTTTGAAGATTTCTTCATCAGCAGCGATTTTACCGGCAATCAGCTTCATAATTTCTGAAGAAGCACCGGAGAAAGATTTCTCCCACTTTGCATCGTAGTTCTTTTTGAAGTCTTCTACGATACCCAATAATTCTTTGTTCGTTAATGCACTCAATTCTGAAGTCTCAATTCCTGATACTTTTTCATAGACTGCAGGAGTAAGTACTTTTTCAACTCCTGATAAAAGGTCGATTAACTCATTTTTCGTTTTTTTCACGTGGCTTGCTTCAAGCACCGATTTTAATGTTTCCATGTTGTTTTGTTTTTGATTAATATGATGAGACAAAAGTAGATCACTGATGCACAAAAGATTGTAGGGAAACACCTTTACTTACCCCGGAAAAACACCCTAAAAACAAAAAGCCTGAACTTACGGTTGTAAGCTCAGGCTTTTGTAACTGGTATATTTTGCTGATATATACAGCAGAATTTCTATTCTGGTTTATTGCTATTGTTTTCCAGATTGATATCAGGAACTACCGAATTCGGATCCAGCTTCACCTCATCAATTTCCTTGTTAGAATCTACCTTGAATGTCCATTCTGTATTTCTTTTCCAAACTTCAACAGGAATTTTTACTGTTTGTGCCGTTCCATCTTTGAATTTTAACTGTACTGTTGTAGGCATAGGCATCTGACCAAGGTTTTCAACTGTGATCTGAACTCCGTTTTTAAAGTCACCATTAATATATTTTACATTTTTTACGGCCTGATCAATTTTCCATTTATTAAAGAACCACCCTCTCCAGAACCAATTCAGCTCTTCTCCGGAAACGTTCTCCATCGTGTGGAAGAAATCCCATGGTGTAGGATGCTTGAATGCCCAACGGTCTATATAGGTTCTGAATGCTTTGTCAAATTTTTCAGGTCCGAGGATCGTTTCTCTTAAAACCTCTAATCCTGTTCCCGGTTTATAATAAGCCAAAGCTCCAATGCTTCTTTCTTTCATATTATCCGGTCCTACCATTACAGGTTCCAGGCTGTCGGTCAGCAGATAAGTTCCTGATCTTGCCAGATTAGGTTTATTATAATATTCTCCTTTATTGAAAGCTTCGGTGGAAAGTCCGTTGATGAATGTATTGAATCCTTCATCCATCCAGGCGAACAGTCTTTCATTAGACCCAACGATCATAGGAAACCAGTTGTGCCCGAATTCATGGTCTGTAACCCCCCAAAGGTCTTCTCCTTTGGAATCCATATGACAGAATACAATTCCCGGATACTCCATTCCCCCTTCATTTCCTGCTACATTGGTTGCTGCAGGATACGTGTATTCATACCATTTTTTTGAATAATGTTCTATGGCAGCCTTCGTATATTCAGTAGATCTTCCCCAGGCTTTTTCACCTGCGCTTTCTGCCGGATAAGCTGAAATAGCCAGAGATTTCTTTCCACTAGGCAAATCGATTTTCGCTGCATCTAAAATAAATCCTGCAGATGATGCCCATGCAAAGTCTCTTGTCTGTTTAATTTTGAATTTCCATGTTTTTGTTCCGGAAGTTTTATTTTTACCAATTTCAGACTCAGGACGAATCATCACCGTTTTATCGCTGTTTCTTGCCTGGTTCCATCTGTTGATTTCTTCTTTGCTGTAGACTTCCTTTTCATTCAGAAGTTCCCCGGATGCCACCACATAATGATTAGCAGGAACTGTAATGTTGGCTGTAATATCCCCGTATTCTAAATAAAACTCTGAAGCTCCAATATATGGAAGTGTATTCCAACCCAAAACATCATCATATACACACATTCTCGGATACCATTGCGCCATGGTAAAAATTTTGCCGTTTTTAGTGTCCTGTATTCCCATTCTGTCTGAGCCATAATCTGGAGAGACAAAAGAATATTCAATTTCTATTTTGGCAACCCCTCCATTGGCTTTCAGTTCTTTTGGAAGATCAATCTGCATTCTTGTATCGGTAATGGTGTATTTTACCTCTCTTTTCCCGTCAAGCTTTACAGATTTAATCTTATAACCGCCATTAAATTCTTCGCCATGCGCTCCGTTTCTGCTTCCCGAAAGCGGAACGACTCCATTTCCTCTGGAATCTTTTGCAAAGAGGTTCTGATCCAACTGCAGCCAAAGAAAACCTAATTTATCAGGGCTGTTGTTGGTATAAGTAATTTCCGCAGTACCTGTAATCTCTTTTTTATCTTCATTCAGGCTGACATTTAACTTATAATCTGCTGAATTCTGCCAATACGCATGTCCCGGCTGTCCGCTTGCAGAACGGGTTGCTGTGCCTGTCTGCGGATAGAAAAACGGCTTAAATGCTTCTACATAATCATATTTCGGTTTTTCCTGTGCGTATGCAGAGCCTGAAAACAGCAACACTGCAACGGTGGAAACAAGGGTTGGAAGTTTAAAATTCATCTGAAAAATATTATTTACTGTATAGGTAAAAAAAACTCCCGGATTTGTTACATATCCGGGAGCTTTTTTTATTTAAGTTTAATTAATTTGATTTTTTTGCTTTAATCATTGCTTCCAAAGCATCCCACATTTCACTCGGGATTGCTTCAAGCATATTAAATTCTCCGGCACCCTGAAGCCATTCTCCTCCATCAATGGTTACTACTTCACCATTCATGTACGCTGAATAATCTGAAACCAGATAAGCGGCAAGATTGGCAAGCTCCTGATGTTCTCCTACTCTTCTCAACGGAACTTTTTTCTTCATATCAAATTTTTCCTGAAGATCTCCCGGAAGAAGTCTGTCCCAAGCTCCTTTTGTAGGGAAAGGTCCCGGAGCAATTGCATTGAAACGGATTCCATATTTTGCCCATTCTACAGCCAGTGATCTGGTCATCGCCAAAACTCCTGATTTTGCACAGGCTGATGGTACTACATAAGCCGAACCTGTCCATGCATATGTTGTTACGATATTCAGTACAGTTCCCGGAGTTTTAGAATCTATCCAGTGCTTTCCTACAGAAAGTGTACAGTTTTTTGTTCCTTTTAAAACGATATCCAGAATAGAATCAAAAGCGGAATGAGTCAGTTTTTCTGTTGGAGAAATAAAGTTTCCGGCAGCGTTATTCAATAAAATATCAATCTTTCCGAATTCTTTCAGGGTAGCTTCTTTCATCGCTTCCACTTCATCCCAGTTTCTTACATCACAAGCTACGCAAAGTACTTTTCCTCCAGTCTCATCTTCCAGTTCTTTAGCCGTAGCTTGCAGCTTTTCCAGATTTCTTGAAGTAATCACCACATTAGCGCCCAGTTCAAGAAAATATTTGGTCATTGCTTTTCCAAGCCCGCTTCCGCCTCCTGTTACAATTGCTACTTTATCTTTTAGTGCACCTTCGCGCAGCATTGGTTGTGTATATAGACTCATAAATTATTTTTTCTTAAAAATAATAAATATTGAAATGCAATCCTTTAAAATAGCCCGATAAATAATGCTACAAATAATTATTCTCTATCTGTTTTTTTTAACTGGTAGATTATTTTTAAATAAAACAGCCTGACAATTACTTATCAGGCTGTTTTTATCTTTTAAAAAAGTAATATATTAAGAAGCTACTACTCCTTTGAATGAAAGTGTTTTAGGAGTTTTGCTATCACTTGTAGTAACATTTACCGTTTTCATGAAAGGACCTACTGCCGCTGCGTTATAGCTAGCTTCTACAAATCCTTTTTTCCCCGGCTGGATAGGAGTTTTTGTATAATCTGCTGTAGTACATCCGCATGAAGGTGCTACATTCTGAATAATGATTGGTTTTGAACTTGTGTTGGTAAATTCAAATCTGATCAATTTTGGTTTTCCCTGAGGAATATTTCCTACATCTATAGATTCTGATTTCCATTTAATAGCATCAGCAACCATTTTAACAATAGATGGAGCGTCTGCAGTAATTACATTAGCATAGAAAGGAGAGAATGCTAAAACAGCCAAAAGAGCGGTAATTTTTAATTTTTTCATGAGTATAAATTTTAATAGTTAGAAACTGATTATTTTCTTTCGATATAGCAAATGTAAAACAGACCGTGATTACAACTTGTTAACCGCTGTCAAACATTTGTTAATGAGTTGTTAATAATAAAAGATAAATAGATAATTTTGGATAATATTGTTTCAGGAAATGAAAATAAAAAAACTCAATATTATAATAACACTGGGATTCGTAGCTATTATCGGAATTTTAATAGCTCAGCTGATGTGGACCCGGCAGGCTTATAATCTTGAAGATAAAAAATTTAATCAGAAGGTAAATATTGCCTTAATGGAAGTTGCAGAAAAACTCTCTGGAGGAAAAACTTCCTATACTGAAAACCCTGTACAAAATATTGCCAATGACTATTATGTGGTTAATATTAATAATGAGTTTCATCCTGTAGTTCTGGAATACTATCTGAAAACAGAATTTACCCGCTTCCAGATCAATACAGACTATGTATATGCGTTATACAACTGCCACAGTGATAAAATGGTGTACGGAAAGTATATGACTTCGCATCAGGAAAGTCCCAGTAATAAGGTAATCAATTTCCCGAAGCACAAAAATCTGATCTATTATTTCTCTATACGTTTTCCGGATAAAACAACTTATCTGATCAGCTCATTGAGATTCTGGTATCTTCTTACATTTGCTCTTATCATCATTCTTCTGGTGTATGTGTATTCTATTTATACCATTATTCAGCAAAAGAAATTTTCGGAGCTTCAGCGTGATTTTATCAATAATATGACTCACGAGTTTAAAACGCCCTTATCTTCGATACTCTTAGCTTCCGAAGCCCTCAATAAGCAGGATCTGGTGCAGGATAATTCCAAACTGCAAACGTATACTTCCATTATCATCAATCAAAGTCATAAGCTCAATAATCACATTGAGAAAATACTGAATATTGCTAAAAATGATGCTGCGGGATTGTCATTAAAACCTCAAAAAATACTGTTACTCCCTTTTATTCAGGAGATTGCAGACAGTATACAGCACAAAAATAAAGACCTCAGCATTGAGATTGATATTGAAAACAGTACTTCATTAATGGCTGATGAATTTCACTTTACGAATATCATTTACAACCTGTTGGATAATTCCATTAAATATTGTGAAACAAAGCCTGTGATTAAAATTTCAGCTAATAAAGATTCAAAAGGCTTATATTTAAAGTTTAAAGACAACGGAATGGGCATCCCTGCTAAAAATATTCCTCATATTTTTGAAAAATTTTACAGGGTACACACCAAAAGAAGTGAAGAAGTGAATGGTTTTGGGCTGGGATTATTTTATGTAAAAAAAGTAGTTCAGCAGCATCACTGGAAAATTTCTGTGGAAAATAATGAAGATAAAGGAATTACGACTACCCTATTTTTTCCGTTTTCAAATAATCATGTGTAAGTATGGCAAAATCTAAAATTTTATATGCCGAAGATGACAAAACAATAGCTTTCCTTGTTGAGGACAGTCTTGAAAGTTATTATGATATCAGTTGCTATTCTGATGGCGAATCTGCATTGGAAGCATTTAACAGTCAAAATTTTGATATCTGCCTGCTGGATATTATGATGCCCGGCATGAACGGATTTGAAGTAGCCGAATATATCCGCAGTAAAAATTCTGAGATCCCTATTATTTTCATTTCTGCAAAAGCTTTAAAAGAAGACAGAATTAAGGGTCTTAAAATAGGTGCCGATGATTATCTGGTAAAACCATTCAGCATCGAAGAATTGATGTTGAAAATTGAAGTATTCCTGAAACGTACTAAAAAAACAGACACATCTCCTCAAAAATACAAAGTAGGGAAATATGATTTTGATCCTAAAAATTATACACTGCAGGGGACAGAAAACAGCATTACTCTTACCCAAAGAGAATCTGATCTGCTTTTCTATTTTATCTGTCACAAAAATCTGGTTGTAAAAAGACAGGATATTCTGAAGGCAATCTGGGGTGATGATGATTATTTTATGGGACGAAGTCTTGACGTATTTATTTCCCGATTGCGAAAGGTGCTTGCCGAAGAACGGAATGTTTTAATAGAAAACCTGCACGGAATAGGTTTTCGCTTTTCTGAAAAAGAATAAATAGTATTCAAACTTATCTAAAACACAACAGCAAATGATGATTTTAATTAATTTTAAACTTTGAAAAATTGTCATTAATGAAAAATCACAAACCTATTGTTTTTCTTTCTCTGGTACTTTTAAGTGCAAACTTTCATGCTCAAAAATTTGAAAAATTAATACAATATGTCAACCCCCTGATCGGTACTGAAAAGATGGGCCATACTTATCCCGGAGCTACGGTTCCTTTTGGTGCAGTACAGCTAAGCCCTGAAACAGATACTATTTCTTATGAACTTAACGGAAAATACAATGGCGAGGTTTATAAATACTGCGCCGGTTATCGCTATGAAGATAAAACCATTGTAGGCTTCAGTTCTACTCACTTTAGTGGAACGGGACATTCTGATCTCGGAGATTTCCTGATCATGCCTACCGTAGGAAAACTTCAATTGAATCCCGGAACAGCAACCAAGCCTGAAAACGGTTACAGAAGCAGGTTTTCTCATCAAAACGAAACAGCAGAAGCCGGATACTACAAAGTGAAACTGGACGATCATAATATCCTGGCAGAGCTTACAGCAACGCCAAGAGTGGGAATCCACCGTTATACTTTCCCAAAGTCTGATCAGTCTCATATCATTCTGGATCTGATGGCTGGCATTTACAATTATGATGGAAAAAATGTATGGACATACGTTCGGGTAGAAAACGGAAATACCATCACAGGCTATCGTCAGACTAATGGCTGGGCAAGAACAAGAACGGTTTATTTTGCAATGAAATTTTCAAAACCTTTTAAATCTTATGGGCAGAAAAATTATGATGAGAAGCAGGTTTACAAAGGATTCTGGAGAAAATTTGACCAGAATCAGAATTTCCCTGAAATAGCTGGAAAGAACCTGAAAATGTTTTTTGATTTTGATACCAACGAAAATGAAGCGATTGAAGTAAAACTTGCTATTTCTCCCGTAAGCCAGACCAATGCTTTAGAAAACCTCGAAAAAGAAGCAGGAAGTATGAATTTTGATCAGGCTAAAATTCAAGCCCAAAGCAACTGGAATAAAGAACTGAACAAAATTGTCATCAAAGGCTCTGATACGGAGAAGACAAATTTTTATACGGCAATGTATCATACCTTTATCAATCCTACTACTTACATGGATGTTAATGGAGAATATAAAGGTCTGGATCAGAATATTCATAAAGCAGAGGGCTTTACCAATTATACAACCTTTTCTTTATGGGATACTTACCGTACTCTTCATCCGTTTTTTAATATTATTCAACCCAAACGGAATGGCGATATGGTAAAATCTATGATGGCTCATTATAATCAGTTTTCTATGAAAATGCTGCCTATCTGGTCCCATTATGCCAACGACAACTGGTGTATGAGCGGCTATCACAGTGTAAGCGTTGTTGCAGATGCAATTATTAAAGGAAATTATGAAGGAGATCCTGAAGAAGTATTAAAAGCATGTATAGAAACGGCCAACAAAAGAAATTACGAAGGCATCGGACAATATATAGATCTTGGATATATTCCGGCTGAGAAAAGCGGAACTTCAGTTTCCAATACATTGGAATATGCCTATGATGACTGGGCCATTGCTCAACTGGCAAAACATTTAAACAAGACAGAAATCTATAACCAGTTTATCAAGCGTTCTGAAAACTGGAAAAATAATTTTGACAAAACAACCGGATTTATGCGTCCGCGTCTGGCAGATGGAAGCTTTAAAAAAGATTTTGATGTCTTAAGCACCCATGGGCAAGGATTTATTGAAGGAAATTCGTGGAACTACAGCTTTTTCGTTCCACAAAATCCGGATGAACTTATAAGCATGATGGGTGGAAAGAAAAAATTTGCATCAAAACTGGATGAACTGTTCACCATGCATTTACCTGACGAATTTTTCGCAGATACTGAAGATATTACACGTGAAGGAATTATTGGAGGATATGTTCACGGAAATGAACCTGCTCACCATGTTGTTTATTTTTATAACTGGGCAGGACAGCCATGGAAAGCACAGGCACAAATCCGCCGTATTTTGGAAATGCAGTATAAAGCAACACCAGACGGACTGGGAGGAAATGATGATGCAGGGCAAATGAGTGCCTGGTATATCTTAAGCACATTAGGATTTTATCCTGTAGCTCCAGGATCGGAAGATTATTCTATCGGAAGTCCTGCAATTGATAACGCTGTGTTGAATCTGGAAAACGGAAAAACTTTTGAAATAGAAGCCATTAATCAAAGTCCCAAAAATGTATATGTTCAGAAAGTTCTTCTGAATGGAAAGGAGATCAAGAATTTTATCCTGAAACATTCTGAGATTATGAATGGTGGGAAGCTTACATTTTATATGGGAAGTAAAGCGAAGAAATAAAAAGTGACTAAATCCAATGAAAGGTTTAAAATAAAGAGAGCGGGCTAAAGCCCGCTCTTATTGATTATTATTTTTCTGAACATTTTTCATTGTATAGTTTGATCCCTTCCTTTTGATCCAGATCTTTTAATTTTTTTAATGCAGTACATGCAACGTCTGTTTTGTTTTGTGCTAGAGAAATTGACGCTATATTATACAGTGCTTCCGTGTTTGTATTATCATCTTCATGAGCCTTATTGAAAAAGTAAACTGCATTATCAAATTTTTGTCTGTTAGTAGCTTCTATTCCTTTATTAAAATTTTCTATAGAGGCTCTCTTATCTTTTATATTCACCACAATTCCTTTATTTTCATGATAAGGAATCAAGTTATAAAAAGCTAGGCTACCAGAACCATCTTCCATTTCACTCTTCAGTCGATAAGGAATAATAACTTTCTCAAAGTTCTCATAACCTGCTATATCCCATAATTTATAATCCTTTTGTAAAGTTATCTTAAATAAATCAATGCTTTTCTGGTTATCTTTATTCTGTTTCTTATTATCTGTTTTCACTTCAATTTCTTGTTTTTTGGGGAAAATCCTGATTTCTCCATCCACAATAAAATTATGTACATACTTTTTCTGCGAGTACATGTCCATCATTTCACTAACTATTCCTTTGGTCAATGTTGGAGTAATATTTCTCGAAGTAATTATAATAGAATCTCCTGCTGACTCATTTGTGAAATTTTTCACAAGAATAGATGTTTTGACAAACTTCATTTTTCTTATTTTGTCGGGAAAAGTTATCCCATCTACTTTCTGTATGACAATTAATGAATCTGATGTTAGTGTTTCAATTTCATAAGCAGACTTGTCTGATAGTTTCATCAAGTTCTTTTCAAATTTAAAATCCTTACATTTTGTTCTTTCTATAGCCCAAGGATCAATACATTCGCATATGTTATTTCCTTTAATCTTCCATACCAAAAATCGATGCGATTCTGATGATAAATCTCTGCTTCCGTCTAACATAACAGATTTCACATACGTCCATGATGAATTTGAAAGCAATTGTGTATTTATTTGTGAGCTAAGCTGTAAAGAAACTGAGAGAAATAATGCTAAAAAAAGTCTATACATTGATTATTATTTTCGCACAAAACTAGTTAAATAATAGTTTAATAAAAATAATACGACTTATGAATAGAGGAAAGCTTACACTTTACGTAGCAATCAAAATAAAAAAGTAAAATATTTTCTTTAATTAAGCTAATTTGATTGATAATTAAATTTGAAAATTTGCGTATCTCCCAGATATATGAAAGTTAAATAATAAGTTTTGGCTAAAGCCAATAAAAGATTTAAAATAAAAAGAGCGGGCTAAAGCCCGCTCCTATTGAATTATCTTGACAATCTCAGGTTAATCTGAGACTATATTCTTCGATTATATCTTATTAATCTCTAGCTTCAAAAAGCAATCTTTCTCCAAATTTCTCCTCAGCAATCTTACCATTATCATACACCAGATGTCCATTGACAAATGTATGCGTAACTTTAGAATGGAAATTCATTCCTTCTAATGGACTCCAGCCACATTTGTAAAGTAAATTGTCTTTGGAAACCGTCCAGTTTTCATTTAAATCAACTAAAACCAAATCTGCTTTATATCCTTCTCTCACGAAACCTCTTTTTTCAACTTTGAAAAGAATGGCAGGATTATGAGACATTTTTTCAACGATTTTCTCAAGAGAGATTTTTCCGTTTTTATAGTTTTCCAGCATTACTACTAATGAATGTTGTACCAAAGGAGCTCCTGAAGGACATTTTGTATACACATTATTCTTTTCTTCCGCAGTATGTGGAGCATGGTCTGTAGCAATAACATCAATTCTGTCATCCAACAATGCTTCCCAAAGGGCATCTTTATCCTTTTGAGTTTTTACAGCAGGATTCCATTTGATAAGTCCGCCTTTTGTTTCATAATCCTCATTAGTAAAAGTCAGGTGGTGTACACACACCTCAGCAGTGATCTTTTTATCTTTTAAAGGAATATCATTTCTGAAAAGTTCCATTTCCTTTGCTGTTGAAAGGTGGAAAACATGAAGTCTGGCTCCTGTTTTTTCGGCAAGTTCAATAGCTTTGGAAGAAGAAATATAACATGCTTCTTCACTTCTGATCAAATGATGAAATTTCACAGGAATATCTTCACCGTATTCATCCATGTATTTTTGAGTATTGGCTCTGATGGTAGCTTCATCTTCACAGTGAACAGCAATCAGCATTTGGGTATTGCTGAAAATATTTTCCAGTGTCTCCGGATTATCCACCAGCATATTTCCTGTAGATGAACCTAGGAACAATTTGATCCCTGGAACATTCCTTGGGTTTGTTTTCAAAACCTCCTCCAGATTATCATTCGTGCCTCCCATCATAAAACCATAGTTGGCATACGCTTTTTGGGAAGCAATCTCATATTTATCTGCTAACAATTCCTGGGTAACAGCATTTGGTACTGTATTAGGCTGATCGATAAAACTGGTTACTCCACCGGCAATAGCAGCTCTGGACTCACTTTCAATATCTCCTTTATGCGTAAGCCCCGGATCACGGAAATGCACCTGATCGTCAATTACTCCCGGAAGAAGATACTTTCCTGATCCATCAATAATCTGATCTGCCTCTTCAGAAATATTCGCAGCTATCCTGAAAATTAAATCATTTTCTATTAAGATATCGCTTTCAAAGACTTTCCCTTCGTTGACGATATTTACGTTTTTTATAAGAACTTTCATTTCAATTTATTTCCCCGTAAAATTAAGATTTTATGTTTTAATTCACCCCAAAATCACCAAACGAATACTTAAAGTTTTACATTTGTAAAAAATTTCGACTTTGTATAAGAAACTATTAGGGCAGACAATCATCTATGGAGCGGGGGCTATAGCACCCAGAATTATTTTATTCATCCTGAATCCACTTTTGATCTATAAAATTCCCAATGAAGGTTTTGCGATTTTCACCCAGCTGTATGCGTGGATTTCTTTTGTTAATATCATTCTTTCTTTCGGTTTTGAAACGGCGTATTTCCGTTTTTCAGCGGAAGAGAATAATGAAAAAAGAACTTTCAATACTTCGTTCTGGTTTTTGTTTTCTACATCCACCGTTTTTCTTGCCTTGTGCTATTTGCTCAATCAGCCTATTGCAGATTATTTAGGGTATCATAACAATCCAGAATACATCAAATGGTTTGCTTTGATTGCTTTTTTTGATAATTTACTAGTGATTCCGTTTGCATGGCTTCGTTTTCATAATAAGCCTATCAAATACTCTGTTGTAAGAGTTGTTCAGGCTATATTTCAGGCTGTTTTTACAGCCGCATTATTCTTCTGGATTCCTGAAAACATATCCAAAAGTTTTGGCTTGGACCAAAATGTGGATTATCCGTTCTTCAGTAATTTAGCAGGAAGTGCTTTAGGAGTTTTATTACTTCTTCCTATTATATTAAAAGTAAGATTTCAATTTGTGACCTCTTTGTTTGGGCGTATGATTAAGTATTCCTTTCCGCTCATGCTGGCTGGTCTGGCTTTTATGGTCAATGAAAACTTTGATAAATCCATCCAGAGAAACCACATTTCAGACGAAGAAGCCGGTGCGTATGGCGGCTGCTATAAACTGGCCGTACTGATGACCTTATTTGTCACTGCCTACCGAATGGGTATTGAGCCTTTCTTTTTTAAACAGATGGATAAAGGTGATGCTAAAAAAACATATGCCAAAGTAGCAGAATACTTTTCCTTTTTTGCCTGTGCTGTAGCGTTAGGAATTATCGCCAATATATCCTGGCTGAAAGAAGTTTTCATCCCCAACAAATCTTACTGGATTGCTATAGACATCATCCCCATCATTGTTATTGCCAATCTCTGCTTCGGAATATATTATAATTTTTCCACCTGGTATAAAGTAACGGACAGAACCAGTGTAGGAACTGTTATTTCGTGGCTTGGAGCAGGAATAAACATTGGCCTCAATCTTTTAGCATTGACCTATTATCATAGTATGATCGGTTCTGCATGGGCTACATTTGGAGCTTATGTTATTATGATGGTTGTATCCTATCTGCTGGGTCAGAAATATTATCCTATTCCTTACAGAATGAAGAAAATGTCTTTCTTCCTTATATTACTTGGGATCTTTAGTTTCATCATTGTAAAATACCTTAACTATAATATTTTAACAAGTAATATACTATTTTTGGTCTTCACCGGAATTTTGATTTATTCCGAAAAAAACTTGATTGTATCGAGAATCAGAAAGAATTAAACTTTGGTCTTTATTTTGATAGTAAACAAATCTATTCAAATATTAAAAAGATATGAATCATATACCAGCAAAGGTTATAATTGTTATCTTTAGCCAAAATTATTAAAATAACTATAAAAATTTTTTATATAATTTATGAAAATTATTGTTCCTATGGCTGGACGTGGTTCCAGATTACGTCCCCATACACTGACAGTTCCAAAACCGCTTATTCCTATTGCAGGAAAACCAATCGTACAGAGATTGGTGGAAGATATTGCTAAAGTTGCAGGAGAAAATATTGAAGAGGTAGCTTTTATCATCGGAGATTTTGGTCCTGAGATCGAAAGATCCCTTATTCAGATTGCTGAAAAGCTAGGAGCAAAAGGAAGCATATATTATCAGAACGATCCTCTTGGTACCGCTCATGCAATCAAATGTGCTGAACAGTCTATGCAGGGAGATATCGTTATTGCTTTTGCAGATACTCTTTTCCGTGCAGACTTCCAATTAGACAAAAATTCTGATGGAGTGATCTGGGTAAAAAGCGTGGAAGATCCATCGGCTTTCGGAGTTGTAAAATTAGACAATTACGGTTTCATCACAGATTTTGTTGAAAAACCGACCACTTATGTTTCAGATCTTGCCATCATTGGTATTTATTATTTCAACAGTGCTGAAAAACTGATGGAAGAGATCAACTATATCATGGATAATGATATTAAAAACGGAGGTGAATATCAATTGACAACAGCACTTGAAAACCTTAGATCTAAAGGTGCCAAGTTTACCCTTGGAAAAGTAAATGACTGGATGGACTGCGGTAACAAAAACGCCACTGTAGAAACCAACAGCAAAATCCTTGAATATGAAAGAGAGGAAATGAAAAATTATCCTGCTTCTGCTGTGATTGAAAATTCTTTGATTATTCAGCCGTGCTTCATTGGTGAAAATGTAAAGATCTCCAATTCAAAAGTAGGACCTGGAGTTTCATTAGGTAACAATACAACAGTTGTTAATTCTAACATCGAAAATTCCCTGATCCAGGAAAACACCAGAATCAATCATGGAAACCTTTCCAACTCTATGATCGGTAATTCTGCACAGTATTTCGGAGTAGCCAGAGAAATTTCTTTGGGAGATTATTCCGTTTTAGATTTTCTATCTAAATAAAATAGTAGAAATTATTTTAACTTAAACAAGATATTATCAGACCACACAAAATGTTTTGTGTGGTTTGGCGTTAATATTGCACCGTATTTTTTTAATTAAAGATAAAATACATGAAAAATTGGATTCCCCTTCTTTTATTGCTTCTTGCCTTATCATCCTGTAAAACCCGTACCAAAGTTCAAAATGGTACAGATGAGACCCGAGACAGCATTTCTACAACAGTAGATAAAGACAATGGAAATCCAAAAGATGTAAACCAGCCGGTGAGAGACAAACTCACTTTTTTCGAACATGTATTGATTCCTCCCAAATTTGAACAGATCAAGATCGACAGTAAAGTTCGTGTAGAAACAGGAAGCTATGTTCCTACATTGGATGCTACTGTTTATATCGAAAATGATAAAAAGGTTTGGATGAATCTCAGAGCATTATTCATTAATGCAGCCAGAGGTATTGCGACTCCTGAAGGAATAAAAGGTCAGGATAAGATCAATAAAACCTATATAGATTCCGATTTCGATTACCTTAATAATTTACTGAACGTTAATTTCATTGATTATAAATCTTTGGAGAAGATCCTGTTAGGAAGAACTTTTGTCAAAATAAATGACAGACAATTTGATCTTACGCAGAATGCACAAGGCTTCAAAATGGTTTCTAATATCAATCAGAAAATTACCACAGATGAAAAAAACAGGGAATATAAAATTGAACTTCAATATGACACTAATTACGATTTATTGTCCGTCAATTTAAAAGATATTCTGTCCTCAGACGAACTTGATGTTTCGTATAGTGACTGGAATGAATATGAAGGAATCCGCCTTCCAAAAAATGTTAAAATAATTATAAAAGGCTCAAAATCTAGTCAGATCTTAATGGAAAATACGAAATTTGACTTTTCGAGGATGGAAACACCTTATTCTGTACCATCCAGTTATAAGAAAATTGAGATTAAATGATTAGAAAATTTAGCTTTTTAATAGGTGTTTTGATGTTTGGACTGCACCAGGGACAGCAGAACAAAGAACAGCTGCAGAAGCAGAATGCCGAACTTAAAAAACAAATTGCACAAATAAATTCCGATTTAGCCAAAACCAGAAGTGAATCTAAGCTTTCTATAGCCTATCTTTCCAGTGTGAACCAAAAGCTGGTTTTAAGAGAGAAGGTGTATAATAATACTCAGAAAGAAAAAAGATTCATTGAGGATGATATCTATTTACGTCAGCTGGAAATCAACCGTCAGAATAAAGAACTGGCTGTATTGAGAAAAAACTATGCTGAGGTTTTGGTGAATGCTTATAAAAACAAAGGCGTACAGAACAAAGTAACTTTTATTCTTTCTGCCAAGAATTTAGGAGAAGCTATACGCAGAGTACAGTATCTTAAACAATATTCAGATTATCAGGATAAAAAAGCTGCTGAAATTACAGATGCTGCCAACCTGATCAAAAAAACAATTGCACAAAGACAAAACTCTGTAAAAGAGAAAGCGAACCTTCTGGTAAACCAACAGAAGGATTTGGCGACTATCAATGCTGAAAGAGCTCAAAAAGAGCAATTGGTAACGGATTTTAAGAAAAACGAATCCAAACTGACTGCTGAACTTAAACAAAAACAAGTTCAGTCTAAAGCATTGGAAGGACAGATCAGAGCTATTATTGCTGAAGAAATCAGAATTGCTAAAGCAGAAGAAGAAGCAAGGAGAAAAGCAGAAGCAGAAAAAATACGTTTAGCAAAACTAGCCGCTGAAAGAGAAAAAGCAAGAATTGAAGCAGAAGCTAAAGCAAGAGCAGAAGCCCTTGAAAGAGAAAGAAGACTTGCTGAAGCAGAGGCTAAGAGAGCAGCAGATCTGGCAGCAAAAAGAGCTGAAGAAGAAAGAAAACGTAGTGAAGATGCTGCCAAGGCAGAGGCTAATGCAAGAGATGAATCCAGAAGAATAGCAGCTAAAAAAGCTTCAGACGAAGCCAATGCTAGAGCTAAAGAAGCTGCAGATAAATTAACAGCTGCCAGAGCCGCAGAAGCTGCCCTTGCGAAAAGAAAAGAAGAAGAGAAAAAAGCAGCTGAAACAAAGGCAATGACAAGCTACGGAGTTTCCACCGCTACCGGAAGCAGCTTTGCTGATAATAGAGGAAGACTTGGTTATCCTGCAGACAGAGCCGGACAAATCACCCACCGTTTCGGAAGACAGCAGCACCCGGTTTTCAAAAATATCTCTGAAGACAATACCGGTATTAAGATTTCTGTACCTTCAGGTACACGTGCTAAATCTGTATTCCCGGGAACTGTATCTTCGGTTGTAGCAAGCAGTGATGGTACCAAGACCGTTATTATCAAACACGGAGGGTATTTTACTATTTATTCCAATTTATCCAATGCCAATGTTTCAAAGGGACAGCAGGTTTCATCAGGAACGGCAATAGGTACTATAGCTCAGGATTTTGATGGTGCTTATACCCTTGATTTCCAAGTATGGAATGGAAGTACACCAGTTGATCCATTAGGTTGGATTTCATATTAAAAAAAGTGTAACTTTGCAAAAATTTTAAGAGATGAATACACTAACAATACTTGCCTTATCTTGGCAACATATCCTTATCGTAGCAATACTTTTAGTATTACTTTTTGGAGGAAAGAAAATTCCGGAATTAATGAGAGGAGTAGGTTCAGGAATCAAGGAATTTAAAGATGCAGTAAAAGAAGAAGACAAGCCTGGTTCTGAAAAAAAACCAACTTCGAACGACAATAATTCTCCAAGCAACTAAAATTCCTTAGAATTAATGAAATTTACTGAGACTGCATGGAAAGTCTTCAATCAAGCTATTGAAGACTATCACGTGTCTGATGACGTTAAC
Source organism: Chryseobacterium sp. (assembly GCA_031286615.1). Classification (GTDB taxonomy): domain Bacteria; phylum Bacteroidota; class Bacteroidia; order Flavobacteriales; family Weeksellaceae; genus Chryseobacterium. The sequence goes on along the minus strand of JAITUA010000021.1, from coordinate 21,426 downwards.
ACTCTAATTAATAACCCGTTCGAAAAAGATACTTTGGAACGGATTTTGTATGCAAAGAACTGGATTGATACCGTTCAATGGCATCTGGAAGATATAATTAGAGATGAAAATATTGATCCGGCTGAAGCTCTTCAACTCAAGAGAACAATAGACGCTTCCAATCAGAAAAGAACTGATCTGGTAGAATATATTGACGGCTGGTTCCTTACTAAGTTTGAAAATATAACTCCTAAATCTGACGCAAAAATAAATACAGAAACTCCCGCTTGGGCAGTAGACAGATTATCAATTCTTGCATTAAAGGTTTATCATATGTCGTTAGAAGCGAATAGAGAATCTGCTTCTGAAGAACACAGAAACAACTGCCAGGCTAAACTGGATGTTCTGCTTACTCAGAAAGAGGACCTGTCAACTTCTATTAATCAGTTGCTTGCTGATATTGAAAACGGTAACGTTAAGATGAAAGTATACAAACAAATGAAAATGTATAACGATGAAAGTCTTAACCCAATCCTTTATCAAAAAGGGCAACAGAAATGAAACGACTAATTTTTCTTGGAGTACTTATCATATTAACATCTTCCTGCGCAACGGAAAAGCTAAATCTTTCCCCGTTGTCAAATAATTTTTATAGTGATACCAAAGGTTCTGATTCCGACAGAGGCTCAAAGAAGAATTTTAATATCAATGTTAAAGAAAATGTAAATGCTTCTGAAATTTCAAATATGATCTCCACTTTTCCCAAGTTTAAAAATAACGGGTTGAATGATGAGATTACCAGTTTGAAATACAGCCTTCAGAACTATTTATATGCTATTGATGCCAGTAATTCTGCCGGGAAGAGCAGAGCCCTCAAAAGCTTTGAAAAATCATACAAAAAAATTCAAAAGCTAAGACAGAATCTTGACAGAGATGACGATGAAGTTCTCAACAGATATCTGGTTCGTTTAAAAACCAATATCTCTGTTATTGAAGATGCTTTGCCAGGAAGTTAAAAACTAATTGAACTATCAATGATTAAAATTCAGGCGGAAGCCAATGTTCCTACAGAACACGGTACTTTCCGAATGATAGCTTTCTCCGAAAACGAAAACGACTGGATGCCTCATATGGCCATCGTTGCTGAAAATACAGATTTTTCAAAGCCTGTCAATGTTCGTTTCCATTCAGAATGTATTACCGGAGAAGTTTTCCATTCAAAAAAATGTGAATGCGGCCAACAATTGGATGCTGCAATGAAATACATCCATGAAAACGGTGGAATTATCATCTACCTTCGCCAGGAAGGAAGAAACATCGGGATCATCAACAAGCTGAAGGCATATTCTCTACAAGAAAAAGGTTTGGACACCGTACAGGCCAATCTTGAACTGGGACTTCCCGCAGACGACAGAAACTTTGGCGTAGCCATTGAAATTCTTAACCTGTTAGATGTAAAAGATATCAATCTTCTCACCAATAATCCTGAAAAGGTAAAATATGTGGTAGACAGCAATATTCACCTTAATTCAAGAGTACCGCTACAGATTCCTGCAAACGAAATAAGCAAAGGATATCTGCAAACAAAAAAAGATTTCTTTGGACATCTTCTCGATGACAATGATAATTAAATACAAAAAGCTTCAGAAATTCTGAAGCTTTTTTCTTTTCCTTATTAATTAAGAAATTATCATTTAAATCATACCACAGATTTCGCATGTAAAGTACTCAAATAGATCTTTAATTGACTCCTCTCACCCTTACATCCTTTTATACAAAATACTTGAATTATACTACCAGAATCATTCATTGCTTTATTCTGGTCATTTAAAATCAAAAGCCCCGGGAGGATTTCTCCCGGAGCTTTTTTAATTATAAAAAACTGAAAAGATATTCTAAATTATTTAGTCTTGATTTTAGACTCGTCAATATTGTAATATTTAATTACGCTTTTGTAATCGTTATAATCTACTCCATTACCTTTTGCCATTTTTGCACCACCGGTACCTGTTCCATTAGCAGGAAGAATAAGAACTCTGAAGTTTTTATTCTGATAGTAAGATGGATTAGCTGTTAAACTAAATGCAGCAGTAGAATTAATATTAATGGTAGCAGCATATTTACTGAATTCAAAAATATAATCTACAGCGTCATTATTTACATTACCTACGTAACGGGTATATGGAAGTAGTTTCCAGATAGGAGAACCTCCGTCACTTCCAATCTGCATATAAATAAGAACCATATCGGACTGTACTAATGGGCTGTTAAAATCATCGCTCCATCTGTAAAGATTATCATCAACCTTAGTAAAATTAGGACTTATATCAAATGACTGGTTTATAGTATCATAATCTGTTCCCTGTACCACAGTGTCATCACTATTATCACAGCTATAAGCAGTAAACCCTACAGCGCCCAGGAATAAAAAGAGAAGTATTTTTTTCATTTCTTATTAAAGTTTAGTTATTATTTATATTGCGTATTCAAATCATATACCAAAAATCTCAAAAACTTTGTTTTCCTCATTTTTTTAATTGTATTTTTGTTCTTATTCAAAAAGTCATGAAGAAATTATTATATACTTCACTCTTTATTGTCGCATTGATAAGTCCTAAGGTGAACGCCCAATATCAGCCTAAAAATTCTTCTAAGGAAGATTTGAAAAAGGCTCAGCAATGGGTTGACAAAACCTATAAAAATCTTTCTCAGGATGAAAAACTAGGACAGCTTTTTATTGTGGCACTTTATACCAATAAAGGTGAAGATTATATCAGCCAGGTAAGAAATATTGTTGCAAATGATAAAATAGGTGGTCTGATCTTAATGCAGGACGATGCAGCAAGGGAAATCAATCTGGTAAATGAATTTCAGCAAAAATCAAAAATTCCTTTGATGATTGGTATGGACGCAGAATGGGGACTGTACCAGCGAATAGCCACAGCTCACAAATTTCCATGGGCAATGACATTGGGCGCTATCCAGGATAAAAACCTTGTGTACCAGATGGCCGCAAAAATTGCTGAGGATTGTCACAGAATGGGAATAAACTGGGATTTTGCACCTGTAGTGGATGTAAATACCAACCCTAATAATCCGATTATCGGAAACAGAAGCTTTGGTTCTGAAGTAGATAATGTAATCAGTTCTGCCCTATCCTATTCTAATGGTCTTCAGGATAACAATATTTTAGCAGCAATTAAACATTTCCCGGGACACGGAGATACCAGCACAGACTCACACCTTGATCTTCCTGTGGTTTCCCACTCGATGGAAAGGCTTAACACAATAGAATTGGCGCCCTTCAAAGCGTTGATGAATAAAGGAATCGGAGGAGTAATGGTTGCCCATTTATATGTTCCAAGCTTAGAATCAGGAAAAGGAATTCCTGCTTCTGTTTCTAAAAATATCATTACAGGATTACTGAAAGATAAACTGGGGTATAAAGGTTTAATCATTACCGATGCACTAAATATGGGTGCTGTAGCCAATAAATACAAACCTGGAGAACTGGATGCTATGGCTTTTAAAGCAGGAAATGATATTATGCTTTTCTCACAAGGCGTTTCTGAAGGTAAAAAACTGATTCAGAAAGCCATTGATAAAGGAGAAATCCCTCAATCCAGAGTAGAAGAAAGTGTGAAAAAAATCTTGTTGACCAAGTATTTCCTTGGCCTTACGCAATACACACCAAAAAATCCGGAAAACATCAATGCTGATTTAAATAATAATTCTCATATCCAGTTGGTACAGAATCTTTATTCCAATGCACTGACTTTATTAAAGGATGAGAAGAAATTACTTCCTCTTACAGGAAAGCAGATTTACTATGTTCCTTTAGAAGAAGCCCCTTTTCAGACTTTTGCCAGCAGGTTGGGTAACAATGTAATTATCAAAAAAGCGGGTGAAATAAATACTATTCCAGCGGGATCAACAGTAATTGTAGGTTTCCATAAAGATAATTCAACAGCTTACAAACCTTATAAAGTTTCAGCAGAATCCAAGCAGGTGCTTTCTGAACTTACCAAAAATCAGAATGTAATTCTGAATGTATTCGGAAGTGCTTATGCCTTAAAGGATATTAATATTTCAAAAGTTTCAACGGTTCTTGTTTCTTATGAAAACAATGATGATTCTATGAACGCTGCAGCTGATGCTTTAAACGGAAAAACAAAAATATGGGGAAAACTTCCTGTGCTGGTTAACGATCAGCTGAAGCCAGGAATGGGGATTGATCTTAATGCAGTTACCTCAGCAAATACCAAATAATACAACATCAAAACAACAATAATCTAATGAAAATAGGCATACTTTGCTATCCAACATATGGAGGAAGCGGAATTGTAGCAACAGAATTAGGAATGTCCCTTGCCAATAAAGGATATGAAGTACATTTCATCAGTTCTGCACTTCCTGCAAGATTAGACATTACCAACCCGAATATTTTCTTCCACAGAGTAAATGTTCAGACCTATCCGCTTTTCCAGTATCAGCCCTATGATATTGCGTTAAGTTCGATGATCTATAGGGTTGTTAATCTATATAAACTGGATCTTCTTCATGCACATTATGCCATTCCGTATGCATATGCAGCTTTTACAGCAAAGCAAATGCTTCAGGAAGACAATAATGATATTCCACTGGTGACTACATTGCATGGTACAGATATTACCCTTGTAGGCCAGCACCCGAGCTACAAACATGCTGTAGAATTTTCCATCAACCAGTCAGATGCTATTACTTCGGTTTCTGAAAGCCTGAAAAAAGATACCCTTCAGTTTTTTAACATCAAAAAAGAAATTCAGGTGATTACCAATTTTATTGATAATTCTGAATTTGATGACTGCTCTGAGTGCCAGAGAACACAGTTTGCCAATCCTGATGAAAAGATCCTGATCCATGTATCTAACCTTCGTCCTGTAAAACGTGTGGATGAAGTACTTCAGATCTTTAAGAATGTGGAAAAAAAGGTAAAATCAAAACTGATTATCATTGGTGAAGGCCCTGATATGGAAAAAGTCAATCAGTTTTTAGAAGAAAACCCTGATCTTATCTCCAAAATCCGTCTTTTAGGAAAGGTGAATGATCTGTATAAAATCTTACAGCTTTCAGACGTATTTCTTCTTCCTTCCGAGCAGGAAAGTTTCGGTCTGGCGGCTTTGGAAGCGATGGCCGCTTATACTCCGGTAATCAGTTCCAATGCAGGGGGAATTCCTGAAGTGAATATTCAGGGAGAAACAGGATATCTTGCTGAAATCGGAAATGTAGAGGCTATGAGCAACTACACCATCAAGCTGTTGAGCAATGATGAACTTTTAACCAAAATGAAGCAAAACGCGAAAGATCAGGCTATAAAATTCGATTTGAAAAACATTCTTCCTATCTATGAGAAAATGTATAGAACGACTATAGAAAACTTTAATAAGGAGCTGACGAAAGTATAATATTTCTATTATATTTATCGTCACACTTATGACGGAAAAATTACTTCAATATCTTTGGAACTATAAGGTTTTCAAAAATTTTGACTTCAAGGATATTGAAGGAAATTCCGTTGACATCATCCATTTCGGAAAATGGAATAAAAATGCAGGCCCCGATTTTCTGGATGCTAAAATTAAAATCAACGGCTTACTTCTCGCCGGAAACATAGAACTGCATGTTCGTTCCTCAGACTGGATTTTCCACAATCATTCTAAAGATCCAAATTATCACAATATTATTCTGCATGTTGTACTTCAGCATGACATAGACATTCAAGAACTTACCGAAAAACAGGTTCCAACGTTGGAATTGAAAAATCATATCGATGAAAATATCATCTTGAAATATGAAAAGCTCATTAATGGAAATGAATTTATTCCCTGTGAAAAAATCTTTGATCCAAAAAAAGTACCTGTCAACTTCCACGAAGAGAATATCCTGAAAAAACTGAACGAAAAATCTGAAGAACTTGAACAGAGTTTAATTCGGTATAAAAACAATTTTGAAGCTGTTCTATTTCACAGTTTTGCTTATTCATTCGGATTAAAAGTCAATGCTCATATTTTCCGGCAGATTGCTGAAAGTGTAGATTACAGTATTATTAATAAAATCCGTCAGAATCCCCTTCAGCTTGAAGCCTTAGTATTTGGAATTTCGGGATGGCTCGAGGATCCGAAAGATGGGCAGATGAAAATATGGAAAAGAGAATTTGATTTTATTAAAGCCAAATTTTCGATTTCAGATCTGAAGTTCCATCCTAAGTTTTTAAGGTTAAGACCTCCCAATTTTCCTACAATCCGATTGTCTCAGCTGGCAGACCTTTACAAACATCAGAATCTATTCTCTAAGATTATGGAAGCCAGAAATGCGGATCAGCTGTATGATATTTTTAAATCTATAAAAGCTTCTGAATACTGGGATTGTCATTTTAATTTCGGCAACATCTCAAAGGTACAGCCTAAAACATTAAGCAAGGATTTCATTGATCTTCTTATTTTAAATACCGTTCTTCCTTTAAAATATACTTATCACAGATATCATCGTGAAGAAATTGCTGATGAAATTATTGAACTGTACAAAACCGTTTCTCCCGAAAAAAATACCATCATAACAGGCTGGAAGAAACTTGGACTCAATATTACTAATGCCCTGGAGAGCCAAAGTCTTCTCTATCATCATAAAACTCATTGTGAAGAAAAAAACTGTTTAGCGTGTGGTATTGGATTTAAACTTTTAAAAGAATAATTCTCTTTATAGACAGCATCATACAAAGACCTTATCAAAAAAATTCCTTAACTTGCAGTATTGGATTTAAACTTTTAAATAACAATCTGGAAATGCTGAGTAATATCCGTCATAAAATGGAAAGAGAGTGGTTTGGTGTACTGACAAGAACGGGTGCCAAGCTGGGAATTCCAGTTTCAAAATTGAGAATTTTCTTTATCTACTCTACTTTTGCCACAGCCGGCTTCTTCTTTCTGATCTATTTGGGATTAGCATTCACCCTTTGGATTAAAGATATTTTCATCACCAGAAGACCCAGCGTCTTTGATTTATAAATTATGGAATTTTTACCGATCACAACTGCTGAAGATCATAGAGTTCAGGAAATCTATACTTCTTATACCACTACTTTTCCTGTAGATGAGCAACGAGATAAAGAACAGTTTACAGGCTTATTTTCTAATCCGCACGTAAAGTTTATGTCTGTTATTCATGAATCGGAGGCTATTGGCTACCTCATCTTGTGGGAGCTTAGCACTTTTGTTTTTGTGGAGCACTTTGAAGTATTTGAAGCATTCAGAAGTAAGAAACTGGGTTCTCATATCATCAATCACATCTCAGAAAACTATCCGGGTGTTATTTTAGAAATTGAACCTGCGGATTTGAGTGAAGATGCTGCAAGACGGTATTCTTTTTATCAGAGGAATAATTTCAGCCTGATTGATGATACCCATATTCAGCCGAGCTATGGCGAAGGAAAAAAGTCTTTGAATTTATGGCTGCTTGCTAATTATGCTCCTGAAAATGTGGAGGAAGCTAAAAAGGAAATTTACGATATTATTTATCATTAAAAATATAAAACGCCGGAATCTTTCTCCGGCGTTTATTGTTTATCTTTTTCCACAAAAGTTTTAAAACTTAATTTTCTGTGGTTTTGAACTGTTCTATTAATTTACTTCGTACTCCAGTTTTATTGTAATACTGGCTTCTTTTTCTTTGGATGAAGTATTGAACGTTCCTCCATAAGAATAATCTTCATTAGAATTGGGTGCTGTAATCTGGATTACTCCCATTGTTGCTTTTTTTAGATTTCCCAGGTTGCTCCCCGAGTTTTCCGCAATTTTTTCAGCACGTTCTTTGGCATCTTTTGTTGCGCTGGCAATCATTTCCTGTTTTACGGTAGCCAGCTTAGTATAAAAATAAGCTGGTGAAGATGAAGTGAATTCAATTCCGCGATTGATAATTTCCGTAATATTTCTGGAAAGGTTTTCTATTTTGCCAACTTCTTTACTTTCTATAGAAACTTTTTGAGTAAGATTATAACCTGAGAATTCCCCCTGTACATAGTTTCCGTTTGAATCATTATAGCTTCTGAACTGTTTTTGGATATCCACGGAAGAAAATACAATCTCCTTCTGCTGTATCCCTTTGGAAAGCAGATAATCATTGATGACTTTTCTATCCATCGCCAGCTCATCATAAGCCGATTTAAGTTCAGGATTATTTTTGGAAAAACTTCCGGACCAGGTGATCAGATCAGATGTAAACTGTTTTGTACCGAGACCTGTTACGGAAATCGTATTTTCAGATTTGTTTCTGTTTTTAATGGCGTTTCCTAGAAATCCGAGCCCGATTATGAAGCCCAGTGCGGCTATGGCTACTGCAAAAATGTTTTTATTCATAAAACTTGTGAATTTGGGTTGTTGTTACCTTAGATTGCATCAATTACCATTCCAATATTTTAAGATTTTCTTAACATTTAAACTACTTTTGATTCTCTTTCAATCTTTGGATAAAAAGAGGTGCCGTTTCTTCTAACCTTAACATTACACCTGAAAGATTTTTTGCTTTCACATACGTTCGTACCTGAGGCTTCGCTAAAAATGAAAACTGTATGAATTCTGAGATTCTGTCGGCAGGAATTCCGGCTTTTACAAAATAATCATCATCTATCCTGTCCCGAATCCAGGCAATATGTTCCTGAAGGTCATCATATCTGTATTGTCTTTTCTGTCTTCTGGCTTTACCGCTTATCAGATCATACACTCCCTGAACATTCAGATTTCCTAAGAGTATTGGCAAAAGAACACTTTTCACTTCGGCCGGCTTTTCTCTCATTTTTCCCACCGGCTGCGGAAGTCCTACAGCATCTCTCACCTGTTCTCCTTTATCTACTTTTGCCACAATACGGGAATCTGTCTCCAGATCTCCTGTAAGTTTTTTTACGATCTTTACTTCTCCCACATCTCTCGCAATCTGATAAAGTGTAATGAATAAAGGTGGATTAATACCATTGATAAGAACTCTTCTGGATGTTCTGTTAAAGTCTTCTTTTACAAACCGAAGTTCATCATTGGGATTGGCCTCTATAGAAAATACACCCTCTGAATCAGAATATACTTTTTTGTCGGAAGACATGTTGATAACAATTACTTTACTCAGGTTTTCCCCATTATCATCCACTACCCGTCCCGTTACTGTCTGCTGAGAAAAAATAAAAGTACTGCACAGAAGCATAAGGAAAAGAAGAAATTTTCTTTGCCTAAATGTTTCAATATTTTCAGTTATATACCCCAACTTTTATTATTCTCTAGTTCCTTCTAATTTATTCATTTTGCTGTATTCCCCGAATGCTATTTTAAGCTCGTATTCCACAACACTTATTTGAAAATCTTTCCTGTATCTTTTTGCCAGTGAACGTGTCTTTTCTGCATAGAGGAGAAAAGTATCTATCTGCTCCTCATCCATTCCGTATTTTTTCAGGAAACTCAGATTTACTTCATTTTTTACTCTTTTGAGGAAATCCTGAGTTTCATTATAATTCGCTTTGGTAATTTTAGGTTTTGTCACCTTCTTTACCAACCCTGATACAGCATTAAATACGCCAAACAGGTTTACCTGTCCTACATTGTAATCATGTCCCGTAAAAGTTTTTGAAATGGTATTATTCGGCAAAGGTTGATCAAGCGGACTTTTCATATAATCCTCCATGTCTGATTTTAATGTCTGCAGCTTTCTTGATTCATTCAAATGCTGATTATCTTTCGCTAAATTTCCTGTAGGCTTATAGGTAATTTTTACTTCAGGAATCTGGATTTCCATTCTTTTGAGAATAATATTCAATGGAGAATTCATTTCTTCACTGGTAATCTTCTTATCAACACGATAGTATCCTTCTTTAACAAATCTGACCTCATCATTTTCTTTTGCTTCAATCTCAAATTTCCCGGACATATCACTTAACTTGCTTTTACCTGTTGAAATATTGACAACAAGTACAGGAGTTAAATCCAGTTCATTCCCAGTAATCACTTTTCCCGATATCTTTTGCTGTGCCCACAATCCCGAGGCGATACAAAAAAGCACAAGAAATAAAATCCTTCCGGTATATATCAACTCCATTTATCTTTTCGTTTGTGGAGCACGATAGGATGAAATTCTTGTCAGAACAAAACGTTGGAACCTGTTCAGATCAGCTTCACTGCAGAATCCATACTTCAGTATTTTTTTTCTTTCAAAACCACCTGCAAAGACATAATAAATAAAGTGGTCTATCAGAGGTTTTTCAATCTTAAGATTGGTAAAATAATCATCACCTAAACTTGCTCTGATATATTGCATCAAATCTACATCATCCCATTTATCTTTTACTTTTCCTATAGAGAATCCCTGACCTTTAGGCTGTACAAATTCACCCGGTTTTGCCGCCAATATTCTCGGGTCAGATTTCTGAGCAATATATTGGTCTATCTCTTTGATGAGCTTTTCAACCTTTTTCGGCTTGTTGTAGAGTTTTGAATCTATTTTCAGGTTTCCGGTAAGACCTTGCTTTACTTCCACTTCAGGAATCTGAATGGTTTGGCGAACAAGGGTTATATTCATAGGAGACTGTACATTTTCCTGAGAAACTTTCCTCATGAGTCTTTCGTACCCTGCTTTTATAAAACGTAATTCATCCCCTTGTTTTCCGGAAATCATAAAATGTCCGTCTCTGTTTGAAAGTACTATTTCATCAGTCCGGATATTGATTACATTTACATCTTCCATTTCAGCACCGTTTTCAGAAGTAATCTTTCCGAATATATAACTTTGGGCATGGGTATGGATAAAAAAAATAAAGGATAAAAAAAAGAATAGTTTGAGTTTCACTGGCTGTTTTTTATAAAGCAAAGCTAAAATTATTTTTAATGTATACCATAAGTTTAACCACAGTTAACGCGTTTTAATATTTCTTTTTGATTTTTGCCTTCCAAACTGTTAAATAGCCCGATTAAATTGTTAAATTTTCTTTTAAATTTTAGCTAACTTGCAGTCTCAATTCTCTTTTTACAATGCAAAATTCTTACACAGTCATCAATGCTTCTGCCGGATCCGGGAAAACCTATGCCCTGGTACAAAGGCTTTTGATGATCTGTCTCCGCTATCCTAATCAACAGCAGTCGATCAGGAATATTCTCGCTCTGACTTTCACCAATAAGGCAGCCAACGAGATGAAGGAAAGAATTTTATCCTGGTTGGGAAATTTCTCCGCTAAAGATTACGCAGAGAACACGGATCTGAAAAATATCCAGAAAGCTTTTGAAGAACAGGGTTTAAAAATTACGATTGATGAACTTCATGACCGTTCTAAGAAACTATTGGATTATGTTCTCCACAATTATTCCACATTGAATATCGGAACTATTGACCGTTTTAATTCAAGGTTGGTAAGAAGCTTTTCTTATGAATTGGGACTGGCTAAAAATTTTAATCTTGAAATTGAAGCTGAACCCTTTTTGATAGAAGCGGTTGATAAAATGCTGGATCAGATCGGAGAAAATGAAACAATTTCCAATTCTTTCATGGATTATGTAGACTACAGTCTTGAAAATAATGAAAGAATTAATCTTAACAAAAACCTTTATGATTCGGCAAAAGAATTTGTAAAGGATATTCACTATGAACATCTGAAAAGCAATAAAAGTTTTGACGATGCCAATTATGAGAAGATAAAGAATACACTTCGTAAAGAAATTGTTCTCAATAAAAAACAGTCTGCAGAACTTGCTGCCAGCTCTATTGAATTATTCAAATCAAGAAATATTGATATTGAAGATTTTGCTCAGGGTAAAAACGGAATCGGAGGCTTCTTTACGAAGGTCATAGATTTTTACCAACAGAAAAGAGCCGGATTTCCTTTTCCAACTACTCAGGAAGAGTCTGTTATCAACAATTACAGAAAGGGAGCCTCTTCAAAATCAAAGCATAAAGAATCTGATATCTTTGAGATTCTCGACCAACTTCTTGATCACAGAATGAAACTTATCCTTCTGTACATTGAGACCCAGAAGAAAGAGAAAGTTTTGTCTGCTCTTCTTCCTTTAAAGGTAAATAAGGATATTCAGGATGAACTTCAAAAAATTGAAGAGGAAAATGATCTTGTACTTCTTTCTAAATTTAATATCCTGATCAATGAAAATCTTAAAAATGAACCTTCTGCTTTTATTTACGAAAAGATAGGGGCACAGTTTCAGCATTATTTCTTTGATGAGTTCCAGGATACATCAGAACTGCAGTGGCAAAATTTTGTTCCGCTGAGAGATCATAGTGTTTCTACGGAATATACATCATTTACTTTGGTAGGAGATCCCAAGCAGAGTATTTACAGGTTCCGTGGTGGAGAGAGTAAACTGATGCTGGATATCATCAATAAAAAAGAATTTTCACCGAAGGAAGCCGATCTTCTTGTCTTAAAGGACAACTGGAGAAGTGCCAGAAATATTGTACAGTTCAATAATGAGCTGTACCGTTTCCATTCTGAAGGACTTTTAGAGGAACATCAAAATATTTTCGGGGAAGATGCTGAGCAAAGTCCAAAATCAAAGAATGACGGACGTGTAAAGGTAAACCTGATCGACAATCTTACGAATGAAGAGTTTTATAATGATACTTCAGAAAGAATGCGGAAAGACATCCAGGAATGCCTAAACAACGGTTTTAAGTTTTCTGATATTACAATTCTCTGTCGTGGAAATTTTGATATTTTCAGCTACTCTCAAAAACTGGGAAGCTTAAAGGTTCAATATCGTGGTGGGGAAACGAATATTAAAACAATTTCCGATAAAGGCCTTACACTGGAACTTTCCAATACCTTAAAAGCTGTGATTGAATTTCTGCGATGGGAACTTAATCCTAAGAATAAGCATTGCCTGATCATGATGATGTATCATCTGAATACACTGGGAAAAATTCATATGCCGGATTTCACTTTAGAAATGAAGGAAATCCTGGATATTGAAGGACATGAAGAAATACTTCAGTTTATTCAGCAGAAATATTCGCTGCAGCTTAAGCAGGATAATTTCCCGAGGTTTAATCTGTATAATTTTATAGAGTATTATATCAACGAATTTTCTGTTGAAAAGAAAGAGACCGACTTTTTACTGAACTTCCTGGAAATGCTTTTCAACTTCACCCAGAATGCAGGTGCCAGTACGAAAGAGTTTTTGAAATATTGGGATGAAGAAGCTTCTTCTTACACCATCCAGGCTTCAGAAAATATTGATGCGATCCAGATCATGACTATCCACAAGTCTAAAGGGCTGGAATTCCCTATTGTTTTTATTCCTATGATGAACAAAAACCGGGATAATGAATTTACCAACTGGTTTGATACGAATGAAAATGAAGCTTTAAAATCTGTGAACATCAATCAGTTTAATAAGAATCTTGAAGTTTATGATGAGGAAATTCTATTTTTCAACAGCAAAAATTCTTATAAAAATATGATTGACAGGTTATGTCTGCAGTATGTTGCAACCACCAGACCTGTTGAACAGCTGTTTTTCTATATTCAGAAAGCCAATAAGACCTCTAATAATCTTGAGCTTCTTGAATTCCTTCAAACAAAAAATACAGAACAGGCCGACGAGTTTGATGTGTATGAAGTGAATCCTGAAATGCTGAAAAAATATTCGAAAGAAAAAAGTTCATCTTTTAAAACACAGAATATTCAGGATCTTAAGAATGTCAATGAAAAAAGTACTTCTATCAAGATTGCAACGCCGTCTAAAAACTATCAGGTACGAAATGAGAAAGTAAGAATCGGATTATTCGTTCATGAGCTTTTATCAAAAATCAATACTGAGAAAGATATTTCAAAAGTACTGGAAGGATATGCGCTGGACGGGCAGATCACGCTTGAGGAAAAAAATGAAATACAACTTACTTTAGAAGAAATCGTGAAAACGTATGCGGAATTCTTTGATGAAAAATGGGAAGTAATCAACGAGAAAGATATTATGATCTCTGAAAACGGAGAAAGTCATATCTTCAGGCCTGACCGTATTTTAAAGGGTGAGGAAGGGTATATCATTGTTGATTTTAAGACTGGTGAACAGAAAACTAAGGATGAGGCACAAGTGCAAGGTTATAAAAATATTCTTGAACGTCTGGGTAAAAAGGTACTTAAAACACAGATTATCTATTTATAATTTTTCCAACCCTAATCTTCCGTTTTTAATGGATTTTCAGATAAAAATAAAAACCGCTATTCTATTGAAAAGCGGTTTTATATTTTGAGAATTTTCAGTCTTAAGCTGTTGTAGCAGGAACAAATACTCTCTGAGACAATTCCTGATCAAAAAGGTATAGTGCTGATGGGTTATCGCATACCATTTTGATTTTCGTTACGTACTGAGAAGCGCTGGCTTCTTCTTCTACCTGTTCGTTGATAAACCACTGCAGGAATGACGTTGTTGCAAAATCTCCTTCATCGTTTGCATTTTTTACAATATTGAAAATACTTTTAGTTACTATTTTCTCATGTGCCAAAGCTTTCTCAAAAATATCCGTAGCATTTTCGAACTCATGAGGAGGTTTTGGGATTTCTCCGATGATAATTTCCCCACCTACATCATTCAAATAATCAAACATTTTATCTGCGTGCATTAATTCTTCTTTGCTCTGTACTCTGAAATAGTTGGCAATTCCATCCAGATCTTTTCCGGAAAACCATGCAGACATTGAAAGATAATATTGAGCGGCGTATTGTTCGTGGGCAATTTGTTCGTTAATTAATTTTGCAATTTTTTCGCTAACCATAAGTATTAAATTTATAGTCAAAAATAGGGAATAAAAGCCCGAAATCAAAAGTTTTAAAGAAAATTAATACGAAAAGGATGGAAAAACATCCATCCTTAACACATTAAAAAACTAAAATTACAGGCTGTTATTTTACGTCAGCAGCTCCCGTATTCATCGGCTTTTTCATCATTTTTCTTTCTTTCATTGCCATCTTCATTTTTTCTGCTTTTGCTTTTCTGTCAGCCTGCCATTTATCATATTGTTCAGGGTTTAGAATTTTCTTCATGTCAGCATCCATTTGTGCTTTTTTGGCCATCATCTCCTGCATCTTAGCTTGTCTGTCTCCTTTATTTTTCTCAAACTCAGCTTTCCTTTCTGCATTTCTTTTGTCCTGTAGGTCTTTTATCTGAGCTACCTGAGACTGGTTCAGATTAAGGTCTTTTTGCATTTCTGCAAGACGTTCCTGTTGTTTCTGTACCATTTTTTGCTTCATTTCTACGGCTCTTGCCTGTCTGTCCTGTGGAGTTGTAGTCTGTTGTGCCATGGCAAAACTTCCCATTCCGATAAATGCTATTGCTAAAACTAATTTTTTCATCTTTTTAAAATTTAATTAATTGTTATTTTGTTATTATACCTTTTTGATTATTAATTAAAACATAAGTTAAATTAACAAATTCATAAATAATGTTAAATTTTAACTAAAATAAATTAGTAAACGAACAAAAAAAAAGGACAGATTATAAAAACCTGCCCTTCACACCACTTAAATATAATATATGAAAATTAATTCTTTACTAAGCTGCCTCTAAAGCCTCCGCTATTACCACGGTTATGCTGGCTTGGGGCAGAGCTTTCAGATCTTTGTCTGGAGCCTCCTCCATTTCCTCTGAATCCGCCGTTATCTTCTCTTTTGGGAGTTTCTCTTCTCACTTCGCTGTTTCCTCTGAAACCGCCTCCGTTATTGGTTCTGAATCCTCCATTATTATTGGAATTTCCACGGGTTCCTCCATTATCAGAATTCCCTCTGAATCCTCCGTTATTGGTTCTGAAACCACCGTTATTGTCAGAATTTCCTCTATTTCCGTTATTAGTGCTTCTAAAGCCGCCATTATTATCACGGAAACCTCCAGAGTTTTCGGTTCTCGTATTTCTGAAACCATTGCCCCCTCTGTTGTCTCTTCTGACAATATCAAAAGTAGGGTTATCCATTCTACGGAATCTTGATCTGTCTACTCTGTAAATATTGATATTGATATTTCTATATCTTGGCATTACAGTATATCTCGGCACATAATATGATCTTCTGTAATTCTGGAAATACACAACAGGACTTGAACCTCTGTAATAGTTATTTTGAAATACTACAAATACTCTTGGCCCTAAAATTCTTTCCAGTGCATAAAATCTGTCATAGTACCATCTGTCCGGATTATATCGGTAGAAACTATTCCACGCTGTAAAACTTGCATACAAATTATTAAGTCTCATGATCTGATCTATCTGCCAACGGCTTAATCTGTTCTGTACGAAAAATCCGTTCCAGTCGATATTAATGATACTTCCTCTGTAATCGTTATAATAGCTTTGATAATAGTCACTTGGATAATAATCCTGAGGATAATTGTAATAATAATCGTCAGGGAAATAATTTCTGTCATCTTCATCGCTGTAATAGCCTTCTCCATTCTGATAATAACCATCATCACCCCAACCATTGTTCGGATACTGCTGAGCCGACGTCAAAACGCCCAACCCAAAAGCTAATCCTAAAAATATTTTTTTCATCTCTATAGTCGTTAATTGGTTAATATATAGCAGAATATCTTAATTCTATCTTTTTGATACAAATAAAAAAAAGAAGTTAAATCATAAGATCAAACTTCTTTTAAAACATTATTAACTGATTGAAAATCAGGTGTTAAATTTACACTCTTCCGCTATCTTTTATCCAAAAAGCAATCTTTTCATTGAAAGATTCTTTCTTTTTAAGGTCTTCCAGCTTTATATGCATTCTGTAACGCCAATAATGTGGGAAAACCGCAGGATTGTTAATTCTTTCATCGTCAATTTTCTTATTAGTGAGCTCTGCATCTGTTGCCAGAAACTCCTGAATCGGGAAAATAGCCAGCATAGCTTCGTTATATAAATGCTGTTTCATGATGATCTCCGCAAGATGAGGGCTTAAGTCTGCGGGAGCTCTACCGTACTGTATCAACTGCTGGTTGAAATATTTTTGTGTAAGGGCAGTATCTTCTTTCCACCACTGTCTTAAGGTAGAGCTGTCGTGTGAAGAGGCTGTCACTACATTCATATAGTTTGCATGCTTAGGATTATAGAACGGAATATTTTCAGAAGGCATTCGCTGTACTTTTAATGCGATGATAGCCAATTCATCCATTACAACCGGTACACATGCAGGAACCATTCCCAGGTCTTCCCCGCAGATCAGCATTTTGGTAGCATTCAGGATAACGGGAAGTTTTTCCATTGCTTTTTCAGACCAAAGATGATCCTGTCTTCTGAAGAAATAATCGTGATACAGATCATAAATATTTTTCTGCTCCAGTTCGGGAAGATGTTTGTAAGATTCTGTATTGTATACATTGAACCTTGGGTGATACACTGTTTTCCCGTTCCTCTCTTCTGTTAAAAACAAAACATTTGCACACAGAGCGATCAATTGTTCTTCAAGCGGACCATATGATTTTTTCTTAAAGAAATCAGTTAGTTTTCTTTGGGTATCAAACTCTTCTTTGAATGCATAGGTTCCATCCACATTGCGATTCATAAATTCAAGAGCTTTTCCACTATCTTTTCCAAAATACTCCCATAAAACCTGATTGTTGATAAAAGGCTTACAATACCTGTCAAAATCAAACGAAATCTGCCAGGCTTTAAATTCCTCTGCCACTATAGGAACAGCCGGATAAAAGTACCCTAAAATCCCCTGTACGGCAGAAATCGGCATTCTCCATATTCTGAAGAAACCAAGAATGTGGTCAATCCTCATAGCATCAAAATACTGTTCCAATGCTTTGAATCTGTTTTTCCACCATCTATAATCATCTGCTTTCATAGCTTCCCAATTATAAGTCGGGAATTCCCAGTTCTGCCCCAGTTCAGTAAATTGATCCGGGGGTGCACCTGCCTGAAAATCCATCCCGAATAATTCCGGTTCTGTCCAGGCTTCTACGGAGTATCTGTAAATTCCGATCGGAAGATCTCCCTTCAACGAAATTCCCAGGTTATGGGCATAATCAACAGCATCTTTCAGCTGTACATGCAATTGATACTGTACCCATGCATGAAGCATAGAGGTATCATAATCTTTACTTTTCGTTGTAAAAAACTGCAAGATTTTTCCTGCAATATATTTTTTATGGGTTTTCCACTCGTTGAAATTAGGGGTTTTATATTTGTCCCTCAATACACAGAATGCGGAATATGGAACAAGCCAATATTCATTATCCTTGATAAATTTTTTGAAATTTTTGTCTTTGTAGATTTTATCTTTCTCTGCATAGAAAACAGCGGTAAGATATTTCCATTTACCTTCGATCATTTTTTCATAATCAATCAGATCCAAAGCATTTAACTTCTCTTTTTCAGCTAAATACAATTCAACTAATTCTTTCGGTAAAGAATAATCAAGCTTTTCTATAGAAATATATTGTGGATGCAGAGCATAAACAGATACTGCTGCATAAGGATAGGAATCCGTCCATGAATAATTTGCTGTTGTATCATTGATCGGAAGAATCTGGATAATACCGAGATTCGTTTCTTTTGTCCAATCCGCTAATTTTTTGATATCTGCAAACTCTCCTACGCCAAAGCCATCTTCACTTCTCAAAGAGAATACGGGAACAGCAACTCCGGCATCATGATACATCTGATATCCCTTGAATCTAAAATAATGATTGGAAACAATCTGCAGAACATCACTTAATTGATTAGCAACTGTAAATCTATTTTCTCCGGTTTCTACATCAATGACTCTGTTTTCTCTGATATCGTAAATACAATATTTAAATTGGATAAATTCATCCTCAGGAATTTCCACAGAAGCTTCCCACATACCAAAATCTGTCTGATACAGGTGAATAATTTTTTCATAACTCCAGTTTCCTAAGGATGCTGTGCTTCCAAAAAGTACAATTCTCCAGTCCGGATTATAGATAGGGGCTTCTATTCTGAATAAATGGGTATGTTTTTTTAAAACAGTTATTTTTTCGGGAACAAAATCATGCAGCTTATTGTAAAGGATTTTATTGTTTAAATAGTTTTCAGGAAAATTTTTGTTATTCCATTCGTCAAAAACTATAAACTCCTTATAATTGTGGGGAAAACTAAGATGATGCGGAACAAATTCCTCTCTTAATACATTGCCTTTTTCATTGACTACCCGGTATTGGTAAGAAATGGATTTTGAGAAGTTATCAACTTCACATTTCCACACTCCATTCTCAGCATAAAACATAGTATGGATATGTACTGCAGCTCCTTCTTCACCAATTACCAACTGTAAATTTTCTCCAGCCTTTGCAATATATCCTACATTAAAGTATAGTTTCATCTATATTTTTTTATAAAAGTACATTTTAATATCGAAAAATAAAACTTATTGAATATCAAATAATCATTAAAAAACCTTCCCAAATTGATTTGAAAAGGTCCTTATATTCTTAATGATATTTTATAATTATCTTGTTACGAGAATCTTCTTATTGAAAATTGCTTTTCCGGATTCATCAGTAATATTTACTATATAAGCTCCACTCACCAATCCTTTAAGATATATTTTCTCATCCAGTGAAGTATCTTTTACAGACAGATCCTGAGTCATCACATTTTTACCTGACATATCGAAGATATTCAGTTTAATATTACCTTTCACATTCTTATTAGCATGGACGTTGATATAATGCTCATCAACCTTTGTCGGGTAAATATCCAGATTAGTTGCCACAGCGCTGATATTGGAAGCTTTATCATTCGCAAAGTATTTACTTGCCAAATCATAAATATGCAGCCCTTGTTCTCCCGGAAGCTGTTTTGCCTGTAATGTTGAAAGATCTACCTCATATAAGGCAGCTCCTTTTGCACTTGCAATCACCACTTTGCCCTGAGCATTTACTGCGGATCCATTAACAGAATAATTATCTGGAATACCGGCAATTTTACCAATGAACCTAGCTTTTAACTCTTTTGTCAGAACCTTGAAGACATTTCCTGAAGCTGCGAAAACATAGAAGTTATTATCTGCATCAGCTATCATATCTCCTCCAAAACCGGTTTCCATAGCCGTAAATGAATTTTTCCCGTTAGAAGGATCATCTTTAATAATCCCCAGATCATTTACTGTATATTGTCCACTTTTTTTACTGATCTCCAAAAACTGTGTTCCGGCATTATTTACAGCATAAATATTTCCATTATAGCCTGTTGCCATTCTTGTAATATGAGAATTAATATCACATGATGATACTCTTGCAACTGTATTTTCTACCAATGTAATCTCCTTAGTCTGTGGGTTTAAAACATAGATATTAGACGAAAACATAGGCATATACACCAGATTATTATTTGAAGAATCATAGGCCAGTGCAGCCATAGTTATGGCTTGAGAATTACTGTAAGAATTTTTATCTTCAGCTACAATGCCTCTTCTGGTCTGGGAAAACACCTTCGCCGAAGAATCAGCTGTAAAAATCTTCTCTCCGGAAGTTCCGTTAGCAACATCAATGGTACGGAAATCATTGAAAGTAATACTTTGTGTCTGTTTTCCTGCAATCGCAAAGAAATCTTGCTGTGCTTGTGCATTCACACCAAATAACAGTAAAAATAGAGGGAATAAATGTTTTTTCATGCTATATATTTTTAGATTCGTAATCAATTTTATAGTACTAAGTTACACAATTTTCAAGTTAAAAAAACGAAAAATCCCGGGTATTTGAATAAGTTGATGATAAATTAATGAAAGTATAGCTACTATGAACTATTTCTCCACCCTCTTAAGCAGTTCAATTAATAATTCGAGTTATATAAGTGATTAATAGTCTGTATTTCATGAGCCTTCTCCCGCTATCCATTCATACTCCTCACGCCTTCGCATTGCCACGCTCAAACCCACCCACTCTCCTACACGTGCTGCGGGGTAACCATTACTATCGGGGCTAGGGAAGACGAATTAATTATGAATTATAAGTTATGAATTATGAGTTGTGAAGCCGTCCAGTCTAAGAGTTATGAATTTTACATTCTAAGATTTAATATCCCCAATGATGTCATTCCGCAGGAATCCAGCCACATTGATTAGAGTTTAAGGATTCAAAAGAATATTACAGAACTAAAGATTTTTTAATAGTTAAGTAATTTGATAACCTTAGATATAGCTGATGATAGAATTTAAAACAGATTGTTTAGACTCCTTCGGAGTGACAAGGGAATGCTATCAATGATAAGTGATCAATAATCAATGATGATTATCCACTGGTATTGGATGTGGCAACAGGAACAATTATTCATTGCTCATTGCTTATGTTTTGAGTTGTGCTGGTTTGGAGTTCTGTTGGTTTTGGGTTGCTTTGAAGTTGGGTATAAAGCAAAAAAAATCCTTTATCATAAGATAAAGGATTTTTAAAAATAAAATAAAAACTGGCGGCGGCCTACTCT
>JAITUA010000020.1 GCA_031286615.1 Chryseobacterium sp. | reverse complement strand
TGCATCACTTTAAAACAACGAAGTAATAAACAAAAACATAAATGGTTTCTTAGCTCAGTTGGTAGAGCAATGGATTGAAAATCCATGTGTCCCTGGTTCGATTCCTGGAGAAACCACTTCAAAACCTCTAATTTATTTTAGAGGTTTTTTTGTTGTTATAATTTACCCGTTAAAAGTAAAATTAACGCAAAGAACTTATTATTTTAAAGCTAAATTTTAAAGGGAGCGAAGATGGGAATCAATCTCATTGATTCTTTTAAGTATACGGTTTTACCTGTTCAGCCAGCTGAGACATTCTGCAATCTGTGTTTTACTGATAAAAATTTCAGCATTCACTTCCGGTTCGGGAGAAAGCCTAAGCTCTACTTTCTGACTGGAATGTTTGATAATTTCGGAGACAGCCTCTTTGTTAATGATAAACTTGCGGTTTATTTTAAAGAAAATATCCGGGTTAAGTTTCTGAATAATATCTTTAATGGTATCATCATAGATATAGGTCTGATGATCTTTTGTAGTAAGGAAAAGGTATTTCCCGGAAGCAAAAAAATACGCGGTGTTATGCTCGTCAATTGATTTAAGCTTATTCCCTTCTCTTACCATAAAACGTTTCATTACCTCATCTTCTGCCTGGCGCAGTGAGGAAATTGATTTAAGCACCGGTTCCGGGTCAAAATTGTTACGTATGGAAATAAACTTCTGTAGAGCTTTGTGCAAATCCTCTTCTTCAAAAGGTTTCAGAAGGTAATCAATGGTAAAATGCCTGAATACTCTCATGGCATATTCATCAAATGCAGTGATGAAAATAATCGGGGTAAAAAGCTCTACATGCTCGAAGATTTCAAGGCTCATGCCATCACCAAGATGGATATCCATAAAGATAAGATCTGCCGAATCCTTCTCAAAAAAATCAATTGCCTGTTTTTTGGAACGAAGAATAACAGTCTCTGTAACAGGGACTATGCTCTGTGTATCTAAAAGATTTTTCAGATAATTCACAGCTAGCAACTCATCTTCTATAATGGCAATTTTCATAACAATGCAAAAGTACAAAAAAACCGCTGAAACAATTAAGTTCAAGCGGTTTCATCTGTATTGAATTTGATATGAAGTTCTATAGATTAGGGTTATTCTTCTTCGCGCTCATTGGATATTCAATGGTATATCGCGGATCATTCTGCTGAAGAATATATTCCTTGCCACTAATGGTGTGGCTTATTTTTTTCTGATTTGCTCTTCTTAAGTCGAACCATCTTTGTCCTTCCAAAGCAAATTCTCTGAATCTTTCATCCAGGATAAAGTTCATAAATGCTGTAGAATCCATTGAGTTTACTGCATTTTGAACTGAAGTATATCCGTCCGGAGTATATCTGTTTTTTAATACTTTCAGAAGTGTTTCTTTAGCTTCAGTCAGTTTATTCAGTTTTAATAACGCTTCAGATTTTATAAAGTACTGTTCTGCTGTTCTGAAAGATACTTTGAACTCTAAGCTTCCTCCTTTAATAACTTTATACTTACTACCACTTTTTTCAAAATACATGCCAAACCTTTTATCTGCCGGAGTATTGTATGAAGAAATCAATTCCGGAGATGCAAAAGATAAGACCTTTATAGAGTTATCCCAGGTATTGTCCAGCGCCATGATAGATTCCGGGGAAGCATAATGATTAGGCGGGGTATTTACTGTATTCAAATTGCTCAAATCTCCTTTTACCGCCAGCACCTGATCTGCATAGTTTAAAGCTTTATTCCAGTCTCCTTCATACAAGGCTGTTCTTGCTTCAAAAGCCAGCAATGCTGTCTTTGAGAATCTGTAGTTTACTCCCAATGCCTGCGTTTGTTCTACCATCAGACCTTCAGCTTTTTTAATATCTGCATGAACCTGGTTGTAAACTTCTTGTACAGAAGATGGCTTCAATACCTGTTCAAGATCTATTTCAAGATTGACAGGAACTCCTTTGTCTGCAGAAGCTGTTGTGCTGTTGTATGGTTTTCCATATAAATTCACCAAATCAAAATACAGGTAAGCACGCAAAGCATATGCTTCTGCTAAAATCTGATTCTTCTCCGGAGAATCCTTCATCGTTTTGCTTCCTTCATTGATAATCTGGTTCAGATAGAAATTCACGGAATAAAAACTTAACCAAGGAAGTTCCGCAGATGTAGCATCATAGTTAGAATCTTTCCACATCGCAATTTCACGATAAGAAATAAAATCTACTCCATTGTCATCAAGACTTGTTTCATCAGTACGAAGGGCTACCAGCGATTTGTGAACGGGATATTTTGAATAGGCTGAGGTAAGTACTTTTCGGTAATCTTCAGTGGTAACAGGAATAATCTTTCCTTCCGGCTGAATATCTAAAAATCTGTCGCATCCGATATTGATAAGGCTGATTGCTGTAAGCGCTATGATTGTTGTAATTTTTCTCATTTTTCTCAAGTTTTAAAAAGAAACATTAAATCCTACGGTCACCGATTTGGTGATAGGCTGTGCATAAATATTACCATACGTTTCCGGATCGAAATATCCTTTATATCCGTTACTGAATACAAACAGATTACGCCCTTCAACGCTTAGTCTCAGACTGGAAATCCCCATAGGATTTGTAAATTCTTTAGGCAGTGTATACCCTAAACGAATACTGCTGATTCTTATGTAGCTGATCTCTTTTGCCCATATATCAAGTAAATTGTATGCACTTGAACGGTTTCCTGCAAACCACTTGTTAGCCATCCATCCGTCCGGATTAGCATCCATATCAGGACTTGTAATTCCTGGAAGCGAACCTCCCGCTTCATAGATGTCTCTTGTGTAATTTCTTCCTCTATCCAGATCCATTCCTCGGTAAGAAGGTGTTCTCATTACCGTCTGCTTCAGGTTGAATGTTGCAGAGATGGTAAGATCAAAATTACTTACTTTAAATGTATTGATAATCCCTCCTGTAAACTTCGGATCTCTGTCCCCTACATAGGTAAACAGGCTTCTAAGCTCAGCATTTGAAAGTTTTGTATCTACAAGCTGCCCTGGAAGGAAATCAGCATATACATCATATAATTTAAAGAATTCTACTGCTGAAATTTTTTGGTCTCCTTTCCAGAACAATGGGTTTCCGTGTTCGTCCATTCCTGCAGTTTTTAAAGCAAAAACAGCATTCACCGGAAGACCTTCTCTTGAAGGAAGGAAAGCATTGTCACGGGGCTGCTCGCTCAATACCCTACTTTTGTTGTGAGCAAAATTGATGGTAGTTGTCCACTTAAAATTATCATGATTGATGTTTCTGGTAGACAATGCCAGTTCAAAACCTTTGTTGGTCAGACTTCCCCAGTTCATCATTGTATATTCGAATCCTGTTTCAAGAGGTGTTTCTTTCATACTGATCATATCCGTTCCTTTTCTGCTGTAGACATCAGCGGTAAGGCTTACACGGTTATTGAACAATCCTAAATCAAGACCAACGTTGCTGTTGGTTGTTTTTTCCCATCTCAATTTATCGTTCGGAGGGCTGATAACATTAATAACTCCTTCTTTTACACCTGGAAGAATTGTTGTGTCATTGTATTCCCCGATAAAGAATGGCGATGTATTTCTGTCTATATTTCCCTGAAGACCATAAGATGCTCTTAATCTAAGGTTAGATACCGCAGTAATATTTTTCATGAAGTCTTCCTTCGTCACCAGCCATGATCCTGAAACAGCCCAAATTGGAAGGTATTTATATTTTTTATTGACCCCGAAAAGGTTGGTACCGTCATATCTCACACTTCCGAAGAATGTATATTTCTGATCGTAGGTATAAGACGCTGTAGCAAACATGGACGCATAAGCATTCTCTATAGGAGCTGCCTCACGGTACGTTTCATATCTTTTATCTGCCGCAAAACCTGAATTCGGGAAAACAATTGCAGTAGCTCTTCTTGTCGTTGGATCGTATCCGAAAGCTCTGGTAATAGTAGTATTATCTTCTGTTTTACGGATTTCCGTTCCTGCCATCAAATCAATTTCGTGCTTTGAATTGATTTTCGTGCTGTAAGCGGCCTGCAATTTCCAGTTGTACTGAAAGAAATCGTTATCCCAGTTTTGTTTTACAGCACCCGCCGGTAGAAAGTAATTGTATTTACCGTCTTTATAATAACGGGTATTTTCTTTCATTTTTCTGGTGAAGTATGTATTTTCCGCAGCAAATTTCTCCGTTTTATTGGTATCATACTGAATACCTAACTGAGAAGTAAATCTTAAACTTTTTGAAGCTTTATATTCTAAATCTAGAATCGCTTTCAAAGAGTTATTTTTCAGCGAGTAATTTGTATTTTCTCTTTCTTCAAGGAAATTGAAAGGAATATATCGATCCTCAAAACCGTCTATATCTTTATCATAATTATAGCTTCCGTCTGCATTGAAAGGCTTCATGTAAGGATTAGCGTTTCTGGAATAATTAACAGGGTTGATGGAAGCATCAGCATCCGTTACAAAAGATTCACGCTCGCTTTGCGTTCCGAAAATAGAGATTCCTGCATTTAACTTATCGCTTAATTTGTAGTTGTTTTTTAAAGTCAGGTTATAACGTTTAAAACCTGTCCCGATAGTTGTTCCTTCTTCATCATAGTATCCCAGGGAGAAATAGTAATCTGCACGGTCACTTCCTCCGGAAACACTTAATCCATATTGTTTGTTGATCGCATTTCTGTACAACAGTTTACCCCAGTCTGTATTACTGTTTCTTAACCCGTCAATCTGCTGGCGTGTCAAAGAATTCAAGGCATCAAAACCTCCGTTTCTGAAAGCATCAAGCTGGTTGTTTTGGGTTAAAATTCTCATCACTTCCCCTTTATCAGCACGGTAAGTAAGATCGGCACGCTTGGCAAGCATCAATTCCAGATCTACTTTTTCGGAAGCGTTTAAAAGATTCAGTTTACCAAAATCCGGACGTGAGGTAACGAAAGTATCTGCTGAGAAGTTCAGTTTTAAACTTCCTTTTTTTCCTTTTTTCGTTGTAATGGAAATTACTCCATTTGCAGCTCTTGCCCCGTAAATTGCGGTTGCAGCGGCATCTTTAAGAATCGTAATATCTTCAATATCGTTAGGGTTCAGTCCTGCGATAGAGAAGTTCTGAAGCTGGTCAATATTGTCTTTATCGGTAAAGTTCGGAACATCATTTCCTTCTAATGGAAGACCGTCAATTACCCATAGCGGATCCTGAGGACCTGAAAGAGAAGCTGTACCTCTGATTCTGATCTTCGCCGGACTTCCCGGAGCCCCGGTTTCAGGAGTTACTGCCACACCGGCAATCTGCCCTGCCAGCATCTGGTCTACACTGGCAACACCAGCCTGGCTGATGTTGTCCATTTTCACTGTAGAAACCGCTGAGGTCTGCTTACGTTTTTCAATTTTCTGATATCCAGTGATGATTACTTCCTGGATTTTATTTTTGTCTGTAACTTCAGAAGTCAGTCTTATTGTATAACTGGTCTGCCCTTCATTCAACTGAATTACTCTGGATTCGTAACCCGGGTAGCTTACAGATACCGATTTGGTATCTGCAGGAATTTCCAGTATAAATTTTCCGTCCTTATCAGTCACTGTACCTACTGATACACTTTCAATAATTCCTTCTAATTCCGTTTTTGTAGAGACAGATTGCGTCTCGATTTTTATAGATGCACCGGTAATTACCTGAGAAGTATTTCCGTCTTCTATTTTTCCGGTGATGGTTTTCTTTTGCTGGGCCATTGCTATATTAGCAGCCAAAAGAGGTAAAAGTATTAGAGTTTTTTTCATTGCCGTTTATTTGTTTAAAGCCTCTTGTATACGAATGATTAAATCTGTGTAATGTGCTCTGGAAGCATCATCACCTCTGTATCTTGTTCTGTTCAGTAAGTCCAGAACCTTCTGAAGTTCCGCCCTTTTGTAAGTAGTGACTTCAGATACTCTTTTCATGGATGAATAATTGATATTCCTAAGACCATGGTCATCTTCATGGAAATTACAGATGGTTGGGATGTTCAGATTATCATCTACTTTCAATCCTTTCACCGCTGTTTTTTCAAATAATTTATTCACTGAAACAATCAGGGCATCTACATAGTTTTTCTGAGTCATTTTTTCAAGCATCGTCAGGCTTCCTTTTTTACTGAAAATGGCCGTTCTTACCTGATCAAATAATTTCTCAACGGTGTAGATCTCTTCTTTTGAACCTGACATCTGATGTTTCAGCTCATTTTCGAGCAATCTCAACAATCTGTCATCCATGAACAGGGAATAGATATTTGCATACTGCATTCCTCTTGCCATGGTATATGGTGTCTGCTCGAATGGACCCATTGGTGAATCTTTAACCGGGTATGTTTTTTCTGTAATCGGATTAAAGAATAGCCATTCCGGAAGGTTGATTGCATTTTTAACAAGATAATCAACAGCTCTAGTCTGTATTTCAGCAGGAACTGCTTCGTAGGCTTTCTTTTTGTTGCCAAAAACCGTATTATTCAGATAAATTCCTCCAACATTTGCCATCACATGACCTGTATACAGATCCCATTGTCCGATAGCTCCCATGTACAGTTTTCCGGCATCCGTATATTCTTTGCCATCTTCATACGTCCATTTTAAAAGATTGCTGACAACCACTTTCAGGTTTTTCATCCCATACTCGCTGGCTTTCATAGCATCATCTCCTAAATCTTCAGACTGCGAACGCGGATCGATAGTTTCCAGATAGCTCTGCTGCTCACCATAGAAATATAACGGGTCATCCTCGTGCTTCTCAATTAAGCTTCTCAGTGCTTTTTTCTCAACAAACTCATCAGGATACCAACGGTAACCCCAATCTATAGCATATTTGTCGTAAAGACCAATTTTCGGAGTGATGGCTGTAACTCCATCTTCCGGCTGAGCTACGTAATTGTAACGTGCATAATCCATAATGGAAGGCGCTGTACCACCCATTTTGTCTGTAAATTCTTTTGAACGAAGCGACTCTACAGGGAAGGCAAATGATGCTCCCATATTATGCTTCAGTCCGAAAGTGTGCCCTACCTCATGAGATGAAACAAAACGGATTGCCTCACCCATGTGCTCATCACTGAATTTATTTCCTCTTGCTTTCGGGTCGATAGGCCCGGTCTGAATTCTCATCCAGTCATGAAGAGAAGTCATTACATTGTGCCACCAGATAATATCGGCCTCGATAATTTCTCCACTTCTAGGATCTACCACAGAGGGTCCCATTGCATTTGACTTTGGCGAAGCGGCGTAAGTAATTACAGAATATCTTACATCATCAATATCAAAATCTTCATCTTTTTCATCCGGCATTTTCGCAATCACTGCATTTTTGAATCCTGCCTGCTCAAACGCCGCCTGCCAGTCATGTACTCCGGCAATGATTTTTTCACGCCATTGTTTTGGTGTTGCCGGATCGATATAATAAACGATCGGTTTCTTAGGTTCTACCAGCTCACCTCTTAAATATTTTTCTTTATCCTCGTCTTTCGGTTCAAGGTTCCATTTGGTAATGAAGAATTTTTCATCCATTTTCTGCTGATTGTCATTAAACGACCAGTGTTTTTCTGAGAAAAATCCTACTCTTGAATCTGCTACTCTTGGTTTCATCGGTATTTTAGAAAGCAGTACCAGATTTGTAGTAACACCAAGGGTTACCGGCAGATCTACCCCACCTTCATTTACAGAAGTAGACAATTGAGACTTTACCACAAGATTCTTAGGGAAAGTTTTCACCCCTTCTATATAAGAAAGACTTGATTTCACAGATCCACCCAATCCTACATTTGCCAGAACATCATTGAAACTCTTTTGATTTCCATCAAAAACTTTATTGACTTTAATGGCCACTGCTGTAGAATCACTATTTTGTGCTTCAATATCAAAGACTTCAATTACAGATTCTGAAAAGTTATCTTTAACAGATTTTGTAATGGCATCATTTTTGGGGGATGATACCTTAGGAACCACCGTTTTTACCCATACTTTTTTGGCTACGGGATCACGGTGAAAAGAGATGACCTTATTTTCATAATTCATTCCTTTGTTCAAACCTGCCTCATTCACCTGCATTGGTACCTGAGAGAGTTTGTTCACCACCAAAAACTGACGTCCCATCAAACTGTCAGGAATTTCAAAATAAATATCCGTTTTTACCTGTATCGTATTAAAAAGTCCTTTTTTATAGGTCCCTTTTTTGATCAGATCTTCAATTTTCTTTGTTTTCTTTGATGAGGAAGTCTCTGTCTTATCAGTTTTGTCTTTGTTGACCTTTACTGTATCTTTTTTCTGTGCTATTGCCATTGGTGAGGCCATAGCAAGACCTAAATACAGTGCCAGCCTGTAATTCTTCATTAAAATAGTCCGATTCATTCCAAATAGTAAATATCTTAGTTTCAGTAAGCAAAGCTATAGGTATCGCGAATCATATATATAATATTAGGGAGTGAAAGGTGATTTTTCGGGAGTGAATGGATTTTTATTTTCACTTCATTAATGGTAAAAAACATATGAAATATTCACCATCTACAGAAATATGAAGAAGATTATTCTTAAAATACTCATAAACTTGATTCAAATAATCAATTCCGAATTTCTCACCCTGCACCTGTTCAGTTTTTGGCTGCCAGGTGTTCTTCACCGTAATCCCATCTTCATCCACAATAATGATAATTTCCAGAGGCTGATCTATCGTCGCAATATTGTGCTTGATCGCGTTCTCGGTAACGATTTGCAGTGATAAATACGGAATCCGTTTTTCCAGACTTACAGGATCATTAATAATTAGTTCAAACCTCATTTCTTCATCAAACCTGCTTTTCAAAAGTTCCATATACTGCTGTATAAATTTGATTTCCTGCGAAACCGGAACTATATTCTCTTTCGGAGGTACTATAAGGTATCTGTAAATCTTAGACAGATTCATGGTAAATTTCTGCGCATTCTCTTTATTGATACCAATCAGCATGTAAAGAGAGTTCAGAGAATTAAAAAGAAAGTGTGGATTGATATTATTCTTAAGCTGCTGCAGCTGATTGATCACTTCGGCTTTATGCATCTTTTCGTTTTCTATCAACAACAAATTCTTCTCAGACTGTATTTTCTCTTTTTCCTGATAAGCCAGACTGGTTGCTCTCTGAAATAATATAAAGACCGTTACAATAAGAAACAGGGCTGCAAGGAAAATATAAACGGTATAGGTTTTTATCTTGCCAATATTTTCATCAATAATAAAATTAACATGATTCACTACCGTATATCCGTCAAAATTATCAGTCTTTAATGGCTTTATGAAACGTGTTACCCCAACCCCAAGATATTCTGAAACGGCCGTCCCTTTGGTATATCCCGCTTCAGTTTTGCCAGATAATGTATCTTTAGTCTTAATATCTGTAAAATCAAAGATATTCTTTCCAATGTATTTCTTCTCAGGATGGGTAATACAAATTCCTTCTTTGGTAAAGACATAGGCATAGGTATTAGAACTTTTGTCAACATTGATAAAATATTGATGAAGATCATCCAGACTTACGGTTGAGCCATAATAGAGTTTGTTTTTATCAGACAGCATCAGGGAATCATAGCTTATCCAATACATACTGTCTTTTTTAGTTATCAAAAGATCTCTGAAATGTCCGGATCCGTTATTTTTTAGAACAATAGCTTTTTCTTTATAATCTGCCTTTTTGAAAATATCGGATAAGGGATTATTACTTTCTGTTTTTCCGGAAGCTGTATTTTCATAATAATACCAACTGTAAGGCAGCAGATTTCTCTTTTTGTTTAAATCATTTAAAACCAAAGAATAATCTTTATAATTCTTCAGTCCGTCTTTTTGAATCAATGCTCGGAGCAGATATTGATAATCCTCAATATTCCTGAATTCATGTTCTATGGATTCATATTTTCGGAAGAATGTTTTCTTTGCAAAATCATCGGTATTTTTACGACTGTCTTCTGTGATCAAAAGACTCAAAACAGCAAATGCTGCCACTGCGATCAGGCAGGCAGATAAAGCGGTGATGTAAATGGATTTTTTGGATAAGGCGTGTTTAAAATTAATAATCAAATTATCTAAATTATGGATTCCTCTACATATAAATTATTCGTTTGCAAAGATATAACAAAGATTTCAGTACCATAAAGTGAATTATTTATATCTTTAAAATCACCAATAAGCCAGCTTATTTTGGAACAAAAACATATTTGTTCTTTAATGTTTTAAGCTAAAAAAACAAAAAACTCTATAAGCTTAAGTCTTAAAGTTAGTTAATATCGGTATTCAGACCGTTAATTCAGCACTCTATATTTTGAAAATTAATTATCTTCGCCTACAAATCTTATTTGAAAATGAAGAAGATCATCTCCGGGATATCTATTTTTTGTGCCATCGCTATTTCTGCTCAGGAAGCTATCCAGTTTCAGGAGCTGCCATTCAAAGATATTATTGCAAAAGCCAAAAAGGAAAAGAAATTGGTTTTTATTGATGCATATGCTTCCTGGTGTGGGCCATGTAAAATGATGGAAAAAAATGTTTTCACCCAGAAATCTGTGAGTGATTATTACAATACCAACTTCATCAATGCAAGATTTGATATGGAAAAAGGAGAAGGCAGAGACATCGCTTCTAAATTTGGCGTACGTTCCTATCCTACTTATCTTTTCCTAAATGGTGAAGGAGAGCTTGTTTCCAGAAATACCGGCTATATGGAAGAGAGCATGTTTGTGGCCATGGCTCAGGACATCAACTCACCAGGAAACAAAAAAGGATCCCTGAAAGATCGTTTTGCCAGTGGTGATAAGGATCCGGAATTCCTGATCAATATTATGAAGCTGAACGCCAACACAGACTATGATTTCGCCAAAAAGGCTTCCGAAAGATATTTTCAGAATAAAAAGAAAACCGAGGAACTTACAAAAGATGAAATCGGCTTTCTTCTTTATTTCGTAAAGTCGTCAGAAGACACCAATTATACAGTTTTCGCATCCAGAAAAGCAGAGATCATTAAATTTCTTCCTGAAGAAACCTATAACGAATTTGATGCTCAGCTTAAGCTAGGAAAAATAGTAGAACAGTCTATTGATGATAAAAACAAAAAAATCAACGATGACTATTTTTTAAAAACGGCTGAACCATTGGTAGGAAAAGAAGCTGCTCTTAAAAAACTGAATCAGACTAAACTCAGTTATTATGAGCAAAACAGTAATTTCCCTGAATACGAAAAAGCTGCTTTAGACTATTATAAAAATTCTGATTCATTTGACCCTAATGAACTTTTAAGAGCTGCCTGGATATTCGTGGATCACGTGAAAACACCATCTTCACTAAAGAAAGCTACAGAATGGGCAGAAAAATCTGTCATGAGAAGCGAAACTTCAGAAAACACTTATATTCTTGCCAAACTCTATCATCTTACAGGAAATAAAGAGATGGCAAAAAACTATGCTGAAATGTCTAAAAATATAGCAGTTCAGGGCAATAAGGATTCTCAACTTGTAGATGAATTATTAAAGCAAATAAAATAAACATTACATACCGGATGAAATATAAATTATTAGCAGCAGGCATTTTAGCTTTCCTGTCAGCAACTACATTGAGTGCTCAGGAACAGGAACAAGGAGGACAGGATAAAAGTTTATACATAAAAGGAAATGTTTTATTTGCTCCCATAGGTATTTTAAACCTTGGAATAGAAAAACAAATCAGCCCGAAATATACCCTTCAGGGAGATGTTTTCATTTCACCATGGAAGTCTTTCTCAGGACATGAGTTACAGTTTTATTCCGTATCTGCAGAAGGAAGATACTATTTTAATGAAGCGTTCAAGCACTGGTATGTAGGAGCGAACGTTTCTGTTGCTGCTTACAATGCTTCAAAATGGAATTACTGGAATGATGATACTTTTGAAAACTGGAATGGAGAAACCCTCCGCAATTCTAATCTGTATCAAAGAGGTTTCTCTGTTATGCTGGGGGTTACAGCAGGATATCAATTCCAGTTATCCGAACGATGGAATCTTGACATTTATGGAACAGTCGGAACATCACAAGGATTTTATAAGGGTTATGACCGCACCACAGGAAGACGTTATGATTCTGCTGAGAAATTCAATAAAAGCGGTGAAATCATTCCATACAGAGGAGGAGTAATGATTTCTTATAAATTAAAATAAGACAATGAAGCTATTCGGAAAAAATCATATTATCATTTTAATAATCACTTTTGTGATCCTTTTTTTAATGAACTATATCGGGAATGATCTGCCTGATAAATTGCAAAGAGCTTTAATGACTGCTTTTGCGGGAGTTGTTGGCTTAACGATCGGGCTCTTTATATTAAATAAGGGCAGAAATGATAAAAATCCGCCCCAAAATTTTGATTAATTAATCTTCATACACCACATACCGGGTTCTGATCTTTTCGAAACTTTCCAGATCTTTTTTCCAGGAATTTTTAATTTCCTGAATTGATTTTCCGGCTATAATCTGTTTTCTGAAATCATCAGTTCCGGAAAGGGTATCAAACCAAAGATTTTTAAGGAAGAAATCCTGCTGTGGATTTTTATAATTCTGATAAGCTTTGATTACCCATTCAAGGTTGAGTTCTCTTAGGTCTTTAGGATATTCTGAAAGGTTTTCACCATAACACAGTTTTCCGTTCAGGAATGGATCTTTAGCACCATAACTTGGCTTTGGCGTAAACTGATAAGGAAGATTTTCCGTCCATGGAGAACCATAAATCTGAAAAGGAAGATCTGTTCCTCTTCCTACAGAAACCTGAGTTCCTTCAAAAAAACACAGACTTGGATATAGATTGATTGCTTTATCATTAGGTAAATTCGGAGAAGGTTTATCAAGCATCGGATAACGTTGCTTTTTATGATAATTCTTCATCTGAATAAGTGTATATTTTGCCTGAGCTCCATTTTTCAGCCACTTTTCTCCATTCACCATCTTTCCATACTCTCCTATTGTGAGTCCGTAAACTACAGGAACTTCATGCATTCCTACAAAACTGGCCCATTTTTTTCTCAATACAGGACCGTCAGTATATCCGTCATGCGGATTGGGACGATCCAATACCATGATCTCAACGTTATTTTCAGCACCTGCTTCCATCAGATAAGACAGAGTGGAAATATAAGTGTAGAATCTCACCCCCACATCCTGGATATCAAATATAACAATATCAATTCCTGCCAACTGTTCCGGCTTTGGTTTTTTATTATTTCCATATAGGGAAACAATCGGGATTCCTGTTTTTATATCTACTCCGTTTTTCACTTTTGCACCTGCGTCAGCGTCTCCTCTGAAACCATGTTCCGGAGCAAAAATCGACTTGATCTTTATTCCGTTTTTTACCAGAAAATCTACCAGATGAGTTTTGTCACTCATCAAACCTGTTTGGTTGGTTACTACCCCTATTGTCTTATCTTTTAAAAGGGGTAAATACATTTCAGGCTGGTCTGCCCCGGTTTTAAAATCCGATTGAACTTGAGTCTGAGAATAATATTGATTGAATACTCCTAAAAAAATTAGGCAAATCAGAAGTAAATTTTTAATTTTGAAATCTAAATTCA
The DNA here is from genome assembly GCA_031286615.1 of Chryseobacterium sp. Taxonomy (GTDB): domain Bacteria; phylum Bacteroidota; class Bacteroidia; order Flavobacteriales; family Weeksellaceae; genus Chryseobacterium. Next base: position 713,711 of record JAITUA010000020.1, on the reverse strand, counting down.
TAAGCTTGAAATTTCCTTTATATTTCTCTAGAAAAATAGCATTTTCCAAAGATAACAAAAATAACCTTTCAAGGGTTATCATCTTCATTGGCAGGCTTTCCGTAGCATTGGGGATTATTGTTTCCTTAATTACTGTGGCCACCGGTTTTGGTTCAAAAAAAGCTATCAAAGAGAGGCTGGCAGATTTCAGCGGACATATTACCGTAAGATCAACGCGTTCCAATTCCTCTTATAATACTTCCGTACTTGATAATCAGGGACTCAATATTGCAAAAATAAAAGAACTTCCCGATGTGGAAAGTACTCAAAAATATGTGATGGTTACCGGAATCATGCGTAATGAGCATAACTTTGCGGGAATCATATTTAAAGGAATAGGTAAAGATTTTGACAGTTTAAGATTTAAAAAATTCCTTATCGCCGGTACTACTCCGAAAGTTACTGAGAAAGGCTTCAACAATGACGTTGCCATTTCGCAGAAAGTAGCCAATGACCTTCACCTTAAGATAAATGACAGTATTGTTACGGTATTTTTAAAGGCTGATCAAAAACCACTTTACCGTAAATTCAAGATTATAGGAATCTACAGAACTGACATTAAGTTAATTGACGAACAGTTTGTTATAGGAGGAATCAATCATGCCAGAAAAATTCAGGATATGAAACCTGATGAAATTGGCGGAGTAGATATCTTTCTGAAAAATGTAAACGATATCGACAAGGATTTTCCTGAAATTGAAAAACTAATCGGCTATAAAAACTACGCTGAAAAAGCTACTGAAAAATTCCCGCAGATCACTGACTGGATCAGTATTTTTGATACCAATATCGCATTGATCATCATCATCATGCTGATTGTAGTGGTTATTAATATCATTATGGTTCTTCTGATTCTTATTATTGAAAGAACCAATTCTATTGGTCTTCTTAAAACATTAGGAGCAAGCAATTCACAGATAAGAGCTACCTTCATCAATTATACCCTGATTATTATGATTCCGGGACTTTTGTATGGAAATGCTATCGGATTGGGACTTATTCTGATCCAGAAATTCTTTGGACTCATAAAGCTTAACCCGGAAAACTATTATGTAAGTACGGTTCCGGTAGACCTTAATCCTATCGCAATTATTTCTATCTCATTGGGAATTCTTCTTATTTCAGGATTAGCTTTAATTATTCCGAGTTACCTGATCAGCAAGATCTCACCTGTGAAAGTTATTAAGTATAACTAAATTGATAATTGATAATTGATAATTGATAATTGATAATTGATAATTGAAAGTTATTCGTTGTCTTTCAGGGGTTTTTGATTTTATCCACAACTTATCCACACGTTATCCACAGCGCAGATAATTTTAAAAGCCTTATCTTTGCGCCGCATATAAAACATTTATGAAATACGCAAAAAATATCCTTGAAACTATAGGTAACACGCCGCTGGTAAAGCTTAACAAAGTATTAGGTGAAGATTTCCCGGCATTAGTATTAGCAAAAGTAGAGACCTTCAATCCTGGAAACTCAGTAAAGGACAGAATGGCTCTTAAAATGATAGAAGATGCCGAAAAAGACGGCAGATTAAAACCTGGAGGAACCATTATTGAAGGTACTTCCGGAAATACAGGAATGGGATTGGCATTAGCAGCCATCATCAAAGGCTACAAATGTATTTTTGTAACCAATTCCAAGCAGTCAAAAGAAAAGTGTGATATTCTTCGTGCTGTAGGAGCTGAAGTAATTGTTTGCCCTACAGACGTAAAACCTACTGACCCTCGTTCTTATTATTCAGTATCCAAAAGACTGGCAAAAGAGACGGAAAACGGATGGTATGTCAACCAATATGACAACTTATCCAACAGAGCGGCTCATTATGAGTCTACCGCTCCGGAAATCTGGGAACAGACTGAAGGAAACCTTACTCACTTTGTGGTAGGAGCAGGAACAGGAGGTACCATCACAGGTTGCGGAACTTTCTTCAAAGAGAAAAATCCAAACATCAAGGTAATTGGTGTGGATACCTACGGTTCTATTCTGAAAGAATTCCATGAAACCGGAGAGTTACACTACGACCACGCTTATACCTATATTACAGAAGGTATCGGGGAAGATATCATTCCTGAGAATTATGATATGTCTGTGATTGATCATTTTGAAAAAGTAACGGATAAAGATGGTGCCATCTACGCAAGAAAACTGGCTAAAGAAGAAGGAATTTTCTGTGGATATTCTGCAGGAAGTGCCATTGCTTCTTTAATTCAGATGAAAGATCAGTTCACTAAAGATGATGTGATAGTCGTTTTACTTCATGACCATGGTTCAAGATATGTAGGAAAAATCTACAATGACGAATGGATGAAAGAGATGGGCTGGCTGGAAGAAAATAAAGAAGGTTAATAAACCGCTTTACAGATCATAAAAAAACGGAACAAAATTTTGTTCCGTTTTTTATTTTATTGCTTAATGTTTTCCTTTAACTTACTTTTAAGAATGCTGTATTCTTTCTCACTCATTGCTTTTCTGGGAAACATATAACTGTATTTTCCTTCAAGGGAAATAAATTCATTATTGCTGTCAAAATATTCAAAATCTTTCCACTCACTCGTTTCTTTTTCCCCATCAATATTCACAGTGAAAAAATTCTGATCAAATCTGATTTCGTATATTTTACACTTTTCCAGAACATTTAAATAATGATTCACCTGTTTTTTCCATCTTGAAACTTTATTAACACTTACTGACAGAAAAACAGCACAAAGCAAAAATATAAAACTCAGAAAATATAAAATACCCTTACTTTCGTTGCTCAGCTGATCTTTCAAAAGAAAAACAATGAAAACAATCACTGCCGCTGCAATAGTGGCAATGGTTTTACTTTTTGTTGTAGATGAAAAAAGCAGACTTCCCTGATTACCGCTAAAATAAATATCTTCAAAAATCTTTCTGTCCGGTTTTAGTGTAATCACCTTTTCTTCATTCATAATTATAGAGTTGCTTTAAAAAGCTACAAAACTAAACTAAATATCTTCATATTGATCACTTATTGCCGAAAGTTTATTCATCAGCTCCCTGTTTCTGCGATTCAGTGCATCCAGTTTTTTCAGCATATTATGAATCACTTCAAGACCAGGAAGATTGACTTCGAGATCATAATACCAATTGGCAAATTTTTCCAGATCAGGCAGATCATCATACATCAGATAATGGATATTGTCTTCAATCTGTATATTCAACAGCCCATAGTCTACAAGCTCATCAAAAAAAGTGATTTCTATATTATAGATTCTTACGAGTTCTTCCCGTGATATTCTTTCACTCATAGCTTAGGAATTTTTAAGTTGTTCAAAAAGTTCTTTCTGCTTCTCGGTAAGGTTGGTTGGCAGTTTCACTTCATAGGTTACAAAAAGATCTCCATGTTCTCCTTCTCTTTTATAGACAGGAAAACCTTTTCCCTTCAACCTTACGGTGATTCCCGTTTGGGTTTCCGGTTTTACTTTAAGCTTTACACTCCCTTCCAGGGTATTTACATTGACTTCTCCTCCTAAAACGGCGGTATACAGATCAATCGTCACCTTGGTTTTCAGGTCATCTCCTATTCTTTCAAAATCCGGATCAGCCGGAATATTGAAAGTAATATATAAATCTCCGCTTGGACCTCCGTTCACACCTGGATTTCCATGGCCTTTCAGTTTGATCTGCTGTCCGTCATATACTCCTGCCGGAATTGTGATTCTGACTTTCTTTCCATTAATATCAAAAGTTTGAGGATGGGTTTTCGCGGCATCTCTCAGATTCAGATTCAATTCTGCTTTGATATCATTTCCTTTGAATTTTCCGGAAGCTCTTCCTCGCGAACTTTTACCAAATCCGCCACCAGCTCCACCGAACATATTCTGGAAGAAATCTGAAAAGTCTTCCCCTTCACCAAAATCAGCACCGGAGAATCCGCCGCCATAATTTTGTTGTTGATATTGTCTTTGCTGCTGCTGTTGGGCTTTTTCGTATTCTTCGCCGTGTTTCCAGTGTTCTCCGTACTTATCGTATTTAGATCTGTTTTCCGGATTGCTGAGCACTTCATTGGCTTCATTCAGTTCTTTGAACTGTCTTTCTGCTTCTTTATCATCAGGGTTCAGATCGGGATGAAGCTTCCGGGCCTGTTTCCGGTAGGCCTTTTTAATATCATCCTGTGTTGCGCTTTTATCTACGCCTAAAATTTTATAGTAATCTATATAAGCCATAGAAATGAGGTTTACCCAAATTTATGAAATTTAGGTTTGAAAATTGTATAACAAAATGTTAAAAATAAACCTATCTTTGATAAAAAGCACCACATGAAAGAGGTACTGAAAAACTACTCCGGAATCATATTTTTACTTTTGGGAATCACTATTGGAAGCATCATTGGAATTGTTGCTCCCGGTTTTGTGGAATATATAAAACCTCTGGGGGATATTTTTCTTAATCTTCTTTTTGTGAGTGTAGTTCCTTTGGTATTTTTTGCCGTATCCAATTCTATTTCTTCTTTGGAACAGCAGTCTAAATTTGGAAAGATCATCCTTGCGATGTCTCTTACCTTTTTATTCTTTATTCTCACGGCAGCTGTTTTTACGATCTGTGCTGTCTATCTTTTCCCTGTTTCAGGAGTCTCAGGAAGTTCTGATATAATTTCTGAAGCAGCGAATGATGATACGTGGGGCAATAGAATCGTAAGTTTCTTTACAGTGGGTGAATTCACTGAGCTTTTCTCAAGAAGAAATATGCTTGCTCTTCTGGTATTTGCGTTTCTAACGGGATTTGCAGCCAGAAAAACAGGTGAAAAAGGGCAGCCGTTCAGGGTTTTTATTGCTTCAGGATATGAAGTGATGAAAGAACTTCTTTTATTGGTTATGAAACTGGCTCCCATTGGTTTGGGTGCTTACTTTGCCTATCAGGTAGCGACTTTAGGCCCTCAGCTTTTTGGATTTTATGCTAAGCCTTTAGGATTGTATTATGCTGCAGGGATCATTTACTTTCTGGTCTTCTTTTCTATTTATGCTTTTATGGCAAATGGGCAGAAAGGAGTCAAAAGTTTCTGGACCAACGCAATCTACCCTACTCTTACAGCCATAAGTACCTGCAGCAGTTTTGCAACCATGCCTGCCAATTTACAGGCAGCATCAAAGATCGGAATTCCCAACTCTATTGCCAATCTGGTGATTCCTATTGGGACTACCCTTCACAAAAACGGATCTTCAATGTCTTCAATCATCAAGATCTATGTGGCATTCCTGATTATTGGAAAAGATTTCTTTGATCCGGCCAACCTGCTTTTAGCTTTGGGGATTACTGTATTTGTCAGTATTGTAGCTGGTGGTATTCCTAATGGCGGATATATTGGTGAGATGCTGATGATCTCTGTGTATAAATTACCTCAGGAAGCGATCCCTGCTGTAATGATTATCGGGACACTGGTAGATCCTTTAGCCACAGTATTGAATGCTGTAGGAGATATAGTAGCAGCCATGTTTGTCAATCGGTTTGTAAAAGTCTGATTTCAATTTACTATTTTCTTTTAACCCATGAACTCATTTTTCAAAAGCATTGGCCTCTATAACAGCCTCACTATTGATCTCAATATCAACAGTGCAGAACTTGTACAAAGATTAATGAAAGTAACTTATAAAACCAATACGGCTTTCATATCATTGGAAAAAGATACTACAATTCCTACACGGTTTGAATATCGGGGAATGATCGATGCCAACAGTTTTACAATTAAAAGAAGAGGAAGGCTATTTGATATGAACAGAAGCAATCCTATATTTCACGGAACTATTTCTGATAAAAATGGTATATCATCCGTTTCTATAGAATTTTTCCCATCTGGATTTCAGATTTTGAATTGGTTTCTGATTCTGTGTTTTTGCTTTGTAATAGCATTTGTCAGTATAAGAGAAGCTCAACAAGGTCTTATGGTCGGGGCAGTCGCTGTCATAATAGGAGTCACTCAATATTTCATCTTAAAAAGAGGAATTTCGAGAGGGAAATATGAATTTGAAAGAGAGCTTATTTATATTGCTCAAAAGCCTTGATTCTTTACCAATGTCACTTGCTTTAACAGCTCCTATTCACTGCGTTTTACAGGTTCCAGGTTTTCATATTCATCGGGAGTGAAAAGTCTGTAATGAACTTTAAAGGTTTTTCCCAAAGGAGTTTCCAGAGAGAAACCACCAGGTCCGAATCCATCTGTAACATCAAGGGTAAAATGGGAATATTTCCAGTATTCAAAAAGGTCACGGTCTATCCAGAACTCATATCCATTGATCGTTCCTATCATTGCATCATTCATCCGGGGGAAAAATCCTCCTTTTTCAAAACATTGTGGCTGCGTACCTTCACAGCATCCTCCTGCCTGGTAAAACATGAGTGGCCCGTATTGGTCTTCAAGTTTCCGGATCACTTCAAGAGCTTGTTCCGTTGCGGAGAGTCTGGATATTTTTGCTTCCATTATTTTTATTTTAGCTTACGAGAAACCTTATCGTTATAAAAGATCCCGGCAAGTAAATTAAGCCGGGATCAGCAACACATCATCAATTAATTTGAGCCGGCAATATCCAAAACGATTCTGCCATCAATCTGTCCTTTTTTCATTTTATCGAAGACATCATTGATATCTTCCAGTTTTGCTGCAGTAACAGTGGCTTTTACCAAACCTTCATTGGCAAAATCCAGCGCTTCCTGCATATCTTTTCGGGTTCCTACGATAGAACCTCTCACGGTGATCCTTTTTAAAACCGTTTCAAAAATCGGAAGTTCAAAAGAGCCGGGAGGAAGACCGTTCAGAGCAATAGTTCCTTTTCTTCTCAAAACATCTATTCCCTGTTTGAATGCGATGGGTGAAACAGCTGTAATCAATGCACCATGCATCCCACCAACTTCTTTATGTAAATATTCTCCGGGATCTGTATTTTTTGCATTGACAACAAGATCTGCACCTAATTTTTTTGCCAGTTCAAGCTTGTCATCGGCAACATCAATAGCTGCAACGTGCATTCCCATTGCCTTTGCATATTGAACTGCTACGTGTCCCAACCCACCAATTCCTGAAATGGCAACCCATTCTCCAGGTTTTGTTTCTGTTTCTTTCAATCCTTTATAAACTGTTACTCCGGCACATAAAATAGGAGCAATCTCCAAAAAGTTAACATCAGACTTCAAATGTCCTACGTATCTTGAGTCTGCGATAACGTATTCTGCAAAACCTCCATCTACACTGTAGCCTCCGTTTTTCTGAGCTTCACAAAGAGTTTCCCATCCTGTAATACAGTAATCACAACATCCACAAGCACTATACAGCCAGGGAACTCCTACTGCATCTCCTTCTTTCACGAAGGCTTCTGGTCCGCAGGCTACTACAATACCTACTCCTTCATGTCCCGGAATAAGAGGCATTTTGGGTTTTGCAGGCCAGTCACCATCTACAGCATGCAGGTCTGTATGACAAACCCCGCAGGCTATTACTTTGACAAGGACTTCGTATCTTCCTGGTTCTCTTACGGGTACTTCTTCAATTTTCAGAGGCTGACCGTAGCCTTGAACTACCGCCGCTTTCATTGTTTTTGGGATCATATTTTATTTTTTGGAATGGAATTATTTTGGTTGTTAGTTTTTATCACCAGAGATAAACTGACAGCTTTAAGTTTTGTGCTGTTTTTATAAAATCAATATTTGCTGAGCATATGTATATCAAAAGAATGTTTCCCTGCGTGAGGGATAGTAAGGGCGGCGAGGAACGAGCCGGTGCGGAATGAAATGGAGCACCGAAACGAAGTGCAGCCCTGCATAGCCCGACCGTTTTGCCCTGGAAAAAGCCAAGGCAATCGGGCACGTCCTAAATAATATTAAAAGAAGCCTAACTTATTCTTGTTATAAGAAATCAGCATGTTCTTGGTTTGACGGTAATGGTCAAGCATCATTTTATGATTTTCTCTTCCGATTCCTGATTGTTTGTAACCTCCGAAAGGTGCTCCTGCAGGGTAAGAGTGATATTGGTTGACCCATACTCTTCCGGCTTCTATCTGGCGAGGAATATTGTACAGCTGGTGTGCATCTCTTGTCCAAACTCCTGCACCAAGCCCGTAGATAGTATCATTGGCAATTTTCACTGCATCTTCTTCATCTTTGAATGTGGTAAACGCCAGCACCGGACCGAAAATTTCTTCCTGGAAGATTCTCATTCTGTTGTTTCCTTTGAAAATCGTCGGCTGAATGTAGTATCCTTCTTCCAGATCTTCTCCAAGATGGTTCACTTCTCCTCCTACCAGAACTTCAGCTCCCTCTTCTATTCCCAACTGGATATAGGAAAGAATCTTATCTTTCTGAATCTTTGAAGCCTGCGCTCCCATCATTACAGTTTTGTCCAGTGGATTTCCTACTTTGATGGCTTTTACTCTTTCGATCACCTTTTCAATAAAGGCATCTGCAATATCTTCCTGAACGAGTAATCTTGAAGGACATGTACAAATTTCTCCCTGATTAAGGGCAAAAAGAACGGCTCCTTCTATGGCTTTATCTAAAAACTCATCATCGGCATCCATTACTGAGTTAAAGAAAACATTCGGTGATTTTCCTCCTAATTCCAATGTTACAGGAATAATGTTTTCTGTTGCATACTGCATCACCATACGTCCTGTAGCAGTAGAACCTGTAAATGCGGCTTTTGCCACTTTCGGATTGGTCACCAAAGCTCTTCCAAGTTCTGCTCCGAATCCGTTAACAATATTGATAACGCCAGCTGGTAAAAGATCTCCGATAAGCTCCATTAAAACCATAATGGAAACTGGAGTACTTTCTGCCGGTTTCAAAACAACACAGTTTCCAGCGGCCAATGCGGGAGCCAGTTTCCAGACAGCCATGAGTATCGGGAAATTCCATGGAATGATTTGTGCAATTACTCCAAGGGGTTCATGAACGATAAGAGATACGGTATCTTTATCCAGTTCGTTATGAGATCCTTCATCTGCACGGATAACAGAGGCAAAATATCTGAAATGGTCAATTGCCAAAGGTAAATCCGCTGCCAGTGTTTCTCTCACTGCTTTTCCGTTATCTATGGTTTCTACGGTAGCAAGGTATTCCAGATTCTGCTCTATTCTGTCGGCAATTTTATTAAGGATAATACTTCTTTCTGTAGATGAAGTATTTTTCCAGGTGCGGAATGCTTTTTCTGCAGCATCTACAGCCAATTCCAAATCTTCTTTGGAAGAATGGGCAACCTGGGTAAAGTTCTTCCCATCCACGGGAGAGACTACGTCAAAATATTGTCCTTTAACGGGTGGAGTAAATTTCCCGTCAATATAATTATCGTATTTACTTTTGAACTCCGGACGCTGTAAAAGCGTCGCTGATCTTGGTTCTGTAATAGTGCTCATATTAGTCTTGTTTTTATTTTTTCGATAAAGCCAAATTACAGTGAGATGCCCAAAAGAGTATAGCACAATCCTATAAAAAAAGTGTAAAATAGTGCAAAGGCTTCAATTTTAGTATTTTATTAACAGCAACGTACTGTCAAATTTTCTATATTTGAGTTACCTCCTTTTCAAAAAAATTTAGAAATGAATAACAATAGTAAGATTTTATTAAATACTCCTGAATTACGTAAGGAAAGCCAGCTATTGAGTCTTGTGGAACACCAGACGAAATTCAATCTAAACAATTGCGAATTCAGCATTTATGAAACCCATAAGGCTGCTTTTGACGTAAAACTTCATTTTGAAAACATTGCATTTACCGCCATGCTGAGAGGTAAGAAACATATGAAATTGGATAATAAGACCAGCTATTTTGATTATTATCCGGGAGAAAGCATTCTGGTGGCTCCGGGAGAAACAATGGTTATCGACTTTCCTGAAGCAGATGAAACGCCAACTCAGTGTATTTCTTTAAGCCTTAATCCTGATTTTATAGAGGATTCTCTTAATTATCTTAACTATCACCTTCCCAAAGTAGACGAAACTTCACAGTGGAATATTCAGCTGGATGAGTATTTTTTGTTTAATAATAAAGCACTGGCTTCAGCTACCAACAATATTATGAGAATTGCCATGGATGATAATTCGCAAAAGGATATCATGGCCGATTTTGCATTGAAAGAACTTCTGATCAGGCTGATGCAGACCCAGGCAAGAGGTATGGTGGAAAAGAATATTGTTAAGAATAAATCCAGAATAGGCTTTGTGGTAGATTATATTAAAAGAAATCTGCACCAGAAACTATCTATTGACAGTATCGCCAAACTGGCTTATGTAAGCAAGTCTAATTTTTTTAAAATGTTCAAAGACGAACTGGGGACTTCCCCAAATGATTTTATTTTACAGGAAAGGATCAACAGAGCAAAAGAATTGCTTGCCAGCCAGACCAGCATCAAAGAAACTGCTTTTCAAACGGGCTTTTCAGACACCAACTACTTCACCAGAGTATTCAAACAATTGGAAGGGGTAACTCCAAAAAATTATCAGGACAGAATGATTCTGAGATAATTTATTTCCGAATTTCTATAAAAAAAGAGCCCCGTTTCTGGGACTCTTCTTAAAAAATATATTAAAATTAAATCTTAATATTTGTCATTCTGCTTAACGTTCGGGTTAGCAGAGATTTCTCTGATTGGAATAGGTAATGTATATCTGTAATCACCATTCGGAAGATTTTTCATATCGATAATATCATCCGTAGCGTTTCTGTCCATAGATACATTAGCTGATACAGCAAGTCTCTTAAGGTCGATGAAACGGTGTCCTTCAAGTGCTAATTCAACTCTACGTTCTTTCAAGATATCAGCATATGCTAATTGTGCAGATGAATAAGCAGGAGTAGTAGCTGTTCCCTCGAAGTTTCTTGCTACTCTCACTTGCTGAATTTTATCGTGAGCTGCTGTAAGGTTTCCTGCCGCTACTTCAGCTTCTGCTATAATGAAGTACATTTCTGACAATCTGAAAACTTTCACATCGTTTCTTGTAGCTGTACTTATTTTACCAGGATATTTATCAATAACCAATCCGTCTGTTCTGGTATTTCCTGCTGTTGCAGTAGCATAATTTGGATTTGGTTTTGAAGAAGGGTCTACGTAGGCATATTTTCTGATATCTCCAGGAGTATTTTTAAATATGTTGTATAGGTTTCTTCCCCAGAACCACATTGGTGCTCCACTAATGTTAGACTGGTTTGTATTCCATTTTCCTCCAATAGCTGCACCAGCTCCTAAAGGTAGTCTGTTCAGAGAGAAAATAGCTTCTCCATTTTCAGTATCAGCCCACATTCTTCTGTATGGGTTGAAAGATCCTCCTGCTATACCATTTCCAGTGCTCTCATCAATTCCTCCGTAGAATGCAATATTCCACTTACTTGTAGGGGTATCACTGAAAGGTCCGGATTGGAACACAGAACCATCAGCTTCAGTAACTGGAACTGCAGCATTGGCACCTGTGATTGGCGATGCAATTGTAAGAGAAAGACCAGATCCGTTGATTACTAATTCTGCATTTTGCTTAGCTAATGCCATTTCACCTCTGTAGAGATTAAAACGAGCAGCAACAGCATTTACAAAGTTCTTATCTACTTTATATCTTCTTGGAGTGGTAGAGTTTCCTAAGATTCCTCTTGCATAATCCAAATCAGCATTAATGAAATCATAAACATCCTGATTTTTAGCTCTTGGCAATTTCGATTCTGTAGAAGGAACATCCGTAAGAAGAATAACTCCCAAAGCATTAGGATCCTTCATATCGCTAGAGAAATAAGCCTCTAACTGTACATAGCAATATGCTCTGATTGCCCTTGCCTGCGCAAGAATAGCATTGTATGTATTCTTCTCCTCAACAGTAGTAGGTGTAATTCTCTTTGCTCCCTCAAGAAGTCTGTTTACCCTGTTGATTACTCTATAATTATTTAACCAGATTCCATCACTGGCAACAGTACCTACTGTACCTCCGGTAATAATAGGACTAGACGGATCCAGGAAATGTCTGTGCAATGTATATTCCTGTCCTCCACTACCAGATCCTGGCTTTACTTCATCTGTAAATACCGCTGTGAAATAGATCTCATCAATTGGGTCTAACTGAGCGTAAACAGATCCGTTTAAAACTTCATTAAGATTAGCAACACTTGTATACAGGTCTTCTCCTTCTAATTGTCCTGCCTGCTTTATATCAAGTGCATCCTGACAGCTATTCAGCGTAAATGCCGCAGATGATAGGGTTGCTACAACTAATATTGTATTTATAATTCTTTTCATAATTCTTCTCTATTAAAAATCAACATTTAAACCTACAGATACGGTTTTTGGGTTAGGATAAACATTTAGTGAATACGAAGTAATTGGCTCCGGATCAAATCCTTTCCAATCTGTCCAGGTGTAAAGGTTTTCTGCCTGAACAAATACTTTGATTCCTTTTACCGGCAGTTTACCTAACTGGCTTTTGCTGAAGTTATATCCTACAGAAATATTTTTAAGTCTGATAAAGTCTGATCTGTGTAAGAATCTGTCTGAAGAACCTAGGCTTAAGTTACTTGCTTTTAGTGCAGGGATATCTGTATCTCTGTTATCAGGAGTCCATGCGTTCAATAAATCAGCTGAAAGGTTTCTTGTTGCTGCTGCATTTGGATCCATAATCCATGATTGTAAGTTATCATAGATCCATCCTCCTTGTTGGAAAGAGAATAATGTATCAAGGAACCATCCTTTATGTTGTACATTGAATCCGAAACCTCCTGTAAACTTAGCATATCTTGATTTTCCAGTCAATACTCTGTCTGCTGATGTTGGAGCTTCTGTGATGTTTCCGTTTTTGTCAAGGAACTGTAAGTTACCGTTATCACGATTTACCCCAACGTATGAATATAGCTGATACTGACCAGCAGGTCCACCAATAGCATTTACCACATCTCCTGCAAGGTTTTCGCTGTTCATAGAAACAATCTTGTTCGAGTTGTATGCACCGTTCACAAAAACAGATACTTTTGTATTTTCGTTTCTGATCACGTTGTACTTGATCATCCCCTCAATACCTTTGTTGTCAAGAACCCCGTCGTTACCTCTGATTGAGTAATATCCTGTAGCAGATGATTTTTGAATGTCATTGAACATTCTTGATGTTCTTTTCTGATAGTAATCAACGCTACCTTCAACCAATCCTTTATAGTTAAAATCTACTCCGATGTTGCTTTGTTTTACCTGCTCCCACTCTAGAGAAGGGTTTGATAAGTTTACAAAGTTGTATCCTAATAAATTCTGGTAACCTGAGATACCATTATAAAGATTAAGGAAGTTATTTGGAAGAAGTGCTAATGGGTTTTGGTTATCACTGGCAATTCCTAAGTTCTGGTTACCTGTAGTACCGATTGAAGCTCTTAGCTTAAGCAATCTGAATCCGGAATTAGCCATGAATTCTTCTTTGTCGATATTCCATCTTGCTGCAACTGACCAGAACGTCTCCCATCTGTTGGTAGGAAGGAAACGGTAAGAACCATCTCTTCTTACAACTCCACTTACTCCATACTTATCTTTGTAATCGTAATCTAGAGTTCCAAAGTAAGCTAAAGTACCAGCAGTTACTTTTGTAGCACTGTTAGAAGGTCTGTAGATGTTTGGTGTATCCGGGTTAAATGGAATATAACCAGTTCCTGCACCAAATTCCCACTGTAATGGGTTAAGACCGTTTTGTCTTTGAGTATTTGTAGTTACATGAGCTTTAATATAGTCCATGTATGCACCAGCACTAATGGTATGATCTCCAAAAGATTTATTGAATGTAATATTCGTAATACTGTTGAACGTAAGATCTTTTATTGTAGAAAAATCTTCGAATCCGCCATATGTAGATCCGTCTCCTTTTGCTACACTGATAGCAAGGTATCCTAGTGGTGATCTTGCAAAGGTTCTGTCGTATTGCTTATACTCTATACCAGTTCTGTTTCCAACGCTTAAATAATCTGTAATTTTGTAGTTTACGTTAGCATTGGCAGAAATACTTAGTTCAGTAAATCTGTTTCTGATTCCCCCATTGATGTTATCCTGAAGAATCCAGTGTCTGTTATTAGTAGCATCTCCTTTAATAGCATTATATAACTCCAGTCCATTTGCATATGGAGAAGGTGTTGCATATGGTAATGAAAGAACACTTCCGAATAAAGGATTCTGAAGGGTATTGTTAGAAATACCTGTATTCGTTTCATCATCCAGCTGATTTCTTCTGGAATATCCTAATCCCATGATAGCCCCGAAAGTTAATTTTCCGTTTTTAGACTTACCATTAAGGTTATTTCTCATTGTAAATCTCTTGAAGTCTGTAGATTTTACAGTACCTTCACTATCAAGATATCCTAGAGACAAGAAGTTATTGATGTTTTCCCCACCTCCTGTAATGGAAAGGTTGTGCTGCTGAGAAATACCTATACGGGTAAATTGCTTACTCCAGTCTGTATTAGTACCCCAGTTATTGATCTGATCCTGTGTTAAGGTATTACCTTTACCAGTTGCTAAATTCTTTTGAATTTGTAAAAGTTGTCTACCGTCTGACATGTTATAGTCAGAAGTAGGTAGTTTACTGAACGAAGTTAATGCATCATAAGATACCTTCATTCCTGCGTTGAATTTCCCACCTTTAGTTGTAATTACTACAACTCCGTTCGCTGCTCTGTTACCATAGATAGCAGTTGCCTGAGCATCTTTCAGGATACTGAACGTATCAATGTCATAAGAGTTTAGGTTTCTGAACTGAGAACCGGAAGTAATTACCCCATCTACAACGTATAGAGGATCTGTAGAACCATTAAGGGAGCTAGCACCTCTGATCAAAATATTGAATTTTCCAGAACCTGGAGATCCAGATGCTGAATTTACTACGATCCCGGGAGCTGTACCCTGAATAGAGCTCAGTACCGAGATATTAGGTCTGTTTTCTAAGGTTTCAGAACCAACAGTAACCGAAGATGTGGTTGTTTTCGCTTTAGTAGCAGTCTTGCTATAACCTAAAACAACAACTTCCTCAAGTTTTGTCTCTTTGTCCTTACTGTTCTTAGAGTCCTTTTCCTGAGCTAATACAGTCTGTCCTGTAAAAAACAGAACACCGACTGTTAAAACGCTTAATTTCACATTCATATTAACAGATTTTAATATATTCAAGGGACAAATATGTCGATAAATATCTACAACATCAATTCATTAAACGCTGAAAACAGGCTTCCAGAAAGGAGAAATTCACATTCATACTAAAAAAATGATAGGGAATCATTTTAATTGTATTTAAAAAATTAACGAAAAATAAACCAATTTAAACATTAACGGAATTTTAATAAATTTTGAAATTAAAATCAACTTTCATTAATTAACCAATATTGATTAAAAAAATAAACCAAAAAACATTAATCCAATTAATAAATTAAAAAAATTCATCCTCAATTTTAACTAAAACGAAGAAAAAAATACGCCATTTTCTTAAATTTTATTTAAAAAACAGGCCCCGAATAGCAAGCCCCCCCGGCATCATTGTAATTTTTACCAAAAAACTGTTACTCTATTATATTGCGAGATCAGTTGAAACTTATAAAATTCTCTTTCATATTCCCTGCATTTTTTTAACCTTTTTGGCAATACATTTAAAAATAATTCAACTCTGAAAATGAGAAAATATTCAATCTGCTATTGTTTGAAAAAAGAACATAATTAATATAAACTTCATGGATCATTATAAGCATATTTTACTGCAAAAAAAAGCATCCCATACTGTGAGATGCTTTATATATTAAGTTTACAATAATCTTATTTCTGATAACTATAATATCTGGCTCCAATTAATACCGGATTTTCCGTCTCAATAGAAACAAGTCCGAATCCTTTATAATTTCTGTTTACAGATTCTTTAAGTTGCTTTCTGTGAAGTTTTTCATAAGTTTCAAAATCTACAGCAGTTCTTTGATTCAAATTTTCGAATACATTCCATTTTTCTACTACTTTTCGCCAGTTCTCAGAAACTTTCCCAGCAAAAACTTTTGATTTCGAACCACTTCCATACCCTACGAAGCCGATTTCTTCCCCTGAAAGTTCTTCATTTTCGTTAAAAGAGATCTGTAATGCCGAAAGAAATGCCATAAAGATAGAAGCTGTGTACATATTCCCTATTTCGGAAGAAGCTCTCTGCGTCTTTTCTATTTTATGACTGATTAAATTTAAATAGCCTTCAGATTTTGCAACAGCTTTCTGTTCTTCCGCTGTTTCATAAGACAGACCATTCTCCAAACTATAGATTTCAGTAAAAACCCTTTTCCCATGAAAGGCATACGGAAGATGGAAAATAATATATTTCCAGTTTTCATAAGGTTTTTCCTGTCCTGTTATTTCTTTATAATGATGGTAAGCTTCTTTTATTCTATCCTGATAGCATTGATTAGAATATTGTCCATCAAAAACAGGTTCATCCGTAAAAATTTCAATCTTTTCAGGATATGTTTCCGGAGCACTCTTCAGGTCTTCTTTATTATAGGTTCTTCTCGGTTTGAAAAAATCAAAGACACTTTCCGAAGCGACTCCCCAGTTATTCTCAATTTCAAGAAGATCCGGCTGTGAAGAAATCAGAAGCGCAACCGCTCCTCCTCCCTGCGTATATTCCCCTGAAGAAGCCAATTCATATTTAGCATAATCACTGGCAATCACTACTGCTTTTTTATCAGGATTCACCCTTACAAAATCCAGGGCGTTATGCAGTGCATCTACCCCTCCTACACAAGCAAAAGTCATATCCAGCACATCACAGTTTCTGAAACATCTTGCTCCAAATTCTTCTTCTAATACTTTTTCTACCATCTGTACAGCATAGGAAGCTGTAGGTTTTGCTGCATCTACAGCACTTTCTGTTCCCAGATAGACTCTGGCTATTTCCTTAGGATTGATATGATAATCTTGTATAAGCTTCAGTAATGCTTCTGCTGCAAAGGTTGCCGCGTCTTCATGAACATCAGAAAGTCCCATTTTATGAAGACCTAAGCCTTTTTCTAATTTTGCCGGTTCTATTCCTCTTTTTTCCGCTAAATCCTTAATCTCCAAATATAAACCAGGCACATAATAGCCCGCTGCCTCAATTCCAAAACTCATAATTGTCTAAATTTTAAACGAATTTATGAAAGATAATGCAAAAAACAGTGGTAAAAAATGCTGATTTTTGTAATATTACTAAAAATCAATCTACTTTATAACAGACTTCGGTAAACTAGTATTCTGTTATGATAAAAAAAGCCGGCAAATTCCGCCGGCTTATCTATTATTTGTAATTTTCAATTGCTTTGTTGATCACATCAATCTGTTTATTAATGCTCGCTGCATTTTGTGGATTCTGTTTCAGCAGTTCCATTTTTTTGCTTAAGCCATCTTTCAGCATCTGAACCATCATCATTTTAGCCTGTGGATTGTCTGCCATCTGATTCTTGGCATATCCTGCAATTTTCGTAATGCTTTCCGTTGCTTTCAGATTATCGGAAGTCATGATCCAGTTGAAACCGTCTTCTGCTGATTTTCCTAATTCCGGATTCTGGAATTTAATAAATGGATAAAAAGTGGCAAGAGGAGCAATATTCTCTATCTGAGAAGTAATTTTGTTCTTTACAATAATTGGAAGTAATTGTGCCCGCAGTTCTTCCGATGCACCTTTCATATCAATTTTATCAGCCAGACTGTTTGCTCTTGAAGGATCAATGGTAAGAAGTGCACTCATTGAACTTCCTTTCACAGCATTTGAAACGGCGTTGATCCCTTTTTCAAATAATGGGAGATATTTTTTGTCTTTTGTTTTACCTAAAGCAGTAATAGCTGCAGCCTGAGTTAATGTTTTAGGATCATTGGAAGCCAGTTTTTCAACTTCAGCACCCAATGCTTTCATCTGTTCAGGATTGGTAAGATCTATTAAACCTAAAGCTTTTATTCTTACTCTGAAGAAAGGATCTTTCAATGCAGCAGCCAATAATTTTACTGCTGCAGGATTTTTCCCAGCCTGGTCTTTAATTCCTGTTAAAGCAAGATATCTGCTTTTAAACTCTTTAGAGTTTATAAATTGCATCAGATTCTGTTCAGGAGTTTTTGTATCAGTAATTTCGGCTAATAAAACGCCGTCTGCATTAATATTTACCAGATCAGGAGTTTTGGAAACATCAAAATTAAATGTATTCTTTGCTTCTGCATTCACCCAAACATTATATCTTTTAGGTTTTCCATTGTCATATACATCTATAGCCAGAGGAAATTCAAATGGCTTTTCCTGGGTTTGATTTATCGTAACAGCAACCTGCTTTTTCACAGGTTCAAATGTAGTGGTGTAATTAATCTTCGGATTTCCGCTTCCAAAATACCATTGATTGAAGAACCAGTTCAGGTCTTTCCCGGATACTTTTTCAAAGGACAGTCTCAACTGATGAGCTTCTGCATTCTGATATTCATTGGTTTTCAAATAATCGTTCATTCCTGCAAAGAAGGCGTCATCTCCAAGATAGTTTCTCAGCATATTTAAAATACCTCCTCCTTTCTGGTACGTTACTAGGTCGAAAACATCTTCACGGGATTCATAATTGAATCTTACCAGATTCTTATTAAAGTCGGATGGGTTGTGAAGATAATTATTCACATCAGTCATCAGGTGATAATCTGCCTGATCTTTTCCGTATTTATATTCATTCCAAAGGTATTCGGAATAGTTGGCGAAAGATTCATTGACTGTAAGATTGCTCCAGCTTTCTGCTGTAACAAGATCTCCAAACCAGTGATGGAACAATTCATGAGCGATGGTATCTTCCCATGTATTTTCATCGATAAGCTGACCCGGTTTCTGAAGGATATCACTTCCGTGAAGTGTTGCCGTGGTATTTTCCATCGCACCGCTTACATAATCTCTGCCTGAAATCTGAGCATACTTTGCCCATGGATAATCATAGTTCAGTTTTTTGGAGAAAAATTCGATCATTTCCGGAGTATTTCCGTAGATCTGCTTAGCGTAAGGTTCGTATTCTTTTTCGATATAATAATCAACCGGAATATTTTTCCATTTGTCTTTCACAATGGCATATTCTCCTACTCCCATAAAGAATAGATAGGTGGAATGTCTTTTATCCATCACCCAGTGATCTGTTCTAAGACCGTTGGATTCTTTTTTAGATTCTTTCAGAAGACCATTGGAAAGGGTTACATATTTATCAGGAACCGTCATATAGATTTCCTGCGTTGTCTTTTGGTTAGGTTTATCAATAGTGGGAAACCATGCAGAAGAAGATTCCGTTTCTCCCTGTGTCCAGATCTGTGTAGGCATATCCGGATCTGTTCCCTGAGGGTTGATGAAATAAAGTCCTTTTGCATCATTGATAGCCATACTTCCCTCTTGCTTTACTTCATTCGGACGGGATGTGTATTTGATGTAGACTGTATATTCCTGATTTTTCTGATATGTTTTATCAAGGCTGATTTTAAGAACATCATCTTTGTAATCATATTTCAAAGGAGATTTCTTTCCGTTATTATCAAGAGCTACTTCATGAATCAGCATTCCTTTTGCATCAAGCGTAAGTTCATTTGCAGCATAAAAGTAAGGTGAAGCAGTAAGCCATTCTTCTCCGTTCATCTGCTCTTTCTGATAATCGAAATTTACTTTCAGCTTTGTGTGTTTAAGTTCCGTTACTTTGGCGGAAGTAGCTCTGTATACTTTTTCCCTTCCTGAAGTTTCGGTTTGTGCTGATACATTTGCGGAAAATAAAATTCCAAGTATAGCAATTGATAAAATGGCCTTTCTCATCGGTCTACTTTATTATTTTTAGAATTATTTTTTAATGATTATATCGAAAATATCATTCACTAAGGTTTCATAGTCTCCTTTTTGAAGCTGTTCTTTCGTTTTTGCAAAAGCTTTTTTCAGTTCGCTTTCCGGATTTTCATCATCCACTATTTCTGCTGAAGCGACTCCTTTCAATTGAAGTACTGCATTTTTCAGCGCTTCAATGTCTGCATTTTCTTCGATATTTATTTTTAAATACTTCATGATGTACTTTTAAGCGTTTGAAATTTATGATCTACCGCCCGTCTTGTATCTCATTTTTTTTAAGGATTAAATGGGCAGGAGTTGTTCTTTCAAATTTAAGAAACAATTGTCAAAGAAAGTGTACTAAAGGATTTATATTCTGCTTCCCAAACTTATGAGCACAGATAATGCCATCTATTAATGTTAAAATAATAGAAGTAAATAAAAAATTAAAGTGATATAAGGATATTAAATCGCCACAGGAGCTTTGATTCCCGGATGTGGATCGTAATTTTCCAGACTAAAGTCTTCGAAATCGAAATCAAATATATTTTTAACTTCCGGATTCAGTTTCATTGTTGGAAGCGCTCTCGGCTCTCGTCCCAACTGTCTGTTTACCTGCTCAAAGTGATTATTATAGATATGAACATCTCCGAAACTGTGAACATAATCTCCTACTTCCAGATCACAAACCTGCGCTACCATCATCAACAGCAATGCATAGCTTGCAATATTGAAGGGTACTCCAAGGAAAACGTCAGCACTTCTCTGGTACAGCTGCAAAGAAAGTTTACCATCTGCTACGTAAAATTGAAACAGGGCGTGACAAGGTGCCAAAGCCATGTTTGGAATTTCTGCAACATTCCAGGCAGAGACAATCAGTCTTCTGGAATCCGGGTTCTTTTTGATCTGATCAATTACTTCAGTGATCTGGTCTACTACTTTTCCGTCTGCACCGCTCCAGCTTCTCCACTGCGCTCCGTAAACGGGACCCAAATCTCCATTTTCATTTGCCCATTCATCCCAGATGCTTACTCCGTTATCTTTAAGGTATTTGATATTGGTATCTCCTTTCAGGAACCAAAGCAACTCATAGATAATAGATTTCAAATGCACTTTTTTGGTCGTTACCAAAGGAAATCCTTTAGACAGATCATATCTCAGCTGATATCCGAAAACACTTCTTGTTCCAGTGCCTGTTCTGTCGGTTTTATCAGTTCCGTTATCTAAAATATGCTGTAAAAGATCCAGGTAGTTTTGCATTTTGAATGAGATTTTAAGTTCCAAATTTAGTAAAAACCATCAAAAAAAGCACTCCTTTTTATGAATGCTTTTTATAGGCATAATGTCTATTTTCTATTAAACAGCTGTATATCTGTTATCTAACTTATATTAATTTTACCATATATTTTCAATGGTCTGATGAATGGTATTGACAGTGAATGACTCTCCTGTTTTTTTACCATACATCACTTTTACCAAGGGAGATTCTGCAGAAACCGTCATGATTTTCTGGTTATCTGAAACAATTTCTCCCATGGAAGCGGCAATATAAAACAATCCTTTATTGGTTTTCACCAAAGCTCCGTTCTGAACTTTTTCTGAGGGGTCTGAAGTTATTTTCTGTAAAACAGCCTGCTGGTTCAGTACTTCGTTAAGCTGTCTCTGCAGGTTATTAATTTCCTGCTGAAGCATTTCTCTTCCGGTTTCGTATTTGTCACCCATTGAACTTTTCGTATCGTTGTTGGAAGCCCTTGTTTCAGCGATAAGATTTTCAAAATACTGGATTTTATCGGATATTTTTGCTTTAATTATATTGATTATTTCCTGTTTGTTCATTGTAATGGTCATTTTTTTATTTGGGACAGATAAACCACCCCGTCAAAATCATAGATTTTGACACCCCTCCAACGGAGGGGAATTGAGTACCTTTAAAGACTAGTTATTAAGATTTTACAGTTTCGGCCAGAATTTCAAAGGCTTTACTGCTTATTTTTCAAATACGGCATAATCAGATACCTTAAAACTAAAATCTTTTCCATTACTGAAATCTCTTTTGGTTTTATCAAAAACATTTCTGAACGTTCCGGATACATGTTCGTCGTCAATTGAAAAGTTAACAGCTTCTTTTGACATATTCAAAACCACCAATACTTCATCATTTCCATTTTTTCTTACATAAGCAAGAATTTTATCATTGGCTGTAGTGTTAAGAAGATAAGTGGTTACGTTAGAATCTCCTCCTCTCAGGGCCGGATTGGAAGCTTTTAGATCTAATAATGTTTTATAGAAATCAGCAGCCTGGTAGGTATTCGTCCATTTGATAACATCCTTTTCGAAAAACTCAAGTCTTTTCATATTCGGAAGTTCCTGCCCTGAGTAAAGCAACGGAACCCCATTCCATGTTGCAGAGAATACTGCCATAGGTTTTGTGATGACTCCATATTTTTCATATTCGGTTCCGTTCCACGAATTTTCGTCGTGGTTTGTGGTGAACCATGCTCTCATTGAAGCATCTCCGATATTGGAATATTGTCTCAGAAGATCTTTTAATTCCTGAAGAGGTTCATTATTTTTATAGTAATCGGCAGATTTGTGCATCCACTTCCAGGAATAGCTGGCATCAAAAACTTTCCCGTATTCAGGGCTTTCCAGTTCATCAAATTCTCCGAGCCAGAAAAGAGGTTTTACTTTTTCCACTTCGGGACGCGCCTGTTCCCAGAAATCTACTTCTACCCATGAAGCGAGATCACATCTGAAACCATCAATACCCGTTTCCTGCACCCAGAATTTCATCGCATCTATCATCGCATGGCGCATTTCCTGGTTTTTATAATCCAGCTCAATAATATCATCCATTCCGGAAGCAATATGGAATTTTCCGTCCGGATCTTTCAGATAAAATTCGGGGTGAGTTTTCGTCCATATATGATCCCATCCTGTATGATTGGCAACCCAATCTATGATTACTTTGAATCCCAATCTGTGAGCCTCATTCACCATATCTTTAAAATCCTGCAATGTCCCGAATTCAGGATTGATAGAGGTATAGTCTGAAGCGGCGTAAGGACTTCCCATACTTCCCTTCTTATTCTGCTGGGCAATAGGTGTAATAGGCATAAACCAAAGGGTTTTGATTCCCATAGATTTCAGGCGGGGCATTTCTTTTGCAAATGCTTTGAAAGTTCCTTCCTGAGTATATTGTCTTATGTTTACTTCGTAGATATTTGTATTATGCTTCCAATCTTTTGGCAGTTCTGTCATCTTCCTTGTATTTTTTCGAGTGGTACAGGAAACAATTCCCAGACCAATTACAGCTAACAAAATTAATTTTTTCATTAAACTATTTTTAACAAAAGTAAGGATTGTTTTTGGGGAAAAGGCAAAATTTACGGACAGATAAATAGACTTTTTGATGTTATCAGACAGATTTACTTTTTTATTTTAAAATCTTTCATAAAACTCAAACATTATGGGCAAAACAGCATTCTGTCTTTTGATATGAGTCATCTTTTACGGTATCGGAATATTCTTTCGAGGTTCCAAACCCATCCAGATCTATATGAAACCCTTCTTTTACGGTACCTCAACCGGAAATTTGGCATTCCGAACCTGTAAACCGAACCTTAAGACCTTAAAATATACTTTCACAACCTAAAATGATCTATCCGGAACCTCAAATGATGTTGCTTTTATATAAATCCCTTAGCACTTTTGCAAAAAAAGCCCCGGATTAAAATCCAGGGCCTGTATATTGTGTTGACTATCTTTCATCATCATTGTCATCCTCATCATCAAAGACATCGTCATTGTAGTCTTCTTCTTCCTCGTCATCGAAGCTGTCATCTTCATCTGAGAAGTTTCCTCCTGAACCAAAGTCTTCATCGAAACCGAACTCATCATCTGCCAAAGGCATTGCTGATTTCTTTTTAGATCCTCCGGCACTTCCGTTTTTGCTAGGTGCCTTCAACGGAACGTTTCCGAATCTGTATACTGTGATAGGATAATTAACTCCTTTTGTTTCTTCAATTACTTCTATAAGTTCACAGAAAAACTCCCAAAGGTCAAGAAGCCCATATTGGAACTGTGCCTTGTCGCCTACACTTTCAAAAGCTTCATCAATGTAAACATCTGACATAATCTCACCATCACCATCATCACTCATATCTTCCAATGGGACACTTTTTACGATTGTTCCGTCATCTTCTAACAGATTAAAAGTAGAAAGCTCATCTCCCTGCAGACTGAATGCACTTTTAATTCCTAAGTGTAAGTTCCATAATGTTTGTTTTCCCTTAACTTCAACATCACGGAAAATATCTTCTTTCGCATCTAATATTACGCGGATTTTGTAAACCATATCAGTTTCTTAAATTACTTTTTTGCCTTTATAATTATGATAAATCTCTGGTGCAAATATATAATAAATGACATGTGACAAAAAAATATTTCAGGATTTTTTAAAATATTTTTTTTTCTTACATTTTGCCGGAATTATTTACTTTTTTCGAGCATAAAACTAAATTTCGTCCCTTCAAGGTACACGCTTTCTACTGTAATATTTTCGTTATGTGCTTCAAGAATATGTTTTACAATGGCTAATCCCAGCCCGGAACCTCCTTCTCTTCTGCTTCTGCTGGTTTCTACACGATAAAATCTTTCAAAAATCCTTGGAAGAAGTTCAGACTTTATTCCCATTCCATTGTCTATTACTTCAATCAGCACCTTATTTTTGAGGATACTGGTCTTTACAATCACTTTTGCTTCCTGTCTGTTGGCATAATGGATCGCATTGGAAATAAGATTAATAAAAACCTGGGAAATTTTTTGTTTATCAGCCTCCACAAAAATCTGTGGATGAAGGGTCTGGATCTGTAAGGTTGTATTTCGTTTTTCAGCTTCAAGATCAAGCAGATCAAAAATCTCTTTAATGAGAAGATTGACATCAAATCTTGAAACGGTAAGATTAATTTCGCCAGCTTCCAACCTGTTAATCATATCAAGATCTGTGACAATGGCGATAAGTCTCTCGACAGATTTGTCAATTCTTTCCAGGTATTTATCCCGGATGGTAAGATTGTCTACGCCGCCGTCTCTTAAGGTTTCTACATATCCCTGAATAGAAAACAAAGGCGTTTTCAGTTCGTGGGACACATTACCGATGTATTCTTTACGGTAGCTTTCCATCTCTTTCATCATATCAATTTCTGATACCTGCTGCTGATTGAGATCTGAAAATCTTTCTCCTAATTCTTTGATGGTAATATTTTCATCCTGATTCTGAACAATTTCCTGCGGCAGAAATCCGGAAAGACCCTTTACCTGTTTTCTGCTATAGTAATTGAAAAGAAGCTCCAATACCACGCAATTGATCATAAAGATCAGGATAATACAGATGAAAAGACCCGTTTTGAACAAAGGGGTCTTATAGTAGATATCTTTCAGTGAATCGAAGACGACCACCAAAAGAAGCATTACCAGTGTCAGCAGACAAGAGGCAACGAGGGTAAGTCTGTAAAATTTCAATTTTACAACGTTTTAATGATTGAACGTAAAGTTAAGATTCTAAAAATAATTAAACGATCAGTTTGTACCCAATCCCTTTTAATGTCTGAATCGTATTGATTCCTAATTTTTCTCTCAACCTTCTGATATGTACATCGATCGTTCTTTCACCAACAATCACATCATTACCCCAAACCTTTTCAAGAATTTCTTCTCTTTTGAAAACCTTTTCAGTATTGGAAGCCAAAAGGTAAAGCAAGTCAAATTCTTTTTTAGGAAGAAGAAATTGCTGTCCGCTTTTGGAAACTCTGAAATTATCTTTATCGATAACAAGGTCTCCGATTTCGATTAGTTTTGCATTGTCAGAAACCTGAGAGGTCAGCTGTAATAATGCATTTACCTTCGAGATAAGGATTTTCGGTTTGATAAGTTTTACGATGTAGTCATTGGCACCCGCCTGAAAACCTGCTAGCTGAGAAAATTCTTCGCTTCTTGCAGAAAGAAACACGATAAGTGTTTTTTGAAGTTCTTTCACTTTACGAAGTTCCTGACAGGTTTCTATACCATCTTTTTCAGGCATCATGACATCTAATAAGATAAGGTCCGGAACAATCTCCTTTGCTTTTTCTATACCTTCGTTACCATTAGTAGCTGTATAGATATCATACCCTTCCTTTTCCAAATTGTAAGACAGAATCTCTAAAATGTCCAGTTCATCGTCTATTAAAAGAATTTTTTTGCTCATCTTCTAGTTTAAGAATTCCCACAAAATTAATTATTTCCATTGATTTCATCTATCTGCCAAATGTTAACTAATTATTAAAAAACTGCATTTTAACACCAAATTACAAAATCAATAAAAAAACTAAACAATAAATACACATAAATCAAATATACAAAACAATATCTGAATTTAATATAAAAATTATAATTATATAAATTAAACATCGATAACTATAAAATTCGTTCATCTGTTAATACAAATTTCACAATTAATTAAGATTCTCCTAAAGTTTTCTTAAAAACTTAGCCTTTATTTTGCCCTTGAAAAAGAAGTAAAAGAAGTAAAATGAAAAAACAACTCCACAAGAGCATCATGCTACTTGCCTTGTTTTCTGCTGGCTATGCTTTTGCACAAAGTCAGATTTTGGAAGGTAGGGTATTGGACGAGAAAGATAACACTCCTATAGAAGGGGTAAAGGTAAAAGTAAATGGACAGGAGGCAACGACTGACATTTCCGGATACTACTCTATCAACCTGTCCCCCGGCACCAATTACGTTGTAACGGTAAGCTCCAATGGGTATAACAGAAAAGAGATCAGTGAGGTTATTATCAAAAATGAAGGTAATACTCATCTTGATATCGTAATGGACAAGCCCTCTACCAAGGAAAAAGAAATTGAGGGAGTTGTCATAAAATCAAACGCAAGAAAAGAAACCATAGCCTCTACTATCGGACTACAGAAGAATGCCGGTGTAGTTTCTCAGGTTATCGGGGTTGAAGCTATTAAAAGAAGTCCGGACAGAAACACAGGTGAAGTTCTGAAGAGAGTTTCCGGGGTGAGTTTATCTGAAGGAAAATATATTGTAGTAAGAGGTTTATCAGACCGTTACAATCAGGCGATGCTGAATGGTATTCAGTTATCCAGTACGGAGCCTGACAGAAAGACTTTCTCTTTTGACCTTTTCCCGGCTAACGTTATCGAAACCCTTGTTATCAACAAAACTTTCATTCCGGAATATACGGGTGAATGGGGAGGAGCATTGATTCAGGTAAATACAAAGGATATTCCTAATAAAAACTTCTTCAACGTACAGGTAGGTGTAGGAGGAAATACTGCTACTATGGGGCAGGAATTCCATATGCAGAAAGGTGGAAAATGGGACTTTTTAGGAATTGATGACGGTTACAGAAAGCTGCCAACCAATATGCCTGCAAAAAATGCATTCAGCATTCTAAATGTAGGACAGAAAACTGAGATTGGTAAAGGGTTTACAAAGAATTTAGGATACAACAGTATTGGTTACCCGGAAAATTTAAGTTTACAGCT
This sequence comes from Chryseobacterium sp., assembly GCA_031286615.1. Taxonomy (GTDB): domain Bacteria; phylum Bacteroidota; class Bacteroidia; order Flavobacteriales; family Weeksellaceae; genus Chryseobacterium. The sequence goes on along the minus strand of JAITUA010000020.1, from coordinate 686,352 downwards.
TGACGGAGGTTTCAATACGAAGTTATTCGGAAAAGATTTAGGAGTAATTGCTGTTTTAAACTACAGCAACAACAAAAGAAGAACTGAGTCTACCAACCGTTTCTTCACCATCAACGACCAACTTGCTGATACCAACTTCGATTATTTTACAGAAAAATACAGCAATGATATTATTTTAGGAGGAATGTTGAACTTAGCTTTAAAGCTGAACAGCAACAATAAAATTTCCTTAAAGAATATCATCACCAACAATACGGTGAACCATATGTCCTTCAGAACAGGAAAGGACTTTGAATTTGATCCGATTAACGGAACAAACATTATGGCAAGGGAAATTGGATTTAAAGAAACTACTTTCTACAACTCTACCCTTACCGGTACTCATAAAATAGATGCTCTGGGCGGATTTACCGTAAACTGGTACGGAAGCTTCGGGATCCTGGATCAGTATATTCCTTTGCTACAGCGTTTGCAGTATAATCAATACACAAACATAGAAGGAAGCCCTTATTTAGCATTGATTTCTAATGGTCTTTCGCAAAAGTCAGGAAGTGTATTCTATTCTACGCTAAACGATTATTTATATAATGCAGGAGGTGATATCTCCAAAACATTTACATTATTTGGACAAAAACAAACGATCAAAGGAGGTTATTTGTTCCAGGTAAAAGACAGAATCTACAACTCAAGACCTTTCTCTGTAAGACTTGAGAAATTCAACCAGGGATTACTTTCTCAGCCTTTCGAAACGATCTTCAATCCTGAAAACTTCGGAGGTAACGGTGGATTTACATTTGATGAAATTGCAGGAAACCAGTACCGATATATTGCCAACACAATCCTTAACGCAGGGTATTTACAGTTTGACAATAACTTTACACCATGGTTAAGAGCTGTTTGGGGATTAAGAGTTGAAAACTTTGACCAATTGGTAGGAAGCACGAAAAAAAGTGATGACCGTTTTGTCAACACCCGTGTTACAGATTTCTTACCTGCTGTGAACTTAACATTCAAGGTGAATCCTAAAATGAACATCCGTGTTGCAGGTTCACAAACTGTTGTTAGACCGGAGTTTAGAGAGGTTTCTCCTTTAGCATATTATGATTTTGATCTTGGAGCTACTGTAATTGGTAACAAATCAATTGAAAGAACTAAAATCACGAGTGCCGATGTTCGTTGGGAATATTACCCAAGAAACGGAGAAATTATATCTGTGGCAGGTTTCTATAAAAACTTCAAAAAGCCGATCGAATTATACTTCAATCAATCCGGGGTAGGAACGAGTAATACCTTCAACTATCTTAACGTAGATAAAGCTGATGCTTATGGGGTGGAATTTGAAGTAAGAAAAAAGCTTGATTTTGTAAGTGCTCTTAAAAACTTTACACTGGGTGGAAACGTAGCTTTAATCAAAAACAAAGTAACAGACGAAGCTACTAAGATTGACAGACCAATGCAGGGGCAGTCTCCATATACAGTTAACGTAAGTCTTCAGTATGATACTGAAAAATCAGGATGGTCTTCTACAGTATTATTCAATATGATCGGAAGAAGAATCCTTTATGTAGGAAACGATCAGGTACCACCAATCTGGGAAGCACCAAGACCTCTTCTTGATTTCCAGGTTGCTAAAAAAATCTGGAGCAACAAAGGAGAAATCAAGCTGAATGTTTCAGATATTCTGAACCGTCGTGCTAAATTCTACCATGACCTGAACGACAACGGTAAGTATGACAGCAAAGATGCTCTTGCTATTGAAAGACTTTCGGGAACTAATATCAGTTTAACACTGGGATACAATTTTTAATTCACTCAACAAATAATCTAATAAATAATTTAATTCTTTATAACATGAAAAAGTTCGTTTTATATTCTTTAATGCTTGGCGCTATAGTATCAACTACCGCTTGTAGAAATATAGAAGAAGATGGACCTACCATTATTCAAAATGGGGGTAACGGAAACGGAGAAACTGAAAACCTTATTCTTTCAGGAAAGATCACTTCCAACATGACGCTAAAAGCTAACAAAATTTATAAGCTAAGAGGACTAGTATATGTAACTAACGGAGCTACTTTAACTATCGAGCCAGGTACAAAGATCGTAGGTGAAGCTGATAAAAACGGAGCTTTGATCATTACAAAAGGAAGTAAAATCATGGCAGAAGGAACGGCTGCCAACCCTATTATCTTCACTTCTGAAAAACCAAGTCCTAAAAGAGGAGACTGGGCAGGTGTAGTAATTTTAGGAAATGCTCCTACTAATGCTTCTTTCGGTGGAGCAAACGGAGTTGGAGAGATTGAAGGAGGAATCAACAACTCTGAAGGTCTTGGACTTTACGGTGGAAACAATGCTGCTGATAACAGTGGTGTATTAAAATATGTAAGAATAGAATATGCAGGATATGCATTCTTACCGGATAAAGAGATCAACGGACTTACGTTCGGTGGTGTAGGTAGCGGAACTACAGTAGATTATGTAGAAGTTGCTTATGCTAATGATGACAGCTTTGAATGGTTCGGAGGAACGGTAAACTGTTCTCACCTTATTTCTTACAAAGGTCTTGATGATGATTTCGATACGGATAACGGTTTCTCAGGAAAAGTACAGTTTGGTATCGCAGTAAGAGATGCTCAGGTAGCAGACGTTTCAGGTTCTAACGCATTTGAATCTGATAATGATGCTAACGGTTCTACTTTGACACCTCAGACATCAGCTACATTCTCTAACATGACGATTATCGGGCCAATCAACTCTGCGGCTCCAGGATCAATCAACGCATTATTCCAGAATGCATTACAGATCAGAAGAAACTCTTCTATCTCTGTATTCAACTCTGTATTTACAGGATTCCCTGTTGGTTTATTCATCGATGCTACAAAAGGTGCTCCAACGGATAACAATATCGTAGGTAACAAATTATTCTTTGAAAACAACGTTTTAGCAGGAATGCAAACTCCTTTAAAATTCGGACCATCTACTTCTACTCCGACAACGTATACATTGAACGATCTTACGACTTGGTTTAATGCTAAAGGAAATACAATCCTTGCTTCTACTGCTGATGTAAAACTTGCTGGTGCATGGGCTCCTGCAGGAACTACACCAAACTTCACTCCTAGTGCAGGTTCTCCATTATTAACCGGAGGTGCATTTACTAACCCGAAATTAGCTACTTGGTTTACACAGGTAACTTACAAAGGTGCTGTAAAGGATGCTAACGATACCTGGTATGCTGGATGGACAAACTTCAACTTATAACATTATAAGTACTTAGATTTAATTTCAAATAGAAGGCCTTCGGAACAATTTTCCGAGGGCTTTTTTATTGTTATGAGCAGATAGTATGACGGTCTGGCGAAATCAATATTAAGAGGTGTTCATATTGTAAAAAACAAAAAAGGAATATGAACAGTTATTTTTTTAAATTGAACACTGGGTTTATTGATAGGTTTTGGCTAAAGCCGAAGGACATATTCATATTAAATAAACGGGTTAAAACCCGTTCCTATTGATAAAAGAAGAGACCTAAAACACAAAACCCGTATCCCGTATCTCATAATTTATAATTCAAAAAAAGCCACCAGGAAAACTCCCGATGGCATTCACAAAAAACAAGTGTATAAAAAATATATATACTTCAATTAATTTCTCCAAAATAAATTCCCGTCATTCATCAGGGCTTTTATTTCAGACATTCTGGAAACTGCTTCTGCGGAACATGAAGCGTCTGTAAGAACAATGGCAGCTTCATCACCAGCTTTAGGCCATTGCTGTTTTCCTTTTTCATCCAATGGGAGAATACTTTGAGTGGCAAACTGCAGGGCTCTTGACAATGCATATTCTGTAGCATAACCATATAATTCGGCAATCAGGTTGGCTTTCTGCAGCATACTTCCTGATCCGAAAGTACTCCAGAAGTCTTGTACATTATCATTTCCGATCAACACATTTACGCCATATTTTTTTAAAGTTGGAATAGGCATTACCGTTCCTTTAAAAGGGACAGAAGAAGCAATTCCCACTTTTCCGGCAGCCAGTCTTTCTGCAATCTGTTCTGCTTCTTTTGGAGAGAGATGAGCTAATGCAAATGCGTGGCTTACAAATGTTTTTCCTTGAAGCGCTGGATTTTCGATCGCTTTATCAATCAGATAATTGATTGTTTTCATTCCGGATTCTCCTGTTTCATGGAGGTGAATATCAATTCCTTTATTGTGATCTAAAGCCAACTGAACGGTAAAATCCATTACCTTTTCAATGCTTCCGTCGATACTTAAAGGATCCAGTCCGCCGATAAATCCTACACTTTTAAGCCGTGCTGCTTCTTTCATCAAGGGAGCAGTTTCTGTATAGTAAACTCCATGTTGCGGGAAAGCAACCAATTCTGCTTTAAAAGAATCTTTTTTATTTTCAAGAGCCTGCTCAAGATGTTCCAGAGATTTCAGTCCCGAGGTAGGATCAATATTGAAATGCGTTCTTACGAAATGTGTTCCATAATGCTGCTGCAGACTAATCAGCTGTTCTGCTCTGCTTACAGAAGTTTTCAAGAGTTCAGGAATGATTTCCTGCTCATACGCAATCATATCTTTCACGGTTTTTCTTTTCGGAGAAAGCGCCTGCCACGGTAGACCATATAATGTTTTATCCAGATGAATGTGCATATCTCTGAATGCCGGAAGCATCAGATATCCTTTAGCATCAATCGCATGAGAAGCCGGATCATTTGCTTTTACTGCTTTTATTTTTCCGTCTTCAATTTCAATACTGAAAAGGTCAGTTGTTGTTCCGGTTACTTCTTCATTTTCGTATTCAAAACCTGTTTCCAGGCGGACATTTTTAAGGGAATAGCTTCCTTTTGCAGTTAATTGATAGGGAAATTGCATGATTTAAAATTTTAACAATACAAAATTACCCCGACTTCATGGTAAAACCGGTGTATCAATTATGTCTTGTTTTGTACAGATTATTCTTTGAATTGGGAAGGTGTCATTCCCGTCTGTGCTTTAAAGAATTTGGAAAAACTTGCATGATCGTAGAAACCAAGATCATATACAATATCTTTTACTGACATTTCAGAAACTTTTAAAAGCCTTTTTGCTTCCAGTAAAATACGGTCCTGAATAAGAGATGAAGCCGAAGCATTGAGATTTTTCTTGCAGACAATGTTCAGATAGTTGGCAGAAATATTGAGCTTATCTGCATAAAAGGAAACCGATCTTTCCGTTTTGAAATGTTCATCAATAAGGTGGAGAAACTTTGAAATAATTGGGTTGGAGTTATAAACTTCAAAATCTTTAAAAGCTCCTTCCACAGATTTGCTTACCAGCAGACCGATCAATTCACTTCTTTTTTGAATGAGTTCCCAGAATACCTTTTCGGCATTCAGCTCTTTCTGGATTTCCTGAAATTCATAAAGAAATGTGGCAAAAACTTCAGGGGAAAGATTGATAACCGGATGATTCTGATAATAAGAGGCAGAGAACCTTAATGACGGCAGAAAACTTTCAAACCAGTCTCTGCTTATCATCAACTGATAACCGATAGTTTCTTTTTCAATCACCCATTGATGCACCTGATCCGGAAAAACCAGATGAATCTGATAGTCTTTCACCTGATATTCTGCAAAATCTATGGTATGTGAACCAACTCCGTGCTCAAAAAGATTGATGATAAAAAAATCATGCTTATGGGGATCATCAATGGAACGTGCCCCGTAAAGTTCATTAAACAGCAGATTACAGCCTTTCAGCTGATTCTCACTAAATTCCTGAATTCCTAAAATTGGAAAATGATCCGTATGATAGCCCACTCCGCCTGATTTTCTCCTAAAATTACTAAAATTTGTGAGAAAAAACTAAAATAACCACAAAAGGGACAAAAGCTTTACGTACACCACTCCTACTCCAGTTTCTATCTGCATCCAGTGGCTGTTTCTGAAAACTTCAATAAGTTTGCAGGCTTTCCCTCGTAAAAACTTTTATACCCTTTGCGGTTAAAAAACACAACTAAAAATATATTAATTTATTAATCACAAGCTGTTACTCAACCTCTATGATTTTAAGATCTGAGCAATTTCTTTAAACCCTGATGACTCTGCATGCTGCAAAGGCGTTTTGCCTGAATGATCAGGAATGGTAAGATCAGCTCCGTTATCTTTTAAGATCTGTATGATCTCCTGATATTTTTTACTTCCGTCACCAAGAATTATGGCTTCCATTAAAGCTGTCCATCCTAATCTGTTCACATGGTTGATCGGAAATCCTTTTGTTGTAACCAAAACTTTTACCGTTTCCACATGTCCTCGTTCGCAGGCAGGAATCAAAGCAGTTCCGTTATAACGGTTAAAAAGATCAAAACGGACCCCATTTTCCAGATACAGCTTTACAAGTTCCGTCTGTCCGCTTGCTCCGGCATACAAAAACGGACTGTCCAGCTGATCGTCCTGAAGATTAACATTGGCCTTGTAAGACACAAGCAATTTTGCCATTTCAGACTGTTTGTTTATCGTTGCAATCAACAATAAAGAACGGCCTTTCTTATCTTTGGTATTTACATCTGTACCACTATTCAAAGCTGACTGTACCGCAGTAATATCATTTTTCTTCACAAAATGTATTATATCTTTTTCCTGCATATTTTCTTCTTTTGAAATATCAATAGGTTTTGCTTCACAAGCACTCATACTTCCGAATGCCAGAAGAAACAGTAATACTTTCATACCTTTTCATTTGGATTAAAAGAAGTTTAAAAAACAACATTTCCATCGTGTACCAATGATTCCACTTCTGAAATTCTTGATACAGCTTCTGCAGAACAGCTTGCATTGATGAGTACAAAGTCTGCCTTGTCTCCTGATTTCGGCCATTGCTGAGTTCCTTTATCATCCAGCGGAAGAATATTTCCTGTTGCCAGCTTTAAGCTTCTTGACAATAAAAACTCTGTTGAATATCCGTATAATTGAGCCATTAAATTGGCTTTCTGAAGTACACTTCCTGTTCCGAAAGTATTCCAGTGGTCTATGATGCTGTCATTTCCTGTCAGAACAGTTACGTTATGTTTGTAAAGCGTTGGTATAGGCATAATCATCCTTCCGAAAGGGATTGTAGAAACAATTCCGATTTGCGCTTCGGCTAATTTCTCAGCGATCTCTTCCTGTTTTGAAGCTTCCAGTTTAGCCAGAATAAAACAGTGGCTTAAATATGTTTTTCCTTTCAGAGAAGGGTTTTCATTTACTTTTTTAATAAGATATTCAACGGTCTTCAATCCGGAATCTCCGGTTTCATGCAGGTGAATATCAATTCCCTTTTTATTATCCAAAGCCAGCTGAACAGTGAAATCTACCACTTTTTCAATATCACCGTCTACGTTGAATGGGTCTACTCCACCGATGAAATCAATATCCATCTTCGCTGCCTCTTTCAGATAAGGTACGGAATCTGTATAGAAAACGCCATGCTGCGGGAATGCTACCAACTCAGCTCCGAAACCTTTCTTTTTATTGTCTAAAGCTTTCTGCAGATTTTTTAATGACTGAAGTTTTGAAGTAGGTTCAATATTCACATGACTTCTTGCATAGGAAGTTCCTTTTGACTGTAATAATTCGATCAGTTTCTCCGCCTTGAAGGTTGAGTTTTTCAGCATCTCAGGAAGCATTTTCTGCTCCAGTTCTATCATTCCTTTAATTCCTCCGGTTCTTTTTCTAACGGCCTGCCATTGATCTCCATAAAAGGTTTTGTCCAGATGAATATGCATATCCTTGAATGCAGGAAGCATCAATAATCCTTTTGCATCTACAGCTTTCGCATTAGGCTGGTTCGGAGTAATCTTTGTGATTTTTCCGTTTTCAACCTCTACATAGAACAGATCTGTTTTGGTAGAAGCCACTTCTCCATCCTGATATTCAAACCCTGTTTCCAGACGAACATTTTTAAGGCTCATTTTTCCTTTTGCCAAACTATTATTTTCATTCAGGAAAGGTGATGCAGTCATGATATTAGGTATTAAAGTTAATCCCGCTACAGCCAAGGCCGAATTTCGGATAAAATCTTTGCGGGACATATTATTGTCTGAGGTCTTCATTTCCAATCTATTTATGACAAAATTAAAAAGAAGTGTCCTGATCAAAGTGTATCGTTTATTACAAAATCTGTATGATTTATGCTTTGTGTTGATTAGGTATTGAATTCCCAGCTTTTCTTGACTACAATAAAGAAGATTACTTACGATTTATACAAAATGTTACCAGCATCCTTGTCATTCCGCAGGAATCTAAATTATGCTGCTTACTCTACGGAGTGACAAACTTTGCGGATATTTTAGACGTAAAATTACTTACGATTTATATAAAATGTTTACAGTATCCTTGTCATTCCGCAGGAATCTAAATTATGCTGCTTACTCTGTTGAGACTCCTACGGAGTGACAAACTATGTGCTTATTTTCTAGATGTAATAGTTACACATGATTTACACGGAAAGTAATGCCAGCATATTTGTCATTCTGTAAGAATCTAATTATGCTGCTTACTCTGTTGAAACTCCTGCGGAGTAACAAAGATTGTGCATAACTTTTATTGCATAGAGTTTTTATTAATCTGTAAACACCGAATCAAATCATTCTGCATAAAAAAACCGGATCTAAAATCCGGTCTTATTATTATTTATTGGAATATTCAAATTTTCTTACTGCTTCCAAGGTCATATCAATTTCTTTATCCTTGATGGCATCACTGATGAAGTATGTTTCATATCCACTTGGCGGCAGATATACTCCATTCTGAAGCATCTGATGGAAGAAGTTATTGAATAATGAATGATTAGCTTCCTGAGCTTCATCAAAGTTGGAAACCCTGTTGATATGGAAGAAAACAGACATCATAGAACCTTTTCTGTTAATTTTATGAGCAATTCCTTTTTCGTTTAAAATTTTTCCGATTTCAAAATCCAACGTTTCTGTTGTTTTATGTAGTCTGTTGAAAAATTCAGGATCGTTTTTAATAAGCTGAAGTGTTTTTAATCCAGCTCTCATCGCTAAAGGATTTCCACTTAATGTTCCTGCCTGGTATACTCCTCCTTTTGGAGCCAGGTGATCCATAATTTCATTTCTTCCTGCGAAAGCTCCTACCGGAAGTCCTCCACCGATTACTTTTCCGTAAGTTACTAAGTCTGCCTTTACATTGAAAAGCTCCTGAGCACCTCCGAAAGCCAATCTGAAACCGGTCATTACTTCATCAAAGATTAATAAAGCACCGTTTTCATCACAGATCTTTCTCAGGTTTTGTAAGAAGTTATTTTCGGGCAGTACACATCCCATATTTCCTGCAACCGGCTCTATAATCACCGCTGCAATTTCGCCCTGATTGTGACGGAAAAGATCTTCTACCTGTTCAAAATCATTATAACGGGCTAACAAAGTATCTTTAGCAGTACCTGCTGTTACTCCCGGAGAATTTGGATTTCCAAAGGTAGCAGCACCGCTTCCCGCTTTGATCAGGAATGAATCTGAATGTCCGTGATAACAGCCTTCAAATTTTACAATCTTATCTCTTCCTGTATATCCTCTTGCCAGTCTTACGGCACTCATACATGCTTCTGTTCCTGAAGAAACCATTCTGATCTGGTCAATATTCGGGACGTTATCAATAATGAATTTTGCAATTTCTGTCTCAAGTTCTGTAGGAGCTCCGAAAGAGAAACCTTTCTCTGCCTGGATCTTCAGTTCTTCCAGTACTTCAGGATGTGTATGTCCTAAAATGGCCGGACCCCATGAGTTGATATAATCAATGTAAGTATTGTCATCCGCATCGGTAAGGTAAGCACCTTTTGCCGATTTCATAAAAACTGGAACTCCTCCTACGGATTTGAATGCTCTCACCGGAGAGTTTACTCCTCCCGGAATGTATTTGTAGGCTTCATCAAACAAAGCCGAACTTCTTTGATACTTCATATATACTTAGTTGCTGTTGGCAGTTGCTGGTTGGCATTTAACTGTCAACGGTAAACTCTCAACAAAAAATTAAATTAGTTTCGTGGTTTTTTGTCTATTAAATAAATAAGCTGTCCTGCAGATGGCTGTTGTCCTTCATCCATTCTGTTTTTAGCGTAAAGTTTATTTAATTTGATTCCGAATTTCTGAGCGATGTCATGCATATCTTCTCCGGATTCTGCTTTATAAGTAGCTGTATTTCCTGTAGAATTTTTTGATTCAAGGAAAACAATATCATTTTTCTTTAAGGTTTCACCCTCCAGTTCATTCCACTTTATCAGTCTGCTTTCGCTGACTTTGAATTTATTGGCAATGAATTTCACATCAGTATCTTCAGGAATTACGATATATTTCAGGCCGTCGTTCGGGTGGCTTTTGATAAGAATGGAATTAAGAATTTCAGCTTTCGTTTTGATTCTTTCCACTCTTTTTTGCTGTTGTGCGTAAGAAGTCTGTTTGTAAGGAACTTCTACAGTAACCGGGTCTTTAGCTTTTTTAACTGCTTTTGAAGGCTCCAGCTGTGCCATGAAAGTTCTGTCGTCTTTCAGATCCGGATACATTTTAAGTACGGCATACATTACCTCATTAGAGCTGGTATTGTCGAATTCATATAGCTTGTACTTTTCAATTTTGGTGATAAGAATTGAAGCATAACGTGGATTGGTAGCATAGCCTGCTTTTTTTAAACCTGTTGCCCATGCTCTGTAATCCCTCATATCCAGTTTGAAAAGGTTTGCGTAATATTTTCTTGTGGATAAAAATATAGAATGGTCTTCATAAGACTGTCTTGGATCGTCATACACACGGAAGCATTCATTAGGCGCATCATCGGTATGTTTCATCGTTCTACCGGTCCAGTCTTCTTTACATTTTATACCGAAGTGGTTTTTACCTTCCTGTGCTAATCTGCTTTGCCCACCTCCGGTTTCTAACAGCCCTTGTGCAAGCGTAATAGAAGCCGGAATTTTATATTTTTCCATTTCTTCTACGGCATATTTAGCAAACTTCTGAATATACTGATCTTCGGTTGCCCAAGTCTGGGCAGAAAATTTTGATAAAACTAAAAGGCTTATGGATAGGAAAAGTCTTTTCATCTTATAATTTTTATTGTTTTAAAATGAAAGATGGAACACTAGGTGTTTCATGTTTTTCAATTTTACTTATATAATTAAATTTCTATTCTGTTTTTCTAAAAGCAGATTAGCGCCCTCAATTCCCTGTAATCCACCAGTGTGAAAGCATAAAATCCTGCTGTTTTCAGGAAAATAATCATCTTCAATCAGTTCAAAAACTTTCTGCATCATTTTTCCTGTATATATCGGTTCTAAAGGAATATCATATTTTTCTTTAAAATCATTGATAAAACGAATGTTTTCATCATTTATTTTACCGTAACCTCCAAAACATGAATCTATTAGATTAAAATTATGTTTTAAAGTTAATTCAAAAATTTTATTTTCCAGCGAAGTATCATTAACTACGTTAAATCCTATAACTTTCTGATTATCTTCACAAAACTTTGAAATTCCTGCAATGGTTCCTCCGGTTCCAACTGCGGTGCAAAGATAGTCAAAATCTTTTGTTCGTTCATTGAGCATCATTTTCACCCCTTCCACAGCCTCTTTATTGGTACCTCCTTCAGGTACTACCAATGCCTCGGGAAACTCCTGATGAAGGAATTCTGTCAGTTTTTCTTTATGACGGTATTCTTCACGGGTGACAAATTTCAGGTTCATGCCATTTCTTTTGGCGAAAAGTAAAGTAGGATTATCTCTCCACTTATTTTGTAGTTCTTCTCCTCTGATGATTCCCAATGTAGGAATACCAGCCAGATTTCCTACAGCTGAGACCGCAGCGATATGGTTGGAAAAAGCTCCGCCAAAAGTAATAATATAGGGTTTCTCCGGATTTTTTTCCAGATAGTGATTTACATTATAAAACAGTTTCCAGTATTTATTGCCTGAAATCTGTGGATGAATCTGATCTTCCCTTTTAATGAAAAGTTTTACGTTTTTATGGACGGGAATTTCCTGAATGGAAACTGGTTCTGTGGGAAGTTGTAATAGCATTTCAGTTGTTAGCAGCTCAAGGTTTATTCTTTACAAAAGTAGGAAAAGATTTAGTCTTCCTGGAATTTCTTGCTTTATGAGTAATTATGTTCAGATCTTTCACACAGATTTTCCCAGATAATGTTTTGACATTTTTTGGTTTTGGCTAAAGCCGGATGAATTTGAGTTTATTTGATAAACGGGCTTCCTTCGTCTACGCTCAGGATATTAACCCACTCCTATTGAATAAGTAGAAATGTGAATACTTAATCTCAAAATAATTCATAATTCATAATTCATAATTCATAATTCTACAAATATTTCCTGAAGTTCCAGAATTTTCTCTTTTGCAGATAATTCAGGTTATTTTCATTGGCGTAGGCTTCTCTTTCAAAGGAGATTCTTCTATAGGCAAGATAACCGTCTTTCAATTTGAAAACCCAGTAATAATATTCAATAACATAGAAAATATAGAAGAAAATGATAAGCATTTCCAGCTGTTGACGTAAATGGATTTTTTCGTGATTGATCAATACATTATTTTCCTTATCTTCGGGTTTCCTAATGAAGATAAAGGGAAAGAGAGCAATGCCATTAATTTTTAATTTTTTTAAAGGCTTTTGGCATACAATTATCATAGTAACAAATATAAAAAGTTTTTTGACTAGCATTTAACTTATGGCCCATTATGACATCAAAGAAGGTGAAGACTTCTACTATAATGAACAGGGGTACAAAGTTTTTACAGAAAAATTTCATCTGAGAAGAGGTTATTGCTGTAAAAGCGGCTGCAGACACTGTCCTTACGGGTACGATAAAAAGACTGATACATTCATTAAAAATGATAAAAAAAATAAATAAAATGAAAAAATATATTTTTATTTTGTTGGCATCTGCTACTTTAGGATTAACTTCTTGTAGCCCTTTTCAGGTACGTTCAGATTATGCTGAAACCGCCAATTTCAATTCTTTCAAAACGTATAAAATAAGAATTGATGATCTAAAATTGAATGATATTGATAAAGACAGAGTCCTGAATGAACTGTCGAGACAGCTTCAGAGCAAAGGGCTTCAATCCGGAGAAAATCCTGATTTGATTATCAATGTAAAAGCTAATCATAAAAAGGTTACTGATATCAATTCTTCTTCACCTTACGGAATGTGGGGATGGGGCGGACCATTCGGATGGGGCGTTGGAATGAGCAGAACATGGACTTCAAATTATAATGAAGGTGCACTGATTGTAGACCTTATTGATGCAAAAACCAACAAATTGGTTTGGCAGGGTATCGGAAGCGGAATTTCTGTAGATTCTCCAAAAGCTAAACAGAGACAGATTCCGGAAATCATGGCTGAGATTATGAAAAATTATCCGCCACAAAGAAAATAAAATTTAAGTCATCCATTATATATAAGCCAGTATTTTTGTACTGGCTTTTGCCATTAAAGAGCCGCTTATCATCAGACGGTTTTCTTCATGTATTGTATTATTTCCTGACTACTTTTACAGATCTGTCCTCTCCATTTTTATAATGAAGATTAATAAAATAAACGCCTGTATTCAGATCTCTTAATTGCAACTTCATTTCCGGCTTTATATCCCGCTTTATAATTTTTCCCGTCACGTCACTGATTGTAACCGTACTGATTTTTTCTGCATCAGGAATATTTAATACATCATGAAAGGGATTAGGATAGATCTTCAGGCTTTTCAGATTATTATCCCGTACTCCCAAACCTGATACAGGTTCCCAAACCGCATCGTCCCAATAGTGCCCCGCCCAGGTAGTCCCCGGATTTCTTATTGCAAGCCTTGCATCTGTGGGAACAGTTGCAGGTACTGTCAGGATTCTCTCTGATGTACTGTCATAACTATTATTCGTAATGGTAAGAGATTCTAGGGTAACAAAAGTTGACATATCATTGATATTCGTAATGTATCCGAAATCCAACTGTCCTGAACCTGAACCCACTCTCACTTTAAACTTGAAATGATGGGTACCTGCATTAATATTAGTCAACTGAGGCATTACGACAATTGAAATTTTTCCATAGCCAAACTGGTACACATTACTCGTTCCGGAAGCCGGGGAGCTGCTTGAAATAATCTGATTACCGCCCTGCTCCATAATACTGTCCCAGCATGTAGGAACCACTCCCATCGCACAGCATGAATACGCATCAAAGTTTTCTGAAAACTCAGATACCGGGCTGCATTGTGCTTTTACGTTTACATTACTAAAAATACCAGCTGATATCATACCAGCCAGAAAAAAGTTGTTTTTAATCATTCTAAATAAATTTAAACAAATGTAAAAATAAAATCATTTTGAAATTTTACAAATTATTATGATTTATATCAACAAATCATTAAAAATAACCTCAATACCATTAAAATAATATTAACATAAAAACATTATAAAAACATTATAAAAACAAATAAAAAAAGATTTACAAAATTTAATATCAACTGGTATAAATCTTAATAATTATATAATTTTATATTCACTAAATTATCTTAATCTTACAAAAAAATATTATAATGAAAAAGGTATTACTTTTGGTTGTATTTACAGGACTGGCCCACGCACAGGCACCTGCAGGATACTACAATTCTGCCAACGGATTGAGTGGCGCAGCGCTGAAAACGGAATTAAGCAGCATTATCACCAACGGACATATGGACAAAGGTTACGGTGGTCTGTGGACAGCTTATAAAACCACAGATATTGATAAGGATTATGAAAATGACGGTTCTATCCTTGATATCTATTCTGAAAGGCCTGCAGGTACAGATCCTTATAAGTACACTCCGGGAACCAACCAGTGTGGAACTTATTCTACGGAAGGAAATTGCTACAACAGGGAGCATATTGTTCCTCAAAGTCTTTTTAATGAAGCTTCACCAATGGTTTCTGACGTTAATTTCATCAGAGCTACAGATGGAAAAGTAAACGGAATGAGAAGTAATTATCCTTTCGGGAAGGTAGGAAGCGCTTCTTTTACTTCACAGAATGGATCTAAGCTTGGAACATCAGCTTCTTCAGGATATTCTGGGACAGTTTTCGAGCCGATTGATGAGTTTAAAGGTGATGTAGCGCGTATGATTTTTTATTTTGTAACCCGTTACCAGAGTAAACTTTCTTCTTTTTCTTCGGGAAACATGCTGGGAAGTTCTACATTCCCGGGATTGCAGACATGGGAACTGAATGTTCTTCTGGCATGGCATAATCAGGACCCGGTTTCTCAGGCTGAGATCAAAAGAAATAATGCATCTTATACTTTCCAGGGAAACAGGAATCCATTTATTGATAACCCGAATTATGTAAATCTTATCTGGGGTTCTCAACAGCCTTCAGGTGATACTCAGGCTCCAACCACAGCAACGGGGCTTAATGTTTCAGGAAAAACTTCCAGCAGTATTTCTCTTGCGTGGAATGCTTCTACGGATAATGTAGGAGTAACAGCTTACAATGTTTATATGAACGGGAATCTGGCCACTACGGTAAGTTCAACTTCAACGACTATTTCAGGACTTACTCCTTCTACTACGTACAGCTTTTATGTTGTAGCGAAGGATGCGGCAGGAAATTCGTCATCAAACAGTTCAACGGTTTCCGGTACTACCAATTCAGGAGGTACTACTCCGGCAACTAATTGTGCTAATGAAACTTTTGAAACCATTCCTGCAGCCAACTCTAGTTACACAACGAGAACATGGAGCAATGGAGGAATCTCATGGACAGCAACGGATGCAAGAACTGATCAGACTATTAACAATAAAGCGATTACGGTAAGAAACGGTTCTTTAACTTCCGGTACTTCTGCAAACGGTATTGGTTCTTTAACTGTAACTACACAGCTTAAATTCTCAGGAACGAATGGTACTTTTGATGTAAAAGTAAACGGAACAAGCGTAGGAACTATTCCTTACAGTACTTCATCTACAACTACTACCATCAGCAATATCAATATGTCCGGAAATGTAGTGGTAAGCCTGGTAAACAATTCTTCAAGCAACAGAGTTGCTATTGATGATCTTGCCTGGACATGTTATCCGGGAACATCTGCAAGAATGGCACAAACTACAGCTTTGGAAACTTCAGCAAAGAGCTTTAAAATTTCTCCTAACCCAATTACTAATCAGGAGATTTTTGTAAAAGGAGATCTTCAGAAAGTTAAAAAAGCTGAAATTTATAATCTTCAGGGGAAAGTTCTTCAGACGATTGATCAGCCTTTCAGGGATGGAAATTCTATCAAAACAAGAAATCTTGGTCAGGGAATTTACATTTTGAAACTGGATCAGACTACGATGCAGTTTTTGGTAAAATAATTCAGATACCAACTGTATATAAAATGCCGGTCTTTTTGAGACCGGCATTTCTTATTTTTAAAGAGTAAATAAGGATCAGCAAGCTGATTGACAATGCAAATGTTATAGGGATATCTTATCCAGATCCGGATATCCTGATCCTTTTAAAAGGTCTTTCCATTCTTTATTTTTAAAAACAAAAAGGTTACAGCGGTATTCGTCAGGTCTGTTGTCTATTTTGGTTTCGCAGTAGTAATAGAGCATATCTTTGTTTCTCCAGATAGCTACTTCCTGTCTGAGTTTATTTTGAGTCTGGATGATCTCATTATCTTTAACCTCTGATTCAAAACCTTCATGTACGGTATCAAAACTAGGTTTCTGAAGTGTTTTGTTTAAGTTGTCCAGAAGTGCTGTTTTTTCCTGTTCTGTATAAATATCAAGCTGGTACATTCCCAATTCGTCTTCTTTTTCATTGGCAAGAGGGCCAATTTCCTGATCTACTTTTCCGAAGTGTAAAATTACTTTATTGGTATTTTTATTATTCTTTCCTTCCAGATCTATTCCATTGAAATGTAATAGTTCTTTTGATGAAAAAGCAAGTTTTTCGTTTCCGATAAGGGTCACCTCACTGGTACGTACTGCTTCTTTGGCTGTTGCTCCGGCAGATTTTAAAATTTCATTAATGTTCTGTCCGGTTTTAAGTTTTGCAAGATTAAATGGTTCCGTCTGAGTACTTCCCTTCATTTCAAGCATCAACTCAGTATCTTTATTTTTCTGCTGGCTGCATGATATAAACCCCAGGCAGATTACTGGTATTAATACATATTTCAATTTTTTCATAATGTTAGTGTTAGTACCTGATTATAAGAATACAACAGAAAAAAAGCGATTCAAGTATTTGAAACCTGATTTTTATTTATCATTTTCCTGTTTTTCTATTTCATTTTCTTCTTTGGGTACACATTTTACTTCATATACTTATACCATGGAGAAGCAGGAGGTGTTGGATATTTTAATCCAAATACGGCATTATTACGATACGCATCTTTCGTAACGGAAATGTATTTGTTTCTTATTTTTCCGTCATTTTCAATGGAGATACTGAGTATGGAATAATTTTTACCATCATCCCAGAAGAAGGAAGTTGGGTAAGTAAAGGCATTTTTTTGATTTTGATCCCATGAAACTTTTTCGGGAGACAGCTTTTTCAGCTTTTCAAAAATTGGCTTTACAAGTTTAACATCTATGGTTGCTTTATCGGTGATAGAAGCTGTAGGATTTCCATGTTTTTTCACTATTTTTTCTACAAATTCCAGAGAGTATTTTTCTGCAGCATTGGTATCTACAGCTCCTACTTTCCCTTTGTAAACCGTAATTCTTGTACCCACCGTATTGTCTAAGGGTATATTTCCGTAGGTTACTCCTTTATTTTCATCAGCATAGTATTGAATGATATCTGCTTTTGCAACATCTTTCATAAATAAATCTTTGTTTTCAAAGTCATACTTCTTTGCATCATCGCCTAATGTAACTGATGAAAGATCAAATGATTTATTTCCACAACAGATATTGATCAATACAGCAAAAATCAGCAAGAAAACGTTCCGCTTTTTCATAGAATAATATAAATGTAATTAGATTATTTCAAATTCTTCTTTTCCTTCCGGAATATAAAATGAAATATCAAGCATCAGTTCTTCTTCTGTTTCCGGGTTTTCCAGATATAAAGCAGATTCTCCGTTTGCCTTTTTTAAAAAAGCGACTTTATTTTCTGCACATACAAACATAACTGCATCTTTAGAAACTGGCTGTATTTTAAATCCGGATTTGAAATCATTTACAAGATCAGTAAAACGTTCTTCTGATTCTGCTTTCGAAAGATACATTGAAGCAGCCATATTTTCCTCTCTTTTGGAAATTGATTTCTTATAATCCTCAAATTTATTTTCTCTTATTAATCTTGATATATGATCATAAGCCTGTTCCAGTTTTTTTCTGTTGTCCTTAACATCCTGCAGATTTCTTCCGTTCTGCCACGCAGACAGCTGATAGGGAACTTCTGCTTTAAAGGAACCCACATGTTTAATAACCTGTTTCTTTTTATCTTCTATGGCTTCAGACCGATAGTCTCCAAACTGTTGGTCAAAAACGAAATCATTAGCCACATCAAAAAGTTTAATATTAAATTTCAATTCTGATTTAGGGTGCAGCTGCAAATCGCCGATATTGGGTAAAATGGTTGCTGATATAGACTGAACACCACTTTTCAGTATGGCAAAATTAATCGGAATATTAGTAGCTACCTGCCCTTCAACATTCATATGAATCACAGGATAATCATTAATCCTTATCTCGAACAAACAGGCTGATGCACTGAAATCGATCATATAATAGGGTTGTTTTATCATAATTTTAGTTTTTAATGATTTTAGACCAATCGGTAAACATTTTACTGATGGTATTGGTATTGATGATGCTAAAGCAGAACATTCCCAGGAGAATAGAACTCCAGCACCACGCAAGTTTCACTCCGTTCTTATCTGTTATAAAAAAAAGAATCAGCATAGTGACTGTTCCAAAAAAGAATGTGAAAAGCAGTGTGTATAGTATGGCCTGAATAATATACATATTGAATTTCAGTTTTCTGAAAACCCAGCCTATCATACTGACCACCATAATCAGGCCTATAGGAATCAGCAATGCTCCGAAAAGAACAATTTCGGGTTTTTCCATCAGTATACTTTCATACCCGAAAAATGTATTAAAACTGAATTCCTTCATATTGTTTTTCCTGATTTGAAACTTCTAATAAGGTTTTGTCTTTATAACCTAGCGTTTTTGCCAGAATAACATTGGGAAATTCATGAATTCCTATATTATAAAGACTTACGCTGTCATTGAAAAATTCTCTTCTGTCTGCTATTTTATCTTCCATTCCGGAAACTCTTTTCTGCAGTTCCAAAAAGTTATTATTAGAAAGAAGGCCCGGATAGTTTTCTGAAACGGCAAAAAATGATGAGAGTGCTTTTGAGGTCTCGTTTGCGAGTTCCGTTTTTCTGTCAGAATCATTCGTAGTGTTATAGAAAGTTCTAAGCTCAGTCAGTTTGGTAAGCAAATCTTTTTCATGATTCATAAATTGTTTGGCAACGTTTACAAGGTTAGGAATTTCATCGGCTCTTTGTTTTAAAATAACATCTATATTCCCATATGCTTTTTCCACATTGAATTTCAGCATGACAAGCTTATTGTACAAACTGATGAAAAAAGCCAGAATGGCTATGATAAGAAATACGGCGATAACGATGGCTACAATTTGATCCATTATTGTGATAAGATTAAAATCATTACTATAAGTATAACGATACAGGTTACCAGAAATGATCTCAACAGAGGCTGGTATTTATTCCAGACTGAAATTCCTGCTGCAGTGGTAATTCCTAAAAGCTTATGACCTGTATCTTTTTTGATAAAGGCTTCTCCGTTTCTGGAATCAGCGGCACCTACCAGCAGCATTTCCTGACCAGATTTAAGCAGTGTTTCCTTATATCTTTTCTGTCCGTTATAACTTACATTTGTTTCTTCGATGAATATCAATTCTATCCCTTCCGGATGTACTTCAATGGTTCCTGTATCATCCTGCATTTGAAAGAGATTACACTGGGTTTCTTTATGAATGGTTGTATAAGAATTTTTTCCTTCCTTATCTCTTGTAACATCTTCAATAGTATAATAATATCCTATGCATTCTTCTCTTGCAACAGGTGAAATTAAAGGTTCTTTCATAATCAGTTTCCCCTGAATTTCTACCAGTCCCATGGCCACTGATTTTATTTTGGATGTAGGTAATGATGCCTGAATTCTTAAAAATCTTTTTCTAGAATTAGGAAGCAGTAAAACGACTGCAATAATAGAAAGTATAACTAACGGTAAATACGTAATTACTTTTTCTGCATAATAATCATAATTATCCATCAATAAGAATCTGCTATGGAGTATAAGTTTTTACAAGATGTGCAGCAGCAGTTTCCTGCCCGTCTGCAGTCTTCACCTGCTTGTCTACAATATAGAGAACAGAGGAAGTATTGGGTTTATTATTGGTATATTCATAATATTGTACCAATACCATTGTTTTATCTTTCAGATCCCATAGATAGGCTGCATTTCCCAATATTTTACCTTCATTGTTCTTTTCAGGAACTCCGGCAAGAACCTTAGGATTTTTGTATTGTGATTTCAGATAAGCCAAAAGATCATTTCCTGCAGCGGTATCTTCCCATTCTATTTTTATTCCTTTTGTAAGTTTTTCTGCAGGATTGTTTATTAATAATCCTACTGTAGAGCTTTTTACGTTATTTTCTTTATGTTCCGGAAAGGAGATATTCCCGAATTTGTATCCGGCTACATCTTTGGTATACGCAATAGGGAGTGTGGTTACAATTTCCCTTGCCTCTGTCTGATACCTGGTATCTTTCAAAACTTCTTTATACCCTTTGGAAAAATCTACTTTCTCCAGGTCTGTCTTTTGTTGTGACTGGCATGATACAAACATGATAAAACACAAAATTATTAAAACGATCTTTTTCATATTATCTAATTTCTTATTAACGGAATATCGGCACTGAATCCGAAAAGTTCTTCGAGACTTTTGATGACATCAAATTTAGGTACAATTTCGTTAAATTTACCTTCTGCAATAATACCTTCGTCTTCCGAACTTCCTTTAAGTTCTGCAGGTTTTTTATTACCTCCTCTAGGTATTTTCTTTTTGGCGGACATTCCTACTTTTCCTTTGATCACATATTCAGCATTGAGTCCATCGAATCCTAATTCCGGACGGTAATTTAATCCTTTATCATCAAATTTCACACCATGCCCGAATGTAATGGAAGCTGATCCCTTACCACTCATCTCAAAATATCCTTCTACTTTAACAATAACAAGATTGGCTTCTGCTTTTGCCCAAACTCCTGCTTTTAATTCAATTTTAAGGGTATTTTTTGCTTCTATCTTTGCTTGCTTGTCCCCTTTTTCACTTACGGTATTGAATGAAAAACCAATTGAAGTTTTGATTTCACTTGAAATAACGAGATCAATATAAACATCTGAACTTAGCTTAGCTCCGAAATCATCATTCCCAAATTCCACCCCTGTATTCATCTGGTCTTTAATCACTCCATATAATCTCACCGCTCCCGGCGCAGCAGTTCCTCCACTTACAGCTCCTGCAACAAGTCCAACAGCGGTACAGAGAAGGTCAACAGTAACCTCTAATCCTATCAGGGGTTCTGCATTAAAAGATATATCAACCTTTGTTCCTAATCTTTCTATTTCTGTATTTTTCTGTTTGGCTCTTTCCAGACACCATTCTCCCTTCAGATTAATATTGGGTGGTTTGATGGCAAAAGTTACTGGAAGACCTTTAAATCCCATATTTCTAACTTGTCCTTTGGTTTTGTTGGTAATACCATCAGACATTGCTCCGAGTGAGCCAAAAAGATCATAGAGCTTTTTAAATTTTGTTTCGTATTCTCCTTTAAGCTCTTTACTTTTCTGAAAACTTCCGCTTCTGTTCTTTTCCCATTCACTTTTCAGGCTGAATCCGAATGAAGCATCTTTTTGTTTCCATCTTCTTTCAGCGCCTATTTTACCGGCTTTTGCCTGTAGGTCTTTATGTTTTGCAGCGGGCTGGTTTTGCCATTTTACACTAAGCTCGTTGGTAAGATTAACGAAGAAAGTTAGCGTCCATTTAATATCCGGATAAGCCTTGATTAATACAGTGGTTCTTTTTTCATTACTGAAATATCTGCAGGTATGTGCATGCAGATGGAACTGGTTTGGATTGGCCCACATAGGCCAGATGTATTGTATAGGCATCGTATCAAATTTGGATAAATCTGAATACACTCCATAATTAAATGAAGGCGTAGTAAAGGTCTTTACGGTGTCTCCTTTATCGATTGCCTGGCCTACATCTACGATCAGGACCTGTTTCTTATGTTTTCCTTTGCTGTCTCTGAAACATTCATTGGTTTGAAAACCTGTAACATCAATCGTTAAGTCTTTCTTCATAGATACACTAGGCGCTGTCACCTCATAGTTAACAGTCTGTGCATCATGGGCATTGAACACGAATGAGATATCTACTCTACGGTTGTTTTCATAGTCTTTTTCATTTTTATATTTGATATTATCTCTTCCCTTTTTATCATCTGTAGGATCTACTTCTCCTTTTCCTACAGAGATTATTCTTCTGGGATCTAATCCACCGTCTGCAAAGAATTTTTTGACAACGTCTGCTCTTCTTTGGGAAAGTCCTTTATTATAATTCTGTTTTCCGATTACACAGGCGTAACCACTCAGGTTCATGGTGGCATCTTTATGTTCCAAGAGGAATTTGAGTACATTATTCAGAATGGCTACCCCGTCTTTATCTATGACGGTAGAATCAAATTTATAAAAGATTGTTCTCTGAATATGTTCCTGCAGTGCAGGCGATTGTATTTGCTTTACACCGTTACCATTATCAAAAACTTTAACGGTTGTATTATTAGCCTTACCATCTTTTATTTCACTTTCTGTAATCTTAATGACTTCAAACTTACAAGGTTCTAGTCTGACAGAGTTTACATCCGGCTTATAGACTTTGGTGGGCGTCTGGTTCTGAGCACCGTTAATATTGGTAGTGACCACTTTATTTTTTACATTCAGATAAATGGCATGAAGATCATCACCCAGTTTATCTTTGATGTATTGTTTTGATGCTGTATCTTTTACTTTAACATAAAATTCTTCTACATTCTGAATGTTGTCTACATAGGCCATCCAGGCAAATGTATTTTCTATTTTCAGATTTACTTCACCATCTATTACCTGTACATTATTGTAGGTATGTACCAGTTTATCTTTTTTAGCATACTGCTGATTCCACAGCTCAATACTGAGTGTATTTCCATTCAGACCTTCTGTCATCAGGTTCAGGTGAACAATGTGTCCGTAGGAAATATATTCGTTCTTTTTATTGTTTTTTATGCTTTTACTGTTTTTCTGGGTAGACCATTTACTGCTGACAATTTTGGGATCGCACCAGCCTTTTACATATATTCCTGTATCATTTTTGGGGTCTCTTACTCCTGACAGACTGGCTTCAATATAAAACTGATAGCTTCCACAGTATTGCTTGCCTATTAAGAATTTATATCCTGTAGCAGAGGTGATCTGATTGATAATAATTTTTTTGCTGCTGTTCTGCCTCATCCAGGTAAGAGGTTTCTTTTTGTCTGCATCTGTGGTACCCGGCAGCCATTCGCCTATACCAAACTGCACCCACTGATCCGGCTTTATGGTAACCCTTTGCCCTATTACAGACATTTTAGGATAATAAAGCCCACTTACAACTTTTATTTTTTTTACGCCTTTTGCCATTTTTTTATCATTTAAATTGCACCATCCTGACCTCCTCCTGAAGGCTGTTCGTTATACATTTCTCTGGAATCCACCAACGGATTAATCTGCTGCTGGACGTCTTTATCTGCATTTTTAAAATTCTGCTGGCTGGCTTCTGCTCTCTGCCCGTGGTCTATAATCTCAATGCATGGAGTTCCGGCAATGGCACAAACGGCCTTGCTGTCTTCTACAATGATATATCCGCCATTGCTGAGCTGTACTTTATCATAAAACTTCTGCCATTCTGTAACCATGATCTTGCAAGGTGGCGGCGGAACTCCCATTTTGGTACAGTTTCCGAATGTATTTTTTTCAAATGTGGCTGCTCCTATTTCTTTCGTGGTAACGATCAGTTTTTTGGAAGCGCTTTTATCATTGGCATATTCTTTTTGGTGTGTAAGTACTTTCAGCTTGTCCGGAACCTGTCCGAACTGGCATTTGCACATGGCGCCCTGTACTACAATATGTTTTTCTGCCATATTAATTTTATCTTTAGTGAAATGGTAATTTAGTTTTTATCAATTCCTGAAACTGATACTGAAATCTTTTTCTCTTCCTGCAGCATGATACTGCATTCCAGATAAAGAGACTCCGGAAGTGAAGTTTCTCCTTTCATATAGCTTATTATTCTGAAAGTTCCTTTTTCATTCATCACAGGTTCGTCTTCTATAATCAATGAAAAAGGTGATCTTCTTATAAAATCATCAATGTCTCTTTCTTCATATAATTTGCCTGATCCTTCTACAGTGATCAGCCCTGTTTCTCCTTTTAACGGATCTGTTTGTAATGCTACCTTGTATCTGGGTTCAATCGCATTATCTACTACCGGAAAAGTGGTCATTATTTCTATTGTATAATCCGGTCCGAAACGTTGGTATATCCCAAAAAACAGGGCACGGATGAAATAATCATTTCTAAGGTAAAGATCTATAGCTTCAGGCTGGCTGATTATTTTTTCAATCTTACCACAGTATTCGTCTACGGTTTGGCCTTCAAATTCTTTATACAATTCTTCTTTTACGGCCGGCCATCTTTTGATAAATACCTCAGCATTTTCCACTGCTTCAAACTTTCCCTGTTCGTCTGTACTGATCTGTAGAGGATATAAAATCCTAGAGGTTCTGTATGCCAGGAGATCTGCAATTTCATTGACTTCTTCTTCATTGAGATAGAGGTTTGATGTTCTGTCTATTTCAAAAAAATGATGTCCTTTCTCTGTTTTCAGCCAGCGAACTGATGTTTCATATTTTAATTCGCTTTTATTTTCTCCTTTTTCAATGGTAATAACAACGCTGTATTTCCGCACCGAAGTTTCCGGCTGAAAAACAAGACTGTTTCCTCTTCCGAATTTTACCAGAATATTTTTATCTGCAACGGCAGTTCTCGGAACAAAAAGTTCTTTCTGTCCGTTAAGGTTGATCAGAATCATATCCTTAACAGCGCAGTGGTTATTATGGAAGAGTTTTAATGCATCTTTATCCAACCCGTACAGCGAGGCTATACTTTTTAAAGTTTCATCTTTCTGAACGGTATGTTTGTTATATTTCTGCATAAAAATGTTCCTGCTTCAATTTCTTTCTTTGTATAAATCTTATTAAAAGTTTAATGGATAACCCTTGTTCTGTTCGGCCTTGGATCCATCCCGATACCTTCTCTTCTTGCTGACCAGTGAAGGTATTTATGACGAAGGGTTCTTAAATCATCCTGTTCCTTTACTTCTTTCTGATAAGCTGCCTGACGGTTTTCCGGGATTTCATTTCCTCCATAGGCATCACGCAGCGCTTTAAAATGTTTAAAGGAATAAGGTTTGCCATCTCCCATTACATAAGATCTGAGACGGTCTTTTATTCCTATTAAAAACTGATCATCCAAAATAGAATATTTATCGTCTGTCAGTTTTTTTACCGTTATAGGAAGGTCTTTATCTATAGCATATTCGGCCATAAAATGCAAAGGAATGTAACTGTATGTCTTCAGCAGATAGCGTGTTCCTCTTAGTGACAGATAGAATCCGGGAGTAATAGTAAGCTGACCTTTGTCATACCATCCTTCGGTTTCAAGCTCTGTCTTTAATGCTTTTAATTTGGTACTGGTTGTCCATGATGTTTCCACTTCTTCCCAAGTTTCCTGTCCGTTTTCGTAAGCTCCACCTACGTCACAGTGTACTCCGGGGAATGTTTTTTCAGTTCCGATATGTACTCTTGTCAGGTCAAAGTTTTCTCTGTGCTCATCGGTTGCGATAAAGTGAACTACAGTCTGCGCTTTTCCAATCTCATTCAGGCTCAATTCTTCAACATCATTGCTGAAATTGGGTACTGGTGACAGGTATTTTGAATAGGAAGAAACGGTATCGTAAATTCCCAGAAATCTTACTTTCAAGACGTCTACCTTTAATCCTGCTTCTTCGAGCTTAAGGCCAAGATGTCCCCATTTTGGAAGTTCCTCCGTAGCAACGCTTTTTCCGTCATCATCTGAATAGGTGGTCACTGAAACTGCTTCGTTTGCAATGGTTCGTGAGGTGGCTTTATATTTTGCTCTTCCTATTTCGTATACAAAATTACGGGCTGCGGCAGCTCCACGGCTGAAACCGAATACATCAAAAGTAAGCACGGCAATCTTATCGGCTTTCTTTTCTGCTTTAATGGTTTTCACCTTTTTTACAATTTCTTCACAGCCTTTTCTTACTTTCGATCTGATACCAGTTTCTCCGGTTCCGAAAGCATATCCCAACGTAGCGTCTCCTTCTTTGTCTTCTGTACCAATACCTTCTATATAAATGCCGAAATTTTTATCATAATTATCCCACATACGGGCCACATTACTCCAATCATTGTTGTAACTTGTGTTGTCAGAAGATTTACCGCCATGTCTTTTATGGGCCTCTGTACCTTTTTTTCTTTCGTCGGTATTGGTTTTATTATTCAAGGTTCCGTCAAAAAAAATCCCAATGGTAATATCCAGTACTTCCTCTTTGGATACAGACGGCGTATAACTTCCAAATTGATTGTTGTGCATAGTTCTTGTTTTTAAATTGACTGAGTGAATACTATGATTCTATCTTTCGGGATACCCTGATTTTTGCTTTGGTAACGGCCAGTTTTTCTTTTCCAGATTCTAAGGATACCAAAACTTTAGTATTGTCTTCATTGACTTTAATGGTAAGATCAATGTTTTTATCCTTACCTAGCTTCTGAAACAGTTCAAATATTTCTTTATCATCAAAAGAATCTATCCATACTGCATACCTGTTATTATTTTTATCTTTCCAGTAAAAACCGCAGAAGCTTGGAACAGCCCGGCTTTTATAGGTATTGTCTTTTAAGCTCTGATCAAAAAGATTTTCCTGTTCTCCGTTATAATTGGTAAAACCGAAATCTATCCATGTTGCTCCTTCCGGAAGAACTACTGAAGGTTTCCAGTTGTATTTTTCTCTAAATACATTATAAATATCTGCTGCAGGATATCCTTCTTTTTCAATTTTCTCACGCACTTCCGGCTTGAATGTCTTATAAGACGGATCTTTCAGCATTCTGTCTGCAAAGCCTTCTTTCAGCATGTACTGAGCATTATCGTATGCTTTTTCTTTGGTAATAACCGTATCATGAGCCTGGAAAGCTCCTATTTCTTTCTGGTTTCCCGCTCCTTTCATCCAAAGGACCACTCTGCCTTGCGGAGCCAATCCTACGACAAATGAATTGTAGGTAGATTTCTTTTTCGTATCCTGATCTACAAATCCTTCGTCAAAAAGTTTTTTGATCTTTTCTTTATCCAGATTCCATTTTCCGGTATAGAATTTTTTCTCTACCAAAGAATACCATGTGAATTCCAGCTCATGAGGCGCATCCATCCTTTCGGTGGTCACGTTCATCGTTCCTCCTTCTTTTCCCCATCCTGTATTCTGTGTTCCCCAGATTGCATCAAAACCGTAAGTGAAATCATCGGCAACGATAGCTCCTTCATATACTTCCATCGGATATTCCTGTGGGGCAGAAACAGTTCCCAGCCAATTGTATTTTTCTTCCATTTTTTTATTCTGACAATTCGTTAATGAGAAACAGCATACTATAAAAAGAATCAGTATATTATATTTACTTATGACCATGGGACATAATCTTCTTGTTACTCGCTAAAACCAGATTATCTCTGTGTGCTTCCACATTGATTTTCTTTGCTATTTTTTCAACCTTTTTTCCTACGCTCAGATGGTAAGAATCTTTAACTGTGATGTGCAGATTGGTTGCTGTTTTTATAATGGCCATATCAGAAAAGTTTTGATTTTTCAGCACTGTTGAATTCTACGATCTTTCCACTCTGCATGGTCATATTTTCCAGTTCGCTGAACATAGAAATTTCACCTGCTATTTCGTTGGATGTTTCAGATTGTCTCTTGAATTCTTTTTCAATCATTTCTGTTCTCGTATCGGAAGTTTCTGTGATATCTCCCGAAGCCGTAAGTTTCATATCCTTTCCTGCGATAGAAATAATATTGTCATTCGCCGTACTGGTAATGCTTGCACCTGCTCCTATTGAAATTTCTTTTCCAGCTGTGATATTGATATTGTCACCTGCATTTAAAGTAAAGTTTTTAGGCGCTTTCATGCTGATATTGCCCTGTCCGTCCATGAAATACGTATTTCCGCTCGGATCAAGGATCGTTACGCTACCTTCTTCATCATTCATTAAAATTCTGATTCCGCTTCTGGTTTGAATAGATTTAAGGTGGTTGTTTACTCCTCCTCCTAATGCAATTCCTCCATGGAACATTCCTCCCATTACGAAAGGTCTGTCCGGATGGCTGTGAACAAAGTTGACCATCACCTGATCTCCTACTTCAGGAATGGCTACATAACCACGGTTTTGGGTAATCTGATCTGTTCCTCCCGCATCAGGGCTCATCATACGGATAAAGTGAGTGGTATCATTGGTCTGCCAATCAAATCTTACCTGGACTCTTCCCTGTCCTTCAGGATCTGTATTGGAAATTACGGTTGCAGTCTGTGGCTCAGCTTTTGGAAGGGTATATTCCGGTTTTGGAAGAAATCCTGTGTCTGCTGCTATTCCTATGAAGCTTCCATTATAATGACCTATTGTGTCAATTTCATGTTCTGCTTCTGTAATCATTATTCTTGTAAAATAGGAGGTTTCATTGGAATCCTGCTTGCGCATCTGCACATCTGCTACACAGCCCGGGTGCAGGAAAGGTACTGTTGTATTTCCTGAAACAGAAAAAACGTTGACAGCTTCACTTCCTGATGCACTTTTTTGAGAATACTCAACATCAAGATGCGTGGTAGCTTTGATTGGAGCCATCTGTAAAGCCGGAGTTTTATAAATAGACTCGTTATGACTGTATGCTGTTTTTGCCAGATCACCCACATGTTTGATCGGTGTTGAACCTGAAGTCAGTCTTTCGTTTTTATTACTGTTATAACCGTAGAATTGCGGCTTGGTATGTACAGCTTTCAATTCCACTTTTATGTCATTGGCACTGCTTCCGTAAGTAAGAGTTATTGGCTTATTTTGAGCAGGTAGTTTTCCGAAGTGTAATACTTCACCGTCATAATAGAACTGTTCACCATAAGCTTCAGCCATTCTTGCCAGGTAGTTATAATGGGTTTCATCATACTGGCTGCTGTAGATGATCTGAGAATAGTTATTGGCATCTACCCTGATATCAAAACGGCTTTTGTCAATTCCCTGTTTAATCACTTCTTCTGCAATGATTCCCACATTTACAGACTGCGCACCTCCAAAACTCTGAATATGAGGCGCCCCGTCAAGAAGAATGGTAGGACTATATCCGGTAAGGACAATATTTCCCAAACTCATTTGTTCCTGGCTGAATCCTACACCGGTAATCACTCCTACAAAGGTTCTTTCCGGACTATTATCTATATCTTTATAAGAAATAACAGCTGTAAGCCTTTTTCCAAGAAACTTATTGGCTTCTTCCAATGAATGGGTCTGTCTGTCTCCCAGGGTATCATGTGCCAGTGTCAGCGTAAATTCGTGGTGTCGTCTGGTGCTTTGTTTAAGCTTAAAATGTTTATAATACTTGATAATTTTCCCTTCTATAACAAGAGAAAGTTTTACCAAACGATTGATACCTGTATGATGGTTTTCGGAAATACCATCTGCATTCTGCGTCGGACGAAAAGACGTCGCTTGTGATTTTCCAGGTGTATTTGACATATTTTTTAGTGATTTGATTAATTTTCTAAACGATTATTCAACGGGCCGGGAATTTAAAAATAAAAACAAAAGCGCCTTCTGAATATAGTCTAAGGTAAAAAAAGACCGTCTTATTTAAGGACAGTCTTTTATTTTTTGCTCATGAAAGACTTAGCTCATTGGCCAAAGTCCGTCATAAGATGAGTTTCCATACGTAATGCTTTCAGCGCTTACTACAAAGCTGATGAGCATATTGTTGCTGTCTACCGCATCAAAGTCTACTTCATGCTGGATAACATATCCGTTTTCCCACTTCAAAGAGATCAGTGTTCCTTCTTCGTGAGATTTATTAAAGTTTATTTCTCCGCTTGTAGGTTTATATTTGCTGTTCAGTAAGCTTTCTAAAACATCAGATTTTTCTGTTGCTTCAATAGTTACTTTAATTAATGCGTTTGACGGATCAGATGCTACACGTCCTGAAATGTCTGTAGATCTCGACACGCTGTAGTTAAGCTTTAATAACTTTTGACCTTCCCCTCCATTGAATTTTAAGATTCCTCTTGAATTTCCTGCCATATTCTTAAATTTTAATCATTAACAACTGTTCCCAGATATAGGATTTATATAACAAAGATAGACTTCATGTTCTAATTTAAAAAGTTTTTGGATAACAGTTTTATAAATTGTAGTAGTTCTACGACATTTATCAAAATTTCGAATTAAAAATCAATTCTAGAATTTTAAACTAAATTACCTTATTTTTCATTGAAATTTTTCTATACAATCCTTTGCATTCGCGTAAACAAAAGGAAATCAACAAACAATCACATTATTCAATATCAATGATTTAGCACTCTTTTTTTGTGAAATCAATAATGCTTATATCCATACCCAATTACCATAATGATAAGGTTAATGATTACCAACCCCATTAAAATATTGCTGTATTTTCTCTTTTTGTCAATAAAGCTCAGGCCCAGAGTGAAAAAAAACAACAGTAAGGTATATACGGCAGGATACATTTGAAAGGCTTCAGAAAATTTGCCTTCAAATACGAGTACAATTGCTCTCTGAGCACCGCATCCTAGACATTCTACCCCAAGAAATTTCTTACTGGGACAGGTAAACATAAAGTCTTCGATATCCATTTCTGAGTTTTTATGAGATTTTCATTACCTAAGAAGAGATTTTGGCCCTGGTATACTGATGTGGAAAAAAGCATTCTTCTTTCATTTCAAAAGATCCCTGAACGGCAATATATGGGTTTCTAAGAATTTCTCTTGCCACAAAAACAAGGTCTGCATCGCCTTTCTGAAGGATTTCTTCAGCCTGCTCCACTTTGGTTATTAATCCTACTGCTCCTGTCTTTACACCGGCTTCATTTCTCACCTGCGAAGAAAAAGGAACCTGGTAGCCATCGAAAACCGAAATTTTTGCACCATGTATATTTCCTCCGCTTGATACATCAACAAGGTCTACAGCGTGTTCTTTTAAAATTTTTGCCAGTTCTACACTGCTTTGAATATCCCAGCCGTTCTCAGCATACTCCGTTCCGGAAATTCTTACAAAAAAGGCTGTATTTTCATTCAATTCTTCGTTAACAGCGTCTACAATTTCGATCAGAAACCTGATTCTGTTTTCAAAACTTCCTCCATATTCGTCTGTTCTGATATTGGAAAGTGGTGACAGAAACTGATGAATCAGATATCCGTGTGCTCCATGAATTTCAATAATATCAAAGCCAGCTTCTACTGCTCTTCTGGCCGCTTTTCTAAAGTCCTGAACCAGTTCTTTTACTTCATCTGTACTTAAAACATGTGGAATTCTTTCTGTCGGATGATAGGGAATAGGACTTGGGGCAACGGTTTCCCAGCCTTCTTCAACAGAGATCTGCAGGTTATTCCATGTTGAGCCTTTTCTTCCGGCGTGAGCCAGCTGAATTCCTATTTTGCTGTCAGAGTTTTTATGAACAAATTCTACAATTCTTTGTAATTTTTCAGCCTGTTCATCATTCCAGATTCCCATGCAGTGATTGGTAATTCTTCCTTCGGGCACTACTCCTGTAGCTTCCACAATCAGCAGACCTGTACCGCCCTGTGATCTGCTTCCATAGTGTACAAAATGGAAGTCATTAGCTTCTCCGTTTTCACATGAATACATACACATGGGTGACATTACCCATCTGTTTTTCAACTCTACATTCCTGAATTTTATTGGTGTATATAACATTTTTAGTCTTAAAAAATTGAACTTTTTAGCGGAAGAATAAAATATTGCCCACTTCATTAAAAAGAATTAATTTTACCCCCCTTTTTTAGTTGACAATATATGAAAAAAGACATACAGATCAGTTACGAATATTTTAAAAATAGCAGTGAACTGAGTGATATAGAAAAACAATTATTTGAAAGAGCCAAAGAGGCTCGTGAGAATGCTTATGCACCATATTCTCAGTTTTTGGTAGGATGTTCCGTATTATTGGAAAACGGAGAAATCTACTCCGGGAACAACCAGGAAAATGCAGCGTATCCATCCGGACTTTGTGCAGAAAGAACAACCCTTTTTTGGGTAGCTGCCAACTTTCCGAATGTGAAAATAAAAAAGATCTTCGTGGTAGGAGGCCCTAAGGAATTTCATGAAAAGAATCCACCGATTCCTCCTTGCGGAGCATGTCGCCAGAGTCTGATAGAATATGAGACCAAGCAGCATGAAGATATAGATCTTTATTTCTCAAGCATGAATGAAGAGGTTGTAAAAGTACATGCGGTGAAGGATCTGCTTCCTTTTTATTTTGATTCTTCATTCTTGTAATCGTAGCAAAATAGTAAATTTGCAAAAATGCGGGATTTCTACCCTTGTCAAGGTTTTAAACCTTGACAAGGGTAATGAAGGATACTCAGCATAAAAAAGACTGTCTCGTCATTGAAACAGCCTTGCTTTTTTATTCTTCATCTTCCGATTCTACATCATCCTCATCATCTTCGTACTGCTCCAAATAGTAGCTAAAGCTAAATTCCTCTACTTCTTCTTCGGCATCTTCCAAAGTAGTCAGCAGATCTTCAAAAATCTCCAGCTGATCTACCGTCATGTTTACGAATTCCAGGTGGAGCGGCATTTCCATATCTCCGGTGATGGTATCAAAAAGTGCATCAAGATTATCGCCAAAATGTTCAGGAAGCTTAATTTTTTCCTTTAACTGAGTGTAAAAATCTTCATAGTCACCTATGTCTGTAAAATCTATATATACTGTCTTCATATTGAACTAAATTTCCAATTTTTATTGATTAAAAAAGTTTTGCATTTTTTGCAGAAATCCGTTTCTTCATTGGTAGGATTCTTGCCTTCGGCATCCCTCATAAAACACATTTTTTCCGGGCAATGCGGCAGCCCTTGAGTATGTCCCAGCTCATGAATGGCTATCTTATAAAACTGTTCATCTGAATTTTCTTTACTCAGCCTGAACTTTGAAGCCACACAAGCCTTTCCAGGTGTATAGCCCAATCCCATGATTCCAAAGTCTTTTATCTTTCCTCTGGTGGCACTGATATCTTTTGAGGTCAAACCAATTGTAACAAAGCCTTCTTCTGTTTTATTATTTAAAAACTTAATGATTGAATCAGCTCTATACCGGTTTCTCTCTTTATAATATGTATTTTCCGGAAAGTCTATGGCATCTAAAACTTCTACATTCGGATATATATTTTTTATCCCTCCGGCTACTTTTGCTACAGTTTCCTGTTTAATATCTGTAAATGGCTGTATGAGTATTGTAACGGCTGGCTTTTCTATTTTTTCCTTTACTATATCTTTCTTTTCCGAGCATGAGTATGTCAGAAGCAATACAATTAAAAGGTAAAGAAAGCTAATATTTTTCAAAATTAATATTTATAATTATTTAAATGCAAATTATACATTAGTCATTGCGAGGAGCAAAAGCGACGAAGCAATCTCAAAAAACATCCATAATATTTTCAACACCCTCTGTAAGGTCTTTCCATAGCGGATTCATACTGTTTTATCAAATCTAATTTCTTTTGTCTCGAACCCGCTTTTATTTGTTTTTCTCTAAATATAGCATCTCCTATTTCCTGAAAGGATTCCAATAAATAAGTAGATACAAATTATATCTCGAGGTAAAACTTTGAGAATAATATGATTCTTTATGCTGCTGAACCCGTTTTGGCAGATTTGAAGTAACTCCTTTATAAAGAGTTGTATGATTCTTATTCGTCATGATATAGACAAAACCTGCTTTCACCTGTGATTTTTTTTATAGATTGCTTCGTCACTACGTTCCTCGCAATGACTAAACGTTATTGTTTTTCAAAGCTCTTATAATGATTTTTGGTAAGATATACTTCCCCATTCTGAGTATAAATGATACGGTCAGCATTTCTTCCGCCACAATGATAATTCACATCTGCTTCAAAATATTTTTCTCCATCAGGCAAACGCCCTTCCCTGTTTCCGAATTTATCTCCACCAATCGCTTTTCCGGGAAGTACATCGCACAGGTTACCTTTAGAAGGATTCCAACCCTGTTTTCTTGCTTCATTTTTGGTTATATAATAATCCGGAAGCCTGTGATTCTGTTTTACATAGCCTATAACCGTTTTTTCTTCTGTAAGCTGATCTATAGAAAGCTGAGCAGAGGAATTCCCATCCGAAGACGTACTTCCGTAACTCACTTTTTGTACCGAACCCGACTGATCTTTTTTATTCTCAATAAAATTCCTGTACACATACATCACAGCCATCCCGAAAAGGAGCCCCAGACATATAAAAAATAGAGATCTGATTTTACCGTTCATAACTATTATTTAATGTGAAAATGTATATTGTCTGTTATTCTGCTCTCCACTCTTCCGGAATATCACAAACCGGAATGGGATCTATTTTATGTTTTGCTGCTTTATGCATTCTGTCGAAGATCTGGAAAACTTCTTTATCTCTTCCTTCATAGTCATCAACCGTTTTTGTTCCGTATTCTTTCTGAATTTTTTCAAGCTCAGGATATGTTGCACCTATTTGTTGCTCATCTGTTCGGTCCACATCCCAAAGTCCATCCGTAGGAATAGCTTCCTGAATGCTTTTGATAAGATTTAACCCTTTCGCAAGTTTATATACTTCGGTTTTATACAGGTCAGCAATGGGAGAAACGTCTACTCCTCCATCTCCATATTTTGTATAAAACCCGATTCCGAAATCTTCCACTTTATTTCCTGTTCCACATACTAAAAGTCCGTTCAGCTGCCCATAATAATACAGAGTAAGCATTCTCAAACGGGATCTTGTATTGGCAAAGGCCAGTTTTTCGTTAGGATACAGATCATCTTTTACATCAAAAGTTTTGTAAAGTTCCTCAAAAGCAGGGGTAAGATCTACAGACATTATTTCTACATTCGGGAATCTGGATTTAAGGTCATTCATATGATCCTGTGCACGGTCTACCTGATCTGCTTTCTGACGAATAGGCATTTCTATAAGTAATGTTTTCAGGCCTGTCATTGCGGCTAATGTTGAAACAACTCCGGAATCTACTCCTCCTGAAACTCCAATTACATATCCGTTCACTTTTGCTTTTGTAGCATAATCTTTTAACCAGCTTACAATATGATCTATCACTTTTTGTGTCTGCATCGTTTATATTTTTTAGTCTATTCCAAATTCCTGAGGGTATTTCACCACTCCTTTTATATTTTTTAATCCGTCTTCTACCAATTCTACAGCCATTCCGTTTTCTTCCGGAATATCGAATGGAAAAGAAATCCCAAAATTACTTGTTTTTTTGTAACCAAACCTCGGATAATATTTTTCATGTCCTATAAGAATCACCGATTGGTATCCTAATTCTTTGGCAATACGATGTCCTTCGGCAATCAGTTTTCCTCCAAGTCCCTGATTCTGAAATTCAGGCTTCACAGAAACAGGAGCTAAAGCAAGGGATTCAAAGGATTCTGTATCATTGACAATTTTTAATTTTGTAAATAAGATATGACCTGCGATTCTTCCATCTTCATTTTCAGCAACCAGGGATAATTCCGGAATAAAAGCTTCAGATCGTCTTAGTTTTTCAACAAGGAACTGTTCCTGATGATCACTATGCTCCATCTCTCTGAACGCCTCCTCTGTAAGTTCAAAAACCTGTTGATAATCTTTTTCTTCTTCCTTTCGTATTGTTATCATTTCTGTTCAATATATTGTTCACGTTTCAGTTCATACCAAAAGCAAATGCCGTCAGGTTCTTCAAACTCACCGGTTTTTTCAAACCCTAATTTTCTTAAAATATGATTGGAAACTTCATGTTCGGAATGAGCATAGGCGTAAATAACCTCAGCATTCAGGTCATTAAAGCCATAATCAAGAGAAGCTATTCCGGCTTCCACAGCATATCCTTTTCCCCATGATTCCGGCAGAAAACGGTAGCCAAGTTCTAAAACATTCTGGTAACCGTTTGTTTCATGGGTCAATAATTTCAATCCGCTCCATCCTATCAGCTGTCCGCTTTCTTTTTCCACCACTCCAAGTCTTCCAACTCCATTTTCCTCATACTGTTTCTGAATCATGCTGATGACATTCCTGGATTCATTGATATCCGTCAATACCGGTACTCCGATATATTTCATCACTTCAGGATTGGAATCCAAAAGAAAGAGACGTTCAACATCGGTGTCTTCAAGCTTTCTTAAAATCAGTCGTTTTGTTTCTATTTTCATAATCATTAGTTTTTATTCTCCCGCTCCAAAAATGGTAATATCTGTTTTTGTCCCTTTTTTAATATCCGTTTCTTTTATTTTATTTCCCATTACATTCAGGGTTTGCAAAGCCGGATTTCCGGAAATATCAATTTTCTGAAGCTTATTATGTTCTACATTCACTTTCCTTAACGCTTTAAACTGCAACAAATCAATTGTTTTTAATTGATTTAAAGATAATGTTAATTGATCAATTTTTGGAATTCCATTCAATGAAATGCCTTCCAACAGATTATTATCCAGATATAAGGAACTTAAATTTTTCAGATTTTCTGCTTTAAATGAAGATATTTTACATCCTGTACAGGAAAACAATTCCAGTAGATCCAGATTGTTTAATACAATATTGGGAATCGCATTATCGTCCAGGATAATCATTTTCACATTTTTAAAAAAGTGCAGATCTTCTGTTGAAGTAATTCCTTTCTGAACAAGAAATAAATTTGTAATTGTCCCAGCTTCCGAAGGTTCAAGTATTCCGTTTTTATTCAGATCAAAATTTTCAAGTACTGCTTTTTCAAAGTTTTTATCTTTAAATTCAAGCTTTTGCCCATAGAAAAAAGAAAGTCCCCCAATAAGGCAAAGGGTTGTAATTATTTTAATTTTCATCATGAATTGTGTATTTAATCCTTATTTTTGTAAACTTAAATTCCATGTAAAAATAATGAAGATTTTTAGATATATTGCGCTTTCTTCTATTTTAGCTGCCGGACTTGTTTCCTGCAAAAAAGAAACTGAAAATCAATGGAAGGTAGAAGTCAAAGAAACTGCCGAGAAAGTTGATGTAACAGATATTTCCAAAGAATTTTACAATCCGAATGTTCCGCTGGAGC
Organism: Chryseobacterium sp.; assembly: GCA_031286615.1. Lineage (GTDB taxonomy): Bacteria > Bacteroidota > Bacteroidia > Flavobacteriales > Weeksellaceae > Chryseobacterium. The sequence continues at coordinate 648,806 of JAITUA010000020.1, read as the reverse complement.
AGTTTAAAACTCAGTTCCCATGGTTTCAGGGAAGTGTTTCGGACGCAGATTTCGAAAAGAGAAGAATGGATGCTGAAGAGATCAAAATCTACAAGGAAGCCATTGGGAAAATAAATCAGGCTACCTTACAAACAGAACTGAAGAGTTTATTCTCACATATCAAATATTATTTCCCACAGTTCAAAAGTCCCAAAGTATATTTATTTTCATCTGCTTTACAGATGATCCAGGATCCGATATTTTATGACCAGAAAGGAAATCTTCTGTTTATAGATATTACCGGTTTTATGGGGGATGGAAATCCTAATTATAAAGGACTGGAGCTGTATTTTCAAAAATCAATGAATCCGCAGAATATTGTTCCTAAGGTATCACAGCTTTTTGCTGAAAATATTGTAACAGAATCTCCTGACCATCAGAAATTCATTGATCAGATTATTCTGAACGGAAAAGTAATGATTCTTCAGGACGCTTTTCTTCCTGATGTTCCTGATTATCTGAAAATGAATTATACAAAAAAACAGTATGAATGGGCCACAGCCAATGAAGCTAACATCTGGAATTATTTTGTAGAAAGCAACCTTATTTTCGGTGATGATCCAAGATTGGGAGAACGTTTCATATCGCCGGGACCATTCTCGAAATTTTATACGGAGATTGATAATGAATCTTCACCACAAATCGGAATTTTTACAGGATGGCAGATCTGTAAGGCATACCTTAAGGAAAAGCCTGAGACAAAACTTACAGCTTTCCTGAAAATGGATGCAACGACCATTTTTAATGAATCCGGTTATAAACCGAAACTTAAACAATAGAAAATTTAGAATTTAGAAAAATAGAAAAAATGAGAAAGACTCAGATTACGATAGATGTAGAGCTTGATGAAAATCATGTGCCTGAAAATATTACATGGAATGCTCAGGATGGAGGTATTGATAAACAAGATACTAAAGCAACCATGATTTCTGTATGGGATGATAAAACAAGAGAGGCATTAAGAATTGATCTTTGGACGAAAGAAATGCCTGTAGACCAAATGAAGATGTTTATCCACCAGATTTTAATATCTTTAGGAAGCACCTATCAGAGAGCAACCGGAGAAGAAGATGTAGCACAATGGATGGAGGAAATTGCAGAGGAATTTGCTGTAAAATCTGCCATTAAGTAAAAAAATAAATATGCAATAAGCTTTAAGCAGTAAGCGGTAAGCTTTTTGCATTCAGCTAGAGCAAATTTTAATAAAAACAATTAGTATTAGGCAGTAATTGTATTGTTTAATGCTAAAAGTCTAAAGCAAAAAATTATGAATTTTAATACAAAAGTAATTCACGGAGGGCAGCACCACGAGTCTGCAACAGGTTCTGTAAATGTTCCTGTATTTTTGACCTCTACGTTTGCACAAAAAAGCCCTGGAGTACATTCCGGATATGAATATTCAAGAGCAGCCAACCCTACAAGACAGGCATTGGAAGATTCTTTGGCAAGTATTGAAAATGGAGCGAGAGGTTTAGCTTTCGGTTCTGGTCTTGCTGCCATCGACTGTGTTTTGAAATTATTAAACCCTGGCGATGAAGTAATTGCTGTAGATGATCTTTATGGAGGTACTTACAGAATGTTTACAAGACTTTTCGAAAAATATCAACTGAAGTTTACGTTCGTTAATTTTGATGATGTTTCTAAAATAGCTGATGTTATTACTGATAAAACGAAACTGATCTGGGTAGAAACGCCTACCAATCCGTTGATGAAATTAGTAGATATCAAAGCGGTTGTAGATATTGCAAAAGGAAAAGATATTTTAGTAGCAGTAGATAATACTTTTGCAACGCCTTATATCCAGAGACCTATTGATTTGGGAGCTGACATTGTAATGCACTCTGCAACAAAATATTTAGGAGGGCACTCTGATGTGATTGCAGGAGCACTTATTGCTAAAGATGCTGAACTGGGAGAAAAACTTCACTTTATTCAGTTTGCGAGTGGTGGTATTTTAGGACCTCACGATTCTTACCTTGTATTGAGAGGGATCAAAACACTGGCGTTAAGAATGCAGAGACATTCTGATAACGGACTTGCAGTAGCACAATATCTTGAAAATCATCCTGCTGTAGATAAAGTAATTTATCCGGGATTAGAGTCTCACCCTCAGTATGAATTGGCAAAATCTCAAATGAAGGAAGCTGGAGGAATGGTTTCATTCACTTTTAAATCAGGAAAGAAAGAAGATGCTATTAAATTCTTGGAGAAAGTAAGAGTATTCACCTTAGCAGAATCTTTAGGAGGAGTAGAATCTTTGGCTAACCACCCTGCTCTGATGACTCATGCTTCAATCCCGGCAGAAAAACGTGCTGAATTGGGAATCACTGATGACCTTGTTCGTTTAAGCGTAGGTATTGAAGATGCAGAAGATCTTATTGCAGATCTTGAGAAAGCTTTTTCTTAACATACATAAACTAAAATGAGAAGGGTTAATCAATCCTTCTCATTTTATTATAACCACCACTCAATACTATGAAAAACACGAGAAAAGCACTCATTTCCGACTTGCCTCAACTGGCTGAATTATTTGACCAGTACAGAATATTTTATCATAAGACTTCAAATATTCCTGCCGCAACAAGTTTTCTTCAGGAAAGACTTGAAAATAAAGATTCTGAAATTTTTGTTGCGGAAGAAAATGGTAAACTAACAGGTTTCGTACAATTATACCCGATATTTTCATCTACAAGAATGCAGCGTTACTGGCTGCTGAATGATCTGTACGTGAATGAAACCCATAGAGGGAAAGGTTACTCTAAAGAATTAATCGAAGAATCCAAAGAACACTGTCGTTCATCAAAAGCGTGTGGTATCCTTTTAGAAACAGGAAAAAGCAATGATATCGGGAATCAGCTGTATCCGGCCTGCGGATTTGAATTGTATGACTCTGTGAACTTCTATGAGTGGAGCAATTCATGAGTAATAAGCAATAGGTAATGAGTAATTTTGTAAAATGGATAATTTATAAAATATTCAAAAATATTTCTGTCCTTTATATCAATAACTCGAATCACCAATCTCGGAACTCGTACCCAGCACCTCAAAATCAATTTATAAAAACAAAAAAACAATATGACCGATTTTCAAAAATACATTCAAAGATATTTAGATCAGATTCCATCAGGAAACTGGATCAGCGAACTGCAGATGTCAGCTGATAAAACCATAGGAATCTATTCTAATCTTACCGAAGAACAGTCTAATTTTGCCTATGCCGAAGGAAAATGGACTTTAAAAGGGCTTCTACTCCATTTATCAGATACCGAAAGAGTTTTCCAATATAGAATATTAGCTTTCGCAAGAGGAGAGAAAAACAATCTTCCAGGATTCGATGAAAATGAATATGCCGATCAGTCTTTCGCCAGTGAAAGAACACTTGAATCTCTTTTGGAAGAATATAAACTGGTGAGAAAATCTTCACAGATTCTATTAGAAACCCTTCAACCCTCTGCTTTACAAAATACAGGTACAGCCAATGGCCATGAAATTACTGTAGAAACCATCGGAAAACTGATTGTAGGACACAATTACCATCACCTGAATATTATTGAAGAAAGATATTTATCGAAGTTGGGATGGATGTAAGAAAACGAATTGTGCTCATCAGCCTGTTAATGTTTACGCTCTCTCTTAGTTTTGCAGCTTTTAAAGTTGAAGACATGGGAGAGATTAAAAATTATAAAGCATTTGAAGCATTCCTTATAGGTCCCATTAGTTTTTTGGGTGGTGGAATATTTGAGTTTTTGGTATGGACTGCCAATATTTGGTTTTTTATTTCAGTTATCTGTTGTTATAAAAAGTATTTTTCTCTCTCACTTATATTGGGTCTAATAGCCTTGGTACCAGCTATGTCATTTTTTTTCTGGAAGGAAGTCTTAGTTTCTGAAAATGGAAGAATGGGAAAAATATACAGTTTAGAAACAGGCTATTTTTTATGGGTAGTTTCTATTATTTTTTTAGTAGTTGGCTCATTTTATTTATCCATAAAAACTAAATTTCCTAGCAGTCAAACATTATCTTAAATATCCAATGAGATCTCTAAAAAATTTAAGAATCACTGAAAGTATTCAATCTAAAAAATTAGTTTTTGAAGAAAGCTCATATGATAAATTTGATACTATTTCGATATACTTTGGTTTCTTAGTATTGACAGGCGCTTCGATACTTTGCCTTAGAGAAATAAAACCTTCCCTCAATAGTAGTTTAGAATATTTTATCCTTATATGTTCACTCATATTTAGTATATATGTTCTATACTGTAAATTCACAGAAAAGCATTTAAAAGAAATTACATTTGGTATTCATAAACAAGAAGCAAAAAAAAGAATTATTGAATACGGAAGAAAAAACAATTACAGAATCACCAAAGTATCTGGTAATTTAATTTTACTCAATGAGACCGCCGATTTCTATAGCTTGGGAAAACATTATGAGCAAACTACAATTGTTTTCTTTAAAGATAATGTCATACTTTATACGCTTATTAAAGAAGGATCACGATCAAATTTTCCCGTTTTACTTTCACAACATCTTACCAAAAAGGATTTCAAAAAAATACTACATCCGGAATATATCGAACCAATTAAGCGAACCACTTATTTCAATTCGTTTTTTCACGGATTATAATCTTTATCTCTTATGGTTATAATCAAATCAATAAACTACATTTCCATCCTATTTTTTTGCCTAAAATTCACAGATTTTCTACCTTTATCCACTCTTTGAACATATACAATTATGGAACATATTATTGAAATATTAAAATCCGGAGGAACAATTCTTTACCCTACAGATACCATTTGGGGAATTGGTTGTGATGCTACCAATATAGAAGCTGTCAATAAAATTTTTGACATTAAGAAGCGCGAAAAAAATAAATCCATGATTATCCTTGTAGAGTCTGAAAAAAGACTTCAGGACCTGGTGGATGTTCCGGAGATGGCATGGGAAATTATTGATCTTAGTGAAAAACCGGTAACTATTGTTTATGAAAATCCAAGGGGCTTACCCAAAGAACTTCTTGCGGATGACGGAAGCATCGGAATACGTCTCGTAAAAAATGATTTCTGCAAAAAACTGATTACAAAACTGAACAAACCTTTGGTATCTACTTCTGCTAATTTCAGTGGTGAGAAAAGTCCATTGAAGTTCTCTGATATTTCTGAGGAAATGATCAGTCTTGTAGATTATGCAGTGGAAGAAGACAGAGAAAAAGTTTCAAAATATTCAGGTTCTTCAGTAATCAAAATATGGAATGACAACAGAATAAAGGTTCTTAGGGAATAGAAATTCTTAAGCTTTCTGTTTATTTTTTTAGAGTCTTGTCAGTTCATATCGGCAGGATTTCTTTTTTTTAATTCTATCTTTGCAAACTCAACTCATAAATTATTTGCTATGGATCATCAGGAATTTGCTCAAATGTGGATTAATGCATGGAATTCTCATGATTTAGAGGCTATTCTCACCCATTATTCGGATGATATTGAGATTACAACTCCCATGATCGCTATGGCTACAGGTGGTAAAGAAAGTTCTTTAAAAGGAAAAGAAGCCGTCCGTGAATATTGGAGGAAGGCCTTGGATAAGTTTCCGGATCTTCATTTTGATCTTATTCATTCCACGGCAGGAGTAGATTCCGCAGCATTATTTTATAAGTCGATCATGGATAAACATGCTGTTGAAGTCATGTTTTTTAATGAAGACGGAAAAATTAGTAGAATGTATGCTCATTATGATTAATGAGTAACATTGGTAGAAATTGACACTATTATTAACGATGATAATTAATCTTAATCAAAATAAGAATTTAAAACTTTTTAAAATAATTTCTGAAGCAGCAGAAAGGAATAACCAGTCTGTATATATTGTGGGCGGTTATGTTCGTGACCTTTTGATGAAAAGAAAAGCTTCCACAGATATAGACTTTGTGACCGAGCAAAGTGGTATTGAGCTTGCCCAGAGTGTAGCTCAGGATATAGATCCTAAATTAAAAGTTTCTATATTCAAAACGTATGGAACGGCAATGATCAAGTATAAAGAACTTGATCTTGAATTTGTGGGAGCAAGAAAGGAAAGCTACACTGAAAACAGCAGAAAACCAGAAGTAGAAGGCGGAAGCCTGGAAGATGACCAGAAAAGAAGAGATTTCACCATCAATGCGATGGCTATTTCTTTAAATAAAGATAATTTTGGAGAACTGATTGATCCCTTCAATGGGGTTGATGATCTTGAAAAAGGTATTTTAAGGACTCCTTTAGAACCTGCTCAGACCTATTCTGATGATCCGTTGAGAATGATGAGAGCCGTGCGTTTTGCTTCAACTTTAAATTTTAAAATTGAGGAGAACTCACTACAGGCTATCCAGCAGGAAGCAGAAAGGATCAAGATTGTTTCGATGGAAAGAATCATGGTAGAATTCAACAAAATCATGCTTTCTGAAAAACCATCTATCGGACTGAGACTGATGGAGCAAACCGGCCTTATGAAACTGATCATTCCTGAATTGATCGAACTGAAAGGAGTGGAAGAAGTTGAAGGACAAACACACAAAGATAATTTTTACCATACGCTTGAAGTTGTAGATAATATTTCTGTGAATACCGATAATCTTTGGCTTCGCTGGTCTGCTTTGCTTCATGATATTGGTAAAGCTCCTACGAAAAAATTTGTAGAAGGAACAGGATGGACCTTCCACGGGCATGAGTTTTTAGGCTCAAAAATGACCAAGACACTTTTCCAGCGATTGAAGTTACCATTGGGAAGTGACATGAAATATGTTCAAAAGATGGTAAAGCTTTCCTCCCGACCTATTGCTTTGATTACTGATGATGCTTCGGATTCTGCATTGAGAAGACTTTTATTTGATGCCGGAGAAAATCTGGAAGATCTTTTCACGCTTTGCAAGGCCGATATTACGACTAAGAACTCTAAGAAACAGGAAAAATTCAAAAGAAACTTTGAATACGTAGCGGTGAAGATCAAAGAAGTGGAGGAAAAGGATCAGGTAAGAAACTTCCAGCCGCCTATTACCGGCGAAGAGATCATGGAAATGTTTAATCTTAAGCCAGGCCGCGAAATTGGTATCTTGAAAGAGAAAGTTAAAGAAGCTATTCTTGAAGGAGAAATTCCCAATGAAAAAGAAGAAGCCACAAAATTTGTGATTATTGAAGCGGAAAAACTGGGATTGACACTATAAAATCAATCGATAAATAATAAAAAGCCCGGCGGGATGTTCCATCCTGCCGGGCTTTTTATGTTCACTAGGAAAACAAAGCCGGCCGGTTTCTTTCGAAACCGGCCGGAAAAAAACACAAATGATGAAAAAATAAAAAATTATTTTTTATACTGTAAGGTATTATGGATTCAGGAAAGTTCCGCTAGCACCAAGACCTCCTGTTTTAAAAGAACTAAGTTTGCTTCCCGTAGTTGCTGAATATATTACCATTTCGCTTTCTGCTGTAAATTCCTTAACATCTGACGCAAAGATTCTTCCGTCAATAACATTAAATCCATAAAGCGTAAAATAAGGACCACCATCTGCAGCTGTTAATAACGGGCTTGCAGGAATTGTTGGCGTAGCTAAACTTGTTGTATAGACTTTGTTAGCAGAACTGAAGTAGAATTTGTCGTTATCAATCTGAAGATTTGTAGCATTAGGAATTCCTGTTAAAGTAATGACCGGTGTCATAGCTCCTGTGCTCGTAATCTTGTAGATATAAGAATCTGTAGCTGTAGAAGAAATTGTGTAAACATTGGACTTGTAAGACACAGTATTCCCAATCTGACCATTCGGAACGGTAATTTCAGTTTTAGCATCATTGGAAGTATTGATATAAGTAATCTTATTTCCAAATCCTGATGAAGCGTTCTGTACAAAAACATTTCCTCCTGCTTCTACTGTTTTATCAGAAACGTCAGTCATATTGATTTTGCTTACAAATGAGTAGTCAGAAGCTTTATATTTTGTTACACTTTGAGTATGTGCACTGAAATTGGTGTTGGCAACATAGATAAAGCCATTAGCAAAAGTAATTCCTCTTGGATTATCAATCTGATCTGTAATTACTGCTAGTTTTTTAAATGTATAACGGTCTACTACAACAATTTTGTTCGAGTTATTTATCACAAGATAAGCCTTATTTTCGTTAAGACCAATCGTCTGAAGAACGTCACCCAGAATTTCTTTACTGTTATTATAACCATATACATCATCCTGTTTCATACTCAAATCTCTTGTCAGGAATGTTACTTTAGCTCCCTGGCTGTTGAAGTTACCTTCATTAGAGATAAAATATCCGTTTTGGTAAGTGATGGGAGAAATTTCAATCTCAGTAGAATCGCTTGTACATGAAGACATGTTAAATAATAACACTACTGCAAATAGTACAGTTAAAAGTTTAGTTATTTTCATAATTTATTCAATTTTAATTTTTAAAAATTTATTGCTGCGTATACACTATAATTTCTTTTCGGTAAAGGATAAAAAGAAACCGTTTTATAGTAGGTATTTGTTAGATTATTCACTTTAAATCCTAAGGTGTACTTTTTCGCTAAAGTTGCTGAAACACCCATATTCAAAAGAAAATAAGGATCTATGGCTTCTGATCTCTTTTCATCACTTGTGGTATAGGTAACACCATTCAGTAGTCCCTGGGCAAAAAACTTAAAGAAACTATATTCATAGTCTATATTGGCACTCCCTCTATGCATAGGCACATAAGGTCTCTGCAGCTGCGTTTCTTTATCAATAGATCTTGCGTAATAATATCCTGCATTCGCTCTGAATTTATGATTTCCCAATTGTTTGCTAAAAGACAGCTGAGATTCTAATCCGTAAGATTCAACTTTATTGACATTAAATGCCTGCCAGTATCCTTTAGCCGTTGGAAGCCATGCAATAAGATCTGTAATATTCATATAGTACGGAGACAAAGTAAGTCTGAAATCCCCTACTTTGAACTCATTGGTCATATCTACCTGGGTAGAGGTTTCCGGTCTCAGATCTTTATTTCCTCCCGGTTCATAATAAATATCATTAAATGACGGATATCTGAAGTTTTTTGACACGTTAACGCTTACATCATACCATTTTGCAGCACTCCATTTTCCAGAGAATGAATACATCAATGGTGACTTCACATCTTCCACAAAGTCTTTCTTGAATCCACCTTCAAAACGCAGATTTTTTGTTACAAAATATCTCAACAATCCGGAAACAGAACCAACATTTCTACTCACGTTGGATATTCCGCTCTCGTATCCTTCTCCTTTATTGATCTGAAATTCTCCGATAATATTAAAATTCCACTTAGAATTCAGGAAGTAATTAAAATCATTTTTAAAAATGTAATTTTTCCCTGTTCCGCCACTGGATTTAGGCTGGTTTAAAGAACCAAAATACTGAAAATTCTCTTCTGTATAAGCTGCTCTAAGGGAGTTATTAAACTTTGTTTTATTCCAGTCCCAGGAAAGAAGGCTTCTTACACTTTGAGTTTTATATTTTGTTTTTGTTCCCGTTTCTTCATACACGGGATAATGTTGTGAAGAATCAAAGAACTGGCTCTGCCACGAAATTTTATGATCGTCTGTAATTTTATAGGATGCTCCTACATTGAAGGTTGTATTGTAATAATTCCCGTTTCTGTTGATGTAATTCAGATCACTTACCTCATAATTATTTTCGCTTACAGAATAATTTCCCGAAGCTTTAAAACTGAACTTATCATTGCTGTAAGAACCTTTTACAAAATTATTATAGGTATTAAAAGATGCTATTTCTGAAAATAAAGAACCATGGAAGCCTTTATTAAAATCCAGGGTATTATTAAGGTGAATACTTCCCCCGATAGCACCACTTCCATAAACTACACTTCCTCCGCCGGCTTTTATACCGATCTGGTCATATCCGAACAAAGCAATATTATTGATATCTCCCTGCCCTAAGAAATTGGAATTGATATTAATCCCATTCCATACAAAGGCGGTCTGCTGCGCGGTAGTTCCCCTGAAAGAAGGTGAAGAAACAGCTCCGCGGCCATTTTCTTTGATAAATACCTGTGATTGAAATCTCAGAAGTTCTGAAAGATTACTGGAGTTTTTCTCGGCCTCTTCTGCCGAAATTATTTTTACGGGATGAAAAAGTTTCACCCTATTCATCTGGTTGTCGAAGACATAAATAGTGTCGATGGTTTTCTCTTGTCCAAAAAGAAAACAGCCATAAGATGAAAAAAGCAGTACTAAAGATCTTTTTATATCCATACTTTTTTACTTTTCCTCCGAAAGCAATATGTTTTTTTATTATAATTCCGGCAGGTCTCCTGACTTTCGCATTCTGCACCTTCCCGTTTTAGACAGTGGCTGCTTGCAGAAACTTTTATTGCGATTTACAGTTGCGGGGACAGTCCGGGAGTTACACCCGATTCCCTTTTCATTCCAAAATACTGGAAACCAAAATTTTTGCAAAGATAGTTTTTTATATGTATTTGCCAAAAAGTGAGACCAGAGAGTAGCAGATTGAAAATTTGAAGCAATAGCTCACAAAAAAAGCTGCTTTCTTTTGAAAGCAGCCCTGTATCATAGAATAATCGTCTACAATTATTTACCCATAACTTCCGTAATTGGGTTTCCTACATTTCCACTTGGAAACTGAATTTTCAATAGAGAAGATACCGTAGGTGCAATATCTGTCATGTGGTAAGCCTTGTTGCTTTCTCCCTGCTTAACTCCCCACCCCATAAAGATCAATGGAATATGTGAATCATAAGAATTCCAAACACTGTGGGTAGTTCCTGTTTTTGAATATGGAGGAAGCATAGAATCATGAGAAATTAGCTGGATATCTCCACTTCTCTGTCTGTTGATTCCGTTGATAATTCTTTGTTTGATGGGTTCCGGAATACTTGCCTCCTGAACTTTATCTACAGAAACCGCATATAAAACCGTAGGATCTTTCTCCAGTTCTTTTACTGCGAAGTTTCTTACATCATCCAATTCAAGCTTACTGTCAGCCAACACTTTTCTGTCAAAATAAATCTGATAGTTATCAATCGCGTTAATCAGTTTATCAGCTCCGAATTTATCTTTCAGTTTTTGGTTCAGATTCTTTTCTGCATCTTCACCAAAGAAACCTGTAGGGATTTTATGTTCTTTAAGGAATCCTACAGAATGCGCTCCACCGTGGTCTGCAGAAAGGAAAACCGTATACTCACCTTTTCCTACTTTAGCATCCAGGTAATTGAAGAATTCTGCTAAATCCTGATCTAATCTGATATAAACATCTTCTACCTCAATAGAATTCGGTCCGAATTTATGACCTGCATAATCTGTAGATGCAAGGTTGATCGCTAAGAAATCTGTGATATTATCTCCACCCAGTTTTTCACCTTCTACAGAAGCTTCTGCCAACTTCAATGTCAACGTATTTCCGAAAGGTGTATAACGGATATTATCTTTTTTAGCCTGATAATCCTTTGCTAAGTTGCTGTAAGGGAAAGTAGGTGTTTTTGCGCTTCCCAGCAGTCCTTCCCAAGAAGAATTGTCCGGTGCACTTTCCGTATATTGATTGATTGGAAGTAAAGTATTCCAGCCGTTTGCTACTAATTTTTCAGGAATATTCTGAGAATTGAATGATTTTACCCATTGAGGAAGATCATTCATATACCAGGTACTGGTAATGAAGTTTCCTGTGCTGTCATCAAACCAGAAAGCTCCGTTTGGAGTGTGTCCTGCAGGAAGAATAGAAGCACGGTCTTTCAAAGAAACTCCGACTACTTTTCCCTGGAAGTTGGTTGCTAATCTCAATTCGTCAGTCACCGTAGTAGACCAAAGATTTTTTGGAGAATGGCTTCCGATTTTCACATTGGTTGTTCCCACGGGCTGAACGCTCTCATCCGCAGTACAGTAAACTCCTTTTCCTGTTTCTTTATCCGTCCAGTCATTTCCTGCAATTCCGTGAATAGCCGGTACGGAACCTGTGTAGATACACGTATGTCCCAAAGCTGTAATGGTAGGAACATAAGGAATGTGTACATTATTTAAAGAATATCCTGTATTCAAAAGTCTTTTGAAACCGTCATTTCCATATTTACCATAAAAACGGTATAAATAGTCCCAACGCATCTGGTCTACTACCAGACCTACCACTAATTTGGGTCTTTCCAGTTGGGTATTTTTGTTCTTCTGTGCATTGATTGTAACTACGGACAAAAAAGTAGCTGCCGCAATTGAAATGTTCCTAAGCATCCAAGTAAATTTTTATTGACAACAAATTTAAGGGTTTTGAAAGTTTTGGAGTGTGAAATTTTATTTAAATTTGAACTAATCATTGATTTAGTGTTTTGGAAAGAACTACTCATGTAATAAATGCAAAATCAATTCAAGATCTTCCTTGCATTGATTACCTCAGAAATATTCCCCGTCAAAAAAGAATTAAAATAATTTTTGATCATCCTATCAGCCACATGAGAGAGGATTATGGTGAACAATTAAAGAAATATCTTCCTCATTTTACAATTGATATTAATTCGATGGAACCTAAAATTGAAATAAAAAAACTGATTACAAAAGAAGAGATAATTGCCAACCAATTATTTTTTGTACAATGCGCAAAAGACTACAGAAAACTTGGAGAAGAACTTGTCAGTTTATTTTTTAAAAAGAAGAAAGTAAAATTAAACAAAGATTTCCCATTTCTGGCTTTTAATTATTTCAAAGGTAGAAGAACTCAGAGTGGAAAAGTAGGGAAATGGAGATATTTCCTTCATGGTTATCATTGTTATTTTCAAAATGTAATTACAAAACAGGAAATTGAAGTTCCATTTATGTTTGGGATGGAGTTCGGAGACCTTGATCCTTATTTTTTTTCTCTTTATATTAAATCTACACCTGAATACCAACCTCTTCCTATTACTATTTATGAAAATTTCGCGGACGGAAAAAGAATATTAGATGTGATGCTTCAATTGGATTTACTGGAAAGAATTAATTCAAATCTTGAAACTCATTCCGGGCTTGTAATCAAAGAAAGAGATAAAATCGAAATTAAAATATATAATCCAGATAAAGATTATGAAAAAATTAAATTCCAATCCCAATTATCGAGATTTATTCAATTCTTTAATTTTTAAATTAATTTAGGAACCAATGATTTTAGGCGTATACTGGTATTTCAAATTTCCAAATGATTTATATGACTTTAAATTCTTCAAATTTTATCCTGGATATGGCGGACATGCTGATAATCCGGCAGAACTGGCAGCAAGAGTTCAGGTAGAAAATACGGATGATTTTATTGGAAAACTGGAAGAATTGAAAAAGCGTTTCAAAAGAACTTATTTGCACTTGAATATCAATGAAAACCAGCTGATCATCAATATCGGAGATTATCTTCTCTTTGATTTTCATTTTCAAATGGCGGAAGAAATAGAAGAACTATTGATTCGTGAACATGCAGAGTTGATAGATTCCAATATTCCTTTTACCATTCAATCCAGCAAGAGCTATGCTCTGGAAAGAGAAGAATTCAAAAATATAGAACACAGATTCATTCAGATGGTTGGTTCTGACTTCAGGAAAAGCAATGCAGAAAATTACGCTGCCAGAATTGATTGTAATCTGCCTCTCCAATACAAACAAAGCCTTATTGATGATTTATCACAGATATGCAAAGAAGAAAACCTCAATGTATTTTACTATAATGATTTTGATTTTAAAGATCATTGTAATCTGATGCTCTTTTTCACTAATGGCAGACAGAAAAAGGAATTTGTTCAAAAGGTTGATATCAATTCTTTTGGAAGTAAAGTAAGACAGCTTACACAGAAATATCCTCTTCATTTCGGTCACTTCGGAAGCTTTAAAGAATATCCTTTACAAGGACCTCATGTAGAACTTATGGTGAATGAGGAATATATTTTAAATAAAAAATAAACCATTTTAATTGCATGCTATGATCAAATTCAAATATGTCATTCTGTATGTGGAAGATGTAGAACAGTCTATGAACTTCTATAAAAACACCTTCGGTTCTGAAATAAAATTCATTACTCCTGAAAAAGATTATGGAGAACTGCTGACCGGAGAAACTACTTTGTCATTTGCTGCTGTAAGTCTCGCAGATTCCAATATTAAGAAAGGATTTTTAACTTCAAAAAAGGAAGATAAACCTTTTGGAATAGAACTGGGATTTGTCACTGATGATGTAGAAGCTTTGGTGGAAAAAGCAATAAAAAATGGTGCTGAACTTTATGAAGATATTGCAGTAAAACCTTGGGGACAAAAAACAGCTTATATCAAAGACCCAAACAATTATCTGGTAGAAATCTGTACTGAAATTCAATAAGTTTAAAATATCTGATGTGGAAATAAGAAAATTACAAAAACAAACCAACGATCCAAGCGTAAACTGGGGACATAACGGTTATACAACGGATAGAATATATTCGGTTTCCTCTATTGAGTTTGGAGGTTCTTTCGAGTTTAACTTAAAAGAAAAGACTTTACCTTATACCAAAAGCTGGGAGACTACTTCTGAAGAATTTGAAGAACTGAATAGTCTTATAGAACAGAAAAGTTCTTTTGGAGCCTTCATTGGTGAAGATCTTGCAGGCTGGATCATCTCTGAGCACAGAACGTGGAACAACAGCCTGTACATAGAAAACATACTGATTGACGAAAAACACAGAAGGCAGGGAATCGGAATTATGTTGATTAAAAGTGCCATTAAAGAAGCCCGCAGACTAAATTGCAGAGTCATTGAACTGGAAACACAGAATACCAACTATCCGGCTATTCAGTTTTACAGAAGAATGGGATTCAATATTACAGGGCTGAACACAAGACTATACAATAATCCGGACGAGATTGCTCTTTTTATGACTTTAGATGTGGATTAAACCTGGTAAAAAGATATTATTATAAAATATTTAACTCCTAATATTTAAAACACTTGCTGGTGTGCTAATTTTTCTATATATTAGTAATCAACAAATTAAAGATTATTACTATGAAAAATTTAAAAAAACTAAAGAGAAGCCAGCTTGTGCTGATAAGTGGTGGTGACACTCCTTATGCTTTATGTGACATGGATGGTAATTGTCCTCCAACAGTAGGTTCATACTATTGCAGCGATGGAACTTGTTACAGAGTTTCCGGCGGTGGCGGTAGCAACCCTGGCTGTAATGAACCGATGCGTCTTTGCCAGGAATGGGAAACCGGATGCGGTTGTGTTTATATGTAATATATTTTGTTAGATAAAATCTTGTGGAGGGCGGTTTTTACCGCTCTTTTTTGTTTTAAAAAATGCATATTTGCAATAAACTAATATCAAAACTCATGATGCGACAAACTTGTCTTATAGCTGTACTAATTGCTTTTTCATTTACCCATGCACAAAAGAAGTCATTCAAATGTGAAGAAGTTCATGATGCCATCAAGCTGATTGACGAAGAAAAATATGACGAAGGTATTGCTATCCTAAAAGAATGTGAAAAAAAAGATCCAAAAGATTATACATACCCCTATGAAATTGCTCTGGCCCTTATCCGAAAAGAAGATTATAACAGCGGTATATCACAATTGGAGAAGATTAAAGATTATTCAAATATAGATGACTATTATTATGCCCTTCTCGGAAATGCCTATGATTACACAGATAACCCTGAACAAGCTATAAAGACTTATGATGAGGGATTGAAAAAGTTTCCGTCTTCCGGAAAACTTTATTTGGAGAAAGGAGTTGTCTTTGAACTTCAAAAAAAATAAGCCAGGCCGTTGAAAGCTACGAAAAAGGGATAAAAGCAGAACCGTCATATCCTTCCAACTACTACAGAATAGCCAAATTATTTTTAAATTCTAAAAATCCGCTGTATGGTCTCGTTTATGGTGAAATATTCTTAAATCTGGAACGCACCACTGCTCGAAGCAAAGAGATGAGTCAACTTTTATATGACGGGTATAAAAAAGCGGTGAAATTCACAGATAAAAATACTACAGTTGATCTTTGTCAAGCTTTTATCATTATTGAAAAAGACAGTAAGCCTAATGATCCACTTCCTTTCTGCGTCCTTTACAGCGGATATTTTGCGCTCGCTTCTGTTGACAAAAAAGAAATTAATCTGGAAACGCTGTCAGACATCAGAAGAAAGGCAATGAAAGAATATTTTAAACACAAGAGCAATCCATCCAATGTTTTATTAAACTATCAAAAAATAATGGAAGACAAAAACGTTTTTAATGCTTATAATTTTTATCTGTTCCAGATAGGAGATAAAGAGGGCTTTGAAAACTGGCTCACCAACAATAAAATAGAATATGAGAAATTTGTAGACTGGTATACTAATGATACAAATAGTCTAAAAATAAATAAAAAAAATCTGTATCTCTCTGATCCTTTACCCAAATAATATGATGTTTTAAATTTGAATTTTATAAAAAGTGCACTTTTGTAGATTCTTATTTCCGGAAACTTATTTCTACAAATAATCTATGAAAACTTCACTATTTTCGTAAAAACAGGATCACTCAATATCATGCAAAATCTTTTGAAATACATCAGATCCCTTACTCCTTTTTCTGACGAGAGCTGGATTATGCTTCAACCTGCCCTTTCGGAAAGACATTACAAAAAAAATGAACTGATGTTACAGGAAGGTGAAATATGCCATTCCCTATTTTACATTGATAAAGGATTTTGTAAAAGCTATTACGAAATAGAAGGAGTTATAAAAAACACCGGATTCTTCTTTGAGAACGAGATAGCAACCAATATCAGCAGTTTTGGAAGCGGGCAGCAATCTGAATTCAATATCATCGCTTGTGAAGAAATGCATACTGTTATTTTTGATAAGGTGAAATTATTTGAAGCTGCCGTAAAGATTCCTGAAATTGAAACATTGGGACGCCATTGTATTCGTCAGTTTGCCTCCAGGCAGGAAGAATTTTCAAATCTATTCAAACTCTATACTGCACAGGAAAGACTGGAATATATTGAAACCAAATATCCTGAAATGCTGCAACGCATATCTCTTACCCAGCTGTCTTCGTTTCTGGGAGTAGCAAGAGAAACATTAAGCAGGATCCGGAAACGAAGGATGATCCGTTGAAACCACCATCCATTAAAAAAATCTAATCACACCCAAAATAATAATATATGAAAACATTGATTTGGAAAGGAATATTTTATCAATCCCTTGAATATTTTAATATACATTCTGATGATAAAGGTTACACTGTACAATCAAGAATTATAGGCTGTTATAAAGATAAAATTTATGCTGTGGATTATAGAATGTTCATTGATAAAAACTGGATCATTCAGAATTTTCAGATCGAATCTGAGGTCAATAAGGTTAAAACAACATTAGAAGGAAAAAAACTGCAGGATCAATGGGAAATCAATAATGTTATAAATCCTGAATTCAATAATTTCAAGTTTATTGATATTTCTTTAACTCCATTTACCAATACGCTTCCCATAAATAATTTAAATCTTTCAGAGAACAAATCTCAAAAAATAGATGTTATTTACATCGATGTACTCAAACAGCATATCAAACCTGTACAACAGAAATATACAAGGAGAGCACCCTATCAATATCTGTATGAAAATATTGAAAATGATTTTAAAGCCGAGATTTCAATTGATGAAAGTGGATTGGTCATTAGTTATCCAGAATTATTTGAGAAAATTACAGAACTCTGAAAACATAAAATACTCAACATGACCATTAATGAGATCAAGGCGGCAGCCCTTGCTTTCAAGGCAAACAATACTCAAGAGCTATCAGATAAAGTGCGGGAACTCAAAGACAATAATCTTTCTTTTATAGGATGTATTGCATTTGTACAGTATAATCAAAAGATCTCTCTCTTGGAAGCGAGAAAGAAAACGCTTGAACTTGATGCATGGACTAAGGATGAAAAAGCGGAATATATTGCCTATTACAACCTAATGATGACTGAATTTCAGGATAACGAAGATGAAGATTAATTTCCTCTAATAGAAAAGTACCACCAACATCGAAGGAAAACCGGTAGCAGCAATGATCAGTACCGTTATGATCTTAATAAGCGAAAAAGCAAAAGGAAGATAATTGAGTATTTTAGTAATAAATAACCCTTTACAATTGTTATAATAATATGAAAACAATTGCTATCCTACTCTTTTTTTTCACTTCCCTGAATGTTGTTTCAGCTCAGAATAATTCCTCTGAAGGTTTTTATGAAACCTCGGATCATGTAAAGATCAAATATAAAGTCTCCGGAAAAGGAGAAGCATGTATCTATATTCCCGGAGGGCCAGGACAAGGATATCCATCCTTTGAACTGATGGGAGGAAATAATCTTGAAAAAAATATGCAGATGGTCTATATGGATCAGCGGGGTTCCGGGGAATCCGGCACATCAGAAAATTACCATCTCGATAAAATGGTTCAGGATATTGAAGAACTGAGACAGCATCTTAAATTGAAAAAGATCTTCTTACTGGCACATTCTTTTGGTGGAATTATTGCGGTAAATTATGCAAAAAAATATCCCCAGCATACCAAAGGACTCATTCTTGCCAACGTCACTCTTCATTTTCTGAATGATGAATCTATTAAAGAACAGATTGAATATGGGAATAGTCTTTTACAGACACAAAGCAGAGCAGTTCCTAAAGACAGCCTTTCTTCAGAACTTTCAAAAATAAGTGGTGCATTAAGAAAAAAAAGAATCAGGTATAAATTCCTTACCGAAGATATAGAAACCATAAAACAAATGGATAAGATAGATTCTCTCCATCCCCGTATCATCGACTTTGGAATGGCGGTCATTTCAAAACCCAAAGATTTCCCGGAATATTATGCAGATTATGCTTCTGTCACAAAAGAGATTCATGTTCCTGTACTCATTATTACCGGAAAAAAGGATAAAGCAGTCGGAACTCAGCATTATAAAACCTTTCAGTTTCCCAATCAGAAAGTAGTTTCCATTGATGGAGGACACCTTTTATATTATGAAAAAAATAATGAATTTGTGAATGCTGTCAACAATTTTGTGAATGTAACGAAGTGATATTGTATTGGCAATTATTTTATAATTAAAAAATATTCTTTAAAACAAAACCGGCTGTTTCAAATTGAAACAGCCGGTTTTTATCTATTGTAATTCCTGCTTAAAAGCAGATCAATTATTAAAATTTAAGATCTCCATTCACCTCTCTTACTGCATTTGCAGCTTCAGCGAATTTCAATTGCTCTTCAGCAGTCAATGTTACGTTTACAATTGATTCTACTCCGTTTGCTCCGATGATAGCAGGAACTCCTAAGCAGATATCATTTTGACCATACTCACCTTCAAGCATTAAAGAACAAGGGATCATTTTCTTCTGGTCACATGCAATCGCCTGAACCATTACAGAAACTGCTGCACCTGGAGCATACCAAGCTGAAGTTCCCAATAATTTTGTAAGAGTAGCTCCTCCTACTTTAGTTTCTTCGATTACATATTTTTGTTGGTCTTCACTTAAAAATTCAGTTACAGGAACTCCATTTCTTGTCGCTTTGCTCAATAATGGAAGCATACCTGTATCACTGTGAGCAGCGATAACCATTCCGTCAACATCAGAAATTGGAGCTTCTAATGCTTCAGCCAATCTGTATTTGAATCTTGCAGAGTCTAATGCACCACCCATTCCGATGATTTTGTGCTTAGGAAGACCTGAAGTTTTGTGTACAAGATAAGCCATAGTATCCATTGGGTTAGAAACCACAATAATGATTACTTCCGGAGAATTTTTTACCAAGTTTTCAGTAACTTCTTTCACGATACCAGCATTGATACCGATCAATTCTTCTCTTGTCATTCCAGGTTTTCTTGGGATTCCTGAAGTGATTACTGCTACATGAGAACCTGCAGTTTTGCTGTAATCTCCTGTTGTACCCGTAATTTTTGTATCAAATCCGTTAAGAGATGCTGTCTGCATCAAATCCATTGCTTTACCTTCAGCAAACCCTTCTTTAATGTCTACCAAAACTACTTCTGAACAGAAGTTCTTCATTGCGATATATTCCGCACAGCTTGCTCCTACAGCTCCTGCACCTACTACAGTTACTTTCATATTGTTACTTTTTAAAATTATTTTTTGTTAGTTAAGTTTAAATTTGAAACTCCCCAAATTTAACAATTCCTGAAAAAATGCGCAATTTTTCAGGAATTTAATTAGAATTAAAATAATTTAATTGACGTTCAGTAAAAAAGTGTATAGCTTTTTCGCCCCGGAAAGCACATCGTGGTAGTTTTCTTCAGCTACTTCCGTATCCAGAACCTCTTTGAAATTTTTCCACATAGGCCCTGTATTTTCCTGATAACACCCGAAAAAGTTGAAAGTAACCTCATCAAAGCCTTCCGTTTTAGAAAGCTGTTTCGCGATAACGTTTCCACCAAGCGTAGAACCTTCAATCACATACATCGCTCCAAGTGCTTCATGCTCATTACTGAATTCAAGGTTGTGGGTAGCTGATTGGTTTTCCAGTGAAAGGCTTTTCAGATCCTTTTCAATAAGGGAAAGTTTTTTCCTTGCTTCAAGCTGAAGTTTTTCTGCATACTTATCAGAAAGACTACTGAAGATTTTGTCTTCACTGTGAAGAAGCATCAGGTAATTGGTATGAATGATTTTTTTATAATCCTCCAGAGTGAAAGTTTTGTTAAAAATCTTTTCAGAATTAAAAAGTTTCTCTGCTGCATCGTGATAGTCTGCTGTATTCTGTTTAAGATATTCTGATACCATAAATAACGTTTTAAAAGTTTCTCAAATATAAGGCTTTTTGAACGTTAAAATAAAGGAAGTTCCCTCATTGCTGCTTTCATAATCCACATTTCCTCCTATCCTTTTCATAATACGGTGTACAATAGACAGCCCTACTCCGTTTCCTTTAAATTTCTTAGCATTATCCATCCTGTTGAAGATTTTAAACATCTTATGCTTTTCCTCTTCAGGAATACCAATACCATTGTCGGAAACCCTGTAAATAATAGTCTGTCCATCTTCTATTCCTTCAATTTCTACTTTCGGAAGATCTTTATGGGAAGAATATTTCACCGCATTATTGATGATATTCAGAAAAACCTGGTGAAGCATTGTTTTATCAGCCAGTACATCCGGGCATTCCTTAATAATAATTTCACTGTTCGGATTGCCATAGGTCATCTTGGCATTTTGAGATATTTTCTCAATGATATTAGCCGTTTTCAGGCTTTCAAGCTGTATTTCACTATGTTTGGCACGGCTGAGCTGCAGTACATCATGCATCATTTCAGCCATATTATCTATTTCCTCAATAATCGTATTGATCTTGGTTTTGCTTTTTACAGAATCATCAGTAAGATTTCCCAAAAGCATTTGTGCATTCAGTTTCATTACCGTAAGAGGTGTTCCAAGATCATGCGAAATGGTATAAGAAAAGCTGTCAAGCTCATCATTTACTTTTTTCAGCTCATCATTAAGTCTTTTGATCGCATTATAATTTTTGTGAGAGGTTTCTAAAATCAAATCCCTTACGGACTGTACTGCACTTACATTTCTGGAGTTCCATCTTTTAGAATTCCCTTTGATATTCTCTGTAAAAATACGGAAGGAAGTTCTCGGCGATATCATCTGTTTTTCCTCTCCGTTCTGAGAAAAAATCTCTACATTTTTCTCCGGATTCCCGGCCCAGTTGATGTGTTCATCAAACTCTTTACGGAACCAGATCAACATTTCATTTTTATCCCTTTCAATAAAATAAATAATGATTCCTGCAGCATTTTCAGTCAGATCCAG
This sequence comes from Chryseobacterium sp., assembly GCA_031286615.1. Classification (GTDB taxonomy): domain Bacteria; phylum Bacteroidota; class Bacteroidia; order Flavobacteriales; family Weeksellaceae; genus Chryseobacterium. The sequence continues at coordinate 626,965 of JAITUA010000020.1, read as the reverse complement.
TTCACCACCATGTTCTTTAAGAAAGTTGCGGCTCACGTAGATTCTTTCATTGGTATTCTCCAGTGCCCATTGCACAATTCGGTTTATACTTTCCGAATTGGGAGTTTTACCATCTGTTATAATATTCTCATCTGAAACAATAGCAAGCCCGTCTGCTTCGGGTAAATTTCTGATTTCCGTCTTACACTCAATAAGAGAGTCGAACAGATTATTATGTTTTAAAAACTCCGTTTTAAGCTGAGAAACTTTTTCATTCAGTTCCAAACGGTAGTTCAGTTCACTCTTGGATTTAAAAGAGGAATAAGCATTAGCAGCCAGAGCTGTGAAAATTCCAGCCTGTACCCTGTCCTCAAGGTCAATATGTTTAGGTTCTACATTCTGGCAGGTTACCAATCCCCAAAGATGATCATCAATAATAATTGAAACACTGAAACTTGAAGCTGCTCCTGAATTTTTAAGATATTGCCCGTGAACAGGTGACATCCCTCTGGATGCAGAGAAAGTAAGGTCGATATTTTCAGGACTTTTGCTTAAAATAGGAACCGTATCCGCATATACATTGCTGAAGATTCTTTTTCTTTTTTTCAGATAAAGATCGCGTGCCTGCTTCGGAATATCAGATTCCGGATAATGAAGCCCCAGAAAACTTTCCATATTCTCATTTTTCTTTTCAGCGATTACTTTTCCTGAACCATCCATCATGAATTTGTATACCATCATACGGTCGTAGTTCACTACTTTCGACAGGGTTTCCAGAAGATGATTCCAGAGTTCCTTTTCATTATCGATGATATAAAAGTTATCATACTTATTCGATATCCGTTTATTGGGATTAACCAGAACTTTTTCAAACTCCATAAAAATGTAAAGTTCGCTTCTGAAAACAGAAAAATGATACTCTTTATCTCCAATAAAAATCTTGTCGAAATAAGTTTCATTCTTCCTTCTGGTAAACTTATCCAGTGAAGTATAAATTTCTGAATCAATAATGCCTTGGAAACTTTCAGGAAAGTCAGTAAGCTTTCTTCCGAATAGTTCCTCAGAACTCCCGATCTTAAATATATCCGAAATATTCCTGCTAAAAAAAGTAATGGTACGGGACTCTGCATCAATGCCAATCAAATAACCAAAACTTTGTATAGAACCCGGAATATGGATAGGTTCTTCATGGCATTCTATAAAATTCATATATCTTTTCAGTCTAACTATCAAATATAGCCTTTTTTCAAACAGCTTTCTATTTTGTGGTATCTTATTTTAAACTTCAGTCTATCAGGCATTCATGAGAAAAATCAATTAAAGAAAGGGTCGAAAACACATTAAAACATTCTCCATTTTCATCCTCTTTTAGTGTCATATCTCTAAAATATACAAAAAGACAGACAATAATCCAATTATCAAGCTTTAATCATGATTCATAACATGAATTACACATTATTAACCTTAATAATTATTTTATTTAAACAAATTTATCTAAATTTATATCACCAAATAATGAATATGATAAAAATTCATTGAATTATTCACAATAAATTCAATATAAAATTTAAATTCAAATAATACTATTATGAAAAAGTTCCCATTAATTTTATTTTCTCTGGTCCTCTCTATAGGATTATGGAATCCCTCAGAAGCATGTACAAGAGTAGTTTACAAAGGCCCCCAGAATACCGTTATTACAGCCCGTTCTATGGACTGGCGTGATGAAATTCCGGCCAACCTTTGGGTTTTCCCAAAAGGAATAGACCGCAACGGGCTTGTAGGTTCTAAATCCGTAAAATGGAATTCCAAATATGGAAGTATTATCAGCTCTTCCTGGGATATTGCATCAGCAGACGGAATGAACGAAAAAGGACTGGTTGCCAACCTTCTTTGGTTAGGAGAATCCCAGTACCCAAAGTTTGATGGAAAAGGAAGTAAAAAGGGACTTGCCATATCATTATGGGCACAATATTATCTCGATAATTTCGCCACAGTAAAAGAAGCCGTAGAATTTTCACGAAAAGAACCGTTCGTTATTGTAAGTGACTATATTCCCGGAACAGAAAGATTTACAACAATTCATCTTTCCATTTCCGATGCTTCAGGAGACAATGCTGTATTTGAGTATATTGACGGCAAACTGGTTATTCATCATGATCCGTCTTATACGGTAATGACCAATTCTCCTGTTTTTGAAGAACAGCTGGCTCTTAACAATTACTGGAAAGGAATTCCGGGAACGGTAATGCTTCCGGGAACCAACCGCGCTGCAGACCGCTTCGTAAGAGCTTCTTACTATGTGAATGCAATACCGCAGACTGCTGATACCCGTACAGCTATAGCGAGTGTTTTCAGTGTCATCAGAAACTGTTCAGTACCTTACGGAATCACTTCAGCAACGGAACCTAACATTTCATCTACAAGATGGCGTTCTGTTTCTGATCAGAAAAATCTGGTATATTATTTTGAAACGGTTTTCACGCCTAATACTTTTTGGGTAGATCTTAAAGATTTCGACCTAAGTGCTAAGGGAAAAGTGATGAAACTGGATTTAAGCAATAATAACACTTACAACGGTAAATCCAATGCAAATTTTAAAGAATCTGCACCGTTCGCATTTTTAGGATTAAAATAGATATTTCACCACAAACCACTTATGCTTAAGTAAAAAATCTGATCCCCACAGATAAAAAAACTAAGTATCAACGAACTATGATTGAATATTTGACCATTCCCCTCCCATGGAGGGGTGTCAAATCAGAGATTTGACGGGGTGGTTAAAAACACATTTCTTTCATTCAAGCGCATAAAAGATACTTGTGGTAAAGTAAAGTTTACAATATAAAAAAACAAAAATAGATATGGCCTTTTTTTCGATTAAAAAGAAAAGCCTGATCCTGTGCTTGCTGGCCTGCGGGTTATCAGCTTACGCACAAAATCAGGACTCTCTGAAGACCACTTCTCCTCCACAGGAAGAAGACAATGTAAAATATCCGCAGCTGCAGATCAAAGGCCTTTTTCAGGCACGTTATCTCGTAGGGATGAGCAAAGATGTTGATGTCAACGGACTTCATCATACGGATGGTTCCGGAACTGATAATAATTTCATGCTTAAATACATGAGGGTTCAGGTTCGGGCACAGATCAGTAAACGCACAGAAGTTGTTGTCTTGGCCAATCTTGCAGATTTTAAAAATGATCCCAAAAGCAGAGTTCTTGAAAATGCTTATCTGAAGTATACTTTCAATCCTAAATTAGCCATTACAGTAGGTCAGTTCAGACCTTGGTTTGGTATTGAAGAAACTTATCCCATTGATATTATTAAATCTTTAGACTGGTCTAATCAGTATACAGAATTCGGAAAACTGGGCTGGACGAGTTTCCAGATCGGAATGTCTGCCACAGGGCAGCTTCAGCTGGGAGAGATTCCCTTCCAATACGCTGTTTCAGTGGTGAATGGAAATGGGAAAAACCAGATCAATGATAATGACAACGGAAAACAGTATTCTACCCGCCTTGTTTTCGGATTATCCAAAAAATACAATTTCAATGTAGGTTTGAATGGTGGTACTGGAGAAGTATTCAGCAAAAAAGTATATGCCTTGGGAATAGATCTGAGTTCATTAATTCATTTTGATCCAAAATGGAGCCTTGATATGCAACTGGAAGCTAAACAGGCAACCAACCATGTTCTGTACAATTCTATTGCACCTGAATTACGCCCTGAAAACCCAGACCAATATCTGATCCGTGGAGCTTATTTTCTTCCGAATTTAAGATATGAGATCAACCATAAAAACCTGAGTGCCTTTGAACTATCATGCCGGTACGAATACCTTGACACGAATTTCAGAATGGCATCCAACCCAAGACAAACGATTACACCAATGTTCGGGCTGGAATTCCTGAAGAATTACGGCGCAAGAATTCAGCTGGGAGTACAGTTTGACCGCTATAAACATCAGGTGGAAAATACCTCACAATACAACAATAATCTATTCATTGTGCAAGTGCAAAGTAGGTTTTAACCTTTTAAATAGTTAGTATCATGAAAGAAATAAATATCAGAAACGTAGCGATTACATTTGTTGTTGCGTTGATCATATGGTTTATTCCTGCTCCGAAGGGAGTCGCTGAGAATGCCTGGCATTTGTTTGCCATCTTTGCAGCAACCATTTTGGGAATCATCCTTAAAGCCGCTCCAATGGGTACGATGTGTATGATGGCCATTGGTTTTACGGCCCTTACACAGGTAGTTGCTCCGGGAGATGCAGGAAAATCTATTACAAAAGCACTTTCCGGGTTTGGAGACAAAGTAATCTGGCTGATCGGGATTTCATTCTTTATTGCCAGAGGATTTATCAAAACAGGACTCGGAAACCGTATTGCCTTTCTGTTCATCAGAGTTTTTGGTAAAAGCTCACTGGGATTGGCTTACGGATTGGGCCTTGCCGATGTTTGTCTGGCACCTGCCATTCCGAGTAATACAGCAAGAGGTGGGGGAATTATTTACCCTATCATGAAATCTATGGCGATAAGCTTTGATTCCGTTCCTGAAAAACCGGAAACTCATAGAAAATTAGGTTCATTCTTAACGTTGAACAGCTATTATATGAACCTCATCGCTTCTTCTATGTTCCTTACCGGTACAGCCAGTAACCCGATGTGTCAGAAATTTGCAGCCAACCTTGGTATTGATATTACATGGATGTCATGGGCTGCAGCAGGTTTCATTCCGGGAGCAGTAGCATTCTTTGTCGTTCCTTTGGTATTGTACAAATTATATCCGCCTGAATTAAAAAAAACAGGAGATGCTCCGAAAATGGCCGCTCAGAAATTAAAAGAAATGGGACCTATCTCCAGAAACGAATGGCTGATGTTACTGGCATTTTTCATTCTGTTAGCTCTTTGGATATTCGGTGGAACGCTTTCTATTGATGCTACAACAACGGCTTTCATTGGATTAACCTTATTATTGTTAACCTCAGTATTAACCTGGGAAGATGTAAAAGGAGAAAAAGGAGCATGGGATACTATCGTTTGGTTTGCCGTACTGGTGATGATGGCAAGTTCTTTAAATGAATTAGGCTTCATTGGCTGGTTCAGTAACCTTATCAAAGTTCAGATCGGAGGTCTGAGCTGGCAGGTAGCTTTCCCGGTGATTATTGTTGTCTATTTCTTCAGTCACTATATTTTTGCCAGTGCTACTGCTCACGTAGCAGCCATGTATGCAGCACTATTAGGCGTAGGCGTTTCTTTGGGAATTCCTCCTATGCTATTGGCGATGATGTTAGGTTTTATGGGTTCTATTTATGGTGTACTTACCCATTACGGACACGGCCCGGCTCCGGTATTCTTCGGAAGCGGATATGTAGACCTGAAAGCATGGTGGCTCAGAGGTCTTGAAATAGGAATTGTTCTATTAATCATCTACATGGTTGTAGGAGGATTGTGGATGAAGGTCTTAGGATATTATTAATTTTTAAATCAAAAATATGTTATCAACATTGTCAAGAAAAATGCTGATGTGCCTTACAGGACTCTTTCTGGGATTCTTCCTGTTGATTCATTTCCTTGGAAACCTTCAGCTTTTTCTGCCACAAGAACAGGCGCATCTGCAATTTAATGCCTATTCGCATTTTTTATCCGGAAATATTATTATCAAAATAGTTTCTTACGTTTTGTATGCCAGTATCATTTTGCATGCTGTAGACGGGCTGATTATTACTTTAAAAAATAGAAAGTCTGGTGGCAGTTATCAGTCGGACAGACGTGGAAGAGCCAGTAAATGGGCTTCCCGAAATATGGGAATCCTCGGAACATTAATCCTGATCTTCCTGGTAATCCATTTCCAGAATTTCTGGTATATCTACAAATTCGGAAATCCGCCTTTGGATGAAAACGGAAATAAAGACCTCTACATTCTGGTTGTGAATGTCTTTAAAGAATGGTGGTACGTTATCATTTACGTTTTATCAATGATCGCATTGTGTTATCACCTGATCCATGGAATATACAGTGCTGTAAGAACTCTGGGACTCTATCATCCTAAGTTTGTACAATGGTTCAAAACGATCGGAATTGCTTATTCAATCATTATCTGTGTAGGTTTTGCATTGATGCCGGTGTATGTATTCTTTACTTATCATTAAACAGAACGGTCATGATTTTAGATTCAAAAATACCACAAGGCCCATTGGAACACAAATGGGAAAACTATAAAAAGAAAGCAAGACTCGTCAACCCTGCCAACCGTAAAAAACTGGATGTGATTGTTGTAGGAACAGGACTTGCGGGAAGTTCTATCGCAGCTTCTTTAGGAGAAATGGGATATAATGTCAAATCATTCTGTTTTCAGGACAGCCCGAGAAGAGCACACTCTGTGGCAGCGCAGGGAGGTGTAAATGCCGCCAAAAATTATAAAAACGATGGTGACAGTGTATACAGAATGTTTGTAGACACATTGAAAGGAGGAGATTTCAGAGCCCGTGAAGCCAATGTGTACCGTATGGCAGAATGTTCTTTAAACCTCATTGACCAGGTTGTAGCGCAAGGAGTTCCTTTTGGACGTGAATATGGGGGATATCTGAACAACCGTTCATTCGGAGGTGTTCAGGTAAGCCGTACATTTTATGCCAGAGGGCAAACTGGGCAACAATTGCTTCTGGGAGCTTATCAAGCTTTAATGAGACAGGTTGGAAAAGGTTCTGTACAATTATTTTCAAGACATGAAATGCTTGACCTGGTTACCGTTGACGGAAAAGCAAGAGGAATTATCGTAAGGAATTTAGACACAGGAGATATTGAAAGACATGCAGCTCATGCTGTGGTATTGGCAACGGGAGGTTACGGAAAAATCTATTATCTGTCTACCCTTGCTATGGGATGTAATGGTTCTGCAATCTGGAGGGCTCATAAAAAAGGAGCTTTAATGGCTTCTCCAAGCTGGATTCAGGTACATCCTACTTCTCTTCCCCAATCCGGAGATTATCAGTCTAAACTGACCTTAATGTCTGAATCATTACGTAATGACGGCCGAATCTGGGTTCCATTGAAAGAAGGTGAAAACAGACCTCCTAATGACATTCCGGAAAATGAGAGAGATTATTACCTTGAAAGAAGATATCCTGCATTCGGGAATCTTGCTCCGAGAGACATTTCTTCCCGTGCTGCAAAGGAGAGAATAGATGCAGGTTTCGGAATCGGGCCTTTGAAAAATGCGGTGTATCTTGATTTTTCAAAAGCAATTCAGGAACAGGGAAAAGATAAGATCAAAGAGAAATATGGAAATTTATTTGATATGTATCTTAAAATAACGGGATACGATGCCTATAAAGAACCGATGATGATCTCTCCATCTGCCCATTTTTCAATGGGTGGCCTTTGGGTAGATTATGAGTTGATGACTACTGTTCCGGGATTATTTGCCTTAGGTGAAGCCAATTTTGCAGATCACGGAGCCAACAGATTGGGAGCCAACTCTCTTTTACAAGCTTCTGTAGACGGATATTTTATTGCACCTTACACCATTGCAAACTATCTGGCAGATGAAATTCACACCGGAAAAATTTCTCCGGATACACTGGAATTTGAACAGGCTGAAAAAGCTGTTAAAGACCAGATCACCGATTTTATCAATATCAAAGGAACCAAAACCGTTGATTATTTCCATAAAACATTAGGGAAACTCCTGTATGATTATTGCGGCCTGGCCAGAAATGAAGAAGGTTTGCAATATGCCATTCAGGAAATCAGGAAACTGAAGGAGGAATTCTACAAAGATGTAAGAGTTTCCGGACAGGGAGATCAAATGAATACCGAACTGGAAAAAGCAGGCCGTGTTGCCGATTATTTTGAAATCGGGGAACTGATGTGCTATGATGCCTTAACCCGTAACGAATCCTGTGGTGCGCATTTCCGGGAAGAATTCCAGACTCCGGATGGAGAAGCCATGAGAAATGATGCTGAATATCAGTTCATCTCCGCATGGGCATGGGCTGGTGAAAATGGAGAACCGGAGCTGATAAAGGAGCCATTAACCTTCGAAGAAATTCAGCCAACGGTAAGAAGTTATAAATAAAAAACAGAAAATTATGGATTTACATCTTAAGATATGGAGACAGAAAGACCGAAAAAGCGAAGGAAAACTGGTAGGGTACGACCTGAAAGGATTAAATTCTCATATGTCTTTCTTAGAAATGCTGGATACTTTAAACGAGAAACTGATCATAGAAGGCGACGAGCCTGTAGAGTTTGATCACGACTGCCGTGAAGGAATCTGCGGACAATGTGGTATGATGATTAACGGTATTGCCCATGGTCCTCTGAAAAATACAACTACCTGCCAGCTTCATTTACGGTCTTTTAAAGATGGGGAAACCATTCTGATAGAACCTTTCCGTGCTGAAGCTTTTCCTGTGAAGAAAGATTTAAAAGTAGACCGATCTGCCTTTGACAGAATTATTTCTTCAGGAGGTTTTGTATCTGTAAACACAGGCCAGGCTCCTGATGCCACAGCTATTCCTGTGACCCACCAAACGGCTGAAGAAGCTTTTGATTCCGCAGCGTGCATCGGATGCGGAGCTTGTGTTGCGACTTGTAAAAACGGCAGTGCGGCGTTATTTACCTCAGCAAAAATCACTCATATGGCTCTTCTTCCTCAGGGAAAAGAAGAACGAAGCAAAAGGGTTCTGGATATGGTAACCCAGATGGATACAGAATTATTCGGGCACTGCTCCAATACAGAAGCCTGTGAAGTGGAATGTCCACAAGGAATTTCCGTACTCAATATCGCCAAAATGAATTTTGAATATAGCAGAGCTTTATTTTTCAGGAAAAAAGCTTAGATCAATAAAGAAGAACGCTAAAAATGATCATGTTTGAAAGGGTAAATCTGCCATGCAGGTTTGCTCTTTCTTTTTTTGATATACTTCTATTCGTTCATCATGGCCACTACCCTTGCCGGAGCTGCAGAACCGCCTACAATCTTTAACGGAAATACACAGATTTTAAATCCGGATGGAGGTAATGCACTTAGATTTGTAAGCTGTTCAATGTGTAAATATTCTTTTTCGATGCCTACGCGGTGACCTTCCCAGAAGAATTCGGGATCATTGAGTTCTTTAGCCTTCTGAGCCATATATTTTAGTGGAAGATCCCAACCCCACTGGTCAATCCCCATTACTTTCACGCCCTGGTCAATCAGCCATTCTGTAGCTTCTTTGCTCATTCCAGTTCCTTTTTCTACAAAATCTGAAGTTCCCATCATCTTGTCACGATCTGTTCTGATCAAAACAATATTTCCTTCCTCTATGGTAATTCCGTTTTTATCCAAGTCTTTTTTCAAATCATCTACAGTGATGGCAACAAAATCTTCTTTATGGGTACAATCAATCACAATTCCATCCCCATAACACCATTCCAGCGGAATCTGATCTATAGTTTTAGCCGGTTTACCTTCCACGACAGGACCATAATGCCATGGAGCATCAATATGGGTTGTGGCATGAAGTCCCATATTTTTGATCGTGTCATCTGCCCATCCTGCCCAGTTTTTAGGAAAAAGCCTTGCAGGAAGTCTTAGTGCCAAACGAATCAGCCAATGTGATTTCCGGTGTGCTTTATGTTTGATTTTCACCCTCATGAACCAAGGGTCACCAGCATTATATTGAATAGGTTTTGTCAGATCGACAATTGTTGTTTTCATAGGATTCAGCTAAGGAAGCAAAGATAGCGAATAAGATAAAAAAGATGAATAGATATTAGCAAATGAAAAATGATTAGTCATTACCTAATCTTTTTCTAATTCTAGTGGGTTTTCGTATTTTTTGTTTTCTTCTCTTTCTTTTTGTCTTTGTCTTATTATTTCTTGACCTTGTATAATAGTAGTTTCAGAACTTTGAAGTATACCAATTAAGTTCGCATTGGCATCTTTTAACGCTTTTTCAAATTTCGGTCGAGTTGTTTCAAAAGCTTCACTATATCGATTTTCTTTTATGTTAATTAACTTACCTTTTAATTTAGTTGCAGGTATAGATTTTATAAGCTCAAAATTATACTCTTCTTTATCATCTGTTATTTTAACAATCAATCCTGGCAATCCGCTAAATTTATATGGACCATAGGGTAAAGGAATTTCAGGAGAATACCAGGCGATCCAATTCCGGCCCTTAAAGGTAACTTCTGCTTTTTTACAATTAATTGTGTTTATTATTTTTGTATCATTACTCAATTTCCAATTTTTAATGATCGGTTCTTTATAGGTGAGTATGGACATTCCAACTAAGTTAAAATACTGTATATTTTCATTTGATTGTATTATGGTAAAGGAAAATTTTGTTTTTGGAACGGCCACTCCTTTCGAGCTTAACAGTTTTGCTCCATTTTCTAAAGTTTTTATTGGAAGTGCCTGAAATACTGAATCTCTTTTCAGTGATTGAATACTCGCAAAAAAAGCACGTTTATCACCTATCTGTAATGAAAAAAATTCTTCATGTTTATAATCAGGAGTTGATGTATTCAATTTAGCCTTTAATAAATATGTAAACTCACCCCGCAGAGTATCTTTTTTATGTAATTGAGAAAAAAATAAAACACTAAAAAATAAGGTTAATAATTGCAATAGTTTTTTATCGTAATACATAGAATCATTTTTTGATTGCAAAAAAAGAAGCACTTATAACCTAATAATAAGAGTTATAAGTGCAAATAATTAATATGAAACAAATATTAATTACAGTAATTTGCTTCAAGATTAGCAAGCCACTGATTTGCTTGTTCAGGAGTCCAGTCTTGATTTGTAGTAGCAGTCTGACCACAAAATTCTGCAATCCAAACTTGTTTAATTCCTCCTTTTACAGTTTTAAGATCTTCACGAGTCATTTTTTTTAATTTTTTCATAAAATATGTTTTTTAATTAGGTCTCAAATATATACAACAAACTCATATCTATAAGATGTTTTTTATTATGTTAAGCACTTGTTTATCTGGGGAAAACATATTTTTTACCTAATTTTTTTCGCCTTGAATTGAATCAATTTTATCATATTACTTAAACAAAAAAGCATTTATTAAAAAAATGCTTTTTATTATTTTTGTTTATGTTAAATAATTAATTCAATACATTATACCGTTCTCCGCTTTTACGTCGTTTATTTTGCACTAAAACCCTTTAGGTATCATAATTTTCTTCGGATCATTTTCATCATACATGATTTCAATGGTTCCATGTTTAGGGACGGAAGAAAGATTTAAAAGGCTGACAATTTTCTTGTAAACAGCAATATGTTCAGTTCCTCTGAAATCTTTAAAACTCACCTGAAACATAATTTGTGGCTGATCATTTACAAGAAGCCCTGTCTGACTTACGCTGATAATATTCGCTTCAGCATTTCTTCCTGAAAAGAGAATTTTTTCTTCTTTTTTATTTTTAAAAAGCCTGCTGATCAGTAACTGAAAAACCAATATATAAATAAGAGTCATTACACCACTGAAAACAATCGGGTGCATGAAGGTCAGGAATCTCCAGCCAAAATCAAAAGATTCCCGCATATAGAAGTAATAGTAAAGTCCAACGATGTAAGCAATCATCAATACAGCAAACACAATTCTTAAAACGATTCCAGAGGTATTGAAACCCACCTTCTGATCACTTAGAATAAAGTAAGGCTCCTGTGAAACTTTTGGATTAAGCAGTACTTTCACCTTATTTCCGACATCAAATCTTTTTTGCTGCGGTTTAGAATCGTGAAACATCATTTCATGCTCAATCAAGGTATTTCTGAGATTAGGAAATGAAAGAACAATCTGAATGATATTCATATTGGTTTTCGGAATATACTTCAGGAGTTTACAGTTAATGATTTTTGCTTCTCTGGGAATCCCGTTCCGCAGTATGGATTGAATAGTATTCTTTTCTTTAAAGGTCTTTATAAAAAGGATGTTGACAAAGAAGGCAATAACATACAGCCATATGAGCAAAGAAAAACCGAGATATCCATAGCTCACAGCTAATGAATTTCTCGGTTCTGTTGCCAGTTCCTCACCCATCATATAGATGAAAATGGGAAAAGGAGCACTGAAAAAAAAGAAAAAAGCCCCCCAGAAAATGATCAAAAATTTCATAACTTTTATTTTGTGTGGTGAGATAAAGTTATGATATTATTATTGAATGGGAGAATACTTTTTATACCTCTTTTTCGAAATAAAGTCTGTAGTATTTTCCTTTATCATCTTCACCCGTTTCGATTTTCTGTCGGTCTCCGTGGATGTAAATGTGGAAGTTTTTATCTAATTTGATAATACTTTTAAAGTGTCTTTGCGTCTTTTTTACCGCAGCTTCACTGATTGGGAATTCTTCAGCAATATTCACCTGCATATCCTGTTCGTAATCTGTTTTAAAGTTCACAAAACTTTCGATCACATGCTCGTCACCCAATACCTCATTCGCAAATTCATCAAGTTTAAATTCTTCTTTTTCTTTAAAGAAATTAATTGATTTATTAAGGAAATCTGCCTGATCTGCTTTGGAAACTTCAAATTCCTGAGGAAGCTGTTTTGTGATATAATCTTTATAGACCATCAAAGCTTCCTGCGTGTGGAAATATTCATCGTCACGCTGTTTTACTTTCAGGAAATCTTCAAACCAGTAGTACATATCTCCGTTTTTGTTGTTATCAACTACAGAAAGTACATATCCTGTTTCTTTATTGTTATTATAGATCAAAGCAGCTTTATCAATTTTAGACAGCCCGATTCCCTGATCTTTTTCAATATCAAATGTTTCTTCTGAAGGAGTGATTTTCAGGAAAGATTCTCTCTTCTCCGTTTTGAATATCCCGATTTTATCCACTTTATCAGGACGGTCACTTTCATCTTCAAAAAGAACGATGAAAAGTTCTCCGCTCTGAACTCTTGGGTTTTCTGCTGCTTCAAAAAGATGTTTTGCAATGTTCTCAGATTCCCAGATGAACTTGGCTTTGTCATCAAAAATTTCAGATACTGCACTGTAAACCGGATTGTTCACCAGATAAGTGTCACTGTAAAAATGAAAAGTTTCTTCTGATTTAAAGGAACCTAAAAAGTAATCTTCAAGCATTTCTGCCATTCCTTCTTCCAGTTTCAATTCCTCCTGGGAAAGTGTCAGGGAATCTCCGTTGATCTTATTTCCGACTCTGTGTACTATTATTTTTGAAAACATTTTTCTGAATATTTGGACTGCAAAGATATTCATTCTTATCCTTTCTGCGAAACCTAAAAATAATATTGATTTTGGTAGAATGTAAACTTTATTTTCTACCACAAAAGACACAAAAGGTTTTATTTTAAACACCTTAGCACATTTTCAAAGGCTAATGATAACACTAAAAAGTTCACTAAAGGTGAAAATCTTAGATTTTCAAAACTTATGAGTACTTCTTATACATAAAGCTGGTGATCTTAAATAATTTAACAGTTCAACTCTTTTATGACTTTGTGGTGAGTTTTAAAGCAAGTTATTTATTCTTAAACCTTCTCCCATTTTGATAAAACCCCTATCATTTTGACATGCTTTTTTGTTTAAAAAATCAATTACAAAATTCACAAAACACTATACATCAATACCTTAAATCAAACTTATTTTCAACGGAATATCATTGGCATCATGATTTGAAAACATAGAAAAATGGACTTAAAGACATTAAACAGACTCGACAAGCTGAGAAGATTAAAAAGCAGAGGACCTGAAACTCCAAAGTGGCTGAAGCCCTATCATCTGCTCTTTTTTGCTTTTTTAACCATTTTCATCTTTGGCGCCATCATCAAAATGCTGGAACAGTATCACCATTAAAATATAATATTATGAATTATCTACAAGCCGTAAAGGAAATCACAGATGTGGTTCCTGATTTTGAACAAGAAGTAAAAGAAATTAAAATTCAAAACTCATACAGCATCATTCGCACTTTCACAGAGCGTATTAAAAACATGATCCGCCAGAATGACAGAAATCTGTTGTTCAGAAGTTTACAGAAAATGGACAAAATTTACACTGACGGAGATAGCGTATTAAAAAATGCAATTGAGACTACTTTTATTTATTCTCTGGACAATTGTACCGCTTACTGCAGTGAAGAATATAGAAAAGTGATTTTTAGTCACATTTCTACTAACCTTCAGAAGGTATATTCAAGACAAATTTACAGTCACGGTATATAAAGGTTTTATTACATTTTTTATCCGTTTCATTACAAAGTGTTTAAATTAAACAAAATTAAAAATAACTCACAATCAATAGATTATGAAAAATAAAATAAGAAGGATTTCAGACTGGAAAACCTGGAAAACCACGACTAGCAGACATAATACAGAGATATTGCTCACTCACATCGCTGTGATCGTATGTGTATTTATTTTTGCGGCCTGCCTTTAAATTTTGGTATACATTTCGCTGCAATATAAAGTGTTTGAAAAATTCTTAATTATGATGAAAGTACAAATGCAAACTATTAATCAAAAAATAGCTGTTGAATACTTAAAATTTTTCTATCCGCCACTTCGCAACGAAATTACACAGTTGTCTGTTCAGGACAATTTCGCTGGAATCATGCAGGCTACCGTGAATTATCTGAAGAATCTTTTACAGGAATCTAAAATCAGCATTATTGCCCATCACCTTAAACTGATGGACTCAATCTATAAAAACGGGGATTCTTATGTAAGAACCATGATTGAAAATCTGTTTGTAAGATCTTTTGAAAGTTTCAAAAAACACGCAAAGATTCAACACTGGAAACTCCTTTATCAATATATGCCTGTAAGCTTCCAGATCATTTATAATGAACAGCAGAAGCAGGATATGATATATTTTGGAAAATAACATGTAAAACAAAGCAAAAAGACAAATAAGTAAATTCGTCTTTTTGCTTTTTCTTTTTGTTACTGATAAATCACACCTTCTCCTATTTCACCAATACGCGTAAAACCCCTATTTTTGCAAAAATAATAACGATGAAGTACCCTTTTTATGCAGCAATGATATGCCTCTCGCTGATCTCATGTGGAAATAATGATAATACCATTGACGATCCGAAGCCGATTGATAAAGAAATGTATCAATTTCAATTCAAAAGCTACGCAGTAAAAGGAACCACTCTTTATACAGGATCATTCGGAAGTAAAACTAATCCTGATGAATCTTATCTAAGCAAATACTGGAGCATGTATAAAGAACCGGCTTGGAAGAAAATAGTTCTTGACCTGAAAAAGAATTCTATACAATTGATTGCCGGAAACTCAGCTGATATCACATACACTATTAAAATCGTCAATGATTCCGTGCTAGTTAATGATAATAGTGGTAAGCCAGATTATATCGGTGACTTTAATAAAGAGAGCGCTACGTTTACTTTGAAAAGAACATTACAATATATGAAACGTGAATCCAGAAATAACGGTGACGGGTTGACTATTGTTCAAAGTACCTCATTTGGTACGTCTCAGTACGAAAATATGTTTGGAGACCTTTTTACCACCCCATCCGATATGACAAAATCTGACGATCAGGTTTTATGGAGTAATATTGAATATTACTATAAAAAGTTTTAATCAACGATGATATAATAAAAATCCCTCCAATAAGTGTATTGGAGGGATTTTTCTATTTTAAATTATTATTTCTTTACAAATACCTTTTCTATGGTCTGTGCTTCTTCTTTACTCAGTTTTGAGGATTTCCCAAGCTTAGCAATAAAAGCAGTTACTTCTTCCGGTGTGGCCGGTGATCCCAGGTTTTCTCCTTTAGCATCAAAAGAATCTGCCAATACTTCTCCTTTTGGGTTCAGAACCAGCCAGAAAGGAAGTCCGGCATTTTCACCTTTATATTTATTCATCAATTCTTGTCCGCCGGGGTTTTCAAGGCTTTTTTTATCTCCTCTTTCCTGAACATCCACATAAGCAGTGACAAATCTTTTATCAAAAATAGGTTTAGCTTCGGGGAGATCCATATTTTTTTCCATCATCTTGCACCATTTGCACCATGAAGCATGGAATACCAGTAAAACATTTTTCTTTCCTGCTTTAGCTTCTTTGAAGGCTGTATTTAAAACTACATCTGCTTTTTCCTGTGCTGCTCCTAACTGAAATAAAAACAGCGTAACAACGATAATAATTTTAGAGTATTTCATTCTGAATTTTTTGTTTAAATCTACACGAATTTAGGTATTTAATCGTTCAGTTTTATTTAACTTTAAATATTATTATAAGTAATGAGTTATAAATATTTTTGCGGTCTACTTCTTACTTTAAGTTTTATAGGATATAATGCTCAGGTTTCTGATGCGGTAAAAAAGTTAGCAAAACCTTTAAATCATATTTCCCATGCTGAATCACCTCATATCGGAATAGGAGGAGAAGAAAGTAAAATTTATAATCAATTTAAAAAAGTTGCCAAAATAGCAACCAATGATGAACTCTATTATTTTGCGATGAATGGCAGTAATGCACTAAAAGTGTATTCAGGAAAAGAACTGTTTAAAAGGAAAGATAAAAGATTTTTAGATATCTATACATTTTACTCCAGAAACCCTTTAAAAATGAAGTATGTTTCAGGCTGTACCATAGATAGTAAAAATATTGCTGAGTTTTTAAAAGATGAAGTATATGCAGCTCCACAATATATTTCGTTACGGGATGAGTTATTAAAAAATAATAAACAAGATGAAATAGGAAAAACACAACTTAAGCAAATTAAAGAAATAGGCTATGGCAAGCTTACGGAAGAAGATGTCAGGACAGTAAAAAAGCAGCTAGAGAACATTAATAATAAAACTAAGCTAGATGATCACTAAATTAATCTGGTTCAACCCAATATTCTAACTTTTAATAGGTTTAAAATGATTGAAATAAAAAAATATTCTAATCAGTCAGGGCATCCTGAACCAAGACGGGTCATCAGATACACGTTATTTTGGTGTCATCAGGGAAGTGCTGAAATTTTGATTGACGAAAATATTTTTATCCTGAAAACCCATCAGACCATAACGATTACTTCAGGGCAGTTTCATCAGTTAAAATCGGTTGAAGGAGAACTTACTGCCTTAGAATTTACCCTGGACTTCTTTTCTAAAGGTGACAGTGATATTGAGCTTATTTTTCACAACGGGCTTTTTTGTCATTTTGGAATGAATGAAATGATTACTGTACTTCATCCCGAATTTTTCTCTGAAACATTGAACACCATTGAAAAAGAAATTCTGGAACAGCCTTACCAATACCTGATTTCTACACATTCTCTGGTAGAATTGCTGTTGGTAGAGATCAACCGCAGTAAAATTGCCAATGGTGATGAAATATGGAAACCGGATGCTTTATTCTTAAAATTCCTTGAAAGTGTCAGAAACAATTTCAAAAATAACTATCAGGTCTCTCATTTTGCTGATATCCTTGGAACCACTGAAGCCAAACTGAATGAAGTTTCAAAACTCCACACGAGCAAAACCGCTCAGAATGTTATCTACAGCCTTATTATTTCTGAAGCGAAAAGACTTTTACTGTATGAAAAGCTATCCGTGAAGGAAATTGCATACATGCTTGGTTTTAATGACCCTTTCTACTTTTCTAATTTCTTTAAAAAACATACTTCCCGTTCTCCCAAAGATTATCAGAAAGCGGTAAAGGAAATTTAAAAAAAGTCAGGAAGCAAAATATATACAACCTCATCATCGCTTCCCACTTCCAACTCCCCTCTTCCTTCCTTAAATATTATATGCTTTTCCCGGAATTGTCTATTCTTTAGGAAACGGTTTTCGCTGAACTTTGTACTGTAATTAAGACCTAAAAATTATAAGTATGAAAACGCAGCAGGACACCGCCGTTTTTTTATTAAGGATAGCTTTGGCATTCGAATTTTTATCTGCCGTAGCAAGCAGATTTAACCTTTGGGGAGCGCAATCTTCAGGCTGGAAAAAGTTTGTTGATTACACTGCTGAAACGAATTCATTTTTACCACAGTCATGGGCTTCCGTAATAGCCGTATTGTCTACAGCTGCTGAATTATCAATCGGTATTCTGCTTCTCGTAGGTTATCTGGTAAAAGGAACTGCACGGTGCGCCTCCATTCTTACTTTATTTTTTTCGGTTGCGATGAGTATTTCTTTTGGCATTAAAAAGCCTTTAGATTATTCTGTCTTTGCATTCAGCGCCGGAGCATTTCTCCTGAGTACTTTCTCGCGCTATCAATGGAGTTTAGACCAATTTTTACAACAATAACAATTAAAATTTATATATTATGAACACCAACATCCACGATTACATCGTAAAAACAGAACAAAAAGAATGGCAGCCATTAATTGAAAAAGGAATTCATTATGAAGGTATTTTTGTAAAATCTTTAAAATTCGATCCGGAGAAAAACCGTTCTACCAGTATTCTTTTAAAATTTGAATCGGGAGCCAGCTATCCTTATCACAATCATCCTGCCGGAGAAGAACTATTTATCATGGAAGGTGATGCTACTATTGCAGGAGCCCAACTTGAAAAAGGAGATTATTTATATACTCCACCCAATTTTAAACATTCAGTAAAGTCTGAACAAGGTTGTACGATTCTTTTTGTAATTCCTGAAGAAGTGGAGATTCTTTAAGTCCAAAACAAAACCACAGTAAAAAGCTTACTATGGTTTTTATAATAAAAAAAAGGATTGGAATTATTTTAAAACTGTTTTGTCTGTTGACATTGGCCTGAAGACAATTAATGTTTTTTTCTTTCTCACAATATCCACCAATGTCTGCACTGAAAACGTGAGAATAATATACAGCACAATAAGCACCATTACATAGCCAATACTATGCTGTCTGTACCCAAAAATACCTTTTCCCCACGAGATCAGTATCCATTGGATCATATACATTGAAGTCAGGTTTCTGCTGCAGTATTTTAAAACTTTAATCGCCTTATTTTCCTTACTGTTTACGGTGAGAGTATAGATAATCCAGAGGAAGATCAGCGTCCAGCCTGCAAAGTAAACAACTCCTCCGGGGCCCATATGATAGAAACCATTGTAGTTATATTCGCCATACAGAAAAACCAATGGTGCACCCACTGCAACGAAAACCAATCCCACATACAGCATATTTCTAAATAATTGTTTGCTGTTGTAGTTCATCTCCTGGAACCATTTTCCGAAAAACATTCCGATGATAATAAAAGCCATCCACGGGAAAACAGGAAAATATACATATGCCGGATAATCAGTATTGAAAAGAAGATCCAGAATATAATTGATCACAGGATAGTCCAGATTAATTCCACTAACTTCTCTGGATATCAATGCAACAAACAGACCTATCGCCAGAATGATATATTTATTTTTTACATACTCTCTGATAAACCCTACAAACAGCAAAGACATTCCTGCCAGCTGTAAAATATCACCCAACTGTACCAGATATACATATTGCTGCTCTATAGGAGCATGCCATCCATATTTCTGAATAAAATTATCTGGGGCAAAATTAAAAATCACAGGGATCATAAACTTCATAAAATTCATGAACAGGCCTGCAAACACAAGTAAAACACCACGTTTCAAAGCACTCTTAAGACTCTGATGGCTGGAAGTCATGAAGGTAATTCCCATACAGATCAGGAAAATGGAAGTTCCCCTTCCGAGAAAAACAATAAAACTGCCAATTGCCGTTTCATATTGTGATTTTACATTGGCATATACCAACAAGGTATGTATGATAATCATTCCGATGACACTTATACCTTTTATTAAATCCAGCGTGAGGATTCTTTTGTTTTGTTGTTCCATAGTTTTTTGTGAAAATTGTGGATTAGATGGATAAAATTGTATTCATTATTATTTCTTTAAACAATATTTTTATTTATTCTAAATAAAATCAAATATACAAATTAAATCCACATCTCATAATTCATAAATAATTTTTCATAAATTATTAATAATTAAACATTTATTATGGAATTTAAGAATCTTTTCAATAAACCTTTCACCCAAATCTAAACCCAAAAAACCAGATACTAAATTGGCAAAACAAGTATTACTAATCAACAAAATATCCGGTTACGAAAATTGTTTTATCATTGAATACAGCGACTACTATTTTTTGAAATAAAAAACTCTTCCGGCTGGAAGAGTTTTATTATAATGATTATGACTTAGGTAATTCCGATGGACGCATTTTGTATTTGTAACTATTTAGAGTTTTTAAAAATGCTACAATATCAAAAACTTCATCGTCTGATAAATTCAGTTTTTCAACCATCCCTGATTTGTGGGGAAACTTTGGATCATTGATCTGATCTTCTTTTGGAGTTTCTCTTCCCATTCCGGCGTTGTACATCATAACGATGTTCGCCAGCTCAGGGAAAAGTCCGTTATGCATGTAAGGTTTATTCTCAGAAACTTCTCTCAGCGTAGGTGTTTTGAACTTTCCTACATCTTCGTTCTTTTTGGTAACGATATATCTTCCCAGATCTTCATATTTCTTTCCGTAATACGTCAGCCCCAAATTGTGGAATTTCTGGTCAGAAAAATAAGGGGTGTTGTGACAATTGATACAATTCGCTTTAGTCCGGAACAAATGAAGTCCGTTGATTTCAGAATCCGTTAAAGCATCCTTTTTCCCGGTAACGAATTTGTCAAACTTTGATGGCGGACTTATCAGAGAGCGTTCAAATGTTGCAACGGCTTTTGCAATTTTTTCTTCCGTCACTTCTCCATTTCCGAAAGCTTTTACAAAGAAAGCTTTATAACCTTTAATCTTCCTGATATTCTTTGTGGCCATTGACATATGCAGATTCATTTCTACCGGATTTTCAATAGGGGCCTTCACCTGCTCTTCCAAAGTTGCAGAACGTCCATCCCAGAAAAACGTTTTTGCATATCCGATATTCACCAAAGTAGGTGCATTTCTGGTTCCCGTCTGCCTGTCATGACCAAATGAAACTCTGCTTCCGTCTGACCATCCGATTTCAGGATTGTGACAGTTGGCACAGGAAATCTGTCCGCTTTTGGATAATCTCGGATCAAAAAATAACATTTTTCCCAGTTCCATTTTATCTTCGGAATAGGGATTATCTTCAGGAAATTTCATTTTAGACAAAGGTCCGATATCCTGAAAACCTTCTTTCGCTTCACCAAATAGATGAGCAGCCGGCCATTTGTTCTGATCGCCGCTGCTGTATAAGGTACGAAGCTCTTCTACGGTATATCCCGTAGAGTCATTTGAAGTATAACTTAATAAACATACCATTCCGGCAATGGCCAGAAAAGCGAGATATCTGTCTTTCATTTATTTTTTAATAATAAACATTCAATCCTACCAGGGCAACATGATTAGCTCTGCCATTGTAGTCCACTTGATTTTTATATGTACTGTTCATCAGCCAGGTTTGAGAAAAACTTCCAAACAGCTCATACCTTATTTTATTCTGGTCAAAAATATAACTTGCATTAAAATTAAGACCTATTTTAGGCGTTGCATCATAAGCAAACTCCGGCTGAGCGATCTTAGTTGCAAAGATATTCTCTTTTGTGCTTTGGTAAGGCTGATAATTGAATTCTTTTTTCAGACCGACAGCTAATTTATGTAAAGGCTTTAAAGCAAATTCTTTTTCCGCTCCCAGCCGGTAATTGAAAAAGGATAGTTGTAATTGGTATTCAGCTGATCCTGACAGGTCACCATGGAAGCCCATTTTTTACCATTATAATTTCCTAAAAAATTAAGGTAGAAACTGTGAAGATCCGTTTTCAGCCCGGAATATTTTGTATAGTCTTTATGCCATTTAAAGCTGCCATCCTGATATTCAAAAACTCTGTAAAAACGCTCAATCAGATTTTTATAATCGTATCCGGCAGAAAAATGGGTATTCTCATTATTAAAAACATATTCACCACCCCAGATATAACCCCCTAATTTATACTCTGAAGTTTTATACTCGGTATTCCCGATATACTGATTACCCTATCCTTCATTATAACGGATATAAATGCTGGCGGTTCTGAATACAATATTTTTAAATTGGGTATTGTCAAATTGCTGCACATATTGACCGGGTAATTGCTGCAATACGTTACCGATTGAAAATGACTGCAGGTTTTTAACTTAAAATAACTTTCATATACAATTCTCAATATAAATAATAAAAAAACGCATTAAAGCTTATCTAGCTTTTAATGCGTTTTAGGATTGATATTTTTTGTTACTTTATTTACAAAATTGTTTTATCTTTTTTTGTTAACATTTTGTCCTGTATATGGCTCAACAACACTAGTTGGGCTATTCTCAGACCAGCATCGTAAATATTCTTGTGATGCTACCGAATTTGTATGATAAACCATAGGACCTTTATAAAGACCCGCTTGTGGATCTGAAGGCACCCAAAAATATAAGTCGTCATTGAGTATATCATCTTCTATAAAATCACTCCCAACAAATCTTGGATCATATATTGAAAGATCACTTCTATCACAAGACCAAATTTCAAGATAACTTCCAATATATCGTTCACAATCAATATACCATCCTCCAGGTGAAAGTTTTGATTTTGGATTTCTAAATGAAATTTTATTTCCTATAAATAATATCCCTTTATCATTATAAGTATAAACATCTCCAACTTTAAGTGTGTCATAGACTTTTATTTCAGTTCCTTTTTGAACTTGCACCATAAATTTCTTATTTATATTTACAGCTGAAATAATTGGGGTAATATTTTCTCTTGGATCGCTAGAATCTATTTCTGGGCTACATCCATCAATTATAAATGTTAAAATCAACAAAAGACTTAAAAATAACGTAATCTTTTTCATGGTATTATTTTATATTAAGTCACAAATATAGGAATTTTTTAATTTTATTTATTCTAAATATACACAAAGAAGCATTATACAAAACCTGCAATAAATTTATTACGTTGATTTATAATTAAATGTTAGTGCTTATTTCTAATTTTATTATGAATATAACATTTGCTGTAATCTATTCATTTGAGTTACCATTTAAAAGCTTTGAGCTTGTTGACTTATTAATGAATATCAAATAATCAAAAGACATCGCTACATCTCCAATCAGTTTGTCAAGGATTAGCAAATCATTATTATCTCCTTCATCTGGATTAAAAGTTTTTATTGGATATATAAACTTTGAAATATATTTTTTCTCTTCAGAGTTTAAATCATTTTTTGATTGTGCACTTATTGCTGTAAAAAATATCACTTATAAACTTTAGTATAAATTTAAATCACTTTCGATATCAGCGGATAATTCTTTAGTCGCAGATAATTTATTATAAATGATAACTTACAATTTTCAAATCTGGCAAAAAAACTTTCACTCAATCTAAGATCTTCTGTAACGATCTCTTCTTTATCTTTAAGGTATATTTTAGTATAAAAACTTAACACCTTAATTTATTTTTCCGATATAAATGGCTATTAAAGTATCAAAAAAAGAACCCCATAAACAAATGTTTATGGGGGGTCTTTATATATTAATTATTCTGAACAATAATTATTTTACTTCTTCGAAGTCTGCATCCTGTACATCTTCAGCTCCGGCGTTTCCACCAGCGTTCTGAGCTCCTGCACCTGCATCAGCACCAGGCTGTTGACCCGCTGCATATAATTCTTCAGAAGCTGCCATCCATGCTGCATCTAACGCTTCAGTTTTAGCTTTTACGTCATCAACATTTTTAGCTTCGAAAGCTGTTTTTAATTCTGCGTGAGCTGCTTCAATAGCTGCTTTTTTGTCAGCAGAAAGCTTTTCACCGAATTCTTTCAACTGCTTTTCAGTCTGGAAGATCAATCCGTCAGCTTTGTTGAAGATTTCAACTTCTTCTTTTCTCTTAGCATCTGCTGCAGAGTTTTCCTGAGCTTCTTTCTTCATTCTTTCGATTTCTTCGTCAGAAAGACCTGAAGATGCCTGAATTTTGATAGACTGCTCTTTACCAGTTCCTTTATCTTTAGCAGATACACTTAGGATACCATTCGCATCAATATCGAATGTTACTTCAATCTGAGGAACTCCTCTTGGTGCTGGTGGAATATCCTGAAGGTCAAATCTACCGATTTCTTTGTTATCGTTGAACATTGATCTTTCACCCTGTCCTACTCTGATGCTTACAGCCGGCTGGTTGTCAGAAGCTGTAGAGAATACTTCAGATTTTTTAGTTGGGATAGTCGTATTCGCTTCAATTAATTTAGTGAATACAGAACCCATTGTTTCAATACCTAAAGAAAGTGGAGTAACGTCAAGTAGTAATACGTCTTTTACATCACCTGTCAATACACCTCCCTGAATTGCTGCACCAATAGCTACAACCTCATCCGGGTTAACTCCTTTAGATGGTTTTTTACCGAAGAATTTTTCTACTTCTTCCTGAATGATTGGGATTCTTGTAGAACCACCTACCAAGATTACTTCGTCAATATCAGAAGTTGATAAACCAGCATCTTTTAATGCTTTAGCAACAGGCTCCATAGATCTTCTTACAAGATCAGCAGATAATTGCTCGAATTTAGCTTTTGTTAAAGTCTTCACTAAGTGCTTAGGACCTGTAGCAGTAGCCGTGATATATGGTAAGTTGATTTCTGTCTGTGGAGAAGAAGATAATTCAATTTTAGCTTTTTCAGCAGCTTCTTTCAATCTTTGTAACGCAATTGCATCAGATTTTAATTCAACACCTTCTTCAGCTTTGAACTCATCAGCCATCCAGTTGATGATCACATCATCAAAGTCATCACCTCCTAAGTGAGTATCACCGTTTGTAGATAATACTTCAAATACACCATCTCCTAAATCAAGGATAGAGATATCAAAAGTACCACCACCAAGGTCATATACTGCAATTTTCTGATCTTTATGGTTCTTATCAAGACCGTAAGCTAACGCTGCAGCTGTAGGTTCGTTGATAATTCTTTCTACTTTAAGACCAGCGATTTCACCAGCTTCTTTAGTAGCTTGTCTCTGTGCATCGTTGAAGTATGCAGGAACAGTGATTACCGCTCTTGTTACTTCCTGTCCAAGATAATCTTCAGCAGTTTTCTTCATTTTCTGAAGAGTCATTGCAGAAATTTCCTGTGGAGTATATTCTCTATCGTCGATTTTTACTTTTACAGTATCGTTAGGTCCGGAAACCACTTTATAAGGTACTCTTGTGATTTCAGAAGCATCATCTTTGAAGTGTGTTCCGATAAATCTTTTGATAGAGTAAACAGTTTTTGTTGGATTCGTTACAGCTTGTCTTTTTGCAGGATCACCTACTTTTCTTTCTCCGTCTTCTGTAAAAGCTACAATAGAAGGAGTAGTTCTCTTACCTTCTGCGTTAGGAATAACAACAGGGTCTTTACCCTCCATTACAGCAACACAAGAGTTGGTTGTTCCTAAGTCAATTCCAATTATTTTACTCATAATATTTTATATTTTTTCTAATTTCTAAATTTAATTTACACTCTCAATTTCTCAATATCTATACCATTCAAAGAATTATGACAAAATGACACAATAAAAATAAAAACCCCGATAAAATCGAGGCTTTGTATCATTTAATATGGAAATATTTTCATTATTTTTTGATAAACTTCATAGATTTTACGAAGTCTTTGCCATTATAAGTTCTTACATAATAAACACCACTGGCAAAATCTTTCACATCTATTTTATCTGTTTCATTTTTAATAAATGCTTTTTTCACAAGTCTTCCTTCAGCGTTGAAAATCTCTACTTCATTAATAGGTGCTAAAGGAGAAGCAATTGAGATATACTGGGTAGTAGGATTAGGGAAAAGGTTGATAGAGTTTGCTTTTTCCACATCATTTACAGATAAGAACGCACATGCATTGGAATTCAGAAGGCTCGCTCTTGGACCGGCCATTGTATTGGTCTTGATTGTTTTTTGATCATTCGTAAAGAATGCCATTTCAGTATCTGTCACATAATCCATAAAATTCATGAACATGGCACCGTTTGCAGTAGGATTACACATAAAACCATTGTCAGGGAAAACATTGCCACCGTAATGAGCATCGTTAATGGCAGGAGTATCCGCACAACCATCATCATTATCCGGCGTATTACAAAGACTACCGTCTTCTCCCCATGGGTGAAGTAATCCGAAATAATGACCTATTTCATGGGTAGCAGTACGTCCTCCATTATAAGGATACTCTGCTGCACCTGTAGTTCCAAAGAATTTATAGCCAATAGCAAGTCCATCCTCCGGGAAACCGGCAGCATCAGGCAGATAAGCCCAGCCAAGATAAGGATTAGGCATATTTCCAACCCAGATATTTAAATATTTAGTTGGATCCCAGGCTGTAAGCCCAGATGCCAGATAATATTGGTTGGCAAAATCAAAATTTGATGCAACAGACTTTCTCTCTATACCAGTAGTAGAAGCTCCTGTAGGCGTTTTTGTCGCCATACAAAATGTAAGTTCCATATCTGCAGCATAAGGTTTGAATACATCAGGAACTACAGAGTTGAAATTAGGATTTAATTTTCTGAAATCATTATTCAAAATAGCAATCTGTGACGCAATCTGAGCATCAGAAATATTTTGAGCGGCATTTCCATAAAGAACGTGCACTACAACCGGAATCGTAATCACTGTCTGGCCGTTCTTAGCCATTGTATTGGCAGCTGCACTTTTACTGGTTAAATAATTTCGTAAATCTTCTTTTTTTGCCAGAGCCTGAGGGTTTCTTGTATAAAACTCCTTCATTTTCAAATCAGTAGCACATTCTCTCTGCCCAAATACATTAGCCATCAGAAAGCCGGCTGTCAATAATAAAACTTTTTTCATAAAAATGTTATAAATAGTCCGCAAATATAACCATTCCCACAACAAGATTATGGAATAAATGAGTAATGACAGTAAATAACTGCAACTCTAAATTTACTTAAACCAATTGATTACCAATAAACTTGTTATCAGTAAAGCAATTTAATTCACCTCTTTTAAAAATTAATCAAAGTTTAACCTAAGAAATAGAGGAAGAATCTTTGCTAATTATTATTTTTGATAAAATATACACATTTAGAATGTCAATACACTTTAATCCACGAGATATCACATGGCTTGCCTTTAATGAAAGAGTTTTACAGGAGGCCATGGACGAAAAAGTTCCCTTACATTTAAGAATACGTTTTCTCGGAATTTTCTCCAACAATTTAGATGAATTTTTCAGAGTACGTGTTGCCGGATTAAAGCGTGCCATGGATTTTAAGGAAAAAGTGATTGCTGAATCTTTCTACCAGCCACCCTCCAAAATCCTTCAGAGAATCAATGAAGTGGTGATGAGACAACAGTTGAATTTCGATAAAACCTGGAAAAAGATCCAGACTGAAATGGCTGATCACAAAGTTTTCATTAAAAATGCCAAAAACCTGACAGCAGGACAAAAGGAATTTACCAGACAATATTTCGATGAGGTGGTAGAATCTAATGTAATTCCTATCCTTCTTCATGAAAATACACCAATGCCCTATTTGAGAGACAAAAGTCTTTATCTTGGGGTTGCCATGAGAAAGAAAGACTGGCAGTATTCCAGTAATTATGCTATTATTGAAATTCCTTCGCGTTTTGTAGGAAGATTCGTATTGCTTCCAACGGAAGACCCGGAGGAGAAAAATGTAATGCTGCTGGAAGATGTAATCACTTTCAACCTTCCGCACATTTTCTCTTATTTCGGATATGATGAATTTTCTGCCAATGCTTTTAAAGTAACAAAAGATGCCGAACTGGATCTGGACAATGACATCAGAACCAATTTCGCAGAAAAAATAGAAAAAGGACTCAAAAACAGAAGAAAAGGAAAGCCTACCCGTTTCGTTTTTGATAAAGATATGGATAAAGCTCTGCTGGAACTCCTTATCAGGAAACTTAATTTAACGAAAAAAGACAGTATTATTCCGGGAGGAAAAATTCATAATTTCAAACATTTCATGGACTTTCCAGATGTTTTTGAAGCATATGAAAGACCTGTGGAAAGAAATTCGTTTACTCATCAGGCATTTGAACATGGTGAAAGAGTGACAGATGTTATTTTAAAAGAAGATGTGCTTCTTACTTTCCCTTATCACAAATACAATCCGGTGATTGATCTTCTCCGTGAAGCAGCCATGGACCCGGATGTAAAATCTATACAGATCACCGCTTACCGTATGGCAAGCAGCTCAAAGATCATCAATGCGCTCATCTATGCAGCCAGAAATGGTAAAGAAGTAACTGTAATGCTTGAGCTTCAGGCAAGATTCGATGAAGAATCCAATCTGAAATGGAAAGATATGCTGGAACCGGAGGGAATTACTGTTCTTGTAGGAATTCCAAACAAAAAAGTACATGCTAAGCTCTGTGTTATCAAAAAGAGAGCGCATAATAAAACCATCCAATATGGGTTTGTAAGTACCGGAAATTTCAACGAAAAAACGGCAAGAATATATGGTGATCATTTGCTACTTACAGCCGACCGAGGGATCATGGCAGATATCAATAAAGTCTTCAATGTGCTGAAAAAACCGAAGGATGATTTTATTCCGATTTTGAAAACTTGTAAAAATTTATTAGTTTGCCCTCAGTTTATGCGTGAAAAGATTGTTCACCATATTGATAAAGAAATCGAAGAAGCCAAAGCAGGCCGAAAAGCAGAGATCATCATCAAGGTAAATTCTATGAGCGACAGACTACTGATAGAAAAGCTCTATGATGCTGCCAAAGCTGGGGTGGTAATCAGGCTTATCGTAAGGGGAATCTATTGTGCCGTAAACCAGAAAGAGTTTAAAGAAAAAATAAAAGCCATAAGTATTGTAGATGAGTATCTGGAGCATGCCAGAGTAATGTACTTCTACAATAAAGGAACAGAAGACATGTACATTTCTTCCGCTGACTGGATGACCAGAAACCTGGATTACAGGATTGAAGCTGCGGCTAAAATCACTGATAAGAACCTTAAGAAAGAATTAAAAGATATTCTTGACATTCAGCTTAGGGATAATGTAAAAGCCAGAATTCTTGATAAAAAACTCAGCAACGAATATATAAGAAATGATAAAAAAGAATGCCGTTCACAAATAGAAACCTATAAATATTTAAAAGCTAAAACAAGTAAAAAATGAAGATAGCAGCGATAGACATAGGGAGTAATGCAGCCCGCCTTCTTATCAATGAAGTTAAGATTAATAACAGAAAACCTGAATTCATCAAGCTCAACCTTCTCAGAATTCCTCTGAGACTGGGAATGGATGTTTTTACCATCGGAAAAATAGGTCCCGAAAGAGAAAAAATGGTTATTGATTCCATGAAAATCTTCAGTGACCTGATGAAAATATACAAAGTAGATCATTACAGAGCCTGTGCTACCAGTGCCATGCGTGATGCTGCCAATGGCAATGAAATTATTGACCTCGTAAAGGAAACATCAGGAATTAACATCGAAATTATTTCCGGTGATGAAGAAGCCACGCTGGTCTATGAAAATCATGTTGCAGAAGGTCTTGACAAAGAATTCGCTTACTTATACATCGACGTTGGCGGAGGTTCTACAGAACTTACTTTCTACGAAAACGGTAAAATGGTTTACGAAAAATCATTCAATATCGGAACGATCCGTCTTCTCAACAACCTGGTTACAATGGATAACTGGAAAGAAATGAAGGACGAAATCAAGAAAAATATCGTCAGTAAAAAACCAATTGTAGCCATTGGATCAGGAGGAAATATCAATAAAGTCTTCTCCATGAGCAAAACCAAAGACGGAAAACCAATGTCTTTGTCACATCTTAAAAAGGTTTATAAAGAATTCAATGAACTGTCTGTGGAAGAAAGAATGACCAATTATAACCTCAGAGAAGACCGTGCTGATGTATTGGTACATGCCCTTAGTATTTTCAACAATGTAATGTCCTGGTCTGATATCAACAGGATCTTTGTTCCTAAAATATCTGTTGCAGATGGATTAATCCATAATATTTACAGCCAGTTACAGCACAAAAGGTAACAACAAATAACAATATTGTTAAGCCAGCCATTTTGTGCTGGCTTTTTATTTGACATCCATTCCCGCATTGTCATTGCGAGGAGCAACGCGACGAAGCAATCTCTATGTTCTCCTATTTTATTAAGTTTTGGCTAAACCAATAATGAATCATTTTTTGTCAGGTGGGTTAAAACCCACCCTATTGAATTTTAACGACAACATCTTTTATCTTTTATCTTTTATCTTTTATCTTTTATCTTTTATCTTTTATCTTTTATCTTTTATCTTTTATCTTTTAATAAAAATTTTTCTATTTTTTTTAAAGTAAAGCCCTATCCCCATCCGTCAGACTATTATCAATAGTAAAGCAATGAATCCAATCAAAATAATTCTCACAGGGGCTACAGGGATGGTAGGCGAAGGCGTTTTAATGGAATGTCTTGAGAATCCCAATGTTTCTGAAATCCTTAGCATAAGCAGAAAACCCTCCGGAAAATCACATCCCAAACTGAAAGAATATCTTGTTCCGGACTTTTTATCCATAGACCTTCAGGATGAAAAGCTGAAAGGCTATGATGCCTGTTTTTTCTGTGCAGGAATCAGCAGCATCGGGATGAATGAAGAAGATTACACCAAAATCACTTACGATACAACGCTACATTTTGCAAAAGCTGTTTTGAACCAAAATCCGGATATGGTTTTCAACTATGTTTCAGGGGCAAGCACGGACAGCACAGAGAGTGGAAAAATGATGTGGGCAAGGGTAAAAGGCAGAACCGAAAATGATTTGAAAAAGATGAATTTCAAAGGTGCTTATAATTTCCGTCCCGGATTTATGAAACCAATTGAAGGTCAATTGAATGTAAAATGGTATTTTAAACCTTTTATTTGGATTTTTCCTGTATTTTTTCAATCAAAATCATTAACTTTACAGGAAGTAGGTAGAGCAATGATCAATGTGACACAAAAAGGGTACCCTACATCTACTTTAGAAATTAGAGATATTAAAAATTTAGCGATATGAGAGACATGTTAAGAAGAATTGTTCTGGTTATTTTTGTACTCTTGCTTGTGACTGCTGTTTCAGGATATTTTTATATGCAGAAACATCCATTGGAAGGGAACAAATCAGGAACAATTTTAAATTTTTCCGGGAAATCAGGAAAATAATTATATCCTACAAACCCTTCACTTGAACATTATTCTATCTTTTATCGGAAACAAACCTATTTTTTAAACATTTCTTAAAATTCCATTAAAATAGTTGCGAAACATAAAGTTCAATTTTGCATTTATCTAAATTGAAGTAAAAATGATCAACAACTACCTATTAAAAGGGTCTGTAATTGCCGCATTCTTTTTTCAGAGCGGGCTTTTCGGACAGACACTGATTCATTACTGGAACTTTAACAATAATACATCTGCAGCTACTATCACTACACCATCTTCTACCATGGTGAATGGTTCTCTTACGGCAATAGCAGGAGGTACAAGTGTAATAGATTTTGCTGGTGGTACCGGACAGAATTTTAGTGATGAAAACTTAAATGCAAGAAATGGGGATGCACCCGGAACTCATTTAAGGTTCAATAATCCAATTGGAGGAGGACTACAGTTTAATCTGCCAACCACAGGATACAACAATGTCATTGTTAAGTTTACCACCAGAAGATCAGGACAGGGAGCCGGGACTCAGACATGGTCTTATTCAACAGACGGAACTAATTTTGTGCAGTTTCAGACTGTAACTCCGCAGGATGCCAATCCTCAGCTCGTTACGCTTGATTTTTCTGCCATACAGGGAATCAATAACAATCCCAATTTTAAATTAAAGGTTGAATTCTCAGCAACAGGAGGCGGAACCGGTGGTAACAACCGTTTCGACAATTTTACGGTAGATGCAACTCCTGCCGGAGGTGCAGACACTACTCCACCAACTGTCACTTATCTTCCTGCTCATAATACCAATAACGCTTCAACAACTGTAAATCCTACATTGTCTTTTAATGAAAATGTAAGATTAACAGATAATTCTGCAATCAGTAATTCTAACGCTCAAAATCTTATAGAGCTTCGTCTTGGAAATGCTGCAGGAGCACCAATTCCGTTTACAACGACTTTCAGCAATAATACCATTACCGTGATCCCTACTTCAGGATTGGTACCGGGACAAACTTATTATCTTGCACTTAAACCCAATATGGTCGAAGATTTCAGTGATAATGGGGTTACTATCAGTACATCCAGTACTTTCACTACAGCCGGAACAACAATTTCTCTGGAAAAAAACTTCATTAAAGTCAATGAAAATGCAGGAAACCTTGCATTTAAAATCAATATCACCAATCCTTCAACGGCTACGGTAAATCTGGTAGTAAAACCGGCACCGTTCAGTACAGCTGATGCTAACGATTTCACTTTAGCCAACCAGACTATTAATATCACTCCCTCTACAACGAGTTATACCGTTAATATTCCGATTATTGATGACACAGTGGCAGAGCAGCAGGCCGAATATTTTGTTGTAAGCCTTGAAAATCCTGCCGGAGCAACTATTTCGGGAGACAATTCTGCAACGGTTTATATTGTAGATAATGATAAACCGGCACCGGTTCCTTCTCATCAGATCCAACTGAATTATCTTGGAAGTTTTGATCCTTCAGGAAATAATAACAGTTCTACGGAAATTGTAGTTCATGATGCATCAACGCAGCGTTTATTCACAATAAGCTCCATTACAGATGTTTTTGACATTATTGATTTCAGTAATCCGGCCATTCCATCAGTCGTAAAAACAGTCAATATGGCTCCTTATGGCGGTATCACAAGTATTGCCGTGAAAAATGGAATCATCGCAGCCGCTTCTCCAAATACTGATCCTCAGCAAAACGGTTCTGTAGTATTTTTCGATATTAACGGAAACTTTCTGAAACAGGTTACTGTAGGAGCTTTACCGGATATGATTACCTTCTCCCCTGACGGAACAAAAGTTGTTACGGCCAACGAAGGAGAACCTAATGATGCTTATACTGTAGATCCTGAAGGAACAATCAGTATCATTGACATTTCCGGCGGTATCGGAAATCTTACGCAAAGTAATGTAACAACTCTTAATTTCAACAGTTTTGATTCTCAACTTGCTGCATTAACTGCTACAGGTTTAAGAAAAGTAAGAACCAATAATACTCTTTCTCAGGATCTGGAACCTGAGTATGTTACCATCAGTTCTGACAGTCAGAAAGCATGGGTAACACTTCAGGAGAATAATGCTGTCGCTGAAATTAATCTGGCAACGAAGACCATCACAGGAATCTGGGGGTTAGGTAAAAAAGATATGAGCCTTCCGGGTAATGGTTTTGATACTTCGGACAACAATGGAGAGGTTTTAATTGCCAATTGGCCTGTAAAAGCTTATTATGTTCCGGATGCAGTGCAGAATTATAAGGTAGGAAATACTCATTATATTGTAACCGCCAATGAAGGAGATGAAAAAGACCTTTCAGGATATAGTGAAAGAACTACTGTAGGGGCAAACAACTATATTTTAGATCCTGTACTTTTCCCTAATTCAAGTATTTTAAAGGCTTCTTACAATCTGGGAAGATTCAGGGTTTCATCTGCTACTGGAAATACAGACGGAGATTCAGAGTTTGAAGAAATATCAGCTTTAGGAGCGCGTTCATTCTCTATTTTCAATACGGATACCAAACAGATCGTGTACGACAGTGGAGATCAGTTTGAAAGATATATTGCAGCCTATCAACCATTAATTTTCAATGCGGATAATGAATCTAATGGTGCTAAAAACAGAAGCCGTGCAAAAGGTCCAGAGCCGGAAGGTGTGGCATTAGGAAACATCAACGGACAGACTTATGCTTTTATCACATTAGAAAGAACCGGAGGAGTTATGGTATATAATATCACAGATCCTAACAACCCTACTTTCACTGATTACAAACATTCCCGTTCTACTTCAGCTTACGGAGGTGACAATGGCCCTGAAGGAATTATCTATATTGCTCCTGAAAATACAACAACCAACAAAGGGTATGTAATTATTGCCAACGAGATCAGTGGAACTTTATCTATGTATGAAGTAGCAATGCCATCTACTCTTGGAACCGGTGAAACAAAAGCAGAGCAGGCAACCTTTAATATCTTCCCAAATCCTGTCAACAAAGGGAATACACTTTATTTTAACAGAAAACAGGATTACGAATTGTATGATATGTCTGGAAAATTAATTGGAAAAGAGAAAAATGCTTTAACCATAAGCACATCCAATCTTTCTACAGGTGTTTATGTTGTAAAAACATCAGAAGGACAAATCAAAAGAGTTATTGTAAAGTAAACATAAATTACAGTATACCATTCTATTTAGTTAGAGCTTCGGATTTTTCCGGAGCTTTTTTGTTATTGAGAAGTTTTGAAGTCAAGTCAATATAAAACTCATTATTTAAGATGATTTAACTTTTGAAATGTCTGAAAAAAATCATTTTATTTCTATATTTACTCTCAACAAAACCAAATTCACAATGAAAAGTATTAAGACAGCGGGAATTCTGGCTCTCCTGTTACTGGGAACAGGTACTGCCTTTTCACAATCCAGAAAAACAGAATCTACAAAAGGAGTAGAAAAAACAGACAATGATAAAACCATACAGGTAGAAGGTGTAGGCCATAAACTCAACTATACACTCAATGGAGGAGTTGCTGAGGTGGAAGGTGGTGATAACACGGTAATGATCAAAGGAAGCGCAAAAAAGATCGCTGTTTCCGGAACCGGCAACAAAGTATACATTGATAAAGTAGACAAAGTAACTATAGAAGGCGGTGGCAATGTAGTCTACTACAGGACTTCCGGAACAAAATCAGGAAAACCGGATGTTTCTATTGAAGGGGTAGGAAACAAAGTTGTAAAACAATAAAAGTATTTTCCAGACTCTGGATTATCACCAAAAACCTAACAGGTTTTGAAAACCTGTTAGGTTTGATTTCAAAGTTGTAAAACAATAGAGATATTTAACTGTATGTTTGGATTTGCATTAGACACAGGTAATGAACCTGAAATAATCACTTTAATAGATGTAGTAAAAAATATTGAAGATTCCAATCCTATAGCTTATAAAAAAGTCAGGTTGACAAATGTTCATAACATTTCCAATCTTATTTCTGCTCTTGAAAGTTCATCTAAAATATATCAAAATAATGGTTTCATTTGCAAACTTGATCAACAAAACAATATTATATCAAGTACTTTTATCAGCAGTATTAAATTAAACAAATCCAAAAAAAACATTATTCTAAGCGGTTTTGTGTGGGCTACCCCAAAAGGTTATCAAAAGGCTCTGGATATGAGATTTAATAATGAATTTATTGAAAAGAATATCTGGAAAAATTTCAGAAAAGATGAACTACAGGGATGGCTTGTTCACGCTTTACATTTTTGTAATCCTAAGATAAACAGGACAAACATTAACATTCAGATTGATGGAAATGAATTCCATAGTTTAGATGGTTTTTTCTGCACATTAGGAGAGGAAATCCATGGAACTTCAGGATATTTCGGACGTAATTTATATTCATTATATGATTGTCTTCGGGGAGATTTCGGGGTACAATCTATTTCAGAACTCAACTGGATCAATCATAAAAGAAGTAAAGCAATACTGAAAACAAAATTTACACAAATTATTGAGATTTTTGAAGATTACAATATCAACGTTCTATTGAATTAATTTTATGACAGAAACCACAGATTTCAAAGTCTGTAAAGAGTATATGTAAACAAAAAAGACAGACCTCCTTGAGGTCTGTCTTTTAAAAATATCTCAGATATAATTTTACTCTACGTTGATTACCTTTTCGATTTCTGGCGCATGTTGTTTGATGGTATTTTCAACACCAAGTTTCAGCGTTGAGAAATTCAACGAACATCCGGAACAGTTACCCAAAAGTTTCACAAACACCTGATTATCTTTCACATCAATAAGCTCAATATCACCACCGTCTTTATTCAAAAACGGTCTAATGCTTTCCAGAGCTTCCATTACTCTTGTTACTGTATCTTCGTGCGTTATGTTTGTTTCCATATTTTTCAGTTCAATTTGGTACTTTCAAATGTATTGAAAATTATTATTATTTTGCTTTTGGTGAGCATCCTGCCATTGTTGAAATCTTCACTGCTTCAGTAGGGGGAAGACTTTTGTTTCTTTCTACTAAGCTTTCTACCATTTTTCTGGCAGTTTCTGTGTAGATATCTGCAATTTTAGATCCTTCCTGAAGCGCAGCCGGTCTTCCTACATCTCCTGCCTCTCTGATGCTTTGGATCAATGGAATCTCTCCCAATACAGGAATTCCAAGATCTTCGGCTAAATATTGTGCTCCCTGGTTTCCAAAGATATAATATTTATTTTCAGGAAGCTCTTCCGGTGTAAAATAAGCCATATTTTCTATCAATCCAAGAACAGGAATATTGATACTTTCCATCTGGAACATAGCAATACCTTTTCTTACGTCTGCCAATGCAACATGCTGAGGTGTACTTACGATCACCGCACCAGTTACCGGTACTTCCTGGATAATTGACAAGTGAATGTCACCAGTTCCCGGAGGAAGATCTATAAGTAAGAAATCCAATTCTCCCCATGCAGCATCTCTGATCATCTGGTTTAATGCTTTTGAAGCCATAGGACCTCTCCATACTACTGCCTGATTGGCTCCTGAGAAATATCCTATTGAAAGCATTTTCACTCCATAATTTTCGATAGGTTTCATCAGATTCTTACCATTCACTTCTACAGAAATCGGCTTCTGACCTTCTGTATCAAACATGGTAGGAACTGAAGGACCATAGATATCAGCATCTAATAATCCTACTTTAAAGCCCATTTTAGCTAACGTTACTGCCATATTTGCAGAAACTGTAGATTTTCCTACTCCTCCTTTACCGGAAGCAATAGCGATAATATTTTGAATTCCCGGAATTTGTTTTCCTTTGATCTGACTTTGCTGAATTTCACTAGGCTCCGGAGAAACGATTTTAAGTTTTAAATGAACGTTTTCTCCAAACTCACTGGCAAAAGCCTGTTTCATGGCAGCCTCCAGTTTTTTCTTTTCGTGCATTGCAGGCGAATGAGCAGTCATGTCAATATAAACATCATCACCCATAATCTGAAGATTATTCACCAAATCGTCTACTTCTATTTCTTTAAGGAAATCCTGAACCTTTTCTTTCGTCAACATATAAATATAAATTGTTTACAAATTTACGCATTTTTCACCTATTTAGAATAAGTAAACACAATCATAGATAAATTCTTTTGTAAACACACACCTTCAGCCCTTTATATATCGGTAATTATTATCTGAAATAGGTTACTAATGGAATATTTTTGTTCCAGAATTCACTGGATTTTAACAGCCACGAGGTCGAGAAGAAAAACAATGATGTGGTTTCAAAAATAAGGGTAGAATAAGTTAGAAATTTATTCGCAGAAGCCGAATCATCTCCTAAAAGAGCAATAAGACCAATACAGGCAAGACTGATGAGTATTCCCCAGCCGCAAAATTTATAATACAGGTTTCTACGGCTTTTCTTAAGTGCTTCTTCTTCAGAAACAGGTTCACCATCCTGTTCTTTATCACTTTTCTGAAAAAAATAGAGACAAAAAACAGCAAAAGACACAAAAAGCAGTCCCGCACTGATATAGTGTACCCAGCTGAACCATTCCTGATAATTTACTTTATCTATAGTAATGTAAATATTTCCTCCATATCCATTAAATTTTGTAGGAAATACAGCGACCAACACCGCCATTACTCCGGCAAAATTTGAAAGCATATTTTCATATTTATCTTTTCCCCTGTAAGTAGCAAATAATCCACCCAGAATACATAAAGTTCCTACGAAAATTATATGTCCGAAACTGTAGTAATAATGGCTGATACTTACTTTGAGCGGATGTTCATCATTCAGGAAATAGGTGGTCATAAAAAGAAGGAATGAAAGAAGAAATCCAAGTAATCCGATAAACATTCTTAGTTGGTAATAGGAAATCAGTACTCCGTTATTATCATCCTGAGCAGGTTTTTTAAAGTTAGTTTCCATGAGATTCGTTTTTGAGGTTATAGTTGTTAAGAAACTGATTTATAATGAAATCGTTATTTTATCAATAATTTTCACATTTTTATCCGGATCCAGCTTGAAATTGTCTTTGATAAATTTCTTCGGATCTTCGGTAAGCATCTCTTTTTGTAATTGAGAAGCAGGTTTCTTTTTTAATAAATTCATCCATTGATATGTTTTTTTTATAGCAACCACATAGATGACAATTTCTTTATCTGTTATTTTAAACTTCAGGAAGTTTTTATTTCCTGTATTTATTTTCCCTGATGAAATTTCGGTGACATATAATTTGAAAAAATGATATCCGAAAAGAATATACCATCCAAAAAGTATGGATTGCAAAAGGGCAGAAATGATCAGCTGAGAAATAAAGTAATCACACCCGGCCGGAATTTTAAAGAAGTTTTTTATTTCATTAATATGAATAAAAGACAAATGGCTGTCCTGTAAAAAAGTAAATCCATACGTTGGAAGTTTCATGAATACAAACCATTGGACAGCAAACGATAATACAAATAAAAATCCCCGCAGAATTTTGCTCGTCCATTTTTCCTTCTCGGAACATTCTGTATTGGTGACTTTGGTGATGGTAAAATGAAAGATCACAGGAATTAACAATAAAATCAGCCCTTTCAAAATAGAATCTGAGTAACAATGGGTATACGTAACGATTAATGAAAGTAAAAACAGCAATACGGTAAATTCATAATTGATGATAAAGAAAATAAGATTCCAGAATGTTTTTTTACCGGATTTCTCTTTAGACGGATATCTGCCATCCAGTTGATAGGTGAGTTCCGTAGTCGTTGTGTTTTGCAGGATCGGAAGAGTGATTGTATCTTTTAAAAAATCGGTAATATGCCCGAAAGCACCGCCACCGCCTGAAGTAATATAATGTTTGATCTCTTTATTATAGCCCTTCTCATTTTTATCCAGTTTATAATGTGAATAATGATGAATATCTCCCGTAAGCACTACATCAAAAATAATTTCTGACTTTATATTGCTCGCTTCCAGTTTTCTGACAGCTTCTTTCATTGTTCTGATAATATATTCCAGACTATCCATGCGCTGTCTTCTCTTGTGTCTGTCTTTTATCTGATAATTGTACCAATAAGGTTCTGCAATGAGCAAAATAACATGGTTGGTATCATTTCCTTTTGATATTTTTCCAACATACTCAGTAAAAAAAGTCATTTGAGGAATATCAATATCGCCCAGCAACTGATTGTCAATACCCATTAAGTGAACATTCTCCCTTAGTGAATAGGCAAAATAGCTTCGGTTCTGTACAGTTCTGTAATCACTGATTTTGCTTCTCTGACACATCAGCCTGAAAAAAGCACTTAAACCATCGTACCAGTCATGATTTCCCGGTGTAGCAATGAGTATTGGGCCTGCCTCTTTTGTATCAGGAGCAACAAATCTTAAAGGTCCTTTGAAACGGTCTCTATAATTGGTTTCAGAGCCTACGGGATACACCAGATCGCCTCCCACGACCAAAACAGATCCCCTTTTCAGTTTGATTTCAACCTCATCTTCAACATCTCTGTTGAATTCATTTTTAAAAGAATAGATATAACTGTCTCTTGTCAGATGATAAAAAACAGAGGTAGTAGCATCAAAGCCATCTCCGGTATCTGCAATGAAATCAAACCAGAATTCATCTTCCGATTCATCACAGTTACTTTCTATTAACTCTCTTCCGGTATCTTTTCCCAAAGCGGTCTGCATTTCTCTTTTATCAATGATAGAAAGGATATCCGCAGACAGAGAAACCATTCTGAAACTGTTCATCAGCCCGGTAAAATCAAACCATTTGACAGGTTTTTGAGGAATAAAGTAATAGGGATATTTCTCATCAATATCTTTAAATATTTTCACTTTTTTAGCAGAGTAGAAACTGTCTTTAAAGTAAAATATCAGAAACATAACTGCAACAAGCAGCAGAAGATAAAAGAATAGTGTTTCCATCATATTTATATATTGAATTTGTACTGGTTTTCTTAAAGTTCTTATGTTAAGCTATTTTTTAACATGCCGAACCTGAAATTATTAGTTTACAATCAAATGTATGAAATTTGAAATTCGATTCATATAACACTTTTGTGGTATTTTATCCGTTAACAAAAATATTTATGAATAGGGATTTAAAATAAAATTATTAGATTTATTAACATCATTATCATTGTAAAATAATTAATATGAAAACCAATACCTACCCTTCCAAATATGCACTACCGAAAGGAATTTTTACCGTTGGAAAAACAAAATTCAAATGGTACGATCTGGCTGAGGATCCGGCAGAAATCTCCCCACAGGATATTCATAATGCCCGGTTATGTGTTGAATATGCTGAAGAAGACTTTCAAAACATTGATGATCTGGGATTTATCATTATGCATCGCTGCGGAGAAAACTATCTTCTCCTGGTGTGTACATGGCGAAGTGAAAATGAATTATGGGAAAGTGTCTATTATGACGGTTCCGGTAACTTTGAAGTATGGAACAGAAACAAAACCCACCTCCCTACTTACTGTGTCTGGGAAATGGGTATTGTCTATCATGAATCCCAATCCTGGAAAAAATATCTGGGTTCCGGGCGGGAAGAAAATGATAAGGAGAAATATCTTAATGATTTCTTTGAAGGAGCAGTGTAAGTATTGTATATTGTCATTCTGACGAAGGAAGAATCCCGTAGAAAGAAGAGATTCTTTATTCCACTTCGTTTCATTCAGAATGACATGAAGCATAAAAATGACTTAAGCCCAAATTATCAGTTTGCTCTGTTTTTTTCATCAAACCTTACATTGCGGTCCGCTCCTTTTACTTTTTTATTTCCAAAAGTATATGTTGCAGATACCGTAAGCCTTCTGGCATCATAATAATTATTGTAAGAATGAGTTCCAGTGGTATAATAGATTTCACCCAAACTTTTCCCTTGCTTCAAAATATCAGAAACAAACACATTCAGCTGAAGACTTCTTTCCATAAGGCTCAGTTTCAGACCTGATGTAAAATTGCCGGCAAACTTCATATATGAATTTCCGGAATTGGAAGGCAGGCGGAACCAGTAATTCAGGATCAGCTGTATTGTTTTGCTTGAGTTGAGTGATATATTATTCTGAAAATCGAAATCATAGCTGTTTCCTTTTCTGGCAAGGGCATCCGTTGCAAAAACATCCGTGTTCATATACGAATAATTGGCAGAGTAGTTCGCCTCCCATCTTTTGAAAAAAGTATCTGAGTAATTAAGCGAAACACCCATATTATTCTGATTGTAGTAATTTTCAAAAGTACTTACTCTGTTTTCACCTTTCAGATTAGCGAGCTGGCCAAATGCACCCACTGATCTCTGAAAATAAGCAGACGCTGATAGTTTTCCTTTATAAACGTAAGAAAATTCAAAATTATGATTGATAGACGGTTTCAGGAAAGGGTTTCCGGTAAAGTAAGAATTGATATTAATGTACCAGCGATACGGATTGATGGCACGGAATCCCGGTCTGTTGATTCTTTTGGAATAATTCAGATTGAATGTATGATTCTCATTGCTTTTATAGCTGATATAGGCTGTAGGGAAAAATTTCCCATAAGAATTTTCGTTCTGCTGACCTGAAGTTAAAGAATTCCCATTGACTACAGAATACTCATAACGCAGCCCTGCTTTTGCCGACCATTTTTCATTGAAAGATTTTTCAAAACTGATATAAGCCGCATAATTTTT
Source organism: Chryseobacterium sp. (assembly GCA_031286615.1). Classification (GTDB taxonomy): domain Bacteria; phylum Bacteroidota; class Bacteroidia; order Flavobacteriales; family Weeksellaceae; genus Chryseobacterium. The sequence goes on along the minus strand of JAITUA010000020.1, from coordinate 585,151 downwards.
CTCATTATACTCAAACTCATTGCTTTTCAGAGGATCTGTGATATAATCTCCATTTGTTAAATTCTGATAGAAAATATTAGAATTATTATCAAAATTAGTGAATTTTACCCCAGCTTCTGTTTTTGCAAACTGATAAGGCAGTGTAAGATCTGCCTGTCCGGAATAAATTTTATAATCTACCATAGATGGTGACTTTACAACAAATCGGTCTCCCGAGCTTTCTGTGGTGGTAAAATCAATGGTCGTTTCCGGAGTATTGGAAAAATAATTTCCTGTAATACTCAGTTTATTGTCCTGTTTCCCGAATTTCAGATCATAATAAGCACTGGCAGTATGCTGCCTGCCGGTCGCTCTGTGTTCTGCATAGGTAAGCAATGTATTGGTATAATTACCATTCTGGAAATAGTTGGAGGTATTTGTGATATCCATATTAGAATGCCCGAATCCTAAATCATAAATAAATCCGATATTAGACTTTTTACTCAACTGATAATCCAAACTTAAATTCGCTCCAAGCCCATCTCCAAAATCTCTTCTGTTATCATTACTTTTAAGACCATCTGCACCTTCTATCCAATAATTTTCATAAGAGTGTTTTTCATTTTTATTTTGTCTTAACTTCAATGAGGTACGCAGCTTTTCATTCTGATAATTTACCGTTACACTGTTTGAATTCCCGGTGTAAGTTTGCTGCTGAAGGCTGGAAGTAAAACTTCCGTTCCACCCAAGATTCTGATTTTTCTTTAAAACAATATTGATCAGACCACTGTTTCCCTGTGCTTCGTATTTGGCGGGAGGCGAAGTAATGACCTCAATTTTTTCTATATTCTCAGATCGAAGACTTTTAAGGTAAGTAACCAGTTCAGCATCTGACAAATTCAGAATCCTGTCATTAATCATTACCGCTACCCCACTTTTCCCGACAATTGAGACACCGGTATTGTCATCTACTTTTACCAAGGGTGTTGTTGCCAGAGCATCCGCGCCATCCATTCCCTGTGAGGCCACGGAATTGGAAACATTGAAAACCAATCTGTCCGCTTTTCTCTCAATCAGTTTTTTTCTGGCAGTAAGCGTAACTCCTTCGATCTGCTTCTCTTTCTTTTTTTCAATAAAAAAATCATGTTTTACCTCACCATTTATTACCAGTTCTTTATTGGATATTTCTATACCATCCTGAATAAGTTTAATATGATACGTTCCATTTTCTGAAAGTTTCAGTGAATAGTTTCCTTTTTCGTCTGAAATGGCAGTCTGCTTTTTCTGATCTTTTGTGGCAATCACCTCAACGTAAGGAACCGCATTTCCGGTTTGTGAGATCTTCCCTGTTACCGTCTGGGCAAATGCGGCTGCCGGCAACAGCACAATTACAGCAAGTAATGTCTTCTTCATGAATTATAGTTGTTTTCTATAAGACAAGCTACTCCTTTGTTTTATTACCTCTGTTTTGCTGTTTTTCAATATCTTCGTCTTTATAAAATCAGAACATGAAAAAAGGGCTTATAGCATTTTCTTTATTTATTACTCAGATCATTTCTGCACAGAATTACTCCCAATATGTGAATCCTTTTATAGGAACCGGAGGTCATGGCCATACTTTTCCCGGAGCAATTGTTCCATTCGGGATGGTACAGCTTTCTCCGGATACAAGAATTGACGGAAGCTGGGACGGATGCAGCGGATATCATTATTCGGATTCTGTGATCTATGGTTTTTCTCATACCCACCTGAACGGAACAGGAGTTTCAGATTATGGAGACATTATGCTGATGCCTACAATGGGAAACCCGAATCTGAACAGTAAAGATTATTCTTCAAAGTTTTCACATAAAAATGAAAAGGCTGCTGCCGGATATTATGCAGTAAAATTAGATAAACATAATATTGGAGTGCGCCTGACAACGACAAAAAGAGTCGGTTACCATGAATACACCTTCAATAATGCAGGTGATGCCAATATTATTCTAGACCTCAACCACAGAGATAAGCTTCTGGAAGGGGAAGTAAAGATCATTGATGATAAAACCATTGAAGTTTTCAGAAGAAGTGAAGCCTGGGCCACCAACCAATATATTTACGCCAGAATTGAGTTTTCAAAGCCAATGAAAATTTCAAAAAAAGAGGTTAACGGAAAACAGGAAAATAATCTTTTTACCGGAACAAAGCTTGCACTGGCATTTTCAGCCAATGTTAAAAAAGGAGAAAAGATCAATATAAAAGTCTCTATTTCTCCTACCGGCTATGAAGGAGCAGGAAAAAATATGCTGGCAGAAGGACAATCTAAAGATTTTGATACTGTAAGAAAGCAAGCAGAAACTGATTGGGATAAAGAACTTTCAAAAATTGAAGTAAAATCTGATGACAAAAATAAATTAGCCGTTTTTTATACCGCTCTTTACCATGTTTTCACACAGCCTAATATCAATATGGATGCTGACGGAAGATACAGAGGCAGGGATAATAAATTCTACACGGCAAATGGCTTTGATTACTATACCGTCTTTTCACTTTGGGATACCTTCAGAGGTGCTCATCCGTTAATGACTTTAATTGACAGAAAAAGAACTGCAGATTTTATCAACACCTTCATCAAACAATATGAACAGGGCGGAAAACTTCCGGTATGGGAACTGGCTTCCAATGAGACAGAATGCATGATTGGCTACCACTCAGTTTCTGTCATTGCAGATGCTATGGCCAAGGGAATTCAGGGGTTTGATTACGAAAAGGCTTTTCAGGCAGCTAAAGGTTCAGCAATGCAGGATATTTTCGGATTGAATGCTTACAAGCAGAATAATTATATCAGCATTGATGATGAGCATGAAAGTGTTTCCAAAACTGTAGAATATGCTTATGATGACTGGTGTATTGCCCAAATGGCAAAAATTTTAGGCAAAAAAGAAGATTATCAGTATTTCATGAAGCGTTCTCAGAACTGGAAAAATCTTTACAATCCTAAAACAGGATTTATGCAGCCAAGAAAGAACGGAAACTGGTACGAGCCTTTTGATCCGAGAGAAGTCAACAACAATTATACGGAAGGAAATTCATGGCATTATTCTTATTCCGTACAACAGGATATTCCCGGTCTTATTGCTGCGCATGGCGGAAAAGAAAAATTTGAACAGTTTATTGATGCCATCTTCACTGCTCCTGATAAAACAACGGGAAGAGAGCAGGTAGATATCACAGGATTGATGGGACAATATGCTCAGGGAAATGAGCCAAGCCACCACATTGCTTATCTGTACAATTTTGTAGACAAACCTGAAAAAACAGATGCCAAAATAAAATATATCCTTGATAATTTTTATAAAAACACCCCTGACGGATTGATCGGAAATGAAGACTGCGGTCAGATGAGTGCATGGTATATTCTAAGTTCCATGGGAATTTATTCTGTGACTCCAGGATTACCGGAATGGGAAACAACAACACCTTATTTTGATGAAATCAAGCTTCATCTGGAAGATGGTACTACAAAAACCATTACTAAAAACACCGGCAGAGCAGAACTTAAAAAACTTGGTTTTGAAAATGTAAAACCTGTTAAGGATTTTAAATATGCAGAACAAACAGCTTCACCCGTGATTGCTGCTGACAGAATCTTTGATTTTTCTACCAAAGTGGAGATCACTCCCTTACATCCAAATGACAAGGTATATTATATGACCATGGATGAAAGCGACAGCAATAAAAGAAAGACTTTCTCTGCTTACAAAGGCCCCTTCTCTCTCTCAAAAACTACCCAGGTAATGGCTTATGCTGAAAGAAATGGAGAAAAAAGTTCGGTAACTACTGCTAACTTCAACAGAAGACCTAATTATTGGGATATTAATATCCTGTCTAAAGTTACCCCACAATACAGCGCTACCGGAAAACTGGCTCTTATCGACGGAATCAGAGGTGATGTCAACTGGAGAAAAGGTGAATGGCATGGCTATCAGGGACAAAATTTTGAGGCAATCATTGATTTTAAATCTCCTCAACAAATCAAATCACTATCTTCCACCTATCTTCAGGACAGCAGAGCATGGATTCTGATGCCTAAAAAAGTAGAATATTACGCTTCCATGAACGGAAAAGATTTTATCCTTCTAAAAACCGTTGATAATGACATTGATCCTAAGGATGAAAAGGTACAGATCAAAGATTTTTCTACTGAAATTCTTCCTACCGAAGCCCGATACATCAAAGTAAAAGCATACTACTTTGGAAAACTTCCGGAATGGCACCAGGGAGCAGGAGGAGATGCTTATATTTTCCTTGATGAAATTTCTGCGAGATAAAAACCACAATTATATATGAAAAAATTATCATTACTGCTCTTTTTACTCTTAAGTATCATAAAAGTTTCAGCCTGTAAATGTGTATTTCAAACATTACCACAAAATTATTTAAATGCAAGCATTGTAGGCATAATTAAAATTGTAAGAGTATATGATGAAGATTCTCAACAGCGAAACTATAAAGCTGATGTTGAATTTGAAAAAGTTTATAAAGGGACAACATTCAAAACGATGAATGTAAGAGGTCTGATTGGAAATTCGTATTCCGGAGCATGCGAAATTGATATACAGCCTAATGAAAGATATCTGATCTTTCTAAATTCTGATAGCACCTATACTATTTCATCCTGTACTCCAAAAGCAAAATTGGGAATTAAGCCAACAAAAGCTGAAAATTCATGGCTTAAAAATCTGGGCAAAGTCTTTACTTACTTAGATAATAATAAATTCAGGTTTATGGGCTTACAGTTTACTCGTTGCTATGATGAAAACCAAACTGAATATGGATCTGATTTATCAAAAATCAGTAGATTCAAACCTAAGCAGCCTTTTGCCATCTATAAAGTAAAAATAGATGATAGGTCAAAAATTCAGGAAATCACTCCTGTTACAACTTTTGGAAGTAAGGACGATACAATCGAAAATATACTGAAAACAAATATGAGCGTCTCCACGCCGACATCTTTCTGGATTCCCAATCAAAAAGAAGCTTTACTTTTTCTTTTTTATAATAAAGAAAATATAGGAAAGCCATACGACGAAGTCATATCCTGTGATTAAGCTAAAATAAAACCCCTTTCAGAATTTTGAAAAGGGGTTATTTTTAATTCATTCTTTCTGACCATTGCAGGACTTCCGGAAGTTCCATATCAGAGAATTCGATGTGGATGACTCTCCTTTTATTTCCGTTGGTTGTCCGGTTTGAACCATGCAGCGTTAAAGGTTTCATCATCATAATTCCGCCTTTTTCAACGTTGCAGATTTCTTCTGTTTCAATTGTCCAGTCGATGGTTTCCGGTCTGTAAATACCTTTTGCGTGAGATTTTGGGACTACTTTCAAAGCTCCGTTATTTTCATCGGTATCATCCAGATGGATTCTTATCGTATAGATATTTTCCAGAATATCCAGTGGTGGCTGGACCGCAAACTGATTCTTTTTAGTTGTCCAGGGACCGAAATCAGGCAAATCCAGTTTTTTATCAACAGAAATAGTCAGATCCTGATGATAGGCTACATACCAATTGGAAGTTTCAGGCTTATCAAAATAAATGCTTTTTACCACAAAATATTTTTCTCCGAAGATCTCCTTAATTACTCTCTGAATGTTTTCATTGAAAATAAGGTCTTTGATTTCCGGAACTTCTTTTAAAAACTGTCTAATTGCAAACAGGTCTTCAGATTTTCTGAAATTCTCTTTTGAAGTGTCTATATTTTGAAGAACAAGATTTATTTCTTCAAGTTCTTTCTGTGAAAAAACATTATTGATAACAGCAAAGCCATATTCTTGAATATGGCTTTTATGATTTTTTAAGTTATTTAAACTCATTGATATTTAAATTTTGTCTAATGGTTCAGTTAATTGTCCTTCCCACTTTGAAACCGCTGTAGTTGCCAATGTATTTCCCAATACGTTGGTCATACTTCTTCCCATATCACAGAAATGGTCAATTGGCAAGATCAAAGCAATTCCTTCCGGCGGAATACCAAACATGGAACACGTTGCCACAATAATTACCAAAGAAGCTCTCGGAACACCGGCAATTCCTTTTGAAGTAAGCATTAATACCAATAGCATGGTGATCTGCTGTCCAAGGCTCATTTCGATTCCGTAAATCTGTGCAATAAAGATGGATGCAAACGTCATGTACATCATACTTCCGTCAAGGTTGAATGAATATCCTAAAGGTAAAATAAAGGATACTACTCTGCTGTTACAACCGAATTTCTCCAATTCTTCCACCAATTTCGGGAATACAGCTTCTGAACTCGTGGTGGAGAAAGCGATCAGTAACGGCTCTTTTATTCTTTTTAAAAGATCAAAAAGACGGTTTCCTAAGATAAAATAGCCTACCAGTAAAAGTACCAGCCAAAGAACCCCTATAGCAAAGAAGAAGTCTCTTAAATAAATAGCATATACTTTAAAGATTTCAAAACCATTGGTTGCCACTACAGCTGCAATAGCTCCCAATACTCCCAGTGGAGCAAACCACATAATATATCCAACCATTTTAAGGATTGCGTGTGCGATGATATCAAAAAGCTTCACCACAGGTTTAGCATACTCTTCTCCTAAATTCGCAAGGGCAACTCCAAACATCACTGCAAATATCACAATCTGCAATACTTCATTGGTTGCAAAGGCTTCAAATAAACTTTTAGGAATCATATGCTTTACAAAGTCTTCCATGGAGAAACTTTTACTGCTTTTAAGAAGTTCATCAGCAGAAGATACATCCTGAATCGGTAGTTTTGTGACATGCCCCGGCTCCAGCCAGTTAACGAGGATCAACCCGATAAAAAGGGAAATCAGAGAAGCGGAAATAAACCAAAGCATTGCTTTTGTTCCTACCCTTCCGATCATTTTAATATCACTCATTTTGGCAATCCCCACCACCAAAGTCGTAAAAACCAAAGGAGCAATAATCATCTGTACCAATCTGATGAAAACCGTTCCCAGCAGTTTTATGTTTTTAGCAAAAGGTTCTGCATTCTCAGGATATTTCACGTGTACAATACCTCCAATTCCTACTCCAACAAGAAGGGCAATGATAATTGCTATAAAAAGTTTATTCTGTCCTTTCATATATATAGTTCAATTTGCGCAAATATAATGGTTTTTCAATTGGCAGAAGATTTTCTTCAATGGGGATTAATTTTACATTAAGTTTTTAATACCTAAAAATTAAAAGCCTGGTTTAGAAAATATTGTAAAAAAATTAAGAAACATTTATTGAATTTTTATTCTTTTGGTACAAATTTTATTATTACATTTGATTGTATAACAACATTAATAAATATACAATATGAAAAAAACTATTGCAATGGCTGCATTAGCTGTAGCTGTATCTTTCGGTGCTATTTCTTGTAAAAAGAAAATTTCTGATGCCGACCTTCAGACTCAGGCTACAACGGTAGTAACTTCTAATCCCAATGCTTCTGTTGAAGTAAAAGAAGGTGTAGCTCACTTAAGCGGTACTTTCGCAGATCAGCAGTCTAAAGACGCGATGATCGCAAAATTAAAAGCGATCAACGGAGTAAAAGACGTAATGGATATGTCTACTGTAGCAGCTGCTCCTGCTCCAGCACCTGTTGAAACTGCTTCTGCTGTAGATCCTGCTGTTCAGAAAAAAGTTCAGGATGCGGTGAAGGATTTCCCTTCTGTAAAAGTAGAAGTTGTAAACGGGCAGCTTACTCTTACAGGAAATGTTTCCGGCCTGCAGGCTAGAAAAATCAAAGAATCTGTAGATGCTTTGAAAATCGGAAAGTATAACAACAACCTAATCGTAAAATAATTTAAAATGAGCGAATTACAAGATAAATATTCAAGCGTAGTTTCAGCGGCACAGTCTGCAGGAATCTCTAATCTTCAGGTTCAGGAACAGGACGGAATTCTTTATGTTTCCGGAAATGCTTCCAACACTGCGGCTAAAGATGCTGTATGGAATGCTTTAGGAGCTATTGATTCTACTTATTCTGCTTCAGATATCAATATTGATGTACAGGTTGCAGGTCTTACTTCAGGAGCTTCTTTAACAGTAGCAACAGAAGATTCTAACCTGAATATCAGACAGGAGCCTTCTACTGAAGCTGCTGTAGTAGGTAAAGCGGCTAAAGGTTCTTCTGTAACTTTAATTGAACAAACTTCTGATGACTGGTGGAAAGTGAAAACTGATGACGGTCAGGAAGGATATGCTTATTCAAGATATTTAAGAGCATAAATTTTATTAAAAAATAATAAAGTTTCACAAATAAAGCATAGAAACATCCCTATTTTGGGATGTTTTTATATTTTTACGGCTCAGAAAGAAAACTAATGAAGAAAACTCTGTTGCTATTGACTTTGATGTTCACAGTCATTATTCTGCACGCTCAAAAACTACACATTGACGGAAAAATATCTGATTCTGAAAAGAAAGCGATAGAAAATGCCACCGTTTATCTTTTGAAAGAAAAAGATTCATCCATTATCAATTACACAGCCACCAATAAAGAAGGAAAATTTTCTCTGAAGATTGACGATGTAAAAGAACCTTCAATTCTTAAAATTGACGCTGATAAATTATCTTCCTATTCAAAAAGATTTGATAAAATAGATCAGGCATTATCCTTAGGAGATATCCAGCTTGAAAAACCAAGTATTGTCAACAACATTGATGAGGTAAAAATCACGGCATCACCGGTAAAGATTAAAAAAGATACTATTGAGTTCAGTGCAGCAGCGATTAAAGTAAGACCTGACAGTAAAATAGAGGAACTTCTGAAGCAGATTCCCGGTGTAGAAATCAGCAATGATGGAAAAATTACGGTCAACGGAAAGGAAGTCGATCAAATTATGATCAATGGGAAGCCTTTCTTTGATAAAGACGGCAAAATTGCCCTTCAGAACTTGCCTGCGGATATCATCAAGAATATTCAGTTTACAACAACCAAAACAAAGGAAGAAGAACTTAGCGGGACAGCAGCCAAATCTCAGAATACCACCATCAATTTTAATATTGACGAAAAGAAAAATAAAGGATTGCTGACAAGGCTTACCGTCGGCTATGGATCAGACAAAAGGTATGAGGCAAGCGGACTGGCCAGTTATTTTAAAGGCGACACCAAAGTAAGTATCCTTGCTTCTTCCAATAATATCAACTCACAAGGGTTTTCCAGAGATGAGGTTTTTGACAGTATGGGGAATGGCCGGAATGCCTGGATGATGCAGGGCGGATCAGTCTCAACGGTAGGAAATGTGACGTATTACAACCAGGGAGGCGGTACCAGAGGAATTCAGCGTTCTACCACCATTGGATTGAATTACAGTGATAAAATAGGGAAAAATGCTGATCTGGATTCTTTCAGTCTGATGCATTCGGATTCTAATACGGAGTCAAGATCCAAAGTTTCCAGATCTACTCTTCTACCCAATTATACGCTTCAGACCAATTCTGAAAGTAACGGAGAAAATGAATCTAAGCAGTACAGCTTTGATACTTCTGTCAAAATCAAGCTGGATTCTATGACAAGTGTTTATTTTTCCCCGAGATTTACTAAAAGCAGCAGTTTTAGTTTCAATAATTCACAATCATCTACTTTGAAGAATGGCAGCCTTCTGAATGAAAGCAACTCCTATTCAAGTAATGAATCGGAAAGTAATTCATTTAATCCTTACATCTATTTTTCCAGAAAATTCAAGAAAAAGGGACGTGTGCTTTCAGCCAATATGAGCAGTTCAATTTCTGAGTCTACAAGGGATAATCTAAGCCAATCCCAGAATACATTTTATGATGAAAACGGGATAAGAAAAGATAACCGGGATCAATTAGCCAAAAATAAAAATCAGAACAGCTCATTCAATTTCAGTACAGGATATACAGAACCCATTTCCGATTCGTCCAGTGTAAATTTTAAAATAAAATATGAAGCGAGATCAGCGAGGGATTTAAGGAATGTAAATGATTTTGATAATGCTACCGGAGATTACACAAAATTCAACCAGCTTTTATCAAATAATATGAAACAGAGAATCAATCAGATCTCTCCTGAATTGAGCTATCAGATCAATAAAAATAAACTAAACTTCTGGGCTTCGGTGAACCTTGATATTTCAGATATGAAAGTAAACTCCATCTACAACGGACAGCAATATGACCTGCAGAAAAATTTCGTATTGCCTGAATATAATATCAACCTTTACTATCAGCTTGGAGAAGGTAAAGTCTTAAGTATCTATAATTATTCTAACTTCAACATTCCGACTGCAGAACAGCTGACTCCTTATAAAGATGAATCCAATCCTTTGATTACCTATCAAGGAAACCCCAATTTGAAAAATACCTGGGTCAACAATCTTTATCTGTATTTCAATAATTATAATAAAGTAAAAAACCTCAGTTACTATTTCAATATTGGTTTTACTTACAGGAATAACGACATCATTAATTTTTCCACGTATGATAATGCTGGAAAACAAGTGGTGACTTATAACAACGTAAGCGGAAATAAAAGCATTAACGCCGGCGGGGGCTTCAGTAAAAACCTGAAATGGAAAAATGACAAACTGACCATTAACCCGACATTCAACATGAATTATAATTATAATAATGGTTTTATCGACGGACAATCTTTTACCAGCAGCTCATACAGTCTAAATCCTGGCCTTAATCTTGTGTATGAGATCAAAGATAAAATGACCATAAAACCTTCTTACCGACTTGGATACAGCTTCTCAAATTATACCAATTATAATCTAAAAAGTGTGAATACGGCCAACCAGTCATTAAAACTGGAACTGACCAATTATATGCTGAAGGGCAGATTTGTGTTTGGAAACGACTTTGAATATAACACCAATTCCAATATTGCTCCCGGCTTTAAAAAAGACTTCTACTTCTGGAATACCAGCCTGGGCTATTCATTCTATAAAAAACAGTTTACAGCAAAAGTGAAGATTTATGATGTTTTAAATCAAAATCAAAGCGTAAGAAGAACGATCACAGATTCTTATTTTGAAGACCGTGAAGATCTGATCCTGAAACGATATATCATGTTCTCTATCAGCATGAAACTGAATAAGTTTGCAGGTAAGAAACTGTAAGAAAGCAACACCATACTTTTATATATATAATTTTTGATCATGGCCGGATATTTCCGGCTATTTTTATGAATACAGAGAAGATTGACCAATAACAGTGATTTTATTGTTAAATTAGCATCAAATTTTTTTTATGAAGATCCATATTTCAGTATTATGTATTCTTTTTTTCATTCTTGGAAAAGCTCAGAAGACGGAACAGAAAGATACTTTCGTTAAAGACAATTTCACCAAGAAAGAATTTTATATTCCGATGCGTGATGGAGTGAAACTTTTCACAGCCGTATATATCCCGAAAGATATATCAAACAAGAACAAATATCCGTTTTTGATGCAGAGAACCTGCTACAGCATCGCACCATACGGAGAGGATGAATATAAAACAAAGGTAGGTCCCAATACCTATCTGATGAAAGACAAGTATATTTTTGTGTACCAGGATGTACGCGGAAGATATATGAGTGAAGGTACTTTTACCAATATGACGCCTCAGGTAGAGCGTAAAACCAAAAAAGATGTTGATGAAAGTACAGATACTTATGATACCATTGAGTGGCTTTTGAAAAATATCAAGGATAATAATGGTAAAGCAGGTCAGTTTGGAACATCATATCCCGGATTCTATACTGCTGTAGGAACATTGTCACAACACCCTGCGCTGGTAGCTTCCTCACCTCAGGCTCCTATCTCAGATTTCTGGAATGACGATTTTCTTCACAACGGAAGGTTTATGCTAGGTTATTTCAGAACATTCCCTGTTTTTGGAGTTCAGAAAACACAACCTGAAAAACAGGCCTGGTATATGGATTCTTTCATTAAACAGACTTCTGAAGACGGATTAAAATTCTACAGAGACATGGGTACCCTGAAAGAGGGTTATGAAAAATATTATAAGAATAATTTCTTCATGACAGAAATTATGAATCATACCAACTACGATGAGTTCTGGCAGAAAAGAGGTCTTCTTCCTCATTTGAAGAACATTAACCACGCTGTAATGACTGTTGGCGGATGGTTTGATGCAGAAGATCTTTCCGGTCCTCTGAATATTTATAAAACGATTGAAAAAACAAGTCCGAAAGCAAAGAATACTATTGTAATGGGACCTTTCTCCCATGGTGGATGGTCTCAGGAACAGGGGAAACATTTTCACAGTGAAACCTACTTTGGAGACAGTATTGCAACGTACTATCAGAAAAATATTGAAACAAGATTCTTCAACCACTACCTGAAAGGCAATACAAAAGAAGATGCCGGACTTCCTGAAGCGCTGATGTATGACACTGGAGCTAAAGAATGGAAGGAATTTGCTTCTTATCCGCCTAAAAATGCTCAGAAAGTTAATTTTTACTTAGCTGACAATACCTTAAAGAAAACTTCCGGACAAGGATATTCTGAATATTACAGTGATCCTAACAATCCTGTTTTAAGCTCAGATCATTTAAAAGATTTTAATGGTTTCACACCTAAAAATTATATGTCAGAAGACCAGAGATTTGCTGTCGGAAGACCAGATGTATTAACTTTCACAACCGATGTTCTGACAGAAGATATGGCATTCGCCGGAGAGATCATGGCCAAACTGAATATTTCGTCCTCTTCTACAGATGCTGATTTTGCGGTAAAATTAATTGACGTCTACCCTGAAGACTTTAAACCTGCAGAAAAGAAAGAAGGTGTTATCTATGGTAATTATCATCAGATGGTAAGAAGTGAAATAATGCCTGCAAGGTTCAGAAATACAAAAGAAAAGGGAGAAGCTTTGGTTCCTAATCAGAAAACAGCTGTTAATTTCAGACTTCAGGATGTAGTTCACACCTTCAAAAAGGGACATAAAATCCAGATTCAGATCAGCAGTACATGGTTTCCGCTTTTCGCTATCAATCCACAGAAGTTTATGGATAATCCAAATTTTGCCACCAAGGAGGATTACACAAAGGCATTTATTAAGATATATAATGACAGCTCTATTGAAGCTGAAGTTTTAAAATAAATTGAAAAAGCTGTTCGTCTGAACAGCTTTTTATTTTTTTAGGTTTTGGCTAAAGCCGGATGAATTTATTTTTTTGTTCAAGTGGGTTAAAGCCTACTCCTATTGATAAAAGCCGAACTTAATTTTCGATTAGTAAAAAATTAAAGTCTGCGTAATCTGTCTAATATGTGAGTGAAAATGCTACAATTAGATTTAATTATTTGAGTATTATTGAGATTCCTACGGAATCACAAACGTTGTGGGTAAAGTATCTCTAAAAAAATTATTCTTCAATCGTTCTGAAAGTAAGATTTACCCTTGGAGTTTTCACTTTTGTAGTGGGTGGAAGCCTGTGAAGCCAATGGTCCTGAGTAGTTCCTTTCATGATTAATAAACTTCCGTTTTCCAGGAATATTTCTACTTTTTCTTTGGTCTTTTTGTGCTTAAATAAAAATTTTCTTTCTGCTCCAAAGGTCAGAGAAGCAATGGCACCATGTTTCTTCAGATCCGTTTCACCGTCGCTATGGTAAGCCATTCCTTCACTCCCGTCATGATATAAATTGAGCAGGCATGAGTTGTAAGTTTCTCCTGAAACCTCTTCACATTTTTTCTTTAATTCCAGTAATTCAGGAGTCCAGAACTTTGCATATTTTGTTCGTTTAGAATATGTATATTCAAAAGGTTTTTCTCCAAACCAGGCCACTTTTCTTTTGGTTAAAATCAATTTTCCAAAGATAACTGCTTCATCATTTTCCCAGGGAATCTCGTTCAGCAAATAGGTATAAAAAGAATCAGAAAGTTCTTTAGAGAAAACCTTTCCATAGTAATGAACGGTTCCGTCATTCGGAAGTATATTGATCGGATAGTCTGATATTTCTTCAAAGAGGCTCATCATAGTTTTTTAATTTAAATGCTTTTGTGTTGTAAAAAGAACAAGGTAAAATGTATTTATGATCTTGATAATTAAACACAAATTACACCAATATTTTCACAAATGACAGGAATTTTACATCAATAGGAACGGACTTTAGTCCGTTTAATCAAGAACAAGAAATCTATTGGCTTTAGCCAAAACTTAAGGCTCAATATTTTTCAACCGCAAAATCACAAAAGTTGTAATCTATTAAACCATTTAAGTAACAAGATTCATATATAAAAGTATACAAAATCTTTGATTTTCTTTTTGTGAACTTTATGACGGATAATTTTTAATCTTATTATCCATCTCTCAAAAGGCTTTTGTGTCTTTTGTGGTAAAAATACGTTACGAGTACATCTGTGAACCTTCCCAGCCAACAATCATCTGTTTTCTATCACTTCCCCAGCGATATCCGCCAAGATGTCCCGTAGACTGAATCACACGGTGACATGGGATAAGAAATGCAACCGGATTACTTCCAATAGCTGTTCCTACCGCTCTGGATGCTTTAGGATTTCCTATTTTTTCTGCCAGGCTGCCATAAGTAGACAGTTTACCCATAGGGATTGTCAGCAGGCTTTCCCAGACCTTAAGCTGGAAATCTGTTCCTTTTAAATGTAATTTTATAGTATTGAGTTTTGTCCAGTCTTTATCGAATATGGACAGTGCATTCTTTTGAAGGGCATCCTGGCGCTCTGTAAAAGAAGCATTGGGGAACTTTTGTTTCAGCTCCCCGAATGCTGTTTCTTTATTGTCTTCAAAAGCCATATAGCAGATTCCTTTTTCTGTAGAAGCCACTATTATATTTCCGAAAGGACTTTCAGAAAAACTGTAATGAATACTAAGGCTTTTTCCGCCATTTTTATATTCTGCCGGAGACATTCCTTCTACCTTCACAAACAGGTCATGAAGCCTGCTGGTACTGGAAAATCCTGTCTCGTAAGCGGTATCAAACAAACTTGCTTTTTCTTCCTTCAAAAGGCTTTTGGCATGTTCAAGACTGATGAACTGCAAAAACTTTTTCGGACTTGTTCCTGCCCAATCTGTAAAGATTTTCTGAAAATGGGCGGGACTTAAGTGAATATTCTCTGCCACTTCCTCCAAACTTGGCTGAAGCCTGAAATTGCTCTGGATATATTCTATCGCCTTAGCAATTCTGTTATAATCTATCTGACTTTGTGTGGACATTGTATTGTTATTTTACCTCACAAATTTCCAAAGAATATACGGCAGAAAAAATCCGATTCTTGCGGAATATTAGTTGTTGTTATAAATATCGTTATAAGCAAGCATTTTATAATATAACTTAGCCGCAAGGAAAGCGGTTGGCTTAGCCATTGGAGAATCCATTAATTCTACAATATCAAATGCCACTACGTTACATTTTTCAAATACTTTTCTTAATAATTCCAGCGTTGGATACCATTGTAATCCACCTGGTTCAGGAGTTCCTGTAGAAGGGGCAATAGAAGGATCAAAAGCATCAAGATCTATTGTAATATATACATTTCCTGAAACTTTTTCCAATACATCATTTACCCAGTTCTCGTTGTTTGCAATCTCGTGAGCAAAGAATACTCTTCCTTCCGGTAAATACTGAGCTTCTTCTGCATCCATAGAACGGATTCCCACCTGAACCAAGTTATGTTTCTGGTTAGCTTCAAACACAGCACAAGCGTGGTTAGAAGTAGAACCGTGGAATTCAGGACGTAAGTCTGTATGAGCATCTAACTGAAGAACGGTAAGGTTTTCAAATTTCTCTCCTACTGCACGGATAGAACCGATAGACACAGAGTGTTCACCTCCAAATAAAGTAAATACTTTCCCTTCATTGTTCAAAAGTTCTTTGGTTTTCTGGTAAACAGCTTCTGTCATTGCCTCCGGGCTGGAGTTTTCAGAAACTTCTCCTGCCAGATACACTCCCTGAAGATAAGGTTCTGTTTGGGTTTCAATATCATAAAGCTCCATGTTTTCAGAAGCATCTAAGAATAGTTCAGGGCCTTTATCAGCTCCTTTCCCCCATGTTGAAGTTCCATCATAAGGAACAGTTACCAACATTACTTTCGAATTCTCTAACGTTGCGTTTTCCTCGGGAATTCCTGCGTATGTTTTCATATATAATTATTAATTAAAAAATTAAATGATTGAAAAATTAAAAGATTCCACAAAGATACAAAGAGTTTGCGAGTTGGAGAGTAAGAGTGTTGCAGAGTTTATGAGTTGCCAGCTATGAGCTAAAAATCCGGAACATCAGATTTAAAAACGGGAATTCTGACCTGCTGTCTTATTCATTTTCCACTCTCGGTTCAAATAACTATTTTTACACAAAACTTTTAATATGTCTTTAAAAGCTGTTCTTTTCGATATGGATGGAGTTATTGTAGATACAGAACCATTACATAGAAAAGCTTATTTCAAAACGTTTGATGAATTGGAAATTGCGGTTTCCGAAGAGCTGTACACCTCTTTTACCGGAGCATCAACCAAAAGAGTCTCCGAAACCCTGATCAATCAATTTAATTTAAACGAGACTTATGAATCCATTGCAGGAATCAAAAGATCTCATTTCAAAGATTATTTTTATAATGATGATGAATTTGATTTAATTCCGGGAGTAAGAAAACTGATTGAACATTATCATGAAAATGGAATAAAACTTATTCTGGCTTCTTCAGCTACCATGGTAACGATCAATATGGTTTTTGAAAAATTCGGGTTGGAAAAATATTTCAGCGGAAAAATCAGCGGTGCCGATTTAAAAGAATCAAAACCTCATCCTGAAGTGTTTTTACTGGCTGCAGAAATGGCAGGTGAATCTGTTGAAAACTGCATGGTGATAGAAGATTCCACAAACGGAATTCTTGCTGCACATCGGGCTAAAATTTTCTGTGCGGCATACAGAAGTCCTCATTCAAAAAATCAGGATTATACCTTAGCAGATACTGTAGTTACTGATTATGAGGAATTGGAACTGGATAAGATTTCAAAATATTTTTAAATAAAAAGCTCTCAGAAAAATCTGAGAGCTTTTGTTTTGTATGTACCTTGTCATCTGAACGAAGTGAAGATCCTTTACTTAATTCTTAATAAAAAACTTAATGGCTAATTAAAAAAAACATTAAGATCCATTGAGTGATTAAGATTGTTAAGATGAGATTTCTTCGTCACATCCGTTCCTCGCAATGACAGTTTAAGGTCTTATTTATACCCAAGAATTTTCAGGATATCTTCCGGTTCCTGTTTCTCACGGAAAATTTCATATTGCAGCTCACCGTTTTCATCCTTTTGAATCAGGACGTGTCTCGGCTGAGGCATCAGACAGTGGTGTACTCCACCGTATCCTCCGATTGTTTCCTGATACGCTCCTGTATGGAAGAATCCTATATACAATGGCTTAGTATCACTGAAAACCGGTAAATAAATTGCGTTGGTATGCTGTTCAGAGTTATAATAATCATCTGAATCACATGTCAGTCCTCCTAAGAATACCCTTTCATAAGAATCTTCCCAACGGTTTAGCGGAAGCATGATAAAGTGTCTTGAAATTGCCCATGTATCAGGAAGAGTGGTCATGAAAGAAGAGTCGATCATATTCCATTTTTCTCTGTCATTCTGACGCTTCTGAGAAATAATCTTATAAAGATTCGCTCCGCTTTCCCCTACAGTAAAGCTTCCGAATTCCGTATAAATATTAGGTTCTTCTACTCCTTCTTCTTCACAGAATTTTTTGATCTGAGAAACGATCTCCTCTACCATATATTGATAGTCATAATCAAAGTTCAGAGAAGTTTTGATTGGGAAACCACCTCCGATATTCAATGAATTTACTTCGGGAGCAATTTTTTTCAAACGTGCATATACACGAAGACATTTATACAATTCATTCCAGTAGTAAGAAGTATCTTTGATCCCGGTATTGATGAAGAAGTGAAGCATTTTCAATCTTGCATTCGGGTGTTCGGCGATCTTCTGGCTGTAATAAGGAATAATATCTTTATATCCGATTCCTAATCTTGAAGTATAGAACTCGAACTTCGGTTCTTCCTCTGATGCGATTCTGATTCCGATATTAAAGGTAGAGTCGATGCTTTCCGTAAGTTTATCCAATTCTCTGTAATTATCAAGAATCGGAGTAATATTTTCAAACCCATTGTTGATCATATCTGAAATATTTGTCAGATAATCATCAGTTTTGAAACCATTACAGATTACTTCAATGTTTTTATCTACTTTCCCTTTTTCGTAAAGAGATTTTACGATATCCATGTCATAGGCAGAAGATGTTTCTATTGAAATATCATTCTTCAGAGCTTCTTCCAATACAAAATTGAAATGACTGGATTTTGTGCAATAGCAGTAGGTATAATTCTTTTTATATCCGGTTTTTTCAAA
Source organism: Chryseobacterium sp. (assembly GCA_031286615.1). GTDB lineage: Bacteria > Bacteroidota > Bacteroidia > Flavobacteriales > Weeksellaceae > Chryseobacterium. Next base: position 566,783 of record JAITUA010000020.1, on the reverse strand, counting down.
AGCTTCTTTAAACCAGCTTTTGGCCTTCTGAATATTTTGAGAAATTCTCGGCAGATAGCTAATCTTTAGCGGAGTGCCAAATTGTTCAACCACATCCATCAATGGAACGTCGTGAAACAACAAATTGTTCTCAGATACATTAAACTCCTCTGTAGGAAAATATAATGTCTGATCAATAAGTTCCGAGTACTTTATTTTCATTTCTAAACAAGTGAATTAAGAAATGCAAAATTGCTAAAAAAGTTTGATTTTTGGGTGTTAAAATTATTATAATTTTAAATAAAGACCCAATATCATATCCTGTAAAAATTTATCTCTGATAATCAATAAGTAAACTTTTGAATATACGCTGTTCTTTTAGCATCTGAAATCCCTAATACCTGCTGAATATAGGCATCTGTAGAGCCATACTTTTTATCAATCTCCTCAAAAGCAGCATCCAGGTATCTTTTTTCTACCCAGCTCAGTTTTTCCAGCACTTGTAAATCCATCTTTGGATAGATAAAATGTAAGCGATTGGCAAGACGAAGTCTTTTCTCAACCATATTTTTTCGGTAGTTGTTGGATAGCAGATATTCATTATAAATGGTCTCTTTATCAAACTTCAGAATTGTCAGGATGAGCGCAGTGGTAATCCCGGTTCTATCTTTCCCTGCTGTACAGTGATATAAAACCGGATTTTCAGATTCCAGAATTTCCGTAATGATTTTTTTGATGGTTTCAGGATTTTCTGTAACGTATTCACGATAGAAATCTATCATTCTTTTGTCTGCATCGGAAGCGTTCACTTTACCTTTCAGCACCAGCTTTCTTGCCTGAGCCAGCTGGTCTCCTTCATCTTCAAATGCAGAATATTTTTTATAGATTACCGATGCAGGAAGCTGATCTGGTTTCTGCGAGATTTCTTTAGAATTTCTAAGATCAATTATTTCTTTTATTCCCAGCTTATCAATATCATCAAAAGATTTCTTTTTAAGCTTATGAAGATGGGCACTTCTGTAGAACCTTCCCTCTTTTAAAGTTCTTCCTTCTGTGTTTTTAATATTTCCTACCGTCCGGAAATTCGTAACTTTCTTAACATGAATTACTTTTTCAGTTTCATTTTTACCATATTCAGGTGTTTCAAAATGCTGTGTTTTGCATGAAACAATAGTGCATAATGAAATGGTGAAAACTGATATTTTAATTAATTTATTCAATAGCCTTTTTTATAATATGTTTTGGCTAAAGCCAATGGACTTTGTTTATTTATCCAAACGGGCTAAAGCCCGTTTCTATTGATAATTGATTTTTTAATAGATTGTTGGATATTCTATTTCGTTGATTCCGACAAATAATAAGACATCACCTGATTCATATTCTACGGAAATCTCGTCTTCAACGGCAAAATTTCGGGTTCCTATCCTTGAAGTAATACTTAGAGTTTCATTCGTCAAAGGCCAATTGAGTCCTTTCGTTGTAATATTATTCACTGATGGAAATGGATAGAGAGAAATCATTCTATTCTTCACTCCTTTCAATTTAAAATAATTTGGAATAAAGTAATATTCTGAAAATTCATCATAAAATTTAATTTCCATCTGATCTTTGAATCCATAAGCAACGGTAAGGTTTCCAAGAAAATGATCCTGCTCACCTCCACTTCCTCCAAAAACATCAATCTCCGAAAACCCTTTTTCCAGAATAATTTCCAAGGCTTTATGAAAATCTGTTTTTTCCTGATCCAATGTAAGGATAAATTTTTCCTGATACATTTCCTCATCTGATCCGGAATGCGAATCAAAATCCCCGGATATAAAATCCAGTTTATCTATTGGGAAACCCAGTCTTTTTAAATAATGAAAAGCACCGTCTGTACAGGCAATCAAGCCATAATGATCAAGTTCAGGGAAAGATTGGGGAGCATCTCCGTTGATGAAAAGTAATACTTTATCTCTCATTCGGATTCCAGTATTCTTCCGGTTCGTTATTCAGTTTTGAAATATATCTTGCCAACACGAAAAGATAATCTGAAAGTCTGTTTAAATATTTAATCAATTCAGGACGTACTTCTTCAGATTCATTCAAAAATACCAATGACCGTTCTGCTCTTCTGCAGATGGTTCTTGCAGCATGCAAAAAAGTTGCGGATTTTCCACCTCCCGGAAGAATAAAATACTGAAGTGGTTCCAGCTTTTCATCAAAAGTATCCATCCATTGTTCCAGTTCTTCAATTTCTGTTTCTGAAATAATGATCGGAAGACGTGATTTCCCGTTGGCCAGCATCAGTTTATCTACTGGTGTAGCTGCTTCAGAACCTACGGTAAACAAATCAAACTGTATTTTTTTAAGCTGTCTCAATACTTCTTCATCTTCAATATGACTTTTTGCAATCCCGATGAATGAATTTAGCTCATCTATATTTCCATAACTGTCTACTCTTGCACTGGCTTTAGAAACTCTCGTTCCGCCATATAATGCCGTCTGACCTTTATCTCCTGTTTTCGTATAAATTTTCATAGTACTAAAATACCTTTTTTTGTAGAATGTAAAAAGTAAAATGTATTAATGATCACGGATTCTAACCGAAAATATAATGATTGACGTTAAAGTTAAGATTGCTTCACCTATAGCTCGAAATGACTGTATATAAAAAATGGCCGTTAAAACGGCCATATCCAAATTATTTATTTACCTCTACGTATTGTATGATGGTCTGATTTTTTGGGTTGTAGATAATTGTACTACTGTTAGGAAACCTTTTCAATTTATAATATTGAATGTTTTTATCTGATTTTATATCTTCCAGAATACTTGTATCAAAGGTATTATCAGGAAGAAATTTTGATAAAAGACTTATTTTATCAATGATGTTTTGCCCATCAATCTTTCGGGCTTTCTTTTCGGATTTACTTTCGTCAGAAGTAGGCTGGCTTTCTAAAAATGGGAGCAATATTGCAATGTCTGCTTTGTATTTAAAAATATAACCTTCAGATCTTCCCGGGATTTTAATCTTTTTTCCTTTTTCTTCAGACACGATGGCAGCACCTGTACCAGGGAAAACTGCATTAAACTTAACGTCTTCGGAATTGGTTAAAGAATTTATAGATTCATTGACAGTCTTTTTTACTGTTTCTTCCACAACCTGCTGTGTTTTCTGCTGCACAGCTTCTGTTGTTTTTTGAACAGTCTGGTCAATTTTTTCCTCAATCTTATTGCATGATACTAATAAAAAAGCGGTGACAACAGGCAAAATATACTTCTTCATAATTCTAATAATAGCGATTTTTGTTATTAATATCCTTCCTTCTAACGTAAAAGTAGGTCAGGATATTTTAGCAAAGAAAAAAATATTTTTTTAATATCAAAAATCCTACTGACAAACTGTTGTCATAACCCTGTTTTACCTTTGTATCAACAACAAACAAAAACAAAACATTATGACAACTACAGCAACAGCCACTAAACAATTCATGACTTCTGAACAGATATTAAACGACTGGCAGGGACACAGAAATCTAACGAGAAGGGTAATTGAATCTTTCCCTGAAAAAGATTTATTTGAATTTTCAATAGGCGGAATGAGACCGTTTGCAAAACTGGCAGTAGAGCTGATTGGCATTGCCGGACCTGCTTTGAAGGGAATTGTTGAAGGAACTATGGAAGCTTACAACGAAGAAGCTTTTAATCCAAAAACAAAAGAAGAAATTTTAAAGAAATGGGATGAAGAAACAGAAGTAATCAACCATTATTTTAATATGATTTCCGAAGAGCGTTTCCAGGAAACTTTCAATTTATTTGGAGAATATGAATTCCCGGTATATCAGAACATCCTTTATTTTGTAGACAACGAGGTTCACCACCGTGGACAAGGATATGTTTATCTGAGAGCTTTAGGAATTGAACCACCTTTCTTCTGGGAAAGATTTTAATTTTAAATACAAGTGAAGAGGTAAAATTGCAAAAAGGCGGAAATCATGAAAAATACATCTGCAATGTCATTTATTACTAGTGATTTTCCTCCATCTCAACAACTTATATCATTTTTTTGCGACTAAACAAATTTAGCTTTTTGCGATTTTGCCCTTGGCTTATTAACCATTTCATTTATTTGCCTCAATTAAGTCTTTAAACCTCAACAGCTGTCTTGTTGGGGTTTATTATTGATGTCTTTCTGTCATTTTTACAAGCAGCTCATTCAATCTGGCGCGAAGACTTTCCGGTTCCAGAACAGTGGCATAATCTGCAAAAGTGATAAGCCAGCGGGGAAATCCATCACTGATCCATTCTGTTTCAAAAGTGAGTTCTACCCCCTGTTCAGTTTCTACTTCTTCTGTCAGTCCGTAATATTTTTTGGAATTCACCAAATGAGACATTATTTTTTTGTCTACTAAAAGTTTAGCTCTGACTTTATTTCCATTTGATTTTTTACGGTAATCATTTACCTGGCCGTATTCCTGTAAAAATGGATTTAAAGTTTTTGAAATCTCTAAAATCCGGTCTATCCGAAATTGTCTGAAATCTTTCCTCAGGGTACAGAAAGCCATAATGTACCAAAAATTAAACTCAAAGAACATCCCGACAGTTTCAATCGTTCTGTTGTCTATTCTTCCATCTACCGTCTGATATCTGATATTCAATTGGGTTTTGTCTGCAATGCTTTCTAAAATAATAGGAATTACATTTTTAAGAGAATCTCCGGAATCGGTATGGAAACTAAAAACATCAATCTGTTTTTCAATATTCTGAATGAGATTTTTATCAGAATTTCTTAATACTGAACGCACTTTTTCCATGGCTGCCTGATAATGGCTTCCTAAACTTTGATGGGAAAATTTCTGCATCAGTTTTTCGGCGGTAATGAAACTTAATACCTCTTCCTTGGTAAACATAATGGGAGGAAGTTTGTACCCGTCCATTAAAGAATAGCCGTTACCTGCTTCACCCACAATAGGAATCCCTGCGTTTTCGAGGGTTTTCACATCACGGTAAATAGTTCTGATACTTACATCAAACTTTTCAGCCAAATCCTGCGCCCGAACAACAGGTTTAGACTGTAATTGGGTAAGGATAGCCGTTACCCGATCGAGTTTTTTAAGATAGTGATCGTTCATGATGGAACAAAGCTAAAATTCTTTTTCAAGGTATGTCTTATAAATCGGACAGCTTTTTTTATTAATTTTATTTTTCACAAAACAGTTTCTTCTTTATGCTTCACAGTCATTTTGTTCAGTCTATTGAAAAAGTTTTAGAACCGGAACAGGCAGTCATAGACGAACTTGTGTCTGAATGATGAAATTTATACACAAGTAAGTCATTACTTCTCTGAAACTGAAATAGTAGATTTAACAATGGCAGTTATCGCTATCAACAGTTACAACAGAATTAATATTGCTTTCGGAGCAGATGTAGGTACCTATCAGACTCCTGAAAAAGCGCATTAAACAATCGTTATGAAAATAAAAGCTCAGCCTGTCCGCTGATTTTTTTTATTTAATTTTCTTTAAAAGTATTCACGAGTTTATCGAGATTCAGACTGCGGGCTGATGCGTCAAAGATCTCCCGGTAAGTTCCTTCTTTACTGTAAAGTTCATCGTGAGTTCCATTTTCCACTACTCTTCCTTTTTTCATCACATAAATGATATCCGAATCCAGAATCTGTGACAGAGAATGAGAAATAATGACAACAGTTCTTCCTTCTTTTATTGCATCCAGAGAATTCTTGATCTGTTCGGTGGCAATAGCATCAAGGCTGGCTGTAGGTTCATCCAGAAAGATAATCGGAGGATTTTTCAAAAACAGTCTGGCAATGGCAATTCTCTGCTGCTGTCCCCCGGAAAGCTGAGTAGCATCATGCAGATATTGATCCGGAAGATCCATAATCTGCTCATGCAGATAAGCTTTCTTTGCGGCTTCCTGAATTTCTTCAAAACTGGCATTCATATCTCCATAGCGGATATTATCTTCTATACTTCCCTGAAAGATGTGATTTCGCTGAAGTACCAGTCCAAGGTCACTTCTCAGAAAAGTATTGTCAAATTCATTAAGATTCACTCCGTCCAGAAGAATCTCTCCGGAATCCGGAAAATAAAATTTACACAAAAGATTAATGACCGTTGACTTTCCTGCACCGCTCAGCCCAACTAAAGCCGTCGTTTTTCCGTTTTCAATTTTCATGGAAACATCATGTAAAGCTTTTGTTCCGTTGGGATAAGTAAAATCAACATTTTTCAGTTCAAAAGTTCCTTTGATTTCTTTTTCCACAAAGGTTCCGTTCGATTCGGTTTCGTTATCCGCATTCAGAATATCAAAATAACCTTCAGCATAGATCATGGCATCATTCATATCATCATAAATCCTGTGCAGCTGGCGGATAGGTGCAGAAACATTGTTGAAAAGCATAATATGAAGCATGATTGCACCAATCGTCATTTGCTGATCCAAAACGAGATATACGGTTAAAAGAATAATCAAAACAACTCCAAACTGCTCAATAAACGTTTTTAAGCCATCATAAATAAAGTTGGTTCTTCTTGTGATCATCTGGCTTTCCATCAGTTCCATCTGAAGATCATATTGTTTTTTTCCTTCAAATTTTTCTCGGACAAAACTTTTAATAACCATAATGGAATTGATCAGATTCAGAAGTCCTGAGGTCTTTTTTTCTCTCTGATTTCTAAGCTGACGGCGCACTCCATTCAGTTTTTTCGCCTGCAGGGAACTGATGTAGAAATAAATGGGAACGATAATCGTAGAAACAAGTCCTACATACACATTCTGCATATACATAATGATCAGCGCAATAATAGCATTGGAAAAAAGTGGCAGAATATCAATAAAAAAATTCTGCACCAGTTTTGTCAAACTTTCTATCCCACGGTCTATTCTGATCTGTAATTTTCCGGATTCATGGTTTTCATCGTTAAAATAGGCAACTCTATAGGTTAAAATTTTATCAATAGCTGACTGGGCTAACACTGAACTCACATTGATCCTGATCTTTTCACCATAAAATTTCTGTCCGAAATTGATAAAAATATTGAGCAGTTCTTTTCCCAGCAAAATAATTGAAATGATAATCAGAATATGAATTCCTTCTGACATCGGATGTGGAAGATGGGTAAGCTTGGTAACTTCATCCACCGTATATTTTAAAACAATCGGGTTTACCTGTGCTGCCAGAGCTCCCAGAAAAGTAAGAAACAAGGTTCCGTAAATCATGGGTCGGTAAGGTCTGATGAATGGGACAAGCTGTTTATAGATTCCGAATAAAGTGACGGTTCTGTTAAAAGGTTTAGCCATAGAAATCATTTTAAATGAAAAACGTACCGCTTTCAAAAGAAAAAGGTACGAATTATTATTAAATTGGTCATCTAAGATTTATTTAAGAATCTTTCAATGTACCATCGTCATTTATGTATTTGAATTGATATCCTGGATCAATAATCTTTCCTCCCATTTGTACAAAAGGTCCCCACATTCCTGACCAATCTTCAAAATCATTTTCAACAGATGTATCCCATCGAATTACAGTTGAATTTTTATGAAACTTTAAATTCACTATAATACCGTATTCATTATCCAAAAAAACTTTGGTTCCTGCTTGAAAATCTTCATATCTATAAAGATCGTCCATTTATCCTTCAAACAGATAAGTGGTAAGGTAATGCAGTTCTTTTCTGCCGGCTTCTTTAGATTCTGCTTCTGCCTGTTCTAAAGAGTATTGAGAATTGATTTCTTTTTTCTGGAAAACAAATGAATTGTTGACATTTTTATCTATAACATCATCAAAGATATGTTTAATTTCAGAATTGGCTAATGAAGCAAAGCTGATATCCTTAAAATCGTACATTAATCTCAGATCATCAAACTGTTTGAAATTCTCATCTACAAATCCCTGTAACTGTGCCTTTGAATCAAAGTTCCCTGCCCAGATGTTGTAAGCGTATTTTTTCTTTTTAGGTTTATCCAAAATACTCTGATACACAAAATTTTCACCAAGATATGCTTCTCTTACCTGCGGGTCATTGGCAAGGTCTTCCGGAAGTCCTTCTTTCAGGATCTTTCCTTCAAACATAATATAGGTTTTGTTGGTAATTGCCAACGTCTGCTGTACGTTGTGGTCGGTTATCAGAATTCCGATATTTTTATCGACAAGACTCCTTACGATTTTCTGGATATCTTCAACAGCAATTGGGTCTACCCCAGCGAAAGGTTCATCCAAAAGAATAAAATTCGGGCTGGTAGCCAGACAACGTGCGATTTCGGTTCTACGTCTCTCTCCTCCGGAAAGAAGGTCTCCTCTGTTTTTACGAACATGCTGTAAAGAAAATTCTTCAATCAGTTCATCACATTTGATCTGCTGTTCACGTTTTGAAAGATTGGTCAGCTGCAATACTCCCATAATGTTTTCTTCCACGGAAAGTTTTCTGAAAACGGAAGCTTCCTGAGCCAGATATCCGATTCCCTTTTGGGCTCTTCGGTACATTGCATCGGTAGTAATCTCCTGTTTATCCAGGAAAATTTTTCCTGAAGTGGGCTTAACCAACCCTACGATCATATAAAACGATGTGGTTTTTCCTGCTCCGTTCGGACCTAGCAAACCAACAATTTCTCCCTGTTGAACCTGTACAGAAACGCCTTTTACAACTTTTTTAGGACCGTATTCCTTGATTAAGTTTTCTCCTCGTAAAATCATAGGGCAAATATATCAAAAATATAAACTTCACTTATATGTTAATAGCAACTTGTTGATTTAAATATAAACTTATTCACTTCCAAATCATTGTAACTTTTTATCATTTTCAACTACTTATCGTAAAACATCACAATCAATTATAATCATTAAGAAATGGAAAATTACGGTTACACAAAAACAGAAAATGTACAAAACCAGCAAAGCAATGTTCCTTACGTTCAGAAAAGAAAATCCCTGCGGCTTTATTGGGAATTCTTGTGGGCTGGCTGGCTTTAAATAAGTTTTATCTGGGGTATACAAAAGAAGGTGTTATCCAACTGGTTCTTAATATTGTTACTTTAGGAGCGGCTTCTATTATCCCTTTTATTGAAGGTATTTTATATCTTTTTATGAGTGACAAGCAGTTTGATGATACTTACGTCTACGGAAAAAAAGGTTGGTTGTAAATAATAAACCACTCCTCTTTTTTTAAAATAAAAACAGGCTGTTCTTTTCTGAACAGCCTGTTTATTTTTATATCGAAATGATTAATCCGGCGGGCAAGCTAAATGATTAATTGTACATGGATGCCAGATTCCTTTACACCATGTTCCACAATTTGGATCATCAATAATCACTTCTCCTCCTTTGATTTCTTTCAATTGATTTCTTTCGATCTTTTTAAGATTTCTCATAAATAAATTCTTTTGATGTTTTAATAATTTTCGTTTCTCGAAATCAGCTTTACTCAAAAGTATATTTTTTATTTACTCGAAAGTCTTCAATCCGGACCATTAACTTAACATTAACGTTGATGTCCGGATCATGATTTTCTAACCGTTATTTATTCAAAAGGATCGCAGCTTCTTTTGCAAAATAAGTAAAGATCATGTCTGCTCCTGCTCTTTTGAAACAAGTCAAACTTTCAATGATCGTTTTGTCATTATCCAGCCAGCCGTTCTGAGCAGCCGCTTTTACCATCGCATATTCTCCACTTACATTGTATACCGCAATCGGAAGATCAATAGCTTCACGTACTTTGGAAACAATATCCAGATAAGGAAGTCCCGGTTTGATCATGATAACATCGGCTCCTTCGTCAATATCTTTAAATACTTCATTCAATGCTTCACGGGTGTTGTGGAAATCCATTTGATATGTTTTTTTATCTTTCGGAATTTCCATGTCATCTTTTGGAGCACTGTCTAAAGCACTTCTGAATGGTCCATAGAAAGAACTTGCATATTTGGCAGCATAGCTTACAATTCCTACGTCTGTAAAACCGCTTTCTTCCAACGCTTCACGGATAACCTGTACTCTGCCATCCATCATATCGCTAGGTGCCACAAGATCTGCACCTGCTTCAGCATGAGATACTGACATTCTTGCAAGTGCATCGTTGGTAGCATCATTTATAACTTTTCCGTTTTCAATGATTCCGTCGTGTCCGTAGATTGAATAAGGATCTAAGGCTACATCAGGCATAACGATCATTCCCGGAACGGCATCTTTGATTGCTTTGATCGTACGCTGCATCAGTCCGTCTTTGTTCCAGGCTTCTTTTCCTGTATTGTCTTTCAGATGTTCTGACACTTTCATGTACAAATTGACAGCTTTTACTCCTAAAGAAAATAATTCCTTACATTCCTTAACCGTTAAATCTATACTCCGCCTAAAAATTCCCGGCATAGACGGGATTGCCTCCTGCTTGTTTTCGCCCTCCATTACGAAGATCGGCATTACAAAATCATCAGTTGTAAGCACATTTTCTCTTACCAAACTTCTGATAGATTCATTAACTCTAAGTCTTCTATTTCTTGAATGTATCATTTTGGAATACTTTTTGAATAAGTTTCTACAAATTTAATATAAGTTCTACAAAAAACTATTGTATGAAATTGTAGAATTTATTACATTTGTTACATATATTCGAGAAATTATAAATTTGATGAAAAAACTTTTACTTTTATTTCTATTTGTAGGCACTTTTGTTGGATTTTCCAACAATTTAAAAGCTCAGCTTCGAGAGCCGGGTTCCATCACTCAGAAAGCAGATGATGGGGTGTTGCTTGCTTATCCAAATCCTGCAAAGGATTTCCTTATCATTAAGGCAAAAGATTCTTCTTTAAGAATCAAAAGTGTGACTTTTTATTCTATTTTGGGTATGCAGGTCGCTAATTATACAGTGAATATGAATTCCGGTGAGATTAATATTGAAAAATTGAAACCCGGAAAATATATGATCCGTTATATTTTAAGTGACAATACGCAGAAAGTTACTCAAATCGTGAAACAATAAATTACAATCCTGATAATCATCAGGATTTTTTCTTTTACATTAATTCTGTTTTAATATTTCCGTAACTTTCGGGACCTTTTTATACTAATTGTAAAAAGAATAATTTTAATGCTAAAAGCTGAACATATTAAAAAGACCTATAATGCCGGAAAAAAGGTCGCCCTGGATGATTTCAGCATCCATGTTCCAAAAGGTAGTATTTATGGCCTTTTAGGACCCAACGGAGCCGGAAAAACTTCTTTTATCCGTATCATTAATCAAATTACTCAGGCAGACTCCGGAGATATCTTCATCAACGGACAAAAACTGAACCCCGATCATATCAAAGACATTGGCTATATGCCTGAAGAAAGAGGACTGTACAAAAACATGAGTGTTGGCGATCAGATCTTATATTTCGGGGAACTGAAGGGAATGAGTAAAAGCGATGCTCTGAATGAAGCAAAAAAATGGTTTGAGAAACTGAACATCGACCAATGGTGGAAGAAAAAGCTGTCTGAACTTTCTAAAGGAATGGCACAAAAAATCCAGTTTGTGGTAACCGTTCTTCACAGGCCACATCTTTTAATCCTTGATGAACCTTTTTCAGGTTTTGATCCTGTAAACGCCAACTTAATCAAAGATCAGATTATTGATCTTAAAAATAACGGAACAACTATCATTCTTTCTACTCACAGAATGGAAAGTGTGGAAGAAATGTGTGATTATGTTGCTTTGATCAACAATTCTAAAAAAATCATTGACGGAAGGGTTTTTGATGTAAGGGAAAAATTCAAGAAAAATATTTTTGGAGTTACTCTTTCTGAAGTTAACAGTGATCATTTTGACCATTTCAAGAATAAATATGACATTTTCAATTTATCGAATGAAAATAATCTTGTTTCTTTTGACCTGAAAAATGAAGAGAGTCAGAATAATGTTCTTCTTGATCTTGTACAAGTGGGCAAAGTGAGATCATTTGATGAAAGAATTCCCAGCATGAATGAAGTTTTTATTAATGCTGTAAGTAACCATCCTTAATTTATGAATAATATTTTTTTAATTACCAAGAGAGAATTTCTTACACAGGTTAAGAAAAAATCCTTCATTATACTAACACTGCTGGCACCTATTATGATCATTGCTTTTGGAGCTGTGGTAGGATTAATGTTTAAGGCGAATGAATCACATAGCATAATAGAGGTGGTTGATAAAAGCGGATTGTTTATGAATCAGCTGAAATCTAATGATAAATTAAATTATGTTTTTGTTTCTGCCGCAGATGAAAAATCAAAGATCAACAATTTAAAAGGGAATGAATCCCTGGATGGTATTTTAATACTTCCGGAACTGAAAAATCAAAACTTCGATGCACTTGAAAAGGAAGCAAGGCTGGTAATCAACAGTAAAATAGGATTCGACACAAAACAGCAGATTATCTCTGACATCAGCAATGTTGTTAAAAAAGAAAAAATCAAACAGCTGGGCATTCAGGAGGCTCAGTTAATTGATCTTGATAAAAGCTTTACCTTAAAGACCATTAATGTTAGTGATAACAATAAAGAAGATTCTGATCTTGCTTTTGGGGTTAAATCCGGGCTGAGTATGATCCTTATGTATGTTACTTTTATGTTTATCATTATTTATGGGGTAAGGGTAATGCGAAGTGTACTTGAGGAAAAGAACAACCGTGTTGTGGAGATTATTATTTCTTCCGTAAAACCTTTTGAACTGATGATGGGGAAGATTCTCGGAGTAACCATGGTTGCGCTGACACAGTTTCTGATCTGGATCACGATGTCCGTCATCGGAGCATTAGTTCTGAATACAGGTTTCTCACCTCTTCAGAAAAATATTCCGGGGGGAGATAATGAGATTGCCAGTAAACTGGATGTGGGGCAGCTTGCTACCCAAATTTCTCACAGTCTGCTGGAACTGAATTTTCCACTAATCATTTTTGTTTTCATTGTTTTCTTCCTTTTAGGGTATATTTTTTACAGTTCTATTTACGCAGCAATTGGTTCTGCAGTAGATAACGAAACAGAGACACAGCAATTTACTTTGTTTGCAATTTTACCATTAACATTGGGAATGTATGGAAGTTTTACCCTGATGAATAATCCTGACGGGCCATTAGGCTTTTGGTTATCAATCATTCCGTTTACTTCACCTGTGGCTATGATTGCCAGAATCCCATTTGGAGTTCCTGCATGGCAGATTGCATTGTCCATTGGACTATTGCTGGTAACAACTGTTTTTATGATCTTCCTGGCCGGAAAAATCTATCGTGTAGGTATTTTGATGTACGGTAATAAAGCTACTTTAAAAGAGCTTTGGAAGTGGATTAAAGGATAATTTAATATAAAAACATATAAACAAAAAATCCCGGAAACTTAGTTTCCGGGATTTTTTATTTTGAAATATTCTAGTTGAATATATAACTTAAGGTAAGTGCAATAACCTGTTCTGATTTTTTCTTATCAGTACCTCCTTTTTCTTTTACAAGACCAGGATAGGTATCAGAAAGTCCTAAATCATATTTTAAAGCTACTTCGAGTTGTCTCTTATAGCTATATCCTACACCTAGTCCAAGTCCCCAGTTAAAGCTTTTTGCTTTTCCGTTTACTCCTGCCGGCTGTGTAGGATCAGTAACATCAGGATCATAGTAAGGTCTTCCTACAGGAGGATTCTTTACGTCCTGACTTACTAAAAAGTTAAATCTAGGTCCAATCATTCCAAAGAATTCTGATTCAGCTTCTGAAAAGTATCCTTTGAAATAAAGTGGCACACTCAGATAGTTATTTGCATATACTGCATCGTAACCATCTTTACCTTTAGCATCTTTATCTTTCCCGGTTTCTCCTGCACCATAGTACAGAACTTCGGGTTGTATAAAGAATTGGTTTGCCTTCCCTATGGGGATCAAAGCCAAAGCTCCACCTTGAAAGGTATATCTTGGGCCAGAGGGATTGTGGGCATTTGCTACTCTAGAGTAGTTTAAACCTGCTGTAAGACCGAATCTTGTATTATTCCATTGCACCTGTGCAAAAGATAATGCGGAAAGCGTCAAAGCTGAGGCTAATAAAAGTTTTTTCATATGCTGTGGTTTTATATTATCCTAGAATTTTTGCTACAGTAGCACCAATGTCAGCAGGAGAGTCTACAACGTTGATACCGTTTTCTCTCATGATTTCCATTTTTGCCTGAGCTGTATCTTCAGCACCACCTACGATAGCACCTGCGTGACCCATTGTTCTTCCTTTTGGAGCAGTTTGTCCAGCGATGAATCCTACAACCGGTTTATTAGAACCACTCGCTTTGTACCATCTTGCAGCTTCAGCTTCAAGACCTCCACCGATTTCACCGATCATTACAACAGCTTCAGTTTCAGGGTCATTGATGAATAATTCTAATGCTTCTCTTGTAGTTGTTCCAATGATTGGGTCACCACCGATACCGATAGCAGTAGAAATACCGTAACCCGCTCTTACAACCTGGTCAGCAGCTTCGTAAGTAAGTGTACCTGATTTTGAAACGATACCTACTTTACCTTTTTTGAAAACGAAACCTGGCATAATACCAATTTTAGCTTCTTCAGAAGTAATGATTCCAGGGCAGTTTGGTCCGATTAATCTGCAGTCTCTGTCAGCAATATAAGATTTTACTTTTACCATATCAGCTACAGGAATACCTTCAGTAATACATACAATTACTTTAATACCTGCTTCAGCAGCTTCCATGATAGCATCTGCTGCAAATGCCGGTGGTACGAAAATGATACTTACGTTTGCCCCTGCTTTTTCAACAGCATCAGCCACTGTATTAAATACCGGTTTTCCTAAGTGCTCGCTACCTCCTTTTCCTGGAGTAACACCACCTACTACATTTGTTCCGTATTCAATCATCTGACCAGCGTGGAAAGTTCCTTCGTTCCCTGTAAATCCTTGTACAATTACTTTAGAATCTTTGTTTACTAAAATTGACATTTTATTGTTGTTTTAATTTATTTATTATTTTATTAATGCTCACAAATTTACTTAAATTTCTTTGATTTTGGATAAAACCTTTGGAATAGTTTATTTGAGATTTCTCAGCTTTACTTCTTTTTTCAGATAAGTCTTGAAATCTTCTGCAAACATCCCGATATAGGTACCTTTTTCAAGATCTCTGTTGACTCCTGTTTTCCCTAAAAGCACAGATCCTGCCTCAATTTTATTACCGGAAGCAATTCCTACCTGTCCCCATAATGTTACCTCATCTCCGATGATGCAGCATCCTGCAATTCCTACCTGAGAGGCAATGAGACATTTTTTCCCGATTACGGTATCATGTCCTATCTGAATCTGATTATCTAAAACAGAACCTTCTCCAATAATGGTAGAATCCGTAACACCTCTGTCAATGGTACAGCCGTTTCCGATCTCTACGTTGTTTTCAATAATAACATTTCCAACAGAAATCAGGCGGTCAAAGTTTCCGTTTAATTTTCTGTAATAAAATGCATCACCTCCTAAAACTGTGTTGGACTGAATAATCACGTTATCTCCGATTTCGGTACGGTCACCAATCACTACATTTGGAAAAATAAGGGTGTTTTTTCCGATTTTCACATTGTTCCCGATCACTGCGGAAGAGTGAATTTTCGTTCCCTCTCCTATTTCCACATCGTGAAGCTCTTCTGTGAAATTATATATTCTGGTAAAATGAGTATTGATTTTATTGAAGTCTCTGAAAGGATCATCAGAAACCAAAAGTGCTTTGCCTTCCGGGCACTCTACTTCTTTATCAATTAAAATAATAGTCGCTGCAGAGTTTAAAGCTTTGTCATAATATTTGGGGTGGTTTACAAAAACGATATCGCCTGGTTTTACCATGTGAATTTCGTTGGTTCCCAATACTTCAAAGTCTTCCGGCCCAACAAATGCTGAGCCTATTAAATCTGCAATCGTTTTAAGCTTTTGCGGAGAATGGAATCTCATAACAATAGATTTTCTTATAAAACAAAATTCGGAGTGCTAGTGCAAACCGAATTTATGTAAATTTTATTTATTATTTCACTCTTTCTAAGTAGCTACCGTCTTCAGTGCTTACTTTAATTTTGTCTCCCGGCTCAATGAACAAAGGAACCATTACTCTTGCTCCTGTTTCAACGATTGCGTTTTTAAGAGCGTTAGTTGCAGTGTTTCCTTTTACACCCGGATCAGCTTCAATCACATCCAGATATACTGACTGTGGAAGTTCAGCAGAAAGTGGAGTTTCATCAGCTTCTTTCAAAATGATTGTTACTTCTTCACCTGCTTTCATCAGGTTTGAGTTTTCAATCATTTCTTTATTTAAATATAACTGAGAAAAATCATCGTTATTCATGAAGTGAAAACCGTTCTCGTCATCGTAAAGATATTGGAACTTTCTGGTGATTACTTTTACTTCATCAATTTTGTGGCCTGCAGAGAAAGTATTATCTAATACTTTTCCGTTTGTCACAGATTTTAGTTTTGTTCTTACGAAAGCAGGACCTTTCCCTGGTTTTACGTGAAGAAACTCGATTACTTTAAAAATATCGTTGCTAAATTCGATGCAAAGACCTTTTCTGATATCGTTACTTGTTGCCATTAATTATATAAATATTTATTTTCTTTTTTTAATTTCGATACCTTGTCCTTGAGGCATCATTCTGTTAAATGTATTATTATTGAATGTATTCACATTGTTATTCAATCTGTTTACATTCATCTGAATATCAGTTTTATATTGGTCAGCTGTTCCTAATATTGAGCTCCCGATATTTTTCTGTTTCAGAATACCATTTAAGTTATTCTTGGCAATACTATCATTAGACTCTTCGGAAAGTTTTCTTTCTATAGTAAAAGGTTTTTCTTTTTTACCAGTTGCAGTCTTTTCTGTTTGCTGACCAAACAAAAAAGAAGTTGCAGAAAGCGCAATAAGTACGATTAAACTTTTCATTGTCTGATAGTATTTATAATTAAATTAATCTCTATCCTTTCCGGTACCATATCCTTTTACGATACCTCTAGGCGAGTTTTGAATAAACTGTAGAATTTCATCTCTTTCAGCCGTTGGAAGCATTTCTTTTTCAATATATGCTAACGCTTGAGAAACATTCATCTTCATCTGGAAAATAGCTCTGTAGATTTTTTGAATTTCAAAGATTTTCTCATTAGAAAACCCTCTTCTTCTTAACCCAACAGAGTTGATCCCCGCATAAGAAATTGGATCTCTTGCAACTTTTACGTAAGGTGGAATATCTTTTCTAATTAAAGATCCTCCTGAAATCATCGTATGTTTCCCGATTTTGCCAAACTGCTGAACTGCTGATAAACCTCCCATTACGGTAAAGTCACCAATTTCAACATGTCCTGCAATACCGCAGCCATTTGCAATAATCACATTATCACCTATGATACAGTCATGCGCAACGTGTGAGGTTGCCATAATCAGGCAGTGACTTCCTACTTTTGTATATCCTAATGCTTTGGTTCCTCTATTGATGGTTACACATTCTCTTAAGGTAGTATTATCTCCAATAATTGTTTGTGTGTCTTCACCATCGAACTTCAAGTCCTGAGGGATTGCAGAGATTACAGTTCCGGGAAAGATTTTACAGTCTTTTCCGATTCTTGCACCTTCCATGATGGTAACGTTAGGACCAATCCATGTTCCTTCTCCAATTTCCACGTCCCCTGCAATTGTAGTAAATGGTTCTACGATTACATTTTTGCTGATTTTCGCACGTTTATCTACGGCTGCTAATTGATGAATCATTTAATCAACTTTATTTTTTGCAACTTGAGCCATAAGCTCTGCTTCTACTGCTACTGTATCTCCTACATATCCATACCCCTGCATATGAACAATTCCTCTTCTGATAGGCTCTATCAATTCAATTTTGAATATAAGCGTATCTCCGGGAATTACTTTTCTTTTGAATTTCACCTTATCAATTTTGATGAAATAAGTAGAATAGTTCTCAGGATCCGGAACGCTGGCCAGTACCAGGATTCCTCCTGTCTGTGCCAATGCTTCTACCTGAAGTACTCCAGGCATTACAGGTTCTTTAGGGAAGTGCCCCACGAAGAATGGTTCGTTCATTGTCACGTTTTTCAAACCAACAACGTGAGAGTCTGAAAGTTCAAGAACTTTGTCGATCAATAAGAACGGAGGTCTGTGAGGCATAAGCTTCATAATTCCGTTGATATCGAATACCGGTTCTTTTGTCAGGTCAAAATCCGGAACATTTTTCTTTTTCTGCAATTTCCACTGGCGGTTCAGTTTTTTAGCAAACTGGGTATTCACATAGTGTCCCGGTTTGTTGGCAATAACTTTACCTTTTATTTTCACCCCTGCCAAAGCAAGATCACCAATTACATCTAATAATTTGTGTCTCGCTGCCTCGTTAGGATAGTTTAAATTAAGATTGTCAAGAATACCGTTTGGTCTGATCGATACATTATCTTTTCCAAAGGCTTTCTTTAGTTTTTCTGTAGTTTCAGGTGTAAGATCTTTATCTACATATACAATGGCATTGGAAATATCTCCACCTTTGATCAAACCGTGATCTAAAAGCATTTCCAATTCATGCAGGAAGCTGAATGTTCTTGCAGATGAGATTTCGTCTTTAAATTCTGAAATATTTTTAAGAGTGGCGTTCTGAGTACCTAATACTTTAGTCCCAAAATCTACCATTGTCGTTACTTCGTAAGTATCTGAAGGAATGATTGTGATTTCCGAACCGGTAGCCGGGTCACTGTAGGTAAGAACTTCTTTTACAACCAGATATTCTCTTGCTATCCCCTGTTCTGCAACACCAACACTTTCAATAGCTTCAACAAAGTATTTTGAAGATCCATCAAGAATAGGTGGTTCAGAGGCATCCATTTCTAAGATTGCGTTATCAATATCACAACCTACAAGAGCTGCCAAAAGGTGCTCGCATGTGGTAATTTTTACCCCTAATTTTTCTAATGTAGTTCCTCTTTCTGTTGCTACAACATAATTTACATCTGCTTCTACCTGAGGATGTCCCTCTAAGTCGGTTCTTACAAATACAAAACCTGTATTTTCTTTAGCAGGTTTAATGGTAAGTTTTACTTCTCTACCCGTATGAAGGCCAATTCCAGAAAGAGTTACCTCTTGCTGAAGTGTTTTTTGCATATCACTCATTAGTATTATCTTTTGAGTTATTCTCAAGATTATTTATTCTATTTACTATTCCAGGAAGATTCCTGAAATGAACATAACTCCTCAAATAGTCATTATAACTGATGGCTGGTGAGCCATACAGTGTTTCTCTATCATTAACGCTGGAATTCACACCACTCTGAGCCTGAATTTTCACCTGATTTCCTATTTTGATATGTCCTACAACACCTACCTGTCCCCCAATCTGGTTCCAGTCACCAATTGTAGTGGAACCTGCAATTCCTGCCTGTGCTGCAATTACATTGTTCTGACCTATTTTCACATTGTGGGCAATCTGAATCAGGTTATCAATTTTAGTTCCTTTTCCTATAACAGTAGAACCTATTGTCGCTCTGTCTATACTACAGTTGGAACCGATCTCAACATCGTCTTCAATAATTACATTTCCAAGCTGTGGTATTTTTTTGAAACCTTCGGCAGTTGGCTGGAAACCAAAACCGTCACCTCCAATTACCGTATTGGAATGAATTACACAGTTATCCCCAATAATACAATAGTCATAGATTCTGGCACCACTGTCTATTTTGCAGTTTTTACCAATTTTCACTCCTTTTCCTATATATACATGTGGATAGATCTGCGCCCCTTCCCCAATTTTAGCTTTTTCGGAAACATACGTAAATGCTCCGATATAGGCTTTATCTCCTATGACAGCCGTATCGTGAATGGAAGAACCATTTTCAATACCTTCTTTTCTTCCCTGCATTTCCTGATATAAATTCATCAGGATCTGAAAAGAAAGATAAGCATCTTTTACAACGATTAAGGTAGGGTTATAACTATTTTTCTCGAGAAGTTTTTCCGAAATGATGATAACAGAGCATCGTGAGGTATCCAAGAAATGAGAAAATCTATCTTGTGCTATAAAAGAAAGATGTCCTGATTCCCCATTTTCAATTGGTGAAACCCCTGTAATAAGTGCATTCTCGTCACCTATTATTTTTCCGTCAATAAAACTTGCAATTTGCGAAGCTGTAAATTCCATATTCTGCAAAGATAAGAAATTCTAGAATTTGCAAACATTTTTTGGTTTCAGATCGTAAATTTTAATATTATTTAAGAGTCTACCCTTGAGATATCTCTTGGAAACATAAGGATATAGCGGGTCGTCTTATTTACAATTAACCCTGATAAAAGCTGATCTTCTGACTCATGAAGCCTTGTTCTCTTACCATTTTTATGTAGTAAATAGATGGGCTGCTTCTCCGCATGATAGGGCAAAAGTTTTCTTTTTATTTCATGAACCAATTCTTTTCCATTATCAATTTTGAAAAATACATTGGTATTTTTTACTTTTTCATCAATTATTTCCTTGCCAAATGGATGTGATGAAATAATTGTTTTAGGTAAATTTCTCTGAATTACACATTTACACCAATAGGACAACACAAAATCATCCGCATTCTGCCATTCTTTCATCGCCTGGATCACATCATTATCATCAAGACTGGTAAACCGCTCTATATCTTCATCCGTTGCACCACTCTTTTCGCGGTATAAAAAATACTTCAGGTTATCCGTTGCAGGAAGCTCTGTTCCCTGAGAAATAAGATATTTTGCTCTTTCAAGGATCTTAACCAAAAGAAATTCTGCTAAAGCTGACGTTTTATGATAATACACCTGCCAGTACATAAACATTCTGGCTGTAAGAAAATTTTCAATGGAATAAATTCCTTTCGCATCAATTACCAGTTCACCTTCCTCACAGACATTCATCATGGAAATAATTCTCTGGGTATTAATATTTCCTTCCGATACGCCGGTAAAAAAACTGTCTCTTTTCAGATAATCCAAACGGTCTACATCCAGCTGGGAAGAAATCAGTTGGTTGAAAAATTTTCTATGATATTTCCCCTGAAACATTTCGATAGCCATTGATAACTGACCGT
The DNA here is from genome assembly GCA_031286615.1 of Chryseobacterium sp. Lineage (GTDB taxonomy): Bacteria > Bacteroidota > Bacteroidia > Flavobacteriales > Weeksellaceae > Chryseobacterium. The sequence continues at coordinate 545,740 of JAITUA010000020.1, read as the reverse complement.
CAAATTCCTCATTCAGCTTGTTCATCAGGAGTAAAGACAAGTTTTCATGATGCCAGTCATCCATGAGCATACTTTCCAACGCATGAGAAAACGGACCATGACCAATATCATGCATAAGAATGGCCAGCATCGCTCCTTTTTCCTCTTCCTCAGAAATCTTAACCCCTTTCTGCTTTAATGTTTCCAATGCAGTAAACATCAGGTGCATTGCTCCCAGGGCATGGTGAAATCTTGTATGAGTAGCTCCCGGAAATATCAGGTTTAAAAGCCCGGTCTGCCCGATTCTTCTTAACCTCTGAAAGTAAGGATGCTCTATGATATCAAATAAAATTTCGTGAGGAATTTTGATAAATCCATGAACAGGATCGTTGATGATTTTTAGCTTATTCTGCATTGAAACGTCAATATTAGTAAACAAAGTTAGGCATTTTAAAGTTTAGGCTTTTATTAAATTACTATTAAAAGATAGAGTTTAAAAACTGATATCATTCATATTTTTTACAAATAATACCTTCTTTATCTCATTGAAAATCTCTCCGACTCATTTTTATTTTTAATTCAATATTTTTTTTGAAAACCTTTTGCAGTTGTTATCGCAAAGGACTACCTTTGAGAGAAAACACGATAACCCTTAATGAGAAAGTATTCTCTTTTCCTTTTATTATTTTTAAGTTTAAATTTTTCCGCACAAATTATAACTGAAACACAAAAATTAGAATCCCTTTGCAGAATATGGGGATTTTTAAAATATTACCATCCTCATGTAGCAAAAGGAAATCTGAACTGGGATAAACAGCTTTTTCAGAAGATTGACGAACTTGAATCTATTAACGACAAAGAGGTGTTGAATAATTTTTACGTTGACTGGATCAAAAGTCTCGGAGAAGTTCCCACTTGCAAAGAATGCCCAATAAAGGATGATAAAGTGTATTTTCTTAAAAATTTTGATCTGAGCTGGATAGATAACCGTCAAATTTTCTCCAGAGATCTGTCTCAAAAGCTTCGTTACATTGAAAACAACCGGAATCTAGGAGATAATCATTATTTCGGGAAAGGCGGAAGAAAAATATATTTCAGAAATGAAAAATCTTACGGTTCAAAATTCACTTCAGAAAAGATCAGCTTACTGGAGCTATTCAGATACTGGAATTATGTAGAGTATTTTTTTCCTTATAAGTATGAAACTGATCAGAACTGGAATGATGTCCTTACAGAAATGATTCCCAAATTTCTTATGATTGATACTGATGAAAGTTATCATTTAACATTGGCGGAACTGGTTACCAAAACAGATGACTCCCATGCCTATCTTTCGTCAAAGGAAATTCAGCTTCATCAATACGGAAGCCGAAGTGTGCCTGTAGATTATTCTTATGCCGAAGGAAAACTTGTGATTACAAAAATCAATGCAACAAAATTCAGGGATAAAAGCCCGCTTCATGTAGGAGATGTTATTTATGATATTGAAGGTAAAACGATTCCGCAAATCGTCAACAGTCTTGGAAAATATATTCCCGCCTCCAATTCCTGGGGAAAATTCAACAAAGCAAAAAGCAAACTTCTCTTCAGTAACAGTGATTCTATTTCTGTAAAAATTGAGAGAGAAGGGCAAAACCTGGAAATCAAAACCAAAACGTATTTTGCCAAAGATATTCTTCATGAAAAAAATAAAGCTCCCCGAAAATGGAAGTTCATAGATAAGGAAAAGAAAATAGGCTATGTTAATATGGAGATTATAGAAAAGGAAGATCTGGATGAAATGTACAACAGCTTAAAATCTTCAAAATCTATTATCTTTGATCTTAGAAATTATCCAAAGCAAACGATTATCCCTTTAAGCTATCTTTTGCTTCCTGTGCCGTCCGTATATTATCAGTTTACTTTTCCTGATCCTGATTATCCCGGTAAATTTTACAGCAGAAAAAATGTTACCGGCAGGAAAAACCCTGAATACTATAAAGGGAATGTAATCGTTTTAGTAGATGAGAATACGCAAAGTCAGGCAGAGACCACAACAATGATGTTCAAGCAACATCCGAACGCTAAAATTATCGGAAGCAATACTTCAGGAGCCAACGGAGATGTGATTATGTTTAAAATTGCCGATCTTGATACCCGGTTTACAGGACTTGGGGCTTATTATCCTGACGGAAGGGAAACGCAGAGAATAGGAATCACTCCCGATATTCTTGTAAAACCGACTGTAGAAGGGCTTAAAAACGGGAAAGATGAAGTCTTAGAAAGGGCTTTGGAATATATAAAAACCAATGATTAACGAAACAAAAAAGTGAAATATCAAACAGTATTTTCATTTAACTAATATTTAACTTTTAATATTTCTATTTTGTGAGATTTTAAAAGGATTTGGTCAACATTTTGATAGAATAACCATGTAAAAAATAAATTATGTCAGAAAAGATATTATGGATCGATGATGAAATAGATTTACTTAAACCTCATATTGTATTTTTAGAAAAGAAGGGCTACCAGGTAACCCCCGTTAATAATGTGAATGAGGCTTTGGAACTTATGGATTCAGAGAAATTTGCTTTAACATTAATTGATGAAAATATGCCGGGTATCTCCGGACTTGAAGCTATTCCTATGATTAAGGAAAAAGATAACTCCTTAAAAATTGTGATGGTTACCAAAAGCGAAGAAGAACACATTATGGAAGAGGCTATCGGATCTCAGATTGCCGATTATATATTGAAGCCTGTAAATCCTAACCAGATATTACTTTCCCTAAAGAAAAACCTTCAGGAGGATAATCTTGTTGAGCAAAAAACAATTTTGCAGTATCAGCAGGAATTCAGAAACCTTTCTATGGAACTTTCATACCTGAGAACCTATCAGGAATGGGCAGAATATTATAAAAAGATCCTTAGCTGGGAGATTAAATTTGACAAGGTAGCGGATAATGAATTTGCAGACCTTCTGCAGTCTCAGAAAGAAGAAGCCAATATTCAGTTTGCCAAGTTTATTGAAAAAAACTATACAGACTGGCTTGTTGATTCAGACAAACCTCTCATGAGCCACACCCTTTTCAAGGAGAAAGTAAAACCTGAAGTTGAAAAAGAAAAAGTTCTTTTGCTGATGGTGGACAACCTTCGTTATGACCAGTGGAAAGTGATTGAACCTTTGTTTACAAAATATTACAATAAAATTTCGGAAGATTATTACTACAGTATCCTTCCTACCGCTACACAGTATGCGAGAAACTCTTTCTTTGCAGGATTAATGCCTTCTGAAATTGAAAAACGCTTCCCTGATAAATGGTTTAATGATAATGAAGAGGGAAATAAAAATGAATTTGAGCGTGACTTCCTCGAAGATCAAATGAAGAGAATAGGTTTGGGTTCAAAATCCATGAAGTATCTGAAGGTACTGAATGCCGATTTTGAAAGAAAAATCTATGATGATTTCAACCAGCATAAAAACAATGATCTGTTGGTCATCGTATATAACTTTATTGATATTCTTTCCCATGCTAAAACAGACAACCATATCGTAGATCAGCTGATCCGTGATGATAAAACCTTCCGTTCTCTTACCTTCAACTGGTTTGAAAACTCTTCTTTACTGAAGATTATAAAAACAGCGGCAGAAAATGGCTATAAACTGGTCATCACTACAGACCACGGAACGGTATATGTTAAAAAGCCAAGTAAAGTGGTGGGAGACAGAGAAACTTCTACGAATATCAGATATAAAACAGGTAAAAGTTTAACATATGATGACAGTGACGTATGGGCAATTACCAATCCTGAAAAACTTTTCCTTCCAAAAGGAAACTTAAGCTCGAAATATATTTTTGCTAAAAACAATATATTCCTGGCTTATCCAAAAAATTACAATCATTTTGTTAATTACTATAAAGAAACCTACCAGCATGGAGGAATTTCACTGGAAGAGTGTATTATTCCTATCAGCATTTTAGAACCCAAGTAGTTTTTTTCATAGTTTATTTAATTTTGGGTCTAAAGCGGAAAAAATCGAATGATTTTTTCCGCTTCTTTTTTATAGTTCATATCTTCGTAAAAAATAAATCATGTTTATTATTTCGCTTACCTACAAGAGTTCTATTGAAAATGTAGAACGTCTTATTCCCCAACACAATATTTTCCTTAATAAGCATTATGAATCCGGACAATTTATTGCTTCGGGAAGAAAAGAACCCAGAACGGGAGGTATTATCATAGCTAATGCGGAATCTAAAAATGAAATTGAACAGATCATTGCTGAAGATCCTTTTTATATTCATCAGGTAGCGGATTATGATATCACTGAATTTATCCCTTCGAAATACAATGAAAATTTTAAACTTTTTATAGAAGACTAATGAGATTAATTACATACAACGTCAATGGAATCAGAGCCGCTTTTACGAAAGATTTCCTGGGCTGGCTAAAGACTGCTGATCCGGATATTATCTGTATTCAGGAGAGTAAGGCCGGAAACGATCAGATAGACATCGAAAGTCTTGAAAAACTAGGTTATCACAGTTATTGGCACTCAGCCGTAAGAAAAGGCTACAGCGGGGTCGGAATTGCCTCAAAAATAAAACCCAATTATGTAGAGTATGGCTGCGGTATCGAAAGCTATGATAATGAAGGGAGAATCATCCGCGCAGATTTTGATGGTTTTTCAGCTATTTCCGTGTATGTTCCTTCTGCATCAAATATTGAGAGACTGGATTTTAAAATGCAGTTCTGCCATGACTTCCTTGAGTATATCAAAGATTTAAAGAAAGAAATCCCCAACCTTATTATATCGGGTGATTTTAATATTTGTCATGAAGCGATTGATATTCACAATCCAATTGGGTTAAAAAATGTTTCAGGGTTTCTTCCTATGGAAAGAGAGTGGATGACCAATTTCATTAATGAATGTGAACTGATAGATAGTTTCAGGTTTTTTAATAATGATCCTGACAATTATACATGGTGGAGCTACAGACAAAATTCCAGGGCCAGAAACAAAGGATGGAGACTGGATTATAACTTTACCTCCTACAGTTTAAAGGATAAGCTCTCCAGAGCTGTTATTTTAAAAGAAGCTGTACATTCTGATCATTGTCCTGCTTTATTGGAATTGGATGTATAATCACCGGACATTACCGCATACAAAAAGCCAGCTGCATCAGCTGGCTTTTTTTTAATTTAAATCATAAAATTAATCGACAATTTCATATTCGACCGGAATTGTACCATGACTGATATCTCCAATCTCATCGAACGCAGCTTTAGACATGTCTAAAGATCTTGATGAATGGTAAGGTCCTCTATCATTAATTCTCACTATTACCTCTTTACCATTTTTAAGGTTAGTAACCTTAACGTTTGTTCCAAATGGAAGCGTTCTGTTTGCTGCAGTAAACTTTGAGTTATCAAAGATTTCTCCGCTAGCAGTTTTTCTACCGTTAAATTTATCGTGGTAGTACGATGCATAACTTGTTTTTTTCGCATCTAAGGCATTACTCGTAAAAGAATAAACACCTAAGGTTGAAATCATCATTATGATTACGAGAATGAATCTTTTCATCATTTTGAACTTTTATTGGTTTTGACGGAGCAAAAGTATCAGGAATCTTTAGAAAACCCTATTCAATATGTTAAAAACCGTTAACGAAACATTAAACAAATGTTAAACATCGCTGTAACCCCCTATGAACAGGGGTTTTAGACTACAGTGTTAAAAAGTGTTAAAAAAAAGCTTAAAAAGTTAAGATAATTAACTAATTTGTGCATAATTTAAATTCCACACTTTTAAAATCCATTGATAATCAATAAATTACAAAATCGATAAAGTTAAAATAAAATCAGAAAATCAATCTTAAAAAATTTAAAGTCTTAAGAACCGTATTCCGAGAAACCTTTCTGACAGAAGACATCTGCTCTTATAAAATGAGACATCAGATTTATTTTTTAACACCTTTCTATTTTGTTAAAATTTGTAGACTGATCCGTTATTAACCCAATTTCCACTTTTGCTATTCAAAAAAAAGGATAAGTGATGATTTATAACCCGAAAAAATAAATGAACGGAAATCTCTTAAAAGTAAAAAAACCAATGATTTCTCATTGGTTTTTATATGTAATTAAATTAAGTCTTATTTTAAATATTCTAATACATAATCGTATGTACCGTTAGGATACACTACAGACATACTAGGAGAGCCTGTAATTGCGTTTCCTGGAGTTGTAACCGGATTAAAAGAATATAAACTTCTATCGTAAACAGTGTTTGTACCCGCTTTATAGATTGTAATACCATACATAGTAGTCATTCCTGCAGGAGCTGGGATATTAACTGCTGTAGAAGTACCACTTGCAGTGAAAGTTCCTTTGATAACATAAAGCTGCTTATCTACTCCCGGGCTTACATTTATAATAGTATTTGTAGTTGTTTCTGCTGTTCCAACAGTTACTTTAGGTGAAGTTGAAAGCGAAACCCATCTACCGGTAGAAGTTGCAAAACCATTTCCAGTTCCTCCCGTAGGATTCGAGAAATAGTAGTATCCAGGAGTAACACCAGTAGCAACACCAGAAACTGTTGTTCCTGTCGCGGTGTTATAAACGATCATCCCGTCATAAGCTGTTGGGAAGTTATCTTCATCAGTAACAGGAGTTGCGAATGTAAAGGCAGTTAAGTCTGTTCTAGGGAAAACAATTCCTTTTCCGTCGTTAGCACTATCTGTAAAACCTCCCGTACTTCCTGATGCGTCTAAGAAGGCTCCTTGTCCATTTATATTTCCGCTGGCGAAACCATTTGTTCTAACCTGCGCATTTGTATATTGAAACATTGCCAAAGAAGAGGCAAGAACTAATAATATTTTTTTATTCATGACTAAATCTGTGTAAAATTAATAATTATTGAGCTGAATAAGATTGCCAAGCAGTACCATCATAGATAAATCCAAGACCTCTACCATTAAGAGTCATTGAATTAACAGAAGCTGCACTTGCTCCATTTACAGTAAGTGTACCTCCACCTACTTTAACAAGAGTAATACTTCTTCCTTTTGTTGCTGCACTTACTGGTATTGTAGATAAGTCGGCATTGGTTGTAAGAAATACATAACCATCCAAATCAGCTGCAGATAAATCAACTCCTGTAGCTGAAGTTCTTACAGAAGGAAGAGCAGGTGTAACAACACCGCCACCACCTACAGTAATCCAGGTATTGGTAGTCTGACCATCATAGTAGTAAAAACCTACTGCTGTAACGTTTGTTGTTTTAGGAGTTGCTGTACCGTCAATCGTCGTAACGAAAGCAAGCGCTCCATTTTGAGCTGCAGTATAAGCAGCATCTTTAGCTAATAATTGAGCTCTTGTCATACGAGGGACTAATAAGGCGTCAGGTCTAGCGTTGTCCGTAGTATTTGCTACTACATCTAGCGTTGCGGCAGGTGTGGTTGTGTTAATCCCCACTCGCCCCTGCTGAGCCTTAGAAAGGGCCGAAAGGCCAACAAGCATAACTGCTGTTAATAAAATTTTTTTCATAAGTTTTTAAAGATTTTTAATTACATTTTTTTCATCAATATTTCCAAAAAATACACATCCCAACTTGTGAATATTACGGTGAAAAAATTGCACTAAAATACTATTCTAGTTAATTTAGTGCCATTATAATATTTAACTAATTGAAAGCATATTATTTAAAAACATTGCTTATTGCGCAAATTTAAGACATAATTTTCAAATTTATATACTTTAAGATAGAAAATTGAAAAATCTTAATTATGCAAAATATTAACAAACTGATTATCAATATAATAAAAATAAGTTACCGAGAAAATTCTATGTTAATTTTCGTTAATAACTTAATTTTATAAATCTTATTTTAAACTGATTAGTAAGCATTTAACTAGACTAATTCTCCGTATAAGTCAAACTCTTCGGCTGAAGTAATTTTAACCTCTGCAAATTCACCTATAGAGATATAAGTATCTTCAGCAGAAACTAAAACTGTATTGTCCACATCTGGTGAATCATACTCTGTTCTTCCGATAAAATAGTTCCCTTCTTTACGGTCAAAAATACATCTGAATATTTTACCTACTTTTTCCTGGTTTTTCTCCCACGAAATCTGAGACTGCAATTCCATGATTTCTTCTACTCTTGCCTCTTTTACTTCCTGTGGAATATCATCCTCCAGAACATAAGCTGTAGTATTCTCTTCATGAGAATAAGTAAAGCATCCCAATCTGTCAAATTTCTGTTCTCTTACCCAGTCTTTAAGTTCCTGGAATCTTTCTTCTGTTTCACCCGGATATCCAACGATAAGGGTTGTTCTGATCGCCATGTCCGGAACTTTTTCTCTGAACTTTCCTAAAAGAGCATCTGTTTTCTCATGAGTAGTTCCTCTCTTCATTGATTTCAACAAATCAGAATTGATATGCTGAAGAGGAATATCTATATAGTTACAAACTTTAGGTTCTTCACGGATAATATCGAGAACATCTTCCGGGAAACCACTTGGGAAAGCATAATGAAGACGAATCCATTCTACTCCTTCTACTTTCACCAATTCTTTTAAAAGATCTCCTAATGCTCTTTTCTTATAAAGATCAAGACCATAGTAAGTAAGATCCTGTGCAATAAGAATTAATTCTTTTGTTCCTTTTTTTGCCAGTTTCTGAGCTTCTAAAACGAGTTTCTCAATAGGGGTTGACAGGTGCCCTCCTCTCATCAATGGGATAGCACAGAAAGAACATGGTCTGTCACAACCTTCTGAAATTTTAAGGTAGGCATAATGTTTTGGAGTCGTTGTAAGCCTCTCTCCTACCAGTTCGTGTTTATAATCTGCTCCAAGATGTTTCAGAAGCATCGGAAGGTCTCTTGTTCCGAAATACTGGTCCACATCCGGGATTTCTTTTACCAAATCCGGCTTGTATCTTTCTGATAAACATCCTGTAACGAATACTTTTTCAACCTCTCCTCTATTTTTAGCCTCCACATAATCAAGGATGGTATTAATAGATTCTTCTTTAGCATTATCAATAAATCCGCAGGTATTGATTACAACAATGTCACCACGGTCTTCATGAACCACTTCTTTGCCATTAGCTTTCAGCTGGCTCATTAATACTTCAGAATCATATACATTCTTGGAACACCCAAGAGTGACTACATTGATTTTCTTCTTCCCTACAGATTTTGTACGCATCGTTTTGATTTTGAGTCTGCAAAGATACAAAATATTGAAGAGTTAAGAATTAAAAAATAAAAACCACTTTATAAAAGTGGTTTTCAGGGATATATTTTAAAAGTTTTTGTCTTTAAATCCGGGAGCGTTCTGGTCTTTTTCCGAAAGTATGGCATCTTTTTCATCAACTTTCCAATCAATATCAAGATCCGGATCATTGAACTTTACGCTGCCTTCTGATTCTTTGTTATAAAAGTTATCACATTTATAGGAAAATACAGCATGGGTACTTAATACAGCAAATCCATGTCCAAAACCTCTCGGCACATAAAGCTGTAATTTGTTTTCTGCAGTAAGCTCTATTCCGAACCATTTCCCAAATGTAGGAGAATCCTCTCTAAGATCTACGGCAACATCCCATACACTGCCTTCCAGGCATGATACCAGTTTTGCCTGTGCATGTTCACCTTTCTGAAGATGCAGTCCTCTTAGCACTCCATAAGATGATCTGGAAATATTATCCTGTACAAAGTGGCCGTTCATCCCTGTCAATTCCTCGAATTTTTTTTCGTTGAATTTTTCAAAGAAATAGCCTCTTTCATCTTCAAATATGGTAGGCTCTATGATATAGCAATCTTTAAGCGGGGTTTCTTTAATTTTCATAATAGTAAAAAAACTCTATTTCAATATGGTTATTATTGTTCTAAATAAAATCTTTGTATCATTTTTGAAAGACATATTTTCAAAATAGTTAAGATTCATTTTCACTTTGTTCGGAAATAATATTTCATCATTATAGGCCAAAGGATTCTTCTGACTGTTCAGAAGATTTTCTTCGTCTCTGTATTTAATACTTGCTTCACAGGTTAGTCCCGGTTTTAATTCCAGAACTTTTCTATCTGCTCCGGTAAGTTTATCGTAATATCCTTCAATATCAGGTCTGGGGCCAACAAAACTCATATCACCCTTTAAAATATTAAACAATTGGGGAAATTCATCAAATTTAAATTTCCTGAGCGTCCGCCCAATTCTGGAACACACTCTCTTGTTGTCATGAATTGTTTTAAATTTAAATATGGTAAACGGTTTTCCATATTGCCCTATCCGGGTCTGAAAAAAAATTCCATTTGACGATGTATCGAGACTTGCAATCACAAATAAAATAATCAGTACCGGCATAAGAAAGAGGGTCAATATTACCGCAAAGATAAAGTCAAAAACTACTTTCCAATATTTATACTGATTCATTAAATTTAATGATATTAAATTTCAAAATAATTACGAATAACGTTTGCTATTCTTTCTCTGTCATTATCTGACAAGTTAGATCCTGACGGCAGACACAGTCCGTTATCAAACAGATTTTCGGAAATTTTTCCTCCGTAATAAGGAGAAGATTCAAAAACAGGCTGTAGATGCATCGGCTTCCAAAGTGGTCTAGATTCTATATTATCTTCTAAAAATGCAAGTCTTAAGCCTTCTCTGTTTTTTCCTGTAACCTGTGGATCAACAATAATGGCAGATAACCAGTGATTTGAATAAAAATCATTTCCAGGCTCAGAGAATACAGTAACTCCTTCAATATTTTTGAAGATATCAAAATAGAAATCATGCATTGCTCTACGTGCCTGCACTCTATCTTTAAGTACTTCCATCTGCCCTCTTCCTATTCCCGCAACAATATTGCTCATTCTGTAGTTGAAACCAATATGTGAATGCTGGTAGTGCGGTGCATTATCTCTTGCCTGAGTAGACAGGAAAACCGTTTTATCTTTATCTTCCTGAGTATGGCAAACCAAAGCTCCTCCTCCTGATGTGGTAATAATTTTGTTCCCGTTAAAACTTAATACTCCAAAACGTCCGAATGTTCCACAAGCCTTTCCTTTGTAAGTAGAACCAAGCGCTTCTGCAGCATCTTCTATAACAGGAATCTGGAATTCCTGAGCAATAGCTGTAATTTCGTCCATTTTTGCAGGCATACCATACAAATGAACTACAATAATAGCTTTGGGTTTTGTTCCTTTTTGAATTCTGTCTTCAATGGCTTCTTTTAAAGCTTTAGGACACATATTCCAGGTATCCGGCTCACTGTCTACAAAAACAGGAGTTCCACCACAGTAAGCAATAGGATTGGCTGATGCTGAGAAAGTCATTGACTGGCAGATCACCTCATCCCCATGCTGCACTCCACATTCAATAAGTGCAAGATGCAATGCTGCAGTACCAGCAGAAAGAACGGCAACTTTTGCATTTTCACCCAAAAACAGCTCCAGGTCTTTTTCAAATCCGTCAACATTAGGTCCCAATGGTGCTACCCAGTTTTCATCAAATGCTTCGTTGATATATTTTTGTTCGTTACCTCCCATATGTGGTGAGGACAACCAGATCTTAGTATTCATATTTTTGATAGTAATTTGTTTATATAATATTTTTCTTAATAATTCTACCGGGATTCCCTACTACAACTGAATAATCAGGAATGTCATTAATAATTACCGCTCCGGCCCCTATTATACACCATTTTCCTACTTTAATCCCTTGTATTACGGAAGCACCGATTCCAATCTGAGAACCTTCTCCAATTTCCACTCCTCCTGCAAGTGCTGAATTGGGTGAAATATGAACAAAGTCTTCAATCACACAATCATGATCTACAGATGCATTGGTATTGATGATACAGTGCTTACCAACAACCGTATCAGAATTGATGACTACTCCACCCATTACGACTGTCCCAGGCTCAATCTTTACAGAGCCCGAAATTATAGATTTTGGATGTATTAAGATACCTATCTCATTTTTAATTTTTTCCGATATTTTTTTGCGAGTAAAATTATTTCCGATTGAAATAATCAGTTTTTCCTCATCTTCAGGTAAATTATTTAATACAGGAAAACCATAACATTCATTTTTAGTGATATCCTGATCTATGAATGCCTTAATCTTTATGTCATTAGCCGTTGCAATATCTGCAATTACTTTTCCGTGTCCACTTGCTCCAAATAAATACATAACGATAAATTAATTTCCCTGAAAAGGTTCTATAGTTACATGTCCATCAGCAGAAACTCCTTCTCTTATAAAAACTTTTTTAGCTGTTAAAAAGAATATTTTCACGTCTAACATGAATGATATATTTTCTACATACCATACATCGTAATCAAATTTTTGATTCCAAGATATTGCATTTCTACCATTTACCTGCGCCCAACCTGTAATTCCAGGTCTCACCTCATGTCTTCTGGACTGGTGTTCATTATATAAAGGTAAGTACTGAACCAAAAGAGGTCTTGGTCCAATAAGGGACATATCCCCTTTAAGAACGTTAAGTAATTGTGGAATTTCGTCCAGAGATGTTTTACGGACAAATGCTCCCAGAGCTGTTAATCTTTCTGCATCTGATAAAAGGTTTCCGTTGGAATCCTTTTTATCGTTCATTGTTTTAAACTTTATAATTTTAAATACCTTCCCGTTTTTACCAGGTCTCTGTTGAAAGAAAAAAGGTTTCCCATTATTGGAAATAAACAATCCAATCATCACGATAAGAAAAATTGGAAGCAGAAGGGTAATTCCTATGAGAGAAACTACAAAGTCGAAAATCCTCTTTAAATAATTTTTGTACATTTTTAGAAATTAAGTGTATCAATCATCATATGCTCTTTTTAATATTTTTTAAATTCCTTGTGTTTTTGCTGTATAACCAATACCTATAATCATTGAGCTAAAGTACAAAAATTCCGGTATATTGAAAAGATTACAGGAAGTCTGTACTAAAGTAAAGTATTGCAAAAATAAAGCAAAAATCAGTTTATAGTATATATTTCCCTTTTGAATTTTCCAAAATAAAGAAGCATTTTTTACAACAGGCCAAAATTTTAAGAAATAAATAATTAGTCCTAAAATACCAGTACCCATTAAAAGTTCTAAAAAAATATTATGTGGATGAACCCCATCCTCAAACAGAATCCTTCCTCCCAGTAAACGATTTGAATTAAATATTTCGATAGCTTTATTATATAATGGTTGTCTTCCGGAGGTATCTCCATATGCAACCCATTTGTATATTCGGTTAAAGCTTGTTATTTGTCCATTTCCATAATGTTCATGTAAAATAACCAATCCAATAAATAACAGAATCAATGTAATTATATATAACAGATATTTTTTATTTCCTTTTAAAATAACCATATAAAAAGAACATACAAAAACAGCTAATAAGGGGCTTCTTGCCATAGACTGCAAAACATTAAAAAGACCTAAAAAAAGGCAAAAAAACAGAAAATAAGATTTATAATCTTCTCTGCAAAACAGCAGCAAAAATAATGACATGATAAACAATGAAGCTCCTATATGACCATACATTATATAGTAAGTACTAAAAATATGGTCTAATTTTATATAACCATATATATAGTTGATAACAAGAAGGCAACATAAAATAGTAACACAATATTTTATTATATTTTTAAAATCTATTTTATTATAGTTAATACATAATAATGCAATACTGGGTAAAAGTATCATAAATAAGATCCTGAAAATATCTTCATTCTTTGATAATAGAACTTCCTGATTAAAAGAATAATTATTAAATGAATAGATAAGCTTGATGATGTAAAAAATCCAAAATACGACAAGACTTATTATTGAAATATTTTTAAGATTAATGTTTCTTCTTTCTCTATATATTACCAATAAAGAAAGTAGAATGATTAATATTCTATAAGGGATAGAAAAATTCCTGGGGTTCATGTCCAGGGGTTTTGCAAAAGAAATAGCAATAGTATTCCCCACCATAACAGACAACAGGAATAGTTTATAAATGAAATTATTATTAATAGTAATTTTCAAAATAGCCTATCTTTTTATTTCAACCAGTGCAAAGCTACTTCTTTTGCTTTAGGGAATGAAATAAAATAGCATCCAAATATTTTTTCCCCAATACCGGATAGGTTCTGTTTTCAAATATCCATTTTCTGCCTTTATCACCTATTGCAGCTCTTTCTTCTGAGCTCATATCTGCATAGTATAAAATTGCATTTTTAATATCTTCCGCAGATGTACTGTTGATAAATCTACCACAATCTGCTTCATTAATCATAGAAGGATATCCGGTATAAGAAGCAATAATAGGTTTTGCGGCCAGCATATACTCTACCACTTTATTCATAGATTGTCCATAGTCCCATACTTTTGAATCTTTTGTGGATAAGTATAGAATATCACAAACCTGAAGGAAATATTTAACATCATTCTGCTGGATTCTCTGCAGAAATGTAACATTTGAACAATCTTTCAGCTGTTCTTCATATGATGCTCTAAGATCTCCGCTTCCAACGAGTACAAAATGGGTATTACTGTCGTTCTTCATCATTTGTATTGTTTCAATAAAAGGTTCCAATGCGTTGGTAACCCCCATACTGCCAGCATAGCCGACAATTACTTTACCTGATGGTACGATCTCAGAAAACGGATTTTTTTCTTTTAAAAAGTCTTCAGAATAATTTTCAGGATCAAATCCTAGTGGAGAGCAATGAAAAGGTTTTGGGTATCCCAATATTTGTTCGACGTGTACATCTAGTCTTGGCATTGTACCGGCAACCAGATCAGCTTTTTTGTATCCAAACTTTTCTATAAATCCTATCAGTAAAACAAGAGGATGCCATTTGGAAAAACCAGCTTCTTCTGTCATCGTTAAAGGCCAGATATCACGAATTTCAAAAACTAAAAAACTACCAAACTTCTTTTTCAGATAATAACCATATATGATCGTAAAAATAGAAAGTGACGAAACAATAACTGCGTCTGGTTTTTCCATTTTGGAAAGTTTCATAGAAAATAGTTTTCTCTCAAAATCAAACCAAGATAAAATTCTATCTATAGATGCTGTTTTAGCATATTTTTTTGTTTTAATCCATCTTATAGCAACACCATCCTGTTCTTCGTCATTATATATTTTATCGGTTTCAGGACAATTCGTAAAATGATTGGCATCTGATGTTATTAATAAAGCTTCATTTCCCATTTTTTTAAACTCTCTCGCCAGATAAAATAAGCGCGATGGAGCTTTTGCATATTGTGGTGGTGAAGCATATTTGGAAATTAACCAGATATTTTTTTTCATTTTCATTAGTGCAGGGTTGGTTTTTTAATTGGATCAATTAGGAAATCAAGCATGATGGCTTCATTCAGTACATTACTGTTATTAAGGTTTTCAATTGTGAGGTTATTTTCAAGCCGGCTGAAGTCTGATACAAAATCCTTTGCTTTGGATTTATTTTCTAAAATATTTGATTTTATTCTTTCTCCTACACCATCATTCACCCAATTCTGTGTAACATCAAATCCTCTTTTCAGACGGTTTTTGAGGATATATCCCGGCACAT
Source organism: Chryseobacterium sp. (assembly GCA_031286615.1). Lineage (GTDB taxonomy): Bacteria > Bacteroidota > Bacteroidia > Flavobacteriales > Weeksellaceae > Chryseobacterium. The sequence continues at coordinate 530,204 of JAITUA010000020.1, read as the reverse complement.
CTTTCTTCATCATTTCACGTAATATCCATTTTCCATAACCATTTTTAATTTTAAGCAAATCAGGTAATGCTAAAGCAAACTCTACCAGCCTGTAGTCCATAAATGGCAGTCTGCTCTCAATAGAAAAATACATTGAGTTTCTATCTTCATATCTTAAAAGAGAGGGGATACTATATTTCTGTATATCTGAAATCTGTCTGTTTGACAATGATGAATTTTCAAAGAGATTTAAAGTGATTTCCGGTAAGCAATCCAGGAACGATGTATCTTTTCCTGTTGACTTCAGATATCTGTTCTTTTCATTCCAATATGTTTTTATTTGTTTTGCTTCAAATACCAACATAAGAGCTAATGAGTGAAAATATTGTAAGCCAGGTAGAATTTCTTTCTTTTCTATTGCTTTTCGCAATGCTACTACGAAAAACTTCCTATATCCGGCAAAAATTTCATCACCTCCCTGACCGCCTAATAATACTTTAATGTTCCTTTCTTTTACCTGCTTGTAAACTTCATGCTGTGCTATAATACTCAAGCCAAGAAATGGAGATTCCTGTGCCTGCATTGTCTGGTCATAGATATTCCCCATCTCATGTGCTGTGTAAGAATGGTGGATATATTCAACATTAATATTTTTATCTTTTGCAAACTTATTAATAATGGGGCCTTCTGATTTTGGGTGATCTGGAGCTCCATAACTGAAAGCCATTAGATGATCTACTTCTTTTGAAGTAATTGCTGCTATAGAGGAGGAATCTACTCCTCCGCTTAAAGAAATAGCCAGAGGAACATCACTTCTCAGGCGTATTTTTGTTGAATTTTCCAGCAGTGCTTTCCCTTGCAGAATGAGTTCACTTGGGCTTAATGACTCCAGTTCCTTTCTTTTTTTTGCAACCTGCTCTTCCAGAGAATACCAAGTTTTTGTCTCTATTTTAAGCTCTCCCTCCAGCGTACATTTCATCAATGATCCCGGTAAAAGATATTTTACATTTTTGAAAGGAGTTCTGTCTTCATATCCTTCAAAAAAACCAAATCTTATTCCACTGGAACAATACTCCAAATCTATATCCTGATTTATTTGTTTTGCTACAGACGCTATAGAAGAGGAGAATAATAGTTGTCCCTCGAAAAAAGTATAGATTAACGGCTTAACTCCAAATCTGTCCCTTACCAGATAGAATTCTCCTTTTATCTTATCAAATAAACCGAAAACGAACATTCCGTTCAGCTTATTCAAGCAAGCTTCTCCCCAGCACTCCCAGGCTTTTAAAAGAACTTCTGTATCTCCTTTTGTTCTGAAAGAAAAACCGTTAGAGATTAATTCTTCTCTGATTTCCTGATAGTTATATATTTCCCCATTATAAGTAAGACTATATCTTTCATCATCAGAAATCATGGGTTGATTAGATGCTACTGACAGGTCTATGATCGCCAGCCTTGAGTGAGCCAAAGTTACTGACCAGTCAGCATACTCTGTTTTTTCAACCCCATAGTAATCCGGTCCTCTTCTTCGTATATAATTATGTAAATCACTTCCTTCTTTAAAATCAAGATTTTGTGATCTTTTAAATTCTATTGCTCCAGTTATTCCGCACATATTAGTTTGATAAAACTTTTTGATAAAATGTTAATAATTTTTCGGACTGACTTTCCCATGAAAAATTTTCAAAGACTAATTTTCTTCCCACTTCACCCATTTGTTTTGCTTTTTCTCTGTTAAGAATAAAGTAATCAATAGCATCAGCAATTTCCTTAGGTTTTTGAGGGTCTACAAAAATACAACATTCACTCCCTTTCAATAAATTCCTCCAGTATGGGAAATCTGAAGCAATAAAAGGGATTCCTGCAACCATGTATTCAAACATTTTTATAGGCAGACTTACTAAAAATGTTGGAATAGGATGCAAAGTAACCACACCTGCTAAGGAACGATTATAAATATTTTCCACATCTTCAGAGTTTACATATCCGAAATCATTGACAAGGTGATACTCCGGATGCTGCTTTATTTCTTCTTCCAAAGCCGCAGAAGAATACATACCTGCCAGATTCAGTCTGATCTGTGATTTTGTAAGCGCCAATGAATTCATCAGATCTTTAATCCCTCTTGTATCGTCAATAGAGCCCACATAGCATACTTCATTCTGTTTTTGATCCCAGGAAATCTGCTCCAGTTTCTTATCAGGCAAGATAGGATAGTTATTGATATTTTCAGTTTGTTTTGCAAACTTTTTAAAATAATTTTCAATATGAGGGGTAGCACCAATTACTCCATCTATTTTTTTACAGGTATAGCGTTCAAAATTTCCATATAATATGGAGATAATATTTGAAACAGGGGATTTTAAATAGGGGGAAACTAAAATAGTGTTTACCGTATCTTCGTGAGAATCAAAGATTACCTTTTTATTTAGCTTTTTTAGTTTCTTCGCTATTAAAAGCAATTCGGGGTCATGCAGATGAAATACATCTGCATTTAGTTCCTTAGCTTTATTAAAAATTTTAGCTGTCGTTTGTGTAATTCTTTTTATTCTACCTGATGGGGCTCCTATATCTATAATTTCCACATTGTCTATCACCTCATTCCCTTTACCATCAGCAACAACTAAGGTTACCTTAACATCTTTGGATGCCAGACTTTTACACATCTTATGAAATATCCTGGAATCATTTCTTGGATGAACGCTCGTAAGATGGCATATGTGAAATCTATATTTTTTATTCATTAATTGGTTTTTGGAAAGTTTTGAATTTTCCTGTTAAACATTGTTATGTTTTACTTTTTATTCTTTTATCTATCCTACTGAAGTGCCTTGTACACAACTTGAAATTCAACAATGCTACATCAAATCATTTTAAATCTACAATTTCTTGAAAGAATCCTTTATCGTGAGTGAGATAAGCACTCTGTTCAGAATAATAAGGAATTTTTTTTGCTATCCTTCCATACATTGTATTTACTTCATTGGTATTTAGCATTTTCCACCATCCAATAAAAATATGTTCAAAGTTCTGAGATGGCTGTATGCCTTTTTTTCCATCTTTAATATCACTCCGAAAATTACTGTTATTACCATCTATATAATTATTAAAAGTGTAAATATTATTTCTGGAATCATAGACTGCAATATTAGTTATCAGCTGATTTGAAAGTAATGTGGTAAGTTTTTCCAAATAGTTGTATTTTGATTTATCATCTTGAAAATTAAGTTTCAACAGATGCAGGTAAGCAGACATTCTTGAAAAATGAGAAGCATCCCAATTGACACTTTGACTTTTTTCCAAAGCTACATCTTTAAAATCCGGATGATCACGCCATATATTTGGCTGTAGATACCACGCTTTATTATCTTTAATACTTACTTCTTTCTTCAATACCTGGTAGAATCTGTCTTTAATAGAGACTAAATCAGATGTTATGGTTCGCTGTGCATCTTTCTCAATAAGTAAAAGGCTTACACCTGTTCCCATAACGTAGAACTCAAAATCAGTAATTGCTCTATAGTAACTTAAATTACCATTAAAATTCCCACTTAAGATATAATCTATCCTTTGTTTTGCACCATAAAATTTCTTTGACTCTGCATCCCAAATATTAGCTGGATTATTGTTCCAATAATATAATACTTCACTTTTTATAAAATTATACATTTTTGTGTTTTGGGCATTGTTTTTTATTCCATTTCTTCTTAAATATTCTGAAGCAGTAAAGTAAAAGGTTCTTTTTGCCAAATCATCTGCCTGAGTATTCTTTTTTACAATAAGTAAGGTATTATAAGTAAACAGTTTTCGCAGTTTATTTATTAATTCCTGATTTTGGGTATCATAAGCATATTGTATAGGAATATACAACAGTGCAGAACTATCATAGACAGAGCTGTACCACTTGGCCAACTGAGTCTCTGAACTAAACACATCAGTATAAAAATCCAGAAGTTTAGAAATTTCCCTGACACTTAAGTTTTTGTCCGTAAATATGTGATCATCTGATGTAAATACTGTTTTATTTTGTGTTGGCAGTGTACTCTTAAACATGGGCACAGCCAAACAAAAAGAACTACTATAAAACAAATAGGTAAATAGTAATGTAATTTTAAAAACCACTGTAGGACTTTTCATTTCCGAACAAAAATTTAAATTATTTTTCAGTATACAATTTCGGAATTTTATTCACAATTTTTATTACTCTTTCAAAATCGAGTCCTAAAGTATCCAGATACCATCTGATATTCTGATAGCGCGGAGTATTTTCTAATTCAACAAGTTCCAAAGCTTTTTCTCTTGTTATTTGCCCCTCTCTAATCTGATTACTTCTGAACGTGTCATGTTCCGTAAAACCGGCTACGGTATAATATACATAATTATAAAAAGCAGCTGTACCATCACCAATTCTCCAGGTAGTAGTAGTATCTATTGCTTTTTCCCAATTATAATCATTTAAAAGGGTATTATCAACCTGCTCTTCGTCCCATCTCCAGTAATCAAAAATATGGTAATAATCCTGTTTTTCTGTAAAACTGCGATAATATTCCCCAGATAATGTATCCCAAAGTGAACTATTGAAATATCCAGGACTCTGCATCATAGCTCTGAATCTTTTAGAGTGATATCTCATCTGTTTCATCGCACCATGACTGTATACCCTCTTTTCTTCAAAATCTGGTTCAATATCTAAGAAACCTGTTTTAAAGTGAGTGACTTCTAATGGATTTACTCCCCAAAGGTTTAGATTAATTCCCGTCTGTTTTTTGATATCCTCAACATATCTGAAGAAGTGTTTATCGCCTGCTGTAAGCATTGCCATCATTCCCAAATGCGGTGATTTCAGCCAAGCTTCAAGGTTCATTCTGATATTCTTTCTTTTCAATGAAATATCCGCAGCCACAATAATGTTTTCTACTCCGAGATCTGCACACATACGGCTGATATTTCTTCGGCCAAGGTCTGTTACCATTCCCCAATCATAGGTATAAGTAACAGGTTTCATTTCAAGTTCTTTTATAATAAGATGTAATCCATAACAGCTATCTCTGCCTCCTGAAAAAGGAACGATACAATCCAGCTCCTTCCCTTTTCTTCTATAAGGTTCAACTAGTTTGAATAGTTCTTCTTTCGGTTTAGGATTATTTCTTGGTTTGTAGCTTTTACAATAATTACATACTCCTGCTTCGTCAAATTTTATAAAAGGCATTGTATCCGGGAGGATACATTTAGTACATCTTTTGATATTAAGCTTTTTATATTCAAGCAGACCTTCTTCAATAGTATTAAATTTAAACTCGGGGATTAGGTCTTCTACTCTGCTTTTTTCATCTGTAACTGTAAGGTTTTCTTTTGAAACAGGAATATCAAGAATCAAAGACTGTTCTTTTATCTGAGTAACATTTTCACATCCTATAAGTCTTAGCCCATAGCTTTCTGAAGCAAAATAAGTTTTGTCCTCATTGTATCCTACATATAAGCTACCATTATTAGAAAAAAGAAGGAGTTTTCCTTTTTCTGGCAGTACAAGGGCACAAGCAACGACTCCATCACACAAAGAAAGTATTTCTTTAGGAAGGTCTTCAATTTTACTATTATTGTTACTAAGAAACTCTTCTGCTATAGCTACAATAGCCTCAGAATCAATTTTTAATTGCCTGCTTACTGATAATTTGCTCCAGACTTCTTCCTCGTTTACAATAATTCCATTGTGTATTGCACAGATATTTCCTCTGACCACTGGCTGATTATCTCCCAGCCCATTAGTAATCAACCTACTATGTCCTAAGACAATATTGTTATTATATGGTTTAACCTTATTCAGTAGTTTTTCAATGCTGTAATCAGCTCTATTTACTTTATATTGGTTATTTTGATAATAAATCAAACCACTAGAGTCTACTCCTCTTTGTTCGGAGTGCTTTACAAGAGTTTGAAACTTTTGTTTATTAATACTGGTGTTCGATACGACACCAAAAATTCCACACATTTGTTTTTTTCTTTTTTTAATTAAACCTTTATAAATAATATTTATGGGAAACTTATATAAGTATAAACCTAGTTTTATAAAAATTAATATTATACATTATTTAAGGTATTTCACGTGAATTTTAATTAGTTATTCCAACTTTATATCTCTTCTCAGATATAAAAAACATAATCCATATAATACTACATCTCCAAGAATCAAAAGAGTTACTTTTATTGTCTTCCAGATAAAATAATAACACAACAATAAATAAAATCAGCATATCCTTATTGTTTCTGGAAATGGAATAGTTTCTTAAAAAAAATAATATATATGTTGACAGGTATAATAACCCTCCGAATATTCCTAATTCCATCATTGATTCAACAAACAAATTGTGCGGATAGTTACTCACATCAGTACCATCCAAAATGAATCCTGAACTTCCAATTCCTAATCCAAAAAAAGGATGATCTAGTATTGATTCTATTCCAATTTCAAGAAAATTTCCCCTCACAGATAAACTTGCATCATCATTATAAGCTTTAAATATATTAAATCGTTCAAAATCTACATTTTGAAATGCAAAAGTATAAATATTCTCTCCAAAAATAAGAATGGTAAAAAATAATGCTCCTATTGCAAACCCTGTTTTATAATCTATTTTATAATTTTTAAGATTCAAAGTAAAGAAAACGATTAAGGATAATACCACATTGATAATAGGCCCTCTTCCTCCAAGCTGAAATAATAAAAATAGTATTGACAATCTGTAAACCGCTACATACCATGTTAATTTACTTTCCAAAGAAAAAATAAAACAGGCACATAACATAATTCCAATCACTAAATAGGTAGGAACTTTATCTACCAATAATTCAGAATCATGGAATATGATAAACATATTATTAAAATACATATAGAATAATCCTATAACCATTAATCCTCCAATAAGATACATCAATAATTTCAATTCAGAAAAAATAGATTTTTTAAATACAATAATGGGATATATTACGGTAAAAATATTTAAAATAATAGCAAGAGTTTTAGATTGGGCATAAATACTAGATATTGAATAAAAGTTAGAAATAAGAAAAATAAGGCTCAATATCAGAATCAAAATAACAATAAGGCGATCTTTTACTTTTATTGGAATTATTGTACGCAATTCAACAATCATTACCACAGCACAAAATAAAAGAGACAACAGGGTTAAGTCGATTGGAATAGGTAACCACTTTAGAGATCCCGAAAAAACAAAAATAAAATAAATGAATACTTTAAAAAATGTAAACTTGTCGGTAAATAATGACATCTTTCTTAATGATATTTGTTTTTTAATAAAATTAATTTTGTTTCTAGTCTATATAGCATTATTAGTTTTTGAAATTTTGTATGAGTTAAAAATTAGTATTATATTAAAAACAGAAGCAGAAATAGCAAAAAATACCAATGACATATATGCATCTGAAAAAATTAAATAACCTACCAAAATCATTATGAAACCCAAGACTGCATTCAGTAATTGAAGTTTCATTAGCAACTTTTGCTTGCCTCTTATATAATATACTGAACTAAGGGGTGTAGCGATAAATTCAAAAAATAAAAAAACTGAAATAACTTGTGAATATTCACCAGCCACATACCACTGTTTGCCAAAAATCCAGCTAAATAAAAATTTACTCGTTAAAAATAGGAATAAATATGCTGGTAATGAAAGAAATATTAATTTCTTCATTGTAGAAAAGTATAAGCCTTTACAGTTTCCGTTTATCCTGATTGCATCTATTGCTTCATTTCTGAAAACATTACTGATTGCACTGGTAATAACAATATTGGGAATCCTTATGATTCTATTTGCCATAGAAAAAAAACCTACTACGGTGGTACTGTATAATAAGGAAAATATAATCGGTATAAACTGTTGGCTTGCTACTAAAGACAAGTCTGAAAATGTCATATATTTTGGAAAAGAAGAATATTGCAATGCTACACTCTTCACTTCATTTTGTTTGATAACATTTTTCATAATTGTACGTTCAGTCAATACATGATAGAGTATTCCAACCAAAATACCAATCATCAGAGATAGTATAAGTCCAGATTTCACATTGAAAAAACCTAACATCAGACTTGCCAATGTTGTACTTATGATCTGTAAAGTTGTAGCTATTGTAATGGTTTTATATGCTTTCTGTCTTTGTTTCCAATAATTTAATGCTGAAAACACTGCAACAGAAAAAATATAAAAAGGGGCCAGATAATAGATATTCTGAGATAAAAACAGCTCTTTATCTAAAACTTTTAATAAATATTTCAGAATTACTATCAGCAACAGATATATAAAAGAAACCGCAAATCCAATAATTACAATCAATTTAATAATCTTGTACGAATCTTCTTTTGATTCTGGTAACCCAACAGCTAACTCATATCTTCCTGTAGAAACAACAGCTAAGAAAGCAGTAACGCTTGTAAATATTGCCAGATTTCCAAAAGATTCTACCGGATAAATTCTAGATAAGAACGGAGAGGCAATAATAACTAAAATTTGTCCAATTATAGTCCCTGAAGCCAGTGTTGTGACTCCCCTAAAAAAATTATCTTTGAATATACGTAAAAGTTTCTCTTGCAAAATATCAGTTTAAAATGTGGAAATTTTCCTTAACTAATTATCCGTTTTTAGAAATGTGTCAAGACAGCCACTAAATAATAATTACTTAAGATTATAAATCCTTTCTATAATATCTACCACTTTCAATCCTTCCAAAGCATTCGTAGTAATAGTATTTCTTCCTTTTAATACATCTACAACATTTTCAATGATAAAGTGGTGATTGGCTGCAGACCCTTTATAAGCGCCATAATCATTTCCAGGATTCGTTGGAGCTAATTCCGGCATTACATAGTCTTTTATATTGCAAACTTCTACTTTGTCCATATATTGTCCTCCAATCTTCACAGAGCCATTCTCCGCGATAATTGTCATTGAACTTTCAAGATTCTGATTCCAAACTGAAGTAGAATAATTTAAAGACCCCATTCCTCCGTCTACAAAATCAAAACTAACGAAACCTGAATCTTCAAAATCAGTAAGTCTCTCATGATTAAAATCTGCAAATTTCGCCTGAATATTAGTAATATCACCGAATAACCAGTACATAATATCTATAAAGTGAGAGAACTGTGTAAATAAAGTTCCTCCATCCAGCTCTTTCTTTCCATGCCATGATTCCGGTTTATAGTATCGGTCATCACGGTTCCAGTAGCAATTAAGCTGAACCATATATATTTTCCCCAATTTTCCGCTCTCTACCATTTCTTTTACCCATGCAGAAGGTGGAGAGTATCTGTTTTGCATTACTGCAAACACCTGCTTATGCTTGTGCAACGCCTGAAAAATAAGTTTTTCGGCATGCTGTTTTTTCAAAGCCATTGGTTTTTCTACCACAACGTGCTTTCCTGCATCTATCACTTTATAAGATTGTTCAAAATGGAATCCGTTTGGAGATGCAATATTAATAACATCCACTTCAATACCGGAAGCCAGAAACTCATCCAGTGAAGCAAAAAAGGGAACTTCATAATTTTCAATGCCCAAGACAGATTTATCTTTAACATCGATTAATCCAACCAATTCACATTCTTCATTTCTTGAGATCATTTCGGCATGTCTTTTTCCGATATGCCCGCAGCCAACTACTGCAAATTTTATTTTTTCACTCATTTGTTTGTTTTTAAATTTTAGAAACTTTATTATTTTCTAATTTGTATTTTTCTCCACTTTCTTCACAAACGGCAATATTTTCTGCATCAAAATGAAGTCTTTGTCCAAATTCACTCATCCACCCCATTTGTCTGGCAGGGTTTCCTACCACCAATGCATAATCCGGCACTTCTTTTGTGACTACAGCTCCTGCTCCGATAAATGCATACTGACCTATATTATGTCCACAGACAATGGTTGCATTAGCTCCTATAGATGCACCTTTTCCAACGTGTGTTTTAAGATATTCATTCTTTCTGTTTACAGCACTTCTAGGATTTATTACGTTGGTAAAAACCATTGAAGGGCCTAAAAAAACATCATCGTCACATGTTACACCTTCATAGATAGAAACATTATTCTGAACTTTTACATTCTTTCCTAACACTACTTTTGGAGAAATAACAACGTTTTGTCCTATATTACATTTTTCTCCCAAAACACAGCCGGTCATAAGGTGTGAAAAATGCCAAACTTTCGTTCCGGTCCCTATCTGGCAACCTTCATCAATAACAGCTGTTTCGTGTGCAAAAAAATCTGACATATCTGCTTTATATTAATTAAAATAATTCTTAATTTCTGTAACAATAACATCCAATACTTCCTGATTAAATTCTGTATGTACGGGAATGGAAATCACTTCAGCGCAAAGCTGCTCCGTAACAGGAAGACTAAAGCCTGCTTCTACATATTGAAGAAAAGCCTCTTGTTTATAAAGGGGCAAAGGGTAATATATCATACTTGGAATATTTTTTTCTGCCAAGTATTTCTGTAGTTCATCTCTTTTCCCATTTTTTACTCTAAGGGTATACTGATGGAATACATGGGTAGAGTTTTCAGCTCTTTTAGGAGTTTGAATTTCGGCAATATCTGCAAGATTTTTATCATAATAATCAGCCATTCTATTTCTGGCAGCAGAGTATTCGTCCAGGTGTTTTAGCTTAATTTTTAAAACGGCTGCCTGAATTGTATCCAATCTGGAATTACAGCCCAAAACTTTATGATAGTATTTCTTTTCCTGACCATGATTGGCAATCATTCTGATTTTTAAAGCCAGGTCATCATCATTCGTCATTAACGCACCTCCATCACCATAGCAGCCAAGGTTTTTTGACGGAAAAAATGAGGTACATCCGATATGGCCTATAGTTCCTGTTTTTTTGACAGTTCCATCAGAGAAAGTGTAATCACAACCAATTGCCTGAGCATTATCTTCTATAACAAAAAGATTGTGTTTTTCTGCAAATTCAAGAATCTTTTCCATATTGGCACTTTGGCCATATAAATGAACGGGAACAATTGCTTTGGTATTGGATGTCAGATATTTTTGTAAATCCTCCAGCTCAATATCAAAAGTATCTTCGTGTACATCTACCATTACCGGTTTTAATCCTAAAAGACCAATAACTTCAGCTGTAGCTACATAAGTGAAAGCAGGGCAGATAATTTCGTCACCGGGCTGCAGATCAAGTGCCATCATGGCAATTTGAAGGGCGTCTGTTCCGTTAGCACATGGAATAACATGTTTTACACCCAAATATTTTTCAAAATCCTGTTGAAATTCTTTTACAGCAGGACCGTTAATAAATGCTGTATTGTCTATACATTCCTGAATACCGGCATCTACGTCTTCTTTTATTTTCAGGTATTGACCTTTAAGGTCAACCATTTGAATTTTCATATCTTTAGTTTTTTGAGTGCACGTAGAGGTGCATTTTAATTCACGATAAGCTCACTGATCTTATTTCCTATAGAAAGACAGGAAGTGGCTGCCGGAGAGGGTGCATTTCTAACGTGAATGATGTTTCCGTTTTTCACGATATCAAAATCATCAATCAATCCTCCATTTCTGTCACAAGCCTGAGCCCTTACACCTGAACCTCCTGCTACGAGGTCATTTTCCTGTATTTCCGGTAAAAGTTTCTGTAAAGCTTTTGTAAATGCGGATTTGGAAAGTGAACGATGCATTTCTCCCATTCCTGTTTTCCCGTATTTCGCAACAATTTTTCTAAATCCAGGCCATAGCATGGTCTGCATTGTTTCGTTAAAATTGAAATCGAAAAAATGATACCCTTCCTTTTTGAAAGCCAGCACTGCATTAGGGCCAGCTTCGATATTACCATCAATCATTCTGGTAAAGTGTACTCCAAGGAAAGGAAAACTAGGGTCAGGAACCGGGTAAATAAGATGTTTTACCAAATATTTTTTTTCATCCTTAATTTTATAATATTCTCCTCTGAACGGAATAATGACCACATCGTTTTTTTCGTTGGTCATTTTGGTAATCTTATCAGAATAGAGTCCTGCACAGGAAATCAGCTTTTTAGTTTTAAATTCGGAAATACTGGTGTTTACAATAATTTCAGATCCTTTATCAATGATGTTTTTTACTTCATTGTTAAATCTTACTTCTCCTCCTAATTCTTCAAAAAGCTCTTTTATTTTTTTTGCTATTCCCGGGTAGTCGATAATTCCGGTCTGTGGAACTTTGATTGCTTTTACGCCCTCACAATGGGGTTCAATTTCACGAAATTCTTCTCTTGAAAGGTATTTTAAATTTTGCAGACCGTTTTCAACACCTCTTTTATAAATATTATCTAAAAGGGGTAATTCTTCCTGTGAAGTAGCTACGATTATTTTACCACAAAGGTCGTATCTTATTCCATATTTTTCGGCAAAATTAATGACTGAATTATATCCTTCGATACAGTTTTTTGCCTTAAGACTTCCTGGTTTATAATAAATTCCACTATGGATAACTCCGCTGTTGTGTCCCGATTGGTGCAATGCAACATCGTTTTCTTTTTCTAAAATTAAAATCTTAGAATCAGGATTTTTCAGCTTAGTCTGATAGGCCGTAGCCAAGCCTACCAAGCCTGCACCAATGATTATAATATCATAGTTCATTATCAGTTACAGTCTTGCATCCACCAGATTTCTGTCTAAACATGCTTTGGTATCAAAAACCACAGCATTTTCTTTTTTAAGCTGATCCATATCCATTTCCAAAAACTCATTATGAGATACTGCAATAACTAATGAATCATACTTTTTCCCTTCCTGCAGAGTATCCAGAATATCAATTCCATATTCGTGTTTTACTTCCTCTTTGCTAGCCCACGGATCATAAATATCTACATTTACTCCATAATCAGCAAGTTCTCTGTAAATATCAACAACTTTAGTATTTCTGACATCCGGACAGTTTTCTTTGAAGGTAACTCCTAAAATCAAAGCATTAGAATTTTTGATTATTCCACCTTTTGCAATAAGAAGTTTCACTACTTTAGCTGCAACAAACTTTGCAATAGAATCGTTTACACGTCTTCCGGATAGAATAACATCCGGGTGGTATCCTAATTGTTCTGCTTTGTGTGCCAGGTAATAAGGATCTACTGAGATACAATGTCCTCCTACTAATCCCGGCTTATATTTAAGGAAATTATATTTTGTACCTGCAGCTTCCAATACATCATTGGTATCTATTCCTACTCTATCAAAAATTAAAGCTAACTCGTTCACAAAAGAAATATTAACGTCTCTTTGTGCGTTTTCAATAGCTTTTGAGGCTTCTGCTACTTTAATGCTGGGTGCTTTATGAGTTCCGGCTGTAATGATTTTCTTATATAGATTATCTACTTCTTCTGCAATCTTTTCCGTAGAACCTGAAGTTACTTTTTTAACACTGGTAAGCGTATTTACTTTATCTCCCGGATTAATTCTTTCCGGAGAGTATCCTACAAAAAAGTCTTCGTTAAACTGAAGTCCTGAATATTTTTCAAGAACAGGAACGCATTCTTCTTCTGTACATCCTGGAAAAACTGTAGATTCATAAATAATAATATCTCCTTTTTTGATAATTTCACCCAACATTTTTGAAGCAGAAATCAATGGATTCAGATCCGGAGCATTATATTTATCAATAGGGGTAGGAACTGTTACAATGAATACATTAGCTTCAGAAATATCAGACAACAGACTTGTTGCTTTGTAACCTAACGAACCATTAGATTCATTATATTGTTTCAGTCCGTTATTTAATTTCTCAACATCTGCTTCAAGCGTTATATCTTTTCCATTATTAAGCTGCTCAACACGCTGTGTATTAATATCAAATCCAAAGACAGGATAGTGACCTGCAAATTCAAGAGATAAAGGAAGACCTACATAACCCTGCCCTATAACTGCTATTTTATATGTTGTTGTCATTAACTAAGTTTATTTTTAATTTTTTGAAACCAAGATTGCTCAGTATGTTGGTTATATCCATAACCATATTTGTTACTATATCCTAAATCTTCTCTATTTACATCATTAAGTACGAATCCAACATTTTTGATTTTTTTCTGATCTATATTGCTATTTGCAAATTCTAACAATGACTTTTCAGTATATTTAGATCTGGATACATAAATAGTAATATCAGAAAGTTCAGCAATAAGGAATGTATCTGTAACAAGAAGCAATGGTGCAGTATCTAAGATAATATACTCATATTTATCTTTCAATTCACTTAAAAGGCTCTCATAGCGACCGTTGGATAATAATTCTGTTGGGTTCGGTGGGATCATTCCTGAATAAATTACATCCAGATAAGGATTAAAAGATGATACATGAATAATATCTTCAAGTTTTGTATCGTCATTATAAAGATATTCTGTAAGCCCCGTAAGACCTTTTCTGGCAGGGTTGTATCTTTGAAGCTGAGGATTTCTGATATCAGATCCTATGATAATTGCTTTTTTCTTAGGATTTGCCAATGTTAAAGCTAAATTGACGGAAGTAAAGGTTTTTCCTTCTCCTTTTACTGTTGAAGTGACAAATACAACTTTTCCTTTTTTCTCTTTTGAAAGCATAAAATTCATATTGGTAATAAGAATTCTAAATGCTTCCGCCATAGGAGTAATATCATTCATTTTTACTATTTCAGAATCTCCTTTTTCAAGACTTGGTAATTCTGCAATAATAGGTGCATGCACCAGCTTTTCAAGATCGTGTTTTGTAACAACTTTATTATTAAACAATTGTAACATATAAATAATAATAAAAGGAACTAACAATCCTAAAAACAGTGAAGCAAATAAGATAGCCTGGGTCTTCGGTGCAATAGGATTTGCAAAAGCATAAGCTGCATCAATTACCCTTGCTTTCGGTGCAGTAATAGACTGTGCAACAGCTGTTTCTTCTCTTTTCTGTAATAATAATAAGTATAGGTTTTCTTTAATTTGCTGCTGCCTTTCTATTCCTCTAAATATTTTTTCCATAGAAGGAATTCTCGCAATTTTTCCAGTTACTTTATTTTGTTCTCCTACATATTCATTTCTGGCAAGTTCTAATCCTGTTTTATTTCTTTGCAGAGTTTGAACTACTGAACCACGCATTGCATTTATTTGTTTGCTTGTTTCAACAACTATAGGGTTTTCCGGAGTTGCAGATTCCAGCAATCTCGTTCTTTGCAGTATTAATTGGTTGTAGTTTGTAATGCCTGAAACAGCCTCGGGATTATTTAATCCAATATTTATAGGTAAAACCTGATATTGTCCTTGTTTAGACATGAAAGAAAGCAAAGAATTTGTCAGTTCTATTTGAGCATCAAGCTCCAGCTGCTTACCACGAGCTGTTGCAGAACTTTCAAGATCTATTTTAGCTTCCGTTTCAAGATCGGTAAGGTTATTTTTTGATTTAAAACTTTCTTTTTCATTCTCAACCTGTCCTAGTTCTACTGAAAGTTTTCTTACTCTGTCTTCAATAAAATCCAATGTCTTTTTAGACTCTTGGTTTTTATCCAGAATAGCATCATTATTATAAGCGACAACTAATGAATTAAGAATGTCTTCTGCTTTTGAAATTACCGGGTAATTTATTGAAAGCTTAAGGACAGTAGCTTCTTTGTTTGCCAAATTTACACTAAGAACTCCTCTTAACGAATTAACCTTTGCTTCAATTGTTGATATGATTAATTCTAAATTCTTTTTATCAACAGTTGGTGATGCTTTAGGATTATACCCTGTATTTTTAGTAATGATAATATTAGCAAAAGGAAGGCTTATCATTCTTCCATAGCCAGAAACAATATCTTTTTTCAGCCCTTCATAATGTATTAAAATTTCTTCTCCTTTTAATTCTACATTAATGAGATTATTGGCGCTTTTAGATACTTTTTCATTTACAACTTTTACTTCAATAGGAGAAGATTCTTTATAAAGCTCAGCACGACTTACTTTTCCTTTAACAATGATATTGGTCTGAAGATTTTTATTGATAACAACATCCCTCATCAGTTTTTTTGATTTCAGGACTTCAATCTCATTAGAAATACTATTAGTTTTCATTCCTCCCAATCCTGATAAATCAGAAAGTACCCCTAAATCATTATTTGAAGAAGAATTTTTAGAATCTTTTATAAGTAATGTAGTTTCTACATAATAGACCGGAGTCATAAATTTTATTGCAAAATAACCTATAATTACTGCTATCATGGCACAAAAAATAAACCATGGCCATCTCCTTAAATAAGGTTTGATTATTTCATTAAAATTAATTTTGCTTGAATTTTTTTCTTCTTCCGAAAATTCTGAAGATTGCTGGTTATCCATCAATTTTTTATTTCTTATTAAATAAACTTACTACTACGGCAACTGCTGTAACCGCAATAGAAATAGCGGTCAGATAAAGTCCAGTGTTGGGATTTTGTTTTGCTAAAACATCTTTTGTATTGTTTGAAGAAACAATAATAGCATCCCCTTGCTTCAGATTATAATATGGAGAGTTAATCAAATTAGCATCATGAAGGTTAACACGGCCATGAGAAACAACGCCATTCTCCGTTCTTACCACCAATATATCCTCTCTTTTTCCATACTGAGTCAAATCACCAGCCATCCCTAATGCATTCAAAATAGTTGCTTGTCCATTGGCTATGGTATAGTCTCCTTGTCTGTTTACCTCACCCAGCATTGTAATTTTAAAATTCGAAAGCCTCACATTAATTGTTGGATTGATAACATATTTCGTCATCTTTTCCCTTAATTCATCTTTAAAGGCTGTCAAACTTTTATCTGACGTATTCAATTTTCCCAATATTGGGAAGTCAATATCTCCATTGGCATCAACAATATATGTTGGTCCTGACAGTATTGTTGCTCCTTGATTAGGAGTGTTTCCTCCTGCTATGGCATTTGTTTGGATAAGTTCGGATGAAGAATAATTCTGATTAAAAGGCTTTACAACATCCATATCTTTTGCTGTGATCAGAATAATAAGCTGATCTCCTGTTTGGATTGTATTTGCTGAATTTTTAGCAGAGGCATTGATTGCAACCTGTTCTATATTCTGCATATAATTTAAATCATTCTTAGCATTGGGATTTACTTTACAGGAAATCACTAAAGAAGACATCAAAATTACTGCTAATATTTTTCCTTTCATTATATTGTTAAATTGTACAAATATACATTTATATTTTTTTCTATTTATCTAACGCCTCATAGATTGAATTATTGCTTCGAAATTCCGGCACTATTGTTTTAAGAATCCTTACTACTTCTACTTTATCTCTTCTAAGAGAAGCTTTAGTAATTTGTGTGCTAAGCGTATCTATTTCTTCAAATCCCATAGAAGGGTCTTTAGAAATCATAATTTTATCATTATGAGTAGGAAGAGTTTTCGCATCATCACTTAAAAGTTCTTCATAAAGCTTTTCTCCAGGTCTTAGTCCCGTATAAATGATCTTAATGTCAATATTAGGTTCGAATCCTGATAATTTGATCATTCTTTTCGCAAGATCAAGAATTTTAACAGGTTCGCCCATATCAAAGACAAAAATCTCACCTCCTTCACCCATTGTTCCTGCTTGAAGTACAAGCTCACATGCTTCCGGAATAGTCATAAAATATCTTACAATTTCCGGGTGAGTGATGGTTACCGGACCTCCAGCTTCAATCTGTTTTTTAAAATGGGGAATTACGGAACCGTTGGAACCTAATACATTTCCAAATCTTGTTGTAATAAATTTGGTAACATTACCCTCTACATTTTGAAGCGACTGTACAAAAAGTTCTGCAGCTCGTTTTGAAGCTCCCATTACGTTGGTGGGATTTACAGCTTTATCTGTAGATACCATTACAAACCTGTTTACTTTATACTTGCTGGATAATTTTGCAACAATCTTTGAACCTAATATATTAACAAAAATTGCTTCATGTGGATTTTCTTCTACTAATGGTACATGCTTATAAGCAGCAGCATGGTATACCATCGAGAATTTATAGGTCTGGAATAAGGATTCCATTCTGTGATGATTTGAAACATCTCCTAAAACAAATTTGAAAGCAATATGAGGAAACTTATCCCTCATTTCGAGTTCAATTTCATAAAGAGGAGTTTCCGCCTGATCCAGTATTACAATTAAAGAAGGATTAAAGTTAGCAACCTGTCTTACAATTTCACTTCCTATGGATCCTGCTCCACCAGTCACTAATACTGTTTTATCAAAATGTCTGCTCTTTACTTTTTCGTTCTGAATTTTGATAGGTTTTCTATTTAATAAGTCTTCAATTTGAAGATTTCTGATAGATCCCCCCAAATCGCTGTCTCTTAGCTTTTGTACTGACGGTGCTTTAAAGACATTAAGATCCTTCTCTAAAAATAAATTCACCCACGCGTTCATCTCATCTCTGGCCATCATTTCTTTAACAATGAGAATCCCATCAATAATAAGATCTTCTTTCGTGTTTTCTTCTATTTTTTGCTTTCCGTAAATCGGCTTTCCAAGTAGAGATGCCCTTTTAGAATCTGTTCTTTGAGTTAAAAAACCTACTACCTGATAAGGCAGGCTCGGATTATCAAGAATAGCACGTGCAATTGCAATTGACTGTTCATCAATTCCTAACACTAAAATTCTTTTTTTCAGCGCACTTCTTCTGTACTCCCTCACAATATGGAAAAATTCTTTCACATATAATCTGAAAAGGAATAATCCCATAAATGAAATGACAAAATAAAGGATAAGATAGGGAGTAAGTATAAATTTAGCTCCTGTAGTCCAAAAATAAAGAATATTGATCGTTCCGATAGTCAGCATCGTGCAAAAGCAAGATATCAGAAGCTTAAATAAATCTATAAAAGTTGAATGGCGGATAATTCCGGCATATGTCTTGAAGAGATACATAAAAGCAGTATTCGCCACAATAATAAAAGCAAAAATTAAGCTTTTATCTTCATGGTATATAAATTCCTGCTTGGTAATTCTTTCGATAATGTAAGTAGAAAGAAATAAAGATATAACCAGAATAATAATGTCTATTACAAGAATTATCCATCTAGGAAGGTATCTTACGTCTGAGAGATTGACAACATTATCCCCTCCAAATATTGTTTTTCTAAGAGAATCGTACATTGTCTATATTGGTGTTCATATTTAATTAATGTGTAATATCTGATCATCTGATCAAAGATAAGTCCGATACAATCATGCAAAAATAAAATAAATTTATTTCAATATGTTGAAATCAAAAATAAATTTGATATTATATTTATGAAATCTGGCAATTTCATTACGATACAGCTAAAACTCACAGACAAATATCATACCATAGAATGTTTCATAAGGGTGATATTTCTCTATAGAAATTCTTTATTTCAGCTGTTTTATCTTTAAAATAATCATAAATCTTTATGTATCAATCTCTTTCACTGAACTGATTGTTTTTTTGTTAAAAGTCATATGTCAAGTTTTTTGTAATTTATTAATATATTATTCAAAAATATCAATTATTTTCTCATATTCAAAACCTTTACTCATCAAATATTTTATAGTCTTGGTTTTTTTTTGATATTCTTTCAAACCAGATTGTTTAGAATAATATCCTTCAAAAATTTTCCTGATAGTCTTCTCATAATCAGAATCATCTATCTCATCAAAACATGAAGTTATCAATCTTTCTGAAATCTGTTTTTGCTTCAGATTCATTTTAATTTTGTTCTTTCCCCAATGTTTGATGTAAAATTTACCTCTGATATAGCTTCGTGTAAATCTTTCTTCGTTGAGATAGTTTTCTTTCAGGAGAAATAAAATGATTTCTTCTTTAGCTTCATCTATAAGCAGAAATTCTCTCATCTTCTGTTCCACTTCTGCATGGCAGCGGTCCTGGTAAACACAGTAGTTAACCAGCTTCTGCTTGATTTCCTCGAAAGTATAAGATTTCTTTTCCATTGAATAAAAAAAGAATGAGCAGTTTGCCCATTCTTTATATGATATTGGAATGTCTGTTAGTAATTGAACAGAGCTTTTCCTTCCATTAATTCGTTAACTTTCTTTCTTACAGATGTAAGAACTTCTTCATTTTTGATATTGTCTACCACATCAGAAATCAATCCTGCAATTGTATCCATATCATTTTCTTTCAGCCCTCTTGTTGTAATTGCTGCCGTTCCTAATCTGATACCAGATGTTGTGAATGGAGATTTATCATCAAAAGGAACCATGTTTTTGTTGCAGGTAATATCAGCAAGTACTAATGCTTTTTCTGTTTCTTTACCGTTTACTCCTTTATTTCTAAGGTCTACCAGCATCAAGTGGTTGTCTGTACCTCCACTTACGATATCAAATCCTCTGTCGATCATTGCTTTTGACAACGCCTGAGCATTGGATTTAACTTGTTTTGCATAGGTTTCGAACTGGGCGTCCAAAGCTTCACCGAAAGCTACTGCTTTACCAGCGATCACATGCTCTAGCGGCCCTCCCTGAATACCTGGGAATACAGCTCCGTCCAATACCTGGCTCATCATTTTAATTTCTCCTTTTGGAGTTTTGTGACCATATGTATTTTCAAAATCTTTCCCCATCATGATCATACCTCCTCTTGGACCTCTCAGTGTTTTGTGAGTAGTGGTAGTTACTACGTGACAGTGCTCGAATGGTGAGTTTAATAATCCTTTTGCTACTAAACCAGCCGGGTGAGCGATGTCTGCCCAAAGCGTAGCTCCCACTTCGTCTGCTACTTCTCTGAATTTAGCATAATCCAAATCTCTTGAATATGCTGAGAAACCGGCAATAAGCATTTTTGGTTTTTCTCTTAAAGCAACTTCTCTCATTTGGTCATAATCAATAAGACCTGTTTCCTGCTGCACTCCGTAAGAAACTACATTATATTGAATACCAGAAAAGTTCACTGCAGAACCATGCGTAAGGTGTCCTCCCATTGAAAGATCCATCCCCATGATTTTATCACCAGGTTTCAAAACTGCAAGATAAATGGCTGCATTCGCCTGAGAACCGGAATGTGGCTGAACATTCACATAGTCTACTCCGAAAAGCTCTTTTGCTCTGTTGATAGCCAATGTTTCAACCTCATCTACAACTTCACATCCTCCGTAATATCTTTTTCCGGGATATCCTTCAGCATATTTATTTGTCAGTACACTTCCCATTGCTTTCATCACGTTTTCAGAAACAAAATTTTCTGATGCGATAAGCTCTAATCCGTGAGTTTGTCTTTGTCTTTCCTTTTCAATCAGGTCGAAAATAATATCCATTTTACTTTTAGTTTTTGAAATTTCCACCCCAAATGTACGGATTTTTCATTGAGATTTCTCTATTGAAAAAATGATTTTAAACACTAAAAATTGAAAAACCTCATCAATAAATCAAATATTATAATCGTTTTAATCTGATCAAAAATTCTTTAAAATTCTTCGTCTGCAAGTTCTTTATTAACCACAGCACCTGCAAAATTTCCCTGTGCAACAGCATTAGCCACAGAACGCATCATAGTCACATTATCTCCACAGGCAAAAACTCCGGGAACATTTGTTTTCTGCATCATATCTACTTTAATAAATCCATGTTCTGTCAGTTCACACTCCAGATCATCGGACACATTGAGATTTTGTTCAAAAGGAATTTTAGCATACAAAGCCTGTAAAGGAACTTCTTTTCTGTTTTTGAAAATGATTTTTTGAATGAAGCCGTCTGTATGCTCTATACTTTCAATTTCATCTTCGTTAAGAATGATTTTATTCTGCTTCAGCTTTTCGAGCTGCTCATCAGTAAAAACAGCTTTCCCATTGGTAAACAGGGTAAGATTTTTAGTCAGATTAAAAATCAGTTTTGAAAATTCGTAAGCCATATCTCCATTGGAAAGAATCCCAGTAACTTCATTTTTCACTTCATAGCCATGGCAGTATGGGCAATGTATAACCGAAATCCCCCAGCATTCTGCAACCCCTGGAATATCCGGCATCTTATCTTTCACTCCGGAAGCCAAAATGAGTTTTTTAGTCTGGAATTTTTCGCCGGATGAAGTTTCAATCCCGAAACCTTCAGGTGTTTTTACTGTTTTTACAACTGTTGCATTATAAAAATGAACTGTATTGTACTTTTCGACATCTTTTTTGGCAAGTTGAGCAATTTCTGATGGTGTTTTGCCATCGTGAGTAACAAAATTATGGGAATGTGGAGTTTGTCTGTTGCAAGGTTTTTCATTGTCGATAATCAGGACATTTCTTAAAGATCTTCCTAATGACATACCAGCAGATAATCCTGAATAGCTTCCTCCTATTATTATGACATCAAAGTTTTTGTTTTCCATAGTTCAGTTGATAGTTGATAGTTGATAGTTGATAGTGCAAAGGTAGAATAAATTTCACTAATGAAACATTGTTGCAATAATGTTTTTTATCTATTATCTTTATACCTTAAACTAATTATCCTTTCTTCCGTACTATTATTCTATCATTTCCATTCATTTTTAGTTTCATCAATCTCGTCCTGAATTCT
Source organism: Chryseobacterium sp. (assembly GCA_031286615.1). Taxonomy (GTDB): domain Bacteria; phylum Bacteroidota; class Bacteroidia; order Flavobacteriales; family Weeksellaceae; genus Chryseobacterium. The sequence goes on along the minus strand of JAITUA010000020.1, from coordinate 507,710 downwards.
TTTATTGATATCAATTTTTGCTCCCTGTAAACTGAAAATTGCCGTTCCTCTTTCTCTTGCATACGGGTTGGCAATAGAATCATATAATTTTGCCACTTCAAAAAAAGAACCTGACTCTTTAAGCTCTTTTCCTGCTTCAGGGGCATCTTTGACTCTGATCACATTTTTATATTTTTTGCTTAAATCTATCCAATTGATATAATCCGCATGAAAAGACATTGCCACAACATCAGCTTTTGAATAATAATTAATAGCCCCCGTCTGCCCATAATTATCACACAATACCATGGTATTTCCGGATTTTGACAGTCGGGAATATTCTTTATCTACTTTTTGAGCCAATTCTTTCCAACCTTGCATATCGGCAAAATCCTGAGGTAACGGATGATCTTTCCCGTCTTCCCAGCGAAGCAATCCTAACTTTTTATACTGATCCTGATGGGACTCAATATATTCAGGGCTCTTATTCGGAAAAGCGACATTATATAAGGGAAGAAATAAAAGTATAGGGATAAGTATGCTGACAGGTTTCAAAAATCTCATCCATCCTTTTTCAAATAAATGGCCCAGAAAAACGGAACCAAAGGCAATATACACCGGATAAAGCCCTATCGCATAGTAATCTTTTGCTTTAAAAAACAGAAAGAGGGTAATTGTGATGATATAACTCCAAAAGAAAAACCTGAATTTCTCAAAAGGCTTGTACAACAGTAATGCTCCCCAGCCTGCTATAATAACAAAAATAACTCCTATGAAAAAGAGAATCTGAGATTTCATAAAACCCATTTTATCTACATGCACGAGCTGCTTTTCAGAAAGTTCCTTCATATGATGGATCACCGGAAAATGATTCTGATACTGCCAGAGAAGATTGGGAAAAACAATAATTAAGGCTAAAAGAGCAGCCCAATACACATGAGACTGCATAAAAATTCTTCTTTGCTCTGTTAACAACAATGCAGGAATAAGCCCCAATAATGAAAAAAAAATGTTGTATTTATTTAATATTCCTATTCCAAAAATGACAGCTCCAATGTAAATCCATTTTACTTTTTCTGAATTAAAATATTTAATCAAAGCATAATAAAGGAACAACCACAGAAAAATTTCTAAAGAGGTAGGCTGAAACAGCATGTTTACCCGAAGGAGTACTGAGAACAGAATGCCTAAAGAAGCAAGTATTTTGGCAAAGAGGCTTCCGTTAAGTTCTTCAACAATTTTCCATACCAGTACTATCGTTAGTGCTCCAAACAAAGCGGGGAAAAATTTAACCCAAAATATGGAATTTCCTAATATTTTAATCATCCATGCTAGCCATGAATTGACAGGAGGAACAGAAAGATATCCCCACGCAAGATGATTGGCCTGATCGAGATGCAGATATTCATCTCTGTGGAGTTCATACTCAGGACTTATCAGCGAGTATTGAAGGGCAAACTTTGCAATGACAAAAAGAAGCAGAATCCAATAGTCTTTTTTCATGGGATATAGTTTGGAATTTAAAGGTAAGACATTTTGAATTCATTATTTGTTACAACTTGTCTTTAATAATTACCATAATTCAATAAAAAAATCCCGGAGAAAAAGAATTCCTCCAGGATTACAGTTTAAAAGTGTATAGTGTAGTTTATTATTTCTTCTTAGACTTTTCTTTCAGTTCTTCTTTGTCTTTATCAGACGGATTCCAAACTTTAATCTCAGTATCTTTTGTAATATCTGATCCCGGAAGAACCTGAACGTTGATACCGTCACTAGCTCCCAGTTTCAAATATACTTTTTTGAATTTCCCGTCTTTTTGTTTCACTTCTACGAAAGGAACGTCTTTTCCTTGTTTCTTTTCATACTGAACTAAAGACTCATCCAATAGCAATGCATTTTTCTGAGAACTTAAAACAATTTCACCGTTTGCAGAAAAACCTGCTCTAATATACTCATTATTAGGATTACTTACGTTACCTTCTACCGGAAATTTAATAGTTCCTGCATTATCTTTTCCTTTAGGCGCGATCATCGTTAGTTTTCCTGGGAAAGTTTTGTTTTGTAGTGCACCGATTACGATGTTCATATCCATACCCTCGCTTAGTTTTCCAGCTTGAGCTTCGTCAATTTCACCTTTAAAGATCAGGACATTCAAATCTGCCACTGAACAGATTGTAGTTCCAGCGTTAAAGTTATTGGCTTCAATTACCTGGCTTCCTGCTTTTACAGGCACCTCAAGTACGGTTCCTGAAGCTTTTGAACGGATTTCCGTAGTAGCTAAACCTTGCCCTTTCAATTCAGGAGTTGCTCCTGTCTTAGCAATCTGCAGTCTTTTTTGAGCGGTATTCAACTGCTGTTGAGCATTTTTCAACGTCTGCTGCTGAGAGTACAATTGCTGCTGAGAATTAAGAAACTCCTGTTTAGAAGCTACTCCCTGCTTGTACAGTTTATCCTGCATTTCAAATTGCTTCTGCATATTTCCTACATTCATCTGAGCATTGCTGATCTGAATTTGTGCATTCTGAACTTCCTGCTGAGCAGCGTTTACTTCAGAGATACTAGGAACAATCTTCACGGTAGCAATCAGCTGTCCTACTTCTACCTTATCTCCTTCTTTTACTAAGATTTTATCTATGATTCCCGCAATATTGGGTTTAATTTCAATTTCTTCTTTTGGAACAATTTTTCCTGTAGCCATTACCTTATCATCCATATTCTGGATTGTAGGCTTACGGGTAAGAAAAGCTTCTCCTTCCTGAGAATTAGATTTGATAAGATAGCCAATCCCTGAGAACAATGCCACTGCAAATAAAAGCCCCAACACTATATAAATGGCTTTTTTCCAAGTGAATTTCTTTTTCATATGTATAGTTTATTTTTTATTAAATAGATTGAAAGATTTAAAATTCAAAGATTGATTCTCTATATTATTTTTTGCTTTTAAATCTTAAAATTGTTCATTTTCAAATTAATTACTCTGTTCTTAAGGCTTCAATAGGCCTGATCTTTACTGCTCTTTGTGCCGGAATCATTCCGATTATTAATCCTAAAATTACCATGACAGCCATAGCAGCAAATACGTTTCCGTAGTTGACCGTTGGATTATAGAAAGGAAATGAATCCTGACCCTGGGTAACGGCATTCAGAATCATCAACACAAAAATTCCAAACATAAAACCTAATAATCCCGAGGAGAGTGTAATCACCACACTTTCCAGCAAAATCTGATTTCTTACTTCTGCGGGTTTTGCACCCAATGCTCTTCTGATCCCGATTTCTTTGGTTCTTTCTTTTACTGTAATCAAAAGGATATTCGAGATTGCAATAACTCCGGCAAGGATTGTCAGTGTGCCTACAATGATAGTCAGCAACTGCATTCCTGTAAGAAAACCTGTCAGTTTTTTAAATTCTTTTCCAAGATTGAAACTTCCGAAAGCATTGGTATCTTCAGGTGAAACTTTATTTTTTGTCTTTAAAACCTGCTTTACATCTTCTTCTACAGAATTCACATTGGCATTAGGTTTACTTACAATCGCAAACATGTCTATCTGATCTCCTGCATTATACATTTTCGTGTATGTAGAAAGCGGTATGAAAGCCGTTTGGTCATTTTCAAATCCACCGCCTTTTTTTACCCGGAAAACACCAATTACATTAAAGAACAATCCTTTAATATTGATCGATTTTCCTATTGGGTTTTCTTTTTTCTTGGCATCAAAGAAGTTTTTATAAATCTCTTCTCCAATAACCACTACGTTTTTATTTCCTGAAACATCCGCATCATTAATGTAGCGTCCGAAGATCAGCTTCTTTTCTGAAATTTTGTTTCCTACAGAGTAATCTCCCGTAAGCGAATAGGTTCCGTTTTTTCCGTTTCTTGACATGGCTTCTCCAGGTGTTCCGGTAAAGCTTCCTCTTGCATTTTGCGGCGAGATATAATCAATGGCAGTTACTTTTCTTTTCAGCATTTCCATATCATTTAAGTTCAGATGAACTTCTCTTCCTTTAGGAAATCCTTCATAGGGAATAGAGGTTTTCTGTGCCCACAGGAAGATTGAATTGGTGGCAAAACCGGAAAATAATTTATCAAAACCATTCTCCATTCCTTTTGCTGCTCCAAGAAGGCTCACATACAAAAACATCCCCCATCCTACGCCGATCATGGTAAGGAATGTTCGGAGTTTGTTATTCCTCAATGAGTAATAAATCTCCTGCCAAGTATCTTTTTTAAATATGATATTCACCTTGTTGAATTATAAGTTATAAATTATGAGTTATGAATTTCATTAATCCGTTTATCTTTTTCCGCAAATTATTCTGTTCTCAAAGCTTCGATCGGTTTAATTCTTGAAGCTCTGTATGCAGGCACAAATCCTGCGATCAATCCGGAGAAAATTAAAGCGATAAATGCCATGATGATGGATCCCCATCCTACACTTGGGCTTTTAATAAAGAACTCTTCAAGGCTGTTTCCGATAAGACTTAAAGTCAAAACGCCTACTCCTACCCCAATAAGTCCTGAAACCACTGTAATCACAACACTTTCCTGAACAATCAGGCCTACAATTCCGCTTGGCTTTGCACCAATGGCTTTTCGTACTCCGATTTCTTTGGTTCTTTCTTTTACGATATACACCATAATGTTGCTGATCCCAATGATTCCCGCAAGCAGTGTTCCTAATCCGATAAATCCTACAATAGCCGTAAGCACCGCCATAAACATGAATGTGTCGTTCATATTTTTAGCATTATTCCAGACACGAACGCCGTTTTCGTCATCAGGAGAAACGTTTTTTCTCGATTTCAATTTATCTTTCAGCTCATCCCCGTACTTGATAGCCTGATCAGGAGTCAGCTTATCACTATATGAAATGTAAGCAATATTTACTGTATCAGACCCTTTTTTCATCTGTTGCAAGGTGGTAATAGGTACTGTGATATGTCTTTCGTCCCAGTCTCCTCCATCATCTGAAAATACTCCCACAACCTTAAACATTGTTCCATTGATGTCCAGCTCTTTACCTACAGGGCTTCCGTTTTTAATCAAATCTCTCTGTACCATCCTTCCAATAACTGCGACATTTTGTTTTCCTTCCAGATCTCTTGGGGTAATATATCGGCCATCGATAATTTTTCGGTTCTCAATAATCTGTTCACCGGGCTCTGCTCCGTGTATCTGATACATTCCACTCTCCTTTCCATATTTCACCATTAAACTGGCAGTATATCTTGGGCTGGAAGCTCCTACATTTTTTTTCTCAGCATTAATAAGGAAATCATAATCATTGTTATTCAATGTAACCGTACGGTCTGACTGCAATCCCTTATAGGCTAATGTCGTTTTTCCTGTAGTAATGGTAATCAGGTTTTTAGCATCACCCGAGAATCCTTCAGAAAAAGCATTCTGAAGCCCTGTTCCAATTCCAAAAAGTACAATAAAAATAAATAGTCCCAAAGCTACTGTAAACCCTGAAAGCACCGTCCGAAGTACATTACTCCGGATAGAACTGAATATTTCCTGCCAACGATCTAGGTCAAACATAGTTTTTATTTTTTTACTTTGTAAAAAAGTCAATTAGCTGCGCTCTCAATTTTCTTCGAAGTCAATTAACTTTGTTGTCAATTTATTCTTCACCAGACTTTAATTACGACCTAATTACTTTTCACATTTCTAATCTTTTTTCAACATTTTACTTAACAAGATAAATGTTGTTTTTATTAAATTTCCAATTTTTGTTAATTCTTCTATTTTAATATAATTACATTCTATAACGATATCAAAACAAGAATCCAACTCAATAACTGAACCTCTGGCAATTTCAAAATATCTTTTCCTTTCCAGTTCAGATTTTCTTGAACATCCTTCAGTAATATTTAATACCACTGAAGTAGAAGCTCTTCGTATCTGGTCAATTATATTAAACTTTTCATGAACAGGAATTTAGATAAAACTTTATAACATTCTATTCTTAATTCTCTGGCTGACTGATAAACGTCAAGTTTATAATGGTTCAGATTTAAAAACATTTTTATTTTTTTTCATATTCATTTGTGTGTTATAAATTATTTATTCTCCTCATTATAAAATTCAGTTGCGAAGCAAAATTGACCATTCACTATTCACTTATAGCACAATCTGCTTAATAAATTCATCACTTTCAATAATCCCATCCTTCAGCACTACGTTTCTTTTGGTTTGTGCAGCTACGTCCGGTTCGTGGGTTACAACGATGATCGTTTTTCCTTCATTGTTGATATCCTGAAGAAGTTTCATAATATCATGTGTCGTTTTAGAGTCCAATGCTCCGGTAGGCTCATCTGCCAGTACCACTTTTGGATCCGTAATTAAGGCTCTTGCGATAGCCACTCTCTGTTTCTGTCCTCCGGAAAGTTCACTCGGAAGGTGGTTTGCCCATTGTGCCAGTCCTACTTTTTCCAGATATTCCATCGCTTTCTGATTTCGTTCTTTTCTTGGTACATTCTGATAGTACAGAGGAAGTGCTACGTTTTCCAAAGCTGTTTTATAATTAATAAGATTAAAAGACTGAAAAATAAATCCCAAAAACTTACTTCTGTATTCTGCAGCTTTTACTTCTGATAAATGTTCGATAGGAACTCCATCCAATTCATAGGTTCCTGAATCTTTTTCATCCAGAATCCCAATAATATTAAGAAGCGTAGATTTCCCGGAACCGGAACTTCCCATAATAGAAACAAACTCGCCCTCAGAAATATTCAGATTAATTCCTTTGAGAACATGAAGTTTGCTTTTCCCTGTATCGTATGACTTATTTAAATCCTGAATTACTAACATTAAGTGATGTATGTTTTATACCCAATAAGTAGATGATATTTTCAAATTGTTACAAGAATAAAAATTTATTCAAATATTTTTTTGTTTAACTATTTAAACCTTTATTAATAATGCTTTACATATCTTTGTTTAACTGTAACTCTATATTTCCATGTATTTATCCTCAATATAGTGGTCTAGCCTATTATTCTAGCCAGTTTCATGTAAATGTGGAAAACTTTTCCAGCTAAAAGTCAGCCGATTAGTATTTACCCCTTTCAAAATCAGTTCTTTTTTTCGAACTTTGCTATTAGTTCTTTACAAGAAATATGATTTTGCGAAAGTGAATAACTTTATTTCACAACACGCAGAAAGACAAAAAGTTAAGTATTTCCGGAACGTTATCCACAAGGATCTAAATTATTTAATTATAAAGATATTTAATATGGGAATTTTTGATAAAAGAGTAAGCTATAAGCCATTTGAATACCCGGAGGTTCTTCAATTTGTAGAGGCAATCAACAAATCGTTCTGGGTGCATTCGGAAGTGGACTTTACTGCAGATGTTCAGGATTTTCATTCGCAGTTGGAACCACATGAAAAGCACGCTGTGAAAAATGCGCTGTTAGCCATTGCACAGATCGAGGTGTCTGTAAAGACATTCTGGGGAAATTTATACAACCACCTTCCAAAGCCGGAATTCAATGGATTAGGATCTACTTTTGCAGAATGCGAGTTTCGTCATTCTGAAGCATATTCCCGTTTATTAGAGGTATTAGGATATAATGATGAATTCCTTAACGTTATTGAAATTCCTGCTGTAAAAGGAAGAATCGAGTTTTTAGGAAATGCTTTGAAGCATGCTAATTCTGCTACTCCGAAAGAATATGTTTCCGCTTTATTGTTATTCAGTATTTTGGTAGAAAACGTTTCTCTTTTCTCACAGTTTGCCATCATCCTTTCTTTCACAAGATTTAAAGGATTCATGAAAAATGTTTCCAATATCATCGCATGGACTTCAGTAGATGAACAAATTCACGCTAATGCAGGAATCTATCTGATCAACAAAATCCGTGAGGAACAACCTGATTTATTAACAGACAGCGATATTGAAGATATCTACACTTTAGTTGACGAGTCTATCGCAAGAGAAGGTGATATCCTTAGCTGGATCTTTGAATTGGGAGAAATCGACAATGTTTCTAAGGAAGACCTGTTAAACTTCATGAAATACCGTGTGGATGACAGCTTGAAGAAAATCAACATGAAAACAAGATACAACATCACTCCGGAACAATACAAACCAATGGTATGGTTTGAAGAGGAAGTTTTTGCCAATTCATTAGATGATTTCTTTGCAAAAAGACCTGTAGACTATACGAAGCACGATAAGAGTATTACAGCAAACGATTTGTTTTAATATTGGGGCGCGAGCGAAGCGAGCGTCAAAGCAGTCAGTATCAGGATGTGCATTCCTTTTTCTGATAAGTTAACGGAATTTAGTTCATAAATAAAGCACAAATACAGAAGAGATGATCAATGTAATAGTAAGCTATACGGTAAATCCCGAATTTGTTCCAAACAATAAAACCAATATCCAAAAGTTTCTGGAAGATTTCAAGAGTTTAAATCCTTCCACTTTTGAGTATAAAGTTTTTGTAAAGGAAGACGGTGTTACTTTTGTACATTATTCAAACTACATCAATGAAGAAGTTCAGCATGAAGTTTTGAATGTTCCGTCTTTTAAAGAATTTCAGAGATTAAGAGACGAAAGCGGACTGAACGGTTCCCACAAAGTAGAAATTTTACAATCAATAATATAAAAAAACAAAATTCCGGAGTGATTCTCTCATTCCGGAATTCGAAAATATAACATCTATGGAAGAGCAAAATTCAAATATATGGTGGCTCAATGAAGAGTCTGAGCAGATGCTGAACAGAGGATATCTGTTGAAAGGTGAAACGGTAGACGGAGCGATCGACAGAATTACCACTGCTGCTGCAAAAAGACTATACAAGCCAGAACTTCAAGCAGCGTTCAAAGAAATGATCACAAAAGGATGGATCAGTTTCTCTTCTCCTGTATGGGCGAATATGGGAACAGAAAGAGGTCTTCCTATCTCATGTTTCAACACCCACATTCCGGACAGCATCGAAGGAATTACTCACAAAATGGGTGAAGTAATCATGCAGACTAAAATCGGAGGAGGTACTTCAGGATATTTTGGAGAACTAAGAAACAGAGGAACTGCTGTAACTGACAACGGAAAGTCTTCAGGAGCAGTTTCATTCATGAAGCTTTTTGATACGGCTATGGATGTTGTTTCTCAGGGAGGTGTAAGAAGAGGTGCTTTTGCTGCTTACTTAGATATTGACCACGGAGATATTGAAGAATTTTTATCCATTAAAGATATCGGTAGCCCAATTCAAAACCTATTTACCGGAGTATGTGTACCAGATTACTGGATGCAGGATATGATAGATGGTGATATGGAAAAACGTAAAGTTTGGGCAAGAGTATTGGAAAGCCGCCAGCAAAAAGGTCTTCCTTATATTTTCTTCACAGACAACGTGAACAGAAATAAGCCTCAGGTTTATAAAGATTTAGGAATGACGGTAAATGCAAGTAACCTTTGCTCTGAAATCATGCTTCCATCTACTATGGAAGAGTCTTTCATCTGCTGCCTGTCTTCTATGAACCTTGAACTGTATGACGAATGGAAAGACACAGACGCTGTAAAATTAGCAGTATACTTCCTGGATGCTGTTTTATCTGAGTTTATTGACAAAACTGACGGAAACTATTACCTGCAGGGAGCAAGAACTTTTGCAATGCGTCACAGAGCTCTTGGATTAGGAGTTTTAGGATACCATTCTTATTTACAGAAAAATATGATTCCGTTTGAAAGCTTTGAAGCGACTCAGTTCAATGCAAGAGCGTTCAGACATATTAAAGAACAGGCTGAGCAGGCTTCAAGAGAGCTTGCCAACATCTATGGAGAACCGGAAGTATTGAAAGGATACGGTTTAAGAAATACCACAACCATGGCTATTGCTCCTACCACTTCAAGTTCTGCAATCTTAGGACAGACTTCTCCTGGAATTGAGCCTTTCTCTTCCAACTATTATAAAGCAGGTCTTGCGAAAGGGAACTTTATGCGTAAGAACAAATACCTTGCAAAATTATTGAAAGAAAAAGGATTGGATAACGAAGAAACATGGAGAACAATCATGCTCAACCATGGATCGGTACAACATCTGAATGAGCTTACTCCTGAAGAAAAGGCCGTATTCAAAACATTTAAAGAAATTTCTCCAATGGAAGTTATTTCTCAGGCTGCACAAAGACAGCAATATATTGACCAGGCACAGTCATTGAATCTTCAGATTCCTTCTACAATGCCTGTAAAAGATGTTAACTACCTTTATATTGAGGCTTGGAAAAAAGGAGTAAAAACACTTTACTACCAAAGAAGTTCATCTGTTTCAAAAGAAATGATGGTTAACTTCGTGTCATGTTCAAGCTGTGAGGCATAGAATCAAGTAATAAACACGCTATATTTACAAAAGCATACCGGAAGGTGTGCTTTTGTCATTTTCAATATAACAGGCTTTTGATGAATCCAACTGATCATTGAGTTTCCCACGAATTGCAGAGATTTTCAGTATCGTAACAGAATATTTAATATTTCCTTAAAAAAAATCGTACAGAAAAGGTAGAAACGTTCTATATTTTCACGCTTTCAAAAGGTTTTAACCTCTTAAAACTTTACTATCAACAATCATTTTCTATTGAATTACTTTCCATGCAAATCATAGAAGCTCTGAATTTTTTGGTTTATATTTGTGTTTATTGTTTAATACCAAAACTACAAATATGAAATTCGGACAAGTAGAAGACCCGTCAAAAATAGATTTCACATTACCAAAAGATCATCCTAAAACCAAGGAAATGCTGGCTCTTAATAAAAAAGGACTGGAAAATATTTCTATCGGATGCGCAAAATGGAATAAAACGGATCTTAAAGGATTTTATCCTAAAGGAACTAAAGATGAACTTACCTATTATGCAACTCAGTTTAATTCTATTGAACTGAATGCTACTTTCTACGGAATGCCGACTCCTGATCAGGTAAAAACGTGGAAGGAAAAAACTCCTGATAATTTTAAATTCTTCCCTAAAATCACCAATACAGTTTCCCATTTCAGAAGACTGATTGATGTGACTGATCCGGTGACTCACTTTGCTTCTTCAGTGATTAATTTTGATGAAAAACTGGGAATGGCTTTTCTTCAGCTTCATGACAATTTTAAGCCTAAAGATTATGACAGGCTGGAAAAATTTGTAAAAGAATGGCCAAAAGAAGTGCCTTTAGCCATAGAACTCAGAAATACGGAATGGTTTACTGATGAAGAAATCCTTAATACAACCTGTGAACTCTTTGAAGCTCATAACATCACTAATATCATCGTAGATACTGCCGGAAGAAGAGATATGCTTCATATGCGCCTTACTACGCCTAATGCATTTATACGTTATGTAGGAGCCAATGCAGAAAGTGACTATGAAAGATTGGATGACTGGCTGAAACACCTTACCAAATGGAAGAAAGAAGGTCTTCAGAACCTCTACTTTTTCGTACACCAGAATATTGAAAAAGCATCACCTCTATTATCCGCTTATTTTATCAAGAAGCTGAATGAAGAGTGGAAAACTGACATTCATATTCCACAAATGGCCACAGAAAGTACAGGTACGTTATTTTAGATAATATAAACTTCCAGGGATAAAAAATTGATACAAATTCCTTTTCATAACGAATAAATTCGTAAATTAGAGTGTAATGTATTTCACGATACATTATAATTTAAAAACATAAATCATGGAAAAGGAAATTTGCAAAATCAGTATTGCCAATAACTGGCTTGGTGATGAATATATTTTTTATGAAAACAATACCATAAAAAGAGTATATGATCATCACAGTTTGAATTCCAATAAAATGGAATGGATTACCCCAAAAGAAATCAGCAAACAGAGTAAAGACAAGCTCGTCAGATCCTGTCCTGAGGAATTCAAGGAGCTAATTATGCAAATCCTGGATTATCCTTAGCAAAAAATAACAATGGGTAATGGGTACTATAAAAAGACTCATTACCCATTTTCTATTCTTATTTATTTTTCTTCAGAAGCAATACCAGATTGAGAAACAGAAGCAGGAAATCCAGTGCAATCCAAATCCCTAGTTTTGTGTTCTCATAATTGTAAGCATCTACCTGCTTTTTCGCTGACTCAGAAAGTTTCATACTTTGGTTGATGTAATTCTGTACTTCTACAATCTGATCTATATTTTTATTCGGTACGGAATGCTGAGAAAAATACACTAGATTTTTCTTTCCGAGATATCCTACGATCCAATATTCATCAGACTTATCCATTTTCAGGTATTCTATTCTGTAGTATTCCGGACGTATTTTTCCAATATGTTTAGGCTCAAGAGTTGTGTTCTGGTCAGTTTTATTTACATTAATCAGATAAAAATCCAATGCCTGAGGAAGTTTATTGACAACCTGCAGTCCCACAGAATTATCCACAAATGCCACAGCGCTTTTCTTGATAAACCAGTACGTAAAAACAGAAATTGAAAAAACTACTGTTACAATACGAAACAGCTTCGCCCACTTCGCCATACTTCCCGATTTTACCTTAAATAAAACCAGAGATAGGACAGAAGCAAGAAATATTATAAAAATAATGAGTGTCATATTCTACAAAGATACTTCTTCTCTCTATTTTATCTATATTTGCGCCCATATTTTAATCTTAAATAACCATGAAAAAAACGTTCTCGTTACTTCTTTCATTCTGTATTGTGCTTATTTGCGCTCAGATAAAATTCGAAAAAGGCTACATCATTAATAACAAGGATGTAAAAAAAGAAGTACTTATCAAAAACCAAGGATGGGCTAATAACCCTAGCAGCTTCGTTTACAAAACAGATGAGAAATCTGAAGAAAGCACAGGCACTTTCTCTACAATCAAAGAATTCGGGATTTATAATGATGTAAAATATGTTACTTACAACGGTGATATTGATTATTCGTCTGATAATACCGGGGATCTTTCTTCCAACAAAGATCCTGAGTTTAAAAAGGGTTCCGTATTTCTTAAGGAAATAGTAACAGGAAATAAAAACCTTTACTCTTTTCAGGGGCAAAATGTAATAAGATATTTTTATTCTGATTCAAACTCTCCTATTCAGCCATTGATTTATAAAAAATATTTTTTCAACGGAAACAATCTGCAGATTGCAACAAATGAAGAATATATTGATCAATTGAAAACAATATTCTCAGATGACAAAACAACCCAGGCCCTTGCTCCAAAAACAAAATATACGAGTAATGACCTGAAGAAAATTTTCTCTACATATAACAGCAAAACTTCCGGAACTACTAACGAAGAAACTCTTTCTGAGACTAAAAGGAATTCAAAGTTCAACTTGGCTGTCAGACCTGGGCTCAATTTTTATTCACCATTGGAAATAACAAAAACCTTTAGTAATGAAGGGGCTCCTTCAAAAACCGGATTCAGAATAGGAGTTGAAGCAGAAATTGTATTACCATTCAACAAAAACAAATGGTCTGTTGTAATTGAACCTACATTCTCACTTTACAATAACAAAACGGCTGTAAGAACAACTAACGGCAATTTGTATAATATAAACGTAGACAATTATTCATTTATCAGTATTCCTCTAAGTGTAAGACACTACATGTTTATCAATGATAAATCAAAGATCTTTATTAATGCAGGTATTAACGTTCTAACTCTGAAAACCAGTTCATCAAAGGATTTCCCATTAGATTATGACGGATATGTATTTGACAGATTCAAGTTATCTTCATCTCAGGCTTTCAAAGGTGCTGCATTTGGAATAGGATACAATTATAATAACAAATACATTATAGAAGCAAGATATAATACAGGAATGAATTTACTTGAAGTAAAAGGCCCTGAGGCAAATCTAAAGTATGCTTCCTTAATTTTGGGATACAATATTTTCTAATCTACATTCCATTCTTTATAAAACTGGTCGAGGAAATTGAGCATATAATCATGCCTTTCTTCGGCCATTTTTTTTCCTTTCTCAGTGTTCATCATATCTTTCAGAAGCAATAATTTTTCGTAGAAATGATTGATTGTTGTGCCATCAGATTTTTTATATTCTTCTTTTGACATTCCCAATTTAGGTTTCATATCCGGATGATACATTAAGTTATTCTTAAAGCCTCCGAAATTGAACGTTCTGGCAATACCAATAGCTCCTATTGCATCAATACGGTCGGCATCCTGCACAATTTTAAGTTCAATAGGTGGATTCACCGGTGCCTGATCTCTATTTTTAAATGAAATATTTTCAATCACAAATAAAACCTTCAGGATCGTTTCTTCGGGAACATTCTGCTCTTCAAGAAATGCTCTGGATATTTTGGGAGCAATAGTTTCATCACCATTATGAAATTTAGGATCTGCAATATCATGAAGAAGGGCAGATAACTCTACCACCTCTTTATCACAATCTTCTGTTATTGCTATTTGAGCAGCCAATTTCCAGACTCTTTCGATGTGAAACCAGTCATGTCCTGCTTCAGCTCCTTCTAATTTTTCTTTTACAAATGCTATTGTGTTGTCAATTGTACTTTTCATTTATCTATCAGTTCATTTAAAATAATATCCCAGAGTTTACTATTGTAACTCCTAAAAAAATTGACATGTCCGATTTCTTTTTTATCAGATTCTGAAACAGCAATCATTCTGTAAGTTGGTTTAAGGTTAGGATAGGTATTATTTAATAAGCTTAATACGCCTCTTTCTGTCAGCCAAATATCATCTTCTGCACGGACTACAAATACTTTCTGTGTCAAATTTTTAGAAAAGTTATCAATTTTTTCCAACAGTCTGTTGGTTGATTTCTTGTTTAAAATTAAGGTTCTCCAGTCATATGCGCAATTTTTTGGAAGACTTTCTCCCAGTCCAAACCAATGTGCCGGAAAATACCCTAATAATGAAGTGGTTAATGGCTGGGCAATTCCAAATCCCAGATAGGCTTCAATTTTTGTTATCCCTTTAAGGTTACCAACAAAAGCATTTTGTGTTCCTACAAAAACAAATTCCTCAAAGATTTCGGAGTCTTTATTCATTCCCAGGATCAATGCACCTACAGAATGGCCTAAACAGTACTTTTTATACTCTGTAAAGTTTGCTTTGATATATTGAGTTAAAGCTTTAAAATCCTTAGAACCCCACAATCTCATAGAACCATGAAATCCTCTCATATCTTTCGGCTTAGAAAGTCCTATTCCTCTATAATCATAAGTAATCACCATAAATCCCTGTTCACAAAAATAGCTGGCAAAAGAAAAATACACCTGCTGTTTTACGCCTGTTGCCGAATTGATCAGTAATAGTTTCCCATTACTTTTTTCCGGTTTAAAGAGATGAACAGCCAGAGGAATATGGTCTTCTGTGGTCAATATTAGTTTTTCCATAGTATAAAAAGAAAAAATCCACTATAAAAGTGGACATTTTTACTTATATTTTTATGTTAAGTTTCAGACTTTTGATATGTCGTAAATAGCTTTAAGAAAAGAAATCTGACATTCTTGGCAACCCTGTCTGGGAACCTTTACCACCTGAAACTCTTGATGAAACTTCATTTCCAAATTTCACACATTCTTCGATAGAGTTTCCATGGCAAAGTGCTATCGCAAATCCTGAAGTAAATGCATCGCCCATTCCCATTTTATAAACTTTCTCGTCTTTATCGTTTCTGTAATATTTCATTTCTGTGCCATCAAAATAAATGGTTGAATTGGTATCATCTCTTACAAAAACTTTATTGAAATATTTCTTAAGGACCTCTTCCCTTTTTTCTTCTCCGAAAATGGTGTATAACTCGTTGCTCTTGGCTACAATAAAATCAACCTTTTCTAAAATTTCTTCACTGACTCTCATTGCAGGAGAAGCATACAACCCTACTTTCTTATCATATTTCTTAGCTTTTTTAACAGTATGCTCTACCACTTCCATAGAAACCTCAAGCTGTACCAGCACAAGATCTGCAGTATTAAAATATTTGTCTGCTTCGTCTATATGTGATTTGCTGAGATATTTATTGGCTGCCGGCACAACAACAATAGCTGCATTGCCGTGAGAAGTAGTCACATAAGCTGTTCCTGTAGCATCTTTATCTGTTTCATGTACAAAACCTACATTCACATTTTCACTTACCAGATTTCTCATAATCTGTTGTCCAAGGGGATCCATCCCCACACATCCTATAAAGTACACACTGGCACCCAGTCTGGCAGTACCTACCGACTGATTGGCTCCTTTGCCTCCAAAATAACTATCTGACTTAACAGCCAAAACCGTTTCGTTGGGTGAAGGAAGTTTTTCGGTTTCAAGAACCAAATCTATGGATGAGCTGCCCACAACAATAATTCGGGGTTGTTCTGATGAGAAATTCATTGTGTTTTAAATTGTCTTTAAAGTTAAAATTTTGTAAAACTGGCACTTCAAAAATAACTAAATTTAATTTAACTTATTTCTATAAATTCAGTAATTATTTTCACCGGCAACTGATCCTTATCATAAGCTATATAGCTGGCATAAAATCCTTCACCATATCCTGTTTCAAAAGCAAATATAGTTCCCGGATGTTCCTTTGCAGGTTTAAGGAAGGCATATTGGTCAATAGCTCCGTTTTCATCAAAGAAATAATCATGGAAAAACTCTTCATAGATTCCCATAAAATCTCCACCTTTATTCTGGAACAATCTCTGTTCAAGTTCATTTAGGTTATTTTGAGTATCAACATCCATGAAACATCCCATCCCGCTTTCTACAGGATAACCAAAGATTTCTTCTTTAGCCAGGTCTTTTATATTCTGCCCTGCTGTGGTAGCCAGTTTCCATTCTTTAATTTCAGAATTATTAAATATGATTTCGGCATAAGCCACACAGTTACTGTTTCTTTCTTTGTGCACGATCACAGAAAAGTCTCCCTTCGGAAATTCTGTAATGAAGGGAAGCATATCATTGGTGATCAATGGATCGCAGGCAACCAGCTTTCCACTGGAAAGGTAAATCTTTCCTGCTTCAAAACTTTCTAACAACGGATTTTCTACAAAATCCTTCGAGAATAGTTTTTTTATGTTTTCTATATGTGTCATTTTATTTATTCTTTATTTTCAGTGTCAGGCTGAGCGAAGTCGAAGCCTTTGGGATTTTTTTCTTTAAAATTATCTGCGTGGCCGTCATTTCGGCAAATAGATAATTCTTTCAGCTTATCCCAATTATCATTTATAATAGCTTCCTTTTCCTTACGACTCCAGCCCTTCACTTGTTTTTCAAATGCTATCGCCTGAATAATATCATTAAATATATAAAAGAAGACCAGCTCAACCGGTCTTCTTTTATATGTATAACTTTCAGGAAATTTCCCTGATTGATGCTGAGAAAATCTCAATTCAATATCATTGGTAACTCCTGTATAATAGGAATTATCGGAACATTTTAAAATATATACAAAATATTGTTTCATCTTTCAAAAAGGCTTCGACTCCGCTCAGCCTGACATTCCGACAAATTAACCTATTTATTAGGTAATTTTTACAAACTTTTCAGTTTCTCTTCAAGGATCGCAATTTTATCCTGAGCATCTTTCTGCTTCTTACGCTCCACTTCTACAACTTCAGGTTTAGCATTGGCAACAAACTTCTCATTGGAAAGTTTCTTATCTACTGAAATTAAGAATCCTTTTAAATATTTCAATTCTTCTTCAGTTTTTGCTTTTTCTTCTCCTAAATCTAAGTTTTCACTTAAAGGAATAGAAACTTCAGTTGCTCCTACCAGGAAGGTAAAGCTAGGCTTATCTGTTTTCTGTCCAAAATAGATCTCAGAAATATTAGCCAATTTTCTTACTACAGCTTCATTTGCAAATTCAGAGGCATTGGTAAATACCTCAACCGCTTCTCTTGGCGAAATTCCTTTTGTCTGGCGGTAATTTCTAACTCCAGAAATCAATTCAGCTGTAATTTCAAAGTTTTTAATAACGTCTTCACTAAAGCTATCTGCATTCTTCTGCTGAGCAATAACAAGAGCTTCATCAATACTTCTCTCTGAAATCAATTGCCAGATCTCTTCAGACTGGAATGGCATGAACGGATGAAGCAGCTTCATCAATTCTTCAAAGAAATAGATGGTTTTATCATAAACTTCTTTAGAAATTCCTTCTCCGTAGTTAGGCTTGATAGCTTCAAGGTACCAACCACAAAAATCATCCCAAATTAATTTATAGATCAAATGCAGCGCATCAGAAATTCTGAACTTCTCAAACTGATCATTAATTTCAACGATTGTTTTGTTCAGTTTATTTTCAAACCATTCAATAGCCTGGTTATCTGTAGCAATGGCTGGTTTATCTTCATGATTCCACATATTGATCAGACGGAATGCACTCCAGATTTTCGTCATGAAGTTTCTTCCCTGAAGCATTAAATCTTCATCAAAAAGAAGGTCATTTCCTGCTGCAGAGCTCAATAGAATTCCTACACGTACACCATCAGCCCCATATTTTTCCATTAATTCAATAGGATCCGGAGAGTTTCCTAAAGACTTAGACATTTTTCTTCTTTGCTTGTCTCTTACAATTCCTGTAAAGTAAACATTTTTGAACGGAACTTCTTTTTTGTATTCTAATCCGGACATGATCATTCTTGCTACCCAGAAGAAAATAATATCGGGAGCAGTAACCAGATCAGAAGTAGGATAATAATACTGAATATCTTTATTTTCAGGATCTAAAAGCCCTTCAAATACAGACATTGGCCATAGCCAGGCAGAGAACCATGTATCTAATGTATCCTGATCCTGTCTTAGACTTTCCAGAGTTAATTCCGAATTTCCTGATTTTTGTTTTGCTAATTCTAAAGCTTCTTCAGCTGTTTCAGCTACTACAAAATCTTCATCTCCTGTTCCGTAATAAAAAGCAGGAATCTGTTGTCCCCACCATAGCTGACGGGAAATATTCCAATCACGGATGTTTTCCATCCAGTGTTTGTAGGTATTTTTAAATTTCTCAGGATAGAATTTTACGTCATCATCCATTACCACATCTAAAGCAGGCTTAGCCAGTTCAGACATTTTAAGGAACCACTGTACAGAAATTTTCGGTTCAATTACAGCACCTGTTCTTTCTGAAGTTCCTACTTTATTTACATAGTCTTCGGCTTTCAGTAAAAGATCTTTTTCTTCAAGCTCTTTTGCAATCTGCTTTCTTACATCAAATCTGTTTTTCCCCACATAATGTAATCCGTGTTCATTAAGGTTTCCGTCATCATCCAGAGCATCAATCATTTTCAGCTGATGTTTCTGTCCTATTTCGTAGTCATTCACATCGTGCGCCGGTGTAATTTTCAAAGCTCCCGTTCCGAATTCAATATCAACATATTCGTCTTCAATGATTGGAACTACTCTGTTTACAATCGGTACAATTACATTTTTACCTTTTAAATGAGCATATCTCTCGTCATTAGGATTGATGCATACTGCAGTATCCCCAAAAATAGTTTCAGGACGTGTAGTAGCAACTGAAAGGAACTCTTCTGAGCCTTCAATTTTATATTTAAGGAAATATAATTTCCCGTTCTGCTCTTTGAATATTACTTCTTCATCAGAGATATTGGTCTTTGCTTCAGGATCCCAGTTGACCATTCTGTATCCTCTGTAGATCTTCCCTTTATTATACAGGTCTACAAAGCTTATGATAACCTGTTTTGAAAGATTGTCTTCCATTGTAAAACGGGTTCTGTCCCAATCACAAGAACATCCCAGTTTTTTCAGCTGCTCAAGGATGGTTCCTCCATATTTGTGAGTCCATTCCCAGGCATGTTTTAGAAATTCTTCACGGGTAATATCTGCCTTATTGATTCCTTCAGACTTCAGTTTAGCAACAACTTTAGCTTCGGTAGCAATTGAAGCATGATCTGTTCCCGGAATCCAACAAGCATTAAACCCGCGCATTCTTGCACGACGGACCAGAACATCTTGAATGGTATTGTTCAACATATGTCCCATGTGTAATATCCCCGTCACGTTTGGCGGAGGAATGACCACGGTATATGGTGGTTTGTCATTAGGTTCTGAGTGGAAATATTTATTTTCCAACCAGTAATTGTACCATTTTTGTTCTGTTTCCTGTGGATTGTACTTTTCTGAAATCTGCATAAATTCTATTTCTTTGGCTTGCAATTTGCAAAAATAGTCTAAAGAAAAAAATTTTTAAGCATGAATTAAAATAATTTTTAACTTTGTTTCACAAAATTTATCTAACAAACGTATTAACATTCAAGAATATGAAAAAACTAATTGCAGGAATTGCATTATTCGGGACATTTGCAATTGCATCTGCACAAACGATTACATTTGATAAAACAACTTTCGATTACGGTACTATTAAGCCTAATGCTGATGGTACAAGATTCTTTACTGTAACGAATTCAGGTGATAAGCCTTTGATTCTTTCAAACGTAAAGCCTTCTTGTGGATGTACAACTCCTGAATTCAGCCAAGACCCTATCATGCCGGGTAAATCCGCTAAAATCAAAGTTGGATACAACACTGCTATTCCTGGAGGTTTCAACAAAATGATTGAGGTTTTCTCTAACGACCCTGTAAACAGTAGAAGTGTAATCTACATTAAAGGTAATGTAGACGCTAATGCTCCTGCTCCTGTTGCTGAAGCAAAAGTATTGACTCCTGCTGAGCAGAAAGAAGCTGCTAAAGCTGAGAAAAAAGCTGCTAAACTAGCTAAAAAGGCTGCTGCGAAGTAATCTCTACTCAAAAAAATAAAGAAACCGTCTCCATAGAGGCGGTTTTTTTATTACATTTATGTTTGTTTAGGTGGCAGGCAGCGGATAACACGTGGTAGGAAATGGTATTGATATTTAACTAATATATTATTTAGGTTTCAGCTGAAACCTATAGTTTTTTCCCTTTAAAGCAACCGGGATAAAGCCCCTCTATTGAATTTTAATAACAACATTTTTATAATTTTTAAATCTTAAAAATATATGGACACCAATTTCTCAGATGACTTTAAGGTAAGCGGAAAATTTTCAATAAAAAAAACGTCAACAGCTTATAAAGGAAAGCTCACCAAAGAAGACGGAGAGCAAATGCTGATTCAGGAGAAAGAAAAACTTCGTGAACTGCAGGAAAAATTATATGCTGACGGAAGCCAGTCTCTCCTTGTTATATTACAGGCTATGGATGCCGCGGGAAAAGACAGTATGATAGAACATGTTTTCGGAGGAGTGAATCCGCAGGGATGTAATGTGACCAGTTTTAAAACACCAAGTTCTAAGGAATATTCTCATGATTTTTTATGGAGACATTATCTCGCATTACCACAGAAAGGGATGATCGGGATTTTCAACCGCTCTCATTATGAAAGTGTTCTGGTCTGCAAAGTACATCCGGAATATAATTTAAGTGAAAAAACATGGTCTTCGGTAAAAGATTTCGACAATAAATTCTGGGAAAACAGATATGAAAGTATCCGGAATTTTGAAAAACACCTTTCACAGAACGGAACAACGGTTGTAAAAATCTTTTTACATGTTTCTAAGGATGAGCAGAAAAAAAGGCTTCTGGACAGAATCAACGAGCAGGAAAAAAACTGGAAATTCTCTGCAGGAGATCTTCCGGAAAGGGCATTATTCGATCAGTATATGGAAGCTTATGAAACAGCCATCAATGAAACATCAAAAGATCATGCTCCATGGTATGTACTTCCAGCTGACAGTAAATGGTTTGCAAGAGTGGCAGCTATCCAGATCATTATTGATACCCTTGAAAAAATGAATCTCAAATATCCTACACTTTCTGATAAAGAC
The DNA here is from genome assembly GCA_031286615.1 of Chryseobacterium sp. Taxonomy (GTDB): domain Bacteria; phylum Bacteroidota; class Bacteroidia; order Flavobacteriales; family Weeksellaceae; genus Chryseobacterium. The sequence continues at coordinate 485,974 of JAITUA010000020.1, read as the reverse complement.
AGACAGGGATTACAGGAAGCTAAAAAGCAGCTCGAGAGCGAATAATTCAAATAGAGGATAGAAGTTTGAAGAAAAAAGAATCTGTTTTTAACTTCAAGCTTCTGTCTTTACTGCTTTTGATCAAAAAAAAACGAGAAAATCTATAAGCCGGATTTTGTACTTCCGAAGAAGTGCCTGTTATTTATCTACGTGATACATTGCTGCAGCACTTGAGCTGATTACCCCTCGGTTTTCAGGACGAGCCGCCCCTATTTCCATTACTGAAAAGAACCGATATACTTACCATTGCACCGCAAAGAGTTTACCTGGTTTCACTACAGCCGAACTGTACTTGCTTTCTGTTGCACTTGTCCTACCCTCACGGGTGACGGATGTTATCCGCTTTGCTGCTCTATGGTGTCCGGACTTTCCTACCTCCCGTAAAACGGGAAATCAACAAGCCGATTTTCTCGCGGATGCAAAGATACATAAATTTAGCAAAGAAAGCTGAGAAACCTAGTACAGCGGAGAAATCTTGATTGTTAATTCTCTTTTTGTGCATTTTTATGATTTTACATTATAATTTTCACTAATTACCACTTTATTATTATCTTCGTGCTATTATATATCTATGGATTCCAGAGAAAAAGAATTTGCGAAGCTTATCAAGGATAATCAGGGTCTGATTATCAAAGTATCGCGCCTGTATACCAATTCTCTGGAAGATGAAGAGGATCTTTTCCAGGAAATTGTTTTACAGCTGTGGAGAAGTTATGATTCTTTTAAAGGAAATTCCAAAATTTCCACATGGATGTATCGTGTAGCGCTCAATACTGCCATTACCCTCTTTAGAAAAAAAAGCAAAAGTCTTCCTACGAATGAGCTGGACATCAACCACAAGGATTTTGTGGAAGATGATGATGAAAAGCAGCAGCAGGTATCACTTTTGTATACTGTAATCAAGACTCTTCCTAATGTAGAAAGAGCCATTGTCATGATGTATCTTGACGATCTGCCTTACAAGGATATTGCAGAAAACCTCGGTATCACTGAAGTCAATGCACGTGTGAAAATGAACAGATTAAAGAAAACCCTTAAAGAACAGATGGAAAAATATGCCTGAATTTGATCTAGATAGTTTTAAAAAAACATGGCAGGAACAACCTGTCCAGCCTAAATATGACGACAAGGAGATTCTCCAGATGTTGAACAGAAAGTCACGTAATTACATCAAGTATATTTTCTGGATCAGCGTTGTAGAATTTTTGTTCTTTTCCGTGTTAGGTCTGTTTTATCTTTTCCCAGAAGAAGAATCAGACAGTTTCCGTAAAATGTTGGAAAGATTAGGCGCACAAGAAGCTCCTGAAGTAGAAAACAACTTCGGTCATGCTTATTTAGCTATAAAGGTCTTAAGCTTATTGATTACTGCCTATTTTGTATTGAAATTCTACCAGAATTACAGAAGAATAAAGATTGAAGAAAATCTGAAGGGTCTTATCACAAGAATTATTAAATTCAAAACAACAGTAAATGCTTTTATTCTGATCAGTATTGTATTATTGTTGATATTCACGTTTGTATTAACTGCGTTCATATTTTACACTTTAAATTCTCAGAATATACAGCCTAGCGGCTCAAATCTTACTATCATTATCGTAGGAATTATTGTCAGTACTTTATTAGGTATATCCATGATCTGGCTTTATTACAGACTGGTATATGGTACAATTATTAAAAAGCTTGATAAAAATTTAAAGCAGCTTAAAGAAATAGATTCTCAGGAAAGTTAATATACATAGGCATATTTCGGGATATAATTATTAATTTTAGCTCACCAAATCTTAAACTATGCCCTTATCTTATGTGTATGGAACTTCTGAGGTTCCATTATTAGGACAGACCATCGGAGCCAATCTTAAAAGTACTGTCGAAAAATATCCCCATCAGGAAGCCTTAGTCTGTGTTCATCAGAATTACAGAGCTACATATCAGGAATTTTACAATCAGACAACTGCCGTTGCAAAAGCTTTACTGCTTTTGGGAGCAAAATCCGGTGACAGAATCGGAATCTGGTCATCCAACCGTTATGAATGGGTACTTTTGCAGTATGCCACTGCGAGAATAGGAACTATTTTAGTCAATATCAACCCGGCCTACAGAACTCATGAACTTACCTATGTTCTTAACCAGTCTGAGGTCCGTTTTATTTTTTCGGCTTTAAGTTTTAAAAGCAGCAACTATAAAGAAATGGTTGAGTATGCCAAAGAAGTATGCCCTACCCTTGAGCATGAGATATTCTTTGATGAAAACTGGGAAGCATTTGTCAATAACGGCCAGGATATTTCAGATGAAGTTCTCCACAGCTTTGAAGAACATGTACAGTTTGATGATCCTGTCAACATTCAATATACTTCCGGAACTACAGGTTTCCCGAAAGGCGTTACCCTTTCTCATCATAACATTCTCAACAACGGTTATTTTATCGGAATCAGATTACAATATACTGAGAAAGACCGTGTTTGTATTCCAGTACCTTTTTACCATTGTTTTGGGATGGTAATCGGAAATATATGCTGCACAGCCCATGGAGCATGCATGGTAATTCCCAACGACAGCTTTGATCCGGAAATCACTTTAAAAGCCGTTTCTGACGAAAAATGTACTTCCCTGTATGGTGTTCCTACCATGTTTATTGCGGAACTGGCAGTAAAAGATTTTAATAAGTATGATTTTTCAAGCTTAAGAACGGGTGTCATGGCAGGATCAGTCTGTCCTCCGGAGATTATGAAAAAGGTAGAAAGTCTGATGAATATTAAAGAAATGAGCATCTGCTACGGAATGACGGAAACTTCCCCCGTATCTACCCAGACTCTAATAGGAACGCCGCTGGAGAAGCAGGTCAGTACTGTGGGAACTGTTCAGGATCATCTTGAAATAAAAATTGTTGATGAAAATGGCAGAACCCTGAAACGCGGTGAACATGGTGAACTTTGTACAAGAGGCTATTCTGTCATGCTGAAATACTGGAATGATCCTGAAAATACTAAAAAAGTACTGGATGACGCCCGCTGGATGCATACCGGAGATATGGCAGTAATGGATAAAGACGGATATATTACCATTTCGGGAAGAATAAAAGACCTCATCATCCGTGGCGGAGAAAATATTTCCCCTAAGGAAATTGAAGACTTTTTATATACTTATACCAACATCCTTGATGTTCAGATTATTGGAGTTCCGAGTGAAAGATTCGGGGAAGAAGTGATGGCCTGGGTAAAAGTGAGAAAAGGTTTTACTATCACAGCAGAAGAATTACAGGAATACTGCAAAGGAAGAATTGCCCACTATAAAGTCCCGAAATACTGGAAGTTTGTAGATGAGTTCCCCATGACCATTTCCGGAAAAATCAGAAAGGTAGAAATGCGGGAAATCTCTATGAAAGAGCTTGAATTAGGAAGCTTTAAAGATTGAGCCTGTCTCAATTTACATTGATAATTTTAACCACAAAAGGCACAAAAGTTTTAAATACTTAATTTTTTCAGAGCCAAAACTCATGTATAATAAGTACAAATTAGTTTTATAAAAATGTTTGATTTTTCACCTTATGTGAGCTTTTCAACGGAAACATTTTAAACTTACTAATTACACGAAAATACTTAAAATGGATGCTTTTGTGACTTTTGTGGTTATATAATAAATTAATCGGCTTATTCAGGTTCTGCAATTCCCAGGAAAATGACTACTCCATCACCACCGGGATTATCAAAAACATCTACAAGGGCTGACGGTTTCCAGTTGTTCATACACCAAAGATTTCCGGCACCATCAATATTTGTTGAAGTCAGTCTCATGATGGGCTGATAACACTGCATTTGTACCCCTTCGTGTTTTGATTCGTGCAATTTTGGTTTACGCTGAGTACCATATAAAGGATAGCCGTTAGCTAAAGTAACCTCAGAACCGCCTGTAGGAAGAGTAAGCAGCATAGCAGTTTCCGGTTTTGATGGATTACGAAGCATCGTTACTCCAAAAGGCCCCTGCATATCCAGTGTAGGATTATTCTTAAAATCTGTTTCATGACCAAAATTGGCTAGAAAAACAGTTTCCTTTTTATCTATTTTAACTCCCCAGGGAGCATAAGTATTAACATCGTAATACCCCAAAACGGTTGAAAGGTCTTTGCTAAGAACTGTGGCGCGGCTGCTGCTTACACCAACCACAACAACATCGCCATCACCATTTATCGCAATCTGACGAAGCGATTCGTAACCTTGCTGCTTATTGGCACTTTCAGAATAACTGCTGAACCAGCTATTGGTAACCACCAATTGATTTCCTTCAATGGCAACTTTATAAACTGCTGAAAAAGCACAGTTTTCAGGAACATCCTTATCATAATTTCCGATACAGGAAACATAAGCACTTCCTTTATGATCAGGAATTACATCAAATATTTTCAAGTAAGGAGTTTGGGTAGGTAGCGGAGGTAAATCTGGTGATCTTTTTACTGGAAATTCATTACAAATAAGAGTTAATGCTTCTGTGGGACCCTTCCCGAAATCATCATCTTCCGGTTTTAGATAAACAACTACTGCACTCGGTTCGTTTTCAAAAGGATAAACTCCCGGATTGGCAGGTGCAAAAGGTTCCTGGCAGCCCACTGAAGCCATCCATAAATTCCCCTGATTATCATATTCCATTCCCTGAACACGGGAAAGCCCTAATGTAAAACCATTGGAAGGACTTACAGGTTTTCCGTCTTTATAATAAAAACGGGAGATACTTCCCTCCTGTGGATTGTTATATTCCGAACCCCAGCCGAAGTTACCGAAGGAAATATATTTTTTATCCGGGCTCACTGCAGCTCCAAAAGCTACTCCAAGTAGTCCGCCACCCTGGACCGGAGAAAAATCAGCAGGTGTAGCATCGTATTTATAAACAGGACAATGTGTTCCGGAATCTGGAGAACCGGCCCGGAAATTATTGGCGATCCATGCATTATCATCCGCATCAAAAACAACAAATGCAGCCCCACTCGGAATAAAGTTTTTAGCACCCGAAGAATTACTTTTCAATGTAAGTGTCCAGTTATTAGGAATTTTTTGATCGTGAGTCATATTTTTCATCGAGACTAATGAATCTGGGTAAATTTCTTCCAAACCAATAAGCATTTTATAAATATTGCCGGCATTATTACAGGGATCATATAATAAATTTCGTACGGCCTGAAGAAAATTTTTGTTTGATTCAGAAGGCTCATGCCAGGCATAATCTAAAAACTGTCTGTAAAAAGGCTTTCCTGTACTGAGGATTGGGTTTGTTAAAGAATAATAGTACAAATTACATAAAGAATTGAACATCGGATAACTGTTCGTTTCAAAGGCATTTGGTGATGTGCTGATCATTTCTCCGATGGCTCCTTCTGTTTTGTATAGATTCTTCTTCATTCCATAAGCGATTTTCATATTTCGTTTGGTTCCTGCAATATGAACTGTCCCATCGTCATCTACTTTTGCCATACGTGCAAATGTATAGATTGAAGCGATAGAGGATTCAGGATTTACAATAACAGGAGCAGTAACATCAGGAAGATAGAATGTTGCCAATAAACTTAAGGGCTCGCCTTCAATTTTGAATAGAGTATTTTCAATTATATATTCATGCACCCAAACAGTTACAGCGTAATATTCAGATTCTGCATTCTTAACTTCAACACTGAAAGTATTGTTTTCAAATGGTGTTTCTTTATTAACAGCGCCAATGAAATTTTCAACAATTCCAAAAACTTGGAAACTTCCTGAAGTGATAGTCATGTTTTTCACTTCAACACTAAATTGAACGGTTTTTATTGACATAAGCAAATGGTTAATTGGTTCAGTTAAAGATTAATCAACCAAATGTCGGGATAAAGGATTGAATTTTATTCAGTAGAAATACGGTACTGGATTGTTGATAAGAATTAGCTAATAGGGTTTAAACAAGTACAAATTCAATAAAAAAAGCATTTCAATTTGAAATGCTTTTTTATATTTTTAAAGTTCTTTTCTTAATCTTGCGACAGGAATATTAAGCTGTTCACGATATTTTGCAATCGTTCTTCTGGCAATATTATACCCCTGTTCTTTTAGAATTACCACTAATGCATCATCTGTAAGCGGTTTTCTTTTATTTTCTTTGTTGATTACTTCCTGAAGATGGGTTTTGATCTCCTTGGTAGAAACCTCTTCTCCGTCATCATTCGTTAAGCTGTCTGAAAACAGGTCTTTAAGATAGACAATCCCGTTAGGAGTATCTGCATATTTACTTTTTACCACCCTTGAAATGGTAGAGATATCAAATCCTGTAATATCTGCAACGTCCTTTAAGATCATTGGTTTCAGAGACTTCTCATCTCCGGTAATGAAATAATCCTTCTGGAATTTCACAATCGCAGTAATCGTCTGTAATAAGGTATTCTGACGCTGATTAATTGCATCAATATACCATTTTGCTGCATCCAGTTTCTGTTTGATAAATAATGCAGCCTGCTTATGCTCCGATGAATTTTTGTCATGGGAATAAGTAGTCAGAATATCTTTATATTCTTCAGAAACTCTTAACGTAGGTGCATTTTTGCTGTTAAGCATAGGAATCACTAGTCCGTCTTTTACCTGAATCACAAAATCCGGAATAATTTCCTGATTGATTGTAATGGTCTGTGTATCAAAATTCCCACCTACCTTCGGGGATAATTTTGAGATTTCGTCCAGTGCATCTTTAAGATCTTCTTCTTCAATATCATATTTCTGAATGATCTTGTTGTAGTGCTTATTCGTCAGGGCTTCAAACTGATGTCTCAAAATATTGGCAGCTAAAGAAACTGCTTTATCTGAGCTTACTTTCTTTTCAATTTGCAGCAATAAACATTCCTGCAGACCCCTTGCGCCTACTCCGGACGGGTCCAGCTTCTGAACATAGTTCTCCAGAATATCCTCAACTCTTTCTTTAGTTGTGTAAATTCCCTGTGAGAAAGCCAGATCATCAACAATAGACTTGATTTCTCTTCTGAGATATCCGTCTGTATCTAAGTTCCCGATAAGGTATTCTGCAATCTTAAGATCTTCATCACTGATATTCACCAGGTGAATCTGTTCTGTAAGATAGTCGTATAAGGACTGCCCTTCCGTAAGAAGACTTTCATTGTCAAATTCTTCGTCATCCGGAGAATAGTTGCTGGATGCGGTTTTATAGCTTGGTTCATCGTCATAGATATATTCATTGACGTCGAAATCTGTTTCAATGCTCTCTGTACCCTCATCCTTATAAGCATCTTCCAGAGAAGAATATTCATCTTCCTTAGAATCTTCTTTCGCAATTTCCAAAGCCGGGTTTTCTTCTAACTCTCTCTCTAACTCCTCTTCAAATTCCAGAGTATGAAGTTGAATAAGCTTCATCAACTGGATTTGCTGAGGGGCCAGCTTTTGTCCTAATTTGAGTTGTAAGTGTTGTTTAAGCATATTCTTATTTGCGTTTTAACATAACATATTCTACGAATTTAATAAATTTATTTGATAAAAAACATATTTAGCATGATTTTTGCAGTATACATTTCATCTTAATAAACTATTGAAAAATAAAAAAAGCCTTAACTTGTGATTAAGGCTTTTTTTTATTGTTCTAGAATTCAGCGCTTTTCGGCGTTCTTGGGAAAGGAATTACGTCTCTGATATTCGTCATTCCTGTTACGAAAAGAACTAATCTTTCCAGTCCTAAACCAAAGCCTGCATGCGGCACAGAACCGAATTTTCTGGTATCCAGATACCACCAAAGTTCATGTTCATCTACGTGCATATCTGCCATTTTCTGTTTTAAAACATCTAATCTTGCTTCTCTTTCAGATCCACCGATGATCTCACCGATACCAGGGAAAAGAACATCCATCGCTGCAACGGTTTTGTTGTCATCATTCAGTTTCATATAGAAAGCTTTGATTTCTTTCGGATAATCAAATAATACTACCGGGCTTTCAAAATGTTTTTCAACAAGGTATCTTTCATGTTCAGACTGAAGGTCTGTTCCCCATTTTTCAACCGGGTAAGCAAATTTTCCTTTTTTGTTTTCTTTCGAGTTCAATAGGATTTCGATTGCTTCTGTATAGCTTACACGCTTGAAACGCTTAGCCACTACATTCTGAAGTTTCTCGATAAGACCTTCTTTTGCTCTTTCTTTTTCCGGTTTTGTCTTTTGTTCTTCTGCAAAACGGTTGTCTAAGAACTCAAGATCATCTTTGCAGTTATCCAATACATACTGGATCACATATTTTAAGAAATCTTCCGCAAGGTCGATGTTATCTTCAAGGTTGTTGAAAGCCACTTCCGGCTCAATCATCCAGAACTCCGCAAGGTGTCTTGTGGTGTTCGAATTTTCAGCACGGAAAGTAGGTCCGAAGGTATAGATTCTTCCTAATCCCATAGCTGCAGTTTCTCCTTCAAGCTGTCCTGAAACGGTAAGGTTTGTTTTTTTACCGAAGAAATCCTGTGCAAAATCAATATCTCCTTCTTCAGTTCTCGGCATGTTGTTCAGGTCAAAGTTGGTTACTCCAAACATTTCTCCTGCTCCTTCTGCATCTGCTCCGGTAATAACGGGTGTGTTGATGTAGAAGAACTGGTTTTGGTTGAAGAACGAGTGAACAGCGAAACTTACCGCATGACGCACTCTGAACACCGCTCCGAAAAGGTTTGTTCTGAATCTTAAGTGTGCCTGCTCACGAAGCTTCTCAAGGCTGTGTTTTTTAGGCTGAAGAATCGTATTCTGAAGTTCTTCCGTAAAGTTATCTCCTAAAATAATGATCTTTTTAGCAACAATTTCTACAGATTGTCCAGCTCCCTGGCTTTCTACCACTTCACCTACTACTTTCAGAGAAGAAGCTGTATTAATTTTCTTGATGATCTCTTCATCAAAATTTTCGAAATCAACAACTATCTGCAAATTATTAATCGTAGAACCATCATTAAGCGCAATAAAGCGATTTGCACGGAAGGATCTTACCCATCCATAAACTGTAATGTCATGATGTAATACTTTCTTGTAATCCTTTAGGATTTCTTTGATCGTTTGCTTTTTCATTTGTTGATGATAAATTTTTTATATAAAAATTAATGTCTGCAAAGTTACAAAAAAACAGCGCAACTTGATGATTGCGCCGTCTTTAAAAATCATTTAACAAGTATTTAAACTTTTAGTTCAGGAATTCACCTGTTTTCTGCTGCAGACTCTTCTTCATTATAAGGTAACATTTCCACTCAATATTATCCTGAACTTCAATACAATCCGCATTGACCCGGAGTGAACACACTATACTATTACTTTTAGAAAGAATAAATTTTACTTTATTCTGAGTTTTCATGGAATTAGTTTTAATTTATTGAAATGGTTATTAGTTTTTAAGCAATAATTTCATGGTAAACTACAGGTCATGAATCCATCTATTAAACTATACTATACTTTTAAACACTGTGGATGGATTCTGCGGATTTGTTTTACTTATTGATGATTTTTTAATAATCACTACACTTTTATATTTCTAAACTTCTAAACAAATACATCATTATTTATATTTTTATTTTCTGGTTATTATTCTGTTTTTATCCTTTTCATTATTAATTTTTATGATACAGTTCCTGACTTTATTTTTTAAATATTCAACAGTTTGGACTGATATCTTGTATTGTGCACATACAAAATAAATGGTTGTGTTTTTACCTGAAGCAAAGATGAAGGAAGTGGAATAATGACACAAGTGAATGGTTTATAGATTCATAAATTTATATACCTAAAATCATGAATCTATAAACATTAATTAAATGAATACCAGTAAATTAAACCTAATCCGAAGACATATTTTCAATTTCTTTCAGATAGATAGAAAGAGGTGTTCCGGTTCTTTTTTTGAAGGCCAAAGTGAAAGCCTGTTCGTTATTATATCCTAATTCTTCTGCGATAAAAGGAATTTTGTAGGACCTGAATTTTCTGTCAGTGGCCAATCTGCTGATAGCATAATCAATGCGGAGATCGTTGAGATACGTTGCAAAGTTTTTCCCTTTGTAAGTATTGATAATTTCTGACAGATATTTAGAGTTTGTTTTTATTTTTTTGGCAAGACTTCCCAGCGTAATTCCTTTATTCAAAAACTGATCTTTGTTTTCAAATATTTCAAGTTCCTTTAAAATGGTCTGGGCAATATCTTCAGAAACAGTTCTGGATGTTTTGTCTTCAGAATTTTCCGTATTTTCTACCGGATGAATTTCAGAATGAATTTGTTGTCCGCTTTCCGGTTCTTTATTTTTCCCTACTCTATTTTCATTTACGGATTGAATCAGATCCTGGGCAATCTTTTTATAGTTCTTTTCAGATTTTTTATATTTAAAATAAACATTGATAAACAGGAGGTGCGATATCAATAAAAGACTCAGCACGATATAAAACAAACTCTTTCTTTTTGTAAGCTCGTTAGTAATATCTTCCTTCTCCTGCTGCAGCTCCGGGGTATCATATCTTCTTGGAAGCTCTCTTGAAATATACCTGAACTGGGTATCCAGGACCTGATCAACTTTTAGAAACCGGTCTACATAATATAGCTGCTTTTCTTTATCATTATTTTCTTTATAATAATCAATAAGGTAAGTATACACGTCCCTCAGCTCGGGATAGATATAGTTTGTTTTAAGAACCATGGAATCAATCTTCTTGAAAAAGTCTACTGCTTTTTCTTTTTTCTGAAGCCCGGCATAGGATTTTCCTAAATATAAAAGGGTATAATTATGGTTTCTCTTACTGCCATTATTCTTGGTAAAGAAGTATTTTTCACATTCCAACAAGCCATCAATCGCTTTCTGGTAGTTTTTTGAATGAAGATAATAGTATCCCAATAACCCAAGGTTCTGATAATAACGGTAAACGTCTTTATTTTTTTTGGAATCCAGCATGCCTTCCTGTATCAATGCATAAGCCGAATCCATTTTATTGATCTCAATATAAGCGTCTGCCAGATTCAATTTGAGAGAATTAATCTCCGTCTCATTCATATAATCGGCATCATAAGCATAATGCCTCAGTACTTTTGCAGTCTCCTCATGCTTCCCGATATAATTATTCAGGTAAGCAATACTGATATGGGCCATGGCAATCTGCCTTTTATTTCCTTTTTCTTTTGCATATTTCAATCCCAGGATATAATTGTTTAATGCAGCCTGAAGGTTATCAGTCTTAAAATACAGGTTTCCTCTTAACAGGTAGATTCTTGCCGGATAGGTATTTTCTTTTGAATTCTTAGTAATGTGTTGTAAGCTGTCAAGGTATTTTAACGCATTGGGCAAATCTTCGTCAAAATGAAGCATAACGTATCCTTCAGCAATCTGAGTGGTATTGTTTTCAGATTTTGCCTTTTTAAGATAAGAATTCGCAATACTTTTTGTGTTGTTTGTTTCTCCGGGAAGGGCCTTATAGAATTCATCTTCCAATTCTTTATAAGTCCGTTTTTCCGGAATATTTTTTTCAGTATTATTGGTCTGTGCCTGAAAAAACACATTCCATATCAACAAAAAAAGGATTAAACATTTTATTTTCATCATTCATCCGAGCTATATTACAAAAATATTATTTTTCTTCAGTAGATACACCACTGCTTTCGCTTTTTTCATGTATTAATCGATATTTTCATTAAAATTAATGCTGATAAGTCTCTAAAAAGAGAGTACAGACCGATGGCTGCACTCTCTTCAGAAATTATTTCCATTCTACTCTACCCTCAAGATAATACACTCTTCCATCACTTTCGTAAAGAAGATCATATCCCTGGGATGTCAGATAAAAATGACAAACCTTTGTTACTCCGTTTCTATCATTAAAATCAATAACAGCAGGACACATTTTTGCATGATCCATTTTTTTTACGATCAGGTCAAAGTTTTTGCGGATATTTTTTCTGCTGTAAAGAGACAGCATCCGGTCATCAATAAAACGGATATATTTAAGAGATGAAAGCGGGTAAGTAATTATTTCAAAGGGTTTTCCTGCAAGCTTAGCGGAATTTTCGTTAAAAAAATTCGTGATTGAAAGGCTATCCTGGGTAATACTTTTTACAATGCTTGATTCGTATCTTTTTCCATCCGTAAATTCCATACTGTAGATGGCTTCCATTTTAATAGCAAAACCTTTCCCTGATTTTCTTAAATCTTTAAGATCTGTAAATTCTTTTCCTTTTTTGATCACAATCAAAACATTTCCTTCTCCAAAATCACAGTCGTAATATTTTTTATAATCAAAAGGTTCTTCTGCATTCACATTCAAGGTATCATTGCTCTTATTTTGTGAAAACACACAGGTAGAAAGCATCAGTAAAAATAATATCAGTTTATAATTTTTCATGATTGAATAGTTTTATAATTATTTAAAAGACAAGATTAATTCCCATACCATAACGGAATCCTTTAATAGGAAAAGGCTTATAGGTATTATATTCAAAGTTGTACCCAAATTCTGCACAAAAGAAATGGTAAAAATTGATCCCGGCTTTAGGCGAAACAGCATAAGGTGAAACTCCCACACCTGCATATAAGGCTGATATTTCTATCCCATCCTCAAAGGAAACAACTTTTCTGAAATAATCAAATTCTGGAATCACCAGCAACCTTCTTTCGTCCCACCAGTTAAAGTGGCCTCTTAAGCTGTAATAATTCCTATCACCATCTGTAAGTTTTGTTCCTATTGACAGAAATGCCTTATTATCCAGTGAAGTTCCTTCAATTCTTGTACTGGCAAGAATGACTAGCCATTTTTTCTCCTTGATTTCTTCAAGTTGAGCTTTCAGAAAGCCACAAAGAAATATTGCGGTGATTACAACAAACTTTTTCATAACGTCTTATTGGTTTTTTGTTTCTTAAAATTCCAGTTGATCAGAGGAAATTTTCTCTTTCCGTTTTCATTCCATCCGCCGATCTGTATTCCCCTGAAATCCTCACATTTATTATACAATCCTATCTGTATTCCTCTGCATTTCTGGCCTACATTAGCCAATGGCGCTACAGAAACTCCTTTCATCTCATGATGCAGATTAAAAAATGGTGAGACAGACACTCCGTTGGTCACCGCATACGTATTGATATTACTAGAAACATTGATCTCCAGACCATTTGTAACGGTAGGTTCCATATTGATCAGAGACAATTGAAGTCCGTTGATCGTATTCATCTTTTCACGGGGAATTACTACATAATCATTATTACCTGGTAGTTGTAGATTAAAAAGCATCAACGGAGGAAGAAAAATACCCAGAAAATTGAATCCCATTCCCAATCCGTTTACTTTTTTAGGCTTAAAATGATCTTCCTTATCATAGTATTTCAATAAAATTCCGTTGACATTTCTGACATTCTTTGAGGGAGAAGCTGCGATAAATCTCGGTTTCAAAGAATCTGCTTTTAATCGGTCTGATGCATAAACCAGACTATTGAATAAAAGAACTGCTGCAAATAAAATTCGTGTTTTCATAACGCATTATTTTAAAATTACATTTCAAAATTATCAGCAGAAAGCACAGTTCCGAATGTGAAAAAAAATTAAAAAAAACATTCTGTTTGCGAAAATCACAAAATATGAGCTGGAAGCCGGAAGAAGGTGGTTCGAAGTTACTTTGAGTGATCCATGAGGATAGTGATTATATTCCAATTACTTTTAAATTGTTATTGATTCTTTCGACTATCAACACTTCTCTTCTTCCAGTTTCAAGCTTCCGCCTTCTAAACAGAAAATCAAAAACTCTTTCCACAAAAAATGCTACATTTGTGAAAATCACAAAACTATGCATCAGGAAGCTCTATTGAAGGAAATCCGAAGAAAAATCGGGGAAAAGTCTTTAAATGATGAGATTGCCAACATTCTTAATATCAGTTATGATGCGGCTCACAGAAGAACTTCTTTGAAAGCGAAGTTCAGCTTTGAGGAAGCGCTTGAACTGGCCAGATACTATCAGATCTCATTGGATCAGTTTCTGGGAACAGAAAATCAATTGGTTGTCAAAAGAACACAGCCGGTAAGAACCACCGAAGACCTTTTAAACTATTTTGAAAACTCATTGAAAATTTTAAACGTTTTTCAGGATCTCACCAATTCTAAAGTATTTTATTCCGCAAAAGACATCCCGTTTTTTTATACCATTTCAGATTCAATGTTATCCCGTTTCAAATTTTATGTCTGGATGAATTTACTGAATCAGGACAAGTTTTTAAGTCCTTTTCATGAGTTTAATATGGAATATCATTCAGTAAAAAATGACATGCTGAAAGATCTTTATGATAAACAAAACGTAACCGAAATCTGGAACGACACCACCATTATGAGTGCCTTGAGACAAATTTCTTTCTATTATGAAATGGGGCTGTTGAAGAAAAATGATGTGGATCTTATTCTTGATGATCTAAAAAAATTACTGGAAGGCCTGGAAATTAAAACACTGGAAAAAACTAATTTTCAGATATATGTCAATGATTTAGTAATTTTAAACAACAGTATTTTATTCAAAAATGAGCAGCAATGTTCCTTTTTCGTTCCTTTCAGCATGTTTGGATATATGATGACCAATGATAAAATCACCTGTGAAGATTCTCTGAGCTATTTTGACCATCAGATCAAGAACTCCAGATCACTGAACGAATCCGGAAACCGCGAAAGGAAAATGTTCTTTAATAAAATGTATGAACAGATTGACCGATTAAAACAAAATTTATCATGAATGCTCTTCGTAAAGGCGAATATTTTGGAGTCAATTGACTCATCAGAAGGAAAGTATTGATAGAAAACCTGTCTGGGTAAGTCAGATCAATGAAATTTTACATGAAAGCTTTACAGAAAGCCTGAATCTTACAGAACTTTCCAAAACATTGAATATTCATCCTATTCATCTCAGCAGAGATTTTCATAAATACTTCCATTGCAATCTTGGTGAATATCTCAGAAAATTAAAACTTAACAAATCACTTGAATTGCTGACTTTACCCCATTCTTTAAAGGATATTGCCATAGAATGCGGCTTTTCAGATCAGAGTCATTTTACCCGATGTTTTAAAGAAAATATTGGAATTACACCATTGAAATACAGAAACCTTCTGAAAAATTATTAAAATTTGTTCAAAAGAAGGTTGCCTGAAAGTCAAAATTATTTGCCTTTTATCATTCTGACGAAGGAAGAATCTTATTTGTGTATTTGAGATTCTTCATCCTGAAATAGCATCATTCACGATTTGGATACATCATTCCCCGATTTGGATACATTTTCCCTTCCGTAACTTTTCATCTTTGTACCATCATTTAAACAAAAAAAATATTTAAAAATGGAAACAAAAAAAGTATGGTTCGTGACAGGAGCTTCAAAAGGCTTAGGATTCGAGTTGGTAAAAAAATTATTATCCGAAGGATTTCAGGTTGCTGCAACAAGCCGTACCGTTGATTCCCTGATCTCGACCATCGGAGAAACTTCTGAAAACTTCCTTCCGCTTAGCGTAAACATCACAGACAATAATGATATAAAATCTGCCATTGCAAAAACGGTTGAGCATTTCAGAAAAATTGATGTAGTGGTCAATAATGCAGGTTATGGACAAATCGGAACACTGGAGGAACTTACGGATGAAGAGGCAAGAGAAAATTATGCGGTGAATGTTTTCGGAACCTTAAATGTAATCAGAAATGCAATGCCTTATCTCCGTGAGCAAAGGTCTGGAAACATCTTCAATATTTCTTCCGTTGGCGGATATTCTGCTAATTTTCCGGGTTGGGGAATTTACTGTTCAACAAAATTTGCTGTTGCCGGATTTACTGAAGCTCTAGCTGAAGAAGTAAAAGATTTCGGAATTCATGCTACTGTAGTATATCCCGGATATTTCCGTACAGATTTTTTGACTAAAGATTCTGTGAAAACCCCTTCCAATCCTATTCAGGCTTATGAAGCGGCAAGAAATTCTGAACAGGCTCATCTTAATGACATCAACGGAAATCAGCCTAATGATCCAGAAAAAGCAGCTGATGTACTGATTCAGATCAGTAAAGAGAAAAATCCACCGGTACATTTATTATTGGGAGTAGGAACTCTGGAGTTTCTGAATAATAAGATTGATATCTTAAAGAAAGATGCTGAGAAATGGGAAAGCCTTACTGTTTCTACTGCGATTTAATTTGATACTATCCTTCGGCTCCGCTCAGGATGACATTCCTAATACTTACTATTTTAATTTAATCGGATGAATTAAATATAAAGCTTTAGAAGTCAGCCTGACCGGAGCCGAAGGCTTTATGATATCATGCATTATACTTTTTATAAAAACACTTAACTTCGCTATTATGAAACAGCCTGTTCGTTTTAATTCTATTTCAGATTTTCATGCTTTCTGTAGTCTTCCAAATCCTGAGCATCCACTGATCAGTTTGATAGACTACAGCAAAGTCCGGTATGTAGTGGATGATAATGAATTGAAGTGGATACAGAATTTTTATTCAATTGGCCTTAAAAAAAATGTCAATCCAAAGTTTAATTACGGTCAGCAGCAATATGATTTTGATTCTGGTGTATTATGCTTTGTTTCTCCCCAACAGTTTTTAAGCCTGGAAATAAGACAGGACGTTGAAGTAGAACCTACAGGATTTTTATTGTTGATTCATCCTGATTTTCTGTGGAATACTCCATTAACAAAGAAAATGAAGTCTTATGACTTCTTCAGTTACCAGGTAAAAGAAGCTCTTTTTCTTTCCGATAAAGAAGAGAAAATTATAGTTGGTATTCTTAAAAATATTGAACGTGAATACCAGGCAAACACAGATAAATTTACTCAGGAACTTATTATTTCACAGATTGAATTGTTACTGATATATTCTGAACGTTTTTATGAACGGCAGTTTTTCACCAGAAAAAAATCAAGTCATGAATTACTGCATAAGTTTGAAGACATTCTTTCCTTATATTTCGAAAGTGGAAATCTTCTTGAAACCGGAATTCCTTCAGTAAAAACAATAGCTGAGCAAATGAATATTTCACCCAATTATCTCGGAACTTTACTTCGCTTACACACACAGCAAAATACCCAGCAGCATATTCAGAATAAATTGATTGATTCTGCTAAAGAACGTTTGAGCACCACAAGTTTATCTGTAAGCGAAATTGCCTATGAATTGGGATTTGAACACCCACAATCTTTCAGTAAACTCTTTAAACAAAAGACAAATCAGTCTCCCGGAGAATTTAGAAAGCTGTTCAATTAGAATATATCACAAATAAAATAGCAATGTTAATTTCATTCTATTTACCATGAAGAAGTTTATTACTTTAAATAATTACGCCCACTCACAAGTTGAAAAAATGGTACAGGCATATCTTTTACCCGCTTTGAAAATGGGTAATGAGTAATCAGTAATGAAATAATAGTAATGTAGAAAAGTGAGAAAGAATAGCTTATTGTAAAACTATTCGTCTTTCTTGGAAGGAACCAGAAAAACATCAATAAGACCTTCAGGAAGTTCCATTTTGATTATTCTTTCGTCTCTGTCAACTTCAAGAATCCAGTCTTTGATCATAGGAATAACCACTTCTTTTCCATCCAGATTGGTAATGAAATACACCTGCGCCGTCTGATCATTTACAGACCTGATCACTCCACAGTTGTTATCATTCTGATCAAAGATTTCAAACCCGATGATCTCGTGATAGTAGAATTGTTTTCCCGAAAGTTTAGGCAGTGAAGCAAGCGGAAGGTAAACATTTTTACCCAGTACCTGGTCTACCATAGCCTCAGAAGAGTTTTTGAATGCAAGATTCAGAGCATCAAGTTTGCTCCATGATGATCTTTCAATAAAAAATGGAACCAATAATCCGTTGATTTCAACGAATATTGATTCCAATTTATTGTAAAGCTCGGGTTGATCGGTATCCAATTTAAGGATTACGTTACCCGCAAGTCCATGTCTGCGTGTGATTTTTCCTAAAAAATAGCAATCTTCTTTACGCATAACAGGGTTTGTTCTTAAGCTTCAGTGTTTTCTTCAGTTTCAGCAGCAGGAGCTTCTCCTTCTGTAGCTTCAGCAACAACTTCTTCAGCAGGTGCGTTAGCAGCTTCTTCAGCAGCTTTAGCTTCAGCTTCAGCTTGTGCAGCAGCAGCAACTCTAGCTTCGTTTACTTTTACTTCAGCTTCTAAAGCAGCTTTCTTAGCATCAGCTTTAGCAGTTGCTAAACCTTCTACTTTACCTTGTACTTTAGAATCTTTAGCTTCTACCCAAGCATTGAATCTTTTTTCAGCTTCAGCTTCGTCAAAAGCACCTTTAGCTACACCACCTTGTAAGTGTTTTTTGTAAAGAGCACCTTTGTAAGATAAAATAGCTCTAGCAGTATCAGTAGGCTGAGCACCGTTGTTTAACCACTGTACAGCGGAATCAACGTTCAATTCGATAGTTGCCGGGTTAGTAATTGGGTTGTAAGTTCCTAGTTTTTCGATGAATCTACCATCTCTTCTAGCTCTAGAATCTGCAACCACGATGTGGAAAAAAGGTTTTCCTTTTTTACCGTGTCTTTGTAATCTGATTTTTACTGACATAATGTTTGAATTTTACGGGAACTCGTCCCAGTTAAATATTTAAGAGTGCAAAGATAAAATAAATTTTTCAATTAGGTGATTTGAAACCAATATATTTTATGTTTTTTTTAAATAAACAGGATAAAAGGCAAAACCGTTGAAATAATCACAGAAATAAAAACAGCAAGAAATACAATAAGATTATCTCTTGTCTTCCCTGTAATTCCATAAATCACAAGATAATTTATGATATAAACAGGGATCAGTAAAAAGAATGAGAACTCAGCTGTAAATGCGACTATTGCCCTTAAAAAAAGAAATCCGGTAACAGAAGCTATTACAATTCCCAACAGGCTTTTGTAAATTACTTCCTTATCTATTTTATCATTTTCTTTTACCTTTGAAAATTGATCAAATTTATCAAGAATAAAGATCTTCAGCTCACTACTTTCCATAATTTCTGAAGAAATATTACCAACAATAAGATTTATTTCTTCTCCTTTCTGTACTCTATTATGAACCTCAAATGCAATCCTTCCTTTTTCCTTAATTAAAACTTTTCGGAACTCTGCTTTCTTTACAAATTCATCATAATTGAATTTCTGACAGATTACTTCACGCATTTCTTCGTTAATCTTACCTGTATGGTCAGTCATATAAAGATAAGCAGCCAGCAAATCTTCTTCATTATAATTTTTGTAAATATTCTTCATATTATACAGTTCCCATATAGAAAAGTCCCAGACACTTCTGGTTTTCTTCGATCGTAAGAGAATCTTTCAACTCATCTACAATTTTGGGAGAGCTCCAATAGCAGCCAATATTATTTGCTGTACAGGTAAGGTACATATTCTGAACCGCCATTGAAACCGCCGCTATTTCTTCCCATTCCGGAACCATTCCGCTGAAATTGACAACAATGGAAACTACAACATTGGCTTTATTGATTTTAAAACCAATATCATTGTATTTTTTTTCTAAAAAAAGCTGTTCGGGTGTAATTGCTTTATAGATAGCCTGCATTTCTGAGGCCAAATGTGTTTTCTCTTCACCTTTGAATATTTTAAAACGCCAAGGTTTTGTACGTTTATGATTGGGAGCAAGTGTAGCAGCATTTAAAATTTCCTCCAAAACTTCCTGAGATATTTCTGTATCTGCATAATCTTTTGGGAAAATACTTCTTCTTTGCTCTATGATTTCTTTTAAAATGGATGCTTTATTCATGTAACAAAATTACGAAAAAGATGGAAGCAGGAAGCAGAATGAAGGAAGTTTAATGTTTGATTGGATGAAAGATAATCCAAGCTTGTCAAAAATACTTTTTACTTTTACAAGACCTCTATAACCTTTTGATGAATTTTGTTTAAAGTAAATTCATCGCCTGGCTTCATTCCCATCATTTTTTTAGCCATGGGACTTTCGGGGGAGATTGCATAGAAACGATCTCCTTCAAAAAAGAATTCTCCTAATGACACTGATATATAAAACCGGGCCTTATTGGTGATGACCAGTGAGCCAAGCTGTACTCTTTCCGTAGCAGTATTCAGGACTTTTGCCATGTTTCTTTTAAGATCATTCAAAGCTCCCAGCTGTCGCTGCATCTGGTAAATCTCCTCCTGCATCTCTTCTCTCATACTGTCATATTTCGGAGTTTTTTTGATGTCACGGCTGGCCTCCAGGGTAAATTCGATAAAATTTTTAAGCTTCTCAATTTTCTCTGCGATAGTCGTTTTCACAAAGTCTCTGATATCACTTTTTTCAAATACAATCTTCTCCATACAATCGATTCTTTATATAAAGATAATATTTTTGAATAATATTTCTTTTACTAAATATAAAATAACTCAATCAATGAAATCAGCAAGAAAGAATTGTAATAAAAAAGCCCTGTAAAATTTACAAGGCTTTCATTTTATTTTTCAGCAAGTTTCTTCAGATCCCCCAGACCCTGACTAAACATTTTATCCATGTTCCCGTTCATCAGTGGTTTCATAACTTTCATCATAGGAGTAAGTTCATTATCAATCATCCAGGTCACTTTGGTACCGCCTCCTTCAGGAATCATAATAAAATTAGCCTTCATATCTCCTTCAAATGGTTTTATAAAGTGAAGTTTAGTAGCCATTTTTTGATTGGGAACCAGCTCTGAAATAGCCTGCTCTCCTTCTCCTACATTTTTATCTCCTTTCCAGTGATAGGAATCCCCTACTTTATCTCCGTTTCCTGAATAAGTAATCACAATATTTTTATCAGCCTTGGAAAAAGGATCCCATTGATTGTAACCTTTTAAAGTACCTACATAAGGCCATACTTTTTCCTGCGGAGCATTGATGACAACGGATTTTTCATAATGATAATCTTTACTGAAAGCCAGCATTGCAATTACAGCATAGATGATAGCCAGCACAATGATGGCACCAATGATTTTTAAGAGTGTTTTCATAGTCTATATATTTTAAGGTTATTTATTTTAAATCTGTTTTCAAAATTAAATATTCCCACATCACTCCCACTTTCCATATGACAAGATTATTTAAAGATAAGTATTTTTGTCATAACTTGTGAGTAAGGCATTATTTTTGAGCGTTTCAGCTGGGATTGCCAATGAATCATTACATTTACCTTTTATAAAAATCAAAAAATGAATATTTTAACAGAAAAATTTACCACTCCATATCATTCAGCACCATTCAGTGACATTAAAAATGAAGATTATCTTCCGGCATTTAAAGAACTGATTCAAAGATCCGAAGCAGAAATTGATGCTATTGTTAACAATACAGAAGCACCTACTTTTGAAAATGTTATTGAAGCATTGGCGTATTCAGGAGAACAGCTGGATGTGGCTTCAAATATTTTTTTCAACTTAAATTCTGCAGAGACCAGCGATGAGATTCAGCAGATTGCCCAGGAGGTTTCTCCGATCTTAACGGAATATTCTTCAAAAATATCTCAAAATGAAGCCCTTTTTAACAAAATCAAAAAAGTATATGATGAAAAGGACAAATATAATCTCAACGAAGAGCAGGAAATGCTTCTGAATGAGACCTACAAGGGTTTTGTAAGAAGTGGAGCTTTACTGAATGAGGAAGACAAAGAAACTTTAAAGAAAATCAGCATGGATCTTTCTTTAAAATCTTTACAATTCGGACAGAATGTTTTGGCTTCTACGAATGCTTATTTCAAACACATCACCAATAAAGAAGACCTAGCAGGAATTCCTGAAGCTATCATCGATCAGTATGCTGAAGAGGCTAAAGAAAGAAACCTTGAAGGCTGGGTAGTGACTTTACAATATCCAAGCTATATTCCGTTCATGACGTATGCTGAAAATCGTGAGCTAAGAAAGGAACTGGCACTGGCAAACGGTAAAAAATCCTTTGATGGCGGAGAATTTGACAATCAGAATCTGATTAAAGAACTTCTTAATCTAAAACAGCAGAAAGCTGAACTTATCGGGTATAAAAACTATGCAGATTTTGTTCTGGAAGAAAGAATGGCGAAGTCTCCTGTAAAAGTTTTTGATTTCTTAAACGAGCTTTTAACCAAAGCAAAACCTTATGCTGATAAAGAAATTGAAGAATTAAAATCTTTAGCCAAAGCTGACGGAATTGAAGAAATGCAGGGTTATGATCATGCATTCTATGCTGAAAAACTTCGTAAGGCAAAATTTGATCTTAATGATGAAGAATTAAAACCTTACTTCCCATTAGATCAGGTGCAGGAAGCTGTATTCGGATTGGCAGGAAAACTTTTCGGACTGACTTTTGAGGAAAGAAATGATATTCCGAAATACCACGAAGATGTAAAAGTATATGAAGTAAAAGAAGCCTTTGGCTCCGCTCAGGCTGACAGCTACAAGGCATTATTATATGTTGATTATTTCCCAAGAAAAGGGAAAAGAGCCGGTGCATGGATGACCAGCTATAAAAATCAGTATAAACAAAATGGTGAAAATTCCCGTCCGCATATTTCAATCGTTTGCAACTTCAGTAAACCGACAAAAGATACCCCTAGCTTGCTGACATTCCAGGAAGTGACTACTTTATTCCACGAATTCGGACACGCCCTTCACGGAATGATGGCAGACACCCAATATCCTACGCTGTCAGGAACTTCTGTAAAATGGGATTTTGTGGAACTTCCCTCTCAGTTTCTGGAGAACTTCTGTTATGAACCTGAATTCTTAAAAACATTCGCCAAACATTATAAAACCGGAGAAGTACTTCCTGACGAGAAAATTGAAAAGATAGAGCAGTCTAAAAATTTCATGGAAGGCTATCAAACCTTAAGACAGCTGGGATTCGGACTTCTTGATATGAACTATCATACCAAAGTTGCAGAATTAGAAAATGAAAGTGTAAAGGATTTTGAAGATAAGTATACCAAAGCAACCACTCTTTATCCTTCCAATTCTGAAACGGCAATGAGCCCAAGTTTCTCCCATATTTTCCAGGGTGGATATTCTGCCGGATATTATTCTTACAAATGGGCGGAGGTTCTGGATGCGGATGCTTTCCAATATTTCAAGGAAAATGGAATATTCAACCCTGAGATTGCAGCCAAGTATAAAATATTGCTTTCTTCAGGTGGAACAAAAGATCCAATGGAACTTTATAAAAACTTCAGAGGCAGCGAGCCGAAAGTGGAGAGTTTGTTGAAAAGAGCTTTTGGATAAACAATAAACTGATACAAGAGATCAGGAAAAATACAATATAAAAGAACAGCAATTGCTGTTCTTTTTGTTTTATTATTACGCATACTGTGCTTTATGAAATTTTGTAAATTAGTCGATCAATAATCTCAAATTTCACATGACCATCCAAGAACAGATCAAAGACTATATCAACAGCCAGCCTGAGAAGAAACGCAATGATATGCAGGAACTCCACCATATCATTCTGGAACTTATGCCGGAATGTCAGCTATGGTTTCTGGATGGAAAAAACAGTGAAAATAAAACGGTTTCCAATCCCAATATCGGATATGGATTCTATACCATACAGTATACCGATGGGAAAACCAGAGATTTTTATCAGATCGGAATGAGTGCTAATACTTCCGGAATCTCAATTTATGTTCTTAATATTGATGATAAGACCTATCTGAGCACAACCTATGGAGATAAAATAGGGAAAGCCAGCGTAACCGGATATTGCATTAAATTCAAAGCGTTGAAAGATATCAACATTGAAATCCTGAAAGCGGCCATAAAGGATGGGCTTAAAGAATAAAATTTATTTCAACCTAAAAAAACAGCAAATCAATTTTAAGAAAGCTAAATTTGTACAGTATACAAAGTAAACATCCATTCTGTAATTTTAAATAATGAGTACGATACCTCAAAGATTAGAAAACGTAAAAAAACTTCAGGCCAGAAGATGGGAAAATGAAGATCATTGGGATACTTTGAATGATCTGTTAATTAAAGAACTAGATGAAATTTTATTGATTGAGCCTGAAAACACTTCAGCCTTAATTAACATTGGTGCTGTTTATTCCGATATGGGAGAAAACGAAAAGGCTCTGGAATATTTAAAGATGGCTTTACACTTAGGTTCCAAAGATAAAAACCTGTTTGTAAATCTCGCTATTGTGCTTGTTTATATGGAAAAGCATCAGGAAGAATATTTAGAATATCTTGAAGAAGCGGAAGATAAAACTGAAGATCCGCTTACGTTTAAAGCTTATTTTGATCCTCAATCCCGTTAAATTCCGTTCAATTAAAATTTAAAATCATGTTACTAGCCATATTACTTCCCTTCTTATCCTTCATCGTCCGTGGCAAAGTTCTCACAGGAATTATCTGCCTGATTTTACAGATTACTCTAATTGGATGGCTTCCTGCCGCCATATGGGCTGTACTTTCTTTAAACAATGAAAGAGCAGATAAACGTAATGATAAACTGATTAAAGCAATGCGAAAAAATCAAAAGTAATGTATCAGTTCCCAACACAGGCAATACCTTAATAATACATAATAGCATTTGGGTTCTGATAGAATTGTCGTAAATTTACATAAGACCCTAATTCTTTCCGGAGAAAATTACCGGGATGATAAAATTCCTTTGACTGAAAGATTTTCAAAATCTGAAACGTATTAGTTTAACATCAAAAGAACCATCAATTTCTTTATGCTATGAAAGAAAATAAATACGACAATCCGTCATTTTTTGACCAGTACGAAAAAATGCTCCGCTCACAGATAGGTCTGGAAGGAGCCGGAGAATGGCACACCTTGAAAAATATGCTGCCTGATTTTCAGGGAAAGGATATTCTTGACCTCGGCTGTGGCTTTGGATGGCACTGCCGTTATGCCATTGAAAATGGGGCAGAATCCGTGATCGGAATTGATCTTTCGGAAAAAATGCTTGCAAAAGCTCAGGAAATCAATAATCTGGAAGGAATTCAATATGAAAGGAAGGCTTTGGAAGATGTGGAATATCCTGCTGAAAAATTTGATATCATATTGAGTTCGCTCACATTACATTATGTAGAATCATTCGATAGTATTGCTCAGAATATTTACAAGTGGCTGAGTCCCGGAGGATCTTTTGTCTTTTCAGTGGAACATCCTGTTTTCACAGCTGAAGGCGGCCAGGATTGGGTATATGATAAAAACGGCGAAAAAACCTGTTGGCCTGTAGACCGTTATTTTATGGAAGGAAAAAGAAACACTACCTTTTTAGGAGAAAATGTGATCAAGTACCACCGTACTTTAACTTCTTATTTAAATACTTTATTAAAGCACGGTTTCAAAATCAAAGAAATTATTGAGCCGGAACCGGGTCAGGAAATGTTGAAAGAAATTCCTGAGATGAAAGAAGAACTCCGCAGACCAATGATGTTGTTAATCTCTGTTGAAAAATAGTTTTTGAACCAAAAGACTGATCAATTCCTCTGCATGGAATCTCCTGATTTTTAGAAAGATTCGTAAGTGATTAAAATGTATATTTGCTTCATTGTCAATCACAGAATATGAAGCTTTTTACTTTTTTCTTCATTTTTATCTTTTCAATGAATTATCCTGCTCAACAATATGGTAAAGAGCTGGATCAGTATTTCACGGCACTCACAGATCTGAAAAATTTCAATGGGAATGTAAAGATTGCCAAGAACAACACTATTCTTCTTGATGAAACCTATAATATTCAGGACGCAGACAAAGCATTAGAGGTAAATAAAAACAGTAAATTCATTATCGCATCCGTTTCCAAGGTTTTTGTAAAGTATGGAATTTTGAAACTGGCTGAGCAAGGAAAACTGAAATTATCAGATACCCTCAATAAATACATTCCTGATTTTCCCAATGGTGAAAAAATTTCTATTGAACAACTTTTATTTCATCAGTCCGGGCTTCCGAGGGAAATCAAAGATTATGAAAAGTATGACCATCTGAGTCTTGAAAAAATCATAGAACTGGCCAAAAAGGAAACGCTGCAATTCGAGCCGGGAACCCAGACTTTATATTCAAATGTCGGATACTTTATCCTTCACTTTATCATTGGCAAACTATCTGATAAAGGATACTGGAATTTTATTCAGACTGAAATCATCAAAAAATATAAGTTAAAAAATACGGGTGAGTTTAATACTGCTCAAACATTATCTGATTTCGCTTATGGATTTTCGGGTGAAAATGGTAAAATCATTCCTGTCGCACATACCAGCATCAATCGGTTTGAAACCGGAAATTATTTTTCTACTACGGACGATTTGTACAGCTTCAGCCAGCAGCTTATTTCCGGAAAGCACCTTAGAAAAGACCTTGTTCTGAAAATGTTCGGAAAGAACAGCCAATTGATACAGGCAGGAGGCAGACCCGGCTACAGGGCTTATTATTATCAGGATCTGAAATCAGGAATTACCTTTATTTTCACTTCCAATTTTACAGATATTCCTTTTCAAAAAGTGACGGAAGATATTATTCATCTTTTGAATGGCCAGTCTTATACGATTCCTCAGAAAATTAACAAAAAAGCAATTACCGTTCCTGATGAAGTTCTTAGACAATATACCGGGAAATTCGCCCTTGAAGCTGATCAATCACAAGTTTTCACCATTATTTTAGAAGATCATTTTTTGTATATCCTCGACAAAGACGGTGAAAAGACCAAAATCTATCCGGAATCTCCAACTTCTTTTTTTGATAATCCTCAATCCGAAGATGGTTATCTGTTTTTAAAGGGCAGCGATCAGCAGTATTACCTGGTCATCATTTCAACCGGTGTTAAATTAAATACTAAAAGAATACAGTAATCAGACTCCTCCTTATCAAAGTCAAGGCAATTTTAAAAATTTGAAATACAAATAACTATATTGCATAACATAGTAATAATAATTAATTATATCTTTGCATAACAAAGTATAGAAATATGATTATTAAAAAACTAACTTCCTTTTTGATATTGCTTTTGATTTTCAGCAATAAAACTGATGCTCAGATCCATACCAAAGGATATGAAAAGAAAATTGACAGTATTATCCAGACAGAATTCGGGAATGAAAATGAGCCCGGCGGTGTTTTCCTGATTACCCGAAATGGAAAGAATCTCTACCGGAAAGCTTTTGGAAAAGCCAATCTTGAACTTAATGTCAATATGACCCCGGAAAATGTTTTCCAGATCGGGTCTATGACCAAACAGTTTACTGCCGCAGCTATTCTGATGCTGGAACAACAAGGCAAGCTTACTGTCAGCGATCCCATTTCCAAATACATTAAAGATTATCCCAATGGAGACAAAATTACTATTCATCATCTTCTGACCCACACCTCAGGAATTAAAGATTTTACCAAAATGAAATCCATTTCCTCTATTGCACAAAAAGAGATGAAGCCTGAAGAAATGGTAGATTTTTTCAAAAATGAACCTGTAGATTTTGCTCCCGGAGAAAAGTTTGATTACAACAATTCCGGATATGTAGTTTTAGGGTATATCATTGAACTGGTTTCCGGAATTTCTTATGAAGATTTTATCAAGAAAAATATTTTTGATACAACAGGAATGACCCATTCTTATTATGCTTCAGACAGAAAAATAATCCCTCAAAGAGCTTATGGCTATCACAAAAAAGAACAGGGATTTGTCAATAAAACAGTCATCAGTTTCAGTGTTCCTTTTTCTTCCGGTTCATTGATGTCTACTGTAGATGATATGCTGAAATGGCAGCAGGCCTTACTTCAGAATACTCTGTTGAATTCAACAGAAACCCAAAAAGCATTTCAGAAATATAAGCTGAATAATGGTGAAGAATTTACCTACGGATACGGATGGCATCTGAAAGATATTAATGGAACTCCAGACCGTGAACATGGGGGAAGTGTATTTGGATTTAAAAGCATGGGTGTTTATATTCCCAGTGAAGATATCTATGTGATAGGATTCAGCAACTGCGACTGCCACTCTCCTACTGAAGTCACCAGAAATATTGCGAAAGCAACGTTGAATGAAATCAAAACCTCATCAAAAAAAGCAAACAAATAATTCCGACTATTTTTTACGACTCATTTCAGGGAGAACATGGCTAGGAACTCTAAAAACAGAAGCTATTACAAAAATCAGACAGAGAATATTGATTAATACTGCCACCGAAAACGCATTGTGATAATGCTGTACAGCATGTTTTGTTCCCAAAAAATAGTAAAAAACACTTCCTACAGCAACAATTCCAATGATGGCAGCCACCTGTTGAAAGGTATTATAAACTCCGGATGCATTTCCAATCAGCTTTTCAGACATTCCCGACAAGGCAATATTTGCCAGCGAAGGAATGATTGAACCTACTCCCAGCCCATGCAAAAACAACAGCAGGCAGAAAATGGGAAAACCAATCTGTATCCTGAATAAAAACAGCTGAAGAATAAGAATAACAATAATAAAGCTGAGCCCTGCGATCAGGGCTTTTTTTCCATATCTCAAAATCAGTTTTACAGAAACCGCGGATGCCAGTATAAATCCCAATCCCTGAAAGACAATAATTTCTCCGGCTGCTAACGGACTGATCTTTAATCCATCCTGAAAAAAAATAGACAAAATATAAAAATAGGAATCCAGCATAATGAAGAAGAAGGAAACGGCCAAAATTCCCAGATTGAAATTCTTATAACGGAACAAATCAAAATCAATCAGATAAGATTGTTTATTTTCAATTCTTCTCTTCTGATTTTTGATAAAACCGAAAATAATTCCGGCTGAAATGACCATCAGTGTGATATTTTTGAAATGAAAACCTTCATGTTCAGACATTGTAAGGGCATAAGTAGCACAAAACAATCCTGCAGAAAGCATTACAACTCCACCTATATTAAAAGACTGCTTTACCGAAGTTTTGGATTCATTTAATAGTTTCAGGCTAAGAAAAATTGCAGGCAGGCAAATAGGAATATTCATCAGAAAAATAAGTCTCCAGGGTTCTTCCATCATCGTAAGTGATGAAAAATATCCGCCAAGAAACTGACCTAAAATGGTTCCTATTCCAATAGTAACCCCATACCAACCCATTGCTTTTGTACGTTCATGATGAGCAGTAAATAAAATCTGAATCATCGAAAGAACCTGCGGAGCCATCATTGCAGCACTAATTCCCTGTACAAATCTCGAAATAACAAGTTGTTCTGCTCCTGCAGAAATTCCGCAAGCAACAGAACTCACCATAAAAGCTATTAATCCGATGATATAGATCTTTTTTCTTCCGTAGAGATCACCCAACCGGCCTCCGGTAATCAGAAAAGAAGCAAATCCGATAAGGTAAGCCGCGATCATAAACTGCATCTCTCCGTTGGAAGCATGAAGATCACGCTGTATGGAAGGTATAGATACGTTAATGATAAAAATATCCATAATCGTCAATAACTGTCCAAATAGTATAATCAATAATTTTAAATACTTATGCTTCATTTTTATATAGATATATCTATTTTTAAATATTCAAAAAAAATTAGGGTAATAAACCCTGAACAATTTTTTTAACCTGATCAAAAGAATCATTTTGTTTGCTGATTGTGGATGTTACAACTGCTCCTTCTATTAAAAGGAAAATATTCCCGGTTAATAAATCAACATCAGAAACTTGTCCTTGCACCCCATATTCTGCTACGAGTGTTTTAATCAGATCTTTCTGTTTTTCTTTATGCTGTTTGGCAAAACCTGAGACAGAAGGATTTCCTTCTCCTATTTCAGAAACTATTTTTATAAAATGACATCCTGCAAACTTTGAGATCTGCTGTAGTTTCTTCCTGTAATCAATAAGTGCCAGAAGTTTTTCTCTGGGTTCTGAAATCTTGGATATACTGTTTTCATATCCCTCAAACCAACCAAGCTCTTCTTTGATGAGATATGCCTGAAGAAGATCATTTTTAGATGAAAAGTGGTTGTACAGTGAACCGATAGCAATATCAGCTTCTGCAATAATCTGGTTGATTCCTGTAGAATTATAACCTTGCTTATAAAATAAATCTGAAGCAACTCTGATAATCCTCTCGCGTACTTTTTCTTTTTTCATCGTGAAAATTTTTACAAATCTAAACAAAAAATAGATAAGTCTATCTATTTTTAAAATACAGATAAAAACTTTATTTTAGATCAAAGAAATAATCCCTGCCATGAAATCCCTGTTTTCTCTTTTCCTGTTTTTACTACTAATTGCTGTATCTTGCAGAGAATCACAGAAACCTAACCTTGGAAAAAATATGAAATCGACCAATCCTGTAGTATATTTTGAAATCCCGGTGCATGATCTGGAGCGTGCAGAAAAGTTCTATTCTGCTGTTTTCAACTTTAGTTTTGAGAAAGAGATCATAGACCGTTATGAGATGGCTCTTTTTCCCTTTGAAGAAAAAAACAGTGGGATTACAGGAGCTCTGGCTAAAGGTGATGTCTACAAACCTTCCAAAAGCGGTGTTATTATTTATTTTAAAACAGAGAATATTGACCATACCCTGGAAAAGGCTGTACAACATGGAGGAACTGTTCTTTATCCTAAGAAAACAGATGAAAAGTATGGTTTTGCCGTAGCAGAATTTGAAGATTCAGAAGGAAACAGAATTGCACTGCATGAGACGGTAAAATAGTTATACCATTCGCTACATATTATTTTTTTTAATAAGATTGAAGCATATTTTGTATCTTTCAATAACCATTTTTAAAGATTATTTGGTAAATACCTATGGCGGAAGAACTTTATTTCATCAAAACCAACCCTACTATTGCCAAAATTAATTTGTACAATAAGCTCGACCGTGAAGAGGAAAATATTCTACAATTCCTGCCATCTGATGCAAAAGATACGCTTGAAAATATCAAAAACAAGGTAAAGGATTCTGTTGAAGAACTTACTCAGGAGGAGCTTCTTCTTATTTTTCAATGGTTTAGTAAAGTGTATTTTTCAGATCATGAGGAAGCAAAAACACAGCTTTTTATTAATGGTATTGATCTTTTTTATGAAATACCGACAACCATTCATGCCGAAAACTTTCTTCAGATTCTTTCAGACTATGAAAAGCTTCTGAAACAGGACATGAATTATATTGTAGATTCCAAAAACTTCAATCAATTCCTGATCTACGGAATATTTCTCACAGAAATTATCAATAGAGACCAGCATCAGGATAATATACTTTGTGAGTATCTGAAACCTGACAATCAATCTTTATATGTTTTGGCAGAAGACCAATGCGCTTCAAAAGAATTTGACGGAAAAATCATTCTTGAGCTTCAACATCATTTTGCAGATCTGTATGATCTGACTAAGTTTTATAAAGGACCTATTATCAAACTTGAACAGGAATAAAAACCTATCATTTGCTTTCAACTGTTTTGGCTGCCTTTCATTGTTATCGTTGGGCAATTTCTTTATTCTTATTCAAAAGAACAGCTTTTAAATATATCAGTTTAAAAAATGTTTTCCTGCTCATGTAACATTCCGGATTCAATAACTGTCTTGTATACATAATCGAAAGAACGCTGCTGATAAAAAAGTACAACTGAGATTAATAAGAACGATTGAATCAGGATAAAAACTATACCACAGCCAGCAGTCTCCTTTACGATGTAGACCTGTTGGCTTTTTTATTTATAGCCAAATTCTTTACTGAAGCCATGTAGTATACCATTCCACCGGTAAAATAAGCAAGTACATCAAAAACATCTCCGGTAAACTGGACAGATAGTTTCGGGCAAAGCACTTCAAACAAAAAAGACAGATAGAACACTGAGGTCAATATAAATTTCAGATCCGGTTTCCATTGATAGCCCAAGATTGAATTCATTATATATTCTATCAGGTAACAATACATAGGAACAGTAATAATATCTGTAAAATAATCATTGATAACGGGAATATAAATTCCGTTTCGCCTCAGTAAAACAATTACTCCCCAAGCTGCCAGTCCCAGCAGAAACCAATATGAAATTCTTCTTTTCATCACATATGGAGCACTGCCATTATTATCCCAAGAATCACCTGCAGTATTTTGGATATAACTTCCTGTGGATCTCTTTCACTTTTATTTTCTTTTTTATCTGCTGATTCGTAATCAAATTTCGGTTTGCCTTCCATTGCCTTAATTTATTACTGCAAATATATCAAATTAGAACAATTGTTCTAATTTTAAAAATATGATTTATATCCACTCTTATATTCTTATCTTTGAGATATGAAGACCAAGGATAAAATTCTGTCTAAAGCGCTGGAATTATTTAATGACAAGGGATATAACAATATCACCACAAGGCATATTGCGGCTGAACTTAACATCAGTGCGGGCAATCTGCATTACCATTTCAGGCACTCGGAAGACATTATTAAAATTCTTTTCTCAGAGCTTACCCTGAAAATGGATGAACTGCTGAACCAAATGAAAAAACTGGAGAATAAAAGCCTGGAAGATCTCTATCAGTTTACCTATTCTACCTGTGAGATCTTTTATTTTTACCGTTTTATCTTTATCAATTTTATAGACATACTCAACCAGATTCCTGAAATAGAATCCAGTTATGAAGGGATCAATTTCAGCAGAAAAGAGGAATTCCAGCTCATCTTTTCAGACCTTCAAAAGAGTAATATTTTTCAGAAAGATGTTCCTCATTTTATCGTGGATTGTCTTACTGAACAGATTTTTATTATCGCAGACAACTGGCTTACTCACAACAGGCTTATCTTAAAACTCAGTCCCAAAGAAGCAATACGGCATTATACGCTTCTGCAGATGAATCTTTTCTATCCACTTCTTAATAAAGAACAGCAAAAACTTTATGAGCAGCAATACATTCAATAGCCAAAGTATCACCATCAGAAAAGGGATCAGCAAAGATCTCCCGGAAATGCTGGAACTTTTTACATCCACTATAGATGAGGTTTGCCAAAAAGACTATAAACCCCAACAAATTGAAGCATGGAAATCCGGTGCAGAAAATAAGGAAAGATGGATAAATGTAATCAGCAGCCAACATGTTTTAATTGCTGAAAATGGAAATCAGATCGTAGGGTTCTGTACTCTTGATAAGGGAAACTATATTGATCTTCTTTTTGTGCACAAAGATTATCAGCAGAAAGGAATAGCGGCGATGCTTTACCATGAAATTGAAAAAGAGGCTCTGGAGCATGATACGAAACAAATTACGGCAGATGTAAGCAAAACCGCCAGGCCGTTTTTTGAAAAGATGGGTTTTCATGTGATTAAAGAGCAGATTGTTCATGTAAGAGGAATTGCTCTTACCAATTATAAAATGACAAAAAAATTTTCTTAATTTCTGAATTATGGAATTATCACCGGAATACAATGAGTTTAGAATTTCAGTTCCTCAGGAATTTGAAAATGTATTTACTCATTTTTATTTTGCTGAAAATACTTCCTATCTATCTGTTACCAAAACTCTTCTGCCCACGTATCAGACGATTCTGTTATTCTGTTTTGGAGAAAGTGCTACAATGTCTACCCGGGAAAAGACAATCATTGGTGTTGATAAATGTATGGTATTTGGTCCGGTGAGACAATCTTTTGAATATACCCTTCCTGCGGATTGTTCTATTCTGGTAGCTAATTTTAAAGACGATGCATTCTTCAGATTTTTTGGAAAAGTGCCCATTGAACAATCGATAAGACATCCTGACGAACTGCTGGAGGAAAATTGTTTTACAGATCTGTGGCATCAGCTGAAAAAATTAGATTCCACACAAGAGCAAGTAAATCACATCCTTGAATTTTGCCGGCCTTATCTTCAGCATCAGGACACTACCAGTAAGCTCTTGAGCAGTTTTGAAAATGATCTTTTGAATCCTGTCAAAGTTATTGCAGAACAGACTCAGCAGACGGAAAGAAATATTCAGCGCAAGCAGAAAGAACAATTTGGATATTCTCTGAAAGAACTTAACCGCTATAACCGTTTTTTAAAAGCTGTAAAAATCATTGAAGAGGAAACCGGTAAGCAGAATAAAGTGAAGTGGTTTACCATTATTGATGAGTGCGGTTATTATGATCAAAGCCAGCTTGTTCATGATTTCAAACATTTTATGAACATTTCGCCAGCTCGGTATTTGAAATTTCAACAGGAGATCTGTAATCCAAAATCAAAATAGTCCGTTTCGTTTTCTTACAATTTTTGCAAAGTACATCGCGCTACTTTTGTCTCATTAATCTTAATAAGACAAACAATGAGACATTTAATAATTTACGCCCATCCGAATGAGAACAGTTTAAATCATCAACTTTTAAGCACCGTTGTTGAAACGCTTGAATCCAATAATCAGGAAATTGTAGTGAGAGATCTGTATGCAGAAGGTTTTGATCCTATATTTTCTTTGGCTGATATGCAGGGACAGCGTATGGGAAAAGTAGCTGATGATATACAGGCTGAACAGGATTATATTTCCTGGGCGGAACAGATTACTTTTATTTATCCCATCTGGTGGACTGGTCTTCCTGCAATGATGAAAGGTTATATAGACCGCGTCTTCAGTTACGGATTTGCTTATCGTTATGACCATGGCATACAGAAAGGGTTGCTAACTGGTAAAAAAACCGTAATTATCAATACTCACGGAAAATCTCATGAAGAATATGAACAAACCGGGATGGATAAAGCTCTCACTTTAACCTCGGATAACGGAATTTTCATCTACTCCGGACTGGAAATTATCCGACATTTATTTTTTGATAAAGCAGATAAAGCGAGCTCCGAAAATCTTGAGATCTGGAAAGCTCAGATTAAATACTTATATTCTGAATATGCACTTAATTATTAAATAACCATTCGTAAAACAAACACTGACAAACAAACCGCCAACCCATTATTAATCAACACTTATAACCTGACAAAGAAAATAATAAAATCTAGTTTTAGCATCTTTGTCCTGTATTTTACTTTTAAGAGATTTATGGCATGAAATTAGCTTCAAAAACCGCAAGTAAAATTGTTTTGAACCATTATTTTAAGCCATTAAGATAGATGGATGGTTAAGTTTTTTTTTAAAAACAAATCTTGTTATAGCCCTACAATAAGTCTTAATGGTTTAAATATTGGATCCACAGAAATTTCTGTACATTTACAATATAATGAAACATTTAAACAGTATACTACGTCTTCCATTCTTCAGTGAATATTACACTCCGAGCTATCGTTCGGGAAGACTTTCTATATCTGTAATTCAATAAAATAATCTAACGTATATATAGAACCCGGACAGTACCTGTCCGGGTTTTTTCATTTTTAAAACTATTCAACATGATTCATTTACTACAAGAAAATGTGGCTATCATCCTGCCTGAAAATGGTTTGGAAGAAAAACTTACACAAGCCAAAAAGGAAAACAGAAAACTATCCATCAAATTGGGATTTGACCCTACTGCACCGGATCTGCATCTGGGACATGCGGTAGTACTGAAAAAATTGAAACAATTTCAGGATCTGGGACATCAGATCATTATCGTTGTGGGAAGCTTTACAGCAAGAATTGGTGATCCTACAGGAAAAAATAAAGCCCGAAAACCTTTAAGTGCCGAAAATGTTCAGCATAATGCCCAGACTTATATCAGCCAGCTCTCAAAAGTGATTGATGTTCAGAAGACAAAGATTGTTTTCAATTCTGACTGGCTGGATGTGCTTGACTTTTCAGAGGTTATTCAATTGCTGTCAAAAGTTACTGTTGCCCAACTCATGCACCGCAATGATTTTAATAAAAGATTTACAGAAAATACTCCCATTGCCATGCATGAACTTGTGTACCCAATTCTTCAGGGCTTTGATTCTGTAAAAATTGAGTGTGACATCGAAATGGGTGGTACGGATCAGCTTTTTAACTGTACAATGGGAAGACAGCTGCAGGAGATGCATGGAATGCCTGCACAGATTGTCATGTGTATGCCATTGCTGAAGGGGCTTGACGGCAAGGAAAAGATGAGTAAGTCACTGAACAATATTATAGGGCTGACAGATGAACCTAATGAAATGTTTGGTAAGACAATGTCTATTCCGGATGCATTGATTGAAGAATTTATCAACCTGACCACAGATTTTTCGGTGGAAGAAAAAACGATTCTTATTTCGAAAATGAAAGAGGGCGAAAATCCTATGAATATAAAAAAACTCATTGCTAAAAATATCATCAGCCAATACCATGATGATGTTTCAGCAGACAATGCGGAACAATTCTTTATCAATCAGTTTCAGAATAAAAATTTTGAAGAGAAAGTATATGAACCTGTTTCTATACATGGTTTGAAGAGAATCCAAAACAAGGTATCTCTTGTGGAGCTTTGCCATCAGCTTAAAAATGACCTCAGCAAATCAGCAGTCCGAAGGTTAATTGAAAATGGAGGAATTCAAATCAATAATACTAAAATAATAAACCCAGATGAAGAAATTGAACTGTCTCCTCAAACGAAGATAAAAATCGGGAGAAGAGGCTTTTTTGAGTTGGTGTAGGCTTGGAAGAGGGAAGCTGGGAGAGGGAAGTTTTTATCAGACGTGAAACATCTGATGTTTTTGATTGAAATATTTTTTAAACAAAAGTTAAAAATAAAAAACGTAGAAGTTCACTACAATACAATAATAACTTCCAACTTCCTTCTTCCAGCTCCCAACCCTTGGCCTTACATTACTATTCCCTCCTTCAACTTATTTCAATATCTTCGTTTCTTAAAACTATTTTCCAATGAGTTACATCATGGTCGACATAGAGTCGGATGGGCCGATTCCGGGTGATTTTTCAATGGTCTGTTTCGGGGCAGTACTCGTTACGGAGGAACTGGACACAACTTTTTATGGAAAACTGAAGCCTGTTTCTGAGAAATTCAATCCCGATGCTTTAGCCATTTCCGGCTTCAGTAGGGAAGAAACAATGAATTTTGATGATCCTGAGACCGTCATGCTTGCCTTTGAAGACTGGATTAAAACGAATTCCAAAGGAAGACCAATTTTCATCAGTGATAATAATGGTTTCGACTGGATGTTTATCTGCTGGTATTTTCATCATTTTATCGGACGTAATCCTTTTGGTTTTTCATCCAGAAGGCTTTCTGATCTTTACTGCGGATTAGAAAAGGATACTTTTGCCCAGTGGAAACATCTTCGTAAGACTGAGCACACCCATAATCCGGTAGATGATGCCCGGGGGAATGCAGAGGTTTTACTATATATGAAAGAGGAAATGGGACTGAAAATTGCATTAAAATAGAATCTAATTTTTATTTTTTGAATATGGATCTTAACCTGCGCTACAAACAAGCTGATGATACTGATATTGATTTTCTTCTCGATCTCAGAATGAAAACCATGAACCCTCATTATGAAAATTCAGGGCTATCTACCGACAGAGAAACAACTTTGCAAAGAGTTATGTATCAGTTTGAAAAAGCCAATATTATTCTTTTAGACAATCAACCCATTGGGCTGTTAAAAGTAGACCGAACATTTACCAATATTGATGTCCTGCAACTTCAGATTGATCCCAGCCAGCAAGGTAAAGGACTTGGAAAAAAGATTTTGTCTGATATCCTGGAGGAAGCTTCGTTAGCAGGAAAAACGGTATCATTAAGTGTCTTAAAAACCAATAAGGCACAGCATCTTTATACAAGTCTTGGTTTTAAAGTTGTGGGCGAAGATCAGTATTCTTATTTTATGGAAACTGAAAAGCAATGAATTGAAAATCATGTAAGTTTTAGCTAAAGCCGTTGGACTTTTCTCATTTGATTAAACGGGCTAAAGCCCGTTCCTATTGAATGATTTAATATTTGATTATTTTTATAATACAAATTCCACCATCATCTGTAAATAAAAAATTACGTACCTACTTTTTATTGTTGTGGCAAATAGATCATAATCTATCTACTTATCACGTACGATATTTCCGGAACAATCCGGTATAGGGAGATTCTATTTTAAAGGAAGAATAGGATGTAATCCTTTCTATGGGTATATTTCATACTC
Source organism: Chryseobacterium sp. (assembly GCA_031286615.1). Taxonomy (GTDB): domain Bacteria; phylum Bacteroidota; class Bacteroidia; order Flavobacteriales; family Weeksellaceae; genus Chryseobacterium. The sequence continues at coordinate 447,981 of JAITUA010000020.1, read as the reverse complement.
AACAGCTACAGTATTTTATTTCCACCAGATTTCAGCATTCTAAACCTGTATATCTTTGAACTGTTTCAAAAGACCGGTCATTGTGAACTTAATCATTGTAAATGATTTAAAACCTTAAAGAATACTAACAATCAAATTAAAAAAGAATGCAGACAAATTTACTTTTTCAAAGGATTTTAATGATTTCCTGTATCATTTTCAGTTTAAAAAGTTTTGGTAGAACAATTGTATTGAATATCAACAATGGCAATTCTGACGGTTCTCTGTATCAGATGAATGAAAATGTAGTCATTGGAGATAAAATACGCTTTACCAACAATTTAAACTACGCCATCAGTCAACAAAACACCAGCTTTATAAGCGGTCCGGAAGGCAATATTGCGATCAATATTCAGCCAGGAGGATATTATGAGCTGGAACTGACATCAGAGACCCAGACCATGTTTACTTTTGTTCATATGAATATGCCCCAGAATAAATATTATAACAGCAGGATCAATTTAACTTTTGCTGCTTTAAAAGTGAATGAAACATCAGGAAAAGACAACAGAATGAAGGTATTTCCCAATCCATCCCGTGATGTACTTCATATTACATCAAAAGAGAATATAGAAGAGGTTGCTCTTTTTGATGCCAGTGGAAAATTACTGTTCACTAAAAAAATAATCAATACAAAAAATAATCACAAAGAAAATATTAATCTGTCTTTTTATGTAAAAGGCAGGTATTTTCTGAAGGTAAAAAATTCTGATGACACCTATTCTACGACTAACGTGATTAAAGAATAAATACCTGATTAAGACATTCTCATAATTATTTTAATATTACTCTTTTTTCTTCCGGCTGCTAATTTTAAAACTGTTATTCAAAAGCCGGAAGAATTTTAAATCGTTGTTAAAAAATATAAAATGTATTACATTTTTCCACGTGACGTGGAAGAACTACTGATATGGCTTCTTGTAAAAAGTATGCCTTTCTACCATCTCTTCCGATTGTGTCTTTCGCGCTCCAGATTATATTATATGATCATAAAAATTACGGTCCTTGTTTTGGACAAAATTTTTATTCACAAAACCATTTAATTTTGCTGATTGACCATGGTTACATAGATCAATCTTCCTCCGTCTTCTGCAGACAGCAGTATTTTCTTACCATCAGTCAGTTCAACCATAGAACCTGGCGGAATTTCTTTCTGTTCTGAGATATCTTTCATTCCTGATAAACTTTGGTTTACCAATACCCATCTTCCCTGATGGAAGGTAAAATATCCTACTGGCATTTTATCCTGCATCGTCAGGTTTTCATTGCGTATCACTTTTCTGGAAGCATGCCATTTGAATAAGTATTGATTGTGATAGACCATCAGTCTGTGATTTTCCGGCTTCCATACCTCATCATCAAATTTGAAATACAAGTCTAAAACGGGTAATGTTCCCTGATGTGGCGTTCCACAAAACGGACATTTAGGACTGCTGGTATTATCAAAGACATACCATTTTTCTGTACAGCTGGAATTATGGCAAGGTTGTATCAAATCTACAGTTTTCAACAGAGCAGCTTCCCATTCATTGGCTGTGGGGCGTCTGATAGGGTCATGCAATCCGTCTATAAAGGTTTTTCTGAAAAGGTCTGAAATATATGGCCCGGTTACGGTATAAGGAATTTTCTGAGGATCGCCCCAGAATGTATCCCATTTCCGGAGATGATCTGCTTTTACATGGTTGGAAGGGTTTTCCGGATCTTCCACAAACATAGCTTTTTCTCCCATAGACAAAATTTCATCTTTTTCGGAATCCAGATCCCAGATTTTCCCTCCGCGTAAAGGATGCCTTCTTAAAAGGTACATATAAATCAGAACAGCAAGGGCGTGCAGATCTGTTTTTTGATTGGGCAGGTGTCTTCCCTGATCCTGAAGGCTTAAATGTTTTGTTTTCAACACTTCAGGAGCAATAAAGTCTGCAGTTCCTATTACTTCCGGCGGAAACAGTTTGGGAACAACAAGACCATCTATGTCAATGATACAGGCAGATTTCGTCACCGGATCTACCAGAATATTATTGTAAGATAAATCGGAATGTGCCAGCCCCATCTGATGCAGCTTTTTAACTCCTCGGCTGATATTGACCGCAATCTGGAAATAACTCAGCCAATCTCCCAGCTCCGACTGGTCAAGTCTCAACGGATACTGCTGATTCCTGAACATGGGTGCAGTAAACCATTTTCCTACTTTATCTTCTCCCTGAATATTTTCTGAACCGATGTATCCTTTCGCAAAATAGAATTTATTATGGTAAACAGGAACCACAATTCCTGTGAGTTTATTTCTTTCAACAATATCGTAAGGCCACCTGAATATTTCGTTTAGAAAATACTCTGAGGCATTCCCGCTTTGTATACTCTGCAGATAGGTAGAAACAATTCTCATGATTCTTTCTTTTTGTCCTTCATCCAGCGGACTTCGGTAGAAAGCAACCACATAGTCTTTATCAGGAGAAAAATAAACATCTTTCACACCGCCCCGGATAGGGTTTTCATCTACATATTCATAGGATTTGGCTGTGTTCAGGACAGAAACAACCTTAATGGTCTTTTTCATGGTATTAATAGATTATTGCCAATGTTCGGTCATCGTGATTTCCTCTGCTCCAGAAATCGCTCCATATTAAAAGCTGCTCATCAATTTTTTCATCATTGATAAAATCTGCTTTCGTCCGGTCATCATTATTTCCTGCCAGATCTTCAAAAAGTGACTTCCAGCTTTCTGTATCTTCCAGTTTATTTTCTGTAATGAATTTCGGATCATAAATACCATCCGTCATCAAAACAAGATAGGAAAAATCATGTACACAGGTAATCCGGAAACGGGAAGCCATCTGATCGTTAAAAATTTCTTTCATGGTAATAAAACGGGTACCTCCGCTAAATTCTCCTACATCCATCTGATTTAAGAGTTTTACTTCAGAAAAATCAGGATTGATGAGATTAATTGGGCAATCTCCTACTCCAAAGCTAAGAATTACATACCCGAAACTAAACTTTTTAAGTAATACAAAGATCAGCGTAGCATGCAGATCACTTACAGACAGAGTATTTTCTGCTGCCGTTTTTTCCAATGTCTGATAGACATGTAAAACACTTTCCGATAAAATATTCTTTATATTTTGCTCAGCATCTGATTGTTCTTCGCCTGAAGAACCGGAAGCATACATCTGATTGATATTATTTTCAATTTCGCTTACAATCTCCTGTGAATTGAAAAACCGGCTGATCGTTGCCGTTGCCAATCTTGAACCTTCTCTTGCAACAGCTGCTGAGCCCGCTCCATCGGAAACAGAAACAATATTCCAATCTTCAGGAAGGTTATTCACAGCAAAATCATCTTCACGGAATTTTCCTTCATGGGCATGAGAGCGTCCTCTTTTGGAAGCCACAACAATTTTTTTGTCAGAAAAAGAACCTTTGAAGGAATCTTCTTCAGATTTATAAAAAGCTGCATTTTTGTCACTGGGAATATTCTTCCATAAGTCTTTCGGATCAGCGTTCACAAATAACTGAATCTTCTTTAGTTCAATCTGGCTTTGGTCATAAATGTGATAAAACTGAACATCCAGATGATACATATTGTTGGTAACCGGAATTCCTGAAATTTTATCGTTTTCAAAAGTAAGTCCCGCTTCTTCAAGACCGCTGATATTCTGAATTTTTATATTCGGAAAATCTTCCATGTCAAGATGAAATTCATAGAACTGCTTTGCACTGGCATTCTTTAATACCCAATGCGCATCTTTGAACTCTTCCTTTTCTCTATAAACAGCAGCCTGTTCCATCGTCTTTGGTTTAGGGTCAGAGGCCGATTTTCTGAAGAACTTACCCATTATTATCCTAAGGTTCTGTTAATATCAAATCCTCCACCGGAAAATCCGTAATAATCCGAAGTTCCACACCATGGACATTTGCTGTATCCTTCTCCTCTCAGACAGTGAATACCGCCGCATGAACAGGTTGCCAGCGCAATCGGATTGGCACAGTGAGGACATGAAGTCCCTCCATCCAGTTCTTCTATATTGATTTTAAGGTTGGTTTTCTGATTGGAGGAAAGTCTATAGTAAGCTTTCTCATCAATTTTATAAGCTCCATCCAGTCTGTAATATCTTGTTGCCATTCCGGGAATACTTGATTCAGCAAATGCTTTTTTAAACTTCATCAGGTAAAGCTTCTCAGTTTCCTGACATTTCCCATTTAATACTACAAAATTGTTATCCGGGAATCTATGTTCCATTTCAGGATCTACTTTTTCCAAAATAAGGGAATCGATTTTAGACAAATTAATTCCTTCTTTTTTGGCTTCTGTGACGCTTTGGCTGGTTGTTTTGATAGAGTCAGTTACCCATTTGAAAAATTCCTTATAGGAATTCTCATCAGAATTATTGAATAACAGTACATTATCTGCCAGAGAACCCAGCAGTTTATAATTGGTATTTTCTCCTATTGATACGGCAATGGTATTGGATTTTCCGCTGTACTTGTTATTCCACCTCTCAATAGCTTTGGTAGCATCATCAGTGGGAACTCCGTCAGTAAAAAGGAAAACGATGGGTTTCCAGTCACCTTTTCTTTCGTAGGTAGTTTTCACAATATCTCTGTCGATACAATCCATAACTTTAATCAAACCCTGGGAAAGTGATGTTCCGCTTCCGATTGGAATTTTAGGTGGATAAAAGCTGATAATATCCTGCATAGGAGTAATCACTTCTGCTTCTCCTGCAAAGCCTATTACAGAAATATAAACGGTTTCAAGTGAATACGGATCTTTTTTTAATTCCCTGATGATATTGGCGATACCTTCCTGTACCTGCTCAATAGGCTCTCCTACCATAGATTCGGAGATGTCTACTAAAAAATAAATAGGCAGTCTTCTCATGTTGTAAAGACAATTTTTTAAATAATAATATTAAGCTCCGATGGCGGCGGAGGCAATGTGATATTTTCTCCCGTATTCTGCGAATGTCCTCCCTGTGTAATGGAAGAGCTCACCCACCTGAAAAAGGAAGAAAGGGTAATAGCGTCTGTTGTATCAAGTTTTACCACATGATCAGTCAGTTCTTTCAAAAACTGTTCATCAGCTTTCGGGCCGGCAGCACAGCCTACGATGGCTCCAAACTCCAGTCCTCTGATCACAGGAATCATCTGTCTGTATTTCTGAATATCCGAAGGTTTTCCATCTGTAAATATAAAAAGTAACGGCTGCCAGTCTCCTTTTGCATCCGCTGATTCTTTTACAATCTCTTTCTTCACCAATTCTGAAACCATTTCCAAGGCAGCTCCCGTATGGGTTGGCCCGCTGTCCGGACAGGTAATTTCCATGGGATAAAAACTCGCCAGATCTGTTAAAGGGATAATATTTTTCACTTCTCTGTCGAAGGTGATGACGCTTAGATGCAGGCTGTCCATCGCCTGCGGATCTGCACGAAGCATACTGATCAATCCGTTGAATCCGTTATTCAGTGCCTGAATAGGCTCACCGTTCATAGAACCTGAGGTATCTAATAAAAAATAAGCTAATAATCTCCTGCTCATTATATGACAAATATTAAGTCTGAAGCCGGCGGAGGGAGTCGGAGACTTCCAAGCCGGCTTTTATTTTGGTTTGATAAAAATTTAGAATTTAGTTGGAATAAGCGTACTGCTGTCTCAGAATATCTATAAAGTTATCCGTATGATGCGGCTCACCCACAGCACGGAATTTCCAGTCTCCGTTATGACGGTATGCTTCTGCAAAAACCATTGCACACATTCCATTCATACTTGAATCTCCTGAAAGGCTGTATTTTGTGATTTCTTTTCCTGTAGCATCTACCGCACGGATAAATGCATTTTCGATCATTCCGAAGTGTTGGTTATTTGTTCTTCCCTGATAAATGGTAACAATGAATACAATTTTCTGATAACTCTGGTCCAGCTGATCCAGTTTTACAATGATCTGCTCATCATCTCCATCTCCCGCTCCGGTTCTGTTGTCTCCCGTAAGCCATACATTTCCGCTTGGGTGCTGCATAGAATTGAAGAAAACCACATCTCCCTGGTAAAGCCCCATCTGCCTTCCGTCATTGGTCTGCACCGTTCTTCCAAGATTGGCTACTTTGCCATTGCCGTCTAAAAGGAAAGCTACTGCATCAAGGTCATATTCGGCTTCTTTACTGAACAGTTTTCCAAAGAATCCTCCGCCTTGCTTTCTTACATCCCATCCTAAACCAATGGTTACCTTTGAAAGATCATAAACGCTTTCTCCGCGGTCATTCTTTCTTAAATCTATCGTTTGTCCTTTCTGTAAATTAATTGCCATAGTTATTGTTTTTGTGTATTTGGATGTTTTTATTTGATGATTTGTCCTTTGTAGTATTTCTCTAAGAAGAAGCCAAGATCTGCTCTGTATCCTATCCCTGAAGCTTCAAATTTCCAGCTTCCGTTTCTTTTGTACAGCCTTCCGAACTCTACACCCGTTTCAATAGAGAAATCTTCATCCAGCTCATATTTTGCAATTTCCTGGTTTGAATGATTATCAACAACCCTGATATAAGAGTTTCTTACCTGTCCGAAATTCTGTCTTCTTCTTTCAAAATCTTCTATGGTTACTACGAAAAGAATCTCTTCTACTCTTGAATCTACTTTATCAAGATCTATTACGATGGCTTCATCATCGTCACCATCACTGTTTTTACCATTGGGATCATCACCTGTATGAGTAAGAGCTCCGTCCGGAGAATTCAGGTTATTGTAAAAAACAAAATATTCTTCGCTTACTAATTTTCTGTCAGAATCAATCATGATTGCAGAAGCATCCAGGTCAAAATCGTAACCAGTTCCTTCATTGGGATCCCAGCCTAATCCAATCGTCATTTTCGTCAATCCTATGTCGATTTTTTGTCCTTTCTGTAGATTAATTGCCATAGTGTTTTATATTATGATTATTTTTCGCATTAAGATAAAAGTGATTTATGACCTGACCAAATTTATTTCAGAAAAAATGATCTACAGAGCGCAATTAAAGCTATTTAAGTCATCCATCACTCATAAAAAAAGGTCCAATTAAAAAATTGAACCTTGTATTGTATAAAGAGTATTAGATTAATTTTCAAAGTCCTTATCGGAAACAGCAGCATTTCTTGCTTTTGCCAGCATAGGAATGGAGATCAGTCCCATCACCAGCATGATTACAATCTGCAGCGGTAAAGAAATAAAAGAATACGTCAATCCCATTTCCCCTCCGAAATCAGCACTTTTTCCTACGGATATAAAAAGAGCCATAAAGCCATACTTCATCGCAAGATTATAAGCCCCAATGCCTCCACTGGCAGGAATAATCATTCCCAATGTTCCTACTACAATAATAAAGAAACCGTCTGCAAAAGTAAATGTGGAGGTTTCAGGAAGTGCAAAGCAAACCAGATAAGCTGCTAAATAATAACAAATCCAGATTCCTAATGTATAAAGGATGAATTTTCCCTTTTCTTTTAATCTAAAAATGGAAGTTAATCCTTGAAGAATTCCTTTTCCAAAATTGATAAGCTGTTCTTTTTTATATTTATAAAGGAGTCCTAAACCTATTAAAACTAATATTCCAAGAGCAATTTTAACGTACAAATAAAATGAGTCAAAATCATTTACCCCCAGTTTCATTATTTGCTTCTCAAGAAAATTAGGAACAAATTTTTCCTTTTCATCTTTCTTGTCCATTACAAAATGATAGAAAGAAAGAATTGCATTAAATTTAAAAATCCCTGTCAGAATTAAAAATCCCAACATACAAACCAAATCAACCACTCTTTCCAAAATGATGGTTCCAAAAGATTTATCTACTGGTACTTTCTCTACTCCATACAAAGCCGTTGCTCTTGCCACTTCACCACTTCTCGGAATGGTAAGGTTCATCAGATATCCGAATGATATAGACCAAAGAGAATTGGAGTTTGAAATTTTGTATCCCATGGGTTCCAGCATCAGGTTCCACCGAATAGCCCTGAACCAATACGCAAGAAGGCCAAATACGGACGCAAACAATACCCAAAGATAGTTTGCCTTCGCCAGTGACTTTTGAATGACTTTAAAATCAAGGCCTCTTAAAGCAAGCCATAAAAAAAAGCCTGCAAAAGCAAGCGATATTACTATTGTTAATATTGATTTTACCGGACTTTTTGATGTTTTCTCCATGTACTAGGTAAGAAGGTTTGTTTTTTCATCCGGGAAAACGATCTTTGGCTGGAAGTCTTTAGCCTCTTCCGGGGTCATCTGCGCATAGGCAATAACGATGATGATATCATCTTTCTGTACTTTTCTTGCTGCAGGCCCGTTCAGACATACTTCTCCGGATTTTCTTTTTCCTTTGATAACGTACGTGTCAAAACGTTCTCCGTTGTTCACATTCACAATATAGACCCTTTCTCCTACTACCAGACCGGCAGCTTCAATAAGATCTTCATCTATTGTTATACTTCCTATATAATTAAGGTCAGAGGCAGTTACTCTCACCCTATGAATCTTAGACTTGAAAACTTCTATTAGCATGTTGCAAATTTATTAATAAAAATTAATAAAACAGGTCTTTAGTATCATTTAAAAACTCCCACAAACACAGGCGTTTAATTTCACAGAACATAAGGATTCTGAAAATTACTTATAGATTTAATAATCATATGGTCAAAAAAATTAATTGTTTATACAGAATTTAGGATTTAATAAATACAAAAAATAATATTAACTTTTTGCTAAAGTCAATAAACATAAGCATTTGGCATGATTTTAGTAACCTGTAACGTAGATTTTCTGTAAAAAGTAGAATTATCATATTTTAACTTATTTCACCGAAAATCAAAAAAGTTTTACAAGTTTTAATAAAAAAATTGCACAATTAGAAAATAGTATTATATTTGCTATAATTACGAACTAACTTTAATATTAAAAATTATGAACAAGTCTGAATTAATCGACGCAATCGCTAAAGATGCAGGTATCACTAAAGTTGCAGCAAAAGCTGCTTTAGAATCTTTCATTGGTAACGTAACTACTACTTTAAAGAAAAAAGACGGAAAAGTGTCTTTAGTAGGTTTCGGTACTTTCTCAGTAGCTGAGAGAGCTGCTAGACAAGGGATTAACCCTGCAACTAAAAAACCGATCAAGATCGCTGCTAAAAAAGTTGCTAAATTTAAAGCTGGAGCTGATTTATCAAACGCAGTTTCAGGTGCTAAGAAAAAATAATCATTCAGATTAAAAAAATTCAAGGGCTGTTTCTTAGAAATAGCCTTTTTTTTATTCAAATAATGGAAGAAATTAAACCATTAAGAAGGTTTAAGCGGTTAAGGAATTATTAAGTTTTGGCTAAAGCCATTATTGTTGTCGTAAATAAATAAGCGGGCTAAAGCCCGCTTCTATTGATATTCCATTTTACATAATTTGATCAAGATAATCAAGAATCAGTAAATAACAAATGACAATATTATAATTCTCTAACCATTCAATAGGAACGGGCTTTAGCCCGTTAAAAAACATCATCAACTCCGATGGCTTCAGCCAAAACTTAAAAAGGAATAATCTGTCTGACTTCATTACTTTTCCAAATAAACTGTGGAATATTAATTTTCAGGTAAACCTATTATTACCGTAAATAAATAAGCGGGCTAAAGCCCGCTTCTATTGATAATCCAAAGTTTATATTTTCAGTATTCGTCTATAATAAAAACGTCCATCATTAATTTCTAGCTTCTACCATCTAATTCCCCATTTAAGGAGCCAGTCTTGAAATCTTCCAATCCAGATCTTCCAGCTGATAAATAATTCTGTCATGAAGACGGTTGGGTCTGCCCTGCCAGAATTCAATCTCATAAGGTCTTGCCAGATATCCACCCCAATTGGAAGGTCTTGGAATTTCAGTATTTTCATATTCCTTTTCCAGCTCTTTTAATTTACCTTCCAAAAACTCTCTGTTCGGAATCACCTCGCTTTGTGGAGAAACTACCGCTCCCAGCTGGCTTCCTTTCGGTCTTGAATGAAAATAACCGTCACTTAAGTTTTCTGCCAGCTTCTCAAGATTTGCTTTGATAATGATCTGTCTTTCAAGATTAGGCCAGAAGAAATGAAGACATGCTTTATGATTGTTTTCTATTGCTTTTCCTTTTCGGCTGTTATAATTGGTATAAAAAATAAATCCTTCATGAGTATATGCTTTAAGAAGAACCATTCTTGTTCTCGGACACCCGTCTTCCTCTACAGTAGAAACAGCCATAGCATTGGATTCTGAGATCATTGGGCTCTCACTGGCCTCCAAAAACCAGTCTCTAAACTGCTCAATTGGATTTTGTTTTATCTCACTTTCAATAAGTTGGGATTTCTCGTACACTTTTCTTTTGTCGTGCAGGTTTTCCATAAATATTTTTTATTAAATTTGAGTATGAATCACTCATACAAAGGTAAAATATTAATCTCGACACCTGACATTTCCGGCGATATTTTTTCAAGATCGGTGGTGTTGGTTATTGAACATAATGAAAGTGGTGCATTTGGTTTGATACTGAATAAAAAGAACAGCCAGATGAGCAGCAAGTTCAAAGATTTTTTTGACTTTAAAATTGAGGTGTATGATGGAGGTCCTGTAGAGAACGACAAAGTGTTTTTTATTGTAAAAGGTAAAAGGGTTACTGAGATCTATACAGACATCACAGATGAATATTATCTTACAGAAGATATTGAACGTATCATTAACGCTGTTTTGAGCAGCGAACTGGATATTGAACACATCAAAATATTTTCAGGCTATTCAGGATGGTCTCCAGGTCAGCTTGACACTGAAGTTCAAAGAAAAATGTGGACGGTAGTGGATGTTTATAATCTGGATTATACGCTTCCAAACGATCAAACTCTCTGGAAGTCTATTATGCAGAATCTTGGTGGTGAGTTTCTTCTCTGGGCGAATTCACCGGAAGACATTTCACTGAATTAATGTACTATTTTCATATCAATCAGACAATTAACAAACTTTAAGATTCCTTTAACCAATTTTAAAGAAAGTTTTTCCGTTCTTTGAAAAACTAAAATCACTGATATGAAAGGTATTACATTACTTGCTTTATCAATATTTTCTACTGCATTTTTATCATTTACTCCCATTAACAAAAAATATATTGTCATAGATGCCGGTCATGGCGGAAATGATTTTGGGGCTACGCATGGTGAAATTCGCGAAAAAAATATATCGTTAAGCATTGCTAAGGAAATCCAGAAGATCAATGAAAATCAGGATAAATATGAAATCATTCTGACAAGGGATTCTGATACGTATCCTACTCTTTCTGAAAGGACAGCCCAGATCAATAAACTTAATCCTGAAATGGTTATTTCACTCCATGTCAACACTTCTCCTGAACAAGAGAGATCTGAAAACGGATTTGAAGTTTACACTCAGAATTCTGATGTTTCGAAGGAGTTAGCCGGAAAAATTTACAAGAAATTCAATGCCCGTAAAATATCGGAGAGCAATCTTCATATTTTAAGAGAAACTAAAGCACCTGCCGTATTGGTAGAACTAGGATTCATCAATAATTCTGAAAACAGGAATTATATAACAAGTGAAAAGGGGCAAAAAGAAATTGCACAGAAATTTGTTGAAATCATCAACGAATACTAAATAAATAAACAATTTCTGATTTAATCAGAATAAAACCCGGTAAAGGACTTCTGGAACTTTGTTGTTTACCGGGTTTGTCAATTTTTATTGATTAAAACTTTTCTTCCAGCTTTCTACTAATTCTGAGAAACGGGAGTTTTCAAAAGTCTTGTTTCTTATTTTACCTACAGAAAATATACCTTTCTCTTCAGAAATCATTAAAATCTCTTCAGCTTTCTGAGATTCAAATGCGATAATCTCGTGTTCCTGAATATCAGCAAGGTTATTTTTATGTAAAAAAGTAACAAAATTTTCCATCAAAGGAGAAATGTAAGCTCCTTCAGTCTGTTTTGGTACTTTAATAACATCACCTTCTAAAAAAAGAAGATTTCCGGCAGTGGTACGTGCTATTCTTTTATTTGGATTCAGAAGAATAACGTCATCAAGGTCGTTTTCCTGGGCATAGATCGCTCCGTAGATATTTTCCGGGCAGTGAACTCTGATATTGCTCAGAAGGTTGTTATTAACGTTAATTTCTTTAATTAAATCCAATTCTAAAGGTCTTTGATGAACTGCCAGCACATCTGCCATTTCTAAAACTTCGTAAAAATAGGAAACAGAAGATTTTGCCAATGTTATTCCGTCATTATTCCTGAATACCTGGAAATTGATAATTCCGTTGTTTACTCCTTTACCTTCAATAATTTCTTTTTGAAAAAGTGTCTGGAAAAACTCCAGGGTATACGTTAAAGGAATATTCATTCTCATCTTTCTCATGGAAGCCATCAGGAAAAAATAGCATTCTTCGTCCATGATCAATCCACCATTTCTTACAAAGAAAGAAACTTTCACTGAGTCGCCCCAAAGAAAGGCTCTGTTCTTTACATTTAACTCGTCTGATGTAAAATATTGATTTTCCAATTTTTGATGTGATTTATTTACAAAAAAATAATGAACGATAAATCGTTCATCAGTTTTATCATTTAGTATAGCCCGGTATTATGCCGCACCTAGTTTTATTCTTAGGTTTTCAATAAGATTTTCCCAATACATTGCATTTTCCTCTTCATCACCTTCTTCACAGAAATCTGTAATATTCAAAGCCAGATCTTCTGTAATATCATCAATTGTGATAGTCATTTCAAAGAAATTTTTTGTTCCTTCATCTTCTTCCCATCTGAAACGCACGAAACCTTCAGGCTTATATCTGATCAAAGTGGCCTTCTCAGCAGGTCCTCCACCCCAGCTAAAAAAGAAATCATCGCCTTTCTCTGTTACCTCATCCGCAAACCATTCAGACAATCCCTCTGCAGTTGCCAGATATTCATATAAAATCTCTGATAAACAGTGCATTGGAAATTCGTAATGGACTTTATGTTTCGCCATATAATCTTTGTTTTATCGTCCCGCAATATATAAATTAATTTTTTTATTACGCAAAAAAACAATTACTTTTTTAAAGAATCAGTATGATATTTATCACGGGATTTAAATCCTTATTCCATTAATTTTTAATGGTTAAAACTGTCATGTAAAGCATAAAAAAATCTCTCCTTTCCGGAGAGATTTTATCTTTAATTTTCGTTCAGTATATCAAGAATAATCTGACATCCTTCTCTGATTTCATCTTTAGATAATATAAGAGGCGGAGAAATTCTCAGGTATTCATTTCTGTACAGCTGCCAGAAAACAACAAGTCCTTTTTCCATACATTTTTTCGCTACTTCCAGTGTATATTCCGGGGTTCCGAGATTCACGGCAAGCATTAAACCTTTACCATTGATATTTTTAATTTTAGGATGAACTAGAAGTTCTCTGAACAGTTTTTCTTTTTCTTCCACTTCATTCATCAGTCCGCTGTCCAGCACTTCTTTTAAAGTAGCGTAACTTGCTGCAGCAATCAATGGATTTCCTCCAAAAGTAGTAATATGACCAAGCTTTGGTGAGTGTGATAAGCTTTCCATGATTTCTCTGGAACTCATAAAAGCTCCTACAGGAACTCCTCCTCCCATTCCTTTACCCATCACCAGGATATCCGGAACGATTCCAAAGTGTTCAAAAGAAAATAACTTTCCTGTTCTCCCAAATCCGGGCTGAATTTCATCTAAAATCAAAAGTGCTCCCACTTCTTCACATCTTTTCTTCAGTTTGATCAGATAGTCTTTATCGGGAACCAGAAACCCTGCCGCTCCCTGAATGGTTTCAAGGATAACACAAGCTGTTTTCTCAGTGATTTTATCGAAATCTTTTTCATTATTAAATTCAATGAAAGAAACCATCGGCAGTAAGGGACGGAATTCCCTTTTATGAGTTTCATTTCCTGAAACACTTAGAGCGCCATGGGTATTTCCGTGATAAGAGTCTTTAAAGGAAATAATTTCTTCTCTTCCGGTATATCGTTTTGCCAGCTTCAGACTTCCGTCAATAGCCTCGGCACCACTGTTTACAAGATAGGTAACTTCTAAAGGCTCTGGAGTAGCTTCTGCAAGCAGTCTACATAAGGCAATAGGCTTTTCCTGGGCATATTCGCCATACACCATTACGTGAAGGTATTTATCTGCCTGTTCTTTGATTGCATTTACGATCTTAGGATGTGAATGTCCCAGCGTATTGGCAGAGACTCCTGCTACAAAGTCAAGATATCTTTTTCCGTCTGTACCGTAGATATAGCTTCCTTCTGCTTTTTCAACTTCAAAACCTGCGGCAAATTTTGTGGTTTGAGCCTGATATATAAAAAAATCTTTATGCATTTCCATTGTCTCCAAAAATTTCAGCAAAGCTATAAAAGATTCATTAAAGGTTAAAATTAATCCACAAAAAAGACCAGTGAGTACTGGTCTTTTATATTATTTTCTGGTTCGTTTCGGCTTTTTAGCTTCTTCTTTGGCTTTTTCATCGTCAATTGCTTTCTGCGCTTTGTCGAAGAGTTCACTATCAGCGGTATATTGTATTTCTTCGTTATTCGGGCTATCTACAAGAATATCCTGCCATTTCCGAATCCTGTCTTTTGTATTCCAGTTAAAATCGGGGAACTTCCTTCGTGCAGGTTCTATTTTACTCATTGGATACGTATCTGAAACAGCACCAATACTACATGAAATAATCTGCAGGGCTCTTTCTTCAAACAACGCTCCGATAATTCCGCAGGTAGAAAGGGTAATTCCTATTCTTTCCGGCTTTTTGGTTTCCTGATCTGTATCATCTACATAGACAATAGACTGAGCATTTCCAACGACTCTTGCTTCTTTGATATCATTTTTCTCATAGTAAACCGTCATGAATTTTCCTTTTACCTGATTGAATTCATCTTTGAGATTGAGCGAATCTACTTTACTGATGGCAAAGGCATTTCCGATTACTTTTAATGAGTCAATATCTTCTGTCTTGGTATTAAAGTAAGCTTCTACTTTATCACCAGTCACCTGCTTTTCGCCACTCCACAGAATCGGACTTGTGTACATATGCATCACTCCGTCTGTTTCATTGAAAGCAATAGAGTCTGCTCTTCCCTGTGCATTGGATTTATAAATACGGGCTTTTTTAAAGGCTCTGAGATAACTTTTCTTCACTTTAATATCCAATGAATCCGGTCTTTGGTAAGAGATAATTTTTTCTGCTGCAAAATAAATGGAGTCTTTTTCCATCACTTTTACGGCATAAGGATTTTTCGTCATCATTGCAGAGTCTTTTTTCTCAAAAATCTCTCCGTACCCTCCTTTTATATATCTTCTTTCTTTTGGATCATCAAGGGTTACATTTCCGGTTGCTTTACCAAATCCTGAGATCTGATTGTAATACATATCATCACCGGTAAGGATTTTCTCATTATAAAAGATCCTTGAGTTTTTGGTTAGATAAGCCTCCTTGGAATCCATTTTATAGGTTCCTCTTTCAGTATAAATTCTGTTTCGGGGATTGGTTTTGCTGGTAATGGTTGTAGGACCATTAAAATCTGCAATTTTAGTATTCTGATTCTGCTTGATATTAGGACCTTCTATGATATACTGAGGTGTTTCTATTTTCACATTCCCGGTAAGGTCTACAACTCTTGTATTGAGAAAGTAAGTTCCTACTTTGGCATAGGTTACATTCTGGCCATCAGAAATCGTTCCTCCTGTATTAAAATAAGCCTGATTAGCCAGTCTGTCATAATACAGAATATCTGTCTTTATGGTTTGTTTTGGGTCGGTTAAGACCACGTTTTTTCTGGCAACACCTTTTTGGGTATTGGCATCGTATTCCATTTCTCCTGCTGTAATTACGGAGCCATCTGTATTTTGAAGCCTTGTATTGCCTATTGCTTTTACAAAGTTTTCTTCATTATACAGAACTACTTCATCCGCGGTAAGAATGGAACCCTGATGTTCAATCTGAACATGACCGGTAAAATATTGGTTTCCGTCGTACTTTTCAGGGTCTTTCTTGATCTCGTCCGCATGGATGATCTTTACTTTATCTTCGGGGCTCACCTGTTTGGGCTGAGCCGGTGAAGGAGCCTGCAAATAGGGATCTCTCTTCACAGGAGTTTTTTCCTGCGCAAAGTTTAGCGTAGAAATAAAGATTAACAGAAAAAGGATTATTCTCATTAATTAGTCATTCTTAGTGCCATAGAAATATAGCGAATGAGAATCAATTCTTACGCCAAACGCTTCTTCAATGGCCTCTTTGATTCCTTGGATTCTTGGGTCGCAGAATTCAATAATTTCTTCAATCTCTTTATCAGAGTCTTTTTTGTAGATCACCAGGTGGTCATGCTGTTTATCAAAATAAGACTTCTCATAAGATGAAGAGGTCAATGTTTTTTCTCCGAACTGATGCTTACGAATTAAACCTGCATCAAGGAAAATTTCAATAGTGTTGTAAATCGTTGCTTTGGAAACATGATATTTCTTCTGCATCATCAGAAGATACAGATCATCAACATTGAAGTGATGATCCATATTATAAATCTCTTCTAATATCGTATATCTTTCAGGTGTGTTTCTGAACCCTTTTTCTAATAAGTAGTTTCTCAAAACATCCTTGATCAAAGCTATATTTTTTTCTTTTTGTACTGTATCCATTAAAAAAATTATCTACAAATTTATTGAATTTTATTTAAATAGATAGTATGGTTAGATGCCAGAAGACTAAGAGTTGTGACGGAAGTACCCCGACTGCTCAATCTTATTATCATAAACCGTAAGTTCTGTAATAGGTGCTGATTCTACTTCAACGTTATGAGAAGATACTCCCCAAGCCTTAAAGTCATCACTTCCGATATACTTCACAAAGTTGTAAATATTGAGTGTAATCTTCTGTTTAACAGTTAAAAGGATATCGTTGATATAGGTGTTATCTATGATCACATACTTAAGATCCGGCGGTATTTCATGAGATCTTAATGAAGGATGGCTGCTTCTTGAAGGAATGGTTCCATCTGCCATTAAATCTTTAAGAACCATATTGAAATAGTCATTAATTCTTCGGTCTACTTTAAATCCTAAAAGAAAGTTGATTTTAAATACAGTTCCCGGAAGAATTTCGTCTACAGTATATTTGAAAGTATAAGGATCTTCCTGGTTTACAATACTCAGGATAAAGTAATGATCTGCTCTTTTAGGTTGTTTCTTGATGATAGAGTAGATGATTTTTGATTCCACTTCATCATTTCTTTTAGCTCGGCTCAGGTAAGCAAGATTTGTAGCATATTTCGGAATTGTTGTATCCAGTTTCATGTCTTTAAGGATAGACACATATTTTTCTATTTTTACATATTGGATAAAGTTAGCTTTGATCAATCTTCCGTTATACCATGCATACATGCAAACTGCAATAAATCCTCCCAATACCATAGTAAGCCAGCCTCCATCTACAAACTTAATCACATTGGCATAGAAGAAACCTGATTCGAGGAAAAGATAAATAATTGCAAATCCTATAATAAAGATTTTATTCACTCTTGTACGGCTTAGCCAGAATAACAATAAGATGGTAGTCATCAACATGGTAATGGTAATAGTAAGACCATAAGCAGCTTCCATCTTTTCAGATTTCTGGAAAAATACTACCACTACAAAACAAAAAGCCATCAGCCCCCAGTTGATTCTCGGGATATACATCTGTCCTTTTACTCCCGATGGATACTCAATATGCTGATTGGGCCAGAAAGAAATAGACATTGCTTCTGAAAACATAGTGAATGAACCTGTAATAACAGCCTGACTTGCAATGATTGCTGCTGCAGTAGCCAGGATAACACTTGGTAAAACAGCCCATTCCGGCATGATACCAAAGAAAGGATTAACGCCGTTATGTACCTGATGATAGTTATCCAACAGCCATGAACCTTGGCCTAAATAATTCAGAATCAGCATAACTTTAACAAAAACCCAGCTGATCCGAATATTTTTTGCTCCACAGTGTCCTAAATCAGAATATAATGCTTCAGCTCCTGTTGTACATAAGAAAACAGCTCCCATAATAACAATAGCACTTGAAGAATGGGTAATCAGATTATAGGCATAAATGGGGTTAAATGCTCTGATAATTTCAATATGATCAAAAATATGAAATGATCCTGAAATACCTAAAACCAAAAACCATGTAACCATTACAGGCCCAAAAAATTTACCTATAGAGGCGGTTCCGAACTGTTGTACGACAAATATCACGAATAGAATAATCAGTGTAATAAGGACAACCGGAGTTTCAGGATTATATATTTTTAGTCCTTCAATAGCGGACATCACCGTCAAAGAAGGTGTAATCACACTATCGGCTACCAAGGTAGAAGCTCCTATAATAGCAACTACATACAGCCATTTTTTTTTGAGCTTTTTTACCAGTGAATACAATGCAAGAATTCCACCTTCACCCTTGTTATCTGCTCTTAAAGCAATAATTACATATTTAAGGGTGGTCTGAAGAGTTAATGTCCAGATGATACAGGATAGAGCTCCTTCAATATATTCATCAAACGGCATTGATGCGCCATCTTTTCTTGCGTTCACAATCGCTTTCATTACGTAAAGCGGTGACGTACCAATATCTCCGAAAACGATCCCGAGAGAAACAATAACGCCTACAAATGAAAGCTTCTTTAAGTCAAAGTGATGACCGCCTTCTGTAACTTCTGCCATATGAGCCAATTTATTTTAAAAGCGCAAATTTATACTAATTTTATGACGTCAAGCATTTTTCTTCATGAATATAATAAATGAAAAAACTTCCTTTCGGAAGTTTTTCTCTATAACTATTTTACGTACATCGCTTTTTTAATTTCCTCTTTTACTTTTTCAAGTTTAGGGAACCATTCTGCAAATAATGCTGCAGAGTAAGGTGCAGGTGCATCAGGAGTAGTAATTCTCTTGATAGGAGCATCTAAATAATCAAATGCTTTCTGCTGTACCATATAAGTAATTTCAGAAGATATAGAAGCAAATGGCCAAGCTTCTTCTAAAATAACCAATCTATTTGTTTTCTTCACTGATGCCAGAATAGTATCAAAATCAAGAGGACGAACTGTTCTAAGGTCAATAACCTCTACAGAGATTCCTTCTTTAGCCATATCTTCAGCAGCCTGTAAAGCCAGCTTCATGATCTTACCGAAAGAAACCAAAGTAACGTCTGTACCTTCTCTCTTAATATCTGCTTTTCCTAATGGTAAGTAGTATTCTTCTTCAGGAATTTCCATTTTATCTCCATACATCTGCTCAGATTCCATGAAAATAACCGGATCATTATCCTGAATTGCAGTTTTCAACAATCCTTTCGCATCGTAAGGATTTGAAGGAACCACTACTTTAAGGCCAGGAATGTTTGCAAACCAGTTTTCAAATGCCTGAGAATGGGTAGCTCCCAATTGTCCTGCAGAAGCCGTAGGTCCACGGAAAACGATTGGGCAGTTCCATTGCCCACCACTCATCTGACGGATTTTTGCAGCATTATTGATAATCTGATCAATTCCTACCAATGAGAAATTGAATGTCATATACTCTACAATTGGTCTGTTACCATTCATCGCAGCACCAACAGCAATTCCTGTAAACCCAAGTTCTGCAATTGGGGTATCAATTACTCTTTTAGGACCAAACTCATCCAGCATTCCTTTTGAAGCTTTATAAGCACCATTGTATTCTGCAACTTCCTCCCCCATTAAAAAGATGGATTCGTCTTTACGCATTTCCTCGCTCATTGCCTGTGCAATTACCTCACGAAAAGTATATTCTGCCATATTTATTCGAAAAATTTAGACTACAAAAATAGTGAATTTTTATTATACACATCATAAAAAGACTCCTCATTTGAGCGAGAAATCTTTTTATTAATCTTATTTAAAACTGATTTTTCTCCTGTAGACTGAGTTCTTTGTAATTTTTCAGAAGGTTCTGAATAAATCCCTATACATTCTTTTATCTACAAAAAATGACATCTCATTTCTGAAATGTCATTTAAAATTCTATTTAAACTTAAATTAATTCATTTTTTCCCAAACCTGGGTTCTTCCCAATAGAGATAATCCTAAGTACCCTCTTACATTCAGCTTATCTCCACTTCTTGTAATGGTACACTTGTATGTTTTCCCTGTTTTAGGATCTGTAATTGTTCCGCCTGTGAATTCATCACCATCTTTTTTCAATCCTCTGATGATCTCCAGTCCTACAATTGGTTTCCCTTTTCTGTCATCTTTACAGGCTGTACAGTTAGGATCAGCTGGTTTCACCAATAACTGGGAAACTTTCCCATAATATTTTCCATCTGACTTTTTAAATACTTCAACAATAGATTTTGCCTGTTTTGTCTCATCATCTATTGTTTTCCACTTACCTTCTATCTGTGCAAATGTAAGTACCCCACACAGAGAAAGTGCAAACGTTAACAATATTTTTTTCATATTTCTTATAGTTTTAATTTTTATACAATATTCTTATCTACGTATTGATAAAAATATAAATTAATTTTCAACGAACAAAAACTTTTATTATACAAAGCATAAAGAGCTAAAGAAAAACAGAAAAGCTAATTCTCGGCTAACAGTTTTTAATACAATTTCCTGTTAATCACTCTATCCATATAATCCTGATACCACGCTTTTGCCGTTTTCTTTCCTGCTTCTACTTCAGAATTTTTAACTTCATTCATAATGTTTTTTTCAAGACTCAGGTCAGATTTATCATATACACCGATAATTTCTTTTCCGTCAAAGCGATAAATATAATTTCCGATCATAAACTGATCTGTACTTCCATCTGAATTTACAACGATAAAAGGGTACTTTTTATCACTTACCAAACTTCTTCCCCAGCTTCTGATAGGTTTGTTATACCCAATAAGATCAGCCAATGTAGGATATATGTCTGCCTGCTGTGCAATTTCCTGATTTACACCTTTCAGCTGATAGGCAGGATTCGGAGAATAGAAAACCAATGGAACGGCATAACGGTTCATCGCTCTTTCGTATTCCGGATAATATACCTGATTGGTATGATCTCCCGTGAAAACAAAGATGGTATTGTTGTACCAAGGCTGCTTTTTAGCGGTTTCAAAATATTGTTTAATGGCATAATCCGTATACTGCATCGGCTCATGGATTTCAATCTTTCCTTTTTTAAATTTGCCGTTATATTTTTCAGGTATTTTAAAAGGGTGATGTGATGATGCGGTAAACACAGTAGTCATAAAAGGTTGCTTCTTCCCGACATTTTTAGCGAAATACTGAAGGAAAGGCTCATCCCAAATCGCCCACATTCCATCGAAGTCTTCATCATGATTGTATTCTGTTTTTCCGAAATAATGTTTAAATCCTAAAATATTTCCAAATCCAAGAAATCCCATGGAACCATTTGGTGCTCCATGATAAAAAGAAGTATCATATCCAAGATCATTACAAACTGAAACAATAGACTGAATTTTCTGATTGGAATAAGGTGACCCGGTAAATGCATCCGTAAGGCTCGGAATTCCAGCCAATACGCTGCTCATCCCATGAATTGACTGTCTTCCATTCGCAAAAGTATTGGGGAAGATCAGACTCTGGCCAGCCAGACTATCCATAAACGGGGTGTAAGAAACGTAATCTTTAATATTTTTATCTTTATTGAACGCTCCGGAATATTCTCTTCCAAAAGATTCTACAATGAAAATAACGATATTCGGACGGTTTTCAACTTTTCTGTCATATACTTTATAAGGCTGTACATTTTCTTCGATATATTTTTCATCTACGAAATGAACTTCCTTAAAATTATTGGTGTTTAAAGTTCTGAAAAAGGAGAATGTACTGTTGAGCACTATATTTCCCTGCAGTGGATTGGTTACAAAACGGGTAGCATCTACCATATTAATTGGTCTTGTACTGTGTTTGAAATCTCCTCTTATTCCTCCTACAACCAATACCGCAGTGATGCATAGCGTAACAATGGAAGTAATAAAATAAGGAAGTAATTTCAAAGGCTTCACTTCTTCCACTTTTACTCTTTTGTAAAGGAAAACCCAGAATCCCATTAAAACAATAAACCAAATCAACACAAAAGGATGCTCTCCCACAGAGATCATCAGCGTTTGGGAAACATTGGATTCATGTTCAGCTACCTGAAATACTGCAGAGGTTAGTCTTGCCTGTGCAAATTTATAGTAAATAAAATCCCCGAAATTCATTGCATAAGCAATCCCGTTCGTGATAAAATACAGCCAGAAAAGAACTTTCTGAAAGACCCTTTTTGTATTAATCACCAAAGGCAATAAGCTAAGGAGTATAAACAATGCATTGACATATAAAATAGCAGTGGTATCGAAAGCCGTACCATGAAAGGCCAGCTTTATATATTCTGAAACAGAGTCAACTTTAATCAGATCTTTATTAAAATACCAGAATAAAAGTCTGGCAATCTGATAAAAAAAATAGGCTAAAAAAATCCTGTAAACTAATGCCAGAACTTCCTGTCTTCTAAATCCTTTTAAAAATTTCATGGGGCAAATTTACATCAAAAACACTTTAATGCATTTTTTAGTGCAGATTATTTTGAGTTAGAATTTTTAAAAACTGTAATTTTGTGGTTATGGATTTTATAAAGAATAATCTGGCCAATGCCTTAACCCTGGCTAACTTATTTGCAGGCTGTGTAGGAGCAATACATCTAATTTTAGGAGATTATCAGACGACTGCGATCTGTCTTATTCTCTCTTCTATTTTCGATTTTTTCGACGGCTTTGTAGCCAGAGCTGTAAAATCAAACTCCAATCTGGGGCTTCAGCTGGATTCTCTTGCGGATATGGTAAGCTTTGGAGTAATTCCGGGACTTACCATGTATAAAGCTCTTGAACCGTTTGGTGCTGAGCTTCTTGGGATTCACTTTCCGTTTGAAATCAAATATCTCGGATTGATCGTTACCGTATTTTCCTGCCTGAGACTTGCCATTTTCAACCTTGATGAAGAGCAGCGTTATTATTTCAAAGGATTGAATACGCCTACCAATACTGTTTTACTGTTTGGTCTCTATTATGCGTTCAAAGAAACCGGAACTTTTAGCTTTTTGTTCGATAATGAACTTCTGCTGATCTTACTGACTCTTCTTACGTCATGGCTTCTTATCAGCCCGATTAAGATGATGGCGATGAAATTCAAATCAAAACAATTAAAAGACAATTATCCTAAAGTCGTATTACTAGTAGGAGGTATTGCTATTCTTGCCCTATTTCAGGTGGTAGGAATTCCGATGCTTGTTATTTATTATATATTGGTGTCTCTTGTTTTTCAGGGACAGTTAAAATAGAAATTAAAGAATTTACATAAGGTTTTTATCACCTTATTTTAAGTAAAACACATTTTCAAATTATTAATGATCAACATGAATTTAAAACTCCATAAACCACTTTGTATTTTTGACCTTGAAACCACAGGAACCAACATCGGAAAAGACAGAATTGTTGAAATCTGTATCTTAAAAGTAAATCCTGATGCCTCCAGAGAGAGCAAAACATGGCGTGTAAACCCGGAAATGCTTATTCCTAAAGAAAGCAGTGAGATCCATGGTATTTATGATGAAGATGTAAAGGATGCACCTACCTTCAGAGATATTGCTTCTAAAATTATGGAAATGATTACCGGAAGTGACCTGGGAGGATTTAATTCCAATAGATTTGATGTTCCGCTTTTGGCTGAAGAGCTTTTAAGAGTAGGAATGGATTTTGATCTGAGTAAATTCAGATTGGTAGATGCACAGACTATTTTCCATAAAAAAGAACCTAGAAATCTAGGCGCTGCATACCAGTTTTACTGTGGTAAAACATTAGAAAATGCCCATTCTGCAGAGGCTGATGTCATGGCAACCTTTGAAGTTCTGGATGCACAAGTAGGAAAATACGATGATATTCCGAATGAAATAGCTCCGCTAAGCGAGTTTACATTCCACAATAAGAATGCAGATCTTGCCGGATTTATCGGATATAACGAAAAAATGGAAGAAGTTTTCAACTTTGGAAAATATAAAGGACAAGGCGTGAAAGCGGTATTCCAAAAAGATTTAGGATATTTCGGATGGCTTCAGAATGCTGATTTTCCGTTGTATACGAAGAAAGTTTTTACAAAAATTCAACTCTCAAGCAGATTTTAAATATGTCTGATCTGGTTCGTTTTAAATTTTATGAAACTGCCCTTGAAGCTAACAGGGACAAACAGATATTGGCTGAAAACGATATCAACAGCTTCATTGCGAATGAACAGCTTATCCAGTCGGATTGGCTTTTGTCACAAGCGGTAGGCGGAATACAACTTCAGGTTTTTGAAGAAGATCTGGAAAAGGCCAAGCAGGTATTGCAGGATTATAAGGACAATGAACAGTATTCGCTGGAAGTAGAACACACCATTGAAGATCCTGAGTTTGATTTTGTCTGTCCGAAATGCGGTTCCAATCATATTTACAGAGATGACAGCGCCACCAGCTTCTTTGGAATTTCTTTTCTGACGAGTCATAAATTTAAATGTTATTATTGCGGAAATGAGTTCTCTCATAATTAATAGGAAATAATAATCTTCATCATTTAAAAAGATTGCTTCGTCCCTCGCAATGACGAAGTCAAAAAAATAAAATAAAAGAGTTATGAAAATAATCTGCATAGGAAGAAACTACAGTGAACACGCGAAAGAATTAGGTAATGAAATTCCTGAAAATCCCGTTATTTTTATGAAACCGGATACAGCGGTTCTGAAAGGAAATGATTTTTATATTCCTGAATTCTCAAATGATATTCACTACGAGCTTGAAGTAGTATTAAAAATTTCCAAGGGAGGAAAATATATTCAGAAAGAAGCGGCTAATAAACATTATGAAGAAATAGGTCTGGGAATAGATTTCACAGCCAGAGATCTTCAGAGCGAGTTAAAATCAAAAGGACTTCCATGGGAGCTTGCCAAAGGTTTTGACGGTTCTGCTGTGGTAAGCAGTTTCTTTAAAAAAGACAGTTTCAGTCTTGACAGCCTTCAATTTTCATTATTAAAGAATAAAGAGAAGGTACAAGATGGCAATACAAAAGATATGATGTTCAATTTTGATGATATCATTGCCTTCGCTTCTCAGTATTTTACGTTAAGAGTAGGTGATCTTATCTTCACTGGAACTCCAAAAGGAGTTGGAAAAGTAGATGAAAATGATATTCTTGAAGCTTATCTTGAAGAGGAAAAAATCCTTGATATTCGAATATTATAAGTATTTAATACGAGAGTCTGACAAATTTTCCTTAACTTTAGGTATCAAAATTAGAGGTTATGATAAATATTGTAGTACCCGTAGATTTTGGGGACAAGACAGACCAATTGGTAGACGGTGCCATAAAATTTGCAAAACAGCTTAACGGCAGAATTTACCTGATTCATGTAGCGCCATCAGATATCGGCTTTGCCATTGGCGATATGGGATTTCAATATTTTCCTGAAGTAGAGGCCAATGAAATCAGAGAAGAGCTGGTACAGCTTAATAAAATTGAGCAGAGAATCATTGCTCATGATATCGATTGCGAACACCTTTTAAAACAAGGGCTTGCCAAAGATATTATTCTGGAACATGCAAAGGAAAAAAATGCAGACTACATTGTGATGGGATCACATGGCAGAAGCGGAATTTATGATGTATTCGTGGGAAGCTTAACCAAAGGAATTACTAAAAGTTCAAGTATTCCTGTTTTAGTACTTCCAATTCACGACTAAGAAAAAGAAATTTTAATCGTTAGTAATAAAAAAAACCGATCAGAGCATATTGTCTGATCGGTTTTTTACTATATAACCAATTAATTAACCTTCTTTTTTGTAGATATTCGGATCGTAGTAAGGGTGCTTACCTTCCGTTGGAGAATAATAGTCTTTGTCTTTGTCTCCACCTAATGTTACTACAAGTACATAGCACCAGTAAGTAAATAATACACAGCAAACTGCAAATAAGATCCAGTTTAAAACATTACCGAAAGTATCAAAGAAACCGAAAGTCCATTTGAAAACTTTACTTAAGAATAGAAAGAAAGACGTCATTATTTTCCTTTTTTAAATTAACTTTGTACAAATTTATAAAAAATGTTTAAATTACTTTCAAAAGAAAGCAATATTTTTTCAATTCCTGTTTATATTGGTTTTCTTCTTTTAGTAGTCGTAATATTTAACATACTGAATTTCAACACTTACGAAGCCATTGTTGCCGGAATAACTTTTCTGGGAATTGCTTTGGGATATTTTTGTTTTCACAGTATTGCCCTTAATTATCAGACCCATCTCCCATTATTTTTATATACTTTTTTCATTTTCGGGCTGTATCCCGGAAATCTGGACATAGGAATTGCGGTTTCGCTTCTTACAAACTCCTTTCTTATCCTTCTACTGACCAGTGCGGATGAAGATATCAGAAAGAAGTCATATGTATTGGTAGGATCTATTGTGGCATTAAACTTTATTTTCCTTCCTACCACGTGGCCTATGGCTGTTTTTGTAATCATTCACGTGATTGCTACCTCTGCTAAAATCGCACTGAACCTTTTCAGATTTCTGCTGGGAATTGTTCTGATTACCTTCAGTTATTTTTCTGTGATGTATTTTGTTCAGTTTACTTCCTGGAATATAGATTATTTCCCGTTTGGAAAGATGAAGCCTGTAACGGATTATACGGAGCTTCTGCCACTGATTCCTGTGATTCTGATGCTTATTTATGCGGTATATGACCATTTTAAAAATTATAATAAAAAAAGCCCGATAAGCAGGTATAAATATACTTTCCTGTTGGTCTTTTCGGTGGCACAGCTTGTTTCCATCATCCTGTATATGAATAAGAGCTATGAATATCTGCTGCTTCTGGCATTTCCTTCAAGTATTATCTTAAGCAGAATGATGAGATTTTTGCCTAAATACTGGATGCGTGAAGCCAGTGTATGGCTTATTATTATTAGTTTACTGACCTTTAAGGCAGGTACAGTTTTTGATTTATTTTAGAAAATTATGATTCAGATAGACGATAAATTGATTTCAGAGGAAATTTTTTCCGAAGAATTTGTTTGCAACCTTACGAAATGTAAAGGTGCATGTTGTGTGGAAGGAGATGTAGGGGCTCCGTTGGATAAAAACGAGCTTGAGATATTGGACAGTATTTTTGATAAAATAAAACCTTACCTTACTCAGGAAGGCATCAAAGCCCTTGAAGAGCAGGGAACATGGACTACTGATCCGCACGACGGAATGTATGTTACTCCTATGGTAGAAAACCGCGAATGTGCCTATGTAACATTCGACGAAAAAGGAATTACCAAATGTGGTATTGAAAAAGCCTATGAAGATGGTGCTGTAGACTGGCAGAAGCCAATTTCCTGCCACCTGTACCCTATTCGTGTTACAGAATATTCTGCATTCACTGCTTTGAATTATCATGAATGGAATGTATGCAGCGATGCGTGTACGCTTGGAAAAGAACTTCAGGTTCCTGTTTATAAATTCTTAAAAACTCCGTTGATCAGAAAATATGGCGAAGAATTCTACAATGTTCTGAGTGGTGCTGCTGATGAATGGAAAAAAGAATATGGTTCTTAACCGATCAGGATTTGAATTTAATAACAAAAAACCGCAGATTTCTCTGCGGTTTTCTTATTGTAAGTAAAAAGTATGACTAGTTAGCAGCTCCTGTTTTTACAGTAGTAACTTCTGCTTTTTTAGTTTCCTCTTTTTTAGCTTTCTCCCAACCGTCTTCCGGCATCAAAGTCGCTACAATTCTACCTTTTGTAAGATATTTTTTAGCAACATCCTGAAGATCTTTTACGGTAAGCGCTTTCACCTTATCCTGGTAATTCAGAATATCATATTTATCACTTCCGTCTAACTGGTTTTTAGCAATAGCATTCATCCAGAACATATTGTCTTTCAATTCTGTTTTATTGTCATTGTATTCTCCTTCTTTATACTTATCCAGATCTTTCTGCTCCGGCCCATTATCAATCAGCTTCTGAAGCTCAGTAATAGCACTCTTCGTCAGTTTATCTGCATTTTCCGGACCACAAGGGAAGTTTATTCCAAAACTGTAAGTACCGTAAGGAATTTTGTTCATACCTCCTCTTGCGCCTCCACCGTAGATACCGCTTTCGTCTTCTCTCAGTTTTTCGATAACTTTTATGGTAGCCACTTCTCCAAGAGCAGATAATGCCAAAGCTTCTTTTTCGTTGTACGGAGCTTCTCCACTGTATGAGATAGATACCATGCTCTTAGGATCTTTTCCTTTTTTATACACTTTTGTATAATCTCCGGTCATTGTTCTGTATCCGGTATCTTTAAACATTGTAGCTTTTCCTGATGATGGTAGGCTTGCAATATACTGAAGGACCTCATTTTTAAACTTCGTTTCGTCAATATTTCCTACAAAATAGAACTGGAAGTTTCCTGCATTGGCAAATTTATCTTTATAGATATCGTATGCTTTTTTATAGTCGGTATTCGCCCAGTCTTTTTCCATTGGGAATACACCAATAAATCTAGGGTTCTTCTGATTCATGAATTTAGCATGCTCGTTAGAGAAATAAGCCTGAGGATTAGACAATAGGTTATTCAGCATTGCAGACTGCTTTTCTTTATATGCGTTGAAGGAGGCCGGATTGTAATTTAAATTTGTAAAATAAGCATACATAAGCTCCATGGCTGTTCCTAAATCTTTTTGGGTTGTTCTTCCGGAAACTCCTTCAAAAAGAGAGGTTACCATAGGATTTACATTCACCTGCTTACCGGCAAGATAATTGGTAAGATCTGCTTTTGAGAATCCGCCTACTCCAGCTTCTGTTAATGCAGAGAAAGCAAATTGTGTCTTATTGTAATCTGCATCCGGAATAAGAGAACTTCCTCCTAAGCTTCTTGCAGTAAATACAATTTCGTCATCTTTAAAATCAGTTTTCTTGAAAGTGACTTTAGCACCGTTGCTTAATGTCCAGGTTGTTGTTCCCAGCTTGGCATCCGTTTCAGTTTTAGCAATTTTCCCTTCAGATTTGAAAGGTTTTACTAAATTTTTGATGGTAGCCTTTTCTTCATAAGGCTTTAGATCAGCCATTTTTACAGCGTCAAATGTATTCAGAACCATTGCTTCTGTAGGCATGGTAATATTATCTTTTTTAGGACCTGTAATCACAATCACCCTGCTGTCATCTTTCACCATTTTCTTGATAATTTCATTGGTCTGTGCAAGGGTAACCGATGGTAAGAAAGACTTGGTATCTTCATATTCCCACGCAATTCCAGGTATTGGCTCCTGCTCCAGGAAGTTTCTTACATACTCACCTACCAGCATGTCACTCTCTGTCTTATCTCTGTTGTTATAAGATCTTTCAAGGTTGGATAATACCTGAGATTTCGCCCTGTCAAGTTCAGATTGTGTAAATCCAAATCTCTTTGCTCTTTCAACCTCTTCCAACAAAACTTTCAGTGCATTCAGCTGATTTCCTTCTTTTACCATGGCAAATCCCTGGAAAGCTTCTTTGCTTCTTGCATAGGTTCCTCCGTGGTATACTGATCCGAAAGTAAAAGGTGGATTTGTAGAGTTGATCAATTCTCTCAATCTGTTGTTCAGCATTGTTGTTGAAAGATTTTCCACAAGACTCTGATTATACTGCTCTACGGTCACATCCGGTTTATAGGCATCAGCATCTTTCATGATAAACTGTACCATAGAATTGGTAGCATCAGGATCTGTTTCAATAGCTACCAGAGTTTCTTTGTGGTTCGGAAGATCGAAAGATTTTCTTTCTCTGGGTTTTGAAGGGTTTTTATATTTACTGAAGTTATCTTTGATCTTTTTTTCAATTTCATCCACGTTGATATCTCCAACAACAATGATGGCCATCAGATCCGGTCTGTACCAATCCTGATGGAATTTTCTGATCACATCAGGTTTGAAATTTTCCAACACTTCTTTTTTACCAATCGGAAGCCGGTCTGCATATTGAGATTTATATAAAAACTTCGGAAGATATTTATCCATCATTCTCTTATCAGCTCCAAGACCCAATCTTAGCTCTTCCAATACAACTCCTCTTTCTTTATTGATCTGTTCATCAGAAAGGGTTGCATTGAATGCCCAGTCTTCCATTACTTTCAGTCCGGCATCCAGATTCCCTGGTTTATCTAATGGCACGGGAAGCATGTAAACCGTTTCATCAAAGCTGGTGTAAGCGTTAAGGTGCTGTCCGAATTTCACTCCGATAGACTGTAAAAAGTCTACTAATTTATTATCTGGAAAGTTTTTGGTTCCGTTGAAGTTCATGTGCTCCATAAAGTGAGCCAATCCTCTTTGATTTTCATCTTCAAGAATAGATCCGGCATTGATTGCCAGACGGAAATCTACTTTCTTTTCCGGTAACGTGTTTTTTTTAATGTAGTACTTCATTCCGTTGGAAAGGGTACCAATTCGTACAGAAGGATCCACTGGGATATTCTGTCCAAAAGTATTTGCTGACATCAAAAAGATGACCGCAAATGAAGATAAGACTTTTTTCATGGTATTTGATTTTATTTACGTCTTAAAACTACCAATTATTCACAATGTGAAGAAATTACAGAATTCATTTTATAGTTAAATTTGCGTTAAACTTATCCATAAACCAAAAAAAAACCGGGAAATACCCGGTTTAAATATCTTTAAAAGCGATTTTCTATTTAAAATCAGCATCCGTAACTCCGGAGTTGATCACAACTTTAGTCGTTTTAATTGTCATTTTCTGACCTCCTCCTTCGGCATCTACTTCAGCAGGGAATTGTATTCCATCTACGGTCATATAGCTTTTGATGGTAGCATTTCCTTCTCCTGCATTGGTTTTATACAAAAGTCCGGTTCCTGCATCGAAATAAAATTTACCTTTATCTGAAGACAATACATTATAGTCTTTTCCGTCTAATTTTTCTGTGGATACATTTGGAAAATTAGAAGCATCAAAAGCTAAAGCATCAATTGGCTTTCCTTTTTTCAGTTCACCAAGTTTGTCTGCAGGAATATCTGTTTTGGTTCCCATCTGATCAAAGTATCCTTTCTCACCGTCAAAAAGCTGAATCATTTCTTTACCCATCAGCGATTGTACAGACTTGAATTTATTTCCTAATTTTTTAGTAGTCATTTGAATTTCCATTCCCTGCACAGAAACCGTGTTATCAGTAATGGTAGATTTCACAGCTTCCAATTTCTCTTTTCCTCCTAATGCTTTGAAATAATTATCAACAACTTCTTTAGAGGTAAGTTTGGATTTTACAGCTTCTGTTTTAGCAGATGCAGCCCCTTTCTTCTGGGCAGCTGCCGGTACTGAAAAAAGTACAGCACAGAAAAATGGAATGATGATCTTTTTCATATTTATAAATAAAGTTTAAAGGGTAAATATAGGAATATTGGCGGACATACAAATAAATAATGAGTGATGAGCAATCAGTAATGAATGATAATTGATAAACGATGAATGGTAAATATGATTATTGATTAATCTTTAGTATGGGTATATAAAACAAAAAACCGCCAAAAAATTGACGGTTTCAAATATTTATATCGGAATATAATTATTTCTTAAGCTCTTCTAAAAATTCGTCGTGAGAAATTTTAGTTTCTTTTTTGCTAGCTTTTTCAAGAATTACATCTTTCAATTTAGCCATCGCTACTTCAGAAGAAATTTGTCTTACCTGCTCCTGGTCTTTCAACATTTCAACAGCATATTTTTGGATTTCTTCATCACCTAGGTGGTGGATTCCGTAGATTGCCAATTGATTTTTAACTAACTGTTCAGCCTGAGCCAATACATCAGCATAGTCAAGGTTGATTTCGTTTTCAGTCATCAATTTACCTTCGATGATTTGGTATTTCAACTGATTTTTCTCAGCTTCAAGAATTTCCTGAGCTTGTGCTTCAGACTGGATGTTCTGGTTAGAGAATAATAACCACTTCACAAGGAATGATTCAGGAAGTTTTACTTCTTCTTTATCAGTTACCTGCTCTAATACTTTATTCACAAAGTGAACATCAGCATTTTGCTGGAAGTACTCATCTAATTCAGTTTTCACTTTATCTTTAAGTTCTTCTTCAGTCTTGATATTTCCTTCTCCGTATACTTTGTCGAATAAGTCCTGGTTAAGTTCAGCTAAGTTTAATGTATAGAAATCTTTTACTTTTACTTCTAATTCATTGTGGTGTAGGTGCTCTACTTCTTCTTTGCTGAATCCTAATTCTTTAGCTAATTCTTCATCACCTGCAAGAGTTTCTTTTGTTACTTTTACAGATCCCTCCATTTTCAAACCTTTTACCAATTTGAAAGCTTCTTTGTTTTCAGCTGTAATGGTAAGATTTTTTGGATGGTGGTGGTGCTCTCCTTCAGCATCTTCTTCCACAACCTGAGAAACTTCTAAAGCAATGTAAGAATCCTTAGTGATTTTATCTTGAGGAACCTGCTCAGCGAAACGCTTCTGCATGTTTTCAATACTCTTGCTGATTTCTTTGTCAGAAGCTTCTACTTTGTAGTGAGGTGCTTCATATTTAGCTAAATCTATAGTGAATTCAGGCTCATATCCTACTTCGAAAGCAACTTCTAATTGATCAGCATTGTAATCTAATTCGTTTACTGGCTGAGGAACAGGCTGACCAACTAATCTTAATTTGTTTTCATTAACATAGTTGTTTAAAGCATCAGAAACTTGTCTGTTGATTTCTTCAAATGCAATACCTGCTTCATATTGTTTTTTAACCATACTCAAAGGCACTTTCCCTTTTCTGAATCCAGGAACTTGCGCATTTTTAGCATAATTAATCAACTGCTTCTCTACTTTTTCTTTGTAGTCAGATTTTTCCAATGTTACTGTAAGCAATGCACTTACGTCATCATGGTTTTGTGCGGTAACCTTCATTATTGATTAAAATTTTAGGTTGCAAAAATATGAATTTTTTATGAAAATCACCCATTTAAAATCAACTTATAACGCCAAATATTGTTAAATAAAAAACCACCGGAGAATTCCGGTGGTCCAAACAAGATTAATTATCCTAATTACTTAGGTTGTATTTTGCCTCAGCATCAGTTTCTCCTCCTACTACGCTTCCCCAGGCAGTTCCTGATTTAGCATCATTTACGCTTTGAGGCGAGTGAATAAGTGTCAATTTTAAGAAAGGTGCCGTTCCGTCAACAGCTTTTACCACGGTCCATTTTGTTCTTAGCCCTACTCTCTTTCCATCATTTCTAAGATCACTTCCATCTACTCTTTCTACCGTAATATTAGACTTTGGAAAATCAAATATTAAAAAGTGTTCGTTTTTAGCATCAATAATTTCCTGAGTAGCATCTTCATTTCCATTTTTGAATTTTGCCTGAACAGTATACGTTTTACCATTTGTAAGCGGAATAGTAGGTGTTCCTCCCGCCCCGATACTGTAATCATAAGTCTGAGTAGTTCCTGCAGCATCATCTGTCACCAACAAAAGGATGTTGGTAAGTTCTTCCTGAGGAAGGTCATCTTCTTCTGCAGACCCGTTTCTCTGACAAGAAGTAACAGCGGTAACGGTAATAAATAAAACAGCTAATAATTTGATGATATTTTTAGTATTGAATAGATTTTTCATTTTTTAAGAATTTTAAAATTGTAAAATTTTGATTGAATTGTTTTTTGAAATTTTTAGAATTTGTATCTAAAATTTAAAATAAAGTTTCTTCCTGCCTCATCTGCAAAGAATCTCAAACGGTTCAGATATTCTCTGTACGAAGTATTGAAAAGATTATTTACGATAAGTCCTGCAGAAAGATTTTTACTGATGTTGATTCCGGTTTGGATATTCCAAAGTGAGTATCCATTGGGCGGCGTACTGAAATCGATTTCTTTATCTACCAATTCGCCATTGACATAAAGTTCCAGCGGTGCATTTCTAATCGGAAATCTGGTTTGCTTTACAAAAGTTTGATTTTCAACAGTGAAATAGAAATTATTCCATTTCTGTTTTTTAAACTGTAATGCATTGGAAAAATTAGGAGGCATCATTAAGATCAACGGTTCATTGTGAGTATCATCCTGTCCATATACATAGCTCCCCTTTCCTACATAGGTCAGGTCATCGGTAAGTTTCCAGTTGATATCCAGATCTACTCCGTACATTTTCGCATCAATCTGCTGATACACCCATTCCGGGAATACTCCTCTGATGGTTCCTTTAATTCCCACCGGAATCTCATTAATGAAGTTTTTAGTGATGAAGAAATAAGGATTCACGGAAATATTCAAGCCTTTCAGAACATTAAACCTTGAATCTATATTTAAATTAAACTGATGACCCTGCTCGTTTTTCAATCCCATGTCTCCGGTTTCGATCACTCCTGCAGAGTGATGCAGCCCATCTGAAAATAATTCAGCAACATTCGGAGATCTTCCCACCTTTGCATAATTAAATTTCAGATCAAAATTCGCATTAGGACGGTATTCCAAACCTGCATTGAAAGAAATATTGTTATAATTAAGCTGAGGGCGCGTCAATACTCTGTTCTGATCTGTTTTCACATAAAATTGTGGATAAGTATCAGCATATAATTTCTCCCAGTCACTTTTATCATACCATTTGGTGACATCATAACGGGTAAAATCATATCTCGCTCCTGCTTCAAAATTGAATTCAGGGGAAATCTTATATTTAAAAACAGAATATGCGCCTGCAGAATATTTATCATAATTCGGGATCAGACGTCTTGCTTTGGTTGCCGGATCCGAATAATTGTTTTGAAAACCTGCATCAATTCCGGTTTCTAAAGACCATTTTTCTCTTTCCAATAAATCATTAAGGTTAAACTGATGTGTCATCAGTTCCAGATCCAGTGAAGGAGTATCACTCAGCTCACCTCTTCTGATATCATATTCCTGTCTGTGGTTATACTGATAGCTGTATGTTGCAGATAGCTTTCCTATATTTTCAAACCTTTTGAAAGCGGAAACTTTTGCAATATGATGTTCAATAACCTGTCTCGGATTATCAATATCATAACTGAACTTACCTGAATAGATAGGAGGATTAGCAGTCATTGCTCTGTCATAATCTTCCGAAGTTGAAACGTGTGAGTCTCTTAAGATCCCAATATTCTGATTGGTCAGATAATAATCAAAAGAAATTCCTCTTTCATAGGTATTATTCTGAACGGTAAAATTGAAGGAAGAAAAATCCATCCCTGTATTTTTCAGATTATAGTTCGGAGCACTCTGGTCACCCAGCTTCTTGATACTTCCACCAGACTTCACTGCCCATCCGTTTTTCCAGACTTTGGCAACATCCACATCCAGGCCAAGACCTCTTCCATTGGAAATTCCGGTAAGTCCTACTGAGCCTTTAATGGTATCTTTTTTAGGAAAAACTTCCGGCTCCATTACCACGACTCCACCAATGGCATCGCTTCCATATTTCAAAGCAGAAGCTCCTTTTATGACATCAATATGCTGAAAGTTGTTGATATCAACATTCGGTGCATGTTCTACGCCCCATTCCTGTTCAGCAAGACGTACTCCATTGTTCAGAATGCTGATACGGCTTCCATAAAGGCCATGAATAACGGGTTTTGAAATATTATTTCCGGTTTTTAAAGCCGTCACTCCTGAGATTTTGGATAATAAGTTCCCCAGATTGTCTGTAGAATTTTTCTCAATATCAGATTTATTGACTGTTTTAACCACCAGAGAACCATTATTTTTATGGTTTCCATGAATGGTAACCGTTTCAATATCCTTAACATGGTGTTCCAGCGTAATAACCAGCTGAACATCCTGATCAACTCCTATATTTTCAGTATAATCATCGCAATCAGGGTGTTGAGCAATGAGTGTATACTTCCCTGCAGGAATCTTGTCAAAAGAAAATTTACCTTTCTTATTGGTTTTAGCTGTAAAGTTTCCGATTTTAATGACAGCATTTTCCAATAAGCTTTTATCGTGAAAATCCTGAACGGTTCCTTCTACAGTATAGGTTTTTTGTGCACTTATAAATACTGATCCGCAAAAGATCAGCAGCAGGCAATATATCAATTTCATTGTAAATAGATTGATTGCATACCCTTTTCAATAGGGTACATTTTTCGTTAAAATTTGTGGGAAGGGTTGGGTTTGATTGTAAAATGTACGTTGTACAATGTAAAAAGTATAATGAGAAGTTAGAAGCTGTAATTAAATATCAATTACAAACTATCAGTTGTTTTTCTAACAACTTTAAACCTTCAACTTTAAACATTGAATTTAAAGTATTAAACATTGAACTTTAAAGTATCAAACTTTAAACCCTATAGAATCTATGAATTATGAAATTGCGGGAGGTCCCCGAAGCTGAAAAGTGAATTTGGTCTGAGACCAGATTTTCTCCTGGATGGCGATGATTTGTTTTACCTCGTGGCTGTAATGCTCAAAAGTAAAACTGAATTCTTCAGGAGCTAATGTATGTCCGGTCACCAAAAAGTGGCAGGCCAGACAGTCGCCAGCTTTCTCTTTAGTAACTGCTTTCGTCACCGTATTTTCTACTTTTTTAAGGTTGAAAGCCTTAAAATAATCTACAGTATCATGGTGGTGAAAGCTTTGAGAAAGCAGCGCGAGGAAGTACACTCCAAACAATAGCTTGGAGATAAAACT
Organism: Chryseobacterium sp.; assembly: GCA_031286615.1. Lineage (GTDB taxonomy): Bacteria > Bacteroidota > Bacteroidia > Flavobacteriales > Weeksellaceae > Chryseobacterium. Next base: position 411,235 of record JAITUA010000020.1, on the reverse strand, counting down.
CTTTAGGTTTCTGCTTTCTTTAAAAATCATGGTTCAAAATTATGAAAATAATTTAATTGTTTCCTTAAACTTTTATTAAATTACTTGCGACTACGGATAATAAGTAGAAATGAGCAGGATTTTGTTACAAAAAAAAATGCTTCATAATTTTTAGTTTATGAAGCATTTCTATTTATTTAATCAAGCTGTGTACCAAGATATTCCCACTCCTGTAAAGCTGTATCCAGGTCTTCCTTGGTTTTGTTGTATTTTTCCAGGGTTTCATCTGAAGGGTTTTCTTTGGCGAAAGAAGCTTCCATTTCCTCTATTTTTGTTTCAAGTTCAGAAATTCTCTCTTCTACTTTCTTGATTTTATTCTGAATATTTTTCTGTTCTTTGCTAACGATATTTGAAGACTGGCTGCTGGCAGCTGGTTTTTCTTCCACTTTCTTAGGTTCTACCTTTACTTCCTGATGAAGTTTGGCTTTTTCTGCAGAAATCTCTCTGATCGTTTCTTTTTGTCTGTATTCAAGATATTCATTGATGTCCCCAAGGAATTCTTTCATTTTCCCGTCACGGAATTCATAGATCTTATCACAAAGTCCCTGAAGGAATTCCCTGTCGTGCGAGATGACAATTAAAGTACCTTCAAAGTTCTGCAGTGCAAGCTTGATAATTTCCTTAGACTGAATATCAAGGTGGTTGGTAGGTTCATCCATAATCAACGTGTTGAAAGGACGAAGCAATAGTTTACAAAGTGCAAGACGGTTTCTCTCCCCTCCGGAAAGTACTTTAGTTTTCTTGGTAACCGCATCTCCCTGGAAAAGGAAAGATCCTAATAAATCTCTTACTCTAGGTCTTGTCTCTTCCGTTGCCGCATCTTCAGCTTCTTCAAGAACGGTTTTATTAGGCGTTAAAACCTCTTCCTGATTCTGTGCGAAATACCCGATATTAACGTTATGTCCAAGATTCCATGCTCCTGAATAATCTTTAATATCTCCTGCTAAAATTTTAGCTAAAGTTGTTTTCCCCTGTCCGTTTTGCCCCAAAAGAGCAATTCTGTCTCCTCTCTGAACGATAAAATCTACATCATCAAAGATTTGCTTTTGTCCATAGGCTTTTCCCAGATTTTCTGCTTCAAAGATGATCTTTCCGGGAACCATAGACTGTACGAAACGGATATTGAATTTTGAAACGTCTTCGTTATCAACTTCAATACGTTCTATTTTATCTAATTTCTTAATAAGTGACTGTGCGAAAGATGCTTTTGTAGCACTTGCACGGAACTTATTAATGTTGTCTTCCATCTGTTTGATCTCCGCATCCTGATTCTTTTTAGCCTGAATCAGTTTTTCACGGCGATCTTCTCTCATGACAAGATATTTGGAATAGTTGGCTTTATAGTCGTCAACTTTTTTGTTGTTGATATCAAAAGTACGGTTACAAACTGCTGTCATAAACTGTTTATCGTGACTTACCAGAACAATGGCTCCGGGATAGTCTTTCAAAAAGTTTTCAAGCCAGATGATAGATTCCATATCCAGGTGGTTGGTAGGCTCATCGAGAAGCATAATATCATTCTTCTGAAGAAGTAATTTTGCCAATTCAATTCTCATTCTCCACCCTCCTGAAAATTCATCAGTAACCTTTTGGAAGTCATCTGCTTTAAATCCTAAACCAAACAACACTTTTTCCATGTCACCTTCAAGATTGTAGGCATCATGGTTCATTAAAAGGTCATTCAGCTCGGTCATTTTATTAATCAAATCCGTGTAGGAATCACTTTCGTAATCTGTTCTTACAGTCATCTGGTGATTCACTTCTTCAAGCTCATTTTTCCAGGCATTGATCTGCTCGAAAGCCTGCATTGTTTCATTCCAAACGGTTCTTCCTTTTACAAAATCAAGATCCTGCTTCAGGAAACCAATAGTAATACTTCCTTCCGTCACAACCTCTCCTTCGTAGAAGTTAATTTCTCCGGACAGCATTTTCAACAAAGTGGATTTTCCCGCTCCGTTTTTACCAACGAGACCAACTTTATCATCCTTTTTAATGGTGAAATTGACATTTTGAAATAAATAATTTCCTGAATGGTGTAATCCTAAACTTTGAACCGAAAGCATCTTAATTAATAATTAGTAATGAATAATGAATTTTCGGGTGCAAAAATACGGAAAAAGAAATGAATAGCCCAGAAATAAAAAAAGCAGCCAGATCTCAACTGTTTTCTTTCTAAATCAAAACACAAGCATAGACTTTATAAGAGGTTTTAGTAAACAGAAATTTTCTCCATTTTGAGAGAAAATTATATATATTAGCGTAATTATAAAGAAATAACGACCTATATACCAATTGACTGATTTTTAGTATTTTTTAATCAAAAAAGCAAATTGAATTTCAATGCTTAAAATATGCTTTAATTTGTGTGTGAGATCTGCTACTTCAAAAGTATTAATAAATCACGTTTAATTACTCTAGCTCAATAGGGTTATGGCCTTTTTTCTCTGCTTCACTTATTTTTGGTCTGTTTTGCCCCTCTGAAAATACAGTACCCATACTTTCTAACTCACGTTTGGCATTTGCTCTAAAATTTGCTCTTGCATCTGATAATTCTTTTTGTGTGACTAACTTAGCCCCTTGGTATCGTACTCTTTTTATTGTAATGGTTTTACCTTTTAATTGAGAACTAGATATTGCTTTTACTAATTCATAATCATAATCTCCCGTTTTATCAGCTATTTTTACGATTAATCCGGGGAGACCACTGAATTTGTATGGACCATAGGGAAAAGGAATTTCGGTTGAATACCAAGCTGTCCAGTCTCTACCTTTATAATTTACTTCTGCTTTTTTACAGTTAATATCGTTAATTACTTTTGTCTCATTAACTAGCTTCCAATTACGAATTACTGGACTATTATACAATAGTAGAGTCATCCCAACTGATTCGTAAAATTCTGAATTTTCATTCGTTTGGATAATTAAAAAGTTAGATCTCGAGGCAGGAATACCACTTAAATCAATAATATTACTTTTTTTATTATATGCTGCTGAAAAAGCAGAATCAAATTTCAGCTTATTTTCACTACTGAAAAAAGAACGTTTATCGGTTATTTGTAATGAATATAATTCTTTTATAACGTAATCTCGATTTAGAGTATTAGGCTTGTACTGAAGCAAGTAGGTAAACTCACCTCTTAACGAATCGCTCATAGCTGCCTGAGAAAACGAAATAGAGAAAATGAATAAAAATATAATTGTTAAAGTTTGTTTTTTTATAAAATTCATGATGTATCATTTACAAGAAACGTTCAAAAAACTTTGTATACATTCTTTTTAAATGTAATTAAAAAAGTAACTTTTCAAAAGTAAACACAAACTATTTTTTGAACGATTTCTTTTTTAGATTGATCTAATTAATCAAATTTGATTCTTTATATTCAGTTAGTTAAGGAGTATATGGACTGTCATACATGCAGTAATTACTTTGAATATTGGACCCCCAAGTATTCCATTGACCTTCAGACCAATCTTGGCAAGTATACGCTGATGTACAAGATACTACTACTGTTCTACATTCAGCAAAGAATGCTGCTTTTGCTTTAGACTTAGTATCTTTTTTTGACAAGATGGCTTTTTTAGTAACCGTTGTAACTTCTTTTGCTTTAGAATTTACTTTCTCCTCGTTTCCTTTTGCACTTGCAAAGCCTGCTATACCAACCATAGCAATAAATAATAATTTTTTCATGATTGTAATAAATTTATAAAATTGAATAGCCAATATAAGAACATAAATCAATCAAATGAGAAAAATATTATTATGTTAATCAGTTCATTTAATGCAAATTACATAATTAAAACATAAACATATAATTATATTTTCATATTTTATATTCAAATGAAATATTTAGAATAATATTGAATTTTTTATAGAATAAATTATTTTTATAGTTGTTGATTTACAGTAGCTACATTGTGATAATTTTGGTTTTATCCGGATGTGAAGAAAACATTAAACCGAAAAAAAAGGAGACACCATCAGATGTCCCCTAACCTAAATTTAAAACTGAGAAGTGTAGGCACTAATTCTTAATTCCATTTAATGTAATGACTGCCGGTGTTTTTAAAATAGAACGATCCCAGACATCATTATTGGGAACACTGGTTCCGTACAGAAAATCTGCAACAAAACTGTCTTCAGGCAAATGAAGCTCAGCAGAAAGCCGTGTCTGGCTGGTTTGGTCAACAGAAGTACTGCTGGAAACATTTAATCCATTATTAATCAGTTCAATATTAATTTCCCGCTGGGACCTTTTCAGAAAACTATTGCTATAAAGTCCAAAATTTGCTGAAATATGAGTGTAGTCTGCAAATTTCCCGAAATCATAGATTGGTTTTTTATTAGCAGAAAGATCCTTTACATATTCTTTTATTTTGATGTAAAACCGACTGAGAAAAGGATGTTTATTATAATCTATTCCAAAATATGCATCGTTTTCTGTACTGAAAACTGATACTTTAGCATTGGTTTCTTCCAGCATCAGTTTCCCATATACTTTTGAAAGGTCATTGTATACTTTATCCCGGCATACATATGCCTGTGAAAGACCATTTGCCGTCTCCACTTCATATCCGGAAAGCAGAGCATTCCAGATTTTAATACCTTCAGCATTGGTTTTTTCATTCCTTATATCTGAAACATAATGATGCAGATCATCACTATTAATAAAGTCTGTAGAAATATAAACAGACTGCGGCCCTTCCAGATATCCTCCTCCGATATCCGCATGATCACCAGGTACAAAAATTTCTTTCCAAACGGAAGATGCATTCTCCGATTTCTGATCTTCCATTATTTTTGAGTTTTCAAAAAAACCGGTAAGCGGAAAGAAAAAACGGCTCTCATTTACTGCGCAGATATGTAATGCATTCTCTACCTGAGCAGGGATATTCAGATTATAAGTATTAAAAGGTTTGGATTCTACCGTATCAAAAGCTCCTAAAAATTTTATTCTGCAATTTCCCAGAGAATAATGAGTTAAAAGCTGGTTACAGAAAGTCCTTGCAAGCATTCCTCCTCTCCCGAACCCATAGATATAAAAATGGTATTCTTTTGCCTGATCATGGATTATCTGCTGCACAAAATCCCCGGCTTTCTGAAGTTTATCATCAGAAGAATATCCGTTGTCATAAGGTGGGTTTGCACATGTTGCCATAGCAAAATTATTGTCTTCACTGCCCGTTACGGTTCCAATTCCTTCGATATATATTTTTTCATCTCCAATAAATAAACTGTATAATTTATAGATATTGGTGAATGTACCATAATAACTTTCATTGTTGCTCAGCGGTTTATCCGATGAAAGAATATTTACTCCATTATTTCCTGTACCGTCAAAGAAAATCCCGACGGAAATCACTCTACTGCCATTCATGTTTTTACTTTAATTTTTTTATTACAGATCCTGTTTGTGTTTTTTTCAAATAAAATCCCTGAAAGAGACATTTCAAAATAACAGAAGAAAAACAAGGCTAGGTAGAGTGAAAAGTACCAAATAAAAAATTCCGTATTTCTACGGAATCAGATTACATTTTTTCAAGGGAATAAATATTGTTAATAATAGCATAAATCACTATTCCCACAGTATTTTTAGCTCCTATTTTCTCCAAAATACGCTGCCTGTGGCTTTCTACGGTTCTGGGGCTGATAAAGAGTTTTTCACCTATCTCGTTATTGGTAAATTCCTGGCAGATGAGTTTTACCACGTCTTTTTCTCTTTCGGAAAGTTCATCTTCTATTTCAAAAAGAGAATTTTTCTTTGCAGAACCATTCATGTAGGTAAACAGCATCTGATGGTCTTCTGCTGTAAAGAAAACTCCATTTTTATCTACCATCGTAATGGCATCAATAAATGTTTTTTTATTTGAGTTTTTGGGAAGAAATGCTGACACTCCCAACTTGACCATATATCCTAGAATAGAGGTTTTATAATGGGATGAAAGGATAATAATTTTGAGATCGGGATATTTTTCTTTCAGGATTTCTACCAGCTCAAAACCGTTCATCGGTTTCATCTGAACATCTACAAGGGCAATATCAGGAAATTCATTTTTTGAAAGTTTTCCGAGGTCATCTATAAAATCGGGGCCGTTATCTGCGGTAAGGCATACCGATATATTTTTTTCATTGGACAGCAACATTTTTACCCCTTCGAGGATCAGCTGTTCATCATCAATCAGTGCTAGTTTGATTTGGGAACTCATGATATTTTGGAATTTTTATGATTAAACGACTTCCTTTATTCGAAAAAGTTTTTTTCCATTTGTGTATTGCGTTCATAGATTTGATACGGGATTCTATGTTTTTTATTCCCATTCCTTTTTTTACTTCTTCATATTCAAAACCCTGTCCGTTATCAGAAATAATGACAGCCATATTTTCGGGATAATCTTTAATATAGATCCAAAGGTCAGTTGCCTCTGAATGCTTGATTACATTGGTAGTAAATTCTTGAATAATCCGGTACAGCTGAACTTCTACGAAAAGATCTTTCTTTTCATATCCCGGCATTACCTGCAGGGAAATATTAATTTTATGGGAAAGGTTGGCTATTAATTCTTCAACGTATAAAACCAATCCTACCGATTCCAGATTTACAGGGTACAATGAATGGGAAATACTTCTGGCGGCATCAATCAGGGAAGACATCTGGCCGTAGATATTTTTTTTAATCAGCTCATCACCCTGGGTATCAAGGTTATTCAACCATAAAGAAAGAATATTAAGGCGGTTCCCGATATCATCATGAATCATCACTGCAATTCTCTTTCTTTCTTCTTCCTGAGCTTTGATGTTTTCCAGCACTAATTTTTTCTGATGAAGAACTTCAGCTTCATGCTGTACGTTTTTCTCTTTGATAATTCTGATTATAAAAGCTCTGTAGGCTAGCAGAATAAAAGATACTATAACTGTTATGGTAACAATTATAAGGATCAGCAGATTGATATTTAAAGTTACTTCTTTAATCTGATAAAAGTATATAAAAATGAACAGTACAAAATACTCGAAAGAATATTATTGGCACTGAGAATAATATAATAATCGTTTTCCGACAGTTCTGCAATCTGATGCTGGATGATAAAAATAAATACAGAAACAGAATAGTAGAAAAAAATACTGGCATCTACCAGAATAAAACGATTCTGATTCTGTACAGAGGTGTTTTTAATCTCACGGATCAGGGTAAACCCGGAAAGGCAGATGATAACAATATTGGAAACCACTTTTGCAATATCCGCATTGGACGGATAATCAAACCCATATTTTGAAATCATAAAACCTTCCGCCAGTACGCCTGCAAGACCCAGAGCATATTTTGGCCAATCCAGTTTTCTGATAAATAAACCTGTCAGCAAAAAAAACTCTCCTGCGATATAAAAGGGATAAAGAAATGATGTATCATTGAGTCTGAAAATATACGGCAGAGCCAGATTCAGCAGTTCAATAAAAAAAAGAAAAGCAATACAATAAAAATACTGCTTTTCTTTTTGGTTTAATATGCGGTATTTTGCTGCTCCCAGCAGTATAACAGATAGAAGCAGTGCATAGTTCAGGAATAAAATTGCTTTATAAAGTTCAGCCATTCCTCAGTTTATCGTTTTTAAAATCCACTTCCTACATCTACATCCGGAATACGGCAGATAGGAGGACATGGTTTTGCCCAGTCATATGTATTGGAAACAGTCTCTGCACCCAGTTCTGAATTTCTAAGATTTGCCCGGGAAGAAATAAAGATAAGAGTTACCAGCATTTTTCCATAGATATCATTGTATCTAAGGCCAAAAGAACAGGTAATACCCAGCAAACCATCATCCTCAAGGCAAAGGTCTGCGGTAGGAACATAGAATTTTCTGAAAATTCCAATGCCTTCATTTTCTCTGCATTCTTTATAAAACCATTCCATGCCTTCGTTTCTCCAACGTTCAATAGCTGATACAGCTATATCCTGCTCAAGAATTGGTGTATTGGAAATGGGGAATCCCATATTAGCATTCTTCTCTGTGCTTTCAAGATTTTTAGAAAGAACAGCGTTTCTAATAACAGTGTATTCCTGAACTTCCTGTAGTCTCAGGTCTTTATCAAGTTCTGTAAGGAAGCTGTAAGGATATTCTTTAACGTCTATTTTTACCCCTTCATTATTCATAGGATAAAAAATAAGAATCATACGATCTCTATAAACTCCTACTGCTGCGCAAAAGTCTTTATAATCCTTAAAGCCCTTCATCCACTCAAGGTGCTCACTGGAAATATTAAAAACATAGTTGGTAGGAATCAGCTTTTGAATTTTGGAAAAGTCAGAGAAATACGCTTTCCATTCGTTTGATGCTGCTCTACATTCTTCTACAGGCAGCATATAGTCTACAATGTTTAATGTTGACATAAGCATAGTTTTTAGTCCTATAAAAATATATAAACTAAACATGCTACGCAAGTAAGATTTTAATTAATAATTTTTCACTGTAATATGATAACAGCTTTGTTGCCTTTCTTTAATGTAATATATTCTACCGGTATTCTGATAGTACTTTAAAACTTTCTCCAGTGCTATTTCCATTTTCGGATTGTACTTCAGAACGTTGTTGAATCTTACATAAGAAATGTCAAAAGAGTTGCCATAATTGTGTGAACTAATCCCTAGTGAGGCATTAGAATTTACTCTTCTCAGCCTGCACTGGTCTTCAAGAGTACGGGTAATGGATGAAACGGTAAAGGTGCCGCCTTTTGTATCTTTACTGAATTTGGAAGCTATTTTCTCAAGGGTAGTCTTAGCCTTGGATACCATATAAGCTCTGCTGTAATCAAGTCTCTGAACCTGATATCCTTTGCCGGATTTTTTTATTTTGTGGAATTTACCTTTGTTAATATACTTTTGTACTGTTTTGGAGTCTTTCAGAAGCTGTATTCCAAAACTCTTTGAAGCATCAAGGTGGGGTTTGTAAAGCGGTGTAGGTTCAACCTTTAATACAGTAGTAAGGTCATAGCAGGGAAAAGCTTTTTTTGCTGCCTGCGAATAATGTAAACTATAAATAAAGGGTACAAAGACCACACAAAAAAACTTTTTCATTCACCATCCTTTTAAATTCCAAATGAAAGATAAAACATTTATGTTATATCTTTCAAAGCCGACTATATTACTCTATAAATAAATCCCAAACAAACTTTACACCAAATTATTGATTTTGTAATTTTTGTTCACTCTTTTTCGATTTTTTTTTTCAGTTTTAACTTTTTATTTTAAGATTTAAATTTTACATTTGAGATACATAAACAATAAACAACATGATAAAAAAACTTTTCGCTGAATTTTTCGGCACATTTTGGCTTGTTTTCGGAGGGTGTGGAAGCGCTGTTTTCGCAGCTGGTGTTCCCGACATTGGCATCGGACTTTTAGGAGTTGCTTTGGCCTTTGGTCTTACTGTTCTTACAATGGCTTATGCTGTAGGCCACATTTCAGGAGGACACTTTAATCCGGCAGTTTCTTTTGGACTTTTAGCAGGGGGAAGATTTCCTGCCAAAGATCTTGTTCCTTATATCGTGGCCCAGTGTCTGGGAGCCATTGTAGCAGCAGGGTGTCTGTATACAATCCTAAACGGTGCGGGAGCGGTAGAATTTTCAAAACCCGGAGATTTTGCCACGAACTTTTACGGAGAGGCCGTTTATAACGGAAAAGCTTTCAGCATGGGAGCAGCGTTTCTGGCTGAGTTTTTATTAACAGCCTTTTTCCTTATTGTGATCATGGGAGCTACAGATAAATGGGCCAACGGTAAATTTGCCGGTCTTGCTATCGGTCTTGCGCTTACTTTGATTCACCTGATTTCTATTCCTATTACGAATACTTCTGTAAACCCTGCAAGATCACTTTCACAGGCTGTCTTCATGGGAGGGATTGCCATGTCACAGCTTTGGCTGTTCTGGGTAGCACCTATTTTAGGAGGAGTTGTAGGTGGATTGATCTACAAGTTCTTACTTCAGAGAGACACTGCAGAAATTGCAGATTAATTTTTTAAAATAATATTCAATGATAAAATCCTGTCAGGCGGCAGGATTTTTTTATTTTTCTGACCATAAATAAAATATTTTCATTACTTACAACGCAAAGTCTTTATTTAAAGTGAGCAAATTGATAACGACTGTGTCGTTGATGAAGCTATACATTTTAGGTCTGCTTAATAAGAATCAATGAAATGGATTCTGTCTTTGCTTCCTTAAAATTTTAAAAATAGTAAACTAAACTTTACGTTTAAATTATACTGATAGGTCTATCAGAAACCTTTTGGTTTTATTTCAATTTTTTGATATCAAAGGGATTCCTGAAGATCAGTTCTTCGTGTTTCCCTTTGATTTCCATTTTCCGCTGAAGCAGATTGAGAGCCATTTTTCTGATAAAAAAATCTTTATCATTCAGTTTCCAGTAAGAGTCTTCATGAAGTTTTTTGGGCGGGCGGATGAGATAAAATTCGGTTTCCCAGGTGTCTGCATTATGGTAAAATTCAATGATTCCACAATGCTCTGGAATAAGAGCAGCCTCGATCATTCCCATCGGGAGCAAGAAACTAAAAGAATTACAGATATAATCGCCACAGGAAATCTTATCATGTTTCAGAAATTTTTCTCCGGTATCTTTATTAAGATATGATTTTTTGAAATCATTTTTAAAATCACTTTTCGAAAACTTGATCTCAATTTCATGACTTTCCCCTTCTGAATTTATGATCAGAATATCTGCTTCCCAATCGGCCTGAAAATAATTGGTCAGTACAATTTCTTTTTCAAAATCGCAATGGGAATGGATGTAGGCGTGTATGAGTTCTTCTATTTTGATCATTGGAATGATTGTAAAATGTAAAAAGTATTGATGATGATCTGCTCCCGCTAATTATAAATATTGAAAACGCAATGTTCACAAAATTTTTTAGCTGCTTAATATGTTCGCAAAGGCGTTTCACTCAGCAAAAGTTGTAAATTGTATTCAATTATTATTTACTAATAAAAATTGACAAGCGAAGCAAATTGACCATTCACAATTGAATTTTGTATTCATCTTCTTAGCTTACCAGCAGGCTGCATCCTCTGATATCAGAGTGGTCTATTCTTCCCAATACCTGAAATTTATTGCCTACAATTTTACCTAAATCCTGTGTTGCTATAAATGAACAGGAATGAGTATTGGCAAGATCGATGATATTAATAGCTCCGGTTCTTCCATCTTTTTCATAAGCCAGAGGATCTTCCGCATTCCTGACCATGATTCTCATCCAGTTTGGACACTCATATTCATTATTTCCAAGGGAATAAGCCTGCGAAAGCAGTTCCGTCATAGAATATTCTGAATAGATTTTATCTGTTTTGAGACCTTCCTGCAAAATTTTCAGTAATTCGTCTTTAGTCATTTCTTCTTTTCTTCCTTTCATTCCTCCGGTTTCAATGACTATTAAATTCTCAGGAAAATTCTGAGATTCTTTGCTTTGTTCGGCATAACAATAGTCAAGAAAATCAAGAAGAGCAAAGGAAACTCCGAAAAGAATTACTTTTTTATCCTGAAGTTTATTCAAAAGATCAAAAAGTTCAGAATGGTTATAAAGGAAATATCCGTTTTCCGGTTTGGCAGATTTTTTCATCAGATAATCTACCATATAGATTAACGATGAATTCTGTTTTTCCAGATAACTGGGAAGCAGTCCCAGAAAAATAAAATCTTCCGGCTTCCCGATAAACTGTTCAAAACTTTTATAAATACTTTCTTCATAAAGTTCCGGATCTGCAATGAAATGTTTTGACAGATTCATCTGCGTTGTTCCTGAGCTCTGAAAAAACAGATCGGTTGTTACATTTTTATCCAGAATCTGGTGGTTTTTAAACATTTCGATCGGTAAAAACGGAATTTTCACCAAGCTATCTACCTCATCAGGATTAACATTCAGAAAGTCAATGAATTTCCTGTATATTTCAACATTTTCATATTGATAACGGAATGTTTTCAATGATGCATTCAGAAAATCCTGTTCAGTCTGTATATTGAATATATTTTTTAATTCCATAACCTTTGAGCACCTTATCACCTCGGTATAAAGTAATTATAAAGATAAAATATTGATATTTAATAATTTTTTAATCTACAAAACCTATTTTGGTAAGCTTCTTGCACATACCAGAATGGAATATGGATTAAAAACAAGAGTGGGTTTCGGCCCGTTCGAAAGTTACCTCTTTTTAGGGGTAATTTTTTTGCTTTATTTTTCAAAAGTCTTCAGTTCAAAATCTTTTTCAAAAACCCCGTAAGTAAAATAGGAAATCCAGTCTCCGAGATTGATATATTTTGAATTCTGCCCCAGATCAAGAACCATTGGCAGATGTCTGTGTCCATAGATGAAGTAGTCTATCTTCTCAGATTTCAGCTTTTCTTTGGAATAAATGATCAGAAACTCTTTATCTTCTCCCAGAAATGCTTTGTCTTCTTCTCCTGAAATCATTTTATTTTTTTGGGAAAGGTATAATGCAACTTTCATCGCAATATCGGGATGCAGCCATTTGAAGAACCATTGTGCTACCGGATTTGTGAATAATTTTTTCATTCTTTTATATCCTTTATCACCAGGTCCCAGGCCGTCTCCATGGGCAAGCAAAAACTGCTTTCCTCCCATTTCAAAATATTGCTTCTGATAAAAAACAGTACAGCCAATCTCCTCTTCCAGATAATCTTTCATCCACAGATCATGGTTTCCGACAAAGAAATAGATATGAATTCCTCTGTCTTTAAGTTCTGCAATTTTTCCGAGCACCCTGATATATCCTTTAGGAACTACATGTTTCCATTCATGCCAGAAGTCAAAAAGATCACCCATTAAAAACAAAACCTGAGCATCTTCTTTGATTTCATCCATCCAACGTATAAATTTTTCTTCACGCACTTTGCTCTCACTTGGAGTGGGAGCTCCAAAATGCTGATCTGAAGCGAAATATACTTTTTTTCCAGGTTCTAAATTAATTGTTGTTTTTAACACCTTCTGAGTTTTGGGGTAAATTATTGATTATCTTCTGCAAACCATTCTCCATAAGAGTTTTCCGTCTCATGAAGTTTAAGATAGGCTAAAGAAATTCCATCAGGAAGTTTTGATTTTACTTTGGCAGCAATAGCATACAACATGTTTTCACAGGTTGGCTGGAAACTGCAATAGATTACTTTGTGCCCTTTCTGTTCCAGATCATCCCCCAATTCTTTGTGTGGAGACAGAGCATTTACAAGAACCGCATGGTCCCATACATCTACAATTTCGGAATTTACGATACTTTTAATATCTCCGAAATCTACCACCATTCCATTTTTAGGATTTTCAATATCATTGATCGGTTTTCCTTTTACTGTTACGAACAGCTTATAGGAATGTCCATGCATATTTTTACATTTCCCATCGTAGTTGTAAAGTACGTGAGCTGTTTCAAATGTAAAAATTTTTGTAATACGTATCATACTGCAAAGATATGATAAAACGGTCTAACTTGAAAAAGCCAGACCATGTATAAATTGATTCACAAAATCTATTGAAATTATCTCAGTATCTAATCTGTAAATAAGTGTTCTGACGCATTCGTATGTTTTATAAAAATTATTCCGTCAAAACATTCGTTCATCTTAATAGGTTCTGTAATAGTAAATTTTTCCGTTGCTGGTGTTATTGAGTTGTATCCCAGAAGTCTCATTTTAAAAGCCTTCCCATATATTTCTTCATTGCTGCTGCGGAAGTCTACAAAATAGTTTTCACTTTTTTTGCTTGCTAATTTCTCTTCCCAGCTATTTTCCAGTTGTTTTGGCAGCGGATAAGAAGTGTATCTGTTATTCTTTACTGCACGGGGATCTTCAGTAGCACTATAGGTTCCTAAAACAGTAGAAGTTGCCAGTGCGTAATATTTTTTTCCGTATTTTTCTTTTAAATATCCTCCCATACCATCTACCAGTATAGGCTTCAATGCAACATGTCCGTCATGGGCAAAAAGAATCATTTTTTTATTATACCCGGACTGAATATTTTTAATCATCTCAGCCATGATAAAATCTCTGGAAACATCATAATTTTTTTTACTTGCTTCATAAGGTATTTTAAATCCAAGCTTGAGATGCTCTAATGCCAGTTTTGAACTCAAATCCATTTTTTCACCAAATAAGCTATCTATCTTTTTAGTGAGTAAATATCCTTCTGTCCCATTTTTTATTACTTTTTGCATATCCAATCTGAAAGACGGGTCATTTTGTTTTTCCCACATTTCATCCTGTAACATGGCTCTTTTTTGAATTTCTCCCGTGATATCAGAATAGTCTTTTCCAAAATTACCGGGTTTTTTCAAAATTTCAGCAGTTCTCATGAGCGTATCAGTATCGAATCCGGAAATGATTACTTTGTCTTTATGATTCTTATTATAGGCTCTGATCCATTCCAAAAGGGTATTAATTTCTTTTGTCTGCCAGATAGAAGTCATATATTTTTTCAAGGCAACTTTTAAATCAACATCAGAATTAACCGCCTCATTAAGATACGCAGCATCACCATAAGAACTTTCAAAGGCTACAATTTTAAAATCATTTTTGCCAATCAGCTGTTTTGAGATTTCACTTCTTATTTCATTAAACTCTTTGGTTCCATGCGTTCCTTCTCCCAGCCCAACGATAAGATTGTCTTTTAAATGTTCACTAATTTTCTTTATCGCCTTAGTTTCATTTCTATTGTCTGTAAAGGGAGTTTGAAATTGTACTTCTCCTTTTATATTTTGTGAAAATCCTATAGAGGAAATTAATATGAGATTGAGTAAAAAATATTTCTTTAGCATTATATAATTTTCAATGGCTTTTCTTACGTAAAGAGAGAATAAAGCCTTATTCATCACCGTAAATTTAGAAATAAATTATACCAGATTCCTGTTCAAAACATTACATTAACTCTTCATTAACTCACTCAAGCCCTACTTTACTGGTTGTCACAGCAACCTGTAGTTTTTCCTTTTTCAAACTGAGATTTTGGCATTACATTGAAGGAAGAAAATTATTTCCTTGGAATTAATTTATCTGTTTCAAAACCTAATTCATTCAAATAGTGAAGTCCATTTTGTATTTCTATTGAATTGGAACCTTCCCATCCTTTTTGTAATCCCAATAAAACAAGCATTTTGATATATTTGGGCTCATTAAGATTGATCTCATCTTCCGAGCCTGTCATTTTATTTACCAGCTTAACCCCTGATTTTAAGGGCTGTCCCATCATATAATCATCAACAGTCAGGAATTTGATGATTAAAGGAGTTGTTTTCTGACCACTTAAAAAAACTTTTACAGTCAGTGTATTGGTCTCCGTTTCAGCATGAAACTGATCTGTTACAGAATATAGATATTCAATATTATTAATGATGATTTTCCTCAACTTATTTTTCATTGCTTCATTTTATTCAATCAATTTTCAACTGCACTTTATTTTATTCTTTTTTCAAATCTATGAATGACTTTGTACTCTTTATCTTTAATGACAATATCATAATTTCCTTTATCCAGGATTAAAAAACGATTGTCCTTAGAGGTATTGAGTTCAATGATATCAGCTGGAATTCCTTGTTGTTCAAATTCACCTTTTCGGTATGCAAAAACCATCACAGGATATGTTGAAACTTTGGAAAGCGGGATTTTATAAAACTTTCGGTTTTCCTTCAGCATCCAATCTGGTCTGCCTTTGATGTACTTTGTAACAGGATGAATGATTTTTATATCTGTATATAATTCTTTGTCTTCACCGTTATAAATCTCCTGATTTTCATCTTTTAAAACAACAGGAACGGTATTTTTCACCAATCTCAAAAGTGGTTCATTATACTTCAGAGAGCTTTTTTCCGAAAACTGAGTTTGGTCAATTGTAAATGGATTGATACCTGTTAAGTCTGATAGCCGGCCAGCCATAGTCTTTTCCCAGGATTTATGAATGCCTTCATAAGCATGCTGATACCCGCAATAAATCAAATATTTGCCTTCATTATTTTGCTTCATAAAATCGAAAATATTTTTTGCCTCTCCAATTTCCCTTTCTTTATTATTGCCTTCAGCTTCGTAAGGAAAAAGCTTAAAACCAATTTTCAGAGCATTGTAAATAAAGTTTCCGAATTCAGGTTCTTGGGAATAATATCCGCTGTTGAGGGTCGCAAATTTTATAGTATTTAGAGAGTCTCTTTCCAGTGTTTCGATGCCTAAATATCTGTAGCCTCTGTCATACAAACTCTGAAGTAAAGAAGTTACAAAAGTTCTGTGGCTGGCATTGTGATGGGCCTCATTGATGATGATAATTTTCTCGTCGGCTGCTTTTTTCAGAATATATTCTTTTGCATTGACCGGAATTAATTTTGTGAATTTCAGACTATCAGCAGCATTTAGCTTTTTCACTCTTCCGAAAGACTGATCCCAACTTTCCAGTGCAGGCTTATATTGTCCGCTTATGGAGTAATATGTTGCTCCCATCTGACTTCTCCAGGACTGACTTTGAGCAGGATCTTCCACCTTCTTTTTAATATCATCAGAAAATAAATACGGATTTTCCTGGCTATAAGCCTCTATGCTCAACAATAGTAAAGCCAGTGAATAAAAGAATTTCATGTTATGTAGTTTTTTGATTGAATGTTGTAGGTTAAAAATAAAAATTTTATTTCCTACTCTGATTTTAATTATTCCACTATCTAGAAAAATTTCTCCAGCCAGTCACTTCCCAAGCGTTTGATTTTTTTGGTTTCCGGATCGAACAGAATCCATAATGTACTTGAATCTACCACAAGTTCATCATTGCAGTAAAATTCAACTTTTCTTGGCTGTCTGGCACCTTCAGGAGCCATGGGATAGGTTCTTACTGTGATCGTATCATTCAGATAAACCTGTTTTTTATATTGGATATGATGATCCAGAAGCATCCAGGCATCGTTTACATATTCTGTTTGATGTTTTAGAAGATCCCAATGTTCCGCAGCCACTTCTTCTACCCAATGCACATATTGTACATTATTTACATGATTGTTCTGGTCAATATGCTCTTCGGTTACCTTTATCTGTTTTTCGTACATTAAATTCATGCTCATGAAAAGTTTACTCAAATTTATCATTTTAAAACAGAACTTTCTTAATCCTGCAGGAACAAAAATTTTATTTTTTAA
Organism: Chryseobacterium sp.; assembly: GCA_031286615.1. Taxonomy (GTDB): domain Bacteria; phylum Bacteroidota; class Bacteroidia; order Flavobacteriales; family Weeksellaceae; genus Chryseobacterium. Next base: position 394,026 of record JAITUA010000020.1, on the reverse strand, counting down.
AATAAAAAAAACGGAATCAGAGAGCATCTGATTCCGTTCTATATTCAATATATTGAAATTCTTATTTAGTTTTTCCGGCAGGCTTTGCAGCAGTTGCTGTAGCACCTAATTTGGTTTTTACAGTGGCAGTAATATCTTCACTTCCGTCTGTATAAAGCAGGTTATTAGATTCCTGTGCTGCTGTATCAAATACATAGCTCAGATTTTTTTCTTTAGCTACAGCAAAAATAGCATCTCTTACTTTCTTTTGCAGTGGAGTAAGCATTTCATTTTGCTTGGCAGAAATATCTTTAGCAGCCTGTGCTCTTGTTTCTTCTATTTTTTTACCTAAACCTTGTAATTCTGTTTGCGCTGCAATCAGTTCTTTAGTTACTGCTTCCTTGTTAGCCTCGCTTAAAGTTTTTTCTTTATCCTGTGCCGCTTTCAGCTTAGTCTGATAATCGTTAATCAGTTTTTCAATTTCAGTCTGTTTTGTTTTAGTCAGATTATCAATCGTAGTTCCTATAGTTTTTACTTCAGATAAACTTGCAAAAATCTCTTCCGTGTTTACACTTCCAATCTTCTGTTGAGCATTTGCAGCATTTGCAGTAAGTGTTAATCCTAATGTAATAAAAAGTACTTTAATTAAATTCATTTTTTAATAATATTTTTTCGTCCCCAAATATAATTCAAATTTCAATTACTTATCATATGACCTTTGTTATTTGAAAATTCCAAAGAATTAAAAAAAGTTGATAGCATTTAAACAAAGAAAAACCTTCCAAAAAGGAAGGTTTAACATCAAAAAATATGGAAAAAATGACTAATGGAATTGTGCTGTTTCCGTAGAATCTTTCATCGCTACCGTAGCTGAAGAACCGTTGGTAACAATATTCTGTACTTCATCAAAATACCCTGTCCCTACAAAAGACTGATGCTTTACCGCTCTGAATCCTTTCTGCTGAAGGGCAAACTCACGTTCCTGCAGTTCTGAGTATCCAGCCATTCCTCTTTCTTTATAAGCTAATGCCAATTCAAACATTGCCGTATTCAAAGCATGGAATCCTGCCAATGTAATAAACTGGAACTTATAGCCCATTTTTGCCAGCTCTTCACGGAAAGTAGACATTTCTTCTACACTCAGCCTTGCCGCCCAGTTGAACGAAGGTGAGCAGTTATAAGCAAGCATTTTCCCAGGGAATTTCGCATGAATTCCTTCTGCAAATCTTCTTGCCTGCTCCAGATCCGGATTTGAAGTTTCCATCCAGATCAAATCTGCGTATGGAGCGTAGGACAGACCTCTGTCAATTCCCTGCTCTACTCCGTTTCTTACTACATAAAATCCTTCAGAAGTTCTTTCTCCTGTTACAAATTTTTTATCTCTGTCATCAATATCAGAAGTCAGCAGATCTGCTGCATCTGCATCTGTTCTTGCAATAATAAGACTCGGAACTCCCAGTACATCGGCTGCCAGACGTGCCGCAATCAGTTTGTTAACTGCCTCCTGCGTTGGCACCAATACTTTTCCGCCCAGGTGTCCGCATTTTTTTGCAGAAGAAAGCTGATCTTCAAAGTGTACACCGGCTGCACCAGCTTCTATCATTTGCTTCATCAGTTCAAAGGCATTCAGATTACCTCCAAAACCGGCTTCTGCATCTGCAATGATGGGTACCAGATATTCTTTATCTCCTGTTCCGCTCACAGATTGTACCTGATCTGCTCTCAGTAGAGCATTATTAATTTTCTTTACCACGGAAGGCACCGAATTGGCAGGATACAGTGATTGATCGGGATACATTTCTCCTGATAAATTGGCGTCTGCGGCCACCTGCCATCCTGAAAGATAAATAGCTTCCAATCCGGCATCTACTTCCTGCACGGCCTGATTGCCTGTAAGTGCTCCAAGCCCTGCCACATAATCCTGGTTATTTAATTTATTCCAGAATTTCTTGGACATTTCCGTAGCAATGGTATATTCTATGGTATAAGAACCACGAAGTTTCAAAACTTCTTCTGCCGTATACGGTCTCTTTACACCGTTCCAGCGTGGGTTTGTCAGCCAGTCTTGTTCTATAGCCTGGATTTGTTCTTGTCTTGTTTTCATAATATTTGGATTTTGTTTGATTAAATTTGAGAGTAATTTTGTTGTCAGATGCTGGTTCCATTGTTAATTGATGATCTGGTTTTCAACCTGCAACTATAACCTGCAATCACCATTTTCCTAAATAAAAGGATATGCTTTAAGCGTTAAAAATTCTTCAAAATTTTCAGAGAAGATCAGTTCATTGAAAAGTTCTTTGGCAAGGTTGAATTTTCCGTTTTTGAAACGGGTTTCTCCTACATACTTTTCAATATTGTCCATTTCTTCGCTTTCCCATTGTAAAATCATGTGACGGCTCAGTGTTCTGTCATCACTTAACACCGCTTCGTTTTTCAGCCATTGCCAAATCTGCGTTCTTGAAATTTCTGCAGTAGCGGCATCTTCCATCAGATTATAAATAGCCGCCGCTCCAGTTCCCATCAGCCAGCTTTCAAGGTAAAGAATTCCTACGTTGATATTTTTTCTGACTCCTTTTTCGGTAATATCACCTTTGGGAATTTCCAGCAGATTACTTTCTGTTATATGATATTCAAATTTTTTGTCGATTTGATTTTTGGAAGGCATATGCTGGTCAAAAATTTCTTTTGCCACTGAAACCAATGCAGGATGTGCCACCCAGGTTCCGTCATGACCGTTTTTTACTTCCCTTTCTTTATCATTTCTTACTTTTTCAAAAGCAAGGTTATTGGCTTCATCATTGTCCTTTACCGGAATTTGGGCTGCCATTCCGCCAATCGCATGTACATTTCTTTTATGGCATATTTCAATGACTCTTTTTGAATAAGCACTCATAAAAGGAGAAGTCATGGTCACCTGATCTCTGTCCGGTACAATAAACTCCGGAAGGTTTCTGAATTTTTTGATATAGGAAAAAATATAATCCCATCTGCCACAATTCAGTCCTGCACTGTGTTCTTTCAATTCAAATAAAATTTCGTCAATCTGAAATGAAGCAGTAATGGTTTCTATCAAAACTGTAGCCTTAATTGTTCCCTGCTGAATGCCCATATAATTTTGGGCAAAGACAAAAACCTCATTCCACCAGCGGGCTTCTTTATAATGTTCCAGTTTCGGAAGGTAAAAGTAAGGACCGCTTCCCTTTTCTAAAAGCGATTTTGCATTTCTGAAAAAATACATTCCAAAATCAATCAGCGAGCCGGAAGCTTTTTCACCATTGATTTCAATATGTTTCTCCGGAAGATGAAGTCCACGCGGGCGAACCAGCAAAACTGCAGTTTTTTCGTTAAGCGTATAGGCCTTCCCTGATTCGTTTACAAAATCAATAGTACGGTTAATAGCATCAGAAAGATTAATCTGCCCCTGAACACAGTTTTCCCATACCGGCGAACTGCTGTCTTCAAAATCTGCCATAAAAGTAGAAGCACCGGAATTCAAAGCATTGATAATCATCTTGCGGTCTACAGGTCCTGTAATCTCTACTCTTCTATCCAGCAAATCTTCAGGCAACGGTGCACATATCCAGTTCCCGTTACGGATCTCTTCTGTTTCTTTTAAAAATTCAGGAAGATTTCCCTGATCAAAATTCTGCTGTGTATTTTTTCTTTCTTTTAAAAGTTCAAGTCTTTTATGATTGAAGTTCTGATGAAGTGCAATCAGAAAATCTACCAAATCCGGAGTAAAAACTGCTTCAAACTGCTTCTGAGCTTTTATTTCTAATTGAGTCTTGGTTTCCATAACATATTGATTTTGTGATTTGATATTACAAACATAAATAAAAATTTCCACAAACAGCGAACGTTCGCTAATTTTATTTAAAAATTATTATGCGAATAATCGCATCTAATTATTTATATTTGAGTAATGAATTCAGAAAGTGACTTTATCAAAACAGTTTTCGGGCTAAAACTGAAACAGCAGAGACAAAAGAAAAACTGGTCTCTGCAGGATCTTGCTGTAAAGACCGGATTATCAAAATCTTACCTTAACGAAATTGAAAACGGAAAAAAATATCCAAAACACGATAAAATCATTCAGCTTTCTGAAGCACTGAACTGCACTTTTGATGATCTTGTTTCTACCAAACTCGATAAGAGTCTGGCTCCTTTCAATGAAATTCTGCAATCGGATTTTTTTAAAGAAGTACCGTTGGAGCTGTTCGGGATCAACAAAAACAATCTTATCAGCATTATCAGTGATGCACCCAAAAAGGTGACAGCTTTCATCAATGCTCTGATCGAAATTTCCCAGAATTATAATCTTGGTAAGGAAAGGTTTTATTTTGCTGTATTAAGATCATTCCAGGAACTTTATGACAATTATTTCCCGGAAATTGAAGAGAAAGTAGTCCTGTTTACTCAGGAAAATCAGATAAAGCCTGGAAAAAATTTAAAGTCTGAGATTCTGGAGAAAATTCTTGCGGAAAAATTCAGCTATACAATTCAATCTGAAGATTTTGAAAAATATGGAACTCTGGACAACCTTCGTTCGCTTTTTATTCCGGAGAAAAAACTATTACTGCTGAATCAAAAACTGGAAAAGGATCAGAAAACATTTATCCTCGCCAAAGAAATCGGATTCAATGTTCTGGAACTAAAAATACGTCCGAATACATATTCATGGCTTGACTTTGGAAGTTTTGAGGAAATTCTGAACAATTTTTATGCTTCTTATTTTGCAGGTGCTTTATTAATTTCAAAGGAGCCAGTCATTGAAAAAACATCGGAATTTTTCCAGCACAACACGTGGGAATCTAAAAATTTTGAGAATCTTATCAATAGTTTTACCCGTTCTCCTGAAACATTCTATTACCGATTGACTAATATTCTTTCGGCAGAAATGGGAATTAAAGATTTATTTTATCTGTGTCTGGTAAAAAAGAAAAATTCGGATAAGATTCAGATTTTAAAAGAACTTCATCTGAACCATCAGCAGGCTCCTCACGCCAATGCAACCAACGAACATTACTGCAGAAGATGGATTGCCGTGAAAAATCTTGACCATTTAAAAGAAAATGAAACTCTTACGGATGCTCAAATTTCTCATTATAAGGATCAGGGAATAAGTTATCTTGTCATTTCCACTTCACAAAAGAATCCTTTTTCGGATGGAAGCAACAGAAGTTATTGTCTGGGTATTTTATTGAATTCCCAAACGATCAAAAAAATAAGTTTTATAAAATCTCCTTCGCTGAAAACCATCAATGTTGGAGTGACCTGTGAATCCTGCAGCATTGCGGATTGTGAAGTAAGACAAGCGCCGCCGGTAAGACTGGAAAAGGAACATTTCAATCTGAGTATGAAAAGTTCTGTGGAGAAGATAAGGAAGAGGTTTGAAAATTAAATGGTCAATTGTGAATCGTCAATACGCTTCGCTTGTGAATTTTAATACTTCTGTTAACCTTCTATTCCAATTGATAATTCACTTACGAAGTAAAATTGACTATTGACTTAATTGTCTTTTATTTCTTATCTTAGTACAAAACACACTTATGATACTGGATATATTGTTTCCAAACCGTTGCATCCACTGCAACAGAATCATTGATTCTGAGCTTTTGGTATGTGATCTTTGTTTCAGTCAGATTTATTTTACCCACTATTCATTATTTGAAAATAATCCGATTAAGGAAAAATGCAGTTTGTTTTTCCCTGTTGAAAACACTTTTGCTTTGCTGCAGTTTGAAGAGGAGAGCTTAAGCCGGCAGATTATCCATGAACTGAAATACAAAGGCAGGGAAAAAGCAGGAAGGATCATTGCAGACTGGACAACAGAACGCCTGGATTTCAAAAATGAAAAACCTGATCTTTTAGTAAGTGTACCACTACATCCAAAGAAATTCAAAGAGCGCGGATATAATCAGCTTCACTTATTCACAGAAACTTTAGCGGCATTTTATGACATCCCTTTCGATCATCAATTAATCAAAAGAAATCATTATTCAAAGGCACAAGCTTTAAAAGATAAGAAACACAGACTGGAAGCGGCCAACACATTCTCTATCACACAACCGGTTTCAGGAAAGCATATTCTGCTGATTGATGATGTTTTTACCACCGGAAATACCGTTTCATCAGTTGCATGGGAGATTTTAAATGCCGGAAATAATAAAGTGAGTGTATTAGTAATGGCAATGGATGTTTGAAAGAGGTTGAGGGGTACGAGATTCGAGGTTTACGAGTTTTCGGGATTTTCAGCATGGAATCATGTTTAAAAATATTCTCAAACTCCAGAACTCTCAGACCTCCGGCTCAATCATTCATTCAATTTTTTCCATTCAATTCTTTTTCCTAATTTTCCGGAAACTAAACAACTATGCCACATCTGCTTTTATTACACGGAGCTTTAGGTCACAGCGACATTTTCACACCTTATCTGAGTACTTTATCTCAATATTTTACGGTACACACTCCTTTGTTTTCAGGACATGGAAACCTTGAACTTCCGTCTGAGGGGATTAGTATTGAAAAGTACACCCAGGAATTATCAGAATATTGTGAAGTGAATAATTTGACAGATATATCTATTTTCGGGCACAGTATGGGAGGTTACGCAGCGCTTTGTTATGCAATGAAAAGTCCCGAAAATGTAAATTCTATTATCACGCTGGGAACAAAGTTTGACTGGACTGAGGAGCAGGCTTTGAAAGAAAGTAAAATGCTTAATCCTGATGTCATTCTTGAGAAAATTCCGCAGTATGCCCAACTTTTAGAATCGCAGCACGGATCAAAATGGAAGCAGCTTCTTCCTGCTATTGCTGATTTGATGGTTGATCTGGGTAAAAATCCTCCGTTGGAAAACAATCTTGCAACAATTAATATTCCCATTCAAATCATGGTGGGAGATAAAGATAATATGGTAACTCTCGAAGAAAGCTCCAGAGTTTACAGAAGTCTTCCGAATGCAAAATTGGCCGTACTTCCGGATACAAAGCATCCAATGGATAAAGTACGACCAAGTCTATTGTTGAACTTAATAAAAGATTTTTGGAATCTTTCTTAAATTATCTTTGAAGTTTTTCTCCGTAGCTAAGATCTCCGGCATCTCCTAAACCAGGAGTGATATACCCTTTTGATGTTAATTCTTCATCGATGGCTCCTACCCAGATATGAGCTTCAGGATAAGCATTCTGAATTGTTTCAACTCCCTGTCTTGAAGCAATTGCCGCTACAATATGGAGCTGGGTTGGATTTCCATTGGTTAATAAATCTTTGATTGCTTCAATTAAAGATGCTCCTGTTGCCAGCATGGGATCTGCAACAATCAAAGGTCTGCCTTCAATGCTTGGGCAAGTAAGATAATCCTGCTTGATTGAGAAATAATCGTTGGCATCGTGTTTTCTGTAGGCTGCTACAAAACCACAGTCTGCTCTGTCAAGATAGTTCAGAATTCCTTCAAACAATGGAACTCCTGCTCTTAAAATAGTTGTAATAACCGGCTGTACAGCAATTTCCCTGCTTTTAATTGTATCTAAAGGAGTTTGAATTTCAACTTCTCTGTACTCCAGACCTTTACTGATTTCAAAAGCGGCAATCTCTCCGATTCTTTCCATATTTCTTCTGAATCTCATTCGGTCATGCTGGATATTAACGTTTCTAAGTTCGTTAATCCATTCATTGACAAGAGAAAAGTGTTGCGATAAAATAGTAAGCATGAAAATTTAATTTTTAATTTCAGTTAATTGATATTAATTCCTGCAAAATTACAACTAAAAAACGAATTGAAAGATTGGGTCTTGGAAGAAATAAAGCATATGAATAGAAATAAACCTATGCTATCTATTATCATTATTCAATCCTAAAAGTTTGATTCCAAAGATAATGACACTGTATTTTTGATTTTAAACTAAAAAAATCCGGCAAGTAAACTTACCGGATTTTCTATGAACAATTGTTCTTATTATTTTTGTCTGAAATATACTTCAATTGGAACTCCGGTAAACCCGAATTCTTTTCTCAGCTGGTTTTCAGTAAATCTTTTATAAGGTTCCTTCACGTACTGTGGAAGGTTACAGAAGAATACAAACTGTGGTGACGGCGTTGGAAGCTGCACACAATATTTGATCTTGATATATTTTCCTTTCAATGCCGGTGGTGGTGTATTTTCGAAGATTGGAAGCATCACTTCATTCAGTTTTGAAGTTTTAATTTTCTTCTTACGGTCTTCGTAAACCTGCATTGCTACTTCTACAGCTTTTAAGATTCTCTGCTTCGTTAAAGCTGAAACAAACAGGATTGGAATATCCTGGAACTGACCAATTTTGTCTTTAATTGATTTTTCGAAATCACGCATTGTATTGGTCTGCTTGTCTTCGATCAAATCCCATTTATTAACAAGGATTACAATTCCTTTTCTGTTTTTCTGAGCCAATCCGAAGATGTTCATATCCTGAGATTCCCATCCCTGTGTAGCATCTACCATGATGATAACTACGTCAGAATACTCGATAGAACGGATAGATCTCATTACAGAATAGAATTCAAGGTCTTCGTTTACCTTGGACTTTCTTCTCATCCCCGCTGTATCTACCAATACAAACTCATGTCCGAATTTATTATATAAAGTCTGGATACTGTCTCTTGTAGTCCCTGCAATATCCGTTACGATATTTCTTTCAACATCCAATAAAGCATTTGTCATTGTAGATTTCCCTACGTTTGGACGGCCTGCAATAGTGATTTTTGGTAATCCTTCAAAAGGATCTTTATATTCTGTTGTTGGGAAGTCTCTCACGATATCGTCTAAGATCTCCCCTGTTCCTGAACCGGTAGCAGAAGAAATAGTGTAATATTTATCAATTCCTAACTGGTAAAATTCTGTTGCCGGAAGTTCTTCTTTGGCAGAATCTACTTTATTGATAACGATATAAATTGGTTTATTGGATCTTCTTAGTAAACTGTAAATTTCGTAGTCTGTATCAGTAAGTCCTTCTTCCACGTTCATCATAAAGATAATAGAAGTAGCCTCTTCTACAGCTAATTGTACCTGCTTACGGATTTCTTCTTCAAAGATATCATCTGTACCTACATCATAACCTCCGGTATCAATTACAGTAAAATCTACCCCGTTCCAGTCTGATTTTCCGTAGTGACGGTCTCTGGTAACACCGGCTGTAGAATCTACAATAGCTTCTCTTCTTTCTAATAAACGATTAAAAAGCGTGGATTTTCCTACGTTGGGACGTCCAACGATTGCGACAATATTTGACATAAAAAATGTTTAATAATCCTTCTGCTTATGCTCAGGATATGTTATTAATGGGTTACTCCAACTTTTGGAGCCCAATTTTTTGCAAAGATAAGATTTTATTATTTAACAGGATACTTCGGGGATGGAAGCTGGAAGAAAGAGACTGGAAGTTACTATTCAGCGGATAAATTACAATAATTGATCGCTTTAAAATTGAATAAACAAATATCCAAAATTCTGCTATTTAACGATGAAGTAGGTTTTTTGAAAATTTTTATCAAAAAATAATTATTTGGCAATCAATACATAAAGCAGTTACTCCTGTATTATGTTAATTAATCTTTAATTTTGATTTTCATATTTAAAATAAATTCTATAATTTCGCAACATCGAAACAGACCTATAGTGTAACGGTAGCACTCCGGTTTTTGGTACCGTCAGTCGGGGTTCGAATCCCTGTGGGTCTACATAGCAGGAGAAATGATTATTATTATCATTTCTCCTGTTTTTATTTTGCGACAATCCATTGTTAATCTGAAAGATATAGTGAGCTACAGCATTAATTCTTGTGGTTCGATAATGATTTCCGTCAAATTCAAGTCTTTCAGGAAAAATCGAACCAATAATTTGTCGCTTGACTGCAATATCCCCTTCTGTATAGATTTTCCAGATATTTGTAAGCGTTTCTAATGCTTTTTCCAGTAGCTTTGGTATATCTACTTTATTTTCTATCGGCTTATCATTAATTGTGTTTCCAGTTTTTCAACCTGTTCTTTATATTCTTTCTTTATTTCAAGATATTCTTCATCGGTAATTATTTCGGAAAGAAGTTTATTTCTCGCCAAAGAAATCCTTGAATTCAATCTATCTATCTCATCGGATAACTTCTTTCTTTCATCCTGTGGGGCTTTTATAAATTTCTGATAGTTATCCAGAAATACTTTTTTTATAAGCTTTCTTGCAGGCTCAGTCATTTCCAGTTGCTTTAATCCTTCTTCAAAAACTGAATTGACCAATTCTGCTCTATGGCGGAATCCACATGCTGCATTGCAATGATAATAGTAGTATCTGTTATTTCTCCCTTTTGAAGCGCTTGCCGTAATATTTTTTCCACATTTTGGACATACCAAAAAACCCCGTAATGGAAAATGCTCACCGGAAAGAATTTTAGTATTAGGCCGCTGGAGTCTCCTTTTACCATCCAGTATTTCTTGCACTCTGTTGAATAGCTCCTCGCTGATTAAAGCTTCACGCTGACCATCTACAAAATGCGCTTCTTCATCTTTGTGTTTTTCTAAAAATACTTTCCCATAGTATATAGGATTTCTTATTGCCACATGAAAAGATGTTCTGCTCACCTTTTTAATTGTTAGTTCATTGACCCTTTTTCTGATTTGATTAGAGGCCAATACCCCTTTTGCAATCTCATTAAAAGCCCAGTTCATTGCTGATGCTTCAGGTTCTTGCAGTACAATATACTTTTCACCATTTTCCCTACTTTTATTAGCATAGCCAAATGGTGCTTTTCCCATAACCCTTCCTTCTTTTTTTGCCCTACGCATTCCATAAAACACGTTAAGCGCCCTTCTGTCATTTTCAACTTCAGGCGCTGCCAAATAAATTGCGAGCATCATTTTATTTTCGGGAATAGAAAGGTCTAAAGGCTGCTCAACACCCTGTGGTTCTATTCCCAATTTTGCAAGTGTGCTTATCATCTGATAGGCATCCCCTGCATTACGGCTGAAACGGTCCCATTTAGTAAATAGAATCAAGTTTGTTTTACAACTTTTCTTCTTAAGTGTAGTTAAAAGTCTTATCCATCCGGGGCGGTTAAATGATTTTGCGGAATGGTCTTCGTAGATGATTTGTCCAATAGAGATATTGTTAGATGAACAATATCTTTTCAAACGGTCCTCCTGATCTCTTTGTGAATATCCTTTGTCTGCCTGTTCATCAGTAGATACACGGATGTATAAATCTGCTACCTTCATAATTTTTATGTTTAGTAAATATTAGAGGATAGCTTTTGAAATACATTATTCAGAACCGAAGTACTTTCTAATAACAGCCAAGGTAAGAGTGTACAGAAAGTCCATGACCAGTTCTGCCTCTTCCTCGGTTATTTCCATGCCTTCATTTTGAAAGAATTCCATCACCTCCTCAATAGGTATTTTTTTTATTTTCTTATCCTCCAGCACTCTGTATAAATTTCAAATAAAATTATTAACGAAATTGAATAATAATTTTATTCGGCTTTGAAGGAATGTCTATGTCTTTTAATGGCTTTATTTTAAAGCTAGTATTTTCTCCACAAAAGAATAGGAGATTTCACCTTATGTACATTTCAATTGGATTATTATCTATATAGCCATGAAGAGATCCTCACCGATCTCCACCTTTTTCGAGCAAATAAATTTCTTTGATTGTAGTCATCACCTGAATTAAGAACTAAAGCCCCTTGTTTCATTCCCAACATTCTCTAAAGCATTTTTATGTCTCTTCCCTGATGTATTTTCTTTCCATATTATACATATAAAAAAGAACCCACGCCGTTGTATATACAGTAAGTATTTAGTGAGTGTTTCAAGACCTCACCTTACGGGTGAACAAGCACCCTCATTATTTTTTCAGCTATCCAATGATTAATTCTATACCAGCTTTTTCGGCTTTGTATTTTATTTTAGTCTGTAATTCATAGTAGCTCCAGTTGCGAAGCACAAATTCATTATCTTTTGCAATACCAATTTTGTCCTCCTGATTTTTAAGAATAAGTGTTCCCGCCTGCTGCTGGATGCAGAAATTTATAAGCTGCCGACTGTACACGTGAAGACGATTGCTTACGTATCTGCTTTCCAGATCCTTTGTTTTATACAATGTCTTCTGTTTCCGTTTTACTCCATTTCCTGAACGGGCATAGACTATACCGTCTTGAATCCTTTTTTGACTTGCCTGAATTGCGAGCCTGCGATACAAAAACTCTTCTTTTGAGCCAATATTGATTCGCACATTGCCAGCTTTTGCTACTATTGGATGTTCTAGAGACAAGGATACTTCCGCAATAATTTCGGGTTTTAAAAGATGTTCTTCCTTTTCAAATTCAAAAACTGCGAGCCAATAGATTTTACCCGCTTTCAGCAGGATCTGTGATGTGCAAAGCTTGATCTCTCCCCGTAAAAGGCGTTCCATTATAAGGCGCTATCAGAGAAGTCTCTTCCTAAATACGTTTTAACCGGAATAACAAACATGTTGAAGCAAAATGCTTTCTTTTCAGGATCACATCTCATTTTGCTGATGCATTTAACCGGAAGCGGAATAGGAATGTCTTTTTTAAAGTTTCTCAAAGACTTTATGCCCTGCCAATAGTCTGCTTTATTTTTAGAAAAGGTTGATTGAATCATATTGTTCAGGCTTCCCAGAATATCGGTGGGGATTTCTCCTTTGAACTTGTCAAAAGCCATGCGTGCGGTTGTATTTGTTTTAGAACGTGTGAACATCCCCATTTCATCTTTGCTTGTGTCAGCAAGCTTGTATTGGATTTCTTCCGTCAGATAAAAGAAATCCTTAATCATTTCCTGAACGTACAAATGGGAAACTATAAAATTGGCCGCTCGGAAACAGCGGTTCTGATAACGGTAGAGCTTTCCCCACATTTCGTTTTTTCATTGAAAGGAGCGTCGATTAGCAGCTGAATTTTTCGGGTAAGTGTAATCGTTGATTTTTCCATTTCATAAAGGGATTTGAGAGGTATTACGATTTTGTAGAAATTGATAAGCATATAGAAATTCCCGGTGAACCTGCTTTTCAGAAAGTTGAAGTTCCTTAGCAATTACTATAAAAGAAGATTTCTGTTCAACTCTTCTTTTTAAGATCTCGAGCTGCCGATTACTGAGTTTAGCTGGCTGCTCCTCATTACCGTAAGTTTTTTTCTGTGGTTGTTCAAAAGGACTTCCTTTAATAATTTTCCGAAGATCATCTATAGCCCTGTTTACTTCATTGCTTATGTCTTTTATGCTGCTTCCCATTGCTTCTGCAATGGGTTTATACTGAAAGCCATACTCAAGGCAAAGCTCTATTAGGTGTTTTCTTTTGGGATTTATTACGTTTAATACCTTATTAACTTCATCAAAATCTTTTTGATCAGATTCCTGACAAAGAAGATGCTCTTTATCTTTCAAGGGATCGTATCCGACAAGATAATCCTGATAATTCTCAAAACGTTCAAGAGAATCGACTAAACGGGTGAATTTATTTTTGGAAGCATTGAAATACGATATACAGTCTCTTTTCAAAACAAACCGTAAAAAGCCAATAATATGATTCGGGGTTTCAATGGAAACACGATGTAGCCAAAGTTTGAGAAATGTATCTTGCACAAGCGTTTCTACTGCAAAATCATCATCCAGCATTTGTCTTCCGAGCCACAAAAGAAGTCTTTTGTATCGTAAATAAATATGTTCTAAAGAGGTCGGATTACCTTTTTTTAACAGTTCATATAGCTGGTTATCATTCAACATGCGGGGCAAAGAGTCTGTTCTTTTCATAGCAGTGTATTTTAGCTAAATTATGGCTGGAAGGATTTCAATATGATATTCAAAATTTCCTATTGTGATATATCGGGCTTTGGAGATTTTATGTAATGTTGTCAAAAATTTGTCTGGTTAAGCTTGGGCATCTTGATTGATATCAGAATGTTTTTTAACCTAAAAAACAGCTGTATATCCCTATCCTTTCTTCTTTACAGAATCAAAATTTGGTAGTTGTGGCACAAAATACTACTTTTAAGGTGAGGGTTTAAAAGCTAACCTGATTTAGGAACTGGGTATTTTGTAAATCTATGTTGAAACATACCTCACTTTAATGTTAGGTATAGAGCTGATGGTCTTTTATTGAAAATGGTGGATTAACCTTCCGGTGGTTCCTTAATTGGGATGTTGGACAATTTCGTTCTCATATTAAAACTATTTTAAATGTTGGTATAGAACGATATTTTCTGCGTGAAGAGTTTCCTTATAAAAAGCAAGGAGCGGTCACACGTTTTGGGCTCATGGGCGACCAACCCAACTTTTAAATCCTAAGACTTATAAAGTTCCAACCACTAACGTGAGAACCGCCCTCATGCCATATGCAAAGTTAGCGAACTTTTTAGACATGGAGCGATATCACGGTCATCTCAGTTGGGAATTGGTCGTTTTGAGCTGAGAAAACATCGTCAATTAATGCCAATGGGCATAATTATCAAATCGCTAAAGCAAATATAAGAATAATATTTAAATATCCAACATGTTGGATGGTAAAAAAAATAATAAATGGAGAAGATTATTCAATTTGAAACGACTCAATTTGATTTGGATCTAATAGAGCATATCAAAACTTTGAGAAAATTAAAAAATATCACCAAAGAAAAGCTAAGTTTATTAATGGGAGTTTCAAAAACATTTGTTGGAAATGTGGAATCGTATACTCAACGACATAAATATTCCACTAGACATATTACATTGTTGGCAAACGCTTTCGATTTTGATAATATTTCTCAATTATTGGACTTCCCAACTCCCAAGTATGATAAAATAAAAGTTACCATTAAGCAAACTCTGAATGAGAGTGGCACCAAGGTGGTTCATAATGAAGTCATGAAAATAGAAGCACTCTAATATTAATTCGTCACAAATTGCATATTTAGTAATCTCTTAGAAATTTTTCTAAAGGGCTTTTTGGGTTCTGATGTATTAGGAAATAAATATTTATATGATTCTCAAGGAAAATAGTCCTTAGATGTGCCTTCTCCATAGAATTTGAAGCTACTACCCCTAATTCCGCGACGACCAATTATATTTTTCAAAAGAAAAAGGAAAAAAAAGAAAGCCAAAAATTCATTATGGAAGATTTTAAAAAGCAAGTTTATGATGAAAAATACTACCTGCAAGGTGGAGATTTTTTGTCATATCCTTTGGACCTGAACTTGTCTTTTTAAAAATCTGAAACAATACCTTTGTTTTCTTTTATGAATTTTTGTAGTCATTCTCATGACCTCTTTATCTTTTTTCTTTTTTTGCTGAACCGGAATATCTTCGATATATTGCATTCTATGATCACCAATGTTCAGTAATGAAAAAATTTCTAAGCTGCTGTCAGGATTCTTAAAAATCTCTTCCAATGATGAAAAAGGAATATTGTTTTCTTCAGAAACTTTTTTACAAATACGATCAATTATTGTTATGAGTTTATCTTTGGTCGTATCAAATAATTTCGGCTGTTTGAACTTTTCAAATTGGATTTTTTTTATGATCGTATTCTTAACAGAATTAAAATAAGTTTCCTTTTCATTACTATATACTGCAATATTAGACAGTATGCTGGAAAGCTTGTTTTTTAATAGTGAAACTTCTTTGTTGAAGCCAATATTCTTTTGTTGAAGCTCAGTAATGATTTTAGATTTGGATTGGAGAATTTCTTTATTTTTAAGCAGTTCTGTATTATATGATTTAAAAGCTCTTTCATAGTTTTCAATCGTTTTATCTGTTTTGATCCTGCTAAAACCTAAAAAGTCATTTTCTTTGACAATAAGATCTGCAAACTTTTTAGATTTGAGCTCTTCCTTCATTTGAGCTACCTTACTATTTAATAATATAAGCTCATTTTCCTTTTTTTGAATTTTAAACTCAATGGCTTCCAGTCTTCCAATAGAACCTGAAACACCTCTCTCCATTTCCAAACATTCAGCAGTAATATCCTGCATTTTTGAATAATGAAAAGATTGATGCTTCAATGTTTTGCCTGTTACTAAATCCTGCCAGTCTGCTACCAAATGAGCATGATAATTTGGTTTCCATTCTTTAGAATCCTTATTATAATGACCTTCATCTTTATGAATGGCAATTTGGAAAATTCTTATTTTTAGTTCTTCTTCAAGCCTTTTAGAAAGCTTATGCAAATCTTGCATTGTTGTATTTTCTTTAATTACAACTACAGCTTCACGAATCGGCATTGCATTTTTCTGTAATTTCCTTCCGGATTTTTCCTTACAATATGTTTCTATTGATTTTACCCTATCTGAAATCTTATTTTCTACCCAATACTCATTTTTTCCTGTAAGATCCTTTTTTATATAATCAAAAGTCTTCTTTCTGAAATTGTGCGCTTCGGAATCTGTTTTAACTGCCTTAAAATTGATTGATGTTTTCACGGCAATAAAATAGTCCAATTAATCCTTAACCATAAATAATAAGAATTATTGGGCTTCGATTTTCACTTATTGACTTAATAGAATAAATCCACATCGTTAGATGCGGATTTACTCACCAATAAAATAAAATTTAAATCAAATAGTATTTTTAAAAATTTCTATTCATACCTTTAAAAATAGAATATCGAAAATCAATACTCTATTTTATTAATAGCAAACTGAAAACATTACTAGTTATGTCTAGTTAATGTGAACGATTTGCACGCGATATACTATCTTCTTTTATTTGTTGTTTTTCGTATTCCATGTACTCATTTGAATATCTTCCTTCATGCTTTTTTTGTGCCTGTTGATCCATATAATAAAATGAATAGATTAGATTAACAATTATTAATACAATTCCAGCCCAAACACACTTCTTATAATAAGCATTATTTTTTTTAGGTAACTTATCAAACTCCTTAACGTAATCTTTGTATTTATCTTTATAATCAAAGACAAAATAATTTATTACTAATGGTATTGCCAGAATTGAATATCCAATTATTTTGATTCCAATGTTATCAAAGTCCAATATAAAAGTAGACAATCCTGAGACATAATAAAAAGCTGAAAAAAACAAAAAAAGTTCTAATGCATTTAAAGAAATGATTGTAACAAAACGATGTGGAAAAATCGTAGGTGAACTTTGTGCTGCTTTATATAACACATAATATATATAGCAATATATTGATTTAAATTTATTCATTTATCTATTATTTAGGTTCGTGTGCTCCCATAATATTAAATCTATATGGTCCAGCTGTGTTAAATCCGGAATCTATTTGACTTTGAAAGTTATTAGCTCCATTAAACCAGCCTGGCCAACCTGTTCCTCCTGGACCATCATAATAATTATCTACACTAAAATAAATAGTCCCGACAGATGCCCCAATAGGTCCTCCCCATGTTCCAGCAATCCCAAATATAGTATTTATAGCTGCTTTTCCGGGATGTACTTTATTATTAGATGTAGGATTTTTAACATAATTATACGATGCAATACCATCTGTAGCTACGCCATACCAAAAACTAAATACTCCTACTCCATGAGCAACTTTACTTAATCCTATAGTTTTAACATATTGATTTCCTTGGAATACATATCCATTAGCTCTAGGCAAATATAACTTAATATATTGTCCTTGTGTGGTAATTCTCGCACTTCCTGAAAGTCCTTCAAAACTAGCAGCTGCCGTTGCTAACCCTAAATTGGCCCTGCTGCCAGAACTATACCAATCCAATTTATTATCCGGTTGATAAGGATGGAAATTATAATAAGACTGCCTAATTTCCGGAACATTACTGGCATACCTATCCATATGACTCCTGAATTGTGCTGCCCAACCGGATTTATTACCTGACAGCTCTACCGGAGGCATTGCATAAGTCCAGTCTCCCATACTGAAATTACCTCCGTAGCTTACGTTAGAATTGTAAGCAAGACCGCCTGTACTTCCTCCACCTTTAGGTCCCCCGTCATAGCTGGTAAAACCTCCTCCACCGTCACTGAACCAATATGAATTTGTACCATCAGGGGTAGCCCTCCACATAGCATCCACTATGGCCTCTGTTGAATATCTGCCATCAGGATCAAACATATTAACAGGGTTGTTCATCACATAAGCATAAGGACTGGTAGAATAATAGCTTTCTGCCAACTGGTCTATACCATTCCATCTCCCAAGATCCGGCATATACTGCCGCCAGCCATAATCCAGATTCCCTGTACCCTGTAATTCTTTAGCATTGTAAAGATATTTAAATTTATTATTACTTGCATCCCCTGTATTGTAACCTGCATGTTTTAATCCAAACGGATAATAGTTGTTTTCTTCCAGAATAACAGGTTGCCCACTGCTTCCTTTTGTATAAGATAATCTTATATTTCCGATATGATCTTTATATTGGTAAACATACCTATTATTCACAAAGTCATAATACCCTTCCTCATTAGCCAGCACAAAGGAAGTCTGAACTCCTGCAGAGCTGTTTGAAGTATACTGAAAAGCTCCCAGATAATCTGTTACTTCTGCATCTTTGGTCATCTGTACTTTTGTACCATCAGAAGAATATATGTATTTAAGGGTTTCTGCTGAAGAGGTAGAAGGAATTATGGAAGGAAGGTTCAGAAAATTATAAGAAATTTTGTCCTGTTTCTTGTCCAGATGTTGTATAAGGTTTCCATTAGCATCGTATTTCATCAAAGCACCTTTTCCACGGGCAAGGGGATACCCGCTTAAGGCATTTCCTTTTCCTGACTCTGCCACATATTCCAATTGGTTTCCTCCGCTTAGATAATTATAGGTAAGGTCATCCATTACCTCAGCTGTTCCATTGACGGCACTCCCCGTTCTATTCAATGAGCTTATATTTCCTCCTGTATCATATCCTATCACTTCGCTATATTCTTTAGAGTAAGGATTGGTTGCGTTCTGGAAAAATCCGGCCAATAATCTTGATGCTCCATCATATACATAGCCATATCTTCTCAGTGGCTCATTAGCACCGAAAGCCGTTTTCCAATCAGTTTCTGCAATACTCCCGTTGTATTTGGGTTTCACTCTATGATGGCTAAAAGAGTTGTTGGGTATTTCTGCTCCTTCTACAGTATTATATTTTACCCTGTAAGCAAACAGTTTACTTCCAATACTGTTAATATCGGAATCATTAATCCCGGTAAACCATCCATGGATATTGTAAGAATAATCAATGCTCTGAAGTGTACTTCCTGTCTTCTTGTTGGTGATCTGTCCCAGATCATTATAAGTATAATCAGAAAGAAGCTCTTCCTGATTGGATCCAATCTGCTGGTAATGCTTGAGCAGGAAATTTTGAGGACTGTATACAAACCTGTCTTTTACTGTAACCTGAGCATTTGATGTATTTTTTGAATGGAAAGTATAAGACTCTTTTGTTTTTCCTGAAAAATCCAGTAAAGCCTCTGTACGGGTAAAACCACCCAGCTGATTACTTTCATAAGTCCCGATCACCCTTCCCAAGGTATCATACCACAGTACAGATGATGTCCATTTTTCATTTTCGACGTTTCTTGTTAAAGATACTGTAGGAAGCATTTTAGTACTTCTTACAGATGTAAGTCCATTAACCGTAATAGATGACGGCACAGGAGCAAGGGTGTTGCTACCCTGTATCTGCTGAGGTCTTTCAGCCACCCCTGTAGGATATTCATCATAATAATTCACCTTTAGTACAGTCATGCTTCCAGTAGGAAAAGCTTCCTGGGTATAGTATATATTTAGATTACCCTGAGTGAAAGGTGAGCTACTGGGCTTTTCGTTATTAAGTGTATTAACTGAAATATTATTCAATGTCGTCTGTAGATCCGCTCTTGAAGCAGTGGAAGGAAAGAAGCCATAATACAAAGGTCTTCCGAAAGCATCGTATTTTGTGAACATCCAGCCCTTTTGCCCAAAATTGTTTATAGTAGTCCTTAAATTACCATCTTGTCCCAATACTTGTCTGTTTTGTTTGTCAAATACAAAATATTCCCAGTCTTTCCCCGGCACCTTTTTCTCAGCAAGCCTATTGTATTGATCGTATTTGTATTGGTAACATAATGTATTCAATACTGCCTGAACTTGAGCTATAGTAGCAGATACGGCTGCCTTGGGTGGAATTATAAATGCTATATTTCCAGTCTCATCATATACATAGTATGTATCAAGATTCTCCTGTAAACCATCTACAGTAATATTGATCTGGCGGATCAACATTTTCTTTCCCTGTGAGTTGGTAAATATTTGTGTTTCATTTCCATCTTCATCTTTTGAAACGGTTTTAAACAGTGTACCTGCCTTATAGTACCCCCCGGAAGTATAAGGATCATCTGCTCCCGACATTAGAGAAACATCATAAATTCCTGTTGATGGATTCCAAACAGTTTCCGCCCGAAATCTTTTTACCTGCCCATCGGTATTGAGTGAATACTCCATTTTTTTTGTGTGCGTTCCGGTTATTTGCCAATCTGTTCCAGGCATTGCTTGCTTCTCTGGTCTTCCTAATGGAGATTTTTCGTAAGCTGTTTCCGAGTAAGCATTAGATACGCCATAATAACTATTTACAGAATTTCCGTTAGCCCCTGCTAAATAAGCTCCATTCTGTGAAGCTGTAGGAAGTGGAAGATAAGATTTATTTTGCCTTCCGGAAGTATCATAAGTAATAGGGACTACAATGTCTTTTGCTGAAGGAGATGCTTTTACAGCAATATTCTGAATGGGTCTTCCCAATCCGTCCAAATACTGTACAGTCTGGATCTGGGCAGCACCAGCCTGTTCTGAGGTAACAGCTTCCATATAGGTTCTGCTGTAGATGTAGTTTTCACTCTGCGTTAAACTCTGTGCCTTGCCCAGAACAGAAAGAAACATAGAGAGAAACAATATAATATTTTTCATACTATTAGATTTAAGGTGTTAGGGTTGTGGCTTATTATTGTACTTATATTCCTTTAGAATATTCCCATTTACATCTGCCACTGTTTTCAGCCTCCCGCTTTTATCATATTGATATATCTCACGAATGCCATTGGGAGGAGTTGTCGTGGTTACACCTACTAAGGGATCGTAGGTATAGGTTGTAATCTGAAAATTTTTCAAAGCCGTATTACTCCTGAACAAGTCTAATGCTTTAACAAATTCTGTTTCAGATGAGGCATCTTTGTCAGCATTGGATTTTAAAACAATATCATCTGCCAGAGTTCCTATATCTGTGAGTCTGGCGCCTTCTATTTTTGCAATAGGCATTGTTTGATTATATCCCCAGATCAAAACCACGGGAAATCCTATCCCTGAATTCTCATCAACATTTACCATGTATTGGCGCACATTTCCGTAGCTATCATAAATCTCATATTTTACTGCTGTCTTACTGCTTCCGTTATCAGTATTGCTTATCTTTAATGATAATGGATCAAATCTTCCCGAGTCTGAATAGAAGCTTTCTGTTTTAGCTGTAATTTTTCCATTGATCTTCGTCTCTGTTTCCAGTGGTACAGAAAAAATATTGGCACTCAGCATCTGTGTATTATTTTTATCAGCAGCATATCGTATCCAGCTTTCTGTTGTAATGCCATCAGAAGATATTTCTTTCATAAAACCTGTTTTAAAGTTGTCAGAATTAATAGTTGCTTCACTTATAGTTGTAGCAAAGACATTTCCTGAAAAATTTGTTGTAGTGGTTTTAGTTTTCTTGATGTAAGCAGGCTTAGTATATACTGCCAAATTGCCATCATATTCATCTATTCTAAGGTCAGGAAGGTTTTGAAGTGTCTCAAATACTGTTTCATATTCTAAAGTGGATAATCGTTGATTTTGAGCATTATATACCTCTTTCTTTTCCAATACACCGGATTTTGTTATAGGATAGTATTGCCAAAAGGTGGTTGGATTTCCATCCATTGTATATGACGTTTTTGAATAATCATTTGGATTTTTGAAATAATACCTCACAAAACCATTTTCTCCATCACTGACCGATACATTTTTATACAATATATAACCTGGGAAAAAATTACTGCTTTCAGCTTCATTCCTGAAAATATAACCACTGGAACTAATAGGATCACTAAATGAGCCATAGTTGTACTGCTCTGTTTTCGCTGGAACAGTCTCCGTACTGCTGTTGTAATATTTGATACTTTTAAGTCTCGGACCATACTTATAAGTACTGATTTTATTGGGATAAGGACCAGGTTTCAATTTTATTTGAGACATTAGAAGCTGTGCTTTACCTCCTGTTCCTGAAATTGTTATCGTATAAGTACCCGGCAATAATTGATAAATAGATACCTGATTAGAAATGCAAAACGTACTCATCACTTCACTATTCTTTTTCAACGTATAGGTCAAGTCAAAATGATAATGTCCTCCAGGCTGAGGATCACCTCCCGGATCAGGTTGCTCATTTGGATCTGGTGTGTCCGGAACCCAGATTCCAGGTGGGTAATATTCACTGACAAGAAATTGTAATGCTACTGACTTTTTTACTCCCGGAGCTCCTGTAACGGTTAAGGAATATTCTAAACTTTGATTGGTATCTACATTAAGCACCGGAACTAAAGGCTCCCAGTCCTGCACATATGGATCAACTATTTTTCCTGTGCCCATCGCATTTTCCAAATACTGTGGAGTATTTCTATTGAAAAAGTAATCATGAGCCTCATAATTATATTCAGCGACTCCACCCATAGGATAGATAATTCTTTTTAATAATCCAGGCATCTGGTAAGATTCAAAGTTACCCGGCGTGGAAACAGGCTCAACATAACAAAGATATGTATTATTCTCATTTAGACTTTCCTGATAAGGGTTGTACTCAAAACTTGTTTTTTCATATTCTATCTGGTCTTTATTAATTCTTATCAGTTTATCAAGCAACCTTCTTCCTTTCTCCTCAGTATTATCTGAAGAGGTGGATGGATAAAGCTGAGTCCAGTTGTAAACGAATTTATATCCTGAAATTAAACTTCCCCAGACATCTTTTAAAAGAATTTGTGAGATACTGTAAGGATCGTTCATTGTCTTTTCCTTCGTTGCATCATATTGGTAATCTATACTTACGGAGCCTAAACCGTCAGCATTTATCTTTGAAAGTTTACAACTTTTATATACAATAGGAGAAGTCAATTCTTCGGTGGCATGTTTGCTGTCTTTTCTATACTCAAAGTTTGCAATAACCGTATTATCCGGCAATTTAATCTGGCTTAAAAAGAAGGCTGATCTATACGTTTTAACAGCCTCAGCATTACTACTCTCACTATAATCGTTAAAGATATACTGGTACCCGCTTTCATCTGTAATGGTAAAACTTAATACTGTAAAATAAAGGGCTTCGGTGTTATCCCTATTATATGTTATTTTAACTTTATTACCTGAAAGGCTTTCAATATCAATGCTACCTGTAGTTGCATTTTTGTTAAATTTGAATTTTCCTGAAACTCCCGGTAAATTATAGTAGTAAACATCATCAAAAATCTCAGAGGAATTACTCAAAGGATTATTACTGTATTGAACTTCATTTAAGGAGCCTATAATTTCTCTTGAAATCACTCCTCCAGCAAAGAGAGACCAGCCAGTACCTGCTTCTCCGGCAGGTTCAAATGATTTTACGTTCATAGAACTATAAGACAGTGCCAACGGCAGAGAAATATTCTTGGAACGGGTAGGAAGCTCAAGCAAAGGAATAGATACGTTTGATGTACCACTAGCTATTGTAGCTTGGTTATTATTATAAGCTGCTAAAGAGGATACTGATGCCACAGGGTGGGCAAAGTCCCCAAAATTAATTTCTTGAGATTGGGCTCTTAACACATTGGAGAAGATAATTCCAACCAATATTCCTGCCACATATAAAAGCCATAGTATTGTATTTCTTTTCATCAATTTATTTTTTTAACAATTTGGTATTCACCACTTTATTATTATCAGTCTTAATGGTCACCAGATAAGCCCCCTGAATGAGTGCCTGTGTATTAATCTTAGTCACTTTATTTTTAGTTTTTATGCTCTGAAGCTGTCTTCCGCTCATATCATACAATAGAATCTCAGCTTCTTTAAAATCAAAACCGATTTCCACATAAGCGTAATCTGATACAGGGTTCGGATAGATCTTGATATCATACTTCTCGATTAACTGATCAACCTGTTTGTCTCCCAGCTTTACGATCTTCCAGTTTTCTTTCCCTAATTCTTCCGCACTCGTTCCAGCTAAGACAATAGAACCGTCTCTGTTCAACTTTAAATCGGAAAGCCTTTCTTCCTTCTTTCTGGATTCTCCCTTGACGTGTTTTCTCCACTGTTCATTGCCATTCTGATCCAAGTAGAGCATCCAGAAGGTTTCATCATCCGTTTGAATTCTTCCTTCTGCCTGAGTATAGCCTCCTAATAAAATTCCTTTGGAAGATTTGTCATCCGCAGAATGAAGAACGCTCATTCCCATCAAAATATCTCTGTTTTTTAAGTTGTAGGATTTCTGCCACTGCTCTTCTCCTCTTTCATTCAAAGAAATCAGCCAAAGGTCTGTTCCTTCTTCCAGACCTACAGTCTTATTGCCTGATCTTTCTGATCTGGATTCTCCACCGATAACAAAGCCATTTGAAGTTAATACTAGCGTTCTGATATGATCATCACCTTTTCCTCCAAAGTTCTTTTCCCATTCTACTTTTCCGTTTTTATCGAGTTTTACGATCCAGTAGTCTCCTTCACCGAAATTTTCAGTTTTCTTTGTTCCTCCCAGTGAGCTTCTGGAATAAATTCCAAGCAATGCTCCGCCATCTCTCGTTGGAGTCATCTTTTCTACTTCGTCTAAGCCTTTTCCGCCTAAGATTAATTGGGAGAGTTCTTTTCCGTTTTTATCAATTTTGGTAATTAAGACGTCTTTAGAGCCGTAGCCTTTTGAAGAATTTTGAACATTCCCTGCAACAAAGAATCCTAAGTCTGTAGTTTGAATAACCGCTCTGGTTTCTTCATCGGAAGAGCTTCCCAAGGTTTTCTGCCACAATTCATCACCAAATTCATTGATTCTGATCAGCCAGATATCTGACCCACCCTTGGAATCTTCTTTTTTATCCAGCCCTTTTCCCGAATAGGATGTTCCTGCTAATAAAAATCCACCATCTTGTGTGGTAACGGTTGCTGATAAATAATCATGATTTACTCCTGAGAAGTATTTTTCCCAAGCTTCTTCTCCCTGTTGGTTCAGTTTTACAAGATGGAAATCATAACCGTTGTTCTGCTTGTTTGCTTGTTGTAATTTGTTGCTCTGAATCGAGCTTCCCGTGATAAGATACTGCTGATCAATAGTTGTAGTGACCTGGCTAAGAAAATCCTGGGTAGAGGATTTGATATCTTTCTGCCATACCACTTCCTGAGCAGAGATACTCAGTACTGTGCATAAAGTAAATGCACCGAGATAGATTTTTTTCATTCCCGTGTTTTTTGAGTTAATAATGAGTTTTTGTTAATAACGTGGCAAATTTAACATTTTTTAAGAAACAATAAACATTTGTATTTAAATGATTACAGCTATATTTTTAGACCATCGAATTATATTTATTTCACAAAAATATACGGTCTAAACGACAAAACTTGTCGCATTAATAATAAATTTGAAACTATGAGAATAAGTATGAAATACCTCTAAAAAAACATAATTTTAAATTAAAGTCATATTCATAGACTAAAGAAAATTTCTTACCAATTCAAAAGTCTCACAGAGCGAAGCAGCAACTTTGTTAGGACGTAAGGACTTTCAAAGTTGCGAATGAGCTCCTAACTTCTCCGCGTAGTTTTAAAATTGCAAGCATTTTAATAGACAATAGATCCATTCTTAAAATAGAATTTTGGAACATTACTTTTTATAACACCGGGATTTTCATACATCTTTAAAAAAACACAAAACGAGGTATCCAACTAAAAGGCGGACTTCTTAAAATTATAAGAGCCAATTATAAGAATAAACTATATTAAAATTTAAGTGGACTGTATCAGTATGCAGGTACTAACTACCAACAGAAAAAATTGTAATTCCACTTACTAGTATCTCCATCAATAAAAGGCTGATAATCTAGACTTTCATTGATAATCATAGCCAAATAGTTCCTTGCAACGCCATTGTAAAGTCATATCTCATTTTCAGAATTAATTTTCTGAAAAATGAAAATATGCTACATAAAGAAACCGTCAGTAAGGAAATGTGGGAACTTCTTCAAAAACTGATGAAAGAGGAAAGACTAAAAGATTTTACCTTGGTAGGTGGTACTGCACTCAGTCTAATACTTGGCCATCGTTTAAGTATTGATATTGATCTGTTTACAACTAAACCCTTTAATGAGAGGTCTGTCCTAAACTATCTCTCGGATAACTATCCTGTAGAAATTAAAAATACATTTGAAAATACATTACTTTTGAAAATATCTGAAATCAAGGTCGATATCCTTGCCCATCAGTATCCATGGCAATTGCCTACAATAATAACAAAAGAAGACATTAGGTTGGCATCCCTTGAGGATATAGGGGCTATGAAAATTCACGCTATATTTCAAGATGGAAGCAGAATAAAAGATTTCGTTGATATGTATTTTCTACTGGAACACAATTCCCTTAAGACTTATCTTGACTTTTATCAAAAAAAGTACAGAGGAAATCCCTCACTTGCTGCCTTAAGTTTATTACATCACGACAGTATTGATAGGAATGTGCAAGTCAAGATGATAAAAGGTAAAGATATAACCTGGAAAAAGATAGAAGAAAGACTAAAAAAATCAGTTCATAACCCATTACTTAAATTTACTGAAATCAAAGAGCAAAATAATAAACAAAAGGGACGTGGATTCAAGCGTTAAACTTTTATATATCACTATTATTCAGTATATTTATACTATGAAAACAGGAAATAAAAAAAGGCCATGCTTTGATATCGATCCTTCATTTTTTTGGGATTTTGATTTAGATGCGATGGATCTAGATAAAGCCTATAAATCAATTATTGCCCGTATTGTTGAACGTGGTAATCAAAACGACATTGATAGAATTGTAGAATTTTATACTTACGAAAAAGTAGTCAAAGCAATTCGTGACGAAATCCATTTCCTGCCGAATTATGCAATTGATAAAGCTATAGAATTTTTTCCTGAACTAAAAAAAGAGGAGATGCACTGCTATATTAACCGTAAGGATAAACCATATCATTGGATATAGCCAAGAAACTAATTATTTGAGCTATAGCTCAAAACCAATTCTATTTATGAGAAAACAATTTTTCATATTAAAATTGAAAGGTGCTAAATTGGGTAAGGAAATGCACGGTAAAAATTAGCTTTTTTTCCTTTTGATAAGAAATGTAAGGTGTCTGCCCTTTTAGCGAACTTCTTTCATGATACTGCTTATCAGCAAATAAAATAATAATTATCATAAATTACATGTCCATGGCTCAACTTATGTTCAGCTTTTAATGACAATTAAATTTGCAGCTATTTCATAGAGTAGTACTAATTTTTAAAAAAAAATTACGGTAATCCATAATTTTTAGAAGATTTTCTTTATTATTTTTATCAAATATATTATTTAATAGATTAAATTAATTTAAATTATTAGAAAAAGAATAAATTTAAAAATCCTAAAAAAGAATACTCATAAAAGTTACAACGAATGTCATTAACCATTTTAAACAAAAAATCCAGTACTTGTAAAAAGTATAGTTTTTCTATATATAATCATTCTTTAACGTTTAGTGAGTTAGATCAATATATTTTAGCGATCTTATATGATGAAAGTAAATTAAATTATCTTTTTCAAAAAACCAATCCGTTATCCCCAAAACAAAGGATAATCCAATTACAACGATTTATTGAGAACTCTTTTCTGAACAGAGAGGCAGGCGTCAATGATACTGAGATATACACAGCTATTTCATCAAATCAAAATGAGACATATTACTCTTTTTTTGCGGAAGCACTTTTAGCAAGATTAAATATTGATTATGTTGATAACGACTTAATTACTGGTGTAATTGCTGTGAATGAAAATTTGACGAAAGTTTCAACCGGAGCAGATGTTTGTATGTTTTCCGATACCACCTTAGTGCTAGGAGAAGCTAAATTTTATGGATCCCTGAATAAAGGTATTCATTCTATAATTGAAGATAGTAGCTTTAACAGCAAATTATCAGATTTCATAAAAAATATTACGAGTTCAGATACTGAAATTATCCTCAAAGATATTACTGGAGATATTTGCGAAAAAACTTCGGAGGAAATTAAACAATTGCCACTAATCTTGTCTGGGTTTGTCTTGCATACCAAAAATAAATCAGACAATTATGAAGTAACATATAATCTAGTTGATAATATCAAAATATCAAATTTTCCATCACATTATAATATTCATCTATATCATTTACCTGTTGAATCTAAAAGCGAATTGATATATAAAGCTCAAAGAGCAGCCTTGGATTTAATTATTGATCTCAAAAAGTAATTATGATAAATCAAAAAAATAGAGAGTCTATAATCAAACTTTTAGATGATTCTGAAGGCGAAATAAATGTTGAAGATCTTTTTCTTTATGAGCTTTCTCCATATTATAATGAGAAAAAAGATGATTCCTTTTTTTCAAAACAATTGGAGTTTATACAGATAAATAATTTGTTGAATCATAACGAAACTAATATATCTTTTACTCCAGAGCAGGTAAGAATTTATAATCAAATTATTGAAAACGAAAGAGTATTAATTTCTGCACCAACAAGCTTTGGTAAAACTATGTTGGTAAAAGAATTTATTTTTAATGAACAGCCTAGTGTAATAGTCTTTTTGGTACCAACAAATTCTTTAGCAGATGAGTTGATAGAAGATTTTAATTTTCTATTTAAACCTTTAGGATATACGATTTATGACACAATAAAAGAAGAAAGCATTATAGGTGATAAGAGTATTTTTATTGGAACTCAAGAGAAGTATTACCAAATTTTTCAATATTTTAATTTAAGGATAAACTTATTTGTTATAGACGAGGCTTATAAATTAAGTGATAAAATTAATAGCAGTAGAGAAGTATTATTAAATAGGACTTTCATTGACACACTAAATGTGGCTGATAAAGTTGTCTTACTACTACCACTAGTTAATGAAATTAATGGACTAGATAATTTAAATTTTAAAACTTTAACTACTGATTATGCTCCTGTGGCTAAGAATTTCATTCCACTTAAATCTTTTAGTAAGATTCTACTAGAAGACATCAAAAATAGCATTGACAGTAATCTTATATATTTTAATTCGCCATCTGATGTAGAATCTTTTTTTTTGGATAATATAGATTTTTCTTTAAATGAAGATAATAAAATATCCGAAAGTTGGATTGACCGCGTTGAATTTGATTTTCATCCTGAATGGACTCCAATAAAGGCAATTAAAAATGGCATAGGTATACATTATGGACCTATGCCAAAATTCATACAAAAAAAAGTAATCGATCTCTTTAATAGTTCAGAACTAAAAACATTGCTTGCTACATCCTCTGTGATTGAAGGAGTCAATACACCAACAAAAAACATTTACATTACAACAGCAACAAAAATTTTAGGAGATAAAAACCTAATTAAGTTTAAAAATCTTATTGGAAGAGCTGGACGCTTAGGAAAGCATAAAGTTGGAAATGTATTTTATCAAGAAATACATCAAAAACATTTTGATGAGGCAAACAAACCATATGAAGATATTAGTTTAAATTTTATCATTCAAAATGAGAACGAAATTATAGAAATCAATAGAGAAGAAGAATATAATTCTACCAAAATTAATGATGCCGCAGAAAATAAGACGGGAGATGAGTTTAAAATCAAAACTCAAGGGTATTTAGAAGATTCCAATTATGGAACTGTTCCTATTGAACAAATTAGTTTGTTATTAAACAATTTTGGTTTTACTATCAAACAATTTAAGAAGTTAGTCGATTATTGTAAAAAACCGGAAATTAATCTATTCGGAGTTTTGGGCACATTACAAGCTACAGATCCAGATATTTTCAGTATCAATGTTATTTTAAGTTCTGGATATTTAACAATAAATGAAATGGTAGAAAATTTAAGGTTACAAAATAAATTCAAAGATAAAAGTCTCTCGAAAGTTGTCTCTATTGTTATTAAAATGATTTATAATGTAGTTCCTCATAAAGTCATTCCTGCAATCGAATTTATTATAGAATTAAATGAACTATACCGAGCATATAATAGCCAGTTTCTTCTAAAATCTGAAATAATGAAAGAAGCAAACGTCAAAAGAATCTTATTTTATAATAAATTTTTGGGACAAGATAGCCTTAAGATTGATTCTTCTAAGAAGATTATGACAAAACTTTTTGAATTTGGTATTCCATATTTACGAGCAAAAGAGCATATTAATAGTATTGCAGAGAGAATTCCGGATAACTTTTCTATTTATGATATTCGGCAAGTAATATTTGATGATGAATCAATGAATGACCTGAGAATTTATTTTGAATAAACTAACATACTGTGTATAATGATATAATAGTGCGCACAATATTTCTTTCAAAATAATCGCAAAGCAAATAAAAACATATTTTTTGCTTATCAGCATCATTAAAATAGGCTAAGAATATAATGGTCTACAGGTATTTCAAAAATTTCTTAGAGTAAAAACTTAATTGTAATTTTCGTATATCCTAGTTATATAAATTTGAAAGAAAACTAACTATATGCCAACCGAAGACAAACTGCTCAAGTCTCCCATATGTAATCCGCTTGGCGGACTTTTAATGCCTTGAACATCAGTAACGTCTGGCTGAATTGGATATGCGCCTTCACCAATTTCTTCCGCTGTTTTTTACCATAGTAAAAATTCCTTGATCATATTAAAACCAAGTAGCCATTAGTTACTAATTTCTTAGCAATTTGTTTTCCTATTCCTTTTTAGCATCAATAACCAATGCAATGGATTGATTGGTCATTGATACTTTGCTTAATTGTTCCGTAAATATTTAATTAATAGAACAAAGGTAGATTGCTTCTAATCTGGCAATATAAACAAGGAGGTTTATAACAAAAACGAATCTTAAATACTGAGTATAATTAAGTAAACAAATTGATATTATATTATCATTTTTTTTCAACTTAGTGTTTTTAACCAAAGGTTTTACTGTGCCTTTGGCTTTTTTTATATCGTTTTGTGAGATTATTTTTTTTTAAATCCAAAGTTGCATTTCCATTTAATGTTCCTATCATTTTAAAATTTCCTGTTTTACTTCTTTTTCATATTTTAAAAAAAAACCAGAAATAAGACTACCACTATTGTGCAAACATAACTTTCCTTTCTTCATAATATGATTAATCTAAGAAAGGCCACAAGGTTTGATGGTTTATTTTTGTAGATCTTCGTAAGGTCTATCTAATTTTGATAATAATTCTAAGAACTTCGGTCCGGCTTTTCAAAATCTTATCTTCAATAACATTTATATTGTTTTCTTGTAAATAATTAATATTTTGATCAAAAATATATTCTGTTATATCAGATACTAAATCATCACAAGTATCTTTTATATTTTTATAAATAGAATCATTAAAGGGTAAAACAAGGTCGTAAAATTTTATTCTAAAATTCCTGTGTTCGTCATTAATTTTTTGAATTAAAATTGATTTTTCATCATCTAATAATGTCTTGCTCTTTTCAGCTAAAATTAAATTTAAAATTTTTTCATAAAAAATTAAGAATTTATCTGAATTGTTTTCTAATAATAATACCTTTAAAAAGTCTATTTTTTTCAGATTTTCTTCCTTTCTGCTGTCTCTTTTATTTGTATGAATGAATATATAAATTGTTAAAATAAAGGTGCTAATTGCAAAAATTATATTCGAAATTTTATCAATTCGATCTAAAAAATCAGATTCATTTTCAAATAGATATAAATTAAATATCATTAATCAAGTGCTGTTTTTTCTCTCAAAATTCTATCAATTGCCTCACTTAATGGTTTTTGATATTGATACTTTCCTAAATTTATAAACTCGAATTTTTTGTAGAAATTCTCTCTTCCCAATTTTTGAACTATATCAATAAAAAGTTCCTCAAAAAAAGAAGGATTTATAGTAAATAGATTATCTGGTATAATAAATTCTATTATTTCATACTCTTGAGCAAGCTCATTTATTCCAGAACTATTCTTGACCTCTAAACCTCTATCTCTGCCTGTAAAAATCTTTGCTCCAGGGGTTCGATACTTTTCTAACTCAAATCTACCTTTTTTCATATGATGTCGTCTTCAGTTATTAAAATTTTAGCAGTAATAATTGTGCCAGGGAAAAATGTATTAATCTTTTTGACAAATTTACCATCTGGTTTATCTTCTATATTGCCACTTTTATTAAAAGTCATCACTTTAAATGTGTCATTTCCTACAATCTTATCCATAATGTCATAACTTCCATCAAAGAGAATATTAGTATTTCCTGATATTATGTTTAATCTTGAAATTTTATCTCTATCATTATTTGATCGCAAGTTAAAAAAACTTTCAATAAAACGTATTGAGCCATTGCCTCTTTTTTTAAA
Source organism: Chryseobacterium sp. (assembly GCA_031286615.1). Lineage (GTDB taxonomy): Bacteria > Bacteroidota > Bacteroidia > Flavobacteriales > Weeksellaceae > Chryseobacterium. Next base: position 361,494 of record JAITUA010000020.1, on the reverse strand, counting down.
CTCGAATGGAGACGTTGAAGTTATTCCTTCTTGGAGAGAATATAGAGTCCATAAACTACCCTCATGGAAAGACTTACTAAAAAGTCTATTCTTAGTGTATTTTTCTGAAAGAAGTTGCATTTTATTTACATTATCTATATTCTTACAATCAAAAGATTTAAAAATCTCATAAATTGATGAGCCAAAATTTAAAATTACTAGATGATATATTCCAAAAGCTTTGTCTAAATTTGGATTATTGATTTTCTGAAAGTAGCCTGTAGAATATCTCTGATTTAAAGTAGAGTGCTCTTCAGCATTAATTAAAATTTCTCCAATTACAGTACTAAGATCTTCTATAGATTCTTGTGACAATTCTTTATTTATTAATGCTAATGAATTTATTACATGTTCAACTAAATTAGTAGTATCCAACTCTTTTCGTTGAGAATTTCTCAAAGATTCACTTTCCTTATTATGAATACAGAGATGATATGGGACAATATCCCTAAATTTATAACTTCTTTTATTAATAATTGCAGGGGATCCTATAGAAAATAAAATTTTTTTCACATCAAGATTATTAATATTTTCTCCTCCAATCGATTTTATACGTGGTCTTGTTTTAAAATATTTATCTCTTTTAGTAATAAATTTTAATGTATCTATCAATAGAGCATCAAGGCAAATTTGAGCACTCAAATCGATTGACTTACATTTAGAGTAATCAATTGTAATTGTTTTATGACTATCAATTAATAAAAATTGTATTAATGTGTTTATAAAACTTAGAGAAATCTTAATATTAGTATTTAAACAAAATTCTCTCGGTATTGATATAATTAATCCGTTAGAATTAATTTTTACATCTTTATATGGCAAGTAATTTTTTCCAGCAATATGAATAAAATATTTGACAGTTTCAGGTAACCATTTATCTAATTGGTTTTGTAAAGAACTATCACCTCCTAAATCTTTTTTTAATTCTATATGATTCAAAAGGACTCTTAATCTTCTATCCTTTCTTTTCTTTTTAAACTTTAAGTTTCTTTTCTGTCTTTTTAAAATTATACTAATAGGTAAACTTTTTCTCAACTTAATTTTATTTGAATTATTAGTGTTGCCAAATATACATTTTTTAAAATTATGTCCTCTGATTCTAAATATTTGTTCAGAAATATCTAATAGATGGAGATTTAAATTAGTCGTATCTACTTTGAAAGTTTACTTCATCATTTAAATCAGATCCTTAATATCATTTATTAAAAACAGATTAATAGTGAAGTTCAAGTTTTGTAAAAAGTTTTATAAGTTCTATTCGCTTCTGATAACTTAAGTAACCTGCAATCATTGAAGTAGATTTTCTTATTTGCTTCATCTGATTTTGCAACGTTTTTCTCCATCCTCACCAATTTGTTTATGATCAGAGATATTATTTGAAATTTCACCTTTATCCATCCATTAGATTCTAACCTTAAAATTATTTGCATGCCTTCAGAATTATCATGCATATTAGCTTTAATTAGATCCTCTTTGTCATCTATCCGAAAGCTTTAAGATTAATTAAATAAACAAAGTCATCTTGCGCAACACAGTCTGATCCCGATATTGCAGCGTCACTATATCGGCGGGAATATCTATTTGAAAGGTCTAAGGTTTAAAAATGTCAGGAAAAATCATTAATAGAAAATCCTTAATTATCAAAAATTTAACTTTGACAATACCTTCAAATCATCGACTTGTCGGTTCGACATTTGGCCCATATTGTCTACAAACCATCCTTTTTTAAGGATGGTTTTTGTTTTTATATCTTCGAGACAAATCCTTAAATTGTAATTTTAGTCCAATCCTTTTCTTTATTTCAACTTTAGTATGGAAGAAGAAGTATCTACACTGCAAAATTTTGCGACTTTACAGCAATAAAAAATCCGAAGAAGAAAGCTTCTCCGGATTTAATAGTATTTTAATTGTATGTCAACCTATTTCAGGACGACTCATTAATTTTTTTTTAGATTTTATGATAAAGTCAACATAAAACCTAAGGAACACAGCATAAGTAGTTAATACTTGTTATATTTAATATTGCTGTAACAAATATTTTAAAATATCCGTTGTAGTCACAATACCTTTTAGTTCTCCATTTTCTACCACAGGAACGGAATGAAAACTATGCTCAGATAAAATCTCTACCACCTCTTTAATGGTAGTCTCGGGATTTACAGTGAGGGGAGCTTTTGTCATAACTTGGGAAATAGTGAATACATCATATACTACTGCAGACACCGGAACCTCTTCAGCACCATCCGATTCTTCCACATCTGCATAGCTGATTTTTAATAAATCAGAATAACTTAATACTCCTAATAACTTTTCGTTTTCAACTACAGGGATGTGTCTGATTTTATTTTTTTTAAATAAATTTTCAGCCTCATACAATGATTGTTTAAGATTAACTGTTACCAGTTCTTTAGTCATAATTTGGGAAATTGGCACTCTTTGTTTCATAACATTTTTGTTTATTTTATTTTTGAGAATTTGTAATGAAAAACGACAATAAATTCATTTTTCATACTCAAAGTTAATGAAGAATACCTGCCTCAGAATACAATTTCACCTGATATTTATCAATTTTCCTCTTCGTATGATATGTTAAATATCATTGTTTAGTTTTTGTAATATTTTTTAAAATTCTCTAACTTTAATAGGCATTTTTTCATGATGAAAACTTTTGATTTTCAAACCTTAACAAAACAAATAATATGATTAGGTTTCCGCATTCCTTTTATCAGAACAAGTCCACCATTCTAATTATCACTACCACACAATATTTTCCGTCTTAAGCAAATACCAACAAGGTTAGTAGATCAATTATTAAATTAGAAGAAAATTAATAAAATAAACAAAGCTTTCATTAATCTTCAAAGTCACCGATTATTAAAAACAACAGGCTGCCTTTTCCAAAGCAGCCTGTTTATTATATGATTAAAGGATTAAACCAGATCAAACCTATCCAGATTCATCACTTTTGTCCATGCTGCTACAAAGTCTTTTACAAATTTACCTTGTGCATCGGCGCTTCCGTATACTTCAGCGATTGCTCTCAACTCAGAATTGGAACCGAAAACAAGATCAGCACGCGTTGCAGTCCATTTTGGCTGGCCAGTTGAACGGTCACTTCCCATATAAAGTTGTTTGTCATCTGACATCGCTTTCCATTGCGTTCCCATATCTAAAAGATTTACGAAGAAATCATTGGTAAGAACTCCCGGACGGCTGGTAAACACACCATGTTTTGAACCGTCAAAGTTTGTATCCAAAGCACGCATTCCACCTACTAATACTGTTAATTCAGGAGCTGTAAGACTCAACAACTGAGCTTTATCTATCAGTAAAGATTCTGTAGATACAGTGAATCTTCTTTTCAGGTAATTACGGAATCCATCGGCAATAGGCTCAAGATATCCCATAGATTCTACATCGGTTTGTTCCTGAGAAGCATCCATTCTTCCCGGAGCAAAAGGAACTTTCACATCCTGTCCTGCATTTCTTGCAGCAACTTCTACCCCTGCATTACCTGCCAAAACAATCAGATCGGCTAAGGAGATTTTCTTACCGTTTTGAGAATCGTTGAATTCTTTTTGAATTCCTTCCAGTACGTTTAATACTTTATTCAATTGAGAAGGATTGTTTACTTCCCAGCTTCTTTGAGGTTCAAGTCTTATCCTCGCTCCATTGGCACCACCACGCTTATCACTTCCTCTGAAAGTAGATGCAGATGCCCAGGCAGTAGATATAAGCTCAGAATTACTTAATCCTGAATTTAAAATTTTTGATTTTAATCCTTCTACATCATTTCCGTCAACCAATTCATGATTAACTTCCGGAATAGGATCCTGCCAAATTAATTCTTCCTGTGGAACATCCGGACCTAAATAACGGGCACGGGGTCCCATATCTCTGTGCGTCAATTTAAACCAAGCTCTTGCAAAAGCATCAGCAAAAGCATCCGGATTTTCGTAAAAATGTCTTGAAATTTTTTCATAAACAGGATCCAGTCTCAATGAAAGGTCTGTTGTAAGCATTGTTGGTTTATGCTTTTTGTCAGCATCAAATGCATCAGGAATAATATCTGCTCCATCTTTTGCTACCCATTGGTGAGCTCCGGCAGGGCTTTTTGTTAATTCCCATTCATTTTCAAAAAGATTTTTAAAGAAGTAATTGCTCCATTGAGTCGGAGTTTCTGTCCAGGTTACTTCCAGACCACTGGAAATAGCATCTCTACCGCTTCCGGATTTATAGCTGCTAGACCATCCTAATCCCTGTTGTTCAATTCCTGCTCCTTCCGGTTCTTTACCTACATGATCTGCAGGGCCCGCTCCGTGGGTTTTACCGAAAGTATGTCCTCCGGCAATCAAAGCAACCGTTTCTTCATCGTTCATCGCCATACGGCCGAAAGTATCGCGGATATCTTTAGCGGCAGCAATAGGATCTGGATTTCCGTCCGGACCTTCAGGGTTTACATAAATAAGTCCCATCTGTACAGCTGCCAATGGATTTTCAAGATTTCTTGAATGAATATCTCCATCTGCATCATCATCGGTAGGAAGAACTGCTGATTGTCCTTCTACTACTCCTTCTGAACCGTGAGCATAACGTAAGTCACCTCCCAGCCATGTTTTTTCTGATCCCCAATATACATCGGAATCCGGTTCCCAAACGTCTGCACGTCCTCCGGCAAAACCAAATGTTTTAAAGCCCATAGATTCAAGAGCAATATTTCCAGTAAGAATTAAAAGATCCGCCCAGGAGATATTTCTGCCATATTTCTGCTTGATTGGCCATAGTAATCTCCTTGCTTTATCAAGACTTACATTATCCGGCCAGCTGTTTAACGGTGCAAAACGCTGTTGTCCTGCTCCTGCTCCACCTCTACCATCTCCTACTCTATAAGTTCCGGCGCTGTGCCATGCCATACGAATAAATAAAGGACCGTAATGGCCAAAATCTGCCGGCCACCAATCCTGGGAATCTGTCATTAATGCATGAAGATCTTTTTTTACTGCCTCAAGATCCAGGCTTTCAAATGCTTTGGCATAGTCAAAATCCTTATCCATAGGATCAGAAAGGGAAGAATGCTGGCGCAGAAGATCTACTCTAAGTTGATCCGGCCACCAATCAGAATTCTGAGTTCCGCCTCCGGCTACACTCTTCTTCATTGTTCCGTTATGAAACGGGCATTTGCTGATGTCATTCAAATCTTTTTCCATTTTCGTTTATTTTATATGATTAATACAGTTTAAATTCTCTGTTGTAAGAATATGACAAACCTACAACGTTTAAGTAATAAATACAATCTATTAATTTTTATTTCAACGATAGTTAAAAACTATAAGCATGTATTTTTGACAGCATCTTCATTAAGACAAAATTGTGGTATTAAGTTAATCATTTTTCAGATTAACTTAAATAAAAACAGCAGTATAGCACTCAATTTAGAATTACTCAACGTAAGAATTTATAAAGAAGGAAGCTGGGAGAAAGAAGTGTAATAACATTATGAAAAATAAATTAACAATTCCTAAATAAAATGAAAAAACACATTATTCACAAAACTACTGAAAGTACCTTCGGCTTCCCTCTCCCTGCTTCCCAATTGATCTCACTAAAAATAAATTAACTACCTTTATCTTTATCAAACATGAATACTATCTCTATGAAAAAAATAATTGTTGTCGTTCTTGTTGCTTTTATCATCATTCAGTTTTTTCCGATTGACAAGACAAATCCACCTCCAACTCCGGGCATGGATTTTCTGAAGATTAAAAATACTCCGGAGAAAATTGCTCATATCATAAAAACTTCATGTTACGACTGTCATTCCAATGAAACAGCATATCCGTGGTATACCAATATTTCCCCGGCTTCATGGTGGGTAAAAAATCATATTAACGAAGGCAGGAAACATCTTAATTTTTCTACCTTTGCAGTATACGAGCCTAAAAGGCAGCTTCATAAGCTGGAGGAATGTATAGAAATGGTTGAGAAAAAAGAGATGCCGCTTGAGTCTTATTATTTAGGACATCAGAACGCTAAACTATCGGATGAACAGCGTGCGGAACTTAGCCAATACTTCAAAAAGGTAAAAGAAGATACTGAAAGAAGGATCATGTTTAATAAATAAAGTCGTGGAAAACTGGGAAAATAAACATATTGTGTTTTTTGACGGAGATTGCGGAGTCTGTAATTTCTGGGTGCAGTGGATTTTGGAGCGGGATAAGAAAGACAAATTCATGTTTGCTTCCCTTCAATCTGAATTCGGCCAGCAGTTTTTATCCGAAAGAGGTCTGGAAACAAATGTCTTCAATACGATGTACCTATGGAAACCAGGACGATATTATCAGATTAAATCACGGGCAGTACTTGAAATCGCTAACTTACTGGGAGGGATTTATAAACTTTCTTTTATAGGAAAAATTCTGCCGGCATTTTTAAGTGATAAGGTATATGATATTATTTCCCGAAACAGAATGAAACTGGCCAATCAAAAGTGTTATTTACCAGATCAGCACCAGAAGAAAAAATTTATTCAGGTGTAGTTTTATCTTACAGAAAATTTCTTTCAGCTTATATAAAGAACTTCTTTAAACTTTATTTATTGAAACATTAAGATTGTTTAAGGTATTGAGAGTATTAAGATAAGCTTCGCTTTAAACTTAAAAATCAGAATAATTAATCTTAACTATACTTTATTTCTTAAATCTTTCTTAATGGTTTTGATTATATTCAAAAATATCATTCCGTAAGAATTTCTCACAACACGACATTAAAATGATAGTTGTATAGATTCCTACGGAATGACAATTGTAATCGCTAAATAAGTAGGCTGGGATTGGTTATAAAACTAATTTTCACCCAACTCATTACTTATTATTCATTACTTATAAATTAAGTGACCATACAGAATAAGAATTCGGCGGACATTGGATCTTCACCCATTTATCACCTTGGGTGGTGGGATACCATGTTGAATTTCCGGTAAAATCTTTGATCTGCTGACTGCTCCAGTTGGTTTCCACCCATCTTTCCTGCCAGCTTGATGATGTATTGATATAAACAACCAGGCCGGGATTTCCATTGTATCCGTTTCTTCTTGCGATATATTCATCATTATCAGTGTAGAGAATAGAGGTTGTTCCGGTAGCTTTATTATTGTGAATCCAGATCAGATTGTTCAGTCTTTCTTTGTTCAGCCATTCTTCATAATCTCTGTAAAAAATGGTTGGATATCCTTCATGGGTTAAGATATAGGCATAGGCCGGCATTTTATTGTAAATGATATCCGTGTCGTGATTGGCCACAAATGTGACAGCTTTGTATGGATTTCTTTTCCACATCATATCATCGTTCAGAACATTTAAATTTCCATTATCAAACGCTTCATCCATTTTATAATAAGCTGCAAAATCAAATACGGAACTGTTTGCATTATTGGCCCACCATTCCAGCGTATTTACATTAGAATCCCATAGTTCACCTACAGAAAATCCGCCTACTTTAGAATTCCAGGTATTAACGACCCAAGGGCCAAAACCTTTAACATAATCGAACCTCCAGCCATCAAATTTCATTACATTTTTATAATATTTTGCAACAGAATCATCTCTTCCCCAAAGCCAGTCCTGCACGTGGGGGTTAGCATGAGAGAGATCGGGAAATCCGCCAAAAGCCCCTTCATCATTATTTCCATAGGCATTTTTATAAAAATCATTGTAGTTTCTTTGAAATTTTCCGGACGCAACGCCTGAGAAATCAGTCCAGGTATTGGTTCCGGTGAAAGGATTCGCTTCGGATTGTCCGCCGCTATTATGATTGATTACAATATCTGCGTACACCTGCATACTTTCCGTATGTGCTTTTGTAATCAATGCTTCAAGCTCTGTTCTTGATCCGAAACGGGTTTCTACACTTCCATTCTGATTAAAATTTCCAAAATCATAATAATCAGTAGGATCATATCCCATAGAGTAAGCTCCGTTCTGTGCTTTTGAAGCCGGAGGAAGCCATACGGCACCAATTCCGGCATCGGACCATGCTGTTAATTTATCTTTAACGGTATTCCACCAGTTGCCTCCTTCAGGAACGTCCCAGTAAAAGCCTTGCATAAGAACTCCTCCACCCGGCCCGGATACAAATTTATCATTTGTAGATCCAGAATCCTTTCCGGTACTGAAAGGACGACCATCATGATGAGTGACATTCACCGTTTTGCTATGAACTTCTTCCTGTCTGGAAGTCTCCGTAATCAATTCATCCCTGTTCTGACAAGAGCTAACTAATGCTAAAGCCAATAGGGAAAGGAAAAAATATGTTTTTTTCATCGTAATAATTAATTATCAATCTATTAAACAAGATACAATTTTATTGAAAACAAATTCAAATGAATGGGAAATATTTTAATTTTCAACAATAAATCAAGAAGAAAATCATTTAAAATTTTCATTAAAAAATCATAAATTTTTCAGATTCTCGAAACAATTTTTCTTTTAATCCATATATTTGCATACTATGGAATACAATACCCAAAAAACTCAGCTTCATATGCCGGAATACGGCAGAATTATACAACAGTTGGTTGAGCGCTGCAAAGAACTTCCTACCAAAGAGGAAAGGAACGAAATGGCTATGGCAATCATCGATTTTATGGGTCAGAGAAACCCACAACTTCGCGACGAGGAAAATTATAAACATAAACTTTGGGACCATCTTTATATTCTTGCTAATCATGATCTGGATGTAGATTCTCCATATCCGTTCCCTACTCCGGAACAATTGGCAGAAAAACCTAAAAGAATGGAATATCCAAAACTTCAGGGTGACTTTAAGTTTTATGGAAAAAGTATTCTTCAATTGATAGAAAAAGCAATTGAACTGGAAACGGGTGATGAAAAAGAAGCCCTTATTGAGGTAATTGCCAACAATATGAAGAAGTCTTATAATGTCTATAATAAAGAACATGTGACGGATGATGTTATTTTCCGCCATCTGAAAGAACTGTCTGAAAACAGACTGGATCTTACCGGAATAGATTCTCTTGAAAAAAGTAAAATCTATTATACCAGCAATAACAACAACAGGAATAATAACAATAACAACAGGAACAACAGTAATAAAAACAATAACAGCAACCAGCCTAACAAAAGAAGGCACAATAACAATCATAAAAACAGAAAATAATGAGTGGAACATTTCAAATAAGAGGAGGAAAAAGACTGCAGGGCGAAATAACTCCACAAGGGGCCAAAAATGAGGCTCTACAAATTTTATGTGCGGTACTCCTTACGGACGAAGAGGTAAGAATCAAAAATATCCCGGATATTCATGACGTGAACAGACTGATTGAAATCCTTGGAGATTTTGGGGTAAAAATTACTAAAAACGGACAGGGAGATTATACTTTCAAGGCTGATCAGGTTAATTTTGATTACATAAAATCTAACGAATTCAAAAAAGACGGCGCAAAACTACGCGGATCCATTATGCTGATGGGCCCAATGCTTGCCCGTTATGGCGAAGCTTATATGCCGACTCCGGGAGGTGACAAAATCGGAAGAAGAAGACTGGATACTCACTTTCAGGGACTTGTTGAACTGGGTGCTGAATTCAATTATGATGAAGAGGAATATTTCTATTCTTTAAAAGCTAAAGAATTAAGAGGAAAATTCATCTTACTGGAAGAAGCTTCTGTTACCGGAACTGCTAATATTGTAATGGCAGCAGCCTTAGCAAAAGGAAAAACAAGAATCTACAATGCAGCCTGCGAACCTTATCTACAGCAATTATGCAAAATGCTGAACAGAATGGGTGCGAATATCTCAGGAATCGGGTCTAACCTTCTTACCATTGAAGGAGTAGATTATCTGAGAGGAACGGAGCACACCATGCTTCCGGATATGGTAGAAATCGGGTCCTGGATTGGTCTTGCGGCAATGACAAAATCTGAAATCACCATCAAAAATGTAAACTGGAACCAGCTTGGTGTCATCCCGAATACATTCAGAAAATTAGGAATCGAGCTTGAGCAAAGTGGTGATGACATCTACATTCCTGCTCAGGAACATTATAAAATTCAGAAGTTTATTGACGGATCTATCCTTACAATTTCGGATGCTCCATGGCCAGGATTTACGCCGGATTTATTATCTATTATTTTAGTGGTAGCTACTCAGGCAAAAGGAAGTATTCTGGTTCATCAGAAAATGTTTGAATCCAGATTATTCTTTGTTGATAAATTAATTGACATGGGAGCTCAGATCATTTTATGTGATCCGCACAGAGCTACGGTAATCGGATTGAACCAGGAAGCTCCGTTAAGAGGAACAACAATGGTTTCTCCGGATATCAGAGCCGGAAATGCACTTCTTATTGCAGCACTTTCTGCAGAAGGAAAATCTATTATCCACAATATCGAGCAAATCGACAGAGGGTATGAGAATATCGATGGAAGGTTGAAAGCAATTGGTGCTGATATCGAAAGAATTTAAAATTATTTTATTTAATATCGAAGCGTTCAGAGCAATCTGAGCGCTTTTTTGTTTGCTGTTTTCTTTTTATCATTTCGTTTTTTTTACCACCCCGTCAAAAATTCTTTGAATTTTCGCCACCCCTCCAGAGGAGGGGAATTTTGTCCCGGCTAATGATTATTCTTTTTGATGTGGTTTTAATCTGCTTTTAATAAAAAATAAAAAGTGCCCGGTAAAAAAACCGGACACTTTGAGTAATTAAAACTATATGAATCTCACTTAAAAATACTTTCTGCAGATATACTCCACCGTCGTATTCATAAGTTTATTTTTATTCAGATAGATCTCAAGCTGCTGAAAATCTTCTGAACTGACATTAATATATAACTGTACTGAACCAAAACTATATCCGTCCACATATTCCACATTAGCGGATAACACTCTATGACAGATGCCCAATTGATTGTAGATGGTATTCATTAAATGCTCAAATTTCATTTTGCCATTCAACTCTATTTCCAATAACAATTCTTTTTTAGGCAGGTTAATTTTATTTTGTAAAACCTGCGGGCCCGGATTAGGTGTAATCATCGCTAAACATTTTTGGGTTAAACTTCTAAGATCATAATGCGCTCTGCATTAAATCTGTAACAAAAATATAAAAAAATATTAGTCCACCAAATCAGTAGACTAATATTTTTAAAAATTTAACATAAAAAAAGAAGCCTGTTCAGCTTCTTTCAATATTTAGTAATTTCCTATTCTTTCTAATTTATCAGAACCGGCAAGTCCGTTGGGGTTACAACCAGGCTCTCCTTCAGGGACTTTGAGATTTTTTTTGGTGTAAAATTCTTCCCAGAATGCATTTGTTTTTCCCGTTTTGGGATCAATAAATGTCATGGGCTCCAGCTTGAAAATGTTTTCTTTACGAAAAGCTCTTTCCACAAAATCTGAACAGTAATATGAAGTTTCATCAAGAATATAATTGAAATTGTAAGGTTTTCCAAGCATAGAATTCGCTTTTTCAATGGCTTCGGGAATTGTTTTCTGGTATTCCGGCTTCAAACGATAAACAATTACCTCCTGCCCATCTTCTTTCTGGTCTTTAATAAAATCTTTCAGATCCTGTTTCTGAGAACCACCCTTGGGTGCAGCATGCAAAACAAAAATTTTACGGCCTTCTTTTTCCAGAATTCCTATGTGATCAAAAGAAGCTGCTTTTTGTTTTTGAGTAACATTATTAATAGCACCTGAAAGCCCCGATTCTTTAGCAGTTACAAAGAGCAGATCACCGTTTTTGAGCTGTACATTATCGGAATAAGCATTTTTACACTGAACCAATAATACCATCAGGCAGGATAAAAGCCCAGCAACAGTAACCTTTTTTATTCTTTTTTTAATTCTAAATTCAGACATTCGATTATACTTTCAGGGCCAAAATTACAAAATAGAATTCATTACATTTGTGGGAATAATGATCTATTCTTCACACCAACCCAAACATTTCCAAGATTCTTATGCCACATATTTTATTAGTTGAAGACGATGACAGGCTTTCCAAACTGATTGCAAAGGGATTTCAGGAAGCTGAATTTGAGGTGACTGTGGCTTACGACGGAAACACAGGTTTGAAGCTGGCTTTACAAACGAATTTTGATCTGGTAGTCACAGATATTGTTCTGCCAAAAAAAGATGGTCTGGAATTTTGTAATGAAATCAAAACTCTGAAACCTGATCTTCCGGTCATTATGCTGACGGCATTGGGAACCACTGATGATAAACTGGAAGGATTTGATGCCGGAGCGGATGATTATCTGACCAAGCCTTTTGAAATGCGTGAGCTGGTAGCAAGAATCAAAGTGCTTCTAAAACGTTTTTCGCAACAGAGACAGCAAAAAGTTTCCGTTCTGAAATATGAGGGAATTGAAATGAATCTGGAACAGAAAACAGTAAGCCGGGACCATACTTCTATAAAACTGACTCCTAAAGAATTTAATCTTTTAAAATTCATGCTGGAGAATTCCGAAAGAGTGCTTTCCCGAAGTGAAATTGCAGAGAAAGTTTGGGAAACCCATTTTGACACGGGCACAAATTTTATTGATGTCTATATCAATTACCTTAGAAAAAAAATTGATAAAGATTTTGAAACTAAACTGATTCACACCAAAGCCGGGATGGGATTTATTCTGAAAAAAGACTACGAATCAGGCCTTGTACAATAAGCATTAAGATCAACTAAAAATATCCGGATGAAAATAAGAACCCGACTTACGCTGCTATTTACCTTAATCACTGCAATGCTTTTGGGGGTTTACAGCGTTTCGATCTATTATTCATCCAAAGAAGCCAGAGAGAAATCTTTTTACAGCGAACTTCAGAACGAAGCCATTGCCAAAGCAGATTTATTTTTCCGAAGTTCATTGCCTGAGCAGGAAATGCACAAGCTTTATAAAAACAATACCAGAACCCTAAACGAAGTTCAGGTAGCAATTTATGATATTAATAAGCAGCTCGTTTATCATGACGATGCCAAAGTAGATTATGTAAAGGAAACTTCTGAAATGCTTTCGCAGATATTCCAGAAAAAGAAAATCAATTTCTTTTTAAACGATTTACAGGTGATTGGAATGGTGTATCATTATGAGGGAAAAACTTACGCAGTCACCGCAGCCGCTTATGATCAATATGGATATGAATATCTCACTCATCTTCTTACCATCAGCATTATTTCCTTCTTTATTATTTTAATATTGATTTATCTGGCCGGGATATTTCTCTCTAAAAAAGCATTGAGCCCACTTAGTGAAATGGTCAATCAGATCAAAAAAATTACAGCCGGAAAATTACAGCTACGACTTAGAACTACTAAGGAGAAAGATGAACTCAACGAACTTGCCCAGAACTTCAACGGAATGCTGGAAAGACTTGAGAATTCCTTTGATTCTCAAAAACATTTTGTATCCAATATTTCACATGAACTGAGAACGCCATTATCCGCGATTATCACCGAGCTGGAACTGGCTTCCGAAAAGGATAAGACCAAAGAAGAGTACAAAGAAACCATTCAATATGCACTGGAAGATGCCCGAAATATGGTAAAACTTTCCAATAGCCTAATGGATCTCGCCAAAGCAAGCTATGACCCCAATGAAATCAGTTTTTCAGAAGTACGTCTGGATGAAGTTCTTCTGGAATCTTACAGCAAAATAATAAGAGAAAACTCTGAATATAAAGTTTCACTGAACATCGAAGATTCAGTAGAAGAACACCAACTTATCATCCTGGGAAATGAATACCTTCTGCAGGTTGCATTTAATAACCTGATTGACAATGCTTGCAAATATTCTCCGGAACATAGTTGTCAGATAGATGTCAGAACCCATTCCGGATGTCTTAAAATAAGCTTTATCAATTCGGGAAATATGATTATTAAGGAAGATTTACAGCATATTTTCGAACCTTTTTACAGAAGTGAAACAACCAAACAGGAAAAAGGCCACGGAATAGGATTATTTCTTACCAGGAAAATCATTCTGCTCCACAATGCAAAAGTAGCTGTAGTATCGGATTATAATGAAACAATTTTCACAATCGAGTTTATAATCAGTTAAAGTAATAGCTTAATGGGTTAAAAATTTCAAACCTCTACTCATGAGCAAGAGATTTCTTATTGAAAACCGTAGTTCCTATACTGGCAGCAATTACACATCCAATAGAAATCCATTGTAACAAAGATAATTCTTCGGCAAGAAAAACTAATCCTGAAAGTGCTGCAAATGCTGGTTCCAGACTCATCAGAATACTGAAAGTCTTAGCAGGAAGTCTTTTCAAGGCCATGATTTCCAACGAAAAAGGCAGAGCACTCGAAAGAATAGCCACACCAAGTCCTTTAACAAAAATAGTCGGAGTAAGATTAAAAACTGCTCCATCCCATATTGTAAAAGGAATAATTACCATACTCGCAAATATCATCCCGGTCGTTACTGCATCTTTCCCATCCATTATCTTGGAAACCTTTCCACCCATAATAATATAAACAGCCCAGAACATCCCGGCAAGAAAAGCAAGCCCAAGTCCCAGCAAATCAACATGATCATTTTGCCATGGAACAATCAGCAGAATTCCCACACAGGCCAGTAATGCCCATACAACGTCCAGTAATTTCCGGGACAAAGCCAGGGCAAGAAATAATGGACCTGCAAATTCTACCGTAACCGCCAATCCCAAAGGAATCCTTTGAATCGCCATATAAAAAATAAGATTCATCGCTGCCAATCCTATTCCGTACATCGCACAGTATTTCCATTTCTGTCTGTCAAACTGTAAAAATTTCGGACGGTTAATCAACGTAAGCAAAACAGCAGAAAGTACAATTCTTAAAGTAACTGTACCAATAGCTCCGATTGCAGGAAAAAGCTGCTTCGCAATGGAAGCTCCTCCCTGTACACAGATGATCGCTAAAAGCGTAGCTGGTATTGCTATGTTTGATTTTTTCATTTCTAAAATATATAATTCTAAAGATGTTGGAAAGAAGTTTCCGAGATTCAACAGACTTTCTTTTATACGATAAATCGTGAAATTCATCCTATAAAACTGACTGCCCCAAATGTATTGAAATTTTATCTTTTACAATGGATACAGTTTACACTTATTAATAGGTCTAAAAAAATAATCAGTTCTTATTTCACCATTAAAAAACAGAAAAACAGTTTCTCTAATAATTTTCTAATAACATTCTAAAGCTTTTCTAACGGTAAAAAAATGCGGTCCTCTTTACTTTTGCACAGTAAAAAATAAAGCATATGGACGCAGATCCTTACAGTAATTATCAATCTTAAAAGCTTTAGTTGTACTCACTTTTCCCGTACAGCTGAAAAGCTTTATAAAAAAAGGAAAAGTTATGAATACATTTGAATTTACCCTTCGTTTACTAACCGCATTCTGTCTGGGAGCCGGTATAGGTTTTGAAAGACAGTGGCGCAAAAAAAATGCCGGACTCCGCACCAACACACTGGTATGTATCGGTTCTGCAGCATTTGTATTGATTGCTATCAGAATTGGTGGCGATGCGGCCGGAAGAATTACCTCTTATATTGTCAGCGGAATAGGTTTCCTTGGTGGCGGTGTCATCATGAAAGACGGCCTTACCGTAAGAGGATTAAATACTGCCGCCACATTATGGTGTTCCGCAGCCATAGGCGCATTGTGTGCTTTGGGATATCCTGTAGAAGCCCTCATCACAGTTCTCTTTATTGTATCTACCAATATATTCCTGAGACCTTCTTTATCCTCTCAGAAGGAAACCAGGGGCAAAAAATGGCTCAGCACCAAGAAAAATAACAAAGAAAAAGTAAAAATCAGCAACAGCACTCAATTGTATTAAGATCATGAAAAAGATAATCTTAAGTAGTATTATTCTCTTTGCAGTTTCCTGTAAAGACAATACACCTCAGCAAAACAAAGAACCGGAAATAATGATAAAAGACGATCACGTCATTGTTCCGGAAAGCAATCCCATTTTCAAAAAAATTAAAACACAGATCGTTACCGAACAAGAACACAGCGATGGGGTGATTTCAGCCGGAACTATTCAGGCAATTCCTAATCATTACGCAGAAATTGCCAGCCCTTTTTCCGGAAGAATTACCCAATCGTTTATTCAGCTCGGACAGCATATTTCTGCCGGAAGTCCACTTTTTGAGATCCTTTCTTCAGATTATTTTTCAGTTCAAAAAGATTACACAGATGCACTGAATGATGTACAGCTTGCGGAAAAAAATTACAGACGCCAGCAAGATCTTGTCAAACACGGAGTAGGTATCCAGAAAGAGCTGGACGAGGCAGAAACTGATTTTAAAAATAAAAGAACATCTCTTTCCAATGCTTCTTCAGCTTTAAAGGTCTATAACAGCAAAGGAGGAGGGATAGGAAGTCCACTCATTGTCAGAGCTCCTATCAGCGGAGAAATTATTTCCAACAAAATTGTAAACGGCCAATATCTGAAAGGAGATGCAGACCCTGTCATGATTATCGCAGAGTTATCAAAAGTCTGGATTTCAGGTGATGTAAAAGAAAAAGACATTCGCTTTGTCAACACCGGGGATCAGGTTTCTGTAAAGGTAAGCGCTTATCCGGACAGAAATATTACCGGAAAAGTATATCACATCAATGAAATTGTAGACGAAGATACCCGAAGTATCAAAGTACTTATTGAATGCGATAATCCGGACAGAAAATTAAAACCCGGAATGTACGCTACCGTGAACTTCTCAACAACTCCTGAAAAAACAGTGATGATTCCTGTAACCGCTTTGATGCAGCAGGACAGTTCTCAATATGTATGGATAAAAACAGGAAAGAACCAGTTTACCAGACGTTCTGTGACAACGGGAGAAACAGATCAGAAAACAGTAAGGATTATATCAGGAGTCAAACCCGGAGAAACCATCATGACTGAAGGAGGAATTTATATGCTGGATGCGAAATAATGTAAAATGATGCGAAATCAAGAACTATGAAAAAATTACTAACAATCTCTATACAGAAAAGATGGCTGATGCTCGCCCTCTTCCTTTTACTGGGATTCTTTGGGTATTATTCCTGGACCAGATTATCCATTGAAGCCTACCCTGACATTGCGGATGTAACTTCCCAGGTAGTAACACAGGTTCCCGGGCTCGCTGCCGAAGAAGTGGAACAGCAAATCACAATCCCTTTGGAAAGATCTCTGAACGGACTTCCCGGAATGCATGTGATGAGAAGCAAAAGTACCTTCGGGCTTTCCATTATTACTATGGTTTTCGATGACGGGATAGATGATTACTGGGCAAGGCAGCGTATTCAGGAAAGATTGACAGATTTTGAGCTTCCTTATGGTGCACAGCCGGGATTAGATCCCCTCACCTCTCCTATTGGCGAAGTGTATCGTTACATTATCGAAAGTAACAACCACAGTCTTCGGGAATTGACGGATTTACAGAAATTTGTTATCATTCCCCGCATCAAACAAATTTCAGGAATTGCTGATGTAACCAATTTCGGAGGAATTACCACTCAGTTTCAGATCGAGCTGGATCCACATAAGCTTGAACAGTATGGATTATCCCTGTCTGAAGTTACCGAAACTATTTCTAAAAACAATGTAAGTTCAGGAGGAAGCATGCTTCCAAGAGGAAATCTTGCCTATGTTATCCGTGGAATAGGTTTGGTAAAAGACTTGGATGATCTTGGAAAAATTGTGGTAAAAACTCAAAATGGAGTTCCTGTTTTTCTGAATGACGTAGGAATGCTAAAATACGGAAACCTTGAAAGAAAAGGAATTCTTGGCTACACAGACCGAAAACGAAATTATTCTGAAAGTGTGGAAGGAATTGTACTTTTATTAAGAGGACAAAATCCTTCGCAGGTTCTGGAAGGTGTACATGAAGCAATCGAAGAACTGAATAACGAAACACTTCCTCCCGGAGTAAAAATCCATCCTTTTCTGGACAGGACAGATCTTGTAAAAACTACCCTTACTACCGTTTCCCATACCCTTACCGAAGGAATTGTACTGGTTATTATCGTACTGATTGTATTTCTTGGAAGCTGGCGGGGAGCATTGCTGGTGGCAATTACCATTCCGCTTTCATTACTATTTGCTTTTATACTCATGCATTTTACTAATATTCCGGCCAATCTCCTTTCATTGGGAGCGATTGATTTTGGGATCATTGTAGACGGAGCCATCGTCATGCTGGAAACCATTCTGAAGAAACGGGAAGAAAATTCTGAAGAAACACTGGAAGAAAAGACCATTACCCAAAGAGTGATTGAAGTAGCAAAACCTATTTTCTTTTCAACCATTATCATTATTACCGCGTATCTGCCCTTATTTGCATTTGAAAGAGTAGAGAAAAAATTATTTACCCCTATGGCTTTTACTGTTGGATATGCACTATTGGGAGCGCTTGCCGTTGCATTACTTCTGATCCCGGGATTAGCTTATGTCATCTATCGTAAGCCACACAAGATCTATCACAATAAATGGCTGGAAAAAATAAGCACAGCCTATGGAAAAAGTATTGAAAAAATAATGCAGACTCCTAAAAGAGTAATCATTCCTATTATGCTGGTTCTGGTTTCTGCCGGAATTCTCTCCTGGCATGTGGGAAAAGATTTTCTTCCCGAGTTGGATGAAGGTTCCATCTGGCTGCAGGTACAGTTACCTCCCGGAATTTCTTTAGCCAAATCAAAAGAAATGAGTGATACTTTGCGTGCCCATACTCTCAAACATCCTGAAATCACTTATATGATGATTCAGGCAGGACGTAATGATGATGGAACCGACCCATGGACCGCTTCCCACTTTGAAGTATCCATTGGAATAAAACCTTACAGCGAATGGCCTTCAGGAAAAACAAAGGCAGACCTCATCAAAGAGCTTGCCACAGATTATAAAGAAATGCCGGGATTCACCGTTGGCTTTTCACAACCTATGATTGACGGAGTGATGGATAAAATCTCCGGAGCACATAGTGAGCTTGTAGTAAAAGTATATGGAGAAGATTTCAAGGAAACCAGACGAATTGCAGAGAATGTATTATCCACTTTAAGTTCAATTCCGGGTTCGGCAGACCTTGCTATCGATCAGGAGCCGCCGTTACCCCAACTGCAAATTATCGCCAACAGAGACAAGATTGCTCAATATGGATTGAATGTAGCAGATGTTGCCGACCTTATTGAAGTAGCATTGGGGGGAAAAGCCATTTCTCAGATCTTTATCGGCAATAAAGTGTATGATATTTCCTGCCGTTATACAGAAGACAGCCGCGATACACCGGATAAAATCGGAAATCTGATGCTGACTTCAGCTTCAGGAGCAAAAATCCCATTGTCTCAGGTGGCAGAAGTAAAATTAAGCACAGGTGAAAGTACCATTACCAGAGAAATGAATAAACGGCATCTTACCGTAAAGCTGAATCTAAGAGGAACTGATCTTTCTTCTTTTCTGAAAAAAGCACAGGATAAAATTGAAAAAGAGATCAAATACGATCACGAAAAATATCAGATCAAATGGGGTGGACAGTTTGAAAATCAAAACAGGGCTTATTCCAGACTGGCATTTATTGTTCCGTTGGCACTGGCTATTATGTTCTTGTTGCTGTATGGTGCATTTGGAGATTTCAGGCAGGCTTTGGTTCTGATGTCTATTGTTCCGTTAGCTTTATTTGGAGGAATGCTGGCGCTCAATATCCGGGGAATGTCACTGAATGTATCTTCAGCCGTAGGATTTATTGCATTGTTCGGAGTTGCCATCCAGAACGGAGTCATTATGATTTCTCATATCAACGATCTGCGTAAGAAAGGATATGAACTGAAAGAAGCCGCCATCAAAGGAGCAAAAGACCGTTTCAGACCTGTACTGATGACCGCTACAGTTGCTGTAATTGGATTATTCCCGGCATCATTAGCTACAGGAATCGGTTCTGATGTACAGCGTCCACTGGCAACTGTGATTGTTTATGGATTGATGTTCTCTACTATTTTAACCTTATTCGTACTGCCGGCTATTTATTTTATGGCTGAACGCAAAAACGAAAAACAAAATTTAGAATCAGATGAAAATTAGAGTTCGTTTTATCATATTATCCTTCGTATTGCTCAGCATCACAGGGATAAAGGCACAGGAAAAAGAACTTTTATCATTCGAAGAATACCTGAGTCTTGTCGGAAATAAAAATCTGAGATATGCTTCTCAAAAATACAATGTAAATATGTCCGAGGCTGCTATTCAGACCGCCAATATGTTTCCTGACCCTCAACTGGAAATGGAAACCACCAATAACGGTGTGAATCAAAATATGGGATATGTGTATGGTGCATCACTCGGCTGGACTCTTGAATTGGGTGGTAAAAGAAAAGCCAGGGTCAATCTGGCCAAAAATCAATCGGAGCTGAGCAAAATACAATTGCAGGATTTTTTCAGGAATCTTCGTGCTGATGCAACTTTAGGATATATTGATGCTTTAAAATCCAGGGCTTTGCTTGAAGTACAACAGGATTCTTATAAAAATATGCAGCAATTGGCAAAGTCCGACAGTATCCGTTACCGTTTAGGAACCATATCATTAGTCACTTCAAAACAAAGTAAACTGGAAGCCGCTTCTCTTCTCAACGAAGTATATCAGGCTGAAAGTGCAGAACAGCAGGCACTCACCACTTTATCAGTATTTCTTGGAGAAAGCAAAATTACAAACAGAGATGTTATTGGAGATTTTAATGCCTTCAACAGGGATTTTAGTATTGATGATCTCACTCTTCAGGCTTTAAATGAACGAGCAGATTTATTGGCTGCCAGACAAAATACAGAGGTTGCCAAAAGTCAGATCAATCTGGAAAAAGCAAATCGTATCATAGATTTAGGCATCAGTGCCGGAGCAGAGCGACATACCGAAGCCACAAATGAAATTGCCCCTTCTCCCACTGTCAATGCTGTAAAAATGGGTATTAGCATTCCTTTAAAATTTTCCAACAGAAGAAATGCAGGTTTGAAAATAGCAGAAATGGCCCATTCGCAGGCAGAAGTTGAGTACAAACAAATCGAACAAGGAATAAAAGCTGAAGTAATGCAGGCTTATCAGCAATACACAGCCACTCAGAAACAGCTCAGACAATTTCACAACGGAATGTTTTCTGAAGCACAAAACATTCTGGAAGGAATTACCTACAGCTACAAAAGAGGAGAAAGTTCTATCCTTGAAGTCCTGAATGCCCAAAGAACGTATAACAATGTAAGAAAAGATTACTATCAGGCTCTTGCAGATAATGCAGCTGCTTTGATTGAGCTAGAACGTAAAGTGGGAATCTGGGATATTCATTTTTAGCTGGAAGAAGGAAGCTGGAGGTTTCTGAAAGTCGATGGATAAATACACACCATTTAATTAACTTTTTAATATTTATCAAGGAATGACGATTAGTAATTTTAAAACACAAATATTACTTCCAGCTTCTAAGCTCCGGCTTCCAGCATAAAAAAGGGCCCTGAAATCTATTTGATTTCAGGGCCCTTTTTTATCTTTTATACTGAGATTCATAAATTCCAATCCAGTCGTCAGGGGTCATTTTCTGACTCAGCTCGGCAATCAGTTCAAAAGGAATATCTTCTACTTTTTTGAAACGGACACAGGATTTACCCATATCGAGTTTCTTTTTGGAATGTTTTGGATATTCTCCTACAAACCAATCCAGAAGTTCCGGTTTTGAATACAGACCCATATGATAGAGTGCTATAAAATTCTTCTGGGAAGCCAGGTTGATGAATGGAAGTGCTGTTCCTGGTGCACAGTGATATCCGGCAGGATAGGTTGCCAAAGGAACTACCCAACCTATCATCCCATAATTTGTGGCGTCTTCAAAACCCTTCGGGAGATTATCATTCACCGCATCGTAAAGTTTTTTGAAAGCTTCCTGTCTTTCCTCAGGAATCTTTGAGATATAATCTTCTATGGAAACTGACTGAATCTGCATATTGTAATTTTTTCTAAAATACGATTATTTTATAAAATTATATACACTGAACATCTGAACATCTTTGCTGCTCTTCTGAAGGAACATCAATTTATTGACATTCGGAACATACTGAATCATATTTCCATCTGCAAAACCGTAGTTCTGGAAGAAGTTTCTTCCTTTATAATCAAGGCTTACTTCCTGAGGTTTCAGGTTGGCAAAATCAAAAACTTTCATAGAAAATCCTGTGTTTCCAAATGCTCCTTTAGGATAAAATGCAGAAATATAAAGTTTATCTCCGGATTCAACAACGTTAATTCTTTTTCCTGTAGAAGTTCCAGCTGCCACAAATTGCTTTACTTCCCCTTCTTTATTAAATTTAATCAGCATTCCTGCATCCAGTGAATATACAGGATCCGGGAAACGATTCATTGCTGTAGGCATCGGTCTTGTCACCGTCTCCTGCTGAACAGCCATTAAAGTTTCATCCCCTTTCACAATGGTTTTGATGACCTTCACATCGTTCATGTCCTTGCTTCCTGCCAAATTGGTATTGCTGATCACCGCTTTTCCGGATTTCATATCATAAAACATTACCGTTCCGAAAGTACTAGCTCCAATGGTAACCGCCGCATTTTTTCTTCCAAAAGTTACAAGGTAATCATTGTCGTTTTTACTGAAAGCATATAACTTCTCAGGAATATATTTATCATCAAATGGAAGATCTTTATCCTCAGTATTGGAAACCAGTTCCAGCTTATAAGATTCCTTCCAGCCTGCAGCTTTACGCAGTACAACGATTTTCGCTGAGTTGGTTAATGTCAAAGACTTTTCAACATAGTCATTACTCAATGTAATTTCTTTGTTCCAAACCGGAGAAAGTGTTCTCAGGTCTAATACCAGAACATCATTCACATTATCTGTTTTTTTGTTGGCAAATCTATCATTGAAGATGGCTGCATATTTGCCGTTTTCCGAGAAAAGCACATACGTTGTACCCGATCTGTTTGTAGATTCAATACTATATTTTGCAATACTTTTTGTTGTAAAAGTACCTTCCTTTCTGCTGAAAACATGTTGAAAAACTTCTTTTCTGTTTTCTTTTCCGAAATACTCTTCCGTAAATGCTATAAATTTATCATCATCAATCTGCTGTGATCCCAAATAGTTGTGAAGAACACCATTCGTTTTGTTAGCGTAATCTTTTACATAAGTATCCACAAGACTTCCGTTCTGATCCAGTTTTCTCATCAATAATTTCTTGTGAGGAAAAACATTTCTCATCAGTCCGTCAATATTAATAGCACTGAACATATAAGAATTGTAATCATCCGCCAGTACCAGCTTATCATCTGTTTCAAGATTGGCATCTACTGTGAATTTTGTTCCCTCAGTCACTTTCGTCTGTGCATAAGAGTACACAGAAGCTATAATTAATGCCGAAGCAATAATCTGTTTAATCATATCGTTTTCTTTAGTTATTATAAATTTTTTCTTCTAATCTTTTCAGTTCAAGATTAGCATCGTAGGATAGTTTAATGTCTACTAAGTGTTCCTGTAACTCATTTAAATATTTCTCTGCTTCCTGGTAATTACCTAATGCAATATTTAATCTGATCAGGTTAAAATAAAGATACTCCCCGATCTTTTGGTTGTAAAGCGCTTTCTTATCGTTGTAATTCACTTTTGTCAGAGCACTTTTCCAAAGATCAATTCCTTTCTGCATATTTTCCATCGCTATTCTGTTCGGAGCATAATCTGATTTTGCCTGAAGTTTTTTAAGATTGGTCGTAACGTAGATGTATGCTTTTTCCAAATCGTCATACTCTCCTTTGTTCTTTACAGTTGCCAAAGTCACTGTGGAATTGATGGTCTGATACCCGAAGTTTTCATTGATAATATTCCTTGTACGGTCCATCGTTCTCTGAAGATATCTTTTTTCCTGAGCATTCAGGTTAATTTCATTGGTTGGAACGCTTGCTATTTCCGCAAAATCTGAGAAATAGGTCTTATCCAGTTTTACAGTTCCTCCCTGTTTCGCAATAATCCTTGTAGGCTGATTGGCGAAAGTTTTTCCCTGATTGTCCTGAAAATTTGTTCTTTCCATTTCAATGACAATATCAAGATAATTTCCTCCTTTTGAAAAACCAGTCACATCTATTTGAGAAGCCAGAATTTTGTTATCCACAATTAAGGCATCTCTGAGATCTGGCTGCTGATACACCGGAACAGGAGGAATATTCAGAATAGGTCTGGATGGTAATCTCAGCGTAGGAGCGCCATTAGTTGCCGCAATTTTTTCAACTGCTGATAGTTTACTGTATTCTGCAGATTCCAGTTTATATTTTTCCTGAAGTTTTTTCACTTCAGCATCATAATCCTTCAATCTTTCTCCGTGTTCGTACTTGGCATTTTCAACGTTTGCCTGATAATTATCCACTTTTTTCTGATGATCTTCTTTTGACAATCTTACAACATCATCTTTTGTAATATTATAAGGAGATTTTACTGTAATTGTATAGTTTCTGCCGGAAAGGTCTGTAGGAAAAACCGGTTCTTTCAAAAGCTGAAAACTGATCATTTCTTTATCAATTCGTTGAGCCTGTGAAAATTCGGAATAAAATAATGGTATTAAAAAAAGTAGTTTAAGTTTATTCATGGATGTTATAGTTTTCGGTGCAAATGTATAATAATTTCATCAACATTTTTTAAGAATAATTTGTCCAGTTATTATGTAATGGATCATAAAAAAGGCAGCCACACGAATGCAACTGCCTACAGAAATTATTAACTCAAAAAATTTTATTTTTTAATGGCTTTTACAGTAGATTTTGAACCATCTTTAAAGTTCATTGTCACTAAGTATAAACCAGTATTTAATTCTCCCAACTGAAGTTCTGTAGTTGGATTGTCAATAGTTTTCACTACTCTTCCTGCTACATCAGTAACCGTTACAGATTTAACATTTTTGATATCCGCAACATGCAGAACATCTTTGAAAGGATTAGGGTATACATTCACTTCTTTTTTCTTAACAGATGTTTCAGCAGTAGCTAAATTAGACTGTGTAAGAGAGAAATCATCAAAGCCCATATAATATGGAGCAGTTGTTGTATTCAAAGCTTTAATTCCAAATGAATAGTCACCAGTAGCCGTTGGGATATAGGTAACGGTAACTTTAGTATAATTAGCACTATTACCTCCCCCTGCAGCTGTTTGATCAGCCGTAATAAATGTTGATAAGCTAGTTGCTCCGGTCGCTGTTTGTCCGTTGTTTACCAATACTTCATTCTGCCAGCCTGAATAGCCATCTCCTACCCAATAGAATGTAAAGTCATATGAACTTCCCGCAGTCAAAGTAAATGTAGGTGTCCATAAATAAGCAGCATTGCTGTATGGATAATAAATTGTCACATAATTTGGAGCAGATTTAGGATCATTATAAGATTGTTGAGAAGCATTTCCTGAAGTAAAGTTATAAGTAGATGAACTTCCTCCCGGAGTTTGTTTCCAGCAGTTCGGAATGATTGCAGAACCTATAGTTGCCATTGCATCAAAATTTTCACTCCAAGGCAATGTAGTTATTGGAACACAAAGAGTTGTAAATGATGTAGAAGTACTCCAGATACTCTTATCAGATGCACTACAGCTAGATCTTACCCATGTATAATATGTTGTAGAAGGCTGCAGTCCGCTTAACGGTGCAGAAGCGGTAGTAGAAGTTGCAGAGTTTGTAGCGTTTAAAACAGTAGAAGCATCAGGTGCAGTATTGTTTGTGCTGTAATAAACTTCGTACCCGCCTGCAGGAACTGGAGATGGTTCCGTCCAACCGATCGTTGCTGTGTTTGCTGCTACGTTTGATGACGTAACTGCAGTTGGTTCAAGACAAGAAGGAATATTCTGAACGGTAATATTATCAATATAAAGAGCACGAGCTGAACCTCCTAAACCATGTTTGAATGCTAATTGCAAATCAGAGCCCGCAGGAATATTAACAGTATATTGAGTGTGGGTAGTTGTCAAAGCAATAGGAGAACCTATTTGTGTAAAAGAAGCAGGATCAGTAGGATTTGATAAAGTACCTATTAATAATGTGTATCCATTTGATCCGGATCTTGCATAGAATCTCACTCGTTTAGTACCATCTGAAAGATTTACTGTTGGAGGTGAAACTAACATTTGGTTGCCTGTAGTAGCACTTGAGTTATATAAATAATAAGCATTGGGTGCTGAATAGTTGTTGGATGTAGTTACATATCCATACCCTGCAAATGATGCACTTTCTAAATATGCCCAGCAGCTTGGTGCATTTGTGTTGGTGCTTGAACCTGTACTTGTAGTATCAAAGTTTTCAGTATACGGAACCGTGAAAGTAGAGCAAGCTGTTTTAAATGTTCCTGCAAAAGACCATACACTTTGGCCTGTAGCTGTGTTACAGTTGGATCTTACCCAATAATAATAAGTTGTATTGGAGTTAAGACCTCCAATCGTTGTACTTGTCCCTGGTACTCCCGGATAAGTAGGTGTTACTGTGCTTGCCGGTGTTGTGCTTGAAGTACTGTGGTATACATCATAACTGGCAGCACTGCCTGTCCATGACACTAAAGCAGAATTAGCTGTGATCCCTGTAACCGCCTGCAATACAGGAGGCATACAATCCGAATAAGCGTCTGCTGAAAAAGCAAAAATATTCGGTATTCCTGAACCACTTGCCTTAGTTACTGTTACACTTTGTACCAGTTTCGCCTGGTTTGCAGCATCTATTGCCAGTTCTGCCTGATACAATCTTGGGTTCGTTCCGCCTTCAGGAGAAGGAACATCATCACCTGCTGCAGGAGTAGCTCCCGGCTTTTTAACCCTTCCTATTCCCTGGATGGCGAAATTAGATCCATTATACCAGTCTGCAAGACTGATACTTGAAAACGTCTGTGAACTGCCATCTGTAAAATTCACCACTACATTTACTGTTGAGGTACCACTTCCGCTTACAGCAAGCATATACAGTTTGGTCGCTGCCTTTGGAGTTGTAAATGCCAAAGTTCCATTATCACCGCTTGCAGCCAGTCTTAAAGAATTATTTGCATTTAAACTTGCTAACTGAAAGCTCAATCCCGGAGTAGTTCCTACTACAGAATTAATAACTCCATCAACAGGAATACCATACGCAATAGCTGCACTTGTGGAAGTCAATTGAAAATCTTTGGCTACAAAAGCGTAAGAAACTCCGTCTACGTCATTATTTGTAGTAACCGTTGAGGAACCTATACCATTTGCAATTACATCAGCTGTAAAGCCTGAAGAAACCGGCATAGTTTGATAATTTTGAGCCATGAGTACACTGGCAGAAAAGAGAGCGATAGCAGGCACCACTCTAGAAAATAAATTTATTACCATTTTAATCACATTTGAGGCGAAATTTAGTAAAAAAAATAATACGAAAATATTATTTTTAGCAAAATATCAACATTTATTTAAAATACATAAAAAATCAACATTGAAAACTATTACAATAAACAGATTCTAAAGACTGCATAAAACTTAAGGAAACATCTTCTTATTGATTCTTAATTTTATTATTGGAAAATTAAATCCTATTTTTGTCATACAAATTTTTTGAACAATGCCGAATATTTCAAACAGAGCGCTGCATATGCCGCCATCGCCGGTAAGAAAACTGGTTCCCTTTGCGTTACAAGCAAAACAGAAAGGAATAAAAGTATACCACCTTAATATCGGACAACCTGATATTGAAACTCCGGAAACAGCTTTAAATGCTTTAAAAAACATCGATTTAAAAGTATTGGAATATGCGCTTTCTGAAGGAAATATAGAATACAGAAAAGCCCTTACAGAATATTATCATTCATTAGGCTTTTCAGATCTTACCCCTGATAATTTCATTGTTACCAATGGAGGTTCTGAAGCCCTGAACTTTGCCATTTCTACTTTATGTGACGAAGGTGACGAAGTGATTATTCCTGAGCCTTACTATGCCAACTACAATGGTTTCACCAGCACATTTGATGTAAATGTAGTAGCCGTATCTTCTACTATTGATACTGGTTTTGCTTTGCCTCCTATTGAAGAATTCGAGAAAAAAATCACAGAAAAAACAAGAGCAATCATTATCTGTAACCCAGGAAACCCTACCGGATATCTGTATACCCGTGAGGAACTTCAGAAGCTTGCAGACATTGCTTTGAAATATGATATTGTAATCATTTCTGATGAAGTATACAGAGAATATGTATATGACGGAAAACAGCAGATCTCAATGTTTGATTTCCCTGAATTAGCTGAAAACTGTATCATCATTGATTCTGAATCCAAGCGTTATTCTATGTGTGGAGTAAGAATCGGATGTCTGGTAACCCGTTCCAGCAAAATCCGTAATGCTGCCATGCTTTTTGCACAGGCGAGATTAAGCCCGGTTCTTTTAGGACAGATTGCAGCAACAGCGGCACACCAGAATGATGGTGCGTACATCAGAGCAGTGAGAGAAGAATACACTCACAGAAGAAATGTATTGGTAGATCTTTTGAATGCTATCCCAGGCGTAATCTGCCCAAAACCAAGAGGAGCTTTCTACTGTGTTGCTGAACTTCCGGTAGATGATACTGAAAAATTTGCACAGTGGCTGCTTGAAAAATATTCTCTTAATAACGAAACCATCATGGTAGCTCCTGCAGGAGGATTCTACAGTGATCCGGAATTAGGAAAGAAACAGGTAAGAATTGCTTACGTTCTGAAAGAAGAAGATTTAAAAAGAAGTGCTGAAATTCTTAAAGAAGCTTTAAAAAAGTACAGAGAAGAATTCAGTCTGTAAAATATATCCTATGCCGACAACAAAAAAACTCCATCTGAAAATACTATTTTCGATTCTTTTGCTGTCGGCATTTTTTTCCTGTGATTCCAAAAAAACGGAACAGACTATTTCTAACAAAAATCCACACGAGATTACTTTCATTAGTGTATCCGACATCGAAGGGCATCTTGGAAATTACAGAATTATTAAAGTCACAGAAGATTCCGTTTTTGCAGAAAAAGGAATGGCGGCCAATCAATCCCATAAAAAATGGACGTCTGCCATCAGTTCCAACACATGGAAACAGATTGTCTCATCGGTAAGAATTGTAGATCTCGATCATATAAAAAGTTCTCCCAGCCAACAACCTATAGGCGGAACAGATGAAACTTTCCAGATCCGGACTCCGAAAAAATCACACATCTATGTGAATGCTTATGTAGACACTTTACATTACAAGCAATTACAACAACTTAAAGAACAACTAGACAAAATTCTTCCCAAAGAATACAAATAAACATGCAGGAAAATTTTTCATTACAACCTTATAACACTTTCGGTGTTGAAGCCAAAGCCCGCTATTTTACTGAAGTCAATACAATTGATGAATTAAAAGAGGCTCTTATTTTCTCAAAAACTCAATCTCTTCAGCTTCTGTTTTTAGGAGGAGGAAGCAATATTCTTCTTACTAAAGATTTTGACGGTCTTGCCATCAGACTTAATTTAAAAGGAATTACCGAAGAGAGCATTAATGAAAATGAAGTATTGGTAACAGCTAAAGCAGGTGAAAACTGGCATGAATTTGTAATGTACTGTCTGCAGCAGAATTTTGGCGGATTAGAAAACCTTTCTTTAATTCCCGGAAATGTAGGTACTTCTCCGATGCAGAATATCGGGGCTTATGGAACGGAAATCAAAGATGTTTTTGTAAGCTGTGAGGTATTGGATTTAGAAAATCTTGAATTGAGAACATTCAACCTTGAACAGTGCAGATTCGGTTACAGAGATTCTATCTTCAAACAGGAAGGAAAAGGCAGATACGTTATTCTGGAAGTCACTTTTAAACTTACCCGGAAACATCATTCAATCAAAACAGAATATGGGGCGATCAAATCTGAACTGGAAAATCTCGGCATTGAAAATCCAACCATTCAGGATATTTCAAAAGCTGTTATTAATATAAGACAAAGCAAACTGCCGGATCCTAAAGAAATCGGGAATGCCGGAAGCTTTTTCAAAAACCCTACTATTCCATTAATTCAATTTGAAGATTTAAAGCAAAAGTTTGAAAATATCCAGGGCTATCCAAATGGTGATATGGTAAAAGTGCCCGCAGGATGGCTGATTGAACAATGTGGATGGAAAGGAAAGCAGATTGGAAATGTTGCTTCACACAAATTGCAGTCCCTGGT
Source organism: Chryseobacterium sp. (assembly GCA_031286615.1). Taxonomy (GTDB): domain Bacteria; phylum Bacteroidota; class Bacteroidia; order Flavobacteriales; family Weeksellaceae; genus Chryseobacterium. Next base: position 331,288 of record JAITUA010000020.1, on the reverse strand, counting down.
CATCATCAATGCGAGCGGAAATGCGAGCGGAAAAGAAATTTTTGATTTTTCTACTAAGATTATTAATTCTGTGAAAGAAAAATTCGGTATAGAGCTGGAAAGAGAGGTGAATATTATATAAATCCTTCGTAATATTATGTAAAGTTTTACCATTTATAATTCTGATTTTTGTCAGTTGTTTTAACTTATTCTAAATAAATATTTACTCGCATTGTTATATTTCATACTTTTGCAGCCTTATTTAGAACAAATAAAATGATCAGATTTTTATCTTTTGTCTTTTTTTTCATCTTAAGCACACCGCTTATTTATGCTCAGAATGAAAAACAGCAGCTGAAAATTACCGTTTTTAATGAAAATGATCAAAAGCTCAGCTCAGCTTCAATCAGTATTGATGGAATTTCTGTAACAACTGATAAAAATGGAACAGCTTTAGTCTCAGTTTCAAAAGACAAGCTTCATATAAAAATAAATCATCCTGATTATCAGGAAAAAGAGATCAGCCTTTCGGCGCCCTTTCAAACCAATTTAATGATTCAGCTTCTGCCGGTGAATAAACTGGAAGAAGTAGTTCTGTTTTCTAAGGAAAGTAAAGGCCTGACCACCAAATCTGTTATTGACAGGCAAGCAATGCAGCATTTACAGCCATCAAGTTTTACAGATCTTATGGAATTGCTTCCGGGTGGATTGGCAAAAGTACCTAATTTAAGTTCTGTTAACAGACCTATTCTTCGTGAAAATCCGGGTAGTCTTTCTGGTAATGATTATAAAACATCATCATTAGGAATACAATTTATGGTTGATGACAATATCATCAATTCAAATGCAGATATGCAGCTTTCTGTAGACAATCAGCAATTTCTAGGAGCCGGACAAGCCAGAGAAACCGCTTATTCGGGGATTGACATGAGAACCATTTCTACCAATGATATTGAAAAAGTTGAAATTATCCGCGGAATTCCGTCTGCCTCTTATGGAGATCTAACTTCCGGACTCATAAAAATTGAGCGTAGAATAGGACAAACTTCTCTTCAGGCGAGATTTAAAGCCGATGGCTTTAGTAAGCAATATTATGTGGGGAAAGGCTTTAAAGTAAATGATAAGTGGCAAATCAGTGCAAGTGTCGATTTCTTAGATTCAAAAGCTACACCCACTGATGATTATGAAAACTATCAGCGAATCACAGCATCACTCCGTTCCAAGAAAATTTCTACACTCTGGTCCAGAACTTTAGAATGGAAATCTAATATTGATTTCTCTTCAAATATTGATACTAAAAAATACGATCCGGACAATGGATATCCGTCTACGGATAAGTATGAATCAAATAACAAGAAAATAAGCTTTACCAATAACTTCCTTTACCATTTGGATAAAAGTGCATTTTTTAATAAGGTAACTTTAAATACAGCTATCCGGGCAGGATTTGAAAAGATAGATCAGCGAAAGCTTGTCCAGCTATCAGGACCACGTTCTTTTTCTTTAGCATATGAACAGGGTGAAAATATTGGTTTCTTTCCGGATCTACGGTACGTTACTGAGTTTTCGACAGAAGGAAAACCTTTGGATTTAACAGCTCTTTTCAAAGTAAATGGTGTAAGAAAAACAGCAGTAATAACTCACGAATATGAAGCCGGTCTTGACTGGAGATACTCAAAGAATAATGGAGCCGGTTTGGTTTATGACATGCTGACTCCTCCTTCTGCGGCCTACGGAATCGAAAGGCCAAGGGCTTTTAACGATATTCCTGCATCAAATTTACTAGCAGCTTTTGCAGGAGATCAAATGAGCTATGCGATCAATCAGCATAAATTTACTTTGTATGCGGGTTTTAGATTTTCTAAAAATTTAGGAATTGACAATTCTTATGCAATCAGCAAAAAAGTTTTTACAGAACCCAGGCTGAATTTCCAATATAGCCTGCCTCATCTGATGATTAATAACTATCCTTTGAAAACTGATGTGACATTAGGATATGGTCTATTTTACAAGCAGCCCACTCTTTTGATGTTATATCCTAATAAAGAATACTGGGATTATACGCAATTGAATTATTATCACAACGATGCACAATACCGTTATGTAAACTTTATGACGTATGTTCAGTCCAGGGAAAATAAAGAAATTGAGGCTGCAAAAAGTATAAAAAAAGAAATTCGTTTAGACCTGAGCTATAGAAATCATGACTTCTTTGTTACCTATTTCAAAGAAAATATGACGAATGGTTTCCGTGATATGACCAACTCGGTTGTGCATACCTACAAGCAATATGATGCTTCGCAAGTAGATATAACACAATGGACACCAAACGGACCAGATCTTACCAATGTTCCATATACTGTAAAAAGCTTATTCAATGAATACAGTACAACTGAAAACGGAAGCGAAACACTGAAACAAGGAATTGAATTCGGATATACTTCGCCCAGAATTAAAGCGATTAATACAAGATTTACTTTAACGGGTGCTTATTTCAAAACTCAGTATAGAAATTCACTTCCTATTATTTACAAGCCTACTATATCTGTGGGCACAGAACCCTTCCCTTATTACGGAGTTTATAAAAGTGATTATGGATATGTATATTCTAATATGAACTACAATTTACTTATTGATACTTATTTACCAAGTCTGGATATGATTATTTCAGCTTCTTTACAAGGGAGTTTATTTGATAATAGGAAAAATGATAAAAGAATTGCCGAACCAATCTCTTATTATGGAGCAGATGGAATTGAGCATCCATTTACCGATGCAGACAGAACAGACATTTATAAGCAATGGCTTGTAAGAAATGTCTCCACATCAGATAATCTGGCAACTTTATACACATTTACAGTTACAGGAAACATTAAAGTAACGAAAAGTATTTATAAAGCTTTAAAAACTTCACTGTTTGTCAACAGACTTTTCAATTACAGTTCTCCTTATACTTTCAATGATGTAAAAGTATATAGAAAAGGAAATAACACTCCTTATTTTGGAATGGAATTAAACTACAATTTTTAATATATATCAAAAAAAATAACATGAAAAAAAGAATTTTATTATTAAGTTTGGCAGCAATGATGGCCACAACATTTACTGTCACATCTTGTTCCAGTGATGATGATTTTGGGGTAACAGCCGCACAAAACGGAGTCTTAACTTTATCTTTTTCGGGTGAAAATATTTCTTCTTATGAAAAATTAGATATTGAACTTAAAGAAGTAAATACAGGCGCTATTATCAAAAAAACTTCACAAAAAGCAAGTTCAACCTCTATTGAAGTACCTTATGGTTCTTATAAAATAACGGTAAATGGTCAGGTAATAACCACTCAGCAGGAAACAACCGATGCAGCAGGAACAGGTAAAGCAGATATCATATCTTTAGCAACCAATGTTAATATTCCACTATATTTCAAGGCTTTCCATAATGATTTTATCATTGAAGAAGTTTTCTTTACAGGAATCAAAACTACAGATGGTAAAAATTACAATTCAGGCCGCTATTTCAAAATAACAAACAATTCTGATAAAATATTATATGCAGACGGTCTGATTATTGGGCAGTCAGAATTCCTTACAACAGACGACAAAAACCCGACGCCTTATGACGTAAACCAATATTTTGCCGTAAAAGGAGTAATGGTATTACCTGGAAATGGAACTCAGTATCCGGTACAGTCAGGAGATTTCATTGTGATTGCGGATAACGCTATTGATCACAAACAGAATACAAGTAATGCATATGATCTTCACAATGCAGACTTTGAATTCCCTTCTACAAACCCAAGTCTTGGACAGGTAGATAACCCTTCTGTACCGAATGTAAGAGTAATTTACACTCAGATGAATTACAATATGTTCTTTTTACACAACAGAGGATTTGAAAGTTATGTGATTGCCCGTTTCCCTGCAGGTGAAAATGAAACTACATTCTTACAGAACCACAAATATGATTATTCATATACCAACAGTGCCGGTGGAGTAACCGCTAAAAGTGTTTATTCAATTCCAAATTCATGGATAATTGATGCTGAGAACAACAGTATTCCAACCAAATTCATTCATACATTAACTTCAGCAAGTATTGATGCAGGATGGACATCTGCAGGAACAACTGATAACGATGCTACCCGTTACGGAAAATCTGTAAGACGTAAAATTACAGGGAAAATGTCAGAAAACAAGAATCTTTACATGGATACTAACAATTCCACAAATGATTTTGTAAAAGATTCTGAACCCAGTTTAAAAAATGGTATTGTACATTAAAATACCATTTGACATTCATTACAATAAGTTATGCTTACTATAAAAAAGACCTTCTATCTATTATTAATTGGCTTAAGCACGTTTTCTGTAAAAGCTCAGGATAGTCTTACGCTTTTTAAAACGATCAATAATCAGTATAATATAGAAAGAAGTTTTAAAAATAATTATTACTATAATCCGGCAGCGATGTCGGGTTATAGTTCTACTTCATTTTCAGAATTTAGTGTTGTATATCATGATAAAAATGATAAAGCTTACCGTCAGCAGTTTGGAAGTGGAGACAAAGGATTGACTGTTGAAGCCAAATCATTTCAAAAATTAAAAACAAACCGATACATTTGGGGAAATGCAAGTTATCAGAATTTAACTATCAAAAACCTCAACTGGGTTGAAAACCTTGATTATGAACGCATTGCTCCATACATATCTTCAGATTCCGTTGGAGGAAATCTGAATTTGGAAAGGTATGAGTTTGCAGGAGGTTATTTGCAAAAAACAAACCGCTGGACCTTTGCAGGAAAGATCAGTTATCTTGCTCAGCTGGGTTATCGGTCACGAGATCCCAGACTGAGAAGTACAACATCTGATTTACAGATCAATGCGGGAATCAACTACAAGGTATTCAAAGAATATGAAGTAGGTGTTTTTGGGGAATTTAATAAGTATACTCAAAATAGTTCTATTACCTTTCAAAGCTTATTAGGCAGACCTTTCGTATATCAAATGACAGGTTTTGGATATTCCAACAATATTTTCAACGGTGGAACAGGTCCCAGCACCACTTTTGAAGAGTTTGTGGTAAAAGGAGGGCTACAAATCACCAATAAACAGGGCAAAGACTTCTATCTTCAAGCAACTGCAGGAAGCTCTGATAATGTTAAAAGCTACAGTGATATCACAAACTATTATGATATTTCAGATCTGGAAAATAAGACATTTGAATTGGAAGGTGCCAAATTTTTCAATATTAATGAAAAACACCGTGTTGGACTTTTAGCCAATTATTTTGCTTCAAAAAGAACAGGTTCAGAATATGGCTACTCACTGAATACAGCGAGTATGACTCAGATTTTCAAAAGAAAAGCATACCGGAGAGAAAACTATGCAACCATTATAAAAGGTTTCTACCAGTATAATCAGGACAGATTCTCTATTACGGCTACTCCATTTTGGGGATTTGAGGAAATCAAAGAACGAAGATTAAATCCGAATTCCGGACAGAAATTCAAATATTCTTACATTGGAATCAGTGCAGATTACAAACAACAGATTAAAGCCAATCAGGTCCTGACCTTCCAGCCTTATTTTTCTAAAAGAACAGTGAACAAATCTATCAATGCTTTGGCCTCTACAGCCAATGCAGGGATTGATGGATGGGTATTTCAGGATTATATATTCCAGACAAGCGATATCACAACAGCTGGAGCATCATTGAGATATGATTTTAAACTGGAAAAATTACCTGCATTCTTTGTAAGTGCACAATACCAATCACAAAAAATTCAGGAAAAAAACAATAATTTTATAGGCGGAAGTATAGGAATAACATTTTAGAGGATGAAAAGAGGTATATATTGGATTTTAGGATTAGCTTTATTCGTGCTGTGGAGTTTCACCTCTAAAGTGAATCGTGATCTTTCGGATATTGAGGATCCAACCATTGAAGACATTGTAAAAAGCTATAAAAAAGCAATCATTGAATGGCCAAAACCCGACATCGACTATGGCGTGCAATGGAAAGAATTTGCTCCTATTAAAAATGATACCGCTTTTTTCACAGAACAGGACAAGCCTAATGTAATCCTTGGCAAAATGCTTTTTTTTGATCCTAAATTATCAAAATCCAGCCAGGTTTCCTGCAGCTCATGCCACGATCCCGAAATGGGTTGGTCAGACAGAAGACGTGTTGCTTTGGGAAGTGACCATCTTTTAGGAAACAGAAATTCTATTTCATTATATAATATTGCAGAACGCAAGTCATTTTTCTGGGATGGCAGGGCAAAAACTTTGGAAGAACAGGCTGCAGGCCCGCTTGGTGCTCATCACGAAATGGCCATGGATGTGAAGACTCTTCCTGCAAAAATACAGGCTGTAAAAGGATATACAGAACTTTTCAAAAAAGCATATGGTACCAATAAAGTAACTTATGACAGAATTGTAAAAGCAATTGCCGATTTTCAAAAAACTATTAAAAGCCAGCCAAGCCGTTTCGATAAATTTCTGGAAGGGAAGTATAATGCTTTATCGGACCAGGAAATCTACGGAATGCATATTTTCCGGACAAAGGCCCGCTGTATGAATTGTCATAATGGGCAGTATCTTACCGATGAATCTTTCCACAATATCGGGCTTACTTATTACAAAAAAAAATACCAGGATCTGGGATTGTATGATACGACAAAAAAACCGGAAGATGTCGGAAAATTCAGAACACCCCAGTTAAGAGATTTAATGCTCACCCAACCCTGGATGCACAACGGATTATTCAATGAGCTTGAAGGCATTGTGAATATCTACAACAGTGGAATGCATCAGCTAGATCCGAGTCCTGAGAAAAAACAGCTGGACCCGCTACATCCTGTTACCGATCCATTATTAAAGCCGTTACATTTAACAACGGAAGAAACCAAAGCACTTGTTTCTTTCCTGGAGTCACTTTCTGGAACAAAATACAAAATGAGACGTCCGGAATTTCCGGTGGAATAAGAATAATTCTCTATTTTAGCCAAAAATTATTTTTTCATTAAAAAAGCACATAATATGAAAATAGCTATTCTTGGGGCCGGAAATATGGGACTTTCTTTTTCAAAATCATTTTTGAAATACGAACTAATCAAGCCTGAACACCTGCACCTGATCATCAGAAATCAGGAAAAGATCTCCAAAATAGCTGAAGAATTTCCCAAATCTAAAATTTCCACCTTTGAAGAAGTAAAGGAACTTGATGCTGATTTGATTATCATCGCTGTAAAACCTCAGGATTTTCAGTCGGTTGCCCAAAATATTCAATTTACTTTAAAAGAAAACCAGATGGTATTATCCATCATGGCGGGAATCAATATTGAAAAAATTCAAAAATTACTGAATCATCCGCTTGTTGTACGAGCAATGCCAAACTCTCCCACCCTTCTGGGAATGGGAATTACAGGATATACTGCTGCAGAGGGAATTTCTTTCAGTCAACTCATCAGTATAGAAAGATTACTGAACAGCACGGGAAGATCGGTTTATCTGGAAGAAGAGGAACTTCTGGATGGTGTTACAGCACTTTCAGGAAGTGGTCCCGCTTACTTCTATTACATCATTGATGCGATGATTAAAGCTGGGATTGAAATGGGGATTGAAGAAAACCTATCCAAACTTTTTGTAAAGCAGACGATGCTGGGAGCTTATCACCTGATCAATAACTCAGAAAAAAACCTTGAAGAGCTTATTAAAGATGTCGCATCTAAAGGCGGAACTACTGAAGCTGCTTTAAAAACATTTGAAGACAACAGCTTCAAAGAAATTCTGAAACTGGGAATTCTGAATGCCGAAAAACGCGCCAAGGAACTTAATAATTAAATCTTTTTTCAAAAATTTTGCAAAATACCCATCCCAGATATACACCAAATGTATTCAGGATGATATCGTCTACCTCAAATATTCCCATTCTTGTAAAGTATTGCAGTGCTTCAATAATAACGATACACGACATAAAGTTAAAAAGTAATGGTTTTAGTTTTTTCAGATCAGGCAAAACCCAGCCTAAAAATCCAAAAGGAATAAACATGATAATATTTCCCAGGACAATCATTACAATATATATTGCCCTATTCGGGCCCTGGATAAATTTTATTGTAGAAAAAATGGGTTCTAACGTAAGGAGATTTTCTTCATACTGAAACCTGCCCATTCCCAAAAACATCAGGTAAAGCAGAAACAGAGTATACGGAACAATACTAATTTTATATATTTTCTTTAACATTGAACTGCTAATATATTCATTTCAAAAACATTAAATTTGTGTATTAAAATAATTTAATGAAATACGTTCTACTTACACTTATTTCAGCAATGCTGCTGTCAGTTTCATGGCCAACTTATGGAGTTCCGTTTTTTATATTTTTTGCCCTTGTTCCTCTTCTCATGATGGAACATGGAGTTTCAAAATTTTCAGATTACAAAAGGAAAAGCTGGGTCGTCTTCGGATTGTCTTATCTATGTTTTGTGATCTGGAACATAGTTACTACAGGATGGCTGTATGGCTCAAAGAACCCTGACGGGAGTCATTCTCTGATGGCTGTAGTATTCCCGGTATTGGTTAATTCTCTTTTATATTCACTAGTATTCCAATGTTATCACTGGTACAAAAATGCTCAGGGAACCTATTGGGGATTAGGATTTCTGATCGCAATCTGGATGAGTTTTGAAAAATTTCATTTGGGATGGGAATTGACGTGGCCATGGCTGAATCTGGGGAATGTATTCGCCGACTATCCAAAACTGATCCAGTGGTATGATACTTTAGGAGCTACCGGAGGAAGTTTCTGGATTCTTCTGATCAATGTTCTGATTTTTTATACCGTAAGAACCTGGGAAGCTGGAAGAAAGAGAAAAGATTTGATTAAAAATTCCGCCATTGTTGGAGCTTTAATTATTCTTCCGATGATTATTTCAGTAATCAAATACAATAATTTTGATGAAAAACCAGCCGGACAGGTGAGTGTTCTGATGCTGCAGCCGGATCTTGATCCCTATGCCGAAAAGTATTCAAAGGACAGCTTGACCATTGAGCAGGATTTACTGGCGCTTGCTGAAAAAAATTCTACAGGTAAAATTGATTATTATATTGCTCCGGAAACAGCTCTTCCCGGCAGAGGTTCTATTTCTGAAACAGCTTTTGAAAAGAGTTTACTTTTAAACAATATCAAAGGATTTCTATCCAATCATCCGGGATCTGTTTTTGCAACCGGAATTTCTTCGCATCGCTTTTTTTATAACCCTGCTGATTTACCTAAAGAAGCTTACCAGATCAATAGCGGCGTTTGGGTGAGCAGTTATAATACAGCAATTCAGTTGGTACCTAACCAAAAAGTACAGGCTTACCACAAAGGAAAATTGGTACCCGGGGTGGAAATATTTCCTTATATGAATGTTTTAAAACCGCTTTTAGGAGATGCTATGATCAACCTTGGAGGTACTGTAGCCTCTTTGGGAACAGATAAAGAAAGAGTTGCTTTTTCAAACCCCTACAACAAAGGAAAACTGGCACCTATTATCTGCTATGAAAGTATTTATGGTGAGTTTGTAACTGACTATGTAAAAAAAGGAGCCAATTTCTTGGCCATTATGACCAATGATTCCTGGTGGGGTGTTACAGAAGGACATAAACAGCTTTTATCTTATGCTAAGCTCAGAGCTATTGAAACCAGAAGAGAAATTGCACGCGCTGCGAACAGTGGAATTTCTGCCCATATCAATGCTAAAGGTGAGATAACCGCCGATACTTTCTATGGAGACAAAACAGCCTTATTTGCAAAGGTGAACCTGTATGACAACATGACATTTTATACAAGAGCGGGTGATCTTCTTTCAAGATTTTCCATATTTGCATTAGGCTTTTTATTGTTTTACTACCTGATTGAATGGTTCAAAAAGAAAACGAAGAAAGCATAATTTTAAACACAAACTGTACAATCTGCAACATTTAAAATATTTTAAACATATAAAAAGAGAAAAGCCAGCTGGACGTCTGGCTTTTCTCATTGATAGAAGATAGAATTGATTCAATTACTTAATCGTAAGCTTCTTTGTGGTTATTTCAGTTTTTATCTTCAGTTTTAATAAATATACTCCTTTAGGTAAATGAGAAACATCAATAGACTGATCTCCATTTACACTGATATTCAGTTTTTTCCCATCCATAGAATACATTTCAGCTTCTGACACCTTTTCTCCTTTGATATACACTTTATCTGATGTAGGATTCGGATAGATGACAAGCTGTTTATCAGATTTAATTTCTGCTGTTCCCAATACACTTTGTACGGAAGCATCAGAATACACCTTTGAAGCATCAATAGATTTCACACTCCAGTACACATTCTGAATGGCCGGATCAAGATCCAGAAACCATGATGGGGTCGTCACAACATATTTAGCAATATCATGAGTTCCCTGTGTAGATCCTACCGTGATTTCATAACGCAATGCATTTACCGGAGTTTTATCATCCGAAGCACCACTCCATGTAAAATTAAAACGGTTTCCGTTTTTGGTCATATTCAGTAGAGTTGGCGGTGTTGGCTTTGCATTTGCGGCAGTAGAATTATTTTTAAATACTTTAGTCAGTGAAGGCAGATCAGAAGCAGCCCAGTCAAATCCACCCAACAGGATATCCAGATGGTGATCATTATTAAAATCAAACAGCTGTACCAGTCCCGGACCTCCAAGCGCAGTTATACCTGTTGTTGTTCCTTCATTAAATTTATTATTGGAGACATCATAGATATATGTTTTCACAACAGCATTATAATTTTCATTCCCTGAAATGATAAAGTCATAATACCCATCGTTATTGAGGTCACCAACACTTAATGCAACATCAGAAATGTCATTTACAGGAATCACCTGAGGAGTCAATGTTCCTGTTCCGTCATTCATTAAAACAGCAAAATATCCATCATCATTTCCATCTCTCCCAATCACCACAATATCCTGAAAACCATCCGCATTGAAATCTGCAAAATCTATTTTTCCAACCGCTACAGGCGCGAGGTCCTGCGTAGGAGTAAGAACTCCTGCCTGATTCATATATACTTTAGAAACCGGATCACCATTGATATCTGATCCAATAATGACCAGATCAAGAAGCTTGTCATTATTAAGGTCTACTACTTTAAAGCTTCCGCTTTGAGTTCCGTCTACCCAGTTTTCTGTCAGATCAAAACCGGTACCTGTATTCTTATAATAATCCAATGTATTTCCAAACCCTCCCCCATGGGCATATTGAGTTCCGTTGATCGCATAATCCGATTTTCCATCATGATTAAAATCAAAAACTTCTACAGATCCATAAATTTTCCCGGGAAGTTCAGCTTCTTTTACAAACCCTGTTCCTGTATTTTTGAATCGGTATTGTTTATAATTCACAACATCCATATAACTGAGCCCTGTAGAAATAATATCCATCAACCCGTCATTATTATAGTCAATAAATCTAATATCTCCCAGATGGGTCACATCAGCCCCCAATCCCGCATAAGGTAATAATGTTGTCCCATTGTTCTGATATACTTCATTATAAGTACTGTCTACATTTCCGTCACCATCAGAATCTATTGCTCCGTTGAGCACAATATCCATCGTACCATTGTTGTCTATATCCGCAATATCTGCTGCAGAATAATAAAAATTATTCATGCTGGTCTGTACCTCTGTAAAATTCTGAGCCATCAGACTGACAGGCAACATAGACAATAAAATATAAATCCTCCTCATAGTTGTTTTTATTTAGATTAATTAAAAACAAAGATAGAATATTAAATTCTTTGCTTAAAAAAAAGCCTGTATGAATTATATCAGCACTGATTATCTGCTGTATCCCAAGGATTCTGCTATTTTAAAAATTCATGATTATTAATCAGTCACTTATTTGCAAATATTTTCTAAAAGATTTGTCTATCTAAAAAATTCTTCGTTATTTTGCACTCTCAAATATTATACAAATAAGAACATCGAGATATGTCAAGAATTTGCCAAATAACAGGAAAGCGTGCAATGGTTGGTAACAACGTTTCTCACGCTAATAACAAAACGAAGCGTCGTTTTGAAATTAACTTATTAGAGAAGAAGTTTTACCTTCCAGAGCAAGATAAGCACGTAACACTGAAAGTATCAGCTCATGGATTGAGAGTGATTAACAAGATTGGAATCGAGGAAGCTATTGAAAGAGCTACTAGAAACGGATTGATTAAAAAGAATTAATAAATCATGGCAAAAAAAGGAAATAGAGTTCAAGTAATCCTTGAATGTACAGAGCACAAAGAAAGCGGTATGCCAGGAATGTCTAGATACATTTCTACAAAAAATAAAAAGAACACTACAGAGAGATTGGAATTGAAAAAATACAATCCTGTTCTTAAGAGATCTACCCTTCACAAAGAAATTAAGTAATTTATAAATAATAACTTACCATGGCAAAGAAAGTAGTAGCAACCCTACAAAGCGGTCAGTCTAAGAAAATGACGAAAGTGGTGAAAATGGTTAAGTCTTCTAAATCAGGAGCTTACGTTTTCGAAGAAAAAGTAATGAATGCTGACGAAGTAGACGGTTATTTGAAAAAATAATCAGTACTTTGTTTACAATATAAAAAACTACTCATATTTTGGGTAGTTTTTTTGTTATCTTTGTGCACCAGATTATTAATCAGTAAAGTATGAAAAAGATACTTGTTCTGGCCTGCACAGCAACTTTTCTATTTTCATTCAGTCAGAAAACAATGAGCCCTGTAGAATATAAAAGTTCGCCAAAAGTTTTCAACATAAAAGGATTGTCACAGTCAGTAAGTATTGACTGCGGGAGTTCCAAAATGATTCTATTATCCGGGCAGGTGCCTCTGGATCCGGAAGGTAACCTTGTGGGAAATACTATAGAGGAGCAGACACAGCAGGTTTTCAAAAATATCGAAAACATCCTGAAAGAATATGGAGGAACGGGAAAAGATATTATTAAACTGGGAATTTTTACCACAGACATCAAAAAAACACCTGATTTCAGAAAAGTCAGAGATTTGTATATCAACCTTCAGAACCCTCCTGTAAGCAGCCTTGTGGAAGTAAGCAGGCTTTTCAGAGATGATGTGCTTATAGAAGTAGAAGCCACAGCAGTTATTAAAAATAAATAAGAATAAACTAAAACTATGAGTTGGTTTAAAAATATTTTCAAAAAGGAAGAAAAAGAAACCTTAGATAAAGGGTTGGAAAAATCCAGCCAGGGATTCTTTGAAAAAATGACGAAAGCCGTAGTCGGTAAAAGCAAAGTAGATGATGAAGTTCTTGATGATCTGGAAGAAGTACTGATTGCATCCGATGTAGGTGCCTCTACTACGATCAAAATCATAGGAAGAATTGAAGAACGTGTTGCAAGAGACAAATATGTAAGTGTAAACGAACTGGATAAAATTCTTCGTGATGAGATTTCAGGACTACTGCTTGAAAATCCTCACGCCGGTACAGGAAATATTGACACTTCCAAAAAACCTTATGTCATTATGGTTGTAGGGGTAAATGGAGTGGGCAAAACAACAACTATAGGAAAACTGGCTCACCAGTTCAAATCAGAGGGTAAAAAAGTAGTTCTTGGAGCTGCAGATACCTTCAGAGCCGCTGCAGTAGATCAACTGGTGATCTGGAGTGAAAGAGTGGGTGTTCCTATCGTAAAACAGGAAATGGGATCCGATCCCGCTTCTGTAGCATTTGATACTGTACAAAGCGCTGTAGCACAAAATGCAGACGTTGTGATCATTGATACGGCAGGAAGACTTCACAACAAGATCAACCTGATGAACGAACTTTCCAAGATTAAAAGAGTTATGCAGAAAGTCATTCCTGATGCACCTCATGAGATCCTGCTGGTTCTTGACGGTTCTACCGGACAGAATGCCTTTGAACAGGCAAAACAGTTTACGGCAGCAACGGAAGTAAATGCATTGGCAGTTACAAAACTAGACGGAACAGCAAAAGGAGGTGTTGTAATTGGTATTTCTGACCAGTTCCAGATTCCTGTTAAATATATTGGTGTAGGCGAGAAAATGCAGGACTTGCAGCTTTTTAATGGTACGGAATTTGTAGATTCATTCTTCAAGAAAAGATGATTTATATCATGTTTTCCCTTATATTAGCAATAAATCAATTTTAAATATTAACAATTAAAAAAATTTGCAACTATGGGAATACTAACATGGATCTTATTCGGTCTTATTGCAGGTGCAATCGCTAAAATGATCATGCCCGGAACTCAGGGAGGAGGATGGCTCATCACTATTATCCTGGGGATTTTGGGAGCATTTGTAGGAGGAGCTATAGGAGTTTACGTTCTACACTGGGGAGATGTCACTTCATTCTGGAATCCGAGAAGCTGGATTCTTTCAATTGGAGGAGCTTTAATCATCCTCTGGATTTATGGAATGGCTACCAGAAAAAGCTGATACTAACGTTGATAAAAAATAAAATCCCGGATCTGAAATTTCAGATCCGGGATTTTTGTATACAATATAAATTTAGTTAGTTGTTGATTCTGATCTGGTAAGGCATTTCCATTTTCACTTCAGACTGTAACTTTTTGTCTGTAATCTGTTGTAGAATCTCATAGTTGGATTTACCGATCTTGTTTTTAATAATTCTTGCAGAAACGTCCTCTTCATTCAGATCCTTGAAGATTTGCTCAAATGGTGACATTCTCTTAGGAAAAGCATCTACCTGATAAGACTTCAGTCCTGCTTTTTGAGCAGCAAATTTCACTGCATCATTCAAAGTACCCAATTCGTCTACTAAACCGATCTCTTTGGCACGAACTCCGCTCCATACTCTACCACCTCCTACATTATCAATCTGCTCAAAAGTTTTCTTTCTGTTCTGAGTTACGAAATGTACAAATCTTTTGTAAGTACCTTCCACACTTCTCGTCATCATATTTACCCCATAAGGAGTCACTCCGTTTAATCCTGAATAATACATAGAGTTGGCGTTTGTAGAAACAATATCCGCACGGATTCCGTTTTTGTTCGCAATATCTTTATAATAAGGCATTACCCCAAATACTCCGATAGAACCAGTAAGTGTATTAGGTTCTGAATAAATTTTATCCGCTGCCATGGCAACATAATATCCTCCTGAAGCCGCATAGTCACCGAAAGAAACTACCAATGGTTTTTTCTTTTTCAGCTGCTGCAATTCAAATAAAATCTCATCTGAAGCATTAGCACTTCCCCCAGGAGAGTTGATTCTGAAAACTACCGCCTTCACTTTGTCATCTTCCTGAAGTTTTTTAATATACTTTACATATTTCTCAGAATGAATGTCATTATATTCATCTCCGTTGTTGATAGACCCTGAAGCATAAAGCACCGCGATCTTTTCACCGGAGTTGTCTTCATCAGCGTAAGAACTGATATAGCTCGTCAA
This sequence comes from Chryseobacterium sp., assembly GCA_031286615.1. GTDB lineage: Bacteria > Bacteroidota > Bacteroidia > Flavobacteriales > Weeksellaceae > Chryseobacterium. The sequence goes on along the minus strand of JAITUA010000020.1, from coordinate 315,864 downwards.
AGAAACCTTATTCAGTTTTTCTTTTTCTTTTACACTCAGTTTTGCCTTAAGAAGATCTTCATATTCTGATTTCTGAATAAGTTTATCTGCAAGTTTATATTTCAAGCTCTGTTCAGGAATCATTCCATATAAACTGTCTGTAATTGTTCTGAACTGAGCGGTATCAATCTTTCTTGAAGCAGCCATTTTATTGGATGTATTTTTCCAAAGATCATTCAAAAGAGTACTTAGCTGCTCTTTATTTTCCGGGGAAATATCATTTCTTAAAAAGGGTTCTACTGCAGATTTGAATTTACCGTGACGGATCACTTCAATCCCAATACCATATTTATCAGCAAAATCTTTAAAGAAAGTAACTTCAGTGGAAAGACCTTTCAATTCAATACCTCCAGCAGGATGCAGATAATATTTATCTGCTACCGATCCTAAATAATATGCTGATTGTGATACTCCGTTTCCGTAAGCATACACAAATTTTCCGCTCTTTTTAAAATCTTCAATAGCATTTCTAAGATCATCAATCTGAGTAAGACCTGCATTCAGATTATCTGCCTCAATACTGATCCCTTTAATATTATCATCAGTCTTAGCTTTATTGATAGCTTCCAATGCATCATATAAAAGGACACTTTTATTCTGGGCACCTATACCAAACAATCCCATCTCCTCTTCAGTAGGACTATCGATTATATTTGTCTTTAAATTAATCGTAAGAACCGAGTTCTTTTTCACCGCCACCGACTTATCATTTCCCATAGAACTGAACACGAGCATCATAATGAAAAAGATGAAAAATAAAGCGCAAAGTATGACAATTGCTACTATATTTGCCAAAACATTTTTGAAGAAACTTCTCATAAATCAATCAATTTTCTAATATGTCGCAGCATAAGGTCGTTTTGTTACTAGGAAGTAACTTAGGAGAGCAAAAAAAAAATGTTGAGCTTGCATTAAAGAAGCTAAAAGATGCTGGAAATCACATTTCACAAACCACTGAATATTTAATGTCTGAGCCTGTAGAGTTTGTCAGTTCCAATATTTTTTGTAATATTGCAGCAATAATATTCACTCCTCTTTCACCAATTCAACTGCTTGATTGTATTAAGAATATAGAAGTTGAAATGGGAAGAGTTAATGATTCAAAAGTATCCGGCGGCTATACTGACAGGATAATAGACATTGATATCATTAAGTATAATGAATTAAATTTTCAATCAGAAAGATTAGAAATCCCTCATAAAAAACATCTTTTTGAAAGGGATTTTTCCAGAGTATTATTAAAAAATTTTATTTAAAACATAAAACAATTGTATGAAATTAGGTTTATTATTATTGGCTACAACATTGCCAATTGCAGCGTTCGCACAGAACAGCAGCACTACAGTAAACTCTTCCACAGAGTATCCTAATACGTTTTCCTCAGGCTCCGCTAATGTACAACCTTTCAACAATAAAGCCAGACGCTTCAGAGACTGGTCTATTTCTGTTGGAGGAGGTCCTGCATTTATGGTTCACTCCGATTTAAAATCTATCCGCAAGGATAAGACCAATTGGGGATATAATGCCTATGTAAGCGTAGACAAACAAATTACACATGCATTTGGGGTAAGCCTTATGTATATGAGAGGAGAAACAAAACAGACGGGACAGCTTCCTGGCACCGCAGGTCAATTAGCTGGAGTAGGTACTGCAACAACGCAATTTGATCAGGTTTCTTTATTAGGAGACATCAATTTCTCGAACTTATTTAGAAGAATAGACAACCATTCTCCATACAGATGGGCATTCCATGGATATATGGGAATCGGGCTTCAGGGGTACAGAACTTCACTTCATGACAATAGTGAATTCAGATGGAGCGATAGCCCTAAGAGAGTACCTCTATTTATTAAACAAGACTTAGATATCAACTCTTTCTTTTATCAGGGAGGTATTGGTATCAAATATAATGTTTCAAAACTTATTGACGTAGAAGCAAGAACTATGTATATTATAAGTGGAGATGATGAGTTTGATGGCGGTGGATGGGCTGATCCTAACGATTACGATCCTGCATCAAACAACTCCAAGTACAATATGCTGAATGCCAGAAGATCAGATAATGCGTGGACAGTAAGTTTAGGAGTATCTTTCAAATTAGGAAAACAATTATCTCACCTTGCATGGCATGACCCACTTCAGGAAGCTTACTACAGAACCAGTGTTCTTGAAAACTCATCAACAGATCTTGTTGTTTGCGAAAAAGGAGATGCAGACAATGATGGAGTATGCGATGATTGGGACAGACAGCTTGATACTCCTGCAGGTGCAAGAGTGGATGGTGCCGGAGTTGCTTTAGATATGGATCTTGACGGAGTTATTGATCTTTATGATAAATGCGTAACTGTACCAGGACCTGTTGAAAATAACGGATGTCCTATTAAATAATTAAAAACTCTTTTTCAAAAGAAATCAAATAATAATACACGATGAAATTAAGTTTAGCAATTGTAGCATTTGCTTTGGCAATTCCTTCTGCCACTTATGCACAAGACTCAACGGCAGTTTCAAAAGGAGAATACCCTAATACATTTTCTTCAGGATCTGCTAATGTTTCCCCATTCACCAGTCAATCTAAAAGATTTAATGATTGGTCTATTTCTGCCGGGGTGGGAGTTCCTCTTATTCAGTCAGGAGATCTCACTTCCATAAAAAATGGTAACGGTAAAAACCTTTTGGGATACTCAGCCTATGTAAGTATTGATAAAGCAATTACACATGCTTTCGGAATCAATCTACAGTACGACCGAGGTGAAACCAGACAAGGGTGGTTCAATACTAAAAAAACAGCTCCGGATGCATCAGCAGTAGGAGCAAGAACCCAGTATGACGCAATCTCCATTTTAGGAGATATTAATTTTTCCAATTTATTAAGAAGAGTTGATAACCACTCTCCTTACAGATGGGCTCTTCATGGGTATGCAGGTATCGGTACTATCGCGTACAGAGCATACCAGAAGGACGGAAACAACAAACAGAGATTAATGACTGAAATCAAGCCTTTCGAATTAGGTTCTATGTTCATGCAGGCTGGTACAGGTCTGAAGTTCAAAGTAAACAGAAGAATCGATATTGAAGGTAGATTAATGTATGTTGTAACCGGTGATGATGAATTTGATGGCGGTGGAGACAAATATAGCGCAATCAACAAACGTGAGGAACAGGTTTCCGACAATTTTTTCAATGCTACTTTAGGAGTTTCATTGAAATTAGGAAAGCACGAATCTCATGTAATGTGGCATGATCCGCTTCAGGAAATCTATTACAAACTGGATGTATTGGCTAATAAAAACCAGGAGGTTGAAGTATGTAAAAAAGGAGATGCGGATAATGATGGGGTATGTGACGATTGGGACAGACAGCTTGATACTCCTGCCGGAGCAAGAGTGGATGGTGCCGGAGTTGCCCTTGATGCTGACCTTGATGGTGTAATCGATCTATATGACAAGTGTGTAACGGTTCCTGGACCTGTTGAAAACAACGGATGCCCTATCGCTAAAAAAGATAACAACCAAACTGCTATAGAAGTAGAGAGAACTCTTAAAGATATTTATTTCAATTTTAATAAAGCGACTATCAGACCTGAATCTAATGAAAAATTAGATCTCGCTGCTTCAATTATTAAAGAAAATGGAGGTAACTATCTATTGACAGGACATACTGATATCAAAGGAAATGCTGCTTACAACTTAAGACTGTCAAAAGAAAGAGCAGCTGCTGTTGTAGGAGCTCTGGAAACCAGAGGTATCAATGACAATGTACTGAAATCAAGAGGAGTAGGTTCTGCAGAAGCTACGATCCCTGCATCAGCTTCAGATGCTGAAAGATTGGCAGACAGAAAAGTTACTGTTAGATTTATAGAAAGTTCTGAATGGGATTCTATCAAAAAGAAAGACTACGAGGATGCACCTGTAAAAAAAGTACCTGCTAAGAAAAAGAAGAAATAGTTTTCACAATACATGAAAAACCGAAAAGAATTACTCTTTTCGGTTTATTTTTTTTTCTACTACGAATTATTTTACATACCTTTATCATTATTTTCAGGATAGTAGTATTAAACACATTAAAAATCAACTAGTTTGATTTGAAAAAAAATAATATAAAATCGCTTTTTGGCGTAAAAAATCATTTAAAATAACTTAACTTAAAAAAATAACACTATGAAATTAAGTTTAGCAATTGTAGCATTTGCTTTGGCAATTCCTTCTGCCACTTATGCACAAGACTCAACGGCAGTTTCAAAAGGAGAATATCCTAATACATTTTCTTCGGGATCTGCTAATGTTTCCCCATTCACCAGTCAATCTAAAAGATTTAATGATTGGTCTATTTCTGCAGGGGTTGGAGTTCCACTTATTCAGTCAGGAGATCTCACTTCCATAAAAAATGGGAACGGTAAAAATCTTTTTGGATATTCAGCCTATGTAAGTATTGATAAGGCAATTACACATGCTTTCGGAATCAATTTACAATACGACAAAGGTGAAACAAGACAAGGATGGTTCAATACTAAAGATTCAGCACCAGATGCAACTGCAGTGGGAGCAAGAACTCAGTATGATGCTATCTCAATCTTAGGAGACATTAACTTTTCTAATTTATTAAGAAGAGTTGATAACCATTCTCCCTACAGATGGGCTCTTCATGGATATGCAGGTATCGGTACTATCGCTTACAGAGCATACCAGAAGGACGGAAACAACAAACAGAGATTGATGACTGAAATTAAACCTTTCCAATTAGGTTCTATGTTCATGCAGGCTGGTACAGGTCTGAAGTTCAAAGTAAACAGAAGAATCGATATTGAAGGTAGATTAATGTATGTTGTAACCGGTGATGATGAATTTGATGGCGGCGGAGACAAATATAGCGCAATCAACAAACGTGAGGAACAGGTTTCCGATAATTTTTTCAATGCTACTTTAGGAGTTTCATTGAAATTAGGAAAGCACGAATCTCATGTAATGTGGCATGACCCACTTCAGGAAATCTATTACAAACTGGATGTACTGGCTAATAAAAACCAGGATATTGAAGTATGTAAAAAAGGAGATGCTGATAACGATGGGGTATGCGATGATTGGGACAGACAACTTGACACTCCTGCAGGAGCAAGAGTGGATGGTGCCGGAGTTGCCCTTGATACTGACCTTGATGGCGTAATTGACCTTTACGACAAGTGTGTAACGGTTCCTGGACCTGTTGAAAATAATGGATGTCCTGTAGCAACAACAGGACCTATAGTAGAAACAGAAACTAAAATGGAAGGAATTGAGTTTGATTTAAATTCTGACAGAATTTTACCTTCAAATACTCCAATCCTAAATAATGCTGTAAACTACATTAATTCTTCAAATGGTTCTTATAGTGTAATTGGAGCCACTGATACAAGAGCTACTGACGCTTACAACCAAAAACTATCTGAAAGAAGAGCAAACAACGTTAAGAACTATCTGATCAAAAACGGTGTTCAGGCAGATAAACTACAGGCAATTGGAAGAGGTGAAAAAGACCTTAAATATCCTGAGTGTGATCCGGCAACGAAGTGTCCTGAATGGAAAAACAGAGCCAACAGAAGAGTTTACTTTGAAGCTAAATAATAAACTTATTTATATTATATGAAAGTCACGCCAGGCGTGACTTTTTTTGTCATAATACTTTCCTTATTTTTACAACATGATTTCGCCGCAGGATTTTCAAAAGCTCAAATACGATACTCTTAAGTATTTCTGGGGTTATACCGATTTCAGAGATGCTCAGGAAGAAATTATTAATGCTGTTATTAATGAAAAAGACACCCTGGTTCTGTTACCCACAGGAGCAGGAAAATCACTATGCTACCAATTACCTGCTTTACTGAAAGAAGGAACCTGTCTGGTAGTTTCTCCTTTACTTGCATTAATGAAAGACCAGGTAAATCAGCTTAAATCCCGCGGTATAGAAGCAGAATATCTTTCTTCCGAACTGGATGAATATGATGCGGAAGCAATTTACGACCGCTGTAAAGAAGGCCTTACCAAATTGCTTTATGTTTCTCCTGAAAGACTTACCAATACTCAGTTTATTCAGAATATGCAGGAAATTCAGTTATCCTTTATTGCGGTTGATGAAGCCCACTGTATTTCAGAATGGGGCCAGGATTTTAGACCAAGTTATCAGAATATTAAAGGATTCAGAAGTAATAATCCCGAGATCCCTTGTCTTGCCCTTACAGCCACTGCAACACCAAAAGTTCTGGAAGAAATCAAAAATAAGCTGGAACTGAAGAAACCTTTTGTTTTCCAAAAAAGTTTCAAAAGAGAGAACATTAAAATATTTACAGATGAAGTATCTGATAAATTCCAACGCGTTTTTGATATTTTAAAATACAGTAACGATTCTGGAATTGTATATGTAAGAACCAGAAAAGAAGCTGAACTGCTGGCAGAATTTTTGAAAAAAAATCAACTGAAAAATGTAGATTATTTTCATGCAGGTTTAACAACTAAAGAAAAAAACACCAGACAAAATCTTTGGAATAAGAGTGACAATCATGTTCTTATTTCTACCAATGCCTTTGGAATGGGTATTGACAAAGACAATGTACGATTTGTAATCCACTACTCTCCTGCCGCCTCTCTGGAAAACTATTACCAGGAAATCGGAAGGGCCGGAAGAGATGGAAAAGATAGTTTTGCCTTCATGCTTTGGAATAAACAGGAACTCCTGAATTTTGATCAGATCTTAAAAAACCAAACACCCAACAAAGCAGAGTTTTTAAAGATCATCAGCTACCTCTACTCTATTTTTCAGGTAGCAGAATTTGAACTTCCTGAAAAAACATTTCAGCTGAATACTCTTGGTATACAGAATTTCACAAAACTGTCGAAAGCAAAAATCAATAACATACTCAATTTTCTGCATAACCAGGAAATTATCTACTACAACGAAAACAAAAGCCTGTCTTCTCTCGAACTTTTTATCAAAGCTGACGAGATAGATCAGTTACCACAAAAAGATGCTCATTTCATGGAGCTTCTTTTCCGTACTGTATCCGGTATCACGACGCATAAAGTCATGTTCAGTGAGCAGCAGATAAGCAATAAAATCAATGTCAGTGTCCCTTTGATCAAAGAACGTCTTAAGGAACTGCAGCAAAAGAATTATCTTGAATATATTGACGGTGCACTTTCCAGTATTAAATTCCTGAAACCCCGCGATGAAAGAGCGGTAAATAGTGCTTATTGGAAGTTATTTGAACATATTCAGAGAAACAAAATCCAGAAATGGGAGGAGATGAAGTTTTACTCAGAAAATAATGAATACTGTAAAATGAAACTCATTCTAGCCTATTTTGGTGAAAAAAATTCAAAAAACTGCGGCCAATGTTCTGTTTGTGAAAAAAATAAACAGTCGATGTTTGGTAAGAATATTTCTCAGCAGATCATCAATTTATTAGCTAAAAAACCGGCAACAATTGAAGAGCTTTCTATACAACTGAGTTATCATTCTAAAGAAAACATTTTAGAAAACCTTATTTTTCTTTTAGATTCGGGAAAGGTAAGAATGCTGAACTTCAGAACTTATGAGCTTAATCATTAATAATAAATAATGAGCAATGAGCAATGAGTAATAATAAACATAGAATGATTTTTTAATTAGAGATAAAATATACTCATCCTATCTCTAAAACTCTATTACCCTCAGACCCTAACATCCTTCGACTCTCAGATCAAAAACTTATCTTTGTACTATGAAATCATTGAAAGTCGTTTTTTTAGGGACTCCTGAGTTTGCAAAAACATCTTTGGAGGCAATCCATCAATCTCACCATCAGGTGGTAGGTGTTGTAACTGTAGCTGATAAAGCAAGTGGACGTGGACAGAAAATTCACCAATCCCCTGTAAAAATCTATGCTGAAGAAAACAATATTCCTGTTTTTCAGCCGGAAAAGTTGAGAAATCCTGAGTTTTTGGAAGAACTTAGAAAACTGGACGCCGATGTTTTTGTAGTAGTGGCTTTCAGAATGATGCCTAAAGTTCTTTTTGAAATGCCTAAAATGGGTACCTTCAATCTTCATGCATCTTTACTTCCGGATTACAGAGGCGCTGCTCCCATCAATTATGCAGTCATCAACGGTGAAGAAAAATCAGGAGCAACTACTTTCTTTATCAATGAAAAAATTGATGAAGGTAATATTCTCCTTCAGCAGGAAATAGAAATTTTACCTGACGAAAATGCAGGAAGTCTTCATGACAGACTGATGGAAATGGGTTCAGGACTCGTAGTGAAAACATTAGATGGTCTGGCTGAAAATGCTATTGAAGAAAAACCTCAGCCACAGGTAGAACATCCTAAAAACGCGTATAAAATTTTCAAGGAAGATACCCGAATCAAGTGGGATCAACCTTCAAAAACTATTCATCAGTTTATTCTGGGAATGTCTCCTTATCCTGCAGCTTTCACAACTTTAAAAATTGAAAACGAAGAAAAAGGATTAAAAATATTCGGAGGTAAATTTGAACTTTCTGACCATGGAAAACCGGCAGGAACTTTAGATATTTCCAAAAATGAATTTAAAATCTATACTCAGGACGGAATTTATTATCCTCTGGAGCTTCAGTTAGAAGGTAAAAAAAGAATGACTGTGAAGGATTTCTTAAATGGTTTCAGAAATTTTGATGGAATCACATTAAACTAAAGACGAAATTCAGATCATTATCTTAATATACAAAAGCCATAAAAGTATTTGAAAATAAAACTTTTATGGCTTTTTAAATTTTACATCATTAAAAAAGGTTTAGGGAAATCCTAAACCTTTTTATATTGTAAACAGCCAAAACTTATTGCTGACTATTCATTTATTATAGTTGTACCATCTCAGTAACCTCTACATCATATCCTCCAACCTGAGGTTTGATATTAGGGTTTTGAGTGATTACTTTGAACTTATTGATTCCTAAATTCTTTAAGATCTGCGTTCCAATTCCATAATCTCTGTAATTGTACGCTAAAGTAGGATGCTGCTCCTGACCATCCTGATAGTTCAGGAATTGTTGAAGTTTTCTTAATGTATTTTCAGAGTTAGAAACGTTATTGATAAAAATAATAGCTCCTTTTCCAGCTTCATTTACCATACCGGTTACTTTTTCCAACAATGGCTTTTCACCGTTATTTAATCTTGTCAATACATCAAAATAAGAATCTGAAGACTGTACTCTTACCAAAACCGGCTCGTCTACTGTCCATGCTCCTTTTGTCAATGCAAAGTGGATCTGGTCATTAGAAGTTTCTCTGAAAGCATAAAAATCAAACTCACCGTAGTGCGTTTTCACTTTTTTCTCTTCAAGTCTTTCAACCAGGTTTCCTTTTTTAAGCTGATAATGGATCAGATCTTCAATAGAAACAATCTTCATATCGTGTTTCTGAGCGAATGCATGAAGTTCAGGCAGACGGGACATTGTACCATCTTCATTCATGATCTCACAGATCACTCCACCTTCTTTCAAACCTGATAAATGAGTAAGATCAATGGCAGCTTCAGTATGTCCGGCTCTTTTCAATACTCCACCTTTTCTTGCACGAAGCGGGAAAATGTGGCCAGGTCTCATAAAGTCTGTAGGTTTGGATTTTTCATCCATCAGTGCCAAAATTGTTTTTGCTCTGTCTCCTGCAGAAATTCCGGTAGATGTTCCGTTTCCTAAAAGGTCAACTGATACGGTAAAAGCCGTTTCTTTAGGATCGCTGCTTCTGCTTACCATCACTTCAAGCCCAAGCTCATCACATCTTTTTTCAGGAAGCGGCATACAAATAAGCCCTCTTCCGTGAAGAGCCATAAAATTGATAATTTCCGGTGTTGTCAACTCTGCTGCACAAAGAAAATCTCCTTCATTTTCTCTGTCTTCATCATCTACTACTATGATTATTTTACCATTTTTAAGGTCTTCAATAGCCTCTGGAATAGTATTTAATTTAATATCGGACATTTTTACTTTTTATTTTTGCAAAGATACTCATAAAAATAAGCATCTGCCAATTAATTATGAAGGGTTTATTACGCTTCGGATAAAGAGTCCGCTGCCTCTCTGAAAATTTCGTAAGATCTCAGTCTTTTCTGATGGTCGTAGATATGAGAGTTGATCATGAGTTCATCTACCTGGAATTTTTCCTGGAAATTTTTAAGCTTTTCCTGAACTTCAGCCTGATCTCCGATAAAAGTATATCTCAGTTTCTGCAGAACCATAGATTTCTCCATTGGTGACCAGATTTCGTCCATATCGTCAACAGGTGGAGCAAAAGGCTTTCTGTCATTTCTTACGATATTAATGAAGGCCTGGAATAAAGTAGTAGAGATTTTATGTGCTTCCTCAGACGTTTCTGCTGCTACACCGTTTACACAGGCAATAATATAGGGTTTATCCAGATATTTTGAAGGTTCAAAATGTTCTCTGTATATTTTAAAAGCCATTTCCATTTGCTCCGGAGCGAAATGTCCTGCAAATGCATAAGGTAAACCAAGTTCCGCAGCCAGCCATGCACTGTCTGTACTTGATCCCAGAATATAAATTGGAATATCCAGCCCTTCTCCGGGAATAGCACGAACCATAGCATCTGAATTTTCCTTAGAAAAATAACGCTGAAGCTCCAGAATCTGTCTTGGAAACTGCTCATTAATAATAGCAGGATTTCTTCCTAAAGCCTGAGCCGTCAATCCGTCAGTTCCGGGTGCTCTTCCAACCCCAAGATCTATTCTTCCGGGAAAAAGAGACTCCAAGGTACCGAACTGCTCTGCAATGATGAGAGAACTGTGATTCGGAAGCATAATACCACCGGAACCAACTTTGATTCTCTTCGTTCCATTGGCAATAAAACCGATCAAAACTGAAGTTGCTGAACTCGCAATACTTTCCATATTGTGATGCTCGGCCAGCCAGAATCTTTTATAGTTTAAATTTTCAGTATGGTTTGCTAATGATAAGCTGTCCTGAAAAGTATCGTGAATGCTTTTACCCTGCTTTACCGGAGCAAGATCTAAAACAGAAATTTCAAAATTTTTCATATTGAGATGTTAATTTTTCTTTAGTCTGAAAAAACCATACAAATTTAAAACATAAAATCTGCATTAGTTACTTTTTGTAATTAATAAAACCGATCGGTTAATTCAGGGAAAAACTATTGGAATTCAAATTTTCTTTACCTGATTTTAATTATATGATTTCCGAATAATTACTTTATTAAAATCTATACACTTTAACAAAAATAATTCAATAAAGAGAGAGATATTTATTATATTCGTATACCAAATCATTAAAAAAACTTTAATATGAACAAAAAAACCAATGGGCTGTTTTCTCAGAAAATATTCCCAAAAAGAACTGTCCTTATGAGCATTATTATGACTGCAGTTCTAGCATCGTGTAGTAAAAATAATGAAGAAATCACGTCAGAAGCTCAAACCAATGCTTTCAATGTTGAAAACGTCAAAAAAGGACAATTGAATGGCCAGGAAATAAGCTATGAAAGAAAAAACGGAATGAATTTCTTTCAGGGAGACATTGTTCTGTCCGACAAACAACTGTCAGAAGGCAGTGAACAAAACAAAGGAGGTGCAAGCTATTCAAGATGGCCAAGCGGTAAAATTTACTATACCATTGCCAGCAACATGGGATCTATCAACGTCAATAAGATCAATTCTGCAATCAGCGAGTATAACAATAAAACCAATACTCAATGGATCTACCGCACCAATCAGAGTAATTATGTTGAATTTATTTTTGGAAGTTCATCAGGATCGGATGGCTGGGCTCATATCGGTTATCAGGGAGGGAAACAAACCGTTTCTCTGGACCAGTATATTTCTGTAGGATCGGTAATTCATGAAATGGGACATACAGTAGGACTTTATCATGAGCATACCCGTAAAGACAGAGATCAATATGTAAAAATCTTATGGAACAATATCCAAAGCGGGCAGTCTTATAATTTCAATATCTATAATTCAGGAACGGATATTGGCCCTTTTAATATTAATTCTGTGATGATGTACTGGCCGACATCTTATTCTAAAAATGGACTGCCCACTATCACAAGAGCAGACAACTCCAATTTTACATATAACAGAACCGGTTTTACAACAGGAGATATTAATACGATCAATACAATGTATCCTTAATTTTCAAGAACATGTGTAAATAAAAAAAGAACTCTTATGAGTTCTTTTCTTTTTTATAATTATAATGATTGATCAGAATCCTGATTTCATTGAATTCAAAATGACTAGGCAATGCATTCTTCCACTCGGTAAGGGTTTCGCGTGGATTTTTGTAAAATTCATCTTCAAAAGCCTTTATTTTATCTGAAGTGATGACTCTTGAGATATCCAGCAATCCCTGTTCTGCAAATTTGGCAAGATGTCCAATAACTGTTTCTTTTACCAAACCTCTTTCCAAAGCAATTTCACCGATAGTTTTTCCCTGTTCAAACAATTGGAACGTTAAAACCTGAGATGGAACTTTAGCTATTTTCAGATTGATTTCTTTATCATTTTTTTCATCTAAAAGTTTAGTGTCCAGAAGATAAATTTCTCTTAAACTATTCAGGTATTCTTCAATATCTTCCAGCCAGTTTTTGAATTCCTCGTTATATTGTTTTAAACCTTTTGCTCCTTTTATTTCTGCATAAAATTCTTTCAAAGGATCAAAAATTTTATTTCTTGTTTCTGTAAAAAAGAAATTAACGGCTCCTTTGGATTTACTTTCAATTTCGGACCAGTCTTCTTTTTGTTCAATAAAATTATTGACTTTCTGGAAAATAATTCGTTCCAGTTTTTCAAAGATTTTCCCAAGATTTACCGCTTCATGCTTCAATTGAAGATAAAGCTGCTTTGTCTTCGCATGATCTATATTCTTGGTTACAATCGAAAGGTTATTCCATTCTTCTACTTCTTTTAAAAACCATGTGCAGTCAAGGGTACGAAGCACTTTTCTGATGCTGTAGTCATATTTCTCCTGATTCAGAATAGCTTCCACATGATCGTTGGCAATAGTATCGGTATGAAAATGTAAAATCCTGTTATCTTTGAAAATAACTTCAGGGGTAATTTTTGATTTTAAAACAATCCCTTCCAATGTTCTGCAACGGGATAAAGCTACATATACCTGACCGGCTGTGAAACTTTTCCCGGCATCAATAATAACTTTATCAAACGTCAATCCCTGACTTTTATGAATGGTCACCGCCCAGGCCAGTTTTATCGGAAACTGTTCAAAACTTCCCAATACTTCTTCCTGAATATTTTTCTCAGTATCAAGGAAATATTTTTTCTGTTCCCAGGTTTCTCTTTTAACTACAATTTCGGTTTCACTTTCGTCCAGAACAACACGAATTTCATTTTCATCCAATCCAATGATCTCTCCTAGCTTTCCGTTAAAATATTTCTTTTCTCCGGAAATATCATTTCGGATAAACATGATCTGCGCTCCGATTTTCAATTCTAAAAACTGTTCGTTTGGAAATTGATTCTCTTTAAAATCACCTACAAGTTTGGCTTCATAAATCTGAGGATCTACCTTGATCTCCGCCAGTTTTTCAAGATTGATTTCATCAGCCATTTTATTGTGAGAGCACAGATATACGTAAGATTCTTTCCCCATATCAAAATCAGGATCGTACCTTTCATTGAGATGGTTAAAATCTATATTATCCACATCACCATCACGGATAGCATTCAGAATCGACAGAAATTCCTGATCAGACTGTCTGTAAACTTTTGTCAGTTCAATGGTAACAATCGGGATTTCCTTAATGGCATGGCTGTCAAAAAAGAAAGGTGAATTGTAATACATTTTCAGAATATGCTCATCTCTTACCACAGGCGGAAGCTGAAACAAATCTCCAATAAAAAGCATCTGCACCCCTCCGAACCTTTGATTATTCCTTCTGATAAATCTCAAAGAAAAATCCATCATATCCAGAACATCAGCTCTCAACATTGAAACCTCATCAATGATAATGATCTCAACTTCTCTCAGAAGTTTAAGTTTATCTTTACGGTATTTGAAATGAGGCATCAGATCGGCAATATTATTAGCCAAACTGGTGTCTATTCTTTCTGTCGTAGGAAGAAAAGTTCTCAACGGCAGTCCAAACATGGAATGAATTGTAACACCTCCCGCATTGATTGCAGCAATTCCCGTGGGTGCTACTACAATATGTTTTTTCTTTGTACGTCTTACAAAATCATTAAGAAATGTCGTTTTACCTGTTCCGGCTTTCCCGGTCAAAAAAACGCTTCTGTTCGTATATTCTATTAAGTCAAAAAAATGATTGTTCATCGTTGTCAAAAATACGGAAATGAATTTGAATTTCTTACCTTGGCATAAGTTTTGAAAATTCTTAAATAGAAAAAGGTTTATTGTGAAAAAAATATTCTTCCATTTTCCGGTGATAGTATTATGTACAACATTAGCTCTGGTTTCCTGTAATACATCAAAAAATACCAATACTAATCTTCCTGTAGATATCGCAGACAGACCTGCTGACGAAGACAGTCAGAAGTATGAGCAGGCACAGCTGGATAGATTGAAAGCTTCTATTGAGTCTGAAGTGTCTGGAGAAAAATGTACGGATGCCAGTGAATGGGCATTTGCACCTATGGGAGCAAAATCCTGTGGCGGACCTCAGCAATATATTGCCTATCCAAAGAAAATAGAAGCTGCTTTCTTACAGAGAGTAAACGATTATACAGACAAAGTAAAAACTTTTAATGAAAAATATAATATCATGTCGGACTGTATAATGATCACACCGCCTACCTCTTTGAAATGTATTCATGGAAAAATCAGACTGATTACGCCTGATAGTAACTAACAATAAAACAAAGGTTCTATATCAAATCGAAAAAAAGCTCTGTCCTGCGACAGAGCTTTTTTATTTATTTTAAATAGATCAATGGTGAATTGTGCTTCGCAAGTGAATAGTGAATTTTTTACTGCCAAAAATAATTGACAAGCGCAGCGGATTGACGATTCACTCTTCACTTGACAACCTAAAATTGATGATCTTTTACATTCTCTTTATACCATGAGGAGTATTTGACATAATTATTTGCAATTCTGTCTACTTCACCTTCCAGTAACTGTGCATTAATATCTTTGATTTTTTTTGCAGGAACTCCGCCCCAGACTTCTCCGGATTTGATATGAGTACCCTGGGTTACTACAGAACCTGCTCCTACAATAGAATTTTCTTCCACCAGACAGTCATCCATTACAATAGCTCCCATCCCGATCAGAACATTATCTTTAATCGTACACCCATGAACAATTGCGTTATGCCCGATAGAAACATTATTTCCGATATTCAGCGGATGTTTTTGATAGGTACAATGCAACATTGCATTATCCTGAACATTTACTTTGTCACCCATTTTGATATAGTGAACATCGCCTCTGATTACAGCATTATACCAAACGCTGCAGTCTCTTCCCATCGTGACATCACCAATAATAGTAGCGGTTTCTGCTAAAAAAGTGTTCTCTCCGATTTGTGGTGCTTTTCCTAAAAGTTCTTTTATAAGTGCCATAATATTAATTTGAAAATTTGAAAATATGCTCAATTGAAAATGATGATATTTTACGTTATAATCCAGGTATCTAACTTCTAAATTACAGCGATAGCAAAAATCTAACTCTCAATTTTCAGCTTCTAACTTCTAATGCGTATTTTTGTATCTCAAATTTAACGAAAAAAATGCGTACCGTACTTATAGAACCTACCGAAAACCCGAAAGTAATGAAATTTGTTGCAGATTACAATCTCATTCCGGGGTCTTTAGAGTTGGACAGAACTTCAGATATTTCAGAAATTCCTTTGGCACAGGAACTTTTCAATTATCCGTTTGTGGAAAGAATTTTCATTACGGCTAATTTTGTAGCTGTGGCAAAACAGGATACCATAGAATGGGAACATGTAGCTGAAAGTCTGAAAAACGTGATTGAGGATGAATTATTGGCCAACCCAAGAATTTATCTTCAGAAGAAAAAAGAAATGTATCAGATCTATGCTGAAATGACTCCGAATCCTAATGTAATGAAATTTGTTTCAAACAAATTGCTGATGGAAGGTTTCGTGGAAGTAAAATCAATTGAAGCTGCTGAGGGAGTTCCTTTGGCACAGGCAATCTTTAAAGAATTTGAATTTACAAAAGAAGTTTTCATTTCTGATAATTTTGTAGCGGTTACCAGAGACAATTCTGTAGAATGGCACCAGGTGATGATGACTGTTCGTGCGCTTATTGCTGAGTATCTTCAAAACGGAGGTGAGATTTCTAAAATAGAGCCTCAGAAACATGAAAACCCAGTTGAAAAGATCATCAACAGAGATTATACGGAAGATGAGCAGAAAATTTCTGACATTTTAAATGAATATGTAGCTCCTGCAGTAGAAAATGATGGTGGAAAGATTTCATTGATGGAATATGACCAAGAAAGTAAAACTGCAAAAATGCTTCTACAGGGAGCTTGTTCAGGCTGCCCAAGTTCTACAGCTACTTTGAAAAACGGAATTGAAAATATTTTAAAACAATTCGTTCCGGATCTGGTAGAAAAAGTAGAAGCTGTAAACGGATAATTCAGTTTTAAAATGCCTCCCCAAAAGAAAATTGTCGTTATTATTGGAAGTGCTTCGGAGAATTCCAGCAATCAGAAGCTGATGGAACAGGTTCTTGAAAAGATGGAAAATACAGATTTTCAGATGTATGATAATCTTTCTGTCCTTCCCCATTTTGATACTGCAATAACGGATGAGAATATTCCGGAAGAAATTCTGAAGATCAGAGAGGATATTAAAAACTCAGCAGGTGTTATATTTTCCACTCCGGAATATATTTTCAGTATTCCCGGCAGATTAAAAAACCTGTTGGAATGGTGTGTTTCTACAACTATCTTTTCTGAAAAGCCGGTTGCAGTGATTACCGCTTCAGCCAGTGGAGAAAAAGGCCATGAAGAGTTATTAATGATTTTAAATATTCTTGGAGCAACAACGGATGATAAACATCAGACATTAATAAAGGGGATAAAAGGCAAATTTGACAGCAATGGCTTACTGGAAAGTAATACCTTTGCTAAAGTATCAAAATTAGTAGCAGATTTTACAACATCTGTTTCATAATTAAAAATTAGAATATTGAATAATAAAGGAATTTTACTGGTCAACCTCGGATCACCGAGATCAACCTCTGTAAACGACGTAAAGGAATATCTTGATGAATTTTTGATGGATGAAAGAGTAATCGATTACCGTTGGATTTTTCGTGCTCTTCTTGTACAGGGAATCATCCTGAAAACAAGACCTGCCAAATCTGCCGAAGCCTATAAAACGGTTTGGACAGATGAAGGTTCACCGCTGATTGTCATCACTGAAAAAATTCAGAAAAAACTTCAGAAACTGGTAGATGTTCCCGTAGAAATAGGAATGAGATATGCAGAACCCAGTATTGAAACCGGTATTCAGAAACTGGTAGATCAGGGAATCACTGAGATCGTTCTTTTCCCTTTGTATCCTCAATATGCCATGAGTACTACAGAAACGGTAATTGAAAAGGCAGAAGAAGTAAGAAAAAAGAAGTTTCCAAAAGTAAAGATTAATTATATTCAACCTTTTTACAACAGGGATATTTATATCAACTGTCTGGCGGAAAGTATTAAAGAGAAGCTTCCGGAAAATTTTGATGCTCTACAGTTTTCGTATCACGGAGTTCCGGAAAGACATATTTATAAAACAGATCCTACTAAAACCTGTAATCTTAATGACTGCTGTTCCAGAGATGATAATCCGAGTCATCAATTCTGTTATCGTCATCAATGCTATAACACAACGCAGCGTGTTATTGAGAAACTGAATTTACCCAAGGAAAAAACCATCGTTTCTTTCCAGTCAAGATTAGGAAAAGATAAATGGATTGAACCTTATACCGACGAAACGTTGGAAACTATTGGTAAAAAAGGAATAAAAAATCTGGCCATAGTGTGTCCGGCATTCGTTTCTGACTGTCTTGAAACTCTGGAAGAAATTTCTGTAGAAGGAAAAGAACAGTTTATGCACGGAGGGGGAGAAAATTTCCATTACATTCCATGCCTTAATGATGAAGACCGCTGGATTGATGTAGTAAAAATACTTTGCGAAGAAAAACTGAATGATTTCTATCTGGTTTAATTCATTTTATTCAAAATATACAAATGGCCACAAGTAATTCTTGTGGCCATTTTGTTGAATATATTAAAATTTGGTGTTTATTTTTTTATCAGGTTTCCTGCTTTTTGTCCGTTTACCATTACAATATATACTCCAGGAAGTATATTGGAAGGAAGCTGGATGTTCAGTTTATTTGCACCTTCTGCAATCTCAACTTTTTCAGAAATCTCTTTCTTACCTGTCAGGCTTACCAATTCTACAATTCCTTTTCCGGCTTTACCTTCAAAATTCACAGTGAATCTGTCAGTTGCAGGATTCGGGCTGATGGTATAAGCTGAAACATTTGAAGTTGCTGCAACAAGTCCTGCTGCAGAAGTTCCACCTCCTACACCTACTGCGTTCCAGGCATTTTTCACCTGAGTTACTTCATTGCTGGTTGCGCCATACAAATCAGTAGCTGCCTGAATAGAATATGTTCTTGTGTTGGCATAATTGGATGATGACGTCAGATAACTAGTTAATGTTCTGTAAGCAATAGCACCTGCTTTATCCAGTCCGATTCCGGAAACATTATATGCAAAACCGTTATCATTTGTACCAGAACCTCCTGTTACCAATAAATAGTACCAAAAGTTAAGAACTCCCGAATTGGTATGAACTCCGCAATAATCATTGGTTGTCTGTCCCGGCACTGCGCATCCTGTAGTAGTAGCATCTTTCCAGTAGGTACCTTTATATGTATCCGGCTGGCGATAAGCATTAGGGTTAGACATATCTCTGATGACATAATTGAAGTCTTCTCCTAATGTCCAGCTTGTCTGTGTTGGTCTTGCCCAACGTTCTATTGAATTCCCGAAAATATCAGAAAAACCTTCGTTTAATGCCCCCGGCTCTCTTTGATACACAAGGTTTGCTGTTTTGGAAGTCATTCCGTGGGTAATTTCATGTCCACAAACATCAATAGCTGTTAATGGCTTTCCTCCGTTAGTTGTAGAACTTCCGTCACCATAGGTCATTCTGGAGCCATCCCAAAATGCATTGAAGTAATTGGTAGAGTAATGAACATAAGATTTTATTGCAAAATTATTATTGTCGATACTTTTTCTTCCAAATTTTGTATACAAATAATCAACAGTCATTTCTGCTCCCCAATGTGCATCTGTAGCATATTGATCTTTGTTGGTATTTACGTTATTCCATACATTATCGGTATCAGTAAAATCTACTGCTGCAGAATAATTAGTCCCTTTTTTAAGATTGTATGTTTCTACCGCTGTACCTGCGTTTCTACCGGTCTCTCTTAATCTGTAACTTCCGTTATAAGAATCAGCTACAATACTACGGCTTCCGCTATATCCTGTAGTTGCTGTTCCAGGGGTATTCACTTCGTGGATAATAGCGTCTGTTCCCAAAACCTTTCCATTTTTTGCATCTACAAAAACGTATTGTCTGCTTAATGGTTTTTCTGAGTAAATATCAAATTTATAGGCTAAAGTTAAATTATTCAGTCTTTCATCTGTAGGATCTGAATAATATACCAATTCACCTTTAGGAGCGAAGCTTGCATTGGCATCATTAGATTCTTTTTTGATAAAATCTTCCTCTTCTTTATTCTGCCATTTGTAGGATTCTGCTCCTACGAATGATAAAGCACTCTGCAGAGCGATACTTTCGGAAATATTAGTTTTCTTGTCAAGTCCTTTCGGAACCTGAAGAACCCATTTTCCTGATTGTCCTACTATTTTGCCTTCTTTTGTTTGTACCGCCATCATTCCGTATTCTACAGGAATATCATTAACGGTCTGTTGGAATCTATGAGTTTCAAAACCCAGCACATCTTTTTCAGATCCCAACTTGAGCCCTTTTCCCTGAGAAAATCTTTCTGAAGTTTCATCAAATAAAACAGGACTTCCTTGAAAAGCGGGTGCATTTTTATCAAATCTCATAAAATCTGCATGTAATCCACTTTTACCCGGATTTAATTCTGATGGTGTGTTTTGCCCAAAAACAAAAGAGCAGGCGGCAACGCTTGCCACTAAGATAAATTTCGTTTTCATAATAATATTTGGTTGATTGTGATGACGAATGTATAAACTTTTTACAACAAAACAACATAAATAATGAATAAAATTCAATAGATATTATAAATCAATAAACAAAACACAATTATGATTTTAAAACAAAGAAAATTATTTAAAGATAATTTTTCTGTAATATAGATTTTACATTAATATATTTAACAAAAATCAAAATTTTGTGAATTATTTTTTTTCACTATTCAGTGCATTATATTTCATCAATTAGTAATAATTAATGTCCGGAAAGATTTAATTCTTTTAATAATGGATAAAAAATAAGGACTATCTTAAAAGACAGTCCTATTTTATAAGAATATTTTAAAGTAATAATGATCTCAAATCATTAACGTTTATTCGCAATTGGAGTTCTGAATTCACCATAACCCATCAGCCCGTCATAATTCCTTCCAAATGGTGCATAATAAAGAAATGCCTGATAAAGGTTTTCTGTCTGCCAGAAATTACCGTTTACCTCACCAAAATTCAACGCTCCATTTCCTTCTTTGGTTACTAAAACGTAGTTATAAAAACCTTGTTTCAGGAATATTTTAGCCACATACTGCTTCGTAGCGGCATCATACTGCATTTGATTTTCTTTAGTTGGTTTATAATTATTAAAGCCTCCTAAAACATAAATCTCTTTATCCACAGGATCCGATTCCAGATAGAAATGTACCCATGAGTAATCAGCTTCTCTTTCTGCATCTCTTTCTCTGCCTAAATCATTTCTTCTGTAATACCATGCTCCGTTGACATCCGGCTGGTATTGATAATTTAAAGGAAATGCCCATACCGGATGAAGATAGGTTTGATTAACATCTTCTTTTATTTCGGTTGAACGCACCATATCAGCCGCCATATTCATATTTTTATTATCGAAATAATAAAACTCATTGTCTCCGGGAAAGGTAAGATTCATCTGTTGGAAAAGCACCTGATTTCCTAAAACACTGCTTGGCTTCAGATTAGAAATCACCATATTCGGGTTGTTATTCTGCATCACATTCATTGTGATTGAATTGACATTGGAAGAAATATCTCCTCCTTTCGGAGTAACATTCACTTCTACCCTCTGGTTAAGATTGGGATTTTTTGCATCTGCAAACCTTGAAATATTTAACCCTACAGCTGTTGCATCTTCTACCAAGTAAAATCTTTTTTTGAAAAGAGGCTGATCTGCAGAATCTTTGTAAACAATCAGTTCATAATTCCCGGAAATTTTCAATTGGATTTTATCATTCGGAAAAACAAGTTTATAGTGCGTATAAGCCTGCAAGGTATTGAAAGAATACTGAAACTGATCCAGAAGTACATTCATACTTCCGGTAGCAAATTCCGTAAAAAACAGATTATCATCATTCCAGTTTCTGTCATAATGCTTGAATGTGTATCTATAGATCTGACTGCCGTTGGTAAGATCATCAAAGCCCAGAACCAATTGTTCACCAATCCTGATTACCGGGGTTTCATCATTGGTCTGAGGATTGAACAGCTGAACACTTTGGATATTTTGTCCAAAAACCAGTCCGCCCAAAGTAAGTAAGAGTATTCGCAAAGTTTTCATTATGACGAAGATAACGAAAAATAGCCATTTTCTTAATAATATCGTATTTTTGAATAAAAAATATTCAGATATGCTTCAGATTCAAGGTTTCGTATTCAACTTTGCGAGCGAAAACACTTACATCATTTATAACGGGAATAAAAATGCATGGTTAATTGATCCGGGAAATATGAAAGGGCAGGAAACTCAGGCTATTGAGAGTTTCATTTCAGAAAACGGGCTGAAAATTCAGAAAATTCTTTTGACTCACGCACATATTGATCATGTATTCGGGCTTCAATGGGCTTTTGATACTTTCAAAGTGCCGGTGAACATGCATCAGGAAGATCAGGAGGTTCTGGATATGCTTCAGGCAAGCGGAATGAGATTCGGAATGCAGGTAGATCCTGTAAAAGTAGATGTGGAATATATAAAAGAAGGAGATGAATTGGATCTGGATGGTGAAAAGTTTAAAATTTATCATGTTCCGGGACATTCTCCGGGAAGTGTTGTTTATCACCATGAAAATCAGAAATTCATGATCTCAGGAGATGTTCTTTTTGAAGGCAGTATCGGAAGAACTGACCTTTATAAAGGGAATTATGAACAGTTGATTGATGGTATTAAATCAAAACTTTTCATTTTAGATAATGATACTCAGGTTTTCTCAGGGCATGGAAATCCTACTTCGATTGGTTTTGAGAAGCAGTACAATCCGTTTTTAAAGTAAGAGAGTTTCAGAGTTGGAAGGTTTGAGAATTCTGTAAGGGTCTGGATTCAAACTTAATTCTGCCAAATACCTCTTAATTTGTAAATGAACATAAAAATACAAAACCGTCAGAAATTCTGACGGTTTTTCATTGTTATAAAGAAATAGAATTTAGAAATCCAAAGTGATTGAAGCTCTGGCTGCAGCTCCCATAATAGGTCTGGCCATAATGATTCCGTCTCCGTTTGGAGAACCTGCTCTTGGGTCACCTTCTGTGATTCCGATTGTATTAAAGATATTGGTTCCATCCACGGCAAAACGTATTCTTCCTAGTTGATAAGACATTCCTGCCCCAAATTCAGTGAATGAAGGCAATGTCTGCACATTTTTCTCATCCTGGAAACGTTTTCCATAGTAATTCATACTAGCATATGCTCTCCATGATCTTGTAATATTGACCGCTGGTGAAATATTGAAGAAAAATTTAGGCATTCTTCTTACTACATTTCCTTCAAGAACACTTCCGGCCTCAAGATTTTTATATTTTGGACTTTGGATAGTCCCGTTGAATGTTACTTCTAAAGTATTATTGAATAAACGGGCAAAACCTTCCAATTCAACTCCATAGTTTTCTGTATTGGCGAATGTATTTTCGGATGTACCATCAGAGAAAACATCTGTAAATGACAGATTCTTCAAGGTAGAATAGAACGGAATCACCGCTACATCAAAAGTACGCGAGTAATATTTATATCCTACTTCCAGCTGATTGGTTGTTACAGATTTTAGAGGTTTATCAGGGTTAGGATTGGAGAAATAATTGTAATATGCCTCTTCATTCGGTGATCTGAAACCGTTAGAAAAACGGGCGTACACTGCATTTTCTCTGTTGATCTTGTAATTAGCCGCAACCGTGAAAGATACTTTGTCAATATTATAATTCCAGTAGGTGTATTTGTTTCCTAAAACGCTCATATTATCATCAGCAGTTGTAGTATCGAAACCGTGAGTTCCATCCGTTGTTAAGCCTGAGTTATTCAAATTGGAAGAGGTTGTATTGGCAAAATTTCCTTTATAATAATCATGGCTGTAGCGAAGACCTCCATTTACACTTAAAGCATCGGTGATATTATAATCAAGGTTTACATAAAGATCATTCAAGCTTCCCTGAGTCTGAGTATCTCTCTGCAAAAACGTCATATTGGCAACTCCGTTATATGTTTTGGAATATCCAACATCTGAAGGGCTTAAAGAAGTATCTACCAGATTCAGTAATTCCGGTCTGTCTGTAGCTGTAGTTAGAATATTACTCCAGTTCCAGTATTGACGGGATTTCCAATTGGATTTATAAAAACCTGCAGTAACATTTCCTTTGTCAAATTTATAATTGAACTGAAGATCATTAACGAAGTTATTCATTTGCTTGTCAATAGCCCAGAATCCCAGTTTCTGTACATATTCAGGATTAACTACAGCTCCGTTGCTCACCAATGAATACTGATAATTGTTGCCGGCAATTCCGTTACTTTTAGCAAATTCTGCCATCGTCTGTGGACCTCCTGCAGGGAAAATCCCTGTATAATTCATGTTGATATTGGTGTATCTTGTCTTGTTTAAAACGCTGAAATTATTTCCAAGATCATATTTAAACTCAGCTCCCAATGCATCTACTTTCGGATGAATTCCGTCTTCAAGATTTCTGTTGAAAAATCCACCTCCTGCCTGTGGTATATTCAGCTGGCTGATGGCTCTGTAACTGTATGTTCCGTAATTAGGATCAAAATTCTGGAATCCTTTCAGCTTGTTACCGTTTTGTACCAAAGGAATAGGAAGGAAGAATGTATTTCTGTCATCCAGTTTTTTATAATATACTTTTACGTAACCTTTATCAAAAACGTATTTCAGATTCATTCTGATTTGTCCTCCATTATTGGCTTTGAAGCCTGTTTTTCTGATCCCGTCATCTGTCCTGTAAAAACCTCCTACATTAAAAAACAATTTATCCTGAACCAAAGCTCCCCCCACATTCACATCAGTACGCATCAATCCATATGTACTTGTCTCCAGTTTTGCCGTACCTCTGAAATCATTGGTTCCTTCTCTGGTAATAAAGTTGATCAAACCGCCTGGAGAATTGGTTGCAAAAATAGATCCCGAACCTCCTCTCAAAGCTTCCATACGGTTCACCGAATTATCTACACGAAAAAAGTTATCCGCATTGGCAAACTGAAGAGCTCCGTCTTCAAAAACCGGGAGACCATCTTCCTGTACCTGCACAAATTCGTAAGCTCCTGCGGAAGGAATTCCTCTTGCAAAAAGGTTATTACCTACTTCACCTCCTGAAGTTTCCACCGCAAATCCGGGAACTCTTTGTAATAAAGCAGCAGCACTGATTGGATTCTGCTTCTGGATTTCTTTGGAACTGAATGTGGAAATCGCTGTACTGGATTCTATTTTTTTCTTCGGATTTGAATTTCCTGTGATGACAATCTGATCGATAGAGGAAATTTTCGCAGAGTCCTGCGGAGTTTCCTGGGCATAAGCATTATTAAAATATAACGTAGCTGTTGCGGCGATTAAAAAGATCGATTTTTTTTTCATAGCCTTATTTTTATTGTTAGTTTCAGTTTTGTTGTAATTGTAAATACACTCCATTGGTCCAACCGAATCCATCCTGATTAGGGTATTCCCCGCCGCCTGCTATTGTTTCTGTGTCTAATGCATTGTATTTTTCCATTAGTTTTCCGGTGTTTTTGTAGACTCTTTCTACATTGGAACACCAATTATTTTTTATCTTCTCAGCCAGTTCATCAAAGCCATAATTTTTCATTGCTTTAAAGCCCAGCCACTGATAAGGAGCCCATGCATTGGGAAGATCCCATTGCTGTCCTGAGTTTTTAGTGGTAGTAACCAATCCACCCTTATAAAGAAATTTTTCAGCTATAGCTTTCGCAACCGCTTCTGCTTGTTCCTGATCTGCAATTCCCAGAAATAAAGGGTAAAGAGCAGCAATATGTTCAGACGGTGTTTTTGTGTTTTTTTTAGTGTGATAATCTTTATAATTGTTAGTATTTCTATCCCAGAAATATTTATTGATCATCTGTCTTCGGCTTGCTGCTCTTTCTGAAAAATAATTTTCTTTTTCACTCAGATTCTGATGCGCTGAAGATTTTGCCAAAGTCATCTCCAAATGCCATAAAAGGCAGTTCAGATCAACCTGTGCTAAGTTCAGCGTTTCTATCGTCTGTATATTTTCTCCGTCTGCAAACCATCTGCTGGAAAAATCCCAGCCGGATTCGCAGGCGCTTCTTATATTTCTGTAAAATTCATCTCCCGAAGTTTTTTTATGATCCTCAATATCGATCAGATAACTTTCGGGACGTGGTGCATTTTCTGCATCGTAGTAACGGTTCAGGATATCTCCATCGGTTGTTTTAACCACTCTTTTTACACTGGAATTATTTTCCAGCCATTCTTCACCATTCATCCAGAAAGCATATTCTTTTTCTAAAGTATCATGGTATTTTGTATAAATTTCTTTGTCATGCGTTGTTTCAAAAAGAAGATCCAGCATTAATGAAAAATAAGGAGGCTGTGATCTGCTTAGAAAATGAGTTCTGCTTGCATTCGGAACAAATCCTACATTTTGAATCAGGTAAGAACAGTTTTCAATAATGTTTTCCATCATTTCTATTCTGCCGGAAGCTTTTAATCCCAACATAATAAAATAGCTGTCCCAATAGAAAAACTCATTAAAACGACCTCCCGGAACGATATAAGGTTTCGGTAATTTTAAAAGGGTTCCCTTTTCTTCATCTGCTGTACGGGTCAATTCATCCCATAGTTTTTCAATATGTTCTTTGATAGGAAGATGATCTTCTCTCTGCACCGAAACTCTGGCCCCTAAAAAGTCAAAATGGGTCATCACAAAATCTTTCAGATCAAAACCTTCTGTATTTTTTGATTTTTCATAATCTTCATTAATCTTTGCAACAGGAAACAGAGGAACTGCATCCGTCATCATTTTCTGATCTTCAAAAATTTCAGATCTCTGCACTTCATCAAACAGACTTTGAATTTCGTTTATGTAAAGCTGATTACTCATTGTTATTTTTTAGGATTAATTTTTAATTTATTCATGAAAACCGCCGAGGTGATCAGTAATGAAAGCGGAATCAAAGACAGATAAAACGCCTGCTGACCACTAAATTCCTGAAACACAAAACCGGTAATAATAGAACCTATAGTTCCTCCGATTGCTGAGAAAACAACAATCAATCCTGACATGGCACTGTGTAAATATTTTGGGATAGATGCCAGAATTACAGAATTAATGCTTGGATAAATGGGTGCCAGCAAACCTCCCATCAAAGGAAATAAATAGACTACCAACGGTGCGTTCAGCCAGTTTGTATTCGTATCAATATGAATATTATGGGTTAATGGTAAAACTAACAGTAAGCTGATAGCAAAACCTATCACACAAAAAGAAACTACATAAATCCAGTTGAATTTCTTAGAGAAGAACCCCGATAAAAATCTTCCCAAAGCAAAAGCTCCTGCTAAAACAGCTCCCGCCTGAATACTCATGGAAGTAGGCACTTTTAAAATTTCCTTGTAAAAAGTAGGCGTCCATGTTTGAAAGCTTTGCTCTACCAATACAAAAAGGAAAGCACATAATAAAAAGAACAATACTTTTTTATAGCTGAATAAGCTTACACTATTTTTTAAATCTCCCAGTAAGTCTGTTTTCTCACTTTTGGCTTCCTGTTCATTCAGTTTTGAAAAGAACAGGAATAAAAAAGATAAAGTGGAAAGCCCGCCCAAGACCCAATATACATTCAGCCATCGCGTAGATTCCGGATTATGATCATCAATATATAAACTGAATAATACATTTCCTGCCAGTACTCCAATCATGAAAAAACCCTCCAGAAATCCCATAAAACTGGAATGTTCCTTGTCTGTTTCCGTTACCAATCCGATAGAAGTAAAAACCGAAATTTTGATTAAAGCAAAGGAAACTCCTACCGTAGCAAATAATAATTTAAAAACCCAAAAAGCATTGGTAAACGGCATTACAAAACACATACAGCTTACCAGAAATAAAGCAATCAACATTGATTTTTTGATTCCTATTTTGGGAAGAAATGAAGCCAGAATGAATGAACATATTGCAATGGGAAGATCTTTGAAGCCTTCCAAAACACTGGCCGAAGACTTTGAAATTCCAAAATTCTGCTGTACCTGTAGAATAACTGTTCCTACAGAATTCAGAAGAATGGCAAAAACAAAATAATTTAAAAATAAAACGGCCTTGATGTTAATATTTTTCATTCAGGTTATTTCTTGTCGGCTAAGATAGAAGCATTTGTGTTAACGATAATTTAACACAGTAAATCAATATTTGAACTATATTAATATAATTAGTATTTTTAGTAATTAAATATGATTAATTAAATGAAAGTTACTTTTGAAAGAGTAATTCCTAATGAAAAGAGCTCATTCCGCACGATTCATAACAACTCACCTATTTCAGAATTCAAATGGGAATATCATTATCATCCCGAAATTGAGCTTGTATGTGTCATTTCCGGGAACGGAACCCGTCATGTTGGATATCATAAAAGTAATTACACAAATGGTGATCTGGTATTAATCGGGTCTAATATTCCCCATTCCGGATTTGGATTAAACTCGATTGATCCGCATGAAGAAATTGTACTTCAGTTCAAGGAAGAAATTCTGCAGTTTCCCCAACAGGAGGTAGAAGCCAGATCTATCAAAAACCTGCTGGAACTTTCAAAATATGGAATTCATTTTCATCATAAAGTAAAAAAAGTGATGCTTCCCAAACTAAAACTTATGCTGGAATCGGAAGGTTACAAAAGATATTTGTTGCTGCTTGAAATTCTTTTTGAACTTTCAAAATGTGAAGATTATGATCTTCTGAACAAAGAAATCATGCCTTACACTATTATTTCAAAAAATAAGACCCGTCTGGAAAATATCTTCACGTATGTAGAACACCATTACGACAAAGAAATCGAAATTGAAGAAGTAGCAAAACTGGCCAATCTCACTTTGCCGGCTTTCTGTAATTTCTTTAAAAAAGCGACTCAGATTACGTTTACAGAGTTTGTCAATAGATACAGAATTAACAAAGCATGCCTACTGATGGCGCAGGACAGATCTATTTCAGAATGCAGTTATCAATGTGGTTTTAATAATGTGACGTACTTTAATAGGATGTTTAAAAAGTATACCGGGAAGACGCCTTCTGAGTTTATCAGAAATTATTCTCACAGTAATGTTAATGTAGATTTGAAAGTTGAGAATGAGACTAAAACCAAGGTAAGCTTTTAATAGAAAAACCACGCTGAGACTCCTACGAAGTGACAAAGTAAATGAATAGACAATGCTTTCGTATTTGTCATTCCGTAGGAATCCAGGATTACTTGTGAAAATTTTGCCGGTACTTATAATAAAAAATCAACTACGCTGAGACTTCTACGGAGTGACAAAGTAAATGAATAGACAATGCTTTCATATTTATCATTCCGTAGGAATCCAGGCTTACTTATGAAAATTTTACCGGTACTTATAATAAAAATCAACTACGCTGAGACTCCTGTGGAGTGACAAACTGTATGGATAACTAAACGAAGATGCTGCGATCAACAAAAAAGCCACTCTAAAAAGAGCAGCCTTGTATTATAATGAGTAAAACTAGCAACTAACTAGTAACTAAATAACCAGCAACTAAATAACCAGCAACCAGCAATTATTTCCATTTAATATTGCATCCCATGCTTGGTCTTTGAATTTCTTCCTGAGCTTCACCAGCCAAAAGATTTTCAAAAGCAATAATAAGATCTTCACCTGTCACATCTTTATTGTTTCCCGGTCTTGAATCATCCATCTGACCTCTGTATACAAGATCCAACTTATCATCAAAGAAATAAAAGTCCGGTGTACAAGCCGCATCGTAAGCTTTAGCCACTGCCTGACTTTCATCAAATAAATAAGGGAAATCAAAATTTCTTTCAATCTGAAATTCGATCATTTTCTCAGGAGAATCTGCCGGATATTTCTCAATATCATTAGCATTGATTGCGATGAATTCTATTCCTCGCTCATTATAATCTTCATATAATTCGTTGATCTTATCAATCACATGAAGAACAAACGGACAGTGGTTGCACATAAAGATCACCAAAGTACCATTTTCTCCTTTCAGCTCTTCCAAAGACTGAAGTTCATTCGTTTTTGACGGGTTAGGAAGTTCAAAAAACGGAGCCTTTGTTCCTAATGCCAGCATATTTGATGGAGTATTCATATCCTTATTTCTTTACCGGCAAAGATAGATATTTCTTTCATTAATTAGGAAGAAGACATTTTCATTTTTAATAAAGTAAGGAAGCGGGAAGCTGGAGGCGGGAATATTTTAGGCTTCAAAAATAGTTATAGTCAAATTCTATTATTAAATTTATTGACCTCTGAAATAACTTCCAGCTCCCATTTTTCCTGCTTTCAGCCTTCAATAAATTTTTCTTGAAATGACTCATAAATCAATAAAACTCATAATATCCTTTGGAAGTTATATTAAAAAGTTTGTAGTTTTGCTAACGCTGTTAGTAAAAAAATATCATGGGTCTACATGAACGCCGTCAACGAGAAAAAGAATCCATCCGTGCAAATATTTTGCAGGCTGCTTTTACTTTGGCTAAAACTGAAGGCTGGGGTTCATTGTCTATGCGTAAGATAGCTGATGCTATTGAGTATAGTGCACCCGTAGTATATGATTATTTTGAAAATAAAGAAGCTATTCTATTTGAAATTTCTTTAGATGGCTTTCATAAGTTACACATAGAATTATTAAAAGCTCAGCAGAAACATGACACTCCGGAAGAGCAGCTTGTTGCGATTGTGGATGCCTACTGGAACTTTGCTTTTAAAAACAAGGAATATTACCAGCTTATGTTTGGTCTTGGAATGCAATGCTGTGGAAAAGGGCAGATGAAAAAAGAATTCTCATCATTCCAGGAACTGATCTATGAATGTACCTATGAGATTATTAAGAAAAACGGATCCAATCCGGACAATGCCTGTCATATGTCTCACGCTCTGTTTTCTGCCGTTCACGGAATGATCTCTATTATGATGATGCGTACTGCTGATATCCCTTCCACAATGAACAAGACAACATTGGACGAAACTGTTTCGGCTTTTATTAAGTCTTTGTAAATTTTTTTTGAATTTAAAATTAACACCGTTAGGAAACTTAACACTGAATTAATTTAATTATTCTGTAATTCCTGATTAAAAATGAAACCATTTATGAAGCAATTCATATCATTCAGTTGTTAAAATTAGTCATTTTTTGCTTATTAATTAACACTGTTAGTAAAATTAACACACCTTACACCATCATTATACACTTAAATACCTTAAAAACAATTTTCAATTATGGAAACAATCGACTTCATCGGACATTAAAAATCCTGTAATTTTTTTGAACTAATTATTAACACTGTTAGGAAAAAAAACAGCATTTATTAAAAAGAACTTTACTTAAATCTAACACTTCATTAAAAAAATTAAACCCCAATGAAAATACCTGGAAAAACAAGGTTTATTGTACTTATTGCAAGTATAATTCTTTTACAGAGCTGTACCAAGGCTGCAGAAGGATCCAATGCCGCGCCGCCAGCTCCAGAACTTCCGGTTTATACCGTTCTTACATCACCCGCTACTACATATCAGGAATTCCCTACTGCCTTAGAAGGGAAAAACAATGTTGAAATAAGATCTCAGGTGGATGGCTATCTTGATAGAATCTATGTAGAGGAAGGATCTTACGTAAGAGCCGGACAGCCATTATTTAAAATAGACTCCAGAAGCTATGGAGAACAAATGAATATGGCACAAGCTAATCTACAGGCTGCCAATGCCAATATCCAAAAAGCAAGAGTAGAAGTAGACAGACTTCAGCCATTGGTTGCTGCAAAAGTAGTTTCTGATGTACAGCTTAAAACAGCTAAAGCCAATTATGAAGCGGCCGTTGCTGCTGCCTCACAAGCCAAAGCATCTGTAGGAAGCGCAAGAATCAATGTAGGATTTACAACCATTACAGCTCCTGTAAGTGGCTATATCGGAAGAATTCCTTACAAAAAAGGAAGTCTGATCTCAAGAACAGATGTAAATCCATTGACATTATTATCTGATATCAGTGAAATTTATGCTTATTTCTCTTTGAGTGAACTGGACTTTATCGCTTTTCAGAATAAATATCCGGGCACTACTTTAGAAGAAAAGCTGAAGAATATGCCAATGGTAGAATTGGTTATCGCTGACAACAGCACTTATCCTGAAAAAGGAAAACTGAGCATTGTAGACGGACAGTTTGATAAAACTACCGGAGCCATCAGTGTACGTGCCGTTTTCCCTAATGCCAACGGAGCTCTAAGAACCGGAAACACAGGAAGAGTGCGTATGCCGCAACTGATCTCAAATGCCGTAGTGATCCCACAGGAATCTACTTTTGAAATTCAGGATAAAACCTATGTATATGTAATGGGTAAAGACAAAAAGGTAACCGGAAGACCAATCAAAATATCAGGAAAAACGGATAGCTATTATTTTATTTCTGAAGGACTTGCACCTGGAGAAAAAATAGTTTACACAGGAATTGGAAACCTAAAAGACGGAGCTTCCATCAATCCAAAAAATATTTCTTCTGACAGCTTGCTAAAAGCAAAACCTTTATAGTCCATCCCGAATACAGAAGACTTAAAAAAATAAACTTCTTATGTTAAAACAATTTATAGAAAGACCGGTCCTTTCAACGGTCATCTCCATAATACTCTTATTATTGGGAGCCCTGTCTCTCTTTAATTTACCGATTGCCCTCTTCCCGGACATCGCTCCACCAAGTGTGCAGGTAACTGCATTCTATCCGGGAGCCAACGCGGAGGTTGTAGCACGTTCGGTTGCCACCCCGATTGAGGAAGCCGTGAACGGAGTTGAGAACATGACGTATATGACCTCAAATTCCAGTAACGACGGTACAATGACACTGAGCGTGTTCTTCAAACAGGGCGCTGATGCTGATAATGCAGCTGTAAACGTACAAAACCGTGTATCGAAAGCGATGAGCCAATTACCTCAGGAGGTAGTACAGGCCGGGATTTCTACCCAGAAAGTACAGAACAGTATGATCATGTTCATGGGTTTGACCAGTGAAAATGAAAAACAATATGACGAATTATTCCTTCAAAACTACCTGAAAATTAATGTTATTCCTCAGATACAGCGTATTCCGGGGGTTGCACAGGCTCAGGTATTCGGAACAAGGGATTATTCCATGAGAATCTGGCTGAAACCGGACAGGCTGGCAGCTAACAATCTTTCTCCTCAGGAAGTTCTGGGAGCTATTAAAGACCACAACCTTGAAGCAGCTCCGGGCCGTTTGGGACAGGGAAGTAAGGAAACTTACGAATATATCCTTAAATATAAAGGAAAACTGAATAAGAATGAAGACTATGAAAACATCGCTATTAAAGCCAATAGTGACGGTTCTTTCTTACGATTAAAAGATGTAGCACGAGTAGAATTCGGTTCTTATACTTATACTGCAACAAACAGAGTTGACGGGAAACCGGTTGCCGGATTTGCCATTCTACAGACTGCGGGTTCCAATGCAAATGAAATCCTGACTGAAATCGAAAGTCAGGTGAAAGTAATGGAAACTACTCTTCCAAAAGGAGTAAAGCCGATTATCATGTATAACTCTAAAGACTTCCTGGATGCATCTATCCATCAGGTTGTTGAAACGTTAGTCATTGCCTTCATTCTGGTATTTATTGTAGTATACATTTTCCTTCAGGATTTCAGATCTACATTAATTCCTGCTATTGCAGTACCGGTTGCGATCATCGGAACATTCTTCTTCCTTCAGCTCTTTGGTTTCAGTATCAACATGCTTACGCTGTTTGCATTGGTTCTGGCCATCGGTA
Source organism: Chryseobacterium sp. (assembly GCA_031286615.1). Classification (GTDB taxonomy): domain Bacteria; phylum Bacteroidota; class Bacteroidia; order Flavobacteriales; family Weeksellaceae; genus Chryseobacterium. Next base: position 282,306 of record JAITUA010000020.1, on the reverse strand, counting down.
TTGTGGTGGATGATGCTATTGTAGTGGTAGAAGCTGTCCATTCTAAAATGGAACAGACAGGAATGCCTGTAGAACATGCTACAATGAACTCGATGAGTGAAATCTCAGGAGCCATTATTTCCATTACACTTGTAATGTGTGCGGTATTTATTCCGGTTGGTTTTATGCAGGGACCTGCAGGGGTTTTCTACAGACAGTTTGCGTTTACATTAGCAATTGCGATTTTAATTTCAGCAGTGAATGCATTGACATTAAGTCCAGCATTGTGTGCAATGTTCTTAAATGATCCTCAGGGAGAGCATGGTGAGCACGGTCATAAAAAAGGTTTTGGAGCAAGATTCTTCAATGCATTTAATGCAAGCTTCAACAGCATGACCAGAAAATATATCTACAGCCTTAAGTTTTTAATTAAAAATAAATGGGTTGCTATAGGAGGTCTTGTTGTTATTACAACAGCAAGTGTCTTTCTGATCAAAAAAGCACCGTCAGGATTTATTCCTACTGAAGACCAGGGATTTGTATTGTATGCAGTGAATACTCCTCCGGGAAGTTCATTGGAAAGAACGCACAGAGCGACCGCACAAATTGATAAAATTATCAACAGTGAGAAAGCCACCAATCACCTTTGGGTAGCCGATGGAATGAACTTTATCAGTAATGCCAATGCTTCTCCATATTCTGCAGGTTTCATTAAGCTTAAAGATTATGACAAACGTGGTGAAATGAAAGACCCTGATCAGATCGCAGGAACCTTAACAGGAAAAGTAAGCCAGGTGAAAGATGCCAATGCATTCTTCTTCAACTTCCCTACTGTTCAGGGATTCGGTAACGTTTCCGGATTTGAATTCATGCTTCAGGATAAAACGAATGGTTCTTTCGAACAATTGGGAACAACCACTCAGCAGTTCATTGGTGAATTGATGAAACGTCCGGAGATCGCTTTCGCCTTTACCACTTATGCAGCAGGAAATCCACAGTACACTATTGATGTAGATACTGACAAAGCCAATCAGCTGGGAGTTTCCGTAACGGAATTGATGCAGACAATGCAGATTTATTTCGGTAGTAGCTTTGTATCGGATTTCAACAGATTCGGGAAATACTACAGAGTAATGGCACAGGCAGATATTCCTTACCGTACTGATATTAACTCTCTGGAAGGAATTTATGTTAAAAATAAATCAGGAGAAATGGTTCCTGCAAAAACGCTGGTAACATTAAAAAGATCTTTCGGACCTGAAACGGTAACAAGAAATAACCTTTTCAACGCAGTAACAATTAATGGAACACCAAAACCTGGATACAGTACCGGAGATGCCATCAAAGCGGTAGAAGAAGTAGCTCAGCAATCGCTTCCAAGAGGATATGGATATGAATGGACAGGGATTACCCGTGAGGAGATCAAAACCAGCGGACAGACTGCATTCATTTTCTTCTTAAGTATTTTGTTTGTGTATTTCTTACTGGCAGCTCAGTATGAAAGTTATATCCTTCCTTTTGCTATTATTCTTACGATTCCAACAGGGATTTTCGGAGTATTTGCCTTCACAGGGCTGGCAGGAATAGATAACAATATTTACGTTCAGGTAGGATTGATCATGCTTGTAGGGCTATTGGCAAAAAATGCCATCCTGATTGTAGAGTTTGCCGTACAGAGAAGAAAAGCAGGAAAAACTTTGATTGAGTCTGCACTTCAGGCATCAAGATTACGTTTAAGACCCATCTTAATGACCTCTTTTGCCTTCATCGTGGGGATGCTTCCATTGGTATGGACGCAGGGTGCTTCTTCAAAAGGAAACCACTCTATCGGATACAGTACCGTAGGAGGAATGCTTACAGGAGTAATATTCGGGATTTTCATTATTCCGGTGATGTATGTGATCTTCCAGTATCTGCATGAAAAAATGCCAAGCAGAAAACAGAAAAGACTGAAGAAAAAACAAATGGAGGAAGAACTTTTAGCTTCAGCTCATTAATAAAAAATGAATTACAAAAACTTAGAGAAAATTTTAAGACAAGGGATTCACTATTCTCCTGCTGTTCTTAATGGTTTAAAAAAGTCAGCTATTTTCTCCTACTAAAGACAATTTTTGCATCAATGAAAACCTCTCTAAGTTTTGTATTCAATTAAAAGTTTAAAAACTATGAAACGAGTAAAAAATATTATTCTAACTTTTGCGCTGGCAATAGGCTCTGTATCGTGTGTGTCAAAACTGGCATACACGGAGCCTGAGCTGCCACTTCCGGAAAAGTTTCAGTATACTGCAACTGCCGATACTGCCAGCATAGCGAATCTGGAGTGGAAACAGTTCTTCAGCGATCCTATTTTACAGGGATTGATTGAAAAAGGAATTAAAAATAATTATGATCTTCAGATTGCTCTAAAGCAGGTTGCTGCTTCACAGGAAAAACTGAAACAGGCAAAATATATGCAATATCCTGATGTTGGTTTTGGAGTAAGCGGGCAAATCTCAAGACCTTCCAAAAACAGCATGAACGGGCAAAGCTTAAATTTATTTTTAGGATCAAGCCATGTTGAGGATTATAATGCAGCTTTCAACCTTTCATGGGAAGCTGACATCTGGGGAAAAATTAAAAACCAGCAGGAAGTTTCAAGAATGCAGTATCTGCAGACTTACGAAGCTTCAAAAGCAGTTCAGACTCAGGTAGTAGCTGCCATTGCACAAGGATATTATAATCTATTAATGCTTGACAGACAGCTGGGGATTGCAAAATCAAATCTGGAACTAAGCAGCAATACATTACTCATCACACAAAAAATGTGGGAAAGTGGTGATAATACATCTTTAGGTGTACAGCAGGCAGCAGCTCAGAAACAGGCTACGGAACTTCTGATTACTCAGCTGGAACAGAATATTGCCATTCAGGAAAACGCTTTAAGCATTCTTGTAGGTGAAATCCCTAATAAAGTAAACAGAACGATTGAAATGTCGGATACTTCCCTACCTCAGAATATTGCCGCAGGACTTCCTGCAGCCATGGTAAGCAGAAGACCGGACGTTCGTCAGCAGGAACTTGTTTTACTGGAATCAAACGCTATCGTAGGAATTGCTCAGGCCAATATGTATCCTTCATTGAAGATTACAGCGAATGGAGGGGTAAATTCATTCAAGTTTGATAACTGGTTTCAGATTCCCGCTTCATTATTCGGGTCTGTTCTGGGAGGACTTACCCAGCCTATTTTTCAGAAAAGACAGTTGAAAACAGATCTTGAAGTAGCTAAAATTCAAAGAGAGAAAAATGTTCTGGCATTCCGTCAGTCGGTATTAAATGCTGTAGGTGAGGTTTCAGATGCTTTGGTATCCAATGAAAACTTAAAAGCTCAGGAACAAAAAGCTACCGAGCAGGCAACTACCTTGAAAGATGGAATTAAAAGTGCACAGCTTCTTTACAAAGGAGGTTCAGCCAATTACCTGGAAGTGATTACAGCACAGGGAAATTCCCTACAGGCAGAGTTGAATCTGGCTTCCATTAAAAGACAGAGATTAAGCAGCATTGTAGATCTATACAGAGCGCTGGGCGGCGGTTGGAAGTAGTAAATTAAATTATATTTGTTGAAGTGCGGTTCTTTTCAGAGCCGCATTTTTTTTGATTTTATTGATGAAATGAATGATCATCGAACCATTAAGAACATTTAAGTTGTTAAGTTTAATTAAGAAAAATCAAATAGATTTTTAAGATAAAGCTCCATAGAGTCAAGTTAAAAGCAGTCTGTTTGTCATTCTGACGAAGGAAGAATCTCTTTAATTGTTACTGAGATTCTTCACTCCACTTTGTTCCGTTCAGAATGACAAACTAAGCGTTTAGTTTATCTGCACACTATGTCATTCCGTAGGAATCTATATTTTCAAAGTTAAGAAGTAGTTACTTCTCAAACTGCTCCGCAATCCATTTCAGCAACTCTTCATAATCTTGTTGAGAATATCCCAACTGCAAATAATGAATATCATCTGCCTTTCTGTACCACGTCAGCTGGCGTTTTGCATATCTTCGGCTGTTCTTTTTAATTTCCGAAACCGCGAAATCAAGATCCCATTCTCCATCAAAATATTTGAATAATTCTGCATAGCCCACAGTATTCAAAGCCGTAAGATCTTTGAATTGTTCAAGACCTTTCACCTCATCCAGCAAGCCATTTTCCATCATAATATCCACTCTTCGGTTGATTCTTTCATACAGTTCTTCCCTTGGCGCTTCTATTCCGATTCTGATCACATTAAAATCTCTGGAATCCTGAGAAACAGCAATCAGTTCAGAATATTTTGTATCCGTTTGCCAGATCACATCTATAGCACGCAAAAGTCTTCTGTGATTGTGAATATCCACCACATTGAAATATTCAGGATCGAGTTCCTGTAAAATTTCCTGAAGTTTTTCTATTCCCTCCTGCTCAAGAATAATCTGAAGTTTCTCCTGATTTTCAGTATTGGCCTCAGGAAGATCATGCAGGCCTTCTATCACTGCTTTTTCATACATCATACTTCCGCCAACAAGAATGACAGTGTTATGAGTTGCAAAAAGTTCCTTGAGTTTTTGAAGCGCATCTTCTTCATACTGACCGATAGAATAATAGTCTTCAACTGAAAGATTTCCGATAAAATGATGAGGTGCCCCCGCAAGTTCCTCTTCGGAAGGTGCAGCAGTGCCTATTTTCATTTCTTTAAAAAACTGACGGGAATCACAGGAAATAATCTCCGTATTGAAATGTTGAGCCAAATCAATTGCCAATCTCGTTTTCCCAATTCCGGTGGGTCCTACTACAGAAATCAAATTTTTCTTTTTCACTGCGCTAATTTACGAAAATGAGTTTATTTAATTTGCTGGAAGATGGAAGCCTGAGGCTGGAAGTTAAAATCAGATATAATTTATATTTACAACAATCTTCCCACTTCCTGCTTCCATCTTCCAGCTATTCAACTTAGCTAAACTATACACTTAAATGTTTATCTTTGTAGAACAATAAAAAACTATGATTTTATCAATGACCGGATTCGGTAGAGCCGAAGATGTTTTTGAAGGAAAAAAAATTACTATAGATATTAAATCTCTGAACAGCAAGAGCTTTGATTTGAATATTAAAATTCCTTTACGCTATAAAGAAAAAGAATTTGAGATCAGAAAAATTCTTAACGATAGGATTATCCGTGGAAAAGTAGACTGCTACGTTAATATTGAGAACCTTGAAGAGTCCAATGATGTAAAAATTAATAAAAATTTAATTGAATCTTACATCAATGAGCTTAAAAACATAGCTTCTGACGGTCCCGATTTCGAATATCTTAAAATGGCAGTAAGACTTCCTGATGCCATCTCGTCAAGACCTGATGAACTTACAGAAGGTGAATGGGAAGCACTGGCAAAAATTGTCAATAATGCCGTGAACAGATTTGAAGAATTCAGAAGAACTGAAGGCAGCATTCTACATGAAGAATTAAACAGGAATATTCAGAATATTGACAAATATCTTGGAGAAGTAATTCCTTTTGAGGAAGAAAGAATTGTTAGCGTGAAAGAACGTTATCAAAAATCTTTGAAAGAATTTGAAAATGTTGATGAAACTCGTTTTTACCAGGAAATGGCTTATTTCACTGAAAAACTTGATATCTCTGAAGAAAAGGTAAGACTTACCCAGCACCTGAAATACTACAAAGAAGTAATGGATAATGAATCTTTCAACGGAAAAAAACTGGGCTTTATTTCTCAGGAAATCGGAAGAGAGATCAATACATTAGGGTCTAAAGCCAATCATGCAGAAATCCAGAAACTGGTAGTAATGATGAAGGATGACCTGGAAAAAATTAAAGAACAAACGTTAAACGTATTATAATAGTTGACTGGTGACAGGCGATTGTTTATAGCAAACTATCATCTATCAACCAGCAACTTACAACTCTATGGATAAAGTAATTATATTTTCAGCACCATCAGGGAGCGGAAAAACTACATTAGTAAAACATTCGCTGGAAACATTTCCGGAACTGAGTTTCTCAGTCTCATGTACCACGAGACAACCGAGAGGAAGTGAAGTTCATCAAGTAGATTATCATTTTCTGACACCGGATGAATTCAGACAGAAAATTTCTGAAGAAGCTTTTGTAGAATATGAAGAAGTATATACTGATAAATATTACGGTACTTTAAAATCTGAAGTAGAAAAAATCTGGAATCAGGGAAAAGTTGTTATTTTTGATGTAGATGTAAAAGGAGGTATTTCGTTAAAAAAATATTTCGGTGAAAAGGCCCTTTCTATTTTTATAGAACCGCCTTCCATTGAAGAATTGGAACGAAGATTGATTTCCAGAAATACAGATGATGCAGAAACCATAAAAACCCGCGTAGCAAAGGCAGAAGAAGAAATGTCCTATGCCAGCGAGTTTGATAAGATCGTGATTAATACCGATCTTGATGTAGCTAAAAAAGAAATAGAAAGTTTAATAAAAAGTTTTATCAGTAATTAAGAGCTGGAAAATAGAAGCCGGAAGATAAGAGTAATCAAATACTCTCAAAATCTAACTTTTAATTTCTACCATTAATTCTGATAATAAAAAATTGAGGTTGATATGAGTACCGAAACATTAGAAAAAGCTAAATCTGCAATTCCTGTCAGAGGATTTCTGGATATAAAAGATATAGCTATTCCTCAGGGAGAAGAGTTGGTAAAAGCCATTCTTAAACTTAAAGAGGAAAAAAATGCTGTTATTCTTGCCCATTACTACCAGCCGGGAGAAATTCAGGATATCGCCGATTTCCTGGGGGATTCTTTACAACTGGCAAGACAGGCAAAAGAAACGAATGCTGACATGATTGTATTCTGTGGTGTACATTTCATGGCAGAAGCGGCTAAAATTCTGAACCCAACTAAAAAAGTAGTTCTTCCTGATACTATGGCCGGATGCTCTCTGGCTGACGGTTGTTCCGGAGAAGGGTTGAGAAAAATGCGTGAACAGCACCCGAATGCTTTAATTGCAACTTACATCAACTGTAACGCAGAAACTAAAGCAGAAAGTGATATCATCGTAACCAGTTCAAATGCTGAAACCGTAATAGAAGCGCTTCCGAAAGACAGACCAATTATCTTCGCACCTGATAAAAACCTTGGAAGATATTTATCTAAAAAAACAGGCCGTGATATGATCCTTTGGGATGGAAGCTGCGTAGTACACGAAGCATTTTCAATGGAAAGAATTGCTCAGCAGCTGGCAGACAATCCGGATGCCAAGCTTATTGCACACCCTGAAAGTGAAGAAGCTGTGTTAAAACTGGCTCACTTTATCGGTTCTACTTCTGCTTTGTTGAATTATGTAGAAAAAGACGACTGTCAGAAATTTATTATTGCAACAGAAGAAGGAATTCTTCACGAAATGAGAAAACGTGCTCCTCACAAGGAACTGATTCCTGCATTGGTTTTTGATGAAAGCTGTAACTGCTCAGAATGTTTCTATATGAAACGTAATACAATGGAAAAATTGTACTTATGTATGAAGTATGAACTTCCGGAAATTCTTATTGACGAAGAATTAAGATTAAGAGCATTGAAACCTATTGAAGCGATGCTTGATCTTTCCAAAAGCATAAAATAATTGAAAAGCACTGTTTTTACACAGTGCTTTTTTATTGCTATTAAAACAGATATTATTTTAAGATACACCTCCGCTCATACATGACATATCAACAATCACGCACATTTTACAACGGTCAGGAAGCATTTGAAAAGCCTCGCAGGGAGCATCGCCAGGATTATTTCCGTAAGTCGTATTCTTAGGACATCCTGTACATGTGGCTGGACCTGCCCCCTGTAATGTTTGAAGTTCTTTTCTGTTTAATCTCTTTAGATTTTTCATAGTAGTTTAAATTAATTTTATGTTTCGCAACAAATTGATGATTTTAATATTTTTATTGAGCTTCAAGAATGGGACAACTCCCTGGAACTGATGGATCATAAGGAAAAAGATAAAGACAAACTTTACGTCCTCTAAAATCTGTACAAACGGCACAACCTTTTGGTCCACAGTCAATATCAACAGCACAGGTATCTCCAGTACCTCCAATAATAGCTCTTAAATTTTCTCTGTTTAATTTTTTTGAATTTTTCATGGTAGTTAATTTTTAAATTAAATTTTGATTTTTTAATGAAACAATAGAAGTCGTGATCTGTTACAGCATGGGTGCATAACAGGTTCCTCCGGGTTTTAACCAGCATCCCCAGCCGCCTTTACGGAAACATACAAATTGTTCTCCTCCGCAAGCTTCAATCTGGATGTCAGTGAATCCTCCGGTGATGCCTTTCTTTTCTTCGCGTGATAATTTTTTAATTGTTTTCATATTGTAATAATTTAGTATTCAGTAATAAAAAAACAACAAACTTTGTCATTAAAATTAAAAAGGGCCAAAGCATTCAAAGCTTACCAGTACTCTTCCTTTACAACATTCCGGTAAAGCATGATAGTCAGCACATGATTTCGGTTCACCTGGTCCGTAAGGTCCGGGAGGGCAGTTTGCAGTACAAGGGCCTATTCCACCGTTGACTGATTTCAAATCATTTCGATTGATTTTTTTTAGATTTTTCATATGTATCTTGTTATTAGTTAACATTATAAATGTAACATTTTTAATCAATTACACCAAGTATATCTCCAAAAAAGGAAATATATTTTATTATGTTAAAAACTTGGCTGTTTCAAAATAAGTTGTACATTTGTCCTGTTACAATGAACTTATTAAGAAACATATCTGATATTTCTGCCCTGAAATCACTTATTTCAGGCATATCTTCTGTTTCTACATTCACAACTACAACAACTACCCCATAACGGGGTAAATTTTCACATATTATTTCCGGTACCCGTACTCTTTTTTCTAAAGAGTAATCACTTCGTTATATCCAACTTAAATAAATAATTGATGAAAATTTTAAAATTTGGCGGAACTTCAGTCGCCCACTCTCAGAATATCCTCCTGGTAGAAAAAATAATAAAAGATGAATCTTCAAAAAGTAAAATAGTTGTTATTGTATCAGCACTTCATGGCGTTACCGACCAATTGATCAGAGCAGCAGAATCTGCTTCCGTGAAGGACGAAAACTATATTCAGATGGTTCAGAATCTTGAAGAAAAACATATCAGCCTTGTCAAAGATCTTTTCCCTATCACAGAACAAAGCTCATGGTTAAGTTTTGTAAAAAAACATTTTAATGACCTGGAAGATCTTTACAACGGAATTGCCGTTCTTGGTGAACTTACCCACAGAATCAAAGATAAAATTGCATCCTACGGAGAATTTTTATCTTCAAAAATTATAGCAGCAAGACTTCAGCATGAAGGATTAGACTGTATATGGATGAATGCTGCCGACCTCATCAGAACAGACAGTAATTTTACCAATGCAAAAGTAGATTTTCAATGCACAGAAAATAATATTATCAGTTTTTTGAATGAAAATAAGAACCGTATTATCATAGGTCCGGGTTTTATAGCCCATGACGAAAAAAATAATGCAACAACATTAGGACGGGGCGGCTCTGATTACACAGCTTCCATTATGGCAGCTTCCATTCATGCAGAAGAACTTCAGATCTGGACCGATGTAAGCGGAATGATGACTGCTGATCCCCGTTTAGCTTCCAATGCCAAACCTATTTCAGAAATTTCTTATCATGAAGCGATGGAACTTTCCCATTTCGGGGCAAAAGTACTTTATCCACCTTCCATTCAGCCTGTCATGGAAAAAAACATAAACTTAATCATCAAGAATACTTTTGATCCGGATGCACAGGGAACTTTGATTTCTCACCAATTGAAATCTTCAGGTAATGAAAAGCAAATTGCCGTAGGAATTTCAAACATGAACAATATCGCATTACTCACGCTGGAAGGCAGCGGGATGGTAGGAATTCCGGGGATTTCAGCAAAACTATTCCAGTGCTTAAGTCTTGAAAAAATCAACATAATCCTTATTACACAAGGGTCTTCGGAACATTCTATCACGATTGCAATTGAAGAAAAAGAAGCCTTACGTGCTGAACATGCAATCAATTCTTCTTTTGCGGATGATATTAATCTGAAAAGAGTGTATGCCATAAAAATTGAAACAGGACTTTCCATTGTAGCTTTGGTTGGAGAAAGTATGAAAAGCAGAAGCGGTGTAAGCGCCAAGATGTTCGGATGCCTGGGAAATAACGGAATCAATATAAGAGCGATTGCCCAAGGATCTTCAGAAAGAAATATCAGCATTGTCATTTCAGAAAAAGACAGTAAAAAAGCAGTGAATGTACTTCATGAAGAATTTTTTGAAACTGAAATTAAGCAAATCCATCTTTATATCTGCGGGACAGGAAATGTAGGTTCAAAACTGATCCACCAGATCTATGACCAGAATGCTTATTTAAGGGAAAATTTTTTGATCAATCTGAGAATTGCAGGAATTTCCAACAGCCGCCATATGGTATTTGCAGATCAGGGAATAGTAAAGGAAAACTACCTCATCTGGGATCAGCAGGGAGAAAAAGCTTCCGCCCGGGAATTTGCCAATGAAATTATCCGCAGAAACCTTAGAAACTCTGTTTTTGTAGATGTAACAGCCAGTCCTGATGTACCCGAAATTTATGAAAGTCTATTAAACAGAAGTGTGAATATAGTGGCTTGTAATAAAATTGCAGCCTCTTCAGATTTTAAAAAGTATAAAACTTTAAAAAATACTGCAAGAAACCACAACTGTAATTTTTATTTTGAAACGAATGTAGGTGCAGGGCTTCCGGTAATAGGAACCATCAACGATCTGATCAAAAGCGGAGACCAAATTCAGTCTATTAAAGCTGTATTGAGCGGAACTTTAAATTTTGTCTTTAATCATTATGATGGAAGCAGAACATTTTCTGAGGTGGTAGCCCAAGCCCAGCAGGAAGGTTATACAGAACCGGATCCAAGACTCGATTTGTCCGGAACTGATGTGGCAAGAAAAATTTTAATCCTGGCAAGAGAAGCAGGATATCCACTTCAGTTTGAAGAAATTGAGAATATAGGTTTCCTTCCTGAAGAATATATGCAGGGAAGCGTTGGCGACTTTTATGAAAAACTTACAGCATATGAAGACCATTTTAAAAACTTATTAAATAAGGCAAAAAATGAGGGCAAAATATTAAAATACGTCGCAGAATTTGAAGATGGAAAAGCAAAAGTAGGTTTACAGCATATTGCTCCGGACAGTGATCTGTTTCATCTTTATGGCAAAGACAACATTGTCATATTCAAAACTCTCAGATATTCCGAACAGCCTTTGGTTGTAAAAGGAGCCGGGGCTGGAGCTGATGTAACAGCAAGCGGGGTTTTTGCAGATATTATCCGTTCTATTTAAAAATACAGTTATGAAAAAAGTAAAATTAAAAGTCCCCGCTACTGTTGCTAATCTGGTTTGCGGATTTGATATTCTGGGTATGGCAGTGCATGATCCTTATGATGAAATGGAATTCAGATTATTGGAAACCTCTGAAATAATTATTAAACATACTGATTCTTTTGGACTCCCGGAAGAACCTTCCGAAAATGTTGCCGGAATAGTCTTATTAAAAATCCAGGAATATTTTAATCTGAACAATGGTTTTGAAGTGATTATTCATAAACACATAAAACCCGGAAGCGGGCTCGGCTCCAGTGCGGCAAGTGCCGCCGGAGCCGCCGTTGGAGCCAACATATTATTAGGAAACAAATTATCAAAAGAGGAAATGGTCTATTTTGCTATGTTCGGGGAAGAACTGGCTTCAGGAGTACGTCATGCAGATAATATCGCTCCCTGCATCTATGGAGGAATTACCCTGGTAAAATCCACTAACCCTATTGATATCATTCCGCTGAACAGTCCTGATTTATTTGTAACCGCTGTGCATCCGCAGGTGGAAGTAAAAACGTCAGACGCAAGACAGATTTTGAAAAAAAATATCACATTGAAAAGTGCGGTAGAACAATGGGGAAATATTGCCGGCCTTATAGCAGGAATTCAGAAAAATGATTTCCCGTTGATTGGCAGAAGTCTTAACGATGTCATTATAGAACCAATTCGCAGCATACTGATTCCAAAATTTGACGAAATTAAAACTAAAAGTTTGCAGTTGGGAGCTCTGGGAGGAGGAATTTCCGGATCAGGACCTTCTATTTTTATGCTTTCCGAACAGGAAGAAACAGCAGAAAAAATTGCTCAGATGATGAAATCCGCCTATGATGAGATTGAAATAGAAAGCCCTGTATATATTTCAAAAATAAATCCGGCAGGTATTCAAATTGTTGAAGAAAATTAACCCTAAAAAACAAAAATGAAATATTATAACTTAAAAGATCATCTTGAAAAAATTGATTTCAGAGAAGCAACAATAAAAGGTCAGGGAAAAGAAAAAGGATTATTTTTTCCTGAAAATATTCCACAGTTTGACAAAGATTTCATTCAAAACCTTCATCAGTATTCTAATGAAGAAATTGCTTACCAATGCATGAAAGATTTTGTGGGAGATGAAATTCCCTCAGAAATTCTAAAAGAAATTGTAACCGAAACCGTTAGTTTTGAAATTCCTCTCGTAAAGATCAGTGAGCAGATCTCTATTTTGGAATTGTTTCATGGTCCTACTCTTGCCTTTAAAGATATCGGAGCAAGATTTATGAGCCGCTGCCTTTCTTATTTTTTGAAAGATCAGCAGAAAAAAGTTACTGTTCTTGTAGCCACTTCCGGAGATACCGGAGGTGCTGTTGCCCATGGATTCTATAAAATTCCGCAAATCAATGTAGTTATTCTTTATCCCAAAAACAGGGTAAGCCTGGTTCAGGAGAAACAGTTGACGGCATTAGGTGAAAATATCTCAGCATTAGAAGTAAACGGCAGTTTTGATGACTGTCAGAATCTCGTAAAGCAGGCTTTTTCTGACGATGAAATCAACAGTCGGTTATTTTTGACTTCAGCCAATTCTATCAACGTTGCAAGATGGCTTCCCCAGCAGATTTATTATTTAATAGCTTTAAAACAATGGATTCAACATCATAAAGAACAACCCGTAATCTGTGTTCCGAGTGGAAATTTCGGAAATATCTGCGCCGGGCTTCTGACCCATTTCAGAGGACTTCCTGCCAGTCATTTTATTGCAGCCTGTAATGCTAATCAGGTAGTTCCTGATTATTTTAAAACTCAAAACTATCAGCCACAAAGCGCAGTTGCTACTCTATCCAACGCCATGGATGTTGGAGATCCGAGTAATTTTGTAAGGATTTTAGAGCTTTTCGGGCATGAGTTTGATGCTTTAAAAAATAAAATATCTGCGTATTCCATTGATGATGATAAAACAATGAATATGATCACAGAAGTTTATAAGAAATACGGCTATATTCTGGAACCTCACAGTGCTGTAGCCTTTGCTGCAATGGAACAATATCTGCAGGAAAATCCCAATCAAAAAGGTTATATCCTTGGTACTGCCCATCCGGTAAAATTCCCTGATGCTGTAGAAAAAGCGATCCATACCCAGATTGAAATTCCGGATTCATTGAACGAGCTGATGAAAAAGGAGAAAAAAACTGTAGAAATAAATTCAGACTTTGAAGAATTAAGACGATTTTTGCTTCATAAAATATGAGGCAATGAGCAAAATATATCTTGAAGATGTAAGAATATATGCGTACCACGGCGTACTTCCTGAGGAAAATATTATCGGGACGTATTATATTCTGAATGTAGAACTTCATACCGACCTGTGGAAAGCAGCAGAATCCGATGATTTGCATGACACTATAAGTTATGCAGACATCAACGATATTCTTCACAAGGAAATGAAAATAAAATCCAAATTACTGGAACATGTAGCCGGAAGAATAATCTCAACAATTCACAACAGCTTTCCACAGATTGATTATATTAAATTAAAAATTACAAAAACAGCTCCACCTATGCAGGGAGAAATGACAGGTGCCAGCATTGAGCTGGAAAAGAGCTTTAAGCCTGAAAATTAAAATTCTTAATTTCGTTCATTAAAAAAACATACACATTGAAATTCGTTAAAATATTATTTTTAGCAGCAGGGATCAGCGCTTTTGGGCAGACCGGTGTTGATAATCAGCTGGCAACCTATAATTTCCCTAAGATAAAGTCCAGTATTACAATGCCTGTGACGATTCCTCTTTCGGAACTGAGCAATATGATCAATGCTTCTGTGAAAGACCTTGTTTACCAGGATGATTCTTATACTGACAATAATAACGATCAGTTTAAAGTAAAAGTATGGAAAACCAGACCTATTCGTCTCGTAGGCGGAACCAGCCAGAATTTACTGATTGAGGTTCCACTGAAAATATGGGCAGAAAAAGGAATCGGAACTTTGGGAGTCTATACTTATCAGAATACTACCTTTGAAACGGTAATGTCATTCAATACAACTGTTACTTTTAAAAATAACTGGACCATTATTACCAATACCCGACCGAACGGTTTCAGATGGGTAAGTAAACCGGTACTTGATTATGGAAGAATCCAGATTCCTATTACTTCCATTGTTGAAAAAAGCTTGAAGGAACAGCAGGAAAAATTCTGTAAGACGATAGACCAGCAAATGGCTACACAGCTGAATTTCCAGCAATATGCCTTAATGGCCTGGAATACATTTCTGCAGCCTTTCAATATCTCCGAAGAATATAATACATGGCTGAAGGTAAGCCCGGTGGGAGTCAATATTACTCCTTTGAAATTCTATGGAAACCAGATCAATGCTACGCTTGGTGTTGATATTTATTCCGAAACTTTTACAGGAAATAAACCTAGTGCTTCCTCACCTGTAACCAGCGTTGCCAATTTCAATTCTACTCCTACTGTTGCGGATAAGTTTGTTCTACAGACTACTGCCAATATCCCTTTTACAGAGGCAAGCAACATGGCAAGAAAAACATTTTTAAATAAGGAGTTTGATATCCGCGACTCTAAGGTGAAAGTAACTGACATCAGGGTATATGGGGTTGATAACAGAGTCGTTATTGAAGCGCAGACAGATGGCTATATAAAAGGTACGGCTATTATTTCCGGGATTCCGGTGTATGATGATGCAAAAAGAAAAATTGTTTTATCAGAGACCAAATTTAAACTGAAAACGACCAATATTCTTCAGAAAACAGCTTCTCTTTTATTTCAGGGAAAAATTGTAAAGATGATTGAGGAGGAATATGGTATTCCAACCCAGGAACTGGAAGAAACGTCAAGAAAAAGTATTGAAGAAGCTTTTAATAAAGAATATTATAAAGGTTTAAAGATGAACGGGAAAGTATTCAATCTGAAACCAAGCAAAATTCTCCTCAACAATACAGGAATTACCGCTGTTATTGATACAAATGCCTCTTTAAAATTACTGGTCAACGGATTTTAAACACCTCAAATAAAACTAACCATAAAAAAACTAATAACCAACCATGAGAAAATATTTAGTCGTTGTAGATCGAAACAGATCTCAAAAGGGGATAAGACTTGCTAATTTTATTATTGACAGAGCGATTATCACCGTTATCTTTATCACTTTTGGAGCTATTGCGGCTCTGACATATAATCTTACCAATAATGATTTCCTTCTCAAAATTGTGTATAAAATGTCAGAAATAAATAGATTTCTCGATATCCTGATTACTTCCCTAGTCTACTTTCTGTATATTTTTTTTATAGAATACTTTACCAATGGAAGGTCTATCGGAAAGTATATTACAGGAACAAAGGTAATCTGTATAGATGGTACTGAGCCCACTTTTAATGATTATCTCATCAGGAATATTTCCAGAATTGTTCCTTTTGATGGCCTTTCTTTTTTGGGAGAAAACGGCTGGCATGACAAATGGAGTGAAACAAGAGTAATTAACATCAAAAATTATCAGGCTGAAATTCAAGCAAAAAGCGAAATCGAGGCACTTGGAAAGAAAGAAATTGCTTAAAAACTTTTGTTCATAAAGAAATTTTGCTATATTTGCACACCTCAAAAATGGTAAAAATGGTACTTTGGCCGAGCGGCTAGGCAGTGGTCTGCAACACCATCTACAGCGGTTCGAATCCGCTAGGTACCTCCAACTCTGTAAGCTCCATCCACAAAGAGCTTACAGAGATTTTTTATTAAATTCTCTAATGCGTTTTTCGTTCAACCGTGTAAAATATCGTGTAAAATGAAAACGTACTACTCACAAATCAAAGTGTCCCCGCTAAGCTGGGATAAGGATCTCAAATCTAATCTTAAAAAAGACTGGACTATTAGGTATACCTTTTATTGTCCAGAGCATCCGGACGGCTTTCCGATTAGATTTAAAGGAATGAATCACTGCAAAACTCTAGAAGAAAAGCAACGAATAACAAGGCAACTTATCCAAGACGAGCTAAACAATCTGTCCAAAGGATTTAATCCTATCACTAAAAAGTACGAAATTATAATTGATTTTGTAACTGATGCTACCCCATTCATACAAGCCCTGAATATTGCATTTGAAAAGACTAAATTAGTAAAGTCAACTATTAAGTCTATAAAAGACACCGTTAAATTGGTTACTGATGCAGCATTGAATATCGGAATATCAATTAAGCCAATTGGCGAAATAAAGAAAAGAGACATTAGAATAATTCTTGACTACTTATTAAGCAAAGGGTATTCAAACGATAGGTATAATAAAGTAAAAACATACTTAGGCATCTTATTTAATTACTTTGTAGATCTGGATATATTTGAACATAACTTTATCCATTTTATAAAAAAACGACCACATACACCAAAAATAAGAGCCATATTCAGAAAGGATGATTGGGATAAGTTTTTAGAATTAAGACACATGAACTATAAACTATGGAGAATCTTAATGATGTACTATTGCTCTCAGACTCGAATAACTGAATTTAGAAATATAAAACTTTCAGATGTTCATTTTGATAAACAGTATTTTATCATTTTTGAAAAAAAAGGTAAAAACTACAAAGAAGTGATCAAGCCAATAAATATTCATGTATCAAAACTTTGGAAAGAAATTTTAAATGAGGCTGAAAAAGATGATCTTTACTTATTTTGCAATGATTTAATTCCTGGCGAAGAAGCTTGCACTGAATGGTCGCTTTCTAATAAATACACAAGATGGGTAAAGGGAAAACTACAAATAAACGTTGATATGTATGCTTTAAGACATACTTTTGCAAACTTTATAACCAAACATTATGGAATGGAAGAGGCTCAAAGAGCTTTGGGGCACTCAACGTCTAAAACAACTATGATTTATGCAGTTGACCATAAAGAGGATTTATTAGAAAAGCAAAAGAAACTAAACATTGGAGTTATATAATAATTAAGGCGTATCTAAAAAGTTACGCCTTTTTATTTTGGCGTTCTTGAATCTTTTCTAATCCATTCTATTTCAGGAAAAGGATGATCTTTCGTCAGGATCAAATCCGGCTTAATAGGTTTTACCAACACAATCTGTGTTTCTTGTTTTTTACCAACGGGAATACCCCTTAAAATGATTTCAAAAGTAACTTGTTCACCAACTTTAAGAAATCCAGATCTAAATGCAAGTTTATTATAAGTGTAAATATCTAACTCCTGATCTTTTTCAAATGATTTAATCCGGATGATTCTTTCTGTAAAATCATCTTTTTCAGTTTCTTCAAAAATCTTTAATATAAACCCGGAAATTTGCATAATTAAATTTACAATTATTCCGGCAAAGCAAAATAAATAAAGCGACAAAACTTGACGTATTAAAAAGTTATCCACAAAAAAATTATTAAAAGAAAGGAGAGAAAACTTCAGGGGTAACATTCCCTAAATAAAATTGATAAACAAAACATACAACAGAATAACACATCATTACCACTGGATATATGTAATAATAATCACTGATCTGTTTTTCTTTTTCATACTTGTTTTTCTCATTACTCAATGCAATTTGAAGGAGCCACAAAAGACCTAAAACAAACACTATGACTAGTGCTGGTGGATACATTGGTATTTTTTCAAGATCAAACATATTTCAAATTTAAATAAAGTTTTAGATATACTATTACGGTTTTCCGCAAAAAATCCCCGGAAAACCGAGGATAAAACTAATAACCATGAAAACTCAAATTAAACATGAGCTGTGAGAAAGGATGGATTTGAACCACCAACTGCTGTCGAATTATCCCGTCTTACTCTCCCATTGGATTGCGATTTTTGCAACCGCTCTACTTGAGCTACTTTCCCTATATTTAAGAATATTTTTTAATCACCTTTTTCGCATCAGCAACAGTTAATGGCATTTCTTCACCGGTCGTTTTTCCTATTAACTCTAATGATTCTACTACTTTAATCAAAATTCTTAATAATTCTTGTTTTTCATTTTCCATCTTCTTATATTTTGTGGAGACTACTCCGTGGGGTTAATCAATTGTTTTCTAAGTATTCGACAGCTTCCATAAATACATCTTTAACTACATAAAATTCTTCTATCGTTGCTTTATAATCAGGGTCTAACATTATTCTAAGAAACCTTCCTATTGATAAATCTCTTGTTTTAATTGCTTCATCTCGGGAGTCAAATTTATGTTTAGAAATATCAAATGTCTGATCAGGTATAATTAAATTGCTTTTTTGTTGCAAAAAAACATTATCAACTTCCGCCCTATTTCCGGTTAGGTATTTATATAAGGCGTTTTGATTTTTAACACTTAATCTAGTTCTCATATTCTACTCTTTTAGTCCTATAGCCTCTATAGCGGAAGGGGTTAGTTCTAATCCGTAAGAAACCAGATCTTCAGCTTTTTTCACGTATCCATAACCAATCCCGTTTTCGTGGAAAATAGCCAAAGTCCCTGTTTCAGTATTTATTTCCAGTCCAAGTTTATGATGCTGAACCCATCCATATCTATCTTCATGTATCCATCCTTCAAATATCACTTTTTCTTTAGCTTCATGATAATCTAAAACATCAATACCCATGTAAGAGGCTTCTAGTTCTTCTAATGTGTAATCTTCTTTTTTAGGCTCTTTCAAGACCACGCCATCTTCATCAACCGGCATAAACATTCCGAGCGTCAATGGCTGTTTTAGGAATTTCGTGTAATTCGTTACCAAAGTGATAAATTGAACCATAGAGCGATAATCTTCTGATGTAGACCCTGAATATTCTATTTCGTCAAGGATTATTTTTTCTTGCTCCAGAACGTAGTCCGAAAGGGAGGTTAGTTTCATGACTATTTTGTTTATGTTTTCTTTACAAATATAGTCATTATATGTATATTTATTTCCTATAATTGACATTTTATGATAATTTATAACAATTATAAATAAGCATTAAATGCAAATTTTATTTCTTTATATTGGCATTTAGTGTTAATTTTACATCTGAAACATATAATTAAGTGGAATTACTTATAAAAGAAGCAGCAAAAAGAAGAAACATGAGTATGAAAGTTCTTGCTGAAAAAACAGGGATAGACGCCAGCTCATTAAGTAGATATAATACAGGTCGCATAGAAGCTCCTTTAGAAAAACTTAAACTTATTGCTGAAGTTTTAGATTGTGAAATAGCTGAACTTTTACCTACTGGATCAAAGTTCGCGCATTTTATAGATAGAAATGAGTGGCTAGGCATCAGAAAGAAGTAATAAAAAAATATAATATCAAAATGTCAATAATTAAGAAAATATATTACAAACATCCTACCCATGGAAAGATCATTAGATTTATTATGTCTAATGGGGATGATTTTATTGACTTAAACAAGCCTAAAGCATATGGTAGTTCAAGAACCGTAAGAGTTGTAAAAGATAACCCACATGTAACAAAAGGATATGATATTATAAAAGATTCTAAAACATTGTTTTGTAAGGTTTTTAAACCTAATACATAAAGAGTCTGGGGCAACGAATAAGCAAGTCCGGAAACGCAACTAATGCACCCCTTTAGATTGCCCGTGGTTCGACTCCATAAATTGCTTATTTCCTTGTTTTCCGTCAAGGATTAAAAAACGGAATTTATAAAAGAATATCCCCACTTTATTAGGTGGGGAATTTTATTTAAAGGCCCCGAATTCGGGGGAATTAAAGGTGTCGAATTCAACAGGTTTACTTCGCAAAAAACAGATCAGCTTCAGCCTTTCTTCTGCGGATAAGTCCGTTTAATGTTTTTCCGGCGGCGGTAATGTATTTCGTGGTAAACCAATTTCTGACTGCCTGCTCTTCTGCTTTTTTATTAATCAAAGAAAATAGCCCATCTGATCCTCCGGTATTGTAAGTATGCGACACGAGGGCATCAAATTGGTTTTGAGTAAGGATCACTTTAATTTTACTGTTGACGATTTTTTCATAAGTCGGTAAAACAGATGAAAATAGTTCTACCCCTTTCTCTTTTGTGATTGCCGGATCTTTCATGGTTACTTTTTTTCCTCCAGGATAGTAAGTATTCCCATATCCAATTGTAGGAATTCCTGCTGAATCCAGATAAGGCTTAGCGCTGAAGCCTTCAAATGATACAATCAAATTGATTCCTTTTTGTGATGTTTTCATATTATTCAGATTTTAATTTAATCCAACCGTATTCAATTTGATTTTCTACGGTAACCCCATTCCATTTATGAGCGTAACCCAATTCTCGAACTTTATCTACTATATCAGACCAGTGTTCGCGGTAAAGATTTGTCTGTGACTGGCTTAGTAGTAATTCTTTAGTTTGTACTATTATTGAAGTTTCCTGCATAGATTTTCGCCAACTTAATAATTCAGCAATTCTCAATAAATCTTCATCAGTTATAGACACAATGTCTTTTAGCTCTAGATGGCTTTCATCGATTCTATACACGTTGGAACGCTCAACCGGACATAAACATTCTTCGCCTCCGTTAGTAACATCTACCAAAACTCTTTGCCCCCAATATTGCGTATAAAGCCTTTCTTTATTTTCAGTTGTATTGTTCATTACTTAAAGTATTTATAAATTCCAAATATTACGATTGTAACGACTCCCAAAACAGCCAGGACAATCCACATTCCGGCCTGGAAGCCTGTTACTTTTATTTCTTTAGTTTTCTGTTTTCTTTCCTGAACTCTTTTTTTTACGTTATTTTCTTCAACAATTTTTTCAGAGAAATCTTTAAACTTTTCTATGACAGATTCAGATGTATTTTCTGTTATTACATGGTCTGACTGAGCAATTTTGGTTCGAATATGAACATCTGCATTACCATTAACTCTAATGGATTGCAGGGTATCGCCGTTCTCAATATTGTAGATTTCAATCGGTTTTCCAGTCTCAGCTTTTCCTTTAACCTCAAAATCAGTCTGGTTTTCTTTTTTTTGCTCTAAGATTTCATACTTTTTTACTTGCTGCTTATCTTCTGATTTTTCAACTTTACTTTCTGCTTTTGCAGTATATGTTTGTTGAATTTGCTCAACTTCTGTACTTTTTGATGCTATAACTTTTTTAGTCCTACACCCCGTCAGGAGTATCGCTATCATTATTAGTATTACTGCTCTCATTTTGGTTTTGCTTTTTATAGTTTGCTAATAAATCATGTAGTACATCTTCACGTTTTTCCAGAATTTCCAGCACCTGAATCATTGAAGCATTAGTTTTCCTTCTTAGTTTATTTTCTGCTTTTTCCTGGACCGATTTCGCCTCTGTGAACACAAGAACAACAGCCGCTAATAAAGAAACAATTGGTATTGCAGATATGGGGAATTCAAAAAAATAAGTAATTGGAACTATCGCATCAAAAATGAATGCATAAAGCAGCATTCCAAAATAATGATTAAACTTACCAACACTTCTTTTATATCCTTCAGAAGTCCTCATTTCGCCTATTTGCTTCGCTTTTCTAATCCCAAAATAAAAATCAATTATCATTGCAATTAAAACAGCACTCCACAAAATACCAACGACAATTAACTTCATAATAATTGCGCTGTAATCCTCTTTTAAAAATTCTAATATCATAGTATAAGTCTGTTTTTCATCAATATATATTCCCTATTAATCTATCTAAAGACTCCCTTACACCTATTTCTATTCTACCCAAGTAATAATCACTTGTTGCAAGGGTTGGAAAATTTCCAGTCACAATTTGAATTCCTATTTTAAAACCTGAAAGTGGTATTTGCGATAAGAAATTCTGATTAATCGCTCCATATGGATAGGTTAATATTTCACTTTTACAGCCAGCAACCACACAACTTAATTGGTCCATTTCAAGCTCATTAATCATTTCACTGGGCTTATCATCGGAAATACGTCTATGATTTCTCGTGTGTGAATGCGCTTCCCATCCATCATTATTTGCATTACTCCAAATATTTCTATTATTAAAGGTTATACCCTTGTATGTAACTACTTCAGTGTTTACCCAATCTGTTATTACTGCAGGAGCAGGTTTGATATTGTACTTATGAAAAACCTTACGATTATCATTTTGAAGATAATTCTGCCATCGCCAATCATCAAATATTACTGTAAAGCACTTTACCGGCAGCGGCGTTTTGTTTTTTTTCCATTCTACAATTTGGGACACAGTAACATATTTGTAACCCTTACTATCCATCAATCCGAATAAATAATTAAGTCTATCCGTTGAAGTGGCTAAATCATCAGTCAAAGCTTCTCCCTCTTGTTTATTTTCGAGACCATGCCCTTCAAAAATTAACAATTGAGGAGAATACTGAGATATGTATTTTTGATAAAATGTTGCTGACGAAACTGAATCAAGCGTTGATCGGTAACGTAGATTATAAGCTTCACCATGCCCATTAACGGTTACGTGCAGGTTTCTAATCTGATTAGGTATTTCAAATCCCGTGGACAAACCACCCAGGTATAAAAACATTGTTTTACTGCCAAATGGATTTGTTGAAGAATTTGAATCAACAGATGAATCACCGTTTATCGAAAACGAGAATTTTCCTCCATCAATAAGCATTTCAACAATATGCCATTCTTCAGAGATTGCTTTACGGATCGGAACATATCCGGAATCCCAAAATTTAGTTGTATCTGATTTTGTGGTTTCTCCTGATAAGTATATTTTAGGTAGTTTTAAAAGATCTTTTACCAGGATATTTAACGTTGAATTTAATTTAAGATCAAAATTTGAATTTGCTTTTATATCATCAAATAAAGCTTTACACGTTGTTATATTATCATAAAAATACTGATATAGAATTACACCAGAATCTTCATTTGTGATCTTAAAAGATGTTGCATCAATAGTTAGATACATATTGCGGATAGTAGCGTTATTTACCACATCCCCTTTATATCTTATTGAAAACACAATGTCACCAAAATACCCTTTTTTATACTGAGTAGTATCAACAGAGCCAACAGAATTTCCATTGTATAACATCGCAATTGTAGTAGGTGCAAAATAGTTCTGGTTCCGGGTTGTTTGCTGTATTGCTTTTGGCTGCATTACCAAATTTCTCAACGCTGTTCCGCCGAACAATTGAGCAAATGCATAAGATGTCAAGGTTTGGTCGTTGACATTTGCATCAAATTTAACCTCGAATTTTATTCTTGTTTTGCCGTTTTGGGGCTTGATTGGAATTTTATATATTAAATTCTTTCCACCAGCCACAGAATTAGGCTGTAGTTCTAATGCAGAATTATAAATCTCTATATCCTTTATTGATCTTATTTGACCATCAAATTTTTCATATAAATCATATTCCTCATTACCTACTTGATCATTATTGAAATTGATAGCAAACGTTGACGCTGAAGCTAGTGATAATTTGGCCCACTGCGCTGCGTGTTCTGTTGGTTTTGTAGCAGGATTATAATCTATCAATGAAACAACTAGGAACACATTATCAACTGCTGTAGTGAGATCAATTGTCAACCACTGAACGCCTTTGGAAGTTGTTACTTCTGGTGATGCTAAATTCCATGTCTTAATAAGCCTTTCGTACTTGTCAAAAATACCTATTGAATAATTGCCTGTGATGTTTGTTCCAACGGTATAAGTTCCTCCTTTATAAAGCTTCTTTCTTTTATTAAAATTCGTCACCACCCCAAGCCCGGAAGTAGGATCATAAGTTGCAGCAATCATTCTTCCATTAGTATGAAGATAACCCAATTCAAAATCACTTTGAGAGAAAGGCAATACATCCCCTGTCTTAAGAATGTTAGGCGATGTTGATAACGCAACAAGATCATTATATCTTTGGCTTTCCGTTGGCAAAAAATACTTGTCGGTAGGTTGATAAATATACTCTTTTGAGGTTACATATATGGTTGATACATTCACATTCGTTGTATAATGTGAAAGTCTATAACTCACGGCATTTTTAACAATATCTACTGTTTTTGTATAGACTCCAATAGATGAAGATCCTTTCTGTATTACTTGGATAATAACCCCTTTTGCATCATATATCAACATGGAAGCTGTTCCATATGCACTTAACCTTACTTCGTATTTCCCTTGCGAAATAGGATAGTAATTTTTAGAATACCTAAAAGCTGGGTTTGTAGTGTCAACCGAACCATTAGATGCAAGAAATCCATTTGCCCAAATGTTCGTGTCGTTAATATCGGAATTCGATAAAACAGAGGCGTAATTTACATCAGGCAATGTTTGATTCAATCCTAATGATGTCGTATCAATTTTTTTATTTAACTCCTCATAATTTACCCCTAGATCTACCAATTCCAGTTTTGAAACTCCATTTGTTACCCAAATCTGTGCAATCTTTTCTGCTAAATCATCCTCTGTTACTATTATTGGATTATTACTAGCATCTTTAAAATTCGTATAAGTTCCCGGCGTTCTTACATCCCACTTTTCAAATAGATCAGGATCACCGGGAACCCATGGAGTAGGCGAACTTGTTGGCGTAGCCTCTTTAGTTCCAGAAATAACCATTTCCTTAAGCGTGTCAATAGGAGTAAAGGTTAGTATACCTTGTGAATTATAATTTAAGATATGCCCCTCTAAGGGATCTTGTGTTGTAGGTATTTCAGTTGTTGGCACGAATTTAACAAATGGTGCTTGTATAATTTGATCAGACATCTTCTGTAGGTATTATATAGTTAGAATTATATACATAAACTGCTGTCAAATCTCCATTAGCTAATGCTTGTTTAAAAACATCTGAGAATACAGCATCTTCGTCAAAAATGATGTTCAATCCGTTTTCATCTTTAACATTTGCAAACTTCATTGTTATTTCGTTCGTGAAATCGGTTGTTTCTGGTTTTTCCTTCCTCGTTCTCTTGGTTCCGTCAATATATAAATCCTGATTGGTGGAATGGACTGCGATAAATGAAAGAATATTATTATCTCCTTCAGCTCTAATTGTGTATTTAACATTTTCCTCAGTCCATGCTGAGTTTATTAAAGTAGATCCTAAATTTCCCGATCTTGCTGATTTAACATCTTCATCTATATCAAATTCTCCGAAACAGTAAGCAGGCAGGGTTGTGATCATCCAATCATGTTGCCCATCTGCATATGAGAAAAGATTTCTGTTATATTTGCATTGTGAGGCTATCCTCATGAATTTCCTTCCTTCCTTATCCGTACTATCCACAAACCCCACACAATTGGAGTAAAAAATAGCTGTTCCGGTTGAATCTCTTATTTCAAAATGTCCTTGTATCTCCTCATCATGAATAAAAGAAATCCGGAACAACTTTCCATCACTCACACCAAATTCACACGGTATTTGAACTTCATTAGCTCCAACCAAAAAAAGAACTAATTCTGCATTTTCTATTTCATTCTGATAATTAGGTATTAAATACCTGTGATAAGAATTTACTTCCAAAGGATAAGGCTTGACATGTCCGTAATACTGTGCGTTTTGCGGGTTTGTCATATCTTCTAACTCTTCTAGAGTTCTATAGAATCTTACCGGACTATGATACCAGAATTTATGCATAATACAAAATTATTATAGCCTACTTATGTAATTGATGGGTATAATTATTTACATATACTTCTTAATCGTTTCTGCGTTCAAATCAAATGACTGACTTGTATTTGTAATAGTGTCTGTAAATTTTATGATGACATTGGCATAACAGATATATTGATAATCCCCAACCTTACAATTCAATGGTAGAAGTGTCTCTGTTTTGTCTGAATTAAAAAGATCTATAAATAATCTTACTTCATTACCATCTACATTTATATTTTTAGTTTCGACACCATCTACATATGATTCTCCATAAGCTGTTTCAACAACTAAATTCCCCCCGGTTCCATTGAGATTTGTCGCCCACAATTTACCGCCACTTGGACTAAAGCCATAAGTATATTCAATCTCAAAATCTGCTTTTCCTCTTAAATCAAAAACAATCCTACTGTAGCCACAATCGGTATTTTCAGACTTATTACGATCAACTATTACATATGGGTTGAATTTCCAATTTACAGTTATTGTATTTGAAATTTTATTGACAAAATCAGCTGTATTTGCAATAATTCTAAAAAACACATCTGTTCCGGTAAGAATGTAAGTAAGTGAATCATCAATAATAATTCCCTCTTTTATGTTGAAGAATTGCCTTAATGTTACCCAGGTAACACCATCAATAGAGTATTGAACATCAATTGTAGGGCCTATGTATTCGGTTCCATAATCCCAATGTAGGGTAATTGTATTTTTATTGTCCTGTACAACTGACAACAGAACTGGACTGGCTGCTGCTCTTCCTTTTATTTTCCCTTTGAAGTTTAAAACATTGTTTTTCCTGTCATGGGAAAATGCGCCGTCACCGAATGGATAAGCATCATAAATGCCTAAAGGAGTATTAAGTGTTATATACCCGCGGCTGTTTGCTCTATCTCCAGAAATTCCATAACGCCAATTATCATACAACATAAGCCATTCCTGAAATGTTACATTAGTGTAAGAAATTTCAATTTTTTCACCTGTAAAGAATGGCTGCTTATATGCCCTCATTCTACCAAGGTTTTCATCTGCACCAACTGTTATTAAACCCGGCAACTCATTTACTAGGTCAGATGAATTTGCCTGCATTTGTGCCTTATCATTGTTTTTGTAATTTGTCACTTTGATAAGTTCTCCATTTTGCTTTTTCCTTAACCCACTACCAAACCATTGAAACCATCTTGCCATATGGTATTTTGGGTTATGACGTGAATTTGTAGAAGTTTCCGGATTTCTTATAAACGCAGGATTTGTAAATCCATCATTTATTGACCTATTTTTGATAAGTGAGGGTATAGAATATCTTATAGGAGTATCGTTTGCTCCTTGTTCAATATTCGATGTTTTATTCAGCGTCAAATCTGGACCGGTGATATTCAATACCGTCCATGTGCCCGAATTTAAACCTTCAGTTATTTGAACGGAAGATCCTACTTCCATCATGGTTGTATCAAATGGAGTTGTCGTACAAGTTAAAAGCAACTTGTTATCTTTAACGGAATGTATACAATTTTCAAAAACCCCTGAATCCCAATAATCAGTTTCATTTACTAGATCAATCATTACCAGATCATCATCATTGTCATTGGTAGATGAACTTTTATCTTCTATCAATTCCTGTATCTTGTATTCATCAATTATTAGCTCTGTTTGTTTATCAAATTTGTTTTTTGTACTAATTATAGGCGTTGAACATTCGGCAGATGTTATAAAATTTTGTATATCATCTTTAACGTTTTTAGAAAACTTTTTTGAACCAAACAATAGGGTATTGAAAATAACATCTTTATCATTTTCCATTCCAAAGCCTTCTTGAAGGTATATCTTATTAGATAAATCAAACGCCTGTACATCTTTAAAAAAATATCCTAAATCTTCAACTACAACATTATTATTTAGAATATCATAACCTAACACTAATAATTTAGCAGATCCTTCAGTAATTAGAGATTTAAAAGAAGTTTTAATTTTTTGCCCAGCTGTATAAACAGTTGGCAATCCTCGCAAATAAACCCCAGTAGAAATAGAGGTATTATAGTATACTCCTCCTAATCCTAAATAATTACTTATTACACCCAGACCAGAAGCTGTATAACTTTTTACAACCTGTTTCACAGCATCAATCAATCGAATTCCGTTAGTTCTAACAATCGGAGATTCCATGTTTGTAGTTATCTCTATACTTGTATTAGTTTTTAGCGAAACCACTGTAAATTTATCCGTTGGATCATCTGTAAGGAATAAAAAACTCAAATTTTGTCCTGGTGAAATATTAGACGAATCATTTATATTTAAAATGAATGTCTGATTGTCTATTTTAATTTCTGATGTATGGTGTACAGGATCTTCAACAGCTTCAAATAATTTTTGAGTGAAAAAAAAACCGGGACCAGATATCACAGCACATAAACTAACAAATGGAGTTACAGGAATATTATTTTCACGTCCGAAAATCACTTGCATATTACTAATTTCAATTTTGATAGATTTTAAAGTAATATTTGTGCTAACAAAAGGACCCTGATCTATTCTCGTCCATTGAGGAAACCCGATAACATTTTTGATTCCACAATATTCATTTGTATTTGTTCCGAACTGATATTCATCTGTCCTATGAAACGAAAAAAAATGATCAGATCTTGGTGTACTATTAAATATTTCCTGTGAAATATCCCATGAATAAAAGTTAGATTGCTTTGCAGCTCCTTTTTTATATCCCATAACAAAAGTTTCTACAGGATTAATTGGATTTTCGTCCAAATCTTTTTCAGCGAATAAATCAATTGTAACATCATCCCGGTTGAAAAGCTTGTTTTGCTCTTCACTTTTGATCAGTTCTACATCAATAACGAAAGTGTTATTATCAAGTGTATTTTTGTACTTATTCATGTTTACTTCAAAATTATCTTTCAGTAAATCGTACTCTACACCATCTTTAACTGCTAACCATCTAAATTTTATCCGTCCGTCTCCAGCTTGTTCTTGATATACATTAAACAAAACATCATAAGCTATTTTATTGCTGTATTGATAGAATTTCAGCTTTGTATTTTCACCAATGATAAAATCTTTCACATAAAGCAGAACATCATCAATATTCACAATTGAATCTACATCATCCCATCCATCAGGTTTGTTAATCACATATTCCCCCTGAAAAAGTCCAGAGGGAACAATGAATTTAAAAATGTTTTTAACACCGTTTTCGTTGATTATATGGTTAATTGGTATCATGAGTAAAATGTTTCTTTTCCGGTTTCTAAATCATATGATCCTATTTCTTCAGCATAGTTTGCACCTCTGTACAAATAGATAAATCCACTTCGTTTTATGATGGCAGGTTTATCATAACGAGCCAAAGACTGATCAAATCTTTTCCCTAATTTTTCAGCAATAGCATCTGAATTATCCCGGTAATTATTTACTATGGAAACTTGTGGTGCGATCATGCTTTGTCTGGCTATGTTGCTAAACACTTTATTTCCAATTGTAGCAGAAGGCCCCATAGTTTTAAGAATCCGTTTCGTTTCATCAGCAGTATAAACCGTATCACCTTTATCAAGCCATGTCATTTTATCACCAGAATCAGATCCTAATGATTTAATGCGGCCGTCTTCTCCTGCAATAATTTCACGACCACGATCTTGGGTAATTGCAAATTCTGCATTTCCTCCAGTTCGTCCCATCCAGTATTTAGGAACCGGATCTTTCGACATTATGGCAATTGACTGAGCTAAACCGAAACCAAATGCTAATCCGGCCGGTATTAAACTAGCAGGGAATGGATAGGTTGCAATTGCTAATGAAGCTCCTAATGCACCATTAATCAAAGCTTGTTGAGCGGCTGCCTTTTGTTCAGCACGGGCCTTCTGAGTTTCGATCAGCTTTTCACGCTGTCTCTGTTGGTCCTGATATACTCTTGCTTCATCTTCAAGTCTGTTTCTTTCGCTGATCTGTTCAGCTGTCAATTCATCAAGAGCGTTTAACTCTTCGAGCCTGTCGTTAACGAATTTAAGTTCCTGTTCTGTTGTTTGTTGTGAATAAGCAAGTTGTTCATCCAGTGCTGAAATGGTTCGTTCTTTTTGTGCATTAGTGAATATTTGTGCAAAGTCAGCAACAACAGCTCCAGCAGCCTCAAAAATCTCCTTGGTTGACATTGAGAAGTCTTTTCCTTCAGTCAGAATTTTTTGATACATTTTAGTGAACTGATCTGATACATGATTTAGCCCCAGATCGTTTAAACCCTCCGAAATCATATTCACGATAGGCTCAAATCCTTTTGCTATCTTATCAAAGTTTAAAAGATCAAGATCCTTTCTATTCTGAATGTTTTCATTTGTCAGCCTTTCTATTTCAGCACTATATTCAGCCAGTAATTTAATATCTTCTTTTGTAGGTGTTCCGGGTAATCCAATTGACTTTTCAGCAAGTAAACGACTAGTTATAGAATCTCTAAGCTTAGTTTGTTTTTCAATTTCCTGATCATTGACATTAATCTCATTTTGCTTATCTAAAACAGATAGCTGATAGGACCTTTCTTCTGCATTTAGCTTTTTAGTGAGAATTAACTGTCTTTGTTTTTCGTAAGAAATATCTTTGTTTTTGGAAAGAATTTCACTTTGATACTCTATTTCATTTCTGACAGCTCCAGGGATCGCTGCCATACGTTGAAGCCTTTGATCTTCAATTTTGGCTATTTCTTCGTCCCTATCTCTTTCTAGCTCTAAAACCCTTTGCCCCATACTGGCAGCCAGCTGAATTCTTTTTTCGTAGGATGCAGCAGTTTTTTGAATGAGTTCAGAATCAAGATCAATTTGCTGTTTTAATCTGTCAGAATCATTAATATTTTGATTTTTTTGGATATCTCTATTTTTCCCATCAATAATATTTTTCTCCTTATTGAAATTGGTTTCTAAGTTTTTTGATCTTTCATCATAAAGTTCCTTATTGGATCTTACAGCCGCTTCAATAGCCTTTTTATAAGAAGCTCCTTTTAATTTCAGCTCTTTAGCGTTTGCGCCTTTTAAATATTCTTGTAACCTTCTATCATATCTGATAGCAATATTTTCTTTTTCCTGAAGATAGTCTTCATATCCTATTTTTAAATCAAGACGGTTGCGCTCCAGATTTGCCAGCTCCTGATCCTTCTCACCCTCTAAAGTCATGAGGAAATCTTTTTGAGCAGCTGATAATCTTGCAGCCTTTGCCTTTTTGGCATCATCAGGTAGATTTGTTTTACCTGCTTTCACCTTTTTTTCAAGCTTATCACCTCTATCAATGTAGTCATCAAGACTTTTTCCGGTATTTCTTCCTGTTGCTGTAGAGTAGTATTTGCCCTGATAGTTAAAATAAGCAGCCTTTGAGGCCTTCGCATCATCCCATGCCTTCTTATATCTCTTGGTTTCTTCTTCCCTTTGTCTAATTGCTCTTTCATTTGGCGTTAACCCTGAAAAAAGCCTATCAGCATCATTAGTTAATTTATCCCATGTTTTATAAGAATTTATCAGGCTGTCGGCGCTTTTCTCCATCTTCTGGCTAAACTTATCCCATCCATCCTCTTCAAACATTGTAGAGAAGAAATTTGAAACAACACTGGTAAGGTATTTAATTGCAGACGCCAAAATATTTACGTCAGCACTTACAAACTGCAATGAAGCCTGAAATTTCTCCATTTTGGTAGATGTAGTATCTGCAACACCTGTAACAGTTCCCAAAGCTTCAAATAAAGAAATCAGAACATCAACTAATCCACCTATAATTTCTCTTCCAGCTGATCCGTCTTTAACCAAGACATCTAATAAAAACTTCATTCCATAAGAAAGTGCGTCAATGCTTCCTGCAAGGAAATCCATATTATCCTTATTGTCCGTAAACTCACTTAAGAACTCGGTCCATTCATTTTTAAGCCTGTTTTGAGCAGCTGCAATCGTATCAATATTACCCGCTGTATCTAAATTATATACTTTGGCAAGTCTTTCAGCTACTTGAGGAAGTACATTATCTGCAACTACAGTTCCCGCCTTCAGCATTTTATCAAGTTCAGCAGTTGATACACCCATTCCGTCAGCGAAGATCTTGAATGCTCCTGCCATTCTATCCCCCAATTGACCACGTAATTCTTCAGCTTGAATTTTTCCCTTGGAAATCATTTGTTCCAAAGCCCTGAATATACCCGATGCCTGGTCCGCTGACAATCCTAATTTTGCTGAAGCCCCTGAAAAACTATCAAATATTTTACGAGCTTTTTCACCTTCCAAATATGTACCTTTTACAGCGGCCGAATATTTAGTATAAGCATCTGTAGTCGTTAATAATTCAAGACCATATTTGTTTGTCAATTCAAGCAAATATTCTTTCTGAAATGAAACTTGCGCTTCAGTTTCAAATACAGATTTTAGGGCTAAATTTTGAGCATCCAACGCTTTTACAGTTTCATAAGCATCGGTAGCAATTCCTACAAGGGTATTTGCTATATTGCCTATTGCACTTGCACCCACAACACCTTTAAGAATATCGGTCACTCTTCCCTGTAATGCTCCATTTCTTTGATTTGATGGAAGTGTTTGCTGATTAAGTCTTCTTAACTCTCTTTCCAGCCTAATTGCTTCAGCAGTTGAAAGACGAAAATCTGTTGCAAGTTTATTTATTTGGCTATTGTATTCTCGTTGGGTGATAGTACCTTGTCTAAGTTTTTCCCTCAACAATATCATTTCAGCGCCATAATCCCTGGCGGTTTGTCTTGTTTGTCTAACCTGTTTTGTCAACTGAGCATGTGCACTCGTAGCCTCTCTGTTAGATCTTGCTTCTGCAGCTGCTTCTCTGGCTGATTGCTGTCTTTCTCTGCTTTCTGATCTTCTGGCTTCTGCTAATTCTCTTCTTGTTCTTGCCTGTTCAGTTTGAAGTCTTGCCTGCTGACGTTCTAAGTTTGCGGTTCTGGCCAATGATTCAGCCAATTGCCTTTCAATATTGACATGTTGAGTAACAACGGAGTTTAATTCTCTGAAAGAAGCTGTATAATCTCTAAGTCTTCCAGAATTAAATCCATTATTAATTTTTTCGGTTTGTTTTACCGTTTCCTTGAAAGTGTTATTCAGACTTTTAGCAGCTGACTCAACATTTTTTAAGTCAGCTATTATTGCCTGGGCCTGAAGTATGGCTAATTTATCTGGCATTTGCTATCTTATTTTGTTCGTCAACTTTTTTCATTAGGGATTTAACCATTATCCCAAATTCATAAAGAGATATTAATTTGGGATCAACATGCATTTCTAACCCTATACACACACTGATATACTGTTCATCAATGTCTAAATCAGAATCAGAATCAATTCTACTTTCCTTTGATTTTTCCAACTGGCTATTAAGCTTTAGAAGCTGGTTATTGAGCTTATCTAGTCTATTTTGGATGTGTTGCCTTTGTTTATATAGATCGTCACTTTTTTGAACCTTAAAATCTTTCAGCAAATCCTTAATATCAGATGAATCAAACTCAGAATGTTCCATTGATGATAAGGTCAATAACATTTCTAATTCTCCAGCTTCTTCTTCATTATCATCTTCTATAAATTCATTGATCAACTCCTGTAGTTTTGCTCGTAATTCCTGTGCCTTTATAGCCTGTTCAACGAACAGGAAAAGAATATTGAATTTGTTGAATTCATTTGTTACAACCGCAATTTCACCATACATTAAAACATCAGAGTTTTTAGTATTTATAGATGCAGCATAATCTTCCTCAACTTCCTTGAATTTCAACTTTAAAACATCTTCGTCTACTTTGATGATGTCTCCCGGTTCATATCCTTTTACCATGTAATAAAAATCCCCTGTCTGTACTATTCTTTTGTAGTTCAAAAAGGGGATTTCTTTACTGTCTTGGTATATTCTTATTTTATTGTTTTTAGGTTTCATATAAACATGGATGTTCTTTAACAAAGTACCATTCAGGCAATCCATCGGAACCGATGAACTCTCTATCTATGGCAATTTCATTGGCGTTTTTATCTTTTGGGACCTGGGCAATTTCCAGCCCTCTTTCATCATCAAAAACATGATAAATGAAAAGTCTTTTTTCCGGATCGTTAACGTATTTCCGGAGTATTTGACATTCAGTTTTAGTGACAGGCTTGCTGCAGTTACACATTACTTTTTTAATTTTCCTTCGTTGATGATTCCAAGAATCTGCCTTTCCAGCTTTGGTTTATTTTTTACCTGAGCTTCATACATTTGCTGCTTCGTAATACCTATAATTCTTTTTTTAGGAATTACATAATAGATGTCCCTCATGTAAATAGGACTGTAGTTGGTGGAGAACTGAACGTCTTTTAAGTTCACTTTTACTTTTATACTTCGATAAAAAAGACCATCATACTTTTTATTCCACCAGTGTTTTAAATCCCACCTCCCATTGTTAAGCGGGTTGGATCTCATTTTATAATGGAAATAATAAAGCTTTCCTCTTCTGTATTTACGAGAGTAGGGGGGCATACGGCCCCCATCACTCGTTTTACCCCTTATTAGGTTTTCTTGATTTATCAATGTCAAGTTCGACTCCTTTAATGCTTTTTGTGTCAGCTTTGGAGCTACCTTTATCGACAGCTGAATTCTCTTCAGAAATGTATCTGGATTGATCAGGCGCATTATTGATAATTTTAGGTGTTAAATGCTTTTCGATCGTCTTAACATCCAATTCTGGATATTTCTCTTGGATGTATTCCACCGCCTGCTCAAACGAAGGAAACGGCTTTGGTGGAACAATCTTATAGATTCCAACTGCATATTCCATTAGGCTGATACTTTTTCAGTTATTGATTTACCTGCGTAATAATCAGTATCAAGAACATAAACCGGATATCCAGCTTCGTTGATCTCAAATGAAATATCCTGATTAGCAACCAAAGCTGCATGAGTGAAAGTGTATTCCCCATTTAGTTCAGTAACCGCGGTTATAGCCTCCAATGTTCCGTTTCTTCGCATCTTCCAATTTGCTGGAGTTGTAAGGCCTGTAACTACACTATTTGCACAAAGATTTGATATTTTCACTTTAGTACTTGTTGCAGCAGCTACCAATGGAACTGTAATATCTACAGAAACACCTGTAACAGGATTTAACTGTGTAAAGTCAATTTCATCACTTTCAAATAATACAGATTGACCCTGCCAGTACTTCATGGCATCAGGCTCTAAATCAACCTCTAGAGTAGACCCTACGCCTTCTGCCGCAGTTTTAACTTTCTTAATTCCAGTAAACAAGTTTGCATCAAAACCTTTAATTTTACCATCATTTAGTAAAGCACCTAAAACGGAACCATCTTGCATCACCAAGAAAATAGCGTATCTTTCACTTTTGTCAAGCAACTGAAGTTGATTCTGGAAACAATTCCCTTTATTGAACATGAATTTCCATCTTTTAATACCTAGTGTATTCTTGCTTCTTTTTCCTGTAGAAGAACTAGTGAAATTTGCTTCCTCATCATTATCTTCTGCAGAAAAGAATTTAACAGTACCAATAACCTTATCTTTCTGAATAAAATCATCAAAAACTGTTTTAGTAAATGTTTCTGGATCAAACTTAACAGATCTATCTGCTATAATGAATCCGGAAACCTGATCTTCATCACAAAATCTGCCGCCTAATCTGGCCACCTGATCTTCTGCGTTACATTTTTTAGTTGTTAAAGCCATTTTATATTTTTTTTATTTTAATTATTTAACATATTGAATCAATTGAATAAGGAATTGTATTTAAGTCTATCCTGAAGCAATAGTAGGGCTGTATGTTGTCGAATTCGTAGTAGAATGACTCAAATACACTTTGGTAGTCTGTTACAATTGTGTATTCATTCGTAAATCCTCCGGTTCGATCAATAGCGTTTACGACATCTGCCAGTACTTTAGAATCACATCGCCCGGGATCATCCGGATAAATGAATTTTAGATCAAGAATGAAATAGAGTTTTACTTTCGTTTCAAATTGGATATTATTTACTCTTTCCTGATCGTCTTCTGCAGTAAAGAAAAACTTATCGCTTTCTGATACTATTAAATTTCCGCTGTATTCATTTTTATATGTGTAATGTTCTACAGTACGTTTTTCATCGTTATTTTGTATCACATAACATCTAGGATAAGCTTCTAAATCAACACCCCATTTTTTATTTAAAGCAGCATAAATCTTTTTTTGTGCTTTATGGATTAATTGATCAAGTCCTATTGGTTCGGTTCTTTCATGTATCATATCAAACAGATGTTACTTCAACTTCAAATACTGAATCATATCCTAACTGGGTGTCAAATGTTTTCTGAATGATTTTCTTAGCTTCTTTCAGTTCATGAAAATATCTTTTTGCAGAAGTGTTTGCTTCCAGGTCTTTTGTCTCCACCATAAGCATGTCTTTGTTTATTCCGTTTTCTGTACGGTTGCTTCGCTGATGGGAATTAGCCAAAAACATTTGTAGTGTCAAGTATTCAAAACAAGCCTTAAAAAATCCAACGAAGTTTTGAAGATTGTAATTGAGATAATTTTCACTTTCAAGCGTTACACTTACATTGAATCCTAATCCATTAGAAGCATTTTGATAACTGTAAATTGACGAATCTGGAGTTGTACCTATTCCTGAAACAGGATAACAAACAAATCCATCATATTTAAGCTCATCAACCCAACCGAAATTTGTCATTACTTCCCGGCTTTCTATAGCAAAAACCCATTTCCCACGCCCTGAAAAAGAATAGTTAATTTGTTCAAATGAAAGTCTTCCGTCTTTGGGATTGAGAATTAAAGTGTCAACAAGTTCACCATCGTTTATGACAAATAGATTAACCGGATTTGACGTTGTAGCTTGCAAAGAAATTTCATTCATTGTAATGGTTATATAATCGCTTCCTTTCGATTCAAAAACCCATCCTGAATAATCATTTGGC
The DNA here is from genome assembly GCA_031286615.1 of Chryseobacterium sp. Classification (GTDB taxonomy): domain Bacteria; phylum Bacteroidota; class Bacteroidia; order Flavobacteriales; family Weeksellaceae; genus Chryseobacterium. The sequence continues at coordinate 245,466 of JAITUA010000020.1, read as the reverse complement.
AGACTGTGCTTATTTTCTCCGTTTTCGTAGATATACTGAGAGTTAATTAGTCTTTTTGATAGATACAGATCAGATATTACCTTATCCTTAACTTTCTCAATCCATGATTTTAAAATAATGCTCTCTTTGTTTGTAAGCATCCATGTATTGCTATCAGAACCCGGCTCAACATCTTCAACTTCATTTTTCAAACATTGATAAAGTGAATTGTTGTGCTTGACAATATCATTCCTATCTTGTGTCTCAGAATATTTATTATATACAGTTCCCGCGACATAATCTTTAAATTCAATTTCATTGAAAGGAAGGAAATGCAGAAGATTATCTACGGTAATATATGGGTGAACGCCACTGTTAAGAATTATTCCTGTTTTTGAATTCAGTTTTAGTTCATTATCCAGTTCGATATTTGACGTGTATTCTTCTGCAAATCCTATTTTCATAACCTTTGATTTAATTATTATGCTTCTTTTGCCCAAACACCGGTGCCAGAAAGAACAATCCAAGCCTTTGTGCCGACATTACCGGTACCTACAATTGTAATATTATCTCCTGTTTTGGAAGTAGCTTTTGTGTTTTGAGCTGCTTTGTTTACAGTCCCGTCCAATGTGACAGCTCCCACAGTTCCGGAAATTCCATCTGTAGCTGCAGGAGATACTTTGATAATATTATTTCCTGCATCACCAGTATTTACAAAAGTGAATTTTAATCCTTTCTTGGTCGGTGGAAGAGTTACAGCTTTTGCATCGACTCCTACGAAAATTGTTTTTCCAGAATCATGCACGGTTAAAGCCAGATTGTCTGTAAGTTCTTGGATTGCTACAGTACTCAGTAATCCCACATTTCCTTTGCTGTCTGTATAAGTTATATTGTTCATCTTTTAATGATTTTATGATGCCAATCCAGCAATTTTAATTACCGGATTAACTCTGTTAGACAAATCACTATTAAACTCTTCAAACAAGTACACTCTAACCCATAACGCCATTTCTTGATAATGGGTCATTATTAAGTTTGTGTCTCTGCCAGCACCCACCAATGAAGTAGCGTTTGTTGCTTCAAGGTTTGTAAATACGTTAGCTCGCATTCTGACAAATGGAAGCTCCATATCTGAAATTGACCATTCTTTTCCAGCGAACTTGGTACCCATTCTAAAATCTGCAGGGAAATTCTCATACATTGCGATAGCTCCATTTCTAACATAGTAGCCATTGAAGTTATTAGACCCTGGAATTAAGGTTCCAGTTTCATGTAATTGATTGATTGCAGGAAATCCTAAGGCCTGAAGGTTTTTCTCATTGCTGTTTCCATATTTTGCCCATTCATTCTTTGCTGCTGCAAGACCCGCTCTTGATGTTACAATCTCGTAATCTCCTCCAATTTCATTTGCATCAACAATTCTGGAAAGGTTAGCAAACATGTACTCTTTTTGAGCTTCTTTGCTAATTTCAAGAGTATCTGTAGTGGCATTAAAGCTGAAAGTTTTAGATCCATCAGAAACTTGTGCTGTTCCTAATGGAAGAGCTTGCGTTTTTCTGGCCTCCAATCTGGAAAGAATAATAGCATCTAAGGCTTTACCCATTCCGTAGGTTACTTTTTTAACCTTGTGATCAAGATCAAACTGCTCTTTTACAGTATTGTTGGCATAATGAGCAGGATAATGTCTAAAACCGGAGAAGATGTCGTATGCGATCGGCGTGATCTTTCCAGACATTGAAAGGTTTGCAGGAATTTCAAACCCTGGAACCGCCGTAACTGTTACTTCTTGGTCAATGATTGCCGGAATTTCTACATCTCGTAAAGAAGATATCTCAGCGATCTTTTGTACTACATCAGGTGAAATCCAATCAGCCTGTACTGTACTGTTTTTTGCTAAATCAACTCCACCAAGTTCCGCATAACGTGATTCCGAGAACGTATTTGTGTCCTGGTAGTTATTCAGCATTGTTACATCTAAATTCATTTAATAATTGTTTTTTGTTAATAATTATACACGTTTGCGGTCCTTCGCAGTATTTTATTTAGTTTGACTCTTTTATTTTTTTGTTTAATTCAGCGAATCTTGCAGAATATCTTGGATCCGTTGGAAGGATGCCTTCTTTAGCGATTTGTTCTTTAACAATTTTTGTACGTTCAGTAACATCTGTTTTTGCAGTTACAGGAATATCACCATCAATACCTTCAATCTTTGTTTTATCAACTTTGGCGCCTGTACCTCCCACCTGTCTTTCAGATGTAATTGTTTTCAGATCTTCATCACTTACAACCAATTCAGAAAGCTTAATTGTTTTGTATTGATTTTCTTTATCGATGGCTAAATATTCACCATCGACTAATTCCAGATTGAATTTTTCTTGTGTTCTCTTCTGGAAATCATTCCATTTTGCAGAAACTTCGTATTGATTTGCATCTTTGGAAAAAGCCGGCTTCACATCACCAAATGCAGCTTTAATTTTGAATGCTGAAAGCTCCGATGTTGCAGTATCAAACTTTTCTGCCTTATCTTTTAAAGTATCATAGTCAGCAAGTTGTTTCTTTGCATCATCGAGATTTTTTTTCGCTGTTTCCAATTCTTGCTTTGTTGCTTCATCACCTTTGAAATCCTTAATCTTTTGATTGTATTCTGTTTTCAATTTTTCAATCTCATTCGTTTTGCTCTCCAAAGCTGCAGTAGAAATTCTTGAAACATAATCTCCAAACTTTTCACCGTTTTGGCGCTCTATTTTCACACCTGTCTTTTCTTGAAGATAATTAGCTGCTCCAGTAAGAATACCTTCTGCATTGTCGTTTGCTTTTTTATCCCATTCCTTTTTTTGATCAGAAATATACTCTGTACCTTTTGATGTGATACTGCTAACTTGCTCAGGTGTTAAACCCAATTCTTTTACTACATCTTCTGTTAAAAATTCCATAGTCTTTTATGTATTGTTTAATTAGTTATTTCTGACCTTCACACGCAACACTTTCACCTTCCTCATTGTCTTTATTAGATTCAGCTGCATTTGCTCCTGCTTTTGCGCCGCCTTTAGATAATCCGATCTTAGCATCTGGTTTTGCTCCTGCTTTTGCGCCAGCGGTTAAAGCAGCAATTTGATCTTGCAATTCTTTAATTTGTTTTTGTTCCGGTGTTAAAGGTATCTCAGTAGTTTCAAAAAGCTTATTGATTATAGCTTCTACAGCAGATACATCTTCAACTTCTACGAACCTCTTTAAAGACTCAACAGGTTCATCTTTGTTGACTTTAGACAGATCGTAAACCTTTTCAACTTTGACACTTGTTACCCCATGAGCTTTTAAATGCTTAATGAAGTTGTCCCATTCCGGACTTTCAAAAGTGATCGATACCGTTTCATTCTTACTCTTGACATTTCCGTCCTTATCGTAGTTTAGTTCGCCATAGAAAAGTCTAAGCGTTACTGACAGATTTTTGCTCATTTTGTATAATGTTTTTTAATAAATTCTTTATAGTAATCATCTTGATACTTTCCGTCATTTCTCCTAATCCTTCGTAGAAAAGTTCCATTTGTCCATATTCGGCTTCAAAAATTGATATCCAATAATCAAATCTTGTCTGCAATTGAAAAACAACAGGATCTATTTGCACTTCAGTACTCATTGCTGTTGAAAAATCCTTATCCGAAACATAAGGTATGATGTCATACATAATAGTATCTCTTTTAGCCTGTTGAAGATTATGCTTGTTTCTTGTTTGGGAAATTCTCTTTAAAATCTTTCTACGCTCTATTGCGTTAGGAGCTAAAGAAAAAGATTTGTATAAATCATCAACTGATTCAATAAAGAAATCAGTTCCAAAGAAGACTTCTACTGATACCTTATCTTTTCCATGAAGCAAAGCCAATGTTTTAAAGTCTGAAAGCTGCTTAATTCGACTTAACTCATTTGAAAGCCATCTCAACCTATCTTCTTTGCTATCGTAGCCTTTTGATACCTGCATTTCGTTTTTAGCAGCTTCATTCTGTTCTGCAATATCTCCGATCATAGAAGACAATATCATTTTCTCAATTTCTTTAATTCTTTCGTTGAGATATTCCATTGCCTCTACAGGCATATAGTGAAATTGGAAGTAGTTCTGTACTACATCCATATCCACCTTACCTTCCGGGCTTTTAGGCGCTGTAACCTTAACTATTGTTCCGGCCTGAAGATCACTCTCTGATGGAGCGATTGGATTAGTATCGTTTGACGTTTGGGCTCCCAGTATTGCAGAAGACATTGGCTCTTTAGAAAGCCCCTTTCTCAATTCTCCTGATGGGTTTGTTTCCTTTGCATTTAGCTGAACTGTAATAGGAATCGCCCCGTTAGGTTCCGTCATCCTTTGAAGTGTTTTCAGAAAAACATATTCTTCAAAATCCGGTAAAGCATAAGAAAAGATTGATTTCTTTACTACATTGTTTTCCTGGAACATATTTTCAGAAGAAATCCAGTCTGCAGGACAAACTCCCAAATCATGAAAGGACTGAACAATGATATTATAGTCTCTATCGAAGAAAATATACTGGTCCTTATCAATGTATGAGAAACCATGAATAGAACTATTTTCCAGCTCCAAACATGAGTAATAAGCTATCTTATTGATCTGATCACGATCACAGTCAACAGATACTATCTTAGATATTGGAACAATCTCCCTATATCTCTTTGATTCAATATCTATATCCTGTACTACAACTGAATTGTGATCAAATAATATAGCATTAAAAAGCTCCTCGTCAAACTGCTTTGAATTTAAATCTGCATGACATGTTTCTTCAATTCCTTTTACAGAATATTTGAAAACAGAATCATCAGCATGGAAAACCCTTCTTAATTGAGGCTTAATATCATCATTAACAAGTTTTGCAGATACAACTGGATTACGAAGGTATTTGTAGAATGAAAGAAAGTTTTCTGTTTTGAAAACAAGCTTAACCCAGTTTAGAAATTTCTTATCTGAAGCATATTTTCTATTACTCCAAACTCTTAGATACTCAATAGTGATTTCTTCCTGCAAAGAACCCTGAATAAAATAAGAAAGATCCTTCTGCTGTTGTCTGGCATCGAGGATATATTTGTGATTTACTTTCTTTTTAATGAATTCAGCTGGCTCCAAGTATCTTTGCTTTTAAGCAAAAATACTTTAGGGTATTTATGGAATTGATGGGTATAAATTGAAAACAAAAAAAACAGCCTGTTAAGACTGTTTTAATTTTATTTTGACATTAACCCCATGAGAAATATTGTGGAGGATCTTCATAGCTTATTTCAATTTTCATAGATCTTACAAAATTGTCACTATCCCAACTTACCGCCATATCAATTACACTGATTTTATATCTTTCTTCAAGGTAATTCCTAATATTTAAAATCTGTTCTGATATTTTTTCTGCAGATTTATCGCCTCTTGCTTTCAAGTAAAATGTTTTTCTCATAATTAAATTTTAATTCATTTTCTCTTTATACATTTTCATAATTTCCGTTATTTCAACATGAAACTTGGTAAATGCAGCAAAGTCGGATGGTTCAATTGGATTTACTTTCTTTTGGATCTTATAGACAGAAAGCCCATCATTCTTTTTGTACAAAATACTCAGAATATCGACATATGAATTAATATCCTGTATAAGTTTATCATTGCACTTTCCCTGTGCGTGTAAGATATTAAAGAATCCAACTATCTCTGTAGCTTTGATTCTATTCTCTTTCTTTATCAATCCGTGGATTAATTTTGCTTCTGTGTTTGTCATATTCAAATTTAATTAATTAGTTTCAGATTCTACTGTATTATCAGAATTCCAAGCCATGTGACCATATCTAACAGCGTCCCAAAAGTGATTATACTTATCAATTGGCAGGTTTACTTGAATTCCGTTAATCTCCCTCCATTTGTAATTTTCTACTTCTTTTTTAATATATTTATAAAGATGGTTTTTCACAATGCAGATTCTTTTTCGCTTCATCGAAAGAATCCAGTAAACGACTGATTTAATTTTTGAAACTTTCACAGCGTTCCAGCCAAGATCTACCATATCTGCAACCATCTGGACTGTTCCATTCTTTTCAGAAACTCTCTTATCTGAAGAGTCGCAAACTATTGTTGCTTCTTTATCAAAATCATAAACTTCAATTGCAGCACTTAAAATATCAGCCGTCTCTAATGGCTCGTAAATAAGTGGCTCAATATAAATTGTATCTTCAGTCTCTACAAACTTATTGAAAGAGTTAGGATCAGAAGTAAAACCAAAGTCGTTTACTCCTATATGTCCTAGGTATTCCGGAAATTCATCAATCCAAACTACATTATCAAAGATTACTCCCTTCATAGCTCCACGCAATCCAAGGCCGTAGACCTTCCACATGAATTCATTTGCCGTTCCTGAATCTAAATTGGTAGGATGCTTTGGAGGCTGATTCTTTTCTGTGATAGGAAGTCCATTGTAATAAACCCCATCTGTAGTAACATCATAACTACCCGGCAACCATGGTTCATAACTTAAAATCTTGTTAAGCTCAGTTGCAGATATGTAAGGATTATTTAAGAAAGTGGTCCTTAAAAAAGCAACATCACTTCTGTGAAGAATTTTATCAAATACCCAGTGATCTGTAAAAGACGGGTTATAGTCCATCCACCAGAATTTACGACACCTCATTTCTACCTGGTCAAAAACTTCATTCTTGATCATCATCCCTTCATTAAAGAAAGCATAATCACATCCACCACCATGTTTACCATCACCAAGGAAATGAACTGTTGTTTTACCTATTTTAAAGCTAGGAACCTCTTTAGCTGTGTGAAATGGATTTGGGAGTCCGTAATCATCTAATCTACGCTTAAAGTCATCATAAAGGGTTGTTTTGAATTCATTGTAAGTCTCCCTATAGATGTTAATGGTGCAAACTTGGTTTCTGTGTTTTACGGTTGCCAGATAAATGATGATATCTACGCCGCTCCAGGTTTTACCAGATCTTGAACTTCCTTCTAAAACAACACCAGCATATCCATACAGTAACGCGGGTCTATTTTGATCATTATATCCCCACTTCTGACTATTTATAGCCTCATATAATAATTTATAATTCGGATTAGTTTCATCGTTAATGGTAATTAGTTTTTCAAACAACTTATCCATCTTTTCCTCATGCAAAAGACGCTCAAGAAGTAATATTTCATCATCAGTAAGACTCACTTTTTATTATTTGGGTTAATTGGGTTTTAAAATAACCCACTGGGTTTTTTGGGTTTATTTTTATCCCAACGGGTTTAATGGGTTATTGGTTTAATTTTTCCTTAAGCTCTCTAATTTTCTGAGACCGCTCTTCTGCAGAAAGAATTTTATCGCCACCAGAAGTTACATCAAGCTTATCACCGTACTTCTTAGGGTTCAATTTGGATATTTGCCACTTCAAAGTATCAACCTTTAATCTACGGTGCCCCAGCATATCCCCTTGGATTTTCTTCATTTCTTTTTTACCATTTTTACCGCCTTTCTGATTCATTTCAACAGTTTCACCGATTTCCGGTGTAAAGGCGATCTCATGCATTTCTTCAAAAAGAATATCGGCCCTAATTTCGCACGCGCGCGCGTATCGTTTTGCTTTCTTTTCATCTTCTTCTAACCAATCAAAGAATGTACTTGTAGATGGTGCCCATTTTTCTTTTAGAATCTGCCTTACTGGTGTTCCTTCATCTACTATTAAGTTTATAATCTTATTGAAGATTTTTGTCTTTCTCTCTTCTGTGTAAGCCATGTTTATAAGTATTCGCGTTCAACATACTTTATTAGATCATCATTACATTGTTCAGTATCTGGAATTCCGGGAACATCACAAACAACTAAATACCGTATACCCCTTATTGTTTTATATACTTCATAAAGGTGTTCTTCCTGCACGGTAAAATAATAATGGTTTAAGTGTTTTGTTATTTCTTTACGTTCATATGTCTCAAAAAAGAAACGCACTTTTTGCCCCGTTTCCTGAAGCATGCCAAATCTGTTTAATATTTTATAATAGCCATACTCTTCAGTTACTAACTTTAACAAACCGTATAACGATTGCCTGAACTGCTCTAAAGTCTTGCTGCTTTTATGGACATCGCAGCTTTTACAGCAAGGATTCCTATTGTCTATAGATTCTAAGTCACTATTTTTATATAACCCTACATACTCCCACTTTTGCAATTCATTATTCCACTTACTATTTCGGATTGGATCAACAATCACATCCGCAAGCCATCTTTCAGGTAATTCACAACCACAATACGCACATTTACCACCGTATTTTTTATAGAGTATTTCTCTCTGTGCCTTTGTTAATTTCATGATTAATAATCTTCTGTGCAGTTGAATCCTTTTAATAAAAGATCAGCCATTAATTTATTTTTTTCTGATTCAGTCTTACAGGTTACTTCAAACCGAAATACAGGGATATATGTCTTTTCTTCAGGTTCTTCTTCATCTTCATGGATAACAGGAAACTTCACATCAAGCCCCCATTCCTCCAAAAGATCTGTATCCCATTCATTCGCTAAAAGATCCCAGTCCCATTCACCACCGGAAACATTGTCTTTAATTAAAAACTCTCTTTGCTGCTCTTCTGTGAGGTTATCAGCAATGATAATGGGAACTTCTTTTAATCCGGCTTCCTGACATGCTTTTAATCGCATATTTCCTCCCAAGACTATCATGTCACCATTTACAACGATGGGCCTGATCTCTAACATCTGGGGGAATTCCTGAATAGATTTTACAAGCTTATTAAACTTATCATCTTTGATTAACCTCGGATTATTTGGGTTGATTTTAACATCTGATATGTTTACGATCCTAAATTTTCTCCGATAAGTTTCCCTCTCTTGTAATAACAAAGCATTTTCAATATCAACCCCATAATTTTCATCGGGGATATTCTTCATGATATTGTCATTTCTCCATTTGCCATCATGGGTGTACCAATCATTAGCCTTGAGGAATTTTATATTTTCAGCCATTGTTTTATTTTCCATCTTTCAATTTAATTTTAAGTACCATTTAATCAATCTTACTATAACATTGAAGTCCCATTGGAAAGAAGCATGATAACCACGTTCTATCAACTTATTTATTGATTCTGCCTGCTCCTGTATATGCTTATCGGCTTTCAATTCTCCATTCAGCTTAAAAGGAGTGATAACCTTTAATTCAATAAATAGACCTGCAAATTTTCCTCTTGGTTCAAAAACAATAACATCAGGAGTTTTAAATCCAGGCTTTTGTATTTGTGAATTTCTTATAGCCTGTTGTTTCGTTAATTTCAGAGAAGCAATTGTATCAGACATAAATAGAACATCCGGATATGCAGCTCTCAAATAGGAGCAAACTCTTTTTTGCAGATCAAATTCAGGTTGCTGTTTCATTTCAAGCCGTTTTCCATGTTTTATTTCCAATAACTTTTTGCAAACAAGGCACAGATACCTTGTGAATGGATGCGAGTTCAGAATACGTCTTTCCGGCTTTTCTTTCACTTCGTATTAATGCAGCCTTAGTATAACTTAATGTTGCCGATCCGTTCTTTTCACCCCTATTGTATGGATGTCTTTTCGCTTTTTCAAGATTTACACTTTGCCAGGTTCTCCATTTTAAATTGGAAGAAATGTCATTTAACACGTTTTTATCCAAATACTCTAAGACTTCACCTTCTTCTGGCTTTCTTAAGAATACTGAAGCACATATACGCCCCACGTTTTCACATTTTATCTTGCCATACTTAGTAGTCAACGCTACTTTAAACCTTCCATTAGATAAAGACTTTTTGAGAATTATATAATTTTTCTTGATTACACTCTTCACCCTAGAATAGTTTGATATTTCATACCTACCAACATACCCCGGTACATCTTCCCAAATTTCACCAGGTAAATCTTGCAAACCTGTGCTTAATGTGTCTTTTACAGTAATTATTCCTTTCATTTTTGCGGTTTTAATAGTTTATATTGGATTGTCTAAGTTTGAATACTTCTCTTTAATCGAAGGGCCTGAAATTAATTTGTCACATAGTTCCAGCGACAAATCAGGTGGATGATTTTCTAATTCTTCAAGTATTTTCCTTAAGATAAATTCTTGATCATTTGTAAAATTGTATTTTTCATATATCTTTTCAACAACCTTATTTATTTTATTTTTCAATATTACATTATTACAGTTCATTACATAGCTTATTTAAAGTATTACTTTAACTTTAAAACAAAATTAGTAATAAATTTTTATTTTATTTTTTTTGGCATAAAAAAACCTCCCTTGAAAAAAAGGAGGTTGAGTTTTTTTAAAATATTTATTAATTATTTCTTTCTTATTCCGAGCCATTCGCCGGTATCTGGATCGTAATCATGAATATAGCCAATAGGAGCTTCAAACAGCTCTATAAATTCACAGTTAAAAGCATCTGCTATTTTTTCCAAAGTTTTAAGCGGCGGCATTCTGGCAGATGTTTTATAATTTGAAACCTGTTGATCACTCACGTTTATTTTGTTTCCCAATTCTTCATTAGAAAACTTATTTTTTTTCTGAAGTTCAGCAATTCTTAATTTCATACGACAAAGATATAAATCTTTCAATACTTAAATACAACTTATTGTTGTATTTAGAATTATTATAAATTACAACTATTTGTTATTTTTTTTACTATATCTCTTGTTTTATTACAACTATTTGTTGTATATTTGTATTAACAAAAACAAACAATAAAACAACAACGATATGAAAACTTACAAAATAACTTTAGAATCAATCAAAAATTTAAAAGCTGCATTTGAATACGCTGATGAATTTAGAGACAACAACTCATACGAAGCAGATTATAATACTACAGTTATCAATGAAGGGTTAGTTAACAGCTATGATGAAAAAGCAAATAACGAAGCTAAATTAATATCAGAAGTTTTAAACATTCCAGTAATCACAGTTATTGATATGGCTTATGACTTAGAATTTGCAAAAGAAGTTTTAAATCAAGTATACGCAGCATAAAAAAATAAACCTGAGCATGTTTTAAAAAGGCTTACACTCTAAAATAATTTAAAACCATAAATATAATATCATGAAAAATTCATTCAAAATTACAGACACTAAAATTGTTATAACTCTATTTACGCTTGCATTTGCCGCTTTTATTACAGTTGCTGTACTAAATCCCGGAAAGCAGGAAATAAAGCCTAAAAACTTTGTGGGAATTGATGCAGCAGGTTTTAAGCATTATCCGGATGGACACATGGAAAGAATGGAAGTTAAATTCAAATAACAACTTATCGCAGTTTACGGAAATCCACAATACAATAACCCAAACATTAAATAAATTCACAACATGGAAATCAAAACATTCATTTTAATCGCAATCGCTCTATTATTAGTTATCTCTATTTTCTTATACTATAGAGAAGATTCAAAATGTCAGCAAAATTTTAAAAAGCTTTCAGTCCTTTATGACGAACTCAAAAATGATTATGACGAACTTTTAAAACAGAATCAAGACCTTTTAAAACTCTTGAAATAATAATAAAGCCCCTGTTAATGCAGGGGCTTTATTTTGGTAGGGTAACTTTCTTTGCGTTCAAAGGATATTGATAGGCGATCTTCTTTTCTCTCACCATTCTATCCAGCAATTCGTTACGTTCTGGGATTGGCAGGTTTATGATCTTGTCTAAATCGTTTAGGTCCGATCCGTTTGCGCCTCCGCTGATTTTGTGATCCGCTTTAACTTTTTCAATTATCAGTCTTTCTATTTCCTCTTGGTTTTCCATGGAGTAAATATACTACATAAATAATATCCAGTAAAATACAGAAATCAGTCCTAATGTGCTCAGCCAGAATAATACTCCTATAATTCTCAACTGTTTATCATTATTCTGGAAAAGAACACATTCTTTTATAAATTCTTTCATAGTTCTAATTTAGTTTTGTTATTTGGTTTTTCAATTGTGGGTTTCCGTAATTTATATGATTTAACCCAGGACCACGTAAGCCTGTATTCTGACTCATTTATTACAACAGAAAAGTCTTTTCCATTTGGAAGGATTTCTATTTTCCTATTTGGATTTAAATATTTAAAATGCTCCTTTGTGTATTCATGTAAAACCTCTTCTGTAATTTCTTTTTTTTCAAATCCTTCTATAACAAATAAGGTATTGTAATTACTCTCTAACATAACTTTTATAGCTTCCATCTTTACAGTAATTTAAATATTAAACATTTTGTTGGGTTGAGGGTCCTGGATTCAGATTCTTTATACATTGGTGAATTTGGCACGTGTTTATATTTTATGAGGCCCTTACTCTCTCCCCAATGGAAGCCTTTTGATTCTATGGCGGAAATGAAGGAATGAACAGCTGTGATAAATCCGGGATCATATACAATTTCGTCCTGCTCGCATTTGTAATCTATAAATCCTTGTTCATTATGAGAATTTCTTACTATCACTGAAAATCCCTTTGCTATATCCTCAGTAATCTTTGAGCCTAAGCAGATGAATTCACAGTCATAAGGAAGCGGATAACACACTGGATAGTCTTCTTGTGAATTCATTTTTTCTGTGAAGAAATACAGGTTTCTGTTCTTTAATAATCCTCCAAATTCACAATCTTTATTTGGTAACTCCACAATAAGGAGTCTTTCTTTTAAATCGAGTTGTAACTGTTTCATAGTATTTTTCCGTGTTTTATTACAAAGTAAACTTTCCCAGGTTCCGCACCCCATTCAGGATTTCCTTCCCGGATCTCAATTCCCTTATGTTCAAGTTTTAAAATCCTTTCCTTATCATCTTTGGATGGATAACCTAACGTCATTGTATTTTGAGTAAATGACTTTAATTTCTGATCTAATTGATATTTATTTTCATATAATCTTTTAAACCAATATGGTGTTATATCCCTGTAATCTTCGGTTTTAATTCCAGCTTTCGTCATTTCAAACCATTTCTTTGTTAAGGACAATTGTAAATTCATGGCTGTTCTTTTATTGTTAGTTCTTCCCCGGTAAGGGCGAAATATAGGTTTTGAAGTTGATGAACAACTGAAACTGACGCTATAAAAGATGTAAGCCCGCCAGTATCATTTCTTTTTCTTCCAAGTATCCATTTATTACTTAAATCCTTCCAAATTCTCAGTAAATCGTTTTCTTTATGCTTGTAATATTCACCATATCTACCAATGCATTTTACAAAGCCCAGTTTCAAAAGCCAGTCTTCTGTCATCTCTATGGGAGATATAAACTCGTTAAATTGATTATATGAGAACTTTCCATCTGTTACAGAGATCGAAGCTGTTGATCCTGGAAAATCCTTATCCCTTTGTAAGTTAATCCTGTTAACTATTACTGGAATGTCTTTCATTTTTTTGTAGAAATCTGGATTATCAATTGTAACCAAATTCCCTAAGCGTAGTTCTTGTGGTACTATCATGAGTTTAATATTTTATTTGTATATCCAATAATTCCATTAATTGTATTTCTGTTTCGAGGGAAATCATAAGTGTTTCTTAGATTAGAATCTAGCTGATGTTGATAACCTTCGCGAATAGCATTTCTATAGCTAATAATTAATTCAGCAGTGAGCAGATGCCTATCAACTGTAACCTTATCTGTTTTTTCAAGCGCAACTGTCATATACCAATCATAATCTGCTTTTTCGTAAACTCGAATTCTTGGAATTTTAAAAGTGATTATTTCTTCATTGGTAAATTGTGTTTTTCGCTCTCGCTTATAAACCTCGTTTTCTTTAACTATTATCATTTTGTTTTCTTTAAGTGCCACCCTAAGATGGCACGGGGTTAAAATCCATCAAATTCTCCAAGCTCTTTAATTTCATCTTGATCCAAATACTTAACTCCAAACTCAAACTCCACGGGCTCATCATCTTCATTAAAATTTTCTAATTCAGATCTTACTTGTTCTAAAATGAAATCTATGTCAGTGGAAAATAATGTAGATCCTCCATCTGTCATTGTGTAGTGTTTAGTTAATTCTCCCATTGCTTTATTATTTATTGGTTAAAGTTGCTTTGTTGTATTTATTCATGGCTGAAAAGGCTTTAGTTCAATTTCATTGTTACTGTCTTCGTTTACGAAAGCATAAAATTCTTTCTTTAGGATCACCATATCATCTACATCCGGATGTATGCCTTCTGATTCGTCTGTAAAGTTTGTAAGGATATAATTTTTACATTCTTCTATTGTGGCAAATTCGGGATATTCATCATTGATGAAATCTTGTACTACATATATTTCTTTATTCATTGTTTTGTTTTTTAGTGGTTAAAATCCCATCTAATTAGGGTGTTTCTGCATTTAATCGACGGTTTGTCAGTATTAGCTCCTTTCCCTTACCGAATTATGATTAGCCAGGCGTTGAGCTTTACTACCCGTTGCAACAATAGGCTACCTTCTTACCTTGTTTTAGAATAGGATTATTATTTTGTTAATTCCTTTATTCATCGGATGGGTACCGTTGTTTTGTATCGTTTTCCTGGTACCGGTAAAACGTTATTTTTTTATCAATCCGTGAAGGAATTTTATTAGCTCATGGGATTGGTCTTTGAGATAAGGAAATTCTAAATTCCAGTTTAGGCAACATGCATCGAAATTAGTTCCTCTATACATGTTATCACATTTAGAAATATAATCCAGTACATCGTTTAGCATTGGGTCTTTGCCTACAATTTCAAAATCATTTACTACACTGTAAACATACCCGCCAATTTCTACTGAACTTTTCGTATAAATATTACAGCTGTAATCTTCGTGATAACCTACGGTGTAAAATGAATCTTTGCATATATCATTTGAGGGATCATCAATTAATGATTTTATAGTTTGTCCTTCTGATAATTCTTTCAGCCTCGGCAGTTTCTCCCGTATCTCCCGGGTTAGTTCTTCTAGTTCTTTCATAGTGTCAAATATTCATTATCAAACAGACTGTTTATTTTAAATACAGGTGCTTTTTCCAAGGCACAATCAAGAATATGCTTTCCGGTTTCTGGGTGAACGCAGTTTCTTAAAGCTTTTCTTTTATCCTTTATTTTAGACCCGGAAACATCAAATCCAAATATTTGCTCAAATGGAACCGTTCCGCCTTGCATTCTAATTTGCGCTTTTTTCCTTGGCTCAAAAGGATGAATTCTAAAATTCGACCAAAATAAATGTCTATCAATCTCCTGTGCTGGCATCAAAGGCTCATAAAAGGGAATCACATTTTCAACAACATATTTACCTTCAAACCAGTGATTGAGAAATATTATCTCTTGGTATAATCTCATATCTGCATAGTCTGGCCTTCTTGTTTTTGCATGATTAATTCGACTATGTGTTGGACATGGAGGACTAGCCCATATAAAATCAAAATTCATATAATTTTTCAATAGATAATCGTGTGCGTCTGCAACAATCATATGGTCACTTGGAAATAACCTAGAATATTCATCAGCAGTTGCCTGGTCATATTCAACAGCAGTTATTTCATGTTCATCACCCCAAAGCTTTCTGTTTCCTCCTATTCCTGCATATAGATTAAGTATTTTCATTGTATTTTGTTTTCGGGATTAATGATTGATGATTTATCCACTCTGGTCATCATGCCTTTAGGCTCGATACAGGCTCTCTCCGCTATTCTCTTCTGCTGTTCCTCCTGGATTAGATTGCAGGCCTCAAAGATTATTTTAGTTAATGATTGCAAGCTGATATTATTATATCTGAATGCTAATAATAAATCTTCCCAGTCTTCATACTGATCTAAAGGAACTGATCCCTGTCTTATAGTTTCCGGATCAATATTTTGTACTAATTGATCAAATATGCGTTGTTTCTCTTGGTGACTCATAAAATGTATTTTTAAAGATTAAAATGCCCCCGAAGGGGCTTAATGATTATCCTCCACAACTGCAAAATGAAACCTGTGAGGCAGAATAAACTTTTTCAGAATAATTTGCACCACTAGTTGTTGCGACTTGATTTGTATACCAGCTTACATTAAACAGCATCCCGTCAACCCACACGCATGAATTGCCAGTTGACCCTGCAAAATTAGTATGACAATCTATAAAAGCTTCCATTTGCGCAGGTTTTGATGATTCGCCTCCTAATAAGCCTTTACTGTCTAACTTAATAGCATTAATAGCCATTTCAGATTTTTCTTCAACATTTGGAGTTGAATCTTCTCTTTCGTTTTGGCACGCAGCCAGTGTGATCAGTGCTAATGCACCGATGAAAATTGTTTTTTTCATTGATAAAAAGTTTAAATTATTTTCCGAAAAGAATATGGTCCGGATTCCGTTTATTTTAGTAGCTCCGGATTGGAGTGAATGCTGCCGATTACTTTTAATTCTTTTCCAAACAAGGGCCATGACATAAGACGTTTTTCTTTGCTATATAGAGCAAACATTGCTTTATCTGAATTCCATTTTATAACATTTCCAGACTTATCAATATCCCCATCATATATCTCTACTCCGTTTTTGTCTTTGAGTCCGGTGAATTGCATCCAAACAATACCCTTGCTTCTATGATCATAAGCTGATACAAATCCTCTATCTGGCATTGATTGATCAAATTTTATTTGCTGTTTCAAACACTCAAATACATTATCAATATCATACAGCATATTATTTCCGGCTGGATTCCATATTCTAAATTTTATTTCTCTCATGATTCTGTTTTTAGTTTGGTTAGTAAAGTTTTTATTTTTTCATGATTCTCAACCGTTCGCCATGGATCTTCTTTATTTTCTAAGTCGTAAAGAATCGATTCCAGCATCTCATTCATCTCCTCCTCATAGTCTGGTACTTCGAGAAGCCAGTATTCAGGCGTTTCTTTCCACCATTCAACATCATGTTCATCTTCAGGATCAAAAGGATAGAAGCCAGTAAACATTGATTCCATATCAATCACGGCTAAATATTCACCCTTTTCTACTGGAAGTCTTTCTGACGGTTTGACTTCTACGTATTTTGTTTTTTGCATGGTTTTATCTTTGTTTTTGCTTTTTGTTGTTCCGGTCCCCGCGCCTGTATAATCCAAGATCCGCCCGTATTAGTACCATTTTCCACGTAATTTATGTTCATTGAGGATTTTCCTCTTTCCATTCCATTAGCTCCGCAAATAAGGTCTAAGATTTGATTCTCGTCCAAAAGGACCATTGATATATTCGGTTTCATTTTAATTTTCTTTTGAATTTGTAATTTCTTGACTTTGTTTCTCTGTTTTTCTGATAAATTATTTTAAAGGAAGCCATTGATTCGGCTTTTTTCAACTTTTTATCAATAGTGTTTCCCAATGTTTTATCCATTCTTCTTCAATTGTTTGATGTAATTCTAAATGAATGATGTAGTGATTAATCATTTCGTTTTGAAATTCAACAAAAACATCTTTCTTTATAACTTTTGGCAAGCTTGTTCCATCGGATCCAAGTTTTCCTTCAGCCACTTCCGGAACAAAATTTTTAAGGAACTTTTCCACAAATTCAAGTTTTACCTTGACAATGCCTGTATTTTTAATGAGATCATAAAAAACAGATGTTGCAAGAACTTTCCCATCAGCTTTGAATCTGTGGTAATCCTTACGGATGTTACTTAATGTTAGAGTTCTGTACTCTTCTGGGGTTAATTTAGGCTGTGGAGGATTTAAAAATTTTCTGATTTCGTTCTTTGAGTTTTGATGCTTCTGATCACGAATCTTAAAATCAGTGTAGCCTCTCTCTATTTCTGCCAGGTTAATTTGATTGATTTCACGGTAAATTTTTACAATTTGATCATCCACCACCAGAATTCCTTTTGAAGCGAAATTTAGAGCTAACAAATATTCATCCTCGGTTAAATCACATCGCTTACCATAATCTTTTATTTTATTTTTGGCAATATTGTAATCTGAAAAAGGATCTTCTTCAGGTGGGATATCTGAATCACTATCAGGAAATTTTGGATCTATATAAAGGATTACTCTGGTGGCAAAACGTTCTAAAACTTCATCATTCGACCACTTCAGTTTCGACTGTGAAAGTTCCGCTTTCACCGTTTCCGGTATATTGCGCACGAGCTTGTCTGGCAAGTATGGAAGAAGCGGATACTTTCCCACCTTTGCCATTTGCATTTCCTTTGCTATTTGCGCTTCCTGCGTGAGTGTTATATCCGTTGTTTGTTGAGTTATTATTTGTTTGTCCATTGTTGTTTTTTTGCTTGTTGAGATACCAATCATATTCAAACCCCTGCCATCCGTAAATCCGACATGCTTTGATTGCATCTGGAAAAGAAAAATTATGTTTTTCACATTCAGCGATAACAAGTTGAATCGCATCCTCTGTAAACACAGCTCTTTTCTGCTTTCTAACCTCTATCCACTTTTCCGCATCTTCTGATGAAACACCTAATTCAATCAAGCGATTCTTAAAATCAACTCTAGTAAAATATTTTTTTTCTTTTTTTGGCGGAATTTTTTTTCTTTTTTTGGGTTCCGGATCAATAGAAAATAATTCTTCTGGATTTTCTTTTGTTATATTTTCTTCTTTTGATTCTTTTTTTAAAAGAATATCATTTACATTTTCTTTTTCTTTATCCTTTTCTTTTTCTTTAGGGGTTTTTTGGGTTTCATTTAAACCCACTGGGTTTTTTGGGTTTTGTTTGGTTACATTGGGTTCCGGTTTTTCCGACTGGGTTTTTTGGGTTTTTGATGGCCTGCCTCCTTTTGATCCATTTTGCCTATTTCTGTTAACCACTTTTTCCTTGTAGGTATTCTTCATATTATCCAGCTGTTTCTTTACAAAATTCCAGGTAGGAGACACAATAGGATTGTCGCATTCTTGTTCTTTTCCATACTCGTAATTCGTGAATAATTCCCAAAATACAATCTGATTTTCAGCAGACATAGGAGTGATTAAAAAAAGCCAGTCCTTTAGAAAAATTACACTGTTATCCTTGTCTTTCATTGTTATTTTTTTTACTGTTCTTTCTGAAAATAAAGCTGGTAGAATTTCCCTTTTTCGTCTTCTCCTTGTTCAAGTAATTTTTTATCTCCGTGGATATGTATTTGAAAATTTTTGTCAAGTTTAATCACTGATTTGAAATGACGTTTTACTTTTTTAACTGCTGCAGTATTGATTTCAAATTCTTCTGAAATATTCATTTGATAATCTTGTTCATAATCTGTTTTAAAATCAACGAAACTCTGAATCACAGCTTGATCTACTAAGACTTCATTTGTAAATTCTTCAAATGCAAAATTTTCTTTTTCCATGAAATAGGTTAATGAACTTTTAAGAAAATTAACCTGATCTACTTTTGTTGCTTCGTATTCTTGAGTAAGTTGCTTAGTAACAAAATCTTTGAATACCATTAACAACTCGTTTGTGTGATAATAGTTATCTTCTCTTTGCTTAATGTGAAGGAAGTCCTCAAACCAATAGAACATATCCCCATTTTTGCTGTTGTCGATTGCTGATAATACATATCCAGTTTCTTTTCCCGTATTGTAAATTAAGGCCGCTTTGTCTATTTTGTTTAGACTAACTCCCTGGTCTTTTTCGATATCCAGAATATCATTATTGTAGGTAAACTTTAATATTGATTCTCTTTTTTCTGTCTTGAAAATGCCAATCTGATTGTTTTCCGGTTTCTCACCTTCAAAAAGCACTACGAATAATTCGCCACCTTGAATTCTTGGATTTTCAGCAGCATTAAAAAGCGTTCTGGCTATTGATTCTGATTCAAATAGAAATGTATCAGGATTTTCAAATATTGATGATACTGAGCTGAAAACTTCATTATTTGAAAGATATGAATCGCTGTAGAACTGATATGTTTCCTCTGATTTTAAAGAACCTAAAAAGAAATCTTTAAGCTCTTCACATATTTGTTCAGTAAGTTGTAATTCTTGCTGTGAAAGGAACATTCCTTCACCGTTAATTTTGTTTCCTACTCTATGTGTGATTACTTTCATTTTGGTTGATTTTTGATGGTTTAAATTTTGTTAACTGGCTGAATTAGCCAAAATCTTGTGTGTGATTTTCCATGCAGAAAGAGAATTGAAGAATTTTGATTCTCCGCTTGGATTAACCCATTCACGGCCCTTTATATTAATTCCAACTCTTACCTGGTCACCGGGTTTAAAATGATCTAAAAGATCAACTCTATCGGCGGTTATTTCTATCAATAGTGTTTGCGGATATTGTTCTTCTGTGACTAAAACAAATTCTCTCTTCTGAAAATTGGTTCCAAATGTTTGAGTTGGAAAAATATCCCTAAGTGCTCCAATTAATTCCATTATTTTAACTCTATTTTTTCGTTATCTACTTTTAAGTCTTTGTTAAAAACTTTAAAATCAAAGTGTTTGTCTTCTTGGGTATCTATTGCTTTGAATACAATTTTCTCTACCCAATAACCGCTCATTCTGATTTTATTAACACCTTTATAAGCGTATTTAAAACCATTAATAAGAACCTCTTTGTCTATTTTTAAATCTCTTACTTTCATATTTTTTTATTTTATGTAAATTGAAACATCTGATCTTCTTGAATAATCGTTGTTGTAAATGGAAATTTCTCCTTTGAAACCTGCTCAATCATATCCATTAATGTTTTGGATCCTGTAAAAACTATTTCTTTTTCTCCTTTTCTACAGATTTGCAAAGTCAAATATTTTGTTCCAGGCTTTTTTTCAGAATCCTTTATGATAAAATCATGTATTATTATTTCTGAATTCAAAATTTTCGTCATTCTGACCTTCTCACCAATAAAAGAAAGTGATGTAGGTTTTATTTTAAAATCTTTAAAACTGTTCATTTGGGATAAGTTTTTTAAGTAAATTTTTAGAATTACAATGTTTTGCCCATCCATAGTAAGAGGCGATTGATTCTCTTTTCGGATTTTTTTTGAGCATTTTTGCAAATCGTTTTTTTATAGATTTTCTTAGCAAAGTATGTGTATGAAAGTGAACATATCCAACGAAGTCAATTCCTCTACTTTCAATTGGGAAAACCTGCCAATTATTTTTAACTTCTAGTGTAAGATTAGTGGATAAATATTTTGTGATAAGTGTTAACAGGTCATGAAGTTTTTCCTTATCACTATTAAGAATTACAATATCATCTGCATACCTGAAGTAATATTTTATTCCTTTTTCTTCTTTAATCCAATGGTCAAAATATGTCAGATAAAAGTTTGCAAAATATTGACTGAGATAATTCCCTATTGGTAATCCAGGTGCACTATCAATTATTTCATCAAGCAGCCAAAGTAAATCATGATCTTTCAACTTTCTTCTTAATAGATTTTTAAGAATGTCATGATCTATACTTGGATAAAACTTCTTAATATCTAACTTTAAACAATACTTTGTTTCTTCTACGTTTTTTAAAGCTTTTCTGAGATTAAATGATGCTTTATGAATTCCTCTGCCTTTAATACAACTATATGAATCTGCAGTAAATACTTTCATGAAAATTGGTTCTAGAATATTCATTATTGCATGATGTGTTATTCTATCTGGGAAGTAGGGCAGTCTATAAACTTCTCTTTCTTTAGGTTCAAATACCTTGAAAATGTCATAAGATGAAGTTTTATAATTTTTGTCAACCAACATATTATTAAGTTTCCAAATGTTGCAATCAGGTGTTAAATTATGTTTTATAACCCCATACTGTTTAGACTTTCCTTTTTGTGCCTTTCCATCTGCAATATTTAAATTTTCTATGCTGACTACTTGTTGATATAAGTTTCCTATTCTTTTCATATCCTTTGCTGTTAAAAAAGTCGCGTTCACAATTATTACTAACGCCTTTAAAAATTTGTTGTTTTTTACCAAGAGGTAAGGTTTGTGATGTTTTTATTTTTTTACAATTGCGGGAGCTGACATTCGAATTCGTATTCCAGTTATCGTAGTCGTTGTACGAAAACTCTGAACCTGAAGAAGAACTACAACCACAACATCACACAACCTATATTTTTTTACATTACAAAGTATTCTCTGTACAAATCGATAAATGTTTCACCAATATACTTTGCTAGTTCTCTACTCTTGAAGCAAAGGCGGGAGCCGACAGTCGAAAGCGTAAGCCAGTAATCGTAGTCGTAGTACGAAAACCCCGAACCCGAAGAAGAACCTTCCATATCAAACCACGGATAATACTTGTCTTCATCATAATCATCCCAATTTGGTTTCCACCCTTCATTCAAGGCTTCAGCTATAACGCATAACTTATAATGTGCAAGCATTGGCTTTTGGTAAGATTCAGGCATTGCTTCTAAATTTGGAAGCGCTGAATTAATTCCTAATGCTTCACAAGCATCTTCAAAACTTTTAATTTTTTCTGTAATTTTCATAATGTGATTTTTAGATGGTCATATATTTTTTATAGATCTCGGTAAACTGTTTTCCTGCGTATTCTGCTAGTTCTCTACTCTTGAAGCAAAGGCGGGAGCCGACATACGAAGCCGTACGCCAGTAAGCGTAGTCGCCGAACGAAAACCCCGAACCCGAAGAAGAACCCATTTTGAACCATGGAAAATATTTTGCCTCGCTTGAATTCGTCCAATCCGGTGTCCATCCTTCATTTAAAGCTTTTACAATCAGTTTAATCTGACGATAAGCTAATTCATCTTCCTCTAAGCCTTCATTTTCTTCTTCAAAATCATCTGCATCTATTCCAAGCACTTCCAGTACATCATGGAAATCTTTAATTCGTTCTTTAATGTTTTTTGGTTTTTCTTTGAATGATACAACACCAGTAGTCGTATCAAATTTTTCAATTTCATACCCCTTTGGGATTTCAATTTTTAATGTTTCCATTTGTTTAATTTATTTTTTGATTATTTTTTTCTTTCCGGAAATTTTACTGAGTTGATATTTTTCAGACAATTCTGAATTTCTTTCTAATTCTAAGTTGTGGAAATTGCAGCAGGGTTTCCAGGTAGAAGTATCAAGATAATTTTTGCCCCACCTTCCGGATGTGTGTTCAACTGTATCAGCTTTATTATTACATCCTTCAATAAAACATCTTTGATTTCCTGGCTGCGCTAAAAACTGAAGACGCTTAATCAGATATTCTCTGTTTTCTTTCTGTCTTTTCTTTGAAAACTTTTTGATTGATGTCAACTTTTTAACCTCTTTTTTCGGCTCTAAATCCAATCCGTCAACCTTTCCCTTTCCCTCTTTCTTTTCTGCGTTTATTTTAGCTCTGTGCGCTTTGTAGTGCGTGGAACACCGCTTTGCAATAAGATACTTTTCAGAAGATCCAGGTGAACAATCAACACAATATCCTTTCTTGACTTTTATTGTACTGTTTGTCATGCTGTTTGTACTTGTGGTTTGTAGAAAGATTGAAATCTTATCAAATCGGGGCTATCAGGAGTTTTTAAAAGTCCGTCACCCATACCCGCTAATGTTTCTGCTCCCGCATCGTCAATTACAACACGGCTGTCTATCTCTTTAGGGACACGGAAGCAAATCATAAGAGAGTAATTTACTTTAGCATCACCGGTGATTATTTTTGTAGAGGCTCTCTGTGTTGCATCAATCCCTCTGAATCCTACGGATCTTCCTTTCTGTTTGATGATACGCATGTTTTCCTCTAAACTTTTAAGCTCGCCTGTTTTCTGCCTTTGCATTTTAGGAGGACCAGCAACCGGGAATCCAAAAGCGTCTTTAGTGGGTCTGTAGTTTCCAACCTGAACCATACTATAAATGTCAAGGTCTTTGCCTTTTCTGGATGCAGCAATAGCATCAGCGAATTCATCAAACACAATAAGAATTTTCTTTTTCTTTCCGGCTTTTATGAGAGAATTCATTTCTCTGACTAAGCTTTCAACCTTGTTTTCAATGGCTAAAATTTCGTTGAAAACCTCTATTTTCTCATGAGAAGCATAATCCATGAATTCAAATTTTGGATCAAGAATGATAATCTGTTCTACTTCAGGAATTAGTTTTGCATACTCAACGATACTTATTAATTCAACTGATTTCCCGGAACCCGCAGCACCACAAGTCAACACAAACGGAGTAGATTGATTATCTAAATCCCAGTATAAGGTCCTTTCAAAATTATCTTTACCGATAGGAATTTTCTGATCCTTTAATTCAGATTTTGACCAAATTAAATCTCTATCTCTCTTTTTAGCTGTTTCAATCTGAAGATAAGCTTTACCTTCGTAAACTTTCAGATCCTTTGGGATTCTGACATTGGGAACATTTAGGGCATTCGCAATATCAAGTTTATGACCTTGGATTGATGCTATTTTTGTTCCAGCGGAAACTTCCAGAAGGAAAGTGTTTGAAGAATATCCATTGAAGGTGTGTGCCACCTGTGTATGAATTCCGAATGTTTTTAGTATATGTTCTACTTTTTGATGTGGTTCCATGTCTAAAGTGCTTAAATCGTATTTAATAAATGATGCTGCGTTTGATTTGAACTTTTTGATTATTTTTGGAGAAATCGTTGTGGTTGATGAATCCCTTATTTTTCTAAGTCTCTTTTTTACCATTTCTTTGTTAACTTCCGTTTCATCAATGTCAAATTCATCAATCTCACACATTCGTGTTTTTGCCCAGAAATCATATAATTCAGCCTTATCAACTAAGTTATCTTTGTCATTAATCAGGTAAACATAATCGGGGTTAGAAACAGCTTCAATAAGTCTCTTTAGATTTTCATAAAGCAAATCTTCGTATAATGCTCTTGTATCTCTATCTAAAGCGACCATGAACATGTTTAATTGATTCTCTCCGGATCTGTTTTTAGAATATTTATTTTCACAAAACCAAACTTCATCAACCACTAATCCGGAATAAGCTTCATATGCTTTTACATAAGTTATTGCTTGTTTACCGATTGAAAGACGTAAATCTTCTTCTGAAGAAAATGCGTTCTTACTTTTATGGTCGATTACTACTATCTTACCCTCATGTGTTTCAATTACTAAGTCAATAATCGTATTAAAAGGAAGAGGGATATCAACGCCATTGATTGTTAGAAAACTTGTGTTAGAAATTTCAACATCTAAAACTTTTGCAATGTGATCTTCATAAATTGATTTTTCCGAGTAGAAGTTTCCCAATAATGCTGTTGTAGTTTTAACCGCCTTAATTTTGGCTTCAGCTATTGTTGGTGTTGTTTTCTGAAGCTTCCATTTATTAGCTGGAACATTATCTATGTAATCAAATGCAATGCTTTCGAGTTCCGGCAGACTAAGGATTATTCCTTTTTGCATGGCTTTGAAATAATGACTGATTTCATGATACGCATTGCCAGAAACACCAGATGCCGATGATTTGCTATGATATCCATAAATATTCATCATTTCAAAGGCCTTCTCATTTCTTGAAAATAAAGCAGCTTTTGAATAAGAAACAGACTTAATAATGAAATTACTAAAGTGTTCCTCCATTTGATCCTGGGTATATGAATTATATATACTCATGGCATAATGATTTTAGGTTCTGTTTTTTTACGTCTTGGCTTCTTCTCTTCAGGCTTAACAGTAGCATTGTTAATTGTTCTCGGTAAAACATTTTTATCAAAAATCAATTCTGATTTACCAGAAGCAATTCTTTTGCATTCAGCCAGAATTTGATCACCTTTTAAAATATTTCCTGCTTCATCGCATGGTGCTGGATATCCGTTATCCATTTTACATTTTATCGTTATTTCACCAAGTTCATAAACTTCTCTGTTGATACCCCAGTGAACCGCTGCGCGTTTTACGCTATCAGAAGTTTCACCTTTTGAAGGATCAGCAAAAGATTCAATACCGGAATCCCCTTTCCATATCCATTCATCATAAACTTTTATTCCTATTTTGCAGAATTGCTTTCCCTTGCACTCAAAATAGTCCTCCTGCCAGTTCCCCGCTCCCAAAGCTTTATCAAGCCTATCATAAACCTGTCTTGCGTCTATATAACCTACAATTACCATATGAGTGGGGTTTATATTATCCGGAATCAATCCCTTTACTCTCCATTTTAATGGAAGCGGGTCTTTTAGCCTGTCTAATTCTAACTTTGTTACTCCCATCTTACTTGAATTTTTGAATTACTTTTTCCATATCTTCATTTTCAATCAAACCACCCATTTTGGCAAACCATTCTTGAAACTCAATTGTTTCATTAATGCATCTTGCATTTGCTATGTTATCTTTCTTATTGTCAATAACCATTTTCTTCCAACTTCTTTTTCTATGTATTTTTTTCATGGCTTATAGGTGTTTTTAAGTATTGAAGAAATTCTTTATGGTAGTATCTGAAAAACCCGAAAAACACATAAATGAAAATGGGAAATACAAATACTGTTAAATCTGGATTATCTGAGCACAAGAACACATATATTGTGTTGGCGGATAGAATTACGTTAAGTCCTGTTTTCATGATGGTATTAGATTAGGTTAAAGAATTTAGCTTCCTCAGGTTTTAGCATTGGCTTTATCACCTCGATATCACTCGGAGACAATTCAGATAATTTTTTCTTCAATGTCTTTTCTAAGCCATTCCAGAACTTCCAAGAGTTCACATCATCCATTCTCTGATAATACATATCCATTGCATTGATGTTTCTGGCTATCTTCTCAGCTCGTTGCTGTGAAATTTTTTGCCCTTTTGTTTGGTTAATAGGGTTCATTTGTCTTACATTTGTTCTCATAATTCAAAACTTTTGATTTTAAGGCCATCTGTTGCACCAGGTGGCTTTTTTATTTTCTATACCCTCTTCGGTTACGTGCTCTTAATAAAGCAATCTGAACGCCTGGACTTAACTCTCCGGCATCCACTCCGGATTCATTCTCTAATGCTAATTTTTCTAATAATTTGATCCTGCTCCAAACATCTTCATTTTCCTTCTTCTGTTTTTTTTCTATCCCGACCTGCCTCATTTTCAAAGCTTGAATCTCTTTTTCCAAAGCGCCCATGATTGATTTAATTTTATGATTGAATAATTTATCTTGTTCGGTTACTACGCTATAAGTTTTTCAATTTTATTCTTTTGCGTTTTAACTACTGATTTTACAATCTTCAATGTTTCATCTATATATTTTTCAGGAATCTCTCCTTTATATATCCATCTATTATTTACAGAGCTCTCAGCGACTTTAAATTTTTCTGTAATTTTCTTTTTTGCAGTCTTTTTATGTGCTGGATCAAGGACTATAAACATTTCTTTAATTTTTTTGATTTTTTTTACGTTATCATCCATAAATTTTTATTCTCAATTAAACAATAGTATTTTTCACATTTTTTGGTATTTGATATTTTGTGTATCTTGCACCGTTGTTTGTTGTGTCAAATATACTACTAAAAGTGTAATATGAATAATATTTTTACATTTTTTATAGTATTTACCTTCAACAACTTGATTATCAGCACGATTAATTTACATAAACTGCTGTGTTTGTATTAAAAAATATGATCATGATTGAAAAAAATACTACTAAAAATGTAGATTTAAATACTATTAATGGTAGAATTAAGTATTTTATTGAAAACATTTTGCAAATTACTCCTAACGAGTTTTCAAGAAATCTTGGTAAAAATCGCTCAGATTGGTTATATAAAATTTTAAAAAATGAAGTAGAACCTGGCCCAAAAACATTAAATCAAATATTTGATGTTTATCCAGACCATAAATTTTGGATTTTAACTGGAGATAAGGAATCAGAACCAGTTGATCAAAAAACAAATGATTCTTCTTTCGAAAATTTAAAAATTGATGACAAGTTGATAGAGCTTTATAAGCTAACACTTGGTAAACTAAGCATGCAAGAGAAAGATATTATGCTCTTAGATAGAAAAGTTGATGTTTTAAAAAAACAAAATGAAAACATGACAGAAGAAATAAGAGATTTAAAAAATCTTGTACAAGAGCTCATTAATCACTAAATAAAAAAAGGCATCCATAACTGGATGCCTTAATTTTTTGCAATTTGGTAATTTTGTGTTATCCCGAATGCATTTTTATTTTTAACTATTATATATCCTAATTTATCAGCTATTTTCTGAACACAATTAAAAGAAACTGATAAATGTTCGTTTATCTCATTTTTGATCATCTTTAATTTAACTCCATACTCAACCTCGGTTATTAATCCATCTTCAAGATCTTTCCATATCTCATC
The DNA here is from genome assembly GCA_031286615.1 of Chryseobacterium sp. Taxonomy (GTDB): domain Bacteria; phylum Bacteroidota; class Bacteroidia; order Flavobacteriales; family Weeksellaceae; genus Chryseobacterium. The sequence continues at coordinate 217,369 of JAITUA010000020.1, read as the reverse complement.
ACTCAAAATTACTAATATTCTGACATGATCTACTTTACTTAACGCCTTCATTCAATTCTTTTTTTAGATAGTAGAGATAGTGATCTATCAAGCGCTTTCTCTTTAAATTCATCTGCCAAAGCGAGCTTTTTAAAATATCTTTCAACGAAAAATAAAATAATTCCAATTGCAATAAATATTAAAAGTACCGCAGCTTCAGCAAAAAAGAACACTTCATTCTTGTCTAAAAAAATAAAATTTAATATAAAGGCTAATTGGAAATAGCAAGAAATATAGAATGTATAATAACTAAATCTATGGGCACCGAATTTTGTTCCTATAAAAATAAACAAATAAGCAAACGGCATAGATAAGAAAAATATACAAGAATCTAAATCTAGATTTCTTGCACCAGATACATTGTTAAATACTATTGATGTTGTATCATAGAATCTTTTAACAATATTGTTAAGGAATGGAAGTAAAGAAGACAACAATACCGCTATTGTTGCCATTCTTTTAATTATTATCTTACCACGGCTTATCCGGCTTGGTTGGGTCAACGATTGGGTCTGGATCTGTTCCTGTTCCATTATTTGGGTCTGGATTAAAAGGACCGCTAGTAGTTGAATTTTGGCCCTTGATACCTATACTATCAACTTTTGCCTCTCCAGCTTCTTTAGCAGTTATTCCTTTTGGGTTTAACTTGAATTTTTCTTGGTTATTGTTTTTTACCTTATCAATCGCTTCTTTTCTTACATCTTCATCTCGGTCGCTTGAACATGAATATACAATTGCTGCAGCTGCTGCCGCTAAAATAATTAGTTTTGTCTTCATAGATAACTGTTTTTTTAATTCATTGCAAAAATAACAATTATAAAATGACAAATATTATTCTAAAATCACTTTTTCATGAAATGCTAATATAATATTTTATTTAAAACATTGTTTGGTGTGTTATAAATATTTTCAAATATTATAATTATTCCAAATACATCCTTACGGTTTTCCGTAAAACATAAATATTTTTTTAATTTATATTTGTGATTAAAAATTAATCATGAAAAAATTATTACTATTATTCTTTTCCTTGACTATTATTTTTTCTTGCAAAAGTGAAAAAGACAAACTGTTGGAAAAAATAGAAGACAATACAATAATTTACATAAATAATCTCTCAAGTAAATTAAACGCTAATATTAGTGATTTTAAAATTATAAAAGTAGACACAATACGGACAAAGCAAAAACAAGAGCTGATTACTAATTTGATACATGAACACTATATAAATCAACATGATCAAGTAGTTAAATTAAGGAATGATATGGCCCGAGCTGAGAATTTGTACAATTTATCAAAGTCTATTAATAATGAGGCTTTATCAGATATAGATCGGAGAGATTATTTGAATCTTAAAAATAAATATGACCAAGACTCGCATTTTGAAAATCACCTATATGAAGAATACCTTAAAAGTAAATCGAAAATAAATGAAATAAAAAATAATAATATAGAATTTTTTAATGTGCATTTTTCTTTTAAACTTAAAAATTCTGATACCTCCATTCAAAATGTTAACAATGAACTTTATGCTAGTAAAGAAGGAGAAATATATAATCAAGAAGAGTTCATTAATAGTTTGTTGAAATATTAGAAAATTATAAAAACTAAGTCCCTAATGGGTCTTTTTTTATACCTATTTTTTTATATTTGCCCTATAATTACCGTGTAAAACACCGTGTAAAAATGGTCTAAAAACGCGTGTATTTAGCAAAAACAAATTTCATTTATATTTAATAATCAACGTGTTAGAAAATACAGATAAAGGCACTTGTGGTCTGCAACACCATCTACAGCGGTTCGAATCCGCTAGGTACCTCAGAAAAAACCTCTAATTATTTAGAGGTTTTTTTGTTTTTTATTTCTAAAATATAACACAGATCACATCAACTGATTTTCAAGTAAGACTTTAAAATATTGTATATTAGTAAGACTAAAAAATCAAATACTGATGATACAATTTACTCCTGAAGAAAAAAGCCTGATACTGGCTGCTATACAATACGAAAAAGAGATACAGGACAGATCAGATGATGAAGAAATTGAATATGTTGAAGAAATAGAAGAAGAATTTCAAAAAGAAAATGTCTTTATTTCAAGGAGACATATTGACTCAATCATAATTTATTTAGGGTATCTGCTCGACAGAAAAGACCAATATGAAAACAGTCAGATACTTGCCTTAGAAAGCAAATTAGATGATTTGTCCAACTTACCATAACAAAATCCCCTGCTCTTCAGTGGGGATTTTTTATTTTATATCCATAAACAGTTATCATCACCATTCTTTCATTAATCATTTTTAAACAATCATCCTACTTTAATTTATAAAACAAGCTCTTCCAGATCAAAGAAGAGCTTGATAAATAATGCAAAAAAGATGATGGATAGAAAATTATCTTACTCAAAAATAGAAGATTAATTAATTTACGTTTATGAGCAGCGTCATATTAGGACAAAAAAAAATCCCCGGAAATTCCGAGGATAAAAACTAATAACCATGAAAACTCAAATTAAACATGAGTTACATTTCTATATCGAAAAATCGTGCCAAGAATGCCAAATTGGAGAAAAAAAAGTGAATTACACTGGGGATCATCCATTTTATAATTTCAGCATTTTAGACCGATTTTATTGATGCTTTAAAAACCACTTCATAATTATTTATAATTAATTAAAATAAAATCAACATGCCAGCAAAAATATTAAAAATAAAATAATTTACAATTTGATAAAATAAAATTCACATTAGGAAATAAAAGTTTCCAAATATTCAGCCAGCTATCAAAAAAAACTAAATCAACACCAAATTGGCATAATTTATTCTTAATATAAATCAATCCAATAAATTTAATTATCATGGCACAAATAATTTTTAGCAAAAAAGATTTCACGAAAAGCAATGAAAAAGAATATCAGTTGGAATATAGCGTAAACGAAATAGGCAAAGGTTCTGATCTCATTGTAGAAAGACTAACCGCAAAAGGAGACTATGAAATCATTCAAGCTCCCTTACGAAGATCAAATGACAAATTATTTATCATTTGGGATACCCCTTTTGATGGCAGAATACTCTTCGATCTATAAAAGATTTTAAGATTATTATATGGAAAAAGCCCCCAAAAAAATGGAGGCCTCAAAAAACACAAATGATGAAAAAAAATTTTATATCAGAGATAAAAATTATTTTATCTATTAATTCTTATCCAAAGGTATACTACTCTTTTTTTTTATTTTATGAGTACAGTCATAAAATTATTATTTCTTTTAAATATTAAGCTATCCAGCCAGCAGACAATATTTCTCAAAAAAAGACAATAAACAATATCATTTTAATTCCTATTATTCCGCGGATCTCAAATATTCCGAAAAATGTTCACTAAAAAACAATATTTAAGACATAGCTTACATTCATAGATTCTAAAATATAATAAAAAATATCAGATATCTTATGATTATAGTAATGTTTTACACATACATTATTTTATACTTTTGTATAATTAATTCAAAATAAGGTGATAATTTTTTCTATACTTATAGCTAACTATAACAATGGAAAGTATTTCAAGGAATGCTATGATTCATTAATCAGTCAAACCTATAAAAACTGGGAAGTTATTATTATTGATGATGCTTCCACAGATAATTCTGTAGAGATTATAAAATCCCTGATCCAGGATGATTCCCGCTTTAACCTTTATCATAATCCAATCAATAAAGGTTGTGGCTTTACAAAAGCTGCGTGCATGAAATATGCCAATGGAGATTTGTGTGCCTACCTGGACCCGGATGACGCACTTTATCCGGAAGCATTAGAAAAAACAGCCCAGGAATTCGTTGACAGAAATGATCTTGCAGCTGTTTATTCTCAAATGATGCTATGTGATGAAAACCTCACTCCTGAAAGAGTATATGCCGGCACCAAGCAGATTTACAATAACCGTCATTTTTTCAACTGCCCCATTCAGTTTGCTCACTTTTTTGCATTTAAAAAAGAAATATACTTAAGAACAACAGGAATTAATCCTAATTTGAAAAATGCGGTAGATCAGGATTTGTATTTAAAAATACTGGAGCAGGGAGAAGCTAAATTCATTAAAGAACCTTTGTATTTATACAGGCTGCATTCCGATGGAATTTCCCAGGACAAAGCAAAACAAAGCGCAAAAGAATCATTTGCCAGAGTAATTCATGATACAATGAAAAGACGGGGAATCAAAAGTATCAATAACCAAACTGTTCCGGAAGTCTTCACCAATTCGCAGGAAATCTATAACCTTATCAGGTATCAGACCAGAAAAATACACCGATTAATCAGTAAAATAAAAGTCACCTTAGATAATATATAAAACAAAAGACTCCTCATGTAGAGGAGTCTTTTTGATAAAATATGGAATGAAAATGTTCTTATACCCAAAGATACTATCTCCTGGCTAGTTATTATATGAGCAGAATCATAAAACTCAATAAATAGAAACGGCCTCCTGATGGAGGCCTAAAAAACACAAATGATGAAAAAAATCTATTTAGAAAATTCTAAACAGAATATTGTAGAATCATTCAATACAACTATATTCTCAAAAATAGAAACATAGAATGATGACTTCTATAGAAACAAAAACATCCCGAATAATGAAATAAAATAATTTACACAATTATAACAATTTATTAGTATTTATTCAATATAAAATTGATAAAAACAAAATAAAAAATATAATTAATTATTTAATGATTAAAAAACTACACATTTTAGGCAAGGTAAATTTAGTTAAATATTTTTTTGCTCACAAGGTCTACTCTTCCCAAATGATCGGAATATACACTGTAATATATCCATCAGAATCTACCTGTGCGTCCGAAACTGTAGCAATTACCGTTCCATAACCTACCCATCCACCTTGCCCCTGCATAGCTGAAAAAGTATAAGTTCCCGCTGGAAGTCCGTCGTAATATTGTGGCACCGGCTGAAATCCTCCGCTATAATAAGTATCATACACTTCTCCGGTAACCATATTTTCAGCAAGAAAACTTCCTACATCGTAATTTCCTGAAAGAATTTTTGCTCCGCTCTTTGAAAGAAGACCATAACGGATCTTATAAGTCTGAGACTTTGGTGTAGTATCAGCTATTTCTGAACAGTTTTTATTATTCTCTATTATTTCCGTGGAGGAAAATGATGTGACAACAGCCAGCAATCCAATACATGCTGAAACTGTAAAAATTGATTTTTTCATATTAAAAAGTAATTTGGTATTCAAAAGTAGTCAACTTATATGAATTCAATAAAAACTATTAGTGAACTAAAATTTACAAATACCTCCTGCAACTCCGCATTAACAGTATAAAATCAATCATCACAAAAACTACTTCCACTTTTTAGCAACAATTTTAACATTCATTAACTAAAATTTGGCTTCATAATTGAAAATAAAATTAAAATTAAAAGTCGTTTTGGCTTTATCTTATTAAAATTTGAATTATGAGAAAGATAGTATTAGCAGGTTTTTTATCCGTCTTTTTAATGACGGCCTGCAAGAAAGATGACAGCGTTGCCGAGAAATCACTGGAAGCACAGAAACTTGAATTTCAGGCCAGACAACTTGAAATAGAAAAACAAAAACTGGCTATTGAAAAAGAAAAGATGGTCTATGAAGCTCAGAAAAAAGCAGACAGCATATCCGAAACCAAAAAAGCAAGAGCCGCTGAAAATAATTCAAGACCACAGGTAATCAGAGAAACAAGAACAGTATATAGAGACAGAAACTCAAATTCCGGTTCATCAGGAAGCAGCAACGGAAGTTATGCCAATAACGGAAGTGGTACTTCACAGGGAACTACCCAGAAAAAAGGTTGGAGTAAAGCAGCCAAGGGAACCGTAATTGGTACTGTAGGTGGAGCTGCTGCAGGAGCCTTAATCGCTAAGAAAAACAGAGGACTTGGAGCTGTAATTGGCGGTGTTGTAGGAGGTGCAACAGGATATACCATCGGTAGATCACAAGATAGAAAAGACGGAAGGGTACAACCTCGTTAATAAATATTTTCACAATAAATATAAAGATTGCTTATTTTTAAGCAATCTTTTTTTATGCTATTGATTCTGTTTTCTTCAATTTTCATCATTCCTGTCCTAATAGGCTGGGGGAAAATCATGGGAAATGTATCCGGAATTCTATTTCAGGGAATCTCGGGGAAAATTCTATCCGGAATTCTGGGAATAAGCCTGATATGGACATTTATTTCTTTTTTCATCCCTTTGAATATCTATGTAGAAACAGTCTCAATACTATTGGGGTTATTCTTTTTCTTTAAAAATCATCTCTATGATGAATTTTATCAGTTTTCAAAGAAAGATTTTATACTCTTTAGTGCTGCCACTCTTGTTATTACACTTGCGGGTTCTTATTATCCTTATATATTAGATCATTTTGGTTATTACATTCCTACCATTCAATGGCTTGCAGAATATGGACTGGTAAAAGGAATTTCAAACGTAGATCTTACATTGGGGCAAATGTCTGTCTGGCATATTTTTCAGGCCGGATTTTCCAATTTTTCTGATCCGTTTTTAAGAATCAATGCTGTATTACTCATTATCTACACCATTTATATTATCGAAAGAAAAAACTGGATACATCTTTGTTTCCTACCGGTCTTATTACTGTTTTCGCAGTCTCCAAGTCCGGATCTTCCTGTCATTATTTTTTCACTGATTATTTTAAATGAACTCATAGCCGGAAACAGAAATACTACTCTTCTTTTTGCCTTTTCTGTTTTTGTTTTTTCCATAAAACCTACTATGATATGGCTGCCCATATTGGTATTCTTACATTCAGTTTTTATTTTCAAAAATAATTGTAAGCCATTGCTTTTAGGAATCCTGATTCTCTTTCTTTTCTTTATTAAAAATATATGGACATTTGGTTTCCCTGTCTTTCCTGTAGCAATAGGTGATTTGGAAGTATCCTGGAAACCCAATCCCGAGGTTTTAAAAATTTCATCACAATTTGCAATCATGAAAACTTATGACATGCAATACACCTATGACGAAATTCAAAAATTTTCTACAGCAGATTATATTAAAAACTGGCTTTTTCTGGAAGGCATCAAATCAAAGATTAATATTCTCTTTGTCCTGAGTCTAGTTGTATTTTCAGTATTTGCCTGGATCAAAAAAAGAAGACTCATCACATTGATCTGCATTTCATTATTGATAAAAAGCATATTGGTCCTTGCGTTTTCTGCTCAATACAGATTTTTCATTGATGTTTTCTTCGTGGTATTTTTTGTTCTGTTTCATGAATATTTCAACCAAAAGAAATCTATTATTGTTTTTTCAGTTCTCAGTTTATTTTTCATTTCCATGCTATCTTTTCCGGCTTTCATACAAAAATACATTCCAAGCTTCAGAGTAGGAAGCTTTATGACAGGCTTTGAAAAAAAACAGCTTTACCAGCCCTCAACCTACGAATATCGTCAGTTCAATACATTTAAAATCGGGAATTTTAAATTTAATGTTTCTCACAATTACCCATACAGTTTTGATACTCCACTTCCAGCTATTACCCCATTCTATATTTTTGATGATGTAAAAGCAGGTATTTTCCCTCAGCTAGCAGACAAAAATGATCTGAAAAAAGGTTTTATCTGGAAAAAAATGACTTCAGAAGAAAAAAAGGAAGCACAAAAGGTTATCAATAATATCAAAAACACCGATAAATAGAACAAATCCAGAAACTTTATTATCTGAAGAAAAAAAGGTAATTTTGTATTATGTTCAACACATTAGGTAATCTTCTTAGTCTTACAACATTTGGAGAAAGTCACGGAGTGGCTTACGGCGGTATCATCAATAATTTTCCGGCAGGTTTAACGGTAGATCTCGATAAGGTTCAATACGAACTGAACCGAAGAAAACCTGGCCAGTCAGCAATTGTTACTCAAAGAAAAGAAAGTGACACAGTAAAGTTTCTTTCAGGAATCTTTGATGGAAAAACAACAGGTACCCCAATTGGTTTTATCATTGAAAACGAAAATCAGAAATCGAAAGATTATGATCATATAGCAGGCGCGTATCGTCCAAGCCATGCAGATTTTACTTATGACCAGAAATTTGGTTTCAGAGATCATCGTGGCGGCGGAAAATCTTCTGCAAGGGAAACCATGAACTGGGTAGTTGCCGGAGCTCTTGCCAAGCAGCTTTTATCAGACATTGAAATCAATGCTTACGTTTCTTCCGTAGGTGATATTTTCTGTGAAAAGCCTTATCAGGCTTTAGATTTTTCTCAAACGGAAAGCAATGACGTTCGCTGTCCTGATGCCGAAACGGCTGAAAAGATGATTTCAAGAATCAAGGAGATCAAAAAAGAAGGAAATACCATTGGTGGAACCATTACATGCGTGATTAAAAATGTTCCCGTAGGAATTGGAGAACCTATATTTTCAAAACTTCAGGCTGAACTTGCAAAAGCTATGCTGAATATCAATGCCTGCAAAGGTTTTGAATATGGAAGCGGTTTCTGCGGAGCCAAAATGACAGGAAAAGAGCACAATGATGCTTTCAACACCGATTTTACTACAAAATCTAACCTTTCAGGAGGTATCCAGGGTGGAATTTCCAACGGAATGGATATCTATTTCCGTGTAGCTTTCAAACCTGTGGCCACTATTCTGAGACCTCAGGACAGCATTGATAAAGACGGAAATCCTGTGATCGTAGAAGGAAAAGGGCGTCACGATCCTTGTGTAGTTCCAAGAGCAGTCCCTGTGGTGGAAAGCCTGGCTGCATTTGTATTGGCAGATCTTTTTCTGATCAACAAAACAAGAAATATCAATAATTTTTAACATAAAATATTTTTGGTAATGAAAAATTACTGGGATAAAGGAATTTCTTTTGAGGAATATCTTGAGATTGCAAAAGAAAGATTAGAGAATCCTGCCAACCAACAGGAAGCTGAGTATAAACAATATTATGAGCTGGGTCTTCAGAGGATGGACCGAACGGTAAAAAAATACGTCCCGGATGAAGATCAGCTGAAAGAACTTGCCACGAAAAACTTTGATGGAAAGATTTTAATCATTTCTGAGGCCTGGTGTGGTGATGCAAGTGCAACAGTACCTGCATTATTCAGATTTTTTGAAGGTCATAATGAGGTAAGAGTTTTTCTGAGAGACAGTGATAAAAGTTTAATCAACCAGTTTCTGACCAATGGTACGGAATCTATTCCTAAGGTTCTTATTCTTGATAAAGATCTGAATTTAAAAAATTCATGGGGTCCACGTCCGAAATACGGATATGAGCTATTAATGAAATATAAAGCTAATCCTGAAACATATACAAAAGATATGTTCTACAATGATCTGCAGATATATTATGCCAAGAACAGAGGAAAAGATGCTGTTCAGGAAATTTTAGATCTTCTATAAAAAAGAGATATGAAAAAAAACGTCATTTATCTTGTATTAATCGTCATCATTGGTGTTGTCGCCTTTGTACCGGGAATAAGGAATTTTCTAAAAGATACGTTCTTACCTGTTGCAACTATTGAAAATGCCGTACATATCAGTGAAGAGGATTATGATATAGAACTTAAAGGAATCAATGCACCGAGTACGAATCTAAAAAACTTTAAGGATAAAGGGATTTTCCTGAACTTCTGGGGAACCTGGTGTCAGCCGTGCAGAAAAGAATGGCCATCTATTCAGAAACTGTATAATACCCGAAAAGATCATGTAGATTTTGTATTGATTGCGATGAATGACAAAGAAGAGGATATAAGAAAATTTTTAAAGGAAAATAATTACACCGTTCCTGTATATATTGCTCAAAGCCCTATTTCAGAGAAAATTCTTCCTAAAGTTTTTCCTACAACTTTCCTTCTGGATAAGCATGGAAGAATCCTTATCAAAGAAGATGCTACAAAAGATTGGGACACAGAGACTGTACATCAGTTCATTGACAATATTATCAAATAAATTTTTAACTAAATTTTATAATTTATTGGTACAGGATTTGTGAAATTTACAATATTGAAAAATTTATTAAATCCTAACACAAAAATGAAATATTCAAAATTAAATCTTGCAAAAGAAGCCATCAATCATAAGGGCTTTATAAAAAAGATCCCTGATATTTTCAGAATGGTCAAAATGTGGAGAAAAGGAATTTATCCAATGAAATCCATAGACATTATTCTTCCTTTACTGGGAATTTTATATGTGCTCTCTCCTATTGACCTGCTTCCTGAATTTGTTATACCGGTACTTGGAGTCATGGATGACCTGGCAGTATTGTCACTTACCATTCCGAAGCTCATCAAAGAGGTTGACAAGTTTTTATTATGGGAAGCCCAGCAAAAATACAGTGGAGCCCAAGTCATTGATGCTGAAATCGTAAAATAATAGTTTATTATATTTTTTTCACACCATCCCGGTAAATCCGGGGTGGTTTTTTATTTACAAATGAACGATAAATTTTTAAGCCTTATTTCAATTCCTTAAATTTGCAATATCTAATAAAAAATAATGGAAAGTAAAAAAGAATTCTTCTTAGAGTGCTACAAACTAGGCATCATCAAATTTGGTAGGTTTACCCTAAAAAGTGGTATTGAAAGTCCTTTTTATGTAGACTTAAGACCTTTGGCTTCAGATCCTAAAATTTTAAAAAATCTTGCTAATTATTTATTGGAAATGCTTCCATTGGATAATTTTGATTTAATCTGTGGAGTTCCTTATGCTGCTCTTCCTATGGCAACTGCAATGTCTCTGGAAAGCTATATTCCATTAATTATTAAAAGAAAAGAAGCTAAAAGCTACGGTACAAAAAAACTGATTGAAGGAATTTACCAGAAAGGACAAAACTGTCTTTTGGTAGAGGATGTAATCACTTCAGGAAAATCTTTGCTGGAAACGATTCCTGAAATAGAGCAGGAAGATCTTAAAGTTTCTGATATTGTAGTGGTATTGGACAGAGAACAAGGCGGGAAACAGCTATTGGAGGATAAAGGATACAGAGTACACACTCTTTTCAATATTTCGGAAGTATGCAACATTCTTCAGGAAACCGGTGAATTGTCTGATGAAGAAGTAAAAAGAATTCAGGACTTCCTTCAGGGGAACCATATTCAGTTTGAAGAAGAAACAAGATCTTCTTACGAACAGAAACTTCAGACTACACAACACTCGGTTTCAAAAAAATTACTGGAAACAGCTTTAGCAAAAAAATCAAACCTTATTGCTTCTGCAGATGTTACTACAACTCAGGAATTACTGGAGTTTGCTGAAAAAGTAGGACCTCACATTATTGCTTTAAAAACGCATATTGATATTATTTCTGATTTTGATTACGAAAAAACAATCACTCCTTTAAAAGCTATTGCTGTAAAGCACCAGTTCTTACTGATGGAAGACAGAAAATTTGCTGACATTGGAAATACTCAGGAGCTTCAGTTCACAAGCGGTGTTTTCAAAATTACAAATTGGGCAGATTTCGTAACGTCTCAGGTTATCGGAGGGTTTGAATCATTAGACTGCTTCCACAATGTAGGAGTAGTAGCTATTGTAGGAATGTCTTCAAAAGGAGCTCTGACTACTGCAAGCTACCGTGAAGAGGCTTTAAAAGTAGCTTTATCTCATCCTAATGTAATTGGTGGAGTATCTCAGAATAAAATCCCTGAAGATCTTTTATTATTCACTCCGGGAGTTAATCTTGCAGATTCCGGGGATGGTAAAGGACAGCAGTACAATACACCGGAACATGTTTTCAAAACGCTGCATACAGATTTTATCATTGTAGGAAGAGGAATCTACAAATCTGATGATCCTGAAGCTGCTGCGATCACTTATAAGACAGAGGGTTGGAACGCATATATTAATTCTTTGGAAAAAAAAGCAATTCAGGGTTAAAATCCTATAAAGTATATACAAAATAAGTTATATTTGGGCTTTATCACGAATATTTGAAAAAGATCAGCATTTGCCTTATTTTGTTCTGGGGAGCCGCACAGGTTTCTGCACAGAAAGACAGCATCTATATTGAAGCAAAACTGTCTCCTGACAAAAAGAACCTTGAGGTCAGTCAGGAAATTGTTTATTACAATCATTCTGAAAAAGACCTGCAGACCGTAAAACTCCTGAATTGGGTTTCCGCCTACAACAGACGCGGAACTTCTTTAGTCTACAGAAAACTGGAAGACAGAAATACTGATTTGCATTTTGCGAAAAGCGATCAATTGGGAAAACTTCTTGAACTGAATGTTAAGAATTCTGACAATGAAGTTATTCCCGTCAATATAATATCAGATGAAAATCTTTTTATTCCTCTGAAAAATGTATTAAAACCTGGCGAAAGTGTCACTTTAAAACTGCAATACCGGATGCAGCTTCCTGATAAAACTTTTACAGGATACGGAACATCCGCTCAGAATACGGTATTAAAATATTTCTTTATTGTTCCGGATCATTTTGATCCGGACAATATTTCCAAAAGAAACTATCACGATATTGAAGAACCTGTAAGTTTCAATACTTTCTGGACTGTAAACTTTGATATTCCTGTCAATAATTTTGTGGAAGGTAATCTTCCTCAGGTTCAAATGAACTCATTCAAGGGATATCTGGATTCAGATCCTGAGTTTTTGATTTCGACAACAGGATATCCTTCAATAAAAACCAATGTTGGCGGAACTGAAACCGAAATCAAGTTTGGTTATAATCTGAAACCGGAAGAAAAACAAAATCTGGAGTTTTACCTTCCTTTACAATTAAAATTCCTGAAAGAAAGAATCGGTATTCTTCCGAAAAGCATTTTTATCTCTGATAAATTCAGAGCTAAAGAGGACTTTTTCGGAAATAATGATATTACTTTCTGGAAATTCAGATTTCAGCTATTTACGAATGCTGAAAAAACAGATCTGGATTATTTTGGAATCATCGCCAAGAAAATTCTTGATGAAAACATTATTGCTGATAAAGAAAAAGACCATTGGTTCAAAAACGGTTTAAAATCTTATCTGGAAATTCAGTATCTGAAAAAATTCTATGCCGACACAAAACTTTTAGGAACACTTCCTGAAACAAGAGTATTTGGAATAAAACCTTTAAAATTCTTCCATGCCTCCAAAGTAAAACTTCTGGATCGTTACGGACTTTCTTATCAATATATCATGCTTCAAAATCTTGATCAGAAGATTGATGAGCATTTCCCTGTTTTAAGTAATTTTAATGACATGGCTGTAAGTAGTTTTGAAACCGGAAGTCTTTTTAATTATTCCGCGGATAAAATGGGGTATGATAACTTCAATGATATTTTAAAAGATTATATTTCTCAGAATAACGGAAAAAAAATTAATCCTGAAAATTTCCTGACTTCTCTTTCTGAGAAAAATAAATCATCTGCCTATCTTTCAAACTTTTTGAAACAGAAAAACAGGGTTGATTTCAAGTTAAAAAACATTAGAAAAAGTAACGATTCCTTAGAAATAAAGATCACAAAAAATACAGATATTTCCATTCCCGTAAAGCTGGAAACCGAGACCAAAGAAGGAGAAAAAAAAATATATTGGATAGATACTGAGGAAAATGAACGTGTCACAAACTTGTCACTTCCAGCTTCAGATAATATCTATAAAGTTACATTAAATAGCGGTTATGTCTTCCCTGAGTCGAATTACAGGGATAATTTCCTATATGCAAAAGGAATTTTTTCCAATGCAAAAAAAATTAAGCTTAAATTAATAAAAGACATTCCAAATCCGGAATACAACGAGATTTATATTACCCCAAGAGTACGTTTCAACAACACGTATGATAAATTTCTTTTGGGAGTAAACTTAAAAAATCAATCTTTATTTGATCAGAAATTCCTGTATTCAGTTACACCAACCTACAGTACCGGAACAGGAAAACTGACAGGTTCAGGAGCTGTTTCCTACTCTATTCTGCCTGCCGAAAGTATTATCCGAAGCTTAACCTTTGGAGTTTCCGGTTCTTATTTCCATTATGATTATGGATTGGCCTACAGAAAGAGTTCAATAGCAACCTCTATCAATTTCAGAAAAAATCCAAGAAGTACCGTGAGCAGGAGCATTGGGGTTTCCTATAATTATTTTGAAAGAGATCTGAGTCCTAAAATGATTGCCAATAACGACTACAGCAAATACAATGTCTGGACGGTCGGATATGGATATAGTGACAGCCAGATGATCCATGAAAAAAGTTTCAGTCTGAGTACGCAGGGAATGGAGGATTTTAATAAAATAACGGCTGAAGGGTTCTACAGATGGGAATTTGCTCCCAAACAAAAGCTAAGTTTACGTTTATTTGCAGGATATTTCTTAAGAAACAACACAAGAAACAACCTTTTCGACTATGGAATTTCTAGGGTTTCTAATTACTCCTTCTCATATAATCTTTTGGGAGAAAGTGCCAGCAGCGGTCTTCTTTCACAACAGTTTATATTAGCTGATGGTGGTTTTAAATCATTCCTGCCCGGAACGGTAAACCAATGGATCACTTCCGCCAATGTAGATTCAAGTGTATGGAAAATTTTCCATGTGTATGCAGATGCCGGAGTTTACAAAAACAAAGATCTTCCTGCCAAATTCATATGGGATACCGGAGTTAAAGTAAGAATCATCCCGGATTTCCTGGAAGTTTATTTCCCGATACAGTCTTCATTAGGATTTGAGCCTTCATTTAAAGACTATGGAAAACGCATCCGATATACATTGATTCTTAATCTTGGCTCCATTATCAATGCTGCAAGAAGAGGCTGGTATTAATATACCGGAAAAAGATAGTCTCAAAGTCAAATAATTTGGCTTTGTCATTCTGACGAAGGAAGAATCTTATGAATAGCCAAGCTTATGGCTTATGAGATTCTTCGCTACATTCCGTTCAGAATGACATTTAACAAAGAAGCTGTTTTTTATTAAAACTAATCTTTTATAATTTTCTGTGATATCGGGATATTGTTAATGGTTCCGGTCACAATATAAGTTCCTTTGGGAAGCTCGGCAATATCAAGAGATGATGCTAATTTTGTAGGTGATTTTTTCACAACCTGTCTATAGGTATCGTAGATTTTCACATCTTTCACTTCAGTTCCGAAGACAATTTTACTGTCCTTTATAAAAGGATTCTGTACAAAACCGGATTTCACACTGCCTTCCAGAGAAAAATCCGCCATATTATCATTATTACTCACCAGTGTTCTTTTAATAGCTGTGGTAGTAGTGGGAGAAGGAGCTGGCCCATCTCCTTTAAACTGATCTGCATTTGATCCATATCCTACAAAATCCAGAACATTAGATGCAGATGGCCCGGTAACCTGAACTATATTTCCAGCTAAAGCAACTTTTCCTGATACACTGGAAATTCTCAATCCGGAAGACTTGTTGGGTGTTCCATCAAAACTGACAATAGTCGTTGCAATAAAATCAGGGGTCGGCAAATTCTCAACACCTCCATCTATGGCTGATTCCTGAATCAAATAAGTTTCATCAGGACCCAAAGTAAAGTCCGGCAGTGTATGATATTCGGTAAAAGCTCCTATCGCGGGAGCATATTGTATACTGGCACCAGTCAAAGAAACCAAATTCGTTCCGATGTTTTTGAGCACAATATAATTATTTTTCAATACGGCACCTGAATCTGCATTGCCGCCATAAATCTCATTAATTACAATCTGAGCGTTTGAAAAGGCAGTTAATGATACAAGCCCGACAAGAGTAAAGATTTTTTTCATCGTAAAAATTTTTAGAAATGGATTTGTAATAAAAACATCAAAAACAATACCACCAAATTAAGAAATAAACAGCATACAAAAATCTAAAAATCAGTAAATGGTTGTATAAAAAAACAGCCGCTTCAATGAAACGGCTGCTTGTATTTTTATCTCAGGAGATTAATCTTTCAGAACTTTTTGAGAAACCGGTTGGTTGTTTACTGTCCCTGTTACGATATAGTTTCCTTTTGACAGTTCAGCAATATTGACAGTTCCGTTTTGCTTCACAGAAACTTCTTTTACAAGCTGTCCGGACATGTTGAAAACTTTCACGTCTTTTACATCAGATCCGAAAACAATCTCATTGTTTTTAACAAAAGAATTCTTTAAGAAGTTCCCTGATTTTGTGTTTTTAGCATCAACAACAGCCAGAGAAGCAGTAGACGAAGTGACCATTAAAGAAATATCATCTATTCTCCAGTTAGCAGTACCAAGAGAAGGAGTTCCTGTACCAGGGCTATCACTTCCATAAATTCTTAAGGTAACCGGAGCTGATTCTGCACCCACTAAATTTGCACCTGCAAAAGTGATGCTATTCAACGTCCATGTACTATTGTTATTTACATTTATAGTTCCTATTGCAGTAGTATAATTATCAATGCTGGAATATACTGTAATTTTTCCAGGTCCTGTAGATGTTCCTCTGGATCCTAAATTTAAAGAATTTAAAGTTACCTTATTACCCGCAACCGGAGTAACAGTTACACTAAAATAAGTACTTGTAGCAGTAGAAAGAGCATCTTTAAAAGCAGCAGCACCAAAATTACTGGACCCGCTTGCTCCTGTATATCCGCTAGATACTGATGTAGTAGTAATTAAGTTAGTAGTACCATTATTATTTCCCTGAGTTGCTGCAAATGCTACACTTGAAATATTCGCATTTGTACCTGAAATAGGATTTACAGAACTACCATCCCAAAGGTAAGTTGTTTGTGCAAAGGCAACTGCACCCATCATCACTGTTGCAAAAAGAGAATAAAGTTTTTTCATGATTTAAATTTTTTTGTTGTTAATAATTTCTTTTCGATAACAAAACTACATTCTATTTCTTTTTGGGGGACAATAAACAGGTTAAGTTTTTGTTAATTATAGTTGACCCCTTAATGTTAACATTTTTTAATTATTTTTACGAATTATTTTTAAAAGTTGCGGAATTTCATAATCCTATTCGTTTTATTCTTCTTAGGCATATTTTCAGGAAATGCTCAGGTATTTTCATGGAAAAACCCCAACGTGCCTGAAGACAGCATTAAGAGGGATAGTATTCTTGCCGCACGACTGGAGCAGGACATCTTTGCAAAAGATACTCTGGACTTCATAAGAACACACAATAAGATCATTATTGATGAAGCTGTACTGGCAAAAAATGACAAAAAAAGATTCTTAGGTGAGCTTAATTCAAAGGGTTCCATTATCCGTGGGATTACTTTTGGTAACAATCAGGGACAATCTGTACAAAGTTCTATGGATCTTCAGATTTCGGGACGACTTTCAAAAGATGTGACGATTTTAGCCAGTATTTCAGATCATAATCTTCCTATTCAGGCTGATGGTTACACACAGACTTTGGAGGAATTTGACAAAATTTATATGCAGCTTAACATCAAGGAAAAGTCTATTCTCAGAGCCGGACACCTTGATCTTGTAGAAGCTAAAAATTATTTTGCGAAATACCAGCGAAGAAGTATGGGACTTCAGTTCCAGACAGAAATTGGAAAGGAAAACAAAACACTGATTGATATTTCTGCCGGTGTTGCACGAAGTGAGTTCCACAGAATCCGTTTTCAGGGGGTTGAAGGTAACCAGGGACCTTACCGTCTGACAGGTAAAAACGGTGAACAGTTTATCACATTGATTTCAGGTTCTGAGCAGGTTTTCATTGACGGTATCCTGATGAAACGAGGAGAAAACCAGGATTATATCATCAATTACAATACAGGTGAGGTAACTTTTACCAGTTTCCGTCCTATTTTCCAGCAGAATTTCATTACGATTTCTTATAACTACGCCAACAGAAATTATTCAAGATATTTATTTACCGGAAAACTTGAGCATCAGAGAGAAAAATTCAAAGTGGGCCTAAACTGGTTCATGGAAAATGATAATAAAAATGCACCTCTTTCTTTAAATCTATCTAAGGAAGATGAACAAATCCTTGCTGAAGCAGGTAATGACCCTAATCTGATGTATGCACCATCAGGAGTTGTTACCGAATATGATGTGAATAAAATTTTATACAAATTAAACTCTGCCGGGAATTTCTATGAGTTTTCCACAGATCCTAACTTAACACTTTATCAGGTTTCTTTTACTTATTTCGGGGCTAATCTGGGAGATTATAAAATAGCACAGACCACCAACAACGGACGTGTCTTTGAATATGTTGGTCCTAATGCCGGAGATTACAGAGCGGTAAGAAAGCTTCCTTCACCTCAGAAATCACAGGTATATTCCCTGAATTCTGAATATTTATTGAATGAAGGAAAAATAGGGGCGGATATTTCCCTGAGTAATTATGATGTCAATTTATTTTCATCAAAAGATTCAGACCAGAATATGGGCTATGCGTGGCGTATTTTTGGAAATAAAAGCTTTACCAAGAATACATGGAAAGGAACTCCAAGTTTTGAATATCAGTATATAGACAGACAGTTTCATATTCTTGACCGTATCAATGATGTGGAATTCTCCAGAGATTTCAACCTTACGCAGGAATTTAACAAGAAGACGCAAAACAGATTTATTTTCAGCTTCCTGAACAAATGGAATAATAAATCTACCTTAAACTACCGTGTCAATTATCTGAATGAGCAGGATTCTTACAAAGGTCTTAAAAACGACCTGGATTTTGGCTGGATCACCGGAAAACTCTTTACCAAAGGAAATTTATCTTATTTGAGTACCAATGCTACTCTTCAGGATACTAAATTTATCCGTGGAGGAATTTCAACTGAATTTACCGGTAAAAAAGGTAGCTGGGCCATTGGTGGAAGCATGGAACACAATGAGAAAAAGTACAATGACACCCAGCTTATGGATGTCACAAGTTTCAGCTGGAAAGAAATCTTTTTGCAAAAAAAGATCGGTGACAGTACAAGAACCAAGCTACTGGCAAAAGTATACATGAGAGATAACGATTCTGTACGTGATAACAGACTTCAGAATATGAACAATATTTTAGGGTTCATGGCGGAAAGTCAGATCATCAAAACGGAAAGAACTACGTTAAATGCTTTAATTCACTACCGAAAATTTTTCTATTCAGGTGCGGAAGGTGATGTTACCCGAAATAACGACTTTGTAGTTGGAAATATTCTATATAATCAACAGCTTTTCAGAAACGGGATGCGTCTTCAGGCTTTCTACGAACTTGGAAACGGACAGGAAGCACAACGAGAATTCCAGTACATAAAAGTAACGGATGGACAAGGGGTGTATAAATGGACAGATTATAACGGAGACGGTATCCAGCAGCTTGACGAATTTGAAATTGCCGAATATTCCGATCTTGCCCAATACATTCGTGTGTATACCAATTCTGTAAGGTATATTCCTTCCAATAAAAATAAATTGCAGCTGGCATTATTTGTCAATCCAGCGATTGTTTTCAACTCAGAAAACGGATTTTTAAAACGTTGGAATTTCAACATTTCATTGAATTCCCAAAACTCATTCTATAAAAAAGATAAAGTTCTTGTGCTGAATCCTTTTGAAAAAAACAGCGATCAGATCCTTAAAAATCAAAATATACTGGCTTCTGTACAATTCAATCCTACCGATAAATCAGGCTGGAACGGTAACTACAGATTCATCACAAACGATAACCTCATCAATGCCAATTTCAGTAATGAAGAGCGTGAGCAAACCTCTCATTTCCTGAATATCGGATACTGGTTCAATAAAGAATTCAGAGTCGATTGGGAAAATTCTGTTCATGATATCCAAAACTCTTCGCAATTATTTAAAACGAGGGATTACCGTCTTAATAATTTTGAAACAAAGCCTAAGGCCACTTATAAATTCACAGACGCTATACAGGCTGAATTATCCTCTGCTTTCCGTCAGAAACAAAGACTGGATGGTGAAGAACTTCTAAAAGCTTTTGATGTTACAGGAACCATCCAATGGGAGCGAAGAAAAACATCTATCCGTGGAAACTTCTCATTCATCAGCAACAATTTTACCGGAAACAATTTCAGTATTGTAGGAAACCAGATGCTGGATGGTTTGAAGCCAGGAAAAAACCAGGTATGGAGCGTATTTATTCAGCAGGCGATCAACTCATTTATCCAGCTGAATCTTAATTATGAAGGAAGAAACTCCGGTGACCGGACCATTCATATCGGAAGTATGCAGGTGAAGGCAAGTTTCTAAATTTAATATTTCCTTTTTACAATAAAAAATCCCCAATAGTGATATTGGGGATTTGTATTGGCTATTAGTTAATTTTTATTTTTTAATAATTTTAAGTGATTGTGAGCCTCTTTCGGTATTCACTTTTAAGATATAAATTCCTGCTGGAGCACGTCTCATATCTACAGATCCTTTTTCTGCATTGATTGTTTCGCTAAGGATTCTTTGTCCTGAAACATTGTATACTTCAACATCTTTAATTCTGCTGTCATTATTGATATAAAGGTAATCTACAACCGGGTTTGGATAGAAATTGACTGTATTCTTTTTCGCTGCTTCATTTACTGCCAATACTGTTGCTGTAAATTCAAAACTTCCAAGATCCGGTGTTAAAGCGTTTCTTGTATTACCATCAGCATCCAAGGTTACTTCCACAACCGGAGTTCCTTTATTATCAAGAGCTGCATTTCCGGTACCAGACACATGGAAGTCTGTTGCTGATACGAATACCGGCAGAACATTCAAAGAATTTACATTACCTCCAAATCCTGACTGGATATCAGCAAGGGTAGCTTTTGCAGCTCCCCCGATGTATCCAAGATTAGTTCCGGAAGAATAAAAATTATTATAATTAATGGTAGAGAAAACCGTACTGGCTGCTCCGGCATAAATAGCATATTTATCTCCTGCCTGAGTCTGGGTATTTACAAAAAGGTTATTTCTTACATCAATACCTCCCGCACCAGTTACTCCGCTTGTAATATTTAAAGCAGATGGCCTTCCTGCAACAGTCTGGCTCACATTCATCACAACAGTATTATAATATACTTTATATCCTCCTCCTGCGGCAATAACCATTCCGTTTCCGTTGTCATTTACCCCGCCCGTTGTTGCATATCCATAACCCGCTACTCCGCTTACGACATTATTGGCAACTAAAGTATTGGAGGTAAGACTTGTTGATGCTAAGTATATACCCTGCGCTCCATATCCGGATGTATTGGTATTTTTGATTCCAGTGATTTTATTATTAGTGATGGTCATTCCATTGGTTAATGTACCACCGGCATAAATTCCGGCAAACAAAGTTCCTGTTCCACTGGAATTAAAATTGGAGATTGTATTTCCTCTTATAATAATATTGGCTGCTGCGGAAGCTCCCGTATTACCAGAAGTTACAGTTATTCCGGAAGCTCCTCCGGCACCCGTTCCGGTATACCCAAGATTGGTAATGGTATTTGAAATAATTGAAGAATTAACTGTTGCTGTTGCAAACCAGATTCCTCTTTTAATTTCAGCATTGGTCGTTTCAAAATTACCTAATGTATTGTTACTTACCGTCACTCCGTCCGCTCCCTGAACATACACTCCGCCAAGACGATTGGCATCTGCTCCGGAAGCACTTATATCATTACCTGTCACTAATGTATTATTCCCATTACCGGCTGCAGTAGCTGCAAATAAATAAATTCCCATATATGCTTTCTTTACAGAATTATTCTGAATGGTAACATTATTAAAGAAACCTCCGGTAGGAGTTGTAGCACCGTCATACATTACCAAAGCTGAGGAATTATTCATTCCATTGATAATATTAAGGTTTTTAACCATAATATTAGTATTGGCTGCTGCTGCAGAAGCCGCAATAAACGTAAGTACCTGTGGTGCTGTAACAGAAGTATTGGTAAGGGTAAGATCTCTTGTAGTTCCTGAAGCAGCATTACTTCCATCTAAAGTAATATTACTGCCCTGTATTCTCACTAAAGGCGCACTGGCGACATCTCCTGAAATAGTAGCCGTAACTCCCACTGCCGGTTTTATCGCAACGGAAGTATAACTCGTTGCACCGCCGCTGGCATTCAGACTGGCTGTTGCTGTTTCGGTTGTACTAGCTGTGATACTGATTGCAATCGCTCCCTGATGTGTTCCCGCATTAATAGCGTCAAATGCTCCCTTTAACGTAGTATAGGTTCCTGTAGCTGTACCTGCCGTAGCAGATACATTCACTTGTGAATAAAAATTTGATGCAGCAAAGCCTGCTATCAAGCAAAATAGAATTTTTCTCATATTATTAATTTTTATCAGTATTAAATATAAAAAATATTTCTCAATATAATATCAAAAACATTGAAAATCAAATATGTAAATTCAATAAAAATTAAACAGAATATCATAAATTCCCTTAAATAAACAGAAATACGCGAAACACCCAATGTATAATAAATAGCAAAATATTGTTTTTTCAGAATTTTGTAAATTTGCACCATGATAAAAATAGGCAACATAGAACTGCCGGAATTTCCACTTTTGCTGGCTCCGATGGAAGACGTAAGTGATCCTCCGTTCAGACGTTTGTGTAAAATGCATGGTGCAGACTTGATGTATTCAGAATTCATTTCTTCTGAAGGATTGATTCGTGACGCTATCAAAAGCCGTAAAAAGCTTGATATCTTCGATTATGAAAGACCAGTCGGTATACAGATCTTTGGTGGAGACGAAGAAGCTATGGCCATGTCCGCAAGAATTGTTGAAACAGTAAATCCGGATCTGGTAGACATCAATTTTGGATGTCCTGTAAAAAAAGTTGTCTGCAAGGGAGCAGGAGCAGGTGTTTTGAAAGATATTGACCTGATGGTTCGTCTTACAAAGGCTGTTGTAAGCTCCACTCATCTGCCTGTAACAGTAAAAACCCGTTTAGGATGGGACAG
The DNA here is from genome assembly GCA_031286615.1 of Chryseobacterium sp. Classification (GTDB taxonomy): domain Bacteria; phylum Bacteroidota; class Bacteroidia; order Flavobacteriales; family Weeksellaceae; genus Chryseobacterium. The sequence continues at coordinate 194,488 of JAITUA010000020.1, read as the reverse complement.
TACCTGCATTAATATTGATGAGGTGGCAGAACGTCTGCAGGAAACAGGAATTAAAGCTCTTACTATACATGCCAGAACCCGTGCTCAGATGTACAAGGGTGAAGCAGACTGGGAACATATTTCCAGAATCAAGCAAAACCCTAATATTGAGATTCCAATCTTTGGAAACGGGGATATTGATTCTGCTGAAAAAGCATTAGAATATAAACAAAAGTATGCATGTGACGGTATTATGATCGGACGTGCTGCTATTGGCTATCCATGGATATTTAATGAAATCAAACATTTCTTTACAACAGGAGAACATTTACCTGCTCCTACAATATCAGACCGTTTATTGGCCGTTCGCCAGCATGCGGAATGGAGTGTTGAATGGAAAGGAGAAAGGTTAGGTTTGGTGGAAATGAGACAGCACTACAGTAATTATTTCAGAGGAATTCCTCATTTCAAGGACTTCAGAAGAAAATTCCTGGAAGTTTTCACATTGGAAGAAATGAACAGCTTAATCAAAGAAACCCAACAATTCTACGAAGAATATCAGACACAGATATAAATATAAAAACCATCAGCAAAACTGATGGTTTTTTATTATTTTGAACATTAGGTTAATATCCTTCTGAAGGGGATTCATTTTTAATCAACGCTAAAGCTGAAGAGGTACCTATTCTTTTCACACCCATGTTAATCATTTTCTCAGCATCTTCAGGGGTTCTTACACCACCTGCTGCTTTTACAGGAAGTTTACCTGCATTGTTGAGCATAATTGTTATTCCTTCAAAGGTTGCTCCGTTAGGTTTGCCTTCTGGAGTTTTATAGAATCCTGTTGAAGATTTAACAAAAATTTTTGACCAATCATTCTCAGAGAAGTTCTCTTCTGCCCAGGTAGAAATATTTTTGGTAAGATCTGCAATCTGTTCATCAGTCAAAGCGGCAATTTCAATAATCCATTTTGCTATTTTATGATGCTCAAGGGATAATCTTGTACATTTTACAAATTCATCTTTTACCTGATCTGTATTTCCTTGCAGATAAGCTGTATAATTAATAACAAAATCCAACTCATCAGCGCCGTCTTCTATTGCTTTTGAGGCTTCTGCAAGTTTCTCATCAACAGAATACGTCCCTTCATGAAAGCCTATCACAGTACCTACTGCAACATTTGAATTTCTTTCCTGAATATATTTCCTGATCTCTGCTACATAATCCGGCCGAATCATTACTGCAAAAATACCATTATCAATAGCTTCCTGAGCAAGTTCTTTATCTTTTTGAAGTGTTTCTTCATGGGAAATACCTGATTGTTCCGGTGTTTTCAGGTAGGTTGAATCCAAATATTGGGCTATGTTCATATCGTTATACTTTCAATTGTCTGTAAATACCTTGTTCCAAAGATATAAAAGTTTCTGTTCTTGTTACTCCTTTTAGCTTTTGAAGCTTGTTAAGGATTTGCATTAAGTGATCATTATCTTTACAAAGAACTTTCAGGAATATGGTATAATTTCCTGTTGTGTAATGGGCTTCCACTACTTCGTTAATATCATGCAAAGATTTTACCACTTCTGGATAATGGCTTGGCTGATCCAGAAACACACCAATGTAGGAAATCACTTTATAACCTATTTTTTTAGGATTAAGAAATGATATTGAATTTTCAATAACTCCTGCATGTTCGAGTTTTTTGATTCTTTGATGCACTGCAGTTGTGGAAATTCCAACATTTTTTGAAATGTGGGCTAAAGAAGTTTTAGCATTATCCATCAGCATGTAGATAATTTCCTTGTCAATAGAATCTAAATGATAGCTTGTGTTGCTCGAATTTTTCATTTTCTACTTTTTTTATTATTTATGTTTTTACTGTAAACTTTTAAATTTTACAAAAACCGGAAAGTGATCACTATATCCTCCTAAATACCTTGTACCAGCATAAGTTCGGAAAGGCCGTCCTTCAAAATTTCTGGTTCTGCTGCGGATTTTTTCAGAATTGAATATATGGGCATCCTGAAAAGCCAGCGTCTTATTATCAAGCAAAGATCTTGACATAATGATCTGATCATACAGCAATCCAGATTTATAATGAAAAGTAGAATAATTTCTTGTAGAAAACAATTGCTGAAAAGGGTTTATTAAAACCTTCTCATGGTCATTGTTATAGAGAATCTGTACTAAATTTTCATCATCCGGGTTTTCGTTAAAATCACCACACAGTATGACATGCTCTTTATCAGCATCTACGATTTTCATAATCCGTTCCCGGACTTCATTCAATATAAAGGCTCTTTTAGGTTTATTAATATCTTTTTCTCGCTTAGAGGGAAGATGGGCGATAAAGACATTAATAAGTTCCCCTTTATATTTAATTTTTGAAAAAAGTACGTCTCTGGTTGTGTCGTAATTTCCTGTGTTTTTATTTACTATTTCAAAAAAGAAAGTAATGGTTTCAGAATCTATTACCTCTACTTTATTTTTATCATACAACATGGCTACATCCACTTTTCTTTCATCCATAGAATTGTAATGTACAATTCCATACTGCGAATGAAAAGGTTCCATCTCCACAAGATCTTCCAATACTTTCCTTCCGGAAACTTCAGACAACCCTATTACAAATGGCATTACACCATTATCCTCCTTCATCAACTGAAATACATGGGAGATTTTGAAAAGCTTATTATTATATCTTTTTTCATCCCAATTCCTTAATCCTGACCGGGTAGGATCTAATTTGTGGACAGGTCTCGGATCGGGCAAAAATAAATTTTCAACATTATAAAAAGAGAACAATTCCATCTACACTAATTTCTATACTTTAATTTATTATGTTCTTTTCTTAAGATGTAAATTTATTATTTTTTTTCAAATTCCTTTGATTCAACTTAAGAAAATCAAATCAATTTCCAATAAAAAACGATTCAAATATAATAAAAAATATCAATGAAATCAGCTATAATAAATTAATTTTCTAAATATTAGAGAGTTTTAACACATTAATCAAAATTGAGACAATATGCAAAATTTAAAATAATAGAAATAAATTTTTAATTTAAAATCAGAAATATTAATATTTTTCACACTTATTAAATTTACAACAAATATTATTCCATTTGTCTTCATGACAAATGGAATTCAAAGTGACTAAAAATTAAATATATTTCAACAATAATTGATTACAATAAATCAGGGCGTTTTTCCTTAGTAATCCTCACCGCTTCATCATGACGCCATTCTTCAATTTTCCCGGAATTTCCACTCAGTAAAATTTTAGGCACATCCAGTCCTTTATAACTTTCGGGTCTGGTATAAATTGGCGGTGAAAGAAGATCATCCTGAAAACTATCCGTTAAGGCACTCTGTTCATCATTTAAAACTCCCGGAAGCAGTCTTATAACAGAGTCAGCAAGAACACAGGCTGCCAGTTCTCCTCCGGTAAGAACATAATCTCCTATTGAAATTTCTTTTGTGATATGAAGATCCCTTACTCTTTGGTCTATTCCTTTATAGTGGCCGCAAAGAAAGATCAGATTTTCTTTTATGGAAAGTGAATTGGCAATTTTTTGATTTAACGTAACTCCATCGGGTGTCAGGTAGATTACTTCATCATAGTTTCTTTGTGATTTAAGCTCTGAAATACATTTATCCAGCGGCTCAATCATCATAACCATTCCCGCTCCGCCTCCGTAAGGTTCATCATCAATCTGTCTGTGCTTATTGACAGCCCAGTCTCTCAATTGATGAAAATGTACTTCTGCCAGTCCTTTATCCATTGCTCGTTTCAAAATAGAAGTTTTGAACGGACTTTCCATCAATTCCGGAAGTACGCTTATTATGTCAATTCTCATTGTAATGTTCCGTTTTTCTTAGTAGGTATAATAATTAATCTTAAAGAAGAATCTTTGTTGATATAGCTCCACATCCAGTTGAAGAATATGGCCAGCTTATTTCGAACGCTCAAAATTAGCATTAAATGGAGAAACATCCAGAAATACCACGCCAAAAATCCCTGAAATTTTATAAATGGCAGATCAACAACAGCTCTGTGCTTCCCTATGGTCGCCAGTGAACCTTTATCATCATATTCATATTCTGCCCACTCGTTCTGACTTTTCTTTAATAGATTTTTACCTAAATTTTTTGCCTGATTAATAGCTACGTTTGCTACCTGCGGGTGCCCTTGTGCGTATTTGGGAGTTTCCATATAGGCAATATCCCCGATGGCATAAATATTATCGTATCCTTTTATTTTATTGTATCGATCTACAATATATCTGTTTTTTACTAATTTGTCTTCAGGGAAGCCTCCTACTACATTTCCGGTAACTCCTGCTGCCCAGATTACATTATTGGAAGGTATTTCTTTCCCGCTTCTGAGATGTACTTTATCTCCATCATAATCTGTCACCACTTCTCCGCTCATAAAAGTCACCCCAAGGTCTTTAAGATATTTTTCAGACTTCTCCTGAGCTTCACTACTCATTACAGCTAATGGCTTTTCCGTGGAACTTACCAGAATAATCTTCAGGTGGTCAAAGTTCATGTAAGGATAATCTCTTGGAAGAATGTCTTTTTTCATTTCGGCAAAAGCACCTGCCAGTTCTACTCCGGTAGGTCCGCTTCCTACGATAACGATATTCCAGTTTCCGTCATCGCTTCGGCTTTTTTCAATAATCAGTTTTTCAAAGGTCATCAACACATGATTTCTGATGCTGATAGCTTCCTGAGTATTTTTCATTCCGAAAGCTTTTCCCTCCAAATCTTTGTTTCCGAAGAAATTAGTTTTACAGCCCGTTGCGATGATGAGTTTATCATAAGTAAATTCTGCTTCATCGGTAATTACTTTATTGCTGGCAGGGTCTATTTCTTTCACCTCTGTCATACGGAACTGTGTGTTTCTGGACTGCTGAAAAATCTTTCTGAAAGGGAAAGAGATATTGGAAGGTTCTATCCTTCCTGAGGCTACCTGATAAAAAAGCGGCTGAAACATATGGTGATTCATCCGATCCAGAACAATGACCTTTTTGTTCTTGTTATTCAATGTTTTTGCAAGCTGCAGCCCCGCAAATCCTCCTCCTATAATGATGATTTTTTCGCGTGTTTCCATAATACACAAATTTACTGATTTTATTTTAGCATTTAGCAGTGAAAAAAGTTAGTTTTGCAAAACTTTATGACACCGAAAAAGTACACCAAAAAAACTGCCAAACAGCTCCATAAAACAAGACGGAAGAAGTATTTTTTCCGAAGATGGATGATATTGGCTATTTTAATTGTAGCTCTTATCGGAACCGGCTTTTATTTAAAGCAATCCGTCAGCTATTATTACGCACTGTACTTTAACAAATTCACTCACAAGAAGCTCCACAACAGCGAAAGGGAAGCCGCAAGAATTCAGAGAATTTTAGCGAACAATCTTGATAAGACGTATGGTTTTGATGTTTCTCATTATCAGAACAGAGAAGATATCAAATGGGACAGTCTCAGCATCGGAAATAAGACGATTCCGCTGGAGTTCGTCGTTATGCGTGCTACAATGGGAAACCGAAGTGCCGACAAGCATTTTGAGGAGTTCTGGGAAATGGCTAAAAAACATGATCTTATCCGTGGTGCCTACCACTTTTACAGAGCTGATGAAGATCCCGTTATTCAGGCCAATAATTTTTTAGCAAATGTAAAACTTGAAAGTGGGGATCTTCCTCCTATTCTTGATATTGAAAAAATTCCAAAGCGTAAAACGAACAAAAAACTGATTGAAGATCTTAAAGTCTGGTGCAAAATTGTAGAGGATGCTTATGGTGAAAAACCTATCATTTATACCTATTACCATTATTATAAAGATTTCCTGAAAGGTGAATTTGAAGGTTATCCGTTATGGCTTGCCAATTACAATGATGTACCTTCTCCATCTCCCGATGACCAGTGGAATTTCTGGCAGTTTACGGAAAATGGAATTGTTCATGGCATTAACGCCAAAGTAGATCTTGATATTTACAATGGTAATTCATGGTCATTAAAAAGACTGACACTGGATTAGTGATGATAGAAGTATATGAACTAGCTGATTGATTCTTCGGCTACTCAGAGACATCAATATTAATCATTTTCACTTTGATTATCGCTCCCGTTTTTATCCATTTTCACATCGATATTAATCGCTGGTGCTGCAATAGACATTTTTTGCCAGTCTCCATAAAATTCTCTTATAAATCCGGTTCTGAATAAAGCGGCACTTATTTTAATTCTGCCATCAAAATCTTTTAAAAACTGTATTCCGATAAAAAACTTTCCCTGAACCCAAATATTACGATCATTGACATCCAGCGTATAGGTTCCGTCTTTGATCATATTTTCAGTAAGTTCCACTGTAATTTCTTCTTCAAGAATATTTTTATCGGGGAAACCATTTTTTTCACTGTAAATGCTGTATCTCATTAAAACCGGCTGGGTAGATACATAACTGGCTATATTCAGATTGATATTTTTAAGCTTAGATCTTTTCTTCGCATTGAATTCCAAAGCGGTTTCGCCAAGAAAACTTTTTTTGTCAAATTCCGGGTTAACAGAATAAATAACACTTTTTGTTTTTGTATTTACTCCCCAGTTTTTATCAACAAGTTTTTTAGGTTTAATTGCAATCTCTTTAATATTTTTAGTTTTCTCTGTTAAAAATACTTTTAGCTGATCGTGCTTTTTAAAATTCTCTATTGTTTCCTGATAAAGATCGTATCCCGGGACTTCTATTTTTATTTTCTGCTGCGGCTCAGCATTGGAAAGATCAATTGAAAATTGTCCTTTTTCATCAGAAATTGCTCCGGTTGATTTTTTCTCAATCCCGATTTTCACATAAGGAATAGGCTGATTTTCGTTTTTAGAAATAATAGTTCCGGAAATAACCTGTGCATGGAAGGCTGAAGCAGCCAAAAGGAAGAATAAAGTATGAGATATTTTCATGTTAAAAGTTTGCCGCAAACTTATTTATTTTAAATCATCAGTTGTCACAATTCTTTATTAAATTTATTCTCCATATAGTTAAAGTTCTTTTAAAAACCCCATTATATTTAAAAGAACTCTAAAAAATATTTACATTCCTTGTTATTTAAAGGATATTCATAACTTCTTCCCAGGAATGAACTCTTTCGTAAGTCTCGTTTTCTATCAGTTCATTATGAGGCTGGGTAAAGATCAATCTTTGTCCTGAAAAATGGTCTAGATTTTTTGGATAATCATCAATCATTACATCTCCCGAAACTACTTTTTTGCTTCCGCAAAGAACAATCTGCTCCCAGGTAATGAATGGGAAATGCTCTGCCAGCCAATCATATTTTTCTCTTAAACTGTTAGGAAATTCCATCCCTGCAGATACAATATACAGATCATATTTATTATTCAGATATTCCATTGCTTCACGGCTTCCCTTCATTACAGGCAGCGTTCTGAAAAATCCTACTTCATTAACATGCTTTTTTCCGTTCGGAAATGATTCTATTTCAGGTTTACCTGCTAAATCACTGATTTCAATTTCTCTCCCCGTATCTCTTTTTTCAAATTGTACCAGCTGATGATATACATCCGCCATTACCCCATCCATGTCGACAATTACTTTTTTCATTACTTCAATCAGATTTTTGTATTAATATTTATACTATGTAAATTTTAGCATTTCAAATTTACTCATTAGTTTCTGCAGGCAATGGACACAGTCTATTAAAAAATTATAAATATTCATCTTCATAAAAGCGGTTCCGGAAAATTTTAGATTACATTTTCGTATTTTTGCGGTTCTATTCAAAATTAAAATCAAATCATTAATTTCCAATGAATTACGTTTCTGCAGAAAATCTTACCAAATCTTACGGCATCAAAGTTTTATTTGAAAACATTACTTTTCATATTAATGAAGGGGATAAAATTGCTATTGTTGCCAAAAACGGAAGTGGAAAATCTACCCTTCTGAAAATATTAATGGGTAAAGAAATTGCAGACAGTGGAACTGCGATCATCAACAAAGATATCCAGGTGGTATTATTTGACCAGGAAATTGATTATGATCCTAAACTCAGCATTGAGGAATTTATGATGGCTCTTGATTCGGAACCTATTCTTGCTCTTAAAAATTATCATCTTTCACTTCATTCTACTGACAATGATTTTATTGAGAAAGCATTGGCCGATATGGAAGCTCATAAAGCTTGGGATCTTGAAAATGAAATGAAGCAGATTCTTTCCCAGCTTAAAATTACTGATCTTGATGCCAAGATGGGAACGCTTTCCGGAGGTCAGATCAAACGTGTAGCGCTGGCTAAACTTTTGACGGAAACAAGAGCCGAACACAGACACACGCTTCTTATCATGGATGAACCTACCAACCACTTGGATGTGGATATGGTAGAATGGCTTGAAAATTATCTGAATAAAGCAAAAATCACATTGTTACTTGTAACCCACGACCGATATTTCCTTGACAGTGTTTGTGACATTATCTGGGAAATGGAAGATAGAAATCTGTATGTTCATAATGGTTCGTATGCTACTTATCTTGAAAACAAAATGATTCGTGAGGAGAATCTTAATGCGACTATTGATAAGGCCAATAACCTTTACAGAAAGGAACTTGAATGGATGCGAAGACAGCCGAAAGCCAGAACCACAAAATCAAAGAGCAGAATTGATGCTTTCTACGAAACTGAAAAAGTTGCCAAAACCGATACCAGAAAGGATGGATTGGAACTGGATTTTGAAATGAAGCGTCTGGGAAATAAAATTCTTGAACTTAAACATATTGATAAAAGTTTTGGATCAAAAGTTCTTCTAAAAGATTTCAGCTACCAGTTTCAACGTGGGGAAAAGGTTGGAATTATCGGGAAAAACGGTGCCGGAAAATCTACCCTGCTTAATATTATTCAAGGTTTGGAAAAAGCTGACAAGGGAGAAATTGAAACCGGAGAAACGATATCTTTCGGTTATTTCGCTCAGAAAGGGCTTACCTATAAAGAGGATGAGCGTGTAATTGATTTCATCAAAGAGATTGCAGAATTTTATCCTTTGGCCAATGGTAGAAGCCTGTCTGCATCGCAATTCTTAAGACTTTTCTTATTTGACGATCAGACCCAGTACTCTCCTATCTCCAAACTTTCTGGTGGGGAAAAGAGAAGGCTTCACCTGATGTATATTTTATATCAGAATCCTAATTTCCTGATTTTTGATGAGCCTACAAATGACCTTGACCTTCCTACACTAACTGTTCTTGAAAACTTCCTTCAGCAATTTCAGGGATCTTTGATTATTGTTTCCCACGACAGATATTTCATGGACAGAATTGTAGATCATGTTCTGGCTTTTGAAGGAGACGGAAAAATCAGAAATTTTGTAGGAAATTTCTCCGAATACAGAGAGGCAAGAAGCCGTGAAGAAGCTTTAGAAAAAAATACCGCTGCAAAACCTGAGCCCGCTAAAGAAGTGGCTGCTGTAACAGAAACCACTCCAATGACTGCTTCTAAAAAAAGAAAATTAACTTTTAAAGAACAAAAGGAGCTGGAAACGATAGAAAAGGAAATGCCTGAACTGGAAGACCAGCGTTCCAAAATTCTGGATCAGCTCAACAATGAAGCAGATTACGAAAAGATAGCCAAACTCTCTTCCGAGCTGGAAACGGTTTCAGAAAAACTGGAAAACCATGAGATGAGATGGCTGGAACTTCAGGAAATCCTTTAATAATTATGAGTTATAAATGATGAATTATGAATGAGTCAGAGCGTTTGAGAGTTTGAGTGTAAAAGGGTTGGAAAACCTCTAATCACGACTACCATCAACCTTAAACTTTGAACCTTGAACTTTGAACCTTAAATTCATTCATAATTCATAACTCATCATTTATAATTGAATAACCCTTTTATAATTGAATTACTCTTTCTTCTTTTGCACTTTCCAGGGAAGCATCAATGATTTTCATATTCTGAATAACTTCTCTTCCCGGAGATGGTAATGCATATCCAAACACAATGTGCTCATAGATCTGCTGATAATAATCCATATAATTTCCGGCTTCGCTGGAGGTTAGAATTCTTTCTGTCTCGGAATTATCATTCAGGAAGTTTAAAACTCCATCCGATTCTTTCAATGGCTGGGTCCATTCTTTACCATATTCAGGAATAGCACCTGCTACCAATTCATTTTCCTGATTATCTGTTCGTTCCTGTAAAAAAGTTCCTCTGTCGCCATGAATAGTATAAGCGTAGTGGCCTTCTTTACTGAAAACCGATGTTTTTAGTCTTACTCTCAGATCATTTTTATAGAATAGCAGGATCTCAAAATAATCATTTGCAAATTCTTTTCCTTTCATAGAAAATACATCTGCAAAGAGTTTTTCAGGATATCCAAAATACTGTACAGCCTGATCTACAAGATGAGCACCCAGATCATGAAGTGTTCCTGAACCTACCTGATCCGGACTTTCTTTATGCTGTTTTCCACTGGGAGTTGTACGGAATCTGTCAAAACGGATTTCAGCCTCTTTAATATTGCCTATTTTCTGTTCGTTTAGAATCTTCTGAACCTGTAAAAAATCACGGTCGAATCTTCTGTTTTGATAGACACTTAAAAACAATCCTTTTTCTTCAGCCAACTGCACCAGTTCTTCCGCTTCAGCAACATTTACCGTAAAAGGTTTTTCTACAATAATATTTTTTCCCGCCTCCAATGCTTTTTTTGCATATTCATAATGTGTCTGAACCGGAGTGTTGATGATGACCAATTCTACATCTGCATGTTGAAGCATTTCTTCTACAGAACGATAAATGGTTGCTTCAGGATATTTTTCCTTAGACTCTTCCTTACTTCTTTCTACTACAGCAGATATAAAAAATCCCGGATGTTCCTTTAAAAAAGGAGCATGGAATACTTTTCCGCTCATTCCAAAGGCACAAAGCCCTGCTTTTACCAATTGCATATTATAATTTTTAACAAATATATTCATAAAAATTCTCTGTTCTGATTTAAAGAAGATGTAGAAATAATTCATATGTTGATAACTATAACTTCTTATTAGTCCACAAATCTCCTGCAGCAAGTCATTTTAAGAAATGATTGGCTGGAATGAATTATAAATTCAGAATTAAAAATTGCATTTTTGCAGTTCTAATTTTTTAAAAATTTAATACAAGAAGATATGGATAAGATTAAAGATACAAGAAGTTTCATGAGGATTACACACCGTTATCTGGGATATTTCCTTGCCGGAATTATGGCGGTATATTCTCTAAGTGGAATTCTTCTGGTATATAGAGATACTGATTTTCTGAAGAACGAAAAGAAATATGAAAAAAACATTGCAGCCAATCTTTCCGAGAAAGAACTGAAAAAAGAGCTGAAGATGAAAGGTCTTGAAGTGGAAAAAACAGAAGGAAGTGTTCTTTATTTTAAACAGGGAACTTATGACAATGCAACCGGAAAAGCAAAGTATACAAAGAAAGAGCTGCCTTTCGTATTAGACAAAATGGTTTCTCTTCACAAATCGCAGTCTAAGGATGCTATATCGCCTCTAAGTGTGTTTTTCGGAGTTTCTCTCTTCTTTTTTGTGATTTCAAGTTTCTGGATGTTTAATCCTAAAACAAAGGCTTTCAAACGCGGAATCAAGTTTACAATTGCAGGACTGATCATATCTATTATTCTTTTATTTGTTTAATAATCAGCAAACTGAACGAAGAAAAAAGGCACTTAGGGATTATCACCTCTTTTTATCATTTTCTTTTTAAAACCCACCTTTTATTTTCTTTATCATTATGAAATCCTCAGTGAATATGTTAAAAAACTGAATTATATCTTCCTGACAATGTTAACGTTTATTTAGAAAAATTACCTAAAATTAAGATTCTGGCACATTTATTGTTTTTTCTATAACTCGTGAATAATAAACATTTAATTATTAAAATAATAAATTATGAAAAAACTTATTTTAACAGGGATATTAGCTGTAGCAGGTTTAACAGCAACTGCAAACGCTCAGATTCAGAAAGGTAATTGGATGGTAGGTGGCAACCTTGCAGGAGCCAACTTCGGTTTAAACAAAGGAGGTGGTTATGATTTTAATATTCAGCCAAAAGGAGCTTATTTCATTGAAGACAATGTTGCATTAGGAGGATATGTAGATCTAGGTTTCAAAGGAGCTAAAGATGCGCCAACTACATTCACATATAACGTAGGAGCATTAGGACGTTACTATCTTAACCCGGGAGAGCAAGGTGTAAATAACTTACTACACCATGGAAGATGGTTCTTAGAAGGTAATTTAGGGATAGGAGGAACATCTATCTCTAAAGGAGGTTCTTCTTCCAACGGGCTTAACTTTGGGTTCGGACCTGGTTATTCTTACTTTATTACTCCAAACATCGGATTGGAAGGTTTAATAAAATATGATGCCAACGCAGGATTCGGAAGCGGTGGATATACTAACAAAATTACTTTTGGTTTAGGATTCCAGATTTATCTTCCAACATCTAAAGGTAAGGAAATCATCAACGACGTTAAGTAATCACTGAAATACTTATAAAAAAATGAAAGCGCCCCGAAAATTTATTTCGGGGCGCTTTTCGTACAAATTAAAACTAAACTATAAAAAATCAAATAAAATCATGTATTGGGTTGTGGTGTGTATCGTAAATAAGGTTTTATTTCCGTCACTCCTTTTGGGAAAATCTTTCGTGCTTCTTCTGTAGAAATGGTTGGAGGAACAATGACATCTTCTCCATTTTCCCAGTTAACAGGAGTAGCCACGCGATAATTATCCACAAGCTGTAAAGAATCCAGCACTCTAAGGATTTCGTTAAAATTTCTTCCCGTAGAGGCCGGATAGGTAATAATCAGTCTTACTTTTTTGGAAGGATCAATAATCAAAAGAGAACGCACTGTAGCCGTCACCGAAGCATTGGGATGAATAAAATCATACAGCTCAGAAACTTTTCTATCTTTATCAGCAATAATAGGAAACTGTACATTGGTATTCTGAGTTTCATTAATATCTTTTACCCAGTTTTGGTGATCTTCTACTCCATCTACACTTAAAGCAATCACTTTTGTACCTCTGGCATCAAATTCAGACTGTAATTTTGCGGTATACCCCAACTCTGTAGTGCATACCGGCGTATAATCTGCAGGATGCGAAAACAGAATCCCCCAGGAATTTCCCAGATAATTATAGAAATTAATATCACCTGCAGATGACTCTGCCTGAAAATTGGGTGCTGTATCTCCTAGTTTAATTGACATAATATTTTCTCTTTATAGTCTACAAATTTAGTAGACTTTTTGGAACTGGCAAATTTTTTGCTGAAAATTTATATATTTAATTAAAATTTTATTCATGGAGAAGACCGGACTCAGGTATGTAGATCTTGTTTATAAAGTATTGGAAAACTGGTATGTGACATTTGCAGAGCTTACTCCCAAACTGATTGTGGGAATTTTAGTCTTTACATTTTTTCTGATCACTAGTAAGTATTTAAGTAAAGGAGCTGTAAAGCTATTTCACAAATTCTTCCCAAAAAGTCAAAAAGAAAGTTCATTAGTAACTTTAATCAGTGTATTCAGATTCCTGATCATGCTGATGGGAACTTTTATTGCGTTGGAAATAATGGGATTCAGCGGCTTTCTCTGGAAGTTTATCGGAAGTCTTGGAGTAGCAGGGGTTATTGCCGGGGTTGCTCTGAAGGATCTTGTATCCAGTATTTTCTCTGGAATGCTGATTGGTATTGACAAAGCATACAAAGTAGGCGATTATATTACGATTGGAGCTCATTCAGGAACGGTACAGGAGATCGGATTTTTAACGACCAAAATTCTTACTGATGACGGGAAGAAAGCTTATATTCCTAATCAGGTTGTTTTCAATGCTCCGTTTTATAATATTACGGCTTCTCCACAGCGCAGGATTATTTTAAATTTTGAAATTCCAGCTGATGAAGATATCAGTATAGCACAGAAAGGGATTCTGGATGTGGTTAAAAACCTTGACAATGTGGATAAGCTAGACACCATTGAGGTGATCTTTACAGATCTGAAACAAGGTGCATTTAATCTCCAAGTGAAGTTTTGGATAAAAGTAGGTGCTAATCTGGCCCAGGTAAGAAGTAAGGCTTATTTAGGGATTAAAGAGCGTTTTGATGTGGATAAAGTACAGTTAGTAACGCCTACAAGCATCAGTATTACGGGTGGAGATAATATTTTACCTGAAAGTCATCAGGATAAATAAGGAATATTTAAATAAAAAATAAAGACCATTTCAACTTTTGAAGTGGTCTTTTTATACCTGTTCTAAAAACTACTTCTTACTCTCTTTTCTTTTCAATTTTATAGTATCATTTTTAGGCATTTTGGCAGTACTGTCATTCTCCATAATTCGTGCTTCTCCCATTGCATACTTATCATTGACAGCGCAAGAATCTTCTTCTATCACATCAACAATACCTGTTGTAGCATACGTTTCTGCTTTTGGCTTTGAGCATCCTATTAAAAATAAAATCACAGAAAATAAACTTAAAACAACGCTGTTATTGTGAAAGGAAGAAGGAATATATTTCAGGAAATTAACCTTAAGCTTTTGTGATTGATTAATATGATTACCTAACTGATGATTGTAAAATCTTCCACAGATCTGAGTATCTTTATTTTCTTCTAAAATCTGTTCAACCTCCTGAGGATTCTTTTCTGTAAAATCAACAACACATTTATTACATAAATCACAGAATCGTCCTTTTTCCTGTGGAGACATCAATTCCCAGTTTTCAGAGCATGGTTTTGGAATATATACGTTTTTCATGGATAAAAAGTTTCTTCATATGCATTAAAAAACCGTTCCAAAAATGGAACGGTTTTCTTATTTATTTAAAAATTTTAGAATTAAGCTAAAACTTCTTTTACTTTGTTTGCAGCTTCTTCTAAAGTAATTGCAGAGTGTACCGGAAGACCAGACTCATCAATTAATTTTTTAGCTTCTACAGCGTTAGTTCCCTGTAATCTTACGATCAATGGAACCGGAAGGCTACCCATTGCTTTGTAAGCATCTACAACACCTTGAGCAACTCTGTCACATCTTACGATACCTCCGAAGATGTTGATAAGGATTGCTTTTACGTTTGGATCTCTTAAGATGATTCCGAAAGCAGTCTGTACTCTCTGTGCATCAGCAGTACCACCTACGTCAAGGAAGTTAGCCGGGTTACCACCTGATAATTTGATGATATCCATAGTTGCCATTGCAAGACCAGCTCCGTTTACCATACAAGCAACGTTACCATCTAGTTTTACGAAGTTAAGACCAGCTTCACCAGCTTCTACATCCATTGGATCTTCTTCTCTTGTATCTCTAAGTTCAGCTAAGTCTTTGTGACGGAACAATGAGTTGTCATCTAAAGTTACTTTAGCATCTACAGCGATAATCTTGTTATCAGAAGTTTTTAATACCGGGTTGATTTCGAAAAGAGAAGCATCAATTCCTGTATATGCATTGTAAAGAGATGAAATAAATTTCACAAATTCTTTGAATGCATTTCCTTCAAGACCAAGGTTGAAAGCAATTTTTCTAGCCTGGAACCCTTGAAGACCAATAGCAGGATCAATAAGTTCGTTGTGGATCAAATGAGGAGTTACTTCTGCAACGTGCTCAATATCCATACCACCTTCAGTAGAATATACGATTGTATTTTTTCCTTCAGCTCTATCTAAAAGAATAGAAACATAAAATTCTTTAGTTTCAGATTCTCCTGGATAATAAACATCTTCTGCAATCAAAACAGAGTGTACTTTTTTACCTTCAGCAGAAGTTTGAGGAGTTACCAACTGCATTCCGATGATATTCTGAGCGTTTTCTTTAAGTTTATCCATGTTTGGAGAAAACTTAACACCCCCACCTTTACCACGACCACCTGCGTGAATCTGTGCTTTTACAACCCAAGCCTGAGCTCCGGTTTCAGCAGTCAATTTTTCAGCAGCTGCTACAGCTTCATCTACGTTGTTTGCAACGAAACCACGTTGGATAGCTACTCCATACTTTGATAAAATCTCTTTTGATTGATACTCGTGAAGATTCATATTATTTTTATTATTTTATTTTAATATTTAAAGGTTGACAAATTTACTAAAAAGACATGGAAGTTCAAGTTTATTGACTCAAAAATTAAAGTCTGATTGACTTGATTTTTAACATATCACTCAAATTTCCTTTATTCTTCCACTAATTTCTCAGATTGTGATCCAATGAACGGAATTCTTGGAGCCAGGAAATATCCTGTAAGACTCGCAAATAAGATCGGCACAAAATAGGTAAATCCGGTAAGTGTTCCTAAGATAATGGTAGTACTCATCGGCGTTCTTGTCACACAAGCATTGATCGCCGCCATGCAGCTTACAATAGCTAATGTAGTATCTACACTTGGAAATAAATTATGGATAATCAATCCCAATGTGGTTCCTACAAAGAACAGCGGAATGATAAATCCTCCTCTCCATCCTGAAGTTACCGTAATCGCAATCGCCAGTATTTTAAAAATCAGAATCAGGATTAAAAAGTTGAGCCCGAAATTCCCCCCGATCAGCTGATTGATTTCGTTATGTCCAAAGTATCTTGTAATTGGGAAATTATAAGCAATGATTCCTAAAATAATTCCTCCTACAAATGTTTTAATATATATCGGGAAATCTCTGTACTCAAAAACTTTCTTGAAAAACTTAACAACAAAAATGAAGATCCATCCAAAAAATGTCCCTACAATTCCGAACAGCGTGGCGTATAGAAAATCATATACTCCTGTATATTGATATGCTTTTAAATCCCAGGTTGCCCCGATTCCCAAATGGATAATCAAAGCAAACATCAGATAACTGAAACAGCTCGCCACCAAAGCAGGGATAATAGCTTTATAATATTCTACAGCGTGTTTATGATGCAGGATTTCAAGGGAAAAAAGACTTCCACCCAGCGGTGCACCAAATAAAGCAGTAAAGCCTGAAGCCATCCCGGCAATACTTAAAGAACGCAGTTCTTCTCCTTTCAGCCTGAAAATTTTCCCCAGCCAGGTTCCTGTAGAACCGGTTACCTGTACTAAAGGAGCTTCCGGCCCCAGACTTCCTCCTGATGCTACACAAAACAGGGATGAAAGAATCATCGAAGGGTTGTTCTTCGGTTCAAGTTTTCCTTTATTGAATCTGATGTTATTAACAATCAAATGAATTTCTCCCGGATCACCAATAAAATGAATCACCAATCCAGCCAGCAACCCACAGATTGCCATCGTCGGAATCACCTGCCATCCTTGAAATTCGGATAGGAATTCAGTAAAATGCTCCAGTACGATCCAATATCCTCCGGCAATAATACCGCCTACAAGGCCTGTAACAGCCCACATGAAAAAAGTACGGCTGAATACAAAAGGATTGAATCTGATAGGTTGATCTAAGAGATTGAAGGTTCTAATTAAGCGTCTTCTCCTGTTAATCTTCATTCCTAAATTCTGTTTTTAGCAAAATAAAAGATAAGCATTCCCCAGCTTAAGATCATCATCAAACCACCAAGCGGAGTGATTGGTCCTAAGAATTTAAGATTCATTCCTAAATAATCCTGCATACTCAGAAAATAGATGCTTACAGAGAACAACAATGTTCCTGCAATCATTAAAATGGAAGTCCATTTTTCTGTAGAAGTTTCAAATTTTAAGATATACCCGATGATCAGCAGAAAAAATGCTGCATACATCTGATATCTTACTCCTGTTTCAAAGCTTTCCAGCCTTTCCACAGCTAATATTTTCTTTAAAGCGTGTGCTCCGAATGCACCCAGGATCACAGATACCATTCCGTAAACCGCTCCAAAAACTAAAGTAATTGTTTTCATTTTATAGCTCTTCTAATTCTAAGGTTAAATATTTTTTTGTTTTATAATCCTGCCAGGTTCCAATAATTTTTCTGCCTTGCAGATCAGCTTCCACCAAGGCTTTGAAAATCCACTGGTTGGTTTCTTCACTATAATAATCGTTTTCTATGATGGAGATGTGATGACCTTTTATCTTTCCATTCCACTCAATCAGCTTTTTATTTTTATCATACCAGTATTTTGCAGAGAAAGAACCATCATCATATACCTGACCGATCAAAACAGTAATGGAATATTTTCCGTCGATCTTTCCCTTATACAATTTATTATTAAGACTGGTTATATCTGCTTTTTCAGACCCGGAAATCAAATTTCTTGCGTAAGGGCTCCAGTATTTTTCCAGTTCTTTATAGGAAAGTTCTATTTCATGGCTTCCAAGATCATCCAATGCTCTCATGGCATGATTAGAACATCTTCCTGCAACAAAGGTCAGCTTATCTTTTCCGAAGAAATATCGGATATCCTCTAAAGTATGTTCTGTAAAACAGTCTTCATACATTGCAATCTGATCTTTAGTTTCCTCAGAAGGATTTTTCTCAGCTTTCAGTTGGGTAAGAAAATCAGTGATTCTTTTCTTTACTCTTTTCTGAATGATACTTTCCACTGTTTTTATTGATCCTGATTGGAATAAATCTTCAGCATTGATAAAATTTCCTGTTCTCAGGTCAAAATTCTTCCAGATTAAAAAACCTTCCGGATAAGCACCTGAAGCTTCACCATCTATTGCAATACTCAGAATATTTTCAGGCGTTTCAATCTTATCCCATCTATAAAAATAAAGATAGTTTGAATAGGAATTCGTAGCTGTAGAAGCCAGTTTAAAAGGGTTTCCGCCAGATCCGGGAACATATTCCAGCTGATCTACCTGCAGAAATGTATTGATTTTATTTTCTACCCTGAGATTTTCAGAATAAGAAACAACCGGAAAAACGGTATCTTCAGTTTTCGGCTGGAGATTACTTATTTTCACTTTTTGCTGTTGCGAAAAACTTAAAACGGAAATCAGTAAGAAAAATACAATACTCTTTTTCACTATTTTGATTTTAAGTACATTAAAATGAACTTGGCAACCAGCGTAGAAATTCCAAGTATGATAAACATATTGGCAAATCTCTTGGAGCTTCTGAAACCTTCATTGTTTGTTTTCTTTAAAAAGAATCCAAAAAGAAGGAATACAATTGGCAAAATGATCTGTAACATTAGTTTCCTCTCATTCTGTTAAATTCATTGATCACCTCGTGGTGGCTCACCGTCTTGTCTTTGAAATACGTCACAAAGTGCTGCTTTTCTTCTTCGGTAGCTCCCAACTGGTTCAGAATATTCAATAAGTGCATTTTCATATGACCTTTCTGAATTCCTGTGGTCACCAGCGAACGTAATGCACCAAAGTTCTGTGCAAGACCTGAAACTGCAAGAATACTCATCAGCTCCTGTGCAGAAGGTTTTCCGAGAAGTGCTAATGAGAATTTTACCAAGGGGTGAAGATTTGTAAGCCCTCCTACAACTCCTACAGAAATAGGAAGATCAATCCAGAATCTGAAGACGCCATTGTCTGTTGTACAGTGTGTCAAAGATCTGTATTGTCCGTCTCTTGCCGCGTAAGCATGTGCGCAGGCTTCTGTTGCTCTGAAGTCATTTCCGGTAGCAATCACCACTGCATCTACCCCATTCATTACTCCTTTATTATGAGTAGTTGCACGGTAAGGTTCAATTTCAGCAATAGTAACTGCCTGTTTGAATTTAGAAGCGAATTCTTCAGGAGAAATTCCGCTGTCGTCTTTCAAGTCTTCCATTTTACAGGAAACCTCAGCTCTCACGATGCAATCAGGTGTAAAGTTGGAAAGGATATTCATCACAATCTGCAATGAATTCTTTTCATCCTGGGTAAAATCTTCGCTTGTTGCTACTTCCTGTCTCAAAGTTTTCCCGAACTGCTCAAGACATGAGTTGATAAAGTTCGCTCCCATGGAATCTACTGTATCAAAACTTGCTTTCAACTGGTAATAATTCGGCATTTCTGCAGTTTTATCCACCAGATTGATATTTAAAATACCACCACCGCGTTTTCTCATGTTCGATGTGATATCTTCTGTCGCTTCAAGTAATTTTTTCTTTAAACTGAAATTAAAGAAATGTAATAATTTATGAGATTCAACATTAAAAATAAAGTGGGTGTGCCCCAGTTTTTCAGTGTTGATAATCGTTGTTTTGAAACCTCCTTTATCGATCCAGAATTTCGCAGCTTTGGAAGCGGCGGCAACTACAGAACTTTCTTCAACGGCCATTGGAAGTGCCAACAGTTTTCCATCGATCAAAAAGTTCGGAGCAATTCCGTAAGGCATATAAAAATTGGAGATGGTATTTTCAGAAAACTCATCGTGAAGTTTCTGAAGATCTGCATCATTATTCCAGTATTGTTTTAATATATTTTGATATTCCTGGTTTCCTTCAAGATATTCGTTTACGAGCCAGTCGATTTTCCCCTGCTTTGGAAGCTTGGAAAAACCTTCGATTGGTTTATGATTCATGATATAAACTTTAATGAGCCGTAAATATAATGATTTTGAGACTCTTTTTTGTTGATAACTTCTATGAAAAAAGATTGACTTTTATCAATTTTGGAACTAAATTTGAACAAAATTTAAAAACAATTCAGATACAAAACATATCAAATATTTTAAAATATGAATTTTGACCGCCTTAAAGAAAAACTGGAAATCCTTGCCGATGCAGCGAAATATGATGTTTCGTGTTCATCCAGCGGCGGCTCAAGAAAGAATAAAAAAGGAGCTTTAGGGGACAGTTCCGCCAGTGGTATTTGTCATACTTATATGGAAGATGGAAGATGTGTTTCTTTGCTTAAAATTTTATTAACCAATCATTGTATCTACGATTGTGCATATTGTGTTTCCAGAAGTTCAAATGATATTAAAAGAGCTGCCTTTACAGTAGAAGAAGTCGTAGATCTTACGATTAATTTTTACCGCAGAAATTATATTGAAGGTTTATTTTTAAGCTCAGGAATATTCAAAAATGCAGACACAACGATGGAGCGTCTGGTAAGAGTGGCCAAAAAACTGCGTCTCGAAGAAAATTTCAACGGGTATATTCATCTGAAATCTATTCCGGGAGCAAGTGATGATCTGATGCAGGAAGCAGCTTTGTATGCAGACCGTTTATCCGTAAACATTGAAATTCCTACAGAAAGCGGATTAAAACTGCTGGCCCCTGAAAAGAACAGACAAGATATGATCAGTCCAATGCGGTATATTCAAAAAGGGATCATTCAATATAAGGATGAAAAAAAGGTTCTGAAAAAAGTTCCCAAGTTTGCTCCGGCAGGACAGTCTACTCAGATGATTGTGGGAGCAACCAATGAAAACGATCTCCAGATCATTAAAGTTGCCGATCATTTTTATAAAAATTTTAATCTCAAAAGAGTTTATTATTCCGGATATGTTCCGGTTCTGGAAGATCAGAGATTACCATCTTTAACAACTGAGGTCCCTATGCTTCGTGAAAACCGGTTGTATCAGTCGGATTGGCTGATGAGATTTTATGGTTTTAAAGCTGAAGAAATTTTAGATCCGAATGTCCCGTTCCTTGATCTGGAAATGGATCCGAAATTAAGCTGGGCGCTACGAAATCTGGATCAGTTCCCAATTAATCTACAGACCGCCGAATATCAATTGATTTTGAGAATTCCGGGAATTGGAGTTAAAACAGCTCAGAAAATCATCAGTGCAAGACGTTTTCAGGTTTTAACAATGGATCATTTAAAAAAACTGGGAGCAGCCGTGAACCGGGCAAAATATTTTATTGATTTCAATGCAGGGAATGCCTACCTGAAATATTTAACGGATAAAAATTTTAGAAAGCTGTTGATAGGTGGAAGCTCTTCAAAGTTTCACAATCAGTTTTCCCAGCAACTAACATTGTTTTAAACACAAATAACACGAATATTTTCACAAATGATCACTAATTTATTGCTTCGATAAAACAGCATATTTGTCATTCTGACGAAGGAAGAATCTCAGGCAGCACAACTAAATTTTCAAACTTATTATGACAACCCTACTCTACGATGGAAGTTTTGACGGTCTTTTTACTGCAGTATTTGAAGTTTTTGAATATCGTTATAAAGATGTAGAAATTTCCAGCAGAGCACGTTTTCATCAGGAAAATATTTTTGCAGAGATTCATGAAGTTATTACTCAAACAGAAAAGTCTGAGCGGGTTCTCAACAAACTGGAGCAAAATATTGGGAAAGCGGGTATTCATAAGCTTTTAAAAGTATTTTTATCAGAAGAACCAGATCTTGAAAACCTTATCCTTTCTGCTGTGAGACAATCCATTAAACATCCCGGAGAAAATATTCTTGAAAACTTTGCAGACAACAGTATTCTTCAAATTTCAAAAATCTGCAAATCAGTAGATAGAGAAAGACACAGAATGACTGCTTTTGTCCGCTTTGAAAAAATGAAAGATGAAGTCTTCTTTTCCAAAATAGATCCAGACTTCAATGTTCTTCCGTTGATCCGAAAACATTTTAATGATCGGTATCAGGACCAAAAATGGATGATTTATGATCTGAGGAGAAATTATGGCATTTTTTACGACCTGGAACACTGCGAATTCTTCTATCCAGACGAAAAACCGGATTTTAATAAGTATCAACAGAAGTTTCATGATGAAGAAATGAGTTATCAGGTTCTTTGGCAGCGATATTTTACTAAAACCAATATTGTAGAACGAAAGAATATGAAACTTCATATTCAGCATGTCCCGAAAAGATACTGGAAGTATTTGACCGAAAAATGGTAAGTAAAATATCATATTGTGGATAACTTTTTTTTCAGCGAAGAAAAGGTGGTAATTCTGGTTTCCGTTTTTTAATTTTTATTTAAATTATTAATTTACTGCCAGATAGAATCCACATTAATTGAAAACTCATATTGTGGATAACTTTTTACCGTTAACATATAGTTAACATTGAAAATATCTCAATGTTCTTTTTGATGTAAAAATTAAGCAAATAAAGGCACTTCCAAGGAAAAAAGGAATATGAAAATATGATGTAAAACTATGTAAATCTGCGATCTATGTAACCAAAAACTAAATCAACATTTCTATTTTGTGGATAACTCTTACTTTTTGATGGTCCGCAAGGCTTTCTTTATGATATATCGGGTTTCTTTTGTCGGACTTTCACGAAGCCATACATCACAAATTTCTACCACAAATTCGGGTTGGGATTTGCTGGCATCATTCAACCAATTGCCGACACTGTCCTGTACATATCGGGATGAATCCGATCGTAAAGGTTCTAAAACTTCCAGTGCTAGTCCAGGGTTTTGTTTCAAAGCATTAATATGTTCACACCAAACTCCTCTTGGCCTGGTAGATTCACTGGCAAAGCGCCTTACATTTTCATTGTCATGCTTCGTCCATTCTGATAAAATAGATAAACTTTCATCAAGATTTTTTGAAATATCCGGACGCACCGTCATCCAGCAGATCTCCCTCACTCCAAAATGAGAGTCAGAAGCGAAAGATTGAATGCTATTTAATTTTTCTTTAAGTTTCAAATCATTATTTCTTCCGATGGTATAAGCTGCCCAGCAACGCACAAGATCTGCCGGATGGGTTGTGAGTTTTGATAGAAATTCATCATCATTATTTTTTCTGGCTAAATTCAAAAGTCCAATTCCAATAGCTTCGTTAAGAGTATTGACAGTTTGTTTTTTCAGTTGATCTACATTTTCTAAGACGGGTTTTAAATAATCAATCCTGTTATTCTGCTGAAGCAAATTCTCCAACAAGAGTTTTTGATCTACTGCCAGCCATTCTGTAAGATTAGCGGTTTCAATTTCTCCCCGATTCAGCTGTTCCAAGATATCCGGTGGAATATCTTTGATGGAACGGGCTCCTTTTCGTTTTTCTGACATGCTGTTTTTTAATGATTATCTTTACAAAAGTCTGAAACACGGCGGACAAAAACAATACCGCATATTTTACACCCATAGGGATAAAAAAGTCAATTTTATGGAAACAAAGGAAAGAGCTGAAGAAAATAAAATTTGCCCGTTGGAGGTCGCAGTGAATACCATCAGTGGAAAATGGAAAATTCCTATCGTTTGGCAAATTAATGAAGGAAAAAAACGTCCGAGTGAATTTCTGCGCGGTATTGCAAAAGTGGATCGCAGAGTTTTGAATCAGCAATTATCGGAGATGGTAGAAGACGGCATTTTAACGAAACAGTCTTTTAATGAACTTCCTCCAAGGGTTGAATATTCTTTAACAGAACTAGGTGAACAACTGGTGAAGATTCTTTGGCAGCTGAATGATTGGGGTAAATTACTGATTCCTGAAAAGAAAAAAGCATAAAGCAGAAGTTAAATATTGCAGATTCTCAGAACTTTATTTGCTGGTACGTGAAAAAAAATGATATTTGTGTTCATTAAAAACGCATGAAAAAAATTATCACGGGAATCTCAGCGCTTCTTATCATCGCAAGCTGTACAAAAGAAAAATTATCAGACCGTTTATTGGCTGAACCTGATCATAAAGAAAATTTAGAAGCAAAAAGTTCTGCAAAGATCCATAAAGATAAAAATACCATCCGGGAAAGGTTTTCCCCTCCTGAAGGATTTGAATGGATTGAAGAAAAATCTGATTCTTTCGGCCATTTTATTGAAAACTTTAAACTGAAACCTTATGACAGTCAGATTCTGAAATATGATGGTACTCCTATTTCTACCCAGCATCTTCATGAGGCTGTTTTTGATATTGATACAGGAAATAAGGATTTGCAGCAATGCGCTGATGCAGCAATCCGTATGAGAGCGGAATATCTTTATAAGGCGAAAAAGTTTGACGAAATCAAATTTCACTTTACCAGTGGCGATCTTCTCAGCTGGAATGACTACAAAAACGGAACGAGAGCTTTTGTCAGTGGAAATTCGGTGAGTTTCAGAAAAACTGCGCCTTTTGATGATTCTTATCAGAGTTTCAGAAATTATCTGGATCTGATCTTTAATTATGCGGGGACTATTTCATTAAATAAAGAAACAAAACCCGTTTCAAAAAATTCTGACCTGAAAACCGGAGATATCCTGATCACACCGGGAAGTCCAGGACATATTGTTTTTATTTCCGGGGTCTGCCAGAATAAAGAAGGGAAAAGATTGTTTTTATTGAGTGAAGGATTTACACCCGCACAGTCTATTCATGTGCTCTCTAATCCGTTTAACCCCTATTTTACACCATGGTATGACCTGGATATCGATGCTCAGGAAACTAAAACCGCGCGATATTTTTTTAAACCTACAAACTTCAGAAGCTTTTAATAATTTATATTCAAAACTATTGGAAAGTTACTACGATAATCTGAACTTGTTTTTGTAAATTTGTGTTCGAAATTTTTTTCTTGATGAAAGAGAGTGCTGTAAAAAAAATTGCAGTTCTTACTTCAGGAGGTGACTCTCCGGGTATGAATGCGGCGTTAAGAGCGGTAGTAAGAACCGCCAATTACTATAATATCGAATGCTACGGGGTGAGAGAAGGCTACAATGGTCTTATCAACAATGATTTCCTGAAAATGGGAGCCCGTTCCGTAAAAAATATAATCAACCAGGGTGGAACAATTCTAAAGTCTGCCAGATCCGCTGAATTCAGAACAAAAGAAGGCCGTCAGAAAGCTTATGACAATTGCATAAAGCTTGGAATAGACGGATTGGTTTGTATTGGTGGAGACGGAACTTTCACCGGTGCGAAAATCTTTAATGAAGAATTCGGAATCAGAGTAATCGGTATCCCGGGAACGATCGACAACGATATTTTCGGAACTGATAATACCATAGGATACGACACTGCTTTGAATACTGCAATGGATGCCATTGACAAAATCCGTGATACGGCAACTTCCCACAACAGAGTTTTCTTTGTGGAGGTGATGGGTCGTGACGCCGGCTTTATTGCATTAAACAGTGGATTGGCAACAGGAGCTCTGGATATTTTAATTCCTGAGAAAAAAGACAGTATTGATGAGCTTTTCGCAAAATTCAGAGATGCTGAAAAAACAGGAAAGGCATCAAGCATTGTGGTGGTTGCAGAAGGTGAAAAACTTGCCAATGTCTATGAACTTGCCGAAAAAACAAAGCAGACATTCCCTGATTATGATATTCGTGTAGCCATTTTGGGACACATGCAGAGAGGAGGTTCTCCAAGCTGTGCAGACAGGGTTTTGGCAAGCAGACTGGGCTACGGTGCTGTAACAGGATTAATGGAAGGACAAACCAATGTAATGGCGGGAATGCGTTCCAATGATCTGACGTATACGCCGATTGAAGAAGCCATTAAAAAACATAACGAAATCAATGAAGATCTTTTACTGATTTCAAAAATTTTAGCAATCTAATTATTTTTATAAATCTAATAAAAACAAACTATTATGTCAACAATTAAAGTAGGTATCAACGGTTTTGGTAGAATTGGACGTCTTGTTTTCAGAGCAATGACTGAAAGAGACAACATTGAAGTTGTAGGAATCAATGACCTTATTAATGCAGAATACATGGCTTACATGTTAAAATATGACTCTGTACACGGTATTTTCCCAGGTGAAGTTTCTGTAGAAGGAAATGATCTTGTAGTAAACGGGAAAAGAATCAGAGTAACTGCTGAAAGAGATCCTAACAACCTAAAGTGGAATGAAATTGGTGCTGACTATATCGTAGAATCTACAGGTCTTTTCTTATCTAAAGATACTGCTCAGGCTCACATCAACGCTGGTGCTAAGAAAGTAATCCTTTCTGCTCCTTCTAAAGATGATACTCCAATGTTCGTAATGGGTGTAAACCACAAGGAACTTACTGATGATATCAAAATCTTATCAAACGCTTCTTGTACTACAAACTGTTTAGCTCCTTTAGCTAAAGTGATCCACGATAACTTCGGAATCGTAGAAGGTTTAATGACAACTGTACACGCTACAACAGCTACTCAGAAAACTGTTGACGGTCCTTCAGTAAAAGACTGGAGAGGTGGTAGAGCTGCTCTAAACAATATTATCCCTTCTTCTACAGGTGCTGCTAAAGCAGTAGGAAAAGTAATTCCTTCTTTGAACGGAAAACTAACAGGTATGTCTTTCAGAGTACCAACTGTTGACGTTTCTGTAGTAGATTTAACAGTGAGAATTGACAAAGCTGCTTCTTATGAAGAAATCTGTTCAGTAATCAAAGCTGCTTCTGAAGGAGAATTGAAAGGTATCCTTGGATATACTGAAGATGCAGTAGTATCTCAGGACTTCGTAGGAGATAAGAGAACTTCTATCTTCGATAAAGATGCTGGTATCATGCTTTCTCCAAACTTCGTGAAACTTGTTTCTTGGTATGACAACGAAATGGGTTACTCTAACAAGTTAGTTGATATGCTTGTACACGCTGCTTCTTTATAATAAGTAATGAGCGATAAGCAATAAGTAATATAAAACCTTCCCGATGGGAAGGTTTTTTCACATAATACATTTTAATTTATTTATAACTATGATCACTTTTTATCATTATTATATAAATTGTAAGTTACTCCAAAAAACCACGCCCCTTTATAAACATTATCATATCTAATTTCAGTATCTGCTACATTTATAAATGCGTACCTATCAGAATCCATGATGGGTGATAAATTTGACGTATTTATCCTTTTCACTTTTATAAAAGAATATCCAAAAGTTGTAATTAGTCTATTTTTTTCTAAAAAGAATAAAGACAATCCACCATAAAAACCTGCACTTGCATTATCTGCCAAACTAATTCCAAAAGAAAAACCTGGTTGAACCAACCATTCTGGTTTATTATGATATACATGTATTAAGCCTCCTAAAGCATTTGTAATTTTATCTGTATTACCTTTCGCTATTTCTTTATTTCCAAGAGAATTAGTATAAGAAGTATAGTTATCATTACCTATAAAACTAAGAAAATAACCGGCACTAAAATTGATTTTCCATCCCCCATAAGTAGTAAATTTAATTGGAGAATAAGAATACACAACCTCTCCTTTCTTATTTTTAAGTTGCGGAGTAATAATCGTCACATCTTCAGTTAATTGTTGAGCTGGTAAAATAATATTAAATTGTGACATTAAAATTTTTTTGTACAAAGAAATTCC
This sequence comes from Chryseobacterium sp., assembly GCA_031286615.1. GTDB lineage: Bacteria > Bacteroidota > Bacteroidia > Flavobacteriales > Weeksellaceae > Chryseobacterium. The sequence goes on along the minus strand of JAITUA010000020.1, from coordinate 166,410 downwards.
ATTCTTTGATTTTAAAGATATCTTATCAGTACTCGTTGAAATATTTTTATAAATTTCAGATGCTAATAAAAAGTCTTTATCATAAAAATTATCAGCATTTAGTTGTTTGGCTAAGCTAATAAATTTTTTATAATCACTATTAAGTTTTAGATAGCATGAAGATAAGGACTCTATACTTGATTCTATTTTGTTATAATCTTCAAATTTTGGTTCAAAATGAGAAAAATGAGAAAAATACAATTTTCTGGAACTTTCAATTACAGAAACCGAATCTATAAAAATGGAATCTGAAATAATAAAATTAAGTTCATCATCAAGTTGTATCAATGATCTCATTAATTGATAGTTCTGAAAAAAAGATTTAAAATCATTATGTATTGTACTTCTTAAATTTTCATATTCATATTCCATTTCACTTTTTTTATTTTTTTTCTCAAGAATAGTATTTTCAACATATAAGGCATTAACATTATCAGTTGGGTTTATTGTATTTGTTGGTTTACTCTGATCTGTAAACCACTGAGGAGGTTTAAAATCTATATTTTCAACTTTAACAGTAGAAAAACCAGTAATTTTAAAAACATTCACATCTTTTAATATAAATTCAACATATGTGTTTTTTTCCAATATGATTGGTATTTGTTTATCTTTTGATAAATCTATTCTAATTACTTTAGCATTTTTTTGGCTCAAAGCTAATCCTGCCCAAAGCAGAAACAGCAATAAAATTTTTGTTTTCATGGTTATTTATTTTTCAGATTAAAGTTTTTTTGAAATGGTCATTAGTTTTATTTAAAGCTACAATACTTACCTACCACACGAAATACCACAAAAGGGTGATTTTTTAACATAATTTTATTATTTTTAAGAAAACATTAACCAATGGAGAAAAAACACTTGACTCATGCAAAAAAACCGCATCCCCTCACCAAAGTATGGAATGACTATCCTGAAATTTTACAAAATGATAACACAGTCCTACCCGTTCCCGCCATTGAACATCTTATAGGAGAAATCTTCGCGCCGGGAAAGTTTTATTATTATGTTATTAATTTCGCAGACAGTACCATTTGCAATCATCATGAAGACATTCTGAAAATACATGGCCTCAGTAAATACCCAGTGCATCTGAAAGAAATTATAGACCTCATCCATCCCGATGACATTGAGTTTGTCATGGAAGCAGAAAGAATGTCAATAGAAAAAATAAAAGAAATTAACGGCTTTGATTATCAGCAGGAACTGAAAACCAGCTACTGTTTCAGAATGAGAACTTCAAATGGTAATTATGAATTGTTCCATCATCAGGCCTTACATACTTATAAAGATGAAAACGGCAGACTTTTGCAAGCTGTTAATATCCATACGAATATTGAACATATCACGCACCAAAATTCTTATGTTATATTAGTGTCCGGAATCAATGGTCGGGAAGATTTTCACCAGATGCAATGGATGGAACATGGTAAACCTCATGAATCTACTCCTGTCATTTTCACCAAAAGAGAAGTCGAGGTTATCAACTGTATTGCAAAAGGCTATTCCACAGGAGAAATATCCGATCTGCTGAATATTTCAGAAGAAACCGTGCGCACCCACAGAAAAAATATTTTAAGAAAATCCGATTGCAGAAACAGTTCCGAACTCATTAAAAAAACTTTTGAATGGGGCTACCTATAAAATTTTCATCCTAAGCCTGACAAATCTCACCAAAGAATTTCAGCATAAAACTTGTACTTTTATAGGTAAAGGAATGAACATGATACAACCACGATTTAAAGATGCTCCACATTTCAGAGATTTCTGGGAAAGTGGAAACGGAAAACTGCTCATTGAATTTTCCGGAGCAGAAGTGAGTTTTGAAAACTTTGAAAAATTCGCTCCTTTTTTTCATCATGTGGACGAGATTGGTGATGAGGTGGTAAGAGATGTTTATTTTACTAAAAAATTTCATGAGGCATCCAGGGAAATTGAGCATTACATCAGAAATGGAGTTTCGGAAACAGATTCAGTTCCTGAAAGTGTAAAAAAACTTTTTTCCCAAACTCAAAAAGTTCCTGAATGGCTTGATTATAATTTACTCAAAAGCGGTGCTGAACTCTGCATGAGAAGTAATCTGGATTCCCTGATCTCGTTGAGGGATTACTGTTTGATCGGTGGTTATGATTACGCCTATCTCAACAAGCCGCTTATCGTTACAGAAGCTTTAAAAAAGGGTGCGGTAAAACGTCTTTCGGAAACATTGGATTTCTGGGTGAATGCTACCCGATACAATGCGCTGGAAATTCACGCAAAAGGGTATGAGTTTGCTATAAAAACCCGTCTGATCCATTCTTACGCGAGACTTTCCATAAAAAAACATTATAAAGATTGGGATACCGAAAACTGGGGTAAGCCAATCAATTCATGGGATATGATGGCAACGTACATTGGTTTTAGTCTTGTTTTTCTTCACAGTCTTCAAAAATTGGGAAATACTTTTTCTATTGAGGAAGAACAGGGAATTTTTCACCTGTGGAAATATGTAGGTTATCTTCTGGGAATTCCTGAGCAACTTCTCCCCGACAATAAAAAACAAGCTACCGAATATTTTTATTTATGGACTTCTGTTCAACCTCCTTCCGATAAAGATTCTGTTCTTCTTGCTCATTCTCTTTTGAATGAGTCTCTGGAAAATCCAATTTTAAAATTTGAATTCCAAAGGAAAAATTTAAAATATCTCCACGTCTGCTGTACCTGGTTTCTGCTGGATGATGAAGTTTGCAAAAGACTGCAGATCCCAGAAGTTCCCAACAAAAATCTGTTTCCCAAATCAAAGATACTTTTCAACAAGATTTATGACAGAATCGTAAGCCGTGATGCCAGAATAAAAAGAGGAAATAAGGATCAGATGAAAGTACTGGAAGATTATCTGAATATCACCAAAAATTCAAATTTTCATTAGGTTAAGTTAAGAAGACTGAAGACTGTGGATGGAAGTAATTATTGTAGGGTTAATTTAGCTTAAAATAGTAATAAATATTAAATCCATAACATTTTTTCGGCTTCCAAGTCCCATTCTAATTGAATCAGATCAGTAGCAAAATTTTATCATTTTTTAACTCTAAAAACAGTTTTCAGAGACAAAAAATATTAGCTTTTGATATTTAAATTATGTATTTTTGAGAAATTATTTTAATAGCGATGAGTAACATAGATGATAAGAAAAAAGCACTCGCATTAGTGCTTGACAAATTAGATAAAACATACGGAAAGGGAACAGTAATGACTTTAGGTGATGAATCTATAGACAATACAATAGAAGTAATTCCTTCCGGTTCTTTAGGATTAGATATCGCATTAGGGATAGGCGGATATCCAAAAGGAAGAATCATTGAAATATACGGTCCTGAATCTTCAGGTAAAACAACATTGACCCTTCATGCTATTGCTGAAGCTCAAAAAGCAGGTGGTATTGCTGCATTTATTGATGCAGAGCACGCTTTCGACAGAACATATGCTGCAAAACTAGGAATTGATCTGGAGAACCTTATCATTTCTCAGCCGGATAACGGAGAACAAGCTTTAGAAATTGCAGATAACCTTATCCGTTCAGGAGCTATCGATATCGTTGTCATTGACTCTGTTGCGGCTCTTACACCAAAAGCAGAGATTGAAGGTGAAATGGGAGATTCTAAAATGGGACTTCACGCAAGATTAATGTCTCAGGCATTAAGAAAGCTTACAGCTACTATTTCAAGAACAAAATGTACAGTGATCTTCATCAACCAGTTGAGAGAAAAGATCGGTGTAATGTTCGGAAATCCTGAAACCACTACCGGAGGTAATGCTCTTAAGTTCTATGCTTCTGTAAGAATTGATATCAGAAAAGCCAGCGCACCTATCAAACAAGGTGATGAAGCTATCGGTAGCCGTGTGAAAGTGAAGATTGTGAAAAACAAAGTAGCACCACCTTTCAAGCAGGCAGAATTTGATATCATGTATGGTGAAGGAGTTTCTAAAGTAGGTGAGATTCTTGATACTGCAGTAGATATGGGAATTGTAAAGAAAAGCGGATCTTGGTTCAGCTACGAAGAGACTAAACTTGGTCAGGGACGTGATGCTGTAAAAGAAGTTTTAAAAGACAATCCGGATCTTTCTGAGGAATTGGAAAACAAGATCAAGGAGGAAATGAAAAACAAATAATTTTTCAGAAAAAATATAGAAAGGCAGTCTTAGGATTGCCTTTTTTGTTTTTTACATGCAGATATTTTTTCTGAAACGCAAAGTTTTTATTTTTTGGTTTTGTTATTTTAAAGGGAGCAAAGGTAGAATCAATTTCATTGATTCGTATTAAGCAAACACCTCATTTACCACACAGCTCCTTCAGGACAAAGTCGCAACCTTTTACACCTTTATAATCAGCTTTCGAATCACATAATTCTTTGTATTTAAATAAATGAAGGATCAGAAATAAAAAAGAGGTTATTCCATGGAACAACCTCTTTAGCTTTTATATTTTTTAAAACTACTCAGCAATTTTACCTTGAAGCTGAAGGGCTCCGGTAACTTTCATTCCTTTTGTTGGAGTTTCAAATCTCATGTTCTCCTTATTAACAAATGCGTCGATAGTGAAGAAATCTTCATTCTCTTCATTGGTAATCAATTTTAACTTCAGGATATATCCTTTAATGCTGCCATCTTCAAGTAATTCTGTTTCTTTAAAGTCTACAACCTGAGCAATAAAATCGAAACAAGCATAATTAGGAAGGTCCTGGCTTGGTGCATAGGTTGTGAAGTCTTCACTCATTTTAGTTCCATCAGGTAAATCAGTGTTTGTGTGAACGTCAAGAATGAAAACAATTCCGCTGATATTTACCTTCAGATGAGGCTGAGTCATGTAAGTATTTCTATTCTCAGCATAATCTGTAGCAAAGAACCAAACCCCAAAAGTCTCTCTTGCCGGTCCTGCTACAATCGCCTGCAGGTTCAATGCATTTTCCCACTCTCTGATTGACCTTGTTTCAAAATCTAAAGTATAATTAGTCTTTATTTCCGGAATTATAGTGCTCAGTTCATCTGTAACAATAGTTTTAAATCTTACATCTTCAAATTCTGTTTTACTTTTATCTTCACCTGATACGTCCGTAACTGTAGACTGCATTAAAACAGTGGTAAGATATTGACCGTAATCTTTAGTCTGGAAATTTTCATGACCAAAAACACCACTCCAGGTATTCACAAGATTATGAATATTTGATTTTCTTATGATAATTCCTGCTTCATTAGTAGTTTCAGGAGCAGCAATTCCTTCTGTATTCGGGAAGTAATCTTTGCCATCCACCAACTGATGATTCATGATCTCATTATTTTCTTCGTGAGAAAACTCTGCAAAACCTTTATAAGTGACATTTTGATTTTCAAAAATATAAGGAAGTCCTGTTTTTGCCTTATCAGACCCTTCAAAATGATAAGAAAGTGAAATGGCTTTAAATTCTTCCTCTTTTGTTGCCGGATTATGATTACCATTATTATCAAACTGAGAGTGATACAAAATCATATAAGATTTGATCTTACCTTCCTGAAGTTCGTTCTCAAATTTTTCTTCCATTTGCGCGATCGCCTGTTGTGGAGCAAGTGCATAAGCATCTTCTGTTACCATATAAGCAAAGCCTTCTACCTCACCATTTTCTTTTTCAAAAGCAGAAATAGGCGTATACTCCCCTCTTAGCTGAAGCGCTATAGAATAGACTATATAATCATTATAAATTTTGATTTTTTCATATTCTTTATTTACTGTCTTTGGCTCTTCCACTTGTGATGAAGGGATTTCCGGTATTGTTTCCACCACTTCTTCCGCTACTTCCTGTACTACTACTTTTTCCTCCGGCATTTCCATTTCCTGAACCAAAGTACTTACATTTTCCTGATTGTTATTTTTCTTCTTAAAAAAATCAAAGATTCCCATACTGTTATTTATAATTGGCGGTAAATATAATAAAAGTGCCCAACAGACTCATCATAAAAAAAATGCCATTGTGTCAGTTTATGTTTTATGATATATTTTCTGAGAAGTATAAAAAACCCGGCGGAGCCAAAGGCTCCGCCGGGTTCATATTAATTAGGCTTATCATCTGTCAGCTCAAACCCCCAATCTTTTCCTTTTTGGGTGGCTGGAATACCTTTCGTCATCCAGACCGGAGCTTTAGCACCTTTAAGATAATAATCAAAAAACTGCTGTTCACGGATTTGGATGTCCTTTCTGTTCTGACGTTTTACCAGATTATGATCATCTCCGTTATAGTTCAGAAGCCATACCGGTTTTCCGAGACGGCGTAATGCGGTAAACATTTCAATTCCCTGATACCATGGCACTGCACCATCTTTATCATTACTCATAATTACTACCGGAGTCTGTACTTTATCAATAGTAAAAAGCGGCGAATTTTTAATATAAAGATCCGGTGCTTCCCATAGGTTTTTTCCTAATCTGCTTTGTGATTTCTCATACTGAAACTGTCTGTTCATTCCAGAAGTCCATCGGATTCCTCCATATGCGGAAGTCATGTTTACAACAGGAGCTCCACTCCACGCGGCTGCATACATATTGGTATGAGCAATAAGATAGGCTACCTGATAACCACCCCAGCTTTGTCCCTGAATTCCGATTTTAGTACCATCTACCCAGGAATTTTGTTTTAATTTTTCAACTCCGGAATTAATGTATTCCATTGCAGACTCTCCGGGAAAACCGTCTGTATACGAAATATCAGGTGTGAAAACCAGATATCCGTTGCTCACAAAATAAGAAATATTCAATCTTGAAGGTGTAGGAGCTGGTGCAACATAGCGGTTCAGGTTATCAGAAAGTTTTTCATAGAAATAGACAATCATAGGGTATTTTTTATTCGGATCGAAATTTTCCGGTTTGTATAAAACTCCTGTAGAAGTATGCCCCTTTAGTGTTGTCCAGTTTACCAGTTCATCTGTACCCCAGTTATACTGGTTTTGCTGCGGATTCGTATCACTCAGCTTTTGTTGTTTTGAGAAATCAGATGTTGCAAAAATATTGGGAGAATCAGTGTATGATTCCTTTACCATAATATATTCTTCTGCATTTTTTGCTTTTTGAAGACTTCTGTATCCCCATACATTTTCCATCTGAATTTTTACCGGATCAGAATTCGACTGAATAGATGTTTTAAAAATTCCATTTGCTTTGGATGTATTATCAAATGCTGATAAATAAATGGCAGATTTTCGGTTTAAGCTTTTAATATCTTTATCTAAATCGTAGGTATCAAATGTTATTTTATTTTTACGACCAAATCCGTTAGTAATATTCCTAGGCTTTTTTGAGCCGTTCAGGAAAAACTCCCAAAGGTCGAAACGGTCTTTGATAATCACAGATTCATCATTATTCGTCCAGGATGCGATACCATAAGAGCTTGGAAAATCCGGCATATCAAACTCTTCATCCACAAAGGAAACAGGTAATCCGCTACTCAATGGAAGTGTTTGTTTTGTTTTCACATTATAACTCAGCCATTTTCCTTTTTCTCTGTCAAAGATCACAACAAATTTCCCAAGTGGAGAAACAGCAACAGAGCCATTCAGATTCTTAATAATTTCCGTTCTTTCTCCTGTTTTATTATCTATCAGGAAATATGTTTTCTTTGTTGCCCCTTCCCATTGCGAAGAAACACGGTTATTCAAACTTGTAATACCAAGGGCAAATTCAGCATTCCCTTCGTTTACCAATCGTAAAGTATCCAGGTCTTCAGCATCAATGTTTCTAAAGAAATCCGGTTTTTCCGTCTGCATAACCGCAGCATAAGATTTTTTCAGATCATTTTTCAATTCCTTTAGCTGTACTGTTTGCAGATAATCGTCTTTATAATTCCAGATGTCTACAACGGCATGGTCATTCGCGATCATTGCTGTATCTTTCGCGATAGGCTTTGGAGCAACACCAAAATACAACTGCTTCCCATTTTTGCTGAATAATGGTAAACGGTTTTCAGAAACTACCCAATTTTTCTTCATCTGCGCATTTTCATTGGTAACAGTTTCTTTTTTATTTCCTTTAAAATTAAAGTAATACAACTGATACAATTTCACCAGATCATTTTGTGCGGAAGAAGTTCCCACATATGCCAGCTGATTTCCTTCTTCGTCAAAAGACAATTGTGAAAAATCGCCTTCCATTTCTGAAATTTTAGTTACAGTTCCTTTTTGAAGATCTACAACCTGTACGGTTTGAAGCGCATATTTCTTAGGCTTTGATTTGTCGTTGTCTTTTTTATCCTCAGATTTTTCATCTGCGGAATCCTTTCCTTCTTTTTTATCCTTTTTAGGTTTTTCTTCCGGTTTTTTAGTCACGAAAACAAGCTGTTTTCCATTTTTACTAAACTCATAACGGATTACATTATCATATTCCGTAGTTTTTCCATCCAAAAGATTTCGCACGATCAGCTGCAAAGGCTTTACATTTTTATCCTCATCTTTATTTTCGTCTCCATCTTCTTTATCAGAAGCATCATCCGAAGATTTATCTTTTGTATTTTCCAGAAGATAAGCAACATAAGAACCTGCTTTTTCAGGAATTTTAAATGATTTCACATTCGGGATTTTCTCTGTTTTATCATGTAAAAAATCAACAATTGCAAGGCTGTCTTTTGTTAATTTATTTTTCTTAAGTTTTTTATCTTTTACCGCTTTTATATCTTTATACTGCGGACGGATTTGAAAAACAGCAAATCTGGAATCATCCGTAAAATCTACTTTTGTTCCTCTTGCAAATTTTTTTGACGTTTTATTTGTAACAGAATATAAAGAAAGGTTAGAATTTCCTTCCTGAGCATCCACAGAATAGGCAATCCATTTTCCGTCATTGGAGATCTTTCTTGCACCAATATTTTGCCAATTGTCATAGACCGAATGGTCTAAAGGTTTTTTCTGTGCACAGACCCAACAGGTCATCATGAGCAGAATAAAAACTGTACATTTCAACTTCATCTTTAAAAAATTTTTAATAATTAAAAGTAAGGTATTTCTTTGACAAATTCATAGGATAAGAATGTTTCGGGTTAAAAAAATGCCATTCTGTCACTTTCTGCTGCATGGTATTTTTTTTGAGAAGTATGATGAACAATTAAAATATAAAATATGATGACTAAAGGAAATATTAATGTATCTGTGGAAAATATTTTCCCGCTTATTAAAAAATTTCTTTACAGTGACCACGAAATATTCTTAAGAGAATTGATCTCCAATGCAACGGATGCTACTTTAAAATTAAAACATTTGACAAGCATCGGAGAAGCAAAAGTGGAATACGGAAATCCGAAACTTGAAGTTAAAATTGATAAAGACCAGAAAACTTTACGTATTATCGACCAAGGTATTGGGATGACAGGTGAAGAAGTTGAAAAATACATCAACCAGGTTGCTTTCTCAGGAGCTGAAGAGTTTTTGGAAAAATATAAAGATTCTGCGAAAGATTCAGGAATTATCGGGCATTTCGGCCTTGGATTCTACTCTGCATTCATGGTGGCTGAGAAGGTAGAAATTCTTACAAAGTCTTATAAAGATGAACCGGCAGTACGTTGGATCTGCGATGGAAGCCCGGAATTCACTCTTGAAGAAACGACTGACAAAACTGATAGAGGAACTGAAATTATCCTTCATATTGCTGAAGATTCTGTAGAATTTTTAGAAGAAGGTAAAATCCGTGAACTGTTATTAAAATATAACAAGTTCATGCCTGTTCCGATCAAATTCGGGACAAAAACACATACACTTCCATTACCTGAAGACGCTCCTGAAGATGCAGTAGCTGAAACGGAAGAGGTAGACAATATCATCAACAATCCGATACCGGCATGGACGATTGCTCCAAGCGAACTGACCAACGAAGATTATATGAAGTTCTACCACGAGCTTTATCCAACGCAGTTTGAAGAGCCTTTATTCAATATTCACCTGAACGTTGATTATCCATTCAACCTTACCGGAGTTCTTTTCTTCCCGAAACTGAGCAATAATTTAAATATCGACAAGGATAAAATTCAATTATACCAAAATCAGGTATTCGTAACAGATGAAGTAAAAGGTATCGTTCCGGACTTCCTGATGCTTCTGAGAGGAGTTATTGATTCTCCGGATATTCCATTGAACGTTTCCCGTTCTTACCTTCAGGCTGACGGTGCTGTAAAGAAAATTTCATCTTACATCACGAAAAAAGTTGCCGATAAAATGGCTTCTTTAATCAACGAAAACCGTGAAGACTACGAGAAAAAATGGAATGACATTAAAATTGTAATCGAGTACGGAATTGTTACGGAAGAAAAATTTGCTGAAAAAGCAGACAAATTCACGTTATATCCTACTACAGACGGAAAATATTTCCTTTGGGATGAATTGGTTGAGAAAATCAAACCTATCCAAACGGATAAAGATAATAAGCTTGTTGTACTATATGCTACCAATGCTGATGAACAGCACAGCTACATCCAGTCTGCAAAGGATAAAGGATATGAAGTTCTGTTATTAGACTCTCCTATCACTCCACACGTTATCCAGAAGCTGGAAACTTCAAAAGAAAATATCTCTTTTGCAAGAGTGGATGCAGATCACGTGAATAACCTGATCAAAAAAGATGAGCCGGTAATTTCAAAACTGAACGAAACTGAAAAAGAATCTTTGAAAAAGAATGTTGAAGAAGCTATTCAGGATTCAAAATTCACGGTACAACTAGAGGATCTTGACAGCAATGATGCTCCGTTTACCATTACCCAGCCGGAATTCATGAGAAGAATGAAAGAAATGCAGGCAACAGGCGGTGGTGGCATGTTCGGAATGGGTGGTTTCCCGGAGATGTACAATCTTGTGGTAAACTCCAATAGTGAACTTTCTAATCAGATTTTAAAAACTGAAAATGCTGAAGAGAAAGAAAGCTTAATCAAATATGCTTTGGATCTTGCAAAACTCTCACAAAACTTACTGAAAGGAAAAGATCTGACAGATTTTATACAGAGAAGCTATAAGCAACTTGAAAAATAATTTACAAGAGACTGTTTCAATTTTGAAGCAGTCTTTTTTTGTTTGTGAGGATGTTGGGTAAACGCAAAGACGCAGGTTTTTATATACTATATGCTTTAAGACGCAAGGATTTTATCTCCGATAAAACTTTATACCGTTGAGCCCATACATGATCCTTGCTGAAAATCTTACATTGAGTGAAATCAAAATATTCTTACTCCTTAGAAATACCCGCCATATTTAGGAACTCTTTTGCTCTTTCGTTTTCCAACAATCTAAAAATCATCAACAGCTAATTTAAATAACCTGAATATTATAAACCTGTTCCTTCTTTTCTCTTAATCTTCGTTGCTTTACTCTACATTTTATTCGTTTTCTATTGTATAACTTCTGCTTTTTTGCCATTTTTGTATAAAATGTCGGTCATGCAAAAAGAAAAATTACGCGTCATCAGAAAGCAAAAAGGCTACACTCAACAGCAGGTAGCTGATTTTATCGCAACGGATGTATCTAATTACAGCAGAAAAGAAAGCGGTGATGTAAGAATTGTAAAAGATGAGTGGGACAAACTTGCCCGTTTTCTGGATGTACCGTTTGAGGACATTTATGAGGAAGAGGAAGCTACAGTAGTTATTAATAATGATCATCCTGTTTTTAATGACAGATCCTCGTCTGCAGGAGTAATTACTAACCAAAATAATTATGATAATATCCCTGGGGACATCATTAAAAACCTTCAAAACTATATTGCTCTATTAAAAGAGGAGAACGAAAAGCTGAAAGAAGAACTAAAAGGTCTCCCAAAAGGAAGAAAATAAGACAGTTTTGAAACTGTAAAAAAATATTGGTGTCACTCATATTAAGTTATGGAGTGACATTTTTTTATCCTATTATTTTTGACGCAAAGTACTTAATGATTCGAATGTTTTATTTCAGGAGGCGAAGAGTTGCGACTTTGTCGCTGATGAAGCTTTGAGTAATACTTTCGCTTAAAAAAATCAATAAAATTGATTCCCTTCTTTGCTCCCTTAAAAATAGTAAGGTTTATAGATGGAAACTTTGTGTTAAAAAATCATTGTTTTTCAAAACTTAAAATTTACAATTCAGCCAACGGATCCCAGAACAGTTTTTTGAAATTTTTTATTCTAAGATTTTCCACAGTGATTCCCTCCGCTTCAAGCTTAGGTTGAAATTCCGGAACAGACAAAATTCCTGAGCTTGATATGACACGGTGAGCAGGAACATCCTTCGGGCATCCTCCCATGGCTTTCCCTACATGTCTGGAATGATTAGGATAGCCAACAGCCTTTGCTATAGCACCATACGTAGAAATTCTTCCTTTGGGAATAAGTCTTGCCACTTCGTACACCTGTTGTTTGAAAATTTCGTCCATATCAAATTGTTATTTTTTAGCAAGCTTTCTTTTTTGCATCATTTTTGGACTACTTCAGTCTCAATGATGTTTCATTAAAAGATAAAGATATGAAAAAATCATTTTTCAGGCTGTTGAATACCATTAATAAAAAGGTGCTTCCGAAGTTGAGTAAGAAGGACCCTAATCAATTAACGAAGGTTGAGAAAGGTATTCTTGCGTATCGCTATTTTGTGCTGGTGAATTCTTTGGATTAATATTTCCCTAAACGAATTTTACAGATGCTTGTAGAGAATTTTTGAAAACGCAAAGGCGCAAACTTTTTATATACTATATGCTTTAAGGCGCAAAGATTTTATCTCCGATAAAATTGTATATCATTATTTATTTGAACCGTTGAGACTATTTAAGTTCTTAAGAGTATTAAGAGAATAGCTAAAGCTATTTTTTAGCTGTGTGTTTTATTTTCATCAAAGATGAAACTTAATTATTCTTCCTCTCTTTATTTTTCTTAATGGTTTAAATAGTTTGAGTTTTTAAAATAAATCTATTTTCAAATGCTAAAATAAAAAAGCGCTCCAAATGAATTGGAGCACTGTATGATAATCTCTGATGAGAATTTTATGCTTAAGCGTTCTCCAAGATGTAAGAGAACATCAATGGTGCACAGATCGTTGCATCACTTTCAACGATGAATTTCGGTGTAGTGATATCAAGTTTACCCCAAGTGATTTTTTCATTTGGAACTGCTCCTGAGTATGAACCGTAAGATGTTGTAGAGTCAGAAATCTGGCAGAAATATGACCAGAAAGGAATGTCATGCATTTCCATATCCTGATATAACATTGGTACTACACAGATAGGAAAATCTCCTGCGATACCTCCACCAATCTGGAAGAATCCAACTCCTTTTCCTGCTGAATTTTTAGTATACCAGTCAGCAAGGTAAGTCATATATTCAATTCCTGATTTCATTGTAGTAGCTTTAAGCTCTCCTTTGATACAGTAAGAAGCGAAAATATTACCCATTGTAGAATCTTCCCATCCTGGTACTACGATTGGCAAATTAGCTTCTGCAGCAGCAATCATCCAAGAGTTTTCTCTAGGAATTTCATAATATTGCTCCAACACTCCTGAAAGGATCATCTTGTACATGAATTCGTGAGGGAAATATCTTTCTCCTTTAGCCTCAGCATCTTTCCAGATCTCAACGATATGTTTTTGTAATCTTCTGAAAGCTTCTTCTTCAGGGATACAAGTATCTGTAACTCTGTTCAGACCTCTTTCTAAAAGATCCCACTCATCCTGAGCAGTCAAATCTCTGTAATGAGGAACTCTTTCATAGTGAGAGTGTGCTACAAGGTTCATTAAATCTTCTTCAAGGTTAGCCCCTGTACAAGAGATAAAATCTACTTTTCCCTGACGGATCATTTCAGCAAGAATCTTCCCTAATTCGGCAGTAGACATTGCTCCCGCCAAAGTAATCATCATTTTCCCGCCATCTTTAAGATGTGCAACATATCCTTTAGAAGCATCCACCAATGCAGCTGCGTTGAAGTGCAGGTAATACTTTTCTATGAATTCAGTTATCGGTTTGCTCATTTTTTTAATTTTTGCAAAGATAAAACTTAAAAATGGAATGCAGTCAAGGCACTTGAAGAAAGTGTAACGGACGAGTCTTTTTTTATCATTTGTTAAATGCTAAAGCTGCTTTGTTGGGAAACGCAAAGGCGCAAAAAACATTTCGACTTCGCTCAATGTAAGATTTTCAGCAATAAAAAAAAGCGCAGCTCAAATAAGCCACGCTTTCATTGTAATTCAACTTAATATTATTCAACAAGGGTTATCCTTCCCAGGCTTCTACTTTTAGAATTTCAATCTTTCTTTCACCGTCTCTGAATGGCCAATTGATAATATCCCCTACTTTATATCCTACTACTGCAAGAGCAATATCTGACAGTATGGAATGTTTATTCTTTGTAAGTTTTGCTTTGGTAGATGGCACAAAAATATATTCGTGCTCAAAATCTAAGGTATGGTCTTTTAAAGTTACTTTCCTTTCAACTGTTACAATATCAGCAGGCAGATCTCTTCTCAATACCTGTTTTGCATTTCTAAGTTCTTCCGTAAGTCTTTTTTCTTCTCCGATGCTCACTTTTTTCCTTCTGAGTGTATCTTTTATAGCATCATAAATCCCGGTAGTTACAATAATATGATTGGACATTTTGTTCATTTTTTTTAAATTAAAATGCAGTTATTCCCTGACGACCCAATGTAGAATCCAGGCATACAACAGCCTTCTTCTATAGAAAACCGCAAAAAAGCAATAAATAAAATCCGGAATAATTCCCCTGTCTTGGATCCTGACAGGGCTTAATTGATAAAGTCCTTAGAACTTTTCAGAAAAGAATCTGTGTGCAGATAAAGTAATGACAGCAACAATCCTGACTGTCTGCGTTCTGCCGAAAAAGAGATTGTTGCTGCCATTATTATGAGATTATATGTAATCCTTACAAATATAGCATTTAAAAACGGAATGTAGCGGCTGCGCTTAAGGAAACTCTTGTAAGACCTTCTTTCTGGTCCTCACCAAGATCAGCTGTTTGTCCATTCACTTTTATTTTACTCAAGGTTCCTGCCGTAATTCCCAACTTAGGACCTATCATAAAGTTTTTTGAAACGGCATATTGATATGCTGCCCCCAGTTCCAGACCAAGATTGGAACCTGTACCTTTTACTGCTTCTGTTTTTGTGGTGTAGCTAATCACCCCAAGAGATACATCAGCAACAATTTTGTGGTTTGTAGATTTGGGGTAATTAGAGAACATAACGGAAGGTCCAAAGAATGTAATATTATCCTTAGTACTTATAGAAACTGTAACAGGCTGCCCATTCATATTGTATCCGCTCAATACACCATTGCTGGAAGCATTATAATTGGAAAACTTAGCACCGATTCCGATATTTTTCACATTATAGTAAGCAGCAATTTCAAAATGAATTCCGTTTTTCAACCCTTCAACATAATTTTTTTCTGCCAGAGAAAGCCCAGGTGCTGTTTTAGCTACTCTCCACGCATATCCTACAGCCGGTATGATGGTTATTTTTTCCTGTGCAAAAGAAAGTAAAGAACTCGAAATAGTTCCCAATAGAATTAGTTTTTTTATCATGGTTTTAAAGTTTCCGGCAAAATTAAAATTTTCTCCGGGAGAAACAAGCTAAAATTTGAAGCGCCTGTTTTCTTTTTTATCAGATAGTTTTTTCTTGCTATCAAGTCTCTTTTGTTTCTGAGCTCTTGAAGGTTTTGTTGCAGTTCTTTTCTTCGGAACAATAAGGGCTTTGTTTACAATGTCTATTATTTTTTCAATAGCTTTATTTTTATTCATCAGTTGGGTTCTGCTTTCGGAAACCGTAAGGAATAAAAAGCCTTCTGCATTGATTCTGTTTTTCAGTTTATCCTGAATCAATACTTTTTGATCCTCATTGAAAAATTCTGATGCATCTACTTTCCAAAGTACGGTAACGGCAGTTTCCACTTTATTGACATTCTGTCCTCCTGCACCACTGCTGCGGGAAGTTTTGAAACTGAGTTCTTTTGAAAAGTCTTTCATTTTTTTAACTAAATATTTATATTTTTATACAATTCCATTCTGCTTACTTTTCCGTTGGGTGTGCGCGGAATTTCACTGATGAAAATAATTTCTTTGGGTTTATGGAAGTTTTTCTCAAATGGTATTTCTGAAATTTTCTTCATGACCTCATCTGATTGATTTCCTTCTATAATCAGTATCAATTTCTGACCCAAACTTTCATCCGGCAAACCGATAAATACGGCTTCGTTTGGTATTTCCTTTTTTACCAAGGCTTCAAGAGCTTCAGGGAAAATTTTCGCTCCTCCGGAGTTGATCACATTGTCAATTCTCCCCAGGAATTTAAACTCTTTTTCGTTCCTAATATCAACTAAATCATTAGTTTGCAGTTCTTCAGCATTCACATTAGGTGCAAAGATTTTCAGACATCCTCTTTCATCCAAAGAGATGGATACATTTTCAAAAACAGTGAAATAGTCTTCCTGTTCCGGCATCAACTGTTTTAAGCCAATATGGGAAAGTGTTTCTGACATACCATAGGTTTCAAAAATACGGTTTGAAGCACTAAGGTTCATCTGTAGAATTTTATTTTTCAGACTTTCTGAAACCGCTGCACCACCAATGATAAGGTTTTTAATCAGATGGAGTTTTTCCAGTGAATTTTCAACCTGAAGCGGAGTCATCGCACAAAAGTCTATTTCTTCTTCTAAATTTTCAACAGGTTTTAGAGAAGGTTCTGTAATTCTTAACTTCAATTCTCTTTCTATAGAACGGACAATCATCATTTTTCCAGAGATATATTCTACAGGCAGACAAAGTAATGCTGTGTCTCCTTTTTTTAATCCCAAAAAGTTACAGGTCATCATTGCAGAATTGACCATTTTCTTTTTTTCAATTTCAAAAATTTTCGGCGCTCCGGTCGAACCTGAAGTCTGAACCTGTACCCCTTCTTTTTCTGAAAACCATTCTTCCAGAAAAATTTTTACTTTTTTTTCAAATTCCGTATGGAACGATAATTTATTAATATTGAGATTATTGAAGTCTATCAGCATATTTTCCGTAAATAAATTCCACAGTAAATTTAAAAAAAAATTCAAAAAGTTCTTGTATGTAAAGAAAAAAGCTGTAAATTTGCACCACCAAAATAAAACAGACCTATAGTGTAACGGTAACACTCCGGTTTTTGGTACCGTCATTCGGGGTTCGAATCCCTGTGGGTCTACAAACCATCCTTTTTAAGGATGGTTTTTGTTTTTATCCATACATCAATTGCCATGAGATTAAAATCTATTTTTTTTCATGTAAACAGCAGAAAATTGAAAGAAGATATTTGTAAATAAGAAAAAATTATATAAATTTGCATCACCAAAATAAAGCAGACCTATAGTGTAACGGTAGCACTCCGGTTTTTGGTACCGTCAGTCGGGGTTCGAATCCCTGTGGGTCTACAATCTATAAAATACAACTAGCTAAATTACAGCAAGTTGTATTTTATTTTTGGTCACTTTCGGTCACTTCGTCACGATTTTGGTCACTGTTTTTCTAAAAAACGCTTGGATTGAACCTATTTGAATCTGATTATATTTTAGGCCTTGAATAATGTCAGTTGCTTTCAAAATAATCATACATAATATTTCTTGCAGTGGCTTCCCAATCTATTACTACAAAACTCGGGAGATTGAACGGTATATCATTTTCATATAAATACTCCACGAACTTAATATCATTTGCATAAGGAAGATTGTTTTATACCCACAATTGTGGCGAATTATTTCACTGAAAAGCAAATTGAAAATGACAGATGGACAATTTTAGAGAATATTACAGCAGGGTTACTTCCTGAATTTGAATTAATTGCCTTTAGGAATTTTTCTTCTTTAATTTCAAAATTAAAATATTCCAGATATTTAAAGGTTTTGGGAGAAAATCCTGCGTTTCAGAAAATATTAGTTGAACTGTCCAACACAAGGTATGGCAAAATATTTATCTTTGGAAAAGGAAGCTGTTTTAAGGTTTTACACAACAAATCCTGGATACAAAAAATTCAATCAAGCTCTTCGTGGTGAAATTCCAATGACTACAGAATTCAAAATACAAAAAGAACTGATGAACAAAGTATTGGATAAGTTACCAAAGTATCAGTCTGAAAGTTTGTTATATAGAATTGAAAATCTTACTCCACAACAAATAGATGAATATTATAAGATAGGAAAAACTATTGAGAATAAGCATTTTACCTCTAGTACTTATGATATGGATGCAATTGGTGTAGCTATGAGAAATAGAGCTTATACAGTATTGATAAGAATAAAAGGAAAAAATGGAAAAGTAATTGAAGATTTATCAACTTTAAAATCAGAAAAAGAAGTGTTGTTTAAATCAAATACCAAATTTGAAGTAAAAGATATAAGAGAGTCAACTAGCCCTGAAGATTTTATTTCAAAAATTAAAACTATAGAATTAATAGAAAAATAGCGATTATGAATACAGGTAGAATTATCAAAGTTAGAGAAATTTGTTAATGACAACCCTGAACTTCAAAAATTATTATTTGACAATCCGTTTTTGATGACAGAGGAATTTGAAGAAAATAATAAACAAAAAATTGAAAAGTTTTTGGAATCAAAGAAAAGAATTAGAGAAATAAAATTTCAATTACTTTCTCCTAAAGATAAAATAGAATATTTAGAGGAGCAAAAAAAAGCTCAAAGAAAAATTTTCTGATGATTAATTTATAAAACTGCTCTGAAAAGTGCAGTTTTTGTATTTTTAATATATAAAACCTGTATACAAGAGCAAATTAACAAAATGATAAATTAGAAAATTTTAAATATTATATGTTAAAATAATTTAATTTTAAAGAAAAATGAAAATGGCAAATATTAATAAATTTTTAATTTTAGTTTTTATTATTTTATATACTTACAGTTTCAGTCAAAAACGTTTTATGACTCAAATGGAATTAACTTATATAAATGATGAAATTAATCAAAAATATAGTATAAAATATAACAAAGATTCTTTGAATATTTTTTTTGAAAATGATTTTAAAAATGATAAAATTAAAATCTTTTCTGATAGAAAAATAATTTTTCAAGACAAAATAACAACTGATAAGAATACTAATCATGCAAAATTTATTGCAATTCCTAAAAACCTAAACGCTATGGTTTTAAAAATAAATAATAGTGAATATAAAATACAGGAATCTGTAAAAGGATTTAAGTATATGTATATTTATAATAATGAGGATGATAAATTTTATCATGTAGCGTTAACCAATAATATAAGAATAGATTAAAACAGAGATTGGAGTATTTAATATCAAGAAATGAAATTTAAGAGAAAAGCTATTTTTTGATGTGCCAAAAAACATACATATAGATAAATTTAAAAAAGACAATGAGGCTGAATACAAAGAATACTATTCTAATACAGAAGAAATCAGAACATTGAAACTGGAATTAATGACACCCGAAAAGAAGTTAGAATACTACCGTCAAAAGGAGCTTGCTAAAGACAAATATAAAAAACTGATTTGAGCTAGTTATGATTTCCTCTGACAGTCATTTTTATTCATAAATGTTTAAATTTACTCTAAAATAC
The DNA here is from genome assembly GCA_031286615.1 of Chryseobacterium sp. Lineage (GTDB taxonomy): Bacteria > Bacteroidota > Bacteroidia > Flavobacteriales > Weeksellaceae > Chryseobacterium. Next base: position 146,820 of record JAITUA010000020.1, on the reverse strand, counting down.
AGCCTTGACCTTATGGGTTGGGGCTTGTGTTTTATCTCTGTAAATACTTATGAACACAAGGATTATAGATAAATCTGCTACATAGCACCTATATATCTTATAATATTCATACTACTTACACTACTCTCAAACCCACCCAAACTCCTTAATCGGGAAAATTTGCAGAAAAAAAATTAATACGACATAGTTTGGCGCATTACCTATTTATCTTTGACGAATTAAAAATAAAAGCTATTTTTACAACCTTTTAACAAAAATGAAATGAAAAACAAATTTATTGCGAGGTTACTCACATTAGTAACCATTATGGTCTTGTTATATTCCTGTAGGAATGAACTAACATCAGAACAAGAAACCTACAACAACAGTAGCCAATTCAGGCCAACATCCAAAACAATCCGTTTAGACCAAAGTAAACACAAATTAACTCTGAAAGCTGAATTACAAAAGGCTAATAGCAGTCTTCAAAAAATAAAACCCAATCTTTTGGGAAAAACTGTTGATTATTCCAATATATTTATTGATACAGATAATGTAACTTACATTGAAAATGGCTCAAATTTTTATACTTATACATTTAATCTTCTTCGGGAGAATGCTCCAGAAAATGCTCCGATTGAAAATCTGGTTTTAGCTCCAAAGGCAGACGGAACATATAAAGAAATACTAGTTACATACAATCTTACTGTTCAAGAGAAACAGTCTATCTTAAATGGAGAAAACATAAGTACTAAAGGGAAATCCTACATCATGGAACTTAATGGAAACACATTCAATCCTATTACGTATAAAAGCCAGAGCTGTTCATGGGTGGAAGCGGATTCTTATACATGGTGCAGTGAAGGAGTACATCATAATGGTGAAGGCTCTGGTAGCTGTACTGCAGATGTCAAATCTCAGATAATTAAGGTGATGTTATTGAAATGTGAAAGTATAGATGATGGTTCTGGAAACACTGGTGGCGGAAGTAATCCTGGTGGTTCTGGCGAAGGAGGTGGAAACCCTGGCAATCCAGGTTCGGGAGGCGGAACACCAACAGAACCATGTAACGGGACTGGAATTGCAACGGGACCTTTAGAGCCAAGTACTGATATTGGAGATGGAACTAACTGCTCAGGAATACCAACTAATCCTACTTTAAGTACATTTTTTATTTATGTGAAGAAGCTTCCTGCCGATTTAAAAGCTGTAATAAATGATACTTCTAACAGTGAGTTTTATAACGGCCTTAAAAATTATTATGATTCAAATGCTGGCGATGAAGAATCAAAAAATTTCATAAATTGGTCATTACAATTCAAACAAAACAATCCTTCTATTTCTTGGAATGAATTTTGGTATAATAAATATACGGATGCACCTAATTCAAGTATTGATATAACATATAATGAGGTTGGTAACTATGATGAAAACACTTACGAAAATTTTGATTTTGAAAATCAGCAAACTCAATGGCCAACAATAAATCCTATTATTGCCGCCACTGACTTTATAGGATGGGGAGCACCTGGTGTCAGAAGAAATTGTATGGATTATGCAAAAGCACAAATTGCTAAAAATGGTTACAAAGTTTCAAACTATTACGATGTTGACTCTCAAGGAAATAAACAAACTTTCCAAATATACACAGAGCAAGGAGGTGTGAATTTAAATGACTTATATAAAGGAGTGAGTTATTTAAAATATGCATTATCAAACGGAATCCCTGTTATTGTTGGAATAGATGATAAAACAGGACATCCTGGAAATTTAGACAATTCAACCGACCATTTTGTTGTGATTGTTGGAATGGGAACAGATTCAAAGGGGCGTTACTTTAGATTTTATGATAATGCATCAGGAGATGTAAACCAAGGAACACATCCTGAAAATAAATTATATATAAAATACCCTGAAAGAATTTTTACAGGTAAAACCCAATGCTTAGGTTATAGAGCTGACACGGAATATGATTATATAATGACCATGATTAGAAAAAGTAAATAGAATATATGAGTAAAAGAAATAAATATCTTGTATTTGTGCTTATTATAATAACATGTATAATTGTTAATGCTCAAAAAAATGATACAATATTTATCAAAAAAGATAAATTCCAAAAAATATTTATTGATAAAAATAAAAATTCTGACCATTATCAATTAATTTCAGATTTTACAGATTTTAACACTTTGAAAAACTCTTCAAACGTTAAGAATCAGATATTAAATTCAAAATGGGTTCAAATTCAGTCTTACAAAGGAGAATATTTTTTATATTATCCATGTGACCAAATAAATGAGTTGAAATATGTAATTAACGGCAACCAAGTTCAAATAAAAAGTTCAGAAATTGTAACTTATAATATCATCTCATTGAAAAGAAGAAGGCAAAATATTAATATCAAATATCAAGAGCCTAATTCACAAAAGCAAATATTATTAACAATAATACCTATTGACCAAGAAAAAGGCATTTATAAATTTATTACTTTCGATGGAAATTTGCAGTATGAAAAAAAAATGTTACAATCCGATAAATATAAAAATTACAATTTAATAGTGAATGAATGCACTGAAAATAAAACAAGTGAGCTAGATTTTGAACATTAATACAAGTTAATTAGTAATTACTTAAAATAAATAATAGAATGATTGGTTCTACCATAATATCAAGGTAAAACCAATCATTTTGATTTTAAGTCACTTTAAGGCACTCATCAGATTACACCATAGCTCGGTTTAAAACTCGGTAAAACATCTTCTTTCATAGTAATCATGGTGTTATGGTTAATGAATTTCATGAAACCATCAATGTGCATATCGGTAACGTCCAGTCCTGTTACGCCATCCAGCCAGATCACTTTTGAAACGCCATAATAGGTTTCAAACATTTCCTCAGCTTCTTCCTGAGTAATATCTTTGTTTCTGGTAGCTCTTTTTTTCTGACTGATTACTGAACTTTTACAAGCTATTAAAACTCCATTCCCATCCGTTTCCACAGAACCGCCTTCATTTACCATTTCTTCATTTAGATTGATTACTTTTATTCCTAAATCCACACATATCTTTTGTGAAATTGCATCACAGTTTTCAGAATCAAATTTCTCACCCCAGCCGTTAAATCCCCAATCTTCAATGAGAATATTTCCTTTGTTATCTTTTACAAAAATAGGCCCGTTATCTCTGATCCATACATCATCAGTAGGATAAACTTTGAAATCAACATTCTTCATAGGAACTTTATTTTCTTCCAAAAGACTGATAATTCTGTTCTTTTCTTCCGTATTATAAGCAATAATGTGAACTTTTTCGCCAGCCTGAAGAGCTTTCGTCATATCTATCCAGGTCTGCTCTACCCTTTTACGATACGTCATTCCGTGCTGATAATGATGTGGCCATTGCAGCCATGTTCCTTTCATGCTTTGAAGATTCTTCGGGAAAATGATAGTCTGTCTGTGCCATACTTACTATAAAACTCAATGCTAAAGTGAGTGTGAATATTTTTTTCATATCATTAATTTTTTTTTGACTTTACACAAAAAGGAAATAATAAGATGAGGAGAAATACATTTTTCATTCTATTTGTTTTTTTGAAGTTTTACATTGTAAATTCATTGTTGTGATGATTTACAGGTGCAAAATTACATCCCTCAAAAAGACAAATCTTGTCCTAAATTGACATTCTTTGCAAACAGCTGAAAATATCCAGCTCGCTAAAATGATAGAAATAAAGATATATTTTGAAAATATACCTTACTACCAATTTACAGAAATAAAAACAAAAAAGGTGAAAATCATTTAATTTTCACCTTTCCAAAACATGTTTAAATCTGTTTTATATCTTACTTCGGTTTGTACAATTTATACATGACGAACAAAAAGCCGATCCATACCGGAATCAGAATAACCTGAATTTCCATTCCTGTGATACTCATCAATCCTAAAATAAGTACCAGAAAGGCAATACAGATATAATTGGATACAGGATAAAATATAGAAGGGAATTTTGAATGAATTCCTGATGCATTTATTGATTTTTTAAACTTCAAGTGGGTGTAGCATATCATCAGCCAGTTAATAATTAAAGTAGATACTACTAAAGCCATTAAGTATTCAAAAGCTTTTTCAGGCACGAGTTTATTAATGATAATACATATCCCGGCAAAGCATGATGAAATAAGAATGGCATTGATAGGAACAGAATTTTTATTCAGTTTTTTCAGGAATTTCGGTGCATTCCCCTGCTGAGCCAATCCAAAAAGCATTCTGCTGTTACTGTAAACACTACTGTTATACACTGATAAAGCCGCCGTTAAAACAATCAGGTTAAGAACATTTGCAATCAATGCATTGAACTGAATCACTTTACCAAAAATGCTGAATTCAAGACCGTTCAGATTTTGAAACACCATTACAAATGGGCTTGATCCTTCTGTAATATCTCTCCAGGGACTTAATGAGAATAAGATCACCAAAGCTCCTACATAAAAAATAAGGATTCTATAGATCACCTGGTTGGTAGCCTGCGGGATAGTTTTTTCCGGATTTTTAGCTTCAGCAGCTGTAATTCCGATAAGTTCCAATCCACCGAAAGAGAACATAATCATAGCCATTGCAGCAAATAATCCTGAATATCCGTTTTCTGTTTTATTAAATAATCCTTTTGGGAAGAATCCACCATCATTCCATAAATTGGTAACGGTTGCTTTTTCGCCTCCTGTTCCACTTATCAAAAGATATACTCCGAAGATAATCATGGCTATAATAGCGACTACTTTAATGATAGAAAACCAGAACTCTGTTTCTCCGTATACCTTTACAGAAGCAAGATTAAGCGCATTAATTACAATAAAAAAGAATAAACTGGAAACCCAAAGCGGTATATCCGGCCACCAAAAGTGAATATAATGCCCAATTGCTGTGAGTTCTGCCATACTTACCAGAATATAAAGAATCCAATAGTTCCATCCGGAAGCAAATCCCGGGAAATTTCCCCAATATTTATAGGCAAAGTGGCTAAAACTTCCTGATACAGGTTCCTGAACAACCATTTCACCAAGCTGACGCATAATAAAAAAGGCGATGATTCCGGCTAAAGCATAGCCTAAAATTACTGAAGGTCCCGCCAATACTGCAGCCGGCCCGATTCCCAGAAACAAGCCAGTTCCTATGGCTCCTCCAAGGGCAATTAATTGTATATGTCGATTTGTTAATCCTCTAACTAAAGTCTCCTTTTCTCCTGTTTTATTTTCGTTGCTCATTGAATGAATTATTCGGTCGCTAAATATATAAAAACTTTTCAGAGAAATTCACATTCCATGGGCTAAATTGACAATCCGGGCTCCCATAACAGAAGAGACCTCTTCTCTTCTTATGTTATTGATAAAGTTCGCAAGTTGCTATCTGACTATTAGTACAAAAAACATGATCTCCCTCAATAACTAAAGGAGATCATTATTTTATGTTGATTTACATTTAAATACAAAAATGAAAAATCAAAGTCTATAAAAATTCTTTCGGAATTGAAATATTATTCTTTTTCATATACTCCAAAAGATCCTGGTATTTATCCTCATATGTATCTATTCCACATTTATGCGAAATGCTGCAGATATCGGATGGCTTGATGTCTAAAATAGTTGATATTTTAGTCAGTATCTCCAGATTGATCTTCACTTTGGAGTTCTCAATATCTGAATAAGCCTTCTGGGAGATTCCCATTTCAAAAGCCATGTATTCCTGCGTAAGGTCTTTACTCCTACGGATTTTCCTGATATTTTGTCCACACACTTTCATCGTTTTTGTTTTAGTAGTTTTCGGTATATTTTAGAAGATTATCTAATAGCCTCTAACAAAGTTAATAAATACCTTTGGCAAAACATTATACACGTTACATGATATTTATTTTCAACATAGAAAAGAGTCAAAAATAGGACTTTTTTCAGAGAAAATATCACTTCGGTAAACACTATTGGAATTTATGGAGACGCAAAAATTTAATTATGACAATAATATTGTCAGAGCATTCCTCTATGCGACCGTCGCATTCGGACTTGTAGGATTTCTGCTGGGGCTTACAGCTGCATTGATGCTTTTTTATCCTGAATTACCTGAATTTTTATTCGGTACGGATGATACAACTATTAAAAGCTTAGCTTCAGGCAATATTCAGGGACTGATCAATACTCAGGGAGCAATGGGCTTCGGAAGAATCAGAATGCTTCATACCAGTGCTGTAATTTTTGCTTTCGTTTGTAATTCCTTTTTCTGTGGTGCTTACTACAGTATGCAAAGACTTCTTAAAACAAGAATGTATAGTGATACGCTTTCATGGATCCACTTCTGGTCATGGCAGTTGATGATTGTAAGTGTAGTGATTACTTTCCTTATGGGAATCAATACTTCTAAAGAATATGCTGAACATGAATGGCCTATTGACATTTTAATTGCATTTTCGTGGATCATTTTTGGAATCAATATGTTCGGAACTATTGCCAAGAGAAGAGTGAGACATTTATATGTAGCCATCTGGTTCTATCTTGCAACCTGGATAGCTGTAGCAATGCTTCACATCTTCAATAATCTGGAAGTTCCGTTATCTTTCACAAGCTGGAAATCTTATTCTGTATATGCAGGTGTAAAAGATGCATTAGTACAATGGTGGTATGGGCACAATGCAGTAGCATTTGTATTAACTACCCCTGTATTAGGTCTGATGTATTACTTTATGCCAAAAGCAGCGCAACGACCGGTATTCTCATACAAGTTATCCATCATTCACTTCTGGTCGCTGATCTTTGTATACCTTTGGGCCGGGCCTCACCACCTGCAATATACAGCTTTACCTGCCTGGGCTCAGGCCGTAGGAACAGGGTTCTCTATTATGCTTATTGCACCGTCATGGGGAGGAATGCTGAATGGTCTTCTAACCTTAAGAGGAGCATGGGATAAAGTAAGAGAAAATCCGATTCTGAAATTCTTTGTAGTTGCTATTACCTGTTATGGTATGGCTACTTTCGAAGGACCTTTATTAGCAACAAAATCTTTAAATAAAATTGGTCACTATACTGACTGGGTTATTGGTCACGTACACTTAGGAGCTCTTGGATGGAATGGTTTCATGGCATTCGGAGTGGTATACTATCTGGTTCCAATCATGTGGAGAACGCCTCTTTGGTCTAAAAAACTGGCCAACTGGCACTTCTGGCTGGGAACATTAGGAATTATCTTTTATGCCGTTCCTATGTATATTTCAGGATTCACACAGGGATTGATGTGGAAACAATTCAACCCGGACGGAACATTATTGTGGAAAAACTGGCTGGATACGGTTACTGCAATCATTCCTTACTTTAAAATGAGATTTTTAGGAGGTATTCTTTATCTGTCCGGAGCAATATTAATGGTCGTTAACGTTATCAAAACTATTAAAGCCGGTTCATTCCAGAAAGAAGTTCCTGCAGAAGCTCCTGCATTAGCCAACATCGGTACTTCAAGAAAAGAAGGTGAAGGGGTACACCTGTGGTTGGAAAGAACGCCTACTCTCCTTTCTATATTAGCTTTTATAACAATAGCAATCGGTGGTTTGGTGGAAATTGTCCCAACACTTTCACTAAAGCAAAGTGTTCCCACGATTACGGCAGTAAAACCGTATACACCGCTGGAACTGGAAGGAAGAGATCTTTATATCCGCGAAGGCTGTAACGCTTGTCACTCTCAGATGATCAGACCTTTCCGTGATGAAGTGGTAAGATTTGAAGGGAAAAACGGACAGTATTCCAAAGCCGGAGAATTTATTTATGACAGACCCTTCTTATGGGGATCTAAAAGAACAGGACCGGATCTTCACAGAGAAGGAGGAAGAAACCCGGATTCATGGCACTTCAAACATATGTACAACCCAAGAATTACGTCTGCAGGATCTATCATGCCACGTTTCCCATGGCTGATCACCAACAAACTGGACCGCGATCAGATGGTGGATAAAATGAAACTGATGAAAAACGCTTTCGATGTTCCTTATACAAAAGCTCAGATAGATTCTGCCAACCAATGGGCAGACAACCAGTCAAAGGCGATTGTACAGAGAATCTACTCTGAAGCAACAGATGTAAAAGATCAGATGGTAAAAGAGAAAACAGCAAAAGGGTCTGCATATGTACCTCTTGAACAGAGAGAAATCGTAGCAATGATCGCTTACCTGCAGAGATTAGGTACGGATATTAAAACAACACAGGTACAAACTGCCAGTGTAGAGTAACATTTAAAATTGAATTGCAATGAAAACGAGAACCCCAATTTCAATATATATCGCAGCAACGATAGGTTTAACGATCATGGCCTTTGAAATGTTCGCCAGTGATTCAGGATATTTTTCTTCTCCTTTTTTCTGGGCGTTGATATTAATCGCCATTCTCCTCCTGTTCATCATGAATTCAATTGGAGATCTGGTGGAAAATGAAAATTTCAACCGATTATCAGAGGAAGAGAAAAAGCAATATCTGGCAGAAAAAAATGTTCCTTATTATCAGAAATTATGGAATTCGGCCTTCAAAAAACAATCCGTTACGGAAGAAAAGGATATTCTTATCGACCATGGTTTTGACGGAATTACAGAGCTTGACAACTCGCTTCCAAAATGGTGGATCGGTTTATTCTGGTTCGGCTGTATCTTCTGCGTAGTTTATCTGGTAGCCTTTTCTTTCACAGATTACGCCCATCCGGAAGCAGAATATACCAAAGAAGCAAAAACCATGTTGGCATCTATTGAAGAGTATGAAAAAACTGCTCCTCAGATCAATCTGGAATCTGCAAAATACAGTGCTGATAATATCGCAGAAGGACAGGAACTCTTCAAAACGAATTGTGTTACCTGCCATGGAGACGGAGGCAAAGGGGGAATAGGTCCTAACCTTACCGATACCCACTGGATCAACATAAAAGAAAAAAGTTTATTTAAAAATGTATTCTGGATGCTTGAAAACGGCTCTCCAAACAATCCTACCATGAGACCTTTCATTAAGGAAGGAACTATCACAGGAAGAGATGCTGAAAAGATTGCTGCTTACATTTACCATATCAACCAGGAAACCGCTCCTATTACAACTGCCCAAGGTGGTGCCGCTCCACAGGGAGAAGAGGTAAAATGGGAAAACGGAAACAACTAAAAAATTATTATCTATCATATAAACCATGCCAAGCCCCCTTTTCTACCACACTAACATTTGAATTTCATTTTTGCTAACTAACCTTTTCAACATTAAAAATGATATAAAGGGGGCTTTTTTAAAATAAATATCCATGCCTTGATTCGTCTTACTCAACTATTCACTTGACAACTACAAACTAAAAAATTCCATAATAAGACAGTCAAGGCAGGATTTTTGCATTTGCAAAGGATACCACAACAAAGACTAAATAAAATAGTATTATTATCTTTGTTAGAAACCACCTCGCATTTGAAACTGAAAATCAACACCACCAAAATTTTAAGGCGTATTGCAATAACCTTTATTTCAATATTGGTTTTTCTTACCCTGTTGATATTAAGCTTAAGGCTTCCTGCCGTTCAAAACTTCATTAAAGACAAGCTTATTGTTTACCTTGAGAAAAAAATCAAAACCAAGGTAAGCCTTGAAAAAGTTTACATCGGATTTCCCAACAGCCTTGTCATGGAAAATCTTTATCTCAAAGGACAGGATGTAGATACACTACTGGCAGTGAAGAAACTGGATGTAGGTTTACATATGCTGAAGCTCCTCAATTCTACAGCAGACATTACTTCCGTAAATATGGAAGGAGCCCGTGCCAATGTTATACGGAAACCGGACGGTAAATTCAATTTCGATTATATCATTGATGCTTTCGCAACCAGCGATAAAGAAGAAAGTTCTTCAAAGCCATTCATTATTTCTCTTGATAAAATCAATTTAAAAGATATTGGGGTAAACTTCAATGACCAACAATCGAGGAATGATATTAAACTATATTTTAAGTCTTTCGATACCAGAGTAAAAACTTTTGATCTCAACAAAAATAATTACGCCGTTAATGATATCAATCTTGACGGATTAAAATTAAAGTTAAAACAGGGACTTGTAGAAGAAGTTGCCCAAAAAGTTGAGAAAAAAGTAGACTCTCTTAATGAAAAAAAACCGATGAATATTGGATTGAGAGGTATTAAGCTAACTCATTTTGATATTGACTACGGTGATGAAAATACTAAAACATTTGCAAAAGTTATCTTTACAGAACTGAGCACAAAGGTCAATAAACTGGATCTGGAAAATAATGCTTTCAACGTAGCGAATGTATTTCTTTCCGGTGCGGACATTAATGCCAATCTTTATCTTCCCGCTCAGAATGCCAATCCAAAAAAGACCAAAGAACCTGAAGTTTCCAAAGTTTCCGATCAGGATAAAGCGATGAAACTTCTTTTAGGAAAGCTTGTTTTAAATGATGTAAAGGTAAATTATAACAATACCGCTATTGCCCCAACTAAACAGGGAATGGACTTCAACCACCTGAATTTTTCAAAAATGAATATGGAGGTGAGAAGTTTCAAAATGGAGAACAACACATTTGCAGGAACAGTAAATTCTGCAGAAATCAAAGAAGGAAGAGGATTGGATATTCAGAAATTCAATACGGATTTCGTATATGCAGAAAAGGAGGCCTATTTAAAAGACCTTTATCTTCAAACTCCAAAAACAATATTGCGTGATGAGGTTATTTTAAACTATAACTCTATCGATCAACTGAGCTCAAACTTAGGTGCTGTAAAGATTTCGGCCAACATTAAAGATTCAAAAATAGGATTCTCTGACATTTTAAATCTGGTTCCGACTTTAAGAAATACAGTTCCATTTAATAAATATCCGAACGCAATTCTCAATGTAAATGCTAATGTAAAAGGAAGCGTGAATGATCTTTTAATTCAGGATCTTAAAGTGTCCGGGCTGGATCAGCTGAGAGTACTGGCATCCGGAAAAATTAAAAATGCGATGAATCCTGATCAGTTGTATTACGATCTGAGAATCGGAGAATTTTCTTCCAGTGCCAAAACAATATTCAATCTTGTCCCGAAAAATACAATTCCTTCCAATATTTCGCTTCCTTCCCATTTCAGTATCAAAGGAAATGCAAAAGGAACAACTAAAGTAGTAAATACAGATCTGAACCTCTACTCTACACTCGGAAATGCCGCCATCATAGCACAAGTAGATATGCGTAAAAAAAATCATGAGTTATATGATATAAAAGCAAATCTTCAGGGTATACAGGTCGGAAAAATTATTCAGAATAAAGATATTGGTCCTGTCACAGCACAGATTGCGGCGAAAGGAGAAAGTTTTGATTTTAAAAATGCCAATGCAGATTTAAAAGGACATGTTGCCTCTGCAGTCTACAAAGGATACCGTTATCAAAACATGAATCTTACCGGAAAGATTAACAAAGGAGCTTATCATGTTATTTTAGATTCAAAAGACCCAAATGCCAGTTTACAGCTGACAGCTTCCGGGGTATATGACGAAAAAAATCCTACGGTAAAAGTGAATGGAGAAGTCATCAAGCTGGATGTCAATAAACTTGGCTTCTATGAAAAACCAATGATCATTGCAGGCAAAATTGATGGTGATTTCACAAGCCTGGATCCTAATAATCTGAACGGATATTTAAACCTTAAAGATTTTGCATTTTCAGATACCAAAGAAGTCTATCCGGTACAGGAAGTCAATCTGAAGGCTTCTTCTACTCAGGATTCTACCCAGATTATTTTCAATTCTCAGGTGGCAGATGTGGAGCTGAAAGGTAAATATAAACTTACCCAGATTTTTGGTGCTTTAACGCAAACGATCAATCAGTATTATCAGTTCCAGAAGCCGGATAAAAAACAGAAAATAGATCCGGGTCAGCATTTTACTTTTACAGCCAAAATAAAAAATGATGACCTGATCAGGAAATTTGTTCCGGATCTGAAAGATTTTGAAACTATTAATCTGGCAGGAAATTATAATGCAGATTCCCAGAAAATTGAAATTGACGGGCAGATTCCGCGATTATTATACGGCGAAAATTCTATTGAAAAAGGAGCTTTAAAAGTAACGAATGAAAATCAGGCATTACAGTACAGTCTGAATGTTGCCGCATTAAAAAGCTCTAGCTTTTCTTTGAATAAAATCAATATTGACGGTGATGTTGCTGACAACACCATTCGCTACAATGTTACTACAAAGGATGAAAAAGATGCAACCCAGTTCCTGATTGCCGGAAGTGCAAAATCCTTAAATGATATTACAGAAATTTCTCTGAATCCGAACGGGCTTAAACTTAATTATACGGATTGGAATGTTGCAGAAAATAACAAAATCCAGATCAGCAATAAAGGAATTCTTGCTGATAATTTCATCCTATCCAATGGAAACAGTGAAATCGCGGTTCAGTCTGAAAGCAACAGCACAAGTAGCCCCTTGAATATTTCGTTGAAAGATTTCAAGATTGAAACTATTACGGAACTTATCAAAAAAGATACGGTTCTCGCAAGAGGAACTATTAACGGAACAGCACAGCTTCGTGATGTTACTAAAAATATGACCTTCACTTCGGACCTTAATATTTCTGATTTAATCGTTTATGGAAGTCCTGTTGGAAATCTTGCAGTAAAAGTAAACAATGCTTCACCGAAGGTTTTAAATGCTGATATTGCGCTTTCCGGAAATAATAATGACGTAAAAATCCTGGGTGATTATAATACTTCTTCCAGTACTTTCGACCTGAATATGGTGATCAATCAGCTTCAGATGAAGAGTATTCAAGGGTTTTCTATGAATGCGATTACCAATACGGAAGGTTATCTTTCAGGAAACTTAAAGATCACCGGAACTACCGATAAACCTAATATTTTAGGAAAAGTAAAATTCAATGATGCCGGATTGGAAATTGCCAAAACGGGAAGTGATTTCAGACACCTTAGTGATGAAATAGATTTTACAAGCCAGGGAATAGAATTTGATAAATTTAAAATTAAAGATAAAGACGGAAATGCTCTTGTTGTAGACGGACAGGTTCTGACACAGACGTACAGAGATTTTGCCTTTAATCTGAATGTGAATGCAAAAGACTTTAAAGTAGTCAATTCAGAAAAATCCAATGATGCCATTATGTATGGTGTTCTTGCCATTGATGCAGGTCTTCATATCCGCGGAAACCTTGATCTTCCTAAAGTAGACGGAAGATTAAGCGTGGCAGACAACACGGATTTCACTTTTGTTCTTCCTCAATCCAGCCCTACTTTACAGGAAAGAGATGGTATTGTAGAATTTGTGGATCAGGATCAGGTGGTTTTAAACAAAACAATAAAAGCAGATTCTCTTAATGCGCAAAGCCGTATCAAAGGGATGGATGTGAGTGTTAATATTGAAGTCAGTAAAGAAGCAAAACTGTCGCTGATTATTGATAAAGCCAATGGTGATTTTGTGCAGCTTCAGGGTGAGGCAGAATTAACCGGAGGAATAGATCCGTCAGGAAAAACCACATTGGTAGGGGTATATGAAGTGGAAAAAGGAAGTTATGATCTTTCCGTGAGTTTCCTGAAACGTAAATTTGACATCCAGAAAGGCAGTACCATCACCTGGACCGGTGAACCTACAATGGCTCAAATGGATATTACCGCCGTTTATAAAACAGAAGCCCCTCCTATTGATCTTGTTGAACAGCAGATCAGTGGAGAAAGTGCTTCAACATTGAATCAGTTTAAGCAGAGAGTTCCTTTCAATGCTTTATTAAAAATGAAAGGGGAATTATTGAAACCTCAGCTTACTTTTGATATTACTACGGATGAAAAAAATAATTCTGTATCTACTAATGTAAAAGATGTTGTAGATCAGAAGCTTGCCCAGATCAGAACTCAGGAGTCTGAACTGAATAAACAAGTATTTGCATTACTTCTTCTGAACCGTTTTATTGGAGAAAATCCATTTGAAAGCGGTGCCGGAATGTCTGCAGAGACCATGGCAAGACAGAGTGTGAGTAAGATTCTTTCTCAGCAGCTGAACAATCTTGCAGCAGGCCTGATCAAAGGGGTAGATCTTAATTTTGGGCTGGATTCTACAGAAGATTATTCCACCGGAGAGAAAAATACAAGAACCGATCTGAATGTTGATATCAGTAAAAAATTATTGAATGACCGACTGAAAGTGACAGTGGGAAGTAACTTCGGACTGGAAGGTCAGGCACGCCAGAACGAAAATATGACCAATATTGCGGGTAACGTTTCCGTAGATTACAGTCTTTCCAAAGATGGAAGATATATGCTGCGAGCTTACCGTAAGGATGAATATCAGGTAGCTCTTCAGGGGCAGATCATAGAAACCGGAGTTGGATTTATCATTACATTAGATTATGACAAATTCCGGGAGATTTTCCAGAAATCTAGAGAGAAGAAGCCGAAAAAAAATCAAAATAACCAAGTGGTAGAATTTAAATAATGAGTAATAAGTTCCATATATATTGTAAGTATCTGTTGGTTTCCGGAATGGCATCCACTGTGGTCTCGTGCAGTAATACAAGGTTTTTGAAAGAAGGCCAGATGCTTTACACGGGAGCCAAAGTAAAGATTGAAAATGACACGATTTCTAAAAAAGAAAAGAAAGATCTTCAGTCAGCATTAGAAGCCAATCTTACTCCAAAGCCCAATTCTACATTTTTAGGATTGCGCCCCAAACTGTATTTTTATAATATTGCCAAAGAACCGAAAAAAGATAAAGGTTTTAATTACTGGCTTAAATATAAAGTGGGTGAAAAGCCTGTCTTATTAGGTGATGTAGACCGTGAATTCAATAAAGATATTATTGTCAATTATTCTGAAAACAAAGGCTACTTCAATGCAAAAGCTACTTATGATACAGTTTCAAAGAATAAAAAAGCTCAGGTTATTTATACGGTAAGACCGGGTTCAAGATATTTGATTGATGGAGTAAAATTCCAGAAAGATTCTACGCTGGTTAATCGGGAAATTCAAAACTTTACTGATAGAACTCTTCTTAAAAATGGAAAACCATTTGACCTTGATGTTATCAAAGCGGAAAGAGAAAGAATTGACAACAGGTTAAAAGAAAGAGGTTTTTATTATTTCCACCCTGATAACATTATTGTACAGGCTGACAGTACAGTGAGCAAAAATCATAAAGTTGAACTTAATGTAAAATTAAAAGACAATACGCCTGATTTAGCAACTCAGCAGTTCAGTATTGATAATGTTATTGTATTTCCCAATTACAACATTCAGGATGTAAAAGATGGAAAATACAGCATTCCGATGGATAAAGATTCTCTTTCTAAATATCGTTTCGACGACATTTACGTCATTGATCCTCAACATAAGTTTAAACCGAAAATTTTTGACAGGGCTTTATATTTCAAAAAAGGAGATCTTTATAACCGTTCCAATCATAATCTAACCCTTAACCGATTAATCAGTCTGGGTGTCTTCAAATTTGTAAAGAATGAGTTTATCGTATCTGACTCTTTAAGTCATAAATTTGATGCGTATTATCTATTAACTCCAAGACAAGTTCAGTCGCTTCGTCTGGAAGCATTGGGAAGAACAAACTCTGCCAACTATGCAGGTAGTGAGCTGAACCTGAACTGGACCCATAGAAATTTTTTCCGGGGTGCGGAACAATTTAAAGCAGCCATCTACGGAGCTTTTGATTTCCAGATGGGAGGCGCCCAGAACGCCAATAATATTTTCCGTGCAGGAACAAACGTACAGCTTTCAATCCCGAGAATTGTTGCTCCTTTCCGTTTTCATTCTTCCAGTGAATTTGTTCCCAGAACGAATATCACACTGGGTTATGAATTCCAGAACAGAACACAATATTATACTCTTAATAATTTCACCGGATCATTCGGATATGTATGGAAAGAAAACGCAAGAAAAGAACATGATCTGAAAGTGATTGATATTACATTGGTATCCCCGGCAAATGTTACGGAAGAATACCAAATTAAAGCTGATGCAAACCCAGCGATGGCAAGAGTTGTAGCAAAGCAGCTTATTTTCGGTCCGACCTATTCTTATACCTATACCAATACTATGCTTCCAAAGACCAATACCGTTTATTACAAAGGAACGCTTGATTTTGCAGGAAATATCACAGGATTGGTTACCGGAGCAGATGTAAAAAAAGATAAGGAAAAGAAAATATTTGGAATTCCTTTCAGTCAGTATGTAAAAATTGAAAATGACTTCAGATTCTATCATAAGTTCACTGAAAAATCTTCACTGGCTACAAGATTTATCGGAGGAATCGCTTATCCGTACGGAAACTCAGAATTCATTCCCTTCTCCAAACAATTTTTCTCAGGAGGTAGTAACAGTATCAGAGCATTCCGTGCACGAACATTAGGACCGGGAAGCTTTGATCCGAGAACTATACCAGAAGGTTCTTATTTTGACCAGTCCGGAGATATAAAACTGGAATTAAATGCGGAATACCGCGCCAATCTTTATAAATTTTTAAATGCTGCTGTTTTTGTAGATGCCGGAAATATCTGGCTGCTCCACGACGATCCAGACAGACCGGGAGCTAAATTTTCTAAAGACTTTTTAAATGAAATTGCGGTGGGAGCCGGAGTAGGTCTGAGACTGGATTTTTCGATCCTGATTCTAAGACTGGACCTTGCCATGCCACTGAGAGTTCCTTACTATCAAAAAGGGGACAGATGGGCCTTCGATAAAATTAATTTCGGAGACTCTAACTGGAGAAAAGACAATCTTGTTTTAAATATTGCCATCGGATATCCTTTTTAATATGATCAAAAATGCTAAATTTTTCTGGGAGGTTCTGAAAGATACATTTACAGAATGGAACAATTCTACTGCATCAAAAGATTCAGCAAGTCTTGCTTATTATGCTATATTTTCAATCCCGGGGTTATTGATCATTATTATATGGGTACTCGGAAATTTCTTTGGCGAAGAAGCCATCCGTGGGCAAATCAGCACTCAAATCAGCGGCATTATGGGCCCGGATGTTGCTAAAAGTATTGAAGGTATGCTGGCTGGCGCTTTGATTGACAAAAAGAATATTTTCATGAAAGCCGTAGGAGTTGGATCCTTGGTTTTC
The DNA here is from genome assembly GCA_031286615.1 of Chryseobacterium sp. Taxonomy (GTDB): domain Bacteria; phylum Bacteroidota; class Bacteroidia; order Flavobacteriales; family Weeksellaceae; genus Chryseobacterium. The sequence continues at coordinate 129,710 of JAITUA010000020.1, read as the reverse complement.
GGTTCTACGACACTTTTTTTTCAACTTCAGCATTCATTAAATTCACTTTGGGAAGTAGAAGCCGCTCCCAAAAAGGCATTGATTAAATTTCTTCTGGACAGAGCCAATTCTTTGGGGATGATTCTTATTATGGGGTTTCTTTTGATGATCACCATGGTTTTATCTTCTCTGATCAGTCTTTTCAATCAGATTATTACCAGATATTTTGGTTTTGAAACTTATATGCTGGTAGAGTTTGTGAATTTTGCTGTAGGATTTGGACTGGTCATGCTTTTATTTGCTTTAATGTTTAAAGTGCTGCCCGATGTTTTGATCAGTTGGAAACCCGTATGGAAAGGCGCATTTCTGACAACCATTCTATTTACCCTCGGAAAATTTTTATTAAGTCTTTATTTTAACCAGGTGAAACCTACTTCAGCCTTTGGAGCTGCCGGAACGGTTATCCTGATTATGATGTGGATCAACTATTCCTGTATGCTGATATTTTTTGGCGCCGTATTCACCAAAGTTTATACTTATAAAAGAGGATATAAGGCCATTCTTTCCAAGCATGCAAGATGGACTCCAGCCAAGTTATATGCAGATAGTCTGAAACAGATGCATGGTGAGGGAGATAATAAGGTGTAAAATGTGGGATGTGGGATTCGAGTTATTTGATTTGAGATACAAATAATTTATATAAAAAATCCTCCTGAAATTCAGGAGGATTTTATTTTTACATTCTGTTTACTGTTCCGATTCCCAACAGTTCCAATGATTTTTTGATCGTCTTCGCTGTAATATCTGAAATATTCAAGCGGAATTGTTTTACATTTTCATCTTCCTGATTCAGAATTGGGTTATTCTGATAGAAAGAGTTGTAGGCCTTAACCAAATCATAAACATAGTTTGCCACCAAAGCCGGACTTAATGTTTCCGCTGACTTGGCAACTATAGTCTTAAAGTTTGCCAGCTGCATAATCAATTCTTTTTCGGATTGATTTAATTCAATATCAGCTGTTTCCGGTTGTAAAGTACCTGCTTTAGACAATAATGATTGAATACGAGCGTAAGTATATTGAATAAATGGCCCTGTATTTCCGTTAAAATCAATACTTTCTGCCGGATTGAAAAGCATTTTTTTCTTAGGATCTACTTTAAGCATAAAGTATTTCAATGCACCCAATCCTACTGTTTCATAAGATATTTCTTTATCTTCTTCAGAAAGTGTCTCTAATTTCCCTAATTCCTGGGCCTTAGATTTTGCTGTTTCATACATTTCCTGCATCAGGTCATCTGCATCTACTACAGTTCCTTCACGGGATTTCATTTTACCTTCAGGCAATTCTACCATCCCGTAAGAAAGGTGGAACAACTGATCAGCCCACACATATCCTAACTTCTTAAGAATTTTAAATAAAACCTGGAAGTGGTAATCCTGCTCATTTCCTACTGTATAGATCAGCTTTTGAATATTGTTTTGCTTAAAACGTTCAACTGCTGTTCCAAGATCCTGTGTCATATAAACTGATGTACCGTCAGAGCGTAACAATAGTTTCTGATCAAGACCTTCATCGGTAAGATCACACCAAACAGAACCATCTTCTTTCTGATACAGGACCCCTTTATCTAATCCTGCCTGAATAAGATCTTTTCCTAAAATATAGGTATTGCTTTCGTATTGAACCTGGTCAAAGTCAACACCAAGTCTTTTATACGTTTCATTGAATCCTTTATAAACCCATGAATTCATTTCTTCCCAAAGCGCTCTTACCGTTGCCTCTCCATTTTCCCAATCCAGAAGCATTTTCTGTGCTTCTTTCATCACCGGAGCATCCTTTTTAGCCTGTTCCTCTCCTACTCCTTGTTCTATAAGCTCTGCAATTTCTTTTTTATAGTTTTTGTCAAATTCTACGTAATAGTTTCCAACAAATTTATCGCCTTTAGTATTCGTTGTTTCAGGAGTTTCTCCATTCCCGAATTTCTCCCAAGCCAACATGGATTTGCAGATATGAATACCTCTGTCGTTAATGATCTGAGTTTTGATCACATCATATCCTGCTTCTTTTAAAATCTGAGCAACAGAGAACCCTAATAAATTATTTCTGATATGTCCTAAGTGTAATGGTTTATTGGTATTCGGTGAAGAGTATTCTACCATTACCGTAGCATTTTTCTTTTCTATAACAGAGAAATTTTCGCTTACAGATCTGAAGTTATCTACAAACAATTGGTTTTTAACCTTAACATTCAGAAATCCTTTTACAACATTAAAGCTCTCAAAAATCTCCGTCTGCTCTGTCAAAGCTTCACCTAATTCAACCCCGATACTTTCGGGATTTTTTTTCAACTGTTTTACCAACGGAAAAGTAACAATGGTAAAATCACCCTCAAATTCCGTTTTATTTTCCTGAACTTCCAGCTTGATGTCTTTTAACTGATATACATTTAAAATAACTTCTGAAAGCTTTTCTTCTATAATATATTTAATATTCATGTTTCTAAATTCTCATTTAATCTTTATCGGCAAAACATTCTAGCTGTCTCTTTCCGTTCAAAATCTGAGCTACAAATATACGGAAATAAAAAAACCGCCCGAAGGCGGTTACAATATATAAGTATAAAAACTTTTTGTTAAAATTTGTCCCAAAATAGTTTTGTAGTTAATTTATCCCCACCGATAGAAGAAGCTGCCGCCGCATAATTTGTAGGGTTCGTTGTAGTTTCTCTTACGGGATATTGTAATCTAACCGGAACTTTTCCTTCAGCTTGAGAAACTGCTGTAGCTGGTGCTGCAAGAACAGGAAAATCCAATCTCCTATAGAAGTTCCACCCTATCATTCCCTGATTAAACATTGCCACCCAAGCTTGCTCACCAATAGATTTTTTCCAGTTGGCAGTATTATATGGATGAGCAGTCAGATAAGTATCTGCATTTGCTAAAGAGACACCCCATTCAGCTAATGAAGCATTTACTGCATTAGCATACGCGGTAGCTGGATTACCTCCAATTCCCCATCTTGCAGAAGCTTCAGCAATATAAAATGCAACTTCTGTATAACTCATAACTACTCCTGGAGTAGTTGCAGTATAAGCAAATTCTCCAATATGACTATTTGTTGCAAAGCTAGATGGAGTACCAATAGTACCTCCTTTATAAGGAACAACATTTGTATCAAAAAATGTTGTTCTTCTTGGATCTGCATTAATATTCATATGATCTACCAATGTTTTCCCTGCAACAAAATCATTTCTATTACCTGCCACTAAGTTTTCATAAAGTGGATTAAAATTGGGTGATGAGCTTAAATACTTGAATAAGCAATTATCTGCTGAACTAATCATTACACCACTATTTATAGCATCTGTTGCAGTTGTTTGTGCAAGAGATGGGTTAGAATCAGCAATACCCACAGCAAGTTTTAATAATAAGGAATTGCCAAATTTCATCCATTTTGCAACATTTCCATCATAAAAAAGATCACCGGATTCAAAACCACCCCCATTAATATTCATAGATGCTAAATCATTTTTAAGTCTTGTTATCAAACTTGCATATATATCTGCACCTTTATTATATTTAGGTAACGAAGTTGTTTCAATGCCATTTGATTCAGAATACGGAATATCTCCATAAGTATCCACTAATGTCTGATAAATAAAAACTTGCTGAATATCAAGAATAGCGATCTGATTAGCTTTTTTTATAGGCCATGCACTTTGTTCTGTAGCAGTAGGCACATATTGATTAACAATATTTTTAGCTTTCACTAAGTTTTGCATTGTATCAACATATAGATCCGACCATACATTATTAGAAATATTTCTTGTCACAAAGTCATAATTACTCTCATCTACATAAGTAACTTCTTGCCAATACTGCATTGTTAATCTAAAGTTATTTTCATTTACACTAGGTGTATTCAAATAATCAGATAATTGTTTTTGAGAATAGGATAACAAAGCTTCAGGTTTGGTAGTATATGCACTATTTGGGTCAGTATTAAGTTCTTCAAAGTTACTACAGGATAAAGCAAATGCTCCCAAGGATAAAACCCCTATATATTTAAATATTTTTTTCATTGTTAATTAATTAAAAGTTAGCTTTAAGACTAAAAGAAAAGACTCTTGAGGTAGGCATCACACCAGATTGAAAACCTTGTGCATTTCCTGAACTTAATGCGGCTTCCGGATCAGCATATGGTAAGTTTTTATGGATGATCCACAGGTTATTTCCAATTGCACTGAAAGTAAGCCCTTTAAAGAATGTATTTGCCAGATATTTAGATGGAATACTATAAGATATGGCAACCTCTCTCAATTTCACAAAACTTGCATCATATACAAATGCAGCAGCTGGAGCATATCTGTAACCATACAATCCATAATTTGCTCCTGAAACTCTGATATCGTTAGAGGAACCATTTGCTTGTACCCCCGGAAGAATCACTCCCCCTCCTTGGCTGATAGGATTTCTAATAGGATTTCCTAAGTCATTAGTTCCGGCAGTCTCAGGATATAATCCTGTAGCTAGCCCATAATATTGGTCAAGAGAAAAAATACTACCTCCTTTTCTCCAATCAATTTGAAAAGAGAGTTGAAAATCTTTATAAGTGAATTTATTTGCTAAACCACCAAACCAGTCAGCTTGCATATTACCGATAACATTATTCGTAGATGAAGAAATTAGATATCTGCCGTTTGCTCCTACCGTTTTCTCTCCATTTGTATAAATGAAATCTGTCCCTTTAATAGTACCATAAAGGTCATCTAAACTGGCGTTGATTGTTACCCCTCCCTGAAATGTTCCTAAAGTAATATTTTCATTCCCTGGAGCTAGTTTAGTTACTCTTGTTTGTGGATTGGACCAGTTAGCATTAACATCCCATCTGAAATTATCAGATTTTATTGGGGTAATGTTCAAGGAGACCTCCCAACCATCAGTTCTTAAGTTACCTGCATTTTGAACTTTTGTAGCTACCCCCGTTCCAAAGGAGACTGGTAATGCTAAAATTTGGTCATACGCGTCATTTCTAAACCAAGCAATGTCAAGCCCTATTCTATTTTTAAAGAATTGAGCATTTAACCCTAATTCTGTTTGTTTAGACCTTTGTGGTTTTAAATTTGGATTTTTCTCTGAAGTATTATAATAAATCATTGGTAAATCCCCAAATGAAGTAGAAGTAAAATATTGATTTTTTATTTGGTTAGCTCCTGTGTCACTACCTACCTCAGCATAAGAAGCCCTTAATTTACCAAAGTTCATTATTGAACCTTTTAAGAATTCCCAATTGGAGAATACCACACTAGCAGAACCAGAATAGTACCAATATACATTATTATTCACGGGTAAAGCAGATGATTGGTCTCTTCTTACAGTTCCTTCCAGATAGTAAGTCCCGTGATATCCTACACTAGCCTGAGCAAAAATACCCGCAATTTTTTTAGTTGTATCGATTGTAACTGCTCTTGGAGGAGTAGCATAAGAATTAGATAATGCATATAATCCAGGTACATATAAACCTCCTGATGTTGATTGTGAATTACTATAAAAATTGATAACATTTAGGTTTGTTCCCAATAAAGAATTGAAACTCAATCCATTATCAAAATCTTTTTTATAATTAGCAATAAAGTCATAGTTGGTTTCTCTTTGCTTGATCTGCATTACGGCAAAACCTGATGGCTGTTCAAGATCAGTTAATCCAAATCCCATTAATTCCGGAATTGAACCTACCGCTTTTCGATCCTCCATTCTTTGGGTAAATCCATCTGTTCCCACTCTTGCTAATAAATTGAAGTTTTTGGTAACGTCATAGCTTAATGAGAAATTCCCTGCAAATCTTTCTCTGGTATCACGTACAGCATTTTCATATACCTGGAAATATGGATTATTCCAATATGACGGTGTTAAATTATCAGAACCACCAATATTCCATGTATAGTTATTACCCGAATTCATATAGAAATTCTGCTGATCTCTAAGATCAACGTTTACCGGCCACCATTGTCTGAAACCAGCTATCAGATTGCCACCATACCCTGTTGAGTTTCTACCTTTAACATTTTGGTTAACATACGTTGCTCCAATTGTTGCTGTTAAATTATCCATCAGCTTATATGAAGCATTCCCTGAAATTGTATTTTTATTCAAATAGGTATTAGGCATAATATCTGAGCCATTCTGATTGTTAAATGACAATCTGAATGATCCCGTATCTCCACCTTTAGAAAAGGATACTCCATTGTTATAATTAACTCCTTTCTGGAAAAATGTAGAAGGATCGTTCTTACCCGCTACCCAAGGAGTTGCCTTACCAAAATTAGGTGATCCTGGAATAAAGGCTTCATATTGGTATACTAATAAATTAGGATTAAATGCGGCACCATAAGACGCATCCTCTGTGGTTGGAGTCATTGGAGAACCATTATAGTCTGCAAACTGAGAGTTTTCATTAGGTCCATAATAATATCCATACCCTTGCCCATATTGCTTTTGATAAGTAGGGAATGTTGCTTTATTTATGGAAGAAATACTGATGGAAGAATTCAATTCAACTCCAATATTCTTACCTTTTTTACCTTTTTTAGTAGTAATAATAATAGCACCGTTTTGAGCTCTTGAACCATATAATGCAGTTGCAGCAGCTCCTTTCAGTACATTTAATTCTTCAATATCATTTGGGTTAATATCTGAGATAGTGTTACCAAAGTCATATCCAGGTCTCCCTTGGGCAGACTGAGCTGATGTATTATTATTAGCATTAATCATAGGGACGCCATCTATTACAAATAACGGTTGGTTATTTCCTGCTATAGATTTATATCCTCTTAATACAATATCAACAGATCCTCCAAAGTTAGAAACAGACTTAACCTGCAACCCAGATACTTTCCCTGATAAGTTACTGGTAAAATTGCTTGTTGGAGATTTCGTTAAGTCACTTGCTGTGACACTTTGAGTAGAATATCCCAAAGATTTTTTATCTCTCTTTATACCTAATGCAGTTACTACTACACCTTCAATTTCCTTTGTCTGTGTGGTGGAATCGTTTTTCTTCTGCTGGGCTTTTACAATAGCAAAAGGTGAAGACAATACCAAAACAAGTAGACTCACTGTTAGTTTCTTCATATCAAATTAATTTTACTCAGCAAATTTGTATTTTTTTTAAAAATTTAACAAACAAAACCGATTAAAACAATAAAATAACCAAAAACCAAAACTAATCACAATAAAATAATTAAAAAAATATGTTAAAAAAAGAAAAATTCATAAAAAAAATAACATCAATTTTCCCATTGATGTTATTTACTTTAAAAACAGTACAACATATTAAAAATCTGATATTTATCAACAATAAGTCTAAAATATATTTTTTATTTTCTAAAGAAAATTAATTACAAATAATATTATATTTAAATAACGCTATTTATATAAATAAAAAAACCACCAAATGGTGGTTTTGTATGGATAAAAATATTTATTCTTTTCTAAAAACTAAGACTGCCTCGTCATTTCCAGGCGTATTATCCAAGTTTTTGCTGTTGTCATTAATTCTGAGTTCAGTACTGGAATAAGAATCTATTTCTTTTTTCAGTGTTTTGGAAACCCCTGCTTCTGTATAGGTAAGTGTTAGGGTTTGGTACATTTTATCAAAGGTCCATTTCCCTCCAAAAGAATCAAACAGATTGCAATTTCCGGAAGAAGAAGATACATCATATCTTTCATAAGATCCAGAGAAATCTGAATTTATAAATATGAATCCTTTCTTTTCACAATCAGTAAGCACAATATCTTTACCTTTGAACTCATACTTATAAGGTTTCCAGCTTCCATTAATACTTACATCTTCATTTACAACTGCAGGGCCATCATCATTTGAACATGATGCAATACTCATTAAAAGAAGAATTCCTATAAAAAATCTCATATAAAAGTTTTTTATATTCTTCAAGCCATAAAACAGGCTTGAAGAATTATTATTTAAATTAAAATTTATCCCAAAATATTTTAGTTGATACTTTATCACCTCCAATTTTTGAAGCTGCAGCATTCACATTTTGAGAGTTCAGAAGATATTCCTGATCAGAATAACGCATTCTTACTGGCACTGATTCTACTACAGAACCTCCAGGGTTTTGGAAAACAGGGAAGTCTAATCTTCTTGCAAAGTTCCATGCCTGGAATCCTTTATTGAACATTGCTATCCACGCTTGCTCACCAACAGATTTTTTCCAATTGGCAGCATTATATGGATTGGTCGCAATAAATGCATTTGCAGTGGGAATATCAATACCATATTCAGTCATTGAAGCTGTAATAGCAGCAGAATATAAGTTAGCAGCCGTATCTCCAACACTAAAGCCTCTTGCAGCCGCTTCAGTTCTCAAAAATTGAATTTCAGAGAAATCTAATAAAAAGCCTTGTGCATTCTCACCTGAGATAACATTTGTAAAGTGAGAATAGCTACTGAAAACATTCTGATCACCATACACACCTCCTACATAAGCACCTGCAACCTTTGTAAACCATGTTGCTCTTCTTGGGTCTGATGTAGTATTCATAAAGTCAACAAGAATATCTGATGGAATAAAGTCATTTCTACCTGACTGAATTACATCCTGATAAACAGGGTTTGACAATAATCCTGATGGGAAAGTCTGCAATCCGAAATTATCCATTTTGTCAGTAAATAATCCCGCAGTATATGCTGCTTCTGCATAAGTTTTAGCCAAAGCAGGATCGCTATCCGCCAAAGTCACTGCCATTCTGAACTTCAATGAATTACCCATTTTTTTCCATTTGTTCATATCTCCTTTGTAGATCAAATCATTGGTATAGCCACTACCGGAAGTATTAATCATAGCGATTGCAGCATCAATTCTTTTAATAAGATCCAGATATACTGTTTTTGCATCATCATAAGGGATTTCTGCACTTCCAGGATTCTCCGCAGTTGCTTTTAATGCTCCGAAATAAGGAATATCCCCATAGGTATCCACTAAATTAGCCCATGCGTAAACATTAACTAATTCAATCATTGCAATATTATTGTTTTTTGTAACAGCATCTACTCCTTCACTATCAAGAAACCTTCTTGCATCTCTTAGTGCAGATAATACTCCCGGAGAGTTAATAGTTGCTGATGCTGATGCCATCATACGATTATAATGATTCCTTGGAATTGGTCTTGTCACCATATCATAATTGGTTTCATCAGTATAGGTGGTTTCTGACCACTGCTGCGTAAAAAATCTGGTGATATTACGGTTCACATTGGCAGACAACAGCTGATCAAGAAGCGCATGCTCTGCACTGGCAAAAAGTACTCCTGATGGAACTTCTGTTGGATGTTTAGGATCTTCATTCAGTGAAGTAATGTCTCTTTCACACGATGTATATGTTAATGTTAATGAAGCTAAACCTATAATTAAAAATAATTTTTTCATTTTCTAGAATTTTAAAGTTAAATCTATTCCAATATCACGAGTAGTAGGTAATACCCCAATAGAATTACCTTTAGCTCCTAAACCATTTCCTGTACCTGCTTCCGGATCTGCATAAGGTAAGTTTTTGTGGATAATCCAAAGGTTTCTACCTACAATTGAAATTTTTGCGTCACGAATAGAAGTATTGGCAAGAATTGATTTAGGCAGACTATATCCTATACTTGCTTCTCTCAATTTCACGTAAGATGCATCATAAACAAATCTTTTATTCGGCATTCTTCTATATCCGTCAACGTTACCGAAAGAGCCTGGACTAATGGTAGGAGTTGTGTTTACATTTCCATTTGGATTAACCCCTGGATGTACAAGTCCACTTTCTCTGTAGTCTGCTGTTTCTGCATAAAGACCTGTTGCCAATCCATAATACATATCGGTAGAGAATACATCTCCTCCTTTTTTCACATCAATAAGGAAACTTACTGTGAAATCTTTGTAACGGAAGCTGTTTCTAATACCACCTACCCAATCTGGTGTGATATTTCCAATAACCTGATTGTCATTTCTTAAATAACGACCTGTAGCAGGATCTATTACTTTATCTCCATTAGCATTGTATACGTAATCCGATCCTACTAAAGCTCCAAAAGATTCTCCAACACGTGCATTAAGGGATACTCCCCCTTGATAACTTGCCATCAGATAATTCTGAGAATCACCATTTAATGCAATAACTTTATTTTCATTTTTAGACCAGTTTACGTTCACATCCCATGTAAAATTATCTGTTTTAAATGGTGTACCGTTTAACTGTACTTCAACCCCTTTATTGTCAATCTGCCCTGCGTTTACAAGGAATGTTCTATATCCTGTTGCAGAAGAAACCGGCAGGTTTATAATCTGGTCAAATGTTCTTGTTTTATAGATTGCGACATCAAAACCTAACCTGTTTTTGAAAAACTGTGCTTCCATACCGAATTCAGTTTCTTTAGATCTCTGAGGCTTTAAGTTTGGATTTGCAAGGAAATAAGGTTGATCAAATAAACCTTCCCCTCTTGCTTTGAAAGTATTTACCAATCTGTAATTATTAGTAGAAGAACCTACTTCAGCATAGTTGGCTCTCAATTTCCAGAAGCTTAACCAAGGCTGTTTTACAAATTCTGATAGAATAACGGCACCGGTAACGGAAGGATACCCATAGCTGTTATTATCTTTCGGTAAGTTAGAAGATTGGTCTACACGATAAGTACCATCCACAAATAAAAAGTTTTTATATCCAAAAGATGCTGTAGCATATAAACTCGAAGTAACCCATTTTGAATAATTTTCATCAGGTGGAAGAATTGTTCTTATTGAGTTTGATATCGCGAACAGACCAGGTTTAGATAAACCTCCTTCTGTACTCATATAAATATTGTCAACAAGGTTTCTTCTAACATTTCCCCCTGCGATACCACTAACACTTAAGTCTGAAGTAATATCAAACTTATAATTGGCAAACAAATCAAAATTGATCTCCGTATTTTTCACATTAGTTCTTGCATATCCTGAACTTACATTAAGCTGTGAAGCGCCAAATGCCTGAGGAAGAGAACCATTCATTAATCTCTCTTCTACAACCATCTGCAAATCATCGTAAGATAATTTCCCAGTAATTCCAAAATTCTTAGAAACATCATATTTCAACTGAGCATAACTGAATATTCTGGTTCTGTCATCAGACTGATAATTCTGATATCTCTGGAAATACGGGTTATTCCAATACTGAGGAGTTCCATCTGCCGCTGTAGATCTGTTCCAGGAAAAGTTACTGTTTCCGTTGTTTGCATAAGCATCTCTTAATGCCAGTACATCTACGTTGGTTTGCCACCACTGTCTGAAACCTGTAACAACGTTATCAGAATAACCTGTTTCGTTACGCCCTTTTGTATCTTGTAAAGTTAAAGTTGTGAAAACAGAGGCATGTAGCTTATCTGTGAAATCATGATTAAATTTTGCGGAGATTGTATTTTTCCTAAGCTCAGAATTAGGCATCAAACCATTGGAAAGCATATTGGAGTATGATAAGGAAAGGTTTGAAGTTTTATTTCCTTTTTCAATGGTGATTGTATTAATGTACGTAACTGGTGTTTCGAAGAACTTAATGGGGCCATTTTTTGCAGCAACCCAAGGTGTAGCTTTTCCATAGTTTGGAGAAGATGGATCAAATGAATCCCATTGGTACACCAATTGATTCGGATTAAATGCTGGTCCATAAGATGCATCATCTACGAAGTTAGCATAATTGTACCCTCCAGGCCCAGCGGCTTCATTCCATGCTTGTCCTCCATATCCAGCTCCGTACTTTTTCTGGTAAGTTGGGAATGTAGATTTATCAATAAACCCTGCTGTAATTCCTGAGTTTAGAGTAACACCCCAGCTTCCGTCGTTATTTCCTCTTCCGCTTTTTGTTACAATCAGGATTACCCCATCACTACCTCTCTCACCATACAAAGCAGATGCAGCAGCACCTTTCAATACGTTTACCGATTCTATATCTTCCTGATTGATATCTGAAAGAAAGTTACCATAATCAAATGTAGATCCTGTTACTGTGTTATTATTAACTGGAGAACCATCAATTACAATAAGTGGAGAGCCTCCTGATAAGGATTTATATCCTCTGATCAAAAGGTTAGCAGATCCGCCAAAGTTGTTGTTTGTATTTACCTGTAGTCCGGCCACCTTACCTGAAAGAAGAGATGCTACGTTACCGGTATTGGTAGTTCCACCGGTTAATTCTGCAGCCTTAACTTCTTCAGAAGCATAACCAAGAGATTTTTTCTCTCTTTTAATCCCGAGAGCGGTTACCACCACCCCCTCAATTTCTTTTGTTTTAATAGTATCATTCTTTTGCTGAGCATTAGCAACAGCAATTGAGGAAGACAATACTAAAACAAGAAGACTTGCTGTTAGTTTCTTCATATCAAATTAATTTTTGTGACTTTACAAATTTGTAAAACTTTCTTAATACCACAAAGCAAAACTTGAAAAAATTGCAACTTATTCAATATTTTAGAATAAAAACATTCAATAAATTATTAAAATTAGTTAAAAACTAAATATTTAACAAAAACGCATCATTTAAAACTTATTTTTTTTTAAGAAATAATAACAATCAATTAAATTGATATAATCTATATTGTAAATTCAATTATAATTATAAACAAATTGAATATCAATAAATTAAAAATATAAAAAATCAAAATAAGGTAAAATACCACAAACGATATTATGTGTAGCATATTTTATAGATAGAGAAGATGTAAGGTATTAAAACAAAAAAAACCGCCCGAAGGCGGTAAAATATATTAAAATTGTAATTACTAGAATTAGTTTCTTGCCCAGAATGGGGTAAATTTATTTTTAGCAAAAACATCATCAGCTGCCATGTTTGGAACATTGTTAACATTTGACTGATATTCAGAGTTCGGATACAGCAATCTGTTAGGCTTAACAGTTTTAAGCGAGATTGTTGGTAACGGAGTTTCTGGATAAGAAGTTCTTGTATAATCGAAATAAGATTGTTCAGGGTTAATTCCCGTTAAAGCAATCCATTTTTGAGTCATGATTGCCTCAATTTTATTCGTATCAGTACCTGTCCAACCTAATTTAGGAACGGCATTTACACTTGTAATATAAGCCGCTGCACCAGACGCTCCCAAATAAGTATAAGATGCTGTAATACCATTTTGGAAATGGGTTTGTGCAGCAGAGAATTGTGAAGGATAACGTAAAGCCGCTTCAGCTAATAAAAACTCTGTTTCAGCTTTTGTCATTAATACACCAGCTTTTGAAGAACCTTTTTGAATTAGCTCCGCTTTTCTTCCAGCAGCATCTGTAGCTGAAATTGTTTGAGATCCTGCAATTAAGCCATCTCCAGATCTTGAAACCGATCTAAGTGATGGAGCACCTGGCTGTCCCGGAGTAGCACCTTGTCTTACTCCTTCAACATTGCTAGTAGAAACACCTGCATTATCTTTGGTTGCAACCAAAGTAAAAATTCTGCCTCTTCTTCCATCAACAATCCCGTTAAACTTCTGATATACTCCTCTAGCATCCTGAGCAGTAGCCTGTCCTTCCAAGTGAACAGCATTACCATTTAAAGCAATAGCGATATGCTCTGAAGGTACAACTAGAGTCCAGTTTTGAGGTTGAGCCCCTGCACTTGTATAAACATAATAGTTCATCCATGGGTTTTGCTGAGCATCAGAACCTTGAGAATACCCAGGGTTTACAGTTACATCAGCTGTATTAAATGTTGCTCCTTGTAAAGTTGCAAGTTTTTGATCTCTATAAGTAGCTAAATCACCTGTAACATTGGACATTCTGATAAGATATCTAAGTTTTAGTGTATTTGCAAATGCTTTCCAATTACTCATAGATCCTTTAAAAACAACATCTGAACTTCCTGGATTAGTTCCTTTGTTTGAATCTATCATTTGAATTGCACTTTCGATATCTGCAATGGAAGCTTTGTAAATATCCTCTCCTTTATCATATTTAGGAGTCAAATTTAATTCTCTTTTGAAAGCTTCGGAATATGGCATATCTCCCCATAAATCGGTCAATGTCTGAACATAATAAGCTTTCATGATTTTAGACATTGCCTTATATTGAGTATACTCCCCTGTTGGGTCACTATAATCTAAAACAAACTGGAAGTTAGCTACGTTTCTGAATAACTGATCCCAAACATCAGCATAGAATGCACTTGTAATATTTGGAGAATATTCATCAACAAAAGGAGTTCCATAAGAATAAGAATTTCCCGCAACACTATTCATCATTATTCCTGCAAAAAGATTCAATCTTCTTGCCTGCACATAATAGCTGTTTGTAACAGCTCCTGGAAAAACAAAGTTAGGAGTCAAATCATTCACAGAAATTCTATCCGGACTCTCATTAATATCAAGGTAATCATTACATGAAACAGATCCAAGTAATAAACTTGACAATGCAATTATATATAATTTATTTTTCATTTTCTTAATTAAAAAGTTGCGTTAATTTTAAAACCAAAAGTTCTTGTTGTAGGGTATTGAGTTGTTAATGCAATCCCTGCAGCATTATCATTACTACTTGCTGTTTCCGGATCTGCGAAGTTTCTATTATCCTTAGAATAAATAATAATAGGATTTCTAGCATATAAGCTCAAACTAAGGCTATTAACAAAAGTAGAGCTTAAAACAGATTTTGGAACATCATATGATATTGCAATTTCTCTCACTTTAAATGCTGTTGCATCTACTACAAGGTTTTCACCAACGTTTCTATAAATTGAACCTGACCAATATGTCGTTGCTCCATTATAATCTGCACCATAAGCAGGTGTTGAGTTTGGAACATATGAACCATTAACAAGTTGTACTGAACCTGGAACAATATAACCTTGAGTTCTGTCCTGGCTTGCTGTTTCTTCTAGTGCTCCGGTAAATGCTAACAATCTTTTTGAGAATGATACAAACTTACCTCCCTTACGGTAATCAGCTACAGCTGATAGCGTAAATGCTTTATATTTAAAAGAAGTATTAAATGTCATCGTATAGTCAGGATTCAAACTTCCTAATACTTTCGTCGCAGAATTTACCAATGGTACCCCATTTGCATTTACAATGATATTACCATTTGGATCTCTTTGATAAGTTGTCCCAACAATTGAATAGAAATTCTCACCCACTACCGCTGCTAAGCCAACAGAAGGAGTAGTATATGTTAAGATTGGAACTCTCTCTGCACCACTACTTAGTTCTAACAACTTAGTTCTAGACATTGCATAACCTGCATGAAGATTCCAAGTGATGTTTTGTGTTTTAATTGGGGTAATTCCTAAATCAACTTCAAATCCTTTCATTCTAGACTTACCAATATTATCTCTATATGAAGATAAACCAGAAGTATTCGAAGGTGTTATACTACTGATCAAATCCTGTGTAGTTGACTGATAAACTGACCCTTCTAATGTAATTCTATCTTTCAGGAAGCCCAAAGCGATATTTAAATCAAAAGTGTTTACGAATTCAGGTCTAATATTAGGATTGGTAATACTAGTAGACATGATATAAGAAGGCATAGGTCCAAAAGGATATCCTGTAGGAATGATACCAGTAGCATTAACATTATATGGGTTAATACCTGATGAGTTCCCTACCTTCGTGAAACTTGGAGCAATTTTCATGTAGTTCAACACACTTCCTCCAAAATCAAAAGCTTTAGTCGGAATAAAAGATACCCCCACTGAATAATAAGAATATGGCTTATTATCTGTCAATCTAGCATTTGTAAGTGGATCTCTGCTATTTACTGTATAAACAGAATTCTTTTCATATCTGAATGTTCCATTTAAGAATAAATAATCTTTGTATCCTAAGTCTACGTTTGCAAACCCTGCAAATACTCTATTTCTGGTAGTATAATTATCCATATACCCACCATCGGCCTGAGCATCACTGCTTCCGTATTGAGATGGATTGGATACGTTATTATAGTTATACCATCCTGGGATAAACAATCCGGTTCCACCAACTGTTCTTGCAGTAAAATAACTATCCTGGATATTATTCCCGATATTAAATTTCAAATTTAAATCTGATGTTAAATCATAATCAAAATTCAACATTAAATCTCCGTAATATTTTCTGTCGTTATAAGTTCTGTTGAAATAATAAGCTGTAACATCCGGTGATCCAAACTGATTTAAAGTATGAGAGTCTAGGAAAGGTACTCCTGTATTAGAATAGCTGATAATACCTGTAGACCCATCATTCCAGTTATCCTGCTTTGTTGTAGTAAGGTTTAAGTTCCCTGTATAGCTTATGTTGATATGCTTATTAAATTCGTACTGTAATGACAATATACCATTTAAATAATCTCTGTTGGTATTATATCTCGCGTGTTCTACAGTCCAATAAGGGTTTGTAGAATAAGCTGTAAGGTATCCTCCAATTCCTGAATTTCTATATTTTCTAATATCATTACTAGATGGCATTTGTAAGATATCATCATATATACCAGAGTCAGTTTTATTAACTAATCTTCCTATATAATTGAACTGACCATCAATTCTTAGTTTCCCAAGCTTTTTCCCTCCTTTGAATAAGAAGTTGTTTTGTCTCATTTTATCTCCGTCTACAACAAACGTATTGTCAAGTCTGTTGATTGACATAAATGCATAACCATCAGATCCACCTGCATTTACACTGACACCATTCTGGAAACTAACACCATTGGTAAAGAATTTTGAAAAGTGATCTTTTACCGGAGAATATCTTTCATAAATGAATGATCCATCAGCCTGTGGCAAACCACTCGGCACCAATGTTCCACCAAATCCAGGATAATCATAAGCAGCACCCCAAGACATGTTTTCCCATGGCACATAGTTAGTACCACCATAATCTGCATCACTATAACTATCATCCTGAACTCCCTTTCCATATTTCTGTTGTGTAAGTGGATATTTAAATCCTTGACTAACTTCTACAGCAGATGTAAGATTAACCTGAAGTTTTTCAGATTTAGTTCCTCTTTTAGTTGTAACAATAATCGCTCCGTTAACCCCTTGAGAACCGTATAAAGCAGCTCCTTGTAACCCCTTAATAACATTCACACTCTGAATGATTTCCGGAGGTAAAGAGTTAAGAACTGAAGCATCAGAAATCACATTATCAATAACAACTAAAGCCTGGTTGTTACCCGTAATTGATTTAGATCCTCTCAAAATAATTTTAAAACTTGGATCAACAGCACTGTTTGTGTTGGTAATTTGTAATCCAGACACTTTTCCTGTTAATGCCTGAACAGCTCCAGGAGCAGCAGCCTGATTAAGTTCTTTAGTGTTTACTATCTGCTGAGCATTTGTAATAGCGTCGGCTTTCTTCTTAATACCCAAGGCACCAGTAACAACTATCTCCTCTATATTTTTGGTTTTTAGAGTATCCTTAGTGTTTTGAGCTGATACCATCATAAATGATGACGATAGTACCACCGCAAATACACTCGCAGTTAATTTCTTCATATCAAATTCAATTATTTTTACAGATTACAAATATGTGAAACTTTCCCAAAACAACCAAAAAAAACGTTAAAGTTTTATAATTAATAAAAACAAAGACTATTAAAACACGTCAAAACTAACAACTTACCAATGAAATACACATTATTTCATCAATTTGAAAATCACCCACAATTAACAACCCCAACACGAAGCCTAGATAACAATAAATTATACTCGTTATATTGATAAAAACAATAAAAACCGCATAAAACTACTTCTTATAAAAATTCATATTTTTGCCTTTATAGAAACAATTCATGGAGCTAATAAAAAACTGGTCGAAACTATTATATATTGAGGCTGGATGCGATGAAGTAGGAAGAGGATGTTTAAGCGGGCCGGTAGTGGCAGCAGCAGTAATTCTGGATAATAATTTTCAACAAAACCTGGTTAATGATTCAAAAAAATTAACTTTCAAAACCCGAATGGAACTGGATAATTACATTAAAGACAATGTGAAAGATTACGCCATATCAGAGCTGCCTCCTTCATTTATTGATGAGCATAATATTCTCAACGCAAGTATTCATGCGATGCATCGTGCACTGGATAAACTTACCATAATTCCAGAGCTTATTCTGGTAGACGGAAACAAATTTCATCCTTATAATTACATTCCGCACCAATGTATTATTAAAGGAGATTCTAAGGTGCTATCTATTGCTGCAGCGTCTATTCTTGCCAAAAACTATAGAGATAAATTAATGATTCAACTTCATGAAGAACATCCTGAGTATGGTTGGGATACCAATTTTGGTTATGCTACAAAAAAGCACCAGGAAGCCCTTATAAAGTATGGTCCTACATCACATCACAGAAAATCTTTCAGGCTAAAATATGATTGAAATAACTCATTTTCAATTATTAAATTTTCATGCCAAGATCAGAAATTTAAAACCATTCTAAATAAAATTAAATAAAAAAAGAGAAGCAATTATTCTATTGCTTCTCTTTTTTATGCTATAATTAAGAAATTATTTCTTTTTACCTCTTTGCTGCTCCTGAGTTTTCTGCTGCTCCTGAGCTTTCTCCATCATTTCTCTCATTCTCTTTTGGAACTTACCTTCTGCTTTTGGTTTTTCCTTGTTAGACTGAATCTGAGCATGGATTTTCTTTTCATCCAGAATCACATATTTAATCACAAGGATAATTAAGATGTTAATCGCATTCGATACAAAATAATACCAAGAAAGTCCTGAAGCTGAAGTATTAAGGAAGAATAGGAACGTAATCGGGAAGATATACATTAAAACCTTCATATTTGGCATTCCTTCTTGTTGAGGCTGTTGCATATTCCCTGAAGTCATTACTGTATATATCAAAATAACAACTGTACAGGCTAATGCAAAAATACTTAAGTGATCTCCAAGGAAAGGAACTTTGAACGGAAGTTTGATCAAATCATCATAAGCCGTTAAATCCTTTGCAAACCAGAATCCTTGCCCTCTAAGATCAATAAAGTTCGGGAAGAAACGGAACAATGCATAGAAGATAGGAATCTGAACCAATGCCGGCAAACATCCCGCCATCTGATTCACTCCTGCTTTTCTATAAATTTCCATTGTAGCCTGCTGTTTCTTCATTGGATCCGCGTCCTTAAATTTAGCATTCGCTTCATCAATTTCCGGACGGATTACCTTCATCATTGCACTCAATTTATGCTGCTTATACATAATTGGTGATAAGATCAACTTCACAATGATTGTCATTACAAAAATTACCCAACCTGCAGATAATCCCCAAGCGGCAATAATGCTATACAGCCACATAAAGAAGTAACGGTTCATTGCTCCAATGAATGACCAACCTAACGGAAGAATCTCATCAAAATTCTTATCATAAGATTTAAGCAATGGCAAGTCCAATGGCATGAAATACCAAGTAAAATCCTGGTTCAACTCACTTCCGGTCATCTGAACAAAACCTTCATAGTTGAATTTCTTTAAGTATTCTCCTTCTTCAACATTGTCCTGATTTCCTTTACTTTGAGTAAATCCGTTTTTAGCTTCAAGCACTGAAGAGAAAAACTGCTGTTTTACACCAATCCAGTTAAGAGTTTCTTTCTCTTCTTCCATTGTGGTTCTTCCATCATAATCATAGTCTTTATAATTATTGAAAGCATAAGAAAACTCTGAGTGAGACTGCTCTTGAGCTCTACCTTTTTCAAGATTTCTTACGTTATAATTCCAGATAAAATCTGCTTTGTTATCAGAAGTAATTTTAGAAAGTCCCTGAGTTCTTACTTTAAAATCAAGAGTATATTTTGGAAGCAGCGTGTAAATAAATTGAATTACAGCCCCATTATAATCTGCAGTTAAGGTTACAGCATTTCCATTAACAGCAGGTGAGAAAACTAAATCTTTAGTATTAACAATCTTCCCTGTTTTATCTTTAAACTGAAAACCGTAGTTTGAATTATTTTTAGTAATTAGATAAAGTGGCTGATCTGCGTTATCTGTTTTGTGGTTGTAAGCTTTATACTTTAAAAGTTCCACTTTAGAAACCTGTCCTCCTAAGCTTGAAAATTCAAGTTTCAGTTCATTATTTCCAAGACTTGCTGTCTGGATTGAGTTAGGAGTTACATTTGGATTGATATTGTTTGCCTGAGTCTGCTTTACGGCATTTTTTACCTGTTCCGTTTTTTGCTGCTGAGCTTTTAACTCCTCTTCTTTCGCTTGTTTGTTCTGGAAATAGAACATAAAACCGAAGAGAACCAGGCATAAAACCGCGAAACTAATCATTTGCTTCTTATCGATTCCGTTGTTTTGTTGCATTTTATTTTATATTAAAATTTTAAATTTAAAATCTACGTACTGATGTACGTAATTTGAGCTGACAAAAATACTGTTTTTTTATCAAAACTCTATGCTTTACGATGTTACTATATAATAAACTCAAGCTGAGAATAATCAGCCTGAGTTTATATGTAGACGTTTATGATAAAATATTACCTTATTTCTTTTCGCAAGCCTTGATGAAAGCTCTGAATAAAGGATGCGGTGTCGCTACCGTACTCTTATATTCCGGGTGATACTGAACTCCCACATAGAACGGGTGATCAGGAAGTTCAAGTGCTTCTACCAAGCCTGTTTCAGGGTTTGTACCTGTCGCAAGGAAACCATTTTTCTCAAATTCCTGAAGATAATCACTGTTGAATTCATAACGGTGACGGTGTCTTTCAGAAATATTCTTGCTTCCGTAGATATCAAATAGTTTAGAGCCATTTTTCAAAGAACATTTCCAAGCTCCAAGACGCATTGTTCCTCCTTTATCAATTACATTTTTCTGTTCCTCCATTAATGAGATCACAGGATCCGGAGTTGCCGTATCAAATTCTACTGAATTCGCTTTTGTGTGTCCTAAAACATTTCTTGCAAATTCAACTGTCATGATCTGCATTCCTAAACAGATTCCCAACATTGGAATTTTATTTTCTCTTGCATATTTTGCAGTAAGAACTTTTCCTTCAATTCCTCTGTCTCCAAAACCTGGAGCCACAAGAATACCATTCACTCCTTTCAGAGTATCTTTGATATTTTCTTCAGTAATATCTCCACTGTATACCCATCTTACTTTTACTTCAGTTTCAAGGTCAGCTCCTGCATGTTTGAAAGCTTCAGCAATGGAAATATAAGAATCCTGAAGGGAAACATATTTTCCAACCAATGCAATTTCAACTGTTTTCTTAGGGTTCTGGAATTTCTTAAGGAAGCTCTTCCAGTCTTTAAGATCAGCTGTTTTATCACTTTTCAGATCCAGTTCTTTCAATACTACATCATCAAAGTTTTGTTTCTGAAGATACATCGGAACTTCATAGATTGTTTCCAAATCTTTACATTCAATAACGTTTTCTAAAGCAACGTTACAAAATTGAGCTAGTTTTGCTCTCTGATCTTTAGGAATTTTATGTTCTGTTCTGCATACTAAAACATCTGCCATAATTCCGCTTTCCATCAATTGACGAACGGAGTGCTGGGATGGTTTTGTTTTTAATTCTCCACTTGAAGCCAGATAAGGCAGTAAAGTAAGATGAATCACCATAGAATTGCTCTCTCCCAATTCCCATTTCAACTGACGAACAGTTTCAATGTATGGTAAAGATTCAATATCCCCTACTGTTCCTCCAATCTCTGTAATGATGATATCGTAGTTCTGCTTTGAAAGGATTTTAATTCTACGTTTGATTTCGTTAGTAATATGAGGAATTACCTGAACTGTTTTTCCAAGGAAATCTCCTTTTCTTTCTTTTTCAATTACAGTCTGGTAAATTTTTCCTGTAGTAACGTTGTTGTTTTGGGATGTAGGAGCATCAAGATAACGCTCATAGTGGCCTAAATCCAGATCCGTCTCCGCACCATCTTCAGTTACATAACACTCTCCGTGCTCATAAGGGTTCAAAGTTCCTGGGTCGATATTGATATAAGGATCTAATTTTTGGATCGTTACATTAAAGCCGCGTGATTTTAGTAGAAGTCCCAGAGAAGCAGAAACGATTCCCTTTCCCAAAGATGAAGTTACACCTCCTGTCACAAAGATGTACTTTGTATTCTTTTTACTCATTAGATTAGGTTTGTGCAAAGTTATGGGAAAAAGAGATACAAAGCAATTATTTACATTTTGAAAATAAAAAAACACCTCTCAAACTATTATAAAGCCTGATAAAATTTTTTATCTATATTTGATATAAGCAAATGAAACAAAGCGATAACCACCATGATTTCCGTTTACAAACTAAAACCAAAATTTCAGCAGCTCCTCACTCCTGTTTTATTATTTTTTCACAGAAATAAAATTACGGCCAACCAGATTACTGTCAGCTCCGTTCTGTTGTCTGTTATTATTGGGATACTGTTCTGGAATGCGGATATTTCAAAATGGTTTTTTCTGAGTCTTCCCATTGGACTTCTTATAAGAATGGCCTTAAACGCTTTGGATGGAATGATGGCAAGAAAATTCAACCAGACGAGTAAGCTTGGAGAGGTTTTAAATGAAGTAGGTGATGTTGTTTCTGATGTGATTATATTTTTTCCTCTTCTTAAGTTCCAGCCGGAGAGCTTATATCTTATCGTTGTTTTTATAGTTCTCAGCATCATTAATGAATTCGCCGGATTGATGGGGAAAATTGTAGGAAAGGAACGCCGTTATGATGGCCCCATGGGAAAAAGCGACCGCGCGCTAATACTAGGACTTTATGGTTTACTGATATTTTTCGGGGTGACCATTACTGCTGTTTCCCAGTATATTTTTGGAATTATAATTGTCTTACTTCTGATCAGTACTTACACCCGACTTAAGAAATCTTTGAATGAAGCCTGAAGAAAATAAATTTGCTGATGTTCCTTTAAGGGTAAAAACATGGATCTATATCATTATTGTTTTTGCACTCGGTATTTCACATCCTCTGGCCATGGCTCTTTTTGTTTCATGGATAGGGTTACAACCATTTTTTGAATTTTCAAAGATGTTTAAAATTCCTGCAAACCCTGTTATTTCATCAATATTCATAGGAATTGCACAGTTCTATTTGTTATTTTATTTTAACATTGAGCATTATCTTTTGTACAGCAGCATTTTGGGAATATTTGTATTGCTTTACTTTTTAGTAGTAAAATCTTCTACAAAGCAGTTATACGGATTATCAATTGCCTTAGTGGTCTGTCTTTTTTCTTTTCCTCATTTATTATGGATAAGAAATAGTCCTAATGGTATCAGTGCCATTATTTTCATTGTTGTAGTAACAGAACTCAACGATGTTTTCCAGTATCTGATGGGAAAATTTTTCGGAAAGCGTAAAATAACGCCTCAAATCAGTCCCAACAAAACCCTGGAAGGGCTTATCGGCGGTATTTTTCTCACTATTCTCCTGAGTAATATTTTAGGCTTCTTT
The DNA here is from genome assembly GCA_031286615.1 of Chryseobacterium sp. Lineage (GTDB taxonomy): Bacteria > Bacteroidota > Bacteroidia > Flavobacteriales > Weeksellaceae > Chryseobacterium. The sequence goes on along the minus strand of JAITUA010000020.1, from coordinate 106,302 downwards.
TTGCTTAAAACCAATATTTTAACCAATAGTATTTCAGGACTTTTTCTGGGGATTTCAGGATTTTGCGGAGATATCTTCATGTCTTATTTAAAACGAAAAACGGGAGTAAAAGACACCGGCAATCTTCTTCCCGGACATGGAGGCCTGCTGGATAGGATGGACAGCCTGATTTTCAATGCTCCCTTATTCTTTTGGATACTTCCTTTCCTGATCAAAAATTAAAACGATGAATGAAAAATATAAAAGAGCGGTTATTTTTTCGGGAGGCGGAACAAGGCTGATGATCTACCTCGGGATCTTTGCTGCCCTGGAAGAAAGGGGCCTCAAACCGGATATGCTAATCGCTTCCTGTGGCGGGTCATTTGCTGCAACAGTCATCAATGCTTTTCCCGATCATCTTTCCAGAAAAGAATATCTGCAATCTGAAGAATATTTCCAATTTATTTCAGGTACTCTATTGACAAGACATAAAAAGCTTTCAGAAATAGGATTTTTCTCATTGAAAAAAATATTTGATCAAAGAAACGCTCCTTTTATTGAAGATGTTTTCAACCGTTATCTTGTTGATTTAACGCAGAATTTATCCGAATGCTTTCCTTCTATCAAACATGTTCAGTTTTCAAAAGAAATCCCAACTGTAATTATAGGTTCTGAGCTTCTTTTCACTCCAAATAAATCGGGACAACTCAGAAACGAAAAAAAATTATATCAAAAAACAATCTTTACTGACATTGAAACCGCAAAGAGAATCAAACCTGAACAACTCATCAGTAATTCTGAAAATTATAAAAAAAGTGCTGTTGAAGAATCTCCCAGAATCATCACAAATTTCTCTATGCTTGAGAGCACCCGCGCTTCTGTGTCTGATATGTTTTATGTGCAACCGGCATTTCTTCATGAAAAATATTTTGCGGGCGGAGCCATAGATCTTGTTCCCGCTGAACTGGCTCAACATCTGGCTCAGGAAACAATTACCGAAAAAAAACAGTCTTATAATCCGGTAGAAGAAGCTCTCGTCCGTTCTGTTCTGGGTTTTAGTGGAAATGCAAGACTTGCTGAAACAGAACAACTCTTATCCGGTCTTCAGATTGACACCACCAATATAAAACAGGAACTAAAAGGTCATTATCTGAAAAAAGGCATCAACTGGAGAAAATTTGAAATTGAGTTTTCTTTTCCAGAAAGTTATCCACAATTTGTAAAAGACATGGAAATACAGTGGCAGTACGGATTTGACCAAACCATAAAAAGTATAAAAGCAGAGAAAAAATACTTCAATTGAAAACGGAATGTTTTTAAGTTTTGGCTAAAGCCATTGACATAATGATCTATTGTAATCACGGGCTAAAGCCCGTGCCTATTGAATAGTTAAGATAATATCTTAGTACTCAAAAACATCTTAATACGATAACTTCATTAAAACATTATTTCCGCTTTCACTTTTAAAATCTATTTTTACATAAAATGAAAACTATAAAACACTCATGAACATTTTTATTGCAGGCGGAACTTCAGGTATTGGCTATGCACTGGCCAGACATTATCTCGATAAAGGATATTGTGTAGGAGTTTGCGGACGAAACCTGAATAAAATCCCGGAGAATAATTACAAAAATTTAAAAACTTTCCAAACAGATGTCTGTGATATGAATGCAGTGTTATCCACATTACAGTCTTTTCTTGTGGATAAAAATAAACTTGATATTTTCGTTAATTGCGCCGGAAGTTATGCGGAAGATGTAGCAGGAAGAATTTCTTATGAAGAAGCCGAAGAAATGCTTCAAACCAATATTCTGGGAACGGTAAACTGCTTCGAAGCAGCCAGAAAAGTAATGAAAAGTCAAAAAAAAGGAAATATTGCCGTAATTGCTTCTGTTTCAGGAATACTGGAATACGAAAACTCCAGCCTTTATACGAAAACAAAACGTTCCGTATTACAGATTGCTGATGCGTACCGCCGGGCATTGAAGCCTTTTGGAATTTCAGTCACTGCAATTGCACCGGGATATATCGATACTGAAAAATTAAGACAGCTTAACCAGAATGATTTAAGCAAAAAACCATTTCTTACTGATGTGGAAACAGCAGCCTTTATTATCTCTGAAGCTATTGAAAAACAAAAAAAACTCATTATTTTTCCTTCAAAAATGAAGTGGATGATGAAATCACTATCTCTGCTTCCATCTTCCTTATTAAATATCATCATGTTCAGAAAAGCCAAATGGATGAAAAACGACTGACAATAGAACGAAAAACATATGCCCTGATTCTTTGTACCATTGTATTTATGATGGTATACAATTTTGCGGCATGGTATCTTTCAACATTGAATGAAGTCCCATCATTTGTTTTTGGATTTGAAAAATATATTCCCTTCATTCCATGGAGCATTATTCCTTATATGACGAGCGGTATCTTTTTCTGCGCTGTGTTTTTCTTCTGTCAAAATAAAGAACAGCTTAAGGTTTTAACACAGCGGATGCTCTTTGTAACCATTGTAGCAGGACTTTGTTTTCTATTATTTCCCTTAAAATTTTCATTGCCCAAACCTGAAGTCAACAGTTCTTTTCCAGGATATTCTTTTTATTTTTTAAAAACTTTTGATTCTCCCTTTAATCAGGCTCCTTCATTACATATTGCTTATGCCTTTATTTTTTGGTCTGTTTTCAGAAATTTAAAAAGAGGGAAAACTTTACTACTATTTTGGCTCATTTTGCTGGGAATTTCTACATTAACAACGTATCAACATCATTGCATTGATATCATAACCGGAAGTATTCTTGCACACTTTAGCTTCATTATCTTTCCCTATAGAAAAAATGATTTCCTGTACAGGAATTTTCAGGTAGCTAACATTTATTTTTTATTGGGATGGGTCATCATTTTAGCAGCACTACTAATGAATCAATTCTCTGGAAATATAGGATTGTTTTTATTGTGGCCGGGCATAATGACTATTCTGATCGGCTATCATTATCAGAAAAATAATATTTACTTTTTGAAAGATAAAAAAGGGAATATTCCATGGATTAAAAAAGTCTTCTACTCTCCATATTTACTGCTATATCAGATATTCTGGAAGTTTTTCCGAAAAAATAAAATACCTGTAGAAATTCTGCAGGGTTTGTATATTTCATCAAGACCCGATCGGGAAACACTGAACAATTTCGGGATTACCCAAAAGACATTTGTCTATGATCTATCAGCCGAAATGGAAGAACTTTCTACCATAAAAGATACAGCCGTTTATCGCTCTGTTTCATTTCTGGACATTGGAACACTGGATATTCATGAAACCCAAAAGCTGGTTTCGGAAATTACCGAAAAACACAAACAACTTCCTCCAGATGAAAACATCCTGATCCATTGTACCATGGGATTCACAAGAAGCTCAGTGATCGGAATTTTAGTAATGAAAAATATTTTATCTTTACCTTTAACGGAAGCAATAACCTTAATGAAAACCCTTAATAAGCATGCAGTCATTCATACTTACCTTGAGGATTTTCTGAAAAAATTTTAACCTATGAACAGCGGACATTTTAAAAGTTTTGACAACAGTGAAATTTTTTATCGTGAATGGAATTACCAGCCTCATCAGAAAAGTATCATCATGATCCACCGTGGACATGAGCATTCTGAAAGGCTGAATGATATTGCACAATCTCCTCAATTTTCAACATACAACATTTTCGCATTCGATCTTCGGGGACATGGTTATACAAAAACCCCAACCTCATCTGTATTTATGGATTATGTAAGAGATCTCGATGCTTTTTCTAAGTTTATCTGCTCTCAATACAATGTAAAAATTTCAGACATTTTCGTTGTAGCCAACAGCATTGGCGGCGTTGTAGCGTCTGCCTGGGCTCATGATTTTGCTCCTTCTATCGCAGGAATGGCACTTCTGGCTCCTGCTTTTAAAATCAATCTTATTGTTCCACTGGCTAATGAAATGATTACTTTAGGAACAAAACTGAAGAAAGGATTAATCATTAAAAGTTATGTAAAATCCAAAATGCTGACTCACGATCCTGAACAGCAAAAAGCATATGACACAGATCCACTGATCACAAGATCTATTGATGCAGAACTTCTTATAGATCTTGCAAAAGCCGGAAAACGTTTGGTAGAAGATGCTGAAGCTATAGATACTTCAATCTTAATTCTGGCTGCTGAAAAGGATCATGTAGTTTTCAATAAAGAACAGAAAATATTCCATGAAAAACTGGATACGGATTTGAAGCATTATGAAGTTCTTCCGGGTTTTTTCCATGGTATTTTATTTGATACCGGAAAGGAAAAAGTATATGATAAAATTGTGGAATTTGCTGAAAAATGTTTCAACAGAAATGTAAAACAAACATCTCTTTCTCCTGATCGTTTTTCGGTGAAAGAATATGAAGACCTGCAAAATAATGTCGGGAATAACCTGAATTTTAAAATGCAGAAATTGTCACTTGGAAAAATAGGGAAAATAAGCAACGGGATGGCTATTGGTCTGAAATATGGCTTCGATTCCGGAGCTTCATTGGATTACGTTTATCAGAATCAACCGAAAGGAAAGTTTGGTTTCGGAAAGATGATGGATAAAAATTATCTCAACGCGATCGGCTGGAAAGGAATCCGTATCAGAAAACAGCATTTGCTTCAACTTTTAGAACAAAATATTCAGGCTTTGAAACAACAGGGAAGATCTATTAAAATACTGGATATTGCCGGAGGAACAGGAAATTATTTATTTGATATCAAAGAAAAATATCCTGATGCTGAAATTGTGATCAATGAATTTGTAAAATCCAATATAGAGATTGGAGAAAAAGTTATCAAAGAAAAGAATTATCAGAACATCCGTTTTACCAATTTTGATTGTTTTGATCCGCAGACGTATCAGAAACTGAATTTTGAACCTAATATAACCATTGTATCCGGAATTCTTGAGCTTTTCGGGGATAATGAAATGGCCAGTAAAGCAATTCAGGGAATAAATTCTGTGTCCGAAAAGAATGCTTATATCGTTTATACCGGACAGCCATGGCATCCTCAACTGAAAATGATTGCCTATGTTCTGAACAATCATCAGAATAAAGACTGGATCATGAGAAGACGTTCACAGAAAGAGCTGGACAGAGTTATGGCTTTCAATACTGTTCAGAAAGAAAATATGTTGATTGATGACTTTGGAATTTTCACGGTTTCTTCAGGAAAAGTGAATGTTTCAAACTAAACACCTAATCTCTCACGGATTTTAATCAGCTTTAAACTTTGATATTGATTATTTTCAACCACAAAAGTCACAAAAGATTTAAACACTTAAGTTTTTTACAACCAAGCTGTAGGAATAAGTACACTAAGTTTTGTGAAAATCATTGATTTTCATCTTATGTGGACTTTTCTGCAGAATTATTTTAAACTTTATTGGAATAACATGTTTTAAAATAAAAGCTTTTGTGACTTTTGTAGTTTTATAGAGTTTAAATAACTTTCATAAAAAAGGTTTCCATTGAGTGGAAACCTTTTTATTTTTTATGTTTTGAAATATTACTGCTTAACCAATTCAAAATAGGCCGTTACTTCAACATCTTTTGCAATCCCAGCTCCTGTAGGATCATATTTGATTCCGTAATCCAGACGGTTGACTGTAAATTTTGTCTGAATTCCCATAACTTCCTTTCCGTCTTTATTTTTAGTAATTCCACCAAATGTAGCTGGAGCACTGATTTCTTTCTCCACTCCCTTCATCGTCAGTTTCCCTTTTACGATATAATTGTTGTTTTTATCTTTTGTAACTGAAGAACTTTTAAATTCAATAGTTGGATATTTAGCAACATCAAAAAACTCTTCGCTTATAAGATGTCTGTCTCTCATGTCTACTCCGGTATTAATGCTGGAAACACTTACGGAAAAGTTTAAATCAGCATTATCCAGATTAGCACCGCTGCTAGCCATTCTACCGTCAAACTTATCGAACCTTCCCTGTACAAAGCTAATTCCCATATGCTTAATATTAAAGTTAACAGAAGAATGCATATGATCTACTCCCCAGGTACCTTGTGCAAACGCCACAACACTTAAAAGCGCAAATACGAAAGATAAAAATACTTTTTTCATTGTAATTATATTTTACATTACTATTTAATTGAACAAAGCTAAGATATGAAAGATATTTCTACCATGAATGGATTAGTTTTTAATATTAAATCCATTTTAGATTCTGAAAGAAAAATGCTTTTTTATAACTTCGCAGTATGGCAAAACTGAAAACAGCATATTTCTGTCAAAACTGCGGAACACAATATCCTCAATGGCTCGGGCAATGTAAAAACTGTGGAGAATGGAACACTCTGGTGGAAGAAGTGGTTGAAAAACCATCTCATAAAACGCCTCCTTTCTCAAAAACCAAACAACATGTGATCAATATTGTTGAAGTGGTAACGAGTGAAGAACCAAGAATAAAGACTCCTTCTGATGAATTAAACCGTGTTTTAGGAGGTGGAATTGTTTTAGGTTCTGTTACTTTGATTGGCGGTGAACCTGGAATTGGGAAGTCTACCCTTCTGCTTCAGCTTGCTTTGAAAATGAAGAAAAAAATCTTCTATGTTTCGGGGGAAGAAAGTGCTTCTCAGATTAAAATGAGAGCAGACAGGCTTACGGATATTCAAAATCCAAACTGCTTCCTTTTTACTGAAACGTCATTGGAAAAAATCCTTCACGAGGCCAAAAAACTGGAACCGGATTTCATGATCATTGACTCTATTCAGACTTTGCAGTCTCAGCTGATAGAAAGCTCTCCCGGAACCGTTTCCCAAATCCGGGAATGCTCTAATGAGATCATTAAATATGCTAAAGAAAACAATACTCCTGTATTTCTTGTAGGACACATTACCAAAGACGGACAAATTGCAGGACCAAAAGTTCTGGAACACATGGTGGATGTGGTTCTGAATTTCGATGGAGACCGTAATCACCTTTTCAGATTATTAAGAGCTAATAAAAACCGTTTTGGATCTACTTCCGAAATTGGTATTTATGAAATGGTTTCTCAGGGCTTAAAAGAAATTAAAAATCCTTCTGAAATTCTGATCACTAAGAAATTTGAGGAACTTTCCGGCAATTCTGTTGCGGTAACTCTGGAAGGAAACCGACCAATGCTTCTGGAAATTCAGGCATTGGTAAGTACTGCTGTTTATGGTACTCCTCAAAGAAGCTCAACCGGTTTTGATTCTAAGAGGCTGAATATGCTTTTGGCTGTACTGGAAAAAAGAGCGGGCTTCCAACTGGGAGCTAAAGACGTTTTCCTGAATATTACCGGAGGAATAAAAACAGATGATCCTGCACTGGATCTGGCTGTGGTAGCTTCTGTTCTTTCATCTAATGAAGACATTGCCATCTCAGAGCATTACTGCTTTGCAGGAGAAATTGGATTAAGTGGCGAAATACGTCCTGTGGCACAAGTGGAGCAGAGAATTACTGAGGCTGAAAAACTGGGTTATGAAAAAATATTCGTTTCCAATCTTAATAAAATTCCGAAAAGAAAATTTGGGATAAAGATCGAGGAAGTGAGTAAGATTGAGGATTTCCATGAGAGGCTTTTTTAGTGTGAATGGGCAATTTTGCTTCGCAAGTCAATCGTCAATTGATATGTGGATAAAAATTCACGAGCGAAGCGGATTCACTATTCACTATTCACCATTATCAAACATTCACTTTTAATTCATACCTTTAAGTTATGAATTATCTGGCTCATTCTTTTCTTTCTTTTACCGACGGGCAGATCGTGGGGCAATTTCTCGAAGATTTTATCCGCAACAGGGATCGTTTTTCTTTCCCGAAGGATATTCAGGACGGCATTACCCTGCACAGAGCTATTGATACTTATACAGACTCCCATCCTGCTATTCATGAAGCTAAAAAAGTATTTGCTCCTTTGGTAAGACTGTATGCGGGCGCATTTGTAGATGTTTCTATGGATCACTTTGTGGCCAGAGATCTGTCTCTGAATTCTCTGGCAGAATGGAAGGCACACTCTCTTAAAGTTTACAAAGCCTTAAATGCCAATGAGCAATGGCTGCCGGAAAACTTCAAAAAAATGCTGGTCAAAATGGAACAGGACGACTGGCTTTATAATTACCGTGAAGACTGGGGAATTAAATTCAGTATTCAGAATGTACTTAATAAAGCAAAATACCTGGATAAAGACATTCCTGTTTTTGAAGCTTTTTTAAAGAATAAGGATATTCTTCAGCAATGTTATGATGATTTTTTTCCAGATCTGCTGGAACATACAAAAGGAATTAATTCATTATTACAACTGGATAATTAAAAGCGTCCTACAAAGCCTATTCCTAAAGGTCCTGCATTAATATCCCATGCTATTTTATTCTTATTTTGCTGTTTAAGATTATATTTTTTATCCTCTTCATATTTTTCCTTCCTTTTCATAAATTTGTCGATCCCTTCAACAATGGCAATACTCATAATAGCACTTAAAGTAACATCAGAAAACCAATGAGCCCCTTCAAGCAATCTTGAAACCGGAACAACAGACCCGACAGCTAAAATTCCGCCTTTTACCCATGGATTTTCAAATTGTTTGGATAATGCATAGCTCGTTGTGATGGAAAGAACAGTATGTCCGGATGGAAAGCTTCTGAAATTAGCATCTCTTCCGTATGGTTTGAAGAAGTGTTTTCCAAACCCTGCTCCCGGTCTGGCTCTTCCCGTTGCCGATTTTGAAATTTGCTGAATAGCTCCTGTTGCACTCGCTGCTGTAATCATCAGAACTCCTGTTCTTCTAAGCTTTTCATTATTAATCAAAAGCCCCGTTACATACACGGCACCCGTAATACCATAATTGATCTGTGGACTCCCAAAATACCACCCGAATTTTTTTAAAACATTAGGTGCATTTTCCCTATTTCTGATAAAGGCACGGCTGATGTCTTCATCAGCAAGGTATATCATTCCTATAGTAGCTACAGTAGCTCCTAATCTTATATAATCTTTCTTCTCCCAGGATAAGGGACGCGTAAAAGCATTCCCAAAACCTCCCGCCATTGTAACAAGATCATATTTAAAATGTCCCCAAATATCATTTTTCCTGTTCCCATTCTCTGTAAAAGAATACTTCGGAACAGTTTCATCCAAATGTAAAAGTGATACAGAATCTTTGTCTGCAATAAGACTATCAGAAGTATTATTAACAATAAGGCTATCCTGCTGGGCAAACAATGTGAAAGAAATTAATATAGCAAATACAGTAAGCGCTTTTCTTCTCTTCATAACATCATAAAAACAAGACGCAAAGCTATCTAATTAATATTATTTTATGTTAAATGAAAAGTTTTTAAAATAAATAACGATGATTAATGATTTCGATTATAATTTTAAATGTAAGAACAAATCGAATTAAAATTGCTGAAATAAATAACGGTTGGGATACGTCATCTTCTCACTTTTCCTTTCTCCTTTTACAATGATATGAACAATATTGATCTGATCATCAAAAAGATTATACAGGAAACTTACGGCAGTTTCTACTTTTTTAGGCGTGGCTACAGGTTCAGATTCCAGGAAAACATTGACAGATTCCTGATCTTCTTCATATCCGATATAATTAATTTTCAAAAATTTGTTGTCTGCTTTTAATTTGAAATATTCTGAACAGTATTTTTGCAGGGCATCATTCAATTTTGCCTTATATTTTTCATCATTAAAATGAAAAGATCCTCCATATTTTTTCCCCAATCCATTTTCCATATCATCAAGGAAGAATCGTCCGGTCACTTCAAAAGTTCTGGATTTTGAATTATAATTAATTTCTACAGAGCCTACATGGTAAGGATGAAAAGCTTCATCACTCACAAAACTCTGAAATACCATGGTTACGAATAAAAAAAATCCCCAAAAAAGCTTACCCGACATGAATTCTATTTTTACAGCAAATATAAAAAAAGCAGCAGTTTTAAAACCGCTGCTTCTGATTATAATTGATTGATGAAGATTATTGTTTAATTACTTTCTTCGTAATTTTTGTGCTATCTTCCAGTACAAGGGAGAACAGATAAGTTCCTCTTACCAATTCCGAAACATCAATTTTATTAGAATTTGTATTGACATTTACGGTTTTGATCAGTTTTCCTGAAGCATCATAAATGGTTACTGCCGCTTTGGAATGTTTTCCTAATGCTACATTCACAAAATCTTTCGCAGGATTCGGAGTGATATTCACTTCTGAATTTATTTTAACATCCGATGTTCCTAATGTTGTTCCTGTTTTCACAAAATATCCGCCAAAACCAGTCGTCTGGAAGCTCACTTCCCAATATTGGTAGGTATCATTCCAGATAATATCTGCGATATCAGGTGTAATAACTGCAGCAGTTCCTCCAAAAGAAGCTATTGTACCTGTAGTACTTGTTCCTGTATATTTTTCAATAAGAAGATTCGCTTTATTAGCAACATCAGTAGGTGAAGTAGGAAGCTTGACACCGTTGGTAAGATTATAAGTATCAAAATCACTCTGTTTAAAGTATAAGGTTACTTTTCCGGTTGCTGTGGCTGCATTCGTGTCCGGATTTATTTCATATCTTCTTGCAACATAGTTGGGTTGTGCATTATCCACCCATACTTTTGATGTTGTATTTCCTGTTACAGTACTTGCAGTTTCTTTCTGAACTCTTGAAATAAGCTGGCATGCGTTGGTAAAATAGTTATAGCCATTAGCTACTGTACTTGCTTTCGTTTGATTTGTTGTTGCTAAATTCTTCACTTCAGCAACATTTTCATAGACCACAGCTCTCATTTTGAGATCGAATGTTCTCGAAGTCCATGTTGTTCCATCTGTAGAAGTCTTGGATCTGTTATTGACCACTGCATTCTCAGCTTTCATGGCAATTCTTCCTCCTAAACCATTGACAACAATATAAAATTCTTTTCCGGTAACCATCTGTACATTCAGATCGGAAAGATTCACGTAATTCCAGGTAAATCTCTGCATATTATTAAGCCATGAAGTAATGGTCTTAGTAGCTATAATATCTCCGGGATTTCCATTGGCATCCACTTTTCTGATTTGAATATCTACCGGAATGTCTGAAGGGAGTGATGTTCCCGTTAATAGTGAAAACCCTCCCAGCTTTCCTGTAAGTGTTGGTGTATATCTTACAGCAAGGGCTATATTATCAAAATAATAATTAGATTCTGTATTGGCAATAATATAAGGTTCGTCGTATCCTACAGTTTCAAAATTAGATTTTACACATCCTAATTCATCGGTAACTGCCTTGTAGATATCCAGCTTACCATATCCCCATCTCATGTTGGGCACTGTTCCGGTTGCTCCATCCATTCTAGCATTAGAAGTAAGACGTGCTTTTACCTGAGCTGCCGTCAATGCCGGATTAGCCTGCAATAATAATCCTACCGCCCCCGCTACACCTGGTGAAGACATACTTGTTCCCTGGTTTTTTACATAATAATTGGTTCCTGCAATAATATCCGTTGCTCCAGGAACAGAATCGCCTGATCTGGAAGAAATGACATTCTGCCCTGAACCTGCAATATCTGGTTTTTGGACACCATCTACTCTTGGCCCCTGTGCACTGAATGAAGAGATGGATTCTTGCGGAGTAAGGGTAAAATAACCGCTTGTTCCACTATACCAACTTGCTCTTCCCATGTATGAAGCTACTGTAATTGCATTGGAGGCATTTCCCGGACTTCCTACAATATATTCATTATCCCCGTTTTGTAAGGTAGTTTGTACCCCCTGACTATACAGCCAGCCGTGGGTTGTTATTTGCTGTGCTCCATTATTGGTGATTTCTAATGTATAATTTCCCTGAACATTGGTAGTTCCTGAGGTTCTGGTTACTATTAATTGTACGTATCTTTTATTGTTATCATTTCCCCAATAGTTATACATCGTTGCTGTAAGACCACCTCCCAATATAGTGTGGGCCGTAGTCGTACTTATATTCTGTGTATATTGCTGTCCGTCAGGAGTAGTCAGTTTTGCTGTAACAGCAGTATTATCATTGGCATACATAATGAATGAAAATACTGAGGTAGCGGAAGTATTGCTTGCTACTGTAAAATTATACGTCTGTGCTGCACCAGCTGCGATATCTACTTTTCTGTGAAGGTTAGCTCCGTAATCATTTCCGGCAGAAATAACGACTACTCTACCCGGTCCAGACGCCGTAAAATTATTAACAGCCACTTCATGACTGGATGTTCCGTCATGGGCAGTTCCCTGCCCGCCAATACTCATATTGACAACGATAGGTTTATTAAGTGCCGTTGCTACATTTTTGAAATAGGTTAACGCATTAATCGTATTTGTTGTTGGAAAAGAACCATTTCCTCCTTTTACGAATACAATATCTGCATCGGATGAAAATCCTTTATGTCTTTTGTCTGTAAAAGCAGCTCCATTTCCGGCAGCTGTACCTGAAACGTGAGTTCCATGTCCGTTTGTATCATTTTCACGAACGAATCCTACGGGTGTTCCATCCAGTTCATCTTCAATCTGTGCTCTTGTATATTCTACACCTGTTGAAAATCCTGTTGGAGTAGTTTCTCCAGCTTGCGCAGTTAAGGTCTGATCCCAGATAGAAACAATTCTGCTTTTGGTCTGATCATTAGCTTTTCTAAAGTCCGGGTGTTTCCAGTCTATTCCACTGTCATAAATTCCTACCAGAACACCGGTGCCATTATAAGCCGTATTATTGAAAACTCCATCCTGCAAAAGGCTAGCTCCGGACTGGGCTCTGCTCACATCATTATGAAGCTCATCAAATGCCGGTCCCATTACAGATGTTACATATGGAAGCTGTACAAGTCTTTCAATATCTTCAATGGTAACCAAAGCTGTGGAAAAAGCCGGAAGCTGGCTCTGAATAATAAAACCGTCTGCTTTCAGTTTTTCTGGTTCTTTGGTATAAATAATACATGAATACATTGTTTGTGCCCCTTTTGAAGTGACTACCAAATGCTGATCAAGTTTCATATCCGGGCGTTCCAGTTCTTTGACTGCTCTTCCATTGGCAATACTCTCTTTATTTTTCAATAAAATGTCAAATCGGGAGTCCAGTTTTTGTACCTGCCCGTAAAAAGCATAGGAGTATAATCCTAAAAAGGCTGCTGTTGCATTTCTCAGAAGCTTCGCTCCTCCGTGTGAAATGTTTACTTTTGTAAAAAATAATTTTTTAATATCCATATTTCATTTTTAAGCAATACAATTATACAATATTTATTCAAAATATAAATAATACAAATAATTAACAAACAATAAGCGTAAAAATTAAATCAAATAATAAAACTAATAACATTTTAATAAAATATTTAAAATATAATTTTTTTTAACCAAAATGCAGGATTTTCTTTTTTATTTAAACCTTGGATGGGAGCATATTATTTCTTTGGATGCCTTAGATCATCAGTTATTTGTTCTGGCTTTAATTGCTGTTTATTCTTACAGTGACTGGAAAAAAATTCTGATTCTTGTAACCGCGTTTACAATCGGGCATTCTATTACATTAGCTTTAAGTATTCTGGATGTCTTCAGAGTTCCTTCGGATTGGGTTGAGTTTTTAATTCCCCTGACGATTGTACTGACATCATTGGATAATATCATTATGAAAAATCAGAAACAGACCTTGATGCGGGCCAACTATTATCTTGCATTGATCTTTGGCCTGGTACATGGAATGGGATTTGCCAATACTGCAAGGGTAATGATTGCGAAAAGCCAAAGTATTGCTTTACCTCTGCTGGGATTCAATATTGGCTTGGAACTTGGTCAAATTGTAATTGTTGCTGCGATCTTAATCATCCTGTTTATTTCACTCAACCTTTTTAAAGTGAATAAAAAAGACTGGATACTCTTTGTTTCTTCAGGGGTATTTGCTTTATCCTTAAAAATGACTTTGGAAAGAATTCCTTTTTAAAAGTTAAATATTTTTATTATTTCAAGAGCTAATTACTATCTTTGATCATTAATAAATCATTTCGGTTATGAAACTAAAAGTTGTTATACTTTCACTTTCTGTATTTGCATATACAGGTTTCACCGCACAAAATATTCAGAATAACCCAGGCAGCAACCATGGTAACAAGTTTGAGCAGCTGGGAACTATTCTACCAACACCCAACATTTACAGAACGGCTTCAGGAGCTCCGGGACACGGATACTGGCAAAACAGAGCCGATTATAACATTACCGCTTATCTGGATGAGGATAAAAGAAATCTGAAAGGTTCAGAAACGGTGACTTATTACAACAATTCTCCGGATGATCTGGATTATATCTGGCTGCAGCTTGATGAAAATGAGCATTCAAGCATCAGAAATGCCGGGTATGACACGTCATCTGTTCTTCGTCCTTCAACGACTGATCAGCAGCTTAAGACCACTGAACTTCCCATTAAGGATAATGGTTATGGTGTCATTCTTGAAAAAGTAACAGATGCTTCAGGTAATGTTTTGAAGTATACTGTGAACAAAACCATGATGCGTATTGATCTTCCTAAGGTTTTGAAAAAGGGTGAAAAATTCGTTTTCAAAGTAGACTGGAATTACAATATCTCCAACAGAATGAAGATGGGAGGCCGTGGCGGTTATGAAAATTTCCCTGAAGACGGAAATGATCTGTATACGATGACCCAATGGTATCCAAGAATGTGTGTGTATAGTGACTTCCAGGGCTGGCAGAACCACCAGTTTACCGGAAGAGGAGAATTTGCACTGGTTTTCGGAGACTTTAAAGTATCCATGAATGTTCCTTCCGATCATATTGTAGGCGGAACAGGAGAATGTAAAAATTATGATCAGGTATTAACGTCTGATCAGCTGTCAAGATACAGAAAAGCTGAAAATGCCTCTGAGCCTATTGAAATTGTAACCCTGGATGAAGCTAAAAAAGCAGAGAAAAATCATTCAAAACAAAGAAAAACATGGGTTTTTGAAGCAAAGGATGTTCGTGATTTTGCATGGACTTCTTCGAGAAAGTTTGTATGGGATGGAATGCGTGTAACGATTCCTGAAAACAATAATAAAGTAATGGCAATGAGTTTCTATCCAAAGGAATCTTATGGCCTTTACAGAAAGTTTTCCACAAAAGCGGTGGCTCATACAATTAAAACGTATTCAGAATTTACTATCCCTTATCCATATCCTGTAGCACAATCTGTAGAAGCAGCCAACGGAATGGAATATCCGATGATCTGTTTCAATTTCGGAAGAACTGAAAAAGACGGAACCTATTCTGAAGGAACCAAAAACGGAATGCTTGGAGTAATTATCCACGAAGTTGGACACAACTTCTTTCCAATGATTATCAATTCTGATGAAAGACAGTGGGCATGGATGGATGAAGGTTTAAATACCTTTACGGAATATCTTACGGAAGAAAAATGGGATAATAAATTCCCTTCCAAAAGA
Organism: Chryseobacterium sp.; assembly: GCA_031286615.1. Lineage (GTDB taxonomy): Bacteria > Bacteroidota > Bacteroidia > Flavobacteriales > Weeksellaceae > Chryseobacterium. The sequence continues at coordinate 90,858 of JAITUA010000020.1, read as the reverse complement.
GGACCGGCATGGACGATCGTAGATTATATGAAACTACCGAAAGATCAGCTGGAGCCTATCATGAGCAACTCTGAAAATATTGTTCAATATGGTCCGAACGCATATTCAAAGCCTGCAACAGGATTGAATATTCTTCGTGAAACAATCATGGGAAGAGAACTTTTCGACAAAGCTTTTAAAACATATGCTAAAAGATGGGCATTCAAACATCCTGAACCTGCAGATTTATTCCGTACTATGGAAGATGCCAGCGGCGAGGATCTTGACTGGTTCTGGAGAGGCTGGTTCTACGGTACAGATCCTGTAGATATTGCGATTGATAAAGTAACGGTAGCCGTTCCCAACCTGGATACCGATCCCAAAGCTGCTGCTGAAGTGAAATATCAGGTTGAAAAGCCATTGGTAAACAGTTTTGAAGATCTTTCAAAAATCAGAAACAGAGAAGATAAGAATATTAAATTCTATGTAGATACTGATAAAGCTGCCCAGGATTTCTATTATAAATATGACAGAGGTCAGGAAAAAGTAGATAATAACAAGGAGTACACTATCAAAACAGAGGCTGGTCTTCCTTTAGATGCCAAGGATAAAGAGAAATTCAAAAATATTACAGGATATCAGATCGATTTTGTAAACAAAGGCGGATTAGTAATGCCGATCATCCTTGAATTTACATTTGAAGATGGTTCAAAATTGTACGATAAATCTGCAGCACAGATCTGGAGACTGAATGAGCAAAAGGTTTCCAAGACGTATTATTTTGATAAGAAAGTAAAATCTATTCAGCTTGATCCAATGAGAGAAACTGCTGATATTGATACAAATAATAATTTCTGGAGCAGCACCGGATCAGGGACTGAAACTTCAAAATTCCAACTCTTTAAACAAAAACAGGAAGGAGGATCTGTAAGAGGAGGCTCAACCGGAAAGGTGAATCCAATGCAGGCCGCAGGAAAGAGTTAAAAACAAAAAAGTTGTAACTTTTAACAAATACAGCACTACTTCATATTAACTAGGGAAAGAATAATTCTTATGACCTTTTTAATATGAAGTATTTTTTTTTGCTTAAAACCTGAACTACTATCAAATACCAACACCTTATTTTCGGCTACAAAAAACATAACAACCTGACTTAAAAAGCTTTATATTTGAATTATCATAACACCAAATGTCAAAAACCTGATTGACAATAAATGTTCAGGATTAAAAAAAACAAAATATTACTTATGAAAAATGCCAAATTACTAAGCAGAGATGCTCAGAAAATCATCAATGGCGGAATTGCTGCCAGACTTGTTTGCTGCGAACGCGACGATAACGGAAAATGTATTTTATGGATCGGGCCGGGATACAACTGCCCTTAGTTCTATCATCTGATAACAATTTTGAATAAAGCCGGAAATTTCCGGCTTTATTTTTTTACATCCCCAATATCACAATCCATTAATAACTGATAATCAAAATTTTATTAAATAAAAAAAGCAATAAAATATTTCACATAATATAGAAAAACAGTATCTTTGATCCACTTCTTTTACACCAAATGTCAAAATCCTGATTGACTTTAAATGTTCAGGATTAAAAAAAACAAAATATTATTAACTATGAAAAACGCTAAATTATTAAGCAGAGATGCTCAGAAATCAATCAATGGCGGAGCAGCAGGACGCGTTTGCTGTGAGTACAATTACAAAGGACAATGTATCCTTTGGATCGGACCTGGACAATATTGCCCATAGTTCTGTCATCAGATAACAATTTTGAATAAAGCCGGAAATTTCCGGCTTTATTTTTTTAACTTAAATGTTCTTTTAGATTTTTTTTATAGGTTCTTCCCAATGGAAGTTCTTCTCCATTTTTCAGGAAAACATGCCCGGAATTGTAAGAATTGATATGATCCGATAATACGATATAAGATTTATGAATTCTGATAAACCCGAAATGCTGAAATTTCTCTTCAAAGTTTGACATCCTTTCCAAAATCATATATTTTTTCAATGGAGTCATCAGTACAATATATTCACCGAATCCCTCTATCCAAAGAATATCTTTCAGAAAAACCTTGTTCATCACATAATTGGATTTGAACATAATGAAGTCTTCCTGCTGTTTACTGCCAGCCGAACTTTTAAACTGAACAAAATCCCTTGCTTTATTGACTGCTTTTTTAAATGTATCAAAATCCACAGGTTTGATAAGATAATGAACCACATCCAGCTCAAATGCCTTCACCGCATATTTTGTTTCCAGGGTAATAAAAATACATAACGGCGGGTCAGAAAGCTGCTGTAAAAGCTCTACTCCATTGATACCAGGCATATTAATATCGAAAACAACCAGATCCACTTTGTTTTCTTTCAGAAACGCCAGTGCTTCTTCCGGTTTCTGAAATGAAGCCAGCAGTTCAACATCTTCAAGCTGATCGCAATATTGTTTTACAAGCTGCAATGCAGGATATTCATCATCTACATTAACGATAGTCAGATTAGCCATTGATAGTAATTGTTAAAGCAATTTTATATTGATCGTTTTCTTTCGGTCCGGAATAAAATTCATACCGATCAGGATAAAATTTATCCAATATATGAATAATTGCTTCATTACCCAATCCGTGATAATTAGATTCAGCTCCATGAATTCTATCTTTCCCTACAGAATTTATAATTTCAAAATACAGTTCAGAACGCTCAATATTACAGAATAATTTTATAAAACCATGAGCATCCTCTCCTATTGCTGAGTGTTTCAAAGCATTTTCAAATAAAGTAAGAAGTATAGCTGACGGAATTTCAGCAATGTCAAATTCTTCCTGCTCTTCAATATCCATAACAATATCAAGCTGGTTATTATACTTAAGCTGGTATAAAGCCGCAAGCGCTTTCAGGGAAGAAAATTCTTGAGAAACCGTCACTTTTTCTTTTCCGCTGTCATAAATAATATACTTCAGAAGTTTGCTCAACTGCAAAATAGAATCCGGTGTCTTCTCTGATTGCGTAAAACTATTCGCATAGATATTATTAAGGGTATTCAGCAAAAAATGAGGATTCAGTTTAGACTTCAGCAAATCAAGATAAAGCTGATCTTTCTCTTCTCCAAGATTGATTACATCTTGTTCTATTAAAAATTTGTCTTTGGTAATTCCCAAAAAAGCCCCTACCAGAATAATGATCCCCTGTGAGATGTATACATTATAAAGAAAACCAACGTGATAACCTTTTTCGCTAAAATCTATCTGAAAAACCGCAGGCTCCCACAAAATTCTGAAAAGGCTGGACACCAAAAAGCAGATTAAAGCATAGAGAATAAACTCAGGATATTTGTTAGATAAATAAAACCGGGGAACAAGATAATAGTACACCAGATAATAAATTCCAATATTGAAAACTGTATTCAAAATAATACTTATCACCAATTGAATTGAATCCAGGAAGTAGTTTTCGGTGAAATAAGTCATCAAAATGAAGATAAAAAGGAAAAAAATATGCTGAAACCTCAACAAAAATTTCCACCGGTACTTCATAAGGCTTTCCAGAATCTTACCACTAAATAAAATCCTGATAATCAATAATATAATAATAAAATTAATGATTAAAAACATAATCCATACCCAATTTTGAAACGCATCAAATATAATATCTTTTTGTCTCAAAATGCAGTTCGTTGAGAAAAACTGTCATTGATTGAAAAAATCCAGACCCGCTCTTTCGAATAAATATATTTGAGAAACCGCAATATTAATCAAATATTACATGAAACTTAATATACAATTAACGCTTATTTTATCATTTTGTTTGATAAATGGCCTTTTACACAGTCAGAGCAAAGACAATTATAATATGTGGTTTCAGTACCTGATGTCGGCAAAGCTTACCGATAAAAGTACTTTAACTGCACTTACCCAATACCGTTCTTTCGATCTGGCTTATGACACAAGGCTTTTTCTGGTAAATGCTTATGTAGATTATGAAGTGGTGGAAAACATAAAACCTGCTGCGGGAGCTATGTTTTTGATTCTTGAATCTTATAATGCTGACGATTCTAAAAAAATAAGATATGAAAAAAGACCTTTTCAACAGGTTACCGCCGATTATTACATCGGCAGAACGTCAATCTCCAACCGCCTTAGAGTAGAGGAACGTTTTATCAGCAACCCTGATGAATTTGAGGTAAGAATCCGTTATCTGATCTCGGTCAGGATTCCTTTCAATAAAAAAGGAGAAAAAGAAAAACTCTACGGCATTCTTAAAAATGAAATAAGAATGAATGTTGATAAGCTGGAACCTTTCGACAGCAATCGTATCACAGCAGGCCTCGGAATAAAATTAGGAAAAAATTCTGCGTTGGAACTTGCCTTTATCAATCAGCTGGAAACCAAAAAAACGAGTAATTATGGATTTGTCGGTTTCAGAAACAATTTTGACTGGAGAAAAAAGAAACAATAATACCTCATTAATATTTACATAAAACTATGCTTACATTTCTTGGTTTTTTAATGATTTTCATCTTCATGATTCTCATCATGAACAAAAAAATGACTCCGCTTACAGCCTTAGTTCTTGTACCTGTATTGATAGCTGTAGCAGCAGGATTCGGGCCTGATCTGGGAAAAATGATGAAAGATGGAGTAAAAGAAATAGCGCTTACGGGGGTTATGCTGATTTTTGCCATTCTGTATTTCAGTCTGATGATTGACACAGGACTTTTTGAACCTCTTGTGAATGCTATATTAAAGGCTGTAGGAGATAATCCTGTAAAAACAACCATCGGAACCGCCCTTCTCACCACCTTAGTTTCTTTAGACGGCGATGGCTCTTCCACTTATATTATTGTAGTGGCAGCATTACTTCCGCTTTATAAAAAACAGGGAATGAACCCTTTAGTTCTTACCTGTATTATCATGCTGGCAGGCGGTATTATGAATATTTTGCCATGGGGCGGGCCTACTGCAAGAGTAATGAGTTCTCTGAAACTGGGGCATACAGAAATATTTGTCCCTATGATTCCGGTAATGCTGATTGGGTTGGTATGGGTGTTTTTTGTTGCCTATATTTTAGGAGCCAGAGAGAAAAAAAGGATAAGCAAGTATGGAAAATATACAAAATACAGCGGACAGGATATTGCTGGTGAAAATGATCCCGCATTAAGACGCCCGAAACTTATTATTATCAATCTGATCCTGACCATTATTCTGCTTTGCGTGATGATTCTTGATATTATTCCTTTGGGAATTGCCTTTATGATTGCCTTTTGTATAGCTTCTCTGATTAATTATCCAAAACTGAAAGACCAGCAGAAAATCATTTCAAAACATGCAGGAAATGCCTTATCTGTAGCAGGAATGATCTTCGGAGCAGGAATTTTTACAGGAATCTTAAATGGTACCGGAATTATGAGTGCTATGGGAAACAGTATTATCAGTATTGTTCCTAAAACTTGGGGTGGCTACCTGAATGTAATTACGGCTATATTCAGTGTACCGCTTACATTTTTCCTGACCAATGATGCGTATTATTTCGGAATATTACCTGTGATTACAGCAACCGGCAGCCAGCTGAATATTCCTCCGGATATTCTGGGACGTGCCAGTCTTGTGGGGCAGGCTTCCCATTTATTAAGTCCATTGGTTCCGTCCACTTATCTGCTGGTTTCACTGGCAGGTGTTGAATTCTCCGATCACTTGAAATTCACCTTAAAATGGGCCATAGGATCATCAATCGTAATGTTGCTGAGTGCATTGGTTCTTGGTATTATATAAGGTTATATCTTTGAATTTTGTAATCTTATCATATAAAAAAGTGGATGATGAAACCTTTTAAGCAAAAAACATTTACAGACTCCTATTTAAGAAACCTTACCCTGTATGTGTTCACGGCTATTATCTGTGGAGCATTAACGGGTTATTATTTTCCGGAAGTCAGTAAACATCTGGAAACGGTAAGCAGTTACTTTTTCATGCTTCTGGAGATTTTGATTATCCCCGTTATTTTCATTGCAGTAACGTATGGAGTAAGCTATATTTTCAGCACTAAAAATGCATTTAAAATTGTAAGCCAGATGGTGATCTATTTCTTAATCATCACTTCCATCAGTATTTTATTGGGAATAGGTTCCGGGCTTCTTTTAAAACCGGGCGCCAATACGGGAATTATAATTTCTTCACATAAAGCACTTCCTGAAAGGTTCTTAGCAAAAACCACAAACCCTTTACACATCACCAATTATGTACTTTTTCTTTTAATATCCATATCGGCAGGAGTCCTGATTGGTGTTTCAAAGAAAAAGAATAACATTCTTAAAGTTATAGATTCAGGAAGAAACCTGTTTTTCAAACTCATTAAGTATGTTTATATATTTCTTCCGATAGTCATTTTCTGTAATATTGCGTATGGAATCTCAGTATATGGCATTAATACTTTACTGCCGTTAAGTAAAATTGTTGCCACGGTATACCTTACGAGTGTATTTTTTATTTTCGGAATATTAGGCGTTATCACGGCTTACTTTAAAATTAACCTCTGGGATTTTTTGATCAGCATTAAAGAAGAAATTATTCTGGTGGTAGCCACTTCTTCTTCCAAGATGGCATTCCCCATGATTTTTGATAAAATGGAATCACAGGGATATGACCGGAAAATCCTTCGCCTTATCATCCCTCTCGGATACAATTTTAATCTGGCTGGAGCGTGCATTTACCTTTCCATCTCATGTATTTTCCTTATCCAGTTCTATAATATTCCTCTTACGGTAAAAGATTATTTCTGGCTTTTTATTACCATTTCAATTGCTTCAAAAACCGCTTCGGGAGTACCCGGATCAGGCTTTCTTGCGCTGATGTTTACCTTAAGCCGGTTTGGAAAAATCCCTACCACAGATCTTGCGCTGTTATACAGTGTAGACCGCTTTATGAATGAAGCCAGATCGGTTACCAATTTCATAGGCATTTCAGTTTCTGCTGCCATTATTTCAAAACTTAACCAAAATACTATTTCTTTAAAAAATGACATTTCCTGATTTCACCCACCTTTTCAATGACATCTTACAAAACCCTGCACAATCAATAGCCATTATCGGCAATCTTATCCTTATCGAAAGTCTGCTCTCCGTAGACAATGCTGCAGTATTGGCTACCATCGTAATGGATCTTCCCGAACATCAAAGAAAAAGAGCTCTGAAATACGGAATCCTTGGAGCCTATGTATTTCGCGGACTGGCTCTTATTTTTGCATCCGTCCTGATTTCCGTATGGTGGCTGAAACCATTGGGAGGACTGTACCTGCTCTATATTTCTGTTGACTGGTTTATCAAAAAAATAAAAAACACAAATGATGACGAAAATCAGGAGGAAAATCCTGACAAAGAATCCAGCTGGCTGTATAAAAATTCAATTGGGCTGCTGGGACAGTTCTGGGCAACGGTTGCTATTGTAGAAGTAATGGATCTTGCTTTTTCTATTGATAATGTTTTTGCTGCCGTAGCATTTTCAGACAATCTGCTTTTAATTACGCTTGGTGTTTTTATAGGAATTTTAGCCATGAGGTTCATTGCACAGTGGTTTGTCCGTCTGATGCAGGTATTTCCTTTTCTGGAAACGGCCGCTTTTATTGTGATTGCTATTTTAGGAGTTAAACTAAGTTTGTCATTATACGAGCACTTCTACCCTGCTACCGCCTTTGCTAAGTTTTTAGCCAGTCATACCATGGAAATTCTGGTTTCCGCCATTACCGTTCTTTTGTTTGTAGTGCCTGTAGCCACCAGTTATCTCTTCGGATTTCCCACCCGCAAAAAATAATTTTTCTGCCAAATTTTCACATTCGGAAATAAAAGTCTGCCATTTCATCCACCAAGATCTCATGGCATACATTTAGAGAATTACTACGCAGAAATAATTAATAAATAAACATATTATGTCAGTAAACTTTAAACCATTAGCAGACAGAGTTCTAGTAGAGCCTATCGCTGCAGAAACTAAAACAGCTTCAGGTATTATTATCCCGGACACTGCAAAGGAAAAGCCGCAAGAAGGTACTGTAGTGGCAGTAGGTCCTGGTAAAAAAGATGAGCCAACAACTGTTCAGGTAGGTGACAAAGTTCTTTATGGAAAATATTCAGGTGCTGAATTGAAGCTTGAAGGAAAAGACTATTTAATCGTAAGAGAAGCTGATTTATTAGGAATCATCGGGTAAAATGCAGTAAGCATTAAGCTATAAGCAGTAGGCAATGAGAGACTACAAAAGATATGACACCTGGAAGGTTGCCCATGAACTGGTAAAAGAAATTTATATTATTTCTGAAAACTTTCCTAAGTCAGAACTTTTTGGCCTTACTTCTCAAATAAGAAGAGCTGCAGTTTCTATTCCTACAAATATCGCAGAGGGTTGTGGAAGATCCACAGACAAAGAATTCGCCAGATTTATAGAAATAAGTATAGGTTCAACAAATGAAACCGAATATCTTCTTTTACTTTCTTGTGATTTAAATTTCACCTCTCCTGATACTATAGCAGATCTTAATGCGAAACTGAATTTAACCAGACAAAAACTTATACAACTTAGAAAAAAATTATTAAATAATAATTAATTGCTAAAGGTAAAAGCTTATTGCTTAAAGCCTATAGCCTAAAGCTTAAAAATTATGGCAAAAGAAATAAAATTCGATATTGAATCAAGAGACGCTCTAAAGAGAGGGGTAGATGCATTGGCTAATGCAGTAAAGGTAACTTTAGGTCCTAAAGGAAGAAACGTAGTAATCGAAAAATCTTTCGGTGCTCCTCACGTTACTAAGGACGGGGTTTCTGTTGCAAAAGAAATCGAACTTGAAGACAGAGTAGAAAATATGGGAGCGCAAATGGTAAAAGAAGTTGCGTCCAAAACTAATGATATTGCAGGAGACGGTACTACTACCGCTACTGTATTGGCACAGGCTATCGTAAGAGAAGGTCTTAAGAACGTAGCTGCTGGTGCTAACCCAATGGATCTTAAAAGAGGAATCGACAAAGCAGTATCTGCAGTTGTTGAAAACTTGAAAACACAGTCTCAGGCTGTAGGAGATTCTACAGATAAAGTAAAGCAAGTTGCTTCTGTATCTGCTAACAATGACGAAACTATCGGTACTTTAATTGCTGAAGCTTTCGGAAAAGTTGGAAAAGAAGGAGTAATCACTGTAGAAGAAGCTAAAGGTATCGATACAACAGTAGATGTTGTAGAAGGTATGCAGTTCGACAGAGGTTACCAGTCACCTTACTTCGTGACTAACCCTGAGAAAATGCTAGCTGAACTAGAAAACCCATATATCCTTTTAGTAGAGAAGAAAATCTCTTCAATGAAAGAATTACTTCCGGTTCTTGAACCAATTGCACAAGGTGGTAAGTCTCTATTGATCATTTCTGAAGAAGTTGAAGGTGAAGCTTTAGCTACTTTGGTAGTAAACAAACTAAGAGGTTCTCTTAAAATTGCTGCTGTGAAAGCTCCAGGATTCGGGGACAGAAGAAAAGCAATGTTAGAAGATATCGCAATCCTTACAGGTGGACAGGTGATCTCTGAAGAGCAAGGTTTCACAATGGAAAACATCTCTTTGGATATGCTTGGAACTGCTGAAAAAGTAACGATCGACAAAGACAACACAACTGTTGTAAACGGTGGTGGTGATGAAGCGAAAATCAAAGGAAGAGTATCTCAGATCAAAGCTCAGATGGAAACTTCTACTTCTGATTATGATAAAGAAAAACTTCAGGAAAGACTGGCTAAATTAGCTGGTGGTGTTGCTGTACTTTACGTAGGTGCTGCTTCTGAAGTAGAAATGAAAGAGAAAAAAGACAGAGTAGATGATGCACTTCACGCTACAAGAGCAGCTGTAGAAGAAGGTATCGTTGCAGGTGGAGGTGTTGCTTTAGTAAGAGCAATCAAATCATTAGACAACCTTTCTGGTGCTAACGCTGACGAAAACACAGGTATTAAAATCGTGAAGAGAGCAATCGAAGAGCCATTAAGACAAATCGTTGCTAACGCAGGTGGTGAAGGTTCTGTAATCGTTGCTAAAGTAGCAGAAGGAACAGGAGACTTCGGATACAATGCTAAAACTGACGAGTATGTTCAAATGCTTGAAGCAGGTATCATTGACCCAACTAAAGTAACAAGAGTTGCCCTTGAAAATGCAGCTTCTGTATCTGGAATGCTTCTTACAACTGAATGTGTTATCACTGAAGTGAAGAGCGCTGAACCAGCTATGCCAATGGGTGGTGGAATGCCAGGAATGATGTAATAGCGAGTCGCTAAGACAATTTAATATACTAACCGTTCTACTTTGTAGAGCGGTTTTTTTATACAGAAAATCCAATGGACTTTATATTGAAATTTTATTAACAATAATATAGGCGTTATACGTAAATTTGGACGTTATCGTCAATGCTCTGACCCAACATTATAGACAATACTTAATAAAAACTGAATGACAAAAAAAATAGCAATTCTGGTAATAATCTGGTTAATTTTTACTTTTGCCGACTACTTTTATCTTCCCTATTTTGTCAAACCATTTTCCTGGCTTCTAGTCTGTATAACATTGCTAATTTTAGTAGTAAGGCAAATAATAAAATTAATTAAAGAAAAGAAGAACATAAAAACATACAGAATAATAAACCTTTTAGTAACACTGACTTTATTTATTCTAACATTTTACAATTTCAACAAAATCCCAAACTCAATTATTGAAAAAATTGACTGGAGTGTTTCTTACAATAGGCGAAATCAAATAGTAAAAGATATTTTGTCAGAAAAATTGAAACCCAATACAACAATGAATAATGGTATTTGCAAACTTTCATTTGACTTCCCAATTATTTCAAATGGCGGAAATGATATTTGGATTTATCAAAATAAAACAGAAGGCACAAAAACTATCAAATTTTGGATTTCTCGTGGCTTTTTCGAAGCACCACAAACTTATTTTATATTCACAAATGATAATGAGACACAAAAGCAATATGAAGAACTAATAAAAGTAAAACCTGAACATAATTGGAAATTAGAAAAAGATTGGTATCGCATAATGGAATAAAAACGCCGCTTCTATATCTGGAATGCTTCTTACAACTGAATGTGTTATCACTGAAGTAAAGAGCGCTGAACCAGCCAATGGGTGATGGAATGCCAGGAATGATGTAATAGCGTAAGCTAGACAAATTTAATATATAAACCGTTCTGCTTTTGTAGAGCGGTTTTTTTATATTCGTAAAAAAACATGAAAAATTTATTAGCCATAATTTTCATAACTGTTTTCCATATTTTTATTTCCGGCCAAAATAGAAATACCATAAATTGTAAGATCGCATACTTACCCACTATCAGACATGAGAATACATCAACCAAGATATCAAAAAAACAAGCAAAGAAAATAGACAGTTTAATTCAACTTAAATCTTATAAAATTGATCTTAATGATAATGATTTAAAAATGATAAAAGAGTTTTATGATAAAAAGGATTTTCAGGGAAATAAAATTCACAAAATCTCAGAATTAGCATTTTTAACATTACTTAAAGAGAAAGAAATCACTATAGACTTTGATAGTATAAATTCATTTTCAGAAAAAAGTATTACTGATTTAATAAGTTCTGTGATTGATGCTTCTCCATTCACTCTAATACTAAATACAAAAAATAATCAATTGACCTTTACAAATAATTTTTCTGGAATGCCAAGGTTAAAAGAATTACGAGAGTATCTTATTTTTTTTTCTATTTATAATGAACTCTCTTTTTGTAAAAATGATAATGAGCTTGTAAAAAACTACTTTGGAAGGAAAAATTTAATGAAAAATCTTATTTACTTCCTGGAGAGAATAGAATCATACTAATTTAATTTCAAATATATTCCAACGGGTGGCGGAATGCAAGGAATGACTTAACGGTCAGCGAATGAGGCAATGAATATATGAACCGTTTTGCTTTTGTGGAACGGTTTTTTATTTGTATAATTTTTTAATTATATTTGAGTCAACTAAGTAAAACCATGAAACATCATCAATTACTTCTTATGTACTTCTAGAAATTTTTTAAAAGATTTGCGGTTGATTTCCATAGTTATACTTTGGTTGTAAAACTGAAAATCAAAAAATAAATAATATTAGAAAACTATACATGACTGAACCAATTTTTAAAGAAGAGGAAAAAGTAATTCTTTCAGCAGTCGACAAAGCAATTGCATCATCAAAAAACCCGCAGACTATTGGGAGAAATGGAGAAATACCGTTAATCACATTTTTAAATAATTATTTGCCACCAACTTTAAAAGCAGTTTCAGGTCATTTCCTAACACCAGATAAATTAAGATCTCCACAAATTGATATACTAATTCTTGACAGCCGGTACCCTTTACTAGGTTATAATGCAGATGGAACAGTTTTGGCTATGGGACACGCTGTTCTAAAGATAATTGAGATAAAAACAAACCTTACCAAAAAAGATCTAATAAAAACAGAGTCGAACTTTTCTAAAATTCGAGATTTACTTAGTAAAATATGGCCTGATGAAAGTGGAATTTGGTTGAGGCCTGAATTTATTTTAGTGGCATATCGAATTTCGACTAAATTGACGACTATTGAAGATGCCTATTTTTCAACTTGCTTACCTTTAACTAACCATTTTGACATTTCTATTATTAGAAATGATTCTAAAAGTGATTCAGGCAGTTTAGTCCATTTTGAACCACTTGGGGAAAGTTCTAATGCTAAACTTTACAAAGAATATGAATCCATAATTAAGGACAATCATATTTTAACTTGCATTCAAGAAAGAACACCTTTAGCCGATTTTTATTACAATCTTATTCAGAATTCATACTATCAACTTGACGAAAGGGGTTATTCTCTTGGAGATATCGGAGTTCATTTTATGGACTACCTAGAATAGACAGAAGGAAAAAGTAAACACCGCTCCACAAAGTCTACAGACTTTGCACAAAAAAATAAATAATCCAAAGTCAGAAGACTTCGGATAGCAAAGAAGGAAGAAATAAAACGCCTCAAATCAACATTATCATCATAGTATATAATTTATATTGGTACAATATGTAAATTTGGGCCTTACTAAACTCAACATACTGTTATCAAAATGAAATTAAACATTAAACTTTTTCCAATCTTTGTTTTTCTTCTGGTTTCGAGCTCTTCTTTTGCACAAAAGAAGACTCCTTTTCAAATCAATGGAGAGTTATTTGAGGTTCCCGGAAAATGGGAATATAAAAATCAACTGAAACAATCCGGACAATTTCACTTAAGCAATAAAGACGAAAAAATAAATTTGCTGATTTCAGTAAGAAAACCTGAAAAATTTGAATTTTATAAAGAAGGTTTAACGGAAAAAGAATTGCTGAATGCATTTTACAAATGGGAGTATGATTACTGGGCCTCTTCAACCGGAGTGAAAGCTGAAGTTTCCGAAGTAAAGCGAAACGAAGAAAAAAATTATATTATCTGGAAAATTATCATAAAAGATAAATCTCAGGATGTTAGTAAGGACAAGACTTCATATTTACTATATGCCGTTAGAAACAACAATCTGATCTCATTCAATTTAACAAATAATACAGATAAGAAGAATCCATTAACTGAAACGGAATCAGTTGAGCTCCTTGAACAAACCTATTTGAAATAAAAACAAAGCTAATAACCACCCCTCCATGAAACTCTATACTTTCATAGCATTACTGTTGTTGCTATCTTTCAGTTGTACAAAAAAAGTCGAATACAGTGTAGGACAGGAATGGAACTACAAAACCCGTCCCACAGAAAAAAACTCTACCCTTACCATATTAAAGATTGAAGAATATCCAGAAACCGGAAAAGTGATTCATATTTCCATCAGTGGTTTGAAGATTAAGGATACCACTAGCACCACAGGCATTGCAGACAAATTCACACATATTCCCATATCAGAAGAAGCTTTGGACAAAAGCGTCACCAATCTGAAAAGTGAAACCGGTAAAAAACCAGATTCCCTTGAAATGGACGGATATTCTTACTGGAAAAAAGAATTCGATAAAGGAGATGCCGGTATATTTACCATTCCCGTTTCTGAGATTGTTGGGAAAATGGAAAAATCTATTGTTGCAGGGGATTATACCAAATAAAACCGTCCGTATTTCACCAATAATCCTTTTTGCTAGTAGAAGGGATTAATAAGCAATTATTAAATTAATTTTTCTCAATGACACATATTGAAAAATATTTAGAACATTTAGATTCTATTTTCAAACAAGAACCTGAATTTTATAGCAATGAAAGCTTAATAGAAGGTATCCAAGGGGTTTCATCAATTTTATATAGAGATTATCCTGAAGTCGGCTATATTACAGCCTTAACCTATGGATTATCATTGGTTGATCATCCTGAATGGAAAATGGGACGACCTGAACTTTGTATCATAGTAGAGTCTGCAAATACAGATTGGGGAATTGTAGCGGGGTTTATTGCCAATAGCTTACGGGGGAAATGTCCTTTTTGCTATGGAGAAACAATTAATTTTGGTGAAAAGATTAGTGATGATTCTGAAATGGATGCATTTTTAATTTTTGCTCCAACTATTCTGGATAAAACTGAATATTTAAATATTGACATTGGTGCTGAATATAAAATAAATATCGCAGGGCTGCATCCTATCTATTCAGATGAAATCAAAGTTTATAATGAAATTGGATTGAAAGATTTTTGGTTCCATCCTAATTTTGAAGCTTTTACAATTAACAGAGAAAAAGTTTTCTAATTTTCTATGAGGTAAAGTTTACCGGCTTCCACAAGATCGGGCCATGTTTTTAGCAAAAGACTTATGTCCATCTTGTTAAAAGCAATTTCAGAAAATTCTCTTCAACTTTTTCCTATCTTTAAACCACGATATTCAATTAAAGTTCGGTACTGGAAATAAACCCGAATCATTTAAAGAAAATAAACACTAAACCCGATACCATTGAAAACAAAATTATTATTCCTTACATTTTTAAGCTCAATACTCACCCAGGCACAAACGCTTCAATTTAAAAATCTCGCCAATATGTCTGTAGGCAGAGGTGCTACAACCAGTGTAATTGTGGATGATAATATATATGTGAGCAATGGATATCAGGAAAACAGCGGTAATGCCAATTATATTGAAAAATATAATATTACCGATAATAAATGGAGTATTTTCAATTCTACTCTGCTTTCCAAAAAATTTGCTAATTCGGAGACTTACAATAATAAAATTTATATTTTTAACGGGTGGGGAAACAGCCATCTTGAAATTGTAGACCTTGAAACCAATAAAATAACAAAGGGAGCAGTTAATCGTTCCTATACAGGAAATGCAGGTTCTGCCATCCATAACGGAAAAATATACGTCTTTGGCGGCAGCGGGCTAAACGGCGTTGCAACTACTGTATTTTCCAATAGATTCCAATATTATGATATTGCTTCAGATACATGGCATCCATTACCCGATATGCCCACAGCCAGAGAAACAAGGGGCAAAATTGTGAATGATAAACTGTATGTTATTGGTGGTTTTAACGGTACATCATCCCGTCTGATCAATGTTTACGACCTCAAAACTGATCGTTGGACCGATCAATTTACGATGCCGGCCGGTATATCCGGACATTCATTAGCAGTATCCGGTAATAAGATTTTTATTGCAGGAGGGTATAATAATCAAACATTTCTGGCTTATTTTGATACAACAACCAATAAGGTACATCAGTTATCATCCAATATGATCCCCAGAAGACACGCTGCAGCGGAAGTATATAACAATAAATTATACATCATTGGTGGAAGTACAACGTCTGTAACCAAATCGGCTATTAAAAACATACAGGTGGCAGATATTAGTGAGAGCGTACTCGCAAATACAACCAATGAGAACCGTATATTGGAAACAAAAGTCTATACCAATGCAGCCAAAGACGGTTTTATCATCAGCAATAAAAATAACAGCAATCAGTTTGAATACACGGTTTACTCCACAGATGGAGAGCAGATCAACAAAGGTTTTGCCTATTATAATAAAACGATAGATTTATCAAGAGTAAAGCGCGGAACTTATATTTTTACTTATAAAAATGAGAAAGGAGTTTTACAGCAGATTAAAATTTTCCGGTAATAATAAGTGTATTAAATAAAATATTTATGCTAAGAATTGAAAAAAATAATAGCTTACAGCCATATAGTAAAAACACACAATGATTAAAATGAATTTAAATTTTAGCACTGCTAAAATTGAGGAGGCTGTCAGACAAAACTCAAAGAGAAGTTCTATGATATTAGATTTAGCCAACACAGCTTCATTAGCAAGTGATGGGAAATTATTCTATGGCAGGGAGTTTAAAAACAGAATTGAAGTAACAAGAATAAAAACACCCTTCTTAACAATTCTTCCTATCTTAATCATTGTTTTTAAAAAGAATGATCTTCAGAATCCCAGATTGAGATTAAGCTTTTTTGGATATATCTGGTTCTCAATTCTTACGTTAATATTTTCATTGGCTATCATTAAAAAGATTATTGATCCTGATTTTCAAGGTGATATTGGATTGGCTATATTTTCTGTACTATTTTTTTACTCACTATTTGCAATAGAACTTTACTTCACAAAAAAGGTTTTCGAGAGACTAAAACTAAGAATCAGAGAGTAGATTTATGACGTCTTCTAATAAAATACTACATAATAAAAAACGACTATGAAAGATGTAATCTTATTCTTTTCTATTTTATACTCATTAAACATGTATTCACAAGAAAAGCCCAATTATCCTGAGCCTGAAAAAGGGATGAAAAGAGTTGATCTTAAACTTCCAAACATTGAGAATAGCAAAGAATATAAAGTTGAAATAAGATTTGGAATTGAAATGAATGTTTCTGAATGTTCAGATATTAATGATTTTAGTTTTAATATTAAGAATTTAGAAGAAAAGTATGGAATATCTCCTTTCAGATTCCCTTATTATGTATTACCGAAAGAAATACCTACAGACGTGCTTACTTTTTACAAATCTAATTGTGATAAAACCAAGACCGTAAAAAAGAAGATATTAAGCTCACAGAATATTTTAAAAGAATATAATGGGCATATTGCAATTCCATTCTATATTCCCAAGGATTGGACTCTGGAATACAGGCTTTGGAAAGTAAATTCTGAATTTAAAAATGCAGAACTTTAGAAACTTATAACCGTAATATGACTGCTCAGGAACTTGAATTATTATTAGCTGAAAGAGCTAAGACATTTGATTTAAAAAAGACCGCATACGATACTCTTCATCAAATACTTTCAGAAAATCCTGAAGAACTTATCGGTGGGTTTGAGCCTGATGAAATCACCTTACAGTTTGACGGATATCAATACCTGATAAACAAGAGATACAGTGGGCCTATTATCCGAACAAAAATAGGTCTGTATGTAAAAAACGAAATTTATCTGGGTGATTTAGAACCCATCGGTTATTACGAACTTGAAACAGATCTGGATGGTGAAGTGCAGGACGATTGGTTTATTATAGAACGTGAAAAATACTTGAAAGACATTAATATTATCTCACATTTTCAATATTTACATCAAAAGATGCCGCTTCAATATTTGAAAAGAAATCATGTTCAGCATCAATTTGTGTCATACATTTCTTTAGCAGGAACATTATTCATAAGCAAAGAATTTCAAGGCGCAGGAATTTTTATTCATAGAGCAAAAGTCTTTTTAGAAACAGATCAATCTTCACTTGATAAAGTTTATCTAAAAGAATCAAAGAAATTTCTGAAAATAATGAGTAAGTATCTGATAGAAAACAATCTGATATCCGAAGATTTGAAACAAAAATTAACAGAGAAATAGGAACAATGACTGACAATTAAGAAGTGTTAATTAATATTATTAAATTATTTATTTTATGTCTCTCATTTGCTTATTTAAATTTATCAACAAAATCTTATCCCGATAACAATACCTGAAAACTACAAATGGAAGACATTTTTAGAAACTACGAAGAAACAATATCCCGAAAACACAGCATTGGTTTTACGCCTAAATATAAAGAGGAATTCAGAACATTTGTCAACGAAACCCTTTTCATTGCCATCGCAGAAAAAGCATTTGAAAAATTGGGTTGGGATGTAGTTTATAAGGATGATCACAGCATAGAAGCAAAATATAAAGAAACAAGCTGGATGAGCAATCGGTGGACAGAAATTATTACAGCTCAGTATAATAACAATAACGTTTTGGTAAAAAGTGAATCTTTGGGCAATGAAATATGGGATAACGGTAAAAACTCTAAAAGGGTGAAACTATTTATTTATGCTTATCAGGAAACCTTAAAAACGTTCAATATACAAGCTCTTAAGGATCTGGAAAAGGAAATAGAAAAGAAAAATAATTGGGATGACTATGTAATTCCTGAAACACTCCCCCAACCAAGACCAACAAAAACACCCAATATAACACTCCCAATTATTGGTGGTATATGCATTTCCCTGATTATTGGATTTCTGGTAGCATATCTTTCGGTAAAAGGCTTATATTTTATTGGTCTTTTTGAGTTTCTTGTAGCAACAGCTCTTGTTTTTGTGATGAAGTATTTAATTAAATTTTCAAATTATACTAATATTAACAAGCTGCTATATCTACTCGGAGGAATGACTGTGCTAACATATGTTTCCAGCGAATATTTACAGTATGAAATAATTCTGAATACAAATAATCTGGAAAGAATTGGATTTTGGAATTTTTTAAAAATACAATTTTCAAATGGCTTTACAGTTAACAAAATAAATACCGGATGGATTGGTTGGATTGTCATCTGGATTGTACAACTTGGGCTAACTGGCATTTTTATTTATTTTAGACTAGTTGTAGCACTTACAAAATATGTACTAGAAAGAGTACCGCCAGAAGTGGTTGATTTTACATATTATCATCTTATAAAAGATAAATCCGAGGAAGAAATCAGAGCAGAGCTTTCTAAAAAAGGATGGTCAGACGTACAACATCAGAATGAAGCATTTGAAGCCATTGCAGGTCATCAAAATGTCATAACATTGAATAGGGTTAAATAGGCAGAATGTAGAAGCTGTTTTCGTTTCCGATTTGAATAATTTGTCACTTAGAACGTACTATCAATTAAATTACACATATAAATTAAATCCTCCATTTTTTATCCCTCCAACTTTCCCCTATATTTGTTTCAATAACGGTCTGATCAATGATGACGGCATAAAACCAAACAAAATATGGCAACAAAAGAAGAATTCTGGGACAGAAAAAAGAAGTTAAATGATGACTTTTTCGTGATGGGCTCTGTGGCAAATCCTGCAACCGAAGAACAGATTACACGGTATGAGGAAAGCACAGGTTTTATATTCGGTGAAGATATTAAAGACTTTCTGACCACATTTGGTTCCTTGATTTTTGAAGTTAAAGAAGAGATATGGGCACGGCCACAGGAATTTGACGTTCTTCCCGCATGGAAATTCGGATATGGCTTTTTTGTATATGGTCTTTCTCAGGATGCAGAGATGCCTTCATGGATGGGTTTTGAAGAAAAGCATGATGAAGCTCTTGAATATAGGGATAAACCTTTGGGACAGTTATTTTTCAAACGAAGTGGAAATCTGTACAGAGCGTATACCGATAACGGAATCATAAAAATTGAGTACGACAAATATGATGAGGAAGATTACGATGTATTTGAAGGAAATATATATGACTTCTTAATTAAAGAGATTGACAAATTAGAAGAAGACTATAAAGAATATATCAACGAAGAAAAATCCTGATCTGAATATGAAAAAAGCATTTGAATTTCTCACCCATTTAAAAGAAAATAACAATCGGGAATGGTTTGCAAAGCACAAATCTGAATACGAATCGATTGTGAAAGAAAACAAAGTTCTTTTTAATCATATCTATACCGAACTTCAGGAATATGACAACCTGAAAGGAATCCATATTTTCAGAATTTACAAAGACGTTCGTTTTTCAAAAGATCAAACGCCGTATAAAACCAATTTCGGAGTTGGATATTCCCGTTCAAAACCAATGTTGAGAGGCGGATATTATATTCAACTGGAACCTGGCAACAGCTTTGTAGGAGGTGGATTCTGGGGTCCGGAAGCCAAAGATTTACTCCGTATCCGTAAAGAATTTGAAATCAACAGTACAGAAATCGAAAAAATTACTTCAGATAAAACCTTCACCCAATATTTCGGAGAACTAAAAGGAGATTCTGTAAAAACAGCTCCGCGAGGCTTTGATAAGAATCATCCGGCTATAGATTTAATCAGGAAAAAGCAGTTTCTGGTGATGCGAAAATTTACCGATGAGGAAGTTTTGTCAGCCAGCTTTCAAAAGGAAGCCCTTCTCACCTTATTGGCTATGCGTCCCTTTTTCGATTATATGAGTGAAGTCCTGACGACCGATCTTAATGGGGAACCTTTAATTTAAATAGAAAATCAACAGTTATCAAAAAATAAAGAACTGAAAACAAGTTCACTCAAAACCATTCTGAAAGCCAGAATGGTTTTTTATATAAACTACCACAAAAGGGTTATTGACAGGTACACTTATGCTTGGTAATTTTGATTAGTGAATGTTTGAAGCAAAACATTTATAGAAAAATTGACTAACCATAAAAACTTATACCATGTTATCAAATACCGGAACCGTTTCATTCTATCTTTATCTTTTCTTTATTGTAATAGGTTTACTCTCTATTTTTATAGTATATTATCTGATAAAAAAAGGAACTCTAGACCCTGATAAGCTTGAGAAATTTTTAGTTTACTTTAAATGGGTAATTATAACTCTTGCAATCAGTACTGTCACTTTAATTATAACGGATCTCTTTAAAGAGAGGGATCAGGATATTAAAGAACTTGAATATTTTGATAAGTATGTAAATGATGTTAAAAACGAAGACCGGCCACTGGTAAGGCTTCAGCTTGCTAAATACCTCTCTATAGTAGCTCCAAGCGGTGAAATGAAAAAATCCTGGACCAATTATTATGATACCATTAAAAAGGAATATGATGATTATGTAGAAGCACAGAATAACTTGAAAAAAGATTCGGCCATTACGAATCCTACACCCCAACAAATAAAACAAACTGATGAAAACAAAAGAAAGGTAGAATTATTTGAGACCCCTTTATCAAGCAACAATGCAGAATGGTTTATTATCGCAGCAGGTAACAATGATATAGGTGGGGCCAATATCAACCTTGACAAAGCTATTAAGATCAATCATAATTCAAGTATCATAAAAAAAGGTGGTTCATACAGAACGGTTCTGATGGGATATTTTTCAAAAACTGAAGCAGAATCACAGTTAGAAAAGGTCAGAGATGAAGTTAATCCCATGTCATATATTGTTAGAAAAGCTACCTGGTGCAATACAATTGAAAGAGGCGATGACTGCCTGATCTGTAAATAACAAATCTTTAGATAAATTTCCATACCGTTCTGTTTTTCAGAGCGGTTTTTTATTCTTAAAAAAGGCTTCCCATCCCAAAATTCTCTAACATTTATACGTAGATTTGGATATAATCATGAAAAGCATTAGCATTGAAAAAATACGGGCCGATTTCCTATTTTACATATATGCCACTTTTTGTAATTTAGCCATCTAAAAACTAATAAGAAATTCATGAAACCTTATATTTTATTTTGTCTGATTTTTATTTTTAACATCGCAATTGGGCAGGAAAAAGAATATCAATCTATAAAAAAAGGAGATTTTCCTGAGGGTATTTATATGACGCTGGAAGATGTTTTAAATAAAAAACCGTCTTCCACCGAAGAAGTTTATTTCAAAGCCTGTAAAAAATGTGATTCTCTTGATCTGCCGGAAAAAGCTTTTTTTTACTTTAAGCGGAAGAATAAACGAGTTAAGTTTCCGCTGGCCGTTTCGCATAGAGGAGAAATGTATTTTCAGACCTACAGAAAATATACCAACAAGGAAGACAATGGATATGATCCGGACCAATATTCAAGATTTTGTAAAGTTTTAAATTATGGGAGGTTCATTTATTTTGAAGAAAATATGAAAGGTTTATGGTCAAAAGCATTCTTAGGAGCATTAAGTCCTCTTGCCTACTCCATCAATGGAAAAACCAAAGGAATTGTTTTAGATTTAGACAACAAGGAATTTAATATTCTGCAAGATTGTGATGATTTGAATGATTTCTTATCAACCCATGATATTCCGGGAATTCAATGTAATTCCGAAACCTATACCATTGCAGATTTGAGAGCAAAAATTGAAGAAATCAATTTACCATACCGCTAACCTGCTGTATTGGTTTATTGACAATATATTTAAAACCGTTCCGTTGTAAGAGCGGTTTTTATTTTACAAAAATTTTTAACTGATGAAAAAATGTATAATACTTTATCTTGTTCTTCTTTCCTCTTTTTTATGGTCACAGAAAATAAAATGTCCAAATTATAGCTACAAAAAAGATGTAAACCTTATCAATATTAAGAGGACAGATGATATTTTTCTTTTTGATTATAAAGAAATTCAGTACATCGGTCCCTTCGTTAAAAACATTTCACTTGAATATGTTGAAAATTACCGATACAATAAACTATTACATCACAACTATAGATCTGAAAACTTTGATGCCCTCAATAATGAATTTAAAAAACGACAATATAATGACCTTCACATCTTTGTAGATACCTCACAGACAACACCGCTTACCAAAACTAGTTTTGACACCACCAAAATAATATCAGCTGAATATAATGCGAAAATCGACAGTCTGAATGCTGGCTTTGAACTTACAGACAAAATTCCCGAAATTGTCAGTTATTATGATGGATTTCCTGTTACCATCTATAATGCAGAAAAAAAAGAACGGGTAATTGGCTTTGGTAACAATGTCGCTTTGGAATTGGAAGGTTTAGATAAAAATCACCAATGGAAAAAAATATATGGTTACAGAAGATATACTTGTTCCACGGGTATTCATTATTTCGTTTTAAAACCACAAGAAATTGCGACTGTATTTGAACCTAGATTAAGCGGTAATTTTAAAACAAAATTCAGATATAGACTGGGAAATGTTGTGTCAAATGAATTTGAAGGCAGTATCAATGACAAATATTTTAATAATTAATTTCAAGCCTAATATTCAGTTCGAGCTATAAAGTTTTTGGATAACAATCAATTTATAATTAATCATTTTTTATAATAGTGAACTCAAAAGAACAACAGGCATAAAATTATTTATATTTCCGATTTTGTAATTATCATACTTCTTACAACTTTAATCATCTTGTACAAGGAAAGCAATATATTTGTTCTGAAAATCACTAACAAATAAAAAATGAAAAAAGTAATATTAGATCTGGCAGTAACTTTAGATGGATTCATTGAAGGTCCCAATGGAGAAACAGATTGGTGTATCATGGATGATGATATGGATTTTGATGGTTTTTTAGCAGGGATAGACACCATTTTTTATGGAAGAGTAAGTTATGATGCATGGGGAAATTATCAGCCGGAAGAAAATGCAGGGCCGGAAGAACAAAAACTCTGGGAAGCCGTTCATTCAAAAAATAAATTTGTGTTTTCCAGCCAAAACAGAGAAGATGAAAATGCCGTTTTTATCAGTTCCGATATGATGGAAAAAGTTTCAGAAATAAAAAATCAGGAAGGAAAAGATATCTGGCTGTATGGAGGAGCTAGTCTTATCAAAACATTTATTCAGGAAAATCTTATTGACACTTACAGAATATCTGTTCATCCGATTGCTTTAGGAAAAGGAAAACCACTTTTTGAAGATTTAAAGGAAAGATTACATCTAAAATTGGTCAAAACCAATGTTTTTAAATCCGGTGTCGTACAACTTATTTACGAGGCTTAACCTTAAAACAGTCAAAACATGAATGCTCAGCTTGGAACTATTATTATGTATGTGAAAAATGTGCAGCTGCTCAGGAACTTTTATGTGGAACATTTTAATCTGAATGTGATTGAGGAAGATCCAATCTGGGTTTTGCTTGATGCAGGAGGTGCTCATATCGGACTCCATAAAATCGGAGATCAGTATCTTGAAAAAATGGAAGTGGGACATCTCTTCGACAACAATACAAAACTCGTTTTTGAAATTGACATTGACATAGAATCTGCAAGAAACGAACTGGTCTCAAAAAATATTCAGATGAGAGAGATCAAAACTTTTGAAAATTATCCTTTCTGGCTATGTGACGGAACTGATCCTGAAGGCAATGTTTTTCAGCTCAAAAGCAAAAAATAAATAACCCATCTACAACCATGAAAACAATAATTGCTGCCACTTGTCTTGTCTTAATCCTGACCCTTTACAACTATCCTATTTTAGACGATAAAAAAATTACATTTGCTGTTATTTTTCTGTGCTTTGTTTTGATCATATTTTTGGTAACGAAACTTTATTTTCCTATTGAAAAAGAAGATTATGATTCTTTTGAAAAAGAAATGGACAGACTGCATAATGATGACGGAATCTTTCAATACACAGATAACGGGTTCTACTTTAAACAAAAAAATATAACAGAGTTTATAAAATGGAATGAAATTACTACAGTAAACAGATTCACATTCCCCGCAAAGCCTTATGGTGGGCAGTCGGGACTGGAAGTTATTACTGATCAAAAAAATTATGAATTTAATGACAAAACTACCGCTGGAATTTTAAAATTAACGGATCAACTGTATAATAATCTTCCAAATTGCAAAATAGATTCGCCAACACTCAGAGTTAATAATTTCGGTCTTGAGAAGACAAATCTGTATGAAAGAAAACCTCCGCAGTAACCAATCAGACATACCAACGATCATTGAAATAAAAAATAAAACGAATTGGCTAACTGCTTTTATCACAAGTATTGGCTTAATTTTCTTGTCTTTGATGGGGTTTATCATCATTATCCTTGGGCTTCTGCAGTATGATGATTTTTTTGCACTTACCAGTTTATCTTCTATAACTGCAATTATAATCTGTTTTTTTATTTTTTTCCTCTATATCTGGTTGTGGAATAATTTCGGAAAAACAGTTCTTATCATTAATCCCGAAACTTTGACCATAAAGTATAAAAACAAATTATTCACAAGTCCTAAAACCTATCTGAAAAAAGAAACAGATCGTTTTGAAACGAAAGATTTTAAAATAGAAAGACATCAATTGGGAGTCCGCTACCATTTTTCAATAAGTGGTTCAACCTACTCTGTTGTTCTTATACAAAAAGAAACCGAAACAAGAATCATAGACTGGCTCACAAAAGATAAAGCAGATGAAATTGCAAGTGAATTAAAAAGAATTTGGTATTAAAATGTATAATCCAACACGTAGAAATAAAAATATTGGAACTAAAAATCAAGGTTATGGTCAGGATAATAAATTGACTATTTCTTCACCTTATGGTAATTTGAAATCTTTTTATGAAAAACTTACTGATTACCAAAAAGAGATCCGAATCATCAACAATCATGAATTTATATTTGTGGTTGAAAAAACTCGTAAAAACTCAACCCATCCTTGTTCAGTAAATGATATTCAAAGAATTATAGAACAAATTCCGGTCAAAGATTATGGAGAATTAAAGTTTATTATTCTACGACAGCCAAAACGAAAAGAAGAAATTCTTTCACCCGTTTGGGGAAGATTGATTTACAGCTATGATTTCGAAGACGACTATTATCCAGCCATTATCCTGGATGCAATTGACACAGAAAAGCAATTATTATGGTCTAAAAAGCAAACAATTGAAGATCAGCAGGAATTCGAAAGGTTAAAAGCAGATGGACATATTTTTACTGAAACAAAAAGAAACTTTGTTGCAGAACTCATACCTGAAACAGCTAGAAACACTCAACTTTACAGAACCTTGCCTCATGAGTTCGGGCATTATGTTCATTATTTAAACGTTGTTGAGAGACCTGGGTCTAATATAAATGATGATGATATAGATTATGATGCCCAAGAAAAGAGAATGGATTTTTATTTTCGGATTTCAAAAAGTGAAAAAGAAAAATTTGCTCATACCTACGCTGAAAAATTTAAAAATAAACTTATTGAAGATCATCAAATTCCTTTTGAACCTGTAACTACTGAAAATATTAAATAAATTTTTAATTTTTGCATTAAAATAATTCATTAGCCATGTAATATTATCACACTCAAAAGTGTCTTATTTAAAAAAAACAATGAAATCTATTTTAACCTGCATTATAATATTGCTTGCAGCCAGTCCTCTTTTTTCTCAGAAATCAGAAAAACTGGAACAATTATTCTCCACCTATGAAAAAGCCGGTTTGTTCAGTGGTTCTGTTCTCATTGCAGAAAAAGGAAAGATTATTTTTGAAAAAAGTTACGGCTACAGAAATGCCCCTAAAAAACTAAAAAACACCAATAACAGTCTTTATCGTGTTTTCTCTACCACAAAAATGTTCACTGCAACCGTTCTTTTTCAGTTAGAAGAGCAGGGAAAATTATCTTTGAATGACAAGCTTTCAAAATATTATCCTGACTTTCCGAAAGGAGACAGCATCACTTTAGCCAATCTGCTTTCGCATACATCAGGAATTCCCAATGATACAAACTCTGAGTATACTGTAGATGAGGAAACATTTTTAAAGTATATTTCCGCAAAACCATTGAATTTCTCACCCGGTAAAGATTGGGATTACTCCAATTCCGGATATTATATTCTCGGCTATATCATTAAAAAAGTGACAGGTCTGAATTATGATAAAGTGATAGAAAACAATATACTAAAACCTCTGAAAATGAATCACAGTGGATTCAACTTCAATAACGTTACAGATGAAAATAAAGCATTGGGGTATGAGTTTTTATCCGATAATAGGTCAAACGAAGCATTACGTTTCAAAACCGATCATCCTTTTGGTGCAGGAGCTATGTATTCTACAGTGGAAGATCTTTTTAAGTTCAATGAAGCGCTAAAGAATTACACCATCCTGAAAAAAGAAACAATAGATAAAGCTTTTACTCCTTATCTTAAGGATCATTATGGATTGGGGTTTCAGATTTCGACTGTTTTTGACAAAAAACGGGTAGGTCATGATGGCGGTGGGCCAGGTTACAGAAGCAGATATTACAGAGTTCCGGAAGATGATATTTGTGTGATTGTCATTTCAAATTCAGAGCTTTCACACACAGATTTTATTACTCCGCTGATAGAAAAAATTCTGTACAATAAGCCTTATACCATTCCAACCATTGCAAAAGTGAGTACAGAGGATTTAAAAAAACTGGAAGGAGTTTATTCCACTGAAAATTCAAACTTCTATATAAACAGTGCTGATGGAAAACTGGTTTTCAAAGAAGGCAGCTATCCTAGAAATGCCTTGCTGCCATTAAGCAAAACATCATTTCAACTGGATGAAAAGTTTTCCTGTACTTTTAAACCTGACCAAAACGGAAAAATAGATACCATTGTCATTCAGTTTTGGGATGGAACGGTGAAAACAGCTAAAAAAAATACACAAAACCTTACCTGGGGGATCATAGGAAATGCTACTCCTAACGGCTGGGATGGAAAGGATATCCCGCTGCAGACAAATCCTAAAACTCCAAATATTTATTTTCTTAAAAATTATAAACTAAATAAAGGTAACTTAAAATTCAGGTTTAATAATGACTGGGGATACAGCCTAGGACTGAATAATGATAATAAAAGCATTGCCTTTGATGCTTATGATTTTCCCATCAATGAAGAAGGTGCTTATGATATTGTTCTCGATATGACCAATACTGTAAAACCACTGTTCAGCATCAAAAAATCAGTCCAGTAAAAATCGGCATTTACATAGTAAAAAATACATATTTTTCAACCGTTCTAAAAATAGGGCGGTTTTTATTTTAAATATCCATTGATATTTTTTATTACTTTTATCTCACACAAAATCAAACCACAAAATATAATCTATGCCTCATTTTATTATAGATTGTTCACAGGATATTCTTCAGCTAAGAACGCCTGAAGAATTAATGGATGCCGTTTATGAAACAGCTGACGCAACAGGTCTGTTTGCTCCCAACGATATCAAAGTGAGGCTTCAATCCTATCAGTATTACAGATTAGGAGCAGGTAAGAAAAATTTTCTGCATGTCTTCGGATACATTATGGGAGGCCGTACTACGGAACAAAAAGCACATCTTTCCAGACAGATCAGCTCCAGCCTTTCTGAATTACTCACTGATATTTCCTTTCTTTCTGTAAATATCAATGATTTTGAAGCCGCAACATACAGCAATAAAGCACTCATTAATCCCGAAAACATAGATAAAGACAGGCATTTCGGATTATAATTTTCCTATTACACCAACTAAATACTAATATTATGAGCTTAAAAGCATTAGTCAACAAAAGCGTACAGTACAACAATTGGGTAGTCAACAAATATATTGACTGGTTATCCACAAAGTCTGACGAACAATTGAATCAGGAAACAATTTCAAGTTTTCCGACAATCCTGAAAACTTTACACCATATCTGGCAGACTCAAGAATACTGGTGGAGTCACATTTCTGAAAAAAATGATTTTGATTTTACTAAAACTACAGAAACCACAGACAAGGAAGATGTTTTCAATGCTATTAAAAACAATTCACAAAAGCTGGTAGATTATGTGGAAAGTCTCTCTGAAGATGATCTTACAAAAAATGTAAAAATAGAGTCTCAATGGTTTCAGTGTGACTTTTCAAAATATGAATACATTCAGCACGCCATTCTTCACGGAACTTATCACAGAGGACAAATTGTAACAATGGGACGAAATATCGGAATAACAGATGCTCCAATGACAGATTTCAACTTCTGGAATATTTATAAGGATAAGCAATAATATCATCCATTTTGTGGATAAGTCTGACATGAAATTTCAAAAAAGTAAAGAACTATTTTAAAAATAATTGATTTTAAGATAGTTACATATATAAAACCAGGTTGTCCACATTTTTGAATATTTGTGGATAACTTTTCAACATCCTATTTACAGCTGTGGATAAAGTATGGATAAGTTTTCCACCTAGGAAAACAAACAGCATAACATTTTGAAAATAAATAAATTAAATCAATACTAATTTTTTGAAAAATTTCAGAAATAAAAAATTATGTGGATAAGTTCTGTGGATAACTTATCCACATTTTTTTAACCTTATTATTCTTATGTATTATTTTAAAGCTAATACCAGAGACTATCCACAACGAATTTCTCTAATAACCAGCATGTTTTTATCACACCGGATTATTAGATTTTTTGTAAGTTAGTTGGTAAGGAATATCACCTCATTTTTCAATAAAATTTTAACATAAAAAAATTCAATGTACAACACTACAATCCAAAAAGAATGGTTCTCAGAAGGAGAACGTTATGCAAAAGACATCAATGAAATGGTTGAGTTTGGTGAAAAAAACGGCTGGGAAAACTGGAAAGGTGAAGAACCTGAAGATAAAAGAGCTAATATAGCCCGCGAAGTTTTTGAATTGCTTAAAACTGCCAACAAAAACGGAGATACAGAAAATTTCAGAGAACATTTCCCGCCTGCTCACGCACCTATCATTCCTTTAATGGAAAATAAAGCTCAGAATATTGAGCATTTGCACTTTATTTCTGAGGAAAAAATTGTTTTCCTGACAGGCACTTCATATGAAAAAAGACAAGCATATCTTCTTGATAAAGATATTGTCACACAACTTGATGAAAATATCCGGGCTATCGGGAAATCCAAAAGGGAAAACATTTTCGCCATTGCAGATTCTCATAAAATATCTTTATACAAAGGCTGGAATGGAGACCTCATCAATGAATTTGAACTGGATGAAAACCCAGATTTCGGGATTACAAATTTATTCCCATTCAATGATGGAAGCAAAGTTGTGATTGTTTCTTCAGACGGAATTTTCCTCGTTTCAAATACTGAAAAAAAACTCATCCATCCCATCAATGAAGATAATGAAGAAGATTGGAGTTCTCAGATTGACATGGAAAATGCAGCGCTTTCCAACGACAATTCTTATATCGTAGTAGGAGATCAGTGTTATGATCACAGAATATTGGATCATGAAGGTAATACTGTAGGATCTATAGGCCCTCAATCTTCTTATCCACATTTTTGTCTTTTTGCAAAAGATGACAGCCAGCTGATTACAAATTCCTGTCACTTTTACAACGGAATTACCATTGGGATCAATGCCGATCAATATATAGGAGCTGATATTGAAGCATATACAGAAAGTGAAGACTTTACTTTCATTGATGAAGAAATGAGAGTATATGAAGGAGTTGCTATAAAAGATTATTATATACTGGGAGATGCTTACGGCTATATCAAAGCTTTTGATAAGAGTGGAAATCAGCTTTGGAAGTACTTTCTTGGTTCTACCATTACAGGAATAGCGCTTTCTGATGATGAAGAAACCCTTTGGGTAGCGGCACACTCAGGTATTTTACACAAATTAAAACTAGAAAAAGGACACAGAGATACCCATACCATAGGCAATGGAAAACATTATGAAGAGTTCAGACTGCTGATCTGGAAAGATGAGCCTCAGATCTGGAAGTGGTAATTAAAACCTTTCTCTAAAAATTAATTAACAGCAATACAGTCATGCAGAATACCAAAATTTTTACAACGGCTTTTGCCAGTGTGTATCCACATTATATTCAAAAAGCAGAAAAAAAGGGACGTACAAAATCAGAAGTTCATGAAATTATCTGCTGGCTGACAGGTTATGATGAAAAGGGCTTACAGGAACAGATTGATAAAAGAAATGATTTTATTACTTTTTTTGATCAGGCTCCTCAGATGAATCCCAATGTTTCATTGATTAAAGGAGTAATTTGTGGATATCGCGTGGAAGAAATTGAAGATGAACTCATGCGAAATATCCGCTATATGGATAAACTCATTGATGAGCTGGCGAAGGGAAAGAAGATGGAGAAAATCCTGAGAGCAGTCTAAAAAAATAAATACCTCCTGTATGGTATTATAAATCTTACAAATCTCTTCTCCATTTCAAAAAACTTCCCGAAATTAGCGGTCTGTGCGTTAAATACTATTCAATGAAATAAAAATTTAAATTACAACATACAGCAAAACTTAGTATAAGTTTTCTTCGGGGCAGGGTGAAATTCCCTACCGGCGGTTACAGTCCGCGACTCCTTTCTTTTGAAGGGACTGATCTGGTGAAATTCCGGAACCGACAGTTAAAGTCTGGATGGGAGAAGAAAATGAGATGACCAATAAGATTCCTTATGGATTCTTGTTGCGTTGTATTTCATTTCCATGTACCGAAGACTATTTTAACTTTTAAAAGTAAAATAACATGGAAAAATTATTAGAACAATTCGGAGCAACCTCCAAAGAACGTGTAGAAAAAGCACTTTCAACTTTACAACAGGGAAAAGGTATTCTACTGGTAGATGATGAAAACCGTGAAAATGAAGGTGATATCATCTTTCCCGCTTCCACTATTACAGAACAGGACATGGCACTTCTGATCCGCGAATGCAGCGGTATTGTGTGCTTATGTATTTCTGAGGAAAAGAGCCGCCACCTCAACCTTCGTCCGATGGTGGAAAACAACAATTCAAAAAACCAAACTGCATTTACCATTTCCATTGAGGCCAGAGAAGGTGTAGAATCAGGAGTTTCAGCAAAAGACCGTGTAACAACGATCAGAACTGCTGTGGCATCCAATGCCCAGGCAGAGCATATTGCAAGTCCGGGCCATGTCTTCCCTCTGATTGCCAGAAAAGATGGTGTATTTGAAAGACGCGGCCACACTGAAGGCAGCGTAGATCTTGTAAAAATGGCCAATCTGGGTGATGATGCCGTACTTTGTGAACTCACCAATGAGGATGGTTCTATGGCAAGACTTCCTGAGATTGTAGACTTTGCCATCAAAAAAGGAATGAGCGTCGTAACCATCGAAGATATTTATGCTTACCGTAAAATGATCATGAGCAACTAAAATTTAGTTTTTTAACGCGCAGAATCGCCGGCTGATTTTATCAGCCGGCGATTTCATTAAATACCTTGGTTAAAAACAAAATCCCCGCTCCTACAAATGAGCGGGGATTTCTTATTAACATTCAAATTTGCTTTTAAAAGGTAGCTGCAGGAGCCGTTTCATTATTAAGCTTTCGCTGAATTTCGGTCTTTTTCCCTTTGGAGAAATCATAACTCAATCCTAATACAAACATGGATTTATTGTTCATAATCTGTGTATGAATTTTATAGTCGACTAAGCTTTCAGGTAAACTTTTTGTTTTATATTCCGAAGGCATTCCTATCCAGTACATTCCTGTGGAAAATGTCCAGTTCTTATGCTTATAACTTATAAAAATATTATTCTGGTTTTCATTTGTATTGAGGAAAGCTCCATTAAGGCTATACACCGGAATATTGAACTGATACTGGAGTGAGAAAGATTTATATTCTGAAGAAAGCGAAAAGTAATTTCCCAGATAATCATTCTTGATCAAAGCCCCTGTACTCGTTCTTACCATTTCAGAAGTAGGCGTTATCACAGCTTTTATTACAAGCAGGCTATTCCCGAACGGTTTATAAGATCCTGTAAGCTGCACTCCGTACCGTTGTCCGTTTTTTCCGTTTTCATAAGTCAGCGCATAGCCTCCCAATACGTCATCCTGAACATAATATTGATTGATCACTCTATTGGTATACCGGTAAAATAAACCCGCGTTGAAATCAAAATATTTATTATTAAAAGAATATGTCAGGTTATTAGAAAAGACCTGTTGAGATTCTAAAAAAGAGTTTCCTCTTTGGACAATATTTGGCGCTAACTGTACCACATTACTGCTCAAAGCGTTACTCCATGGACTTACCGGATTATAACTTGCTGTAAAGCGAAGATTCTGATTATTTTTGATCTGATAAGCTAAAATAACCTTCGGGGTGAAAGTCCATTCATCAAAAGTATTCTCTGCACTCTTGTTGTGGATATTCGTAAGACCTGCTCCGAGACGGTAACTGAATTGATTAACCTTTCCCGCAAACTCGGTATAAAAATACTGTTCCAGATAAGTAACACTGTATTGAGAATATCCGGCAAGGTTATTCAGATCATTGGAAATGAAAGACCTTGAAATACGATATCCGGATGAAAGTTTTCCAGCTTTAAAATCATGAGTATGGGCAAGCTCTCCTACCAGACTTGTTTGCTTTGCTTTCAGAACCATATCATTATCATATACCGAAAGTCCCGAGCCTACAATCCATTCACTGGCAGTTTCTGAAGTATTGGTGGTGTAATGAGATCCTACAACATTAATACTTACCTCATCTTTTTCACCAATCCTTTTGGAATAATAAAGATCCAGCTTAGGAATTACATAATCCGAACCATTATTTTTAAACATTGCATGCTCTTCTTTCAGATTATCTTCACTAAAGACACTCTGCCCTACTCCTTTTGAAAACCTGCTGAAAATATCCATATTCAATTTAGCCTGAAAAGCATAATCATCAGGGACAAGTCTGGTATAACGCAAAGCAACATTCTGGAAAGTATATCCGAAATGATCTTTCCTGTTTTCATCAGAACGATAATGCTTTCCGTTCAGCTCGTAATCATAGATACTGTTTACTCTTCGGTCATCATAATCCCTCACATTCAGGGAATATTCAAGTCCGAAATTATTTTTTCCTTTAGTATAATCGGCATAAGCAGAACCGTTCACGAATCCGGTATTTAAGGCAGTAGACACATCAGCTCCGAAAACATATCCTGTTTCTGTGGATCTCGTCAGAATATTAACTACGGTATCAGCTCTTGTTGCCCATCTTGCAGGCGGAATATCATAATATTCTACCTTTACCACTTCACTGGGAGCTATACTTCGGATCTGCATATCTGTAGCTTCAATCCCATTGATCAGAAAGAATGTAGTCCCTCCCTTAGTACTGGTAATTGTATTGGCTACCGGATCCAGCTGTAACTCAGGAAGAGTACGAAGCAGATCTTTTGCATAACGTGCTCTTTCCAGCGCTTCTTTATCAAAAGTATAAACTGCTTTATCCGCAAACTGTTTTTTACGTTGTGATTTTAAAATAACTTCCTGAATCTCTTTTGTTGCTGCAACATCGGCTGTATCATTTTTCTTCTCCTGAGCAAAAGCAAAAGCTCCGCAAAGAAAGAATATGGTATAAATAGTTTTTTTCATGTCAAAAGATGAATTATACTATTAGGACAATCAATCTCCGTTGTATATTACATTATTGATCGTTAACATTAAGGATTTACCAATAATTTTTCTTTAAATCTAATTATTATGTTAAATAGCCCGTTTTTTGCTGGTATTGTTTAACACCACAAAATATAAAGTCATGAAAAAAGTATTCATATTAATTCCGTGCTTTCTTTTTTCAGTATTGGGAGCTCAGGAAATTCAAAACAGTTCGGCAGAAAAGATGAATATCATCAAGACCAATGTCACGGCTTATGCTTTCAGAAATATTAATTTGTCTTATGAGCGTGCCATCAACCAATGGTTTTCGGTAAACATCGGTTTTGGAACGATGCCGGAAGGAAAAGTACCATTCATCAATGCCTTTTTGAAAGATGAGGATGAAAAAAGATTCCAGAATCTTAGGGTAAAAGCCACCAATTTCACCATAGAACCCAGGTTTTATATTGGAAAAGGGTATGGAAAAGGATTTTATTTTGCGCCTTACTATCGATATTCAAGTGTTACTTCCAATACTTTTGATTTTTATTATGATTATAATGACCCCAATGGAGTTACCTATCAAATTCCGCTTAAAGGACAGGGAGATACCAATGGAAACAGCGGAGGTCTGATGGTCGGCTTACAATTTTTTCTTACCCGAAGTCAGAATCTTGTTCTTGATTTCTGGATTGCAGGCGCTCATTATGGAAGCGGAAAAGGTGATTTTATGATGACCTCAGATTATGTATTGACTCCTGATATGCAGGCTCAGCTTAAAAAAGAAATTGAAAACCTCGACATTCCATTTGTAAAATATACTGTTGAAACCAATGCCAATGGAGCCAAAATAAAAGTGGATGGTCCGTGGGCAGGCTTCAGAAGCGGGCTTTCTATTGGGTATAGATTTTAAACACACACAGCTTATACTTGTAAATCGTTCTTTTTCAGAGCGATTTATTTTTTTCTGAAATTTGTATCTTGGGTGTCAAAAACTTGTCTGAAATAATACTTTATGAATTCACCTACAATCACTACTGGTCAAAGAATCAAAGCCATCATAGGCGGATCTATAGGAAACCTTGTTGAATGGTACGACTGGTATGCCTACGCTGCCTTTGCCATTTATTTTTCACATTCATTTTTCCCGGATTCTGACCTGAATGCACAGTTGATGAATACAGCGGGAATATTTGCAGTAGGTTTTCTGATGCGCCCCATTGGAGGCTGGATATTCGGAAGTATTGCGGATAAGATCGGAAGAAAAAAGGCAATGACCCTTTCGGTATTACTTATGTCATTCGGATCTCTGCTGATTGCCCTTACTCCTACTTATAAAACTATCGGAATCCTGGCGCCAGCCTTATTACTGATCGCCAGATTACTACAGGGATTGAGTGTAGGAGGTGAATACGGTGTTTCCGCAACTTACCTCAGCGAAATGGCATCGGAAGACAAAAGAGGGTTTTATTCAAGCTTTCAGTATGTAACCCTGATCGGAGGACAGCTGATTGCACTGGGAATACAACTGATCTTACAGAAACTGCTTTTAACAGAGACTCAGCTTGAAGAATGGGGCTGGAGAATTCCTTTTGTCATCGGAGCATTACTTTCTGTTATCGCTTTATATTTAAGAGCCAATCTTCACGAAACCGAAGCATTTGAGAATAAAAAAGAACTTAGTGAAAAGAAAAAAGGAACGGTAACGGAACTTCTCAAGCATCCTAAAGCTTTGCTTACGGTGATTGGGCTTACATTAGGAGGAACTCTTGCGTTCTACACTTATACCACTTATATGCAAAAATTCTTGGTGAACACCGTTCATCTGACTAAAGAGCAATCTACCCTTATCTCCTTTATTTCATTATTTATATTTGCCTGTCTGCAGCCTGCTTTCGGAGCATTATCAGACAAAATTGGAAGAAGACCGCTTCTTTTGGGTTTTGGGATTTTGGGAACACTATTCACCGTACCCCTTCTCACTGCTTTAAGTACAACTACTTCAATGTGGACCGCCTTTTTCCTGATTATGGCATCTCTGATCATTGTCAGTGGATATACCTCCATCAATGCTGTTGTAAAAGCGGAACTTTTCCCTTCAGAGATCAGGGCGCTGGGTGTAGGTCTTCCCTATGCACTTACAGTAGCTATTTTCGGAGGAACTGCAGAATATATTGCCCTGTGGTTTAAGCAGGCAGGAGCAGAAAGCTATTTCTACTGGTATATTACGGGATGTATTTTATTTTCCCTGATTGTTTATGCCGGAATGAAGGACACAAAGGAAACTTCTACACTCGATAAAGACTAATATTATACAGTTTTATAAAAAACATGCGCCGCAGAGGATCTGCGGCGCATGTTCTATTTTTTAATGATAGGCTTGTTTAAATTTTTCAATCATACTGTCCAGATTATGACGCTGAACATATATACTTTTTACCTCTTCATACCTCGGCGATTTATAGAAAACCTCGTGGAAATCCATACTTCCGTTTCCTACTTTTACAACTTTCTGTACTTCGATATTCAACTTTCTCAATTCGTCTTTGAAGACTTTAAATTCATCTTGGATACTATTCATTAATATTTTAAGTTTTTTTAGTTAAAAATGTTATTTACCCCTTTGAATGTCAGGGGTAATCTCTTAAATTCCGAATAAAGTTAGTAAATTTATCGACACAAAATAACACTTTGACAACATTTTATTACTTTTTTTGCAAACAGTACGTAAATTTTTATCTTATTGATACATATTCCGTATTTTTAAGTCGTCAAAAAATCACAACAACGTTATGCAAACCATGAATATTAAAGCATTTTTCTCTCTATTCTTTTTAACACTGCTTACTTTTTTGCATGCACAAAAAATAGAATTTAAAGCACCTGATTATTCTTTAATTCAAAAAAATATTGAAGATAAAAACTCAGAATTGTATTATCCGAAGCTTTTAAAAAGATTAAAACAGAATGATACACTTCTTACAAGCAGTCAATATCGTCATCTTTACTTCGGTTATACTTTTCAAAAAGACTATCAACCCTATAAAACAGGGAATAAAGCTGAAGAAGTAACCAAATATTATCGTGGGGAAGGTATTTCACAAAAAGATCTTTCCAAAGGAATCCAACTGTTTCAGGATGCATTGGATGAAAACCCGCTGGATCTGCGTGCTATGAACTATCTTGCTTATTTATATCATTTAAATAATGATGATGACACCGCAGAAAAAATCGCTGGAAATTTCCATGGATTATTAAATGCTATCCTTACTTCTGGTGACGGTTTGAAATGTGAGACAGGATTTCACGTTATTTCTGTGACTGATGAATATGTACTTCTGAACAGATTCCAAATGGAAACCAAGGCACAAAGCCATAATGGAAAATGCGATTATCAGGAATTTGAAAAAGATAAATATAAAATTCCGGGATTTTATTTTGATATCAGCCGGTTTTATGGAAGAATATTAGATTAATCTTTTCAATATTTGTATTCAAAAATTCACTAAAGTTTATTATTTAACAATAAATCACTAAAATATTTTCATATAATTTTTCCCTAATGATAAGGGTTTCGGAGTAAGGAGGAATATTTTTTTCAAAAAAAAAATAAAATCTAGTGTAACATTTTTTTAAGGCTCGTCTCTAAAAGACAAATAAACCTTAAAACTTTAGAAATCATGAAAAAATTTACATTCCTTCTTATCATCATGTTATTTTTCTTAGCGGTATGCAATATATTCGGTCAGGCAACAGCATATCCGTTTGAAGTAAAGAAAACGGGAAAAGGAAACCAGTCTTTATTATTTATTCCGGGATTTGCCTCTTCCGGCGATGTATGGAATGAAACGACTGCAAAATTTGAAAAAAACTTTACCTGTTATACTTTAACCATGGCAGGATTTGCCGGAACAAAACCACAGGCAGAGGCCAGCTTTAAAGACTGGGAAAAAGGAATTGCGGCTTATATAAAGAATAATAAAATTGACAAACCTATTATCATCGGACACAGCATGGGAGGTGGTCTGGCCCTCGCCATTGCCGCAGATTATCCTGAACTGGTAGGAAAAATAGTCATTGTAGACACACTTCCTTGTCTGGCCGCAATATCTGATCCCAATTTTACCTCTAAAGAAAATAATGACTGCTCCTCTACCATTACTCAATTAACAGCTATGAGTGAAGACCAGTTCCGAAAAATGCAGACGCAGATGATGCCACGTCTTTTAGCAGATACTTCTATGCAGGAAACGGTGATCAACTGGAGCATGAAATCTGACCGAAGAACATTCGCTAAAATGTACTGTGATTTTTCTAATACCGATCTGAGAGATAAAATAAAAAATATACAATGTCCTTCCCTTATTCTTTTGGAATCTTTTTTTGCCAATCTGAAACCTACTATTGAAGCTCAGTACAAAAATTTGAAAAATGCCAATATGCAGTATGCTTCAAAAGGATTACATTTCATCATGTATGATGATAAAGATTGGTACTTTAATCAGCTTAATAATTTTTTATCTTCGAAATAATGGCTTTTGAAGAAATATATGAACTCTACTGGCAAAGGATATTCCGTTTGTGCATGGGATATGTGAATGATCCTGACCTCGCTCAGGATCTTGCCCAGGAAACATTTATCATTGTATGGCAGCAGCTTCCAAAATTCAGAAATGAATCCAGTGTAGGAACATGGATCTTCAGAATTGCTTCTAATAACTGTCTTCGGCAGATTGAAAAGGAAAAGAAATTTGCAAAAACAGATCTGCCTGTTAATCTGGAAGAAAAAAAGCAGGAATCTATGGAACCTCAGATACAAATGCTGTATCAGTTTATTTCGGAGCTGCCGGAAACAGACAGAATTATTATTTCATTGGAACTGGAAGAGGTAAAACAGGCTGAGATAGCACATATCGTGGGACTTTCAGAATCTAACATACGGGTAAAGATTCACAGGATAAAAGAAAAATTAACACAAAAGTTTAAAGAAAATGGACACTAATATCAATTTCAAAAATATATGGAAACAGCAGACTTCCAACAAGCCCAATCTGGAAGAGCTTCTTGGTAAGCTGAAAAAATTCAGAAATCAAAATCTGCGTAGACTGATTCTGGCTAATATAACATTAATAATCACCTCATTATTAATCATTTATATCTGGTATCGTTTCCAGCCTCAGATGATTACTACAAAAATCGGAATTGTGCTTGTCATTCTGGCCATGGTTATGTTCCTTTTTGCTTATAATAAAATGTTTATGGTTTTTTACAAAATTGATCAGACCCAATCCAACAATGAATATCTGCAGAGTTTATATGTGGTAAAGAGTAAACAAAAATTGATGCAGACCACTATTCTCAATTTATATTTTATTATGCTTTTTCTGGGAATATGCTTTTATATGTATGAATACACTTCAAGAATGACAGTAGGCGCAGCCATTCTGACTTATACGGTAACATTCGCATGGATCGCTTTCAATTGGTTTTATTTAAGACCTAAAACAATAAAGAAGCAACAGGGAAAAATTGATGAATTAATTAATAAATTTGAAGAGATAAACAATCAATTAAAAGAATCATGAATTCTTCCGACAACAAAAACCATTGGGAAAACGTATACAAAACTAAAAATCCTGATCAGGTAAGCTGGACCCAGAAAAAACCACAGACTTCCCTTGACTTTATCAAATCTTCAGGATTGGGAAAAGAAGCCAAGATTATTGATATTGGCGGCGGCGACAGCAATCTTGTTGATTTTCTTCTTGAAGAAGGCTATGAGAATATTACAGTCCTTGATATTTCTGCCAACGCTTTGGAAAAAGCACAGAAAAGACTTGGAAATTTAGCCCATAAAGTAAAATGGATTGCAACCGATATTACCGCCTTCCAACCGACGGAAACTTATGACATCTGGCATGACAGAGCTGCTTTTCACTTTCTGACAACTCCGGAACAGGTTTCAAAATATATTGATATTGCAGAAAAGAATGTTAATAACTTTATAATCCTTGGAACTTTTTCCAAAAACGGACCTACAAAATGCAGCGGATTGGATATTCAACAGTATGATGAAAAATCATTATCAGAAAAATTTAAAGAAAGCTTTGAAAAAATAAAATGCATTACTGAAGATCATATCACCCCTTTTGAAACTGTTCAGAATTTTGTTTTCTGTAGTTTTAAAAAGCATTAGTGAATTGTATATATTTAAATAAAAAAGAGAGTCAGTGACTCTCTTTTTGTGTATTATATTTCCTTATGGATTATGATTTTTTTTCTTCCTCCAATTCCACTTCATGACGCAGCTGGGCTTTGTAAAGAGTAGAATAATATCCGTTCTTATCCAGAAGCTCAAGGTGTTTACCTTCTTCTACAATTTTACCGTGCTCCATCACAATAATCTTATCTGCTTTTTCAATGGTGGAAAGCCTGTGGGCAATAATAATGGAAGTCCTGTTTTTCGTAAGTTTTTCTGTTGCTCTCTGGATCAGTTTTTCACTTTCATGGTCAATGGAAGACGTTGCTTCATCAAGGATTAAAATTTTCGGATCCGATAAATAGGCTCTCAGGAAAGAAAGCAATTGTCTCTGGCCTAAAGAGATTGATGAACCTCTTTCGCTCACTACATAATCATATCCGCCAGGGAGCTGCTGGATAAACTGATCTACCTCAATTTCTCTGGCGCCTGCTTTTATTTTATCTAAAGTTATGCTGTCATCTCCAAAGGAAAGATTTTCAAAAATACTTCCATGGAAAAGGAAAACATCCTGCAAAACTACTCCAATGTGGCTTCTCAGATTATAAAGCTCATAATCTTTTAAATTCACATCATCAATCAGAATATTTCCGGAATTAATATCATACAATCTTGTAATCAAACTGATAATGGTAGATTTTCCGGCTCCTGTTGCTCCTACAATAGCGACTGTTTCTCCCGGATTTACTTTAAAATCAATACCTTTCAGAACTTCCTGTTTTTCATCGTAAGCAAAATGCACTTTCTGGAATTCAATTTTTCCGGCAAAATGATCTTTCTTCACCGTTCCGTTATTTGGCATTGAATTTTCTTCATCCATTAATCCTAATACTCTTTCTGCTCCTACAATTCCTCGCTGAATATTATTAAAACGGTCTGCAATTTGTCTTAAAGGGCGGATCAGCATTGAAATATACTGGATAAAAGCAATGACTACCCCGGCACTGATCGTAATATACCCTCCATAGAAAAGGATGAATCCTATGAATAACGAAGAGATAAGCTCTACCACAGGGAAGAATAGTGAGAAAATAAATACCGTTCTCAGTAATGCTCCTTTCAGGGTAATATTGATATCATCAAATTTCTTGAATTCAGATTCCTGTCTGTTGAATACCTGAATAATAGACATCCCTGCCAGTCTTTCCTGAACAAAAGAGTTCTGATTGGCAGTCCAGTTTCTCTCGTCTCCAAAAGCTTTCTTCAGTCTTTTCTGGAAAAATCTTGTAATGACTACCATTAAAGGTAAAATAGCCAGCGTAATATAACTCAGGTGGACATTGGTACTGAACATCATAATCAGCACAAACAGGATTCTCAGAATATCCCCGAAAACCATCAGGAAACCATCCGTATATACAGTGGCAATAGTTTCTACATCTCCTACCGCACGCGTTACCAACTGTCCGATAGGTGTTTTATCAAAAAATGAAGTCTTAAAATAAATCAGTTTAGCATATAAACGCTCTCTGATATCCCTGATCACATTCTGTGAGATAAAATTTGAAAAATAAACCAGAAAAAAGTTTAAAATCGTTTCAGCAAATACCAATCCTACAAGGATATAGATATGCTTCATCATCAAAGCCTTATCATGGAGCTTTGTAATATCATTATCCACCACCTGCATAGTAAGATACGGCCTGTAAGTAGAAACAATAGAAAGGAAAATAGAAATTATAAGAGTAAGGATGAACCATGAACGGAACTTCATTCCGATAAAGAACAGCCTTTTTATAATCCCCCAGGTATCTTGTTTTTTCATTGTACGAATCGAAAGAAAGAATTAAAATAAAATTCTATGCAAAAATAAGACTTTATAACCGGACTGTCTTTACAACTTTTGCAAATCATCATAGAAAATTTCAGATACCTGTTATTTACAAAATGAATGACTTAATCTTCTGATAAGCTGATTTTTTGGACGTTAAATCCTATTATTCCTTGATTAAAAGATGAAAAATAAATTTGTAATCAGTGAAACAACCTTGTTTGAAGCCTCCCGACATCTCCGAAGGATTAAAACAATAGTGAAACACACTACCCGAGATCTCCGATTGTTTAAAACAGGGTTGTTTGAGACTTCCCGAGATCTCGGGAAGTCTCCTGCAAGTTGCGGGAAACCTCCCGAGTCCTCGGAAGGTTTATTTTAAGGTTGTTTGTAACCAAACGAGTTTTCTGACTGTCACAAATGAATTGGTAACAGGATATTTAGTATTAAAATTCGTAACCTACATCCACAAGATACAATCCGTGTCCTGGAGCTGATGTTCCGGCAGCGTTGCGGTTTTTATCTTCAATCACTGTACGAAGATCTTCCGGCTTCAGTTTTCCGGTTCCTATTTCTACCATTGTTCCAACGATGGCACGAACCATGTTTCTTAAAAAACGGTTGGCCGAAACGGTGAATTTCAGTTCCGTCCCATTCTGCTCCCATTCTGCTTTATACATTTTGCAGATATTGGTTTTATTGTCGGTTTTTAATTTGGCAAAACTGGTAAAATCTTCGTATTCAAAGAGAATCTTACAGGCTTCATTCATGGCATCAATATCCAATCCTCTTTTCCAGTGCTGCCAGGCAGATTCCTGAGTGAACGGATTTTTTTCCAGTGAGATATAATATTCATAGGTTCTGTAGGTAGCATCAAAACGGGCATGAAAATCATCTTTTACCGGAAAAATTCTTTTAATGGAAATATCAGGCGGAAGAAAACTGTTCAGCCTGCGTGGAAGCTGATCGTTTATTTCCTTTTCGGTATCAAAATGGGCAAATATTTTTTTGGCATGAACCCCTGTATCAGTTCTTCCTGCTCCTGTAGTTTTAATCTCTTCCCTTAAAATTGTGGAAAGTGCTTTTTCCAGTTCTTCCTGCACAGAAATGGCATCCGGCTGTATCTGGTAGCCGAAATAATTCTTTCCGTTGTAAGAAAATTCTATAAAGTATCTCAATGTATTGTAATAACTCCACAAAAATACTTTAATTTAACGAAATATTTATTGAAAAGTCTTCGATAATAATATATCAAATACTTATGAAAATTCCTATTTTTGCAAGCGTATGAAAAGATGGTACCTTTATCCTTTTTCCCTTGGTTATCATTTGGTAACGGGTATCCGGAACACAATGTATGATCTGGGAATTTTTAAATCGACAAAAT
This sequence comes from Chryseobacterium sp., assembly GCA_031286615.1. GTDB lineage: Bacteria > Bacteroidota > Bacteroidia > Flavobacteriales > Weeksellaceae > Chryseobacterium. The sequence goes on along the minus strand of JAITUA010000020.1, from coordinate 47,215 downwards.
TCAAGACTCCGATAATTAATGTCGGAAACCTTTCTGTGGGCGGAAGCGGGAAGTCACCCATGGTGATGTATCTTGCCCAATATTTATCCAAACATTACAGAACCGGAGTACTTTCACGAGGCTATGGAAGGCTTACAAAAGGCTATGAAGTAACCAATTATGAAAGTAATTACAAAATGGTGGGTGATGAAGCAATGCAGCTTTTTGAACGTTTTAAAAACCGTTTTGTTATTGCTGTTTCAGAAGAACGTGTTCCCGGAGCCAAAAAAGTAATTGAAGATATGGACCTTGAAGTTCTGGTGCTGGATGATGCCATGCAGCATAGAGCGATCAAGCCTGGCTTCAATATTCTGATGACCGACTTTAATGATCCTTTTTTCAAAGACTACCTTCTTCCGGCAGGAGATCTGAGAGAATCAAGAGCAGGATATAAAAGAGCAGACATTATTATGGTCAGCAAATGTCCTGACGAACTGACTGAGGAAACAAAAAGATATTATATCTCAAGAATAAGACCTTCTTACGGACAGAAAGTTTTCTTTTCATCCATCGGCTATGACGAAAATGTATACGGAAAAGATAAAATGCTTCCGGATAACAACCTGAATTACTATGATATTTTACTGATCACCGGAATTGCCAACCCTAAACCGCTTCTGGAACATCTGGCAAAATTCTCAAAAAGGGTAAAACATTTAAAGTTCAGAGATCATCATAATTTCACGGATGATGATATTAAAAAAATCCTTGCCGAGTATAAAAAATTAGGGGAATATAAACTGATATTAACCACAGAGAAAGACTATGTACGTCTGAAAACTTTTGACTATCTTAGAGAAATTGTTTACTACTGGCCTATCAATGTACTTATTGATAAGAAAGAAGAATTCAATCAAATCATCTTAGATTATGTTAGAAAAAATTAAAGAGACCGCAGATTTTATTAAAAATATTATTCAGGAAATACCTGACTTTGCGGTTGTTTTAGGATCCGGACTGGGAAAATTACAGAATGAAGTAGAACCGATCCATGTTTTAGAGTACAAAGACATCCCACATTTTCCACAAACTACAGTAGCCGGACATACCGGGAAACTGATTTATGGACTTCTGGAAGGGAAAAAAGTACTGATGATGAGCGGCCGTTTCCATTATTATGAAGGACATTCAATGGAAACTGTAACTTTTCCTGTGAGAGTTTTTCATTTACTGGGTATTCAAAATCTTATTCTTTCCAATGCATGCGGCGGTGTAAATCCTGCTTACAGCGTTGCAGATATCGTTATTCTGAAAGATCACATCAATATGATGCCTGAGCATCCGCTCCGGGGGAAAAATATAGATGAGCTTGGACCACGTTTTGTGGATATGAGCGAACCTTACAACAAAAAAATGATTGCCACCGCAGAACAGGCTGCTGCAGATCACCATATCAAGATTCATCAGGGAGTTTATGTTGCTTTACAGGGGCCTACTTTTGAAACTCCGGCTGAATATGGCATGATAAAAGCCATCGGCGGTGATATGGTAGGAATGAGTACCGTTCCGGAAGTCATTGTTGCCAAACATATGGGAATGGATGTATTCTGTATTTCGGTCATCACAGACCTTGGCGGACCAGATATTGCTTTGGCCGTTTCTCACGAAGAAGTTTTAAATGCAGCCAATAAAGCAATGCCTAATGTAATTGCCGTTGTAAAAGGCTTGATTAAAAACTATCAGTAAAAAACTTCAATCAGAAACATCATAACTGAAGACATAATATTCCCTCAAAATTCAAAGAATTTTTGACGGGGTGATTTACACATGCCCACCTCATACCCCATAGAATCCATCAATATTATAAATTTTTCCTAATTCAGCAGAAATCAATCTAAGATTGCAATTCATTGTTTAGATTTGTACAAATGAAATTGTACGAGATGAAAAAGTTGATACTAATTTTTATGATAGGTATTTTTGGGATAAGTTATTCACAAAAAGTTCCTGCCGTTCTTAAAACGGGATTTTCAAAAGAGGCTTTACAACAGAAACTGGAAGATGAGGAAGGAAAAGCCGTTACCATACAGCAGATTCTTGATCAGCATAAAGGAAAAGTTTTAGTCATTGATTTTTGGGCAGGATGGTGTAGAGATTGCTTAAAGGCACTTCCAAAGGCTAAAGAACTGGAAGACAACAACAAAAATATTGATTTTGTATTTTTATCATTAGACCGTTCAAAAGAAGGGTTTGAAAAAAGTCTGGAAAGATTTGATATGAAAGACAAAGAAAATTATTGGTTTTCCACAGGATGGAAAAATGATTTCAATAATTATGTAGACCTTAACTGGATTCCAAGATATATGGTAATTGATCAGAAATCTTCTATCGCAAAATATTATGCGATATCCCCTGAAGATCCTGAACTTCAACAAACCATAGATAAACTTTTAAAATAATTTTCATTTATTTTAATAAAAAAACATAAAAAACTCATTGAAAACCATCGCTTTCAATGAGTTTTAAAATTTCAGATATATAACACCATGACCACAAGAGAAGCCACAGAACAGGATTTAGAGATCCTTTTAGAATTTGAACAGGGAATTGTTACTGCTGAGAGGCCTTTCAACAGTACACTTATTGAAGGAGAGATTCACTATTATGATTTAAACAGCCTTATGCAGTCTTCCGATGCCACAGTAATTGTTGCCGAAGAAAATAATGAGATTATTGCATCAGGATATGCTCTGATCAAAAAAGCAGCAAAAGATTATTATCAGTTTAAAGAATATGCCTATCTCGGTTTTATGTATGTAAAGCCTGAACACAGAGGAAAAGGTGTCAATAAAATGATTACCGATGAGCTTATTTCCTGGTCAAAATCAAGGGGTATAAGTGAGGTAAGACTTGATGTATACGCTCAAAATGAATCTGCCATAAAAGCTTACGAAAAAGCAGGTTTTGAACCTCACCTTCTCACCATGAGACTGAAGTCATAAAAGACAGGAAGATGGAAGGTAGAAGTTGTTTTTGTTCTAAGAATAATTTGTAACTTTTTTAATCAGTTTTCAATAATTAAGACATAAATTTCCCTATCGATTTCATTAACTTCAAGCCTCAAACCTCAAGCTTCCCTTCTACAAAAAAATTTACCGTAAATAAAGGAATCCATATCTTTGTATATGGATTTTTCTTTGCCCCTTCGTAAAATTATTCATGTTGACATGGACGCATTCTATGCTTCTGTGGAGCAGCATGATAATCCTACATTGAAAGGCAAGCCTATTGCAGTTGGAGGGCAGCATCGTGGTGTAGTTGCTGCGGCAAGCTATGAAGCCAGAAAATATGGAGTCCGTTCTGCAATGCCCAGCAAAACTGCAAAAGAAAAATGTCCGCATCTTATTTTTGTCCCTCCCCGATTTGCCAGATATAAAGAAATTTCAAAAAAGATCCGGGAAATTTTCTATGAATATACTGATCTGGTAGAACCTCTTTCTCTGGACGAAGCCTATCTGGATGTTACTGAGAATAAAAAAGGAATGGAATCTGCCAATCTGATCGCCAAAGAAATCCGTCAGAAAATTTTTGAACAGACAGGATTGACGGCATCCGCAGGAATTTCAGTCAATAAATTTTTAGCCAAAGTAGCTTCCGACATCAATAAACCGAATGGCCAGAAAACTATTCATCCTGATAAAATGGAGCATTTCCTGGAAGAATTGCCTGTAGAAAAATTTTATGGGGTAGGAAAAGTTACGGCTAACAAAATGTTTAGTTTAGGAATTTATAAAGGAAAAGATTTAAAGAAAAGATCGCTTGAAGATCTGGTAAGACTTTTCGGAAAGTCCGGGAAACACTATTACAATGTAGTGCGCGGTATTCATACTTCTGAGGTAAAACCTCATCGGATCCAAAAAAGTGTGGCTGTAGAAAGAACCTTTTTTGAGGATCTTCTGGATGAACAGCAGATCAATGAAAAACTGGAAAGTCTTGGACAGGAACTTCATCAGAGATTACAGAAAAATAATATTCTCGGGAGAACTTTAACGTTAAAAATAAAATATAAAGATTTCTCTCTTTTCACAAGAAGTATCACAAAAGAAGATTATTTCTCATCATCGGAACAGTACTTCAATACGGGAAGAAAACTATGGGAACTCCGCCCTTTCGATAAGGCTGTACGCCTTTTGGGATTATCTCTTTCCCATCTGAATACGGAAGAAAAAAAGCAGGTTTCTGTTCAACTAAAAATCCCGTTTGAAGAATTTGAAAATGAGTAGGTCATATTTTTTTACTATCTTGTATCTACCAAATCAGCAAATTTATGAACCCAACCATGATTCAGTTTTTCCACTGGTATTCTGAAGGAGACGGAAAGTTGTGGAAAGAAGCCGAAAAACAGGCCAGATATTTAGCAAAACTGGGGATTACTTCTGTGTGGTTCCCTCCTGCCTACAAAGGGACAAATGGAGGTTACTCTACCGGATATGATGCTTATGATCTCTATGATCTGGGAGAATTCGATCAAAAGGGAACAACTCCCACAAAATACGGTACTAAAACCGATTATACAAAAGCCATTAAAGCCTTAAAGAAACAAAATATACAAGTGATTGTAGATATCGTTCTGGGGCATAAAGCCGGCGGTGATGAGCTGGAAAAATTCAAAGTGGTAAAAGTAGATGAAGAAAACAGGGAAAAAGTTATTTCCGATATCATTGAAATTGAGTCTTACACTAAGTTCACCTTTCCCGGAAGAGGAAAAAAGTATTCTGATTTTGAATGGAACTTCACCTGTTTCAGCGGCGTAGATTACGCAGAAGGTATGGAATCCCACATCTATAAAATACAGTCTGAATATGGAGATGACTGGGAAGAAATGATTCACGATGAAAAAGGAAATTACGACTACCTGATGTATAACGATATCGAACACCGGAATCCTTTTGTACGGGAAGAGCTTAACACCTGGGCAAAGTGGTATTTTGATCTGACAGATTTCGATGGAGTAAGACTGGATGCCCTGAAGCATATTTCGTTCGACTTTTATAAAGAATGGCTCACCATGCTTCGTTCTAATTCGGGGAAAAATATTTTTGCTGTCGGTGAATACTGGGCTCCCGGATATCTTCATCTGCTACAAAAGTATATTGAGGTGACGGAAGGTTGCATGAGTCTTTTTGACAGTTCCCTTCAGAACAATTTTCATAATGCTTCAAAAGAAGGAAGTTCATATGATCTCCGCAGAATTTTTGATGAAACTCTTACCCAGGCAGATCCTATGCATGCTGTAAGCCTGGTGGCCAATCATGATACCCAGCCGCTTCAGGACCTTGAAGCTCCTGTTGAGTCCTGGTTCAAACCTCTTGCTTATGCTTTGATCTTATTGAGGAAAGAGGGATATCCATGTGTTTTTTATCCTGATTTGTATGGCGCCCATTATATTGATAAAGACTCGGGAGGCCACGATCAGGAAATATTTATGCCTAAAATAGATGGAATTGAAGAGCTGTTAAAAGCCAGGAAAGATTATGCATATGGTGATCAGCATGATTATTTTGAGGATGCCAACTGCCTTGGATGGGTTCGTACAGGTGATGATGAACATTCAGGATGTGCTGTGGTATTAAGTAATAAAGATGCTTATAACAAGCCTATGGAAGTAGGACAGCTTTATGCCGGGAAAAAGTTTAAAGACCTTCTGAAACGATTTAAAGAAAAAGTAACCATTGATGAAAACGGATGGGGAAATTTCCCAGTTCCGGCAGGAAATGTAAGCGTTTGGATTCCTGAATAAGAGCCTTGTCAAAGTTTTAAACTTTGACAAGGCTTTCTTTCATTAGAAAATTAACAATAAATATATCGGCAATTCCAAATATCAATAGCCCATTCGCAACATTGTCCGTCCTCGTTGGAAGTACAGCATACCTTACCCCAATTTAAATCTCCGGCCTTTAAGGTCTTCAGTTCCTCACGTTTAAGTTTTTTTACTTTGAAATCTTTGTTTGTTTTCATAATTATTATTTTTTATGGTTTAGTAATTAAATATACATTAAAAATTACAATTATGAACAAATGTTTAACACCAAATACTTGATTTAGCATATATAATCCATAGTAAAATCAGAAAATATAGTAAACGTAGATCAACCACCCCGTCAAAAATTCTTTGAATTTTTGACACCCCTCCAGAGGAGGGGAATGTTGGGTCTTCAGTTCGGAATTTGTTAAGATTAGAGATTCTATACGCTTTAGTGTGCTACATTTTTATAAGTTGCAGGATTTCCGGTTTTTCGGAGGCATCTGATATTTTTCCGGTTCTGGCAAATTCTGCCCAGAGTGTTCGTAATTTTTTACCGTTTTCATGAATACGGCTCCAGGGGATATCTTTCAGCAGTTCGGAAGATTTCCACGCAGATTCATTCCCAAAGATCAAAGGGAGATCAATACAGTGAGGTGCTCCGATATGATTGTCTTTCAATTTTGAATGAATTCTGAACAGATAAACATTTCCGCCAGCATCAGCCAGATTTTCTGCAAACCGTCTTGCCGGAGTTCCGTAGATAAATTCTGTGGTTTTTTCAACTGTTTTATCCATAATTTTTAATCCCAGCCCAGTTCCGAAATATTTTTTTAATGCATCAGAAGTTTTGAGATAAAATGCAGTTTCATCATTGTTCAAACCAATCAAAACGTCATATTTCTGTGCATTCTTTTTCCACATTTCCACCGATTCTTCTTCTTTACATAAAGGAAAATATCCGTATTGAGTTCCAAAAGGCATCGCAGCTTTCAGACCGTATTTTATGATGGAGGGTAAGAATTTCCCGTATTCATCCATCATTTTTAACACGTCAGTTTCATCTTTCAGTATTTCTGTTTTTTTCAGAAATTCTGCAGACATTTTCTGTCTTTGATGACGTAAACCTAAAGGTGCACTCTGGATAATAACTCGCTGAAATAAATCTTCCACTCCTTCAGAAATCATTAAATGCGCAATGGCATCACCTCCTGAAGACTGTCCAAGAAGGGTAATATTGTTTTCATCTCCACTGAAATCTGCAATGTAATTTTTTATCCACTTCAATGCTTCGATTATATCCAACAAGCCAAGATTAGCAGGCCTGGTTTCATCTCCACCTAAAAAACCAAATAATCCCAATCGATATGAGACAGCAACGACAATGACATGTTGTTCTTTCACCCATTCCGAGGGATCAGCAGTGGCAAGATCACCACAGCCTATTTCATGAGATCCTCCATGAATCCAGACTATAACAGGGAGTTTTTCATTTTCATAAACTGTTTCAGGGCGGGTGATTGAAAGATATTGTGTAGATTCATCAGCTTCAAAGCTTTCAACAGGAGTCGCTCCAATCATTTTTTCCACAAGCGGACTTAAAGCTTGAGGACAGACCGGAGTTTTTTCAGGAGAAACAATTATTGAAGATGAAGAAGCTTCTACAGCAACTGGTTTCTTAAATCTTTCAGAATGGGCATAACGGATACTTTTAATCCTGATAATCCCGTCTTCTTTTAATGCTAAAATTTTTCCGAAACAGGTCTCGAAAATAGTGGTGTTCTGCTGATTTGGTGTCATCTTTAAAACTGTGAAAACTTTTCTCTTTAAATTTAATGATTTAAATACATATCCACTATTTTGAATTGTGTTATTTGTGAAAAGATTAGTGATAGTAGTGTCAAAAAACTAGTTCAAAATTTTATATTCACTTGGAGAGATTCCTACTTTCGTTTTGAAGAGTCTTGTAAAATGCTGTGGATATTTAAAACCCAGATCATAGGAAATCTCGCTGATTGTTTTTGCCTGATCCAGAATCTGTTCTTTGGCGACCTCAATAAGTTTGTTGTGGATAAATTCCTGTGCAGAAATTCCCAGTTCTTTTTTAATCAAATCCCCGAAATAATTAGCAGACAAATTCAGTTTTTCTGCAAAATAGTTGACCATCGGAAAACCGATATTTTTAGGATTTTCAGATTTTAAATAATTGTCTACCAGATTTTCAAATTTACCAATAACTCCCTGGTTGATGTGATCTCTTGTAATAAACTGGCGGTCATAAAAACGCATGCAGTAATTCAGAAACAGCTCGATATTATTTACAATTAAAGATTTACTGTGCTTATCAATAGCCTGTTCAAGCTCAAGTTTTATATTTTTAAAACAATCCAGCACCACTTCTCTTTCTTTTTCTGAGAGATGGAGCGCTTCATGCACATCATAAGAGAAGAATGAATAGTCTTTCATATTCTTTCCTAAGTTAGTCCCTTTTATCAGGTCGGGATGAAAAATTAATGCAGAACCTGCAGGCTGAATATATTTATCTTTATTATAAATTCCATAGGTCTGACCGGGAGCAATAAAAACCAATGTTCCTTCCTGATAATCATAGCTGTGTTTTCCATATTGCATATCTCCACACATTACATCTTTCAGAAAAACGGTATAAAATCCAAATGTTCTTTTATGCTGGCAGATAGGATCAGATTTGGAAAAATCAATGACACTCACCAGCGGATGCAGGGTTTCATGATTGGCCATTTTATTATATTCCGAGACCGTATTATAGATTTCAACCTCCTGATTTTCCATGAAGTATATTTTTATTTCTATTCAAAATTACCACTTTCTTATGTAACTGAAATAGTGTCTGTAAAATTGGTAAGTAATTCGGTAATCTGTATAAGTCCGGTCTAGTAAAAAGTTTCGACTTTTGTACCGTTATGGAAACTGTTAATACAACCATATAATAATTTATAAACCTAAATAAACTAAATATAAAAAATGAGTACAATCACAGTAAAAGCTTATGGTGCAGAGTCTACCACTGCAGACCTGAAAGAAATGAATATTGAAAGAAGAGACGTAACCTCAAAAGATGTAGAGATTGAAATCCTATATTGCGGGGTATGCCACTCTGACCTTCACACGGCAAGAAATGACTGGGGAGGATCTTTGTATCCTGTAGTTCCGGGGCATGAAATTGTCGGGAGAATTACCAAAGTAGGAAGCGAAGTTTCCAAATTTAAAGTAGGTGATCTTGCAGGGGTTGGATGTATCGTAGATTCTTGCGGACATTGCGACAGCTGCCAGCATGATCTGGAACAGTATTGTTTAAATGGCTTCACAGGAACTTATAATGGAAAGGATAAGCATTTGGGAGGTCACACGTTTGGAGGATATTCTCAAAAAGTAGTTGTAGATTCTCACCACGTTTTAAAAGTACCTGAAAATCTTGATCTTGCAGCAGTAGCACCGCTTCTTTGTGCAGGTATTACAACATGGTCTCCTCTAAAACACTGGAATGTAGGTCCTGGCTCTAAAGTAGCAGTTGTAGGATTGGGCGGTTTAGGCCACATGGCGATTAAACTTGCAAAAGGATTAGGAGCTGAAGTTACTTTATTCTCAAGAACTCCCGGAAAAACAGATGATGCAAAACAACTGGGCGCTGATCATGTTGTTATCTCTACAGATGAATCACAAATGGCGTCTGTAAAAGGAAAATTCGATGTGATTATTGATACGGTTCCTTATGTACATGATGTAAATCCATATGTGGCTACTTTAAATATCAATGGAACTCATGTTCTTGTAGGATATCTGGGAGGTTTGGAACCTATCCTTAATACTGTTCCGATGATTATGGGAAGAAAATCTGTAGCGGGTTCAGTAATTGGAGGTATTGCAGAAACTCAGGAATTATTAGATTTCTGTGGAGAACATAATATTGTTTCAGAGATTGAAATGATCAAAATGCAGGATATCAACGAAGCCTACGAAAGAATGTTGAAAAGTGACGTAAGATACCGTTTCGTCATTGATATGCAGTCTTTATAATTCTTCTGGGGATATTAACGAAAACAGGCGCTTCGGATTGAAGCATCTGTTTTTATTTTTTAAGATTTTGGCTAAATGTATTCTGAGCCTGATTCACGATATATTGGTTTCCTTCAGCACATTTATTATCATTTCTTTCCATATCCTGAAAAGCCCATGCTGCCATGGCATCAATAACGGGAGCAAGCTCATTGCCTGCTTCACTCAGTTTATAGGTCACATGAGGCGGCACTACAGGTTTTGCTGTTCTGATAATTAATCCGTCTGTTTCCAACTGTTTCAGATGCTGAATGAGCATTTTTTCCGTTACGGCAGGAATTGCTTTTTTCAATTCGCTGTATCTTTTTTCGCCTGTGGAAAGATTAAAAAGGATAATGGGTTTCCAGAATCCTCCAATTCTTTCCATAACGTACATTACGGGACAATCCTGTACCGTCTTTCTGTTTTCCTGAATGGTTGAACTTTCTTTGATTGCTGTCATATCTACATACTTTAGGGTAAGTACTTGTATAAAAGTAAGTACAAATATAACTTTGTTCTCAGAAATAAAAAAATATTTACATATGAAAATCGTAATCACAGGATCATTAGGAAACGTAGCTAAACCACTAGCACAACAATTAATTGCCGAAGGACATACTATTACCGTAGTAAGCAGCAGCGATGCAAGAAAACAGGATATTGAATCTCTGGGAGCAGTTCCAGCAATAGGTTCTATCACGGATGTTAACTTTTTGACTGAAACATTTGAAGGTGCGGACGCTGTTTTCGTAATGACACCTCCGGCCATCAGTCCAGATAAGATTGTGGAAAACACAACCAATGCAGGAAAAAATTATGCTGAAGCTTTAAAGAACGCTAATGTAAAAAGAGCTGTAATGCTAAGCAGTGTTGGAGCAGAATCTCCGGTAGAAAACGGCCCAATCGCAGGTCTTCACAATATTGAAAAAATATATAATGAAGTAGACAGTACCTCTTTTACTTTTTTAAGAGCAGGATATTTTTATAATAACTTTTTCAATGATATTCCTTTGATTCAAAATGCAGGAATCATTGGTGGTAATTATCCTTCAACTATTGAAGTGCCTGTAGTACATCCTACTGATATTGCCAAGGCAGCAGCTGAAGAACTTGTAAAAGACGGAAATAAAAACAACATCAGATATATTGTAAGTGATGTGAGAACAGCTTCCGATTTTGCTAAAGTTTTAGGGACCTCTGTTAATAAGCCTGAACTTCCATGGGTAGAATTTTCCGATGAAGATTCTTTAAACGGAATGCTGCAGGCCGGACTTCCTGAAGACATGGCTCATCTCTATGTTGAAATGGGTAGAGGAATAAGAACGGGTGTTGTTCAAAAGGATTTTATTAATCATGGTTCTCCTGTTACAGGAAATGTTAAATTGGAAGATTTTGCTAAAGAATTTTCTTCTCAATTTTAATTTCTAAGTCAATCTATAAAATAAGTTTCGGCGCACCAAAGGTGCGCCGAAACTTATTTAAATCTATATTTTTTACTCTTAGATTATTTTTGCTCTTTCAGTGTTTGTTTTAAAACTTTCAGTTTTCCGTCAATAGGCTGATCAATTTTTAATCCTAAAACCTCAGCAACCAAAGGATAAACATTAATATTAGCAAATTCACTGATCACAAGATTATTTTTAAATTCAGGTCCCCAGGCAAAGAAAGTCGCTTTCATTTCCGGAACAACTTTAGGGTTGTAACCATGTTTTCCAACCGATGTTTTCTTTCCTTTTTCCAGGAATATTTTCGGAGCTTTCGGGATCAGAAGAATCTGCCCAATCCTGTTGTATTTGTCATCTTTTGTTGCAAAGTGCAGGTATTTAGGAAGCTTTTTATCCAAATATACTTCGTAATCATCTGTTTTATTAGCTTTCAGTTCTTTATAAACTGCTTTTATCTCATCCGGATTTTTAACGTAAACTCTTAACAAGGTTTGAGAGTTATAAAAATCAAATCTGTTTTTATCAAAAAGAACAGCAGGAATTTCCAATGGTGTACCGCCATCGACTTTAATCATTCCGTGATCGGAAACAAAAATAAAGTTGACATTTTTTAATCCTAATTCATTTACTTTCTGAACAAGGTCACCAATCGCCTGATCTATCAGATGAACAGCTATTTCTGTTTCTTTGGTGTCAGGTCCAAAATGATGCCCGCTGCCGTCTACCTCCGGAAAGTATAATGAAATAAAGTGAGGTCTTTTATCTTCCGGCAACTTCAGCCAGTTCACTACTTTTCCTACTTTTTCTGAAGGTGTGAATTTTTCATGATAAGGATAATAATAAGTAGGTCTCATTCCTCCTGCATCGCTGGCAGATCCTACCCACATTAAAGAAGCCGATACCATTCCCTGTTTTTCGGCAAGTCCCCAAAGCGGAGTTCCTCCATACCAGCTCCCGTCTTCCGCATTTTTTTTATTGCTCATGGCATATCCTTCCTTTCTCTTATAATCGTAGAAAAAATTATCGATCAAGCCATGATGAGAAGGATAAAGTCCAGTGATTAAGCTCCAGTGGTTTGGGAAAGTAATACTTGGATAGCTTGGAATCATTGCTTCAGCTTTTACACCGCCATTAGACAGTTTCAAAAGATTTTCAGCATTGTATTTTTGAGCATAGTCATAACGGAAACCGTCTGTAGATATCATAATCACGTAAGGTTTAGACTGTGCTTCTGTACTGTTTTGTCTACCCGGGATCACCACCTGGGCTGTATCAATATTTACCTGTTGTGCAAAAGCCGTAAAGGAAATTAGCAGCAGTAAAAAATGGATTCCTCGCTTCATTATTTTAAAATTTTCCGCAAAGTTACATCCTATACTTCTGCCTGGAAAGTTTAAGAGATTAAAAGTATATTAAAAGCGATTATTTTTTCTGAATCAAAATTAAGACTTATTGAATAGGTCTTTTCATTTCAAACTGTGACAGCCAGTTGTTCAGTCCTGCTCTTTCGCTAAGAAATTTATTGGTGTTTTCCGAAGAATCATCTACATTGTTCAATGCAATAGCCTGTCCTCCATTTTTTTTCGAAATGGCATTAAAAAGCATCGTTCCGACTCCCTGATTTCTGAAGTTTTTATCTACAGCAAACTGGTAGATTTTTTTCGCTGCAGGACCATAAACAATATACCCAACAAGCTTCTCCTCCATATAAGCACCTAAAGTCACATAGTTTTCAGGCATAGGTTCCAATACGAAAACAGATCCCTGCCATGAAGGTTCGATATCCCAGAAAGAACGTAATTTTTCCCATTCAAAGTCTTTCAAATCCTTAATAGAAACCTCAGCATTTTCTTTTCCCTGCTTAATGCTGCCATTAAAACAAAGCAGCCTTCGGACAATGCTAAAGCCTAAGTTTTCATATGCCCTGATGGCAGGCTGGTTTCCTTCAATAACCTCAAGCAGTAATGTATTTGCATTTCTTTCTTTTAAAACAGGAATAATAAAGTCGTACATTCTTCTCACCAATCCTTTCCCTCTGCATTCCGGAACAACTCCAGTTCCTCCGTTATAGATTATTTTTTCTCCATTTTCAACTTTTTCAGACTGTAGAATAAAACCAACCAGTTTTCCCTCTTCAAATGCTCCGGCAGATAAATTCATATCTAATTTTTCAGCTGCAATTTTTGAAACAAGTACCTCTTTCGTTAAGTGAAAAGGAACAACATAGTCAGAAAATGAATAATTGAATACTGCTAAAAGTTCATCAACTGTGATATTGGCTAATGTTTTAAATTCCATTGGTTGTAAAAAATTATAAGGCTAAGAAACTGCCTTTTATTAAGAATCCTGATCTACACAAATATATAAATTTTAAAGCAATCTCCCAGAAAATGGTACTTAAGAAAAAATGATACCCCTGATCAGGGGTATGCATTACTAAATATTGGGTGTGTTTTTTCTGTAAAAATTATTCTTTAATCAGTTTCTCATAAGATGTACTCCCATCCTTAAGTTGAATTTCAAGATAGTAGCTTCCTGATCTCAAATTTTCAACATTGATGCTTTCCCCATCCGGTTTTACTGATAATACTTTTCGGCCTGTTGCTTCGTAGATATCAACAGATTTTATTTTATCAAAGTTTTTGAAATTAACTGTTGATTTTGCTGGGTTAGGATATAGATTTACCTTTTTGCTATTGGCTGCAATTTCATTGGTAGATAAAGAAGCTGCTGTCATCGTTAAAGTTGCATATCCTCTTCCTGCATCATGGTAACCTAAAGAAGTTCCGCTACTTTTACGGGAATAGAAGATATTGATTGTACCTGCTGCATTAGCAATGGCAAAATCTCCTGCCCCACCTGAAAGTGATCTTGTTGCCACTACAGTTCTTGTAGATCCGGATACGGTATTGGATGTTTCTGTCCAGTCTTGAGCGGCATCTGCATTAGGCGTTGTCATTCCTATAAAGGTATAATCTCTGTTAGCCGATGAATTATAAATAAAGCCATCTGATCCCGGAGCCATTCCTACAGTTCCAAAACCTATTCCCATCATAGAGTTGCTGTCACCGGTTACCGTAATCGTTACTCCTGAAGGAGTCGTATCTAATTTCACCGTCATGGAAGTTGCCGGTAAGCTCACCATTCCTGACGAAAACTGTGCCCATGCAAAATTAGCAAGAGCTAAACTAAGTACTAGTAGAGTTTTTTTCATATCAATTTTTTAAAAGATTAATAATTTCCTTGTTATTGGTTTGTAATGCATATTCGAAAGGGGTCATTCCCATTGAATCTTTCTTTGTTTTATCTGCTTTGTATTTCAACAGCTGTACTACGAGATCTTTATTTCCGGATTTTACAGCCCAGAATAAAGGAGTATATCCTGTAGAATCTGCGATATTTGGGTCTGCTTTTTTCTTTAGCAGATGTTCTACCAGATCTTTGTTGTATTTAATAGCAAGACCTGCCAATGCAGTTCCTTCCCGGCTTTTGTAGTTAACATCTTTTACATTGTCAATCAGAAAATCTGCAACACCTGTATTCCCTCTGTAACAAGCTAAAATAAGGGGAGAGAATCCGTTTTCGTTCACCTGATTAATAATATCCGGGTTTTGTTTCATCAGCTCCTGTACTTCTGGAACTGTTCCGCTTCTGGCAATATCAAATATTGATTTTGCTTTTTCCTGAGCAGATATCAATGAGCTCAGAAATAGTCCTACAATTAAGATTATATTTCTCATTGTTTTACCATTACGTAATTGTATTCGATGTTGACATTTTCTGCCACTTTCTTGGTAACCATTTTAGGAATGGTCACTTTATAATCTGCAGGTTTTGCCATAAAACCACCCTGCATATAGATTTTACCATCTTTTGCATATAATGTAGCTGAAGAAGCAACCGCTTTGTCTACACCATGAAAGTTAAGCGTTCCCTGAACGGTATATTTCTGAGGGTTGGCCGTAAGTTTTGTTTTATCAAAGTTGACAATTTTCCCTTTGAAAGTCGTTTTCGGATATTTTGCAGATTCAGCATAACTTTCATTGAAATGCTCTTCCATTAATTTGGTTTTAAAATGAAAGTTTTTAACTGTAGAAACTGATGCCATTTCACCATTGTCTGCGTTCAGGATCACAATATTATTGTCATCCTGTGCAAAAATATCATCAAACAGAGGTACTGAAGCTTCAAAAGTTATTTTTCCTGTTTTAGAACTGTATTTTTGTGCTGAAGCGTAACCGGCAGAAAGCAGTAATACGCTTAATAATGCTAATTTTTTCATATCAATTTTTTTAGTTTTCATTTAATCCGTCAGCTTTCCACTTTATGAAAATATTGATCTGGGCAGCAGACAATGATCCACCCTGAGGCATTTTCCCTGGATCACCGTTAGGTCTTTGGATACGGTCCAGAATTCCGTCTATATTATTTTTTACCTGATCGTAAGTAACGAACGGTTTAAAACTTCCCGCAGAATGACAGCCTATGCAATTATTATCTACAATAGGTTTTACATCTGCTGTATATTTTACAGGTACTGTGATTGGTGTATTATCAGAAATCTCTTCATAAGTTCTGCTGTCACACGCCGTCAGTATGATTGCTGACGACAATATCAATAAGGATGTTAGCTTTTTCATATTAAAAAACTCTATAAAGATTAAACCCAAAGAAAATATGTCCTTTCCCCCACGCTCCTGTGGCATTGGTAAGATATCCGATATCTGAATTTATCTGGGAGTTCGTCAATAAAAGCTGGAACACGTGTCCTCCGGTCTCTATATCTACCCCCAAAGACAGTGGGTTTTTATAAAAACTGTGATCGTCGAAATTCACAAAGTATTCTGCATTCACAGAAACTCTTTTGGAAATTTTGTAGCGTCCTCCTAAACCTGCTAAAAACTGATTTTTGTTTTCAATGGTGGGTTCGTAAAGGTTTTTATGAACAAAAGATGGAGTAAGCTGCAATGAAAGCTTATCATTGAATCTTCTTGAGATCAATGCTTGTGTAAGATAAGAAAGCCTGTCACTGAATTTAAGATGCGGATAATTATCTTTATCCAGTTCAGTATTGGCACCCATTACATTATACCCCACAATATCCACCGGGAAGTTTTCATTTTGTCTTACCAGTCTGTATTTCACCGCTCCTTCAAAGGTTTTCATATTCGTTTCTCTGGAAAGGCTTACAGATACTGCATCTGAAATCCCATAGATAACGCCTAATTTGGTGGAAGCATGATCCAGGCCGAAAAAGTCTTTAAATCCTGCGCTTACATCTCCAAATCTGTGGGCAACGATAATGTACCATTCTTTTTTGGCAGCGAGTTTTGTGGATTGTCCCGTAACAATCTGAAGGGCTTTGAAGGCGGGTTGTGAGGTTTCTGAATTGGTTTTCACCGTGTCAATATCCTTCAGCAGATCTTCCTGTGCAAAGACAAGACCTGAAGAAAATACTGACAAAAATAAGAGAGTTTTTGTCATATGCAATTTGAATTAAATTATGATATAACAAACTTATTGAGTTCTCAATTCAAAAACAGGTGATAAAAGTCACCAGCCAAATTGTTTTTATCAATGATCGAAATAAACTTTTCAAACAATTAGAATTAGATCATTCTAACATTTTCATTTACAGGAACTTTCAGTCCTTCTTTAGTTTGAACAATTTCACCTTCGCTCTCAATTTTTTTCAAAACTCTGCTCACCACTTCCCTGGAAGTTCCCAAACTGTTCGCAATTTCGCGATGGGTTAACTTAATAGGGTTGTTTCCTGTGGATGAAATCTGCTGTTTGATGTAATTCAGGACTCTTTTATCCAGCCTGTGGAACACGGCATCATTCACCATATTCATCACTTCTGAGAATCTGCGGTCATATTCATGATAAAACAGTTTGTTGATTTCAGGGAATTTTATCAGCCAATCATGCATTACGGAAACGGGAATAAGAATAGCTTCCGAGTCTTCTTCTGCAATAGCATACACTCTGCTGACATAATCTGTAAGAATAGATGAGAATGTCATAAGGCAGCTATCCTTGGGCTTAATATAGTAGTAGATCAGTTCTCTTCCATCATTAAGGGTAAAAACCTTGATAGAGCCTTTTATAAGGAAAGGGACAAATTTATTTTTCTGTCCTTCTCTAATGATTTCAGTTTTTGCTTTTATATCAACTGCAACAGCATGCTTTTCCAGCTCAGATAAAAAATCGGCCCCTAAAAAGCCAAATTTACTTACAGCGAATGCGTTATCAACCATATCCTATATTTTCTACTTTTTCTTGAACAAAGATATAAAATTGATGCATGGTTATTATATATTTTTATGTTATTAAAGAAAATTAACAATTACAGGTTCAATATTCTTTTCTAAGTCAGAATTAACACAAAAAAATGCCCCGGTTAAAAAACCAGGGCATTCTTATTTTATTGTAAAAAGAAATCTTACGCTTGAACGTTGTTTCCTCCTAATACGAAAGGCTCAACTTCTTTGATTTCTCCGAACTGCTGCTCGTAGTTAGCGATGTTCTGTTGAAGAGCGTTTAATACTCTTTTAGCGTGAAGTGGAGCAAGAATAACTCTTGATCTTACTTTAGCTTGCTGAACACCTGGCATCAACTGAATAAAGTCTACTACAAATTCAGATGGAGAGTGGTTTACTAAAGCTAGGTTAGCATAGATACCAGCAGCTACCATTTCGTTTAATTCGATGTTGATGTTTCCGTCTTGTGGATTTTGATTGTTGTCCATTGTTATAAATTATGTTTTTAAAATTCGAAATTTGAGATTGTGAAAATATAAAAATAATTTCAAATCCCAAATTTCAAATCATTAATTTTAGTTAAGGTCTTCGAATTCTTTCTTAGAACCTACAATAACGTTCTGATACTCTTTAAGACCTGTACCTGCAGGAATTCTGTGACCTACAATTACATTTTCTTTAAGACCGTTAAGATCGTCTACTTTACCAGCAACCGCTGCTTCGTTAAGAACCTTAGTTGTTTCCTGGAATGATGCTGCAGACATGAATGACTTAGTCTGAAGTGCGGCTCTTGTAATACCTTGTAGTACAGGAGTTGCTGTAGCAGGAAGAGCTTCTCTTACTTCTACAAGACCTAAATCTTCACGTTTCAACTTAGAGTTTTCATCTCTTAATTCTCTTGCAGTAATCATCTGACCTGGCTTAAATTCTTTAGAATCACCAGCATCTACTACTACTTTAAGACCAAATACTCTGTTGTTTTCTTCTAAGAAATCATATTTGTGCTCAAGGGCACCTTCAAGGAATTGAGTATCACCTCCATCTACGATAGATACTTTCGTCATCATCTGTCTTACGATAATTTCGAAGTGCTTATCGTCGATTTTTACCCCTTGTAGACGGTAAACTTCCTGAATCTCATTTACTAAGTATTCCTGAACTGCTGTTGGGCCTTTAATTCTTAAGATATCTTCCGGTGTAATAGAACCGTCAGAAAGCGGAGAACCTGCTCTTACGAAGTCATTCTCCTGTACTAAGATCTGGTTTGATAATTTAACTAAGTAAATTTTTCTTTCTCCAGTTTTAGCTTCAACAATAAGTTCACGGTTACCTCTCTTAATTTTTCCGTAAGAAACTACCCCGTCGATTTCAGTAACAACCGCTGGGTTTGAAGGGTTTCTAGCTTCGAATAATTCGGTAACTCTCGGAAGACCTCCGGTGATATCCCCTGCTTTTGCAGATTTTCTTGGGATTTTGATTAAAACTTTACCAGCCTTAATTTTTTCACCATCATTAACCATTAAGTGGGCTCCTACCGGTAAGTTGTAAGCTTTCTGCTCAACACCTTTAGAGTCTACCACCTTCAAGGTAGGTACGGCTTTCTTATTTCTAGATTCAGAGATTACTTTCTCTTCAAATCCTGTTTGTTCGTCAATTTCAAGTTGGAATGAAATACCCTGGATGATATCCTCGTATTCTACCTTACCTGAAGTTTCAGCAATAATTACTGCGTTATATGGATCCCATCTACAGATTGTATCGCCTTTCTTCACTTTATCACCTGGTTTTACAGCTAATATAGATCCGTAAGGTACGTTAGCTACCATTAATGGAGTTCTGAACTCATTATCAGCAACTAATCTGAATTCTGTTGAACGGGAAACTACAACCTCAGCAGTGTTACCGTTTTCATCTTCAGAAGTAATAGTTCTTACTTCATCCATTTCAACGATACCATCTCTTCTTGCAACGATAGATGGGTTTTCTGATACGTTTCCTGCAGTACCCCCTTGGTGGAAGGTTCTCAACGTAAGCTGAGTTCCTGGCTCCCCAATTGACTGTGCTGCAATTACACCTACCGCTTCACCCATGTGGATCACTTTACCTGTTGCTAAGTTTCTACCGTAACATTTAGCACAGATACCTTTCTTAGCTTCACAAGTTAATGGTGAACGAACCTCAACAGCTTCTAATCCAGCTTCTTCGATTCTCTTCGCCAATGATTCAATGATCACCTGATCTGCGCTTGCAATAAGCTCGTCAGTTTCAGGATCGTAAATATTATGTAGAGATACTCTACCTAAGATTCTTTCAGAGATTCTTTCAACGATCTCGTCATTTTTCTTAAGTGCAGTAACTTCTGTACCTCTTAAAGTTCCACAGTCATCTTCTGTAACGATAACGTCCTGTGCAACGTCTACCAATCTTCTCGTTAAGTAACCAGCATCGGCTGTCTTAAGAGCGGTATCCGCAAGACCCTTACGAGCACCGTGAGTAGAGATAAAGTACTCTAGAATTGAAAGACCTTCCTTAAAGTTTGCAAGGATCGGGTTTTCGATGATCTCCGCTCCGGTAGAACCGGCTTTCTGCGGTTTTGCCATCAAACCTCTCATCCCTGATAACTGACGGATCTGTTCTTTAGAACCCCTCGCTCCAGAGTCAAGCATCATATATACAGAGTTGAAACCACCTTGGTCAGTTTTCATTCTGCTCATGATCATTTCAGTTAATCCTGCGTTGGTATTTGTCCAAACGTCGATTACCTGGTTATAACGTTCTGTATCGGTAATTAGACCCATGTTATAGTTAGCTCTAATTTCGTCTACAGTTTCGATTGATTGTGCAATCATCTGTTTTTTCTCAACAGGAACTACGATATCCCCAAGTGAGAAAGAAAGACCTCCTTTGAATGCGTTTGAATACCCTAAGTCTTTCATTGCATCAAGGAACTTCACAGTTGTAGGGAAATCCGTATCAGCAAGGATCTTACCGATAACGTTTCTCAATGATTTCTTAGTAAGAAGTTCATTGATATATCCTACCTGCTTAGGTACAATCTGGTTGAATAAAATTCTACCTACAGAAGTTTCGATCAATCTTGTTACTATTACTCCGTCTTCTTTAACAGGTAGTCTACATCTTACCTTAGCATTTAAAGAAACTCTACCTTCAGCATAAGCGATTTCCGCTTCCTCAGGAGAATAGAATGCAAGACCTTCCCCTTTTACTTTCATATCTTCTGTAGAGCTCAATTCTTTAGTCATGAAATAAAGACCAAGAACCATGTCCTGAGATGGTACTGTAATTGGAGAACCGTTTGCAGGGTTCAAGATGTTCTGAGAACCTAACATCAATAACTGAGCTTCAAGGATTGCCTCTGGTCCTAACGGTAAGTGTACCGCCATCTGGTCACCATCGAAATCGGCGTTGAATGCTGTTGTTACCAATGGATGCAGCTGGATTGCCTTACCTTCGATCATCTTAGGTTGGAAAGCCTGGATACCCAGTCTGTGAAGCGTAGGTGCTCTGTTCAATAGAACAGGGTGACCTTTCATCACGTTTTCAAGGATATCATAAACTACCGGTTCTTTTCTATCGATAATTCTCTTTGCAGATTTTACTGTTTTTACAATCCCTCTTTCAATTAGTTTTCTAATGATAAACGGTTTGTAAAGTTCAGCTGCCATATCTTTAGGAATACCACATTCGTGAAGCTGTAAGTTTGGACCTACGACAATTACGGAACGCGCAGAGTAATCTACCCTTTTCCCTAGTAAGTTCTGACGGAAACGACCTTGCTTACCTTTCAATGAATCAGAAAGTGATTTCAATGGTCTGTTTGATTCAGATTTTACTGCAGAAGATTTTCTTGTGTTATCAAATAATGAATCTACTGATTCCTGAAGCATACGCTTCTCGTTTCTCAAGATTACTTCAGGAGCTTTGATCTCCAATAATCTCTTCAAACGGTTATTTCTGATAATTACTCTTCTATAAAGGTCATTCAAGTCAGAAGTTGCGAAACGTCCTCCATCCAATGGAACTAATGGTCTTAATTCTGGTGGGATAACAGGAAGTACACGCATGATCATCCACTCTGGTCTGTTGATCATTCTTGTATTAGCACCTCTCAATGCTTCTACAACGTTCAATCTTTTAAGAGCTTCTGTTCTTCTTTGTTTAGAACCTTCGTTGTGAGCTTTGTGTCTCAAGTCGAAAGACAATGCATCAAGATCGATTCTTTTTAATAGATCTTCTACAGCTTCAGCACCCATTCTGGCGATGAATTTGTTTGGATCAGAATCATCAAGATACTGATTTTCTACAGGAAGAGTTTCCATGATATCAAGGTACTCTTCTTCTGTAAGGAATTCCATATTTTCGAAATCAGAACCATCTAATTTTTTAGCAATACCCTGCTGAATCACTACATATCTTTCGTAGTAGATGATCATATCTAATTTCTTAGAAGGAATTCCTAAAAGGTATCCGATTTTGTTTGGCAATGAACGGAAGTACCAGATATGAGCAATAGGAACAACCAATCCGATATGACCGATTCTTTCTCTTCTTACTTTTTTCTCAGTAACTTCTACACCACAACGGTCACAAACGATCCCTTTGTAACGAATTCTCTTGTATTTACCACAAGCACATTCGTAATCTTTTACAGGACCAAAGATTTTCTCACAGAATAATCCGTCTCTTTCAGGTTTGTGAGTTCTGTAGTTAATAGTTTCCGGTTTTAAAACCTCCCCTCTTGAGTCTTGTAAAATAGACTCCGGTGAAGCTAAACCGATGGTTATTTTATTAAATCTACTTGTTTTATTTTTATTTGACATAATTTTATTTTTGATTAAAAGATTAAAGATTGAAAGATTTAAAAATTACTTTCATTCTTATCATCTCGGAGTTAATTAATGTTTTAATTTTTTAATAATTAAATCTTTTAATTTACTCCTCCAATCTTACATCAAGTCCAAGTCCTTGTAACTCGTGAAGTAATACATTGAATGATTCCGGAATACCTGGTTCAGGCATAGATTCACCTTTTGCAATTGCTTCATAAGTTTTTGCTCTACCAATCACGTCATCCGACTTCACAGTCAAGATTTCTCTCAGGATATTGGATGCACCGAATGCTTCAAGTGCCCAAACCTCCATCTCTCCGAATCTCTGACCTCCGAACTGAGCTTTACCTCCTAACGGCTGCTGAGTAATCAATGAGTAAGGTCCAATAGAACGTGCGTGCATCTTATCATCAACCATGTGTCCTAGTTTCAACATGTAAATGATACCTACTGTCGCAGCCTGAGTAAATCTTTCTCCGGTACCACCATCATAAAGGTGAGTGTGACCGAATTTAGGAAGACCTGCTTTCTCAGTGTACTCAGTAATCTGATCAAGACTTGCTCCATCGAAGATTGGTGTAGCGAACTTCAATCCTAGTTTTCTACCAGCCCATCCAAGAACGGTTTCATAGATCTGACCGATGTTCATACGAGAAGGTACCCCTAGTGGATTCAATACGATATCTACCGGTGTTCCATCTTCTAAGAACGGCATGTCTTCTTCACGAACGATTCTTGAAACGATACCTTTGTTACCGTGACGTCCCGCCATCTTATCTCCTACATTCAGTTTACGTTTCTTAGCGATGTAAACTTTAGCTAACTTCATGATACCTGCCGGAAGCTCATCTCCGATTGAAATTGCAAATTTCTCACGGTTTTTAACTCCTTGGATGTCGTTATATTTAATTTTGTAGTTGTGAATTAATTGTTTGATCAATTCATTTTTATCAGCGTCAACTGTCCAGTCTGCACCGCTAACGTTTACATAATCTTCAACTGAAGTTAATAATTTGTGAGTAAATTTCACACCTTTACCGATGATTTCTTCGTCAAGGTCATTTTGTACCCCTTGAGAAGTTTTACCGCTTACCAGTGTATTTAATTTTTCAATTAAAGTATTTCTCAACTCGTCAAATTTAGCCTTGTAAGTGTTTTCAATTTCTTCAAGTCTAAGTTTTTCTTCAGTTCTTTTCTTTTTGTCTTTAATGTTTCTAGAGAACAATTTCTTGTTGATAACAACTCCTCTTAGTGAAGAGTCAGCTTTTAATGATGCATCTTTTACATCACCAGCTTTATCACCGAAGATTGCTCTAAGAAGTTTTTCTTCAGGAGTCGGGTCAGATTCACCTTTTGGAGTAATTTTACCAATCATGATATCTCCAGGCTTCACTTCAGCACCGATTCTGATCATACCGTTCTCGTCAAGATCTTTAGTAGCTTCTTCTGATACGTTTGGAATATCTGCTGTAAGTTCTTCCATACCTAATTTGGTATCACGAACTTCAAGAGAATACTCATCTACGTGGATTGAAGTAAACCAGTCTTCACGTACAACTTTTTCGTTGATTACGATTGCATCCTCGAAGTTGTACCCTTTCCAAGGCATGAACGCTACCACTAAGTTTCTACCAAGAGCTAATTCTCCTTTTTCAGTAGCATAACCGTCGCAAAGTACTTGTCCTTTTTCCACTACATCACCTACTCTTACGTTTGGTCTTAGGGTAATTGTTGTACTCTGGTTAGTTTTTCTGAACTTAGTAAGTTTGTATGTTTTAGTAGCAGACTCGAATTGTACTAAATCTTCGTCTTCGCTTCTTTCATATTTAATAACGATTCTGTCAGCATCTACGTACTCTACAGTACCTGTACCTTCAGCGTTAATTAAGATTCTTGAATCTCTTGCAACTTGCTGCTCAAGCCCTGTACCAACGATTGGAGCCTGTGGCTTCAATAGAGGAACGGCCTGACGCATCATGTTAGATCCCATCAATGCACGGTTCGCATCATCATGCTCCAAGAAAGGAATCAATGAAGCGGAAATACCAGAGATCTGGTTTGGAGCTACGTCGATAAGGTTCACCTGAGCAGGCTCCACTACCGGATAGTCACCATCCAATCTTGCAATAATTCTGTCTGTTAAGAAGTCTCCGTTATCACTCAATTCAACGTTTGCCTGAGCAATTACTTTATCTTCTTCATCTTCTGCATTTAAGTAAATAGGGTCAGCGTTAAGATCAATCTTACCACTTTCTACTTTTCTATATGGAGTTTCGATGAAACCAAGGTTGTTGATTTTCGCATAGATCCCTAGAGATGAAATCAACCCGATGTTTGGTCCTTCCGGAGTTTCAATCGGACAAATTCTTCCGTAGTGAGTATGGTGAACGTCACGAACCTCGAAACCTGCTCTTTCTCTTGATAAACCACCAGGCCCTAGTGCAGATAATCTTCTCTTGTGAGTGATCTCTGATAACGGGTTGGTTTGGTCCATGAACTGAGAAAGCTGGTTGGTACCGAAGAATGAGTTAATTACAGATGTTAATGTCTTAGCATTTACAAGGTCAAGTGGAGTAAAGATTTCGTTATCTCTAACGTTCATTCTTTCCTTGATTGTTCTTGCAATTCTTGAAAGACCTACACCGAACTGTCCTGCCAATTGCTCACCAACAGTTTTAATTCTTCTGTTTGATAAGTGGTCAATATCATCAACATCAGTTTTCGAGTTTACTAACTCAATTAAGTGTCTTACAATTGCAATAATATCTTCTTTTGTAAGAACTTCAGTTGTAGTTGGGATATTTAGACTTAATTTTTTATTTAATCTGTAACGTCCTACTTCACCTAAAGAGTATCTCTGCTCAGAGAAGAATAATTTTTCAATGATTCCTCTTGCAGTTTCCTCATCTGGTGGATCTGCATTTCTTAACTGACGATAAATATACTCTACCGCTTCTTTTTCAGAGTTAGTAGGGTCTTTTTGTAATGTATTCTGGATGATAGAGAATTCGTTGCTGTTTTCTTTGTGAATCAGGATTGATTTCACACCAGCATCCAGGATAAGATCTAAGTGTTCTTTTTCAAGGATTGTTTCTCTATCCAAGATGATCTCGTTTCTTTCGATAGAAACTACTTCACCTGTATCTTCGTCTACGAAATCTTCGAACCAAGTGTTCAATACTCTCGCAGCCAATGTTCTCCCTTCCACTTTTTTAAGGGCAGCTTTAGAAACTTTCACTTCTTCCGCAAGGTCGAAGATCTGAAGGATATCTTTATCAGATTCGTATCCGATAGCTCTTAATAAAGTTGTTAATGGTAATTTTTTCTTACGGTCGATATACGCGTACATTACGCTGTTGATATCTGTTGTAAATTCCATCCAAGATCCTTTGAAAGGGATAATTCTTGAATAGTAAAGTTTGGTTCCGTTCGCGTGGTAAGTTTGTCCGAAGAATACACCAGGTGAACGGTGAAGCTGCGTAACAATAACTCTCTCAGCACCGTTGATGATGAAAGAACCACTTGGCGTCATGTAAGGAACCGGACCTAAATATACGTCCTGAACCACTGTTTGGAAATCTTCGTGTTCCGGGTCAGTACAATACAATTTAAGTCTAGCTTTTAGAGGAACTGAATAAGTAAGTCCTCTTTCCACACACTCATCGATTGAATAACGTGGAGAATCTACCAGATAGTCAAGGAATTCTAATACGAATTGGTTTCTAGAATCCGTAATTGGGAAATTCTCTTGGAAAGTCTTGTAAAGAGCTTCTGTCTTTCTGGCTTCAGGAAGTGTATCAAGCTGGAAAAATTCTCTGAAAGACTCAATTTGGATATCCAAAAAGTCTGGAGTGATGATTTTTCCTTTCGCTGATGAGAAATTAATTCTCGGATTTCCTTGAGTTGTTGATTTTGTTTTACTCATAAAACTTTTAAGAAAGGGTTAAAAAATATTTTGATTCATTAAAAAATATCAGAAAAGAACTAGAAACAAGGATAAAAGTAAAAGGTAAAAGTGTTTTTGGCGCTCACAGAAGACCTTAGGACTCTTTTAACTATGTACTTGGCTCTTTCTAACTGCAACACTGGTATATCTTTTCACAGTGTAATGCAAAATATTTTTATTACTTTTGAGGCAGCATTACCGCAATATCTACATATACGAAATCCCTCTCACGTTTTCACAATGAAAGAGTTGATTTTCAGTATTTTATAAATTTACAAACAATTTTTCGCGCCAAAAGAGGGGCAAAGATACAAAAAGTTATCCACAATAACAAATAAATCATCTCATTTTGAGACTCTTAAAAACAGGAGAGGCTGCCCAAATATGAGCAACCCCTCCACAACACAAGCTAATCTTATGATTATTTCACAATAACCTTATAAGATTTTATTTTTGATTTAGTTTCTATTTTTATGATATAAACTCCTGTAGGAAGTGAAGATGTATCAATACCGGTATTGGCATTAAATTTATCTGTCTTAACTACCTGTCCTTGTGCTGAGAACAGAGTATACACTCCTTCTTCTGCAGATGTAATTCTAAGATTTTCTCCTGCTTTTACCGGGTTTGGATATACTTTTACATCATTTGCAGCATCAGTAATTTCCGTAGCCGTGATTTTTGCGGCAGTTTTAGAAGCACTTTTCAGTAATGAAGCATACGGTGAAAGCGGAGAGTTTGGAGAACCTCTTTTCACAAGATCAGTATCTACAACAGCCTGAATACCGTCTTTATCCTGATCATTAATTGTAGAGATAAATCCACCTCCTAAAGTATCCAGATTTCCTTTTCCGATCTGATAAAGGTCAAGATCTGAACCATTGGAAGTGATATCCAGGAAGTCCGGTTTATCATCTCCATCTGTATTTTTAACTGCATATTTCAGTATTCCTGAATCAGGTGATGTTTCCAGAATATCAGCGATACCGTTTTTACCTACCGGAACATTAGCATCAATAACCCCGTTGTGATCAGTATCAATCTGATTGATTACTGACGTTGGAATTCCTGATTCAAACAAATCTAAGATCCCATCATTATCAGAATCAAGGTCCAGATAATTCGGAACTGAATCTCCCAATACCGGTGTTAACAAAATATCTCCTTCATTATCATCATCCTGGAATTTTCCATTTTTATCAAAGTCTTCCACAGCATCCAGAATACCATCGTTATCAGAATCCAGATCACAAGCATCTACAATACCATCTCCATCCGTATCCAATGCAGGAGATTTATCATTCACTTCTGTACATCCTTCTGCACAGTCAGGAATTCCGTTTCCGTTATTATCTATGCTGTCATCCCCTCCAGGGCAACGGTCGAAACAGTTTGGAACCCCATCGTTATCATCATCTCTGCTCGCAAAAGCATTATAGATATAATAATTCTGAGGAATACGAACCGCAGTTCCGCTGTTGAATGTAATTTTAATACGGTTAAAGGGCTTTGTAGCTTTTCCTCCGACATAGAATTTATTTGAATTCGTTGTGAAGAAATTTCCACTGATAAGACTTCCTGAGCTTGTAAAAGTATCTGTTAAGGTATTTCCATTATACAATGTCACGGTGATATTTTCCAGAACACTTACTCCAAGAAGATTCCCAGCTTTTTCTACGGTAAAACCAGCCATTGTATTGACAGGAAGCACAGTATTACTGCTTACCGTTGCAAATGCTGAAAAAATACTAAGAAAAGATGCTGCCGGAACAGTAGCTGTTGCATAATTAGATGGGTTGTTATCTACAATAGCTTCCGGATTGTTCATCTTCGCTAAAATAAGACCAAGAAATCCAGGACCTGATGTCCATGTAGTTCCGGTTACCAAATTTCCAGGTACCGCAGAACCGCTTGTCTGGATTTTATCATCACATTCGCAAGAAACAGGCTCTTCAAAGGCATAATAAACTTTTAAAGCTCCTAAATTAAATCCTACTGTCTGGGTAATTTTTAATCTTACTTCATTGAAAGGTTTAGTAGTCGTTAATGTAACTTTCTGCTTTCCTGAACCGAATCCCAATACTTTTATATTGATCAGACCTCCTCCGTCAGACAGCTGTTTTGAATCCTGAAGCTGGCCGTAAAGATAAGTTTCTATTGTTATATTTTTTAAAAACTCAGCACTTAAAAGTTTCCCCTGATCATCCGGTTCAATAACAAAACCCGTTCTGTTACCCGCAGGATACACCTGGTTTTTGTCAAGAACTCCAACTGAATAAGATCCCAGCAATCCGATTGGAAGGACTATTGATCCGTAAGAGTTTTTATTTCCGTCTCCAATTCTTTCTTTATTCTGAACATAAGAAAGCGGAGCCAGGAAACTGCTGCTTCCGGATACATTTCCGTCTACACCGCTTCCCGCAATAATATCATCACAAATACCATTATTTTCTGTAGGTACTTTTACAGGATCAAATGCAAATGCATAATACACATTCATAGCACTGAATACGGAAAGAACATTGGTTTGATACAGTCTTACTTCATCAAATTCTTTTGAAGTTTTAAAATGCAGGAATATCCTGTTTTTACTTCCTCCGAATGCAGGAACTGACAAAAGAGTACTGCTGGTAGTAGTTTCCTGAAGAACACCATTTTTATATGTACTGATTCGTAAAGAACTCAACAGATCAACAGTTATAAAACTCGTTCCAAGATCTACATTGAATCCGGTAATATATCCTGCAGGATAGGTTGTATTTTTATTCTTTACAGAGATTCCGTTTCCACTTAACAGGGAGGCAAAATTCCCCATGCTTACGCTGTTATCAAGGCTTGCATCCACCACCGGATTCATGCTTCCGTTATAGCATGCCAGGCAGATCCCTGAATTGTTGACAGGTTTGGCCTCTACACCCATCCCACGGATCGGTTCATAGCCCTGCTGCGCAAATACTGCCACTGACACCATCAGTGTCATAAGCATTGCAGCTAACTTTTCGAATAATTTTCTGGTCATTTTTTATTTTTAAGGTTTGTGTTTTATTGTATTGAATTAGTAAAGTGCTTTCCAGTTAGTCCCATTACAACCTTCATGTACTTTGGCGGTTGTATTATATCGGATGGCACCCTCCTCAGCGGTTGAACAGCCTGCATTAGCTCCGGAAGCGATTCCTTTCATCTGAATGGCAGCACCTGTAGCTGTAGCTGCAGTAGGAGTCATATTGATTCCTAATATTGTGTCTGTTCCGTTGTTTTTATTGAAGAAAATGTGTTGTTTGTTAGCATAAACCATCTGCCCTGCTGCTGCCTGACCCGAAAATCCTATGGCAAAAGCTTCTGTACCACTGGCTGTATTCGCTGACCCCACAGCTATATTGTTCAATGATGTTGTATTTCCGCTTCCGATAGCAATCCCGCCACTGTTGATATGATTGTTCCCAACAGTGAGCCCTGTAAGTCCTGTTACGGTATTAAGGTTTCCAAATACTAAATTATTAGGTCCTGTAGCATTGTTGGTATTCCCAATTACTTTAGCACCATTATTTGCTGTATTCCCCATTCCGATTGCAACAGCGAGAAAATTTCCCTGTGCTGATACAGTATTGTCTTTTCCCAATGCAATATTTGAAGAGGTACTGTTGGTAAGAATATTATTTGATCCCCAAGTAAATGATGCGTAAGGGCCTATTGCGGAATTGGAATTTCCTCCTTGCAGGGTTCCATTAGCATCTAATATTCCTTTTACATTTTTCTGAGTAGCCAAAACCAAATTCTGACCGTCATTTGTTCCTAAGTAATTTCCGCTGCCAATATCTGTTCCTAAGGTCGCCGTTGTTGCTGTTGTACCGGCATTTCCTACTGTACGCCAGTTCCCACTTATACTCCCCCATTTTGTACCATCAAAATAATAATACCCTGGTGAAACCACATCAATGGTCTGCCCGGAAGGTGTAGCTTCAACTGAGGTAACATATACTATGGCTCCTGTCTGGGCTGTTGTATAGTTTTTAGCTTTCAATTGTACACCTGTAAGCCTTGGAGCAATCACGCCGTCAAGTTTACCGGGATTGGAAGGTGATCCTACTATATCAAAAGTTGCCTGAGCTTGCCCTGTATTAATCCCAACCTGTGCTAATGCCGGCAAACCAAATGATAAAAGTGCGATAGTAAATAATCTGTTTTTCATGTCTAATGATATTTGCTGTTTTTTATGTGTATGTGTTTTTTTGAAAAGGCAATTCTCGGGCATTCTCATTCAAATAATAAATGAAATAACAGATAGTACTGTAAGAAAGCGCATAAGATTGTTAGAGATATTAGGAGATAAAAGAATGGATTAATTTATCAGGAATTTTAATAATAAACTTAAAGCCATCAACAAGTTTAAAAGAATTGACACAAAACTTTCGGACTTCATTAAATGTCAGGAAAATATATTCTTTGCAGACAGAGTGTGAAAAAGCCCATTGAATCCATACAGTGGCAGACCTTATATCCCTCAGGAGAAATAAGTGAATACTGCTATTATTAAAAAAGGAAAAACTGTGTTGCTTGCTATTGCTATAGAATGCAAAGGTTTCATTTTGAACAGCAGACAATTTGTTTGCAGCTGTCAAATCATTTCCTGCTTCGGTCAGATGAACTGAAGCATCAGCTAAGCATCGCTGTGGATGATTATTTATAGCTGTGCAATAAGGTGATTCAGTCATACTTATTGTGCCAGGTATAAACTTAGCGTTTAATTTTCCAACAGCCACCAGAAGTAACAAAAGTGTAATCTTGTGACCATAGGAAAGAAAATAATTTCTATCCAAGTTATGTTGTGTTTTTTTTCGGTACAAATATAGCATTTTTTCAACCAAAACAATACTTTATTGTTAAAAAATCAAACAAAATTAATGAATAATAAAATACAAATAAAATATTATGTTAATTTTTAGTAAATAAATAACCATATTAAAATATAACAAAGAAAGAATTAATAATATTTAAATACTATTGCAAAATAACATACGCATTTACAAAGACTTACATACAAAAAAGCCCGGGCAATTGCCCGGGCTTCTATATTTATAATAAAATTGAAATTATTTCAATTCTACTTCAGCACCAGCTTCTTCTAATTGCTTCTTAAGAGCTTCAGCTTCGTCTTTAGAGATACCTGTTTTGATTGGAGCAGGAGCACCATCTACGATATCTTTAGCTTCTTTAAGACCAGCACCAGTTAAATCTTTTACTAATTTAACGATAGCTAATTTAGAAGCACCTGCAGACTTAAGAATTACGTCGAATTCAGTTTTTTCTTCAGCAGCTTCACCACCACCTGCAGCAACTACTACAGCAGCAGCAGCTGGCTCAATTCCGTACTCATCCTTAAGGATAGTTGCTAATTCGTTTACGTCTTTTACTGTTAAGTTTACTAGCGTTTCAGCTAAATTTTTTAAATCTGACATTGTTGTAATGTTTTTGTTGATTATTTATTTAATTTCTTGAGTGTAATTATTCAGCACTTGTTTCTTCAGTGCTTTCTGCAGCAGCTTCCGGAGCTTCAGCAGGAGTTTCTTCAACAGCAGGAGCAGCAGCTTCTTCAGCTTTAGCTTCTACAGTTTCAGATTTGTTTTGAAGAGCAGAAACAACTCTTTGAATTGGAGATTGAAGTAATCCGATGATTTCTCCGATCATTTCTTCTCTAGACTTGATGTTAGCAAGTGCAGATAAGTTTTCGTCTCCAACGTAGAAAGTTTCCTGAACAAAAGCAGACTTTAAAGCTGGCTTTTCTTCTTTCTTTCTGAAACCTTGGATTAATTTTGCTGGACCGTTTGCAGTCTCAGAAATCATTAATGCAGAGTTTCCTTTAAAAGTCTGGAACATTTCAGAGTAATCTACTCCTTCAATCTGCTCCATTGCTTTTTGTAAAAGTGTATTTTTTACAACTTTCACTTTGATATTTTGCTTGAAAGCCTGTCTTCTGAATTCTGAAGACTTCGCAGCGTTCAAACCGTCTAGATCTGCTACGTATACTACTTTTGCATCCTGAAGCAAGTCTTTGATCTCTTGTATTGCTACAACTTTTTGGTCTTTTGTCATTGTCTTAAGGATTTATATTAGTTAACAGATTTAGTATCGATTGCAATACCAGGGCTCATTGTAGAAGACAAATAAATGCTTTTTACATAAGTTCCTTTAGCAGCAGTTGGCTTCATTTTGATCAATGTAGAGATCAATTCCTGCGCATTTTCTTTGATTTTAGCAGCATCGAAAGATACTTTACCAATACCAGCGTGGATGATACCATACTTGTCTACTTTGAAATCAATTTTACCTGCTTTCACTTCAGTTACTGCTTTACCAATTTCCATTGTTACAGTTCCTGATTTAGGGTTTGGCATTAAACCTCTTGGACCTAATACTCTACCTAATGGACCTAATTTACCCATTACAGCTGGCATAGTAACGATAACGTCAACATCTGTCCAACCTTCTTTGATTTTTTGTAAATATTCGTCAAGACCTACATAGTCAGCACCAGCAGCTTTAGCTTCTGCTTCTTTATCTGGAGTTACAAGAGCTAATACTTTAACATCTTTACCAGTACCGTGAGGAAGAGATACAACACCTCTTACCATTTGGTTTGCTTTTCTTGGGTCTACACCTAATCTTACAGCGATATCTACAGAAGCATCAAACTTTGTAGTGTTCACCTCCTTTACAAGAGCTGAACCTTCTTCAAGGTTATAGATTCTTCCTTTTTCTACTTTGCTTAAAGCTTCCTTTTGCTTTTTAGTTAATTTTGCCATTTCTTTAAGTTTTAAGCGTTAGTTGGTTTAGTTCCTGTTACTCTTAATCCCATAGATCTAGCAGTACCTGCAACCATAGAAATTGCAGAGTCTGTTGTAAAACAGTTAAGATCCGCCATTTTATCTTCAGCGATTTTCTTTACTTGTTCCCAAGTTACAGAACCTACTTTGTTTCTGTTTGGTTCACCAGAACCTCCCTTGATCTTAGCTGCATCCATTAACTGGATTGCTGCAGGTGGAGTTTTAATAACGAATTCAAAAGATTTGTCTTCGTATACTGTAATTACTACAGGTAAAACTTGCCCTGGCTTATCTTGGGTTCTTCCGTTAAATTGCTTACAAAACTCCATGATGTTCACACCTGCAGAACCCAATGCTGGACCTACTGGTGGAGAAGGGTTAGCTGCGCCACCTTTCACCTGAAGCTTTACCATTTTAAAGACTTTCTTAGCCATTGTTTGTTTTTTAAATTTGAATAATTAATGAGTTTGGAAGCATTTATTATTCAGCAGGTTATGCACTCACATAACAATAAACCTACTTTTTGGACTGCAAAAGTATAAAATATTTTTGAAATAGCAAATGGAAATTGCTGATTTTTAAAAAGTTTTAAAAAAATAATTGACATACAGAATTTTTTTTAGATCTGCTTTTACAATGTTCTCTTTCGAGAGGATTTTGAAATATATCCCACTAAATTTTAAAACGTAAACCTTTTAACCAAAAAAGAAGAACATATATTTGCTCTTCTTTTTTATTTATTGATTCAAAAAATCACTAAAAACCTGATGGTTTGGTAATCGTTTGATTAGAACCATTATTCCCGCCAAGATCAGCATTAACATCACTGATATTTTGTTTTGTAATCAGTCTTCTGTAGGCCATCAGATAAAGATCTACCGTAAAGTTATTGTAGCTTCTTGATGGATTGGATGAATTCACAGCAATAATTCTACTGTCTGTAAATCTTGCTCTGATATGCCATGTTCCGTTACTTTTGAAAGCTACCACATCAGGTGACCCTTGTTTGTTATCATTAATACCATTGTCACCATAATCAAGCATTACATTGGTATTCCCGTCATTCAGTTTGAATGAGTAGTTATGAAGCACAACCAAAAAGTTATTTGCATCAATTTTGGTATCATAATCTGTAATTCCCGCTCCTGATATTCCGGTAAGGCTAAGTTTAAGGTAATTGAACAATCCACTGCTTTCCAAGGCAGGGTCATACAATTGCAAACCATTCTGTGAAGTTGCTAAAAAGCTACCTCCCGTCATGGTAGGCTCACCCGGATTTCTCAGATATAATGAATTCGTGTATGTTTTTCCGTTAACGTCAAGTGTTTCTGTAGGATTAGCGGTGTTTATCCCAACGTTTCCTTTTTGGGCATTCAAAAATATCCCCAGAAACATGATTATTGTAATATAAATTTTTCTTTTCATAGTTTTTTATTGAAGCCCTAGCGGCGTGTTGGTTGATACTCCCGAATAAGCCGGTGAAGCAGATGCTGAAACTGAGCCATTGAAAGTTCCCCAGTCTTTTACTAATGATTTTTCAAAGACATTCAGGGTAAGAGTCCATGTTCCATTTTGAGATGAAACGGTACCGGCTCCTTTAAAGCTTAAATTAACAGCATGGTAATTTTTACCTCCACTTGCTACCTGAGTAACTTCAGTAGAATAAGAACCATATGATTTCGGGTTAGTCGTCGTATTAGCTGCCGACACCGCTTCTGTAAAAACTGCACCTGTAATGGCCACTACATATTTACTTACATCTAATCCTGTATTGAGATTTACAACTTCATCCTGTCTCACATTTTTCAATACAATATTATATATATTTACAGGAGCTACATTACGGAGCGATATATCCAGCAGCTTTACTTTACCTACCGGTGAAGTATCTTTTGAACGGGTAAGAAGAAGATAGTTTCCGCTTGCCTTTGTATTTTCAGTATCTATTAAATAAGACTCTACAAGTGTTTCTCCTTCAACATCGAGAGTTCCTTTGGGTGTGCTAGTATTAATTCCAACTTGCGCATTAATGCTTAAAGCAGCAAAACCCGTAAAGAGTATCGCAATAATTTTTTTCATAAAGTATTTGTTTTATTGAATTAATGGAGCTGCAGCAGCACCCGTTGTTGAAGCATTAAGGCTTTGTGTAGAATTAAAATCTTTGGCATAGGATCTGTCGAATACCAGCAAATTCAGTGTCCAGACTCCTGTAGGAAAAGAGGCATCCGGAGAAAACCCCTGATAATCTGCTTTAAGTTTCCATGTTCCTCCTGCAGAATAAGCAAAAATCTGAGGGACAGGTGTAAGCCAATCCGCAGAAAAAGTTCTTGTAGGCTGCGTAAATCCAAAGGAAGAAATTACCACCAAAAATTTACTAGAATTGATCTTTGTGTCAAATTGGTTTACCCAATCCTTGTCTGAAGGATCGCAGGTAATTTTAAATTGAATAAGATTAATAGGTGCCGGAGAATTGGGTACAAAGGAATCGTTGTACGCCGTAATTTTGTTTTCCGGAGCTGGAGATTTGATAATGAAAGTGTAATTCTCATCCGCTTTCAATTTCTCCATAGGTTGCTTGAAAACAACTCCTGATGTCTTCATTGTACCGTTCACGGTAAGCTCTTTTTCAGGATTCGCAGTGTTGATACCAACCTGCGCACTCGCAAGTACGGAGGTACCCACAAGAATGACCATCGAAATAATTTTTGTCATTGAGTTATGTGTTTATATAAGGCTTGTGTTTTGAATAGATAATCCCAAACTTTATATTTTTTTAAGTAAAAAACATAAAATTTACCATACGCCTGTAAACAGTGTATGAAATAAAAAAACATAAAATTTATGGATTATTTAACAGCTTGGTTGCAAGAACTATGCCATCTGAAAGTAAATTAATGAATTGGAAAGAATTTTAAAGCAAAAAAAATAAAAAGAAAGCAATTAAATTAAAAAATTTCATTGTAGAAGAAATCAACAAGATATCTTTAATAAAAGACAATACCATAATTTTTTAGACGATTATATATAATTTTACACCATTGTCATTGCCAACATCGAATCTTCGATTTCTGACGAAGGAAGAATTTCATGTAAAGTCTGGGTTCTTCATTTCATTACGTTACATTCAGAATGACAGAGTCATAATAATAAGACAGCAGCATTAATACAAAATTGTATATAATCAATAAAGTATTATAAAAGCAAAAAGACCGCTTAATAGCAGTCTTTTTATATTTTTATAAGTAATTGTTATACTTTTTCTACTTGCATGTAGCTTAGTTCCATTGGAGTTTTTCTACCGAAGATCAATACAGAAACTTCAATTTTCTTTTTGTCTTCAAGAATCTTCTCAACTGTACCATTGAATCCGTTGAAAGGTCCATCGATTACTTTAACGTTTTCACCTACTACGTAAGGAATTTCAACATCGCTTGCAAATTCTGAAAGTTCATCCATTCTTCCAAGCATTCTGTTAACCTCTGATTTTCTCATTGGAACAGGATCACCTCCTTTAGTTAAACTTAAGAAAGAAATAACACCGGGGATATTCTTGATAACGTGAGGAATCTCTCCCATCAGGTCAGCTTCAATCATCAAGTATCCAGGGTAGTAAGGTCTCTCTTTAGGAACTTTTTTTCCGTTTCTAATTTGAATTACCTTTTCCATAGGAATAACCACTTGAGTAACGTACTGATCAAACCCTAGACGTTTGATTTCTGTCTCAATATAGTTTTTCACTTTATTTTCCTGTCCGCTGATAGCTTTCAGCACATACCATTTCAATTCGCTCATTATGGGAAAATACTTTTAATTAATTGAACAAGTTGATTAGCATTCCTATGATGTTGCTGATTGATTTAGAAAACAATTCATCAACTCCAAAAGTGAATAATGCCAGAATCACTGTCGCAATAGTCACTACAATAGTAGATGACTGAAGGTCAGCCCACTTTGGCCATTCAACTTTATGTCTGAATTCGTTATAAGAACCTTTTAAAAAATCGACAAATGAACTCATAATTTATATTTGCACGGGCACAAGGATTCGAACCCTGATCAACGGTTTTGGAGACCGGTATCCTACCATTGGACGATGCCCGTAGATAAAAAGGCTTCCGAGAGTTTCCTTTCGGAAGCCTTTATTTATTTTTAGATAATTAGTCTAGGATTTCAGTAACCTGACCTGAACCAACTGTTCTACCTCCTTCTCTGATCGCAAATCTAAGACCTACGTTAAGAGCGATTGGTTGTAACAATTCTACAGTGATCTCTAAGTTATCACCAGGCATTACCATTTCTACACCTTCTGGTAAGAAGATCTCACCTGTAACGTCAGTAGTTCTTACGTAGAACTGAGGACGGTATTTGTTGTGGAATGGAGTGTGACGTCCACCTTCTTCTTTAGAAAGGATATAAACAGAAGCCTTGAATTTTTTGTGTGGCTTAACTGAATCTTTCTTAGCGATAACCATACCTCTCTTGATGTCAGTTTTTTCAATACCTCTCAACAATAGACCTACGTTATCTCCAGCTTCACCTCTATCTAGGATCTTTCTGAACATCTCAACTCCTGTAATAGTAGAAGTTAATTTTTCATCACCCATACCTACGATATCAACTGGATCACCAGTGTTGATAACACCAGCCTCGATTCTACCAGTTGCTACAGTACCTCTACCTGTAATAGAGAATACGTCTTCGATTGGCATCAAGAATGGCTTTTCAGTATCTCTTGGTGGTTGCTCGATCCAAGTATCAACAGCATTCATCAATTCTTCAACGCTCTTGAACCACTTATCTTCTGTATTAGCAGGAGATGCAGTAGCTGCAGTAAGAGCTCCTAATGCAGAACCTTGAATTACTGGAGAGTTGTCTCCGTCAAATTCGTAAGTAGATAATAAGTCTCTAAGCTCCATTTCAACAAGCTCTAATAACTCTGGATCATCTACCATGTCAACTTTGTTCATGAAAACAACGATTCTTGGTACGTTTACCTGACGGCAAAGTAGGATATGTTCTCTAGTCTGAGGCATTGGACCGTCAGTTGCAGCACATACTACGATAGCTCCATCCATTTGAGCAGCACCAGTTACCATGTTCTTAACATAGTCGGCGTGACCTGGACAGTCAACGTGAGCATAGTGTCTTTTTTCAGTTTCGTATTCGATGTGAGCAGTATTGATAGTAATACCTCTTTCTTTTTCTTCTGGAGCAGAGTCAATTGCAGAGAAGTCTTTTTTCTCAGCAAGACCTTTGCTAGCTAATACAGCAGAAATAGCAGCTGTAAGAGTAGTTTTACCATGGTCAACGTGACCAATAGTACCAATGTTCAAGTGTGGTTTGTTACGATTAAACGTTTCCTTTGCCATGATTTAAAATTATTTATTTATTGTTTTTCAAATTTTCGGTGTGCAAATATAATGAATTTTTAAATACCAAAAACTTTTTATTAAAAAAACTTTCAATATTCTCATCCAGTGAAGGACAAACCTTATATTTAACGTATTGAGACTGCAAATTTACAAATTTTTCCGAATAGAAAAAATCCTTAGAAACGTTTTATTAAAAATATAAACTATCTCACTAATTATGAATACAATATACAGAGAAAAAAATACGAATCGTTATCTCCATCCGTAAATCCAATTTATTTTTCCGCATAAATATACATACTGTAAAAGCTTCTATCGTAGGATTAGGATTTTAAACTCATCATATTTTATTTCAATAATGGAGAAGCGCGGAAAACTTTGTTTTCCGCGCTTCTGACTAATATAAATGAAAGATAGTTTAAATATGACTGAGTTTTTTTGTTCTGTTGAAGATCCAGAAGATAATTGGGAAAATAAGCAAAGTAAGCACAGTAGCTGTGATCAACCCTCCAATAATGACAATTGCCAGAGGTTTTTGAGATTCAGACCCGATTCCTGTAGACAATGCTGCCGGCATCAATCCGATAGAGGCCATAAGCGCAGTCATAATTACAGGTCTTGTTCTGGATTTCACCCCATTTAATATCGCAGAGTCTATATCAAGACCATCCTTCACGTTCTGATGGAATTCTGTGATAAGAATTACCCCATTTTGAATACAAATTCCCAAGAGGGCAATCATCCCTACTCCGGCAGAAATTCCAAAATTGATTCCGGTAACGTGTAAAGCGATAATTCCTCCTATTAAAGCAAAAGGCACATTGGCTAGTACCAACAGGGAATCCTTCATATTTCCAAACAGGATAAACAACAGGAAGAAAATCATAAGAATACTTACGGGTACCACCTGTGCCAATCTGTGGGAGGCCCGCTGCTGGTTTTCAAACTGTCCGGTCCATCCTATAGAATAGCCGTCCGGAAGCTCAATAGTTTCTACTTTTTTCTGGGCATCGGCAATTGTACTTCCCAAATCCCTGTCACGGATTGAGAATTTGACCCCGATATATCGTTTGATATTGTCTCTGTAAATAAATGCCGCTCCGTTATCTTTCACGATGGTACTTATTTCTTTTAAAGGGATCTTTGCTCCATCCTGAGTGGGAACCATCAAAGCGGCAATATCATTTTCATTGGTCCTGTATTCCTGTGAATAACGCAGACGGATTGGGAATTTTCTTTCACCATCAAACATCTCTGAAGCGGTTTTCCCACCAAAAGCCATTTCCAATACGGCCTGTGCATCTGCCGGCATTACACCATAAGCAGCCATTTTATCTCTGTCCAGTACAACACTTACTTCCGGCTGACCGATATTTTTAATGATTCCCGGATCTTTTACTCCTTCTACATCTTTAACTTTTAACAGAACTTCATTCGCTATTTTGTCAAGGGTTTCCAGATTATCGCCATAGATTTTGATTCCGTTTTCTGCTTTAAAACCTGCCACTGCTTCCGCCACATTATCTGAAATGGGCTGGGAATAATTGAAAGTAATTCCCTGATAACTTCTGAGCTTTTTATCAATTTCATTAATCAATTCATCATAAGTGATCTTACGCTTCCATTCTTCTCTTGGTTTAAGGTTAACAGCAAACTGAACAAATCCAAATCCATTAGGGTCTGTTCCGTCATTACTTCTCCCTGTCTGTGCCAGAACGTCTGTGACTTCTGAAAAGCTCATAATATCTTTCTTTAAAAGGTCTGCTGTTTTCAGAGATTCTTTTAATGAAGAACTCATCGGCATTTCGGCAGTGATCCACAATGAACCTTCATTTAACTGAGGAAGAAATTCTGTTCCTAAAAATTTACCGGAAAATAAAGTGAGTGCCAGGAAAGAGATAGCAACAATCATACTCATTTTTTTATGCTTAAATGTTAAATTAAAGCCTTTTAAAACGATTCTATCCCAGAAATTAACAAACGGATTATTTTTCTCTCTTACATTTTTATTTAAAAGGATATGTGAAAGAACAGGAACCAGAGTTAATGTAAATATCAATGCCCCTATTAATGCAAATCCCAGTGTAAAAGCCAAAGGAGAGAACATTTTTCCTTCTACTTTCTGAAATGAGAAAATAGGGATCAGGGAAGTAATGATGATTAATTTTGAAAAGAAGATTGCTTTTCCCAATCCTGTTCCGGTCTGTTTGATCCAGCCTCCTTTTGCCAGTTTATTAAACTTCTCCGTTCCATACTTTTTTGCCTTATGATCGAGCATTACAAAGAGTCCTTCTACCATGACGACGGCTCCGTCTATGATGATTCCGAAGTCTACCGCTCCTAATGAAAGCAGATTGGCACTCATCCCGGCCAGTTTTAAACATAAAAATGCAAAGAGTAAAGATAAAGGAATAATGATGGAAACAATCAGCGTTGTTCTCCAGTCTGCCATAAAGATTAAAACGATCACCGTTACCAGCACAATTCCTTCAATAAGGTTATGCATTACGGTATGAGTGGTAAAATCCATCAGGTTGTCACGATCGTAGAAAGTAACCATTTTGACATCTTTTGGAAGTATCTTTTCGTTAAGCTCTTTAATTTTCGCCTTTACTCCTACCAAAACCTCTCTTGGATTTTCCCCTTTTCTCATCACAACGATTCCTTCTACCGTATCATCATGATGATTCAGTGCAGCCTGTCCTACTCTGGGCATGGAACTTTCATGAACCTCAGCGACATTTTTTACCAAAACAGGGTTTCCGCTGTCATTCTGAATAGTAATATTTCCGATATCTGCCACAGATTTCACCAAACCAATTCCTCTTACTACATAGGCCTGACCATTTTTTTCAATAACATCTCCTCCTACATTCAGGTTACTCTTGGTGACAGCATCATATACCTGAAGCGGAGTCAGATTGTATTTATCTAATGCTCTTGGATCGATGCTTAATTCAAAAACTTTATCCTGACCTCCGAAGACATTGATATCAGCAACTCCGGGAACACCTCTTAAAGCACGGTCTATGACCCAGTTTTGCAGGGTAAGCAAAGCTCTTGAATCTTTTGTTTTACTTTCCAGCGTATATCTGAAAATCTCACCGGTTGGCCCGTAGGGTGGCTGTACTTCTGGATCTACCTCATCAGGAAGGCTAATGGTTCTTAATTGGTTATTGACCTGATTTCTGGCAAAAGTATCGTCCACCCCATCGTCAAACAGAATTTTAACAATGGAAAGACCAAACATTGTGGTACTTCTCACGCTTGTTTTCTTCTGAACCGGGCTCATCGCCAACTCAATGGGTGTAGTGACAAAACGTTCTACTTCTTCTGCACTGCGCCCATTCCATTGGGTGATGATTACAATCTGGGTATTGGTAACATCCGGAAAAGCTTCAATAGGCATATTTTTGAAACTTATAAAACCAGAGATGGCTAAAATCGCTACCCAGATAAAGGTAAATGCTTTATTTTTTAATGAAAAAGCGATTATATTTTTTATGAATTTATTCATGATAGATAAATTGATGACCTAAAAAAGCCGTTAAAGAAAAATATCAAATTCTTAAGGGTTTAATAAGACTAGCTGTTCAGTGAACGGTATATCAGCAGCTGGTTGTTGGTAA
This sequence comes from Chryseobacterium sp., assembly GCA_031286615.1. Classification (GTDB taxonomy): domain Bacteria; phylum Bacteroidota; class Bacteroidia; order Flavobacteriales; family Weeksellaceae; genus Chryseobacterium. The sequence goes on along the minus strand of JAITUA010000020.1, from coordinate 5,030 downwards.
TCACTTCTTCTCCTTCTTTCAATCCGTCTGCTATATAAGTGACCTCCCCTACTTGTTTTAATACTTTAATTTCTCTCACCTTCACATCTGTTCTTGATTTAAAAATTACTACAAAGCTTTTGTTATCATCAAAAATCACTGCTTTGGACGGAACAGTCAACATTGTACTGCTCTCCAGGCTGGAAACCTTTATTGTTGCTTTACTGTCCGGAATGAGAAGCCCATTAGCGTTATCCAATACCACTCTGGCCTGCATAGCATTGGTCTGTGGATCAATAATCTTGAATATTTTATCAATTTTCCCGTCAAAAACTTTATCCGGATAAGAAAGGGTAGATACCTGCGCTTTCATTCCAAGACTTATTTTATCAATATCTGATTCGTTGACATTCATAATTGCCCAAACGTTGGTTGTATTGGCAACATCAAAGATATTATCACTTCTGTCGCTTCTCAGCTGCATATCTTTATTGATACTTTTCTGAACAATATAACCGTTAATGGGTGCTACTACACTGTATATATTTCCGGTTTTCACATTATAAACCGTACTTACTGCTGCAGCTCTCTGTAACTGATCTTCGGCTTTTTGTAACTGGCTTTTGGCTTCCAGGACATCTCTTTCTGTGTTCAGCTTTCCTTCGTAGAGTTCCTTCGCAACACGAAGATTATTTTTCGCCACTACCAGATCTGTTTTTGCATCACTTACATCTTTTTGAATTTCTGCAAGCTCAGTACTCCTGATGGTTGCCAGCACTTGTCCTTTTTTCACGTAGTCACCCAGCTCTACATTTACACTCATCACATTTCCTCCTACCAACGGGTAAACATCTATATAACTGTTTTTGTCTGCTGAGATCTTTCCGTAAAAGCTGTATTCATCTTCTATATTCTTTTTTTCAACTTTTGCCAGGGAAATAGAATTCAGCATTGTATTGCTCAGTTCAAATCCTTTTTTGGCGTGATTGGTTTTTTCTTCCTCTTTTTTTGAACAGGCCAATAATGAAAGGGCCATCAATACGGGGATAATATATGTTTTCATGATTTTAATAGAAGATTTTAGTTTGTACAAGTTGATTAAGCTGTTCTGCGGACTGCATGATCTCATTTTTCATATCATAGATCTGTAGGGCTGTCTCCCTGTAGCTATCCATAAAGTCTGTGAATTCAATCAGGTTGACATTCCCTTTTCTGAAATTATTCAGCATCCCATTGTATACGAGATCCATATTCTGCAGGTCCGTAGTTTTGATGTACAAAAGCTGGTCATACTGTGCTTTCCAGGTTTTATAAGCAGACTGCACTTTCGTCTCCAGAGTCATTTTTTGAAAGTCAGCATTCTTCTGATTCTGTTGAATAGCATAATTTGCTTTCACCACATTTCCCTGATTCGCTTTCCATAAAGGCAAAGGAATTCCTAAGGTAAGGTTCGCTTCATTATTAAAAGTTCCACCTGCCTGATCCCATGCAGCACCTACTGTCAAATCCGGCACATTCAAAGATTTCTGCCATTGTGCATACAACTTGCTATTATCTATGAGTTTCAGATTGTATTGGTAATCTGCATTATTTTCCAGGGCCTTACTTTTCAAGTCTTCTTCATTTCCGAAGGGCTGTGCTGCCAGAGATTCTTTAGCTTCAGCTTCAGACATCGTAGGTTCTATTTCTTCCGAAACCCCTGTTAAAACTTTCAGGTTCTGTTCGAAATCAAGTATATTTTTATTGATCTCAAGTTTATCATGATTTAGTTGGATTACAATACTCTGTAACCTAACGGCATCTTTAAGAGAAACGTTACCTTTTGCAGACTGTACACGATAAGCATTTAAAAGGTCATTCATATACCCTAGCTGCTTATTGGTGTTCTCCAATTTTAGTTTTTCGTAATAAAGGTTGAAGTAGGCAGAACGAAGCTGAGATCTTAAATCCGCCAGCAGTTGGGAAAACTGAAGTTGGGCAAGTTCTTTATTGGATTTGGCAAAAGCAATTTCATTTTTCTTTTTACCACCCATATAGATCAATTGAGTAATTCCTGCTCCTTTTGAGTGTCCCACATCAAAAATCTTCTTATCCTGAGGATTATAAGCATTGAACTGGCCGCTTAGTTGTGGTAATTCCCAGATTTTAGCCTGCAGAATATCTGCATCAGCCATATTGATGTTGTATTGTTCGGCGAGCAGCTGGAGGTTGTTCTTCTGAAAAGCTTCTTCGCAATCCAAAAGAGACATCTGCTGTTGTGCTGCCATGAATGAGGAAACGGCGAGACACAGCACTGCAATTCTGTTCATTGTTTTTTCTTTTTAAATTACAAAATTGCTCTGATGCTCTTAAAAGAAACTTAAATGATGCTTAAAAAAATATTAAAATATCCTTCTACAGGACGTTTCAAAGAACAACTGCAAAAGTTGAACAACTATTTTATTCTCCAATAGTTGAGTTTTTTATCAAAAATTTAATCTGGAGTTTAACAAAAAAAGCAACTGCTTTAAGGCGAGTTGCTTTTGAGTATTATTTCTTAAAAATTAAAGTGAATTTATTCACATATTCCCGAGGGGAGGAATATATGATATCAGCATCATGATATTCCAGAATCCTTTTGACAATTCTAAGTCCAAGACCTGATCCTGCAATATTCTGGGCATTATTTCCTCTTGTGAAAGCTTCAAACAGTTTGGCCTGCTCATCTTCAGAAATAGTATTTCCATGAGAGAGAACTTCTACAGAAAGGTTATCATTCGTTTCCGTGATCAAGACATTCACCTCTGAATTATCAGAATACACCGCAGCATTTTTAAAGAGATTGATAAAGACAATAACCAATAGTGATTGAATTCCCTTTATCATTAGAAAAGCATTTTCGGAACTTTCTTCATTAATCAGAAAATCAAGCTTAAGCTGTGGATAACTTTTCTCTACTGCTTCAAAAGCCTCAAAGATGACTTCATCAATTCTGACTTCCTCATAAATACTCTGAATATTTTCTTTATCAAATTTTGTAAGCAGTAAAAGCGAATTCGTCAAATCTGACAACTGGTAAACATCCCGTTGGATCTGTTGTAAAGAAGATAAGGTTTCCGGGGAATGTTCTTCAAATTTTATGAGGTTCTCAAGCTGAAATGCCATTCGTGTAATTGGCGTCCTTATCTCATGGGAAGCACTTGCAGTAAAATCCTTTTGTGACTGAAATACATCATCCAGCCTTCCAATCATTGTATTAAATGATTTTGCCAGTACACTGACTTCATCATTAGACTGCTCAACAGGAATCTGCTTCGTAAGTTTATGCGCCGTTACTTCAGAAATCTCTTTATTCAGATCTTCCAGCGGGCGAAGAAATTTTTCCACAAAATAATAACTAAAAAAGCCAATAAGAAGAGTACTCATCGCATAAGCCGTGATCAAAAGGTATTTTAAATATCCCAACTTTGATTTTCCATTGGTATCAAAGGCACTTGTAAGAATATAATAATCTTCACCATTGATTGTCCTGAGTGCGGCATAAATTTCCGGAACTGTTCTTTCCGTATAGATAATCTTCTTTTTATCCAGTTCTTTGAGCATTGCACTATCCCAGGTAACATTCCGGTCTTTGATGGTACTATAGATCAGTTCTTTTTTTTCGTTGAAAATTAAAATCTTTTCGTTCAAAAGAATGTTATCTGAATTTTCATTGAAGAAAACAGGAGCTTCCTCCTCAAAGTCTTTGGATTTTGAAATGAAATGAGACGTAAATTCAAGTCGCTGCCTGAAACGTTCTTTAAATTCATCCCTTCTGAAATCATTAAAAGATAAATAAATGACCGCCATCACCATTCCAAAAAGTAATGAAAAGGCGATACTGATTGTTAAGGCTATCTTTCTTTTTAAAGACATTTATAGTGGGCTAAGGTAATATCCGAAACCTGAACGGGTATGGATCAGTTTTATTTTAAAATCTTTATCAATTTTTTTCCTCAGGAAATTGATATAAACTTCCACCGTATTGGTATTCGTATTAAAATTATGCTCCCATACATGTTCTGTGATCTGCTGTTTGGAAACAGTTCTTCCCTGCGCTTCCGCAAGATAAACCAAGAGCTGAAATTCTTTTAATGTAAGGGTTATTTCATTTCCTCCACGATAGACCTTCTGTTCCGTTTTGTTGATAATAAGATCGTCAATTCTAAGAATATCCTGATCTGAATTATCGGAAGGAGCCTTCCTCCTCAGCAGCGAATTCATTCTTAAAAGAAGTTCTTCAAACTGAAAAGGCTTTACCAGATAATCATCAGCCAGTCTGGTGAAGGCATCTTTTTTATCAGAGATGTCTCCATAAGCAGAAATGATAATGATTGGCGTATTCTTATCAAAAGAACGGATCGTCTGGCAGACGTCAAGTCCATTTATTTTAGGAACATTAATGTCGAGCAAATACAGTTCGTAACTATTATTTTTTATCTGGCGGAGAAAAGTTTCCCCGTCATAGATTTTATCACAGTTAAAATTATTTGATTCTAAAAATCGGCAAAGTTCTGCAGACAGAATGAGATCATCTTCTAATAAAAGAATATTCATCAAAAATTATTTTACACGAATTTAACGAAAATTTTATGATTGTAATTCTAAAGATGAAGTAAAAATTTTCGGAAAACTTCTGTACTTTATTATTAATAGAAAAAAAGTAGCTTTGAAAAAATTGAATGCGGCCAATTTTACTGTTTTGTTTAAGCAGGTGTTTAACGATAAAACTTCTTCAGTGACAAAAACAATTTATGCTGTATTCAAAAAATAGGGTAAAAAAAATCCCGAAGAAATTCGGGAAAATCGAGAGCCAACTACGGGACTTGAACCCGTGACCTCTTCCTTACCAAGGAAGCACTCTACCGCTGAGCTAAGTCGGCATTAACTAAAAAAATCACACTAAGTAGCGTGATTTTTTTGAGCGGAAGACGGGGGTCGAACCCGCGACATTCAGCTTGGAAGGCTGACGCTCTACCAACTGAGCTACTTCCGCAATTTTGTTTCCAAAACTATTGGTAAACGCTGTGCAA
>JAITUA010000004.1 GCA_031286615.1 Chryseobacterium sp. | reverse complement strand
CCTAACACAATGAACTTAACAGGATTAACTGTTGGTCAGGAATATAAAGTAAGAGTATGGACTTATACTTCAACGGCAACCACAACTGCTACATTTGATATCTGTGTAGGAACTCCGCCTCCTCCTCCTGCTAATGACAATTGTTCAAATGCTATTGCCTTAACTCCAGGAAATACATTTGCTCAGCATGCTTTGACAGGAGATACTTCGGGATCAACTAATACGCCGGCTTTAACTGCAAGTTGCTTAGTTACCCCAACCAATGTTGGAGGAAATGTTTGGTACAGTGTAGTTGTTCCAGCTTCAGGTAGTTTAACTATTGAAACAGATGCTGTAACTGGATCTGCACTTACAGATACTGTAGTGTCAGTATTTGCAGATTGTACAACGACTACTTCTATAGCATGTAACGATGACGATGGAAATGGTAGCTTCTCTAAAATTGCATTAACAGGTCAGACACCTGGAGCAACATTGTATATCAGTGTTTGGAGATATTCAACAGCAACAGATGGTCAATTCCAGATTTCTGTTTATGACTCATCAATTGTTTTGGCAACTTCAGAAGTTTCAGGAGCTAAAAATGAAATTAAAGCATACCCGAATCCTTTTGCAGATGTATTGAATATTTCAGATATCTCTAAGGTAAAATCTGTTTCTGTAGTTGATGCTGCGGGAAGATTGATAAAGACTATAGAGAATCCTTCTTCTACGCTTCACTTAGGAGATTTGAAACAAGGAATGTATTTAGTAGTATTGAATATGAAAGATGGATCTAAACAAACGATTAAAGCAATTAAAAGATAAAATGTATTAATTATATAACATGAAACGACAGCTTTTTAGCTGTCGTTTTTTTTATTTTTAAATTTTTAAAAAAGGTGTTTTAAATTTATTGTAAATTCGTAGATGTATTAATAACCAAAAACTTATACATGAAGAAAATCTTATTTGTATGCTTACTGATGATAAGCGTCGCATTAAGTGCTCAAATCAAACTGGGGGGAGGCAGCACAGCTACCGGGAATGCTCCTGTCAATAGTGGCTTTAGTTATTCCTATTCTCAGCAGATTTATACAAAACAGGAAATCAATGCCGACGCAGCAGGTAATATTACAGGGCTTAAGTTTTACTTAACACCTTCTGCAAATCCCTCTTATTTATCAAATTGGGTAGTTTATTTGGGACATACCACAAAAAACTCTTTAAATTATCAAATTGGGTGGATTCCTGTTGGGGAAATGACTCAGGTGTATTCGGGTACTGTGACTAATGTAAACGGAATAGTAGAAGTAACATTTACTACACCATTTTCATATGATAATGTAAGAAACCTGATTGTTGCAGTAGATGAAAATGGATTTAATTCAAATCCAAATAATCCGTTTTTTGTGTATAATACTATGGAACAGGCTCTTTATACCGAGAGTAATACTGTTAATCCGGATCCTGCAAATCCGCCAAATGGTCATTTTTTACCTTATAAACCTGTAGTCAGTCTTATGGGGTTAGTTCCTAATCCATTACCGGATTGTCCGATAATCAGTTATCCTGCAAACAATGCTTCGAATGTACCGGTTCTGCCTAATTTTACATGGGCTGCCGTACAGGGAGCTACAAGTTACAAAGTTTCTGTCGGAACTACTGCGGGAGGAACAGATATTGTTAATCAACAGTCTGTAACGGCAACAAACTTTACTCTGTCATCTCCACTTTTGGCAAGTACAGTTTATTATCTTAAAGTAACAGCAGTGGGATCGGCAGGAGAGTCCTCCGGTTGTGTTAATCAGAAATTTACAACAGTGCCTGGTATACCCTCCAATGATGAGTGTATAAATGCTATAAATCTTACTGTAAATCCAGATGTGAATTGTGTGAGTTTTACCTCTGGAACTACTGTGATGTCAACTGTATCGTCTCCTGCATCATCATGTGATACGAGTACTGGTGATGTATGGTATAAGTTTACAGCTACTTCTTCTAGGCATACAGTTAATCTGAAGGATGTAACTTCAGTACCATTAGGGGGTGGATATGTTTATTTTCAGGTTTTAAAAGGTGATTGTGGTAATTTGACAAGTATATTATGTTCTGGTTATGGATGTGGTTATGTGACAAGTGCATCATGTCCTGTTTCTGTTGTTAATAACCTTACTGTAGGAGAGACCTATTATATAAAAGTGTTTAGTGGATCAGGCTATTCATCTCATAAATTTGATATATGTGTAGGAACACTACCGCAGCCGCCAGCCAATGATAATTGTACCAATGCTATAAGTGTTCCTGTGAATTCTGGGATGGATTGTATAAATGTTACTTCCGGAACAACTTTATCATCAACGAAGTCTGCTGTATCTTGCGACAATTTCTCCAGATATGATGTGTGGTATAAATTTATAGCAACCGATACCAAGCATATCATTAAATTGATTAATAAAGTTGCTGTAGGAGAACCAAACTCTTTGGGAGGATTAAATTTTAATGTGCTTGGTGGTAGTTGTGCTAATCCTGTATGTGTAGGAATAGGAGGAGCTGTTGGACTTGTTACTGGTTTTACGGTGGGAGAAACTTATTATCTCAGAGTATTTGATGTAGAAGGAAATCCTCAATCGGGTTTCAATTTTGATTTATGTATTACAAAAGATTTGACACCGATTCCGGTAAATGATGAATGTGCAAATGCTGTTTCTTTGACTGTTAATCCGGATTTAAACTGTGTTGGGGGAACTCTGGGAAGTACATTAGGAGCAACAGTTTCAAATATGTTACCATCAGGTTCGTGTTCAGGTACCGGGGTTCAGAATGATGTTTGGTTCAAATTCGTAGCAACAGGAACCAGCCACAGAATTACTTTTAAAAATATTATAGATGTTGGAGTGAGTGGTACACAGCAAGATATACGATTTGAGGTTTTCAAAGGTAGTTGCGGGGCTTTAACAAGTGTAAAATGTGGTAGAAGCGTTAATAGTTCTAGCTATATTAATAACGTTTCAGGGCTTACTGTAGGAGAAACTTATTATATAAGAGCATACAGTACAGGTATAGGTGTTGCTGTCAAGTTCAATATATGTGTAGGAACATTGCAGCCTCCTGTTAATGACGATTGCACTGGTGCTTTGTCAGTGTCAACCTTCCCATATACTTATACACAGACAGATGCTGAGCATACTACTAATAATAATGGATTTATAGGTCCTTGCTTTCCTTGGATGTCTGGGATGAATGACGGTACATGGTTTACCTTCGTAGGTGATGGTCTTCTGCATAAGATTACCGTTTCAAGACCTTCAAATAGTACATTTAATTTTGGTATTGGGGCATTTACAGGGGGCTGTGGAAATTTAACATGTGTAAAAAGAGTTGATTTTGCTGGCTCAAGTCCGGTTATAATGGATTTACCAACTGTTGCAGGAACAGTATATTATGTGAATGTGGGAACTAGAATTGATTATGAAGATGTAGTAGAAGATGTTTTTACTATTACGATAAGAAAGGTAACAAGTCTTGGTACTTCTGAAGTTTCCCAAACCAAAGAAAGTATAGAATTATATCCAAATCCATTTACAGAAATCCTGAATATTGCTAAACCACATAAAGTAAAATCAGTTTCTATTCTGGATTCTTCCGGAAGATTGATAAAGACTATTGACAATCCTTCTTCTACGCTTCACTTAGGAGATCTGAAACAAGGAATGTATTTAGTGGTACTGAATATGAAAGACGGATCTAAACAGACAATTAAAGCAATTAAGAAATAAATAATTTCTTAAAAAATAGGATACAGAGGCTGCTCAATTTGAGCGGCCTCTCTTTTTATAAGTGGAATTATCTATTATAAAAGGAAAAGTTTAATTCATTGTGATATAATTAAAAAAATATTTTTTTTATTGTTGATTTTCACTAGATTTGATTAACTAATACTGTTTTTTATATGAGAAATTTTTTACTTGTTGGTTTCTTAATGGCCGGCTTTTTATCCTCCGCACAGACCTACTGTACGCCTGCGTTTGCAAGTGGGTGTAGTGGAGGAGATGTGATAGATTCCTTTGCAATTCCGGGTGCCGGATTTGATCACCCTAATACGGGTTGCTCTACTGATGCATATGGAGATTATACCTCCATGACAATCAACCTTAGTGCAGGTTTGAGTTATGACTTTAGCGTGAAACATGATTACAGTGATCAGAATGTACGTATTTGGATAGATTTTAATAACGACGGAACTTTTGATGATGCTGCTCCGGAACTTGTAGCTTCTGCGAGCAGTACTTTTGTAGGAGGAAACAATATTACCTCAGGGCTTATTGAAATTCCTTCAACCGTTACTCCTGGTACTTACAGAATGAGAGTAGGGGATAGATTCTCCAGTGACCCTATTCCGTGTAATACAGATGGGTATGGAGAAGCCCATGATTATACAGTAGTAATTGGTGCAGTTCCTACTTGTTTTGCACCGTCTGCTTTAACGGTATCTGCAGTTACGCCAAATTCGGCTCAGATTGGATGGACAGCTCCGGCTTCTGCTCCAGGCAGCGGTTATGAATATTATTATTCAACTTCCAGTACATATCCTACAGCTGCTACTGTAGCTTCCGGAACTGCTACCGGTTTAACCACTGGCCTGTCTACATTGGCTCCAGCTACTGTTTATCACGTGTGGGTACGTTCTGTATGTAGTACTTCAAATAAAAGTGCATGGTCTCAAATGGCAACATTTATGACATCTTGCGTTTCTGTAGCAGTGCCATATGCATTGGATTTCGAAAGTATTACCCCACCTGATCTTCCGAACTGCACCTCAGTAGTAAATGACGGTTCAGGAAATATGTGGGAGACGGGTGATTTGGATGCTCAAGGATTTACAGGAAATGTTCTTCAGTATTCTTATGACTATGCCAATAATGCTGATACCTGGTTTTTTACCAATGGAATAAACCTTACTGCGGGAGTTACCTACAGAATTAAATATAAATATGCAAACGCAGAAGGAACTGTATATGCTGAAAAGTTAAAAATTGCCTACGGAACTTCAGCTACAGGTGCAGGGATGACCAACACATTAGCTGATCATTCAAATATTGTAACCAGTACGGCAACCAGTGCTTTTGTGAATTTTACACCAACTGCGACAGGGGTTTATTATTTTGGATTCCAGGCATATTCCGATGCTAATATGAATCAGCTATATGTGGATGATATTAATATAGATGTAGCACCAGCTTGTAGTGAGCCTAATGCATTAGTGATGTCTAATATTACTGCCGCAGGAGCTACGGTTTCCTGGACAGCTGCCACTCCTGTACCGGCAAGTGGATATGATATTTATTACAGCACAACCAATACAGCACCTACAGCTACAACTACACCTAATTTTACAGGAGTTACAGCAACTACTTACGATATTCCAGGTTTAGCTGCTTCCACTGCTTATTATGTATGGGTGAGATCTGTGTGTACTGCAACCAGCCAAAGTGTTTGGAGTGATTCTGCTACGTTCATGACTTTATGTTCAAGTGCGAATCTTCCTTATGCTATAGATTTTGAAAATGTTACTGTTCCTGAACTTCCAGGCTGTACAATGAATGTTAACGCGGGGTCTGGGAATAATTGGGAGACAGTAGATCCGCCTTCTGACAGCCAAGGGTTTACTACCAATGTATTAAGATACCAGTATAACTCTTCCAGTCCTGCCAATGCATGGTTCTTTACCCAAGGATTGAGCCTGACAGCGGGAACACAATATACAATTAGCTATAAGTATGGGAATAACTCATCTACTTATGTTGAAAAACTGAAAGTAGCTTACGGAACTTCACCGGTTGAATCTGCAATGACTAATTCAGTAGCAGATTATCCGTCAATCAACGATGAAATGGCTCATACAGAATCTATAACGTTTACAGTTCCTACGACAGGAGTGTATTACTTTGGATTTAATGCCTATTCAGATCCTGACCAGTTTAATCTGTATGTAGATGATATAAGCATTAATAATGCAAATCTGGCAACATCTGAAGTTTCAGCAGCGAAAAATAGTATCAAAGTATATCCTAATCCATTTACGGATGTATTGAATATTTCTGATGTGAAAAACGTGAAAAATGTATCAGTAACAGATGTTACCGGAAGATTAGTGAAAACTATTACAAACCCTGAATCTACGATACACTTAAGAGACTTAATGCAGGGTGTTTATTTAGTTACGTTAGAAATGAAAGACGGATCTAAACAGACCATCAAAGCCATTAAAAAATAATTTATCATTTAAATAGAAAGAAAGAGACGGGTCATTAGTGATCCGTCTTTTTTTATGAAGTAGATATTTATTTTTAAAATCAACAGATCAAAAAAAGATGAGCGAAATATTTCACTCATCTTTTATTTTGTTAATGACCGCTACATAATATAAATCATTATAAATTATTCATTACCCATTACTTATTACTCATTATTTATTAGGCACCGGCTGGATCTCACCCTTGTTCATAAGGTCAAAAACAGTTGGGAAGAACATTACTAATATAAAGTAGACGATGATCATCAGCACCACCAGTGCAAAAAGAATGATTACTAAACTATTCGGCTTGTTTTTCTTTTTAGGTTCCATGATTTTGAGGTATTTGGTGAATAAATTTTACTTATACCAAATGTTAAGCTAATTTCTTGCCACATTGTTTACAATACCTGGCATCATCATCAATATCTTCGTTTCCACAACGTTCACATACCATTTCCAGATTTTGTCTTTTGTTTCTCATTTCTGCCGTTACAATACCGGTAGGAACAGCAATAATAGAGTAACCGGCCAGCATCAGAACAACCGCAAAAAACTTTCCTAAAGGCGTAATAGGTGATACATCACCATATCCTACGGTAGTTACGGTAACTACCGCCCAATAAATAGACTGTGGTATAGTTTCAAATCCCTGTCGCCCACCTTCCACCATAAACATCAGTGATCCTACAATAACTGAGAATATAATCAGGAATAAAAGAAAAATATAAATCTTTCTCGAACTGTTTTTCAGAGCCCTCACAATAAGGTAACCGTCATTCATAAAATCCAGCAAATTGAAAATCCTGAAGATTCTCAACATTCTCAGCATCCTGAAAATCAGGAAATATTTAGTGATAGGAAAGAAAAAGCTGAGGTAAAAAGGTACAAGAGCCAGGAAGTCTATAATTCCGAAAAAACTGAATATATAGTTCCGCTTATTCTTCACTACAGTAATACGCATAGAATACTCAAGAGTGAAGAAAATGGAGATCACCCACTCCAGAATCAGGAAGGTATAATGAAACCTTTTATCAAGCTTAGGTACACTTTCCATCATAATGATGGCAGTACTTGCAAGAATTAAAGATAATAAGATAATATCAAACAGTTTTCCGAGCTTCGTATCGGAGCGATAAATGATCCGGTAAAGGAATCTTTTCCAAAGTTTGTCCTCAGGAACAAGATTATGTTCTCTTTCCATTTATATAGGTTATTTCACAGCGAAGTTAGTAATTTCCATACAGTATAAAGGTAAAGATATGATTGTTAAAAGAATTTTACAAATATTAAAATATTCTTTGCTTTTTTAGTAAAATTAATATCTTCGCTGTAACCATAAAGTATAAATTAATGAAGCTAAAAACTGTAATTGCAAAGATTGAAGAGGAAATAAGTATCAGACAGGCAGAAGATTTTGATAACGTAGGCCTGTTGTGTGGTGTTTATGATCGCGATGTATCCGGGATTCTGGTTTGTCATGATGCATTGGAAAATGTGGTAGATGAAGCTGTTGAAAGAAACTGCAATCTTATTGTATGCTTTCATCCCATTATATTTTCCGGGCTCAAATCCTTAACAGGGAAAAACTATGTAGAAAGAGCCGTTTTGAAAGCTATCGAAAATAAAGTGGCAATCTACGCCGTTCATACAGCATTTGATAATGATTTCTTTGGAGTCAACTATGGAATTTGCAGACAGTTGGGATTAAAAAATATGAAAATTCTTCAGCCTAAAGAAAATAATCTAAAACAGCTGACAGTTTTTGTTCCGAAAGAACATTCCGAAAAAGTAAAAGAAGCAATGTTTTCAGCAGGAGCGGGAAATATCGGTTTCTATGATGAATGTAGTTTTACGGTGAATGGTAACGGAACATTCAGACCGGTGGAAGGTTCAAATCCGTTCTCAGGCCAGCAGGGTATTCGTGAAAATGCGGATGAAGATATGATCTCTGTGATTTTTGAAGGCTTTAAACAGGGGCAAATTGTGGGAGCAATGAAAGCCGCACATCCTTACGAAGAAGTAGCTCATCAGATATACAGCCTTGATAATAAAAACCAACACGCCGGATTGGGAATGTATGGCGATCTGGAAGAGGAAATGGATGAAAAAGATTTCCTGGGGTTTGTAAAAGAAAAGTTTGGTCTTGAAGTGATAAAACACTCCTCTTTCAACAATAAAAAAATCAAAAGAGTAGGGGTTCTGGGCGGTTCCGGAGCAAGTGGAATAAGATCTGCAGCTTCCAGAAAATGTGATGCTTACCTTACCGGAGATCTTAAATATCACGACTATTTTTTAGCAGAGTCTAAAATGCTGATTTGTGATATTGGCCATTATGAATCAGAACAATTTGTTACTCAACAATTATTTGAAATTTTGTCACAAAAATTTAGTACATTTGCAATTTCAAAATCTATTGAAAAAACAAACCCAGTAAATTATTTCATTTAAATATGGCAAAAACCAACGATATTTCAGTTGAAGAAAAATTAAGAGCTTTATACGATTTACAGATCATTGATTCAAGATTGGATGAAATCCGAAATACTAGAGGAGAATTGCCAATTGAAGTTGAAGATCTTGAAATCGAGATTGAAGGTCTTGAAAAAAGAGCTGAAAAATTTCATGCTGATATCAAAGAACAGGACGATCAGATCAAAACAAAGCATGAAGTTATTAACCATGCTAAAACTTTAATTGATAAATACAAATCTCAGCAGGATAATGTAAGAAACAATAAAGAGTTTGAAGCATTAGGAAAGGAAATGGAATTCCAGGATCTGGAAATTCAGCTTGCTGAAAAAAGAATTAAAGAATTCGGAGTTAAAATTGCTCACAAAAACGAAACTTTAAGTGAACTGAATACAAAGATCGACGATTTGAAAAGCCACTTGAAATTCAAGAAAGAAGAATTAGAAGGTCTTATCTCTGAAACTCAGAAAGAAGAAGAATATCTTTTAGAGCAGTCTAAAGAATTCGCAGGTAAAATCGATGAGAGATTATTAGCTTCTTACAACAGAATCAGAACAAACTCTATCAATGGTCTTGCTGTAGTAGGATTAGAAAGAGGAGCTCCAAAAGGATCTTTCTTTACAATCCCGCCTCAAAAGCAAATGGAAATTGCTCAGAGAAAGAAAATTATTATTGATGAGCACTCAGGGAAAATCCTTGTTGATGACGAATTGGTAATGGAAGAAAACGAAAAAATGAAATCTGTAATTAAGTTCTAATTATTGATTTTAAATCATATAAAAGCTGTTTCAGAAATGAAACAGTTTTTTTTGTGTTTATTTTCATAAAGCCCGTTTAGTTTTTTGCGGTGTCCTTGTCATTCCGTAGGAATCTAAATCATGTTAAAAGAATGTGTAAAGATTCCTTCGGAATGACAAAGGTGGAATTAATCATTAAGGTTGGAAAAACTTAATGAAGAATCATCAATAGGAATGGGCTTTAGCCCATTTAATTAAAAAAATAAATACTTCGTATTGGCTCTAGCCAAAACATAAAAAAACCGCCTCAAATGAAGCGGTTGATATTATTTTATTCCTGATGATCATACATCTTATTATACAAAGCAATAAACTTCTCTTTTACTGCTTTTCTTTTCAGTTTTAGTGTTGGAGTAAGCAATCCGCTTTCAATGCTCCAAACTTCTGGGGTAAGCTCAATTTTTTTAATTTTCTCCCAGTTGCCGAGATGTTCATTGATGCCTTCGATTTCTTTTTCAATTCTTTGCTTCAATTCAGGGCTTTTTGCAATTTCTTCCGGCGTGGAACCTAAATTCAGGTTATTTCTCATCGCCCAGTTTTTTGCAAATTCAAAATCAGGCTGTACCAAAGCACATGGCATTTTTTCACCATCACCTACCACCATGATCTGTTCTATAAATTTAGAAGCTTTTGCTAAATTCTCAATCGTTTGAGGAGCAATGTATTTTCCACCTGATGTTTTGAACATTTCTTTCTTACGGTCAGTGATCTGTAAAAATCCGTCACTGTCAATGTGTCCAATATCTCCGGTTTTGAAAAATCCATCTTCTGTGAAAGCTTCTTTGGTCATTTCTTCGTTTTGGAAATATCCTTTGAAAACTGATGGTCCTTTTACGGTAATTTCACCATCTTCCTGAATTTTTACCTTTAAATTATCCAAAGGAATACCTACTGTCCCCACTTTCATTTTCTCAAAACTGTTAACGGAAATTACCGGGGAAGTTTCTGTTAAACCATAACCTTCCAAAATTGGAATTCCCGCATTTTGGAACATTAAGTTAAGTCTTGTAGATAATGCCGCCGATCCTGAAACCAATGTCACAATTTCACCACCTAAACCTTCTCTCCATTTAGAAAATACCAGTTTATCAGCAATAATCTCCTGAAGCCCGGACGGTTTTGAGATTACTTTCTTTTTACTGATCAGATTCAATGCCCAGAAGAATATTTTTGATTTCAATCCTCCGGCAGAAGATCCTGTATTGTAGATTTTATCATACACCTTTTCAACAAGTCTTGGAACCACAGTCATATAATGAGGCTTCACTTCTTTTACGTTTTCTCCCATTTTCTCGATGCTTTCAGCAAAATAAAGAGAAAAACCGTTGTATTGATAAAGATAGAACAACATTCTTTCAAAAATATGACAGATAGGAAGGAAGCTTAATGCTCTTGTTTCCTTATAATCGAAACCTCTTTTCTTTGGAATTCTTGGAATAGCCCCCAGTACGTTTGAAACAATATTGTTGTGGGTAAGCATTACTCCTTTAGGTCTTCCGGTAGTTCCGGAAGTATAAATAATAGTCGCCAGATCCTCTGTATTGATGGCATTGGAAAGGTCGTCTACTTCAATTTGTGTAGATTCATCTTTACCCAAATCAAGGATTTCTCTCCAGTTCGCAGCACCGCTGATGTTGTCAAAAGTAAATATTCCCTGTAGAGTTGGGATGTTATGTTTCACTTTCATTACTTTAGTCAACAGCTCCTTATCAGAAACAAAACAGTACTGAATTTCAGCATTGTTAAAGATAAATTCGTAATCTTCAGGTGAAATACTTGGATAAACAGGTACAGAAACAACTCCGATCTGAGAAAGACCAAAGTCCATTATAGCCCATTCAGTACGGGAATTGGTAGTAATCAAAGCGATCTTATCACCCGGTTTTATGCCCAGCTTCAGTAACCCTCTGGATATCTTATTTCCCTCATTAATAAACTCCTGAGTAGAAGTTTTTTTCCACTCACCCTGATACTTCGTTACAAACATATCCGTTTTAGGATATTTTTCTAAAGCGTAGTGCGGAATATCGAATAATCTCTTGATCGTCATGATTTTTTAAATAAATTATAAAGAAATTTAAATATAAGCATTTTTTTTAATTGAAAACGTATGAATGTAATAATTAGGAATTAGTTAAATGCTTGCCATAATATATTGAATCAAAAAGGGGACCAGAGGCCTTTAAAGATTGATTGCGGCAACTTATTTGGGGTCTGGTATACCTTAGCATTCTGTTTTCATTTTTCGTCCTGAATAGTATGGTATTCCCAATTGGTAAACCTGCATGTCATTTATTGCTGTTTCAAACTTTAAAACCTCTTTCAACTCCCTTTTTCTGTGCGTTTTTCCTGCTTTTAATTTATTTTTTCAGATTTGCTTAAAAAGTGTAAATTTACGGCTATCTAATTATTTTTTTTATGGACTTTAATTTATCGGAAGAACAGCTGATGATTCAGCAGGCAGCAAGAGATTTTGCACAGAACGAACTATTACCTGGAGTGATTGAAAGAGACCGTGACCAGAAATTCCCTGCAGAACAGGTGAAAAAAATGGGAGAAATGGGCCTTTTGGGAATGATGGTAGATCCACAATACGGAGGAGCAGGTATGGACAGCGTTTCTTACGTGCTGGCAATGGAGGAGATTGCAAAAGTGGATGCTTCTGCAGCTGTTGTAATGTCTGTAAACAATTCATTGGTTTGTGCCGGTCTTGAAAAATTTGCTTCTGAAGAACAGAAAGTAAAATATCTTACTCCACTGGCGAGCGGACAGGTAATCGGAGCTTTTGCATTATCTGAGCCTGAAGCTGGTTCTGATGCAACTTCTCAGAAAACAACTGCTGAAGACAAAGGAGATTACTATCTTTTAAACGGAATCAAAAACTGGATCACCAATGGTGGTACAGCTACTTATTATATCGTAATTGCACAGACTGATCCTGAGAAAAAGCACAAAGGAATCAATGCTTTTATCGTAGAAAGAGGATGGGAAGGATTTGAAATCGGGCTAAAAGAAGACAAATTGGGAATCAGAGGAAGTGATACACACTCTTTGATCTTTAATAATGTAAAAGTTCCTAAAGAAAACAGAATTGGTGCTGACGGATTCGGGTTCAACTTTGCTATGGCAGTATTGAACGGAGGAAGAATCGGTATTGCTTCTCAGGCTTTAGGTATTGCTTCAGGTGCTTACGAACTGGCATTGAAATATGCTAAAACAAGAAAAGCTTTCAAAACTGAGATCATCAACCACCAGGCAATTGCATTCAAATTAGCGGATATGGCTACGCAGATCACGGCAGCAAGAATGTTATGTTTCAAAGCAGCATGTGAAAAAGATGCAGGAAAAGATATCTCTGAAAGTGGAGCAATGGCAAAATTATACTCTTCTCAGGTAGCAATGGATACTACTATTGAAGCAGTACAGATCCACGGTGGATACGGATATGTGAAAGAATACCACGTAGAAAGATTAATGAGAGATGCAAAAATCACTCAGATCTACGAAGGAACTTCTGAAATTCAGAAAATCGTGATCTCAAGAAGCATCGCGAAATAACATTTTATCAAACACACTACTATGAAAAAATCTTTGTGGATCACCCTCGGTGTTGTACTGTTGTTACTAGGCGTATTTGTCTGGTATAAGTACTATTTTGTTTTCGGAGAAGGTGTGAAATCCGGATACCTGAACTATGCCATGAAAAAAGGTTATATCTTCAAAACTTATGAAGGTAAACTGATTCAGGAAGGCTTCGGGAGAGGAAAAACAGGAACAATTACAAGCTACGAGTTTGAGTTTTCTGTAGATGACCCTGAGATTTTCAAGCAATTGGAAACCAACAGCGGTAAAAGCTTTGATCTGCATTACAAAGAATACAACGGCGCTCTTCCGTGGAGAGGAAATACAAAGTTTGTCGTAGACAAAGTAGTGAACATGAAATAAAACAAATAAGGCTCTCAATATGAGGGCCTTATTTTACACCAAATCACAAAATATTAATATATGAAATAAAAATTTCCAGTTTTGTGGTGAATCCTGTATAATAACAAAGATTCATTGTTTTTATCTACTCTTAAAGTTAAGAGGAATTTTCCTAATAAACAAGCTGTTTTTATTAATGTTATAAAATTAACCATAAGAATTAATATTACCTTCTAAACCTCATTAAAAAAACATTAAAAAATCCACCACGAGAATGGATTTCAAATCTAGTGAGAATCGTTATTAGGAACATTTTTTATTCTTCTTTTTGTAAAAGTAATATCCAATACCGGCAATAAGGAATAAAGGCCACAACGGAAGAATAAACAGGAAAATAGACGTTATCACTCCCCAGCCAGATTCAATGGCTGCCAATGATTTTCCACCAAAAGTTTTAGGTTCCTTTTCTGTTTGAGCCTTATCGCTGATACTTACATTGATCGTACAGATGGTATTGTCTATATAATTACGCCCTGAAACCTGAATGTCTTTAGTATCAATATCTCCAACATTACTGTTGATAGCATCCATTAAACCATCAAAATGCTGGATCGGAACTTTGATATCAAGACTGTATACTTTTTGATTCTCTCCATAAGGGCTGGCAGATTCCACATAAGAAAGATTTTCATTTTTGATGTAACCATTATTTTTATTGGCCTCTTCTCTGATGATTTCCTTCACGGTTTCTGCATTGTCTGCTTTTATCGCAAGATATCCTGATTTCACCATCTTATCTTTTGGCATATTCAGTTCATAACTGTCGTTTTTAGGCTTGTCTTTATAAATGATCTTGGTTTCTTTAATAACCTTTGGGGCCGGAGCTTTTACCGCTATTTTTTCAGATTTTTTTTCAACAGAATCTTTTTTCTCTATTTTGGATTCCAGTTTTGTAGTGGCAATTTTCTCAGATAAAGAATCTACCATTTTTGAGGTGTTCTCTATTTTTTGCTGGATGTCACTTTTAGTATTTTCAAAATCTTTTATTTTAATACTGGCAGAATCCATTACCTGGTTTGCTGCTTTACTGGCATTATCAATGGTTTCTGTAGCAACAGTAGCTGCGCTGTCTGCTTTATTGATTACTTCATTAATTTTATCCTGTGTAGCTTCTGCTTTTTTACACATAATGAAAGTGCCTGATACAGAAACGAGTAATATGAACTTTTTCATAACATTAATTTTTTTGATGAAGTAAAATTAGGAGTGAAGTTCTTGTAAAGATTGTAAATAGAATGTATTATGCTGGTAAAATGATAACTGTTGTATTTTCAGGGTTTTGTATTTGTTTTACAAAAGATTTACAAAGCGTTTTTCTGTTTCTTAATGATGTAACAAGAGGATTAAAGGACCATTTATTAGCAAAAATTTATTATTTGAGGACTAGATTCCTACGGAATGACATACAGAACGCTGAATTTTATCCATGCACTTTGTCATTCCGTAGGAATCCAGATGTATTAAAATAATAAACCTCATGCCTTCATAAAAATGATCATATAGTAAGAAATAAAAAATCCGTAGAAATTTTCTACGGATCTATATGATAAGCAATTTTATCTTTTAATTAATGTTCCTGGAATTCACTGATGAAGTGTAATTTCACATTCGGGAATTTCTCCTGTGTCATATGAATTGTGAAAGATGAGTCTGCAAGGAATACCAGTTGGTTGTATTTATCTCTTGCCAGGAATCTCTGTTTTAATCTTGCAAATTCTTTAAACTCTTCAGATTTCTCGTCTGCTTCTACCCAGCATGCTTTGTGCATAGATAGAGGTTCATAAGTACATTTTGCGCCATATTCATGTTCCAGACGATATTGAATAACCTCATACTGAAGGGCACCTACAGTTCCGATGATCTTTCTTCCGTTCATTTCCAGAGTAAATAGCTGCGCAACTCCTTCATCCATCAGCTGATCGATACCTTTTGCCAATTGCTTAGCTTTTAACGGATCATTGTTGTTGATATAACGGAAATGCTCAGGAGAGAAGCTAGGAATACCTTTGAAGCTCAATTTTTCTCCACCTGTAAGTGTGTCTCCAATTCTGAAACTTCCGGTATCATGTAAACCAACAATATCACCAGGGAAACTTTCTTCCACTACTTCTTTTTTATCAGCAAAGAATGCGTTGGGAGAAGAGAACTTCATTTTTTTACCTTCTCTTACCAATAAGTAATTTTCGTTTCTTTTGAAAGTTCCTGAAACAATTTTTACGAAAGCAAGTCTGTCTCTGTGTTTAGGATCCATATTCGCGTGGATTTTGAAAACAAATCCTGTGAAAGTGCTTTCTTCAGGTTTTACTAAACGCGTATCACTTTCTTTGGGCTGTGGCATTGGAGCAATATCAATGAACGCATCCAATAGTTCACGAACACCAAAGTTATTTAAAGCCGAACCGAAGAATACAGGCTGAAGATCACCTTTCATATAATCCTCACGGTTAAATTCAGGGTAAACAGATTGAATAAGGTCAAGTTCTTCTCTTAAAGTTTTGGCTGCTTTTTCACCAATTACTTCGTCAATAGAAGTATCATTGATATCATCAAACTTGATAGAATCTCCAACTTTCTGTTTTTTCTCTTCCAAAAATAACTGAATATTGTTTTCCCAGATATTGTAGATTCCCTGGAAGTCACTTCCCATACCAATTGGTAAAGAAAGCGGACAAACAGTTAATCCCAATTTTTGTTCTACTTCGTCCAAAAGGTCGAAAGCATCTTTACCCTCACGGTCCAATTTATTGATGAAAACCAACATTGGGATGTTTCTCATTCTGCAAACCTTAACCAATTTCTCAGTTTGTTCCTCAACCCCTTTTGCAACGTCAATTACAACGATTACAGAATCTACAGCAGTTAATGTTCTGTAAGTATCTTCAGCAAAGTCTTTGTGACCTGGAGTATCGAGGATGTTGATTTTGTGGTCTCTATATTCAAATGCCAATACAGAAGTCGCTACAGAGATCCCTCTCTGTCTTTCGATTTCCATAAAGTCGGAGGTAGCTCCTTTTTTTATTTTGTTGGATTTTACCGCACCCGCTTCCTGGATAGCACCCCCGAAAAGAAGTAACTTTTCCGTAAGAGTAGTTTTTCCGGCATCCGGGTGGGAAATGATCCCGAAGGTCTTTCTTTTTTGTATTTCTTTGATTAAGTCTGACATATCGTATTTTGAAGTTGCAAAAATCGTGATTTTTTACGAGGTTTTCAAATTTAAATTAAAACAATACTCATTAGTTTGCAGAGTTTGGAAAAGGAAAGATTTGAGAGCTGCAGAAATCTTATTTAAATAAGGAAAATGAAAATTGAAGAGATTTGAGGTAAGTCATTATTATTTATTGTGTTAGTGCCTGTTTGTAGTTTTTTTTTCATCATAAAAAAGATATTTCATGATGAGTGTGAATTATTTTAAAAACAGACATGGATGGTTGTAGAAATTCCTTTATAATTGTACAGTTAAATGCACACAATTTCAAATGATGAATAAAAACGATTTCTATAATCTAGGAGTAAAAATATGTCTTTTCTTCTCCATTTTATTGGTATTTTCATGCAGTCATGAAGATAATACTTTCCCAAGTTCTAAAAAGCAAAATGAGACAGTTCAACCTTCACCGTACAATCATTTTATTACCTCAACTGTAGATCACCTGTATCAGTTTTGCCCGGCAGGAGATGTGGTTTGTTATAATGATATGAGTTTAACCATAAAAACAGTTGACTTCTTTAAGTCTTTAGGACCTAAGAATTCCTTATTGGGAAGTTATAATAATATTTTTTACACTACCAGAAAATATCTTGTAGAGAATGAATTTTCTGATGAAGCTAAATCATTTCTTTCAGATAAACTCAATTTTTTGGCAGAATGGAATAAGGCACAGGATAATTCGACGCCCGAAAAACAACTGGAAAATTTGGAATTTATATATTCTTCACTGAAGTATTTTATTCAAAATCCAACCATAACGAATGAAGAGTTTAAAGCCTTGTTTATGTAAGCTTCACAAGAAAAGACTTTTTCAAATTTGTCATGTAAAGAATCGTGGAATTTTTCTGTCATATTAATTCCTGGTTTCAGATAATATAAAAACAAATCCGCATATAAGTGCTGTAATGATAAGAGCTGTCAAAATTAGAAGCCAGCCTCCCAAAGAAACTCCTCTGCTATTCACTTTCCATGTTTCGGTATCAATAGAATAGCTTTGGAAAATCATTGGGTTCACCTTTAAATCAGGACGGAAATTCACAATGCCACGCAGAAAGTGTGCATATAAAGTATATTTATTTTTTACCACCTTCAGAGGAAGATTCATATCAATACGTCTTGTAATCTCCTCTTTTTTCTCTGATTGGATTGTTATTTCCAGTAAAGGAGCAATACCTGACCCCACAGGATTTACAGTATAAATATCAAAATTTTGTTTTGAAGACCGAAGATCTTTATAAAGTATCTGATCTACAATCTCATTCTTTGCATTATAAAATAAAAGCCCGGTTTCATCAATCACAATTTTACTTTTTAATGTTTTTCTTTTTATATAATAACGGATTGCAGGAATTAAAATAAGCACCGAGATCCCCCAACAAACCAATGCCGGATACATCATAGTCTCGAATCCTCTTTTATAAATTCCGTAAACGGGTCCCAGAACGAAAAGTATCGTGAAAGGAATAAATATAATGAAGAATAGTATATTCAGAACGATCGTCATCAATTTGTTTGTTGTAGACTCAATCCTCTGGAACGGAGATTCTGTATTCATTTTGTGAGGTTCATGGATAAAGGAACGAAAATAAGAAAATCCTTTTTTAGTTGCCTGTAGCAGTCAAAAAAATTATCTTTGTTTCTATATAAACTTTTTACAGAAAAAGGATGGAAAATAGCAAATATCCGAAGTTTACGTTCACATGGTTTGGCGGTGTTGTTTTGGTGGTTGGATTATTCGTGGGAACAATGGCTGTTTCTTTATTCAGCACCTTTTGGAAAGTTGTTTTCAGGGAAAATATTGAATTGAAAGACTGGTTTCTGATGGTTGCGAATTCTGTAGGATTTCTTACTGCTATTGCCTTTTTTGATTTTTTCATTGTAAGGCGTACCACCCAAAAGAAGCTTAATTTCAATTTGTCATCCGTTAACTTCTCTACCTATCTTCTTATTTTTCCAATGATGGCGGGGATGATGTTTATTTCAGAGTTTATTGCTGCTCAGATTCCTACTACAGGACCTTTTTTTGGCGATTTTTACGAATATTTTACCCAATTGATGAGCCAATTGACCGATAACCCCGTGGTAATGATCATTATGACGGTAATCATGGCTCCGATTTTCGAGGAAATTATATTTCGAGGAATTATCCAGAAAGGATTGATTAATAAAGGAGTAGAACCATGGAAAGCAATTTTATATGCTTCCATTATTTTTGGAGTGGTCCACGGAAATCCATGGCAGTTTATCAGCGCAGTGATGCTGGGCTGTGTGCTGGGATTGGTTTATCATAAAACAAAATCTTTACTGATGCCTATACTGCTGCATGCGTTTAATAATTTAACCCTGTCGCTGTTGGTACTTTACGGTAAAGATGAAAGTTTTGCAAAAGTTCTTAATGTTTCAGAATGGCTTGTACTGGCCGTAGGAATTGTACTTTTCTCTTTATTCTATTATCTTTTTATGAAAAAGTATAAAGTGCATTATGCTGAAATGTAAGTAACCAAGTAAAAAAAGTAAAATTGAAAATGAATATAGAAATGGAATTATTAGTAGCTACACACAACGAACATAAAAAAGAAGAAATCCAACAGATCCTGGGAAGTGATTGCGTTGTGAAAAGTCTTACCGATTATAATATTCACGAAGAAATTGTGGAAGATGGAGACTCTTTTCATGCCAATGCTCTGATCAAGGCAAAATACTGCTTTGAAAAAACAGGTGTTCCAAGTTTGGGAGATGACAGCGGCCTGGTAGTAGAGTCTTTAGATGGAAGACCTGGCATTTTCTCTGCGCGTTATGCCGGAGATCATGATTTTGCGAAAAATATTGAAAAGGTGCTGGAAGAAATGCAGGGAATCGAAAATAGAAAAGCTTATTTTGTTACCGTTCTATGCTACTATGATGAAAAAGGAGCTCAATATTTTGAAGGAAGAGTGCACGGAAATTTACTCACAGAAAATAAAGGTTTTAAAGGATTCGGATATGATCCTATTTTTGCTCCAACAGGTCATGACAGAACCTTTGCAGAGATGGATCCGGAAGATAAAAACAAAATCAGCCACCGCAAACAGGCCTTAGATTTATTCATGGATTTTTTAAAAGTGACTGATTAAGTTTAAATATCAGGGTGAACTGACCATTTAGATTTTCTGTCGTACATTTGTTATAATAAATTATTGATTTGAGTACTTATTTAACAATATTAGGCTTCAATTCAGCTATTCCAACCATCAACACATCACCCACAGCCCAGCTGCTGGAAATAGAAGAAAGACTCTTCCTTATTGATTGTGGAGAGGGAACACAGGTTCAGCTGAGAAAAGCAAAAGCAAGATTTTCAAAAATCAATCATATTTTTATCTCCCATCTTCATGGGGATCATTGTTTCGGGCTTCCGGGACTTATTGCTTCGTTCCGTCTTTTAGGAAGAGATACTCCGCTGCATGTTTATGGGCCAAAAGGGATTAAGAAGATGCTGGAAACCATTTTCCAGATTACGGAAACGCATCGTGGCTTTGAAGTGATCTATCATGAATTAGATAAAGACTATTCTGAAAAAATATATGAGGATAATAGAGTAGAGGTATACACAATACCGCTGGATCATAGAATTTACTGTAACGGTTACCTTTTTAAAGAAAAACCGAAAGACAGACATTTGAATATGAAAGAAATTGCGAAATACAGCGAGATTGAAACCTGTGATTACCATAATATAAAAGCAGGAAAAGATTTTGTACTGAGTGATGGCTATGTTCTTAAAAACGAAATTCTGACCCTGGAACCTGCTCCACCGGTTTCCTATGCATTTTGCAGCGATACCCGTTATCTTGAAAGTGTTATTCCGATTATTAAAAATGTTACTGTTCTTTATCATGAATCTACATTTTTACATGATCTGAAGGAAATGGCTGATTATACAGGACATACCACGGCATTGGAAGCGGCAACTATTGCTCAGAAAGCTCAGGTTGAAAAACTGATTTTAGGACATTTTTCTAATAGATATGGTGATCTGACTGTGTTTACTGATGAAGCAAGAAATATTTTTCCCAATACATTTTTACCAAAAGCATTGGAAAGTGTAAAGATTTAAAATGAATATGCTGAAATTTGAAGAACTCAGAGATTTTCTCAACGAAAAGGCAGATCAGTACAATGCTCCGGATTTTATTGAAAATGATCCCATACAGATTCCTCATCGTTTTTCTTTAAAACAGGACATTGAAATTGCAGGATTTCTGGCAGCCACAATTTCCTGGGGAAACAGAAAATCAATAATCAATTCTGCGGATAAGATGCTTGATATTATGGGGAATTCTCCCTATGATTTTGTAATGAATTATTCAGAAAAGGATCTTGAAGATATTAAGGATAAAAGCATTCACAGAACTTTCAATGGGCAGGATTTTTCCTACTTCATCAGACAGTTCAACAGAATTTATAAAGAAAATGAAAGCCTGGAAAGACTGTTTGAAGTAAAAGGATCGGAGAGTAATTTTCTCCACGCCATAGAACGATTCAGGAGCGGATTTCTGGAAACAGAAAAACACAGAAGTCATAAACATATCAGCTCTCCTTATAAAAACTCTTCTGCTAAAAGAATTATTATGTTTTTGCGGTGGATGGTGCGTAAGGATAAACGGGGAGTGGATTTTGGAATCTGGGAAAATATAGATCAGAAAAACCTATCTATTCCTTTGGATGTGCATACCGGAAATATTTCCAGAAAATTGGGATTGGTTTCCAGAACGCAGAATGACTGGAAAACGGTGGAAGAGCTGGACACTGCCATTAGAAAATTTGATGAAACAGATCCCGCAAAATATGATTTTGCCTTGTTTGGATTAGGAGTTACAAAAGAACTGTTGTAAAAATATAAAGGATGAAAAAATATAACGAAAAAACAGAAGTTCTTGAAAAAATAGCAGATAGTATTACATCATGGATAGGATCTATTCAGTCTTTGATTGTACATACCCTGCTGTTCCTTACTTCGTTTTTGCTTCCGATGCTGCATATTGTAGATTTTGATAAGATGCTCCTGATTCTTACTACAGTGCTTTCTCTGGAGGCTATTTATCTGGCTATTTTTATCCAGATGTCGGTGAATAAAAGTCACGAGAAAATTGAAGATATCCAGGAGGATATTGAAGAAATCAGTGAAGATATTGAAGACATTCAGGAAGATATTGAAGAAATTAGTGAGGATATTGAAGAGATCAGTGAAGACATTGAAGAGATCAATGAAGATATAGAAGATATCCAGGAAGATATTGAAGAGATCAATGAAGAAGAGGAAGAAGAAGATCACAATGAGAGAGCAAAAAATGTAATATTGAGGAGCAATGTCAACTCTAATAAAAACGAAATAAAGGCCCTAAAAGATATTATTTCTCAGCTGCAAAATGAAATTGAGCAATTGAAAAAAGAAGAATAACTGCAACTGAATCGTAATAATGAAATATAAACAGATCAATATAATCGATCTGTTTTTTTTGTGGATTTTCGTTCTGAAATGATTTATGGAAAATGTAATAATAAGAAAAAAATATTATGAATCTAGGTGTTTATTTGAAAAATAGTAACATTAAAGGCTGATTTGTTATTATTATTTTTGCTACATTTGAACAAATGAAAACAAAATGTTAATCTATAGACTAAAAAACTATTTTTTCCTTTTTTCTTTTTTATTGATTTCTGTTTCTGCATTTTCTCAATCGAGACCAGTCAGAAAATCAGAAAAGATAAAGCCTTCTGCTGCCAGTCTCAGGGCTGGAGCATTCATAGATGTGAATGTACCGCCTTATACACCTTCAAACTATACGCCCGAGCAATTGGTGAAGAATATTTTGATCAATGGTGGTACCAATTGTACGACGGCCAATGTTACCAACGTTACAGTATCTCCTAATCATGATGTGACTAACAGCAACAGATTTTGGGGATATTTTCATAAAGGAACAACAAGTTTTCCTTTTACAGATGGTATTGTCCTGACTACAGGATACGCTTCGGAAGCTGGTAATAACTACGTATCAGCTGTTGGGCAATCAGTAGGAACAGGAAGTGATGCTGATCTTGTGGCAGCTACCGGAGCTAATGTTAGCTTAACGGATGCTGTAGCTCTTGAATTTGATTTTGTACCCAATTCAAACCAGGTGAAATTTAATTATATATTCGTTTCTGATGAATATACTTCCAACTATCCATGTACAGGATATTCTGATGCCTTTGCATTATTATTAAAGAAAGTTGGTGACCCTACTTATACTAATCTGGCCGTACTTCCTGGAGGAGCCGGACCTGTAAGTGCTACCAATATTGTTCCTGCAGGAAATGGATTCAGTTGTGGTCCTATCAATGCAAATTATTTCGGAGCATTGGCAAACCCGCATTTGGTTATTAATTATTTTGGGAGAACAACTCCTTTAACAGCTGTAGCAGATGTAATCCCTGGACAGACCTATCACTTTAAAATGGTATTGGCAGATGCAAAAGACCCTTCTCATGACTCTGCTGTTTTTCTGGAAGGTGGATCTTTTGATGTCGGAATTAAAATTGTAGATGAAGCCGGAACAGTTTTACCGGGCAGCATCAACATGTGTGACAATACACCAAAGCAATTGAAAGCACAGGTAGCAGCCATTCCGGGAATGACATATCAGTGGTATAAAGACGGAGTTGCCATTCCGGGAGCAACCAATGCTATTTATATTGCTACCCAGCCAGGAGTATATACTGTAAAAGTAATGGTTCCGGGCAATCAGTGTCCTAGTGAGGCTACCATTACCATTATCGGAGGAACGAGCCCTACAGTACAGAACGCTGAGCTTAAACTTTGTACAACACCTGCACTCAGTACCTTTGATTTAGAAACGGCAAAACCTCTGATCAGTACAACGCAGGGGGCGGTATTCCGTTTTTATGCCAATCAGGCTGATGCACAGGCTCAAAATAATAGTTATATTACCAATCTGACAACCTACAACGGGACAGATGGACAGGTATTATATGTATTGGTTTCCAATGGTGCTTTCTGTAGTAAAATTGCAACCTTAACTTTAAGAAAAGAAGAAACCCCAACAGCATTACTTACAGCTCCCAGATTAAAAATCTGTGCAGGAGAGTCTCTGTTATTAACAGCGTCAGGTGGAGTAACATATCAATGGAGTGATTCTGCAGCCACTACTGGTGGAATAAGAACTGTAAGTCCTACCCAGACAACAACGTATACCGTATATGCTATCGGAGCACAGGGATGTAAATCACTTCAGCCGGCACGTATTACAATAGAAGTAGTACCGGCTATCGTTTCAAACTTAAAAGGTGGACATATCTGTCAGGGAGATAAAATCATTCTGGATGCAGGTTCAGGACCTGGATATACCTATCAGTGGAGTAATGGAGAAACAGGTCAGAGTATTACAGTTTCAACTCCGGGAGAGTATTCAGTAATGATAAGCAACGGAGTGTGTTCAAAAGAATTTAAAACACAGGTTATTAAAGCAGTGATTCCTGAAGTAATAAAAGTGGATTATAATGATAACGGAACAATGATTCTTACAGCAAGCAATCCAAGTAATGGTATTCTGGAATATTCAGTAGATAACGGAGTTACATGGCAGTCTTCCAATGTATTTAACAATGTTCCTAAAAATAAAGTCATTTCCATCAGGGTCAGAGTTAAATTTACGAGCTGTGTAGGTTTCCTTGAATTCTTCACATTCGTTATGAAAAATGTAATCACTCCAAATGGGGATAATATTAATGATATTATTGATTTCAGCGGAGTGGTCAACTATAAAGATTT
Source organism: Chryseobacterium sp. (assembly GCA_031286615.1). Taxonomy (GTDB): domain Bacteria; phylum Bacteroidota; class Bacteroidia; order Flavobacteriales; family Weeksellaceae; genus Chryseobacterium. Next base: position 14,131 of record JAITUA010000004.1, on the reverse strand, counting down.
CAGCGGACAGGTTTTTGACCGGTACGGAAGAGAAGTGTTCAAAGCTGAAAAGATAAGGCCATATTGGGATGGATATTTCCAGGGTAAAAAACTGCCTACTTCCACCTACTGGTATCAGGTAACCTTTGAAGATCCTGCGAGTAAAGAAGTTACAGTAAAAACAGGATGGATATTACTTAAAAATATAGAATAATTAAAATTATAATCGAAAGACTGGCTATTTTGTCAGTCTTTTTTATTATATTAAAATAAATAAAGTTGATATCCTAACATAAATAAATTTGCGTTAGTAATAATGTAAATTGTGTTAACTTGAATTTCAATCAAAAAAAATAGTATTTTTGTTTAAAATAATATAAAATGTTAAATAGGAGGAGAGGAAATTTATTTTTAACGTTATTTTTAGTTTTCATAGGAGACTTTATTTTGGCTCAAAATAGAGGAAGGGTGGAAATTGCAAGAAAACCCAGTGCCGCTTCCTTGAGAGCGGGTGCTTTTATAGACGTGAACGCACCAAGTTATCCGGAATCAGGCTATCCTATAAACCAGTTGATAAATGATGTTCTTATATCTGGAGGTACCACCTGTACCAGTTCAAGTGTAAGTAATGTAACGGTGTCTCCAAACTTGCCAGCTTCCAATCAGAACCGAAGCTGGGGATATTTTAATAAATCAAATACCAATTTTCCGTTTAGTAAAGGAATTATACTTTCTACCGGATATGCCAATAAAGCCGGGAATACTCTTCAGGGAACTTTAAGCGATGACCTTGGAACAGGTGGAGATGTAGATCTGGCGAACGCTTTGGGAATCAGTAATAATAACCTTACCAATGCAACTTCTATAGAGTTTGACTTTGTTGCTGCTTCTACTGAAATTACTTTCAGGTATTTATTTGCTTCTAAAGAATATCAGCAGAACTTTCCATGTACCATCACCGATGGTTTTGCCCTGCTGTTAAAAAAAGCATCTGATCCTGCTTATACCAATCTTGCAGTGCTTCCGGCAGGAGCAGGCCCTGTAAGTGTAACCAATATCCACCCGCAGTATCAAAACTGCGGACCTAAAAATGAAGCCTATTACGGAGGTACCAATACCGCTCAGATCGAAACTAATTTTAACGGACGTACTATTCCTCTTACAGCAAAAGCAACTGTAATCCCGGGAGAAACGTATCATTTTAAAATCGTTCTTGCCGACTATCAGGATCCCAACTTTGATTCTGCAGTATTTTTGGAAGCAGGATCTTTCGATATTGGAGTGAAAATTTTAGACCCGGCAGGAGTACAGCTGCCTAACTCTGTAAATATGTGTGATAATACACCACAGACTTTTACAGCTTCTGTTCAGGGCCCCAATATAACCTATCAGTGGTATTTGGGAACCAACCCGATTGCCGGGGCAACCAATGCAAGCTATACGGCAACAGCACCAGGGGTTTATACTGTTAAGGTTTTTATCCAGGGGAATACCTGTCCGGGAGAAGCTACTATTACTGTGGTAGGCGGGACATCTCCTACAGTACAGAATGCTACGTTAACGGCCTGTTATGCTGCCGGAAATGCTACATTCAATTTAACATCAGCACAGGCTTCAATAAGTACCACTCCGGGAGCCGTATTTTCATATTATACCACATTAGCAGACGCTAATGCAGGAAATACAAATACAATTCCTAACCCAACAGCTCATCAGAGTGCAGGTGGAACGGTATATGTAAGAGTAGCAAACGGTTTCTGTGCAAAAGTAGCGCAGCTTCAACTGGTGAAAGCTCCACAAATGACACCTACTATTGCCCCTCCGGCAGTACTTACCTGTGCTAACTCTCAGACTACACTGGATGCATCAGCTTCCGTTTATCCGGCAGGTGCTACATTCAACTGGACAACTACAGGAGGGAATATTGTTTCAGGAGGAACTACTTTAAACCCTGTTATCAATGCTGCGGGAACTTATACCTTAACCATAACAAAAGTTTATCAGCCCGGGAATCTTAGCTGTACTGCTGTAGGCAATGTAACCGTAACAGGGAACAGTGCTCCGCCAGTTACCGGACTTACTGCAAGTAAAATAAAAATCTGTAAAGGAGAATCTGCAACTCTTACTGCTTCTGGAGGTGCTACCTATAACTGGGGTAATGGCCTTACCGGAAACGGAAGTACGCAAGTTGTTTCACCTACTGTTACCACTACTTATACTGTAACAGCAGTAGGTGCTAATGGCTGTGCGTCTCAAAACCCTGCCACCATAACAATTGAAGTATCAGAACCTTTTACGGCACAGAACGCAATACTACATAAATGTTATCAGGCAGGATTAACTTACAATCTTACAGAAGCTCAGCCTCAGATCACAACTACCGGTGGAGTTACTTTTACTTACTATGTAAATCAGGCTGATGCCAACGCTGCTAACGGAAACTTTATTGTAACACCTACAGCATATACACCGCCGGGAGGAAGCCAGACGATTTATGTATTGGCAAGTAATGGAGGTTGCAGCTATGTTGTATCTCTGCAATTATTAAGCACGGCTCAAACTACCCTTACGATTGCTGCACCGCAAACAATTACCTGTACAACCCCTCAGATTACAATCAATGCTTCAGCATCTGTTGTACCTGCAGGATCTACTATTGCATGGACAGGAGGAACTATCGTCTCTGGAGGCAATACACTTACCCCTGTTGTAAGCGCCGGTGGAACCTATACTTTAACGGTTACTAATGTATCACAGCCAGGCAATCTGAGTTGTACATTTACTTCAACCGTAACAGTACAGGAAGATAAAGTACAACCGGTAGCTGCTGTTGTTTCATCAGTACCTCGTATTTGTATTGGTGAATCTGTAACATTAACAGCTTCTGGAGGTGTAACATATAATTGGGGCAATGGTATTACAGGAAATGGAAGTACTCAGGTTGTTTCACCTACAACAACAACGGTATATACTGTTTTTGCTGTTGGAGCAAACGGATGTATTTCTGCAACACCGGCATCAGTTACCGTTCAGGTAGGTCCGCCTATAGCAGGACTTACAGCATCCAAATTAAAAATTTGTGAAGGAGAATCTGTGACATTGACTGCTACAGGAGGAATTACCTATAACTGGATAGGACTTACCGGAAATGGAAATACACAAGTCGTTACGCCTACTACCACAACAGAATATTCAGTATTTGCATTGGGAGGAAACGGATGTAGCTCTGTGAATCCGGCTAAAGTAACCATCGAAGTAGTTCCGGCAATTGTTTCTACATTGAAAGATGTATTTGTTTGCGCCGGAGATAAAGGAACTCTTGATGCAGGTCCGGGACCAAATTATACCTACCTATGGAATACAGGAGCAACCACTCAGACGATAACAACTAATGTTGCAGGTGCTTATTCTGTGATAATCAGTAATGGAGTCTGTTCCAAAACATTCTCTGCTCAGCTGATTAATCCTGATCTGCCACAATTTACCAATGTTGTATATGATAATCACATTCTTACCCTTACGGCAAGTAACCCGACTGGAGGTGTTTTAGAATATTCAATTGATGGAGGACTGACGTGGCAGCCATCAAATATATTTACCGGTATCCTGAACAATACTATGTATTCTTTAATGGTAAGAGTAAAAGGTGCTAAATGCGGTACTTCACTGGATTACTTTACATTCGTTATCAGCAATGCCATTACTCCTAATATGGACGGTGTAAATGATACTATTGATTTCACAGGAATCAGTGGTTACAAAGATTTTGCAGCTTCTATCTTTGACAGATATGGAGCAGAAGTATTCAAGGCTTCAAAAGGCAATGTTATCTGGACAGGATCTTTAAAAGGAATTAACCTTTCTACAGGGACATATTGGTATAGAGTACAATGGGAAAACCCGGCCAGTAAGAAAATGGAACAGCGTTCAGGCTGGATTCTCTTAAAAAACAGAAACTAGAATTTATTAAAATAAAAAATAGACAACAAAATCTTTCAGTAATGAAGGATTTTGTTGTTTTATAAGGTAATTGTTATTAGGTTTTATGAATTATTTTAAATAGAGGATAAATATGTTAAAACAATTTGTAACACGATGCTACCACATTCTTTATGATTTGTATGAATGGGGATTGATTAACGAAAATCTTCCTTAAGAGGTTTATATTTTGTTTTTTTATGGTAAAAAATATAAATATGTATGTGAGATATTTAAAAAAAAATTAAATTTGTTGAAACAAAAATATTATGAGAAGATATCTACCGCTTTGTTTATTTTTTTTAGTCATCTCGACTTTTTTATTTTCGCAAGACCGGCCACTCAGGAAACCAGTAAAGAAAACCCCTACAGCGTCATCCAGAAGGGCGGGAGTTTTTATTGATGTGAATGCTCCACAGTATGCCGAAACAAGTTATACAATAGAGAAAATGGTAAAGGACGTATTGATCTCATCCGGGACTAATACCTGCCTTACTCCGAATGTAAGTAATGTGAAAATTACTCCTAATCATGCTGCAAGTGATGCAAACAGAGCATGGGGGTACTTTCATAAAGCTACAACCAATTTCCCTTTTAAAGATGGGCTTATCCTTTCTACAGGTTATGCAAGAAGAGCTGGTAATGCTTTTGAAGATGGCCTTAATGATGTCAATGGTGGAGGATCAGATGCTGATCTTGCACAGGTGATTGGGGTAGTAGAAAGCAGATTGAATGATGCTGTTCTTTTGGAATTTGACTTCGTGCCTACGACAAGTCAGATTAAATTTAATTATTTGATTGCATCCGAAGAATACACAGGTTCATTCCCTTGTACCTTTGCAGATGCATTTGCAATCTTATTGAGACCTACTTCAGGCGGACCTTATGTGAATATGGCTGTCCTTCCCGGAGGTGCAGGACCTGTAAGTATTACCAATATTCACCCTGCAATCGGATCCAGCTGTGGTGCGGTAAACGAACAATATTTTGCCGGCTATAACACAGGTAACGTGGAAACCAACTTTAACGGAAGAACAATTCCATTAACCGCTACAGCAACTGTAGTGGCAGGACAGGAATACCACTTCAAAATGGTAATTGCCGATTACAGTGACCACAGTTATGACTCTGCGGTATTTCTTGAAGGAGGATCTTTCAATATTGGAGTAGACCTTCTAGACCCGGCAGGAACAAAATTACCTTCTGATATCAACGTTTGTGATAATGTACCTCAGGTAATCACTGCTTCTGTAAGTGACCCTAACCTTGTATATCAGTGGTATTATAATGGTGCACCAGTACCTAATGCAACAACCAATACAATTACGGCTATACAACCGGGTACTTATACTATCGAAGTAAGTGTTCCCGGGAATCCATGTCCGGGTAAGGCTAGTATTCAGATTCATGGAGGAACAACTCCGCAGGCTCAGGATGCTACATTACTGCTTTGTACCACACCGGATATTACTACCTTTGATTTAAGTACAATTACCTCTACCATCAGCCCGACACCAGGAGCTATTTTTAAGTTTTATGTAAATCAGGCGGATGCAATTGCGCAAAATGACAATTATATTCAGACTCCATTAAACTATAACGGTAACGATGGCCAGATTCTTTATGTTGTCGTTTCCAATGGTAGTTTCTGTAGTAAAATGGTTGAATTGAAGTTACTGAAAGAAGTAACCCCAACGGCTAAAGTAAAAGCTTCCAGAATAAAAATCTGTCCGGGAGAATCTGTAACCCTTACTGCTGAAGGAGGAGATACTTATCTTTGGAGCAACTTCATGGGAACAGGAAACATGCAGACTGTTACTTTATATCAGACAACAACATTTACAGTATATGCTATTGGAGCAAAAGGTTGTAAATCTCTTAATCCGGCAACAATAAGAATTGAAGTAACTCCGGAAATCACGTCACCCTTAAAAGATGTTGAAATGTGTATCGGTGATAAAGTGACTCTTGATGCAGGGGCAGGAGATGGTTATAAATATCTTTGGAGTACAGGTGCTACAACACAGAAAATTGATGTAGACCAATGGGGTATCTATTCCGTAGAAATTGATAACGGAATTTGTAAGAAAGTTTTCGAAGCTAAAGTAATGGGTGCAGCTACTCCTTTTGTGACTGGATTAAACTATGAAAGCATTAAGAAAACAGTAACGATCACGGCTGAAAATCCTCCAATGAACAATATGCCAAGTACTTTGGAATATTCTATTGACAACGGAATCAGCTGGCAGGATTCAAACGTGTTTAGCAATCTTTTAGACAATACAAATTATACTGTTTTGGTCAGAAGAGTAGGGACACACTGTGTAGGATCTCTTGAATTCTTTACACTGCAGATCAACAATATTATTACTCCGAACGAAGACGGAATCAACGATGTACTGGATCTTAAAGCTCTTGGAGACTTTAAAAACTTTACAGGTTCTGTATATGACAGATATGGAGTGGAAATGTTCAGGTTCTCAAAAGAAAACCCTATCTGGGACGGAACAGTTGGAGGTAAGAGACTTCCTACAGCAACATACTGGTATAAGTTCAATTTTGAGTATCCAAAATCAAAAGCTCAGATGAACTGGTCAGGATGGATCATGCTGAAAAACAGAAACTAAAATTGATAATGTAATATAAAAGAAAGCCTTTCAAAATATATCTGAAAGGCTTTCTTGTTTTCTAGGAGTAAGATTTACTATCATTTAAGCAAATAAAAGCTCCTTTATCAGGAGCTCTTATTATTGAAGTTTATTGATTTTCTTTCCAGAGATTGGCGAAGTGTATAAAATCTGCTACACTAAGTTCTTCCGCCCTCTTATCCAAAAATTCATGTCCTTTTAAAGCTTCAGGAATATTTAAGGATTTCAATGCATTAGACAGTTTTTTCCTTCTTTGGTTGAATCCTGTTTTTACAATCTGCTTAAAGAGAATTTCATTGCCTGCAAGACCTTCTTTTGGATTTCTTGTAAGACGGATCACTCCGGATTTTACTTTTGGCGGCGGGTTGAATACGTTTTCATGCACCGTAAACATATAGGATACATCATAATAAGCCTGTATCAGAACAGAAAGAATACCGTAATCTTTAGTTCTCGGAACAGCTGCCGTTCTCTCAGCCACCTCTTTCTGAAACATTCCTACCATTTCCGGAATCAGCTGATAATGATCTACAATCTGAAACAAGATTTGTGATGAAATATTATATGGGAAATTACCAATGATAGCAATCTGATCATCTTTGATAAAACTGAAGTCCTGTTTCAGGAAATCTCCCACAAAAGTCTCTTCAGTAACCTTTGTATAATTCTTTTTCAGGTATTCGATAGACTCTGTATCGATCTCTGCAAGGTAAATGTTCTGATCCTTTTCAAGAAGATATTTGGTAAGAACTCCCATTCCGGGACCTACTTCCATAATATTATTATAGTTCTCAAAACTAAGACCTTCTACGATTTTTCTTGCGATGTTTTCATCTGTCAGGAAGTGCTGTCCAAGATGTTTTTTTGCTTTTACACTCAAGGTTTTTTATGATTTTATTAACAATGATTTTCTTTATTTCGTCCCAAATTTCGGAAGTTTTTTTCTATTTTAGCCAAAAATTTTAATATTAATGGCTAAATCTGTAGATGAATTTAATAAGAAAAGGCTTCGGTCCAGCAATATTACAGTAGTGATAAGTATTGCCTTAGTGTTATTTTTGTTAGGATTAATGGGGCTTATTTTAATTAATGCCCAGAAGTATTCTGACTATATCAAAGAACAGTTGGTGGTGAACGCCTACTTTGATGAAAATTATGATGCTAAAGACTCTGTAAAAATTGCAAAACTGGAGGAAGAAACTTTTAAAAAGGTACAGACACTAGCTCCGGTAAAAAAAGCAACCTATATTTCAAGAGACATGGCTGCAAAAGAAGCCAAGAAAAGTATGGGAATTGACAGTGATGCATTGTTCGAAGAAAATATCTTCCCTTCCTCTATTGAAGTGGCTTTAAAACCAGAATTCGTAGACCCGGCAAAAATTGATGAAGCTATTAAAGAGATCAAATCAGTTCCAGGGATCATCGATGTTAAAAATGACAGTACCTTGATGGTAGATGTTTACAATAACCTGAGCAGAATCTTAAAGTGGATCTTCGGATTTTCAATTCTGTTCCTGGTATTGGCTGTTGTACTGATCAACAACTCTATCCGTCTGAAAATATTCTCAAAGAGATTTATTATTAAAACAATGCAGCTGGTAGGTGCGAAAAGAAGATTCATCCTTAAGCCTTTCATCATAGAAGCCATCATTTTAGGAGCTATTGGTTCTGTAATTGGTCTTATTGCTTTAGGTGGTGTCTGGTATTATTTCACAAGCCAGATTGGTTCTGCTTTCGTACAGGACAACAACCAGTATTTCTGGTTAGTGATCTTAGTATTGGGAGTAGGAGTCTTTATCTCTGTCTTAAGTACAATTTTCGCTACATGGAGATTCTTAAAATCAAACGTTGACGATTTATATTACTCTTAACAATGAGCAAAAAAACAAATAAATTTTCCGCTTCAGACTTTGGACATGAAGCGGAAGTACCACAAGAAAACGCTTTCTATTTCGGGCCGCAAAACTTCAAGTGGATGCTGATAGGACTGGCATTTATTGTCGTAGGATTTCTATTGATGATGGGGCCGGACGCCAATACGGTAGACGGTAAATTTGACCCGAACTCATGGAATGATGATATCTTTTCTATCAGAAGAATCAGGATAGCACCTCTGTTTGTTGTTATAGGATTTGTAATAGAAGTATACGCTATCTTAAAAAGAAAATAAATAAATTTTTATATTTTGAGATTAAGAGATTAGGAAATTGAGAGTAATGCATTCTGAATTTCCGGATCTCTTAATCTTTTAATTTTTTAAAAGAATATGGATTTAATCAAAGCAATTATTATTGCCATTGTAGAAGGATTAACGGAATATCTTCCAATTTCCTCTACCGCACACATGGGGTTTACGGCCAACCTTATGGGGCTTGAAGAAACAGAATTTTTAAAAATGTTTCAGGTTTCCATTCAATTTGGAGCTATTTTATCAGTGGTAGTGGCATACTGGAAAAAGTTTTTTGACTTAAATAATATTCAGTTTTATTTTAAACTCGCTTTTGCTGTAGTTCCAGCGTTGGTTTTGGGATATTTATTCGATGATAAAATTGAAGCTGTATTGGGAAATCAGATCGCTATTTCTTCAGTGCTGGTTTTAGGAGGCGTTGTTTTATTGTTTGCTGATAAATGGTTTAAAAATCCTAAAATAGACGATGAAAAAGGAATTACTATAAGAAATGCGGTAACAATTGGTTTCTGGCAGTGTCTTGCGATGATGCCGGGTACAAGCCGTAGTGCGGCTTCTATTATTGGAGGTATGGCACAGGGACTTACCAGAAAAGCGGCTGCAGAATTCTCTTTCTTTCTTGCTGTGCCTACGATGCTGGCAGTAACTGTGTATTCAGTTTTTGTTAAAACATGGGGGAAAGAAACGGCAAATCCACAGAAAGGATATGAAATGATTATGGCTTCACAGGATCACATTATGATCTTTGTGGTAGGAAATGTTGTCGCTTTTATTGTGGCACTTATCGCTATCAAAGCATTCATTGGAGTACTTAATAAATACGGATTTAAACCTTGGGGCTGGTACCGTATTTTTGTTGGAGTTGCCTTGTTGATTTATTTTTATTTCTTTAAATAAGAAATTACTCATTTATACCCATTCATGACTGCTGAAGAACTGAAATTAGGATACATTTTTTTATTGGATAAGCCTTTGGACTGGACTTCCTTCCAGGCTGTCAATAAAATGAAATATAAACTTAAAAGGGAATTTGATCTTCCTAAAAAATTTAAAATCGGGCATGCAGGGACTTTAGATCCCAGAGCAACGGGGCTTCTTATTGTCTGCTGCGGAAAATTTACCAAGAAAATTCCGGAAATCCAGGACGCTCCAAAAGAATACTGGACGGAGATTAAGATCGGAGTACAGACAGAATCTTATGATACTGAAAAGCCTGAAATCCTTCATCAGGACATTGCTCACATTTCTGAAGAAAAGGTACAGGAAGTTCTTGAAAAATTTGTTGGAGAAATTGAACAGAGACCACCTATTTATTCAGCCATTAAAATTGATGGTGAAAGAGCTTACAACCTTGCAAGAGCAGGGGAAGAAGTAGAAATGAAAGCCAGAAAGACGACTATTCATTATATTAAAGATATTAAAATCGACTTTCCCTTAATAAGCTTTATGGTAGGTTGTTCTAAGGGGACATACATCAGAAGTCTGGCTCATGATATTGGGCAGGAATTGGGAGTAGGAGCTTATCTGACTCAATTAAGACGTACCAAAATCGGCGACTATGCTATTGAAAATGCTACAGATCAGTTTTTAAATAACGAGTACAGATTTGAAAGTTTATGAAAATAAAATTATCCTTTTTCATATTTGTATTTGTCTTTTTAAAGACATTTTCTCAGGATACAGAATCTGGAAAATCAAAAATGGATTTTTATTTTAATCCTTCCCTTAATATAGGGTTTAATATTAAGAAGAAGGACCAGACCAACAATTCGCAGTATATTGAAAACAGATCCTCATTAGGAAATCTGACTTATGGTGTTACTGCTATCGGAGGATATAATTTTCTTCCTAACTTTGCATTAGGAACCGGAATCAAATATAGCTTTATACAAGATAATTATCATCTGATTTATTGGGTTATTCAGCCGAAGATCATTTTTTCTCCAGGAGAAAGACCATTTTACATTGATATTAATTATGGAAAGCAGCTTAATCACTCCGCTGTTTCAGATACTGAATTTTGGGGTGGCAGATTGGGAATGCAGGTTTCTTATTCAAAAAGATTAAGCCAGGAAGGAGGAATTGTTTTTGAATCACATAAACTCAAAGATAGAGCTGATGGATTTTTCATAGGCTTAAGCTATGGAATTACAATATTCAGCAATAAAAATTATACCGGTTACGGAAAAGACTAATGGAAAAAACACGTATCAATAAATATTTATCAGAAGTGGGATACTGTTCCAGAAGAGCAGCAGATAAGCTTTTGGAAGAAGGCAGGATCAAAATAAACGGAAAAATTCCTGAGATGGGAACAAAAGTTTCCGATGAAGATCTTGTAGAGGTAGATGGTAAACCAATCAGAGAACCTCAGGAGAAGCCGGTATATATCGTTTTTAATAAACCGGTAGGAATTGTGTGTACTACGGATACAAAACGTGAAAAAAATAATATCGTAGATTATATCAACCATCCGAAAAGAATTTTTCCTATCGGAAGATTAGACAAACCAAGTGAGGGACTGATCTTACTGACAAGTGACGGTGATATTGTCAATAAAATTCTGAGAGCCCGCAATAATCACGAGAAAGAATATATTGTTCGTGTAGATAAGCCGATCAATCCGAGATTTTTGGAAAAAATGCGAAATGGAGTTCCTATTCTGGATACCGTAACCAAAAAATGTGAGGTAGAAAAGATTGATGATATGAATTTCAGAATTGTTCTTACCCAGGGACTCAACAGACAAATCCGAAGAATGTGCGAATATCTCGGTTACGAAGTAAAAAAACTGAAACGAATCCGTATCATGAACATCAAACTAGACCTCCCGATTGGAAAGTGGAGAGATCTTACAGAAGATGAACTGAATGCATTGAATGCTATGCTTACAGATTCCAGTAAAACATTCGACTAAGATTTAGAATATTTCATATAATCAACGATTCCAAAATATTATTTTTGGAATCGTTTAAGTTATTTTATATACAGTCTCATTCTTTCTTCATACTCAGGTTTCAGTTTTAAAAGTTTCCAAATTTTTCTGTCATCAGGGTTACTGATCCGGTAGAAAATGATTTTGTCTGCAGAATATTTGAAATAAGGATGATTTTTAAGCCATTCCTCAGGAGCATCCACTAATGAATATCTGGGTACATCCGAAGTATTCAACGGTGCTATTGAGATCAGCTTTTGAACAAGATCCTGATCAATATTGTATGTACTTAAGATCTGTTGCTTATTGATAAAACCTCCCAACTTTTTTCTGAAACCGATAATTGAACCTGCACTCCTTTCATCCAAACCAAATTCTATAAGTTGTCTGAAAGTAATGGTATTGAGATCTGTTTTTGAAAAGTCTGTTTTTTCCTGCTGCTTTTCCTGAAGTTTGATATAAGGCTTCATTTCCTGAAATTTCTCAGTAGAAATCACAAAACATTTCTGCAGATCTTCCAGACTTTTAAAACTTCCCCGTAGGTTTCTATCCCGGTAATTAATGATGGTAACAGCTTGCCTTTCCGAAAATCCAAAGGCTTTCCAGCCCTCAAGATCCAGTTGATTTGGATCGAAAGAATGGTATTGAATTTTGCTTTTGACCGTACTGTTCTTTGTTGAATTTTGGAAAGTTTCGGGAGTTTTTGCTGGCAAGAGTAAATAAGGTTCAAGTTTACTGTAATTTTCCGGAGAGATGATAAAACATTCTTTAAATTTCTCCTTACTGATAAAGCTTCCTCCCAGATAATTTCTGTATTTTAAAATAGCTTCTGCCTGCCTTTCACTGAAACCCATTTTAAGCCAATCATTAGCAGAAAACCGATCAGGATTGAATTTCCCTGGAATAATAATTTCTTTCTTTCCATAGCTATTGAATCCTTTTGAATTTCCTTTGTCTGCTATTTCAGGAAGTAAAATGAATGATTTCAATTCACTGAATTTCTCGTCAGAAATGGCGTAACATTTTTTTAACTGTTCTTTTGATGTGAATTTTCCTCCTACAATATCCTTATACTTCAGAATTGTAACAATCTGCTTCTCTGAAAAACCAAGTTTTTGCCATTGTTCTTTGTCCAGGGTGTTGGGATCAAAATCTGATAGTTCTACAGAATTTGAGGAACTTGTAATGAACTTTACATCAGGAAAAGGTTCTTTTTCCCGACTGGTGTATTTCTGATAGGCCAATAAAATAGTCAGCAGTGTGACCATAAATGCCAATTTCTGGTAATAGCTTTTTCTCATCATACAGTAAAAATATCAATAAAAATAAAGGGTGTCAATATTTGATAATGAATAGGTTAAAGGTAATGTGTAGATTGTGTTTAATACTTAAAAAAGCAATGGGAATTTGATGTTTTGTATAATATAATTCTGTAATTGAGGGTAAATGTTTTGATTAATATTTATTTGTTTTTTGTTTTTAATACGACAAGTTCTGTCGCTGTCAGGAGATAATTTTGCATTAAAACAATGTGTATTTCAATATAAATAAAGAGAATTTAATAATAAACAGTAAGATTTATGTTAAATCGCAACTTTTTGATTTTCATATCTTAAAAAGTGTTAAATTCGCGCAAATTTTCAATAAACTAATTACTAACTCAGAAAACAACACGGGAATGAAAAAATTCTATATCGGTGCATTCACTTTATGCACGGCCTTGAGTATCTCTGCCCAGGAAGTGGTATGGCAGAAAGACATCAAATCCTCTACACAGGATTTTCTTAGCCAGGTTACTACAACCATCGATCAGCAGTATCTTATATCGGGAAGCTCTATTCAAAGCGATAAGCAGCAGGCTTCAGGCAGTAAGCAAAACAATGGGTACGATTTCCACCTGGTAAAACTGAATCAACAAGGAAATGAAGTCTGGGAGAAATACTTCTCAGGATCAAATCATGATTATTTATCAGCAACAGTTACGACACAGGATGGTGGATTTCTATTAGCCGGAACTTCTTACTCAGGAAAAGGTTTAGATAAAAAAGATGATTCAAAAGGCGGCTCAGATATCTGGCTGATTAGAATCAATGAATTTGGTGATGAATTATGGCAGAAAACACTCGGAAGTTCTTCCGATGAAGAAGCAAGAGCCGTTATCCAGACCACAGATTTAGGGTTCTTTGTTGCCGGATCCTTCGGCTCCGCTCAGGATTCCAAAATGAAAGGTTACGGTTCAAAAGATGTTCTAATTACCAGACTTGATAAAAACGGAAAAGAACTCTCCCAATTAATTTTAGGCGGAAGAGGTTTAGACGAAGTAGAGAAGATAATTCCAACAAAAGACGGTGGAGCCTTACTTGGAATTTATTCCAGAAGTGGATCTGTTAAAACGAATAATCA
>JAITUA010000003.1 GCA_031286615.1 Chryseobacterium sp. | reverse complement strand
CAGACGTAGATTAACTCTTTAAAAAGCAGGACTCCAATGATGGAGCAACTTTCCAAGGACAGCTGCTTTTGCAGTTGTGGAGAGATACTCGAATGTGAGCAACTTTCCGGTTGAGGTTTTTTGAAATAAACAAGATAGGTGGAAGCATCTTAAAAGTAAAAAAGAAATAGTACGCCAGATCTTAAAAAGCATAAAAACCAATGGAGTCAGAACAATTACAAAAATTATTTACTCATTTAGAAAAGGTTATTACATGGCGCATAAACAATCCATCAGAGGATTTTAGTGTAGGAGCCCCTGAATTTAATACCAGTAACCATGAAAACTTTCAATTAGGAGATTATATTTCAGGGAAAGAGCTTGCCCATCAGGAAGTTGTGATTCTTTTAATGGCTTTATTACCAAGATTGGATCCATCATTGCTGAAACGCATTTATTTGGATTTTCCGGGTAGTGCGCTGTTTGACTTCTGTTCAACCAACGATAACGGCAGGCTCTTTTATCCTACAATTCACGCTGCTCAATATATTTTAGGAGGAGAAAGTATTTCAGAACGATTGAAAGCTCTGGATTATTTCGGTCCGAAGTCGGTTTTGAGTAAAGAAGAACTCATTGTTTTTTCAGGCTCAGCTCAAGAACAGGCATCAATGAACAGTCAGATAAGTGTTCATGAAGAAGCCTTTAATAAGATCATTTTCGGCCTGGAATTATTACCGAAAATGAGCAATGATTTTCCGGCAGAACGAATACACACCCAACGATCATGGGCAGATTTAATACTTCCTCAAACCCCACTGCAAGAACTTAAGTGTATTGAAGACTGGTATAATAGCAGTCGGATTCTTATGGAAGATTGGGACATGCAGACAAAACTTAAACCAGGGTTCAGGGTGTTGTTTCATGGAGAACCGGGAACAGGAAAAACTCTTGCCGCCAGTCTTTTAGGGAAATACACCCAACGTCCTGTTTTCAGAGTAGATGTTTCTATGCTGGTCTCAAAGTACATCGGAGAAACAGAAAAACAATTATCTAAACTATTTGACAAAGCAGAAAATAAAAACTGGATTTTATTTTTTGATGAAGCAGATGCCATTTTCGGAAAACGAACCTCTGTAAAAGATGCTCATGACAAATATGCCAATCAGGAAGTTTCTTATTTACTGCAAAGGATAGAAACATTTTCAGGACTTATTATTCTGGCATCCAATTTTAAAAATAATATGGATAAAGCCTTTACGCGACGCTTTCATAGCTGCATACAATTCAATAATCCAAAGCATGAGGAGCGTCTGCGTATCTGGCAGCAAAACTTACCCGAACAATTACAACTTGAAGATATTGATCTGGAACAAATTGCCCGACACTATGAATTAACCGGTTCTAATATTATGAATATCATACAGGATGTGAGTTTAAAAACAATTGCATTAAAAGAACCCGGTTACAAAGTAAGTGTAGACATGTTATTAGACAGCATCAAAAAAGAATATGTAAAAGAAGATAAAATATTTATGTAAAAATTTGAATTTCAATCAGATTCCCTGGAATTGAAATCAAACTTATAAACCTGTTCAATTTTTAAAAACTAAAACCAATGAAAGCAAAAATTCTGCTATTAATCATATTGAGCAGCTTTATGTTGGGCTGCAGAAGCAAACACAAAATCACAACCACCTATAAAGAAAATACAAAAGAAACAGAAAAAGTGAAAGTTGATTCTTCAAGCTTACAAAGCTCACAATCAACTCAAAGTACATCAGCTGATGTATCTCTGAAGGAAGAGACCAATGAAATATCCGGAGATCTTTTGATTAAAGGAAAATCTGATGCATCTAATCCCTTTGTTTTTCATAATGTGATAGGACGTGATACCATTCAGAGTATTTCCATTATGGGAAATGCAGAATATTCCATCAATAACCATTATGCAAAGATCAACCATGAAAAAGCAGAGGTTAAAAAAGAAGAATCCATCCATATTATTCAAGATTTGACCCGGAAAACAAGTTCAAAAGAAACCACCAGAGAAGTAGCTTCAAAAGTCTCGGAAGAAACAAAAAAAATTGAATCAAATGGATTTGAAATTGTAGCCTGGATTTTCATTACAATTCTTGGAATCACTTTAATACTCATCTTTTTCACCTATAAATATTTTAAGCTATGAAAACATCACAAAAAGGAATCAACCTGATTGTATCATTTGAAGGATTCAGTTCAAAGCCTTATCTGGATTCTGCAGGAGTTCCGACAATTGGGTATGGTAACACTTACTATCCCGGAGGAAAGAAAGTAACCATGAAAGATTCTGCAATAAGCAAAGAAAAAGGAGTAGAGTTATTTTCAGCTGTTTTACCGACTTATGAAAAAATCGTCAACAGTAAAATTAAAGTGATCCTTACTCAAAATCAATTTGATGCCCTCGTATCACATACTTACAATACCGGAGGATCAGATGGGCTATTTTCTTTGATTAATAAAAAAGCAGAAGAGCAGGCAATCAGAAATTGGTTTACCACGAAATACATTACCGCCGCCGGAAAAACATTAAACGGACTTATCCGCAGAAGAAAGGCTGAAGCTGATCTGTTCTTTTCTAAATAAGCAATTCCCATTTAATAGCAGAACTTTAAACCATATATTATCATTGGAAAAATCTTTCCAGGCATACTTGTTCCGGCTTCAAACTACTCATACAACTTAAATATTACGAGGATTTTATAATATCATCGTAATATTTTGAGATCGTAAAGGTGTAATCAGCTTCATAGATTCTTTCTGAGTGAATGCATAGCCATATCGTTTCATCAGCAACTATACTGCTTTCTCCGATTTCTTTAAAATGCCATGCAATAGAAATAGCCTTTAGCCCTTACCCCAATTATCAATTTTAACAAAACTAATTATCAATTATCAAATGAGTACACCATTACATACAATTTTCAGTTGGTTTGAAACTGGAGATTTTCCAACAGAAACCCAGTTTAAAGACACGTTTTTATCTTTTTATCATAAGGATGACTTAATTCCTATGCAAGGTATTGAAGGGTTTGAAGAAATTTTTCAATTATTTGCCAGTGCGGAAGATTTTCGAAAACACTTAGCAGATCCAGCGGCTCATTCGGAATATCTGGCTTTACTGGATGCCGGTAATTTAACCCCAGCTCATGTTGACAGCTGGAAAAATAAACTTGGAATTAAAAATGTTGCTACAGTTGACAGTTCTGAGCAGTTAGGTAATGCATACACTAAAATACAGATAGACAGTTTTGTTGATGAATTGAAAGATGCAGATAAAGACTTGGCATCCAATATAGAAAAGATTAAAAAGATATTGTTGTCTAATGACCTTTCTTTGGATGAACTTCAGGAAATAATCGATTTCATTAAAAAAAGTCGTGACGATATTGACGCTTTAAAAGCTGTTGCAGGGCAGGCAAGTGAAGATAAAGTAAAGCTGTTATTTGATTACAATGAGGTAGGCAGCCCGAAAAATCAACAGGAATTTAATAAGAAGATCTATGATAAGGTTTTGCTGATCTCACAGACCCCTACAAGTGCAGTAGTGCAGGTTACCGGAAGTGCAGTATTTACGAATACCCTTGAAACGGAAAATGTGATCATTCAGGCCCGGGACAGCGTTACGGGTAAAAAAATAAATATTGACGATTACGCAACCAATCAAACCATTGAGGTTAAGATGTTAGGCGATCTCGCCAATCCCATTAATATTCTCATTTTAAAAGTTAAACCATAAAAAATAAAAAACTATGAATAATAACGCAGTAATAAGTAATAACGCACATCAGGATAACTTTTTTGGTGAGCTGCAACGTACCAGATTTCATTACCATAATTCATTTCCTGATACAACTGGAGTTCCTGCTGGTTGGATCATTGATTATAAGGGGCAGCTGCATCAATGGAACGGAGCAGAATGGATTAACCTGGCCCAAAATTATGTACATCCTGATTATCCGCTGACCAATAATCCGTTTCAGACAGATCAGACAAGCGGACTTCTATTGCTAAGTCAGATTCTGACCAATAGCTCAGGACATGTTATTAAAGTAGCAGGCAGAAATCTTACCAATGCAGATATTGTCTCTATTTTTCTGAATGACGCTGCTCAGTCAGGTACCTATACATGGTCATCCAATAAGATTAAAACTTATATTGAAAACTTAATAGGACAAAGTCTTACAGGAGCGTTGATTTATCAGCCTGGAGGTTATATTCCTTCTACTACTGAAGGCTCAATGACGACTCCATCACCCGTTACATCAGCTACCATTAAAACAGGGATGGTATGGGTGATTACAGCAAATGGCTGGGTGGGTAATGAGCCTGTTTCTGTAGGTGACCACCTTATTGCTAATACTGATGATGCTTCCAATACACCTAAAAATTATCAGATCATAGAAAAAGGAATTCCTGACATTGTAGATGCTACAGATGCGGTGAAAGGGCTGATTCAGATTGCTACAGATGTTGAAGCTATTGCAGGAATTGATCCTGGTAAAGCAATGACTCCAAGATCTACGAAAGCGGTTCTGGATGCAAAAATTAAATCCAAAACATGGCAAATAGGAGATGGCTCTTCCGTTACTTTTCCCATTACTCATGGCTGGAATACCCTGAATGTTGATTATATCTGTTACCGTAATACCGATAATAGAAAAATAAATGTAAGCTGTGTGACGACATCGCCAAATGAAGTACAAATAGATGTGCTGGCTCCCCTTACCCCGAATGAATATAGAATTACTTTAACTGCAAGACTAGACTAATGATTGCTCCTGAATATTTTAACAATCACATCGCTGTAGAAGGCGAAATAATTGTGAAAAGTGTTCCAAACGATGCAGGTTCTGTAATGGTTTGGAATTCTGTAACGAAAAAAATCAGCACAAGAACCCATGCGGAAATAGTTTCTGATTTAAATTTAGTAACGACTAATACCGAGCAAGAAATATCGGCAAGAAAAACATTCTCAGGAGCTACCGGGAATGCTTACAATTCAGCTGCTTTAGAATTAAGAGGTAATGGTATATCTGATACAATTTACCCTGCAATTTCTTTTCATCAACCGGGCCTTTATGCCGCTACATTGCAGTATAGGTCAAACGGTTACCACTTTATGAACATCAATGGTAATGATTTTGATTACGTAAATTCTGCCGGTTATAGGAAAAATGGCTCCTCTGATAACCACTTTTTAACAGGGGGTGGAAATGACTACGATTCCCGAAGAAAAGAAGATTCCTGGTATCATTCCGGAAGAAATTTCCCACAGGGAACATTCATTGAAACGGATGTAGACTATTCTGTAGACTATGGAGATCAATTCCTTTTAGAAATTAAAGGGAATATGTACGGAAGTGATCAGCCTTTAGATTGTAAGATCCAGGGCTATATCTATAACGGTACTATTATTTCTCATAGCGGTTATTCTACATTATACTATTGGGATGGGATTACAGCCTTGAATTTAAACGGTAAACTTTGTTTTTGGTTTGCCCAATTGTCTTACTGGCAGGGATTTGATGTAAAAGTAACTGTTGGATATGGAGGTTTAGACCAGGGAAGAAACCGGGTTACTTCAGTTTCGGATCATCCGGACCCGGGAGGTACAAAGAGAGTTCAGATCAAACTTAAACATTTACTTACAAAAGAAGAATTAGCTTCTGATGGTACATTTTGGGAGAAGAAAAATACAGGTGGCTATTGGGTATTAGATTCGGATAGACCTATCGCGGGTTTAAACGGTAATAGTTCCCAGGTTATTTTATCAGGTGGTTTACTGGCTTCTTCTGCTTATACTGATTCCCAGTTTATTCCTCCTTATGGAATACATTCAAGAGGTTTTGTTCAAACTGATGAAGGATTTCAAAACAGGTTCTACAAAGCAGATGAAAGAAACAGAATCTGGTCATTTGCTAATGCAGATACTTATGGACTTTCTTATTATCAGGGAAATGCCAATAGTTTGAATGAAGGGATTGGTTTTCATTTCGGAGATGCAAATAACCCTACCCATTTTCTCGGGCGGTCTGGTCAGATTTATTCTAAACAAGGTATTTATTCTACCTCATTTACTACAGGAAATAACCAGGTTTTAAATTATAGCGGCCCATCTACATTATATATAGGAAATCCTACCATTAATACCATTATAGAATCTGGTAATAATGATATAATCCACTATAAAAATGGAGTAAATGGAGTGGTTTGGGATGCTCATAATCTAGATCCGTCAAATTTTGTTAAGCCATCAGCTTTAAATAATTATGTTCCCTATAATGGCGCAGTACAGGATGTGAATCTTGGGGCAAAGGATTTGGAATTTGAAGGTGGAGGATCAATAAGTAAGCATCAAAATTATGTAAGAATATTTAATAAAGTTTATCAGGGCGATTACGGTGATGGAGGACATACAGGTATTTTAGCCATTAAAATGCCTCAAGCTTCATCAGAGCATGCTATGTTTAGTATTGATATTAATATTTATGGATATGAAAGTCAGTACTTAGGTAAAGTGAATGTAGCTTTCTATAAATATGTATCAGGGACTATGGTTACTAATGGCTCAAAAGCAATTTGGGAAGTAACAGACAATTTTCCTACCACTACCGCAAGGATCGGAATTGGAACTGATGGATACGTAAGTATTTTATTAGGAGAATCAGATACATTCTGGAATGGGTATTTTTCATTTGAAGTAGCTAAAGTAGAAGTTAAATATGGAAACTATAATCTGGATTGGAATATCGGATGGTCTCATGCGATAGAACCTAACCTTGACTTATATCCTGCCAATATCATTGTTTTACCTTCTGATGTAGTCGCTACGAGAAGCTGGCTAACTAATTTTGCAGACAGCAGTTATATCCCTAAAGCAGTTCAGTTTAATGATAACTTCAACGGCCTTGGAGGGTATTCCAGTTCCGGAGTTTATAGAGCAAACAATAACTCAGGAGGAGTTCAGCATTTATATAGTCCTATGCTGCACATGGGTGCTCAGGATACTACCGCTCAGCTGCAGATAAAATATAATGATGGTAATGCAGACGCAGGAGAATTAGTCTATAGAAGTGGACATAATGGAAACTGGACGCTATGGAGAAGAGCGTGGGATAATGTAAACTTCAAACCAAGTGATTATCAGACAAGAAACACGGACGAAATTATTTCGGCAGCAAAATCCTATTACAACAGAATACCTTTCAAACTAAAAAATAGTTCATATAAATCCTGGTCAATTCAGAAACCTACCAATAACAACTTAATATTGGCTCCTTCTGTTACAAATAATGCAGAAGACTGGGATTTAAATAATGGTATAGAATTCACTGATGCGGGTCAGATTTTATCAAAAGGTTTTAATAAAATCGGGTATAATGATAACTACCTTTTAACTGCTGGCGGTGGCCAGAGATTAGCTGCAGATTTTGTGTCATCTTCAGACTTAGGAAACTATCTCAGAAAAGATGGCGGTACTATGACAGGTTCTTTTAATATAGAAGCTCCGGCTACGTTAGGTAAGTGGAAAAGTACAGCACAAACAGGGAATTATCTGACCTGGCAAAAATATGATGGATCTAAAGATATAGCTTATATAGGAGCTGATGGAGGTTCTGCCACATGGGGTGGTACAGGAGATAATTTTGTAGTTAGAGCGGTAAATGATGGTGATTTATTATTAAATTCGGATAACGGTGCGGTTAAAATTCAAGGAGGCATTCCCTGGACTACTAACAATTTTAATCCCGGAGACTATTTAGCGAAAAGAGGTAATCATCAGGATGCAGCTGCTGTAAAAACAGATTATCCTTTAAGCGTTACAGATTGGGCTTCAGGTACCGGATTCCCTTCTACTTATGGTAACTCTTTACATATTGCAGGAAGTAATACATGGTATCATAGAATAGATTTTCCTTTATTCGACAATCACTTAGAGTATTGGCAGGCTGTTAATACTACAACCATGACAAAAAAAGGGAATATTCCTTTGCTGTCAGATGGAGAAGCACTTTGGACTAATAATAATTTTAATCCTGATGCTAAAGTTAATGCTGCAGAAAATGCTCAGACATTAGGATTCTCAAATGGGTTATCATCAGGTGCACCTTACATATATCATAGAACAGATGGTTATGTATTTTTAGCAACACACAATTGGGTTAACAGCAAGTTTGTTAATGTCGATGGCCAGCAGGATATTACCGGACTTAAGATTATTAAAGGTAGAGCCAAAAATACGGGTACGGAATGGGGTAACACCAGCGCATCAGCCGAATATTCTTTTTTAGTAGAAACTGAAAGTGGTTCAAATCCTGATAATCAATACACTGCATCTATCGGATTCTCCTCTAATAGCGGAACACAGGCCGGTATATATGTAAGAAGTAATGACGGAAACGGTACATCTATGGCTTTTGCAACAACAAATTCGTTTGCTGCGGGACCTCAGATTGCAATGACTATTGATAGTTATGGTGCTGTTAATCACGTAAGATCAAGACCAACATTTCAGGGAAATACAATTTGGGATGCTGGTAATCTTACCACTACGATGATCAGTAACTGGAATGATAAGTTTAGAGATTTAAAGTATGTTGCAGATTTAAACTTAGTTTCTGAATCTGGAATTTACAGACAAGAAGCTCCGTCTTCCGGGTTTAATTATACTACTACTTTAAATCTGAATTCATCTGATGGCAGACAACAGCTGACCATTGACAGAGCAGGCGGTGGTATGAAATTCAGAGGAAGTTATGCAGGTTCTGGAGATATAGGTTGGCAGCCTTGGAGAACCGTCTGGAGTGATTTGAATTTCTCACAAGGCAATATAAATAGCTGGAATTATATGTCCAGCAATGGCGTTATCGTAAACCAACAATTTACTAATCAGACAGGTAATGGATTAATGGTTGTTGATAATTTTAATGGTGGAGAATCCGGTATATATAATGAAAAAGATAAATTCTATCTAGCAGTATTAGAAGATGAATATTATAAATATTCAAGTAGTTTTAAGGGCTGGGAAGGTATTAACTTCAATAGAGGAAACAAAAACATTGGTATAGGTACAGAAGCTAATGATGCAGATAAACTAAATGTTTCAGGTTCGGTAAAAGCTACTGAAAACTTTAAATCAAAAGATGAAAAACCTAACACTTTATTTATTCCGGACGGAAGCTTAGCCTATCTTGATGATGAGATTATCAATGAAGATTCCAGAATGAGATTGGCTCATGGTATGATTGAACAGCAGCCGGGAGTTCAATATTATGATTCTGATAATAGAATGTTGGTAATCAGATGCGTATATGGTGAACACTTTGTGTTAGGAAAATGTTTTAAAGGTCAGAGAATATTGGTAATCAATGCAAGCGATAGCAATGGACAGGGATTCGAAATAAAAAGCTCAGGTTCTTTTTATAAAATACCACCATATAGTTCTATCCAATTATTTGCCTGGGATGAAAAGACGGTTTATAAATATGCAGAAAATCAGATGTATTAAAATGATAAATCATGACTAATATTAAATGACGTCACTTCTCTTAAAGTGGCGTTATTTGCCCATTAGTAATCAGGCTGGGATTATTTTCAGACACTTTTATATAAAGTTCGCTTGGATCAGATTAAAAGGCAATTACCGTTATTTATCAAATAAAATTGGCTCTAAATTAGTGAACAAGCGCCCATATTAAAACACCGATTCCGGCATAAACAGTAACCGTAATGATATCAGCAATAGGTTGTGAAAAGCGTTTTTCTGCAATTTTTTCACTGTTGATCTGGTTCTTATGAAATTTCAGAACTTTTTTAGGATTATAAACAGCATGGGCAACCAGACTGTCACTTTCCCATCGGTCAACTATTATTTTATAGCTCTTTCCATCAACATCAATTTTAACATTTTTGTTAGGGGCAAGCTTCTCCTGAATATTAATAGGTGCAACTGGTTGAACCGCTGCATTTTGTAGCTGTGTTGAGGTATTATCCGCTAAGTCGGGTGTCTTTTTCTGCCCTTGTTTATTATCGGTTGCTGTATCCGGCTGTTTTTTTACCTGATAAGTATAGCAGCTGGTGAGAGAAAATGATATGATGATGAGATAAAGATACTTTTGCATTAGCCAAATTTAAGAATTAAACGGAATATTTAGCATTTTCTTTTAAAAGATCCTGTTTTTATAAAAATTATCTCTGATAAATGATGAGGTTCCTTTGAACTTGTTGAACGGTAAGTTTACTGCAGCTACAGAACAGAGAGGCCAAAAAACTTTCACAAGAGCTTTAAAAACAAGAATTTTGAACACAGCAATTACAAACAGGATCATTCCGTTTCAGAAAATAAAGTTTACTGCAACTACAGAATAGGAAGGCCAAAAAACTTTTATAAGAACGAAAGAAAAATGAAATTTGAACTCTGAAGAATGTGAAAAGTCATTGAGTCCAAAAAGATGTCAAATAAAGTGATAAACATTGACAAATGCATAGCTTTCTTGATGACGACATATAAGTAATCCACAAATTGACAATGTGATAAAATAAGGGTGAATCAAAAATCACTCAAAAAAATTAGAATTCCATTCAAGGCAATCAGCCTGTAAAATAGTTTAGGTTTCGCAACTGTCAATTTTATCAAAACTAATTTTCAATAATTAAAATGAGTACACCATTAAATATAATTTTCAGCTGGTTTGAAAAAGGTGATATTCCTACAGAATATCAGTTTAAGCAGACCTTTTCTTCATTCCGCCATTTAGATGAAAAAATCAATATGGATGAGGTGGCAGGCTTAAATGAAGCTTTTCAAAAAACACTGTCTACCACAACTTTTACCAATCACCTGGAAGATGAAAACGCACATATTTCAGTGCTGGCAAAACGTAATGCATCCAATCTTACTGATATCAATGTAGAGGAATGGAAAGAAAAATTAAAAATCAAATTAGCCGCTACGATAGATGGTAGTGAAGAGACTGGAAATGTCTTTACGAAAGAGCAGATCAGAGAGATTGTCAATGTATTTCAGGCAAAAGATGATGAAATGCTTGAACATATTCGGAGAATTAATGAAATATTAGCCTCTGATGACGCCAATCTTGATGAATTTCAGGAAATCGTAGACTATATCAAAGCCAACAGGGAAGAGATAGAAATGCTTAAAGAGGCTGTTGCCAGAAGTATTTCAGATGATAAAATCAACCTTATCGGGATTTATTCAAACTGGGGTACTGTTACTTATCAAAATCAGTTTAATGATTTAGTCTACAATAAAATTAAAAATATCGAAGACGCAGCCAGCGCCGAAAAAATTAAACATGAAGAGAGAGTTAGAGGGGACTCCAGGATAAAACATGATCTTGATACCTTAAGTTTTGTAATTGATGCTTACGACACAGTTACCATGTTTACAATACCCATTAAGGTAAGAAGAATAGACACCAATACTATAGAAGTGCTATTTGACTCATTACCACCCAATATAATTCAGTTAACAATTAAAAAAATATAATTATGGACATTAAATACGCTTATTATCGAAGCTCTGTAGGATACAAAATAGAAGGGAAAACAGACAATGATATTTTAACCGCAGGCGGCGGAACAAGAGGAATCAATTCTTTTTGGCATGATGGAAACTTAAATCCGTTAGATTATGTACCAAAAACAAGAACTTTAACAATTAACGGTACAGCCTATGATTTGTCAGCAAACAGATCATTTACAACGCCGGATACCATTACCCGTCTGAAAGGCGGTACATCCGGTACATTGGTTTCCGGAGATGTTACGCTTGCAGCAGGTGCTAATATGGCCGTTAACCAGACCGGAAATACCATCACATTAGTCTCTACAGACACTACCTACACCGCAGGTAATGGTTTGACATTGTCAGGAACTTCATTTTCCTTACCGATTACTACTTCAGGGACAGGAAATGTGGTTACGGGAATTACCCAGACAACCAATGGATTAACGGTAAATCTGGGTTCTATGCCTACTTCATCAGATTTGGCTAATTATATTCCGGTATCACAAAAAGGAGCCGCGAATGGAGTTGCTGCATTGGATGCTTCAGGATTGGTACCTGCATCTCAATTACCATCTTATGTAGATGATGTTTTGGAGGGATATTATAAAGCTGCTGACGGGAAATTTTATAAAGAAGCTGGTTATACTACTCTTATCACTGGTGAGACAGGTAAAATTTATGTATCTCTTGATACCAATAAAACGTACCGATGGACTGGAACAACGTTCGTTTATATCACCTCAGGCGCTGTAGATTCTGTAAATGGATTAACAGGTGTTGTAGTCTTAAACAAATCTCATGTAGGTTTAGGGAATGCTGATAACACGGCTGATGCAGCAAAAAGCGTTCTTTCTGCTACAAAATGGACTACAGTACGAACGATTACGCTTTCAGGGGTTACCGCGACGCCACAAAATATTGACGGTTCCGGAAACGTAGCAGTACCTATTACGGCTGTTCCTGCAACACTATTAACAGGTACTGCAGCAGTCAATACAACCGGATCAGCTGCAAAATTGACAACACCGAGAACTATTTCTGCTTCAGGTGATGCTACATGGACTGCAACTTTTGACGGTTCTGCCAATGTTACCTCAGGGTTGACATTAGCTGCAACAGGAGTAACAGCCGGGACTTATGATGAGGTGACCGTTGACTCTAAAGGTAGAGTA
The DNA here is from genome assembly GCA_031286615.1 of Chryseobacterium sp. Lineage (GTDB taxonomy): Bacteria > Bacteroidota > Bacteroidia > Flavobacteriales > Weeksellaceae > Chryseobacterium. The sequence continues at coordinate 572,122 of JAITUA010000003.1, read as the reverse complement.
ATTGCCGGAAGTAATAATGTAAAATCATATACTACCTCTATTTCCGGATCTTCAGGTGTGGTACACAATTTAGGGACCAGAAATGTAGATGTTGCTATGTATGATACGGTAACCTTTTACAAAATTGATGGCAGAATAAAATTAACCGATCCAAATAAAATAGATGTTGAATTTGATTCTGCTTTGCCTAATGCTGTATCCATAACAGTAACGCGTAAAGATATTTAACATGGATGTAAAATACGCATATTATAACACTTCTAAAGGCTATAAAGTAACGGGCGGCACAGCTGCCCAGTTTTTAAAGGCAGATGGTTCTCTGGATAGCAATTCTTATGTTAATAAATCAGGAGACACAATCAGTGGTACCCTCATATTAAATCAGGCCGTAAGTAGTACAATAAAGAAAGATTTATCTTCGATAACGACAGCATCAGGGTTTACCAGAGATATTTTACAATTAGCAGGTTCTAATGGCGTAGTGGATACTGTTGCGTGGTTTGGCGCAGTAGAAGCAGATGGGACTGTAAAGATGTCGTATGGTTATTTCGGTGCAACAACTTATAATGCTACTAAGGCACTCCTCTGGACATCTGATCAGAGAGTAGGAATTGGATTAAGTGGATCATCATTACCGTTGGATGGATATAGGCTTCATGTTTCCGGCAATAGCTATACATCCGGTAATATAGGAGTTGCAGGAGCAATTAACAGTACTGCGGGTGAACTTCAAATTCAAAGACAAGGAGTAAACAGAATTAGAACAGGTTCTACACATACATTAATTTCAGGAGATGGAGCTTCGGGAATCATTTATTTGAGACCTCAGGGAGACTTAGCAAGTACAGGGCAGGTAGTTATCAATGCTAATAATACTCAGTTTACGGATGGCTATAATTTGTTATTTGGCAATCAACTATCGACAGGATCAACTATTTTCCATACTAATCTGGCTAACTCCACACATGGCTATGGTATGTGGTTGTCCCACAATTTACAATTTAATGGTACTGATTTTATTCAGCCCAGAGGATCATTAAATTCATTGGGACTTACAGTGAATAATCATAAAACTTTTTCATTTAATTATGGAAGTGCCACTGGTACAAATGGTAGTGTTCCGACATTAACAGAAGTCGTGAAAATTAGTAATACCGGTAAAATTACAACGCTAAATGATGGAACTTCTACTGATTGGATATCAGCATACAATACAGGGTTTCTTTATAGAGGTGTTTTAGGTCCTACAGTAGATTTAAATAGTATTACTTCTACAGGATGGTGGGTTCAGACAGGAAATGCAAATGCCACTTCTGCAAATAATTACCCAGTAGCCTTAGCAGGACATCTAAGGGTTTACTATACTTCAACACATATAGTTCAGGAATATACTACTTATGCTAATAACAATGATGTGTACAGAAGGTATTACTTCAGTGGAACCTGGTATCCCTGGACAAAAGATTGGGATTCAAATGATTTTTCTGCAGCCAATATAAACAATTGGAATACCGCATTCAACTGGGGAAATCACGCCAGTGCAGGATATCTTTCGAATGCTGTATTATCTAATTACTACACAAAAAATGAGTCTTTAAATGCATTCGTTGGAAAAAATGGAGTTGAAACAATAAGCGATACCAAGACATTTACCCATAGTCCTGTTATTCCAAATGGAACGTTAGGAACACACGCTGTAAACAGGAATCAAATTGCATTAAGTGCTACTCCTGAAAATGAAGGAGGGCAGCAATTAACGATCAGTGGTAACAATTCTGTCAATCTTACAAATTACTTTGTAACCTCAAGAGACGGATCAAGAAATGCAGATGATATTGCACCTAATTCTACGCCTAAAAGAGTGAGATTTGATTTTGCTAAATCTAACAGTGCCGGTCTTGGAGCGTCTGGAAATTATGCAGGGATCATGACTTTTGCTCCCTGGGATGGTACCACTGCTTCTACGGGAGATTCTTCCTACCAGTTAGCATTTGCCAACCAGAATGGAATTAATGGTTCCGGCGTTCCGATGCTGAAAATAAGAAAAGGAATTGATGGAAGCTGGACGACGCCATGGTATAAATTCTGGACAGAAGCTGATTTTAATGAAAACAATATTCAGCAATGGAATTATATGACTCAGTACGGGTTACAGCTAAATTCGGAATTTACAGTAAATACCGGATCAGGTTTAGTGATCTCAGATAACCATCTGAATAGTGCTGAATCAGGTATGGTAGATATCCATCAGAAAAGATTATTAGCAGCAAAACGAAAAGAATATTATTCTTATGGTTCTGAGTATGATGGGGTTGGAGGTTTAAATATGCATATGGAATCCGGTCGATTCGGAATGGGAATAGAAGCCAATGATAATGATAAGTTAGTTGTAAAAGGCTCCGTAAAAGCCAGTGAAAACTTTAAATCAGAAGGGGAAAATCCGAATACAATGTTTATTCCTGATGGCAGAACAGCTACTCTAAAAGATGAAATTGTTAATGATCAATCTGATACTAAGAATTATGCCGTTAGATTAGATCCGCATGAATATGAGTTCTCTTCCAGCAATCTTAGCATAGATGATAGAAACAGGCTTATCCATGTTATTGGAGAACAGATTAAAATGGTAGTCAATTTCAAAGAAATCTATCCAAAACAGCAGATCGTTATTTACAACTTTGACAATGGCGGAGGTACGATGGGAGTTGATGTATATGGCAAAAGAATCTATAATATCAGCCCGAGCTGTTTCCTTAGATTATATGTGACCAAATCACGAAGAATAATTGCAGAACAAGAACAGGTCTGTAAGTTTATCTGGTAAGAAAATAGAAGAAATATTTCTATGAAGATCAGAATTGAAAATATTCTTGCTATTCTACAAAATCTGACTGCATGTTAATATAAAAAATAGCATCACTTAACTCAAGTGGTGCTATTTGCTTGTTTGTGAAAGTATTTTCAGGTATAAAATATTTTAAAGATCTTAAATTTATTGAATTTGTTTGGCACTGAAATATTTGTTTTTAGCCACCAAGCTCTAATTGATTTTTTACAAGGCCAAAATATTCACCATTTTTCTCTGCCAATTCTAGAATTTATAAAATGTTTGCTAAATATCTGATCTTCAATATGTTTTTTTTGTTGCTTTGAGCATGCAAAAAGCCGTATTTTTGCTTACCGAAAATGAATATATGCTTAGGATTTCTTTTATTTTATTCTTTCTTTTCTGCCAAAACTTTTTTTTATCACAAAGTATAAAAGAATTTTCCACCAAAGATTCTATACAAGCAAAAATTTTTGCAAATAATTTGATTTTTAACGGTAAAAAAGATAACAATTATACGAAACTAGCCGACGGATATTTGCTGCTGTCCCGTTTTTCTGATGATGATAAAGTGGTACCATATTTAGACAGTACAATTATGGTTGCAGCAAAGCTCAATAATCTGCAATATTTATCTAAAAGCTATACCTATAAAGGAAATTATTATTATTTAAATGGAGACTATTCAAAGTCGCTGGATAATTATCTGGAAGCAAGAAAAGTAAGCGATAAGAACAGTAAAAACTACAATCTCATTAATTTTAATATCGGATTGTTGAAATTGGAGTTGGAAAACTACGACGAAGCCCTGAATCTATTTTTAAATTATAAAGTTTTTTTAGAAAAAAATAATTTATCAGACCATTCAAATTACGTGAGATGTCTTTATGCACTGGCATATACCTATAGCAAACGTAAGGAGATTGAAACTTCTAACCAATATTTGAAATTAGGATTTCAGAAAAACGAAAAGAATAAAAATGAAAGAATGTATTCAAATTTATTGTTGATTTCTGGTATTAATGAGTTTTTTGCAGGGAATTTTCCCAAGTCCTTAAGTATCTTATCTGAAGTTTCAGAAATAATAAATAAAAATTCTTTTGACTCTCAAAATTTGGCACTAAGTGAATATTATTCAGGAAAATGTCTCATGAAGTTAAATAATGACAGGTTTCTAAAGAAATTTGAAACAGTGGATTCCATCATTATAAAAACAAAAGATGCCACTTCTGAATTAAGGGACGTTTATCCAATTTTAATAGATTATTATAAAAACCTCCATAATAAGGATAAACAATTATTTTATATAGAGCGATTGCTTGCTGTAGACTCTATTTTATATAAGAAAAACAATTCACTTTCTAATGCGATTAATAAAAAGTATGATACACCACTTTTATTAAAAGAAAAAGAGAGATTAATTGAAGACTTAAGTTCAAAAAACAGTAAGCTGTTTTGGTTACTGGGAATAGGAAGTATATTAGTAATAGTCCTGTTATTTTTATATACCCAAAACAGAAATAAAGCAAAATTATATAAGAAAAAAGCAGATCTGCTATTAACAGAATCAGAATCCCAGGTTATTTCAATTGAAAAAGCAGATCTGGATATTCCTGAAATTATTGATACTGAAAAAGAAAAAACAAAGCTGAAATTATCAGATGAAAAACTTAAACAATTAAGCTTAAAATTACAGGAATTTGAAAATGGAAACAGTTTTTTAAATAAAAATATGAGCTTAGATATATTGTCGAAAGAACTTAATACAAACAGAGCATATTTGTCCAGATCTGTAAATGAATTAAAAGGGAAGAACTTTTCGCAATACTTAAACGAACTCAGAATAAACTATATTATTGAAGAACTTAAAACAAATACCCAACTTCAAAAATATACAATTGCAAGCATTGCTGATCAGGCAGGATATAATAATTCTGAATCATTTACCAATGCATTCCGCAAAATAACAGGAACATTACCCTCCTATTTCATAAAAGCACTGGACAAAAAAGATGTAAATAATTAATTGTTTATTAAAGGATTATGTGAATTTTGTACTCGGAATTTATAAATATAGAGTAAATGTTTTTGTTTCAGAAAGGATTTATAATTTACTTTGTAGCTTTATAAATTTTAAATACTACTTAAAAAAATGAAGAAGAAAAAAGAAGGTCAAAAAAAACTGTCTTTAGAAAAATTACAAATTACTAAGGTTATAAATCCCCGCTCAATTAAAGGTGGAGGAGGTGTAGGAACCCCAGGTTTAGGTTTAGGAAATGGAGACGATACAAGAACAGATCCTACTAGCCCAGACTAATTGATTTTAGTATTAATGGTATAACAATTAATAATGTGTTGGTTTAACATCTTATTAATTGTTTTTATATTTTAAAAAATGAATATATATAAATCATATTTCTTATTGATATTTTCATGTGCGATAGTGAAGGCTCAGAAAACAAATCCAGCTATTTCCAAGCCTGTAACTGATGAATATTTTGGATCAAAAATAGTTGATGAATACAGAAATCTGGAAAACCTGAATGATCGTTCAACATCAAAATGGATGGAAGATCAGACAAAATATTCATTATCAGTTTTAAGGAATATACCAAACAGACAGTTTTATATTGACAAAAGGCTGGAATTTGATAAAAAACAGGCGGTTTCTGTCAATCAGTTAAATATTACAGATAACGATATTTATTTTTATTTAAAAAGATTACCGCAAGAAAAAACAGCAAAGCTTTTTTATAGGACAAGCTTTAATGGTATAGAAAAAGAAATTTTCAATCCGGAAAACTTTAAACCGGAAAACAAGAAAAAATATCAGATAAATTATATCAAGCCAAACTACGATGGTTCAAAGGTTATTATTGCTTTGACGGAAAGTGGGAAAGAAATTTCAGAAATGGTAATTTATGATATATCGCAAGGTAAGTTATTACCAGACATTCTTACCAATAGCTGGCCTTCTGACAGTGGAGGTATCACATGGCTTTCAAATAATAAAAGCTTTATTTACAGATATTATCCCGTTATTGATCCTGCATCACCATTATTCTTAAAAGATACGGAATCTGTATTATATACAATAGGACAAAGCTCTCAGGTACGTACAACAATACTCTCAAGACAAAATAATCCCGAGGTTAAAATAAACCCTGAGGATTTTCCTCGTATTGGGATGTCTTCAAAAAATTCTAAATATATTTTTGGACAAATATCCGGTGCAGCAACATTTAAGGATACTTATTATATGCCATCAGATAACGTTTTTTCTCAAAAAAAATGGAAATTTTTATTTAGTAAGGAAGATAAAATCACTGACTTTATAGAAAAGGATGGTAATCTTATTTACATTTCGGAAAGAAATGGAACAAATGCAATTTACAGTACATCATTACGAAATCCTGATTTTCAAAATGCAAAAATATTAGTTCCCAATATAACTGATGAGATAATCACAAGCTTAAACAATTTAAAAGACGGATTTGTTTTCAGTACATCTAAGAATGGAGTTGAAGCTAAAGCATATTTATATAAAGAAAATAAGAAAAATTTATTGACATTACCATTCCTTGCTGGAAATGTCTCAATTACCGCTAAAGGAAATACTTCCAATGATTTTTGGGTGGTTTGTAGTGGCTGGAAAAACGATTCTGAAAGATTTAAATATAACTCGCTGCAAAATAAATTTATTCCTGAAAATATAGCTCCCATAATTGAATATCCCGAATTCAAAGATATTATTGCCGAAGAGATTACCATAAAATCTCATGACGGACTGGACATTCCGGTTTCTTTAATGTACAATAAGAACATTAAGAAAAACTCTGATAATCCGGTTTTAATCTATGCTTATGGAGCTTATGGAACTAATATCAGCCCCAATTTATCCAAGACTTATATGCTGTGGGTTCAAAAAGGAGGAATAGTTGCCATTGCCCATGTAAGAGGAGGAGGCGAAAAAGGAGAACCCTGGCATGAAGGAGGCTATAAAATAACAAAATCGAATTCCTGGAAAGATCTCATTTCATGTGCCGAATATATGGTCAGCGAGAAATACACTTCAAAAAATAAAATAGCGATCTGGGGAGCAAGTGCAGGGGGAATAACTATTGGTAGAGCGATAACAGCAAGACCGGATTTGTTTAAAGTCGCTATTATTGATGCAGGGGTAGTAAATGCAACAAGAATGGAATTTACACCTAATGGATTGAACAGCGCAAAAGAGTTTGGCTCGCTGCAGAATGAAACTGAATTCAGAGCACTTTTAGAAATGGATGCTTATCAGCAGATTAGAAAGGGTGAAAAATATCCTGCCACATTAATTACCTCTGGAATTAATGATCCGAGAGTTTCTCCCTGGATGCCTGCAAAATTTGCTGCAAAGCTTTTAGCAGCAGATAAATCCGAAAATCCGTTATTCTTAAAAATTGATTATGAAGGAGGTCACGGAAGTGATATCCCGGTTGCCCAGAAATATGATAATATTGCAGATACTTTTGCATTTGCATTTTGGCAGTTAGGACATCCTGATTATCAGTTTAAGGAAATTAAAAAATAAAAATGTCAAGGTTTCCCTATCAGTTTTTTGAAAAATTCATTTTCCGTTCCCCTTTATTTACCCGTGAAGACTTCATTGAAACGTTTGGTAAAGAAGAGATTTCGAATGAAGAATTAAAAAAAATAGCTAATAACAAAATTTTTCAGGAAGCTATTTACCTTGCATCCCCTTATTTACATGAAGAAGTGATTCAGTGGCTTTCAAATAAAAAGCTGCCTTTAAAACAAGATCAGAAATTAAGAAATACCATATTGAAATATTATAGCCGGATGAGTACTCGCTGTACTCCTTTTGGCTTATTTTCCGGTGTCGGAATGGGTACTTTCAATAGTGAAATAAACAAAGAAACACCTGTTGGTCTTATAAGAGATACAAAACTGGATATGTGTTTCTTACTCAATTTGACCCATCATTTTTTGACAATTACCGAAATTAGAAAACAATTATTATTTTTTCCCAATAACAGTATTTATAAAGTAGGGAATAAAATCCGATATGTAGAATATACAAATGTTGGAGGTAAAAGAGAATATATAATTTCATCGGTAGCTCAGTCAAATGAATTACAACAGATATTAACTTTTTCGCAGCAGGGTAAAACTATAGATCAGATTGCTGAGATCATTACTAACGAAGAAATATCTCAATCTGAAGCTCAGGAATTTGTAACAGAACTGGTAGATAATCAAATTTTAGTAAGTGAGATTGAGGCAAACGTTTCGGGAGAAGATTTTTTAGATAAATTAATTTTTTCATTGAATAAAATAGGAGCAGTAAAAGAGGTTGAAATTTTACATTTGATAAAAAAACAATTGAATGAGTTAGATCTAAACACCGGGAATCCAATTACTCTCTATTCTGAAATTGAAAATTTAATAAAAGTATTTACAACAGAATACGAAAAAAAATATCTTTTCCAAACTGATCTTTATTTTGACGGAGAATTTACTGTTGATCCTCAATTAAAAAAAGAACTAAAAAAAGCCATAAGTTTTTTAAATAAAATTACGTTGCAGAATAAGGATAGCCATTTTGAGAAGTTTAAAAATGCCTTTTATGAACGATTTGAAACACAGGAAGTCCCTTTAGCTTTTGCTTTGGATACAGAGATTGGAATTGGCTATAGACAAGATGCTGCTGCCAAAGGATTGCATACTTATCTTGATGATTTAGAACTATCACCACCACAAAAAAAGCAAAATATAAAAATTGAGCTTAACCCGATTCAACAAATTTTAAATGAAAAATTACAGGAAGCTTTAATAGAAAACAAACATGTTATTCAGCTTGCAGATGATGATTTTAAAGATTTTGTAGAAAATTGGGATAATTTACCGGACACCTTATCATTTTTAGTGGAAACAAGCACTGAAAATAATGTAGAGAAACTGTACATAAACAGGAGTGGAGGAAGTAGTGCTGCTAATCTTTTAGGGAGATTTTGTTCAGAGAAATCAGAAGTGAAAAATCTAACGGGGGCGATTGCAAAAAAAGAAGAATATCTAAATTCCGATTATATTACAGCAGAAATTATACATCTTCCGGAAGCAAGAATTGGGAATGTGATAAGGCGGCCTACATTACGGAAGCATGAGATTGTGTACCTGGCAAAATCTGTTTTACCCAAGAAAAATCAAATATCAGTAGATGATTTATATATTTCCTTAAAGAACGATAGAATCATCTTACGGTCAAAGAAGCTTAATAAAGAGATTAAACCCTATTTGACAAACGCACATAATTATTCAATAAATACTTTACCGATTTATCATTTTTTATGCGATCTGAAATCTCAGAATCTTAGATCTGGATTATATTTTAGTTGGGGAGATTTGAAAAACGTTTATCATTTTTTTCCTAGAGTAGAATACAACAATATTATTCTGTCGAAGGCTTCGTGGAAAATCACAGAAAAAGAAATTAAGCAATTTTATTCATCTGTAAATCAGAAAGAAGTACTGTTTTCCAAAATTGAAGAGTGGAGAAAAATAAGACAAATCCCACAATGGGTGCAATTGGTAAAATCAGATCATAAATTGACTCTTAATTTGGGAAATTATGATTTGTTGAAAGTTTTTATTGATACTATAAAAAATGAAAAATATAGTATTATTGAAGAATTTTTATATAGTACTCAAGATCATTTTAAGCGCGAATTTATTTTTCCAATGTATAAAGATGAAAAGTGAAAATAATTAATGATGGAAATGAGAAAATTTATCATTGGCAGTGAATGGCTTTATCTGAAAATTTATGTAGGCGTAAAAACTTCGGATCTTATTTTGGATGAGGCAATTATACCTTTAGTTATTGATCTTCAGGAGAAAAAATATATTTCAAAATGGTTTTTTATTCGGTATAATGATCCTAAACCACATTTGCGGATAAGATTTCATATAAATACTGAAAAATATAGCAGTGTACTTGAAAGAATAAATAGTGCTCTGCAGGAATATGTAACCAGTGGTGAAATTTCATCTATCCGGACAGATATCTACAACAGAGAGATCGAAAGGTATGGTGAATCTACCATTGAAGATGCAGAAATATTGTTTTACAGAAATAGTGAATTTTCTATGCAATGTTTGCATTATGATGATGAAGAAAAAATCACTGTTTCTCTGTTCTATATTGATAAGCTATTAAATAAACTGAATCTTTCCGTATCTGAAAAGATGGGATGGATAAAAGATTATAATATGGTTTTTAAAAAAGAATTTAATGTAGATAAAAAACTAAACAGTCAATTGGACAAAAAATATAGAATGTTTAAACCTAAATTTATAGATTTTATACATTCTGAAGAGTTTGCAGAAGAAAGAGATGTGGTTATTTCCAATATTGACGAAATGGACTTAGCATTGCAAAATATTATCTATCATAATAAAAATCAAACTTTAGAGGTTACTTTCCAGGGTTTCTTTAGGAGTTTTTTTCATATGAATATTAATAGATTATTTGTCTCCAATCAAAGGTTATTTGAGATGGTGATATATGATTATTTATATCGATATTATAAAACATTACATTATCAGGTTAGTAACAATACAGGTGATCTATTGTAAGGGTATTTTAAACAATTTCATCATCTGATCATTTATGTTGAAATAAATCAATCTAATTTTATTTCTATATGAATTATATTTAATATTCTTATAAAACATAATCGGGGACAATCAAATATATAATGCCATAATTTTTTTATATTTAGAACAAATATATTAGTCTATTAATCTTTAGAAAAATGGCTTGTGTTTGTATTCTGCATTCTAAAGCATGCCTATAAATATAATTTAAAAGAAAGCAATGCCGATAAACCCAATACCTCCGGACGGAGGCCTGTTATATAAAGAAACAGACATGGCTCACTTTTTCCCTGAGCCCTTAAATGCAATCACTGCCATATTATTTTTAGCCATAGCCATTTTCTGGACCCTTAAAATGAAGGGTAATTTCAAAAAATATCCTTTTTTAACTTACTGTCTGGTGTTATTATATATTGGTGCCATAGGAGGAACGGTTTACCATTCTTTCAGACAATGGCCGGTATTTATTATGATGGATTGGCTGCCTATTATGCTATTATGCCTCTCTGCCGGATTTTATTTTATAGCTCAGAGTACCAGATGGTATTATGCTGCTGTAATGGTTCTGGGATATGCAGTACTTATGTTCGCTTTGAGAAACTGGATTTTGGCAGGTAATCCTTCTCTTTTTATCAACGTCAATTATGCAATTATGGCCTCATTTGTAGTTTTCTCAGTACTACGATATTTGATCTATACCCAATGGAAAGCTGGCCAATGGGTAGGTTTTGCTGTATTGTCCTTTGTTTTTGCATTAACCTTCCGTATCGCTGATAAATGGGAATGGTTCAGTTTTGGAACCCACTTTTTATGGCATACTTTCGGAGCGATAGCGACGTTTTGTATGTTTAATTATATCTATCTTACGAAGAATACAATTAGAAAAATATAACATTGGTTGTTTTTAAAATAAGCTTAATTGTTCAAATTTTGGTAAGTATTTAGAATTTGTTGTGAGGTACCATGCTTTGACACCTGTTTCTTTACATTTCTTTTTCTCCACTTCCCAAATCTTTCCTGCTTTTTCTAGATATCTTTTGTATCTACAAATATTTTTTTGAGGAATACCTGTTTCCCTAGCTATCATTGAAGCTGTTGCAATATTGTTTTGTAAATATTGAAATATTATTTTCAATTGATTTTCAAAATATAAATGCTGGTTACTCTTTTGATAAAATAAAACTTTTGGATTATCAAATTCTTTTTTGCTTTTCAAATTTATCTAAAAAAGATTATAATACGTCCTAGCGTTAATAAATAAAGAATACAAAACTAATTTACAGTCTTTACAAAATAAAAAATCCCAACTTTCGTCAGGATTTATTCATTTATAAGTTTAAAGAAATCAGATAAACTAATTTTTCTTGCTTCACATATTTTAAAAAGTGTTTCAACAGGTATTCTGTAAGTTTCTTCACTTTTAATTTTTCTAATAGTGCTTTCTTCTACACCATGATTTTTGGCAAAGGAATTTTGTGACTTGCCTTCTTGAAGCCAAGGTATTAACCATTTTTTTGTAATGTATGAACAAATTTTTTCGTTTATATCTGTCATAGAACAAATGAAATAATTAAATAATAAAAAATTACGGTCGATCGACCGTAATTAAATTTCTTTTCTTACATTTATAAAAAAATAACCATTAAGGAAATTGAAGAAAGATAAAGCACTTCGCTTAAAAATAGCTTCAGCTATAATCTTAACATGTCTTAATCGCTTAAAAAATCTTAATGGTTAAGAAAAAATATCAATCAATAATTAGTTTTTGCACATATTAAAAATATAAACCATTAAGAAAAATGAAGATTGTAAGAAAAGTTAAGCTCCATCAAAGATGGATAAAGCAGTTCGCTGAATAAAATAGCTTCAGCTATGATCTTAATGTGTCTTAATCGCTTAAAAATCTTAATGGTTAAGAAAAATTTCAACAATAAAAAATACAACACATGAAAAAAAGCAGAACAAATTTTGATCCTCAATTTCGGGCAGAAAAGAAGAACTCCGGGTTGCAGCTGATGGAAACTTTCTTTCAGTTCAATGAGCTGGATGTTTCCAAAGAAAGACTCAGCAACATTATGAATTATGCGGTAAAAAGAAATAGCTGGATCAATGAAGATCCGGCAGTGATCTTTGAGTTTTACCAGTCGATGAGGTCATTGATCCGGGCAGGATATCTCATGATGCTGAAGGACAAAAAATGGACGGTTGATACTCAGCCGGAGAAGATTTCCCCATTGGTTCTTGGCTTGCTTTCGGAGAAGGAATACCGGAATCCTCTGCTGGTTTTCAAAACAGCATTCAGGGAATACACGATCAAAGAATTTGATTATTTTATGTCCGGAATTGTCTATTTCTCAATGGGTGTCTATGAAAATCTGCCGGAAAGGAATATCGTTATGCCCTACATTCATACGGTTAAAATGCTGGATGCCTCACACCTTATTATTCAAAGAAGAAGAGAAAAGAAGTTGGCTGACACTACTTTAGAATAGGGGGGCAAGTGTAAAACAGAGGAAATAACATATTACTTGTAGCATTTAAACCATTAAGAAAAATGAAGAGGATAAGATAAGTTAAGATTCATCTTTGATGAATGAAGAGGGCTGCTTTATCAATAGCTTTAGCTATATTCTTAACTTTTCTTAACGGCTTAAAAAATCTTAATGGTTCAAATATATTCAATCATTTTTGAAACTGTTGATTGTAAGAGAGTAAAGGATAGAATCAGCAAAGTTGATTCCTCGAAGCATATGGATAAGCACACTACTTCATCAGAGACAAAGTCGCAATTAACAAGTAAATTGAATTAAAAACTAATCAATTAAAAATTTTCTTGCTGGTAAGACTTCTTGTCATTTAACTTTAAGCATTAAAAACAATCGAAGTTGACATAGCAAAAAGTGTTGTTTTTTCTTTTAAAAGCTGAAAGAAAAACGATTTACTTATATTTACCCCGCAAAGCAAATTCATATGTTCAAAAGAGTAATTACTGTATGTGTCCTTAGCTTTTATTCGGTTTTTTGTTCGGCCCAACAGGTTCGGCCTTCAAAATCATCCGAAGTTTACCGCGAGCTCAAAACCCTTAAACATCTGCCTAAAGTTTTATACCTTGCGGCTCATCCTGATGATGAGAACACAGGATTACTTTCGTGGTTAATCAACGACCAGAATGTAGAAACGGGCTATCTGTCTTTAACCAGAGGTGATGGCGGGCAGAATTTATTAGGTACAGAGCAAGGTGCTGCACTGGGTTTAATCAGAACACATGAGCTTTTAGAGGCCAGAAAGTTAGACGGTGCTCAACAGTTTTTTACCCGTGCGATTGATTTCGGATTCTCTAAAAATACTACTGATACTTTTAAACAATGGGATGCTGACAGCATTACAGGGGATGTAGTTTGGGTAATCCGCCAGTTCCGTCCCGATATTATCATTTGTCGTTTTCCTCCTACTGCAGCGGCAGGCCACGGACAACATGCGGCTTCGGCTGTGGTTGCAGAAAAAGCTTTTAAGCTGGCAGGCGATAAAAATGCTTTCCCGGATCAATTAAAATATGTCAATGTATGGCAGCCAAAACGTGTATTGTGGAATACTTTCCGATTCGGCGCAGTCAATACCACAGCTGAAAATCAACTGAAAGTCACCGTTGGGCAATATGATGCACAATTGGGAATGGGCTATGGTGAATTGGCGGGATTAAGCAGAAGTTTACATAAAAGCCAGGGTGCAGGAACACAGTCTGTAGCCGGGATCAGAACTGAATATTTTTCACACGTTATCGGCGATCCTGCAAAAACAACACTTTTTGACGGAGTCGCTAAATCCTGGACTTCACAGGGAAATGCTGATATTGACCAATCACTAGATAAAATTATTTCCGATTTCAATTTCAATAATCCGGAACAGAGCTTGCCTGCTTTGCTTGCTTTGCGAAAAAAGGTCATGGCACTCAATGATTCAGACCTGAAAAAGGATAAAATTAAAGCACTTGACAATATTATTTTAAGCTGTGCCGGGTTTATGGGCGAGGTAGTGACCAATCAGGCTGAAGCAGTTGCTGGAGATAAACACAGTTTCAGGCTGAATTTGATCTCAAGAGCTGTAAATCCTGTCATTTTAGAAAATGTAAAATGGTTAAGTCAGTCAGAAAGCTTCAACAGAGAATTATCAAGAGATTCTTTAATCACCATTCAGCATGACATTCAGATTCCTGCAGATGCAGCACTCACAGAACCTTACTGGTTGGCAAAACCAGCCAAGGATGCAGCCACTTTTTCAGTACCGAATGATACTTTAGTCGGTTTGCCTGAGGCAGAATCACCATTGAATGTTTTGCTCGGTTTAAAAATCGGTTCAGAAAAATTTCAGGTTAAACTTCCTTTATCTTTCAAGAAATTAGATCCGGTGCGTGGTGATGTAGTTGAAGCTTTGCGTATTGTTCCTGCATTGGAACTGAAATTCACACAGCCACTTTATCTGGTCAAAGAAAATGAAGATTTACATTTGAGTTTAAATGTTAAGGTTAATTCTAATAAACAGTTCAATAAAGGTATCCTAAACCTGATGTATAACGGAGAACGATTAGGTGGCGCAGATGTAAGTTCTTTCAATGGAAAAGACTTTACCGTCGATTATATTATTCCAAAAGCTAAGCTTGCCTCAATAAACTCCTCCCGTTTGCAATTGGATGCCAATTTTCTTGCAGACGGAGTCACTTACAATAAAAAACAGGTATTAATTCAGTACCCGCATTTACCTTCCTTACAATATTTTGCACCCGCCGCTGCAATCGTAATGAAAGGCGATATTCAGGCGAAGGTAAAAAAAGTGGGTTACATAGAAGGTGCGGGCGATTTCATTCCTGAGTTCCTACGCATTGCAGGTGTTCAGGTAGATGTACTGAAAGACGGAGATTTTTATGGCAACACAGATGAGTCCGGCGGAAACGGGAGTCAAAACAAACTATCGCAATATGATGCCATTATACTTGGGGTTCGTGCCAATAACACAGAGAAAAAGTTAGGTCGCTGGATGCCTTTCTTATGGTCTTATGCAAAAGCTGGAGGTAATTTGGTGATGCAGTATAACACCAATCAGGATACAACCGTTGATAAATTGGGAATATACAATTTCAATATTGCCAATAAGCGTGTTACCGAAGAAAATGCTGAGGTTAAGTTTTTAAAACCCAATCATAAATTACTGAACTTCCCGAACAAAATTACTGCTGATGATTTTAAAGGCTGGGTACAGGAACGTGGGGCCTATTTCCCTGCTCAATGGGATGCAGCGTATGAGCCGCTTTTTGAAATGCATGACACAGATGAAGAACCTCTTCAGGGATCAACTTTATATGCTAAATACGGAAAAGGTAATTTTATTTATACGCCGTTGGCATTTTTCAGACAGCTGCCTGCAGGAAATGTTGGTGCGGCACGTTTATTTTTTAACTTTTTATCTGCACAGAAAAACTGATGAACAAACAACTTAAAAATTGGAATATCTGGTATATACTATTAGCCGTTGCATTAGTATTGCAGATCGTATTTTATTATTGGTTTACTAAATTCTGGGCATGAGTAATATAGATTGGACAGTTCTCATTTTTACACTTGTTGTAGTGGTTGTTTACGGCGTATTTATCGGTCGTGGCCAAAAAAGCAACGAATCCTACCTGAAGGCTGATAATAAAATGCCCTGGTACATTGTGCTTATCGGTATTATGGCGACGCAGGCAAGTGCTATAACCTTTCTTTCAGCACCAGGACAGGCTTATACAGACGGTATGCGTTTCGTGCAGTATTACTTTGGTCTGCCTTTGGCGATGATTGTGATCTGTATTACTTTCATCCCGATTTTTCAGCGCTTAAATGTTTATACGGCTTATGAATATTTAGAAAATCGTTTTGATAAAAAAACAAGGGTACTCACTTCACTGCTTTTTCTTTTTTCAAGAGGTTTATCAACCGGAATCAGTATTTACGCTCCGAGTATCATCTTATCAAGCGTTTTAAACTGGAATATTTACTTAACCAATGTTTTAACAGGTGGTATTCTGTTGATTTATACCTATGTTGGCGGGGCAAAAGCGATTGCTCACACCCAAAAGTTACAGTTTCTTATTATTCTGGGAACAATGGCTTTTGCAGGTTTTCTGCTCATTCAGAATATGCCGAATGGAATTGGTTTTAAGGATGCATTATATCTGGCGGGGAAATCCGGAAAGCTCAATGTAATCACTACAGAATTTGATTGGAAAGACAAGTACAATATTTGGAGCGGAATAATTGGCGGTTTTTTTCTGGCACTTTCTTACTTCGGGACAGATCAGAGCCAGGTCGGAAGGTATATTACTGCAAAAGACAATACCAATGCCAAAATGGGCTTGTTGCTGAACGGATTGGTTAAAATCCCAATGCAGTTTTCTATTCTCCTGATCGGTGCATTGCTCTTCGCATTCTTCTCTCTGAAACCGGCTCCGATTTATTTTAACGAACGCTCTTATCAATATTTAAAGGATACACAACCTGAACAGGCTGCGGTTTTTGAAAAAGAACATCAGGACTTACAACTAAAATTTAATGCAGAATCGAAAGAAATTCTAAAGCTGAAAGAAACTCATTCTCCCCAACTTGAAAAAACAATTCAGGATTTTAAAAATACACAAACTCAGGTCAAAACACTTCATGGAAGGGTAGAGGAAGCGATCAATAAATCAAACTATAATGCGGAAAAAACGGATACAAATTATATCTTCCTGTATTTCGTAAAAAATACCTTGCCTGTAGGAATGATCGGTTTACTGTTTGCTGTCATTTTTCTGGCCAGTTGGGGTTCTATTTCGGCAGCGCTGAATTCCCTCGCCGCCTGCTCATTAAAAGATGTTCATTTAATATTCAGCAAAGAAATTCCTGATGAAAAAACCGAATTGAAATATAGCCGTCTGCATACGTTAGCCTGGGGTATTTTCTCAATCGGTGTAGCCATGTTTGCTACTCAAATGGGCTCCCTTATTGAAGCGGTTAATGTACTGGGTTCTCTTTTCTATGGCCCGATATTGGGGATTTTTCTTGTCGCATTTTATTACAAAAAGGTTAACGGGGCGAATGTATTTATCTCTGCAATTTTATCAGAAATTGCAGTTGTTGCCGTGTATCAGTTCGATATCGTTTCTTTCCTTTGGCTTAATGTAATCGGGGCTGCAGCGGTCATTATTTTTTCTGCAATCGGGTTGTTGTTTTATAAGCCAAAAGCAGTAAATTCGTAAACGGATAAATTAAAATAATCAAATAACAAAATATTATGAATACAATGATTAAATCTGCTACCATGATTTTTGCTGCAATGACGCTTTCAGTGAATGCCTTTGCGCAGGATACTAAAAAACCAGCCAGCCCTCCGGCTACGGCTACGGGAAAAATCAAAGATGCAAACATTACCATAGCTTATAGCAGTCCTTCTGTAAAAGGGCGTACAATCTGGGGTGGTTTAGAAGCTTATAATAAAGTTTGGCGTGCAGGTGCCAATGAAGCAACTACTTTTGAAACGGATAAAGATATTACTGTTCAGGGTAAAAAACTGGCTGCAGGTAAATACAGCTTTTTCTTAATTCCTAAAGAAAGCGGAACCTGGACTGCAATCTTTAACAAGGAGCCAAAGCAATGGGGTGCCTATAAATACGAAGAATCAAAAGATGCTTTACGTGTTGATGTAAAAACAAAAGCTTTACCAGCAACACAGGAAACTTTAGTGTATAAAATAAACAATAATGGATTCACCATGGATTGGGATAAAATCTCAGTTCCTGTAGAAATAAAATAGATTTGAATCTTTAAACAAAAAATCCCGGTTTATCCGGGATTTTTTTTGTTTACAATTTTGATATTGTATCAACGCTGCTGTTGTGGTTCTAATCATTTCCTGTTTGAGTTTTAAAATGCAAAGCAGTCTCCAATTATATTATAGTACATCCTCTGACCATTCCTCAGCCATCTTTTCAACATAATCTACAAAATTGTCAACATCTTGTATTGTGTAAAAGGTATAGTCAGGCTGATCTTCAAGAGGATCAACATTCTCAAACCAATGATCATGTGCAAATAAAAGTACCTTCCCTGAAACCTTTTCATACATTGTCATATTGCCATTGGCTTCCAGGGCAAAGCAAATGAAGTCATTATAATGTATTGGTTGTTTATCTTCTTCCTCACAAAGATTTTCATAATATTCTTCCCATTCACCGATTCCCGTTATGCAGGCAGATTTTAAGAATAAATAGTACTGATTATTGGTAAGGGCTGGTTCCGGCTGATGATAAGACTCTGCAATACCGCCCATCTCATTCAGCAATAGTTCATGTTCTCTTGCTAATATAAAGTTATCTGTATTCTCTGGCTCAATTTTGGTTAACCAGCCACAGCTTTTATTGTACTTATTGGTCCATGATAACAAACGGTAAGGATTATTATTTACACTAAAATCAAGCATTCTGGCCCTTTGAATAAGTTGGGATAATTTAGGAAATGCTGATATAAAATTTTCGGAGAGGTTCAGAATTGATTCTCTATCAGTAAATGTAACAATATCGTTTGGCCTGATAAACCAATTGACGTCTTTTTCAAAGGTTTCAAAGTCTAAATTCATTTGATTTTGATTGAAAATGAAATAAAACAATAAATATAGGGAAATAATAATTGAGTTACTGAGGTTGAAAGTAAAGTATATGATTTCGACGGCAAAACTATACTCTCCGGGTTTAATTTCATATAAGAAAACTCTATCAGATTGAATATCTGCAAACTTTATGATGACAATATATAATCAATGATGAAAAAGGCTTTGGTAATGTCAGATAATGTTATTAGATTTATAATAAGTTCTAAATGACAATATTATTACACCTCACTAAATTTATTAATCATGAAAAAGCAAATCTTTATCGTTGCGCTTTCTCTGGGAGCAATCGCCTTAGGAACCCACCGTGTTATGGCACAAAATTCAGAGCAGGTGAGTACATCAGTAAATATTATTTTATCAGATGTTATTGCAATGGACATTGGCTCTCTTGCTTCAGAAGGCACTGTAGATTTTAATTATGGGAGCACAAAAGACTATAATTCATCAAAAAATGTGACCGTTCCCAATAGTTTAGTCATTATTTCCTCCAAAAATTTTGATGTGAAAGTAAAATCTGAAGGTACACACTTTGTAAGTGGCGCAAACGTAATTCCTGTGGATATATTACAGGTAAAAGCAATACCGGGTGGAAGTTTGGTGGGAACCCTGAATGAGGTCACTCTATCCACAACTGATCAGGTGCTGGTGAGTAATGCGAGTTTAGGTACCAAACAGTCTTTAAATATTGCTTATTCTATTTCGGCGGAAAATGCATCCAAGGTACTTTTAGGTAAACCACAGGGAACTTATACACAAAAAATAACTTATACTGCCACTGCATTGTAAGTAAATACCAATTTTAAAATAGAAAAGCCCTCAATACTACAAAAGTATTGAGGGCTTTTTATTGATATGAATAACCTGTGTAGTGATTTTACTACACGAACTTCCGTTTTCCACTACAAAGAAACTTTCATCGCCGCTGTAGATTTGCAGTATACAAAAGAGAACAATTAAATAAAAATAAAAATTAAATATTACTATCATGACAAAACAAATCGTAATCACAGCCTTAACTTTTGGAGCAATCATCTTAGGAACTAATAATGTTCAAGCTCAAAATACAACAGCAACCACAACGGTAAACATTACCCTGAACGATGTAATCTCTATCGACGCAGGAAGTACAGCAATTGGTAGTACGGTTGACTTTAACTATGTTACTGCAGCAGACTATAACTCTGATCAAACGATTACTAAAGCCAACTCTTTAAAAGTTACTTCTACAAAGAACTTTAATGTTAAAGTAAAAGCTGGGGGTGCTAATTTTATGAATGGAACGAACTTAATCCCTGTAAATGTTTTGACTATTAAAGCAGCTACAGCTGCCGGAACTATGGGTGGAACAAAAAGCGCTGTAGTTTTATCTGCAACGGATCAGACTTTAGTATCAAACGCTCCTCTTGGAAGTGCCTTAACACTGAATCTGGATTACACTATTCCAGCGGTAAAATCATCATCTTCGGATATTTTAGGTAAACCGGCAGGAACTTATACGCAAACAGTAACTTATACTGCAACAGCTTTATAAGTTAATTTTTTCATATTAATATTTTGTGATTTGGTGTTTCGAAGGCTTCCTCAGGAGGCCTTTGATTTTGTATGTATTGTACCGATATGGATAAAATTCAAAATCCGGGAATAAGTATCTGTGATCTGTAACCTGTGTAGTGATTTTACTACATGCACTTCCTTTTTTCACTACAAAGAAACTTTTATCACCGCTGTAGATTTGTAGTGTTCAAAAGAGAACAATTAAACAAGAATAAAAATTAAATATTACTATCATGAAAAAACAAATCGTAATCGCAGCCTTAACTTTTGGAGCAATCATCTTAGGAACTAATAACGTTCAAGCTCAAAATACAACCGCAACCACAACGGTAAACATTACCCTGAACGATGTAATCTCTATCGACGCAGGAAGTACTGCCATTGGTAATACAGTTGACTTTAACTATGCTACTGCAGCAGATTATAACTCTGATCAGACGATTACTAAAGCCAACTCTTTAAAAGTTACTTCCACAAAGAACTTTAATGTTAAAGTAAAAGCAGGGGGTGCTAATTTTATGAATGGAACGAACTTAATTCCTGTAAATGTTTTGACTATCAAAGCAGCTACAGCTG
The DNA here is from genome assembly GCA_031286615.1 of Chryseobacterium sp. Taxonomy (GTDB): domain Bacteria; phylum Bacteroidota; class Bacteroidia; order Flavobacteriales; family Weeksellaceae; genus Chryseobacterium. The sequence goes on along the minus strand of JAITUA010000003.1, from coordinate 550,833 downwards.
CCGGAACTATGGGTGGAACAAAAAGCGCTGTAGTTTTATCTGCAACGGATCAAACCTTAGTATCAAACGCTCCTCTTGGAAGTGCATTAACCCTGAATCTGGATTACACCATTCCAGCAGTAAAATCATCATCTTCTGATATTTTAGGTAAACCGGCCGGAACTTATACACAAACAGTAACTTATACTGCTACTGCTTTATAATAAAAATTTTAGTTGATAAAGGTTCCTTTTGCTACGTTTTCAGTAGTTTTGGGAATCTTTATTATTAAACTATTTACACCATGCACAAGTTTATTCACCTTTTCATTTTCTTTATCCTTACAGGGTCTTCTTCACTTCTGGCACAAAGTATCTCTATGTCACCTACACGTTTGTTTTTCACAGGTAATCCAGGAGAAAAAGTAACAAAGACAGTCACGCTTCAAAACAGCTCAGACAAGGATTATGTTTTTAATCTCAACTATAAAGATTGGGTTAGAGAAGAAGACGGAAATAAGGTTTATCTTGAGGCAGGCAGTTCAAAAATTTCCAATGCCTCCTGGATGTCCACCTTAGAAAACGCTGTAACAGTTCCTGCGAAAAGTACAAAGGAGATTGTAATAACCATGCAGATCCCGGCAAATGCATCACAGTCTGCCGTTACGAACAGCATGTTGTTTTTCACTCAACTTCCTCAGCAGGCAGATAAGGCACGTATTCAGAATGGTATTGGTATTATCACCTTGTTTGAGGTGGGACTTCACATCTTTTATACTCCACCGGGAAATCATGTAAAAAGTTTGGATATTACCAATATTTCAGAGGTGAATAATGAAAATGCAGCGAACAGAAAAGTAGCAGTAAGCATCCATAATGATGGAAACACCATCAATGATGCCACCGTTGAGTTTGAACTAACCAACACAGACAGTGGTAAGGAAATAAAATTGCCTTCAATTTCTATCTCTATGCTTCCGGATACCAATCAGGTTGTTCAATTTTCTTTACCAGAGAATATTTCAGGGAACTTCCTTGGCGTGGCTATTATCAAAATGGCAGAATCCAATGACTTACGTGTAGGAGAAAAAAACTTTAAATTTTAAAATTAAGCTTTGAAACCACAGAATGGAATATCAATATCAGTACTAAGAAGAACAATCTTATTTTTTGTATTTGTTCTTCTGCACTTTTCGTTGGCCTATGCACAGGAAAAGAAGGATATTCAAATCCATTTTGAAAATGACAGTGTAGCTGTTGAGAAGGGTTCTACTTTTACTAATTTTCTGGTCATTGAGAATAAAAGTTCTGAAGAGATTACCATTCAGAATATCATACCTCAGGAAAAATATCCGGGATTGCTTTTCTATCCCAAAAATGATTTTACCTTAGGTGCGGGTCAGTCTAAAAATCTTCCAGTGAAACTGATCGCCAACGTGGATTTTATGAAACTGAGATCCAGTGAGATCAAATTTCAGGTTTCGTATACAAGCCCAACGGTTACCAAAACTGAAAATGCCTCTTTCTTCGTTGCTAAAGAAGAGAACAAAAACATCGCAGTTTATACCGCCACCTACGAAAATTTCATTAACCCTGCTTTGCCCCAATCTTCAATTCTGTTGACTGTAGAAAACCAAGGTTATAGTAAACGAACTGTTAGAATTGATTTGCAATCCATTCCTGACGGTTTGGAAATAATGCCAAAACAGCAAACCATATCTCTGGAAGGTCTGGAAAAACAAACGGTTGAGATCAAAATTGCGGTCAGAAAACAGAATACACTTTATCCGGAATTTAATATTAATGCAGTTGTCACAGACCTGCTTGATAATAAAATCGTGGGAAGCAACACGCTTTACTTAGTTATTTTATCACACAACAGACAACTTGCCCGCGGAAATGAAGCAGCGAGTGGAAGTAATTTTGCGGAAATCAGCTATAATGAAAACAGTTCAGGTTTCAATTATCTTCAATTGAGGGGAAATACAGCATTTCGGGTGACTGATAATTTAAAATCGCGCTTCAATATCGGGGCAGATTACTATGTTGAAGACGGCCGTTATAACCTGTATGATACCTGGCTGGAGCTGGAGAGAAAAAATACAGTATTACGGTTGGGAAATGTTAATAGCAGTGATTACGATTACCCGGTTTTCGGAAGAGGAGGGAAAGTTTCTACCAAATTTGGTAAAAATAATCAGATTGAAATTCTTGCGCTGGAAAATAATTATAATCTGTATGGTACTTATTTCCAACAAACAGAAGGATCTACCATCGCGGGTGCAAAATATGCTTTTGGGAATGGTAAATCTTTCAATGGGAAAGTGTCTTATATATTCGATCATGATCCGCGCTTTAACATAGATACGCAGGTAGCGAACGCGGTAACATCATTTTTAATTAACGATAAAAACACAATCCGCACGGAGGTTGGTCTGAGCCATGAAAAAGGACTTTTGAACAATGATGAAAACGCAGGAGCTTCAATGGGAGCCAATTACGATGGGAAAATAGGGAACTGGGATATACAATCTGTTAATTCCTTTGCTACCAAAAGTTATGCAGGGATCAAAAGGGGATCTTTTTTCTCAAATCAGAGGATTGGCCGCCAAATTTCTGCTGCTCAGCGAGCTTTTATACAATATCAGAATTCACAGATAGAGCCCGAGTTCCTGAGTTTTCAGGATGCATCAACGCAACCTGGGAATACCTCTGATTTACGTTATTATTTCAACAGTACAGAAGCTTTGGGATTAGGTTATCAGTTTTCTTTAAAGAAGTGGAGTTTTCTACTTTCTCCAAAGGTTGAAAAACAAAAAACAGCTAATTTTTACACATCGCAGGAGCTTTTTTCATACCGGTTGGAAGCCAATATCAGCACTACATTAGGGGCTCACGGATTGAACCTGACAGCGGAATATTCTTATTCAAAAGAGAAAAATAAAGCGGACTGGTTCAACAGTTTGAAAACAACTTTATCTTACAGATATAAATCATTCTCCCTCAACGGAACAGCCCAATGGAACGCAACCAGTGTCTTTGATTTAAATTCTTATTATGATGTAAGCCGTAATTTCGCCAACTATAACGTTTACGCCTCGTATAATTTCCAGATGTTTAATCATAATCTTACCGGATCTTTTTCAGCTGGAGCCTTCTATTCAGAACTTTATAAAAATTTAAACAGTAATATCACCGGTAATCTGGAATATAAGATTTCGCCTTCATGGTCTACCACAGGTTATTTTAATCTTTCCGGTTATAAATCTACTGCTGAATATGCAACCAGTGGCAGTTATTACCAGTTCAGAGTGGGGATTAAAAAATATTTTACCACTGCTACGGCTCTTGGAAATCATAAAGTGTCGTTCCAGTTCTTTGAAGATAAAAATTTCAATGGACTTCTGGAGTCCGGCGAATCGGTACTTGCTAATGAAATTGTAAAACTGGACAATTATGTAGCAATGACGGATAAGAATGGAAAAGTAGTTTTTCAGAATGTGCCTGAAGGTACTTACACGCTGAAGGTGAACGAAAGTGCGGGTGCCCGGTTGATGATGGAGCCTGTCATTATGGTACATAACAATATTAACCGTAAAGTGGGCTTGGTAAAAAACATCAGGGTAAGTGGGAAATTAACAGAGATCAGGCAAGCCTACGATGTTTTGGAAACGGATGTAACCGGAATAGTGGTGTATGCAAAAAGTGAAGATGGCATGATCTATACTGCCGTGGTTAACCAAAAAAATGAGTTTGAGTTTTTCCTGAAAGATGGAAAATATAACCTCTATATTGAAAATGACAAATACAGCTATACACAACCTACCCAAACTATTCAGGTGACAAAAGAAGGGTATTCAAAAACCGTGGTTTTTGAATATAAGAAGAAAGACACCACCATTAAGGTGAAAAAGTTTTAAATTTAAAAGTATGAAAAAGATGAGGGCTTTTTTAATAGGAATTTTTACCGTGTTTTGCGGATCTGCAGTCACGCAAGCTCAGGATGTGTACCTGTCGATTCCTGACAGTAATATTTTTAACAGGAGCGAATTTACCTCAGTACCTACAAGGGTAATGACGAACGCAAACAGAACAAACTGGGATTATACCTTTTTGGGATTACTCCCAATAGCTCCTACATTTACCTCTGTTTCCGGACCAACTTTTACTCACTCTTCTTCCTCATCTACTTTACCCGGTTCCACTCTTCTGTGGCAGTTAGAAAGTATGGGCGGGCAGCTGCCATATACCGGACTAACAGGTTATTTACCAGGTTTTCAGTCGTTCAGTACAAGCGCTGTAAAATGGTTTGAACCGCCATCCACCAGTCTCGGAGGAGGATTCAACCGGGGAAATATCAATTTTACATTTAAAATTCCTGCCTCGCAATTTACTGCCAATGCCTTTCGGGCCGGGAATTACTCCATGGATATAACTCAGAATTATAATGACTTTACACCACGTAATTTTAAAACAATTTTAGTCATTCCTTCATCTATGCGATGGGTTGCAAACTCTTTAACAAAATATATAGAAATATCTTCTTTGAATGACTACCGCAATACTGGTACGCGGGTGTGGAATTTGGGGAATACGGAAATCGCGCATACAGTTGATTTTAATTTTTGGGCGAAAGCTGCTTCCACAAACATTCAGTTCACTTCTTCTAAAGGTGTTCCAGGAACCAGAAATATAGCAAGTATTAAATTGGGTAGTAATGGATCTGCACTTACGACCAAAGCCTTATCTGCCGATTTTCAGAATTTTTCCGCAGCTAATTTCAGTGTTGTGGCAGGAAATAGAAACAGTTTTATTCCAGAGCTTTATGTGTCTGCGGATGACTTTAAAAACCTTTTTTTTGAAGCCGGAACTTATACGTTTGAATTGAACTTCAATGCCAGAAGTACAGATAACTCAATTAACAGTCTGCAAAATACGGCTGTTCAGTTAAAGGTGCTTCCTCTGTCGGAGATCACCATCCCCAGTTCCGGACGCAATGTAAACTTCAATTTTAATACCGCTGCCCATTATACTGATGGTCAGTCACAAATTGTTCCCAACCAAATTATGTTATCCAATAATGAAAATTTTGAGCTCTATGTAAAATCGGATGAAAATTATTTCAAGAAAGGAGGCCTGCAGACCAACATCAATTCAAATATTTTACAAATTGGCGTGGATGGAAGTTCTGTAACTGCTCCCTTATCCAAAACACCTCAAAAAATACTCTTTAACGGAGCACCGGTTTTGGACCGGGGTCTGAACGTAAGATACACTATACCACCTGCGGGTGCCCAAAGTTTGGTAGGTAAGGAAAATACCACTTACTCTATCAATGTTTATTATAGCTTTACAGCAATTTAACAGTACTTTCTCCTTATGGACTACTTCAATAGTAGTAATCAATTGTAGATCAGTACGATATTGATAAATTAACAGCATTAGAAAATTCAAAAGCTGTTTGAATTAAATTTGATGAGTTAGTCTCCTGATGTTTGCTATGACAATAACAACATTAGCATTTTCGTTGAAATGATTTTCTAAATAATTCAGCGCTTTTAATGAATTTCAACTTTGCCTTTTTGTGCAATCCGGATTTTAGTAAGATAAAATATGGGATTTACTATTTCAAGTAAATCCCATTTGTTTTTTTCTACTAATATGATATTTTTTATAACTTGCCAGCTCCTGAAGAAGGGCCTGAACTGGATGTTTTTATTCGCATTTAAACAATATAATTCTTTCTGCCTTTTTTCAAAAAAATAATTCGAAAAGCTTCTAAAACCTTTGATACTTAATTTATGAATGATTTTATCAACGAACTACAATTAAAAATCGAAAGACTGGAAAACGAAATCAATTTCAAGAACGGACTGATCTCGATATTGTCTCATGACTCAAAAGAACTGTTTGGAACTTTTCTGTGGCTTATAGAAGAGCTAGAGCAAAAGACTTTAAGTGAGGAAGATTTTTTTAAGTTGTTGCCACAGGTAAAACGTGATGCCCAGAAGAATCTGCAAACTACCCAGGACAGCATTGCCTGGCTAAAAACACAATACGGAGAATTTAAGATTAAACCCGTAAAAATCATGGTGATGGATCTTTTTCACTATTTGGAAGAAAAATATGCAGCTAAATTAAACGAAAAAAATATTAAATTTTATTTTAAAGGAGATCACAATGCATTTCTTACAAGCGATCGCATGTTGCTCGAATATGTTTTAGACAAAATTTTTAACAATGCGGTAAAATACTCCTTTTCTGGGCAAGATATTTGTTTACAAGTAATTACAGAAGGTGATGAGGTTGTGCTTTCTGTGATTGATTTCGGAACAGGAATACATGAGAAGTATTTACCTACGATCTACAATCATGGTAATCCCATATTCCTGGGAACTGCAGGAGAGAAAGGAGCTGGATTAAGTTTGAAAATTGTAAAAAATTTTATATCCTTGCTGCATGGAAATATACAAATCATTTCCACTGAAAATAAAGGAACTACGGTTTCTCTTTTTTTACGTAAATTTATAGAATGATGGGTTTAAAAGTAAACATTCGCATTGTTGTAGCAGATGATCATGGTATCGTTCGAATGGGTTTGATACAAACAATCAAACGATTCAGACCCGATGCCATAATTTCAGAAGTAGAGGATTATAAATCACTGTATAAATTAATTCAGAAAGAAGAATTTGATCTGGCTATTATGGATGTTAATATGCCTAATGGTACTGTTCAGGAAGCAATAGATTACATAAAAATTCACCAACCTGAATTAAAAATTCTAATATTTTCTTCACAGGATGAAGAGCTGTATGGGATGCGTTATCTGAAAATGGGTGCTGGTGGCTATCTAAGCAAGCTAAGCTCCACTGAAGTCATTGAGACTGCTTTAACGGCAATGCTCAGCAAGGGGCGATATATCAGTGATAACATAAAAGAAGCGATTCTTTTAGAATCATTAAATGGCGCGGCAAAAAAATCTCCCTTTGAAGCGTTATCAGACCGCGAATTACAAATTGCCAATAAGCTTGCAGAAGGTCTTCCCCTTAAAGAAATTTCCAACCAACTGAATCTTCATTCATCGACGATCAGCACTTACAAAAACAGGTTGTTTGAGAAGCTGAAAATACGATCCATACCTGAATTGGTGGAGATTCTCAGGCTGTATAATCAGTAAATATTCTATTCACAGCCCAAATATCTGGCTTATTTTGGAATCAAGAATAAAATAAATGGCACCAACTAGAAAAGTTGGTGCCATTTGGCTTTTGGTGACCTTAACGAGCGTATCTTCAAACACTTTTATCGATGATTTGGTTCGTTTGAGTCAAAATTAAGCAAATACTACGTAATTTATTTTAAATGTAAATTTTATTATAATTCAAATCTCAGATTATATTTATTGTTTAAATCTTTATCGCAAGAATAAGACTTTGTTATGCTTTCATTTATCTTGTGAAGTTATGAAATGCAACAGGTTTTGTCGTTTTTGCAGTCTATTTTTGTTAAATAAATTTGAAGTTTAGTTATAATAAAAATATTTCATCATTTGTTTATTAAAAAACGTTAAATTAGCCGCATTTTAATAAAAACTAATTAATAACTCAAAAAGCGACAATAAGGGAATGAAGAAACTCTCTCTCAATGCATTTACTATATGCACCGTCCTGAGCATTTCTGGCCAGGAAGTGGTATGGCAGAAAGACATCAAATCCTCTACGCAGGATTTTCTTAGTCAGGTTACTGCAACAATCGATCAGCAATATCTTATCACGGGAAGCAGCATTCAGGCCAAAAGCCAATCGCTAGCGGCCGGTAGCCAAAAGCCAAATAATGGTTATGATTTCCATCTGGTAAAATTGAATCAGCAGGGAGAAGAAGTTTGGGAGAAATATTTTTCAGGATCCAACCATGATTATTTATCAGCTACAGTCACAACACAGGATGGTGGATTTCTATTAACCGGAACTTCCTATTCAGGTAAAGGTTTGGATAAAAAAGATGATTCCAGAGGGGGCTCGGATATCTGGCTGATCCGGATTAACGAATTCGGAGATGAACTATGGCAAAAGACTTTGGGAAGTTCTTCTGATGAAGAAGCAAGGGCTGTTATTCAAACCACAGATTTAGGATTCTTTGTTGCCGGATCCTTCGGCTCCGCTCAGGATTCCAAAATGAAAGGTTACGGCTCTAAAGATGTTTTGATCACAAAACTGGATAAAGATGGAAAAGAGTTATCCCAAATAATCTTAGGGGGAAAAGGCTTAGATGAAGTAGAGAAAATGATTCCAACGAGAGATGGAGGAGCATTGCTTGGAATCTATTCAAGAAGTTCAGTGGGAGGAACAAAGAAAACGGAAAACTTTGGTGAGGGTGATTACTGGATCATCAAGTTGGACAAAAACGGAAGGGTAGAATGGGAAAAGAATTTTGGAGGAAAAGGAGATGATCATATCAGAACTCTGGCATTAACTTCAACTGGCTTTATCATTGGTGGAGAATCCAGATCAGAAAGGTCGGGGAATAAAACGGCAGGCCTTGAAGAAGGTTCGGATCTTTGGCTGATATCATTCAATGAAAGAGGCGATGAAGAGTGGCAGAAATCCTACAATTTTGGAAATCGTGATATTTTAATGGGTATGAGTATACTACATTCTGCAGACGATAGATCTTCCAAAGGAATCTTATTAGGAGGTTACACTCAGGCAGAAGGAAGAGCAGAAACAGATGATGAAACCTTCTGGATGCTGTATCTTGATCACACTGGAAATGAGCAGTGGAGAAAACATATAACTGGAGAATCCAGACAAAAAGCAGAAAGGCTTTCTGATCTGAAATTAAATAGAGATGGTTCCATTATTCTGGCAGGAACCAGTGCAGAAGAACTCGGAAAAGAGAACTGGAAGATTGTAAAGCTTGGAGATAAACAGGTTGATCAGCTGATTGAAAGATACGATATCAAGATCTATCCGAATCCAGTGTCTGATTATGCTTATGTAGAAATTGGATTTGATTTTAAGGATGCGGATATTCTGTTATATGACATGAGTGGAAGGCAGCTTCAGAGTCTGAAAACAAAAAATAGAGTGACTAAGATCAATACTCAGACACTCATTCAGGGAGCTTATCTGGTGACTATAAAAACTGATACCAATAAAACGGCAAATGCAAAGCTGATTAAGAAATAAAACCTAATTATTTTCATGAAGAAAACTACAATAGCTATAATTTTATTATTAGCTACATTAAATAATGCTTCAGGGCAAACTACAGTCAACCAATATGACCCAAGTGTGAAAAATGTTCCTACATCTCCTGAAGTTGCATTATTAGGCAGGTTTGGAGATATTCCTGTAGGTCATTATACTGGAACAGCAGAAGTTTCAATACCTCTTTATACTCTTAAAATAGATAATATTGAAATTCCATTAGCTTTAAGTTATCATACCTCAGGTATTAAAGTTGCTGATGAAGCTACATGGGTAGGCCTTGGATGGAATTTTTTGCCTGAAGGAACTATTATACAGGAGATTAGAGGTAGCGAAGACTTTGTAACAGGAGGAGATGGTTTTGCCAGCACATTGGGTTATAGTATTTTTAAAAATAATTTTCCCACTGTTCAATCGGAGAGTCCAATGTATAGACTTCAATATGGTGCCAATGATTATAATGTAGGTCTTCTTCCCGGAGGAGCTCAGCCAGCAACAGATGATTCTTATGATATTATAACCAGTTTAAAGAGTAAAAAGGGACAGCCGGATATTTTTTCATACAATTTTTATGGATATTCCGGAAGGTTTTTTTACAATCCGGAGAATAACAGTGAAATCTTATTTTTAGAAAGTAATGATGATGTAAAATTCTCCAGGAATACTGAAGGTTGGATAGCGACTACCAACAAAGGAGACAAATTTTATTTTTATGCTGTTGAAAAATCGAAAACTGATCAGACCAGTACCACTGATTTGTCATATACTTTTAAAGTTAGCAGAATTGAACTTGTAAGTGGTAAAGCTGTTACATTCACATATCAGGATGAGAGTACTTATCAGCAGTATCCTACACAAGTTGTTCATCTTACTAATTTTTCTGGTAGCCCTGCTGAAAATAGTAGTTCGAATGCTGTAATTAATGATAAGAAAACATTGATAGGTATAGAAACAGAGGATACTAAAATACAATTTAATTTGGATAGCAGGGAAGATATTCGACCCCATTTTACTGCGACCCCAATCAAGAAATTAAGTTCTGTTGATATTCTGTCAAAATACAGTAATAAGAAAATTAAAAGTTTTGTATTTAATCAAAATTATTTTCCAATTAATTCCATTAATAATACGCCGGAAGAAGGGTATAAGAATAAAAGGTTAAAATTAAATTCTATTCAAGAGGTGAACTATGATCAATTGGGTAATTCTGTCCCGACATCTATTCCTCCATATACTTTTGAATATGATACTACCAATATAATGCCTGATAAGATGAAAAGTTCAGATTTTTACGGATATAGTAATGGTGTGGGAAGTGATAATCTTCTTCCTGATTTATCGTATTTTGATTATTTCAAAACAGCTCCTTATAAAAACTATGGATTAACACCCAGTTCTTATTTGGGGAGCATGAGATATACAAATGTGAACTCTGTGGCAACAAATATACTTAAGAAAATATTTTACCCCACGGGTGGACGTACTGAGTTCGAGTATGAATCCAATACATTTACCAATCAGTTTATACCAACTACTACTCAATTGCAAAATGGTAATAAAGGTCAAACCGTTAATCATCGAGGAGCAGAGCCAAATGGAGCTATTTTTGTCAAAGGTTCTTCCTTCAAGCTTCCCAATAAAACAATAAAATTTTATAATACCATATATGACGGCTATATGGGGCCAAATTATCCGGAAGTTCACTATGGTGATTGGAATGAAATGACAAAATGTAAAATACAGTTTCGTAAGAAAAAGATGGTTAATGGACAACAGGTTGAGACAGTTATTAAAGAATGGAAAGTGGATGTTCCGGGTAGTGTTTTTGAACAAACACATCAGCTCACATGGAGTGAGGAAATAACAGTACTTGATGATACAGATCCAACTACCGAATATTATGTATATGTTGAGAATGGTATCAATTACCGAAGTACAGATGGAACCCATAGAGCGATTGTATCAAGTAGTATTTCATATTTTGATAATACAGATATTGATACTTCCATATCTTATGGAAGCGGTTTAAGGATAAAATCATTAAAGAACTATGAAAATAGTAAATTATTATCCCATAAAGAATATACTTATAATGGTGGAAAATTAATTTATGCATTTAGCCCTATAAACCTTATAAGTGGTGCAACATCTAAATCTCTGCCTTCAGGAACTACCGGGGGATGTCCTAGTGAGCCTATTTCAATTTTTAATGATATTTCAATCAATTCCAGCGATTTTGGATTAGGTGGAAATAAACCTTTTGGTTATAGTGAGGTTATTGAAAAAGATATAAGCGTTATTGATGGAACAACTAAAGGTTATACAAAATACTATTTTACCAACATACAAGGAACTTACTTAAAAGGTATGCCGAAAGTAGATGTTCCCTCCAACGGGGAGAATACATTGATTGAAGTTTTTGATCAGAATCATAATAAACTCTCTTCAAAAATAAATAACTATGATAATTTACCCAATACTTATGGGGTATACCCGTCATTTGGGATTGTTAAAACATCTACAGGGCTTTATGACCCAAGTAATAATTTTTATCCTTATCAGTTTAATTCAGGTTGTCCTGTAATTGGATTGTCCTATACTGGTAACAATTATCAAAATCCTCTGCCGGTCACTAAATATCAGTTTTTAGTGAGTCCACTTATTACTGGTAAAAGAAGACTTAAAACTAGCATTGAAACCTCTTTTTTGGGCAACTCAGCTTTGGTGAAAAAAACAGAATTGACATATAATGCTTCTGGAAATCTGGATACAAGTAAGCTAACAACCTCTGACAGTCAAATTATCTACACAGATTATGATTATGCCAATGATTGGGGAAATACCCGTCTTATTAATAAGAACATGACGGGTATTCCATTATCTACAAAGGTTACTTCAGATAATAAAACCCTAAGCTTTACACAAACAAAATATGATAGTCAGGATAACTACCTGCCGACTTCTGCTCAGTCATATGATATCAAGACTGACAGTTGGGATACTGAAGTTAAATATGATAAGTATGATGATAAAGGGAATCTTCTGCAGTATACTACAAAGAGTGGGATTCCAGTTTCTTTAGTTTGGGGATATAATAAGTTATACCCTATTGCTAAAGTAGAAGGCATTACCTATGAACAGCTTGAAGGAAGTGCTACAGCTCAACTTGCAGATATTCTTACAGCATCCCAAAAAGATGCTAACCCATCATTTTATAATCTGCAGCCAGAGGAGGCGGAAAATCAGCTTGTTACTAAATTAGATGTTTTCCGTACTTATTTCAGGTTAGTAAACTATAATATTACTACTTACACTTATGATCCACTGGTTGGGGTAAGAAGTATTACTCCACCATCAGGAATCAGAGAACGCTATATTTATGATGCAGCTGGCAGACTTGAAAAAGTGATTGATGTGGATGGAAAAGTGTTAAAAGAAATGAAATACAACTATAAAAACTAATACCGTTGAAGAAACTCATAATTCCAATCGGTGCTTTGATGATATCAGGTTTTGTACAAGCCCAGTTAAGCACAACAGAAAACTATACTTACAGTAAAACATATCTTGATTATGATACCAATAACCAGCCTACTAAGACTGCAGAAACCGTTCAGTATTTTGACGGATTGGGCAGGCCTAAACAAATTGTCAATATAAAAGCATCTCCTACAGGAAAAGATCTGGTAACAACGATACCTTACGATGGATTTGGAAGACAGGTTGATACCTGGCTTCCCGCGCCCATGAATACGTTAAATGGCGGAGTTCAATCAGGAGCAGAGGGAGCAGCTCAAACTTATTATGGTGACAATACTCCTTTTACACACAAAAACTTAGAAAATTCACCTCTGGATAGGATTTTCGAACAAAAGCAAGTGGGAGCGGCATGGAGCACAAAGCCTGTGAAATTTGAATACAATGCAAATGCAGATGGCGAAGTGAAGAAATATAATGCGGTTTTCAATTACAGTACTTTTGAAACACTCATTACGGTTTCTGCTCCTTATACAGCCAATCAATTGTATAAGAGTACAGTAACGGATGAAGATGGAAATAAAACCATCGAATTTAAAAATGGTAAAGGTCAGGTTGTGCTGGTAAGAAAGATGCTGAGTGCAACTGAAAGTACAGACACTTACTATGTTTATAATAACTATGATCAATTGGCATATGTTTTATCTCCTAAAGCAGCAGATCTTATTAAAAACCTAAGCCCTGGAGTACCGGTTCCGGATACGGTTTTGAATACTCTTTGCTATCAGTATAAATATGATGGGAGAGGAAGGCTGGTAGAAAAAAAGCTTCCTGGTAAAGGCAAGGAATTTATAATATATGACAAGCAAGACAGAATTGTAGGAACTCAGGATGCCGAACTAAATAAAAAAGGACAGTGGCTATATACTCAGTATGATAAGTTTGGTAGAGTTGTTGTTACTGGTATTGCCACTGGAGGAGACCGGAATGCAGAGCAAATATTAGCTGATGGTTCTGGAAATATGTTAAGGAATAGCTCAGCTGTTTTTAATAGGCAGGGAATGGATGTTTTTTACGATCCTGATATTACCTATCCTCATGCATCTAAATGGGTTACTTTATTATCTGTAAATTATTATGATTCATATCCTCAATATAGCTTCAATCCATCTGTTTTATCTGTTTTGGGAGAACCCGTACTTACCGAAACTCTTACTGCAGACGGAAGAAGTACCAAAGGGTTTCCTGTTATGAGCTTTGTAAAGAATATAGAAGATGATAACTGGAGTAAGAATTACACGTATTATGATACTAAGGGACGAGTAATTGGAAAGCATTCTATTAACCATCTTGGAGGCTACACCAGAACAGAATCTAAACTGGATTTTGCAGGATTCCCCAAACAGACCATTACCAGACATAAGAGATTAGAAACAGATACCGAAAGAATTATCACAGAAAACTTTGAGTATGATAATCAGAACAGGCTTCTGGTACACAAACATCAGGTTGACAGTAATCCCGTAGAATATCTGGCTCAAAATACCTATAACGAAATTTCCCAGTTGGAATCAAAAAAGGTGGGTGGAATTGCTGCGGGGGCTCCGCTTCAGCAAATTGATTATAAGTATAACATCAGAGGTTGGTTGACAAAGATCAATGATCCTGCGAATCTGAACGGAAAGTTGTTTGGATATGAAATAAAGTATCAAAATCCTGTAAATTCTCAGAGCATAGGAAAATTCAATGGTAATATTACTGAAATTGATTGGAACAACGGATCGGAAAATCTTCTGAAACGTTATAATTATGAATATGATGCACTGAACAGGTTAAGAAATGCTTTCTATAAAGAACCGTCTACAGGGAATACAGGTTATTTTGATGAGTATCTCAGCTATGATGTAAATGGTAATATAAACACCTTAAAAAGAAATGCAGCTCCTGTATCACAAGGGACTACTTTTGTACAGGTGGATGACCTTAGCTATCAATATACAGGAAACCGTTTGGATAAGGTAATAGAATCAGCAATGAATGACACAGGCTATGAAGGTGGAAATAATTTGATTGACTATGATCTGAACGGAAATATGAACACTATGCTTGATAAAGGGATTCATAGTATAACTTATAATTATCTCAATTTGCCGGATGACTTTTCCATTACTCAGACCAATTCTATAGGAGAGGTTAATAATTTTGGATTAAATTATCTTTATAAAGCCGACGGCACAAAAATCCGTAAAACCTATACAAGCGGAGGAGGAAGAGGAAGTACAACAATTACGACGAATATAACGGATTATTTAGATGGTTTTCAATATGGCTTTTCAGAGACTACCATTTGTCTTTGGTGCAGAACAAGTGTTGCATACGAACAGGCTGCTTTTAAAAATGAAAATGAAGTGAATGCTATAAAGCCGATTAAACCTCTGTGGATACTAGACTTTGTTTCTACGGCGGAAGGTTTTTATAGTTTTACAGAAAACCGCTATATTTATCAGTATAAGGATCATCTTGGAAATAGCAGAGTAAATTTTGCCAAAAGTAGCGCTGGGCCTCTTGAAATAACTGATACCAATAATTATTATTCATTTGGAATGAATCATATTGGAACCAATAAAGGATTATTGGGAGGTTATAAAAATTATAAATATAACGGGAAGGAACTACAGGAGACTGGAATGTACGACTATGGGGCAAGGTTTTATATGCCAGATCTTGGCAGATGGGGAGCTGTTGATCCTTTGTCGGAAAAACATAGAAGACATAGCCCATATAACTACGCTGTCAATAACCCAATTCTGTTTATCGATCCTGATGGTAGGGATATTAGATTTGGTAATAATATTTACTCCTATCAAAAGGATAGAGATTATGCTAAAATTGAAAATGAATTTGATCGAAATGTCTATAAGGCGTTAGATTACTTATATTCTCAGGAAGCTCTTAATATAACTATTGGAGAAGGAAAAGATGCTACAACAGTTAATGTTATGGATTTTATGATCAATGACAAGAAAAATACCTTCACAATTTCAGAACAGACAGAGAATGGTAAAAAAAATGAATATGATCCTAATAGTAAATCTGTGAAATTTAATCCATTAGAAGGTATCAGATTTAGGAAAGATGGTACCAAATCAACTTTGGAGGAAGGGAACTTAGGCTTTAACAGTCCTTCTTCAAGATTGGGGCATGAAATATTGCATGGGTTTAATCATTTTTCAAATCCAAGTAAATATAGAGACCGAAATCAAAATAAATATGAAGGAAAGGCTGAAAAATCAATATGGACACCAGATAAACGAAATATTGGGTTTATAGATGAAGAAGAAGAATACAATACCGTAAATTTGGGGAATCAAATGAATCAAAGGTTAAACGAAGATAAACGAACAAATTATGGTATTATACCTTATCCAGTAGAAAGTGTTACTTCAACTAAAATTAAACCACCAACAGAACCAAAACCATGATCAAAATTAGATATTTCATAATACTAGCATTATTAGTAACAATTATTACATCTTGCAGTAATCAAAAAATAGTATTAATATATTCTAAAAATACTGTCAATAATAGTAAATATGTTATAGCTTCCGATTTAAAATATTTTTTTTCAGATAATGATGATATAAAGCGAGTTTATCTTCGAAATGAAAAGCTAAGGCTTAAGTTAGAAGAGATAAAACAAAAGATTGTAACGAAACATCAAATTATTATTCCTGATGATAGTTATTATGTATTTGCATTTATTACTAAAAAAGATACATTATTTGCAGATGATAGACTGGATTTTTGGAGATTTAAAGATAAAGGTGTTTATTTTAAACTCGATGACTTTGAAAAAAAGAGAATACTAAAGCATTATAAGATTTATCCAGACCAATGGTAAATTCTATAGGTGACTTTTTCTTTTCATATATGTGCAAAAAATTTCTTTATAAATCGCACTGCCACACGAATAATTTCGTGTGGCATTTTTATTAACAAATAATTATATTCACCGACACAAAAATTATCTTGGTAGACTGAGCGGGCTCTCAAATAAAGTTCTTTTAATTAAAGTTATACAAATTCAATTAAAAGTACAACAATAAAAAAATAGAATTATGTACAAAAAGATTATAACCTTATCAATTTATTTTTGATGTATTCATTCATATCATGCTCAAATTGGAGAGCAAAAAGCAGTTATTCAGTTATTCTATATAAACAAGTTAGTATTTCTGATGATGCCGACTTGAGCTTTGAAAAAAATACTTTTGGGAGGATAATAAAAAAATAACAGTTTTATCACTCAAAATTTCAGCATATTAAATTATACCGATATAATCAGTTCTGTTCAAAAATTGGAACTGGTTGGAAAATGAAAGTCCTGAATATTCAAATCATATTATTTATTCATTTGTTTTAAACAAAAACAATAAAAAATTAAATGATACTATTTATTATAATGGATACAGTAAATGGTGGATAATCAGTAATAAAAAACAGTCTCAATATGAAGGTCGTACGGGAAAATTATCTGACAGATAAAAAAAATATCCAATATTAGAAATTGTTCATGCCCGTAGTTATATTAAATTCATATCATAACAATAAAGATGTTATAATTATTATTGATAATAAGAAGGAGATCAGATTAAATGAAGTACAATTGCCAAAATATAAGTTTATTTATGTGGGAAAGGATAAAAATCATTATACATTGAATATACAAACCATGCCAAATCCTTTCTATAAAGCTAATTCATAATTAAGTTCTCTGTTTTATCGTCTTATCTTTACTTATACACATTAAATTGTAAACTAAAAACACTTATTCAAAGTAAATAAAAATAGCGCCAACTATATTTAGTTGGCGCTATTTGGCTTTTGGTGACCTCGACAGGATTCAAACCTGTAACCTTCTGAGCCGTAATCAGATGCGCTATTCAGTTGCGCCACGAGGCCTTGTGTTACCTTGTTGTTTAAAGGTTTGCAAATATAGCACTTTTTTCCGTTCTTTGAAAGATGAAACAAAGAATTTTACTTTTATTTACGGTTTTTGCGCTAACAGCTTGTAAAAGAGAATCAAAAATTTCGTCCTCAGATTGGACCAATGTATCTGCCCGTACCCAATTTAAGGAACATGATGGTACCATGGAGCTAAAATCGGGGAATTTTATCTATAATTTTAAGCAAAATCAAACTCCATTCAAGAAAATAATCCTGTTGAATGCGAGTATGGCAGGGTATATTTCAGAGCTTGGAGCAGAAAATTTAATCATTGGGGTATCAAGTCCGGAGTATATCTTTTCAGATAAAATTCAGAATCTGCTTAAAGAAGGGAAAATCCAGAACGTAGGAAGCGAGCAGAAATATGATGTAGAAAAAATTATCTCTATGAAACCTGATGCTATTTTTACCAATCATATTGCCAGCTTTGACAATACTTACGAACTTTTGAAAAACAATCGCATTCAGGTGATATTTCTGGATGAATATATGGAACAGAAGCCTTTAGAGAAAACGGCCTATATTAAACTTTTCGGAGAATTTTTAGGGAAAGAAAAAGAAGCTGAAGCAAAATACAAGGAAGTAGAAAAAAATTATAGTGAACTTAAGAAATTGGCGACAAGTGCCAAAGAAAAACCCGTTGTTCTTGCCAATGAAATGTATGGAGATGTATGGTATCTTCCAGGTGGGAATACCTCTGTTGCTCATTATATTTCTGATGCCAATGCCAATTATGTCATGAAGGACAACAAAGATGAAAAAGCATTGACGATGAGTTTTGAAGAAGTATATGCCAAAGCGGGAGGTGTTCAATATTGGGTGAATGCAGGAAGCCACACTTCAAAAAAAGAAATGCTGGGCATGAATCCTTTCTATGGAAAACTTGATGTATTTAATAAAGGGAAAATTTATACCATTGCAGGAAAAGAAAAACTAAAAGCCAATGATTTCTTTGAAAGTGGAGTGGTAAGAGCAGATTTCATCCTTAAAGATTACATTAAGATCTTCCATCCTGAACTTTTACCGGATTATCAGCTTACTTACATGAAAGAATTGCAGTAACTCGTACTATTTGCTTATTTTTGCCTTTCCTTTTTATAAAATTATGTGGAAAAAAATTAAACAGCTTATCTTCATCATTCTTGTTCTGAATGTAGTTTTTATTATCTGGGGCAGATTCTTTAATCCACCGATTACCCTTACCCAGATAGGAGGTCTTTTTGAATACGGAAAACTGCACAGGGATTATATTTCCTATGATGAAATGGGAAGCAATGTGAAAAAAGCCGTAATTGCGTCTGAAGATCAGAAATTCTTTGATCATGATGGGTTCGATTATATAGCCATCGAAAAAGCGATGAAATATAATGAGAAAGGCAAAAAAATAAGAGGAGGAAGTACCATTTCTCAGCAGACAGCAAAAAATGTATTTCTTTGGCAGGGAAGAAGCTGGGTGAGAAAAGGATTGGAAGCAGTCTACACCTTTATCATTGAAAAAGTGTGGAGCAAAGATATTATTCTTGAAAGATACCTGAATTCTATTGAAATGGGACAGGGTGTATTTGGAGTGGAAGCTGCAGCTCAGTATTATTTTGGAAAATCATCCAAGGACTTAAGTGCTTCAGATGCAGCCTGGATTGCCGCAGTGTTGCCTAATCCCAAAAAATATGATCCTAAAAATCCATCCCCTTATTTAAGAAAGAAACATAATTGGATCATGAGACAGATGAGGAATGTGAGTTTGAAATAGTATCTTTGTACTAATGAAATTCTTTAATTCCAGCACAAACTTTGAGTCAGTTCTTAAAAAATATTTTTCTTTTAAGAATGAAACCCTTTCTTTAGAACCCTTTGCAGAGTTTTTAGAGACCATCAAAGAAGCAGACTTTACAGATGTGCTCAATTTTTTCAGAAGCAATCCTAATTTTGCTGAGAACTTTAAATATTATATCCACAATATTTTTAATGGAAGACCTTTCAATCTTTCGTTGACAGAGGCTAATATTCTTTCTGAAAATGCCTTCTTTCCGGAGCTTAAAAAAAGAATCCTGAACAAGGTTCTGCCTCCTGTTGAAAACGAAAAGACGGTGTGGTTTATGATTGATAATGTGAGTCTTAGACCTAAAAAAGATCTTGCGTATCTTCATAATCTTCCTGAAAATGAGATTGACGAATTTTTAAATATGTTAGGTGCTTCAGATTTTATCCTGAAACCTAATGTGAAAAAAGAACTCATTTTCTCTATGAACATTCTTTCCTGGAGGGTTACGGGGATGGCTATGGAGGTTGAAGTGGTGAGAATGGCTCCACAGTACAGAAATCTGGACAATCCGTTTCTTGCCCTGCAGAATGAGCTGGAAACATTAGCAGAAGATCTGGTAAAAGATCCTGAACTTCAGCTCCACTCTAAAGACAGCAGATATAAGCAGATTAAAATCTACGCAGAACAATGTCTGGAATTTGTGAATATTGCATTTAAAAATTCCGCCAAATATGGTATTTCAGGAAAGATTAACCAATCCCTGCTTAAGATCCGTCAGCAGACCGAACGAATTTATGATATCGTGCAGCTATTGGTTATTGATACCGATGAAGATGTTCTTATAAAATCTAAACAGCTGATTTTTAATATTCTGAGCTACAAATCTCATAAGAATAATATTTCTGATCTGATCAACGATAGTACAAGGCTGATTTCTCATCTTATTACCAATCATACCGCAGAAGCCGGAGCTCATTATATTACTTCTACCCGAAAGGAATATATGACGATGTTCTACAAGGCAAGTGGTGGTGGTATCATTGTAGGAGCTCTTTGTGTATTGAAAATGCTATACGGGTATATCCCGGGAAGTGACTTTTCACACGCTTTTCTGTACTCAATGAACTATGCAATGGGATTTGTGATGATCTATCTGATGGGTTTTACCCTTGCTACAAAACAGCCGGCAATGACAGCCGCTACCATGACAAAAGTATTGTCTGAGGAGGGAAAGACCCAAAGAAATAATACAGAATTTGCCCATTTGGTATCCAAATTATTCCGAAGCCAGTTTATTGCCTTTGTAGGAAATGTGCTGCTTGCTTTTCCGGTGGCGCTTGCCATTATTTACGGGCTGGATGTGTTTTTCTCACAAAATCTGGCAGTAGACAGATCAGATAAATTATTAAAAGACCTTGACCCTTTTAAATCAAAAGCGATTTTGCATGCAAGTATTGCCGGGTTTTATCTTTTTATTTCAGGGATTATTTCAGGGAATATCGGAAACAATTCCGTGTTTTATCAGATTCCGGAAAGAATTGCCAAAAATCTTTCAATCAGAAGCTTTTTCGGAAAGAAATTCGCAAAAGGACTTTCAAAATATTACGCTAAAAACTGGCCTGGAATTGTTTCCAATTTTTGGTTTGGGGTGTTCCTTGGAGCAACAGCTCCGGTAGGGATGTTTTTTGGCCTCGATTTAGATATCAGACATATTACTTTTGCTGCCGGTAACTTTGCTTTGGGACTCTATGGGAAAGATTTTTCAGTAGATTCGTATACATTCTGGATGTCTTTTGTAACGGTTTTCCTGATCGGTTTCTTCAACTTCCTTGTAAGTTTCAGTCTATCCATGTTCCTGGCATTCCGATCCAGAAAGATGAATTTCGGACAGGTAAGTGAGATTTATAAAGAGATTTTCAGATACTTTATAAAGCATCCACTGAAATTCTTCATACCATTAAGTTCACGACTGGATAAAAAGGCAGATGACCTTATGAGCAGTACCATTTCCAATAAATCTGAAGAACATTAATTAAAATAAAAAATGCTACCTGAGGGCAGCATTTTTCTATTGTTATAACTATTAAAGACAAATAGGAAGCAAAGGGCACTTTGTTGGTAAAGTTGTCCAATAGGCACATTCATTTTCATTAGCACAGCTTAAAGCACAGCAGATCTGTCCAACGCCGCCTCCCTGTATTGTTTTTAAAGTTTTTCTTGTCAGTTTTTTTGATGCAATTGATTTTTTCATAGTATTAATTTTTTTTGAATGATAAATATATCAATTAATGTTGAATTATATTTGAAGAATATCAAAAAAGTGAGATTTGTAAATTCTTATAAAAAATGCTACCCTAGGGTAGCACTTTTCTATAATAGGTAATAGCATTTATACACAGTAAGGTAATTCCGGACATTCTGCTGGCAATTGCTCCCAAAAACCACATCCTGTCATATCTATACAGCTTACCGCACAACACACCATTTGTCCTGCTCCTTGAACTTTTTTTAATGATTCTCTTGATAATTTCTTCGACTTAAGTACTTTTTTCATGGTAAATATGATTTATTTTATGTACCTTAAATATATCACTTAATTTTGAACTAATCTCAATTGTTTTTAAATAATTTTTTTTGTAACATTGATGGATAGGGGAAATTTTATAAAATCTGAAGATCATGAAACTGATCCGTCCCAAATTTATCATGGAACTTCTTCAGATAGAAATTTTTACGCATTTTGAAATCATGCTTCAATAATGGGGAATCAATTTTAATAATGACACACCCGTTTTCAAGATTCACACTTTTGATCTCCTTAAACAGGCTTTCATCAAGATAATCCTCAAGGAAATCTTTAATGTCAAAAGCAATAAGTTTATGTTCAAAACCATAAATCCTGGCAAAAGACTTCACCAGTTCGGAGGATTGATATTCACGTTTTTTCTTCTTCATATTATTTTTTCTCTACATATTCAGTTGTTAACCCCTTACTTTTAAAAAACTTTTGCAAATCAGGATAAAGATACTCACAAGTTTTGAAAGGATCTAGTATATTCCTGGGCGAAGATTCAATTCCTGAACATTCAAAACAAATTTCGAAATAAGCAAAAATATTATCATCTTCATCATAGAATAATATTGCATTTCTTGGAAAAAAACATCCACTGGAGGAAACTGATTTAATATAATACTTGTCACAGGTATTGTAGATTACATCGCTGAGCTCGGAAATCTCAGATAATGTTAAAGTTTTGGATTCCTGAATACCTGCAAAGATAGATCGTTCAATAGCTTCTCTTAATTCAAACTTTATATTTTTTTTAATACTGTCATAATATTTTACAAGTCTAATAGAGTCTTCCTTCGTTTTTGACGGCGGAGGAGGAGGTACATAAGAATTGGCAGTGCTTCTTTTTAAACTCAGATTATAAGAAATGATCTTTACTTTAGTTGCTTTACTAAAAGGAAATACAGCTATTCTCTTATTGAGCGGTATAGGGCTGAAATCCTTTCTAAGATCACCGTCCTTAAAAGAGTGATACTCGGTTAATAAATCTACATGTTTTTTCTTTTTCTTCTGCCCGTAAGAAAATAGAAAAAGTCCTGAAAATAAAAAGATGAGGGTTTTTGATGTCATATCTCAAAAATAATACTTTCCTCGTTGATTTTTTTCACTACACTTTCAGTTCTTTCCCTATGAGTATCGGTAATGAAGATCTGTCCGAAACTTTCACGATTAACAAGTTCAATCAACTGTGAAACTCTCGTGTCATCAAGCTTATCAAAAATATCATCCAGTAAAAGAATAGGTGTCTTTCTGGTAAGTTCTTTCACCAGACTCATCTGAGCCAGTTTTAAAGAAATAAGAAATGACTTTTGCTGTCCCTGAGATCCTATTTTTTTGATTAAAACATGATCCATTTCAAAAAGAAGATCATCCTTATGAATTCCTTTTGAAGTATAAGTAAGCATACGGTCTCTTTCAATACTCTCTTTTAAAAGGCTTTCAAAAGAATCTTCCAGCAAATGAGATTCATAAATAACCGATACAGTTTCTTTTCCACCGGAAATAATCTGATAGAAATTCTGAACGATCGGGTTGAGCTGTTCTACAAACTCTTTTCTTTTCTTAAAAATTTTGGTCCCGAATCGGGTAATCGGGTCATCATAGATTTCCAGAGAATCTCTATCCCAGGTTCTGTTTTTCGCAAAATATTTCAGTAAGGCATTTCGCTGCTGAATTGTTTTCTGATACTGGATGAGGTCAAAAAGATATTCTGAATCCGTTTGAGAGATCATAGAATCCAGAAACTTTCGTCTGCTTTCCCCGGAATCTGAAATCAGATTAGAATCATACGGAGAAATCATAACACTCGGAAGGTAGCCAATATGATCTGCAAGCCTGTCATAGCTCTTGTCGTTCTTTTTGATCACCTTTTTAGCTTCTTTGGGCTGGGTAATTCTGATGATATCTTCGCTGTCCTCATTCTGAATTTCAGCATCAAGAGTAAAGAAGTCTTCTTCTCTTTTGATATTATTCACATCTGTATTTCCCAGAAAACTTTTTCCTACAGATAAATAATGCAGGGCATCAAGGATATTGGTCTTTCCCACACCATTATTACCCACAAAACAATTGATCTGTGGTGAAAATTCAAATTTTTTCTCAGAGTGGTTTTTGAAATTGTAGAGGGAAAGTTTCTTGATAATCATTCGTCAAAAATACTCCATTATTAGTAAAAATAAAAAAGGAAGTGCTGAACAGGTTTCCACCCCGAATGAATAATAAGTGTCATCTCTTTTGTTTTCAGAGAAATAGATGAAAATATAAGTTATGATGCTTGACATAAAAAAAGCCAGAGCATATGCCAGTTCAAGATAGAAAATAGAGATCATACTACTGATAAAAACAAGTGAATACGCAATATATTTGGTATTCTGAACCCCTATCAGCATAGGAAAGGTCTTTACGGTGTCACTATTCATATCCCGGATATCAAAAGGAAGCACAAGAGCGGTGATAAAGAAAAAACTGATCAGAAAAATAGGAATACTGAACTCCGGAAGAGTGAGCCAGCAGTTGACCAGCGCCCAAACTAATCCAACATAAAAAACTTTCAGCAGTGGAATTTTCCGGATATAAACATCAAGGAAAAAGCTGTTATAAAGCAATCCCAATACTACAATAATGAACCACTTCAAAAGCCTTATTTCATTATGGTTGTGAATGATTAAAAAGGCACAGACAATTCCTGCAACAGCATTGAGGACCACTATTTTGAAAAAGTGCTTGGTGTATTGGTATTTAGTATACAGATAACCACTGAAATAAGTGATGAAAATTAATGCAAAGGTAGGGAAACGGAATGTGTTTTGCTCTTTCATGAAAAATACTGCAAAAAGAGTTCCCATAAGAGAGACATAAAGTTGGCTGTCTATGACCGTTTTTTTCAGTATTTTTAAAATGTTCATTTATCAAAATTAATATATATGAAAAGATTTTCCAAGATTTTTATGCTTTTGCTTATAATGCTAAGCTTTTCAACGGTATCTGCACAGAAATATTACGATACCCAATGGAAAAAAATTGCTGAAAACAGTACGAAAGGAGCTTATAAATCTAATCTTCCCATTATTTTAGACATACAAAAACAAGCCATGAAAGAAAATAATGCCTTTGAGCTGATCCGTTCTCTGAAAGCGGAATTCAGTATTGTAAACCAAACTGTGGACGATGACCAGAACGATTCTGCTTCCCGGTTCTTTAAAAAACTTAAAGATGCAGAAGGCAAATTAAGTGGGGAAGGCAAATTGGTATATAAAGTTTTGCTGAATGGTTTTTTCATGGATCATTACAACCAGAACTCATGGAAAATAAACGGAAGAACCAATATTAATTCTCAGGATGTTGCACAGATTGAGACCTGGAGCAAACTTGATTTTAAAAATTATTTGACAAAAAGCTTTCAGGAACTTGATCAGGAAAAACCTGAAATGAAAAAGATTTCCCTGGAAAAGTATAAGAACATATTTTCTGGAACGGGTGATATCGCCTATTTCCCAACATTGGCTGACTGGTATGCCATAAAGAAGGTAGAGTTTTTATCTGAAAATAATATTTTCACAAAAAATGAACTGACAGCAAACCGTACCGCAATCAATGCAATTTATGATGAACTGATTGCTCAGAATACGGGAAATGCAAAACTGTATTTCATGAAAGAAAAGATCACAGAGAATTGTAATTTCAATCACTGTAAAGATAAGCTTGAGCAGCTTCAGAATCTTTTAAAATCTAATGTAGAAGGAGATTATAAAGTGATGGTCATGGGAGAGATCATGGATGAGCTTGTGGGCAAAAAGAAACCTAAAGAAGCTATTGCACTGGCTGCCCAGGCTAAAAATGAATATCCGAAATCTCCGTTTATTGAGAATATCAAAAGTAAAGAAGCTCAGATTGTAAATCCATATCTGACTTTAAAATATGAAGCTCAGACTCAGAATAACTTACCGATTCATTTTGTTGCCCAATATCAGAATGTATCAGAGTTTACCCTGAATATTTATGAAGTGAAAGAAGATTTTACCCCACTACTTCAATATGTCCGAAACTCTTATGCCGATACTTTCGGGAAACTAAAAAAGAATCTGGTAAGAAAAGAAACATTCCAGCTTCCTGATCCTAAAGATTATCAGAATCACAGAACCTCACTGGAAGTGAAACCGCTTCCTTCGGGAGTATATGTTGCAGAATTTACGGTTGCCGGAGCTGACATGAAAGATTCAGATTCCAGACAGAATTTTTACTTTCTGGTATCCGGAAACAGAATTATTTATCAGTCTAAAACAGATAGAAATCCTCTTGCTGATGAGTTAAAGCTGGTTAATAGTGAAAACGGAAAACCAATAACGAATGAAGGACTTCGTTTTTATGAATTTGTTTCCAATAAAACATTAAATAAAATTGAGGGTAAAACCAATGAAAATGGAGTATTTAAATTCCCTTCTACTGAAAGTAAAGACTACTACCGGACTTTCCTGATCCAGCAGCCTAAGACCAATGATTTCCAGATCATGCAGGTTTATGGAAACAGAGGGGCTGCTGAAGATTATAATCCTAACAAACAAACCCGCTCAACGGCTCAGATCTTCATAGATAGAGGTATTTATCGTCCCGGACAGACTGTTTATTTCAAAGTTATTAATACAAACATCAATAAAGAAGTTGAATCTGTTCTTTCAGGATTAAAACAAAAAATAACTTTATTAAATACCAATAGCGAAGAGGTTTCTTCCCAGGAATTTACCACGAATGAGTTTGGTTCTTATCATGGAAGTTTCATTCTTCCAAAAGGAAAACTGAATGGTAATTTTTACCTGAGAATAGACGGAGAAAGCCAGGGATATAAAAACTTCAGGGTAGAAGAATATAAAAGACCAAAATTTGAAGTCACTTTTACTCCGGTAAAAGAGGAGTACAAATACGGGCAGACCATAGAACTGAAAGGGAAAGCAGTAATGTTCTCCGGTGTTCCGCTGAATAATACCACAGTAAACTATGAAATTAAAAAACAGAATATCAGATGGAGATATTTTAGCTGGTATCCACAGGACAACGATAATGAAAACTCAATTCTGGGCGAAGCAAAGACCAATGAAAAAGGAGAATTTATTATCCGTCTGCAGCTTAAAAAAGATGAAAAACTGGAAGGGATACAAATTGATAACTATGCCATCAATGCATCCGTTACAGACATCAATGGAGAGACACAGACTGCAAATACACAATTAAAAGTAGCATCCGTTTCTCACTATATTCAGGCAGAAAATATTGCCAATACTTTTGCTGGTGAAAATGTAAAAGTAAAGGTGGAAACCAAGAACTATAACGATCAGAATCTTAAGAAACCATATCAGGTTAAGTTATCAAAGCTGACTGCTCCTGACAGAATTTTCAGAGATAATTTTAAATCTGATGTGCAGAATCTTCCGAAATATTCAAAAGAAGAGTTCATCAGCAAATTTCCGCATGATCTGTTTGATAAAAATGATGAGATCAAGAACTGGAAAACAGAAAAAGTATTGGTTGAAAAACAACAGCAGCCATCTGCGGACAATGTTCAGCCAGCAACAAATCTTGATTTAGGAAAACTGGAAGCAGGAGATTACCAGCTGGAACTTTTCAATATTGAAGGAAAAGACACAATAAAAAGTGCTCAGTATTTCAGTGTTTGGGATAAAGCCTCTTTAAAGCCTTCTCAAAAAACTTTCCTGACGGTTATTGCTCCAAAAGAAGAATTATCAAGAGGTGAAAAAGCTAAAATATATGTTTTCTCAGCAATTCCTGATGCATTGGTCAATGTTTTTGTTCAGGATGGATCCGGCAAAACCGTTTCAGAAGTTCATCAGATCAAAAAAGGAATATTGGAATATACTGCTGAAATGCCTAAAGACAAAAGCGTATCCACACTGAATCTGCAGTTTCAGCTGGTTGCATTTAATGATGTGAAAACAGAATTTGTAGCTTTAAACATAAAAGACACAGAAAAACCTTTAAAAATTGAAACTGTAACTTTCAGAGATAAACTGGAACCTAATTCTAAGGAAAAATGGACAGTAAAAGTAACCGGAAATGATAATGAAAAGATCAATGCTGAGGTATTGGCCAATATGTATGACATGTCTCTGGATCAGTTTGCCGCAAACAGCTATACCTGGAGAAAATTGTATACCCCATTTGTGATCGTTACTTCATATGGTATCAACAATTACCTGCAACAGCAAAACTATCAGAAAAGACTGAGATATTTTGAAGATAAATATGTGCAGGTTCCTCAGTTTAACTGGTTTGATGGTGACTTTTTATATATATTACAAGGAGACGTTTCAGGGCTTCAAAATAGAGAAGGTGTAAAAGCTCCGGCTTATGCACTGCCGCCATCACCAATTGCCGGACAAGCGAGAGGGATCAAAAGAAAAGCTATTGCGGAAGAAGTTGTAATGAGCGCTGCAATGGTTACAAAAGATACTGATGCAGACGGTGTTTTAGATAAAGACGATCAAGAAAAAGAAATGGATAAAGTCGCTGTACGTCAAAATCTGAACGAAACCGCATTCTTCTATCCGGATCTTAAAACAGATGCCGAAGGAAATGTAAATTTCGAGTTCACTTCTCCGGAAGCATTGACAAAATGGAAACTGATGTTTCTTGCGCACACAAAAGATGCAAGAGCAGCCACATTGGAAAAAGAAGTGGTAACACAGAAAGAATTCTCAGTGACACCAAATTATCCGAGATTCCTGAGAGAAGGGGATGAACTAAACCTTCAGTCAAAACTTTCAAACCTTACCGATAAAAAACTGAACGGTTCTGCCGAGTTACAAATTCTGGATGCCTTTACCAATGAGAATATTTCTTCAAAATTTGGAATGAATTCAGGAGTACAAAACTTTAACTTAAATGAAAACGGAAGCAGTGCATTAACATGGAAATTGAAAGTTCCGGATAATGTTTCCTCTGTAATTTTCAAAGTGGTTGCTAAAGCTGGTCAATATTCTGACGGTGAGCAGCAGGCTATTGCTGTATTGCCAAACAGAATGCTGGTGACGGATGCCGTTCCTGTTTTTGTGAAAGAAGGAGAAACCAAAACATTTGTCCTGGATAACCTTAAAAACAATACATCCACAACTACTACTAATGTTTCCAATACTCTAGAATTGACAACCAATCCGATCTGGGAGATTATGTTTGCCCTTCCAAGTCTGAAAAATGATCAGAATAATTCGGCAGATGTAATCTTCAATAAATGGTTTGCAGATGTACTGGCTTCAGAAATATTCAAAGCCAATCCGAAAATGAAAACGGTTTTTGAAGAATATCAGAACAAAGGATTATTAAATTCAAATCTTGAAAAAAATCAGGAACTGAAACAGCTGTTGCTGGAAGAAACACCTTGGGTACTGGAAAGTAAAAATGAAGCAGAACAGATGCAGAAACTGGCATTATTATTCGATGTTAATACGATGAAAAATTCAATTAATCAGGATTGGGACGATTTCAAAAAACTGCAAAACCCTGATGGTGGATTCTCATGGTACCCTGGTTATCCAAGTTCTTACGGTACGTCATTGTATATCCTTAAAAACTTAGGAAAAATCAACTCTTGGTTAAAAGATAATGTGAAAGACTATCAAAGTGCTGACCAGAATGCTATTACAGCTAAATTGATTCAGTATGTAGACAATGAGGTGAATAAATATTTTGATGTGAAAAAAGGCAATGTCTGGAACAACTGGACTATGGATTATCTTGATACCAGAAACTATTGGGAAAAACAATATCCTTTAAAAGGAAAAGGTGCTGCTTTGAAAACATTAGTAAAACAAAAAGCAAAAACAGCGAAGATCACAGATTTCACTTTCTTCGGACTTCACCGTGCAGCATTATTAATGAATGATTACGGTCTGAAAGAGGTGTCTGATAAATTGATGACCTATCTTAAAGAAACGTCTACAGATACAAAAACACAAGGGGTTTACTGGAAGCAAAACCTGAATGACTGGGGATGGTTCGGTTCCAAAGTGGTCAACCATGCCGGAGCATTGGAAACATTCAATAAGTTAAGATCTAATGACCAAAGCTTTATTGAAGATATGAAGATCTGGCTGGTAACGCAGAAGGAAGTGAACTCATGGGGAAGCTCAAGAGGAACAGCAGAAGTGATCTTTACTATTTTAAATTCAGGAAAATCATGGACCGGAGCAGAAAGTGATAAAGCTACTATCGTTTGGGGAGGAAAAGAATTGGCTCCTCAGACCCAGGCGACTGGCTATGTAAAATCAACTGTGAAAACAGACTCAGTAGATAAAAACTTAGCAACGGTAACTGTTACAAAACCTGGTCCCGGAATTGTTCAGGGTGGATTGTTCTGGCAGTATTACGAAGATCTTGATAAAATCAAATCTTCCGAAAATTATATTTCCGTAACAAAAGAATTGTACAAAAAAGTAAAAACGGTAAACGGAGAAGAACTTCAGAAAATCTCTTCTGAAACACCGTTGAAAGTAGGAGATAAGATAACGGTAAGAATGATTCTGAATACAGACAGAGCCATGGAATTTATCCACATTAAAGATATGCGTGCGGCAGGATTTGAACCTGTAGACGTATTATCTGGATATCAATGGAAAAATAATCTTGGATACTATCAGTCGACCAAAGATGCTTCTACCAATTTCTATATTCAGTACATGCCAAAAGGAAAATATGTCTTTGAATACGATGTAGTGGCCAATGCATCCGGAAAATTCTCCAACGGAATTACAACGATGCAGAATTATTACGCACCACAGATGAATGCTCACACAAAAGGAAGTAATATAACAATATCAGAATAATGTATAAGAAAACTGCAGTATCAACTACTGCAGTTTTTTATTTAAAGATTTCAAATAAAAATAGAATTAAATCGAAAAACCAAACAATTGTTTAATTTTGGAATGGTTTTTGGAATTAAGTTAGTAGAAATTAAAAAAATTATAAAGATGAAATTTTCTAAAACTTTAATTACTGGATTGGTATTGATGGCTGGAGTAAATGCTTTCGCACAAAAGAAAGCAGAAAAGTTTGAAAAACTACAGATTGAAATGTTCCCAAAAGCTAAAGAAGGATATAAGCAAGTATATATTCAGCTTCCCGTAGCAAAAAACGAAAACGATTTAAAAGTAGAACTTTTTGTAGGTGCTGAAAAAATGTTAGACTGTAACAACTATTTCCTGATGGGAGAAATGAAAACTCAGGATCTTCAGGGATGGGGCTACAATTATTATGAAGTAGAGTCTAAAGGAGAAACTGCCGGAACCCTAATGGGCTGCATGGATAAAAAACTGACTAAAAAGTTTGTTACCCTAAAGCCGGAAACGGTAAGATACAACAGTAAACTTCCATTGGTATTCTATGTACCGAAAGACATCGAAGTACGTTACAGAATTTTACGTCCGGATGCTGCCATGAAAAAAGCAGTTCAAAGATAAATCAGCTTATTATAATTATACAGAAAACTCCTCACAGCGATGTGGGGAGTTTTCGTTTTTTATAGTATCAATTTTGAATTAATTGAACGTGTCGTTTGTCATTCCGCAGGAATCCATGCTCTAAAATTCAGAATTACCTTATTCGCTGAGTGAAACGCCCTTGCGAACGAAAAAACAAATCATAATGTTTTTGCGAACATCGCGTTATATTATAGGTTTTGGCTAAAGCCGTTTGAAATTTTAACCTTTTATCAAACGGGCTAAAGCCCATTTCTATTGAATAATCATTCTTGCAAATTTTACTGATTAATATTCCCAAGTCTATCCACGCACTTTGTCATTCCGCAGGAATCTAAATTTCAAATCTCAGAATAAAATACTAAAGCTTGTTTTTCTGATAGAATCCTTTTATTTTCCTGGCAAAATTGCTTTAGAATTATTGTTAAAAAAGTAGAGTTATGATTTTTTTTCAAATTTTTTTAGGTTTTAATTAACATTTAAACGCTTTGTCCAAAACTTTATTTTGTAAGGCTTTAAACTTAAACAGATTTTAAACTTACTTTAAATTCACAGTATTGTAGAATTATCTTTAAGTATTTTATCTTTTTTTGCATTATATTTGTTATAAACATAAACCATGAAAAACAATTTATTGATTTTTACGTTTAGTTTTTTTGCGTTCCCCGCTTTTGGCTGGGCACAGTCTGCGCCGGATTTTAAAGAACTTCTGGATAGTGCTATGGTTCGGGATTCGAACCTCAAAATGCAGGTGACCCAAAACAAACTTACCGATCTTGACGAACATAAACTGAAAGACGTCTTTCTTCCTACTCTGGAATTGAGTGGTAAAGCCGGCTATCTCAACGGAACAGCAAGACTTACGTCACCGGAAATCAATCTCGCTCCCTTTATCAATATTCCGGAAGGAGCTTTTAACAATAACTTTAATGTATCGGGGTTTTCAGGTATTGCCAAGGCAGATGCCAAAATGCTTCTGTATTCCGGAGGGAAGGTGAAGTACATGAAAAAAGCGGTTGAAGAGAAGAAAAAATCTGAAGATATCCTTTTGGAGAAGACAAAAGATGAGGTGATTGCCAGTATTTCCAGAGCATACGATCAGCTGGCTCTTATTCATCAGTCTAAAAAAGTACTGGATGAAAGTAAAAGAAGGCTTGATATCAATAGAAAAACAGCCGATAAGGCGCTTGGTTATGGATTAATTACTCCTTATGACCATAAGAAAATCGAACTGGCTCAGGCTATTTTAGATGCGAAAATGGTAGAATATGAAGGGAAAAAAGAACTGCTTCTTACCCAGCTTTATATTCTAACAGGAATCAGCAGAGAAAGGCTCAGAATGATAGATCCGGTATTATCTCCCGTAGAATTGCTTGCAGCAGAAAAAGGAATAGAGCAGAGAGCTGAAATCCGTGCACTGGAACATGGAATCAATGCTGCAGACTATAAAATAAAGGCCGAAAGAACCTGGATGATTCCTAAAGTTCAACTGATGGCTTCAGCCTATTATATCGGTTTGTATGGAAACAGGATCAAATCTTCGGAAAATATAATTCCGGCAGTTCCAATACTTGGATACGAAGGGAAAAAGCTGGACTGGAGACCTAATAATATCAATGTATTTCCTTTGATTACAGCAGGAGTAGGCTTTAAATGGGAGATTTTCGATGGTAAAGAAGGAAAACATGCAGAAGAAACTGCCAAAGTTGGGAAAGAAGTATTGCAGAACCAGAAAGAAGATGCACTGAAAAAACTCACATTGAACCTGGCTAATAATCAGACTAATTATGATATCGCTTCCGCTCAGATTACCTTAAAAGCCAAAGAAAAAGAACTGGCAAAAAATGCACTCATACAGGCAGAAAAAGAATTCCGATACGGAATGAGTAAATCTTCTCAGCTTATTGATGCGGAAAATGATCTTGAAGCTTCCGAGCTGGAATATCAGAATGCCATTTTCAACCAGAGAAGAGCGGGAATAGAACTGATGAGGTCTACCCAGGAACTGGATATCACCAAATTTTATTTAATCCCTTAAAAATTTAAATGATGCATAAAAATATATCTATACTCTTTGCTGCTCTGTTTCTGTTGGGGAGCTGTGACAAAAAGAATGAAAAAAACAAAGAACCTGAAGGGAAAACTAAAAAGGATGTGATCTCTTTTGCCCCTAAAGTGACCGGAAGGATCTTAAAAATATATGTTTCCGAAGGCCAGACGGTGAAAAAAGGAGATACTTTGGCTCAGCTTGATGTACCTGAAGTTTCTGCAAAAATTGCGCAGGCACAGGGCGCAGTAAACGCCGCTTCAGCCCAGGAGCAAATGGCGAAAAACGGAGCTACATCCGATCAGTTGAGACAGCTTCAGGCCAAATATAAAGGTTTGAAAGAACAATATGAATTTGCCCAGAAGTCATACAAAAGAGCAAACAATATGTTCCGTGACAGCTTAATGTCTCCGCAGGCTCATGACGAAATCTATGCAAAACTGCAGGGTGCAAAAGCACAATACGATGCTGTAGTGGCAGAGCTGGATGACGTTAACAGAGGAACCCGTTTCGAAAAAATAGAAATGGCGGCTGGACAGGCATCACAGGCCAAAGGAGCTTTGCAGGAAGCCAATGTAGCCTATTCCGAAAGATATATCATTGCCACCAATGATATGGAAATAGAAACCATCAGTTTAAACACAGGAGAGCTTGCAACAGCTGGTTTTGCCCTATTCAACGGATATATCCCTGAAAGTACTTATTTCAGATTTACCATCCCGGAAAGTGCTATTTCAAAATATAAAAAAGGGCAGGAAGTAACCATGCAGGTGGTTTATAACAAAGAAAATCTGACAGGAGATATCGTATACATCAAACAGCTGACAAAGTACGCAGATATTACCACAGCTTACCCTGATTACCAGTTGCAGGATGCGATCTATGAGATCAAAGTAAAACCCAAAGACATGAATAAGGCTAAAAGTATTCTAGTAAATGCTAACGTAATTCTGAAATAAAATTGAAAAGAACGGATGAAGCTTCTATTGAATTTCATTCTCAAAATATAAAAATATACAGATGAAAGAATTTTTCCGTCTTTTGAAACGTGAGTTCAAACTTTTTATCGGCAATTCTACCTTAAGGACAGTGTTCTTTTTGGCACCCGTCTTCTATGCAACCTTGCTGGGATTTGTCTACAAAAGCGGAAAAGTTGAAAATACTCCCGTACTGGTAGTAGACAGAGACAATACTCCTTTGTCTAACCAACTGACGGAAATGCTGGATGATAATAAAAGCATTAAAATAATCAAATATGTGCAGGAGCCTCTGAGCATTAAAGATGAGGTCATCAGGCATGAAGCAGCGGCCGTGGTGATTATTCCCTCAAGATTTGAAGGAGACATGCTTCAGAAAAAATATCCGGAACTGAATGTTTATATCAATACCGGAAACGTCTTAACGGCAAATTTTGCCTCCAAAGCCCTTCAGTTGACCATAGGAACGTTCTCTGCCGGAGCTTCCATCAAGGCTCTTCAAAAAGCAGGAATGCCCGCAGCAAAGGCTGTGACACAATATGAACCTTTCAAAGCCAATTATATTACCCTTTTCAACACTACCGGAAACTATCTGATCTTCATGTGGCCGGCGATGCTGGCGGTGGTATTGCAACAGGTGATTCTGCTGGCGATGGCAGTAAGCTTTGCTGCTGAATTTGAAAGAGGATCTTTTGTGAAAGAATACCTCAAAATGAAAAAATGGGCCTTCCCAACTATGCTGATAAAAGTGATTCCTATCTGGGTATTTTCTATTCTCATTGTAGGTATTTATTACTTTATGCATATGATTTTCCATGTTCCGATGCCTGAAGGAATATTTAATTTTATTTTGCTGACGGCCGTTTTTGTAGGATCAGTTTCATTTTTAGGCGTATTTATCAGTATCCTGATTCCTGATGCCTTGAAGGCTACACAAATCCTTATGGTTATTGCTTCACCGGCTTTCATTATCAGTGGTTTTACATGGCCTTTGAGTGCGATGCCTGCCTTCGTTCAGTTTATTGCTAATATTATTCCGCTGACCCCTTTTTTACAGGCTTTCAAAATTTTATTGATTCAAAAAGGTTCGGTAGAGCTTACATTCCCTTACCTGAAACATTTAAGTATCCTTTTAGTGGTATACGCTGTTATAGGATGGATTGCTTTAAAGATCAAACTCTGGTTTATTTTCAAAAAAGTTGCGCCACAGGAAATTGAGGTTGAGAATACTTCTGAGGAGACTGAGTAGTTTAGTTGCTGGTTGCTGGTTAATTTGTTGCTAGCTGATTGGGTATTGATTATGGCTTGTATTAGTTCAGTAGTTATTATTAAACAATTCAAAATAATAACATCAAGAAATAAGTCAAAAAACAAAACAATTCACATCACCCAAACTCCAGATTCTACACCCCGAAATCCCACACTCTTAAAACTAGCATCCCGAATCCCATAACCCCGCACCTCATAACTTACCTCATGTAACATCCTCAACCTTTATCGCTATCCTTAATCATAAACCAGCAACGGATCAACTATCAACTCGCAACCCGAATCCCGTAACCAACAATTCTCAATTTTTTTCACTGACTATAAAATCAAACAAAAAAACTGATATATTTGTCCATAGTAAAATAGAAATTATATGGAAAATGTATTTGATGCAAAAGATGCTCAAAATTATATTGATAGGATAAATAAATTGGTGGAAGATACGCATGGTTTATGGGGGAAAATGACGGTAGACCAGATGCTGGCACACTGCTGTATAACCTATGAAATGATTTATGAGCCTGAAAAACACAAAAAACCGGGATCTATTGCAAAATTTATATTAAAAACCTTTGTGAAACCTAAGGTAGTAGGAGAGAAAGCATATCCAAGGGATTCCCCTACAGCTCCGCAGTTTTTGGTGACAACCAGAAAAAACTTTCACGAAGAAAAAACAAGACTGATTGGTTTTATTCAGAAAACACAGCAATTGGGGGCAGATGCTTTTGATGGGAAAGAATCTTTTTCTTTCGGAAAATTAAAAGCTCAGGAGTGGAATAATATGTTTGCCAAACATCTGAACCACCATCTGTCACAATTTGGCGTTTAAAACTCACTGCATGAAAAAAACTTTATTACTCTTCCTTCTGGCAGCCAATTTTGTATTGGGGCAGATGCCGGATATTTCAAATACATGGCTGAACAATAGTAAACCTTATCTGGGAACTATCGGAAACAAAGGCCAGGAACTGAAACTGAAGATCAATATTTCTGAACAGAATAAAAAGAATGATCAGGAATATTTTGTTTCAGGATATTCTCTTGTGGATACCAACTACACAAAATTTGAAGGTAAGATTACCATTTCAAAATATAAAGATTCCAGAAAGCAGGGAACCGTATTTGGAGAATATGAACTGGCTGAAGAGAATAAAGGAAAACATTCAGGGCTTTTTAAAGGAAGGTTTGTCTATAATTTTAAATGGAATAAGAAAACAGAGAAAATTGAAGGGCAATATATTGAACTGATAGGTGACTGGAAAAGTTATGATGGAACAATAGCGTTTAAAACCCATTTAAAAAACCAATAACCATGCTGAGAAGAATATTAGCCGTGGTGGTGGGGCTTATCGTAGGTTCCATCTGTATTACAGTCGTAGAAAAAATAGGCCATTATCTGTATCCTCCTCCCACAGAAGCCGCCGCCGGAGATATGGAGGCACTGAAAGTGTATATTAATGATGCACCTTTTATGGCTTTATTCATTATTATTCTGGCATATGCCCTGGCAGCAGTTGTTTCCGGATTTACAGCCTCAAAAATTTCTAATAACGGAAAGCCAGCAGCAGCTGTAATCTGTGGAATTATTTTTTTACTGATGACCATTTACATGATGGTATCTTTACCTACTCCAATCTGGTTCTGGATTTTAGGAGTCCTCGTTTGGGGACTGGTTTTCATAGGACATAAACTCGCTTTAAAAACAAAAAAAATATGAAATTAGGAGCATTTTCTATCAGCTTAAGTGTAAAAGATCTTCAGAAATCCAAGGACTTTTATGAGAAGCTGGGCTTTATAACAATGGCCGGAACTACAGAAAGTAATTATCTGATCATGAAAAATGGTTCTACGCTGATAGGGCTTTTTCAGGCTATGTTTGACGGAAATATGCTTACTTTCAA
The DNA here is from genome assembly GCA_031286615.1 of Chryseobacterium sp. GTDB lineage: Bacteria > Bacteroidota > Bacteroidia > Flavobacteriales > Weeksellaceae > Chryseobacterium. The sequence continues at coordinate 513,149 of JAITUA010000003.1, read as the reverse complement.
TCCGGGATGGGATGAAAATGCACAGAATCTTGACTCTTTTGATGATGTGCGTGAAATTCAGAAAAGATTAAAAGAAAGCGGAATAGAAATAGGGAAAGAAGCTGATGAAACAACTTCAGGACCTGAACATATTTACCTGAAAGACCCTGATGGAAATATGATTCTTATAGATCAGCACAGGTAATTTCTGGAAAACGGTACAAAAACTACTTAAAACAAACTTAACTAATAAAAAACAACTATGGCAACAGTAAACGTTTATTTAACATTCAATGGAAATTGCAAAGAAGCATTCGATTTCTATAAATCTGTTTTCGGAGGAGAATATCCTTACATCGGAACATTTGGAGAAATGCCTCCAATGGAAGGGAAAGAAACTCCAGACGAAGACAAAGACAAAATCATGCACGTTTCACTTCCAATCTCTAAAGAAACCATATTGATGGGAAGCGATACAGGAGGAGAATGGTCTTCCAATTTCAAGGCTGGGAACAATTTCTCTATTTCTATCAACGCAGAATCTAAAGAAGAAGCTGATAAATTATTCGGAGGTCTTTCTGCAGAAGGACAGGTAACAATGCCAATGGCAGATACTTTCTGGGGAGCTTATTTCGGAATGTTTAGCGATAAATTCGGGATCAACTGGATGGTAAACTATGATGATCCTGCTAAAATGCAGCAGCATCCATAAAATTAATATTTTGTATTTGAAATATAGTTAGAACTTACCGGCAGTTACATTGCCGGTTTTTTATTTGCTTTATATTTGCATCCCTAAATTTTTTAAATTTGATGAAAAAGTACATCAGAGGTAATAAAATGATGGAAAATTTTTATTTAACCACTTAAAAAACATAAAAAAATGAAATTTACAATTGAAAACATTAAAACCGAGCATCAGAAAGTGAAAAGCGGAGCCGATTTCCCTGCCTATATTCAGGCTGTAAAAAAGTTAGGAGTTTCTCATTATACAACCTATGTCTCTGATGGAAATACAGAATATTTTGACCAGGAAAATCAATCTGTCCAGACGGGGAGCAAGTACGCCCCACTTACTGTTTCAGAAAACTTAAACCTTGAAAATTTTAAACTGAGGCTCAAACTTCACCAACAGGGAGGAACAGATTATATGACTTTCTGTAATGACTGTGCAGAAAACGGAATCAAAGGCTGGAAGATGGATCTTCATGCGATGACCTGTACTTATTTTGGACAAAATGAAGCTGATATACTGACAGAACAGGTTCCTGGATAATCTTTTAGAGGAAGGCCGGTGAAAATTATTGTATCCGGTTTTCTTTCAATCATGTTGTAAAATAGTATTTGCTATTATTGATTTAAAATATTAATTTTGTTAAAAACGATAGATAATAGTAATTAACAGGCATGAGAAAGGTTTTTACGAAGTTGGCATTCACGATATTAGGTTTGGGCTCCATATTGACATTTGCTCAAAAAAGTGATCTGGGAGCATGGTATATGTATTTTGGAAATAACAAAGTCAGTAAGAAACTGAACTGGCATAATGAGATTCAGTACCGTAATTTTGATGCGGTGGGAGATCTGGAGCAGTTGCTGATCCGTACAGGGATTGGTTACGATCTTACAGAAAACAATAACAATGTTTTATTGGGATATGGTTTCATTCTGAGCCAGCCTTATGCAAACGGTGAGAAAAAAGAAAATATAGAGCACCGACTTTTCCAGCAGTATATTACCAAACAGAAGTTCGGACGTTTTTATCTTCAGCATCGTTACCGTTTGGAAGAACGTTTTCTGGAAGATGATTTCAGGATGAGGTTTCGATACATGTTGGGAGTTAATATTCCGATTACACAAAAAGAAATGCTGCCGAAAACCCTTTATGCATCAGTATACAATGAGATTTTCCTGCACTTCAACAATCCGGTTTTCGACAGAAACAGAGTCTATGGTGCTTTAGGATACGTTATCAATAAAAACATGAGGATTGAAGCAGGTTATATGAATCAGATTCAGGAAAACAGAAACCGCGGCCAGATTCAGATTGGTTTCTATAATAATATTCCATTTACCAAAAACTGATTGTAACCGCTGCTGAATGCTTGATGAAGACCATTATTTGAAAATAAAAAATAATAAACACAAAAAATAAACAGCTATGCATTCAGGAAAAAGATTTGGAGCCCGTGAGTTCATTATCTGGACCAGACGGAGTATTTATGCTCTTGTCGTATTATCAGCCATTCCCACTGTCCTGTACTTTTTAGGATGGAAATTTCTTTCCGTTCCGTGGCAGCCGATTGCTATTATGGGAACAGCAGTTGCTTTTATTGTTGGTTTTAAAAACAATGCCAGTTATAGCAGGCTCTGGGAAGCAAGACAGATTTATGGTGCTATTATAAATGACAGCCGTAGTTTCGGATATATTCTGAGAGATGCACTGCTTTCCAAAGATGCAGATAAAGTAAAAGAAATGTTTCTCCGTCATTATGCATGGCTTACCGCACTGAGATTTCAGCTTCGTGAGCCGAGAGCATGGGAAAACATGGGTACAGACCAGTTTGATGAATATGCTAAAAAATATGACATTCCGGAGAGGCTTTCCAAACTGGATGAAGAATTGAAAAAATATCTTTCCGAACCCGAACTTCAGTATATTTTAAGCAAGAAAAACAGGGCAACACAATTGATGGCCAAACAGAGCAAAGCTTTGTCTGAAGCCTATGAAAAAGGAGAACTCAACGATTTTCAATGGACACAGATCAATCAACAGCTTGTAAAGTTTACAGACAATCAGGGAAAAGCTGAAAGAATTAAAAACTTTCCGTATCCAAGAAACTTCTCTTCAATCACCACTTATCTTTTGCTGTTGTTCATTGTTTTTGTGCCTTTCGGATTGCTGAAAGAACTTGATAAATTAGGAGACGGAACAATAGTAGAAGGTTGGACATTATGGTTTAATATTCCGTTTTCTTTACTGGTGACATGGTGTTTTCATACCTTGGATAGTGTTGGAGAAGCTTCTGTAAATCCATTTGAAGGAAGTCCTAACGATGTTCCAATCACCCAGATAAGCCGTACTATAGAAATTGATATGAGAGATATGCTGGATGAGTCTGATCTTCCGCCAGCCATCACACCAAAGAATAACATTGTACTCTAAATTTAAAATTAAAAGATTAAGATATTTTCTTGTAAAAGCAGAAAGTTTATTAATCAAAATAAAAAATAACACTTAAAAAACAACTTAAAATGATTCACAGCTATGTTATAATATCCATTGCAGTACTGCTGTCTGTGATGATATTGGTAATGATCGGCCAGAAATTAAAAGTCGCTTACCCGATTTTTCTTGTGATTGCAGGATTGCTCATAAGCTTTGTACCTGGAATGCCGCGTATAGAAATAGAACCAGATCTTGTTTTCCTTATTTTCCTGCCGCCTATTTTGTTTGAAGCAGCCTGGTTTACTTCATGGCAGGACTTTCATAAATGGAGAAAACAAATATTTTCAATGGCTTTCGGATTGGTGTTTTTAACATCCATCGTTGTGGCTTATCTTTCTTCTTCAATTATTCCGGGGCTTACGGTAGCAATGGGATTCTTGCTGGGAGGCGTAAATTCCCCACCGGATGCGGTAGCGGCTACTTCGGTGCTGAAACATATGAAAATTCCTAAAAAAATAACCAATATCCTGGAAGGAGAGAGCCTTATTAATGATGCATCCAGTTTAATTGTATTTAAATTTGCCCTTGCAGCTGTTATTTCAGGGCAGTTTATCTGGAGAGATGCCGTTCAGGATTTCTTTACGATGGCGATCGGAGGAATTGTGGTAGGAGTGGCGACTGGCTTTTTATTTGGGGCCCTGCTTAGAATTATTCCTACCAATTCTAATATTGATACCATTATTACACTTATTGTACCGTACATTATGTATGTGGGAGCAGAGCATTTCCATTTTTCAGGAGTACTGGCAGTAGTGGCTGGAGGATTACTGATGTCTTATAATTCGCATTGTTATTTGAGTCACACTTCAAGAATACAGTCCGGGAACGTATGGAGTGTATTGATATTTCTGATGAATACAATCATTTTTATCCTGATTGGCCTTGAACTTCCCATTGTAGTGGAAGGAATGAAAGAATATACCATTTCTGAGGGTATTTTCTACAGTGTGGTGATTGGTGGAGCCATAATCGGAACAAGAATTCTGTACAGCTATGCATTGATGTATTTCCCAAGAGTTTGTTCCAAAGAATTAAGATTAAAAGTTCCCAAACCGGATTGGAGAGAGCCATTCATCATCAGTTTTGCAGCGATGAGAGGAGTGGTTTCGTTGGCTGCAGCGTTGTCGATTCCAGCTTTTCTGCCAAACGGAGATGCATTTCCACATAGAAATATTATTTTATTTGTAACCTTTGTTATCATATTGATTACATTGGTAGGACAAGGATTATTGCTAAGCCCGATTTTGAAATTATTGAATATTCAGGATGCCGGAAGTGAATTGCCGGAAGAAAAACAGGAAGTGATCCTGATGCGAAAACTAAAAGAAACAGCACTGCACAAGCTGGATAATGACTTTTCTGAACTGGCAGTTACTAACAGCTTAGTACGTCATCAAAAGCACAAGTTGGAAAATGAAATGATGCTGATGGCAGACAAAGCTCAATGTATGGCCTCCACTGGAGATTATGTATCAGCAATCAATGAAAATAAAGACGTCTTGCGACAGATCATTCAGGCACAAAGAAATGAGCTGCACAGAATGAAAAGAGAAAAGATATTTGATGATCATGTGATGAGAACCATTGAAATGCAGCTGGATTTTGATGAAGCGAAGATCACCGGATTTTCACACGGATAATTAAGACTGAATAACTACAAAAGTCACAAAATGAAATATCTCAGATTTTTTAAAACTTAAGTGTACTTTTCATTATTTGAAATTTAACTTTAAACAAATTCAGGTAAAAACTTTTATGACTTTTGTGGTTAAATAGTATAGACAAAATGTTTAATTTTAGGCATATTAAATCTATAATATGAGCACACCAATCACTGTTCAGTACAAAATAAATGCTCCGGCTGAAAAAATCTGGAAAGCATTAACCGATAAAAATGAAATGAAATCCTGGTATTTTGATATCCAGGATTTTGCATTAGAAATAGGAAAAGAATTTAATTTCTACGAACCCGGAGGTGAAAATAAATACCATCATCAGGGAGAAATTTTAGAAATAATACCTAATCAAAAACTGAAGCATACATGGTCATATCCTGATTTTTCAGCACAGAAAACTGTCGTAACCTGGGAATTACTTCCAGAGGACGGGCAGACTCTTGTAAAACTGACTCATGAAGGAATTGAAAATTTTAAAGACTTAGGCGATGGCTTTTCAAGAGATAACTTTACACAAGGCTGGAACACTATTTTGGGACAGAGTTTAAAAGAATATTTAGAAAAGTAGACCATGATTACACTACAGCCCTTTACAATTCAGGATGCACCGCTGCTGATTTCAAAAATAGAAAATGAAAGAATGCTTCTTCAGTTTGCCGGGCCCGTATACCGTTTTCCGCTTACAGAAGAACAGCTGGAAACCGATTTGTCCGATAAAAACAGAACCTTGTTTACCATTGCAGATCATACGGGAACGACGATTGGCCACGCTCAGATTTTTTTAAAAGAAAAGACATTTCTGCTGGGCAGAATTCTGATCTGGGATGAAAATAACAGAGGAAAAGGTTATGGGAAAAAAGTAATGCAGGAACTTCTGAAATATGGTTTCACACATTTTGATAAAGAAACCGCAGAACTTAATGTTTACGACTGGAATACCGGAGCTATTGAATGTTACCGGAAAGTAGGTTTTGCTTTTGATCCTGAAGTTAGAAGTGAAGCAAAGATTGATACAGAAACCTGGGTTTCCCTGAATATGAAAATCCACAAAAATACTTTTGAATTACAGGAATTATGACACAGTTTACTGCACTTCGTCCTATTCTCTGGACAGAAAATATGGATGAGACCATAGGATTTTATATGCGTGTTCTCGGTTTTACTCTGATGGGTAGAAATGATGATTGGCAATGGGCTTCCCTTCGTAAAGATGATATATACATCATGCTTTCTCAGCCTAACCAACATGAAAAAAATACTTCAATTGGTTTTTCCGGATCATTTTATTTCAATGTAAATAAGGTGGATGAGCTTTGGGAAGACCTTAAAACAAAGGCAAAAGTCTGCTATGAGATTGAATCTTTTGAGTGGGGAATGAGGGAGTTTGCGATCTATGACAACAATGGTTATATCCTACAATTTGGTGAACCCATAGATAATATTGGCAATACGGAATAAAATTTGCTATTTTTGGGGAAATATTTAGAAATTCAATGAAAAAAAATATAATAGCGGGTTTCGCAGCGATTTTATTACTGGCATCTTGTAACAAGAATAAAGAAATTCTTGATACACTGAATACTTATAATAATTCAATGGAGGCGAAAGGATACCATTTCGGAGATAAGCTTGAGCTTCCGAAAGAAGTAACGGAAAATGCAGAAAGTGTAACCATCAGCTTTGGAGATAAAGAAACAACAGATCTTACCGTTGATCCTAAGTTTTTTACGTTAGGTGATAATGCTGTTACCTTCAACGTTAAAACAAAAGGAGGAGAAGTGCTGAATCAGGATGCAACCATTAATGTATTTGCAAAAAATCCTGAGAAAAATATTCCTTACCAGATTGTAGCAGAATACCCTCACGATCCTAAAAACTTTGTACAAGGTTTCCAGGTGGAAGGAAATACCATTTATGAAAGTGACGGGCAGAACGGAGCTTCTCAGATTTTAAAATATACATTGGGAACTACAACGCCGCTTGCTTCTACCAAACAGGCTCAGGAAGACTTTTCTGAAGGAAGTACCATCGTAGGAGATAAAGTATATCAGCTGACATGGCAGAGCAAAAAAGGATATGTCTATGATAAGAGCTCTTTAAAACTACTTTCGGAATTTGCCTATCCAAATGTATTGGGTGAAGGTTGGGGACTGACGTATGATGGGAAAGACCTGATTGCTTCTGACGGAAGTAAACTTTTATATTTCCTTGATGTCAATAACCCTTCAAAACTAATTAAATATATCGCTGTTGCAGGTAGTTCTCAGGCTTATGATCAATTGAACGAGCTGGAATACCACAACGGATTTATCTATGCCAACGTATGGCAGAAACCGATTATTTTAAAAATTAATCCGGCTAATGGTGAAGTAGTGGGAACTTTTGATTTCACGGAAATTGCCAAACAGAACACCAAAGGAAGTGATGATGTATTGAACGGAATTGCTTTCAAAGGCGAAAATATGTTGGTAACAGGGAAGAACTGGACGAAGATTTATGAAGTTGTAATTAAATAACAAAAGTTTAATAACAATTTCTATCGGAATAAAATAAAGTATGTAAATTGGTAGCGTTCCATGAGGAGCGCTATCTTTAGTAAAAAAGAATTTTGAGATTACTATATCTGATATTGACTTTTGCTTTCTGCACATTTTCTGCGCAGAATATTCTTCCTTTAGATACTTTAAAATTGAAGGAAGCTAAAGATATGCTTGCCGATGACTACGGAAGTCTGTATATCTATAAAAACAAAGATTTTAGTTTTACCAAATATGATTCTTTAGGAAAGCAGATTGGAAAAATGATGCTTACTGTTCCTTACAAAGTGCAGAATGTACAAAATCCACTGAATGTGCCTTTATTCTCTGAAAATGCTCAGGAAATGAAGTTTGTGGATCAGAATATGAATGAAATTCAAAGGCTTGATTTTAAGCAGAAATTTGGGTTCATCAGAATGGCTTATGCCGAAGATCTGCAGCAGCTGTGGCTTCTGGATGACAGTACAAAGCGGTTGATACAGTACAATTTCAGAAATGATACTACGATCAATTCCTATCCGTTTGATATCAGTTTTGAAGATCTGATGGATATGCTGGTCTACGAAAATAAAGTATATATTTTAACAAGAAAACATATCAGGATTTACAGCCTGAAATTTGAAAAACTTTTTGAAGCTCCTCTAGAAAACGGAAAACGCTTTAGAAGAGAAAATGATGCAATTCTGGTTGTTGCCAGTAATTTTATTTCACAATACATTCCTGAAAAAGGAATGGTGACGGTTTTTGAAGATCCGGAGGCGCAAATTGTGGATAAAAACATCCTTTCTTATTTTGAAATCAAGGGGAACAAACTCTATCTTTACAGCCTTGAAAAAGTAAAGAAAGCCAAACAGCAAAAACTACTTGATGCTCAGCCGGAATCTCTACAGCAATCTACAGAAAAGCCAGTAGAAAAAACTGAAGAAAAGCCAGATGAGAATAAAGAGGAGAAGCCTTCAGACAATACACTGCAGAAATTGCTTGAAGACACTTCCAAAGTTCAGACTGAGGGAATCGAAAAGCTTATCAATTAATCAGTAAATACAAGGAAAAAGAATATGCATATTGCGGTTACAGGAAACATTGGAGCAGGAAAAACAACTTTGACGACAATGCTTTCCAAGCATTACGGATGGGATGCACAATTTGAAGACGTAGATCATAATCCTTATCTGGAGGATTTTTATTCAGATATGAGCAAGTGGAGTTTCGCACTGCAGGTTTATTTCCTGGGAAGCAGATTCCGTCAGGTAAAGGAAATCAGAGAAAGCGGTAAAAACATCATTCAGGATCGTACTATTTATGAAGATGCTCACATCTTTGCAGAAAACTTAAATGATATGAACCTTCTTTCGGACAGAGATTTCAATAATTACTCATCGGTTTTTGATCTGATGAAGTCTTTTGTTTCGGCTCCGGACTTACTGATTTACCTGAAATCAGATGTTCCCAATCTGGTTAAAAAAATCTATAAAAGAGGTCGTGAATACGAAGCCTCTATCAGTATTGAATACCTTTCAAAACTGAATCAGAAATATGAAAAATGGATCTCCAACTATACAGAAGGAAAACTTCTGATTGTAGAAGTGGATGATCTTGATTTTGTTGAAAAACCGGAAGATTTCGGGTTTATTCTAGAGAAAATTGAAGCAGAACTTCACGGATTGTTTTAACATACTTTTATTAAAATATTAAGATATATTCAGTGAGATTCTTCATAAATTTGGTAAAGAGAATTTAATTTTTTTGAATAATTATATCATGGTAGTTAAAGTTTTACATAATGGAAACTGTTCAAAGTCAAATGCCGTATTGGAGTATCTTGACGAGAATGGAGTGCCTTTTGAGATTATTAATATCATTGAAGATCCGCTAAGTATCCTTGAGATCAGAACTGTGTTGAAAAAGCTTAACCAAAGTGTTTTTCATATTATCCGTAAAACAGATAAACTGTATATTGAGAATTATGCTGATAAAAATTATTCAGAAGAAGAATGGCTGAAAATTCTTTCCGAAAACCCTTCTCTGATACAAAGACCAATTCTGGTAAAAGGCTCAGTCGCCATGTTGGGAAGACCAATTGAAAATGTAAAATTCTTTATTGAAAAATAATAAATACCTAAAATAAAAAATCCGTTCTGTAAATAGAGCGGATTTTTTTATTTTATTTCGATTTCTCAGTTCCATTGATCGCATTATATAAAGCTTCCAGTTCTTTCGGAGGGTGGCTGGAATCAAAACTTGAAGAAGTATATTCTTTTCCATTGGAAATAATGGTAATGGCAGCAGCCATAGCACGGTCAGAATGTCTGCCTGTAGTAGGAGATTTAAGATCTGATATCTTAGATAAATCAAGAGTTTCAGCCAGTCTGGAAACTGTTTGCCATTCAGCAGGAGATATTTTAGTATTAACGATATCTTCGTTATTATTTGTTGTTTTTAACGAAGAAGTAAGAACAATACTTTTACTAAATCCGCGAGTTCTTTCCGCTAACTGAATCTGTTCAATCTTTTGCTGCTGTACTGCAGTGGTAGTGTTTTTTGTGTTGTTTTCACTGCTGTTTTTGTGAACACAGCTTGTTGCAGATGTGATTAAAATAATATTAAATAGGATCAGTTGGATGTTCATAGTGTTTTTTATTTACGTTTTAAACAATAAAAAACCGCTTCATTATGAAACGGTTTCTGTTTTTTACAATAGAATAACGCCTTCTATTTTTGCTACTTCTTTATAAATATTCACAACCTGATCTGCATCCAAAACAAATGCGTTGATGTTGCAGGCAGTGTATTTTCCATTTTTACTTTCGCGGTTTCCCAGTGTAAATTTAATGCCGTCAAAAACTCTGTATATTTCAGTAAGTTTTGACTGGTCTGTAGGAATAATAAATTTAAATAAATAATCTTCCGGAAAATCATGATGACCCTCCAGTTTATCCTTCAAAGACTTGTAAAAGTCTTCAGGATTTGCGTGTTGATTTCCTTGTAATATATCCATCTGCAATTATTAATATAATATAAATATAACGAAATTTCTCCTATTTTCCAAATGGTCCCAGGAGTGATTTGGAGTTCTGATGCTCGTAATCTTCAATGATATTGAATAACCCATTTACCAATTGTTCAGAAGCCAGCTGGCTCAATCCACCTGAATTCACTGTGTTTTGATTTCCTCCTAAAAGACTGCCCAAGAAATTGCTTCCTGACAATGCGGAGTTAATGGTTTTTACAATCCCGTATTCATTCAGTTTCTCATCCACTTTGGGGGCGATTGCAGCAATAAGCTGTTGGGATGTTTTTTCTTTCAGAACCTGTGTTGCAGTAGTTCCCTGCATGATTCTCGTTACATCCTGAGCGTTCAGACTGTTTACGGCACCTTCCAGAATAGGTTTTGAAGTATTTACCGTATAAGCTGCTGCCTGTGCAATAAAATCCCTTTCTTTAGCAACCAATGACGGAGCTACTTTTTCCAGCGTAGAATTGATGTCTCTTAGCTCTTTTGGAAGTGCTTTGTCTACCATATTATTCTGCAGAAAGGCTTCCTTGTTTCCGTAGATGCCCATTCCTTTATCAATACCATTAAGCAGAATTCTTTTAATAATAGAAAGCCCCATGTCTGATGTGGCCAATGTGGTACACGATTGTACACTGGTGGTAATAACAGCACCGGTTCCTATAATAAGAGCGGCTGCAATGATATATTTTTTCATTGATTTTTCTAATTTATTTCTAAATGCTTTTTTGTCAAAAACTGCACCAAAGGTAATTACTATTCTCTATTTAACAAAATATTAAATTCACAGCCTGATTTGGTGATTTTTTGTGTTAAAAATGTTAATTTATAATTAATAAAATGATGGATAATCGATTGTTATTTTGAATGAAAAATTATAAATATTGAATGCTTGTTGATTTTTTAACAATAAAAAAAGAGAATGGTTAAATGTTTAAGATAATTTAACATTGTTCGATATTTTTTATATTTTTGGTTAATGTCTTTTTTTGAGATTTTAAATAACTCCACTTTAGAGACAGGTACAAATTTGAATTTATTTGAATAAAATTGAAACTATATGAAACAAAGTAATTTAAAGTACTCATGTCTCATTGCCGTGTTGTATTTCGGGATGAACGTGAATGCACAGGTTACGCAGGATTCTGCTAAAGTCCAGAAGATTGACGAAGTCGTTATGATTGGATATGGTAGCCGTAAAAAAGTAGATAATACTACTTCTATTAGCTCTATCAGTGCAGAAGAAGTAACCAGAACTAAGGTGTTGAATGCATCACAAGCTATCCAGGGTAAAGCAGCCGGGGTACAGGTAATTGCTTCCGATGCACCGGGATCTACTCCGACAGTAATGATCAGAGGACTTGGTACTGTATTAGGTGGGAGAACTCCATTATATGTCGTTGATGGAATGTTTACTGATAACATCAACAATATTAATTCTAATGATATTCTGACCTACGATGTATTGAAAGATGCAGCAGCATTAGCGATTTATGGTAACAGAGCCGCTAACGGGGTAATCATTATTACTACAAAATCAGGTAGAGGAAAGCTAAGCGTTTCTTATGATGGACTTGTTGGATTTAGAACCCCTTTGAAAACCATCAAAATGGCTAACGGGTCTGAATTTGCGAATTATAATAACGCAGGTAAAGCAAGTAATTATTTGAATCCTAATCAACCATACGATACTGATTGGTTTAAAGAAATTACAAGGACAGGTATTTATAACCAACATAATTTATCTATTTCCGGATCTTCAGAAGTTGCAAAATACTTTTTAAGTTTAAGCAATTACGATGAACAATCTATCCTTAAAGGAACCAATTACAATAGAACCACAGTAAGAACGAATAACGAGTTCAGAATTACTAAAGGTATCAGGTTAGCTCAGACCTTAAGTGCTACTTTTACGAATGATACTCCTAAATCATATGGCGCTTTTACAAATGCTTACAAACAATCACCATTAGTTCCTGTATATTATCCGAATGGAAAATACGGTCAGCCTATTTATAATAAGACTACTGGAAATATCGATTATGAAGGAGGTAGATTTAATAATGTGGGTAATCCTGTGATGCAGCTTGCTTATGACAACCAAAGAGGTAGAAATTTCTTATTACAAGGTGGATTAAAATTGGATATAGATATCTATAAAGATTTAAAGTTTACCTCTCAGTTTAGTGGAGAGTATGGTAATTATAAATATTATAATTTCGTAAATTCTAAATCGTTCTGGTTGGATAGTGATCCGATGAGAACGGATAATCAATATTCAACTACATCACCACTTACCAGATTGACTAATAAAAGTCAAAACTATTTCAACTGGTTACTTAATAATTATTTAACATACACAAAGAAAATTGAAAACCATGATATTGAAGTTGTTGTAGGTACAGAAGCTTCAGTAAAGAATGGGCTTGAGACTTTGATTATTAACAGAAAAGATGTTCCTGTTTCAAAAGATTACTGGAACCTTAGCGGCGTTGATTATTATGGTAATCTGTATAGTGATAGCGATACTAAAGCTCTTGAATCTATAAAAGGAAACAGAAATACTACCATTTCCTATTTCGGACGATTCCAATATAAATTTATGAATCGTTATTTATTAAGTGGAACAATCAGAAGAGATGGTTCTTCTCAATTTGCTGCTGGTAATAAATGGGGAACATTCCCATCATTTGGTGCAGGTTGGATTATCTCCGAAGAAAACTTTATGAAAGATGGATTCTTTGATTTGTTGAAACTTAGAGGAGGATGGGGTAAAATCGGTAACCAGAATGTGCCTTTGAATTATTTACCACTTTCAATGGGAGCAACTTATAATTATGCGTTTGGAAGTTCACCGGTAAGTAATGGAGTTACTGTCAATAAAGGCTACGATCCGGATTTGGGATGGGAAGTTACAGAAGAATCTTCTTTAGGGTTAGATTTTGGTATCTTGGATAGAAGATTGACAGGTACTTTTGATATCTATAACAGAAAAACCAAAAATCTTATTTTGGGTGTTGTTCCCTATATGGCAACCGGAATTTCTGATTTGAATTATTCCCATATGGGAAGTGTTGTTAATAAAGGTGCTGAGGTAAGTCTAAACTGGGCAGATAAAGTAGGTGAGGATTTTACCTATTCAATTGGTGCCAATTATTCTTATAATAAGAACAAGCTTGCCAGCATTGATCTTTCTAAGCCGGTTTCTCAAATTGTGGGAGGAAATCTTGGAAATGGACAAGATACAAAACTTTTTAACGCTAATGCAGTTGGTTACGCATTAGGAAGTTTCTATTTATGGGAGGCTGATGGTTATGATGCAAATGGTAACCTGAAGTTTAAAGACTTGAATGGTAACGGAGTTACAGGAAGTGCCGACCCAGGAGACAGACGTTTCTTTGATTCTTACATTCCAAAATCAACGTTAGGTGTAAATATTTCAATGTCTTATAAAAATTGGGACTTTGCCTTGAGTGGTTATGGAGCTTTTGGATTTAAAGTATACAATGGTAAAAAAGCACAAAGAAATGGTGGTGAAAATGTTGAGGCTTCTGTAGCTAATAATTTCTGGACACCAACAAATACTAATGCTGCGAATCCTGTAAATCCTGCAAATATTCCAATTGCCTCAACATTCTATTTAGAAAGTGGAGATTATTTCAGAATCAATAATATTTCGGTAGGATATACATTTAAGAACTTAACTGATTATGTAAAATCAATTAAGCTTTATGTAAGTGCAATTAATCCTTTTGTGTTCCAGAAATACTCAGGATATTCTTCAGAATTATCTGGATACAATCCTGCGGATCCTACTGCAGAAGGAGATCCATATAAACGTGCAGGAGTAGAATTGGATGCTTATCCTACATTGAGATCTTTTGTATTTGGTGTTAACCTAAATTTTTAAAAAATGAATAAGAAATATATCATAGCAGCCGCATTTTTAATTTTAGGAGCTGTTAACCAAAGTTGTAGTAATGACTTTATAGATGTATCACCTACAGAAGCAATTCCTGAGTCTGCATTGGGTGAAATATATAATAATGATGCAGGAGCCAATAGTTTGGTTACAGCTATTTATGCTAAGTTTTTAGATTGGAACATGAGTACGTTTGCCTGGATCGGAGTTACATCAATTGTTTCTGATGATGCAGATAAAGGTTCAAGTGCAAGTGATTCAGGCTCAGATAAAGATATTTTGGATGCTTTGACATTTACACCTTCAACTCCATCATTTAAAGAATTGTTTGCGTCAAATTATCAGGGAATTAACAGATGTAATCAGGCATTGAAATATCTCCCTCAATTAGATAAAGCTGATCCGCAACTGCGTGAAAGATTAGCTGGCGAAGCTAAGTTTTTAAGAGCGTTCATGTATTTTACTTTAGTGAAATCTTTTGGAGGAGTTCCATTGGTAGACCACGTTCCTGTAACAGGAGTTGAAGCAGATAAATTGATGACGCTTACAAGAAAAAGTAAAGAAGAAATTTACGCATTTATAGAAAAAGACCTTAAAGATGCAGCAGCTGTTTTACCTTCTGGAACTGGGGGACAAAGAGCTACAAAAGGTGCAGCTCATGCACTTTTAGCTAAGGTGTATTTATATCAGAAGAAATGGCAGTTGGCTGTAGATGAGACTAATTTGGTTACAGGTTATTCATTGACACCTAATTTCCAGGAGATTTATAAAGTTTCAGGTGAAAATAATGCTGAATCTATCTTTGAAATTAATGGCAGTGGAGGAACGGCAGGAAGAGCAATTCAACAGTATAGCCAGGTTCAAGGAGCAAGAGGTACTACAGGCTGGGGCTGGGGATTTGCTACACCTACCCAAGGTCTGTACGACGCTTACTCTGCAACAGATTCCAGAAGAGATGCTACGATTATCCATAGAGATATGACTTTATATGATGGATATTACGTAGGTCCAAATACTGAAAATAAATTCTATAATTATAAAGCTTATTCTTCAAATTATAGAGATCAGGCTTCAACAGACGTAAACATTCGTTACCTGAGATATGCCGAAGTATTACTAATCAGAGCTGAAGCAATGAATGAATTAGGACAAACTTCAGCTGCTATTCCTTTCCTGAATCAGGTAAGAAACAGAGCTAATATCGGAAATACTCCTGCTTCATCTCAGGCAGACGTAAGGACAGATATCTGGAAACAAAGAAGGTTAGAGCTTGCTTTCGAGCATGACAGATGGTTTGATTTGGTAAGAACCGGACAAGCACAAGCCGCTATGGCTGCTGATGGTGGTAAGAAATTCATCGTTGGAAAACATGAAGTATTCCCACTTCCACAAGACTTTATAATGGAAGCAGGCGGATTGTCGGCTCAAAATCCTGGCTATTAAAATAAATCATAAACATTTAGAGGAGAATGAAAGTTCTCCTCTTCTTTTAGTTAGAAACCCTATAAAAAGAGATCTCATGAAAAGGAACGTATTATCAATTGCTATCACCTCTTTATTTTTTGTGTATTCCTGTAAAAATGCTCCCGCTGCCAAACAGGAAGTTGGAAAAATTGAAGCCGTAAAAAGCAATATCACGGATGAACAGCTTATGGATAGAGTACAGAAAGATGCTTTGAAGTATTTCTGGGATTATGCAGAACCTAATTCAATGTTAGGAAGAGAGCGTTATCACGAAGATAATATCTATCCGGATAATGATAAACATGTTATCACTACAGGAGGTTCAGGCTTTGGTCTGGCAACCATTCTTGTGGGAACAGAAAGAGGATTTGTTCCAAGAAAAGAAGCTGTGAAAAGGCTTACTCATATCATGGATTTCCTGGCGAAGGCAGACCGACACAAAGGTGCCTGGCCACATTGGATCAATGGGGAAACCGGAAAGACGGTTCCCTTTGGCAAAAAAGATAATGGCGGGGATCTTGTGGAAACTGCATTCCTTACTTCGGGAATACTGATGGTTCGTGAATACTTTAAAAACGGAGACGCAGAAGAAAAAGCACTCGCTGCAAAATGTGATGAATTATGGAAAGGAATTCAGTGGAACTGGTATACAAAAGGTGGTGAAAAAGTTCTCTATTGGCACTGGTCACCCGAATATCAATGGGAAATGAACTTTCCTCTGGAAGGATATAATGAATGTCTTATTTCCTATATTCTGGCTGCATCTTCACCTACATATTCCATTGATGCCGAAACCTATTACAAAGGCTGGACAAGAAACGGAACCTACCTTACAGACAAAACAAAATACGGATTACCTCTGTACGTAAAACACAATTACGCTGAAGAATACGGCGGCCCGCTTTTCTGGGCGCAATATTCATATATCGGATTGGATCCTACAGGATTATCTGATAAACTTGTCAAAAACTATTTTGATATCAATAAAAATCAAACCCTTATCGATTACAAATACTGTGTTGAAAACCCAAAACAATGGAAAGGTTACGGACCTGGTTATTGGGGGCTTACAGCCGGTTACACAAGAAATGAGGATGGAAGTGCAGGATACACGGCTCACATGCCTACTAATGATAACGGAGTGATAAGTCCTACAGCTGCATTGAGCAGTTTCCCTTATACCCCGAAAGAATCAATGGATTTCCTGAGATTCATTTATACTCAAAAGCCTGAATTTATAGGATCTGCAGGTCCTTATGATGCTACGTCTATCAATTACAACAATTGGTTTACACCAAGATATCTGGCGATAGATCAGGGAACAATAGCACCAATGATTGAAAACTACAGATCAGGATTCCTTTGGAAATTGTTTATGAATGCTCCTGAAATTCAGCAGGGATTAAAAAAATTAAGCTTCCAGTCAACCAAATACGGAATAAAATAAATTCAGTAGAAACGGCTTTAGCCAAAACCTAAATAATGATATGAAACTAAAACTGAAACATATTCCTCTTTTACTTCTGCCGTTTTCATTGCAACTGAATGCACAGGAAATAAAAGCAGAACTCAATAAAGAAATTAAAAGACAGGAAAAAATATCCTACATTCTGGATTATCCTCAGAATACAAAAGGAAATGTACCACTAATAGTCTTTCTTCACGGTTCGGGAGAGCGCGGGACTAATCTTGATTTAGTCAAAGCTCACAGTCCCTTTACCTATAAAAACCTGATCAAAGAACCGGTAGCTATTCTGGCACCTCAATGTCCGGAAGGAACATGGTGGGACACCGTTACGATCTATAACCTGATCAAAGAAATTCAGAAGAAATATAAAATAGATGCTTCCCGAATTTATCTTACCGGACTTTCTATGGGAGGATGGGGAACTTTGAAGCTTGCCATGGAGCATCCTGAAATGTTTGCAGCAGTAGCTTCAGTTTGTGCTCCTACAGACCAGGTAATGACCGCTAATATTCATAAATTTAAGGATTTGAATATGAAAATATTTCATGGCGGAATGGACGATGTCGTATTACCTGCTAATGCCTTTAATTTTTATCAAAAACTACATCCGGTAAATCCGACCGCAGAATTGGTTATTTTCCCGAATGACAATCACAATTCATGGGATTCTGCCTATTCAAACCCACAACTCTATGAATGGATGCTGTCTAAAAAGAAAGAAAAATAATCTGACACACAATGATCGAAAGATAAACCCATCGAATTAAAGCAAAAAAATATAAACAATAATTTAAGAAGATAGATTTATGAAAAAGTTAATTGTAATCGCCACCCTAGCATTGGCACCTGTATTTTCCGCACAGGAAATGGTAACGAAGCCCGTTCAGTCTTATCAGACGGCTCAATATCAGGCTAAAAAGAAAGCTTTTGTAGACAATCTTTTAGCTAAAATGACATTAGACGAAAAAATTGGTCAGATGAACCTGCCGACTTCCGGAGATTTTACGACAGGACAGGCACAAAGTTCTGATATCGGAAAGAAAGTAGAGCAGGGGCTTGTAGGAGGTCTATTCAATATAAAAGGAGCAGATAAAATAAAAGCTGTTCAAAAAGTAGCTGTAGAAAAAAGCCGTCTGAAAATTCCTATGATTTTTGGGATGGACGTTATTCACGGGTATGAAACTACTTTCCCTATTCCTTTGGGATTAGCTGCTTCATGGGATATGAGCCTTGTACAGCAGTCTGCCAAAGTAGCTGCCAGAGAAGCCGCTTCAGATGGAATCAATTGGACATTCTCTCCAATGGTAGATATTTCCCGTGAACCAAGATGGGGAAGAGTATCGGAAGGTTCCGGTGAAGATCCGTATTTAGGAAGTGAAATTTCTAAAAATATGGTATACGGTTACCAGGGGAAAGACCTTGCTAATGGAACCAATATCTTAGCATGTGTAAAACACTTTGCATTATATGGAGCAGGAGAAGCCGGGAGAGATTATAATACAGTTGATATGAGCCATGTAAGAATGTTCAACGAATATTTTCCTCCTTACAAAGCTGCGGTAGATGCGGGGGTAGCTTCTGTGATGGCTTCTTTTAATGAGGTGGATGGTGTTCCTGCAACAGGAAACAGATGGCTTCAGACTGAAGTATTGAGAAATCTATGGAAATTTAAAGGCTTTGTAGTAACAGATTATACCGGTATCAATGAAATGGTAGATCATGGTATGGGAGATCTTCAGCAGGTTTCCGCTTTAGCGTTAAAAGCAGGCGTTGACATGGATATGGTTGGAGAAGGGTTTTTAACAACATTAAAGAAATCTCTGGCAGAAGGAAAAGTTACACAAGCTGAAATTGATATGGCGGCAAGAAGAATTCTTGAAGCAAAATATGACCTTGGTTTATTTGATAATCCATACAAACATGGAGATGCCAAGTTAGCAGCAAAAGAAGTCTATAATATGGAAAACCGTAATATAGCAAGAAGTGCTGCCGCTCAATCAATGGTATTATTGAAAAATGAAAATCAGGTACTGCCTTTAAAAAAATCAGGAACGGTAGCGGTAATCGGGCCATTGGTCAATAATTCTATGAATATGGCCGGAACATGGAGTGTTGCTACAAAGCATGCTTCTTCAGTTTCCTTAATGCAGGGATTACAATCAAATTACGGCAAAGAAGTTAAGTTTTTATCCGCTAAAGGAGCAAACATAGATTATGACGCTAAATTAGAAGAAATCTATGCAGCTCATGGGAAGAAAACAGACCGGGACAGCCGTTCCAAAGAAGAACTTTTAAAAGAAGCTGTGGATGTTGCCAGCAAAGCTGACGTTATTGTTCTTGCGATCGGAGAATCTGCGGAAATGAGCGGAGAATCTTCATCAAGAACAGAAATTACCATTCCTCAGTCTCAGGTTGATTTATTAAATGAATTAAAGAAAACCGGAAAACCTATTGCAATGGTTCTTTTTACAGGCCGTCCATTAGCTTTAACCAATATAAAAGATACTCCGGATTCTATTTTGAATGCATGGTTTGCAGGATCTGAAGCAGGAAATGCAATTGCAGATGTTCTGTTCGGAAAAGTAAATCCATCAGGAAAGCTTCCGATGACTTTCCCAAGAAGCCTTGGACAGGTTCCAATTTATTATAACGCTAAAAATACGGGCCGTCCGCTGAGCCAGGATAAAGTAGATAAATGTACTTACGAAAGGTTCCGTTCCAACTATATGGATGAGTGCAATACACCTTTATATGCCTTTGGATACGGTTTGAGCTATACGAAATTCAACTATTCTGATATTGCAGTATCTAATACCAATCCGAAAGGAGATCAGGCTATTCAGGCATCCGTTACAGTAACCAATAATGGAAATTATGATGGTGCTGAGGTGGTTCAGTTGTATATCAGAGATATGGTAGGAAGTATTACAAGACCTGTAAAAGAATTGAAAGGTTTCCAGAAAGTATTTTTGAAAAAAGGAGAGTCCAGAAAAGTAACTTTCGATATCACTCCTGAAAATCTGAAGTTCTATAACGGAGATTTGAAATATGACTGGGAATCAGGCGAATTTGATATCATGATCGGAACCAACTCTACTGATGTGAAGCATTCAAAGATCAATTGGACGAAATAATAAAAAGATAAAGTATTCACAGAAATGTGTATTATGTCTTTTTTGGCATGATTTTTAATAATACCACGATAATTATTATATGCAAATCGACATGAAAAAAACAATTCTATTGAGTACAATGTTTTTGGGTTCTTTAGCATTCGCGCAAAAAGCACCTGTAGTAGGTGGAGACAGAGATGCACACGGATGTATTGGTTCTGCAGGATATACTTATTCTCAGATCAAGAAAGACTGTGTAAGAACTTTTGAACAGAAAATAAAGCTGACAGAAGTAGCACCAAAAGGAAGTTATACTTCAATAGCTGCAGTTATTTTCAGCAAAGACATGAAAAAAGCTGAGGTTTTCGTGAAAGATACCGACTCAGAAAGCATCATTCTTACCAGAGCAGGTGGTAAAGCCAAAGCATGGAAAAAAGATGGTTATGTATTGGTTCCTTATAAAAAAAGCGGATACCAGCTTAAAAAGGATAATATTGTGATCTATCAGTAAGATTAGATTTCAAAATGAAAAACCACTCGGAAGAGTGGTTTTTTTTGTACCTTAGAGGAATTAACTAATACTCTATTTAGGGATATAGTTTTACTAACCAGAAAACAAAAATTTTACATATGAAAAAAACAATTTTACTCAGCGCAATGTTCCTTGGTTCTTTAATTTTTGCACAGAAGCAAACTCCTGTTCTGGGAGGTGACAGAGATGTTCATGGCTGTATTGGTTCTGCAGGATATACTTATTCACAGTTAAAAAATGATTGTATAAAGACATTCAATCAGAAAATAAAGCTAAAAGAAGTAAGCTCAGATAAAAGTTATACCTCAATGACGGCAATAATTTTCACAAAAGACATGAAAAAAGCTGAAGTTTTTATTCCGGATGGAGCTGCAAAAAGCATTATCCTGAATAAAGAGGGAAAAGGGAAAATCTGGAAAAGCGGAACTTATATCAAAGACAGCTATGTTTTAACCCCCTATAAAAAAAGCTACCAAATCAAAAAAAATGATGAAGTAATTTATCAGTAAAATAAGATTCTTAAAAAAATAGGAAGCCACTCGGAGGAGTGGCTTTTTTTATATACTATCAATTGATACGTTTGAAGTAGAGTTATTCTATTTTCAAAATTATTTTTTTTTGGCAAATATATTTTTAATACGACAAGTTTTGTCGCTATCCAGAGTGAATTTTGTAGTAAAGCAAGATAAATTTTGAAGCTTATGATAGCAATTTAATAAATAGTAATATTTATGTTAAATCTCACTTTTGTGATTTTTGTGTCTTAAAAAGTATTAAATTCGCTGCGTTTTAATAAAACTAATTACTAACTCAAAAAAACATAGAATGAAAAAATTCTATCTCGGTGCATTTACCTTATGCACTGTCCTGGGATTAGCCCAGGAAGTGGTATGGCAGAAAGACATCAAATCCTCTACCCAGGATTTCTTAAGCCAGGTCACTACAACAATCGATCAGCAGTATCTTATAACGGGAAGCTCTATTCAAAGCGATAAGCAGCAGGCTTTAAGCAGTAAGCAAAATAATGGGTACGATTTCCATCTCGTAAAACTGAATCAGCAGGGAGAAGAAGCCTGGGAGAAGTACTTTTCCGGACAAAATCATGATTATTTATCAGCAACAGTTACCACACAGGACGGTGGATTTCTATTAGCCGGAACTTCTTATTCGGGAAAGGGATTAGATAAAAAAGAAGATTCCAAGGGCGGATCAGATATCTGGCTGATCAGAATCAATGAATTTGGTGATGAACTATGGCAGAAAACTTTAGGAAGCTCTTCTGATGAAGAAGCAAGAGCCGTTATCCAAACTACAGATTTAGGATTCGTTGTTGCAGGGAATGTTCAAAACTCTGCAAAAGGTTACGGCTCTAAAGACGTCTTAATTACCAGAATCGATAAAAACGGAAAAGAACTTTCCCAATTAATTTTAGGCGGAAAAGGCTTAGACGAAGTAGAAAAGATGATTCCAACAAAAGATGGAGGAGCATTATTGGGCATTTATTCAAGAAGTTCCGAGGTTCGTGTTTCGGGGTCTGAAAAGGGTTCCGGGATGCGAGATGCGGGTTCTGTATCAAACGTTCAAAGCTCGAATTCCGCATCCCGAAACTCGAAACAAACTGAAAACTTTGGTGAAGGCGACTACTGGATTGTCAAGTTAGACAAAAACGGAAAAGTAGAATGGGAAAAGAATTTTGGAGGAAAAGGTGATGATCATGTCAGAACCCTTGCATTAACTTCAACTGGTTTCATCATTGGTGGAGAATCCAGATCGGAAAGATCAGGAAACAAAACTGTAGGCATTGAAGAAGGAACAGATCTTTGGCTAATTTCTTTAAATGAAAGAGGAGAAGAGCAATGGCAGAAATCCTACAATTTCAAAAAAAGGGATATTTTGATGGGAATGAGTGTGATTCAGAGCCAGGATTCAAGAGCCAAGAATCAAGACTTTACAAAAGGAATATTATTAGGCGGTTATACTCAGGCAGAAGGAAGAATACAAACTGACGATGAAACCTTCTGGATGCTATATTTGGATCAGAATGGCAATGAACAGTGGAGAAAGTATGTGAAAGGAGAATCCAGACAAAAAGAAGAGAGACTTTCAGATTTAAAACTGAGCAGAGATGGTTCAATTGTTTTAGCTGGAACCAGTGCCGAAGAACTGGGTAAAGAAAACTGGAAGATTGTAAAGCTGGGAGACAAACAGGTTGACCAACTGATTGAAAAATATGATATCAAAATCTATCCAAATCCAGTTTCAGATTATGCTTATATAGAAATAGGCTTTGATTTTAAAGAAGCAGATATTCTGCTGTATGACATGAGTGGAAGACAGCTTCAGAGTATAAAAACCAAGAACAGAGTGACTAAGATTAATACACAGGCTTTGGTACAAGGAGCTTATCTAATCACCATAAAAACGGAGACGAATAAAACAGCTAATGCAAAAATTATTAAACAGTAAGTTATGAAGATTTTATTTCTATTTTGTATCATTTCGGTATCATTAATGAAAGGGCAGTTTAATGGTGAGGAGGGTTTTTATAGCCCTGAATTTTCTAAAAGCCCAAACTCAAGTGAATTTAAAGTATATGGAGGAACTGATTTAAATCATTCACTGGGTAAACCAGATATTAATATCAATTTGCTTTCCTTAAAAATTGATTATAAAAACAAGTTTGATGTAAATCTTAATTATGATGTTGCTCAGAATAAGCCTGATACTTACCCTTCATGGATGGGTTTGGCATGGAATTTAAGTACTTCAGGAACAATTACAAGAAATTTGAATGGTGTAGCAGATGAGTCTGATCCAGAAGCTTACTATTATAAATATAACCTTTTAAATTCCGCTGATTGGAATTCGTTAGATAAGCTAAAATCATATTCGGGTTTTTCTGAATATGAAAAAAATGAAAAAGCATTAACCCCTGATACTTTTAGCTTTAATGTAAATGGTATATCAGGTACTTTTATTAAAAATCATGAAGGAAAATGGATTGTAAACTCTGACACACCTAATTTATCGGTTACAAATACATTAAAAGATAACGAGTATGATATGGAGCATTTCATATATTCCTTTATTATCACTGACGGTTTGGGGAATAAGTATACTTTTGGAAATCAATATTCAGCAATTGAGATTTATCGAAGTAGAAAAAAGACTCAGAATCCAAAGCTCGGTGCGGAATATTATAAGTATGTAAAAAATTGGCATTTAACCAAAATTGAATATTCAACTGGAAAAAATGTTGACTTTAGTTATAGTAAATCTGGAGAGGCTATCTATTTTAGAAGTTCATATTCGGGGTACAAAAGTTTTTCGTATGGTGGTTACGATTTAAGTGGCTGCGCAAAAGATATTGATAAGAATAACTGTTTCAGTCTTTCAAATTTTGAAGAAGGACAATTTAGCTATTTGGATAAAGTTAATTTTGATAATGTTGAGATAAAATTTAATAAATCTTTAGCAAATAGTCTTGAATTTACAAACGAAAATGTATACCTAATTGATGGATTTGAAATCAAACCTCCTGATAATTACTATAATCTTAAACATTGGTACAAACTTGATAATATTTCTTATGCTGTAAATAATAAAAATGTAGAAAATATATACTTTGAGTATGACGAAAATCCTGCAAGGCGATTAAAATTAAAAAAAATAAAAATTGGCGAAGCAGAAAACAACAAATATGAATTTCAGTATAATAATAGCTTATTTCCAAAATTTAATAACGGGAATACTGATCATTGGGGATATTTCAACGATAAGACATTTAATTTTTATGCAATAAATTCTACAGATATCAATGTTATTGCGGCAGCATTTCGACAAGCAAAAGAACCGAATTTTAAATTAAACGAAATTTTAGAAAAAATCTTTTATCCAACGGGAGGAAGTACTCGTTTTTATTATGAACCTCATGAATATACTAAAATGACTAATTATAACAATGACTTTTTCATCAGTCAGATTAGTCCAAGAAGGTTAGCGGGAGGCTTCAGAGTGAGCCATATTATCGATTATAATATTTCAAATGTGCCTTCCCAGAGAAAGTTTTATTATTATAAAGATCTTATTAATAGTGATTTAAGTTCTAGCGGTGTTTTGTCAAATACTACAGATTACAATCATAATCAATACACTTACAGGGAAATCTCACCTTTAAGTTGGCCATTAAATTATACTAATGGGTCACATATTGTATATTCAAAAGTTTATGAAGAAAAAAGCAATGGAGGAATAAGTGAATATGCTTTCAGTAATCAAGATAACGGCTTTATTGATCAAAAACCTGATAACTCACTAATGACTAAAGTAGAAAGAGAAAGGACCACACTAGGAACTAATAATTATATATGGTCCAGTGCACTAATTAAACATGATGAAAATGCGGGCACTAGAATAAATTCTTTTAACTCTCTCCAAAAAGAAAGAATGAAGATATTGTTTAAAAAAGAGTATACAAACACTAAGCAATTATTAGCTGAAACAATTTATAATTATAATAATAAACCGGTAAGATTTTCACAACATGCTAGGATAGTTGAAATTGATGGACGCCCTTTTGGTCCTGTTCCAATGGGTTGGAATGGACAAGGTCAAGCTCTGGACAAA
Source organism: Chryseobacterium sp. (assembly GCA_031286615.1). GTDB lineage: Bacteria > Bacteroidota > Bacteroidia > Flavobacteriales > Weeksellaceae > Chryseobacterium. The sequence continues at coordinate 487,590 of JAITUA010000003.1, read as the reverse complement.
ACCTGTGACGTTATTAATGTTTCAGCTTATAAACTTTATTTTTACAATCATTATTTAGACTCTGAAACGAGAAAAGATTATTTCAATAATGGAAACGTTACCACTACGACAAAGTACTTTTACGATGACTCTGATGATGATCTTCTGAAGAAAGAAGAAACTACCTATCCGGACAATAAAGTAATTTCTAAGACATATCATTATGCAAATGATGTTACAATAAATAATCAATATTTGATTAACAAGAATATGGTAGGGTTTCCATTGGTTACAGAGACAACGAAAATAGAAAATCCTACAAATAAAATTCTGACTAAGTGGGAAACCGTTTATCCTGCTTCCCAAGCAGATGCTAATACATATACTAGTGGTTTGCCTTTACCTAAATCAGTATTATCATATAATCTTAATGATTTGAATAGCCCTGCTCCTGTCCCAACTGTGGAAATCAGTTATGATTTATATGATTCCAAAGGTAATGTTCTACAATATACAAGTAAAGATGGTAAACCAATCACTATCATTTGGGGATATGGGCAAACTTTACCTATCGCTAAGATAGAAGGAGAAACCTATAGTAATGTAATGACCTCTTTAGGTGTAAGCAGTTTACCTTCAGGATACACAACTCTTCCTATTTTCTTGAAATCTAATGCGGATATAGATGCATCTTCCGAACTATTGCTGATAGAAGCTCTAGATAGTTTCAGAAAAACTCCTGCTTTTGCCAACTACAACATAACAACCTATACTTATAATCCATTGATCGGGGTGACAAGCATTACTTCTCCAAGTGGAATAAGAGAAAATTATACTTATGATTTGGCTAATCGATTAGAGAAAGTTGTAGATAATAATGGAAAAGTGCTTAAAGAATATAAATATAATAATGCCCCAACAGCATATTATAATGTTATGAAAAGCCAACCATTTACAAAAAATAATTGTACCTCGGGTATGACATCCAATTCGATAACCTATACAGTTCCTGAAGGCAGGCATTTTTCAATCATAAGTCAGGCAGATGCTGATCAAAAAGCTTTAGATGACATTAATAGTAATGGGCAAAATTACGCTAACTCAAACTTAACCTGTTTTTATCCATATTGTGATTTCAATGCTATGGCTTCAAGTCAATATATTATGATACAATATGCACCTTTTCAAAAAGTAAATAATGTCGTTAATGCTCAATTAAATTTTATGGTTACTTCAAACCAAGGTGTGAATTGGTCTGATTCAGTACAATTAGGAAATATACCTGGACCATGTTGGCCAACTACCACGGTTACTAAATCCTCTGGAAATTGGCAGGTTACTCTCTATCCAGGGTCAGGACAGACTGTTTTAAGATGGCTAGGAAGCGGAAGCCCTTCTACAGGCACCCCATATAATATTAGCTTTAGTTATGATGTAAATTAAAAACAAATCCATGAAAAAACTTATAATTCCAATAGGGATTCTTATCATAGGAACTGCCCAGGCGCAGCTTACCAATACAGAAAACTATGTCTATTCAAAGACCTATTTATCAGATCCTACACTTGCCAATGTCAAGACCTCTGAAACCGTTCAGTATTTTGACGGCTTGGGAAGACCTAAACAAAACGTCAATGTAAAAGCCTCCCCATTGGGTAAAGATGTAGTCACTCCCATTAAATATGATGCTTTCGGAAGACAGGTTCAGGACTACCTTCCTGTTCCTCAGGCAGGGACTCTCAACGGAGCCATTACTCCTGACCCATTATCAAATGTAAGCAGCACCCCTTATGGAGCAGAGAAAATCTATTCAGAGAAAATTCTTGAAAACTCCCCCTTAGACCGTATTTTAGGACAGAAACAAGTTGGCACTGCATGGGACAACAAACCTGTACAATTTGGATATGATGCCAATGCAGATGGCGAGGTTAAAAAATATACCGCTACTTTTAATTATACCACTTTTACAGCAAGTCTTACGTTATCAAGCTCCTATGGAATAGGGCAGTTGTATAAAAATACGGTTACCGATGAAGACGGCAACTCAACTATTGAGTTCAAAAACGGACAGGGACAGGTGCTATTGGTAAGAAAAGTAATCAGTGCTACAGAAAATGCCGATACCTATTATGTTTACAATGATTATAACCAGCTGTCTTATGTGATTCCTCCCAAAGCCTCTGTAGAAGCAGATCCCAATACTGTTCTTAATGATTTATGTTACCAGTATAAATATGATGGAAGGAACCGACTGGTAGAAAAGAAGCTTCCCGGCAAAGGCTGGGAATATATGGTGTATAATAAAGCTGATCAGCTTATCCTGACCCAGGATACAGTTCTTAAAGATAAAGGGCAATGGCTCTTTACCAAATATGATCAGTTTGGAAGAGTTATTTACACAGGGATTACAAATAATCCTGCCAGTAGGGCATCAATGCAAAACAGTATTAATGCCAATGCTAATTTATATGAAACCAGGACTGCTACAGCAGGATGGACCTTAAATGGCATGCCGGTATATTATACTAAAATTTCGACTCCTACAGGTGTTAGCCAAGTGTTAAGCGTTAATTATTATGATACTTATCCGGCAGGTTCTCCAGCGGTCACCAATGTCTTTGCCCAGCCTCTTCTTACAGATAATCCTGCTAATGCACAAACCACTAAAGGATTTCTTACAGCTTCTTATGTAAAAAATATAGAAGATGACAATTGGACAAGGAATTTTCTCTGGTATGATACCAAAGGAAGAAGTATCGGATCAAGAAGTCGTAATTATCTTGGAGGCTATACTGTGATTAATAATAAGCTTGACTATACTGGGGTTATCCTTCAGACCAATACCTATCATAAAAGACTGGGTTCAGACCCTGAAAAGATTATTGTAGAAAAATTCACCTATGATTCCCAGAACAGGCTTCTGACTCATACCCATCAGATCGGCAGCAATCCTGTTGAATACCTGTCTCAGAATAAATATAATGAACTTTCCCAGCTGGAATCTAAGAAAGTAGGGGGAATAGCTGCTGCATCTCCATTACAGACCGTAGACTACCAATACAATATACGAGGCTGGATGACAAAGATTAATGATCCTGCCAATCTGAATGGGAAATTATTTGGGTATGAAATAAAGTACAACAATCCGGTTTATACTAATACGTCAACAGGAAGATTTAATGGAAACATCGCCGAGATCGATTGGAATATTTCCAGTGCAGAGGGGTTGAAAAGATACAATTACCAGTATGATGCTTTAAACAGGATGTTGAAAGGAGCTTATTCCCAGCCCAATTCTTCACTCGCTCAAAATGATTATTTTAATGAAGAACTGAGTTATGACCTCAATGGGAATATTAAAACTTTAAAAAGATTATCATGGCCTGCTGCCGGAGGAACCACAGCAGAGAAAATTGATGATCTGATCTATAATTATCAGAATGGAGATAAAAGTAATGTACTGGACAGAATTACCCTTCCTCCAGGAGTCATTAACAACCGTTCAGGATATGATGCATTACAGGGAACCATAGCTTATAATCCCAACGGGAATATGACCGATCATCCTGACAGAAAAATGAAGATCACTTACAATTACCTGAATCTTCCCAATAATATTGCAGTTAATGCGGGTATCATAGATAAATCTACCACCAGCTATATCTATAGAGCAGATGGTACGAAAGTATCTAAGGTATACGATCATAACGGACCTATAGAAACCAATTACCTTGACGGCTTCCAATATGATAACAGACATGCCTATGACACTGCTGCTTCTCTTTATACCATTCCGGTATTGAAGTTTGTACCTACCTCAGAAGGGTATTATGATTTTACTGAAAATAAGTATATTTACAATTACACGGATCATTTAGGAAATGTAAGAGTGAGCTATAAGAATAATGGTACAGCACTTGAAGTTATTGATGCCAATAACTATTATCCTTTTGGATTAAAGCATCAGGAGAGTCCTATTGTACCGGTTCCTTTTGCAGGAGTTCCATATAATTACAAGTACAACGGCAAGGAATTGCAGGAGACCGGTATGTATGATTATGGTGCAAGGTTCTATATGCCGGATATGGGAAGATGGGGTGTTGTGGATCCGCTGGCGGAGAAGATGACGAGACATAGTCCTTACAACTATGCTTTTAATAATCCAATAAGGTTTATCGATCCAGATGGAAGAGCACCTATGCCACCGGATATCATAACTAAAATATTATCAAAAAGTGTTAAGACCTATTCTTCGGGGGCACAATATGTCTCAAGAGATTTATCTATGACAATGACTTTATTGATATATAATCCTGAAGGTTTGAATCTATCTAAAGCAGGGTTTAAATCACAAGGGGTTATAGGATGGAATGAATTTAAGGGGCAAGCAAGTAAGACACGAGCAAATGGTAAAATACAGCAAGAAGATAATATAAAAAATTTATCAATTGTCTATAAAGTAATTACTGATGCTAATGAAATAAAAGGAACAGCAAATGTTATGACAATTACTTCAAAAGATGTTTATAGTAAAGATGGAACTAATGCAAATGGCTTAACGGAAGGTATTGGAGGACAAATCGGAATTGTTAATTATCAAGGTGGAGATTTTAAACATACTATATTTCATGAATTAGGTCATATGTTGGGGCTAGGCGAAGGGTATAAGCAAGCTGGAAGTCCATATCCTAATGAAAATTCAAATACTATTATGGATAATAATGGACTTTTCAATATAACTGCACAACAGAAAGCGGATGCAGCTTGGGTTCCTCTTAATGTGAATGAAGGAAATGTATACAAAGCTTCTACACCTGGAAATAATCCAAACTTTAGAAGATCATCAGAATTAAAAAGCGCTGTTGAATCTTTTAATAATGCAAATATTCGATAAAAATGATAAAGAGATTTATTACATTAATAGTTTTAACAATTGTAGTTAATTCTTGTAAACAACAGGAAAAAGAACATATATTTGAAAAAATTAGTATCAGAAATGTTAGCTTTGAAGTTCCGTCAAACTTTGTATTAAAAAAAGATAATAGTGTAGATACAAATGTTTATGATATATTTTTCCACGAAAAAAATATTGGTTCAGTTTATTTAGGATCTTATTATAAACCTTTTACGGAAGATTACTCTATTACTGGAGAAAAAGAAATTTTTGATAAGGTAAGTTCAAAAGGAACTAAAATTTACTATTCCAAATATTTAGACAATGATTATAGAAATGGAATTTTCAATGATAATTATTATTACTTTGACACTATAAATAAAAATATAGCTCAAGTAATGCTTCCAAAGAAATCTAAAGGTTCAATAGGAATTTACTTTGATAGCATAGATGTGCACAAAAATAAATTTGCAATAGTAAGTACTGATTTAAGCGAAGAAAATAAAAAGAAATTTTTGAAAATTTTTAAAACAATTAAAATTAAATAGCTGTATATAAATAATTATGGACACTCTCCCCCGCTGGCGCGAGCGTCTCGCTCGTGTCCACAAATAAAACGAAACCTCTGCAACAGTGGAGGTTTTTATTTTTTTGTCTTAAGAAGCTATATTGATATACAATGACTGAAGCTAATAAACAAATTGTATTTGTAAATTGTATAAAATGAGTAGCTTATCTTTTTATATCCGAAAAATATGTATATTGGTATTACCAAATTAAAGCGTAATCCGAAAAGCATATAGAGTAGGAAAAAAATCAAAAAATGTTACTATGAAAAACTTAAGAAAACTTTCAAAAAGAGAATTGAAAACTGTTCAGGGTGGTATTCCGATGTGTCTGGCAGGATATTTCTGGTGCTCACTGGAAAGAAAATGTATTCCGGTAGGATCACCATGCGGACTTATTATCGATTAACTAATTAAAAATAGTAAAAAACAGGCTGTAAAATCTTTTATTTGATTCATAATATGGTTGAAAAATCATAAAAGCAGGATTTTTATCTCTCACCGAAAAACCGTATTTTTGTACATCTAAAAAGTAAAAGAACGAATGAATTCCTACAAAAATCCATTGGAAGAGCGCTACTCCAGTGAAGAAATGTTATTTAACTTCTCACACAATAACAAATTCCAGAATTGGAGAAAGCTTTGGATAGCTCTTGCTGAAATCGAAAAAGACCTTGGACTTGAAATTACAGACGAGCAGATCGCTGAGTTAAAAGCTAATGCTGAAAATATCGATTATGAGAAAGCAGCAGAGTATGAGAAAAAATTCCGTCATGATGTAATGGCTCACGTTCACGCTTATGGGGATGTGGCGCCTTCAGCAAAAGGAATTATTCACCTGGGAGCTACTTCGGCTTTTGTAGGAGATAATACTGACTTAATTCAGATTCGTGACGGACTTTTAATCTTAAAGAAAAAGTTGGTTAACGTAATGAAAAACTTAGCAGACTTTGCTATTCAGTATAAAGACCTTCCTACTTTAGGATTCACACACTTCCAGCCGGCTCAGTTGACAACGGTTGGTAAAAGAGCTACACTTTGGTTACAGAGTTTGGTTCTTGATATCGAAGAATTGGATTTCTTCCTTGAAACACTTCGTTTCAGAGGAGTAAAAGGAACTACAGGAACAGCTGCAAGTTTCCTTGAACTTTTCAACGGAGATTATTCTAAAGTAAAACACTTAGATAAAGAACTTTCAAAAAGATTCGGTTTCGATAAAGTTTTCGGAGTTTCCGGACAGACTTACGATAGAAAAATTGATGCGAAAGTAGTTGCTTTATTGGGAAATATTGCACAATCTGCACACAAATTCACAAACGATTTACGTTTACTTCAAAACCTTAAGGAAATTGAAGAACCATTCGAGAAAAACCAGATCGGTTCATCTGCAATGGCTTACAAACGTAACCCGATGAGAAGCGAAAGAATCGGAGCATTGGCAAAATACGTAATGTCTTTAACGACAAGTTCTGCAATGGTAGCTTCTACACAATGGTTTGAAAGAACATTGGATGACTCTGCAAACAAGAGATTAACAATTCCTCAGGCCTTTTTAGCTGTTGATGCAATCCTATTAATCTGGAACAACATCATGAACGGAATCGTTGTATATCCGAACAGAATCAACAAACATATTATGGAAGAACTTCCTTTCATGGCAACAGAATACATTATCATGGAAGAAGTAAAAGCCGGTGGTGACCGTCAGGAAATCCATGAAGTGATCAGAGTTCACTCTATGGAAGCTTCCAAGAAAGTGAAAGAAGAAGGAAAAGAAAATGACCTTATCGAAAGAATCTTAAACGATGATTCTTTAAAACTAGACAAATCAAAACTGAAAGAAGTTTTAGATCCTAAAAACTTTATTGGTTTCGCGCCGATCCAGACGGAGGAATTCATCAAAAATGAAGTGCAGCCGATTATAGACCAAAATAAAGACTTAATAGGATTGGAAGCTGATCTTAAAGTATAAAATAATATGCAGTCTTTTGGGCTGCATATTTCATTTCCCACTCCAAATAATATGAAAAAACTACTATTAACCATTCTATTAACACCAATCATTTCTTTTTCTCAGGGTAAAGAGGATTTACATTATTTCAAATCCAAAGACTCTCTGGTTGGAGTAAAAAATAAAGCTGGAAAAATAATTGTTCCTGCCCAGTTCAAAATCTTTTCATTTCTAAAAGATGGAGATCCTGTAGAAGGAGAAACAATTTTTTTTGATGGAAGCAAAGAAGGTGAAAAATCAGAAAAAAATGCATGGGGATATGTTTATGACAGAAATGGGAAATTTCTGTACCAGCCTTTCCTTTATGACAATGGTGCAGATTATTTCTCTGAAGGACTGAGAAGATTGGTTAAAAATGGTAAAGTAGGATTTGCAGACAGAAACGGGAATACTGTTATTGTAGCTGAGCATGACTTTGCATTTCCTTTTAATTACGGTTACGCAACATTTTGTGACGGCTGCGACTGGGAAAAAACAAATGACGAGCATAGATCCATTGTAGGAGGTAAATGGGGAGTGATGAATATTAAAGGACAAACTGTTCAGTCATTGACGAAATCAACAGAGCAGGATGTTGAAATAGATAGGAAATATTATCCTAATCCGTTTCAATACAATGAAAAAGAGAAGAATATTCTTCAGTTCTTTGAAAAACAGGAGAAAAAACTCTCGGATCTTTATTATGTGAATTTCTACAACAAATTATCTGAAAACGAAAAAAAACTGTTTTTTGAAATTGTAGAAAGGCCAAAAGAAAACTTTCCGTATTATCAGGTGAACACATATGATTACAGGAAAAAAGAACTGGATGTGCTTTATCGTTTCAAGTTCCTGGTTTCAGAAGATGGTAAAACATTTTATGGCATTGAGGATTTTAATGAAAAGAAAGCTCCTTTTGAAAACTGGCTGAAAAAAGAAATAAAAAATGCTGAGGACTATCAGAAAGAACATAAGGATAATCCGAATAAATTTTTAAACAAATAAATTGGAAATTCCGGGGCTCAAATTTGAAGAGGATAGACTTATTCCTTTAAATTTGTACAGAATAATGGTTGAAGGGAAAATCTCTTTCAAAATTTTCCAATAGAGACGGATTTAAAGAAAGAAACTTTAAGTTCAGAAAAAATAAAAGAAAAATAAATCTAATATTAAAAATCTGACATCTAATTTTTAATAATGTTACAGAATCAAAATCATCAACAATTAATGACCGATCTTAAGGAGCTGGTAGACAAGACAAGAAGTCAGGTTGCAGCTCAGGTAAACTCGGCAATGGTGGTTTTGTACTGGGAAATAGGAAAAAGAATAAATAAAGATGTTTTAGATAATAAGAGAGCAGAGTATGGCAAAGAAGTTATTGTACAAATCTCTCAACAACTTGCGTTAGAATTTGGAAATTCATTTTCTGAAAAAAATATCCGAAAAATGATGCAGTTTGCGTCTGTTTTTAGTGATTTTAATATTGTCGCATCAGCGATGCGACAATTATCCTGGACTCACTTTCTGCTTCTCATTCCTATTTCTGAAGATACTAAAAGAAACTTTTATCTTGAAGTTTGTAAAATTGAAAATTGGAGTGTCAGAGTCTTGAGAGAAAAAATCAATTCTCTGCTTTTTGAGCGAACAGCCATCAGTAAAAAACCTGAAGAGATAATAGATAGAGAACTTAAAAATTGGTCTGAAAATAATATACTTAATCCCGATTTGGTTTTTAAAGACCCATATTTTCTTGATTTTTTAGAATTGAAAGATACCTTTTCTGAGAGAGACTTGGAAGAAGCCATTATTGTGGAACTTCAAAAATTCATTTCTGAGCTAGGAACTGATTTTGCTTTTCTTTCAAGACAAAAAAGAATCACAATAGATAACAGAGATTACTATCTGGATTTACTTTTCTATCATAGGAAACTAAAATCTTTAGTCGTTATCGAACTGAAATTAGGTGAATTTGAAGCCAGCCATAAAGGGCAGATGGAGCTTTATCTCTCATATCTTAATAAATATGAAAAAGTAGAAGGGGAGAACGCTCCCATTGGTTTAATACTTTGTTCCGGGAAAAATTCCGAACATATAGAACTCATGAATCTGGAAGGAGATAATATAAAAGTAGCAGAATATTTACTTATCTTACCTTCAGAAAAAGTTTTGCTTGAAAAATTGCATCGTTCAATAGAGATAGCAAGAAATAAATTTGAAAATAAAAAATAAATCTAATATTAAAATCTGACATCTAATGTCTAATAACAAAAGAATTTTCGTAGAAAAAAGAGGAATTTTCGATGTTGAAAGTCCAAAAATTTTTGATGAAGTAAAAGCGGTGGTTCCGGCTGTTCAAAGCGTGAAAGTATACAATGTGTATGATATTTTCAATCTGAACGACGGAGAATTTGAAAAAGTAGTGAACAACACTTTCGTAGACCCTGTTACTGATATTTTGCATACAGAAAATCCAGCAAAAGCTATTCATTTCGGAATGGAGTTTTTGCCAGGTCAGTATGATCAGAGAGCAGACTCTGCACAACAGTGTATCGCTTTACTTACAGAAAATGAAAAATCAAAAGTAAGAAGTGGAAAACTGATCGAATTTGAAGGAGTTTCTGAAGCAGATTTGATTAAAATCAAAGACCTTTTGATCAACAAAGTGGAATCTCAGGAAAAAGACTTATCTATTCTGGATATTCCTGCAGATGAGACACCATCAAAAGTAATCATTCACGAAAACTTCATCAATTTCAATGATGGAGAACTTGAAAGCTTCTACAACAATCATGGTTTTGCTTTAGGATTGGATGACTTGAAATTTATTCAGGAATATTTCAAAACTGAAGAAAGAAATCCTACGGAAACAGAATTAAAAGTATTAGACACGTATTGGAGTGACCACTGTCGTCATACGACTTTTGAAACAGAATTGTCAGACATTCAGTTTGAAGGTCAGTTCAAACATACGTTGGAAACTATTTTCAATGATTATATCGAAAAAAGAAAATTCTTAGGCCGTGAGCTAAAGCCGATTTCATTAATGGATCTGGCAACAGTATGCGGAAAATATTTCCACAAAACAGGGAATCTTGATAACCTTGTAATTTCTGACGAGATCAATGCTTGTACCATCCAGATCGAAGCAGAATACGATGGTAAAAAAGAACCTTGGTATCTATTATTCAAAAACGAAACACACAATCACCCTACGGAAATTGAACCGTTTGGTGGAGCTTCAACTTGTTTAGGAGGTGCAATCAGAGACCCGTTATCCGGAAGATCTTTTGTATTCCAGGCAATGAGATTAACGGGTGCTGCAGATGTTTTGGAACCGGTTGATAAAACATTACCAGGAAAATTACCTCAGAAAACCATTACAAAACAGGCTGCCAACGGATATTCATCTTACGGTAACCAAATTGGTCTTGCTACGACAATGGTTTCTGAAATCTATGACGAAGGGTACAAAGCCAAGAGAATGGAAGTAGGTTTCGTTACCGGAGCTGTTCCAGTGGATTGGGTAAGACGTGAAAAGCCTGAAAATGGTGATTCAATCATTATTTTAGGAGGTGCAACAGGTCGTGACGGAGTAGGAGGAGCAAGCGGAAGTTCAAAAGAACAGGACGAAACTTCTATCCACACCATGAGTTCAGAAGTTCAGAAAGGAAATGCCGTAGAAGAACGTAAAATTCAAAGACTATTCAGAAATCCTGAAGTAACGAAGCTGATCAAAAAATCAAATGACTTCGGTGCGGGAGGTGTTTCTGTGGCAATTGGTGAGATTGCAGACTCTTTAGAAGTAAACCTGGATGTATTACCATTAAAATATGAAGGATTAAACGGAACTGAACTGGCTATTTCTGAATCTCAGGAAAGAATGGCGGTAGTGGTAGATCCTCAGGATAAAGAAAAATTCATCAAATTCTGTGAAGCTGAAAACATTGTTGCTGTAGAAGTAGCAAAAGTGACAGATTCAGGAAGAATGCAGATGTTCTGGAAAGGAGACAAAATTGTAGACCTTTCAAGAGCTTTCTTAGATACCAACGGATGTTCAAAATCTCAGGAAGTGAAAATCACTCACCTTGAAGAAGTAAAAGAAGAAACCAAAGCTTTCACAGCAGAAAACTTCCTGAACATCTTAAAAGACAAAAATGTAGCTTCACAAAAAGGATTGCTTGAAATGTTCGACTCTTCAATTGGAGCCACAACAGTAGCAATGCCTTTAGGTGGAAAATATCAGCAGACTCTGATGGAAGGAAGTGTGCAGGCACTCCCTATTTTAGGAGCAAAAGACATTAAAACAGTTTCTTTGGCAAGCTGGGGATTTGATGCTGAAATTTCAAAACAAAACTCATTACTTGGTGCATCTTATGCCGTAGTAGAAAGTGTTGCGAAAATTGCAGCAATGGGAGGTGATTACAAAAACATCAGACTAAGTTTCCAGGAATACTTTGAAAAATTAGGGCAGAACCCTGAAAAATGGGGTAAACCTTTAGCTTCACTTTTAGGAGCTTACGATGCGCAGATCAAACTTGGTTTAGCTGCTATCGGAGGGAAAGATTCAATGAGTGGAACGTATCAGGATCTGAATGTTCCGCCAACCTTGATTTCTTTTGCATGTGCAAACGGAGACAAAGAAAATATCATCTCTCCTGAATTGAAAAGTACAGGAAACAAACTGTATTTCTTCAATCATATTGCTCAGGAAAGCGGGCTTCCAAACTATGATGCTTTAAAAGAAGTTTTTGAATTCATTTTCGAAAATATCAAAGCAGGAAAAATTGTTTCTGTGAAAACAGTGAAAGAAGGAGGTCTTGCCGTAGCTTTAGCAAAAATGAGCTTTGGAAACAGATTAGGAGCTGAAATCAATGCTGATGAAAATGTTTTATTGGCTAAAAATATCGGTAGCTTAGTCATTGAAGCGAAAGAAGAATTAAGCTCGTCTGTTCTTCAGCTTATCGGAGAAGTAAAAGATTCAGGTATTGTAAAAATCAACGGACTTGAATCCAATATCGTGGACCTTGTATCTGCGAACACAAATACATTTGAAAACCTTTTCCCAACAGTAGAAAAAGAAAAGATTACGATTGAAATTGATGAAAAATCAAACTCAATCCACCCAAGAAATATCATTATTAAAAAACACGGAATTGCTCAGCCAAAAGTATTCGCTCCGGTATTCCCGGGAACCAACTGTGAGTATGATACGCTGAATGCATTCCAGAAAGAAGGTGCTGTAGTGAGCAGCCTGCCTTTGATCAATATCAACCACCAATTATTGGAGGAAAGTATTGATGCATGGGTAGAAGAGATCAGAACATCTCAGATTCTGGCATTCTCTGGAGGATTCTCCGCAGGTGATGAGCCGGATGGTTCTGCAAAATTCATTGTAAACGTTCTTAAAAACGAGAAAATGAAAAATGCAGTTCATGAATTATTAGACAGAGACGGCATGATTATCGGTATCTGTAACGGATTTCAGGCTCTTGTGAAGTCAGGATTATTACCTTACGGAAGAATTAAAGATTTAGATGAAAACTCTCCAACGTTAGCTCACAACGCAATCAGAAGGCACATCTCTCAGATGGTGACGGTAAAAGTGGTGAATGATGAAAGCCCATGGTTAAAAGGAATGAAAGATCAGACTTTCACTATTCCGATTTCCCACGGAGAAGGACGTTTCATGGCTTCAGAAGAAGAAATCAAAAAGCTGTATGAAAACGGACAGATCGCTACTCAATACATAGATTTTGATGGAAACATCGCTCACGGGATGCCGTTCAACCCGAATAACTCATTATTCGGAATCGAAGGAGTTACCAGCCCATGTGGAAAGATCTACGGAAGAATGGGACATCCGGAACGATTTGCAGAAGGTCTCATGAAAAATATACCAACCGCGAATTATCATAACATATTCAAAAACGGTGTTGAATACTTCAAATAACAATACAAGAAAAATGATCGTCATCAATGGCGGTCATTTTTCGTCTTTAGCCGGTTTCTACGATGAAGCTTCCCATGTGCTGATGAAAGACGCAGATTGGAAAGTGGGAACGCTTGATGGCTTTGATGACATTCTTTACGGAGGTTTTGGAGTAATCGAAGGCAAAGAAGAAATAGACATCATCTGGAAAGAATCCGGGAAATCAAAAGAAGATTTAGGATTTCAGGCTACTCAGCAATTCTACGAAAATAAGATCAGACAGGGAAAACCATTCAATATAGAATTGATTCAGCAGAAATTAGATGATTTGACCAAAGGAAAAGGACAGACCCTTTTTGAAATCCTGGTGGAAATTATAGAATCACATACCAATATTACGCTGAGGTTAGAATAATGAGTAATGAGTAATGATATTATTTAACCATTAAGAATAGTAAAGTTTTTAAGTAAAGTTAAGATTCATCAATGATGAATAAAACAGGCTGCTTAATAATAGCTTTAGCTGCTGCCTTAATTATTCTTCACCCCTTCAAAAATCTTAATGGTTCAAACAAGTTTATTCAACTAGGGCACAAATTGGTCTATTGCTGAGTGAAACGCCTTTGCGAACGAAAACATAAAATTAATATAAACACTTAGCGCCTTTTGCGTTAAAAATCACACAAATTGAGGAGGATTATTTTCCTTAAACATTTTTTTCTTAATACTTTTACTTCAACAAAACAGGAAACAATAAAGTTGAATGAAGAAAATTATTTACGGGCTGTTCTTCGGTGACAGCATTACTTACGGAGAATATGACGGTGTTTTTGGTGGCTGGGTAGATATTTTGAAAAGATATGCCTTGCAGCAGTTTCACGAAGGAAATGGAGATGAATTGATTTTATTCAATTTAGGAATCGGAGGAGAAACTACAGAAGGATTACTGAAAAGAATTCCGCATGAACTCAGTGCCAGAAATTCAGCTGATGGAAACCTTGTTTTTTTAAGCTATGGAGCCAATGACCTTGCCATAAAAGAAGGAGTACAGATGGTAGATCCTGAAAAATTTAAAAACAACATGAGCATTGCCGTTGCGCATGCCAAAGAATTTTCCAACGAAATTTATCTTGTAAGCATTCTTCCTTTCTCTCAAAAAATAGATGGATTGGTGGTAAGTTCAGGGAAAAAAAGAATCAATGAAGATGTTGTTGTCTATAATCAGATTCTTAAAGATCTGGCAGCAGAACATTCATTGGGGTATATTGATTTTTATTCTGCTTTTCTGGAAGATAAAGAGATTCTGCTATCTGCAGACGGAGTACATCCCAACGAAAAAGGCTATGGAATGATGGCTGAAGTTGCAATTCCAATCATTGAAAAATATTTATAATGCCAAATTTATTTTCTTACGGAACCTTACAGAAAGAACAGGTACAGATGGAAACCTTTGGAAGACTTTTACAAGGTGAAAAAGACATCTTATCAGGTTACAAATTGAACATGCTTGAAATTACAGACCCTGAAGTCCTTAGGAAAAGCGGAGAGAAATACCATCCCGTACTGGAATTTTCAGGGAATGATGATGATCAGATAGAAGGAATACTTTTTGAAGTAACAGAAGCAGAAATTCTTCAGGCAGACAAATATGAAGTAGATGATTACAAAAGAATTGAAACCGTTTTTAAATCCGGAAAGAAAGGATTTATTTATGTCGGAAAATAGTCATTGCGGGCAAAGCGAAGCAATCTCACTAGTTCCTATAGAATTTCAACGGGATCTTTGTCATTCCGAGCAGAGCGAGGAATTTATACTATAATTGGTTTATAAAAATATGTAGAGACTCCTACGGAGTGACAAAATTGGAATAGACTAAGCAAAAGAGAATAGCCGCAGAAATTTAGTTCAATAGGAACGTGCTTTATCTAAAACGTCAACATTCAAATAGCTTTAGCTAAAACTTAAAAAAAATATCCTATTCAATCATTTAAAAAAACTACTGACATCCCCTTGTCACAACCTCACCTTATCTTTGCTTTATAACAAAGAATTAATAATGAATAACGTAAAAATAGAACCTTTTAAGGTCGTCGGAATCTCAGTAAGAACAACCAATGAAAATGGGCAGGCAGCAAAAGATATTCCGGTTTTATGGGAAAAATTGATCAGTGAGGATATTCTTAATTCAATTCCCAATAAGATAGACAATACCATTTATTCCATCTATACGGATTACGAAAAAGACCATACAAAACCTTATACAACAGTTCTTGGATGTAAAGTGGAAAACCTTAACAATATTCCTGAAGGAATGACAGGTTATTCTTTTGAAGGTGGAAATTATGTGAAATTCACTACAAAAGGAGATCTTTCAAAAGGTTTGGTGATCAATGAATGGTTGAAAATCTGGGAAATGGACCTCGGTAGAATATTTACCGCCGATTTTGAAATCTATGGAGAAAAAGCACAGAATCCGTCAGATGCGGAAGTGGATATTTTAATTGCAGTGAAATAAGGGAAAAAGTAAAAAACTTCTTGCCTCACAACTTTTTGAACTGAAGACGTGAAATTCCTCTCCTCTGGAGGGGTGGCAAAAATTCAAAGAATTTTTGTCGGGGTGGTTTTAATCTATAAAAACAACTGCTTTATTGCATTTATAAATTTTAAAATGTATTTTCCATACACCAAAACCCCAACAATCACCGATGCAATGGCTGTTAATACCACCGCACCAGCGGCAACATCTTTAATAAAGCCAATTCTTTTATCGAAATCAGGTTGAATGATATCACAGATCTTTTCAATAGCTGTATTGAAAATTTCGGCACTTAAAACAGCAAATGATGCAATAAGAACCAAGGCTGCATCTGTATTGTTCAGTTTAAAATAAAAAATAAGGAAGAGATTCACGAAGAATGCCAGAAGCTCAATCTGGAAATTTCTTTCCGTTTTTATCATCATGAAAACACCCCGGAAAGCATTGAGAAAACTTTTATGAATGGGAGGTTTTTGCATAATTCTGAACTTTTTATACAAAGATAGACTTTGTATTTTGATTGATGTGAATTATCTTTTATATTCCAAATGTGGTATTATAGAAGGAAATGATTAATGTTTATCCTTTTTTGCTTCTAATACTGATGTTTTAATGCGTTTTGGAGAAAAAATGTACAAATGGAAATCCGATTAAAGTGAATATTTTGAAGAAAATTATAAGATCAAAAGAAATTTAAGCATAATATCAAGGCTCAAAACAGATTAAGGATATTTGTGAAAAACTCCTCCATATTATTCTTTTCTTTATTGTATCTATTTATTATATTTGTAGAAACTTATTTTATAAATCTATGAAATTTATTATTTCAAGTGGTGAACTGCAGAAGGCGTTGCAAACTGTAAGTGGCGTAATATCAAGCTCTCAATCGAGACCGATTTTAGAAAACTATCTTTTTGAATTAGACGGAAATAATGTTACCATTACAGCATCTGACGGCGAGACAACTCTTGTTACTTCTCTGGAAGTAAAGTCTGATGATACAGGTAAATTTGCTGTTCCTGCTAAAATTTTTCAGGATTTTATCAAGACCTATGGTGAACAGCCTCTGACATTTGTTGTAAAAGACAATGCCGAAGGTACGGGAAGCCAGCTTGAGATTTTAGATGAAAAAGATAATTTCGCAGTAGCATTAGACAATGCTGATGACTATCCTGAATTACCGGAATTTGACGCTTCACAAAGTGTTACAATGCCGGCTGGAGTTTTGTCTGAAGCTTTGACAAACACCCTATTCGCGACAAGTAATGATTCTCTTCGTCCGGTAATGACAGGAGTGCTTTTCCAGTTTGGAGAAAACGAAACCAATTTCGTATCTACAGACTCCCACAGATTGGTGGTGTACAAAAGAGCAGACCTTATGAATGCTGAGCCAATGGAGTTTATCATGCCTAAAAAACCTCTGAACATTTTTAAAAATATTCTGGCAAGTTCCAATGAAGACGTTACCATCGACTTCAATGAGAATATGGCTAAGTTTACTTTTGGCAAGCATATCTGGATCTGTAGACTGATTGATGGTAAATATCCAAACTATACAGCGGTAATTCCAAAGGAAAATCCAAATGTATTGACGATCAACAGAAACCTTTTATTAGGAGCGATCAAAAGAGCATCTATCATGTCTAACAAATCTACCAACCAGGTAAGATTCAAGCTTTCCGGTAATATTCTTCACCTTCATGCAGAAGATACTGAATATGCAAACAAAGCAGACATGCAGATTCCTTGTGACTACAACGGAGAAGATATCAATATCGGATTCAGTTCTAAATTTTTAACTGAAATGCTGACGATCTTAGGATCTGACGATATTACAATGAAAATGTCTCAACCTAACAGACCAGGGATCATTGAACCTCTTGACGGTCTTGAAGAAAATGAAAATATCTTAATGTTATCAATGCCGGTAATCGGATTATAAGATTAACATATACCCATAAAAAGAAAGCTGGAATTTTTCCGGCTTTTTTTGTAATCCTGAATTCCGGCTCATAGTTGTAATGATGTGGAATCGACTTAGGAATCAGGGTAGTCAAGAAAATTTCATATAATCCCTTAAAAATATCTATTATCATACTCTCGGACCGAAGTAGAAGTGGATCATCCATGCGGGTTTGGAAATTTTAGGAATATATTGAAATTTTTAGCAGATGATTCCGTCTTAAACTTTTGTATACTTTTGCTTCAAGGTAAACTACAGTAAGAAAACATTTTAATAAACATGAAAAAAATAGCAATTCTCGGATCACTTATTTGCTCTCTGTGGGCTTTTTCGCAAAAGAGTGCAAAAATGTATTATGAACATACAAAAGATATGATCACTTACTATGCTGATAATATTGAAATCTATCCAATTTCAATAACGTTCTCCGAACAGCCGGAAACAGAAAATCTGAAAAGTCCGGAAGCATTTAAAATGATCACAGTACTGCCTCCTAAATCAACGAAAAACAGAATTGCTTATTTTGTTGTCAATGATAAAAGAAAAGGTTGGAAAATTAAGAAAATGCCTGCTTATTATACTTTGGCTGGAGATGCAACAATAAAGACCTATGATGCCGACTATAAATATGATCTTCCTTTTCAAAAAGGGAAATCCTTTAATGTTTATCAGGGGTACAATGGAATGTTTTCTCATCAGAATGAAAACTCTTTAGATTTCGTAATGCCTGAAGGAACAGAAATTACAGCGGCAAGAGAAGGCAAAGTGATTGATGCTGTTCAGAGTAATAATACGGGATGTCCTACATCAAGTTGTGCTAATCAGGCTAATTATATTTCAATTTTACATTCGGATGGGACGATTGCGCAGTATTTTCACCTGAAACAAAATGGAGTTAAAGTTAAAATAGGAGATGAGGTCAAAAAAGGTGATTTAATAGGATTGAGCGGCAACACAGGTTGGACAAACGGCCCGCATTTACATTTCCAATGCTTTCTTCCCGATCCTTCAAAACCTAAACAAAAGAATACTCTCAAAACCCTTTTCAGAACCGGTAACGGAACTAAAACCGAATATTTGACAGAGAAGAAAACCTATTCAAAAGAATATTAAATAACATCAAATTGTGTCATTTGTGAACCATTAGAGTTATAGTATTTAAAAAGGACTAATCATGAAAATAAAAATACAGTCTTACCACACTTCAGATTTTCCATCAGAATTTACTACTGAAAACTACAGTGTGGTTCTATGGAAGGGTTCCGGTGTTTTTTCAGTAGATGACATCAACTATTCTTATAGCGGATACAATATTCTGTTTCTTTCCCCTTTTCAAAAGCTGAAGCTGGCTTCGGAATCAGATGAAAATATCGATGTCCTTTTCTTCCATGGTGACTATTACTGTATAGAATATCACAAAGAAGAAGTAGCATGCAACGGGCTTCTTTTCAATAATATTTACCTGAATCCGGGGGTTGAACTCTCACAAGAAAATTATAGTTATATTCTTGAGCTTTTTAGTCACATCAAAAAAGAAGAATCCGAAAAGCATCAGTTTTCAGAATCTATTATCAAAACTTATATACAGCTTATCCTTGCCATTGGCAGTAAACAGAAAAGCAGTATTGAGAATAGTATATTTTCTCATGATAAACTACCCAATAAGAACGCTGCAGAATTTCAGAAACTGTTGGAAACTCATTTTAAAAATGAAAAGGAGCTGTCATTTTACAGTGACAAACTGAGCATAACCAATAATACATTAAGCAAAGCTGTGAAGAAAGAATTTGCGAAAACACCCACTCAGCTTATCAATGAAAGAATCATTCTGGAATCCAAAAAATTACTGCATTTAACCTATAGATCCGTAAAGGAAATTGCATCAGAACTGGGGTTTGCCGATGAATTTTACTTCAGCAGGTATTTCAAAAAATCGGTAGGATGTTCCCCCAAAAAATACAGAGAACAGGTAGGAATCTCCGTGGTGGCGAAAATGTCCATGTAATGTCCTCAAATATCTATGTTGGTGCTGTAGGCATGTGAATACCTTTGTTAAAAAATAAATCACATGCAAGACAACAGACTTTACGATCGTTTATTACAATTGGATACCTGGTTTTTCAATTTTCTCAGAATTTCAATTTTTATCGTTATGGCCTGGATTGGAGGCTTAAAGGCATTCCATTACGAAGCCGACGGAATTGTACCTTTTGTAGCCAATAGTCCTTTTATGAGTTTCTTCTACAAAAATGCAGGAAATAAAGTTCTTAATGAGGACAAAAAGCTTGTTGCAGAATATACTTTGTATAAGAATCCGGAAGGGAAGGTTATCCAGAAAAATATTGATTGGCATCAAGAAAATAGAACATACACCTTTTCTTATGGCTTAGGAACAATGATTGTCATAATCGGATCTTTGGTGCTGTTGGGGATCTGGTTTCCTAAAATCGGAGCAGTAGGAGGGGCTTTAACGTTTTTAATGTCATTGGTTACTCTTTCATTTTTAGGAACTACTCCGGAAGTATACGTGCCGAATCTGGGTGGAGATTATCCCACACCACAGTTTGGATTTCCCTATCTGTCCGGAGCAGGGCGTTTGGTCCTGAAAGATATTATCATGATGGCGGGAGGATTGGTATTATTTTCTGATAGCCTGAAGAAAGTAGTGAGACCATCTGGCCAACAGATTTCTCAATAAGAAGCAGAACTATTAATGAAAATTAATTATCTTAAAGTCGCTTCTAAATTTCTCTATTTCTCAAAAAAACACGACATTTGTAGCTCGAAAAATCACACTTGAATACAGTGTGGAATTTCAAATAAAAATTTCAAAATAGAGCAGATGAAACCGAAAGGTTCATTTGACGAATTAAATAAGTAGATAGATTAACAAATGAAAATATCAAACAACTGGCTGAAGGACTTTGTAAAAACGGAATCAAAAACTGAAAGAATCGGTGAATTCCTTACAGATATAGGTCTTGAGGTTGAAGGGATAGATAAATTTGAAAGCGTAAGAGGCAGTCTGGAAGGAATTGTTGTAGGTAAAGTATTAACCTGCGAAAAGCATCCGAATGCTGACAAACTGAAGAAGACAACAGTAGACGTAGGAAACGGAAAAATATTGAATATTGTTTGCGGAGCTCCTAACGTAGAAGCAGGACAGACTGTTCCTGTAGCCGTTGTCGGAACAAAAATCTATGACAAGACCGGGAACTTTTTTGAAATTAAAGAAGCAAAAATCAGAGGAGAGGTTTCTCAGGGAATGATCTGCGCAGAAGATGAATTAGGTCTTAGCGAAGATCATGGAGGGATCATGGTGCTGGATGAAACCAAATATGAAGTTGGGAAAAACTTTGCAGACTATTTTGAACTGACTAATGATGAGGTATTTGAAATCGGATTAACACCGAACAGAACTGATGCAATGTCTCACTATGGAGTTGCCAGAGATTTACATGCTTATCTTTCTACGAACCAACTGAAGTCTCAATTTAATAAAATAGCTTCCGAAGCTTTGAATAATGAAGGAACTCATGATTTCAAACTGGAAATTGAGGATGCTGAATTGTGCCCAAGATATATCGGGGCCATTATTGAAGACGTAAAAGTTGCAGAATCTCCATCTTGGTTAAAAGACAGACTAAAAGCGATCGGACTAAGCCCGATTAACAACGTTGTAGATATTACCAACTATATTCTTCACGGATACGGACAGCCGCTTCACGCATTTGATGCAGATAAAATTGCAGATAAAAAAGTGAAAGTAGGAGTCGTAAAACCGGGAACAAAATTTACTACTTTAGATGGAGTTGAAAGAACATTGAACGGTTCTGAAATCATGATCAAAGACGGTAAAGATAATCCAATGTGTATCGCCGGAGTATTCGGTGGTGAGAATTCCGGAGTATCAGAAACTACAAAAACGATATTCCTTGAAAGTGCTTATTTCAATCCCATTGCGGTAAGAAAAGGAGCAAAAGCTCACAGCTTGAATACCGATGCTTCTTTCAGATTTGAAAGAGGAGTAGACCCGAATCTTACAAGAACGGCAATCACTCACGCTATTAAAATGATTCAGGAAATTGCTGAAGGAAAATTAGTAGGAGACTTGTTGGAAGAATATCCTAAGAAAATTGAAGACAGCTATGTGATCCTGAGATTCTCTAAAATTGAGCAGATTTTAGGAACAAAAATTCACAGAGAAAAGGTAAAAGAAATTTTAAAAGCATTGGAAATTCAGGTTTTAAATGAAATTCCAAATGGTTTTGAAATCTCTGTTCCTGCTTACAGAGCAGATGTAACAAGAGAAATTGATGTAATTGAAGAGATCTTAAGAATCTACGGATATAATAAAATTGATGCTCCACAGAAAATTTCGTTTACACCTGTTAAGCTTAGTGCTAACGATCAGGATGAACTGGAAAACAGTTGGGCAAGAGCTTTACAGAGCATTGGCTTCAACGAAGTAATGAATAACTCATTAACTTCTGTAAAAGATGAAACTGATGCCGTAAAACTGTTAAATCCTTTAAGCGGAGATTTAGCATTCATGAGAAAGTCTTTATTGGAAGGACTTCTTCAAAATGCCGTATATAACATTAACAGAAAGAATCAGGATATTAAATTCTTCGAATTAGGAAAAATTTATCACAAAAAAGAAAAATACGAAGAAAGAAAACAATTGGCTTTGTTGGTTTCCGGAAGAGATGTTGCTGAAAACTGGCTTCAGCCTAAGTCTGCTGTAAGTTTCTATAATCTTAAAGCTTATGTAAAAGTTTTATTGGAAAGACTGGCGGTAGATTATAAAGAAGCTGCTTTGTCTGATGAAAGATTCTCTGACGCATTGGTATATGAAGTTGACGGTAAAGCATTGGTAAGAATCGGAAAAGTATCTCCTGTTTTATTAAAAGACTTTGATATTGATCAGGATTGTTTCTATGCAGAAATTGAACTGGAATATGCTCAGGAACTACGTTCTAAAAATGAGCTGAAATTCAAAGACATTCCGAAATTCAACAAGATCAGAAGAGACTTAGCTTTATTGATTGATAAAAATGTAAACTATCAGGAGTTATATCAGACCGCTAAAAAGAATAAATCTCCATTCATTAAGAATGTTAACCTATTCGACGTGTATGAAGGAAAAAATCTTCCTGAAGGTAAAAAGTCTTATGCAATGAGCTTCGAGCTGTTAAACGAAGAAAAAACATTGGAAGAAAAAGAAATCACAGAAGTAATGGATTCTCTTATCAAAGCTTTCCAGAAAGAATTCAACGCTGAGTTGAGATCGTAATACTTGAAAATATATATTTCAATATAATAGAAACGGACTTTTAAAAGTCCGTTTTTTTGTTTTTAATCTTTTTAAAATATGTCCGTATTAATATGTTTTGGCTAAAGCCATTTGAATGTTATTTTTAAGTAAACGGGCTTCCTTCGTCCCCGCTCAGGATTATAGCCCGTTCCTATTGATTCTTATTTTTCTGAGTATTCTCTGTTGATTTAATATGTCCACAACACTTGTCACTCCGCAGGAGTCTCAGAACTCTTTATAAGCTAATTGTAATAGAGATTCCATCGGAATGACAAAGAACACACCGTAAAATTTTATTGAAGATGAAATCTTTACGCCTTAGCCCTTGAATATTAATAAATTTGCGTCTTTCCGTTTTCCAATTTACAGTAATAATGATATCTTTTATCCTAAAAAACAGCCCGGAAAAATATTCAAAAACCAAGTGTTAATGAATAATAAAATTCACCGCAGCCCGTTTAAATAATATAATTTCCGTAAATTTGGATTAATTCAAAAAGAAAAAAATGAAAAATCTTTTTTTAAGCATATGTACAGCTGCAGTCTTGGCTTCATGTGGATCTATGACAAGCCCGTCTGCTTCTAAAGTAGGAAAAGCTCAGCCTGCTCTTGCCAATACAAAATGGACACTGGCTGAAACGGTAAAAGGAAAAGTTCCGACATTGAATATTGAAGGAGAGAAAATCACAGGAAATGCCGGATGTAATAACTATTTCGGAACGGCTACCATAGATCCGTCTACAGGAGGATTTACAGCAGGGCAAATGGGATCTACAAAAATGATGTGTAATAACATTGGAGTAGAGCAGAACTTTATGGATATGATGGGAAAAGCAAACAAGTATGTGATTTCCGGAAATACTTTAGAATTGTATAAAGACAATCTTCTACTATTGAAATTTACTAAATCAGAATAAAAAAACAAAAGGAACTCAATTGAGTTCCTTTTTTATGTTTTAGAGTGTTATTAATCTTCCTCTTCTTCGTCGTACTTAGCCAACTCTTCGTCGCACCATTTAAACGCTGCTTCTACTACTTTAGTAGCTTCGTCTGCCATAGTTTCTTCATCATCACCTTCAAGATCATCTAACCACTCAACTTCTTCTTCCTCAACGTTTAAGATAAATCTTGGGTATTCTGTATGAACTACGAATAGATCTTCTGGAAACTCCGAATTATCTGCTAATAAAAACTTTGGTAATTTCATTTTTTTAATGTTTTAACTTTCTCAAAGATAAATAAAATTATTGACTTTAAAATTACTTCAAAAACATTTTTGAAACTTTTTCAGCTTTTTTGCTTTCAGAATAATCGTAGAATCCTTCCCCTGATTTTACACCCAATTTCCCTGCTGTTACCATATTTACAAGCAATGGGTTAGGTGCATACTTTGGATTTTTGAAACCGTCATACATTACATTCAGAATGGCAAGACATACATCAAGACCAATAAAGTCTGCCAGTTGAAGCGGTCCCATTGGATGAGCCATTCCCAATTTCATTACCGTATCAATTTCCTCTACACCAGCCACTCCGTTATAAAGCGTTTCAATAGACTCGTTAATCATTGGCATCAAAATTCTGTTAGCCACAAAACCTGGATAGTCATTCACTTCTACAGGAACTTTACCCAAAGTTTTGCTCATTTCATAGATTGCATCAAAAGTCTCTTTAGAAGTAGAATAGCCTTTGATGATTTCTACCAGTTTCATAATCGGAACCGGGTTCATGAAGTGCATCCCGATTACTTTATCAGCTCTTTTGGTAGCTGCAGCAATTTTTGTGATAGATATAGATGAAGTATTGGTTGCAAGGATACAGCCTTCAGGAGCCAGTTCATCCATTTGGCCAAAGATCTTCAGTTTAAGGTCCATATTTTCTGTAGCAGCCTCTACGATAAGGTCTGCAGCACCTACTGCATCATTCAGTGCTGTGAAAGTAGTGATGTTGCCCAGCGTTTCAGCTTTTTGTTCCTCTGTAAGATTTCCTTTTGCAATGATTCTGTCAAGGTTGGTAGTAATGGTTTTCAAACCTCTGTCCAGAGCTTCCTGAGATACATCTACAAGATTTACTTTAAAACCGCTTTGTGCGAAAGTATGTGCAATACCATTTCCCATGGTTCCCGCTCCGATAACTACGATGTTTTTGATCATTTTTCCTTTATTTTTTATAGATAGTTAAATTTTTTACGTCAGTAAGATCCGATTGAGAAACAACCGTTGCCGAATCAAAGAAAACGGTTCCTGTACTTTGGTTTTTCTTACTGTTGTTCTGATTAGAAACAGTAGCCGTTAATCCTCTTATAAGACGGCTTTTCTGATTTTTTGTAAGATAGTCAGTACCAACATATAATGTGAATTCACCTTCTCTGCCTCTTCCTTTTTGTTGCAGAATTTCCAGGCTTTTTACTCTGCTTTTATTCTTAAATTCCTTCAGAAAGCTAATAACGGGTTTGTCTGAAGGCGGGCCGCAGCATACACTTCCATAGCTGATCTCCAAATAATTCTGATTCTTCTGCGAGTAAAAGAATGTGAATGCCAGCAGAGCCGTTGTTACTATTATTTTTTTCATGTTAAAAATCGCTTAAAAATAAGCTTAAAATTTTATTTATTAAAATATTCCCAAACCTCCTTGGAAATATCAGAAATCATCCTGCAGTTTACCGCATCAGTTTCCATTGAATTACTGATAAATACAGCGAGTGCATAATGTTTTCCATTGGGTAAAGTAACGATGCCAATTTCATTTTCTGCCCCTGTTAAACCTTCTTTATTTTTACCGGAAGCTCCCGTTTTTCTGGCTACAGGAGTGTTTTTTGGAAGTTGTTCTACCATTTTGTTTAATCCTGTTGAGGTAGATAACATGACCTGCATCAGATAATCTGTTGACTTTTTGGATAATAATTTTCCGTCATAAAACTTTTTCAGGACATCAACTGCAGATTTTGTGGTGCTGTAATTTTCATACTGAACTTTCCAGTCTTTATGCATTGCCTCTTCATTATATTTGATCTGAAAACCTTTCACTCCTTTGGAATCCATGAATCTCTGAACAGGCTGAGTTCCGCCTAATAGCTTGAGAAGAATGTCGCAGCCATTATTATCACTTTTAGCAACAGTATATTCAATAACTTCACTTAACGGAATTTCGACGTTTCCCGCCGGATACTTATCGCGAAGAGGAGACCATGTATTTTCAAGTAAGTTTGATTTGTTGAGTGCAATTTTCTGATCTAATGAAAGCTTTCCCTGATCCACCGCATTCAGGACTGCAGCTGCAATATGGAATTTGAAGACACTTTGCATCGGAAGCTTTTTGTCTGCGTTCTTATCATATTTAAAACTGTTCTCAAAGCCTAAGACAGAAACACCAACGATTGCTTTTTTGTTTTTAAGAATTGAGTTTATTTTTTGTTCCAACAAAGAAGTCTGAGCAAAGGTAAATGCCGAAATCAGAAGAAAAAAGAATGCTGTTTTTTTCATAATATAGAAATTAAAAAGCTCTCTTTTGAAGACCAAAAGAGAGCTGCAATTTAAGATAATTATTACTATTTTACTTCAAAATAATTCAGATTGACACCATCATTTTCAAAGAATATTCTGATGCTGTTTTCTCCTTTCTGAAGACTGATATTTTTTACAGAAACCGTTTTCCAGTTTTCATTTCCTCCACTGGAAGCTAATGATACCGTCGCTAAAACTTTTCCGGAAGCTGTTTCAATCCTTATTTTTGAATCAGTGGCTGATGCATACCGGATATCAAACGTATAATTTTTGTCTCCTTTTGACTGAACAGTATACTGAAGCCATTCCCCGGATTCCGTTTTTCCCACATAATACATATTGGTGACCTTATCATTACACTTATAAATATCTACACCATCATTTCTCATCTGCTGTCCGGAGTTCCATTCTGATCTCTTTGCAGGATCACTTACCCATAGATTAATGAAATCTTTATCCAGATAAGCAGAACCCATCTTTCCCAGATCATATTCCGAAGCAAATATCCTTCCCGGAGCCTGATGATTTTTAAATGGCTTTGTTGAAGCATCCGTTGTCTGTCTGAACATTGCATCAATGACATCTTTTTTGACTTCCGTATTGCTCAGTTTATAGTTGTCAGCAATCTGCATCAAAGCTTTTTTTGCATACTCTTTTGAAGGTTTTTCACCGCCATTTTTCCAGTAATTCAATAACTTTTCATACTCAGGTGTAATCTTGACATTGGTAATTCCTGCAATATTATCAATCTTTTTCATCGGCCAGAATGCATACCCGATATTATGCTGATCCAAAAGCTGAATAAGCTCAGTAAACCATACATTGGAATTTTCACCTGTTTCGCCAAGCCAGATCGGCATATTGTGCTTTTCTCTGAGGTCCAGTGCAAACTTGAGGGTTTGATCATCATTATAATTCCAGTATTTGTGGAAGCTGAATGCCATATTGTTGTCCCAGATGGCGGGTAGTCCGTTATAATTATTTCCCCAGCCGTTTCCTTCAATGAAAATAATATGCTTCTTATCAACCTCTCTGATGGCAGCCGTGATATCCTTCTGAAGTTTCCAAAGCGGGGCATTAGACATTTCATCAGTACCATTTGGGTTTTTACCTGTGAAATTGATATTAGGCTCATTTATCAGGTCATAACCGCCAATCCATGGACTGTCTTTATAACGTTCAGCCAGTTTTTTCCAAAATGCTATAGTTTTTCTCTGATTCTCTTCATTGGCCCAAAGCGAAGGTTTAGACTTATCATTATCAGAAATATTGACATCATTTCCCTGTCCGCCCGGAGCAGCATGAAGGTCAAGGATGAGGTAAATTTTATTAGCGGCGCACCATTGAAGCAGATCATCCGTCATTTTAAAACCTTCTTCCAACCATGTATCTTTTCCTTTTACAGGCTCTTTTTCAATAGGAAGCGTATAAAGATTGTAATGCATGGGAAGTCGTATCGAATTGAATCCTGATTTGGCCAGAAAATCAATATCCTGTTTGGTGATTCCGTTTTTCAGATATGCTTTGTAAAACTCATTCATGCCATCTTCACCAATTAACTCAGCAATTTTTTCCTTGATTTTATACTGAGGGCCGGCAAAGTCAGCTGTTTTCAGCATATATCCTTCCTGGAGCATCCAGCCGCCAGGGCCCAGACCTCTCAATTGGATATTTTCACCTTTATCATTAACGATTTTCTGTCCGGAAGTCTTTAATAATTGTGATGTCCCAAATTGAGACAATAAAAGTGCGGATATTACAATAGCTCTTTTCATAATGGTTTCAATGGTTTAAAATAGTAGGGGAATTAAAGATTATAATGAATGATGACAGGGAAAGATGATGCTGTGTTCAGATCATTTACGATGTCAGATATCCATATATGTAAAATAAAATCTTTCAATACTTTATTGAATTGTTCTTCAAATATATTGTTTTTTTATTTTGAAAAGGATTTTTTGTTGATAAATCAGTAATTTTTAACGAAAAGTTTTTATTGAATGATATTTGGAATAACATATTCGAAACTAAAAATGCTACCTCATAATCATTCTTCGATTATAAGATAGCACTGTATGTATAGCTGCCTTAAAACAGCGTGTTTTATTTTAGCTGATCAGCCTCATGATTTCCAAAGCGACTTTCAATGCTTCAGTTCCATCTTCAAGAGAAACCTCTACATTTTTATTGTCTGTGATGGCATCTGCAAAAGAGTTCAACTCATCCAAAATAGCATTGTTGGACTGAATATTCGGGTATTCAAACAGGATCTGATTCTTTTCTCCATCCGCATTTTCAATAATCATATCAAATGGAGTAGGGTTTTCAGGAGCATCTTTCATTCTGATCACTTCAGCCTTTTTCTCAAGGAAATCTACAGAAATATAAGCATCTTTCTGGAAGAATCTGCTTTTTCTCATGGCTTTCATAGAAATTCTGGAAGTGGTAAGGTTAGCTACGCATCCGTTTTCAAACTCTATTCTCGCATTGGCAATATCCGGAGTTTTGCTTACCACACAAACACCGCTTGCATGGATATTTTTAACCTTAGATTTAGCCATACTCAACAGAATATCCAGATCATGGATCATAAGGTCCAATACTACAGAAACATCTGTTCCGCGAGGATTAAATTCTGCCAGCCTGTGGATTTCAATGAACATCGGATTGCTGATATATTCCTTAGTGGCAATAAAAGCCGGATTGTACCTCTCAACGTGTCCTACCTGTGCTTTAATCCCTTTTTCCTGGCATAAACGTAAAATTTCTTCTGCCTGCTCAAGAGTCTGGGTTACCGGTTTTTCAATAAAGAAATGAAGGCCTTTTTCAATGGCTTTTAAAGCATAATCGTAATGATAAACTGTAGGAGTGACAATATCAAGCATGTCAATCTGCTCAAGCAATTCATCAAAATTTTCAAAATATTTATATCCGAATTCGGCTTCTAATTTCTTTCCGTTTTCAACATCTTTATCATGGAAACCTACAAACTCATATCTATCTGATTGATTAAGAAGTTTTAAATGTATTTTTCCCAAGTGTCCGGCACCTACCAAACCTGCTTTTAACATAGCTGTATTAAATTTTTGTAAATATAGTGAATGTACATTTATAAAATACATGACTTTTCACTTGGAGATATTTAAGATTGAATGCATGTATTCATTAAAGAAATTACAGTAAATTCACGGTCAGAAAAATAACGATGAAAATAATAATTTCGATAGTACTCATTTTAGGATTATGCACTGCCGGATGTATAGGAGACAGTCCATATGACCCGCAGGCTAAATGTGGAACCCCAACAAATCTGACATTTGAAAAAGGAAACAACCAGCTTTCCTGGAATATGATTAGTCAGGGCGAAGGATATTATGAAATACAGTATGGAGAGCCTGGTTTCTCTTTAGGAAAAGGAACCACAGTTGTAACCAGTAAGAATTCTTACAGTCTTCCATTGTATAAGAATAATAAATATGACCTTTACGTAAGAAAAAACTGCGGAATAGACAATGGACGAAGCAACTGGGCAGGACCCATTACCGTTTTGGCCAGTAATACAACAACCTGTATAAAACCAGGCTATGCAACGTATTCAAAAACGACTTCTTCCGTGTATTCCTCCACTTTTGATGCTACAGTAACCTGGGAAAATGATGGAGTTTCTGCTTATGAAACTGTTTTGACAATCAGTTCTGCACCACCTGCGAGTGGAGAATTAGTAGTCTTAGGTCAAAAAGCCATTTATACAGGATTAAGTAAAACAATGAACTATAACTTTTTTGTGAGAAAAAGATGTGCGGATAATACCTTCAGCGATTTTTATGGACCTTATTCAATAAAGTGGGATTGAGAAATAAAAAAGAAAGCAGTTATTTTTGATTGCTTTCTTTTTGTGGATAATTCTTTGCTCCAATTTCTGAAATCTAAAATCTAATTTCTTACTTTTGTCAAATGCAGGATTCGTTTGTACATAAAGGAAAAAGAAAGATTTTAGTAGATTACCTTCGATACAGAATTGGAATTTCGGACGAAAATGTACTTTCGGCAATGAGTGAAGTTCCAAGACACCTTTTTATCGAAAGTATTTTTGAAGATTTTGCCTATGAAGACAGGGCATTTCCTATCTTGGCACATCAGACCATTTCCCATCCTTCAACAGTAGCAGAACAATCTGAGCTGCTGCAGGTAAAACCAGGAGAGAAAGTACTGGAAATAGGCACCGGATGCGGATACCAGACAGCTATCTTAATGGCGATGAAAGCTCATGTATATACGGTTGAAAGACAAAAAGACCTGTTTGATTTTTCCAAAAAGAAACTCAGAGAACTTCATCTGTTTCCAAAATTTCAGAGCTTTGGAGATGGCTTTGCCGGGCTTCCTACTTTTGCTCCTTTTGATAAAATTATTGTAACCTGTGGTGCTTCTACTTTACCAACAGAGCTTTTAAAACAATTAAACATCGGTGGAATCATGGTGATTCCATTGGGGCCTACTGATGAACAGGTTTTATACAGATTTACCAAAATAGGTCCTACAGAATTTGAGAAAGAAGAATTCGGGGCGTATAAATTTGTTCCTATGCTTGGCAATACCAATCAATAATTTTACTTATTAGAATCATAGAAGAACCGGTCTCAAATACCAATGCTTTTATTAATTAATACTATTAATAGGAATGGACTTTAATCCTTTTTTATTAATAAATATTCAACTGATTTTAGCTAAAATTTAAAATATTTTAACTCATTTCGGAATGAAAATTGGATTCATAAGAGAACCCAATCACTAAATCTATTATTATGGACACAAACAGATTCAAAGCGTCACATGATTTTAGTAATCTTCAGAAAAACCTGAATAATAATCCAGGATATAGCGTAGAAAGTTATTCCCAGCAGGTAAAAGATTACATTCATGACATGAAAAGCAGGAATCAGGAAGCAACCAAACAGGGATTTATGGCACAAGCTCAGAAATCAGCAAAAGAAGTTTGGACAGAGATTCAGGAAATTGCTTCTGAAGCCTGGGAGAAGAACAAACACCATTCAGATGAAGAAAAATAATTTTTTAATATTAAAGTTCAGGAACCTTACTTTTTGCGAGTGAGGTTTTTTATTTATAATCATTAATCCATAACAATGAAAGTCTTTATCAATAAAAGAATTCCCGAAACAGGAATTAAAATGCTGGAGGAAGCAGGACTGGAAATTACAATTCCGGAAAAAGAAAACCTTTCTTATGAAGAATGGCTGAATTACTGTAAAAATACCGATACCATTTTGAGTATCGGGGCCGAATTTAAATATGACAAAAACTTCTTTGAAGACTGCCCGAATGTGAAAGCCATTGCTTTATATTCTGTAGGATTTGATCATGTAGATATCAAAGAAGCTACCCGAAGGAATATTCCGGTAGGTAATACTCCTGACGTTTTGAGCAGAGCGACTTCAGATGTTGCTTTTTTACTCATGCAGTCGGTGGCAAGAAGAGCAAGCTACAACTTCGGGAAAGTAAAAGATGGAAGCTGGGGAGCATTTGATCCTTTGCATGCTTTAGGACAGGAACTTTATGGGAAAACCCTCGGTATTTTCGGACTGGGACGTATCGGGTACGAAATGGCTGAAAAATCAAAGAAGGCTTTTGGTATGAATATCATTTATCACAACCGCCATCATAACGAAGAAGCTGAGAGGGAATTGGGAGCAACATATGTTTCTTTTGAAGAGCTGATCAAAAATTCAGATGTTTTGAGTGTTCATGCCAATTTTACCCCTGAACATAAAGAATTATTCAATAAGTCCGTTTTTGAAAAGATGAAACCTGATGCTATTTTTATCAATACTGCAAGAGGTGGATTTCACAATCAAAAAGATTTGTATCAGGCGTTGGTTGATCGAAAAATATGGGGGGCGGGTCTTGATGTAACCAACCCGGAACCTATGTCAGCAGATGATCCTATTCTGAAACTCTCAAGTGTTTGTATTCTGCCACACATTGGTTCTGCCACTATTGAAGCCCGAAACGGGATGGCAAGACTGGCTGCAGGAAATATCATCGCTTTTTCAAAAAATGAAAAAATGCCGCATTGTGCAAATCCTGACATTTATTCTAATCATTCATCATAACTTGGAATTATTTTTGTTCTGATTATATAAACCTAAAATCTTAAATATTATGGCACCAGAGAAAAATATTAATCAACAAAACAAGAGGTTAGAACAGATGGATTATAACCCTAACGAAGATATATTTAAGAGAGAAAAGCATATTTCGCTTGATGGAGACGGGAATCCTATTTTGGATGAAGATTTTGATGAGGATAAAATAGATAAAGGCTTAGATATTCCAGGAGCCGATGACGATGATGAAATGGAAGAAATAGGAGAAGAAGATGAAGAGAACAACTACTGGAGTCTCAGCGATAATGAAGATGACCATGAAGAAGAAAACGATGATGTTCTAACTTAAAACTTTAACGATACACCAACCAACCTTGCTGAATTTCAGTAAGGTTTTTTTATATTGAATAATGACTAATAGTAGTAAGGCAATTCCCCTCCCTTGGAGGGGTGGATTCAAAAATTTAAATAATTTTTGAAGATGGGGTGGTTCCATAGTGCAAAACAATAAAATCCTCCAATTCCCTCATCACCACATTCAGACTATTCCTCACATCAAAATCACTGATTCTAAAAACTAACAGTCCTAAAGATTCCAGATATTCCTGTCTTATTCCATCATAAACTTCTTTCTCATCATGGCTTGAACCATCAATCTCAATAATAAGACCCAAAGTTTTCACATAGAAATCAACAATATAGTTTCCGATAATCCTTTGCCTGTCAAAATCAATATGATGAAAGGCTTTTGTACGAACTTTCTTCCAGAATATCACTTCACCCAGAATACGGGCTTTGCGTTTTTCTTTTAATAATACTTTTAAATAAGGATTGTAGGGCAGGTTCTCAACGAAATTCCTATGGATCGGAATCCCGTTGATGAGGGTAAGGATTTCTTTCATGATTGTGTTTATTTTTAACCACCCCGTCTTCCAAAGTTATTAACTTTGAAATCCACCCCTCCAGAGGAGGGGAATTCAGGTGGGCATTTTCAAATATAGTATTTAATATCAAATGATGGTTGACTCACAGCTTTTATAATTTCCCTAAACTCTAAACTCTAAACCCTAAACTTTAAACCATTCTTCCCTTCTCCTCTTGCCTATATTTCGTATTTTGAATATCTTTAAAACTTCAAACATTGTTTCAACATAGACCTTTAAATAGCAATATGACATTTCAAGAACAGATACAGCAGGGGATTCCTAATCAGCTGCCACAACCAAAACCATACGAGACCAATATCAACCATGCTCCGAAGCGTAAAGAAATTTTAGGAGAAGAAGAGAAAAAACTGGCATTGAAGAATGCTTTACGTTATTTTGATCCCCAGTTTCACGCAGAACTGATTCCTGAATTTAAGCAGGAACTGGAAGATTATGGAAGGATTTATATGTACCGTTTCCGTCCGGATTACGAAATGAAGGCGAGACCTATTACAGATTATCCGGGACAGTCTGAGCAGGCGAAAGCCATTATGCTGATGATTCAGAACAATTTGGATTATGCAGTAGCACAGCACCCTCACGAATTGATTACCTATGGTGGAAACGGAGCTGTATTCTCCAACTGGGCTCAGTATCTGCTGACGATGAAATATCTGTCGGAAATGAGCAATGAACAGACATTGGTGATGTATTCAGGACACCCCATGGGATTATTCCCGTCTCATAAAGATGCTCCAAGAGTAGTTGTTACAAACGGAATGATGATCCCAAACTATTCAAAGCCGGATGATTGGGAGAAGTTCAACGCATTGGGCGTTACACAATATGGGCAGATGACGGCTGGAAGTTATATGTATATTGGGCCGCAGGGAATTGTTCACGGGACAACTATTACAGCATTAAATGCTTTCAGAAAAATTAAAAAAGAACCTAAAGGAGGACTTTTCGTAACCTCAGGATTAGGAGGAATGAGCGGTGCTCAGCCAAAAGCCGGTAATATTGCAGGCTGCGTTACTGTATGTGCAGAAGTAAATCCGAAGATTACAAAGATCCGTCACGATCAGAAGTGGGTAAATGAAATCTATGAAAACCTTGACGAACTGGTAAAAAGAGTAAGAGAAGCACAGGCTAACAAAGAAACTGTTTCTTTAGCTTACCTTGGAAACATTGTTGATGTCTGGGAGAAGTTCGATCAGGAGGACTTAAGAATTGATATCGGTTCAGATCAGACTTCCCTTCACAATCCTTGGGCTGGTGGTTACTATCCGGTAGGACAGACATTTGAAGAATCTAATACAATGATGGCTGAAAACCCTGAATTATTCAAAGAAAAAGTTCAGGAAACATTGAGAAGACATGCTGCAGCCATCAACAAACATACAGCGAAAGGAACCTATTTCTTTGATTATGGAAATGCCTTTTTATTGGAAGCTTCCAGAGCCGGAGCAGATGTAATGGCAGATAATCCTACATTAGGAAGAGAATTCAAATATCCGAGTTATGTACAGGATATTATGGGACCTATGTGTTTCGATTACGGTTTCGGGCCGTTCCGTTGGGTATGTTCCAGCGGAAATCCGGAAGATCTGCAGAAAACTGATGATATTGCATGTGCAGTATTAGAAGAAATGGTGAAAAACTCTCCTGAAGAGATTCAGCAGCAGATGAAAGACAATATCCAATGGATCAAAGGAGCACAGGAAAATAAACTGGTGGTAGGTTCACAGGCGAGAATCCTTTATGCAGATGCAGAAGGAAGAATGAAAATTGCTGAAGCCTTCAATAAAGCTATTAGAAATGGTGAGATCGGGCCTGTGGTATTAGGAAGAGACCATCATGATGTTTCGGGGACAGATTCTCCTTACAGAGAGACTTCCAATATCTATGACGGATCAAGATTTACCGCAGATATGGCCATTCACAATGTGATTGGTGACAGTTTCCGTGGGGCTACCTGGGTTTCCATTCACAATGGTGGTGGTGTAGGCTGGGGAGAAGTGATCAACGGTGGTTTCGGAATGCTGCTGGACGGAAGCGATGATGCCGACAGAAGACTGAAGTCTATGCTTTTCTGGGATGTAAACAACGGAATCTCAAGAAGAAGCTGGGCAAGAAACGAAGGCGCTGTTTTCGCTATTAAAAGAGCAATGGAAGCAGAACCTAATCTTAAAGTAACCCTTCCGAACCTTGTAGATGAAAATTTACTGTAAAAATATTTTAGATATGAAGAAAACCTGCTGTGAAGCAGGTTTTATTTTTTATTTCTTTTCGTAATAAGAGTTTAGATTCCTCCGGAGTGAAAAGGTGAACACGTAGAAAGAATATCCGGACATCTATTTGCCAGACTTTGATACAAACTATCCGCTTAGATTATCCATACACTCTGTCATTCCGTAGGAATCTCTGCTTTATCAATGAGTTTTAGATTCCACGCTTCACTTCGTTTCGCTCTGAATGACAAGCATTGTGTATATTTTAATGTGTTTTTAAAGGATCAGTCTTACTCATACAATTATCGGAAAACTTTTTAGCGTCCTCTTTGTCATTCCGCAGGAATCTCAACAGAGATTAAATATCTGAAATCCCGGAACAGCTGATGGGCATATTCATATTTTTTCTCAAAAAGAGCAGAGTTTTCCAACAACTCCTGAATTTCCGCAGTTTGTCTGTCTGTAAGCTTTGTTTTTAATTTATATTCGAATCCCATGAAGGCTTCCTAATGTTTTAAGGTTATAATTTTATTTGAAAAATAGGATAATTATAGCTTAAATTCTAAGATATTTTTAGGTTATTTGAGAGACTTTAAAAATAAAACTTATGTGATATAGGCTTTTTTAATTCTTTAATATTAGTGAAACTTTATCCTTTTTAGCAATTCAATTATAATTTAAAGTATAGTGACCTCTTTGACCGTATGGAATGTCTCTCTTTTAAAATCAGTTTTACCCACAATAATTTTGATAGGATGAGTTGTTCGTAATTTTTCTTCGTAATCAAAATTTTCATAAAAATTACCTTTTGTATAATTAACAACTAATGTCATAGAATCATAGATATTGGTATTATTAAGTATATTATTACAAGTATTGATTCTTTTTTGAATATTACCTTTATAATTTTTTGAATTACTTCTGCAATCATAAATCAAAACACCTTCAATTGTATTATTTTCAGTTTGTATGATAATATCTACGTCGTTATTTTCATCCAGCTTAAACAAAGTAATATTTTTATTATGATTTTCTAAATAATTATGAATAATCTCAATTATCATTTCATATCTAAGTTTATAAAACTCTGAAATGTCTTCTTTTTCCCCAAACTCTTTTGTCTCAATTTTATATATATTTTCAAATGATATTTGAGAAAGTAAATCAGTAGCATCAAAAATATAAATAAGATGACCTGTTAATTTAAAAACATTTTCTATATAATGAATAAATTGATTTCTATTTTTTTGTAACCAATCAGACTTTGTAACATCTCTTGTTAAAAAGATAACATCAGACTTCTTATTTTTCATAAACTTTATTATTTCATGAAAAATGATGAAATCTCCTACAGGATCTTTTTCTTTCTTTTCTCCACACCCAGGAAATGAAAATTTCCATTTCACAGTATCTTTTTGTACCCTATATTTTTCTAAATATTCATCATATGTTTTCTGTAAAAAATCAATTTCATCAGAAACCATTTCTGGAGTTACTTTAAAATCTTTATATATATTCAATATGTGATCAAGATATTCTAAGTCTGATTGTTCTTCTTTTGAAGTATCAATTGTGCTATTAACTAAGTCTTGTAAGCCATGGTTTTCAAATAATGATTTATTGAGGGAATCATAAATCTCTTTAAAAGAAGTCATTAATTCTGGATAATCCTTTTCAACTATTTTACTTTGTAATAGATTGTTAAATTTATTTTTAATTCCTTCTTTTAAATCATTTTTATAGTTCTGTTTTATTTTTTCTAATTCATCAAAATAATCTTGAATAGTTGATATTCTATTTCTCTGAAACTCTTTTTCAATTTGTTTAGTTATATAAATGCAATCCAAATTTTCTGTGAAGAATTTTTTTAAGCTATTTTTATCGACTTGAGACATTCCATAATAATTTAACAGAATATTAGTATCTAAAAAAATTGGTATTTTGAGCTTAAAGTTTTTTGCATCTGAAAATTTTGAATGATATTCTTTTAAAATAGTATTTGTTTCTGATATTGAAACATTTATTTCATTTTGAAATATGAAATTTTCTGATATTTTTTCCATTTTGATTTGTAATATAAATATGTTTAATTACTCTCAAGATACAGATTAGCTTTAAAAATAATCTCCGTATTTCTACGGAAATTCTATCAAATATAAACTACAACATTCTCAAAATCTTACGGTTTTCCGTAATCCAAAAAATCTCCCCACTTGAAAACAACCCCGTTTGTAACCACCCGACACCTCGGGTAGTCTAAAACAATAGTGAAACAAACCACCCGAGTCCTCGGATTGTTAAAAACAAGTATGTTTGTGACTTCCCGAGATGTCGGGTAGTCTCCTGCAAGTTGCGGGAAACCTTCCGAGATGTCGGGTGGTTTGTTTTAAGTATGTTTGTAACCAAACAACTTTTTTATATATTTGAGTGTTAATTTATTAAAACAAAAACACAAGTATGAAAATTGCACTCACAGAATTGAGTACTAAAGATCTTGCGACTTTAGCTCA
Organism: Chryseobacterium sp.; assembly: GCA_031286615.1. GTDB lineage: Bacteria > Bacteroidota > Bacteroidia > Flavobacteriales > Weeksellaceae > Chryseobacterium. Next base: position 449,124 of record JAITUA010000003.1, on the reverse strand, counting down.
AAGAATTATTTCCAATGCCCAATCTGGTAAATATCCCGTTATTATCAATCATCCTCTTATAGGAACTTTACAGTCTTCGTATGCCGACTATGATAAGGTCTATACCAAGCAGATCTACAGCGGAAAAGGAGTAGATGTGGCAACAGCAGATCAGGAAAGGGATATGGCGTACAGAAACCTGAAAGCTTTCCTGAACGGATACAGAAAATTATCCTCCGCCAGTAATTATCAAACCGCAGAGGAACTGTATCGGGTATTTAAAACGTTTGGCCTGAACCTCGATAGGCTGAGCTACTCCTCCCAAACGGCCCAAATGAAAAAGCTGATAGAGGAACTGGAAACTCCCGAAAATACACAGAAACTATCTGCCCTTTCTCTGGATACAGCATTTGCAGATATGAAAACAAAACATCAGGACTTTGAAACGCTTTTTTCCGAACAGGCTGGTGCTAATGCTGATCTTCGTCAGATGGCAAGTGCTACGGCTATCCGTAAAAGTCTGGAGAAAACATTGAAATCTTATTTCAATCTGCTTACAGCAATGAAAGATGTTTCCGGCTGGGAACTTTTCTATAGTGATACGAATGAGCTGGTGAAAGCTGCTAAAAACTCTTCTCTGGGGAAGAAAGAAGGTGGTGATACTGCACCACAGAAATAAGCTTTTTTGTTGGAAAAAAACTCAGCATATTGCTGAGTTTTATTTTTTTTTGAACCATTAAGGGTTTTTAAGTTGTGAAGGGTAGTTAAGGGAAACATCAAAGATGTTTTTTAAGCTAGGCGCTTCATCTTAATACTCTTAATACTTTCATTTATCTTAATGTTTATAGGATATTTTTATTTATTCTGAAGGGCTTTTATTTCTTTCTGTAATCTCTGATTTTCTTTTTTCAATAGTTCTATCAGATCTTTTTGGGTTTCCAAAAGATATTCAGGGATATTAAAATTTAAAATACCATTGTTTACGCCAAAACTACTGCTTGAAGTAATATTATCAAAATTATTGATTTGGGTAATTTCCTCACTCTCATAAATTTCTTCCATAGGAACTTCCAGAAAACGGGCAATCTTGTCCCATTCATCGTTGAAAATCTTTACATCTCCACTTTCTTTTCTGCTGTAATTGGAGACATCTGTAGCAATATAATCTGCCACTTGCTGTTGTGTAAAGCCTTTTCTTTTTCTTACGTTGCGTAGTTTTTCTTTTTGCATGACCCGTATTTTCTACAAATATGCAAAATATTAGCGGAAAAAATATTTGTTTTTAGAGGAAAATTGTAGCGAATTAAGAATTTTTAGTCATCAGCGATCTTTTTACATTCTTCTTGTCATTCCGCAGGAATCTATGTAGTGGAAGCTTTTAGATTGATGAAAAAAATAAGAGTTTAGATTCCTCCGGAATGAGAAGGTGAACGTGTAAGAAGCCTATCAGGATATTTATTTGTCCAGAATTAATACAAACTATCCGCTCAGATTATCCATACACTCTGTCGTTCCGTAGGAATCTCTGCTTTATCAAGAAGTTTTTAGATTCCACGCTTCACTTCGTTTCGCTCTGAATGACAAACATGGTGTATATTTTAATGTGTTTTTAAAGGGGCAGTTTTTACTCGCACAATTATCGGAAAACTTTTTAGCGTGCTCTTTGTCATTCCGTAGGAATCTCAACAGGGTTTTCAGAACTGTTTTGAGAAAAAAGTATATGGTTGATATCTTTCCATCGATTTTCAATTTCTTCTAGTTTTTGATTCACATCGTAAAGTTGAAAATCTAGATCTTTTTTTATGCATTCTAATTCAGCCATTTTTATTTCATAGCCATATCTTTCTTTTAATATTTCCCTGGAACGTTTTTTTTTATAAACCATTATTACGGAAAGAAGAATAAATAGTATTACTGTTAAACTACCAGCAATTATTATAAATTCTTCATTTAAAAAAAAATATTTCATTGTTTGTTGATATTTGGATGGTATAAAAATATGAATGTTGGATGTAATAATAAAATCGTAAAGAGAAAATTTTAAAGTTTCATCAATTTTTGATAGTATTTAATTTAAAATAGAATAACAAAAGTAAATTACAGCCGCATCGAAACCTTACGGTTTTCCGTAATCAAAGATCTCTCCATTTGTATCTCCGGAATGACAAGGTGAATGCGTCTATATGGTTATTTATTTGTCTAGATTTTAATGAAAACAATTCATTTAGATGCTCCATACAGTTTATCATTCTGAAAGAATCTAAACTTTATCAGGAGTTTTAGATTCCACGCTTTACTTCGTTTCGCTCTGAATGACAAGCATTGTGTATATTTCTCCACAAGAATAAAATAGTCTACTTAAAAAATAGCAAAGTTTTTATATTTTTAAACCTCAGTAAAAACTAAAAAACTATTACACACAATATGAGAAAATACTTTTTAAGCCTACTTTTTGGAATTTTATTTTCAATATCTGCTTTTGCCTGCCTGAATGGAGAGAAAATGGTTTTAGCCAATCAGGATGTATTATATATTGATTTTGATGGTGAAGTTCCATATGGACATCAGATCGGTGGTAAAGAAGAATTAGAAGAGTTTTTGGTGAAACTGAAAAAAGGGTATGATAAAACAAAGGATATTGATTATTTGTCGGACGAAGGATATATCTTAATTCTTTTAGGAAGATATCAGGAAGCCATTGATCTATATAAGAAGATTGAATCTCTACGGCCTGGCAGATATTCTACAGCATCCAATATAGGCACAGCTTATGAACTGATAGGAAACAATAAAGAAGCTTTGAAATGGATTGAAATAGCGGTGAAAATAGAACCTCATTCTCATTTAAAATCTGAATGGATCCATATTAATATTTTAAAAGCTAAAATTAAAGGTGCAACATCTGTTTCATCCATCGATCTCATTGGAAAAGATTTCGGGAATGAGAAAATTCCTCAATCTACATTAAGTAAAGATGATCTTCAATTGCTTAAAATGCAGATCTATTACCAACTGAATGAGAGAATGACTTTTGTAAAACCAAAGAATGCGATCGTAGCACAGCTTTTATTTGATCTTGGAAATATTGCTTTATTGATGAATCAAAAATATGATGCTGAGAAAAGCTATCTACAGGCCATAAAATATGGTTTTGAAAATACTGTTTTAGAAGACAGATTTAAGTTGGCTTCTCAAGCACTGGCAAAAAATGGAAAACAGGTCTCAGATAATACGAAGGAATCAGTAAAAGTCAATTGGATAGGTCTTTCGTTTTTTTCTTTATCATTGATCTTATTAGGGGTTGTTATTTTTAAGTTCAGAAAGAAAATATTCTCATTGTTTAAATAACATGTCCGATCTATGAATAAATATATAAAGACCCTTCTGGTCTTCTGTGGACTCATTTTGGCAATACTAACGGTCTGGTTTTTTCAAAATCCGGAAAGTTCATTTGCTTTCGGACCGGGAGTACAGGATTTCTCTAAAAACTTAACGGGAGGATATAAGCTTTACAGAAACTCAGCACATGAAATATTTATCGCTCCTGCAGACGGATGGAATAGTGAAATAGCTATTATCCCCTCCAAGGTTATTAGAGTAAATGTATATGATGAATTCATTATTGCAGAAAGACAAGGATTAAAAAGGCGAAATCCTAATGATAGTTTAGACATCTATGAGGTCCCGGATGAGAATGTAAAAGACTTTTGGATTCTTGATACAGATAAAAATTATGCTCTGGGCAATCTAAACAGAACTGACTTTAAAAGAAAATTAGATTCTCTTCATATTCCAGCTAAAATTGAATTGGTTGATATTTATAAATACTAAAATTTCACAACCCATTCCAACCTTTTCTGCCATAAGCTCATCTTTATAATAAAAGCTTACTATGAAAATCACGATACCAAAACCCTGTCATGAAAACTGGAATACGATGACACCAGATGAAAAAGGAAGATTTTGTGCTGTTTGTTCTAAAACGGTACGAGACTTCAGGAAAACTTCGGATGATGATATTATAGATGTGTTTTCTAAGACTTCGGAAGAAATCTGTGGAAATTTTAATCCATCACAGCTCAACCGGGAGTTGCATTATTCTTATATCAATACTCTTTTTGTGAAATTTGCGGTAGGAGCCATCCTGACAACGGGAGGAATTGTAAGTGTGAAGGCACAGCAAAATAAAACCTGTGATACCCTAAAGACTGAAGAAGTACAGAAAGTTGTTTTCAATACTCAGAGAGACAGAAAATTGCTTGGCTCTGTTTCAGTAGTGCCAGCGAGTGCTTTATTAGACAGCAAAGAAAAAGAAAAAAAAGAAATTGTCTCAAAATTATCAGGAGTAATTGGTAAGGCTCCTGAAGATCATAATAACATACGTATTGGTGGAGCTCCTTCAAGTGGAGCAGTATACAAACCCATGTATGTAGTGAATGGAAGAATAAGCGATTATGAAAAAGTAAAAGCACTGGATCCTAATCTTATAAAAACAATGAATATCCTGAAGGGCGCTTCTGCCTCTGCAAAGTATGGTGAAAAAGCCAAAGATGGAGTAGTAGTGATTACTACTAAGAAGAAAATTAATTAATAAGAAAACCTGCCACATAGCAGGTTTTCTTATTCTTGATTATGTCTGAGTAAAAGCTTATTATTTCACCGCTGCAATAGCCGCTTCGTAATTCGGTTCCTGTGAAATATCTGCAACCTGCTCTTCATAGATGATCTTTCCGGAAGGATCTATTACCACTACAGCTCTGCTCAGAAGACCCTTCATTGCAGAATCTACCAGTTCCACACCATAGTTCCATCCAAAATCTGAACGGAAATCTGAAAGCATTACTACATTTTTGATTCCCTCTGCACCGCAGAATCTTTTCTGTGCAAACGGAAGATCTTTGGAAATACAAAGTACTACCGTATTAGGAAGGTTTCCTGCCTCTTCATTGAAATGATGCACTGAAGCTGAACAAACGCCTGTATCTACACTAGGAAAGATATTTAAGATCACGTTCTTCCCTTTGTAAGACTCCAACGTCTGATCATTCATATTCACATCTGTAAGGGTAAATTTAGGAGCTTGCTTATTCAGCGCCGGTAATTTTGCATAGGTATGTACTTCTTTTCCTCCCATTAAAACCGTGTTGGTGGCTTTAGATTTTTGTGCAAAGCCCATTGCGGAAAAGAATAATAGTGTACTGAAAACTAATTTTGAAAACATGAAATTTATTTTTAGGCTAAATTATTCTTTTTTTCAGGAGCTGAGATTAATTTTAATTCAAATAGATCAAATCTATGGTCAGATTGTTTTTTTCAAAAAATTTTACTTCTACCTTTATATTATTAAACGAGGCTGCTCAAAAGTCAAACAGTTTGGTTTTTGTCATTCTGACGAAGGAAGAATCTTATTAATGTCTGGATATATTAGATTCTTCACTACATTTTATTTCATTCAGAATGATACTTTTGAGATAGTCTTAATCTTATCACATAAAAAAATAGAAAGATTTATGAGTTCAGAAAATACAGCATCATTCCATCACATTTTTAAGAGTGAAAATGAAATTCCGGAAGAGTATAAAGTTCCGGTCATTCACCAGAGAACTTATCTGTTGAATGGCGAGCTGGTAGAATGGGACGGAGATGTTACCGAAATCTATTCCCCGGTGTGCATTCCTACAGAAAACGGATTAGAAAGAAAACTTTTGGGAAGCATCCCGAATATTGGCCCGAAGGAAGCTATGGAAGTCCTTGAAGCCTGTGTGAAAGCTTATGATAACGGTCTTGGCGAATGGCCTACCATGTCTGTGGAAGGACGTATCAAATGCATGCAGAAGTTCGTCTATCTGATGATCCAGCAAAGAGATCTGATCATTAAGTTACTGATGTGGGAAATTGGAAAAACGCTTGCTGATTCTACCAAAGAATTTGATCGTACTGTAGATTATATCAACCAGACTATTGATGCCCTGAAGGATCTGGACAGAGAATCTTCCCGATTTCAACAGGCAGAGGGAACAATTGCTCAGATCAGAAGAGCTCCGCTTGGAGTGGTTTTAAGTATGGGGCCATTCAACTATCCTCTGAATGAAATTTTTACCACATTGATTCCTGCTTTGATCATGGGAAATACCATTCTGTTTAAACTTCCTAAACATGGTGTTTTGGCTCATTATCCTTTATTAAACGCTTTTAAAGAAGCATTCCCGAAAGGAACTGTGAATACTTTATACGGAAAAGGATCTGAAATCATTACTCCGATCATGGAAAGTGGAAAAGTAAATGTTCTGGCCTTTATCGGTTCCAGTAAAGTAGCTAATGGCTTGAAAAAACTGCATCCGAAAGTAAATCGTTTAAGAGCTATTCTGAGTCTGGATGCTAAAAATGCAGCCATTGTGACTAAAAATGCGAATTTGGACGTAGCTGTGAGCGAATGTATTTTAGGTGCACTTTCTTTCAACGGGCAGCGATGTACAGCACTGAAGCTTATATTTGTTCAGAAAGAGATTGCTTTAGAATTTACAGAAAAACTAAGTGCCGCGGTTTCTGCCTTGAAACCGGGATTGCCATGGGAAAAAGACGTAAAAGTAACTCCACTTCCGGAAGTCAACAAACCTCCTTATTTGAAAGAATGTATTGATGATGCCTTACAGAAAGGAGCAGCTGTTTTGAATAAAGACGGAGGATATACGGATGAGTCTTTTGTTTTTCCGGCAGTAGTTTATCCGGTAAACAGTGATATGAAACTGTATCATGAAGAACAGTTTGGTCCGGTGATTCCCGTTGTTCCGTTTGAAGATATAGAAGAACCGATAGAGTATCAGGTGAACGCTTCGCACGGGATGCAGGTAAGTATTTTCAGTGAGGATCCACAGGAAGTAGCAAAGCTGATTGATCCGTTTGTAAACCTTGTAAGCCGTGTTAATATCAACTGTCAGGCACAAAGAGGTCCGGATGTATTTCCGTTTACCGGAAGAAAAGACAGTGCAGAAGGAACGCTTTCTGTTTTTGATGCGCTCCGTTCGTTCTCAATCCGGTCTCTGGTAGCGGCAAAACTTACAGATTCCAATAAAGAATTACTCAATACCATCGTCAGAGAACATGATTCCAATTTTTTAAGTACAGATTATATTTTCTGATCCTATCGTATTTAACATAAATAAAAATCCTCAATAAACTTCTTTGTTTGTTGAGGATTTTTTTAACTTAATGCCGGAAATTAGAGTTTTGTGTTATAATAAGATGATGTTTTAATAAATATTATCTAAGGATCAAGTGGCTAAATCATGTCTTCACCGGAAAAAGAATTTTTAGAGAAAATTGAAAAGCACAAAGGTGTTGTTTTCAAGATCTCTAAAATGTATATGGATAATAAGGACGACCAGAATGACCTCTATCAGGAGATCATCTACCAGGCCTGGAAATCATACGGTGATTTTCAAAAGAGAAGCGATTTCTCCACATGGCTGTACAGAACTGCACTGAACACTGCAATTGTTTTCCTGCGAAGTGAAAAAAAACGTAGTTTTATACAGAATCAGAATGTAGATGGGCTGGGTGCCCGGCAGGAACCTTATAATGATACGGATGATGTGAATATGAAACTGATGTATGAAGCAATACATCAGCTGAGTCCTATTGATAAAGCGCTTATATTTTTCTTTTTGGAGGGTTTTTCGGGAAAAGAAATTGCCGTTCAGCTGGGAATTACCGAAGTGAATACAAGGGTAAAGCTGAAAAGAGCAAAAGAGAAGCTGAAAGAGATCATTACCAAACAAAGAGCAGGTTCTCATTAAAAGATAAAACGATGGAGTTAGAAAACTTTAAAGAACTTTGGAATAAAGATACAGGACAGGAGTCTCCTGAAATTTCTCTTGAAAAACAGAAGGAAATACATTCCCCGTTACAGATGCTGAAAGTAAATATGGAAACGGAATTCTGGCTGATGATTATAACACTGCCTTTACTTTTAACGAATTTTCCGTTTGCTTCTGCTGATTCTAATATTAAAATCATATCCGCATTTGTCACAATACTGACCATTGCTATTATCGTCTATTTTTATTCCCGTTTTTTGAAATTGTATAAGCTGCTTCAAAAGAATACTATCAATACAAATTATGATTTGTTTAATCTTAAAACTCAGCTTCTTATATCGAAGGAAATTTATATTGCCTATTATGTGTCTTATATTCCTCTTGGATTTCTTCTCTCTCTGATCAGAATTAATTTTCATTTTGAGATGGAATATAATCTGGCGATCTTCGGGATCAGTCTTCTGATTACTCTGCTCCTGATTGCTTTTATTATAAAATACTGGATCTATTATATGTATGGAAGGTATATTGATGATGTTGTACGTTTGGTAGATGAACTTAACGAAATTGAAGTACACCCCAGACCACAAAAGAAAAAAACATGGTTTGAGCGTTCACAGAAATTTTTCATGAATAAAATGGGGATCAGAGGAAATATTCTGAATACCGTTATATGGTTTGTTTCCATGTATATTTTTATCATTTTATTTCTGACACTCGTTTTTTTGATTGTCATAATAGCCGGTGTCAAGCTGAATTTTCTTGATATAGAATCCTTACAAAGAGCTTTAAATAAACTGAATTAGAAGTTTAATTTAAATACAGAAGAGCCTGACAGATAACCTGTCAGGTTTTTTATTTCCAAAATGTAACATTTTCTGTTTTATTCTACTAACTGTGAAAATTATTTAATAATTGATTTAGAGTACAATACTATTCTGAAAATAATAAACCTATAAAAACACACAATGAGAGCCCGGCCGTATTTTTACTGTCGGGTTTTTTTGTTTCTTTTGTAAAAATACTGTAACAATTTTTTTAAACGAAAACTAACTCTATAGAGTAACAAATCATGACCTCATTAGAACAAGAGTTTATAAGTCAAATTGAACAGCATAAAGGAATCCTATTTAAGATTTCTAAAATGTACATGACTGAAAAGGATGATCGTGATGATCTTTTTCAGGAGATTACCTATCAGCTCTGGAAAGCATTTCCTGGTTTCAGAGGTGAAAGCGAATTTTCAACATGGTTGTACAGGATTGCTTTGAATACGGCCATTATCTTCCTTAAATCAGAAAAAAGAAGAAGTTTTATTGCCAATGAAGATTTTTCCAATCATATCATTGTACAGGAAGACTATGATTATCGCAAAGAAGAACGCCTGGTTGAAATGTATAAGGCCATTCATCAACTCAATCCTATTGATAAAGCTTTTATATTCTACTATCTGGAAGATTTTTCAGGAAGGCAGATTGCAGAGCAGATGGGAATTTCTGAAGGAAATGTAAGAGTGAAAATGAACCGCGCAAAAAACAAACTTAAAGATATCTTAAGCCAAATAAAAACCAACAAACATTAAAATCAGTAATCCAATGAATATCGATGAATTGAAAAATACCTGGAACGAAGATATTATGGAGGAAACTCCTGAAATAAGCATAGAACAAAGAAATAAACTGAATCTTCCCCTTGAAAAAATACGTAAAAACATGCGTGTGGAATTCTGGTGGATGATAGGGATTTTTGTTTTTGCATTTTTGGTTTGCTCGGTCTGCAGGCCGTTTAAATTGCAATTATATATAACGGTTTTAATTGCTTCCATGCTTATTGTTACCGTTTTCTTTTTCAGTAAGTTCTTTAAACTGTATAACGAAATCAGTAATCCTGCACCCAAAACCTACGATTCCCTAAAAGATCTGGTAATGCAGCTGAATCTGAATAAACAATATTATCTATCATATTATATCAGTTTTGCACCTTTTCTGGTATGTGAGATCCTTATTGTTTTGGAATTTATCCCATGGCCAAAACCTTTAAGTGAATTGAAAATTGCAGTGATCTTAATAGGATCTGTGATCGGAGGATTGTTTTTGCTTTATCTGGCCGGGAAATTCTGGTTTCACCGTTACTACGGAAGATATATGCAGCATATTGAAAATCTTTTAGAAGAGTTGAAAAGATAGAAAAGAGTTCGGCGGGCTGAAAGCCCGCCGAACCTTTAAATTATTGTCCTTTATTGTCTTTTTCCTTAGCAATTTCATTTTTTATCCAATCCAGTTGCGGGTCTTTTTTGTCAATGATATCCTGCATGCTTTCAGTAACCACTACATCAGGAACAACGCCTTTCCGCGAGTCTGAAAATTTGATATTAGGTTGTACCAGAAGTAATCCGATAGGGAACCTGATCTCAGAATTAGGAAGTTTCTGATAAGAATAGAAACCTGCAACAGTGCCATCGTTAGCGCCGCCGGTTTCTTCACCTACAAGAGTTGCCCTTTTATCATTCTTAAGCTTGGCGGTAATAATAGAAGATGCTGAGAAACTTCCGCCGTTGATCAATACAAAAACTTTTCCGTGGAAAGCCTGTTTATTGGGTTTCGTGGGGTTGTCAGCTTTCATTTTATAGAAAACCTTTCCGTCTTTTTTATAGGTGCTGAAAGCCTGTGCGAAGAAATAGCTCGGATAGGCAATACTTTTAAGAGCATATTCTAATGGATTGCTTTTTCTGAAATAATTGGTACGCAGTGGAGTATCCCTTGACGTTACCTGAGAAGGCTTGATCAGGGTAAAAGGAGCTTCCGCCAGATAAGAATACAGGTTATTAATCTCATAGAGAGAACCCCCATAGTTGTTTCGGACATCTATGATGAGGTAAGATGCCTTGGCATCATTGATCTTGGCAAAGGTTTTTTTATAAAATTCGTCAGAATAATCTCTGGAAAAGCTCTGTACCTTTATATAAGCAATAGTGCTGTCCTTGTCCAGAAATTTAAAACTTCTGTTATAAGAATTACTTGAAGCTACATAATCGTTCAGTTTCTTTTCCAGTGTCTTTTTCTGCATTTCCTTATCTTTCTCAAGATCAGAATCGGATTTTGTTTCTCTGCTTAAAGTATACGTTCGTTTTTCTCCCTGATAAAGGGTTTCAAGTGTGGCTTTACTTCCAAAGCCGTTTTCTGCAGTATAAAAATTAAAGAAAAGATCTTTTAAAAAATAGGGATGGAAAGTGGTATTATCACCATCGCTGCTGATCAGACTTCTGTACTTCTTTATATAATCCGAGACAGGAACATTGTTGATGGATAAAATCTCAGTTCCGGGTTGTATATGCTCAATAGAATCTCTGTTCTGAATAATATACATCTGCTCACCTGAAATATAATACTCGAAACGGCTGAACATGCCTTTCTGATGCTCCAGTCTTTTAAACTCTCTTTTGGTAAATTTCTTTCTGGGAATTCTCAATGAAAGATGTCCTTCACGGATTCCTGCAATGACAGGCTGAAGTTTAAAATAAAACTGAAGAGGAGTAAGAGATTCGGTGATAGTCTGTTTAAGACTGTCAAATTTACGTTCCAATTCCTTCTTGGGAATATACCAATATAATTGAGGATGCATTTGCTGTAATTTTGAATAAGCAAAGTCCACATCCTCTTTGAGTTGCTCCGGTGGAATACATGAAGCCCGCTGTTCGTTGTGTTTTCTTATAGAGGCACAAGACGAAAGTATTGCGAGAAGAAATATTACCGAATAATTTTTCAATATATCTGAGTTTTTTAGGGTGCTAAAATAGAAAGTTTAAAATTAACCATGACTTAAATGAATAATAAATTTTTCCAAAAGACATGATAAATTTAGTTAAAAAATGTACTGAACCGGAATAAATTTTCATTTAAAAACAAAAGTCAATACATTTGATATTTATTTTCTACAGATGATTTATTGGATTATTACGACAGTGGCTGTTCTTGCAGTTACCTTTTTTATAGTGATCAATATGAAAGCGTTTGGCGGAGTGCCAAAAGGAAAGAGACTGAAAAGGATCAGGCAGTCAAAACTCTATAAAAAAAGACAGTTTCAGAATATCAGTCATACACCATCCATTACAGAAGGTTACAAAATGTCGAAAGTGACTTACGATTTCTTTTTAGGGAAGAAAGATCCACTCTTGAAACCTTTGAAAGAAATTCCATCCCTTCATACCGATTTAAAAAACATAGACAGAAGTCAGGATGTATTTATCTGGCTGGGACATTCATCTTATTATCTACAGACAGACGGTATTTCTTTCCTGATTGATCCTGTATTGAGTTTATATGGTTCTCCCTTTAAATATTTTAACAAGGCATTTAAAGGATCAGATATCTTTAAACCTGAAGATATTCCTAATATTGATTATCTGGTAATCACCCACGATCATTTTGACCATTTGGATTACCCTACTGTACAATCTATCAAAGACAGAACAGGAATGGCTATTTTACCTTTGGGAGTAGGAGCACATTTAGAGAGATGGGGATATGCTGAAAATTCGCTTATTGAAGAAGAATGGGGAACTGAAGTGAATCTGAAGAACAATATAAAAATTGTGTTTACTCCTGCCAGACATTTTTCCGGCAGGAGAATCAGGCAGAATGATACTCTGTGGAGTTCTTACGTTTTGATAACACCCACAAAAAAAATTTTCTTAGGAGGAGACAGTGGTTACGATAGCCATTTCAAAACAATTGGTGAGCAATATGGCCCTTTCGATTATGCTATTCTTGAAAACGGACAATATGGAGAAGCATGGAGGTATATCCATACATTACCGGAAGATGTTATTCAGGCTGGTATTGATCTCAATGCGGATCGTATTATCCCTGTTCATGCAGCCAAATTTGCACTCGCTCTTCACCCGTGGAATGAACCTTTACAAAAGATAACTGCTCTTGGAAAAGAAAAAGGACTGAATATCCTCACTCCAATGATTGGAGAGGTAGTAGATCTGAATCAGCATGAACAGAAATTTACAGACTGGTGGGAAAGCTGATCAGGCATGCCAGATGTCTTTATATCTTACAGGATGATTTTCAAACTGTTGTCGTACAAAATCGCATTCCGGGTCTACAAGCAAATCTTTTTCTTCTGCGTAGCGTACCAGCTCATCCAGTAGTAGTTTGGCGTATCCTTTTCCTTCACGCTCTTCATCAAGTTTCGTATAATAGACAATAAGCAGTCTTCCGTCAACCTCTATAGACATATAACCTGCCTTTTTCCCATCAATAAGAAGCTGCAATTCATCCTGATATGGCGATACCTGAAACTTTATATTTTCCATGATAATGTAAGATTTGGTTGATAAAAAATAATTTTGAGAACTTTCCGAAAAACATTCTCTTCACTAAAATTACGAAATTAAATAATATGAAATAATAGTTTTCAGGAATCTTAACGAAATTTATAACATAATGGTTAAAAGATAAAAGATAAAAGATAAAAGATAAAAGATAAAAGATCTTATCGTTAAAATTCAATAGAGGTGGGTTTTAACCCACCTGATAATAAATTATCCTTCCATTGGCTTTAGCCAAAACTTACAATATTTACTTTTTAAAATCTCAATTTTAATTCCAATTTATTGATTTTCATTTGCTTATTGAAAACCTCTGTTTAATACAATTAAATTATATTCTGATTATAATTTCAAGATGAATAACATGTGATAATTTCATTAAAATGTATAAAATATTTCAAAGATAATCAGTTGTTTGTAGTTTTTCTTAACAAATATTAGTGTTTACAATTAAAATTTGGCACTTTAATTGAGTGTGCCATCATGTTTAATTTTAAAGGGGAATGAAATGAAAAAGTTATTATTAACAGTATTTTTGGTTGGGACATTCAGTTTGAGTTATGCCCAGTCAGATTATTATAACGATTACAGAAGGAGTATTTCGGATGTTAACTGGCAAAGAGTTGTTGCGGATTTGATGCTGTCTACCACACAGGCCAATCAGATTTATGTACTCAATGACCGATATCGTGATTATGATAAATGGAATAGAGTATATGTCGTAGAGCCGGGAAGGTGGAGAAACGATCGTTATTCGGAGCTGGAAAGAATTATGGGTAGAGAAAAGTATATCCTCTTTAAAAAGAAATATTACAGAGGTCAAAACCCGGTGATTGTTTACGGCAGAAATAAAAACGATTATAAAAAATATCGTAAACAGCAGGAGAAATATTATAAAAATCAGGAAAAATACTATAAAAAGCAATCTAAACATCACGGTCGTGGTCATGATCACGATGATGATTGGGATTAGATCATTATCAACTATTATATTCACTATAAAATGGCTGGCATCTTTGTCAGCCATTTTATTTTTAAAACAGAACTGTTTTATTGATTAATTTGTTTGAATTTTATAATTTTGATCTATGGAATCACACGAATCACTCAAAGGTTTTTATGAAAGGAATGCTCCCAATCTGGCATCACAGTGCATTGGGGTCAACAGAATGGGACACTTTAATGTATTTTCACGGGAATACTGTTCTCCGTTGACTCCCTACAGCAGGAGAGATTATTATAAGATTTCACTGATTATAGGAAAAGGGAAGCTCCATTATGCAGATAAATGGATTAAAGTAGACCGGCCGGCTTTATTGTTTTCAAATCCTATTATTCCTTATTCCTGGGAGGCAGATGATGAAGATCAGAAAGGCTGGTTTTGTCTGTTTACCGATCAGTTTCTGCATAATGGAAGCCGTATGGGAAACCTTCAGGATTCTCCGCTTTTCAAGATTGGCGGAACTCCGGTTTTCTTTGTAGATGAAGAACAACAGAAGATACTTTCTGATATTTATACGAAAATGATGACGGAGATTCAGTCGGATTATATTCACAAATATGATATGCTGAGAGCTTATCTTCACCTGATGATTCATGAAACCATGAGAATGCAGCCGGCAGAAAGTTTTGAACCTTATCAGAATGCTTCACAAAGGGTAGCTTCCTTATTTATGGAACTTCTGGAAAGACAATTTCCCATTGACAGCCCTGAGGCTTTTTTAAAATTAAAAACCCCCAACGATTATGCTCAGAGTCTTTCCATCCACGTGAATTCTTTAAACCGTTCCGTAAAAGAGATTACAGGAAAAACCACCAGTCAGCAGATTACCGGAAGGATTATTCAGGAAGCCAATGCTTTATTGAAACATACAGATTGGAATGTAGCTGAAATTGCTTACGGACTGGGCTTTGAAGAACCCGCTTATTTTACCAATTATTTTAAAAAACAAACCGGAATTACTCCTAATGCCCTAAGAATGGACATTGTTTGAATTTTATAATTCTTAGTTTGAATTCTATATCGGAATTGGTCTCTTCATGTTCTAATTTTGTCTTGTAAAATTAAATCATACCTATCATGAAATTTAAAAAATTAGGAAACACAGACGAACAGTTATCAGCAATTGGTTTAGGATGTATGGGAATGAGCTTTGCTTATGGTCCTACAGATGAACAGGAAAGTATCAGTACTTTACACAGAGCTTTGGATTTAGGCGTTAACTTTTGGGATACTGCAGATATGTATGCCAATGGAGAAAACGAAAAACTGATCTCTAAGGTTTTGGTTCCGAACAGGGATAAGATTTTTATTGCGACCAAATTCGGATTCAGATTTAAAGATGGTAAAGCAAGCCACAGTGGAGCTCCGGGAACATATTTTGACGGTTCTCCTGAATGGATCAGAAAAGCAGTAGATTTAAGTCTTCAAAGATTAAAAATAGACACTATTGACTTGTATTATGCTCACAGAGTAGATCCTAATGTTCCGGTAGAAGAAACGGTAGGAGCAATGGCAGAGCTTGTGAAAGCAGGAAAGGTAAAATATATCGGATTATCTGAAGCTTCAGCAGAATCTATTAGAAAAGCGAACAAGATTCACCCAATTGCAGCTTTACAATCAGAATATTCTATCCTTACGAAAGATGTTGAAAAAGAAATTTTACCAACCATCAGAGAACTGGGAATTTCTTTGGTCCCTTATTCACCGCTGGCAAGAGGTCTTTTTACCAATATTTATGATGTACAGAATCTTGGTGATGATGATTTCAGAAAATCACTACCACGTTACCAGCAGGAATACCTTGAAAATAATACCAAGCTGGCCAACGAGATTAATGAATTTGCTGCTTCCAAAGGAGTAAAAGGAACACAGCTTGCTCTGGCCTGGGTATTGAATCAGGGAGACGATATCATCCCGATTCCGGGTACCAAACGAATTAAATATCTGGAAGAAAATATTGCAGCCGTCAATATAGACCTTTCGCAACCAGATCTGGATACCATTGATGCCATTCTGAAAAAATACCCAAATGTAGGGGAAAGATACACCGAAGGCTCAATGAAACTGGTGAACAACTAAAGATTACGATACAAAAACTGAGTTCCTGCTTATGATGGGAGCTCAGTTTTTTGTTATTATTCTCACTGAGAATGTATAGTTAATGAAAAAAACTAATTTATGAACAGAAGAGAACTATTAAAGAATGGTTTATTGGCAGGAACATTAAGCATGATTCCTTTTTCCAGTGTACTGGCAGAAACTCCAAAAATATCTGAGCAAACAGGTGATGATCTTTCCGGTTTTAAAAAACTGAAGCTTGGAGAACTGGAACTTTTTGTTCTTACAGACGGATATATTCATGAAGAAAATCTCAATGCATTTGCTCCCAGAGGAACTGTTTCTGAGCTGAAATCAACTCTTAAAAATAATTTCAGACCGGAGAATTACATTGATATGGCCATGAATATTTTACTGGTTAAAACAAAGAATAAACTCATTCTGTTAGATACCGGAATGGGTATTTTTGCTGATGAAAGAACCGGATTCCTATTAAAAAGTCTCCAAAAAGCAGGCTTTTCACCAAAAGATATTACAGATGTTTTTATCTCCCATGCCCATCCTGATCATATTGGCGGCGTAATTGATAAAAAGCAGAATCTGGTTTTTCCGAACGCCGGTATTTTCATTTCAGAAACTGAACATGACTTTTGGATGAATGCTACTATCAAAGATTTTAATAATAGTGGCTTGAAAAAGCAGCCTGAATTAATCAATCAGATTATTCCTGCTGTTCAAAATATTCTTAAAACCATTCAGCCGAAACTTAAGTTTTATGACCTGAATAATCCACTCTATGACAATTTCGGTTTTCAGCTGGCTCCCGGTCATACTCCCGGTTTAACGGTGACAACCATTTCTTCAGGAAATGAAAAACTGATCTACATTGCAGATTTGATTCATTCCGATGTAATTCTTTTCCAACACCCTGAATGGGGTTACTTCGGTGATACCGATCTTGATCTTGCCACGGCTTCAAGGAAAAATCTTCTGAAACAATTGGCAGATACTAAAACCAGAGCATTTGCCTATCATTTACCCTGGCCGGGTCTTGGCTTTACAAAAACAAAATCCGGAGCATTTGAATGGTTCCCGGAAAGTTTTATGAATTAGGTAATAGGTTGCAGATAATAGGTTGCAGGGGTTAGGGATGATAAATAGAAACAAGTCATCTTAATCAATAGTAATAAAGTGCTTGGCATTTCCATCCTCCGGAGGGGTGGCAAAAATTCTTTGAATTTTTGACGGGGTGGTTTATAACAGGTATTTCAATCAATAGAAGCGGACTTTAGTCCGCTTATTCAATCAATATCCACTCATTCGGCTTTAGCCAAAACTTATCAACTTATACAACAAATCCTCCCGGGCAACGAGAGGATCTGTTTTTATACATAAGAAAAAGTTAGAATTTATAATCATTAAGCTTCTCCAAATACCAGCTCGGTAGAATAAAGCTTTCTGAACATCAGATAAGTCATCGTAAGTACAGAAAAAGCGACTATTGCGTCTATTGTAGCTGGAAAGCCCAGTACTGCAATTTTTGAGAAGAAAGCAAAAATAATATCGAAAAACATTCCTGCAAATACCCATTCTTTCAACCTCATTAATCTGTTAGGAAGGAGAAGAACAAGAACGCCTGAAATTTTAAAGACACCCAGTATATAAATAAAATGAGACGGATAGCCAAGTTGTTGAGTAATGTCCCATACGACAGGATTTTTTGTAAGTTCAAAGAAACCGCTGGCTCCGAACCATAATGACATAAAAATAGCTCCTGCCCAATAGATGATTTTTTTTGTTTTTGTTTTCATTGTAGTATTATTTTTAGTTGTTATTATGAATGTATTGTGTGAAAATTATTTGAAAATTGTTTTTGCTGATCCTGATATTTCTCCCGTTTTTGGATTTTGAATAAAAGCTATAACTTCCCAGTTTTCAGGAGAAAAACCTTCCGGAAGTTTAAATGTGGTTGTTCCTTCCGGCTGCTTATTTAATGAGATCTGATTTTGCTTGTGAACAATCTGCCAGTGATGCAGATGACGGCCTTCATTTTCACCTTTTCCTACCTGAGTAGAAGAATGTTTTTCAACAAGATTAACAAGAAGAATATTCTTAGGGTCGGTTGCAGAGGTTTTATACTGCACATTGATTTCCTTCTGAGAAATGTTTGCCGATAGCGCTACAGTTGTTTTTTTAGAGGAGAATAAGGCTTCCCGGATTGTATTTTTGATATTGGTTTCATCAGAGCCTACAAATTCCGTTTTTCCATTGATAACCAACTGAGGGGTATAAACCTGTGAATTTAAAATACGGCTGTATTGCTGTTGTCGCTGTGAGTTCTCAGCACTACTGAACCGGTCTTTCCATCCAAGTCTATTCCAGTAATCAACATGGTAGGAGAGAAGATAAACAGGCTCATCTTGATATTCCTTTTCAATTTTACCCATTAGTTCATCAGCGGGAGGACAGCTGGAACAGCCTTCTGAAGTGAAAAGTTCCAAAACTGCAAAACCATTTTCCGTAGTTGATTGTTGTGCTGTTTTTTCTACTTTATCTTGATAAATAAATGCTGAAGTAGCAAATAATAACGTAGTGAAAGCGCTTACTGTGATTAAGTTTTTTAGTATCATGTCTTTAATTTGATTCAAAAGTAGATACTCCGGGAAGGCGGAAGAATACAAAAATGGTTCAACCGGACAAATCAAAAAGTGAATCCGGAAATTGTGAGGGGAAGAATTTTAAGGCTGGAAGTTGGAAGTAGGAGGCTGGAAGTTTTTGGAGTGTGAAAATGAATAGTATTTATTTTTTTAGATATAAGCAGGAAGAAGTTTGGGAAATTGATACAACCAAATAAGGAATAAAAATGAAAACCCTGATCATATCAATCAGGGCAATAATTTATTTAAAAAAGCTATATATTAGTATGACTTCAAGTCCTTCCAGCTTCCAACCTCCAGCTTCTTTTATCTATCTTCCAGCCAGGTAAAAAAGCTATGGGTTTTCTCTTTATTAATAAGAAGTTTTTCGGGTGTTTCAACAGTGAGTTTTACCAAGATTTTGCGTTGAAAATAATGTTCCATTTCCTTAATGGCTTTGAAATTCACGAGATATTGTCTGTTAACCCTGAAAAATTGTTTATCAGAAACCTGTTCCGCGACTTGCCCCAAAGGCTGGCTAAGGGAAAACTGCTCTTTACCAAATGTTACCAAATGAGTTATTTCATTATGGATATAAAAATAGGCAATGTCCTCCGTAGGAATAGTAGTGTATTTTTGATTTTTAAAAACCAAAAAATTACTCTTGCCAGTAGAAGCAGGCTGGTTGATTTTTTGGATCAATAACTCCAGATCGGGAAGCTCATTCTTCTGAAAGAATTTTTTCAGTTCGTCAACCTTTCTCAAAGCTTCAGCAATATCTTCTTTGGAAAATGGTTTTAAAACATAATCAACACCCTTACTCTTAAAAGCGTCCAGCATATACTGGTCAAATGCCGTACAGAACACTACCGGGCATGTAATGTCCACCGATTTGAAAATCTCAAATGAAAGCCCGTCCGAAAGCTGGATATCCATAAAAATAAGATCGGGTTTCACGTCTTTTAAGCCTTCAATACTTGTTTCAATACTGTCGTAAACACCCAGTATCTTAGAATCCGGTTTTAAATCTGAAATTAAATTCTGAAGGGATTTTGCAGCCCTGAATTCGTCTTCAATAATGATGATATTCATGAATTAATGGTAGTTTTATCTGAAAATTGTTTTCGTCTGAGTTAATAGTGATTTCCTTTTCCAGCAAGTGTTTGTAACGCATTTTAATATTGTCAAGTCCCACTCCCAGAGAGTCTTCGGTATTCATCTTTCGCTGTATTGGATTTTCAATCACAATTTGAGAATCAGCGGTGTAAATTTTAATGTGCAAAGGCTTACTTTGTGAAACAATATTGTGCTTGATACAGTTTTCCACCAAAAGCTGAAGCGTAAAAGGAGGAATAAGAGTTTGGTCCGTTTCTTTTCCGAGATCATTGGTAAACTTAATTCCTTCACCAAAACGCGCTTTCTGAAGAAAAAGATAAGCGTCTACTATTTTCATTTCTTCCTGAACACTAATCAGGTCGAGTTTTCTGCTTTCAAGTGTAAACCGGTAGAAATCTGAGAGTTTTACAATGAAATCAACCGTTTCTTCGTCATGGGTTTCTGCCATTAATTTCAATGTATTCAAACTGTTGAAGAGAAAATGTGGATTGATCTGTTGCTTCAGTAGTTCGTATTGAGCCCCTAAATTGTCACTTTTTACCTTCTCCAGTTCAAGCTGTATCTGCTGGCCCGTATAATTATTCTGAAGAAGTGTCAAAAACATATAACAAACCAGATTGATTAAAATTCCTCTTACTTCAACCATCAGCATTACCGGACCGAAATTGATATGAGATAAAATAAGCTGCTGAATCCAGGCAAGTCCAAACATAATCACCATCCCGAAAGCCAGTACTACCATCAATCTTGAGTAGGAGATATGCTGTCTTCGTTTTGCGGTACGATTTAACATATAAATATTAGCATACCACATGATAATGGAAAATGCTGCTGTAATGGCTGAGTTGACTATCGCTTCTTTCCAGTTGAATTCATGAGAAGCAAGTTGAGGAACAGAAGATAAAATACCCAGAAAAATGGAGCTTATCCAGATAATGGCTTGTGAAATTTTTATTTTTTGCTGTTGCATGAAATATGCTGATTTGAAAAGGTTAAATTAATGCTTTTTATTGAAAATATTATGATAAATAGTGAAATGTAAGTTTTATTTTTCATTCACTGTTCACTGGATTTATCAGATTAAATATTTATAAAAAGTAATCCTGGGTTTGCTTTTAAGGTCTGCTGACAGGATGGTAGCTCATAAAATATTTTATTCTTTCTTCTTTGTTGGGAGAAATGGTTTTTCCAAGATCATCTTTAATATCATAAGAAATATTTCCGGCATTATCAGCCTGTACCATTTCGATACTTAGCAATTCTCCGGTAATAGTTCCGCCAATATATTGAGGGTTCTCATGATATTTCCAGGTAACCAGTTTCATAACAGCACCTGCTTCCGGTGTCTGATTTTCCTTTGATAAAGATTCCAGCGCTTTTTCGTTTCCATATAAAGCGGACATTGTTTCTTTCTTGGGATTTAATGAATTGGAAATGAATTTAAGATGACCAGGATCAAAAACAACTCTCTTAAGTCCATTATCTGTATTGTTATTTTCTTTGCAAGCGGTAAGAGCAATAAAGCTTACCAGTAAAATCAGGATTGTATTTTTCATTTTTTCTGTAAATTTTGGATTAATCTTTGAGTATTTACTTTCATTGGAACATCAAAAAGATATCCTGTTTTTTCTGCGAGCTGTCTATGGCAGGCGATACATGATTCTTTGGCGAAAGATGCGGTTTTTCCTGTAGGATGAAGGTCCTCTCCTGAGAATTTTGCAAATCCCCAGCCTTCAGTATCTTTATACTGTTTGGAATCTTTTACCATAAACTGAGCATTGATGAATTTTCCTGGTCTGATTTCTCCGCTGGTAAGTTCCTCCTGTTTCCATACAGATTTTACGACGATACTTCCGTCTGGCCATGGATGAAAGTTCTCTGTTTCCACAGCTTTTACCGCAATATCATTTCCATAGATGACACGAATAGAGTTGTCAAAAAGAGTACTCATACTGATCACTTTCCAGTTTTTGAAATCAGGAGTATACTGAACTCCATTGGGAGAAACCGGAAACTTTGCTGAAGTTACTGCAGATGTACCGGAAGCCGGATGAAGATCATTTTTATGTTGTGCTGCTGCATTTACTGAAGATAATGAAAGAGTATATTTTTTGATGGTTTCAATATCTTTTTCTGTAATCTTAGCAGAAGGATGCAGAAGAGTGTATTCATGAAGAGGCATTTTCCCGCTCTGCATCATATTGAGTATTGCATACATTTTTCCCTGATGTTCAGCTGGGGAGAGATTTTCCCATTCTGAGAAATTCAGAACTTCTCTGGCTCTTTTGATATCTTTATTTACTGCCCACGAAACAGGAGCAATTTTATCATACCAACTTAGATTTTGCTGGTTGGAATGACAGTTGAAACATGAGTTTTCAAGAATACTGATCACTTCTCTTGGCGCTTCAATCTTTCCTGTAACAGGTTTTCCTTCCAATGGTTTGCTGAATAGCTGCAACCCTCCGAAGGTTCCTAATATCACCAGAAATGCTATGGCAACGAAGTTTCTTTTTTTCTTTACGGTATCCATAATGAGTATTGTTTTTATTTCCGGATCAAAAGTAGAAGGATAGCCTATGCTGTGAAATGGAGAACAGGTTGAACCGGACAAATCAAATGGTGAATCTGGAATTTTAAGCCCCGAAAATACACAAGAAAAATCCCGGTAATTTGTGTTACCGGGATCTGATTAAATCTAACGTTTATAAAGTAATACCGCCGTCTATCACAATTTCGGTTCCGGTGACATAGCTTGAAATCTGATCATCTGATAAATAAGTAACCAGTTTGGCAACTTCTTCAGCTGTTCCCATTTTTTTCAATGGAATCTGATCAACGAGATGGTTTTGAATATTTTTCAATGTCTCTTCATCAAGGCCGGCTTTACTCATGATCTCAGTTTTTATAGGACCGGGACTGATCATATTCACTCTGATTTTTCTTGGAGCTAATTCTGCCGCTGCTGTTTTTGCAATTGAGTTCAACGCAGCTTTGCTTGCCTGGTAAGCAGAACTGTTAGGTTTATAGGTAGAAGCCACAATAGAAGATAAAAAGATCACAGAAGCACCATCATTTAATAATGGAATGAATTTGCTTAAAGTAAAATATGCACCCCTGAAATTGATGTTCATCACCTGATCAAAATTTTCGACATCCATATTCTCTATGGAGGTCAGGGTTCCTGTAATTCCTGCATTGATAAACAGGATATCTATTTTTCCGAACTGTTTCTCTACTTCTTCTTTTAAAAGATCAATATCATTAAGGTTTGCCTGGTCTGCGGTGAACGGAATTGCTCCAAGCTCCTGAGCTGCTTTTTCTACAGCTTCTTTTCGTCTACCGGTGATGATCACCGTTGCGCCTTCTGAAATAAGTTCTTTTGCTGCAGCGAATCCTATTCCGCTGTTTCCTCCTGTCACGATAGCCAGTTTGTTACTGAATTTTTTCATTGTAAAATTTTTTGACAAAGTTATTTCAAAATGGTATACTTTTGTAACCAGTATCACAGAGTATACCAGTATCATTCGTGATATCACTTAACTTTGCAACTATGGAAAGAGATCAGACAGAAGAACTTAGAGCTTTACAGGATACCCTTTATTTTATCGGAGGAAAATGGCGAATTCCTGTGATCAATTCACTTTGTAACGGGAACAGACGTTTCAGGGAAATTGAACGGAGTATTCCCGGAATTACTACCAGAATGCTTTCAAAAGAACTGAAAGATATGGAGCTGAACAAGTTGTTAAAACGCACCGTTTACCCCGACACTCCTGTTTTAATAGAATATGAACCTACGGAATACTGCAGAACTTTTGGAAATATCATCCAGGAAATGATCAACTGGGGCAGAGAGCACAGGAGAGTGATTGTGGAAGGTTAGGTAGGTGAGAGGTTGTAGGGATTAGGGATTAGGGATTAGGGATTAGGGATGTGCCGACCTTGATGAGTAAATAGGTCCTCAACATTCCCCTCCAATGGAGGGGTGGCAAAAATTCAAAGAATTTTTGACGGGGTGGTTTACTAAGCAGATTATATTCACAAAAAAAGCTCCTTTTTTTAAAGGAGCTTTCATTTTATATCAAAACGAAAAATTAGATTCCGTCAATGATTTCATTTAAAACAGTGCTAGGTCTCATCGCTGCATACGTTTTATACGTATCAGTTTTGTAGTATCCTTCAATGTTCTGAGGTTTACCCTGAGCACCAATTAATTCTGCATTGATTACTTCTTCGTTTTCCTGCATTGCCTGTGCAGCCGGCGCAAATTGTTTAGCCAATTCAGCATCAGCAGTTTGGTTAGCTAGTGCTTCAGCCCAGTACATTGCCAGATAGAAGTGAGAACCTCTGTTGTCGATCTGACCTACTTTTCTTGCAGGAGATTTATCTGTAGCTAAGAATTTAGCATTAGCTTCATCCAATGCATCAGCTAAAACCTGAGACTTTGTATTCCCCTGAGTTTGTGCCAAATGCTCTAAAGAAGCCTGAAGGGCTAAGAATTCACCTAGAGAATCCCATCTTAGGTATCCTTCTTCTAAGAACTGCTCAACATGTTTAGGAGCAGAACCTCCGGCACCTGTTTCAAATAAACCACCACCATTCATTAATGGAACGATAGAAAGCATTTTTGCAGAAGTACCAAGCTCAAGGATTGGGAAAAGGTCAGTTAAATAATCTCTCAATACGTTTCCGGAAACAGAGATAGTGTCTTTACCTTCTCTTGCTCTCTTCAACGTTTCAGTCATTGCATCTTTTACATCAAGAATTCTGATGTCAAGACCTGTTGTATCGTGATCAGCAAGATATTTTTCTACTTTTTTGATGATTTCTCTGTCATGAGCTCTTCCTTTGTCTAACCAGAAGATAGCTGGAGTATCAGATAATCTTGATCTGTTTACCGCTAATTTTACCCAGTCCTGGATAGGAGCATCTTTTGTCTGACACATTCTGAAGATATCATCTTTTTCTACTTTCTGAGAAAGAAGAACATTTCCGGCCTCGTCCTGAACTTCTACAGTTCCGTCAGCTGTTAATTGGAAAGTTTTATCATGAGAACCATATTCTTCTGCTTTTTGAGCCATCAAACCTACGTTTGGAACAGATCCCATTGTTGTAGGGTCTAATTTTCCGTGCGCTTTCATATCGTCAATTACAGACTGGTAGAAACCTGCATAAGAACGGTCTGGAATGATACAAACTGTATCTTCTTCATTCCCGTCTTTGTTCCACATTTTACCTCCACCTCTTACAAGAGCAGCCATAGATGCATCAACGATGATATCAGAAGGTACATGGAAGTTAGTAATTCCTTTGTCAGAATTTACCATTGCCACTCTAGGTCCGTTTGCCAAAGCAGCTTCAATATCAGCTTTGATATCAGCTTCCTGAGCATTTCCTTTGATTTTATCAAAAAGATCAGCAAGACCGTTATTTGGATTGATGTCTAGAGACTTGAAAGTCTCAGCATATTTAGTAAATACTTCTTTGAAGAAAGTCTCAACGATAGCCCCGAAAATAATTGGGTCAGAGATTTTCATCATTGTTGCTTTAAGGTGAGCAGAAAGAAGTACATTTCTGTTCTTAGCTTCCTCAATTGCTTCCTGAACAAATGCTTTCAATGCATTTAAGTTCATTACAGAAGAATCAATTACTTCACCAGCCTGAAGACCAGCAAAGTCTTTTAATACAGATTCAGAACCGTCGTTTCCTTTGAATACGATTCTATATTTTGTAGCGTTTTCTAATGTTGTAGAAGTTTCTGTACCGTAGAAATCACCATTGTTCATGTGAGCTACGTCAGTTTTGCTGTCAGATGCCCAGTTACCCATTCTGTGAGGGTTTGCTTTTGCATAGTTTTTAACAGCTTTTGGAGCACGTCTGTCAGAGTTTCCTTCTCTTAATACAGGGTTTACAGCACTTCCTAATACTTTAGCATACTTAGCTTTGATAGCCTTTTCTTCATCATTTTTAGGCTCTGCAGGATAGTTTGGAACTGCGAAACCTTTACCTTGTAATTCAGCAATTGCTGCATCCAATTGAGGTACAGAAGCAGAAATATTGGGTAACTTAATGATATTAGCGTCAGGTTGAGTAGCCAGTTGGCCAAGTTCTGATAAAGCATCACTTATTTTCTGGTCATCTTTTAAAAACTCAGGGAAATTTGCAAGAATTCTTCCTGACAAAGAAATATCCGGAACTGCGATTTCGATATCTGCTGATTTTGTGAAAGCTTTTACAATAGGTAAAAACGAGTGAGTAGCCAGCATTGGAGCTTCATCAGTAAGTGTGTAATAGATTTTTGATTTTTCTGACATTATACTGTTATTTTTTATTTGAAATTTTAAGTCCCACAAATTTAGTAAATATCATTGTTTTATTTGAGATATTTCCATAAAAAAAAGACACTTTTGACTCTTTAACTTTATATCTGTGTAATTGTATTGCTTCCGGTTGCATCATTATTTTTTTTAAGGCTGCAGACTTATAAGGAATTATATTTTAAGTCTGATTATCAGATGGGTGGTTTTTATTTTTACTTTAAGATTAATTTAACCATAATAACACAGGAAAAATTTTCTTTTTTGATTAAATTTGGAAAACTAAAAAAATAAAATTATGTCCACGACAATCACTTTAAAAGGAAACGAAGTACACACAATAGGAGCATTACCATCTGTAGGAACCACTGTAAAAGATTTTGCATTGGTAGATTCAGGATTAGCGGTAAAAACGCTTGAAACTTTTGCAGGAAAGAAAAAAGTATTCAATATTTTCCCAAGTATTGATACCCCTACTTGTGCTGCTTCTTCCAGAAAATTCAATGAAGAAGCTTCAAAACTTGACAATACGGTTATTATCAATGTTTCAAAAGACCTTCCGTTCGCATTAGGAAGATTCTGTGCAGCCGAAGGTTTGAATAATGTGGAAACACTTTCAGATTTCAGAAGCAGCTTCGGAGACGATTATGAAGTAACTATTACAGATTCACCTTTAAAAGGTTTATTGAGCCGTGCCGTGATCGTTACAGACGAAAACAACAAAGTAATTTATACTGAGCAGGTTCCTGAAATAGCAAACGAACCTAACTACGATGCGGCTCTTGCAGCATTGAAATAATAGAAATAATTTTTGTAGAAAAGCCTTGTGAAATTTTATGTAATTTCACAAGGCTTTTTTTTTAATGAAAAATTACTGCAAAATGGTAAAAAGAATCGTAGCCAATATCAAAACAGATGATCTTTCCAAAGCCAATCAGTTTTATCAGGACATTCTGGAACTGGATGTTTTGATGGATCATGGCTGGATAAAAACATTAGGAAATGATGAAGAAGCAAAAATTCAGATCAGTTTTGCCGAACAGGGAGGAAATGATACCGAAGTTCCGGATCTTTCCATTGAAGTAGATCATGTAGATGAAATTTATGAAAAAATGAAAAATGCAGGCTTTGAAATCACTTATGATTTGACCAATGAAGAATGGGGTGTTCGCCGATTTTTTGTTAAAGATCCATTTCAAAAACTGATCAATATACTGTCTCACCAATAAACTACATTACAATGAAAGCAGAGCGTATTATTCCTATTTTAAGAATCTTTGATTATAAGAAAACAAAAGAATTCTATGTAGACTGGCTGGGATTTGAGATTGTATGGGAACATTATTTTGATGAAAATACTCCCGTTTATATGGAAGTGAAAAGAGAAAACATGATTTTCCATTTAAGCGAACATCACGGAGACGGAACACCAGGGACGAGAGTTGCTATTTGGGGCGAAGGTGTTCCTCAATATCATAAAGAACTCATTGATAAAAAATACAAATACAATCGTCCGGGGCTGGAAAAAACGTTCTATGGATCTGTATCTTTTACCGTAATTGATCCTTTCGGGAACAAAATTACATTTGAAGAAGAATATAATGAAGAAAAACATAAAGATCTTGAATTCTATTCACAAGATTAATCCTACACAAACTGCATAGCTTATTGTCATGTTTTCAAATATACATCAGGAGTTTGAGGTTCCGGAAGAACTTAAAGATACCATAAAATGTTTTTGGTATAACAGAAGAGACTATGGTGAACAACAGTCCGGATTTACGGTGATGCCGGATGGTTATGCTGAAATTATTTTCCATTTTGGAAGTGGCTGTAGTATTTCTCATCACGGAACTTTACAGGCTTTACCTTCCCCTTTTATTATGGGTCTGCTCAATCAGCCAGCTCTTTTTTATGCTCAAAATCAATTGGAAATTATTGGAATAAGATGTTTTCCATGGGCTGTTTTTGATTTGCTGGGATTATCATCAGAAAAAACTGAAAACGGAGTTCATACTTTTGAACATCCCGTTGCAAAGCTTCAAACTGTATTGAATGATCACATTACACAAGGGAAAATAGAAGAAGCGGTTTCTGAAGTAGAACAATATTTTCTGAAATTGCATTCACTTATTACAGCAGACAGTCTCCTTTTCAAAGCCGGAGCTGCTATGAGAAAAAATAATGGAACTATTCCTGTCAATCAGGTGGCTGATTCAGCTCATACAACAGTCCGGACATTAGAAAGGAAGTTTAAACAGTCCTCTGGCCATACCGTAAAAGATGTATCCGGAGTGATGCGTTTTGAACAGATAAGAAATTATCTGTGGCATGCTCCTGAGACTTCTATTGCTGCACTTGCGCAGGAATTTGGATATACAGATCAATCTCATTTAAGCAGAGAATTTAAACGCTATACTGGTACTACACCTGCTGTTTTTGCAAGAGAAGCGAGAAAAAGAAAACAAATCTTAAGCAATGATTTTGTCGCATTTGTACAAGCCTGAGACCATGGGATTCCTGAATTTTGTGACATAATAAAATACATCACAAAATTATGCTACTCAATCATAAAAAAATAGCCATTATTGGTGCAGGTCCGGTTGGTTTAACCATGGCAGTCTTATTACAGCAGAAAGGTATTGAAGTAAATGTTTATGAAAGAGATAAGAACGCACAGACAAGAGTTTGGGGCGGAACTTTAGATCTTCATCAGGAATCAGGGCAGAAAGCAATGAAAAAGGCTGGATTGTTAGATAAATATTACGAAATAGCCTTACCTATGGGAATCAAAATCGCTGATGAACATGGCGATATACTTTTTACGAAAGAAATTACTCCTGAAAATCAATATGACAATCCGGAAATCAACAGAAATCATTTAAGAGAAATGTTGCTGGGCAGCCTTTCAGATAATACGGTAATTTGGGATATGAACTTTACCGGAATGGAAGAAAATAACGGGAATTGGCAGCTTCATTTTAAGGATAAGCCTGATGTGACTGCGGATTTGGTCATAGGTGCTAATGGCGGAATGTCTAAAGTAAGAAGATATGTAACAGATGCTGAGGTGGAAGATACGGGGACTTTTATCATTCAGGGAGATATTCCACAGCCTGAGAAAATATGTCCCGAGTTTTTTGAATGGTGCGATGGGAAAAGACCAATGGCAGCTTTTGAAGGTAATTTATTGGTCGCCAACCCTTATAATAACGGAGCTTTGACTTATGGAGTGATATTCAAAAAGCCTGAAGAATGGAAGGAGGGGTGTATTTTAGATTTTCAAAATACAGAACAAGTCCGTCAGTTTCTTGCCGAAAGGTTTTCTTCATGGAGTGGGCTTTATCAGCAGCTATTTAACTCAACTTCATTTTTTGTAGGATTGCCAACAAGGAGAATTCCATTAGACAAACCCTGGAAAGACAACCGCTCTTTACCTGTAACACTTATTGGAGATGCCGCTCATCTCATGCCTCCTTTTGCAGGACAGGGAGTCAATAGCGGGTTGATGGATGCTTTAATTTTATCAGAAAATCTGACAGAAGAAAAATATCAAAGTATAAATGAAACTATTGATGCTTACGAACAGAAAATGTTTATCTACGCCAAAGAAGCACAACTGGAATCCGGCAAAAACGAATTGGAAATGCGTGATCCTGGTTTCTCTTTTACAAGCCTTATCCGATAATTGTAATAATAGAATTAATGATCCGGATCATTAAATAGTAAGGGGAATAAAACTTAACTTTACATTTTTAAAAATATAATGAAACGTTCAGGAACAGCAGATTTACCCCTTCACTATGGCAAAGTACCACCTTGGCTGTATGAACGTATGTCTGTGCTGGGACTTTCCATTATTGAAGTAATTCTCATGGATTACGGTAAAGATGAGGTATTGCGCCGATTGGCAGATCCGTTCTGGTTTCAGAGTTTTGGAGCGGTGATGGGAATGGATTGGCATTCTTCAGGAATTACCACTTCTGTTATGGGAGCATTGAAACGTTCTATTAATCCCAATTCGCAGTCTCTGGGACTTTATATCTGTGGTGGAAAAGGAAAGTTTTCCAGGGAAACTCCATCAGAGTTGATAAAAATAGCTGATAAAACAGGTCTCAACGGAACAGACTTGGTGAGAGCCAGCAAGCTTTCTGCAAAAGTGGACAATACGGCAATCCAGGATGGCTATCAGCTATATCTGCATAATTTCATCCTTTCAGATAACGGAAACTGGAGCGTTATTCAGCAGGGAATGCATGAGTCGGATGGAACAGCAAGACGCTATCACTGGCATTCCGAAAACATCACATCCTTTGTAGAACAGCCTCATACGGGGATCAACGGAATTTCAAGAGGAAAGATTCTTAACCTTACCGATACCGAAGCTTCAGAGAACAGAAAAGGAATTTTAGATATTTCCCATACCGATTCCGCAGAAGTAATGAAGGATTTTGCAAGATTGATTCTTCCTGCTCACCATGACGTTCAGGCTTCAGATGTAGATCTGAAGCGTTTGGGGGCACTTCTGTATGTTACCAGAGAGCAGCAGCCTCAGAATTTTGAAGATTTACTGATGCTGGAAGGAGTAGGACCAAGAACCATGCAGTCATTGGCTTTGGTAAGTGAAGTCATTCACGGAGCGCCATCAAGATTTGCCGATCCTGCAAGATTTTCCTTCGCTCATGGAGGTAAAGACGGACACCCTTTCCCCGTTCCTGTCAATACGTATGACGAGAGTATCAGTATTCTCAGAAAAGGGATTGAAAAGTCCAAACTGGGAAATTCTGATAAATTAAATTCTTTAAATAAACTTCATCAGATCGTTGCCAATGCCGAAAAAGATTTTACTCCGGATTTTGATATTCAGCAGGTGATTGAAGAAGAAAGACAGAATTCCTGGCGTTTTGGCGGGAAAACAGTATTTGGAGATGCCCAGAAACCCAGCACTCCGAAATCAATACAACTTTCCCTGTTTTAAGCTTTCTATTTCTTTTTAAAAGCTTATAATTACTATTATCGGCAGATAGTCATTCCCATCCTGCGAAGGGTGGCGAAAATTCAAAGAATTTTTGACGGGGTGGTCAAATATATTGTGCTTCAAATAACTGTTTAAAAATAATCTGCTTTAGAAATACCTTTTATTTCAATGTGGTATGCGGTTTTTCATAAAAGCATTCAATTCTTTGTTTAATATTTTTTGCTCTTAATTCAATTAAAAATTTTATTTTTAAAGACTTAAAAAATTGACACCAATGACCAATCAAGCTTTAGAAACCTGCTATGATTTCCCGTTCTTTTTCCCTGAAGAGCTTGCTGAAATATTTCAGGCTCATGAAAAAACATCTTTCCAGAAAGGTGATTTTATTCTTGAGGAAGGAAAAACAGCCAATGAATATTATATTCTTGAAAGCGGATTGGCGCGTTCCTATGTTAATGACTTCAACGGAAATGAAGTAACCACTCATTTTTTCGTGGAAAATGAAGTCATTATTGAGGTTTTGTCAATGTTTCAGCGGGTTCCCTCGCAGGAAAATATCGTTTGTATTACAGATTGTGAATGCTGGAGGCTGGATTATGATACGTTTCAGGAATTATTCCATAAAATCCCAAACCTCAGAGAATGGGGAAGATCATGGATGTCTCAGGAGCTATTTGCCTACAAACAGCGTTCCGTAGAAATGTTCACGCTTTCAGCAACCAGAAGATACCTTAATCTGCTTGAACAAAAATCAAAAGTCATACAATTTGCACCATTGAAGCAGATTGCTTCCTATCTGGGAGTTACAGACACTTCTTTAAGCCGCATTCGTAAAGAAATAGTTTCCCATCCTAAGAAAAATTAAATCTTGCCTTATGACAAGTTGATTTTCATTGCACCTTGGTAATTTTGGATAACAGATTAACACTAAAATTACAAAAAATGAAAGTCAATCAAATTTATGTGAACCTTCCGGTAAAAGATGTACAGAAAACAAAAGAATTCTGGACCAGGGTTGGTTTTTCGATTAATGAACAATTCTCAGATGATAAAGCAACCTGCGTTGTTTTGAATGATACCATCTATGTCATGTTTCTGCAGGAAGATTACTTTATGACCTTCACCAATAAGCCGGTTGCCAAGGAAAATACCAGCCAGGTTCTTGTAGCTGTAGGTTTGGACAGCCGTGAAGATGTAGATAGCATAGTGAATGCCGCTGTAGAAAACGGAGCGTGGCAGCATGAAGAGCCTCAGGATTACGGATGGATGTATCAGAACTCTTTCTGGGATCTTGACGGGCATGGCTGGAATATGACATTTGCAGATATGTCGCAAATGCCTGCAGAATAATTGAGATCCAAATAAAAATTAAATCTTGTCTTATGACAAGCACATTCTTACCATACCTTGGTAATTTTGGATAAAATTCACCACTAAAAATTACAAAATGAACATTAATGATATATACGTCAACCTACCCGTAAAAGACGTACAAAAAACCAGAGAATTCTGGACAGAGCTGGGTTTTTCTATCAATGAACAGTTTTCAAATGATAAGGCAATATGCGTAGTAATGAAGGAAAATCATATTTACACCATGTTCCTAAAAGAAGATTTCTTCCAAACCTTTACGAACAGACCTTTTGCTAAAGGAGATACTACGCAGGTGCTTCTTGCCATTGGGGTAAACAGCCGCGAAGAAGTAGATCAGATGGTAAAAACAGCCATCGGAAACGGAGGTTCAAAATATGGTGAGCCTGTAGATTACGGATGGATGTATCAAAGCAGTTTTGCTGATATCAATGGCCATCAGTGGGAAGTGATGCATGGAGATGTATCTCAGATGCCCGCAGAATAAATTATTATCATTCACCTATTAAATACTTCTCTAATGGAAGCAGCATCAAACGATATAGAATTAATAAAGAATCAGGTTGTCAGCAACTATCAGGTGATTTCTTTGAATATTGACGGTATTACCCATGAAGAGTCTATGATTTTTCCTAATGGTGAAGCCAATTGTATGAATTGGATTCTTGGACATTTAATCCATATCAGAAATCCTTTTCTGAATATTTTAGGTGAAGAATCTGTTTGGGACAGTGAAAAATTTTCCTGCTACAACAGAGGGGAAATTCCTTTGGACCGGAAAGATGAGTTTGTAAACTTTGAAGATTTAAAATCCTATTTGAAGCAATCTCAGGAAGGGCTGGAAGCGAAACTCGATACCCTTGACAGTTTTAAACCTGAAATGGTTATGGATATTTCAACCCTAAGCCTTCATGAAATCTACCACAGCGGGCAATTAGGGTATCTCCGCAGAATCTTAGGAAAACCGGGCGCCATAAAATAATAACGGTTTTTAACACAATTTTGCAGATCATATAACATAATCAGGGGCAAAATCTAAGAGAATTATCTCTAATATAAAAGTTTAGATTCCTTGCTTTGCTCGGAATAACAAGTACATCACTGAAATATTAGTATTACATTTTTAGATGAGTACAATTTTATCGAAGATAAAATCCTCGTGCCTTAAAAAAGCATAGTTTGTAAAATACTTAGCGCCTTTGCGTTTTCCAACCTACTAACTTCTAATCTTTAATTAAAAATGGACACACCAAAATCAAAAAAAATGGAACTCGTTATTCCGGCTTACAGAATGCATTCCCAAAGCTTTATGAACGTTTTGGAAGGCATTTCGGAAGAAGATGCCTTGAAAAGAATTGAAAATAAGACCAATCATATTGTATGGATGGCTGGGAATTTTGTCAACATACGTTACGGCTTAGGCTGGGTACTTGGAATACAGGAAGAAGATCCTTACAGTGACTTGTTTTTCCAGGGAAAAGCATTGGATGAAAGCTTTAAATATCCAACTTTAGCTGAATTAAAAGAAAACTTTCATAAAATCTCCGCTAAAGTATACCAAAGACTTCATGAAGTAACAGATGAAGAACTGGATGAAATATTTGAAATAGGAATGAATATTCCATTTATTAAAGAAACAAAACTCAATTTTGTCGGAATGTGTATCGGCCGTGAAGACTATCTCTGCGGGCAGATAGGCTTGATGCGCAGAATTCTGGATTATCCCGGAATGAAATATGACGTAGACGAAAATCTTAAATACTAATCATGAATCCAGTAGAAAAAGGCTATAAAAAAGTAAACGGAATCCAATTGTATTATGAGGTCTATGGATCCGGGAAACCATTGGTTCTGATTCATGGCGGAGGTTCTTCCATTCTGTACGATTTTAAAGAAGTCATTGCCAGGCTGGAAGACAAGTTTCAACTCATAGGAATTGATCTGCAAAACCACGGACGCAGCGAACACCGTGATATTCCTGAAACATTTGAGCAGGATGCTGATGATGTTGCCGGACTTTTAGCCGAATTAAACATTGGAAAAGCTTCCTTTTGGGGATTCAGCAATGGGGGGAGTACAGTAATGCAAATTGGCCACCGGCATCCCGGAATTGTAGAAAAACTGGTCGTTGCCTCAGCATTTTATAAAAGAAGCGGAATGATGGACGGCTTTTTTGAAGGCATGCAGGAAGCCACTTTTGAATCGATGCCGGAACCTTTCAAAATTAATTTTTTAAATCTCAATCCGGATTTTTCAAAACTGGAAAACCTTTTTGAGAAAGACTGCAAAAGAATGCAGACGTTTGAAGACTGGGACGATGAGGTACTGACCTCTATACAATCACCTACATTATTCATTAGTGGTGATAACGATGTGATGAAACCGGAGCATACTGCAGCGATGTGGCGTCTGGTGAAAGGCTCCCGGCTAATAATACTTCCCGCCACTCATGGCATTTATATGATGCCTGACTTTGACGGAAGTATTGATATAAACTTAATAGACTTTACCGTAAAAGAAGTAGAAAAATTTATAAACCATTAAAGGTTTTTATTCATATTAATTTAATTAATCCTTAATGGATCATCAGTAGAACCTATATCTTATAATAATAACTTTAAAATTAGAAATCATGGCTAAATTAAATCCGTATCTGAATTTTGACGGAACAGCTGAAGAAGCGTTCAATTTTTACAAAACTGTTTTCGGTGGTGAATTCGTAGGAGGAATTCATAAAATGGGAAATGCTCCCGGTACAGAAAACCTTTCAGAAGAAGAAAAAAACAGGGTAATGCACATTGCTTTGCCTATTGGAGGTGACCTTTTAATGGCATCAGATATTGTACCTGGCTTTGGGCAGACGCTTACGGTAGGAAACAATAACTATGTTTCTATTTTCCCTGATTCCAGAAATGAGGCCGACAGAATCTTTAAAGAGCTTTCTGATGGCGGAAACGTGGAAATGCCGATTGAAGATCAGTTTTGGGGAGACTATTTCGGATGCTTCCAGGATAAATATGGTGTTCATTGGATGGTGAACTATAATGATGAATACGCAAAATAATCCTATATTTAACTAATCATAAAAAGAGATGCCCATTTTTTGGGCAGCTCTTTATTCAAACTATAAAAAAATTAGAACTATGGATCCAATTAAAATAGACATTACAATTTTAGCGCCTGTTGAGAAAGTTTGGAATTATTTCAATGAGCCAAAACATATCACAAAATGGAATTTTGCCCACGAAAGCTGGCAATGCCCTAGTTCTGAAAATGACCTGAAAGTAGGAGGCAAATTCAAAAACAGAATGGAAGCTAAAGACAAAAGTTTCGGATTTGATTTTGAAGGAGTTTATGATGAAATTATTCCCCATGAGGTTATCAAATATCATATGGAGGACGGACGGAAAGTAGAAGTTGTTTTCGATAAAATAGATGAAAACACAACGAAAGTTGTTGAAATTTTCGATCCGGAAAAACAAAATTCAGTGGAAATGCAGCGAGATGGCTGGTATGCTATCCTTAATAATTTCCACAAGTATGTTGAGAATCATTAACAATATTTTTTGTAGCCATGATCAATTTAGTTATCATGTCCAAGAGTTTAAATTCCATTTATGCTTTTAATTATGACCCTAAAGAAGAATTCCTTCATGGGGTTATTGCAATACCTGCAAGAAGAGCCTTAGAAAAAGAAAAAATAAATTCTTTGGAAAAACTTTCAGATTATTCCGAGAAAGAAATTATGCAGCTTCATGGTTTCGGGAAAAATACGATGGTGAAACTGAAGAATTATATGAAAGAAAATCAGGTATGCTTTAAAGAAGTATAGAAAGTATAATTAGATATTAGTGTCATTGCAGATAAAGCGAAGCAACCTCCTTTAAATGCAAAGACATAAGATTTCTTTTGCTGTAAAATTAATCAGCAGATGAATACCATTCTTAAGAAAAAAGTAAAACAAGATAAATCAATCCATTTAAATATAAAATTATGAATAACGATATTTTCCCATGTCTCTGGTATGACGGAGATGCCAAGCAGTCTGCAGAATTTTATTGTAAAGTTTTTGGAGGGGAGATCACGGCAGATACTCCTGTGGTGATGAATATTGATTTGTTTGGACAAAGATTAATGCTTTTGAACGGCGGCCCGCAATTCAAAAAAAATCCTTCCATCTCTTTCATGGTGATTTGTGAAACAGAAGATGAAGTTCAAAAATACTGGGATCAGCTGCTTGACGGAGGAATGGCTTTGATGGAACTGGGATCTTACTCATGGAGTCCGAAATACGGATGGGTTCAGGATAAATATGGGGTAACATGGCAGTTGTTTTTGGGTGAAAAAGCAAGCGAGCAGAAAGTAATTCCTACTTTGATGTTTATCCATGGAAACAATGGAAAAGCAAAAGAAGCAATGGAACTTTATACCAAAACGTTCCCCAATTCAAGCATAGGAAATATATTAACTTATGGAGCAGGAAGTGAAGGGCACGATATCCCGGAACCGGCAGAAAATGTTCAGCATGCTCATTTTATCATAGACAATTACAGTTTATTCTGTATGGATAATTCTTATGATCATCAGTTTGATTTCAATGAAGGAATATCATTGGTGATAATGACGGACGACCAGCAGCAGACTGATAAATACTGGAACACGCTTACAGCAGATGGAGGCAGAGAAAGTATGTGTGGCTGGCTGAAAGATAAATATGGACTGAGCTGGCAGATTGTGCCTAAAAGACTTATTCAGTTAATGAACGATTCCAATCAGGAAAAAGCTTATAAAGTAGTTCAGGCTATGATGAAAATGCAGAAAATTATTATCCAGGATTTGGAGGATGCTTATAATTCTTAATCTGTTTCGGCGTATTGTTTGATATGATTTAGAGAAAAGATTTGCATATGAAGACACAGAACAAATCACAGTCTAAGTCAAAAGTCCCTAAAGAAGGGCTGTTCCCGGAAATTATCCGGAACGATTATCAGGGAAGCCGGAAGCTTCTTGGAAAAAAAGCAGTGATCTCCGGGGGAGACAGTGGTATAGGACAGGCTGTAGCCGTTCATTTTGCCAGAGAAGGAGCAGATGTTGCTATCATTTACAAAGAAAGTGACGATGATGCCAAAGAGACCAAAAAACTTGTTGAAAAAGAAGGACAGGAATGTATTCTCATCAAAGGCGATCTTACCCGGAAAACATTCAGGACCAAGTGTGCAGACAAGATTAAAAAAGAGTGGAAGAAACTTGATATTCTTGTGAATAATGCGGGAATTCATACTTCCAAAAGCAGTCTGGAAAAAATCTCTGATGAGCAGATTCAGGAAACATTTGATACCAATATCATGTCTATGATTTCTTTCACCAGAAATTTTCTTCCGCTGATTGGAAAAGGAGGAAGAATTATCTGCACTACCTCTGTCACAGCATACCGAGGAAGCGATCATTTACTTGACTATGCCGCTACAAAAGGAGCTGTATTGTCTTTTATTCGCTCACTCGCAGATAATCTTGCCGAAAAAGGAATTCTGGTGAATGGAATTGCTCCCGGACCTATATGGACTCCGCTGGTGAAAGAAGCTTTTGATGACCTTTCCAAATTTGGAAAAGACACTCCGCTGAAACGGGCGGGACAGCCATCAGAAGTAGCTCCTGCGTATGTTTTTCTTGCTTCAAAAGACGCAAGTTATATCACGGGAGAAATCATTCATATCAATGGAGGTGATTTTGTCGGAGGATAGAATGAAATGCTGGATGCTGGAAGCCAGAAGCCAGAAGTTAGAAGTTAGAAGTTAGAAGTTAGAAAATCACGGATCAATACACTCTTACTCTCAAACCCTCAGACACAATCACCCGCAACCTATTATCTACAACCTAATATAAAATAAAATGGAACGATTATCATATGAAATAGAAATTAATGCTGAACCTGAAAAAGTATGGAGTGTCCTGTGGGCAGACATTACTTACAGGCAATGGACAACAGCATTTACAGAAGGTTCTTTCTATGAAGGAACACTTGAAGAGAACAATATTGTTAAATTTCTTGACCCAAAAAATAACGGAATGTACAGCAGGGTAGAAAAAGTTATTCCTAATGAAGAAATAAGATTTCTGCACCTGGGAGAAATTTATGACGGTATTGAAGTTCCTCAGGATTGGGGAGAAGCAACAGAAGCTTATTTTCTTGAAGAAAATGAAGAAGGAACACTGCTGAAAACAGAAATACAGACTCCTGCAGAATTTAAAGACTTTTTTGAAGAGAAATTTCCAAAAGCGATGACCATCGTTAAGCACCTTTCAGAAAATCAGCTTTAAATATTTCAGGTTAAATTACACCTGAGATTGAAAGTTATTCAATAGCCAAATCACCCTAAAAAATATAAAAATGGAAACCTTATCATACGAAACAGTAATTGATGCCCCTTTACAGAAAGTATGGGACATTCTTTGGAACCCTGAAACGTATAGTGAATGGACACGGTTTTTCGGTCCGGGATCTATCATGAAATCAGATTGGAAGATTGGCGGAAAAACTTATTTTCTTAATGCTGAGGGAGAAGGAATGGTTTCAACCATAGACAGTCTGGAAGAACCCAATCAGATTGTTTTTAAACATTTGGGAATGGTAGACAAAAATGGAGTAGAGGACACCCAAAGCAAAGAAGTAATGGAGTGGAACGGAAGCTTTGAAAAATATTTTCTGATTGACTTTGGAGGGAAAACAAAACTTCATGCCGAAGTTCAGGTTGAAAAACAATGGGAAGATCACATGAACACAGGCTTTACAAAAGGTTTGATGGTCGTGAAAAGTCTCGCAGAAGGAGTAAGCCTTGATTCTGTTTGATGAAGTTTAGAGTTTAATGTTTAAGGTTTAGAGTTTAAAGTCTAAAGTTGAGAGTTGTTGATTATCTAATAATAGTCTTAAGTTTTATATTTTGATCTCTAATCCCTAATCCCTAATCCCTTATTCCTGCTACCTGCCACCTATCACCTAAAATATGAAACTACTCGTAATACTTTTCGCAACATTTATTCTGGCTTTGCTGGGAACTTTTTTAGCTCAGGGAAAACCTGATTTTATATTTTCAGGAAATCTGGGAATGGCTGTATTTATCATATTTACAGGTTTTGCCCATTTTAAATTTCAGAAAGGAATGGCAATGATGATACCGGAGTTTATTCCCGCCAGAATGTTTTGGGTATACTTTACAGGGATACTGGAGATTGCTGCAGGAATCGGGCTTATGATTTCGGCTGTTCGTGAGATTACTGCAGTGTTACTGATCATTTTTTATATATTGGTTTTTATTGCCAATATCAATTCTTCAAGGAAAAGGATTAATATTTTTAAAGCAGATTACACCGGTCCGGGAATGAAATACCTTTACATGCAAAGGATTCCCATGCAGATTATTTTGATAGTCTGGACCTGGTATTTCGGAATATATTTACACTAAATAGAAAAGACAGTCATTGAGGCTGTCTTTTTCATATAATTGATATTTTTTTAATTAATTGATAATATAATGTAACGTTTTATAGGGATATGGTGTCTTATTGTATAAATGCATTTATTTTTTATTGTTTTGAAAATAAGCGCGTTCTATAACTTTAACCTTAAAAACAGAAGTTATGAATCTAAATCACAAAATTTTCGGTACAGCCATTATTGTACTATCTTCTATGATGATCAACGCACAAAGTTCTACTGCAAAACTGCCGGGAGATCCTACTTTGCCATCTTCCAAGGCTAATCTTGAGAAACTTATCTCTTATGACAAAGGAAACTTTAATTACAAAGTTGAAGATTACTTTGCAAGACCAAAAGCTTCCGTATTTAAAATCTCTCCTGACGGAAAGTACCTTTCCTATAAAGAAAAAGATCAGGATAAAAAAAATCATGTATATGTTAAAGACCTGAGTACAGGAAAGATCACTAAGGCCATCGTTGAAAAAGATGATCTGATCAGAGGCTATGGCTGGCTGAACAAAAAACGTCTTTATTATACTCAGGATAGAGGAGGAAATGAAAATATTCATTTGTATGCTGCAGATGCAGATGGTGGAAATCAGAAGGATTTAACGCCATTTGACGGAGTAAAAGTACAGTCAATCATTCCTATAAAAGATACAGATTTCGTTGTCGTTACCCTCAATAAAAATAATAAGCAGATTTTTGAACCTTTTAAAATCAATTTCGTTACAGGGGAAATGACCCAGCTGTACGAAAATAAAGATGTTAACAGCCCTATTGACGACTATCTTTTTGATAAAGATGGAAATCTTAGAGGATATAGCGTTCTTGAAAACGGATTAACAACAAAAACATATTATAAAGATTTGCAGACAGGAAAATTCAACCTGATCAAATCAGCAGACTGGTCCGATACCTTCAGTATTATAGAATTTAATGAAAATTCTAAAAATAAAGACGAAGCGTATGTAGTAACAAATCTTGATAGTGATAAAGCGAGAATTGTACTCTACGATCTGAAAAAAAATACTGTGATTAAAGAAATTTATTCCAATCCGGTATATGATGTAAGTTCAATAAGCACAGCGGGTAAAAATAGAAATTATGAGCTTGATTTTATTAGCTATGAAGGAACAAAAGGAGAAACAGTTCCGGTAAGTAAATTTTATAAAGAAATACATGATAAATTAAAATCTCAGTTTGGAGACAAGGAATTTGGAATTGCTTCTTCTGATGATAATAATGATAAACTTCTGGTGGTTGTAGGAAGTGATAAGCTTTACGGAACTTATTATGAATATGATACCAAAACCAAGCAAACCAAGCTTCTTTACAACCTGATGCCTCAGCTGAAAGAAGAAGATATGGCTGAAATGAGACCTATCGAATTTAAAAGCAGAGACGGAATGACCATTCACGGATATATCACATTACCTAAGGCAGCGCTGGAAGGTAAAAAAGTTCCAATGATTGTGAATCCTCACGGTGGCCCGCAGGGAATCAGAGACAGCTGGGGATTCAACCCGGAAGCACAGTTGTTTGCAAGCAGAGGATATGCCACACTTCAGGTTAACTTCAGGATTTCCGGAGGCTATGGAAAATCATTCCAGAAAGCAGGCTACAAACAGATCGGAAGAAAAGCGATGGATGATGTGGAAGACGGTGTAAAATATGCCATCAGCCAGGGATGGGTAGATAAAGATAAAGTAGCCATTTACGGAGGAAGCCATGGTGGATATGCCACGCTAATGGGCTTGATTAAAACTCCTGATCTGTACACTTGTGGAGTAGATTATGTAGGTGTATCCAACATATTTACCTTCTTTGATTCTTTCCCCGAATACTGGAAACCCTATAAAGAAATGGTAAAACAAATCTGGTATGATCTGGATAATCCTGAAGAAGCAAAGATTGCTAAGGAAGTTTCACCGGTGTATCAGATTGATAAGATCAAAAAACCACTATTTGTAGTTCAGGGGGCCAATGACCCAAGAGTAAACATCAATGAATCTGATCAGATTGTAAAAGCAATGCGTGCTAAAGGTTTTGAAGTTCCTTACCTGGTAAAATATGATGAAGGACACGGATTTGGAAAAGAACCGAATAGAATTGAGCTTTACAAATCAATGTTAGGATTCTTTGCGGAAAATTTTAATAAGTAACTAATAATTTTATAATGTGGAAACGGAAGGCTTATGTCTTCCGTTTCTTTTTTTTGTTATTATGACTAAGTGGGTGTTTAGATTCCTACGGAATGACAAGCTGTATGGATAAACTATCATTACAATTGTGTCATTCCGGAGGAATCCCAAATGAAGTTAGAATTGAGAATGGATAAAAAGGTCATTATCATTCATCATTGATCCTCCTAGCCCTGATAGCAGCGGTTACCCCGGAACATGGATGGGAGAGTTTGGTGTGAGGAGTATGAGCGGATAGCAGGATAAGCTCCTAAAGAAATGATTAATGAGTAAGAAGCAATGAGTAATCTTGTAATAATTGAGAAGATAAAAATGTTGATGGATAAAAGAAAAATTGAATTTTAAGAAAAATATTTTAAATTTATTAAAGTAAAACCAAAAGGCTGGCCGTCATAGCAATATGGAGGTTGTCGAAAAAATAACAATGCCACAGAAGGAGAAAGAAAGCATCATCTCACAAACCGTTTCCAACTACGGAGGGAAGCTGATGTCCTATATTCG
Organism: Chryseobacterium sp.; assembly: GCA_031286615.1. Classification (GTDB taxonomy): domain Bacteria; phylum Bacteroidota; class Bacteroidia; order Flavobacteriales; family Weeksellaceae; genus Chryseobacterium. The sequence goes on along the minus strand of JAITUA010000003.1, from coordinate 406,329 downwards.
TCCGAAAGTGAAAAACACGGAGGATGCGGAAGATATCCTGCAGGAGGTGTGGTATCAGTTCAGTAGCCTTACGAATATTTCGGAGATCGTAAATGTTGGTGGGTGGCTGTATAGGGTAACGGCAAATAAAATTACAGACCGTTACCGTAAAAAGAAAACAGAAAATCTTGAAGATTTCGTATATGAGGATGAAGACGGTAGTTTCTCTATCAAGGATATCTTATTGATGGATGACAGCGCCGGTCCTGAGGTGAAAATGTTTCAGGATGAGATCTGGAAAAAACTGTTTGAAGCCCTGGATGAACTTCCCGAAAAACAACGGCTGGTGTACGTAGAAAATGAACTGAACGACAAAACCCTCCAGGAGATTGCCGATGAACAGGGAGAAAATATCAAAACCATCATCAGTAGAAAAAACTATGCTGTGAAGCATTTGAGAAACAGATTGAGAAAATTGTACGAAGATTTAAAAAGTTAGAAAAAGAAATTATGAATCATAAACACAAAAAGGGTTGGATTTTTTTATTGTTATGCCCGCCATTAATTTTAGCCGCTGTTACATGGATTGTAATGCTGCTTTGGAATTGCCTTCTCCCTGAGATTTTAGGAGTAAAAGCCATTACATTCTGGCAGGCAATGGGAATACTGATCCTAAGTAAAATTCTTTTCGGAGGTTTCCATTTCGGTAAAGGAATGAAAGACTTCAAGGAAAGAAAAATGAGAGAAAAAATGGAAGGCTGGTCCCCTGAAGAAAGAGAAAAATTCAAAGAAGTTTGGAGAAATAAATGTTCAGGCGGATTCTTCAACAGAAACAACGAATAATTTGAAAATTTTAAAGAAGTAGTAAAGTAAAATTAAAATTCATTCGTCTCTATAAAAAACAAGAAGTAGTAAAATTTAAAATTTTGAAAAAATGAAAAATTCAGCATTAAAAGGAGCTCTGGGAGCATTAGCCGTTGTAGGTGTAGCCATAATCGCTAAAAAAGCAATACAAAGAAAAAGATTTATCAAAGGTATTTTTGATGAGTACGGAATCAAGGAAAAATCGCCTTTCGGACTGGCAGATAAGATCAGAGAAATGAATGACGAAGACTATCAGGAACTGAAAGGGAAATTCAAAAAGGAATTCCATTCAAGATGCTGCAGAAAGGATAATACCTGCGAAGCATAATACGTAAAGACTAAATTGAAATTGTTTAATTCCGGCGCGGGAAGCTCTGCTTCCCGCGCCGGAATTTTTATTTAAAAATATGAAAAGACTTATATTTTTTCTTGCAGACTGAAATTCCTTGCTTCACCCGGAATGACAAATACTTTGTTGAAAGATCCGTAAAACCTTAAGAATTGTACAATTTTATCGGAGATAAAATCCTTGCGTCTTAAAGCACATCACTTGTAACACCTTAGCGCCTTTGCGTTTTCCAACAAGAAACTTATACTTTGTATTGAGATTATTCCCTCTTTGATTCGCAATGACTTTCACATCTGTTTTCCAGCTAAATTTTTGTAATAAATATCAGACACAAAGAAAAATAAATCCTTATTTTTGTATTTCTCAATGAAAGATTACTACTATTTTCTCGGTATATCACAGGATGCTTCAGAAGAAGACGTCAAAAAAGCCTATCGAAAACTGTCTTTAAAATATCATCCCGATAAAAATGACAATGACGACTTTTTTGCTGACCGTTTTCGCGAAATTCAGGAAGCTTATGAGACTTTGAGTGATTCTGTCAGAAGACGTGCTTATGATCAGAATTTAGAAAATCATCAGAAAAGTTTCAGATATAATATTCCACCTGCGATCAAAACTTTTACAGCGAATAAAATTCATGCAAAAAAGGGTGAGGAGATTATCATCAACTGGCAGACGAGTAATGCCGATGTGGTGAAAGTATTGCCTTTCGGGTTAGAAAAGCCGTATGGAGAGAGGATCTTTAAGATCACAGAATTTAAAGATGGAAAATTCCAGCTTCTGCTTCATGCAACAAATTCTCTTTTGCACAAAACCGTTGTTCAGGGAATTACCATTACGGAAGTTTTTGAAAATGACACTGAGAAATTCAAAAATTCAGTAGAAGAAATGTTTAAGCCACAACCCAGAACCAGAATCAACAAATCTGGTCAGCCTAAAATTATGATGCTGATCTGGGGAATTATTATTATAGCAATTGCAATTTACATGCTGATAAAAAATTTCAGCTAGCTTAAGCCATTTTCTTCCTTCCCGGACATTTTTTGCATCTTTTTCCTTTCTTGAACTTTTTACAACACGATTTCTTTTCACAGAACATCTCTTCGTTATTGAATGAGTAAGGTGCCAAAGGCGGAACTTTAAAAGGGACAATCATATTCATGCTGCAAATATATTAATTTAGAATAAATATAATTAATAAAATTTCATAAAATTCTTTAAACCTGATGTATAGCAGATATTGCCTGATTTCTAATGAATTGTCAGACGTAAAATCTAGGTCCGGACCGTTCTTAAATTCTCCTTGAATTGGGTTTAAGTTTACATTTTGAATAAAACTAATGATAGTAAAAGGTTTTAAAGACAAGTTTAACCAGTAAGATGGAAACAGGTGAATAATTCACATTGTTTTAAATAACATCCTAGTATTTTATTGAGTGTGATTTGATGGTTTTGTTGCATATTATGTATAGAATAAGGGGTGTGTTTGTCAGGATTGCTATAAACATTGTTAAAAGTTTATTAAAAATAAATTGTGGTAAAATTCACAAATATTTTTGTGAATTATCACCCCTGATATGCTCTTGTACAATCATTCAAAAAATTGTAATTTTACACATCTTTTTACAAACAAAATCTAATAAATAAAAATGAATACAGAACAGTTTGTGAGCCGTCACATTTCCCTTAATGAAGCCGATAAACAGGCGATGTTGGAGAAACTTGGCGTTTCTAGTATTGAAGAGTTAATTTCTCAGACCATTCCATCTTCTATCCGTTTAGAGAAAGATCTTGAGATCTCGGAACCGCTTTCTGAATACGAAATGCTGAACCACTCAAAAGAATTGGCATCTAAAAATACAGATTATACGAGCTATATCGGATTTGGGTACCACAATACACTTTTGCCTTCAGCAATCCAGAGAAATATTTTTGAAAACCCTAGCTGGTATACAGCCTATACTCCATATCAGGCAGAAATTGCACAGGGAAGACTTGAAGCCCTTCTTAATTTCCAGACTGTAGTATGTGATCTTACAGGTTTTGCATTAGCTAATGCATCTTTGCTGGATGAATCTACTGCTGCAGCTGAAGCAATGCATATGTTCTTCAACAACAGAACGAAAGACCAGAAAAAAGCAGGAGCTAATAAGTTCTTTATTTCTGACCTTGTTCTTCCTCAAACAGTTTCTGTATTAAAAACAAAAGCTGAAGGATTAGAAATAGAAATCGTAGTAGGAGATCATAAAACACATCAGTTTGATGGTTCTTATTATGGAGTCTTATTACAGTATCCTGGTAAAAACGGAATCGTTTTAGATTATACAGAAGATATCGTAGAATACAAAAAACTTGACCTTCAGGTAGCTGTTGCTTGTGATCCGATGGCTTTAGTGAAGCTAAAGTCTCCTGCAGAAATGGGTGCTGACTGTGCAGTAGGAACTACACAGAGATTTGGTATTCCATTAGGGTACGGAGGTCCTCACGCAGCTTTCTTTGCTTGTAGAGAAGATTACAAGAGAGATATCCCTGGAAGAATCATTGGAGTTTCTCAGGATATGTACGGAAGACGTGCATTAAGAATGGCGTTACAGACAAGAGAGCAGCACATCAAAAGAGAGAAAGCTACTTCAAACATCTGTACAGCTCAGGTGCTTTTGGCAGTAATGGCAGGTATGTATGCTGTTTATCACGGTCCAAAAGGATTAAACTATATCGCTGATCAAATCCACTTTAAAGCAAATGCTTTGAAAAACGGTCTTAAAGCATTAGGGTATCAGGTAGTAGAAGAGCCAATCTTCGATACAGTGAAAATCACAATGTCTGAAGATGAAAAAGGAAGATTAGTAAGACTGATGCTTGATCACAAACTTAATCTTAACTATTTCACAGAAGGTGTAGTAAGTATTGCGATCAACGAAAGTACAACATTAGAGAAATTAAACTATCTGATGGCTTCTTTCGCTCAGTTTAAAGACAAGCAGACTTTCAAATTAGAAATCAAAGAAGGATACAGCATTCCGGAAGAAAACTTAAGAAAAGACGAAATTCTTACAGAATCAGTATTCAACAAATATCACACGGAAACAGAATTGATGCGTTACATCAAGCGTCTTGAGAGAAAAGACTTATCATTGACTCACTCAATGATTTCTTTAGGATCTTGTACAATGAAACTGAACGCAGCAACTCAAATGTTACCACTTTCATGGGAAAACTGGGGTGCAGTTCACCCATTTGTACCTGTAAATCAGGCTGAAGGTTACCAGGAAATGATCCGCGAACTGGAGAAAGACTTGGCAGAAATTACAGGTTTTGCAGGAACTTCTCTTCAGCCAAACTCTGGAGCTCAGGGTGAGTACGCAGGATTAATGGTAATCAGAGAATATCACATTTCAAGAGGAGACCACCACAGAAATGTAGTATTGATCCCTCAGTCTGCACACGGAACAAACCCGGCTTCTGCTGCAATGGCAGGAATGAAAATCGTTGTCGTGAAAAACCTTGAAAACGGTGAAATCGACTTCGAAGATCTTAAAGCTAAAACAGAACTTTATTCAGCAAACTTATCAGCTGTAATGATTACTTATCCTTCAACTTACGGATTCTTTGATGCTAACATTAAAGAAATTACCAACCTTATCCACGAGCACGGAGGACAAGTATATATGGATGGCGCAAACATGAACGCTCAGGTAGGATTTACAAGTCCTGGAAACATCGGAGCTGACGTTTGCCACCTTAACCTTCACAAAACTTTCGCAATTCCTCACGGAGGTGGAGGTCCTGGAGTAGGTCCAATCTGTGTTGCTAAGCACTTAGTACCTTTCCTTCCTTCTAACGCGAATATCAGAATAGGGTCTAAAGAAGCTATCGAAGGTATTTCTGCTGCACCTTACGGTTCAGGATTAATCCTTAATATTTCTTATTCTTACATCAAGATGCTGGGAACTGAAGGTCTTAAAAAGGCTACAGGACACGCTATCATGAATGCTAACTACCTGAAAGAAATTTTAGCAGAGCATTTCCCAATCTTATATTCTAACGAAAACGGAAGAGTAGCTCACGAATGTATCGTAGATTTCCGTCAGTTCAAATCTTTAGGAATTGAAGTGGCTGATGTGGCGAAGAGATTGATGGATTATGGTTTCCATGCTCCTACCGTTTCTTTCCCGGTTGCAGGTACTTTGATGATTGAGCCTACAGAATCTGAAAGCAAGTCTGAAATTGACCGTTTCGCAGAGGCATTGATCTCTATCAAAAAAGAAATTGATGAAATTGCTAATGGTGAAGCAGATGCAGCAAACAACGTATTGAAAAACGCTCCTCACACAGAACAATTGGTAATCTCTGATTCTTGGGATAAACCATACAGCAGAGAAAAGGCAGCTTATCCGTTAGAGTGGGTAAGAGACCACAAATTCTTCGCTTCTGTATCAAGAGTAGATGAAGCTTACGGAGACAGAAACCTGGTATGTACTTGTGAGCCGATTGAAGCTTATATGTAATCTCAGTTTTTAACTATAAAAAATCCCTTTCAGTAATGAGAGGGATTTTTGTTTTTATTCATTGGGAGCAAAGCGAAGCAATCTCACTGTTATTTCTATGAATATTTTTTGTCCAGAATTTATAATCGAAATTCTTTTTACCATTAACTCCATTTTGCTGTAAAAGCAACAATCGCAAAATAAATGGCAAGCATTATCACATTAGTAATGAGATTGACCAGAAAAAATGGTTTTATTAATTTCCATCCGCTCAGTTTTGTTTTTAGTGAAAGCCAGTAAAAAGGAAATTCAATAACCAGAGTGGCCCCAAAACTGTATAGAAACCCAATAAAAAAACCTCCCAGTTCATATTGTCCTACTCTTGATTTCATACCCCAGAAGTCCGGATATCCGTTGATTAAAGAGAAATGAGGCGCAATGAAGTAATATCCTGCGAACATAGAAATATAGTTGGCTGCAATAGTCAGCCATTTTCTGTTCTGTAGATTGAATTTTTCTAAAAGAAGTTTACTTTCAAATGTTCCGATGATAAAATTGATCCAGATCAGATGTAAAAAACTAAACCAAATCATTGGAGAGCCTGCGTTGGCTAAAAGAAAATTTGGAATCAGAAGGAGGATTAGCAGAAGGTAGTTTTGGTTATTGGTTTTGATCATATATACAAATGAAAGAATTTTAAAATGTAAAATGTTTCATTTTTGAAATGTTTGACTTTATTACATTTTTGTAAAAGTAAGCAAATTCTATTGAAATATTCGGGAAACAGGCTGTATGATTAGAACTGGGTACATATTATTGCAAATAATAGGGGGCTTATTATTCAAATTCTTTATATTTCTCCTTATAATCTTCTTTTGCCTTAAAATGTCCTGATTTTTTATCATACAGAAAAATATATTCCACAGGAATTTTTTTGTAGGGATTATCAATAGAATAATTAACCTGCTTACCATTTATTGTTGTATAATCATACCAGGTGCCATCCGGAGTTCGTCCCATGGTCAGCACGCATTTTCCCTTGAAGGCAATATCATTAATCCCATCATTGTTATAGTCTTTAATCTTTAACTGTAATTCATACGGTTCATATATTTTGTTGTCTTCATGAGCATCATAAGTTCTTAGATTATAGTCATAATATCCTTCATATACATTTTCCAGAGAATCTGCTGTTACTTTATAAAGTTCATGTCCGCCATTCCCGTGTCCTGTTACAATGGTTGCCAACAAAAAAGGGTTTTCTTTTGGAAAAATAGAAACAAATTGATATCGGTCAGCAGCTAATGTTTTGATGAGCTTTCCATTTTTCGTTAACAGTAACTGATATTTCCAGGGATATTGTGAGGTAGAGCCCACCTTCCAGTCATACTCAATAAAATAATAATCCTGATCCGAACCATTGATTTTTACCTTTCTGAATACCGTTATTTTTTCACTTTCCTGCTGAGAAGGGCTTTCATGAATATGAAGATCAAAAGCTTGCCTAAGGTTTTGGATAAATTTAGAAGAGTCTTTGATCGCAGGGTAATCCGAAAGATATTCAAATGGAGGAGGCGTTTTAGGCTTTACATGTTGTTTTTCTTCCCTGTTTATATGCCGGGTTTGAATTATTTCTGTTTCTTCTTTTTTAATCTCCTGCTTTTGAGTACAGTTTAAGATAAGTATAGATGAAGTTGCGGATAAGAGTATTTTTTTCATGGATTAGAAGTCATAAAGAATGAGGAAATATATTGGATTTTAACGAAATATCCATAGTCTAATAAAGAATCTTTTTGAAAACAAAATCACCTCCCAAAACTGAGAGGTGTTCTATTGTTTTCTGTCATATTCCTTTACCTTCTTTTAAAGGTATAGGCCAATAAAATGGCTACGCCCATAGTAACGCAGGTTATAATTGAAATAGTTTCAATGGAGATTCCACTTTTCATCTGTGTGTTTTCTTTTTCACATGAAAAAAAGAATAATACTGCCATAAATAGACAGCCCGAGAGTAATTTTTTTGTCATACATGTATTTGTTTGGTTCTTAAAGTTTTATATCAAAAAGTATACCGAATTTGTAGACTAAAAAAGCGTAATGTTTTATGGCTTTTTGATTACTTTTAGAATCTGCTGACAAGTAAATAGGAGCGTGGTTATGAAAGATAATTAACTTTATGAGCAACTTCTTCAACTAATCCCTGGCTTCCAAAGTAGCAAAACAATTGATTGATGATAAGGCCAAAAACAGGAAGGAGCTTCCCAAAGAAACCTTCAAAATAAATCAGTGTAATGATAAGAAATGCGAGAGCGAATAAGTTTAACTTCCATAGCTTGACTTTGTAAGTTAGTATTTTACTTTCTTCATTATAGGTAAATTTTCCATCATCAATTAAAGATAAGTAATCCCAATTGGATCTTTCTTTAAAAAAACCCTCATTAAAAGAAACAAATCCCGGCCCGTAAAGAATGTTTTGGACTTTTTTCTCTCTAAGTATATCACGTGCTGTATAAATTACATTGTCAGATGTTTTATCTTTTGTGATTTCTCTTTCAAAAGTATAAGTAAATGGGAACATATAATTTATGCTTTTTTATTTTTTTTTCCTTCATCCCAATAATAACTGTCCGGATATATTCTAGCTCCGAAAACAGCAGTTCCCACCCGTACAATAGTGGCGCCTTCTTCAATGGCTGTTTCCAGGTCCCCGCTCATTCCCATGGAAAGTTCTTTCATTTCCACATTCGGAATATGTTCATGGATGATTTCCTGCTGAAGATTTTTCAGAATTTTAAAACATGCTCTTACTTTCTCTGTTTCCGCACTGAACAGTCCGATTGTCATCAAACCCTTTATTTTTAAAGTAGAGTAGTTGGAAATTTTTCGGATAAGCTCAATAGCTTCAATGGGGGCAACTCCGAATTTACTCTCTTCATTTGAAGTATTCACCTGAATTAAAACATTCATCTTTTTGTTTTCGGCCAAAAGTCTTTGGTGAAGTTTCTCTGCCAGTTCCAGACGATCCAGAGACTGAACGCAGGTAACATCATATTTCAGAATATCTTTGATTTTATTGGTCTGAAGATGTCCTATAAAGTGATTGTCATGAGGTATATCTTTTAAATCATCGTACTTCTCCTTCAATTCCTGTACCTTGTTTTCTGCAATTAAGGTTTGGCCATGTTCCAGTGCAACTTTAATTCGTTCTGCGGAAACTGTTTTAGTGGCCAGTAATAATTTAACTTCATCAATATTTCTTCCGGATTGTTCACAGGCGTTTTTTATCCGGTTATTGATGATGGTGAGATTGTGGAGAATGTCTTCTTTCATGATGGGATTGTTGCTTGGGCTTCCAGTTTTTTAATTAATGCAGCTTTTACCGCAGTTAAAGCATAATCTTTAGCTTCAGCAAAAGAAACTGAGTATTTTCTTTCAACGGTTCTCATGTCTTCAGGGAATTGATCCAGTAATTGATCGTAGTAGGTATCCAGAATCTCATCGGAAGGCATTTCGTAATTGATTTTTAATTGGAAACGTCTTAGCAGAGCTGTATCAATAATCTCAGGGTGATTGGTAGCACAAAGTAAAAGTGAATGTTCAGGATAATAATCAATTAATTGGATCAATGTATTCACCAGTCTTCTCATTTCACCTACATCTTTATCATCACTGCCTCTCGCTTTTCCTATCTGATCCAGCTCATCAAGAAAAAGTACAGATCTTTCTCTTGCTGCCTTATCAAAGATCATTTTAATATTTTGGGATGTTTCGCCGATACGGGATGAAACGATGTTACTCAGATTAAGGATCATAATATTTTTCCCTAAAGCATTCGCAACAGCCTTTGCAGTCATTGTTTTTCCACATCCGGAACTTCCCTGAAGCAAAATCTTATTATTAACCGGAAGACCGTATTCCTGCAGCTCTTTTATATAGTTGTGTTCCTTGATAAGCTGAACCAGATGCTCCTTGTTATTTTTATCAAGAAATACTTCGTTAAGGTTTACTTGTTCTTTATCCTGGATAATAAGATTGTAGAGACTCATGATGATAATAAAATAATTATTGAATAAACAAAGATAAAGCTTTATTAAATGCCGGAAGAAATCCTGAATAATAATAAACAGCTAGGCCAGCGTAAAATGAATGATGAATTATAAATTATAAATGATGAATAGAAACCTAAAGAACCTGTAGACTATAAATAATTTTCACTTTTACCAAACTCTGTAATAAAAAAGAAGAGCCGGACTTACGAACGGCTCTTCTCATTTGGATATTAAAATTTGTTATGAAACTAAGATTTTGTGGTTTATGTTTTTGGGCCCTTTTACCCGATGAGTAAAAGAGCAATCCGATCTCTCAGACTAAAAACATAAAACAATATAATTAGTATAGATATTCTATAGGCTTGTTTATTTAAAATTAGTTTCTTTCTCTTCTTACTGTCATGAAATATGAAGTGATTACGACTAAACCTGTTACGATACCGATATAAGTTACCATTTTGTATTATTTTTAATTATTTGACTTTTTTTTATCAATCTTTCAATTGCAATATTACTACTTTCAAATCACGTGCCAAAGTAAATACTTATGATGTATATCAGTGTTTTACGATGGTGGCGTTCATTTATTAGTGAATATTTGTTTACATTAAATTAATGCATTATTGAGAATTTATTAATACTTTTTTATTCTCTCTGCAAAATTATGTGAAAACGTTAATCGTTTCTTGACTTCTATATTGGAGTTGATAAAACAAATAATAAATAATGCGCAGCATAATATTGTTTTAAACTGCTTTTTTTGAATGTAAATTTGTCACGTGAAAAGGATTTTCATGTTAAGAAAATTTATTTTTAGCCTCTTTTTTTATTCGGATTTTTTGTCATGTGTCACATTTCATGACATGGAGAAATAATTTTTTGTGCCAGATTGGAAAAATATCTTTGCACAATGGCATACTTTTTCAAAATCTTTAAAATGTAGAATGGAGCTAAAAATAAGGCACTTAAGGTGAATTAAGTGCCTACGGGAAGTATTGGTGTAGGATTGATGGTTTTAAAAAATATAATTTTTTGTACCGTAATAAAGGAAGAGAAGCACTTGCTGTGTTTGAATAACAGAGAATTTCCCCGTTATTCCTTTTTGGAATTACCGGAGTGCTTTTGTTACTTTTGTACAAAGAATAAGTTTATGGGACGCAGTTATATTTTTCTTGCCTTAGCTATTGTATTTGAGATCATCGCTACCAGTTTTCTGAAAAAATCTGAGGAATTCTCCAAACTATGGCCGTCCGTAGTGACCGTCATAGGATATGCCTGTGCTTTTTATTTTCTAAGTCTCACGCTTCGTCAGATTCCTGTAGGAATTACCTATGCCATCTGGTCCGGAGTAGGAATTGTCTTTATAACAATGATCGGAGTTATTGCTTTCAGGCAGATTCCGGATCTTCCGGCTATTATCGGTATTGCTCTGATTGTTATCGGGGTGATTATTATTAATGTATTTTCAAAAATGGGAACGCATTAAATAATAATATCCTGATGCATTTGCTGCTGCTTCCAGTGCTGGGATCTTTTTTTGTATAAAAAGAACTTACCCAATTTATATTTGAATTTTAAAAAACCTCTGAACTCAATTCCGTCAAATAGGGTAAAAGGTATTGAAGGATTCTCGGCAAGAGACTGTTTGATTCCTTTACTGAATACGGTAGGTCCTGTTGTTGCATGCACATTATTAGGATAACGGTGATGATTGATATTATCCAGCATCAGTTCCAATGTCTTCTTTAAAAAAGGGTGGTTTTTATTGAAAATAAGTCCCCATTGTACATATAGGTTCTTATGCCTTTCTGCACTGATAACTGCTTCATCATTTTCATTGATAAGTTTTCTGAAGGGTTTTATTATACTGCTGTCAATATCCAGATAAACACCTCCTTTTTTATATAAAATCGCATACCTGAAAAAGTCTGCTTTTGCAGCGCCAATAGTCAGTTTATGATATGTTTCAATATAGATTGGCGGAAATTCTTCTGTAAGAAACTTTTCTATATCCTGGTCATCATAAAAGAAATAGTTGTATTCAGGGTTTTTTCGCTTCATATTCCAGATATGGTATCGGGTGATTAAAGGAAGCTTTTTCGTTTTAAAAGTTTGAAATATTTGTTTAGGTACAGACATACTCTTTTCTTTAGTAAATTCTTAATAAAATCTTGAAATCATTTTCATAAATCATTTGCGAGGTAATAAGATTTTTCATGAAAGAGAATCTCTGAATCTGTGTTTTTTCTGTAGTTTTGATTGTAATTTGTAAGAATGGTTAAACGCAGAAAGGAGAAAATTTTAATTTTTTTTAATATCCATCATTAGAATACTCAAGTGACTTGTTTGGGATATTGTAAAAATTATTTCGTTCTTTTTCTTTCAAATGGATTATAAGAAATTCCAACATTGAAATAGAATGAAGGCTTATAAGTTCCTTTCCATATATAATCATTAAAGGAATCCTGTTTATTAAAAGCCCTGGAGTTGATATTTGTTCTGAGTCCCGTTTTAAAAGTTCCTATGAAATTTCCTCCAAGATTATGCTCATAAATTGCCCCGGAATTGAGAGCAACCTGCCTGAATTCATAAGTATTGTTATTACGATAAGTATAAAATGATGTATTATCTATTTCCGTTCCCAGAGAGAGCCTTCCGTTGGAAGAAATATCTTTTCGGATCAATACTTTTTTTGGAAGTAGAACATCCAGTACCCATCCGTTATTAAATCTGTTTTCATAAGTGAAAATAGGAAGTACAGGTATTTGTGAACTCGGATCAATAATACCAGCCAGTCCAAGGGTCATTTTTGTTTTTGGAGTTGCTTTTAAAATCAATGAAGCAGTTACCAATCCTCTGATCCGTTCAAAATGCTGATCGCTACCATCTGCAGAAATGCTGGCAGAATATATCGCCGTCTTTTTGAATAACCTTGAAAAATAGCTCAGATTAATAGCTTCCGAGTGATAGTGAAAGTTCTCTTCGGATTCAATTCCCGGAACTACGGGATTCTCGTTGCTGATTGAAGTGTAGCGGTAGTTAAGCGTAGTGCTCAAAAGCCAGTTTCTTTTCTTGATAAAATAAATATTGGCATCTGCCTTCATCTGTTGAAAGCTTTTGACCTTATTATCCGGCAAATCCTGACCTTGGAGCTGCGACGAGAAAGAGGATGGGGTGACAAAGGTATACTCGACATTGAAGTTCCGTGCCTGTGGAATTTTATCAGCAAAAAAAGCACGCACTTTCAAAGGAATACTGTCCTTTTTCTGGGCATAGGTAATGTTCTTTAAAGGGAGTATTGCCAGTGGGACAAGTACTCTTCTCAATGTTTTCATGGGCAGTTTATTTTAAAGGATGAATAATAGACTGAAAGAAATTAAAGCTGAAAATCCTCTCATAGAAGATATCCAGGCTATTTTCAATAATTGCATCTGTATAGCCGGCCGTATCCGGAATATAAGTTTCCTCTACAAAAACAAACCAGAGTTCCGAAAGCTCATATCTCCTTCTGAATTCTTCCGAAGCATTGCTGTCCGGCACTGCAGAATGTTTCAGGTCACAAAAAAGAATTCCTATTGTATTTCCCTGATGTTCTATAATATTAATAGGATGGTGGAGATAGCTGAGAATTTTAATTTTCGGATCAAAACATTCTACAAAATGGTGCAAATCAATAAGCTGTATTACTTTTTCTTCCTGTTGAGATTCTGTCATAAAGAAACATTCCAATGATATTTCCTGAGTCAGTTCGTGAAAAGCTGTTAATTCCATATGTCTTCATTTTACAAGCACAAAGGAATAGAGAAAAATATAGCGTGAATTTGTTTTTATACAAAATGGCCGGGATTTTATACAAAAACCGAGGGTGTAATAATTGGTATAATAAAATACAGGTTTCGTATAATAAAATAGTTGTAAATTTCGTTATTGTCTATTTTTGTTAATGATAAAATGAGCCTATCGTATGAAATATAGTCCGCAGAAATTTGAAGAAACCTTTGTAATGGATTTTTTGGTGGAAGCGAAATATGGGTTCCGAAGACATCTGCTGTTTCTGATCTTCTTTTTCTTTTTGCTGTACAGCGCGAGATTCTGGCATTGGTATTCCGGGATATATCAGTACTATGTTTTATTCTTTGTGTATATTATTCTGATCGCAATGGTCTACATTAATATATATGTATTGGTTCCCCGCTTTTTCTTTAAAACAAAATACCTTACTTATCTTGTGTTGCTTGTTTTGATGGGAGTTGTAGGGCTTAATTTTATTGGGTATAGTTTCAGACATCTTTTTGAGGATTTCAGAACACAATATATTCCGAAGGATAATGAAAGAGGAGGAATCTATGAAGGTGTCCTGATGTGTATTCCGATTATTCTCACAACTACCACCATAAAACTTCTGCAGAAATGGATCAGTGATAATAAAAGGATCAATGAACTCAGCAATCTTACCTTGAGTATGGAGCTGAATGAACTGAGAAATCAGATCAATCCCCATTTTCTGTTTAATATGCTGAATAATGTAAAAGCATTGATCAGAACAGATCCTGCAAAAGCTTCAGTAGTGATCGTAAAACTTTCCGAATTTCTCAGATATCAGCTGTACGAAAACAGTGAAGAAAAAACCTTACTGGCTTCAGAGATTGATTTTCTGTCCAATTTTTTAAACCTTGAAAAAATAAGACGTGATAATTTCTCTTTTGATATTCAAACCGATGTTGATAAAAGAATCATCAGCAGTACATTTATTCCACCGAATTTGTTTACTACTTTCGTCGAAAATGCCGTCAAACACAGTGTAGATCTCAGTGGAGGAGAGTCTTATGTGAAAATTGAGATCAATATTGAGAATAAGCAGCTTCATTTTATGTGTTTCAATTCAAGGAGTGCCGGTTATATTGTTTCGGATAAAAAAAGCAGCGGACTTGGGCTTGCCAATATCACCAGAAGGCTTGAACTTCTCTATAACGACACTTTTGATCTGCAAATAGTATCAGGTGAAAAAGAATATATTGTAAATTTAAAAATTCCTGTGTGATGAATTGTATTATCGTTGATGATGAGCCTTTGGCAAGGTCCGAAATGAGATCGCTGATTACTGAAATTTCCAATATGGATATCCTTGGTGAATTTTCCAATGCACCGTCTGCTCTTGATTTTCTTAAAGATAATGATGTAGATCTTATTTTTCTCGATATAGAAATGCCTATGGTAACAGGACTTGAGTTTGCAGAAATGCTTCCCAAAAAATCACTGATTATCTTTACAACAGCCTATTCTCAATATGCGTTGAAGAGCTATGAACTGGAAGCGGTAGATTACCTGCTGAAGCCTATTGATCCACAGAGACTGAAAAAAGCTGTTGAGAAAGCCATACTTTATACCGAACTTTTGTCTAAAGACACAGTGAAAAATACGGTAGAATCTAATACTGCAGACTTTTTATTCATCAAAGCAGAGCGAAGGTTCTATAAAATCAGTTTTCCAGATATTAAATTCATAGAAGGGCTTAAAGATTATGTAGTCATTCATACAAAGCAGCAAAAACTTATTACTGCAATGAATTTAAAAACCATTCATCAGAAAATATCCGGAGAAACCTTCATCAGAGTAAGTAAATCTTACGTTGTCAATATGAATTATATTGATTCATTTGATAATCATAATATATACATTGAAGATTCTGAGATTCCTCTTGGAGAAGTCTACCGCTCTGAATTCTTTACCAGATTTGCAGGAGGACTTCTCAACTCAGACTGAGGTGAAATGAGTAATAGGGCTTTGTAGAATTTGCAATGCAAAAAAAATACACATCATTATCTGTAAAATCTGTAGAAAAAAATAGATCAAAAAGTGTCATTCTGAACGAAATGAAATGTAGTGAAGAATCACATGTTTTACCATCAATAAGATTCTTCCTTAGTCAGAATGACAAAAGCAAAATGGTGTGTGAGGCGATCTTTTTAAATAAATAAACCCTTCAACGGCTTTAGCCAAAACTTAAAACAATATTGATTTAATAAAGCTTCTGATCTTTTTCACAATAGAAGCTTCTCCTTTTTCCTGCACCCGTTTGTTTTTTGATCAATTTCTGTCCACAAACCGGACATATAGATTTGGTATGAACAAGCCAATGCTTTTTCAATACAAATTCTCTTTTCCATTTCAGAAAATCAAAACTGTAATTCCTGGCTTCAGTAATAAGCTCTTTTCTTTTTTTGGCAGGAAGATTTCCCAACAAACTTTCCGGCTGAACGCCAATTCTGAAAAGTACTTCGTTTTTAATGATGTTACCGACACCAGAGAAAATATCCTGATTCATCAATGCATCACACACCATCATCTTTGGATTGGATTTCAGTTTTTTCTCTGCTTTTTTTGGATCCCACAGATCGCTCATTACATCAGCTTCCCAATCAATGGTGGAGAGAAATTCAAGGTCTACGGATTTTACAGAACAGGTGTAAAAATAGATGCTTCCAGTAGAGAAAAATAATGCTAAACGTAGGCTTTTATTCGGCTTGGTCTGTTCATCAATGCTGTAAGAACCAAACATTAATAAATGAATCCGGATCGCCGCTTTTTCAAAAACGAGATAAGTTTGTTTTCCAAAAGTTCGGATTTCCAGAAGAGATTGGCCAATGAAACTTTCTTTCTCGAATTTGGCATTTCCTGAAACTTCTGTCACTTGCTGACCTGCAAATGGCTGCAGGTTTTCTTTCATTAATATGATGGAATGGACCTTCAGGCATACGTTTGTTTTATGATAAAGATTCAAATAATATTCCATAACGAAATAAAATCTGAGCTTTATCCCAAAACAAAGCTGTTTAAAATATTTTTAGATCATCTTTTGTCCTACAAAACGGATCACAGAACCTGTTCCGTTATGAAACAATCCCTCGTTGAGCTCAATTTCTGTTTCTGCTAATTCAATAGTATCATAATCAGGGAAATCAGCCTTGATTTCTTCAATAGAGAATAGAGATTCAATATCTTTTGGGCCGCCTACCTTTTCATTTTTCGCAATATATTCAAGGTGATTTTTACTGAAAGCTTCAAAAATAACAAATCCGCCTTTACGCAGATATCGATTCAGCATTTGATGGATAGAAGATTTGATATCTCCCGGAAAATGAGCGTAAATAAGAGCAATAGCATCAAACTGTTGATCCTGATAATTCAGTGTTGAAAGTTCCCCAACCTGATAATCAATTGTGGTTCCCAGTTGTTCTGCAAGCTGTAAAGCTTTATTTCTGCCATTGGCACTAATATCGAATGCTGAAACCTGCCATCCCTGTGTTGCTGCAAAAACAGCATTTCGGCCTTCACCTTCTGCGGGGAAGAGTATTTTGCCGGGTGTTAATTGAATAAGCTTTTCTCTCAGATAATTATTAGGTTCTGTTCCATAAGCAAACTCTTCGCTGCTATACCTTTCGTCCCATCTGTTGAGCCATGTGTTGTCCGTCATTGTAAAAGAATTTTAAAATTTGGATAAAGAAGAATTATGAGTATTCTTCGGTTGTATTAGTTGCATCAAATGTAGAGTATTTCTTTAATCTTTCCGATCCCTAAAAAACGTTTACTATTATAGATTTTTTGAATGACAGATCTGTTTAATAAAAATCTAAATACTATTCCGTACAATTAAAATTTGGAGTAATTTTGAAAAATGATGAATTTAAACCAGATTTTCACCAATCAACGTACAGGAAACAATCCACAGACCAAAGCTTCACGAACTGATTTTCAAAGGGATTTCGACAGAATTATCTTCTCTTCTGCTTTTAGAAGACTGCAGAATAAAACGCAGGTTTTTCCTCTTCCCGGAAGTGTTTTTGTACACAACAGGCTTACCCATTCTCTGGAAGTATCATCTGTAGGAAGAAGTTTAGGAAGTATCATCGGTGAATTCATTGCTGAAGATTTTAAAAGTGAGCTTACTGAAGATTCAAAGAATTTTTATCTCTATAATTTAGGAAACGTCATTGCAGCTGCATGTTTATGTCATGATGTAGGAAACCCAGCTTTCGGACATTCCGGAGAAGATGCCATTGCAAGCTATTTTGAAAGGAATGAAAAAGACCTGAAGTCAAAATTTAATGAAAAGGAGTGGGCGGATCTGGTCAACTTTGAAGGAAATGCCAATGCAATCAGAGTACTGGCACAGCAGCAGCAAGGGAAAGATGCAGGAGGTATTCAGCTTACTTTCTCCACTTTGGCAAGTATTGCAAAATATCCGTGTGAGGCAGTCGCTAAGAAAAAAGGAATCATTCACAGGAAGAAATTCGGTTTTTTCCAGAATGAAAAAGATATATTCCTGGAAATTGCCAAAGGAACCCAGCTTATTTCTGAAAGCGAAGAACCTCATATTTTCAAAAGACATCCATTTGTATGGCTGGTAGAGGCGGCGGATGATATCTGCTATAATATCATTGATATGGAAGATGCCCACAGATTGGGAATTGTTTCTACCGCAGACTGCAAAAACTTATTTTTTGAACTGGTAAAATCTGAGACAGATGATGTTCAGAGAATTGAAACAAAGCTAAGTTCTATTTCCAACGAAAATGAACAGATTTCTTACTTAAGAGCAAAAGTAATCAATGCTTTAATTAATAAGTCGCTTGAGATGTACAAATACAACTTTGAGACAATTCTTGAGGGAAATCTGGGTAACGGTTTACTGGACATCTATAAAAAAGAAAATAAAGCACTACAGGATATTACAAGTTTCTCCGTAGAAAAAATCTATAATCACAAAGCGGTTGTAGAAATTGAAAATGCAGGGTATAATGTAATGTATGAATTGCTGGATCATTTTATTCCTTCCATTCTGAAACCGGAAGATAAGAGAAAATCCTATGATGAAAAAGCTTTGAAATTAATTCCAAAGCAATTCATTTATAATGACGGTACTGATTACCAGAAAGTTCTCGGAGTCATTGATTTCGTTTCAGGAATGACGGATAATTATGCTACCGATTTATACAGAAAAATTAAAGGAATAGACATCGGAATGACGGTGTAAATTCTATTTATTCAATAATTCAGAAGCCTCTTCGATTAATGATTTCATTAAAGTGGAGGCTTTTTTATGCTTTAAAAGCGGAGCAATCTGACCTGCCCAGAAAAATACCAGATCATTCTTTTGCTGTTCCAGAGCTGCCTTTCTCAATGTACCCATAAAATGAGTCTGTAATGGAAATGGTAATGTTTTGTCTGTGGCTGCCAATACATCTCGTGATATTTTTGTGGTAATTCCGCGTCCTAGTCTTCTGTGCCGCTACATACCCTTTGTTGGTTCTCCATCTGAAAAAATGTTCAACTTCATGAATTTCATTGCAGATTTTTTCCCTGTCTTCATTGGAAATAGAAAGAATGGTGGCGTTGGTAATGCAGTCTACATTAATAGTAGCCCTTGTTTTACTGTAAAGTGCATCAAAATCTGTTACCCACCAGGTAGGCATAGCAAACTGAAGGATAAACATTTTCATGCTGTCATTAAGATAAAAAGCTTTCAGACAGCCTTCCAGAACGAAATATTCATGATTTACGAAATCACCTTCCGAGATCAGACTTTGCCCTTTTTTTAAGTAATCAGGTTGGAATGTTCAAAAACATAATCAAACTGCTCTTCCGTGAGAGTAGCAGATTTTGAGATATGATCTTTAATATTTCTTTGGAATCAACCATGATGTGTAATGAATATTCAAAAGTAAGTCTTTTTTGGAATAATTTTAATTTAAAAATAATCATTCATTCATAACCTTCATTATTAGATAGTCACGTATTAAATCTTACATTTATTTTTCATATATTTAAGCAAATACCAATAAAAATGTTTAACAAAACATGATTTATTACGACCTATTAAAAAATTAAAAACTATGGGAATATATTTAGCGCCCGTTATTTTCTTCGGGCTAATTATTTTATTCGCTTCGTTCTTTGTCGTTAAACAGGAAACCGCAGCGATTATTGAACGTTTTGGAAAATTCCGAGCTGTAAAGCATTCTGGTCTTCATCTTAAACTGCCAATCATAGATCAGATTGCTAAAAGATTGAATCTTAGAATTCAACAGCTGGATGTAATGATTGATACCAAAACATTAGACAACGTTTTCATCAAAATGAAAATTTCTGTTCAGTATCAGGTTATCAGAAGTCAGGTAGGAGATGCTTATTATCGTTTGGAAAATCCTGAAAATCAAATCACTTCATTTGTTTTTGATGTGGTAAGAGCTGAGGTTCCGAAATTGAAACTGGATGATGTTTTTGTAAGAAAAGATGATGTGGCAATTGCTGTAAAAAGTGAACTGCAGGAGGCGATGAACAGCTATGGGTACGATATTATCAAAGCTTTGGTTACCGATATTGATCCGGATGAACAGGTAAAACATGCAATGAACAGAATCAACGCGGCGGAAAGAGAAAAAACAGCTGCAGAATATGAATCAGAAGCACAAAGAATCAGAATTGTAGCCGTTGCCAAAGCGGAAGCAGAATCTAAAAAACTTCAGGGACAGGGGATTGCCGATCAGAGAAGAGAAATTGCAAAAGGACTTGAAGAGTCTGTAAGAATGCTGAATAATGTAGAGATCAATTCACATGAAGCATCAGCACTTATTGTTGTGACACAGCATTATGATACATTACATTCCATAGGTGCAAGTAACAGAAGTAACCTGGTTCTTCTTCCCAATTCACCTACGGCAGCCAGCAGCATGCTGAATGATCTTGTAGTGGCTATGACTACTGCAAATACAGTAGGAGAGGCCAGTAAAGGTAAATATCCGGATCCTCCTAAAAAAGAATCTGGATTTTAAACAAAGAGAAGGTGTAAATAAGAGCAAAATAAAAGCGTAAAGGTGAATCATTTGTTGACTTTTCTTAGTTGACCAAAAGTAACTTCGAGCTTCATTCTTCCTGTTTCCATTCTAAATAACAAAAAAGCTTCTGAAATTTTCAGAAGCTTTTTTGTTATTTTTTAGTTTTAGAAACCTGCTTTACCAAGGTGTATTTTATAGATGATCCGTCAGCTGGTGGATTGGCAATTTTTTCTGTTTTTACTTTCAGAACATATTCGTAACCTGGTTCATAGGTAAACCCTTCAATGTTGCTTTAGAAATTGGTCCAGTCTCCGGAAGCGTTTTCTTTTACCTGCAGACATTTCATAGGAGCTACGCCTGTACAGTCTGCTGTTTGTGGTCCTACGATGAAAGTTGTTTCATCTCCTGCTGATGCACTTGCTGCTGTTGTACATTGCGTCATTGCGAATAATGCTAATGCGGGTGCTGCCCCTTTTAGAATTGTTGCGATACTTTTCATAAACTTGATTTTTCCCCATACCTCGCAATTACCATGCCGAACAGGCTTTCCTGAATTTGTAGTACTTCTGCTATTGCTTTTTATTTTTTTAATCATTTAATTTGAAGTTCTTAAACACTAACCACAAAACATAATTCTTACAATAAATATGGAAAATCAAATGCAAGTTGAAAATTACAGGATTCAAAAACCTGAAATGTGGGCAGGAAATATCGGGGATGAGGAAATAAAAAACAGAATCAAAGACTCCGAATTCGCCAAAAAACAAATTGATGAAGGCCGGGACTACTGCTACTTTTTAGACAAAAAATACTATACCAGCAATACGGAAAACAGTGAATATGTCTGCATGGCGTATACCCTGAACGAGCCGGGAAATCTGGAGAGGGCTTCCGTGTCTGACGTCATTGTGGAAGAAAATGAAGTCTATCAGATTCACAGAATCAGTGTTTTGAGAGATGGAGTGCTGATAGATAAAATTCCGGATACGAATATTAAAGTACTTGACAGCGAAAACCAAAGCAGTGGAGGCGTTTTGAGCAGTAATAAAAAGATCAATATTACCATCAAAGATCTTAGGCTGTATGATGTACTGATTTTAGAAGATTCAAGGATTAAAGAATTTACAGACCGGGATTTCCTGAGAAAGGAATTCTCAAAATATGTATGGGTAAGCCCGGATAATTACTGGGCGTATGGCCATTTTAAATTCACTTTTATCAACGAACGTGAACAGACCATTGCCTATAAAAAGACATTTTTCAGAGATGAGCAGGGAAATGTTCTTGAACCGGAAACGAATCATCTGAAAAAAGGAGAAAGGTTTGTGATAGAAGAGCAGAATTATATTAACCCTGTAGATTCCGGAAGAGAAATTTTTCCTTATGTGGATTTTGCTACAGAAAGCAACTGGAAAGATCTTTCCAATTATATTGTGCCTCTTTATGATGAGGTTTTCAATAGCTCTTCTTTACAGGATTTTGCTCCGAACCTGATTGAAAAACTGGATGCTATTACTGATCAGGGTGAAAAACTTCAGTTTGCCATAGAATATGTTCAGAACCATATCTATTATATCTTCAATGCAGATGAAATGAATGGACATAAGCCGCAGGCACCGTCTGTAACTTATGAAAACAAGCAGGGAGACTGTAAGGCAAAATCAGTTTTATTAAAAGTGATCCTTGATTATATTGGTGTGGATGCTTCCGTAGTACTGGTGAATTTCAATACAGATTATTATATCAAATATTACCTTCCGTCACTGCTTAGCTTCAATCATGTTGTTGTAAAAGTGAATTATAGAGATCAGGAATACTTTATTGATGCTACGATTCGTGATGAATTCGGATTGATTGAAAACAGAGGATTTATGTATTTTATGCATTATCTGGAAGTGAAAAAAGATCAGGAGCTCCAGGTCAGAAAACCTTATAAGTTTCCTTATTTCTGTATTGACGAGAAAGTAGATTTTAATGTGCAGGGAACTGTCGGAAAATTTACTTTATCAACAACTTACAAAGGAAGCAGGGCCAATGCCATGAGAAGGTATTTTAAAAGCACCAACAAAAGGGAAATTATAGACAGCTGGAACAGTTTTCTTTTCTATGCTTTGAATTACTCAAGCGACAGAAATGGTACAGATGTACGAAATGTATTCAAAGATGCTGTCATTGATGTGATAAGCGATGATAAAAGACTGAATGAAGTAAAGATTCAATATACCGCTATCATTGAGAGTCCTTATTTTGTAGATCCGCAGAATAACCGTTTCCTTATGTATTTTGACAGAAATGTTATAAAGGCCGGCGCAAGAGATTTTATGCATAAAGATTTACCATTCTGGCATAATTTCGACAGTGAAAAATATGAAATCAATCTGTATACAGATCAGAAAATAGACACCGAAGAAAAATATACGGTTCAAGAATGCACGATTGCCAATCCGTATTTTGATTATAAAAGCCGTAAAAAAGTAAGCAAGAACGGGGCAACTGTATACATCGAATACAATCCTCTGATCAATCTTGAAATTCCTCAAAGTGAGTTTGAAAAGTTCAGAACAGACCATCATACCATTGCAGACAGCAATTTCGGAATTGGAATTGACATCATAGAACCGGGGTTTATGAACAGGCTTAAATTCAGTTTTAAGAAGAAATTTAAATAGCAGCTGAGTTCAAGGTTCAAAGTTTAGAGTTTAAAGTTTAAGGTTTAGATTTTCAGCGGGCGGCGGAGCCGCCCGCTGAAAATCTTCGCTTTATTCTAATTATAGTATATTCGTTTAAAATCATTTAAAAACACATAAATTTATCTATGCAGAAGATATTTTCTCTTGCTTTTCTTATAGCAGTTTCTTGTGTTAATGCCCAGAAATTAAAGAAAGAAGACGTTACAGGGTTTTGGAAACTGAAGGAAGCCGGGTTTTATGAAAATAAAAAGAAGGTGGTAAAAGAATTTGATAACTGCCGTCTGATGAGAAATTATGCAATCCGGGAAGACGGATATGCCATTTATAATTATGTAGAAGGGAAAACAGGGGACTGCAGTCCATCTGAACCAAGACTTTCTTTTTGGAGAATCGTGGAAAACAGAATTCAGTTTTATGTAGATGACCAGAATATTCTCGAAGAAGTGGAAGTAACCCTGAATAAAGATAACACCATGACTTTTTCAAGTTATATTTCCAATCCAATTAAAGTAAAAGGAGATGCTCTCGCAGAAAAAATGGTTAACACGATTCACTACGATATCCTTGAGAAAAAATACTAACGGCCAATAGTAAAACTTTTGATGTATGAATTATGTAACGATAATCTATCTCCTTAATATTGTTCTCTATGCCGTGTATTTCTTTGGAAGAACTGGCGGTGAGACAGATTTTTCCGGTATAGATTTTTTTGTTTCAGGAATATTATCCTTACTTCTGATCTTTGCCGGATATCTGAATGCAAAAAAGAAAATGATTTACAGAACGGTTCTGTGGATGTTTTTTGTGAATGTGTTCTTATTCGTTTGCTCAGGTTTATTCGATCAGTTTGGAAGTCACTTCAATATTCTTTCTACAGGGAATAGTGACAGTTTTCTTTTTACACTGGCACTCATTGTTTATAATGGATATTTATTTCCTCTAACGATTATTCTTGAAGGTTCTGGGTTGTCATTGATATTCCCGGTGACATTATCCTTTATCCTGCCTTCGTTGGGATATCTTATAGGGAAGAAGCTTTATCCAAATAAATAAAATCCCACTAAAGTTTAGCCATTGCGAACCGAAGGTGAAGCAATCTCATAGGAAAGTAGAATTTTTTTGGAAAACGCAAAGTCGCTAAGATTCTTACAAGTATGTTATAACACGTAAGAATTTTATCTTCGATAAAATTGATCTCGTATAATTTTGCTGGAAATCTTCGATTTTCTTGCGTCTTAAAATATACGCAAAGCATAGACTCTTGCGCCTTTGCGCTTTCCAACACTCAATAATTTTGAGCAAAAAAAGACGAGGAAAAAATATAAGATTATTCCTGATTCTGAGGCTGGTTATTCGATCTAAAGAATTTCTGCTTACCAATCAGCAGTTCAAAAAATAATCTGAAATCCGAAATTAAAGACCATAACGGATATTTGAAAGTGGCAGGTTTGTTTCTCTCAATCACTGCATGACTGAACCAGGCAAATCCATATCCGAAAATCGGAATATACCAGAGAAATCTTTCCTTTCCGGAACTTATTACGTACCATATAACGAGAAAGACGAGCAGTGTTCCGATAAAATGAAAAATCCGGGTTCCTGTTTTACTGTGTTCGGTAAGGTAAAACTGATAAAATTCTCTGTATGTTTTAATTCTTTCAGCCATGGTAGGTTAGTTTATTGATTCTATTGAAGTTAAAGCAATAATTCGGCCGATTTTTAGAATGTAAAAAACAAAAGGCAAAATCGCAAATCAGTCTGTTCAAATGTTCGACTTTTTTGCCATTTTGCCTTTTTGCAGTTTGCTAATTATTCTTTAGCTATTCTTTTAATTCTTTTCCAAGTTTACTGTTTTTGTAACCGTAGCAGAAATAAATAACCATACCGATCAGGAACCACATTCCGAACCAGAACCAGTTTTCATGGCTCATTCCTGTAAGAAGATACAGACATGAGCTTAATCCAACCAATGGAATCAATGATAAGTTCTTGATAAAAGTTACTACGCATAAGATAAGGTTGATGATGATAAAGAAGAAAATAGAAGCTCTGAATTCTCCTTCGTTAGGATCTGACCAGTTCATCAGGTTATCAAAAAACTCCGGCTGCCATTTGTAGAAAGCCAGTAAACCACCAATGAAAACAACAGGGAAAATAATTTTACCATTCACATAGGGAAGGTGAAATCTGCCTTTGATTTTCTCTTTCGCCGGAAGCATAAGTACTCCCGCACATACCAACACGAATGCGAAAATAGTTCCGATACTTGTAAAATCAAGGATAAATGTTTTATCTGTGAACAGGATAGGAATACCTACTACAATTCCGGTAATGATAGTTGCGTAAGAAGGAGTTTTATATTTTGGATGTACCTTCTGGAATCTCTGAGGCATCAGTCCGTCACGGCTCATTGCGTACCAGATTCTCGGCTGTCCCATCTGGAAAACCAATAGTACAGTGGTAATAGCAACAATAGCAACGAAGGAAACAACAAGCTCCATCCAGGCTACATTAGCATTTGTTTTTTCAAAGATGAATGAAAGCGGATCTCCTACGCCATCAAACTTTTTATAATCCACCATTCCCGTAAGTACAAGCGTTAATGCAATATAAATTACGGTACATAATACAAGAGAGATGATCATTCCTTTCGGTAAGGTTTTTTGTGGATCTTTAGTTTCTTCAGAAAGTACGCTTAAAGCATCAAATCCAATATAAGCGAAGAATACTCCGGATACAGCACTCATTACTCCGGCAAAGCCGTTTGGCATAAATGATGGGGTTCCGGTAGTTGGGCTTATTGGTGTCCAGTTTTCTGTGTTTACATAAGCAAAGCCTACAAGAATGACCAATATAATCACTGCCAGTTTTAAGATTACCAGAGAGTTGTTGAAATTTTTACTTTCTTTTACTCCCACATAACAAAGCCATGTGATTAAACCATTGATTACCAATGCAGGAATGTCCACAATGAATTTCAAGCTTCCAATCAATGGAGCTGTTTTCCAGGCGTTTAACAGTTCTTTGTTTTCTGAACCATATTGAACCGCTTTTCTTGCTTCTGTATAGCTGCAGGTCAGGTAATCAGGGATATGCATTCCGAGACGTCCCAGAAAGCTTGTGAAATAATCTGACCAGGAAAATGCTACGTAAATATTTCCGAAAGAATATTCCATGATCAGAGCCCAGCCTATTATCCAGGCAATCAGCTCACCAAAACTGGCGTAGGCATAAGTGTAGGCAGAACCTGCGGTAGGTATTCTGCTGGCAAATTCAGCATAGCATAAAGCGGTAAACCCACAGGCAAAACCACAAATCAAATATAAAAGGATAACACCGGGACCACCTCTGAAAACGGCCTCTCCCAAACTGCTGAAACTCCCAGCTCCGATAATTGCCGCAATACCAAAAAATACAATGTCCCATACACCTAAGACTCTTAAAAGTCCCGTTGAAGTATCTGTATCTGAATAGATTTTTCTTCTAAAAAGTTGACTCATTCAATAACTTATATTTGATTTGAAAAAAAGCAAATGTAATGATTTTTTATTTTGATGTTAACAGTTGTTAAGAACATTTAGGTAAAAATGCTCAAACAAAAGGTTTTAGTCTTTATAAACAGGTATTTCCACATAGCTGTCATTATACCATTTTACTTCCAAAGGTTCCCCGGAATCTTTTATCGTTTCATCACTTACATCCTTGCCTGTCCCATAGTTGATCTGCCAGTTAGGGCTTTTATTAACGCCAACCAGCAGCAGGAGCCTGCTCCCTTTCTCTATCTTTTTACTCATAGCATATGAGCTGCTAATCGGGATTTGTTCCATTTTATTGGGTTCAAGAAGCTGTCGTACTTCATTGTTCTTTGCATAGCTGGCTCTCATAATATGAGTGGATAGTAGCGAAGATTTCCCATCCGGCTGAATCTGGTACAGATAAGTATTCGTGTCAAAATCTTTTTTGTTGATGGAAACATTGAAAAATCCTGAGAGATTTCCGCTCATAATCATATCCTTGTCCAGTACTTCACTTTCAAAAGCAATTGAATTGGTCGTTTTTATACTGTCTTTTTTGCTGACTTTGTAATAAGTGTCTTTTTGATCTCTGTTTTTAAAATCAACCGTTTGCTTCGTGAAACTTTGAATTTCCGGCTTATTGAATACTGAAGAGGTGTTTTTCTTGTTCTGAAGGTAGAATTTAACGGTGGAAGTATGCATTTTATCAAGATCAGGAACATGTTTCCACGTATTGGTATTCATTACCTGAAAATTAATTTTGTCTTTTAAAATTTCCGGTTTTTTGCCCCCTTTAAGAATATAATCGAACCAAGAAAAAGCAAGGTCGTCAATGCTTATTCTGGCCACCGGATCAATAGGATTGCCATTCACATAAGTAAAGCCGAAACTCTGTGCCCCTCCATGATTATAGGGGCCAATTACCAGATAATGGTCTGCATTTTTATTATACAGATGATGTTGCTTAAAATAGTACAGTGCCCCGATTTGGTCATCATCGTAATATCCGGTTGTCGTCAGGATCGGAATATTTATTTTAGAGAAATCATCTTTGTAAGGAACCATTTTTTGCCAGTATTGGTCATATCCAGGATGATCCAGCCATCGTTGAAAGATTTTGCTGTTTTTCCCGCTTATCGTGTCCAAAGCCCTGAATGATTTTCCGCTTTTATACCATTCTGTATTGATTAAATTCCATTTTGCGAAATTGCCAAAGTCTACTTCATCCGTAAGTTTGTTGTTGGTGACATACTGAATCCACTGCAGCATATAACTCATAAATACATTATTCTGAGCGGGATAGTCTATCCCGATTCCAACAGCTACCTGTGGTACAATTGTCTTTAATGCAGGATGAAGTTTTTTGACCGCTGCCCATTGGCTGAAACCTAAATAACTGCCGCCGATCATTCCTACTTTTCCGTTGCACCATGGCTGTTTGCTTATCCAGTCTATCACTTCATAAAGGTCTTCTGATTCATGCTCAAAAGGATCATTTACATTATTACTGTTTCTTTTACCCCGGGTATTGACAACAACGCCTGCATAATTATAAGTAACCGCTCTTTTTCCAAAAAATTGATCAAATGGACCTGCATAAATATTATTGGTAAGAATGACAGGAAGTGGGGATGTGTCTCCTTTTTTTCTGACAATAGTAATAGTCAGAGTATTCCCGTTTTTTATCTTAAGATCTTTGGTCTCAATAATGTATTTTTCTTTGTCTTTTGATGCCAGCAGCTGCATCACCTGAGGTTTGATGCTTGAATACGTTTTATAGCTTAGATAACTTTTACATAATGATAGAGCAGTTTTGTAGTCAATGCTGTCTTTGTTTTTTTGCGCGTCCAGTATTCCCTTCATCTGTTTTCTGGATTCTCTTACATTGCCGTCAACCGCAAGAGGCAGTCTGGGAATCAGTTTTTCCGGAAGACTTTCATATTTTTGGTTAAATATTTTCTCAAAAGCATTGGGGAAGGAGATATTGCTTTCCTTTTGTGCCAGTTTAGCCATGCTGTACAATTCAAACCCCATATATCTATAGTCTCCCATATTATGATCGGCAAAGAGATTGCGGTTTTCTGACAGAGAAGCTAACGAATTTTTATAATCCTGGGCTACCATTTGTAAACGGAAAAGATTGTCAAGAAGGTCGACTTTGTTTTCCGGTTTATTTTTTGCAGACTGAAGTTGGGGGATCACTTGCTGTGCAAGTCCCGGCATCTGTTTTTCCAGTATAAGAGAGTCTTTTACAACTGTCTTTGGAAAGTAAAATTTTTGTGCCTGCATAAGGTTGACAAAAATTAATGCTAAAAGTATCTTAAATTTCATGTGATGGTGTATTTATGGTATGTTTTTAGCTGCTGTTGAAAAAGTATTCAACTTAAAATATGTTTTTGATAACTTATTATTAAAATTGTTTACATTTTATCAGACGAAAGTAGTAAATTTTATCATTGAATGGTGAGAAAATTTTCATCGTTGTTAATTTGCTATTTAAGCCTAATAAATCTGTTAAAACTTGCTTAAACAATAAGTTTTTAATATTTTCGTTAACTTATTTAGACTAATTTTCTTATATCAAGAAGAATGAAATCAAAAAAAATACTTTTAGCGGCTGCGGTCATTTATTTCGGAATCTCCGATGCTCAGCAGTCCCAATATTTTACCCAGAAAGAAAATTACAGGTTTAATCTAGCCGAAAATCTTTATCAGACCAAAATATACAATGCTTCTCAATACGAATATGCAAGACAATATTTCTACAATCAGAATTTGTCCCGTTCGAAAAAGGAAGGTGCGCAGTTTTTTGATAATGTGATTGGCGTAATTCTTCAGAAAAATCATGCTGAAGAAGGGTTAACAGCTTTCATGAAAGAATATCCGAATTCTGCTTATTTTGCACAGGCTAATCTTCCATTGGCAGATTATTACTTAGCAAAGAAAGATTTTGATAAAGCTTTGGAGACTTTGAAAAAAGTAAACCAATATCAGCTTTCAAAAGAAGAAAATACACAGTATATTCTGAAACTTGGGTATGCAAAGTTCATGACGGGAGATTCTAAAGGAGCTACCGATGCTCTGGAAGAAGCCTACAAAACAGCAGATCAGTCTCAAAAAGGAGATATTGCTTATATGCTGGGGCATTTATATTACAGCAACAGGCAAAGCGATAAAGCTTTCCAGTATTTTGATTCTATAAAAGATCAGGATAAATTCTCAAAGCTGGTACGTCCTTATTATGTACAGATGTATTACAACGATAAGAACTATGATCAGGCAATTACGGAAGGAACTGCTCTATTGAACGAAAATATTTCAGATTCTTATAAAGCGGAAGTTCATAAGATCATAGGGGAAAGTTATTTCATGAAGAATGATTATACCTCTGCTTACCCACATTTGAAAGACTATCTGAGCGTTCAGCAGAATCCTTCTGAAAACGATTTGTATGAGATGGGATTTGTGGCGGCACAGCTGAAAAAATATGATGAAGCCGTTTCTTATTACAACCAGCTTCTGAACAGCAATTCTGCTTTAGCACAGAATGCTTACTACCAGTTAGGAAATGCTTATCTGGCGGTAGACAAAAAACAGGAAGCTCTTTCTGCGTTCCGTTCTTCTTATCAGATGGATTATGATGCAAAAGTGAAAAAACTGGCTCATGAACAGTATGCTAAACTAAGTTACGATATCGGAAACCCGTTTGAAAGCCCTTCTGCGGTTATTCAAAGTTATATCAACGAAAATCAGAATGGCGCCAATGCCACAGAAATGAGGTCATTATTGGTGAAATCATATCTGTATTCCGGAAACTATAAAGAAACTCTGAACGCTATTGACAGATTGCAGAGTTCAACACCTGAGATCAACAAAGTAGATCAGGAAGTTTCTTATTTATTAGGGACTGAAGAATTCAACAAAGGAAACTATGATGAAGCTGAGAAGTATTTCTTAAGAAGTCTTGGCTTCAATATCAATAAAGAATTTAACAGCAGAGCTTTATACTGGCTGGCGCAGGTGTATTACCAGAAAGGAAATTATCCGTCTGCCATCGCTCGTTATGAAAAGCTTCTTAGTGAGAGCTTCCCTGAAAAACAGCAGCTGCCATATGATTTAGGATATGCTTATTTCAAATCCAAGAAATTTGACCAGGCTGCTACTTATTTCAAACAATATCTTACCAATCCGAAACCGGAGTTTAAAAATGATGCAGAACTTCGTCTTGCAGATATCCATTATGCCAATAATGATCTGAACGAAGCGATTGCCATTTATGATAAAAATGAAGACGCAACGGATTATACTTTGTACCAAAAAGCAATGGCTTTAGGCTTTAAAGGAGATACTCAGGCGAAGATTATCAACCTTAAAAACCTTTTATCAAAATATCCGGATTCTGAATATTATGATGATGCTCAATACGAAATAGGAACAGCTTATGCTGCTCAGGATGATTTTACAAACTCCAATGATTATTTCGGAAAAGTGATTAAAGGATCTGCTGATAAAGATTTAATTGCTAATGCTTCAATTTACAGAGCGCAGAACTATATAGACCAAAACCAGAATGACAAAGCGCTTTCTGAATTAAAATCTCTGGGTGAGCAGTATAAAAATACAGCATATGCTCAGAAAGTTGTTCAGGCGGCAAAACCTATCTTCACGAAAAACGGAGATGTTTCTGGATATGAAACTTTCGCAAGAAATATTGGGGTGAATGTAGATGCTGCAGAAATTGATGAGATCAATCTATCAACAGGTAAACAGCTGTTTGCGAAGAAGGATTATAAAAACGCAATTTCTTACTACGAAAAGTATTTGACACAGAATCCAACAGGGGAAGGATTGTACCAGGCGAAGTATGAATTGGGAGAAAGTTATTACCAAACCAATAATTCAACTAAAGCTTTACTTGTGCTTCAGGAAGTTGCTGGAATTCAGAACGATTACCAGGATGATGCACAAACTCGTTTAGCTCAAATCTTTATTGCGCAAGGGAATACAGCGGAAGCTAAAAAGTACCTTGAAGGCATTAAAAACTCTTCCAATATCAGCATTAAAAATTATGCAAATGTTGAATTGATGAAGCTGTATGCAGAAGAAAATAATTTCTCTGAAGCTGAAAAATTAGCCAATGCAGTAATCGCAAATTCTAAAAACTCAGCAGCTGTTATTGAGACTGCGAAAGTAATTAAAGCAAGAAGCTTGATGAACTCAGGAAAAGATAAAGATGCACAGTCCGCTTATGTTTCTCTTGAAAAATCATCCAATACTTCTGTAGCTGCGGAAGCTCTATATGCAAAAGCATACTATCAGAACAAAGGGAAAGCGTTCAAGTCTTCTAATGAGACGATCTTTAAGCTTGCCAATAACTATGCATCAGAAGAATTCTGGGGAGCAAAAGCGTTGGTGCTGATGGCGAAAAACTATATCGGCCTGAAGGATAATTACCAGGCAAGCTATACCTGTGATCAGATCATTGCAAACTATAAGGATTTCCCTGAAATTGTTTCAGAAGCAAAAGAAGTTAAAAAACAGATTAAGAAATAGTACATGAAGGCTTTTAAAATTGCTATTTATTCTTTCTTAGTTTCGGCTTCACTCTGGAGCTGCATTCCATCGTACAGTGCATATCCTAAAGAGTATAACAGAGTGAAAGTTGTTTTTCCTAAGCAAAAGGCTTTTGTAATGAATAAAGACCTGAAGAGAGAATTTGAGATTTTAAAACATTCTGATATTTATGAAATCGTGGAAGACAGTGCTCATGCAGCTAAAATAACACTGCATCCAATGCTGACCCGTACTCCTCCTTGTGGTAACCCTATGATAGGAAGTATGCTTACAGTGGGGTTATTGCCTTCAGGATTTCCTTATGATATTTCTTACAGTTATGACGTAGCGGAGAACAGTACAACGAAAAATTATCAATACAAATTACAAGTTTATCAAAGCCTTTGGCTGTTTAATATATTCAGACTTGGGAGAACTTTTTCAAAACAGTCAGGGAAAGCTTTATTAGGCAATTATATTGCTTCCAATAAATAAAACCCGGTATATATTTTTTTCAAATAAAGAAAATATGAACAAGAAAATTCAAATATTATCCATATTATTTTTAGGAATTTCGTCAGTGGCGTTTTCCCAGATCAAGGAGGAAAAACTGGTTCTTAACAAAAAGAGAGAGCCGGAGGTGAAGAAGATCGAGAAGAAGAAGACTTCTGTGGAAACCATTAAAAACTATCCGCCGGAAGAGAAATCGCAGACGCCTGTGAAATATACCATCACGGATGTGCCGGCTGTTTCTGATTTCAAAACTTCAACCATTCAGGGGGAAGATGTTGCTCCGAAATTTGACGGAACGGCTCAGAATAATTACTTCCAGTTCGGAATGGGTAATTACGGGAAAGTCTTAGTAGATGGAAACATTTCCAAGACTCTTGAAAATAAATTTGAGGTAGGAGCGGATGTTCATGTGCTTTCTACCAATGGTCTTAAAAAAGAGTATGACTGGAAATCCGGGCAGACTTCTGCTAATATTGGTGCTTTCCTGAACTCTTACGGAGAAAAAGGGAAATTCAATATCAATGCTGAATATGGCTTGGATAATTATAATTATTATGGGATCTATGCGATGCAGCCGACTGGTGAGCTTGATCTTAAACAAAAGGTAAATCAGTTTAAAGTAAACGGATACTATGATTTTTATTCCAATGAAATCTTAAATGATGTAAGGGTGAAATCATCATTCCTGAAAGATCATTTTGATGCTCAGGAAAATCAGGTTTCCATTCTTGCGAACTTTTCCAAGCATGCCGTAGAATTAGGAAAATCAGGAATCAATCTGAATGCTGATCTGGGCGTAGGATTGGATGCGGTGAAGACAGATTTTGCCATCAGAGATAAAAACTCTTCCAATTTCTTCAATACCAGCCTGGCTCCGAAAGTAACGTTCAGAAAAGGAGATTCTTACTTAACATTAGGTTCTTCATTCTCTTTCCTGAATGCTAAAAACTCCAATGATCAGCTGGAACAGCAGAAAAATAATAAAACCTATTGGTTCCCGCAGGCGGAATTTCAGTTTGCAGCAGCCAAAGAATTCAAATTTTACGGTGGGGTAGACGGAGGTCTGAAACTGAATACGTATGGAGATATGTTACAAACGAATCCATTCATCCTTTCTGACCAGTTTTTAAAGCCTACAGAGACGAAATATCATTTTTACGTAGGATTGAGAGGAGATATTGACGAAACGTTGAAATACGACTTCTCTGCAGGTTACGGAAAGATGAGAGATATTATGTTCTTTAAGGCTAACGGTCTTTTTGATAACACTTCTGTTAACCGTTCTGCCTACAATTTTGCCAATACATTTTCTGCAGTATATGATGATGGAAATGTAAGCGATATCAAAGGTAGCGTACAGTATTTTCCATTAGCAAACCTGATTTTAGATGCAGAATTAAGGTTCACCAAGTATGATCTTAAGACTTACGACAATATTTATAACGTTCCATTGTTCAATGCGAGCATCGGGGCAAAATATACAATGCTTGACAAAAAGCTATTGTTAGGATTTAAAGGAATCTTTGCAAGTGACAGAACTACAAACTCTTATGCAATCGAAGGAGTAGGTGCCCCGAATGTAATCTTCCAGTCTACGGAGAATACAAACGATAAAGTTGGTGGTTATGCTGATTTAAATCTTTCTGCAGAGTATAAAATTCACAAAAATTTCAGTATTTTCGCACTCGGAAATAATCTTCTGAGCTCAAAATATCAGACGTACAAAGGATATAAAGTCCTGGGTGCACAAATTTTGGGAGGTGTGAAAATTACTTTCTAAATTATGAGTATGAATGATAAGTAATGCTGTAATTATTCATTACTTATCATTCATTCTTGATGAATACGGCTGCATAGTTTAATGGATAGAACTTCGGATTTCGGCTCCGACAGTGAGGGTTCGAATCCTTCTGCGGTCACTTATTGGGACAAATCTTAAACAAGATTTGTCCCATTTTTTTGCTATTTAATTCGTTGGTATTCTGGTAGATGAGATGAATGACAGAATTTAATCCTGGAGTTCGATATTGATTTTCATATATACGTAGACCTTTTCCGATGTTTTAATTCTGCTAATCTTTCAGACTGATTTTATATAAATATGAACTTTTATATGTTTTTTAGAAAGTCCAGGAGATCACTTTCTTTATCTAATTCTAATTTGGTTTTTATTTTGGTTTTATAGACTCTGACCGTTCCCATAGTAGTATTTTCAAGAGAAGATATTTCTTTAGAAGACAGATCCATTCTGAAATAAGTGCAGAGTTTTAGTTCTTTATTAGTTAGTGACGGATAAAGATCTTTCAGCCTTATTAAAAACTGATTATTCTCAATGCTGCTTTCATTAATAAGATGATGATTTTTTTTATCGATATTCATCAGGTTGGTTACCTTTAAAAATAAATCCCTCAACATTTGTTCAGAATCTATATTTTTTAAGCGTTTTATTTTCCTTAAGTTTTCCAGGAATGCTTTTTCTGTTTCTATTTTCAAATTGAGATTTTGATGCAGGCTTTTAATCTTTTCCTGTTGGATTTTCAAATTCTGTTCCAGAATTTTTTCATTATTTTCTAATATTTGTTTTTGTTTTTCTGCAAGAATTTTTTCTTCTTTTATTTTGTTTCTGATGCTTATGGCAATAATGATAAAAATAGAAATAAAGAGAAGTGTTGCAGTAATGATAAATAAGTTTTTTCTTTTTTCAATTTTAATTTCATAGTTGTATTTCTCATCAATACTTTTAATCATCTCATTGTTTAAAAGACCGGAAATTTCTTTTAAGTTATTTTTATTTTCTTCAAGAAACAAATGACTGAGTTGGTTTAGTCTTTCGGTATTTACCTTCGTCTGTAGGTTGTTGCCAGTATTGATATAATATTTCTGAATAATTTCGTAAGCACTTATTTTATCCGAGATTGTTTTTAAATTAGGTGCAATACTAATCAGATATTCAACCAATTTTTTTTGATTTTCATTTTGATTAGTAATGGAATATATATCAAATAGTTTTTGATAAATCTGAGATTTGTTTGCATAAAAGTCTTCATTGCTTTTATAGAATTCTACTTCCTGAAGGAGGATTTTCTCTGCAGAGCGATAGTCTTTCAGTTTGTAAAAATACATCCCTAAGTTACTTTTTAGTACATTTAGAAAATTAAGTTCAACTTTATCCAAAACATCTTTGCTTTCCAGAATTTTAATGCCTTTTTGTACGTTTTTAAGAGCAGATTCTATATGGTTTAATTTATCATCCACTAAAGCGAAGTTATTGTACATGGAAGCAATATAAAGCTTGTCATTAGGATCTGTAACTTTTAATGATTTTCTGAAATAAAACAGAGCATTAGAATATTTCCCTTCCGTATAGTAAAACCTGCCCTTAGCATGATATAAATGTGGAAGAAAATATTTTCTATCTGACTTTATAGCAATATCAATAAATTGCATGGCTAATCGTGGAGAATTGTTTTCAAACTTAAGGGCAAGATTAAAATTACATATTGTCGAGATGTAATTATATTTTCCGTCATTAAGTTTTAGAAGTTTATATACGAGCGGAATCAGTTTTGGGTCGTTGTGTCTGTTTTGAAAAAGCTCTATAAGCTTAGAACTTAGTAAATACTTTTCATCTTTAGTTTTTTTGAACTTCTCAAATTCTCTTTCTTTTATTTTGTTAATCTCTTTTTGAGTAATGTCAGTGGGGGATAATTCAATCATTATTTTATTAAAGTAATCATCATCATTTACTGATGTGTTTTTATTACATGCGGTAAAAAGCAATAAAGAAATAAATAAAGTGCATATAAATTTCATTGGCTTGTAGTGTTATTTTGAAGATACAAAGATAAGTGATTACTTAATTTGAATTCAATTATTGTTGATTTTAATTTAAATATATGGTGGTTTTATTATTTGTTATTGAATATATTTTGTTAAATGTTTGAAAATAGTTTAAAATATGCATTACTTATGTGCTTTAACCATATTTTGTTTTTAAATAATTGATTATTACATAGTTAAATAGAAAAAACATAACGATTTAATATGGGAAAAAATAGTTTTAATAACACTTTTTAACGCTGAATATTATTGATTTCTTAAATAGTCACAATTACTTTGCAATAACAAACACTAAGTCACATAATGAATTCAGAAAAAAAATAGATTGATAAAATAAAAAAAAAGTGAGATGAAATTAGTAATTGACACACAAATTGAAGGAAAGGAATACTCGTTTATCCAAATTTTCTATTCTCCCAAAGTGCTTATGAAAAATATGATCAAAGCAAAAAATAACTGCAATTATATATGTATAGGTCTTAAAACCTTTTCAATAGTTTAAATAGAAAAAAATCTATTAAACCAATGGCGAATACACATAAGAAATGAGTTAATCACATTTGATATCTGATGCTTATCTAATTTCTTTGCAATACAAACAAATGATACTTAAACGATGCAAAAAAAAGACTTCACAAAGCCCGGATTCCCAATTTTTAGTTCTCAGCTGTGTATTCAGAAGTTGGTATTGAAAACAATTAAACCTGTAGTTAATACAGCCAGAGATTCATATAATTTATAAGGGTGGAAATATATAAGAGAGTTAAATCAATTAGAGAAAGCAAAAAAATATCTCAGGATGCTATTGCATTTGATCTTAACCTTAACCAGTCACAGTATTCCAGGAGAGAAAAGGGTGAAATTCCTTTTAGTGCTGCTGAAATAGAAAAAATAGCTACTATTTTGGGGGTTAAGATTTACGAACTATATGGAGAAGATTTTCTTCAGTATTCCCTGACGTCTATTCATGCTTTTTCAGAAAGTCCTAAAGAAATATCTTATTATCTGATAGAACAGTTTCAAAAAATAATTAATGAAAAAGAAGCAATCATTTTAGCCCTCAAAGAAATGATTAATGCTTTTAAAATAGATTCTAAAAACAAAAACAAATGAAAAACAATACTCTTGATATAAATTAATTTCAGCAATATTTTATCAGGGTGTTTGTTCCCAATCTTAGTAAAAGATACAAAATAAATTAAACACTTATTTATGAAAACATTTATTTTCTCAATTGCTTTATTGAGCCCGGTTTTAGCATTTTCGCAGGTCGGAATTGATACAGCAAATCCTCAGGCAACATTTCATATAGATGGTGCCAAAGATAATCCATCAACAGGAGTACCCAATATTACACAGCAGGGTAATGATTTCGTGGTAACTTCTGCAGGAAATGTGGGAATAGGTACCACAGTAGGATCAAATAAATTAATGGTATTTGGTAAAGCTCAGTATACAGACGGGTCACAGAATACAGATTATATTTTGACAAGTGATAATCAGGGTATAGCCACATGGGAACCATTGGCGTTGGTTCGCAATTATGCTACACTCTCAACAACAGGAGTGAGTGTAGCAACTGGTGCTTCTAACATATATACAGGGACATTTGTGGATATTCCTGCAGGTAAATGGCAGGTAACCACTAAGATGATCTTAACTAAAGGAGTCCCTACGGCATCCAATGAAACCTGGTGGGTACGCACTAGCTTTTCTGATAGCCCCTCCGTTTTTTCTTCTTCCCCGGATATTATCAGTACATCCAAATTAGTTAGTGGTTTGCTCCCTACAGGATCACAATATAGCATCCTTACCGGAGCTGTGTATATTAATAATACTTCCGGTGCTACGAAAAGATATTATTATTTTGTAAACTACATAAATGGCATAAATCAGACAGGTGCCTTACTCAATTTTGGGAGCTCAGTTTCAGGTGAAAGCAGTATTGTTTTCGAACGTATACAATAGACTTATGGAGCCAGCTTAGCTGAGTGATATAATAAAAACTTGAATACAATATATTCATGCAAAGAAAATAGTGGTACAGCTGGAAAATGCAAAGCTTTACCTATCCAAAAATAATCAAATAAAAAAAAACTGTTATTTCTACCCTCAAAGATATGACTGGTATTTTCTAATAGATTCTAAAAACAAAACAAATGACAAAACAACGTTTATCATCAATATTTTGTATGAGCGGTTGTTTTTAATTCTTACAAAAAAATATAGAAAATGAAAATAATTATTCTTTCAATAGCTTTATTGAGCTCAACTTTAGCCTTCTCACAGGTTGGAATAAATACAACAAATCCTCAGGCAGCATTTCACGTAGATGGTGCAAAAGATAACCCTTTAACAGGCGCACCCAGCTTGGCACAACAGGGTAATGATTTTGTGGTAACCTCTACAGGAAATGTAGGGATAGGTACCACAACACCGGCAAATAAATTAACAGTAACGGGAGGTAAATTTCAGTATGTAGACGGATCTCAGAATAGTGATTACGTTTTAACAAGTGATGGTGCTGGGGTTGCTACCTGGAAACCAGTAGTACTAGCTCACAATTATGCTACATTATCTGCAACAGGTGTAAATGTTCCAAGCAATGCTGCAAACCTATATACAGGAACATTTATAGATCTCCCGGTAGGTAAGTGGCAGGTAAGTGTTACGATGCTTATGAGTAAAGGATCAGGACCTATTACATATACAGGGGGGAATGAAAGTTGGTGGATACGTACAAGTTTTTCTGACAGTTCTACCACTCTTGCTCTGTCCCCGGATATTATCAGTACATCCAAATTAGTTAGTGGTTTACTACCTCCGGTAGCGCCCTATAGTCTAATGAATGGAACAATAACTATTAATAATACTTCCGGTGCGACAAAAAGGTATTACTATTACGTAGACAATATGAGCGTTAACAATGCAACCGGCAGCGTATACTATTTTGGGAGTAGTATCTGGGGTGAAAACAGTATTGTTTATGACCGTATAAAATAATACTTAGGAAGGAAAATTATTAGCTGCAAAAATAATTTGTGTTTTGTTTCCTTTTCATTTTTAACTAACCAAATAATAAGAGAGAATTATTTCTTAAGGGAGTTAGTGTCAAAGCTAATTCCCTTTCAATGTATTATTGTAAAAAAGAGAATTGCAGAAACTTATTATACATCATAGGTTTTCGGATCTGCTTTTTACATACTATACAATTTATATAGGAAAAAAAACAAATAGTGTACTATTAATTTTCAAAAATAATTGAAGAAAGAATGGTCATTTCATTCCCTCAAAGTTATGATTGATTCTTTTTGATATAGATTCTAAAAACAAAAACAAATGACGAAACAATGCCCTTGTACAAATTAGTCATCCTTATTTTACTTGGGCAATTGTTTCCTAATCCTTATTAAAGAAATATTAAAATATATAAAAAATGAAAACACTTATTATTTCAGCAGCTTTATTAAGTTCAACTTTAGTTTTTTCGCAGGTTGGAATTGATACGACAAATCCTCAGGCAAAATTTCACGTTGACGGAGCAAAAGATAACCCATCAACAGGAGTGCCCAATGTAGCACAACAGGGGAATGACTTTGTAGTGACTTCTGCGGGGAATGTGGGGATAGGAACCACAGTTCCTGCAAATAAATTAACGGTAACCGGTGGTAAATTTCAGTATACAGACGGAACAGAACAACAGAACTACGTTTTAACAAGTGATGCTAGTGGAGTTGCCAGTTGGCAAATGATACACCCATTTGGAGAAAGTACTTCTGTTCACATGGCAGGAACACAGACATTTAATAGTGCTGCAGCTGCCGGAGGAGCTATTCAGCCTACACTTTTCGATCCGGCAGTCACTCCTAACGTTGTTGGTGCCAATACAATAGGAGTTACTTTTCCAACCAATTCCGAAGTACATTTGCCGCAAGGGAGATATTTAGTTTTTGTGCAGGAAGATATTGCTGGTAATGAATTTGCTGCATTTAGTGCCTGGGTGATGTCAAATAATTATAGAGTATATTATGCGTATTATGGAAATTTCGTAGCCGGTCCTTGCTTTATTGCTGATTTTAGAAATTCTCCAACAGGAGATTCCCTTTCCTTTAAACTGCTAGGTCTCACGAATAATCCAAGCCCCACTTTTTATAATGCTAGTTATACAAACACTAATTGGCAGATAAATTTAACGATTTTAAAACTAGATTAAACTAATTTTCTTTTCAATTTACTATTAATATAAGAAAAAAAATTGAAGGTATTAATATGAGTAAGAGAAACTCTAATATACGCCCCAAAGTATAAATTTTACAATAAAAAGCTATTAAAAACTATTGAAATAGGGATTTTATTGAGTTTGATTTTAGCATTTAAGTTCTTAACTGAATAATTCTAAGACATTATTCACATAGATATAGACTTTCCAATAGACAAACAATAAATACATATAAAAATGAAAAAACA
The DNA here is from genome assembly GCA_031286615.1 of Chryseobacterium sp. GTDB lineage: Bacteria > Bacteroidota > Bacteroidia > Flavobacteriales > Weeksellaceae > Chryseobacterium. The sequence goes on along the minus strand of JAITUA010000003.1, from coordinate 365,185 downwards.
AATTCTTCTTTTCAGCATTTTATTGAGTTCTGGTGCTGTTTTCGGTCAGGTTGGTATTAATACGACAACGCCGGAGGGTATTTTGCATATAGATGCAGCCAAAAATAATAATAATACAGCTACTACCCCTATAACGATAGCGGATGATGTAGTAGTACAGAGTAGCACAGGTAATTTGGGGTTAGGAACAAAAAGTCCTGCCGTAAAATTAGATATTGAAACCGGAGGAACTCTCGCCACACCTGTTACAGGATTTAAACTTGCAGATGGAAACCAAATTAATAATTATGTCCTTACTAGTGATAATACAGGTGTAGGGACTTGGAAACCAATAGCATTGACGCTCATTCCGGGGACACTGGGAGCTGGAGTAGATATCCCAAGCGCTCAAACAGGTATCTATTACAATACCGGAACTTATATAGATCTCCCCCCGGGAAAATGGATGATAACCTGTATAATGCTGATGTCTAAAAGAAATTCTATTACTGGTACAGGTTCTGAGACTACTGCACCTAATGAATCCTGGTGGGTTCGTACTACTTTTGGAGACGCAAATACCCCTACTTCTCTCAGCCCCACCTCACCAGACATACAGGGAACCAGTAAGCTTATCAGTGGAGTATTAGTACCTGCTTCGTATTATGCGCTTATTAATAGTTCTATCATTGTCCTCAACACTTCGGGGGCTACCAAGCGATATTATTATTACGCTGGAGGGATTTCGGCTTCTACTGTTAATGCAACAAGCAGTTTAAGAGATTTTGGAGGTACAGTATATGCCGAGGATGTTATTTATGCTCAAGTGGTAAATTAATATAGTGATAAATTTATATTTATATTAAAGATGAAAGAAAAGAGATTTGAAGATATTAATATGGGCATTCTGGTTAAGGAGCGGACTTCGGAGTGTGAGATTACTATGGAACGGATCTGCAACTTTTTCAAATGCCCTGTATCTGACGTAGAAAAAATGTACCTTCAAAAGAGTCTTGATAGTGAAGTTTTATTAAAATGGTGCAAACTTTTAGAATATGATTTTTTTAGAATTTATTCTGCACATCTTATTCTTTATTCACCACCTTCTTCATCATCTTCTTCTATCAAAGTAAATAGAACTAAACTTCCGCAGTTTAAAAAGAATATTTATACTCAGGAAATAATTAATTTCATTCTTGAGCTTATAGTAAATGAAGAAAAAACGAAAGCAGAGATTATTGAAGAATACAAAATTCCTAGAACAACATTATATAAATGGATGACTAAATATTCAGAATCAGTAAAGAGATATAATCATTCTGATCACAATAGTTCTTTATAAATATAAAAGCAGATTATGTCAAGACAATCACCAGATTATAAAAGGATTTATAATGATATTATCCTTAAAAGGTTTCCCACAAAAGAAAGGGAATGTAAAACATTATTAAGTAAGAAAAATTTATCAATGTTTGATATTATTAAACTTAACGAAATAATTTTTGGCAAGACCAATAAAGAAGCTCTAGTCTATAATCAAAAATATAAATCATACAATAAACAAGCTATATTAGAAATTTTGGATTTCCAGAAAAAAAACAAACTCAACAATTCCCAGACAGCTAATCATTATAATCTTAGTAGAAACTCAATAGCTAAATGGAAAAAGATTTTCTTAGTTTGATTTTTATTTTATAATTGATTTCACATCTTAGCAACCCAATTGCTAATCTTGTTAGTGTGTAGAAGGGAGGAACTACGGAAATATTTCATAGTTTTTAAGTTCCTTGTAAGGAGAAGGCCATTTTCAATGATACTTCTCCTTACTTTTTCTGTATCCTCATTATTCATCTACATGAATAATAAGGAGTTTTACTAAGGTGTATTCTTAATCAAATAAAATTATACCGATGAATTCAATGTCGATTTTCGCATACGTATTTGATTTATAGGCTGTATGTTTTTCCACTGAAAGTTAAAACAATATTGAAACAATTAATGAGATAAAAAAATAATAGAAAGTACCCTATAATGTTGCTTATCAAAATTTAGATGATCATGATGGTGAAAATTTCTCGGTTCTAAACATTCTGTAAGTTTATTGTACGGTTATTAGAATTTTAATACTCTTAAAATTAAAAGCAACAAATATGTACTAATCTTGCGGCCAGATTGGGACCACTCTTATTTTAGAATCTCACTATAATGACGTAAAGATTTCTTATGCTGAATCCTATACAGATCTGACTGATAAATTCTCCTTATTAGTCCTTGATATAAATATTGTAGATCTCGCAAAGTTGTTGAAAGAAATTACCAAAAACATTTAATATAGCTGTAAAATGTAGACTATAAAGAGTAGAGCAGAAACTTCTGAACAGATTATTTTGCCATTCTGTTCAGATTCAGGAACATCTTATCAGTAAGGATCAGTTTTTCAAAAAAATAGTGAAATTGTTATAAATTCCTAAAACGAATTTATACAAAGTGATTGAGTGAATATATTAAATCTAATGTAAATAAAATCATGAAAAAAATAAGACGTGTTAAGTCTATTCTTAACAAGAATTTTTTTGGACTCTCAAAGGAAGAGGTGGATTACTTTTTAAATGGTTATTTAAAAGTTGAACTTGATAACGAATGGTATTATTTGGTTTGCAGGGGGTTTTACGGAAAGAATGTTATTCTTTATTGTGAGTTTAATCAAGAAAAAGTAGAAGAAAAACGTATTTTAACAGTGAATGAAAAATCAGCATTGTCCAGGCTCTTCTCAAATTTATAGCGTTTGGTTTCCAAATTTTTTGACGTGTACCCTTTTCTCAGATACTTTGATGATAAATGATTCAAGATTTATTATTTTTCCTGCCTGAACTGTAAATTCCCTGCTTGTTTTCTCACAATATGTATTTGTTGGTAATGAGCTTTCTACCATCTCTATTCTATAATTTCCAGATTCGAGGAAAGAGCCGATCTCGCCATTGTCATCGGTAACTACATGCTGTACAAACTTATCTTTATCATAGATGTTGAAGATAATTCCTGCCGTTTTAGGATCAAATCCCAATGCTTTTTTAGGATCAAATTCATACGTGATTTTTCCCAGCATTGTTCCGTTTTGATGCAGGGGAACCTGAAGAGAATAGCTGTTTTTTTTCACTTCAAACTCCAGTTCATTATAATACCATCCTTGCTGGATCATCTGCTTGAGCATGTAATTACCATATGGAATTGCTTTGTACACAATTTTACCATTTTGATTTGTTTTGAAAGAGACATTATTGATCATGATAATATAATTTTCAGCACTTTGGTCGCCTTCGTCATAGACGCTGTTATTATTGTTATCATAAAATACAAATGCAGTTATTTCTCCCTTTTTGCTGGCAATAAGTCTGTTGGGCTGTAAGTTCAGTGTGATACCTGCTTCAATAGTAAAAAAGTTATTGCTGAAATTGTTTGAAGAATAATTGAACCATGAAGAATTCAGAAATACGCCATATTTTTCTCTTGTATATTTCAGGTTGACAAATCCCGAAGGAGACTTCCCATATAAAACATCATCAGTATAGGATAATCCTGAAGTAATATTGAGTTTTTCGCTTAACAGATTTTTGTTAACAAAAGCGGATACTGAAAATTTCTTATACAGGATATCTCCACCGAAATTTCTGGATGAAGCAAACTCAGAGAGATAATAACTCCCATGCTGATATATTCCGTTGATGTTAAACCATTTATAACTATAATTTCCGGTGATTTTCATCTGATATTCTGCATTTTGGCTATCGGGATAATTTACCGCTCCGGCTTCCAGTGCCAGCAATGAAGAATGTTTTCTGTTATTGCTGATCCATGTTGTATTCTGGCTGATTCTAAGGGCTTTCAGCGTTTGCAATTCCAGATTTCCTGAAGTATCAAAAAAGTTGTTGTAACTGTTAGAGCTTTCCTCCTGATATTGTGCACCCACAGCAAATCCGAAATTTTTCCTTTTCGCGAAGTTGATTCCAATATCTCCTCTTATGGTATTTGATTTAAAATCATTGTTGTAAGAGTAAAATTTCGGTGAAAAGTTAGAGACCATCACATTCGCATACAAATAGTGGTTTTCAAAAACCGGGGTTGAAAAATTTTGTTGTATTTGTAACATTCCTCTTCTGTTTCCGGGATAATAGTCACTGCTGTAGAAATAGTTTCCATTCAGATTTACTTTTTTGATATATCCTGAATACTGTGCTTCTAAAGCCAGGGAAGGCTTGGTAAGATGTGTATTTTCATAATAACTCAGACCACTGTATACTTTGGAATTCACTTTCCAATCCTTATTGAAAGAATACTGAATATCTGTACCGAATACATGATGGTTCGCTTTTTCATAAGGGTCATTTTTAAAAACATAAGTTGCTGAGAAATTTTTCGAGGCATTTTGTGCCCCCATTATTCCTTTGGCATAAAACCCGTATCCGTATTTCAAGAAAGAATTCCTTTCAATAAGGCTGAAACTCTGATCTACAAAACCTACTTCTATTTTCTTTCCTTTATCCGGAGAAGTGTATGCATATTCTGCACCTCTTCCAAATAATGAAACTTCCATAATTTTGCTGATATTCCCTAAGGTGAATTCACTTTGTTCTCTATGATAAGATACATAAGTATTGCTCACAACAGGATCACTTTGATTGTTCAGGGTATAAATATTACCGTGGATAAACATATAGCCCGAAGGGAGATTAAAGCCTCCTGATCCTGCCAACTGATACATGTCTGTGGTGTTGCCAACCCGTCTGTAACTGGCAGTGATAGTATTTTTGCTGTAATTTGAAAACAGATCAAACTCCATATCCTGATAACGCTGGATAGAAGAAACGTTTTGCACTGATATAGAAGTATTACCAAAAATTTCCTTGTCCGGTTCTCTGAAACCTGCAATATTTACTGTAAACTGAGAGCTCTTAAGCAGATTCCCGGAAGGCAGAAATCGAAAAACAAATACAGAATCCTTCTGCACGTCGATAGTTCCTTTTTTTTCGATAAACAGATTCTTTTGGGTAGCTTCGGGGATTTTAAATACAATGGTAACATGCTGCCTTTTATTTCCTAAATTGGAAACTCTTGCCCGGACTTCCAGGGAATCTTTAGATGTTCCCATGTAGACAACAGGATTTTCAGCTGTTATTTTCATATTATTATTCTCCGTTACTACATAGGAAAGGTTCTTTTTTACAACCTGTTGATTTTTTTCATCGGTAATAGTAAATGTGAGATCTGCTTTACCGGAAACGATAGTGTTACTAGTGAGTATTTTGATGGGAATAAACAGATTCTGGCCAGGGTTCAGTTCAATTTCAGCATTGTTGTCAGAAATTGTTCTGAAGCCTTTGGGAGTTTTAACTTCAACTTTACCTTTAAAGTGTTTGTTTTCATTGTTCTTCAGAACAAGCAGAATCTCCAGAATATTAGGATTTGCCCGATTGGGCTCATTACGGATTTCCATGCTTACAGCTGCACCAGTCTGAGCCGAAATCCAGATGGAAAACGGGATCAGAATAAAAAATATTATTTTCCTGAACAGCCTGTTATGAAGCATTATAAATTATTGAGGCGTAATCTCGAATTGAAGGGTGGTTGTATAATCCTCTGCTTTGGCATTGATAAATCTTTCATCATTAGGTTTGGTAGAATACTTCATATCATAATAAACATCAGCATTCTGTGTAGAAGCACCGGCAGCGACGAGCTGTGGCATGGTACTCAGCAAAACAGTATATGCCGTTCCCATATTACCTGAAATAGGAATCAGATTAAGCTGTACAGCATCAAGGGGTAGAAAATTGCCGGAAGATGAACTGAACTGAGTCTGAAGGGATTTTAGTTTGATCTGATACTTTGTATTGCTTTTTACAATAAGCGCATTGGAATAAGTTATACTGGCTCCATTTACATAATCCTGCATATTTTTAAATTCCAGGCTGCCGTTCATTGCTGCCGCTCCAAATTTCATAGACATCTCCGGAGTATCCGTAGGAGTTCCTGAAAGCGTACCGATCTGAAACTGGAAGTTATGATCTACAGTACCAATAATATTATTGTACTGATCATAGGCCGTAAATTGTAATGGTGCTGTAAAAGTAATCCAGGCCGGATAGGCTCCAAGATAGGTTCCTCCTGCCAGATTCATGCTGTATTTAATCTGGAGGCTATAATAACCATTCGGTTGCGCTGGCTGATTAAATAATGCAGCATTTGACTGAGGAATTAAGAAAACCTCCTGACTTTCCTTCAAAATCACATTAAGCGGCATCCCAATTTGCGGAATAGACGGAACCGGGTTAGGGTAGGCCGTTCCTGATGATGAAACCGGCTGAAAAGAAATTTTATTTGCAGGTAGAATATAATTTCCCTGATTGGACATAATAGGCTGCTTCAATCTTACTGAAACTCTCCAATAAGGCATATTGATATTCCCGTTACCCGCTAAAGTAAGCGTGTATGCGTCAGGATTTGTATTGCCATTATAAGAATTAATCTGTAGATAGCTGTTTACCCATGAGCTGTATGAAATTTGTGAAAAGCAGCTCAGGGAGATCAATAACAAGATGAGACACAGCTTTTTATTCATGTGTAAAATTCAGTTCTGCTAACTCCAGATTATTGTTGTCCCCATAATCAATCATTACTGATGCAGTATATTTTCCTTTTAATAATGTTGCAGGAAGAGGTATATTCACTTCTCTTTTATTCCCAGGCAAGGTGTAGAAAATAATTTGATCAAGCGATACTTTATTGCCGTTCTCTGTATTGACAAGTTCAGTTTGTATTTTTCCATCGGTCCATATATTACCCTGATTTTCAAACAAGATGGTAAGATCTTTTTTGGATTGAGCCAGAGTAAGATTATGAATCTCAATTTTTTTAGTGGCTTTGGCAGTTAACTTATGAAAGAGTTTAATTCCTGAACGGATACTTACTTTTATATTGGCGCCTTTATTATCAACGTCATTCACAGGATTCATCTGACTCACATACAGTACAGCAGTATGAGCTAACAGCTGATCTGATAATGTAGCGGGAGGAGTGATGGTGACATCAATATCTTTTCTTTCCCCCGGAGCTAAGGTAAAATAGGTATCTTCATTTTTTATAGATATCCAGCTTGCGCAGGATGTCGGCAGCGTATTGGCTGGAGACATTTTGTTTTCTCCTGTTTCATTATATTCCCAGTCACCTAAGCTCACAGCCATGTCCAGAGAGTTTTTTGCACTTACATTAGTTACAGTTACCTTTTGGGTGGTACTTTTTCCTGCATCGGATTCAAAATAAAGTCTGGGAGGAGATACGGATACACCTGTCTGAGCATTGATTTGAGAACAGAAAAGGAGTAAAGAGAATAAAATGAAGATATAAGATCGGTTCATTATATACTTTGCTATTAAAGTACAGATAAAGTGCTACAATTTGTAACACTTTATCTGGAGTAGTTTATATAATACTTAAATACTTATTGAGAAATAATAGTATACGTTAACTCTGTTGTATAAACGGTAGGATCCTGACCTGCAATATAATTGTCAAGGTAAGCATTAGCTCCTGCTCCTTTATATTCAATATTAATTTTTTTGTCTACACCACCATTGGCAGAGGTTACTAATATTGCATCGTTAGCAGAAAGCTGTACATTCTGTGCATACTGAGCTCCGTTAAGAACTTCAGTTCCTGCACTGGCTTTAATTTGAATTGTATTAGCCTGGATATTTTTTGCACCACTTTGCAATGCTGAATTGGCAGCTTTTACTTTCACCTGGAAACCTCCTGTGCTATAGATGCTTAAATGGTCAGCATTCACAGAGGATACTCCGTTGGCATAGTCATCTTTGGTTTTATAGTCTAAGTTGACAACCTTTTGAGCAGGATTAACGATAAGAGTTTGGATAGGTTTTAATCTAACATTTAGAGTTACACTTTGCTGAGCCTGTAAAGCAACAAAACCAAATAGCGCCATTGAGGCCACAATATATTTCTTCATAAAATAACTGGAGTTTTAATAGTATATTAATTCTTGTTTTTTTTCAGGTGCAAATTTAGAAAGAGGGATAGGTACTTATTTTGTGAAAAAGTACTAAAGATTTGTAAATTTGGTTTTGGAAATAATCTTGCTGAAAAATAGTATTTTATGAAGGAAAATAAGCCTTTAAGTTAATTAAAAATTAAAAATATTGTTAATGTTGTTAAATCAATATTATATTATTGTCAATTTACTAAAAACAAAAGGTTAAAAATTTAAAAAAATGATATATAATGCATAGTAAATAAGCTACAGATCGGCTTATTGAGAGATTAAAGTTAACATCATAAAAGTAGACTTATCTTTAAACTGTTTTATAATTTTATCTATTTTTTGATTTATCATGAATTTTTTTTCTATAACTCCATCGTGACTTTTAATAAGATTATACTCATCCTTATCATCCTGTTGAATTCCTAGCTGAAAGCCTGAGGGACTTGAAATGATAACAGAGTTTATTTCCGGCTGGATACTTTCAGCTGTATCGTCAACCATTTCGCTGTCACCCCCAACCGCCAGCATTTGGGTAGGATAAAGTCTTACATTCACCTGAACATCGTCTGTCTGCGCATAGATACTCATGGAAACGAAAAGAAAAATTACTGAAAAAATATATCTTTTTAACATATATTAATTTTTCACTGATCTGTTATTTATCCAAAAATACAATATTATTTTTACATTATTTCATTTCTGAGGGATTTTTTCCTGTATGTTTTTTAATAAAATTAGTGAAATTTCCTTCATTACTGAATCCCAGATCATAAGCTATTTCAGAAATGTTATTACTTGAGAAACTAAGGGATTTTTTGCACTCATTGATAAGTTTTTCAATGATAATATGCTTGGCTGTTTTTCCCAATACATACTCGGTCATTTCAGTTAATTTTCTAGGCGTGATATTCAGTTCATTTGCATAGTGGGAAACTTTTTTAGCCTTTTTATAGTCTCTCTGCAAAAGAACCTTAAATCTATTGACGTAATGGAGATAATCAAATTTGATATCTTTTTTCAGTGTTTCGGCCGGGATATGCAAAAACGCATCCAGAATCAATCTTTCAATAGCATTATGAGCAGCAGAAATATAAAGACTTTCATCCTTGTGCTGAAAGTTGTGCATTCTTCCCATAAAAACAATGTTCATTTCCTTAATATTTTCAAAAGGTGCTATAAAAACATCAGAATCGTAATTAAAAAACAGCCTTGAATTGATAAACATACTGTCTTTTCCGGATCTTTCATAAAAACTTGATGAAAATGCGATCACATAAATCTCACCTCGTTTAGTTTCACCAAATACAATTTGTTTTTGCGGACCTACAAATGCGATATGACCGCCTTTTATAGGATGTGGAATATTTTCAACTTCCAAGGTGATATCTTCTATAATAATGTAAATACAGAAATACTCAAGTGTATTAAAACTTCTTTTATTATTATTTCTCTGTATGATATTATTTAATGTGTTGATGCTAAATCCTAAATTCTTCAATTGCTCTGTGATAACGTACATATTAATAAGCTTCAATAAAATGATAAAGTCGTTCTATAATGGCGGATTATATAGCTAAAATGAGCTTAAAGATCAAACTATATGACATAATTAGGATATTTAGTTACTTATTTTGAAGCTTGATTTGACTAATATAAATGTATATAAAAATAATTATGTTTTATTATTAGTTTTAGTTAATTTATTACAGTTTTTTATCTGGCACAATTAATAGAATATTAATCGAAATAAAAGCTTAAAATGTGGTATCTCTCTCCATAAAGCTAAAACTACTTTTATAAATATTAAGTAATCCTTTTTGTATAAGATATTGATAATATAGGCTTGTTATAAAATATAAATAGCATGTGATGATAATGATTGATATTGTTTTGTATATAATTTGCGGGAATTGTGAGTAAGCAGTCCTAATAAATTTCCGGTAATAAAAAGAGTATTTAAAAAGAAGTAGTATGTTAACGGAAAATAAAATGCACCTATAAAAAATAGCTGCATTTTCATTTTAATATTTATAATATATTATTACCTGACTATTCTGAATCAACTGGCTCTCAATATCTATTTCTTTGGAGTTAAAGATAAATTATCCATATAAACAGCCTGATGTACTCCATTCAGTAAAACCTTCAGCCCCAGATGTGAATCTTTTTTCAAAGAAATGGTGTATGTTTTTTTCTCTCCTGTTATCTTTGAAGGTTTGGTGATTGAAACATAAGATTTTGCATCAGAAGGGCTGCTTACTGAGAAAAGCTCTAATGTTGTTTCACCTCCGTTATCCGAAAAATCAAGGGAAAGGGTATAGGTTCCGGCTTTTATTTCCGGAGTTACCAGATACATATTTTCTCCCGGGTTGCTCATTGAATAAAAAATAATTCTTTTATCACTCGCATACAGCATGGCTTTCCCTGGCTGAGCAGTCCAGCATTTATTGATATCTTTCCAGGTATCAAAATTTTCTGTAAGGGTAGAGACCGGTTTACACTGTGCATTTGCTGCTAGAAATCCTCCTATAACAGCTATTCCCGAGAATACAATTTTTCTCATATCTTATTTTTATTTATAATGAGTAAAAATAACAAAAAAATATGTATTGAAATACTCTTGTTTTTATGATTTAAGTTAGCTTTTAAGCCGACCTGTTGGACATATTAAGACAATTTCAACGTAAGAGTAGAATCAAAAATCTAAATAATTACTTAAATCATACGTATTATGTACATAAGATATTAAATAACTAATCATATTTGTTTTTGATTGCGAAATTATTATTTAGTTTTGGTTCAGATAAAAGTATATCATTACTTACATACAGTAAAAAAGTCTGCATCTCAATTCCCTGTTCATGGAATGAAATCTTATTCAATCCCTATTTAAATCAAAAATCTAGATCAAAACTAAATAAATCATGTAATTAAAACACGTTTAAACAATTTATCACCATTTAAAGAATTAAAATATGAAAAAACAACTTATCTTAACGGCTATTGTATGCAGCCTGTTCTTAGTTTCCTGTAATTCTGAAAATCAGGAAAACGATTTGCCGGAAAATACAGTTAATGCAACAGTTAATAGCAGTGTTTATAAAATTTCAGAACTGCCTGTTCTTCCGGATTTTGCAAAACCTATTGCAAAAGTTGGCGAACTCAGAAAGTTCACGCTTATTAAGAATGACGGCGCAAAATTATATTTTGAAATGACAAGTGTCAAAGCGACTCTGTTTGGAAAAATGAGAACCCTGGCAGGGACTGTGAGTACGGATCTGGGAAAGGATGAAAAGGCGATAATGTTAGTCAGTGAAAACGGATTTGAACTTCTTTACACAGATCATGATCAGAACTTCTTACTTAAAGGTAATGAGGAGCTGAATATAGGATATAAAAAGCATGACTTTGCTATGAGTGCTTCTGTAAGACAATCATTTTTAGCTTTTACCAAAAAAAATGGCATTGATGGGAATCAGATTTTAAGTAATCTGAACAGAAAAAGCATAAATAATGATTCCCGTTACGAAGTAGCAGTTGAAAAATCCAATCATTATACGCTAATTAATGAAACCGCCACTATGAGAAAAAGGGAGAGTATGGAAGGAAAAAGCGAATGTCCTACAGTTCAGCTTCCGTTTGATGTATCTAACCCGTCTTTTAATAAAACTGTAGAGGCAGATCCGGGCAATTATAATATAGAAATAATGCATATGGATGATACTTATGATTTTGACCAGGCCTATCTTAACCTTGGTCTTTCATTATATTCCGTAGACAATGATCCGGCAAACCTTTCACATATGCCTGCTATTTATCAATATCAAATACCTGATGAGGTGACTGATCCCGATCAATATTTTGAATATATACTTGCTGTGGAGAAACAGTCAAATTCCGGAACTCAATTAAATAACCTGAGAAATTATTGCAACAAATATCCAACGCAGATAAAAGCAGCAAAATGTGTACTATATGAAGATGGATGGGATAGTGGCGTTTTGGGATCAGCCTGGGTTGGAACGTATTCATCAGGCTCTTACTCTACATTAATTGCCTGTGACAACTCGGGTAATGTTCTTGCTCATGAATGCGGACATAACCTTGGTGCTAATCATGTGAACAGTTCCAGTGATGTTATGTATAAATATGCATCCTCAAATTTATCCCATTTTGATGCGGCTAATATTGCTAAAATTAAAGCCAAACTGTAATATAAAAGGCTGTTAATAGTAAAACTTTAATTCATAATCTTATTAAAGCAGGAAGAGAGGATATATAAATTATAATCATCAAATAGTCATAGCGCTTTAAAATGATGTATGAAATAGGGTTAAAAATTTACTCCCAAACATTAAACGATCTAGATTTTTAGCCTTCTCTTTGAGAGGGCTTTTTGTTACAATTGTATTCTGGTGATTATTAGTAATTATGTTATTTCAAACTTAATTTTTTTTCCATTGAAAGAGAATTTTAACTTAGATTTAATTATTAAATAAAAATTTTCTAATTCTGGCCCGTTTTAAAGGCCTGTTGGCGTATAAATTGATACAACAAACTGAACTGAATTTTGATGACTAATGACTAGAACAGCTGTAACTCTGATTTTCTTTTTAACTGGTTTTTTCTTTTTACATGCGCAGGAGAAGAAAGACTCATTGTATTACAAAATAGAAGAATTTTCGGATAAGAGAAAGGTTACCAAATTCATTCACCGCTTTATATTTCGTAGAGAGCCGGATTCTACTTCTGTGAAGTCCAGGACAGAAAAACTGTCTCAGGAAGCTTACAACAAAAAGTATATCAGAAAAATCAGGATCGAAACCATTGACCCTTTTGGATATGGCTCTAAAGACACTAAAGAAAAGGCCAGATGGTATGATTGGGTAGCAGATCATCTTCATGCCAATACAAGAAATTCTACCGTAAATAATTATTTGCTTTTTGAAGAAGGTGAAGAATATAACGCCCAGAAACTTTATGAATCCGAGCGTTTGCTTAGAGCAATGCCATTTGTCAACAGAGTTAATATCAGTGTTTCAGACAGTACTTCCAGCAAAGATTCTATTGATGTTGTGGTAAAAGTCCTGGATTCCTGGAGTCTGAAACCTAGAATCAGTTATTCCGGGAGTAAAATTGGTCTCGGAGCTACTGAGGAAAATGTATTGGGATTAGGCCACACCCTTGATTTCCTTTACAGAAACGATTCCAAAGAAAAGCAGGATTATCTTTTGGGAAGCTATACAACCTATAACCTTTTGGGAACTTATATCAATGCGCAGATTCTTGGGGAAAGAGATTTTTCAAAAAATGAAAGAATTAATTTCAGCTTAAGAAGAGACTTTTTCTCACCTTTGACAAAATGGGCGGGTGGTTTTACATTTGAATATTTTAAACGGAAAGTTTTACTTCCCACAGAAACCGATACTGCATTTCCGGAAGTTCAGATCAAAGTGTACAGCCAGGATTTATGGGGTGGTTATCAGATTCCCGTTTCATCGGATCCTAACGAAAAAGTATCCAGTAATATTGCGATAATAGGGCGATTTCAGAATTATCAGTATAAAGACAGTCCGGGAATAGACCAGTATAAATATTTTAGTTCTTACAACAGTTTTCTGATGTCTGTTGGTTTTATCCACAGGAATTTTTCGGTTCAGAGAAATATTTTTCAATATGATTTGCCGGAAGATGTTGCGTACGGTAATTCGGTGAACATTATTGCAGGAGGTTTATCAAGAAATAAAGAAGTGAACCCTTATGTGGGAATTTCTGCTTCTTATGGTACTTTTACAAAGTTGGGGTACTTTACTGTGAAAGGGCAGTTTGGACGTTTTTTTAATGAAGACAGTCAAAATCGCGAGTCTTTCCGTGTGGATGGAACATACTTTACGAATCTAATGGATTGGAAATTTGCCAAAGCAAGACATTTCTTTTCTCCAACGATAGCTTTAGGAAATCCACAGCACAATTATTCTTATAAAGACAGGATCAATCTTTCTTCCACAGATGAGTTTCCTGTTTATAATTCTGATTATATCGGAACTAAAAAACTGGTTTTAAGATATCAGCTTCAATTATTCATTAATAAAACGTGGAAAAATTTTCACTTCAGTCCTTATTTAACAACAGCAGTAGGGTGGTTGGGAATGCCTGATGATAAGCTATTGAAAACAAGGGCAAATACAAAAATTGGGATTGGGGTATTGATTAATAATCCGTACCTGGTTTTCAACAGAATTCAGATTTCTTTCATGTATTATCCACGGGTTCCGTTTGATAATAATTCGGTTTTTGATTTTAACAGCAATAGAAACAATCTGTTGCCAATGAATAATTTTGCAACGGATGTTCCTCATTTTGTGAACTTTGGGAATTGATAAAGAAGTGTTTTAAATTTCACCCATTACAAACATATTCTCCATGGTAGGAACTTTACTGCCGCCTTCTTTTTCGAGGGTAATGGCAAAAGCCTGAGCGTTGGAAATATTGGCCAATGCAATTCTGCTGTCCTTATCTTCGGTATACATTCCTGCACTTACAGGCTGCCCGTCTTCGATAGCCCAAAGCTGATATTGCATTCCTGTAGGAGCTTTAGGAAGTTTTTCTGCGTTCAGATAAACTTCTTTTGTTTTTTTATCCCAGAAAACCATTGCTTTGGAATCCGTATGCTTTTCAACCCCCTTCAGCATTACCATCTGCATATCAGGATTGGAGAACATATCAATCTTACGGTTCATTTTTTTCATTGCCTGATCCTGAGCTTGTTTTTCTGCAGCCAGCAAAGCGATTTCCTTTTTATTGGACGATTGGCTATTCATCCAGAATAAATTGCCCGCAACACTGATCAGGAACAATGCGGACGCGGCTATTGCATAGGTTTTCCAGCGTGTATTTCCCTGAATACTTACTCTTTCTGGAGTTTCTTTATTGTCTTTTATTTCCGGAATGTCTGTTGAAACAACAGGGGTTGCTTCTTCCACAGTCTGTTCCTGCTGAATTTTATTCCAGATCTTAGATTTCAAATCACTTGGAGGTGTTACAGCCTGAGCGGTAGCAAGATGTTCCAAAGTTTTTTGTGCTTCTTCAAAAGCAGCTTTTACTTCAGCATTATTCTTCATCACACACTCCAAAATCCCCGCTTCCTCAGGAGAAGCATGGCCAAGAATATAAGATTCTATAATTCCGGATGATATGTATTCTTTTGTGTTCAATTTATTGATAATCTTTTAGCAAATCTTTTAATTTCATCAGTGCATTACGCATTTTCGTTTTCACGGTTCCCAGCGGTATCTTCAGCTTTTCAGATATTTCATTCTGGGTATATCCCTGATAATAAGCAAGATTTATAAGTTCCTGCTTGTCTGTTTCCAGTCCTTCAAGCACATTGTTAAAGCCGATATAGTCGGATGAATTATTGACCGTTGAAAGTTCTGTAGTATTATATACGAAATCTGGAAGTGGTTGGTTTTTAAGCTCATTTTGGAATCCTTTAGACTTTAAATAATCAATAGCCGTATTTCTTGCAATATTGATCATCCAGGTGTAAAATCTCCCTTTGGAAGCGTCGTACTGATGGATAGAGTTCCATATTTTAACAAAAACATCCTGAATCACTTCTTCAGTATATTCTTTAGACTGAACGATTCGGAGAATGATTCCGTACAGCGCACCGGAATAGTGGTCATACAGATAATGAAAACCGGTTTCGTTTTTTTCTTTTAATAAAACGATAAGTTCCTCTTCCGAATAGATTGTTTTAATAGCTTTTATTTTTCTGTTCAAATGTAATAAAATAAAACATATAGTCAATAAAATACAATCTATCTTTTGTTTCGTACATGATTTTTAAGAAATCACTAAAAAATATTGAATATAAAAACCCTGCTTCAAGAACTGCACTTGTCTTTAGTACCGCTTTATCTCACATTTCCAGAAAGGACAGAGCTTTTTTTTATTAAAAATTCTTATACGTCTGAAAATCTATAAAAACCGATTTTAAATAAGTTTTATATGTTTAAGTTATTTTGGCTAAAAAATAAATACCTGTAAATCAGTTTGTTAAAAATAATTTCATTTTTTTTCAATCTAAAATAAAACCAACCTCGTAAATGACATTAAACACACAATTAACTATAATTAATTAAAAAATAACGCAATGAACACACAATCGAAAATCACAGTTTTAGCAATGGTTGCTTTATCATTTGCTTTTAGCGGGAAGGTAACAGCACAAACGATGAAAGAAAAAACAGTAATGGTAGGAGGAGCAGCCATGTATCCATCCAAAAATATTATTGAAAACGCAGTCAATTCCAAGGATCATAAAACCCTTGTTGCCGCAGTGAAAGCTGCCGGTCTGGTAGAAACATTGCAGGGAGCAGGACCTTTTACCGTACTGGCACCCACAGATGCTGCTTTTGCAAAACTTCCGAAAGGAACAGTGGAAAATCTTGTAAAACCTGAAAATAAAGCAATGCTCACAAGCATATTGACATATCATGTTCTTCCTGGAAAATACAGCGCTAAAGAAATCTGGGCTGCAGTAAAAGCAGGAAACGGAAAAAGCATGATGAAAACTGTACAGGGAGAAGATCTTACATTCTGGACAAAAGGAAAAGACCTTTACATAAAAGATGCAAAAGGAAACAGTGCCAAAGTGACCATCGCAGATGTGAACCAATCAAACGGGGTGATTCATGTAATTGATACAGTTTTAATGCCTTAATCCTTTAAGATATAAAACAGCATACCGGAATATGCTGTTTTTGTTTTTTAAATATCCTAACACTAAAAAATAATAATATGAAAAAAACAATTCAGGTTTCTAATCAGGGAGCTACCCTTGATACAAGTAGAAGAAACTTTTTAAAATTAAGCGGAGTAGGATTAGCTATCGCAGGTCTTACTTTCATAGGATGTGATGACAATGATGATTTTCAGATCATAGATGAATCAAAGTATGATCTTGGGACAGGGGACGTAGGAATATTAAACTACGCTTATGCACTTGAGCAGCTGGAAGCAGATTTTTATACGAAAGTGGTCAATAATTTTTATACGGGAATCTCCAGTATTGAGAAAGAAGTTTTCACAGACCTTTACCATCATGAAGTGATTCACCGGGATTTCTTTAAAGCAGCTATCAGCGGTGCGACAGACCATGTGCTTCCCAAACTGGAATTTCAGTATCCAAATGTGAATTTTAATGATCGTAATTCTGTATTAGCCACGGCAAAAGCTTTGGAAGATACAGGAGTAGCGGCCTATAATGGGGCAGGGAAATATATTTCCAATCCGGCTTATCTGGTGATTGCCGGGAAAATAGTTTCGGTGGAGGCCAGACATGCTTCTGCTATCAGAAATTTGATCAATCCAGGATCTGCTGATTTTTCGGGAGATGATGTGATCGATGCAAACGGACTTGACCTTGCAAAAGAGCCTAAAGATATTGTGATGGCTGCCGGAGCATTTATCAAAACCCCTTTTACCTGGAAAGAAAGAGGTATTAATTAATCATTCACCTTTAAAAATTACATTATGAATATTCTTAGATTACTGGATAAGCTTTCTTATGATAAATTTTTCACAACGGAAGCTTCAAGACTGGAAACCATTACGAATATGTCATTATTCGGGAAAAAGACAGCTGCAGCAGCTGTACCGCTTGGATTAGGAACATTGATGGCAACCTCCGCCAAAGCGGAAACTACAACAACGAATTTAACAGGTTTCGCTTTAAAAAGTACCCTGACAGATGCTTTACAATTGGCATTGGTTCTGGAATATCTTGAAAATGAATATTACAGCATAGGGCTATCCACACCAGGATTGATCCCCACTGGTGACAGAACTGTTTTTATGCAGATATCAAAACATGAATCGGCTCATGTCAACTTTCTTAAAAGTACACTGACTTCTCTTGGTACAACACCGGGAAGTAAACCAACGTTTGACTTTACAGCAAGCGGAAATTTTTCGCCTTTTACAGATTATAATCAGTTTCTTATTCTTGCCCAGGCTTTTGAAGATACCGGAGTAAGAGCTTATAAAGGACAGGCTGGAAATGTAATGTCTAACAAGGTTGTGCTTCAGGCAGCATTACAGATTCACTCTGTTGAAGCCAGACATGCTTCACAGGTAAGAAGAATGAGAGCCAATAAAGGATGGATTGAGCTTGCAGACGGAGGAAGTATGCCATCCGCAACCAATCCTGTGTATGCAGGAGAAGACAATGTAAATCAGGCGGGTTATAATACGGGAACTTTATTTGGAGCGGCAGCAGGTTCTGCGGCTTATGATGAAGTATTAAGTGGCAGCGATGCACAAACTATTGCCTCCTTGTTCATAGTTTAGTTGTGATTTGGATGATGATAAAGTGGTGTCCATTTCCGGAATTTTCCGGAAATGGATTTTTTTATGTCCTATCGGATTGTAAATGAGTATTCTACTGTACGGGATTGATCAAATAAAAAATCCCCAGTAATCCTGGGGATAAAACTAATAACCATGAAACTCAAATTAATGAGATAATCAAGCCGCAAATGTATTGAAAAAAGATTCAAAGTCCCATTATTTTGAATTATTTTTTTCTGTTTTTTTAAAAAAATTACAGAATGTCTCAATGTTTGCCGCTCAAAAGCATCTCAAAAAAATAAGATATTTTTAATTTTAGATAGATCTTAAAAAGATAAGCGATATGCCTATCTTGTATAACCGCTGTTCAACATCCGTAACTCTCAGTTTTCCAGAGGTTCAGTTAATGTGAATGTTTGTATTTAAAATAAATGGTGGATTTTATTGGATTGTTTTCAATTGAGCGGTAAACTCATTGTAATCTATACTGCCTACATTTTTATCTATTACTTTTCCATCTTTAATAATAAAAGTTAATGGAATGGAACTGTTTTCAAACAGGCCATTTCCACCCAAAAAGGTTTTGATAGCATCAATGTATTCTATATTCTGAAGTGTAATATCGTTTATTATATTCTTTGCAAGAAAAGATTTTAATTTTTCAGGATCCTCATCAATAGATAAAAAAACAAACTTTATGTTTGGGTTCTCTTTACTTATTTTTTTGAAAGTAGGAATTTCCTTAATGCAGGGTTTACACCATGTGGCCCAAACATTTACCACAACGAGTCCATCTTTATTCAGATATTCTTTTTGGAAAGGGCTATCTTCAATACTTCCGGAGAATTTTGTTTTAAGCCGATTAACTATAATAGGTGGAGCAACAGTACTTATTTTGATGAATTTTAATCCCAGGAAAATAGCTGCTGCTGGAATAATTATCATTAATATTATTTTTTTTAACATTTATTTTTTTGCAAAACTAGGTAATTCTTTCATCTAATAAATGATAAACACTGTAGTTATTAAACTACAGGAATAGCGAATTTAATTGTCACGGGTCAGATTTGATTATGATTTTATAAGTCTTATTTTTATTGAATTAGAATTTGTCTATTGATTTTATTTTATTAATAGATTTTATAAATTAATTTAAATTGAATTTATTAAGAAGGATACAACAACGGTTGTATCTGCCCTACAATAAATTATGAAAAAGAAGCTATGAAATTGCTTCAAGGAGAATGAGTGATGAAATAATAACATCATTATTTGCTGATTAAAAGTGGAAAATGCCCAATATCAGATTAATATTGGGCATTTAGTTTGGTATTACATCTTAGTGTTTATTATAATGTTCGTGATTATTTGTATTTGTGTACCTGGTTTTTATCTCCTAACCGTACAAGATCTACTGTGTTTTTGATGTTCAGTTTTTTATAGACTCTAGCTTTGTAAGTACTTACTGTAGAAAGGTGCAGGTTGAGTTCATTCGAGATCTCAATATTACCGTATCCTTTTATTAATAAATCAAATATTTCCTTTTCTCTTTGGGATAAAGCTTCTATCGGGTTGATAGGTGTGTCTTTTTTAGCTGAAGAAACCAGTTTTTTTACAATATCCGGGGAATAGTAAGTTCCGGTTTCAAAAATGTTTTCTACTGCTTTCAGAATATTACTTTCATCACATAATTTATTAATATATCCGTCGGCCCCTTCAATGATATACTGTACTGCAATATCATTGTCATACACTGAAAACACAAGAATCTTAAGATCAGGCTGTATTTTTTTTACTTCACCTATCATGCTCAGATATTTACTCTCCGGCATATTGATATCCAGGATCAATAAGTCAAATTTCTCAATGAGTAGCTGATCTGTCAGATCTGTGTAAGATTCTGCGTAAGAAATCTTCACATCTTTGTAGTGGGATTCCAAAATAAGGGTGGTTCCCAATCTCACTACAAAATGATCATCAGCAATAATAATTTTTCTATCCATATTTCTGGTTTTTTATTTTAATCGATACTATTGTTCCATAGGGGTTATTGTTTTTAAAGTCTATTTTACCGTTAATCATCAAGAGTAATTGAAGAATAAGATGCAGTCCCAGACTGTATTTTTGTAAAATGTGTTTTTCATTTTCAATATTATTCTGAAGCTTTTTATAATACTTCATCTGTTCCTGGCTCATCCCTTTACCTGTATCTCTTACTTCGAGAAAAAAGATGCTTTCATCTTCAATAGTACAGAGTTCTATAATTCCGTTTGTAGTATTTTTTATTGCATTATCTATTAAATTATGAATAATAACCGCTACCACATTCTGATTGATTTGGGAGTAGGTAGGGTTTTTAACATGATTAATAATCTGTGTTTTTTGTTCTCTGGCAGCGCCTTCAAAAAGAGTCTTTTTGGATTCAATGACTTCGTAGATATTATAAGTTTCCTTTTTTTCGGAAATGTTATAAATCTCGGCGTATTCTTTCAGGGTTTTTACAAAGTTGTAGAACTCTATAGAAGATTTATAAAAACTTTCAAAGTGTTTTTTTTGTCTATGATGATCGTGTTCATCTGTTTCATACAATTTCTTTGCTGCAATAGAAAGATATTTGATAGGAGTAATGATGTCGTGGCTTATCGTCTCCAGCAATTTTTTCTGTTGAACACTTTCTTTTCGGAGCTGTTCCTTTGTATATTCTTGTTTAGAAACTGTTTTTAATAATTTCTGAGTTCTTATTTCAATTATTTTTTCCAGTTCTCTTTTTTTCAGTTCCTGTCTTCTTACCCGTAATTTGAATAGTTTTAATAAGATGAGTATTACAATTAAAATGATGAAAAATTTAAAAAGCAATGTTTGATAAAATAGATATTTTACATCAATATTTAATGTTTTGTAAATGTATTTTCCTTTTGGAGAGGCTAACACTCTTACGATAAGCTGATATTTTCCAGGCTCCAGATTCGTGATATGGTATTTTCCATCACTGCTTACTTTCTCCCATTTTTCATTTTTAGAACCTTTCAGTTTGGCTTCAATGACAAGATTCACCCGGTTGGCATAATAGGGTACATCTACCAGAATCAGAGCTTTATAGAAATTGTTTTCCAGATTGATGGTATTCTCCTTTATGCTGCTTTTTGAATCATAAAATACGACACGTTCCATAAAGAAGTTCTTCGGATAATAGCTTCTGATCTTTTTAGGATCAAAAAATACCAGTCCTTTTATCGAGGGCAGCACAAAGCTTCCATTCTGCAGCACTGCAGCGCTGGGAGAACACCCACCGTTGAATTCATTTGTATTGAACCCGTCTTCCTTGCTGTATCTGTAATAGTATATCGAGGATTTTCTATCTTTGGAGTAGTTAAGAAGGTTGTTTTTCAATACCTGAAATAGCCCGTTATTGGTACTGATCCATAAAAATCCTTTTTTATCTTCCAGAAGCGTATGTGAAAATAAAAGGTAACCATCCTTGTCGTCAGGCATTTTTATTAATTCTTTGTTTTTGTAAAGAAAAAAACCATTTCCCTGAGTCATAATCCAAAAATTACCATCATCGGTTTTTACAATTTCCCTTACATTCAAAGGTTTTGAAGATATTTTTTTAAGAGTAAAAGAGGGTGCTTCTATAGAGTATAAGGCATCTCTGGTCCCTACCAGCCAGTTATTCTGACCATATTCCTGCACGGAAGTTACAATATTCAAGATGGAGAATTGTAAGAAAGGGTTCTTGAAACCGGCATCCTTAAAAAAAACAAGTTGAGATCTTAACGAAGGCTGATGAAATACTGCCGCATAATAATCTTTGAGCTTCCATACATAAGATACTGTTTTCCCGAAATCCTGCTGTTCATTTTTCGAATAATCGGTGTCACTGAGATAACGCAGCAGTGATTTGTCCTTTTGTACAATGATATTTTTCTTATTATCATACAACAAAAAATAATTGCTGGTAGTATTGAAATGACATTGTTTCAGCAATCCGGTTTCATTATAAATATCTCCCGATGAGGTAATTACTTTGTCTTTTCCGAAAGGCAGTGGGGCATAAAAAATATTATCATAAGATTTATCTGACTTATTAACTACACGAAAATTATTGAATTTAATGATATTCAAGCCGTCAGACAAAGTTCCCAGGTAGAGTTTATTATTGATTTCATCATGATAAATGGAGGATAAAGAGTTTTTACTCAGATCGTAAGCTGCAATTTTTTTTACTTTGATGGCATTGTGGTCATACAGAATTTTATACAATACATGATCATGAATGATAAAAGATTGATTGTTGATCTGGCTCCAGTATATTTTGGAATTCTTTTGAAAAAAAACATCAGGAGCATTCAAATAAGTCACTTTTCCGAAGGAAATTTTAATGATCTTCTTTAATGTCTTGGAAGTGATAAAAATGTTTTGTCCAAAACAGAATGTATCTAATATATAGTTCTCATCCAGACCTTTTACGGGAGCTATGTTTTGGTGCTTATACTGAATAGTACCATCATTAGCAAGGTGATAGTAGCTGTTTTTATCAAAATAAATAAAATATTTTCTATGTTCAGCTTCTGCCAACAGTTTGTTTTTTACAAAGACAGAATATGACCTGCTTTCACTCAACATTTTTCGGATGCAGCTAGTCTGTTTTTGCAGTACACTTATATTTCTTTTGGAGAGTAAAATGGTGTTTTCACTGTAAGCCGTTAAATTATAAATAGAGTCTTTTTCTACATTTCCAAAAAAGAAGGTGAACCTGTTATTTTTAAGATTAAGATGATTAAAGGTTACAAAATTATATCCGTCATAACGTACCAATCCGTTTTCTGTACTCAGCCAGATAAATCCATATTTATCTTTGGTAATATCCTTTACACTATTCTGCGGAAGCCCATTGTCTGTATCATACCAAACAGAGGCTATTTGCTGGCTATAACAGAGTTGTATGCAGAATAACAGAATAAAAAGGGGGACTTTATAAGACATCATTGTGGATTGGAGATTATGTGTTTTTTTTTACTAGATATAGTGAATTATTATTATAAAGTTAGAAAAAATTAACGGCCAGCAAAAGCATACAATGTCATTTTTAAACTACACACTATTAAATTTATAATTACAGTAACGGCTATCTATTTTTACAATAATTATTTTATCATCCGTATGACTTATCTGATCTTTGTCCCAACAATTTATTACCTGATTTAACAATGAATGTTAAATATGTTCCCACGTATTTTAAGTAAAATTCAGGGTAGTTTATACAGGGGAGACTAAGAGCTCCTCTGTTAAAAATCAGGTGGTCAATTAAGCAAATGAATGTCAAAAAAAAAAAATAAACCAAAGGTTATGAAAAATAGAAAAATTACATCCTTAGCAGCGGTAATGCTTGGACTATCTATTACCGTGTCCGGACAAACCGGAAATGTAGGAATCAATACAACTTCCCCTACAAAAACATTAGATATCAATGGAGACTTGCGTACCCGGACATTACCTGTCATTCCGGAAGGAACTCCTGTAGTTGCTGATGCAGACGGAAATATTGGAATATTTAAGCCGGGAAATCCTAATGATTTTGTTTTATATAATATAGATAGTAACGTGAGGCAAAATACAAGTGTGAGTGTTCCGTTAACTTCTATTTTGAATACAGTACAAACTAATGCACAAGATGGTGGAGGGACTACAATACAACCAGCAAATTGCTGGGTGATACCTAACTCCGAAGTAATATTTAAATTTCCAGCCGGATCTACCCTAAGAGGAACAGCCTCATGGAACACTTGGTTTGAGATGGCATATGGAGGAGTAAGTTGGTCAGCAACAAGTATAATTGATGGTACAGGACAAATCAAAGTACCTCTTTTTTTCCATAATAGAACATATGCCCGATTGTATAAGAAAATTGGGGCTACTTGGACACCAATAAATGTTGTGACTATATCCATGCAAACTGTGCAGATTTCTCCGTATCTATATGAATCCTCAGCCCAGGATAGTTCCGGAAACCCACATGCTGTTTCTGCCAGTTCAAATTTGAATTTTCGATATTCCATGTCTGCGTTTTATAGTGTAGGTGATGGGACCAGTGTTCCTTTGGAAGCTGATACAGAATATAAAGTTGAACTGTTATACGGAATTGAAAACCTATCTTCAAGAAGTAATATCACAGATCCTACGTTTTTACAAAACTGGGGAGTACAGTCTACAGGATATAGTTTTTACAAGAATTAGATTTTTAATTACATTTTAAATGAGCGGAATAGAAATATTCCGCCATTTGAATTCAGATTACTTTTTATAAAAGCAATATATTAACATAACAATCTTTATAATTTGAGAGTTCAATGAAAATAAACAATAAGAAAAAAGTAATTAATCATATGATTTTTCAGCTGGTGGTAATTGGGTTGCTTTTAGGAACCATTATTGCGCTTAGATTCTTTGATTATCATTTAATTTCAATGTTGTTTGTTTTTATTACTCTTTTGGTATTGCTATACGGGAAGCTAAAAAACAGATTTATCTTTGAATATGAAAACTCAGGAGAGATCCTTTCCATAAAAAGTTATCAGTGGCTTTCAGGATGTAAAAAACCTAGTTTTGAAATGCCGCACAGAAAAATCTTAAATATTGAAATTAAGGAGGGTATTTTAAAAAAATATCTGGTTATTATGTTCTCAGGTTCTTCAGAAAAGGTTTTAAGAATGGATATTGATATTACCTTTTGCAATGATAATCAGGTGAATTTACTTTTCAAAGATATCAAGAAAAACATGACCATAAAACATCATGAGTTTATTTCCGATAGAAGATAATGGTGTTTTGAACAGTAAATAAATTAATATAGGATGGAAAACTTAAAAGATATTCATATCGGAGATCTGCTTTATAAAAGAGTAAAGGAAAAAGAGGTAGAGATGGGCAGAATCTGTAAGTTTCTACAGAAAACAGAAAAGGAAATTATAGAGATGTATTCTCAAAAGTCTGTAGGTACAGATGTACTTTTAAAATGGTGCAAACTGCTTGAATATGATTTTTTCCGGCTATACTCCAATCATTTGATTTTATATGCTCCGGTTTCAAGTCCCAATAAAAAAGAAAAACAGTCTCAGTTGCCTCAATTCAGGAAAAGTTTATACACGAAAGAAATTATAGATTTTATGCTGGAACTTCTGGAGAATAAGCAGATGACAACTTTAGAAATCATGACTCAATACAGAATTCCAAAATCAACGCTCAATAAATGGATAAGCAAATACAGATCATAAATATCGGGCCCAATTATAAACAGATTTATCACGATTTTATAGAAGCCAAATGCCCCGATAAAAAAAAATTTGTTAAAGGCTTTTTATCTAAGGATACTCTGTCTGTATCTGATGTGCTGAAAATAAATACGATCATTTTTTTTGATGGATTATCCGAAAGTCGGAAATTCAAATCCTATGATAAACAGGCTATTTTTGAAATCCTTGATTATCAGAAAAAACACAGATTGAATAATACCCAATTGGCCAGCCATTTCAAGCTGAGCAGAAACACAGTGACCAAATGGAAACGTCTTTTTTTAATGTAAAGAACACATTTTCCATTAAAGCAATAATGTTTATAATTTTGTTTTTTTCTAAGTTTTAGAGTATATCTGATTATAGATATGCTCTTTTGGGGTTTTATATGGTAACATTAAGTAGTATTTTATCTATAATATCTGAGATTTCTTTTTACTGAATATGTTTAGAATGTTTACAAGATTTATTTTGTTTTTTTTCTTAATTATCAGACCTTTAGAGACGTACTAATGATTATCATTTGTCTTTCTAGGTATTCATTTGTAGTTTGAATTTTTTCCTTTTTTATTAAAACAAAAACCTTCCTTACCGAAAAGCAAGGAAGAGTTTCAAAATGGTATAGAACATTCTGATAATTACACCACTACATCTATCTTCACATTGATATTTCCACGGGTTGCTTTTGAATAAGGACATGTCGCATGTGCTATTTCCACAACTTTTCTGGCTTCATCTACGGGAAGACCCGGTAAAACAATTTGTAAATGAGCTTGTAGAAAAAATCCGTCATCATTAGTCGCCAGATCTATTGAGGTATTGACAGACAGGTCTGAAGGAAGAATAACTCCCATTTTAACAGCACCCAGATGCATAGCTCCGATAAAACACGCCGACCATCCTGCTGCTAATAACTGTTCCGGATTCGTTCCGTTTCCTTTCGCACCGGGAGACGTCAGCTCAATGTCCAGTTTTCCGTCACTGCTTTTCGCTTCTCCGTTACGTCCTCCGGTTACTACAACGTTACCGGAATACAACACTTTACTGATGCTAACTACTGTTGTATTTTCTACTTCCTGAATGATATTTAATTCCATATTTTTATTATTTAGATTGAACAATATTGTTGATTTGATCCGTTATTAAAGTTTTTTTCTTAAATCTTTGAAAGCTGCTCTAAGTTCTTCCGTAAAGACCTGTGGTTGTTCCCAGGCTGCAAAATGTCCTCCTTTTGGCGCTTTATGATAATAATATAATGTAGGATAGGCACGTTTTGACCAGCTTTCCGGAGCCTGATAAATCTCGTGAGGAAATACCGAAATAGCTACAGGAACTTTAATGTCTTTTGTTTTCTGTGCATCAGCGCTGAAGTTATTTTTATTGTTTTCCCAATAGAAACGCGAAGAAGATGCTCCTGTGTTAGTCAGCCAGTAAAGCGTAATGTCATCTAATATTGCATCACGGCCGATTACATTTTCTGGATGCAGGTCACTTTCACTCCATTCGGCGATCTTCTCATAAAGGAATGCTGCTAAAGCACCTGGAGAATCGGAAAGTAAATATCCTGTCGTTTGTGGACGTGTTACCATCATTACTCCATAGGCTGCATTTTTCCCAAAGAAAGTACTCATTGCATTATATGCTTGTGCTTCTGAAGCGGAAAGTCCGGCAGGAGCAGGATCACCCGCATTAATGGGTTTTACAAGCTCAGCGGGAATAGTGGCCGGCATGGTCAGGTGAATACCCAAAAGACCGGAAGGAGCTTGTTTTGCCAAAGCATCAGAAACTACAGAGCCATGGTCACCACCTTCAGAAACATATTTTTTGTAACCAAGCCTCTTCATCAGTACATCCCATGCGCGGGCAACACGGTCTGGATTCCAGCCCAACTCAGTAGGAATTTCTGAAAAACCATATCCCGGAATTGCTGGAATAATCACATCAAAAGCATCACTTGCTTTTCCTCCATATTTTACCGGATCGGTCAGAGGACCTATGGCATCAATAAATTCTAAAGGAGAACCCGGCCAGCCATGAGTAAGGATCACAGGCATTGCATTAGACTCTTTTGAACGAACATGAATAAACTGAATATCAAGACCATCAATCTTTGTTACAAATTGCGGAAGAGCATTCAATTTATTTTCCACTTTTCGCCAGTCATAACCATTCCCCCAATAGGTAATCAGTTCTTGTAACTGAGCGAGCTGAATTCCCTGAGAAGCATCTTTTACTGTTTCTTTATCAGGAAAACGGGTCTCCGAAATTCTTCTTTTGAGTTCATCCAGCTGAGATTGTGGAATATTGATGTGAAAAGGGCGGATACTGGTGTCAGATTTTGACGAAGCCGTAGGGATGTTATTAGTTTGTGCTTTAAAGACTGCAGGAGTACTTAGCATAAAAGTAGCTGCTAACAGGATGGTTGAAATTGTTGTTTTCATTGCTTTATTGTTTTAAATTTTAAATCTGTTTTTCTTTTTTGATGAGACAAAATTAGGCCCTGAAAAGCGGCTGCTAAACGGGTAATATGTTCAAACAGTCATATTTTGCAGCGAAATAGACATTACGGGTGGTGAACAGGAAAATGAGATTTGAAACAGGAAATCTGAGTAATTTATTGGGGTTTTCAATTCAAAAAAGGATAAAAAATAAGCTCCGTTCTTATAAAGAAGGAGCTTATTTTATGATTGTATTCTTTTGATAATTATCCGTGAGCTTCCACGGATACCTCATTCCATTCTTCCCAGACTTTTAGTCGCTGTTCATAATTCTGTTTTACAAAAGGAAGAGCTACTTTTCCAAGCAATAAACGCAACGGAGGATTTTCAGTTTCTGCTAATTTAATAAGAGCCGGTGCGGTAGCTTCTACACTTCCGAAAGAGGTTTCAGCTTCAGAAAAAGCTTTTTTAAGACCATCATAAACAGGATTGCTTTGAGTATTAATTCCTGTATGCCAGATATTGGAAGCATATCCATTAGGCTCTACCAAAGTAACATGAATTCCGAATTCCTTCACTTCTGTAGCTAACGTTTCACTTAACCCTTCCAGTGCAAATTTAGAAGCATTGTAAAGCCCCATCGTTGGTAAAGTTGCCAATCCCAGAATAGAAGAAACCTGAATAATATGGCCGCTTTTCTGATCTCTCATGATAGGAAGTACTGCCTGTGTAAGCCATAGAGTTCCAAAGAAATTCGTTTCAAACTGTGCTCTGGCTTCCTGCTCATTTGTTTCTTCAATAGCACCCGTTAGTGCATACCCTGCATTATTGATCAGAATATCAATGCTACCAAAATGCTGCTGTACTTTCTGAGCTATAGCCAAAGATTCTTCACGCTTGTCTACATCTAAAGTTAAAGGCAATACAGAATCTCCATACTTTTCTTTTAAATCATTAAGTGTTTCAACGTTTCTGGCTGTTGCTGCCACGTTATATCCTTTTGCTAAAAATGCTTCTGCCCATGCTTTTCCGAAACCTTTTGATGCACCTGTAATTAAAACTGTTTTTGACATTGTTTTGTTTTTTAATTAATTGTTATGATTATACTTTTTATAAAGTTTTATATTAAATTTAAATGACCGATCGGTCATATTTTTGACAAAAAAAATTACACTTTGTTTTCCCCTATCATTTTTTTCAGGCTGTCTCCGATAACCTCCATTCTGTCATTGTTACCAGACATTCTCGACATTAAGTGACCTCCTTCAAGCATAGCAAAAAGAACGGTTGCAAAATCAGAAGGGCTCCAGTCTGCTCTGAATTCTTTATTGGCAATTCCCTTCTCAATAATGCCGGTAAGTAATTCCTGCCCTTGTTTAATCGCACGGTTTACCTTTTCTTTGACTATAGGATTGGTGTCATCAGCTTCCATTCCAAAATTTAATAGAGGACAGCCTCCGACAACCGGCGGATGATTGGGATCACTAAAAAAATCAATATAAGCTAATAATTGCTCTTCAGCAGTTTTACGTCCACTCAAAACTCTTTGAAGTCTGTCACTTAATAGTTTCATATTATGCTCAACGGCAGCACAGGCAAGAACGTCCTTGTTTTCAAAATGAACATACATACTGCCTTTAGACAACTTGGTTGCCTCCATAATATCACTCATAGAAGTAGCTGCAATCCCTTTTGTATTAAAAATAGGTGCTGCTTTTTCTATAATGAACTGTCTGGTTTCTTCCCCTTTTGCCATGATGAGTAAAATAACGGTACAAATATATGACCGATTGGTCATAAAAACAAAATTTTTCTTACTTCTTTAATAATTACATTGTAAGGTATTGTAAATCAGTTTATTTTTCTTCAGGGAGACATTGAGGGATTTCTCCCACATCATCCATTATAAATCCTTCTTCAAAAAGCTTTCTTTTATGATTCGTTCCCCAGTCCTTAAGAGCAAATATGATAGGATTTAATGTGGAAGAATAGGGTTGAGGCTGATAAATAATTTTAACGGGATAGTCATCAATAATAGTTCTTTTGATTAATTGATGCTGTTCCAGTTCCTTTAATTCTTTAGCCAGAACTTTCGGAGTGATTCCCGGTATACTATCCTGTATATCTGTGAAACGGTCATTTCCTACAGATACGGAAACAATGATAGCCAGTTTCCATTTGCCATTCAGAACGTCTAAAGCATCCCGTACAGGCTTTATCGTTTCCAGGCAGCTTGACTTTATTTTTTTTACAGACATATTTTAAAAATTATTTCGCTTTCCTTTGGGAAAGTACTATACAAAGGAAAGTAAATCTGTGCTAAATTGCAACATCATTTTTCAGGTATTTCCTCATAAAGCAGAATAAGCTTTCCTGTTGAAATTGAATGATGATGAAAGGAATTCCGGCCGGTATTCTTTTGAGTTAAAAAAAGAGTCAATAATTAAAAGAGACGAACAAAAAAGAATGAAAAAAGTAATCTTAATTACAGGTTCAAGTACCGGTTTCGGTGCATTAATGGTAAAAACATTTAATAAAGAGGGGCATCATGTAATTGCTGCAATGCGAAATACAAAAGGAACTAATGCCGACCATGCAAAAACTTTGAATGCATTAGAAAATACAGAAGTTGTAGATATGGATATCACAGATGAAGACTCTGTAAAAGAAGCAGTTGCTTGGGTATATGCCAAATATGGAAAGATTGATGTTCTGATTAATAACGCCGGAATATATGGAGCAGGAGTTCTTGAGTCCTATTCGATATCACAGATCAAGAAATTATTTGATGTAAATGTTTGGGGAACATTAAGGGTGAATAACGAAGTACTTCCGATCATGAGAGCTGCAAAAGAAGGCCTCATTATCACGGTATCCAGTCAGGTAGGAAGAATTTCACTGCCTTTACAGTCTGCCTATAATGCTACTAAATTTGCATTGGAAGGCCTGGTAGAAGGTTCTTATGAAGAGCTTGCAGGGCAGGGAATAGAATCTGTATTGCTGGAGCCGGGCGGATTCATGACGGAAATTATACACAAGGCACATGTGAATGGAGATCGTGAAGGTATCCAGGAATCCTATGGTTCTGCTGTTGTAGAGATAAGCCAGAAAATTCAGGGAGTATTTGGAAAACTCTTTACAGAATCAGCTCCTGATCCACAGGTTATTGCGGATGGAGCTCTTTTGCTGGTGAATACAGAAAAAGGGAAAAGACCACTTCGTACTCCGCTTGATCCTCTTTCAAAAGGTGTTGACAATGAATATAATCAGGCCACTGAAGAGATTAAACAAAAATGGATGAAAGCGTATGGATTTTAATTAATCCATAAAACAGCTTAAAAGCTTACAATCATTAGTAAAGGAGAAATACAGTTGAAACAAGATTGTATTTTTCCTTTTTATTTTTAAGACATTTTTAATAACAAAGGATATTTCATGTAGAAAGCATCCATTAAATTTTTAAATTTACCTAAAAATTAATGCAATGGCCAACGATAAACTGAATGTCCGGACACTCCGCGATCTCTATCAGCAGCTGGATCTTCCGGTTGATTATCTGGAAGAGGAATCCGGCTTTACCATTCATTATTTAGAAGAGACATTCAAAGATTTACCCTTTCGGTCAGAACCCTTCCGCCCGAATTATTTCAGCTTTTTGTTTATAAAAAGTGCATTCGGACATTATACAATAGATGACCAGCGGTTTGAAGTAACCTCAGATACCGTATACTTTACCAACCCCGGAAATTACAGGATTTTTGAATGGGAAAAGCTGAAACATACCTGCCTTATCACTTTTGGAGAAGGATTTTTGAAAGAATATGTACATGATGATGTCTATCGGGATTTCTCTTTTCTTTTATCAGAAGTTATTGCTCCACGTGTTTTGACACAAGAGCAATTCGGCCAGATAGAAGAGTTATATACATTGATACACAAAGAATATAAAGGACATTCTTTATATAAAAATAAGATTATCGGAGCTCTTGTGATTGCATTGCTGTTAAAGATCAAAGAATATTTTTTTCAGGATTATGATCCTATTTATGAAGGGAATCGCAGTTCACAGATCGTTAAAACTTTCAAACTGAATGTAGAACAACATTTCAGAGATCTGATCAACGGAAAGACAAATGTTCAGTTAAGAGTTCAGGATTATGCTGATCTGCAGGCTCTGCATGTCAATTACCTGTCAAGTGTTATCAGCAGTAAAACAGGAAAAACAATCAGCTCATGGATTGCTGATAAAGCAACAACTGAAGCTAAAGTAATGCTGCAGGATGAAAAACTCACGATTAAAGAGATTGCCGCCCGTTTAGGCTTTCTTGAAACTCCTCATTTCAGCAATTATTTCAAAAAACATACTTCAATAAGCCCTGCAGAATACAGAAAGCAGTATTTTGGAAACCGATCTTAGATATTTGCAACATCTGCTATAATCCTTGTACGTCCTTTGGAGGTGTAATGTACCAACTTTGTCCTATCAAATTAACATTGATAAAAACAAAGTAATATGAGTACATTAAACAACAAAGTGATCCTGGTGACCGGAGCGTCAAGAGGGATCGGAGCTGAAATCGCTCAACAGCTTGCTTCAGCGGGAGCAAAAATTATCGTCAACTATGCAGGCGGAAAAGAGGCTGCAGAACATGTCGTAACTTTAATACAAGCGAATGGAGGTGAGGCTATTGCCATACAGGCAGATGTAAGCAGTCCTGAAGCTGTAAAACAAATGTTTGATCAGGCTGTCAGCAATTATGGGAAAATTGATGTTCTTGTCAATAATGCCGGTATCATGATTACCAAACTGATCAAAGATACTACGGATGAGGATTTTGCACGCCAGTTCGACATTAATGTAAAAGGAACATTCAACACCTTAAGAGAAGCTGCTACCAGGCTTGCCGACAATGGAAGCATCATTAATTTTTCTTCTACCACGACAAGACTGATGATGCCTTCTTATGGTACTTATGTCGCAACCAAAGCGGCTGTAGAACAATTGACCCGTGTATTTGCAAAAGAAGTTGGCAGCAGAGGAATCAATGTAAATGCAATTCTTCCGGGACCTACCAATACAGAACTTTTTACAACCGGTAAATCACAGGAAGTGATAGACAGGCTGGCTTCTTTAAATGCGTTTAACCGCTTGGGAGAGCCTTCTGATATTGCTAAAATTGTGGTTTTCCTTGCCGGAGAGGATGCGAAATGGATCAGTGGACAAACCATTGGGGTAAATGGTGCTATGGCATAATAATCATTTATATCATATGAAAACTTTACCAATTGCAGCAGCATTCGGCTTTTTCGGGGCCATTGCCGTTACCGTTTCTTTTTCACAGCAGTGGCCAACGTGGGTGATGTTCATAGCCTGGGTGAGTTTCTACATTTTCGGTAAAAAGTGGCAAAGCTCTCTTTGGGCCTTCTTACAGATTATTCTGGGAATGGGAATGGCGGTACTGATTCAGTTGACAGCCGGATTTTTGGAACAATTTATCGGGGGATTTGGATTTCCGGTGTCTGTATTCTTTTACATAGGATCATTAGCATATTTCGCAGGAACCCAAAAACTTAATAATATACCTGCATGGTTTTTAGGATTAATTATTTTGTTTGGAGTACACCCGCCATTGGAACCACTCCCGATATTAAAATTACTGATCCCCATCACAGCAGGATTTATCTTTGCCTGGCTGAATAACAAAACCGTTGAAATAATCCATGAAAAACAGGTGACGGGATCATCCGCTCAATAAAATTTATTTTAAACACAATCATTATTCAAATTAAAAAAATCAAAAACAATGAATTCATTACAAAATAAAGTAGCCATTATTACAGGCTCAGGAAGAGGTTTGGGAAAAGCTATTGCAGAACGTTATGCTGCTTTGGGCGCTGATATCGTATTAAACTATTCACGGGATAAAGCTTCTGCTGATGAGGTGGAAAGCACGATCAAAGCAATGGGAAGCAATGTGATTTCTGTAAAGGCAGACGTAAGCAAAGTGGCTGAGATTAAATATCTTTTTGATGAAGCCAGAAAAGCATTCGGGAAAATAGACATCGTGGTTGCCAATGCCGGTATTGAAATGGTGGAAACTCCTGTTACAGCGTTTACAGAAGAGCAGTTTGACAGATTGTTTTCAATTAACACCAAAGGCGCTTATTTTACCATGCAGCAAGCTGCTCTGAATGTAGAGGACAACGGACGGGTTATCTACGTGGCATCATCCACTACAGCTTTTCCCGTTCAGGGAATGGCGGTATATGGTGGAAGTAAAACAACACCCAGATATCTTGTGGATGTACTTTCAAAAGAGATAGGACACCGTGGAGTAACGGTGAATACCATCATTCCTTTTGCTGTAGACCATTCAGGAATTTTTGCAGAAGAGGGAAGTTATCCTGAGCTGAGAAAATCATTGATTGAAAGCTGCCCGATGGGAAGGCTGGCAGAAGTGGAAGATGTCGCCAATATTGCAGAATTTTTTGCAAGTGATCTTTCTTCATTTGTGAATGGGCAGCATTTACTGGTGAATGGAGGAGCTAATCAATAAAACAGAAGAATGAAAACTACGAAATTATTCAGTATTGTACTGGTGATGATCTGCAGTCTGAATGCGTGTGGGCAGCAAGGGCATCAACATAAAAAAATAAAGAATATGGATACTTCAAAAATAAAGAATACTACAGTAAAACAGGCTGTTGAAGCCTTTCAGGCGAGTGATATAGAAAAATGGATTTCTCTTTTCGCCAAAGATGCTATCCTGTTGGATGACGGAAGCCCCCGAAATCTTAAGGAATTCTCTACCCATGCCATTACTATTGAGAATTTTGTGAGCATAGATAAAGTAGAAGACAATGGGAATTCCGTTTATGGAGCTTTTCATAGTGATGAGTATGGTGATTTTAAAGCGTATTTTAAATTTCATTTTAACAAAGAAGGGAAAATAAATAAGCTTGAAATTGGACAGGCAGATTATTAAAACTTAATGATAAACAGAAACTTTCAATAACCGTACGGGAGTTTCTGTTTTTACTGAATGAATTATGGAAAAAATTATGAATTTTTTTAACCGAGACCGAGGGTTATTATTCTTCAGAGTTATGATAAGCCTTATTCTTTATAGTAATCACGGACACGAAAAACTGTTTCACTTTTCTGAAATGCTTACGAAAATTGCTGATCCTCTGCACATCGGAAAACTGCCGGGACTTCTGTTTGCAACCTTTTCTGATGTTTTCTGTGCAGTATTGCTGTTGTTTGGTTTCAAAACTAAAATAGCTTCTTCTGTCATAGCATTAAACACTTTGATTGCTTTTATATTAGTTCAGCATTGTGATGTGACGACTTACAGAGGTGAAATTGCACTTTTATTTTTTAGCAGTTCTATGCTCTTGTTTTTTACCGGTCCGGGATTGTATAGTCTGAATCTATCCGGAAAGAAAGCACAATGATCAATTTGTCCATGTAATATCCCTTTCTGTGCATGTTTTGACGGTCTCTCACGGAATAACTTTGCAGTAGTAAAATAATTAAAAGGAGGGTGTATAACAACCTATCCATAACATTAAATCATCATACTATGAACATTATTAACGTTCCATCGAGAGAAGAAGTAGGTCAGGATTCACAGCTAATTTTTGATCAGATAAAAAAAACAATGGGTAAAGTCCCTAATCTTTATGCAACCATCGGCTATTCATCACATGCATTGAAAGGATTGTTAGGATTGGAAGAAGAGCTGAACAAAGGAATATTCACAGCAAAAGAGAAAGAGGCTATCAACCTGGTAGTGTCTGAAGCCAACCATTGTGATTACTGTCTGGCCGCCCATACCATGATTGCAGCAATGAAAGGAATTTCAAAAGAAGATATTCTGAGCTTCAGAAAAGGGTCTGTTGATGATCCGAGATTAAATGCGATTCTTGAACTGGCGAAATCAGTTTCTGAACAAAAAGGAGAAGCAACTCAGGATAAGATAGAAAATTTTTTAGCCGCAGGATTTGACAATTCCGCAGTGATGGAATTGATAGGTTTGGTCATTTTAAGAACTTTCACAAACTATGCATTTGCCGTAACGAAAATACCTGTAGATTTCCCATTGGCAGATCAATTGGATTAATAATTAAAAGTATAAACCCTAAATTTATAATCATAAAAAGCCTTTAAAAATAGAGGCTTTTTATTTTACAGTAAAGAAGTCCCCAACCAAAAAATAAATTTCACTTGAGAATTAAGCTGAGCCGGAATACCGTTTCAAAATGGAAAAAACTGTTTGTGTAAGGTCTTGTGGTATTTAAAAATTAAGACACCGGTTTATTTAGAGAGTATATCATTGCAGATGATGGTTTATATCCCTTTTTTAATCATAAATTTGCCTTGGTAAAAGGAATTATGAAGAAACTGGAGATCAAAAAAAATATTCAGAAGCAGGAAGATAAAAATCTGTCTTTCCGGGTTTTTGATTTGAATAAAGATCATTTGGATCACTATGCAAAACCCCACAAAAAGGATCACTTTTGCATTTTCATTGTAGAACAGGGAAAACTTCAGATTTATATTGAAGATAAGGTTCACTGGATAAAAGCAGGAAAAATCTCTGTGATATTTCCGGAGCAGGTACATTGTGTTGCGGAGTCAAGTGAAGATCTGATCGGGAAAATTATTCTGTTTGAGGAAATCCTGTTTTGTTCCGATATTCTGAAGAATGAACTGAGCACTTATAATGTCAATCTTTCTACACAGCTCAACTGCACGATACTTTCCCGTGAGGATTTTGAACAAAGCTTACGCAGCATTTCAATCATTAAAGAAATTTATGAACAGCCAACCCTTATAAAGAAGGAGCAGGCCAGGTTTTATATCAAAATTATTCTTCTTGGGCTTATTGAGTCCATTCACGGTTTACATCCGGTTTTGCATGAAAAAACAGCGGACCAGCCTGTCTATGTAAAGTTTAAAAAGCTGTTGAATGAGCATTACAAACAATACAGAACCGTTCAGTATTATGCAGAAGAATTGGCTATTACGACTAAAAAATTAAACTCCATTACTAAAAAACATTGCGGAGAGACCGCCATTCAGGCAATACACAACCGTATTTTAACGGAAATTAAACGACAGCTGATGTTTTCTGATCTTTCCCATAAAGAAATTGCTTTCGATCTTGGTTTTAATTCTCCTTCTGCCCTCAATAAATTTGTAAAAGCAAAACTCAAAGAAACTCCCACAGAACTTCAGCAGGAATTGGCGCAAATGTATAACGCATAGTCCCGTTTGTATAACAGGGCTTGCGAAGGCTTGTCTAATTTTGTCTCATTAAAATCAGATAAGAAAAATGAGCAAATTATTTATTGCAGGCGAAGTCTTCCATGGTGCGGGAAGTCTTGACGAATTAAAAAATATTCAGGGAAAAAAAGCAGTTATTGTAACAGGTGGAAGTTCCATGAGAAAAAGCGGAACTCTTGACAAAGCGGTAGCATACCTTAATGAAGCAGGAATCGAAACACAGATTTTTGAAGGGGTAGAAGAAGATCCTTCATCAGCAACATGTCTGAAAGGTGCAGAGGTAATGAATACATTTCAGCCTGACTGGATTATCGGTTTAGGAGGATGTTCAGCAATTGATGCTGCAAAAATCATGTGGGTATTTTATGAATATCCTGAGGTGGAATTTGATGCTTTGATTAAACCTTTTACAGTACCGGTTCTGAGAAATAAAGCTAAATTTATCGCTATTCCTTCTACAAGTGGAACTGGAACTGAAACTACGGGTCTTGCGGTAATTACCGACAGAGAAAAGGGAGTAAAATATCCTGTTGTTTCTTACGAATTGACACCGGATATCGCGATTATTGATGGAGAAATCTGTGCTTCAATGCCTGCTCATGTGACGTCCAATACAGGACTTGATGCTTTAACACACTGTGTGGAAGCTTATGTTTCAAATATTGATAATAATATTGCTGATGCCTTGTCTAAAGGTGGTTTAGAGATTGTTTTTGATAATTTAAAAGAAGCCGTAGAAAATCCGGGGAATATTCAGGCCCGTCAGAATATGCATGATGCATCATTTATGGCTGGTTTAGCCTTCAACAATGCATGGTTGGGAATTGTACACTCTTTATCTCATCAGGTAGGAGCCTTATATGGAATTCCTCATGGAGCTTCAAACGCTATTTTTCTTCCGAATGTGATCCGTTACAATGCGCTGGCTACAGAACGTTATCCTGATCTGGCAAGAGTAATCGGGAAAGAAACTACCGAAGAATTGGCTCAGGCTATTGAAACATTACGTTCCGAAGTCAACAACCAGTCAGCGATCAAAGATTTCGGAATTTCAAGAGAGGATTGGGATAAAAACCTTGACTATATTGCAGCCAATGCTTTGGCAGACCCTTGTACAGGTTTCAATCCGAGAGTTCCTGTTTTGGAAGAATTGAAAGCTATTTACAACGCTTGTTATGAGGGTGTTGTGTATGCAGAAGAAGTTGTTGCAGGATAATTTTTTTGTAATATCAATGCTTTTATATTCAATTGATTGTTGACTGTATAGAAAAAAGAGAACTCATCTGAGTTCTCTTTTTTTCAGTTATTTAATTATTTAACTATAATCTTAAGGCTTTCCCTGCGATCATTTTCATAAAGAATATTAATCATGTAAGCTCCTTTACTATATTTTGAAAAATCTATTTTTGTATCATATATGTGAAGGTTTTTCCAATCGGCGATTTTTCTTTGCGCCATATCATAAATAATCAGGTCTTTCATTTTTTCTTTGCTGCTGATATAACAAAAATCTGTAACAGGATTGGGATAAAATGTAAGTTCAGGCTTTACGTTAGAATCTATCGTTCCTAGCGAACCAATATTGATTATTTTAGTAAAGGTTTCTGAGCAGGAATTTTTATTAACGGTAAGGGTAACCGTATAATTTCCCGGAGAAGTATACTGATGAACAGGATTCTGGGAAGAATCTGTAATGCCGTCTCCAAAACTCCATAATACTGAAGTCTGATTGGAAGAATGATTGGTGAAGGTTACCGCTGTTCCATTGATTGCTGCTGTAAAATCTGCATGAAGATGGAATGCATTGCTGTTCCATTGTGCAGGATTATTGAAAAAAACCTGATCCGCAATATTCTGAAAATTTTCGGCAGTATTCTGCGGTAATCCGTTATAAAAAGTGGATGGAAAGACATGATCCTGGAAAATTGCTGAATACATGGAAGCCGCTATAAGATAACTACCTTTCGGTCCCGGATGAATGTCATTGTATGATCCGTGAAGAGCAAGATCCTGAGTAGTATTGTAATAATTCCTTACAGATTCACCGGCAGGAACCATTTCCACCTGCATTAGATTAGACATTTTAGTAATGGAATCCTTTATTTTCTGCTGAATAGTAAAATAGGTGTTATATTCATTGGCAGATGGTACTCCATAAGGAATTTCATACAGGAATATTTTAGAACAAGGACTGTATTTGCGAATAGTATCCCTGATCTTGCGGCCACGTTCAGCGGTAACGGTTACAGGAAAGGAATAACCTGGGGATTCAGCACTTCCGGGCTGCATGATAACATATTTGTAATTTTTAGATCTTATTTTCTGATACAGTGACGGATCGTCTACGTGATTTACAAAACCGGTTCCTCCCGGAGTATGCGTTGTTATGGAAACATTTTTTCCTTTTGAAGCTGCTATATTTTTAAATATTTCAGGCATGTCATTAAAGTATGTGATACTGTTTCCTATAAACAGAACCTCATCGG
The DNA here is from genome assembly GCA_031286615.1 of Chryseobacterium sp. GTDB lineage: Bacteria > Bacteroidota > Bacteroidia > Flavobacteriales > Weeksellaceae > Chryseobacterium. The sequence continues at coordinate 325,289 of JAITUA010000003.1, read as the reverse complement.
ATTGGGCAAATGATAACATTGAAAATCCGATACATAGTAAAGAGAGTAGTTTTTTTATCATATATTATTTTTTTTGAAATGTAATTTAAAAAAAGGTACCTGCAGAAAACCACTTATTTTGCAGGTACGCAATACAAACGACGATTAAAAAATGTTTTTTAATTATAAATCTTTAAAGAGTACCTGCAGGAAACCCAATCTATACTGCAGGTACAATATTAAAAAGGTGTTTAAAATGAAAATGTTAATTTATTTACTTTGTTAAAGATTTTTGATTTACTATGAGTTAATGACTGGGTTTTATTTTTTTTAATAGACTTGGAAAAGTACCTGCGGGCATTACGTATAGCCTGCAGGTACACGGTACACTAATTATAACAACTATTTCTTGATTAGTTTTGTATTATAAGTTGTTTTATCATCCTTTATGGTGATTACATACATTCCTTTGATCAGTGAAGCAACGTTGATTCTCTGCCCGTCCATTTTTCCTCCCTGAACAAGTCTTCCGTCTGCACTGTAGATTTTGTAATCAGCTTTACCTTCCAGGTTTTTCACTTCTACAAATGTATCCGCAGGATTAGGATAAACTTCAATACCAGATGATGATTGAACTGATTCTTTTACCCCAAGAGCAGCGCTGATCTTTACAGAGAAATCCCATACTGAACCACTAGAGAAAATACCACCTCCGTCTACATCTGCAGAAGGGCTTGTACATGCATCATCTGAAGCATTGAGAAATCCGCTGGCGACTCTCATTCTTAACGTTTTATCACCATTATAAGCATCAGCCGGAACTGCAAAAGCAAAGCTGCCCTGATGTCTTCCATTGGCATTAGGAATGGCTCCATTAATACCTATTCTTTCTGAATTTTCAAACACTCCGTTTCTGTTATAATCAATCCAAACCTGTACCCAATCCATCCAATCCGGATAATCTGCACCATCACGGTTAGCATATACAATATAATTCAGGTTATACTGAGCGCCCTGGGTAAGCTGGATCAGTTTTGCAGGATCTTCAGAATAATCTTTATAAGCGTGCTGAACCGTTGTGTCATTAGCTGTTAAATCCACATTGGCCAGAGCTACCTTAAATATGCCACTGAAAAGTTCCATATTTGTAGTGTTTCCTCCTGTAGTCATCAGACAGTAATCATACCCGGTGCGTAATCCTTTTGTTTTGAAATTATAAACAGGTGAAAACCCTCCGGAAACATTATTGATTACAGATGCAACACGTACGTCATAAGAAGTTTCATCTTCAAGATTATTTAATAACACAGAACTTACCTGGCTGGCAGCATTAGACCAGTTTGCTGTTCCCGCTTTTCTGTAGTTCACAGAATAAGTTGCTCCCGGTACATGGTTCCATGAAACGGTTGCTGAGTTTTTTAATATATCATTTTCAAAGGCAGCAAGACCTGTTGGAGGATTATTTAAAGAAGCCGGAGCATTTCCTACAGTCAGTGTAGGAGAAACCGCATAAAATATATTTCCTACCGCTGAAATTCGAAGTTTGATATTTCCCTGAAGCGCGGCAGGCATCTGTATTTCAAAACTTCCGTCATTAGGAGTTGAAGCCACCAACTCTGTCCATGCTGATCCATTATTTAAATCGGTTGTATATTCAATTTTTACATTGGCTGTGTTGTATGGAGCGAGGTTTGTATTGGCAACATCCCATGAAATAGTATTGGTAGCATTGTTATACAGGGTAGAAGAAGAAGTTAGTCCTTTAAATTTGAAAGGTCCGTCATTTCCAACGGTTACTGTATTTTCAGCAGAAATAGTCAGCGGTCTGTTCGGGTTGTTATCACGTACAGATACAGCGTAGTGTAAAACTCTCGAAATATATGAAACCGTTTCCCACGTGTCTTTATTGGTCAGTTTCCCACTCATAACAATAGGAAGACTCGGAAAATATCTTCTTCCGGAAGCAACAGCAGGAAAAGAACGGGTAAGCGAACCTTCAGGATTGAATCCCCAGCCGCTGTCTCCTGAAATTGAACTGGTGGATCCTACGCTGTCATACTGTTCCCAATTATAAGTTACCTGATCTCCATTGGCATCTACTGCATTAGCATCCAGATAATACGCTGTCCCTTTAGGAATATTATAAGAAATAAGTGGGGCAATAGCAGGTGCATTATTAGCAATATTTTCAGCTGCACCGCATCCAACTTTACTTTCAAGGTTGGTAAGAATCTGATTGATGGATGAATAATGAAAATAAGCATCACTGTTCATCTGAACATTATTGGCAGTAATTCCCGCATATCCCATAATGGTTGTTCCTCCTCCAGGTTCCACATTAACGCCTGAACTCTCAGTAACCGTAGAATAGGTATGGTTTCCTCCAAGCTGATGCCCCATTTCGTGAGCTACATAATCAATATCGAATGTGTCTCCTGCAGGGTTCTGATTTTGAGTATATGCAGAACCTTTGCCTCTAGGTTCTGCAACCGTCGGATTAGTGCATATACATCCTATACACCCTGCATTTCCATCTCCTCCAGCGGCATTAAATACATGCCCGATATCATAATTGGCATTACCAACCTGAGCGGTTAAAGTTTGTTGTAATTGACCATTTAAATCATTTGTATAAGGATCATTCGCAGGATTGGCATAGATAATATTAGGGAGATTCTGTATATTAAGATGAATAGCAAATTCTTTCTCAAAAACACCATTTACACGCGTCATAGTATTATTCATCTGAGCAAGAGCTCCTGCAATACCTCCAAAAAATGTTGTATATTCACCTGTTACAGATAAAGCAAGCCTATAGGTTCTGTACATGGATGCAGCAGGTCTTCCGGTAATATTAACTCCTGCAAGTTTGCCTTTTCCTGCTCTTCTTAAAGAGTTAAAGTCCTGCTCTTTTTTTCCTTCCATACAGGTAAAACCTTTTTCAGAATCTGTTCTCTGCGTTTTATAAAACACGCCATAGGTCTTTTTATCAGCTGTAACAGGCTCTATAAACTGGAATTTACCATTTTTGATGATCATTGACTGTATTTCTGTAGGGGATGTACTGAATCTTACATATTTGGAAGGATCATCAATCCCGATACCTACATAAGAGCCTAACCCATATTTTTCAGCCAATGACTTTTCCATTACAGGATTACTGTATACCGCAAACTTTTCTACGGTTCCTTCTGCCGTTGGTAATTGAATTGTTACTGCTTGTGCATTAGCGCCTGTTTCCTCTGCGTTTTTTAATAACTGAATTAAAGCAGTAATATCAGTTTTGTAAGCATGCAGGATTTTTACCTCTCTTCGGATTTCAGATATTTTCTGTGAAGCCGGTTCCCACCGTTGGGCTTTGGATAGACAGAAGCTTGAAATCAAAAATAATGATAATAGAGTTTTTCTCATTTTAAAAATTAGGTATTTAACAAGAGTATTTTGATGAAATGAAATATAATATTCCGGTATTCAAAAGTAATTGCTAATTTTGTATTACAAACAATGTTGTTTTGCGATTTTCATACATTGTGTATGTAATACGTATGTATTTTAGATTATTTGGTAATGGTGTAGTGTTAATATTGTATTTCTATTTTGAAGCTATTATGATGAAAAAACTAACTTTTTTATTCTTTTTAATTTCTTCCTTTTTCTATTCACAGCATACAGAAGAAGAAATAAAGAATATTATTTTTGATATGGACTTTTCTACTGCCGGGCCAAAGGAAATACAGAAAATTGATAGTCTTATTAAGGTATGTAAACAAAATTCTTATAATGATTGTGTCGCCTTTGGGTATGTGAAGATTTCTATGATCTATGATAAAATGAATGATATAAATAAATCTTTTTATTATATCAATAAGATAGAAAGCCTCATAAATTCTGATACCGACTTTGAAATCATTTTTTATCTCCATATGCAAAAATCTTTTTTATACCGGAAATTAGGAGAGATGGTTACATCTTTTAAACAATTGGATGAAATCAAAGATGAGACAATGAAATCAAACAATGCTTATTTTATCTATCTGCTCAACCGGCAATATGCTGATAGATACATTGAAACAAATAAAGAACTCTCATTGAAGTATAATAAAATTGCATACAGGTTTTCAAAAATATATCGAGAAAATAAAGGTAACCGCTACCGGATAGATAAAAACAGGCTGGGCAACAGTTATAAGACTTCTGCGTATCTTGGAGGTGCATATATTGATCTTAACAAATTGGATTCTGCCAGAATTTATATTGAAGAAGCCATTCAGAATGAAAAAAAAGTGGATGATATCACTCTGAAATACATCACGTCTCTGTTTGCTGGAAGGTACTTTAAAGAAGTTAAGAATGTTGAACAGGCCCAACACTATTTATGGACTGCCAAAAATATTGCTAAAAATAACCTTAAAAGCGAGAACTATCAAATTGCGGTGGGGGATTTACTTTATGATTTATATGAGAGTACTGGTCAAAAAGACAGTGTAGGCTACTATTCTAACTGGCTGGTAGAAGTAGAAGATGTAAACCATAAACAAAATCAAGCGCTGAATGATACTTTAGACAAACAGAATGAATTGGAAAATACCAATATAAAGAAGAAAACAAAAGGACTTTTTTTCATCTTATCAGTAAGTGTTGTGACATGTATTCTTTTTATTTTTCTTTTCCTGTATTATTATAAAAAACACAAAAGTAAAAACCTGGACAAAATTGATATACCTCATCAATTACCGGTACAGGAGAGTATTTTTAAGGAAGTGATACAGCTTGCCAAAGAAAATAATCCTGAGTTTATGACCCGTTTTAATGAATACTGTCCCCGTTTTTCAGGAGAACTTTTAAAGGTTTCTCCTTTAAAAATATCGGAAATAAGGTTCTGTGCTTACATCTATTTGAATTTTTCTACCAAAGAGATTGCAGATTACACATTTATCTCCGTGAGAACGGTACAGACTAAAAAGTATCATATAAGAAAAAAACTGAATATTCCCGGTGATATGGACATCTATGTATGGTTTTCGAGATTATTGAAATAAAAAGAAGTTTATTTATGTTTTTTCATGTATTGATTTGTAATGTGGATGTGTTTGAGTGATTTTTAGCATAATATTGTGATTTTAATTATGATGTAATGATGATAAAAAAATTATCTTTTTTGTTTGTCCTGATTTCTTCCTTTTTCTATTCACAGCATACAGAAGAGGAACTAAAGAATGTGCTGTTTGATATTGAGTTTTCTACTGCAGGTCCTAAAGAAATAGCTAAAATAGACAGCCTTATTAAGGTATGTCAAAAAGAGAATTACAACGATTGTATTGCATTAGGATACCTTAAAATTGCGAACATCTGCTATAGAAACAGTGATATAAAGAGGGCTTTTTATTATACTGATAAGGTGGAAAAAGAAAATATCACTTCAGATACCGATTTTGAAGTGATATTTTATCTGCATCTTCAAAGGTCCTTGCTATACAAGAGTTTAGGAGAAAGGGTTACCTCCCTGAAACAATTGGACGAAATCTATAATGACGTGATGGAAACCAATAATGCTTATTTCATTTATCTGATCAACTGGCAGTATGCAGGGATATATAATGATATCAATAAAAAAGAACAGGCATTAAAACATTTTAAAGCAGCCTACAAATATTCAAGAATTTACAGAGAAAATAAAGATAAGCGAAACAGAATAGACAAAAATAGATTGAGTAACAGCTATAAAACCTCAGCTTATCTTGGGGGAATATATCTTGAACTCAATAAAACTGATTCTGCAAAAATATATATTGAGGAAGCCATTCAGAATGAAAAAAAGATTGATGAGATAGGAATGCGATATATTACCTGTTTTTACGCTTCCAGGTATTTTAAATCCATTAATAAAATTCCGGAAGCCCAGCATTATCTATGGATCTGTAAAAATATCGCTAAAAACTATTACAAAAGCGAAAATTATCAGAATCTGATAGCAAGGGAGCTGAAGAACCTGTATGAAAGTATTGGGCAGAAAGACAGTACTGCCTATTATTCTAATTGGCTGTTGGACATAGAGTCTTCAAATAGCGGGCAAAAGCAGACATTGAATGATCATGTGGACAGACAGAATGAATTAGAAAATACTAATAGAAAAAAGGAAACAAAAGGACTCTTTTTCATTTTATCAGTAAGCATTGGGGTATGTCTTCTCTTTATCTTCCTTTTCCTGTATTACTATGGAAAACATAAAAGCAAAAGCCTGGATAAAATTGATATACCTCATCATCTACCAGTACAGGAGAGTATTTTTAAGGAAGTGATACAGCTTGCCAAAGATAATAATCCTGAGTTTATGCCCCGTTTCCATGAATATTGCCCCCGTTTTTCAGAAGAACTGTTAAAAGTTTCTCCTTTAAAAATATCGGAAATAAGGTTCTGTGCTTACATCTATCTGAATTTTTCTACCAAAGAGATCGCAGATTACACATTTATCTCCGTGAGAACGGTGCAGACCAAAAAGTATAATCTAAGGAAAAAGCTGAATATTCCCGGTGATATGGACATCTATATATGGTTTTCCAAATTGTTGAAATAAGGCTGAAGATATCCTAAAAAAACAAAGGCTATTCCATCAATGAAATAACCTTTGCGGTAAATGTGAAAAAGTATAAATTGTTTTGAATTTTAAAATTTTAAAAAAGTACCTGCAGGGAAATAACACGCAACCTGCAGGTACACGATTTCCTAATTATTAAAAACTATTTTCTGATTCTGAATAATAAATAGGTGTTACTTTTTGATCGTTTTTATTGTTTTTACAGTTCCATCTGTCATTTTTAAAGTCATGAAGTATAGTCCTGATTTTAAATCATTCAAATAGATATGATATGAAGGCTTCTCAATCACTTTAACCGTTTTTCCGGAAGCATCCAGTACCGAAACCGACTTTACTTTTGAAATGTCGGAAATGCTAATAGTATCACTGAACGGATTAGGAAATACTGTAACAGTGTTTTTGCTATTCAAAACTTCATGAGTAGATAATAAGCTGTTGTCATATGCCGATACTTTGAATTCTCCACTATCTGTAGAAGAACTATATTTCCAAACGCTTATATATAAAGTAGCTCCCGGAGTCTGACCTGTTAATGAAACTGTTGAAAAATGATCTTGTGAATTATCATCATTGCAGCCAATTTCCGTTAAAGAACCACAGTTTCCACTATAAATGGTAATTGTAGAATCATCAAATAAAGAACCTGTAACTTCTCCGGTCTCTACTGTTAACTTTCCACTTGCCGGAACGATTACCTTAAACCATACATTCCCAGCAGAATCTGAGTTACAGGTAGGAGCAGAACCATCCGTAGTGGCCGCTACATTACTTGTTGTAATTGCTCCTGAGGTAAAGTCTGCACCTAATGGTAAAGCTATTGCATCAGTACAATTATTATTTGAAGGAGGGATCTGTTCATAAGCAGAAATCTGGAATTCTCCACTTTCAATAGATGAGCTGTATTTCCACACACTTACATATAATGTAGAGCCGGGGGTCTGACCTGTTAATGATATCTGTGAGAAGCTATTCTGTCCATTATCATCGTCACACGCTATTTCTGTTAAAGAGCCGCAGGTACCACTGTAAACGGTAAGCACAGAATCATCAAATAAAGAGCCTGCAACCTCATTGGTCTCTAATGACAAATTTCCACTTGCTGGAACTACTACTTTGAACCAGACATTTTCAACAGCATCGGAATTGCATGAAGGAAGATTACCATCTGTTGTAGCGCTTGTATTGTTGGTTGTAATAGCTGCGGAAGCAAAGCTTGTTCCTACAGTAAGGGATGTTGCTCCTGCACAGTTGTCATTTTGTGCCTTTACCAATATGGTGGCCAATAAAAATACATAGAGTAATAAATTTTTCATAATAATTTAAATAGAGTTTTTAAATGAGTATCTGATGAGATTTTATAATGAGTTATCGTTTTGAATTTTGATCAATTTTCTATCTTATTGTAAAAGCATAGAATAATTTTCGGAACAAAAGTAATTGCTGATTCTGTAATTTAAATGGTGTTTAATTGTGCTTGTGTGATTTTGTGTATGTGATACGTAGGTGGTTTGAGTGGTATGGTAGAAGGATAGTATTAATATTGTATTTCAGATTATGAATACGCCATGATACAAAAGCTGACCTTCTTATTTTTTTTAATTTCCTCATTTTTTTATTCGCAACAAACAGAAGAAGAACTAAAAAGTATACTTTTTGATATTGAGTTTTGTACTGCAGGTCTAAAAGAAATACATGAAATTGACAGTATTACCACCATTTGCAGGAAGTATTCTTACCATGATGGTGTAGCATTGGGATATCTCAAAATAGCCAACATTTACCATAAAAATAATGAAGTAAAAAAAGCATTTTATTATATTAATAAAGTGGATAAAGAAGATCTTATTAATGAGGAATCAGACTTTGAAATCGTTTTATATCAGCATATGACTAAGTCTATGCTTTATTATAATTTGGGAGAAAGGGTGAGAGCGTTTGGCCTTCTGGATGAGATCTACGAAGAGGCAATAAGGCAAAATAATGCATATTACACTTATCTTATTAATTGGCAGTACGCAAGGTTTTATAATGAAATGAGCCAGAGGAAAAAAGCACTGGAGAAAATAAAAATTGCTTACAAATATTCAAAAATATACAGAGAAAATAAAAATCACAGGTATAAAATACACAAAGCGCATTTGAGCTGGAGCTTTATGACAACCTCTTACCTGGCTGCAATATATATTGATATGGGCAGACCTGATCTTGCAAAAAGCTATATTCAGGAATCCCTCAATGATCTTAAAAAAAATGATAACAAGAGTTTAATATACTTTAATCTGTTCAATGCAGCGAAATATTATAGGGCTGTTAAAGATTTTAAAAGTGCCCGGCATTACCTGTGGATCTGTAAAAAAATTGCGGGGCATCATTTTAAAGATGAATTCCATCAAAAGTCTGTAGCCAAAGAGTTGAAGAGTTTATATGAAGAAATGAAAGAAAAAGACAGTACAGCATACTATGTGAATAAGCTGCTGGATATTCAGATGTTAAAAGAAAGACAAAATCAGGTCTTAAAAGATATCATTGATAAAAAAGATGAGGTAGAGGTGAAAAATGAAAAAAAACTGACACACGGCCTTATGTTCATTTTATTTGTCAGCGGAGTAATAGGTATTCTTTTTATATCTCTGTTCTTGCACTATTACAAAAAATATAAAAGTAAAAATCTGGATAAAATAGATATACCACACAAATTACCTGTGCAGGAATGTATTTTTAAAGAAGTTATACGGCTCGCTAAAGAAAATAACCCTGAGTTCCTGATTCGTTTCAATGAATACTGTCCCCATTTTTCAGATAAGCTCCTTGTGATTTCAGATTTAAAAATAACGGAAATACGATTTTGCGCCTACATATACCTGAATTTTTCTACAAAAGAAATTGCAGAATACACATTTACCTCCGTGAGGACGGTACAAACCAAAAAATATAATATCAGAAAAAAACTGAATATTCCTGGTGATATGGATATTTATGTTTGGTTTTCCAAATTGTTGAAATAGAGAATAACAGATATCAAAATAAGAGAGACTATTTCACTTAAGAAATAGTCTCTTGCTTTTAAATTAACATCCTGCCAATGCCAGCTATTAATTTTTTATAGTGGAAATATGGATGCATTTTTGCCCGTTATAATCTGTAAGTTCAATGTTGATGATCATTTCACCGTATACTCTGGTAGTGGTATCATTAAACTGATATCCTTCAATAAACACGGGTCTGTCTTTAGGAAGATTGCTCTGCTCATTAAGCATTTCCAACGATAAACTATCTGGGTAACCTTCATTTTTTTTAAACTTGATCTCCATTAGACCGTTATCAGCAAGATAATCAAATTTCTTTAAATGAGAAGGCAGATTAGATTTGGTTTTGTAAACGTTTACTTTTTCAATACTGCTTTTATAAAGATCAAACATCTTGGCAGTACCGATAGCATCATTGTAAACAGCAAATTGTACATTACTGTTTTTCTGTCCCCAAAGTAAGCCTGAAGTAATAATTAGGAATATATATAATAAATTTTTCATAATAAAAAATGATGTTTAAATGTCCAATGATTTACAGTGAAGGTTGGGATTAATTTCTGTTTTTTACTACAATCCATCCAGTATATTTTATTGTAGTCTGTTTTGTGTTGTTCTCATTCCAGCCCATATCAAACCAGTAGGTTCCGGTAGGTACTTTTTTGCCATCCATAGCGCCGTCCCATTTAAACCCGTTTAATTTACTTCCTACATGAATTTTACTTCCATATCTGTCATAGATGCTGAATGTGAAATTATTTTTATTTGCTAAAGCAGAATAATCAAGGATGTCATTGATTCCATCACCATTAGGAGTGATGATGTTGATCAGATTAGGAACAGTAATTTCTACATGCAGAGGAATGCAGTTGTATGAATCCCTTACATAGAAAGTATGGTTTCCGCGGGATATATTGGTAAATGTATTTTCATTCTGCCAGTTGATATTGTCCATCGAATATTGATAAGGCGCTGTTCCTGAAATTACGTTTAAAGTGACCGTATTATTGTTAATAGTAATATCCAAAATGACAGGGTTTTCAGAAGCGTATACCTTAACTGTTTGTCTGGTGGTACATTCTCTGGTTTTCAGATCCACCCAATAAATTCCCACTCCTACATTCTTGATAGACTGTGTTGTCGCTCCCGTACTCCATTCATAAGAGGTATAGCCCGGTCCTGCATCTAATGTCGTTGTATTTTCCATACAGATAATTTTATCCTTTAGTACTTCTGAGTAGGTGGGAGAAATAACTGTAAGGGTTACTTCTGCTATTTTATAACATCCGTTGGCATTGCTTACCTTAATGTAAACCACGCCGTTAGGAGCAATATAACTGGTAGGAGTCAAAATTTCGTTTGTCCCGTTGTGGGCATCAGTAGGAGATGGGTAATACTGTTTAATAGTTCCTGGTTGTACATTAACTCCTGCTGTTGTTAAATTGAATATCCCAAGTAACTGATTAGATGGCTGGAAACATGATCTTAGGGATGCATCTTTGACAATTGGACTTTCAGAAACGGTTAGTGTTGCAGTTACCTGTTCACAATCTGTAAAATCCGGGTTGTTTCCACAAAATTTATAAACAATAGTATCAGTACCCATATAACCGGGATTGGGAATATAATTAATCACTCCCGCTGCATTAATAGTAGCTGCACCATTTGCAGGAGGAGTAATAATAGTTACTGTGCTTGGAACATAAGTTTGGGTAGAATGGGTAAACTGTGGTATGATAGTCAGGGGCCCTTCACAAATAGTAATAGCTTTGGTAGATTCCTCAAGGCATGTATATACTTTATAAACTGGAGTAATTGCCGGAGTACAAGTATTTACTGCAATTTTTACTGTATAATTCCCTGAAACCAATGGAGTGTAAGTATTGGTGTTGGCTCCGGTAATAGGATTTCCGTTGAGGAACCATTGGTAAGTGTCATAGCTGTCATTGACTTCCAGCACTATTCCCGGAACACATTCCCCTGTCTTTTTGGAAATCAGTGGAATAGAAGAAAAGCCGGCGAAATATCCTCCATATCCTGATGCACTGTACCCGCCGTTAATACCCGCCGTTACAGCTTTATCAGAAACTACCGTTATATTTCCGGTAATAGGTCGGATAGAATAAGTCACCCAACTGCTATTTCCTGTCAATGAAAAAGGCCCTTCTGCAGGGGTGGGAGCAATTCCATTTACCGTTACATTAGCTCCGGTTTCTGTTAAAATATTCAATTTTACAACAGTTCCGGTCGGGACGGTACTTGTTACTCCCGGTCCCGTTGGCATTTCATTGATTTTCCCAATTTCTTCAATTTTTCGGGGTAGAAAGCAGTTCAATGGCGGAATATAGTTGAAACCACAGGTTGCACTGCTGTTATTCACAGAAACCAACTGATATAAATAGACATTTTTTGAAGTCGTAATAAACATATTAAAGTGTTCGGAATTTCCCTGCTGAACATAATTACTTCCTGAAACTCTGTAAAATTCCCCACTGTTGATGGTTGCAATAGGAGTGTTTGACCCATTAATGAATATTTGGGTATTGTTTTCTGTTCCTATAATGATGCCACCTTCAAGGTCTGGATTAGTAGATCTTGTTCTTACCATGGCAAAAGTGCTTCCAAGTCTATCCGTAGGTACAGACTGATCAAGAATTGCATCAGATCCCGAGCTGGTATTGTTTCCAAAGTTTCCATTGATATTTCCGTTGGTAAGGCTAATCGGTTTATCAGAAACAATTTTAGCCCCAATAAAAGCCGATATGTTTTGACCTCCCACCCCGGGACCTCCGGCAAAAATAAAAGATTCTCCTTTGTTGAGAGTGATTGTTTGCGAATGGGTTGAAGGTGATCCTCCAAAAAATGTTACATTTCCGTTCCAGGTAGTGGTGATAACTGTATTATTCTCTGTTGCCAATATACCTGCTGTGAAATTAAATATGTTAAGTGACGCAGTAGTAGGAGTTGCGGCTACAAAAAATTCTTTGCCGATCCCTGCTTTTCCTTTACTTGTTATAATTTCAGCATGTACAGTACCGCTTACCATTCTTAATGAACAGTAAAATGGCTTGCTTCCTTGTACATATAGACCCTTATTAATTTTAGTGAAGGTATTAGATGTAATATTAGCGGCTATATTGTCCACAGGTACCACAAAAATCTGAGGAGACCCTTTACTAATGGTTATATTACCAATAGGGACATTATTGCTGTTAATTGTAACAACAAAAGGAGTTACAGAATCGGTAGAAAGATATAGCGCCTGCGTATAATTTACAGAGGTGTAATAAGGAGCAAACCAATGGTCTGTATCTCTTTGTGCCAAAAGAGGTACCCCCAATATAAGGAACAATAAACTAAATATAAAACTTTTCATGCATTGCTGAATTTTGATTCTAAAAATTACGAATTCTTTTAAAAAAAATGGTTATGATTACTTTATTAATTTTTTATTAATTGTTGTATTTCTATATATTATTTCTATCAAAAAAGTAATCAATAGATTAACAGAAAAATATCAGAGTACTTATAGGAGAGAATGGCTCCAGAGGCAGATCAGTGATTAATGTTTTCAGTTACAAAATGATCACTTAAATTCCTGTTATTTGAGAGGTTTTTTAATAGTGTTGAATTTCTTTCATTTTTATATATTTCTTAGTTTAATTTCTATTTTATAATTAGAGTAAAAATAATTTAATATAAATATAAAATGACTATACTTTTGTATAGTTTTAAATCAAAGTTTGATGAATTAATTTGAAGTGAACTTGTGCCAAAGTACTTTCAGAAAAGAGAAAATTAAGTTTATTTTCTAATAATAATTTTTTTTCAAATAATTTTTTTTTGTTTTTTTTCAACTTAATGCCGTTTCTATGGGTATAGAATATAGAAAAATTTATTTCTTGATGCGAAAAATTTAATAAAAAGTGTAAATTCTGTTTTTTTTTGTTTTAAAATAAATGTTTTGTGGATTAAGATTTAATTATAATTAAGTTTTAATGGATTTTTTATTTAACTTAATTATGAATATGTTTGCAAAAATTAATCAATAGGAAAATAGTTTTTCACCCCTATTATGACGTCAAAAATATGAGTGATAAAATAAATTCATTGTATCTCAGGAACAGATCTGGTGTATCAGTTTTTGAAGCAGAAAGTACAAACAAATATTTTAATGTGCTCAAAGCAGTATTGGGAACCAATGTAGGGTCTGTTTACATTGCGGATCTTAAAACCAGAAAATTAGAATTTATTTCAGAAAACCCTCTTCTCTTTTCGGGTTTTCGGGCTGCTGAGATAGAAAAAATGGGATATAAATTTTTTCAGAAATACACCAAGAAAAAAGATCTTGAAATATTAAGGAAAGTGAGAACTAATGGCCTTGAATTCTTTGAATGTCTTTCTCCGGAAGAAAAAAAAGTACACACCATTACCTATGATTTCCATCTTAAATATGCTAATAGTGTGGATGTTCTTGTCAATCAAAGGATTACACCTATAGAGCTTGATGGTAATGGAGAAATTTCTAAAATAGCCTGTGTAGTATCCTATTCCCTTAATCGGACCGCTGGAAATATCCGGATTATATCCAATACCTCAGAAACGTATTGGAAATATGATCTCTTTACAGGAAAATGGACGGAAGAATGTAAAATTACCTTAAAAATAAGAGAAATTGAGATTATAAGACTTTATCTTCAGGGAATGAAAATAGAAGAAATTGCAGAACAGTTGTGTGTGTCACCCAGCACCATAAAATTTCACAGAAGTAAATTATTCGAAAGAATTGGCGTAAAAAATATTATCGAAGCAATCTCGTATGTAATAACGAATAATTTGATTTAAACCTTATTTCGTTTAAATGTATTTCAGACCAAAAGTGCTGAAAAACAAATAATCTTTTCCGGGTAGTTTTACAGTTTTCAAAATAATAAAAACTCTCTGCTTTCTATACAGTATGTTTTTGAAAATTGTCTCTCCATAAATACAGAGAGACAATCCCCGGAACAGCTTAATTAAGCTGATAATTTGTGATAACTAAACTCAGGATGAAATGAACGTAATTCTCTTCTACCTCTTTTCTGTTGATCAATTTGTTTTTGTATTCATAAGAATTCAGGTCTCTGGATAATTTCTGATACGTTTCAAAATCATCACCTTTAATCTTTACTCTTATATTACCATCTCTTCTGTTGATAATAACATCATCCAAAGTTCTTACTTTAAATAAGACTTCACATAATGTAGGACGAGCCTTCATTGACCCGATATATCTTTCAACTATATTAATCTTGAACGAATCAAATTTGATGGTATTAAAAACGATTTTAGAATTAGGCTCCTGAGTGTTGAGTTCAAGTTTATAGTTCATTACTTTATAAATTTTGGCAAATATAAGTTTAATTATACCAAAAAACAGACTGTTTTAATAGATCATTACCATAATAATGATTGAATTTTATTCTATAAAAAGAAAACCATGTGAAAATGTGAATATTAGTAGCTTATAAATGAGGGGAAAACAGAAGTCTTATGAATTTTTTTCGTCCTTTATTTTTTTCCTTATAAGCATTTACGTAATTTTATTCTCTGTAATTAAAAATTCATATTAATACCAATATAATGGAAAGATATAGTTATGGAATAGTTGGCCTTGGAGTGATGGGGCGGAATCTTCTTTACAATATTGCTGACAACGGATTTTCAATCGCAGGATTTGACCTTGATCAGGAGAAAGTAAAAGAATTAGAGAACGGTGCCACTTCAGGAATGAACGTAAAAGGTACAGGCTCTTTAGAAGATTTTGTATCTGCATTAGAAGTTCCAAGAAAAATTATTCTTATGGTTCCTGCAGGAAAACCTGTAGATGCAGTGCTGGAAAACATTACCCCGCTTTTGAATGAAGGTGATATCGTAATTGATGCAGGGAATTCTTATTTTGAAGATACCAACAGACGTGTTGCTGATCTGGCATCAAAAAAACTGCACTTTATGGGAATGGGAGTTTCAGGAGGAGAAAAAGGAGCCAGAAAAGGCCCGAGCATAATGCCTGGAGGTGATCTGGAAGCCTTCAAACTTCTTAAGCCAATGCTGGAAGCTATTGCTGCAAAAGTAGACAACGAAGCGTGTACAGCGTATATGGGGAAAGGATCTGCCGGAAACTACGTGAAAATGGTGCACAACGGGATTGAATATGCCATCATGCAGCTTATCAGTGAAGCTTATGATCTGCTTAAAAGAGGAGCCGGTCTGAATAACGAACAGTTATACGAAGTTTTCAGAGACTGGAATAACGGAGAAATGAATTCATTCCTTATTGAAATTACCAGAGATATTTTTACTCAGAAAGATTCATTCACAGAAAATTATCTTGTTGATCAGATTTTAGATAAAGCAGGCGCAAAAGGAACCGGAAAATGGACTTCTGAGCAAGCCATGGAAATCGGTGTTTCTATCCCTACTATTGATATTGCGGTAACTTCAAGAATTTTATCCGCCTATAAAGATGAAAGAGTTCAGGCTTCTAAAATATATGCTGAAAAAGAAATCATAAAGCCGGAAAATACAGAATTGTTTATCAAGGAAGTGGGTGATGCTCTCTTTCTTTCAACATTAATCAGCTATGCACAAGGTTTGTCTTTACTGGTAAAAGCATCTGCGGAGTACGGTTTTGAAATTCCACTGAAAGATGTTGTGAAAATCTGGAGAGGAGGATGTATCATTCGTTCCGTATTGCTGGAAAAATTCTATTCTGCCTATACTCAAAACCCTGATCTTTCTAATATTCTGCTTGATCACGACATTTCTGAATTGGTAAAATCAAAAATCAAAGCCTTAAGAAAAACAGCCGGATATGCTGCTGCAAACGGCATTTCAAGTTTGGGTATCCAGACAGCTTTAGGATATTTTGATGCCTACACAACAGAATCTCTTCCTGTGAATCTGATCCAGGCTCAACGTGATTATTTCGGAGCTCATACTTATCAGCGTACTGATAAAGAAGGAGTATTTCATACTTCCTGGCAAACTGCAAACAACTAAAACTCGGAAAAATGAATCAAAATAGAATCTTGCAGCCAACAACAATCGTTATTTTTGGTGCTACAGGAGATCTGGCAAAAAGAAAACTTTTTCCGGCATTTTATAACTTATACATCGACGGCAGAATGCCCAAAGGCTTCAATATTGTGGCATTGGGAAGAGCCGAAAATACCGATGAACTCTTTAGAAATTATATCAAAGAAAATCTGGAAAGTTTTTCCAGAAAAAAAGTAACTTCCGAAGACTGGGCAGGTTTTCAGGCTCATATTACTTACTTCCAGCATCAATTGGACGAAGAAAGTTCTTATCAGAATTTGCAGCAGAAATTGCAGGATTTCGATGCTGTTTACGGAATGAGAGCCAACAGGTTATTTTATCTTTCAATAGGACCTAATTTCATTTCCACTATTTCCAATCATATCAAAACAACAGCTTTGGCTTCCGATCCGAAAAAAGACCGTATTATTATTGAAAAGCCTTTTGGTCATAATAAACAGTCCGCGATTGAGCTGAATAGTCTTCTGGCAAAAACATTTGAAGAAGAACAGATCTATCGTATTGATCATTATCTGGGAAAGGAAACGGTACAGAATATATTGGCATTCAGATTTGGAAATTCAATTTTTGAACCTTTATGGGATCATAAATATATAGAATCAGTACAGATTACCGTAGCAGAAGAAGTGGGAGTAGAGACAAGGGGTGTCTTTTATGAGCAGACAGGAGCATTGAGGGATATGATTCAGAATCACTTGCTGCAGATCCTGTGTATGGTGGCTATGGAACCGCCGGCTTCATTGAAATCAGGCGAAATAAGAGACCGTAAAGTTGACGTTCTGAAATCAATCCGTAGAATTTCTCCGGATCAGGTTGATCATTATGCGGTAAGAGGACAATACGGAAAAAGTACAATAAACGGAGTAGATGTGAAAGGCTACCGTCAGGAAAATGGTATTGCCGGAGATTCCAATACGGAAACTTTTGCAGCGATAAAGTTTTATCTGGATAACGAAAGATGGCAGGATGTTCCTTTCTACGTTCGTACAGGAAAGAAAATGAAAGAAAAGCATTCTTATATTACTATTCAGTTTAAGCCGCTTCCTCATTCCACATTCTCAGACAGTCCACATCTTTTATCTGCTAACAGGTTGATTATTAATATTCAGCCGATGATGGATATCAGATTGCAGTTTATGACGAAAAAACCGGGGCTGACTTTGGATCTGAAGCCTGCAGAAATGATTTTCGATAATTTTGCCTGTCAGGATGATACTCCGGAAGCTTATGAAACCCTACTGCAGGATGCTCTTTTAGGAGACCTTACTTTATTTATGCGTTCCGATCAGGTGGAAGAAGCCTGGGATGTGGTTACAACAATACAGGAAGCCTGGGAAAATAACAAAGATTTATCATTCCCGAATTATAAAGCCGGAAGCTGGGGACCTGAAGACGTTAATGCTTTGGTGGAAAGACAAGGACACAGCTGGGTATAAACAATATAAAATTTAAACAGACAAAAAATGAATATTACAGTATTTGACGATCTGGAAAAACTGTACACAGAGGCAGCAGATGCATTTGTTGGCCTTTCAAAAAAATCTATTCAGAAAAATGACCGTTTTGTGGTTGCATTGAGTGGAGGATCTTCTCCCAAGGCTATTTTTAAACTACTGGCAACCCCGCAATATGCAGAACAGATTGAATGGAATAAAGTTTACTTTTTTTGGGTAGATGAAAGATGGGTGCCTTTGAATGATGATAAAAGCAATTTCAGAATGACGGATGAAGCTCTCCTCAGTCAGGTTCCAGTTGATAAAAACCATATTTTTCCTATGTATGCTGAAGGGAAAACTCCTGAAGATTATGCAAAAACTTACGAAGAGCAGATCAGAAGTGTTCTTGGCAATGAAGGTGTTTTTGATTTTATCCTTTTAGGAATGGGAGACGACGGCCATACCGCTTCTTTATTTCCTGGTGAGGAAGTTTTGAATGAAAAAGAAAAATGGGTTTCTGCCTATTATCTGAAGCCTCAGGAAATGTTCAGGATTACTTTGACAGCACCTGTAATCAATAACGCTGAAAATATTCTGGTAATAGCCTTTGGCGAATCCAAAAAACATGCATTGAATGAAGTGCTGAATGGTGAGTACAACCCATCACTATATCCATTACAGCTTATTGAGAAAAAGGATGGATATCATTTTTTTACAGACGAAAAAGCAAAAGGATAACAAAATTTCCGACCTTTAAAAAATAAGAGACTGCCCTAGGGCAGTCTCTCTCTTCATATCAACTATTCTATACCGAAACCGGTATATACAATTTTCTGTATTTCAAAATCAAAAATCTGAATTTTAAATTTAAAAACAGCATCATTAAAGAGCTAATGATACTGTTGCATTTAGTGTTTTTACCTTAGTTGCTTGTGTTCGAAACTTATTATTTTTCTCAACTCAATAGTGCTTCTATGTAAAATGGTTATTAGTTTGAAGCAAATATACAAAATAAGACACTTAAAAGTGTCTAAAATGAAAGAAAAATTAATTTTTTTTTATTCAGTATTTAATTTAAATTAAAAAAATCAATGATAGAAGGCGTTTTAAGCCAAAAATAGTATCAGAAAAAATCAAACGGAATAATAATTATAGCCGCTAAATGAAAGACCTCACTTCTGTTAAATAAAACAGCACCAATACAATGGTGCTGTGAGTAATGTTTTACCTCAGTCATAGAATGTAAAAAACATTTAAACTGAGGGAACTAACGGTACAATCTGATCTCACTAATCTCACAACTTTAATCGTTCGTTTGTATAAAATGGTTATTAGTTAATGCAAATATAAACATTTAGACACTTAAAAGTGTCTAAAATGAAAAAAAATTCATAAACTTGTATGATTGAAAAGTTTACCATGGAAAGAAAGTCAGTAGCGGGAAGTATCCGGAACAAGGAGCGCAGTAAAAAAAAGTTTTTAGACGCAGTGGGAAAGATACTGAGAACAAAAGGGCATACTGCTTTGAAAGTAAACGATATTGCTGCTACAGCAGGGGTAGATAAAAAAATGATCTATACTTATTTTGGCGGAATAGATGGGCTTATAGATGAATATATCCGCTCTCAGGACTACTGGAGTAAAGTAACCATTGATGAGGTAAACAAGATAAAACCAAAACTAGATGACGGCGGACAGTCTTTCATGGAAGAAATGCTTCTGTCACAATTTGATTATGTTTACAAAAGCAAAGAAGCACAAAAATTACTTCTATGGCGCATTTCAGAATCCAGAAAATCACTAAAAAAACTTACCGATACGCAGGAAGAAAATGGAGAGTATATTTTTAAACTGCTGATGGATGCTCATTTCAAAGAAAATGCTGAGGAGGTACGTTCCATAATGGCCATATTGGTTTCCGGACTTTATTATCTTAATATGTATGCTGCTATGAATGGCAGTATCTTCTGTGGAATAGACGTTGACACTTCTAAAGGAAGAGATAAAATCAAAAAGGCAGTCTCTTTTATACTGAATCAAACTTATGAGAATCTGTAATATTTAGGATGCTGTCATTATTATGAAAAAAACCATTAGAAATCTCTAATGGTAAATTGTGTTGTTGTGTTTCTACCTTAGTTGTTTCGTATTCGAAATTGTCTTAAAGTAAGGGAACCTAAATAAAACAGTCTGATGTCTTATTTTTCAACCTAAAAAGTGTTTTAAAATATATAGATGGTTTTAGTTTGTACAAATATATAAAATAAGACACTACAAAGTGTTTAAAATAATGAAAATTTTTCGCATTTTATTTAATGTTTTGAATTTCAGTATATTAATTTTTAATATTATAGAAAATTATTCTTTGAATGATGTTAATATTTAAACTTAATCATAAAATAAAGGCAGAAATCTCTTCTTAAAATAAGACATCATTTCAGAATTGAATCATAATAGCTTCTTGAATATAAAAACAGAACCCTTATGGAAAAATAATGCTGTCCGGTTATATTTTTATGTCAGTAGTTTATGTTCAAAAGATTTTAAACTGAGGAAATTAATGATACAATTTGAATAGTTTTATTTTTTCAATCCCGGAAGTATTTTTATATAATGGATGGTTTTAGTTTGTACAAATATATTTAAATAGTTGAAATTAGACACCGATGAGTGTCTAAAATGATAAAAATTTTTCTTAAACTTGTATATTGAATGTTTAGTCATGGAAAGAAAGTCAGCATCGGGGAGTATTAGAAACAAAGAACGCAGTAAGAAAAAATTTTTAGATGCAGTTGGGAAAATTCTGAAAACGAAAGGATATTCAGGATTGAAGATCAATGATATTGCTGCAACTGCGGGAGTAGATAAGAAAATGATCTACACCTATTTTGGCGGTATGGATGGTCTGATGGACGAATATGTTCGTACACAGGATTTTTGGGTGAAGGTAACCAGTGAAGAAGTAGAAAAGATGAAACCGAATCTGGAAGATGGAGGAAGAGAATTTATCGAACATATGCTGCTTTCACAATTTGATTATGTATATACCAACAAAGAGGCCCAAAAACTATTGTTGTGGACCATTTCTGAACCCAGAAAGTCATTGAAAAAACTGATTGATACCCAGGAAGAAAATGGAGAATATATCTTCAAATTATTAATGGAATCCCGTTTCAAAGATAAAATGGATACCTATCGGTCTATTATGGCAATTATGGTTTCAGGGCTTTATTATCTGAATATGTTCTCTTCTCTGAATGGCAGCATTTTCTGCGGGATAGATACCAATACACCTGAGGGGCGTGAAAAAATAAAAAAAGCGATATCTTTTATGGTGGATCAGACCCACAACAATCTTTAATATATTCTTAGAAAACATAAAAAAGAGGCAATAATCTGCCTCTTTATTGTAAAATATTAATAAATTTTCTATCCTTTATGGTAAGGACATCCTGAAGCTGCACCGGAATTTTCACCAGTATTAAAAAACTGATCTTCGATCACTTTTTTCTGATCATCAGGAATATCTGCTAATTTACGAAGGGTATTGACCTGGATGTGAGGCCAGCTTGTAGTACCTCCATCATTTCCAAAATCAAATTCAAAGAATACAATTTGCTCATATTGCAGCTGAAGAATCTCTTTTCCGTCTTCAATAATTGTTTCAATCCACATATCCATATCCACTTCAACTGTCGGAACAAAACGGTTCACAAAAGGAACATTTAAAACTCCTCCCTGTGCTCCGGTTTTCATTTTGGAAGACATTCTCACATGTACATAATTGCTGACCTTCTGACCTCTTAATGTATCTCTAAGTCTCAGATCAGGTCGTACCGAATAAGGATATAAATCGTCTGCGAGTATTCTTTGGGTATAGATTTTATTTGAACCGGGGTCATTATCGTCATTAAGAGTTTCATGAACCCAATCCGGTGCAGGTTTGTCCAGATCAATGATATTGTCCGGTGTTACCCCAGCATTCCCCATTGTACGTGAAATGGAAAGATGGTTAGTATCCCATGCTTCTTTACCATAAGGGAATTGAGGTGAGCCTTCAATTAAATAAAAGGTTTCATCAGCTTTATTTTGAGGAATAATATCGCCAAGTAAAGTAATGGTACTTCCGTGAGGAATTACGCCGCTTCGGGAAATAGAGTAGTCCGGAATGAAATAAGGACCGTCAACTCCTGCTCCCGGCTTTATTTCCTGTGCCGGAATAATTTCATAATAAGGCTGTCCCGGCTCTAGCTGACTTAAAAGAATATATTTAGGATTTGCCTCTCCATCTGGTGTTATCCTTACTAAAGGCTCATCTCTGTATTCACCGGTATATCCATATTTTTTCGCATCTTCTGTGGAAAATGCATGAATACCACGGTCTATCTCAATAGATTCTTTAGTTGCCGCATGGTTATAGACATCACTCAGCCAAAGATACATACCGTTTTCTTCATGAATAGGGGTGTATTTCAAAGCATCTTGTCCTTGTATGGCATTAACGCTCTTAATGCTTTGCTCATATTTAACAGCCCCACAGAAGAGTTCACTGGCACCACCGCGGTTACGAACTCCGCCTGGAACGATTGAAAATGTTAACTTCTCAATATATTCTTCACTGTCAAAAGCGAATTTTCCGGGTATCGTCCCTGAATTGGTCCCGGGAGAAGGCATAATTGTAGTATGTACGCCACTTGCTAATGAAGGTTTAGTAATATCTTTATTGTAATTCACATTATAGCTTACCCATGTACCTGCCAAAGCTTTAAGTATTCCATAATCTACACTATTTTCGATGGCCTGAAGATTGTCTTCTCTGAATGGCCTTACCGGATCATCAATCAAAAGTTTTGAATATCCATCCATTAGCTCAGCCAGATTAACTTCACTTTGACCTGGCATTTTGCGGAACAACTGTTCGCCTCCCGATTCGGGACTCTCTTTTTTTCTTTTAAGCATGATATATCGTTTTTATGGTTATAATTCAGTGTATTCGAAAGTTGGACCTGCATTATTTTGATCATCCAACGGCTGTTTCATGAGGTTAACAGCCTGTTCTTTCAACGCATACATGTACATAATGGATTTTTCGAGTTCTCTTTGGTTTCCTTCCACAGCACTTTGTATAGCATCTAATAAACGTCTGTAGGTTTTATTAAACTCAATTCCCTGTGCATGCAATTCTTTGTTTTTGATATAATCTTCAACCTTTGGATTAGGTTTCATAGGGTAAGCTTCATCCCATTCTACAGGTAAATCTTTTCCTGTAGGCGGAGTAGTGACGGACATCATTCCGTTTTCGTCTGTAAAAGGTTCGTAGTTTCCACCGAGGTAAAAATGCTCATGGAAAACTTCTTTAAATCTGAAATAATGAGCCAACTCTACACCTTCTTCAAATTGGGATGGATCAACATCAAAAATTGAATCATCAGCCCCTTCGCCTTGCCCTTTGATCTCCTGAAAAACAGCAATTACCCCTTCTAAAGCTTCTACAAAATGTAATTTTCCACCACTTCCGTAATATTGCTCAGGACGGATTTGTTTGGCCGGATCTCCTGTGAAAATTCCTCCGGTATTTAATTCCTCGAAATTCTTAGGAAGAGTTCCGTGTTCTTTGTAATATGCAATAATTTGGAAAACAACAATATAGAAGAATAAAACATCGTAATATTCACCAATAGTATGTACATTTTCCATAATGAAACCTTTCATGTTTTCTAGGGTCCAGAAGTTATTATCCTGTACAGCTGCTCTTTGGGAATATAATGCTGAAGAATCCGTTTCGTGGTCATATTTAGGAGCTTTTACCAAAGGTTTGCTTGGGCTTTCAATGGCAATAAAAGTTGCAATACTATTACTTGAGAACGTTTCCAGACCTACATAGAAATCAACATTCATTGGTAATTTCATAGGATAAGTAGGATAGTTCTCCTGTTTGTTAACAGAGGGTTGAATGTCAATTGCATTCAATACATTACAAACCATGATCAGGTGAAGCATTTCTTCCACTGCAACACTTCTGATAATTTGAGAAGCCAGGGCATTGGTTCCGTCTTTGATTGAATATAAAGCAGTAAGATAGGGCGGAATTGTAGAATGCTCAATGAGAATGGCTGTCTGTAAAAGATCCTGTAAAACAGGTTTGTAATCAATTTCAGTCAATCCTTTTTTTAATTCAGAAATATCTGAACTGAACTGAGACGCTAAATAAGCATTAAAATCATCAATCTGATCGTTCAGTAAAAGATTCGTCAATGTTTTGCTGTGATGTTTTAATCCTTCAATCCAGTCTTCTTTACTCAATGTTGAATCAAATAATAAAGAAGGCAGGGAAACGGCTTCAGTAACGACTGCGCTTCTTGCTGCCATCCTTCCTGCTGTTAATATTTCCTGTGGCTGTGCTGTTTTATTGATAAGTCTTTGTCTCATGTTGTTATTTTTTAAGTTGAGTTTCAAGATCAGCAAGAATAGATTCTACTGAACGGATTGTGAATGCTGATAATGTTAAAGTAGGGTTTGAGGTTCCCAAGGTGGTCATGTTTCCTGCTCCTACAATGTATAGATTCGGGTGATCCCACGCTTTGCAATAGCTGTTGGTAACAGAATCTTCTGCTGTAGTACCCATTCTGTGGGTCCCTACGATGTGGCCCGCTCCGTTATAGGAATACCGTACCCCATTGTAGATCACAGAGTTTTTGTCTGCTGCGGTATATGATGTGAAATCTTCAATGTTTAATCTTTTAAACATCTGATCCGAAGCGTGTTTTGCCTGCTCCATCGCTTTCATTTCGTATTCTGTTAATTCATAATGAATAACAGGACGCGGAATTCCAAGAACATCGAGGTACTGATCATTAATAGTTACTCTGTTGTTTGGATTTGGCAGCTGCTCAATCTCGAAGTGGAATAAAACCTGTTTTGAAAGCCTGTTTGTAAGTGCTTCTCTTAATTCTGCCCCGAAAAGCTTCTCGCTGATAAAATATCCGACATCAGATCCCGGAGAAAATGCGGGCCAGCCCCAGCCCCAATTGTCAAGCGGAGAGATCCACGCAGAAAATTGACTTCTGAAGTCTCCGTCACGGAAAGACGAAATATTTGTGGTAGAACCGGGACCTCTGTAAGGATATACCGGTTCAGGGAAAAGTCCCCAGGTAAGCATTACCATATGATCCATCAGGTTTCTTCCTACCTGATCACTGCTATTGGCAACGGTTTTTACAACGTCCTCCACGGTGTATTTTGAGTTTAATAAAATCTTTGGATTTTCAAAAGCATTGGCCGCCAGAATCACAATTGCTTCTGAAGTATCAATCGATTCTTCAACAAAATCGGTTTTCTCCTTTGAAGTATACCTTCTCAGATGAACTTTGGAAATCTTATCTTTATCATTCTGCTCAACACTTAATCTGTATACCACACTCTGAGCCTGAATCTGCATGTATGGATTACGCTTAAGGTTTTCATTATCATTAACTTTATACAGTGCCTTTTTCAATGTTTTTAAAGCATTGTATTTAGCCTGAACCGGACAGATCGGAACGCATGATGCATTTCCTTCGCAACGCTCTCCCATATAAGGATTCCAGACAGAGCCAAGAGCTTTGTATTCTTCTTTTTCAGAACTGTCTAAAATCAGTTTGTACCCAGATTCTTTTGGTTCAGCCTTGATGATCTTTGTTTTTCCGTATTTTGGATTCGGAATAGAATTTCTTCCCTGTGGAGAAGGGACCATGATTAGAGGAATCTCTCCTGAGCTTAGCTTTACACTTGTTCCTTTAAGTCCGTCAATGATTTTATGATCCATATAACTCTGAGGAATTTCTTCCATCGGGAATACATAATCTCCATAATATTCCTCCATATTCTCAGAAATTGGATATTCCTGTCTTGAAACATCTCCGGAAACCCCGATTTCAAATTCTGCCATTTCATAATACGGCCTTAATTCTTCATAATCTATCGGCCAGTTGACCGGACTTGGTTTATCAGTATTAGGCTGAGGAATAGTAATCCCATATTTTTCTGTGAGCTTAAAATCATTAGGAAGCATTCTTGGAGTAGTTCCCAGCCAGTGAAGAGTTGTTCCTCCTCCCACTCTGATGGCATCACTTGCAAAAGGCATCGGCCCAAACTGAACCAGATATCCTTTTTTGTCAGGAAACGGCTGAACAATATGCTCCATATCCAGGACATTTGGAGAAGGTGCCTGTTTCAATTTCGGATAGGGAGAATTGGGAACTTTGGCTTCCTCTCTGTAAAAAGTACGGATATATTCATTGTAAGTAGTCATTGAGGATACGGAATCCAGTTCAATACCAGCTTCCAGCCCCGCTTCATACATAAGGATTGATATTTCCTTGATATTATCAGATTTTCCCGCATCTGCACGATGGATCATTTTGCCTTTTGTCATGTCAAATACATGATCAGACAACAGTTTTGCGATCAATGATCCTGCGATCCCCGTTCCTACGATGATCACATCTTTTTTGTTATGGGTCTGGTTCATGAGTTGCTGTTTACAGGTTTAATGTTCCACGATTTATAGCCGGGTTGCTTTGCTCCGGGCGGATGAGAATGCATCAGGTTCCATACAAGACCTTCTTTGTAAGAAAGATCATTGATATACGTTCCTTCCCAGGTTCCCAAATACCACATGGTGATCACTTTTCCGGAAATATCATTCATTCTGGGGTTGGCAATAATTTCAGACTGAATGGCTTTTTTCAACTGATCTTCATCGGAAGAATTTTCAAGAATATTTTTAGAAACTGTAAGGAATTCTACGAAAGTGGCCGCTTCTAAGCTTTTCATAACGTAGGTGTAATAGGCCTCTGCCAGCCCTGTGGATTGTAATTCGTTTACAGTAAACCCGGAAAGCGCTTCCGAGATAGACATAAACACGTCGAAATAATAATCATCGACGTTGAGGATTTTGTTAATAATATTCATTTCGTTAAAAATTTGGGTTAGATATCTTCAACTCCTTTCAACAGGAAGTTATCATGCCGATTGATCTATAGCTGCCGGATTTTCAGATACCACTTCTTTTTCAGAAATGAATGCATGCTTTTCAAGCTATCCATAGTTGTCAGTTTTTGTTTATCCGAAATTAATCAGATCCTCTCAGATAAGATTCAGTATTTCTACGTAATTTAGAATGGTGGAATTTTAATTTTTTGTAACAAATCCTTTATTCAAGGTGGTTTTGAAGAGTTTTGTTTTCACCTAGTTTAGAATTATTTTAAATAATGTGGTAGGGGTTATTACACCTTAACAAATGTATTGGAAGTCTTCTTTTCGAAAATAAAATATTGAAATAGTGTGAGATACAATGAAAGAGAAACATGCTGAAAATAGGATTGAGATAAGTATGGTTAGGCTGCCTTTTTCTAATATTGACTTTGATTATCTCAATAAAAATCCCAGGAATGTATTTTTCCCTGGGTGAATCTAACCTTGATGAACATCTTAGTAGAAATTAACTTTTCACTGCAATTGCGTCTATTTCGAATAACATTCCAGGTAAAGCGAGCTGGCTCACAGGAATAAGCGTGCTTGTAGGCAAAAATGATGCATTCCAAACTTTTTTAGCTTCTTCCGCCCAAATTTCAAGCTTCTCCAGATTATGATCAACGATAAGAAGAGTGATTTTGACAACATTCTCAAACGTCATAGAATGGCTCTGCAAAACGATTTTTAAGTTTTTTAAAGCATCCTGAACCTGAGTTTTAAAATCATCAGCCAATACATGATTTTCTCCTACGCCGCCACTTTGTCCGGATATAAAACACATCTGGAAAGGAGATTGCATAGAAATACTGTGAGAAAAACCATAAGGTTCCGGATTGAATAATTCAGCAGGATTGATCAGCTGAGGTTGTTTATTATTTTCCATAATTTTTCTTTTTTAGTGAAGTAAAAATGAGAGATAAAAACAAGAAAAACTTTTACATATGTTGAGGGAATTGTTGTTATAATGATGTAAACATTTAAAAAATAGATATAAAAAATGCTGTCCTAAAGAACAGCATTTTTAATTTTTTACTCAACAACTATACTCTCAATTCCTTTTTGCAAAGCTGTTTCCTGAACTACCGGAACAGAAAGCCCTTCAGCACGGACCACAGAAATATCCGTCATTCCCATAAATCCAAGAGTTTGTTTTAAGTAAGGAACCACAAAATCATACGCCTGTCTTTCCCCTTCAGAATATACTCCGCCACTTGAAAAAGCAAGGTATACTTTCTTATTTTTTATCAGACCTTCAGGACCGTTTTCACTGTAACTGAACGTTTTTCCCGCTCTTGCAATATGATCAAGCCATGATTTAAGAGTAGAAGTGATACTGAAATTATACAGTGGAGCTTCAATAATGATAATATTAGCTTCATGCAGTTCAGCAATTACCGTATCAGAAAGTTTTACAGTTTCCAACTGTTCTGGCGTGCGGTTTTCCTCCGGAGTGAAAAAGGCATTGATATGGGCTTCTTCTAAATGAGGAAAAAGCGGGTTGGCCAGATCACGTTTCTTAAAAACACTGTCAGGATATTTTGCCGTGATTTTTTCCACAACAGCGTTTCCCAGTTTTTTACTGATTGATGATTCGCTTCTTGGGCTGGAGATAATATGAAGTACTCGTTTCATTTTTTATTTTTTTTAAAATTGATGTTTCAAAATTATCTATATTTACTAATAAAAAGATAGTAGTTACCAAAAGGTTAGTAATAACATTTAGGTTAGTAACCAGCTAAAACAGAGACAATGGAAGAAGAAAAAATAGTGTATTCAAGGCCGCAATGCAGTACGCATCTGTCTGCTACTGAGGATGCTTTGTACGTTTTGGGAGGCAGATGGACCATCCGGGTAATGATCGCTATTTTGGGCGGACATACAAGGTTCAACGAGTTACAGCGAACGATTAATGGGATTTCAGCAAGAGTCCTTTCCAGCGAATTAAAAAAACTGGAGGTCAATCATTTAGTTGAAAGAACCGTTATTACCGATCAGAAACCGGTGTTGGTAGAATATGTTCCCACAGAATACAGTGAATCACTGAAAGACGTTATTGCAGCCCTTGCTGACTGGGGAACAAAACACAAAAAGAAAATTACAGCTTAATAAAAAGAGTGTTAATGTCGGTAAATACAGTGCTTTTGTGGTATTTAATAAGTTGCAATATAGCTTACACTTTAAGTATTTTTACTCAAAAATAATGGCAAGATGATCATATGTGAAGACTTATTATTTTCCCGGGGAGCCATTCTGGAAAAATATGATGTGGCAGATTCTATTTTTAAAGAAGGAACTGCAGCTAAATATTATTTCCAGATCAGGTCTGGTACTGTGAAACTGAATACTTTTTTAGAAGATGGAAAAGAATTTGTTCACGGGCTCCCTTTTGATGGTCACTGCATTGGTGAAAGCTACTTATTTACCAGTCATCATTATGCCATTAATGCTATTGCGGTAACCAGCTGTGAGATTATTAAGATTTCCAAGGCTAAATTTCTGGAAATACTTTTGGAAAAACCTGAATTAATGCTTGAGATTAATAAGTATACAGCAGACCGACTGCATTTCAGGTATATGATTTCCAGTTTCCTGGCGATTTCCGATCCTATAGTCAAACTTATGAAGCTTTTTGACCATCTTAAAAAGTATTTCGGATTTGAAGAGTCCTATTCATTTCTCATTCCCTATACCAGACAACAGATAGCCACTCTTACCGGGCTTCGGGTAGAGACTGTGATCAGGTATGTTAAAAAAATGCAGGAACTGAAGCTTGTTAAAATTGAAAGCAGCAAGATTTACTATTAGCTTTCATTCATTCATTCACTTTATTATTTTAAAATCAATACAGGTTGCTGGGTGTTCTGATAAATTCCTTCAGAAATACTTCTGCTTGCCAGATAATACAGGAAGCTGTGCCGGCCAGGTAAAGCAATAATAAGATCCGCTTCATTAGAGGCTGCAAAGGCGAGTATTCCCTTAATGACATTTTCATCATGAGAATAATGAATACTGCTTGGAATTTCCGTCAAACGTTCACGAATATACGCTTCCAGTTCTCTTTTTTTATCCTCATCTTCTTTCTCACGGGTATTGATATTCAAAAACATCAGGCGCACATCCTGTTTATGGATAACAGATTTGTGATGAAACAATCTTTCCAATCTTTTAATTCCCTTTATATCACAAGGAATGAAAATATTTTTGATAGGTGTATAGTGATAGCTGTTGGGCACAATTAAGGTCTTCACAGGGCTTGTCCTTGCAATACTAATGATATTATCGGAAACAAAGCTCTCGGTGGTGGAGGTATGGTCGTCACTTCCCAAAATTATCAGTTCTACGGAAGACTGATTTTTTAAAAGCTCATTGATGCTTCTGGTAAGAGCCCAATCACTTAATATCCTGGAAACTTTTATTTCAGGTGATTTTTCTGTTATGATTTCTGTTAACTGATCGAATAATAATTCCGTTCTCTGCAACAGATCGTTGACACTTTCTTCGTTGACAAATGAATGCCCTTCTGCAATATGCAGATAATCAAATTCAGATTCTCCTGCAGTTTTTAGTAAGATGATATTCTGATATTCGTAGGTTTTTGCCCAGTCTGCGGCTATTCTTACTGCATTTTCCGTAGCTGATGTAAAATCAACGGGTACAAGGATTGTTCTCATAATGTATCATATTTTGATCCTGTTTTCTCCAGGTTTGCTGTCATTTTTTTTACTAAGAGCAAAGCTTTGCTGATCTCCTCAATATCAATATTGCCAACCGCCTTTTTGTAAAGATCCAATGCCCATGGATAAATGGTTTCAACGATTTTTTTACCCTTCGGAGTCAAAAATATCTGCTTGTTTCTCCGGTCGTTTTTATCAGCGATCCGCTCAACAAGATCCCGTTTCACGAGACTGTTGATGAGGTAAGTGATGCTTGATTTGTCTTTGCTTACTTTATTTCCTATTTCCTGCTGGTTAATACCATTATTGCGTGAAAGCAGTCCCAGAATCTCAATCAGTTCAAAAGAAAGATCCGGATCATACTCATTAATTCTGGTCTGAATCTTCTGTCGAAGCCGGCTTTTCATTTCACTCATTGCCAGGCCAAGCTCCAGAGCCAGTTCTGATATATTATTCTGTTTTTCAGGCATATTGTATAAAAATAATATGACAGGCAAGGACTACTTTGAAGAAATTTCAACATCGTAACCTTAACAAATATACGTAAAATTAGTTTTAATTAAAACTAATTAGGCCGTTAGATTATTACATTTTTTAATAGTTAAATCGCGTATCGGAAAATTATCATTTAGATAATATTTGGTTCATTTTAGTTAGTGTGGTAAATCATACTTTGGCCGTCACAAAACAAAACAATTTTAACTTAAAAACTTATGAATCACATGCGAATTTCGTTGTGCCGGTTTTTATCGGTACTTTATCTTTTTACCCTTTTATCTTGTAGATCAGACCAGTTTCAGACTGATGATACACTTCCTGTTGTAAAAGAAAATGCAATGAGGAGTGCTTTCCCGAATATTAAAGTATTATCTTACAATACTTTCTTATTGAAAGAGCTCTTAGTATCTGGTATGACACAATGGGCTCAGCAGGATAGAGCAGAAAGGCTGGGATCAGAGCCCTTTTTAAGGAACTATGACGTTCTGATGCTTCAGGAATGTTTTGATAATTCTGCCGCTGCTAAACTGCGTAACAAACTCCTTCCCAGCTTCCCTTATCAGACCCCGGTATTGGGACAGACAAAAAATGGCTGGGATAAAACTTCTGGTTACTGGCGTGAGTTTATCTCCGGAGGATTTGAAGACGGAGGAGTGATGATTGCCAGTAAATATCCAATAGAGAGGAAAGAGCAATATATTTTTCCGGCAGGATGTTCTTATGATGGAAACTGTCTGAAGGGCTGTGTTTATGTCAGAATTTTAAAAGACGGCAAACGCGTCCATTTTATAGCAACTCATGCACAATCAACACAGCCGTCTTGTAATGGTAATGAAGTAGGAATCCGTAAACAGCAGTTGGGAATGATGAAATCATTTGTAGACGGGCTGAAGATTCCTAAGGATGAAATGGTGATCTATGGCGGAGATTTCAATATCATAAAAGATACTCCTGAATATTCAAGTATGCTTCAAACTCTTAATGTGAGTGCTCCTATATACAAAGGACTACCTTACTCATGGGATCCGAAAACCAATATAATGGCTTCCTATCATTATCCTTATCCGGAAAATAAGCGTGAATATCTTGATTATATCCTGGTTTCCAATGATCATCTTGTACCACCAACATGGCAGAATATCGTTTTTGACCCTGTAGCTTCAAATCTTATGACGTATACAAATATTGCCGGAATTAAATATCATTGGGCAGAATACTCAGATCATTATCCTGTGGAAGCCAATGTCTATTCAGATGATAAAACGCCTACAAAAAGTTTAAAATTCAGAAAGTATGACCGTATTTCACTGAAATCTGTATCTACCGGAAAATATATCACTACCAATCTTTCAACACCTAATGACTGGCTGACGGTTTCTTCTTCGCAACCGGATGCAAGTACTTGGTTCAATATTGTGAATATCGGGGATTCTGATAATTATTTTGATCTGAAAGAAGGATATGTAAGAGTAGAAACCAGTGAAAGGCTCAATCATTTCTGGTATTGGTATTCTTCTGGTGGTGGAAGTTATTATTTTTATCCAAAACATGGCAAGACAACTTACAACATGATGATTCAGATTGTAAAGAAAAAAGCAGGAAACGTTTCAAAAAGTATTGAAGATGGAGATACCGTAGCTTTCAAGGATACGACAGGTTTTGGAAATACTTACTATCTTCAGGTATATAAAGAGTCAGGAACAGATTGGATCTACCTGAATGGAACAAGCTTAACTCCTGATGTGCAGTTTGAAGTAAAAATGAATAATACGGTTGCAGATCCTTTTTAGAATTAACTGCTAAACCCATTGATCTATTAATAACTATAAAAAGCAGAGACTAATTCTCTGCTTTTTCTTTTTTTACGGCCTGATGCATGATAAGGATAATCCCTAAAAGTAAACAGGCAATGATCAGATAGCGCCAGGAAAGATCTTTTTGCTCACTTACATTTCCGCTTACCGAAATGATAAAGCTTGTCACAGAAGTAATTACATAAACCAATCCACCCATCAGTCCGCCGGCGGTTCCTGCATTTTTAGGAAAGTAAAGCATACTTGTCGTAAAGAATGAGGTAAATAAAATTCCGGAACAGATATGAATGAAAAAGGCAAAAGGTATCATAATGAAAAGACTTTCTGCGAAATAGCTGGTGATAATCAATCCTGCAATCAGAATAAGCTGTAAAAGGATAGGCTGTAGAATTCTTGGTTTAAAATCAAGAGTTAACCTTCGCTTCCCGATAAAACCTCCAATCATCCAGGAAAAACCAAGGATCAATGTACAGTATCCAATAACTACCGGTGTAAAATGGAAAGTGTTTTCAATAATAAACGGCCCGGTAATATTAAACAGCATAACGATGGAATAGCTCAGTCCTAATATGAAAATTCCCAGCATGAAAATCCTGTTCTTAAGCATCATTTTATATAGACTGATATTCTCTGACAGATCCAGTTTCTTTTTCTGCGGAAGACTCTCGCCACTGAAGAACCATTCAAACAGGAAAAGGGATCCGGCATATATCGCTAAGAAATAAAAATTAGCATGCCAGTTAAATATTTTCTCAAGGTAACCCCCAAGGAAAGGTGCCAGAATAGGTCCGCACGACCATACAATGGTAAAATAGCTTAAATAGTGCTTCACTTTTTCGGCATCATAAATATCTACAAAAATAGCCCGCGTAGCCACTACAAGTACTGAAACAGCGGCTCCCTGAAGAATACGAAGCAGGCAGATCAGCAAAATACTATTGGTCATCGTAATTAAAATGCTGGTCAGGATCAATAGGAACAATGCAATTAGTTTAGGGCGGTAGCGGCCGATACTGTCCAGAATTCCTCCCACAAATAACTGGGAAATTCCATAGCTAAGAAGATAGGAGGTCAGAGTGATCTGGATATCTTTTTCTGAAACCATCATTTCTTTGGCCATAGAAGGGAACGATGGTAAATATATATCCGTGACAAACCCCGAAAGCGGGATAGACACGAAAGCCATAATAGTAATTAATCTGATTCGTTTTTCAGATGCTTCTCTCAACATGTTCATTCATTTTTTACAATGCAAAAATAAGTCAAGAAATAAGAAAGTGAATTTTAAAAGACAAAGTAAAAATTACAAAAATCAAATATTAAGCTAAATTCTTAAATTTTAATGGTGAAGTCCGGGCATGTTTTTTAAAAAAGTTATTAAAATGTGCAGGCTGATCAAAACCTAGCGTATAACCAATTTGAGCAATGTCCCAATTGGTATACTTCAGCAGATTTTTAGATTCTTCAAACATCTTTTCTTTAATGATTTGTGTTGTAGTGAGATGAGTTACAGATTTTACCGAAGAATTCAAATGATTCACATGTACATTAAGGTGGTCAGCAAAGTCCGAAGGAGTTTTTAACGCAAGCGGATAAGCAGGGGAGTCCAGAGGGAATTGTTTGTTGAGCAGTTCATCAAATAATCTGTATAAACGCACATTGGCAGGAAGTTCATTAGGATTGATGTCCTCTACACGGTTTTCCATGGCCAGGTGCATAACGGATGCCAGATTGCTTTTGATACTGCTGCAACGGAAGGGATAAGCAGAATTATTCATTCTGTAAATCTGATCAAAATAAAGAGTAGCCAGCTGGGTCTGTTCCTCTGTCAGAAAAACAACAGGCTTGCTCCATTCTTTGAACATTGAAGTCTTTTTAAACAGATTAAATTCGGAATTTCCGTTAAAAAATTCCTGGTTGAACAGGCAGAAATATCCTTCCTGTAAATCACTGTCGCATTCCCATGAGTAGGGGATGCTTGGAGAAGGAAAGAATAATGCCGGACGGTCGATATACAGCTGATGTGTACCATAATGAATGGTCCCTTTTCCAATGATAAAACTGATTTTATAATAATCACGGCGGTTGTATGGGCTCTTAAAACTGCAGTATTTCCGCATCGAAATATTAAAATGAGATTTACCCATTTCAAAGTCTTCAGAATCAAACATTTTGATCTGGTTCTTACGGATACGTTTGTAATAATCTTCTATGGTTTCCAGCTGATCGCTCATAAGTAAAAATTATAAAAATCAAAGATAATAAAACCATTGCTCACCCAAAATAATTTTAAGTGAAATAAAAAAATAGGAATGATAGCTCCTCTCAATAATATGAGCACAAAATTACTGAGAGGAGATCTGTGGTCATCTAACTTTTATTAATCTCCAATTCTAAAATATGGGAGGGAAGCAGGAATGGGCCAGCTTTTGAACTGACAGAAGGTACAAAACCAGACTCTTTTAAAAACTCCGAAAGCGGATCATGATCCAGCATATTAATCCATACAATATCCGTAAAGCTCACTGCTGATCTGCATTTTTTCCAAAGCGACTGCCTTGTTTCAGGAAGATCAAACTCTGAAAGAATCACAAAACTGATTTCTGTTGCTCTTTTTCCTTCCGGTATGCCAGGATGCAGAGAACCGCTTTTGATAATGCTGTATCCGACTGGTTTCTGATCTGCATACGTCATGATCAGCTGGTTGGAAAGATCATTCAGGTCATTGATCATTTTTCTCGGATCTATCTCATTGCGAATGTATTTTTTAATCTCATCTTCTGCAATAAACTCTTTGTGTAAAGCATAAATGGAAGAATCAATAATGGCTATAAGATCAGAAATTCCCTCTTCAGAACCTACTGTAAATTTTGAAATGATATCCATGGATTTTTTTTTATTCAAAATTATAAGATTAATCAATTTAAAAGGGATACAGTTTGCTAAAATATAATCGGTACAGAATATAATTTTATAAATTTGTTCAGTACAGTTAATGTGTTATGGTAAAATCTTATAAATACGAAATTTTTACAGCAGTAATAGAGAAACAGATCCGCAGTGGAGTCTTGCAGGAAAACGACAGGCTTCCGTCCGTTCGTCAAATTAAAGAAAAATATGAACTCAGTACAAGCTCTGTACAAAGTGGGTTTGAATATCTTATGATTAAAGGATTGATCAAGAGCCATCCGAGATCTGGATATTTTGTTGCAGAAATTCAGGAAGAGAATATTCCGGAAGTCAGAACAAAGCTGCCTGTGGTAGTAAGAGATGCCGAATTTATGAAAAATATGATGCTTACTTCGAAAAGGACTTCAGAATCCAGTTCTTTCAACACAGCTGTACCCGGAGATTTGCTGATTCCGCAGAAACTTATCCTCAGAACGATGCAGGAAGTGATTCGTGAAAAAGGGGCAGCACTGCTCAGGTATTACCCGTCAAATGGCCTGGAAACATTAAGGAAACAGATTGCAAAACAAATGGGAACGTATGGTTGTATTTTAAATCCTGATGAGATAATCATTACTGACGGTGCACTACAAGCACTCACGATCGCTTTGAAATCGGTTACGAAAGCCGGAGATGTGGTCGCTGTTGAAAGTCCTTGTGTATTCTCTGTATTGGAAGTTATCACTAATCTTGATCTTAAAGTAATCGAAATACCTGTTCATTACAGAAGTGGTTTTGATACGGAATATTTTCAAACGGTTTGCGCTGGCAATGATATTCGTGCTTTGGTTGTAACCTCGAATTTTAATAATCCTACAGGTGTACTAATGAGTGATGAGATTAAAACAGAATTGCTGAGTATTGCAGAAACCCATCAGGTATGCATTATAGAAAATGACATGTATTCCGATCTTTATTTCGGTGAACAAAGACCTCGATGTATTAAAAGTTTTGATACCAAAGGATTGGTCATGACCTATTCATCATTTTCAAAAACGTTGGCACCGGGAATCCGCTTAGGCTGGCTCTACGCAGGTAATTTTTACGCAAAATCCGAAAGAGCGAGATTTTCTTTGGGGCGGTCTGTTTCTCCTGTTTATCAGGAATTGGTTTTGAAACTGTTGCAGGGAAGCAGCTATGAAAGACATTTGCGTTCATTCCGGAGAAAGCTCAATCAGCAGGCTATTCAGGTGCTGGACACTTTAAGAAGTTCTTTTCCCGAAGGTTCTTATTTTCACAGGCCTCAGGGTGGATACAGTATTTGGGGAAGGCTTCCGGAAAATATGGATATGGAAAGATTTTATGAATATTGTGACAAGCACCAGGTTTTATTTACTCCCGGGGACACCTTTTCTTTTACGGATAAATATCAATTTCATTTCCGGATTGTTTTTGCAGAAAGAATTACTCCCGAAAGCCTAATTTTATTAGGGAATGCAGGTGAAAAGGCTAAGGAATTATTGCTTGGAACATAAAACCTTATGGGATGTTACATATAACGGATTGACCTGTACTTCGTGGATAAAGTTTAATTGAGACTGTATTTTACATTTTTGCTTTTGTCGATTTCCAATTGTGGGATATTATCAATCATTTTAAAATCAAAACCGTCAATCCATTTTTCTTTGGTAAGGTCAATGTCTTCCCCTGAAATGATATGCTTCTGAAAGAAATAAGTAATATCTTTATCCAGATATTGCTGAGCTATATCAAGAAAAAGTTCATCGGTAAACTTGAGTTTCTTTTCCGTACAAGTCTTCAATAATTCACGCATCAGAACATCCAGAGATTTTTTGTAACGGGTTTTTAATAAGATCTGATTATCCAGCCAGAAAGCAAAAATAGCGCCGCGTCTGTAAGGTACCTTTTCTACATCACGGCTTTTCCAGAAATCATCTTTTATTTTGTAATTCGGAATATTTCGCTGTGGATTCTTCCAATGATTTTGAATGACTTCAGTATTGAATAATGTAAGCCATTCATCTATAGAAATATCTTTGATCCGAAGTCTGTTTTTATAAGTATAATAATCGGTAAAGCCTTCGCTAAACCAATAATTAAGCTCTTCGTTTTTATTTTGGATTTTATTTCCAATCCATTCGTGCATCAATTCATGGTGAAGAAGATAAAGGTAAGCGCTTTTGTTGTTAAAAGGATTATTAGTTCCCTGAATCATAAATGCATTTTTGATAGCGGACCCTGTTGAACTGTATCCTTTGAAAAGGCTGTCTTTTTGTGAAACGGTAGGAGTTAAGGTAACAGTATAATAATCCTGTTCATAATCTTTCCAGAAATCTCTTTGTGACTGTATCGCTTTTTTGAGGTTTGAAAATAGAAACTCATCCGTAAATCCGTTTTGCCACTGATCTCTTAATGCAAGATAAACAGGTTTGTTTTGTATTTTAAAAGAATAAAACCTGTAGTCACCTCCTATAAACAATGAGTTGTAAAATCCTTCCCAAAGTGTTGTTTTGATGTTCTGGGCTCTGGCTTGCGAAGCAAAATTATTGTGTAGCCTGAATTTTATAGGAAAGTTTATCCATTCGAGGGAAAATTCAAATTCCCTGTCTTCCGGAATCTTTGTAAATGAGATGGGTACGATGAATAGGTTTTTACCCAAGACATGGAAGAATGTATTGTTAATCCTGGGACGGTTGAATATTTTATAATCAGGATCTTTAAAATCCTGTTTTATATGATAAATAAGGGAAACTTTGTTTCCTGTTTTCATCTTGACCTTTATTTTACTTTTTTCCGGGAGGGTTTCAAAAGTAATATCCGGATTTTCGTCTTTTGATATGGTAAGAGTGTTGAAGAGATTATTTTCACCCCAGTTTTCATTGGCAAAATAAAAGGAGATGGTATCTGATGGCTTTTTAAGGATGTAATCAACCTGAACTTTTAGCCCGTTTTGCTCAAGATCTGCATCATAATAGATTTTATAATTTATTTTGTTTTGAGAATAGGCGAGCAGGGGTAATAATAAAGCCAGGATGAATAATTTTTTTAACATGGATAAGTCGTTTTTTCAAATTTATAATAAAATTCGAGAACTTCAGTATTGCTGGTGTTTTTATACGATGAACAAACTTAAAATGATAAAAATACATAATTGTTCTTTATGGGCTTTATAATTTCCTATCCCCGTTTTTTCAGTATTAATATCTTTCTGAAAACCGGAAATTCTGGTATCATTTTTTCAATACATTATTTCAGGATTTATAAGTCAAAATAATGAGAAACCAACCGAAAGGAAATTCCTTTCAGAAGACATCAGATAAGGGTTGGGACTGTCTTCTATGATTGTTTTCAGAGGCTAAATCATTCAAAAATATACTTTTATGGAGGTGGAAGTGAATATTTTAGCCATTTATCTTAAACTTTTTTCGCTCCAGCTAGGCTGGAATCACCATAAAACCTATATTTGCAGCCTAAATTTTTAAATAAATGAAAGAACTAATTGAAAAAATCAACGCAGAATTTGAAGCGTTCACAACTGAGGCAAACCAACAAGCAGAAAAAGGAAACAAAGCAGCTGGTACAAGAGCTCGTAAAGCAGCTCTAGAACTAAGCAAATTGTTCAAAGACTTCAGAAAAGTTTCTGTAGAAGAAGCTAAAAAATAATTTACTTTTAGCCGGCTTTTGAAGCCGGCTTTTTTTTTGCGGTAATTCAATATCCTAAATTGTATTTAAGCTGCTATTTTCTTTACGCTTCTGAATTGATATCTACACAATTATTAATGCTAATCTAAACTGTCATATTGATAGTCTTTTTATGAATTATAGTTGTTAGCGGATTTTTGTTATTGTTTTCATGTGAAAATATTGATAATATCACTGGGAAACCTCTTTTTTAGGCTCAATCTTTCATCATCTCCCCAATTTCCTTTATCTTTAAACCAATCAATATATATTATGAGGATAAATAGATTTTTTGCTGTGCCTGCGGTAGTGCTGGCCGCTCAGTTTTCCTGGGCTCAGGTAAAGGTTGACCCAAAAGAAAAGCTCAACCCTATCGTAAAAAGTTTTGTAGATGAAGTAAATAATAATTCCCAGCTGGAAAACCTGGCGTATGAGCTGTTGGACGGTATCGGGCCACGTCTTGTAGGAACTCCAGAAATGCTTGCAGCTAATGAATGGAGTGCAGGTAAACTTCGCTCATGGGGAGTAGATGCCAATCTTCAGCAGTTTGGAACATGGAAAGGATGGCAGAGAGGGACTACTCATGTGGATATGACGTTTCCGCGTGTAAAATCTCTGGCTGCTACACAGCTTGCATGGAGTCCTGCTACTAAAAAAGCAATTGAGGCGGAAGTAGTAATTCTTCCAAAAGTATCTTCCAAAGCAGAGTTTGATCAATGGCTTCCTTCCGCAAAAGGGAAAATAGTGCTGATGGCCCAGTATCAGAAAATCGGTCGTTCCGATGAGCAGATCAAAGAATTTGCTACTCCTGAACTGTATGAAAAACTTAAAGCAGAAAAAGAGCAGGCAGCTAAAGATTTCACTGCTTATGTGAAGAATATCGGATATGATAACAACAGTCTTCCTGAAGCCTTGGAAAAAGCAGGAGCAGCAGGAATTGCCATTTCCAACTGGACCGGAATTATGGGGGCTAACAGAATCTTCGGCGCAAAAACAACTAAAATTCCCATGATTGATATTGATGTGGAAGATTATGGAATGCTTTACAGAATGGCAGAAAAAGGAACTCTTCCTAAAATAAAAATTGATGCCCAGTCTAAAATACTTCCTGAAGCCAAAAGCTTTAATACTATTGGGATGATCAAAGGAAAGGAAAAACCGGATGAATATGTGATTCTTTCGGCTCACCTTGATTCATGGGACGGAGCTCAGGGCGCTACAGATAACGGAACGGGAACGATTACAATGCTGGAAACCATGCGAATCCTTAAAAAATATTATCCTAATAACAAAAGAACTATCGTGATAGGACTTTGGGGAAGTGAAGAGCAGGGATTAAACGGTTCCAGAGGTTTTGTGGTGGATAATCCTCAGATTATAAAAGGAGTTCAGGCTGCTTTTAATCAGGATAACGGAACAGGGCGTGTTGTGAATATCAGTGGTCAGGGATTTGTAAAAGCTTACGACTATATAGGAAAATGGCTTGATGGAGTTCCAAAGGCTGTAAAAAGCCATATTAAAACTGATTTCCCCGGAATGCCAGGCGGTGGTGGTTCTGATCATGCTTCGTTTGTGGCTGCCGGAGTACCAGGATTTTCTTTAGGTTCTCTGAACTGGGGGTATTTCGGATATACATGGCATACAACAAAAGATACGTATGATAAAATTGTCTTTGATGAGGTGAAAAACAATGTGATCTTAACGGCAGCATTAGCTTATATGGCTTCTGAAGACCCGGAATTCACCAACAGAGAGAAGAGAGCAATGCCTCAGGATGATAAAGGAGAAACGGTAAAATGGCCGGAAGTAAAAGAGCCTAGAAGAAGTTCTAAGGATTATAAGTAAAATTTTCTATTATATAAAGAGCAAAAAGGCTGTCTCAATGGACGGCCTTTTTATTTTCCTGTGCTAATAGCTCTCTGACTTCTATTAATTTACTTTCTTTCACGATATAAGTTTTACAGATCTTATTATTCAAATGCATGCTGAAATTCATTTGAGTACCTCCAGCATTCCAGGTTTGTGTGGGTGGAGGATTAAAATCTGTAAAAATTGGCCATAAGTTGGCAAGAACTAAAATATTTCTTTGCAATGACTTGATAAAACCTGGTTGATTTCCATTGTCGTCGAGGATTTTAAGCTTAAAAATTTTCTTACCTAAGGTAGTTCCGAAATACCATTCACAAACGGTTCCGGAAATAATCACACAGGGAATAGAAAATAGAATACCAAGAATAGCAGGTAAATGGAATATAAAGACGAATAGTATGAAAAACGGAATCATATCAATCACCTTGGCGAAAAGACGTTCCGTTTCATTTCCTTTATGAGTAGGATTATAAGGGAGTTCATATTCAAATTCGTTATAGATTCTGTTTCCCCGTTCATCAAAGGATCGGGTAGGTCTATGGATAATTTTCTTCTCTTTAAGCTCAGAAATCTTCATTGTTTTGTACTATCAGATGGGATATTAAGTCCGAAAACGTAAGAATTGATGGTTCGTAAAGTGAATCAGTCAGCTTCCCAAATCCATATTTACAGAAAATAAACGGCAATCCATTTGAACTTGCTGAATCATAATCGGTTTGAGTATCACCAATATAAACAGAATCTTCGATGGACAGCTGATTTCTTTCCATAAGGAGCTGTATGTTTTCAGATTTTGGTTTTTGAGTTCGTCCATGAGATTCAAAATCAACAAACAGATCATTTAACTGATAATATTCTAAAAATGACTCAATATAGCCATTCTGACAATTGCTTACGATAAAAAGAGAGTGATTGATAGCCAGACTTCTCAAAGTATCTTCTACGCCCTCATATAACATTCCTCCTTGTATGCGCAGTACCTTATTTTCTTCTGCCACAATCTCAGAAAGAAGTTCATGAGCCTGTATATCTGAAATACCGGGAATAATATCTTTCACAATATCATGAGCCAATAATCCCATGTACTGATCCATGTCTTCGGGTTTCAGTTCACTTTTGAGCAACTGATGTCTGCCCAGTACTTCATTCCATATTTTGATGATCGTCGCTCTGGGATCCCATAGTGTACCATCCAGATCGAAAATTAAATTCTTTGTATTCAAAACAAATATTTTGTGGTTGATATTTAATCTGCAGTGAAAAATTATAAAATCATGCTCAGCTGCACTCTTTTTCTTGCTTCATCTACTTCCGTTACCTTTACACGAACATGCTGATGAAGTTTTACCACTTCGTTTACATCGGATACAAATCCGTCTTTCAGCTGGGAGATATGAACCAATCCGCTTTCTTTGATTCCAAGATCCACAAAACATCCGAACGCAGTAATATTATTGACAATTCCCGGAAGAATCATGCCTGCTTTTAAATCTTTAATGCTTTTAACGGTAGGATCAAACTCAAATACTTTGGCAGCCTTTCTTGGATCCAGACCCGGTTTTTCAAGCTCTTTTAAAATATCTTTGATTCCTAGGATCCCGATTTCACCTGTAATATAATTTTCCGGTTTTACCAGAGCTATTTTTTCCTTATTGGCGATCAGTTCATGGGTTTTAATGCCTAAATCTTTGGCTATTTTTTCCACAATTCCATAAGCTTCCGGATGTACAGCGGAATTATCCAGCGGGTTTTTAGCATTCGAAATTCTTACAAACGCTGCTGCCTGCTGGAAGGCTTTTTCTCCAAGTCTCGGAACTTTTTTAAGCTGTTTTCTATCTTCAAATGCTCCGTTTTCAGCACGATAATTGACAATGTTTTCGGCCATTTTCTC
Source organism: Chryseobacterium sp. (assembly GCA_031286615.1). GTDB lineage: Bacteria > Bacteroidota > Bacteroidia > Flavobacteriales > Weeksellaceae > Chryseobacterium. Next base: position 281,803 of record JAITUA010000003.1, on the reverse strand, counting down.
ACCAATTCCTGAAACATAGCTTAACAGTGATTTACTGGCTGTATTTAAATTAATTCCCACAGAATTTACGCATTTCATCACCGTAGAATCTAGTTCATTTTTCAATTGGGTCTGATCTACATCGTGCTGGTATTGTCCAACTCCAATAGATTTGGCGTCAATTTTTACCAATTCTGCTAACGGATCAGAAAGTCTTCTTCCGATGGAAACTGCTCCACGCACCGTTACATCATATGTTGGAAACTCTTCCCTTGCAATTTTACTGGCAGAATACACTGAAGCTCCGGCTTCCGAAACTACAAAAACCTGCAGAGGCTTATCGAAAGCAATCTTTTTGATGAAAAATTCTGTCTCACGGCTTGCAGTTCCGTTACCGATGGAGATCGCTTCAATATTATAAGCATTTACCATAGAACGTATCTTTTTCATAGCCATTCCGCTTTCATTCTGTGGAGCGTGAGGGTAAAGAGTTTCATTGTGCAATAAGTCTCCCTTTTCATCCAGGCATACCACTTTGCACCCGCTTCTGTATCCAGGGTCTATTGCCAGGATTCTTTTCTCTCCCAAAGGAGGAGCAAGCAGAAGCTGGCTTAAATTCTCAGAGAAGATTTCTATTGCTTTTTTATCTGCTTTTTCTTTGGCTTCCTGTAATGCTTCATTGGAGATAGCGGGTTCCAGAAGTCTTTTATAGCTGTCTTTTATAGCCAGTGCAATTTGGTCTGAACTCTCATTATTAGATTTTATAATGGCCTTTTCAATAAAATCAATAGCTTCTTCCTTATCTATTCCTACATTTGTTTTTACAAAGCCTTCCGCTTCTGCTCTTAACATGGCCAGAAGTCTGTGAGAAGGAGTTCTGCTAAGGCTTTCTTCCCATTCAAAATATTGGGAAAATTTTTGAGCATCTTCCTCATCTTTTTTAGCTTTTACAACTTTGGAGGTAACAACTGCCTTCCGCTGAAAGAGTCTGCGGAGATTCTTACGGACATACATGTTTTCGTTGATCCATTCTGCCATGATGTCTCTTGCTCCCTGAAGCGCTTCCTCTTCAGAGGCAACATCATTGTTCAGATATTTTGAAGCCAGAAACTGGATGTCATTATTTTTCTGACTCATAATAATCCTTGCTAATGGTTCCAATCCTTTTTCCTTGGCAGTATCAGCTTTTGTTTTTTTACGCTTTTTGTAAGGCAGGTATAGATCTTCAAGCTCCTGAATATCAAAGCTGTCTTCAATTCTCTGTTTCAGCTCAGGACTTAGAGCATTCTGTTCTTCTATAGATTTTAAGATAGATTCTTTTCTCTTGATAATGTCTTCAAACTGTTTGCTGATCTTTGATATCTGCTCTATTTGTATTTCATCGAGATTTCCGGTTTTATCTTTTCGGTAACGGGAAATAAAAGGAATGGTGCAGTCTTCTGCTAATAATTGTAAAGTATTGTTGATGCTCTTTTCAGAAATATTGAGCTGTTTCTGTATAAATTCTACGGTCGTCATTGTTCTGTTTTCGGATAGCTAAAATAACATTTTGGATTGAGAAAAAATTGAAATTCGGTTATAAAAATCTGGTTTTTATAAATTGTAATGAAATAGTGAGGACCAGTATTTCTCAAGCATTTATGTGAATAGGGGTGTTTTGTAAGTGGATTTACAACTGCCAATTAATATAAATATTGTATTTCTTGATGTATGATAAGGTACCTCCGAATAGGTTTTTCTATTTTTGTATCCGAAAACAACAAAATTTCAACAAACTTTTTAAACAGTTCAATATGAAAAAAATTAGCGTAATTGCATTAGTAGGAATAGGATTGCTTTTAGCATCATGTGATAAAGGAAAAACGGCAGATACTGCAGCTACCACTCAGGAACAAACCGTAGCAGAGAGCAAAGGTGAAACACTGGCAGTAGATACAGTAGGTTCAGTAGTAAACTGGAAGGCTACCCACAAAGGAGGTATGGCTCCACGTTGGGGAACACTTACTATAAAGTCTGGAGACCTTAGTGTTGATGCTGGTCAGGTTTCAGCAGGAAACTTTGTTATTGATATGAACTCTATCAAAGTAGATCCGGCTTCAGTTACAGAAAAAGATAAAAAACCGGCAGATCTTGAAACACACCTTAAAACTCCTGATTTCTTCGATACAGCGAAAAACCCTACTTCAGATTTTAAAATTACAAGTGTTACAGATTTGAAAGAAGCACCAAAAGATGCTGTAGCAGGAGCTAATAAAACAGTAAGCGGAAACCTTACATTATCAGGAAAAACAATGAACGTTACTTTCCCTGCTAAAGTAGATGTAGCAGAAAATTCAGCTGCTATTCAGGCTAAATTTACAGTAAACAGAGCTGATTGGGGACTAAAATTCGGGACTTCAGAAGCAGATCCGGCAGAATGGATGATCAGCAAAGATATCGAGATTGCTATCGATGTAAAAGCTAAAAAATAAGTTATTGAAATTGTAATAACTACCGGGCTGTCTTGATAAAGGCAGCCTTTTTATTTTAAAAACCGTTCTTTAATTTTGTTAAGAGGAAATCAGTTCAAAATCTTTGAGTTCTGAATCCTCACACAATATTCACTCCCCAGGTATAAGGGATTACCATGCTTTTCAGACCAGAAACCATCCAATATATCTTTACTTAGACAACGATATACAGCAACCCCTTTGTAGATTTTATGATCTTCTCCTTCGTAGTTGAAATTGATGACTAAAATTTGGTCTTTATAAAATCCTGTACCGTTTTGCAGATGATCACCAATAACCCATTGGGCAATGATACGGTTGTTTTCATCAATAGCTAAGGTGAGTATGCCGTGATAAGACGGTTGGTCAGATTCTTCCTGATTATTTCCTTCAATAGCATAGCTTCCTGCCAGATCCTGTACTGTCATTGATTTGTTATTTTAACGGATGGCAAATTTAAATAATCTTGTCTTGATTACAGTACAAATATTGTTCTGTGTCCTGAATTTAAATTTCCGGGATTTTCCTATATATAAATTAAACTTTATTTTTGTTTTAAATTAATTTTAAAAATGATTCCTTTTCTATTGCTCGCTAATCTGATTACATTTGGTGTCTTTGGTTTTGATAAATGGCAAGCCAAAAAACAGCAATGGAGAATTTCAGAAAATACGCTTTTAGGAATTTCTCTTATAGGAGTTGTAGGAGCAGCCTCCGGCATGATTATCTTCAATCATAAAGTTTCCAAAAAATCATTTCTTGTGAAGTTTTTTATTGTGGTTTTAATTGATCTGGTACTTTTTTACAGATTGATAAGGCATTGATATGGAGTAAGCTATATATTGTTTTATTACATGTTAAATATTATAATTAATAATTGTTGTTACGTTTTTTTTTATATTTTTATCATGCTAATAACAAATAAACAAACAAAATGAGAAATCTTAGAAAAATTTCCAGAACTGAAATGAAATCAGTTCAGGGAGGAATTGTTAAAGGAATGGTAAAATGTAAAGATGCCGATACATGTGCAGTAAGATGGGGATGGGGAACCGGTTTTTCCAGCAATTGTGCTGAATTTGACATCATATGCGGAGAACCGCCTGCAGTAGATCCATGTGAGATACAGGCTTGCGTATAAATAATTTAAAGAGTGTTTTTAACACTCTTTTTTATTGTCTTGTAAATAAGTATTTTAAACATAATATTAAATATTTGCATAAGTAAATATTTTTTCATTAAAAATCACTACTTTTGCACCCGTAAAAATCTTTTATGCAAAACATTAGAAATATTGCGATTATCGCACACGTTGACCACGGAAAAACGACTTTGGTTGACAAGATCATTCACGCTACCAACATTTTCAGAGAAAATCAGGAGAGTGGGGAGTTAATTATGGATAACAACGATCTTGAAAGAGAAAGAGGGATCACAATCTTATCCAAGAATATTTCTGTTACTTATAAAGACACAAAAATTAACGTAATTGATACTCCTGGTCACGCCGATTTTGGTGGAGAAGTAGAAAGAGTATTGAAAATGGCTGATGGGGTTATTTTGTTGGTAGATGCGTTCGAAGGACCAATGCCACAAACAAGATTTGTACTACAGAAAGCATTGGAATTAGGATTGAGACCATTAGTGGTTATCAATAAAGTAGATAAGCCAAACTGCCGTCCTGACGAAGTTCACGATAAGGTATTTGACTTGTTCTTCAACCTTGAGGCTACAGAAGAGCAATTGGATTTCCCTACATTCTATGGATCTTCAAAACAAGGTTGGTTCAACACTTCATTAGAGCAAACTGAAGACATTTTACCACTATTAGATGGTATTTTACAATATGTTCCTGAACCGAAAGTAACAGAAGGAAATCTTCAGATGCAGATTACTTCTCTTGATTTCTCTTCTTTCTTAGGAAGAATTGCAATCGGGAAAGTGACAAGAGGTGAGATCAAAGAATCTCAGTGGATTGGTCTTGCTCAGGCAGAAGGTAAAATTGTAAAAGGAAAAGTAAAAGAACTTTACGTTTTCGAAGGATTAGGAAAGAAAAAAGTAACTGAAGTAAAAGCAGGAGATATCTGTGCTGTAGTAGGTTTTGATGCTTTCCAGATTGGTGATTCATTCGTTGATCTTGAAAATCCTGAGCCATTGGAAAGAACTGCAATTGACGAACCTACGCTGAACATGACGTTCTCTATCAACAATTCACCTTTCTTCGGTAAAGATGGTAAATATGTTACTTCTAACCACCTGAAAGAAAGATTAACAAAAGAATTAGAGAAGAACCTGGCATTAAGAGTTCAGCAGACAGACGATGCGAACACATTCCTTGTTTTCGGTAGAGGTATTCTTCACTTATCAGTTTTGATCGAAACAATGAGAAGAGAAGGATATGAAATGACAATTGGTCAGCCGCAGGTTATCTTCAAAGAAATTGATGGTGAAAAATGTGAGCCTTACGAATCTTTAGTTGTTGACGTTCCTGAAGAATTTGCTTCAAGAGTAATTGACTTGGCAACTCAGAGAAAAGGTGACCTTCACATCATGGAAACTAAAGGTGAAATGCAGCACATGGAGTTTGAAATTCCTTCAAGAGGTTTGATCGGATTACGTTCTCAAATGTTGACAGCTACTGCCGGGGAAGCTATTATGGCACACCGTTTTACAGAATACAAGCCTTTCAAAGGAACTATTCCTGGAAGAAACAATGGTGTTTTGATTAGCAAAACTACAGGTCCTGCTACAGAATATTCTATCGCTAAATTACAGGATAGAGGTAAGTTCTTTGTAGATCCGGGTGAGGAAATCTATACAGGGATGATTATCGGTGAGCAAAACAAGCCGGGAGATTTGGTAGTAAACATCGTAGAAGCTAAGCAATTGAACAACATGAGAGCTTCTGGAAAAGATAAAGACACTGGTGTTGCTCCGAAAATCTTATTCTCTCTTGAAGAATGTATGGAATATATCCAAGGTGATGAAGCAATTGAGGTAACTCCAAACTTTATCAGAATGAGAAAGAAAATCCTTTCAGAAGAAGAAAGAAAAAGAGTAGAAAGAGGAGCGAAAGCATAATCCGAAATTCTTATCAATATATAAAAGCCCTGAATTATTTTTCAGGGCTTTTTTTGTTTATTGATGGGAAGGTTGTTATTTCTGTTTTTGAATTAATAGATTTTTTTTTAGTAAAGATTGGTTTCTTTGATAATTTTTATTTTAAAGCAATCAATATTTTGTATTTTTTATTTAATTGGCGTTTTATTGTAGTTGTTTCCCTGTTTTTGTTTATATTATTAGTTATTTTATTTGTTTTTGTTATTTTCATTATGATATGTGTAAAAAAAATCAATTAACGGTTGTAAATATTGTATTTAATTGTATGTTTGCCATTAAAATGATGAAAAATTAATAAAATGAAACGAAAAATTGTGCAATTATTGTACTGTGTGGCTTTGTTATCAACCGTTCCCGTAGTCGCTCAACAAACTTCTGAAAAAAAATCTGACTCTTTAGAAAGTAGTGCACTCATAAAATCAATTGAAAAAGTTAAAGAAAGTCCTGTAAAAGTCAGTTTCTATGGATTTATCCGTAATGATGCTTTTTATGATACAAGGCAGAATATTGGTGCAGGGGAAAATATAGTCCCTTTATACCCAAGAGACAGAGCTTTGGATGTAAAGGGAGTAGATATAAATGATGCACCCAAATTCCACATGCTTTCGGTAGTTTCAAGAGCTGGGATTAATGTAAAAGGACCAGAGGTTTTAGGCGCAAAAACCAATGGAATTTTAGAGGCCGAATTCTTTGGTTCTACAGAAGCAGGAATTAATGAATTAAGGCTTCGTCACGCTTATGTTACTTTAGATTGGGAAAAAACACAATTGGGAATTGGTCAGTACTGGCATCCTATGGTAATTTTAGATTGCCTTCCGAATGTAGTTAATTACAGTACAGGTTCTCCGATTTTTGCACTAAACAGAAATCCCCAAATAAGATTGACTCAGAAACTGGGAGCGAACGTTAAAATGATTGCTGCTATTAATTCCCAACGCGACTTTACCCCAAATACAGCACCATATCGAGATAGCGGAATTCCTTCCTCACATTTGCAGTTTCAGTATAAATCTAAAGCTTTTGTTGCAGGTTTGGCCGGACAGTATGAAGTTTTGAGACCTCAATTATCTTCAGGAAATCCACCAATCGTAAACACTGAAACTGTAAAAAGCTTTACTGCCTTAGCTTATATGAGGTTGATTACAAAGCATTTAACGATAAGTACATCAGCAATGGTTGCTCAAAATGCTGCTTCTCTCGTGATGCTGGGTGGTTTTATAGGATATTCTGCACCGGGAACTTATGATTTATACCGCACAATGAATACAAGAAGTGCATGGATTGATTTCCAGCAGACAACTGATAAAAAAGTAGCGTTTGGTTTGTATGCAGGAATTGTAAAAAATATGGGAGTCAATGATCCGGTTGAGGGTCGGGTTGCAACAACATATGGGGTGACTTCTTCCTGGGGAGCAGTTTCAGCAACTCAGGGTGGAAGAAGTGTAGATCAGCTGTGGAGAGTAGTTCCAAGAGTTGATTGGTTTTTAAGTAAAACCATAAAACTGAGATTTGAAGTTGAAAATACAGTTGCAAAATGGGGTGATGCTCAAAATAACGGACGAGGAATAGGGAATGAATATAATGCAAGAAATAATCGTTTTCACCTTGCCACTTTTTTTATGTTTTAAACTTTACTATTTAAATGGAAAATTAATTATATGGATAATACAATACAACGACCTGAAAACAATATTCGCACAATAATCATCGCTTCATCTGCAGGAACACTGATCGAATGGTACGATATGTTTCTGGCAATTATTTTAGCAACCTCACTTTCTGTGAATCTTTTTCCTGCCGATGGTTCTTCACACTTTTTGGAAACATTGGCCGTAGTGGCTTCATCATTTATGTTCCGGCCAATAGGCTCGCTTATTTTCGGAAGTATCGGAGATAAAGTGGGAAGGAAGTATTCATTTCTTTTATCTTTAATTTTAATGGGAGCATCAACATTTTTAATTGGATGTATTCCTAATTTTTCGAGTATCGGCTGGGCTGCTCCAATATTACTGCTGGTTTGCAGATTGATGCAGGGATTGGCAATAAGCGGTGAATATGCAGGAGCTGTAATCTATGTGGCAGAGCACGCTCCGACAAACAAAAGAGGTTTTTATACAGGATTTATTCAGGCAACTGTTCCTATTGGTCTATTGGTTTGTCTTATAGTGATTTTCATTACAAGAAGTTCAATGTCTGAAGCGGACTTTAATAGTTTTGGATGGAGAATTCCTTTCTTGTTAAGTTCAATCTTGGTAATGTTGAGTTATTTTGTAAGAAAGAAACTGCATGAAAGTCCTGTTTTTGAAGAATTAAAAAAAGCAGGAAAAACAAGTAAGGCGCCGGTAAAAGAAGCCTTCACTACAAAAGGAAATGTGAAAACAATGCTTAAAGCAATCTTTGGAGGCAATGCTGCACAAAGTTCGGTAATGCAGACGAGTTTGTTCGTTACTTTATTTTTCATGCAGCGTGCCGTAAAACTAGAAGATACAACTGTTTTATTGATTACAGGTGTTGTGACATTTTTCAGTGCTTATTTTTACCAGTATTTTGGTGCCTTAAGTGATAAGATAGGACGTAAAAAAGTGTTGATTTGCGGATTGGTTTCAAGCTTGATTCTAATTCCAATTTCGTTCTATTTATTTATGCAGATTGGAAACCCGGGAGGCTTAACAGAAGTTCACCCAATCAGTACGGCCGCGAAATTGAAGATAATGGGAGTTAGTTTCTTGCTTTCTGTAGCGGGGGCTGCAACTTATGGACCTTTAGGTGCATTTATGCTGGAGATTTTCCCAACAAAAATTCGTTATACAAGTATGGGGTTTGCTCAGAATATAGGAAATGGTTTTATTGGTGGTGCAACTACGTTTGTAACAGAATTTATTAAAACATCATTTGTAGTAAGTACGGCTATAGCCCCTTTTATAGGTTTGGTTTATCCTATTTTCCTTGTTTTTTTAGCAATTGTTGTTAATATTTTATTTATTAAGGAAACCTATAAAACAGATCTGACGGATGAAGAAAATATAGAAACTGAAAATTCACATATTAGCACAGAAAATCTTTCGGAAGTTTAATAATTCATACTTTTTATATTTAATCGAGGTGCAGGATTTATTCTGCACTTTTTTGTTTTAACTAAATTTTAGGGGATAAGATTTTTAGAATTCTCTTTATATCATTAGTTTTGCCATTTAACAATTCTGAAACTCTCTCTTAGGATAAAATATGAAAATCAATAAAATAAAATTAGTCTGTATAGCAGGTTTTTTTGCAATATCTTTTAATATATCTTGTTCCGTTCAGAACAATGTTGTAAAAACTCCTTCAACGAAGAATCCGACAAAACCTACCAATAATACAACCCCGCCAAAAGTACCTGTCGTAACAACAAAACCTACTACAGGAACTCCGGCTTCAACTGAAGAAAATTTCAGAACCAATCTTCCGGAAATTAAAAGAGAATTCCGTGGAGCTTGGATTGCGAGTGTAGCCAATATCAACTGGCCTTCAAGAAATGATCTTACGGTAGAACAGCAAAAAGCAGAAGCAATCAGTATGCTTGATATGTTGAGAGATAATAATTTTAATGCAGCTATCTTTCAGATCAGGCCTTCTGCGGATGCCCTCTATACAAGTAATATTGAACCTTGGTCTTACTTCTTGACTGGGGAAACAGGAAAAGCTCCTTCACCCAACTATGATCCACTTCAGTTTTGGATAGAAGAAGCTCACAAAAGAGGTTTGGAACTGCATGTCTGGTTAAATCCTTACCGTGCACACCATACCAACGGTGGTGCCGTGAATAATCTTTCAATGGCCAATAAACTGTCCGATATTGTTTTAAGATTAAAAAACGGAATGTACTGGTTTGATCCTGCCAATCCAAAAACACAAGGCCACGTATCCAATGTTGTAAAAGACATTGTGAAAAGATATGATATTGATGCCGTACATTTTGATGATTACTTCTATCCTTACGCAACTTATAACAGAGGTGCCGATTTTCCCGATAATGCAACATGGAACGCTTATGTAAGCAGTGGCGGCACATTATCCAGAGCAGATTGGAGAAGAGATAACGTTAACAAATTTGTAGAACGTATCTATAAAGAAATCCATGCTGAAAAAAATAACGTAAGATTCGGGATCAGCCCGTTCGGAATATGGAAACCCGGATATCCTGCAGGAGTAGTAGGATCTTCACAATATGACGAGCTATACGCAGATGCTAAATTATGGTTAAATAAAGGCTGGGTAGATTATTTTTCACCACAGCTTTACTGGCCTATTGATTCCAAAGGACAAAGCTTTGAAGCCTTGTTAAGCTGGTGGCAATCTGAAAACACTATGAACCGTCACTTATGGCCGGGCTTGAACACCGTTGAGGTTAAAGTATCGGACCGTCCGACAGAAATCAAGAATCAGATTGCAATTTCCAGAAATATCCTGAAAAATGATGCCGGAGAAATTCATTGGAGTATTGCCGGACTTACCAAAAATCCAAATATGCTGCCTGCTTTGAAAAACGGACCATACAGTGAAAAAGCATTGGTGCCAAAATCTCCATGGATAAAGGCTGTTCCATTGCAGACTCCTACATTATTTATTGCAGACAACGGAAGCTTTGCACAGACAAGCTGGAGTACAAAAAATGCTGCTGATGTTTTCCAGTGGGTTCTTTTTACTCAATACGATGGAGTATGGCAAACCGAAATTTTAACGCTTGATACCCTTTCAAAAGACATTCCTAAATTTAAAGACGGTAAAAAACTGAGTGCACTTGCTATAAAAGCCATCGACAGATTAGGAAATGAAAGTGACTACATCGCCAGAAAAATTAAATAGATTTTTTGATAAAGTGCAAAAATGTTATTTCAATTATAATTTAAACCTCAGTTCTCCAATAGAACTGGGGTTTTATTTTAGAATAACTATAAATTATCATACTAAAATACTGATTTTCAAATTAATATAAGGTATAGGTGAATAATTGTGTTTAAATTATAAATTGCATCGGAATCATTTTTGCATGATTCATTCCATAATCACCAAAATATAAAATTATGAATACTAAAAGACTTTCCGACAACATGGAAAAGGCACTAAGTGATCAGATGAATAAAGAAATTCATGCTTCACACGTTTTTTTATCTTATGGAATTTGGGCAGATGATAAAGGCTATCAAGGCATTGCCAACTTCCTTTACCGCCATGCTCAGGAAGAAAGAAATCATTCAATCAAATTCATGGAATATGTACTGAATAGAGGTGGAAAACCAAAAGTAGATGCTATTCCTGCTCCTCCGGCAGATCCGGAAAACCTTACAGCTTGTTTTGACGGAGTTTTTAAACATGAAGTAGACAATACAACGGCTATTTACAGAATTGTAGATCTTTCATTGGAAGAAAAAGACTGGGCAACATGGAATTTCATGCAGTGGTTTGTACAGGAACAGATTGAAGAAGAAACATTAGCTCAAAACTTAATTGATAAATTAAAAATTGCTGGCGGTGACAGAGCTACTGATGAGTCTTTATTTACTTTAGATAAAACTTTGCAGGAAGCACCGAATGATGTTCCGCTGGCTCAGAATGCTACGGGAGATAATCCATAAAACAGCCGGTGAATCCGAACCTTTATAAAATCTGTCAGAATATTGGCAGATTTTTTTATTATGAAACTCTCTCAAAAATCACTATCTTTGCACACTCGTAATTCAAGGTTCAGAATTCAATGTTTAAAGTTGGAGAAACCCTGGATTACTCCTAAACCTTAAACTTTGAATTTTACAATATGAAATGTGGAATCGTAGGCCTGCCGAATGTAGGTAAATCAACTCTTTTTAACTGTTTGAGTAATGCAAAAGCTCAATCAGCAAACTATCCTTTCTGTACTATTGAACCGAACCTTGGAACGGTTTCTGTACCGGATCAGAGATTATTTGAACTGGAGAAAATCGTAAAACCTGAGAGAGTTTTACCAGCGGTAGTTGAGATTGTTGATATTGCAGGTCTTGTAAAAGGAGCCAGCAAAGGAGAAGGATTGGGGAACCAGTTCTTAGCTAATATCCGTGAATGTGAAGCAATCATTCACGTTTTAAGATGTTTTGATAACGGAAATATCGTTCACGTAGAAGGTTCAGTAGATCCGTTAAGAGATAAAGAAATTATTGATATAGAGCTTCAGCTGAAAGACCTTGAAACCGTAGGAAAAGCAGTTGAAAAAGCTAAAAAATTCATTAAGTCAGGAAAGAAAGAAGATATTCTTACTTACGAAACGCTTCAGAACTTACAGAAATTTCTTGAGGATGGTAAAAATGCAAGAGAATTTGCTGTAGATGATTTTACAAAATCAATTATCGGAGAAGTTCAGTTGTTGACCAATAAGCCTGTACTTTACGTTTGCAACGTAGATGAAAACTCTATCAAAAACGGAAATGAGTGGATTAGTAAAATTGAAGAAATGGCTAAAGGTGAAGGAGCTGAGATTGTAGTACTGGCTGCTCAAATTGAAGCTGATATCAATGAGCTTGAAACTTTTGAAGAAAGAGAGATTTTCCTTGATGAGTTAGGACTTACAGAACCTGGAGTTAACCGTTTGATCAGAAAAGCTTATGACCTGTTGAAACTTCAGACTTATTTTACAGCTGGAGTGAAAGAAGTAAGAGCCTGGACTATCGGACAGGGATGGACGGCTCCACAGGCTGCAGGAGTAATCCACACAGACTTTGAAAAAGGATTTATCCGTGCAGAAGTAATCAAATATAATGATTATATCCATTATGGTTCTGAAGTAAAGATTAAAGAAGCCGGAAAACTTTCTGTAGAAGGTAAAGAATATGTAGTACAGGATGGAGACATCATGCACTTCAGATTCAATGTATAAGAAAATATTAAAGTTCGTTTATAATAAAAAACGCTTCCATGTATTTGGGAGTGTTTTTTGCATTTATGTGCTAAACTTTAACGATGAGGATTCTATATTTACAGCTCTTGTCTTTCTTTTTTCCTGTTCAAAATTGTTAGAGGTTATATCATTTAAATAACTAATTTATTATTTTGAAATAAAAATCGCCTCCTTGTGGGGAAGCGATTCGTTATTATAACATTGCCTTTTGTGTGTATTATAATTCAATCCCGGGCTGACATTGTATTTCCGCACAGGCAAAAGAAATTCTCTTACAAGTAAGGTCCGGTAGAAGACACATTTCTTTTCCTCCGGTAATTACTCTTAATTGTCTTTTGTTTAATTTTTTTCCGTTGGTTAAATTTTGATTTTTCATAGTTTTGATTTTTAGAAGGTTAATTTGACGAATGTAAGAAAAATAAATGAAGTATGTCACGATATATGGAAAAAACATGATTTAATTTGAAATTTTTAGTATGTATAAGTTCGTATATTTGAATTTTACAAATCATCTGTCATGGAAAAAGTAGAACATACCTCACTGGAAGATTTTTACAGAGAGATGGCCGCCAAATTAGGTAAAGATCTCGAAAGTATTTTTCCAAAAGGACTTCATAAAGATATCGGACACTTTAATGTTTTCGATATCGCCCAAACACTCGAAAGGGCAAAGGCTACTTCGGAAATGCCTTATAATAGAAGAAAATACTATAAGATAAGCTTTATAAGAGGAAAAAACAGGGCAGAATACGCGGACAAAGTAATATCAATAAAACAGAACGCCTTATTATTTGCTACTCCAAAAGTTCCCTACCATTGGGTGCCGGAAGATCCTGATCAGTCAGGGAGTTTCTGTGTATTTACAGAAGACTTTTTCATTAAAGATAAATCCTATTATAACCTTGAAGATCTTCCTATTTTTCAGCCTGGGGGAGTACCTATTTTTGAAATTGACAATGGACTTGCAGAAGAGATTGAAAGCCTTTTTAAAAAAATAAAAAAAGAGATAGATTCGGATTATGTTTTTAAATATGATTTAATTAGAAACTATGTTCTTGAACTCATTCATTATGGTCAGAAATTACAGCCTGCTACTAAAATATCAGCTTCAAATGATGCCTCTATGAGAGTGGTTTCTTTGTTTATAGAGCTGCTGGAAAGGCAATTTCCTATTGAATCCTGGGATCAGAGACTGCAGATGAAGACTGCGAAAGATTATGCTGACAGATTGGCGGTTCATGTCAATTATTTAAACAAAAGATTAAAAGAAAGCACTGGAAAAACAACCACTGAATTTATTTCTGACCGAATTACTCAGGAAGCAAAAATACTCTTAAAGCAAACCAAATGGAATGTTTCAGAGATATCCTATGCACTGGGTTTTGAAGAAATTGCCCATTTTTCTAATTTCTTTAAAAGAAAAACTTCCTTTACCCCATTGGAATTTCGTTCCTGATTTGAATTTTGCAAATTTCAGATTGATTCAAGCAAATACTTCAGCCAGGAAATGTCCCAACTTTGTACCATCAAAATAATCAAAATAAAATGAACACAAAAACAAATATCGCACTGGTAACCGGAGGAAGCCGTGGATTGGGAAAAAACTCAGCACTAAAGATTGCTCAAAAAGGACTGGATGTTATTATTACTTACAGAAGCAATAAAGAAGAAGCTGAAGCTGTTGTGAGTGAAATAAAAGCAATGGGGCAGAATGCTGTGGCTTTCCAACTGGATACAAAAGACATTAAAAGTTTTGATGCCTTTGTAAAAGACGTTACCAATCACCTGCAGGAAAATACAGGAAGTACTCATATTGATTACCTGATCAATAATGCAGGAACAGCTTTATATTCACCCATTACGGAAGTTACAGAAGAACAGTTGGATGATGTGGTAGACATCCATTTCAAAGGAGTATTTTTCCTGACTCAGAAATTTTTGCCATTCATCAATGATGGGGGAGGAATTATCAATGTGTCTTCAGGATTGGCAAGATTTGCAACACCGGGATCTTCTGTTTACGGATCCATAAAAGCGGGAGTAGAAATGCTCACAAAATATATGGCCAAAGAATTAGGATCAAGAAAAATCAAAGCTAATGTTGTGGCTCCGGGAGCTATTGAAACAGACTTTGGAGGAGGAAGAGTGAGAGATAATGAAGAGATCAATGCTGCAGTAGCAGGAGCAACGGCCTTAGGAAGAGTAGGACTTCCCGATGATATCGGAGGTGTGGTTGCATTCCTGTGTACGGAAGATGCAGGATGGATCAACGGACAAAGAATTGAAGTTTCAGGAGGAATGTTTTTATAGCATTTGATGATTCATCATTATAATACTTCGGCCGGCTCATTTTTGAGCCGGCCGAAGTATTATTTTATCATTTCTTTGAAGCTTAATTACTCAACAGCTTCAAGAGGTTCAGGAAGCTGGCATTTAAGTTCACTGCATCCAGGCCCGATGTATACGCAATATCCTGAAGAATTGGTACATCTTACGTTGCCCAAACCTCCATTGATTGTACTTAAATCTTTTTTGTTTAATTTTTTTCCTTGTGAGATGATTCCCTTTTTCATGATTTTAATATTTAATGGATTAGTTATTTCATAAATATATGAAAATCAATGATAATAAGTCGCCTATTAAAAAAAATATAACCAATCATCTGAAATGACCGGGAAATATCTACATCATTTTTGGAGCAATACAATTTTATCGGAGATAAAATCATTGCGCCTTAAAACGTTTGCTTATAAAGTTCCTTTGCGTCTTAGCGTTTTCCAATATTAAATTTACTTCTGATGAGATTGCTTTGCTTGCAATGACGATTGAAGTAGAAACCTTTATATCTTCGCATTTTCTACAAAAGCACGCAAAAATTATGATGATACTCTTGATAAATTCTCAATAGCTCTTTCCAATGTTTCCTGTTTTTTGGCAAAACATAACCTGATTACATTCTCATTCAGTTTATTTTTATAAAATGAAGAAAAAGGGACACTTGCTACCTTATGATTGATTGTAAGCTCAGATGCAAAATCAAAATCGTTTTTATCAGAAATCTTATTATACTTTACTGCCTGAAAATAAGTTCCCTCACAATCCAGCAGCTCAAAAGATGTTCCTTCAAGACCTTTTCTGAGAAAATCTCTTTTTTCCTGAAAAAACTGATTCAGTTGGGTATAATGTTCATCATTTTTCATATACTCTGCTAACGCAAGCTGAATAGGAGTGTTTACACAGAAAACGTTGAACTGATGTACTTTCCTGAATTCATCCGTTAACATTTTGGGTGCTGCGCAATATCCTACTTTCCAGCCGGTAACGTGAAAGAGTTTCCCGAAAGAAGCAACAAGGAGACTTCTTTCTTTCAATTCCGGATATTTACAGATGCTTAAATGCTTTTTTCCATCAAAAACAATATTTTCATACACTTCATCACTTAAAATAAGGATGGAAGTTCCTTTTACCAGCTGAATAAGCTCCTGTATATCATTTTCTGTCAGGATTTTTCCGGATGGGTTGTTGGGATTATTGAGGATAATCATTTTGGTTTTGCCACTGACAAGATTTTTTACAGCAGTCCAGTCAATGTTATAATCCGGAGCTTTCATTTCAAAACGTTTTACAATACCTCCGAAAAGTTCTACAGTTGGTTCATAACAATCATAGGCCGGTTCAAAAATAATCACTTCATCATCCTTTTTGATAAAAGAAGCAATAGCAGTAAAAATAGCCTGAGTTCCACCTGCTGTAATTGTAATTTCCGAGTCGGGATGATAGGTCGCCTGATGGCTGTTCTCAATTTTTCTTGCAATTTCTTCCTTCAGACCAATCATTCCACCTAGGGAAGCATATTGGTTAAAGCCTTTTTTAATAAAATGATCTACATGATTCAATAACTCCGGATCAGGCATAAAATCCGGAAATCCCTGAGACAGATTAATCGCTTCGTTTTCGTTGGCTAGCTGAGTCATCTGACTGAAAATAGTAGTTCCTACATTGGAAAGTTTTGATAAAGGAAGTTGTATCATAAAAGCAGTTTTGTTGACCGAATTTAAGGAAATATTTAAAACGTGTTGAACTTATATAAATAAAAATTAGAGATGGGGAAAGAAAATAAACAGTAAATTGTTATTTTTTTTCACATTTTATGGAATAATCATGTAAATCATTTAATTTGGTTGATAATACTGCAGTATTTCAGGAAAAATCTTAAAAAAAAACAAACTGAAAAATTCGGATAATTTTGTACAATTTCGTATTTTTGTATGTTTGCTGAAATCATATATGTCACAAGAAATAAATCCAACCTATTCAGAAGATAATATCAGAACCCTCGATTGGCAGGAACACATCCGTCTGCGCCCCGGTATGTACATCGGGAAGCTTGGTGACGGTTCCTCTGCTGATGATGGTATTTACATCCTGTTAAAAGAAATCCTTGATAACTCCATTGATGAGTTCAGGATGAAATCAGGGAAAAGAATTGAAATAAAACTGGATGACGGCAAGGTTACGATCCGTGACTTTGGACGTGGAATCCCGTTGGGAAAAGTCGTAGATGCCGTTTCTAAAATGAATACCGGAGGAAAATACGACAGTAAAGCGTTTAAGAAATCTGTAGGATTGAACGGGGTTGGTACCAAAGCCGTCAATGCCCTTTCAGATTACTTTAGAGTTCGTTCTTTCCGTGATGGAAAAATGAAAGTTGCTGAATTCTCCCGAGGTATGATCAAAGAGAACTTTGAAGAAAAAGAGACTTCAGACAGAAACGGTACTGAAATTTCTTTTATTCCGGATGGTGATATATTTCTGCATTTCAAATATAGAAAAGAGTATATCGAAAGAATGCTCCGAAATTATGCATATCTGAATCCTGGATTGAAAATTCTTTTCAACGGGGAAACCTATTTCTCTGAAAACGGTCTTAAAGATCTCCTTGAAGAAGAACTGGAAAGTGAGACACTTTATCCTATCGTTCATTTGAAAGATGATGATATTGAAGTGGCAATCACCCATACAGACAAATCTCAGATGGAAACCTATTTCTCATTCGTGAACGGACAGAATACCACGCAGGGGGGAACCCACCTGAATGCATTCCGTGAAGCTTATGTGAAGACGATCCGTGAGTTTTTTAACAAAAGTTTTGAAGCTTCTGATATCAGGAAGTCTATCATTGCGGCTATATCAATCAATGTGGAGGAACCGGTTTTCGAATCCCAGACCAAAACAAAATTAGGGTCTAATGATATGGGACCAAATGGGCCTACCGTAAGAACTTTCATCATTGATTTCCTAAAAAGCAAACTGGATAACTTCTTACACAAGAACCCGGAAATTGCGGAAGCGATCCAGAGAAAAATATTGATTTCCGAGAGAGAAAGAAAAGAGCTTTCAGGAATTCAGAAACTGGCTAGAGAAAGAGCTAAAAAAGTCTCTCTTCACAACAAAAAGCTTCGTGACTGCAGACAGCACTACAACGATCAAAAGGCCGAAAGAAAAGGAGATACTCAGATCTTCATTACTGAGGGAGATTCTGCATCAGGATCTATCACAAAATCCAGAGATGTGGAAACACAAGCTGTATTCTCTCTGAAAGGAAAACCATTAAACTGCTATGGTCTTACCAAGAAGGTAGTATATGAAAATGAAGAATTTAACCTTCTTCAGGCCGCTTTAAATATTGAAGAAAGTCTTGAAGACCTTAGATACAATCAGGTAATTATTGCGACTGATGCCGATGTTGATGGAATGCACATCCGTTTGCTGATGATTACTTTCTTCCTGCAGTTTTTTCCTGATCTGATTAAAAACGGGCAC
Organism: Chryseobacterium sp.; assembly: GCA_031286615.1. GTDB lineage: Bacteria > Bacteroidota > Bacteroidia > Flavobacteriales > Weeksellaceae > Chryseobacterium. The sequence goes on along the minus strand of JAITUA010000003.1, from coordinate 263,485 downwards.
CTTTACATTCTTCAGACCCCTTTATTCAGGGTAAGAAACAAGAAAGAAACAAGATACTGTTATTCAGAGTCTGAAAGAGTAAAAGCATTAAATGATCTGGGGAAAAATCCTGAAATCACACGATTTAAGGGATTAGGAGAAATTTCTCCGGATGAATTCAAGCACTTTATAGGTCAGGATATCAGATTGGAACCTGTGGTATTAGGAAAAGACCAGACCATTGAGCAGCTTCTGGAGTTTTATATGGGAAAAAATACTCCGGACAGACAGACCTTTATTCTGGAAAACCTGGTTGTGGAAGATGATACTGATATTGCTAAAAAAGAAATTCTGGATGAAGTAGAAAACTAAAAGTTAAATAGTAAAACTAGCTTTAAAAACAATGATGGGGTTTAAAAAAAAACACACTTTGAAGTAAGAAATTAGGAAACTTACAACAAAAAAAATCAAATGAGACTAAGTAACCGTAATAAAGCATCAGTTTATAACTTTTTGAGCACCCTTCTTCTTATGATAATGGTACTTGGAGTAATTGCATTTATCGCTAATAAATATAGATTTAATGCACTGGATGATGAAAGTTATTTATTGATTATTGTTCCTTTTATAATGCTGATTATCTTTTATATTTGCGGACGGCAGATTTTTGAATATGACAGCGATGGAGAAGCTCTGAACTTTAAAAACAGGAATATTATTCCTTTTTTAGAGAAGCCTCTTCATGATGAATTTCCAAAGTATAAGCTGATAAAATATGATGTAGTCAGTATTTTATTTATCAAAAGACTATACGTCACCGTTTCAAGTAAGAATAATGGATCTACCATACTGAAGTATCAGATCTCTTATTTGAACAGAAAAGAAGTAAACGATTTAAAACTCTCTCTGAACAAAGTAGTAAAAGCTAATAAGGAGAAAAAAGACAAAAAAACAGATGACGACAGAAGAATATTCGCATGAGGGTGAAAGTTTAAAGAAGGTTTCCGGTCTGTATAAAGACTGGTTTCTGGATTATGCTTCCTATGTAATTTTGGACAGAGCTATCCCTTCGGTGTATGACGGTTTAAAACCCGTTCAGCGAAGAATTATGCACTCTATGCGGGAACTGGAAGACGGCCGTTACAATAAAGTGGCGAACATCGTGGGAAATACCATGAAATACCATCCACATGGAGACGCTTCCATTACAGATGCCATGGTGCAGATAGGGCAGAAAGAACTACTGATAGATACTCAGGGAAACTGGGGAAATATTTATACAGGAGACTCTGCCGCGGCTGCAAGGTATATTGAAGCAAGACTGACTCCTTTTGCATTGGAGGTAGTTTTTAATCCTAAAACTACAGAATGGACCAAGTCTTATGATGGGAGAAATAATGAACCTGTCGATCTGCCGGTAAAATTTCCTTTGCTGCTTGCACAGGGAGTAGAAGGTATTGGGGTAGGGCTTTCCACAAAAATACTTCCGCATAATTTCAATGAGCTTATCAACGCATCGGTAGCTTATCTGAAAGGAAAGAGATTTGAATTGTATCCGGACTTTTTAACAGCCGGTTATCTGGATGTTTCAGAATATAATGACGGTCACAGAGGAGGAAAAGTAAGAGCCAGAGCCAAAATCACACAAACAGATAAACATACATTGGTGATTTCCGAGCTTCCTTACTCGAAAACGACGACTGATCTTATTGATTCTATCTTAAAAGCCAATGAGAAAGGGAAGATCAAAATTAAAAAGATTGAGGACAATACTTCAGATAAAGTAGAAATCCTGATCCATATTCATAATGATGTTTCTCCGGATAAGACAATTGACGCCCTGTATGCATTCACAGACTGCCAGGTAACAATTTCTCCGAATGCCTGTGTGATTGTAGGTGACAAACCTATGTTCATGAATGTTTCAGATATTCTGAAAATGAATACGGATCACACGGTGTCATTATTGAAGAAGGAACTTGAAATTGAACTTCATGAACTTCAGGAAAGCTGGCATTTCTCTTCACTGGAAAGAATCTTTATTGAAAATAGAATCTATCACGATATTGAAGAGGTGAAAACCTGGGAAGATGTCCTAAAGACCATTGATGCAGGATTAAAACCACATACCAAGCATCTTCTAAGAGCTGTTACAGAAGAAGATATTTTAAAACTGACCGAAATCCGAATCAAGAGAATTTCAAGATTCGATTTAGATAAATTTAAAGAAAATATTGCCTCTCTGGAAGGCAAAATAGAACAGGTGAAATACCACCTGGCCAACCTGATCGCGTATGCCATAGATTACTATCTAAATATTCAGAAAAAGTACGGTAAAGACAAACAGAGAAAGACAGAACTTAGAATTTTTGATACTATTGATGCTACAAAAGTAGCAGTAGCTAATGAAAAGTTCTATGCCAATTTTGAAGAAGGCTTTATCGGAACATCCCTGAAGAAAGACCAGTATCTGTTTGACTGTTCTGACATTGATGATATCATCATTTTCAGAAAAGACGGAAGTATGAAAGTGGTAAAAGTAGAGGCGAAAACATTTGTTGGTAAAGATATCCTGCACGTTGCCATTTGGAAGAAAAATGACAAAAGAACAGTATATAATATGATTTACCGTGAAGGAAGAGAAGGACCATATTATATGAAACGTTTCTCTGTAACCGGAGTGACAAGAAATACAGATTATCCGTTAGCTTCAGATAAAAAAGGTTCGGAAACACTGTATTTTTCAGCAAATCCTAATGGTGAAGCAGAAACCGTAACAGTGCTTTTAAAACCAAATCCAAGAATCAGAAAAAACAAAATGGAGATCAATTTCTCCGAACTTGCCATCAAAGGGCGCGATTCCAAAGGAAACCTGGTAACAAAATATGCGGTAAAGAAGGTCGATATGAAGGAAGAAGGGGTTTCTACCCTTGCACCTAGAAAGATCTGGTTTGACGATACCGTAAGAAGGCTGAATGCTGATGTAAGAGGAACATTATTAGGAAGCTTCAAAGGAGATGACAAGATTTTGACCATCAACACAAACGGAGAAGTAAAACTGGTGTCTTTTGATCTTGGCAACCGTTTTGATGATGAATATCTGGTATTGGAAAAATGGAGACCGGCACAGCCTATTACCTGTATTTATTATGATGGAGAAAAAGATATTTACTTCATCAAGAGATTTTTACTGGAAAATACAGTAAACGTACAGACTTTTATGCCGTCTGAACACCCGAAATCATTCATTGAAAATGTAATTGTTGCCAATGACGTGACTGCAGAAATCATTTTTGCGAAAGATAAAGGGAAAGAACGTGAAGCTGAAACGATAAACATTGATGAATTTATTGCCGTAAAAGGAATAAAAGCAATTGGAAACCAGTTTACAAAATTTAAAGTAAAAGCAATTAATATTACCATTCCTGAACCTGTAGAAGAAGAGCCTGAAGTCTATGAAGAGCCTGAACCAACGGGAGATGCAGATGAAGACGGAGGAATTATAGGTGATCTGTTTCAGGGTGATGGAAATAATGAAAATGAATAGATTGTAGAATAAATCTATTCATTTATAACACAAGAACATACGATGAATATAGTTGTTTTAATTATCATGGCGGTCACATGTATTTTTAGTTACGTGGGATTCAACAATACAGCATTGTTTGAAAAATATAAATTCAATGTTGGAGCCATAGCAAACCGTAAAGAATATATAAGGCTTATCAGCTCTGCATTTTTGCATGCAGACTTTATGCACTTATTTTTTAATATGCTTTCCTTGTATTTTTTCCAGGGAGTAGTTATTAGTTTCTTTGGTGAAATTGGATTCTTGATTCTTTATTTCGGATCAATGATCTTAGGAAACTTATTCAGTTTACAGATTTATAAAAATCAGCCATGGTATTCTGCTATCGGAGCATCAGGGGCGGTTTCGGGAATTATTTTTGCGTCCATAGCCATGGCACCGAATGAAATCAGTGTCAATTTCTTACCGGGATGGCTATTTGGAACATTGTATTTCGGATACTCTGTATACATGATGCTGAACCCAAAACAATGGGATAATCTGGGACATGCCGCTCACCTTGGAGGCGCTTTTTTCGGACTCGTTTACTCTATTGTTATGCATCCGCAGCTGGCCATGAGCAATATCCTTTTCTTAGGAATCATGTCGCTTCCGTTAATTTATTTAGGATATGAAATTTTTGTAAGGAAACGAATAGGATAAAAGACTATTTTTAATTAAAATATCAAAACCAATGAATACATCAGAGTTAAACAGTTTCATCGTGATACTTATCTATGGTTCATTGGTTTTGCTTTCTCTGCTGAAACTGGCCAATCCTTTGAAAGTAAACCATAAAGCCAATTTCTGGTTTGGAATATTTCTGTTTCTGTGGTCTACCTTCTGGCTGGATGAGGTTTTGTTTCTCATCACAGGTGCGGAGGTGGAGTTTCACTCCCTGTTTTTCGTCAGATGTATTCAGTTTTTCACGCCTATTGTTTTTTACTTTAGTGTGCTGTTCTTTACCAATCCCTCTTTTACCTTCAAAATCAAGGATTTTAGATTCCTGTTGCTTCCTGTAGCCTTTTTGTTGTGTCTTATCTTAGTAAAACTAGGGTATGAAACACCGTTTGAATATCTGAGTGTTATTTTGATCCTCATTCAGGCGCTGTTCTATACCGGACTTTCTTATATTACCATCAGAAAACACCAGCGGAAGATCCAGCAGTTTTCTTCCAATACCGAAGGAATCAATCTGAACTGGCTTGAATATATCATTCTGGTACTTCTTATTGTGAATATCATCTATGTGATATATAATCTTTTCTATGACCCCAAATCACTGAATTTCTTTATCAATACGGTCTTTTTACTTGTCATTTACTGGGTGGGTTATTATTCCCTGAAACAAAGGGAAATTTATCCTTTAGAAGAAAAACAGAGAGAAGAACTGATCTCTATCAATGAAGATTCTGATTCAGAAGAAATAAAGAGAAAGCTAATCTCTGATGAAGAATTAATAAAGATTAAAACCTCACTTGAAAGACTTATGGAAACACAGAAACCTTATCTTGACAGTGAGCTTAACCTGATCAGGCTGGCAGAAATGCTGTCCGTTTCTACCCATCATCTGTCTTATGTTATCAATACAGGTTTTGGAAAGAATTTCTTCCAGTATGTAAACGAATTCAGAGTAGAATATGCCCAAAAACTTCTGAAGGAATCAAATAGTAAATTATCAATTCTTGGGATAGCTTACGAATCCGGATTCAATTCCAAAACATCTTTTAATACCACCTTTAAAAAAGTGACTGGACAGACCCCTTCCGAATTCAAAAAATAAGTTCAGGTTTATAAAGTTTTACTTTTTTATTGATTTAAAATATTGATTTTTAGCATCTTAAATAAAGCATCTTTATTAATTGAAAATCAGTTCGTTCAGATAATCCGGAACATTCAAACCCTCTTTTCACAATAGCTTTGTACCATAAAATTTAAACGTATGGATACCAAAGAGTCATATGCTGTCGTCACAGGAGCAAGCCAGGGACTTGGCAAATCATTCGCTGAACAACTGGCAAAGAAAAAGATCAATGTTATTCTCGTAAGTCTTCCGGATCAGAACCTTAAAGAATTTTCCAAGGAACTGCAGGAGCTGTATGAAATAAAAGTTCGTTATTATGAAACAGATCTTTCAGTCAATGACAATGTCATGAAGCTTACAGAATGGCTTAACCATTCTTTTGATATTCATATTCTTATCAACAATGCTGGACTTGGAGGAACTAAAAAATTCACAGAAGCCTCTCCGGATTATATCAATACCATTTTGCAGGTCAATGTAACAGCAACTTCATTGATTACCCATCAATTACTTCCTAATCTTTTAAAACAGCCAAAAGCCTATATTTTGAATGTTTCCAGTATGGCAGCCTTTTCTCCTATAGGTTTTAAGACCGTATATCCTGCTTCCAAAAGCTTTATCCATTCATTTTCAAGAGGACTGCATGAAGAACTGAAAGATACCAATGTCTTTGTAAGCGTGGTGAATCCAGGTGCTATGAAAACCAATACGGATGTCTGTAAAAGAATAGAAAAACAAGGTTTCATAGGAAAACTGACCCTTTTAAACCCAGATAAAGTGGCATCATACTGCATTCGTCAATTGTTTAAAAAAGATTCCGTAATTATGGTGAACCCAATCAGCTGGCTGATGATGAAAATTTTACCCATATGGATCAAACTTCCATTGATGACCCAGGCTATAAAAAGAGAGATCGAAGCATGAAAAAAGTATGTGTAACCGGAGCGACAGGGCTTCTGGGAACTAATGTTATTATTAAATTATTACAAAATGGTTATTCTGTTATTGCTCTGGTGCGCAAGAAAAGCAGCTGGCTGGGCGAAGAGAACGAAAATCTGAAACTGGTGGAAGCAGACCTTTCCTCCGATCTTTCATTATTGCTTAAAGAAATAGACTTTGTCATTCATATTGCAGCGGAAACACGCCAGAATCTTATAAGCTATGATGAATATAGAAAAGTGAATTATGAGGCAACCGTCAATCTGTTTACCCACGCAGAATTAATGAATGTAAAAAAATTTTTGTTTGTAAGCACAGCAAATACCTTAGGCTATGGAAATACAGCATTCCGGGGCAATGAACAAGCGCCGCAGCTTTATCCTTTTACCCATTCAATGTATGCTCAAAGTAAGCTGGAAGCTGAAAATTATCTTTTAAAGAACCGTAAAAATACAGAAGTGGTTATTGTAAATCCTACTTTTATGATCGGAGCCTATGACAGCAAACCGAGCTCCGGGAAAATTATCTTCTGGGCCTGGAAAAAGAAGCTTGTTTTCTACCCGAAAGGAGGAAAGAACTTTGTACACGCAGAAGACGCAGCCAACGGAGTATTACATGCAATTAAAAAGGGCAGAAATGGTGAAAAATACCTTTTAGCCAACGAAAACCTAAGCTATAAAGAATTTTTTAAGAAAATAAATAAAATTACCTATCAAAATCCAGTCATGATAGCCATTCCAAATGGGTTGTTGAGTTTCCTGGGATTGATAGGAGGGGGATTAAGAAAATTAAAGATAAAAACAAACCTCAATACTTCCAATATGAAAGCACTGCAGATTTGTAATTATTATTCTAATCAGAAATCGGTAAATGAATTAGGACTTCATTACCAGTCTGTGGATAAAGCGATAGAAGATGCCATTCAGTATTTTGATTCAAATAATAAATATTGATTTCAGTAAATAAAAAACCAGCTCTTAAAAGCTGGTTTTTCAAATTATCTTGTTATTTTCTGAGTGACATTTTTATTAGAAATCACACAGGCTTTGCTGCAGTTATTTGAACTTGAAACATTCACTTGGATCAACGCCGGCATTGATCTGTATTCTTCAAGATTGTAAGGGGCTTCAGTACCATTTCTTCCTCCACCTTTGATATCATATTTTATTTGCGCAGTTCCGGTAAATCCGGCTGCAGGCTTGAAAGAAAGTCTTCCTGTAGAAGAAGAATATATCCATGTACCTTCATTGCTTGTATAAGTGCCATTTACAATATTCGGGATTACACTACCATTGATGTCTAAAAAACGAAATGAATTAAAATCCAGATTATTATAAGAAAGCGTTCGCGGATTCAGACCGCTATAAGCCGCATCATTAAGCAAAGGAGAATATGTTGATTTTATGCCTGGACATCCTGCAAACAGATCATCCGTTACCTCCGCAGCATAAGGTCTGGTTACTCCTAAATTTTTCAATAAATGTATATTTCTAGCAGCTCCGGTAGAAGCCGCAAAACCAATTCTGAAAGTAGCAGGAGGTGAAGTATCCAGATTTCTTACCGTACTGTTGGATATTGTAGTTTCTGTATATTTCAGGGATGTTGGATAATAATAATTATCAATCACTGTCTCTTTCACATTCCCGTGCTGTATTTCCAGTGTTATATTGTACCCTCCGGAAGGATTGGGAATCAATGTAACATAGGCTTTACGGAATCTGATGTCATTTTCATTCTGAGGAATAGTAGTTCCACCGCTTTCGATACTAAACTGTTGAAGATTCGTATTTTTTATGCCAATAAACTTTCCTGTCTGGGTGTCCAGATAAGCAGATCGGTTGCTGCTGGAAGGGGATGCATTGGTTGCTGTACTGTAAAGTAATGGGTAGCCATTATATCCCGCAGGTTCAGATGATGACAGATATTGATTTCCACGTTTACCTCTTAAAGAAACATTGCTTCGTCCATCAGCTAAGGTCACGCCAAAGATTCCGTTTCTGACTCTTTCACCCTGATTAAAGCTTGTTTTAAAATTTCCAAATTCATCTAATCCTATTCCAAGATAGGCACCTCTCAGTCCTTCCGTGGACTCGCCTCCACGTACAAAACTATAACCTAATCCTCCACCAAAATATCCAAGATTAAGTTGATTTTTAGGAATAGATCCATCGACTAAGAATATGGAAATTCCGTCTCCTCCGTTAGTATTTCCTCCATAAATGGCAAATTCAAATTCAAACTTAATTCCCTGGTCACTATTGAATATTTTATCAGCGAGTATAATCCCTCCGGAAATGTTGTTCACACTTCGGGTAAGACGCAATCCTTCTGTGGTAAAGGTGGCATCATTCTGGACTCCGCTGGTTGCTACTTTATAGGCTTCCTGAGGCTGTAACCCCTGTGTAAAGTTAACAAAATACGGATATCCGGTTCCCTGCTGATTCTGTGCATGAATACCTTGGGAGAAAATAAACGATGAGAAAATAAACAAAAGACTTTTGTTTCTGCTAATTCGAGTATTTTTTATCATAACTCATTATTTAACAACAAAAACAATATTAATAAAAGAACAGTCTGTTGCAGCTGCTTTTACGTCATAGGTCATTACCCCGTCATCAGAAATAGAAATATTACTGAATACATTAGGATCAGCATCTGTTACATAATAATAAAGGTCTTTGCTTGACGGAAAAAAAGGAATAGATGCAGGTGCGCTGCTGCTTTTCGCCTTTGGAGACCCGAACTGCGTTTTATACAAAGTATATAAATCTTTAGTTCTGCCAGTTGCGTTGGTGGAAGTATCAAAAGAAACACTAGGCATGTAAAACATCTTTACAGCATTATTACTGATACATAACCAATCTGGTTTGGTAGGTGTTCCGATATTCTGGCTTAAACATTTTTTATCCGTGTCATAAATAAGAAGTGAGTTGGCCGGATTAGAAATGGCATCTCTTTTCGCAGTAGTAAGTCTTGGAATAAGCATCCCTTTATTTTGGCTGTATACATCCAGAATTGCACTTTCATCAGGCGCGGGTGTGTTAATCCCTATTTGGGCATAATAAAAAGAACTTACTAAAACGATTGGTAGAAATAATTTTTTAATCATGATGTCTTTAATAATTTTTTATCTGTGTATTATATGTTTTTGTGTTGTGTTTTTTATGAAAAATACTTTCCTTTCAGCTTAATTTATATTGGAAATCAATCGCCTTCAATTCATTCAACCAATGAATTATACCAATACAATGGTATGAGGAGACCTTAAGTTCCAAAATAACAGATACAACAAGAATGGGTCATAGAATCATCTATGTCTATCTGTAAGAGTCAAAAAAGAGAATTGAGTTTAAGTAGCCCTATTATACAATATAAGCCTTTAGAATAGTAAAATTCATAATCCTTGTGTTTTTGCAAATATACGAATAAACTACTTAATATTTGTTTTTCAGATGATTAAATTTAATTTAACTTTATTTGTTAGTTAAATTATTGATTTTTGGTTTAAATTTTTACTAATATAGCAAAATGAGTAGATTATTTTTAATATTCAAATCATTGTATTTTTTTGAAATACGCATTTTTATGAAAAATTCCGGTACTTAAAAATGTGATAAGTTGTATGTTTTGAGCGAATTGTCTGGAAAAATTATTTTGATAAATTATTCAACGCATCTTCAAGTGATCCAAGAAAATTCACGTGTTTTGTTTTGTTGCTTTCAAAAATAAAGTCTTTCAGGCTCTTACTCTCATATTGGTCAAAATTACCTACAATAGCAAGTCCTATACGATAGTTTGAGAATTTTTGAAGAATTTCACCTGCAATTTTTGTTTTTAAATCGAAGAATTCAGGAGTGATGTTTTTTTCATAAAGAATGACTTTGTCAAACCCCTGATAATAGATATTTCCCATGAGATCCAATCCATCCTGCGCAGATTGGATAATTATGTTATCAGAAATAACTTCCGCAATTTTTATCGTATTAATTTCGTGAGATTGAATAATCATTTTCTTTACTGAATTGTTTTTTTGATATCAATTAAAAAGTTACCCAAAGGAAATGCATCTCCCTGATTGGTAAGTGCTATAATACAGCTGTTATGCTTCAGGTCTCTCCAGAATAAGGCTTTGAAACCACTCAAACCGCCCGTATGCATTGCAGTTTTTCCATCCTTTTCTTCTATAAACCAGGCAAACCCGTAGGTTGAAATCTGGCCGCCGGAAAGTTTTGCAGGAGTATACATAAGCGCTGTATTTTCTTTAGTGATCAAAGCATAATTCCGCAAGGCATGATCAAATTTATACAGATCTTCAGGAGTAGAATAAATTCCGCCGTCACCGGTTGTTAAGATGGAATAATCATCAGGTTTCTTCTGTTGATTATATCCCAATGCTTTATTTTGAATAACCGTAGAAGGTTCATACACATACGTATTGTTCATCTCCAAAGGCGCGATAATCTGCTCATGAATCATTTTACGATAAGACTTTCCGGAAACCTTTTCGATAATCTGAGAAAGAATAATATATCCGCTGTTGCTGTATTTAAACTTGCTGTCAGGAATGAAATCGAGGTTTTTAAGGCTAAATAGCCAGTCAATCACTTCCTGATTAGTCAATCCTTTTTTCGAAAACAAGCTCTCATAGTCACTGATCCCGGATGTATGGTGCAAAAGCTGCCTGATACTGATGTTTTTTGCATATTCAGGAAGTTCAATGAACTGAGAAGCCTTGTCATCCAGCTTCAATAACCCTTTTTGCTGTAAAATCATAATCGCTGCAGCAGTAAAAGGTTTGCTGAGTGAGGCAATATAAAAAGAGGTGTTTTTATCTGATCGAAGCACTTTTTCAATATTACGAAAACCCAGAGCAGTGTCACATACAACTCGGCCGTTTCTCACGATCAGAACAGATCCGTTGAATTCTCCTTTCTTATAATACTCATTCACAACATCCTGAGGATGCTGTTTGCAGGAGGTGAGTTGCAGAATCAGAAAAACACCAATGAAGGTATTCCATAGTAAAGTTTTCATAGGTTAGGCGTCTGGAAGCAAAATTACTTATTTCCTTCCATAAATAAACCTGTCATTTTCAGATAAATCCTTCAATAATTGAGCGTTAGAAAAATATTGATACAGTTCCAGGGTTTCGGGACCTAATTTCTGATTGATTTCCAGGAATAAAAGTCCGTCCTCATTCAGGTACTTTTTAGCATCTTCCGCTATCTTTTTATAGAAAATCAAAGCATCAGAAGTAGGGGAGAAAAGAGCCATTTTAGGCTCAAATTCCTTCACAGAATCTGCAATTTCAATCTCTTCCTCAATACCTATATACGGAGGATTGGAAATAATGATATCAAATTTTTCAACCAGTTCAAAATTCAGATAATCAGCGTGGATAAATTGTATTTCCAGTTGATGATAATCTGCATTTTTTTTAGCAGTCTGCAATGCTTTTTCAGAAAAATCTATTGATGAAACTACCGCTTCAGGAAAATGTTTCTTTAAAACCAAAGGAATCACTCCACTTCCGGTTCCTATGTCCAAAATTTTTAACCCTTGAACGTTAAACTTCAAACGCTGAATCTCTCTGATAGCAATCTCCAGCAGCTCTTCTGTTTCAGGGCGGGGAATCAGCACATTTTCATCCACAAAGAACTTCATTCCATAAAACTCAGTTTCCCCCAGAATCTGCTGATAAGGTCTTCCTGTTTTAAGTTCTGAAACTAAATGAGATAGCTTTTCTTGATCATCTGTCAAAAGTTCCTGCTCAGAAAATCTTCTTTGCTGAAAATGATCAAAACCTACGATCTGATGAATGAACAGGGAAGATAAAAAAACACTTTCCGATTCAGTATAAAGACCGGAAAGTTCTGTTTTGAAATATTTTTTGAATGCTGAAATTGTCATTTATCTTGTAAAAACCAGTTTAGTATCCGTAGATTTCCCTTCATCAATTCTGTAACCCTCATAGTTGAATGCTTTTACGTCTTCCAGTGTTTTGGCATTCGTTTCAGCACAAAATCTTACGACAAGACCTCTTGCGTGCTTGGTGTATACAACGATGGTTTTCAGTTTTCCATCTTTTAATTCATAAAAATCAAAATCGATTACTTTGTGGTTCAGCTTTTTTCTGTCAATTACTTTTCCATATTCATTGCTGGCAAGGTGAAGAAGTATTTCTCCTTTTTTCATTTCAGAATTCAATTGTTCTGTAATCTTTTCTCTCCAGAACCCATATAGATTTTTGTATTGTTCAAACTCAAAAGGACGTCCCATTTCCAGTCTGTAGAGCATTACTTTATCAGAAGGTTTCAGCAGGCCATAAAGCCCGGAAAGCATTCTGTAATTTTTCTGCAGATAGTCTACTGCATTTTTATTCAAAGTCTTGGCATCCAAGCCTCTATAAACTTCTCCGGTAAAAGCAAACATGGCCGGAGCAGATTCTTTTGCAGTAGGTTTGGATTTCCATTTCTGATTTCTTTCCCAGTTTTCATCAGCCAGTTTAGGTGATATTTCCATCAGTTCGGAAAGATATTTTGGAGATTTTTCTTTTAAATAAGACTGTATAAATGCTGCTTCTTCAATAAATTTTGGAGTAGAAGATTTCAACAGATCTGTTGAGTTTTCTACGTTCATTAATTTTGCAGGAGATGTTATAATTTTCATAATGTTAAAATACAGATAAATGTTTAATATTAATAAAATTCAGGGCCATCAGAGAGATAAAGTCAATCATAAAATGACAGATGATCAGAATTTTAATATTTGAATAGCGCTTATAAAACAGGGCAAAAACAATTCCAATAAAGAAAGGTCCGAGAACCTGACCTAATGTGCCATAGGTGCTGTGCAGAATTCCAAATAAAATGGATGAAATAATCACTCCGGCAGTGGGATTATTATAGATTTTTTCAATTCTGGGCTGTATGTAACCCCGCATCAGGAATTCTTCTACAATAGCAGCAGTAAGGCACATGAAAATGATTAAGAAATAATTGTTCTTAAAAATGGGGACAAGGTTAATAAGCTTATCACTTATTTTTTCAGGAATAAAAAACTGGATTATTGCATTCAGAGCTCCTCCGCCAATGATGCAGATAAAGTACAGACTCAGAATTGCTTTAATATAAAACAGTATAGAATAGGAAGTTTCTTTTTTTAATAAAAATGAATCTTTTTCAATGACTATATTGTACAGAAATATGATGATCAAAACAATCCAGATCACAATTCTACTGAGAAAAAAACTGTCTGCAGTAATTCCTCTTATTCCTGTAATCATAGTGATAGCCGGGAAAGAATAAAGCATTGCTGCTGCCAAAAACACAAAAGTGAGTAAAATTCCTATAGAATATTTCCCATTAAACCCCATAATCCAATAACCCTAAACCTTGAATTTATATTTTGAATTAAATAATTCCTTTTCCCTGACGGATAATCTCCGGTTCTCCGGAAGTAAGGTCTACAATAGTGGAAGCCACATTATCTCCATATCCTGAGTCAATAACGATATCTACCAAATGGTCATATTTCTCGGCAATCAGTTCAGGATCGGTAGAGTATTCAAGGATTTCATCATCATCTTTAATGGAAGTGGAAGCAATAGGATGCCCCAGTTTTTCAACGATCAGCTGAGGGATCGGATGATCGGGAACACGAATACCAATTGTTTTATGACCTTTATATGCTAACGGTAAACTTTTGTTTGCTTCAAGGATAAAAGTGAACGGTCCGGGAAGATGGCTTTTCAGAAATCTGAAAATGGAGGTGTCAATAGGTCTTGTAAAATCAGAAAGATGGCTGAGATCATTACAGATAATAGAGAATTTCGACTTCTCAAGCTTCATTTTTTTGAGCTGAGCCAGTTTTTCCATGGCTTTTATATCAAAAATATTACAGCCTAAAGCATATATCGTATCAGAAGGATAGATAATTAGTCCGCCATTATTTAAAGTTTTAATAACCTCATTCACAAGATTTTCCTGTGGGTTGTCTGGGTAAATTTTTAATATTTTTGCCATAAAACAAAGATACAAATAATAAAATAGTTTTCATAAAAGTCCTTTATTTAAAAGAAAAATTAGGATTTGTAAAAAATATTCGTACCTTTGCAATCCAATATCGCGGGATGGAGCAGTAGGTAGCTCGTCGGGCTCATAACCCGAAGGTCATCGGTTCGAGTCCGGTTCCCGCTACTAAACCAAAATCGGTATAACGACAGTTATACCGATTTTTTTATGTTATCAAGTCATTGCAAACAACGTGAAGCAATCTCAGGATGAAATAAGGCAAAAATAGCAAGTTCTATCTTCAAGAATGCGAAGGATTTTGCTTGGATATTTTCTGTTTCCATTGCTTATATGCCTCTCTCATACAATGTCCGCAAGGACGGTAATTATTTTGTAATGCCTCTTTTTCATCTTTAAAGAAGATTCTGTTTTCCATTTTCATTCTTTTTCCTGATCCACAACCAAGCAATCCGTAAATCTTCAGTTTTTTATTTCCTCCGAAACGAATATCCCGGCTATGGATTTTACTTCTTAAATTTTTGGGTGATAATTGAGAGTGTAGTATCATTTTTAATTAAGAGTTTATGGTTTATAGGTAAGAGTAAGAAGAAATCAGTCGGAGAAATTCAACTTTATTTTTAAGATCCTAGCTCGTAATAAATTCAGCAATCACTATTAACTCTCAGTATTAGCTTACAGCGTCATGGAAAATAATTCCCAAAGCATATCGGCTGCCTTCCTTAACCTCACTTATTCCATGTTTCATATTGACTCTGTAATAACCTTTGGTACCTTTTTCGGGCTTAATTTGAGTCGTGAAAATGAGTACATCTCCTTTTTTAGGTTTTAAAACAATAGCTTTTGACTGAGCTCTCGGGATCTGTTGGGTAAGCACAAATTCTCCACCTGTAAAATCTTTGTCAGGTTCGCTGAGCATTAAAACGATTTGAATAGGAAAGTATACATCCCCATATAAATCCTGATGTAAAGTATTAAAACCACCTTCTTTATATTTCAAAATTAAAACAGTAGCTTTCTGCTGTCCATTGGTATGACATTGCTGTAAAAATTCCTGATGATCTAAGGGAAATTGAGTATCAATATGTAATGCTTTAAACCATGAATTGGCAATAGGAGCCAGATGCGGATATATATTCGTTCGTATGGCCTGAATAATTTCAGGAAGCGGATAATCAAAATATTTATATTCGCCAAGACCAAAACGATGTCTTGCCATAACCACTGTTTTACGGTAAAAATCGGAATTGTCATAATTCGATTTTAATATTTCACATTCCTGATCTGATAACAGATTGGAAATTACTGCATATCCTTTTTCATGCATTGTTTCCGTAAGGTGCGGCCAATCTGTATTTTTGATTTTATGGATGATATCCTTCATTGGTTTGATTTTTATACTGCAAAAGTCCGAAGTTGTCCGGAATAAGAAAATCCGAAACATGCGGTATTGTCTTTAATTTGAACCTTCTGGACCATCGGTATAATATTAATCTGGATGATAATCCTGGTCCTGTTTAGGACTACTTTTGTTCTGTTAAAAAAATAAATAACGATGAATTACATTATTAAAAAGGCCAGCATTGAGAATCTTGATGAAACAGCAGAATTATTCAATCTTTACCGTGTTTTTTACAGACAGGAATCAGATATTGAAAAAGGAAAAGCTTTTCTAAAAGAACGGTTTTTAAACAGCGAGTCGGATATCTTTCTTGTAATGACTGAAGGAAGAGCAGTAGGATTTGTACAACTCTATAAACTGTTTCATTATACCAAATTACAGAAACAATGGCTGCTGAGTGATTTGTTTGTTCATCCGGATTACAGAGGAAAAGACCTTTCTGTAGCATTAATTGACCGTAGTAAACAATGGTGTGAAGAAACAGGAGCGTGTGGATTGATGCTTGAAACAGAAAAGACAAATGATATCGGAAATACATTATATCCGCGTTGCGGATTTGAATATGACGGGCTGCACAATTACTACCATTGGTGGAAATAAATAGTAAAGCAGAAAATAGTTTTTAGGTGGAAATCCGGAAGTGGGAAGAAGAAATCTGCCGCAAGGGAATAAAGCTTTAGATGATATATTAAAATGATGTTATTTTCGAGTGTAAATTTTTTCCCACTTCCATTTTTCCTTTTAGTAGTATTAGTTCTACAATTCTTAATATTTAATTCTACAGGGCATTCTGCAGCCGGTAGAGGGCATAGCACTATTTTTGTAAAGCTCTTACAGATCATGGGTAGGACAGTTGATCTGTAGAGTGTGCAAAAAAATCTCTGCCGAATTTTCTACTTTTTCCCCAAGTTTTATGATTAGTACCACAAAACTGCTTTTTCCGGCGGAGATTTTTTGCTTTTAGACTTACCTTCTATTTCTAAAATGATTGATCAGTTTTGCCTGTAATTGAAGTGCTTGTGAAGAGTTATCAATTAGTTGATAATTATTTTTTTTGTAATAGGACTAGGATTGCGATCACTTTTAACGGATAAGAGATAGATTCCTTTTACCAGCTTACCAGCTTTTAAATCTAAAGTATATACATTACTGCTTTTCAATTTTATTTTTTCGGATACCATGAGTTTTCCGGTAAGATCATAGATAGTTATTTCAATGTCAGAATCGTTTTTAGGAAAGCTTAAGTTGATAAAATCTTTTGCAGGAACAGGATATACAGAGAACTCTTTGTTTTTGTCCAATGCATTAGAAACAGATAGATTGCTACTGTTCTGGGTAAAAAATTCCCATATTTTCTGTGTGTAGGAAATATCATTTTGTGAAGTTAGCCATACATGATCTGCATTATTCACTTTATAAAGTTCAATAACAGAATTGTTCCCTGGGCTGGTATATTTATAGTGATCTATAGTAAGCCCGTCATTGGCTGTATTAGGAAGAAGCGTATGTACAGGAGTACTGTTTGAATAATTGTTGTTTTTCCAGTAATTGATCATTTGATCTACAGAATTTCCAAAATTATTGTTACTGTAGCCAATTGTAGCGTCAGAAGTACCATGGAAATGTACGATAGATACAGGACGTCCGGGAGTTCCTGCGGCTACAGGCAGAATTCCGTTTCCGAAAGTTCCTGCTACAGAGGCAAAAACCTTTATTTTATCATTTAAAAACAAGGCAAGCCTTTCCGTCATAAACCCTCCCATAGAAAAACCACAGGCGAAAACTTTATCAGGATTAATGCTGTAGGTTTGCTTAATGGAATCAATCAGAGTGCTGATAAAGCCGATATCATCTACATTGGCATTAGGAGTATAAAATGAATATCCTGCCCCTGAATTCCAGGCTGTTCCGGATAATGGATCACTCAAAGCCTGTGGACAGATCACAATGATGTTATTGGTTTCAGCGAGAGCTGCAAAACCAATATTTCTAAAGTTATTCATGGTATCTCCCAAACCGTGTAATGTGATAACGAGCGAAGCCGGATTTTGAGAACTATAATTAGAAGGAACATAAATGGAATATTCCCTCAGTCCCGAACTGTGCTGGATTGTTGCAGTCTGCCATTGCTGACTGTAAAAAATACCAGAGATCAGCAGAAATAAAAATAGAATCAATTTCTTTGTCATATCTTTTTTTTCAAAGATATTGAGGCAGTTCCGATAGTCAATTTGATAAAAATCAAATAAAAAAAGAAATGTTTTGACAAATATCAAAACATGTTATTTTTTAGATCTGATCCTGCTTAACGTTTCCTGAGTGATTCCTAAAAATGAAGCAATCATGCCCAATGTAAGAAGTTCTGCAGCTCTGGGATGCGATTTTATGAAGTCGTCATACCGCTCTTCTGCAGTCTGAAACAGCATTCTGTCAATTCTGTTTTGAGTCATAATCAATACACTGCTCATGATCATTCTATACAGGTATTGAATATCCGGGAATTTTTCTGAAAGTTCTTCAAGATCATCATAGCTTAATTTCCATAAAACACAATCATCAAGAAGTTCTATTCCCCGTTTATCCGGTTTTTGACGGATAAAGCTGATAATGGATAACAGCAGAGTTTCTTCCCCTCTGAAACCGTCTGTGACATCTTTTTCATCTTTATAGTAAAAAATACGGGCTGCTCCTTTCTCTATAAAATAGATGTGCCGGCAGATATGGCCGGGCTTTACCAAAATATTATTTTTTGGAAGTTCTTCCTTGTGCAGTTTTGTGAAAATGGCCATCATCCCTTCAAGTGATAAAGAAACAGGTGGAGTGTCTTTATTATCAAGTATTGAGCTGATGTAAGAATTAATTGCAGTAAAAATATGAAGCATACGATACAGAATAAAATAAAAAAATGTAAAAAAAATCCCACTCTGAAAAAGTGGGATTTATTATTTTAAAATTAAATATTATTGAGCCAATTGAGCGTAAGGGGTAAGCTTGTTGTCATCAGACATTGTCTGTCCCAAAAAGTCTCTTTTCTGATCCGCTTTCATTCTTCCTGCAGCATCGTTGGCATTGAAGTAAGCTTCACTTAATTTTGTAGAGATATCAGCAGGCTTGAAATCAAATTTTGTATCACCTTCCACTCCAAGATATCCGTTCTTTCTTGTAAGGTTGGTAATATAATTATTATAATTGATCATTGTACCTCTAAACATATTGTTATGATATTCCATACATTTCTTTGCCTTTTTGGAAGAATTGTTCAGGATACAGTTTTTCATGTTGTTTCTGTATAAAAACCATTCAGACTCTAAAATACCATATTCTCTACCCACAGCAATCTTTCCGTTGTTTACAATATTATTATCACCTTCTTTGGTAGCAATGGTCTGAAGATGTTGAATAACCAATGGAACGGTAGCTTCGATTTTTGATTTTGTATCCTTTAATATGCTGAGATCAGCAGCAGGAGAACCCTTCTTTTGTGCTGTAGTAACGTTAAAAATAAGCAGTAGTAGTACAATCAATAAATTATATCTTTTCATGAGAAATTTTTAAAGCACTAAAATAAATATAATTTCCCGGTTAAAACAAATTCATTTTAATTTTATTTAATAAAATTTAACAAGTTTTAAGAATTTGTCCTTGAAATGACTCTTTTTCTGTGGATTAAGCAGATGAAGGTTTCACTCCTTTAAAAAAAATAATATATTTTAACTAAATTTACATCATTGATTTTCAGGTAGTTAATTTATTGATTGTTTCTATCACTAAAAAAATAGTTGTTTGATTCGTTTTTATTTCTACATTTGTATAACTAATTTCTTAGTGATATAAGATTGGATGGTTTATATCACGATAATTGATAAATGAACAGGATATGAAAATTCAGACTTTAACAAAAGCAGAAGAGCAGGTAATGCAGTATTTATGGAAAATAGAAAAAGGATTCCTAAAGGATGTTCTTGATCTTTTTCCGGACCCGAAACCGCATACCAATACGGTCTCTACCATTTTAAAAGTATTGAAAGACAAAGAATTCGTAGACTATCGTGTACATGGAAGACAGCATGAGTATTTTCCGTTGGTTTCAAAAGAACAGTATTCCGGGAAGACCATGAAAAGTCTTGTGAAAAACTATTTTAAAGGCTCCTACAAAAGTGCCGTTTCATTTCTGGTAGAAAAAAACGAAATGACTGTAGAAGATCTTGAGATGCTATTGGATGAACTCAAAAATAAAGACTAGTACCTATGGAAGCAATACTTTTATACTTTGGGAAAACAATTTTATGTTCGGGTGTAACATTCCTGTACTATCAGTTGTCTTTAAAAGACAAGACATTCCATCATTATAACAGATTTTATCTGTTGGCCGCAATTGTGATATCACTGCTGCTGCCACTCATCAGAGTAGACGATTTTACGATAGAGGTAAATAATGATATGTATATGCTTCTTGATAAGATTCAGAATTTTAACACACAAAAAAACATAGCCAATGGTAACGTTTATTTTAACATTGTTTTTTCAGCTCTGGGACTGGTTTCTCTCTATTTTTTAGGGAAGCTGATCTATGGGATTTTCAAAATCCAGCAGTTTAAAAAAGAGTTTCAGAAAGAAAGTTTTGACGGGATCAATTTTTACCGTACAGATCTTAGCGAAGCCCCGTTTTCATACTTTAAGAACCTTTTCTGGAAGAATGCCATCACACTGCATTCTGATATCGGAAAACAGATTTTAAAGCATGAGATGGTACATATTGAACAGAAACATTCCTTTGATAAAATTTTTATCGAGATTATTACTTCTGTTTTCTGGTTCAATCCGTTTTTTCATATCATCAAAAAAGAAATTAATCTCATCCACGAGTATTTGGCTGATAAAAAAGCCGTACAACAATCGGACACCAAAGCATTTGCGCAGATGCTTTTAGCAAGCCACTTTTCCGGAACACAGTTGCCTGCTGCCAGTCCGTTTCTAAGTTCAAACCTTAAAAAAAGACTTAAAATGTTACAAAAACCAAAAACCAAGTTCGGATATGCGCGAAGAATTCTTGCATTGCCGGTGTTATTTACCGTAGCTTTTGCTTATCTGGTAAATGCAAAGAACAGAGAAATTGAAGAAACCAATCTTTCTATAAAAAAAGCAGTTTCAGAAATCAAAAAAGATACAATAAGACCTGAAAAATCAGTTCAGGGAAACATTACAGGATTAAAATCTGTATCACCGGAAGATCATACAAAATTGACCGATCTTGAGAAAAAGATAAAAGAAAAAGAGAAGGAGTTGGATGGATTGGATCCGGAAAGTGATGCCTTCAGTGATAAAATTGAAGAAATAAGTAACCTGGCATCAGAGATAGGAGAGATCGCTTCCAAAGTTGAAGTTGATAAATATTTCAATTCTGCTGAATGGAAAAATCAAATGAAGGAACTTGAAAACATGGATCCTCTTGATAAGAAAGAACTTCGTAAAATAAAAAGAGCGGCTAAAAAAGCAGGAAGAGAGGCTGCAAGAGTAGTAAAAAAGATGGTTCCTCCCACACCACCCAATGCACCAGATGAACCTCAGGCTCCAAAAGCTCCGAAAGTAGTTTATTTTAAAAATAATAACACCGTTTACTATAAAGATCTGAGCCCTAAAGAAAAAGAGGAAGTACGTAAAGCAATGGCAGAAGCTAAAAAAGCAATGAAAGAAGCTGCAAAAGCTCGAATTGAAGGAGACAAAGCCAGAATAGAAGGTGCTAAAGCACGAGCTGCAGGAGCTATAGCCCGTATAGAGGGAGACAAGGCAAGAGCAGAAGGTGCTAAAGCTAGACTGGAGGGAGATAGAATCAGGATTGATGGGGAGAGGATAAGAAAAGAAAGTGAAAAAATACGTGTAGAAGCTGAAAAAGTGGCACAAAGTTTCAGAGCCGGTAACTTTACCATGACAACTTCTGCTCCTAATGTTATGGTAATGCATGGTGATTTCATCAAAAAAGACGGTAACGGAAATATCGCCCTGAATGGAGTGAAAAAGTTTAGCATAAACGGTAATGATGATCACAACTATAAGTATTACATTGATGGAAAAGAAGCATCTAAAGATGACGTTAACGCTTTGAATTCTGCCAATATTTCAAAAGTAATGGTCAACACCCAGAAAAATGGGGAAGTGAAGAAAGGAGAAGTAAGAATTGAGACAAAGAAATAAAAGTTCCAGAAAGCTTTGTCAGTATTCATTGGCAGAGCTTTTTACTATTTGAATAATACATAAATTATGAAAAAAAGTTATTTGATTTTATTAGCATTTTTAAGTGTGGCTTTGAACGCACAAGTGAACAGATTCTTTTATGATTACAAATACATTGCTGATTCTACCAATAAAGCAGAGGTGAAAAGTGATGTTATGCTTTTGGATATTGATAAAAACGGATCTAAATACTACAGCCGCGAAAAGTTTGTTGCTGATTCAACAATGAAAGCTGATATCGCCAAGCAGATGAAAGGAGGGTTCGGAGGAAGTATTAATATCAAGAGAAATATAAAGCCGGGAACAACTTTTTCAACGGTCACAAAAAAGTACCCGGATTATAGTGTCTCATTCTCTGAAAACATTGGAAATACAACCTATAAAATGCCCGAAGACCAAAAACCTGAATGGAAAATTCTTCCTGAAAAACAGAAAATTGGTGAGTATAATACACAAAAAGCAACCACAAATTTTGGAGGAAGAAGCTGGACTGCATGGTTTTCTACAGATATCCCATTCCAGGATGGTCCCTATAAATTCTATGGATTGCCAGGGCTTATCGTTAAAGTTGAAGATAAAACAGGATCTCATATCATGACTTTAATCGGCAACAAGAAAACGGAAGCCGCATCGGAAGAAGATATTCAAATACCAGGTCTTACCACCATTGGTTTAGGAGGGAAAGAAATAGAGATAAGCAAAAAGCAGTTTAAAAAAGCCTGGAAAGATTATCTTACAGATCCTACAAAAGATATGAAACAAACCATGAGTACTCTTCCGGCCGGAGCTGTGGTACAGATGAAAAATCAGGACGGAAAAAGTATTGATGTCAATGAAATGTACAGAAATATCGAAAAAAGAGCAAAAGAAGAGCAATTAAAAAATAACAATAAAATAGAACCGGAACTTTATAAATAAGCGGTTTATATTGGAATAAAAACAGTAAGGTTATCATAATCTTACTGTTTTTTTTATTGTGTATCTTTATCTCAGGACTTAAAATTCCACGTCATGACAGAAAAGGAAAAATGTGCAGCAGGACTTTTATACAATGCTAACTATGATAAAGAACTGATTCAGGAACGTATTGCCTGCAAAGATCTGTGCCAGGAATATAACGATCTGAAAAACTCAGATACAGAAAGAAGATATGAACTGCTCAGGAAAATAATCGGAAGTATAAAAGAAAATATCTGTATAGAGCCTAATTTCTGGTGTGATTACGGATACAATATAAAGGCAGGAGAGAACTTCTATGCCAATCATAACCTTACGATCTTAGATTGTGCCAAAGTAGAATTTGGTGATAATGTATTTATAGGTCCCAATTGCAGTTTTTATACAGCAGGCCATCCGCTTGATGCTAAACAAAGAAACGAAGGTCTTGAATATGCACATCCCATTAAAGTGGGAGATAATGTTTGGCTGGGAGGAAATGTAGTTGTGCTTCCCGGAGTTTCTATCGGAAAGAATTCAGTAATTGGTGCGGGAAGTGTTGTCACGAAAGATATTCCGGATGATGTAGTTGCTGTAGGAAATCCGTGTAAAGCTGTTAAAAAAATTACAGAACAGAATTAAAAACCATTGATCTGAAAAGGTAAGATAACATTCTTGTGCTGCAATAAAATAATCATTATAAAATAAAAACCCGGAAAATCATTCCGGGTTTTTTATATCTGAATAAGAATCAGTTATTATGCTAATTTCTGAGAATCTGCAATGAACTGAGCCAATCCGCTGTCTGTTAATGGGTGCTTCAATAAGCTCAAGATCGGAGGCAGTGGAGATGTAATTACATCAGCTCCGATTTTAGCACAGTCAATGATGTGCATTGAATGACGGATAGAAGCCGCTAAGATTTCAGTTTCAAACATATAGTTATCAAAAATCAATCTGATTTCCTGGATAAGGTTAAGGCCGTCTGTAGAAATATCATCTAATCTTCCTAAGAATGGAGATACATAAGTAGCCCCTGCTTTTGCTGCCAAAAGAGCTTGTCCTGCAGAGAAGATTAATGTACAGTTAGTTTTGATTCCTTTATCAGAAAAATATTTTAAAGCTTTGATACCGTCTTTGATCATTGGGATCTTTACAACGATATTAGGGTGAATAGCAGCCAATTCGTCTCCTTCTTTAATCATTTCTTCATACGTTGTAGAAAGAACTTCCGCAGAAATATCTCCGTCTACAAGTTCGCAGATCGTTTTGTAGTGGTTTTTGATTGCTTCAGAACCTTGAATTCCTTCCTTAGCCATTAATGAAGGGTTGGTTGTTACACCATCTAAAATTCCAAGATCTCTAGCTTCCTTGATTTGCTCTAAATTAGCTGTGTCAATAAAAAATTTCATTTTGTTAAATAGATTTATTGATACAAAGATAGGGAATTAATTGGGTTCTGAGATATGAATTTTGAGTTACGGGGTTCGGGATTTTGGGTATACGCGTTATAGAGTTATAAGAGTTGGAGGGTTTGAGAGTTTGAGAGTTTAGGGTTTGAGAAATGGAAGGAATTATACAGAGTAAAAAATAATTTATATTGATCTTAAACCAAATAGTTAATTTTGCATCTAGCATCTAGCATCTAGCATCTAGCATCTAAAATATTATCCATGAAAAACAACAGTTTCACAGCCACATTAGAAATCATAGGAATTAATCCTTTTGTATTTGTTCCGAAAGAAATTTTGGACATTGTTTTTGAGGAATCAGGCAGGAGTAAAAGTCCGATTCCGGTAAAAGGAACAGTAAACGGGCAGGAGTTTAAACAAAACCTGATGAAATATCTCGGTGAATGGAGGCTGTATGTGAACCTGACCATGTTGAAAAATTCCCCGAAGAGAATCGGAGAAGTCATTGAAGTTGTTTTGGAGTATGATGATTCTGACAGAAGTATTTCTATCCATCCCCATTTGGAAAAAGCAATTAAAGAAAGTCCTCTGGCAACAGAAAATTTTGAAAATCTGATTCCTTCAAGGAGACTTGAACTGGTTCGTTATATCAATAATTTAAAAACCGAAGCCAGCATCCAGCGGAATATTGAGAAAATTATCCGCCATTTACACGGTGAAACAGATTTTTTCGGAAAGATGATTGAATAGGGAATAGTTAAGGGGAAGAATTGAGAGTGAAAAATATAAAGTGTATATATTCCATAAAGCTTCTTCAGCGACAATGTCGTATCTCTTTTCTCCCTAAAAATAAACGGTAAGTAAAATAAACCTTTGCGTTAAATTAAAGTTAGATACAAACAAAAAATGCCGGAAAAACTTTCCGGCATTTTCATTCTGTTAAGAATTTAAAGCTTTGCTAAGCTTCACAGCGTCCTGATTGGTAGGGTCATACTGTATAGATTTAGCAATGTGCTCTTTTGCCTTATTAGGATCTGTTTGCTGTTCTGCAAAGGCAATATAGAAATAGGCATACGCCAGATTTTTCTTATTTTGCTCTACTTCTTCCGGTTTTACGGTTGCAATATACTTTTCATAAGCCAGTTTTGCATTGGCGTCATCTTTTGCAGACTGATAAGCATAAGCCTGACTGTAATAAGATGGAGCCCAGTCCGGTAATAAAGCAGAAATTTTCTTCCAGGTATCAATCGCATTGGGCCAGTCTGAAGCTTCCTGGTAAGCTGCTGCTAATTTTGCTAAAGATTCCGTATCCTTTGGATTGGCCTCAATCTGTTTTTTAAGACCATCAATCGTTGGATTGCTTGTTTGACTCGTTGCTGCCGAAGTTTCCGGTTGAGTCGTTTGCGCGTTTACAAGACTTACACTTCCTGCCAGTATCAAACCTAAAAATAGATTTCTACTATTAATTGTACTCATTTTCATAATCTTATATTTTAAAGTCAAAATCTAAAATTCAATAATAATTCCACAAAATCTTAAATTTTAGAAGCTTTAAGTTTTTTTAGAAAATATTAACGGGAAACGTGTTTTTTTTAGTTTAATTTTTGATTCGTTAATGTTTGAGGCTATCTTTGTGATTCATTTTTTTATTAATACATATAATTTCGTCATATGAATATCATATTAGCTTCAACATCCACGCTTTTTGGTGGTGAATATCTGGAATACTTAAGAGAAGAATTAATACAACTCTATAATGGAATTGACGAAATTGTGTTTGTTCCTTTCGCAAGACCAGGCGGAATTTCCCATGACGATTATACAGCAAAAGCACGTTCTTTCTTTGAGACAATCAACATAAAAGTAAAAGGCCTTCATGAATTTGAAGATAAAAAAGAAGCCCTGAATCATGCAAAAGGATACTTTACCGGAGGCGGAAATACCTTTTTATTGGTTAAAACATTACATGAAGAAGGATTGATGTCTGTCTTAAAAGAAAACGTATCAGGAGGAAAAGCATATCTAGGATGCAGTGCAGGAAGCAATATCGGTGGTCAGAATATGAAAACCACGAATGATATGCCGATTGTATATCCACCAAGCTTTGACTGTATGGGACTGGTTCCTTTCAATATCAATCCACACTATCTTGATCCGAACCCGGATTTGAAACATAACGGAGAAACCAGAGAAACCCGTATTCAGGAGTTTCTTACCCAAAATGATATTAAAGTAGTAGGCCTTAGAGAAGGAAACTGGATCAGAAAAAAAGCAGATTCCATTACGGTGGAAGGAAATGAGCTGACAAGAATTTTTGAAAAAGGTAAAGAACCTTACGAAATAGAAGCAGGAAGCAGACTTTAATGAACAAAGAAGAGATCAGCCTTTTTGTAGAACGTAATCTGACCAATTTTTCAGTGAACAGTACTGGGTGGGAGCAGCTTATCAGGAAATTGCTCTTTGAATTTGCCATTGCAGGCTGGAACATGGAACACCGTGTTTTTGGAAAAGAAAAATTCGGTGGGTTGAGGTGCTACACCTATTCCGAGGACGAAACACTTAATAACAAGCTTACAATTATCAAAGACAAATATTCAGCATTGTCGGTAAAGACTTGTGAAATCTGTGGCAGTGAAGGTAAAATGAGAACCATAGGTTCATGGCAGACAACATTGTGCCTGAATCATTTCCTTGAACAGCAGCCTGTTATTGAAATTGATGAAAAACAAAACGTCAGAAGAGACAATGAAACCCTTCTGAATATTAAAAATATCGTAAAAGCCGATCTGGAATATGATCTTCAAAGAATGTGGGTTCATACAGGAAGACAAGAAGAAGTATTTTATTTTTCATGGCAGGAACCTAATTATTACCTGCTTTTAAAAACAATTCCTCTTTCGCTTTTTCCGGAAGATAGAAGAAGTGAAATTTCAACCTTATTCCAGAGTTTGCAGGATTGTGAGATATGCGGCTATAAAGCTGTACATCAAAAAAACTGTCTGCGCTGCCATAATGAACAATGGAATGAATCCGGATATTTTATAGAAGATTACGGAGAAAAATCAAACTATATAAAAGAATGCCAGATGGATATTTTTATAGATGAAGATGATTACGAGAAATATTTTACTCATGACCGGTCATTTGAAAAATCACCTGACCACCAGATTCTTTTCAGCGCCGATGATCTCAGGGAGTATGAAAAGCTTTTATTTTAACTATATTTGATTAGAATTATTCAGATCCAAATAACAATGTAATGAAAAAAACACTTGCTGTTCTCACACTCTCTGTACAGATGGTTGCTGCGCAGAATATTGCTCAGAAACTGGATAAAGTAACCAAGGATCTTATGGATTCTTCAGGAACGGTCTCTTCCAGCTTATCATTTTATGTTTCAGATGAAAATGGCAACTTTATATACGAATATCAGGGAAGCAAAGGACTTTCTACCGCTTCTACACAGAAAATTTTTACTGCTGGTGCTGCACTGGAAACTTTAGGCAAAAATTATACTTTTACAACCACATCAAGCTATTCCGGGAATATATCTGGAGGCACACTGAACGGAAACCTTTTCATCAGTTCCAATGGTGATCCTACATTAGGAAGCTGGAGATATGATGCCTATAAACCTGAAAGTTTTAAAAAGAAGCTGATTGAGGCCATTAAGAACTCAGGAATTACAAAAATATCAGGAGATCTGGTGATTGATGATTCTTATTTTGACCATCAAACGATTCCCGGAGGCTGGCCTTGGGATGATCTTGGAAATTATTACGGAGCCGGAGTGTGGGGAATCAACTGGAAAGAAAATCAGTTTGATATCAATATTAACGGGACAGATTTTAAAAGCTTTTCATATCCTTTGGAAGGTGTGAAATGGCTGAACGATTTGAAAGCCGGAGGAAGTTCTGACCAGAGCTTTATCTTTACCGCACCTCATTCCGAAGTAGCGTTGATTAACGGAATGCTTCCGGCAGGAAAAACAGTTACAGTTTCCGGTTCTACTCCTAATCCGCCTTTACAGCTGGCGGCAGAAGTAAAACAATGGCTGAAAGAATCCGGAATTGAGATTTCAGGAAAAGCAGCAACGAATTCTCAGCTTGAAATAGAAGGAAAACAGGTATTGGAGGCTCCTAAAAATAACATTCTTTTGACTTATCAATCTCCAACTCTGGATAAAATTGTTTATTGGTTTCTAAGGAAAAGTATCAACCTGTATGGAGAAACCCTGATTAAAACCTTAGGAAAAGAGAAAAAAGGAAATTCAAGTTTTAAAAGCGGAGTTTCTTATCTGAAAGAGTTCTGGAAATCAAAAGGAATCAATCCTAATATGATCAATTTTGCAGACGGAAGCGGACTTTCACCACAGAATTATGTAGCGGCAAAAGCAGAAGTTCAGGCACTTTTATATGCTAAAAAACAATCATGGTTTGAAGCGTACTACGATGGTTTCCCGGTTCAGGAGAATGGAATGAAGATGAAAAGCGGTACGATGAGAGATACCAAATCTTTTGCCGGATATCACACGGCAAAAGATGGTAAAAAATATGTATTTTCGATTATTATCAACAACTACCAGGGAAGTGGAAATGCAGAACTGCAGAAAATCCTGAATGTTTTAAAATAAAATAACTTTGAGAAAATCCATACTTACCAGACTGAATAACTGGATCATTTTTGTTGTCATGACTATTTTGGTGATTGCTATTGTAGTGGCTTCAACATCACTCATTAATTTTCTCAGAAAGGAGGAGATCAAAAGGATCAGTCTTCTTTCCAAAGCGATAAGAATACAGCAGGAAGTAAAGACTCCGGATACGGATGTTCTGGATCTGCTGCCGGATATTCTTAATATCAACAATACTATTCCGTTCATTGTAACAGATAAATATAAAAATCCTATTCTTGATCTCGGATACTATAGAAATATTCCTGAAGCTACCATAAAGAATCCTGAAAAACTTCAGGACCTGATCCGGAATATGGAGAAGAATTATGATCCTATTGAGATCAAGGTACCGGATGGAAATAACCAGTTTGTATACTACGATAACTCGCGCATGCTTAATAATCTTCGGTATTCACCTTATATTTTGGGACTGTTTATTTTGTTGTATTTCGGTTTTTCATTCTGGTTTTTCAGGACGATAAAAAAGACGGATGAAGGGTATCTCTGGGCAGGTCTGGCTAAAGAAACGGCCCATCAGATCGGAACCCCTTTATCTTCCATGATTGGATGGATGGAGATTATGAAGCTTGATAATCCTGAATCGGAAGGTGTACATGAGATAGAAAAAGATATTGAAAGACTGAGAACGATCTCAGAACGATTCTCAAAAATTGGTTCTGTTCCTGAGCTGAATGACAGGAATTTCAATGAAACTATACAGGAGAATTATGATTATCTGAAAACCAGAATTTCGAAAAAAATCAATTTTACATTGAATCTTCCTACCTACACCGTGTTGGTTCCCCACAATAAAATTCTGATGAGCTGGGTAATTGAAAATCTGGTGAAAAATGCGGTGGATGCTATGAAAGGAGAAGGAGCTATTACGATGTCAATTTTTGAAAGAAATAAAAATATTCTGGTTGAAGTGAAAGACAATGGAAGCGGAATGACAAAACAGCAGGCAAGAAATGCTTTCAATCCCGGATATTCTACTAAGAAAAGAGGCTGGGGATTAGGGTTGTCATTAGCAAGAAGAGTAATTCATGAATACCATAACGGGGATATCAAGATTTCTCAGACTGAAGTAGGAAAGGGAAGTACTTTTAGAATAACAATCAGAAAGGAAGAAACTGTTTAACTGTAAATTAAGAATAAAGAACTTGAAGAAAAAAAGCGGGGAAATTTCCCCGCTTTTCTTATTATTTTTTACCAGTGAGCCACTGTGTCTGTAATTTCAGTTCTTCCGGAGTTGGATTCGCCTTGAATGTAGGAGTTTCCATGGTCATTTTATCCAGAATAGCCTTTCCTTTCAAGGTCATTTTCTCTTTCTTACCGGCATTATCTCTTAGAATAGTTACCGTAACTTCCTGTCCTTCTTTGATGGTTCTGGTATAGCCGATAAAGTCCTGTACTTTTTTGATGTCTACCGTTTTTCCATCCAGAGCAAGTACCTGGTCTGTAATTTTGAATCCGATACTTTTTGCAAATGGAGACAGTGCAGAATGATCGTCAAAAGCAAAAGCATTGGTTTTTTCATCAAAACCTGTCTGGTTCGGATCTTTGATAAACCAGAATAAAGGCTGGCTTTCCTGCTTTTTAATATCTACCCCTACCATGCTCAGGTATTGAGCATAAGGTGTTGGCTGGTTTCCTGCAATATATTTGTTATAGAAATCTTTTACCTGAGGATATCCGGTTACCGTTACAAGTTCGTCAATCAGTTTGTCATCTTTGAAAGGTTTGTTTTCTCCGAATCTTTGAGACAGCTTTCTGATCATATCACGGTATCCCATTTCTCCGTTGGAAAGTTTTCTAAGCTCAATGTCTAAACACATGGCTAAAAGAGCTCCTTTCTCATATACATTTCTGTACTGATCTTTATAAGGTTCTACCAATACGTTCTTACTCATTACCGTAAATGGCATCGTATCATCATAGCTCTTGGAGTTGGCAATTTTTTCACCGATTCTTTCAAGGAACTGATCTTTATTGATCAACCCTTCCTGAATCTGGAATAAGTTGGCGAAATATTCTGTTCCACCTTCGTACATCCATAGGTGCTGAGACATTTTCGGATCTGCATAATCGAAATAGTGAATCTCTTCAGAATGAGTCTTCAGAGGATTTACAGTATGGAAAAATTCGTGAGAAACCACATCTGTAATGGTATTGTCAATAGCATCTTTTGGCATTGCTTCAGGAAGTACTACACTTGTAGATTCGTGGTGTTCCAGTGCCCCGAAACCTTTCACTCTAGGTCCGTCACCTCCTGAAAGATAAAGCATGATCGCATACTTTTTATTGGTATTCATATCACCCAGGAATTTCTTCTGGGCAACCACCATTTTCTCCAGATTTTCTTTGAAATCAGCAGCTTTATATTTTCCTGTTGGAGAATATACTCCCAGTACCAGATCCATTCCTCCTGCATTGAAGGTAATATAATCCGGTTTTGTATACATAAGCGGAGAATCTGTTACCTTGGCATAATTTGCAAGGGTATAGGTGTCTGTAGCATCAGATTTGTCCTGGTCTACCAATGCTGTTGTTCCATAGAAATCTGTTGGCTTCTGAACGATCAGCTGATAAGGAACATCCTGCATATTATCAATATATCCGATAAATCCATGAGTATTGATCATATATACTTTACCTTCCTCAATATCTGTTCCCGACGGAGAAAATACGGCTTTATGCTTTGATGTATCTAATTCATCATCAAAACTGTCATTCACAAGATAAGAGATTTTAGAAAGACCCTGCGCATTTTTCAATGAATAGGTATTATCATTTACTTTAGTGAAAGTAAGTTCTTTTCCTTTATTATCATAAAATTTGATCCCTTCGATGAATCTTCCATAGTCGTCTACAGAATAAGTACCCGGAACCGTTTTTGGGAAATGAAATTTAACATCCCCGGATTTCATTTTCGGAAATTCCATGGTAACGGCTACTTTATCATCTTTTACATTGACAAGATCAATGGTGGTTTTAATAGACTGAGCATTTGCTAAAAAAGAAGCAAAAATACCGAGACTAAGTACTGTTTTTCTCATTAGGTTTACATTAATAGTTAAATAGTTGCTTTTTTTCTGAGTTTGTTACGGAGAAAGTATTAAACTTTTCTTAAAATTTTAGCGTCAAAAAGCAAAAAGGCAAATCTGCTGGTGTGCAAATTTGCCTTTTCTCTT
This sequence comes from Chryseobacterium sp., assembly GCA_031286615.1. Taxonomy (GTDB): domain Bacteria; phylum Bacteroidota; class Bacteroidia; order Flavobacteriales; family Weeksellaceae; genus Chryseobacterium. Next base: position 231,315 of record JAITUA010000003.1, on the reverse strand, counting down.
TATTTAATATTCTTATAATTAATATAATAATTAGGGTTTAGTTCAACAGGAGTACTCTTTTTAAGCTTTACGATCTGCCATTCTTCTGTTGGGGTTATAGTTTGATTACCATTGATGATTATTGGTAATTTAAGTTTTTTTACCACATCAGTATAACGGAATTTTAAAGTATCGCCATTTTGAGTATACTCAAGAGTTGGGATTTTTATTGTTCTCAGGTACTGATCAAAGACCGTTGAAAAATCGATGCCCGATTTTGATGAAATATAATTTTCGATCTGTTGAGTGGTAACCGTCTGATGATAAAAATCTTTATTCAGTCCTCTTAAAATCTGTCTGAATTTTTCATCATTATTAATCACCTGTCTTATCGTATGAAGCATGTTGGCTCCCTTCGGATACATATCTCCGCTGCCTTCATTTCTTACACCATACTGGCCGATAATAGGAATGTCATTGTCTATCAACTTCCTGATCCCCTGAACATAGATTTCAGCAGATTTTTTGTCCATATATTTTTCCGTGAAAAGAGTCTCGGAATAGTTGGTAAAACTTTCATGGATCCACATATCAGCCTGATCTTTCGCTGTAATATTATTGGCGAACCATTCATGGCCGCTTTCATGAATAATAATGAAATCCCAGTTTAACCCAACTCCTGTCCCGGAAAGATCTCTTCCCAGATAGCCGTTCTGATATTTGTTTCCATAGGCTACATTACTCTGATGTTCCATACCAAGATGAGGAGACTCTACAAGTTTGTATGAATCTTCATAAAACGGATACGGACCAAACCAGTATTCAAACGCTGAGAGCATAGGTTTTACCTGTTGAAATTGTTTTTTTGCCTTGTCCAGATTGTAGTCAATAACCCAATAATCCAGGTCCAGTTTTCCTTTTTCACCCTCAAATATATCTTTAAAATTTACATATTTTCCTATACTCGGGATAATGGAGTAGGCGTTGATAGGGTTTTTAACCTCCCAGGTATAAGTTGTTTTACTGCCGGTAGTTTTTTTATCAGTCAGTCTGCCGTTCCCTACACCTACCAGATCATTAGGAGTGATAATTTTCATAATGACTCCATTATCAGGTTCATCGCTCCAGATATCTTTGGTAGGAAGCCATATGGAAGCTCCTATTCCCTCGTCGGCAGCAGTCATCCATGGATTTCCTTTTTCATCCTTAGTAAAAACCCATCCGCCGTCCCATGGAGCGTTTTTAGCAATGGTAGGTTTTCCGGAATAGGTAATATTGATGGTATATTTTTCCCCTTTTTTGAATTTTTTATTCGTAGTAATGAAAACAAAGTCTCCGTCCTGCTTATAATTGGCAATAGGAAAGCTTCCTTCCACTTTATCAGCCTTCATTGGCTGTTGAAGGTCGATCTGGAAAACAGGATTCGTAACATCTTTGATAATCTCAAAGCTGATGATATTATTTCCTTTAATGCTTTTCTGCTCAAAATCCGGTTCTACGGAAAGATCATATTTTTTGACGTCCCAAAAATTCCTGAATTCAGTATTGGAGCCCTTTAAAGTATCCTGTTTGGTGAAAACCTTACCCTTTTCAAAGAACTGTCCGAAAACAAGTCCTGATGCAAATAAGAGGGTATATGAAAACTTTTTCATTTAAACTTTTATTAATAATCTTTTCAAAAGTATAAAATTAAATCAATAGCGCATACCGGAAATTCAATAAAATACAGATTTTTGAAAGCATAAAAAAAGCCCGGTCAATGCCGGGCTGTAAAAATTGTCAGGTTTTATTTTTTGATGAATTTAAGGTTCGTAGTGGTTCCTTTATCTTCAATTGAAATAATATAAGTTCCAGTGCTTAATTTTGAAACCTGGATTTTATTATCATTAATCTGGCCGTTCATTACTTTTTGACCTGCCATATTAGTAATGATAAACTGAGCTTTAGATGAAATCTGAGTTACATTCAATACATCACTTGCCGGGTTAGGGTAGATCTGAATGGAGCTCTTATCTTTTACGGTCTCACTGGTAGAAAGCTGCTGCTGGATAAGGACCGGATAATCCTCTACTTCACCATATTGCTGGTTGCTGCATCCGCTGCTTGGCTGGCTTTCATATCCCAATACAACTCTCATGATCACGTTTCCTCCGGTATAAGCGTCTGCAGGTACTGAGAATGATCCTGAAACAGGAGTTGCTATACTAGGTGCGCTGGTGTAGATTACTTCAGATGAAGAGAATACTCCGTCTCTGTTGAAATCTATCCACGCTGTTACTCCGTCATTATACTGTGAGCTTGTCCATGCTTTGGTAATGCTTACATTGTTGCCTGAAGACCCAGCCATAAGGGTAATCAGTTTTGTAGGATCTGTAGTGTAGTCTGTATACGGTGTATTTGCGCTGCTATTTGAAACAGGGGTCATTCCCGAAGGAGTTACTGTTACATTAGAAATATACTCGTCAGCCGCATTTGTTCCGGTTATAGAACATTTTGCAAATGAAGCTGTTGTGAAATTCGTTGATGCAGAATAAGAACCCACAGAAGATCCGCACACATTGGCTATCTGTACTTCATATTGAGTGGCTTCTGTAAGACCTGAAATATTATAAGAGTTTGTTGAAACAGGAACAGTAGTCCATGTTGCTGTTCCTACTTTTCTGTACATTACAGAATAAGTTGCTCCTACTAACGCTGTCCAGTTTACAGATGCTGAGGTTCTTGTAATACCTGTTACCGTAATACCTGCCGGAGCAGATGTTGTACAGGCACTTGCAGAAGCGGAAACTGTAGCATTTCCAACTGCGTAGAATACATTATCAATGGCGCTTACTCTTATCTTTACGCTGGCTCCTGTTGCCAAAGAAGAGAACGAAAACGGCTCGGCTCCGTCATTAGGGGTGGAAGCATTAATTACCGTCCATGTAGTTCCATTATCTGTAGTATAGTCTAGTTTAACGTTCTGTACATTATACGGTGCATTATTAGTGTTTACTACATCCCATGTAACAGCTCCCGGAGTATTATTGTAAACCGTAGTTGAAGTTATTTTGAAAGGACCTTCATTTCCTATATCCACTTTCATCAGACTGCTTTGGGTCTGTTGCTGCGCAGCATTCGGGTTATTATCTCTTACCGTTACCTTGAAATTCATAGTTCTTGGTATGTTGGATACTGTTTCCCAATCTGCAGCACTGGAAAGAGTACCATTAAGAACATTTGCCAATTTAGGGAAATAACGGGTAGGGGAGTTTGTTGGCATTAGAGATCTGAAATTCGCACCATTATTTCTGGTTGCACTTACCGGCCCAAAAGTAGAAGTAGCCAGATCATATTGTTCCCATGTGTAGGTCATTGGGTCATTTTGTGTATCTGTGGCAGAAGCTGTCAGAACAAAAGCCGTTCCTTTAGGAATCATTTTATTAGCCAATGGCTGTATAGAAGGAGGTGTATTGGCTACTGCTGTAATAATACCACAATCCTGAGCATTCACATATGCTCCTACTTCTTCAATATTTTTGGTATGAAAATAAGCATCAGAATGCATCTGAACATTATAATTGGTAATACCTGCGTATCCCATAATAGTAGATCCCGATCCCGGTTCCATGTGGGCACCGTGTAAAGCAATAGACATTGTGTGTGCTGCACCGAACTGATGACCGATTTCATGAGCTACAAAATCTATATCATAATTATCTCCGAAAGGCTGATCCGGAGTAGAAGGTGAAGTGATTCCCGCACCTTTAGAAGTTGCATCATTGTTGCTTGCAGGGTTTCTGCAGACATTTCCTACATCTCCTGCACTTCCACCACCACCTCTGTGGCCGAAGAAATGTCCTATATCATAGGCATTGTTACCTACACCAGCAGTATTGGAAAGAGTTTGCTGAAGCTGCAGATTCCATGCACCGGGAGCACTGTAGCTGCCATTTGGATTTACGATTACATTAGAATAAGGGTCCGTTGTAGGATCTGCAAATATAAGCTGGGGAAGATCCTGTACAATCATATGGATTCCAAAATCTTTTTCAAAAACACCATTTACACGGTTCATTGTAGCATTAATACGGGCTGCGGCTGCAGGAACACCTCCGGCAAGTTGTGTATATTCACCATTTACGGAGATTGCGATTCTATAGGTTCTGTATTTTTGTTCATTACTTTTATTAACATTACCGAGCCCGTTTAAGACATTTTTTGATTTCAAAAGCTTCTTCATGTCTTTCTTTGCCTTCTCAGGCTCAGATGTTCTACATTCAAAAGGATCTTCATGAGATTTGTTGGATTTGAAAAAGACTCCAAATACATCCTTTTCTTTATTGATAGGCTCTATGAATTCGTATTTCCCGGTATCAGAGTCGAATGTCATAGATTGGAAATCGTTGGGTGCAGTACTGAACCGGATTTGCTTATGCGGATTATCAAGTCCGATACCGGAATATGCCCCCAATTCATATCTGTCTGCCATAGATTTTTCTACTACAGGCGAGCTGTACACTGAAAATCTTTCAATTCTTCCATCTGCTGTTGGGATAGAAACAATAACCGGGTTTCCTCCCTTTCCTGCTTCAGGAGTGTTCTTAAGCTGCTCTCTTAATGCAGAAAGATCAAACTTATAGGCATATTCTACTTTAACTTCTTTTCTTACCGGTGTGATTTTTTCCGAGACCGGCTCCCAGCGTTGTGCCTGTAAACCACTCAGGCTTAAAGCCAGAGCGCACACAAAAATAATTTTCTTTTTCATATTTTTATTGATTGTAATTGAATTTTTTAAAGATAGTGTATTTTATTAAAAAAATATTGCCAATACGGTGTTAATTGTTCCCAACTTTATATTATTAGTTAAATTTTATCATTGTTTTAAATTAAATTAAGAATAAATATAATTAAGGTTAATTTTTTTATATAAAATAAGCGCTACCATTCAGGTGAATCGTAGCGCTTAAGCTTTTTTTTAGTAAAAAATACTGGTTATTTCTGTACTACGGGAAGGTTTCCGTTGTTTTTTTGTACTTTTTTATAAGTGAATGTACACATCATGATACTGAATTCATATAGAATAAGCAGTGGGAATGCAGCCATCAGCATACTTAAAACGTCTGCCGGGGTAATAATTGCGGCAACTACCATAATCAAAACAATAGCGTGGCGACGATAAGTTTTCATAAACGTTGGCGTAAGAATTCCGATGGTGGTAAGGAAATAGATCAGAATTGGGAAAAGGAAGATAACGCCCATTCCTAAAACTACCTGTAAAAACAAAGTGGTATAATCACTTAAGTCATAAAGCGGAACAATAATGTCTGAAATCTTGAAGATCACCCCAAAATTAACCGCAAACGGAAGGATTAAAAAATAACCGCACATCACTCCGGTCATGAAAAGAATCCATACCGCATTGATAATGTAAATGGAATTTTTTCTTTCCCTCGGATGTAAAGCAGGACCGATAAAACGCCACAATTCCCATACAATATAAGGAAACGCCGCGACCATTCCTCCAAAAATAGAAACAGCCATCATTACATTGAACTGCTGATACAATCTCTGTACACGAACAGGGAAGTCTTTGGGAAGATGAATACTGTCTTCACCAAGAATCATTCTTGAAAAATGATTTACAATTCTGAAGGTTGGGAAATCATTTCTGGTAGGTCCAAAAAAAACATGGTCCATAATCCAGTTGATATTGAAACCAACCACAAAAGCAGCAATTATGATAGCAATAATCGAACGGATCAGATGCCCTCTTAATTCTCCTATATGCCCAAGAAAGGACATGTCTTTACCATCACTCACAGAATAAAATTTTTAAAGCGCAAATTTATAAAAAAAATGATAGAAGTAAGAGTCTGCAGGTTATTAGTTAAATATTACTTTAATCTGCAAAATATCTTTTATTTACTAATCTCTAACCTCTGGGTTTCTATATTCTAATTAATCCCCTCGTCCAGCAGTTTATGAAGATCTATAATCCCGAAATACTTTCCGTTTTCCGTTACAATAAGCTGTCCGATGTTATTTTCTTTCAGTGTTTTCATAGCTTCTTTGGCCAACGCATCTTTCTCAATAGTTCTTGGATGGGCAGACATAATATCTTTAGCCAATACCTTACTGATATCTTCTCCTTTCATCAGCATCCTTCTCAAATCCCCGTCTGTGATGACACCAATGATCTGATCAGAGTTAGTAACCACTGTGATTCCGTGGCTTGATGCACTGATTGAGATAATGACATCTCTTATTGATGAATCTTCCGTAACCTGAGGCTTTTGAGAAGACAAAAACTGTTCTACTTTTGAAGTAAGATTCTTTCCTAAGCTCCCTCCGGGATGGAATTTGGCAAAATCATTAGCTTTGAAATTATTCAGTTCCATTAAAGCAACAGCTAAAGCATCTCCTAAAGCCATCTGGATTGTGGTAGAACTTGTTGGTGCCAGTTTATTCGGACAGGCTTCAACATCAACGTGAGTATCTAAAATAACTTCAGAAAATTCAGCCAGTTTACTCTTTTTATTTCCTGTCATTCCGATCAAAGCGGAAGAATAATCTTTTAAATAGGGAACCAGATTCGCAATTTCAGGCGAATTTCCGGAATTTGAGATGCATAAAACAACATCCTGCTTCTGAATTACTCCCAAATCTCCATGAATAGCCTCTGAAGCATGCAGGAACTGTGAAGGCGTTCCCGTTGAGTTTAAGGTAGCTACAATCTTATTTCCCACATGGGCTGATTTCCCAATTCCTACTACAATAAGCTTTCCTTTTGCTGAGTTGATGATCTCTACTGCCTGTGCAAATTGATCATCAATTCTGTTTTTTAATTTTTCGAGTTCAGAAATCTCTATTTCTAAAGTGGTTTTTGCAATTGATATAATGTTGGTTCTATCCATTTTATAATGATAAGGTATACAAAAAAGTTCTTCAAAAACGTTATATTTTAAAAAGAATATTTAATATAAATTTTATTTTTTATAAATTCGTTCGCTTTTATTTTAAGCAGAATTTTTATAACTTTGGGTGTGATGCAAATTTAGCAATAGAAAATTAGATGAGCGCAAAAAAAGCCAATTTATCAGGCGAATTGAAAAAGTATTTTGGGTTTTCTACATTTAAGGGCCAGCAGGAACAGATTATAGACAACCTATTAAATGGGAAGGATATATTTGTTTTAATGCCTACAGGTGGTGGGAAATCATTATGTTATCAGCTTCCGGCACTTATTTCGGAAGGTACGGCAATCGTCGTTTCGCCCTTGATAGCGTTGATGAAGAATCAGGTAGATGCAGTGAACGGCCTTTCATCTGATGATGGGGTAGCACATGTATTGAATTCCTCATTAAACAAAACGCAGACCAAGCAGGTTTTTGACGATATCAAAAGCGGAAAAACCAAACTTCTGTATGTAGCTCCTGAATCATTAATAAAAGATGATTACCTGGATTTTTTGAAAGATGTGAAAATTTCTTTCTTTGCTATCGACGAGGCCCACTGTATTTCAGAGTGGGGACATGATTTCAGACCGGAATACAGGAACCTGAAACAGATTATAGACAGAATCGCCAATGTACCGGTGATTGCTTTAACGGCTACTGCAACTCCTAAGGTTCAGGATGATATCCAGAAAACTTTAGGAATGACTAATGCTTTGGTGTTCAAAGAAAGTTTCAATCGTCCTAATCTATATTATGAAGTATGTCCTAAAATCAATATAGATAAGGAAATCGTTAAGTTTATCAATCAGCATAAAGGAAAATCAGGAATTGTATACTGCCTGAGCCGAAGAAAAGTTGAAGAATTTGCCCAGCTTCTGCAGGTAAACGGAATCAATGCACTTCCTTACCATGCAGGTCTGGACCAGAAAGTGAGAGTCGCAAATCAGGATAAATTCCTGATGGAAGAAGTAGACGTGATTGTTGCAACCATTGCCTTTGGGATGGGAATTGATAAACCGGATGTACGTTTTGTGATCCACTACGACTTCCCAAAATCGCTGGAAAGCTACTATCAGGAAACAGGAAGAGCAGGAAGAGACGGGGGTGAAGGTCACTGTCTGGCATTCTATGATCCTAAAGATATAGAAAAACTGGAAAAATTTCTGGCTCAAAAACCAGTTTCAGAAAGAGAAATCGGATTACAGCTTCTCAATGAAGTGGTAGGCTATGCTGAAACTTCAATGAGCAGAAGACAATATATCTTATATTATTTTGGAGAAAGTTTCGATCCTGTAAAAGGAGACGGAGCCAATATGTGTGATAACTCATCCAATCCACCAAAAGTAAAAGATGCTACTGCAGATTTAAAAAAATCACTGAAACTTATCAGTGATACAGGAGAAAAATTCAAGTCCAAAGATTTGATTTCCGTTATTGTAGGGAAAGAAAATGCAGTAACAAAATCTTATAAGCTTGAGCAAAGTTCTCATTTTGGCTTTGGAAAAGAAGAAAAAGATAATTACTGGAAAACAATCCTGAGACAGGCAACCGTTCAGAATTTTTTACAAAAAGATATTGAAACTTACGGTGTCTTAAAGATTACAGAAAAAGGAAAGACATTTCTGAATGGTACTTCTAAAGACGCATTTTTAATCGCAGAAGACAGAGAATTTGATCTTACCCAGGCAAAAGCTGAGAGCGATCAGGTACAACAGCAGGCCGGAGGAGGTATGGATCAGAACCTTTTTAATCTGTTGAAAGAACTTAGAAAGAAAGTTGCCAAAAAACATGGAATACCACCATACACTGTGTTTATGGATCCAAGTTTGGAGGATATGACCGTTCAGTATCCGATTACAGTAGATGAAATTACCAAAATCTATGGAGTAGGCGAAGGAAAAGCTAAAAAGTATGGTAAAGAATTCGCTGATTACATCAAAACATATGTAGAAGACAACAATATAGAACGTACTCAGGATATGGTGTTGAAGCAGGTGGCCAATAAATCGAGCCATAAAGTTTTCATTATCCAGAGTACTGACAAAAAGATTGACCTTGAAGATATTGCAAGAGCTAAAAACCTTTCTATGGATGAACTTCTGAAAGAAATGGAAAGGATTGTTTATCAGGGTACAAAGCTGAATATCGACTATTATATTGAAGATAATTTTGATGAAGACATTGTAGACGGATTTATGGAATTCATGAACGAATCTGAAAGTGACAGCATGAAGGTGTTGTTGGATGAATTCGGGGATGAACTGTCTGATGAAGAAGTAAGAATGCTTAGAATTAAATTTATCAGTGACGTAGCGAATTAAAAAAAATATTTTTAGAAATAAATTAAATAAAGCAGGCTTTTCAGTAGAAGAGCTTGCTTTTTTTTATATCGAATAAAGCCATTAATAAACTACAAGATACAATTAGATTTTAAAGCTTAGTTAATTTCTGTTAATAAGCACCAAAACAGCAATTTTCACCCTCTCAATTCTTGAAAGATAACAAAACTTTTTACTAACTTTACATGGATGAAAAAAATATCTGTCATATTTATTCTGCCGGACTTAGAAACCGGGGGTGCAGAAAGGATTGTTACTACTATAGCGAATCATCTCTCCAGAGATCGGTTCGAACCTAAGATTTTGCTGTTACGTAAACAAGGTGGATATTTGAATTTTCTCAAAAAAGATGTCGAAATTATCGATATCAATACTGAAAGAATAAGACATTCTTTAAAGCCTATTTTAGGTGAAATTTACAGAAGAAAGCCTGATATTGTTTTCTCAGGTTTCGGAGAAGTAAACGCTTATTTGTCTCTGTTTATTAAACTTTTTCCCAGAACCAAATTTATTGCCCGGGAAACTAATGTGGTTACCCAGCATGTAACCCGTAAAGAAATTAAATTTTTCTATAATTTTTACAATAACTATCAGAAAATTATTGCTCAGAGTGATGATATGATGAAAGATCTTGTTGATAATTTCAATATTAAAAAGAAAAAAATTGTCAAGATCAATAATCCTGTAGACTTTGATTTTATTGAGGATAAAATGGCCCTGTCTTTAAAACCGGAATGCTTCAAATACAATTATAAAAATGTAGTGGCTATTGGTAATTTATCATCCAGAAAAGGGTTTGATAATCTGTTGAAGGTTTTTTCCAGACTGAAGAATGAAAACATTATGCTTCATATTCTAGGTGATGGAAAAGATAAAGAGCTCTTATACCAGACCAAAGAACTCTTAGGATTAAAAAAAGTGATCTTTCACGGCAGGCAGGATAATCCGTACCAATACCTGAAATATGCGGATTTATTCGTGCTTTCTTCAAGATATGAAGGATTCCCGAATGTTCTCCTTGAAGCAGGTGCCTGTGGAACTTATTCGCTGGCCAACAACTGTCCCGGAGGAATCAATGAAATTATCCAGCATAATGTAAATGGTGAAGTTTCCAATATTGAAAACTATGATGGTTTTGCCCAGCAGCTTGTAAAAGTATTGCAGAATAATTATAATAGAGATGCCATAAGAAACTCTATTAAATCAAGGTTTTCCAAGAATATTATCTTGGATAAATATGAAGAAGTATTGCTGGATCTCATGAAGTAGTATGACCTTACTATTTGTCTTATGGAGTTTTATTTTCTTAGATTTGGGGTGATAAAATAGATCGTAATGAATAAAATCCCGAAAATAGGATGCGCTTGTGAAAAACCAGACTTCAATTATACTGAATTTAGAAGTTCAGAACTAGGTATAGATCATACTAACGGAAGATATGGAGAAGTTTCTATTCAACAATGCAAATTGTGTCAGAGAATATGGATTCATTATTTTGTAGAATATGAAAGTTTTTCCAAATCAGGAAGATGGTATAAAGGAATTGTTTCAAAAAAAGATCGTTCACAGATAACTCCTGAAAATGCAGTAGAATATCTGGAAAGCCTTGAATGGTATGTATATGGAGGTTCATTTTTTGAAAGTACGGGTACATTTGGACAAGGAAAGCTGACAGTATAATAGCTTATGCTTAATAAAAATAAGTCTTAAAATTAAAGCCAAATCAATGAAACCATTTATAATTGTTATTTTGATGCTGAATTCTGCTCTAATGATGGCTCAGCAGAAAACCATTTCCAGAAAAGAGTTGTTGAAAACAGCTATTAATCAGGGTGTTAAATCGGCGGAAATTCAGGAAATAACAATGGTAGCAGGACTGGCAGCTCCCAAACATGTACATCCATGTCCTGTAGTAGGAATCATAAAGTCCGGTGAGGCTTTGTTTCAGATAGAAGGGCAGAAAAGTGTTCTTCTTCGTGAAGGAGATGCTTTCTATGAGCCTAAAAATACTACGATTCTTCATTTTGATAATGCCTCAGCAGAAAAACCGCTGATCTTTACAGCCATTTATCTGAAGGAGGGAAATGAGGAAAATATAAAATTCATAAAATAACATTTTTCATAAAACTAAAGCATATAATTATCATTTTTAAAATTGATAAAACTCACTTTGGTGCTTGGTAATTTATATGTAAATTTGTGAGAATTAAGATAGATAATAATAAACAAATTCATAGAATAACATGAGTCAATTCGATGTTACCGTAATAGGTTCTGGTCCCGGTGGTTATGTTGCTGCTATCCGTGCAGCACAATTAGGTTTCAAAACAGCAATTATTGAAAAATATTCAACTTTAGGCGGAACTTGTCTTAACGTTGGATGTATTCCGTCAAAAGCGCTTCTTGACAGCTCTGAACATTTCGAAAATGCAAAACACAATTTTGCAGGTCACGGAATTATCATCAATGAGCCACAAGCAGATATCGCAAGAATGATCGAACGTAAAAACGAAGTGATCAAACAAAATACAGATGGAATCAGCTACCTGATGAATAAAAACAAAATTACTGTTTTTGAAGGCTTAGGAAGCTTCGAATCTGCCACTCAGATTAAAGTTACAAAAAACGACGGTTCTTCTGAAACTATCGAATCTAAATATACAATCATTGCAACAGGTTCTAAACCATCTGCATTGCCTTTCATTTCTTTAGACAAAGAGAGAGTAATTACTTCTACGGAAGCTTTAAACCTTAAAGAAATTCCTAAACATTTAGTTGTAATCGGAGGAGGTGTTATTGGTCTGGAACTAGGTTCTGTATACCTAAGATTAGGAGCTCAGGTAACAGTTGTGGAATTTATGGATAAAATCATCCCTGGAATGGATGGGGCTTTAAGCAAAGAATTGACTAAAGTTCTTAAAAAACAAGGAATGAAGTTTATGCTTTCTACTGCAGTTTCTGCTGTTGAAAGAAACGGAGATACTGTAAAGATCACCGCTAAAGATAAAAAAGGAGAAGAAGTAGTAGTAGAAGGAGACTACTGTTTAGTTTCTGTAGGAAGAAAACCTTATACAGACGGTCTTGGCCTTGAAAAAGCAGGCGTAGAGCTTGACGAAAGAGGAAGAGTAAAAGTAAACGACCACCTGCAAACTAACGTGGCTAATATCTATGCGATCGGTGACGTTATCAAAGGGGCTATGCTTGCTCACAAAGCTGAAGAAGAAGGAGTTTTTGTTGCTGAAACATTGGCAGGACAAAAACCTCACATCAACTATAACCTGATTCCTGGTGTTGTTTATACTTGGCCGGAAGTTGCAGGAGTTGGTAAAACTGAAGAGCAGCTGAAAGAAGAAGGAGTAGCTTACAAAGTAGGTTCTTTCCCAATGAGAGCATTAGGTAGAAGCCGTGCAAGTGGTGATGTTGATGGTCTTGTTAAGATTATTGCAGACGAAAAAACAGACGAAGTTTTAGGAATGCATATCATCGGAGCAAGAGCTGCTGACCTTATTGCTGAAGGGGTAATTGCTATGGAATTCCGTGCAAGTGCTGAAGATATCGCAAGAAGTTCTCATGCTCACCCAACATATGCAGAAGCAATTAAAGAAGCTGCATTGGATGCTACAGGGAAAAGACCAATCCATATGTAATAATTGATTAAAAGATTTAATCATTTAAATATTTAAAATTAAAGGCTGTTTCTTTTTGAGACAGCCTTTCTTATGTGTTTTTTGGCATGAAAATGGAGATTGATTTCTGAAAATTTACTGCATGAAAAAGATTTTTATCAGCGGGATGCTTTTAGTAGGGATGAGCACTTTTGCTCAGGAAGCAGGAAAGGCAGGAGAATTATTAAAGAATGAAGCTTCCACTACAGAAATGAAAGCTCCGAAAAGCTTCAATGAAAGAAGTAAAGCTTTCGACCAGTCCAGATCCGGAAACAATAATATTCCTCAGGGAAACAGAAATACCCGTCCAAATTATCAATGGAACAGAAATTACGGCTATGCGGAAGTTTTTCTGAGAATTCCTGAACAAGGCTTTTTTACCGTTGAGGTTGGAGATCAAATGATGGCAAATGGTTCTGGAAAATACAGGTTTTTTGATCTGTCATCAGGGAGAATGCCAATTTCAATCTACGAAAATGGTTTTCTGATTTACAGAACTACTCTCATGCTTCGCAATAACAACAGAATGGTATTGGACTTTTTTACCAACGAAGGTTTATATCTCTTGGATTCCTATCCCGTTCAGGGCCAATATGGCTTTAATGACTGGAATGATGTATGGAACAATTCTTACGGAAATCACTCAGGTGACGGATATAATCAGGGTAATGTAATGGATACTCATTCTTTCCGTCAGTTTTTTGATATGATGATGAGGGATGAGAAGTTTGATGATGGTAAAATAACGATGATCAATCAGCAGATGCGTACTTCTATGTTTACTTCCGCACAAATAAGAGATCTGGTGAAAGCTATCAGTTTTGATAATAAAAAATTGGCATTGGCAAAATCTATGTACCGCAATTGCGCTGATAAAAACAGATATTTTATGGTGTATGATGCATTTGATTTTGAAAGCAGTAAGCGGGAACTGATGGATTATATTTCAAATTTATAATATTCAATAAAAAACGGACCTTTAGTCCGTTTTTTTTATAATAATGTCATTAATGACTTATGTATTTTTACATAATTTTCAGATTGTCGTAAAACTTAGAATGTTTCGGTGCAATATTGAACTGTATTCCAAAGGTTGCTCCTCTAAAATATTTTTCTTTATGAATAGGAAAAGCATATCCGGTATTGAGAAATATTGCATTAAATAATGAGACACCTATTCTCGGTTCTAAAGAATAGGGATTACCGGATACTCCAATCAAAAGTCCGGCACGAAGAAGGTTGACATTCATCTCCGGAATAAATTTATCTGTATCATTAACATGGGTATAAAGTAAAGAAGGGCCTAGGATAATAGAACCATCATAGCTGCTTCCGAATCTATATTCCAATCCTGCCTGCAGAACATTTCTTCCGGTATATCGGTAAGAAACATTTAATGCTGTTTTCTCCAGTAGCTGAGCTTTTGAAAAGATAGCGGAAAGAAGCAGAGACAGGATGAAATATTTTTTCATGTTTCGTTTTTTATTCAAATGTACGGGTTTTACAAGCTTTATAAAAGGTCAAAAATGAGTCATTAAAAGATTATAATGGGATTGACTAGGTTGGCATCTTCAAATTTCCGTACCTTTGTCAGCTAATTTTATCATCAATGCAACTCGGAAAAACTCAAACTTTAACAATTTCAGAACAAATTAATTCAGGATGGATCCTTGTAGACGAATCCGGAGAAAAAGCTTTTCTGCCTAAAATCTTTATTCAGGATGAAAAAGAAACCGGCGATGAAGTTGAAGTTTTTGTATACCAGGATGACGATAAATTAAAGGCAACTACCGAAATTCCGTTGGCTGAAGTAGGGGAGTTTGCGGTGATGAGCTGCGTACAGAGTCTTCCTAGTGGAGCTTTTATGGATTGGGGAATCATCAAGGATTTATTTATCCCTTACAAACAGCAGAAAACCAAAATTATCGAAGGAAAAAGATATTTGGTTTATATCTATGTAGATGAAGATATGGAGCTGATTACGGGGACAACAAAGTTCAAGAGAAACCCACAATATGATGATCTTCCGTTTCAGAAAGGAGACAAAGTGGATCTGCTTATGATGAACGAAAGTGAACTGGGCTGGAACGTGGTTATCAATAAACAATACATAGGTTTGATATATGCTTCCGATGTTTTCAAAAAACTGTATCCGCTGTCTGAAGAAAAAGGATATATTAAAATGATTCGTGAAGACGGAAAAATAGATGTTTCCCTGCAACCGGATGGTTTTGAAAATATCGATGAGTTCAAACAGAAGATTCTTAACAGACTGGAAGAGAACTACGGACTTTTGTATGTATCTGATAAATCTTCTCCTGAAGAGATCAAAGATGAACTTCAGATGAGTAAGAAAAACTTCAAAAAAGCAATCGGAGGACTTTATAAAGATAAGATCATCGATATTATGGAAGATAAGATCAAATTATTATAAAATAAAAAACGAGCAGAAATTTCTGCTCGTTTTTTGTTACTCTCTGTTTTTAATCAGAAGCCATCCATTGTAGATTCTTCCGTCAGAAACTTTGATCGTATACCAGTAATTTCCAGTAGAAATAGGATGAGAATCATATTTCCCGTCCCATTGGAAAGGTTTCTTTTTAATGATCTCTTTATAGATTATCACTCCTTTTCTGTCATATAAATAAATCTCTGTTCCCGGATAATTTTCCAATCCTGCAATTTTCCACGTATCATTGATTCCGTCACCATTAGGACTGATTGCATTGGGAATATTGAATATCGAGAAGTTTTTCTGCCCGATGATACATCCGGATTTAGTTCGTACATAAACGATATATTCACCCATATTCAGGTTAGTGAAGATATTGGAATCCTGCCATGTGAAATTGTTTAAAGAAAACTCATAATTTCCACTCTGAGAAAGAGTAACTGTGGCAGTATTATTCGTAATATTCACAGAAACAATATGAGCCAAAACAGAGTAACTTACCTGAGTGGAACTTGTATTTTCACATCCGAAGACATTAGTTACTTTCACAGTGTATGTTCCTGGAGTCGTTACAGTGATTGTTTGCGTAGTTGCACCAGTATTCCATTCATAAGACTTAAATCCTGATCCGGCATCCAGAACAACAGACTTTCCTTCACAAAAATCAAGCTTATCAGGAAGCTGAACAAAAGGTTTAGGATTTAGAGTAAGGCTTAATCTGATTACTTTAAAACATCCGTCAGGCGTTGCAACTCTTACGTGAATAAGTGTTGTTCCAACATTTAACACATAAGCTGAAGGATTGGCAATAGGATTTCCTGCGGTATCAGTGTAGGTGAAAATATAACCAGTTGGGTTATTAATAATACTGGCTTCATAAGAATGAAGATTGACAGTCATTGAATTTGCTGTAGTAGAATTACATAGTACCTGTGTAATATCTTTTGCGGGAACATTATCTGTAGAAAGGGTTACTGTTATCGCCAGTTTTTCAGATTCACAATTATTTAAAGTTTGCGTTACATAATAGATTTGTCCATTTACCAAAGCAGTTGCCATTGGGATCATATTTCCTGCAGCATTATAAAATTTAAGAGCAGTTCCTGTTACAACAAGCTTTTCTAGTGTAGGATTTGCAGAAGCACAGAAATCCTGATTAATATTTGCAGTAGGTTTAGGTGTGCTGTTTACTGTTACCTGAATGGCGGTTTTATTACTTTCACATCCATTAATGGTTTGAGAAGCATGATAAGTCTGTCCATTAGTAAGTGAAGCTGTTGTTGGTAAAATATTTCCTGCAGCATCATACCATTTGATGTTTTGGCCTGTGATCTGAATGTCAGAAATCTTTGGGTTGCTGGTAGCGCAGAAGGTTTGTTGGGAATTGGCAGTTGTTGGAAGAGCCGGAGATGATACAATTACATTCTGATTTTGAGTAACTGTATTTCCATTTCCGTCATTATAAGTCCAATGGATGACATAGGTTCCAGGGGTTGAATAAGATAAAGGATCTGTAGTTGTTGCAGTAACTGTACCTGCACAGTTATCTGTAGCAACAGGGAAATTGGTAATTGTGGTATGGCAGTCTCCTGTAATGTCTGCCAGAGCAGGAACGCTTGGAATAGGGGCAATATTATCACCCACAACAACGTTTACGGTAAAAGTTCCATCACAGGCTCCCGACCCTGAAACATGGCATGTATACGTACCGGCGTGGGCTGTTGTTGCATTCGGTATTGTTGGGTTCTGCTGGTTTGATGTAAAGCCATTAGGTCCAGTCCAGTTGTAAGTTGTTCCTCCTGTAGCGTTGAGCTGAACAGTTGAATTGATACAAACCGGAGAGTTTGATGTGACAGATATTCCTGCAGCACAATCATAAAATTTAGCAAAATTATTATTAACCTGGGTTCCTCCTAAGGTATATATATTATTACTTTTTGCATAGATGGAATGAACGGATGAATAAAAATAAGTTCCCCAAACCTGATTACCTGCCGGATTAAATTTAGTAAAAAAACCTGAACGATAACCATTATTATTGTCAGGCATATAACCATTTGGAGTTGCTATCTGAACTGCATTTGATGTCTGCCCTGAAAATATAAGACTATTATTGTCATCTACGGAAAGTCCGAAGGCCTGATCATCATTTACAGCATTGCTTGTTGTTGCCCCGAAATAAGTTCCCCAAATTTGATTTCCTGCCGGATTGAATTTTGTTAAAAAGATATCATTACCAAGATTAGATGTGCGTATTGGCTGATGCGTTCCTGAAGTTGATATTCTTTCATTAGCATCAGTATTTCCCAATAAAACTATATTGTTGTCTTTGTCAACTTTTAAATCTCCTACTGTTGTTCTTCCTTCATTATAATTGTGCTGAATACCATACGCGTTTCTACCACCATAATAGGTTCCCCACAAAAATTGAAAATTACTGTCTAGTTTGGCTAGAAATGCATTGCTTTCTCCTATCAAAGTTTGCTGATGAGTACCGGCTGTTCCATTTCCGGTAATATTATATCCCTGATAAACATCACCGGCTAAATAGATGTTATTATTACTGTCTCTGTCAATTTTTTTAATTCCCGACTCTTTTAAAAAAAAATAGGAGCCATACATTTGTTGACCATTCGGAGAAAACTTTGCGATAAAAGAAACTCCATTATAAATATTAGGATTATTTTGGATATTTCCATTAGGTGTTACAATCCCATTGTTTCCGGTGGAAAGTCCCCCGATAATTAAGTTCTGGTTTGAATCTAATACAATAGAATTTGCTGTGTCAAATTCATCTCCTCCAAAATAGGTTCCCCATATTCTTACCCCATTATCATTAAATTTCATGATGAAAGAATCAATGTCATATCCCATCCATTGTCCTTGGTAATTCGTATGTTCTTTATGAGCACCGGGAGTTGTTATATTGTTTGTACCTCCCTGAGAATCTCTTGCCTGGCCAATAGCATATATTTCATTGTTATTATTAATGGTAATATCCTTCAGAAGATTGGTTTCATCCCCTCCATAATTGAATTGATGATTTCCTAAAAAGACACCCCATATTTTATTTCCTGCCGGATCAAATTTACAGATATAACCATAATTCTGAGAGTTGGAATCCATTATTGTGTAAGTGCTGGTAGCAATATTATATCTCGCAATAGTAGTAAACCCAGTATAAACTTCCTGATTAGAATTGGCCAATACTCTATAATAGGTATTGGATTGCCATACCCAGTTTGGATGATTTTTAATCCATAAGGGAGTAGGTACAGGATCAATAATTAAAGTTTTGGTGAATGAATCCTGTGTCCCGGCAAAACCATAAGTATTTTCATCAATATATTTATAATTGATCGTGGTTTCTTGCTTAGATTTTCCATCTGTAATCCAGGAAAGAGGAATATTTTCATACATATCTCCAAAACGAAGTTTCATCACAATTTTTTTATTTTTTAGTGATGTCTCTGCTCCGTTGAATTTCATTTTTATATCTGAAATTTTTCCGCCGGGTCTTACAATAAAGTTATATTCAACAGGTTTCAGAGTGTCTTTTGGTTTAAAGAAAACAAGATCAATATTATTGTAGATATTCTTATAAGTAATCTTTTTAAAACGATATACATTTAAGATCCCGGCCGGTTTTCCGGGAATATTATAAAAGTTATCATAATCAGGAGACTTTTCTTCAGGAATTATTTCAGAATTGATATTAGAATTAACCAAGTCTATATCTATTCTATGATATTTATATTTAACCCTTTCCTCTTTTTGATCATAAGATTTTGGGGTTTTAGGATTATCTGGTGTACTTGTTTTTTCTACCTGATATACATCATAAGAAAATCCATTAGAACGCAGCTGTACATTCAGACCATTAGAATGGAAAAGATATTTTACATTTTTATTTTCTTTTCCGTCTTGATCAATAATCTGACCCTTGTTTTCATAAAAATAATAGGAATTTTCTTCAGAAATCTTTTTCTGCGAAAATAGAAGTACCGCGTTCAAAACCATGAACAGCGAAAGAATTTTCTTCATCAGGTTATTAATTTTGCGGCAAAGATATAAAATTACTTTTCTCATTAAATAGTAAGTAATCACAAAGTTGAAGACAGAAACATGATGGATGTCATAACAATTATGTTTAATTTTTTTGTTTAACAATTTTGTCAAAAATAAATTTTAGTATAAATTTGCACAAATTTGTTTAACAAAAATGTCAAATCAAGCAAAAAAAGACCAAACACAGGAATTGATCAAGGAGACAGCGAAGAATTTGTTCTTTGTGAAAGGAAAATTTGATGCTACTACGCAGGAGATTGCAGATGAAGCAGGAGTGAACAGGACCCTTATTAATTACTATTTCCGTTCAAGGGATAAACTTATCCAGATCATCTTTGATGAGGCTCAAAGAGTAGAACAGGAAAAATCGAAGATTATTCAGAATTCAGCTCTTCCTTTTAAAGAGAAGATCAGCCAATTCATAGAAAGTAGCCTTTCTACCAGTCTTCAGTACCCGTATCTGGAAACGTATATCGTCTCACAGATCAATAAAGGAACCTGCCATCACAGAGAAATTGAGGAAGATATCCTGAACGAAATGTATAGCGATATTGAAAAAGAAATGGAATTGGGTAATATAGAAAAAATGGCACCGGTTCAGTTTATTCTGAACATGGTTTCGTTATTAGTATTTCCAAGTGCCATAAGACCATTATTTATGGAAAATTTATTAATTGATGATGAAGAATATGATAAAATTATTTCTGAACGAAAAGAGATTATTATCAATATGTTGTTCAAAAACTAAAAAAAAACTAAAGTATTTCTGAAAATGATTCGTCATTTAGAAATAAATAATGACTGAAGATTAAATAAAAAATAAACGAAGTATAAAATTATGAATAGAAAACGTATAACTGCTACAAAGCTAAAAATTGGGATAGCTTCAGCATTTATGATTTTCGGCTCTACATTGATGTCTGCCCAGCAGCAGGTTTCCCTGCAGGAAGCAATCAAACAGGCACTTCAGAATAAGGCAGAAGCTAAAAAAGCTGCTTTACAGATAAAAAAAGCCGAATATAAGATTGATGAAGCCAGAGCTGGTGCCCTTCCACAGGTCAGTGCAACTGCGGGTTTAACGTACAACCCAATTATCCAGGAATCTTTGCTGGAATTTGGAGGAGAGAAAATCAGAGCTCAGTTTGGGCAGCCTTGGGGTTCAACAGCTTCTGTACAACTTCAGCAGGCGATTTTTGATCAAAGAGTATTTACAGGACTTAAAGCTGCAAAATCAACAAGAGAATTTTATGTACTGAATGCTCAGTTAACCAATGAACAGATTATTGAAAATGTAGCAACAGCTTATTATCAGGTGTTCGTACAGGAAGAAAACCTTAAAACGGTAACTGCCAGCTATGCCAATACTGAAAAAGTAAGAAATGTTATTAAAAGCTTGGTTGATAACGGTTTGGCAAAATCAATCGATTTAGATAGAACAAATGTTCAGCTTACGAATATTGGTTCCAATAAGCAGACTTTAATCAACTCTGTTGAACTTTCAAAAAATGCTCTGAAGTTTTATATGGGAATCCCGATTTCTACTGACATCGAGCTTGAAGAAAAAGAGATTGAACCAAAGCCTGAGCTGATTGCGAGCAATGTAAATCTTAATAATCGTACAGAGATCAAAGTTTTAAATAAAAACAGAGAACTTCTGGTTTTCAATAAAAAAGCGACGGAAGCTTACCTTTATCCATCAGTAAATCTTACGGCAAACTACGGATGGGGAGCAAACGGAGCAAAATTCCCGTTAACGAATGGACTTAGTAAGGGAGTTCTTTGGAGCGATTATTCAGCAATTGGTTTGAATGTAAATATTCCGATTTTCACCGGAGGAGCTACAAAAGCGAAGATCAATCAGGCAGAAATAGATATTCAGGACCTTGATGTAGATATTGAAAACACTCAGCTTAGCTTAAGTCTGGATTATAAAAATGCAGTCACCAATATGGAAAATGCATTGATTAATATCGAAAGCATGAAAGATAATGTAGGATTGGCAGAAAGAGTTCAGAAAAATACACAGTCAAATTATCAGTATGGTCTGGCAACCCTTACAGAGGTGCTGGATTCTGAAAATGCTTTGACACAGGCAAAACAGAACTATTCTAATGCATTGCTGGATTACAAACAGGCAGAGATCAAGCTGATAAAAGCTAAGGGTGAACTAAACACACTACAAAACTTATAATAAACTAAAATGAAAAAAACTTTAATATATATCATCGTAGCAGCTGTACTTGTAGGTTTAGCCGCTTACAAGATTGCTGGTAACAAAGAAAAGCAGACTAAGGAAGTAAAAGAGGTTGCCAAGCAGGTGGACAAAATCAATGTTAATATTGTAACCGTTGCAAGAGAAAATATTGATACAGACTACTCAGCCAACGGAACATTCATTCCTAAGCAGGAAATGAACCAGTCTTCTGAGATCTCAGGACGTATTGTGAATGTTTTGGTTAAAGAAGGCTCAAGAGTAAGTGCTGGCCAGGTCTTGGCAACGATAAAAAGAGATGCTATCGAAGTTGATATTTCTCAGGCTCAAAACAATTTACAAAATGCAGTGATTGATAACCAACGTTATGAAAATGCATATAAAACAGGAGGTGTTACAAAACAACAACTGGATAATTCAAGATTACAACTGAAAAACGCACAGGTTGCTGTAAGAGCACAGGGGGTACGAGTAAATGATACAAGTATCCGTGCAGGGATCAGCGGTACCATAAACAAAAAAATGGTAGAGCCGGGAACAGTAGTTTCTGTAGGAACTTCCATGTTTGAGATTGTTAACATCAACAGCCTGAAACTTTCTGTATTAGTAGATGAAAGCCAGATTGGAAAAATCCAGTTAGGTCAGGAAGTTCCAATTAAAGTAAACGTTTTACCTGAAGACTCTTTCGTAGGTAGAATTACTTTTATTGCTCCTAAAAGTGATGCTTCTTTGAATTTCCCTGTTGAAATTGAAGTTCAGAACAGAGGAAACCTGAAAGCAGGTATGTATGCAACCGCTAAATTCAGTACAAATAACGGAGCAGAAACGCAGAATATGCTTACAGTTCCTGCAGAAGCATTTGTAAACGGGGTAAGCTCAGGACAATTATTCGTTGTTCAGAATGGAGTTGCCAAGCTGATCAAAGTAACTATCGGAAAAGTTTACGGAGATAAAGTTCAGGTATTAAGCGGATTGAATGGAGGTGAGCAGGTAGTAACCAGCGGACAGATCAACCTGGATAATGGGTCTAAAGTGAACATTATAAAGTAAAAGGTGTATGAAGTTAGCAGAAATATCGATTAAAAGACCCTCGCTGGTAATTGTATTATTTACAATTCTGACGTTGGGAGGTATCCTGAGTTATACACTCATGGGATACGAATTGATTCCGAAGTTTGAAACCAACATGGTAACAATATCTACGGTGTATCCGGGAGCTTCCCCTGCAGAGGTGGAAACATCCGTGACCCGAAAGATTGAAGATGCCGTAGGTTCCCTGGAAAACGTTAAAAAAGTAGAATCTTCTTCATATGAAAGTCTATCCGTTATCATGGTTCAGCTGAACGATGGAGCCGATGTAGACTATGCTTTGAATGACGCCCAGAGAAAGGTAAATGCCATTCTTGCAGACCTTCCGGAAGACGTAAAAGCGCCCTCACTGAATAAGTTCTCCCTAGATGACTTACCGATTATCACGATGAGTATTTCATCTGATAAACTGAACAGTAAAGATCTTTATGACTTATTAGATAAAAAGATTGAACCTATTTTCTCCCGTGTAAATGGAGTAGCACAAGTAGATCTTGTGGGTGGACAGGAAAGAGAAATTCAGGTAAATCTTGATGAGAAAAAACTGCAGGGGTACGGCCTTTCAATTGGAGACGTACAACAGGCCATTCTTTCATCAAACCTAGACTTCCCAACAGGAAGTTTGAAAACGAGAACTACAAAATCTACAATCAGATTATCAGGAAAATATAAATCTACTGAAGAAATGAACAATCTTGTAGTTTCCAATAAAAATGGAGCTCAGGTACGTTTGTCTGATATCGCAACAGTTTTTGACTCTCAGAAAGATGTTGAAAAAGTAGCGAGATTCAATCAGTTCCCGACCATTTTGATGCAGGTTAAAAAACAATCTGATGCAAATGCGGTAGCGGTATCTGAAAGTGTTCAGAAAACTATTAAAACAGTAGAAGAAGCATACAAAGTTCAGGGAATAAAAGTAAAAATCGTAAACGATACTACAGAATTTACCCTTGAATCAGCAAACCACGTTATTTTCGACTTATTCTTAGCGATTATTCTTGTGGCAATTGTGATGTTATTATTCCTTCACAGTATCAGAAACGCATTTATCGTAATGGTTTCTATCCCGGCTTCATTGGTGGCAGCGTTCATCGGAATGAACTTGATGGGATATACCTTGAACCTTATGAGCTTACTGGGACTATCGCTTGTGGTAGGTATCCTGGTGGATGACGCGATCGTAGTACTTGAAAACATTTACCGTCACATGGAGATGGGTAAAAGCAAGATCAGAGCAGCTTATGACGGAGCTTCAGAGATAGGATTTACCGTTGCAGCGATTACATTGGTAATTGTCGTGGTATTCTTACCAATCGCAATGAGTTCAGGTCTTGTAGCCAACATCCTTGCTCAGTTCTGCGTCACGGTAGTTATTGCAACCTTATTGTCATTGCTGGCTTCATTTACCATCATCCCTTGGTTATCATCAAGATTCGGTAAGCTGGAACATTTGACAGGTAAAAACTGGTTTGAGAAATTCATTCTTTGGTTTGAAGGATTAATTGACAAGTTTACACACTGGATCACCGGAATCCTTGAATGGTGTCTGAAAACGACATTAAGAAGAATTTCAACAGTAGTAATCACATTCATTGTCTTAATCAGTTCATTCATGCTGGTAGCATTCGGTTTCATTGGAGGTGAATTCTTCCCGCCGATTGACCGTGGTCAGTTCTTAGTACAAATGGAGCTGTCAAAAGATGCAACCGTTGAAAAAACAAACCAATTAACATTAGAGGTTGAGAAGTTTTTAAGAAATGATAAAGATGTTGTAGACCTTATTACAACCGTTGGACAGCAGTCTACAGGTTTTGGTGGGGCTCAGGCAACAACGTATCAGTCTGAGGTTCAGGTAAACTTAACAGATAAGTCTGAACGTTCAGAAAGTACCAACATCAAAGCTGCGAAAATAAAAAGACAGTTAGAGGAGAAATTCACTGGAGTTGAATTTAAAACTGCTCCAATTGGTATCATGGGTGCTGAAAATGCTCCGATTGAAATGGTTGTAACAGGACCGGATAACGAAACGGCTGTAAAAGAAGCAACAAGAATCTTAGAACTATTGAAAAAAGTTCCGGGAGCTGTAGATGCTGAATTATCTACAGATACCGGTAGCCCGGAAGTTCAGGTAAGTATTGACAGAGATAAAATGTCTTCTCTAGGGTTAAATCTTTCAAGTGTAGGACAGACGATGCAGACTGCATTTAACGGAAATACAGATGGGAAATTCAGAGCCGGAGAATATGAATATGATATTAATATCCGTTTTGGAGATGTCAACAGACAATCCATTGATGATGTTAAAAACCTTATGTTTACAAACCCTCAGGGGCAGCAGATTCGTTTGAGCCAGTTTGCTGATGTGAAAATGGGTTCAGGACCAAGCTTACTTGAGCGTAGAGATAAATCTCCTTCGGTAAAAGTAAGAGCGAAAGCAGTAGGTAGACCGGTAGGGGATGTAGCTAATGAATGGGCAAACCAGTTCATGAACAGCAACAAAAAACCTATTGGAGTAGATTATATCTGGAGTGGAGATATGGAGAACCAGCAGGAAGGTTTCGGTACGTTGGGTATCGCTTTATTAGCTGCTATCGTATTGGTATATCTGGTAATGGTTTCGCTATATGACAGTTTTGTATATCCTTTCGTGGTATTGTTCTCAATCCCGTTAGCGATGATTGGAGTAATGGTAATCCTTGCCTTGACTGCCAACTCATTGAACATCTTCACGATGTTAGGGATGATCATGTTGATTGGTTTGGTAGCGAAGAATGCGATCCTTATCGTTGACTTTACCAATGCAAGAAAGGCAGCAGGAGCGAATACTCATGACGCCTTGGTACAAGCTAACCACGCACGTCTTCGTCCGATCCTGATGACTACCATTGCGATGATCTTCGGTATGTTACCGATCGCATTGGCAACAGGTGCCGGAGCTGAGATGAACAAAGGTCTTGCATGGGTAGTAATCGGTGGTTTGACATCGTCTCTATTCCTTACATTGATCATTGTACCGGTAGTATACTCTTTATTTGACTCCGTTTTAAGAAGAATGGGTAAAGATACCAAAGTAGACTATGAAGCTGAAATGAAAGCAGAATACGTACACAGAGAACTGAATGAGGACGGGTTTACTCCGAAACATTTAGATAAATAAATATTAAACCTTTAATTAACCTAAAAGCCGTGTCAATTTTTGATGCGGCTTTTTTGTTGATTATGTTTTGATAGGTTTTGGCTAAAGCCGTTGAAAGATACTTATTGGGGTAAATGGGCTGCTCAGGATTATAGCCCATTTCTATTGATGAGTAATTATATAGCAATAAAAGCCGGATGATGTTTATGAAAAGAAAAGAAGTTGTTTTTAAGTTGAATTATGGGCTTATGTCATTCTGAACGAAATGAAATGTAGTGAAGAATCTCATGGGTTTGATTACAACTGAGATTCTTCCTTCGTCAGAATGACAAACGTAAACTGTTAACTTTTGATTCATTCAATAGGAGTGGGCTATAATCCTAAGCGTAGACGAAGGAATAAAGTTCATTATCAGCTTTAACCGAAACATAATATTGAAAACAAAAAAAGACTTCCAGAATAAACTGAAAGTCTTCAAATATTGTAATGGAAAAAAATTAATCTGCCATAGCCTCTCCCGACTTTCTGTAGATAAAGTTTCCATAGATGTGTCTTCTTGCAAAACGGCTTGGTGAATCAGCATTAACCATTTTGATATAAGTATTTCTTGGAACTCCCATATACTCATACATATTTCCGTTCAGGTGCTGAACCGTTAAAATCGATTTCTCAAGATAAAAATCCTGAATGTTAGATTTCGTAATGGTTTCTGTATATTCTTCCTTGTATTTATCCTGTGTTTCAGAATTAATGCTTACCAAAAAGTGATACGCCTCAATCACAGACTTGCTCTTTTCTTCAGCTTCTATTTTTCCGGCTTCATTATTAATGAATTTATCAGGATGTGTATCTTTCATCACATTTCTGTAAATGGTCTTTAATTCTTTTAAAGTAACATTTTTATCTACTCCAAGAAGTGTTCTGTGTTCACCAATTTTTTTCATATCTCTAACCCTTATTTTCGGGGTGCAAAATTAAGCAATTAAATTCAAAAAACCATAACTTATTCATTATTAATTTATTTGGAAATTTTTAAAGAGTTGGATTATGATAATTAAGAGCAGGTGAATGCGTATAGTTAACTTTTACAGCTAATTAAATTCCGAGTACAGGTTTTTATTAAGTTTAAAGTAAATAAACCCGTTCTTAAAATCAAGCACAGTATTGAATCTTTTCAATATCTGCAAATAAAAAACAGTACCCAATCTGAGTACTGCTATTATATTTTTTAAATATTTAAATGCTTCAATCTTTTAATTCAGCTACGGTTCATCACAAGTTCTCTTCAGCTTTGTAAAGATCTTGTCAAAATCTTTGTAAGAAGTTACCTCATCTTCACGTTTCTGTCTGAAACTACTGTTGGCACAGTTGTGAAAACCAAGACCGATAAGATCTATAAGCGCATAATCTTCTTTCTGCGGATCATTCATTTTGATATCAAATCTCGCCATTACACTTTTCGGATCAGCATTATTTTTGCTTTTAAGCTCAGTGTAGTTTTTCCAGGCGATAAACATCTTTTCTCTGTCCGGAGAGGATATTGCATCAATCTGTTCTCTGCAGGTATTGTAATATTTACTGTTTCTAAGGGTGGAAGGATCAGAATAAGCAAGGATCTCTTCTTTATTCAGCTGGTATTCATTTTCAAAAGAATCAATGGTTTCTTCCATTAATTTTTTCCATCGTGGGAGATCAATGACTTTAAGGCTGTACAATTCCTTTTTCTTTTCTTCATATTGCTTCTCCAGTTCCTGTAAATAAGCTTCTCTGTTTTTACGGATTTCTTCAAGCTGGGAAAGTTTAAAAACAGGTCGGGTATCAAATACAACTCCATTGAACTGATACAAAAGCTTATTGACTCCGTCTATTTCTTCTTTTTTATATTTAGCCGAATCAAAATACCCCTTATTATCACAATTAAAAGTCTGATAGCTGTAAGGTGTCAGATTGTTTGCTTTTGCAGGAGTTTTTTGCCCCCAAATAGTAATGGATAAGGCCAAAGCAAGCCCGATCATCATTTTTTTCATGTACATAACCTGTTGAAAGAATCCGAATTTTCTGAATTTCAGTGCAAAATTAACGCTTTAAATTCAAAATATAAAGGATTAAATAGATTTTCTCAATTGATTTTGCAAATTTTATACGGATTTTATACTGCAGGTTTTATCTGGCCTTTATATTTTACATGTAATTTATATGGAAAGCCTTTCACTATAAGGTATACAGAGAATATAAATGAAAATTTTGGAAGTGGATATTGTTGGTAATTTTACATGAAATTCGACAAACTTCTATGTAGATTTCGACTCACATTTAACGGGTTTTGCAATAAATTCAAGAAGTTTGATTAAGAATAGGTGTATTTATAGTTCCTTTTCCTGGTTTTGATGATTGGTTTTTAGATTTAAAATAATAGATTTACAAAAATTAACACAAACTATGATCTTTTACCTTTTTTTTATTATCGCTGTTTTTGCAGGAATCGCTTATTTGCTCATGCGTTTTTTCAGCAAATGGACTAAGAATAACAAATATGAACTGATTTTTAATACTTTAATATTTATCGGGTCATTTTTTCTGGTATCACTTCTCAGTCTTTTTATTTTCTTTTCCACTGTTGACTTTTCCAGATAATCCTGTACTTTTTCTGAGAATAACATAAGCAATAGAAAGGTTGATGACAAGGGCAGCCCAGACATTCAGTCCATAAAAAAGTTCGTAATCATGCTGCGTTTCATTATACAACAAATGCTTAACGATTCTGAAAGTAATGGCTGTTGTAGTCACCGCATAGCTTAAAACCATATAATTTCTGTGCCTGATGATATTCCCTTTTTTAATAGAAAGTACGGCCGCAATGGTGAAATAAGCCCAGAAAACGTCCTGAATCAGAAATCCTGTAATTCCGATAAGGGCCCCATTTGAAAATAATCCCAGTATGAAACATGCCGGGACATTAATGATGAGAATATTATAAACATATATTTTTCCAATAATCCTGTGAAGATCTCTGTTTTCTACTAAAAACCGACTGGAAAATTGCGTAAGGCCAGCCAGAAGACAAAGCGTTATAGAAAAAATATGAATGTAGAAAAAAGCCATCCAGTACGGATTACCAACTACCTGTTGTTTAAAGGCCAAAAACCCGATGTTTTTATCAAAAGAAGTATATTGGGAAATCGTTTTCAGCATTAGAATACTGAAAATCAATACTGCAAATACAGCTATTACTTTAATGATTTTTATTCCCAATACCTTCATCATTTAGGATTAACAGATAAACTACGGAGGATTGTAACTTAATCTTCCAAAACTTCTCTGATCTGTTTTTCCATATCCTCAAGATTTTTAAACTTTCTCAATTCCAGAGATTTTCCGGAATTTTTAAGCTCTTCTATAATATCAAGAATCAATTCTAAAGGCTCTGCCTCATAGCCAAACATATGGCTGTCGAAATTTGTCCCAACCAATAATCCATCCATATTCATTCCCAGGCACCAGTTTTCTACAAATTCTGTAAGGGAAACAGGTGAAGGCTCATAATGATTCCATTCATTTTCTATACATGATTTTGCTCTTGCAGCATCAGACCAGAAGCAGATCATCTGAACCGGTTCACCATCTTCATATTCTGCTTCGCTGGAGTAGGAGGTAGCATATCCTTTATCATCCTGTAAAGCATACACTATTTCTGTTTCAGTGATTTTTTTTATAAATTCTTTATGGCGGTTCTGAACCGTAATATGATCTTGAAGCATTTTATTTAATGATGAATTATAAGTTATGAATGATGAATTGGCTGTATTGGTGAGTAGTAAATATATGTCTTATGAAGTTTCACCGCTGTTGATATGTATTATTTCGGGATTCTGACCATCCGAATCTCTTTTGGATCTTCCATATAGTCCTATTTCAAGATCGTTTGGAGAATCATTATCAAGTTCCGATGGGTGTACATAAGTATACATGCCATACCCATGTCCGGAAACCAGCCAGCCTTCAGTCAGGTTTAAATGGATAATATTAAAATCCCCTGCCGGGCCTCCGGCATATACCGGACCGAATTCTTTCATTAGTTTTATTGCTTCCTCTTTTACGTCTTTGACAGTACTGATGTCGTCAAAAATAATATAAGTGCCATTTTCAAAAAGAACCCAATCCTGAAATTTAGGATTAATGGCAAGCTTCACATGTTCAATCATCCGTTAGTAGTTTTAAATAAGAGTGATAAGTTAATATTTTTATTTAATATAGAGCAATTTACCCATCATTGATTATCGATCAATTATCAATGATATTTTGATTCTACATGATTCCCTTGATTCGTAAATGCTGCAAAAGCATAATGGTCTTAGCATCTTTGATTTCTCTTGTATCAATCATTTTCAGAGTTTCTTCAAAAGAAAGTTCCAGAACTTCTATATTTTCACCTTCCTCTTCCAATCCGCCGCCGTCTGTGATTTTCATTTCATTTGAATATTCTGCGATAAAAAAATGAAGGATTTCGGTGACAGATCCGGGAGACATATAAGCTTCAAATATCTTTTCAACTTTGGAAATTTTATACCCGGTTTCTTCTTCAGTTTCCCTTTTTATACAGTCTTCCGGATTATCATTATCCAAAAGCCCTGCACAGGCTTCAATAAGCATTCCTGTCTCATTTCCGTTGATATAAGTCGGCAGCCGGAATTGTCTGGTTAAAATAACCTTTTTTGAGAGGTTGTTGTAAAGGAGAATAACAGCTCCGTTTCCACGGTCGTAAGCTTCTCTGCTCTGAGTTTCTGTAGTTCCATCCTTTTTCAAAACAGAATAAGTTACTTTATTTAAAGTATACCAGTTATCTGAAAGAATTTCTGTGTTTAATAAGGTGATATTGGGTTTTTTCATTAGAATAAAAAGGGTGTTGGAATATTTTTTAATTAAAATTCTTGTAGTTATTTCTTTAATAAATCTTTTAAAGCATTTTCTAAATCCGGAAACTTAAAGTGAAACCCAGCATCCTGAATTTTCTGTGAAGAAGCCCTGGAACCTTCCAGTATAGCCGCAGCCAGTTCTCCGAAGATTAGTTTCAAGACAAATCCGGGAACATTGGGCATGAACAAAGGTTTTCCAAGTACTTTGGCAATCTTTTTTGTGAGATCTTTGTTAGTAATATGTTGTGGAGAAACGGCATTATAAGCTCCGTCCATTGCCGGATTTTTTAAAGCAAGCTCATAAACAGAGCAAATATCCTCTACATGAATCCATGGCATATATTGCTGGCCGCTTCCTAAAGGAGATCCAATATAATATTGAATAGGAGGAATCATTTTCTTTAAAGCTCCATCTTTTTCGGAAAGTACAACGGCAGTTCGTATTTTGACCACTCTTTCTGCCAGATCCTGCTCTTTGAAATCGTCTGCAGCACGTTCCCATAAAACTACAACCTCACTTAGAAAATCATTCCCGGGAGGATCACTTTCAGTATAAATCTTTTCCGAAGTCTGGGTGCCATAAAAATTAATTCCTGAAGCTGAAATAAAAGACTTAAGCTTTATTTTATTTTTTCTTAAAGCAGTTCGAAGTAATTCCGCAGAATCAACACGGCTCGAGATCAATTCTCTTTTTCTTTCCGGCGTCCAGCGCTTTTCTGAAATGTTGGCACCGGCAAGATGAATAATATGAGAAACATTCTCCAAAGCAGTTTCATCTATATTTCCTTTCCTGATATCCCATTCATATTCATGATCATGTTCTTTTTTTCTGGTCAGAAATCTGATTTCGTATTCCTTCCCTATCTTTTTGGCCAGTTCTTTGGCGATCATGCCACTGGCTCCGGTGATCAGAACAACTTCTTTCATAATACTTTATTTAAGGTGTGCGGGTTATGACTGATTCTTTACAATCAGTATAAAATCATCTTCCAGAAGTTTATAGCCGTAATCATAAATAAACTTGTATTCAGAACCGTTTTTATAAACTTTCAGGTTGGTGAAATAATCAAAATCAAAACCTAAGCCATCCAGTTTGGATCTGGCTACTTTTGTTTTACCGTCAGTATTTATTTCCATCAGGATGCGGTAATTTTTGCGAAGTTTGTTGTTCACATTCCGCATCAGATTACTAGAATCCTTATTTTGCTTATTGTTATAGGCGTTCCGGCAGGCATCGTTGCAAAACTTTTTATCAGACCTCCCGATGATTTTCTCGCCACATTCCAGACAATTCATCTTCTTATTTTTTTATTTTGTGGGGACGTGCATGTCTTTTTCGTAACAGCCTTATGAATGCGCTGTGAGTAGGATAACTTCTGTTAGGAGTAATATTATTAAAAAACAATGCTACAAGCAGGAGGATGATACACCCCGAAAGAACAGGGGAGATGACATACCAATATCCTAATTCCGGAATTTTACCGGTAGAACTTACAGCAATCAGGGCTGTAGCACCACCCGGTGGATGGAGAGTTTTGGTATACTGCATCAACACAATAGAAAAAGCCACCGCTAAAGGAGCTGATAGCCAGATGATATCCGGAACAAACTGATACACTGTAACGCCTACCAATGCAGACAGCACATGTCCGCCTATAAGGTTTCTGGGTTGTGCCAGAGGACTCTGTATAGCGCCATAGATAAGAACACTTGAAGCCCCAAAAGAACCGATCAGGAATATATTCTCAGTTTCCATTAATGAATGAGACTGGATAAATGCAATGATCCCAATTCCAAAAAAAGCACCCAAAAATGACCAGAAATGCTCTTTGTAATCAACAAGCGTTTCCTTATAGATCACATATTTGGAAACTCTGAATGTTCTTTTTATACTCTTCTTCATTTACTCTTCTTTATTTTTTATAATTTGAATTAAATTTTCTACAAATGGCCGTGTATACGTTCCGTTTTCATCATAATCAGGATCTAGAATAGTAATCTCTATCCCAAAACATAATGTACTCTCAAATAATGGTTCCAGCATTTCTCTGAGATCATTATAGCTGATTCCGTCTTCCATTCTGCTGTCTACAGCCGGCATTATCTCATCTTTCAGAATATCCACATCAAAATGAATGAAAAAGCCGTCCAAACCTTTATCATCCACCATTTTCAGAAAGTTTTCTGCAGTTTTTCTGAAACCATTTTCTCTGAGGCGGTAAAGATCATAATAATGAATATTAGAATTGATAATTTGATTAACATATTCATCATCATCTGTTTCGGCATTTCCACAGCAGAAAATATTTTCTTCAGATAAATAAGGTTTTAGACCATCAATATTGGTCAGTTTCTCATGTCCGGTTCCGGTAATAATAGCGAGATCCATTCCTGCTGCACCTCCCGTTTCTGAAAGTTCCGGCGGTATAAAATCTGTATGCCCGTCAAGATAAAAGAGACCAAAGTTTCCCAGTTTTTTCAAAGCGACAGCATTTCCAATCAGGATGCTGCAGTCACCGCCCAGAATAATATTGAATGTATTCTTTTCGTAATTCTTAAGAATAAATTCAGCCTGCTTTTTGGCATATTCAATAATGAGATCTGCATTTCTGACATTTGATTCCTTATCAAAATCCATGGAATATTCCGGAGCATCAAGTCTGAAAACTTTTTTAGGAGCAATTCTACGATGAAAATCAAATTTTCTGAGCCAATCCGGAAGTTTTCGGACCCCGGGTTCTGTCTCATGTTCCTTTTTTGTAAGTCCCAAATTGAGAGGAAACTCAAAAATATTGATATTCCTTTTCATAGATGAATTTTCACAAAGATACGGAATTATCCGTTTGTAAATGGTTAGGGTTTGAATGTTATAATGACATTAAAAAAAACAAACTACTTCATAAAAAGAAAGTCAGAATAGAAAAATTTCCACTCTGACTTTAATATATTTTTTGATACTTTCTACTTTTTCAGTCTTTCGATTTCCTCTTTCAAAAGTCCAATATATTCCTGCATCGTTTTAATAATTTCTATGCTTAATTCATTATTAATATATCCCACATTGTTGGCAGAAAAATCACTATTGCCAACGTTTGCTCCCGGACTGTCATTAAATACAGGGTTTTCGATAATAATCTTAGCCTCCTCTTCTTCGTAAATTTCTTCAATGGGAACTTCTAAAAATTTGGCGATTTTGGACCATTCTGTCTGTGTGATAGATACAGCACCACTTTCTTTTCTGCTATAGTTGGAAACGTCAGTAGGGATTACATCAGCCATTTGCTGCTGGGTGAAGCCCTTCATCTTTCTTACTGTACGGAGTTTTTCTTTTTGCATATCAGACATTTTTACAAATTTGCAAAAAAAAATTAAATTAAATAGAAAAAAAATCTCGGTAAAACATCTATTTTTCAATGTTTTTTAAAGAAGAAAAATATGTTAGAATATAGTTTTTATTCATTTAATTTTTTCTTTAAAAGTGGTGATTATTGTTTTTTAAGAGTAGGAAATGTTGTTTTATATAAAATTCTATTTATTATATTATCCGTTTTCAAACGACTACAAACGAATTTAAATAGTTTATAACCGACTGAGGATGGATAACATCGCAATCTTTGCAACAGAGATTTGAGAAAAACAGTGAACGTCTCTTATCTGAATCATTAATCTTTAAAATCTAAAAGTTATGTCACTAAGAAACAAAGTAACATTAATTGGTTACACAGGAAAAGAAGTTGAAATGGTAAACTTCGATAACGGAAATGTAAAAGCAAGCGTATCCTTAGCAACAAGCGACCATTATACGAATGCCAAAGGAGAAAAAGTAGAAGAAACACAATGGCACAATCTTATTGCTTTTGGGAAAACAGCAGAAATTTTTGAGAAATATGTTTCCAAAGGAAAAGAAATTGCCATAGAAGGAAAGCTTACCTACAGATCATATGATGACAAGGACGGGGTGAAGCGTTATATCACAGAAATTCGAGTAGATGAGATCCTATTATTAGGAGGAAAATAATTCTAAAAAACACAAATGATGAAAGTAAAAGTTTTTAAAATAAGACTTCCCGAAGAATTTCTTTACAAAGATCAGAAGATGCTGGATGATTTTCTGGAAGCCAATGAGATTATGAAAGTAGAAACAGCTTTTGTAAGTGAAGAACGATATTGGTCTGTAATATTGTATTTTGAAGATCAGAAACTGACAAAAAATACAGTTAAAGAATCAAAAGCAATTAAATATTCTGCAGAGAATGATTTCTTGAATACAGATGAAGAAAAAATATTGGATGCTCTGAAACTCTGGAGATCAGAAAAAGCCCGGGAGCAGAATCTTCCTACTTATTTCATAGCCAGCAATAAAGAACTGATATCTGTAGCCAAGTATAAGCCTGCCAGGAAAGAAGAATTGCTGGAGATCAAAGGGTTTGGAAAGCATAAGATTGAAAATTATGGTGAAGAGATCCTTGAAATTCTTGAAAGTATCTGATTTTTCAGAATAATTGATAACACGACAGCAAAAAGCTGGGGAAGATTGTTTCTTCAGCTTTTTATGCTGTGTAAAGTCCATGCAATTCCGTACTTTTGCATTTATCAAAATGACATACAAAAAATGAAGCCAAGTTTAGCAAAAGGGACGAGAGATTTTACGGCACAGGAAGTTTCCAGAAGAAAATATATCATCAATATTTTACAGAATAACTTTGAATTATTCGGGTTTCAGCCATTGGAAACACCAAGCTTTGAAAATCTTTCTACACTGACAGGGAAATACGGAGAAGAAGGAGAGCGTTTAATCTTTAAGATTTTAAACTCAAGTATTAATGAAGCAAAAGAAGATAAAAAAGTTCAAATGCTTCATGATTTTCAAAGAGCACTAGACAAACCATTTAGTTCAGAATATTTAACGGACAAAGCTCTTCGTTACGACCTTACCGTACCTTTTGCAAGATTCGTAGCTATGAATCATGGAAAACTGACATTTCCATATAAACGTTATCAGATTCAACCGGTTTGGAGAGCAGACAAGCCTCAGAAAGGAAGATACAGAGAATTTTATCAATGTGATGCGGATGTGGTAGGAAGTGAAAGCTTATTGCAGGAAGTAGAGCTTGTTCAGCTGTATTTAAAATCATTTGCAGATCTGAAAGTTCCTGTTACGATTCATATGAACAACAGAAAAATCCTTTCCGGATTGGCAGAATATGCAGGAATCACAGATAAACTGATTGACTTCACTGTAGCATTAGATAAACTGGATAAGATAGGTAAAGAAGGCGTTGTAAAAGAATTACTGGAAAGAGAAATTTCTCAGGAATCTATTGATAAGCTGGATTTCCTCTTCAGCCAGTCAGACGATGCATTGGAAAACCTTCTTCAACTAAAGGAAAAATTTGCAGGAAATGAAATTGGATTGAAAGGAGTGGAAGAACTTGAATATGTCCTTACACAGTCTCTGAGCCTTGGTGTTGATATGCAAAATCTTGTATTCAATATTACCCTGGCAAGAGGATTGGATTATTATACAGGTGCTATCTTTGAAGTGAAAGCAGATGAGGTTGCTATGGGGTCTATCGGCGGCGGCGGTAGATATGATAATCTTACAGAGGTTTTTGGAGTGAAGAATATTCCGGGAATAGGAATTTCATTCGGATTAGACAGAATTTATCTGGTAATGGAAGAATTGAATCTTTTCCCTGAAGAAGCATCATCCAAAATTGAATATTTGTTTGCTAATTCCGGAGGAGAAGAAACAATAGAAGCTTTAAAACTGATTATGCAGCTAAGAGCAAAAGGAATTTCAGCAGAATTATATCCTGAAAATGCAAAAATCAATAAGCAGTTTACTTACGCAGAAAAGAAAGGAATAAAGAATGTTGTGTTTCTGGGTGAAGAAGAAATTAAAAATAAGACAGTTACCTATAAAGATATTGAAGCTGGAGAAAAGAGAACTGTTTCTTTAGAAGAATTTTTAGGGTAATGATATAACCAAAACTATCCAATAGATTATTATTTGGTTTTGGATATATAAAAAGAAGAAAAACAACCACAAAGCTTTTTTGTGGTTGTTTTTTTTTGATTGATGTTAAGATTTAAATATTTTTGATCCTTAAAATCGGTTCAGAATTTGTAATTTGGAGCACAGGGTGAAAATTATGCTCTGAAATTCATAAAAACTTTTAAACATAAAAACCAGATGAACACTATTTGCGCATTGTGCGGAACACCGCTAACGGCAACAGATATGTCTGTAGGTAAAAATAAACTTGCTGATGGCGGTTATTTGTGTGCAGAATGCTTTACTAAAGCCGTTACTATCAACAGAGACCTTATCCATAATCTCGATCAGTTTTATTTTGCAGAAATTACAGGAATGATTCTGAAAAGTAAAATTGATGCTAATCAAAATCCGGGAGAATCCAGATATACACAAAACAACCATTATGAATATGATGCACCAACAAGGCTGGATGAAATAAAAGATCAGATTGTTGCCCTGAATGCAAGACTGAGCGTTCTTGCTAACGAAGAAGTGAATGAATTGGCGAATGTACTGGACAGAGATGAAAAATTGCTGGCTATTGCAGAAGGGATTGATCTTCAAAGTAACAGGGAAGGAATTATATTTTCAACACAGAAAAGGGTTGTTTTCATTGATAAAAAATTTCTGGGCGGAGTGGTAAAGAATGAATTTCCCCTTCAGGATATTTCTTCCATTGATCATGTTGAAAATCTCTTGTATTCGATCTTGAAAATCAATACCTATAGAGGTGATGCGCAGTTTAAACTACATAACAAAAATGATGGAAGGGCATTTTGCAATGTTAAAAACAGAAGTGCAAATTATTCTGAAAATGAATTGAGAAGGGACTCAAGTCCATTGCAGGCATTTTCCCAAACCATTCCGGACCTGGTTCAGGAAAATGTTTATTCTACAGATAAAGGTGACTCTGGGGCTATCTTTGAGCAGTTGGAAAAATTGGGTAAACTCAGAGAGATTGGAGTATTGACAGAGGCTGAGTTTGCCGAACAAAAGAAAAAATTGCTTGATAAATTATAAAAAAGAAAAAATGAGTAATAATTGTGCATTGTGTAAAACAGAATTAACCTCTATGGATACACTTTTGGGAGCTAATAAGCTTTCAGATGGTAATGTTTTGTGCAATAAATGTTTGAATGAAACGAGCAATATCAATGAAGAATTGCTGTACAATCTTAATAAATTCAGTATTGATGATATTAATGAAATGCTGAAAAGAGAGAAAACAGAACCTGTTTTGCCAGTAGCAGTTACAAACCAAACTCTTCCCGTAACGATAAATTCTGATTCAAACCAAATTTCAAAAGAAGTTTACAAACGGAGACAGCGCAAAATAAAATTTGAGCTGGAAAAACTGAACGCCAACCTTTCTATGTTTGCCAAAGGAGAAATCAAAGAACTTCCTTATCTGATCTCCGAAGAAGAACAAATAATTGCCATTACAGATGCTCAGTTTGTCAATACATTGGACGCAGGAATATTAGTGGCAACTCCTAAAAGGATGATTTCCGTATCAAAAGCAATGTTTGGAGCTGCAAAGATCAATGATTATTCCAACGAAACCATTAAATCCGTAAGTTTTGTAACAGACCCGAGGTCTCCAATCATAAAATTACATCTTGATGAAAGGGTGGTAGAGTTTGAATGTTTTATGGATAAAGAAGATGCCGAAAAGTTCTATGATATCATAAGCCCTCATTATAATAAGCCGAAAGAACAATCTCCGAAACAAATTGATCCTGCAGGCAAAAGTGCTTCAGTGTCATCAGAAGAAATTTTTAATCAGCTTGAGAAATTAGGAAAACTGAGAGAAAATGGGATTTTGACCGATGCAGAATTTGCAGAACAGAAAAAGAAGCTGTTGGAGCAATTGAAATAAAACTTTTAATACCAATCATGAAAGACAAAGTATCGGCAGAAATAGTAGAAAACTGGCTTAAAGGATGGTGCCTATCAAGAGAAGTATCTTTTCCTGTTCAATATAAATCCGGATTCCACGTAATGGTGGGAGATGAAAAACAAAAAGAACGTTTTGTATTTCCTGAGCTTAATGATGATTTTTTTGAGCTAGCAGATTTAATTGATGAGCCCTGGGTTTATCTCAAAGTATCTACTTCTCCTGAAGAATTTATAGAGAAAATCCCTGAAAGATGGAAACTGCAGCCACAAGGATATATGATGACCTGTTTTCACTCGATGAATTTCCCGGAAATCAGCCTTGCAGAAGGATATCACTTAGAATTTTCTGAGTATAACACTACTTTTGTTGTCAGGATTGTAGCAGAGAATGGTGAGCAGGCTTCTATAGGCCGTGTATCTCTTATCAATGGTGCTGCTATTGCAATATATGATAGGATTATTACCGAAAAAAATCATCAAAG
The DNA here is from genome assembly GCA_031286615.1 of Chryseobacterium sp. Lineage (GTDB taxonomy): Bacteria > Bacteroidota > Bacteroidia > Flavobacteriales > Weeksellaceae > Chryseobacterium. Next base: position 192,103 of record JAITUA010000003.1, on the reverse strand, counting down.
AAAAGGGCTCGCTTCGTTTTTATTGAAAGAACTTGAGAAGATTGCTTTATCAAAAGGATTTTCAAATAATCTTTTAGTAGCAACAGAAGAAGGAAGGCGGTTGTATGAAACATTAGGCTGGAAAATGTATTGCCTGCACAGTTCTATCGTAATTCCATCCGAAACGTAATATTTCAACCAAATTAAATATTTAATCACCAATAAATAGTAATTTAGGATCATAAACTGTTACTATGAGTGAAAAATCAAGACTTGACGAAATAAGAGAGGAACTTAAAAGACTGGATATCAGTCCTACCATATTTGCCCGAAAAGAAATTCATGAGCTGCCGGATATTCTTTCAGCAGACGAAAAAATTGTCTATCTCGTTGAAGGCAGAAATAAAATAAACAATCATCATATCATTTTAGTAGCTACGGACAGGAGATTGATCTTTGTAGATAAAGAATTCATGTATGGGTTGAAAGTAGAAGACTTTTCCTACAGCAAAATAAGCTCAATACAATATGAAACAGCAGTGTTGCTGGCTTCTATAGATATTCAGGTAACTGATGATATCGTAGAGATAGATGGAGTAGGAAGGTATCATGCTGAGCTTTTTTGTGAAAAGGTAAGAGACTTTATGTCCCGCCCTGAAGGACCCTCTTACAATATACCTGAACCCAGTATTTTAGACCAACTCGAACAGTTAGGAAGATTAAAAGAGACCGGAGTTTTAAGCGAAGAAGAATTTCTGGAACAAAAGAAAAAACTCATGGATCAATTATGATCGATATGCAGAAAAGCTTTAATGAAAAGTAAGACTAAAACTAAAACAATGGAAAATTACTTAGAAATAAATAAAAAATCATGGAATGCAAAGGTTGAACCGCACCTGAAGTCGGATTTCTACTTTGTAGATGAATTTCTGAAAGGAAGAACTTCGCTCAATACAATAGAGCTGGAACTTCTTGGAGATATAAAAGGAAAAAGTATTCTGCACCTGCAATGCCATTTCGGGCAGGATTCTATTTCACTGTCAAGAATGGGTGCAAAAGTTACGGGGATTGATCTTTCTGATAAAGCTATTGATGCCGGCAGAGATCTTGCTCAGAAATGCGGAACGGATACAGAATTTATCTGTTCAGATGTGTATTTGCTGCCTGATATTTTGGATCAGAAATTTGATATCGTATACACAAGTTATGGTACAATAGGCTGGCTTCCCGATCTTGAAAAATGGGCGGGTGTTATCAGTCATTTTCTAAAACCTGGTGGGCAATTTATTATGGCAGAGTTTCATCCGGTTGTCTGGATGTTTGATGATGACTTTACAAAAGTGGCTTACAACTATTTTAATGAAAAACCAATAGTAGAAACTTATGAAGGAACCTATGCAGACCAGTCTGCACCCATTGTACAGGAATATGTCATGTGGAATCACTCTTTATCAGAAGTTCTCGATAATCTGATTAAAAAAGATTTAATTTTGGATACTTTCCGTGAGTTTGACTGGTCACCATATCCTTGCTTCAGGCATGTGGAGGAATTTGAAAAAGGAAAATGGAGAATTCCACAGTTTGGAAATAAAATACCATTGGTTTTTGCTCTGGCAGCACAGAAAAAATAAAATTGAATTGAAACTTTTCTAAGATAAAAAGTCATCGTAATATTCATTACGATGACTTTTTCCTATATATGAATGTTAAAAAAACTGCTTTTGTTTAGCTTAAAGAATCTTCAGCCTTTGTCTTTACTTCGTCCACTTTATTCTGAACCTGGGAAGCAACGTCATTGGCTTTTGTTTTAAGGTCATTTCCCCATTTGTTTAGATTATCTTTTGCAGTATTGATTTTGTCTTTTACCGCCTGTTGATCTTCAGGGCTTGAATTCTTATATTTCCAATAAGCTAATGCACCTAAACCTAATAAAGCTAATAAGCCTTTTGCCTTGTTTCCCATGATTTCTATTTTTTTATGTATTAATATTAAAATTTGTTATTACTAATAATGTAAAATACGTGCCAAAAAAATAAATCGACTTATAAAAAAATGTTAAAATTAAGAGAAGACTTCAAATTTTTCACCATCAAAACTGGCGAAAACCATAGTAGGATAAGAATCCTGATGGTAAAGGTTCCCGTCTTTATCAATAGCAATAGCTCCTGCAAATCCATCAATGGTTTTAAGTTCATCAAATGTCTTGCTGAAAGCCTGCTGAAGGCTCATCCCATCTGTAACTCTTGTTACAATTTTTGTGGCAGTAGCATTGCTCACAATATCTTCCCCCACACCGGTACAGCTTACAGCACAGAAGGCATTGGCGTAATTTCCGGCCACTGTGGCAGAGTCTGAAATCCTTCCCGGAATCTCAAAGCCTTTTCCACCCGTAGACGTAGCAACAGCCAGTTTTCCTTTTTGATCAATCGCTACACAGCCTACCGTTCCTTTACCTCCGTTAGCCAATTTGGCTTCATATTCACTTCTTCTCTGAGGAATTTCTGTAGAAAAATTCTCAAAACCATGTTCCGTGGCATAGATTTTTGCACCGTGCCCGCCCAAAACCCTGTCATCTTCTCCAATAAGATCTTTAGCAACAAGAATAGGGTTCTTTACATCCTGAATATTGATAACTCCGCTTAGCTTTTGAGTTTCTCCATTCATAATAGCAGCACTCATACGGATAATACCATCGCTCTGGATCTGAGAACCAATTCCCGCATTGTATAACGGATCGTCCTCCAGCAATGAAACGGCATAAGCAACGGTATCAAAAGCTGAATGTTTTGTAAGATAATCAAATGCTTTTTGGGCAATTTCTTTTAAAGAGTCCTGTTTTGCTGTTTTTACTTCGTGGCTTTGGTCGCTTTCTGAGAAAAAACCTCCGTGGATGATGATTTTCATAAATATAGATGATAGTTGATAAATGTATTCTTCTACGAAGTTAATTTATAAATTCTAATTAATTCCTAACTTTTTCTCTTTCCTTATAAGAGAATTGCTTTTTAAACTTTGACCTTTCAGTTTTAAGCAAAAAAAAAATGAAACCAAAGTCCCATTTTTATTATGATTAGTAATATTTTTGACTATCAACTAAGTTATTTGTCCTGAGGTATCGGATTAAACTGAGAATTCTCAATAGTTAAGGTCTTTGTGGTAAGATCATAATGGTCATTCATAGACATGACATGTACCGTCAAATTATCAATAGAAATAGGCTCTCCAAGATTGATATTCGTAAGGTTGGTATCTTTAATAAATCTTCCGTCAACCAGAATAACCAGACCAGAACCTACGGCTGTCATCACATCGTTATGGATGAAAAGTCCAGTATCTTCTCCAAGACCTATTCCAAGCGTTCTCGGATTGTTAACTACTGCCTGGAAAAGACGCCCGATTCTGCCACGTTGTACAAAGTGTGTATCAATAATGACATTATCAATTAAACCTAATCCCTGAGTAGTTTTGATTTCTCCTTTTAACAATGCTTCAGAACTGCTTCCCTGGTAGATCATATTCTCAGATGCAGCAGCAGCTCCCGCCGAAGTTCCGGAATAAATGAAATCCTGTTCCTGGTATTTTAATAGAATTGTATCATGGAATCTTGTTCCTCCAAGAATAGAAGTCAGTCTCAGCTGATCTCCTCCGGTGAACATCATGACATCAGCAGCATTGGCTCTTGCCACCATCGCATCAGAGTTGGCTTCTTCACGGTTGTGGATGTCCAGGACATTTACATTTTTAGCACCAAGAAATTCAAATGCCTTTTTGTATTCAGAACCTACAATCTGAGGGATTTGAGAGGCGGTTGTTACAATTTCAATAACAGAATCTTCTTTGAGTTTTGATTCGTTGATGATCTTCCTTAAGATCCCACGTTCAAAAAAGTTAAGATTCTTTTCGATATTCTGATCATAATCGGTTTCAGCAAAACTGCCTTTGTTTACAGCGCCTCCGATAACTATTAATTTTCCAACAGGTTTCATCATTGTACAAAATTAAAAAATAATTCACATTCATTGGCTAATTTCGTGCCATCTTTAGTTGATTTTTAATGTTTTAGGAATGTTAATTAAAATTAATTGTTTTTTAACAAATCTTTAAATTTGCTATGGTTTTGTTTAGGGTTTTACATTATCTTTGACTATGAAAGGAGTTATTGTTAACTGTTAAAATGCCAATAGACTATGAAAATCGAAAAGATTCAGGCACTACGCGGTCCAAACATCTGGAGCATCAGAAGAAAGAAGCTGATACAGATGAGGTTAGACTTAGAAGAAATGGAGAATTATCCTACCAATAAAATCGAAGGATTCAGGGAAAGGATTGAAAAATTAATACCCTCATTGATTACCCATCGATGCTCGGAAGGAGTGGAAGGTGGTTTTTTCCATAGAGTGGAAACCGGAACCTGGATGGGGCACGTCATTGAGCATATCGCTTTAGAAATACAGACCCTGGCAGGAATGGATGTAGGGTTTGGAAGAACCCGGGAGACAAAAACTCCGGGAGTGTATAATGTAGTTTTCAATTATATTGAAGAAAACGCAGGGATATACGCTGCTGAAGAAGCAACGAAGATTGCAGAAGCTCTGATAGAAGGGAAGGATTATGATTTAAATGCCTGCATTCAGAGATTAAAAGAAATCAGAGAACGTGTTCGTCTTGGTCCTTCTACAGGAAGTATTGTAGAAGAAGCCGCTTCAAGAAGAATTCCCTGGATCAGACTGGGAACAAACTCTCTTGTACAATTGGGTTATGGAGTAAATCAGCAAAGGTTTCAGGCTACCATTACCGGAAAAACAAGTTCTATTGCCGTTGATATCGCATGTAATAAAGAATTAACCAAAAGAATGCTTCATGATGCAGCGATTCCGGTACCGATTGGTGATTTGGTTGTAGACGAAGAAGGATTAAATACTGTGATCAGAAAAATTGGCTATCCGATTGTGTTGAAACCTTTGGATGGAAATCACGGGAAAGGTTCTTCCATTAATGTCACCGAATGGGAGTCTGCTAAAATTGGTCTGGAACATGCACAAAAATATTCCAGAAAAGTAATTGTTGAAAAATATATTACAGGTTATGATTTCCGTATACTGGTAATCAATAATAAAATGGTGGCAGCAGCAAGAAGAGTTCCGGCCCATGTTGTAGGAGATGGCGAACTGAGCCTTCAGCAGCTTATTGAGAAAGAAAACAAGGACCCGAGAAGAGGATATGGCCATGAAAATGTTCTTACCGAGATTGAGGTAGATAAAGATACAATGGAACTTCTTGAAAAGCTTCAATATACGCTGGAAACCATTCCTCAAAGGGGAGAAGTGGTATACCTGAAATCAACGGCGAATCTTTCAACGGGAGGAACATCCATTGATGTAACAGATATGGTACATCCGGAAAATATCACGATGGCAGAAAGAATTTCCAAAATTATAGGATTGGATGTTTGCGGTATTGATGTGATGGCAGAGAACCTGACTCAGCCTTTAAAAGAAAGTGGTGGAGCTATTATTGAGGTCAATGCTGCTCCGGGTTTCAGAATGCACCTGGCTCCAAGTGAAGGGCTTCCAAGAAACGTAGCTGCACCGGTGGTAGATATGCTTTATCCGCAAGGGAAACCTTTTACCATTCCAATTATTGCCGTGACGGGGACGAATGGAAAAACAACTACTACAAGACTTATTTCGCATATTGTAAAAAGTAATGGCTACAGAGTGGGATTCACGACTTCGGACGGAATTTATATTCAAAATACAATGCTGTCAAAAGGGGACACTACAGGACCGCTTTCAGCAGAATTTATCTTGAAAGATCCAACGGTAGAATTTGCAGTGCTGGAAACCGCCAGAGGTGGGATTTTACGTTCCGGACTTGGCTTTTCACAATGTGATATCGGGGTTTTGACCAATATTGAGGAAGATCATTTGGGAATGAATGATATTCACAGTTTAAAGGATCTTACCAAAGTAAAACGTGTTGTACTCGATAGCGTTAAAAAGAGTGGCTGGAGCGTTCTGAACGCAGACAATCAATATTCCATGAAGATCGTGAATGATCTTGATTCCAATGTGGCCATCTTCAGCATGGATGAAAACAATCCTCATATCGTAAAATTTGCGAAAGAAGGAAAGATCACCTGCGTGTATGAAGAAGGATTTGTAACCATTAAAAAGGGTGACTGGAAAATCAGAATAGGAAAAGCCAAAGATTTCCCGATCACCATGGAAGGGAAAGCCAGATTCATGATTGAAAATGTTTTGGCAGCCAGTTTGGCAAGTTATCTTTATGGATTCGGAATTGAAGATATATCCAATTCTTTGAGAACGTTTATTCCAAGTGCTCAGCTTACACCAGGAAGACTGAATGTCTTTAAGTTTAAAAACTTTAAGGTATTGATCGATTTCGCTCATAATCCATCAGGGTACGAAGCCATTGAAGACTATCTGAAAAATGTTGAGTCTACGAAGAAAATTGGTATTATTTCCGGTGTTGGGGACAGAAGAGATAGCGATATCAGAGAGTGCGGAAAGATTGCCGGAAGAATGTTCGATTATATTATCATCCGAAATGAGAAACATCTTCGCGGAAGAACAGAAGAGGAAATCAACGGATTGATTATTGATGGTATTAATTCTGCAGGCAGAGACGTTAGTTATGAGATCATTCCTAAAGAGATTGAAGCTTTAAAGCATGCGATAGGAATGGCAGAAGAAGGAACATTTATCACTGCTTTAAGCGATGTTATTTCCAATGCTATTGACCTGGTTCAGGAATATCAGGCCAAAGAGCTGTTGGAAGACGATAAAAACGTGTAAGTATATCTTGATATAATTTATTAAAATTGCAATACGGAATTAATAAAACGTATTGCAATTTTTATATCTGATGTGCTATAATTTTGCAGATCATAATTTTTAGCTGCTGGTTTACAAATATTTAATTCATTGTATTTACGAGTTTCCGTAGAGCTATGACTATATACTATTTAATAAACATCACGTAAATCAAAACAAGCCATCCGATTCCACATGTCCAGGTAATAAATCCAATTAATTTCACTTGCGAATCTGGGTTTTGAAATAAGAGACAATCTCTAATAAATTCTTTCATCTTTTTAAGATACTTTTATTGGACATTTTTTGTTTACGGAAACCCGTAACAGATATTTTTTTATGTTAAATCTCTAATCGGAGAATAATTATTATATTTGATGCTAAACTAAAATTAAAACCATGAAAAATTTAAAGAAAATCTCTAAGGAGAAATTAAGAAGTATCAACGGAAAAGGGGGATGTCCTCCAGGTTGGCGTGATTGTCCTATGCCGTGGGGCGATGATAAGGTATGTATCCCACATGACAACCAAATGGCATGTCCGGATTTATAAAAACAATCCCTTTTGTTTTCTAATCAACTTTATTACAAAGATAAGTTGGTAGAAGATTATAAGAATAAGAAAAAAATAAACCTCCGAAATCTCGGAGGTTTTGTTTTTTTATAAGCTTTCCCATGTTTTTTTTATTTTCTGCATTTTCACAAGATAAAAATACAGTGGGATAAGTTCTAATCTAATTGTAAAACTAATAGAAGGAACAGTAAAAGGAATAATGGCCATCATAATGAAACAAATTGCAATTCCTATGACTGCATCAACTATTGCAGCTTGTACCGCCCACTTTTCCTCAAACCAAAGCCCATAGGCAACAATACCTTTAAACAAAAACAAAAAGCAGATCAAAAGTCCTGTCATTGAATAGGGATGGTTAGCGCTTATCCCATATACCGATAAAAAGATATGAGTCATCAGTGAGCCTGCCATCAAAAAAATAGCACATAATGCGCCTCCGATTAAAAAGAACCATAAGAAAACTTTAATCCAGATGGGTAATAGATTTCTTCTTCGTGTTAAAATATTATTGTCAATTCTGCAAAGCTGTTGACTTTTTCTCCATGTATTATTAGTTTTATAAGTTGTCTATCCAAAAAAAGCATTTGAACTTCCAATCCAGATGGCATCTTTTTTATTGAAATCCACATTTACCATCGCAGCCTTGGTCATTCTTCCCAAATTTTCCAGTAGGATAGGGCGTTCGTCATTTTCCCGCCAAATATATAACAAACGGATCTCTGCTTTTGAGAAATCTCCGTTGATATCTTCAAAAATTGGTTCATAATACACTTTTCTCTGCAAAATATAGTTTTCTTTATCCTGAATAGAATCTGTAACTTCTTTTGTCGGATTCAAATTAACTCCGCTTCCTGCGAATGAAAATAAAGGCTTCAGTACAAAGTCTTCAAGGTTTTCATTTTCCGGGAATTCATGTAGAAAATAACTCTTAGGAACAAACTGATGTTGTAATAAAGGCAAAAGAAACTTTGAAATTTTAAAGAACCAGTTGGGGTGTGTAATCCATTGAACATCTACTTCTTCGCGGAAATCAAATTCAGTGGTAAGATCTGGTATATTGTCCAGTTCATCAAATATAACACGGTTGTAAATTCTCTTGATCTCAGTTAGCTTTCCATTATTTTCATAATACAGTTTTTTGCCTTCTTTTTTTACTTTCGTCAGACATACGGTTTTTATTCCTAATAATTTTTCTGTTAAAGCAAAATCAATAGCTGTTTTCTGTTTTTCCGGGAATATTTCTAGCAGGATTACATTTTCAGGATTTTCATCTCCTACAATTAATTCTTTTAAATAGTTCTTAAAAGTTTCATGAGGCATCGGATTTTTGATTTCCGTAAGAAAAGGATACACTTCACAGTAGGTTTCCTCATATACTTTTTGAAAAGCATACAAAGAAGGAAACGCCTGAAGCTCTATTAGTTGAGGTTCTATTTCTCCGTTTTCACTTTTGCAGACTCCGAAATCTATGGTGAAAAAATGAGGCTGGTCCGTATCATTAGGAACCCTGCAGTTTTCAGGTACAGCTTTCTGAAGTACTTCTGCGGGCATAGCCTTAATCTGGCTGATGATACTTTCGCTGGCATCAATAAGTTTACTTTCAAACTCTTTAGTCAAAAAAATAGGGCTTTCTGAAACCCTGAAAGTAGGTGCTGTACCTCCTTTTTCTGCCAGTATATTTTTTAATTGATTATACTTTTCATCTGAAAACTCCTGATTGTACTGTTTTCTGTATTTTGGGATCATTTTTTTTTCTTTTGTGATGTTAAAAAAATCGAGCATTTCTGCCCGATTGTGATATAGTAAGGAGCTGGAAGCTGGGAGAGGGAAGTTCTTAAATATGAAAATATTTAGACTATCAGTTCATGAATAAAAGGATCTTCAGTAGTCTTAACTGAAAATAACTTCCAGCATCCTTCTTCCAGCTTCCGGCCTTTTAAGCCAAAGATTCAGCTTCTTTCAAAATGTTTTTTTTTGCAAACTGAAGGAATCTCGGAAGGATCTGATTTCTGGTAAGGATGATTTTGTCTTCATCATCTATTCTGTCCATGGTTTCAAGATATTTTTCCATTCCGAAGTTTTCGATCATGGCTTCTCTGTTTTTTTCATCTTTCAGATTTTCGATCAGAGATTCAGGATTGGCTTCAGGGTGAAACTGTGTTCCGAATATCTCTTCCGAAAAACGAACTGCCATTATCGCTCTTTCCAGATTGATATGAGGACGGAATTTTTCAATTGCCATAACAGTCATTCCAAGCTCTTCAAAACGGTCATGATTCGGCTCAATAAACTGATAAGCTCTGGAATCTACTGCATAAAAAGGATCCTGAAGATTTTTGAACAGGAACTCTTCTTTGCCTTCATCTGTTTTATGAACAGGCATTACTCCAAAGGAATAAGACTTTCTTTTGCAGATATTACCCAGGTTCCAGTGAATACTTGCCAGCTGGAATGAATGGCAGATCAGGAAAAGGTATTTTTTATCTTCACTGAATTTATTATGCTCTAAAACAGAATCCAAAAAATGGGCAAATCTGTCTTCCCAGGCAAAACCTTCCCGATGAGGATTTCCTGGTCCGCCAGAAGAAATGAAAATATCAAAATCTTCAATCTCCGGCATTTCATCTTTAAACCTCACGTCAAATGTCTTGATAACAACATTTTCTTCAGAGTCCTGCTGAAATGCTTCAGAAATTTCTTTAATGTTTCTAAAACCTTGATTCACATGATTGTTGTTCATGTCCAGCAGAGCAATTCGAATATCTTTCATTACATCATATTTTTTGTAAAGTTACCAAAAATATTATGAAGCAGGTTCACCATGTGTTATGCCATACTCCGTTTCAGAGATCATATAATCAACGACTTTCGTGAGATCGCCTGTCTCCTTGAAGATCTGAAGCTGTCTGTCTGCACCGGTTCCGTTTTCCAGAATTTTCCAGGCATATTCTACTTCTTGGCGGCATCCCAGATCATCTACTACATCATCAATAAATTCTAGAAGTTCTTTTAATAAATGCGGATAAGGAACAGATTCTTCTTTTCCGAAATCAATCAGATGGGCTTCAATACCACTTTTGGAAGCACGCCATTTATTTTCGTTCAACAGCAGTCTTCTGTAGCTTCTGAAGCTCAGGTTTTGCTGGTGAAGTTTATAGATTTTCGCAACAAGGCACTGCATAATGGCTGCAAGACACACTGTTTCATCAATTCTCAATGGCATATCACAGATTCTGAATTCAATGGTAGGGTAGAATGGGTGTACGCGCAGGTCCCACCATATTTTCTTGGCATTGTCGATGGTTCCTGTTTTCACAAGAAGATCTACGTAACTGTCAAATTCAGCCAGCGAGTTAAAATAGCTCGGAATACCGGTTCTCGGGAATTTCACGAAGATTTCCTGTCTGTAAGATTTAAAACCTGTATATCTTCCGATCCAGAAAGGTGAATTGGTAGAAAGAGCATACACGTGGGGAAGAAAGTAACGCATTACATTCTGAATTCTCACGCCTTCTTCCCGATTAGGAATTCCAATATGAACGTGTAATCCGAAAATGAGATTTTCTCTGGCTACATCTCCCATATCATCTACAATTTTGATATATCTTTCGCCTTGGGTGATGTTGTTATCTGACCAGTGTGAAAAGGGGTGGGTGCCTCCTCCGGAAACGCGAAGTCCCTGCTCATGAGCAATATTGATAAGATGACGTCTTAAATTCGTTAATTCTGCTCTTGCCTCCTGAATATTCTGGCAGATTCCTGTTTCCATTTCAATCATGGATTCATGCATTTCGTGCTTTAAATTTTCACTTAAAACAGCTTTGCCGCCCTCAATGATTTTTGAAACGTGAGAAACAAGATCTCTGCTTTCAACATCAATGATCTGATATTCTTCTTCAATTCCAATAGTAAACTGATGATGCATTTGTTTTGTGTTTTTTAATTTTTTTCAATGTTATTTTATGGAATCTTTCACAAAGGTTCCCCAAGTAATGTTAGGTTTTCCCGGAACATATTCTTTAGCTTTTTCTATAGCCAGTTTTGCAGCATGTTCTATAATCCATGCAAAATTTTCTTCTCCTACAGAATTTCTATCCGCATCCGGAGCCGGGTTGCAGAAGTCAATCGCATACGGAATACCATCTCTTACAGCAAATTCTACTGTGTTGAAATCATATCCTAACGCTTCATTCATAGTGATGGTATAATCATGAATGGTTTTCAGCAGTTTCTCAAGTTCTTCGCCTTGTGTCTGATGTGTAGTAGCATATCTCAGATGAGGTGCATTTCTTGGTTCGTAAGGCATGATGTGAACATATTTTCTCCCTAAGCAGTAAACTCTGTAGTAATCATCAAAGACAATTTCTTCCTGTACCATCATCACCAGTTGTTCCGTTTCACCTAATTTGTTCCAAAGGTCATCCGGATTTTCTACTCTGTAAACACTTTTCCAGCCTCCTCCGTCATGAGGTTTCATATAAGCCGGGAATCCTACATAATTAAAAATATACTCCCAGTCATGTGGGAATTTGAGATTTCTGAATGAGGTTTCAGAAGTATTTTCCGGTCTTTCGTGTGAAGGCAGCAAAACAGTCTTAGGAAGAGGAATGCCAAGTTTAGACATCAGTGCATTGTTGAAAAATTTCTCGTCAGCACTCCACCAAAACGGATTGTTGATTACATAAGTACCATTAAGTGCGGCATTTTTCAGGTAAGCTCTGTAAAAGGGAACATCCTGTGAAATTCTGTCGATGATTACCGCATAACCATAGTCTGCACCTTGTTCTAGTTTGTCGATATTAACGGGTTCAGCTATGATTTCTCCACCTCCCAGTTCATTCACTTTGTCTATAAATGCCCAGGGAAACGTATCTTCCATACCGAAAAGAATTCCTACTTTTTTTGTCATAATTTTTGTTTTTAAGATGTGTATATTTTTTTCTATTTGTCTTTTCTATTGTTTTTAAGAGAAGAATGCTCCTATAAAGGTTGGGAAGACCATTCTCCACAGCGGCCAGTCGTGGCCTATCCATTTTCTTTCATCGTACCAGAAGTCAATTCCTTTCAGTCTTAAAATTTCAGACATTTCAACATTTTTATCTTTGCAGATATCCTGATCGGATGTACTGAGCACAATATGCATGTGTTTGTATTTCCAGGCTTCGTCATTTCTTACAAATTCCCTCGGGCAGTTGAAGTAAACCATTTCATCAGAATAACCGTCCATAAAATTTCTTATACTGAATGCTCCTGAAAGGCAGAACAGATGAGAAACCACATCAGGAAATCTGAATGCAAAATTGGCAGCGTGATATCCTCCAAAACTGGCTCCTGCCACTGCTACACGATGGGTTTTATGAATTTTCTGAATATAGGGAACGAATTCCTGGATCAGAAACTGTACATATCGCTCATAGTTTCTTATTCTTTGTTGAGGAGATATTTTATCATCATAAAAACTCCAGCTGTCGATGGTCTGAACATTATAAAGCTTTACTTTTCCTTGTTCTATAAACCAATTGATGCTTCCATTAAGATGAAAATCATGATTTTGGGTATATTGTCCCTGAGAAGTTGGAAACATAATGATAGGATGACCATAATGTCCGGTTACTTCTACCTTGAGACTGATTCCCAATATATTTGAATAATACTCTGTGTGTTCTATATGAGGCATTTTTCTTTGTTTAATTTTAATACTGTGCTTATATTAACTTGATAAATTCAATTCCTCCAAGCTGATCTTTTTCTAAAATATCCAGTACAATTGTTCCTGATTTTGGATGTTCCAGAACAATATTTTCTTTAAATATCCATTTTGAACCGCGTGTATTGGGATGAGTTGAATCAATAAACTGATAATAAGCCTTATTTTTCCATTTTCCGGAATTGATGTTCTCTAAATTACGTTTTACGATGGAATCTTCTGGCAGACTGTATATTATGAATTCAATAACATTTTGAATCTCAGGCTTCATGATTTATGAACTGAGTTTGTTGCTTTTGGGAGGGAGAATATTCAGCATATCTGCATGAATCATCTCTGCCGCAGAATCCAGTCTTTCCTGTACCACGGAGGAATTATCGGATTTGTAAACAATCCCGACATGATAATCTATCGGAAGAAACTTTACAACTTCTTCACATTCAAAACTGCTGTAATTGGGTTCTTTATCTTTAATCAGGGCGACAATCAGTCCCGAATAATATCCTGTGGGTGGTGACACACTGTAATCATTACCTCTCAGAAGAGTATCTTCAATTTTAGCCCATTCTCTCCAGATATTGATGCCGCTTGAGGCTTCAACCAGATCTGGAATATGAGCGCCGCCAACCCTTGAAGAGGTTTCAAGGAAATACCATTTGCCATCTTCTTTTCCGCGGATAAATTCTGTATGGGTAGCCCCATTGATCAATCCGAAATTGGAAAGTACTTTAGCATTAATTTCTTCCAGAGCTTTGAACTCTTCAGAATACCGGCCTAAAGTCTTGGACCGGAATACACCGCCTTCATGGGAAACCTGCATAGGTGGAGCAAGGTATTTTGAGGCAGAAGTGAATACAATTTTTTTATTAAAAGTAAGGCTGTCCACATGGTAAACATCTCCAGGTTTAAAACTTTCCAGTAAAAAAAGATGGCGTTCTTCTCCCAGGGTCTCCAGTGCCTCATAAAGTTGTTCTTTGGAGGTTAATTTCTTGATTCCTGATGCTGAAGCTTCAGAGCGGGGTTTTAGTACCCATGGCGCAGGAACGCGGTCTGTAAATTCATTGACTTCATTATCATTGAATACAGCCGTAAATTCAGGAACGCTGATCTCTGAATCTTTTGCTTTCTGCCGCATAGCCAGTTTATCTCTGAAATAGCGGTGGGTGGTCTGTCCCATTCCCGGAATACGGAATGTTTCTCTGATTAATGCCGCTTTTTCTACGTCATAATCATCCAGTGCCACTACAGCATCTACTTTTCGGGTTTTCATCAGGTGGGAAAATCCCTGAATCAGATGTTCCAGATTCCATACGGACGGCTTGAGTTCAGGCATATAAAACACCTCATCAATCGCATGCCAGGGCCAGTTTTTTTCTTTAAGGTTTTCTGAGGTTACTAAGATGATTTTATTGCCGAGATTCTTCATTTCGTCCATAAAATCGTAGCCTTTGTAATAGCACGAAATACATACAATAGTTTTCTTCTCCATATAATGTTTTTTAAGATTTAGTGAATTTTCAAAAATAAAAGCATTTATTTGTTATTTTATCAATATCATAAAATGTAATATCGTGCGGTTTTGAAAATCCACTAATCAATTATACAGAGTTTTTTTGTAAAAAACTAATTTTTAGTGATAATTTTCAATTAAATTCACGAGGAGTTGAACACCAAATCCTGTTGCTGCTTTCTCCTTGGCATATCCTACGTTTCCAAATGCTACTCCGGCAATATCCAAATGAGCCCAACCAGAATGGTTTTCAGTGAATTGCTCTAAAAATTTTGCTGCAATAATGCAATCTCCTACAGGCTTCAGAGAGATGTTTTTTATATCGGCTACATCAGATTGGATATCGTCTTTCCAGACATCCCATAAAGGAAGATTCCATACTCTCTGATTGGTTTGATCTCCTGTTTTTATCAGATTGTTTTTCAATTCTTCATTATTGGAAAACATTGCGGCACAAGTGTCACCAAACATTCTTACAGAACTTCCTGTTAGAGTAGCCAGATCAATCAGAAAATCTGTTTTGTAGTTCTTAGAAAGATAAGATAATCCGTCTGCAAGGATCAAACGGCCTTCTGCATCGGTATCAAGTACTTCAATGGTTTTTCCGTTGTAGGCTGTAATCACGTCACTCGGAAGCAGGGCTTTTTCAGAAACAGCATTATCTGTAATAGGAAGAACAGCAATAATATTGACAGGGAGCTGCATTTCTGCAGCATAAATTAAAGTACCCAAAACAGCTGTAGCTCCACCCATATCAGACTTCATATAATGCAGATTGGCAGAGCTTTTTATTGATATTCCTCCCGTGTCAAACAAAATACATTTTCCTACCAATCCGAAAGTCCTGGCGTTTTTAACTGTAGTTTTATATTCTAAAATAGTAAATGCGGCATCGTAAGCACTTCCCTGGTTAACTGAAAGGTAAGCACCCAATCCAAGTTCTTCACATTTTTTTCTGTTAAAAACAGTGTACTTTAACTCATATTTTTTTGCCAGATTTTTAAGGTATGCGCTTAATATATCCGGTTTTTTAAGATTGGCAGGTTTGTTGAGCCATTCCTGGCAGGCAGTTTGTCCGTTTACCAATGCTTCCGCTTTCTGGCTGATATAATCTAATTTCTTCTGGCTTAAATTTTCAAAATGCAATTCAAATTTTGTATTCCAGAAAGGATGTTTTTTCTCAAAAGGGTAGTTATAAGTTCCAATCAATAATCCTTTTGTAAATTCTTCAAATTGTTTTTCATTCATGAAATCTGCCAGAGCCAGCGTAGGCACGGCCTGCAGTTTTTCTTTCTGTGTCTGTGAGAATTTAACGGCAACCTGCTGGATTTCGAAGTTTTGTAATTTAGATTTTCCTAATCCAATGAAATAGGTAATTCCTTCTTCATGAGCATTGATGAAAACTTCATACTTCTTTCCTGTAAAAAAAGTTGAAATATTTTTGTTGAAATTTTTACTGGATTTTGTCCATTCTTCCTCTGTAAATAGGTGGAAGACCTGAGTATAATTTTTGTTTTTTTTATTGATTAGTTTCATAAATAGATGTTATTTTTTCTAAATCATATGCGATCGCTCGTCATTTGTTTCTGCGGTCTGAAAATTTTCTTCAGCGGTTTTATAGATTTAGTTTTTAATGCTTTGTTGTTGTGGTTTTACTTCTACCGGATTTTCTGTGTTGTCGTAGAACAGCCACTCAATAGCCCTTGGGAATTCCTGTGACCAGTAAAATTCATTATGAGTGCCTTCGGGATTGATATTGGTTTTAAATTCAAAATCAAACAGTTTTTTTTCTTCCCATCTTTTCAGATACTCTTCAAAAATATGAATTCTTTTAACCATTTTAGATCCTTCCTGAGCACCTCCATAAAGATAAATTTTTGTTTTAAAAGGAACCCGGAAATTCATCATTGGAAAGTTATTATTAGGCTCAACCCAAAGAGAAGGAGAGAATATCAGTAACTTAGAATAAACCTCAGGATAAAGAAATCCACTGTATATGCTGATGAGTGCCCCTAATGAACTGCCCCCGATTCCGGTATTGTCACGGTCTTTTTTTGTTCTGTAATTTTCATCCACAAAAGGTTTTAAAGTATCTGCAATAAAGCGGATATATTTTTTTCCCTCAGAACCGTTGGCTACATGGTCATTATCGAAAATATATTCTTTAATTCTTTCCTCGCTTCCGTGTTCTATGGCGATAATGATAAGATCACCACGTCCATATTCTGCCAGGATAGACAGTTTTTTGTCAATTTCCCAGTTTCCAAAGCCGCTTCCTTCATTAAATAAGTTCTGAGCGTCCTGAAGATACAAAACAGGATATCGCTTATCCGTTGTATGATAATCATAAGGAAGCAATGCCCAGACTTTACGGTGCCGGTCAAGCTGCGGGATGTAAAAATTTTCGGAGATCACTTCAGCAATGGGATAATATTCTTCTTTGAACGGGCCCCAGTTTAACCTCCATTTTTCTATGGTATCGGAAGTTTTGCCGATGGATTTTTTTACTTTTCGGTTGGGCGTGATATTTCCATATTGGTCCAGTTCCACGTTTTCCCAGCCTCCCTTTGTGAATTTATAGTCAATTTCTTCTGGAAGAGCCTGATCGTCAATTTCTATAAAATAATGGGAAGGATCAGTTTGTTTAAGCTGAAAATTGTAATCTTTAGGATTCCAGCTGTTAAAATTTCCGGTAATAAATACCGGTCTGTCATCTTTTTCTTCGGTATAAAGTTCAAACCTCATCGCATGTGTTTAATAAATATTAATGTTAAATGTATAAAAAAAGATTGTTTTGAAATCATAAAAATATGAGTTAAAAAATGATATATTTGATAGATAGACGAAAATCCGAAATTAAATTGATAATTATTTGATGAATAATTCATCGCTATTGTCAGTATTTTTCGTAGTTTCAAAGAAAATATAAATACAAACCGGTCTTGATGAATTCTGTTAAAACCTACACGCTTTTCACTGATCATGATGTGTATCTTTTCAAAGAAGGTAGACATTATAAGCTGTATGGTAAATTTGGAGCACATTCTGCAGAAAAAGAGGGTGTAAAGGGAGTGTATTTTTCAGTATGGGCACCGAATGCAAAGAAAGTTTCTGTTATCGGGAATTTTAATAACTGGAATCATAAAGATCATATTTTGTTTCCCAGATGGGACGGCTCCGGAATTTGGGAAGGATTTATTGATGACCTAACCTGGGGAACATTATACAAATATGCTATTGAAACACCAAGAGGTGAGATCCTTGAAAAAAGTGATCCTTATGCCGTAAGCTGGGAACAGAATATTCAGGCAGCTTCTCTGGTTTCCACTACCTGGTATGAGTGGAATGATAAGGAATGGATGGATAACCGCTGGGAAAAAAACAGACTGGAAGCTCCTATCTCAGTATATGAACTGCATCTTGGCTCATGGGTGAGGGAAGGTGACAATCCGGGTCAGTTTTTAAATTATCGGGATATTGCGGAGAAGTTAGTTCCCTATGTCAGCGAAATGGGTTTTACCCACGTAGAATTCATGCCTGTGATGGAGTATCCGTACGACCCAAGCTGGGGATATCAGATTACCGGTTTTTATGCGGCCACTTCACGCTTCGGTTCACCACAGGATCTGATGTTTCTCATTGATGAACTTCATAAAAATAATATTGGTGTTATCCTGGATTGGGTTCCCTCTCATTTTCCCGGAGATGCTAATGGTCTTCACCGTTTCGACGGGTCATATCTTTATGAACATGAAGATCCGAGAAAAGGTTTTCATCCTGATTGGAAGTCCCATATCTTCAATTACGGAAGAAACGAAGTAAAATCTTTTCTTATCTCCAATGCCATGTTCTGGCTGGACCGCTATCATGCTGACGGATTGCGTGTAGATGCCGTAACTTCAATGCTTCATCTGGATTACTCAAGAAATGAAGGTGAATGGGAACCGAATATTTATGGTGATAATGTAAATCTGGAGGCTAAATCTTTTCTACAGGAGTTCAATACGGCTGTATACAAGGAATTTGGGAATAGTATTATGACCATTGCAGAAGAAAGCTCAGATTTTCCTATGCTTACAAAACCAGTTCATGACGGAGGTGTAGGCTTTGGAATGAAATGGATGATGGGCTGGATGCATGATACGCTGGATTATTTTAAGGAAGATTTTGTTAATCGAAAGTTTCATCATCATAAACTGACGTTTGCTTCTATGTACATGTATAATGAAAATTATATGATGCCTTTATCACACGATGAAGTCGTACACGGAAAAGCAAGTCTGATTTATAAAATGAAAGGAGATGAATGGCAGAAATTTGCAAATCTGCGTACATTATATGTGTATATGTATACCCATCCGGGAGCTAAACTGCTTTTCATGGGGGATGAATTTGGGCAGACGAGCGAATGGAACTTTACCAGAAGTCTCGACTGGCATTTGCTGAAATATCCTGTTCATAAAGGAATGCAGGGAATCGTTAAAGAACTGAATCACCTGTACACATCAGACTCTGCTTTTTATGAAAATCAGTTTGATAAACATGGTTTTGAATGGGTAGAAGCAGATGATCTGGAAAACTCAGTCTATGTATACCTGAGAAAAGGAAAGAGAAAAGATGATATTGCTATGGTAGCTTTAAATCTGGCTCCAAAAGTATTGGATTATAAAATTGGGATTCCGGCAGGAACTCATTGGGAAGTTATTTTAAACTCCGATGATGAAAAATACAGCGGAAGCGGGGTAGAACCTGAAATACTGGAAGAAAAGTATGAAGAATGGCGGGGATATCCGAAATCAATGACTATAAAACTACCGCCATTGGCAGGGATTATTTTAAGACAGAAGAAAGATAAAAAGTATAAATTACACAGAATTAAACACAAGAGATAAAGAATGGTCATTTATCATTTAAGTACAGAATGTTATCCTGTAGCAAAAGTAGGCGGTCTTGCGGATGTAGTAGGAGCGCTGCCAAAATATCAGAACAAAATAAAAGGAATAGATGCCAAAGTAGTAATGCCATGGTACAACAAGCCTTTTATCTACGATCATGAATTTGACCTGGTTTTTGATGGATTTATTCACCAGGGGACCAGTATGCTGCGGGTTCAGGTATTGAAAGAAAAAACAGATGTTCTGGGATTTGAACTGTATATGGTGAGAATTCCCGGATTATTAGACCGAGACAATCCTTACGGTTATCAGGATGAAAGTTTCCAGTTTATGGCTTTTCAGCATGGGTTATTACACTGGCTGTGTGCCATGGAAATCCGCCCTGATGTTTTACACTGTCATGATTATCACACCGGACTTGTTCCTTTTATGGTAGAGCACTGCCCGGAATTTCAATTCTTAAAAGGTGTAAAAACTATAGGAACCATCCATAACGGAGAATATCAGGGAATGATGGGCTGGGGAATGGCGAACTATATGCCGCCTTTTGATTCTTATAAATGGGGATTGATGGATTGGAACGGCTTTATAAATCCTCTGGCCAGTATGATTAAATGTGCCAATGCCTTTACTACGGTTTCAGAAGGATACCTGGAAGAACTTTTTATAAGCTTCCGTGGGTTGGAAAGTCTCGTTCGTCAGGAATTCGGAAAAGCATACGGAATTATCAACGGTATTGATACCGAAGTCTGGAATCCGGAAACCGATCCGATGCTGGACTTTAATTTTAATATTAAAAACGCAGTTGCCCAAAAGAAGAAAAATAAAGAGCAGCTCTGCAAAGAATATGGTTTGAAGCCTGAGCTTCCCTTATTTGCTTTTATTGGAAGGTTTGCTACTGAAAAAGGAGCTGATCTTTTGCCGGATGTAGTATGGAAAAGTATTAAACAAAGCTACGGAGCTTTAAATATTATGATTCTCGGTTCTGGAAATACCTATATTGAGAATAAGCTAAAGGAGTACGATTATACCTATACCAATTTTGCGATGGATCTTGGTTACAAAGAACATCTTTCCCATAAGATCTACGCATCCGCAGATTTCCTTCTGATGCCTTCAAGAGTAGAACCCTGCGGGTTGAATCAAATGTATTCCATGAGATACGGAACCGTTCCTGTAGTAAGATATACGGGAGGATTAAGAGACACTGTAGAAGATATCTCAACCGGAGGTGCAGGACTGAACTTTACTTATCCAGGAGTAGATGATGTTGTACATGCGATGAACAGGGCATTGAGTATTTATAACCAAAAAGGAGTAATGGAAGATCTTATTCATGCCAATATGAATTTTGATTTTGCATGGGAGAAATCTGCAGAAAAATACATAGCTTTATATAATAGCTGATACATTGAAAACAAAGAATGCTTTAAAGTAGCAGTGAACACTAAGAACAGAACAGTAAACTTAATAAAATAAAAACGCAAGATATTTATGAATCGAAATGTAATCTCCATAGTTTTAGGAGGAGGCAGGGGAACAAGATTATTCCCGTTAACGTATTCCAGATCAAAACCGGCTGTGCCTATCGCGGGAAAATACAGGTTGGTAGATATTCCTATTTCAAACTGCCTGAATTCAGGATTAAATAAGATTCTGGTTTTAACGCAGTTTAATTCTGCCTCCCTCAATTCACATATTAAGAATTCTTATCACTTTGATATTTTCAGCAAAGGCTTTGTCGATATTCTGGCAGCCGAACAGAACGTAGAAAATGAAAGCTGGTATCAGGGAACAGCAGATGCTGTACGACAGTCGATGAAACACCTTGAAAAGTATGATTATGACTATATTCTTATTCTTTCAGGAGATCAGCTGTATCAGATGGATTTCAGAGAAATGCTGGATTTCCACATTGAAAACGGAGGAGACCTTACCATTGCTACAATTCCGGTCAATGCAAAAGACGCCACCGGTTTTGGGATCTTAAAATCTGATGATGAAGGAAATATCACGTCTTTTTATGAAAAACCTGATTATGATATGCTGGAAGGCATGAAATCTGAAGTTTCAGCAGAAAATAAACATACAGGAAAAGAATTTCTGGCTTCTATGGGAATCTATATTTTCACCAAGACCATTCTTAAAAAGATGTTTGATGAAGGAGCTGGTGATGATTTCGGAAAAGATATCATTCCGAGTTCTATTGGTAAATATAAGACATTAAGCTATCAATATGAAGGATACTGGACAGATATCGGAACCATAGAATCTTTCTACGAAGCCAACCTGGACCTTTGTCTGGATCTGCCGCAGTTTAACCTTTTCTCTTCTTCGCCTATTTATACCAGAGCTAGAATGCTTCCACCGTCAAAAATCAACGGTTCTTATGTGAGTAAAGCTGTTTTTGGGGACGGATGTATCATTATGGCCGATAAAATCGAAAATTCCGTGATCGGAAACAGAACAAGAATTGATAAAGGAAGCACCATCGTAAATTCCTATGTGATGGGAGCCGATTTTTACCAGAATACCACAGAAATTGTATTGAATGACAGAGCCGGCCGCCCTAATATGGGAATCGGAAAATATTGTTATATAGAAAAAGCAATCCTTGATAAAAACTGTTACATCGGTGACAATGTGAAGATCATTGGAGGAAAGCATATCCCGGATGGGGATTATGGAACTTATTCCGTACAGGATGGGATTGTGGTAGTAAAGAAAGGAGCGGTGATTGCTCCGGGAACACATATTGGATAAGAAAACCAAAGAATCAGAGAGATATTTTCTGATTAAGAGGTAAAAACTTTTAACTAACAAGAACAAAAAAAGAAACCTAATTTAGGTTTCTTTTTTTGTTAAGTATATCTATTTTGAAAACAAAGTCAATGAGTATTCTAACTCAGGATCTTTCTGCTCTTTTAATGATTGTAAGAAAAAGCTGGTACTAACGGTATGATCAGGAATTACACCTGTACACTTGGCAACATTCTCTTTATCATTACTGTTAAAGAAGATTTCCGTTCTTGGAATAGAAATAACGGACTTGGTATTGGGAAGTCTGTAGGTAAGAAACCATGCGGCAGTAGTGAAATTGCTGCAAGAGCCGGTTTCCTTTCCTATAATTTCCCCTCTTTTTTCACTTTTAAATAACGATGCAAAATAAGTGGCTGCAGAGAAAGTACGGTTATTGATCAGTAATATAATTTTTCCGTCAAAAAACATCCCGTCTCTTGGGTAGCTTTTTACATAAGTATTATCAAGCCTTGAGTTTCCGAAATAATAATCTCCTTTTTCTGCTTTGTCGAATCGCTGTCTCATGAAGTTATCCTGATCGGCAATATCCTTATCCGAATAATAACGGCTGGTCTGAGGATCTACCAGATAATCTTTATAATTGATGTCAACAACCTTAGTTCCGTACTGATATTCATTATTGAATGTTTTATCTTTAGCAATGAAAGAATACAGCAAAGGAACATTACTGATAGCTCCACCCGAATTATTACGAATATCTATCACTAGTTTTTTAGCTTTCAGGTCCTTCATTTCCTGGAAAAATTTCTTTAGTCTTTCATATAAAAAGCTCTCATCATAAGAAAAAGATTTCACAGACAAATAGTACGTTTCAGAATCAATGGAATAACCATAAATTCCATAGCTTTCAGAAATCAGGTCAATAGGTAATACAGAATGTTTGCTTTCATAATAGTATCTGGGGTACTTAATACCTTTCACTTTTGCCGTTTTCTGCTCTCCTTTAAGTGTTTTGTATTTCAAGGTAAAATCATTGGGTTGATTTTTCAGAACAAAAGGAATGTAAAAAGACATATCTACGTCTTCCACTTTAATATTTCCGTCCGCAGCTTTAGGAACAGCCTTTAAAAGCTCTGATGAGCTTACACCATTTACCTCAATAATTTCGCTTCCAACCTCAATAGTATATGGATTAGTTCCGTTCACAAATAACTGCCCATTCTGTACATAGGTCTGCAGAGGGAAAAAGTAAATAGAATTTAAAACATTTTCAAAATAATTAGAATCCGAACTGAAAGAACTATGTCCGTCACCAATGATTCTGGTTGGATTGTTGATAAGCAGACTGATATAGCCTGGATCTTTTTTAACAGCATTGCGCAGGGAATCTATTTTTCTTGTAACAACTTCTTTACTATGGAATCTGTAGGGATTTGGATGCTGCTTCTGGATGATATCAACCGCAATGTCAAAATCTTTCAAATAGCCATCCT
Organism: Chryseobacterium sp.; assembly: GCA_031286615.1. Lineage (GTDB taxonomy): Bacteria > Bacteroidota > Bacteroidia > Flavobacteriales > Weeksellaceae > Chryseobacterium. Next base: position 168,350 of record JAITUA010000003.1, on the reverse strand, counting down.
GAGGAATTTCCGAAACTGAGTATTGAGAAAACGCAACGCATGATAACAAGATCAAAGGAAATGTACATAACTTCTTCATAAAATATAGAATTAAGGCTTTCCCGAATCAATATGCATACCATACATGCCCCATGAGTATTTGATATTAATCATTAAATCAAATGTTTTTTTTAACAAAATTATTTTTTTCAATGCAATCTGCATATTGTTCACTCTTTATATTTATACTATTTTTGTGCGATGCGTATTTTTAAGATATTAACTTTTATCGTTGTTTTGTTGGGGGGAGCTTATGCTGCTTCCATGTACTATTTTGTAGACGAAAGTAAAAATTTCACCATTGAAAAAGAGATTGATTATCCGATAGATAAGGTTTTTTCTCAATTTAATAATCTTCAGAATTTTACAAGATGGAACAATTTTTTTACCAGTTCGCAATCTATCGATATTGATTATTATACGCCTTACGAAGGGCAGGGAAGTGCCATCAGTTATGTGGATCCTAAAAATAATACTGATGGAGAAATGTTCATCAGGTATGAGAACCTTAATAAGACATTGAAATATCAGCTTTTTGAAGATGAAAATGAAAATCCGACGCTGGTTGATGTTAAATTTAAGCCTGTTTCTGCAGAAAAAACAAAAATCATCTGGTACGTACATACACCCAAACTGCCTGTCTGGAAAAGAGTAGAAAACTTCTGGACTGAAGACCGTTTTGCTGAAAACATCAACAAAAGCATGACGAATCTTAAAAATTCTTTAGGGAATAAAGTAGAAAAAGACAACCAGATGGCAGCCATCAAATACGATAGTCTGATGGTAGAAAATGAAGAAGACAAACTGTTGCTTGGGATCAATGTAAGTACATCAAATAAGAAAGATGCGCTCTACAAAAATATCGTGATGAATTATAACAAAGCTTATAACTTTGTAACGATGGATATGGGAAAAAGAGATGATGAATTTGGATATCCTATCCTGATCACTGATGCAGACAATTATAAAGACAAAGAAGTTTCTTATTTTCTGGGAATTCCGCTTTCTAAGAGAATTGGAGTATCAGACAATAATTTCAATTTTAGATCCGTAAATCCGTCTCAAAATTATGTAATTTACTATAAAGGGAACTATGAGGGGCGAATTCGGGCAATTCAGCAGCTCATTCAGAAAGCCAAAAAAGACGAGATGCGCTTCGGAGATATCCGTCAGACCTTTATTGAACGTCCGATGGAAGGACAGGAGGTGAACATGAAGCTCTCATTATCAGTGTATAAGTGATTTTTTTTTATTTATTTTTTTCTTAAGTTTTTTTAACGGTTTGAGACTGTTCTAACTCGGTTTTTTTTATTAAATTTGAAGATTAATTCTACAAATAAATTTTAATAAATAGATAAACTGTAATAATGGACAGATTTTCATTCCTAAACGCAGCTCATTCTCAGTTAATTGAGGATTTATACCAACAGTACTTAAAATTCCCAGACTCCCTAGAACCATCATGGAAAGCTTTCTTTCAAGGCTTCGATTTTGCTTTAGAGAACTATGGAGATGACGATAACATCCAGTTTATTCAGGCTCCGGCCAACGCTGCCCCGGCAGTTCAACAACAGATTTCTCAGGCAGTATCAAACGGAGAAGTTCCTGAGCATATCAAGAAAGAATTTAAAGTAGTAAACCTTATCGAGGCTTACAGAACAAGAGGGCACCTTTTTACAAAGACAAACCCGGTAAGAGAAAGAAGACATTATACCCCTACTTTAGACATCGAAAACTTCGGTCTTTCTAAAGAAGATTTAAATACAAAATTCAACTGCGCTGTTGAAACAGGAATGAAAGAACCTGCTACTTTGGCAGATCTGATCAAGCATCTTGAAAATATCTACTGTGATTCTATCGGAGTAGAATATATGCACATCAACAATGTTGAGGAAAAAGATTTCATCAAAAGATGGCTTCAGGTAAATGAAAACCACCCAAGTCTTTCTGCAAATGAAAAAACAGAGATTTTATTAAAATTAAATCAGGCGGTTGCTTTTGAAAACTACCTTCACACAAAATTTGTAGGGCAAAAAAGATTCTCATTAGAAGGAGGTGAAACCTTAATCCCGGCTTTAGATCAATTGATCTCAAGATCTTCTCAGTTAGGAGTAGATGAAGTGGTATTAGGAATGGCTCACAGAGGTAGACTAAACGTACTGACCAACATTTTCGGGAAATCTTACAAGCAGATCTTCTCAGAATTTGAAGGGAAAGAGTTTGAAGAAGATGTATTCTCAGGTGACGTTAAATATCACTTAGGATCATCTAAAAAGATCAAAACTGCTTCAGGAGAAGAAGTATGTATCAACCTTACTCCTAACCCGTCTCACCTGGAAACAGTAGCTGCTTTGGTAGAAGGTATCTGCCGTGCAAAAGTAGATGACAAATACAAAGATTACTCTAAAGTATTGCCAATCATCATCCACGGTGACGGAGCTATCGCTGGTCAGGGTATCGCTTACGAAGTAGCTCAGATGATGACTTTGGAAGGATACAGAACAGGAGGTACCGTTCATATCGTTGTAAATAACCAGGTTTCATTTACAACCAACTATATGGATGCAAGATCTTCAACATATTGTACAGACATTGCAAAAGTTACAGAATCTCCTGTAATGCACGTGAATGCTGACGATGCTGAAGCTGTTGTTCATGCCATCCATTTTGCTGCTGATTTCAGAGCGAAATTCGGAAAAGATGTTTATATCGACCTTTTAGGATATAGAAAATACGGGCACAATGAAGGAGATGAACCAAGATTCACTCAGCCTAACTTATATAAAACAATTTCAAAACATCCGAACCCAAGAGAAATTTATAAAGATAAATTACTTAAAGACAGCGTTACTTCAAACGATGTAATTGCTAAAATGGAAACGGAATTCAAAGCTCTTTTAGATAAAGATTTTGATGCTTCAAAAGAAATTGAAAAGAACGTAATGGATCTGTTCATGGCTGAAGACTGGACTAACTATCCAATTGGAAAGAGAGGTGCAGTTCAGTTGCCGGTTGATACAAAATATGATGCAGCAAAGCTAAAAGAATTAGCACTTAAAATGTCAACACTTCCTGTTGATAAAAAGTTCATCAATAAAATTACCAGACTTTTCGAAAACCGTATCAAAGCTATTGAAGGGAATTCATTAGACTGGGCGTTAGGAGAGTGGTTAGCTTATGCTACACTTCTTGTAGAAGGTCACAATGTAAGAATCTCCGGAGAAGATGTGGAAAGAGGTACATTCTCTCACAGACATGCGGTAGTAAAAACAGAAGATACAGAAGAAGAATATATCCCATTAAGACACGTATCAGAAAGCAGATTTGATGTATTCAATTCTCACCTTTCAGAATATGGAGTTTTAGGTTTCGACTATGGATATGCAATGGCTTCTCCAAATACATTAACGATCTGGGAAGCTCAGTTCGGAGATTTCGTAAATGGTGCTCAGATCATCGTTGACCAATATCTTGCGGCTGCAGAAGAAAAATGGAAAATTCAGAATGGATTGATTATGCTATTGCCTCACGGTTCAGAAGGACAGGGAGCAGAGCACTCTTCAGCAAGATTGGAAAGATTCCTTACCCTTTGTGCTAATGAAAACATGGTAGTGGCTAACATCACTTCACCTGCCAACTACTTCCACTTATTGAGAAGACAGTTGAAATGGGGCTTCAGAAAACCATTGATCGTAATGAGTCCTAAATCTCTATTGAGACACCCTAAGGTGGTTTCTCCAATTGAAGATTTTGCAAACGGAGCATTCCAGCCGGTATTAGACGATCCTACTGCAGATCCTAAGAAAGTTGAAAAAGTAGTTCTTTGTTCAGGTAAACTGTACTTCGAATTATTGGCTAAGAAAGAAGAACTTAACTGTGAAAACATTGCATTAGTAAGATTCGAGCAGTTATATCCGCTACAGGCAGATGCTATTGAAGCGATCTTCAACAAATATGAAAACAGAAAACAATTGGTTTGGGCTCAGGAAGAACCTGAAAACATGGGAGCTTGGTCTTATATCCTGAGAAACTTCAGAGATACAGGAATCCAGGTAGTTGCTCCGGTACCAAGCGGTGCTCCAGCTCCAGGTAGCCATAAAATGTTTGAGAAAAACCAGAATGCAGTGATCAACAGAGTTTTCGACAGAGATGATGCTCCTGCAAAAAGACCAGTTACAGCTTAATTTAAATAATATTCAATTAAAAAATAAAAAATACTCGATATGTCAGTTTTAGAAATGAAAGTTCCTTCACCAGGCGAATCAATTACAGAAGTTGAAATTGCAACTTGGCTTGTAAAAGATGGTGATTATGTAGAAAAAGATCAACCTATCGCCGAAGTGGATTCAGATAAAGCAACTCTTGAATTGCCGGCAGAACAAAGTGGTATTATCACTTTAAAGGCAGAAGAAGGTGATGTAGTACAGGTAGGTCAGGTAGTTTGTTTAATTGATATGGATGCTAAAAAACCAGAAGGTGCTGCACCTGCTGCTGAAGCTCCAAAACAGGAAGAAGCTCCGAAAGCTGCTGAGCCTGCGAAACAAGAAGCTCCAAAACCTGCTGCTCCGGTAGCTGCTCCACAAACTTATGCAACAGGAGCTCCATCTCCGGCTGCTAAGAAAATCCTTGACGAAAAAGGAATGGATGCTGCTCAGGTTTCAGGAACAGGAAGAGACGGAAGAATTACTAAGACTGATGCTGAATTGGCGGCTGTTCCTGCATTAGGAGGAAGTCCTCTTACAGCAACGGGAGCTAGAACAACAACAACAACTAAACTTTCAGTTCTAAGAAGAAAAATCGCTCAGAGATTAGTTTCTGTGAAGAATGAAACAGCTATGTTAACGACTTTCAACGAAGTTGACATGTCTGAAATCTTCAGATTAAGAAAGCAATATAAAGAAGAATTTGCTCAAAAACACGGAGTTGGACTTGGTTTCATGTCTTTCTTTACTAAAGCAGTTACAAGAGCATTACAAATGTACCCGGATGTAAACGCATCTATTGACGGAGACTTCAAAGTAAACTACGATTTCTGCGATATTTCAATTGCAGTTTCAGGTCCTAAAGGATTAATGGTTCCTGTATTGAGAAATGCAGAAAATATGACTTTCGGTGCTGTTGAAGCAAACATTAAAGATCTTGCAATCAAAGTAAGAGACGGTAAAATTACTGTTGATGAAATGACTGGTGGTACTTTCACGATTACAAACGGTGGTACTTTCGGATCTATGATGTCTACACCAATCATCAACCCTCCACAATCTGCAATCTTAGGAATGCACAACATTATCCAGAGACCGGTTGCTGTTGACGGACAGGTAGTAATCAGACCAATGATGTATGTAGCAATGTCTTATGACCACAGAATTATCGACGGTAAAGAGTCTGTAGGATTCCTTGTAGCGGTAAAAGAAGGTATCGACAATCCTGTTGAAATATTATTAGGAGGTGACGAAAGAAAAGGCCTTGGATTATAGTTTTAATGAAATTATAACATAAATATATTATCTCGCCTTAAAAAAGGCGAGATTTTTGTATTTATTAAGAAAATGCTACAATGATGTTTTCAAAAATGACTTCCAATATCAAAGTTTCAGTAATGCCTGAATATGATAGTAAGAACAGTTATCCATCCGAAAACCGTTACGTTTTTAAATACAATATCACGATAGAAAATGACGGAAGCTTTCCTATCAAAGTATTGAAAAGAAAATGGTTGATCTTTGATGTCGGATTTGGATATACAGAGATTATAGGAGATGGCGTAATCGGCCTGACTCCTGAAATAGGGACAAGCGAAAATTTCGCTTATTTTTCCAATGTAATGCTTCGTTCCGGAGTAGGTAATATGAGCGGAAAATACTTGGTGAAAAACATGGAAACACAGGAAACTTTCGAAATTGATATTCCGAAATTCAATCTGTTATCAGAAGTGTTGAGTAATTAAAGTTTTTTTGTACTATAAAAGTACAATTGTATGGATGATAGACTGCAGAATAAGAACCCGGGTTCAATACTCTGTTCTATTAAAGCTTTTTGATTTTCGCTTTCAGATATTCATTTACTTCATCATTACTGGTGAGAAACAGTTTCTCAAAAGCCAGTAGAGAGATCTTTGCACATACTTCAGCATCTGCTCCTGCTCTGTGGTGGGTGAAATCAATTTTATGATATTCTGCCAATGGTTTCAGACCATACTTTGGAAGGTAGTTCCATGACTTCTTTGCAAGCTGTATGCTGCACAGATAGTTGAGCTGAGGAGTAAACATTCCGTAATGCTCCAGACAACCTCTCAAAACAGAAGCATCAAATCCTGCATTATGAGCAATCATAAGACTTCCGTACATCATATCCTGAGCTTCATACCATATCTCATCAAAAGTAGGCGCATCTTTTACATCTTCCGGCTGAATCCCATGCACCGCAATATTGAATTTATTGAAATAAGGAAAACTTGGAGGTTTGATCAGCCAGGTCTTTGTTTCAACAATTTTAGAATCCTGTACCACACATATCCCCATCTCACAAGCTGAACTTTTCTCGTGAGTGGCCGTTTCAAAATCTATTGCACAGAAATCCATTGTTTTGTAGTTAAATTAGTTGCTGATTCTCTAGTTACTGGTTGCTGGTTTTTTAGTTTAAAGTTTAAAGTTTCAGGTTTAAAGTTTAAAGTTTAAAAGGTTTACAGAAGAAAAGAAAGGCTGGTTTTCCCTAATCCCTAAGTTCTAATCCCTTCAACCTATTATCTGCTACCTTCCTCCTAAAAAATGTCTAAAAATCAACCATTTTGATTGATAGAATTCTTTCTTTTGGTTTTTTTGACGAAGTTTCCATGTTCCGGGAAGCTGTCGATAAAATCCAAAATGAGCTCTTACAACAGCCCAAAGATGCGGAAAACCATGCTTTAATCCGAAATAAATCCCGGCAACACCATCCAGGCATAATCTGAAAAATATCAGCCAGATCAATTGAGGAAAAGGAAGATTCTTAAGCATCATAGAAAGGTTATTCCTGATGTTTAAAAAAGTTTTTTGGGCACTCTGTTTGTTAAGTGTTCCACCACCTACATGATATACACTGGTTTTTCCGGTATAATAAATCTTTTTCCCGGAATTAATGAGTCTCCAGCAAAGATCAATTTCTTCCTGATGTGCAAAAAATCTTGCATCAAAGCCATTCTGCTCCCAAAAATCTTTTGAACGGATGAAAAAACAGCATCCTGATGCCCAGAAAATTTCTGTTTCATCATTATATTGTCCTTTATCCTCTTCCAGGTCATCAAAAACCCTGCCTCTGCAATAAGGATATCCAAGGTTGTCAATCAATCCGCCGGCAGCTCCTGCAAATTCAAAATAGTTTCTATTATGGTAAGATAAGATTTTAGGCTGTACTGCAGAAATGGAAGGATTTTTTTCCAATAATTCTAAGGCAGGTTCTATCCAGTTTTCGGTAACTTCTACATCAGAATTAAGAAGACAGTAATATTCATTTGGTATAGCTTTCAATCCTTCATTATAACCCCCTGCAAATCCATAGTTTTTATCGTTTTTAATAACGGTTACTGTGGGGAAATTCTTTTGAAGAAATTCAATGGAATCATCAGTAGAAAGATTGTCAATAACAAAAACATCTGCATTCTGAGAAAATTGAACCACACCCGGAAGAAATTTTTCAAGCCAATTTCTGCCGTTCCAGTTTAAGATGGCAACTGCCAGTTTTTTCTGCATTTCAATTTATTTTTTTTCAGAATCAAAATTTTTGATAGCGTCCTGATATTTCCATTTTCTGTGTGACCAAAGGTAGTTGTCCGGATTTTTGTGTAATGTATTTTCCAATAATTTATGGAACTTTCTTACGACTTCATTTTCAGTAAACTTTTCACCATCAGGATAGATTCTGTGATAATTTACCTGATAATAACCACGCTTTACCTTCTTCATTTCACAATAGATAAAAACAAGATCCATCCTTGTAGCAAGCTTATCATATCCTATAAAAGCAGGTGTCCGCTGATTCAAAAATTCTAATCCATAGGTGACGTGTGCGTGGTGAGGAGTCTGGTCAGCTACAAACATATAAGCAGAATCACCGTTGTTTCTTGATCTGAAAATATTCAGGATTACTTCATTGGCTTCCAATGCTTCATTTCCGAATTTATTTCGGACCTTCCTCATCTGATTCTCCCAAAAGTCATTGTTTACCCTTCTGTATACAGGATGGCAATGTGCCTGTGGAATAATTTTTGCCAGTGCATTGATCCATTCCCAGTTGAAAACGTGACCTGCCAGTAAGATAATATTTTTACCTTCTTCTTTGGCTTCATGGAACAAATGCTGGTTGATATGTTGCATCCTCACCCTGGATTCTGTTTCCGAAATGCCAAAAGATTTGATGGTTTCTACCAGATAATCTGAAAAATTAAGGTAGAATTTTTTTCGGATCTCTTTAATTTCTTCTTCCGATTTATCCGGAAAAGATTTTTTCAGATTTTGAGTAATTACCTCTTTTCTGTATCCTACCAGATAATAATTCAGGAAAAAGATCACGTCCGAAAAAATATATAATATTTTAAGCGGCAGCTTTGAGATCAGATTTAATATTTTGATTAGAAAATTCATAAAACACGCAAATTTAGTGATAATAAAATTATGGTTCTATTTTTGCAGAGGGATATGTATTATTTTTTTACTTTTATATTATGAAAAAATTGATAATTTTCGCTTCTCTTGGATTAAGTGCATTTGCTTTTTCACAAGAAGTGAAGAACTCCCCAGATAAAGGAAAGCAAAAAACAGCTCTTATAGTGCCTACTGAGCAGAAAGAGTTAGATGCAAAGAAAAAAGCAGCTGAAGAAAAAGCGAAGCTTCCTAAGCCCTATGACCCAAAAGCGGATGCAGAGGCAGATATTAAAAAATTAGTAGCTCAGGCTAAGAAAGAAGGTAAGAATGTAATGATCCAGGCCGGTGGAAACTGGTGTATCTGGTGTCTTCGTTTTAATAATTATGTACAGACTACTCCTGAATTAAAGGAAATAGTGGATAAGAACTATGTTTACTATCACCTGAACTTTTCTCCGGACAATAAAAATGAGAAGGTTTTTGCCCAATATGGGAATCCGGGTGAGAAATTTGGCTATCCGGTTTTTATTATTTTAGATAAAGACGGAAAAATGATCAAGGTTCAGCAAAGTGATGTTTTAGAGGAAGGAAAAGGGTATAGCAAAGAAAAAGTAAAAGAGTTCTTTTCTACCTGGGCTCCTAAAAAAGGATAAAATAAAAAACTGCTTCAGAAATGAGGCAGTTTTTTATTTTTATGAGTATTACATTAATTTTTTAATCCAGCTTAATTTTTTCTCAGAATAAGGTGGATATTTGATGTTCGGCTCACCCCAAGTGGCTTTTTCAAGAACGGCTTTTTGATGTGAGAAGGTTTCAAAACCATATTTTCCATGATAATTTCCTATTCCTGAACTTCCTACGCCTCCAAATGGCAGATGGTCATTGCTCAAATGCATCACCGTATCATTGATGCAGCCACCTCCAAAAGATAGTTTCCGGGTAAAGTTTTCTTTTTCTTCCGAATCATTGGTAAAAAGATAAGCCGCCAACGGTTTTTCAAGCTCTATAATAGTGTTGAGTGCCGCATTGTAACTCTGAAAACTGATAACAGGCAGCAACGGACCGAAAATTTCTTCCTGCATGATTTCATCATTCCAATCTATACGGTTGAGAATAGTAGGCTCAATGTAAAGTTTTTCCTCATCAAAATTTCCTCCGGAATAGATTTTTCCTTTATCAATAAGATGCACAAGACGCTGGAAATTTCGTTGATTAATGATTTTTGTATACTGTTCAGAATCCTGATCATATTTGAATTCTTTGATATATTTTCTGAGCATTTCCAAAAACTGCTCCTGAATGGTTTCTTCTACCAGCAAATAATCGGGAGCTACACAGGTTTGTCCGGCGTTGAGAAATTTACCCCATACAATTCTTTTTGCAGCTATTTCAAGATTGGCATTTTTGGTGACGATAGCCGGAGATTTTCCACCCAGTTCCAACGTTACAGGAGTTAAATGTTCTGCAGCCGCTTTATAAACAATCTTTCCGACCTTTGTACTTCCTGTAAAAAATATTTTGTCAAATCTTAATTGTAAAAGAGAAGTTGTTTCTTCAATACCTCCTTCATAGACATACAAATAGTTGGATGGAAAATTTTCATTGATAATGGATGCCATCGCTTTCATTGTATTTTCAGCGATTTCGCTAGGCTTAAGAATACAGCAGTTTCCGGCAGCCATTGCAGCAATAATGGGAGAAAGGGAGAGCTGATAAGGATAATTCCAGGCTCCGATTACCAGGACACAACCAAGAGGATCAGCATACACTTTGCTGTTTCCGAGCTGGTTAACAAGATTGGTTCTTACTTTTTGAGGCTTTGAAAGAGATTTTAAGTTTTTGATATAATAACTAATATCATTCAGAATGAAGGATAGCTCTGTTGTGAAAGTATCAAACTTTGATTTTCCAAAATCTTTGCTAATTGCTTCATACAGCATATTTTCATTGGAAATAATAAGGTTTTTAAGCTTTTCAAGATACATTTTCCGAAAAGCAGGACTTTTGGTTTGCTGTGTTTTAAAAAAATCTCTTTGGCTCAGTAAAATTCTTTCAATTTCCATTCGTAAGCTTTTGTATTAAACGTAGTGTTTTATGCAATATTGCTGCTTGAGAAATACGAACAATAAACCGGCCAAAGTGGGGAGAAAATGAGAGTTAGAAACAGTAAGTTTATCACTTAATTTAAATTTAACACAAAGTTCGCAAAGGCGTTGACACTTAGCAGAGTTCATTCATTGTGTACATAAGTGAATGAAATGCCTTAGCGAACGTAAAACATTCATGTCATTTTATACCCCTTAGCGTATTCCTTGCGTTTAAGAAACTGTCTTATCCGAATCTATTTGTTATTTATGTCTTCAGTAGCTTCAATCTTCCAGCCTCCAGCTTCTTTCCTTTACATAATATTTCGCACAGCTATTTTTGCAGGATGATAAAGCAGTAAGCAAAGTGCAGTAATAAATGCCAGCCAGAAAAGTCCGGTAAAAATTTCCATATTGGAAAGGAGAATAGATTGTGCAGTAATTTTAGTCTTAAAAGCTCCTGTTGTCATGGATAAAGAATCATTCACAGACAGTTTTGAAATGTTGGCCCCGAAAAGCTGAGTCCATTGACTGTAGAAAACAGGATTGGTGTCTGTAAAATTGGCACTAAGTGTATCAGAATGTTTTAAAGTTAAAAAAAGCATGAGATTTTGCATCAAAGCATAGCCGATAGCCGTTGTCCAGAAACGGGTTGTTGTCCCTAAAGCTGTAGCATTAGCAACATATTCTTCCGGTGTTGCTGAAATCAAAAAGAAAACAAGCGGAGTAAATAATAATCCCTGAGCAACTCCTTGCAGAAATAAGGGCGGACAAATCGTTGAAAGGGTAGTGTCCGGATAAAAAGTGTAGGTAAACCATGCACAGTCGATGGCGAGTAAAAGAAATCCTGTAAAGAAAACAATTCTCGATGAAACTCCCCGAACCAGACAGATTCCTGATAATAATATTCCCAGAAGAGTTCCTGCCACATTCCAGTACTGGATGTTTACAATATAATCCCAAGGCCATTTCCACACGGTGGCCATGATGCTGTATACATTATTCAATCCGGATCGGATCAGATAAAAGATAAAAAACAGGATCATTCCGGCAATCACATTTTTTGAGCTGAAAACTTCAAAATGAAACAGTGGTCTTCTGGAATTTCTTTGTTTAAGCATGAATAATCCTCCCGAAATCAGAAATATAAACAGACACATGATTATGGTATCAGATTCTAACCACATCAGTCTTTTACCATAAATAATGGCATAACCGCCAGCCTGCAGACATACCCAAAGTAAAAACCAGCTGGTAATATCCAATTGATATAAAGGTTTTTTAGGAAAGAACCTGTTTCTGTTGAATAAAGCAATACCGATTATCAGTACAAATACATGAAAGTAGGCCATCATCAGGATCATATGCTGGAAGTCATAGTTTTCAATACTTGATTTTAATAGGGAAGTGGTTATTGTTCCTCCTGTCAGCATGATGGTATACATAAAAAGATAAGCTACTACTTTGGCATGTCTTGTTTTTAGTTCGGCAATAATCAGAGGAAGGAAAATAGCACCTTCCAGCAGCCCGAAAATTCCTTCTAAAAACCGGATCACCAGAATAACATGATAATCATGTGTTACCGATAAAACATAAAGGATAATCACAGAAATGGAAGCCATCAGCAGAACGTAATATTTCACGCTGAAATAAGCCATAAATCTTTGTATAACTAAAAGGGTAACCACAAATGTCCCATACATCAAAATCATTAAATACTGAATGTCATCTGAATCGACATCCATAAAGGAAGATGTGAAGGCGCTGTTTGAATGTAAAAGCGACAGCAACATCAGGTGGGGAAACAATGCCAGTATAAGAAGCGGCAGTTTCAGCCATTGTGGTACCCATTTATGATAAACTGTATTGTGTTGCATAATTTTTTGAAAGCATTAATTCAAGAATGCTAAAAAGGCAGATAGCAAATTCGCGGCTGTGCCTGAATTTAAAAATGCGAAAAGACAAAAGTGCAAGGTGTAAAAGTAAAAGGTAAAATGGCAAATGTGCTTAAGAAAAAATTTGCAGATTCGCTATTTTGCAGTCCTGTCTTTTCGCTAAAAAAATAATTTAATTGTAAAGTCTGAAATATATTGAACGGAAGGTAATTTTGCACTCTAAAACTCTAAAACTCTAAAACTCTAAAACTCTAAAACCCTCCAACGCTCAAACTTATATCTTCTTCGCGCTTACCAGAACATTCATTCCGGAAAGCAGTTTTTCGTTGTCTTTATTGTTGTCAAGAATAATTTTCACAGGAAATCTTTGTTCAATTTTCACAAAGTTTCCGGTGGCATTATCCGGTTTTACCAAAGAAAACTGAGACCCTGATGCAGGAGAAACGGAAAGTATTTTTCCTTTAAACTCTACATCGGGATATGCATCTGCAGTAATGATGACTTCCTGATTCTGGTCAATCTGTCCAAGCTGTGTTTCTTTGTAATTGGCAATGATCCATTTTTCTTTGCTGACAATTTGTATTAAAGCCTGACCTTCCTTAATCAATTGCCCTTCCTGAATAGTCTTTTTCCCGACCCATCCATCATAAGGAGCGGTAATCACTGTATAAGAAAGATAAAGTTTCGCATTACTCAGACTCGCATTACTCTGCTGAATCTGGCTTTTAACAGGAGCAACCTTTGTCTGCTGCTCGCTGGCTCCGGCTCTTACTGCATTTTTTTGCTGTTCCAGTGCCAGAAGATTGGCTTTTGACTGTTCATATGATGCCTTTACATTCTCAAATTCCTGTTCGGTAGCAGCATCTTCGGACAGTAAGTTTTTATATCTTTTATAATCCTGCTCCGTTCTCCAGATATCAATTCTTGCAGAAGCAATTTTAGCATCAATAATCTTTGTGTCGCTTTCTTTGGTATTGACGCCGCTTTCAATAGTGCTGATGGTAGCTGTATTGGCGTGGAGATTGGCTTCTGCCATTTGTACCTGGTTCACAAACTCTCTGTTGTCTATGATGATTAAAGTATCACCTTTATGTACAAACTGATTTTCATTAAACTTTATCGTTTTGATAAACCCCGAAACCTTGCTGGATACAGGCGTGATATATTGTTCGATCTGTGCATCGTTGGTAGTGACATTCTTTCTTGAAAAAAGATAAAAACTGACCATTCCCGTAATTCCGCTGATGATCAGGATCCAGGCCAGTAGAGTAATGGACTTGTTGATTCTTTTTTCCTTTTGTGTCAGTTGTTTCTGTGCCATAGTTTTTATAAGTTTCCAATCGTATATTGGAGTTGGTAATATTTAAGTTGTCTGTTTATTTTTATGGAAATAAGGTTGGATTCTGCCTCCAGATAAGTATTGTCGGCATCTATCAGTTCAGTGATAAGGCTTAGTTTGTTCGCATATTTTGTTCTTACAATGCGATAATTTTCTTTCGCCTGGTCAATCGCTTCTTCAGCAATTTTCACCTTCTGGTCTGTTTCTTCAAACTTTTTGTAAGCTTCATATACATTGTGTCTTATTTTTTCTTCATTTTCCGCTATCTGAAGTTTGGCAAGATCTATATTTTCCCGTGCTTCCTGCATTTTGTATTTATTCTTATACAGATTTTCAATAGGATAAGTAAGATTCACGCCCATCATTCCCAGGCGATATGCATAAGGTTCAGGAGGGAAAAACATCATATTCGGGTACTTTAAAAAATATTCTCCGCCTGCTGTAATTTTGGGTAAATAATTCGCTTTGGTGATTTTTTGATCCAGTTCTTTCAGTGAAAGATTTTTGTGGGTGATTTCAACGGACTCATTTTTATTTAAAGCCGTTTCAGTCAATTCATCAACATAAGGAATTGCAGCATTGTCTGAAATAAGATCTTCCGTATTCACATGCATTTCCTGATCTTCAGGCAGGGAAAGAATCGTTTTCAGCTTATGTTCTGCAATCTGAATATCGTTATCCAGCTCTGTCCAGCTCATTTTATGATTGGAAAGCTGCAAAGAAGTTCTCAATACTTCATTCACTGTTACAACACCGTTGGCTTTAAGAGCTTTTACCTGTTTGATGTTGACAGAATCTTCCTTCATTTTATCATTAATGAGACTCTGCTGTTCCTTTAAATGGTGGATCTGCAGAAAAGCCGTGATGATCTCCATGGTAAGCTGTCTCTCGTCCAGATGCGTTCTTAAGGCTGAAATTTCAGTGTCAATTGCCGCTTTCTTTTCAGTATTCTTTATTTTTCCACCCATATACACCGGAATTGAAGCAGATAGTGTGAAGTCATACATGCCATTGATGGCATCATACTTTGTTGCTTTGTTAAATACGCCATTCTGGTGCTGATACAAATTGGTTACCTGGGTATAGCTGGTATGAAATTCAATGTCCGGAAGCTTTTCCATTTTGAGATCTTTCTCTTTGGTAGCGGACATTTCATGTTTTAGATGACTTATCTGTATATTTTTGTTGTTTTTCAGACCAATCTCCACAGCTTGCTGTAAGCCGAGACGTTGGTAATCTATCATCTGTGAATGTAAAAAACTGCTCAATAATAAGCACAACGCAATGCACAGATACCGGCATGCGTTAAATATGATATTCATAAATTAATTAAAGGATTTTTGCTAAAATGATTTTGATGCAGCAAAGTTACGACGACAAGCATAGTACCTGATTTGTGAAAACAGAAAAAGATTTGCTCATTTACGCCAATTTGAAAATTCTTCTTATCTTTAATTCATGAATGACAGCCATTTTGAAGCAGTAGAAGAGGATGATGCCGAATTTTATATCTATCACGTCCTCACAGGCAATGTAACAACGGATATCCATTATCACAGTTCTGCACAATTAGTATATGCAGAAGGAGGTATTGTACATGTTTTTACAGATCAGAGGCACTGGTATCTTCCCGCAAGGTGCTTTATGTGGATTCCTGCAGGTACACCTCACT
The DNA here is from genome assembly GCA_031286615.1 of Chryseobacterium sp. Lineage (GTDB taxonomy): Bacteria > Bacteroidota > Bacteroidia > Flavobacteriales > Weeksellaceae > Chryseobacterium. Next base: position 152,703 of record JAITUA010000003.1, on the reverse strand, counting down.
ATATTTTTTCTACCAGTCCGAAAGTTGATTTATATAACTTTTATTTTAAGAAAGAAGAAAATGAAAATGGCTTTTTTGATGAAATTAATATTTATTCCGTCAATAATTTGCTTCGGGAGATGATTTTCCATACTAAAGACTGGGATGGGAAAATTACAAAAAATGATGGCTCTAAATATTATTTTCTCAAAGCTCTTAAAGGTGTTTTACAGGAAAAAAAGAATAAACATCTGGCTTTCCCGATACAGCATCCTTTCCCAAAAGATGAAACTTTACTGAAGATTGCAAGATATATTCATGCAAACCTTGAGAAGCCTCTTACCATAGAATCTACGGCAAAAGAATTCGGGATGAGTACCAGAACCCTTTCGAGGAAATTTAAAGAGATTCTGGGCATGAATTACGTCCGCTTTCTGCGGGCATTACGGATTACCCGTTCCCTTGAACTGATGCTGGAAGGAAAATACAATATGTATGAAATAGCGATGATGGTAGGATATAATAGCCTGTCGTCTTTTAGTAATATTTTCAAAAAAGTAATCGGGATTGCTCCTACGGAATATCAGCAGAAACTGAGAGGGGATAAGTGATGAGTGGGTGTGTTTGAGGGTTTGAGGGGTCCGGAATGTGTGTTGTAAATTGCTGCTATTTGAGTTTAATTACAGGCATATCAGAAATACTATAAGTTAGGATCCCCTGAATTCCTCCTTCTTTGATGGGATGGATTTTTGCAAAGCAAAAAGACGGGGTAGTTTATCATTTGCCTAATCAACAACCTACATGTTCTATTTTTACGAACAAAAAAACCACTTCAAATGAATGAAGTGGTCTTGTATTGTGAGAAATTCTCGTTTGCTTATTAAGCTTCTTCAGATTTAGCTTCTTCCTTCTTAGCAGCAGGAGCAGCTACAACTGGAGCATCAGAAACGATGTCAAACTCGTAGTTGTACTCAACATTTCTGTGAAGTCTGATAAGAGCTGAGAATTTACCAGTTCTTTTAATCGTGTTACCAGGAATCTTGATGTATTTTTTCTCTACAGAAACACCAGCTTTTTCTAAAGCAGCAGATAAATCAGCATTGTTGATAGATCCGAATAATTTATCACCAGTACCTACTTTTGCAGGAATAGTGATAGAAGTTTTCTTCAATTGCTCAACTACAGCGTTAGCAGCAGCGATTAATTTAGCTTCTTCTTCTTTTCTAGCTTCTAATGTAGCTTCTAAAGCAGCTTTGTTTTTAGGTGTAGCTAAAAGAGCAATTCCTTGAGGAATTAAGAAGTTTCTAGCATAACCTGGCTTTACGTTTACTGTATCAAACTCAAGTCCTAAGTTTTCTACGTCTTTTTTTAGGATAATTTCCATTGTTGTTGTCCGTTTTAAGATTGAAAAATTAAAAGATTGAAAAATTCAAAGATGTAGAAATTTAAAAAATCTAAAATCCAGAATCTAAAATTTAAAATCTCAATTTCGTTAGAATTAATTATTTATTCAGCAACAAAAGAAGAGGTTACCCTCTTCTTTTATTTATTTTTTGTCTTATTTCAATAAGTCAGCTACGTATGGTAGTAATGCAAGGTGTCTTGCTCTTTTGATAGCAGCAGAAACTTTTCTTTGGTATTTTAAAGAAGTTCCAGTGTATCTTCTTGGTAAGATTTTACCTTGCTCGTTTACAAATTGTAATAAGAAATCAGCATCTTTGTAATCAACGTGCTTAATTCCGTATTTTTTGAATCTACAATATTTCTTTTCAGATTTTGTATTGATATCAAGCGGAGTAAGGAATTTTACTTCTGATTCTCCTCCAGCTGAGGCTTGTTTAGCCATTTCATCTATTGCCATGTCTTGTCTTTTTTAAAAAATAGGGTTAATAATTAAGCTTTAGCTGCTTTTACTTTAGTTCTTCTAGTTACAGCATACTCAACAGCATGTTTGTCAAGTTTCGTAGTAAGGTAACGGATTACTCTCTCGTCACGCTTAAATGCTAATTCTAGATCAGCTACTACACTACCTTCTCCTTTGAATTCGATTAGAGTATAGAACCCGTTCTTTTTCAATTGGATAGGATAAGCTAATTTTTTTAATCCCCAGTTTTCTTTAGCAACGATTTCGCAGTTCTTTTCTTTGATAAGATCTACATACTTGTTCACTGCTTCCTCTACCTGTGACTCAGATAGAACGGGAGTTAAAATGAAAACAGTTTCGTAATTGTTCATAATGTTAAATGAATTTGTTAATTATTTCGAGGTGCAAAAGTAGAAAATATATTTCTTATATGCAAGAGGATTTGTGAAATAGTTGAGTGTTGATGGTTTTGGATTTAAAGTTTAGTGTTTTTGGGGTTACTTATATTATATTTAAAAATTGTTTTCAATAGTTGCTTTTAAAAAAAATCAACTTTCAACAGAGATTTTCTGACTAATCTTTTTGTCTTAATTCCGCCAGAAAATTGACTTTCAATACATCATATAACGAATGTCTGCTTACTAAAATAGAAGCAATGGAAGAAACCATTCCTGCCAGCATCAGATGGAAGATCAGGGAATGTCTGTCAGTCATCTCCAAAACAATAATGGCTGAAGTAAACGGGGCCCGGGTAATTCCCGTGAGAAAAGCAACCATTCCGGCCAAAACAACAACATTGGTTTCGTTGGGTGTTAAATGAATAGCACCAGAAATAACAGAGCCGATACTTGCTCCCGCTGTAAGGGCAGGGGCAAAAATTCCACCCGCACCGCCGGAAGTAAAAGAAAGGGCAGGACCAAGCATCCTTAAAACCGGAACATACCAGTCTTCGTGTTTATCCTTCGTAAAAAGGACACGCTCCATAATTTCTTTCCCGGAGCCCAGAATTTCCCTGTTGATGAAATAAGCGATTGAAGCAATAATTAAAGCACAAATAATCAGGAATATCACATTGGCCTTATCCGTTTTCAGTTTGTTCTTTTTCCAGGCGTTGATTTTAAGCATAGCAACAGAAAGCTGACTGGCGAGAATGCCTGCAACTGCAGCAACAAGGAGAATGGGAAACATTACCATCAAAGAAACATCATTGGTCTTGGGATATCCCAGGTATAAATAAGATCCGGCCAAAGTCTGGGCCGTTAAACCTGCAATAATGACAGCCGTAAATAGAGCAGTTTTGAAGTAATTGATATGGGTTTTCGACAACTCCTCAACAGCGAAAACAATACCTCCCAGCGGAGTGTTGAAGGCTGCTGCAAGCCCGGCTGCGGCTCCTGTCATAATCATGTTTTTCTTGGAGATCTTCGGCCACCATTCGGGAAGATACTCGTTGACTTTTCGGAAAACAGAACCTGCAATCTGAATGGTAGGTCCTTCACGTCCTACCGCACCGCCTCCGATTACCAGAATAACAGAGGAAAGGATTTTGAAAAAAATGATTTTAATACTCAGGAGATTTCTGATCTTCCGGTGTTCTTTGGGATTGGCGAGCTCTACTGCAGCCATTACCTGTGGAATACCACTTCCTTTGGCGTTGGGAGCAAATTCTTTCACCAGCCACCAGGAAAGTACAAATCCTATGGGAGCAATAATGAAAATCATCCATGCATGCCAGTCAAAGATAAAATTCATGAGATGTTCACCCCATGCAAAAACCTGTGCATACATTACGGCAAAAAAACCTGTAATAACGGATCCTATCCAAAAAGGAATGGCCTGAAGAAGGTTGTGCTTCAGCTGTTCGTTCCGGATGTTGTCAAAAGAATTTTTGATGGATTTCCGTATAAGGATGAAAATTTTCAGCATTTGTCTGTTTTGAGGGATGAAATTATGGTAAAATTCTGGAAACTATATTTTGTTTAAAAACTTTGAGATGATTTTGCTATTTTCAATGGTAAGTATTTCCGGTAAACCAAAGCTTAAAATAGTGTTTCTCACTTCAAGTTTGAAATTTTCATTTGGAAAGGCCTTTATCGTTTCCTTTCTCTTGGGATTTAAAAAATTCATGGCTTTATATTGATCACTTCCTAAAACATAGAAATCTTTAAAATCATGATCTTTAAAATTGATATTAAAACTGCTGAAGATTCCTGCAATCTTATCCATTAATCTTTTCTTGTTAATGGAAATATACCCAAAATCTTCTTCAAGTTTTTTTAATCCCCAAAGTTGAACGGTGTCAAATTTACGGCCTAAACGACCTCCTCTTGATGTAACCCCAACTTTACTGACAACAAAAAGGTAGAAAGAACTGTTATTATTTCTGTCTATTACCCGGTAACAGATTTGAGGGATGAATAATGGATATATGTCATGTGAACTGAATTGCTCATAAGGTGAGTCTTCAATATTAATCACTGAAATATCATAATCTATAGAAAGCTGATCGTAAACTTCAGTAATGAGCTTTTCGTCCTGCTCAGTGAAGGCAGAAAATTTTGTCATGTCATACTTTCTGTAATCCAGATCCATTATTGAATATTTATTTGTTTAAAAATAATGCTAATAAATCTAATTTCAAAATAAGTTGTGATAATGTATTATTGCGTTTGTTTTATTGATAATTTAATAAACAAAATGTCTTTTGTTTGATTATTTTTAATTAGTCTTTTATGTTGCTTAATCTTTTGATATTCTATTATGTTTGACTGCCAAAAACAAAAAACCTCCGATTAAATCGAAGGTTTAGTATTTGAAATCAGCAAAAATTACGCATTGCTAATTACTTATATTTCTGTATTCAGATCCCAGTTTTCAAGGTAGTCGTGAACATGCTTCAGCATCATTCCACCCAGGGAACCATCTACTACTCTGTGGTCATAAGAGTGAGACATGAACATTAAGTTTCTGATTGCAATTACATCACCGTCAGCTGTTTCAAGAACTGCAGGTTTCTTAACGATTGCTCCGATTGCTAAAATAGCTACCTGAGGCTGAGGAATGATAGGAGTTCCCATAAGGTTCCCGAAGCTTCCTACGTTAGAAATAGTATAGGTTGCACCCTGAGTATCTTCAGGTCTTAATTTCTTGTTTCTTGCTCTGTAAGCCAGGTCATTGATTGCTTTTGCAAGACCTGAAAGTGATAGCTGATCAGCATTCTTGATAACAGGAACAATAAGGTTTCCGTCCGGAAGGGCAGTAGCCATACCGATGTTGATGTTTTTCTTTTTGATGATGTTTTCACCATTGATAGAAACATTGATCATTGGGAAATCCTGGATTGCTTTCACTACAGCTTTTACGAAAATCGGCATGAAAGTCAGTTTCTCACCTTCGCGTTTTTCAAATACTGCTTTGTTTTTATTTCTCCATTTTACAACGTTGGTAACGTCTGTTTCGATGAAAGAAGTAACGTGTGGAGCAATTTGTTTTGCTTTTACCATATTTTCAGCGATGATCTTTCTCATTCTGTCCATTGGAATGATCTCATCACCTGCACTTACCGGAATTGTAGCTGCCGGAGCAGAAACAGCTGGTTTCGGAGTGGATGCCGTTTGTACCGGAGCCGCCTGCTGAACTGGCTGGTTTCCTCTGTTAGCAACATATGCTAGTATGTCTTCTTTTGTAATTCTTCCTTCCAAACCGCTTCCTTTGATAGATTTCAGTTCAGTTTCAGAAATGTTTTCCTGTTGTGCGATAGATTTTACGAGTGGAGATAGATAAAGGTCTCCTGAGAATTCTACGTTTGAAGCAATTGTTGCTTGTAAAGGCTCTTCAATCGCTTTTAAAGTGTCAGCATCCGGAGTAGCTGCCGGAGTTTCAGTTTTTACTTCTTCTGAAGCTGCGCCTTCTCCTTCAATTTCTAAAATAGCAATGGCTTCACCTACTTTTGCAACTTCATCTTTTTGCTTTAAAATTTTTACGATTTTCCCCGAAACTGGTGTCGGAACGTCTGAATCTACTTTATCTGTTGCAATTTCTACTACGGAGTCATCCTCCTTTACGTTATCACCTTCATTGAATAACCAAGTGATAATTGTCGCTTCCATAACACCTTCTCCCATGGAAGGAAGCAATAATTTGTATTCTGCCATTTTTGATTTTTAGATTTTGACAAATATATAAAAAAAATCGGTTTTTTTATGAAATATATAATCTTAGCTGAATTCAATATAAATATTTTCGCCTACATTCAGTCCAAACAGGCTTTTGGCGCCGTTTTTCTTGCTTCCTTTGTAGATGGTAAGCTCCAATAATTGACTATCATTGAAAATAGCAGCAGACTGCCCGTGGAATTCTGTTTCCCTTTCCCAATCCGAAACAACCTCCGTATGACTGGAAAATATCCTTGAAAGACTTAAATTTCTGAATTTTATGGTAAAATTATCATAGCCTTTGCTGATGTTTTCGAAAAAATCTTTGTTGATATTTGAGATTATATTTCCGAAATTATCAATATAAGTTACTTCGCCGATAATCATGCCTTCTGATTCATTATAAACCGCCCTTGGGAACATCAGTTGTTTGGCTGAATGTATTTTTCGTCCTATTACCTCAGGAAGTCCGCCATTGGCAAGATGTACTGCTGCAGGCACAAAAATGTCTGTAGAAGTAAAGTTGATGACGTCATCAAAACGGTTGTTCAGGGTGAGCTCATAGATAGCTTCCGGCTTAATATCAAAAAAGATAAGGCTCAAGAGACCATTATCTGCCGCCAAAAAGTAGGATCCGTCGGCTTTATAAATTATATTTTTTCTAGACCTGTTGTAAAAACTGTCTACGGAAATAATGTGAATGCTTCCTTTTGGAAAATATTTATAAGCATTTCTTACAATATAGGAAGTCTGTATAAGGTTGAATGCCTGGATGTCGTGGGTTATATCAATAATATTAACCTCAGGGTTTAGAGACAGAATTTTGCCTTTCACAGCGGCAACTCTGTAATCTAAATTTCCGAAATCCGAAGTAAGGGTAATAATTGACATGAGCAATTTATAGAATAGTGTAGTATTGCAAAGTTATTTAAAATAAAAAGAAAGCCCGAAAGATTGTTGAAAAGAATTTGATATAAATTTGAAAAAAAGCTTTAATTTTAAAATCTAAAAATAAAAATACTGCATGTTTGAATTAACATATGATTTGGAAGATATCGATGCGAAAATCTTCTATGGAGTTAATAACCAATATTTCAACTTAATAAAATCAAGCTTTCCAACCATTAAAATTACAGGAAGAGATCATTATATCTTTGCGATGGGAAATCAAGAAGCATTAGATATACTAAAGCAAAAACTGGATGATATTGTCCGTTTTATTTCTAAAAACAACTCAATTGGGCTGAAAGACGTTGAAAATATCCTGAATATTAAAGACGAAAACGAAAAACAACTGGTTTTCGATCAGGATATTATTGTAAAAGGAGTAAACGGAAAAGTCATTAAGGCTAAAACCACCAATCTTAAGAAGCTGGTAAAGGAAACCGAGAAAAAGGATATGGTTTTTGCAATAGGTCCTGCGGGAACGGGGAAAACATATACCAGTGTAGCGCTGGCAGCAAGAGCTTTAAGGGATAAAGAGGTGAAAAGAATCATTCTGACAAGACCGGCTGTAGAAGCGGGAGAAAGTCTGGGATTCTTGCCTGGAGATCTTAAAGAAAAGCTGGATCCTTATTTGCAGCCTTTATATGATGCACTTCGGGATATGATTCCTCATGAAAAACTGGAAGGTTTTATGGAGAAAAAAGTAATTGAAGTGGCGCCATTGGCTTTCATGAGAGGAAGAACGCTGGATGATGCTTTTGTAATTTTGGATGAAGCCCAGAATACCACCCATTCTCAGATGAAAATGTTTTTAACCAGAATGGGGATGAATGCGAAATTTATTATTACAGGAGACCCTACCCAGGTCGATTTGCCACCAAAACAACAATCCGGATTAAGAGAAGCCATGAGAATCCTGAAAGATGTAAAAGAAATAGGATTTGTGCACTTAACGGAAGAAGATGTTGTGCGACACCCTGTGGTAAAGAAAATTATTCTTGCCTATAACGACGAAGATAAGAGACAGAGAAATGATTAATGAAAATGAGTAAAAGTTTCCGTTAACCTTTTATTAACCTTAAAACAGTTAGTTAAAATTTGTTAATTTGAAAAAAACAGTTAGTTTTGCAGACCTTAAATGTAAAAACTAACTAAACATGAAAAAACTTTTACTTATTGCAGCGGTTGCTGTTATGGGAATTTCTGCAAACGCACAAGAATTTCGATTTGGTCCAAAAGCTGGTTTCGCAATGTCAACTATTAAACTGGACGATAAGCAGGATGATCTTGAAGGGAGAAAAATGTCTCCGAAATATACCTTCTATATTGGTGGGATGGCTGAGTACAAATTCAATGATAACTTTGCTGTTCAGGGAGAGGTTTTATACTCACCACTGGGAGCCAAAGAAAAAATAGACGGAGTAAATGCCGGAGGGGTGTATTTTGGTGAATCAACTAAAGTTACTTTTGGGACTCTTTTAGTTCCGGTTTCTGCAAAATACTTTATTACGGAAGGTTTCTCTGTGGCAGCAGGTCTTAATGTAGGGATTATCCTTACTGCTAAACAGAAAACTGTTATTGGTTCAGATTTCCTTGATATAGAAGTAGAAGGAGATACTGGTGATGTAGATATTAAAAAAGATATCAAATCACTAAACCTTGCGCCTTTCTTAGGGGTTGAATATATGTTGGAAAACGGACTTTTCTTTGATGCAAGATACAGCTTAGGAGTATCCAATCTATCTAATGATAATAGCGGAGGTAGCGTAAAAAACAGCTTTGCTCAGTTAGGAGTAGGTTTTAAATTCGGAGGAAACTAATTCTGGAAATCTTATTTAGAAATAATAGAAAGCAGGACAATTTTTGTCCTGCTTTCTATTGTTATACAGATATCAGAGACCGGTTCTATTTTTATGATGGAAAAATAATTAGTACTTTTGCAGGGTAATTTAAAGCTACTAAAAAAATGAGAAAACTATTATTACTAGGTGCTTTTGCACTTTTAGGAGGTGCTGCTCAAGCGCAGGAAGGTTTTAAAATTGGTGGACATATTGGTGTTCCTGTGTCTGATGCAAGTGATGTATCTTCATTTACATTAGGAGTGGATGCTGCTTATATGTGGAATATTGCTAAAGGTCTTGACCTTGGGGTAACAACTGGGTACTCTCACTTCTTCGGAAAAGATCACTTTGATGATTTCGGATTTGTTCCCGTAGCTGTTTCTGGTAAATACAGATTCTCTGGAGCGCCTATCTTCGTAGGTTTGGATCTGGGATATGGTATTTCTACAAAAGATGGAGTAGATGGTGGTTTCTATGCACAGCCTAAATTTGGATATCAAATGTCTAAAGGTGAATTGTACATCGGATACCAGTCAATCAGCAACAAGCGTGACTTGCCAGGATGGGGAAGCTATAGCTGGAATGTAGGAGCTGTTAACATTGGTTATAATTTCTTTTTGAAATAAGAAAACAATTGCATATTAAAACTCCGGCCAAAGGCCGGATTTTTTTTGATATAATATAAGCCTCCTGTACGGATCTTTTATCGGAAACTTTTGAAATAAAGGCCTTACAGCGATTAGAAAAAGATAAAAACATCTTCGAATTATAAACATTTGTTTAAATTTTAAGAGTTAATAACTTTAAAATTAGTATTTTAGGTTAATTAATTTTAGCATTTTTCCAGAATCCATGGGGTTTTAGAAAAAAAGTGAAAATTTAAAAAACTAAACATATTCTTCTCTCGTTAATAAAATGTAGTTTTTTTATTCATAATATTGTGAAAAACACAATATCTTCTCATAAGTAGGATTTATTTTTACAAAATGCTAGGTTTTGATAATGATATTAATCACATTAACAAATTTTAATATTAGTGGGGACCACTGTAAATTTGCCCTCAGAAAGTATTAAAATTTTTTAAAATGAAAAAAATATTATTAGCGGGTGCTGTTGCACTTTTTGGTTTATCAAACGCTCAGATTGCTAAAGGAACTACATATTTATCAGGATCTGTTGGTTATTCTCAAGTAGAATCTAACAACGGTAACGATAAAAAAGAAAACTTCAACGTATTACCTACAGTTGGATATTTCGTTAACACTAACTTAGCAATCGGATTAGGAGTTGGTTACCAAACTGAAAAGAATACTGTATCTACTACTACAATTATAGGAAACACTACAGTTGTAAACGAGAGCGTTGTTAAAACTCCTGCTTTTGTTGTTGCTCCATTCGTAAGAAAATACTGGACTTTATCTGACAAGTTATATTTCTTCGGACAATTAGCAGTGCCAATGCAGTTTGGAAAAACTGAAACTGAAACTAGTTCTGTAGCTACTAACGGAAATACAGTTGTTTCTAACTCTACTTCTACTGAAGCTAAATACACTAAAATTGGTGTTACTGTTAAGCCAGGTTTAGATTATTTCTTAAACAAAAACTGGTCTATCGAAGCTACTATCGGTGAGTTTGGTTACAACAACTACAAACCAAAAGATGGTGATGCTACAAACAACTATAACTTCGGATTGAATTTATCTTCTGTAACTTTCGGAGTTAAATATGTATTTGCAAAATAATAAACAAAGCATATAGCAAGAAAGCCCTGAGAAACTCTTAGGGCTTTTTTTTCTATAAAAACTAATATAATAATCATGAAAAAAATCGTATTGATGGGCGCTGTGGCGCTTTTCGGTTTATCAAACGCACAGATCGCTAAAGGAACTTCTTACCTTTCAGGACAGGTAGGTTTCTATCACAAGGAAACCAATGAATTTGGTGGAAACAGAAAGGATAATGTAATCAGGATTCTTCCTACAGCAGGATATTTTGTTGGTACAAACCTGGCGGTAGGACTAGGAGTAGGATACAAAAGTGCTGTTACCAAATACAAAGTAAATGCAAGCGAATTCAGTAATGCAGTTGAAATCAAAAATACAGATAATGCATTTGTAGTAGCTCCATTTGTAAGAAAATACTGGACTTTATCCGATAAATTATACATCTTCGGCCAATTACAGGTTCCATTGGAATTTGGGCAGGAACAAGTGGATTTTAACAGTAAAGGTAATGGCGGAGATCCTATACTTTCCGCTCCGTTTATACAAAAAAATAACTATACCAATGTTGGAGTGAATATTAAGCCGGGGCTGGATTATTTCGTGACTAAAAACTGGTCAATTGAAGCTACAATTGGGGAATTCGGATACAATACTTACAAAAGAGATATTGACGGGGCAAACAGAACTGATGATTACAAATTTGGCATCAGTTTAACTTCCGTGACTTTTGGAGTTAAATATGTATTTGCAAAATAATAAATAAAATATATGTGTTAGTCCTGAGATTGTTATCTTAGGACTTCTTTAATAAAACTATTTAATAATCATGAAAAAAATCTTATTAGCGTCTGCAATCGCTTTATTTGCAGGTTTAAATGCGCAGACTACATTCGGTGTAAAAGCGGGTTATGCTTTATCAAAATTGAATTCCAGTGAGGATGATTTTCAATTTGGCGGATTTGAAGGAGGCTTGAAATCCAAGTCAGGGTTTTATGTAGGAGGTTTGGTTGAGCATAAATTCAATAATAAATTTGCTATTCAGGGAGAAGTAGAATATGCCAACCTTGGAGGAAAAGCAGCTGTTGCAACACCCGTTGGAGTTACTATAACTGAAAAGATGAACCTTAACAGAATTGTAATTCCTGTATCTGCAAGATATTATGCAACACCGGAATTAGGAATTTACGCAGGTCCTTATGTAAGCTTTAAGACTAATAATAAAGTGAAATTTGAAGCAAGCGGCCCGAATGCAGGTATGCTGAATCCTTCAGCAATGAGAGAAGGAGAGAAGTATGTGGAGAGATTTCTGGATGATTCTTTAAAATCTACAGATTTTGGATTGTTCTTCGGAGCAGATTACAAAGTGTACAAAGGATTATTTGTAGATGCCCGTTACAGTTTTGGTCTTACCAATATGATCAAAAACCCTGTGGATGGTGAAACATTAAAAATGAATTTTTTCCAGCTGGGATTAGGGTATAAGTTTAAATAAACCTGCTATTCAGATAAAATAAAAAACTCTCAGAATTTCTGAGAGTTTTTTTATGAATGATTTTGTCTTTTTATTTTCCAAACATTCCGCCCATTCCAGGCATATTTGGCATTTTGCTCATCATCTGCATCATCTGCTTTCCTTGAGGGCCCTGCATCATCTTCATCATTTTACCCATTTGCTCGAATTGTTTCATCAGTTGATTTACATCTTCGATTTTTCTTCCCGCACCTTTAGCAATTCTTCCTTTTCTCTGAGTATTGATGATAGAAGGTCTTCTTCTTTCTTCAGGAGTCATAGAGTAGATAATCGCTTCAATGTGTTTAAATGCATCATCACTGATCTCTACATCTTTGATCGCTTTTCCAACACCCGGAATCATTCCCATTAAGTCCTTCATATTACCCATCTTCTTGATCTGGTTGATCTGCTTTAGGAAATCATCAAAACCGAATTCGTTTTTAGCGATTTTTTTGTGAAGTTTTTTAGCTTCTTCTTCATCAAACTGCTCCTGAGCTCTTTCTACTAAGGAAACAACGTCTCCCATTCCCAGGATTCTGTCTGCCATCCTTTCCGGGTAGAAAAGGTCTAAAGCTTCCATTTTTTCTCCTGTAGAGATGAACTTGATTGGTTTTTCAACAACAGAACGAATCGTTAGAGCAGCTCCACCACGGGTATCACCATCTAATTTAGTTAAAACAACCCCGTCAAAATTCAAAGCATCGTTGAATGCTTTTGCCGTATTCACAGCATCCTGACCTGTCATTGAGTCAACAACGAATAGTGTTTCATTTGGTTTAATGAAGTAATGAACAGACTTAATCTCGTTCATCATCTGCTCATCAATAGCCAAACGACCTGCTGTATCCACGATCACAACATCATGACCGTTTGATTTTGCAAAATTAATTGCGTTTTCAGCAATTGTAGAAGGATTCGTAGAACCCTCCTCTGTGAAAACAGGAACCCCGATTTGTCCACCTAAAACTTTTAGCTGGTCAATTGCAGCAGGACGGTAAACGTCACATGCTACCAATAAAGGTTTTTTATTTCTTTTTGTTTGTAAATAATTAGCAAGTTTTCCTGAGAATGTAGTCTTACCAGAACCCTGAAGACCTGCAATAAGGATTACAGAAGGCTTTCCTGAAAGATTGATTCCCTCCTGAGAACCTCCCATAAGGTCTACCAATTCATCATGAACGATTTTCGTCATCAGCTGTCCCGGCGTAAGGGAAGTAAGAACGTTCTCTCCTAATGCTTTATCCTGAACTCTTTTAGTAAGATCTTTTGCAACTTTATAGTTAACGTCGGCATCTACCAATGCTCTACGGATCTCCTTTACGGTTTCCGCTACATTGATTTCGGTAATTTTTCCTCTACCGGAAATATTATGTAATGCCTTGTCTAATTTATCCTGTAAACTATTAAACATATTTATTGTAAATTATAGGTTTGCAAAAATAAGGAATTTTTAGCATATCTAAAGTGTCCGGGACGTAATATTATATAGATAAGAAAAAATGATATATATCAAATCTTATCATAATACGATAGAAAAAGTCTATTTTTGCGGTCAATTAAAATTTAGAATGAAAATCAATCCCAATATTCTTGTTGTCATTTTATTCTTTCTGACTTTCCTGGTGCATTTTTCCCTTTGGAAATTTGTTTTTCACCTGGATGAAATTGTGATCATTAAATTTTATCTTTTTCTAAGCGTTATGTTTATGATGATGATTACTCTTATTATCCTAATCAATAGAGTAGCGCCGGAATTTTTAGGATTGTCTGTCATTGGTTTGATTCTTTTAAAATTCGGTTTGATGTACTTAATCAGAAAAAAACTGAACTTTGAAGTGATTCCAGGCTATAAATTCCATTTTATTATACCATATTTTGTCCTGACAGCCCTGCTTACATACTATGCGATCAAGCTGATTAATCATGATAAAAAACAGTAAAATAATTTATTGAAACTAGAAAAAATATCATATTTTTGCACAACGAAAAAAACCTATCAATGTTTAAGAAATTCGCAGTTTTATTCTACAGTATTTTTGTATTAAACTTAGTGTCTGCACAGCACGGTGAGGCTACTGCTGGGGCAGCTCCTGCTCAAGAGCTTTCAGAGAAAGACAAAGTGAGCAAAGAAAACAAAGAGTTCATCGATCATCACTTGTTGGATGCACATGATTTCACATTGATGGTTGATAAAGATGGTCACCACATCGGTTTCCCTCTTCCTGTTATTGTATATGACAACGGTTTTCACTCTTTCATGAGTAACAAAGAAGGGTTCATGCACGGAGAGCCTACTGAAGTAGATGGTTCTTTTTATGTATTGCATCATGAAAAAATCTATAAGACAGATGCGGCAGGAACTATAACTCTAGATGATCACGGTCACCCAACTAACGAAAAGCCATTAGATCTTTCTATTACAAAAAGTGTACTGATCATTTTATTAGTATCGATCTTTATGTTAGTATTGTTCGGTGGTATGGCTAAGTCTTATAAAAAATCAGTGGTTCCTACAGGTGCTGCAAGATTTTTAGAGCCGTTAATCATTTTCGTAAGAGACGAGGTTGCTATTCCAAACATCGGACATAAGTATAAGAGATTTATGGGTTATTTATTAACAGTATTCTTCTTTATTCTTTTCCTTAACGTTTTAGGATTAATGCCTTTCGGGATTAATGTTACAGGTAATATTACAATGACATTCTTCCTTGCAATCCTTACTTATCTGATTACAACATTCTCAGCTAACAAAGATTATTGGAAACACATCTTCTGGATGCCGGGAGTACCAGTTCCAATGAAGCTGATTATGCTTCCTATCGAATTACTAGGAACAATCACTAAACCATTCGCTTTGATGATCCGACTTTTTGCTAACATGACGGCAGGTCACATCGTAGTAATGAGTTTGATCGGATTGATCTATGTATTTAAGAATTTTATCGCAGGTGTTGCATTCCCGTTCCTTACATTGGTAATTTATTTACTTGAAGTATTGGTAGCGTTCCTACAGGCTTATATCTTTACAATGTTATCAGCTTTGTTTATCGGAATGGCAGTAGAAGAGCACGAGCACGAACATCATGCAGCTCACTAATTGAAATTATAAATTAAAGTAAAACAAATTTTTTAAAATTATATATTATGGAAATCCCTAAAATTGTAGGTGCTGGTATCGTAGTACTAGGTGTAGGTATCGGTCTTGGTAAAATCGGAGCTGCTGCTCTTGAAGCTATCGCTAGACAACCTGAGCAATCTGGAAAAATCCAAACAGCTATGCTTATTGCAGCTGCACTTGTAGAAGGTGTTGCGTTTGCTGCTCTATTCGCAGTAAACTAATTAAAATCAGACCATTATCTGTGACGGTTGGTTACAGATAATGGTTCTTTAAAAAAAAAGTAATAATTATTTATACATTTATATAATGGAATTAATTCATCAGTTTTCGTCAGGATTATTTATTATCCAGTCTGTTATTTTTCTAGCATTATTATTTTTGTTAGGTAAATTCGCTTGGAAACCTATTTTAAAGTCTATCAATGACAGAGAAACATCTATTGTTGACGCTCTTAATCAAGCTAAATTAGCTAGAAAAGAAATGGAAACTTTAAAAGAGGATAACGAAAGAATCATTCGTGAAGCTAAAATAGAAAGAGATGCTATCCTTAAAGAAGCTAGAGAAATTAAAGACAGAATCGTAGGGGAAGCTAAAGATGTTGCTAAAACGGAAGGAGACAGAATGATCGAAGCTGCTAAACAGACTATCAATGCTGAGAAAAATGCTGCTATGGCAGATATCAAAACTCAAATTGGTACTTTATCTGTGAACATTGCTGAGTCTATCTTGAAACAAAAATTAGACAACAGCGAAGCTCAAAACGAATTAGTTCAAAATTATTTAAACAAATCAAACCTTAACTAAGAATGCTTACATCTAAAGTAGCTAAAAGATACGCACAAGGTTTACTTGATTTCACAAATGAGTCAGGTCAAACGGCTACTGTATTTTCTGAAATGAAAGATGTAGTAAAGGTAATGTCTGAATCTAAAGATTTAAACAAGTTTTTCTTTACTCCTTACATTGATTCTAAAAAGAAAATAGAAGTAGCAAACGAAATTTTCAAAGGTTTATCTGTTTCTTCTCAGAATTTGATCAGATTGGTGATTAAACACGGACGTGAAAACCAACTGAAAAATATCGCTCAGGAATTCATCAATAAAGTAGAAGACCTTAGCGGTGTACAGAGAGTTACACTTACTACAGCAACTCCGCTTTCAAAAGAGAACCTTGATCAGATTTTAAGATCTACCACTCTTGTAAACGCTGATTCAAACTTTGATCTGAAAGTAAATGTAAAACCTGAAATTCTTGGAGGATATGTTCTAAGAGTAGGTGACCAGCAGGTAGATGCGTCTGTGAAGACAAAATTGAACCAAGTTAAAAAAGATTTC
Organism: Chryseobacterium sp.; assembly: GCA_031286615.1. Taxonomy (GTDB): domain Bacteria; phylum Bacteroidota; class Bacteroidia; order Flavobacteriales; family Weeksellaceae; genus Chryseobacterium. Next base: position 136,231 of record JAITUA010000003.1, on the reverse strand, counting down.
CAATTAAATTAAGAAAAACAACCATACAATGGCAGAAATAAATCCGGCAGAAGTATCTGCGATCTTAAAACAGCAATTGGCCAACTTCGATACTCAATCAAACGTTGAGGAAGTAGGTACAGTTTTAACCATCGGTGATGGTATTGCTCGTGTATACGGGTTAGAAAACGTACAATACGGAGAGTTGGTGAAATTTTCTAGTGATGTAGAAGGTATTGTACTTAACCTTGAAGAAGACAACGTGGGTGTTGCTCTACTTGGTGAAAGTAAATTAGTAAAAGAAGGTGATACAGTAAGAAGAACAAACAGAATCTCTTCTATCAAAGTAGGAGAAGGTATGTTAGGAAGAGTAGTAGATACTCTTGGTAACCCTATCGATGGTAAAGGTCCTATTACTGGGGATTTATACGAAATGCCATTGGAAAGAAAAGCTCCTGGAGTTATCTTCAGACAGCCGGTAACTGAGCCTTTACAGTCAGGTATCGTTGCAATTGACTCTATGATCCCTGTAGGAAGAGGACAGAGAGAGCTTATCATCGGTGACAGACAGACAGGTAAAACTACTGTTGCAATCGATACGATCATCAATCAAAAAGAATTCTTTGATGCTGGGCAGCCAGTATATTGTATATATGTTGCTATCGGTCAGAAAGCTTCTACTGTAGCACAAATCGTTAAAACTCTTGCTGATAAAGGAGCTTTAGCTTATACTGTAATTGTTGCGGCTAACGCATCAGATCCAGTTCCAATGCAGGTATATTCTGCGATGGCAGGTGCTGCTATTGGTGAATTCTTCAGAGATACTGGTAGACCAGCTTTGATCGTTTATGATGATTTATCTAAACAAGCTGTTGCTTACCGTGAGCTTTCTCTACTATTGAGAAGACCACCGGGCCGTGAAGCTTATCCTGGAGACGTTTTCTACCTTCACTCAAGACTATTGGAAAGAGCAGCAAAAGTAATCGCTGATGATAACATTGCTAAGCAAATGAACGATTTGCCAGAGTCTCTTAAGCCAATTGTAAAAGGTGGTGGTTCATTAACGGCACTTCCAATTATTGAAACTCAGGCTGGTGACGTTTCTGCGTACATCCCTACCAATGTAATCTCTATTACAGACGGACAGATCTTCTTGGAGTCTGATCTATTCAACTCAGGGGTTCGTCCTGCGATCAACGTAGGTATCTCTGTATCAAGGGTAGGAGGTAACGCTCAGATCAAATCAATGAAAAAAGTATCTGGTACTTTGAAATTAGACCAGGCTCAATATAAAGAACTAGAAGCGTTTGCTAAATTCGGTTCTGACCTTGATGCTTCTACTTTAGCAGTAATCTCTAAAGGAGAAAGAAACGTAGAGCTGCTTAAGCAGCCGGTAAACTCTCCACTTCCTGTAGACAGCCAGGTTGCAATGATCTACGCTGGAACTGAGAACTTGCTAAGAAATGTTCCTATCAGAAAAGTGAAAGAATTCCAGGTTGAGTATATTGCATTCCTGAGATCTAAACACCCTGATACGATGGCTGCTATTAAAGCAGGTAAAATCGATAACGATATTACAGCAGTTCTTAAGCAGGCAGCTAACGATTTAGCTTCTAAATACAACTAAAAAATTCAATGTTTAAGGTTTAAAATATAAAGTTTTAAGCCTTAAACTTTAGACCTTAAACTTTGAACCCAAATTAATGGCAAACTTAAAAGAAATACGAGGCAGAATTACGTCAATTTCATCTACGATGCAGATTACACGTGCTATGAAAATGGTTTCCGCAGCGAAACTTAAAAAAGCACAGGATGCAATTGTAATGTTAAGACCTTATTCTGAAAAATTACAGGAGCTTATCCAGAATGTAAATTCTAGCTCAGATCCTGATCAGATTTCTGTATATGCTCAGAAAAGAGAGGTTAAAAGAATACTATTTATCGCTGTTACTTCAAACAGAGGTCTAGCAGGAGCTTTTAACTCTTCTATCGTAAAAGAGCTTAACCTTCAGTTCCAGAACAACTCTCAATATGAGATTGAAGTTCTGCCGGTAGGTAAAAAAGTATATGATGCTGTAAGAAAAAACCGTACGGTATATGCTAATGGAAGTTCTGTTTATGACAACCTGAACTTTGATATGGTAGCTAATATTACCGAAGGAGTAATGACCAGCTTCAGAGAAGGAAAATTTGACGAAGTATATGTTATTTATAACAAATTCGTGAATGCAGCAACTCAGGAAGTGATTACAGAAAAACTTCTTCCGATTTCAATGCCTGAAAACACTGAACCGCAGGTTGAAACAGATTATATCTTTGAACCTAACAGAGCTGAGATCCTGGATAATTTGATTCCAAAATCGATCAAAACTCAGGTTTTCAAATCAATCCTGGATTCAGTAGCATCTGAGCATGGAGCAAGAATGACTGCAATGCACAAAGCTACAGACAATGCAGAAGCGTTGAGAAATGATCTGAAGATCTTCTACAACAAAGCAAGACAGGCTGCAATTACCAACGAAATCTTGGAAATTGTTTCCGGAGCAGAAGCTTTGAAAAATTCATAAAGAATTATTTTAAGATACAACTAAAGCACCGATTATTTCGGTGCTTTTTTATTTACATGATGCTAAAACTGCTGTTTGCTGTCCAAAAATCTTCTTTTTACAGAGAAATGAAAGGATACCTCAATTATTTTTTTTATTGAAAAAGAACGGTGTTTTATCGTGTCATATTTTCTTTCAAAAAAATCCTTCATCAAAATAATCAATCTCGGATTCAGGTTATTTTTATTTTACATATCTTTGTACTTAATAAAATTTATACAACCTCTAAATGGACTCGGACATAGTCAGGCTTTTGCTGGCCTTATTTCTTGTTTTACTAAATGGCTTCTTCGTAGCCGCAGAATTTTCAATTGTTAAAGTTCGTTATTCACAAATTCAGTTAAAAGCCGCAGAAGGCAATTCTATGGCTAAACAGGCAGAACATATCATCAAGCATCTTGATGAGTATCTTTCCGCTACACAATTAGGAATTACATTGGCATCCCTAGCCCTTGGTTGGGTAGGAGAAAGTGCCCTGCATCATATTGTTGAAAACATTTTCACCTCTTTGAATGTTGATCTTACTCAGACAACAATTACTACAATTTCAGTAGTGACCAGTTTTGTGTTGATTACAATCATGCACATTGTATTCGGTGAGCTTATCCCAAAATCAATTGCGATCAGAAAATCTGAAGCGACTACAATGGCAACTGCCGTTCCGCTAAGAGTTTTCTACACGATTTTTAAACCGTTTATCTGGTTGATGAACTCAATGTCAAATGGTTTCCTGAGATTGGTTAAAATTCACCCGGCTTCCGAACAGGAAATTCACTCTACAGAAGAACTTCAGCTTTTGGTAAAACAAAGTGCTGACAGCGGGGAGATTGAAGAAGAAAACTACGAGATCATCAAAAATGCATTTGATTTTACAGATCATTCTGCTAAACAGATCATGGTTCCAAGGCAGAATATTACTTCCATAGATTTTGAAGAAGATGTTACGGATATCATCAATAAGATTATGGACAGCGGGTATTCCCGTATTCCGGTATATATTGATTCCATTGATAATGTTATCGGGATTTTCTATACAAAAGAAATTATCAGAGAATTTGTAAAAAGAAAAGGAAATCTGGATCATGAAGATCTTAAAGATTTAATGCGTGATGCCTTTTTCGTTGTGGAAAGTAAAAAAGTTTCAGACTTACTGAAAACATTCCAGCTTAAAAAACAGCATATCGCTATTGTTATCGACGAGTTTGGTGGAACTGAAGGAATTATTACATTAGAAGATATTCTGGAAGAACTGGTAGGAGAAATTCAGGATGAAGAAGATGATGAAGAAAAAATAGTTGATAAAATATCGGATAATACGTATTGGGTACAGGCTACACAGCCTTTGGATGAAATCAATGAATTTTTGCCTAAAAAACTACCTCTTTCTGAAGAAAGTGAGTACAATTCATTAGCCGGATTCATTCTTTATGAGTTGGAAGACATCCCTGAAGAAAACCAGGAATTTGATCTTGAGGACTATCACTTTAAAATTCTGAAAATGAATAATAAAAGTGTGGAACTTGTGGAATTGGTCTATGAAGAACCTAATGCTATAGATCATTTGGCAGATAAAATTGGAGAAGTTTAAAACAGTTAGAATGAATTTTTATAACAGTATAAAAGATTACGAAGACCCAAAACGGCAGTATGAGGAAGAAGTCCTTGTTCTGGATGATACGGATGAAGTTTATAAACTGGTACTGCATAACGATGATATTCATACATTTGATTATGTAATAGACTGTCTGATCGAAATATGCAAACATACACTTGAACAGGCTGAACAATGTACGATTCTTGTTCACTACAAGGGCAAATGTACCGTGAAAACAGGCTCAATGGATGTTTTAAAGCCTATGCATGAAAAATTAATTTCGCGTGAATTAACAAGCGAAATCGTATAAAATAAAAACCGGCAAGTTTATTGCCGGTTTTTTTATTGAATCAGAAGGTGAAAGTTGAAGAATAACAATAAATGACAAAGAGTAGCAGCCTTCAGCGAAATCTTTTAACCTTTAAATGTTTTAATCTTTTAATTTCTCAATACTCTTACATTGTCATATTTTATCTAAAATAGTATATTTGTACCAACTATAAAGAAACAAAAAAATAATGCTTGTAATAGGAATTGCCGGTGGTACAGGATCCGGCAAAACTACAGTTGTTGACAAGATACTTCAGCAGCTTGATATTGAGGGAATGAATATCCTTTCTCAGGATAATTATTATCACGACAACCAAGGTCTTACATTGACAGAAAGAGAAGCTCTTAATTATGACCATCCGAAATCAATAGACTTTGACCTACTGATAAAACATGTAAAAGCTTTAAAAAATAATGAGCCAATTGAACAGCCCATTTACAGCTTTGTCACTCATTCCAGAACAGGAGATCATGTCACTGTAGAACCTAAAAACGTATTGGTAGTAGAAGGAATTTTGGTTCTTACCAACAAAGAATTACTGAAAGAATTTGATTTGAAGGTATTCGTTCATGCAGATTCTGACGAAAGGCTGATCAGGAGGATCAGGAGAGATACCCAGGAAAGGGGAAGAGATCTGAGCGAAGTTTTACACCGTTATCAGACCACATTGAAACCAATGCACCAGGAATTCATAGAGCCGTCTAAAAACGATGCTGATCTTATTATCCCTAATATGAAGCAGAATTCCGTAGCGATTGATTTTTTAACTACCGTTATTAAAAACTCGTTGAAAAAACATTAAAAAAATGGAAGAAAATAACCTTATCAAAGACATTCAGCCGAAATCTGAAACATTCAAACTTATACAGAAATATGTTTTGAATAAGTATACCATTACGATCTGTCTGTTTTTGGTATGGATGATTTTTTTCGATAAAACCTCATTTCTTGTAATTAATGAACTCAATGGTGAGATCAGGAAATATGAAGAGCAGCTTGACTTCTATAAAAAAGAATACGAAAAGAATGATGCTTTTTATAAAAAACTGATGAACAACAAATCAGAGAAAGAAAAATACGCAAGAGAAAATTATTTCATGAAAAAACCGAATGAAGAGATCTTCATTCTGGTGGTAGACAGCACAAAAGTTGCTAAAAAGTAATAAAAGTTGAATAGAATTACGTTAATGATGAAAGGAATTTTTAGGTTTTAAAAATTCACTTGTGAAGCAGAATTCATCATTGACCATTCATAAATAAAAAAACTAATGTCAAATACAGATATATTTTCAAACTGGGAAAATTTAGTCAAAAAACAACTTAAAACAGAGGATATTTACCCTATTTTAGAAAAGCAGAATTTGGAAGGAATAGAGGTGAAGCCGTTTTACACGGAAGTTAAGAAGCCTTTGGTAAATCTGCCTAGAGTTGAAGAAAGTACCCATTTGGTAGCACAATATCATGAAAGTTTAGAAGAAGAAGTATTTGCATTTATCCTTGATCATAATGTAGAAAATCTTGATCAGAAAACTCTTTTTGTCAACAACAAAGAATTGGCAGGGCATATTAGTCCCAAAGAAGAAGATCAGTATTTTTCATTGATTGACATTTTTAATGAAAAAGAGGGAAATATAGATGATCAGCTGGCTAAAGAATTACTGGCAAAAGACTTTAAAAGGAATATCTGTGTTGACATTTCACTGCATCAGAATGCCGGAGCAGCTATTTATCAACAGCTTGGTATTGCCCTGGCAAAAACTAAAGAACTGGTAGAAGCGTATGGTGCTGAAATTTTGAACAAACTGATCTTCAGAATAGCCGTAGGAGGAAACTATTTCTTTGAAATGGCAAAACTGAGAGCCTTTAAAATCATTTTCAACCAGCTTTCTAAAGAATATGGGATGGATGAAGTTCCATACATCTTTGCAGAGACTTCACTGAGAAATAAGGCCGTTTCTGATAATGAAAACAACCTGATCCGTTCTACCCTAGAACTTGCTTCTGCAATGATCGGAGGGGCAGACGCTGTTTTTACCAATAATTATCTTGTAAACAGAAGTACGGATAATTCGGAAGAAATTTCTTTCAAACAACAGATCGTGCTGGCTTACGAAAGTATCATCAATGTATTTGAAGATGCAGCGAACGGAAGTTATTATATTGAAGATATTACAAAGCAGTTTGCAGAAAAATCCTGGGCATTATTTGTTGAAATTGAAGAAGCAGGAGGTTACCTTGAATTGTTAAAACAAGGCGTTATTCAGAAAAAGATCTATGATCATGCGGTTGAAGAACAACAATGGATTGAAGAAGGGAAAATAAAGCTGATTGGAGTGAATTTATACCCTAAATTAGACGTTAAAAAGTCTATTGGAGATCTTTACAACGAAAAAGAAATAAAAGCCGTTCGTTGGGCTGAAATGTTTGAATAAGACATCTTAAAATAAACTGAGATATTTCGGCTCCGCTCCGTATGACACTGTTAAATATACTTCTTAATTTTTTAATCATAAATTAACTTAGTATTATCGCTGTCATGCTGAGCGGAGTCGAAGCATTTTAACCAAATGCATGTAAAAAGTGGCGCAATCTGTGGGAAGTAAACTATTAAACAAAGACATTCAAAATTACATCAATGCAAATCTGAATACGGATTTACATGCATTGCTGCTAAAAAAATCTCCCTTTCCGGAAGTTTCTATGCAGGAAATTGTACAGCAGATCAAAGGAAAACAGGTTGCTGAAAGAAAATTTCCTTTTCTCTTAAAAGAAGGAATTATCTTTCCACCACAGCTTAATCTGGAGCAGGCATCATCAGAAAAAACAGCTCTTTATAAATCGAAAATCTTGAAAGGGAGCACATTTATTGACCTTACAAGCGGTTTTGGTATCGATGCTTATTATCTCTCCCAAAATTTTGATGATATTACTTTAGTAGAACAAAATACTGAGCTTTTAAATATTGTTGAAAATAACTGGAATATACTAGGCCGTGAGGCAAAATTTATCAACCAAAAGCTTGAAAATTTCCTGAACGAGAATCAGGAACATTTTGATGTCATTTATCTTGATCCGGCCAGGAGGGATCAGCAAAAAAATAAAGTTTTTCTTTTAGAAGACCTGTCTCCTGATATTCTCGAAATTCAGGGAAAATTGAAATCTATTTCCGATCAGGTAGTCATTAAGCTCTCGCCGCTTATAGATCTTAAATATCTTGTATCTGTTTTGTCGGGTATTTCAAGGATAGAGATTATTGCTGTGAAAAATGATGTAAAAGAAGTGGTGATTTTTTTATCCAACAAAAATACAGATGAGATTATCTGCAGCTGTGTGAACCTTGAGAGTGGAGAATCTGGCTTTACCTTCAAATTTGGAGAAGAGGAAAGGGCAGAATCGGAATATTCTGAGCCTGAAAAATACGTTTACATCCCCAATAACTCTATTTTGAAAGCGGGAATTTTTAATTTGATTTCACAAAAATTCGGATTGAAAAAACTTCATCCTAACAGTCATTTTTATACCTCTAGTGAAAAGAAGGAAGACTTTCCGGGGAGAATTTTGGAAATGGAACCGGTTGACTCTAAAAATATTAAGAAAAAACAACAGTTTAATATTATTTCAAAAAACTACCCATTAAAACCTGAAGAAATCAAGAAAAAGTATGGTTTGAAAGATGGGGGAGATCATTACCTTATTTTTACACAATCCAAAAAAGGGAAAATAATATTAAAATCAGTATAAAAATGTTGCCGAAAAAAGCAGGATTTCTTACTTTTGGGCAATTAAAAATTTAAGTATGTAATCACTTGCTGTTGGAGAGTAAGAATAGATAGAAAATAGCATGATTTCATATTACCTTTAAAAAAATAATTTTACATATGAAAAAATTAGTTATATGTTTAGCGATTGCAACGGTAGCGGTAAGCTGTAAAAAAGTTCCGCAGGGAGGAAGTAAAGCTACTTTGAAACTTGAAGAAGGAGTAGAAAGATATTCTGATGACCCTCAGGGAGGAGAAGCTCACGGGCATGGTCATGAGGCTGCTGCAACTGCTGAAGAGCACAAAGAAGAAGCTGCAAAGCCTGAAACTGTAGCTCCTAAAACAGACAGTACTGCTGCTGCAAAACCTGCTGAAGCTGAAAAGGCTCCAAAAGCTGAACACTAATTAGAAGTACAAAATATACAAGTGCCCTGTTTTCGCAGGGCATTTTTTATTGAAAAAGACAGCTATAGGGCTCATTAGCATAAGGTTGGGAAAATCCTGCCTTTTTGTTTGTTCCTGCCGGGCATTTTTTTTAATTTTAACAAAATAAATTTTTACAATGCAAGAGACATTAAATTACATTAACGAAAACAAACAGCGTTTCGTGGATGAATTATTTGAGTTATTGAGAATTCCTTCTATTTCTGCAGATCCGGCGTATAAAGATGACGTTTTGAAATGTGCAGATGTAGTGGCGGCGCACCTTAAAAATGCAGGAGCTGATAATGTTGAAGTTTGCCAGACTAAAGGTTATCCAATTGTTTTCGGAGAAAAAATTTTAGATAAAAGTTTACCTACAGTATTAGTGTATGGGCATTATGATGTTCAGCCGGCAGATCCATTGGAATTATGGACAAAACCACCTTTTGAACCTTATATTGAAAAAACAGAACTACACCCTGAAGGAGCTATTTTTGCAAGAGGTTCTGCGGATGACAAAGGACAGTTCTTCATGCATCTGAAAGCTTTTGAAGCTATGATGAAAACCAACGCTCTTCCTTGCAACGTTAAATTTATCTTAGAAGGAGAAGAGGAAGTAGGTTCTGTAAGCTTAGGAGACTGGGTGAACGAAAATAAAGAGAAATTGGCTTGCGATTGTATCTTAATTTCCGATACTCATATTTACAGCAACGAACAGCCAACGGTTACAACAGGGTTGAGAGGTTTAAGCTATGTAGAAGTAGAAGTGGAAGGCCCGAACAGAGATTTGCACTCAGGTCTTTACGGTGGGGCGGTTCCAAACCCTATTCACGTTCTTTCAAGGATGATCGCTAATCTGATTGATGAAAACGGTCATATTACAATTGACGGGTTCTATGACAACGTAGAAATGGTTTCAGATGCAGACAGAGCAGATATGAACAAATTGAAAGACAATCCTGAAGAATTCAAAAAATCAATTGGATTAAGCAATATAGAAGGAGAAAAAGGATATACAACCTTAGAAAGAACATCTATTCGTCCTACTTTAGACTGCAACGGAATCTGGGGTGGTTATACAGGCGAAGGCGCAAAAACCGTAATTCCTTCCAAAGCTTTTGCTAAAATTTCAATGCGTTTGGTTCCTTACCAGACTCCTCAGGAAATCACGGAAAAATTCACGAAATATTTTGAAAAAATTGCTCCGGATACGGTAAAAATTAAAGTAACGCCTCACCATGGAGGGATGCCTTATGTTTTACCAACCAATACCAAAGAATTTGCAGCTGCAAAACAGGCAATGGAATCCGCATTCGGAAAAGAAGTTCTTCCATACAGAGGAGGAGGAAGTATTCCAATTACAGCGATGTTTGAGCAGGTTTTAGGAGCTAAGTCCGTATTGATGGGCTTTGGGTTGGATTCTGATGCGATCCACTCTCCAAACGAACATTATGGATTATTTAATTTCTATAAAGGAATTGAAAGTATTCCGTTGTTCTTTGAAAATTATTCAAAGTAATTCAACGAAAATAAGATAAGGTAAGGTATTTCTGGAAAGAGATACCTTATTTTTTTGTTTGGATTGAGCTGTTTTTATCTTTGTAGAGAGACGTTTTTAATAGATTTGAAAATTAAATTCACTGAAAATAAAAGCGTTAATTTTTATTTGCAATAAGTTATTTCACTATTCATTGAAAGTTTATATTTTTAATACAAAACTTGATTTACCATGAAAAAATACTACTCAATTGCATTTTTGCTATTATCAGCTTGTGTTTTTGCACAACAGGCTGTATCCTTTGAGTTCAATGAAGGATTCAACGTTGGAAATATTCATGGTCAGGCAGGATGGATCAGCACTCCCACAGGAGGAGTTCCTGCAAATGTAACCCATCAGACCATCAGCGTAGATAAAGCTACTGACGGAAGCAGTTCCCTCAAAATTGTAAAAGAAACAACCTACGGAACCCAGTCCGATCCTATTATCGGAGGCTTTTATAACCTGCCGGCCCCTCTTGCTTACAACAATTTTTCTGTATCATTTGATATCAATATGTCGCAGCTCAATGGCTCTGATTTTGGTTTTCAGGGAGTAAATAGTGTTGATGATCAGTTTGTAGTGAGATTGGATTTTGATAAAACCGGACTGCTTAAGATCCTGAATACTGTATCCGGTATACAGGATTTGATTTCCATACCTTCAACCTGGCTGCCTAATATCTGGTATAGAGTAAAAGTAGTAGGAACTGCCACAGATGTCAGATATTACCTTAATAATATCCTTATTTACACAGGGAATGCTGCAAGTTCAGTGAATATAGACCAACTGCGTTTTGTGCATAATAATGCGCTGGGATCAGCCTATATTGATAATATTAAAGTGAATAGTGAACTATTGGTTTTAGGGATTAAAGATTCTAAAGTTACCACCAGAGAAATATCGGTTTACCCTAATCCTGCAACTGATTTTATACATATTAATTCTCTTAATACAGTAAAAAGTATTGAAATCTATGACGAGTCAGGAAAGCTGATAAAAACTGAAAAGAACAATAGCAAAATGGATGTAAAAGGGCTGTCTGCAGGTGTATATATGGTAAATATCAAAACTGAAGGTAGAAATTTCACAGAAAAAGTAATCATCAGATAAATTATTCATTAATTCTGAAAACCAGTGTTCTTTCTAGCCTGGGCTGTATCTATGGATGATTTTTTTGAAATGATGCTTTTCTTTAGGTTTAATATCTTTATTTGTTTAAGTTAAAATATATTATGTTAATTAATCACAAGGTTTAAAATATTCGTTGATTTTGTCATTTTGATTAAAATACATATATTTGCTCAAAACTAAAAAATATCATGAAGAAACTTTACATTTTCGCAATTTCGTTAATTTCCATATCGTCTTTTGCTCAGCAGACCATCTCTTTTGAAGCCAGTGAAGGCTTTACAACAGGAAATATTAATGGGCAACAGGGTTGGATTAGTACAAGTAATGGAGCGACACCGCCAGTATATTTGACAAGCCAATTGGTATCAGCTGAAATGGCAAGCCAGGGTTCAAATAGTTTAAAAATTACACCGGATCTGCCTTATGGACCACAGCAAAGTCCTGTAATGGGCGGTTTCTATACCTTTACTACACCATTAACCTATAATAGCTTTACACAGTCATTTGATGTAAGACTTACCCAAAAAAGTTCATCAAGTTCAGATTTTGTGTTCAGAACAGTAAGTACAACTGGTGCTGGAGGGATTGTTACTTATATTGATTTTTCCTACGACGGGAAAATTTTAATTGCAACGGCCGGTTCAAATAATTTAGTAGATACCAACCAAACCTGGAATGCCAATACATGGTACAGAGTAAAAATATTGTCTACGGCTACAGGAATTCAATATTTCCTGAATGATACTCTTATCTATACAGGACAGCCGTTCAGTAACAATAATATTAACAGAATGGATTTTGTGCATGATAATTATGGAGGTTCTGCCTATATCGATAATATCAAAATCAATAATGAAGCAGCGCTATCTACAAGAGATGTCGTTAAAAATGATGTAAAGCTATCCATTTATCCAAACCCTGCTACTGAAGTGATAAAAATTACAACTCCTGGTAAGATAAAACATGTTGAAGTATATGATATGTCAGGAAAAAGAGTAGATGTAACATTAAACGGTGATCAGGTGAACGTAAGAAACTTATCTTCCGGAGCCTATTTACTGAATGTAGAAACAGAGGGAAGAAACTTCACAGAGAAATTTATAAAAAAATAATTCCTGATAAATCTTAGTATCAGTAAAACGCTCCAATTGGAGCGTTTTTGTTATTTTAGAGAATTAAAATTTGGGAATCAATGGCAGAGAATAAAACAGCTTATATAACAGGAGGAACCAAAGGAATCGGTTTCGGAATTGCGAAAATTTTACTTGAAAATGGAATCTCAGTAGCATTTTCAGGAAGAAAAAGAGAAGATGTGATGAAGGCGGAAGAAGAACTTAAACAATATTCAGAAAATGTTTTGGGAATTGTTTCTGACGTAAGAAGTCTGGAAAGCGAGCAGGAAGCAGTAAAATATACCGTTGAAAAGTTCGGAAGGCTTGATTATATCATTGCTAATGCAGGATTAGGTATTTTTAAACCAGTAGACGAACTCACTGCAGAAGAGTGGAATGATATGATAGAAACCAATCTTACAGGTGTTTTTTATACCTTAAAAGCATCTGTAGAAGAACTGAAAAAGACAGAAGGTTACTATATTACCATCTCAAGTCTTGCAGGCGCCAACTTCTTTGAAAACGGAACAGGATATAATGCCTCAAAATTCGGAGTGGTAGGTTTTACACAGGCCGCAATGATCGATTTAAGGAAATATAATATCAAGTCTACGGTTATCATGCCGGGTTCAGTGGCAACTCATTTTAACGGAAACATTCCGTCAGAAAAAGACAGCTGGAAGATTCAGCCCGAAGATATGGGGAATCTCATATTGGATATTTTAAAGATGAATCCAAGGGTTTTGCCAAGTAAAATAGAGTTTAGGGCAACAAAACCAGCCAAGTAACTACATCTAATGTATTGAATAATAATTTAATAAGTATTATGCATGCATAATATATTTTTTATTTATATTAGCAAAAATTAATTCAAACAAAATCTCTGCATAAACTGTCATGATTTTATGCATCAAAGGGAAAAATAAAATAGTACACGTGAAACCTTAAGGTTACATATGACCAATAAAAAATTAAGAACAACATATGAAAATATTAGTTTGCATTAGTAGTGTTCCGGATACTACTTCCAAAATTAACTTTACAGCAGATAAATCTGCTTTCGACAAAAACGGAATTCAGTGGGTAATCAACCCGTTAGACGAATTTGCGTTGACAAAAGCGGTTAAACTTCAGGAATCTCAGGGAGCAACAGTAACAGTAATCAACGTAGGAGATGCTGCTACAGAGCCTGTAATCAGAAAAGCGTTAGCTATTGGTGCTAATGATGCTGTAAGAGTAAATCTTGATCCTAAAGACAGCTATTCTACAGCAAAAGAAATTGCAGCTGTAGCTCAAAACGGAGGATATGACCTTATCCTTTGCGGAAAAGAATCCATCGACTATAACGGAGGTTCTGTTCCGGGAATGGTGGCTCAGCTATTGAACCAGCCTTTCATAAACGCTTCAGTAGGATTAGATGTGAACGGAAGCGAAGCTACTGCAGTAAGAGAAATTGAAGGAGGAAAAGAAACTATTTCTGTGAAATTACCGGCTATCATTGCAGGTCAGAAAGGATTGGTAGATGAAAAAGACCTTATCATCCCGAATATGAGAGGAATTATGTCTGCAAGAACAAAACCTCTACAAGTAATAGAGCCTACTTCTTCAGAAGTAAAAGTTCAGGGAGTATCTTATGACAGCGTTCCGCCAAGAGCAGCTGTGAAAATGGTTTCTCCTGACAACCTGGATGAATTGGTAAGATTACTTCACGAAGAAGCGAAAGTAATCTAATAAAGATAACAGGTAAGAGGTGATAGGCAGCAGTTTTTACACATACTTCTTAGACCTAATCCCTATAACCTAAACCCTACAACCTAAAAAATATAAACAATGGCAGTATTCGTATACGCAGAAAATATAAACGGAGTTTACAAAAAAGCAGCTTTTGAAGCAGTTTCTTACGCTAAAGCTGTTGCTGATAAAGCCGGAGATACCGTTACGGCAATCTCTGTAAACCCAACAGATTCTTCAGATTTATTATACAAATATGGAGCATCAAACGTTATCAATATCAAAGACGAAGGTCTTAAAAGCTTCTCAGCAAAAGCATTCGCACAGGCTGTAAGTGAAGTAGCAGACGGAAATATCATCGTTTTCCCTCACACTACTGATGCTTCTTCAATTGCTCCGATGCTTGCTGTAATGAAGAATTATTCTTTAATTACCAATGCTTTGGAAGCTCCTGAAAGCCTTTCTCCTTTCCAGGTAAAGAGAAGAGCATTCTCTGGAAAAGGTTTTATGCATGCAAAAGCTGAAGGAAACGGAGTAATCGTTACGGTTTCTCAAAACGCTTTCGGTGTTAAAGAAAATGCAGTATCAGGTTCAGAAGAAGTGAAAAACCTATCAGTAGCGAATGAAGATACTAAAGTGATTTCTCACGAGCAGAGCTCAGGAAAATTAGACCTTAAAGAAGCTGAAGTTGTTGTTTCTGCCGGTAGAGGAATGAAAGGACCTGAAAACTGGGGAATGATCGAAGATTTAGCAAACGTTTTAGGAGCAGCTACAGCATGTTCTAAACCGGTTTCTGACATCGGATGGAGACCTCACACAGAGCACGTAGGACAAACAGGTAAAGCAATTTCTCCGAATCTTTACATTGCTGTAGGGATTTCAGGGGCAATTCAGCACCTTGCCGGAGTAAACTCTTCAAAAACTATCGTAGTAATCAATAGCGATCCTGAAGCACCATTCTTCAAGTCTGCTGATTACGGGGTAGTAGGAGATGCTTTCCAGATTATTCCTGCATTAACAGAGAAAATTAAAGCAATAAAAGGATAAGAAAGTGAATTGTGAATAGTCAATTCGCTTTGCTCGTCGATTTTTAATTAAATAATTCACCTGCGAAGCAAAATTCACTATTGACGTTTGACAATCATCAACAATACAGATAAAAGCTCGGCTTTCCGGGCTTTTATTTTTGCGTAAAAAAGTAAAATCACAATGAAAAATTAATCTATATTTGTAGCTATGGATTATAAACAGCTAATTATTCGCGGAATATCGTACAGCCAGACCCAGTCGGGGGCTTACGCATTGTTACTGGAGCATGAAGAAACACATATAAAATTACCTGTTGTTATAGGAAATTTCGAAGCCCAGTCTATCTCTCTCGGATTGGAAAAAGATATTCACCCACCGCGTCCTCTTACTCATGATTTATTTACAAAATTTATAGTCTCTGCCAACTATGAGCTGATCTCTGTGATCATTTATCAGATCGTAGACGGTGTATTCTTCTCCAATATCAACTTTAAAAATAAAGTGAATGACGAAGAACTGATCCTTGATGCCAGAACTTCCGATGCTGTTGCAATGGCGGTAAGATTTGATGCACCTATATTTACCACACAGCAGGTTCTGAATGAAGCCGGGATCTTATTAGAACTCGAAGATGTGGCCAAAGAAGACCAATCTTTCTCAGAAACTGTACAGACAGAAGACAGCTTAAAATCTCTTTCTATGGAAGAACTTCAGAAATTACTGGAGGATGCCGTTAAAGAAGAAGACTATGATACCGCTCTTGAAATCCAGGAAGAAATCAAGAGAAGGAAAAAGACAATTGACTAAAGAGATACTTTTTATATAAACTATGAATTTAAAATTACGACTGACCATCCTCAGTTTTCTCCAATTCTTTGTTTGGGGAGCATGGCTGATTACGATGGCAAACTTCTGGTTTGGTACAAAACATTGGGAAGGAACTCAGTTTGGAGCTGTGTTCGGGACCATGGGAATTGCTTCCATCTTTATGCCAACCATTACTGGAATTATCGCTGACCGCTGGATCAATGCGGAACGCATATTTTCAGTATTACACATCCTTT
The DNA here is from genome assembly GCA_031286615.1 of Chryseobacterium sp. Classification (GTDB taxonomy): domain Bacteria; phylum Bacteroidota; class Bacteroidia; order Flavobacteriales; family Weeksellaceae; genus Chryseobacterium. The sequence goes on along the minus strand of JAITUA010000003.1, from coordinate 119,933 downwards.
ATGGGGTTATTCTTTTCATATTGCCTCATTCTGCAGATCCGAATTCTTTCTTTTCGGTAATGCTTGTGGCGATGTGCTTTTATATGCCTACCATTGCACTGGCGAACTCTATTTCTTATACGATCCTGAAAAATAACAATATGGATGTAGTAAAAGATTTTCCGCCTATTCGTGTATGGGGTACCATTGGTTTTATTGTTGCCATGTGGATCACTAACCTTAGTGGAAACAAAGCGACGGAAGGGCAGTTTTATATTGGAGGTGCTGTAGCAATATTCTTAGGAATTTATGCCCTTACCTTACCAAAATGTCCGCCACAAAAGCTAATTGATAAAAATTCGCCGCTATCTGAACAATTAGGATTGAATGCATTCAAACTTTTTGGAAACTATAAAATGGCTTTGTTCTTTTTATTTTCAATGCTTTTAGGAGCTGCACTTCAGCTTACCAATGCATATGGAGATGTTTTCTTAAGTGAATTTGCACATTTTCCTAAGTACGCAGACTCATTCGTAGTACAGAGATCTACTATTATCATGTCTATTTCTCAGGTATCAGAAACCTTGTTTATTTTGGCGATTCCTTTCTTTCTGAAGAAATTTGGAATTAAAAAAGTAATGCTGATGTCTATGCTGGCTTGGGTTTTAAGATTCGGGTTCTTTGCATATGGTGTTCCGGACGGATTCGGACTTTCTCTAATCATCCTTTCATGTATTGTATACGGAATGGCATTTGATTTCTTTAATATTTCAGGATCACTTTTCGTAGAAACAACTACAGATAAAAAAATACGTTCTTCAGCTCAGGGGTTATTTATGATGATGACCAACGGTTTTGGAGCTGTTTTTGGAAGTTATATTGCAGGTTGGGCTATTGATAAATTCTTTACCCATAAATTTGAAACCGCTTCAGAATTATCTACTTATCTGGAAACTACACCTGATAACCCTACTTTTCTGGAAATTCTGAAAAATAGTTTCAATGCAGCGGTTAATTCAGATGGTACTCTTTCATCTGTGGTAATGGTAAAAGACTGGCAGCAGATATGGCTTTCATTTGCCATTTATTCACTGGTGCTGGCTATATTCTTTGCCGTATTGTTTAAACATAAACACAACCCGGAAGATGTTTCATCAGTAAAACATTAATTAAAACTAACATTATTAAGATATTAAAATGCATTCTTGAAAAAGAATGCATTTTTTAATTTTAGGACCGGAATGTTACTTTCCGAAAAGACTTTACACTTGTTTTCAATAACAATGCTTTGCTGAAGAAAAAATATGGACTTCAGATCGGGATAGAGATCGAAAATGTTAATTTTTAATTTGATAACAAATAACTATTTTCTTTACATAATAAATAATAATATGAAAGCTTTTTTGTGACTAACAAGCGTTCGGGTGAGGAAACTCTATTTTTAAAACACACTATTTAAAAGTGTGTTTTTTTTTGTATTTTGGCACTTTAGTAAATATGAAAAATATTCAGTTATTAGGATTACTGTTAGTAGTAGCAGGCAGTTTTTTACCCTTAGTACATGTGCCTGTTATTGGGAACTGGAACTATTGGAAGCTTGATCATTATCTGGCTATTGCATGCTGGATATTTGCTGCATGTGCAGTTTTTGGAATTGTCAATAACAGTGTGAAAATCGTAAGATTTTTTGGTATTCTGCTTATTCTTTTATTTGCATTTACCTTATTCGCTGTGAAAATGCAGTCTTTGCAATATTTTAGCTTTTTACCATTCAAATCATGGCAGGAAACTTTTGCCGGAATCGTTAAGCTGAAATGGGGCTGGGCTGTAGAATTTTTAGGAGCTTTCCTTTTGGTTTTTGCAGGAGGAAGCAAAAAAGTAAATAATCGAACACAACTATAAAGATGAACTTCTTAAAAGTATTTTCCGCAGGAATTTTGCTGGTGGCAGCCGCACAGGCTAACGCGCAGACAGCAGATCAGAAAAAAACGGATAATCCGCCTAAATGTGCCAATATAAAAGAAGGTAAATTTGTAAGACCCAATTACCCGGAAGGAATATGGAATATGACCATTAAAGATAATGTTCAGACTGAATATTTCAATAATGGAAAAGACTATATCAAATCAACACTGGTTTTTGTGGATGACTGCAACTACAAAGCAATCATTATGGAGAAATCCGATAAAAATAATCCCGTACAGATAGGAGATGTCTTCAATAATAAAATCTTAGCAACTCAGGATAACCTTCTGAAAGTTAATACTAAAATTGAAGGAACTCAGTTTGATGTGGTTTATGTAAAAGTGAAATAAATTCAACCTATAAAACGGAACCTTTGTTCCGTTTAGCTAAAAATAAAAATTATATACATGAAAGAAGTATTCATCGTTTCCGCAGTAAGAACACCTATGGGGAGTTTTATGGGAAGCTTGTCAACAGTTCCGGCTACAAAACTGGGAGCAACTGCTGTAAAAGGAGCACTGGATAAAATTGGGTTAGATCCTAATGCTGTTCAGGAAATTTATATGGGGAATGTTCTGCAGGCAGGAGAAGGCCAGGCGCCGGCTCGTCAGGTAGCTTTAGGAGCAGGTCTTTCAATCAATACACCTTCTACTACAGTTAATAAAGTTTGTGCTTCAGGAATGAAGGCTGTAACAATGGCTGCTCAGGCAATCAAAGCTGGTGATGCAGACGTAATTGTTGCCGGAGGTATGGAAAATATGTCTTTAGTTCCTCACTATTACAATGCAAGAGTAGCTACAAAATTAGGCGATATCAAAATGCTTGATGGAATGGTGCTTGACGGTCTTACAGACGTATACAACAAAGTACATATGGGAGTATGTGCAGAAAAATGTGCAGTAGACTATAATATCACAAGAGAAGATCAGGATAACTTCGCTGTAGAATCTTACAAAAGATCTGCAAAAGCTTGGAGCGAAGGGAAGTTCAGTGAAGAAATTGTACCGGTTTCTATTCCTCAGAGAAAAGGAGAGCCTGTAATTTTTGCTGAAGATGAAGAATATAAAGCAGTAAACTTCGACAGAATTTCAACCCTTCCTACCGTATTCAAGAAAGAAGAAGGAACAGTAACAGCAGCTAACGCATCTACTTTGAATGACGGTGCTTCTGCATTGATCCTGGTTTCCAAAGAAAAAATGGAAGAGCTTGGATTGAAGCCTCTTGCGAAAATCGTTTCTTACGCTGATGCAGCACATGAGCCTGAAAACTTTACAACTGCTCCGGCAAAAGCATTACCTATCGCCCTTAAAAAAGCAGGATTAGAAGTTTCTGATATTGATTTCTTCGAGTTCAACGAAGCTTTTTCAGTAGTAGGATTGGCTAACAACAAAATCTTAGGATTAGATGCTGCTAAAGTAAACGTAAACGGAGGAGCTGTAGCATTAGGACACCCACTGGGAAGTTCAGGTTCAAGAATCATCGTTACATTGATTAACGTATTGAAGCAAAATAACGCAAAATACGGTGCAGCAGCAATCTGTAACGGAGGTGGTGGAGCTTCTGCTATCGTTATTGAAAATATCTAATACACAGATAAAACCATAATTTATGGTTTCAGATGTAAAATGCGGGGTTATAAGCCCCGCATTTTGTATTTACAAATATTTGTGTTTTTAATTAATGGATTAGATTTTGTAATTATTTTTCTTTAAATATTTTTCTTTTTTTTATAATTTATTTAATATATTGTAACTTGTTGAATGGTAGTGATATAATTTCGTTTTTTGTCTTTTTGAATACTTGAAAAAATTATATTTGTAGACATAAAATCAAATGTCTATGATGAAAAAAAACTTGAAGCTGTTTGCTTCAGCATTAGGATTCATTTTGCTTTTCTACGCCTGTAGGACAGATGAAATGGTCAATTCCGAACAAAGAACACAAAATGAAAAGATAGGTGCTTTCGAAAGATTTGAAAATCAACGCTCACAAGAAATCCTGAATAAGAAAACCCATTCTTCTAAAAGCGGAGTCCTTCTACCACTAAGCTACTCTCAGCCTTTCAGTGAAATTATTTACCAATTTCTGGTGAACCATCCTGATTTTTATGATAAGCTGGCTGATGATTTTGGAGAAATAGATTACAATGTGGCTTCACAAACCTTCGGTGAAGAAAAGAAATACATTTTCTATCCGATACTGAAAGATGGAAAGGTAACTTCATTATGGTATGGAAAACTAAATGAAGACAGAAGCTGGGTAGATTTTTATCTGGTACATGATACTTCTGCTTCTACTCAGAAAATGATTGGAGAATTTCAGAATTATTACTCTAAAAAAATGGCAAGCAGAGGTGAGCCGGATCCTCCTGTAATAGAAATCCCAGAGATCATTATTACTCCTCCAAGCATCAACCCTCCTATACATGATCCTATTCCCGGTACAGGTGGTGACGGAACCTACACGCCTCCCTATACAGGAGATATGAGTGGAGGACCTATTATGCATGGTGGAGGAACTGGAACTTCTTATTCTCCTAATCAAGACATAATAAATGAACTTAAGGATTATCCTTGTGCACAGGATTTAGTAAAGCAATTGCCTAATTTAAAAAATGATATTGCAAAAGCTATGAATGATATATTTAATAAGAATGAAAATTATAATATTATTTTTAAGCCTAAAAGTGGTCTGGGCAATGTGGATGGAACAACATTTTCATCTTTTTCGAATGAATTTGGAACTTTTAAAGCAACAATAAATTTAAATGATAATATACTAAAAAATGCAACAAAAGAATTTATATTAGTAACTATGTATCATGAAGTACTTCATGCTTATCTTGATTATGAAAAATTTAAACTGGGAGTTGATGTATTTCAAGAAAAATATCCTGGAGTGATTATCGGATATGATTATGCTGTTGATGGAACAATAATTAACAGATTTACTTTTATAGAGGGGCATCAGCAACTAGGTGGATTTTTGACAACCTTACAAAATATTTTATCTTCTTATAATCCTGCTCTTCCATTAGAAACTGTTAAAGCCTTGGCTAAATCTGGAATAACAACTGTAACAGCTCAAGAAAGGGAGTTGAATAAAAATGAAAGAGATATATCTCTTGGAAAGCAAAAAGGGACAAAATGCCCATAGTAAATACAATCGTAATGAGAACAATTTTATCAATAATATTATGTATTCCAGGGTTTATTTATTCCCAAGAATATTTTCTTTTGGATAGCTTGAAGACAGATTTTAAAGTAAATGAATATGTATTAAATACTCAAGATATATATGATATTAACAAAGACATAAACATATACAATGTTTTTATTTCAGAAAATAAAATACTACTACTGTCAGTTCTCCCGGATTTAGGCGAAAAAATTCTCCCTAGAATGAATGAAAAAGGGCAGAATTGGGAAGTTATAGGCTATGAAAAAATAAAGAACAATCTTTTTTCTAAAAATCAAATTCAGAATATGCTACAGGAGTGGCAATTGAATGACAGTCCGGAAAATAAAACACTGAAATATAAATTGGTAAAAAAAGAAGGAGAAACGTATTATGTATCTAAGGTGTGTTTGACTGAGCTTTTTAATATAACAGATTTAAAGTTTCCTTTAATTTCCTCTTATGGTACAATCAATATATCAGAGCCTAAAATTTCTATAAAACAAATGCAAGAAGTTTTTAAGAAACAAATCCCTAATGAGGAATTTATAATGGATGTAAGAAATAATAATTTTCTTAGAAACACAGATGTTCCTTACAGTTTCAGAAATTATTTATCAAAAGAGTATAATGTAAAGGGAAATAAAGCATATCAATTTTGGACATTTGATGGATGGTGGATTCAGGATGGATATAATGAATATCGTGGAATAGATAGATTTTTATATATTCAAGGTAAAGGAGTTGTAGGAGGTTCTTATGATTTTTATTTTAGATTTCGTCCTAAAATTGTATCGGAGAATTATTTTACTATTTCAACTAATGCTTTATGGAATAACATTATTAATGAAAAAATAATGGTAGCAAAGGAATTAAAGTAAGATTAAAAATATTGTATTTTAATATATTCTTAACTGAACTCTGCGGAATGTTCTAATTTCAGCAGTTTCATACAGTTATTACTACAGTAGAAAATGGCATTAATTAAACAATAAACTACTTTATCAATATCTAATAATCTGTTTAAGAATATATTACCATTAAGGAATGGATAATTTTTTTAAAAACTTATCCATTTCTTAATGGTTTTTTTATTTTTGTGCTACTAATATATATTTGAAATGTCTGAAACTGAGAATCGACAGCCTAAAAACATAAAGAATAATCCAAAGATTATGAAAGCCTGGGCTGTATATGACTGGGCAAACTCCGTGTATTCCCTGGTTATTACCTCTACTATTTTCCCTATTTATTACTCTATTCTTACCACAGCGTATGAGAAAAAGGAATACGTAGCAGAAACCAAAACATGGATTGATGTCCCGGTAAGACATACAATCAAAATTTTTGGAGAAGGATATCAGCCGGATGCTGTATACGGGTACTCACTTACAATATCATTCTTTATTGTAGTATTACTGTCTCCGTTTTTATCTTCTTTAGCAGATACAATCGGAAATAAAAAATCTTTCCTGCAGTTTTTCTGCTATTTGGGAGCAACATCATGTATGGGATTAGCTATGTTTACAGGAATGCATAATGTATTTCTTGGGCTTCTCTTTAGTATTACGGCAAGTGTTGGTTTTTGGGGAAGTCTGGTGTTTTATAACTCCTTTCTTCCGGATATTGCTACGCCAGACAGGCAGGATGCACTTTCTGCAAGAGGATATGTTTACGGATATATAGGTTCTGTAGTTTTAGTGGTGATCTGTTTAATCCTTATTCAGGTTTTTGCGAAAGGAGCAGCTCAACAGTTACTATTTACAAGAATCAGCTTCCTGTTGACGGGAGCCTGGTGGTTTGGTTTCTCCCAGTATACATTCAAACACCTTCCTCAGTTTGGAGACGTGAAAGATAAACTTCCAAAAGATCTTGTATTATTGAACTACAAGAACATCTTTAAAAAACATGAAGAGCAGGGAGGCTTTTTTGAAGTATTAAAAGACAACCTGAGTTTTTACAAGGATATTGCAAAAGAAAGTTTCCATGAACTTTTTAAAGTAGGAGGAGAGCTTTTCAAAGATAAAAACCTGAAATTCTTCCTGTCAAGTTTCTTCTTTTACAGTGTAGGAATGCAGACCATTTTCCTTATGGCCACTTTATTTGGGAAAAGTGAAATCAACCTGGCTCAGGATAAACTGATAGGAACCCTTTTGGTAATTCAGATCGAAGCCATTATCGGAGCTGTTATCTTCTCAAGATTGTCTAAGAGAATCGGAAACAAAAACGTTATTTCAATTGCTATTGTACTGTGGATTGTTGCTTGTCTTTGGGCATATTTCCTGAATAAAGAAAACCCAACAGTAGAATACCAGTTTTATGGAGTAGCTGCAGTAGTAGGTTTGGTAATGGGTGGTCTTCAGGCGATGTCCAGATCTACGTATTCTAAACTACTTCCTGAAAACTCGATGGAAAACACTACGTATTTCAGTTTCTATGACGTATTGGAGAAAATAGCCATTATCATTGGGACATTCATCTTTGCAACATTGATTGAGCATTTTAATAATATGCGTATCGCAGCATTGTCCATGACCATATTCTTTGCAGCAGGATTAATTTTAATACGATTTCTGAAGGTTAAAATGAGAACCGATAGAGAAACATTATAAAATTGAAAGACGTTATTTTTAACGTCTTTTTTTATTTTAATGAATAAAAAACACTTATTTGATTAATTGGTTTGATTTATTTATAGTATTGCTACTAATATTAGAATATAGCAATGATTTTTCACTGTGCGTTGATATTTTTTGTTTATTTGCAAAAATGAAAAATTATCAAAATCATGAAAAAATTCCTATTAATTTGCTTTTTGCAATATTTTATTCTTTGTTTTTCTCAAAATTTAAAACCTGTTACTCAAAAAGTTTTAGAATTTCATAATCGAAAATCAGAACTTAAAACCTATGCCTTATTTGAGGCAGATAAATCCGCAGATAAAATAGCCGAATACAGAAGAGCAGCAACAGATATTACAGTGATGTCTTTGAAGCCTGCAGAATTAAAAAGATTAATCAAAGATAAACCAGATTTTCTTGAAATCTCTTTTCCCTTTGATGGTGGCAGACAGATTACTGTTGAAATGTACAGACATCAGATCTTAACCAACGACTTTAAAGTAGTTACAGATAAAGGGATAGAAGTAGAATATACACCAGGCGTATATTATCAGGGAATTGTGAAAGGGGATAATGCCTCTATCGTAGCTTTTAGTTTCTTCAATAACGATATTGTAGGAGTTGCTTCTACCCCTGAATTAGGAAATATAGTCGTAGGAAAAGCTAAAAATTCTGAAGATTTTGTAAGCTATTCAGATTCTAAATTAACAGGATCTAATCCATTTGCCTGTGATGTAGATGGATTGAAAGAAAATCAGGTTCAGAGACCGGTTTTCAATCCTAATAATGCCAGCAAAAAGAAAACAGACAACTGCGTAAGAATATACTATGAAGCAGGTTTCGGTCCATATACCCAAAATGGAAGTAATACTACCACTACCACCAATTGGGTGACTGCTATGCATAATAATGTTGCAACATTATATGCAAACGAGAATATTAATGTTGCTTTAAGCGAAGTTTTTGTTTGGACAACTACAGACCCTTATGCAGGCTCACCAAGCACAATTCTGAGTCAGTTCAGAACCACTAGAACTACTTTTAACGGTGATGTTGCACAATTATTAAGAAATCCCGCTACAACAAGTATTGCTTATGTCAATTCTTTGTGTACCAATTACAAATATTCTTATTGTGGTATGAATTTCAACTATCAGGATGTGCCAACCTATTCATGGAATATAGAAGTTATGACACATGAACTTGGGCATAATTTAGGTTCACCACATACTCATTCTTGCTTCTGGAACGGAAATAATACAGCTATTGACGGATGCGGACCTGCATCAGGAAACAACGAAGGTTGTACTGCAGCTCTTCCTCCGGCAGGTGGTGGAACGATTATGAGTTACTGCCATCTTGTAAGCAGCGTAGGAATTAATTTTGCAAATGGTTTTGGTGTGCAGCCCGGAACATTGATCAGGAATACAATAGATTCAAAAGGATGCCTTGGTACCAATTGTACAACATCATGTCCTACATCTATCACGAACTTTAATATTAACAATATCACACAGACTTCTGCAAATGTCTCTTTTACAGATGCTCTTTCAACAACATGGAAATATAAACTGACAAAAGCTAACGGAGCGCCAGTATCTTCCGGAAATGCCAATACACCTTCTTTTAATTTTACAAATCTTCAACCTGCTACCTATTACAGACTAAGCGTAGGAACAGATTGCAGCGGGCCGAATGCATTCCAGTTATCAAAGCTTTTCCTGACGGACGGAGCATGGTGTGACGGAACTCAGTTTTTGGACACGGGAGGTTCCACCGGACAATATAAAGATAATGAAGATCTTGTAAAAACATTTTATCCTACTCCCGGCTCATCTATGACAATGACATTTACGACATTCGATCTTGAACAGGACTATGATTTTATGTATGTGTATAATGGCCCTTCTACAGCTTCACCGCTATTTGCCAATGGAAATAATTTGACTGGAAGTACAGTTCCCGGTCCGTTTACGTCAACAGATCCTTCAGGGGCTATAACAGTAAGATTTGTTTCAGATGGTGGCGTTACAGGAAACGGCTGGAATGTGAATTTCTCTTGTGCTGTTTTAGCGGTAGAAGATATCAATATCAAAAATAATTCAATAAATATTTATCCGAATCCTGCCAAAAACATGATAACTCTCTCTTCAAAAGAAAGATTAAAAGGATATAAAATCTATGATGAAGCAGGAAGGCTGGTTGCTTCCGATTCTTCTTTAAAAGGGAATAAACAGGAAATAAATCTTTCCTCAATTCAGACAGGAAACTATGTAATTACTGTAGAAACAGAGAAGCAGACCATTAATAAAAAGCTGATCAAACAGTAAATTTTAAATAAAACTTTGTAAAGCCTGATTTATCAGGCTTTTTTCGTATATTTATATAGAAAAAATTCGGCCTGAGTTTTGCTTATATTCAGCGGAATAATTTTTAACTTTGCAAAAAGATTTATTGTCAATATGACCAACCCTTTATTTTATGCAAAAATAATCCTGTTTGGAGAATATGGAATGATTGAAGATTCCCAGGGGCTTGTAGTACCTTACAGCTTCTATAAAGGAACTTTAAAATTCTCAGATTTGAGTTCAGAATTTGAATTGAATTCCAACAGGCATCTGCAGAAATACTCTGAATTTCTTACAGCACTTGATCTTTCCGACGATTTTAAGTTGGATATTGAGAGCTTCAAAAATGATATTTCTAACGGACTTTTCTTTGATTCCAATATTCCTCAGGGATATGGAGTGGGAAGTTCCGGAGCTTTAGTTGCTGCTATTTTTGAAAAATATTCAATCAGCAAACTTAATCCTGAGAATATCTCAAAAGATAATCTTAAAAAATTAAAAGCTGTTTTTGGTGAAATGGAAAGCTATTTCCATGGGAAAAGTTCAGGAATGGATCCTTTGATCTGTTACATGAATCTGCCAATCCTTATCGAAAATAAAGAAAATTTAGACAGGGTAAATATTCCCGAAGGAGAAGAAGGGAAAGGAGCTATTTTCCTTATTGATTCCGGGATAACAGGGGAAACAGGTCCTATGATTCAGATTTTCTTTGAGAAAATGAAGACTGAAGGTTTCCGCAAAACTCTGAAAGAAGAATTTATTCGTTATAACAACGCATGTATTGAATCTTTCCTTAAAAAAGATATGAATCCTTTCTTCAGAAACCTGAAAAAACTTTCTCACTGGGCGTATGAACATTTCCGTCCTATGATTCCTGAAAGTATTTTTAATATCTGGAAAAAAGGTTTGGATTCTAACGCTTATTATCTCAAACTCTGTGGAAGCGGTGGAGGCGGCTACATCTTAGGATTTACCAAAGACTATGCAAAAGCAGAAAAAATGCTTGAAGGCTTCCAAAAAGAAGTGATTTACAGATTTTAAACAGATTGGAATGAATTCTGAAAAGGAAACTTTCCAATCTAAAAATTATGTATCAAAATCTTTACTGTATAGATTTTCACAATTCGTGGGCTTTCTGCTTGGAGCGCGGTTTTTTGTAGCAGCTCTGTTGACATTTGCCCTTTATGTTTCCACTTTTTTCCTTTTCAATCAGGATGAATCTTTCAGGAAATTTGTCTTTGATTTCAAGGTACATGGTATTATTTTCTGTACGGTTTTAACTATTCTCGCCGGTGGTATCATTAATCAGTTTTATGATTTGGAGAAAGATCACGTTGTGAAGCCTTTCAGAACAAGAGTTCAGAGTTTTATCAAGCAGAAATATTTTCTATACGCTTATCTGGCGCTCAGTGCTATTTCTTTGGGAGTAGCGTGGATGATTTCCCATAATGTCTTTGTTTTTTTTGTGGTCTATCAGTTCTTTATGTGGTTTTATAGTCACAAATTGAGCAGAATACTTATTATAAACAATCTTACCTTCGTCAGCCTTACCTTATATCCGTTTTTTGGAATGATGGTATACTACGAAACCTTTTCAAAAAAGGTATTCCTGATGGCTGTTTTTCTTTTCCTTATTTTACTTTGCATTGATATTGTGAAAGATACCCTTACCAGAAGTGTAGATAAAACATTCGGATATACTACAATTCCTAATTATTTTAAAAGCAGAAATACAAAACTTATCCTGACTTTCTTACTCATGGTTACCATGGCCGTTTCTATGAAACTTATTACCAAAACCGGGATTACCGGATTCATGGCCTATTATTTTGCCGGAGGACTTTTTGTCATGATATTATGTATTTATCTTCTTATCAATGATTCCAGGAGGAGTAACTTCTTTACTTTGAATATATTACGTTTCTGGGTCTTTGTAGGAATTATTGCAATGCTTTTAAATGGAATAGAGCATAAATTATAAAAAAAATCTTTAAATAAGCTGAGGTTATTATTACCTTTGCATAACTAAATTTAATAAATAGGAATGCCCATTTTTAATGATACTAAAGTTGCATTTGCAGACAAGTCTGATGCACAATTGAGAAAGGCTTACTGGATGTTTAAAATGATTGAACAGCCCGCTCTTACAAGCCTTGGAACATCTATCCTGAATTTTACGGTACACAACAATTTTCCTTTCGTTAACGGAATTGTAAAAAATACTTTATTTGAGCAATTCTGTGGGGGTGAAACCCGTGAAGAAAGTATGAAGGCTGTAAAGCAGTTGTTCAAAAGAGGAGTTGGAAGTATTTTCGATTACTCTATTGAAGGGAAAGAAGATGAAGAAACCTTTGATGCAGTTTGCAAAGAAATTAAGGATATTGTTAGATTTTCAGTGGGAAATCCGGCCATTCCTTTTATCGTATTCAAACCTACTGCTTTTGGAAGAATTGATCTTTATGAAGCTGTTGGAAAAGGAGCGGAGCTTACTACCAGCCAGAAAGAAGAATGGGAAAGAGTGGTAAAAAGATTTGATGAAGTATGCAGTCTTTGCCACGAAAATGATAAAAAAGTAATGGTAGATGCTGAAGAAACCTGGATGCAGGACGCAGCAGACCACCTTTGTGAAGAAATGATGGAGAAATATAACCAGCAAAAACCTATCGTTTGGAATACCATCCAGATGTACAGAACAGGAAGACTGGAATATATGGAAGCTAATCTTCAGAGAGCAAGAGAGAAAAATTACTTCATCGGGTACAAAATTGTTCGTGGTGCTTACATGGAAAAAGAAAGAGCCAGAGCAGCAGAAAAAGGTTATGCAGACCCGATTCAGCCAACCAAAGAGGCTTCAGATAAAAACTATAATGCAGGAATTGACTTTGTAATGAATCATCTGGATAAAGTTTCTGCCTTCTTTGGAACCCATAACGAAATCTCTTCAGAGTTGATTATGGATAAAATGAAAGCAAAATCTTTAGATACTGACAACCCGCATGTTTATTTCGGGCAGCTTTACGGGATGAGTGATAATATTACCTTCTATTTATCTGATAAAGGCTATAATGTGGCTAAATATCTTCCATACGGACCTGTAAAGGATGTTGTGCCATATCTGACGAGAAGAGCCAGAGAAAACACTTCTGTAGCTGGACAAACCGGGAGAGAGCTGGGACTTATCAAAAAAGAACTGGAAAGAAGAAAGAAATAATAGTATTGTTTTACTATACCTATCAGGCCTGCAGATTTTGCGGGCCTTTTTTATTGCAATCACTTCAATATTGAAGTTCAGTTATTCTTGAGGAAGTAGACTTTTAATCAAATTAATAATAATCGATGCAATTATTATTTATATTAATTATATGTTAAAATAATATTATTTTCATTGCTGATTTGATTTAAAATTTTTATATTTGATAGAGCCATAAAAAACCAATGCATGAAAATGTTTCCATTTACCATCAGAATACTGTCCTGTGACAGAATCTCACCAAATACATAAGTAAAGTATTACCCTTATAAACAGCCGAAATTATAAAAGCATATTGTGGGATAGATAATCATAATAAGATAAAAATTCCATCAGTTGGATATCCCATCCCATTTCAAAAAACAAAATAAAGCAATAGCTTTAGTTTTCTTCTTCAAATATTTTTTAACCTGATCATTTTCTTTGATCAGGTTTTTATTTTTTAAGGCTCAAAACTTTCAAATTTTCCGTTTTCATAGAACAAAACAATGCGTTTTATCTTATTTGTTTGATTACCAAGTATTTGTCCTAATATTTGATCACTGGAATTTTCTAATCGCTGAGAATCGGATATTTTTTCCGGAGCTTTATTCTGGGCTGGTATAAACGATTCTCCAGAACTTGATTTTGGAGCTTCCATTTCCGTTTCATCACTCCCGAATTCATCATCGTCATTCATCATCGTAAAAAGATCGGGTAGTGGAGTCGTTTTTATTTTCTCCTCTTCGGTATGTTCTTCATTAATTTCTGATTCGGGCAGCTGAGATTTCAGCATTTCACCTTCACCGGTAACCAACCAGTCCCACAGAAGTTCCGGGAAACGGGATTTTATTTTTATGATAAATTCAAGAGATGGTTTGTTTCTTCCTGAAGTGATATGTGAAATGGAGGAACGCTGCACATCAATCTCATCAGCAAACTCAGAAGGAGTAAGATTAGAATACTCTATAATTTTGGAAATTCTTTCATTTAAACTCATAAAAATAAGCCTTTAATTATTTTACAAATGTAATCTTTATAATTTACAAATGCAATACACAAATGTAAATAACTAAAATTATTATCTGTATACATTTGTAACCTGTTAATAAAGAATTTTAAATCAATTAATTATAGATAAATTACAATTGTATTTAATATTGATACTTACCTTTTGCAGGAACTCTTATACGGATATTAAAAAGCAATATTATTCTAATATTTACCTATTATACTTGTTTATAAATGTAAATTATTGTGTTTTCAAAGGTTATTTATGCCCTTTAAATAAGTTCTTTTTACTGTTTACATGATTAATCTTCCTAATTACTTTTTTGGGAGCCAAGACACTGATAAATGTCCATTTAAAGCGATATAATAGCTATATTACGGGTGTTACATTGGTAAATTACTAATGTAAATACCCTGATTGAAGCGGATATAGCTCCTTATTAAAGAAAAATTGAACTTATGCTAAACAACAATTTTTATTGTCTGCTAAATTAGACCCGAAAAATATAAATTGACTAGAATTTCTGAGAAGATTTCTATTTTTCCAGCTATTTACATTTGTATAATATAGTAAACAACAAAGTTTTCCACAATTATTATGTTTGATAAAATAACCCTCAAAGCAGCTAAAACAGCCATTTTTATACTTCAAGTAATATTCTAAATATAATTTAGATAAACTTTATAACTTATTGATTTAATGCGTTTTAAATTATATCAATTAAATTATTCGCAATCCACAATTTTATCAACAGACAATATGTCATTAGAGACTGTTTAATAATATTACAAGTGTTAATTGTGCTTTATAAGGCAAAAACAATAAGATTTAAAGTTTGTAAATTATTTTTAAAATAGGTGTCAAATGTAAATTTGTGCTTTTTGGCTGTTTTTACAAATGTTAATTTAAGTTTTTGCCTAAAAATGGTTAAATTTGATTCTTGTAAATTATTTCTCAAGATGAATTTTGAACAGATCTATTCTCAGACACCCGATTTCTCAAATCGCTATATTTCCCCTGAAAAATTATTTTCTTACCTACAGACCAATCTCAGCGATTATATTCAGGAGATCGGAACATCCTATTTGGATAAGCCTATTTATCGGTTAACTATAGGAACCGGAAAGATTCAGGTATTAGCCTGGTCACAAATGCACGGAAATGAATCCAACGCTACCCATGCGATGCTGGACCTTTTAGTGAGCCTTGATAAAGCACCTGAAATGAAAGAGGAATTGTTCAGTAAAATACAGCTTGATTTTATATTCATGCTGAATCCGGATGGATCTGAAAGATGGACAAGACTGAATGCTGCTGATATTGATCTGAACAGAGATTTTCATAACGAGGCAAGTAAAGAGATTAAATTTCTAAAACATGCTGCCGCTTCAAAGAAGTATGATTATGCGTTAAATCTTCATGAGCAAAGAACTATATTTACCACTGACGGTATTCATCCCGCTACACTTTCCTTCCTGGCACCTTCTGAAAATGTAGAACGTACCGTTACTGAGAACAGGAAAAAATGTATGGCAGTAATCGGAAGTGTATATAACCACTTGAAGGAAATGATCCCAAATCAGATCGGAAGATATTCTGATGAGTTTTATCCTACATCCACGGGAGATAATTTCATTAAAGCCGGAATGCCTACTATCTTATTTGAAGGTGGACACTTTGTGGATGACTACACCAGAAAAGGAACGAGAAAATATTATACTATCGCTCTTTATTATGCACTGAAGGCAATTAGTGAACTGAACTCTGATATTACAGGATGGGAAACTTACCTTGACATCCCTGAAAATCAGGAAACGCATTATGATATCGTTTACAGAAATGTAAGATTAAACACAGATCATGAATGTATTCTGGATATAGCAGTTCAGTACAGAGAGATCAAAGAAGAAGGGAAAGATGAAATCTCTTTTATTCCTTTTGTAATGGAGGCCGGAGATGTAAAGAAAAGAAAAGGCTGGCTGGAAATAGACTGTACCGGAAAGAAATTTATTTCTGCAACTAAATATCCGAAACTGGATTCTGTGGTGGATTTTAAAATTGAAGACTAAAAGAATTTTAAATAACCTCATAAAAAATCTCCGGCAGCCCTTCAGGGCTGCCGGAGATTTTATTTTTATAACTAAGTTCCAAACTTGGGATATTAAAATTCATATTCAATAGGAATGGGCTTTAGCCCATTTACATTAAATAGAAATTCATCTGGCTTTAGCCAAAACTTAATTTCAGAATATAAAGTTTAGTTAACTACTTTAATTCCATTAGCTACAAACCTGATTTCTTCTTTAGGCTGAGTAATCGCATCAATTTCAGCTTGAGGTTTTTTAGCATCTTCCGCATAATGTTTCTGCTCATTCACAGAAGTTACTTTTCTTTCTGCATTACCTTCCAATACTACGTTTTTACCCTTTAAAGCTGTAGGAACAAAGAACGCATAGTCTTTCATTTTTACAAAAAACTTAGAATTGTCCTCAGTCTGAATGGTAAGCCAGCATCCTTTTTTATCGCAAACATCCGTTACTTTTCCTTTAACGGCTACATTTTCAACTTTTTTATTGTCTTTTTTAAGCTGTTTATTCAATTTATCTACTGTGATTGCCTTAGACTCAGCGGATGAAGCTACCTGATCTCCATAAGTATCACCTACCAAAGCTTTTCCTTCCGGTGGACCAGATTGAGCAAATGCTAATGAAGAAGCTGTTAAAGCTGCTGCAAATAATATCGCTTTAAATTTCATGTTTAATATTTTTTCCAAAAATACTAATTAATATTGAATCATAACCGATTTAAAAATGATAAAAAACAGCTGTTCCAAGGATTTTGTAATAAAATTCAAAATCAAAGACAGATTTGATTATATTTGACCCCTATACTTGACTATGCAAAAAAAACTGAAACTATGGGATGCCATTATGCTGGTGATGGGTTCTATGATCGGAAGCGGGATCTTTATTGTAAGTGCTGATATGACGCGAAACCTGGGATCTGGGTTTTGGCTGATTGTGGTGTGGGTAATTACAGGAGTGATGACCGTAGCAGCAGCAATAAGCTATGGAGAGCTTTCTGCACTGTTTCCGAAAGCCGGCGGACAATACACCTATCTGAAAGAAATTTTTGGTAAAAGGATGGGGTTCCTTTATGGCTGGGGATTGTTCACCGTAATACAGACCGGAACGATTGCTGCTGTAGCGATGGCTTTTGGTAAATTTACAGCCTATCTTATTCCTTCACTCAATGATGCCGCTCCAATTTTTCAAAGTGGTGAGTTTAAAATTACCTGGATACAGATTCTGGCGATTGCCGTTATTGTTTTGCTTACTTATATCAATACCAGAGGGGTAGAGAGCGGTAAAATTCTTCAGAACATCTTTACAGGTTCTAAAATCATTGCATTATTAGGCTTAATAGCGGCCGGATTTATATTAGTAGATATTTCTCATTTATCAGAAAACTTCAGCTGGGGAACAGATTCTTTTAATAATCTTAAAAAAGATTTGAGTGGAAATTTCCTTAAAGAAGGCTGGGAACCGATTGGAGGAATGACTTTGCTGGGTGGAATTGCAGCTGCTATGGTAGGTTCTGTTTTCAGTTCTGTGGCATGGGAAAGTGTAACATTTGTTTCCGGTGAAATTGAAAACCCTAAAAAAAATGTAGTAAAATCGATGATTTATGGTACTTCTGCTGTAATGATTCTTTATATAGCAGTAAACTATGTATATTTAAACGCTCTGGATAGAGACGGGATTGCATTTGCAGCCAATGACAGAGTAGCGGTTGCTGCATCTCAGAATATTTTTGGAAGCGCAGGGACTATTATCATTGCTTTATTGGTTATGATCTCTACATTTGGATGCAATAACGGATTGATTCTGGCAGGAGCGAGAGTTTTCCAGACTATGGCAAAAGACGGAATGTTCTTTAAATCAGCAATCAAGAATAATAAAAATGAAGTTCCTGAAAATGCTTTATGGATGCAGGGAGTGTGGGCTTCAATTCTTTGTCTGAGCGGACAGTACGGGAATTTATTGGATATGATCTCCTTTGTGATCGTTCTGTTCTATATGATTACGGTTTTTGGAGTTATTTATTTAAGAATGAAACAGCCGGAGCTGGAAAGACCTTATAAGACATGGCTTTATCCGGTAACACCTGTTATTTACCTTATCATAGGAACATGTTTCTGTATACTACTGTTAGTTTACAAACAGCAGTATACATGGCCGGGCTTTGTATTGGTATTGCTGGGGCTTCCGGTATATTATTTTATCAACCGAAAAAAGTCGGATGCTTAAATAAAATAAAAGATATAATAGATTCAGGGCTTTCAATTCAGTTTGAAGGCCCTTCTTTTTGAATAATATTTTAAGGTATTGTAACAATTATTTGGTGAAAATGCGTATTTTGGTATTCCGTTTTTAAATAAGCGGAACCATGAAGTAAAAACTATAAGTTATGGATACACCAAATTACAGAATGCCTTTCGTACCGTCTACTTTAATGACCGAAGGCGGAAGTATCGATACCTGCGATATGGGGGAAAGTATTGCTCACAATATTATGCTGCTGATCACCACCAAAAAAGGGGAGAACAGATATGATGAAAACTATGGAAACGATGTTTGGAATCTTGAATTCGATAACGGAGTAACAAGTGCCATCTGGGAAAATGTTTTTGTCAAAAGCCTAAGAAGACAAATCCAGGAATATGAACCAAGAATTGTAAGCCCGCAGATCGATGCCCATATACAATTTGTAGAGCACAGCTACGATACTAAAGAACACACCGAAATTAAAAAGAAAGTAAGAATTGCCATCAATGCAAAAATGGAAGAAACAGGAGAACGTTTCAGTTTTTCAACAGAATTGTTTCTAAGCCCTATGTCTATTGATTAATATTTTTAACAGCGAAAGAGAATTATGAATTTAGATCAGAATATTTATTCCAAAGAATCTGTAAAAGCAAGAATGCTTCAGAATGCAACTAAAGTATGGGGATTAAGAAGCCCGCAGTCTTTAGATCCTTTTGTAAAACTGTTGATAGATGCGTTCAGTACAGAAGTTTTTAAAGCGAATAATGAAATACAGACGGTAAATGCCCGTATATTGGAAAAACTGGCAAAGCTTCTTACACCGTCTATTTATACACATCCTATCCCGGCGCATTCCGTGGCTTTTACACAGCCTTATGATTCTTCGGAGGTTTTATTGGAACACACGGAGTTTTTCTTCCGTAAACAAATGACTTCTACAGTAAAATCAGAATCCGATAAGCAGCTGAATATCCCTTTTACACCGGTAGGAAACGTAAGAATCAATAAAGTTCACACCTCTGTTATGTTTGTAGGAAATACCTGCTACAGCATAGATGACCGATTTAATAAAATTCCTATTGCAAGATTTCAGGGAAGACCTGAAGATTACAGAAAAATTACAATAGGAGTAGATGTCAGCAAATATATAAGTGAAAACTTTCCTAAATACCTGAGCATATTTTGCTCCAATCCGGCTTTTGAACATCTTGATTTCGTTTATAAACTATTGCCATATATTTCGGTGTCCAGCAATGGAAATCCTTTATTCGTAAGAGAAGGATTAAGCTATCTTACAGAAAATCATACGGACGGCTACGAGCAGATGTTCAAAGAGCAGTCCATCAGAAATAAGGTGATTAATGATATTAAAAGCATTTATCGCCATAAATTTATTGAAGTAACGGGAATTTCTCAAAGCCTGTTCTCAGAACCCGGACAGCTTCCTCAGAATCTTGATTTTTTAGCAGGAAAAGAAGAAATTACAAAGTTTCTGGATAATAAAAGTTTCCTGTGGCTTACTTTTGAATTCCCGCCGCAGTTTTCCGCCGAAATCCTTGATAACTTCTCATTTGTGCTGAATGCTTTCCCAATCTACAACAGAGGCTGGAAAAAAACAGAATACAGCCTTGATATCATGGGAAATAATATTCCTCTGGTAACAGATGAAGGAG
This sequence comes from Chryseobacterium sp., assembly GCA_031286615.1. Taxonomy (GTDB): domain Bacteria; phylum Bacteroidota; class Bacteroidia; order Flavobacteriales; family Weeksellaceae; genus Chryseobacterium. The sequence goes on along the minus strand of JAITUA010000003.1, from coordinate 99,601 downwards.
AACATTTCCTGTATGTAGACGAAGTACAGGACGGTGACGGAAGAAAGTACACCGAAATCCCTTTTACACCGGCTGATGATCTTAAAAAAGGATTGTATACCGTAAGAAAAGGAGGGATGGAACGTTTCACAAGCAGAAATGCAGTTGATATGATTGCCAATGTTCTTGAATTGACAAGAGACGAAATTGCAGCATTTTCCCTTCTGAACAGAGACAACGTAAAAGGAGTTCTCAGCGAAATGTCCGATAAAATGAAAACCATGGTACAGAAAGTAAACAATGCCAAAAGGAATATCAGGCAGGAACTGAATTATGTTATCATGGAACCGGTAGAAAAAACCGATCATACCTACGCCTCTTTCTGGGTTACCCATTGTACTTTGGCCAATCACATGCGTCCGGGAACTGAACTATCCAATCAGTTGAAGTCGCAAACTGTTGTATTGCTTACCGAAACACTGGGCGGTGCTGAAGAACAGAAAGGAACAGACAGTATTCAGGCTTATAAATATGCACTTACAACAAGAGATAAAATCATTTCTTTAGAAGATGTCAAAAATTATTGCCGTATGATTCTGAAAGATGAGGTAAGAGAAGTGAGGGTAAGAAGAGGAACCATGATCAGCAATAAACCTAAAGAAGGTTTTGTAAGAACCGTTGAGGTAGAAATTATTCCGCAGAACTATTCTTTCTATGGAAGAGCCTATTGGGAAAACATGGCCAATATTATCAGAAATCAGATCATTGCCAAAGCCATTGACGGGATTGAATATGTAGTAAGAATAAACAATGAAGATGTCGATTTTCAGGATATGTAAATCTTTAAAGAAAATTAAAATCAGTTTAAAATATAAAATGCCGTATCAATTACGGCATTTTTTTATTTCGCTGAATGGAAAAACCTGCGTGAACCAAAGCATTCAATAGGAACGGGCTTTAGCCCGTTTAACAAAAATAATATATTCATCAGGCTTTAGCCAAAACATTATATTATTACCCCACAACATTACTATACAAACCTCTATGAATTTATGAAATTTTTATACATTTTATATTCAAAAAAAGTCTATAAAATTTCGTATTTTTGCACGTTGTGATTTTCAGGCAAAGTCACTCCGAATTATGAGCAAATCAACAGAATATATAGAAGTTTACGGAGCACGTGAACACAACCTTAAAAATATTAATGTTAAAATTCCACGCAACGAATTGGTCGTTATTACAGGCCTTTCCGGAAGTGGAAAATCCTCATTGGCTTTCGATACTATTTTTGCAGAAGGCCAGCGTCGTTATATCGAAACATTCTCAGCCTATGCACGTCAGTTTTTAGGCGGATTGGAGCGTCCTGATGTAGATAAAATTGAAGGACTTTCACCCGTTATTGCGATCGAGCAGAAAACAACCAACAAAAATCCTCGTTCTACCGTAGGAACTGTAACTGAGCTTTACGATTTTCTTCGTCTTTTATATGCAAGAGTTTCAGATGCATACTCTTTGTCTACCGGACAAAAATTGGTGAGCTATACCGAAGATCAGATTCTGGAGACCATCAAAGAAAACTATAAAAAAGAGAAAATCATGCTTTTGGCACCAGTCGTGCGTTCCAGAAAAGGGCATTATCATGAACTCTTTGTTCAGATGGCTAAAAAAGGCTATGGACAGGCAAGAATTGATGGCGAATTGCAGGATATTGAATATGATTTAAAACTTGACCGTTATAAAACCCACGATATTGACATCGTTATCGATCGTTGGATTATCGGGGAGAATGCTTCAGAAGGCAGAATGGAAAAATCATTGCGTACTGCGATGGAAATGGGGGAAGGAATTATCGGAATTCAAAAATTGGGAAGTAAAGACATTGAATACTTTTCCAAAAACCTGATGGATGCAGAAACTGGGCACTCTTTGGCGCTGCCGGAACCGAATACTTTCTCATTCAACTCGCCAAAAGGAAGTTGTCCGAACTGTAAAGGATTGGGAACCATTAAAAAGATCAATACCGATTACTTTATTGATAATCCAAAACTATCTATCAATCAGGGAGGATTATTGCCATTGGAAGATATCAAGTCCAACAAATGGATTCTTTCCCAGATTAAAAATATTCTTGAGATTTTTGGATTAGGATTAACAACGCCTTTGCAGGATATTCCTGAAGAAGCATTGGATTATATCTACAACGGATGTCATAAAGAATTCAATAAAGACCTGAAATATGCAGGAATTACCAAGAAAATAAAAATTGGTTTTGATGGTCTGATTGCTTTCATGGAAGAAATTATTGATGAAAGAGAATCTTATGAAGCAATTTTGCTGGAAAGACACTTCACAACAGAAGAAACCTGCCCGGAATGTCATGGAACACGTCTTCAGCCTTCAAGCTTAAGTTTTAAAATTGATGGTAAAAATATTGCTGAGATCAATGGGTTAAGCTTAGCAGACTTAAAAGACTGGCTAGCTGATGTTAAAGATAAATTCTCAGAAAAAAATAAAATCATTGCTCATGAGATCTTAAAAGAAATTGAAACCAGACTTCAGTTTTTGCTGGATGTAGGATTAGACTATTTAAGTTTGAGCAGAAGTTCAAAAACCCTTTCAGGAGGAGAATCGCAGAGAATCCGTCTGGCAACACAGATCGGGTCTCAGCTGGTCAATGTCCTATACATTCTTGATGAACCGAGTATCGGACTTCACCAGAGAGATAACGAAAGGCTGATTCATTCCCTGAAAAACCTTAGAGATATCGGAAACTCTGTATTGGTGGTAGAACATGACAAAGACATGATTCTTGAAGCCGATGAGGTATTGGATATCGGTCCAAGAGCAGGAAAATTCGGTGGAGAAATCCTTTGGCAGGGAAAACCGAAAGATTTGTTGAAAGCAGATACCATCACTGCTCAATATATCAATGGAAAAAGAAAAATTGCAATTCCAGAAGAAAGAAGAGCGGGAAGCGGTAAAAATATTGTTTTAAAAGGAGCTACAGGAAACAACCTTAAAAACGTAACCCTTGATGTTCCTCTTGGAAAATTGGTAGTAGTAACCGGAATTTCAGGAAGCGGAAAATCTTCTTTGATTAACGGAACATTATATCCGATCCTTAACAAGCATTTCTACAGAGCAGTTCAGGAGCCTTTACCTTACAAAAAAATTGAAGGATTAGAGAACATTGATAAAATCGTAGATGTGGACCAGACTCCAATCGGAAGAACACCACGTTCTAATCCTGCTACCTATACAGGAATGTTTACCGATATCAGAAACCTTTTTGCTGAACTTCCGGAAAGTAAGATCCGTGGTTATAAGCCAGGAAGATTCTCTTTCAACGTAAAAGGCGGAAGATGTGAAACCTGTCAGGGTGGTGGATTGAAAGTGATCGAAATGAATTTCCTTCCGGATGTATATGTTCATTGCGAAACTTGTAACGGAAAACGTTTCAACAGAGAAACCCTTGAAGTTCGTTACAAAGGAAAATCAATCTCTGATGTTTTGGATATGACCATTGATGAAGCAGTAGATTTCTTCCAGCCGATTCCTAAGATTTTTGCTAAAGTAAAAACGCTGCAGGATGTAGGATTAGGATATATTACCCTGGGACAGCAGTCAACAACCCTTTCAGGAGGTGAAGCGCAACGTATCAAGTTAGCAACCGAATTAGCAAAAAGACAAACCGGAAACACCCTTTATATCCTTGATGAACCTACCACAGGATTACACTTTGAAGATGTAAAAATTCTGATGGATGCTATCAATCAATTGGTAGAACTTGGAAACTCGTTCATTATCATCGAACATAATATGGATGTAATCAAATTAGCAGACCATATCATCGACGTGGGACCAGAAGGAGGAAAATACGGTGGACAAATTGTAGCACAGGGAACTCCTGAGGAAATTGTGAAGTCGAAGAAGAGTTTGACAGGGAAGTTTTTGAAGAGGGAACTGGAGTAAATATTCATAAGAATTATACAGTATTTTGTCATTCCGAAGGAATCTAAATGATTTCCGTGCAATGTTGGAAAATTTTTAAATAAAAATTCATATAAAAAAGGCTAAACTAATCAGATTTAGCCTTTTTTCATGCTTAAATTTATCTTCCAATATTAAATTTTCAATTATTTTTAAAATTTATCACGCTGAAAATCAACTAATTAAATTCTAATGTTAACCCAATGTTAACTGAATGTAAAATTAATATGAATTATTTTTAATAACTTTGGTTAAGAGATACAAAAAAAGGTTAGTATAATATTTAAAACCAATTAGTTATGAAAAATCGAATTCAAATATTGTTTGCTTCACTTTTCGTTTGTGGATTTGCTGCCGTTTTGAACACTGCCAAAGCACAAACTACCAATCATAATACCATTGAGCCTATTCAGCTGAATAGGAGCGAAACTTTTACAGATATAAGAAATAAACTGGAAGCCAATTTTGACCTTACTAATCCTGATTACAAGCAGGGAACCGTAAATTCAGTGGTGAAATTTGATATTGCAAAAAATGGTAAAATTGTAAATGTTCACTCTACAGGAGACTGTAAAACTGTAAGCAAAGAAATTGAAACAGTATTAAGTGATCTTGATTATAAAGTAGACCGTGATAAACTGACTGATAATATGGTTGCTTACACTTACGTAATGCCTGTGACTGTAGAGATCCACAGCAGATAATATTCTTTGCATATTATTCATGAAAGTGTGAATAATGAAAACTTATCAGATTAAGTTGTAATGAAGAATAATCAGATAGATTTTAATTTTGTTCTACCATAAAATTAAAACTATATGAAAAATTTAAAGAAACTGACGAAGTCAGATTTAAAGGCAGTGTACGGAGGAGAACCTAAAAAATACTGTACGTTTTGCGAATGGGCAAATAAAGTAATTTGCAGTGATATTCCAATCGTTCAATGCCCATAAAAAAATAAAGCCGCTTTATAAGCGGCTTTTCTATTGTTGTGTACCTTTAACAAACTCTGTTAATCTCGTTTTAAGATCCTTGGAGTTTCCAATTTTGTCAAAACTAATATTATCTATTCTCCATCCTTTTTCCGTATTGATGAGGTGTAGGGTATCCGTCCATGTCACTTTGGGTGTAGCTATATTGTATTCAAACTCTACCAACGCTTCTGCTCTTTTATCATGTGTTGTAACAGACTTTATTTTATAGCTGGTATAACCTTCGTATAAACTTGAAAACATTGCACCTTCAAAGATCAGGGGCTTCTCATCAGGATGATCGCTATTTTTTACTCTCTCAATATCTGCTTTTGAAGCATGTATGGCATCTTCTAAAACCTTCTTTAAATCCTTAGAAAATAAATCCCCGGAGATCGGCTGATTATATACAGCTTCATTAGATTTGCCATAGTGAGCGTAAAGCTCATTCACTTTTTCGTTGATTGCTTTATCTGCAGGTTGAGTTTCATTTTTTTTACAGGCAGTAAAAAACAGAAAAATGGCCAGATATAAAAATAGTTGTTTTTTCATCTTTGAATTATAATGTTATGAAACCTGTCAAATCTTATACCAATAGAAATATGGATATTCCTGTTAAATACCTTTTGTAATGAAGAGCTGTAAACTCTCAACTGTTAGCGACCAACTATCAATATATTTATTCCGGCAATATTCATACAATAACAAAAAATCAATACATTTGAGTAGATAAAAAAATTGTGGATCCTATTCTTAACGTTGCTGTCCGTTCCCTCTGCGTTTACCTTTTCATGGTGATTGCTATCCGTTTATTTGGTAAAAATCAGCTTTCTCAGCTCAATGCAGGAGACGTAGTATTATTGCTGCTGATTTCAAATGCTGTACAAAATGCAATGGTAGGGCCGGATACGTCTCTGCAGGGAGGTATTGTGGCTGCACTGGTTTTGTTTGCAGCTAATTTTATTTTAAAAAGGATAATGTTTTCCAGCCGTTCCTTTCAGACCTTTATGGAAGATGAGCCGGTGATTCTTATCAGAGATGGAATTGCTGATCAGGCAGCCCTGAACCGTGTAAAAATTACAGAAAGTGAATTGGAAGAAGCAATAAGAGAACATGGAATTGAAGATATACACAATGTAAAGCTTTCGGTTCTGGAAGTGGACGGGAATATCAGTGTTGTTTCTCAGGACGAAAAAAGCAAACAGACCCATTATTCAAGAATTAAAAGAAAACTGAAAAGAAAATACCATTAAATACGATGAATTACGAATTAAGAGAAATGCTTCCCAATGACGAAGCCAGAGTACTGGAAATCTTCAGACAGGGAGTAGAAGGTGGAATTGCCACTTTGGAAACAGAAGTTCCTACCGCTGAAGCCTGGAGCATGGAATATTTCAATGACTGCCGCTGGGTACTGGAAAATGAAAATAATGAAGTGATAGGATGGTGCGCCTTAAAACCGGTAAGTAAAAGAGAATGTTTTAAAGGAGTTGCAGAAGTAAGCATTTATTTTGATAACGAATACCAAGGTAAGGGATTGGGTTCCATATTGCTTAAAAAGATAATTCTGGACAGCGAGGACCACGGATTCTGGACATTACAGACCAATATCTTCTCCGAAAATGAAATGGCCATCAAGTCACATCAGAAAAACGGCTTCAGAGTAGTGGGAGTCCGCAAAAAAATGGGAAAGCTCAACAACGAATGGAAAGACCTTGTTTTGATGGAAAAGAGAAGCGAAATCATTTAAAGAATTATAAATGATGAATTTGTTTGATAAGCAACTAATCTCATAACAAAATTCACTACTGACTTGCGAAGCAAAATTGACCATTGACAATAAAAAACTGCATATTCTAACCTTAAACATTGAACATTTCAATTTCTTTTGGCATTAACATTGATATATTTCGCTATCGAAATTGAAAAAGTGAAAATAATGAAAAGTTTGTTTAAAGTAGTTGGGGCAGGCGTGGTACTATTAATGCTGTCTTCATGTATAGTGCATGAGCCTCATGGAAGAAGAATGCCGCCGGGCCATGCAAAAAGGTATTATGGCGGAAGTGCAAGATACTATGCACCTGGCCAGGTTAAGAAAGTATATATTTATGACGATCGTGGTCATCATCACAGAGGCCGTGGTCATGGGCATCACAGATAAAAAAGAAAAGCACTGAATTTTTCAGTGCTTTTTTATTATAAATTATAATCTCGATTTTTTCGGATTCAGGTAGGTATTAAAGATCATGACCTCCTGACCAAATTTTTTCTCAATTCTTTCTGAGATATTCAAGAGTTCACTTTTAATGAAATCTTCCCGCAATTCATCATTTTCAAAGATTAATAAGAGATTGTAATTTTTACCATCTTCAATATAATCACTATGTACTTCAGAAAGAATATATTTGTCTACATCCATCAGGTTTTCAGTCATTAAAACCAATGTTTCATCAATATAATTTTCCCATTCTTCCAGGTTATCTTTCGTACAGTGGAAAGTTATACTTAATACTCCCATATTTTTATGAATTTTTAAGATTTTTTGGATAAATTCTACAGCAAAAATCGGCATTTTTTTCGTAAATTAGCCCGTTAATAAAAATTGGAAATAAATAATTTTCAGACTTACAGCTAAAGGTCTGACTATCATTATAATAAAATTTGTTTATGCAAAAAGAAGGAGAAAGACTGATTCCTATCAACATTGTTGATGAAATGAAGTCGTCTTATATCGATTATTCGATGTCCGTTATCGTTTCAAGAGCGTTGCCGGATGTAAGAGATGGCTTGAAACCCGTTCATAGAAGAGTACTTTATGGTATGTATGGATTAGGGGTGTTTTCTAATAGAAAATATTTAAAATCTGCGAGAATTGTTGGGGATGTTTTGGGTAAATATCACCCGCACGGAGATTCCTCTGTATATGATGCTATGGTAAGAATGGCCCAGGACTGGAGCTTACGTTATCCTCAGGTTGACGGCCAGGGTAACTTCGGTTCAATGGATGGTGACCCGCCTGCAGCAATGCGTTATACTGAGGCAAGATTGAAAAAAATCTCTGATGAGGTGCTTTCAGACTTAGACAAAGAAACAGTTGATTTCCAGAATAACTTCGACGACAGTTTACAGGAGCCGACAGTAATGCCAACTAAAATTCCGAACCTTTTGGTAAACGGTACTTCCGGTATTGCAGTAGGGATGGCAACCAATATGGCGCCACACAACTTATCAGAATCTGTAGATGCAATCTGCGCTTATATCGATAATAAAGAAATTACGATTGATGAGCTTATGCAGCACATCATTGCGCCGGATTTCCCTACAGGAGGTATCATCTACGGTTATGATGGTGTAAGAGATGCATTCCATACAGGAAGAGGTAGAGTTGTTTTAAGAGCTAAAGTTAGCTTTGATGAAATAGGAAACAGAAACGCTATTATCGTTAGTGAAATTCCTTATCAGGTTAACAAAGCAGAAATGATCGCAAGAACAGCAGAGCTTGTTAAAGACGAGAAAATCCCTGGTATCCACGAGATCAGAGACGAATCGGACAGAAAAGGACTTCGTATTGTTTATGAATTGAAAAACGATGCGATTCCGAATGTTGTTCTTAACCTGTTATATAAATATACGGCACTTCAGACTTCTTTCAGTGTAAACAATATTGCATTGGTACACGGAAGACCGGAGCAGCTGAATCTTAAAGATATCATTCATCACTTTGTAGAGCACAGACATGAGGTAATCGTAAGAAGAACCCAGTTTGAGCTTAAAAAAGCAAAAGAAAGAGCACACATCCTTGAAGGGTTCATGAAAGTAATCGGAACTCAGGATTCATTAGACAGAGCGATTTCTATTATCCGTCACAGTGCAAATCCTCAGGCTGCAAAAGAAGGCTTGATTGAGGCATTTGAGCTTTCAGACATCCAGGCTCAGGCGATTCTTGATCTTAGATTGGCTCGTTTAACAGGAATGGAGCTTGATAAGATCCGTGATGAATACGATGCGATCATGAAAGAAATTGAAAATCTTGAAGATATCTTAGCCAATGAGCCGAGAAGATTCCAGATTATTAAAGAAGAATTGATCGAAATCAAAGAAAAATACGGAGACGAAAGAAGAACTGAAATTGATTATTCAGGAGGTGAAATGTCTATCGAAGATATTATCCCGAACGAAGCTGTAGTTCTTACCATTTCTCACGCAGGATATGTTAAGAGAACTTCACTTTCAGAATATAAAATTCAAAGTAGAGGAGGTGTAGGAAATAAAGCGGCAACAACCAGAGATTCCGACTTCCTTGAATATATCGTTTCTGCAACCAACCACCAGTATATGTTATTCTTTACAGAAAAAGGAAGATGTTACTGGTTAAGAGTATTTGAAATTCCGGAAGGCTCCAGAACAGCAAAAGGAAGAGCGGTACAAAACCTTATCAACATTGAACCGGATGATAAGATCAAAGCTTATATCAGAACCAACAACCTGAAGGATTCAGAATATGTAAATCAAATGAGCGTTGTGATGGTTACCAAAAACGGTACAATCAAGAAAACCTCATTAGAAGCTTATTCAAGACCAAGAGTAAACGGAGTAAATGCTATTGAAATCAGAGATAATGACCAGTTGTTAGGAGCCTACCTTACCAATGGAAATTCCCAGATTATGATTGCTACTAAAAATGGTAAATGTATCCGTTTCCCTGAAGAAAAAGTAAGAGAAGTAGGTAGAGGATCTATCGGGGTAAGAGGAATCTTGCTTGAAGACGGTGATGAAGCTATTGGTATGATTGTTGTGAACGATGTAGAGAACGAAACAGTACTTGTTGTATCTGAAAAAGGATACGGAAAGAGAACTGCAGTAGAAGACTACAGAATTACCAACAGAGGAGGAAAAGGAGTTATCACCCTGAACATTACCGAAAAAACAGGAAATCTGATTGCTATTCAAAACGTAACAGACGAAGATGGATTGATGATTATCAATAAATCCGGTGTTGCCATCAGAATGGGAATGGATGAAATGAGAGTAATGGGTAGAAATACTCAGGGAGTAAAACTGATCAATCTTAAGAAAAATGACGAAATTGCAGCTATTGCAAAAGTAGCAATGGACAAAGATGTAGAAGAAGATTCTGAAGAAACTGAAGAAGGAACAGACATTGTAGCTGATAACCAGGAAGACAATACAATACCTCAGGCTGAAAATGAAAATACAGCAGAGGAAAATGAGAATTCTGATTCTGAAGAATAAATTGTACAATATAAATATAAAATAGTTATTATGAAGAAACTAATTTTAGGAATGGCTATCGTAGCGTCTGCTTTTGCTTTTGGGCAGAAAAAAGATGCCAATGCTTTGAATGCTCAGCTTCAGGAAGCTAATAAAGTTGCTATGGATGCATATAATGCAAAAAATTATGCAGCAGCAGCACCTAAGTTTATAGAAGTTTATGACCTATTGAAGGCTAATGGACAAGACAACAAAATATATATGTATTATGCAGGACTTAGCCACGCGTTAGCGAATAACAGTGACCAGTCTATCAAAATATATACAGACCTTGTTAATTCCGGATTTACAGGTGTGGAAACTACTTATACTGCAAAAGAGAAGAAAACAGGACAGGTAGTGAATCTTGATAAAGCGACTTGGGAGCTTATGAAGAAGAACTCTGACTATAGTGATTTCAAAACAGAGCAGACAAAAAGTATAGAATCAGATATATACGAAACACTGGCTTCTTTACTTCTTAATGCAAAAAAAGCACCTGAGGCTCTTACTATTATTGAAAAAGGATTAGTTAAATTTCCAAACAATGCTAAACTTAAAGAAGCTCAGACTACAGCATATCTTCAGTCAGGAAACACAGATAAATTCGTTTCCGGATTGAAAGAACAATTAGCTAAAAATCCTAACGATCCTACAAACTGGTATAACCTTGGGGTAATGCAGGCTAAAAACCCTGCTACTGTTAATGATGCTCTGGAAGCGTTTAAAAAAGCAATTGAGCTTAAGCCTGATTTCTCTGATGCATATCAAAACCTAGTGTATACAACTATTGGTGATGATGCTAAAATAGTAGCTGAGATCAACGGATTAAGAAAAGACAAGCCGGATGAAGCTTCTAAATTGATTGACGAGAGAAGAGAAAGATTTGGAAAAGCATTACCGTTTGCAGAAGGATGGTATAAAGCAAGCCCGAAGAGTCTTGATGCTGTTTCTGCATTAAAGGAAATTTACATGGTAACTAAAAACATGGATAAAGTTAAAGAAATGAAAGCTAAAGAAGCTGAGCTTAGTGCTACAGCTACAAAGTAATCATTCGATAACTCAACTATAAAAAGCCGGAGCAGCTAATGCTCCGGCTTTTGTTTTTAAGAAAATAGGGGTTATTGCTTATCCAGAAAATACAATTTTGTCCAATCTTTGCAACCTGAAATTTTAAATGAAAAAATTCTCTTCTTTATTGAAATGATGGGTAAATTTCACACAGAGAATTTCTCTGTAATTCCGTATCTTTGAGAAAAATTTTTATAAGATGATCGAGTGGAAAACCGCCAAGGAATACGAAGATATTACCTATAAAAAATCTAACGGAGTAGCAAGAATTGCTTTCAACAGACCAGAGGTACGTAACGCTTTCAGGCCTAAAACAACTTCAGAATTATACGATGCTTTTTATGATGCCTATGAAGACCCTTCAATAGGAGTTGTATTGCTTTCAGGAGAAGGACCAAGCCCTAAAGACGGAGGATGGGCATTCTGTAGTGGAGGGGATCAAAAAGCCAGAGGACATCAGGGATATGTAGGAGAAGACGGAAGACACCGTTTGAACATCCTTGAAGTTCAGCGTTTGATTCGTTTCATGCCGAAAGTAGTTATTGCAGTAGTTCCCGGATGGGCAGTTGGTGGAGGGCACTCACTTCATGTTGTATGTGATTTGACTTTAGCAAGCGAAGAACATGCTATTTTCAAGCAGACAGATGCTGATGTTACAAGCTTCGATGGTGGTTACGGATCTGCTTACCTTGCTAAAATGGTAGGACAGAAAAAAGCCCGTGAAATTTTCTTTTTAGGAAGAAACTATTCCGCTCAGGAAGCTTTTGAAATGGGAATGGTAAACAAAGTAGTTCCGCATGCAGAATTAGAAGATACAGCTTACGAATGGGCACAGGAAATTTTAGGAAAATCTCCGATGTCTATCAGAATGCTGAAATTTGCAATGAACCTTACAGATGATGGGATGGTAGGCCAGCAGGTTTTTGCAGGAGAAGCAACCCGTCTTGCTTATATGACAGAAGAGGCTCAGGAAGGAAGAAATGCATTCCTTGAAAAAAGAAAGCCAAACTTCGGAGAAGATCAATGGATATCCTAACATTAGTGATGGGTAATAAGTAATCAAAAATTGCTCATTTCTTATTACCCATTGCTCATTACTTATAAATATATGACTGATTGGATAAAAGCCGCAAGGCTAAGAACTTTACCGCTTTCCTTAAGCGGAATTATTATGGGAGCCTTCATTGCAAAATGGAGACTTTACGGAGAAGGTGGAATCTGGGACTGGAAGATTCTTGCGCTTGCGCTTTTGGTAACACTTTTATATCAGATTTTATCAAATTATGCCAATGACTACGGTGATGGAGTAAAAGGTACCGATGCCAAGAGAATCAATGAAGCGGAAGCAAGAGCCGTAGCATCAGGAAAGATTACGGCCAAACAGATGAAAAATGCAGTGATTCTTTTCGCGGCATTGTCTTTCATTGCTACTATTGCTTTATTATATGTTGCTTTCATTCCAAACTATATGAATGAATTTTATATTTTCATAGGATTGGGAGTGGCAAGTATTCTGGCAGCGATAGGGTATACAGTAGGTAAAAAACCTTACGGATACATGGGGCTGGGAGATATCTTCGTATTTATCTTCTTCGGACTTGTTTCTGTATGTGGAAGCTATTTCTTATTTACAAAAACTTTCAGCTGGGATATGTTATTACCTGGAACAGCTGTTGGAATGATGAGTATGGCGGTTCTTAACCTGAACAATATGAGAGATATTGAAAGCGATAAGTTATCAGGAAAAAACAGCTTTGCATTGAGAATAGGATTCAGAAATGCAATGATCTATGAAATGGTTCTGTTGCAGCTTCCTTTATTGCTGATTCTTGCATTTTTGGGAATAAACGGATTTATGCAGCAGCAAAACTATTACGTTTTCATCGTAATGATCCTGTTGATTCCACTATCAAAACTGAGAAGAAAAATTTTATCAGTAAAAGAACCGAAAGAATTAGACCAATATTTAAAGCAGGTAGGGATCATGACGTTTGTAATGGCAATTCTTACGGCGGCCGGACTTAATTTATTTAACTAAATCTAAAATAGTATATCATGAGTTCTAATGTCTATGTTGAAGCTCAAATGCTTATCAGAAAGCCGGTTGAAGATGTTTTTGAAGCATTTATCAATCCTGAAATAACAATTAATTTCTGGTTCACAAAATCTACCGGAAAATTAGAAGAAGGTAAAACGGTTACCTGGGAATGGGAAATGTATGGCGTGAAAAACATAGTAAATGTACATCAGATCATTCCGAACCAACTGATCAGAACAGAATGGGGAGATCCTTCAACACATGTAGACTATGAATTCAAAACAATGGAAAAAGGAACTCTTGTCATCATTAAGAGCTACGGATTCAGTCAGACTGGCGAAGATCTATTGAAACAGATTAATGACAATACAGGTGGTTTTACGACAGTTTTAGACGGTTGTAAAGCATATTTGGAACATGGGATTAATCTTAGACTGATTGAAGACAAGTTCCCGCAGAAATAATAAATTAAAGAAAACACGAATGGCACAAATGCTTTCACAAATGTCACTAATCTCATGGTGTTATTTATGAAATTATTTGAGTCATTTGTGTTTAATAATAATTGAAACTAAATTTAAAATGAAAATACAATTCTTAGGGCAAAATTGTTTCCTGTTCACTTACAAGGACAAAACAATTTTGAGCGACCCTTTTTACAACTACAAAAAAGCAGAGTCAGGTTTTGATATTGCTGCTCAAAAGATCGATTACATCCTGCTGACCCATGCACATGGCGATCATATTGCAGATGTAGCGGAAGTTTTACAGCATTACCCGGAAGCTACCGTAATTGGAGTTCCTGAAGTATGCGGTTACTTTCAGCAGGCAAAAAACAAAGACGATGTGAACCTCGGAGGATCGGCAAAAATCGACGATCTTAAAATTTCCATGGTTCCGGCTCATCATACAAGTTCTTTCCCGGATGGGAGCTATGGAGGCGTTCCTGTAGGATATATCTTCAGACTTCCTGAAGGTAAAAATATCTATTTGGCCGGAGATACAGGAGTAATGGCTGATATGGAGCTGTTCCCAAGATTATACGGAAACATTGATCTTTCTATCCTTCCTATCGGGAGCCACTACACAATGTGTCCTAGAAAAGCTTCTTTTGCTGCTGCAGAACTATTGAAAACTCCAAAAGTAATCGGATGTCACTTTGATACTTTCCCTGCCATTGAAATCAATCATGAAAGTGCATTAAAACATTTTGCAGATAAAAATGTAGAACTTGTTTTACCAAAATTAGGAGAGACGTTCGATTTTTAATCAATAACTGGAGTCGGTAATCTGAAAATTAGAAAAAATGAAAATGATGCGTAAGGTATTAAAAACAAAAAAAGATAATTATCAAATTACCTCTCTTCTCACTTTAAACCAAAAAAAAATGGCAAGCTACCTAAATCACACCGCTACAACCGATTACCTTTGCTGCGTTCCCACCCTGGAGGATTCTCAGGAGCTGGTTGTTTAGGACTTGCCGTTGCAAAGGTAGGAATATTTTATAAACTTCAAAACTTTATTAAAGAAAATTAGTTGAAAAAATGCAGTGGTAAAGCTAAACGCCTGACATTTAGAGGGGAAATTTTTCAACTTTTTTCTAAAAATTTAAATATGACGAAAAGTCCATCAACACTAGGAATTATACTTTTTATCGCTACAATGATCGTTTTTTTTGTAGTATACACATTTTTCTCAGGAATCAATTATTTTGATATCTCTTTGAAAGCCAATGCTTTTGTTTTGCCTCTTCTTTACGCAGGGGCTGCTTTCTGGTCTGTAAAATCCTATTGGAACAACCATAGAGTAGTAAAATTCAAAGACGCTTTCAAAAGAGCATTCGTTCCGATGTTTGTCGGAGGAATTCTTTCCATCTTCAGTATTTATGCCTTTTTAAACTTTGTAGATCCGGCAGCCAAAAAGCTGTTGAACTACCAATATGTTCAGAGACAAAAATCAGAATTGGATACAGAATATACCTCTGCAAGAAAAATTCTGAAGCATCAGAAAGATATTGATGAGCTGGATCAGAAGTACAAAGAAAGAGTACAAAGCTTCACTCCAGAGGCAGTTAAAGGAAAAGATATGCTTACTGCAAGTCATTTTTCAGGATACTTTGCGGCAATTCTTATATTTTACGTAGTTTTGTCGGTGTTTTTTGGAGCGTTTTTCAGAACAAGAACAATACATCAGCCCGAAGAAACAAATCAAGCCTAATTTTTATTAAAATTAAATGAATTTATCTATAGTTATTCCGTTACTGAACGAAGAAGACTCTCTGGAAGAGCTTTTTTCAAGAATTGATAAAGTATGCACAACCAGTAACTTATCTTATGAGATCTGGTTTGTAGACGATGGAAGTACGGATTTGTCGTGGAGCATTATTGAGAATATGAAAGTTCAGTATCCTCAGATCCACGCTATTAAATTTTCCAGAAATTATGGAAAATCACAGGCTCTTCATGCAGCCTTTGAAAGAACAAACGGAGATGTGGTAATTACCATGGATGCCGACCTTCAGGATTTCCCTGAAGAAATTCCGGAACTGTACAATATGGTGATTCATGATAATTATGATATCGTTTCCGGTTGGAAAAAGAAGCGTTTTGATAATGTAATGACGAAAAATATTCCGTCAAAATTATTCAATGCAGCAGCAAGAAAAGTTTCAGGAGTTTACCTTCATGACTTCAACTGTGGTCTGAAAGCTTACAAAAAGCAGGTTGTAAAATCTGTTGACGTTTACGGAGATATGCACCGTTATATTCCCGTACTGGCTGCCAATGCAGGTTTCAGAAGAATTACCGAAAAAGAAGTACAGCATCAGGCGAGACCTTACGGAACTTCAAAATTCGGTACAGAAAGATTTGTAAGAGGTTTTCTGGATTTGATAACGCTTTGGTTTGTAAGCCGTTTTGGAGGAAGGCCAATGCATTTCTTCGGAGCAGTTGGAACTTTAATGTTTATTGTTGGATTTCTTTCCGCACTTTGGCTGGGAATCTCTAAACTGATTGATGTTGCGAGAGGAATTTACGGACATTTAATTACCAATAACCCTTGGTTCTTTATTGCTTTAACCATGATGATTTTGGGAAGCCTTCTGTTTGTAGCAGGATTCTTAGGAGAAATGATTATCAGAACCAATCGTGAGCATAAGAATTATAATATCGACGAAGTGATATAATGGAAGAAAAACTGCCAAAAATTTATTCTAAAAAAGCCATTTTAGGATTTTCTATCTTTCTTTCTACTCTTTTTGGGGGGATTTTGTTATACCAAAATCTAGTAGAGGTTAACAAAAAGAAAGAAGCATATACTGTGTTGGCAATTTCTGTTCTGTTAACGATTATTACTATAATTATAGTAAATATTCCGGATAATCCTAAAAGCTCACTTGCTTATTTATGTGGTCTTGGAGGAGGATGTTTGCTCTCATATTATTTTATGCCGAAATATTTTCCTGATGAAGAAAAATATCCTCAAAAAGCAATATGGAAACCTTTAATTATTGGGGCGATTATTGTTGCAGTTCTTTTGTTTTTAATGATTTATGCTGCTTCAATTGAAAATAGCTAAAATGAAAAAACGAGATACATCAATTATTATAGTTTATTAATAATAAATACATAAAAAGCACTCTCTCAGCAGGGTGCTTTTTGTAATTTTATAAAAACTTTTGATCCGGATGTTTAAACTCAAACCTATTCTTTTTTATTTTCTTTTACTTTTTGCAGCTTCATGTTCATCCAATCAACTTTCTGGTTCATGGGAGTTTATTGACATTTATGATGGAGAAATCCATCAGGCAGATACGTTGAAGACCAAGACAAACAATTCCAGATACGGAACAGGAATTCTCACTTTTTATCAGGATAAAACTTTCAGTTCAATGGGGAATAGCGGGACTTATCAGATAGAAAATAATCTGTTGAAAATGAAGTATAATGATGATAAAGAAGCAACTTCAATGAAAATTTTAGGTATAAATAAAGATTATCTGCTTTTGTTTTCACTGGCTGGAAGTCCTAAAACATGGTTTTATAAAAAAGTAAAAGGAAAGGAGAAATAGTCTTTTGCTGAAAAGCAAAAAATTGAAAATTATCAGGCATTTTATTGTCAAAAGACAAAGATTTTTAGAAATTTTAATCCTATTTTTGTTCAAAGTAATATTGAAAGTCGTGTGAGAGCTATGAAAAATTCTTTCAGTGATTTTCAGTAAAGATCGTTACGGTTAATATAGAATATTTAAAATTAAATATGAAAAAAGTTGTATACACATTGATGCTGATGGCAGTAGTTTCCTGTGGAAAAGTTTCTCCGAAAGGAAATATTGAAAAGAAGGATGTGGATGTTTCGGAGTTTGTAAACCTTGATCTGGAAGGGAAATTCCGTGTATTTTATGCCAAAGGGCCTAAGAATTTTGTGGAAATAGAAACCTATCCGAATGTGGCGAGCAATCTTGATGTGGATGTAAAAGACAAAACACTTTTCATTAAAGAAAAAAGAGGCACAAAAGGAGTAGATTTTTATAATGTAACGATTTATTCAAAATATAATCTGGAAAAAGTAGCCATTTCTGACTCTGTGGAAGTGAATATTTCAAGTGAAATAAAGACCGACAATTTCAGACTTAATATGAAAAATAATGCAAGTTTCATGGGGTCTGTCAACACAAGAAGAGCAGAAGTGGAAATGCACAACAGAAGTCGTGCGAATTTTCTTGGATTATCGAAACAGGCCGTTATAAAGATTTCAGATACAGCAAGTTTAATTGCTCCTTACTGGAAAATCACCAATCTGAATATCGATTCTAAAAATGGGAATTATGCAGAAGTAAACGTGAAAGATTCTTTGAAAGGAAATATCCAGAATACTGCAAAATTTGTTTATTATAATGATCCGATCAGAGCGTTTAAGATTGATAAAACAACAAAAGTTGAGAATAAGAAATTAGAGTAATTTTGGCTGGAAGCCAGAAGCTGGAAGCTGGGAGTAATGTGAGTTTTCATACTTCTTATTTCCGGATCGAACATCTTTTTCCAAGCTTTAAAATTAAAAATTAAAAAAAATAAAAACAAAGCCGGAATTTTGAAGCTAGGCACAATATAACTTCCTGCCTCCAGCTTCCCTCTTCCAGCCTCAAATGGAATATGAGTTTTAAATTTGAAAAGTTAATAATTTGGCAGAAATCTATGGAATTTGGAGAGTTTATTTTTAAATTGTCTCAAAAATTTCCAAAGGATGAAATGTTTAATTTAACTTCACAAATAAGACGAGCTTCCGATTCGATTGCACTGAATATTTCTGAAGGATGTATTTTGCAGTCAAAATTAGAATTTAAAAAATTTTTAGGATACTCAATTCGATCTTTAGCAGAGACAGTAACTTGTTTATATAAAGCGAAAAACAGAGAATATATTACAGTAGAAGAATTTAATAAATTATATCATGAAAGTTATAATTTGATGAATCAGATTGTGGCTTTTAGGAATCAGGTAAAAGAATAGAATAAGGTTGGAAGCTGGAAGGAGGGAGTCATGCTAGTTTTTCATTTCTTGCTATCCAGATTAGAAGCTGCTTCCAAGTTTAAAAATAAAAATTTACAAAAATAAAAACAAAGCCGAAATTTTGAAGCCAGGCACAATATAACTTCCTGCCTCCAGCTTCACTCTTCCAGCTTAAAAAATTTAGACATAAATATGAATACATTAGAAAAAGCGAAACTTTGGTTAAGTGACACCTTCGATAAAGAAACGAGAGATGCTGTACAGACATTGATCGACAGCAATTCTCCGGATCTGGAAGATTCTTTCTACAGAGAACTGGAATTCGGGACAGGAGGTATGCGTGGAATAATGGGAGTAGGAACCAACCGCTTGAATAAATATACATTAGGGCAGGCTACACAGGGATTGGCGAACTATATGCTGCAACAGTTCAAAGGCGAAGAGATTAAAGTGGCTATCGCTTATGATGTCCGTAACAACTCAAAAGAATTCGGAAAGCTGGTAGCTGATGTTTTGACAGCAAATGGAATAAAAGTATTGCTTTTCAAAGATCACAGACCCACTCCGGAATTGTCTTTCACCGTTCGTGATAAAAAATGTAACGGAGGAATTGTACTGACAGCGTCTCACAACCCGCCGGAATATAACGGTTATAAAGTATACTGGAATGACGGTGCGCAGATCGTTCCGCCTAATGACGAAGCCATTATCAAAGAAGTATATTCTGTAAAATTTGAAGAAATTAAATTCAACGGAAATGATGATCTGATCGAGTGGATCGGAGAGGAGCAGGATGATGTATATATTGATGCATGTCTTGAAAATTCTACGTATCAGAACGTTGGAAAAGAAAATTTAAATATTGTTTTCACATCTATTCACGGAACAACCTATACAACAATTCCGAAAGCTCTTGAAAAAGCAGGATTCAAAAAGGTAGATCTTGTGAGAGAGCAAATGATCCCAAGTGGAAATTTCCCAACAGTAGACTCTCCAAACCCGGAAGAACCTGCAGCATTGGAAATGGCAATGGATCTTGCAAGAATTACCAATGCAGATATTGTGATCGGAACAGATCCGGATGGTGACAGATTGGGTATCGCGGTAAGAAACCTTGATGGTGAAATGCAGCTGTTGAACGGAAACCAGACCAATACGATCCTTACTTATTACATCCTGAATGAATGGAGAAAGCAAGGAAGAATTACAGGAAAAGAATTTATCGGTTCTACGATCGTAACGTCAGATATTTTCTTTGATATCGCTCAAAAATTCGGAGTTGAATGTAAAGTAGGTCTTACCGGATTCAAATGGATTGGAAAAATGATCCGCGAAGCAGAAGGTACACAGAAATTTGTGTGTGGTGGTGAGGAAAGTTTCGGATTTATGACCGGAGATTTCGTTCGTGATAAAGATTCTTGTGGAAGTATCCTTTTAGCTTGTGAAATTGCCGCATGGTGCAAAGCCAACGGAAAAACAATGTATCAGTACATGATCGAGATTTACGAAGATCTTGGAATGTATTACGAAGGATTAATCAACATTGTAAGAAAAGGAAAAGAAGGCGCTGAAGAGATTGAAAATATGATGAAAAACTTCCGCGAAAACCCTCCAAAAGAGCTGGCAGGATCATTAGTGGAAGAAGTAAAGGATTTCAAAGAACAGACAAGCCTTACCATTTCTACCAACGAGAAAAAAGTAATGAATGATATTCCAAAGTCTAACGTATTGATCTATTACACACAGGATGGAACAAAAGTATGCGTAAGACCTTCAGGAACAGAACCTAAAATTAAGTTTTATGTTTCTGTAAAAGATTCTGTTACTTCAGAAGCGGATTTCAGAGATAAATTAAAATCATTGGAAGCTAAAATAGGAGCTGTTAAAACAGATTTGAAACTGGATTAATTTTCCCGAAAACAGCAGATGATCAAAAAAATAATAGCAGTTTGCCTGCTTTCTGCAGCTGTAGTTTCCTGTAAAAAGGAAACTGCAGTTCCAGAAACAAAACTTGAAAATGATTCGATTGCTACTACAGAAACCAAAGAAGATCAGTACAAGCCGATAGATACAGCATGTTCTCCAGCTCATAAAACGGAGGATTATATCACATCACTTCAATGGTACCGTACAAAAATCGAAAAAGAAATGGCTGGAAACAGTCCGGAGCAGAATGACAATGTATACGAAGATTATTTAAAAATAAGAGGAAAGTATACAGAATGTCTGATGAAGTTACATACTGATATTTTAGATAAATATGTGAATTATTATAACTATGATAAGGATCAGTACAACTTACCGGACAATGTTAAAAAATTAGCTTCAGAACTGAAAAAAGAAGGCCTTGAGTTCAGGGAAGTAGGAGAAGGAATGACTGAAATCTGGACCGTTCCGGGATATTATTCATCCTTGTTTAAGAATAAAGTAACTCCTGATTATGAAGTCTATATTTCACAGACTGATAAAGAAAGTGAATCCAATTATGCAGCTGATGCTGGATTAATAATTACCTGGGAACAGCTGGGAGACAGGCTTATGTTCTGGGAAAACTTTATGAACAAATATCCTAAGAGCAATCTTATAAAAGCTGTAAAACAGGATTATAAAATATATTTGTCTGATTATCTTTTGGGAATGGATAACACGCCAACCTTTGAAAGAGACATGGACAAAGGAACCGGAAAACTAAACGATGAAAACAGAGCGGAATTCAACAGGATTATCAAAAAATATCCAAATTCCAATACGGCAAAAAAAGTAAAAGAAGCAATAGCTCTTTTTGATGCACAAATGCCGATAGATGAAATATATGAAAAGATCAATGGAGAAAGATAATATAAATTTAAAATAAGAAAAAGTGAAAGTTTCAAAATTAGCAGCGAACCTGATCGGTTCTGAAATTGTAAAAATTGGTAACGAAGTAAATGATCTAAAAGCAAAGGGAGCAGAAATTGCCAATCTTACTATTGGTGATCTGAATTCTAATATCTATCCTATTCCGGCATTGCTGAAGGAAGAGATTCAGAAAGCATATCAGAATAATCTGACGAATTATCCGCCTGCAAACGGACTTTTATCTTTAAGAAAAGAAGTTTCCAAAGACCTTAAAAACAGATGGAATCTGGACTATTCTCCAGAGGATATTTTGATCACTGCCGGATCAAGACCTTTGATCTATGCCGTATACAAAACAATTGTAGACGAAGGTGATAAAGTAGTTTATCCTACACCATCTTGGAACAACAATCACTATGCTTATCTTACTTCTGCCAACGCTGTAGAAGTAAAAACAAAACCTGAAACTAACTTCCTTCCAACAGCTGACGATTTAAGACCTCATTTGGATGGAGCCGTGTTATTGGCACTTTGTTCACCATTGAATCCTACGGGAACTATGTTTACAAGAGAGCAGCTTTCAGAAATCTGCGAATTGGTGATCGCTGAAAACAAAAAAAGAGGAGCAGACGAAAAACCGTTATACTTAATGTATGACCAGATCTATTCTTGTCTTACTTTTGGAGCTGAGCATGTAGATCCGGTTTCTCTTTTCCCTGAAATGAAAGATTACACAATCTATATCGATGGTATTTCAAAATGCCTTGCTGCAACTGGAGTACGTGTAGGATGGGGATTCGGACCTGCACATATCCTGGACAAAATGAAAGCGCTTCTTACTCACGTTGGAGCATGGGCACCAAAACCAGAGCAGGAAGCAACCGCTAAGTTCTATGAAAATTCAGAAAATGTAGATACTTTTGTTGAGGATTTCAAAGGTAAACTTGAAGAAAGCTTAAAAGTTCTTCACAACGGAGTTCAGGATTTAAAAGGAAAAGGACTTTCAGTAGACAGTATCGAACCAATGGGAGCTCTTTATCTTACCATTAAGTTAAACTATATCGGAAAAACAAAACCGGACGGAACTGTGATTGAAAACTCTTCAGATCTGGTATTTTACCTGATCAATGAAGCAGGAGTGGCTTTGGTACCATTCTCAGCCTTCGGAGAAGACAAATCTGAACCTTGGTTCCGTGCTTCTGTAGGAGGATTGGCAACAGATGAGATCAAAGTAATGCTTCCAAAACTGGAAAGTGCTTTGAACAATTTAAAATAGTCTTTTAATAAAAATATATGCTTCGACTTTGTTCGGAATGACATTGTTATAACTAAAAGTTAATAGTAGCTGTGTCACGCTGAGCAGAGTCGAAGCTTTTTTTTGTTTAATCACGTTCTAGACCAAGCTTAAACACTCCTTGAAAAATCTTTTGTTATAACCTTACGGATTACCGTAAATGAAAGTAAATCATTATTTATAATTATGTAAAAGTATATGATATCGAGCGATTTAACATAAAAAATAAATCCTTTGTCGCATGATTCATTTTATACTTTTAAGTCGATTTTTTAATTAATAACTAATCACTAAAAAAACAACAATTATGAAAAAAATGATTTTATTAGCAACAATTTGTGTTGCAGGATTAGTAAGTGCAAAAAGCACTGAAGTTAAAACAGAAACTAAAGAAGTAAAGGTTGCTTCTACTGCAATGTTTTTCTATCATCCGATTACCCTTACATCATCTTGTGGATATACACAAACTGTTGACGTTGGTGCAAACGATGCTCCTGATTGCTATTTGACAGATTTACAACAAATGGAAGATGAATGTTCAGCTCCATTTGAAAACCCGATTTTAGCTGGAATGTGGTAATAGAATAAATTAAATTTGGATGCATAAATATTTTTTAATAATACTAATACTTTCTTTTACTTGTTTGTTTTCTCAACAAAAAACAAATAAGTCAATCTCTGATCTCGAAGTTCAGTATGAATATTCTTTTGTTAGGGACACAACAGATATTAACCCAAATCATAGGTACAAAGAGCTAATGCTTTTAGACTTTAATTCTAATTCTTCGATATTTTACAGTCAACAATATGCAGCTGCAAGAGAAGCAGTAAAAAAAGCAACTGTTGCTTCTCAAACATCAAGTAATGTTGAAATTAAAGCTGCTGAATTACCAAAATATAAGGTTGGATATTCAGTGTATAGAGAAGATTCCAAAATTTATTTTACTTCTAATATAAATCGTGACTTCTTTACATTTGAAAACACATATTTAAATTGGGAGACGAACTATAAAGATGTAAAAACCATACTTGGATATAAGTGTAATAAAGCTACTACAAAATTCGGTAATAGAGTTTTCACAGCTTGGTACACTAAGGATATTCCAATTTCTGAAGGACCATATAGATTCAAAGGTTTGACTGGTTTAATTTTAGAAGTTAGCAATGAAAATAAATATCATTCATTTACAGCGATCGGAATTGTAAAAAAAGCTGTTGAAATTGAGCCTTTACAGAAAGGAATTCCGGTAACAAAAGAACAGTATATTAAAAAGAGAGAAGAATTTAAAAATAATCCGTATCCACAAAGTAAAACTCTTACAAAGGAAAGAAGAGATCAAATGATTGAAGCTTTAAAAAAAGATAATAATTCAATCGAAAACTAAAAAACGAAGCTGTCCAAAAGGATGGCTTTTTTATTACGTTTCGAGTCAAACAAGTTTGCTGAAGGTTTTAAACTGAAACTTTTTACACAATGGAAAAAACATATCTATAAGTATAAACTTTGAAGTTTCGAGATCACGGAGTAAATAAGCTAAAAATTAAATAAATATTAAAAATTAAACAACCACTTTGTACAACACTCATCCAGGAATTATCTTTGAGACTTTTACACACCTAAAATATAATAAAGTTGAAAATTACACGATGAAAAAACTGAGATTTCTACTCTTACCAGTTTCAATATTGGTATGCTCACAAGAAGTTGATACATTGAAAATAAAAGAGCTGCCCAAGAAATCTGAGTTGCCAAAAGTGCAGACTTACACCTTGAAAGATGGTTCTGTCAGAACTTACCCAAAACCCAAATTATTGGATTTTGTAACGAAATTACCCAGAAACTTTATCAATACCAATAAAGATTTTGTCGCCAAAGATCATGCTTATTATCTCGGCGGTGCTGTTGCAGCTACTCTCATTCTCCTGCCGGTTGACCAGAAGCTGATTGACAATTCAAGAGAGTTGGGAGAAAGATGGGGGATGGATAAAGATAATAACTACCACAAAATAGGCGGTGTTTTTAAAATTCCGAAAGATATTGGCTCTACTTTATATCTTATCGGAAATGGTTCCACACTGGTCTTGCTGGGGATTGGTTTCGGAACCTATGGTTTGATTAAAAATGATTACAGAGCGCAGGCTACAGCCAGTGGCCTAATGGAAAGTTTAATTCTTTCCGGAGTTTTCACCCAAACCATTAAAAGAATCACCGGGAGAGAAAGCCCTTTTATTGCAGAGATAAATGGTAATAAAGGCGGTGCCTGGAATCCTTTTCCAAGCTTTTCAGAATTTGGAAAAAACACCTCGAATTACGATGCAATGCCGTCCGGACACTTAACGACCTTTATGGCCGGAATCACCGTGATAGCAGACAATTATCCGGATGCAAAATGGATAAAACCGGTAGGGTACACCTTAGCAGGAGCCTTATGTTTTCAGATGATGCAAAGTAAAGTTCACTGGGCTTCAGATTACCCGCTAGCTTTATTAATGGGATATTTTATTGGAAAAACCATTTCAAAAAGCAGATATACTTCCTCAGAAGGAACTATAGGAAAAACAAAATACAATCTCAACTTTACAGCATCCCGCCAATGGGAATATAATATGGTAGGCGTAAAACTCTCTTTTTAAGCTGTCGAAATCTCTGTTTTGTAGAGTAAATAAGATACTTTTCACTACATTTGATCTCAATATAAAAGGAACATTTCAGCAATTGTAAATGCTGAGATGAAACTTATTGAATTAAAGAGAATTACTTAATATTTTTATTAAATGAAAATAATCGCTGTCATCCCTGCACGTTACGAAGCAAGCCGTTTTCCCGGGAAACTAATGCAGATTTTAGGAGAAAAAACCGTTATCACCACTACCTATCAGAACGTAGTGGAAACCGGACTGTTTGACGAAGTATTCGTAGCCACAGACTCTGAAATTATTTTTGACGAAATTGTACAAAATGGCGGAAAAGCCGTTATGACAGGACAGCACGAGACCGGAAGTGACCGTATTGCCGAAGCTGTACAGAATATAGACTGCGATATTGTGATCAATGTTCAGGGAGATGAACCTTTCCTTAAACTGGAACCCCTACAGCAGCTGATTGAAGTTTTTAAGCATGATGATCAGCAGGAAATTTCTCTGGCATCTTTGAAAATAAAGCTGCATGAAAAAGAGGAGGTTGAAAACCCGAATAATGTGAAAGTTATTACAGATAACAATAATTTTGCGCTGTATTTCAGTCGTTCCGTAATTCCTTTTCACAGGGAAGTTTCTTATGATATAAGTTATTTTAAACATATTGGGGTATATGCTTTCAGAAAAGAAGCGCTGTTGCAGTTTTCAAAACTGGAAATGAAACCATTGGAAATATCCGAAAAAATTGAATGTATCCGTTATCTGGAATATGGAATGAAGATCAAAATGATAGAAACCAATTTCATAGGAGTAGGTATAGATACACCGGAAGATCTGGAAAAAGCCAGAAAGCTGATTTAAAAAATGTTGAGGCAAAAAGCAGATTCAAAGATTTGCTCTTTCGCCTTTTTTTGCAATTTTACATAAATCCCCCTATATTTGAATTTATAAATAAAATTAATGAAGAAGTTACTATTAGTATTTGGACTGATATTTTCGCATGTGATATTGGCACAGACCGCAAAGGAAATTATAGACAAAAACATTGAATTATCCGGAGGGTTAACCAATTGGAAACTTTTAAATTCTGTATTGCTTCAGGGAAAAGTGGTATTGGGAATCAAAGATGAATATCCGATAAAAATTTATCAGCAGCGTCCAAATCTTACTAAAACATTAATTACTACCGGCGGAAAAGAAACTGCAATTGAAGGTTTTGATGGAACAAAAGGATATGCAATGAACTATGCCGCAAATAAACTTCAGGAATACCCTGAATATGTACCGGAAAGTTTTGATAATGACTTCATTGATTGGGAAAATAAAGGTTTTGATGCCAAA
Organism: Chryseobacterium sp.; assembly: GCA_031286615.1. Lineage (GTDB taxonomy): Bacteria > Bacteroidota > Bacteroidia > Flavobacteriales > Weeksellaceae > Chryseobacterium. The sequence continues at coordinate 72,661 of JAITUA010000003.1, read as the reverse complement.
TATCTTGGAAAAGAAAAAGTAGGAGATATCTACTGTCATAAAGTGGAACTTACCAAAAATGTGAATAAGAATATGTATTATTTTGATACAAAGACTTATATGCTTTTAAAAGAAGTGAAAAAAGATGAAACGCTTATATATTCTGACTATAAAAAAGTAGGAAATATTATCATGCCTTTCAGAATTGAATCTTCCAGTACCAAAAAAGACGGAGATTATGTAATGTTACTAAATAAAGTAGAAATCAACAAAGTTTTTCCGGCGAACATTTTTAAATTTTAATTCAACTGCAGCCCGCCTGCATAAAATGATAAAAAATGAAAAATATTTTTTTACTGCTGCTTTCTTGTATAGCATTACTGCAAAGCTGCACCAATCAAAAAAGTGAAATTTCTAAAGCCAAAACCGCTGAACTTATGGGAAAAACAATATACGACTTCAAAGTAGAAAGTCTTGATGGGAAAGAAATCAATTTTGCAGACTTCAAAGGAAAGAAAATTCTGATTGTCAATACCGCTTCAGAATGTGGGTTTACCCCTCAGTATGCTGATCTTGAGAAGGTATATGAGGAATATAAAGATAAATTGATTGTCGTAGGATTTCCTGCCAATAATTTTGGAGGACAGGAACCAGGAACCAATACCGAAATTGGTGCTTTCTGCCAGAAAAATTACGGGGTAACATTCCCTTTGGCAGCTAAAGTTTCCGTGAAAGGAGATGATACCGCTCCAATATTCAAGTACTTAACAGAACAGGAATTAAACGGAGTAAAGAACACAACTATTCTTTGGAACTTCACGAAATTCCTGGTAGATGAAAACGGAAAACTGATTGATTCTTTTGTAAGTACTACAAAGCCTACAGACCAGGCCATTACAAAATATCTGAAATAAAGAGAAAAAAGTATATTTTTACAAGTGGGTGTTTACATCCACTTTTTTTATTTTATAACCATTAATGATTCCTTATGAAGAAAATAATTTTTACCCTTTGTGTGCTGGCTTCCTTTATGCTAGGATTTGCTTTTAAAGCCGTTACAGAAAATAAATCTGATGAAACGAAAAGAGTAACCGGTATCGGTGGAATTTTTTTTAAATGTAAAGATCCTAAAAAAATGAGAGAATGGTATGAAAGCCATCTGGGACTTGCTACCAATGAATACGGATCTGTGTTTGAATGGTATCAGGGAGCGGATAATTCTAAAAAAGGATTTAGCCAATGGAGCCCGTTCAGTGAAAAAACAAAGTATTTTCAGCCTTCAGAAAAAGATTTCATGATCAATTATCGGGTACAAAACCTTGAAAAACTGATCGAGCAGTTAAAAAAAGAAAATGTCACCATTGTTGATAAAATGGAGACCTACGAATACGGAAAATTTGTTCATATTATGGATATAGAAGGAAACAAAATAGAACTTTGGGAACCTAATGATATAGAATATGAAAAATTAGGGCAAAAAATGGGAAGTAAAACCACAAAGTAATTTTGTAATAGGGTAGCAGGATTTAGAGATAATTAATAAGAAACTTTTCAACTTTAACACGAACCTCGAATCCCAAATCTTTTAATTATTCATTGGTCTTTTCCGCAAAACAGAAAATATTCCCAAGCTTTATACTGGAGTATCCGTTACTCTTTATTTTTGAAGATTTAATCATTGCCTTCGCAAGAATATCGGTCGGCAGAGGCTTTTGGCTTTCTAATAATCCCAGTTTATTAGCGAATTTGATAATCCGGCTGCCTAAAACCTCTCCGGTTCTCTCAGAATTTGTTCGTTCCAGCATTCCCGGTTTGAAGATAGTGATCTTATTGAAATGCAGCTGCTTTACCGCTTCTTCCAGCTCACCTTTCATTTTAGAATAGAAAATCTTTGATTGTGGATTTGCACCATAGGCTGATACCAGAATATAATCTTCCACATTATTTTCTCTTGCGGCTTTTGCAAATTCATACTGATAATCAAAGTCTACCTTCTTTTGGGCTTCCTTACTGCCTGCGTCCTTTAAAGTAGTTCCCAGACACGAAAATGCCACATCTCCATTTACCATATTTTTCCATTCTTCAGGCTTTTCAAAATTCACAATATGAACTTTAAGCTTTTCATCCTGAATATCCACAGGTTTTCTGACAAATATATTCACTTCATCAAATTCTTTATCATTGAGTAACTGATGTACCAGATCTTTTCCCGTGGCGCCTGTTGCACCTATTACCAAAGCTTTCATAATAATTTGATTTTGTGAGATTATTTCTTTCTTAAATTTACTAAATTTGAATCAAAGATTAAAGAATTATATCATTTAATCATTACTAATTATTGATCACTCATTACTAATAATTGCATGGATGCCAACGAAATTTTAGATTACTGTCTTGCCAAAAAAGGAGTTACGGAAAGCTTTCCGTTTGATAACGAGACTCTTGTATTGAAAGTAGATACCAAAATGTTTTTACTGATGGGGCTTGAAAGACAACCTTTAGCGATTAATGTAAAAACAGACCCCGAATGGAGCGCAGAGCTCCGTGAGCAGTATCCCCAGATCACAGGCGCTTATCATATGAACAAAACCCACTGGAATTCTGTAACAGCAGATGGTTTGAAAAGAGATCTTATCTTTAAACTTATTGATCATTCCTATGATCTGGTTTTTAAATCCCTTACGAGGAAGGCTCAGAATGCGATAAATTCTTTATAATACACTAAGAATAAATTGAGGTATGAAATTTGTTATCTATCATCAGTGAAATATACTTCGCACAGTAACAAAATAAAGAACAAATGAGAAACCACCTTTTATTATTCGTAGCAGCAGGTACGTTGATGCTGTCGAGCTGCACCAAGCCAGTAAATAAAAGTACTGCTGAAAATCCGGCTCCCACAGCTTCAGAAACTCCTTCTGATCATATTAAAATAGAATTTTCCGGAACAGAGAATTTTACGATTAAAAATCCAAAACTTAAAGTGAGCTTATATGGAATGGATGAAAAACTGGCAGATGCTCCCGCTACTTTAATTACAGAAAAAGAATACGAGCAGAAATCTGTACCGTTTACTATTGATCTGCCGGTACCTAAGGATGCTGAAAGCAAGATCAATCCAAAACCTGCAGGACCCACAAAATATTATGTAACCATAAGCTGGGATTCTGATGGAAACGGAAAAGCTGATGAAAAAGGCGATCTGTTTATTGACTATGATAAGCAGTTTCCCAATGTGAAACTGAATAATGAGACTCAGAAAATCTACTTAAAAGTATTAAAATAAATAAAAGGCTATTCATCACTGAATAGCCTTTTTAGCAAATAAATCTTTATAACTTAATGCTCTCTTTTCAATCAGATGCCAGGAAATATATCCTAAGAGAATTGAAAGTGGCAGTGATAGTATTAATAACAAAGCTGTGTCCAGTTTAAAAAAATACATGAGTGCCTGCTGTATAGGAAAAGAATAAATATAAATTCCGTAAGAAGTATCTCCAAGTACGCTTCCGACTTTGTTAAGATATGGAGTAGAGCGTTTACCAAGCAGAATAACAAGCAAGGGTAAGGTAATATAGCAGGTATATTGGGAAATATTCAAATATACACTTACAATAAGAACAATAAAAGAAGTTATAATAAGTGTGTTTTCTGTCCTTTTACTGGCATTGAGGTAAGTCAGTACCATTCCTCCTGCAAAAAAGCACATCAGATTATAAAAATGATTACTTCCCAGTGCCATTTTCAGAAACAATCCGTAAAGAAAATAAGGATGGAAAATACTTAAGATGTAACTTGATATAAATAACAAGATGACCGCCGTTTTCACCAAAAAAGCTTTCTTCCTGATAAAGAATAGCAGTGATACCATAACATACATACTGAATTCATAGCATATAGTCCATAAACTTCCGTTGATACTATGTTTGTAAGGATTACTTTCAAAAACACCGTCAATCCCTTTCTGGCGGAAAAATAAGGTTAAATTTTGAGGAATATACGTGTATACAGATTTGTTCTGCAGATAGGGAACAGAACCTTCATATACTGCAGGCGCCAGCAAAACTGTAAGAAAAAGCACTACGAATAACGCCGGAAAAAGTCTTAACAGCCTTTTCCAGTAATAATCAGGCAGACCTTTACAGCGCAACAGGCTTTTGAAAATTAAATATCCGGAGATAATGAAAAAGCCATGAACTCCGAGATAAGAGAATTCCATTTGGCCATTGGTGAGCCTTGCTAAAGGATCACCTTGTGTAGCTCCGGAAAGAGCGTAAGAGTGGGTAATTATAACAAGACTTGCAAAGACAAGCCTCAAAAAATCAAAATTGTTGATTCTTGAAATCATAATCCTGGGTGTGTTTTTTGTCCAGGTCCAGTTTTTCGATAAGCTTTTCTAGGCTTTCAAATTTAATTTCATTATGAAGGAAATCTCTAAACCTGACTGTTATTTTTTCATCATATATATTGTCATCGAAATCCAGAATATAAACTTCAACAGTTAATTTCTCTCCATTTACCGTAGGATTGGTTCCAATGCTTAGCATTCCTTTATATTGGTTGCCTTTTACGAATACTTCTACAATATAAGCTCCTTTTTTAGGTAAAAGCTTGATAGATTCCGTATCAATATTGGCAGTAGGGTAGCCAATTGTTCTTCCGATCTTTTTTCCGTGGACTACTGTACCAGATACTGAGTAGGGATACCCCAGCATCTCATTAGCCTCTTTTATATTTCCGGTTAAAAGCGCATTCCGAACTTTTGTTGAGCTGATATTATTTTCATGGATATTGATGGCTTCCATCTGTTCTACTTCAAAATCAAGCTCTTTGGATAATTTTTGAAGAAGTTCAAAATTTCCGCTTTTGTTTTTTCCGAAGGAATGGTCGTATCCTATAATAAGATATTTGACGTTGAGCTTATCAATTAAAATCTGACGTACAAATTCTTCTCCGGTTAAGTTCCTGAATTCTTCATCAAACTCCTTCAGGAACAGATTATCAACTCCATATTTCTCAACCAGCTGCTTTTTTTCTTCTAATGTATTCAGAAGTTTTAAATCTTCATTAGGATTAAAAACAAACCTTGGATGTGGCCAGAAAGTAAGGATAGCAGTTTCCAGATTGTTCTCTGTACCTACTTTAGTCAGTTCATCAATAATGCTTTTGTGCCCGAGATGTACCCCGTCAAACATTCCTAAAGACAATGCTAAAGGCTTCTGTGAGGAATAATCTGTAAAATTCTTGAAAACTTTCAAAACGGAAAAATTTGACTGCAAATATAGAAATAATGTACCAATGTATCAATATAACAATGGCGTAATACCTATAACCTTAATATTGAGGCACTGCTTCATTGTTTTATCCGTATAATACTAAAATAATCTATTCTCAAAAGCATGATAAAAATCTTTTTTTTACCAATTGCGGGTTTATGAAGAATCACTATATTTGCACCAAGAAAAAATTTAGCAATGGCAAACCAAATTAAAGGTAAAATTTCTCAAATTATTGGTCCGGTAATCGACGTTGTCTTCACAGATGTGGAAGCTGTTCCAGCAATCTATGACGCGTTAGAAATTACAAAAGAAAACGGTGAAAAAGTAGTTTTAGAGGTAGAACAACATATTGGCGAAGATACAGTAAGATGTATCGCAATGGACGCTACTGACGGTCTTAAAAGAGGGCAGGACGTAATTGGATTCGGAAATCCTATTATGATGCCAATCGGAGAGGCTGTAAACGGAAGACTATTCAACGTTGTTGGTGATGCTATCGACGGACTTCAAGATATTTCTAAGGATGGTGGTCTACCAATTCACAGACCAGCTCCAAAATTTGATCAACTTTCAACTTCTGCAGAAGTTTTATTTACAGGTATTAAAGTAATCGACTTAGTTGAGCCTTACGCAAAAGGAGGTAAAATTGGTTTGTTCGGTGGTGCCGGTGTAGGTAAAACAGTATTGATCCAGGAGTTGATTAACAATATTGCAAAAGGACACGGAGGTCTTTCTGTTTTCGCTGGAGTAGGTGAAAGAACGAGAGAAGGAAATGACCTTTTGAGAGAGATGTTGGAATCAGGTATTATCAAGTATGGTGATGATTTCATGCACTCTATGGAAAACGGAGGTTGGGATCTTTCTAAAGTAGACTTAGAAGCTATGAAAGATTCAAAAGCTGCATTCGTTTTCGGACAGATGAACGAGCCGCCAGGTGCAAGAGCTAGAGTAGCACTTTCTGGTCTTACATTAGCTGAGTACTACAGAGACGGTGGAGAAAGCGGGCAAGGTAGAGATGTACTTTTCTTCGTAGACAACATCTTCCGTTTTACACAGGCTGGTTCTGAGGTATCTGCACTTCTTGGTCGTATGCCATCAGCGGTAGGTTACCAACCAACACTTGCTTCTGAAATGGGTGCGATGCAGGAAAGAATTACTTCAACTAAAAACGGATCAATTACTTCAGTACAGGCGGTATACGTACCTGCGGATGACTTAACTGACCCGGCTCCTGCAACTACGTTTGCTCACTTGGATGCAACTACGGTACTTGATAGAAAGATTGCTTCATTAGGTATCTATCCAGCGGTAGATCCACTAGCTTCTACTTCAAGAATCCTTGCTCCGGAAGTTATCGGTCAGGAACACTATGACTGTGCTCAAAGAGTAAAAGAAATTCTTCAAAGATACAAAGCTCTTCAGGATATCATCGCAATCCTTGGTATGGAAGAACTTTCTGAAGAAGATAAATCTGTTGTATACCGTGCAAGAAAAGTTCAGAGATTCTTATCTCAGCCTTTCCACGTTGCAGAACAGTTTACAGGTATCCCAGGATCATTAGTAGACATCAAAGATACAATCAAAGGATTTACTATGATTATGGATGGTGAACTAGATCACTTACCAGAAGCTGCTTTCAACTTGAAAGGAACTATCGAGGAAGCTATCGAAGCAGGACAAAAAATGTTAGCTGAAAACGCTTAATAATTAGACATAAAGATAAAAGATACCAGACATGAGACTTTAAGGTTGTCTGAAATCTGAAATCTGAAATCTTCAAATCTAAATTAAAATGAATATAAAAATTTTAACACCAGAATACGTAGTTTTTGAAGGAGAAGTAGACTCAGTATTGTTGCCTGGAAAAAATGGTGAATTTCACATCATGAAAAACCACGCGGGAATTGTTTCTTCTTTGATCGGAGGTAATGTAAAGCTTTTTGTTAATTCTATTGATGAGGCTTTTGCTAAAAACTTTACCAAAGAAGCTGGAAAAGACTCTGTTTTTGCTTATGCTATCAAAAGCGGTGTTGTAGAATTTAATCATGATAAAGGAATTATCCTTTGTGAATAATTAAATGAAAAGCTAAATATATTTTCAAGAAAGTGTAACTTTGTGTTACACTTTTTTTATTTGTAAAAGTCTGATTGTATGAAGAGAGGCATAATCATATTCTTTACAGTTCTGGGTGTTTTCCTCCATGCTCAGAATATCAAAACCAAAAGAGGAATTATCAATCTGGATGGCATTCCGGTAGCGAAACTGTCCAACAAATCCAGCGAATATACGTTTATGGATCTCAAGGAGACCCCGATGTATACTATAAAATTCATTGATAAAAGTATCGTTGATTCTGTTCGCGACAGCTATATCAGCATCAATAGAGTATATAACAGGGACAAAACAATTGAGATTGATTATTCATCACCTTCGGCATTTTCCGGTGAAGAAAAGTCAGCAGTCTTTACTTCGGTTAAGGATCTTAAAATCATTGATAATAAAGGAATCAATGTGAAAAATCTTGACGAGATCTTTTCAAATGTTCCCAAAAGAAAGCTGGATACTAAAACCAAAGATGCTTATGCCATCAGAAAGAAAATTGATAAGATGAATATTGAAGTCAATAAAGTAGGAGAAATTCTAAGTAATGGCGTTCCGGTAGGATATTTTACCAATTTACCCGTAAGTTTCGGCTCAGATGATACCATCATGGATAAAACTTCCATAGATATTGAGATCTATGATGCTAAAAGCAAGCTTATCGGGAGATATATTACTACCACAAAGCAATTAAAGACCGCAGGTGGAAAATCATTTACCATTTACAAGGAAATGTCCGGGAGAGCTTCTATTCTAAAGTTTCCAACTTATAAAGCACTTGCAGAGCGCATGGCGATTATGGATCCTAATTTTATTAAAATACAGGAGAAAGTATCTGTAGGTACTGTTTCAAAAGAAAGTCCTAATTAATAATCTATCTGGAAAAGAAATTCTTGTTCTATCAATAAGAACGGGCTTTAGCCCGTTTTTTTATTATAGATGATATTTCATTTGGCTTTAGCCAAAACTTATTGAAACCTCAGTATGCTTTTACTAACCGCCCCGTCAAAAATTCTTTGAATTTTCGACCCCCCTCCAAAGGAGGGGAATATTTTCGCCGCTTTATTTATAGTAGTGATAAATTTGGATTTGATCCTGTCGGTATGAAAAAATAGAAAAATTTATTTTCTTAAATCAAAATTTGCGAGAGATTATAATTCAATTGAAACGAGATTTATTCATTCAGAAAATAAAATTCATGGAAAATTTCTCAATTTTAAAAATCCCTGAGAAAAAAATGAAAATTTTTATAAACTTAAAATCACTCCATTTTCCTTCAATTGCTGCATCGGTTTTGAAAACCAGAACAGTTCAAAATCTTCAAAATTCTCTTCAAATTGATTCTTAAGTTGCTGAATAGTAGGTTTTTTTGTGTTTTCAATAGAATTCTCTTCCAATACATTCATCAGCCATTCTGCTTTTTCCTGTTCCAGTTCAACCTTCACAATATTGGTTTTTAAGTGGAATGTAAGTAGCGTATATGTACCAGAGTATTTCTTTTTATTTTTTACGCGATTCTCAGCGATTACATTTTTTGTCAGAAAGACAACTTTGGAGTTGGTCTTCAATTGAAACTGGCCATCATCCAAAAGACAGTCGTGAATATAATCCGGATGAATAGTTGTTCTTGGAATTTTAAAATCAAACCATTCCTGAAGCGGCAATTCGAAATTCACTCCATGCATAAAATTGAACAAAGATTTTTTTAATCCGAAGCTGAACTTGCTGTGATCAATTCCGGTTTTGTCTTGAAAGTCTATATCATTATTGGCAAACAGAATTTCTTGTTTTACCGGAACAACTCCAAAATCTTCAGGCTTTATTCCAACAGGTGAATGGGCTGTCATTGCAAACTGATGCCAGAAACCACTTTGAAGAATTCCCATTTCAAACATCTGCCGAATCATTTCCAAAGAATCAACTGTTTCCTGAACAGTTTGGGTAGGGTAGCCATACATCAGATAAGCATGCACCATAATCCCGGCTTCTGTAAAATTTCTTGTTACATTGGCAACCTGTTCCACAGAAACTCCTTTGTCAATTAATTTTAACAATCGGTCACTAGCGACTTCAAGCCCTCCGGAAACAGCAACACACCCTGAAAGTTTCAAAAGATAGCATAAATCACGGGTGAAGCTTTTTTCAAAACGGATATTCGTCCACCAGGTAACGACAAGATTTCTTCGGAGAATTTCCAGAGCAACTTCTCTCATCAGCGCAGGCGGTGCAGCTTCATCCACAAAATGGAATCCGGTTTCCCCCGTTGTTTTAATTAATTCTTCAATCCGGTCTACCAGAATTTTAGCAGAAATAGGCTCGTAGATTTTTATATAATCTAATGAAATATCACAAAATGTACATTTTCCCCAATAGCATCCATGAGCCATCGTGAGTTTGTTCCATCTTCCGTCACTCCATAAACTGTGCATAGGATTGGCAATTTCAATAACAGAAATATATTGATCCAGTCTTAAGTCTGTGTAATCCGGAGTACCAATATCAGCCTGTTTATAATCATGTTTTTTAGAATTATTTTTATAAACAACTTCTTGATTTTCGATGAGAAAAGTTCTTTTAAATTCGCCTTCCTCATTGGCAATTTCTAAATTTTGGTGAAGAAGTTCAATAGGAAGCTCACCATCATCTAAGGTAATAAAATCAAAGAATTCAAAAACTCTCTGGTCTTTAATTTCCCTTAATTCAGTGTTAGGAAAACCACCGCCCATTGCAATTTTAATGTGTGGATGATTCTTTTTGATCCATTGTGCACATTTAAAAGCAGAGTAAAGATTTCCGGGAAATGGGATTGAAAAACAAACCAATTTCGGCTGAACCATTTCTATTTTTTCACGAAGAATTTTTAATGTAAATTCATCAATAAACGTTTGACCGCCAGATAATTTTGAATATAATTCATCAAAAGAATTGGCACTTTTTCCGAGACGCTCAGCGTATCTGCTGAAACCGAAATCAGAATCTATATTTTCAACAATATAATCTGATATGTCCTCTAAGTATAAAGTTGCTAAATGTTTGGCTTTATCCTGAAGCCCCATATTTCCAAAAGCAAATTCCATATCGTCCAGCTGGTTAAAACGGGAAGCTTCGGGAAGGAAATTCATACTGCAGATCTGTCTTGCCAATGTAGGCGTTTTATCCTGTAAAAACAGAATAACCTGATCTATGGTTTTAATATATTCTTCTCTTAAGGCAAAGATTCTCTGAGAATTTTCAGAGATATTCTGAAGATCAATTTTTTTGCTGAAAACTTTCTGTATGCTGTCTTTTGAGAATAATTCCAAAATAACATCAATCCCCAAATCTATCTGATAAGCGGAAATATTTTTGGTATTTAAAAATCCTTTAATATAAGCCGTTGCAGGATAAGGAGTATTAAGTTGGGTAAAAGGCGGAGTAATAAGAAGCAGGTCTTTCAACAGAAATTTTTTGCAAAGTTATTCTAAAGTTTTTTTAGAAAAAAATTTTTTCTCCTGATTATAAACAGTGAGGAAAAGTCTTTAGTGCTTTGGTTTCTGAGAATCATTGATATATCAAAATAAGTCATTGGGTTTAACAAATAATGCATCCGGAGGATTGTGATCAATAAAGTTTAAAAAAGAATCTTCATCAAAATATCCGTCTTCGTCCAGAATTTCGGGGTTCAGTAATCCAATTTCACTAGGTTTTTCCAGGCTGATATTCTCGATGAATTTTCCTGTTTTTCCTGTTATTTCATTATGAAAACTAATTAAATATCTGGAATATATATTGCCTTCTGCAACAGTATAATGTCCGTTTTCTGCAATGAGAGAAGTCATAATACTTCCTCCGATGTACGTTTCATTATCATTGCCTGATGCCCCGAATAATACTTTGCTGGTAACATTTCCTGCACAGTAAAGTGAACCGTTGATGATGATATTTTCTGCCTGTATATTACCTGTTGCAATGAGCACGATATAGTCTTCAACAAATAGGGTTTTGGATAAATGAATATCATCTTCTATGAAAATGATTTTATAACCTTCGCCTTCTTCGGTAACGAGTTCAAGAGAAACGCTGTTTTCATTCTCTATAAGGACAATTTCGGGAGCGTCATCTTCATTATTAATGTGAAGTGAAGCGTCTTTTATTTTTTCTGCAGTTTCATCATCCAGCATTTCAAGAAACTCGGCAAGACTTTCTTCATCTAAAGAGCTTTCATTGAAGAAATTGTTTTCCAGTGCTTCGTGAGCGATCGTATATAGATTTTCGGATTTTTCTTTGAGTCTTTTGTATAGTTGATCTTTCGTGAGTTTTTGTAATTCTTTCATCGGCTTTTAAACTAAATGCATTGATCTGTTATAGGAGAGAATGCCCATCAATAGACAATTGCAATATAGTCAGATAAATTTTTTTATGCCAGAGAGACAGCCTTATTTTTTAATATTTTTCAAATCAGATAAAAAGATACGGATAAGTTCTTTTTTAATTAATGAACTGATCTTATTTGTATCATAAAGACGCTATTCAAAGAAAGAAGTATTACCAGCAGATTATGCATGATTCAGATTTTTACGGTCTGTAATGACATTTAAAGTAACACCCATCAAAATAAGAGTAATCCCGATCATTAAGTTGTTGGTGAACTTTTCATGGAATATCAATACACTGATCAGTACAGCAACTACCGGTTCAAGAGCGCCTAAAATAGATACAGGAGTAGATCCGATATACTTTATTGCATATACAAGGCAAAGGCTGGAGATCACTGTAGTGAGGAATGCAAAAATAAGGAAGTTAAAAAAGATTTCTGCTGAAGGAATAGCGAACGACTCATGAGCCGCCATCGCTTTGGTCATAAAGAACGTGGATGTGAAAAGCATAGAGTAGAAAGTAAGCTTAAATCCGGAAACCTTCATATTCGATTTGTTAACAATAACCATATACAGCGCATAGAATAATGAACTGAGCATTACAATTCCCAATCCTGTAAAATTAATTCCCAATCCGTTACCTTTCAGGCATAATACAATGACTCCTGTAAAAGCGAGAAGTAAAGAAATAACGGATAATCTGGTAAGCTTCTCCTTGTAAAAGAAAAACATAATCAAGGCTACAATAACCGGATAGATAAATAAAACGGTAGAAGCAATTCCGGGAGTAAGGAAGTCATACCCTAAAAACAGAAACTCCGAAGAGAGCGCATAGCAAACTCCAAGTATGGCCAGGATTAAGGCTTCTTTTTTATTGATTTTAAAACTTTCTTTGGAATACAGCAAATATCCTCCAACCATTAAGGCTGAAAAGAAAAATCTATAGAAAAGAGTAATATCCAATGAAAAATGTGCCTGCTTGATAGGCAGAATAAAAATTGGAATCAGCCCATAGGAAACAGCTGATAAAATCCCCAATGCATAACCTCTAAGTTTCATGTATTGTTATCGGTATTTAAATAAAAAACCACTGAATCAATCAGTGGTTTTTTTTATTTTTAAATTAAATTGGTTTAAAACTTAATCCTTGTTCCTGCAGTAATTTTTGTTCCTGCTCTTTATAGTAACCACTTACTAATTTATCATGAATTGCTTCAAACGCGGCCAGAGTTTCATTAATCTCTGCGTCTGTATGGGAAGCGGTAGGAATCAATCTTAAAAGAATCATTCCTTTCGGAATTACCGGATATACCACCACAGATGTGAAGATACCGTAATTTTCTCTTAAGTCTTTTACCAGTAAAGTTGCTTCTACCGGAGTTCCCTGCATCATTACCGGAGTTACACAAGTGTTGGTATCTCCAATATTGAATCCTCTTTCCTTAAGTCCGTTCTGTAGTTTGTAAACATTCTCCCAAAGTTTAGCTTTGATCTCAGGTTTTGATCTCAACAGCTCCAGTCTTTTTAATCCTCCGATTACCATTGGCATCGTAAGAGATTTTGCGAAGATTTGAGATCTAAGGTTGAATTTCAGATATCTGATGATTTCTTTGTCACCCGCAAGGAATGCTCCGAAACCAGCCATTGATTTAGCAAACGTAGAGAAGTATACATCAATCTGATCATTGCAGTCCTGTTCTTCACCTACACCGGCACCTGTTTTACCAAGTGTTCCGAAACCATGGGCATCATCTACTAATAGTCTGAACTGGTATTTAGATTTAAGATCGCAGATTTCTTTGATTTTTCCCTGCTGTCCTCTCATCCCGAAAACTCCTTCTGTAATAACAAGAATACCTCCTCCCGTTTCTTCAGCTACCTTAGTTGCTCTCTGAAGGTTTTTCTCAAGACTTGCCATATCGTTGTGCTTGTAGGTAAATCTTTTACCGGAATGAAGCCTTACTCCATCCACGATGCAGGCATGAGAATCCATATCATAAACAATTACATCATTTCTGCTTACTAAAGCATCAATGGTAGAAACCATTCCCTGGTAACCGAAATTCAATAAGTATGCTGATTCTTTTTGTACGAAGTCTGCCAATTCTCTTTCCAGCTGAAGGTGCTGATCTGTTTCTCCAGACATCGCTCTTGCACCCATTGGATAGAACATTCCATATTCTGCAGCCGCTTTAGCATCCGCTTCTATTACTTCAGGATGATTACACAATCCTAAATAGTCATTGGCACTCCAGAAAATTACTTCTCTCCCCTGAAACTGCATTCTAGGGCCGATAGGTCCCTCTAATCTCGGGAAAATAAAATAGCCTTCACCATAATCTGCAAATTGTCCAAGTGGTCCTGGATTTTCTTTTATTCTTTCAAAAATATCCAACATTGTATCGTAATTTTTAAGTAATAAAGCCTTTTTTGTCTGTATACGCAAAAGGCTTTATTTGTATCGTGATTTTATTCGTTTCTATTTGATAAACTCAGTTTTGAAAACTTCGTCATAATTGTGAACACAGTTGTTGACAAATCCCTGTTCGGCCATCCATTGATCACTGTAAACTTTAGTGATGTATCTTGAACCGTGGTCAGGATATATTAAAACAACTATGTCGTTTTCTGTAAGTTCATGAGACTGGGCGTACTGCATCAATCCCTGTGTTACAGCTCCGGTAGTATAACCTCCCATAATGGCTTCCTTCAAAGCAATTTCACGGGTTCTGTACGCCGACATTTCATCATTTACCCTTACAAATTCATCCACCTTGTCGAAAAGCAGAGCAGCAGGAATCAGGTTTTTACCCATTCCTTCAATCTGATAAGGATGTACATCTTCTTTGTGAATTTCTCCTGTTTCGTGATAGCTTTTTAGTATAGAGCCATCCGCATCTACTCCGATAATCTTGATATCAGGGTTTTTCTCTTTCAAAAACTTTGCTGAGCCCGATAGCGTACCTCCGGTTCCGGTGCAGGCAAAAAGGTGAGTGATCTTACCTTCCGTCTGTTCCCAGATCTCGGGACCTGTAGTTTGATAGTGCGCATCAATATTCAGCTCGTTAAAATATTGATTGATGTAAATAGAATTAGGAGTTTCCTGGGCGATTCTTTTAGCAACTTCGTAGTATGATCTTGGATCATCTGCCGGTACATTGGCTGGGCATATATACACCGTAGCACCCAATGCTTTCAGATAAGCAATTTTCTCAGGTTTTGTTTTATCACTTACTGCAAGAATACACTTATATCCCTTAATGATACATACCATCGCAATAGAAAACCCAGTATTGCCGGATGTAGTTTCTACAACTACAGAGTCTTCTTTTAAAAGGCCTTTTTTCTCTGCGTTCTCTATAATGTGAAGTGCGATTCGGTCTTTGGTGGAATGTCCAGGATTATATGATTCTAACTTGGCATAAACGGTTGCTGGAATATCTTTTGTCACAGTATTTAGCTTCACCATAGGAGTATTTCCTATTAGGCCAAGAATATTATCGTAAACATTACTCATTATTTGTTATTTTCAATAAAAATCTGACTGCAAAAATACAAAAAAATAAATAATTACTAAACTTTTGTTTGATTTCTAGGGCTTAGTTTTATAAAACTTATTTTCTTATTTGCAGTTTGACAGGTCTATATTCGCAAATACTACGCCAAAATTTTTAAATTTTGTTAAAACCCGCATAAAATAAGATAAAAGCCTTATTTTCGCATAATTGATTTAATACTATGAAAAATTGGACTTTTAGGCAATGGAACACCGTTTCAGGATGGGTGATTTTCGTCATTGCGTTTTTCACGTACTTGTCCACCATAGAACCCAATTTCAGTTTTTGGGATTGTGGCGAGTACATTTCTTCTGCAGTAAAACTTGAAGTAACGCACGCTCCCGGAGCTGCTTTATTCCAGATAGTGGGTGCCGTGGCAGCCATTTTTGCATTAGGGAAAGGCGAAAATTATTCCATCGTGATCAACGCGATGTCTGCATTGTTCAGTGCGCTGACTATTTTATTTTTGTTCTGGACGATCACACATTTTGTGAGAAGACTCCTAAACAAAGATTTTGAAGAAATTACAAAACATCAGGAAATCTCTATTTTATTTGCAGGAGCAGTAGGAGCACTTTGTTTTACCTTCTCAGATACATTCTGGTTCTCAGCAGTAGAAGGAGAGGTTTACTCTATGGCTTCTATGTTTATCGCGCTTTTGGTCTGGTTAATCACCAAATGGGAAAATGAGTACAAAGCGGGAGACAGTGAAAGATGGATTATTCTTATTTTCTTCGTTCTGGGACTTTCTGTAGGAGTGCATATGATGGGTATGCTGGCAATTCCTGCAGTATGTCTGGTATATTATGCAAGAAACTATAAGTTTACCTGGAAAAACTTTATCTGGGCAAACCTTATTACACTGGGAATTTTGATTATTGTTTTCAAAATTATCTTCCCTTTGATTATGACGATGTTCGGAAGACTTGAAATTTTCTTTGTGAATGGTCTTGGACTTCCTTTCCACTCCGGAACAATTGCCGCTTTTATTTTAATGGTAGCGATCTGCTATTTCTTAATCAAATATGCAAGAAAAGCAAAGAAAAACATCTATCAGACTGCAGCATTATCTGTGGTTTTCATGATGATCGGATTCTCTTGCTGGATGGTTATTCCTATCAGAGCAAATGCTAATCCGCCGATGAACCTTAATGATCCTGATACTGCAATTGGTATGCTGGATTATTATAACAGAGAGCAGTATGGTGACTGGCCTACGATCTACGGACAGAACTATACAGCATTCCTTGATGCTAACGGAATCGAGAAAAATGAAGACGGAAGCTTTAAGACACAAAAAACCGGTGAGATCTATGAAAAAGACGAAAAAACCGGAACGTACAGAAAGACAGGAGACCGTTTCAATTATGTCTTCAACAAATCTCAGGTAAGCTTAATGCCGAGAATGTTTAATGAAGATAAGGATGTAATGGCTAACTATATTTCAATGTATGGAGCTCCTGATTTTACATTCAATTATGGAAATGAAGATGTGGCAGACAATCCACAGGCTAAACAGATCTTTGATGAGCTAAGAGCAAAATACGAAGACAAGTCGATCACTGCTGCAGATTATCTGAAAGTAAAACCTTATAACCTTATCAATGTTCAGAAGCCTTCATTCCTTCAGAATATGGAGTACTTCATTTCTTTCCAGAACGGATATTACTTTGTAAGATATCTTATGTGGAACTATGTAGGAAGACAGAACGACCTTGAAGGAAACATGGAAAGCACAAAAGGGAACTGGATTTCCGGAATTCCTTTCATAGATAATGTAAATGTAGGAAACCAGGATAAACTGCCTGCTAAATTCAAAAATGAAAGTACGGTAAAATTCTTCTTCCTTCCGTTAATTTTAGGTCTGATTGGGTTCTTTTTCCAGTTAAACAGAGACTTCGGAAGATTCTATGCATTGTTATCTTTATTTATATTAACAAGTGTAGGAATTATTTTCTATACAGGGGTAAAACCTTTCGAACCGAGAGAAAGAGATTATGCGATGGTAGGCTCATTCTACGCATTTGCGATATGGATTGGTATGGGAGCAGGAGCAATTTTATGGTTCTTGCAGTCTAAAATAAAATCAAACGGAGCTAATATTGCTCTAGGTGTGGTTTTATTAGGAATTCCTTTCATGATGGGCTTCCAGAACTACAATGTTCATGACAGAAGCAACAGATATACCGCTTACGATTATGCATATTCAGTTTTAAAATCATTACCGAAAAACGACATCCTTTTCGTTTACGGAGATAACGATACTTATCCGGTTTGGGCAATTCAGGAAACAGAAAGATTCAGAGATGATGTGAAGGTAGTGAACTTTACCCTTGCTTCAACGCCTTGGAACCTTGATCAGATCAAGAGAAGAACTTACAACGCTATGGGAATCCCCAGCCAGTTGACGCACGAAGATTACAGAGATGGTGTAAATGACCAGATCTACATGATGAAGAAAGAAGATTGGGAAGGTGTTTTCTCTATGTTAAAAGAACAGGGAGCTCCGGAAACAGAATTCCAGTCTTTCAGAAAGTATCTTACTCAGGATTCTTTAACCTTGAAGCAGGCAATTGAATTCATTAAATTCAAATCTCCTGAAAAAGATGAATTATTGAAAATGTACTTCGGTGAGGAGAAATTTGAAAAATACAATATCCTTCCGGTAAACAAATTCATTCTTCCTGTAAATAAAGAAAATGCTTTAAAAGCAGGAATCATCAATAAAGAAGACCTTCCTAATGTAGCCAATCAGATTATGATTACTTACAAAGGAAATACATTGTATAAGAACAACCTGATTTTGATGGATCTTTTAGCGAACTTCGACTGGAAACGTCCGATCAACTTCTCGTCAGGAGGTATTTATGACAGTGAAAACATTTTCTATCTTAACGATTACCTTCAGTTTGATGGATTCAGTTACAGATTAATCCCTATCCAAACACCTCCGACGGCTGATGGAGATATGGGAAGAGTAGATACGAATTCTCTTTATAATGTAGTGAAAAACTTCAGATGGGGGAACTTCAAAGACTTAAATGCTCATTTTGATGAAACGGCTACGTCCAATATCATCAGCTACAGAATGTCAGCGAGCAGAGCTGCAGCAGCCCTTGCATTGAGCGGACAAAAAGCAAAAGCGTTAGAAATTCTGGATCTTGCAGCAAAAGAGATTCCTGCTGAGAAATATAACGACCCTCGTTCATTAAGCTCAATTGTATCTGGATATATCATCGCAGGGCAGGAGCAGAAAGGTCTTCAGATTGCTGAAGTACTTAAAAAAGGAATCTTTGAAGAATATGATTATTATTTAAGCCTTTCCAAAGCAGATCAAAGCTATCTGAGAAGACAAATGAGAACAAAACCAATGGAATATTCTCTTGTAGTAGCTGCTGTAACGGATGCTTACACAAAGATCGGACAGAAAGAAAAAGCATATGCTTATCTTGTAAAATCTATAGAGCCTATTGATAAGAAGTTCAATGTATTTGTTAAAGATCTTCAGGAAATGGGCAAAGAGAAGGCGATGAAAGAGTCTGAAAATGTACAGCAGATCACGCCATTCTATCAGTATTTATTTGATGTCATGGAACCTTATGATTCTACTTATTCAAAAGAAAAAGAAAATCAGATTACTACTGCGATTATCAAAGCAACAAAATAAAATACTTAAAACGGGACTTCGGTCCCGTTTTTTTATTATTGGGATTCCTGAATATTAAAACTATATTTGTGAAAGTAAAAATACATAATGGCTGAAACACAAAATAGTAAATTCCCAATCTATGCCGTAATCATTACGGTTCTTTTTAAACTTCTTTTTTTATTAACGCATTACATTCAGGAAGATGCATTTATTACCTGGAGAGTAGCCCAGAATCTTTTGGATTATGGTGTAATTGGTTTTAATGGAGATACTAAAATCTCTGCATCTACCACCCATTTTTATGTGTTTGTATCTTATCTTTTCAATTTTGTTTTTGGAAAAGAAAACTTTATTGAACCTCTTTTGATTTTTAATTCCATACTGTTTACGATAGGAACTTTACTGCTTTCCCATTTGGTTCTTAAAAATTCGTGGCATAAAGTAATCTTTATATTTCTGATCGGTATTTTGCCGCCAGCCATTAAAATATCAATCCTCGGAATGGAATACGGAATCCTGTTTTTTCTTGAGATGGCATTGCTGTATTATGGTTTCCATAAAGGGAAAAAATGGGTACTGACCCTTCTTCCGGTATTAATTATGTTTACAAGAATTGATACGGTAATATTCCTGGGAATTGTATTTCTTGTAGATATCTTCTGGAACAGAAAAATCAGATGGAATTATATTTTTGGTGGTATTCTGGGTGTTTTATCAACAGTTGCTTTCAACTGGTTTTACTTTGGCGAGTTGGTTAATAATACCATTACAGCCAAAAAACTACTTTATAGCGAAAATTTTACAATCCAGCAGCATATCGGTTACTTTTTTAAGAGTTTTGGAAACTTTTGGGGAATGCTGAAACTTCCCGGAGATTTTAATCCGGTAACGGTTGTGGTATTGATTTTTGAACTGCTTTGCTTCATTTATCTGATCAGACAAAAAGAAAAGAGAAACTATTTCTTATGGATGATCTTTATTTTCGGATGGGTAAAACAAATAATTTTTATTTCTCAAAAGAGCTTGTTCGACTGGTATTACTGGGTGCCGCAGCTTTTGCTTTTTGTTCCGGTTCTTATTTTTGTATTAGAGCAGAAGGAAAAGAGAAACCTATGGCTGTCATTACTTGTTGTATTTTATATTTTCCCGATGCTTGTCTTCCAGACTGTTCACTGTATTGCAACAGGAAACGGAGAGTGGAACTACCGCAGAACAATTGGAACCTTTTTAAACCAATATGAAAAAGATAAAAACCAATGGATCTTACTGGAACCGGCGGGCTATGTACCTTATTTTTCAGGATTAAAAACAATTGATGAAGTTGGATTGGTTGATAAACAGATTCAGGAAGAGATTAAAAAAGATAAAGTAAACTATTGGATCAATACAGTAAAAACAAGAAAACCGAAATATCTTCTTTCTTACCAAAACCTTTACGAAGGGAACAATGCGAATTCATTGTATTATCAAACCCATTATAGACTTTTGAAGGAATTCAGGGTGAAAGATCATCTGAAAAGTGATAATAAGATTCTGGAAAAAATTTACAACCTGAAACCTTCCGGAACAGACTATAATTTGTACATTAGGGTTGATTAAAAGATTGAAATATTTAAGCATTTAAAAAATAAGACCCCTTAACTCTTTTACTCTCAAACCCTCAAACTTACAACCTATTATCTAATCCCTAATCCCCAAAAAAAAATGAAATACTGTGCTTTTCTCCGTGGTGTCAATGTAAAAGGAACCAATATGAAAATGGCTGATGTCTGCCAGGTTTTTAAAGATGCCGGTATGAAAGATGTGAGCTCAATATTGGCTTCCGGAAATATTGTATTTTATTCAGATAAAAGTGTAGAGGATTTAAAGACCGTTCTTGAAAAAGCGATGTCTGAACATTTTTCTTATGAAGCTTTTTTGTTTGTAAAATCTCAGGCAGAGACAGAGGTTTTCTGGAACAGTATTCCTTTTGAAAAGAATGAAAGCTTCCATATTTATAGTTTTGTCGGTATTCCGGGTGTAGAAAAAGTTTTGATGGAAGAGTTTCAAAAAGCAGCCCAGGCAGAAGATGAAAAGGCACAGATTATCAATGATATATTTTATTGGCAGGTTCCGAAAGGAAATACATTAGATTCTACCTTTGGAAAAGTTTTAGGAAAGAAAAGTCTTAAAGATCAGTTTACCAGCAGAAATGTAAATACATTTGAGAAGATTTTGAAGAAATTCTAAATAAAATATTGCGGATGCTTCGACTGGCTCAGCATGACGTCGCTATAATTAATCTTGTTTATAATGACATTATCATTCAGAATATTCATTTTTTGAATAAAACAATTATAAATTATTGATTCTCGTGTTGCCTATTGTAAGGTACACGTTAATAAAACAGATAGTATTAGAGTTGTAATGCTGAGCTTGTCGAAGCACCTACCAATTAATAATCAGAAATTCAGTCTTCTTTTGATTCTCAATCGTCTGATACGCGTTAATAAAACACATAGTATTAGAGTTGTTATGCTGAGCCTGTCGAAGCATCTACCAATTAATAATCAGAAATTCAGTCTTCTTTTGATTCTCAATCGTCTGATATGCGTTAATAAAACACATAGTATTAGAGTTGTCATGCTGAGCCTGTCGAAGCATCTACCAATTTATAACCGGAAATTTAAAAATCCAAAAAACTCAAAAACTATTGCAGCCATAGCCTGTTAAAGCAATCAAATAATTTCCATTTATGAAACTTTCTCAGTATTTTTACTGAACTTTTTAATTACAACAAAATGATTCAGTATTTAGATAATATTTCGCACAAAGATTCAAAAAACTTTTTCCTTATTGCCGGACCTTGTATTATTGAAGGGGAAGATATGGCATTGAGAATTGCTGAAAAAGTAATCAATATCACAGATAAATATAATATTCCTTATATTTTCAAAGGGAGTTTCAAAAAGGCTAACAGAAGCCGTGTAGACTCTTTCACAACCATTGGTGAAGAAAAATCTCTTGAAATCCTTAAAAAGGTCGGGGAGACGTTCAATATTCCTACAACAACGGATATTCATGAAAATGAGCATGCAGCGCTGGCAGCACAATATGTAGATGTTCTGCAGATTCCGGCGTTCCTTGTTCGTCAGACTGATTTATTAATCGCAGCTGCAAAAACCGGAAAATGTGTTACCCTGAAAAAAGGGCAGTTCCTTTCACCGGAAGCAATGAAGTTTGCGGTTCAGAAAGTAACAGATTCTGATAACCAGAAAGTAGCGATCATTGAAAGAGGAAATTCTTTCGGATATACAGACCTTATCGTGGATTACAGAGGAATTCCTACAATGAGAGAATATGCTCCCGTTATTTTAGATGTTACACACTCTTTACAACAGCCTAACCAGAATTCAGGGGTTACAGGTGGAAGACCGGACCTTATTGAAACTGTTGCTAAAGCAGGAATTGCAGTAGGAGCAGATGGAATTTTCATTGAAACACACCCTACACCGGAAACCGCTTTATCTGATGGTGCCAACATGTTAAGATTAGATTTATTAGAAGATTTGTTACAAAAATTGACAAGAATTAGAGAATCGATTTTGTAATTGTTAAAAAAACATTAATTTTAGAAATTCTAAAACATTTCTTTTGAAAAAACTAGTTTTACCGCTAAGCCTTATGGTCCCGTTTCTGATTTTCTCCCAACAAAGAAAAAAGGATACAGCGACCACTAGAGTAACCGATATAGAGGAAGTTGTCTTCCAAAAAAAATCAACAGGAAGAACAAACGACCTTACCAATGTGAGAATTTCAGCAAAAGAAGCAAAATCTGTGGCTTCTGTTAACGGTGGAATTGAAGGATTGCTTAAGACACTTCCTTCCGTAAACTCCAATACCGAGCTGTCTTCACAATATATGGTTCGTGGTGGAAACTATGATGAAAACCTTATCTACATCAATGATATTGAGATCTACAGACCTTTCCTGATCAGAAACTCACAGCAGGAGGGAATGAGTATTATCAATCCGGATATGGTTTCTGCAGTGAATTTCTCTGCAGGAGGATTTGAAGCTAAGTATGGTGATAAAATGTCTTCTGCTTTAAATATCTATTACCGTGAACCTGAAAAATTTGAAGTTTCAGGAGAGGCCAGTTTAATTGGAGGTAGACTGACAACAGGTCTGGCTTCAAAAAATAAAAAATTTACAGCCTTATTTTCGGGAAGATACAGAAATACCAATCTCGTTCTTAATACCTTAAAGGAAGATACAGACTTTAACCCTACCTATTGGGATTTTCAGTCTTATCTGAATTACCATGTCAGTGATAAATTCTCCATGTCATTTATCGGATATTATTCCAAGAATGATTACGAGATGATTCCTAAGGCAAAAAGTGTTACTTTCGGAAGTCTTCAGCAGCCTATAACCGTAAATATAGGATATGCGGGTAAAGAAAATGACCAGTATAAAAATATGATGGGGACATTCTCCATGAATTATAAGCCTGCTGACAACTGGAAGCTTACATTAGATGCTTTTGCCTATCAGAACAGAGAAAGAGAATATTATACCATACAGTCAGCATATGAACTTCAGACGTTTGATCCGGTAACACAGCAGCCTGTGACCTCTTTCGATGTTGGAGGACAGATAGAACATGCAAGAAATGATTTATTTGTAAGAACATACGGAACACAGTTCAGAGCCAAATTTTCTCCTAATGTAAACACAGACTTTGAAGTTGGATTTAAATATGAGAAAGAAAACCTGAAAGATCTTACTAATGAATGGAAATTGGTAGATGCAGCAGGATACAGCCTTCCAAGACCGGAAATTATCGATCCGAGAACAGGAAATACCGGTGATCTTAAACTGGCTTATTATATTGCAGGACAGAATAATATTGAACCTACAAGAGTTTCGGCATATGCGCAATATTCACAGAAATTCTATTGGGGAGCAAGTAAAGTATTTGTAAATGCCGGAGTACGTGTTGCGAATTGGAGTTTCAATAAAGAAACGATATTCTCTCCAAGAGCCCAGTTTGCGATAAAACCTGATTGGGACAGCGATATGTTGTTCAAAATTTCAGGAGGAATCTACTATCAGTCACCTTTCTATAAAGAAATTAAAGATTTGGATGGTAATTTTAACTCCAATATAAAATCACAACGCTCTATTCAGGTGATTCTTGCCAATGATTATGAGTTCCAGATGTATGACAGACCATTCAAACTGACTACAGAGCTTTACTACAAGAAAATGGATAATCTGATTCCGTATTATATGGACAATGTGAGAATCCGTTATTCCGGGCAGAATAATTCCAAAGGATATGCTTATGGGATTGATACAAGATTATTTGGTGAATTTGTACCTGGTGTAGATTCATGGTTATCTGCGAGTTATGCCAGAGTGTACGAAAATATTGATGGAAAAGGTGATATTCCAAGACCTACAGATCAGAGATTAAGATTTGCTATGTTCTATCAGGATTATATGCCAAGCTTCCCGTCAATGCGCGTAAACCTTACTTTAGTATATGCTATGGGATTGCCTACAGGTGCTCCTGTATTATTCAACAGTAATGGGCAGCCGGATTTTAATGCGGCATATAATTATCAGCAGACCCTTCCTTCTTATAAAAGAGTAGATTTGGGATTGACAAAAGTATTTATTGATCCGAAAGAAAAAAATAAGAGATCAGGATTCTGGGGTAATTTTGAGGAACTGACATTAGGTGTTCAGGTTTTCAACGCATTCAATATTAACAATACCATAGCAAACCAATGGATCACAGATTATAACAGCAATTATATGTATCCTGTTCCGGTACGTCTTACAGGGCGTTTCTTTAATGTGAAACTTGAATTCAAACTGTAAAAATGAAAAGATGAGGTTGATGCTAATCTCTCAAAAAATAAATAAAAGCTTTCGGAAAAATTCGGAAGCTTTTTATTTTACCCGAATTTTGTAACAACATTACCAAATTTTATAACAACGGTTTCAGAGATATTTTTAACTTTGTCCTATCAATGAAAAAGATTCTTGCCATATTGTTTTCTATTTTCTACTTCGGATTTTCTTCCGGAGCAGCTTTTAGCATTCATTATTGCATGAAGGAATTTGTTTCTGTGAGTCAGAAAACAGATGGTATCTGTGCTAAATGCGGCGTTAAAGACAAAAAAGGATGCTGCAAAACGGAGATCAAAGTAGTAAAAGTAGATGATTCCCAGAAATCAGATCTGCTTAAAATTGACTTTTTAGGCCAGATTTCAGTAATTCCTGTGAAACATCAGTTTCCTGTTATTGATAAATCTTTTTCAGCAACCAAGTATACTCAAATCCAGATTAATGGACCACCTGAATACCGGCCGGTTCCAATCTACATCAATCATTGTAATTTTAGAATTTAGAATCCGTCTGTCGTTTTCTGTATCATTACCATATACAGTTACGGGCGACATGTCCTGACGCATATTCCTGATGCGTTACCCATTATTCTTTATTAAAAATTAATTCTAAAATTTAAAACAATGAAAAAATATATCATCACAGCAGCATTATCTATATTCTCAATCATTTCATTATCAGCACAATCTAAAAAGGATGCTCAGGTTTCTAAGCTGTATCAGAATTATATCGCAATCAAATCAGCATTAGCCTCAGATGATGCTGACAAAACTTCAAAAGCCGCAACGGAATTCATTAAAACAGCTTCAACCATTGACTATAAAATGGTTTCAGAAGGGAACCTTAATGTTCTTAGAAAAGATGCTTCTGTTATTTCTGAGGCGAGAACGGTTACTGCCCAAAGAGAAACTTTCCTCAATCTTTCGGACAATATGATCGCTCTAACCAAGCAGTTCAAACTTTCTGAAAAACCAGTTTATGTACAATACTGCCCCATGGCAGACGGCAGCTGGCTGAGCGATGAAAAACAGATTGCCAACCCATACTACGGGAAGTCTATGCTTTCATGCGGAAGCGTAAAGTCAGAGATTAAATAATTAGTCTATTGTTCTTTAAAATAATAAGTTGCATAGCTTAAGTTATAATTAACTTTAAGTTGTGCAGCTTCTAAAAACTTTGAAATATTATGAAAAAACTGATAATGTTTCTGGTGCTTTTATTCTCTGTTTTTACTTTCGCACAAAATACAAAAACGTATTATACCTGTCCGATGCACGCTGAAGTGGTGTCCTCAAAACCTGGAGACTGCCCGAAATGTGGAATGACTCTGGTTAAAAAGACAGCCGCTGTAAAATCTGTAGCGAAACCTGCATCTAAAACAGAAACAAAGGCAAAACCAACAGAAACAAAAATAAATAGAGTAAATAAAGTAAAGGAAACAGCCAAGGTTGAGCAAGCAAAAGTAATAAAGCCTTCTGTTCAACCAGAAAAAAAAGTTGTATCACCCTCTAAAGCTCAAACTACTTATACATGCCCGATGCATCCTGAAGTAGTTTCGGATAAGCCCGGAAAATGTCCTAAATGCGGGATGGATCTGGTAGAAAAGGAAGATCATTCTCATATGCAGGCTGAAAATCCAAAAGAAGAAAAATCTATTTTAAAACGTAATTCAGAAAACGGAAGAATTACTTTCGGTGGAAAAACGGTTCGTTATGATCTGTATGTAAAAGATACCATTGTCAATTTCACCGGAAAAAACAGAAGAGCGATTGCGATCAACGGGAAACTTCAGGCTCCGACTTTATATTTTACGGAAGGAGATACAGCCGAAATTTACCTGCACAATATGCTTAAGGAAAATACAGGATTGCACTGGCACGGAGTAATTCTTCCCAATGAACATGACGGAGTTCCATATCTTACTACAAAACCCGTAACGCCCGGAGAAACCCATTTATACAAATTCAGAGTTTCCCAAAACGGAACATATTGGTATCATTCCCATGAATCCCTTCAGGAGCAGATAGGAATGAATGGAATTTTGGTTTTCAAGAAAAGAGAAGGCGAGCCGAAAACTGAATACAATGCAGAGATTCCGGTATTGCTGGGAGATTGGAGTGATGATGATCCGATGCAGATCGCGAGAAGGCTTCACATGGCCAATACAGATTGGTACGCTGTAAAGAAAAATGCAGTACAGAGTTATTGGGAAGCCATTAAGTCCGGAAACTTTGGAACAAAAGCACTGAATGAATGGAAAAGGATGGAAGCGATGGATGTAAGTGATGTCTATTATGATAAATTCCTGATCAATGGAACTCCCAGCTCAGATTATTCCAATCTAAAACCTGGAGATAAAGTAAGATTAAGAGTGGCCAACGGAGGTTCATCTACCTATTTCTGGCTGAATTACGGAGGTGGAAAGATAAAAGTAGTCGGAAATGATGGTAATGATGTAGTTCCGACAGAAGTTGACCGCTTGATTGTAGGGGTTTCCGAGACTTACGATATTGAAGTGACGATTCCTGAAAATAAAAGCTTTGAATTCAGAGCAACTTCAGAAGACAGAATAGGACATGCTTCCCTTTGGCTGGGTTCAGGTGAAAAAGTAGAGGCTCCTAATCTTCCAAGGCTGATGCTTTTTGAAGGAATGAAAATGATGAACGGCATGATGGAAATGAGCGGAAATATGAAGCCTATGACCATGACGATGGGAAATCAAATGATGGATATGAACGAAGTAATGTATCCGGAATTATCTGAAAATCAAAGAAAAACTACAGCAAAGCATATCAATGAGATGATGGGAGTGAAGACGAAAGAAGATAAGAAAGAGGATCATTCTCAACATTCAGGAATGGATATGGGAGAAGAAAAAACCATTAAAAGATTGTCTTATAATATTTTAAAGTCTCCTGAGAAAACAATTCTTCCTACAGACAGCATCCGTGAAATGAAGTTTACGCTGGAAGGGAATATGAACCATTATCTGTGGACTCTGGATAATAAGACTGTAACGGAAACAGATAAAATCCTGATAAAAAAAGGGGAAATTCTTAGAATTAAAATGTATAATAATTCTATGATGCGCCACCCGATGCACCTTCACGGTCATGATTTCAGATTAATCAATTCAAAAGGAGAATATTCTCCATTGAAAAACGTGGTAGATATCATGCCAATGGAAACCGTAACGATAGAATTTGCAGCGAATCAGGATGGTGACTGGTTTTTCCACTGTCATATTTTATACCATATGATGGCGGGAATGGGAAGAATCTTCAGCTATGAAAACTCTAAACCCAATCCACAGCTTCCGAACAGAAAATTAGCGTGGAAAAACTTTATACAGGATAATAAAATGACCAGTTCTATGGCGATGCTGGATGTAGCAAGCAATAAGATCCATGCAGAAACGATGACGATGTTCGGACCGAGATGGGCTAACCTTAATGAGTTTCATTCCAACTGGAATTTTGATCATTTTGAAGGAAGTGCAAAAGTAGGACGATTTTTAGGGAAATTCCAATGGGCGCTTCCTTATGCAGGAGTACGGGTTCAAAAAAATCATGAGATCATGGAAAGACAGATGGCAGAAGATATGGGTATGGATTTTCATGGGAAAAAGACCTGGTTCGGGCAGCAGAAAGCTTCAAAAAACAAATTTGCATTTATGGTGGGTATGCAGTATGTACTTCCCATGTTGATTACAGCTGATGCAAGCGTAGACCAAAACGGAAAAGTACTGTTAGAACTGAGCCGTGAGGATATTCCGCTTTCCAGAAGACTGAGAGGAAACTTCAGCGTCAATTCTGATGGTGAATTCTCAACAGGAATGAGGTATATTCTTCAGAAATGGTTATCCGTTTCCGGAAACTATGATAATGAAATGGGCTGGGGTGCAGGTGTTACTTTAACGTACTAATAAGCAGTAGAATTTTTATAAAATTAATTAGCAAAACAATGAAAAACGTATTAACCATTCTTTTAGTAGGGTTTCTTTTATACTCGTGTAATAAAAACAATTCCTCAGAAAAGGTAACAGAAACTGATCTTAAAACTCAGGAAGAGCCATCCGTAGCGGCTGCACCGATAAAAACAGAAAATGATTCTGAGAAGGATAAAGAAGAATCAGCAGTTTCTTCAGCATTTTCAATCAAGCAAATTGTTGAGAGTTATCTTCCTTTAAAAAATGCTCTAACGAAGGATGATTCTAAAACAGCTTCATTGGAAGCCAAAAAACTATATTCTGTCTTAAAAAAACAGGATGCAAGTAAGTTAGATTCTGAAATAAAGGATATTTTAGAAAGTGCAGCGGAAGATGCAGAGCATATCGGTGAAAAATCTGATGATATAGCTCATCAGAGAGAACATCTGCTATCCTTGAGTAATGATATTACTGATTTAATAAAAGAAAAGGGAACTGACGGATTAAAATTATACCAGGACTTCTGTCCAATGTACAATAATGGAAAAGGCGGAACCTGGATCAGTGAGTCGGAAGAGATTATCAATCCATATGAAGGACAGAAAATGATTAACTGCGGATCTGTAAAAAAAGTATTTTAAAATAATAAAAAGAGATGAACCGACACATGAAAAACATATTGTTAGGGTTTGTTCTAATTTTTTTACTTATTCAGATAATTCAGCCTGCCCGTAATATTGATTACGGGCAGGTTCCTTCTACAGATATTTCGAAGGTTTACAAACTTCCTGAGAATGTGCAGTCTGTTCTTACAACTTCCTGTTATGACTGTCACAGTAATTCAACTCATTATCCATTTTATTCTTATATACAGCCTTTAAGTTATTATCTTGAAAAGCATATTAAAAAAGGAAAAGAAGAATTAAATTTTAGTGAATGGGGTAGTTACAGCCATCGTAAACAGACCAATAAATTAGAATCTATTGCTAATCAAATACAGCAGAAAAAAATGCCGCTTAGCTCTTACACTTATCTTCATCCGGAAGCCAAACTTTCCGAAAAACAGAGAGGAGAAATGGTCCGCTGGATAGAGCAGATGCAGGCTGAAAATAAAAAATAAGAACTTAAAAATAAAGCCATCTCGTAAAAGTGAGATGGCTTTTATTTAATTAATACAGAAACTTTACTTAGAAGCTCCCGCAGTTTTTTCGCTTTTCGGTGTATAAGTCACTTTTGAAATATCAACCGTCATTTCCTTCAGACGCTTTGCCACATTATCAGGCATTTCTTTCTGATATCTTCCTCCTATGACTTCAGAAAGGAATTTCTCGGTTTCAGCATACATGGCCATACTGTTAACCGGCTTACGGAATCCGTGGCCTTCATCATCAGCAAGGATATAATTTACCTTTTTACCTTTATCACGTAGTGCAATGACAATCTGATCCGCTTCAGCCTGTTTAACTCTTGGATCATTAGCACCCTGAACAATCAGTAACGGTTTATTGATCTTATCTACGCTGAATAACGGACTGGCATCATGCATACGTTTTTTACCTTCCTCAGTTTTAGGATCACCTACCATTCCGTAAAGGAAAGCACGGGCAGCTTCCCAGTAAGCAGGTACAGAATCCAATAAAGTAAAGAGGTTGCTTGGCCCCACAATATCTACTCCGGCAGCATATACATCAGGAGTGAAGGCTAAACCTGCGAGTGTTGCATATCCACCGTAACTTCCTCCCATGATTACTACTTTATTTTTGTCTGCGATTCCCTGATCAATCAGGTATTTTACACCCCACGTAATATCGTCCTGCATCAGTTTTCCCCACTGAAGATCTCCGCCATTCTGGAACTTTTTACCGTATCCGCCGCTCGCTCTGAAGTTAGGCTGTAATACCGCATATCCTCTGTTAGCCAAAAACTGCACGGTTGAATTGTATCCCCAATAATCTCTTGGACCTTTCGGACCTCCATGAACGAGAACAACTACAGGGACATTTTTACCACTTGATCCCACAGGTAAAGTCAGATAGGCTGGAATTTCAAGTCCGTCACTGCTTTTATAAGAAATAGGAGTCATTGCAGCCAGATACTTTTCAACTTTTTTCAATTCTGTTCTTGGTGTATACTGAAATAGCAACTGTTTTGTTTTTGCATCAAAAAAGTAAGCTTCAGAAGCATATTTATCACCTCCAACAGCAACTAAGAATTTAGAATAATCATTGGTAGAACTTGAAAAATTAACTTCTCTTCCAGGAAATTTACTTTGCAGAAATTTATAATTGTCTTCCCATGTTTTGTCTTTCCAGTAATACTCTGTTTTATCCCCGGTGTAAGAAGTGTAGATCATCTTTCTTGTATTTCTGTCCAGAAACAGTCCTCCAAAATCTACTTTATCTTTAGGATCGCTTTCTATTTTTGTAATCTGTTTGGTTTTCGGATCCATCAGGAATAGGGTTGATTTATCAAGATTCCCTTTATTCGTTACCAGATAGAATTTAGAATTATCTTCATTCCAGTTTGAGATATAGGCGCTTTCCGTTACCAAAGTCTCATAAATAGGAGTGAGTTTATCTCCTTCTTTATAAAAAAACTGAGTAGTTCCTTTATCATCCGTTTTGGACAGAACTCTTAATCTTTCATCCCAGTCAAATTCATAACTTGTGATGCGGTCTGTATTTTCATAAATCTTTTTCAGTTCACCTGTAGAGATCTTTAATGAATATAAATCATGCCATGCTTTATCACGGTTATTCAATCCAACCATCAGTAAATCAGGATCTTTTCTGCTTACCATGTAGATTTGTGCTGTAACCTCTTTAAGGGGTGTTATATTCCTTGATTCCGGAACTCCTGTGGTTACTTTTGCCATCGGATCTACGGCGAAAATATTCATGTTCTCGTCACCATTTCCATCTTTTACATAAAGAATATACTTTCCGTCTTCAGACCAGAAATATCCGTTCATCGGGCGCTTGCTGTCTGTTAATAGGCGGGCTTTTTCAAAAGGTTCATCAATTTTTTTTACCCATATATTCATGATACCACCATATTCTTTCGTAAACGAAATCCATTTTCCATCCGGGCTCAATTGTCCGCCGGAAATTTCCGGGTTTCCAAAAAATAATCCTCTGTCCAGTACCGGGACCTCCTGTGCTCGTGCTGTATGTACTCCTATGAATAAGAGCAATACGTAAAAGATTTTTTTCATGTTTTTAATTTTAGTTGTTATTAATAAATCGAATATAATTTTTTTGAAATTTTATTTTTTTCTTAAAACAGACTTCTACATTTCCAGTTCTATAATCTTTTTAGCCATTTTTTGATGCATACTTTCAGGAATCATACCCATGAGAAAATTACGTATTGAATTTCCTCTTTCCCATTGAGAAACCTTTCCGATGGTTCGGCTTGTGCTGACAATATAATCTACTTTTTTTCTTCTGATACTTTGAAATTCTTCAAAAACGGCATTGAAATCCTTGTTTTTCTCAAGTAATTTTCCGATGATATAAGCATCTTCAATGGCCTGGCAGGCACCTTGTCCCATATTGGGAGTTGTGGCATGAGCAGCATCTCCAATCAGGCATAGATTTTCAGAATACCATTTGGGAATAGGAGTGAGGTCGGAAATCGTATTACAAATAATATTTTCGTTTGCTGTAGCTTCAATAATTTGTAAAATCAAAGAATCAAAATCATTAAAAATCTCTGCAATTTCAAGATATCTCCCGAAGCTTTTTTCATTGATACAGGCATACCAGTATACTTTTCTATCAGAAATTTTTACAAATCCAAAACGTTTTCCTTTTCCCCACATTTCAAAGGCTTCCTGATGATATTTCTCTGGCAGATCAAAATCTAAAAGACCGCGCCAGCATTTCTGTCCTGAATTACGGATTGTTCCGGTTTTTAAAATCTGGTTTCGGATAGGGGATTTTATACCATCAGCTCCAAAAACAATTCGGCTTTCAAATTGATTCCCGTTTTCAAAATCTAAAATATAGTTTTCCTTTTTTTCAATTTTCTGTAAAGAATGATTCAGCTTAATGGAATCGGAAGAAATGTTTTCAGCTAAAATTTTTTGAAGTTCTGCACGGTGGATCGCAACATTACATGAATTATACTTTGTTTCAAGTTCCAGAATTTCTGTCTTGGAGATGGTTTTTAAAGATTCGTTGGCAATAACAATTCTATGAATTTTATTACCGGCTTTTTCAATTTTTTCCTTTAATCCCAGTTGATCAAAAACCTGCATCGCATTCACTGCCATCATAATTCCGGCTCCTACAGGTTTTATTTCGGGAGCGGATTCATAGATCGTGAAATCATACTGATGCTGTTTCAGTATATTTCCGAGGGTAAGTCCTCCAATTCCGGCTCCTATGATTGAGATGGTGTTCATAAGACATCATTTAATTTATATTGTTAAAATATAGCTTTCCGATACCTTTTTGAAACCATATCTGCTAAAAAAGTTGTGCGCTCCATGATTGTTGACTCCACTTTCTAATAAGATAAAACTGATATTCCAGTTTTTAGATTCATGAATGGCTTTTTCCAGAAGTTTACTTCCCAGCGACTGGCCTCTTACAGACTGATCCAGAAGCATATCTTCTAAAATTGCATACTTTTTAAAAGGACTGTTAATCACATTAAAAACCATCATTCCGACAATTTCCCCATTTTCATTTTCTGCAATCAGAATATTCAGTTTGGAACTGCCATCAGAATTAAAATCAGTAATCAGCTGTTCGGTAAGAATCAGTTCAAGATCCGGATTCCAATGATGAGAATCGATGGCTCTGCCGGACATCATTTCGCCATGGGAAATATAAGAATCTGTTTTATGGGTAATAAAAAAGTCTACCAATTCTTTAACGCGAGCTTTATCAGTGAGCCATTTTGTAGTATATTTCATGAGGTGTAATGGTATTTATTTTAATTTTTCAACTCTTCCAGCAGTTGATTTTGCTTATTGATGAATTGATTGAGACTGTCTGTTTTCAGAGGATGAGTCTTCTGGTACTTTTCAATTTCAGGAAGTGTTTTTCTGATCTTAAAGGCAGTATATAAGCTATAAATACTTTGCTTGTTACGATTAATTTTATGCTTAAGTTCTTTTATTTTTTGAACCTTTAGATCATATTTATCTGAACTTTCTTCGATGAGCTTAATCATTTCCTTTCTTAAAACCGAATCATTGATAGATTTTGCCTCATTTTTTGCAATCAAATAATAATCTTCTGAATTAGAAATGACGCTGCTATATATACCTTGCATTTTATGAGCATCTTCCTGCATTAAAGATATTTTTTCATCTACTTTCTTAATTTCATCATCATTTTTGATTTTTTCATAATAGATGCCGTTAAATATATCCTGAGTTTTGCTTAACCTCTTTATTGGCATACTGGACTCCGTGTTCTCAGCGGCTTTTGCTACAATATCATTGTCTTGCGATTTATTTTCTTTGCAGGAAAGTATAGATAATGTCAGGATAGAGGCGAAAAGTATTTTTTTCATAGTCTGTTTTGTTTTGGTGTATAATCAACATCATATCCTACCAACTAAAATTAATCATTTAGATTTTATCGCAAATGAGTAAAGGATATGATTTTAATTAGTTGAACAAACGGTGAAAAATGTTACAGAAGTCTGCAGATTGAATGTAATTGATCTCGTCTAAGTAAATAAAAAAACGGAGCCTGAAACCAGACTCCGCCTATAAAATTTTTTACGCTAAAAATTATTTACCTAGATAAGATTTTAGGATCTTGCTTCTGGTATTGTGTTTTAGTCTCTTAATTGCTTTTTCTTTGATCTGACGAACTCTCTCTCTTGTAAGATCGAAAGTTTCACCAATTTCTTCTAAAGTCATTGGGTGTTTTCCGTTCAGTCCGAAGTATAATCTTACCAAATCAGCCTCTCTTGGCGTCAAAGTATTCAATGCTCTTTCAATCTCAATTTGTAGAGATTCTAGCATCAGATCTTTATCAGGACTTGGAGATTCTCCTGAACGTAATACATCATAAAGATTAGAATCTTCACCTTCTACTAAAGGTGCATCCATAGACAGGTGTCTTCCGGAGTTTTTCATAGATTCTTTAATATCTTCCTCGCTCATGTCAAGAACTTCAGCCAATTCTTCCGGAGAAGGTGGTCTTTCATTTTCCTGCTCAAGGTGAGCGTATGCTTTATTAATTTTATTGATGGAACCAATTTTGTTCAACGGAAGTCTTACAATTCTTGACTGCTCAGCCAATGCCTGTAAAATTGATTGACGGATCCACCATACTGCATAAGAGATAAATTTGAAACCTCTAGTTTCATCGTACCTTTTTGCCGCTTTCATCAATCCTAGGTTACCTTCATTGATCAAATCGGGTAAAGAAAGACCTTGATTTTGGTATTGCTTGGATACAGAAACTACGAAACGAAGGTTGGCTTTGATTAATTTCTCAAGTGCGGCTCTGTCGCCAGCACGTATTCTTTGTGCCAATTCTACTTCTTCGTCCGCAGTGATCAGTTCCACTTTACCAATTTCCTGCAAATACTTGTCTAATGAAGCAGTTTCCCTGTTGGTAACCTGCTTAGTGATTTTTAATTGTCTCATTTATTTTATCCTCAAAAAAGAGTTACTATAATATATACGTATGAAAAGGTAAAAAGGTTACACGAGGTAGAGTATTTTTTGTGCAATGTATACAGTAAAATGTATGAATTCCTTTGTGGAAGTATTTTAGTTGTCTGATAATAAGTTAGTTGGTTTTGTTTTTTGTTTGAAATTTAAAATATACATTAATAATAAAAGAAGTAAAATTCATTTGAAAACTTAGTAATTTCCCTAAACCCTAAACCCTAAACCCTAAACCCTAAACAAAAAAAACGAAACCGAAGTCCCGTTTTTATATTTAAGATTACTATTTTAAGTTAGATAAACCTGTAACTAGCAACTCATAACTATCAACTAAAAAAGCTCATTTAATATTTTCGCCAGTCTCAATCCTCCGTAAAGAAGCTGTCTTTCTACAGTATCGTTGAATTTGTACTGATAGTCATAAGATAATTTTGAATCATTAGGCGTCTGAGCATAGATTTTATTAGCAATCTTATGAGAATCATACAACCAGTCTTCTAAAGTACCCGTCTGTATCTGTGCTACTTCTTCCTTAGATTTAATATCTAAAAGTTTAGAATATTCTGTGTAGCTGTACTTTTGAGAGTCTACCAGTTTTCCGTCCCAAACAGAATGTAAATTCGTTTTCTCTCCGAAATACGTTACATTGATCTTGTTTCCTCCTAGATCATCTGCTCTTCCCACGTGAAGAGGCTGTGCAAGATCTCCCATAATATGGATAAGGAAGATTAAAGCAATTTTTCTGTCTTTTTCAGAAGTGTTTTTGTCTTTGATCTGGCTGGATAATGTGTTTACCTGAGTGTAAAGGCTTGGTCCTGCCTGCGCTTTTAAATTTTGTTCAAAAGCTTTAAAGTCGGTCATCGGATCAATGTTTACATAATGCCATGATGAAGCCTGCTTCCATGCTCCTGTAGTATCAGATTTAATGAAATCCGGCCAGTTCGCCCAGTAAGCCAGACGCTCTTTTCCCATAATCTTTTTAATTTCTCTTCTTGCCTTTCGGGAAAGATGGTTTTCTGCAATGTCTGCAATAACCCTGTGTCCCGTTAATCCCCATGCATAAGAATAAAGTGAAGAGGCCATGAATGCTAAAATCAGAATTTTAGAATAAATACTTTTCATTTTAAATAACAATTTTCAGTCTGCAAAGATACGGCCCACTTTCGGAATGAGCATGCATTATCCTGAATTTATTCTATAAGATGATGTTAATAAAACTTAATCTGCATAAAAGATGCAATTGTACTACGTTTGAAAACATTTTGTCAGATTAAGATGAGAAATCAATAGCATCAGAGATAGGAGTGTAGAAAGAGAGAATAGTATCCTTATATATAAGGAGAAAATAAAATAAAAAAACTTACACCCACCTAAAGCTTTTAGTCTTTAATTGTCTGATTATGAATAGTTAATTTTAAATTTAAAAAAACAAATAAACCTTTTATTTACCGTATTTTTACGGAATTTGCTAGAAGTTATTCCTTTTAATGTCAATAAATTATTATTTTTAGGATAAAATTATTTGTAAAATATTTTTTCAAACTTATGAGATATATTATCTTTACAAGTCATAATCAGAGGAAACACTATGTATGAGACTAATATTGTAGATATGCATTACAATAAGCTGCAGACAGACTTTAAGGCTGAAGCTGTGGCTGTTAATCTATTGAAATACCACCGTGCGGTAAGCAATATATTCATTGAGCGTGTTGGTGTGAACGACCGTGCTTACCTGAAGGATATTAAGAGTATTTCAAGCAGTTATTTAGGATTTGACGAAGAAGTATTTACCATAGAGAGTTACAGGGAAGGCATTTATGACTATCTTCCGGAGGGTTTATTCCATCCGCCGTCTCTTGGAGCTTCCAGAAAGAATGTAGATACTGTGGTACGGGAAATCCGTAAACAAAAAAGAGTAGAAGATGATGCCCGTAAGTTTTTCCGTCCTTTTGAGCTGGAAGTTTTTTTTACGGAAATCAGTGCTTTACTTAAAGAATCTGAATTTGATATTACAAGCAATACGGATTCTTTATTGGAAACCGTAAGTGAACTTTGGCCTCTGATAAAGATGCTGGATAAGCAGAGTGCTTATATCTTCATGCATATTCTTCCTTTTTTCCACCAGATAAGAGGGGACAAAAAATGGTTTGAAAGATGTATGACCGCTTTTCTGCAGGTACCGGTAACCGTAACTTTTTCACCCAACATCATTGATGAGATTGAGAAAAATGATAATTCCATGTTATTGGGTAATTCAAGATTAGGAGTAACCTATATTCCAAGTGGTCCACATATGGATGGACAGCGAAACTGGGTGGTAAATATTGGTCCTATTCCTTATGAAGACATGAAAAAATATATCCCGGGAAGCCCGTTCAGAAATGTACTTCAGTCACTGTATGATTATTTTCTTCCGGTAACAGTGGATGTGGAAGAGAATTTTGTTACAGAAAAAGAGGAATATTCATTCAGCCTTGAAGACGATGGAAGAAATGCCAGCCGCCTTGGATACTCTACATTCCTCTAAATTATTTTATTATATTTACAACTACCAACAAAGTATAAATTCGAAAAGAAACAAATGGAAATTTCTTCAGTAAAAGGTATTTTTTTAAGGTATATCTTAATGCCTTTAATCGCAATTATTATGATGGTTATACTGGGTGTAATCAGGAGAAATAAACCTGCGATCAAAATTAAAGTAATTATTATATACGTGCTTCTGTGCAGTTTATGCCTGGCTATGCCTGGTTTTTTTGGATTTGCCGGAAACCTCTTTAATCCGTACTGGTATCTCATCGCACAGGTTGTTTACCTTATTTTCGGGATTATTCATGTGAATTTATTGCATAAATATTTCAAAAAGCACATTGAATCTCTGGCAATGAGTATTCTGTTTGAGTCTCTACTTTCATTGACGTGTATCGCTTTGGGAGGGTATCTTTTCACTTTGATCTTCAACTGGATGAGTAAAGGAACAGGATATGCTGTAATGGCAGCAACAAGTATGCTGATTTTTGTAGTTCCAATGGTATTTTATTACTGTTATATCCAGTTTATCACCATTCCTTTTGATATTTATAAAACATGGAGATATTCACCGGAGCAAAAGCTGCCTGATTTTGAGGGGGCAGATTTTGACAGATTAATGGTATTGAATGTTGAATTAAGCAAAAAATTAGAAGATACCAACCGTTTCAGAATTAAAGCGAAAACCCTTCCAACGGGAGTTACTTTTGGAGATTGGTTCTACAGGGTAGTGGATGATTACAACCATAAGAATCCGGGGTCTGTTATTCATCTTTCAGACGAAGGAAATGAACCTTACTACTGGATCTTCTACACTAAAAAATCGTTTTTCAGTTTCAGAAAATATATAGATTTCGACCACGACATTACAACAAACAGCATTTCTGAAAATGAAGTGGTGATTTGTAAGAGAGTCATTCAGCATGAAGAGGAGGGAGTCGCAAGAAAATCATAATCACAAAAAATTAAAAAGTATTAAACATGATACAGCCTATTAAACATTTTGCAATCAATTGGGTGGACGGGATGAAGGTTTCCCAGAGACACCTTAATGATCAGGATAATTTCTTAATTGATACCATCAGAGATTCCAATTCCCTTGGAATTACTACATATAACTACGGACTTCTGCCTATTTCCAATGAATTTACAGACCGTACCATTTTTGATGTTCACAACACAGCAACCAATGATGTACAGCTTGTTATCAAGCGTTGCAGCGCTGTTACGATGGCAGGTTACCGTATTGAGCTTACAGACAGAAGAATCAGCGTAAAGTCTTTGGCGAAATCCATGAACGAAGAGCAGGCAGACGGAGAATATTATATCTTAATCTCTGTAAACCCTTTTGATAAAGTTCCTTTTGGAGATATTGACCCTGAAGAAATTCCGCCGCGCCATCCAAGTGCACAGCCGAATCATCATATTGAACTGCTTCCTGTAACTTCTTTGAACAGCAGCTACTCGGGAGGTAATTACCTTATCATTGGAAAAGTAGATTTAAAAGGGAATATTGCTCAGGTAGATTCCAACTTTATCCCGCCTTGCACTTCTGTACAGAGTCATCCGGCGTTAGTGGAATATTACAGCAGCTATGCAAAATCTATCGGGAATCTTCAGCAATATGCATTTAAAATTATTCAGAAGACTTCTCATAAAAATCAAAATACAGCTTTGGCACAAAACGTTAAGTTCCTGTGCAGTACAATGGTAAATACCTTTGGAGATATGTATTTCCAGTTCAGAAATATTACTCCATGGCAGCCGCCTGTATTTCTGATTGAGTCTTTTGCTAGATTGGCCCTTCATTTATATAATTCAACCCAGCTTCTTGTTCCTGCTGAATTGGAAGAAATGCTGAACTATAGCTTAGAATGGAGCGAAATTGCTCCTCATACTTTATTAAACCAGCTTTCTATTGTAGCAGAAACCAATTACGATCATCATAACTGTGGTGAACCATTGCTTTATATTCAACAGATGCTGAGAAGCCTTGAAACTATTTTCTCTAAACTGAGCGAACTTGACTACATCGGTCAGAGAAAAGAAAATATCATCGTTAACGAACAGGAAGTTTCTACCAATACAAACCCTAAAAGAGGTTGGAGTGTATTAGACTAATACAGCCCATCATTAAAATATAAATCCCGAATGAAAATTCGGGATTTTTTATTGATGGATACAGAAAAACTAAAGTAAATTTGCTTTAAGGATTGACAAAATGAATTTAGAAGTTATAAGACAGGATACTTTAGGGTGCTCAGATAAAATATTTTTAAACAGTGCAGGTTCTTCATTAATGCCTAAGACCGTTGTAGATGCTACAGTTAAGTTTTTATATGAAGAGCAGGAATTGGGAGGCTATGCTGCAGCGGTACAAAACGCAGGTCTTATCAATCAGTTTTATGAAGAGACCGCAGCACTTATTAATACCAGGCCTTCCAATATAGCATTTATAAGCAGCTCAACAGATGGCTATGCAAAAGCTTTGTCCAGTATTTCTTTTAAAAAAGGAGACTCTATCATTACCACCAATGATGATTATATATCCAATCAGATTGCTTTTATTTCTTTGCAGAAAAGATATGATATTGAAATCATAAGGGTTGCCAATCTACCGGACCATGAATTGGATCTGGAGGATTTTGAAAGATTAATCAAAAAACATACTCCTAAATTAATTGCGGTAACTCATATTCCTACTAATTCCGGTTTAATTCAGAATGTAGAAGAAGTAGGAAAGCTGTGTAAACAATATGATGTTCTTTATCTTGTAGATGCCTGCCAGTCTGTAGGTCAGATAATAGTAGATGTGGAAAAGATCAATTGTGATTTTTTGACGGCAACAGGAAGGAAGTTTATGAGAGGGCCGAGAGGAACAGGGTTTTTGTATGTTTCAGACAAAGCGTTAAACCAGAAAATGTATCCTTTGTTTTTAGATAGTATTGGAGCCCAATGGAGTTCTTTTGATGATTTCCAGCTGAATGATTCAGCCAAAAGATTTGAACTTTTTGAAAGGCCTTATGCTGCTTTGTTGGGATTTGCAGAAGCTTTACGATATGCCAATATTATTGGTATGGAGAAGATTGAGCAGTACAATAGTACGTTGGCAGATACATTGAGGAATAATCTGCAAAACAATGGTTTCAGAGTTTTGGATAAAGGAAATAGATTAAGCAGTATTATTACTTTTTGCCAGGCAGATGGAAGGGTTGAAAAAGTTCATAAAATTTTGACTGAGAACAACGTGTTTTTTAAGGAGCATAAAAAAGGAGATGCATTAATTGATTTTACCTCCAAAAATGTAGATCATGCCATCCGGTTATCTCCTCATTATTTCAATACGATGGAAGAAATTGAAAAAGTATCACAACTTTTAGAAAATATCAATCATTAGAAGGTTTATTTTTAAAATTAAAGAGCCCAGGCATTTGCCTGGGCTCTTTAATTTATTTTTTGTTAAGAAGATCAAGCGTATGTTCAACATGTCCACCTCCTTTCCATTCGTCATGACCCGGAATAATCAGGGTTGCCTGTGAATATTTGTTTTTCAGTTTTGTCATGGTTTGCGGCCATTGTGCTACATTAGCTTCTCCTGTATAGCCAAGGTCAACTGCTGCTTTGCTTTTCACAAGACATCCTCCATCCAGTATTTTATATTTTGGAAACCATACTACTACATTATCAGCTGTATGTCCTTCACCAAGAAAGTCTACCACAAATTCTTCCCCGCCAATACGGTAAGGTTTGCCTGTTTTGATGATTTCTGTAGAAGTAGCTTTTCCGTCTTTTTTCAGCAGTTCATTGGTTTTTTCTGTTGCATAAGTTTTAATTCCTTTGTTGTTATAAAAGCTTAAGTCTCCGGCTCTGTCTTCATGTGAATGCGTTGCAAATACTGCGATAACAGGAAGGTTATGACGTTTTTGAATGGTGTCCAGCAAGCTTTGGTATTGGGTTTTCTGCCATGGCACATCAAATAAGACAACTCCTTTTTTGGTAACCAGATAAACAGCATTGGTAGAATATTCTTTACCCCCGAATACTCCGAAAGTTTTATAAATATAAAAGTTGGGCTTAATCTGGGGTTCAATCACAAAATCTCTTACCTTAGTATCTTGAGCGTTTGCAAATGGACTTAATAACATCGAAATAATAAAAAACGGAATGCTTTTTTTCATAATTTTTTTGGTAATAATTAAAATGTTGGTATTTGTCAGAAAAGACAAAGTCTGTAGAATATTCTGCAAACCTAATTAAAAATTAATTTTCAGGTATTTTATAAAAGAGAGTTTAACCGTTTTTTAACAGTTGCAGAAATGGAAATACACTTTTTCTAAAAATTAAGAAAATATTTAATGTGATATTGCCGGAATGAAAAAACCTCACAGATTATAATGTCTGTGAGGCTTATTTCGATTGTTAAGATTATTTCTTAACCAATATTTTTTCAGTTGCTTTTTTGCTTAAAATTTCCGTCTTTCCATCAATTTCTATAGTCATTGATTTATCAAAGCTTTCCACTTTAACGACTTTTACTTTGGTGTTGAGAAGCAGTTTCCGATCGTTGAGATAGGTTAAAAAAGCGTCGTCAGATAAAGTGACTGAGGCGAAAGTAACATTTTCACCGGGTTCACAATGGCTTAGTTTCTGCAGATCCTGAGAAATAATATTGCCGTCTTTATCAGGAATAGGTTCTCCATGGGGATCAAATTTAGGATAATCCAGAATTTCGTCCATTTTATCAAAGAAGATTTGAGAATGTACGTGCTCAAGCTGTTCCGCGATCTCATGAACGTTTTCCCAGCCAAAATTCATTTTTTTAACCAGAAACATTTCGGTAAGTCTGTGCTTTCGGACTACCAGAGCAGCTTCCCGTCTTCCGCTTTCGGTAACGATTAAAGGTTTGTAGGTTTCATAAATGACCCACTTTTTCTCTGCAAACTTTTTCATCATATTATTGACACTCGGCATTTTTACATTCAAAAATTTGCTGAGCTCATTAATCGTAACCTTTCCTTCATTGTCAACTAAATGAAACAAAGCTTTCAGGTAATTCTCTTCTGTTAGGGTTGTTTTCAAAATGTTAGATGATTTTCAATACAAATCTAACAAAATAAAATGAAAAGTTCACTCTTGTTATTTTAACTTTTTTTACTTTTACTCTATGAAATTTTCATTCAAAAACGACTATTCAGAGGGATGTCACCCGAATATTCTACAAGCGCTTACAAAAAGTAATTTTGAACAGCAGGCCGGATATGGAGAAGATGAGTATTCATTAAAAGCCAAAATATTAATTAAAGAAAAAATCAACAATCAGAATTCTGAAGTTTTTTTTGTTTCAGGAGGAACGCAGGCTAATTTAATTGTTATTTCAGCAATTTTAAAGCCTTATCAATGCGTGATTTCTGCCGCTCCCGGTCATATTCTGAATAATGAAACAGGAGCTATTGAAGCTACAGGCCATAAAGTACTGAGTATTGAAACTGCAGATGGAAAGCTAAGACCGTCAGACATTATTCCTGTTTTAGAAGGACATAGCAATGTGCCGCATCAGGTGATGCCTAAGCTGGTGTATATATCCAATTCTACAGAGCTGGGAACTATTTATCAGGCAAAAGAACTGGAAGAGCTTTCGGCATTTTGTAAAGAAAAGAAATTATACCTGTTTATGGATGGGGCGAGGCTGGGACACGGGCTGACCTCAGAAATCAGCGATCTTACTCTGGAAAAAGTAGCACTTCTGACGGATGTTTTTTATCTTGGAGGAACTAAAAACGGTGCTTTGATAGGAGAGGCTATTGTTATTAATAATCCTGTTGTTCAGGAGGATTTTGCATTTAACATCAAACAGAAAGGGGCGTTATTAGCTAAAGGAAGACTGTTGGGAATACAGTTTATGGAACTGATGAAAGATAATCTTTATTTTGACCTGGCGAAACATGCCAATCAGCAGGCTATGAAAATTAAGAATGCATTGCAGAAAAAAGGAGCAGCATTTCTTTCAGATACGTATACCAATCAGATTTTTCCTATTCTGAATAATGACCTTATTGAGATCCTGTCTGAAAAATTTGAATTTTATGTCTGGAAAAAAGTAGATGAAAATTTCTCGGCAATTCGTCTTATTACTTCCTGGAATACAGGTGATGAAGCTGTAAACCGATTTATTGAAATCATTGAAACGGAATTACCATAAAATAAAAACAGCCTTGAGATAAGGCTGTTTTTTTATTTATCATGAATTATTTTTTTAACGCTTCACTCACTACTTTACAGTCTGCAGTGTTTAGTTTCTGTCCGTCTTTATAGCTGATTTTTTTCTCATCCGCATATTTAGACTGTCCGTCTTCCTCTTTATGATCTCCAATTCCTTCTGTCAAAGCATTGTCTTTCTGGATGAAGTAAATATCTCTTTTGCTTTTTTTACCCTCTGAGGCAAATTCATAAGTCAGTTTCAGGGTATCTCCGGATTTGAAACCGGTAACATCTCCTTTTGAGCTGTCTTTCTCACTGTTTTTATAAGATAATTTTCCGGTGATGGTTCCTAAATTGTCATCAATAGAAGCAAAAACACTGTCTTTTCCTGTTACCCCGATATAGCAGAACGATTTTGGTCCAAGAGTATCTATTACAGGTTCTTCAGCAGCGATGGTATCTGCCACTGCCTTGGGAGCCGGAGCTTCAGTTTTTTTATTACAGTTGATTAAAAAAGCTGATACAGCGCCCAATAAGATTAATTTTTTCATATCCTTAATTGTTAAAATCAAATTTCTATGCCGCTAAAATAACAATAGTATTTGTATATTAAAAATAGGATATGAAGAGATAATTATTTTATGATGAAAATTAGTATTTCAGAAAATGATT
The DNA here is from genome assembly GCA_031286615.1 of Chryseobacterium sp. Taxonomy (GTDB): domain Bacteria; phylum Bacteroidota; class Bacteroidia; order Flavobacteriales; family Weeksellaceae; genus Chryseobacterium. Next base: position 27,867 of record JAITUA010000003.1, on the reverse strand, counting down.
TTTAAGAAAAAACAATAATTTTAATTATTGTTTGGTATGTTTAATTAATTTTTATTTTTCTATCACAGTACTGTGTTCCTGTAATGTTATTATCCTGATCTCTGTTTATAAATTTTTGTATTAGATTCATTATTATAGAATAACGGTCAGTGTTTTTTAATTGTGTGAGCTTAAGATCTTTGATATCAAAATCCCCATTTAAGTGATAGGTTAATTCACTATAGTTATCTAAAGTTAAGATATTTAATTCAAATCCATAATAATCATTATTATAGGAATAAAGGATTTTTTTGTCTTGTGAAATTATAGGCTTACTCACAAAAGAATAAAATGAATGATCCTTTGCATTATACATTAGGTAACCACTGATTTCAAACCCAGAGTATTTAAAAAAATAAAAATTATCTATTATAGAAATAAGCTTAAATTTTCCTAAAGTATTATTACGGTCTTTGGGAACTTGGTCTCTTTGATCTTTGTCACAAAAAAAATATTCTGTATATCTTTTCGTCTTTATTTTTAAACACTTGCCATCATATATTTCTGGAAATTCATTTTGAAATAGTTTAAGATTATCCTGACTATTTTCTTCTATATTGATTACTTCGGGAATGGTTTCAGAGAAACTATCAAACAGTTTTTCTGTAAAAGATATATTGAAATGACCATTAGAATTTATACTTTGCTGTAAGTCAGTGCATTTTTGTGTGTAGAATACTGTAGATAGGAGTACAGATATAAAAATAAATATTTTTTTCATATCCAAAATTGATACAATTAAATTTTGAATTCCAAAAATAACAATACTATTTAAATATTAAAAAAATGTTGATAAATAAGGCCTGTTTTAAAGCTTTTATACATAAAAAACGGGTTTGGGCACGGAAAATGATTGACTATGCAAAATTGATTTTAATGAGAAAGATTACTAAAGTACTGGGATTGGGATTGCTGATGCTTGGTCTGCATTTTATATCAGGGCAGACTCCTCAGAATTATATTTATACTTCATCAGGGGATCTTAGGAAAATAGAAAAAATGATTAGCCGTCAGGATATAGGAGGAGTGCAGATTGTTTATAACTGGAGAGCTTTGGAAACCTCAAAGGATGTGTATGATTTTTCTGTGATTGAAAAAGACCTGGAATACTTAACTTCCATCAATAGAAAGTTATTTATTCAGCTTCAGGACAGGTTTTTTGAGCCACAGGCCAGATATATTCCTGATTATCTGTTGAATGATAAAGAATATACGGGAGGGTTGGTTCCTCAATATGATAATCCGGGGGAAAATAAAGCTGTTGGAAGCGGATGGGTTACCCAGCAATGGAATCCTGCTGTCCGGGAGAGATTTCAGAAGCTTATAGGAGCATTGGCGCAAAAGTTTGACGGCAAAATTCAAGGAATTAATCTTCCTGAAACTTCAATAGATATAGAAATGAAAGCAGATAAAACAGGTTTTAGCTGTGACCGTTATTTTCAGGCTGAACTGGAAAATCTGAAGTTTACGAGAAATGCTTTCCATCAATCCAATGTATTGCAGTATGTTAATTTCTTTCCCTGTGAATGGGACAATGACCATCAATACATGTCCAGGCTATTTGATTTTGCTTATAAAAATAATATAGGATTGGGAGGACCAGATATTGTTCCGAATAAAAAAGGGCAGATGAAAAACTCTTATCCTTTTTTTAATCAATACAAGGGAAAGCTGTCTTTAGTTGCCATGGCGGTTCAGGAACCTACTCTCACTTATACAAATCCAAAAACTAAAAAGCCTTTTACCAAAGAAGAATTTGTAGAATATGCTGAAAATTATCTTGGAGTAAAAATTATCTTCTGGAGTGTGGAATCTCCCTGGTTGAGAGATTCCTAATGTATTCTGATAAAGATAATTCTCCTTATATTTTTAGGATTCCTCTAAATCCTCTTGCTGCATAATAAGAATCTGCACCATTGTGGTAAGTAAATACAGTATTGTATCGTCTGTCACAGAAAAGGGCACCTCCGAGTTCTCTTACCTGTGATGGCGTTTTTATCCAGCTTGAGGTCTTTTGATCGAACTTTCCAAGTTCCTGAAGGCTGCGGTATTGTTCCTCTGTTAAAAGTTCAATACCCATTTCCTTAGCTTTGTCGATGACGTTGCTTTCCGGTTTGTTGGCTTTTCGGGCATCCCAGGCTGGATAATCATAGCAAAGACTTCTGCGTTTCGGGCTTTCCGGAGAACAGTCAACGAAAGAGTATTCATCTGTTTTTTTATTATAATCTACGATGTCGGGTTCACCTTCTGTAGTTTCCATTTCGTGTAAAGACCATATTTTTTCAGGGTTGGCTTCCAGTTTTTGCTGGATTTTTTCCCATTTCAGGTCCTTGTGACGATTCATATTTTTTTCAAAACGGGCTTTTAATGTTTGTAAAAGTTCGTTGATTTGTTCTGGTGTCAGTTTCTTTTTCATATCAAATTTTGATTTATTATTGATTGAATTGGTTTGTAGTGTTGGATTATCGCAAAGGCGCAAATTATACTAATGAGAATATTTTTAAGGCGCGAGGATTTTATCTTCGATAAAATTTCTGTGTTTTTCATCTAAAGATTAATCAATTATAGTGATTTTTCTGTCTGCAGGTCTGAAATACCAGGAAATAATAACCAATACTAATAATAATATTGCGGGAAAAGTTCTTCCTGCTGTATCACCTACAATAAGATGGGAAATTACAGCACCTGACATCACGAAGAAAAATCCTGCATAAGCCCATTCTTTTAATAGCAGACTTTTGGGAATAAGTATAGCAATAACGCCCAATATTTTCCATATTCCGATAATGGTCATCAGGTAAGAAGGATAACCCAAATTGGTAAAGTTGAGCAGTTCATCTTTACTTTTCATCAGTTGTACAATTGCTGTGGAAACCATTCCCAGAGCCATCCAAAGTGTGAATACCCAATAGATGATCTTTGTTCTTTTTTGTGATTGTTGTGGTGTGTTCATGATTTATTTTTTTATAGTGAATCGTTTAATCCTATTCCGTCCATGATTTGTGGAATGCATTTTTCAATGCGGGTTTCCCGGGTTTTGGACTGTTTGGCAGAGGAAAAGTGGAGTAGGTATGCTCTTTGTCTACCGGGAGTTAATGCTTTAAAAGCTTCTTGCAATGCCGGATCCTGATCCAGTTTGTTCTGAAACTCTTCAGCCATTTCAAACTCTTTAGTTTTCTTCATTTCAACTTTAGCACCTGATTCTTCAATTTCAACGGCCTCAAACATATAGTTGCGAAGAATATCTTCCAAATCATTAATTTGCTCTACCTCTGTAAAGCGAACCTGTCTTGCAGCCTGTACATTTTTAGACTGCTGGATCAGAATATGGTCCGGGTCTTTCATTAAAGCTCCTTTAAAGAAGAGTATTGCACAATATTCTTTAAAACCGTGGATAAGGAAAATATTTTTCCCTTCATAGGTATAACATGGGCATCCCCATTTTAAATCTTCTACAAGCTCAGTGCTTAGGGCTATTGTTCTTAATTTTTCAAATTCTTTGTGCCATTGCTGGCTTTTATCAAAGAAGAAATTTACTTTTGGATTCATGTGTTTTATGTTTGAGGGTTTGAGAGTATTAGAGTGGGAGAGTGTTAGAATTCAAGGTTTAATGTTCAAGGTTGTTATCCTTTCAAGGGTAATTGACGATTCACTTGTAAAGCAAAATTTACTATTAATATTTATGTTTACAATTTGAGCTTTGTCGGTCATTGTCTCTCATCCCTTCGTCTATTATCTATCTAACAGTTCCTGTAAACGATTATGAGCCATATTGATTCCCTGTGCAAATGGCAATTTCAGCATCTGGTCTCTGAAATCTACGGATTTATAGATTGTCTGGATTGTGATTTTGCTGGTGGTATCCGTTATTTTTTCAAATTCTAAAAACTCCATCTGAACAGGAAAAGGAGTGTTTTCCATCTGAAAAGTTCTTATAATTTTCTCATTATCTATCACTTCGTGAATGGTTCCATTGGCGCTGAAAACTACATCACCTTGTGGATTGGAGGTTTCAAAACGATAACTTCCGTGTTGCTTGTTTTCAAATTTTGTCACTTTGGTGCCCATCCATTGTTCAAAGAGTTCAGCTTCTGTATACGCTTTGAAAAGAAGTTCTACCGGAAGATCAAATTCTCTGGTGATGAAAATTTCCTGTTTTCCGTCTTCTGCGTGGATTTTTGTTTTAAGTTCCATATTTTGAGTTTTGATGTTTGAGGGTTTTCTGAGTATTAGAGTTTGAGAATACAATCGTTCAAGGTTTAAAGTTTAATGTTCAACGTTGTTATCCTTTCAAAGGTAATTGATGATTCACTTGCGAAACAAAATTGACTATTGACATTAATTGTCTCTCATCTCTTCGTCTATTATCTATTTTCTCTCTTATCACTATTGTTTTGGTACGCTTTCATTACACTTTCCAGCTTATTGAATTTCTCGTCCCACATTTTGCGGAAGGGTTCTATAAAATCGGCTATTTCTTTCATTTTATTGGGATTTAGGTGATAGATTATTTCGCGGCCGTTTTGTTCAGATCTTAGCAGTTCGCATTCTGTAAGGATCTGGAGATGCTTTGAAACGGTAGGTCTCGCCGTATCAAAATTTGAAGCAATGGCTCCCGCTGTCATCGACTGTGCCGCCACCAACATCAATATAGATCGTCTCGTAGGATCTGCTATTGCCTGAAAAACATCTCTTCTTAAATTCATCGTGTAGTTATTTGACTACAAATATATGTGTAGTTATTTAGCTACGCAAGTTTTTTTTTAACTATTATAAAAAATCCTCTTGTAATAATTTACAAGAGGATGAATAGTATTTAAAATTACGCTTTAATGTATTTATATTTAAAAGCATTAACATTTTCATTTTCAACCTTTATTTTTCCCATTGCTCGTAATTTTTGTAAAGCAATTTTTACTTTTTGCATATCATCTTCTCCACTAAGTTGTCTGACCAATTTATTAGTTAATATTGAGCTAGGGTTCTCTTCAAAATAATTAAGAATTACATCTTCAATAGATGCTAATCTTTGATGTTTTATAGTTACAATAAATGCATTTTCTCTTTCTTCAAAAGAAGGATCTACTAACCCAGCCTTTTTAAGTTCATTTTTTGCTGTATCTAATCCTTCGCCTATATCATGATTAACAGGATTAGGGAGATTATGTAACATTCTAACTATATTTGGATTCCTGGAAAATCTTTCCGTGTATAAGTTTTCTATTGTCATATAACCTGGTAATTTTCCGGGGCTTTGGATTTCTATTCTATTATCAAAAATTCGAACATGAATATCATCATTTAAACTATAGTCACGATGAATTACAGCATTTACTAGAATTTCTTTTAAAGCTTCAGAAGGATATACAAGTTTTATAAGTTTTTCTCCATCACTAAATGAAGCACCATTGATATATTCTTCAACTTTATTAACGGTTCTTTTTATAACGTCTTCAGTTGTTCCATTAATTGTTACGGGTAATTCTTGAAGCTGTTCACGTTTATATTCTTTTTCAGTAGTTCTGAGTCTATATACTTTTACCGCACATCGGGTGTTCATTGTAGCCTGGGCATCTTCATCAAAAAGTAAAATACAACCAACATTTGGTAAGCGTTCAGTACCTCTTTTAGTTAATAATTGTTGTTTTTTTAAAAATAACTCTGGCGTTATATTTGTTGCTATGCGGGTCATATAATCAGATAAAGAATTACTTTGGACAATATCTTCAATGTCTGCATCCTCTACTATTTTTTTTTCATATGGTTCTGCACCTTTTGCATAGGATAAAATAGTAATTCGTTCACCTTTAATCTTTGTTTTTGATGCATTAATTCGTATAAAACAATCACCATTTGCTGTATAATGAACCTTTGGGCTTTTAGGAATATTAAAATGTAGAATAAGTCCTTTACCTTTTGTATCTAAAAATTCTGTAATAACATTTTCAACGGCTGGAGTTGTTGACTCTAAAAGCACAGATATTAAGGCGTTTGCTTCTTCTTGGTCATTAAAACCATTAATACGTTCAGTTTTGACAGAATTATCTTCGATGCCTACATAAATGTCTCCGCCATCCGAATTAGCAAACGCCACGAAAGTTTCTTGAAGTTTAGCTGGAGCAATCAGCTTACTTTTAAAATCATTAAAATGATCTTCATGCAATTGCAAAAGCCTATTTATTTCATCATCATAGATATCAAATGTTTTCATGGAAATATATTATTAAATTTAGTTATAGATGAATATTTAAGAAAATATGTGTTAATTATTTTTCTCAATCAATCTCTCCAACTTCTCAATCATCTCCTTCTGCTGCTCCAGCATACGCTCATAAAGTTCCACCATTTTATCAATAGGATTGAAACTAGGTTGATAATTAAATCCTGAAGCTATAGCATTATCTTTGAAATCTTGGAAAGAATAAGTATTTGCAATAACATTTACTGCTTGCTCTTCGTTGAAATTCTCAATCGCTTCCGCAGGAACTTTCAAAATTTTTGCTACCTGTGCCAGAATATCAGATTCTACGGTTTCTTTTTGTTCTAAAAGAGATACTTTTTTCTGGTTCCAGTCATCACCCAGCTCAAAAGCCAATACTTCCTGTTTGATGCCCAGCATTTCGCGAAAACGCTTTATATTTCTACCTTGGTGTATTTTTTTATTTTGCATATCTGTGTCAATCATAATAACAAATATAAAGCTTTAGAACAAAAAAATAATGCTCCGTTTTAAAATAAATGATATTCTAAAATATTCCTCTTCCTGAATAAAAAATACTTCTCCTAACTATAATATCCCCGCAATTATTTCTTGATTTGCTGAAAAATACAAAGATGAAAAAGATGATCAGTATTCGGGGTAAATATAAAATAATTACCTATCGTAACCTTACGGTTTTCCATAAAGGATTTGAGAGAGCCTACCGGAGAATCGTTTTCTTTCCGGAGATCAGAATGGCAGGGAAGTGGCTGCAGGATTGTGGTTTTGAGCCGGGAGATAAAGTGCTGGTGACGGTCAGCAAAAATCAGATTATTTTAGAAAAAGAGGTAGTGAGTTATGAATTGTAGGTATGTTGACGGATTTTGATGATTTTCTGGAGGGTTTTTAGAATATAATAATTTGTGATATTTGCGTGATATCGGGAGAATATTTTTTTAAACCATTAAGGAGACTTAAGTTTTTAAGGAACATTAAGGTTCAAATAAATTTGAATAAAGCGGTGTGCTTAACAAATGTCTCTAGATATTTTCTTAATATTCTTAACGGCTTAATATATTCTTAATGGTTTAATATATATAGATTCATTCTAATCTTTATTTTTATAAACGCAAAGCTTTATGTGATGAGGTGCTTCATTTTTAGGGAGCAAAGAGTGGGCAAGTTCACTTGCCTGATGAAGCGGTAGGGATCGTTTTCCGCATATTTGGTGATTAAGCAGATTTTTGAAATGTATTATTAATCTGAGATATTTGCGTGATATCGGGAGAATATTTTTTTAAACCATTAAGGAGACTTAAGTTTTTAAGGAACATTAAGGTTCAAATAAATTTGAATAAAGCGGTGTGCTTAACAAATGTCTTTAGATATTTTCTTAATATTCTTAACGGCTTAATATATTCTTAATGGTTCAATTTATAGTATACTTTTTATCGTCGTTTTTATTTTTATAAACGCAAAGTTTTATGTGATGAGGTGATTCATTTTTAGGGAGCAAAGAGTGGGCAAGTTCACTTGCCTGATGAAGCGGTGTGGATCGTTTGTCCAGTATTTTTAGAGATAATAATTTGAGCTATCTGGTGAATAGTGGGCGATTATTGTTTTATAAAAACACCAATGTATTTTCCGCTATATTCTACAACAGTAGTGTTAATATTTTTTTTTGCACAAAAATCCTGATAAGCTGAATTGTCTCCAATATCATCACTGATAAAGACTGCACCGGGTTTTAATCTTTTATAAATTTGATGATAAGCCCACATTCTTCCGTGATAGCTTTTGTCAGAATCATAGTGAAAGACATCAAAAGAAGAAGCCTGTTTGAAAATTTTCGGTAAAGATTCTCTATCTGCAAATCGGAATAGCTTCCAATATTTTTTAAGGTTTTCAGGAACAATATATCCTACATACTCATCACCGTCCTGAGCAAGATAAGGCATATCTGAGCTGTACAGTGTTCCGTTTCTCTTTTGAAGTGAAAGCAATATGGCTAAAGATGACCATCCGTAAGCAACTCCGGTTTCAAGGACATTTTGAGCTTTTGTATATTCACAGGCATAATAAATAAGCTCCAGTGCGCCAGGGCCACCCATTTTAATAGGACATTGTGCTTCTTTTGTAATTGCCTTTTCCAGAATGTCAGCATAAGTATTTCTGAAATGATCAGTATCCATAGAGAAAAGCCTGGAAACTGCTGTTTTTTGAGAAACTGCTCTTGATGCAGCCCAGGAATTTGTTTTTGCTTTTCCTTTGAATGGGCTTCTTCTGCTTACCGTATTTTTAATGATTTTTCTGCCCAGTTCAGGATAAAGAGCAGGCCTTTTGAGATACGCTACAAATGTTTTGAGAACTGTTGACATTTCATTGATTATATTAAAGTTACAAGACAAATGTATTTTTTTTAAATCCATATTGCATTGAGATAATATTAATTTTTATGTTAAATCTGTTCAAGATTTTTTAATAATATAATCCGGTAATTTGGCACAGGCTTTTAAGTGATGAGGTGCTTTTTTAGGTTGATAAAATTGGTGTAATAAAATTATGAGATGGTGGAGGAGAAATAGTTTCGGCCGCCAAAGGCGGCCGAAATATATATTGTTGTGAAAATATTATAGCGATTGTAGAAGAAATAATCATCTGGTTGAGAGAAGTTCTGTATTTTCTCTGTAGATGAGTATTTTATTGATAATGAATAGGTTTGGAAATCTTTTTGCTGTTTATGGCTGAAATCGTTTCTTTATACTTAAGGATGAGTTTTTGTTTTTTTCTTTACAAAAATGTCGGTCTAAAAATATATGGATTACGGTCATAAAAACGGTGATGCTTTTCTGCTTTTTCACTGGGTAGGTATTTGTCATTTTCATTAGCACACTAAAAAGTGTGTTGTTCGGTGAATGCAAATGTATAAAATAATTGTATAAACAGAAAGATAAATTAAACGAAATATTCCAATAATTTTAACTATTTGTTACTTACAATACATTTATGGCTGTTTGGAAACGCAAAAATCCTGTTATGATTAGCAGAAAAATAACATCATTTATAGTATTTTCTTCTTAGGGAATTGAGAAAAGCAGTCCTCTGGAAAATACCTACCTTTGCAACCCTATGTTTTCTATACATTAATCAATATTATTATAGATGAAATTTTTATTAGACCTTTTATTTCGTGTTTTACAGCTTTTTACAGAACCTTATTTCTTATTATTTCTCGCGGTAGTTGTAATCGCTCTGCTGAAAAGAAAAAATAAACGCAAAAATCTGAGAATAGGAATTGGTATATCGGTAGTTTTAATCATCATCTTTATTGGAAATGGTTTTCTGGGGAAACTCATCTCAGGATATTTGCAGAATAGTTATACAAACACTTCGGAGGTAAAGAATACAACTGCTCAGAGTCCGGTTATTGTTGTCCTGGGTGGCGGAGTTGTGGACGTTAACAATACAGAAAAACTGCATACGATGTCTTATTCCAGAATGGTCACAGCTTATCAGTTGTATCATGAATTCAGGAAAAATAATACATCTTGTAAAATCTTAATTTCCGGAAAGGGAAGTGGCCATACCAGTGAAGCAGAATTATTCAGTGAAAACTTTAAAAAAATGGGAGTATCAGATGCTGATATTATTAAGGAAGATAAAAGCATGAATACGTATCAAAATGCAAAATTCTCTAGCCCGATTATAAAGAAGCTGGCTCCTACAAGTCTGTATCTGGTTACTTCGGGTTTTCATATGAAAAGATCTGTTTCTCTGTTTCAGATATTTGGCTTAAAACCTATTCCGCAGGCATCAGATTTTATTGATACTGAAATAACAGTTTTTCCCAACAGCTATAACGCAGCATTTACTTTTGTCATGCTTAAGGAGGTCGTGGGAATATGGCAGGTACAATTATATAATAGCTTGGGAGTGAATAAATAATATTTTTCAGATTATTACAGATAAAACCGGACACTTAAAGTTAATTTAAGTATCCGGTTTTTGTTTAAATAAAATGATTTAGACTACTTTATTATTTTGCTTTCTTAATCGAAATCAATGCCTGCACAACCACAGACGCAATAATAAATGCCAATCCGATATAAAACGAAATATTAACTTTTTTGCTTTCATCGAAAAATAAAAAAGCAATAATAATTGCATATACCGGCTCCAGATTGAAGGTTAAGTTAACCGTAAAGGCCGGAATTTTCTTTAAAACTTCTGCAAATATCACATAAAGTCCTACAGTACAAAAAAGTGCTAACAGCCCCAAATAAGCCGTGTCTTTTAAGTCAGGAACTATGCTATCTGCTTTGAAATAGAGGAGGTATATGGGCAAAATTGCTCCGAGACATACAGTGCCGGCAAGCATCTGGTAATAGTTGATAATAATACTGTCAAAACGCTGAACCAGACGTTCGTTATAAATAGTATAAAGCGCAGCAACTACAGAAGAGAATACATCTTAATACAGGAAAACAAAAGCATAAACAATGTTGTTAATTAATAACATAAGTACACTTCAAATTAATTTGAAAATATTAAGGTGCCGGAGGAGGCAGACAGTTCGAGCGATTCATATTTATCTGTTGAACATCAAATAAAGAGAAAATAGGGTAAGGTAAAGTCTACATAAAAAATACATTAAACTTGTGCCCATCAGGATCAGCAAATACAAATCCATAATAGTTTTCTCCAAAACTCTCAGGTTCTGAAACAATAGTTCCACCGGCATTTTTAACCTCTTGAGCCCATTCATCTACCTGTTCTTTACTTGATGCAGAAAGGGTAAAGATGATCTCATTTGAACTTTGAGGATCTCCAAATTTCATTGTTTTTAGATTCCTTTCTATGATATTTTTTAAGAAAAAGTGAATGATTAACTCATTTTCGCCTGCAAAAAAGCTTACTAACTCATTAGAAGTGTGCGGATTATTGGGTTTGAATCCCAGCTCGGTGTAAAATTTCTGTGTTCGTTCAAGGTCGGCTACGGCCAGGTTGGCCCAGATCATTTTAGGTTTCATATTATTTTATTTTTTTGGTTAGGATAAAGGTATTGAGTTTCATAATGATAAAAGCTGTCATGTGACAAGATTTTGTAATTTTAAGATCAGAGAGAGTTCTTAATTGTTTCAATTTAACATAATATATGGAAAAAATAAATTATAGGATATGACTGAGAGTATTATAAATAAAATCAAAGAGTTAGGAGGAAATACAGATGCTGTAAGTATTGACAAGAATTTTGCCGAGAACTGGCGGAGTATTAGATTTGAACATCATCTTTATGACAGAGATTGGGATGTTTACGGAATTGATGATTATTATGAAAAATATAAAACCCAATATAATAATGATCAGGAAGGCTTTTACAAGAATTTATTAGAACATTATTTTTCTGGCCATGAATTGCCGTATGGACAATATTTTCTTAGAAATTGGTTTTTCACGCCGTTTAAGAAAGGTACAGAGGATTACAAAGAATTGGACGGACTTATAGACGAGCACGAAGTAAAAGAAATTGTAGAAGGCTCTGAAATGGAATTTATTTGTCTATTTTATTTTTACGGTTATTTTTCAGGAGATTGAAAACGAAGGAAGCCTGGAAGATTTTCTGGATCGGTTTATGACCCAGAATGAGTTATTAGAAACGGTTAAAGAATATTTGAATGGGAAATGATAAGAATAAGGGATTCTGAGGCGTTTAATACTCTCTCTCGAACAGATAATAAAAATCCTATAATTTATATTATGTTAAATTGTATATGTTTTAGGTTTTCAATTCTGAAATGATCTTTTAATCCTTAGTGCTATCACTTATAGGTTTTTGCTATTACTTTTTGTGTTGATAGCGCAGGCTGTTTCTATATATGTTTGCTGTACTTTTTGAAACTCCCAAAACCTTTGCTATTCCTTCATCATTTAAATGAGCTTCTTTAATTAAAAGTTCTGTAGCTTTTTTTCTTGCGTCCAGATAACTTTCTTTTCTTGAATTAGAAACAAAATCAGATCTGTTAATACCGGTTTGTAATTCCACAGCTTTCAATATCTGTTCAATTATTTTTTCTTGTTCTGTAAATTTCATTGATATATATCTATTACTTGTTAAACGGATATTCATTAATCCAATGAAAACCTCTCTTGTTTAAGGGATAATCTTCTTTTTTCTTTCTTATTGTTTTTATTTTTATGGAATCACTGCCTCTATTTCCAGTAAAAATGATACTGTCTTTTTGAGCATTGTAATGCAGGTAAGCATAGATGTTTTGTTCATCCGTTTTACGAAGCATAAGTGTTCTTTTTCCAGTATCTAAGACACTCTGAAATGCTCTAGTACTGTCATTGTTAAGAATTATATTTGTCCGGCCTGGATAGCTGATCAATATTTTTTTCCAGCCAAAAGAATCATTGGAAGGTATTTCCTGGTTGTTTATTATAAATTTATCAACACTATACGCACCCTCCATTGGGACAGCCGGCGGTGTATAGAAGAGTGCTGATGAAGAGCTCAATATAAAAAAGGCCACTACGAGCCATTTAAGTCCGGTAAGTGTTATCCTCTTCCATTTTTTGTCAGATGTCCTTTTTTGAAAACGTAATTGCGATGGCTGATGCAAAATAAAAAAACGATATAATGCAATGGCATCACCGCTTACAATAAAGACACAGAACAAAACAATATGACTGGAAAATATTTTTACCGGCACATCATAAAAAAAATTCAACAGAGCCACATTGATCATCACCGTCATGGAAAAAAGTGCACCAAAAGTTTTAGTTCTCCTGAAAAGAAGCAAAAGTCCACCTATCGTTTCCAATAACCCGGACACAAATGTATAACCAGTGGAAGCTCCCATCATGGTCCACACCACACCCATTGGCGACATATCCCCAATTTTTTCTTCCAGCCTGCCAATTGAGTTGGCGGGAAATTGCCCGTTGTGCAGTTTTGCAAAACCGTACGAAAGCATTATCATAGCTACATAGTAACGTGCTACTACTACCGTAAACCAATGAAGGTCTTTAAATGTTCGTTGTTTTTTATCTGCAAGAAGTATAACAAGTGCAGCCACCACAGCTAAGCCAATATTTATAATCACTACCCAATAATCCAATGTAGTATCGCCGCTGCCAGTCATCTTAATATATTCTACCTGCTTTTGGTGAAAAATATTTTTACACAACCACAAGACTCCATTCTTATATATTCCCTCTAAAGGTGAAAACTGTGATGTAAATATAAAAAGATACACATAAGAAATAACAAACAAATGCAGGAAACGGAGTACAACATTGCGATTTCTTTGATTGGTGAGATTGATTGATTTTGTCTCCATATTAATAATTATGTAAGGGGTGCATTTAAGCACAAAAATTTTAGATCATTTTTGAGATTTTGATACCCTTTAAAAGAATTATTTTAGCTTGCTCCTCTCCTCTTCCCAAAATCTGTCCATAATTGCTTTAGATTCTCCCGGGCTTTTCAGCATTTTGATGTCTCCATTTTCATCAATTCTATAATGTCCTTTAAATGCATCAGGCATTGCGTCGTATTGTCTGTTTACTTGTTCCAGTGTTTCTTTAAAACAAGGATAACCAAATTTTTCAACTAAATAGGGCAAAGCATTTTTTCCTTTTAAAAGTTCGTACTCCTGAAAATTACATGGTGTCTTTTTCTACTTTGTCTAATTTTCAGAAATATTGCTATTTCTATATAAAAAACTTTAATTAACAGTCGAGATAAATTGTATTTTATTCTCAAAATTTTATTAATCTAATATTTCAACTTGTAGACAGATTTCTGATTAGTTCATCACCGAAAATTATAAATGTGATAAATCTTTTTCTGTCATTATTTAACCTCAATTTTGTGGTAAGCCATCCACCGTTTTAAATTCCCAACCATCCTTTTTAAATGATCTTCATTCAAAAAAATATTGGTCCAATAATCAAATCTGTCACATTGAACACTGATGTAATAGATCATAATTGCTAAACATGCGTAAGGTAAAAACTTTTTTTCTTCATTACTGATAGTAGTTACAGTTTCATATCCTTTTATAAAACTATCTGCTTTTGCCTGATATTCCTCTTCGTTCAAATGGGTTGTGAATAGCTGAAACAGGAAATAAGAAATATCAAAGCATAAATAGCCGTTGCCACAAAAATCAAAATCAAAAAATGTTATGTCTTTTTCATTATCAATGTGAAGATTGTCAAACCAGACGTCAAGATGAACAGTTCCATATCTCATTTTCTGGTGGTCAATATTTTCCATTTTTAGCGTTAAAAAAGCAGAAAGAGTTTCTAAAAATTCAATTTCGCTGCTATCTTTATGATAGAATTCTTTTATTCTTAGAACAGGGTTCTTGAGCAGATTTTGAGCATTGTAAGGCATTCTTCTCAGTTCGATATTTTCTGTCGATTGATGAACTTTTGCTAATGCCTGTCCAATCAGAAAACTAGTTTCGGGTGAGAATTTTGCTGTTTTTATGCCTTTAGCAAACGAAAATAAAACACCAAACCTTGTACCTTCCGGAGCTTCAATTTTTTGAATGAACTTGTTGGATTTATCGGCTATCGGAAAAGCAACTTGTCTGTCTGCTTCTTTTAAAAGCATTAAAAGTCTTAATTCTTCTTCAATTTCTAATTGAGTCCGCCAATTATGGGTGTAAATTCTAAAAACGTATTTGTTTTCTCCATCATAAACAATGTATAAATGGTTCATTGCCAGACGAAATATGCTGCACTCCGTTTTGCCGGTAAGTCCATATTTTTGTTGAATGAGTTGACCTAGTCCACTGGGTGAAAGTGTACTGTTTATGGTAGGAAATTTCTCTGTCATTGATTCGTAGCTCATAGTTAGTTTTAAAAACTATGCAATTTCGCTAACATTTTTCGATTTTACCCATAAAAAGCTCCAAAATCCGTAAATTTTAGAGCTGATTTTTATATATAGCCTCTTGGCTGATCTCTTATTGCTTGATTATTTTATTGAGAAAATACTGTCACCTTTTAATAAATCATATAAATAAATATTTATAAGGCTGATTTTGAATAGATAAGCAATGAAAAATCTGCAGCTATTAATTAATAATAACTGCAGATTTTTTTATTGATTTATATTGTTATTTTCACTCCTGCTGAAATATTAATTCCAGGAAGCGGACTTAGAAATTTTAACTGAGAGTTTTGAAGTCTTGCTTCGGTGTTCAGCAGATTATTTCCAATAAGATAATATTCCAGATCGCCAGTACCTAAACTGCTGTCTTTATAGGCTAAACGGACATTCAGTAATGAAAATGCCGGCATAGGGAGTTCAGGATTAATATTTTTCCCTAAATATTTTTGTTTTAAATAATGGTCTAAGCTTATATTCAGGCTGAAGTTCTGTAAAGTTCCTTCCAGATTAAATCCAAAACGGCTTGTGGGCATATTGGGCATATAATCACCATCACTCCATTTTCTTATGGAGCTGTCGGCTACACTTATATTTCTCACCAAATCATAGTAACCGCCTATCTCCCACTTCCCTATTTTTCCCAAATCTGCTTTGTAAGCGGCTTCTGCTTCAATTCCGTTGATTTCCGTATCATCAGAACGCCATTCTTTAACAAGGAAAACTTCTCTGGAAAGTCCTGTGTGCGCAAGATAAATATAATTTTTATATGAAGTATGGTACCAGTTGGCAGATATCCGTAGGTTTTTCAGATTTAAACCTCCTCCCAGTTCAACAGTATTTACCGTTTCTTTATCTAATCTGTCATCCCCGTTTTCTTCTGTAAGAATGGCAAAATGATTATTTCCTGCATACAGCTCATTCACTTCCGGCGCTCTTTCTGAATGGTTGTATTGTACTTTCAGATAGGCTTTTTTGAAGATATTCCATTGTGCTGAACTTTGGAACTGATGAAGTGTAAAATCTCTGTCACTGAGTTTTCCACCGGAAAGCCCGCGGCTTCTGACGTATTTATCATCTGCTTCAGCCCTGCGTTGTACGTGTTCATTTCTATACCCAAGATCCATCTGAATGGTATTGAAATCAAGATGCTGCATCGTAAAGATTCCGATTTCACGGCTTATATTATTGGGCAGGTATCTCTGGCTTCCAGTTCCTTCCATATCTCTGTATTGTACTTCAAGACCAGTGGTTCCTGTTAGAAATTTTAATTTCTGCTGTGTGATTTCCAGACGTCCATTGTGCTGGTTTACTGCAAACTGATTAGCTCTGAAATTATCAAGAAGTTCCGTATTTTTTGAGAATACTCCCATATAATTTAGTTTGATACCGGAAATTGGAAAATTTGTAAATCTGTAAGCCGTTTCCAGCATAGCTTTATGGGATAAGCTTCTGATATTAATAGGAAGATATTCTATTTTTTGCTGTGGTTTTCCATGAGTATGCTTGGGAATTTTAGCAATTGCATATCCAGGAACTCCAAAATAAGAATAAGAATTTTGATAAGCTCCTCCTGCATAAAAAGATTTTCCGATATAGCTGGTCCCAACATAAAATGAATTGCTTTCCGAGTGGCTGTTGGGGATAACGCCGTCTTTTGTTTCCACATAATCCCTGATGCCGTTTACCTCACTTTTGTAGCGGTCTTTCGAAGGGTCCTGACCTGGAACGTAAAGGTCATTCTTGGGATTGGGATAATTTTTACCGTCTGCAGGATTATAATAGGTAGAACTGAAGGTGTAAAGATCATCTTCGGACAGTTCATAGTCTATCATATGATCTTTGGCAAACTGGCTGATGTAGGGAAAAAGGCTTTTGTTTAAAACACGCCTGGAATCCACATCTACCTGACATAATGATTGTAAAATACTATTGAAACCCATCAGGTTGGGATCATAGCACCTGCTGTCCTTAGATTTTCCCGGAATTCTTACAATATCCTGTTTGTGATTGCTTCCTCCTACAGTCCATACCCAGTTTTTTGCAATGACACCTTTTGCAGCAAACGCTTGTTTCTGTCCGCTATTGCTTCCGCCTTCAAGAAGTCCTTTTGCATTTATTTTTTTATCAGGTAATTGTCGGGCAATATAATCGGTTTCAATATCTATGGCTCCTCCAATAGCTTTTCCTCCGTATAAAACTGATGCAGAGCTCTTATATACTGTAATATTTTGGACACTATTCATTTCGATGTCCGTATTAAAATCAGGACTTATACCCGAAAGATCATTTACCGCTGTTCCGTTTTCCAGTATTTTTACCCGGTTTCCGCTCAGACTTCGGATAACAGGAGCTCCGGAATTGGGACCATATCCTGAGTTTTGAATCCCGGGAATTTTGCTTAATGTTTCTCCCAATGTACCGGACTGAATAAAATCCAGTTTTTTTCTTGAAATATTGACGGAATTGTAATTGGTTTTTCCCTGTATCTGGACAGATTCAATATCTTTTACAGTCTTTTTTTCGGGATTAAGTTTCTGCGCCTTCAGAATGGATGAGGAATACATCAGTGTGCTTCCCATCAAAAAATAAACGGTCTTTTTCATATGCATATACTTTAATAATCCGGCAAAGCTAGATAATTAAATTTAATAATGCAACATTGTTGCGTTATTGAAAACCTATAAAAAGACTTTAGAATGAGTGTAAATATTTGAAAAATAAGAATGTTTTAAGGGAATGAAAAAACCGCTCTGGGAAAGAGCGGTCTGATTTTTTTACATGTAATGCTTGCTGACTAGCAAGTTGATCCGCACTCAAGTAATTTGATGTGGATTACACCATTAACAACACATTGTGTCTGGCATAAAGCGTTAGTTACAACAGTGCTTACACCGCCAACTACACCACCTACTGTAGATCCTACGCCAGTAACTACGCCACCAACGATAGTACCTACTCCGCCTACTACTCCACCTACAACACCTCCCAGTCCACCTAGAAGTCCGCCGATTGGATCTAGTAATCCGTTACCTGAAATAGCTTTTAACTCGTTTCTGTCTAATTTTTTTAAGTTTTTCATAACTATAATTTTATATGATTATTACATCACGAATATATGAATAATAATATTACAATTACAAATTATTTTCAATAAATTAATTATATGTTTTTATTATTTAATATTTCATTAATATATATGTATTTTAATAAAAATATGATTTTCACTTATATGTGATTGATTTACTAAATGTTAAAAATAATAACTCAATTTGTGAAATTTGGAGTTATTATTTCTGTACTAAATTCTATTTATTAATGAATATTATTTAACCTATGCAAAGCATGATATATTTGTTCGGGAATCTGTTTTTAGCCTGCAAAAATTGAGTGTTCAAGTGTGAAAATTTCCTCTTTTTAGTAAAAATGGAGAGATGAGCTGCCAAATTTTCTTATATCTTATGGTAAAACCCGGTTTGGTGGTTGATAACGCATACAAATTTTGTATTTTTGCTTACATACTTTTATCAATGTCAATTTTTTCAAATAATATACGCTTCTTAAGAGCCAAGAGAAAGCTCTCCCAACAAAATGTAGCTGATGAACTGATGATTTCCAGAGTTCGTTATTCAAAATATGAGAACGGAATATCTGAACCTCCTATCGAACTGCTTGTAAAAATCTCCAAATATTTTCATGTAAGCATTGATCTTATGCTATCGGTTGATATTCAGAAATATCCTATGGATGATATGCTGAAACTGCCGGACAACAGAATTGTACTTCCGGTAGCGGTAGATACACACGGAAATGATACTATAGAAATTATCCCTCAAAAAGCTTCCATGGGATATCTGGAAGGTTACAGTGATATAGATTATATTGAAAGTCTTCAGCGTATTGCTCTTCCCTTTCTTACCAACGGAAAATACAGAGCATTCCCTGCAGATGGAGATTCTATGCCTCCATTCAGAAGCGGTTCCTATATTGTAGGAAAATATGTGGAAGGAATCAATGATTTGAAGCAGGGAAAAACCTATGTTTTTGTTACATTGAATGATGGAATCACATATAAACGTTTTAAGGAAAGAAAAGAAAATGCAATCTGTGTAAGTGCTGACAATTCTTTTTATGAGCCTTATGAAATTCCGTTTGAAGAAGTTGTAGAAATCTGGCAGTATGCTTCAGGAATTTTTCCGGAAGATTTTGAGCCTGGAGATTATGAAAGCTATAATTTTAAAGAAATGTTCCGTGAACTGAGACAGGATATCAGGGATCTTGATAAAAAGGTTTCCGGCCGCCGCCGCAAACAGTCTTAGTATTCAATCAACCATATTATATAGTATACTCCTGATTTTATAAACCGGGAGTATATTTACTATGTATGATCTTGCTTTCTTGAGTTACAATTCGTCTGTGAGCTCAATCCATACCGGAGCATGATCGCTGCTTTTTTCCCATCCACGTACATGGCTGTCTACTCCACCGGACTGCAGCCGGTTGTGCAAATAAGGGCTCAGTAAAATATGATCCAATCTCATGCCTGCATTCCTGTCGTAAGCTTTATATAAGTAATCCCAGAAGGTATATATTTTTTCATCCGGATAAAGGCTTCGTATAGAGTCAAGCCATCCTTTCTTCTGCAGATCTTTGTAAGCTTTTCTTACCTCTGTTCTGTACAGGGCATCATTTTCCCAGCGTTCAGGTTTATACACATCAATAGATTCCGGAATGATATTAAAATCCCCGATAAGGAGAGCGGGAAGCTCCATTGTAATAAGTTGGCTGGTTCTTCTTTTAAAACGTTTAATCCAGGATAATTTATAGTCGAATTTTGGTCCGGGATAAGGATTGCCGTTCGGGAGATAAAGACAGCAGATGACCATTTTATCAATGATTGCTTCAATATAACGGCTTTGAATGTCTTCGGTATCTCCGGGTAAAGATCTTTGTACCTCTGTAATTTCTTTGTTTTTCGCCAGTATAGCAACTCCATTCCAGCTTTTTTGTCCATTCCAGATAGCCTCATAGCCTGCTTTATTAATTTCTTCTACCGGAAAACGTTCCTGAGGTGCTTTTAGTTCCTGAAGACAAACAATATCCGGCGAGGCTTCTTTAAGCCATTTCAGTAAGAGAGGCAGGCGTCCGTTGACTCCATTCACATTATAAGTGGCTATTTTCATGATGGAATTTTTTGAAGAAATCAGATTTTTTTAAATACGGCAATAATTATTCCATCATAACTGCTTTTTATGGGTTATTTAATTGAAAAATAATCTAAAAAAATATATGTTTTGACGAATAATCTCTGGGTTGTGATGTTTTACCTACTTCGTGCCCTTCTTTTAATAATTTGTGCTCTATCGTTTTTAGAATCAGCTCGCCGTCTTCAACGATTAGAATTAACATGGTTTTATTTTTTATTGTATTAAGTTGTTAATTAATTGCAATCCTATTGTTATTTCCTGGATAATTTCTTTTTCCATGGAAGCAAAATCCATATCCGGATCTGTTTTTCTTTCCCAGTCTGCTGTATATTCTGTAAGTTTCAACAATCCTGCTGTTCCTGCTGTTCCTTTGAGCTTGTGAAGGATCAATTTCAGGTTGGTACTATCTTTTTCAGCTGTACTTTTTTTAATATCTTCTTCAGCTTGGGTGAGTTGCTGTATGACGAGACCCAAAAATACTTTTCTGAAATCCTCATTATCATCGCCTATCTGTTCATTCAAAAGATTGATGTCCAGATATTTTGTCTGATCTATAGAAACCTCAGAAACGGTATGATTTTTATTCATGATGTATTTCTTCAGCATTTCCAGAAGATCGGCCTGTCTTAAAGGTTTAGGCAGAAAATCATTCATCCCGGAATTCATACATTTTTCTCTTTCGCCCAATACATTTCCGGCCGTGACTCCAATAATCGGAACATCGGCATAACCAGGAAGTAAACGGATTTGTTTTGTTGCTTCAATACCATCCATTACCGGCATCTGAACATCCATTAAAATGATATTGAATATTTTTTCTTTGCATTGTTCCCATGCCTGAAGACCGTCTGTAGATTCTGTGAGTTCTGCATCGGGAATTAATGAACGTATCATTTTGTGGTTCAGGACCATATTTACAGGATTGTCATCTACCAGCAAAACCTGAGGAGCCTGCATCAGTAATGAAGCTTCTGTTTCCGGCTGTGGAATTTGGCTTATTTCTTTTTCTGTGTATTTTACGGCCTGTTTCAATGTTTTATACAGTTCTTCAGATTTGATAGGTTTCAGCAGGAAGTATGAATCGTTTTCCTGACGGAAAGAATTGATGACATCATGTTCTTCAGAAGAAGTATGAAGGATAATCAGAGGTGAAAGTTCGTTTTGCTTATTAAACAGTTCCTTGATTTTTTCTATTGTTTCCAGGCCTGAAATGATAGGCATATGGTAATCCATAAGAATTACATCGAAACGCTCTCCTGCAAGAAGTATCTGAAGAGCTTCCATACCGTTGGCAGCAAGCTTTGAATCTATGTTTTTATAGGCAAGCATGTGCTGAAGAATCACTCTGTTGGCTTCGTTATCATCAACAATAAGAACTCTTTTTATTTTCAGGTCTTCATCTTCAGGGTGTTCTGTCATTTCGCAAGGAACCTTAATGTCAAAATAGAAAACAGAACCTTTATCAACCTCGCTCACCAGAGACAGGCTGCTACCCATATATTTCAAAATATTGTTTGAAATGGTAAGTCCAAGTCCTGTTCCGCCATAACGTTTGCTGATAGAGCTGTTTTCCTGTGTGAAGGCATCAAAAATAAACTGCTGTTTCTCTTTAGGAATACCAATTCCGGTGTCTCTCACTGAAAACCTTAATGTGATATCTTTATGGTCAAGCTTAAGCTTTTCTACTTTAAGTTCTATTTCCCCCTGTGCTGTAAACTTGACAGCATTTCCGAGAAGGTTGATCAGAATCTGCTTGAGTCTGGATTCGTCTACCCAGATGGTTTCAGGAAGTCCCGGCTCTATATTTAACAGTAATTCTATATCCTTTTTCTGAGATTGATAAAGAATCACGTTGATCACCTGGCTTACAATATCATATACATTGGATTTTTCAATTGAAAGATCCATTTTTCCGGATTCTATTTTAGAGAAATCAAGAATGTCGTTGATGATGTTTAACAGGTTTTCTCCAGATTCGTTAATATAATTGAGGTATTGAGTCTGTATTTCATTCAACGGAGTTTTTAACAGAAGATCAGAGAATCCGATGACACCATTCAGCGGAGTTCTGATTTCATGGCTCATATTGGCCAAAAATTCTGATTTTGCTTTATTGGCCATATCAGCCATTTTCTTGGCATTTTTAAGCTCTTTATTGATTCTTACCGATCCTGTAATATTTTGTGCAGAAACAATGATTCCGCCTATTGTATTGGTGGAAAGATACCATGGCGTAACTTCTATATTGTAATGCTGAATGACTTCTTTATCAGGGATTTCTATGGCCATATCTTCATTTTTATAGGCAATTCCTTCCAAGGCATCCTGGTAGATCCTTATTCTTTCATCCGGTACATCAGGAGAAATTTTGAACATATTTTCTCCGATCAGCCTGATGTCATTCATCTGGAACTCATCTTTCCAGCTGCTGCTTACAGAAAGATAATTAAGTTCTTTGTCAAACATAGCCACTGTTGCAGGAACATAGGCGACGAATGACTGCAGCATTGCCTCTTTTTTGGCTAACTCAAGGTAGATATTTTTGAAATTATCAATATCCTGAATGATTCCATATATTCTCATACAGATTCCGTCTTCAAACTCAGGTATTCCTTTTACTCTTACCCAGATCGTCACACCATCATTCCGGACAAGCTGTAATTCTTCATCGTAAGGAACACCTTCCGTTACAGCTCTTTCGAATAAAAATTTTAGTTTTTCGCGACTGTCTTCGCTGTAAAAGCCCAGCGCATTTTCCAGATCAGGCTGGAATGTTTTATCTATTTTGTGTATTTCTCTGGTAGACTGTGACCAAAATACGGTATTCTTTTTAAGATTCACTTCCCATCCTCCTACCTGAGCTACAGCATTTGTCTGTTCCAGCATTTTTTTGGTGTGAACAAGATCTTTTTCCAACGTCATTCTTTCGGTAACATTCAGAGCAGTACTTACTACATAAGGTTGTCCTTCTGTGTTGATTTCTACCAGGTTGTGGTACATCCATATCACTTCTTCACCTCCTTTGGTTTTCAGAATCATGGTTCCGAAATCTTCCTGGTTTTTGTTGATTCTTTCCAGATACTGTTCCAGTAGCGGCCAGTTTTTTTCAGGGACAAGATCTTTCAGGTTGAGTCCTTCTACTTCTTCTGAGGAATATTGCAGGGTTTCTCTTCCTTTTTCGTTTACCGCAGTGATATTTCCTTCCATATCATGTATACTCATAAGACCTATAGCATTTTCGAAGAAGCTTCTGAAACGGCGCTCAGAACTTTCAAGTTTGAGTTTTTCTTCGATGCGCTGGGTAATATTGATTCCAAAACAGAAAATTTCAGAGTGTTTCTGATTTAATTTCAGATACCATTCTACAATAATAGTCTGTGTATCATCTATGTTTGTAGAAGTAGTAAATGTTACTTCTTCATCTGTAGTGGGCAGATTTTTGGTAAGTAATTGCAGTTGGGAGTTGTGGCTGCCTAAAATATTGAGGAAGTTCTGATCAATAACCTGAGACTTCTCCAATTGAAATATGCTTTCAAAAGCCGGATTGACGTCTTTTATAGAGAAATCCTTATCCAAAACACAGATCAGGTTATTGGAAATACTAAAGGTCTGCTGGAAATATTCGGCCTGAATATTTTTTCTTTTCCCCATCAGAACTTTTGTGATGGTCTCTCCTATTTTCTTCAGGGTTGAAATCTGATCGTCTGTAATTGTTTTAGGTTTATAATCAATAACACAGATGGTTCCTAATACGAATCCTTCGTCATCAATCAGGGGTACTCCTGCGTAAAACCTGATTCCCCCAGTCAAAATAAGCGGATTATCAAAAGATCTTTCATCTAATAAAGTATCATTGATAACAACAACATCTCCATTTGCAATAGAATATTGGCATAAAGTACTCTTCCTGTCTACAAAATCAAGAGCGAGCCCCACACAACTTTGGATGGTCTGGGTTTCACTTTCCATCATTGCAATAAGTGCGGCAGGACAGTCGGTCACCAGGCATGCTGTCTCTGCAAAAATGTCTAACTGGGGATCTTTTTCAAGGTTTAAAAGACCCAAAAACTCCAGTTTCCTCATTCGGGCTTCTTCATTCCCAGGAATTGGATACTTCTTCATATGTTATTTCAACTATTAGAGATTTTTCTTTTTTGATTATTAAAAAATGATAATCAGAACTTTAAAGTTTATATTTTAAACATTTTTAGGTGTTTTAAATCATTATTTTAACAAGTAAACCAAAATACGAAATTATTTCGTATTCCATTATAGTAAATCTGACAATAAAGGTATATCTCTGTTTATTTCAAATGAATTGAAATGGATTTTGGATTTTGAAAGAAGTAATGGTTATTATGAAGGAAAAAGTACCATATGTGGTACTTGGTGTATAATTTATATATGGTAATCTGTTAATCCTTCGAGACAATGATTCTGTCATCTTCCATGAAAAACCGGTATCCGAAAGGTATCGCTAAATATTTCAAAATATCAGGACGAGCAAAAGCAATATGATAAAAATGTACCATTTTTAATGATTTAATATCATTATTATAATCATCTGTTATAAGGTACCACCCACTCTCATCTTGAGGTGAATCATATCTAATTCCTTCAATACCCTTTCCTTCATAAACACCATCTGATATAACAACTGATTGATTGAAATTTGGAAATTGAGGAATAAAATTTTGTTTCCAACATATTTCACTTTGTTGCCTTACAACTGAAATTGCTGTATCACAACCTTTATTGAATCCACTGCCATCAGCGTTTACTTCATAAAGTTCATAGCAGTTATCTTCATCCAACCTAAATTGTAAAAGCCAGGAATAATAGCCGATATTTTGATTTTCAGAAATGATTGGTTTATTATCTATAATATAATCTATGACGTATTTAATAACATCTATATAGTTTTCTGGCTGATTTTCACCAATGCTAACTCTGATTTCCTTTGTTATATAAGAATCTAATCCTTTTGTTTCTACGTACAGATTATCAACTACATTTATTTGAATTCCATTGAATGTTATCATAAATTAATCTCTTATAATAAAATTAAGAACGTTAAAAATTGCATACCATGTAAATTTTTCTAATTTTAAAGTGTAAATATCTGAGTTCTTTTTAACAATTTCTAAACTTTCGCATTCTGAGTTTTCTTTTCCTTCATCAAAAATTTCAGGGATGTTAATTATTTCAATATCATCAAGAAAAATAATGAAATCGTTTGTAATAAGCCTAATATCTGTTAATAGCCAATAATTCTTGTTAGATTCGTAATAGGCCAAGATAGGAATTTCCTTCGCTAAAAATAAGATACTGTCGTTTATTTGACATTGTAAGTTTTTATCAAAATTTTCAAATAAACCTGTCTTAAAAAAGTCCTGTTTTATTATATTGAATTTAGACTTAACAATATTTATATTCTTTATCATTTTTAAAGACTTTATATAATACTCAGTCCCATAAGTTAAAATAATATTTTGCAAATAACTGAATACCCTCGTTCTGTATCTTTTGCGACTCTTCAAAGGTTATTTCATTGTTCGGTATTAATAAACTTTTAAATGAACATATCATTTTTTGTAATATGATAGCCCATTCTTTATTTATTAAGCTTATTTCTTCTTTCGAATATTCTTTATTTTGATCTAAAATAAATGGCAAATTATGATCTTCTACCCATAATGGTATAGACATAATATTATCATTTTCCACCTCTTTTTTATATGCTTCAAGCCTTGGAACTACAAACTCTGCTATTGAATATTTTAAATCCCATTTTTCCAAATTTCTCATTATTATCCCAACATTATCTTAATTTACAAATTACGCCAATCTTTTCCGCTTCTATAATAAATTCATTCGTCAAGTCTAAATTTTCAATCTCAATAATCACTTCTTTATCATCCAAAAGATAATCAACATTTAATTTAGATTCCTTAATGATTTTCCAAGTAAATCAATTTGGAGTTTTGTAGGAGACACTTTTTGAAGCCCCCTCATTCCAACCTTCTAATATTATTTTTGCCATGTTTATTATAAAAACTATCAGCTTTTATATAGATTTATTATTTCTAAAAATCCTCAATAAGATTGGTGAAAGACCTGCTGAAACTACTAAAAACAATCCTAAATTTGAAAGTTTTAATTTTTCTGGATGCATAAGCATTATAGCAATCCACAAAATCATTATAAATACAGTTATATATCCATATATTTTTGCTGATCTGGTAAAATACCAATCAAATTCTTTAATTTTTTTGTTATTGTGTTTATTATGTATATCTATTAATTTTAAGATGTCATCTTTTAATTTTTGATATTCTAAATTTTTATTACGAAAAAGACTTAATTTTACCTTTCTATTAATAAAGCTAAGTGTAATAGTCCCAACATAATTTGTTTCATTAAAACTATAATATTGTAAATCTGATAAGAAGTAATAAGTATCATTAATAAATATCTTATTTTCTGTAATATAAAGATCAACATTTTGCTGTAAGCTGCTTCGACAAAAAATATAAACTAATATTATAGAAAGTAGAAACGCTATTGCAGGATAAATAGTTTTAGCAATATAAATATAAGTAAGTATTGCTGATAAATTAGATATAATAACCAATAGTAATACGAAAAGAATTACTCTATTTCTTAAAATTATTTTAATCTTTCTTTTATTGTTCATGATTAATTTACAATATGTGTATTCCAAAATATTGATCCTCTTCCAAACTCACTATCTAATTTATCACCAATACCAAATGTGTAATCTGCAATTCCATAAATAGCTATTCCCGTAAGTATTGCAGGAGCGCCAAAGACTGTTGCGGCTAAAGTTCCTGCTAATAAAGCTGTGTTTACGATTGTATGAGCAGTCCATTCATCATTATAGTATTCAGAGAAAGTAACACCTACAGTTAGAGCAGTTCCTACTACTCCTGCTCTGCCTAAAACTTTTGAGAATTTTGATAACCCTTTTATTTTATCAAGATATTTCAAACCGCCAGGTAACTTACTTTGCCCAGCGATAGCTGCAGAAGCTATTCCTAATCCACCGTTAAGATGTTTTTCCATATCTTTAAAGAAACTTTCTGTTTGATAGTGCTTTAAATCATAGGCTATGCCATCTAAGGTATTAAAAGTTTCTGTAAGACCTTTATCTAGAAATTTCAATATACCAAAAGCACCTATCCCTGTTACAGTAGGATCAGGATCTTCATAATCTGTCCACCATCTTAATGTCCCTCCGATATTAGATATTCCTCCGGTTCCTCCATTATGAAAAGCATACATTAGATCTGTATAAGCCTGTGTATCCCCAAATGGGGTATATTGTACACCTGCACCTTCATTGGTATGCATACCATCATTCGTGCTGAATGTCATCATAGGTCTATATGAAGAACCATGAAGATCAAATGTAGCAGGGCCTTGCCCTATGCTTCCATCATCATTAAACCATCTGCCATCTACATCAAAGTTTGATATAGGATTATTAGCTACAT
>JAITUA010000006.1 GCA_031286615.1 Chryseobacterium sp. | reverse complement strand
TGCATCACTTTAAAACAACGAAGTAATAAACAAAAACATAAATGGTTTCTTAGCTCAGTTGGTAGAGCAATGGATTGAAAATCCATGTGTCCCTGGTTCGATTCCTGGAGAAACCACTTGAAAACCTCTAATTCAGTTTAGAGGTTTTTTTGTTTTTATATACCTCCCTTTTCCTCCCAGTAGTTCCTTCCGGAATATTGAAAAAACAAATATTTAATCTTAGTGCACTTTTAGATAAAAAACCTGTTTAAAAAAATAAAAATTAATCAAAAAGATGGGAATTAATTTTTTATTTGATCGGTAAAACTTAATTTAGTATTGTAAACCAAATTACAAATACTATTATGAAAATAAAATTATTAGCCGATACTTTTCTGGGTGTCGCTATGCTTGTTTTTCAATCCTGTGCAGAAATGCCCATGGTAACAGAGGACACTGCTGCTGCGCAAAAAAATGTCTCAGCCTTAAAGAACGCATCGTCTTTCAATGTACCTGTTGCCGGGAATTCTTTTTTTACAGTAAAACCTTCGGGAGCCAGCGAGGTGATCACTTCTACTAATTTAGGCAACTGGACCAACTCCTCAACTGTTATCAGCACTTATTTCAGAGTGAGCAATACAGGAACATTAAATATAGGATTAAAAGCTTCTGTTCCTTCAGGTACAAGTGTTGTAAAAGTAACTGTGGGCAGCACATCCAAAAATATTACATTAACGGGATCAGCCTATACGGATTATACTGTTGGAGATTTTACCGTTTCTACTCCAGGTTATGTAAAAGTTGATCTTCAGGGTGTTTCTAAAACCGGTGGATACTTCGCAGATGTTACGGGTGTTACCTTTAGCGGCGCAGCCTCTACAGGAACCAATATTTACAGTAATGATCCTTCATACTATTATTGGGCACGCAGAGGACCTTCCTGTCATCTAAACTACGTCATTCCAACTACTGATAATGTCAGCTACTATTACAACGAAGTGACAGTTCCTGCCGGAGAAGATAAGATTGGTTATTTTATGGCTAATGGCTTTAGTGCAGGCTATTTTGGAATGCAGGTGAATTCTGCCACAGAAAGAAGAATTTTATTCTCTGTATGGAGCCCATTTGAAACAGATGATCCTAATAATATTCCTCCTGATCATAAAATTATTCTGAACAGAGCAGGTTCTGGAGTAACAATTGGAGAATTTGGGAATGAGGGTTCTGGCGGACAAAGCTATTATAAGTATAACTGGAGTGCAGGGCAAACTTATAAATTCTTATTAAAAGGTGAACCGGACGGAACCGGGAAAACAGATTTTACAGCCTGGTTTTTATCCCCTGATACAACAACATGGAAACTGATCGCCAGCTGGAAGCGGCCTCAAACCAGTACTTATCTTAAAAGCTTCTATAGTTTTGTTGAAAATTTCAATCCTGAAAATGGATATCAGGGCAGAAAAGCAGAATTCAAAAATCAGTGGGTAAGAACTTCAAACGGCAGCTGGATCGCTGTTTCGGGAGCAAAGTTTAGTGTAGATAATACCTATAACGCAAAACAAAGAATAGATGCAATGGGAGGAACAAGCGGCAATACTTTCTTTTTACAAAATGGAGGATTCTTTAATACAACTGTTGCTCCCGGCTCACAGTTTTCAGTTACAGCACCTACACAAGTTCCCAATATCAATTTTTCAACGCTACCTTAAAGTTATAACTTAAAAATAAAAGCCAGTTACTTTATGATAACTGGCTTTTTTATTATTCGGATTCATGATCTATAATTCCTTGAACTCTTATCAAACTATCTTTTAAATCAGGTAGTCCATAATAATTGTTTTTCTGAAATACTGAAATGATATTTCTATCTTTCACTACACTATTATAAAGTACACTTTCAGCATTCCATACGGCATTCCCGGAATTGACACCTGCAAAATTCAAGTAAAAAGGATCAACTGTATTCCCTATATAAGCAAGTATCTTATATTTTTCATCTGATGTAAAATTAGTATTATCTTTCAGTGCATATCCAAAATTCTCCAAAGCATTCAAAAGCCTGTTTTCATCTGATTTTGTATGTTCCTTTATATACTTTAATAATTCAGTTCTTATCTCTAAATCTCCTTTACAGTTTTTAACAAAAATAATATCGCCGATGTCGGAAGAGTTTTGGCCATTGTTCAGATAATCACTCATCGCCAGAGCATTGAATTTCGGTTCTTTCGTGTATCCAAATTGCTTTACAAGAGTTTTAACAAAAGTTGGATCTTGTGTAACAAGCCATGTTACATATGCTTTATTATCATTAAATAAATACATATTTCGCGCTACCACAATCTGATTATTCTTCTTTTGTTGTTCTTTTAAATTAGGTATATCTTTCCATCGGGATACTTGCTGCTGACCTTCATTTGTTTCTATTTCAATAGGATTATCTTCTATTTTTTTTAAGTATGGATAGTTTTTTTGATAATCAATAAGTAACGGAAGAGGATAAAAATATGATATTAATTTATCATTTTTTGAAACATAAATATTTTGATACTCTGCAGATAAAGGAACAAAAGACAATTCTTTATCACATTTATTATAAGTATCTATTTTCAGGAAATTACTGGAGCTAGTAAAATCAATTTTTCTACCAAAAATCTCTTCTATTTTAGCCGCAAATTGCTCATTTGTAACATTCTTATAACCATTAGATTGAAGAATAGAGTCTTCTAATTCAATTAATGCATTAAGATCTTTCTCTGAATAATCGCTAAAACTTCCATATTCTTCAGCTGCACCTTTCTTTAGCTGTTTTTCAAGAATACTACTTATTTCCGTTTTTTGCATAGTATTATTTTTTACATTTTGATATGTAACTTCTTGTTTTTTTTCCTGACACTGTATGAGACAGAAAAAACAAGAAGCAATTAAAGACTTCGTAATTATTAGTTTACCTTGAGCTTTCTCCATTTTCATCGGATTTAATATCTAAATTTAATGCTTTCTTACTTGCTTCGTCTGCTGATGAATAATTATCACTATTACCTAACTTGTCTATATCTTTAACGACATAGCCTTTGGGTTTATAAAATCCTCTGAATATTTTATAATGTTCTGTACCGTTTTTCTCTTTCCAAGATACGAAAACATTACCACTGCAATTATAACTTGACATTTTAAGCTTATCGGATTGATTTCCTCCAAGACAAGCATAAATTTCAGTTCCTGGCAGTTTTCCAAAAACAAATGTTGCGTGGCCCGAAGTTTCTATGTTTGTTCCAGTAGAATCACAGTCAGAAAATATAGCTACAGCACCAAAAAAAACATCACATTTTTCTGCTTTTGCACTACTCAGAAACATTCTTGAACCCGCAGAATGTGGACTCGGCAAATCTTTTTGTTCTATACACCAACAAACAAATGAGGCACACCATGCCGTACCACTTCCTGCATCAGTTCCTCCTCCGTCTTTATGATAGGTTTTTATTCTGCTATCAATAGTACCCTCATCTTTACCACCATATACTTTTGCTTCTGCTACAGCAATTTCCATCCATGGACTTCTACCGGCTAGATTCAAATCTGTTGCTTTCCCCCATTCACATTCAGATGTTTTGAAAGTTTTCGAGGTATGATCATCAAAGGCTTTTTGTTTTTCTGCATAATTGTCAGAATCTTTTCCATTTTCATCTTTTGTAGCTACCATTTTGCCCACTTTTTTACTTGCAGGCAAAGTATCTTTAGAGCCATTGACAATTGTATTAATTCCTTTCCATTTGAAAAAGGCCATAGAAGATATTACTGCAGCAGAAATATTTGTTAAGACTAAATCTGGGTCTGCTATGATATCTGCTCCTTCCTTTTTAGTATAGGTATTCGCATACTCATAAGCTTTTCTTCCTGTAAGCTGTATAAGTCCTTTTCCCCTAAAGTTCCAACCGTCTTCTGCTTGGGTGTTTCCTAATTCTTTTCCTTTATCGCTTGTAGGAGAATAGGCCCAATTAGCAATATTTTTCTGATTCTCTAGAGTTACACCTGGTTGACTGGGCTTATCTACTGCCCGCCCCCAAAGTTTTGCATTATCCCTTCCTTCCTGAGTTCTAAATGCTGCAAATGTTCCTGGTATTTTTTCCCAAAACCAATTAAAATTTTCTCCTTCTTTTAAATGAAGTGTCTTTCCTGTTTCCACTCTGGCTTGTGCAAATAAATGAGCTTTATTCCAGCAAGTATTCATCCCTATTTCCTTCATATATTTTGTATATGCAGCTGCTACCTGTGTCAGAATACCAGGATCAGCATCTGGAAAAATTTCCTTTAATTGGTCTGCCGTTACAGGAGCATTACATCTGGGACATCCTCCTCCTTCTCTCTTCACTTCCGCCATTTCCACCACTACAGGCATCACATTATTATCAATAGCCTCTGGTGTTTCTTTCTGGGAAACTTTCAGACACCCGCTTTCATAAAAAATATATTGTTTCCTCAACTCCAGCATTTCTTCTTTTGTAAAAGGAGTTCCGTCTTTTTTATAAGCTTTGATCCCCAGTTTTTCCATATCCTCCGTTCTGACCAGATCAGCAGGAAGTGTATTATTAACGGTAAACTGGCTTTTTTCTATTTTCCAGACTTTCTTTTTAGGGTCGTCACGGTCTTGCACTTGCCGGGAAACCTGAGCTATATAGTAATCAAAGTTTTTTGGCGGATTTTTCCATTCTTCTTTTGCTGTGAAAGAAACTTCCAGCAGTCCGTCTTTTCCGGTTTTTTCTTCGTTATAGCTTTGTTTGCTCTCGTGGGTATAGGTTATATGGTCTTTTTCGTTTAATCCTTCTTTAGGAATCTCCTTTAGAACATCAATCTTCAGAACTTCTTCAGTCATATTGACGGTATGCACCCAAAGTTTATGAGTTTTACCATAAAAAGTCTGCTCCCGCTGAATATCTTTACCGTTTTCTGTGGAGAACATAATGGAGACAATTTTCTGTTCGGAAGTCATCACCAATTCTTCATTGGAATCCAAAACTTCAAGGTAGGTAGTAGTACTATCTACAACTACAGGACGTGTTCCCAAAATGGTAATATTACCGGGAAGAACAATATCTGCAGATGTACTTGCCTGAAGCTCTATGGTAAATACAAGGCGATAAGACGGGTTAGGATTTTCCGTTGTTTTTGGAATGGCTGCCGCCAGTTTTTTCTTATAATCATCATTGGTGGTAATAAGGAAAGAAGCCTTACCCTCATTGTTAAGGGTAATGGTTTTTTCCTCCAGCATATATTTATCTTTCTCTTTGTAGAAATCATCTCCTTCTCCTTTTACCCATACTTTTACTTTTAAAGCCTGGTTCTGAAGGCCATCAATTTCAAGAAAGCCATACGTCTCCTCTCCAAAACCGGTTTCCGTACGTTTCACTCCTGTTCCATAGGCCCAAAGAGCTCTTTTTACCGTAGGTTCTGAAACTTTTACTTTCGCTTCAATTTTCTTCCCGTCGGTATAATCTCCGGTTAAATAAGCAGAAATAGTATATTCTCCGAGATCATTAAATGTAATGGTTCCGTCCCCGTTATTGGTCACTTTATCCGGAACTTCTATTTTTATGGCTTCATTGCCTGCGAGTGTAGCAATTCTTGCCGTCGCTGTATATTTTATTTTGGTTCCTTTTGGGATATTGGTGGCGGGAAGCGTGAATTTATCGATTACATTTTGAATCACTTCAAAATTAAAACAGTCTGATCCTGAAAATCCGGGCTGCTTTCCTGCTCCAACCGGATTGGCATAAGCTTCTAATATATATTTTCCAAAATATTGATTACTGGCCAACTTTGCATCATTATAAAGTAATTCAGCTACTTTTTTACTGATGACACCTGTCTTGAAAGAAGGTGAGTTTTCAAATAAAGCCACTCTTCCAATTCCTTCTTTTTTAAGATACCAATAGACAGAGGTCCCAGAAGGCATATAATTGACATTGAATCTGGAAGCCTGTACTTTGATGATATCACTGAATCTTACTAAACCCGGTTCTCCTTTCACTCCCATTACCCCCAGGCTGTTTTCTATTTTAACTTCTATAGACTGTGGTTTGGGATCTGTGGGGTCTGTAAATGCTTCTACGGTATATTTTCCTTCATTTTTAAAAGTCAGAAATATACGATCACCAATCCCTGTTACATCCACAAGGTGCGAAGAAGAGACTTCTGAATAACTGCTATAGAGTACCGTAGTTCCTTGTTTTACCGTCCATTGAACACTATTCACGGGCATAAAGAAACCTCTGTTCAGTATTTTCGACTGATCGGTTGCACTGCTGAGTTTTCGTTCAATAGATACAGGTAGAGGGATTTTAATTAAGGTTGAAGATCCCGGGCTAACAATCTTTTTAACAAAACCCTGAACTACTTCTACATTAATAGAACATTTGGCATCCCCAGCTTTTTTACCATATGCTTCGAGTCTGTACTTCCCTTCTGCAAGGCTGTCAAATATTTTACTCATAGATTGGCTGAAATTGCTTCCCAATCCGATAAATGTTTTTACTTTATCTTTAGTTCCTTCTCCTTTGAAAAGAGCCCAGATAATTTTCTTCTCATCTCCTTTAAATTGCGCTTTCAAATCTAGATTATCACCACCAAAAGGATTTGCAATGGGAAATAAAGGACCATTCATTCCTTTGATATAGTAATAATTTCCGGTAAGCTTGTCTGACGGTATAGGTCTTATCATCGAGATTGATGATACGGCAATGCTCGCTTCAGACGCAGCAGATGAAGGCCATTGTGGTGAAGTATTGGCTACGGAAAATTCATCCGCTTCTTTAACTTCAATCTGGGAAACGTTATTCGCCTGCCCGGTAGTCGCAAAAGCAATAGTTCCGGGAACGCCATATCCAGGACAGCTTCCGGTAGATGCATCCAACAGTATTTTCATACTCTTGTTGAATTCTACGTTTTCATAATAGTCTTTATACTTAATGCTGCATTTGCCTTTACAAGGGTAAGTTTTCCCGTCTGAGCCTTTGCAGTTTCCAAATCCGTTACCACCACCGAAGCTGTCGGCTTTATCATCAAGGTAAGTTGCTACAGGTTTATTCTGTGCAAAATATTTGTTTTTGCCTAGTTTTTTTTTCTGGCTTTTCACTTCCATCGGAACGGCGGTCCCTTTGGAGTTGTTGGCTACAGAGCTGCTACAGTACGCAGTGGCTCCTTCTATAATGATGTATCCTTTATCCGCCATGTCATTTGTTCATAAAGATTAAGTCATTGTGATCGTTTCCCGGTATACTGTTTTTTCTCCATCTGACAATATAAAGTCAGCTTTCTTTTTGGAATACTGTTTTTTACGGGAGTTGTACTCCATTTCTATGCTTAGTTTTACCTGATACTGTCCCGCATGATACAGGTATTTCTTATCTAATTCTTCCTGTATGGTGTTTGGAACTTTGATTTCGGAAATAAAAAATGCATTAAAACCGTAGTCTCTCTGTTCTGCATTGATGACTCCGGAACATTCTACATCGCCAATTCCTTTGATATTCCATACAATGGATTCTCGGTTTTCTCCTCCATTATCTACATAGTAAGGAGCGAATAACAGCAGATTCCAGAAGGGTTCTTTCAGTTTGTTTTTATAAAAGACAGCTTCATCTTCCAACGCAGACAGGTATTGATTTCTGAATACCTCAGCATTCTGGTATTTTTCCTGAAGCACTGCCGTTTTAAGTTTCCAGTTTTCTATATTTTTCTGATGGTCTGCTACGCCCAGAAAACTTCCTTTTTCATCCACTTTTATTTCTATCGGATAGGAGCTCTGTTCCAGGATATACAGGATTTCCATAAATTTATTTTCAGATGGAAAAGAGGAATCATCTACCTTATCTATCAGCCAGTTTTTTGTATGATCTTCATTTTCTTTCTCCTGCAGTGTAATTCTAAAAGATGAATAAAACCCTTTTGCTTCTCCAAATTGTATTTCAAGAGCATTCTCCACGTGATAATCATGGGTTCCTAAAGCGTATTTCTGAAAAGGTTTTACTCTTGTTTCTACCATATGGTTTTGAGTATTATTTAATGGAACCAAGCAGCTTATTCAGCACAGTTTTTATCTGATACAATCTCTTCAGGCAAGTTGTAGAGGTATATTTTTTCTACTTTACCTCGCCCACATTTACTTACCAGATAATTGGCTATATAATCTTGCTGGTAATGAGATATTTCTTCACCCAGCAGCTCCCCTGCACTTTCCTTGTTCGTTATAAAATATGAGGTATTATCCGTTTTTCTATAAAAAACAAAGTTGAGTGAAGATATTTCGGGCTGCGTAATAGACTTATTGCTTTTCAACCTGTTTTCTACATATCTTATAATATCTTTCTTCAGCATATTTTCGTTAGGTTCCGGGTTATCTATGAGAATATAATATGAAATTTTGACAGCATTCTTATAATAAGCATTGGTAAAAGTCATATGCTCAAGTGGAATAAAATCATTCTTTTTCTTATCACAGCTCATGGCTATCAACAGAAAACATATAATGGCAATAATTCTTATAGATTGTAAGTACTTCATTTTTATATGTATAATAATACCTGTAAATTGTAATGGTTATTTGTTCTTAATATTCTCCCGGCCTTCTCCTTCCCATATTGCGAAGGTGATCTTCTCTTTCTTTTTGAGCTCTCCTTTTACTTTGGCGTTCAGCTTTACCAATTGTAATGCTTTCTTTAAAAGTCTTCTCAAATTCAACTTTAGTGATAAAAGGTTTATACCCTCTGATATGCTGCAAAATAAACCAATATCTAAAACCAAGCAAATAGTAATATTTCTTTTCTATATCCGGCATATCCAATCCAAAGTGGTCATATAAAACAACTTTATATGTAGCATCGTAAGTGCCATTGCCTGATTTATTGAATTTCGTAAGCTGTACTTCATAGGCCCACGTATCATTCATACAAATAGTAAGACCTCCCATGAAGGTGTCTTTCATTGTTGAAAACTGCGGATGTCCCCATCCTCTTTTTCCAAACTTTCCGATCTCATCATCTGTAAAATGGATTTCATCATCTTCAATGGATGCTACACTTCCATGGTTTTTCTTAATTCTGTCAGCAATTTCATCTTCCATGCTTAAGCAGAATCGTTGGTTTGAAGGATGCTGCAATACATGTTTTGTAAGCACAGGATTGGTATATTCACCACCTTCGCTTCTTTTAAATTTTTCAATCATATCAAAAGCGACAGTTTCCAGTTCTCCGACTGAAAAAAGGGTTCCTACCATGAGCTTAAATCCAGCCCATAATTCCTCATCGGTCTTATCTCTTATTTCCGACTTGATCCAGACGCCTTTGCTTTCTACATCCTGAAGCGTATATCTTGAAGGATATTGATTGGAAACCCCCAGACCATAGCACATATCATCCGCCATATTCACTCCTTTTCTGTCTTTTCCTTTAATTTTAAACCTATCAATGTAAAGAGGTAATGGATTGGTTATTTTGACTTCTACACTAACTTTGTCAATTGGAGTTTTAAAATAGGCATATACACGCATATCATAACAGGGAAGCTTCACCTGTATCGTCTCCGTATTTCCGGTGATTGAAGAATAATCAAAAAAGAAAGGAATAGAAATTCCATTTATTTTTTCCTGCCATTGAAGTTTTTTATACTCACTTTTCGTTGCAGATCTATTAAAGGTTGCTTTGAACCAATATTTTACGCCTTCTTTAGGTTTGGCAATTTTTCCTCCGTTATCATCTAAAGGCCCTTCTACCTTTATCACCAGTAATGTATTGTCTTTTTTCGCCTGATATTCGTCAAATTTCTTTCCTCCTTTTTTCCCATAAAAGGTGTTTTCCTGAGGAGATTTAAAATCAAGCGTTCCCTTGGAAGCATCTTTCATAATATGTTCTGCTTCCTTATAGGATTTTCCAAAGACATTCCTTACGATATTTCCGCCTTCGCCTGCCATATTACTGCATTTTTACCTGTTTACCACTATTGATAAGTACTTCTTTGGCACTTTCTACATTGATGGCCTCTTTTGTACTGATGTAAGAGCCAGCTTCCATATTTTCTGTAATATTTTTCGCTTTAGAACTTCTTCCAACTTCTGCAGTTTCGATAATATTACTTGCTGTCAGATTATAATCATCATTAGCAGTTTCAGTAATATCTTCTCCAGCCATAATATTGACATTTCTTTGTGCAGAGGCAATGATATTTTTACCGGCATTAATCTGTACATTTTCTCCGGCTGTGAAGGTTATATTTTTGGGAGCATTCACTATAATATTCCCTTTTCCGTCCATTAAATAAGTATTTCCACTAGGATCTTCTATGAAAATACTTCCTTCCTGGTCGTTAAAGATCACCTTGTTACCACTCCTTGTCTGAATAGATTTAAGATGATTGTTAATACTTCCTCCCAATGCAACCTGCCCATGGAACATCCCTCCCATCGCAAACGGAAAATCCGGGTGGTGGTATTCAAATCCTACCATTACCTGATCTCCTACTTCCGGTATTGCTACAAAACCTCTGTTTTGGGTAATAACATCTGTACCACCTGCATCAGGACTCATCATTCTTATAAAATGGGTAGTATCTGGATTTTTCTGCCAGTCAAATCTCACCTGTATTCTTCCCTGATTAAGAGGATCTGTGTTGGAAATAACGGTAGCAACCTGCGGTTCAGCCTTAGGTTCTATAAAGTCTGGTTTTGGCATAAAGCCTGTCCCTTCAGCAATAGCTTCAAAGCTTCCTGTGTAATACCCGCGGGCATTTACTTCATGAGAAACTTCGGTAATCGTAAGTTTCGTAAAATAAGAAGTCTGGCTGGTATCCGGCTTCCTCATTTCTATATCTGCAAGACAACCCGGATATAAAAATGGAACGGTTGTATTTCCTGAAACAGTAAATACTTCTACGGCAGCGCTTCCGGCAGCACTTTTCTGAGAATCGCTTACATCTACAAACATATTGGCATTGATAGGTGCCGGCGAGAGTGAACGGGTTTTAAAGATATTACTGTTCAGCTCGTATGCTTTGGACGGAATTTCTCCCAGATGTCTGATATTATTTTCAGAGCCTTCCATTTTAGTATGGCTGCTGCTGTTATATCCAAAAAACTGAGGATTGGTATGTACTGCATTCAGTTCTACCTGAACATCGCTTGCATTGCTTCCGTATACAAGACGAATCGGTTTTTCTGAGGGTGGAAGTTTTCCGAAATGAAGGACTTCACCATCATAATAAAACTGTTCTCCATAGGCTTCTGCAGTTCTTGCAAGATAATTGTAATGGGTTTCGTTATATTGTGCGCTATAATTGATATAGCTTTTATTCTGAGTATCTACCCTGAAATCAAATTTCTCTGATCCCAGTGCTTCTTTACATATCTTATTGGCAATGATTCCGGTATTAACAGCCTGATCTCCTCCAAAACTTTGAGTATGGGGAGCAGCATCCATGAGAATGGTAGGACTATAACCTCTCAGTACAATATTTCCCAGACTCATTTTTTCCTGACTGAATGCGGCTTTGGTAATGACCCCTACAAAAGTTCTTTCAGGGCTTTCACTTTCATAATCTTTGTATTTAAAGACAATCGTAATTCTCTTTCCCAAAAACTGGCGTGCTTGTTCCAGGGTATGGTTTTGGGCTTCTCCAAGAGAATCATGGGCTAGAATAAGTTCAAAATTGTGATGTCTTCTGGCACTTTGCTGTAAACGGAAATGCTTGAAGTGTTTGATAATTTTGCCTTCAATCACAATATCCAGCTTTACCACACGGTTGATTCCGGGAATATGATTCTCAGAAATCTTATCAGAATTCGAGGCATTTTTATTCATAGTGATTAGGTGTTTTTTTCAGAACTTTTTATTTTTTAAAATAAACAGCTGTTCTATAAGGTTAAAAAAGGCAGAACAACATCCCTTGAACCGGTGTGCCATTCTGCCTGATAGTTTAAATTCTGAATGCTATTAAGAAGGCCATGCTCCGAAATAAGAAGAATTCCCCAGATCTATCTGTTCTGCACTTACCACAAAACTGATGTACATACTATTATCATCTACAGCATCGAAATCTACTTCATGCTGAATTACATAACCGTTATTCCACTTCAGTGTTGTTAACGTTCCTTCTTCGTGAGATTTGTTGAAAGTGATCTCACCTACCGTAGGCTTATATTTTCCGTTCAGTAAACTTTCCAGAATGTCTGATTTTTCAGTAGCTTCTACTGTAATTTTGATAAGAGCGTTGGAAGGATCTGATGCTACACGTCCTGATACGTCTGTAGATCTTGATACGCTGTAGTTAAGCTTTAATAACTTTTGTCCTTCTCCGTTGTTGAATTTTAAAATTCCTCTTGAATTTCTTTCTGCCATGATTTGTAAATTTTAATGGTTAATATTTTATGATTTGTTTTTCTATATCACCAAATATAGATGTAATTACAAAACGTAAATAAGTTTTATTATTAAATTTTGAAAAGTGTCGTAATAATACGACTAACACTTGTTAGGCAAATTACATCCTACAAATCAGATGTTTGACATTTACAGCTCTTTAAAATCGTAATATTTTTTTGCTTGTTTAAAATATTTAAAACAGAGATCAAAATTTCAAAATTCATCAACAAAGCAATATCTTCAGATAAATTGTAAAGAAGAACAGCCATTTTAGAACAGAAAATCAATTTCAAAATTGAAAATATAGGGGACAAAAGGATATGAAAAAATAAAAATTACAAAAAAATGAAAAAAAACCAGATGAACAAACCACTGGTGAACAAAGCATTGGAACCTAAAACGAGCTATATTAAAAGATTTACTCAAAAAAAATAAATCAAAAAACTTGCGCGGTATTATAAAATGTTATACTTTTGCATCACTTTAAAACAACGAAGTAATAAACAAAAACATAAATGGTTTCTTAGCTCAGTTGGTAGAGCAATGGATTGAAAATCCATGTGTCCCTGGTTCGATTCCTGGAGAAA
>JAITUA010000016.1 GCA_031286615.1 Chryseobacterium sp. | reverse complement strand
CTTTTTAACTCGTTTATTAGATCTTAATAATCTGTGAGAAAATAAGATATGCAGTATTCAATTTTATCGGAGATAAAATCCTTGCGCCTTATAGCAGCCTTTTTGATATCATCTTGCGTCTTTGCGTTAAAAAAAATATTTACGAAAAGCATTCAAAAAAAATAAGGAAACGCAAAGTTTTAATGGTTTCAGATTTTTACTAAAAATGAGTAATGATTAATTTTCCCCCTTTGTTTCTCAAAATAAAGTAAAACATTAAAATCTTTGCATTTAATAAATCATACTTTTCTTTTTAATTTTATACTTATTCTTTATGATAAGACTGATTTTGTTATCGTAATAAGGCTCATTGCAATAACAACCATTCCCACGACAATAAACATTTTCTTTGTTGGAAGTTTTGCTGTAAGCATCGCCGAAAACGGGGCGGTAAAAATACCACCCAGTAAAAGTCCCAAAACAATATTCCAGTGATGAATTCCAATAGTGAAAATAAATGTTATCGCACTTGTTACAGTCAGTAAAAATTTGGCTACAGTGGAGCTTCCCACAACATAACGGGGAATCCTACCCTCTTTGATCAATGTTCCGGTAACCAATGGTCCCCATCCGCCTCCTGCAAAGGAATCAATAAAACCACCTACTAGCCCCAAAACTCTGAGATTGGTTCTCCGTTTGGTTTTTGTTTGCCCTGATTTTTTATCTTTGAATGCATTTTTTAAGATATTAATCCCAAGATATAATGTATAGCAGGCAATAACAGGTTTTACAATATAAGCATAATGCTCTCCGTAATGAGACAGCGTTAATGCACCGATAACAGAACCCACAATTGCCAGCGGAAATAATACCCATACCATTTTCTTATTGACATTTCCCAGTTTATAATGACTGAAACTTCCGGCTGCTGTGGTAAATGATTCTGCAGAGTGAATACTGGCACTTACAACAGGCGGTGGAACATTTAACAGTAAAAGAATTGTGGTACATATCACTCCATAGCCCATTCCCATAGATCCGGCAACAATTTCTGCCATAAAGCCGGCAAACAGCATCCAATAAAAGATATGACCGTCTTTGTTCAGAAAATACTGGATATCATCTGCAAGATTAAATTGATACACCACAAGCCCAAATAATCCGAAAAGAAGCAAAACACCAATAATTGCGAGATAAATATTAGCTTTTCTCTGAGCTATTTTGGTAATATTGATCAGTTTTTCAATTTCCATATCCGTTTTTGAAGAAGCTTTTCCATCGGACAGGTATTCTGTAGTGATTTTATTGAGTTCTTTCACTTTATAATCGAAATCCCCGGTCAGTTTATTACGGATATGCTGCATATTATCTAAGACATGATCCATTTCGTCAGGAATAACTTCGGTAAAGGTTTCCCTTAATCTCTTGGCGATAGTAGGAGATTTTCCGTTGGTAGAAATAGCGATTTTAAGACTTCCTTTTTTAACAATAGAACCTAAATAGAAGTCACACAGGTCCGGTTTGTCAGCAATATTCACCAATACATTTTTTTGTTGGGCTTTTTCTCTGATTTCTCCTGCCAGTTCAATATCATTTACTGCAATAATCGCAAGATCTGCATCATTAAAATCATGTTCGTTATAGGCTCTTTCATGAATAATCAGATTAGGAAACTCATCCTCTAAGATCCTGACTTCAGGAATAATTTCTTTCGCCACCAGTTTGATGGAAGTATCCCGAGAATTTCCAAGTACCGATTCCAGTTTTTCAAGGGCCACCTTACCACCGCCGATGATCAGCAGTGACAGGTTTTCAAGTTTTAAAAATATGGGATATAATGAATTGCTCATCCTGATTACAGTTTTAAGTCATACGTAAAAGCGAGATAATACAGTCCTCCTATTTCAGGGCCTGCTGCATACTGAAAGTAACGGCGGTTCAGTAAATTGGTGGCTCCAATTTTGATATTGGCATGAATTTCAGGAAGTTTCCATGTTGCTTGTGCATCAATCGTATAATAAGCTGGAATTGGTCCTGATGCTAAAGGACTTTCCCATGTAAAGCCGCTTTGCCATCTTCCTACAAGAGTAAATCCTATATTTTTGACAATTTCTCTGTTTCCTATACTTACATTGACCATCCATTTCGGCGTATTAAAAGCAGTGATAAACAGGTCTGAACTATTATTGGACGCAAGATCATTATAAGAGACATTGGTGTTCACATTATAATTTCCTGTAATATTGTATCGGATTCCCAGAGAGGTCCCATAGCTTTTGTAAGTACTGTTGCTGTTGGTATAAACCCTGTATCTGTCCTGTTTACTTCTATCAAGCATGGCGAGAACGGCTGTATTGCTTCCTACCTGGCTGTTTTTAGGTACTGCGACTTCTACCTGTCCCAGAAATCCTTCGTAGATGTTGTAATAAAAATCCCAGTCCAGTACCAGTTTATTATTAAAAAAAGTAGACTTATATCCTACTTCAAATGAATTGATTTTTTCTGGCTGTAGTTTTTGTAAGTTTGCTGCTATTAAAAGCTGTTTATTATCCTGGGCAGCCTGGCTTTGGGTTTTTCCTGCATCTACATCTGCGTTTACCGCTGAGGTGAATCGGTCAATGGAAGCCAGTGTATAGGAATTCTCAAGGTAACTCAATCCGTCATTTACTTTTGACAGTCCTCCTACTCTTCTTACATTTCCGTTGTTTACAAAAGAAAGTGCTTCAAATAACGAAGGAAAACGATATCCATTCTGGAAAGAAGCTCTGAAATTATGTTCTTTAACCGGAGAATACACCACACTGATTCTTGGATTCAGCTTTGCTTCAAATTCGGGATTTCTGTCAATACGTAAAGCGGCATTGATCTTTAATTTATCATCAAAGAAAAGCTTGGTAATCTGTGCAAAAGCTCCATATTTCTGATAGATAACATCTTTGCCGAATGTGCCGTTGGCCAAAGGAACATTTCTTTCACTCACAGGACGGTTAAAATCAACAAAGTTATTTCCATCCGGAGTAATACTGTACAAACGATAATCCACACCAGCGAGAAGGTTGAAAATCTTTACAAACCTGCTGAAATCATAGGTAAGTTCACCCTGATAAAACCTGGATTTCTGTTCAAGCTTGGCTCCTCCTGTTGCCGGAGCTCCTGCAATTCCTGCATTGGCAGAATCCCAGTTATTGATTCCGATAATGGTGTTTTTTAACTGTTCAAAAGCTGCGGTTCCGGGTACTGCCCTGTTTTTATCGGCTTCCTGACGGGCGATAATAAATGCGTCATTAAGA
The DNA here is from genome assembly GCA_031286615.1 of Chryseobacterium sp. Lineage (GTDB taxonomy): Bacteria > Bacteroidota > Bacteroidia > Flavobacteriales > Weeksellaceae > Chryseobacterium. The sequence continues at coordinate 194,861 of JAITUA010000016.1, read as the reverse complement.
TTGGCTCCTGCATTTAAATTGGTCTGAAGAGCAGTCTGAAATATATTTTTCCAGTTCGTATTGGAAAGATTTGTCAGATCCAGATTGTCTGCCAAAGGCTTCAGATTATAAGAATCTCCTGTATTTTCGATGGATACATAAGCTCTGAATGTCAATTCTCTTCCTGTCAGTTCTATTTTATGGTTCTGAACAGTAGCATTCTGTAAGCGGATTTTATTTCCTCTCTGGAAAGTTCCGTCCAGCAAGCCATACCGATAGACATAAGAAGTTCTCCACTGGTCTCCGAAACGGTAATATAATCCTGCATCAAACTTAATATTTTTCACATCAGGGCTCACAAGATCTTTTTCAAGATATCCTGTTCTGGAAACGTTGAATGTGGTCGGTTTCCCGTTATAATCTACTTTTACGACAACACGGTTGTTTCTTTCGTCACCGTATTTATTCCATAAATCTTCTGCCGGATTATTGGTCAGTGAAAAATTAGGATTGGCAGTTACCAATGAACCGGAATTCTGATCGGTCAGATTATTGGAAATCCAGTCTGTTCCGCTGAAATAAGAAGCATTTACCTTCACTGCAAAGTTTTTATTGAACACTTTTGCAAAACGGATGGCACTTTCTCCCAGAGAACTTACTTTATGATTGACATTGTCGACATGATTGACTCCGCCACGGAAATAAACACTTATTCCTTCCGAAGTAAACGGATCTTTGGTCTGTAAACTTGCGAGTCCGTTGATGGCATTCATTCCGTACAAAGCTGAAGCAGCTCCCGGAGTGACTTCCATTGACTGGATATCCAGTTCTGTAGGTCCTATTGCGTTTCCCAAAGGAACGCCCAGCGTTGCCGACTGTACATCTACGCCATCTACTAACTGCATAAAACGGAAATTATTAGGCGAATTGAAACCTCTTGAGTTTGGAATTTTTAAAGTAAGACTGGAGGTTAAAAGCTGTAACCCTTTTACGTTTTCCAACGTTTCATAGAACGAAGCCGCCGGACTTTCCCTGATGGTTTTGATATCAATTTTTTCAATCGCAATCGGAGATCTTAATATTTTTTCAGGAACTCTGGAAGCTGAGATCACGACATCATCAATGATGGTATTCTGAGGGTTCAGCCCTATTGTTATTTTGTTGGAAGGAGAAAGAATTTCAACTGTCTGACTGGAGAAGCCATCTTTCTGAATAACCACTCTGAACGGTATGGTAACTCTTGTTCTGATTTTAAAATTCCCGAGTTGATCCGTTAATGCGGTGTCCTGTGTATTTTCGATTTGTACTTTTACAGAATCGAGACCTTTGTGTGTACCTGTATTTTTGATGCTTCCGCTGAGCTCTATAAGTTGCTGCTGTGCTTCTGCCAGGTTAAAAAATAGAAATGTAAATGCAATAATGCCTGCTTTAGGTAGAAAATTTCCCTGCTTTTTGTTTTTCATTTTTCTTCATTTTTTAGGTTGAGAATGAAGCTGTCTGAACTTTTTACCTTTAATGATGAAATCTTCAATATCGTTTTATGTTACAATTGAAGGGCTTAGAATTCCCCTCCTCTGGAGGGGTGGCAAAAATTCAATGAATTTTTGACGGGGTGGTTTATGCCGTTAATATAATGCTGAGATTACTTTACCTTTGGCTCGCAATGACAGGATGGAATATTAACTTTTCCTAGTGGTTCAAAAAGTTGAAACAGCTTTCTATGTATTGTTATTTAAGAATCAACAACACATGCACATTCGTCTATCTAAATGAAGAGGTTTAGTTTTTTTGTTTTTTTTCAGATCATCATGAAAAGTAGTCATATAATTAATTTAAGGTATGTAAGTAACGGTATGAAAAATCACCAAATGTTTCCTCTGCAAGTCTTTTCTGTACATAAATCCCGAAAAGCTCATCCAATGTGGTAAGAATCTCTTCTTCGCCTATATTTTCTTTAAATTTTGTGTTCAGCCGCATTCCCAGGCGGTCTCCTCCGATGTGAAGATTGTATTTTCCATAGGCAGTTCCTACAAATCCTATTTCCGCATTCGGAGATCTTCCGCATCCATTAGGACAGCCGGTCATACGGATCGTGATATTTTCTTCCAAAAGACCATATTTTTCAAGGATAGGTTCTATTTTGGTGACCAAGGAAGGCAGATAACGCTGAGCTTCCGCTAAAGCCAGTGAACAGGTGTTTAATGCCACGCAGGCAACAGAGTTTTTACGTAAGGCACTTGCGCCGTTGGTATAGTCTGAAATTCCATGTTCTTTTAAAACAGCTTCAATCTCAGGTTTATCTTTTTCATCAATATCAGCCAGGATAAGATTCTGATTACAAGTAAAACGGAAATTGGCCTTACCAGTCTGTGCTACTTTTAATAATCCTGATTTTAAAGGATATTCCGCTGTATTAAGGATTCTTCCATGCTCTACAAATACGGTATAAAACCATTTTCCTTCGTGATTCTGAATCCAGCCGTAGCGGTCTTTTCTTTGTTCAAACTTAAATTCTCGGGCCGGTTCAAAACTGAATCCAGTTCTTTTTTCGACTTCAGCTCTGTACTGGTCGATACCCAATTTATCAATCGTATATTTTAACCTTGATAATTTCCGGTCGCTTCTGTTACCAAAGTCTCTTTGAACTGTGATGATTTCGTAGACCGCTTTTAATACTTTTTCTTCAGTATCTACAAATCCAAGAATGGAGGCAAGACGGGCATAAGTAGCTTCATTTCCGTGAGTGGCTCCCAGTCCTCCTCCGGCAGCAATATTATACCCCACGATTTTATTATTCTCAATGATGGCGATCAATGCAATATCATTGATGAATACGTCTACATCATTATTTGGGGGAACGGCAATTCCTATTTTCAGTTTTCTTGGAAGGTATCTGTCCTGATATAATGGATCTTCCTCTGCTTTCCGGTCTATCAGAAGTTCATCATCAATCCAGATATCGTAATAGGATTGTGTCTTTGGCAAACACATCTCACTGATTTTACCAGCCAGTTCGTAAGCTTCTTGTTGTAAAGGAGATTCCGAAGGGTTAGCTGTACAGGTTACATTTCTGTTGACGTCCCCACAGGCTGCAATAGAATCCAAATGCTGCAGATTGAAGCTCTGAATGGTAGGTCTTAAATGAGATTTTAAAATCCCATGCAGCTGAATGGTTTGTCTGGTGGTTACTTTAATGGTTCCTGTGGAATGATCTTCAGCCGTTTCATTCAATCCTACCCATTGTTCTGGAGTTAAAAAGCCACCGGGAAGTCTTAATCTGATCATATAAGAATACAGCCATTCCAGTTTTTTGGAGACACGCTCTTCCCTTCGGTCTCTGTCGTCCTGTTGGTACATTCCATGAAATTTAATCAGCGTCTGATCATCTTCCCTTATGGCTCCGGTAAATTGATCAGCAAGACTCTCTTTTAAAGATCCTCTGAGCCCGTTACTGCTGGTTTTAATCCTTTCTACCGGTGAAAGGTTTTCTTTATCGTTGTTCATAACTGTTTCCTTTAATTTTTGCGAATACTTTTTTACTCCGTTTAATAAACATCTTTGGCATATCTGCCGCCCAGCTCCATTTCTTCCAGATAGTTTACAGCATCTTCTTTGCTGCGTTTCCCTTCATTCTGAATAATGTTCAGAAGTGTTTGTTCTACATCATAGGCCATTGGTTCTTTGGCTCCGCATACGTATACTGAAGCACCGCCTTCAAGCCAGTAAAATATTTCCTGAGATTTTTGCTCCAGCTTATGCTGAACATATACTTTTTCATCTGTATCTCTGGAAAAAGCAAGATCCAGATGTGTTAAGCTGCCTGTTTTAAGGAAATCCTGAAGTTCAGCCTGATAAAGGAAATCTGAAACGAAATTCCTGTCCCCGAAAAACAACCAGTTTCTTCCTTCTGCACCCGTTGCGTCACGTTCCCAAAGGAAAGACCTGAAAGGTGCAATACCAGTTCCCGGTCCTATCATAATGATGTCTTTATCAGCTTCCGGTAATTTGAAGTGCCCCGCATCCTGAATATAAAATTCCACTTCTTCTCCTTCTTTGAATTCACTCAGAAAACCACTACACAGCCCATTATGTTTCTGATGATCGATAAAGAATTCTGATCTCGCCACGGTAATATGAATTTCCGTGTCACCATGAGCTTCCAGAGACGAAGAAATTGAATACAGACGGGGCGCCTGAGCGGTTACTATGTGTAAGATTTCTTTAAATTCGTCCGCATTTTTTACGGGATAAATTCTAAGAAGGTCAAGAAGGCTGAGCCTTACTTCCGGAATAGTATGTCCCGTTATTTTTGCATATTGCGCAACAACGGACTTAAGTAAATAGCTGATGTTAAGATGCTTGTGCAGCAGCTCTTCAACTGAAGCTGTAACCTTAGAAGTTTCTATTTGTTTTTGAGGATCAATTCCTGTCAGCGTAATAATTTCATCCACTACAGATTTTGAATTGAACGGGATAACTCCCAAAGCTGCTCCAGGTTGATAGACAATTGCCTCTTCTGTTTCAATTTCAATATGATACGTTTCTTTTTCAGACATAATATCGTTCAGATTGATAATGGCAGAAACTTTCCCCTGGTATTTCTTTCTTCCGGAAGAAACTTTTGGTGCTGCAATACTTTTTGGATTCTGATCTGCATTTTTATTAACTGTTTCAAATACATGTTCTATCCAGTGAGAAGCCTCCTGTTCATAGTCTATATCACATTTTTTTATTGGAATAATGCGCTGGGCACCTAGTATTTCAAAACGTGAATCTACATCTTCTCCTGTTTTGCAGAATTGAGGATAGCTGCTATCTCCCAATGCCAGAACTCCGTATTTCAGTCCGCTGAGATTGATTTCATTTTCATGAATATAATCGTAGAATTTTTTGGCAAGAGCCGGCGGTTCTCCTTCTCCCTGAGTGCTTATTACAATGAAAAAGAATTCTTCTTTAGTCAGATCTTTTGGTTTGTATTGAGAAAGGTCAGCCAGTTTAACCTGAAGTCCTTTTTTCTTCACGATACCTGCTAAAGCAGTAGCCAGTTTTTTGCTGTTTCCGGTTTCTGTTCCGTAAGCCAGGGTTATTTTCTTTACGACATTCTGACTGCTGTTATTGAGTTGCTGTGGTGGCAATACAGCCGTCAATGAAGTTCCTCCGGCAATGCCTGCAAGATATCCGCTAGCCCAGATGGCTTCATCTCTGGAGAGTTCTCCGGAGATTTGTTTTAATACATTTAATTTAGTTTCAGACAGCATATTCAAAGAAATTTTGAGTTGTAGGGATTAGACTTCCGTTTTCTACTGATTTGAAGTAAAGACCTTCCTGTTCTGCATTTTGAAGCCATGAAAATTCTTCATGCAGATTGACGATTTTACCAACAACGACCAAAGAAGGGGATGCAAAGGTTTTATCTCCGAATTTTTCGTTAAAATCATTAAATGACGAAGTGTACACCTTTTGATAAGGCGTTGTGGCCTGTTCAATGACTGCAATTTTTTTATCACTTGAAAGCCCTAGCTGTATAAGCTTTTCTACAAGAGAAGTAAGATTTCCTTTGGACATGTAGAAAACAAGAGTATCATTGGTGAAAGCAAGTTCTTTCCAGTATTCTTCAGTTACAATTTCCGATCTATAATAAGTCAGAAATCGAACTGATGTAGAATATCCTCTTGCTGTTAAAGGCATTCCTGCAAATGCTGCTGCTCCTAAAGCCGCTGTAATTCCCGGAATAATTTCATAAGGAATATGATTTTGTTTTAAAACCTGCAGTTCATCCAGAATATTGGAGAATATGGAAACATCTCCTCCTTTCAACCTTACAATGGTTTTATTCTGACGGGCATATTCCACCATCAATATATTGATCTGAGACTGAGGGGTGGAAGCATTTTTGCTGCATTCTTTCCCTACGTAGATGATTTCTGTATTTTTATTGACGTATGTTTCCAGAATCTCAGGACTTACAAGGCGGTCACATAAAACGACGTCTGCTTCTGCGATGGCTTTTACTGCTTTTACAGTGATCAGTTCAGGGTTGCCGGGCCCTGCACCGATAAGGTAGACCTTTGGTGATTTTATATTTGTTTTCATTGAAGTAGGTGTTAATTAAGGATTTAGAAGAGTGCTTCCACAGACAGATACCTTTCTCCGGTATCGTAATTAATCGTCAGGATTTTAGCGTTAGGTTGTATTTCTGGTAACTGTTTTGCGATGGCTGCTAAGGCGGCTCCTGTGGAAACTCCAACAAAAAGGCCTTCTTTTTTCGCTGCATTGAGGGCGTACTCATAGGCTTCTTCCTTCCCTACGGTAATTACTCCGTCTAAAAGAGTTATATCCAAAATGGAAGGTACAAATCCTGCTCCTAATCCCTGTAATGGATGTGGTGCTGGGCTTCCTCCGCTTAAAACAGGAGATAATTCCGGTTCTACGGCAAATACTTTTACGTTTGGATATTTTTCTTTTACAGCTTTTGCAATTCCGGTGATGTGCCCTCCGGTTCCTACTCCGGTGATGATGTAGTCCAGTCCGTCCGGGAAGTCTTTTATAATCTCCTGAGCGGTGGTTTCCACGTGTACTTTTACGTTGGCAGGATTGTCAAACTGCTTCGGAATCCATGAATTAGGAGTATCCTGTGCCAATTCATTGGCTTTTTCAATGGCTCCTTTCATTCCTTTTTCTCTTGGGGTAAGCACAAATTCGGCACCGTAAGCTTCCATAATTTTACGGCGTTCTATACTCATGCTTTCGGGCATTACAAGAATCAGTTTATATCCTTTTACTGCCGCCACCAATGCAAGACCTATTCCGGTATTTCCGCTGGTAGGTTCTATGATGGTGCTGTCTTTATTTAATAATCCTTTTGCTTCTGCATCTTCAATCATGGCCAGGCCAATTCTGTCTTTAATGCTTCCGCCAGGGTTGCTTTTTTCAAGTTTAATCCAGATTTCATGGTCTGAATTGAATAATTTATTAATTTTTACGACGGGAGTATTTCCAATCGTTTCTAATGCGTTCTGAAATCTCATATCAATTTATTTTTTGTTTTTTTTAAATCACAAAGGTTAATGATTCCGGTAATGAAGTATTATCCTTTATTTTTATTTCACTTTTGTGGTAGACCAGCGAATTGGCTGGAACATCCTGTGTTATCCATACATTTCCCCCAATAATACTTTCTCTGCCTATGGTAGTTTCACCACCCAAAATGGTTGCCCCTGAGTAGATAATCACATCATCTTCAATATTAGGATGTCTTTTCTGATGGGCTTTTTCTTTGGAAACATTCAGGGCTCCGAGGGTAACTCCCTGATAGATTTTGACATTATTCCCGATGACCGTGGTCTCCCCGATTACAATTCCTGTTCCGTGGTCAATAAAAAAAGACTTTCCGATGGTGGCTCCCGGGTGAATATCAATTCCCGTTTTGCTGTGGGCATACTCTGAAATGACACGTGGTAATATTTTCACTTTCTGACTCCACAACTGATGCGAAATACGATAAACATACGTGGCAAAAAAGCCGGGATATGCCAGATATACTTCTTCCAGAGAATCAGCGGCAGGATCAAATTCCACAATAGATTTTGCATCCAGTACCAACTGATCGTAAAGATCGGGCAGAGATTCAAAAAACTGATTTACCTGTTTTTCAGTACCGTCCTGATCAACTGTTATGGTATTGATCTGTTCTGAAAGAGTTTTCCGTAACGCTTCAAAATTTCTTTTAAGCTGCTCTTCAGTATTATTATTCTGAGGAAGGAAGAGTGTTTCATACAAATCCTTAACCCATCTTTTAGTCTTTATCTTATCAAAAAATCCATGAATACTATTTTGTTTGGTCTGATGAATTCTTTGTGCTAAGTGTTCGGAAATTGCCATTTTTCTATTGAATTATGCAGGCTGCTACCGTTGAATTGGACGTTTCATCCACCAAAATGGCAGAGCCCGTTGTTTTATTATTGGTAAAGCTGTCATAGACCAAAGGCTGTGCCGTTCGAAGGGTAACTTTTACAATTTCGTTCAGTTTAATTTCGCTGTCTGCCTGTTCCTGGATCAGGGTGTTGACATTGATTTTATACTCTACTTCTTTGACAATTGCTTTCACAAGTCTGCTGTTCTGCTGCAGAAGGTATTTATTCCCTGGTTGTAACGGTTTCTGATCAAGCCAGCATAACAAAACCTGGAGGTCTTTTTCAACGGCTGGAATTTGTTCTTCCGCAGCAAAAATATCTCCTCTGCTGATATCTAAATCATGAGCAATATGGATCACTGCAGGCTGCCCTTCAAAAGCTTCCTCTTTTTCAATACCATTGATCTCAATCTTAGTGATTTCAGTCGTCAGATCTGCCGGAAGAATATGGATTTTGTCTCCTTTTGTGAATTTTCCACTTAATATTTGTCCGGCATATCCTCTGTAATCATGCAGTTCTTCAGTCTGAGGACGAATTACATATTGAACCTGAAAACGGCTTCCATTATTTTTTTCTTCATTCAGGGTTACTTCTTCAAGATATTCAAGAAGAGAATTTCCCTTGTACCAGTCTGTTCTGGAAGATGTTGAAACGATATTGTCTCCTTTCAATGCTGAGATCGGGAAATAAGTGACATCGTTTAACCCAAGATTTTCTGCAATTTTTGAATATTCTGATTTGATAGATTCAAAAACCTCTTCGGAATAATCCACCATGTCCATTTTATTAATGGCTACAGCGACTTTCTTTAATTGTAATAAAGAAGCGATGATAGAGTGTCTTCTGGTTTGTTCAATCACTCCTTTTCTTGCATCGATAAGAATGACCATCAGATCAGAATTGGATGCTCCGGTAATCATATTTCGGGTATATTGCACGTGGCCGGGGGCATCAGCGATGATAAATTTTCTTTTTGCGGTTGAAAAATAACGGTAGGCAACATCAATGGTGATTCCCTGCTCTCTTTCTGCACGCAATCCGTCTGTTAAAAGTGCGAGGTCTACCCCGTCTTCATTTTTATTTTTGGAATGTTTTTCAAGGACTTCCAACTGGTCCTGCAAAATACTTTTGCTATCGTAAAGCAGTCTGCCGATAAGGGTACTTTTTCCGTCATCTACGCTTCCTGCTGTTATAAATCTTAATATATCCATCCGATTTTTGTTATAAATAATGAGTAATGGGCAATGAGTAATATTTTGCTGTTTAATAAGTTAATACGGTGTATCCGATTACTTATTACTCATCGCTGATTGCTTATCTAGAAGTAGCCTCCTTTTTTTCTGTCTTCCATAGCGGCTTCTGTCACCCTGTCGTCAATTCTTGTTTCGCCACGTTCTGAAATTCTGGTCGCTACAATTTCTTCGATTACGGCATCTATTGTCACCGCATTAGATTCTACTGCAGCGGTACAAGTCATGTCTCCTACGGTACGGTAACGTATTTTTTTGGTAGTGATGATGTCTTCAGGTTCTAAGAAAACATGCGAAGAATTGGCAAGCCACTGACCGTTAAAATCTACCACTTCCCTTTCATGCGAGAAATAAATAGAAGGGAGGGCAATTTTTTCTCTTCGGATATAGTTCCAGATATCGAGTTCTGTCCAGTTGCTGATAGGGAAAACTCTTACATTTTCTCCTTTGTGGATTTTTCCGTTAAAGATATTCCACAGTTCAGGACGCTGAAGTTTTGGATCCCACTGTCCGAATTCATCACGAACTGAAAATATTCTTTCCTTGGCGCGGGCTTTTTCTTCGTCTCTTCTGGCTCCTCCGATACAGGCATCAAATTCAAATTCTTCAATCGTATCAAGAAGTGTATAGGTTTGCAGCCAGTTTCTGCTTGGGAATTTACCTTTAGCCTCGGTTAGTTTTTTACTTTTTATAGTATCTTCTACTTTTCTTACTGCCAGAGTAACATCCAACTGCTTTACCAGCTGATCCCGAAAATCCAATACTTCCGGAAAGTTGTGTCCTGTGTCCACGTGAACAAATGTAAATGGGATTTTCCCATGGAAAAAAGCTTTTCTTGCCAGGTGAGCAAGCACAATACTGTCTTTTCCCCCACTGAATAATAAAGCCGGACGTTCAAACTGGCCTGCTACTTCTCTTAATATATAAATAGATTCGGCTTCTAACTGATCTAAATAGTTTAACTGCTGTATTGACATGTTTTTCTTTTTTTATTGATGAATATGCAGACCGCATTCTTTTTTGTTGGCATCTTCCCACCACCATCGGCCGGCTCTGAAATCTTCTCCCTCTTTGATCGCTCTGGTACAGGGTTCGCATCCTATGCTTACAAATCCTTTCTTGTGAAGGTGATTGTAGGGTAAGTGATGATTTTTTACGTATTCTGTCACCTGTTCTGTCGTCCAGTGAAGAATAGGATGAAATTTTATGATCTTATTATCCGGATCCCATTCCAGCTGGGGCATATTCTGTCGGTTTGGGGAATGTTCGGATCTGAGACCGGTAATCCATACTTTATAACCTTCCAGTGCTTTTTTTAAAGGGTGAACTTTACGAATGGTACAGCATGCTTTCCTCTTTTCAACAGACTGATAGAAAGAATCAGGACCGTTTTCAGTTACAAACTCTCTTAGCTCTTCCATATCCGGATAGTAGGCTTTGATATTCTTTTTGAAGAATGCTTTTGTAGAAGTCCAGGTTTCATAAGTCTGTTCAAAAAGCCTTCCTGTATCAAGGGTAAATATTTCAATATTCAAATCTTTTATCAGATGAGTGATTACCTGATCTTCGTAACTGAAGCTGGTTGAAAAGATCACTTTATCCGGAAATCTTTCAGCCAGTAATTGCAGTCCATTTGTTTGAAAAGAAGCTTCATCAGCCTCTTTTACAAGATTTTCGTATTCATTTTTCAGACTGTTTTCCATTTTGAATTGAGATTTAAGTCTTGCAAATATATACAAAATTCTATAACTCCTATCGAAATAGTAGAATTTAAATAAAAAATTTTTATTCTTTGCTGATAAACTTAGTTAGAGTAGCTTCCATCATGCTTGTTCTGGTCTTTTCACGAACGATCATTAATTCTTTTCTGAGGTAACAGACTGCTTCATCCACACAATCATCGCAGGCTTCATAAAAGTTTAAAGAAACACATGGCGTTAATGCAATTGGCCCGTCAAAAATGCGGTAAATGTCTGCCAGTGAGACTTCATCGGGTGATTTTAGTAAATAGTACCCTCCTACTTTGCCCTGTTTACTGTTGACAAGTTTTGCTCTTTTAAGTTCGAGAAGGATTTGTTCAAGAAATTTTTTGGGGATGTTCTCATCTTGTGCAATAACAGAGGTTGGCAGAAAGCCCTGGTTATAATTCCTTGCTAATCTGACCATTGCTTTAAGCGCGTATTTGCAACGTTTTGACATCATAATTTCTGCAAGTTATGATAAATATCTGATAAATGAAATGTTTTCCGTGGTATAACTTAACCACAAAAGCCACAAAAGATTTTAAAATACCTAAGTTGATTTTAAGTTATAACTATATGTTGTTGGGAAGCTCACTAAAACTTTAAAAATTTTTGATTTTTTATTGATTGTGTTACTCGCTTAGTCCTTAAACAAAGAATATGAGGTATGTATCTGTGTAATTGGCAGTGAAAGTTGAAAACCACCCCGTCAAAAATTCTTTGAATTTTCGCCACCCCTCCAAAGGAGGGGAATTTGCGGACCTCCGGTTCTAAGGATTAGAATCTGTTTACTATTTCTCTAATATAAAATAAGCCAGTTCCCTATCCTCCCGTTTTAGGTTTTCAATTCTCTTAAAGCTGTTGTTAAGAAGAACTTTCTGAGATCCGATATTATCCAGATCGGTTACAGCAACGATATCTTTATTAAGTTTCAATGAAGAACAGTAGTAGACAAGGGCTTTACAAACTTCAGTTCCAAGACCTTTGCCCCAATAATTTTCTCCTAAAGTATATCCTATTTCCAGCTGATCAGGATTATCAAGGAAGATTCTGGCCAGGCACATTCCTACAAAATCATTATTCTGAGTGTTGAATATTCCCCATCTGCTGAAGGGTCCTTTTTCATAATCAGCCACTGCTTTGTCGAACATTTCTTTATACTCTTCAGAAGTTTTGTAAGGCAGATAGCGGGTAACATTCTCATTTTCAAAAAGAGTGGAAAACAAAGGAAATTCTTCAGGTGTAAATTCACGGATGATGATGGTGTCGTTTTTATAATGCATTGGAATTGTAATTACAGAATAAAAGTACACAAATAAACCAGAAACTGAACCTATATAATAAAAAATTGGGCTTACAATGAAGCCCAATCAACTGCATATGAATACTAAACTATTATTCATATTTCTGAGAAAAGTGTTTTGTTAATTAAATAGAGTTTGATCCTATTTTTTAATGAATTTTTGGGAAGATTTTCCTAAAGTAGTTTCAATATCAATTAAATAAGTTCCGCTTAGGAAGTGTTTAACATCAACCTTATCACCAATAACTTTAGCATTCATTTTTCTTCCAAACATATCATAAACAGAAATTGAGTTAATTTTCCCTTTTGTTTTAATATTTAATACATCAGAAACCGGATTTGGATAGATAGAAGTTTCTGAGTTTGTTGTATCAACGTCTGCATTGGATAATGATAGTGCACAAGGGGTTGTAATACTGCCATTTGGTTGTGTATTGTATCTAAACTCAGTTACAGAATAACCTGAACCATTGGCCCCAACAATCAGTTTGAAATAGCCGTTAATATTGTAGCCTTCGAATTGGTTTCTAAAACCAACATAAGCGGCCTGGCCAGACCAGTTAGTGTATGTAGGGGTGTACACATCAAGTTGTCCGGGAGTACCAATTGGGTAACCTATATTATTTGCATTAGTTATAGTGGTGCAAGCCGGAATTAAACTAATATTTCTTGTTCCTGTTTCGCATACTAATCCTTTCCAATAGGTTTCCAATTTTAATTGATTTGCTCCATAGTACCAGGCGCCATATCCTGCATCATCACTAAGCTCCGGGTTAATGATAAAATATTTCCAAGTTGCCCCGGAGTTGGTTGTTACTGTTGTTGCTGTTGGGTTGGCATAACTTTCCAGAGGAGTTCCTGTAACTATTTTATAGGGATCTTTGTAAGAAAAAGTTAATGCCAAAGCTGTAGTTGATCCTAATGAAGTTGCGCCTCCTGTTATAGCTGGATTTAGGAACGTAATTGATGAATTCAGGACCTGACTTTTAGGATGACTGGTTGCCGCACCGTTTATGGTAAGTGCAGCAGTAGTAGGGCTTGTAACTGCTATAGCTGCTGTTAGTCCTGCTGGTAATGAAGAAGTGAAATGTGTTCCTGCAGTAAGAGTTGTTCCATTTGGTACGGCAAATGTTGCTCCGTTTAGCGTAATCGTTGATGTAGGGGCAGATGCTACTGTTCCATCTAATGACACGACTCCATTATTGTTTAAGTTCTCTGTAAATGTACTGTTGCTAAGGGTTAATCTAGGTGGGGTATTGGCAACTCCGGTTGCGGCTAAGTTGGCAGGCTGCCATAAATTTACTCTTGACGGGTGATTTAATGCTGCTAACATTCTGTTGATTTGTCCATTGGTAAACATTTTATAACAACCGGAAGAACCATTGTATCCCATATAGTTTTCAACGTTTACTTTTTGTCCAAGGCAATTGTTTCCAGCTGAACATCCTAATCCGGAAGAAGTATTTTCTACAGGGGTGTCAGCAACTCCATCACCATCATTAGTGGGGTTTGCAGTTGAACATGGAACATTAAACGTGTGTTGAAGATTTAACCAATGCCCAAATTCGTGAGTAAATGTATCAGAAAACTCGTTTGAAGCCGCTGTTCCTGCAGCATTAAATATATAACGTCCATTATAAACAACTCTGGCTGTATTTACTGAAGTCATGTATGAATCCGGATACCAGGCAACTCCTGATTGATATAAATCTTTATTAGAATACAGATCATTTTGTATATACACATTCATATACTTTGTATTATCCCATGCATCTGTGCCAATTTCTGCATCATATCCGCCTCCATTGCCATATCCACCTTTGAAAGGGTGAAATACCACTCCGCTTGTTGCTTTTCCGGTTGGATCAATTTTCGCTAATCGAAATTCAATACTCAACGCTCCTCTGATAGATTGGAAATCAGGATCCACAGTGTTTGAGTCAGTGTTGATTCCATTGAAATTCAAGTTGATTTGTTGCAGTAAGTCCACTACTTTTTGGTAATTTACTTTTACATTACTCTGAGATTCTCCATACACATGAAAAACCACAGGAATAATGTAGGTTGGATTGCTGATCCTATTATTCAATGAGTTTTTGTCTGATTCCAATTTTTTTACAAAATCTTTGGTGTATTTCTCAAAATTTTCATATTCAGCCTTAGATTTAGGATGCAGTTCAAAATGTTTTTTCATCATTTCATCTGCTTTACACTCATGAGGTCTGTTTTCCTGAGCGAAACCTATTATTGGAAATAGGGAAACAAGTAATAGTAATTTAAATTTTTTCATAAATTTTGGATTTGGTTGTTAATAAATTATTTGGGTTTAATTTTGTGTGTTATGTGATGTTTTTTTAACTAAATCTTTCTGGGTTGAATATCTTTATCTCAACCGTTGGCTTTTGGTCATTGGCAAGTTCTGCAACTGTTTTTCCGAAAATGGGTCCTAAACTTAACCCCATCATACCGCCGCCGCCTGCGATAATCAGGTTTTTCAATTGGGAAGATTGTCCCAGATAAGGCAGCCCATCCGGTGCGCACGGTCTGTAACCGAACCAGATTTCAGATTCTTTTTTATAATGCATCTGAAAGTCAGGTAAATATTGAGGAATAGACCGGACGATACCTTCTACTCTTTTCATGTTAATTTTATCATGATGGGAAGCCAGCTCCATCGTTCCACCAAAGCGGATCTGCCCATTCATAGGAGTGACAGCCACTCTTGCTTCCAATAATAAAGCAGCGTGATTCATGGTATCGGCCGGATTTTCAGGGGTATGCATGAAAGAATATCCTTTTCCGGGCATTAATTGGATTTTGATTCCTGCCTTCTGAGCCAGTTCAGGGAGAAATGAACCTCCGGTCATGACGAAACGGTCTGCTGTAAACTTTTTATCATTCGCAATTATGGCTTTAATCATATTTCCTGATTTTTCAAATCCGGTTACTTTGTGATGGGTATGAAAAACGACACCATTATCTTTAAGATAAGAGATCATTTGTTTCATCAGTTTCATCGGGTTCATATGGCCGTCACATTTGTAATTGATCCCTCCTATGACATCCATCCGGATATTAGGCTCAAGTTCCTGAATCCCTTTTTTATCTAAAATATCAACAGATAATCCCAGACTGATCGCTTTATGGGCAAGCTCTGTTTCTTCTTCCCTTACTTTTTCGGTTTTGTAAAGCATCAGAATACCATTTTGATTAAGCTCAAAATCAAATTCATCCTTCGAGGCAATCTCGTTGTAGAGGATGCTGCTCGCCAGATTAAGGTCTCTGATGGCTGTTGCTGAGCGGTCCACATGCTTTTGGTTGGAATGTTTTAAGAATTTTATCCCCCAGGAAAACAGATCAGAATTTAATGAAGGCTTTACATAAAACGGACTTTTGCTATCAAACATCCAGCGGATTCCTTGTGCCACAACACCCGGTGCCGCTAACGGAGTAAAGTGGCTGGGTACAATCATTCCTGCATTGCCATAAGAACAATTATTGGAAAGATCGTTCTGTTCCAGAATTTCTACACTCCAGCCTTTCTCTAAAAGGTAATAGGCGGAGCTTAAACCTGCTATTCCTGCACCAATAATGAGTGCTTTTCCTTTATTCTGTGTCATATCTCTGTTTATATAACCTGAAATCCCTGCCAATAAGGATCTTCATCATCAATAATAATATGATTATAACCGGTGATTCTTGCCCAGCCTTCTACTGAAGGGATAATTGCAGGTTTTCCGCCAACAGTAGCCGTTCCTTCAATTCTCCCGATAAACTGGGACCCGATATAGCTTTCATGGATAAACTCTTCTCCTTCTTTTAATTTTCCTTTAGCATACCATTGAGCCATTCTTGCAGAGGTACCTGTTCCGCATGGTGAACGGTCCAAAGCGTTCTCTCCCACTAATACAGCATTTCGTCCGCTTGCTTCAGGATCTGTAGGATTGCCTGTCCATTGAATATGGCTTAATCCGGTAATATGTTCATTCTCAGGGTGAATAAATTCATATTTGTCATTGAGTAATTTTCTGATGATCTTTCCATAATGAATAAGCTGGCTGGCTGTAAAATCGGAAATATCTTTGAAATTTTCCTGAGGATCTATAATCGCATAGAAGTTCCCTCCATAAGCTACATCCGCTTTTATTATTCCGAGATCCGGACAATCAACTTCCAGATTTTCAGCATACAGAAATGATTTTACGTTGGTTAGTTTTACAGAGGTTACTTTTTTGCCTTCCTGTACATAATCAATAAGAATAAGTCCTGCCGGTGTTTCAAGGCGCAGCTTGCCGGGGATTTTAGGAAAAATCAAACCTTCTTCTATAGCAATGGTTACTGTGCCTATCGTTCCGTGTCCGCACATGGGAAGACATCCACTGGTTTCAATATATAAAACTCCGATATCGTTTTCTTCGTCAATTGGTGGATACAAAATACTTCCACTCATCATATCATGACCACGGGGTTCAAACATGAGCCCTTTCCGGATCCAGTCGTATTCTTCCATAAAATGAAGCCTGCGTTCCATCATGGATTTCCCTTTTAGAATAGGGCCTCCTCCTGCTACAAGACGTACAGGGCAGCCACAGGTGTGTGAATCTATACAAAAAAATGTTCTGTTCATGTGGTTTGTAATTTTAATGATTCTGAACTGATTTCTCCATCTATTATTCTGCTGATTCGTAACGGATTTTCATTCTGCAATTCTTCGGGTAAAAATTCATCCGGCCAGTTTTGGAAAGAAATAGGACGGATAAACCTCTTTACAGCATCCGGTCCTACAGAGGTAAAACGGGAATCAGTAGTGGAAGGAAAAGGACCTCCATGCTGCATACCATAAACAACTTCTACACCTGTAGGCATTCCGTTGAAGAGTAACCTTCCGCATTTATCCTTCAGAAGATTAATAAGCATAAGATGATTCCGGGCATCTTCATCGGTAGCTGCTACGGTAATTGTTAACTGCCCTTTCAGCTGTTTAGCGATTTCCGTCATCTCTTCCCAGGTTTCGCAAGTTACAATGATACCAAAAGGCCCGAAAACCTCTTCACTTAGCACAGGATTTTTCATGAAGTTTTTGGCGTTGGTTTCTATCACGATAGCACATCCGTAACCCTCATTAATTTCTGTATCTGCTGTTGCAATAATATGTACTTCAGGCTGTTCTGCTGCAAAGGTTTTATGTTTTTCAAAATTTTCATAAATTCCTTTGTGAAGCATCTTTGCGGGAACGGCTGTCTGAATTTCATTTTTCAGGGTAATGATAAAACGGTCCAGAGATTCTCCTTTAAGAGCAATACATACTCCCGGATTGGTACAGAATTGTCCCACTCCTAATGTTAAGGATGAAAGATATTCTTTAGCGAACGCTTCTGCTCCGTTTTCAAGCAAATCCGGCAGGGCAAATACTGGATTGATGCTGCCCATTTCTGCAAAAACGGGAATAGGATCTTCACGGTGATTCGCCATGTTGAACAACGCTTTTCCTCCGGCAAATGAACCGGTAAATGCAACGGCTCTGATCTCTTTATGCTGAACCAAATAAGCCCCGATATCATGGGATGTTCCGGTAATATGGCTAAAGATTCCTTCAGGCCAGCCACATTCTTTCACGGCAGCTGTTATAGCATCAGCCATGAGTTGAGAGGTTTTAGGGTGAGCCGGATGTGCTTTTACAATAACAGGACAACCTGCTCCAATAGCACTTGCCGTATCACCGCCCGCTGTAGAAAAAGCAAACGGAAAATTACTGGCTCCGAAAACAACTACAGGTCCTATACCCATATTGTATTTTCGGATGTCTCCTTTTTGCTTATCAGATTGTGCAAGATCAATTCTTGGTTCTGTATATATTCCGGTGGCTACTGCTTTGGCATAGCTTCTCCATTGTCCTGCTGTTCTTGCTTTTTCACCAGTAAGTCTGGCTAAAGGAAGCGATGTTTCAGTATGAGCTGTTGTCAAAAGTTCTTCTCCCAGGGCTTCAATTTGATCGGCAACAGCGTTCATGAAGGCAGCCCGTTCTTTTACAGTAGTATTCTTCAGGAACTGATAGGCTTCAGCCGCCAACTGAATTCTTTTATCAATATCTTGTGTTGGTGTTTCTTTAAGCATAATTGTTTTTCTGGTGTTAATTGAGTATCGGGCGATTAGCTCTGCCTTCTTCAATGATTTTTTTTACTTTTTCAGCTTCCTCTCCATGAAGTTCCAGACGTGGTGCTCTTACATATGGACTGCTTATTCCTTCTGCTGTTGCAGCCAGTTTGATATACTGAATAAGTTTTGGGTGGATATCGAGTTCCAGCAATGGCATAAACCATCTGTAGATTGCTACGGCTTTGTCATATTCATTTGCTTTCACATAATTGTACATTGCCATGGTTTCATTAGGGAAAGCATCTACAAGACCTGCTACAAGCCCATCTGCACCAAGCATGAGGGTTTCAAGGCAAATAGTATCTACCCCTCCAAGAATTTTAATTCTTTTTCCAAAGCGGTTGATCATTCTGGTTACATTGGCAAGATCTCTTGTGGATTCTTTAACAGCCTGAATGGTTGGATATTCAATAAGTTCTTCAAACATTTCAAGTGTTACATAAATTCCGTAATCAACCGGATTGTTATAGATCAGGATTGGAAGGTCCGTAGCGGAAGCCACTGCTTTGAAATATTCTATTACTTCACGATTATCGGCTTTATAACGCATCGGAGGAAGCAGCATGAGCCCGTCAGCACCTGATTCTTTAGCTTTTTGAGCAAAGGTTACCGCATTTTTGGTAGTATTTTCAGAAAGGTTAAGAATGACAGGAATTCTTCCCTGTGTTATCTTTTTTGCATATTTCAGCAACTCAAATTTTTCTTCCGTTTCTAACGCGCTGGCTTCACCTAATGTTCCTGCAAGTATAATCCCATGAACGCCTGCTTTGATCTGGGTTTCTGTATTGAGAGCAAACATTTCAAAGTCTATCTCACCTTCCTTGGTAAAAGGAGTTAATACAGCAGGATAAATACCTTCCCAGTTTAGTTTTGTACTCATATCAAATAATATTTATTCAAAACTAGGTGAATTTCAAAACGGTAAATGTTAATATTTTAATAGATACTAACCGTATTTTAACAAGTTGCTTTTTATTGCACTATGGTAGCTTCTTTATAATGTTTAAGGTATTCTTTAGGCGAATATTTCATAATGGACTTGAAGACCCGGTTAAAATTGGTAAGACTGCTGAATCCGCTGTTAAAAGCCACAGAAGAAATACTGTACATACTGCTGGATGTCAGTAGCCTGCAAGCTCGCTGCACCCGGAGTTCATTAAGATATTCAATATAAGTGATTCTGGTTCTTTTTTTAAAAGATCTGCAAAATGCCTGAGGAGTCATACAGGCTTCCTGAGCAATCCTGTCAAGGGTAAGTTTAGTTTGGGCAAAATTCTTCTTAATAAAGGTTTGAGCATCTATAATTCTTTGATCATAGTCTGAAATATGATTTGGCAGATTCTTTTCTGAAGATAAAGGAATATGCAGATGTCTGTTCTGCATAAGATGGTTTAAAATCCTGATAAAATCTATGATCTGTTCTACTCCTTCTGTTTTTTGTAAAGCTGCAATGTTTTCCCCAATACATATTTTTAATTTAGGGGCGACCTGGAAACCGACTTCTGAATGGGCTATAAAATTTTTAAGTTCTCCAAATTCCGGTAAGTCAAAAAATGCAGCAATTTTTTTATACGGATCAAAAAATATAGAGATGGAATGAACTTTTTGTTTTTCATCTTTATCAAAATTACCTCGGAAGACATGTGATTGATTAGCTCCCAGATAGAATATGTCACCAGCCTCAAAATTAAAGAGATTTTGTTCTATGGCCAGTGTTCCGTGTCCTTTAAGGATCCACATGATCTGGGTTTCCGTATGGCGATGGAAGTAAGGATAAAAATTGGGCATTATATCTTCCTGAATACGGATACTTTTGTTGGTGTCAGCAGGGACTGAAAACTGAAGACTCTTCATAGAACCAATATTTTGATGTAAAAGGTTAAAATATGACCGAATTTAAGCAAAATATGAACACTGGATATCATATTAAAATCCAAACTTTACATTATTCTTTATTTTAGTAAATAAAGAGCGGTCAATAGTACAAAATCGTAACTTTAAAGCTTTAAATTAAAAAGTATTCATAATATGTTTTCAACACAAACCTATCAAGATAGAAGAGCAGTTTTACAAAGTAATGTATCGGGCGGAATTTTATTGTTTTTGGGAAATATAGAGAATCCTGTGAATTTTGAACACAATCCTTATTATTTCCGTCAGGACAGTACCTATTTATATTATTTTGGAATTCAGGAACCTCGTATTGCGGCCATTATTGATATTGATGAGAATAAGACCATTGTTTTCGGAGATGAATTAAGTATAGATGACATCGTATGGATGGGCAGACAGGAAACCCTGAAAGAGAAAAGTCTGAAATCCGGAGTACAGGAAACCATGCCGTATGCAGAACTTTCTCAATATATTCTAAAAGCACAGACTTCCGGCAGAAAGGTACATTATCTTCCTCCGTATCAGTCTTCCAATAAAATTTTGCTTGCCGATCTTCTTGGTGTTAAAATAGCAGCATTACAGCCTTCTGCAGAGATGATTAAAGCCATTGTGAAACAGCGGTCTATAAAAGAATCTCAGGAAATAGTGCAGATAGAACAGGCAGTGAATGTATCCAATGAAATGCATTTACTAGCGATGCAGATTGCAAAACCGGGCATTAAAGAATATGAAATTGCGAATGCCATTCAATATCTGGCTGCCAATAAAGAATGTCAGATGTCTTATCCTCCGATTGTAACCATAAACGGAGGAATTCTGCATAATCACTACCGCCTTAATAGTTTGAAAGAGGGAGATCTTTTCCTTAACGATTCCGGAGCGGAAACTGCAATGGGATATGCGGGCGACCTTACCAGAACTTTTCCGGTGAGCAAAACTTTTAGTACAAAACAAAAGGAAATGTATGAAGTGGTTCTGAATGCTTTTAATAATGCCCAGCAGCTTTTGAAGGCAGGGGTAAGATTTAAGGATATTCATCTGAAAGCCTCGCAGCATCTGGTAGAAGGTCTTATTGATCTTGGATTGATGAAAGGAAATCCTGAAGAAGCGGTAAAAAATCATGCCCATACCCTATTTTTCCAATGCGGACTGGGACATATGATGGGACTTGATGTACATGATATGGAAGATCTCGGAGAGCAGTACATTGGCTATACCGAAGAAGAACCAAAAGATACCAAAACATTCGGTCTTAAATCTTTGCGCTTAGGTAAGGCCCTTGAATCCGGATTTGTTGTAACGGTTGAACCCGGTATTTATATGATTCCGGAACTGATTGATATCTGGCAGGCTGAGAATAAAAATGCAGATTTTATTAATTATGATACCGTAAATGAATACCGAAACTTTGGAGGAATCCGTGTGGAAGATGATTTCCTGATTACTGATGACGGGTACAGACTTCTAGGGAACGGACTGATCAAAACTGTTGAAGAAATTGAAAATTACAGAGCTGAATATTGAGCTTAATCAAATACTAACTATGAAGAATATAAAAAAACTAACCGTTATTGCATTATATTTCCTGTGTCTTTCGCCATTGGCTGCACAAAAGACACAGTGGACTCCGGATGGTAATGCTTACTATTCATTTACTAAAAAAGGGGTTGAAATTGTTGATGTACTGCATCCCGGGAAAGACCAGACTCTTTTAAACAGCACTGAACTTGTTCCTGCGGGAAGTTCTGAGGCACTGCAGGTACAAAGTTTTCAGGTATCTCCTGATGACAAAAGTTTATTACTCTTTGCCAATACCCGAAAAGTATGGAGAGACAATACCCGTGGAGATTACTGGATCTTTGACAAGAACACTAAAAAGCTTACCCAGCTTGGAAAAGGCCTGCCTTCTTCATCGCTGATGTTTGCAAAGTATTCTCCGGATGGAAAAAAAGTAGCGTATGTGTCTAAGCATAATATTTATGTTGAAGATCTTTCAAACAATCAGATTACCAAAATTACAACTGATGGTACAGACGGCATGATCAACGGTACTTTTGATTGGGTATATGAGGAGGAATTTGGAACTCAGGATGGTTTCCGATGGTCACCGGACGGCAGTAAAATTGCTTACTGGAAGCTGGATGCAAGGGCTACAAAAAATTTCCTGATGATTAATAATACAGACAGTCTGTATTCATTTACAGTTCCTGTAGAGTATCCGAAAGTGGGTGAAAATCCTTCAGGCTGCAGCATCTGGTTTTATGATCTTGCTTCTAAATCTTCAAAGAAAGCAGATATTGCAGGAGATGAAATGCAAAACTATATTCCGAGAATGGAATGGGTGCTGGATTCTAAATCCGTTATTCTTCAGCAGCTGAACAGAAAACAGAATCAAAGTAAAATCATCGTGGCAGATGCAAGTTCCGGTAAAAGTAAGACTATTCATACGGAAACAGATGCTGCATGGATTGATATTAAATCCCGTTGGAACGATAATGACCCAAGTGGCTGGGACTGGATAGAAAATGGAAAAGAATTCCTTTGGCTTTCTGAAAAAGACGGATGGAGACATATTTATAAAATAGATATGAACGGTAAGGAAACATTGATTACCAAAGATGCTTTCGATGTTATAAAACCTGAGTTTTTTGATGTTCAGAACAAACAGATTTACTTTTCAGCATCACCCAATAATGCAACTCAACAGTACCTGTACAAAGTAAATATGAAAGGAGGAAAAGCACAAAAAGTAACTCCTGAGGCTTATACAGGTTCCAATACATACACGATATCACCCAATGGGAAAATCGCGATGTTTACCAATAACAGTGTCAATGCAATTTCAATGGGTTCTGTAGTATCACTTCCGGAACATAAAGAACTTGTTGCTGCCAAAAGAACAGCAAAAGCAGATCCTGCAAAGTCTAAAACAGAGTTTTTCCAGATTACCACACAGGATGGAGTTACATTAGACGGATGGGTGGTAAAGCCTAAAAACTTTGATCCTAATAAAAAATATCCGGTTGTTTTCACAGTCTATGGAGAACCGGCAATGCAAACAGTAACAGACAGTTTCTATACAGGCTGGAATCAATTATACGTTGGAGATATGGCCGAAGATGGCTACCTGTATGTTTCGCTTGAAAACCGAGGAACACCAGCTCCAAGAGGACGTGAATGGAGAAAATCGATTTATCGTAAAATAGGACAGCTTAATATCCGTGATCAGGCAATGGGAGCCAAAGCTTTATTTGCAAAATGGCCTTATGCAGATACTTCAAGGGTTGCCGTATGGGGCTGGAGCGGCGGAGGTTCATCTACCCTGAATCTTTTGGGGCAATATCCTGATATTTACCAGACCGGGATTGCTATTGCTCCGGTAGCCAATCAGTTGTTCTATGACAATATCTATCAGGAAAGATATATGGGTCTTCCACAGGAAAACAGAGAAGATTTTGTGAACGGATCTCCACTGGCTTATGCTAAAAACCTAAAAGGAAATCTTTTATTGGTTCACGGAACCGGTGATGATAATGTACATTACCAGAATACCGAAGTTTACATCAACGAGTTGGTAAAATACAACAAACAGTTTCAGCTGATGTCGTATCCTAACCGTACACACTCCATTGATGAAGGGGAAGGTACGTCAGAGCACCTTGCTACTCTATTTACAAAATATTTAAAAGAACATTGTCCTCCCGGAGGAAAATAGAAAAGAAAAAACCAGATATCAAATTATCTGGTTTTTCTTTTAAATAGAGGTAATGAATATTGATCCTGCTTATTATAAACTGTAAGCCAGCCCTACATTTCCTATTCCTTTATATCCAAAACCTGCTTCAGCACTTACTCCCAATCTGCCTCCTAATCTAATTCCGAGTCCTGTAAGTTGATAATTAAAATGTGAGATACTTTGTAAAGGATTCCTACTCTTTTCCAATGTTAATCCTAATCCCAATCCGGAATACATGCGAAATTTTGGTTTGGATATATAGTTGTAGTTACTTTTTACGGCAAAAGTATAATTGTGTGATTTTTCCGTTGATTTATCGGAATATTCTCTCGTTACCTGTTGATATGCTAGGTCTGTCCCAATAATCCATTTATCCTTTATTGCATAGTTATATTCAACAACAAAAGCACCGGAATTTCCTGTCTCATAAGGGCCATAACCGAATGTAAACACACTGGTGAAAGCATTAAGAAAATCTGTGGTCGTTCCAAGCCCATAAGCAATTCTTATTTCTGAGCTTCCCTTGCTTTGGGCCTTAATCACGTTGCTGCCAACAATTAATAATAACAAGCAAGTAGTTTTACATAAAGCGGTAAATAATTTTTTCTTTTCCATTTTGCAAAATTAAAGCTAATAATGCAGTAGTAAAGCTTTATTGCATTAGAATACAATTAGAACTCACTTAAAATATGGTTAAAGATATCAACTCTTTTGAAAGGTTACAGATAAATATTGGGTTTGTTTTATCTTCTTTTAAATACAATGGTCCAGATTATATGAAAGGGTTCTCCTTTGTGCTTGTCTGTCTCTTTCATGACAATCTTCATTGTTGTTTTATCCAGCTGGGCGATTTCAAATTTTCGCTCATAATTACCCCCGTCAAATAAAGATAAGATTTTGTCTTCAGGATGTAATTCATATGAAAAATAAAGCTGTCCGCTATCAATAATAGAGCCGTCAGCATTAAACTGCATCAGATCTTTGCTGTTTAATTTATAATTTTTTACCGTTCGGTTTCCATTAGCGTCAATACCTTCACTTTCTGAGAGTACAGGCTGCCACTTCCCGACAATCATTTTTTGGTAAGATTGCTGATAAGGAATACTGAATGACAATGCTGTCAGACAAAAAGTAACCATAAACAGCGTCAGGTTGAAAAATTTCATCATAATTTTGCTTTTGGGATGAGTGAGTGTCATTAACTCATGTTCAAATGTAGTGACTATCTGTTTAACTCTATGAAAATTGTTTTTATATCCTTACTTTTAACTTATTAAATACATAAAACCATTCATTTGAAACTGCCACTCTCCTATTATTCCAACCAAGACGTTCTTTTTCTTGCTCAGAATCTTCTGGGGAAAGTTCTTTTTACAGATATTAATGGTGAAGTAACAGCCGGAATTATTGTAGAAACAGAAGCTTATTTCGGAGTACTGGATAAAGCTTCCCATGCTTATGGCGGCAGGCGGACAAACCGCACGGAAACGTTGTACAGTCATGGTGGTGTTTCCTATGTTTATCTATGTTACGGAATTCATCATTTGTTTAACGTTGTAACTTCTGTAAAAGACGAACCTCATGCTGTTTTAATCAGAGCTGTTGAGCCGCTGATAGGAAAAGACATTATGGAACTCAGACGGAATATGTCCGCAGATAAGGCGGCTATTTCTTCCGGCCCCGGGTCCGCAGCCAAAGCTTTAGGTATTGATAAATCTTTTAATAAAAAAGATCTGGATGGAAATGAAATTTGGATTGAAGATCATGGAATTCAATATCCTTCTGATGATATTATAAAAGCTCCCCGTATAGGCGTTGCATATGCACAGGAAGATGCCCTTTTACCCTGGCGGTTCTTTGTGAAAGGAAATAAATATGTGAGTAAACCTAATACAGTATAATAATTACGATTCGTGAATTGTATGATAAAACTCTTTATAATAAGCAACCAGCTGATCAAGAGAAAATCCCCGGTTCAAACCGCTGGTATTGGGTAAAACCCAGACTTTTGTTCCACAGAAATCTTCTGCCTGCAGTCCCCATAGAATTTCTTTCTTTTTAGAGAAAGCTTTGTAAGCAGCTTTACCGAGAAAAGCCACATATTGAGGCTGATATTCTGTTATTTTTGTTTTAAATGCATCCAAAGCATCGTCAAACTCTTCTTTTGAAAGTTCATCAGCGCGGGAAGTTGCCCTTGCGACAGCAGTTGTGAGTCCCAGCCCGAAATCCAGAATAGAAGTATCATTCACTGCCTCAATTTGATAAGAAGTAAATCCCGACTGATGAAGGACTTTCCAGAAACGGTTACTCTTTCCCGAAAAATGATGGCCGTCATCCGATGATTTTAACCCGGGATTGATTCCACAAAAAAGAACGTTAAGATGAGCTGTAATGATATCTGTTAGCATAATTGAAATGAATAGATCTGAAGAAAAAAGATATTTCCGTTCACTCTTTTCCATGGTATAAAGATATCAATATTAGGGATATATTCAGACTTACATTCTATTATGGAATATTGAACGGTTCACAGTCCGTATCATACGTTCTATCTCTGTTTTTTGCAGTGTCACACAGTTTATTGTATTGAATATGAATGCATAATGGTAATTTTGCAGTAGTAATTGAGATGGAGCCTTTTATTGTAAAGAACTCATTTTTTAATGAAATTTTCAATAAAAGCAACATCATTAAAAATAAGTAGTATGAACTGGATTGCATTAATTATCGCAGGAATTTTTGAAATTGGATGGCCTTTGGGACTTAAATTATCTCAACAACCGGAAAATAATAAATGGAGCTGGATCATATTTTCGATCATATGTATGTCCGTTAGCGGTGGATTTCTCTGGTACGCTCAGAAAAGCATCCCCATTGGAACAGCCTATGCAGTCTGGACCGGAATTGGTGCCGTAGGAACTTTATTAGTGGGAATTCTGTTTTTTCAGGACTCAGCAAGTATTTTACGATTGATTGCTGCATTACTGATTGTTGTAGGAATAGTTGGACTCAAAATATTTTAAAATAAAATATTCCTCCTGAAAAAGAAATTGGCTTAAGATTATTCTTAATCATTAAGCCAATCATCATTCAACATTAGCATAATAAACTAACCACATTTATCTCATTTGGTCTTCTATAATTCCGGTGATTTCTACTTTCATTCCGGACTTTTTTTAATCAGGAATAGAAATTCTTTTGTCAGGTAAATTTGGATAAATTATGAAGAATTTAGTGCAAGATATATATCAACAACGCGATAAAATCTACTAAAATTATAACCTGTGAAACAGAAACTACAAAACTGTCTGTTTTCCTGAATTTTGAATTGAACGACTTAAAATTCCCCTCTCTCGGAGGGGTGGCAAAAATTTTAAAATTTTTGACGGGGTGGTTTAAACACTTCCCTCTTAAAGCTCCAACAACGGCTTATACGTCCTTCCCACCGGAATTTTTTTTCCGTTAATCTGGATAATATTGGCTGACTTAACTTCTATTTTATCCTTTGAAATGATGTACGATTTATGAATGCGGGTAAACATTTTAGGATTTAAAATCTCTTCTATTTTACTGATAGGCATTTTAAAAGTGAAAGTTTCCGTTTTCGTATGAATGTGAATATATTCTCTTAAGCTCTCGATATAGAAAATATCCTGCAAAATGATTTTAATCTGCTTTTTCCCGCTGTTGATGAAGATATAATCACGTTCAGATACTTCCAGTAAAGCATCCTCCGCTTCCATTAAATATTTGAACTTCCCGATCGCAGTCTGAAAACGCTCATATGGAATAGGTTTCATCAGATAATCTACAATATCTAATTCGTAGCCTTCTACAGCATACTGATGATAAGCAGTGGTAACAATAACGAAGGGAGGATTTTTTATTTTTCTCAGAAAGTCAAAGCCTTTTACTACAGGAAGATGGAGATCCAGAAACATCAGATCCACCTCATGAATGCTTAAAAGACTGCTGGCATATAGGGCATCAGCACATTTTCCTACCAGATTCAGTTCCTGATCTCTGGAGATAAAGCTTTCCAGGATTTCTGCTGCAATGGGTTCATCTTCTACAATAATGCAGTTATATTTTTTAGAGGTTGGGTGTATCATGGAAATCTATGGTTAATGTTACAATATAGCGGTCGCTTTGATCTTCCACAGAAAGTTTGTGTTGAGGATATAACAGTTCAAGCTGTCTGCGGATATTTTTCTGACCTATTTTTGTGGATTGCGTATTAGGGCTTTTTTCTTTGGAATTTTCTATGAAATAAGTTAAAATTCCGTTTTTCAACCGGATATCGATGGTTATAAATGTTTCTCTTAAACTTTCAGAAACTCCATGTTTGAAGGCGTTTTCAACAAACTGTATCAGGATCAGCGGTGAAATTTCCTGAGAAGGCTGATCAATATTTTCCGTAAAATTTATGGTAAGATGGCGATGCCGGATTTTCTGGATCTGTATGAAATCTTTGATATTTTCAATGTCTTTGGCTATAGAAATGCTCTTTTCTGCTGCTTCATAGATATTATACCGCATTATTTTGGAAAGCTGAAGAATGATATCCGGCGTTTCATCAGCTTTTTTCATAGCCATTCCATAGATATTATTGAGGGTGTTGAACAGAAAATGTGGATTAATCTGTGCCTTCAGCATAGTGAGTTCCTGATCCAGCTTTTCAGACTTTAACTGGGAGATCTGTTCTTTCAGAAGATTTTTCTGCCGGGTAATTTCAACCCCGAAAATCAGACCTACCATAAAAATAAGGTCCATAAAAGAATTGAATGCCACATAACCATTGATAAACCCCGAGGGATATTTTCCGTCCAGAGTCTCTGTAACGTTATAAACATAAGGATAAATAATATAATGGGTTAAAAAACGATGCCCTAAAACAGCCGTTATGATGATAAAAATATAGAGAAGATATTTGAAAATTATTTTAACAGGAGTCTTTTCAAATACATACAGTAAAGCGTAGGCAAGCGGTATTTTAATCAAAAGATAACCTAGCTCAAGGATCAGTGTATTCTGAAGTCTTATCTGCCAGTTGAAATCCGGAAACTGATATCTGGACCAATAAAAGTCAAGGTAAACTTCCAGGATATAATACAATATCCAAAAAAGCAAATGAATCTGCCATTTAGATCTTTTGTATGGTTTCAGGTTGATCATGATTTTAGAAGTACAAAGTACCGTTTGTTCAATCAAATATAGAAATATATGTCGATCAAATTAAGATAACGATCTACAAACTACAGTTTTGAATTGTTATTAAAGATAAAAAACTGCGGATTTTCAGAACACTTACATATCCTTTTCATGGAGAAAACGGTTCTGCTTTTTCAAATAAATTTCAGGATACATGAGACTCAGAAAACTGAAAATCAGTAAGACATTGAACTCGATTCCATTGGTTCCGTCTCCCACTACAAACCAGCCATTTTGCCAATGCACGAAATAGATTCCACAAACAAAAATGAAAATATTAGCAATTGCCACCGGTTTTATATATCGGTCAAGCCAAAGTAACGGCACTGAGAAAAGATGAGTGAGTTTTATGACCCATGCCATATAAATTCCTATAGGGCTGAATCCTATATTATCCAGATAAAAATGCCCAAAATTATTAACGTCTCCACTAAAAATGGAAATCACACTATGCATCAGCAATATCACAGAAAGTCCCAGGCGAAGAAAGACACTTTTTTTCATTCATCAAAGCTATAAAACGAAAGAAAATATTGTTGTACACTGTATATCAATTGCTTTGTAGCGTATATAAAAATAAAGAGCGGTAATTTATGTACCACTCTTTCAATATCTGCAAGATCTTATATTCTTAATTCTGACTTAAAGTTTTCTTTAAAAACTCCTCCAGCTCCTTACCGTGAAGATTTTTAGCTAAAATAGTTCCCTGTCCGTCAATGATGACATTAAAAGGAAGTTCATCAACTTCATACAACTTTGCCACAGGGCTTTTCCAGAATTTTAAATCACTGATCTGTATCCATTTGATCGTAAATCTGTCAATTGCTTTCTGCCAGCTTTCTTTATTTTTATCCAAAGATACTCCCAGAATTTCAAACGTATTGTTTTTTACCTGTTCAGAATAAGTCTCGTACAATGTTTTCAGCTCAGGCTGTTCCTCTACACAGGGAGCACACCAGGTTGCCCAGAAATCAATCAGAACTACCTTTCCTTTTAATGTTGAAAGGGCAAATGAAGTTCCGTCTGCCTTGGTCATTGTAATTTCAGGAGCTTTCTTCCCTACTTCTATTGTACTTTGGGCAGCAATAGATCCTGAGAAAATTATTAAAAGTAACAGGGTTAAACCGGTCTTCATATTAGTCATTTGTAGGATAGTTTTTATCCAGCCAGTCTGTTTTGATGTTTTTCGGAAGATTTAAAAGCTTCGCGTTTTTAAAGCCCATTTCCATCAGTAATGCAAAAGCAGGACGTATATTAGGACATTTTACAAAAGGACAGCATCCACAGTAGATTACAATTTCTCTGTTTTTAGGAACATCCTTAAGATAATTTCTAAGTTTTTCCAGGTTTTCAGGCTCATGCGTTGGTCCTATATCTACGGAACCTTTGATGATGGCCTCAGGACCAACTGAAATGATCACCAGATCTTTTGTTTTATGCTTTTCGATTCGGGAAGCCAGTAACGCCGGGTCCATCAGCTGGCTGTCTTTCCATGGATCCTGTTTTTGCTGTGCCTGACTGAAAATGGAACAGACAAAGCAGGCAATGATAAACAAATACTTCATACTTCTATTTTTCACAAAGATAGAAATGTTTTATAGAGGATTACAGGAAAATCAGTGCTTACAGCATATTTTGAAGAGATCATATCTTTTTTGGAGTGATATGAATTACATTAGAGGCGCCAGGTTCTATGATAAACTGTGTTCCCCGTTCTCTTTCACTCTCTCTGCCCTGAATGGCTGATCCCGTAACGAGAGTCAATTTTCCCTGAAAAACAGGATGTGGTGCTAATGGAATTTCAATTTCCTCCTCTTCCAGCTGGATAATAATTGATTCTGCTTCAATAGGCTGGCGTGTTCCGTCTTTTAAAACAGTAAATGCCTGATATTTATGATTTTCTTTCATTTCTTTCATTTCTTTATTCCTTATAAACAATAAAAGTATTAATATTTTGTCAGCTATATTTTTTTAATTTTAAATATTTAATACATTTATAGTAAGTATCATTCAATAAAAATACCTAGAAAATGGAAGAAACATTCCAGCCTGATGCCATCATCATAGGAAGCGGACTGGCAGGGCTCACTGCTGCCATGGAAATCACCAATGCCGGAAAAAAAGTACTGCTTTTGGATCAGGAAACTGAACAGAATATAGGAGGACAGGCATTCTGGTCTTTCGGAGGTCTGTTTCTTATTAATTCGCCACAGCAAAGGAAAATGGGGATCAAAGATTCTTATGAACTGGCACTTCAGGATTGGAAAGGAACAGCAGGTTTCGATCGTCCGGAAGATTATTGGCCTCGCCAATGGGCTGAAGCTTATCTGAAATTTGCTGCAGGTGAAAAGTATGAATACATTTCTAAATTAGGCATCAAGCTGATGTTTATGGTAGGCTGGGCAGAACGCGGTGATGGTTCAGCAACAGGGCATGGAAATTCAGTGCCTCGCTTTCATGTAAGTTGGGGAACCGGAACAGGAGTCGTAAAACCTTTCGTAGAAAAAGCTTACAAGGCTCAGGAAAAAGGCTTGCTGCAGATGAAATTCAGGCACAGAGTGACAGAATTACTGGTGGAAAATGGAAAAATGAAGGGGCTCAAAGGAGATATTCTGGAAAACGATACTCAGGAGAGAGGTGCAGAGACTAACAGAACTGTTATTTCAACATTTGAATATGCCGCTCCGAATATCATTATAGCTTCCGGAGGAATTGGTGCCAATCATGAGCTGGTAAGGAAAAACTGGCCGGAAAGACTTGGTAAAGCACCTGAAAATATGGTTTGCGGCGTTCCTGCCTATGTAGATGGCAAAATGATTGGCATTGCAGAAAATACAGGAGCTCATATTATCAACCGTGACAGAATGTGGCATTACACAGAAGGATTGCAAAACTGGAATCCGATCTGGCCTAACCACGGGATCCGTATATTGCCCGGACCTTCTTCTTTATGGTTTGATGCAAAAGGAAAACGTCTCCCCGCTCCTTTTCTTCCGGGATTTGATACATTGGGAACTTTACAGTATATACAGGAAACAGGTTTTTCTTACTCATGGTTTATCCTCACTCAGAAAATTATTAAAAAAGAATTTGCCCTTTCGGGTTCAGAACAGAATCCGGATATCACGAACAAAGATTATGTTCTTTTTCTGAAAAGGATTTTCGGTAAAAAGGCTCCCGGACCGGTAGAAGCTTTTAAAGAACATGGAAAAGACTTTATTGTATCAGATAATCTGGAAGATTTAGTCAACAGGATGAACGAATTGGCAGGAAACAGACTTTTGAATTATGATAAAATAAAATCTCAGATCGAAGCCCGTGACAGAGAATTAGACAATAAATTTTCAAAAGATACACAGGTCAATTACCTCCGGAATACCCGAAATTATTTAGGGGATAAATTGGGGCGTGTAGCTGCTCCCCATAAGATTTTAGCTCCTGAAAACGGACCATTAATTGCTGTACGGCTCAATATTTTAACCCGTAAAACATTAGGAGGCATAAAAACCAATCTGAATGGCCAGGTTTTAAAAGATGACGACAGCATTATTGAGGGATTGTATGCTGTCGGAGAAGTGGCTGGTTTTGGAGGTGGCGGAATGCATGGTTACAGAGCGTTGGAAGGTACATTTTTGGGAGGCTGTATTTTTTCAGGAATGAAAGCCGGAAAATATATTGCTGGACTTAAAAATTAAATAATAGTAAAGTATGAGCAGTTATTTTGATCATAAGGTCATTTGGATTACCGGTGCATCATCAGGTATTGGGGAAGCTTTGGTAACAAATCTGGCGAAGAACAGCCATGCAAAAATTATCCTTTCATCCAGAAAAGAAGAACAGCTGCATGCGGTGGCTGAAAAAGCCGGATTGAATACAGATCGGTATGCCGTGATTCCTTTAGACCTGAAGAATTATAAAGAAATGCCTGCGATTGCAGCAAAAGCATCAGAACAGTTTGGAAAAATTGATATTCTGATCAATAATGCCGGATTATCTCAACGGTCTTTAGCCATGGAAACAGACATTGAAGTGGATAAACAACTGATCGATATTGATTATATCGGAACGGTAGCCTTGACTAAAGCAACCGTACCTTACATGATCAGAAATAAAGGAGGACAAATTGCTGTTGTATCCAGCCTTATGGGAATATTCGGAGCTCCTATGCGAAGTGGTTATGCCGGAGCAAAACACGCTTTACATGGTTTTTTTGATGCTTTACGGGCGGAATTATTCAATCAGAATATTAGAGTTACGATTATTTGTCCGGGGTTTATACAGACCGATATTTCCATTAATGCTGTTACCGGAGATGGTTCAACACAAGGTACCATGGATGATGCCACAAAAAATGGAATGCCTGTAGATATTTTCGCAAAAAAAATGCTCTGTGCCATTGAAAAACAGAAAAAACAAAAAGCCATAGGTGGCAAAGAAGTAATGGCGGTTTATCTGAAGAGATTCTTTCCGAACCTGTTGGCAAAAATAATTCGTAAGGCAAAAGTGGTATAATAAAAGCACCATTCAATACTGAATCGTGCTTTTATGTTAAAAGGTTTTTACCAATCCCATTCCTACAATTTTATTCTGATAAAATGGCATTACCATTGTGGAAGAAAGTGTGTTTTTAACTTTATTTTTTCCACGTAATAAATTATCAATTTTTGGAAACAGCCAGTACGCCAGTTCGGTAGAAAGAATTCCGAATCCGGCTCCTGCCACAACATCTCCCAGCCAGTGTTTATCATTCAGCATTCTGTAGACCCCAGTGAAAATAGCAAATGGATATCCTGAAATGCTCAGCCAGAAATTAGTGTCTTTATATTCCCTGAACATAAATTGTGCTGAAGAAAATGCTGTGGCTGCATGTCCTGATGGAAAAGACAAGGTATTTGATCTGTCCGGCCTTTCTTCTTTTACAAGATATTTTAAAGGCATTGTAAAGGCTGCCGCAATCAATTGTGAAGAAGCATAAATGATAGTACGGTCTCTAAGGTTGTGTTTCCCTTTTATCCCAGCTGCATTCAGTCCATATACAATGACAGCAGGAGCATACTGGGTATAATTATCCAGTTTTATTTGTGTGGGCTGGTGTTCATTGATTTCAACTTTTGTAGAGAGGTTAAGCTGTTTCAGATTATTCATTGTCAGGCCCGCTACTCCATAGGCAATGAATGCTGTAGGAATAATCAGGCTTTTATAATTCAGTTTGTTTTTTTGAATTTCTGTACTGCTCATACTGTCTGATACAGGTTTCTGAACTTCAATCGTGTCATTTGTATTCTGAGCATTGACTGTACTTAAAGCTGAACTCAAAACCAAGATATATACCAGTGTTTTTTGAAAGTGCCTTTTCATCCTAAATCACATTTATAATTATTCAATTCCGTATCAAAATTTATAACTGTACCCAAGCCGGATCACCTGGGTTTCATAATAATCATTGCTGGTATAAGCAAATCCGCTGCCCTGAATAGATTTTTTGATTACCATTGTATTGAGTAAATCCGAAGCATTTAAAAACAGTTCACCCTTCCCTTTCTGAATGGATTTTTTCACTCCTGCATCCATAGAAAACCTTGATTTTATTCTTCCCTGCGGAATAATATCCGGAGCCAGATAAACGATTGTAAACTGCATGTCCAGACCTTTTGAAAAATGAAAAATGTTATTCATCTTGACATTCCCTGAGATGGCCGTCTGCAGGTCTGCCGAGAAAGTATTAGGTTGAGGATACAGATTTTCTACAGTAAATGCATTGATCTGATTACGGTATAAATTCCCGTTGACATTAAAGGAATATACATCCGATATCTTTTGATTCCATATCGTTTCAATTCCTGTATTATAGCTTTTTCCGGCATTCTGGAATATGGCATAAATAAGAGTGCTGTTCGGAACAATACTTGAAATTCTTGTGATGGTTCCGGCAGCAAAACGGTGGTATAATGCAGAATATAAATATCCGTTATCCCAATTGTGTTTATATCCCAATTCAATGGAATTCGTAAACTGAGGGTGCAGTGCAGGATTTCCTACCTTAATGATTTCTGCATCATCGTACTTTGGAAAAATACGGATGTCCACTTCATTAGGACGGTCTACCCTTCTATTATAAAATACAGAAAACTTATTGCGGTCATCAAGCTTATAAGCGAGTCTGAAATTCGGAAATGGCTGGGTATAATTGTATCCGTCACTTTTATAAGTTGGGTGGTTAGGATTTACATCGTATTGAATTTTTACATATTCCAGCCTTAATCCCAGTTCTGCTTCCCATTTTTCATTTTCAAAAACATAATTTCCGTACAACGCAGGAATAAACTCTTTATAATCGGCTTTTCCTCCCGCAGAAGCATCCAGCACAGAATTGGCACCGGGAATAAAATTCATATTGGTAGGGATGCTTCTGTTTCTCAGTTTAATTCCGGTTTCTATCCGGCCATATTTCAGAGGTTTTACATAATCTACGTTGAAATCATACACCTGTTCATCAGATAGCAGCTTGAAGGCATCCGTTCCTGTGGAAGAAGGAAGATAATTATCATAGAAATACTTTTCATCTTCTCTATGGAAAGTATAATTGAATCCTACATTCAAAACATGCCCTGCATCTTTGAATTTATGCTGATAAGAAGCAGTTCCCATCACAGTTGTTTTCAGTTCATCTTCCAAAAACTGCCACAGGCGCAGACGTTGAGGCATATCTCCATTGAAAAACGGCTGATCTCCCCTGTCAATAATCTTTTCACTTCCATACATTCCTGAAATAGTTAATGTATTTTGCGGATCAATAGTCCAGTCTATCCCTGCTTTAGTGGTGAAAAAATTTGTATTTCTGTTTCTTTTCAGCTGAGAATTAATAATAGTTCCATTATCATAAGTACGGGTTACAAATTCATTTTTATTAAGTGTTTCGGTATATAAATTATCAGCCTGTAAAAAAATATTTACTTTGTTTTTTCTGTAATTAACAGAAAGTGATGGGTTTATTTTAGGCGTTAGGGTGTACTGCTGTCTTATTGTGGGAAGATTTTCTTTTCTTACCCAAAGAGAACCTAAACCTGTTGTAAATCCTGCTTTTCCGTTCCATCCGTTCTGTTTGTTCTTTTTCATGATAATATTGATGATTCCTGCATTTCCATTTGCATCATATTTTGATGAAGGATTGTTAATGATTTCTATTTTATCAATAGCAGAAGCCGGAATATTATCCAACCCTGTCTGGCTTCCAAACCCGGTGAGAGCGGTCTGTTTACCGTCAATAAGTACCGTTACTTTATCATTTCCTCTCAGCTGTACTTTACCGTCCTGTACAGTGATTCCGGGAAGGTTCTGCATGCTTTGTAATACCGATCCGCCGCTTTGGCTGATGTTGTCTGCTACAGAATACGTTTTTTTATCAAGCCGGCTGTCTATCTCATTCTTTTTAGCTGCTGTAATGGTGATGGCTTCTATCTTGGTTTCATTTTCCTGTTTCTGAGCCAGTTCAATAGCAGGGATTTCCAGAAACTCTGAAAGACTTCCTATGAAAACAGGCTGTGTGGAAGTATTATATCCGGTGATGGAGGCTTCCAGAAGATAATGATCCGGTTTTATGCCTGTAATAGAAAATCGTCCTTCTTCATTGGTAATGGTTCCGGCTGTAAAAGTGCTGTCTTTTTCTTTTTTTAAAATAATATGGGCGTAAGGTATTGCTGTTTTATCTTTATTGATGATTCTTCCGGATGCCGTCACAGAAGCTGTCTGCGCCGAAACAAGAGAAGAGATTACCATACAGGTCGGGAAAAATAACAAGGCTGTTTTATTCATTCTGCTAGTCTTTATTTTCTTTAAAAAGTTTGTTATAAGGAGAAATATTAATTATTCGTTTTGAAGAGGTAATTCCCGGCTGTGTTTTCTTTGTGAAATGACAATCATCAAAACCATCAGAGCAAGAGATATCAGGGAAGCATTCAGTGTTCCAAGATCCAGCCCTCCTTTAGCTAAAGGCTTTGTCAAAAGATCGCCGAATGTAGCACCAAATGGTCTGGTAAAAACAAAAGCAATCCAGAACAGAACAACATGATTGATTTTCGTAAAGTAATGAAGTGCCACAACTACTAATATGATAAGCCCTGTAATCATAGCTCCAGTCATATATCCGAGTCCTAAATTATCACTCAGGAAATCCCCAAAAGCTGTCCCCAGACTATTGGAAAATAAAATTGCCGTCCAGTAATAGAATTCTTTATTTCTTTCAAAAATCGGATAAACCTCGAGGTTTTTATATTTTCTGTACCATAAGAATAAGGAGGTTAAAAGACCCAAAAACAAAATCAGACTTCCTATCAGATATCCTGTTTTTAAAGTGCGGTCGATAAAATCTGAGATTTCTGTTCCCAAAGTTGTTGTTACGATAATCACGATCCAGTAAACTGCCGGAATATATTTTTTTACCCGAAGCTGTACTGATAATATGAGGATGAAAAATGCGAGTGTAACCAAAATTCCTACAACATATCCCAGATTAAGAGTCATAGAAATAAAATCACCCAAGGTTTCCCCCAATGTAGTGGCTACAATTTTCATAAGCCAGAAAAGGAGTGTAACGGCTGCTACTTTGTTTGCTGTTCTCATTTTGTTTTGTTTTTTTGCCACAAAGGACATTGATTCGGAAAACCAGATAGTTCCTTTGAATGAAAGGCTTATTTTTCCAGTCATTTGCAAATAAATATCTGCCTCAGTATTATTTATACAAAGGTGCAATGTGATTTAGAAGAAATTTTGAATTGCCGGAGCCGTGAAATTTTTTAACTATAATTTAACAGTGAAGATATGACGATGGTTTTCAAACCGATAACTGATCGCCCAATGATGGAACCTGCAGATTTCCTGGATGATAGAAAGTCCCAATCCGCTGCCGCTGTTATCTGTAGATAGTTTTGAAAACCTTTTGAACAGAAAATCCGTATTCAGCTTTTCAGCTCCTGAGTTGGAAACTTCAAAA
Source organism: Chryseobacterium sp. (assembly GCA_031286615.1). Classification (GTDB taxonomy): domain Bacteria; phylum Bacteroidota; class Bacteroidia; order Flavobacteriales; family Weeksellaceae; genus Chryseobacterium. The sequence continues at coordinate 156,689 of JAITUA010000016.1, read as the reverse complement.
GAAGAATTTGTAAGCCGTATAGAAATAAAGCCTCCGGGAGAAGTATGACGAATTGCATTAATGATGAGATTGTTGATCAGTATTTCTGTAAGAATGCTGTTTCCATTCACCTTTACACTACCTGAGATCTCTTCCTGAACGGAAATGTTTTTTTGCTCAAAATGTTCTCCAAGCGTATCAATACTTTGTTGAAGTAAATGGTCAAACAAAACAATCTCCGAACCATCAAACTGGTTATTCTCAATTTTAGCAAGCAGCAAGAGGTTTTTATTGATGCGGGAGCTTCTTGTAAGAGCCTTGTTCATATCTTCCGCGATTCTGTATTGCTTTTCAGTAAGATTCTGATCCTGAAGCAAAAGATCAAGTTTATTCTTAATGATAGCTAACGGAGTCTGCAGCTCATGGGAAGCATTTTCTGTAAATTCTTTCTGGGTTTTATAAGTAGAAATATTGCGTTCTATCAGTTTATAAAGAGACTGATTAAGTTCTTCAAATTCTGTAGTGTCCGAAGCCGGAAATTGTATGGTATTCTGGCTGTTAAGATTGAACGTTCTCAGTTGATCCAATGTACCTCTGAATGGTTTCCAGATAGATGAAGAAAGCTTTCTGTTCAGGTATAAAAGCCCTAAAACAATGATTACAAAGAAAAAAATGGTAATCATTGCGATCACTGCTATCGTCTCGTGTGATTCTTCAATATTAGTCTGTATTGTAAACAAATAAGGTTTTTTTTGCAGATAAATGACCTTTTTCAGGCATCTGTAACGTTCCTTTTTTTGTTCCGAAATAAAGGGCAGATGTTTTTCATAAGTATAAACCGTATCCCGTTTTATTTGTTGAGTTGAGATTTTCTCAATATTCGTCTCAGGCTGGATGTGATTCCATAACACAAGACTTTTGTCCAATTCTTCTTCAGACAGCTTTAACTGGTTAAATTCATACGCCGTTTTCTCTACAATAATCTGATTATGCTCATCCAGTTCACTTTTCCAGATGGTGTCTACCACAAAATAATACACAGGAATACTTATCATCAGTACAATAAGCACGTAGATGAGAAAGGGTTTTGTAGTTTTTGTTAGTAGAGGCTTCAAGATAATGATGAATTATGAATTATAAATTATGAATTGTTTTTTACGGAAGACTATTTGTTTTTTGATGTAATGATGATGCTTCGGATTATTTTTAATATTTCTATGGCTTCATTACTTATGCTTTCAAATTCAGTAGATGATAAATATTCAGTATGATATAAAAGTTCAATCCAATAAATAGATTCATCACATTCTTTTTGAGCAATAGCGAGTTTATGAATAAAGTCTGCTTTACTTTCTGCATTCTGTGACTCTCTTATCAAAGCTCCTACCGCTGTTCCACTTCTTAATAACTGTTTACTCAGAACATATTCATTCTTAGAAGTAGAAAGATATTTAAAAAGATTAACAACCCTAATTGCAAAGCTAAAACTTTTATCTTTCAGTACATTTTTCTTTTCACTCATAATTTATAATTCATCATTCATAATTATTCTAGTTTTCCCACTTATACCCCGTTCCATACACCGTTTTCAGATAATGTCTGCATCCGGCATCATACAGTTTTTTCTTAAGGTTTTTTACGTGAGCATATACAAAATCATGATTATCGAGCATATCCGCAAGGTCTCCGGAAAGATGTTCTGCCAGAGTACTTTTGGAGATAACTTTATTTTTATTGCCGATAAAATAAATTAAGAGATCAAATTCTTTTTTTGTTAATGAAATGGTTTTATCATTTACAGCAACTGTTTTAGCCAGCAAATCAATTTGAAGTTCATTTTGTTTTACCACGTTAGAACTGCTGAACTGCTTCCTCCGGATAATAGAATATACCCTTGCCATAAGTTCGGAGAGATGAAAAGGTTTGGTAAGATAATCATCTGCACCCAGTTTCAAACCTTCAATTTTATCATCCAGCGCATTTTTGGCAGAAATGATAATAACTCCGTCCTGCTTCTGTTGCTTTTTTATTTCTTCAAGTATTTTCAGACCATTTCCATCCGGCAGCATAATGTCCAGTAAAATACAGTCATAATCAAATATCTCTATTTTGTTCATCGCTTCACTGAATGTACTGACCGCTTCACAGAGATAATTTTCTCCGGATAGATATTCGGAAATACTTTGGGTAAGTGCTGCTTCGTCTTCAACGATTAGGATTTTCATGCCATAAAACTATCATTAAATTTTGAAGAAATTTTGAATTTAAACGAATAAACATAAAAGATACAAACTATTTATTTTCCTCCCGGAACTTGTGCCTTCTCATAAATCAGGCCTTCATTTTTTAATTCTGTCCAGAATTCGCTAGGAATAATGGTATTGAGCGCTTTCACATTATCTTTTACCTGTTCAGGCCGGCTCGCTCCCGGAATAATAGAAGCAAACTCATCCGAAGCCAATACAAAATGAAGTGCAGCATCAATAATACTTATATTATATTTTTCTGCAATAGAAGTCATACGGGCTCTTTTCTCATGCATTCCTTTTGGAATAACATCTTTATAATTATAACGTTCCCTTCCCGCCAGATAACCTGAATTATATCCTGCTCCCGAAACAAGTTTTACACCTGCTTTTCTCACAACGGGAAGCAGCCGGTCTACTGCATCTTCATGTTCCAGAATAGAGTACTGCGTTGCAGAAAGACAGATATCCGGATCGGCAGAGTCAATACAATCTAAAATAGGTTCTATCTTATTCACGCCCATTCCCCATGCTTTGATAATTCCCTGTTCCCTAAGCTTTGAAAGAATCTTAAAGGCCCCTTCTCTTGCCTGTTTCAGAAAATAGGGATAACGGTCTCCTACCTGATCTTCAGAGAGATCATGAATATAAACGATATCAATATGGCTCAGTCCGGTTCTTTCCAGGCTGTCTTCAATAGATCTTTGCACAGCATCAGCTGTATAATCATGATAGAAGTCATAGTGAAGGGGATTCTTCCACATGGTAGGCGGAACTTCAGATTCAGGAACCTCATGGAAAAGCCTTCCTGCTTTGGTTGAAAAAATAAAGTCATTTCTGTCTTTCTTCTTAAGAAAACTTCCAAATCTCCGCTCACTCTTGGTCAGTCCATACCACGGAGACGTATCATAATATCGGATTCCGGTATCCCAGGCTGTTTGCAGTATCTCATGAGCCTGTTCATCTGTAATATTTTCAAAAGCCGTTCCTATAGCTACTCCACCTATTCCCAGGCGGTGCTTTTCAGTTAAAATTTCTGTTTTCATATGAATATATTTATGGTGTTGGATCTTAAACAGGCTGCAAACATCGTGCGAAACGTTAAAAAGAAACATAGACAGCAAATCCTGAAACCCTTGTTTCTCATTAAAACCAGGTAGGTTTATTGTTTTAAACATTATGTTAAATATTTATTTTGAAGCTCCTTTGGTCCTGTTATTGAATCACTTTCAGTACACCATTTCAATAATAACTTATTATGAAAAAGCATATTCTAATCGTAGGAGGAGGATTTGCGGGCATCAATCTTATCAAATCTCTCAAAAATGACAGAAGGTTCAAAATAACCCTGGTTGATAAGAACAATTATCATTTTTTCCCGCCACTCATCTATCAGGTTGCTACTTCCTTTATAGAAGCTTCCAATATCAGCTACCCTTTCAGAAAACTCTTTTCAAACGACAAACATGTGAAATTTCATATGGGCAGTCTGCTGAAAGTAAATCCTGAAAGTAAAACAATAGAGACTGATACCGGAAACCTGAGCTATGATTATCTGGTATTGGCATTAGGAACAGAATCTAATTTCTTTGGAATGGAAAATGTAAAGAAATGCGCTCTGCCCATGAAAAATATTGAAGAAGCACTCTATCTCAGAAATCATATCCTACTGACCCTGGAAGAGGCAGCGCGGAATAAAGAGATCAAAGAAGCTGAAAAACTTCAGAATATCGTTATTGCCGGAGGTGGTCCCACAGGAGTAGAACTGGCAGGGATGCTGGCTGAAATGGGACAATATATTGCTCAGAAAGAATATCCTGAAATAAAACTGGGGCTTTCTAATCTTTATCTGATTGATGCCTTGCCCACCTTACTTTCACCAATGAGTCGGCTGGCTCAGCAAACAGCGTATGAAAAACTGAAAGAATTAGGCGTTAAAATTCTGCTGAATGTTTCCGTAAAAGATTATACTGATCATAAAGTTATTCTAAGCGACGGAACATCTATTGAAACAGAAACCCTGATCTGGACTTCCGGAGTTATCGGAAAAGAAATTCCGGGTTTACCGGAAGAAAGCATTGGAAAAGGAAGAAGAGTTTTCGTGGATGCCTATAACAAGGTAGAAGGAACCGCCAATATCTATGCGTTGGGAGACCTTTCTTTGATGCTGGCTGAAGAAAAATTCCCGAAAGGTCATCCTCAGCTCGCTCAGGTTGCCATTCAGCAGGGTAAAAATCTCGCTGCCAATTTTAAACGTATAGAAGACGGAAAAGTCTTGGAGCAATTCCGGTACAATGATAAAGGCAGCATGGCTATTATTTCAAAATATAATGCTGTGGTAGACCTTCCAAAGCATTCTTTTAATGGATTCATAGCCTGGCTCACCTGGCTTTTCATTCATATTATTCCTTTGGTAGGATTCAAAAATAAAATTCAGATGGCCATGGACTGGTTTCGTCTGTTTATTACCAACAATCCATCTATCAGGCTTATTCTCTTTCCAAAAAGAAATACAGAAAACGAATAATATAAAAAATACCAACACTTAAATCTCTATTATTATGAAAAATCAAAGAAGACCTCCTTTTTTCGGAGAAACAGTGGTCATTACCGGTGCTTCAAGTGGTATTGGGAAGGCAACAGCAGAAGCTTTTGCTGAACAGGGAGCAGATCTTGTTCTGGCAGCAAGAGGTGAAGAAGCTTTGAAAGAAACGGCGGAACTATGCAGAAAACTTGGGGCTACGGTGATTGCAGTTCCTACAGATACTTCTATAGCCGGAGACGTTGAAAATCTCGTTAGAGAAGCCCTTGAATTTAGTGGTAAAATTGATTACTGGGTGAATAATGCCGGAGTGCTGGCATTTGGTAAATTTGAGGAAATTCCGGTTGATGTAAGCGATCAGATCGTGAAAACAAACCTGCTGGGATATATGCATTCAGCCCATGCGGTGCTTCCTGTCTTTAAGAAACAGAAAAAAGGAGTGCTGCTTAACAATATTTCCATTGGCGGATGGATGCCTGCACCTTACGGAGCAGCCTATACTGCCTCAAAATTTGGAGTCCGAGGTATGGTGGAAACCTTACAGGGAGAAGTTTCAGACTTTCCTGATATTCATATCTGTGCCCTTTATCCCGGTTTTCAGAAATCTTCAGGAATAGAACATGCCGCTAATTACTCAGGAATAAAACTCAGTACGCCTCCTCCTTCATTTGACCCCCGTAAACTGGCAGCTTCTATTGTAGCGACTGCCAAAAACCCAAAAGAAGCTACCTACCCTGATTGGTCTGCAGTGGTATTTAAGAATCTCTATGAAATGTTTCCGGGAGTCATCCGCTATGTATCTTCAGCAGGAATGCGGATGGTCATGAAAAAAGCACATCAGGATAAAAACACAGGCGGAAATGTACAGGAGCCTTCTAAAGGAGATATGAGAATTGATGGGAAAACATTGTTCTCTATTCCTGCAAAACCTTTGATCTGGGCAGGTGCAGGACTTATTGGAGCAGTAGCAACAGGACTATTATTGATGGGTAATTCTAAAAAAACAGGATAAATTTTATCAAAAATAAAGATCAGGTTAGAATTCTAAAAAAGTGTTTTTAGGTGTTTTTGTAAGATATTTCATAAATTTACGGAGCTGTATCTATTCATAGCAGCATAAAAATGTTTCCAAGGTGAAAATTCACAACAAAAAAAAGTACCTGAGCTTCCTTAAATTTAAAAGAGATTTCCAGAAATACGGATTAGAAAAAGCACGCAGTTATGAGCTTATTCTGCATTGGCTGAACAACAGGCTGAGCCGAAATCAGTTTCTTGTTCTTTCCGGGATTCTGGTAGGCTGTACGGCGGGTCTTGCGGGAGTTATTCTGAAAACGCTTGTACACTACATCCACAATTTTATTACCAATAAAGTCCACTTTGAATATCAGATATTATTCTATATTGTTTTTCCTTTTTTAGGAATTGTTCTTACCACAATGATTGTTCTTACATTGTTCAAAGGACAGGACCGTAAAGGTATCGGAGCTATTCTCTATGAAATTGCACAGAATTCCAGTATCGTAGCTTCAGTTAAAATGTATTCCCAGGTGATACAGAGTGCGGTTACCGTTGGATTGGGTGGTTCGGCCGGATTGGAAAGTCCTATAGCCGTTACCGGAGCTGCTATTGGCTCAAACTATGCACAGACCTACAGATTAAGTTACAAAGAACGTACTTTATTGCTGGCTGCAGGTGCTACAGCAGGGATTGCATCAGCATTCAATGCACCGATTGCCGGAATTATGTTTGCCTTTGAAATTCTTCTGACGGGAGTGGTTTTTACAGACTTTATTCCTTTGGTGGTGGCAGCTGTCTGCGGAAGTCTTTTGTCGAGGATTTTGCTTCAGGAAGATGTTCTTTTCAGGTTTTATACAAGAGATCCATTCAACTATAAAAATGTTCCTTATTATCTTATTTTAGGAATTGTAACAGGTTTGTATGCCCGTTATTTTGTGATTATTTCTCAAAAAGTAGAACATTTTATAAAAGGACTTCAGCTTTCCAGGATGCGTAAAGCAATGTTTGGTGGCGCTGTACTTTCATTACTATGTGTTCTTTTTCCGCCATTATTCGGAGAAGGATATGAAACCGTGAAAGCATTTACCAACGGAAATACTCATTCTATTATTGAAAACAGTTTTTTCAGGTATTTTGAGATCGGAGAATGGACCATTATTATATTTTTAATTCTGGTATTGCTGTTAAAAGCATTTGCCACTTCTTTTACCATATTCAGTGGTGGTAACGGAGGTAATTTTGCTCCTTCTTTATTTGCGGGAGGAACTTTAGGCTATTTATTTGCTTTGGTTTGCCAGCACATAGGTTTTACAGATGTTCCGGTAACGAATCTCGTTCTGGTAGGAATGGCCGGAGCAATGAGCGGTGTATTATATGCACCTCTTACTGCGATATTTCTGATTGCTGAATCCAGTTTCGGCTATGATTTGTTCATTCCTCTGATGATTGTTGCGGTGATGTCTTACCTTATTGCCAAATGGTTTTCCCCAATTTCTCCGGAACTGAAATCTTTAGCCGATGAAGGAAAGATATTGACCAATAAACATGATAAAAACCTTCTTTTTGCTTTGAGAACAGAAGATTTTATTGATCAGTATTCTCAGACTATTAAAGAAAATGCTTCTGTTACTGAACTTTTTGAAATGGTAAAAAATGGAGATAAAAATATTTTTGCCGTTGTAGATGATAATAAAAAGCTAAAGGGAATCCTAACCCTGGATGATATAAGACCTTATCTTTTTAATAAAGAAATAGATGCTTCCCAACTGGTTATTCAGATTATGAAAACGCCGCCAGCTATACTCCACCGTGACAATAAACCTCTGGATATTCTTCAGACTTTTGATGATACAGGGGTATGGAATCTGCCGGTAGTGACTGAGAATAATGATTTTATAGGTTTTATTTCAAAATCGTCAATACTGATGAGCTACAGACAGCTTTTGAAAGAATATTCTGATTAATTGATAACTGAATAATCACAATCGAAGAACTAAAATTCCCCTCCATTGGAGGGGTGGCGAAAATTCAAAGAATTTTTGACGGGGTGGTTAACATTACCAAAATAAAAAAATCCGTTCATTTTTGAACGGATTTAATTTTAGTCTATAATGAAGGTTGAAAAATTAGTTGCTCGCTTTATTCAACAGATCAATATCTTCCTGATCCAGAATAAGTTTTGGGGCATTGAATACCGTTTCAAGCTGTGATGCACTTGTAGCACTTACAATGGGTGCCGTAATCAAAGGATTGGATAACAGCCATGCTAAAGAAACCGTTCCCTGAGTGGTATTATGTTTTGCACTTACCTGATCCAATGCTTTTAACACTTCAAGTCCTTTATCATTTAAATATTTTCTTACGCCTTCACCTCTCGCACTTTTCGCAAGATCTGCTTCATCACGGTACTTACCTGTTAGAAAACCTGCTGCCAGAGACCAATAAGGAAATACGCTTAAATCAAATTGTTCTGCCAAAGGTGCATAGTTTCTCTCAAAACCTTCTCTTTCCATCAGGTTATAATGAGGCTGCAATGCAACATATTTAGGAAGATTATTCTTTTCTGCAGCGTCAAAAGATGCTTTTAATCGTTCCGGTGATAAATTGGAAGCCGCAATATAACGAACTTTCCCAGCCTTAATGATCTCATCATACGCCGAGAGCGTTTCTTCTACCGGAGTGATATTATCATCAAAGTGAGTATAATAGAGATCAATATGATCGGTCTGAAGTCTTTTCAGCGACTCATCTACTGATTGTAAGATGTGTTTTCTGCTGATATCATAGCCATGTTCTTTGGTTTCAGAACCTACTTTGGTTGCCAAAACGATATCATTACGATTAGAACGGCTTTTCATCCACTTTCCTATGATCTCTTCAGACTGTCCTCCTTTTCCGTTCACCCACCATGAATAAGTATCTGCTGTATCTACAAAATTGAATCCTGCTTCTGTAAAGCGGTCCAGTATATCAAAAGACTGTTTTTCATCCAGCGTCCATCCAAAAACATTTCCTCCGAAGTTGATAGGTGCAATCGTTAAATCGGTGTTCTTGATCTTTCTTTTTTCCATAAAAATAATTTTACTAAGTGACCTCTAAGGTAAGGAATATTAAACCTGATGAATATTCAAAATAGCCATTCACGTTATAGTTATTATGAATGGAAATACTGATGTTTACACAGTTTTTTTGATTATTGTTTTTTGAAATGATTTGAAGTTGGATACACGCAAAGACACAAAGAATTTTATTTGTAACATCCGTTTATAAGGCGCAAGGATTTTATCTCCGATAAAATTTTATACCGCAAAAAACTAGACATGTGCATGCTGAAAAATCTAATATTGAGCGAAGTCGAAATGTTATAGCGCCTAAAAATTATGTAGTAGTCTTATAAACCTTTGCGTCTTTGCGATATTCCAACAATATGTAGTAAAGAGCAAATTTGTTTTCATATTTTATGAAATGATTTGAAGTTGGATACACGCAAAGACGCAAAGAATTCTTATTTGAAAGATCGTTTTTAAGACGCCAGGATTTTATCTCCGATAAAATTTTATACCGCAAAAAACTAGACATGCGCATGCTGAAAAATCTAATATTGAGCGAAGTCGAAATGTTCTAACTCTTAAAAATTATGAATAGTATTATAAATCTTATCGCTTATCAGCTTTGTATTACTTCAACAGAACAGAAAAAAACAAAAACAGCCTCCGCGTTGAAAGCTGTTTTTATTATCTATCAATTAAAAAATACGGTTATTTTTCAACCTGCGGAACCTCAATAGCGGTAAGCTGAAGTTTATACTCCTGTAATTGCAGGTTGATGGTTGATAATCCGTTGCTGAAGAATGATGATCCTTTAAAAAGATCATGATAATATTCTATTCCTTCAAGTATATTTTTCTTGAAAGTATTCCATTTTTTTGTTTGGGAATGAGTAATCTGTGCGGAGGATTCTGTAATTTCCTTTTTCAGATACTCAACATACATTTTAAGTTCGTTGATGAACATATTCGGGCGTTGGGTATGGGAAAGAATATTGGTACTTCCATAAATATGTTTTACCATCTCCGAAAGTGAAACTTCTTTATCAAAAAAGGCAATATTGGGTCCGGGACATATCACAACACCTTGTTTTTCTCCTTTGATTTCAAGATTTTGCTCCATATATGCCGCATTCACAAGTCCTACACACAGACATGCTTTATCGGTTATTTGAGACTTTCTTTTATCGAATTCCTTTTCTGTTAAGGTTTCCCGGTCAGTATACAGTTCTTTCAGTTTTATATCCTGATATTTTTTAGAAGCGGTGCAGGTTCCCTCCGGAGAGAATTCTTTGCTTAATGCCAAAAGCTTTTTGGGACATGAACTTCCATATTTACCTTTGGCTTCTTTTTCATACTTCAATGTTTCATTAGAGGTTCCTTTTACCGTGTTGAAAGGAACTCCCAATGGCGAAATATTACTCAGATACAGATCCTGTTCTTTTGCTTTTACAAGCAGATTCCGGGTTTCGGTGTCTACAGATGTAGCTTCTGGCACCAGTAAAAACGGAGAGCCCCATCCTACACTGTCTACATTGTAATTGGCCAATAGAAACTCATGTTCTTCGGAAGTTCCTACTCCACCCTGAACAGTAATTTTCATTTCTAAAGGCTCTGAAACTATAGGCTTTCCTTTTTGTTCCAAAGCAGCTGTCATTAAGGTATGTGCTGATTGTATCAGTTCATTTTTTTTCTGCTTAAATTCTTCCATTATAGGCCCGAGAAGCAATCCTTCGGTTGCAAAAGCATGTCCTCCACAGTTCAATCCGGATTCTATTCTGTATTCTGAGACCCATAATCCTTTTTTAGCCAGAAAATTTCCCTGGATCATGGCAGAACGGAAATCACTTACTTTAAGAATAATCTTCTTTTTGATGTTTCCGTTTTCATCCGGATAAAAGTCTTCAAACTCTTCCATATAGCTGTACAGACGAGGATTCATTCCAGCAGAAAGAACCATTGATGATGACAGTTTACTTTTGGCAAATCCTCGCAGTGAAGCATGGGCATCATTATACATTACCGGAAGCTGTTCGTTGTTCTGATAATTGTCCTTATCCACTTTCGTCATGATATTGACATCAATACTTCCCGGTTTTAGGTTGGATTCTATGAAGTTTTTGATATTGGTGCTCCAGTTATCTTTTTGATTAATAAGATTCTGAAGGCCGGTTTTAAGGTCCGAAGTATTCGGAAGTATGGCCATGAAGTCTTTTAATGCCTCAGTATTTTTGCTGATTTCCTGTTTGAAAGATTCAAATTTTTCATTCACGATATCATCTACCATATCCAGATAGGCAGTAACTCTTCTTGCCCTGTAATCGTCTGTTTTTGTTGAGATTCCGAAATAGTCAAGATTAAACTTTTTGTTATAAAAGTTTTTCATCTTTTCAAGGATTTCATCATCAATGATAGAGATCACAGAAGAAATTCCATATTGTGCAACACGGATCGGGCTGTCTATTGTGTAAGCCAGTCCCATTACCGGAATATGGAAGTTGTGCAAAGGTTTTTTTGTCATAAATTTTCGATAAAAGTTCTTTTCTTATTCATCTAAAAAATCCTTTAAAAACTATTCACTTCCTAAATATATTATTTTAAAATGAATTATGCATTAAATAATATTTTGTAAAATGAAAAACATGTCAAATGTCATTTTTTATATTGTGATTTTGGTTTAAAACGCAAAGAAATAATGATTCAAAATTTCATTTAAGGAAGCAAAGAGATGCGACTTTATCGCTGATGAAGGCTTAGCTGTGAATACTTTGTATTTATTCTTTTAAAATAAAAAAGACCAGCCGGATAACTGATCTTTTTTATGTAGTATGTTTTATTTTGACCACAAAAGGCACAAAAGTTTTGAACATTTCAGTTTTTTAAGAGCCAGCTGTATCATAAGTACACCTAAGTTTTATGAAAATCTTTGATTTTCGTCTTATGTGAACTTATTTACGTTAGTATTTTAACCTTACTTGGACTAAAGTGTTTTAAAATGAAAGCTTTTGTGACTTTTGTGGTTATGTAAATTGAATAAAAAACCTTAGCTTAAATTATTCCGCTTTGTTTTTAAGCATCATCAATAGGCTGTATGCTCCTTTCTGTACAATTTTCTTATCCTTTAAAGCATCTGCTTTTACAATCTCCGTAAACTGATCATCAGAGATTCCGGTTGCAATTGGAATCATTTTGTAATTGGACTTTCCGAGATCTTCAAAAACATAATTTTTATTTTCAAAAGATACTACCGCTTCGTTGGGAAGTCCTTGTGTATAACGGCTGCTGATATTGACTTCTGCATTGATATACATTCCTTTTACAAACTCAGAATTTACCGATGATAACTTCGCAATTGCCGTTGCAGATCCCCCATTTTCAATACTTGGAACTACACTGACGATTCTGGCGTTGGATTTCACATCCGGATTCTGATTGTTGTACACTAAAATTTCCTGACCTACTTTCACATCATTCACATCATTTTCAAAGATTTTTAATTCCAAAAGCAATCCTGCGGGGTTGATCAGCTCAAATAAGGTATCTGCGGGATTGATGTATTGTCCGGTATTCACCAGAATCTTACTTACAAAACCGCTAAACGGTGCATAAATATTGATTTTACTTCTGATATTCCCGGTATGTAAACCTTTGGCATTGATTCCGATGATTCTAAGCTTTTCTTCAAGCCCTCTTAATGTGGCATTTAGGGTAGAATAATCAGCCTGAGCGGTCTGCATCGTCTTATCACTGCTCGCTTTGCTCGTATTAAGGTCTTTCTGACGGTTAAAGTTCAGTCTTGCCGCTTCAAGCTGTGCTTTTGTCACCAGATAATCCTGCTGAAGCTGTATAAACTGTGGATCTTCTACAACAGCAAGAACCTGCCCTTTACTGAAATGGCTTCCGTTAATTACGTTAATAGACTTGATATGTCCGCCCATAATACTGGAAACCGAACTGATGTGGGAAGGTGCAATTTCGGCTTTTCCGTTCAGTCTTACCAGTTTTTCCATATTCCTGTTCTGAATGGATGTGATGGTAATTCCTACAGACTGAACCTGTTTTTCTGTAAGATGAACCGAATTTTCATTGTTTTTGGTGAATTTTGTGTTTTCGTAAACCGTTTTTTCTTCCTCTTTTTTTCCTGAACATGAAGATAAAGTAAGGATTAAGGCAAGGCTGTATATTGATATATTCTTGAAATGCATGACGTTATTATTTTGAAATTAAGAAATTAAGTTCGGCACTGATCTGATTCAGTTTTTCCAGCTGATCGATATAATCTGCTTTCGTTTTTACGGCCTGGTTCACCAATATTACCCAATCCAGATAATCAATTTCTCCTACTTCCATCTGTTTCTGGGCTGTTTTTAAAATAGTTTCAGATTTTGGAAGTTGTTTTTGTTCATAATTTTCAATGATTCTCTGTTGGTTCATATAATTATTCAGCTGCTGTTTCAATCTGTTTTTAAGCTCAATTTCTTTTCTTTGGTATTGATTTTCAGAGATTGCAATTTTTGCCTGTGCTGCTTTTGCCAAAGCTCTTTGTCCCTTTGTAAACAATGGAATCCCTACTCCCACCTGCACCGAATTGAAACGGTTGTTATTGATGTTTTTCATACTCTGGTTGATATATCCAACAAGAAGATCCGGAAGGAGTTTGCTTTTTTCCAATTGTACTTCGGCCTCTCCTATTTTGATCTGCTGTTGCAGATACTGAAGTTCAGGATGTTGTTTTACCATTTCCTCAGAAATCTGAAGCCCAATATTCATTATCGGTTGATCAGCAACCGGTTGGTAAGGAGTTTCGGACTGAAGTAATAACTGAAGCTGGAGTTTTGCCATATTCAGGTCATTTTCAAGACTGTTCAACTGTACTTTTACCTGTTCTTTCTGGATTTCAGCGGTTGATTCTTCCAGAATATTGGCTTCTCCTTTTTTTAATCTTAATCCGGCCTTATCAGCAAAATTATTGTACATCTGGCTGATATATTCCAATACTTTTCTCTTCTCCTGAAGTACCAATATTCTGTAGAAAACATCCGTAATTTCTTTGGTAATCTGTGTTTTGGTCAGATTTTGATTGATGATACTCGCAGACCATTCTGCATCCAGCATCTGCTTTCGTTTTGAATATACGGTAGGAAAACTGAATCTCTGAGAAATTCCAAAAGAATTATCGGTTTCCTCTCCCTGAATCTGCCCAAATCCTCCTGTAACTTCCAACTGCGGAATATCCAGATAACTGGCTTTTAGTTTTTCCTGATATTCAGATACTAATTTTGAGTTTTTAAGGGTTCCATTTTGCTGATAAGCTTTTTCCAAAGCCTGGTCATAAGTAATATTTTCCTGAGCCTGAAAACTTCCGAAAGAGATCAGCAATAAGAAAACAGACAGTTTTTTATAGGTGGATTTTTTAGAGAATTTCATTTTATCTTTATTAATATTTTCGAATAAAACATAGAGAATAGGAAGTACAAAAAGGGTGAGAAGTGTAGCCAGCATCAATCCACCAATAACAACCGTGGCCAAAGGTCGCTGTACTTCTGCTCCGGCACCGTTGCTGATCGCCATAGGAAGGAATCCTAATGAAGCAACAAAAGCAGTCATTAAAACCGGACGAAGCCTGATTTTTGTGCCTATCAGTACAATTCGGTTAGTGTTTGTTATTCCATTATTTTTCAATCGGTTAAACTCTGATATCAAAACTATTCCATTAAGTACGGCAACTCCGAATAAAGCGATAAATCCTACCCCCGCACTGATACTGAAAGGCATTCCTCTCAACGCCAGAAAATAGACACCTCCTATCGCAGACAATGGAATGGCTGTATAGATCAGTAAGCTGTGCTTTACAGAACCAAAGGCGAAGAACAGCAACAGGAAGATCATCACTAATGAAATCGGAACGGCAACTCCGAGTCTGGCTTTTGCTTCATTTAAATTTTCAAAAGCTCCTCCATAAGAAACGGTATATTCAGGCAATAATTTCAGGTTTTTACCCGCCTTTTGCTGAAGCTCTTCCACAATACTCTGAACATCTCTTCCTCTTACATTAAATCCTACGATAATTCTTCTTTTGGTATCTTCTCTCTGGATCTGATTCGGGCTGTTTTTAAGCTCTACTTTTGCCAATTGTGACAGTGGAATCTGCTCTCCTGATGATGTAGGAATTAAGAGATTCTGAATACTGGTGATGTCTTTTTTATGTTCATTATCCATTCGGACAACAATGTCAAACTTTTTCTCACCTTCGTACAAAGCGCCGGCCGTCTGCCCTGCAAAAGCCATATTGACGGCCCTGTTGATATCGGCTACAGAAATATTATAACGGGACAGTTCTGAACGGTTATAGTCAATCACAACCTGTGGAGCACCTACAACGGGCTCAATGTAGAGATCCTGAGCTCCTTTTACTGTATTGATGATACTTCCCATCTTTTTTGCGTAAGCAGCAAGGCTGTCGAGATCTTCTCCATAGATTTTGCATACCACGTCCTGTCTGGCTCCGGTCATCAATTCATTGAAACGCATTTGTACCGGAAACTGGAAGCTGGTGGTCAATCCCGGAATAACGCTCAGTGCTTTATTCATTTTGTCGGAAAGTTCAGGGAATGTTTTTGCTGAAGTCCATTCTTTTTTAGGTTTTAAAACAATGATCATATCTCCGGAATCCATTGGCATCGGTTCCGTAGGAATTTCTGCACTCCCAATCTTCATAACCACTTTTTCTATTTCTGGAAACTGGGTTAAAAGGATATTGGCTGCCTGAGTGGTTGCTTTTTTGGTTTCGTTAATATTGCTTCCCTGGAGGATTCTCATTTCAACCGCAAAATCACCTTCTTCCAAAGATGGAATGAATTCTCCACCCATTCTCGAAAGGGTAAAAACAGCACCAACAAACAGGACTAATACTCCCAAAATAATGGTTTTTCTGTATTTAAGGGCTTTTATCAGGAATTTCTGGTGGCCAGTTTCCACTTTGCCCATAACGCGGTCTGAAATATTTTCTTTTTCTTTCTTCTTTCTGCTCAATACCAGAGAACTCATCATAGGAATATAAGTAAGGGAAAGAATGAATGCACCAATCAGGGCAAAGGCAACGGTCTGAGCCATTGGTTTAAACATTTTCCCTTCAATTCCCTGAAGCGTAAAGATCGGAAGATATACAATCAAGATAATGATCTGTCCGAAAACTGCACTGTTCACCATTTTGGTAGCAGAACCGGAAACCTGGTCATCCATTTCTTTTTTGCTGAGCATATTGTCTTTTCCGAAATGCTTTTTATGGGCCAGCTGATGCAATACCGCTTCTACGATGATGACGGCCCCGTCTACAATAAGCCCGAAATCAAGTGCTCCAAGACTCATCAGGTTTCCTCCTACGCCAAAAATATTCATCATGATGATAGCGAAAAGCATGGCTAAAGGAATCACAGAGGCTACCAATAATCCGGCTCTGAAGTTTCCTAAGAATAATACCAGAATGAAAACAACAATCAAAGCTCCTTCCATCAGGTTGGTTTTTACTGTACTGATGGTATTGTTTACCATTTTAGCACGATCAAGGAAAGGTTCAATAACAACACCTTCAGGTAATGATTCCTGTATTTTTTCCAGTCTTTCTTTAATATTTCCAATCACTACGTTGGCATTCTCCCCTTTCAGCATCAGTACAATAGCTCCGGATACTTCTCCGGTATCATTATAGGTCATGGCGCCATATCTTGTTGCATAACCTATCTTCACGGAAGCAACATCTTTAATATGTACCGGAATACCTTCTTTGGTTTCCGCCACCTGAATATTTCCGATATCTTCCGTACTTCCCAAAAGCCCTTCACTGCGGATAAACAGAACGGTTTCTTTCTTTTCAATATAAGCACCTCCCGTATTTTGGTTATTCTTCTCCAATGCCCCAAAAACATCGTTGATATTGATATTGAATGCCTGAAGTTTGTTTGGATTAATGGCAATTTCATATTGTTTCAATTTTCCTCCGAAGCTGCTGACATCAGCCACTCCTTTAGTTCCCAGAAGCTGTCTTCTGACCACCCAATCCTGAATGGTTCTGAGCTCAGTTTCATCATAAACATTTTCATATCCTTTTTTGGCTCTTACGACATATTGGAAAATTTCCCCCAATCCTGTAGAAATTGGTCCCAGTTCCGGTTTTCCGATTCCTTCCGGGATATTATCCTGAACAAGCTGTAAACGTTCCTGAACCTGTTGGCGTGCCCAATAGACATCAGTCTTATCATCAAAAACTACCGTTACTAATGAAAGTCCGAAACGGGAAAAACTCCTAAGTTCCGTAATTCCGCTGATGTTGCTGGTTGCCTGTTCAATAGGAAATGTAACAAGACGTTCTATATCTGCCGCGCCATATGAAGGCGCTGTGGTAATGATCTGGACCTGATTATTCGTGATGTCCGGCTGAGCATCTATGGGTAATTTGGTAGTTTCATAGACCCCAAAAAGGACAAGCCCCACTGTAAACAGAGCAATGATGAGTTTATTCTTTACAGAAAACTCAATAATTTTATTTAACATGGAAAAAACTATTAATTGATAACCCGGAGTGTCTTATATAAGTTGCTGAAAATCTTTATTGTACAATTGCAGAAGATATCATACCCATAAGTAAGAATATCTGTTTGATATTCATGCGCTTTATTTTAAACTTATCATGATGAAAAATTTAGGCAAAGTTTAATAAAGACATCATAAACAGCGTTATAATGCACAACAGGTTAAATTGATGTAATAATAAATAGACTGCTTTAAGGCTAAAGCAATGTCAGTGTAAAATCAGTTAAGAAGGCCGTGGAGGCTGGAAAATCTGAGAAAGGTAATAATTGGAGAAATCTTTTTCCTTATAAATGCTGTTTTTCCTGGAAACAGTAATTTCTTTAGGTTTTTTTATTTCAAATGTAAGTTCCGGAAGCTGGGCATGTACAGTCAATACGATAGGAGGATTGATAAACGGCAGTTTCTGATCAGTATCCCAGTCAGAATCCTGTTTGTGATTATCATAATGCTCCATGACAAATTCTGATAAGCTTCCGCGATATTCCATAAAATGTTCCACAAACATAGGTACCTTCAGTACTTCCCCCGCATTGGTGGTAGCCAGCACATACATCATCGAGCACAATATGGAGAACCATTTTAACATGGGAGCAAATATAAGGCTTAAATTTTTCTTAAACAGGCTCTGGCATTAATTTTTTTGATAATTTTAGTCAGTTTAAAAGTGGTTTAAATAAATAATAGCTATTACAAATAATGTTAGATTTGTCGAACAAAAAATCATAGTTTTGACTTCAATCTGCTTAAGGTTTCCTGAGAAATATTTAGATAGGAAGCCACCATTTTATTGGAAAGCCGTCTTACCACAACAGGATTTTCACTCAGCAGCTGACGATACTTTTCAAGGGCATCCTGAACAAGGAAAGACATCAGCCTCTTCGTGTTGCTCACATACGCTGTTTCCAGATATATTCTGTAAAATTTTTCCCATTGCGGAATAATATCCAGGAGATGGTAAAAACTTTCATGACTAATATAATATACTTCTGAATCCTCCACGGCCTGAATAAATTCGTCGGAGGGTTCAGAAGTAATAAAACTGGTTAATGCGGTTGCAAACTGATTTTCAAATGCAAAATATCGAGTGGAATCCTGTCCTTCTTCATTGATGAAAAATATACGGAGACATCCGTTTACAACAAAAAATGTACGTTGGCTGTGCTGTCCGTTGGTAAGGAGTGTCTCATTCTTTTTTAATTGAACAGATTTGAAATAAGAAAGAATGATATTCAACTCTTCATCCGTTACTGATATTCTATTTTTAATATATGAAGCTAAAAGTTCCTGCATGTAAGCAAAAGTAGTGATAAAAAGGTTTTGCTTACTGTTTTTATCTAAACGGACTATATATTTTCTGCCTGTCCGGCTTTCCAATATGAACAGATATATAAACCATGAGGATCCCATTGCAGGGTTGTTTTAAAATAAGTACGAAGTTCGTGTACTGTTGCATATTCTGCAGCGATATATACATATTCTTTCAAAACTCCGGGCGGAAACTGAACCGATTTTACAGCTTCTGCGAGCTGGCTTCCCTCTTCCGGATGAGGATTGTGAAGCCATTCTACAGATATATCTGCTGCGGAACACAGAATAAGTTCATCTTCTTTCCCAGCCACCTCTAATAGTATTTTTACTGATACATAAGGAGGAAACTGCTCTGCAATGGCGCAAATAACGGGTAATGCTGTTGCATCTCCCGCCAGCAGATAAAAATCAGCATCAGGAACTAAAGGTCTTGCACTTTCTTTCATTCCTATTTCCAAAGAATCACCGGAATTTGCTTGCAGCGCCCAGGCAGAAGCAGGTCCGTTATCACCATGAGCAACGAAATCTACACTTAATTCCCTGTTTTCCAGATCAATTTTTCTGTTGGTATAGGTTCTGATTAAAGGAGCGCTTCCTTCTTCAGCCGGAATAAAGATTTTATTATTAGAACCTGACCGTACATTAGCCAGCATTTCAACCTGATTTTCATTGATTTCAAACACTACGCGGATAAGATGTGGAGTGAGATACTGTTTATTTTTAACGATAAATGCAGAACGTATTTTTCTCGTTTTTTCTGCTTGAGTAATTATAGAATTTTCCATTTTTATTTTTTATTACATAGTAGAATAACCATTGCTGCAATACAGCTGATTCCCCCGAAAAGGTACACTGCCTGATAATCGAACCAGCCTGCAATCAGTCCTGCAATAGGCCCGGCCAATCCTAAAGAAAGATCAACAAAAGCAACATATGCTCCCAACGCTGTTCCTCTCATTTGTGGTTTTACCTTTTGAATGGCAAGAACTCCGAGAGCAGGAAAAACTAATGAGAACCCAACCCCGGTTAATCCACATCCCATAATGGCCAATGTTTTGGAAGCAGACGTCCAGATCAGCAGTTGTCCTGCCACTTCGATAATCAGAGAGATGAAAGCAATCTTAAAACCTCCGTATTTATCCGGAAATGAAGCAAAGAAAATCCTGGTAAGAACGTAACATATTCCGAAAACCATAAAGGCAGGTGAAGCGTCACCCCAATTCTTTTGTGAGAAAAATAAAGCAATAAAAGATGCAATACATCCAAAAGCCATTGATGAAAAAGCAAGACTAAGCCCCTGACCTGATATCGCCCCGATCACCTTATAAAAAGGTGTTCTTACATGATCTTTATCTACAGGAATGGAAGGAAGTTTTGCGGTAGAAAGCCAGCTCACAAGCGGAAGCAGGGCTATAAGGATAAAAGCAGGCAGCATATTGTATTCTTTACTCAACCAGATGCTTAAAGGAGCTCCTATTGCAATTCCCGCATACATAGCAATACCGTTCCAGGTCATTACCTTTCCTGAATTTGAATGACCTACCAGTCCTATCCCCCACGTTAATGCTCCGGTAACCAGAAAGCTTTCACCAATACCATGGATGATTCTTGCTAGTAAAAGAAAGATAAGTGCCATCAACGGATGAGCCTGAAATAGTACTGCAAGTACATAAACAATCCCGGCAATAATCGCTAATACCACACCGGACATTTTACTTTTCTTGGCTCCTCTGGTATCTGTAATTTTGCCGGAATAAGCCCGGGTCAAAAGTGTTGACAACGACTGAAGACCAATAACAAGTCCTACAATAATACTGTCAAAACCTAATGTGTTCTGGACAAACCCGGGTAGTACTCCCAAGGCAATTCCTATCGTAAGATAAACCCCGAATACCGAAATGATAATGGGAGCAGTCGCCTGATAGAAATTAATATTCTGCCCTTTTTCTAATGTTGTACTCATAAATTTTATTTAAAATATTCGGGTGCAAAGGTCCCTGTACAACAAATACAAAACTTTGATATAGATCAAAAAAGGTAGAAAAAGAGTTATTCAAAATCCAATAAACCGTCACTAAGCTGTTTCCATTGTATTTTTGCGGTTCCCATCATTCCTCCTGCTGCGATAACAAGATTTCTGATGACATCAAAGAATTTGGCATTCAGATTAGGTCTTTCATTTCGTCCATACACTGCAGCTTTTAAATGAGCAGGACTTTTTGATATCATAAAGGTAGAACTTGATCCTGAGCTGTAAAAATGAGCAATATGGCGATTCTTTTTATTTTCCGGATTTCTGGATGGCCTGCAGGTCATTGTTATACTTTCAGCAAAGCTGTTTTCATAAAAACAGATGTCTGTAATTTCTACCCAATCATATCCTTTTGCCTCAGATTCTCCCGGTCCCGGTATATCAATCCGGATAAAATCTCCTTTCTGTGGTTCACGGTCTACCGGATGACCATTGAAATCGTAAAGTTTAAATGCGGCAAATACCTCTCCACAATAACTTTGCCACTTATTGATTGAGAAAAATCTCTCTTTTAATGTTTCAAATTTCAATGACATGGAGTCCTGATCAAATATTTTTCTGGTTTCCGTATCATGGAAGCCTCCGAATTTTTGTTTAGGAACTCCCTTAAATTTTTTGGGACTCATATTGTATATTTTGGAGAAATTACTTCAAAATTCTATAAATTTTTATGAGTAGAGTCATAAAAAAGTTAAACAAGTGTTTGAATAATATCCTTGAGAAGCTTTGTTTTTATAATAATTCGCTTTTTGCAAGTTTCCAGTTTAGGTTAAAAAACGACACACAATTCATCAGAAAGCGAATTATATTTAGCGGGATATGTTTTTTACTTAAAGAATTTCGGAATCCTAAAGAAATGTAAATTCATTTAGAGAATATTTTTTTTTCTTAAAATAAATATTTTTTAAAAAAAATGAGCTTATGGTGTTTTGCATACCATGTTTTTTGTTTATATTTGTGAATCGAAATAATTTTTTTTCATCATTTGTGTTTTTTTAAGGTCTCCATTCGTGGAGACCTTTTTATTTTCAATAATGTCATAATTGAATATTGACTGTGGAAGTGGAAAATGGTGTAAAATGTGAATTATATCCTTTTTTAAACAAGTCAATTGCTTTTATACAAAGGAATACACAAAGTTTTAAGATCTCAATAAGTCTCTTTTTCGCTATATTCCGACCACTTCTGCAGGTGCTTTAAACGGCTATTGAATTGTTTTTATAAAATCTGTAGGTCTGAACTGCATCACAGACAGAAAACTTCTGGTATAGGCCTGTACACTCTTATAGCCTACTTCATAAGCTGTTTCTGAAATGGTAAGATGACCTGCGCTCAGAAGTTCCATGCTTTTAATAATACGAAGCATTTGCTGATATTTACTTAAGGTAAGCCCGGTTTCTTTCTTGAAAATACGTTCCAATGTACGGAAAGATAAAAGGGCAGTATCACTCAGATCTTCCATCTTAATTTCATCCCGGTAGTGATGATGAAGATGCTTAATAACTTTTGTAAGACGCTGATCTTTCGGAAGGCTGATATGAAGAGTTAATGAATGTTCCACAAATCTTGGAAGTTCATTGAATAAAGCTTTCAGAAATAAGTTTTCATCATCATCTGAAGTTATTTGCTTAGACCATTTTTCAGCATATTTTATCATTTCTTTTAAAACCGGAGGAACAGAAAACACATTGATCTCATGATAAAATGGATTTTTTGTCCTGATATCAGCAAACATAATCATCAGCTTGATCTTTTCAGAATGTGAATTGGTTTTATGAACGGCGTTTGGAGGAATCCATACAGCATGATTTTGTGGGAGCAGATAAATTTTTTCTTCAATGGTAATGTACTGAAAACCGCTTTCCACATATACCAGCTGGCCTTTCTGATGATGGTGAAGAACATTATCATGAACCCAGTTTTCTTCAAACCATACAAAATAAGGCTTCTTCAGATCATCAATATTTATGCTGTCGTTAGCGTTCATGTCGTTTTAGGTTAAAACTTTGGCAAAATTAAACAAAATTACTGTACTAATTTTGTGGAAAAGTTTTTATTATGATGAAGAATGAAGTAAAAAAGAATGCTTCGTATGTTTTATTAATCATTAACGTTCTGGTAGTTATATTAATTTCCAGCAATCTCCGTTCACCGATTGTTGCAGTAGCGCCTGTATTGGGTGAGGTAAGAGATGCATTGAAACTGGATAATTTTCAGGTAAGTCTGCTTACTTCTATTCCACTGTTTATGTTTGCGGCTTGCTCTGTATTAGTCAGTAAATTTTCTAATAATTTCGGAATCAGTAAACTTCTGATGTATTCACTGATTATTTTAAGTTTTGGCTTGTTTTTACGTATCAGCGGATCTCTTTGGCTGTTATTTTTAGGATCTATATTCATTGGGTTAGGGATATGCATTGGAAATGTGGTAACACCCGGATATGTTAAAAATAATTTCCCGAAGCAGATTGGCCTTATGACAGGGATTTTTGCTGTATCTATGAATCTTACAGCAGCTCTGGCCTCTGGTTTTAGTGTGAAGATCGGGGAACTGACAGGGTTTGGATGGAAAGGTTCTTTAGGAATCTGGCTGGTTATTGCGGCATTGGGTTTTCTTGTTTTAGCATTGGAATTTATTTTTAATAAAAGAAATCCAAATCTTCCAAAGACAGCACTCAGTACTTCTGATCTTAATATGTTTAAATCTGCACAGGCATGGAATATCAGCATTTTCATGGGGCTGCAGTCTTTATTTTATTACTGTCTGGTGGCCTGGCTGCCTTCATTTCTTGCAGATTTCAATATGCAGGGAGAAAGCTCGGGATGGGTTTTCTTTGTGATACAGATTACGATGATTCCTGTAACGTTCTGCTGCCCGATTATTGCCAGCAAGATGAAAGATCAGAGACTGATGATTCTTTTTATATGCGCTCTGATGTTCGGAAGCACGATGATGTTTGTGTTCCTGAAATCTCAATGGATTTATGTGAATGCCGTTATCATAGGAATTTCCAACGGTTTGTCTTTCAGTTTGTCTATTCTGTTTTTTTCTACGAGAACGAAAAGCAGTATCAATGCTGTTAAGATTTCCGGAATGGCGCAGTCTGTTGGATATCTGATTGCAGCATTTGGTCCTCCATTATTTGGAAAACTGCATGATTGGGATATTTCCTGGAACAGCTCATTTTATTTATTAAGCTTTGCGGTGATGCTGATGCTGTATTTTGGATTGAAGGCTGCAAGAAACAAATGTGTAGAGGATTAAAAGTGAATATTTATACAATCAAAAAGGATAGAACCAAAATTCTATCCTTTTTATATTTTTACTTATGAATTAATCCTTTTTGAGTTTCTTTAGTTTTGATGCCAAAAGACTGTTCAATTCTACTGCTACACTTCTTTTTCCTGCTTCTACCGAAGCTGAAGCGATGCTTGCGTTGATCTCAGGAATATAAATAGCATCGGTACCTAATCCTCCTCCATGATTATAAGCAGTCATTCCTCCACTTTTAATTTTTCTGATTCCCAGACAATAATTGATGTCTAAATTCGGTGGAACATCTGTAGACATCAGCTGTAAGACTTTCTGATCTTTAATTACTTTTCCATTAAATAAAAGTTGGAAAAACTGAGCCATATCTTTTACATTAGAAGCAATTCCGCCCCCGCCATAAAGATCCCAGGAAGGATTAAGGTCTTTTATTTCCCAATCAAACTCTTTCCAGTACTGGTTTACTAATGGCAATGATTTTGCCGGCTGCTTCTCCAGCTGAATAAACCATGTATTATTTAGTCCAAGTTTTTTATAATCTAAAAGGCTTCTTAAGGCTTCGTAGAAAGGTTTTCCGGTTTTCTGTTCAATAATCTCAGAAATCAGGACATAGTTGATATCTGCATATCTGAAAACTGTTCCGGGCTCCCCCAGTTTTTTCTCCTTTCCTGCTAATGCAATCTGTTCATATCTTGTCCATTGATGGTTTTTATGACTGCTTATAAAACTGAAATAGTTTTCTGTTACATAATCATTGATCCCTGAAGTATGAGATAAAAGATGACGTAGATTGATTTTGTCCAGATCGTATCCCGCATCGGAAAGAACTTTCACTGTTTTAGAAGTTAAAAGACCCTTTAAAGGATCATCAATGCTTATTTTACCGTTTTCGACTAATCTCAACACTGCTGCCGCCATAAAAGGTTTGGTAGTGCTGGCGATTAAAAGTGGCTGTTCAGGATCAATAGGTGCATTGCTTTTGTTTCCGTTATGTCCGGTCGCATAACGCCATGAGATATGATGATCAGGAGATTCTACATCCACAATCAACCCTATCATTTCCGGATGGGCGTTGTAAGTGGAATCAACAATTTTTTTAAATATAGCTTCTGTATTCTGAGCAAAAGCAGAACTGCTTAGAGCAACAGAAACGGTTAGAGAGAGTAATAAACGCATAAAAATCAATAAGGAACAAAAATATTAAATCTCCCAATAATAAAGATGATGAAGAGATTTAATATTTCTATCGCTAAGTTTAAAAATGAAATTCTGCTTCTTCCCCATCTTCAAGGACAAAGCATCTTTTATGAGGAAATGAACTGGGATAAAATTATTTATTTAATATTTTATATATTGCGGAAATTACACTGTAATTTATAGTATAAAAACTAATAACAATCTACAAATGAAAAGAATCATTATTTTGATCTCTTGTGTATCATGCACATGGGCAGCTGCTCAGATAGCTCCACCACCTCTTACCCGTTCTATACCAACATCACGGGGACTTACCATCAATTCAAGAAAAGGAACATTAATTGAGAAAAAAGTTATTAATGTAGGTAAGTTTAAAAACCTGAATATTCAAAAAATCACAACGAAAGACGCTTCAGATAATTCATCAGAAACTTTTCTTGGAATTATGTATGAATACGAAACTTTTGATGAAATATCGAAAAAGACTCTTACGATTGATAAAAATGAACTAGGAAAGCTTATTCAGGCTCTTCAGACCGTGGAGCAGAAAGAAAATGAAAAAGGGAATCAGGAAACCAAATATAAGTTTGTTACCATCAATAATATTGAATTCGGAAGTGTTTATAGGGAAAAACTTTCATCCTGGGCTAACTATATAAAAATTCCGTCAAGCCATTATAATCAGAACTTGCTTGAATTCCGTCAAGAAGAATTGAAAGAACTGATCAATATTTTGAAGAAAGCTGAACAGGAGCTTTAAAAACAGTATTAAACATAAAAACCTTATAGGTTCTGGAAACCTATAAGGTACATTTAAAAAAATTAAAAATAATTATTACCAGAAGGGATCGTTTACTGGTTAAACTGATCCAGAACTTCCATAATATTCTGATATACAAAATCCAATTCTTCGGAGGTAATGCAATAAGGCGGAACCAGATAGATTACATTTCCCAGCGGCCTCATAATAATCCCTCTCTGTAAGAATTCATTGTAAAGTTTCTTCCCTATTTCATTGAAATAAGAAGTACCATTTCCAGTTTTAAAATCGAAAGCTAAAATAGTCCCGATCTGGCGAACCTTTTCTACATGAGGATGAAAAGCAAGCGCTTTTGCAAACTCTGAATGTTGATGAGTGATGCGGTTGATATTCATTTGAGTTTCGTTTGTCAAGAGTATTTCCATACTGGCAAGAGCGGCCGTACACGCCAAAGGATTAGCTGTAAACGAATGTCCGTGAAACAAGGTTTTATAACGATCATCTGAAAGGAAAGCATTATAAATTTCATTGGAACATGTGGTGATTCCCATGGGCATGGTGCCTCCCGTTAAACCTTTAGAAAAACACATAATATCAGGTTTTTCTGTAAGATAATCGGCTGCGAAAAGCTTACCCGTTCTTCCAAATCCTGTGAAAACTTCATCCTGTACCATAAGAATACCTTCTTCCCGGCAGAATTTCATGAGCTGGCTAAGATCTTCGGCATTATACATCAGCATTCCAGCTGCACCCTGAACCAATGGTTCATAGATAAAACAAGCCACTTCATCAGCCAGTTCTTTAATCTGTGACTGCAGGGTTTTCAGGTTTTCAGGATTGGGTGTATCAATAAAAATGACCTCAAACAGCATGCTTTCAAAAGGTTTTGTCCAAAAGCTTTTTTCACTTACAGACATCGCTCCGAAAGTATCTCCATGATAAGCGTTTTTAAAAGCCAGAATCTTCGTTTTCTTTTTTTCCTGATTATATGCATATTGAATGCACATTTTTAAAGCAACTTCTACCGCTGTAGAACCATTATCAGAATAGAAAACCTTCTCCTGACCAGCCGGAAGAAGCTTCAATAAATTCTCCGAAAGCTGTACAGCCGGTTCGTGAGTAAAGCCGGCAAAAATAACCTGTTCCAAAGTGTTTAGCTGCTCAAAAACACGCTGGGCAATGTAAGGATGAGAGTGCCCATGCAATGTAACCCACCAGGACGAAACAACATCCAGATATTTTTTTCCTTCGGTATCATACAGATAAATTCCTTTTCCTTTTACAATGGGAATAATGTCATCCGCTGTTTTCATCTGCGTGTAAGGGTGCCAGTTGACCGCTTTATCTCTTTGCTGAAGGTTGATTTCTTTTGTTGTTGTATTCATATATTGATATAAAAAAAGGTAATGAGTGATGGCGATGGATTCAACAATAATTTAGTTGGATATGGTGTAGCAAGTGTTGGATTGATCGCAAAGACGCAAAATTTATCATAAATGATGATTATTTTAAGACGCAAAAAAATCAAAGATTTTCAGCAAGTGTAAAGCTTATTAAGTTGTGGACGCGTATCATTTGTACATAATCAATTTTATCGGAGATAAAATCCTTGCGTCTTAAAGCATTATTTACCTAAAAATATTGCGTCTTTGCGTTTTCCAACCTATATCAGATTTAGTACAGGTTATAAAAATTCAAAAACCAATTTTGCAATAAACCCTATAATACCTATAATCCAGCCCATCACTCATAATTTATCATTCATATTTTTCTAACAGCATGTTTCCTTTTTCATCATAGGTTTAAGCCCTAAGGTCTGAAGCATCTGCATATCTTCAGAAACTCCCGGATTAGGGGTTACCAATAATGTTTCTCTTTCGCCTGTGAAAATAGAATTGGCACCTGCCATAAAACACCACGCCTGCTCTGTTTCTGACATTTCTATACGGCCGGCGCTCAATCTTACCATAGAAGATGGCATTACGATTCTTGCGGTAGCGATCATTCTTACCATTTCCCAGGTATCTACTTTTTCATTATCTTCCAATGGAGTTCCAGCGACTCTTGCTAATGCATTGATAGGAACAGATTCCGGGTGTTTTGGCATTGTTGCCAACGTCAGAAGCATTGAAATTCTGTCTCTGTGAGTTTCACCAAGCCCGATAATTCCTCCGGAACATACTGTGATTCCTGCTTTTCTTACGTTGTTGATCGTATTGATTCTATTGTCAAATGTTCTGGTAGAAATGATCTCTTCATAATATTGTTCTGAAGTATCAAGGTTGTGATTATAGGCATATAATCCTGCTTCCTGCAATCTTAAAGCCTGTTCTTCTGTAAGCATTCCCAGCGTACAGCAAACTTCCAGTCCGAGGTCATTTACTCCTTTCACCATATCAATCACTCTGTCAAAATCACGGTTGTTACGAACTTCACGCCATGCTGCAGCCATGCAGAATCTTGATGATCCGGAATCTTTTGCTTTCTGAGCATGTGCAATTACGGTTTCAGTGGGTAATAAAGCCTGTACTTTGATATTGGTGTGATAACGTGCTGCCTGTCCGCAGTATGAGCAGTCTTCAGGGCATCCACCCGTTTTGATGGATAATAATGTAGAAATCTGTACTTCAGAAGGGTCATGCCATTCACGGTGTACAGTGGCTGCTTTATAGATTAGCTCCATCAGAGGTAAATGATAAATTTCTTCAATTTCCTCTTTGGTCCAGTTGTTTCTCAATGTTGTTTTAGTATCCATTATCCTATTTTTGTTATTGTTAATTGCTTTGCAGCTTTTTGTATTGATTCCTTATCGGTATGATTGATCTCTGGAATCCTTATAATTTTTGTTTCTTTTTCAATAAAACTGCAGATCACTCTTTCTGTATCTTCGGGAAAATCTCCGTTAAGAATCAGATATTCTAATTGTATCTCTCTTTGCTGTAATGCTATGATTGATAATAAGCTGTGGTTGATACAGCCTAAATAATTTCTGATAACCAAGGCAGCTGGAAGGCTTAATCTTTCTATCAGATCAATCATAAAAGTAGTATCAGAAATGGGCACCATAAGACCTCCTGCACCTTCTACAATCAGTGGTTTTTTTGTTTCTGGAAGTTGAAAATCATTCAGGTTTATTGTAATATTCTCTTCTCTTGCCGACTGATGTGGAGATGCTGCCAGCTGTAAACGATAAGTTTCCGGATGACAGATTGTATGATCTGTCCAGGCTTCAATTTTATGGCTGTCTGTGTAATGCAGATCACCCGATTGTATCGGTTTCCAGTACTCTGTTTTAAAATACTGAACCAAAACAGCTGAACAAACTGTTTTTCCTATTTCGGTTCCTATTCCTGTTATAAATAATTTCATTTTTTGAGATTTGGGATTCTTTGCGGAGTTTAAAAAAATACACTTTAAATAAATTCTTTAATAATCCCTGTCAGTTTAATAATTTCTTCTTCTGTATTAAAGCTGTGAAGACATATTCTCAGTCGTTCACTTCCTTCTTTTACCGTTGGACTGTATATTGCGTAGGTTGAAAATCCTTCTTCAGATAAAGTTTGCTGCAATTTCTTCAGTTTTTGGTTATCCGGGATTAAAATAGCCTGAACCGGACTTGTTTCTGCCGACGGAGAATCTAAATGTTCGCTTCGGAAAACCCTGATATTATTCTGAAGTCTTTTAGCCAGCTCCAGATTTTGATCCAGAAATTCATATCCTGTTTTTATACTCATCCATTGAAAATCCTGCGCTGAAGTGGTATAAATAAATGGACTTGCGAAATTGACCAAATAAGATTTTACCGTTTCACTGCAAAGAATTGATGCTCCATGAACTCCAAGGGCTTTTCCATAAGTTACAACGGCTGCTAAAACCTGCTTCTGCAACTCATATTTTTTAATCATTCCATATCCAAAAACTCCAAAAGCATGGGCTTCATCAACAATCAAAGAAGCTTTATACTGCTCTGCAATCGCTGCAATTTTCTGAAGAGGAGCAAAATCTCCCTCCATTGAATACAAACTTTCGATAGCGATATAACAATGTCCCTGCTGTCTCTTTACAATATTTTCAAGATCTTCTGGATCATTATGTTTGAATTTCAGTTTTTTAGCATTTGACAGCTGGCAGGCATCATGCACTGACCGATGAATCTGTTCATCCACAATTACCACATCATGACGGCTGGGAAGTGTGGAAAACAAAGCCAGATTAGCATTATAACCGGACGGGAAAAGCAACGCTGATTCAAACTGATGTTTTTGAGCAATATAATGTTCCACCGAAGTGGCAACATCGCTGTTTCCGCTGATCAGTCTGGAACCTGTACTTCCTGAAAGCAGTTCAGGATTCTCCATAATCTTCTCCAGCAGAATGTTTTGAAGCTCTTTATTTCGTGCAAAACCCAGATAGTCATTGGAGTAAAAATCAATTCCGTTAGATTTAAGTCTTAACTGTCTTAATGTTCCTTCCTCTTTTCTTTTGTCAAGGGATTTCTGAAAACGAGAAGTATTGTTAAGCATAATTTAACTGAGCCACTTCTTCTGTAACAGCATTAATCCACTCTGTATGCAGATCTTTCTCTATGTTCAGAATATGATCTGCATGGTGTTTCCAATCTGGTGAAAATTCATTCAGCTGGTTAATCATTTCTTCCAGATGTCCTTCTTCTTCAAGGATAATAGATTTTACCATAATTTTAGAAGAAGCTTCTGTAAGTGCCTCCTGATAAACGGGATAAAGTTCGTCAGCACGTACCTCAATCGCATAGGTTACAAAAAGATAGGCAGCATATTTAATATCTGTTTTATCAAGGTTGAAAGCTTTCTGAAGATAGCGGCAGGCTTTTATATCCAATGAGTGAAGATATTGGCTTGTTGCAATAGGAGCCAGAAGTTCTGTGCTTTCATAGGTTTTGCATAATTCCGGATTTATTTTCCCGATCTGTTTTTTTAGATAATAAGCGTGGCGATGTTCTTCAGCAGCATGTTTCAGCTGGATCTGAGAAACCAATGTAGGATGTTCACATTTTGATATTTTTCTTGCACCGGCGTTTTCCATATAAGAAAGTGTATTCAGCCATTTGGCGTGGATGCTTCCTTCCTGTACAATTCTTTTTAACAGATGATGAAATTCCATAGATTTTTATTTTGATGTCAAAAGTAGTATATTGCCGGATGGTTCTATGGTGCCAGTTTTGATATTATGGATAGTCCGGTTAAGATTCCTTATGAAAGTTTTATAAAGATTGATAGAAAATCAGGGACTTCTATCTATTTGCAGATTGCAAATCAGCTGATCAATGCGATCCAGAGAGGGTTTCTTCCCTTCGGAACTAAGCTTCCAGGGACAAGAACCTTCAGTGAAATGTTGGAAATCCATAGAAATACAGCAGTTGCGGTGTATGATGAACTGTCGGCTCAGGGCTGGACAGAGAGTTTTCCGAACAAAGGAACATTTGTCATTGGAAAAGATCAGGAAAAACCTGTAAAAGTGAACGATTTTGAGCAAAATAACCTTCAAAATTATCCAATAACAACCGGTTTTTCATTTAAAACGTCTAATATTTTAGATAATCCATTTGAGCATTCAGATTGTGAATATGTCTTTAATGATGGGGTACCGGATATTCGTTTAACACAAATCGGACAGCATTCCCGGTTTTACAGTTCTATTTTGAAACGTAAATCCAACCAGAAAGCTTTGGGGCATTATAATCATGACGGAAGTGAATTTTTTAAAGAACATTTATCCCAATATCTGAATCTTTCCCGCGGGCTTCCTATTTCCAAGAATAATCTTCTTATTACCAGAAGTACGGAAATGAGTATTTATATTGTTTCAGAAATTCTTCTTTCCGCTGGTGACACCGTACTAGTAGGAGCTTTGAGCTATTTCTCCGTCAATATGATCTTTATGAAAGCCGGGGTTGACATTGTTTCGATTCCCATTGATGAGGAAGGAATTATAGTGGAAAGCGTTCGTGAAGCCTGCAAAAAGCAAAAAATAAGGATGCTTTATCTTACTCCGCACCACCACTATCCTACTACGGTTGCATTGAGTGCCCAGAGAAGATTTGAATTGTTGGAACTGGCCAACGAGTACGGATTTATTATCCTGGAAGATGATTACGATTATGAATTTCATTATGATAAAAGTCCCATTCTTCCTTTAGCCAGTGCTGATACTAATGGAATGGTAATCTACATTGGTTCTTTCGGGAAATCTCTGGCTCCCGGATTCAGGACAGGGTTTATTGTGGCTCCGGAAAATCTGATGACGGAAATGCGTAAATATCTTGGAATTATCGACCGTCAAGGCGATATCCTGATGGAAAGGGCTCTTGGAGAGATGATTGCAGAAGGAGAAATCAACCGTTATCTGAAGAAATCTTTAAAAGTTTATCAGGAAAGGCGTGATTATTTTTCCGGATTGCTGGAAGAGAATCTTGGCGATTTTATTACTTTCCAAAAGCCTTCCGGGGGACTTGCCATATGGCTGGAATGGAATATTCCGCTGAATCTGATGCAGCTGAGCAGGAATTGTGCGAAGGATAACCTTTTTATTCCTAAAACATTATTGTATCAGAATAAAGGACTTACTGCAATGCGTTTGGGGTTTGGGGATTTGAATGTTGAAGAAATGAATAAAGGGATTGAGGTTTTTTCGAAAAACGTGAAGGGATTGGTTGGTTGATTTATAATCTATTGCATATTTCTTGGTTGGAAAGTGCAAAGGCGCAAAAGAGATGAAGATAACTTGGTTTAAGGCGCGAGGATTTTATCTTCGATAAAATTGATACTGGATAATATGAAGTTCTAACCTTTTAAATTGATTATTTTTGTTTGACCACAAAAGTCACAAAAGTTTTTAAACACTTAGTTTTTTAAGCAAACTTCATACTTAATAAAGTACACCTAAGTTTTGAAAATCTTTGATTTTCGTCTTATATGAACTTTTCTGCGCACCTTTTTAAACTTATTAAACAGTTAAAATAAAATCTTTTGTGACTTTTGTGGTTAAAAAAAAGTAAAAGCCCCTTTTCAGAGGCTTTTATTAATGATGAGAAGGATAAACTATTTTGTTTTTCTTATGTTTTGGTTTCTTCTTTTTCCTGTTTAAATAGATGATAAAACCGGTGATAGGAAGTGATGTTGCAATAATTGCTGCCAGAAAATAAATGATTCTGCTCGTTAATCCCAAAATACTTCCGGTGTGAAGGTCATAATTTCTTTCTCTCAATGCGGTTCCATATCCGATATTTTTGTTTTTATAAGATTGAGATTTTAAGATATCTCCTGAATACTGATCAAAATTAAACTGTTCATTTCTGTATTGTCTTCCGTCATAGATTAGCTCAGCATAATAAGTACCTTCTTCTGATCTTGGAAAATTGATAAGGGCTGATTTTTTATCTTTAATTCCATTTTCCATGGTGCTTCCAATCAGATTGAGGATATTTCCCTGGTTTGAAAACTCTCCGGAAGGAATGGTACTTTTGGCTTTCTTTTCTGTAGGAGTGCTTCCATTTAATGTGTTCTTTACCCATTGATCTACATCTTCAAAGCTCCAGATCAAAGCGGAATAAGAAATAAGAAGTAAGGGAATCACAGAATAAAAGCCCAGTACATTATGAACGTCATAATTAATTCTTTTCCAGTTGGCTGATAATTTAATGAAAAACATTCCTTTCAGCATGCTTTTACTCATTTTACGGGGATACCATATCACAAGCCCCGAAAAAAGTATAATCGCAAGTACGAGTGTGGAATAACCGGTAATTGTTTTCCCTATTTTTTCACCCAGCAAAAGCCTTCTGTGAAGATCCAGAACAATTTCAAAAAAGTCCTTTTTGGCATCTTCCACTTCCTGTACTTTTCCGGTATAAGGATCAATATACACACGGTAATAATAAAGATAAGTTCCCCAATACGTCCATGCTTCGTTGTCCATTTTAAGGGTACGGAACACGTAAGTTCGTGAAGGATCGGAAGACATCACTACTCTTTTGACCTTTAAACCTTCCGGAAGTGCCTTTTCTGCTTTTTCCGTAAGTTGAGATAAATCAAGTTTTTTTCTTCCAATGTTTTCAACGTAATATCTGTTGGGGTGAACAATATGTTTTAATTCTTCTTCAAAAGCCAGGATACATCCTGTAGCAGCCATAATAACAACTATAAGCCCGGACGTAAGTCCGAGCCATAGATGTAACTGATATGCAATTTTTCTAAACTTTAGCTTCATTCTTAAAATTTAAAGCTTACCTCAGCAACAAAATTACGAGGCATCT
This sequence comes from Chryseobacterium sp., assembly GCA_031286615.1. Lineage (GTDB taxonomy): Bacteria > Bacteroidota > Bacteroidia > Flavobacteriales > Weeksellaceae > Chryseobacterium. The sequence goes on along the minus strand of JAITUA010000016.1, from coordinate 122,413 downwards.
GCGCTACTACAACTCCCTGCCCTGCAAAATATTGTACATTACCCAGATTATTCATTTTAAATCCTAATCTGTATCTTTCTTTTTCAAGGGAAATAGAAGCATTAACCAAAGTATAGGCAGGAAATATAAACTGTCCGGTAACAACTTTGTTTCCGGTAATCTGTTTTCCTACACGGTTTACCCCGAAACCTATTCCAAGTCCTTGTAGTCCTTTGATCGGAAGGATATAACTGATCCAAGAATTGAATACATTGGCAGGGCCTGCAGATTCCGGACGGCGGCCGTCTACAGAGGCATCTGCTTTTTCAAATCGGCTATGGTTGTATGCATATCCGGCCATAATGTTTAATCCCTGAACAGGGTTCATGATCGTTTCGATTTCAATCCCCTTACTTCTTTGCGTTCCATCCTGAACAACAATATTATATTCTTTTCCGTCACGGATTACTCCGGTTCCTCTTTGGATATTGTCAACAAGAATATCATAATATGAAACGGTAAAGTTAATTTTGTTTCTCCAAAGGTTTCCTTTCAATCCTACTTCCCACTGGTTGGCCATCTGTGGTTTCATATCTCCGCTATAGTCGGCTAACTGTTGTGTAACAGGTGCTGTATAGCTGAACCCGTTCATATAGTTCCCATAGGCTGATAACTGATCTTTAAGGATCTGGTATACGATTCCTACTTTGGGAGACCAGGCTGTCTGTTTGAATTCACCCGCACGTTTGTTATCATTTAGATTAAGCTGTCCTTTACTTTCATAATGGTCCATACGCAAACTTACCAGCGTAATCAAACGGTCGGTAATATAAGTTACGTTTGAAATATAAGCTCCATAAAGGTTGGATGCAGTGGTATTTCTCACCAAAGGTGTTTTACCTGCTGAAATTGCTGCCTGAGTAGCTGCCTGGATTTTCTGAAGGGCAAGATCTTTAGAAATACTTCCATAACTTCCTGTCAGGTTTTGTCCGTCCACATTATCAAATACCACAATCGGAGAATGGTTATTGTTGATGGTCTGATTAAGGTAATCTAATCCGATCAATACTTTATTTTTAACTTTTCCGATGTTGAATTCTCCATTAAAGTTCTGCTGAACACTTGTAGAAGATGCTTCTGAGTTCTGCCACTGTACATTACGTTCAAGTGTGGCATCATTTGCAGTTCCTCTGATAAACTGATATTGGTACAAACCTTCTGTTTTTCTGAAGTTTCTTGAAAGTAAGGTTTGTGAAGTCCATTTATCTGAAATTTTGTAATTAGCTTCAGCTTTTACATTGATGGATGGAGCTTTTAACGTCATATCATTGTTGGAATACGATCTTTTCCAGTCGAATCCAAGTTCATCAGGATTATGAGCAAAATACGGTCTTGTTCTGGCCAGGAAGATAATCGGAGTATTTGTTCCTTCATAATTGTAAATCTGAGCTCCTAAGTTAAATTTAAGTCTTTCATTAACCTGATAGCTGATTGTAGGGGCTACAAAGAATGATTTTCTGAATTCAGAATCTCTGAAACCATTCTGATACTGATAGGCCGCATTCAAACGGAACAGCATATTTCTGGATTCTGTAATAGGTCCGTAAACATCAGCTGTTACACGGTTCAGATTGTAGCTTCCCATCAAATAAGAAGCTTCTCCTCCGAAATAGTCTTTCGGTTTTTTGGTTACAGCATTGATCAAACCTCCAAACGAAGTTACGGCACCTCCATACAATGTTCCTGAAGGTCCTTTGATCACTTCCAGACGTTCAAGATCGGCAGGATCTATTTCTCCGTTGGTAGTTGCCGGAACACCGTCTACCATAGATACTTTGGTAGGGAAACCTCTAAGACTGTAGTAGAAACTTCCGTCTCCGGAACCTCTTCCCGGACTTCCCTGCATTTTTACCATTCCCGGAACATTTTTCAATACTTCCGAGATATCGTAAGTAAGCTGTTCTTTCATGATCTGCTGGTTGATGCTTGTATAGGCCTGTGGGTTTTCAAGAACTTTCAAAGGCATTTTGGCCACTGAAGTACTGTCTTTATCCAAAAATTTATTTCTGCTCACTGCATATACGGTAATTCCCTCTATCACATTATTGTGTAGCGGGGCATAGATTGCAGGAATTTCATTGACATCTTTCTGAATGTGGATGGGTTCCCTCATTAGTTCGATGTCATTTAAAACCACCTGAAGCGTATATTCTCCAGGTGGTACATTTTCAAAGTAATATTCTCCTAAATTATTGGTTTTTGCCTGATAAGATGTGTTGACAAGTCTTAAAATAGCATTTTTTACTGGTGCCTGTTCAGTCAGCATGATCTTACCATGAATTCTGTCGCCCTGTTGTGCAGAAAGCGAGTTTGAAGATAAAGCAAGACCAAGAAGTAATATAAGGGTTTTAGATGTTTTCATGCTGTAAGTTTTGTAACAGGGGATAGTTTATTTTACCGTTTTGTGATAATGGGAATGATTCTATAAGTTCTACGCGTACATATTGTGGGTTGATACGCAGTTTATTTTTAATGGTTTCGGTGATGATCTGAGGATCAATGTCCGGATTGTCATACAGCACAACGATTTTTTTATCATTGGCATTCAGACATACGAAGGTATTGCCCTGCATTTCATTTTTAAGAATAAATTCTACCTCATCCAGATTCAGACGTATTCCGAAAAGCTTCATGATACGCTTTATCCTTCCTGTGATATAATAAATTCCGTTTTCACCTTTTCTGGCGGTATCTCCGGTATGCAGTACAGAAGGCTGCTCATACGTTGTCAAATCTTCAAGCTTATTGGCGTAACCTCCGAAAATACTGATGTGTGAAAAGAGAAGTTCATCGGTTTCAGGATCAATTCTGAAGTTTCCGTTGTGTACAGGAGTTCCGATAGAAGTTTCTCCCTCCAGCAATCCTTCTGTAGTAAGATAAGCCATTCTTCCACCTGCCTCAGTCTGTCCGTATTGTGCAAAGAAATCTTTTTTAAATTCATGACAGTAAGAGAAAATAGTTTTTCTCAATTCTGCGTTAATTACTCCGCCGGTATGGGTAAAATATCTCAGACTTGGAGAATCTTTTCTGAAGAATCCTATTCTGTTCAGATTTTCATAAAGAAAAGGCACTCCACCCAAAGTACTGTAGCCGTACTCCTCCATTTCTTCCCAGAATGCTTTCTGCATAATGTCTTTATCTGTGCAGACAATTCTTCCGGCACGCATACAGTTGGTCGTGAAAATAGAGAATCCGTATACAAAGTTGATAGGAACATTTAAAGGAACCACATCGGATTCCTGAACGGGCATGTATTGAAGGATGCTCAATGCATTTTGATAAAGACTTTCATCAGATAATTTAACCAGCTTCGGAACACCTGTAGTTCCTGAAGTACTTAGAAGGATTTTAATTTCAGGATTAATGGTAATCTCAGGTTTATAATCATCCTTTGCAAAAATTCTGATATTGTCTGAGAATTCTTTCAGGCTGTATCCTTCAATTTTTTCTCTTTGCTGATCAAAGATGTATTTCGGACGGTATTCCGCTTCAATACGTTCTTTGAATTCCTCATGCAGTTTCTGTCCCAATACCGCTATTGTGTGTGCTGTTCCGTAAAAATTGAGGAGCACCTCAATGCTGGGCAGCTGATTGTCATTGTACAAAAAGAGCAGGCCTTTTTCTACGGGGTTTAAGCCTAAAGACCGGTACAGTGTTCCCACCGGTATTGTTCTACCGGTGGAAGCATCTGTAAACTCCAAGTTCTTATTGGCAATTACATTTTCTAAAATTTTCATATGCTTAGTTTTCTACGAATACTTCGTATTTTTTCATTTTTTCCCGAATCTTTCCGACGGTTCCCATCTCCAGAATATCATTAAAATCAAACTTGATCTGATAAAACTGTTCAAGCGCTTCTACGATAAGAAGGTGAGACATAGAATCCCATTCCGGGATTTCCTGATACGTTAGTTTTTCATCTACCAGTTCTTTTTTGATGGCGATGGCAGAGGCGATAATTTCATAAAATTCTTCTGTAGTGTTCATTTTAAATTTTTATAGTTTTCCATTTTCCATTTCTAAAAATCATTAGGAATAGCACAGCTAAAACAATTTCCGAAGAAACAATAGCGGTAAATATTCCTCTCAGTTCCCACTGAAACCTTACTCCTAAGAGATAAGCCAGAGGAAGCTGAATCACATAAAACATGACGATATAAAGCAGTGTAACCTGCATAATATTTCCGGCTGCATTCAATGCACGGCTGATCACCATCGTGAATCCTAACAGCAGATAAGCCATAGAAACCACATGGATGTATTGAACCGCATATCTAGCAACTTCAGGTTCGGTAGTGAAAAATTTCACCACATATTCAGCAGCAATCTGCCAGAATAAGGCTACAATTACCAGATAAGTCATGTTGATTGTTCCTGCTCTCCAGACTGTTTTTTCTGCACGCTCCGGTTCTCCGGCACCCAGATTCTGTCCTGTAAGTACTCCTGCTGCATTTCCTATTCCCCAGGCAGGCATTGTTGCGACCGAAGCAATACGCTGGGCAATAATGTATCCTGCAAGAGCTGTTGTTCCGAAAGTAGAGATGATCTTTACCATAATCAGCCAGCTGGATGTTGGAATGATATACTGAACCAATCCTCCAAAGGCTATTTTCAGAATCTTCTGCAGTAATGGAATATCCACATGGAAAGGAACTCTGATGCTGATGCTGGTTTTCCCCGTAGCCAGTATGAAAGCCTGATATAAAACCCCTAATGTCCTTGATAAAACCGTAGCATATGCCAATCCCATCAATCCGAAAGCAGGAATAAATCCTAACCCGAAAACAAGGATAACGGCAAATATGATATTGGAAATATGGCAGATCCAAAGTGATTTCATGGCAATATCTGCATCTCCGGCACCTCTGAAAAGTCCATTCACAGAAAGACGGAGAATCACAAGCCCGATACTCAGAAAGACCAGTCTTGAAAAAGAAATTCCATCTGTAACCGTATTGGCATTGATACCAAGAAAATCAACAATTTCAGCGGAGAAATAACAGGAGATACCACCAATAAGTAAGGCAAAAAACAGGGCTAGCAGGATAATATACTGAGCCGTTCTGCCCATTCCTTCCTGATCCTTTTCTCCGGCTCTTCTTGCAATAAGTGTTGCTGCTGCAATACCAAGCCCTACTGCGATGGCATAAGCAAAATTGATGTAGTTATCTGTGATCCCTACAAGGCCCAGAACTTTATCTCCTAATCTGGCAATGATCAACAGGTTGACGCTTACAAAGACAGACTCCATCACAAGCTCCATCACCATAGGAATGGCAAGGCTAAAGATGGAACGGTTGATGCTTCCGGAAGTCAGTTCGACTTTTTTCCCGGCGATTGCTCCATAGGCAAAAACCGCTCCTTCTTTTAGTATATGCAGGAATTTCCTCATACTGCTGCTACTGAATTTTTATTGGCAATCTGGTACAGAGGATTTGGCAATGCTCCATCTTTTCTTGGAATGGCAAATGCCTTATTTTCACTGTAACCATTGTTTTTCAAACGCAGACTGTTGATATAGAATCTTTTGAATGCCGGCACATACAGGTCATACTTTTCGTATCTTTCCTGAAGATGGGTATTCTCAGCTTTATAATTTTCTACACAGTTGTGAACAAGTTCCCAGAATTTTTCTTCATTAAAGTCTGAATAGGTGTGTAATGCATTTGACAGATATCTGAAGAAAGCATCAAAAACGCCCAGCAAAATAAATAACGGAATATTTTCTTTGTTAGAAGACTGAATCAAACCATCTGCAAGGTGTGCAGGAAGCTTTTCTCTTGCTTCAGTAGTCAAAACAATATCATCTACAAAGTCTTTAATCACAATTCTTTGCGGAACTCCGTTTTTCAAAACAACCATAATATTTTCTCCGTGTGGAGTTACACATAATGAATGCGTGTAATAGATATGTAATAATGGGGTTAGATAAGCATCCAGATAGCTTTCAATCCATTTTTCAATGCTCAGACCTGCTTTTTCAGCAAATGCCTGAACTAATGGAACTCCGCTTTCGTCTACATAGAGCAAGGAAGCCATAGTAACCATTTGCTCATCCTCTTTCAGATAGTTTTCCGCACTTTCTCTCCATAATGCTCCAAGGAATTCATTGTATTGGTAAGGAACGCTGGCAATAGCCCCGTATTGTGGGTGCAGATAAGTGATGGCTGCTTCTTCTCCTAAGAAAATAGTTTCTTTATTTTCAAGGTATGCATCATCTTTTATTAAGCCTTTTACCCAATCCGTAATGGCTGGAGCAATTTTCATCTGTTTAGGCGATAATCCCCGGATATTTCCTGTACTTAGGATAGAAACTGCTGTTTTCAAATATCTTTTCTTTGGATGATCTACATTGAATAAAGTACGGATACTCTGCTGCGGGCTATAGGTATCACTTCCCTCTCCCAGCTGAATTAGAAGTCCGGAAGCAATATCTCCGGCAAAATGAATCTGAAGTTTGTGCTCCCACTGCCATGGATGCACAGGAATAAAGTGATAATCTTCAACAATTTTTCCTTCGCTTATCAGTAGCTGTTTAAAATCATTATACAGTAAGTCTCCTATTTCGGAACGATAAAACTGTTCTCTGTCAATATGTTCCAAAGACTGGAATGACGATCTGCTTTTATGGGAAGCCAGCCAGATCACTTTTAAATTCTCATCTGCTTCAGGGGCAAAAGTTTTCAGATCTCTTGGAGAAAAACCTAATCGGCTTTTGTTTACAATAACCCACGGATGTCCGGTCATATTGTGTTCTACCGTCTGATAATCTGCATCAGCAAGGTCCTTTGAAGACATTACTCCTTTTGATAAAATCAAAGCATCACAATACAAAGTATGCAGTAATTCTTCCGTATATCTTGCGATGGTATAAGGATCTAAATCAAAAACTGACTGCATTTCCAGGAAGAAAGCCGCTACATCTACTGAAGACAAATCTTCACCGTTTTCGGTTTTTGTAATGCTGTTTTTATCAATATGCCAATAATCCATCATCCTTTCCTGTCCGCGAAAGCTGTATGAAATATTTTCAAATCCTGTTTCAAGTTTAAAAACGGTATATCCGTCCTGATCTTCAAAAGTTACCACAGGTTTCAGAAGCTCTTCATGCATCAGTTCTGCGATGGTTTTGGCCATTAGGTTTCTGTTAGCCTGATTCCAGTTTTCCTGGCTTATTGTATTTTTTAAGTTGGTGTTCATTTTATGATTAAATTTTGGCAGTTGGTAAATCAGCATATTTTTCCACATCGAAATCCTGGAATGCAATTTTCTTTTCAATTTTATAATGCTCTCTTCCCAGAATATCATTGATGATATAGGAATTACGGTAAGCCGCCATTCCCAGATCGGTAGAAATATAGCTGTGGGTATGTACTTCAGCGTGGAGAACATAAATTTCGCCTCCGTTTTGATCTATTGAATAATTTCTGTTGACATCAAACAATCCGCTGGAATCTCTTTTGATTCTTGACTGAATATTCTTCAGAAATGCAGGTTCGTGATAACGATATCCGGTTCCTAAAATCAGATAATCGGCTTCCTGATCATAAGGAACTTCCTGTTCCAGCTGTGTGAATTCAAGGTTGATAAAATCCGGATTGCTATTATCTACTGTATTCAATTGGCTGTTAGGAATAATTGTAAGATTAGGGTCCTCATTATCAATATTCAGATCATAGATAAAATCGTAGATATCATTGATGAGATCGTAGTTAATTCCTTTGAACTGAGCTTGCTGTTTACTTAAAATAGTTTTCCTGGCTGACTCATTTCTGTTGTAGAAATATTCAACATAATCAGGTGAAGTAAGTTCCAGTGTCAGTTTAGAATATTCCATAGGGAAAAATCTGTCCGGACGGGAATACCAACCCAGCTGTGTTTTTTCATTTCTGCTTTGAAGCAGGTCATAGAATACTTCTGCAGCACTTTGTCCGGAACCGATAATCGCAATTTTTTTCCCTTGAGATAACAGCTCCTCTTTTCGATACAGATAAGAACTGGTATGAATAATTCTGGAATCATCTTTCGGAATAAAAGAAGGAATATGAGGTTGTGTCCCCGTTCCTAAAATCAGTCTTTCGGTTTTAAAAACAGTCGTTTCTTTTGTTTTTGTGTGAATTGTAGTCACATGATATAAACCTTCTTCATAAATGATATCCACTACCTGCGTTGAAAAACGGCACTGCGGTAGCTGTTCGATAACCCATTGGCAGTAACGGTTGTACTCTTTTCTTGGGATAAAAAAGCTTTCACGGATAAAGAATTTGTACAGTCTTCCGGTTTCCTTCAGGTAATTCAAAAGGCTCAAAGGATTCGTAGGATCTGCCATGGATACGCAGTCGCATAAAAATGGAGTCTGCAGGGTTACATGGTCAATCATCAATCCCGGATGCCAGTCGAAACCATCTCTCTGGTCAAGAAAAAGTGTCTTCAGTTCCGGAATCGGATTAGATAATGCGGCAAGTCCCAGATTAAAAGGACCTATGCCTATGCCTATTACATTGTATACGGCTTCGTTAGTCATTTTTTGTGATGTTTGTGGTGATTTGTACCTCCTTATTCTGTGGAAATTTTTCCCAGTACCATTCTCTGTAACAGAAGTTCAGATTGGCTTTTTTATGAGGCATTTCAATAACTTTATCTACTTTGAAACCTACATGGGCTTTATTCATCATAGAAGCAAGCGAGTCTACAGAACCTTCTCCCACCATTTTTCCTACCTGTGGCTGTGCAAAAACATAATCAACCATAGATTGTGTGGATGGAGATACAAATTTCTTTTTAGGATCAGTAGGTGCTATAAACTGGTGTGTTCCGTAATCTGTTGGCAGTACTTCGTAATAATCTCCTACGATATCTCTGCATGCCCAATAGATCTCAATATTACATGAAGGTTCATCATTGCCGGCAACGATATAACTATGTGCTTCATCACTTGGAAGCATCAGTCTGTAATAGGTTTCCAGTTCGTCAATAGGCCAGTTCATCTGCCAGATTTTTACCGCATGTTCACGATTGAACCATTCGTGAAGCATTTCAAGGTCATTTTCAAGATCTATAGGACGCATGCTCATGGTTACATCTTCTTTCTGGAAATACCTTTTAAAGAAAACTTCTGTTCCTTGAGGATTAATCAGCTGATCTGAGAAAAAATGTTTATGAAGAAGATTCGGAACTTTAGCATAAGAAATTGATGAAGCATTCACTCCTCCGTCTACATCAGCAACTGCCGACTGAAGGTTTGATTTTACTGCCCAATATCTTTGATTCAATGCATATTCTGTTAAAGATGATGGTTCAGATTGATGAAGGTTTTCAAATTCTCTATACAGAATATGGATCAGTCTTCTTTCTTTTACCAGGCCTGTTTTACCTATTGAAGCAATCAGTGCGCTCAGATTACTTACCAAAAGATGGTGAGAAATAATATCTAAAAGTCGCTCATCTCTAATGAAAAGATCCTCAATTTCAGGATAGCTATTGATCAGATTCTGATATTTTTCCTTAGAACTTTCTTTAATCAGGTACCCTTGCCCGTCTCTCACATAAATTGACTGAGGAAGAAGTTCATTATCCAGTTGAACAAGAAGATTCTGCTGATGCACTTCCGGTGCCATGCCTAACTGATTATACAATCTGTTTAATGGAGAAAGCAACAAACTCACATATTTTTCAAACCAGATAATAGTGGCTTTTTCCGCTTCCATTCCCAGTTGATTCGCAACATTTTTAAAGAAATGTGTTGTGAAATTGAACCCATCTGTAGATTCATCCTGACAAAGTCTAGCCAATAAAATAACTCTATCTTCGGCTGAGAAAGGATTTTCGCGAAGCAGAATGTTCAGGCTGTCTATATTCTTTCCTTCAAAATGCACACTTAATGAGGATGGTTCCAGCAATAATTTGAAATTCGGGAAACTGTCTTCAAATAAGGCTTTTTCATGCTGCCACCAGATTGCTGAAGCGTATCCTCTGTTGAGATCCTTTAAGCTGTTTGTTCTCACAGAGCCTGTCATTAAAACATGCAAAGAGAACTTCAGCATCCAGATAAAATCAGGATTATAGACCGTTCTTATAGAGGATGTTGCATAAAAGTCCTCTCCCAATGGACCGATGTGAATAATTTTCCCTGATCCAAGCATTTCCGGATATTCTTCCTTGGATAAAAGATATTGTGCTTCCCATGGATGGCATGGAACTATGTAAAAATCATTGATGTTTTCAAAATCGTAACTTTCTGGTATAGATGCCCATTTTTCAAAGATTTCTTTTGCAGAAATCCCGGGAAGAGATTTTTCTGTGATACAGTCTTTATGAATCAGGAAATAATCCAGCTGAAATCCTTTCCCGAATTCAGGACCATATAAAAACTGTTCTTCCTCAGAGAATCCCATTCTTGATTTGGTGAAAGGATGCAGATTGTGTCCTGCCGGAAGCATCTGTTCAGATTCCAGAAAAGAATAGGTTAAAAGCTTATCATCCTGAAGACATGCTTCAGTTGTAAGTTCCAGATTTCTTAAACTGCTGTGAATTCTTTCCACAAACTGTTTGAATCCGCTTTCATTAGTTGTCTCTGAGAACTCTTTGTAAACCAGCTCAGTCAGTTTTTCATTATTCACTTCAAAAACAGTCTGATTCTGATTGTCAACAGCCCATAAAACAGGTTCATATTCATGGAAAAGCGTTTCGGAACGATAAGAAACCGGAGCAAATAAAAACAGTCCGCTTTTCTTCATTTCAAATCTCATATACAGTGGATAATCACTGTTCTGAAGGGCTTTTGCTGTAAGAAGATCATATTTCGGAACTCCCTGGTAAAATTTTCCATTTCCAAGTTCTCTCAACATTCCGTTAAGCAGGATCCTGAATGTAATTTCACGGGCTTTTTCTCCTGTTTTAGTTTTCTGTATTAAAGTCTTTTCCATGTGCTTTGATTGTGGTGAGAATCTGATGAATATCTTCTGTCGTCGTAATCGGGTTCAGGAAGGTAAATTTCAGATAGAAATTACCGTCAACCTTTGTACTCGCTACAAGGATTTCTCCGCTGTAGAAAAGTTTCATCTTAATGTATTGATTAAGGGCATTCAGATCATTGATATCCGGTCTTACATATCTGAAAACAAGAACACTTAAGTCTGAATCTGAAAGCAGTTCAAAATCTGAATCTTCAGTAATCATTGCTGCTGCATCTTTGGTAAGATCTATCACGGTATCCGTGTATTCTGCAAGCTGTTCTCTACCCATCATTCTCAGTGTAAACCATAGCTTTAAAGCATCAAATCTACGGGTACTCTGGGTAATGGATTTATTGATCTGTGCTGGAATTTCTTCTTCATCCATCTCTTTAGGATTCAGGTAATCGGCATGGTGTTTAAGGATCAGCAGTTCTTTTTTATTTTTAACAATAAATGCACTGCTGCTGATAGGCTGGAAGAATGATTTATGATAATCAATTGTAACTGAATCTGCTCTTTCAATGCCATTAATCAGATCACGGTATTTATCACTTAACAGTAAAGCACAGCCATAAGCTGCATCTACGTGCATCCAGATATTATAATGCTCTGAAATATTAGCGATATCTTCCAGTGGATCAATGTTTCCAAAATCTGTAGTTCCTGCAGTGGCTACAATACCAATAGGAATATTTCCTAACTGCTCTTCTCTTTTAATGTATTTCTTCAAAAGAGAGATGTCCATACGAAAACGGTCATCTGTTGGAACTTTAACGATACTTTTCTCTCCCAGCCCCATTATAGAAGCATTTTTCAGGTTACTGAAGTGAGATTTATCTGAAACAAATATTCTGAAACGGCTTGCCTCTGCCGGCAGACCATCCATTTTAATATTATGATTATATCTTTTCTGAGAAAAACAGTCACGCATCATGACCAATCCCATTAAGTTGCTCTGTGAGCCTCCTGCTGTGAAAACGCCATCGCTTTCATTGGTATTATATCCGATCTGATCAGCAGTCCAGTCGATCAGTTTTCTTTCCATGAAAGTTCCTCCGGCACTCTGATCATAAGTATCCTGAGAAGAATTGATAGCACTTACAAGGATTTCTCCTGCCAATGCCGGAATTACAACCGGGCAGTTAAGGTGTGCTACATATTGAGGAAGGTGAAATGCCGTTGCATGTTTTACGTAGATATCATCTACTTCAGTAAGAAGTTCATTATAATTGGAAAGTTTATGATTAAGATCAATCTGCTGTACCATTCCTTTCATTTCTCTTGCTTCTATACCGCTGAAAGGTTTATCGTTTCTGTAAAGGAATTCCTGTACAAGGTCTAAAGTGCTGTTGACTGCATTACGATAGTGATCGTAATTGTCAGGATGAAAAATATTCCCAAAATTCCCCGAAATGTGAGGTGAAGTTGTGCTTGCGAGCTCTTCTAGGGATATTAAATTGTTGTTCATAAAAGTTTTGTAATGTGATTTTTTAAATCTGTGAGTTGTTGTGGTTTTTTAGATATACGATTATATATATCTGATAGTCAGGTTTTTAATTTTTACATTTTTTATTATATTTTATTTGGTGATTACGTAATTATTACTAAATTTGACTCGGCTATTGTTATTTAGAATAATTAAAAACAAAGATAAAAATTATTAGTTAACACCAAATTTTTTTTAATGAATTCTACAGAAATTTTAGATAAAGACTGTTTAACGGCGGTAAAACTGCTTCCTACGGTCATAGAAGTCACCTCAGAGGAGAGAAGAATGATAAAAGATGCCGCTGTGCATCTGCAGAAAAAGTATGACACTTATGAAAACCGTGATTTTATAAAGCATGTACATCAGTTGGCGTCCTATTTCTTACCAGAGAGAATTTTAAATATAGCGGCTGATTTTGCGAATGACTTTTCAAAAAATCAGTATGGAGCATTGATCTTTACAGGATTAATGGATATAGATCAGGAGGATATAGGCTCTACTCCACCCAATTGGCAGGCGGCGGATTATTCAAAATTTAATTTGTACGGTTTTGCATGTGCCCTGATTCATGGAGCACTTCCATCAAAGCCTGTACAATATTATTCACAGCGTAAAGGTGGCGGATTGATCCATGCCATAATACCTGATGAAAGAATGAAAGAAACGCAGACAGGATCAGGATCTTCAACAGATTTATATGTACATACAGAAGATGCATTTCTGAAACATCAGGCAGATTTTCTAAGCTTTATGTATGTGAGAAATGAAGAACAGGTTCCTTCCACTCTTTATTCCATCCGTTCTCATGAATCTATCGGAGAAAATTACAGACCTCTTTTTGATCGTATTTATAAAATTCCAAAGGATGCCAACCTGGAAACGGAAACCTCTGAAGAAGAAGCACTGGATTCTGTTTTATATGGCAATTACAGCCTTCCGTTTATGAGATTTGATGCTGCTGAACAGTTGTTCAATTCCAGTATCAGACAATCAGATGTCGCGCAGAATTCTCTGCATGAGTTTTGGGAAGAGGCCAGACATTTGATCTATTCCGGATTTACCCCTCAGGCAGGAGATGTTATTTTGGTTAATAATCACTTATGTGCTCATGGAAGATCGGCTTTCCGTGCTGGGGTAAGAAATATTGACGGTGTAGAGGAGCCGTGTGAGAGAAGAATTATGCTTCGTATGATGAGCAAAGTGAGCCTTATTGATATGAGAGCGCATACACTTACAGAGGATCCGTTCTTTGTGATAGAGGAACATCTGGGTAAAAACTTTAAACATTTTTAATATAATGCTTAGTTAGCATTTTTGAACATTCAATCAATCGCAAATCCTTTTTAAGCACTGCTTAAAAAGGATTTTTATTTTATTAAACGGGCTAAAGCCCGTTCCTATTGAATATTTAAAGTCTTCGTTGTATTTTTTTTAATATGATATTATCATTCTGACGGTTTTTTTATATCAATAGAAGCGGGCTTTAGCTCGTTTATTTTTATTGTTTATGATGGATTGGCTTTAGCCGAAACTTAAAAACAGGTTTATTGTTTAAAGAACCTGTTAAAAAGAGTCAATTGTTCAGATAATGATCTGCTCCAGTATTCAGGAACATGCCCGCCCAAAGATTCCGTATAGAGATGCTGAATTTTCATTTCTGTCAGTTTTTTATGGAAATTTCTGTTCATATTGATCATTTGGGTATCTTCCGTACCACAATCAAAAATATATTGCTGCCCTGCTCCGGACATTAATTTCACTTTACTGTCGGTAAGGAAACTGGGATTGATCGTTTCTAATGGTCCCAGAACTTTATTCACCATATATTTCTGATACCCTTCCCCGAACGAATTGAAATCCAGTGCACCACATGAGCTTCCCACAATACCGAATGTTTTGTTGTAAGTAACTCCGATATTGGTTGCGCCATAGCCGCCCATACTCCATCCCAAAATACCACGGGATTTTTTCTCAGCTTTTACCGGATAATTTTTATCAATAAATTCTACCAGTTCTTTTCCAATAAAAGTCTGATATTGTGAATCTTTAAGAATGGGACTATCTACATACCATGAACTGTAATTTCCATCCGGAAGTACATAAATTGTTTTGTATTCCTGAGCTTTCTGAACCAGGTCAGGAATGTCCTGCTTAATAATTCTGTCCGGATTACCACTGAAACCATGAAGGATATAAACCGTTGGATACGTTGTATTAGGCTGAATATTTGGGGTAATGATGACCGTTTTTATTTTTTTATTCATTTTGGGACTGAATACTTCCTGATGAATAATTTTTTGTGCTGATAACTGTACAAATGCAGTCAGAACAAAGACAATGTTGATAAGCTTCTTCATGTTGAAAATGTTTAATTAATGAATAATCACAGGCTTTAATTATAAAACATATAATGTACCAATGATCTTTTGACAGAGCAAAATTGCAGCAGAAAAAGAAAAAAAGCCTCAACATATGTTGAAGCTTTTATTACTTTATTTCACTCAGACTTACAATATCAGCTGAGCTCCTTCTTTATCCTGCTAAGTTGTGTAGGCGTAATTCCCAGATAAGAAGCAATATGATGCTGTTTTAATCTGTTGTAAAGAGACTTATTTTCAATCAGTTGTAAATACCGCTTTTTTGCTGTTTCGTACTTTAACGAGACTTCCAGAGGTTCTTTTTTTACCACCCAGTTTTTCTCCAGATAATACATATGAAAAAGTGCCAGATCATGATACTTTTCAAGCAGTTCCCGGTAGGCTTTTGCAGGATATTGTATAACTGTGCAGTCTTCCAGTGCAATAATTGTGAAATCACTGGGTTCATTTTTAATAATAGCGGCTGTGGAAGCAGCGAAACTGTTTTCTTCAAAGAAAATTTTATAGATATTATTTCCCTGTTCATCTACCGTGTAATATCCTATCAGCCCGGATTTGATAAAGTAATAATATCTCGCCATTGACCCGGATTCCAGGAGTAAATCATTTTTATGGTAATGTTTTTCAGTACATATATCGAGTAAAGCCTTCACCGTTTCATCAGATATCGGGTAATATTGATTGATTTCTTTTATAAATCCTGAGTTGTTCATTTGGGAATGCTATAATTATCAATGAAAATCTATACTATTTACGGAACAAAAGTCCTTCTAATCCAGTATTTTCTTCATCATCAGATCTGTCTGCTCTTCTTCTCCCAGTCTGAAAATATGTTTGTCAAATTCAACAAATCCGTTTTTTCTGTAAAAATTGAGTGCTCTTAGGTTTTCCTCCCAGACTCCAAGCCACAAGTATGATTTATTCAGATGTCTTGCTGTTTCCAAAGCCTGATTATAAAGAAGCTGACCTACCTTTTTACCGTGATGGCTTTTCTTTACATAGATTCTTTCAATTTCCAGGCTGGTTTCGTCCTGAAGTTCTGTCTGTGCTTTTCCTGAATTGACTTTCAGGTAACCTACAGGATTGTCTTCTTCCCAGGCAATATAGAAAAATGAGTCAGGGTTATTCAGTTCTGATTTTATCTTTTCAGTATTAAAGCTTTCTTCCAGATACTTTTTCATAGCCTCTTCAGTATTATCTTCTGCAAAGGTTTCAGTGAAGGTTTGTATACCTAAACTCTGAACAGTTTCAATGTCTTCTGAAGAAGCTTTATTAATAATAATTGAACTCATGATGATAAGATTAAATATTAAGAGAAAAGAATTTTTTTAAAGGCTTCGGAGGCCAGATGTACCTGTACGCTCCAATCGTCTGCTGCGTCACTTCCTGCATCGTCAGAAATATATTTCAGGCATAGAAACGGAATATTTTCCTGTTGAGCAATCAATGCCAGAGGATAAGCTTCCATGTCAACAATATTGTAATCTGTCTCAGAGTGATTCATTTCAAAACTGTCACCGCTACCGCAGATTCCTTCTTTCAAAACATCCATTTTAAGGCCGTATTCCAATACCGGAGGTACTCCGGATAATGGTGTTTCATAGAGTTTAAATCCAAGCCCTCTTACATCCATGTCTCTCTGGATGAACTTTGTACAGCATACTACTTCTCCTTTGTGAAATCCTTTACTTCCTGCAGATCCCAGGTTCACAATCAGTTTCGGTTTTCTTGCTTGAATTTCTTTGGTTAATTCTATCGCTGCATTTACCTTTCCGATGCCTGTAATTAATTTATTTTTATCATCAAATACAGTTCCCGCTTCGGAATCTAATGCAAAAACAAAAAGGGTATCGTCAATTGAATAGTGAGTTTCGTTGTTAATTTTTATCATTGAGAAATTAGATTTATACAGCTGTTGGTACTGCATTACAAAGATACAACAGGTTTTTCTAATATATTAAATTAAAACCCCAAAACAAATCAATTGTTTTGGGGTTTTAGTATCTTAAATACTGCATCCGTCAGCATCGCAGGAAGCTCCGGCTTCACCGGAAAGATCCTTAAACGGACTTACAGTTTCTTTATAAGTCTGCTGAAGTGCATTTTCAAACGTTTCTACAGGCTGTGCTCCTGAAACAGCATATTTACCGTTCAGAACAAAGAATGGAACTCCGGAAACACCATTATTTCTCGCTTCAAGAATATCCTGGTTAACTTCATAATCCAGCTGATCTGTAGTAACTGCTTGTATTGCTTCTTCTTTATCAATCCCTAAGCTTTCAGCAATAGATGCCAAAACTTCTGTATCTCCAACATTTTTCCCGTCAATAAAGTGAGCGATAAATAACGCCTCTTCCATTTCATTGGATTTATTGTGCTTTTTAGCCAAATGAAGTAATTTATGGGCACTGAAAGTATTCGTAATCAGAGTTTTTCCAAAATCAAAATCAATTCCAGCCCCTTTTCCCATTTGAGTTACCTGCCCAAGCATTTGGGTAGCCTGAGCTTCAGGAACTCCTTTCTTTTCTCTAAAATACTGAATGGTATCCTGAGTTTTATTGGGATCTAAAGTTGGGTCCAGCTGAAAACTTTTCCACTCCACTTCTACTTCATCTTTGAAAGGAAGCTTGCTTAAAGCCTGTTCAAAATTATTTTTTCCGATATAGCAAAATGGACACATCACGTCCGACCAGATTTCTATTTTCATTGTATTTAATTTAAATCAGGAAACTGTTTAAACTTAGAAAAACCATTAAGAATTGATTTAAGAAATAAAGCATAGTTAAGATGAATCATTCTGATTTTTAAGCTTAAAGCGAAGCTTATCTTAATATTCTCAACAATTTAATACAATCTTAATGTTTCAAAAATAAAATTTAAACAAGTTTCAATTAATAGTACAAAGTTACTACAATTTATTCAATGTAACAAAAATTGTTACAGTTTAATTCTGACAAGTGGAAAGTACCTGACTGCGCTTCTCTACTATTACTTTTAAGATCATCATCAAAAATGCAAGAATCCCGAAAAAAATCCAATCCAGGGAATGTAAATAAGGTCATAAAAGGTCCTGTAAGAGCAATAATTAATGCAAAAGCACTCAACAGATACCCTGCTTTGTCTATACTGATTTTATAATGTTCTGCAACTTGCGGGAGAATACCGATAACCCCAAATTCTGTTGTAATAACGGAAAGAATGCTTACCCTGCAGCTGAGAGAGTTGGAAAAAGAAAGCTTAGTAAAAAGAACTGTTTATGCAGAAGTTCCTCCAAGAGTAGTTTATGAACTTACAGCTATTGCCCGGGAACTGATTCCCATATGGAAACAGCTTGATGAATGGGGAGGAAAGCACAGAGAAATGATGCAGGCACAGGAAACAACCGAAGCGTAAAAGATTCTGCAGATTTCGAACCTGAATAGACTTGAAAATAAAAGAAGCGGGATTTTATCTTTGATAAAATCCCGCTTCTTAAACGATCAGCAATATAAAATTTTACATCTCTGCATTTGCTCTATTTACCCTTTTTGAAAACAGAATATGAGCGATCAAAGCTAATACTCCAAACACGGTTCCTACAAAACATACCCCACTCCATTGAGCCTTTTGCCATGCAACGGAAGCCAGCCAGGTTCCCAGTGATCCTCCGATGAAATAAGACACCATATACACGGTATTCAGCCTGTTTACAGCATTTGATTTAATCAGGAAATAATTGGTCTGGTTCATAATATGGCTAGACTGTACTCCCAGGTCAACAAGAATAACGCCAACAATCAGTCCCCAATAGGTTTCTCCGGCAAAATAAGTAAAGCCCCAGCTTCCAATAACGATCAGTAAAGAGTATAATATAATACGGTTAATATCCAGATACTTTTGAAGTTTTCCCACTTTTGCAGCTGCCAAAGCACCTACAGCTCCTGCCAATCCAAAACTTCCTACAACAGATGATCCGGCATTAAAAGGTGGTTTCTCCATGTGAAAAACCAACGTTGTAAACAATGCACACATAGATCCAAATGCCATGGCCCCGCGGAAAGATGCCAGCTGAAGAACAGGTTGTGTTCTGGCAAGTTGGGCAACAGAACGCATCAGCTCTTTGTAAGTTCCTTTAAAATTAGGAGAAAGCTCAGGAAGCATTTTATATACTGCAAGCCATACCAGAATCATCAGTCCTGCCGCAATACCAAACATAGCCCGCCAGCCCCAGACCTCACCTACTATTCCTCCTACAAAACGGGAAAGAAGAATTCCCAATAACAATCCGGACATTACCAATCCGATATTGGCTGATTTTTCTTTATCTGACGAAAGTTCTGCCGCAATAGGCACAAACAACTGCGGAATAACTGATGTCGCTCCAATCAGTAAACTGGCAGCATACAGCATCCACAGCTCAGTCGCAAAAGTCATCCATAAAAGGGATCCGAAAACGAGAAACAGATCTATTAAAATCAGTTTCTTACGGAAAAATTTATCACCCAACGGAACAATCAACAGCAATCCCAATGCATACCCGATCTGAGTAAGTACAGAAATTTTACTGGCTGCGCTCTCAGAAACCTGCAGTTCTTCTGAAATAAGTGCCAGTAAAGGCTGATTATAATAATTGTTGGCGACGACCAGTCCGGAAATAACGGCCATAAGCCAGATAACAGTACGGGAAATACCGTGGGAAGAACTCTCCTGCATTACGTATAAGTTTTTATTTGAATTGAAAAGTAATTAACAGGGATCATAAATGATCCGTCAGATTTTTAAGAGATCAAAGATAATCATTAAAAAAAGAAATTATTCGTCCCTTGGCTTTACATTTCTATGAATACTATAAGATTCTGCGGTAAGTAGAATGATTTCAACACTCTGTCTGTATCATTGTTTTTATTGATGATATATATCGATGGAAAACCTTTTGAATGTTAGAAATATTAAGGAAATTTGCACCATGAAAATCATTCCGCTCAAAGAAGGCAATTTCTCAGCAAGTAAAACTAAAGACTTCACTCTTTTAACAGAAGAAAATTTTGATAAAGTTGGTGGAATCAAAATGTCTGTACAGCCTTTTCTTATCATCACTGAAAATGATTATATCCTTTTGGATGCCGGAATTGGATGGAAAAATGAATCAGGGACAACTGTTATTTCAGAAACTCTGGAAAAAGAAAATATTCATCCTGATCAAATCACGAAGCTATTACTATCCCATCTCCACAAAGACCATATTGACGGCGCCGTAACTGTTACAGATAATGGTTTTAAAGCCACTTTTCCGAATGCTCAGATTTATATCCAGAAACGTGAACTTGATTTTGCGATGGAAAAAAAAGGTAATCCTTCTTTTGATTTTACTATTCTGGAACAGCTGATTCAACTGCCCAATATTACTTGGATGGATGAAGATCAGGGGCAGATTACAGATGAGATTTCATATGAAGTAGTGGGCGGACATACTCCTTTTATGCAGGTTTTCTGGATCAGGGAAAACGGGGAAACAGCTTTCTATGGGGCTGATGATCTTCCACAGGCCTCTTATTTAAAATACCATGTAGCCTATAAAAGTGATTTCGATGGCAGAAAAGCAATGGAATTACGTCTTAAATGGGAAAAAGAGGCAAAGGAAAACCGTTGGAAAGTTCTTCTTTATCACGATCTGGAAAGAAATGTAATAGAAATTAAATAAAAAATGGTTTAAATTTCATTAAACCATTTATAAATATCAAATTCAGAAGGAATATTGAGTTTCTTTCTGATCCTGTTTTTCCTGTTTTGTATCGCCTTAGGTGTCACAAAAATACAAGTTGCAATTTCCTTAGTGGTCATATTGAGCTTAAGGTAAATACAAAAGATCAATTCAGAATTCTTAAGGGCAGGCTGTATAGCGGATAACTTTTTAAAAAAATCAGGATGAACCAGTCTGAATTTATTCAGCAGACGCGGGGAATTTGCCTTGGCTAAGGCCATAATTTCGTCTTGTACAAGAATTTTCTGCTTCAAATCCTCTAAGTTGGGTTCAGGTTTTCTATTTTTCATAATACTTTCTCATCTCTACTCATTTCAGATACCACATCTCTTGTGAATCTGTATAAAGTCTTTGTTTTCTCTGCTCAGTTTGTGTTTTTGCTGATTTAATATCGGGAACAAAATAATTTTTATCTATTCAAAATTTAATTGGTTTTCATTAATATATTGCAACAATTCATAATATATAGCTTGTATTTGTTGAATGATTATGTTAAAAAATTACACCTATGAATTTTATTTCATTTTTATACTGGCAAAGAAAGAGAAAATGATTAAAATTTTATAAAAACCGTATACCACATAGATACCACGTTATATTTTAAGCAAAAATATCTTAACTGCTTTTATCAGCCAGTTTCCCTTTATTTACACCTTAATTTTGAGTAGGATGTAAATGTAATGTCTTATTGCCTTTACTTTTTATGATCTCAATCAATGTTTTTTTGCCTAAGCAAGCATGAAAAAATGAATATATGTGGTATGTGAATGGTACCACATAACAAGAAAAATCAATAAAATCGGTGTTTCTTTATTTTATAAATAAATCACAATCATGATTACTGAAAGTTTATTAATTTCTTTTGGGGCAGAAACAAGAACTTTTCATACAGGCGAAATGATCTTCCATGAAAAAGAGTTTCCAACCCATTATTACCAGATTGAAAAAGGGAAAATTAAACTCAATAATTATACAGAAGACGGGAAAGAATTTATTCAGAACATATTCTCAGATGGTCACAGCTTTGGAGAATCTCTACTGTTTGTTGACCGGCCTTATCCCATGAATGCTGTAGCAATAGAAGATTCCGTCATTTACAAAATGCCAAAGCAGAATTTTTTGGACCTTATCAAAAGTAATCCTGAAATTTCAATCAGTATTTACGAATGTCTTGCTGAAAGAATGTACTATAAATACATCATGTTTTATAATCTTTCTTTCCAGAATCCGGTTGCTAAACTGAAACTGCTGATGGATTACCTGAAAAGTTATCATGAGGATAAAACGCCTTATTCTTTCCAGATTCCTCTTACCCGCCAGCAAATGGCTTCACTCACAGGATTGTGTGTAGAAACGGTTATACGGACCATAAAGCAGATGGAAAAAGATCAGATTGTGAAAATAGAAAGACGAAAGATCCATTATTAAAAAGTTAAAGCCCGAAATATCCGGCTTTAATAAATCTATTTTACTTAAAAGTTACAATCCTCTACTGATCAAGCTGTCTCTGAAATTCTTCCATATATCTGGCAAGGTGAAGACCATCAGCCAATCCGTGATGTGCTTCAATAGAAACAGGAAGATATTTTCTGCCGTCCCGGATACTGAATCTTCCAAAAGCAATTTTAGGAACAGATTCTGTAGTATTAAAATCTGTAGGATGCAATATAGCACTGAAGGAATTCCATGGAATGGTCGTATGTCTTACGTGGTCTTTTCCCAGTCTTTCATTGCTTAATCTTAATCCTGAAGTTTGATGGACTCCTTTTATTTCCTCCTGCAGCGCTGCATTAAAGGTCTCAAAATCTTCTGAAAAAGGTGTAAATGAAAATCCGAAAGTGCCATCCGGTCTTCCTATCGTACTGCCGGCATGTACAGTATCAAACTGTATCACCTGGCCGTCAATGATTCTTAGTTTTAATTCATCAATGGTATTGATCGCGGCCATAGACTTGTGAAAATAATAGGCAAAAAAAGAATATCCTTTTTCTTTAGCGGTATCATAGGCTTTTGTACAGTCTACCTCCGTTGTAAATCCAAAATAAGGGCTTGCCATTTGAGAAAAAAATTCAAAATGTTCTTTTCTGTTCCAGTTCTCTATATCTACAATCTTCATTACTTCTTATTTGCTGCAAATTTCGGGATTTTTTATCGGTTTCAGAGACTTCCTATTCAGAAATTTGAGGAGAAATAATACATTTTTTACCTAAAATATGACCAAAGCATAATTATTGTATGTATTACCTTAAATCTTAGTATTATGGAGGTTCAAAATTATAAAGGAAATAATTGGTCCGCAAGAAAAGCAGGTTCAATATATGTGGTCAGTCTTGATAATCATTCCAATATTGTAGAGACTTTGACGGGTTTTATCAGGAATCAGAATATCCGGGCAGGAGAAGTTTCGGGAATAGGAGCAGTAAGTGAAGCGACACTTCGTTTTTTTAATCCTGCAACCAAAAAATATGTTGACAAAACCTTTAAAGAACAGATGGAAGTCACCAATATCTCAGGAAATATCTCTGAAATAGAGAGAAAACTCACCCTTCATCTTCACATTACGTTGGGAAGAGAAGATTATACTGCTTTGGCGGGACATCTTTTGGAAGCGAAAATCCAGGGAGCAGCAGAATTTATTATATATCCGCTGGATACCAGAGTCGTAAAAATTAAAAATGAAGAAATAGGAATCAATCTCTATGATTTTGAAAAATAAAATTTCGGTTGGCATTGAAAGTGGTATTTTTGGTAAAATATTTATGTGATGTTTGAGGTTCTTCTTTCCCATATTGAGAATAAAGTTGATATTACTGACGATCAGAAAAGTCAGGTTCAGGCTTTTTTTACCCTTAAAAAACTTCGTAAAAAACAGTATCTGCTTCAGGAAGGAGATATTTGTAAAGCTTTGTCTTTTGTAAGTAAAGGGCTGCTGAAATCTTATTTCCCGGATGAAAAAGGAAATGAGCACATCAATATGTTTGCCTTTGAAGGCTGGTGGATCTCAGATTTCAATAGTTTTATCAATCAGGAAAAATCAGTCCTGAATATTGATGCTGTTGAAGAAACAGAAGTATTGATGATCACATTGGAAAATTATGAAAAAATGTTATTGGAAATCCCTGTAATGGATCGTTATTTCAGAATTTTATATCAGAATAGTCTCGTTACCAAAGATTACAGGCTTATTGTTTCCAATGGCTATACTGCAGAAGAAAAATATCTTCAACTGGCACAGAAGAACCCGGAAATGATTAAAAGAGTGCCTCACAATCTTATTGCCTCCTATCTTGGCCTTGCTCCTGAAACCGTAAGCCGGATCCGTAAAAAGAATTCCCTGAATAACACTTGATCCAGATCAACCCAAATGCATGATCCAAATCAAGGATAAAAGCCTGTCACCAGCCATAATTTTGTACAAGAAATTTTACAATACTTATGGAAAATATTGCATTGGTAGTTGGCGCTACCGGAATTACAGGAAGTAACCTTGCAGAAGAATTAATCGCTCAAGGCTGGACAACATACGGATTGTCCAGAAATCCAAACAACAATATCCCAGGCCTCAACCCTATTAAGGCAGACCTGATGAATGAACAGAATCTTGCTGAAGCTCTGGAAGGGATCTCTCCTACCCACATTTACTTTACCACCTGGATGCGTAATGATACCGAAGAGGAAAACATCCGTGTCAACAGTATGCTTGTGAGAAATCTGTTAACTGTTTTATCTTCTAAAAAATCAGTGAAGCATGTTGCTTTGGTTACAGGACTTAAACATTATCTGGGACCATTTGAAGCTTACGCCAAAGAAGGCGTTTTACCTGAAACTCCTGTCAGAGAAGAACATCCAAGACTTCCACTTCCCAACTTTTATTATACACAGGAGGATGAAGTGTACAAAGCTTCCGAAAGAGACGGCTTTACATGGAGCATTCACAGACCCCACACCGTTGTTGGATATGCAGTAGGAAACCTGATGAATATCGGGACAACACTAGCTGTATACGCCAGCATCTGTAAAGAAACAGGACGAAAATTTATCTGGCCGGGATCTGAAGCACAATGGAATGGCATTTCTGATGTAACAGATGCAAGAGTCTTAGCTCAACAATTGGTTTGGGCATCCACCACAGAATCAGCAAAGAATCAGGCATTCAATATTGCAAATGGAGACGTTTTCCGATGGAAATGGCTGTGGAAAAGATTGGCAGATTGGTTTGGTATAGAAGCTGAAGGTTTCGACGGTACGATAAAACCTCTTGAAAAAGAAATGGAAAACGACCACGAAATCTGGGCAGCAATTGCAGAAAAATACAATCTGAAAGAAAAAAATCTTGACCGTCTGTCTTCAGCATGGCATACCGATCTGGATCTGGGAAGACCTCTGGAAGTGATGTGTGATATGTCAAAAAGCAGAAAACTGGGCTTCACAGCTTATATGAGCACAGAAGATTCTTTTACAGATGTCTTTAAAAGATTAAGAGCTGAAAATATGATTCCTTAATAGAGATTGTCAGAAAATGCAAAGATGCAGGAAAATTACAAATGATTAAATTCTCACAAATCTTGAAAAGTATGCAGATGTTGTAATTAATCAACAGGCATTTTGAAATGTTCAAGATTAAATTTTATCGGAGATAAAATCTTTGTGCCCTATAGCAACCTTTTTGATATTATTTTGCGTCTTTGCGTTTTCCAACAATGAAGTAACTCTTATATTAAAAATTGTGTTTTTTTATTGATTTATATTAAACTTCTGTAGTCGTTATGCCAAATTTCTTTTTAAAAGAAGAATAAAAATGGGATAAATTCTCAAACCCCAGATCAAGATAAATATCTGAGGGCTTTTTGTCCCTGTTTTTAATTAAATAATAGGCTTCCTTTAATCTTTTTTCTTTCAGCCATTGTTTCGGGGTCATCTGAAATATCTTACTGAAATCCCTTTTAAAACCAGATAAACTACGGCCTGTAAGTTTTGCAAAAGCATCTACTGATACATTGAACATGAAATTTTTGTTCATAAACTCTGCAAGATCAATTTTATAGGGTTCAGAAAAATCAAAAAGGAGGTTTTTAAGATCAGGATTACTCAGCAAAAGGAGTTCTATGGCTTCTTTTACCTTTAACATTGCTAATTTTGGCGGAATCTCCTCTGTTTTATTAATGTAAGGAATAAGAGACGTAAAATAGCTCTTAAAAAAATCATTGGGCTCAAAAAACAAGCGCTGATTTCCCGAAAAATTATTATTTACAGTGATTTTATTTTCGCTGGCATATTGTCTCAGTGTTTCATCATCAAGCGTAATTGAGATAAACTGATACTTTTCATATGCTGAAGGATATTTAATAGTCCTGATCAGCTGATTTTTTCTGACCAGAACTACTGTATTTTCTTTGATCACAGTCTTGCCCTGCTCATGAAAAGCATGTGTTTCTCCAGAGATCTGAAATCCCAGAAAATGGTCCGGAATAAATTCTTCATGACCTCTGTAAGACTCAAAAGCACATGAATAAACCAGTTTATCGAATATGATCTCAGAAGAGTTTTCCATTATACAAATATCTGAAATTAACCAATAGCCTGAGCGCCTGCTTCTGCAATTTGTTTATCCTGCTCGGGAGTTCCGCCTGAAGAACCTATCGCTCCAATGATATCTCCATCTGCATTCTTAAGGATAACTCCTCCTGCAATAGTAAGAAGCCCCTCGTTTGAATTCAGCATTCCGTAGCCGTGAATACCGGTTTCTGAGATAATTCCACCCATCAAATCACTGTTTACACCAAACATTACTGCTGTTTTTGCTTTTTTAACGGCAAAATCAATCACTCCGTAAACACTGTCCAGTCTTGCCAAAGCGACAAGATGTCCTCCTGTATCTACCACAGCAATACTTACCGGAATATTCATGGATAATGCTTTTTCCTTTGCAGCATGCAGTGCTTTTTCTGCCGTTTTATAATTCAGTTTCATGATATTAGCTTTTTGCGGTCCATGCATCTGCCTGAAGCTGTTTTACAAAATCTTCAGTTTCTTTTGGATGTACGTTTCTAAAATGACTCTCATCATCTAATGCTACATTTACAATCACCTCCGCCATAGACTGTGGATCCAGCTGATGCGCTAAAGATTCTGCGGCTCCGTCAAAAGCGGATTCCGGTGTGAAGTTAACTTTCGGATCATACCAATGGAAAATAGAATCCACTCCCCTGTCATTAAATCCTGTTCCAAATACCCCTGGATTACAAGTTGCAATTTTGATATTAAACGGAGCAAGTTCAGTTCTCAAGCCTTCAGCGATAGATTCCAAAGCATGTTTTGATGCACAATAAGCGGCTACATACGGAACGGTCCATAAACCTCCCATTGAAGAGGTGAAAACAATCTTACCACTTTTCTTTTCAACAAACTTTTTGATAAATCCCTGTGCAAGATTCAATGCACCAAATACATTCACATCAAACATAGAACGGATAATATCTACCGGCTGTTCAGCAATTGGGCCGCCTTCCATAATTCCGGCATTACTGATCAAAACATCTATTTCATACTTTTTCAAAATATAATCAATATCTCTTTGGCTGGTTACATCCAGTTTATCTACCGTAAGATCAATTCCCTGTTCATTAGCTTCGCGGATTAAATCACTCATCTGAGGATAGACCTGTGTTGTAGCAATTACTTTATGCCCTTTTTTGGCAAGATCAAAAGCAGCAATCTTTCCGAATCCACTTGCTGCACCTGTAATTAAAATTGTTTTACTCATTGTATTCTTTTTTAATGATGATACAAATTTCTAAGATTTCAGAAAGTTTAATATTGCTGCAGCGTTCAATTTTATATTGCTGAAAAGTTCAGACAATCCATTAAAAAGGGAATTTTTTACTAAATAAACACTCTTTTAAAATCATAAAAAAATATATTTATCGTTAGATTTGTAGCTTTCAAACTAAAAAAACCATGTATGCTTAAAATTAAGACACTCTTATTCATTTTTTTATCCACTTCTTCTTTCAGCTTTGCGCAAAATTGTACCTGTGAAAGTAATTATCAATGGGTAAAAAAAACGTTCGAGGAAAATGATGCCGGATACCAATATATAATTGATAAAAAAGGACTTCCGGCTTATCAGGCTCATAACAATGAATTTCTGAACAGAATTAAAAATTCAAAATCAGATACTGAATGTACCCAGACTATTTATGAATGGCTTAAATTCTTCAGATCCGGTCATATTTCCATTAAAATGATCGAAAAAGAGAATCAGCAAGCCCAGCCTCAGGCAGCCGCCACAATCATAAATAATACAACAGAAACCGTAAAAGTAGATATTGAAAAATTTAAAAAGGAAGTTCTTTCTAAAAAAGATTCTGAAATTGAAGGGATTTGGGAAGTCCAGCCTTACACAATAGGAATTAAAAAATTTGGAGATGTTTATAAAGGATTTATTATTCAATCAGGAGCAGAAAACTGGAAACCTTATGATTTGAAACTGACTTTTAACGCTGATAAAACAAAAGGAACGTTCTACTTAAGAAATAAATCCGGGCAGGAAATAAATAACATAAGATTCATTGGAAAAAATTACCTTGAGATCAATGACTTTACCCTGAAAAGAGTTTCCCCGAAGTTTGAAAGAGAAGAAGGTATTGAAACTTATTTTGAAGCAGCACAAGCAGGAAAGCCTTTTTTAAAACAGATTAACAAAACTACCCTGCTTTTAAGAATTCCCTCCTTTAATGGAGCATTGAAAAAAGATATAGACAGCGTAATCACAGCCAACCAATCTAAAATTGAAAGCACAGAAAACCTCATTATTGATATCAGAAATAATGGTGGTGGAAGTGACAACAGTTTTGCCAAAATTATTCCTTATATCTATACAAACCCTATCCGAAGTGTCAGAACACAGCTTTACTCCACGAAACTGAATAATCAGAGAATGCTGGACCTTTATGATAATTACCAGAAATATGGGATCCCGGCAGAAGAAAGAGAATATCTAAAGAAAGCCTACGACAAATTAAACCAGAATTTAGGCAAATTTGTAAGCCTGCAGGACGATGGAAAGATTGTTGGAATTGCTAAAATGGATAAAATTTCACCCTATCCGAAAAATGTAGGAATTATTATCAATGAAGGGAACGGCAGTACCGCAGAAGAGTTCTTACTGGCGGTCAAACAAAGTAAAAAAGTAAAACTTTTTGGGACCACCACAGCTGGTGTTTTGGATATCTCTAATATGTATTTTGTAAATTCTCCTTGTAACGAATTTAAACTTGGATATTCACTCTCTAAAAGCTTCCGTATTCCGGAGATGGCCATTGACGGAAAAGGGATTCAACCGGATTATTACATCGACAAAACAATTCCTGATTATCAATGGATAGATCATGTAAGTGATATACTTAATGAAAAATAAAATAAGAGCTGTTTCTACTTGAAACGGCTTTTTTCATCTGTTTTTCAGATATTCAATCGAAAAAAACAAACTGTTTATTGTAAATTGGTTAAGTTTTTGAAGCTTCTTCTATAAAACCAGTCACACCATTGAAATTAATCACATTTACAAAAAAAGGAATTTACTGTCCTCAGGGAAAATTTTATATCGATCCATGGAGACCTGTAGATATGGCGGTTATTACCCATGGCCACGCTGATCATGCCCGCTGGGGAATGAAAAAATACCTTTGTCACCATTTCACAAAACCTATACTGTACCAAAGAATCGGAATGGATATCGAATGTCAAAGTGTAGAATACGGAGAAGTTACCAACATCAATGGGGTAAAGCTCTCTCTACATCCTGCCGGACATATTATTGGCTCTGCACAGATCAGACTTGAATATAAAGGATATGTGACCGTCATTTCAGGGGATTACAAAGTTCAGGATGATGGATTGAGCACTCCTTTTGAGCTGGTAAAATGTAATGAATTTGTTACAGAAAGTACTTTTGGACTGCCCATTTATAATTGGCTTGAAGTTCCGGATTTAAATAAAAAATTACAAAACTGGGTCCTGAAGAATAAAGAAAATAATAAAACATCAGTCTTTATTGGATACTCTTTAGGAAAAGCCCAGCGTATTATGAAAGCGGTGGAAGATCTGGGAAAAATATACGTCCACTATTCCATCGGAAAGCTGAATGAAGCCTTTGAAACAGTTGGAATTGATCTTCCGGATTATACTATTGCAGATTTCAGGGAACGTCCGAAAGAGATGCATCATGAAATTGTAATTGTTCCTCCCGCTTTACTCGACAGTAATATCATCAAAAAAATTCCTGATCCGGCTACTGCAATATGTTCCGGCTGGATGCAGGTTCGCGGTGCCAGAAGATGGCGGAGCGCAGACGCAGGCTTTGCCATGAGTGACCATGCAGACTGGAAAGGATTATTGCAGACTGTAAAAGCAACCGAAGCTGAACTCGTACATGTTACGCACGGACAAACCGAAGTTTTTTCAAAATATTTGAATGAAATCGGAATTCGGGCAGATGTCGTGGAAACCTTATTTGGAGAAGACGAAGAAGAATCTGAAAAAGAAACCCTTGAAACCCCGGAATCATGAGACATTTTGCAGACCTTATCAACGCTTTGGAAACCACCAATAAGACCAATGCTAAAATAGATGCCATCATTGATTATCTGGAACGTGCTCCTGATGAAGATAAAGTATGGTTTATCGCCTTATTTACCGGAAAAAGGCCTAAGAGAAATGTCAATACCAATTACATGAAAGAATGGGCGCTGGAAATCACAAAGCTGCCTTACTGGCTGTTTCAGGAATCTTATTCTTCCGTAGGTGATCTTGGGGAAACCTTATCATTGATTCTTCCGCCTCCGGAGGAAAATATAGAACGTACCTTATCAGAATGGATGAATGATATTGTAGGTTTAAAAGGCAAAACAGATACAGAAAAAAAAGAATTTGTATTGAACTCATGGAATGGTCTGGATTATACTGAACGATTGATTTTCAATAAATTAATTGGCGGTAGTTTCAGAATCGGGGTATCAGATAAAACCCTGATCAATGCTCTGACAAAATTTTCCGGCCAGGAATCCAGTGCACTGATGCACAGCTTGATGGGAAAATGGCTGCCGGGTGAAGTCTCTTTTAAAGAGCTTATTGATGCTGAAAATGTGAATCCTGATAACTCAAAACCCTATCCTTTCTGTCTTGCCTATCCTTTGGAAAAAAAGCTTGACGAACTGGGAAATTCTGATGAATGGCTTGTAGAATACAAATGGGACGGAATACGCGGACAGATCATCCGGAGAAATGATGAAGTCTTCATCTGGTCAAGAGGAGAAGAACTTGTTACAGAACAATTTCCGGAAATCACAGAAGTCGTAAAAGCTATGAAAGGCAGCTTTGTGATAGATGGAGAAATACTTGCGGTAAAAGATAATAAAGTTTTAAATTTCAATGAATTACAAAAAAGATTAAACAGAAAAACTTTAACTAAAAAAATGCTTTCTGAAATTCCGATAGAAGTCTTTGCTTATGATCTACTAGAACTTGGAAATAATGATCTGAGAGAAAAACCTATCTCCGCAAGAAGAGCTTTACTTGAAGAATTATTATTAAATGAAAATCCCCAGAACATCAAAATTTCCAAAAGCCTTGACTTTGAAAACTGGGAAGAACTGGATTCACTTCGTGAAAATTCAAGAGAAGTAAACAGTGAAGGATTGATGCTAAAACAAAAAAATTCACCCTACCATTCCGGACGGAAAAAAGGAGACTGGTGGAAGTGGAAAATAAATCCGTTTACCATTGATGCAGTGCTTATTTATGCTCAAAAAGGAAGCGGCAGACGAAGTGCTTACTATACGGATTATACTTTTGCTGTAAAAAACGGAGATGCTCTGGTTACTATAGCTAAAGCCTATTCCGGGCTCACAGATAAGGAAATCATGGAAGTAAGCAGGTTTGTTACTAAAAATGCCATTGAGAAATTTGGGCCTGTGAGAACCGTAAAAACAGAACTGGTCTTTGAAATTGCTTTTGAAGGAATCGGTTTCAGTAATCGTCATAAAAGCGGTGTTGCTCTTAGGTTTCCGAGAATTGTACGATGGCGGAAAGATAAAACGGTAGATGAAATTGATAATTTGGAAGAGATAAAAAAATTAATACAATAATATGATAACGCAATGATGCAAGGTTTTTTAACTTATTAATAATATTTTGTTCGCAAAGGCACTTCGTTCAGCCATAGTAAAATATTGACTTTGCCAAGTGAAACGCCTTTGCGGTCGAAAAATTAAACAGTTTTCTATAAACTCTTAGTGCTCTTAGCGTTAAAACTTAAATAAAAGTAAAATTGGAAGCTCTAAGATAAAGGCAGGAATGACCTTAATATAAAGTTCAGTATAACAAAAAGCATCTTCGCTGAGTGAAACGCCTTTGCGAACGAAAAACATTAAAATTATATAAACACTTAGCGTCTTTTGCGTTAAAACTAAATCAAAATAAAATTGGCAGCTTTTGAACATACCAACGGATTTAAGATCATCCAGCAATGGATGACCGATAAAGGCATTGCCCCTTTTAAATTCCAGCTCGAAACCTGGAAGAAATTCGGAAACGGCTACAGCGGAATGGTAGTCGCTCCTACCGGTTTCGGAAAAACTTTTTCTGTCTTTTTAGCCTTGATTTCAGACTTTCTGAATCATCCCGGACAATACAAGAAGGGCTTAAAAATGATCTGGATTACTCCACTGCGGTCTTTATCCAAAGATATTGCTAAAGCCATGCAGGAAGCTATTGATGAAATAGGGCTCGACTGGGCCGTAGGCGTAAGAAACGGAGATACCGATCCGAAAGTAAGACAGCAGCAGGTCAAGAAAATGCCTGAAATACTTGTTGTAACCCCCGAAAGTCTCCATTTGCTACTCGCTCAGAAAAATAATGACCGTTTTTTCACAGATATGAAATGTGTGGCTGTGGATGAATGGCATGAATTATTAGGTTCAAAACGCGGGGTCATGGTGGAACTCGCCATTTCCCAACTAAGAAAATATGTTCCGAAGATAAAAATATGGGGAATTACAGCAACCATCGGAAATCTGGACGAAGCCATGGACGTTCTTATTCCTTATGACAGTAAAAAGACAAAAATTACTGCCAAAGAGCATAAAAAGATAGATATTCTCCCGGTTTTTCCGGACGAAATAGAAATATTACCTTGGGCAGGACATCTTGGAAACAAGCTTGCTGATAAAGTAGTACCTATTATTCTGGAATCAAAATCTACCATTGTTTTTACAAATACAAGAAGCCAGAGTGAAATGTGGTATCAGTTATTATTGGATGCCTACCCTGATTTTGCAGGTCAGATTGCCATTCACCACAGTTCCATTGATGCGCATTTGAGAATCTGGATTGAAGAAAATCTAAGTTCCGGCAAATTAAAAGCAGTGGTTTCCACCTCATCACTGGATCTTGGCATTGATTTTAAACCTGTAGATACAGTCATCCAGGTAGGATCTGCCAAAGGAGTTGCGCGTTTTCTGCAACGGGCCGGACGCAGCGGGCATTCCCCTTTTGAAACCTCCAGAATCTATTGTGTTCCCACCCACTCTTTGGAATTGATTGAAGTTTCTGCTCTAAAAGAAGCCGTAAAACAAAAAGTCGTTGAGCCCAGAGAACCACAGGTCTTATGCTTTGATGTTTTGGTTCAGTTTCTGATGACACTGGCTGTTGGTGATGGTTTTTATCCTGATGAACTCTATGGAAGAATCAAAAAAGTATATGCCTTTCAGGAAATGCTAGATGAAGAATGGAAAAGCATTCTCGAATTTCTTACGATTGGCGGCAGTGTTTTAAAAAACTATGAAGAATTTCATAAGGTTGTCATTATGGAAGATGGACTTTATAAAGTGACTTCAAGAAAGATTGCCATGCTCCACAGAATGAATATGGGAGTGATCGTAAGTGATGCAATGCTGAAAGTAAAATTTATTTCCGGAGGGTATATCGGAATGATCGAGGAATATTTCATTTCAAAACTGAAAAAAGAGGAAAAATTTATTCTGGCCGGGCGCACGCTGGAGGTCGCAATGATCAAAGATATGACCGTGTATGTACGAGCTGCCAAAGGAAGAGCTCTTGTTCCGAGCTATCTTGGCGGAAGACTGCCTCTAAGCACCAATCTGGGACATTTTTTAAGAGAAAAGCTGTCTCATGCCTTAAATCCGAAGGCTTCAGAAAAAGAACTGAAATTTTTACATCCATTACTCGTCAATCAGGAGAAAAACTCTCATATTCCTAAAGAAGGAGAATTTCTGGTGGAAATGATTAAGAACCGTGAAGGATATCATTTGTTTATGTATCCTTTTGAAGGCCGTCTGGTGCATGAAGTCATGGCTGCACTGATTGCTTACCGTATCTCAAAACTGGCACCTATTTCATTTTCGATGGCGATGAATGATTACGGATTTGAACTGTTCAGCGATAAAGAAATTCCTTTAAATGAAGAGAATCTACAGCAGATTTTAACCAGAGACAATCTGATGAATGATGTGATTGCCAGTATCAATTCTGCCGAAATGGCGAGAAGAAAATTCAGAGATATTGCTGTAATTTCAGGAATGGTGATTCAAAACTATGCCGGGCAGCAGCGCTCCAATAAATCATTGCAGAGCTCAGCCGGACTTATTTTTAAAGTACTGGAAGATCATGATTCCAATCATTTTTTAATAAAACAGGCTTATACGGAAGTCTTTAATATGCAGCTTCAGGAGCAGCGACTTTTAGAAGCTTTTAAAAGGATTGAAAAGTCTGAAATTATTCTAAAACACTCCCGTTCCTTCACTCCGCTAAGTTTCCCGATCAAAGTAGACAGTCTGAGACAAACCCTTTCCAGTGAAGGGCTTGATGCAAGAATTAAAAGAATGCTGAAGCTCTCCAATATAAGTGATCTTTTATAATTAATTAATGTGTTTTCTGTAAGAACAAATATGCCGATGAATATTTGTTTATCGCAAAGACGCAAAAAATTGATAAGAATAACGTTTTAAGGCGCAAAGATTTTATCTCCGATAAAATTTAGTCTCGTTAATCTTGCTGAAAATCTAATATTGAGCGAAGTCGAAATGTTCTTGCACCTTAAATAAAAATAGATAATATAAAATTTGCGCCATTGCGAGATTCTAAAATTTATAAAATCAAATAAAAAGCCTATCATTTTAATCTTATTCTTAGCCTAATATTCTAAGTTAATTTTCTTGATAAGTTTAAATAATCACCGTAACTTAGAGTATATCTTAGAAGGTATAAATAAAATTTAAAATGGAAAAATTGTTCTTGGTCCGTCACGGACAGTCACTCTGGAATCTGGAAAACAGATTTACGGGGTGGAAAGATATTGATATAACCGAAGCCGGTATTGAAGAAGCCAAAAAAGCAGGTCTTGCTTTAAAAGGAGAAAGAATAGATATTGCTTTCACTTCGGCGCTTATCAGGGCACAGCACACCCTATCCATCATTCTGAATGAAATAGGAAATCCTGATATACCAATCGTTAAAGATAAAGCATTAAACGAACGTTCCTATGGAAATCTGGAAGGATTAAACAAAGCTGAAACCGCTCTGAAATATGGTGATGAACAGGTTCATACCTGGCGCAGATCCTATGATGTGATTCCTCCCGGAGGAGAAAGCCTTAAAGACACGTACAACAGGGTAATTCCTTATTTTGAAAACCAGATAAGACCGCTATTAAAAAGAGGCGAAAATGTATTGATTGTCGCTCATGGAAACAGTCTCCGTGCACTGATTATGTATCTTGAACATCTGTCTCCTGAAGAAATTTTAGAAAGGGAAATTGCGACAGGCTTTCCTCTGACCTATGTTTTTGATGAAAAGTTTCATGTAAGCCGGAAGGTAGGCTGATTCAATTAATTATAACGTAACTTTAAACATTAAATATTCAATTATAAAGCGTGTTTATAGCAACCAAAAGCATTTCTGTCCAAGACAAAACATTCATTCTGACCAATCAGCGTGCCTTATTCTGGGAAAGGGAAAAAGCCCTTATCCTTTCTGACCTTCATATCGGAAAAACAGCTCATTTTCGCAAAAATGGCATTGCTCTGGCCAATCATATTATGAAAAGCGATCTGGAAAGATTATCAGCATTAATTGAATTTTTTCAGCCGGAAAAATTCATTGTAGTTGGAGATTTGCTTCATGCAGGAGACAATTCTGATGTGGATGAGTTCTGTACATGGAAAAACCAATACCCTAATATACAGTTTTACCTTATTGAAGGAAATCATGACCGGATCTCAGAATCTTTGGAGAAAAAGCTATGCTTCCAACACAAATCTGAGTGGTTAGAAATAGGTGAAATTACCTTTATTCACGATTTTGATACGACCAGATCCGGATTCCAGATTACCGGACATATTCATCCCGGAATTGTCCTGAATTCTGCTGTAAAAAACATCAGGCTTCCCTGTTTTGCTCTTAGCAGCAATCAGTTATTGCTTCCGGCTTTCAGTGAATTTACAGGATTAGATACTAAAAACCTGCCTAAGAAAAGTACATTTTTTGTGTTTACAGATGCTGAGATTTATGAGATTTGATGATAAGAATCTCCTGTTATTATTCATATTTAAAATAATTTTAACAGTCAGTTAAAACCTTGACAAGGATAAAAAATCGTTATATTAAAAAAAATAAAGGCAGATAAAAAACCTGCCTTTATAACACCATCCACTTCATATCATCAATCTGTTGATGACCTCTTCATTCACTTAAATCTAACATATGATGTTTATTTTTTACATTAAGCACATGATATGAAAATCAATATAAAAATTATTTATTTGCGTTTATTTTGTCTTGCTTAAACGAATACTGTATAGAGTAATCAATACCGTTACCACCAAAAATAAAGCACCGATCCATGGGGTACTCACCAATCCCAGAGAGGAAGTCACAATCATTCCTCCCGCATAAGATCCGATTGCAATCCCCATATTGAACGCAGCAATATTAATCCCTGAAGCTACATCCTCAGTTCCCGGAAGTTCTTTTTCTGCAATTTGTACCACTAATAACTGAAGTCCGGGAACAGAAGCAAATGATAAGGCTCCTAAAAAGAAAAGTGTAATAATACTTAGCACCGGACTGCTTACAGTAAAATAAAAAGCAACCAATACCAATCCTTGAGCAGCAAACATCCATAGAAGCGCTTTCAAAGGATTTTTATTCGCAACTTTTCCTCCAATCAAATTACCCAGCGCAATGGCGATTCCATAAATCAAAAGGATAAAAGTTACGGTAGACTCCTGAAATCCGGTAATTTTCTGTAAAATAGGTGACAGATAAGTAAAAACAACAAATGTTCCCCCATATCCCATGGCTGTCATTAAAAATGCGAAAATCAGACGCTGGTTTCCCAATACTTTAAACTGACTTTTTAAAGAAGCTGTTTTTCCGTTCTTCAACGTGTTGGGAACCAATAATAAACTAGCCGCCAAACCTATGATACCAAGAATTGAAACCCCTATGAAAGTTGCTCTCCATCCGAAATGCTGTCCTATAAAAGTTCCTAACGGCACTCCGGTTACAATCGCCAGTGTAAGTCCGGCAAACATAATAGAGATTGCTGTAGCTCTTTTCTCCTCAGGAACCAACGAAGCTGCAATGGTAGAACCGATGGAAAAATAAACCCCGTGAGCAAATCCTGTAAGAATTCTGGCCAAAACTAAAGTGATAAAACCGGGAGCAATGGATGCCAAACCATTTCCGATAACAAACAACAGCATGATAGAAACCAAAAGTGTCTTACGTGGAATTTTCCCCGTTAATGCCGTTAATATCGGAGCTCCAATAGCTACTCCTATCGCATAAAGACTTACCAATAGCCCTGCGGAAGGAATTGTGATCCCTAAATCAGAAGCTACTGTTGGAAGCAGGCCTACAATGACGAATTCTGTAGTTCCTATTCCGAAGGCACTTATCGTTAATGCCCATAAAGCTGCAGGAAGACCTTTTTTAGCAGTCTGTGTTGCAGTATTAATCTGTATTTCTTTTTGATAATTCATTGTCTTGTATTTTGTTGATATTGACAAGGCAAATTTCCGACGAATAATTATATTATAAAAATTATTTAAATTGTATCAATATATCAGAATAATGATAGTTTTATTTTCAGTTTAAAATTTGTTCCTTTGTACAATAATCTGTTATTTTTAATGAAGAAATCAGAAGCAACCCGCCTTACTATCCTCCAGAAAGCGTTCGAACTGATCTATGTAAAAGGTTTCCAGACCACAAGCATTGATGAGATTATCGCAACGACTCAGGTAACGAAGGGTGCTTTTTATTATCATTTCAAAACCAAGGATGAAATGGGACTGGCTATTATCAATGAACTGATGAAGCCGAATTTCAGACGTAACTTTATTGAATCTCTTCAGAATAATAAAAATCCATTAGACAATATTTACGAGATCATCTACAATCTTCTGATGGAAACCGACTTTTTAAAAGTTGAGTACGGCTGCCCTACTTCCAATTTTGTACAGCAAATGGCACCATGGCATACAGCATTTACTCAGGCTTTGCACGAACTTTCAAAAGAGTGGGAAAATGCTTTCGCAGAAAGTATTGAAAAAGGTAAGGAAGCAGGAATCATTAAGAAAGATGTGAACGCCAGAGAAGTAAGCGTTTTTGTTATTTCAGGGTATTGGGGTGTCAGAAATCTCGGAAAAGTTGAGAATTCCAAAGAGGTATATCTTATTTATTTAAAGGGACTTAATTCATATTTTAAAACTCTTCAATAATTTTTTTATCCAAAAACATACTAATTAGTATGTTTTTATTATACCTTTGCTATATTCAAAAAAATAAACAATGTATCAAACCCTGACTTTTTTACATTCTCAGACCCGCTGGCTGGTTTTAATAAGCTTGTTATACGCCATTTTCCGTTCTTATAAAGGATATTTCTCAGACAAAAAATTTACAGGAACAGATAACTCTGTCAGACACTGGACGGCTACAATCACTCACATCCAGTTGATTATCGGGATGATATTTTATTTCAAAAGTCCTGTAATCCAATATTTCTGGAAAAACTTTAATGAAGCGAAAGAATCTTTTGAACATTTATTTTTCGGATTGATTCATATTTCCCTGATGATTACAGCCGTTGTGATAGTGACTATCGGTTCCGCTTTAGCCAAAAGAAAACTTTCAGATAAAGACAAATTCAAAACCATGGGCATCTGGTTTTCTATTGCAGTGATTATTATTTTCATTGCCATTCCATGGCCTTTTTCTCCTTTAGCAAACAGACCTTATTTCAGATAATTATGATGGATTTATTCAAAACAAAAATCGGCCGGCTAAGAATTCTGGCTATTTTAGAAGGCATTTCATTATTAAGTTTAGTATGTATTGCCGTACCAATGAAATACTGGATGGGAAACC
This sequence comes from Chryseobacterium sp., assembly GCA_031286615.1. Classification (GTDB taxonomy): domain Bacteria; phylum Bacteroidota; class Bacteroidia; order Flavobacteriales; family Weeksellaceae; genus Chryseobacterium. The sequence continues at coordinate 83,359 of JAITUA010000016.1, read as the reverse complement.
CTTTATTTGTACGATTAATAGGTCCCGTTCATGGAACTTTATTCCTGCTCTTTCTGTTTAATACATTAAGTATTGGTGTAGAGCAGAACTGGAAATTTAAAGAAATTACGTGGAAAGTAATTCTTGCCTGTTTTATTCCCTTTGGAACATTTTATATTGATAAAAAAATTCTGAGTAAACTATGAAAAGCGTTCTTATAATCTGTGGAATAGCTTTTATACTGTACGTTGTATATAGAGTCTACCGGTTTCAGGCTTTAGATAGCGGATTGCCTGAGCTGATCAGAAAAGGAGCAGTGATTCTTGATGTAAGAACTGAAAAGGAATACGAAACGGGACATATAGAAGGTTCGGTGAATATTTCATTAGGAACAATCAGAGAGCGGTACGTAGAATTGGATCCTGAAAAAACATACATCACCGTATGTTCGCATGGACTTCGCAGTGTAAAAGCAGAAAATATCCTGAAGGAAAGAGGTTTCAAACATATTTATAATGGTGGCGCCTGGAGTGACCTTCAAAAAACAATCAATCCAAGATAAATAAACCCTCCTCAGACTGTGTCGCAGGAGGGTTTTATATTTTTAAACAATTTTATCATTCAGGCATACTACTTTTTGTTCAGATGAATACATATTTGCAATTTGCTTTAATAACATAAGTTTTTTAGAAGAAATTCATTTCAGGTACCACATTTCATTCCTTTTTGGTCAGGTATTTGAATGATTTAGTCAATACCAATCACTTAAAATATTATATTATGTCAACACAGAATCTCAGCCATCTTGAGGCGATCAAAAAAATCAAAGAACTTTCAGAAAGTGCAAAAATATGTATGTTCTGTACAGAATTGGAAACTGTTCCTGTTAATTCAAGACCTATGACCCTTCAGGAAACGGATGACAGTGGAAATCTATGGTTTATCAGCAGCGGAACCAGCAATAAGAATTTTGAAATCAAAGAAGACCGGAGAGTACAGTTGTTTTTTATGAATAACAGTGATTCGCAGTATCTTTCGGTATACGGAGAGGCTTCTGTTTATAAGGACAAAGCTACCATAGAAGACAAATGGTCTCCTTTAGCAAAAGCCTGGTTCGATGGAAAAGACGATCCCAATGTTACCATTATCCGTGTAGAGCCTAAGGAAACTTATTATTGGGACACCAAAGCCGGAAAACTGGTCAGTCTTTTTAGCTTTGTTGCATCTGCAATCACAGGAAATAAAACTAATAATTCTGACGGTGTAGAAGGAAATGCAACGATATAAAAAGTTCTGAAAAGGCAATAACTTCTCTCAAATATTTTAGAGATAAATGTAATTAGGAAGAAAACAAAAAACGAGGCTGTTTCAGAAGTGTCATTCTGAACGAAATGAAATGTAGTGAAGAATCTCGTGTATTTAGTTATTAGTGAGATTCTTCCTTCGTCAGAATGACATTTGACTTCTGAGACAGCCTCGTTTATACAACAAGATTAATATTCTATTTTTTCACATCTTCCATAGATGCTCCAAAATTAATATGAAGAACGTTCCCATTGGGTGTTACTAAAGCAGGCACAGATTTCACGCCAGCCTTTTCAGCCTCTTTAATTTTGTCTCTGTCATTTCCTAAATGGATAACTTCAACATTTTCCAAACCTATAAGGTTGATAATATCATGTTCTGCACTGATACATACAGGACATCCTGCGTGATAAAAAATGGATTTTTTCATAAGATTGTATTAATTAACAAGGGTTTTAATAATATTTTTTAATTCTTCAGTTTCTTTTTCCTGAAGAGGTTTTAAAGGACTTCTCAAATTTCCGCCGTCTTCCCCCAGAATCGTCAGCCCTGATTTTACTGCTCTTGGCAATCCTTTATTGACAATAAATTTTAAAAGATCAAACTGTTGATAGAAAATAGCTTTTGCTTTTTCAAGATTTCCTTCCTCAACGGCATTATAAAGGCTGATCGTAAGGTCAGGAATAAGATTTGGGGCAGCGGTACACCAACCTCTTGCTCCGGCAGAAAAGGCGGCCAGTGCCAAAGGATTAGAACCATTATAGAACGCGACTTCTTTTCCCAATTCTCTTCTTAAAAAGTGCATTCTTTGAACATCTCCTGTACTTTCCTTAATCATGGTTACATTAGGAATCTCCAGGAGTCTTTTCAACAGGGCTGGTGACATGTCTACTCCACTTGTTGCCGGATTGTTATAAGCCATAATCGGTATAGAAATTTTCCGGGCTACCGCATCATAATGCGTTACAATCTCATCATCTGTAAGTTTCCAGTAACTCATCGGGATAATCATAACTGCATCAGCGCCTGCTTTTTCTGCAAACCGGGCGTGATGAATTGTTTTTTCGGTCGTAAGATTGGAAACTCCCACAAGTGTCGGAATTCTTCCTTTTACCTGCTGTAAAGTAGCTTCCGTTACTTCTTCTTTTTCTTCATCAGATAAGTAAGGCATTACCCCTGTACTTCCCAAAGGAGCAATCCCATGGCTTCCGGAAGTAACCAGTCTTTCTACCAGATGTTTGAAAAGAGGAATGTTTACTTTTTCATTTTCATCAAAAGGTGTTATGGGATAGGCGATAATCCCTTTAAACGGAACATTTTTCATGTTTTGCTGATTTAAAAATTCAAAATAATTCTAAACCATTAAGAGAACTTAAGTTGTTAAGAATATTAATTGAACTTCGCTTTGAGAATCATATCCGTATCAATAGTATTTAACAATGAAAGTAGCTTAATGGTTTACTATTCATTATTAAAGGTCTCTGCCTTCTTCTTCTCTCAACGCAACCCCCAGATTCTGCAGCTGAGGAGCATTTTCGCAGGCAATATACTTGGCAGGTTCTGTATCGCTGAGATTCTGATGCTTGTGCCACGCCCATGAAGGAATATATACGGCATCTCCTGCTTCCCAATGCACTCTTTCATCTTCTACTTCTGTCCAGCCTTTCCCTTCAATCACATATAATACAGTTTCGTAGGTATGACGGTGTCTGTTGGTTTGCTGTCCGGGAGTGAGTCCGCCAATCGTCATACTGACATTTTTACTTGGTAGGTCAACAAAGAAAACGGGATGTTTTCTTTCTGTTGAAAATTGGTTGTGTTCTCCCGCATTTTCAACATTTTTATGAATCAAATGGCTTGGTTTTACATACTTTGGTCTTGCAAAAGTTTCATGAAAATCTTTAGAACTGAATTGTTTCTTATCCATGATTTTAAAATTATTATGGTTTTGTGCTTTATTGCATGACAAAATTATTTTATATTTGGACTATTCAAATGATTCAGTTTTTATATAAATAGATAGTCCAGATGCTGCGCCCTTGGAAATTAGAATTGGAAATTGATAAAAAGCTTGATAAAGCCGTTTATCTACAGATTGCAGATACCATTATCAGTGATATCCGCTCAGGAAGATTAAAAGCCGGAGATGCACTTCCCGGAAGCCGAAATCTTGCACAAACCTTAAAAATCAACAGAAATACTGTGGTAGAAGCTTATCAGGTATTAATCAATGAAGAATGGGTAATTTCGAGAGAAAGGAAAGGTATTTTTGTATCCGAAAGACTACCTGTTTTACATGAAAGAAATGCTGAAATAACGCAAAGTTCTCACCATCAATCGGAAAAAAACGGTACTATTTTAATTAATTTTGATGATGGCCATCCGGACAGCAAAATTGCACCTGTAACGGAACTTGCAAGGGCATACAGGCAGATTTTCAGTATTAAGGCGAAATGGCAGATGATGGGCTATGGAGACGAACATGGTGACAGGGAGTTTCGTAAAATGATTTCCCAAATGCTCAATCACCAGCGCGGAATGCATATTCATGAAGATGAAATTTCTATAACAAGAGGCAGCCAGATGGGCATGTTTCTGACTGCTCAGACTCTTTTTACTTCCGGTGACGCTGTTATTGTAGAAGATCCGGGATATCAGCCTGCGTGGCAGGCTTTTGAGTATGCGGGAGCGCAACTTTTACCTGCACCTGTAGACCATGAAGGGATCAGTATTGAAGCTATTGAAAACCTTTTGACAAAGCATCAGAATATAAAAGCGATATACATTACGCCTCACAGGCAATATCCTACTACTGTTACCTTTAGTTTATCCAGAAGGTTAAGATTAATAGAATTATCAAACCAATACAATATCACGATTATTGAAGATGATTATGATAATGAGTTTCATTTCGGTTACCGCCCTATCCTTCCGATTTCAAGCTTTCCGGAGCTTCAGAATTATGTTTATATCGGAACTTTGAGTAAGGTTGTTGCACCCGCTTTGAGAATTGGCTATCTGGCCACTGCCAATCAGGAATTATTGAAAAAAATAGGAAATCTGAGAAAGATTATTGATGTACACGGAGATGTCATTATGGAACAGGCCGTTCTTCAGCTGATAAAAGAAGGAGCTGTAAAGAAACATATCAGAAAAGCAACTGTTCATTACAAAAATAAAAGAGATTTTGTTTTTGAGCTGCTGAAAAAGCATATGTCTGGTATTGCAGATTTTACACTGCCTGAGGGCGGACTTGCTTTTTGGATTGTGCCTAAAGTAAAATTAGATTGGGATGCCGTAACCGCTCAGTTATTGGAAAAAAATATAAAAATCATTCATCCGAAACAGTACAGTCACCATCATGTAAACGGATTCAGATTGAGCTATGGAGCACTTTCTGAAGAACAACTGGAACAAAGTATCCCTGTTATTTCAGAGGTTTTTGCTAAGCTTTTTAAGAAATAAGAAAATCTGTGGTCAAATAGTAACCACAGATTTTATTTTTTGAAATCTATTCCACTTCAAAAACCGCCTGAATTTCAACAGAAGAATTCACCGGAATTGAAGAAGCTCCAAAAGTCGCTCTGGCATGTTTTCCTTTGTCACCGAAAACTTCAACGGCCAGATCAGAAGCCACATTCATCAAGTCTGCATGTTTTGTATAATCATCTTTTGTATTGAAAATTCCTGTAAGCTGCACACATTGTTTTACTCTGCTCAAATCTCCTCCTACCGCTTCATTCAATACGGAAATAACGTTCAGCATGGTCACTTTTGTAGCGTCTTTTACCTGTTGTTCATTCACTTCAACACCCAGTTTTCCCGGATTAAGAATTTTTCCATCTTTCAAAGCAACCTGATTAATAAATACCAGATTTCCGGAACGGACAAACGGCTGATAGTTTCCTGCCGGTTTAGGAACCTGAGGAAGCATAATATTTTTCTGTTTCAGTATTTCATTGAAGTTCTGGTGATTTTCAGCCATGGGTGTATTTTTTTTCGGGCGGGTGTCTTTCAGTGCCAATGCTATTTTTGCAAAGTTTTTTCCCTGAAGTTCAGCAATATTTCGTTCTCCTTTGGTTGGCCTTTCAACATCTTTTAAAGAAGCCATACTTGTCACTCCCAAAACGGTATTTCCCTGCGGAATAGCTTTGTTCAGTTCTTCTGTTCCACGAATTCCGTTAGGTACCATTACCATCCCGTGTACGGCAAGACTGTTCCAGAATGCCTGAAGAGCAAGCTCCTTTCCTGCTCCGCTTCCTGCTGACATAAAAACAGTAGCGGGAACTCCTTCTAAAGCATGATTGGTCCAAAGCTGAACGGTTTTGGATAAAAATTCACTCATTCCCGTACTGATATTCCCGAAATAAACAGGTGAGCCAAAAGCAATTCCATCATAGTTTGTCAGTTCATCTGCTGTTGCTACAGGCAGATTTTTAAGATTGGGATGTTGGGAAGCTTTAACTAATTTGATATAAGGAACCGCATTATTTTCGCTTTCAATCCCTTTGGCTACCTCTTTGGCCAGTTCGTAGGTTCCGCCATTATCAGAATGGATCAGAACCAGTATTTTAGCTTTATTTTGTGCCATGATATTGGTGATATTAGATAATAAAATTAAAATAAAAAAAAGACATAATTTTTTCATTCAGAATAAGATATAAGTTAATATTTTTTGTTGAGACTATTGATTTTTAATGTCCGTTATCTTTCTTATACAAAATTACTATTGTCGTTTTTATTAAATTTGCCAAAATATACATACAAAACGACAATATGAAATGTGGACTGATTGAGAAAACGGAAAGCCAGTTTGTAGATTCCATCGAAAAAGAAGCTTACGTATGGTGTGAAAAAAACTGGAAACATGATGATTATGAACATCAGCATAACCGTGCCCAGCTTACATTTGTGGAAGAAGGATACCAATACTTCCATATCGACCGGAAAATCTATCTTGTCCCACAGCATCATGTCATTTGGATTCCCTCAGAGAAAGCCCACAAAATAACTTCTGAAGCACAAACGGTGAATCTGATGGTATTTCTGTTTAAAACTGTTTTTGATGATGAATTTTATCAGAATGTACAGGTATTTGCTGTTCCTCCTGTTCTAAAGGAAATGCTTTTGTATGCGTCAAAATGGAACCAATCTTTAGATGAAAATGAAGAGCAGGATATTTTCTTTAAAGCGATATTAAAGAGTCTTCCTAATTTCTGCAAAGAAAGCAGCGGACTGGAAATTCCTGTTCCTACAGATACCCGATTGATTCCTGTTTGTAATGATATCAATACTCATTTTAAATATAATCTGGATATAGATTCGTTAGCTGAAAAGGCGCAAATGTCTGTGAGAAGCCTTCAGAGAATTTTTAAAAATGAAACAGGAATCACGCTGCAAAAATACCTTCAGCTGACAAGGATTTTAAAAAGCATAGAACTGATAGATACCAGACAATATACCTTGAGTGAAGTTGCTTATAAAGTGGGTTATCAAAGTCTCTCCGCATTCACTTCGTCTTACTTTGCCATCATGCAGGTAAAGCCAAAACTCAACAAAAATTAAGGGGTTTCATCATGAGGCATATCAACCGGTTTTGATTCGGGTGAGCCCTTTTCCCGAAGCCAGACAGATAAAAGAACAAGAGAAGCTACAGCCAGAAATTCACTCTGCCAGTTCTGAAAAGATTCAAACCAAAACCTTGATTCTGAAAGATACTGCATTGCTGTTATGCCAGGTTTGCTTTTCATCATCTGTTCATCATTAAAATCCTTAAGACTTCCATAGAAATGCAAAATAAAACTCATCAGGAAAAGGATTCCAAAAGCAAGTGACAATGAATGTTTATAGATTTTCAGCCAAATCCCTCCTTTTTTAACGGGCCACGGCGCTTTAGAATGTGCTATGGGTTCTCTGTCAACATCTTCTTTGTCTGTCATAGATTTTGATTCGCTGGAACCTTTTTGTCTGAGTGAGATGGTTAACAAAACATACAGCATCATCTGAAGAAATTCACTTTCCCAATTTTCAAAAGTAGCCTGTATAAAATGACCACTGTGGATGTATTCGCCGATCTTTAGGGCAGAGCGACCGTTTTCAAGCAGTTCTTTATTTTCCGTTCTCCAGCCCATAAAAAATTGTCCTGTAAGAAAAATAATCATCAGGGTAATCAGAACAATACTTAAGCTGTTGCGATAAAAGAAACCGGGGCGTGGCATGGCTTTGGGTTTAAATATTTAAGGTTCAAGGTTTAAAGTTTAATGTTTGAGATTTATGAATCACGTTTTTGGTAAGGAAATATCTTCTGCAGATTCTTTGTGGTTGGTCCGGTAAGAATTTTCCCGTTGACATTGAAACGGGATCCATGGCATGGACAATCCCAGCTTAACTCAGCACTGTTCCACCGAACTTCACAACCTGCATGCGGACAGGTACTTTTCAGCAGATGCAAAGTTCCATCATTTTCTTTATAAAGTGCATAGGATTCAGATTCGTAACGGATCACTTTCGCCTCGCCTTCTCCTACTTCTGAAAAGGAATCAATTTTTTCGGTTAAAATCTTGTCTTTTATAAAGTCAAATGCTACGGTTGCAGCTTCTTTTACAAAATCCGAGAATCCGGCAACAGGTTTGACTCTTGAAGGATTGAATAAGTCCCCGTATTTACTTTTTCCGGTAATAATCAGATCATGCAGAATCTGTGAGGAAAGAGTCCCGAATATCATTCCGTTGCCCCGAAAGCCTGTTGCTGTAAAGATTCTTTCTTTAGTTCCCGGAAGCTTTCCTATATAAGGAAGCCCGTCCACAGGTTCATAGTACTGACTGGACCATGTGTAATATACTGTTTCTACTTCGAAGTATTTTCTTACATAGTTTTCAAGTTGGGAGAAACATTCTCCGGTATCATCTGCATGTCCTGTTTTGTGATCTTCACCACCGGCAATCAATAAATTTTCCCCATTGATGCTCTGAATTCTGTAATAATGATAAGGTTCGCAAAGATCATAACCAAGTTCCCAGGGATATTTATTATTTTTCATGGTAAACGCCATGGCATAGCTTCTGTAAGGAGCATTGGTAAAGTGAAGAAGGTTGACACCGGGCGGAATATGGGTGGCATATACTACATTTTTTGCCTTTATTTCTCCTTTCGACGTTTTTAAAATCACATAGCCTTCCTGCTCATCATGATCTTCGCAAAGACAGTTTTCCTGAATAGATCCTCCGAGCTTTATAAAAGCATCACAAAGTCCTTTGATATATTTTATAGGATGAAAATGCCCCTGCCCGGGAATAAGCACCGCTTCTCTGAACGGGATTGGAAAAGGAATTTCGTTTACATAACTCATTTCATGGCCTACGTTGGCTGCTCCTTCTACAATATCTTTCAGACGATCCTCCTGTTTTTCATCCAACGCAAAAAGATAGGCTGATTTCCTCGTAAAATCACAGCTGATCTTGTACTGATGGATGTTATCTTCAATGATTTTAATGGCATCAGTTCCGGATTGCGCGTATAATTTGGCATTATCCAAACCAAAATCACGGATAACCTGATTAAAGGTTGTATCAAAAAAGTCGTTTAAATGGGCCGTTGTCCCTCCTGTAGTACCAAATCCTATATTGGCAGCTTCCAGAATAATACATCGCTGCCCGGATTCCTGAAGCTTCAGCGCTGTTGAAACTCCGGTAATTCCGCCACCTACTATGGCAACATCAAATAGTGGGTTGAGATCAGTTTCTGCAGAAAATTTTCTGACCTCTTCCTGCCATATACTTTTTCTTGCACCGTCTCTGTACATAACCAGAATATTTTGTTGTTAAACTTACCTGATACTCAAGGTATCGCTTTCGGGCAGACCTGTTTTACCAGCATTTGCCGGGTTATTCTTTTGGTCTCTTTTTTTGTTTTCATCTTCGTCAATATTACATCTGCAGGAAGTAAAAGCAAATAAGCTTATCACTCCCAAAATAAGTGCTGTAGCTTTCATATTCTAATATTTTTTTGGTTTATTATTTTAGCCGTTTACAATCATTCCCCCATTAGGATGAAGTACCTGTCCCGTAACCTGTGAGGCCTCCGTACCTGCCAGAAACAGAAAGCTGAATGCTATTTCTTCCGGAGTTGCATTTCTCTCCAAAGGAGGTTTGCTGGGATTCTCTTCTTTTTCGTCAAATGTTTCTTCAGTAAGCGGAGTTGCAACCGGGCCTGGAGCAACAGCATTCACCCGGATTCCTTTTGGTTTCGCCTGTAATGCCAGTGAACGGGTAAAGGAAACAATAGCTCCTTTTGTTGCTGAATAATCTAGCAGTTCAGGATGTCCCTGATAAGCAGAAACTGAGGTTGTATTGATGACTGAACTTCCTTCTTTCAAATAAGGAAAAACGACTTTCGTTAACAAGATCATTCCAACAATATTAGAATCAAAGGTCTTTCTGATATTTTTCTCTTCAAGATCTTCAATGGTATCGGCAGGAAACTGAACCCCTGCGTTATTGATGAGAATATCAATTTTCCCGAATTCAGAAATAACTTCTTTTACCGTTTCTTCACAGAATTCATAATCATTAATATCACCTTTGAAAATAATACATTTTTTATTCAGATTTTCAATTTCTGCTTTTGTTTTGCCTGCATCATTATCACTGGAGTGGTAAATAATCGCAATATCAGCTCCTTCCAATGCAAAAAGAAGGGCTACTGCTTTGCCAATTCCACTGTCTGCTCCGGTAATTAAAACAGATTTGTTTTCTAATTTTCGCATCGCATCATCTTTTTATTTTTCTTTAGATCTCTGTATCTCTTTCATTTATTTTAAGATTAAAAGTCGGTTGAGTTCACTTTTAAAACATCCTAAAATAAATTCCGTATAATACAGCTGGGCATTCAGAGCTTGCGTTTTAGGATGTAATTCCAGTTTTTTAGTCAGAATGATTTCCCCTTTATAGGAGAATGCGAAATAGGCAAAAATTTTATAGTCGGAATTTCGGTTCGGTGTACAGTAGCCGGTTGTGGCAATAGACCAGTCCGATTCGTAGAGTCTGGCAACATTTAATGCCATAGTTTCTGCAATATTTTCTGAAACACAGTCACAATCTTCAGCTTCCTGTCTGTTGACTTTTAATAGTCTTACTTTCTCCGGTAAAGAATAGGTGGTCATACCTCCTTTGTAAAACATTGAGGCATTGGGCATCTGTGAAATAGCTAGCTGTAAGCATCCTGAAGTAACACTTTCAGCAATTGAAATGGTCTCATCAGTAGTCATCAGGGACTGGCTTATATATTCTAAGAGATTTTGTTGAAAATTCATATTATTATATTTGGGATGATTAGTTTATAATTATTTTAAAAGCTCGCCAGCTTCCACGGGTCAAGAACGACCTTTACACATCCGTCTTCTTTTTTATCAAAAATTTCATATCCTTTACTTACTTCATCAAGAGATAAGCGGTGGGTAATAACATCATCAAGAGTGATCCTTCCGGTTTCCACATAATTCATGAGCCTGTCTATAATGGGATGAACATTGCATTGTCCTGCTTTAAGCGTGATTCCTTTATCAAAGATCTGTCCGAGTCTGAAATTGTCATAGTTAACAGGATAAACTCCTAAAACAGATACAATACCTCCCCGGCGTACAGCACTCATGCAGGCTTCCAAAACTTTAATGGATCCTTTTTCAAAGTTTAAAACAGCTTTTGCACGATCTATAAAACTTCTTTCAGGTTCAAAGCCTACGGCTTCAATACACAAGTCGGCGCCTCTTCCATCTGTCATATCCCTGATTTTTTGTATCGTGCTTTCAGCATCTTCCCACAAAACAGTGTCGCATCCTGTGAGCATTTCGACACGATCCAGCCTGTATGGAAGGGTATCAACAACGATGACCTTCTTTGCATTGTGCAGAATTGCACTTTTTACAGCCATGGTACCTACAGGGCCTGCACCAAAAACAGCAACTGTTTCTCCTCCTTTGAGCTCTCCCCACATCACTCCCGTATAACCGGTCGGAAAGATATCTGTAAGAAATAAAACCTGTTCATCGGTAAGGTTTTCCGGCACTTTTCTGGGTCCAAAATGAGCGTAGGGAACTCTTACGTACTGTGCCTGTCCGCCATTATATCCGCCATAAAGATCACTGTATCCAAATAATGCCCCTCCTTTTTCTGTAAGAATACCTCCTTCCGGGCCATAATGATTCGGATTGCTGTGTTCACAGGCTGTAGGGAGATCGTGCTGACAGAAAAAACAGCTTCCGCAGGCAATGGGAAAAGGCACTACTACTCTGTCACCTGCTTTTAAATTGCTGATATTTTTTCCTGTTTCTTCTACAATACCCATAAACTCGTGTCCCATTACCATAGGTTTGGCTTGAGGAATACCTCCTGAGTACATATGGAGGTCACTCCCACAAATGGCTGTGGAGGTTACTCTCAGAATAATATCATTTTCATCAAGAATTCTGGGATCTTCTATGGTGTCGCAGGTAATATTACCCGGTGAGTGAAAAACGGCTGCTTTCATAATTTAAAATATTTAAAGTGATTGGTGTGATGTGAAGGGTGTTATGATTAAGCGTTTCTCTCCATTTCAAGATCCCAGACTCTGTGTTTGGCAATAGCATTAATAAATTTATCTGCAGGTTTTCCATCTTCCCATGTAATGATCCCCGGATCATCATGTTGTTTGGCTGATACATTGGAATGATGATAAACAGCCTGTGTATCTGTCCCGAAATAAATGGCCTTACAATGCTTATAAGCTTCATTGATAAAATGCAGGACGTGATGTTTGTTTTCTGAAATCATCAGTTCTTTTACAGAGTCTGCGCCAGAACAAATGAATAGTGCATCAAAACAGACACTGGCAGTATTCGTTAAAGAATATTTAGGAGTGAGGTCTGTACCATCATTGGTTTTTACAGAAGCAAGACTTGGCGCAATTAACTCAACTTTGGCGCCTTCTGCTTCAAGTTTTTCTTTAAGATCGCTGACAGCTCCGCCATCAACACCGTTGGCCAGGATAAATCCTATTTTTCTGGTTTTAATAGTATTTTTAACGGTATGTCTCATGCTTAAGGCGTCAGAAATCTTTGTATTAGGCTCCCTTTCTTCGCTCTGAAGCTCTACAATATTACTGTCTGCCGGCAGACTTTGGTTGGGCCATTCTAATTTTTTGACCTCTACCCCTACTTTTTCTGCGACTCTCCAGGCGAGAATCATGTCAATATATGCCAGCTGTCCTACCATTCTTTCTCTAATCTCTGGGCGAGTCACTTTAGACAATTCAAAGATCAATGCATTCTGAAGGTGAGTTTTTTCCGGTGTCGACTGGCTGTTGTAGAATAGTTTAGCCTGTGAATAATGATCTACAAAGCTTTTACTTCTTTCTCTGATCTTTACCCCGGAAACTCTTTCCTGCTGGGAAGCAAACCCTCCTTCAGACATCATTGCCTGAAAAGGGCATCCACCGCCTATAGAATTGGGTTCGTAGCTCGTTTTTCCTTTTACGATCTGCTGTCTCATATGCCCGTCCCGTTGATTATTATGAACGGTATTGAGAGATCTGTTAATCGGGATTTCGTGGAAATTGGGCGATCCCAGCCTTGACAGCTGAGTATCGGTATATGAAAATAATCTTCCCTGCAGCAGCGGATCATTTGTAAAATCTATTCCGGGAATGATATGTCCGGGATGAAAAGCTACCTGTTCCGTTTCTGCAAAGAAATTATCAGGATTTCTGTTAAGGGTTAATGTTCCTACTATTTCTACGGGAACTTCTTCTTCAGGAACCAGTTTGGTAGGATCCAGAAGGTCAAAATCAAATTTATGTTCGTCTTCTTCAGGAATCAATTGTACCCCAAAATCCCATTCAGGATAGTCGCCGTTTTCAATGGCTTCCCAAAGGTCTCTTTTGTGAAAATCAGAATCTACTCCGGAAATAATCTGAGCTTCGTTCCAGGCTACGGAATGTACTCCCAGTTTTGGCTTAAAATGAAATTTCACAAAATGTACTTTCCCTTCCTCATTAATGAATTTAAAAGAATGTACTCCAAAACCTTCCATCATTCTCAAACTTCTCGGAATGGCTCTGTCGCTCATCACCCACATAATCATATGCATACTTTCGGGCATGAGTGAAATAAAGTCCCAGAATGTATCATGAGCGGAAGCCGCCTGCGGAATTTCATTATCCGGTTCAGGTTTTACCGCATGTATCAGATCAGGAAACTTCATAGCATCCTGGATAAAAAAAACAGGTATATTATTGGCTACGAGGTCATAATTTCCTTCATCAGTATAAAATTTCACAGCAAAACCTCTTGCATCTCTGGCCAGATCCGTACTTCCTTTGCTTCCTGCCACAGTTGAGAATCTTACAAAAACAGGAGTTTCTTTCCCCAGTTCTGTCAAAAATTTTGCTTTGGTATAAGCTGCAAGGCTTTTGTTAAGTTTAAAAACGCCGTGCGCACCGGAACCTCTTGCATGTACTACTCTTTCAGGAATCCTTTCGTGATCGAAATGGGTAATTTTTTCCCTCAGAATAAAATCTTCCAGTAATGAAGGGCCGCGCTCTCCGGCTTTTAAAGAATCCTGATTATTATTGATCTTTAAGCCCTGATTGGTTGTCAGCTTTTCATTTTCATTGGAAGTACTGTGTACATCCAGCTGTTCTGCTTTTTTGTTGTGTTCGTTGGTTTCCATATTCATAATCTTTTGTGGTTGGTGTAGGGTTCAAAGCAGTGAGATAAGGAAATATCCTGCAGAATTAATCTGCTCTTTTCTCCAGAATTTCAAGAAGCCTGTTGATATATTCTTCTTCCTTCAGTACTTTATAGTAAGCCGTTTTAGCATACAATGTAAAATCCGGAGATTCAAATCTTATTTCAGCATCCATATCAGTAGTTTCCATCGTATTTTTAGTATGAAACTCACGGATATGAAAGATATATTCTTCCATATAGGTATCTATTACTCTTTTCAGAACCTCACATTGAGCATTATTTTTAATCTTTTCCAATGATTTGATCAGAAAAGCAGTCACTCCGTAAGAATTGATAATGAGCGGAAATAAAGATTCATTCTCCAGCGCATTGTTTTTATCATTCAGCCCGGAATGTTGTAAAGTGTCGTTTTCAAATATCATATTCAGAAAGGGTATTAGTTATGGGAAGCTTTTAAATATTGCTCAAAATAATGGAGATCGTTTTTATCCCTGATCGACAGATAAAACATAATCTGTTCCGGCTCTTTTAATCCGATACTGTTGAAACAATCGAAATGAGCAATTAATGCCTGTATATTTTCAATGTCAATATCTTTCAGGATAATGAATAAGAGAAAGATATTTTCCCTGATTTCTTTGGCATAGATTGCCGCTCCATCCTCAAAACATGTTCCTGTATGCGTTACTTTTATAAAGTCTTTGTGCCTCAGCGTTTTTATTATTTTCTGACCGTCCATATATATTTTGATTTCATGGTTAAAATAAGCCATATAGAATAAGCTACATGGCTTATTAAGTGTTTTTAATCTTCCTGTTCTGCATCAAAATTGATGGATGTTTCCGCAATATCTGTAAGGTGCGAATCAGTGTCTTCTTCTTCCTGAAGTGTTCTTTCAAGGAGATCGGCGGCTTTATCATGTCCCATGGTAATTGCAAGCTGTGTAAGCCCGCCATACGTTGCAATTTCGTAATGTTCCACTTTTTGTGCAGCAATAATCAATGCAGCATCTCTTGTTGCAGAGCCGTCTTCAGTAGATTTAATGACTTCTTCCCCTTCTTCAATGATTCCTTTTATAGCCTTGCATTCTTTTTTTTCGGGCTTTTCATCAATAAGTTTGAAAACTTTTTCAAGACGTTTTACATGCTTTTGAGTTTGAAGATGATGATCTTCAAAGGCATCTTTCAGTTCTTCAGTGGTAGCAGCTTCCTGCATTTTTTCCAATGCTTCAAGAATGGCATTTTCAGCATAATAAATATCTTTCAGAGCACTTACAAAGAATTTGTGAAGCGGGGCATTTTTCATTTCATCCTTGTTTATAATCTTCTTGTCTGCAGTTCCTTTCTGAGTGGCAGAAACTGCACTATTGGTTTCTAATATTTTATTGGGCATGGTGTAAAATGGTGTTTTGTTTTAAAAGGATTACCTCTTTATATAGGTCTAAAGAGGCAATCCTGGAAAAAGAATTATGAATTACGTCTGCCACCGAATCCGGAACGACCCGAAGATCTTCCACCTCCGTGGGATGCCTGTCCGCCCATTCTGGCAATTCTTGTTCGGTCTGCTTTGCTCATCGCTGCAAAACCTCTTTTTGAGCTGCCTGAATTGGAATTATTCGAACTACGGCTTGAACTATTGTTACTATTTCCTGATCTTGAATTCGAGCCTCCTCTTGCTGAACTGGAACCTGAATTTGAAGATCTTACCCCTGATCTGGAGCCAGAACCGGAATTGGAACGACTACGGGAACTATCGTTGGAGCTTCCACCACGTGAGCCTCCTCTGCCGGAAGTAAATCTTCCCTGGCTGTCTCTCTGCTGGTTTCCGTTACTTCCTCTGAAATCTCTGCTATTACGCCCTCTCTGATTATAATTACCATCATCTTCGTCCTCATCGTCATAATTGTTATCATAATCATCATCTTCATCATAATCCTCGTCATAGTCATCATTTTCATTATCAAAATAATTTTCATATTCTGAAAAATCATCGTCATAATCATCATCTCTTGATGCGTCATTATAACCGTGGTCATATCCTAACTGGTAAACTTCTTCCAGATTTTCCGGTGAATGTGACTGCCCTCTTGAACTGCGGTTTCTTGAATTTCTAGTGTTCATAACTGAATTTTTATATTAATATTTAGTGATGTATATTGCAGCCCGTGACTAGTATTAGACGGCAACAGTTGGGTGTCGGTAATTTTAAAATGATAATAAAAGCAAATGCTTTTTTACGTACCTTTTACTAAGGCCTTAAGTGTTTATTGAAAAACTATATATCAAATATACGTCAGAATAATTCACTTTTTTATGACCTGAATCATGTTAAAGCAGATTAATACAAAATTTTTCGGTCTTGTAAAGTAATACTGCCTTCTTTCTCCATTTTTTTTAAGGTTCTGATGACAGTTTCCACACGCAAACCCGTAAGATTGGCAATCTGCTGTCTTGTAAATGCTATATGAAAGCAGTGCTGGCAGTCTTCATCGTGGTAACTTTTAAGGTAATCCAATAATCCTATCAGTCTTTGCATAGGATTTTGAGAAGCCATGCTCTGCACCATTTTCAATTTGTAATAAATTTCCTGTGAAAGACAGGCATTCATTTCCAAAGAGAGATGAGGGTGCTGACTGATCATTTCAAAGAAATTATTTTTAGGGAGTCTTATAATTCTGGAAGCTTCAAGGCATACAGCATTAATGGGATAATCCTGGCTGAGGAAAAGCATCGCCTCCCCAAAACTCTGCTTTTTGCCTAAAATATTATGAATAAATTCTTTTCCGTCTTCATTGTAATTATTAAGTTTTACTTTTCCCTCACTGATCTGAAAATAATAAAGTGCATGATCTCCCTCCTTAAAAACCAGCTCCCGCTTTTTATAATCCTTTCCTTCCGCACCAAAAGAGTACAGAAGGCTTTCATCAATATTCATGCAGCTTATTGTTTTCATAAATTCATTAGGTTTTAATTGAAAAAATCACAAAATCATATACCTGAAATTGATTCTAATATAAGATTTTACGATTTTCAATTCTTACGATTTTATCTCTTTCCATATGTTTGATGGTCCTTATAGCGGTTTCCACACAAAGACCTGTAAGGCTTGCCATCTGCTGTCTCGTTAAAGGAATCAAAAAAGAATAAGGAGTTATATCCTTTTGAAAGCTCTTAAGATAATCCATCAGCCCTTTTAATCTCGTAGAAGGATTTTGGGATGAGAGATTCTGCATCATGACAAATTTATAATAAAGGCGTTCGGAAAGAAAGTTGCTTACCTCCATGTATAATTCCGGAGATTGGTTCAGTAAATTGAAAAAAATGGTTTTATGAAGCCTTAAAACAGTACATTCTGTAATGGCTTCAGCATTCATAGGATAAGGTTTATCTATGAAAAGGATAGATTCTCCACAGCTTTCCCCTTCGGATAGGATATTTTGAATAAATTCTCTCCCTTCCTCATTATAATTATTGAGTTTTACCTGTCCTTTAATAATCTGGTAGTAATAATTACAAACATCCCCTTCGCAGAAAATAGTCTCTGAAGGGGTATAGTGTCTCGTTTCTGCTCCCGCTGAAATCAAAATGTTTTCGTCGATAACCATAATAGTTGTTTTTGGTGTTGTTTTCTTCTTCTCTTCTTCTTAGTCTTAGTAAAAATATCATTGGGAACTGATACGGATATGCATGCAAAAATTGAACCTTTACAATTAACCAAAACGTTAAATAATGTTAAATTAATTATTAATTTTAAACACTTCCAAATTTATTAATTAAAACATAGCAATAAAATTATTTAATTTTTAATATTTTCACAAACAAATCAAACATTCGATAGTCTGCTTAAAAGTAAGGCTTAAAGCTTAAAAAACCCGTTTCGCTTCATGAAAACGGGTTTTTTACGATAATAACGGAGAAAATTGTTATTTTTTTGTTGTTTTATTCTTAGGACTTCTGATGGTATCCATGCTATTTTTTGAAGATACCGTATCAGTACGTATAGTATCTGAGGGAAGAGGTGTAACAGTAGAAATAGTATCAGTCCTCATGGTATCGATTACAATACTATCAGTGGTAGATACTTCTGTTTTGTGTTCTTTTTTACAACTCAGGACAGTAATTCCTATAAGTAAGGTTGACAGGATGAATTTCATAATAATATATTTTGTGGTGATGGTTCAAAAGTAGACTATTATGAAACCGTATTCTTATGACTTAAGTCATAAAGCTTTATTTTTAATTATTTCGCAAATTTTTTAGTTCCTGCAACACACAGGATAACTCCTATTGTCACTCCCAGCATTCCCATACTTACCTGCTCATGAAGAAGCCAGGCTGCCAGTGCTAATCCAAAGAAAGGCTGAAGCAGCTGCAATTGTCCCACTGTAGCAATGCCACCCTGCGCCAATCCTTTATACCAGAATATAAAACCAATGAACATACTGAAAAGGGAAATATAAGCCATCCCAAACCACCCCTGAAAACTGACATTTTGAATATCATCAGGAAAATAAATAAAAAATAAAGGAATCATAATAGGAAGTGCCAGTACCAATGCCCAGGAAATCACCTGCCAGCCACCTAGTGTTTTGGATAATTTGGCCCCTTCAGCATACCCCATACCACATAAAATAACGGCAAGCAGCATCAGAATGTCCCCAATAGGCGAAGCAGATATCCCTTGTGAAACGGCATATCCGATCACTAAAAGACTTCCAACAATGGAAAAAAACCAAAATACAGGATGGGGTCGTTCGCCACCACGCATTACTCCGAATACAGCAGTTGCCAAAGGAAGCATTCCAAGAAATACTATAGAATGGGCCGAAGTAAGGTATTGAAGAGCTAATGCCGATAACAGTGGAAAACCCACCACACAACCAAGAGAAACCAGCAACAAAGGAGTTAACTGCTCTTTGACAGGACGTTTTTCTTTACCCAGCCATAATACAATAAGAGCTAATATCCCCGCCACAGCTGCACGAACGATTGTTACAAAGGTAGGACTCATTTCCATTACCGCTAATTTGGTAGCAGGCAAACCACCGCTAAATAATACAACTCCTATAAAGCCGTTAATCCATCCGCTTATACTTTCATCTTTTGATATCTGTTTTGTCATCATTTTATTGAAGCTTTTAATTGATGGTTCAAAATTAGAAAGGATAATTCGATAAACACAGTATCAGTTTTGTATATTTGCATGAGCACAGTTTAGAATATGAGCAAAGAATTTTTATATACAGAAATTGCAGACGGTATTGCAGGACAGATCAGAAATGGTATTTTAAAGGCCGGAGACAAGCTTCCTTCGGTGAGAATGCTATGCCAGGAGCATCAGGTAAGCATGAATACAGCCAAACGTGTTTTTCTGGAACTGGAATCACAGTCTTTGGTAGAATCTAAACCGCAATCCGGCTATTTTGTAAGTCAGTTATTATCCGCAAAACTTCCTTTGCCGGAAGTGAGCCGTCCGTCATTGATCGCTAATAATGATGAACCGGATGAACTGATCAGTAAGGTATATGAAAATATGGGTAAAAAGGATCTTACTTTTTTCTCTATCGGAATTCCGTCCGGAGACCTGCTGCCTCAGGCAAAACTGAAAAAAGAAATCGTAAATGCCATCAGGGAATTAAAAGAAGGCGGTACAGAATATGAGGAGCTTCAGGGAAATCTGAAGTTAAGAAGAATGATTGCCATACGTTCTTTGCAATGGGGAGGAAATCTGAGCGAAAACGACCTGATTACTACGAATGGCGGAATGAATGCTTTATCTTTTTGTTTAATGGCCCTAGGAAAACCAGGTGATACAATTGCCATTGAAAGCCCTTGTTACCCGGGAATTCTACAGCTGGCCAACGGATTGGGCCTGAAAGTGCTGGAACTTCCCACGCATCCTACTACCGGAATAGAAATTGACGCTCTAAAAAAAGTAATCCCCAAAATAGATATCTGTCTGCTTATTCCCAACTTCAACTCACCTTTGGGAAGCTGCATGCCTGACGAAAATAAAAAGGAAATTGTAAAAATACTTTCGGAAAACAACATTCCACTGATTGAGGATGATGTGTATGGAGATTTGTACTTCGGCTCTACCCGTCCGAAATGCTGTAAATCTTTTGATAAGGACGGAAATGTGCTTTATTGCAGCTCTATTTCAAAAACTCTGGCTCCGGGATATCGTGTAGGCTGGATTGCTCCCGGAAAGTATAAAACCAAAATCATGAAACTTAAGCTCCTGCATTCTACTTCCTCTATTTCCATTGTCAACGAAGCTGTAGCCAATTTCCTGAAATCAGGAAAATATGAAAAACATCTTCAGCAGATGCGTAGAACCTTGCAAAATAATTATCAGAACTATGTTCAGACCATTGCAGAATCTTTCCCGGAAGGCACCAAAACCAGCCGTCCACAGGGAGGATTGTCTTTATGGGTAGAATTTGATAAGAAAATACGGACAACTGAGTTATATGATTTGGCTATCAAGCAAAACATAAGTATTGCTCCGGGAAGAATGTTTACCTTTCAGGAGCAGTTTGAAAACTGTATGAGACTCTGCATAGGACTTCCCTGGTCAGAAGATACGCAGACAAAGCTCAGACAGGTCGGAAGTCTTGCGAAAAAAATTTACTTAAAGTAAGGAAGATGGAGGCTGGAAGATGGAAGTTCTTTTGTGTTCACCAGAACTTCAAGCTTCACTCTCCCATCTTCCTGCCTTTTCTATTTGTTATCCGGAACGAAATTTTTTCTCGCCAGTTCTTTTCTTACACGGCTAAGACTCTCAGGAGTAATTCCAAGGTAGGAAGCAATCATCCATTGTGGAACTCTCAGAAGCAAATCCGGGTACATTTTAATGAATTTCATATATCTTTCTTCTGCAGTCTCACCAAGCAAAGAGTTGATTCTGTTTTGAAGACTTCTGATATGTTTCTGAAGCAGGAAATCACTTCTTTCAATACTATTTGGAAACTGTTCAACCAGTTTATTAAAGAAATCCGGATGCAGAAACAGAATTTCCGAATCTTCAACCGCTTCTATATAATAAATGGATTTTTCATTGAAGTAAAGACTGCTTCGGTCGGAAATCAGCCAGCTTTCAGGGGCAAACTGTATAATATGTTCTTTCCCGTTTTTATCAATGGAATACATCTTCAAAAGTCCTTTTTCTACAAAGAATATATGCCGGCAAATTTCGCCGTACTGAAGAAGAAACTGATTTTTAGGGATTTTCTTTACTTCATAGTGCAGGCTGCAGGTGTTCACATTTTGAAGGGGAACATTTAAAACTTTGGCTAAATAATCATTTATATTCTTCATGACACAATCTGGCTTAAAGAAATATCCTGGTGCGAAGCATTGTTTACAGGTTTTCCGTTCTCTATTACAATCAGCTGCGGACTTTCGTGTCTTATTTCAAAATCTGCGGCTATCTTATTGGAAACAGCTCTGTGAGCCAATAAATCAAGGTAATATACATTGACCGGCTGATCTGAATTTTCAACTTCTTTTTCAAAGTTCTTCAGTACAGTTCTGCTGATAAAACAGCTTGTTGAATGTTTAAATATCGCAATCCTATTCTGAAAAGAGTTTTCTATCGCTTTTGTAAGGTCTTCTTCAGACTCTATCTTTTTCCAGAATGTTTTTTGGTCAGGGGTTTCGTTTTTTCCACCGAATATTTTATCAAAAAAACTCATATATTAAATTGTTTTAGATGGTGATCAAGATGTTTGTATTCTAAAAATGTCCAGTCTTTTTCAGTCATATTTCCGAATAATCTGTGACGATCAGGCAGGTTGCTTTTTTCACAGGCTTCCCGAAATTCCTCCAGCGTTTTCAGCAGATTGGCTTTTGATTCATCAAAATCACACTCAAAATTAACGATTAGTTTTTGAAAAGTAGGCATGTTTCTGGGAATTCCATTATTGAAAACATACATTTCTGCTTTCGTGAATATTCCTATTGCCTTGTACAGGATATTAATACGGGGTAGTTCCACTTTCCTCAAAGCTACCTGAAGAACCAGATCACAATGCTTTAGCATTTGACATACGTTCATTTTCCCCCATTTTCCTGAGGAATTTTCAGATAACATGGAAATTCGGGTTACAATTTCCTTATAATATATGGGATTATTAAGACTCTTCCTTACCAACCTTTTTCTTTCTTCAGATTTTCAATATGGGCAAAATGATGATTACAGTGCCAGACATATAAAGCAAGGCTTTCTCTCAGATTATAATCTCTATTATGCTCAGGATGATGAAAAGTTCTTTCAAATTGTTTATTCGTAAGGCTTTTAAGGAGTACAACCCATCTTTGATGTGTTCCTTTCAGCATTCTCATAGCTGGTTTTACAGGCATATGGAAACTATCCTGAAGCTCAGCCCATTTGGCTTCATCATAAGGTTTTATTGTAGGATTATCTTCAGTAAGAGCCAGCTTAAAACGTATAAAACTATTCATATGACTGTCAGAAAGGTGGTTTACAAGCTGTCTTACAGTCCAGCCTCCTTCTCTGTAAGGAGTATCCAATTGATCGTCCGTAAAATGTTCAATGAGATTTTTTAGCCTGCCGGGAAAGTCTTTGATCACTTTAATGTAAGAATCCAATGTGGTATCGCAGATATTTTCTGGAGTTTCAAACGGGCCTATCGGAAACTTTTTATTCTCTAAATCACTCATTGCTCAAGGTTTTTAATTTGTAATTGTTGCCGATTTGTCCGGTTATCATATAAAGGACAATGTATCAATATCAGCGTGTGTAAATTTATCAAAAATTCAAGAAACTAAGGTGAATAAAGCATTAATTGTAGAGATAACAATTTTTGTGGTACCAATTGTTCACAAAAAAGGCTTCACTGATCAACTGAAGCCTTTTTATAAATTATATTGAAGGATTAATACCCATGCAGATCAATACCTTCTGTTCTTTGTAAGGTTACTTTTTTCCCCATTTTCTTCTGGATTACTCTGAAATGCTGCAATTCATCATCCGTCAGAATACTGATTGCTGTTCCTTTCTCATTAGCACGCCCTGTTCTACCGATACGGTGAATATAATCTAAAGGAGAACGCGGCAATTCGTAATTGATCACACATGGTAATGACTCAATATGAATTCCACGGCCAATCAGGTCTGTTGCTACCAAAATCTGGGCTCCGTTTACTTTAAACTCTTCCAGGTTATTTCTTCGGGCACCCTGCGATTTCTGACTGTGAATAGCCACCGCTTTAATTTTATTTTTTTTAAGTTTTTCCACCAGATTATCGGCAGACCTTGTAGATGAAACAAAGATCAAAGCTTTTTCCACCTTTTTTTCTTTAATTAAATAACGCAGAAATGGACCTTTATTTTCAGGAGAAACATGATATGCAAGCTGTTCGATGTTATCAATTTCAACTTCTTCTTTTTTAATTTCGATAATAGTGGGATTGATAGACAGGCGTTCTTTCATTTCAGAAACCTTATCATTCAAAGTCGCTGAAAATAAAGTGGTTTGTTTCACCACAGGCATCATTGCGAAAAGCTTATTCATTTCTTCACCAAAGCCAAGCTGAAACATTTTATCCGCTTCATCAATCACCAAATGCTGGATTCCTGAAATACTCAAAGCATTATGATCAATTAAGTCTAATAAACGTCCGGGAGTGGCAATAAGAACTTCTACCCCAAACATCCCTTTCATCTGCGGATTAATAGAAACACCTCCATAAACAGCCATTGTACGAACTTCCCGTTTAAGATTTTCTGTGAAAGCTCTGAAAACTTCATCGATCTGAATAGCCAATTCACGGGTAGGAACCAATATTAAAACCTGAACATTACGGTCTTTTTTAACTTCAGAATTCTGTAATTTTTCTAAAATCGGCATGACAAAACAAGCCGTTTTACCGGAACCTGTCTGTGCAATTCCCATCAGGTCTTTCCCCTGCAGAATAACAGGAACTGCCTGCTCCTGTATTGGAAATGGCTTTAAATACCCCAGTTTGTTTACAGAACGAATAATATTGTGTGATAATCCTAACGATTCAAATGACATAAAAATACTTATTTACTGCAAAGATAAGCTATTGAGATTTAGTTTCAGATAAAAGGTCAGAAGCCTGAAGATGGAGGAAGGAAGTAATGATAGGTATAAAACAATGATACTCTCTTCCATCCTTCTAAAAGAACTGTTATGTAAAGACAGTTATTTTTCTTGCCGATTTGTCCGATAATTAGGGTTTGGACAACTTTTTGAAGATTAGTTTTGTAAATTTATCAAAAATTCGAGAAATCAAAATATGAAAAAAGCGTTAATAATAGTCGATGTACAGAATGATTTTTGTGAAGGCGGAGCACTAGCAGTCCCTGGATCCAACGAAATTATCCCGTATATCAATCTTCTGATGGAGGAAAATGCATATGATCAGGTGGTTCTTACACAGGACTGGCATCCTGCAGGCCACAAAAGTTTTGCAAGCAGCAATGGCAGACAGGTTGGAGAAAGTATTATTTTAAATGGTGTTCCACAGTTTATGTGGCCGGATCATTGTGTTCAGGGAACTTTCGGAGCAGAATTCCACAAAGATCTGAACAGAGACAAAGTAACTCACATTGTACAAAAAGGTAAAAATATTGAGATAGACAGCTATAGCGGTTTCCAGGATAATAACCATTTTATGAAAACCGGACTGGATGATTTCTTAAAATATCATGATATCCAATTGGTAGAAATCGTTGGATTGGCACTAGACTATTGCGTTAAATTCACTGCTCAGGATGCTGTAGCCAACGGATATGTAACATGTCTCCATTTCAATGGAACACGTGCCGTAAACGTAAAACCAGACAACGCCAGAGATGCTATCTACGAGATGATTGAAAAAGGAGTGACCGTTTTGGGATAAGAATCAATTAATTATAAATTATGAGTTATTAATTATTATAGTAAAACTGAAACTCATAAACTGATATAAAAAAAGCGCAGAATTTCTTTCTGCGCTTTTTTATTTTTTACACTTAAATGTACTTTTTAAAAGAATGAAATAAGTTACAAACCTGAATCTATAATTCATCATTTATAACTTATAATCCATCATTATATTAAAGCATTTTAAGGTTATTCACTTCCAGTTCTGTAAGGATTCTCCAGTGCCCTCTCTTGATATTCTTCTTCGTTAATCCTGCAAACATTACTCTGTCCAAAGCTTCCACTTCGTATCCTAATCTTTGGAATATTCTTCTGATAACACGGTTCCATCCAATATGAATCTCGATTCCGATCTCATTTTTAGGTTTTCCTTCGATGTACGAAATCTGGTCAACAACTGCTACTCCTTCATCTAAACGGATTCCTTCTGCGATAAGACGTAGATCTTCACCAGAAAGCTTTTTATCTAAAGTGACATGATAAATCTTTTTAGCATCAAAAGATGGATGCGTCAATTTCTTAGTCATGTGTCCGTCATTGGTCAATAGAATAACCCCCGTTGTAGAACGGTCTAATCTTCCAACCGGGAAAACTCTGTAAGGAGAAGCATTAGCTACAAGATCCATTACTGTTTTTCTCGCTTTGTCATCTTTCGTCGTAGAAATGTAACCTTTTGGCTTATTCAAAAGTACATAAACCGGTTTTTCAGGAGTAATGTTTTGTCCGTCAAAAACTACTCTGTCAGTTTTCTGTACCTGATAGCCCATTTCATTAACTACTTTTCCGTTTACCTCTACCAGTCCCTGAGTAATAAGATCATCAGCTTCTCTCCTACTGCAGATTCCTGAATTGGCAATATACTTATTTAGACGGATAGTGTCTTTATGAACATCTTTGTCGATTTTGTTTAACCTTCTTTTTTGTACAAAAGATTTTGCTCTGTCATCTCTTTCATCTCCATTAGAGGGTCTTCTGCCATATTTCAGACTACCTCTTTCATATTTATCTCTTGTATCAAAGCTTTTTCCTCCTCTTTTTGGTTTTCCGAAAGATTTTTTCTCAAAACTCTCACTTTTATTCGTGATGTATGGTTTTCTTTCAGATTTTGAACCCATATCTTCGTTAGAACCTTCAAAACTGTCTGTATTTCTCTTGAATGGTTTTTTGTCGAATTTTGAGTTAGTCCCTCTATGTTCCGGAGCTGTTCTGCCTCCGTCTTTAGAAAAAGGTTTTTTAAAAGGTTTTGATCCTGAAGAATTTCCAGATCTGGAAGCACGAGAATCATCAGAACTTTTCTTGGTTGAAATTCTTGGTCTCTTTGATCTGTCTGAATTATTATTATCTCTGCTCATTCTAAAAATTTCTGCAAAGATAGTAATTTAGTTACGAGTTAAAAATTAAGAATCATAACTTTGCACTATAGTTTATATTTTAACTTTACAAATATTAGAAGATGATAACAATATTAAACGATAATTTTTCTCAGCTTAACGAGTTTCTTCATGAAAAATCTTTCAGTAAAATTTTCATTCTTGTTGATGAAAATACTCATGAATACTGCCTTCCTATTCTGTTAGGAAATATGGAAACAGACCTTGGCTTTGAAATTTTAGAGATTGAAGCCGGAGAAGAAATGAAAAATATCCAGACTGCCAATCAGCTTTGGGAAATTCTTACGGAAATGCAGGCGGACAGAAAGGCACTCGTTATCAATCTTGGTGGCGGTGTTATTACTGATATGGGCGGATTTGTGGCATCTACTTACAAAAGAGGAATACAGTTCATCAACATCCCTACTACCCTTTTATCTATGTGTGATGCTTCTATAGGAGGAAAAACAGGTATTGATCTGATGCATTATAAAAATATGGTGGGAACTTTCGCTTTCCCGGAGCAGATCTTTATTTTTCCAAAATTCTTAGAAACATTACCATTTAAAGAATTGAGAAGCGGATTTGCTGAAATGCTGAAACATGGATTAATTGCTGATAAAAATCATTGGGATCAGCTGATTCAGGTTCGTAAACTGGAGGTTGAGACAGTGATTCCGCATATTCAGACTTCTATGAATATCAAGCAGGACGTTGTAGATAAAGATTTCCACGAACAGAATATCAGAAAAACATTGAACTTCGGGCATACAATAGGCCATGCTGTAGAAAGTTTATGCTTACAGCAGGGAAATCCTATTCTTCATGGAGAAGCAGTTGCCATGGGAATGATTTCAGAAGCTCATCTGGCTTATCTGGAGAATCTTATTTCTGAAACAGACGCAAATATGGTCATTGAAAATGTTCAGAGATACTATCCTTACCTTGATATCAGTGATTTTAAAGATGAAGATATCACGGCATTATTAATGAATGATAAAAAGAATACAGACAGCAAAATCAACTTTTCATTACTTTCCGGAATCGGTTCTTGTACTTATGACCATCAATGCAGTCAGGAAAACATCCTTGAATCTCTGTCTTTTTATAGAAAATTGAATAATGCTTAACTATTTTCGGAAAATAAACCCCATTTTAAAAGGTTGTTTTTGACAAAATTGTCAATTTAGACCCCTTCTAAACAAATGTTTATTTAAGTTCACAACAAACTGTAATTCAATCACATATTTTAAAAATCACTTAAACACTAAGTGATTTTTTTATTGATTTTAATCATAAAAAATATTTTTGGCAAGCAATTTGAAAGATACTCTGCGTTCAACTGAAAATGCTGAACAGTAGTAAAATTTAAAATTAAGAAAGAGTAAAATTAAAAAAATTAAAGTTATGAAAAAGTTAATTTTAGGATTAGCGTTAACTGCAGGAACATTCGCATTCGCTCAACAGACAGGAAACACATCTTCTAATCCAGTAACATTTGGGGTAAAAGGGGGAATGAACGTATCTTCACTTTCAAAAGACAGTGGTCTTGATGATCAGAAATCTAAAATAGGATTCAATGCAGGTGTATTTGCCAACATTCCGTTAGCAGCTTCATTCAGCGTTCAGCCAGAGGTTCAATACTCACAATATGGTAATAAATCAGATTATACTTTAGCAGGAACAAAATATTCCGCTTCTACTAAGTTAGATTATATTACTGTACCGGTAATGTTCCAGTATAACTTAATTCCTGATTTATATGTTGAGGCAGGACCAGAATTCGGTTTCATGGTAAGCGCTAAAAACAAATTCAAAAATGAATCAAACGGACAATCTAATACTACAGATAACTACAAAGACAACTTAAATACCTTTAACTTTGGTATTGGTCTTGGTGCCGGGTATTACTTTACTCCGAACCTTGGACTTACAGCAAGATATGTTGCAGGTTTAACTGATGTAGCGAAAAACAGACCTAGTGGATCTGATGCTACAAGAAATAACCTATTCCAGGTAGGTTTAGCTTATAAATTCAAATAAGCTTACACATTCACTAACAAATTTTATATTCAATAGAAAAGATCAGATTAATTTTTTAATCTGGTCTTTTTTTATGGTAAAGTACTGATCCCTTGATAAAACATTAAAAATATATCCCAAACTATTGATTATTCAACCTGTTAATATATGATAAAGTCTTTATTGAAGGGGATTGACGGCATATTGTTTGTTGCTTTCCGAGCGTTAAACAACTTAAATTTAAAACTAATCTATGAAAAAGATTTTTCTAGGCCTGGCACTTATCGCAGGTACTTTTGTTTTTGCTCAGAACACTTCAACTGATGCTGCTCCTCCATCCACATCTTCACCTTCTAAAATCAAATTCGGTTTGAAAGCAGGACTTAATGTTTCCAATCTTTCCAATATGGATATGAAATCAAAAGCTGGATTTTATGGTGGTGTTTTTATGAATATTCCTGTCGCTAAGGATTTCTCTGTTCAGCCTGAAGTATTGTACAGTAATGTGGGAGCTAAGCAGAAAGGAGACAGTAATGCAAAACTTGAAGTAGAATATATTTCCATACCTGTAATGTTTCAATATAAAGTAATTCCTAATCTTTATGTAGAAGCCGGACCTCAATTTAGCTTCTTAATGGATGCCAGATTAAAGGACAGTGTAGGAAGTTTACTTCTTAAAAATGCAACCAGAGGTTTTGATTTTGGAATTGGATTGGGAGCAGGTTATGATATTACCAAAAACATCGGTGTGAACGTAAGATATACTGCAGGATTATCTGATATTGTAAATAAAAGTCACAGATATCTGTATGGATATGACAGAACAGGATCTGTAAAGAACGGTGTATTCCAGGTAGGAGTAAATTACAAATTCTAAAGCACTATTAGCTTTTAGTCAAGTTTTTATAATTAAAGTGGAGTCGGATTAATTTTAATCCGGCTTTTTTTATACAAAATGAAAATTATTCTCTATAAATCATGCTGAACAGTAGATTAAAAACATATTTTAACTTTGGCACGCAGTTTGTTTCTTAATGAAATGTTAAATAAAACTTAAAAACTATTAAAATATAAAACTTATGAAAAAGATTTTTTTAGGCCTTGCCCTAGTAGCAGGTACTTTCACTTTCGCTCAAAAGACTTCAAGTTCTACTGCTTCATCTTCTCCAGTTAGATTTGGATTAAAAGCAGGTCTTAATATCTCTACAATTTCTAACAGCGAATTAAATTCAAAAGCTGGATTTTATGGAGGTGTTTTTGCAAACATTCCAGTAGCACAGGATTTCTCTGTACAACCGGAGGTATTATACAGTGGCTTGGGAGGTAAAGCTAAATCTAACAGTAGTGCAAAATTGAATATGGATTATATTGCTGTACCGGTAATGCTACAGTATAATCTTATTCCTAATCTATATGTGGAAGCTGGTCCTCAATTCGGTTTCCTTATCAGCGCTAAAGCAAAAAATAATAGTGCATCTGTAGATGTTAAAGACAATTTAAAAACGTTTGATTTTGGTATTGGTCTTGGAGCAGGATATTATTTCACACAAAATATCGGAGTGAATCTAAGATATACCGCAGGATTATCTGATCTACCTAAAAACAATCCAGGTGATGCTTCTAGAAACGGAGTATTCCAGGTTGGTTTAGCTTATAAATTCTAAGAAATAAGATTGGCTTTTAAAGCAAAATTTCTAATCAATACAAAGCCGGATTATATTTAATCCGGCTTTTTTATTTGGCAGATGATTTTTGGCAAGAAATTTGCGTATTGAGTAGTGATTGTACTCTATTCCGGAAATCCCAACGTATGATTCCGTTTTTACAACGAAAAAAGCATTGACTCAGCGGTAATCAACTGAACTTCAATCCTTTAAACTTAACTATTACCATTATAAACTTTTAACGGGAACAGCATCGGGTTGGTTAATGCATAGAATGCAAGACAAGATACAGAAATGTATGTTGTTCAATAATTAGATACATTTTGATTTCAATAGAAAAAGTCAGGTTTATTAGTTTAGGCCTGACTTTTTCGCTTATTGCATGATTTTTATCACTTCTCCCCTTTGTGGCAGATATTTTGTCGCAATGAAGAAAAATTAAATTAAACTTTAAATCATGAAAAAACTCTTTGTAGTACTGGCAGTTGCGGGCGGCCTTTTCGCGAATGCACAGGAAAAAACTCAGTCAAAAACTTCTTCTCCTGTTACTTTTGGTGTTAAAGCAGGTCTGAACGGATCTACGCTTACCAGAGGAGACGGCTATGAATATGATAACAATGAAAAAATGAAAGTTGGTTTTCATGCAGGAGTGTTCGCCAATATTCCGGTTTCTGAGAAATTCAGCATTCAGCCGGAACTTCTTTTCAGCCAGTTGGGATCAAAATCAGATTATAATTACAGAACAAATTCAGGGAATTACAGAAGAACACAACACTATGATTATAGTACAACATTAAATTATCTTTCCCTTCCTGTAATGGTTCAATATAATATTCTTCCTCAGCTTTATGTAGAAGCTGGTCCTGAATTTGGATACCTTCTGGGAGGAAAAACAAAAGGAGATTTAACCACTATTGAAACTACCGGAAATTCAATTACAATTGATCATACGGAACATATTTCAAGGAATATTTCAACAAGCATTTTTAACCGTTTTAATCTGGGATTAGGTATTGGTGCCGGATACTACTTTACTAAAAACTTTGGGGTAACCGCAAGATTTACTGCTGGTATTACTGAAGTTTACAAATACAACGAGGATGATAAAGTAAGAAATAATGCAATTCAGATTGGAGTTGCTTATAAGTTTAAATAGGGATATTCATTATTTTCAAAACGATACCGGGTCTATGAATGGTCCGGTATTTTTATTTCAGATCTTAAAAACAACCCGGATATCCTTTTTTTATATAAAAACACCTTCTGCTTTTAAATTTTTTATCATTTTAATTATCTACAGTATTTTTTTTCAAATCTTCAACTCTTTTCATAAAAAAGTTCGTTTAAAATGTATTTATTCATCAAAAAGGGATAAATGGTTGAAAAAAATCTTCAAGAAAACCCCTATAAATAGGCGTTTTTCAACTTTGGCAAGCAATTTGCAAAATAATTGGAGTCTGATTGAGAAATCATCCGACACACAAATAGTAAAATTAAAAAATAAAATTATGAAGAAGTTATTTTTAGGATTAGCATTAACTGCTGGTACGTTAGCTTTTGCTCAGGAGACAGAAACAAAAACAGTAAATGCATCACCACTAAAAAAAGATGTTCAACCGGTTAGATTCGGGATTAAAGCAGGAGGAAACTCTTCTTATTTCAGTCAGCAGAAGTTTGGGATCAATACCCAGCAACTAGGTTTCCATGCAGGAGCATTCGTTAATATTCCAATTTCAAAACAATTCAGTTTCCAACCAGAGGTTTTATTCAACCAAATGGGGGCTAAAGATGTAATGTATTCTACAGAAACTGACAATGGCGTTACGAATGTAAAGACAAAAGTACAGAGCAGAGTACAAATGAACTACATTTCAGTTCCATTAATGGTTCAAATGAGACCTGTTGACAAGTTTTATATTGAAGCAGGACCTGAATTCAGTTATTTCCTTAATGGAAAAAACAAATCGGAATCTAGTGTTGCAAGTACTACAGGAGGTGTTACTACAACTACGGCAAGCTCAAACTCTCAGGATATCGACAAAGACATGATCAACAAATTCAATTTCGGATTGGGTCTTGGTTTAGGGTATGATATCACTTCCAACATCGGTGTAAGTGCAAGATATGTAAACAGCTTAACTAAAATTGATAAGAGCAGACCTGCAGCTGAAAACAACAACAGAGTATTTCAGTTAGGCCTGAACTATAAATTCTAATCAAAAGAACCAATTTTTTAACCGAAGTGCATTAACCTGCACGCATAAAATAGCCGGAAGATTTTTCTTTCGGCTATTTATATTTATAAAGATTTATTCAAATATTCTGGGATCATCACTGATTACTCCGTCTATTCCCATATCTTTTAATTCCTTCAATCTTTCTTTGATATTCACAGTCCATGGGATTACTTTCATTCCCAATGAGTGGCATTCCTGTACTAATTGTGGGGTCACAAGATTATGTTCCGGGCTGTAAATAGTAGGGGTAAAACTCAGAAATTTCATATCTCCTGCCACTCCGCTCAAATGATCGGGATACATTTTGAATTTCTCTACAGGAATGTTTTTAAAATAAGCCTGCTGCTGAGCTCGTTTTTTATCATCTACTTTTTCTACCAGAAAAGCGGTCATAATTTTAGGATATTCTTTATGAAGGATTTCTAATGTTCTGGGATCAAAAGACTGGATAATCACTCTGTCCTGAATCTTTTTCTCAACAATAATCTTCATCATCAGATCTACAAATTCTTTGGGCTCCGGATGAAATATATTATCAGAAAATGGACGGGTTTTAGTTTCTATATTATAAAAAGGCAATGGTCTTTTCAGCTCACGGGCATAAGTTTCGCATGCATCTATAACGTCTGAAAATAGAGGTTTCTGAACCTTCATTTTCTTTTGATCAGGATAATTGCCCAGTTTCTTTAAACCTACATCAAATGTCTTAATTTTTGCATAAGGCATTTCATAAATCTTATAATAAAAACCTGAGTCTTTTGGAATGTAGGTTCCATCCGGCTTGGTAACTAATTCCGGCGAAAGGAAGGCATCATGGGAAAGAATCACCTTTTTGTCTTTTGTGATGGCCAGATCCATTTCCAGGGTCGTTATATTCATTTTTAATGCATTCTTCATTGCCGGGATCGTATTTTCCGGGTAAAGAGATTTTCCTCCACGATGTGCCTGTTTATCGAAAGATTGTGAAGTGTAAAACTGGGCAAATACCAGAAAAATACCCGTGAAAAATGTGTTTTTCATATCCTGAAGTTTTAATCAGACAAAATTAAAACTCTATTATATATTGTATAATACAGGAATATTAAGCTTCTGCTACATTTATAAAGCAAAAAGAGCCAGACTATAGCCCGGCTCTTTTTTTATAATTTCAATAAAGAGATTAATTGAATAAATCTACCTCTTCTCCTTTTCCTACAGGATATTCTTCTGTAAAGCATCCGAAACAGTGATTTGCAGATCCTAAAATTTCTTTCAGGTTATCTATGCTTAAAAACTCTAAAGAATCTACTCCTAAGTAATTTTTAAGCTCTTCTGTCGTCATATTTGCCGAGATCAGATCATCTTTAGACGGAGTATCAATTCCTAAATAGCATGGTGCAATGATTGGCGGAGAAACACTTCTGAAGTGGATTTCCTTTACACCTGCATCTTTTAGAATTTTAACCAATCTCTTGGATGTTGTTCCACGAACGATAGAGTCATCAATGATCACTACTTTCTTATCCTTCATTTCAGAGATGATCGGGTTCAGTTTAAGGTTCACTACCCTTTCTCTCATTTCCTGTGTAGGAACAATGAAACTTCTTCCGATATATCTGTTTTTAATCAAAACGGGACGGAAAGGAATTCCTGAAGCTTTAGAGAAACCAATGGCAGCAGGAACTCCGGAATCCGGAACTCCAATTACAAGATCAGCCTCTACAGGAGCCTGTTCCCAGATCTTCTCCCCGGATTTTTCTCTGATTTCGTATACATTGATGTTTTCTAAGGTAGAGTCAGGTCTTGCAAAGTAAATATATTCAAAAGAACAGATTCTCTGTTTTCCTTTCGCCTCATCCATCATATAAGAATGAAGTTTTCCAGGTTCGTTTTCATTGGTATAAATGATCTCACCAGGAAGGATATCACGTACATATTGAGCTCCTACAGCGTCCAATGCCACAGATTCTGAAGCTACTACATAAGATCTTTCGTCGATAGCTCCCAAAACCAATGGACGGATTCCGTTGAAGTCTCTGAATGCAAAGAATTTATTTCTTGTCATTCCCACCACGGAATAAGCTCCTTCGATCTTTTCCATTGTTGCTTTAATAGCTCCGCGAAGACCTAAATCAAGGTTTTTCTGGATCAGTCTCAGGATCACCTCAGAATCGGATGTAGCTCTGAAAACTACGCCTTCAGCTTCTAATTCCTCTTTTAATTCTTTCGCATTGGTAAGGTTACCGTTGTGTGCTATAGAAAGTATAATCTGGTCATATTCGTTTTTCGCGAAAAATGGCTGGAAATTATATTTCTTTTTATCTCCTGCAGTGGTATAACGGGTATGTCCAATTGCAGAATTTCCCATAAAAGTTTCAGGTTCCTGAATTTCTTTATAAACATCTAAAACCAGTCCTTCATCTTTCATATTGGTGATTCTTCCATCTTTTAAAACGGAAATACCACAAGCTTCCTGACCTCTGTGCTGTAGCGCAAAAAGCCCGAACTGTGAAAGAGAGAAAGTATCCAGATCATTATCCGAATACAATCCGAAAATCCCACACTCTTCATTGGGAGCATCCAGTCTTTCCTCTTCTTTAGTTCTGAAAAGATTTCTTCCGTAAGTCTGGTTTTCAAACTGTTTTAAATATTCACTTTTATGAATGTCTAAACTTTTCATTTCTATTTTTTCTAATTGTAGATCTTAGAAGTCAGATTTCAGATCTCAGACTAAAAGCTAACTTCAAATTTTAATTTTGTTTTAACTAACAAAGTATTTTCAGTACCAACATCTGATATCTGAAATCTGGTATCTGAAGTTTTATTTCTGTAAAAGATTTTTAAGACGGTTGTAGATTTCTACATAAGCCTCAGTAACTTCTCCTAAGTCTCTTCTGAATCTGTCTTTGTCTAGCTTCTTCATAGTATCTTTGTCCCAAAGTCTGCAAGTATCCGGAGAGATCTCATCAGCAAGGATAATTTCACCGTCTGAAGTTTTACCTAATTCGATTTTGAAATCTACAAGGATGATGTTGATTTTATCAAACAGGTCAATAAGGATCTCATTGATATCTGAAGTTAGCTCATACATTTCGTCAAGTTCTTCGTAAGTAGCAGCTCCTAAGAAAACAGCGTGGTGATCATTGATAAGCGGATCTCCCAATTCGTCTTTTTTGTAGCAGATATCGAAGATGGTTACCGGAGATTTGATTCCTTCTTCAACTCCTAATCTTTGTGCCATGCTTCCTGCAGAGTAGTTTCTTACCACCATTTCCAAAGGAATGATAGATACTTTTCTTACCAACTGCTCTCTTCCGTCCAATTGTTTGATGAAATGAGTTTTGATTCCTTTTTCATTTAAGTATTCAAAAATAAGGGTTGTGATAGCGTTGTTCATTTCCCCTTTAAGATCAACCTGACCTTTCTTTTGAGCGTTAAATGCTGTAGCATCGTCTTTGAAACGTACTACTACTTCATCAGGATTATCGGTTGCAAATACTTGTTTTGCTTTCCCCTCGTACAACATTTCTTTCTTTTGACTCATAATTTTACTTTCTAAATTGTAGTTAGATTTATTGATTTATTTTATAATTATTCCTGTTAAGACAGCCAGTCCAAAACTCAGCAGTGTACCAATTAATACATATTCTGTAAGTTTTCTCTGTTTTGCCTGTGCAAGGTCGCTGAACCTGAAAACAGATTTGGCAGCTACCATGAAACCTACGCCTTCCCAATGATTCACCATGATAAAAGTGAAGACCAGCAGACGTTCTAAAATTCCGATATATTTTCCGGCACTTGATAAAGATTCGGTTTGAATAGTATTGGGGCCATCCGGAGCGGGTGTCCATGATGACAATAAGATTCTGATAAAAATGGATGCCGGTGTTGTTAAAAACAGCGCTGCCATAATGAGTTTTAAAAATTCCTGATTCTGTAAAAATTCAAAGCTGAATTCCTGAAAATACAGAGAAACTCCGGCAATTACCAGAACATGCAGCAGCTGATCAATGAAAAACCATCTTTTTTTAGTCTTTACATTTTGAAATGTAAGTTTCGCAGCATCTATAATGAAATGAGTGATCCCTACTAAAGCTGCTACCCACCAAAGTTTCAGATCCCAAAGGAAAATAAGACTTAATGCAGTGTGAATCAGAACATGAAGGTATAAAAACTTACTTTTTAGTTTATAGTTCTCCTTATCTGCAACCCATGAATTTGGCTGAAGTATAAAATCTCCGAGTAGATGTGCCAATATGAGTTTGATAAAGATCATGCCTATAGTTCTGAGATTTTCTTTCTGAAATACTGATTGGTTTCCACGATGAGCTCATAGTTGGCTCGCTTCAGCCTCTGACTTACAGATGACTGTGAAATAGCAAATCTTTTAGCAAGATCTTCCTGGGTAATATCCTGATTCATGATCATTTCATGAATGATCTCTGCTGTAGCCATTGTCCAGTTGTCAAAATCTTTGGAAGACCATTTCAACAGGATATTAAGATCTCTGTCTACCGGGTCGCTGGATGTTTTGATGGCAACAGTATGCCCGTCATTTTTAAGGTCATTAAGCAGTCTTCCGGAATGTACATAGGCCGTACCATTGGATTCTGTGATTTTCTCAGAAGAGAAACTTTCTTCACCAATACCTATGGCTATCCTTACATCTAAATTTTCAAGACTTTTAATAAGAGATTTTATGGCTAGAAACCGCCAGAAAACGTCATCAATATTGCATTTGAACTGGAACTCATCTCCCCTGTAGATTTCCCATGTGCCAGGAGCGCTTCCCCATCTTTCGAGAAGATTTTTAAGTCTGGTAATCCAAACTTCAGTGTCCGCATGCTGTGAATTTATAATATCACCGGTAATGACCGCTATCATACTGCAAATATAAGCATAATTACTTATAAATAAAAAATATAAGCAGAAACACTTATAGATATTGATTATTAGTGAATCTGCTTATATCGATTATACAGTAACCATAAGGTTTTTAGACATTTAATAAAAACATAAATTTACAAAAATGTAAAAAACTGATAAAATTTTTCTCATTACATTTACTTTAACTCTACATTTTTCACTTTTTTTTAAGCAAGAAGCTACTTCCTGCTATCCGCTTATACTCCTCGCTCCTTAGCTGTCATCCTGAGCACAGCCAAAGGATCCCTTCATGCTGTGGGGTAACCGCTTCTATCAGGGCTAAATACTCATACCAGTAAATGAAGTAATCCCATCAATACTCTGAAAAATAAACCTCACTGGTTGTAAAAGCCTGTGAGATTTGAATTTATCATTAAAATAATCATCATTAAGCCTTAAGATCACTATTTTTTAATAAACTGATATGCCTTTTCATCAAGCTGCAAGAAATAGACTCCTGCCGGAATTCCCTGCACTGAAATATTTTTCTTATTTCTAAACGGATCTTTTTCAGTGTAAATCACTTTCCCGGAAAGATCTATAATCCGGGCTGTTTTTACTAGTTCCGTTGCTCCGCTTACATACAGATCATCATAAACCGGATTCGGGTATATTTTAAATTCATTGGCAGAAGCAATCAATTCAGATGTTGACAATGTACCACCAAGATCCTGACAATAATTGGCCGGATAAGAATCCCATTGGCTAATATTAAAGCTGCTTGAGGGCTGACTAATCGTACTTTTTCTGTATAAAGATACATTCCCGTTATTATTGGTAGTATATTTCACGCCAATAGCATCTATCGTAACCGTTTTATTATAAG
This sequence comes from Chryseobacterium sp., assembly GCA_031286615.1. Classification (GTDB taxonomy): domain Bacteria; phylum Bacteroidota; class Bacteroidia; order Flavobacteriales; family Weeksellaceae; genus Chryseobacterium. Next base: position 45,412 of record JAITUA010000016.1, on the reverse strand, counting down.
CAAGCTCTACATAATTCTGCCCTGCAAACAACATAGGATCTGAAGCCGTTACAAATCTTGCCTGATCATTGGTATAACATGATAAAGTTGCTTTTGGATTCAAAATAACAAAAGTTTCATTGTTTCCTACTTTGCCCTCCAGTTCATAGGTATCGCCGCTATAGATAGCTCCTGACGAATTGTTTTTAAACTGGATATTGATCCTGTAATTATTTAAATTGACTTCATGTCCGGTTTTATTAACGATTTCCAGGGCATTATTCTTAACGAAATCTGTATTGGTTCCTGATATATACTTTGTAATCATAAGATCCTGAGCATATGAATCTGAAGCAATTGTTGAAGTTGTAACCATATTGCTGAACGGAGATTCCAAATAAGCTTTATCAAAAGCTTTCACTGTAAAAGTATACGTTGTTGACGGGCTCAGGTGGTCTATACTTATAGAAGTTCCTTTTGTAACAGCTACAGGTGTTGCCGAACCGTTCATATAAATCCTGTATCCTAAAACATCGGTATCAGTAGAAGCTGTCCAGTTCAGATTCACAAAATAAGCATTCTGCTGCGTTGAAACCAGGGATCCGGGAGCTGCCGGTGCAATATTATCAGGAGTTTCAGACCAGATCATATCAATCCATTCGGGATGGTCAATAAATGGATTTCTGTTTTTCTGTATGGTGTAGATGGCATTATTTCTGTCGATTTCTCTTTGCGAAACAGGATCTGCGGCACTCCATTGCTTCAGCATGGCAACGTATGGAAGATCAACCGCTCTTTCTTCCGTTCCATCAAGCGGACACTGATCCGTAGCCGGCGTTATGTTTGCCGAGGCACTATATGCCGTATTGAACGAACCTAGTTTCCCTTCATATCTTACCGCAAAATACAGTAAAGTCCTTGCAATATCCCCTTTAAACTCATTAATAGGCTCATACACTCTTCCGGTATAAGGATAATTTGGAATTGCCGCATTGGACATCCTTGAAGTATTGCTGAAAATATAATGATTCGTATTATTTCCTATTCCATAAGGATAATTATTTCTTAGCTGATTAATCCTTGCATCAGCCGGAATAATAAAGTTAAGATCTGAATACATTGGATAGTCGCTGACGGATGAGCTTGTACTGAATGTACTTTGAGGCATCATATGCTCTCTGTTGTATCCCAGCCCTTCAGCACCTGCTGTGCCTATTAACTGATCTATGGTATACTCATAAGCATCCGGTCCCGAAGGAATTTCGGAATAGATATCCAGCAAATATTGGGTATTGGAAGCATCATGATCATAATATTTATCGAGATCAGTCTGATTATAGAGCACTTTCAGATCATCATAATGCCAGTTAATCATTTTATCCGAAATAATATCGTGGAGTTTCGATTTCAGAGCGTATCCCGTCAATCCGGCTGTTCCGTCATAATATCCGGCAGGTGCCTGCGCAGAAATATATGATGAAATTAAAATGATAGGAAGTAAAATTTTTTTCATGCTTAAAAATTGGGGAACTAAAATAGTGAAATAAAAAACGGAAAAGAATGAACATTTCATTAAGAAAACATTAATTCTGAAAACATAAAAAATTGAAAATTAAACGCATTACCGCTTAAATATTATGAATGAAATAATTTATTTTAGCATTCCATCAATTTGGTTATCTTTGGGCACTAACTATTATTATATGAATACAGAGACTATTGACAACATCAAAATGATAGCAGAGACAGCTAGAGAATTTGCAGAAAAGAACATCAGACCGAACATTATGGAGTGGGATGAAAGCCAGACTTTTCCAAAAGACTTATTCCACCAGTTAGGTGAGATGGGCTTTATGGGAATTGTTGTTCCTGAACAATATGGAGGTTCCGGTTTAGGCTATCATGAGTATGTTACTATTCTGGATGAAATTTCTCAGGTTGACCCATCTATCGGTCTTTCTGTAGCAGCACACAACTCACTTTGTACCAATCATATTTATGAATTTGGAAATGAAGAGCAAAGACACAAATGGCTTCCTCAGCTTGCTTCCGGAAAAGTAATCGGAGCTTGGGGTCTTACAGAACACAATACAGGTTCAGATTCTGGAGGAATGTCTACTACTGCTGTAAAAGATGGTGACGAATGGATCATCAACGGAGCTAAAAACTTTATTACTCATGCTATTTCAGGAGATATTGCCGTAGTAATGACAAGAACAGGAGAAATAGGTGCTAAGAACAACTCTACAGCTTTTGTTTTAGAAAAAGGAATGCCTGGATTCACTTCCGGAAAAAAAGAAAATAAATTAGGAATGCGTGCTTCCGAAACTGCAGAACTAATCTTTGATAATGTACGTGTACCGGATTCTCACCGTTTAGGTGAAGTAGGTGAAGGTTTCAAGCAGGCTATGAAAGTATTGGATGGTGGTAGAATTTCTATCGCTGCTCTAAGTTTAGGTACTGCAAGAGGAGCTTACAAAGCTGCTTTGAAATATGCAAAAGAAAGGCATCAGTTCGGAAAACCTATTGCAGATTTCCAGGCGATCAACTTTATGCTGGCAGATATGGCTACAGAAATTGATGCTGCTGAACTTCTTATTCAGAGAGCTTCTACTTTGAAGAATGCAAAACAGAAAATGACAAAAGAAGGAGCCATGGCTAAACTATATGCTTCTGAAGCTTGTGTGAGAATTTCTAATAATGCTGTTCAGATCTTCGGAGGATATGGTTATACAAAAGACTTCCCGGCTGAAAAGTTCTATAGAGACTCTAAGCTTTGTACAATTGGTGAAGGTACTTCTGAGATCCAGAGACTGGTTATCGGAAGAGATATCACAAAGTAAATCTTTTAAATCCCAATACAAATGATTAAACAGGCACTTTTAGGTGAATTTCTGCACGAAGCTGAAAACACCAGAAAAATTTTACAGGCAATTCCTGACAGCGCACTAGACTGGAAACCGTCCGAAAAAAACTGGACAACCGGTCAGCTGGCCTCTCATATTGCTGAAGTATACAATTGGTACGAATCCACTTTCAATGAGGATACTTTTGATATGGGTGCGTACAAGTATGACAAAGGAGACATTTCCAAAGCGGAAAATATCCTTGCAAAATTTGAAGAAAATGTTGCCAAAGCACAGAAAGTTCTGGAAAACTCGGATGAAAACACTTATTTTAATGAGTGGAAAATGGAAATGAACGGAAATGTACTTTTCCCGCCGTCTCCAAGAATCCAGGTGGTAAGAGGCTTTCTTTATAATCATTTGTACCATCACAGAGGCGAGCTGGTTGTTTATCTAAGATCAACCGGGAACAAAGTCCCTGGACTTTACGGCCCTACTGCTGATGATAAAATGTAATTAAGGATTATATAAATATACTAAGCTGTTTCAAAAATGAAACAGCTTTTTTTATACACAAAACGTAGAGCGTGTAGTAATATTTATTAATATTCAACTCAATAATATTATTCACACATAATTAAATAATTAATAAATTTTATTGTCTCATTTTAATAAATTAATAAAAAAATACACTTATTTCATTTTTTTTAAAAATTAAAATTCATTTCATCGTTTTTACTTTTCTTTTATTAATAAGCTTTTTCAATTATATTCAATGTATCGCATAGTATTTTAAGTCAGTGTTCTAAATTTCTCTTAAAAAATTTTGTTTTTGATAATATATTTTTCATTAGCTTTGATATTCCACAATCAAATTTAATATTTAATATGAAAAAACAATTAACACTGATTGGAATGCTCCTTATCTCGGGTATTTCTTTCGCACAGACTGACCGTCTTTGGTCTGAAGGTTCCAGAAAAACTTCATCAGAGGTTTTTGAAAACAAAACCGGTATCAGCAATCCTAAGGTTTACAACCTAAACATAGAAGGATTGAAAAATGCTTTAGCAAAAGCTCCCAAAAGACTGGCTGCAGGCGAAAAATCAGAACTCATCATCTCTTTTCCAAATTCTGAAGGCAGAATGGAAAATTTTAAAGTGAGGGAGAATTCCAATTTTGCCCCTGAACTGGCAGCAAAATATCCGGATATTAAATCCTATGTTGGACAAGGTCTGGATGATCCAAATTCTACAGTCTATTTCAGTGTTTCTCCACTAGGGCTGTCTTCCATGGAAATTTATGGTGATAAATCGGCTGTTTTCATTGAGCCTTACACCAAAGATCTTTCTTCTTATGTAGTATACAGAAAGTCTGACAAAAAAGATGATCTCAACAAGTTTGAATGTACAGTAGTAGATGCTGCACAGAAAGGTGTTTCCAACTCTGCTCTTGCGGCAAGGCCTAATGCGGATGATGCCAAACTAAGAACCTTCAGACTGGCTCTATCCTGTACCGGAGAATACACTACTTATTTTGGAGGTACAAAAGCTCAGGCTTTAGCTGCAATGAACACTACAATGACCCGTGTAAACGGAGTTTTTGAAAAAGACTTCGCAGCGAGAATGGTTCTGATCGCCAACAATGACGCTGTAATCTACACCAATGCTTCCACAGACCCTTATTCTGCAGCTTCCGGAATGAACAGCTGGAATTCACAGTTACAAAGTACTTTAACTTCTGTAATTGGTGAAGCTAACTATGATATCGGACACTTGTTCGGTGCTTCAGGAGGTGGAGGAAATGCAGGTTGTATCGGCTGTATCTGTACAAACGGATCAAAAGGAAGCGGATACACTTCCCCGGCAGATGCTATTCCTTCAGGAGATAATTTTGATATTGACTACGTGGCTCACGAAATGGGACACCAGTTCGGAGGAAATCATACATTCTCTATGAATAATGAAGGTACTGGTGCTAATATGGAACCGGGATCAGGATCAACCATCATGGGGTACGCGGGAATTACCAGTCAGGATATTCAACCGCATTCTGATGCATTTTTCCATGCGATAAGCATTCAGCAGATCACCAATAATATTAAAGCTAAAACTTGTTCTGTCAATACCAATACAGGAAATTCAATTCCTACAGCAAGTGCAGGCTTAGATTATACCATTCCAAAAGGAACTCCATTTGTACTGACAGGTACAGGAACGGATGCTGACGGAGATTCTTTAACCTATATCTGGGAACAGATGGATAATGCTTCTTCTTCTCAAACAGGAGCAAGTTCAGCTGCCAGCGCAACAAAAGCTTCAGGACCGAACTTCAGATCATGGGCTCCTACCACTGCTCCTGTAAGATACTTCCCAAGAATGGCTTCTGTATTAACAGGCGCAACCACTACAGCAGGTTCTGAAATCACTGTAGAAGCTCTTTCTTCAGTAGCAAGAACGTTGAATTTCAGATTTACGGTTCGTGATAACAAAGCAGGAGGTTCAGGAAATAATTCTGATGATGCTGTAATCACCGTTAACGGAACTGCAGGACCATTTAATATTACTTCACAAAATTCAGCAACAACCTACGCCGGAGGAAGCTCTCAAACGGTTACCTGGAATGTAGCAGGAACTACGGCTAATGGTGTAAATGCAGCCAATGTAGATATCCTTTGGTCAACAGACAGTGGAAATACATGGACTACTCTATTGGCAGGAACTCCAAATGATGGTTCACAGGCAGTAACGATCCCTAATTCTACTACAACTACAGGAAGAATTATGGTAAAAGGATCTAATCACATTTTCTTTGATGTAAACAATGCCAACATCTCTGTAAATGCAGGTTCCGGAACTCCTGACACCGTTGCTCCTACAGCTCCTACCCTTGCAGCTTCAGGAACTACTGCTACAACAACCAACCTTTCATGGTCTGGCGCTACTGATAATGTAGGTGTTACCGGATATGATGTATATCAAGGAGCTTCATTAATTGGTTCTACAGCTACCACTACCTATACTGTAACAGGACTTACTCCATCAACAACCTATTCTTTCTCTGTTAAAGCAAAAGATGCTGCAGGAAATGCTTCTGTTTCCAGCAATACCGTAAGTGTTACCACTCTTGCAGGAGGAACCGTTTCATATTGCTCTTCTTCAGCATCTAACACTGCTGATGAAAGAATTGGAAACGTAAAATTCGGATCTATTAATAATACTTCTACAGGAACAGCGGGTTATGAAAACTTCACTTCAGTTTCTACCAATGTAACAAGAGGAAGCGCTTATACAATTTCTGTTACCCCGGTATGGACGTCTACAAAATATAGCGAAGCATATGCTGTTTATATTGATTATAACGGTGATGGAGACTTTACAGATAGCGGAGAATTAGCATGGACAAAAGCCGGATCTACAACAAGCCCTGTTACCGGATCTATCACAATTCCGGCTACAGCAACCGTAGGATCTACAAGAATGAGAGTAATGATGAAATACAGTTCAATCCCTACTTCATCATGCGAAGCTTTCACTTATGGCCAGGTTGAGGATTATACTCTTAATATCGTTTCTTCAGGAAAAGGAGATCTTCAGAATACAAAAGATTTGATCACAGATATTAAGCTTTATCCAAACCCTGTTAGAGATATCCTTTATATTTCCAATACAACTTCAGAAGACTATAAAATCTTCGATATGGGTGGAAAACTAATTGATTCAGGAAAACTTCAGAGAGGCTCTGTAAATGTAAGCAACCTTATCAAAGGTGCCTATATGATTCAAATTGGAGAATCATCTAAAAGGTTTATTAAAAATTAATTTTTCTAAATTAAAATGAAAAAGCCGCCCCGTAAAAGGGCGGCTTTTATTTTTCACAATTATGGGCAATACACATTGTGGAATTAAAAATACCACTCTAGATTTGCACACAGATCGAAACATAGCTAATCATTCTGAAGCAAGAGTACGATTTCGGCATTGTTTTATCTAAAAAAACACAAGAATCTATAATTTAGACTTACAAATGATGAAAATATACCTTATGCTGACTTCAGACTGAAGCCTTCAATAAATTCTAATACATTTCCATTAACTGTTTTCAGAGGATTAATAGATTTTCGTGGATCAATATATATACAGGTAGGGATTAAATAAATTCTAAATCAGTATTCATTAAATATATATTACAATGAAAAAACAATTATTTATGATTGGAATGCTTCTCACAGGAAGTATTTCATTTGCCCAGACAGATCATTTGTGGACTGAAAACACACAAAAGCCTCCTTCAGAAATTCTCGAAAACAAAAAAGAAATCAGCAATCCGAGAGTTTTTAAACTGGATATTGACGGTCTTAAAAATGCCTTATCAGGAGCTCGTCAAAAACAAAGTAATGGTAAACAATCAGCTGTTATTATTTCTTTACCTAATGAAGAAGGAATAATGAAAAATTTCAGAGTAAGAGAAAACTCGAATTTTGACCCTGCACTTGCGGCAAAATACCCTGATATCAAATCCTACGTAGGAGAAAATACCAATGATGCCAATTCTACTGTTTATTTCAGTATATCTTCACTGGGGCTTTCCTCTATGGAGGTTAATGATAATAACTCTGCAGTATTTATTGAGCCCTATACTCAAGATTTATCTTCTTATATTATTTACAAAGCAACAGACAGAAAAAATGGTCTTAATACCTTCGAGTGCGGGGTAATAGATTCTGCCCAAAAAAGCAAACTTAATCTAACGAATATCACAGCAAGACCTAATGCAGATGATGCCGTTTTAAGAACTTATAGACTTGCAGTCTCATGTACAGGGGAATATGCCGGTTATTTTGGGGGAACAAAAGCCAATGCTTTAGCTGCTATCAACAATACCATGACCCGTGTAAATGCCATATTTGAAAGAGATTTCTCTGCAAGAATGGTTTTGGTTGCCAATAATGACGCCATACTCTATACCAACTATCTTACAGATCCCTATTCTTCAGCAATTATTTCAGATTCATGGGCAGGACAGATTCAGCAGACTATCAGCTCAGTTATTGGAGAAGCTAATTATGATATTGGCCATTTATTTGCAGGATCAGGCCGTGGAGGAAATGCAGGATGCATTGGCTGTATAGGAGTTGACGGGGAAAAAGGAAGCGCTTTCACATCCGCTGTGGGAACAGCACCTTCCGGAGATATTTTTGATCTTAGGGTAGCTCACGAAATGGGACATCAGTTTGGTGCAAATCACACATTTACATACGCAGATGAAAACACAAATGTTCAAATGGAACCAGGAGCAGGATCAACCATTATGAGTTATGCAGGAACAGCAGATCAATTAAACATTCAATCATCACGTGATCCTTTCTTCCATGCGATAAGTATCCAGCAGGTTACCAATAATATTAAGGCTAAAACATGTTCTGTAAATACACCTACTGGAAATTCTATTCCTACAGCCAAAGCAGGAGCTGACTATACCATTCCAAAAGGAACACCATTTATGCTTACAGGACAAGCCACTGATGCGAACGGAGATGCGCTCACTTACAGTTGGGAAGAAATGGATAATACCCCTTCCAGTCTTACGGGGCCCTATTCAATGGCAAGTGCTACCAAAGCTGCAGGACCTACTTTCAGATCATGGATTCCTAGCACATCCCCAACAAGATACTTTCCCAGAATGGCATCTATTCTTTCAGGGGCTACCACTACGGAAGGCACCCAGGTTACAGCTGAAGCATTACCTTCTGTAGCAAGAAAATTAAAATTCAGATTTACAGTAAGAGATAACAGAGCGGGAGGATCAGGAAATAATTCGGACGATGCCGTGATTACGGTAAACGGAACAGCAGGACCATTCAGTATTACTTCACAAAACGTTATTCCAACTGCACAGAATTCAGCTTTAACTTTAGCCGGAGGATCTTCACAAACAGTGACCTGGGATGTAGCAGGAACTACGGCAAATGGTATAAATACAGCTAACGTAGATATTCTTTGGTCAGGCGATAACGGAAATACATGGACTACTTTATTGGCAGCAACGCCTAATGACGGTTCTCAGGCTGTTACCATTCCGAATGTTTCAACCATCAAAGGAAGATTAATGGTAAAAGGGACCAATCATATCTTTTTTGATGTGAACAATGCCAATATTACAGTAAATGTTTCCGGTTCTTCAGATGTAACAGCACCAAAAGCTCCGGTACTTACGGCTTCCGGAACTAAACCTACCTCTACAAAACTTTCTTGGAGCGGCGCTACAGATAATGTAGGAGTTACCAGCTATGTAGTTTATAGAGGAGGAACTTATCTTGGATCTACAACTTCCACTTCTTATACAGTAAATAACTTAACCCCTTCCACTACTTACAGCTTCACCGTTAAGTCAAAAGATGCGGCAGGAAACCTATCTGTTACAAGTAATACCGCAGCAGTAACAACTCCTGCAACAATGGTAGAACCTTATTGTGATGTGAATTCAACATTTTCAGATGAGGTAAGATTTACTAATGTGAAATTTGGAACTATTAACAATTCGGCTACATTCTGGGGTGGGTATAAAGACTTTACTTCTCTTTCCACCAATGTAACCAAAGGAGCCACTTATCCAATTTCTATAACAATTAATACACAAACACCAGCTGATTACTATGCTCTCGATTATTTCAATGCTTATATTGATTTTAATCAGGACGGAGTTTTCGGAAGTAATGAGTTTGTATGGGGTTATAAAAGACGTGGTACCGATGCCACTACCGTACAAGGAAATATTGAAATTCCTAGCGATGCGTTATCAGGAGCTACAAGAATGAGAATCGTAAGGGTTGATAATATTTATGGTCAGTCATGTGGAATTAACGATGGAGGACAAGCAGTGGATTATACAGTTAATATCACTTCATCCCCAACAGGAAAAATGGTGCTCACTACAGATGTAAAAGACCAGAGCCTGGAAGATATTAAATTATATCCAAACCCCGTAAAAGACATTCTGAACGTTACAAATGTTACATCAGAAGAATATATCATCTTTGATATGACAGGAAAAATACTTCTTTCAGGAAAATTAGAAAGAGGTACTGTAAATGTAAGCTCATTATTAAAAGGAATTTATATGATACAGATAGGTGATAAAGCTAAAAAGTTCATTAAGCAATAATAATTAAATTTTTAAGCAGTAAAGGCGGACTGGAATGGGGCCGCCTTTACCTCAAGCTTCTTAAAGTAAAAGTTAAAACGATGTTAATATAAATACATTATTATAATGAAAAAACAATTATTCTTAATTGGAATGCTTCTTATAGGAGGCATTTCATCCGCAATGGCAAATGGCTTTTGTGAAGAAACAACAACAGGAACACCTTCTGAAATGATAAAAAACAAAACGGACAAAATTTTAGAAATTTCAGATACCACTGCTCCCACCCCTCCCACGATTAACCTTCTAAGAACCTCCTCCAGCACTATTCAAATTTCTTTGGGAGGCTCCACAGATAATGTAGGAGTTACCGGCTATGTAGTTTACAAAGATGGAGTTTCAGTTGGCCCTACTACTTCCAGCACTTATACCATAAAGAATCTGACTCCTTTCAAATCCTACAAGATCACTGTTAAAGCAAAAGATGCAGCCGGAAACCTTTCTGCAGTAAGCAATACGATAACCTTTACTACTCCTGGTGAGTTCGGAAACTATTGTTCTATAGGTTCAAGTAATCCAAATGATGTAAGATTAGGCAATTTGGAATTAGGCGGAAAAATACTCAATTATACTGACTTCACAGGAGGGTTTAAGGACTTTACTTCCATATCCGCAAAATTAACAAAAGGAATGAGCTACCCACTGTCTTCGTATTTCCGCTTCAGCGAATCATATACAGGTTATGATATTTATTTCACTGCCTATATAGACTATAATCAAAATAATATCTTTGAAAGTGGAGAAAAAGTGGTTAGCAGCCAGATCAGTAATGATTCTTTACAGGATATGGTAGAATACATAACAGTTCCTACCAATGCACCATCAGGATTTACAAGAATGAGAGTGATCGTAAATAAAATCAGCAATACTAATGTCTGCGGAACAAACCCTGGAGGACAGGCGGCAGATTATCTGGTTAATATTACTTCAGGCTCAACAGCAAAAATGGCACTCACCCCAGATGTAAAAGACCAAAATCCGCAAGATATTAAATTATATCCAAACCCTGTAAAAGACATTCTTAATATTTCAAATGTTACATCAGAAGAATATATCATCTTTGATATGACAGGAAAAATACTTCTTTCAGGGAAATTAGACAGAGGCACTGTAAATGTAAGCTCATTATTAAAAGGAACTTACATGATACAGCTTGGAGATAAAGCTAAAAAATTCATTAAGCAATAATGATTCTATTTTAAATTTTAGTGAGGGCAGTCTGGAAACGGGCTGCCTATCTGTATTTTAGAAATTACAAATACTATCAAGACAAACATCGATAAAAAAAATCATGATAATCATTTATACTTGTGATTACTTTCATAATAAAATTTTATTTTAATTAAAATCATTAATATTTGAGTTTTTTGATTTAAATTTATCGCATAACAATATTTTGTTGTGCCGTTTACCCAGATTGTATTTAAGGGAGCTCCAGACCTTTTTTTGATGTCTGACACAGTTGCTTCTTTTGACTCTCCTTTGGAATGAATTGATATTTCCTACAATTTATTGCCAGAAAGTGTATTATTAAAGCTATTCCGATCATGTAATTTTCTTTCACTGACTGAAGGAATTAATAATATTCATCTCATATTTCTACTTAAGATTCCTGTAAATGAAATAATGTTTCAGAAAAGGTAACCCCTTTAATACCTCATAATTTTAAAATAATTTAAAATTTTTTATATGAAACATTTATTTAAGTATGTATTTTTTTTAGCCATTACTTCGTTCTCGGTTGCCTGTAATTCCGACAGAGATGATGAACCGGACACCAATCCTGATGTCACCACTGTATTCTACAAAAATGCCGATGAGCTGGCGGTAACTTATGATACGAACAACAGCGTAAGTCAATCCCTCAGAAACCAGGCATACGACCTTTACAAACGAGGAAAATGGAGTGAACTGGAATCACTTTTTAAGGCAAATAATTTAAATGGCGGATGGCCGCCTGCCAACGGAGGCTACAATATCGTTGATGATGTTGCTTTACAGATTGGGCAGAAATTCGACAGATATAGCGGAGCTGTAGGCAGTTACAACGGAACAGGTGTTCCTACTTTGGGTGGAAGTTTTACAAGTCCTATCATCAACGGATATACCTATACATTTACCCAAAGAGCATTAAACCAGGCTGAAGACAAATACGATTTTTATTATGAAATTGATGTTCTGAACAATTCAATGCAGTTTAAAACCCAGACAGCAGATGTTATTCCTTGGTTTAGCCAGGCTGGAAAAGGAAAGCAAACCATGTGGAAAATTCCGGTTGATATCAACACAGGTTATCAGAAAACATGGAATAAACTGGCAGAAGAAGGATACATAAAAGTGACTATTAAGAAAAGCCCAAGCGGAAAATATCCTAACTTAGTAGGCACAGTTATTCAGCCATAAATATATTCTGATGTATTCAATTTCAAATAAAATAAGCATTATTAAAAAAGCTTCTGTTACAAAAAACACATTCACTAATGATGAAGCTCTTCCCTCGGCCATTACCACTTTTACCTGCTGTAATTGTGGTCATGAAAATACAATTGAGATAAAGCCCTACGAATCAGGATTTCCAATCTTCAAGTTGTACAATGAAGACAAAGTACTATCCAAAAGCGAATTGTTAAAACATGGAATTGTTAATGAAACTTCCCAAAGAATGCTTCATTTCGGAGAACTGACAGTCAATGATCAGCCTACTTTATACTTTGGTACTGATTGCGTATCCTGCCATTCCAAATACATTGGTGTATTTAGCTATGGTGAAAAACAGCCGGGATTGACGATATTGAGTATCTCAGGCATCTGGAAATATGAAGAATTAAAATAATTGATTATAATCAGCAGATTTCAAAACAAAAACCACAATTTTCACATTGTGGTTTTTGTTTTTTATAGATTATACCTTTCCTAATTAAAAGCTATAACCTTCCCTACCTCTTTATTCATACAATTTCCCCGTGGACATTTCCCATTTTAAAAATCCTTTTCTATCTTTGTGGGAAATAAAAAAATTCATGGATAAAATTGATAGTCTGAACCAAGTAGCAGAATTCCATACTACTTTCAAAGCCCCTATTTTAGATACCCCGCAAATTCCTTCTCCGGAAAGATGCAATCTAAGAGTAGAACTTTTACAGGAAGAATTAAATGAACTGAAGCAGGCGATTGCAGATAATAATATTGTAGAAATTGCAGATGCATTATGTGATCTTCAGTATGTTTTGAGTGGTGCTGTGCTGGAATTCGGACTTGGCAGCAAATTTGTAGAGCTATTCAACGAAGTTCAGCGTTCTAATATGTCGAAGGCTTGTGATAATGAAGAGCAGGCAAAAGAAACAGTTGAATTCTACAAAGAGAAGGAAGTAGAATCTTTTTATGAAAAGTCCGGAGAAAAATTTAATGTTTACAGACAGGCCGATCATAAAGTATTAAAAAACAAATACTACTCTCCTGCTGATTTAAAATCAATTATCGAGAAATAATTATGAAAAAATTTATTACCAATATTGTTGCCTTTTCAAGTTTGTTTTTAGCTGCACAACAGCTTAGCGCTCAAAAAGTAGTGGTAAACCGTGAAGTTGAAACTCAGAAAGACGGCAAAATGCTTTTAGGAAACCAATTGAAAGAGCAATTTTTAAAAGCTCCTTATGCAGATTGGTATGTAAAGGAACATGATGAATATGCCCTTGACCAAAAAGCAGTCAGTGAATTAAAAAAAGAGAAAATCGGGACCTATGACATGATTGTTTTCATGGGAACATGGTGTGAAGACAGCCACAGAGATTTTCCAAGACTGATGAAAATATTGGAAGCCGTAAATTATCCGGAAAATAAATTAACCATTATTGCCGTAAACCGTAAGAAAGAATCTCCTACCGGGGATGAAAGTCTTTATAATCTTCAGAAAGTCCCTACCATTATCCTTAAAAGATATGGAAAGGAGATTGGAAGAATCGTAGAAATGCCTACTACAGGCTATATTGAAAGAGATTTAGTTGAAATCCTTAAAAAGAACGATTCCTCTGTTATTAAAGAAATTTTTAAATAGATTTTGAGAAATTATAGAACAATACTGTCCTTTGCAGCCGGTGCCGGCGCTATGGTGCTTCTGTTTTTTGGTCTGAAGTCCTGTCTGAACCTTGGAACTAAAACTGAGCAGTCGGATTATTATATCCTGACCAATCAGATTTCCAAGATGAATAAAATGGTGGTGATGGAACAGAACACTTCCAGCATGCAGAAAACCAAAATGGGCTATGAAGTATTCGGGAAAGAAGTTTCCAGTAACAGCATTATTACTTATACAAAGACCAATGCTCAGGTTTCTTATGACCTTAATAAAATGAAGATCGAAGTAGATTCTATCAACAAAAAACTGGTTATTACAGAACTTCCTGACGCTGAAATCAGAATTACCCCAAGTGTTGAGATTCAATCTTTAGATGATTCTTTCATTAACAGAATTTCGGAAAAAGATATTAAGAATGTTACCGCAAAAGCTAAGGAAACGGCAGAAAAATCAATTGATCAGAATCAGTTGAGAAATGAGGGCCGTAAACAGCTGATGGAAAACCTGAATAATGTTTTTGTTTTGGCGAAAGCTCTGAATTACACCATTGAGGATAAAACCGGAAAAATTGGTATTTTAGGACTTTAAGATAAAATATTTCCGTTTGGCAAACACTTTGAATGATACTATCCATATTCTTGAAATTAAAAATTTAAGTCATGGATACAAAAGTAAACACCAAAAAGAAAGAATCTGCCAATAATGCAGAAACTAAACAGCAAAATCAGGATTTCCAGAACATTCCTGCTGCATCGAAAAAGTCTAATCCGCCTGATATTGATAAAGAAGATATTCAGAAATCTTCAAAGAACAAATCCGGAAAAACGGATAATACAAAAAAATAAAAGAGCCGCTAAAGCTTCTTTATCTTAAAAAATGAAAAGTTCCGTCTCATACGAAGCGGAACTTTTCTTTCTAACTATCTAAATGAACTTATTGTTTTCTATACAATGGTTGATTTTCCGATCTTTATATTTTCAAAATTATAATACGATTTCCCGGAATATCTGATATGGTCTGCAATAAAGCTTCCCACTTCACTTGTTGAGTAATATTGTTTGGTATTAAGATCAACAGTAACATATTTATTCTCAATAGCATGTTCTACAGACTGTCTCAATTTCTCAGCAGCAGCATGCAAATTAAGATGATCCAGCATCATGGCGACACTTAAGATTGAAGCAACAGGATTCGCTATTCCTTTTCCTTTGGCCTGTGGGTATGATCCATGGATCGGCTCAAATAAAGCATTCTTCTCTCCTACCGAAGCAGATGGAAGCAGCCCGATAGAACCACCAATTACACTGGCTTCATCTGAAATAATATCACCAAACATATTTTCAGTCAAAATAACATCAAAATGTTTAGGATTAAGAATCAGCTGCATGGCCGCATTGTCTACAAACATATAATCAAGCTGCACATCCGGATATTCCGGAGCAATTTCCTGGCATGTTTTTCTCCACAGTCTTGAAGTATCCAGGACGTTCGCCTTATCAATAAGAGTAAGCTTTTTATTCCTTTTCTGAGCTTCCTGGAACGCCATATGTGCAATCGGAATAATATCTTCACGACTGTATTTGCAGATATCATAAGCATACTCTCCTTCCGGATCTGTAAATTTTTCTCCGAAATAGATTCCACTTACCAATTCTCTGAAAATCTGAATATCAGCCCCTTCAATAATCTCTCTTTTAAGCGGACTTTTATCAATCAGTGACGGATATGTTTTCAAAGGACGGATATTGGCAAACAATCCCAATTCTTTACGGAGTTTCAACAACCCCTGTTCCGGTCTTACTTTCGCTTCGGGATTATTATCAAAAACCGGATCACCAATGGCTCCGAAAAGTACGGCATCAGATTCTTTACAGATTTTCAACGTCTCATCAGGTAAAGGATTTCCTGTCTTGAAAATAGCTTCTGCCCCAATCAATCCGTAATCAAATTGGAATTTACATTGAAAAGCTTCAGCAATAACATCTAATATTTTAATGCTTTCACTGATGATCTCCGGACCAATCCCATCTCCGGGAAGAACCGCGATTTTAAAATAATTGTTGCTCATTTGATTTTTGTGTTTTTAATTCAAAATTTGTGATCGTCTGTTTTCTGCTGATTAAGAAATCAATATCATCATAGCCGTTCAACAGACATATTTTTTTATAAGAATCAATCTCAAAAGTTTCTGTTGTATCTTTAAAGCTTACTGACTGCAATTCAACATCAATAGCAATCTCATTATATGGATTTTCATTAATTCCTTCTAAAATTTCTTTTAAAAACTCTTCAGAAACTTTTACCGGAAGAAGTCCGTTATTTAAAGCATTTCCTTTGAAAATATCAGCGAAATAACTGGAAATAATCACTTTAAATCCATAATCTGTCAATGACCAGGCTGCGTGTTCACGGCTGCTGCCACAACCGAAATTATTTCCTGCAACAAGAATTTCACCACTGAATTTAGGATTGTTTAAAACAAAATCAGGATTAGGTTCTCCTGTATGAATATTGAATCTCCAGTCTCTGAACAGATTTTCTCCGAAACCTTTTCTGTCTATACTTTTCAGGAATCTTGCCGGAATAATCTGGTCTGTATCTATATTTTCTGCCGGCAATGGAACTGCACGGGATTTTAAAACAACTAATTTTTGCATGTATTCTACATTGTTAGACTTGAACCACAAAAGTCACAAAAGTTTTTTCCACCTCAGTTTACTTAAGGATGGATAAAAGAATCCATATAAGAAGTTCACAAAAGAATGAAAATCAAAATTTTCATAAAGCTTAAGTGCTCTTTTTATGTAAGCAAATGATAACTTCTTCTTACAAACGACACAACCTTTTGTGCCTTTTGTGGTTAAAATAAATTTAAAATTACTTTTAGTTTAAACTTTCAAGGGCTGAAATTTTACCTTCTATTGCTGCTTTTGCTGCGGTAAGCGGGCTGGCAAGAATCGTTCTTGAACCTTGTCCCTGTCTGCCTTCAAAGTTTCTGTTGGAAGTGGAAACACAATATTCGCCTTCAGGAATTTTATCGTCATTCATCGCCAGACACGCTGAGCATCCCGGCTGACGGATCTGAAATCCTGCATCATTGAATATTTTATCCAGACCTTCCTCATAAATCTGTTTAACCACCTGTTGAGATCCGGGAACAATCAGAGCTTTTACAGCTTCCGATTTGCTTTTTCCTTTAATATACTGAGCTGCAGAACGGAAATCTTCAATTCTTGCATTGGTACAGCTTCCTATGAAAACATAATTAACCTTGATGCTGTTAACTGCCTGCCCGGCTTCCAGTCCCATATATTGTAATGCTTTCTCTTCCGATTCGTTCTGCGGAGCCGGAATTACTTCACGGATTGAAATACCCATTCCAGGGTTTGTTCCATAAGTAATCATCGGATAAATATCTGATGCATCAAAACTTAGTTCTTTATCAAAAACAGCTCCTTCATCCGTTTTCAAAGTCTTCCAATACTCTACTTTTTCTTCCCAATCTTCTCCTTCCGGAGCAAATTTTCTTCCCTGAACATAATCAAAAGTCGTTTCATCGGGAGCAATCATTCCTCCTCTGGCGCCCATTTCAATGCTCATATTGCAGACTGTCATTCTTCCTTCCATAGACATTTCTTCAAATACATTGCCTGCATATTCACAGAAATATCCTGTTCCGCCATCAGTTCCTATTTTTGAAATGATATAAAGAATCACATCTTTAGGCTGAACATTTTCATTCAATTTACCATTGACTGTAATCCTCATTGATTTTGGTTTGTTCAATAACAGACATTGGCTCGCAAATACCTGCGCAACCTGGCTTGTTCCGATTCCAAAAGCAATAGATCCAAATGCACCGTGCGTAGAGGTATGGCTGTCACCACAAACAATACTCATTCCTGGCTGGGTAATTCCTAATTCCGGAGCGATGATATGAACAATTCCCTGATATTGGTGCCCCAATCCGAACAGTTCAATATTGTTTTTCTTACAGTTTTCCGTAAGCTGCTCTACCTGATTTCTTGAAAGTTCATCTCTGATAGGCTGTTCCTGCTGCAACGTAGGCACATTGTGATCTGCAGTGGCTACAATCTGTTCCGGCCTGAATATTTCCAGATTTCTGGATTCAAGTTCTGCAAAAGCCTGAGGACTGGTTACCTCATGGATAAGATGTTTGTCTATATAAATAATCTGAGGTCCGTCAGGAATGGTTTCTATAACATGAGCGTCCCATACTTTATCAAAAAGTGTTTTTTTACTGTTGTCCATTTTTACTTTATGTTGATTTAAAATCAAACCTATCCTATTTTTCTATTGAAAGAATCCATCATCATGCTCAGATCATCGTTTCCTATTTCCTTTTTAAGGTCAGCGATTTTCAAAAATTCCTGATATAAATAATCAAGCTCATTTTTGGTAACTTCATAACCAATATGCTTGAAACGATAAGCCAATGCTGAACGTCCGCTTCTGGCGGTAAGAATGATTGAAGAAGCATTAACGCCTACTTCTGCGGGATCAATGATTTCATAAGTTTCTCTGTTTTTGATCACCCCATCCTGATGAATTCCTGAGCTGTGAGCAAAAGCATTGGCTCCTACAATGGCTTTATTGGGTTGCACAGACATTCCCATCAGATCAGATACCATGGTGCTCATTTCATTCAACATTCTTGAATTGACATCGGTATGAAGGTTTAAGTCTTTATGCTGTTTTAAAATCATAACGACTTCCTCCAAAGCCGTATTACCAGCTCTTTCTCCAAGCCCGTTAATGGTACATTCAATCTGGCGCGCTCCATTAATAACTCCGGCAATAGAGTTGGCTGTAGCCAGTCCCAGATCATTATGACAATGACATGAAAGCACCGCTTTTTCAATTCCTTTGACATTCTCTCTCAGATATTTTATTTTCTGACCGTACTCTTCCGGTAAGCAATATCCTGTGGTATCAGGAATATTAAGAACAGTTGCTCCGGCTTTAATCACAGCTTCACAAACTCTTGCCAGATATTCATTATCCGTTCGTCCCGCATCTTCAGCATAAAATTCTACATCTTCTACATACGTTTTGGCATATTTTACCGCTTCAGCTGCTCTTTCAATAATATCTTCTCTTGTTGAGTTGAATTTATATTTAATGTGAGAATCGGAAGTTCCGATTCCGGTGTGTATTCTTGGTCTCTTTGCAAACTTCAGTGCTTCTGCGGCTACATCAATATCTTTTTTATTCGCTCTTGTCAGCCCACATACTTTAGCCTTTCTTACCAGTTTTGAAATTTCTGAAACAGATTCAAAATCTCCCGGACTGGAAATTGGGAATCCCGCTTCAATGATATCAATCCCTAGCTCGTCAAGCCTTTCAGCAATAATCAGTTTTTGTTCCGTGTTCAGTTTACATCCCGGAACCTGCTCCCCATCTCTTAGTGTTGTATCAAAAATTTCAATTTTTTCGGAATTCATAAGTGAAGATTTTTACTTAATTTTGATTCAAAACTACGGGTTGCAATATTTTTTCATTTTCAATTTTTCTGAAAATTACAATACTCAACCGTTGAAAAAACAATCGTATTCATTTATTAATCAGTATTTTAATTTATAAAAATTTACAATGGCAGAATTGCAGAAAGATTTTTTGTTTGTATTGGTAAAGTCATTGACCACCTCTGAAAAACGACAGTTTAAATTATATGTGAACCGTCTCGGAATTAATGTAGATGCCAAATTTCTACTGCTTTTTTCTGAAATGGATAAGATGAAGGAATATGATGAAAGTGTGATTATTGAGAAAAAGATCTCAACCAAACAGCAGCTTTCCAACCTTAAAGCCCATCTTTACAAGCAGATTCTTGTAAGCCTCCGTATGAACCCGAGTCATCAGAACTACAGAATTCAGCTTCGTGAACAGTTGGATTTTGCTAATATTCTGTATCAGAAAGGACTTTACAAGCAGGCTCTGAAGATATTGGACAAAACCAAGCAGTCTGCATTAGAACTGGATGAAAAAAGTATCGCTTCAGAAATTATAGACCTTGAAAAAGTAATTGAATCACAATTCATTACCCGAAGTATTGAAGGCCGCGCCGAAGAACTTATCAAACAATCTCAGGAAATAAGCAAACAGAACCGTTATACCACAAAACTGTCTAATCTTTCTCTGAAATTATACAGTGAAATGCTTACTCACGGCTATGTAAAAAATGATACAGACCGACAGGAAGTGATGGATGTTTTTAATGCCCAGATTAAAAATATAAACCCAGAGAAACTAAACTTCACAGAAAAACTCTGGTATTATAAAGCCCATGTCTGGAAAAACCAGCTTTTACAGGACTACAAATACACCTTGAAATATGCTTATCAGTGGGTGGATCTGTTTCATAAAAAGCCTGAAATGATCTACAGCCATCCGGTTTGGTACATCAAAGGAAATACTTATTTGCTGAAAATCCTGTTTTTGTATGGAAACATTGATATTCTGGAAGAGCATTTCGCGAATTTTAATAAAATGGTACATGCTGAGAATTTTATTCAGAATGAAAATCTTCAGTCTCTTATTTTTCTTACCCATTACAATACACTGATGAATATTCATTTTGTGAAAGGGGAATTTTTCACAGGAACAAAGCTTATTCCTGAAGTGGAATTAAAAATGGAAAAACTCAGAGAAAGAATAGATGAGCACCATTTTATGATTCTCTATCTGAAAATGGCCGCTATGTTCTTCGGCAGTAAAATGTTTGGCAAATCTATTGAATATTCAATGAGGGTCATAGAATCCAAAGGAAATGTACAGGAAGATCTGCTGTTTCATACCAGAATTCTGATCTTAATGGCAAAATATGAATCAGGAAATGATGAAGATTATGATGAATTTATTGCTTCGACTTTAAAGTTTGCTAAAAAAATGAAAAAGCCGGAAGAATTCCACTTCGAAAGTATTCAGTTCTTTAAAAATCTTAATAATCAGGTATTGGATCAAAGGCAGAAAGCGTTTGAAAATTTTGATAAAAAACTGGAAGTCTATTCTAAAAATGAATATTACAGACGTTCATTATTCTATATTGATATCCATGGATGGATCAAATCTAAAGTTCAGAATGTAGATGTGATCGAAATTATTAAGCAGAAAGTAAAGTATAAAAGAAAACATTAAATAAAACAATATAAACGTATGCTTTACATAATTTTACCACACTTTACCTCATGTAAAATAAAACATTAAAATCTATTTTCTCTTTAATATAATTT
Organism: Chryseobacterium sp.; assembly: GCA_031286615.1. Lineage (GTDB taxonomy): Bacteria > Bacteroidota > Bacteroidia > Flavobacteriales > Weeksellaceae > Chryseobacterium. Next base: position 24,058 of record JAITUA010000016.1, on the reverse strand, counting down.
CACAGATTTAGGTATTAACAGATCGCTCCTCCGGAGCTATAATTTTAAAACAAAATACGTTCTATTAATAGTTAGCTCCCATTGGAGCTGGATTTGATCCCATCGGGATCTACTGTTAATAGAAAAAAAATAAGTCCCGTAAAAGTAAAGCTCCAGAGGAGCGACCTGTTAATTATGCTTTGATTTAATCAGACAAGAATGATTCTATTTATACATATTCTCTATGAACTCCAATGCATTTCTGTGACTGATCTTTTCTACTAACTCAGATGAAAACCGTTCCTCAATTTCTTTATTGATTGCATTAAAAGCCGATGCATCATCATAGCCTTTAAAGAAAAAAGGATGACGGGATTTATCAGGATGATTTTTGCAAAAGAAAAAATCTGCACCATACGCAATAGCATCCTCTGCTCCCAGATCAAGACCATACTGAATATGTTCATATAATACCTCGGGATTTTTCTCATCAATACAATTGCGGATAAAATTCAGTCCTATTAAACCTTTTCTTTTAATAACTTCTTTTGCCAGTTCATCAGGAAGGTTTCTCTTTTTGTTATGTACAGATCTATAGTTAGAATGACTTGCCAAAATAGGAATCTTATAGTTTCTCTGATCAATATAATTAAGAATTCCATAGGCAAGCTGATCACTGGTATGAGCAAGATCAATAGCGATATTTTTTTCTGAAATATAATCTAGCAGAACTTTTCCGTCATCTTTCAGTCCTACATCAGAATAGTTCCCACCTCCAAAGCGGTTTTCACTATGATGGGTTATTCCCAGATAAAGAATTCGCTGTGTTTTTTCAATGATAGCTTCCAATTTTTTAAAACCAGAATCCAGGGTTTCATCTTCATCACAAAAGCCCGATGCATTTTCGATAGAGGCAATGACTCCTACCTTGTCTTTGTTCTCAGAATTCTTATAGTTTTCACCATCGAATAAGAAAAAATTTTCATTTTGCAGGAATTCTGAAAATATTTCGCTCTGTTTTGCTCCATAAACAGTACTATTTTTATCTGTCGCTGAGTATATGGCCATCACCTGAAGCTTTACATTTCCTTCTTTTAAATAAGGAAGTGAGCAGCCAAGCTCTTTGTCATCAATTAATGAGCCCGGCTCCAGTAAATAACATAATAAATCGCAGTGCAAATCAACATTTATAGTATTCATATTGAATGTAATTTGTTTGTTTTTAAAGAGTTTCAAAAAGAAAATGAGGCTTAATAGCAAAGAAATACAAAACCGGAAATTCTGAAGTATTTTTCTGTGATAAACTGAATCTGGAATTCAATGGGACAAAAACATGTCTGTTTTTTCTTTTTTTAATATTAATTCTCATTCTAAATATATGCTAATATAGTATTTTATCTAAAAATTCCGTATTTTTGCCTCTTAAAATTTCTTAGTAAACAATGATAAAAATTACACTTCCAGACAATAGTGTCAAAGAATTCGAGGGAGCAGTGACTCCTCTAGATGTGGCAAAATCTATAAGCGAGGGATTGGCTAGAAACACCATTTCCGCAATTGTTAATGACAAACAAGTAGAAACGACCACACCTATAACCACGGATTCTACGGTACAGCTTTTGACCTGGAATGATGATCTTGGAAAGAAGGCTTTCTGGCACTCTTCTGCCCACCTTTTGGCGCAGGCTATCCTTGACTTTTATCCAAATGCTAAGTTGACGATTGGTCCTGCAATTGAAAGCGGATTCTATTATGATGTGGATTTCGGGGATGAAAGCTTATCTGAAAAAGATTTTGAGAAGATTGAGAAAAAGATCTTAGAAAATGCGAAGAAAGGTTCTACTTTCTCTCTTTATCCGGTTTCTAAAGAAGATGCTTTAAAAACATATGCAGACAACCCATACAAAGTGGAACTGATCTCTAATCTTAATGATGGAGAAATCACTTTTGTAACACACGATAACTTCACAGATTTATGTCGTGGTGGTCACATTCCAAATACAGGAATTGTAAAAGCGGTTAAAATTTTAAATGCAGCAGGAGCTTATTGGAGAGGAAATGAAAAGAATCCTCAATTGACAAGAGTATATGGTATTTCTTTCCCTAAACAGAAAGATCTTACTGAATATCTTGAAAGATTAGAAGAAGCTAAAAGAAGAGATCACAGAAAATTAGGTAAAGAACTTGGAATTTTTGCATTCTCTGAAAAAGTAGGTGCCGGGTTACCGCTTTGGTTACCAAAAGGAACTGCTTTAAGAAGAAAGCTTGAAAATTTCCTTTCTGATGCTCAGAAAAAAGGAGGTTATGAATTTGTAATGTCTCCACACATCGGGGCAAAAGAATTGTATGTAACTTCAGGACACTGGGATAAATATGGAGAAGACAGCTTCCAGCCGATTAAAACTCCGAATGAAGGGGAAGAATTTTTGCTGAAGCCAATGAACTGTCCTCACCACTGTGAAATTTACAAAACTTCACAATGGAGCTACAGAGATTTACCAAAAAGATATGCAGAATTCGGTACTGTATACAGATATGAGCAAAGTGGAGAGCTTCATGGATTGACAAGAGTTCGTGGATTTACTCAGGATGATGCTCACCTTTTCTGTACTCCGGATCAGCTTTCTGAAGAATTTGAAAAGGTAATTGACCTTACCCTTTATGTATTCAAATCTTTAGGGTTTGAAGATTTTGTAACTCAGGTTTCTTTGAGAGATCCTGAAAACAAACAAAAGTATATCGGTTCTGATGAAAACTGGGAGAAAGCAGAAAGCGCCATCATTAACGCAGCTCAGAAGAAAGGATTAAAAACAGTTGTGGAATACGGTGAAGCGGCATTCTATGGTCCTAAACTTGACTTCATGGTGAAAGATGCTTTAGGAAGAAAATGGCAGCTGGGAACAATCCAGGTGGATTATAACCTTCCTGAAAGATTTGACCTTCACTATATCGGAAATGATAATGAAAAACACAGACCGGTAATGATCCACAGAGCACCATTTGGTTCTATGGAGCGTTTCATTGCTATTTTGTTGGAAAACACTGCAGGTGATTTCCCATTATGGCTGAGCCCGGATCAATTCATTATTCTACCGATCAGTGAAAAATATGTAGATTATTCAAAAAAAGTTTCACAATTTTTGGAAAATCACGATATTAGCGGTCAGATTGATGATAGAAACGAGAAGACAGGTAAAAAGATCCGTGATGCTGAATTGAATAAGATTCCTTTCATGCTTGTTGTAGGAGAAAATGAAGAAAATGAAGGCACAATTTCTGTAAGAAGACGTGGAGAAGGAGATCTTGGAGTCATGAAAATGGAAGATTTCGTTGCTTACTTTAAAAAAGAAGCAGCCATATAAATTTAAAATTAAAAGATTGAAGGATTCAAAAGTTAATACAATAACAGAATCTTTCAATTTTTAAATATTTGAATCAATTTAATTAAGTAATTAACCAATAAAATTATAATACAATAGCACAAAGATTTAACAACAGGGGCCCACAAAGACGTCCGGTACAAGAGGACTTACACTTGATCAACGATAAAATTCGTGTGAGAGAGCTTCGTTTGGTGGGCGATAACGTAGAGCCAGGAATTTATCCAATTGACAAAGCAAGACAGATTGCTGCAGATCAGGAATTGGATTTAGTAGTAATTTCTGATAAAGCAGAACCTTTTATTGCAAGAGTATTAGAATACAAGAAATTCTTATACGAGCAAAAGAAAAAACAAAAGGAACTTAAGGCTAAGCAAGTAAAAGTGGTAGTAAAAGAGATCCGTTTCGGACCTCAGACTGACGACCATGATTACGAATTCAAAAAGAAGCATGCTGAAAAATTCCTTGAAGAAGGTTCTAAATTAAAGACCTACGTATTTTTTAAAGGACGTTCGATTATCTTTAAGGACCAGGGAGAAATTTTGCTTTTAAAACTTGCTCAGGAACTAGAGCACGTAGGAAAAGTAGACCAGCTTCCTAAACTTGAAGGAAAAAGGATGATTATGATGATGAGTCCTAAAAAACCAGCAAAATAATTAAGTCATTATTTAATATAAAAAACCTCAAAGCAATTTGAGGTTTTTTTATGCATTAATTTTAAGAATAGATGTTCCGTACTACTCTACTGTCTATCCCTCAAAATCTCCACAATCATGCTCTGTGAAAAGAGGTAAAGCTTTTTTGGTGGTTAAGTATCTGGATATCCTTTTGTTTTTTAGCTCCAGTTTTTTGCCTTCTATCACGAGTTCGTAAACGGGTGCTTTATCTATTTGGGTTAAAATATAGGTTCTTTCCGGTGTTTTAAAAATAGTTTTGTTTCCTTCGTTAGAGTATGAAAAATCATCAATTTCAAAAGTATCTTTTTCATCACAGACATTTGTCCATCTGATTTGCTTCTTTGTTATAGACAGGCTTGTCAGATCGCATGAATAACAATTCCCGGAGAACTCTATACCATATTTATCATGTACATTGGTACTTTTATTATTCAATAAATCAATAGGAACTAATGTTGAAAAATCACCTGGTATTTCTAATGTTGCCGGATCAATCTTCACTGGCTCCTGTGTAGAGGTTGCAACTTCTTTTTTGGGATCCGGAGAAGTATTTTTTTCCACTTTTTTGTCTGTAGCGGGTGAACAGGATGCTAATAAAGCAGTTACCACTGAAAGGCTGATTATTAAGTTTTTCATGTTTATAAAAGTAAATTACAATATTGGGTTTATCGTTTTGTAAAATTGTCCAAATTCTGCCACTTCATATATCCCTGTTTTCAGCCATTTATTCCCGATATTCAGGCGTTTTGTTGGCTGCTGGTCCTAATACCGATACATTTGCCAAAAAATATAATAAATGAAAGTCATCAATCAAATCTTTATATCGTCAATGGTGGTTCTTGCAGGATGCAATCAACAAAATAAAACATCAGAGACCAACAAACCAGAAACTGAAGTTAAGCAAAAAACAATAACATTATCCGATTTCAAAAAAATAAAAGGTGTGGATAACGTTCAGGAGGTACCGTTTCAATTATTTACCAAGCTGGACTCTATACAGTTTTTTGTAACCCCGAGTAAAGATGCAGCTCATTTGAAAATGGCTTATAATAAACTTGATAATTACTATGGATTTGAAGAGTTTGAAGACTTCTATTCTATTCATTACAGCATTAATAACAATATTTCGAACAGTATTGAAGCGTTTGTCCTGAAATCAGAATTCACTCCTGCATTTGAATTGACTTTAAAAGGTGTGGATCTTTATGAGATCAGAAGCAGTACATTTAAACAATCTGATGATTTTAAGAATAAATCTTTTAAAAAATTTGGGACTATTACTGAGATTTCAGAACAGGAGTTTAAAACCAGTTCAAAAAATAGAATCAATGAAACATTGGTAAAAAATCCGAATATGAAACTAGAAGATGATAACTGGATATACATTGAAAATGGAAGAAAAGAGGTTATTACCCAACATGAAAGTATATCCACAGAAACGGGCCCTCTTGCCAATGAATACGTGGGAAGATCACCTTTCATGAACCTGGAGGTTTTCAAAGAAAATTCTGATGAAGTCGCAGATTCTTACTATTCTTTTTATAATACAAAAAATGCAGTGATGTTTGAGTTAAGTACTGATGGTTATCCACAAATTCTTCCAACTAAGAGCTGGGTTACCTCTGTTTCCTCTAATAATGATGTCGGGAGTAATTTTATTATCGCTAAATATTTTCCACAAACCAAAAAACAGGACAACCTTTTATACGTGAATTTTACCAACTTCAAAATAGCTGATGATAAAAAGGCATTCTGGACAGATAATGATACTTTTTATGCAGAAGTCTATCCGCTCAATTCTGCTTCGGTTAATGGTAAAAAGCAGAAAACGGCTTATATAAAAATCCAGTTGAAGGCTGATCTGTTTTAGGATGAATTAAAAAACCCCTGAAATCAGCCAGTGTTTATGGGGATAAAGTCCAATATCTTTGCTGTAAAATTTAAAGAGATACAATGAAAAAATTAAGTTTGACCTTCCTTTTTTGTTTATTAAGTTTTATGACTTTTGCGCAATCGCTGAAAGTAGTTATTAAACAGGACGGAAAAGTGATTGAGCCTGTGAATGATGTTTATGAACTGAAAAAATCTACTTTCCAATTTGAGATTACGTCTACCAATCTGGAAGGATTTTTAGTAGGTGCTACTACGAATAAAGATATCTATGCAGGAGCTCTGGGTGTTTTGAATAAGGAAGTGCCATGGTTTCAGAATACAGGTATGGCGGAAGAGTTGTATAACAAGGATAAAGAGATGTTTCTGATGGATTCTGCGCCTTCATATTGGTACTATACAGACGCGAAGGATCACAGATTTGATAAAAATCCAAAAGGCAATGCCAAACAATGGACAGCTACCCGTACTATTACAAGGTTTTATGATATTATGGTAGATCAGCCCATCAATTTAAAGGATTTTGACGGCAGCGTTTTCATACTGATGTATCAGCCTGAATATAATGATGAATATGATTTAATAGGAAAGAAAAACCTGTTTCAGGCTGCGTTGAAATTCAAAGATTAAGAGAACACACCCGATTATTTGATTATATAAAAAAAGGTCTGATTTTACGATGTAAGCAGGCCTTTTTGTTGAATAAATATGTTATTCGATCACCAAACCGTATTCTATAGCCAGCTTAATGGCGGAACTAAGATTAGAGGTTTGAAATTTTTCAATAAGATTTTTTCTGTGGCTTTCTACCGTGTGCGGGCTAATAAAGAGCTTTTCTGCCATTTGATTGGTGGTAAGTCCTTTTGCTGCTTCGGCTAAAATTTCCTTTTCTCTTCGTGTCAGTTTCGGGACATGGTTTAATCCATCTGCGGATTTTTTCTCCAGAACAGATCTGGTTTGTGAACATAAAAATCGGTTACCGGCATTTACAGCTGTAATTCCTTCAAGGATTTCGGAAACTGAGGCATTTTTCTGAATATATCCCAACGCGCCTTCAGCCAGAGTACTGTTAATAACAGGCAGCTCATTGTGAACGCTGAGAATGATAATCTGAAGGTTGCTGTACTTTTTCTTTAAAGGTTTTATCAGCTCGATGCTGTTGACATCTACCAGATTGATGTCCAGCAGTAATATATCAACTGTTTGTTTTGCCAGACCTGCATTCATTTCTGAAACGTTTTTGAAACAGTCTACAACATCTATCGTATCGCTGTTTCCTAAAATATTTTTCAGTCCTTCTAAAAGAAGTGGGTGATCATCTGTTATGGCTACTTTTATCATGCTTAATGAATAGGAATTTGAAGTTCTATACTGGTACCAATATTCAGTTCGGAGGTGATATTCATCGTCCCTTTTAAAAATTGGACTCTTAATTCTATATTGTGAAAACCTGCAGTTTTTCTAATGTCCAGGTTTGTATGATCAAAGCCTTTACCATTATCTTCTACTGTAAGGTTTAAAAGATTTTCTTCTTCACTCACCTGAACAATAATCTCTGAAGTATCGGCATGTTTTATCGCGTTATTCACCAATTCCTGAATGATTCTGTAGATAACCAACTGCTTTTCCTTTGATATTGAATTGCTGTAATTGATAAATTCGGTATGGATCTCTAATGCATTATTGGATATACGGGAAGCAAACTCCTGAATGGCTACTTCCAAACCATATTTCGTTAATAAATCAGGCATTAAATTATGCGCTACCCTTCTTAGCTCTTCTACCGCTCCATCAATTTGCTCAATCGATTTTGAAATTCCTTCTTCTATATTTTCTGACTGATGAGGGTTTAAATAAGACAACTGATGTTTCGTTCCGGAAAGCAAACCTCCCAATCCGTCATGCAGATCACGGGCAAGGCGGCCACGCTCCTGCTCCTGGCCTTCAAGCAAGGCGGTAAGTGTAGAGATTTTTGAATTTTGTTTCTCTTGTTCCATGGCTAAGGCATGCAGCTCGTCTCTTCGTTTAATAGACTTTGCACGCTGTTTATAGGCATAAAGCAATAAGAGAATCAAAACAATGAAAAAGATAATAAAAAAGATATAGTATGTATTGATCTTTTCCTTGAATGCCAACAGCTTTTTAAAGTTGTTGATATCGTTATTTTTCTGCTGGGTTTCCAGTTTTGCCAAACGAAGCTGCTGTTCTTTTTTCTCTGATTCAAGTTCTGAAAATTTCAGTCGCTCACGCTGGTTTTCTTCTACCAGTTTTAAGTTGTTATAAACCTGTTCACGCTGTGCACGCAAAATGTTAATCAGCTTAATTTCCTGTGCTTTTTTATCACTTTCCAGCTGGAGCTTTATGTATTTCTGCTCCTGACGTTCTTTATCAAACTGTGATTCTAATCTTTTGGTAATATCCAGTTTTTCCTGATCGTAAACACTTTTGTATTTATCAACATAGCTTTTATAATAAGTCAGTGCTTCTTTGTAGTTTCCCTGCTCTTCGCTGATTCTGGATAAAGACTCTAGAATAGACAGTTCAATATTATGATCTCTCACCGGGCTTTTTCCAATTTCCATAGAGGCTTTTAGAAAATAAGATTTGGCTAAATCATAACTCTTATTCTGCAGCGCCAGTTCTGCCAGAATCCCGAACGAAGAAGCAATATGAATAGCATCGCCGGTTTCCAGACTTACTTTATTGGCGATCTGAGCATACTCCATCGCCTTATCACTGTCAAATTCTGTATATAAATTAGCTAAATTAATGGCCGCATAAGAAAGACTGCTCCTGTTAAGCATCCTGTCTTTATTTTTATTGAACGTAGTAATAGCCTGCAGATAATACTGCTCTGTTTTATCTCTCAGCTCCGTATTTGATGGATTTTGAATGTACTTTTGTTCATACACATACCCTATTCGCATATAGGCATCGAAGATAAGATTAGGATCATTTTGCCTGGATGCCAGCAACAGAAACTGTTTACTGTATTTCTCTTCCAGCTGGTATTCATTGAGATTGGAGTAAATAGTGGACAATTCTTTTGCTACATTGCCAAATCTCCCGTACAGTGTAGAAGTTGTTGGTGATTTTTCGTAATAGTCGATTGCTTTCAGATAAGCAGCAACGGCATCTGTTGTTTTATTATTACGGGTGAGAATCCAGCCCTTTGCGTAATTAAAATAACCTTTAGCTTCATTACTATTCGTTTTTAAGCTATATGCCTTTGCCATGTCAAGACTTTTTGAAGACTCCGCAGTTTTGTTATCCAGTCGATAATTCATGGCTTGCACTGCGTATAAAATTGTGGCATACTTTCCGTCTGTCTGTCTTGCAGCAATGGAAATATTGGCTTCTAAAATCTGATAAGATTTAGGTTTAAGGTTATGAAAAAATAAGGCAGTCGCATATTTGGGAGCCAGATTGAGCTGTTCTGCCGTATTGTTTGATGCATGACTGTATTCTCTTTCTAATTTGCTTAAAACATCCTGCGCCTGAACAAAAAACGGACAAATAAGTAAAGTAAATATAAATAACAACCTGTGCATCAAACCCTTATCTTTATTAAATTGTATTGTACTAAAGAACGTAAATATAGGCAAATCCCTGCTAATCTATTTTGAAACCATGCTTTTCAGCGAAAGATCTCCATTTCTGAAATTTCTTTTCATTTTTAAAGCTCGGATCTTCACCATAGTAATATACTAAACGTTGAGTTGCGTATTCATAGGCACTATAAGCATTGGCTTGTTCAAAATACTTAATGGCTTTCTTCAAATCTATTTTTACGCCCATACCGAGTTCGTAGATAATACCATAATAAATCCCTGAATATGACTGATCATAATCTTTCTTTAAATACACCAAAAGATTTTTATAATCTCTTAACTGGTAATAGATTTCTGAAATTTTATCGTAATTATAATAGTATTTTTTCTCAGCTTTCTGATAAAAATCCAAGGCTTTATCATAATCCTGAAGCACATGTTCTCCAAAATAATACAGATCACCCAGATTGGCAAGCGCCAACCCGTCACCAAGTTCAGCGCCTTTTCCATACGCCTGAATTGCTTTTTTGATGTTAAAAGAATACCCTATTCCGTTGTGATACAAAGCTCCGATATTATTCCAGGCTACAGGATGATTTTGCTGTGCTGCTTTTTCGTAATATCTAATTCCTTTTTGTGGATCAAACAATGATTCTATTTCAGGATCGGTATACAGTATTCCTATTTCTACCAGGCTGTCTGTGTCACCTTTTTGAGCAGATAATTCAAATAAACGAAGGGCTTCATGATAATTTTGATTTTCTTTTGCGTCAAAAGCCATTTTTTTAATGGTTCCGACTTCCATGGATTGTTCGGCATTTTTACCTGCCTGACTTTTCCAACGGTTATAAAAGGAAGTAAAGTATTCCAAATCTTTTCCCCGGAATGAATACCGATCCAGATAAATGGCTCCATATTCGGAAGCCTCTACCCGATGAATGATTTTATCTTCATTCATTCTAAACATACTTTCACCCTGATATAGAAATAACAGACCTTCTTCCGTTCTGTAATTCAAAGGATTGGAAATATAATCGTACAAAAGCGTTGACAAACCATTCTCAAAATCAAACAACTGATAACCTTCATTTTTTTGAATAGATAAAAAACCATTTTCCAAGTAATGAATTTGCTTAATTTCCGATTGAGGAACGATTAACCAACTTTCATTATCTGCATCAAAAAGTCCTGATCCTGTTTTGGTTTCCAGGATAAAGACATTGTTTTTATGTCCGGCATTTGATTGTGCCTTTACCTTAATAATAGCTTCATTTTCTAGCAGAAACTGATGTTTTAAAGTGTGATAAATCTTCCAGTTTTTATCTTTACGAACAGCCAGCGTTTCAAAATTATCGATTAAAATCAGCTGATCTGCTTCGTCAATGATAAGATTTCCTTTTTCATCTATTAATTTTCCTTTTTTATCAAATTTGTTTGGTTTGATCCAGAAACAGGTACTTGTTTTTATGATACTTCCTTCTAAAAAATCACCCAGATAGTTCCCTTCTTTCGTATAATATCTGCGCTTGCCGGTTCCTTTTTGTTTGGTAAAAAACAGCTCAGGAAAATAATCGTATTCATAAGGGCTTTCGCTTTCAGCAGGAATAATCAGTCCATTTTCATCATTGTAAACTCCAAACTTCCCGTTTTTTTCTACACCTAAGAATCCATAGGCTATTCTTTCAATGGCATCATAATCGGGAGGAACCATCCAGGTATTTGAATAGATTTTTAAAATCCCTGATTTTCCATTCACTTTTACTTCGCCTAAAGGTTCCTGCGCAAAATCGAATACATCAAAAGCTTCTTCATACACTGGGGAAATCCATTCTTTTCCGTCACTTTGCAGATAACCGAACAAACTATCTTTTTGAATCACAGATATACTGTAATTATAGTCTGCTTCAAAAATATCATCATAAATGGCTGGGGCTAAAATCCCCCCTTTTGTATCCTTCAGACCGAATTTTCCATCTTCTTCAAATATGGAGGATGCAGCCTTTTTATAAGCAAGTTCCTCAAAATATCCCAATCCGTAATCAATCCAGTCTGTTTGTAAAATTTCGAGAAATGAGGAATATCCTGTCTGCGAGAAAAGGGAATCCAGCAACGAAAGATTCTGAGTTTTTACAGCCTTTTTATAGAGCTTGCTTTTCTGTTGAATTTCCACCAGCCATTCCTTTGCCTGTACCTTATGCTTTTCTTCGTTCATATTGAAAACATCCGTTGCATTCAATACAAAAGAGTCATAAGGCAAAGATTCCAGGAACTCAAACATTTTATTAACAGGCTCGTAGTAAGCTTTCTTGTAATGCAACTGATAAGTATCTGCCAGCAGATTGAAAAAGTAACGCAACTGAACAATTCCCTGGTTTTTATCTGAGAAAAACTCAACGCCCTCCACTTTGATGTCTTCCGCCAGCAAAGGATACAGCAATAATGGAATTTCATAGTTCCACTCCCCTAGATAGGTATCGAATGTCTGATCCGATTTTTGATCGTAATTATATAAATAAATCCGGTGTGCCATTCATTACATTTTATTCCGTTGGAAAGTATTATACATTCCCGTTTACAATGATTTATGATTTTCAGTATCATCATAAAATACGCCTTCATATTCCATGGGAAATTTTACTAAGTTTTTCATTTCTAAACCCTTATGAATTGCAACTGCATTCCCTTTTCTACCATATCAAAAGTCATCACTTTTGCTGGCTTGAAGATCTTTGCAGGAGCCTCGCAGGTTCCTGATTTATGAATACTGTCAACTTCCATTTCTATTTGATTGGCCTGCACAAAATAATATCTGCCATATATTTCTGTAAAGCAGTCATTTCCACATTCCCAGCTGTCAAAACTTTCAAATTTTTCTTCATCCACAAAGTTTACAGCATGAAAATTAAGAATTAATGCAGAATCTACTCTCTTTGACAGTTCATAAGTTGTATTTCCATCCGGAGCAATAAGTCCGCCACTATCAATAATCCAGTAGGTATTTTTTAATTTATTCGGAAAGTTCGTTTTTTTTCTCTCAGGATTCTTACAGCTGGTGAATAGTACCAAAATGATACTCAGCAATATTACTTTTACAGCTTCTTCTTCACTCAATTTTATTTGGCTAGTGTTTTTACCCATAGTTTTTTTTAGCATTTGTTCGAAATAAGAATTTATCTTTTAATTGGGTGTGAAAAAGAAAGCTATAAAAGTTATAAAAATATTTATATAAGTAAATGCGAAAATGACTTTAAAATCACGAGGCTTTTCATCGGATTATTTTAATATTTTCCCGGATTAAAGGTAACAAAAGGGGCTGCATGAAAATATCCCTGATAACAGTGGTTTTTTAGCTTGTTTCTTTTTTAGAATCTATTCCATCATATTTTTTAAGGCATATAGACTTCAGCCTGTTCAAATAGTATCATATAACAATAGAATGCGGTTAAAACTACTCCAATAAGTCCTGAAATAAGAAATCCGAAAATATAATAACGTCCTGTTTTATTTTTCTTTAGTATAGAATTTATAATAAAAATGATGAGTGTACATAAAAATCCTGTTCCGAAAAATAGAATCAAAACAGCAAAAAATAACATTCTTTCCAGGTGTAAATCTGCAGATGAAAGCATAGTATAATTAGTTTAGAATGAGTCTCAGAAGATTAAATTATTGTTCTTTGTATTCTTTCCCGGAGTAAATATCAATATAGTAATACGTACTTTCTCCGGAACTGCGTTTAATACTTACCAGACCGTCAGAATTAATGGAATTATACATTTTTGATCCAATATTCCTTTTATTCTTGTTATCATAAAGCATATATAAGCCGTCTTTTTCTTTTTGAAGCGCATAGATATGTTCATCAGTGTCCAAAACAGAAATATCATTGTATTCAGGCTTGATTTCCCAGATATTTTTGCTCCTGTTCCACAATCCTTTTGTTCTCAGCTGTTTTTCATCTTCAATGGGAATAAGATATAAATCGTTCATACTGTGATAAGAATTTATTTTCCCGAATTTCCAGTTTTTATCAACGAACTGGCTGGGCAAAATCATTTTTCTGTCCGGCCAGACCACATTTCCTACCTGATCCAGCACTTTAAAATTATAGGTACCAATAGAATCTGTGACGTTTCCTTTAGTATCAATATAAAGCCAATCGTAGGCCCAGATATCATGATCATAATTAAAAACACCCAGCAGAAAATAAGGCGAATTGGTAATAGAATACACTAAAGATGTTTTCTTTATGAAATCAATCTGCGAGGCGGTGGCTTTTGTAATTTCTTTCGGAAAGACCTTTTCATACTGTGGAAAAGGATAAATATCCTGGGTTTTGCTGTCTGCTAAAAGCTTGGGAACTTCCGGATCATACCGTTCTTTATTAACCTCTTTCAGCATTATCGTTTCCTTTCCAAACCGGATGGAAAGTGTTTCTGTACCTTTTAATTCTTTGTGAAGTGCCTTTTTTTGCCCCAATCCATATATTGAAAAACTCGTATTGGAACCTTTGATAAAACGTTTATTTTCCAGTAATTCAGTAATTCCATTTTCAATTTTATTTAAATGACCTTTTTTGATTTCGTAAATGTTTCCATTCCAAAAGAGGTGTTTTTCATCTACAGAAACAAAATTCAGATAATAATTTTCTTCCAGGTAAGGAATGTCTTCATTGAGTAAGATTTGTTGGCTTTCTACAACGCCAATCTCAATTTTATGGTAGGTCTGTTCTTTCTTAATACCGCTTCCCATGATATTCCAATCCCATTTCCAGACAGGCATTTTCTTTTCGTATTCAATATTTTTTTTATAAAATGTAAGTCCGTCGACAACATTTAAACCTATTGCGCTGGCTGAAAAATCTAAAACGATCTTTCCCCTTTCATCAATGACACCATATTCATTTTTTTCATTTTCAACGACCGCAAAACCTGTAGGAGTAAATAGGGATGCGTTTCTGAACTTTTGTTTGCTGACAGGTTTTAAACTTATCTTATCTACATAAATAAAGTCATTCTGCTTCGTTAAAAACGGAACGCTACTGATACTTTTTGTTTTTGATGGAACCAACGGGAAATTATCTTTTGTTTCCTGAGTACATGCCATAACCGAAGTCAGCATAAAAAGGATACTGCATACTATTGTTTTCATACATCGAAATTTTATTCATCGTATTCATCAATATTAGAAAGAATAAACAAACACTGCAATCCCGATTATCAGCTATATTTTAAGTAAAATAATCCATTAACAGAGATCTTTTGTTCTTTTTAAAGTCGTAACCTATCAGAATAACTGATAGTAAGAGGTTATAGAAAAGACCGCCCTATTTGTCCAGATTAAAAATTACTTTCACATTTCACTTTTTTTTCGTAATTTTGCACACTATTATTCCTAATGTCTTTAGGAGTAACCAAAACAGATATTGATAACAAAAACAATAAAAAAGCAGAACAATGCCAAAATTAAAAACGAAATCAGGTGCTAAGAAACGTTTTGCTCTTACCGGATCTGGTAAGATCAAAAGAAAAAACGCTTACAAAAGCCACATCTTAACTAAGAAAGAAACTAAGCAGAAGAGAAATCTTACTACTACTTCTTACGTAGCTAAAGTGGACGAGAAAAGCGTACAACGTCAATTAGCAATTAAGTAGTTTTTATAAATCTATATTCGGTTTATAAGAATTCAAACAAATTCAACATTTTAACCCTGAAACGGTGCAAATAAGAGTAACATCAGTTGCCGCCCTTTTCAAAAAAACAATTTAAATTATGCCAAGATCAGTAAATGCCGTAGCTTCAAGAGCTCGCAGAAAGAAAATTTTTAAGCAAGCTAAAGGTTTTTTCGGTAGAAGAAAGAACGTTTGGACTGTAGCTAAAAACGCGGTAGAAAAAGCAATGCAATATGCTTACCGTGGTAGAAAAGAGAAAAAGAGAAACTTCAGAGCACTTTGGATCACTCGTATCAACGCGGGAACCAGAGAGCACGGAATGTCTTACTCTCAATTTATGGGAGCTCTTAAAAAGAACAACATCGAACTTAACAGAAAAGTTTTAGCAGATTTAGCAATGAATCACCCTGAAGCTTTCAAAGCTGTTGTAGATCAAGTAAAATAATGTAGAATAGATTTTGTTATCAATATAAGTCCCGGGTTTTTCCCGGGATTTTTTTGCTTTGTACTTTTCAATCTTGTGTGTTTTCAAGTTGAAATTCAGTTTCAGCTCCTTCAGATTTCAGAGGCATTTGATATATCATTAATACGATTTATCAAACCACAAAGCATAATACTTAATTTTCAACATAAAAAATTAAAAATAATAGAAAAATATACATAAAAACCAACTTATTGAATGGACAACAACCTACCATAACAACAAATTATATAAAAAGTCATATTATTATTAAAAAAACAAACAATTACATCAAAATAGATTGAATAATTGACAATAAATAATGATTTATTGCTACATTTACAATCTCTAAATAAAATATCAAAATGAAAAAAGCTGCAGTTTTTTTGCTGACTTCCATTGCACTGCAAAATATTGGTGCACAGAGTTTTATTCAGGCTTATAAAAACCGGGCTGATATGGTCACGCAAGCCAATATCAATACAAACCTTCAGGAATTTGCAGGCTTTGGAATAAAAAAAACAGGGACAACAGCTAATAATAATACGCTGGAATGGCTTAAAAACAAATACCTGTCTTATGGATATACAGCCAATGATTTCTCTGAAGATGCTTTCACCTATGGGGGCAATACATCAAAAAATCTGATCATTACCAAAACCGGAACTTTATATCCTAACAAATATGTTATTATCTGCGGGCATTACGACACGATCGTAGGACCTGGAGTAAGTGACAATGGCAGTGGAACTTCTATTATCCTTGAGGCGGCAAGAATTCTGAAAGATATTCCAACGGAGTATTCTATCAAGTTTATTCATTTTTCCGGAGAAGAACAAGGTCTGGTGGGAAGTGATCATTATGTAAACAATGTAGCATACCAGGGAAGCACAAAAGTTCTGGATATAAAACTGGTTCTAAATATCGACCAGGTTGGGGGTCTTATAGGAAATAATAACAATACCATCACTTGTGAAAGAGATACAGGAGGAATGTCATCCAATAACACAGCATCTAATACTATGACTCAGGAGCTGATGACATGTACAACCTTCTACTCTCCTCTGCAAACGAATCTTTCTTATGCTTACAGCTCAGATTATATGCCTTTTGAAGCTAAAGGATATACGATTACAGGGTTTTATGAGTATATCAAAAGTAATAATGAGCACACTGTAAGTGACACCTATGCTAATATTGATCCTGTATATGTTTTCAATGTAGGAAAAGCAGCTGTGGGAGCATTACAGCATTTTGCCGTTGCCACAACATCAAGTAATCTTTTAAGCACTCATGAGACCACAGCACAGAAGCCAGCAGAAGAAATCAGAATTTATCCCAATCCTGCAAAAGATCTTATAACAGTGGAATTTCAGCAAGAAGTCACACAATTCAAAGTTGAGATTAATGACATGGCAGGAAATAGGGTCTTAAATGCTGAAAACGAGAAAAAAATAAACACATCCGGTCTTACAAACGGAGTTTATATGGTTACTATCAAAACCGATAAAGGAAATACAACAAAGAAAATAATCATTAATAAATAATGTCAGACTTAAGATACAGATGAATGTTAGATTTATCTGTACTTCATTATTACAATCATAAAATGAAGAAAATCGCTACTTTTTTACTGGCTTCCATCGCCATGCAAAGTCTTGGAGCTCAAAATTTCATTCAGGCTTATCAGGACAGGGCGAATATGGTAACCCAGACTAATATTACCACTTACCTTCAGGAGTTTGCCAATTTAGGAGTAAAAAAAACGGGCACAGCAGCAAACAATAACGCTCTTGAATGGCTTAAAACCAAATATATTTCCTATGGGTATACTGCCAGCCAGATGGCAGAAGATCCTTTTACCGCAGGAAGTTATAATTCTAAAAACCTGGTGATTACGAAAACAGGAACTGTGTATCCTAATAAATTTGTTATTATCTGCGGGCATTTCGACAGTATTACCGGCTCGGGAGTCAATGATAACGGAAGCGGAACTTCTATTATTCTTGAAGCAGCCAGAATCCTGAAAGATGTACCAACGGAATATTCTATAAAATTCATACATTTTTCCGGAGAAGAGCAAGGACTTCTGGGAAGCACTCATTATGCCAATACGATAGCATATCAGGGGAGTAACCGTGTTTTGGATATCAAACTCGTCTTTAACCTGGATCAGGTGGGCGGTGTGATGGGAAATAACAACAATACAGTTTATTGTGATCAGGATCTCGGAGGGCTTACCTCCAATAATGCCGCTTCTGCTGTTGTGACTCAGGAATTAAGAAACTGCACAGCGCTTTATTCTCCTCTTCTGACTGCTGTAGATCCGGCTGAAGATACAGATTATATGCCTTTTGAGGAAAAAGGTGAAGTGATTACAGGATTTTTTGAAAGAATCAGAAGTACATACCCACATACGGTTAATGATACTTTTGCCAATACGGATCCAGTGTACATTTACAATATAGGAAAAGCATCTGTGGGGGCACTTCAGCATTTTGCTGTTGCTACAGGTACATTGGGAACGCATGAAGCTGTGGTAAAAAATACATTGGAAACTGTAAAAATTTATCCAAATCCGGTAAAGGATATCATTAATATTGAACTTCCTGATTCCGGAATTAAGAATTTCACTTTTGAAGTGACCGATTTCCAGGGAAGATCTATTTTCAAGAGAACCAATGAAACAAAAATCAATGCTTCGGGATTGGAAAATGGCGCTTATCTTGGAATATTAAAAGCCGGAGATCAGACTGTAGTAAGAAAAGTGATGATTGAAAGATAATTCACATTACATATCATTAAATTATAAAACCTTTGAAGCTATTTAAAGGTTTTTACTTTTCAGAAATCACACAGATTAAAGCATTTGCAACACACTCATACTTTTCAATGCGAAATCTATTGATAACATAATAAAAATTTCATTTTATTTTAAAACATTAAACACTTCATTGTGATTTATTCACTACATTAGTATTACCAAAATAATATTATTTATATGAAAAAAATCACAACACTTTTGTGCTCAGCATTTATTATGCAGAGTATCGGGGCTCAAAGTTTTATCCAGGCTTATAAAGACAGAGCGGATATGGTTACCCAGGCCAACATTACCACAAATCTTCAGGAATTCAGTAATTTAGGAGTAAAAACTACGGGTTCGGTGGCTAACACCAATACATTGAACTGGATCAAAAACAAGTATCTTTCTTATGGTTATACGTCCAGCCAGATTGTAGAAAGTCCGTTTACTTTTGGAAGTACCAGTTCTAAAAACCTAATCATAACGAAAACAGGAACACTTTATCCCAACAAATATGTTATTATCTGCGGGCATTTCGACACCATTTATGGCCCTGGAGTGAATGATAATGGAAGCGGAACTTCTATTATTCTTGAAGCGGCAAGGATTCTGAGAAATGTACCGACTGACTATTCCATCAAATTTATCCATTTTTCCGGTGAAGAACAGGGATTAAAGGGAAGCAGCCACTATGTAAATAATGTTGTATATCAGGGAGGTGTACGAAAATTAGATATAAAGCTGGTCTTTAATCTTGATCAGGTAGGCGGAGTAAAAGGAAACAACAATAATACGGTATACTGTGATGAAGATCAGGGAGGCCTTTCCAACAATAATGCAGCTTCTGCAGCAGTAACTCAGCAGCTTAGAAACTGTACAGCACTCTACTCTCCTCTTCAAACCGCTGTAGATCCGGCTGAAGACACAGATTATATTCCTTTTGAACAGAAAGGCGAAGTGATTACAGGCTTTTTTGAAAGAATCAGAAGCAGTTATCCTCACAGCTCCAAGGATACTTTCACCAATATGGACCCTGCCTATGTTTATAATATTGGAAAAGCTACTGTGGGAGCTTTACAGCATTTTGCAACAGCTTCCACTACCTTAAGCAAACCTGCTTCTAAAAACGCTTTAGAAACAGCAAAAATCTACCCTAATCCTGCCAGCAATGTTCTCAACATTGAAATCCCGGATTCCAAAGAAACAAACTTCAGTTTTGAACTCAGTAATGCTATGGGAAGATCAATGCTAAAAGTAAATAATGAAAATAAGATTAATGTTTCCAGCCTTCAAAACGGAGTGTATGTCGGAGTTTTGAAAATAGGTGAAGAAACTCTTGTGAAGAATATCATGATTGAAAGATAATTATCTTCAGATCAGAATAAAAAACAGCAGGAGGAATCTTCTGCTGTTTTTATTTTAACGCGATTATTTTTTTATTTCAGACTCCATTCGTTCAATAATCTATTGTTTGTCAACAAACTCTATATTTTCAAGCAAATTACTTTTATTTCACTAAAGTTAGTAATAATACCTTGCAAAAATTCGTCATAAATTGCGTAAACGCTCTATAATCTGCTAGTACATTGATTTTATTATACCTGTGGATACGAGCGAGGACGCTCGCACCAGCAGGGGGATACAAATAGTTTTATTGTTTTGTTAAAACAAATTTCATTTGGACAGTATCATAATCTTTGGTTGCGTAATAATCTCTTTCTTTTTTTACATCTATCAACTTGTAACCGGATACATTTATACTATCTACAACTATACCTTGCAATGGTAAAAAAGTATCATTTACCTTACCTTCTCTATTGATTGTAATGATATCTATCTGTTGGTCAGCTATTGGATCTAAATCATAATCATCAGAACAGACATACTTAGTAAGAAACACATTCCCTTGCGTTTTTATTTCTTTACCATTTTCATCTACTAATTGAGCTTTTAAAGTAAGATTATAAAAATTTTTATTGGCATTATGAGCCCATACCAAAATACTTATTGCCTTATAAGCAAATAAAACAAATACAATAAGTAAAACAATTCCCGATATTCTAAATACTTTTTTTTTCATTAGTTTACTTTTTTTTCTCAGTAGCAGTTGCTCCTATCTGTTTATTAAAAATATCTAAAATAAGTTGTTGTTGGTGATTTATATATTACTATGTTCTGTTTTTTCACCTTTTTTCGAGCCTTCTGCATTAAAATTAATCATCCTGCCAACTCCTTCTCCCTTTTTCATTTTTGCTCCATGAGATTGACCTTCATTTGCATTGGGCTGGACTACACCGGCATTATCCTTCGCAAAAGCTATTCTCACATTTCCTAAATGATCTTTGTACTGATAAATATAACTGTTTATAAAATAAAGCAAAACCGCTGCTAGCGCATTTATTTTGTTCTATCTGTGGACACGAGCGAAGACGCTCGCGCCAGCAGGGGAAATTTATAATTTCCATCTTATTACTAATTATTTTTTTGCCCATTCAGGAAATGTTTTCCAACCACCTGAAGGAGATTTTTGAATACTATCAGGAATAGGAATATTTGGATAAATGTTAGAAAATGAATTATCTTCTAAAGAAAATTGCACCAAATACCTTGCAGGTATTTTTACTTCAGGATCTTTGGCATAAATGTTTGTAGTTTCATATTTTTTTCCATTTACAGTGTAATTAAATCTAATTCGTTTATAGGATATTATTGGCCAATACATTTTTGTAGCATAGCCAATTGTGTAATTACCAGCCTTAACAGGAGATTGTTAAAAAACAACAAGTAAAGAAAAGTTTAATTTGGTACTTGATAAAATAGAAAATGAAAACGGAAAAATAAAAAATGATAGTCTCTCTACATGGCAGACACTTGTAGTTAAAGGAACAAATTCAAAATCTAATTATTTACTAACCTATGAAGTAGATAGAGATTTCTCTCATACTCAAGAAACATTTATTATGCAAAAAGAAAATGATACTATCAAGATAGAAAAATATAAGATAAATTTTGATATTTTACAGAATAAATAAAAGCGGAAAATACTTCCGCTTTTATTTATTCTTCATAACATTTCCAAAAGTGAGTAATAATACTATCTTTTTTATGAATATTAAAGGTTAATTTCCCTTTCTTTTTTACTATTGTATCTCCAACTTCTATTTCATTCCAATATAAATTCCACCACCTGTTATTGGTTTTACATATTTTAGATTTTTGAGTAACAGGATCATAACCTTTCACCTCGAACCAAACTGAAGATGTAGGAGGAGTTTCAACCGCTATTATACATTCTTCTTTGGAGAGCATTTTGGTATATTCAACACAATTAACTTTTCCACAAGAAAGTATAAAAAGAAATAAGCTGAGAAGTATTAAAGATTTCATAACTATTTATTAATTACTTGAATGTCCAATTTTAAAATACTGAGGATGAGCCTTTATCCAGTTACTTATACTTATAGTCTGCGTTCTAGATCTTCCTACACCGTATCCTAATTCTAAATTGACGCTTCTGGTCTTTGTCCCATAAGGAGACTCTTTCCCATCTGAAGAACTTTTGCTATATTCACCACCAACCACTGCCAAGAACCAGACTTATCTGATACTTTTTAATTATTAAATTTGTTATAAATTTAATAATTAAATATATCCTAAATATATCCTAAATATATCTATGAAAAAATATATTGTATTACTATTAAGCTTACTTTTAATAAATTGTAGTTTTAAAGAATCTTCTTTAAAAGAAGCTGAAAAAACAACACAACAATTTTATTCTCTTTTAAAAGAAAATGATAGAGAAAAAATTTTTAATTTGTGCGGTAATGAGCTTTTCAAAATTGCTACACAAGAACAAGTAAATGAAATGTTTGATACTTCTTTTTCGCAATTTGGAAATATTAAAAATGATTCTTTAATATATGAGCAGGCAAGTATCATAAAAGGAACTCATTCCAGAAATGAATATATATTAATTTACAATGTAAACCGAGACATCAAGAATACCCAAGAAAAATTCACACTACATAAAGAAAACAATTCTATTAAAATAGTAGGATATTATGTAAGTCCTAATTAGTTACAATACTGCCTCTCAAATGAGTGGCAGTTTTTTGTTATGGTTCATTTTTTAATGTTTTATAAAAAATATAATTTCCAGAGCTATCTTGTCGATAAACCTGATAATTCAAAGAGTTTTTCGCCTTATAAATTGAATCATTTATTTTTAGATCATCCTGATTTTCATTACCTACATATACAATACATAATGAATTAAATTCTCTTTCTCCTTCAAATTTCACTTGTAGATAAGCTTCACCTCGTCCCACATGCCTCAAAGATTCAACTTTCCCGTTTAGTTTACTAGAATATGCTTTGTTTGTTTGATTATATTTACTAACAAAAAAAACTATAATGATAACTAATAATAGTGTAAAAAAAAGCAAAATATTGCGCTTAGATAATTCCATATTTATTAATTTATTTTACTCTCATTGCTCCTGAATAATCTGCAACACGGGATTTACCATCAAAACCAATTCCAATTCTTGTATTTGATACAGTGACACCAGCACCACCAGAAATTACTGTAGCACTTCCTCCTACAGAAACTCCTCCAAAGGTAGTAATCCATCTATTTCCACTCAATGGAGCTTTAGGATCAAAACTGACAGCAACACCCCCGTTAATACCAATACCTTCTAATACGGAAGCCTTAACATATGCTTCAGTCCCAACTACAGAGTTTAAATCCATATCAGAAACTTTCCCAGAGAATTGACTAGTAAAGAAATTATAATCTACTTCTCCACTAGCTCCAACCAAAACTCCTGTACTAAACGTATTCCCTGGATCAAAATAAATTCCAGCATCTTTTCCTCTTGTAATTACCTCAAGTCCCGTGCTAGCCCCAACTTCTAAACCACCTCCTGCAGATGTACTAGTGGTAACACCAAATCGATCAGGAACCAGAAATCTTGCCCAGGGGCTATGCCACCAGTTGGTTTTTGTAATTTTAACCTCTCCAACATCAGTAACTCTACCATTAGCAACTTCTTTACCTTTACCAGCTGCAGAATCGTCATAAATCCATCCATCTGCATCATAGCTCAAATCCCCTTCTTTTGCTGTTTCTCCTACATATTTTCCTGTTATTCCTGCATCTGTTAAATCCTGCTGGCTTTTTATATCATCTCTAAACTCCATTTGGCCTATAGAATTTTTAAACCAATCAGATTCTGACCTACCATCTGGGTCAATAAAACGAATAGGATTATCTAAGGCATAATTATAAGGATTAAATCTCCTTGTTTTCTCCGCGAGCGGATCTATCACACCCCATCTACCAAGGTCACTCATATACATCCTTGCTCCAAAATCATTCCATCCAGTTTCCTGCAATTCCTTTCCTCCAAACTTATAGTTGTAATAACTTCCAAAGTTTGAGTAAGAAGATCCTCCAATATGGTTTAACCCAAACGGATAATAGTTATTGGTATCCATTGACTGAACTACACCGGCATTATCCTTTGCAAAAGCTATTCTCACATTTCCTAAATGATCTTTGTACTGATAAATATAACTGTTTATAAAATAAAGCAAAACCGCTGCTAGCGCATTTATTTTGTTCTATCTGTGGAC